>NZ_VOHA01000001.1 GCF_007859315.1 Reyranella sp. CPCC 100927
GGGTGCGGCGCCGACAAGAGTCCAAAGATCGACATCGACAATAAATCTTCGGGATGTCTCGCGCGGATCGTCGATCCCGTTCCACGCCGGCACACCCGGCAGCGGATCCCCGGCGCAGCGCGCCGCCTGTCCAGCCCGCGTTTGCGTTTCCCGATAACGAGCACGATGTGTGAATACGGGAGCGCGCGGTGGGGGAGGACTATTCCGCCGCGGTGTGGCGGGCCGCCGGCGTCTGGCGTTGGAACGTGGCGTCGAAGGCGCGGATCGCCTCTTCGATCGTCGTCTCGATTTCGGACAGCTTGCGGGGGTTCACCACCTTCAGGCCGAACACGTCCTTGACGTAGAAGACGTCGACGGCGCGTTCGCCGTAGGTCGTGATATGGGCCGAGGCGATCTGCAGGTTGAGGCCGGTCAATGCCCGCGTCACGACATGCAGGAAGCCGGGCCGGTCGCGTCCGTTCACCTCCAGCACCGTGTGGTTGTTGGAGGCGTTGTTGTCGATCAGTACCCGCGGTTCGACGGTGAAGACCCGGTCCCGCGTCGGGTAGTTCGGCTGCTGGCGCTGCAGTTCGATGGCGATGTCCAACCGGTTGACCAGGGCAAGCTCGATGCGTGCCCGCAGGCGCGCCAGCCGGTCGGGCCGGTCGTAGGGCTTGCCCTCGAGGTCCTGGATCCAGAACGTGTCGAGCGCCATGCCGCTGTTGAGCGTGAAGATCTTGGCATCGACGATGGTCGCGCCCGACACCGCCATGGCGCCGGCCAGACGGGCGAACAGGCCGTGCGTGTCGACGGTGTAGATCGTAACCTCGGTGGCCGAGCGGACGGGATCGACGCGGTGCTCGATGCGCAGGTGCGCACCGGTGCGCTCGGCCTCGCGGACCATGCGCGCGTGGCGCGCCAGGACCGGGGGCTCGAACGACAGCCAGTAGGCGGCGCTGGCGCTGGCCGCCAGGGCGTCCTTGTCGGCGTCGCTCCAGTCCGACAGCAGCTTGGCCGTCTCGGTCTGGGCCCAGCTGACCCGGGTGCGGCGACCGCCTTGCAGGGTGCCGCCCGAAAGGACCTGTTCGGTGGCGAAATAGAGCTGCCGCAGCAGCGCCGCCTTCCAGCCGTTCCAGACATTGGGGCCGACGGCGCGGATGTCGCAGACGGTCAGCACCAGCAGCAGGCGCAGCCGCTCGGGCGATTGCACCAGCTGGGCGAAATCGGTGATGGTCTTGGGGTCCAGCAGGTCGCGCTGGAACGCCGTGCCCGACATCGCCAAGTGATAGCGCACCAGCCAGGCAACGGTTTCGGTTTCGGCTGGATCGAGACCCAGCCGCGGGCCGAGCTGGTTGGCCACCTCGGCGCCCAGCACCGAATGATCGCCGCCGCGGCCCTTGGCGATGTCATGCAGCAGCACCGAGAGATAGAGCACCTCGCGCGACAGCACCTTGTGCACGATATCGGACGATACCGGCAGGTCTTCCGTCAGCGTGCCGGCCTCGATGCGCGACAGGATGCCGATGGCGCGGATCGTGTGCTCGTCGACCGTGTACGTGTGGTACATGTCGTGCTGGGTCTGCGCCACGACACGGCCGAAGTCAGGAATGAAGCGGCCGAAGACGCCGGCTTCATTGAGCCGCCGCAAGGTCGTCTCGGGATCCTTGCGCGAGGTCAGCATCGCCATGAACAGGCGATTGGCCTCCGGGTTGTCGCGCAGCCGGGCGTCGACCAGCTTGATGTTCTGGGTGATCAGCCGCAAGGTCGCGGGATGGATGTCGATGTCGTTTTCCTGCGCGACATGGAACAGGCGCAGGAAGCAGACCGGATCCTTGGCGAAGTCGTCGATGCCGGCCACCGCCAGCCGTTGGCCGTCGATGCGGAAGCCTTCCAGCTGCTTGGGTCGCAAGGTCTCCCACAGCACGCGCAGGCGCGGCTTGCGCCGGCGTGAATCCTCCAGCGCCGCCACGAAGATGCGCGTCAGGTCGCCCACCGTCTTGGCGTGCAGGTAATAGTGCTTCATGAAGCGCTCGACACCGCGCGAGCCGGGCCGATCGGCATAGCCCAGCAGCCGCGCGATCTCGCGCTGCAGGTCGAACGGCAGGCGATCGTCGGGCCGTCCGGTCAGGTAGTGGATATGGCAGCGTACCGTCACGAGGAACTGCTCGGCGCGCCGGAACTGGCGTGCTTCGCCTGACGTCAGCACATGCTTGTCGACCATGCCGGCGACATCGGCGACGCGGTACAGATATTTGGCGATCCAGTACAGCGTCTGCAGGTCGCGCAGGCCGCCTTTGCCTTCCTTGACGTTGGGCTCCACGACATAGCGGGAATCGCCCATGCGCTGATGCCGCGAATCGCGTTCGGCCAGCTTGGCCTCGAGAAAGTCCAGGCCCTCGCCGACCAGGAACTTCTGCGAAAACTCACGGCGCAAGGTTTCGAACAACGCCTGCTCGCCCCACAGATAGCGGGCTTCCAGCAGCGCAGTGCGGATCGTCACGTCCCTGTCAGCTTGGCGGATACACTCCTCGACCGAACGAGTCGCATGCCCCACCTTCAGCCCCAGATCCCACAACAGGTAGAGAATGTACTCGACGATCTGTTCGCCGCGCGGCGTCTGCTTGTAAGGCAGCAGGAACAGGAGATCGATATCCGACTGAGGCGCCAGCTCAGCGCGACCATAGCCGCCGGTCGCCACCAGCGTGATCTGTTCGGCCATGCTGGGGTTGGCGGCGGGGAAGGCATGTTCGTTGGCAAGGTCGAACAACACCCGCAGCAGCTGGTCCATCAGGAACGAGGTTGCCGCCAGTACGGCCGGTCCGTCGTTGAGGCCACGGGTGGCTCCGCCGGTGCGGTCGCTGCTGTCGCCGTAGAACCGATGGCGGATCTCGGCCCGTCCCTTGGCCAGCGCCTCCTTGAACAGCGCCAGCGTGGGCGCGCGCGGTGGCTCGGTGCCGGCCGGTGCATCGTCCAGCAGCGTTTCGATTGCCGCCATCAGGGCCTTGCGGTCGATGATGTCGCGGCGGCGCGGGATGTGGTCGTAGTGGCCGGCGGCCATGGTGCTCCTTGTGCCCATCTTACAGGCCACGCGCAACCGGTGACAGGGGCCGGCCGATGCCGCACTTTTGCCGTCTTGCGGCGGCGATCTAGGGCCTGCGAGCCCGCCGCCCTCAACCGATAAACGGTTGGCTGTGCAAGTTTATTGCGTCCGGCCCTCCCCTCGGGCCGTTATGGAGGAAAAGATCATGGCTCGTATCAGACTCGTTCTGCCGGCGTTGCTGGCCGGCACCGTATTGCTGGCGACCCCGTTGCTGGCGCAGGTTCAGTCCCAGCCGCTGCCGCCACCCAGTGGCACGCCGTCTGCCCCACCGGCGCCATCGGCAACGCCGCCGTCCACCCCCACGCCGCCGTCAACACCGGCGCCCTCGACCAAGACCGAGCCGGCCAAGACGCCGACGCCGGGCACCAAGCCGGCAACCACCAAGCCGGCGCAGGCCACCACCTGCCCCGATGAGAAAGTCGACGTCAACAGCGCCTCCACCGACAGCCTGAAGAAGCTGCCGCAGATCGGCGTGCAGCGCGCCAATGCCATCGTGAAGGCTCGGCCTTATGCGGCGCCTGAGGATCTGGTGAAGAAGAAGGTCCTCAAGAAAGCGGTGTACGACAAGATCAGGTCCTGCATCACGGCATCGGGCGTGGCGCCCAGCGCGCCGGTGGCCAAGGCCAAGGGCGCGGCCCCGGCCGCCAAGACGCCGGCTGGTGCCCCGGTGCCGCTGCCGACACCGGCCGCCGAGCCCAAGCAGTAAAAACGGTCGCGTCGGTCAGCCGTCTGGATGACTGGAGCGATCAGCCTGTAGCTCATAGTATCGCCCGCTCATGACCACCGCGGGGAGCGATACGATCTATGCCCTGGCGTCGGCGCTGCCGGCGCGGCGCGGTGGCGCCGGCGTGGCGGTCATCCGCCTGTCCGGCCCGCGCGTGGGCGATGCCTTCGTTTTCCTGACGGAACCCGGCGCTTTTGCCCGCGGCGGCTCGGCGCGTGATCCTGCACTGCCGCCACCGCGCCAGCCGGTACTGCGACCGTTCCTGGACCCGGTGACCGGGGAGGTGATCGATCGCGGGTTGGCCATGCGTTTTGCAGCGCCACGATCCTATACCGGCGAGGATGTCGCCGAATTTCATCTCCACGGCGGCCGCGCCGTCATCGAGGCGGCGCTGGCGGCGATTGCCCGGCTGCCGTTCTGCCGGCTGGCTGAACCGGGCGAGTTCACGCGCCGCGCCTTCGAGCATGGCAAGCTCGACCTGACCGCCGCCGAGGGCATTGCCGACCTGGTCGGCGCCGAGACCGCGGCCCAGCGGCGCCAGGCATTGCGCCAGGTCGATGGCGCGTTGGGGCTGTTGTACGAGGACTGGCGCACGGTGCTGCTGCGGGCGCTGGCTCACCTGGAAGCCGACATCGATTTTCCCGACGAAGACCTGCCGCACGGCATCGCCGGGGCGGTGCGGCCCGACCTGGTGGTGCTGAGGGCCGCGATTGCCGGCCACCTGGACGACCGGCGGGGCGAGCGGCTGCGCGATGGTGTCTCGATCGCCATCGTCGGACCGCCCAACGCCGGCAAGTCGTCGCTGCTGAACCTGATTGCGCAGCGCGAGGCGGCGATCGTCTCGACCGTGGCCGGCACGACACGCGATGTGATCGACGTCCATCTCGACCTCGACGGCTATCCCGTCACTGTCGCCGACACTGCGGGTCTGCGCGATACCGTCGATCCCATCGAAGTGGAAGGGGTACGTCGCGCCCGCGCCCGCGCCGAAGATGCCGACCTGCGCGTGCTGGTTGTTCCGGCCGCGGCGCAGGCCGGACAGGCCGCTGACTGGCCGGCGATGGCCGCCGCCGCCCGCGGCGCTCTGACGACATGGCAGCCGGCGGTCGATGTGATCGTCGTCAACAAGATCGACCTGGTGACAGACCGCGCCGCTGCTGGCCCTCAGCCGCCGCATGTCGCCGTCTCGGCGCAGACCGGCGAAGGCGTGCCGGCGCTGCTCAAGCGGCTCGGGACCGCTGTGGCACGGTTGTTGGGCGAGGCACCGGATGGCGATGCGGATACGGCAGCGCGTGATCGTGTGCTGGCGCCGCCGCCGCTGACACGGGCGCGCCATCGGGAAGCGCTGACGCATTGCCTGGCCGCGCTCGACCGTGCGCTGGCGCCGCCGACCCAGGCGGCGCTGCCCGAACTGATGGCCGAGGATGTGCGGCTGGCCGCGCGGGCGCTGGGCCGGATCACCGGCCGCGTTGGCGTCGAGGACCTGCTCGATGTGATCTTCCGCGATTTTTGCATCGGCAAGTAAGCGTCGCCTTGCGTCAAACCAGCGGTTGTTGGACCATCGATACCGTACACGATGGGAGGCGATCGTGTGACGGGATCTCTCCTGCAACCACAGTCCGACGATGGTGATCCGTTCGGCGTCCTGCCGGTGGGTACGCTCATCGCCAAGTACGAGATTGTCGACGTACTGGGCCAGGGCGGCTTCGGTATCACCTATCGCGCGCGCGACACGCAGCTGGATCGCGAGGTTGCGATCAAGGAGTATCTACCGACGAGTTGCGCCAAGCGGCTGGGCGGTCTGACGGTTCTACCGCGCACGGCGAAGGCGGCCGATGATTTCCATTGGGGCCGCGAGCGCTTTCTCGATGAAGCGCGGACTCTGGCGCGACTGGAGGCGGCGCCGGGTATCGTCGGCGTGCACGATTTCCTCGAGGCGAACGGCACGGCCTACATGGTCATGGCACTGGTGCGGGGCGAGACGCTGGAGGCGCGTCTGCGGCGCACGGAGCGGTTGACGCAGACGGTGATCGAGCATTTTTTGACGCCCCTGCTGGACGGCTTGGAGCGGGTGCATGAGGCGGGCTTCGTGCATCGCGATATCACGCCATCCAATATCCTGATCGACAGCAATGGCCTGCCGACCCTGATCGACTTCGGTGCGTCGCGCTTGGCACTGCAGGGGCGCACGCAGGCGATGACGGCCATCGTGACGCCGGGTTACGCCGCGCCCGAGCAGGCGACAGCGGGCAGACAAGGACCGTGGACCGACATCTACGGTATGGCCGCGACTCTGTACCGTTGCGTCGCTGGCACGCCGCCGCCGCCGGCGCTGCAACGGATGGCGGACGACCGTCTGGCGCCAGCCGCCGTGCTCGGCCGTGGGCACTACACGGCCAGCCTGCTGACGGTGATCGACGCCGGTCTCAGGTTGAAGGCAGGGGAGCGGCCACAGACGATCGGGGCCTGGCGACGGATGATGGCGGTCATGCCGCCGGCGGCAACGGTCATGCCGCGGGATACGATCACCCGGCGGATGCATGAGCCGCTGGTACCCCTGCAGGCGCCGACGAAACTCCGCCCCAGACTGGCAGCAGCGATGGCGTGCGGCGTGATGGCGGTGGGTGCGACGATCGCCTGGATGAGTTTTCGGCCCGCGGTGGAGGCACCGCGACAAGGCCAGTCTGCTGTTCTGCCGCCGCAGGAAGACGCGGCGCGCAAGCCCGTGGAAGACAAGGCAAAAGCCGATTCCGAGGCACGACGGCAAGCAGAAGCGGCCGAAGCCGCCTTGCGACTGTCGGAGCAGGATCGGCGGCGGGTGCAGATCGCACTCACGTCGTTGGGCCATGATACGCGTGGCAGTGATGGGTATTTCGGTGCCCGTACCCGGCAGATGATCGCGCTGTGGCAGAAAAACCAAAATGTGATGGACACCGGCTTTCTGACCGCCGTGCAGCTGCCAATGTTGTACCGTCAGGCGGCGCCAGCGCTCAGTCGCTACGACGAGGATCTGCGTCGACAGGATGAAGCGCGCCGGGCTGAGGAGACGCGGCGCGCCGACGAGGAACGGAGACGCCAGCCCCAGTCCGCGACGGCAGCACCACCGGCCGACGGCGTGTCCGCCTATGATGGTCGATGGACGGGAACACTGCGGTGCGACGATCTGCTGTCTCGCAACCAGACGATTGAGCTGACGATCGGCAATGGTCGTGGCACCTACCGCCGCAATCCCCTCGAACTCGCACTCGAGCTGCGGGGTGATCGCGTCAGAGTGTCCTTGCTCGGTGCTTCCGATCGGCGTCCGGGAGCGTCTGTCCAGGGAGAACTGAACGGACGCTCAACCGAAACCAGCGTAGAGGCCGCAGGAGCCGTTCGGTCTCCGGGATGGTCCGACGGATCCGCCAATTGCACGCTCAGCCTCTCGAAACAATGATGCGGGCGCGGCCGATCGTTGCGAATCGTTCTCAATGGAGCTAGCGTGCCAATTCCCGATGGTCGGCACCGCCGCAGCCATGGCGGAGCAGGATGTCCGACCCGTACCAGAAACTTCTGGCCGTTTTCACCGAGCAGCGCGACGCGTTGACCCGGTTCCTGGCGCGCCGGCTGGGCAACGATGCCACGGCGGAGGACCTGACGCAGGAAGCCTGGCTGCGCATCGCCAGTGGTGGTGCGCCGGCGATCGCCAATCCGCGTGCGTATCTGTTCCGGATCGCGGCCAACCTGGCGGTGGACCACCAGCGCAGCGAGGCCCGCCGGCCGCTGGCCGCCGGCGAGATCGACGCGCTGCTCGACGTGCCCGACGAAGCGCCGGATGCATCCGCAATCGCGGCGTCGCGCGATGAGCTGGCATTCCTGCAACGGGCGCTCGATGAACTGCCGGCACGGCGTCGCGCGATTTTCCTGGCGGCGCGCCTGGGCGCGCAAACCCATCGCGAGATTGCCGAGCGGCACGGCATTTCCACACGGGCTGTGGAGATCAATGTGCAGCGCGCGCTGGAGCACTGTGCCCGACGCCTGGAAAAAAACCTCGTTCGCCGCTTCGGTCCTCGTGCACCCGAATCGTCTTGATAGACGGGAATAGCGCACTAGCGTCATGGTTGTGTTCAGGCGCGGGAAGCGGTCGGGTTCATGTCGGATTTTCCTGATGACACAGCGAGGGCCGACGCCCTTGCGCGCGAGGCGCGTGTTTGGGTTGTTCGTTTGACCTCTGGCACGGCGACGCACGAGGATGCCGATGCCGTGGCAGCCTGGCGGCGACGCAGTCCGGCACATGAGGCTGCCTTTCGCTCCGCCGCGGTGCTGTGGAAGCGCACCGGTCAGGCCGTGCGATTGCCCGCAACAGCGGTGACGTCGCGGCCGCCGCTGCGAGGCCGGCGCGCGATGATGGCGGGTGGCGCGCTGGTCGCGGCGGCGGCCGCGGTGATGGTGGCCGGAGTCGGGCTGGGCTATCTGCCTTCGGCGCGTGGCTGGTTGGCGGATCATTACACGGCGACAGGCGAGCAGAAGCGGGTAGCGCTGCCGGACGGCAGCGTGGCAACGCTCAACACCCGCACCAGCCTGTCCGTTGCGTTCACGGCGCAGCAGCGTCGGGTTGTGCTGATTGACGGCGAGGCGTCGTTTGCCGTCGTCCAGGACCCACAGCGTCCCTTTGTGGTGGCTGCCGGCGCCGGGACGACGATGGCCACAGGCACCCTGTTTGCCGTGCGTCGCCAGGGTGAGATCACCCGGGTGATCTGCGAGGAAGGTGCTGTCGCGGTGTCGGCGGGTGCGGACGTCCGTCTGCCGGCCGGTGGCGTGGTCACCTATGATGGCAACGGTGTGCGTTCCGACATGCGGGTCGACATTGCTGCAGAGAACGCCTGGCGGGGCGGCATGCTGGTGTTTCGCGACCGCACGCTGGGTCATGTCGTCGATGAGATCAACCGCTACCGCCGCGGCCGGGTCTGGATCGACAGCGCGGCGGCCGCCCGGCGCAAGGTGACCGGCGTCTTTCACCTCGACCGGCTCGACGAGGCGCTGGCTCACATCGAGCACAGCCTGGGCCTGCACGCGACCTACCTGCCGGCAGGTGTGGTCATCCTCCGCTAGGCGAAAAAAGTTCTTTCAGCGCGATTCGGTCACGAGGGTCTCCGCACGTCAATGAAAGTAAGACCCATTCGCATTCGCGATATGGGCAGTGAATGTGCGTGTTCTTGGGGGACCAATGAGGACAACGACTGGGAAGGCATCCGTGGCGCGCGGACGTCGGAAGGCGGAGCGCGTGGGAACTCATACGCCGTGGCAATGGCCGCTGGTCCTGCTGGCGATGTCAGCCGGTGTACCGGCCGCAGCGCAGTCACCCCCGACAGCACCTCCCCTGGTCGCGCAAGCACAGCAGTTCAACATTCCGGCTCAGCCGCTGGATTCGGCCCTGGCAGCCTATGCCGCCGCCACCGGCGTGCAGGTCATCTACGACAGCCGCATCACCAGCGGCCTGCAGTCACCCGGCGTGTCCGGCTCGATGGCGCCTGAAGAAGCGCTGCGGCGGCTGGTGGGTGGCACTGGGCTGCTGACCCGGTTCACCGGACCACGCGCGGCAACGCTCGAGAAGGTCCAGGCGTCTGCGTTGTCGCCGGATATCACCACGCTGGCACCCATCACGGTGGCGGGCGAGAAGGTGCAGCGTTCGCTGCGTGACACGGCCAGCAGCGTGAGCGTCTTCGGCCCGTCGGAGCTCGACCGCAAGCGGCCCGGCGTTGCCAGCACCAACGACGTGCTGGCGCGGATTCCCAACGTCGTGTCGACCGAGTCCAGCAACCTGGCGCCGGCGATCCGTGGCATCGACGGTACCGGCCCGGCGCAAGGCGTCGACGCCTTCGTCGGCGGCATCCGGCCGCGCATCACCTACACCGTGGACGGCCGGCCACTCAGCTTCAACGAGGCGATCTTTGGCGACCTGTCGCTCTGGGACGTCGAGCGTGTCGAGGTGTTCCGCGGTCCACAAAGCACCTTGCAGGGACGCAACTCGATCGGCGGCGCCATCGTCGTCAAGACACGCGATCCGTCTCTTACGGAAACGGAGATCGGCGGCCGTGTGATCTTCGGCAACCAGAACCAGCAGCAGTATTCGGCCGTCGCGTCGGCACCGCTGGTCAAGGATGAACTCGCGTTCCGTCTGGCCGTCGACTACAAGGCCTACGATAGCTTCGTGCATTTCCAGGGCTTCGGTGGCGCCAAGGATCCAGGCGACTACCGGTCGCTGACGGTGCGCGGCAAGGTGCTGATTCAGCCGGAAGCGCTGCCCGGCTTCTCGACACTGATCACGGTAACCCACCAGGACTATCGTGGTCCGCAGACTGACCTCGTGAAGGAGCCGTACCGCGACCATCGGCCGACGACGTCGTCGTCGGACATGCCGGTGTTTCAGCCGACCGCGACCAGCGGTGTTATGGAAACGACATGGAAGATTTCCGACGCATTGACCTTCCAAAACACATTCTCACTGGCTGATGTGAAGGTGAAGCGGCTGGTGAAGGACCGCATTGATGGACCGGCCTACGTGCACAGCCGTGAGTTCCTGGCGGAACCGCGATTGCAGTTCACTGGAATGGACGGACGCCTGAAAGGCTTCGCCGGCCTCTACTTCTTTCGGGCCAATCAGGACGACTGGCTGGATTTTATCAGCCTCAACCGGTGGGATGACCGCACGACGACGTTGGCCGCCTATGGCGAAGCGACGCTGCGGATGTTCGGCGACCTCGATCTTACGCTGGGCGGCCGTCTGGAGCGTGAGCACCGCCGGCGTGTCGGCGGCAACGCGCCGCTGTTCGATGTGAACTTCAACGAAACCTACACCGAGTTTCTGCCCAAGGTCGGGCTTGCCTGGCACGTCACCAACGAGCTGACGGTCGGCGCCACGGTGTCGCGGGGTTACAACGGCGGTGGTGCTGGTGTGAGCTTCAACCCGCCCCAGGTCGCCTACACCTATAAGCCGGAATACGTGTGGAATTACGAGGCTTATACGCGTGCCGAACTCTTCGACAAACGTCTTCAGCTGACGGGCAATGTCTTCTACTCGCGCTATAAGGACATGCAGCTTCCGTTTGCGCTGAGTGCGACGTCGACCGAGATCCGCAACGCCAAGTCTGTGGAGACGTACGGCGCAGAGTTTGGCGCGCGCTGGCTGGCACTGCCGGGTCTGGAATTTTTCGGTGAAGTCGGCCTCTTGAAGACGAAGATCTTGAAGTACGCCGGCTCCGGGATCACGGGCGAAGCACTGCCGCGGTCACCGAAATTCACGGCCACGGCCGGTGCGAGCTACAAGCACAGCAGCGGCTTCGATATCAGTGTCGATGGCCGCTACTCGTCGTCGTACTATTCCAGTGCCAACGCGAATCCGGGAGCCACCAGCAATCCGCGTGGCCGCGTCGATCCCTATGTCGTGGTCAATGCGCAGGCGGGCTTCAGCTATGGCAACGCCCGCGTCTTTGCCTTCGTGAACAATCTGTTCAATTCGGGAAAGCCGACCGCGATCTGGCCGTTCGGCGTGGAGAAAGAGGCCAACATCCTGCGTCCACGCTGGTTCGGTATCGGCGTGCAGGCGACGTTCTGATCGACGAGGTCGGCGATGAGCCCGGGTGCGATCCGCAAGTGGTCTTGGGTGCACAAATGGTCGAGCCTGGTGTGCACGGCTTTTCTGTTGCTGCTGTGCATCACGGGTTTGCCGCTGATCTTCCACGAGGAGATCGAGCACCTGCTCGGTGACAAGCCCGAACCACCGGCGATGGCGGCGGACACACCGAAGGCCAGCCTCGACAGGGTCATCGCCGCCGGCCTGGAACGGCGGCCCGGCCAGGTGGTGCAGTTCCTGGTCTGGGACCCGGATGAGCCCAACGTCGTGATCCTCAGCATCGCCAAGACCCTGGTCGAGCCGTTCGACAAGGGCCACGTGATGATCTTCGATGCGCGCACGGCCGCGCTGCTGATGGAGCCCGGCAGCCGGCTCGGTTTCATGGACATCATGCTGAGCCTGCACGTGGACATGTTTGCCGGGTTGCCCGGCAAACTGTTCCTTGGCCTGATGGGCATCTTGTTCGTGGTTGCGATCGTGTCGGGTGTGGTGCTCTACGCACCCTTCATGCGCAAGCTGCCGTTCGGCACCGTGCGCCGGGAGAAGACGTCACGCACGCGCTGGCTCGACCTGCACAACCTGCTGGGCGTCGTGACCGTGGGCTGGGTGCTGGTGGTGGGCGGCACCGGGGTCATCAACACCTGGGCCGATCTGCTGATCCAGCTCTGGCGCTTCGATCAGCTCGGCGACATGGTGAAGCCCTATGCCGGCCAACCGCCGGTCGACAAGCCGGGGTCGCTCGACAAGGCGATGGTCACCGCGCAGGGAGCGGCGCCGGGCATGCAGCCGAGCTTCGTTGCCTTTCCCGGCACGCTGTTCAGCAGCGGTCATCACTACATGGTGGCGATGCGCGGCGAAGAGGCGTTGACCAAGCGCCTCATCCAGCCCGTCCTGGTCGACGCGCGGACGGCCGGGTTGACCGATACGCGTAAGATGCCGTGGTACATCACGGCGCTGCTGGTCTCGCAGCCGCTGCACTTCGGCGACTATGGCGGCCTGCCGCTGAAGATCGTGTGGGCCCTGCTCGACATCGTGTCGATCGTGGTGCTGGGTAGCGGCCTCTATCTCTGGATCGCCCGACGCGGCGTATCGATCGACGTGCGGTTGGCGACGCTGACGCAAGATGATGGGGTCGTGAGGGCAGAACGATGACGTTACGCTCGACCGATTCGACGATGTCGATGTGGCGCGTCTTTGGTGTGCCCCTACTGCTGGCTGTTGCCACCGTCATCGGCCTGATCTCAGCGCTGTTGGCGGACGGCGTGTGGGATGCGTTGTCGTGGATCACACTGGCGCTACCGATGGTAGTGGCTGCGTGGGCGATCTGGTTGCGGCGCCGGTAACACACTCATCGGCGTCTGGCGGACGCCCAGGTCGGCGATTCGGTTCGACTGTCGCGGCGGCTGCCGCGACCGGCGTCGTGCTGCGCGGTGTTGCGGTGCGGAACGCCTGTCTTCCTGGTCGAGATTCCGGCGTCGCGCTCGGCTAAAGCTTCAGAAATCGTCGGAGATGAGGTGCGCCATGCCTGAAGCCTTTATCGTTGATGCCGTGCGGACACCGCGAGGAGTGGGCAAGCCGGGCAAGGGCGCACTGGCGCACCTGCATCCGCAGCAGCTTGCGGCGACGGTCTTGAAGGCGCTCAAGGATCGAAACAAGCTCGACACGGCGACCGTGGACGACATCATCTGGTCGACCTCGACGCAGGAAGGCAAACAGGGCGGTGACCTCGGCCGGATGTCGGCGCTCGCGGCCGGTTACGACATCGCCGCCAGCGGCACGACGCTGGACCGGTTTTGCGGTGGCGGGATCACCTCCGTCAATCTTGCCGCTGCGTCGGTGATGTCGGGGATGGAGGACTGTGTCATCGCCGGCGGCACCGAGATGATGAGCTACCAGCAGAGCCTGGCCGCCGAGCGGATCCGGGCAGGCACACCGCCCCGGATGATGGGTGCCGGCAACGCGGTACTCGACGCGGTCCACCCGCAGTCGCATCAGGGCGTGTGCGGTGATGCCATTGCCGCGCGTGAAGGGATCAGCCGGGAGGCCTGCGACGCCCTGGCGCTTGTGAGCCAGCAGCGGGCCAAAAGGGCCATCGACGAGGGGCGTTTCACGCGGTCGGTGGTCCCCGTGTACAACGCCGATGGCAGTGTCGCCCTCGATCGCGAAGAGTTCCCGCGCCCGGAAACGACGGCCGAAGGGCTCGCCGCTCTGAAGCCGAGCTTCGAACAGCTCGCCGATGCGGATCTTGGCGAAGGGACAACGTTCAAGAAGCAGATTCAACGGCGCTATCCCGACCTCGACTGGAAAGGTACCCATCATGCCGGCAACAGTTCCGGCGTCGTTGATGGCGCCGCGGCTGTCCTGATCACCTCGAAGGCGTACGCGCAGAAGCATGGCCTCAAGCCGCGCGCCCGCATCGTGGCCTATGCCAATCAGGGCGACGACCCGACCCTCATGCTGAACGCGCCTGTTCCCGCGGCGAAGAAGGTTCTCGCCAAGGCCGGTTTGCGTAAGGAGGATATCGACGTCTGGGAGATCAACGAGGCCTTCGCGGTTGTCGCCGAGAAGTTCATTCGTGACCTCGGCCTCGATCGAAAGAAGGTCAACATCAACGGCGGCGCCATTGCGCTCGGACACCCGATCGGTGCGACGGGTTCGATCCTGATCGGCACGGCGCTTGATGAACTCGAACGCAGCGGCGGACGTTATGGCCTCGTGACGATGTGCGCCGCCGGCGGCATGGCGCCAGCCATTGTCATCGAGCGCATTCAAGCCTGAGAGGGATAAGACATGAAACTCGATTCCTCGGTTGCCGCGGTCGTTACCGGTGGTGCGTCCGGCCTTGGCGCCGCGACGGCGCGCGCACTTGCCGCCAAGGGCGTTAAGGTTGCGCTCTTCGATCTCAATCGCGAGCTCGGCACTGCCGTCGCCGCCGAGATCGGCGGCATTTACTGCGAGGTGAATGTCGCAAACGAGGAATCCGTCGTCGCGGGGTTCGCCAAGGCGCGCGCTGCCCACGGCCAGGAACGTATCCTGGTGAATTGCGCCGGCGTGGGCGGCGGTGCTGCCAAGACCGCGAGTCGGGCGCGGGAGGATGGCTCGATCAAGGAATATCCGATGGAGAATTTCTACCGCATCATCGAGATCAACCTGGTCGGAACCTTCCGGTGCATCACCAAATCGGCGGCAGGCATGTTGACCCTGGCGCCGCAGGAGGACGGTGACCGTGGCGCGATCGTGAACACCGCGTCCGTGGCAGCGGAAGATGGGCAGATGGGCCAGGTCGCGTACACCGCGTCGAAGGCCGGCGTCGTCGGCATGACCCTTCCGATCGCACGCGACCTGTCGGGCGAGAACATCCGGGTGAACACAATCCTTCCCGGCATTTTCGACACCCCGCTGCTGGCGCGCGCGCCGGAAAGTGTGAAGGCCGGATTGCGGGCATCCGTCCCCTATCCCAAGCGGCTGGGCGGTGCGGATGAGTTCGCGCACCTCGCGCTGACCATGATCGAGAACGGCTATTTCAACGGTGAGGACGTCCGTCTGGACGGTGCGATCCGTATGGCGCCCCGCTGACAGCCTGTGATTTTTTGAGCCTACGCCTGTCATCCCGAGCGTAGCGAGGGATCTTTTCGGCCGCGAACGGCGCGAAAAACTGCTGAAAGATTCCTCGCTACGCTCGGAATGACAGCGCGCGGCGATAAGATCACAGCCTCTGGGCGCTTGAGATCTATCCTTCCCCCCGGGAAGGAATGGATCATATCCTGAAGGGAACTGGCCAAGGCGGCTCGATCACACGCTGGGGGCACGCGACTCCGTCGCGCGTCTTCGTCTGGGTCGATACATGACGCGCCACGGAGTGGCGCGCCCCCAGCGTCTGCACACGCCACCGTGCGCCGTTCAGTGCTTGTGGTCGGCGTAGCCGGTGGGAACTCAGTTGTCGGGTGCGTGGTGCTCGGCGGGGTGCCGGGCCACGTATGACTTGACTCGGGGAGCAGGATTCCCACTGTGCGCCGCATGACGAGCGGCGGCACAGCACAAGCGTCCTATGACGTGATCGTGGTCGGCGGCGGACATGCCGGCACCGAAGCGGCTGCCGCCGCGGCGCGCATGGGTGCGCGCACGGTGCTGGTGACGCACGACCGGGCGACGATCGGGGAAATGTCCTGTAATCCCGCGATCGGGGGCCTGGGCAAGGGACATCTGGTGCGCGAGATCGATGCACTGGATGGCATCATGGCGCGCGCCATCGATCGGGCCGGCATCCAGTTCCGGATGCTCAATGCCAGCAAGGGGCCGGCCGTACGCGGACCTCGCGCCCAGGCGGATCGGGCGCTCTATCGAAGCGCCGTCCAGGCGTTGTTGGCCGAACAGGAAAACCTGGAGATCCACGCCGCCGCGATCGAGGACGTGTTGCTCGATTCCGCCGGTCAGATCTGTGGTGTGGTGACGGCGGCGGGCGAACAGATCCGCGGCGGCGCGGTGGTGATCACCACCGGCACGTTCCTGCGCGGCCTCATCCACTGCGGCGAGGTCAAGATTCCGGCGGGGCGGGCGCGCGGTCAGCGGAGTCAGGGTGGACCCGCCGATCTGCCGGCGTCCGCCGCGGCGGCCTCGCTCGATGCGCTGGAACCGCCGGCGTCAGGGTTGGCGGCAACCCTTGCCCGTTTCGGTTTCCGACTGGGTCGGCTCAAGACCGGAACGCCACCGCGGCTCGATGGCCGTACGATCGATTGGGCGGCTCTGGAGGAACAGAAGGGCGATGATCCGCCCCTGCCCTTCTCCTATTTGACGTCGGAGATCACGGTCCCGCAGATTTCCTGCTTCCTTACTTCCACGACGCCAGCCACTCATGCCCTGATCCAGGCCAACCTGCACCGCGCGCCCATGTATTCGGGGCAGATCGACTCGACGGGCCCGCGCTATTGTCCTTCAATTGAGGACAAAGTGGTCCGTTTTGGCCAGCGGGATCGACATCAGATTTTTCTCGAGCCGGAAGGCCTGGACGACGTCACTGTCTACCCCAACGGGATCTCCACCTCGCTGCCGCGCGAGGTTCAGCGCGATCTGCTGAAGACCATTCCGGGACTGGACCGGGCGACAATGCTCCGGCCGGGCTATGCCATCGAATACGACTACGTCGACCCGCGCGAACTCTGGCCGACGCTGGAAACACGCCGTATCCCGGGCCTGTATCTGGCCGGCCAGATCAACGGGACGACCGGATACGAGGAAGCCGCGGCGCAGGGAATCGTGGCCGGCGTCAATGCCGCTCTACGGGCAGGGCGCGGCTCGGGGGCAGGCATCGCGGATGGGTTCGTGCTGGATCGTGCCGACGCCTATATCGGCGTGATGGTCGATGACCTGGTGACCCAGGGAGCGCCGGAACCGTACCGGATGTTTACGTCGCGCGCCGAGTACCGGCTGCGGCTGCGCACGGACAATGCCGACCAGCGGCTGACCCAGCGCGGGTTGGCGGTCGGTTGTGTCGGCCTTGAGCGACGGGCGGCCCATGCAACCAAGACGGCCGCGCTGGCGGCGGCGCGCGATCTGGGACAATCGCTGCTGATGAGCCCGTCGGCACTGGTCAAGCACGGCATTTCAGTCAATCAGGATGGGGTTGTCCGGTCGGCGATCGACCTGCTCGGTTATCCCGGTATGTCCATCGCGCGGCTGGCGTCCGTGTGGCCGGCACTGTCGGCGATCAGCCCTGCCATTGCCGAGCAGCTTGAGATCGATGCCCTTTATCAAGGCTATCTTGGTCGACAGCAGGCCGACATCGAAGCCTATCGGCGCGACGAGGCTCTGCACCTGCCCGGCAACCTCGACTACGGCGCGATCGGCAGCCTGTCGGCCGAAATTCGCCAGAAGCTCATGGCCCAGCGACCCGGGACACTCGGCCAGGCGGCCCGGATCGCCGGCGTGACGCCGGCGGCCCTTGTGGCTCTCCTGAAGCACGTTCGCCGACGGTCACGAGCGGCGTAGCGGTCAGCTCAGGAATTTCCGGCGGTTTATGGATGACCCTGACAGATCACCGACTGTCGGCGTGTTCGTTTCGAGCGCCAAGTGTCGCGCGATTGACCATAGATTGCCGACGGCTTTCCCTGTGTTCACTCTGACCGGAGCCTATCGGAACCGAGCTTCGCGGCAACGGTGATCGACGTCGTGTTGGCTGGTTCGTTCACGTGAATGACGTGCGTCCGGTGGAGCTGTCAAACACCTGGGAGATCGGCAGCCTCGGTGCGTAGTCGAACCCCAGGCCGAACCGTCAATCACCCTGCCGATCTCCGGGCCGGTCTCCCTTCCGGTAACCAGGGATCGACACGCCCAACGTAGCGCTGTCCGTGAGCTTCGAGGACCGAGAACGGCCGGCGCCCCTCAGGATCCACATGCCACAGGCCGTGGCCAGGCTGCGCCATGGCTCTTTCTGGAGACGCATCCCGCAGATGTAGCGGGTCGCGATGCCATGAGCATGCGCCGCCGCGCCTCAAAGTTGGATGCTCAGGTGGGCACAGGATAGGGCGTACAGTCCGTACCTGAAGCGTCATCATCCTCATTCCGGCCCTTGAGGCGCTCAGGGAAAGGTCCCTTGGATGTGTTTCACGTGAAACACGGACATACGGCACAGGTGGTGCCGGCGACACACCTTCGTGGAATTCCGCAGCAAAAAGTCGGCTCTGCTTCGTGCCGCCTGTGGGCGACGTTGCTGACCCAAGACCAGAGGCATTGGCGGGTCCCCTTCGCTTCCCTCACCATCCAAGGGCCTCACCTTGTTGAACCTCTGCCAACGCGTTTCACGTGGAACATACCGGATCGTGGTGGGATGACCCGCCGCAGATGGCCAGGAAGCCCTCGCGGTTCGCTGGGGTCTCGGTCCGAGGCAGTTTCGGTCGTGCAGGGTTCGCGCCGCGCCCGAAAACCTCTATGACGGGCGCACTCGATTGTTTCATGTGGAACAATGACCCGCGAAGAAGCCACCGCAGCCGCTGCCAAACTCGGTCTGGCGCTACCACCGGAGACGTGGGAGCGCCTCGACCTGCATGTCGAGGCGCTTCGAAAGTGGCAACCGGCCATCAACCTGGTTGCCAACAGCACCCTTGGCGATATCTGGGGGCGCCATATCCTGGATAGCCTGCAGGTTCTGCCTCTGATTCCACCCGATGCCCGAACCCTGGTCGATCTTGGGTCCGGTGCCGGATTCCCCGGCTTGACCCTCGCGATTGTCCGCCCGGATCTGTCAGTCCGACTGGTTGAATCGGACGTTCGCAAATCGGCCTTCCTGGGTGACGTCGCGCGGCGTGCGGCGCCGAATGCCAGCATCCTCAACCAGCGGATCGAGGCAACCGGTACAAACGCAGCCGATATTGTCACTGCGCGGGCCTTGGCGCCGCTGCCCAAGCTGCTGGATTGGGCTCATCAATTCGTAACTGACCCCACTATTTGCCTTTTCCACAAGGGCAAAGGGCTTGATGCCGAATTGACCGACGCCGAACGCTCCTGGATGATGGACATAGACCGCGTGCCCAGTGTGACGGCGCCGGACGCCGCGATCCTGAGGATCGCCCGCCTGCGATCCCGACGCTGAGCGCCGTGCCGCCGCTGGGCACGCGGTTCCCCATCATCCAAGACGGGTATCCTTGCTGTCTGCGAACACTAAATGATAAGTCTCTTCTGACTGCCCACCACAATCCATAGTGCTGATGGCCGACGCCCCCTCCTCTGCCACCGTCTCGGCCCTACCACCTTCAGCGGCTTCGTCGCCGCCGCGTGTGTATGCGATTGCCAACCAGAAGGGTGGTGTCGGCAAGACCACAACGGCGATCAATCTTGCGACCGCCTTGGCTGCCGTCGGCCAGAAGGTGCTGCTGATCGACCTCGATCCCCAAGGCAACGCGTCGACTGGACTGGGCGTCGACATCAGTGCCCGAGGGACAGGTACCTACGAGTTATTGTGTGGTTTCGCTCAACTACCGCAAGCCATAGCGGCAACCCGAATCCCCAATCTCGAAGTCGTGCCCGCCAGCGTCAATCTGGCCGGCGCGGAGTTGGAGTTGATCGACCTCGAGAACCGTGAGTTCCGCCTGCGGGATGCGCTCGAGGGCAAGCTCAGTCATTGGGATGTCCTGCTGATCGACTGTCCTCCCTCCTTGGGCCTGCTGACGGTCAACGCCCTGGCTGCGGCGGAGGCTGTCCTGGTGCCGCTGCAGTGTGAGTTCTTCGCCCTGGAGGGCTTGGGGCAGTTGACGCGTACGATCGAGCGTGTGCGTCGAGCACTCAACCCAAAATTGTACATCGACGGTGTCGTCCTCACCATGATGGACCGACGCAACACGTTGGCCCAACAGGTCGAACGCGACGTACGCGGGCACTTCGCCGATGTCGTCTTTGGGACCACCATCCCCAGAAACGTCCGGGTTTCCGAGGCTCCGTCGCACGGCCTGCCTGTCCTGCTCTACGATCACACCTGCACCGGCTCGCAGGCTTACATTCTGTTGGCGAGCGAACTGCTGCATCGTCGTCGCAATGGTGTGCCGGCACGGCCTCAGGCCGCGTGATCAAGACTACAACCAAAGCGTGTCCTCGATGAGATGGATGTCATGACCAAGGAACCCAAGCCGCGCGGATTGGGACGCGGGCTCGCGGCCTTGCTGGGCGACGATGTGCAGGCGGCGCCACCGCCACCGCCGTCGAGTGCACCGTCGTCCGAACCAGCGCCGCCAGCATCCGCGCTGGGGCCGGGTGTCACCACGATCCCGATCACATGGCTGAAAGCCAGCCGGTATCAGCCGCGGACGGTGTTCGATCCGGCGCAGATCGCGCAGCTGGCCGATAGCATCAAAGCCCATGGCCTGGTGCAGCCCCTGCTGGTGCGGCCGGTTGCCGACACGCCGAACCGGTACGAGATCGTCGCCGGCGAACGGCGCTGGCGTGCCGCGCAGCAGGCCCAGCTGCATGACGTTCCTGTCGTCGTCCGTCCGCTGGATGATCGCGAGGTTCTCGAGATCGCGCTGATCGAGAACGTTCAGCGCGCCGACCTGACCCCGATCGAGGAAGCGCGCGCGTATCGGCGCCTGGTCGATGAGTTCCGTCACACCCAGGAACGCCTGGCGGAGACCATCGGCAAAAGCCGCAGTCATGTCGCCAACATTCTGCGGCTGCTGGAATTGCCGGCGGCCGTCCAGGTTCACATCGAGCAAGGCCGCCTCGACATGGGCCACGCACGTGCGCTGATCGGCACGCCCGATCCGGCCTTCCTGGCCGACTACATCATCACCAAAAAGCTGACGGCGCGCCGTGCCGAGCAGCTTGCCGCCGACGCGAAGGAAGCCAGCAAGGCTGGCTGGGACGGGCGCGGCCTGCCGCCATCATGGACCGCGGCGGGACAACCGCCGACGGCGTCGGGCGGCAACAAGGACGCTGCCGGGCCCGTCGCTGCACCCGGCGCCTCGAGCAAAGGCAAGACGGCCGAGACTCGCGGGCTGGAACGCTCGATCGAGGAGGCTCTGGGCCTGAAGGTGACGATCGACGTTACCGGTCCCGCGGAACAGACTCAGCTCACCATCTGGATGGACAACTTCGATCAGATGGACGACGTCGTGGAGCGTCTGACGCGACGCCGGTAACCGCCCTACCGCACCACGCCATGTTTGATCAGGCTCCGGGCACAATCGACGATTGAGTCTTCGAGCGGGCGCGGCGTCCACCCCAGCACCTGGCGAGCCTTGTCCGACGCATAGTTGCGCCGCTTGTCGAGTTCGCTCACGACAGGGCGTAGTCCCTGGTCGACGAGCGCTACGAGCCGGACCAGCCAGCTGGGCAATGTGCGCGTTGGTACCTTGCGTGCCGCCGGACCGAGCCTGTCCTTCAGCACGTGCGTAACATCGGCCATCCACATGAACCGGCCGGCACCGATGAATCGCTCGCCGGCTGCCTGTGGTGCGGTCATGGCACTGATGTGGAGGTCGGCGATATCGCGGACGTCGACCAGAGGAAAACCCAGGCGTGGCGAGCCCGGCAGATCGCCCTTCATCAGGCGTTCGACGATCTGCACGGAATACGAGAAGTCACGTCCCAGCACAGGTCCAAGCACGGCGCACGGATTGACCACGCTCAAGGTCGTGGCGCCGCCGTTGTCGCGCATGAAGTCCCAGGCGGCGCGCTCGGCGATGGTCTTGGACTGGACGTAGGGCGTGGCATCGGGGTGTGTCGGATCGGTCCAATGCTCTTCCGTCAGCGGATCGGGTCGCGGCGTCTGCCGGCAGTACGTGACCGACGCCGTCGAGGAGGTCAGCACCACGCGTTGGACGCCGCCGGCGACACTGGCGCGCAGCACACGCAACGCGCCATCACGCGCCGGCACGATCAGTTCGTTAGCGTCGCGCGGTTGCGATGGCGGAAACGGCGAGGCGACGTGCAGCACATAGGCACAATCCTGCACGGCGCCGCCCCAGCCGCGATCATCCGATAGATCGGCGGCCACGAGCGACAGCCGGTCCGCCGGATCGACCTCGGTTCCAACCATGGCCCGGACCTCGGCCGAACGCTTCAGGTCGCGCACCGTGGCACGGACGCGATAGCCGCGCTGCAACAGGCCGATGATGCACCAGGCGCCGATGAACCCCGATCCACCCGTGACCAGCACGGTGGTGGCATCGTTCATGACATCCTCCCTTTAGGGAATTAAGGCGATTATTAGCTCTTCCCCTTTCAGTAATCAATGAACAGATATCGCGTATAGGGCGGCCGAGGTGCGCATGTGAGCCTGGCCGGGGGATCGTGCTAGCATCCGCGGTATGTCGAATGCGTCCACGTCACTCCAGGACTGGCTGATCACCGAGGGCCTGCGCGGCATCGGCGATGTTGCACTGTTGCATGGCTTTTGCGAACGGCTGTTGGCGGAAGGCGTGCCGGTTTTTCGCGTGTTCGTTGGATCGGACATGCTGCATCCGACGTTGGCGGCACGCACGCTGCGCTGGCGGCGTGGTGATCCCACCACGGACACCGATGTCCTGCGCGGTGACGGCAGCCTGCCCGCCGACGAATGGCGGACGAGTCCCTTCTACGCGATGATGCAAGCCGGTGCGTCCGAACTGCGGTTGAAGCTCGACGACGCAGCTGCGGTCGCGCGGTTTCCGGTTCTGCCAGATCTGAAGCAGCAAGGGGCGAGCGACTATCTCGCGACGGTGGTGGCATTCGGCGGCATGCTGTGTGTCGGACAGGTCGAGGAGGTTTACGCATCCTTTGCCACCGATCGAGAGAGCGGCTTCACCGATCATGATCTCGTGCGGTTGCGCGGCGCCATGCCGGCGTTGGCACTGGCGCTGCATGCCCAGCGGATGGCTTTGCTAGGCCGGACATTCCTGGCCACGTATCTGGGCACTGACGCGGCCGGCCGCGTGTTGGCCGGCAATATCGTGCGCGGCCAGGCCGAGTCGGTTCATGCGGTGATCTGGTCAAGCGACCTCACCAGTTTCACGCGGATCGCCGACGAGAATCCTGCCGATCAGCTGCTGGCAATGCTCAATGCTTACGCCGAGGTCGTGGTCGAGGCGATCGAGGTGCATGGCGGCGATGTCCTGAAATTCATCGGCGACGGCATTCTGGCGATCTTCCGCGACGACAACCTCGTCGCTGCGTGCGGTCGCGCGCTCGATGCGACGCGGGTGATGCGCACGCGCGTCGATGCCCTCAAGGCATCGCGAAGCGCGGCTGGGCTGCCGATCACGGACGTCACCTTGGCCTTGCATGTGGGCGAGGTGCTGTACGGCAATTTCGGAAGTGCCACACGGCTCGACTTCACCGTGCTGGGAACGGCGGTCAATGAGACGTCGCGCATCGCGGCCCTCAGCCGTACGTTGGATCAGAAGCTTCTCGTCTCGTCGCCGTTCGCCGCCGAATGCGGTCCGCGGCGAGGTGAACTCGTATCACTGGGACGCTACGCCTTGCGCGGTGTCGCTCGCCCCCAGGAATTGTTCACGCTGGACATCGAGGGCGGTTGAACCTGGTCCATCGCGGAAAGGTCCATGCGCTGGTTCAGATGTAGTAGACCGGTGAGTCCCCTGATTGCGTCGATTGCAGGCGGCGCCTGATCCCCTCCATGCGCGCCGATCGCGCCAACACGGACCCTCGACAGGGCGCCCGACTTGGTTCTTGATCGGCGCTCAGATCGTGAAGCGAGGGACTCATGGCAGCCGACATCAAGGCCTGCATCTTCGACGTCTTCGGCACCGTGGTCGATTGGCGGACCAGCGTCAGCCGGGATCTTGCGGCGTTTGCCGCCAGCAAAGGCATCACCGGCATCGATTGGCTCGCCTTCGCCGTGGCCTGGCGCAAACTCTACCAGCCGGCCATGGAAGAAGTGCGCAGCGGCCGGCGCCCTTTCACCATCCTCGATGTGCTGCATCGTGAAAGCCTCGTGCGGCTGATCGGCGAGTTCGCGATCAAGGAACTGAGCGAGGCGGACATCGACCATATGAATCGCGCCTGGCACCGGCTCGATCCGTGGCCCGATGCGGTTGCGGGTCTGACGCGATTGAAAACCAAGCACATCATCGCGCCCTGCTCCAACGGCAACATCGCCTTGATCGTGAACATGGCCAAACGTGCCGGTCTGCCGTGGGACTGCGTGCTGGGCGCCGAGACGGCGCGCGCTTTCAAGCCGACGCCCGAGGCCTACCTGGCCGCTTGCCGCATGCTCGACCTGGAGCCGGCGCAGGTGCTGATGGTGGCGGCGCACAACGGTGATCTGAAGGCAGCCAAGGCCCAGGGCCTGGCGACGGCATTCGTCGCACGCCCCACCGAGCACGGGCCCGACCAGAAGACCGACCTGGTGGCCGATGCCAGCGTCGTCGACATCCCCGCCGAGAGTTTCATCAACCTGGCGCAGAAGCTCGGTTGCTGACGCCCGTGATTGTCAGGACCCGACGGCAGCGGTAAATCGCGTGACGACGTCACGCAGATCAGGAGTCAGGTAGCTGGGCACAGCGGCGGCGATGTCGGCGGGTAGGCCGTGGATCGCTTCGGCAACCGAGCCCGCGATGCAAGCCAGCGTGTCCGTGTCGCCGCCCAGGCACACAGCCGTGCGCACGGCGGCTTCCCAGCTGTCGGTCTCAAAGGCCGCCGTGAGTGCCGGCGGTACGGTGCCGGCGGCCGAGACATCGAAACCACCGCCGACCAGCGCCCGCTCCGGCGCAAGGTCGTAACCGAAGTCGGTAATCATGCGCTGCCGCAATTCGGCGCGCGGCACGCCCGATCGCGCGAGCAGGATCGCGAGCGCGACGGCCTGCGCGCCAGCGATGGCGGCGGGATGGTTGTGGGTCACGCTGGCCTGCGCCGCGGCCAAATCGCGGGCTTCTATTTCGTCTCGTGCCAGCCAGCCGACGGCGGCGACACGCATCGGTGCACCGTTGCCCCAACTGCCGTAGGCAGGAGCGTCATCGGTGAAGGCCCACGCCAGGAACATGCCGCCGTAGCCGCGATCCGGATGCAGCTGCGTGAAGGCGCGCAAGCTGCCGGCGAAATCACGATCGCCCATCAAGGCGTCGGCGACGGCCAGCGTACACACGCTGTCGTCGGTGAACCGGCACTGCGGATGGAACAGCGCGAAATCGCGTTTCGGTGGATCCCTGCCTTCGAACCGCGAACCAACGATGTCTCCGGCGATGGCGCCCAGCATGGACGGCCTCCTCGAGAAATCAGCGACGGGCCGGTGCCTTGGCCAGCGCTCGCGCGCCTTGCGCGATCCGCAATGCCGCCCGGCGCAGGATCGCCTCGTCGGGCAGGCCCGTGGTCTTGCACTGCATGTCCGCTTCCAGCAGCAGGTCGATCAGGTCGCCCAGCCGCTGCGCGGGCCACAGGCGGGCCTGGCGCTGGAGAGCGGCGCGCCGGCTGAAATGCGGCGGCGGTCGCAGCCGCATGATCGCATCGTCGGGGCGGGCGCCGCCGTCGATGGCGCCCGCCAGCCGGTGCAGCATGTCGGTATGACGCTGCAGCGCCCGCACCGCCGCCGCCGGCGCCATGCCCTCGGCGAAGACGCGGTCCAGTGCCCGGTCGAGCGCACCGGGATCGCCGTCGAAAGCGGCGTAGACCGCATCATCGAGGCCGATCGCGGCGCTGTCGCCGATCACGGCTTGCGCGTCGGCGACGGTGACGGTGCGGTCCGCTGCCGGTGTATCGCTCTTGGCGATACCCTTGTAGAGCGCGAGCTTTTCCAACTCGCTGCGCGAGAGACCGCGGTCACCGCCGAGATTGTCGATGAGATAGTCGCGCGCATCGTTGTCGGCGCGCAGGCCGGCGGCACTCAACACCGATTCGACCAGGCCTTCAAGGGCCCGCTCGCCGTCCTCGAAGCAGGCGATGGCAGCACCGGCGTCGGCGGCCGCCACCAGTTTTCGCAAGGTCGACGTCGGGGCCAGGTTGCTGGCCTCCAGCACGATCAGTGCATCGCCGGCGGTAGCGGCGAATACGGCCTCGACGGCGTTGCTCGACTCGTCGCCGGCCGGCCGCACGCGCACCACCCGCCGGCCGCCGATCAACGACAGCGACTGGAATTCATCAGCGAGTCGCGCCGGATCGTCCTTGAGCTGAGGGCCGGTCAGCTCGACCACCCGGAACGCATCGGTGAGGTCGGGGCAGATTGATTGCGCCAGCGATCGGCCGCGCTCGGCGACCATGCCCTCGTCGTTGCCATAGATCAGCGCCACGCGCAGGGCTGGGTCGGGCTTGCGCAGATAGCCGGCGACGAAGGACTCAGACTGGGCGGCCTTGACGTCCATGGCCGATCATAGGCCACGGCGATGGGCGTAGAACACGGCGAGCTTGGCACGGATGTCATCGGCGACTTCGCGACTGGCGCGCTCGCGCGCGTTGTCCTCGGCGGCGATGGTGCCGTACTGCGACTGCAGCGTGTTGTAGCGGGTGATGGCGCGGCTGTAGCCGGTGGTCAGCACGTTGCCCTGCGGATCGCGGATGTCGTAGTCGGCATTCAAGCGCAGATTGGTCGCAGTCGAGAACTGATCGCTGCGCGTCAAGACCTCGTCCTTCTGCTCGTTCAGCCGCACCGTGAGATAGTAGAGCGGGGTCGCGGGCTCGCCCTGCGGATTGAGGCGGTCGATGAGTTGGTTGCGCAGCATCTGGCCGACGCGGTCCTGGATGGTCGCGACGCGTGTGCCGGACATATCGCTCTGTACACCGCCCCCCTGTCCCGGTGTGCCCGCCGGTGGCGTTCCGGTGCGTTCGGCATACATGGGTTCGAACCCGCAGGCGGTCAGCATCATGGCCAACGCCAGTGCAGTGCACCACCGCGCCGTGTATTGGCTGGCCGATGTGATTTCATGACGATGCAAACGCGAGAGCAGGCGCACGTTTCAGGCCCCTGAGATTTTTCAAACAAGAGTTCTCGGGCGCAGCCCGGGTATCGCCACTATCGTGCAGTATGCGCCATCCGGCAACGGCGGAAGGAACCGTATGCGCGCTGCAGCCTTGATGTTGTGGGATGATAGCTGCGATACCAGACCAAGGCCGCATCGAGACAATGGTGTGGGTGTGGGCCGACATGCCGCCGGTCGCGCACCGGAGCTGTTTCTTTGGGTGCGATCTGGGGTACGGTCTCATCGGGATGCAGGATAAACTCGGTCTACTTCGCCGCGTCGGCATTCGGTCGATCGCATTGTCCCGGAGGATAACGCCTCCCGCGAGTGCCCTTGCGCTGGCGCTGGCATCCATGGCGGCTGTGGCGCAGACGTCAGATGCCCCGCCCGCCGCGCCACCGACGACCGCGGCGCCGGCGACACATGGCAAGACCGTGGTCGAGCTGCGGTTCAACGGTGACGTCGATGCGGCGCTGCGCGAGGAACTGGAGGCGCTGATCAAGGTCGACGCCGAGCAGCAGACCGGCGGCGCCACGGCCGTCACGATCCTGCAACGGGCGCAGGGCCAGCGTGATTTGGTGGTCAAGTCGCTGCGATCGCAAGGCTACTACGCCTCGCGCGTCGAGGCGCGCGCCGCAGGCTCGGACATCGACGACCCGATGGCCCTGGATGCCATCGACGCGCTGCCGAAGGGTACCGATGTCAGGGTCGACGTGGCGGTCGAAACCGGCCCGCGCTTCACGGTGCAGAGCATGGATGTGGTCGTACCGGGGACGTCCAAGCCTGTCCTGGTACGCGACAAGTTTCCGCTCGCCGTGGGCCAGCCAGCCGTTGCCGCCAAGATCCTGGCCACCGATGATGAACTGCTGTCGCAGCTCCAGCGTCAGGGCTATGCGCTCGCGCGGATTGCGAACCGCGAGGTCATCGTCAACCGCGATACCAACACGGCGCGCATCACGTGGCGCGTCGAGCCCGGTCCGCCGGCGACCATGGGCACGGTGACGTTCCGGGGCCTGCAGCGCACCGACGCCGCGTTCGTGGAGAACCGCGTGCCGTTTCGGCCGGGTGAGCCGTATCATCCCGATCGGATCGAGGACCTGCGCGCTCGTCTGACCGAGCTGGGCATCTTCGGCAGCATCAACATCATCCGGGGCAAGGAGCTGGACGCCCAGGGTCAGCTGCCGGTCGAGGTCGAGGTTGTCGAGCGGCTGCCGCGCACGATCGGTTTCTCCGTCAGTTACGCCACATCCGAAGGTGCCGGCCTGCGTGCCTACTGGCTTCATCGCAACCTGACTGGCGTGGCCGACTCGCTGCGCCTGTCGGCAGAAGCGACGCGGCTCGTCGAGAACAAGCTGGCCGATACCGGCTTCGCGGTGGCCGCCCAGTACCGCAAGCCCGATTTCCTGCGGCTCGATCAGGCGCTCAATCTCCAGGGCGGCGTTCTTCGCGAGATCACCGACGCTTATCGCCGCCGCTCGGCACTGGTGAGCGGCAGTATCGATCGTCTCGTCAACAAGGGGCTTATCGTTCGGGCGGGCGTGTCGTTCGAGAGTGAAGTGGTGGAGACCGACAGGCTCGGGCGTAAAACGTACCTGCTGCTGGGCCTGCCGCTCGGCGCCACGCTGGACCGGTCCAACGACGCGCTCGATCCGACACGCGGCTATCGGCTGCTCGTGGATGTCACGCCCTACTTCCAGGTGCACGATATCGCCAAGCCATTCGTGAAAATGCGGGCAACCGGCAGCACCTATTTCGACATGACGGGCAGCGGCACGACGGTTCTCGCGTTGCGGGCGTCGGTGGGCAGCATGCCCGGCGCGCGCAAGGATGCGGTGCCACCCGACAAGTTGTTCTATGCCGGCGGCGGCGGATCGGTGCGTGGCTTCGCCTATCAAAGCGCCGGACCACGCGACTCCAATCGCGACCCGCTGGGTGGCCAGAGTATCGTCGAGGGCAGCGTCGAGGTTCGGCAACGACTGACCAGCACGTTCGGGGCCGTCGCCTTCGTCGACGCCGGCACGGCGTACGCCAGCTCCCTGCCCGGCAGCAAGGGCGAGTCACCACGGATCGGTGCCGGCGTGGGCGTGCGCTACTACAGCGACTTCGGCCCGATTCGCGCCGATGTCGCCACGCCGCTCAATCGCCGGTCGGGTGATTCCTGGTTTGGCATCTACATCAGTATCGGGCAGGCCTTCTGATGCGTATCCGCCGACTCCTGCTCCGCATCGTCGCCGGTGTGGTCGGCGTCGTCGTCCTGTTGTTCGTGGCATTGCAGACCGGTGCCGGCCAGCGCGCCCTGTTCGACATGGTGTCGAAGGTCGCCTCGACGCCGGACAGCACGTTGCGCATCGAGGGGCCATCCGGATTCTTCCCGACCAACCTGCGCCTGGCCAAGGTCGAGATGGCCGACGCCAAGGGCGTCTGGCTTGCGGTCGATGACGCGCAGTTGTCGTGGTCGTTCCTGCCGCTTTTCGCGGGTCGCCTCGATATCGAGACCATCCGCGCCGCGCGCATCGACGTGCGCCGTCCGCCCGAGCCACCGGCCAATCCGCCACCGCCACAGGAAACGGCGGCCGATGGCGGTGGGGGTGATCTGCCGTTGCGTCTGACAGTGGGATCGCTGGCGGTCGACGAGTTGCATCTCGGTGCCCCGCTGATGGGGATCGAGTCACGCTGGCGCATCGAGGGTGCCGCCCGCATCCATGGCACGGCGGGCGGCAACAACCTGCAGCTGACAGCCACGCGCAGCGATGGCCAGGGACGCCTCGCGGTGCGCTCCGGTTACGATGCCGCGCGGGGCGTGGGGACCATCGAAGGCGATTTCGACGAAGGCCAGGGCGGCGTGGTCGCGGTCATGCTGGGCCGACCCGACCTGGCGCGCACGGCGGGCAAGGTCAAGGCCGAAGGATCGCGTACCAGCGCCCAAGGCGAGATCACGTTCGAGGCCGGCGACGCGTTGCGCGTGAACGGGTCGGGCGGCATGCGATCCGATTCCGCGGGACGCCAGGTGACGGTGGCGCTCGAGCTGCAGGGCGGCAAGCTGCCCGATCCGGTCTGGTCAGCAGCGCTCGCTCGACCGGTCAAGATCGACGCCGACGTTCTGCTGGCGACAGCCGGCAATATCGACATCCGCAGCGTACGGATTGCGAGCGCGCCGTTGGACGCCGCGGCCAGCGGCACATACAACCCCGGCGACGAGCGACTGCAGCTGCGCGTGACGGCGACTGGCGGCGATCCCGCCATGCTGGCCGCCATCATGCCGGGCGCCGGCTGGCAGGGACTGCAGCTGGAGATGCAGGCGAACGGCACGCTGAAGGCGCTCGACGGCACGCTGGCGGTCAAGGCCGCGGAGCTGAAGGTGGCACCCGGAACCATCAAGGGCGTCGACCTGAAGGCGTCGATCCAGGGCGCCAACCTGTCGGCTGGCCCGGCGCTGCGCGGCGGCATCGACGGCACCATCGGGTCCGTCGCATGGCCGCTGGCCAGCGGCGCGGATGCATCGGCGAGCGACCTGCGCATCACCGCGAGCGGCGAGCGCAACGCGGCGGGTCAGATCAACCTGTCGGCCTTCAATTTCACGTCGTCGCTGGCCAACGCCACGGCATCCGGCACCATGGCGCCGGACAAGCGCATCGATGCGACCACGACGGTGGAGGTTCCCGATCTCAAGGCCGTGTCGGCGCTCGCCGGTCAACCGATGAGCGGCGCGGCGCAGCTGAAAGCCCGCGTCAGCGGCACGCTCGAGGCGCAGACGTTCGCCGTTGAGGCCAACCTGCGCGATGCCGTCGTGCCGAATGTGCCACCCGCGCTGCTGGCACCGGCCGTGCGCCTGACGGCGAACGGCACCTTCGATCAGCAGAGCGGCAACTGGCGCCTCGAGCCGTCGACCGTCGAATCGGACGCGTTCTCGATCAAGGGCAGTGGTACGGGGCGCGGCGCCACCGGCGCGCTCGACGTGGCCATTGCGTTGCCGAAGCTTGCCGCCATCGATCCGCGCTTCACCGGCAGCCTGCGCAGCGATATTCACGTCGATGCGGGCGATGAGCGCCGGACCGTGAAGCTCAAGGCGCAGCTCGCCGAGGCGAAGCTCGAGGGCACGACGATCGAGCGCCTCGATGTCGATGCGAATGTCGCGCTGCGCCAGGACGGCCTGGACGGCACGCTGCAGCTCGACGGCACCACCGGCGACCGACCGCTCCGCGCCAAGGGCCAGGTGACCGCGACGGCAGGCCAGCGCCTGTCGATCCCGACATTCGAGGCGTCGCTGGGCAAGCTGAGCCTGTCGATCCGCGATTTGATGATGGATCGCACGTCGGCCTCCGGTACGGCTCGTCTGGTGGTCGAGGATCTCAAGGATTTCAGCGCCCTGGCGGGCCAGCCCCTGGGCGGCCGGCTGGAGCTTGCGGTCGATCCCGACCCGGCGGCGAATGATGGCCGCATGAAAATCGCGTTGCGCGGCACGAACCTGGCAGCCGGCACGCTCGGTATCGGCACGTTGAAGGGCGACGCCACCGTCACCGATCCGCTGGGTCGCACCGCCTTTGATGCCACTGTCGCCATCAACGCGCTGCGCGGCGTCGCTGAAGTTCACACCGTATCACTCAAGGCCAATGGCGATCGCACCGCGATCGCGGCAACCGCCGATGTGTCCGGAACCGGCCTGCAGGCCAGCACCGCCATCAAGGCGCGGCTGAACGGTGACGAGACGGTCCTCGACATCGACAGCCTGAAGGCAACGCGCGGCGGCAGGACGTTGGCGCTGGCGCAGCCCACGCAGATCCGCCAGACCGGTGGCCGCACCGTCATCGAACCCACCCGACTGGATTTCGCCGGCGGCCAGATCCGGGCTGGCGGCACGTTCGATCCGCGCAACAGCGACCTGTCGGTCGATATCACCGCCCTGCCCCTGGCCGAACTCGCGGCGCTCGCCGGCGCCGAGCTGCAGATGAGCGGCGCCCTGCAGGCCCAGGTCCGCATGCGCGGCGCCAGCGCCAATCCCGAGGTCGACGCGACCTACGCCATCCGCGACGCCAAGATGCGCAGCATCGCCATGGCGACGATTCCGGCCGCGTCGCTGACCGGCAAGGCGGCCATGCGCAACCGGCAAGCCACGGTCGAGGCGCAACTCGCTGCCGGTGCCAGCAATCTGGCATTCAACGTCACGGCGCAATTGCCGGCCCAGGGCGGGACACCCGATGCCCGCATCGCCATCAAGGGGCCGATCGATCTGGCCATGCTCGCCAGCCTGGCCGGCCCGGATATCCAACAGCTGGGCGGCAACGCGATTGTCGACGTGACGCTGGCCAGCCGCGGTGGTCGGCCCAGCGGTTCCGGCTCGGTACGCCTGGAAGACCTGAAGCTGGCGATGCCATCCCAGGGCCTGGTGCTGTCGCAGGGCACCGGTCTCATCCGGCTGGCCGACGATCGCGTGATCATCGAGCGGTTCAACCTTCCGTCGGTCGGCAAGGGCGATATTGCGGTCAGCGGCGACGTGCGCCTGGATCCCAAGATGACACTGCCGCTCGATCTGCGCATCGAGACCCGCCGCGCCCGCGTGGTCGGGCGACGGGATCTGCTGGCGGAAGTCACGACATCGCTGCGAATCTTCGGTTCGCTGGCCGACGGCCTCACGGTCCAGGGGCCGATCCAGATCGACCGGGCCGAGATCAGCGCCGCCATGGGGGGCGCCGCCAAGGCCGTGCCCAGCGTGCCCGTCAAGGAAATCGGCAAAGGCGCGCCCAAGCCGGTGGCAGCATCGGCGCCGGCCAAGCCCATCACGCTCGACCTGAAGATCAATGCGCCGCAAGCCATTTTCGTGCGCGGTAAGGGTCTGGATGCCGAGGTCGCCGGCGATCTGACGGTGACGGGCACCAGCGCCGCGCCGGCCGTGATCGGTGGCCTGCGGCTGCGCCGGGGAACGCTCGCCATCCTGGGCCGGACCGTGAACTTCACGCGCGGCACGGTCAGCCTGGTGACGGCCGATCGCATCCTGCCGATGATCGATTTCGTCGCGTCGTCGCGCAACGGCAACGTCACCATCGAAATCAAGGTGACCGGACCGGCGACCGATCCCAAGATCGTGCTGAGCTCGACGCCCCAGCTGCCGCAGGACGAGATCCTGGCGCAGTTCCTGTTCGGCAAGGGCGCCGCCGAACTCGGGCCTTCCCAGTTGGCGCAGATCGCACAGGCGGTGGCGGAATTGACCGGCGGCGGCGGTGGCGGCGGTATCGATTCGGTGCGCCAGGCGCTGGGCCTGGATCGGCTGGGCATCGGGACCGGCGGAGATGGGTCCGGCAAATCCGAGGGCGTCAGCAGCGCCACCGTGGAAGGTGGCCGCTACATCGCGCCGGGAGTCTATATCGGCGGCCGGCAGGGCCTGCAGGGCGACACGCGCGGTGTCGTCCAGGTCGAGGTCATCCCCAACGTGAAGATCGAAACCGAGGTCGGCACCAACTCGACCGGTCGCGCCGGTGTCGCCCTGGAATACGACTACTGACGTCTTTCCTCCCCACGAGGTGGGGAGGAAAGAACGATCACACCACGATGTTGACGATGCGGTTGGGGACGACGACGATCTTTTTCGCCGGCTTGCCCGCCATGGCGCGCTGAGTCTCGGGCAATCCCAGCGCCTGCGCTTCGGCGACATCCTTGGCCACGTCCTTCGCCAGCCGCATGGTGGCGCGCAGCTTGCCGTTCACCTGGATGGCCATGGTGACCTCGTCGTCGGCCAGCAGCGCCGGATCCGGAACGGGCCATGATGTGTCGGCCAGCAAGCCCTGGCCGCCGAGCATCCGCCACAGCTCTTCGCCGAGATGGGGCGTCATCGGCCCGATCAGACGAACGAAAATGTCGAGCGTCTCGCGCAGCGCCCAGCGATCGTCGATGGACGACGGCTTGAACGCCTCGATCGCGTTGGCGAGTTCATAGAGACGCGCGACGCCCTTGTTGAAATGAAAGCGCTCGATGTCTTCGCCCACGCCGACGATCGCGCGGTGCGCTGCCCGCCGCAGCGTCATCGCCGCGTCGGAGAAGGTCGCCGGCTTCGCCTCGGTCGCCGGCGGCAGATCGGCAATGGCGCCGCTCAGCAGGCGATAGAGCCGCTGCTGGAATCGCCAGGCACCGGCGACGCCGGCTTCGGTCCACTCCAGGTCGCGCTCGGGCGGCGAGTCCGACAACATGAACCAGCGTGCGGTGTCGGCGCCGTAGTCGCGGATGATCTGGTCGGGATCGACGACGTTCTTCTTCGACTTCGACATCTTCTCGGAGCGGCCGACGCTGACGGGCGATCCGTCGCTCAGCCGCACGACGCTGCCGGCGTCGTTGCGCTTCACCTCATCCGGGAACAGCCAAGTGCCGTCGGCGGCGCGGTAGGTTTCGTGGCAGACCATCCCCTGCGTGAACAGCCCGGCAAAAGGCTCGTCGCGATCAGCCAGGCCGACCGTGCGCATGGCGCGCGTCCAGAAGCGCGAATACAGCAGATGCAGGATCGCGTGCTCGACGCCACCGATATACTGATCGACCGGCATCCAGTACTCGTGCTCGGCCTTGTCGAACGGCGCCGTAGCGCATGTGGCCGACGTGAAGCGGTCGAAGTACCAGCTTGAATCGATGAACGTGTCGAACGTGTCGGTCTCGCGCCGCGCCGGCTTGCCGCATGACGGACAGTTGACGTGCTTCCAGGTCGGGTGCCGGTCCAGCGGGTTGCCGGGCGTGTCGAACTCGACATCCTCCGGCAGGGTCACCGGCAGGTCTGCTTCCGGTACCGGCACGACGCCGCAGCTCTCGCAATGGATCGCCGGGATCGGGCAACCCCAGTAGCGCTGCCGCGACACCAGCCAGTCGCGCAGCTTGTATTGTACCGTGCCCTTGCCGGCCCCCTTCTCCTCCAGGTGGCGGACGATGGCGCGCTTGGCCTCGGCCACGGGCAAGCCGTTGAGGAAGCCCGAATTGTAGAGCGTGCCGTCGTCGACGTAGGCCACGTCGCGGATCACGAACTCGGCTGCATTCTCACCGGGCGGCAGCACAACCGGGATGACCGGCAGGCCGTACTTGCGGGCGAAGTCGAGGTCGCGCTGATCGCCAGCCGGGCAACCGAAGATGGCGCCGGTGCCGTAGTCCATCAACACGAAGTTGGCGACATAGACTGGCAGGGTCTCGCCGGGTTTGACGATGTGCTTTACCGACACCGCCGTGCGATAGCCCTTCTTCTCGGCGGTCTCGATCTCGGCGGCGCTGGTGCCAGTGCGGCGGCAGTCGGCAATGAAGTCGGCCAGCGCCGTGTCGCTCTGCGCCAGGCGGGTTGCCAGCGGATGGTCGGGCGAGATGGCCATGAACGAAGCGCCGAACAGCGTATCGGGCCGCGTCGTGAAGATCTCCAGCGTTTCGCCAGCGGTTACGCCCGGGCCCGTCAATTCGAAGAAGACCCTGGCCCCTTCGCTCTTGCCGATCCAGTTGGCCTGCATCAGGCGCACCTTCTCGGGCCAGCGCTCCATGGTATCGAGGCGCTTCAGCAGTTCGTCGGCAAAGTGCGTGATCTTGAGGTTCCACTGCGCCAGTTTGCGCCGTTCGACCGTGGCGCCGGTGCGCCAGCCCTTGCCGTCGATCACCTGCTCGTTGGCCAGCACCGTGTTGTCGACCGGATCCCAGTTGACCCAGGCCTCCTTGCGGTACGCCAGCCCGGCTTTCCAGAAGTCGAGGAACATCTTCTGCTGGTGCCGGTAGTAGGTGGGATCGCAGGTCGCGACCTCGCGGCTCCAGTCCAGAGACAGGCCCATGACCTTGAGCTGGGCCTTCATGGCTTCGATGTTCTGATAGGTCCAGGTCTTGGGGTGGACCTTCTTTTCCATCGCCGCGTTCTCGGCCGGCAGGCCGAAGGCGTCCCATCCCATCGGGTGCAGCACGTTGAAGCCCTTGGCGCGGCGATACCGCGCCACCACGTCACCCTGGGTATAGTTGCGGACGTGACCCATGTGGATGCGCCCCGACGGATAGGGGAACATCTCCAGGACATAGTATTTGGGCTTCGACGGGTCGGCGACCGCCGTGAAGGTTCCGCGCGCCGCCCAGGTCTTCTGCCACGCCGCCTCGGTCTCGCGGAAATTGTAGCGCACCGGCTCGTTACGGCCCTCGGTGCTGGTCAGTTGCGACACGATCCCTACTCCCACTGCGCGCTGGTGCGACTGCGGAGGCAGCACATCACCTTGCGAAAACCGGATCGCAGCGCATGCCGTGCCATCCCAGCGGCGTCAAGGTCGTTGTCATGCAGCCATTAAGTAATCTTGCAGTGCAAAAACATGAAATAAATCCTGCGACGGGACATTCTCTGATTTGGTTCGGCCGCGTCCTTGGCTACGGTAGGGTGTCGAACCGCGGTTGGGGTCGCCTTCCTGTCACGCGAACCTGGGATGATCGGGTCATATGTTGCGGGAATGCCACACCTTTCAGAATTCCAACGCCGCGTGCACTGAAACTGCAGATCAAGACTTTAGGCTAGCGCGTGGTCCGGGTTAGATTGTTCGACGGCAGGAAGAGAGAGACCGCCATCCCTGCGGAGCGGTCCCTAGGGATAGGCGTTAAACGAGAGAGGGGAATGGGTATGCGGAAAACATTGCTGGCAGGTGTCTCCCTCGGCGTCCTGATGGCCGGAGCGGCCCAGGCCCAAGTGCAGACCGGACCTGGTTTCTTTGGCTACCTCGACGGCATGTACATTCTGCCGGGCAAGACGGGCGTCAGCGAGGCGTTTAACCTCGGCGGCAAGGCCGGCCGTGGCAACGGCTGGGGCATTGACGGCAAGCTCGGCTATCGCTTCGACGGCGCGTTCGATCTCGCGTTGGGCGGCCGGTACTTCGATCGTAACAAGGGCAAGGGCGCCGGTGTCTTCGATTGGCATGGCACGAAGAACACCTATTGGAACGTCGACGGCGAAGTCGGCTACAACATCACGGGCCCCGGTTACGGTGTGCGGCCGTTCATCGGCGTGCGTTATCAGCAGTGGCGCTCTTCGTTCTCGGATAGCGTTGCGCCGCTCTTCGGCTATGGCTCGTACTCCTGGGGCATCGGTCCGAAGATCGGTGTCGATGGCTCGCTCCGTCTGACGGATATCGTCAGCCTGTTCGGCGGCGTCGATACGTCGTTCCTGTACAGCAAGACGAAGGGCAGCACGAGCGTCCCGCCGGGTGGCGCCCTGAACAGCAAGCGTCTGGTTTGGGATATCGGCGCGCGCATCGGCATCGACGTCGAGGTGTCGCCGCTGGTCCATCTGGGTGTCGGCTATAAGTTGGAGTGGTTCGACGGTGTGAACCACGCCTTGGCGCAAGGTGGCGGCGGCCCGAAGGGTCGCTCGGGTGAGCTGGTCCACGGACCGTTCGTGCGTCTGGCCTACAACTGGGGCGCACCGCCTCCGGGCGTTGCGGCACCGCCGGTCACCCCGCCGGGTCAAGTCCGCTCGTTCATCGTCTTCTTCGACTTTGACCGGTCGAACCTGACGCCGACGGCAGTCAACACGATCAAGCAGGCGGCCGATCAGGCCAAGGCGGGCCGCACGACGCGGATCGACGTGACGGGTCACACCGATCGCGCCGGCACCGACGCCTACAACATGGCCCTGTCCCTGCGCCGCGCCAACGCGGTGAAGGATCAGCTGGTGCGCAACGGTATCCCGGCGACGCAGATCGTCGTGGTTGGCCGTGGCGAGAGCCAACCGCTGGTCCCGACGGCCGACGGCGTGCGCGAGCCGCAGAACCGCCGTGTCGAGATCGTCCTGAACTAAGCGATCCGACAGGATCGAAAAGCGACGGGCGCCCCGAGGGGCGCCCGTTTTGCTTTGACTTCCAGCGACGACCGGCGTCGCTCCCCTCCCCGGCGGACTTCCCCGCTGGGACGGAATCGCCGCGCTAGCTTATTGGCCGGTCTGCGCGATACGCAGTTGCCGGGCGCGGGTCAGAATCTGGTTTTCCAGCTCCAGGCTGGTCCGGGGATCGACGTTGGCATCCACCCAGCCGCGATTGCCCGCCATGGTCTGGCGGAAGACGGACGCGCGCACACCATCAGCGCGCAGGTCGCGATCCAGGATCGTGACCTGAACCTTCATCCGTTCGTTGGGGTTTTCCGGTGGTGTGTACCAATCAGTGATGATTGTTCCGCCAAAGGGATCGGCCGATGCCAGCGGCATGAAGGAAACCGTATCGAGCGAGGCACGCCACAGGTAGGCGTTGACCGCAATACCGGGTTCGTCCAGGCCTTTCCTCTTGTCGTCCCGCGAACCGAACAGCCCACCGGGACCGAAGAGTCCACTGTCCGACGGCTGCGTACGGCCACCGATGCCCCGCTGAATGGCATCGCGGCGCCGGTCGATCGTCTCGGAATCCGAGCCCTGGTTTTGACTGCACCCAACCAGGCCACCCATTGTCACCATGACGACAAGACCGGCGAGTGCCGCTGCACCCGGGCGGACGATACGAATCATCGAGTACTGCTCCTGCGCGACCGAACACTCCCTGAATCCGGCCGCTGCCTCAGACGTCGGGCATGACTGCCCATGTCGTTTGTTATAGGGGCACTTCCGATTGGGCGGCAAGGCCGCTGACACGCCGGACCATGGAAGTGATTGAATATTTTCATCTGTGAGTGGGGGCATTTCGGGCGATTCCAATTCCCGAATCAACGTTGCCGAACGTCCGTCTCGATTAAAAACTCACAGAGAATGTGAATTGATTATTCGCTTAATTTGAAGTCTCAACTCCGCCGGCTCAGGGCATTCGTAAATGGCAAATAATGGTGGAGCCACAATCTGTTGCCGAATAGACACACCTTCCGAAAGAATCATGTCAAAGCCCTTTGGTTTCTTGACCCTGATTACGACCCGGTGGTTACATGAGTCGTCGTCCGTTCGTGGCGGGGGCGGTTTGTTGGCCGGCTCAGGCTTAGACCCCTCGAACCGGCCAACACGGTCCGACCTGCGTAGCGTACTTCAGACCCACGAGAGAGGGAGAACATGAAAAAAGCACTACTGGGCACGACCGCGCTGGTCGCCGGTGGTCTCATCGCCGCGCCGGCGATGGCCGCCGACCCGATCAAGCTCGAACTGCGTGGTTATTTCCAGGCGATGATCGCCATCGGTCATACTGACAGGGATGCTGCCGGCAGCTATCGCCCGGAGAACTTCAAGTACGAAGGCGAAATCTGGTTCACCGGTACGACGAAGCTGGACAACGGAACGTCGATTGGTATCCGCGTCGAGTTGGAAGCTTGGTCGCAGGGCGGTGGTTCCACGAGCACCAACGATCAGCTCGACGAAGAGTACATCTTCGCGTTCGGCGATTGGGGCCGCATCGAATTCGGCGGCACCGACTCGGCGTCGTTCAAGATGCAGTACTCGTCGCCGTCAGCGTTGATCGGCTGGGGCTTCAACGACCACAACTTCAACTACTTTGGTAGTGCTTTCAGCACTGCCCAAAACGCTGGTCGTGGCGGCAACATCCTTGGCACCGGCGCTGCCCACAATGCCGGTTTCAGCGGTGACTCCAACAAGCTGACCTACTTCACGCCGCGCTTTGCCGGCTTCCAGATCGGCTTCTCGTACACGCCGTCGTTCTCCGCCACGGCGTCGGCGGCCGATTGTCGCTCGCGCACGGCGGGTGGCAACTTCAGCAACTGCCCGCGCAACGGCAACGCTTGGCACAACGGTCTCGACATCTCGGCGAACTACCTGAACAAGTTCGGTGACGTGTCGATCGCGTTGTACGGCGCCTATGCGACCGCGGGCTTTGATCGTGGCGCAGCTGGCGTGAACAACGCGGCGAACCCGAACATCTTCGGCCGTTACAAGTCGTGGGCAGTCGGTGCGCAGATCGGCTTCTCCGGCTTCACGCTGGGCGGCGGTGCTGGTCGCGACAACAACGGCCTGCGGGGCAAGAACGCCACGAACTGGTACACCGCGTCGCTCATGTACGAAACGGGTCCGTGGCAGCTGTCAGCGGGCTGGTGGGGCGGCCGCAACAAGGACGCCAACGGCGGCACCGCGGGCGCACCGGGCAAGGACAAGCTCGATTACTTCGAAATCGGCACCAACTACGCGCTCTCGCCGGGCATCAAGCTCACGGGCGGCGTGATCTACTACATGGGCTCGGGCCAGACCAAGAGCGAGAAGGCGGACTCCTGGGCCGTCATCCTCGGTACGGCTTTGACCTTCTGATACCGATACTCTCGGGTCTGAGTAGGGAGAGCGGGCTTCGGCCCGCTCTCTTTTTGTGTGGTGCCTACCGTGCCAACAGGCGCGCCAGGACCGCGTTAAGCACCTGGCGACCAGTCGGCGTGGCACGCAGCCCATGCTCATCAGCCACGACGAAACCGCCTTCAATCAACTGTCGCAAAGCCTGTGCATCACAAGCGGCGACCGGATCGACACCGGTGACGCGCCGGAAGGCAGCGCGATCGATCCCGTCCACGAGGCGCAGTCCCATCATCATCGCTTCCGCGATCAGATCGGGACCATCGACTGTGCTGTCCTCGACCGTGGCATGGCCGTCCGCCTCGACCTGTTCAAGCCATGCCTCGGGCCCTGTCACTTGACGTGTGGCGCGCTTGCGCACGGTACCCGCATCAGCCCGCGTGAGACGGCCATGGGCGCCGGGGCCGACGCCGACATAGTCCTCGTAGCGCCAATAGGTGAGATTGTGCCGGCAGGTCCCACCGGAACGGGCGTGATTGGAGATCTCGTAGGCGGGCAGGCCGGCGTCGCTCAGTTGCGCCTGCGTCGTCTCGAACAGGGCCGCCTGCGTGTCCTCGTCCGGCAGGGTGAACAGGCCGCGCGCATGGTCCTGCCAGAAGCGCGTCCCGCGCTCGATGGTGAGCTGGTAGACCGACAGGTGATCGCGGACGAAGCCCAGCGCATGCTTCAGCTCGGCTTGCCATCGATCGACGGTCTGCCCCGGGCGAGCGTAGATCAGATCGAACGAGTGGCGCGGAAACGCGTCGCGCGCCAACGTCAGTGCGGCAACGGCTTCGTCGACGTCGTGTTCCCGACCGAGAAAGTGAAGCGCGTCACGGTCGAAGGCCTGGACACCCAGTGACACGCGGTTGACGCCGGCACCGCGCAGCGCCTGGAACCGACCAGCTTCGACCGACGTCGGATTGGCTTCCAGCGTGATCTCGACGTCGTCCGCCACCGACCACAGGTTCCGGATCGACGCGATGACGGCGGCCACGGTCTCCGGCGGCATCAGGGATGGCGTGCCGCCGCCGAAGAAGATGCTGGTAACGGTGCGGCCGGCGGTCTGCGCCGCGTAGTGCCACAACTCCGCCTGCAGTGCGTTGCGCCAGCGGCGCTGATCGACGGTATCGCGAACGTGGCTGTTGAAGTCGCAGTACGGGCACTTCGACCGGCAGAACGGCCAATGCACATAGATGGCGAAGAGCGGGTCGGGCATGGTGCCTATGCTCGGCAGCAGCGTGGATCCATACTGACCCGCGCTGGCGTTGTCACCCGAAGCACGCGGCGATCAGCTTGCGAAACGCCGCGCCACGGTGGCTGATCGCATTCTTGGCTGACGGTTCCAGCTCAGCGCACGTCAGCGGCGAGCCCTCAGGCCGAAACGTCGGATCATAGCCGTGGCCGCCGTTGCCGCGCGGCGGCCAAACGATATGGCCCGGCATCTCGCCGCGCACCACGTCGCAGTGGCCGTCGGGCCATGCCAGCGCCAGCACACAGACAAAGGTTGCACGCCGGGCCTCCGGCGTGTCGGGGATGTCGCGCGCCTGTAGTTCGCGCTGGATGCGGGTCATGCCGACCAAAGCATCCCGCGTCGGGCCCTCCCAATCTGCCGTGACCACGCCGGGCTGACCATCCAGTGCCGCGACACACAGACCGGAATCGTCGGCCAGCGCCGGCAGTCCGGCTGCGGCGGCCGCGGCGCGCGCCTTGAGTGTCGCATTGTCCTCGAACGTCACGCCGGTTTCCTCAGGCGCTGCAAGCCCCAGGTCGGCCGCCGATACGACGGCGACGTCATAGCCGCGGAGCAGCTGGCGGATCTCGTCGGCCTTGCCGCGGTTATGCGTGGCCACGACGAGCTTTTGTCCTGTCAAACGGCGCACCACTCTTGGCCCCCGGATCTCAGGCCGAGAGGCCCAGCGCCGTGCGCTGAGCCGCGCACAGTTCGCCGATCCCCTTGCGGGCCAATGCCAGCAGCGCCAGGAATTCCGCTTCGCTGAAAGGGTCCTTCTCGGCTGTGCCCTGCACCTCGACGATGCCGCCGGTGCCGGTCAGGACGAAGTTGGCATCGGCCTGGGCGCTGGAATCCTCGGGATAGTCGAGATCCAGCACCGGCGTGCCCTCATGAATACCGCACGAAACCGCGGCCACCTGGCCTGCCACGGGATTGCGCGCCAGTTTGCCGCCGCGCACCAGCCCGTCGACGGCCAGGCGCAGCGCCACCCAGGCGCCCGTGACGCTGGCGGTGCGTGTGCCGCCATCGGCTTGCAGCACATCGCAATCGATCTTGATCGTCGTATCGGGCATCGCTTCCAGGTCGATCACGGCGCGCAACGCCCGCCCGATCAGGCGTTGGATCTCCTGTGTGCGGCCTGACTGGCGGCCGCGCGCCGCTTCACGGTCGGTGCGGGTATGGGTCGAGCGCGGTAGCATGCCGTACTCGGCCGTCACCCAGCCGCGACCGGTGTTGCGCAGGAAGCCTGGTACCTTGTCCTCGACGCTGGCCGTGCACAGCACGTGCGTGTCGCCGAATTTGGCCAGACACGAGCCTTCGGCATGGCGCGAGAAGCCGGGGACGAGTTCGATACGGCGGAGCTGGTCGGGCGCGCGGCCGGATGGGCGCATGATGGTCTCTTTTCCTGTTGTGCTGACGACACCAACACCGGAACGTATTGGGCCGACAACTACTATTTGCTGCGGTGCGATCGCGCGTTGACGCAGGACACACCCAAGCCTAACTCTTTGGTCATCGGAGGTGCAGCCAGCAATGAGCCGCGTCAACCGTGTAGAACCTTCCCAGACCGCCGCGTCGCGGCTCGAAACCAGCATCGCGCGCACGCTGGCTGGTGCGGGCGCGCCCGTCGCCGAGCTCAACGAGCGGGCGCGCGAGGTCTTCCGGCGTATCGTCGAGGCCTATGTCGAGAGCGGTGAACCGGTCGGTTCGCGCACCCTGACCCGGCGCCTGACCGAGCAACTGTCGCCGGCCACCATCCGCAATGTCATGGCCGACCTGCAGGACGCCGGGTTGCTGTTTGCACCTCACACGTCGGCGGGCCGGGTTCCGACCGACGCCGGCCTGCGCCTGTTCGTCGATGGCCTGCTCGAGATCGGCAACTTGTCGCAGGAGGAGCGCGATAATATCGATGGCCGTTGCGCCGCCGTTGGCCGCAGCGTCCAGGACGTGCTGGGCGAGGCATCCAGCCTGCTGTCCGGCCTGTCGCGCTGCGCCGGCATGGTCATCGCACCGCGCATCGAGCAGCCGCTGAAGCATATCGAGTTCGTCAATCTCGGGCCCGGCCGCGCGCTCGTCGTGATCGTCACCGAGAACGGGACGGTCGAGAACCGCATCATCGAAACGCCGCTGGGTTTGCCGCCATCGGTTCTGATCGAGGCCACCAACTACCTGTCGGCGCGTCTGGTGGGCCGCAATCTCGACGAGGCCCGTCGCATCATCGAAACCGAACTGAGCGCCCAGCGGGCGCAGCTCGACGCACTGACCCAGCGAATCGTCGAGGCGGGGCTCGCGACCTGGAGCGGCGAGCCGGGCTCGGCGCTGATCGTGCGCGGTCAGGCGCGGCTATTGGAGGATGTCACGGCGCTGGAGGATCTCGAGAATGTCCGGCGCCTGTTCGATGCGTTGGAACGCGGTGAATCGTTCAAGCGGCTGCTGGAGCTGGCGGGCGGCGCCGAAGGCGTGAAGATCTTCATCGGTGCCGAAAACCCGCTGTTCGGCCATGCCGGATGCTCCGTCATCGTGGCGCCGTTTCGCAACAGCCAGGAGCGGATCGTCGGCGCCATCGGCGTTGTGGGGCCGACCCGGATCAACTATGCGCGCATCGTGCCAATGGTCGACTATACGGCCAAGGTTGTCGGACGGCTGGTGGGTTAGGCGTCAGGCTGCTGCGACCCGCGCCCGTTCGACGATGGCACTGAGATCGAGCCCCGACGGTAACGTGCCAAAGGCGTGGCCCCCGTAACCGTCGAGGCGCGACGCGCAGAAGGCATCAGCGACGGCGTGGGGCGCATGCTGGACCAGCAGGGCGCCCTGCAGCGCCAGGGCCAAGCGTTCGACCAGTGACCGGCCACGCGTTTCGATATCGGCGGTATTGCGCAAATCGGCCTCGAGGCGATCGGCAATGGCGTCAAGCCGACGATCGTTGCCGCGCGCCCGACCGATATCGGCGAAGAGGGCCGCCAGCGCCGGCGGGTTGCGGCGGATGGCGCGCAGCACGTCCAGCACGACGATGTTGCCGGACCCTTCCCAGATGCCGTTCAGGGGCGCTTCGCGATAGAGCCGGGGCATGACGTGCTCTTCGACGAAGCCGTTGCCGCCATGGCACTCCAGCGCTTCGTGCACGAAGGGCGCCGCGCGCTTGCAGGCCCAGTACTTGGCCACGGGCGTGGCGATACGTTCGAACAGCGCCGCCTCGGCATCACCCCGGCGTGCTGCGTCACAGGCCCGCGCCAGCCGGAAGGCCAGCACGGTATGTCCTTCGCTTTCGATGGCGAGGTCGGCCAGCACGTTGCGCATCAAGGGCTGGTCGGCCAATGCGCGCTGGAAAGCGCGCCGGTGTGCCGTGTGATGCAGGGCCTGGGTCAGGGCCTGGCGCATCAATCCGGCGGAGCCGATCGCGAAGTCGAGCCGCGTGAGATGGATCATCTCGATGGCGGCTGCGATGCCGCGGCCTTCCTCGCACAGGGCCCAGGCGAAGGTGCGGTTGAACTCGACCTCCGAGGACGCATTGGAGCGGTTGCCCAGCTTGTCCTTGAGGCGCTGGATGAAGAACCGGTTGCGCTGTCCGTCCGGCAGCGACCGGGGCACCAGGAAGCAGGTTGGGCCCTTGTCGGTGTAGGCCAGCGTGTAGAAGGCGTCGCACATGGGTGCCGAGCAGAACCATTTGTGGCCGCTGATCTCATAGGGCTCACCGGGTTCGGCGCGGCCCAGGGCCTGCGCGCGCGTCGCGTTGGCGCGCAGGTCCGAGCCACCCTGCTTCTCGGTCAGGGTCATGCCGATGGTCGCGGCCGTCTTCTGGGTGATCGGGATCGGCCGCGGATCGTAGTGCGTGGCGTTCAGCGCCGGGATCCACTCGCGGGCGACCGACGGTGTCTTCGCGAGCAGGGGGATCGCCGAATAGTTCATGCCGGTCGGGCACGCGGTGCCGTTTTCGGCCTGGTTCCACAGGTAGCTGAGAGCCGCACGCGCCACATGCGATCCGGTACGGTCGTGCGTCCACGCGAAGGAATGCACACCGGCACCGAAGGCATGGCGCATCAGCTCGTGATAGGCAGGGTGGTACTCGACGAAATCGATGCGATGGCCCGTGCGGTCATGCGTCCTGAGTTCGGGCGTATGGCGGTTCGCTAGCCGCGCCGCCTCCTGTACCGCTGCGCTGCCGACCGTGGCGCCCAGCGCACGGGCCTCGCCGGTTGCCCAGCCACCGCCCTCGCGATCGAGCGCTGCCACCAGCACGGCGTCTTGGGTGTAGGCGTTGTAGTCGACCAGCGGCGGCACCTGATTGGTCACCTCGTGGGTGACGGGATCCGTCGCGAATGGTGCGGGCATGCGAGCCTCCCTTGTAGTGAACTAAGATTCACTTCTTAAAGAAATGAACTATGATTCACTACAAGAGTCAAGCTGACCCCGTCGTGCCCGATACGGCGCGCAGGCAGAAGGCGATGATGCTGTCGATCAGTACCTGCCCGTCGTCCTCCAGGGCCAGGCTCTCGGGCGACAGGGGCCCCACCAGACCCTCCATGCAGGCGCCGACGAGGCAGGCGGCCGCGGCGGGTACGTTCTGCTGCGGAAACTCGCCGCTGCGAATGCCCTGCTCGACGATGGTTTCGAAGACGCGGCCCAGGGCACGCCGGTATTTCAGCCGCGTCGCATCGATCTCGCGGTCGACCGGCTCGGCGATCAAGGCATAGGCCAGCCGTCGACCGCGCAGCGACCGCCGTGCGAATGTGCGCACGGCATCGGCCAGTCGCCGCGTCGCCGGACCATCGGACATCACGATGGCCGATACCACCTCCAGCTCGCGCTGGGAGGTTTCGCTGACGACCTCGGCAAACAGCTCGGCTTTGGATGCAAAGTATCGGTAGACGGTACCGGTCGCGACCCCAGCCAGCGCGGCCACTGCGGTGATAGGCGCTTCCTGGAAGCCGCCATCGCTCACCAGCTGCCGCGCTGCGTTCAGGATGCGCAAGCGTTTATCGGCCAGCTGCTCCTGCACCCGTTCTGTCTTGCGATAAGCCATTGAAACTCAGATCCCTCCACGTGATGCCCGGGCCGGTGCCATGGTACGCGAGCGGGTATGAATTGAACATATATTCACTTTATAGTCCGCAGATTTGATGTATCGTTTGAGCCAGGAGGCGTTGCCGCCATTCGGCCCTACCGGGGGCGCGCGCTTCAAAGCACGAGACGGCAGGCCATGGACATCTTCTCCCATCTCTTCGTCGCCTATCTCGGCGTCGCTGCCCTGGTCATCATGACCCCGGGCCCCGACACAGCCGTCACGGTCCGCAACACGCTGCTGGGTGGCCGTGTGGGCGGCATTTTCACCGCCCTGGGCGTCGCCACGGGCCTGGCCATCTGGGCGTTGTCGACCAGTGTCGGCGTCGTTGCACTGCTGCTGGCGTCGGAACCGGTATTCCTGGCCGTGAAGTTTGCTGGCGCCGCTTATCTGATTTTTCTGGGCGCTCAGTCGCTGCTGGCGGCCTTTCGATCGCAGCCTGCTCCAAGAGGCCTCGGCGAGGTGTCTGCGGTTCGGCGGTTGGCGCCGTGGCGGGCCTATCGTCAGGGCCTGGTGAGCGATCTCGGCAACCCGAAGATGGCTGCGTTCTTTCCCAGCCTGCTGCCCCAGTTCACACCGCCGGGCGACGCCTCGTTCGCGTCGCTCGTCATCCTGGGGCTGGTCTTCAGTGCCATGACCTTCGTCTGGTTGCTGGTCTATGCGACGGCAGTGGCTCGTGCCGGCGCGTTCCTGCGCCGACGCCGCGTGCGCCAGATCCTGGACGGCCTGACAGGTGCCGTCCTGGTCGGGCTTGGCCTGCGGTTGGCCGCAGAGCAGCGCTGACCGCGCACTGGCTTGACCCGGACCGTCACAGACCCTAAGTGCGGGGCATGCGGCGGGGCTTTGGTCTCGCCGCCGCCGTTTTCAGAATTGTTCAGGCCGACAGGAAAAGTCATGCCGACCGAACCCGCAAAGAACAAGTCGCCCGGCGCTCCAGCGCCCGATGACACCGGTTTCGATATTCCCGACGCGCCCGGCGCGACACGTTCGGACGCCGCCGATCCTGCCCAGGTCATCCGCGCGGCAGCCGAAGCCAAGATTGAGGCGCTCGAGGCGGAACTGGCCACCGCGCGCGACACCTGGATGCGCTCGGCCGCCGACGCGCAGAATGCACGCCGCCGGGCCAAGCTCGACGTCGAAGAAGCGCACAAGTTCGCCGTGTCGCGGTTCGCCAAGGATCTGCTGTCGGTCGCCGACAATCTCAGCCGGGCGCTGGCGTCGCTGCCGCCCAACGGCGAGGGCCTGGATGATCGGCTGAAGAACGTCGTGACCGGCGTTCAGGCGACGGAGCGTGAACTGCTCAGCGTGTTCGATCGCCATGGCATCAAGAAAATCGCGGCACTGGGTGCCCCGTTCGACCCGCAGTTGCACCAAGCGGTCAGCGAAGTCCAGGACCCGACCCGGCCCAACAACTCGGTCGCCCAGGTCTTCATGGATGGCTACACGCTGAACGACCGCTTGTTGCGGGCTGCCATGGTCGTTGTGGCCAAAGGGGGGCCGGTCGCCGCGCCGACGTCTGCCGAGCCGGAGCCGGCCAATGCGGCGGTGGATGCCGACGGGGCATGATGCCCGCTCTTCACATAAGGCAGCGGTGCGGCCATTTCTGCGCCGCACTGGCCTAAATCGCGCGATTTAGGCCTCCAGCAGGCCAAAATGCCCTGCGGCCGGCCCAAACGACCCGTTGCAGCGCCACCGTTGCACCCTATATAGCCCATGTTGCACACGGGTTATTGCCAGTGTCGCGATAATCCCAGCTCCAGGGAGCCGATTCAGTGCCGTCAGGGCTGGTCCGGCCCGCCACAGAAGAGAGAGGCTAGCAATGTCGAAGGTTATTGGTATTGACCTGGGCACGACCAACTCGTGCGTCGCCGTCATGGAAGGGGGCGACACCCGGGTTATTGAGAATTCCGAGGGTGCGCGTACCACCCCCTCGATGGTTGCCTTCGCCGATTCCGGCGAGCGGTTGGTCGGCCAGGCCGCGAAGCGCCAGGGCGTCACCAACCCGATGAAGACCCTTTATGCCGTCAAGCGCCTGATCGGCCGTCGGTTCGAAGATCCGATGGTCCAGAAGGAAGCCTCGATGGTTCCCTTCAAGATCGTGAAGGCCGCCAACGGCGATGCCTGGGTCGAGGCCGACGGCCAGCAGTACAGCCCCAGCCAGGTCTCTGCCTTCATCCTCACCAAGATGAAGGAGACGGCCGAAGCCTATCTCGGCGCCGCCGTGACGCAGGCTGTGATCACTGTGCCGGCCTACTTCAACGATGCCCAGCGCCAGGCGACCAAGGACGCCGGCAAGATCGCGGGCCTCGACGTGCTGCGCATCATCAACGAGCCGACCGCGGCCGCGCTGGCCTATGGCATGGACAAGAAGAAGTCCGGCCTGATCGCCGTGTATGACCTTGGCGGCGGCACGTTCGACGTTTCGATACTCGAAATCGGCGATGGTGTGTTCGAGGTGAAGGCCACCAACGGCGACACGTTCCTGGGTGGCGAAGACTTCGACAAGCGGATCATCGACTACCTGGCCGATGAGTTCAAAAAGGACAACGGCATCGACCTGCGCGGCGACAAGCTGGCGCTGCAGCGTCTGAAGGAAGCCGCCGAGAAGGCCAAGATCGAGCTGTCCAACAGCAAGGAGACCGAGATCAATCTGCCGTTCATTACGGCCGATGCCTCGGGTCCGAAGCATCTGGTGCTGAAGCTGTCGCGCGCCAAGCTCGAGGCGCTGGTCGAAGACCTGGTGCAGCGCACGCTGGAGCCGTGCCGCGCGGCGCTGAAGGACGCCGGTGTCAGCGCCGGTCAGATCGACGAGGTGATCCTGGTCGGCGGCATGACCCGCATGCCCAAGGTCATCGAGACGGTGAAGGGCTTCTTCGGCAAGGAGCCGGCCCGTAACGTCAACCCGGACGAAGTCGTCGCGGTCGGCGCCGCGGTGCAGGGCGCAGTGCTGAAGGGCGAGGTCAAGGACGTCCTGTTGCTCGACGTGACCCCGCTGTCGCTGGGCATCGAGACGCTGGGCGGTGTCTTCACGCGCCTGATCGACCGCAACACGACGATCCCGACCAAGAAGAGCCAGATCTTCTCGACCGCCGACGACAACCAGACGGCGGTGACGATCCGGGTCTTCCAGGGCGAGCGCGAGATTGCAGCGCACAACAAGCTGCTGGGCCAGTTCGACCTGGTCGGCATCCCGCCGGCGCCGCGCGGCATGCCGCAGGTCGAGGTCACGTTCGACATCGACGCCAACGGCATCGTGCAGGTGTCGGCCAAGGACAAGGCCACCAGCAAGGAGCAGCAGATTCGCATCCAGGCCTCGGGTGGGCTGAGCGATGCCGACATCCAGCGCATGATCAAGGAGGCGGAAGCCAACGCAGCCGAGGACAAGCGCAAGCGCGAACTGATCGATGCCCGCAATCAGGCCGAGAGCCTGGTGCATTCGACGCAGAAGAACGTGCAGGAGCATGGCGACAAGGTGCCGGCCGCCGACAAGGCCGCCATCGAAAGCGCCATGGAAGCGTTGAAGTCCGTGATGGCGGGCGAGGATACCGAGGAGATCAAGTCCAAGACCAACGCGTTGGCCCAGGCGGCCATGAAGCTCGGCGAGGCCATGTACAAGGCCCAGCAGCCGGACGCTTCGGCCGCTGGTCCGAGCGCCGGCCCTGCGGGCGCGGAGCCGGCCAATAAGGACGACAAGGTCGTGGATGCCGATTTCGAAGACGTGACCGACAGCAGCAAGAAGAAGAGCGGCACTGGCTGAGCCGCGGCAATAACGGTATGAAAGCTCTGGCCCGCATCCCTCTACGAGGGGACTGCGGGCCAGAACAGTCTCCGGGGGGAGATGCGACGGTGCCCGCTGGGCCGTTGCCCGAGGAACAGGCCGCATGGCGCAGGACTTCTACGAACTGCTTGGCGTTGGGCGCAGCGCGGGTGCGGACGAGATCAAGAAGTCGTACCGCAAGCTCGCGATGCAATACCACCCGGACCGCAATCCGGGTGATAAGGCGGCCGAAAAGAAGTTCAAGGAAATCAACCACGCCTACGACATCCTGAAGGACGAGCAGAAGCGCGCAGCCTATGACCGCTACGGCGCGGCCGCCTTCGAGGGCGGTGCCGGCCCGAACGGACCAGGCGGCGGCCCGTTCGGCGGCGGCGGTTTCGATTTCAGCGATATCTTCGAGCAGATGTTCGGTGGCGACACCGGCGGTCGCGGACGCAGCAGTGGTCCGGCGCGCGGCAACGACCTGCGCTACAACCTGGAAATTTCGCTGGAAGAGGCCTTTGCCGGTAGCGACGCCAGCGTGCGTGTGCCGAGCTCCGTGAGCTGCGACACCTGCCACGGCAGCGGTGCTGAACCGGGTTCGCGGCCGGTCAACTGTCCGACCTGCCAGGGCCGCGGTCGCGTGCGCATGCAGCAGGGGTTCTTCACCATCGAGCGAACCTGTCCGACGTGTCACGGCGCTGGGCAGAAGATCGAAAAGCCCTGCCGCGTCTGTCACGGTGCTGGCCGCGTCCGCAAGGACAAGACGCTCAACGTCAAGATTCCGGCCGGTGTCGAGGATGGCACGCGCATTCGATTGGCGGGTGAAGGCGAAGCGGGCGCCCGTGGCGGGCCGACGGGTGATCTCTACGTCTTTCTGTCGGTGCGCAAACACCGGCTTTACGAGCGCGACGGCGCTGATTTGTTGTGCCGGGTGCCGATCAGCATGGTGCAGGCCGCACTCGGCGGCTCGATCGAAGTGCCGACGCTGGACGGCAAGATGGCGCGGGTATCGATCCCGGCCGGCACACAGGCCGGCCATCAGTTCCGCCTGCGCGGCAAGGGCATGCCGGTGCTGCGCACGACCCAGAAGGGTGATCTCTACATCGAGACCCTGGTCGAAACGCCGGTGAATCTCACGGCGCGCCAGAAGGAACTGCTGAAGGAGTTCGAATCGGCTGGCAAGGGCAACGACACCTCGCCGGAATCGGAAGGCTTCTTCAACAAGGTCAAGGAGATGTTCGGCGGCGACTAGACGCTCGTCCCAGGATATCCCGATGCGCGCGGACGCCGGCCTCTGGCCGGCGTTGGCATTTCTGGGGCATGCTGCAGGCGGTGTCGCCGTCGGGAGCGTCGCATGGTCTTGAAACACAATCTTGTCACACTGGCCGACGGCAAGCCGCGCTGCGGCTGGGTGAGCGATGATCCGCTCTATCTTCCGTATCACGATGACGAGTGGGGACGACCGCATCGTGCACCGCACGCGCTGTTCGAGCTGCTGATCCTCGAGGGCTGTCAGGCCGGCCTGTCATGGCTGACCGTCCTGCGCAAGCGGGCGCACTATCGCAAGGTTTATGACGGCTTCGATCCCGCCAGGATCACCCGCTACACGCCCAAGAAGCTGGAACGGCTGCTGGCCGATCCTGGCATCGTGCGCAACCGCAGCAAGGTCGACGCCAGCGTCACCAACGCGCGTGCCTGGCTGGCGCTGGCCGAGCGGGAGGATCCGGTGTCATTTCTGTGGTCGTTTGTCGGCGGTGAGCCGAAGGTTAACCGTCCGCGGACGCTGAAGCAGGTGCCGGCGCAGACTCGCGAGAGCGAGGCGATGTCCAAGGCGCTGACCAAACTCGGCTTCCGCTTCGTCGGGCCGACCATCTGCTATGCCTTCATGCAGGCCACGGGCATGGTCGACGACCATGTCATTGGCTGCTGCAGCATCGCTTCGTAACACTTATCGACCGGAGCCGACGGCGCGCACATGCGCCGGCACAAGGTCATCGAGACGCGCCGCCGCCGTACGCATGGCCACCTGGCAGACCGTAACGCCCGGTTCTGCCTGCGAACGCAGCACAACGAACTGGCCGCCGGCCTTGGCCAACACGGCCCGGTCGAACTCCATCATGCGCCAACAGGCCTGTGTGTCGCCTGTGCCGCGTAGAGGGCAATGGGTGTGGATCTCGCCATAGACGGTGTCGTTCGTGATCGCCGTCACCGGGTGTTTGGCCTTGCCGCCGAACGCCTTCTGCCACTGCCGTCCCAGATCCGCGAGATCCGCCGCGGGGCCTACTCGCCCACGTGCCGCTGCCGAATCGGCGAGGCGGCGCATGAAGTGCAGCGTTCGTTCTTGCCATGCCGGGCGGCGCGCCAGCCACGCCGCAACGTGGAGCACGGTCCACGCCATTGTGCGAATCCGGATACGCCGCAAGCTTCGTTTCATGACGCGTCCTTTCGTGGAGCATCATGACAAGACATAAGACAAAATTTGTCAAATGTCTTATTTGCCAAAACCGCGTACGGCGAGAGTAGCGACGGCACCGGCGCGCCGTTCGAGTTGCGCCGAGGGGATGAGTTGCGCCGACGCCGGATTGGCGAACATCTCCAACGCATCCATCAAGGCGGCAGCGTCACGTGCCGGCTCGACCGATGTGAACTCGCCGGACGCCAGGCCCTCACCGATGACCTGCTGGTAGAGCCCGCGGGTCTCGGCCCGATGCTGCTGGATCAGCGAAGTGAGATTGCGAATAACCTGGTCGATGACCTCCATCAGGCAGGTCTCCGCCAGGTATCGCGTGCGCACGGCGCGTGCTGTCGCCCTGGCCATGCGTTCGATCCTGATGCCGGCGGCCACGTTGCGGTCGGCAGCGATCTTCGCTAACGCGCCGTTATCTTCGGTCATCCATCGGTCGGCGAGTGCGGCGACGATCTCGCGCTTGTTCGAGAAGTATCGATAGACTCCGGTCCGCGCCAGGCCGGCTTCGCTGGCAATATCCTCGATCTTCGTCTTGGCGCCGCCGTAGCGCCGCAGGCAGGCCAGCGCCGCATCGAGAATGCGATCGCGGGTCGCGTCCGTGGGTGGTTGAGCACCAGTCATGACCGGCGAGCCTTAGTGTGATCGTGCCGGTTCGGCAAGCGATGTGCGCACACACGACCTCGCCTTGGTTGTTCCGACGCGCTACAACAAGCCGGAAGCGTGGAGGGGCAACATGGACATCACCATCACGGGCGCCAGCGGACGGATGGGCCAGATGCTGGTGCGGCAGATCGCCAAGTCGCCGGGCGCCAAGCTTGCGGCGGCCGTCGAGGCACCGGGCGGCAAGGCACTGAGTCGTGACGCGGGCGAGGTGGCAGGTCTCGAGGCGCTGGGAGTGAAGATCACCGATGACACGGCCAGCGCGATTGCTGCGGCCCAGGTGGTGATCGATTTCACGGTCCCCGAAGCGACGGTTGCGCATGCCGAGATTGCCGCCGCGAAGGGCGTGGCGATGGTGATCGGTACGACGGGCCTTGCCCCCGATCAGGCCAAGCGCATCGAAGTCGCCGCACAAAGTGTGCCGATCGTCTGGGCGGCGAACATGTCGCTGGGCGTCAATGTGCTGATGGCGCTGGTCGAGCGTACCGCCGCTCTGCTCGACCCGGACTACGATATCGACGTGCTGGAAATGCATCACCGACACAAGATTGATGCGCCGTCCGGCACGGCACTGGCGCTGGGCCACGCCGCCGCAGCAGGCCGACAGGTCCAGTTGGAGGCCGTCTGGCGCAAGACGCGTGATGGCCATACCGGCGCACGGCCGGTGGGTGAGATCGGTTTCGCCACCTTGCGCGGCGGCGATGAGGTCGGCTTTCACACCGTGATGTATGCCGGCATCGGCGAACGGCTGGAACTGACGCACCGCGCCTTCAGCCGCGAGATCTACGCCAACGGTGCGCTCAAGGCGGCACAGTGGGTCGTGACGCGCAAGCCGGGCCTGTACACCATGAAGGACGTGCTCGGGCTGGCGGGGTAGGACGTCAATTCCAGTGATGATCGTAGGTCGGTGCCTTGACGCCCGCGATGGCGGTGCGCAGTGCCTTGGCCACCTCCAGCCGCTCGTCGGGCGTCAGGAACCGGCCGACCACCAGCCGATTGCCGCGTGAGATCAGGGTCAGCCGGCTTTCGTGTTCGGGCGGGTCGTCCATCTCGACCCGCAGCCAGTAGGCGTCGAGCCGGCTCTCCTCGACCAGGCCTTCCGGGTCGATGCGGGTGACGATGAGGGCATCGTCGGTCAGGGTCAGTGTTTCCGTGAGCCGGCCGCTTTTGTAGTTGAGCCGGAACAGCACGATCACCAGCGCGACATCAAGCCCCATGAAGCCGATCACCGGCCAGGCGCCCAGCAGAAAGATCGGCAGGCCGATCAACAGATTGGCGACCAGCAGCACAGTGATGAGCAACCGGAAGCCGCGTCGCGACAGGCTGCGGTGCGGCACCAGCGTGGCGTTGAAATGCACGGCTTGTGCGACAGCCTCGCTCATCGCTACACCTTAGCGACCGATGCGCCGGACGGCCACGGGCGACATGATGCGTCGGATGGACGCGAGGGAGTAGGGAATGGCCCAGCTGAAGCCGGCCCAGATCGAAGAGTTCTACCGGCGACTGCAGGAGCGCGATCCCGAACCGAAGGGCGAGCTCGAGCATGACAACATCTACCAGCTTCTGGTGTCGGTCGTGCTTTCGGCCCAGGCGACCGACGCCGGCGTGAACAAGGCGACGCGACCGCTGTTTGCCAAGGTGACGACGCCACAGCAGATGCTGGCGCTGGGTGAAGCCGGGCTGACCCACTACATCAAGACGATCGGCCTTTACCGCGGCAAGGCCAAGAACGTGATCGGCCTGTCGAAGATCCTGATCGACCAGTACGACGGCACGGTTCCGCACGATCGCGAGGCTCTGGAGGCGTTGCCGGGTGTCGGTCGCAAGACCGCCAATGTCGTTCTCAACATCGCCTTCGGTGAGCCGACCATCGCCGTCGATACGCATGTCTTCCGGGTCGGAAACCGCACCGGCCTGGCGCCGGGCAAGACTCCGCTGGAGGTCGAGCTCAAACTGCTGAAGCGGACGCCACAACAGTACCTGCGCCATGCCCATCATTGGCTGATCCTGCACGGCCGCTATGTCTGCCGGGCACGCTCGCCCAGCTGCCCGACATGCGTCGTTGCTGATATTTGCGGGTTCAAGGGCAAGACGATCGCGGTCTGACCGTCGTGTGCCTCGGACCAGTGCTCGGAGTCGTCCTGTGACCAGCTCAGCCAATACCTACCGCCTGTTGATTTTACCCGGGGACGGCATTGGGCCCGAGGTGATGGGCGAGGTCGGGCGCGTCGCCGCCTGGTTCCGGGACAAGCGCCATCTGCCGATCGAGTTGCGCCAGCGGCACTTCGGTCTGGCGTCCTGGCAGGCATACGGTTCGCTGATGCCGGATGAGACGTGGGCGGAGATCGAGGCCGCCCATGCCATCCTCTTCGGCGCCATGGATTCGCTGGACCAGGCGACGAAGATTCCGCCCGGGGAGCGGCGAAAGGGCAGCCTGCTGCGATTGCGCAAGAGTCTGGACACGTTCGCCAACCTGCGTCCGATCCGCGCGATCCCCGGCCTGCTCGATGCATCGACCCTGAAGCGCGAGGTGGTCGAGGGTGTCGACCTCGTGTTCGTGCGTGAGCTGACTGGCGGCGTCTATTTCGGCGAGCCGCGTGGGGTCGAAACGCTGCCCGACGGCCGCGAGCGTGGCGTGAACACCCATGTCTACACCAGCGACGAGGTGGAGCGCGTGGCGCGCTTTGCGTTCGACCTGGCCCGGCGCCGGCGCGCCGAAGGCAAGCCGGGCAGGGTGCATTCGGTGGACAAGGGCAACGTCATGGAAGCGGGAGCCATGTGGCGGCGCATCGTGCAGCGGGTGCATGACGCCGAGTATGGCGATGTCGAGCTCCATCACATGCTGGCCGACAATTGCGCCATGCAGCTCATCCGCTGGCCGAAGCAGTTCGACGTCATCGTGACGGACAACCTCTTCGGGGACCTGCTGTCGGACTGCGGTGCGATGATCACCGGTTCCCTGGGCATGCTGCCATCGGCGTCGCTGTCAGCGCGGGGCAGCCACGGCCGCCGGGCGCTCTACGAGCCGATCCACGGCAGTGCGCCTGACATCGCGGGCAAGGGCGTCGCCAACCCGCTGGCGGCGATCCTCAGCTTCGCCATGTGCCTGCGTGAAACCCTGGAACTTCCTGCTGAGGCCGAGCGGCTGGAGCGCGCCGTCGACGTGGTGCTAGGCGATGGGGCCCGCACGGCCGACCTCGCCGTCCGCGGCGCGGCCAGCCTTTCCACGATAGCGATGGGCGACGCCGTCCTCAATGCGCTCGGTCGTGCGTAAGGTCGCTCGGAATACCGTTATCCTTACTAAAGGAAGTAAGGAAAGCTTCTTTTATGACTCCCAATGGGCGCCATTGATGGCCACGCTTGAGCGCGACCACTCGCATGGCACCCCTGCCGGCCTCATTGTGGACGGCCGGTGAACAATCGTTTAGCCAGCGTGGGTACAGGCCACTGCTCGATGGGGTTCCCGACAATGATGGATCGCATGGCCTTTTCCGGCCTCACGGTTCTCGATTTCAGCCAGGGCGTTGCCGGCCCGCACGCGACCATGCTGTTGGCGCTGCACGGCGCCGACGTCATCAAGATCGAACCGCTGGAAGGCGATTGGGGGCGGGGACTGGGCAAGATCGAGGGCGATCACTGTGCGCACTCCATCGCCTTCAACCGCGGCAAACGCTCCCTGGCCCTGGACCTGAAGGCACCCGATGCCATCGCGGTGGTGAACAAGATTGCCGCCAAGGCCGCCGTCGTGGTCGAGAGTTTCCGGCCCGGCGTCATCACGCGCCTGGGCTTTGGCTACGAAGCCATCAAGAAAGCCAATCCCAGCGTGGTCTATTGCTCGGTATCGGGCTTCGGCCAGACCGGTCCCTACAGCAAGCGGCCGACGGTGGACGGCCTGATCCAGGCCTTCGGCGGCATGATGGTGATGAACCGGCTGCCCGACGGCACGCCGTGGCGACAGGGTATGATCGCGGTCGACGTGACGACCGGCCTCTACACCTTCCAGGCGCTGTCGACGGCGATCCTGCGCCAGTTCCGTTTCGGTGAGGGAAGCTACATCGATTCCAGTCTGATGCGCTCGGCCGCCGCGTGGCAGGGCGCCAAGCTGATGGAATGGGTGCATACCGAGGGCAAACCGCAGCCGCTCTACATGCCGGCCGGCAGCTACAAGACCAGCAACGGCTACATCATGGTGAGCGCCATGCGGCCGCATCACTTCCGCAAGATGTTCGAGTTGATCGGCCGGCTCGATGTCGCCGACGATCCGGCGCTGCAGACCCACGAGGACCGCATCAAGAACGCGCCCAAAATCATCAAGGCGCTCAATGAGACCATGCCCACCCGCACCACCGAGGAATGGATTGCGTTGCTGCAGCCCAACGACGTGTTCTGCGAGCGCGTGAACAACTACCAGGATTACCTGGATCATCCCCACGTGCGCGACAGCGGCGCCGTCGACTGGATCAAGCAGGATGGCTTCGCGCGCATGCCGGTGGCGAACATCCCGGGCTTGCCGGCAGCGCACGAGGATCCCGAACGGCACCACGCACCGCACATCGGCGAACACAGCCGGGATATCCTGCGAGAGCTGGGGTATACGGCGGCGCAGATCGACGGGATGGTCACGAACAAGGCCATTGGTGCGGCGCCACCACCGGCACGCGCGGCAGAGTAGGCTGCCGCGCGCTGCCAGCGAAAAGACTCACCACTCGAAGACAACGCTCTGGTGCGTGCCGGGCGACACGTGCACCACTTGCTGCTTGGCAACGCCGTGCTCGGTGGCGATCACGTTGTACGTGCCATCCGGCAGGTTAGCGAGCAGATAGGGGCCACGCGTGCGGGTGTGCAGCACCGTGCGACCATCGGAGTCGCGAATGGTCACGGGCACGTACGCGAGATAGTCGCCGCGGTTGGCGCCGTCGCGCGCCGCGAAGACGAGTTCCAGGGCATAGTGGGCGGCAGCCCGCTGCATGGCGGCGGACTCGTCGGCTCCGATTCCGCCAGAGATGAAATGAACGCCGCCGCGCATTTGTTCAGTCGGCAACGTGCGCGCCTGGACACCCGGGGCGAACGACGCCACCAAGGCCAGGCCAACGACAGGTGCGGCGAAGATCGATCGAATGACGAACGGTTTCATGGTCGTACTCCTGCTTGAGAAAGGCTGTCCGGCCACGGGTTGCGTTCGCCGGGCAGCCACACGACGTGCCGCTTCTAACCGAGGTTGAGCGGCACGAAGATCTTGGCATCGTCGCGGCGGATCAGCAGGGCCGCGCGATCATGCGCCTTGGCCGCCAGCACGCGCAGGCCATCGACCGTGCTCACCGTCTCACCGTTGAGGGCGAGCACGACATCGCCGGGCTGGACACCGGCGCGCGCCGCCGGTCCCGACACCGACTCGACCAGCAGACCACCGGCTTCGTTGATCGACCGGGCTTCTTCCGGCGACAGCGACCGCACCGCCAACCCAAGACGACCCTGCGCGGGCTGCGCATTGTCGGCCTGCGGCTGGGCGTCCGCGTGACGCTCGCCGATGGCCAATGTCATCTCCTTGGCTTCGCCGCGCCGCCAGACGCTCAGCGTCGCCCTGGTGCCGGGCGACAGGTCCGCGATCCGCGGCGGCAGGTCGCCGGAGCGCATCAACGCGCCGCCGTCCAGTGTGAGAATCACGTCGCCGGCCTGCAAGCCGGCCTTGGCGGCCGGACTGTCTGTCTCGACGCTGCTGACCAAAACGCCGCCAGGCTTCGGCAGGCCGAACGCCTCGGCGAGAGGTTGCGTGACGTCCTGGACAGTGGCGCCGATCCAACCGCGATGGACGGTGCCGGTTGCAACGAGCTGCTTCTCGATCTTCATGGCGACGTCGATCGGAATTGCGAACGACAAGCCCTGGTAGCCGCCGGTGTCGGAGTAGATCTGGGAATTGATGCCGACCACTTCGCCACGGGTATTGAACAGCGGACCGCCGGAGTTGCCGGGGTTGACGGGTACGTCTGTCTGAATAAAGGGCACATAGGACTGATTCGGCAGGCCACGCGCCGTCGCCGAAACGATGCCGGCGGTGACCGTGTTCTCGAAGCCGTAGGGCGAGCCGATGGCCAGGACCCATTCACCCACGCGAATGCGACTGGCATCGCCGATGGTGACGGTCGGCAGGTCCTTGGCGGCAATCTTCAGGACAGCGACGTCGGTGGCACGATCGATGCCGACGACCTTGGCGGGAAACTCCCGCTGGTCGGATAGCTTGACGATCACCGTCTTGGCGTTCTGCACGACATGCGCGTTGGTGAGGATCAGTCCGTTGGACTCGACAATAAAGCCCGACCCGAGTCCACGGACGGGCCGATCAGGGCGCCCGAAGCGCCGGCCAAAGTCGCGCGGCATGCCGGGAAACGGCCCGTCGTCATCAGCCGTTGCTTTCGCCGTGCCTTCGACCTGGACGTTGACCACGGCGGGACCAAATCGCTCGACGATCGACGAGAAATCGGGCCCGGCCACAGGCGCTGCCGTTCTTGCCGGCTGTTCGTCCCGGCCCGCGGCGAGTGCCACTGACGAGGTGAGCGTCTGGGGCGCCAGACCGATGATTGCGCCACCGAGTGCGGAGGCGATGGCGGCGGCCGCGAGACTGCGGGTCAAGATCTTCCTGGGCATATCGGACTCCGTATCGTCGGGCCGAGGGGGCACCGGACTGGTTCAACGAAGCCGATGTAGGGGACGAACCTTAAGGTTTGCTTAGCGCCGGATCGAAGGCGGCGAAGATGACGCGGACGGCCAGACCACCGTGCTGCGCCGTGCCCAGCACGACGTCGGCATGATGGCGGTCGGCGATCGCCTTGACGATCGCGAGGCCAAGACCACTCCCGGGCTCCCCGGCACCTTGGCCGCGATAGAAGCGGTCGAAGACGTGCGGACGATCCTTCTCCGGAATGCCGGGGCCCGAATCCGAGACGTCCAGGAAAGACCGGCCGGCGTCGACGCCGACGGTGACATCGACCCTGCCGCTCGCTGGCGTGTAGCGAATGGCGTTGTCCAACAAATTGTCCAGCAAGACGCCGAGCGCGGCCGGATCGCCTGCGATGCGCGCCCTGTCGTCGAGTGACATGGCGCCGAGGTCGATGGTCTTCGCCATGGCGATATCGACATGGTTCGCGATGGCATCACGCGCGAGCGTCGCGAGGTCGACGATGACCGGTTCTGCACCGGCAGCGCCGGGCTCCTGACGCGCCAACGTCAGCAACTGCTGGACCACGTGGGTCATACGGTCCAATCCGCGCTTGAGTTCGGTCAGCGCTTTGGCGCGGACCGAATCATCGGTAACGCGTTCGACCAGCTGCGCCTGCAGGCGCACGGCAGCGAGTGGGGTGCGCAGCTCATGGGCGGCGTCAGCGACGAACGCCCGCTGCGCCGTCGATGCCTTGTCCAGGCGCGCCAGCAGATCGTTGAGCGCGGCCACGACAGGTGCGATTTCTGACGGCGTCGCGGGCAACGTCAGACGCCCCAATGTTGCGGGCTGACGTCGGCTCAATTCGGCAGCGAGCGCTTCGAGCGGCCGCAAGCCGCGGCCGACGGCCATCCATATTCCGATCGCGAGCGCCGGCAGCAGCAGTATCGAGGGGACGAGGATGCGCAATGCCGCCGACAGCGCCTGGTGTTGGCGCACGCTCATCGGCTGCGCGACCTGGACCGTCCTGCCCTGCAATTGCAAGGCGAACACGCGCCACGTTCCCTCCGACGTCGCCACGTTGGCGTATCCCATGCGCGCCCAGTTGGGCAGCACGCGATGCGGATGCGAGAAGTAGAGAGTGACGCCCTCGCGGCTCCAGATCTGAACGACGACGTCGAGCGCCGGATCCGGTGTATCGATGCCGGGCAGAAACGGTATGTCGGACGTCCGCTCGCCCACCGACAGCGCTACCTGACGCAGCTGATAGTCGAAGATCCCGTCAACCTCCTGGCGCGCGATGCGGTACGTGACCACGGCGCTCAGCACGACGATGGCGGTCGCCGCGGCCATCAGGACGAAGAGCAGATTGCGGCGGATCGACCTCATGGCCGGCGCGGTACCATATAGCCCACGCCGCGAACCGTCTGGATCCAGGTCGCGCCGAGCTTGCGACGCAGCGCATGGATGTGCACCTCGATCGCGTTGCTCTCGACCTCTTCGCCCCAGCCATAGATCGCTTCCTCGAGACGGCGGCGCGATGAGGGAGCACCCGGCCGCTGCAACAGCATGCGCAGCAGCGCGAACTCGCGGGCGGTCAGCTTGACTGGGGCGCCGGCCAACGTGGTCTCGTGACGCGCCGGATCGAGGACCAGATCGCCGTGTCGCAACACGACATCGCGCCGGCCCGACGGGCGGCGCAGCAAGGCCCGCACGCGCGCCAGCAACTCGTCGAGGTCGAAGGGTTTGACGAGATAGTCATCGGCACCGGCGTCGAGGCCTGCCACACGATCGCCGATCGCGTCGCGCGCCGTCATGACCAGCACCGGCATTGCGTCGCCGCGAGCGCGCGCGGTCTTGAGCAGATCGAGCCCGCCTTTGCCCGGCAGGCCGAGGTCGAGCAGGATCAGATCATAGCGTTCGGCCTGCAGCGCTGCGTCGCCGTCGGCGCCATCGCGCACCCAGTCGACGGCGTAGCCTTCCTGGCGCAGCGCCGTGCGCACACTCTCGCCGATCATGCGGTCGTCTTCGACCACAAGCAGTCGCATTTGCCGACCTCACCGCGTCGCGCGCCTGTCCGCGCCACAATGACGAATAGGTAACCGATATTCGCGGGCGGTGGAAACGGCGCGGAAGGTGGAGCGGTCAACCCAATGTCAGCGGCAGATACAACGTGGCACCTTCGCGGCGGATCAGCAACGCGGCGTGGCCGCCGCTCTTTTCCGCCAGCGCCCGCAGCGAGGCGACGCTGCTCACCGGCTCGCCATTGAAGGCCAAGATGACGTCGCCTGCCAGCATGCCGGCGCGCGCGGCCGGTCCGGAAACCGCCTGGACCAGCAGGCCGCCGCTTTCGTCGATCGCTTGTGCTTCCTGCGGCGAGAGAGCGCGCACGGACAGGCCCAGCCGGCCCTGGCCGACGGCCGGCTTAGCCGGCGCCGGTGTCGGCGCAACCTTCAATTCCCCGACCGTGATGCTCAGCTGTGTGGCGGTGCCCCGACGCCAGATGTCGAACGTTGTGCGCGTTCCCGGCGCCATGTCGGCAACCTTGGGCGGCAGATCGAAGGAGCGTGTGATCGCTACGCCGTCAACGGCCGTGACCACGTCGCCCACGTGCAGGCCCGCGGCCGCGGCGGGTCCGCGTTTGTCGACATTGCTGATCAAGGCGCCACGCGGCTTGGGCAAGCCGAAGGCATCGGCCAGTGGCTGCGTCAACTCCTGCACGCCGGCACCCAGCCATCCACGCGTGATCGCGCCGTCGGCGGCCAGTTTGTGGGCGACTTTGATCGCGATATCGATCGGAATGGCGAATGACAAACCCTGGAACCCGCCGGTGTCGGTATAGATCTGGGCGTTGATGCCGATCACTTCGCCGTTGGCGTTGAACAGCGGTCCGCCGGAATTGCCGGGATTCACCGGCACATCGGTCTGGATGAAGGGCACGTACGCCTGTTGCGGCAGTGCGCGGGCCGTCGCCGACACGATGCCGGCGGTGGCTGTGCTGTCGAAGCCGAAGGGTGAACCGATCGCCAGCACCCAGGACCCGACCCGGAGGCGGCTGGCGTCACCGATCGCCACGGTCGGCAGATCCTGGGCATCGATCTTCACGACGGCGACGTCGGTCGGCCGATCAAGGCCAACGACCTTGGCGGTGAACTCGCGCTGGTCGGATAGCCGCACGGTGATCTCCGTGGCGCCCGCAACGACATGGGCGCTGGTCAGGATCATGCCGTCCTGGCTGATGATGAAGCCCGAACCCAGCCCGAACACCGGTTGGTCGCCAGGACGTGCGGGCGATCGCGAGCCGCGTGGCTCGCCGGGCGTCAACCCGTGATCCGGAGGGGAAGCCTCCTCGTCAACGGGCGATCGCCCCGTACCCTCGACCGCAACGTTGACCACGGCCGGTCCATAGCGCTCGACAATGCCCGAAAAGTCGGGACCAGCGACCGGCACCGTTGCAGGCACCGCCCCATCGAACCCGCTGGCGGCGCGCGCCACGGGCCCGACGTTGTGCGCCGGGTCGAAGAGGCTGACAGTGCCGGCAAGTGCCGCCAGGAAGGCGGCGATAACCAGGCTGCGGCTCGTGACTCGGCTGGGCATGGCATTCTCCGTCGGCCGCGATCGCGCGAAACGGCCGCCTGGCGGACGGGGAGCGGATGCCAGCCCACCCCAGGCTGACAGTTAACGCTCCGGTCGGCCGGCAGGATGCGTGGCTGTGCCCTCTCTACGTGTTCGTCCGGGTCGCCTCTTTCCAGCGTCGTGCGACGGCGGGTCGCGACCTTGTGAGGCGCTGTGACCATGCCGTGAGCCGGGTCCGCTAGGGATGCAATGTCAATCCTTTCAAGATCTTGTCGACGATCTTGCGTTCGGCGCGCAGGGCCATGCCGACGAGGTCGAGATCATCGACGGCGACGGCAGCGACGGCCGCCCGGTTGGCCTCGTCGTGGCCGGTGACGAACAGCTCGCGCGTATAGATCGCGATGCGCTCGTTGCGTTCCAACGCCCGGCGATGCGCGGCTTTCAGAGCCTCGCTGGTACCGGCAAACACCAGGATCGGCTGCCGCGACATGGGCAGATAGAGGTTGCCGGACGCATCGCGATACGTCTCGCCCACGAGCTCCCGCGTGGCTCCGGTGATGGCGCTGGTCAGGAATGCCGCCACGTTAAGTTTCTGCCAAACCGCCAGGTCCTGGTGCACGGCGATGGCTATCTTGGTGTCGAACTGCATGGTCTGTTCCGCTGGTTCCCGCAGGGTGCGTGGAAGCTCTAGCTGCGGCGGCAGGCGCTCTCTTGTACGATCTTGCACCTGGGAAGGGAGCGATGAGCACGCGCGCACTCAATCGGGACTGGGCCCGCTACCGCCAGCCGCGTCGCGGCGTGGAGACGCTGCGCGCCTATTTCCGCGCCCATGCCTTCGATCGCCACGCCCACGACACGCTGGCGATCGGCACTACCGACACTGGCGTGCAGCGCTTCCGCTATCGCGGCCAGCAACACGACAGCACCACCGGCGGCATGATCATCCTGCATCCGGGCGAGCCGCATGACGGCGAGTGCGGCGCCGAGGACGGCTTCACCTATCGCATGATCTATCTCGATCCCGGCTACGGCTTGGACCTTCTGCGCGAGGCCGAGCTGGGATCGCACCTGCCGTTCGCACCCGAGCCGCTGCTGCGCGACGCCATATTGCGTCGATCATTCTCGGATCTGTGGGACGCCCTGGGCGGCGAGCCGGGACTGCGGCAGGACGAGGCACTGGTGCGCCTCTGGCAGACGCTGGCGCGCGGTCTTGCGAGCGGGAAGGCCATGTCGTTGGCGCCGGACAGGTTGGCGCGCGTGCGCGATGCGCTGGCCGACGCACCGCGGCGGCACTGGTCGCTCGATGAACTTGCCGGGATTGCGGGCATCAGTCGCTTCGCGCTCTGTCGCGCTTTCCGCCGCGCCTATGGCGTTTCGCCGTATGCCTATCTGCTGGCACGCCGGCTGGCGCAGGCGCAGCGTGATCTCGTTGCCGGCATGCCGGCAGCCGAAGCGGCCATTGCCGCCGGCTTTGTCGATCAGAGCCACCTCACGCGCAATCTGAAGCGGCGCTTCGGCATGTCGCCTGGCCGTTTTGCGCGTGTCGCGTCCGGGTTCCCGTCAGTGCCGGGCAGTCCGTCCTAGCTCAACCATCCCAAGGCCCACATCAGCAACAGGACGGGGATCGGCACGCCGAGAAGCCACAGTATCGCTGCGCGGCCCATGTTTCGCAGTCCTTTCGTTCATGTCCCACCGGATGAACGTGCCGTCGCAGTGCCGGTTCCCGCGCTTTGAAGCATCAGCCGTGGTAGCCTGATCGCAAATGACGGGAGGCAACAATGCTTGAAACGACGTTGGCCGGCAGCCTGCCCAAGCCGTCCTGGCTGGCGCAGTCCGGTGTGCTCTGGGCGCCATGGAACGTCGCCGACACGGCTCTGCTCGAGGCCAAGCTCGACGCCACAAGGCTTGCGATCGCTGAGCAGGAGCGCTGCGGCCTCGACATCGTCAGCGATGGCGAGCAGGCCCGCCAGCACTTCGTGCATGGTTTCCTGGTCGACATCGACGGGGTCGACTTCGCGCGCAAGAGGCGCATCGGCATTCGCAACAACCGCTACGAGGCCGACTGCCCGACGGTCACCGGGCCGTTGAAACGCCGCCGTTCCGTGCATGCTGACGAGGCCCGCGCCGCGCGCGCGGCGGCGACGCGCCGGCTCAAATTCACCCTGCCCGGCCCGATGACCATCGTCGACACGCTGGCCAATGAACACTATCGCGACAAGGTCGAGATGGCCTTTGCCTTCGCGTCCCTGCTCAACGAGGAGGCGCGTGAGCTGCAAGACATCGGCGTCGATGTCGTGCAGTTCGACGAACCGGCATTCAACGTCTACATGGACGAGGTGCCGGAATGGGGCATCGAGGCGCTGCACCGCGCCGCCGAAGGGCTCACCTGTCGCACGGCCGTCCATATCTGTTACGGCTACGGCATCGACGCCAACATCCAATGGAAGGCGACGCTGGGTGATCAATGGCGCCAGTACGAGCGCACGTTTCCATATCTGGATCGCAGCCGCATCGACCAGGTGTCGCTGGAGTGCGCTCATTCCAGGGTGCCGCTGGAGTTGATCGCGCTGCTCAAGACCAAGACCGTCCTGGTCGGTGCCATCGACGTGGCCACCGACTCCGTCGAGACGCCGGAGGAGGTCGCATCGACAATCCGGGCCGCGATGAAGCACGTCGATGCCGAGCGGATTCAGCCCTGCACCAATTGCGGCATGGCCCCCATGGCCCGCGATATTGCTTACGCCAAGCTCCGTGCCCTTGCCCAGGGCGCCGCGATCGTGCGCAAGGAACTGGGACGGTAGACTGCGGCAAGGCACGTTTGTCGCATAGGACGTCACACGAAAACGGTGAGGGGATTTGACGACAAAGGCGTAAAGACGACGCAAGGTACGTCATGGCTTTCATGGCGCCACGGGGAGCAGGTCCCGGTCCGGTGGAAGGAGCCTTAGAGCGCTGATGCGCGCACGTTCGGACGAACCGGGATGGCTGGCCCGACTGCCGGCGGTGGCGCAATGGAGTGGCCTGCTGCTCTGCTCGGCCGCCCTGGCGGCTGTCCTGGAATTCGCCGGATTGCCGGCGGCGCTGCTGATGGGACCGATGATCGCCGGCGTCGTCTTTGGCGCCAACAGCGCCACGATCCGTGTGCCGCGGCTGCCCTATTTCGGCGCGCAGGCGATCGTCGGCTGCCTCATGGCGCGCGCCATGACGGCCGACATCCTGGTGTCGTTCCTGAAGGACTGGCCGCTCTTTCTCGCGGTTGTGCTGGCGGTGATCCTGGCCAGCACCACGCTGGGCTGGTTGATGACGCGATGGCAGGTCCTGCCGGGTACGACGGCGATCTGGGGAACCTCTCCCGGCGCCGCGACGGCGATGATGGTGGTGTCGGAGTCCTTCGGCGCCGACGTGCGGCTGGTCGCCTTCATGCAGTACCTGCGCGTCGTCTGCGTCGCCATCGCGGCTTCGATCTTCGGCCGGTTCTGGATCGAGGGTTCGGCCGCCCCAGCGCACCCCATCGTCTGGTTCCCTGCCATTGACGCGCTGGCTTTCGGGGAAACCCTGGCGCTCGCCGGTGTCGGTGCCGTCCTCGGACGCATCTCGCGCCTGCCGGCCGGCAACTTCATGGTGCCCATGGTGATCGGCGCCGTCCTGCATGCCACGGGCCTGGTGCGCATCGAGCTGCCGGAATGGCTGCTGGCGATCACCTATGCGCTGCTCGGCTGGAACATCGGCCTGGGCTTCACGCGCGCGATCCTCGGGCACGCCTGGCGCGCCCTGCCGCAGATCATGCTCAGCATCACCGTGTTGATCGGCTTCTGCGCCGCGCTGGCCTTCCTGCTGACCCGGATGCTGGGGATCGACCCGCTGACCGCCTATCTTGCCACCAGTCCGGGCGGCATGGATTCGGTGGCGATCATTGCCGCGTCCAGCCGCCAGGTCGATCTGCCCTTCGTCATGGCGCTGCAGACCCTGCGCTTCATGATCGTGATTCTGATCGGCCCGGCCCTGGCGCGTTTCATCGCTCGCCGCACGATGTAACCTGGGGGCACGCCGCTACAACGCGCGGGTCTCGCCGATGCGCAAGGTCCAGATGTCCTCGTCGGCATAGCCGGCGGCGCCGGCCGCCGCGCGCAGGCGCTGCGGCGGCTCGAACGCCGGTTCGCCCGACAGCACGATGCTGCCGTAGTGCATGCCCACGATCTTGCGCGCGCCCAGCAGGCGACCCATCTCGGCGGCTTCCTCGGGCGAGGCATGGCTGCGCCGGAAGATCGCGCGTGGTTCGTAGGCGCCGACGCCGAGAATGGCTGCATCGAACGGGCCATGCCGCGCGCCGATGTCGGCGAACACCGGCCCGAAAGCACTGTCGCCGCCGAAATACAGGCGTTGGCCGTCGCCCTCCAGCGCGAAACCGCACCAGAGCGTACGGTTGCGATCGAACAGGCCGCGCCCGGAGAAATGCACGGCCGGTGTCGCCACGACCCGCAGCCGGGCGTTGCGGTCACTGCCCAGGGTCAGCTCGTGGTGCCAGTCGACCTCGGTGACGTCGTAACCCAGTTCCAGCAAGCGCGGGCCCAGGCCCAGCGGCGCAATCACGCGCGCGCCGCGCGGGAAACGCCGGTCCGACAGGGTGGCGATGTCGAAGTGGTCATAGTGGTTGTGCGAGATCAGCACCACATCGAGCGCCGGCAGGTCGCGCACGCGCAGCGCCGGTGGCGTGAAGCGGCGCGGTCCAAACCCCTCGATCGGCGCAGCGTAATCGCCCAGGAACGGATCGGTGAGGATGGTGCGGCCGCCCAGCCGGATCAGGAAGCAGGCGTGCCCCAGCCAGGTGATGCTGTTGCTGCCGCGGTGCTGGCGCAGCCCGGCGAGCACGGCCTCGCGCGGCAACACGAATCCGCTCGGTATCGCCGGCCGCCGTGGCACATGCCGCGTCAGCCACAGATAGCGCAGGATGACCCAGAGATGGCCCAAGGTGCCGTGGTCGCGCGGACTGCCCGGCGGATTGCGAAAGCCGCGCCGCGTATGATGATCGGGTCGGTCGCCGGTTGCGATCGGCGGGGGTTGCGGCAGGCCAGCAGAAGCCATGCCCAGAACATGGATGTTGCGATGATCCGCATCAAGCCTGGCTAAAGCGCTCTTCAAGAATTCATCGTTTGTTGCCGGCCGCACGCGCTTCCTACTCTCCCGCTCCACGCTGCGGAGGGCACGGCCCCCGCTTTGCCGATGCGCAAGGAGTGTCCGTCATGGCCAAGGTTCGAGGGGAGAATGGCGCGCGTCTGTCGCGCCGCGCCGTATTGCAGGGGGCGGTCATTGCCGGGGTGGCCGGTATCGGCGCGCCGCTGGTCCTGCACGGCATCGGCGGCGCCCGCGCGGCGACGCCCATCAAACTGACCTGGAACGCCAACTCCATCTGCACGGTGGCGGTGCCGGTGGCGGCCCAGCGCGGGCACTTCGAGAAGCACGGCCTGAAGGTCGAGCTGATCAACTTCGGCGGCTCGACCGATCAGCTGCTGGAGGCGATCGCCACCGGCAAGGCCGATGCCGGCGTGGGCATGGCGTTGCGGTGGCTGAAGCCGCTGGAGCAGGGCTTCGACGTGAAGCTGACGGCCGGCATCCATGGCGGCTGCATGCGGCTTCTGGGATCGAAGGCCGCCGGCATCACCGACCTGAAGAGCCTGCGCGGCAAGACGGTGGCGGTCAGCGACATGGCGGCGCCGGACAAGAACTTCTTCTCCATCCTGCTGCAGCAGAACGGGATCGATCCGATCAAGGACGTCGAGTGGCGCCAGTACCCTGCCGATCTGCTGGGCCTGGCCGTCCAGAAAGGCGAGGCGCAGGCCCTGGCGGCCGGCGATCCGATCGCCTGGCTGACGCAGCGCAAGTTCGACCTTGCCGAGGTGGCGACCAACCTGATCGGTGAATACCAGCACCGCTCCTGCTGCGTGCTGGGCGTGCGCGGTAGCCTGGTGAAGCAGGATCGCGCGACCGCGACGGCGCTCACGCGCGCGCTGCTCGAAGCCGGCGGGTGGGTGGCCCATCATCCCGACGAAGCCGCCGGTGTCTTCTCGCAGTATTCGACCGCCAGCGTCGCTGACCTGGCTGCGATGCTGCGCAGCCACACGCACCACCATCATCCCGTCGGCACCGACTTCAAGGGCGAGATCGCGCGCTACGCCGATGAGCTGAAGCTGGTGCAGGTGATCAAGCCCGGCACCAACAGCGACAAGTTCGCCGAGCGCGTCTACGCCGACGTGCTGAGCTGAGCGGTTCGATCATGACGGACACCGATATCACGACACTGGCCGCATCAGCACATACAGCCAGTGTCGACCGCCAGGACCGCGCCGCCGGCAGCGTCTGGTTCGGCGGATTGGCCGCGGCGGCGGCCTGGCTGATCGCCAGCCTCGTGACGACAAGCCGGCCCGATGTCGGCGACTGGTCGCGCACGGATGAATTCGCGATCGCCCTGATGGTCATCGCGGCGGCATTGGCCGTCGCTGCAATCGCGGCGCGCTGGGTCGATCCGCTCGCAATGCGACTGCGGGCGGCGACGCCATGGCTGATCGTGATTCCCCTGGCGATCGCGGCATGGGAAGCCGTGACCGCCAAGTTCCCCGTCCTGCCGCAACCCTTCTTTCCGCCGCCGCAGGCGCTGATCGAGGTCTACACCGACGACTGGCTGCGTCTGGGCACCAGCGTTCTGCACTCGTTGCGCCTGCTGGCCATCGGTTACCTGCTGGGCGCCGCCACCGGCTTCCTGCTGGGCGTCTCGCTGGGCTGGTCGCGCGCCGTCGGCTACTGGGTGCATCCGGTGCTGCGCCTGATCGGCCCGCTGCCCGCCACCGCGTGGTTGCCGCTGGCCTTCTTCGCCTTCCCGTCGAGCTGGAGCGCCAGCATCTTCCTGATCGCGCTGGCCACCGCCTTTCCGGTCACCATCCTGACCTGGTCCGGCGTCGCCGGCGTCAGCGGCGCCTACTACGATGTCGCACGCACACTCGGTGCCAACGGCCGCTTCCTGGTGCTGAAGGTGGCGATCCCGGCAGCGTTGCCGCACGTCTTCGTCGGCCTGTTCATGGGACTGGGTGCCTCATTCGCGGTGCTGGTCGTCGCCGAGATGTTGGGCGTGAAGGCCGGCCTGGGCTGGTATCTGCAGTGGGCGCAGGGCTGGGCGTCCTACGGCAACATGTACGCCGCCCTGCTGGTGATGGCGCTGATGTGCTCCGGCCTGATCACCCTGCTGTTTCGCGTGCGCGATCATCTGCTGGCCTGGCAACGGGGATTGGTCCGATGGTAGCCGCCGACGTTCGTCTCGCCGCGCCACGCGGCCGTGCTGGCACGCGGCTGGAAGTGCGCGACGTCAGCCATCACTTCGAGCTCGAGGGCAAGACGCTGCCGGTGCTCGACGGTGTCACCCTGCAGGCCGAACCGGGTGAGCTGGTGGCGCTGCTGGGGCCCAGCGGCTGCGGCAAGTCGACCTTGCTGCGGCTGGTTGCCGGCCTCGATCGTCCGCGCAGCGGTGCGCTGCTGGTCGACGGCACCCCGATCGAGGGCCCCGATCCATCGCGGGTCGTGGTGTTCCAGGATCCCACGCTCTATCCGTGGCGCACGGTCTACGGCAACGTGGCGCTGGGCCTGGAGGCGCGCGGGCTGTTGCGCAGCCAGCGGGCGCGCATCGACGATGCGCTCGAACTGGTGGGCCTGTCCGGTTTCGATCGGGCCTATCCGCACCAGCTGTCCGGTGGCATGGCGCAGCGCGCGGCGTTGGCGCGCGCCCTGGTCAACGAGCCCAGCCTGCTGATCCTCGACGAGCCGCTGGGCAAGCTCGATTCGCTGACCCGCATCAGCATGCAGACCGAACTGGTGCGCCTGTGGCGCGATGCCGGTTTCACCGCGCTGCTGGTGACCCACGATGTCGAAGAGGCCCTCTTCATGGCCAATCGCGTGATCGTCTTCAGCGACCGGCCGGCGCGCATCAAGGCGGAGATCGTCGTCGACAGCGCCTATCCACGCCATCGCGACGATCCGTACCTGGTCGATCTGCGGCGTCGTCTCCTCGAGTTGCTGGGGTGCGCGCCGTGAGTGCGATGCTGTTGACGCCGCTGCGGAGGCTGGCGATGGACCTGATCCATATCGATTGGTTGCCCCTGCGCTTCTGGCTGGCTGCGCTGGGCAGCACATCCCTCATGCTCCTGGGCCTGCTGGCGGTGGGCGCCATCGATGACGGCACCGGTGACGATGGCACTGTCGCGGCATTGCTGCAGGATGCCAGCGCGGCCCAGTGCCGGACGCCGGCGACCCTGGCCGCGGCGGTCAATGCGATCAGCCCACAGTAATTCTTAACCCATACTTAAGAATGTCTGTTTTGGCCGCGGCGGGCGGGATGGCTATGACTACCGTGAACGCAAATTGTCCCGGGGGCTGGCATGTTCAAACTGAAGGCGCTGACGCGTCTGGCCGCTGTCGTCAGCGGGTTGGCGGTCGTGTTCGGCGCCGCCGCGCCACCGGTACGGGCAGAAATCACCGAGGTGCGGATCGCCCAGCAATTCGGTCTGGCCTATCTGCCTCTGATCGTCGCGCGCAATCAGAAATTCATCGAGAAGCGTGCGGCTGAAGCCGGCATCAGCGATCTGAAGGTGAACTGGGTCCGCCTCGGCAGCGGTGCGGCCGTGAACGATGCCTTGCTGTCGGGCAGCATCGAGTTCGGCGCGGCGGGCCTGGGTCCCCTGTTCACGCTGTGGGACAAGACACGCACCAACCTTGGCGTACGGGCCGTGGTGGCGCTGGACGCATCGGCGCTGTTCCTGAACGTCAATCGCCCGGACCTGAAGACCCTGGCCGACATCAAGGACAGCGATCGCATCGCACTGCCGGCGGTGAAGGTGTCGCACCAGGCCGTGCTGCTGCGCATGGCGGCTGAACAGGCCTTCGGCCCCGGTCAGCACGAACGCCTCGACAGGTTCACCGTAACACTGCCGCACCCCGAGGCGCATGTGGCGCTTCTGAGCGGCAAGACGGAGGTCACCGGGCATTTCGGCAATTCACCGTTCAGCTACCAGCAGCTCGACCAGGCGGGCATTCATCGTCTGCTGTCGTCCGAGGATATCCTGGGCGGTCTCGGCACGGTGACGTCGGTGATCACCACGGCCAAGGTGCGCGAGGCCAATCCCAAGGTTTATCGCGCCGTGATCGAGGGGCTGCGCGATGCGCAGGCGCTGATCGCGCGCGACAAGGCGCTGGCCGCGCGCCTTTTCGTCGAAGAGGAGAAATCCAGCCTGACGGCCGACTATATCCGTGGCGTGCTGGAGAAACCTGCCATGCGCTACAGCGCCGTACCGGTGAACACCGCCAAGTTCGGCGACTTCATGTTCCGCACCGGTGTGCTCAAGACCCGTCCCGGGACATGGCAGGACTATTTCTTCCCCGAGATCCACGACCAGCCTGGCAGCTGACGCCATGAGCAGCGCATCCGTCGCGGTATTGCCGCAGCCGCTGCTCGCGGTGCGCGGCGTCACGGTGCAGTACAAGACGGCCGAGCATCTCGTCACCGCGGTCTACCGCGCCAGTTTCGACGTTCATCCCGGCGATCGCTTCGTCATGCTGGGGCCGTCGGGTTGCGGCAAGTCGACCTTGCTGAAGTCGATCGCAGGCTTCATCCGGCCGGTCGAGGGCGACATCCTGCTGGAGTCCCGGCCGGTGCGGTCGGCCGGTCCGGACCGCATCATGGTGTTTCAGGAGTTCGATCAGCTCCTGCCGTGGAAGACCGTGCGCGACAACGTCGTCTTCGCACTGGTGGAAACCGGCGTGTCGCGGCGCGATGCCCATGAGCGCGCGCAACTCAACCTCGAGCGTGTTGGCTTGGCGACGTTCGCCGATCTCTATCCGCACATGTTGTCGGGTGGCATGAAGCAGCGCGTGGCACTGGCACGCGCCATGGCGCTCGAGCCCAAGATCCTGCTGATGGACGAACCGTTCGCGGCCCTTGATGCGCTGACGCGCCGGCGCATGCAGGAAGAGCTGCTGGCATTGTGGGACGATGTGGGATTCACGCTCGTCTTCGTCACGCACTCGATCGAGGAGGCGACCATCGTCGGCAGTCGCATCCTGGTGCTCTCGCCGCATCCCGGCCGCGTGCGCGCCGAACTGAATGTGCCGGCCGGCATCGAGGCGCGCGCGGCGCTCGACCGACGCATCCATCACCTGCTGTTTGGCGATGATGCGACGGGGCGCGCGGTGAGGACCGTTCATGGCGGCCGCTAGCGTGCGGTCACAGCCTGCCGATCGGCCCGAGTTCGTGCGCGAGATCGGTGACATACCAGCCGGCCTGCGCATCGATGCGCCGCTGACCTTGTGGGAACGCGTCTATCGCATCGACGCCGTGCGGCAGGCGACACTTCTCGTCCTGCTGGCGGCGCTCTGGCAGGTCTACGCCACGTCGCTGAACAACAATCTCGTGCTGCCGTCGTTCTCTGAAACGCTGGATGCCGTATGGAACGGTCTCGTGACGGGTCCGCTGTTGTCGCGTGCGTGGACGTCGGTCCGCGTCCTCGTGCTGGGCTATGCGGCCGGCATCGTCGTTGCGGGCATCCTGACGCTGCTGGCGATCTCGACGCGGCTGGGCAGCGACCTGCTGAACCTGCTGACGGCGATGTTCAATCCATTGCCGGCGATCGCCTTGCTGCCGCTGGCGTTGCTGTGGTTCGGTCTTGGCCAGGGCAGCATCCTGTTCGTGCTCATTCACGCGGTGCTGTGGCCGTTGGCACTCAACACGCACGCCGGCTTCCGGGGCGTTGGGGAAACCCTGCGATTGACGGGCCAGAGCTTCGGGCTGCGCGGCGCACGGTTCGCCGTGAAGATTCTCTTTCCGGCGGCGTTTCCCGCCATCCTGTCGGGGCTGAAGATCAGCTGGGCCTTTGCCTGGCGCACCTTGATCGCGGCCGAGCTGGTGTTCGGCGTCAGTTCAGGCGGTGGCGGCCTGGGCTGGTATATCTTCGAAAACCGCAATCAGCTCGAGATCCCGAACGTTTTCGCTGGCCTGCTCACCGTCATCGCGCTGGGTCTGCTGGTCGAAGGTGTCATCTTCCGTGCGATCGAACGCGTGACGGTGCGCCGCTGGGGCATGCAGCGCTAAAGGAAATCATGTCCGGGCAAACCGTCATCCCGAGCGCAGCGAGGGATCTCGCGCGAACAGGGACTCCATTTTCAGGAGATCCCTCGCTGCGTTCGGGATGACGATCGCTGCTACAGCGACGACGATGTCAGCGAGGCGTCGATCAGGGTTTCGTCGTTGCCGGTCTGGGCCCGTAGCCAGCGCAGGAGGGCGACGACCTTGGCCAGTGACGTCTTGCGCCGCGGGCAGACGAGATAGTAGGCGAAGTCGAGCGTCTGGGTGACGTTGAACGGGCGCACCAGCCGACCGGTGCGCAGATCCTCGGCTGCCAGCGTGCCTTTGGCCAACGCCACACCGTGACCGGCGGTCGCGGCTTCAAGCACCAGGCTCGACTGGTTCAAGCGCATACCCCGCGTGGCGTCGACATCCGTGACGCCGGCGGCCTTCAGCCACATGCGCCAGTCGGGGCAGCTCGGGTCCTGGTCGGGGCTGTCGTCGTGCAGCAGGGTGAAGCGGGCGAGATCCCGCGGCTTCTTGAGAGCGCCGCCGGTGCGCGCCAGCGTCGGACTGCACACGGGAAAGACGGTCTCCTCGATGATCTTCTCGGAGAAGAGATCGCCATAATCGCCGGCGCCGTAACGGATGGCGCAGTCGACGTCCTCGACGTCGAAATCAACCAGATGCATCGAGGCGCTGATGCGCACGTCGATCTCCGGATGAACCGTGCGAAAATTATCGAGGCGCGGCACCAGCCACTTGGCGGCAAACGAAGGCGCCACCGACACCGTCAACGGCCCGGCCTGACCGGCGGCATCGATCTGCTCCAGCGCCTGCACGATGCGCTCGAACGCATCCGCCAGCCCCGGCAGACAGGCCTGGCCTTCATCCGTCAGGACCAGGTTGCGATTGGAGCGCCGGAACAGCTCGCAGCCAAGCTGATCCTCCAGCTGCTTGATCTGCTGGCTGATCGCGGCCGGCGTGACGTGGAGTTCGCCAGCCGCCTTGGAGAAGCTCATGTGCTTCGCTGCCACCACGAACGCCCGTAGCGAGTTGAGCGGCGGCAGCCGGCTGAGAGAAATGCGCATCGCCTATATTCGGAAAGGATGACGTCGTGTCGCCGGCAAAGGACGCCGACTGAATGCATATCGTCGACGGCCGCGCGATGTGCAAGTGAGAGCTTAATGAATGCGACAGTTCTTCTTATGCGAGAGTGAGCATATCTTCGCGATTACGGCGGCAAACCCGGAATCAGTTCACCGCCAGTTTCGATCTTGAGGCTGGAGCCGGCGAAATCTTCGGTCACGACCTGGAAACGGCCGCCCAGATGGCGGGCCAGGAACGCCTCGGTCACGGCGTAAAACGCAAACCGGTTCTCCGGTCGTGAAAAGCCATGTCCTTCGTCGGGGAATGTGAGGTAGGTGACCGGCACCCGGCGCTGCTGGAGTGCACGCACCATCTGTTCGGACTCGGCCGCCACGACACGTACATCCTTCATTCCCTGCGCGACCAGGATCGGTCGTTTGGCCCGCGCGATGTGCGTCAGCGGCGAGCGTTCGCGTAGGAAGGCACGGCCCTCTTCCGTGTCGGGATCGCCCAACCGGTTCTTCCACACGCTGAACCACGGCCCCCAGTAGGGCGGGATGGTCGCCATGAAGGTCACCAGGTTCGAGATGCCGAAGATGTCGACGATGCAGGCGAACACGTCAGGTGTTTTCGTGGCCGCCGTCAGCGCCGCGTAGCCGCCGTAGCTGGCGCCATAGAAGCCGATGCGCTTGGGATCGGCCCAACCGCTGCTCACGGCCCAGGTCACGGCGTCGATCAGGTCATCGTGCATCTTGCCGCCCCATTCGCGATCGGCGGCGGTGACGAAGGCTTTGCCGTAGCCGGTGGAGCCCCGGTAGTTCACGCTCAGCACGGCATAGCCGCGGTCGGCCAGCCACTGGTGCGTCGGGTAATAGCCCCAGCGGTCGCGCGCATAGGGCCCGCCATGGATCACCAGGACCAGCGGCAGCTTGCCATCGGCAGACGCAGCCGGCGCGGCGGGCCGGGTGAGATAGCCGTTGATGCGCAGGCCGTCGCGCGCCGTGAACGCAACCGGTGTCATCGGTTGCAGCGCGACGTTCGTCAGCCGGGGGCGCTGGATGAACAGTGAGCGGACCTGTCGCGCGGCACGGTCGAACAGGACGAATTCGCCGCTGGCGTTGTCGCGCTCGTAGTAGGCGACCACCTTGCCGTTGTCGGCACTGCGACTGGTGATCGTGACGTCACCCGGACCATAGGCAGCGAACCGCGTGAACTCCTCGCGCGCCGCGGGCTCGAGTGCCTGCCAGTTGGCGCGGGCGCGCACGGCGAGCGCCGCCAGCGGCCGGCGCGTCGCGGGATCGAACGACGCCTCCGTGATGTCGGCCTCGTCATCTTCGGCCAGAACGCGAGTCTGTCGTGTCGCCATGTCGAGCGCGACTAGTGCCGCCTTGTCGCGACCGCGCGAGTCCAGCATGTAGAGCGTGGCGCCGTCGTCGCTGAAATCGAGCGGGCCTGTCGAGTCGATGTCCGAGATCGGCACCGTCATGAACGGAGTCCAGCGCTCGTCGCCCTGGTGTTCGACGTAGGCGACGCTGCCGTCCGTATCGAAGCGAAACGCCAGCCGCAGCTGGAACCGGCTGTCGGTGACCAGGCCGACATAGTCGCGATTCTCGTAGACCAGCTCGCTGCGGCCGGTCACGACATTGGTGCGAAAGAGATCGAAGCGGCTGCGGTCGCGCTGGTTGTGACGCAACAGCATCTCTTCGGGAAAACGCCGATCCGTCTCCTGGATGAAGGACCGCACGCCGTGCTCGGGTGTCAGGGGCACGATCGCGCCCGACTCGATGTCGACGCTGGACGCCCGCCAGTTCTCATCACCGTCGCGCTCCTGGAAGAACACGACGTGACGATTGGTGTGCGCCCATCGGATGTAACCCAGGCTGCGGTCGGTGACGCGGGTCAGTGGCCGCGCCGCGGCAAGATCGTTGATCGGCGCCGTCCATAGATTGCGTACGCTGCCGATCGGCGCCAGCCACGCCAGCCGTCGGCCATCGGGGCTGATGATGACGCTGCCGTAGTCGGGGTTGTCGAAAAAGACCTGGCGGTCGACCAGCGGCATGGTGGGCGCCGCGTGCGCGGGCGAGCGCACGTGGCTGGCCAGCACCGCGCCGCCGGCGGCGGCAATCCCCCGCATGAAGCGGCGTCGCGGGAACGGCAGGGTATTCATGGGCGACCTCGAAGAGGGCGCCGACCATAGCATGCCGTTCGGCGGCCTGCGTGACGGTCAGGCACCCTTGTCGTCGCGCCTCAGGCTGTCGCGCACCTTCGCCGCCTGTTCCTCCAGGTTCTTCGACAACTCGGCATCGAGCGAACCGGGACCTTCCTCGCTCGCCTGGTCATGGACGAACTGCTCTTCCTTGCTGAGTTCCTGGCTGATGCGCCGGCGCAGGGTGGCCAGTGCCTCGACGTGCTGCGGTGGCACGGTGCCATAGATGCAGATGCCGTCGACGACGACGTACGGCATCACCAGAATGGGGGCGGCACGGATGAACTGGGCGCAGACCTCGTGCAGCACGTCGACGTCACAGGTCGGGCGGCTCATCAGTCTTTCGAGGCTGTTGCGCGCGGCTGTATGCGCCAGCATGTCGATCCAGATCAGCGGATATTCCTGGTCGTTCAGGATGCCGCGCAGCACCTGTCCTTCTTCGACCTGCAGGTTCAGGCGATCGATCAGCTGGTGGCGGATCATCATGTCCGCCAGCAGATAGGCGAGCTCGACCGACACGACGAAGCGGCGCGGTGTGGCCAGCTCCGTCAACCGGAAGCCGAGATCGATCGATGGCCCGACGAAGTCGCGTTGATGCGCCGGCGTGCCGTGCCCGAAGCGCGCGATGCGGACCATGGTGTCGTTGCCGTGCGGCTCGGAGTCGGGCGCGTAGGAGCCGACCAGCGGGATTTCCTTGTTTACGTTGGGGAACCCGGCGAGCCACGCCGTGGCCTTGAGCCGCAGACGCCCGCTGCTGCGGCGCTGCAGGTCGATATCCTGCAAAGCCAGAACGTCCCGGAACGCCAGCACCGCCGCCAGGCACTGCAACGGGTGCGTGATCTCCTTGACGAACAGCAGCTCATCGCCGGCCGACTTCCAAAGAAGGGGTTCGGGTCCAGGGTCGGCGTGGCGGAAGCGGCCTGCCGCCTTCAGCCAGGTGCGCTGAAGAGCGGCCTGCGTCTCGATGTAGAACCAGTGGATGATCGGCAGCCACGCCTCGAACGTCTCAGGCGTGACCTGGTACTTGAAGGACGTCGATCCCTGGATGTCGAGACTGAGGAACAGCCGCAGGCGCGGCGTCAGGAAATCGTAGCGCTCGTCCATCTCCGGTGGGGCTGGGGCCTAGAGCAGGCCAAGCCCCTGCGCCCGAATCGTTGCCGCCTGCAAGGACACGCCGAACAGCGCCGCCAGCTTGGTGATGTCACCGGCGTGGGTCTCGAACGCGGCCTGGAACTGTGCCGACGGCATCAGCAGGCCGGCCGCGAACCAGTTCGCCTCCCATTCCACGCGATCGCTGCCGTAACGCTTGGCCGCCATCGGCGCGCAGCAGCGCGGATAGTGCAGGAAGTAGTGACCTAATTCGTGGGCGATCGTGAACCGGTCACGCGCGGCGCCGGTGTAGGTCGGCAGGGTGATGGTGAACTTGCCCTGTTCTTCCACGACGATGGAGCCGTCCTCGAGGTCGGCATCATCCAGGGCCTTGTAACAGACGCGGCCGCCCAGGCGCTCGACGATCGCCTCCAGCGGATCACCCGGCTGCATCTCCGCGTCACGGGCGAACTTCTCGGCGGCGGCCATGATCGCGGCCTTGCCGGCGTTACAGGGTGAGGGCGACGCGTAGTTGACGCTCATTCAGAACATCCCCGAGGCGATGCGACGAGTACAACCTCTCTGGCACGCCACTATAGCAGACGCCCCCAATATATAGAAATCCGCACCGGATGTTTCTACGGCGCGGGAATTCCGTTCAATATCAATTATTTAGTGCCTGAAATGCCGCATCCCGGTGACGACCATGGCCAGGCCCTTGTCGTCGGCGGCGGCAATCACTTCGGCATCGCGCATCGAGCCGCCGGGCTGGATCACCGCGGTTGCCCCCGCGGCGGCGGCGGCCAGCAGTCCGTCGGCGAACGGGAAGAAGGCGTCGGAAGCAACGACGCTGCCCTTGGCCAGGCTCTCGGACAGGCCGGCGGCCTTGGCCGCTTCCTCGGCCTTCCAAGCCGCGATGCGGCTGGAATCGACCCGGCTCATCTGGCCGGCGCCGATGCCGACGGTGGCGCCGTCCTTGGCGTAGACGATGGCGTTGGATTTCACGTGCTTGCAGACGCGGAAGGCGAACAGCAGGTCGTCCAGCTCCTTCGCCGTGGGCGCCCGCTTGGTGACCACTTTCAGGGCATCGCGCGACACGTGACCGTTGTCGGACGTCTGCAGCAGGATGCCGCCCGCGATGCTCTTGAACGTCATGCGCGGCGTTGCCGGGTCGGGCAGGCCGCCGGCCAGCAGCAGCCGCAGGTTCTTCTTCTTGCCGATGATGGCCTGCGCCTCTTCCGTGGCGTCGGGCGCAATGATCACCTCCAGGAAGATCTTGGCCAGTTCGTCGGCCAGCGGTGCATCGAGCGGCCGGTTCATCGCCACGATGCCGCCGAACGGCGACACCGGATCGCATCGGAAGGCACGCAGATAGGCGGTCTTGAGGTCGGGGCCGACGGCGACGCCGCACGGGTTGGCGTGCTTCACGATGACCACGGCCGGCTGGTCGAACTCGGCTACGGCCTCGTACGCCGCCTCGGTGTCGCCGAGGTTGTTGTAGGAGAGCTCCTTGCCCTGCACGACCCGGGCCGTGGCGACGCCGGGCCGCTGGCTGCCGTCGCTATAGAAGGCGGCGCGCTGGTGCGGGTTCTCGCCGTAACGCAGCGACTGCACCAGGCTGCCGCCGATCGCCAGACGCGACGGGAACGGCGTGTCGAGCTGCTGGCCGAACCACTGCGCTATGGCGGCATCGTAGCTGCCGGTGCGGGCAAAGGCGGTCGCGGCCAGCTTACGGCGCAGCGCCAAGGTGGTGGCGCCGTCGTTGGCCTCCATTTCCTGCTGGATGGCGGCGTAGTCGGCGGGATCGACCACCACGGTCACAAAATCATGGTTTTTGGCGGCGGCGCGGATCAGGGCCGGGCCGCCGATATCGATGTTCTCGACGCAGGTCGCGACATCGGCACCGCGCGCCACGGTGGCCTCGAACGGGTAGAGGTTCACCACCACCAGGTCGATGGGCGCGATCTTGTGCGCCGCCATTTCGGCGGCATGCGTCTTGTCGGTGCGCCGCCCCAGGATGCCGCCGTGGATGGAGGGCTGCAGCGTCTTCACGCGGCCGTCCATGATCTCGGGGAAGCCGGTGTGATCGGAAACTTCGGTCACCTTGATGCCGGCGTCGCGCAGCGCCTTGGCCGAGCCGCCGGTCGACAGGATCTCGACCCCGCGGCCGGCCAGGAACCGGCCGAAGTCGATCAGCCCTGCCTTGTCGGACACCGAAATCAGGGCGCGGCCGATCTTGGCGCGGTCGGGTGTGGGCGAGGGCACGTATTGGGCGGGCGCGGACATGGCGGCTTCCTGCGAAGACGGGGCGTGGCGGCGGCTCTATAGCCGGCCCACCGTCCGCAGACCAGATGCGCAGCGCCGCAGGCCGATAGGGCTGACTATGCTCACAGCAGCCGCGCTTTTTTGCCATCTCTGCCGGTAGGTGACGGTAGAACCAGAACCATGCGCATCCTTCTCACCGGCGCCAACGGTTTCATCGGCAGCCATCTGCTGGCCGGCCTGCAAGCGCGGGGCCATCAGGTCGTGGCCGCCGTGCGGGATCCCGAAGCGCTGCGCCGTCGGTTCCCGAATGCCACGTCGATTGCCTGTGATTTCAATCGCGACAGTCGCCCCAAGGCCTGGTTGCCACGACTGGCCGGCATCGATGCCGTCATCAACTGCGCGGGCGTACTGCATGACCGGCGCGGGCAGGTGATGTCGCAGATCCATGCCGACACACCGATCGCCTTGTTCGACGCCTGCGTGGCGGCCGGCGTGCGCAAGGTGATCCAGATTTCGGCGGTAAGCGCCGTGGCGGATGTCCCGACCGCCTATGCGCAAACCAAGCGGCGGGCCGATGAGCATCTGCTGTCGCTGCCGCTGGAGGCCACGGTATTGCGGCCATCCCTGATCTACGGGCCGACCAGCTACGGCGGGATGACCACGCTGCGCAGCCTGGCGGCGTCGCCCCTGGTCGTGCCGCTGGTCGGCGACGGCTCGGCGTCATTCCGGCCCATGCATGTCGACGATCTCGTCGAAACCGTGGACCGGGTGCTGGGTACCGATCGCCAAGCCGGCCGGATCCTGGAGCCTGTCGGGCCGGATCGGTTGTCCCTGCGCGATGTGATCGGCAGGCTGCGGCGGTGGCTGGGGTTGCGGCCCGCGCGGTTCCTCGCCCTGCCGGTGCCGCTCGTGCGGGTCACAGCGCGGATCGCCGACCTGTTCGGCGGCGGGCCCATGGGCAGTGCCTCGCTGAACCAGCTGCTGGCGGGAAACGCCGGCAGCCAACCCGACGGCCGGTTCGCGGCGGAGATCGGCTTCCAGCCGCGGACGATGGACGATGCCCTGGCGCGCCAGCCGGCCGGCACGCAGGATCTCTGGCATGCGCGCCTGGCGCTGCTGCGGCCGGCCGTGCGCGCTGCGTTGGCGGCACTGTGGCTGTTGTCGGGCATTCTGGGCTGGTTCGCGCCGCCCGAGGCCTGGCGCGACCTGTCGGCGATGCTCGATCGGCTGAGCATGCCGGTCGCACTGCTTGCCAACGCGTTCTGCGCGCTCGACGTCGTGATTGGTCTGCTGGTCCTTTTCCGCTGGCGCCCAGCTTTGCTCGCGGCATTCCAGGTCATCGTGGTCGCGGGCTACACGATCGTGCTGTCGCTGCTGGTGCCCGCGCTGTGGCTGCACCCGTTCGGTCCGCTGCTGAAGAACCTGCCGATCCTGGCGTTGATCGCAGTGTGGGCGGTGCTGGAGCGCGAGCGATGATCGATCCGTACCAGGCCCTGAAGTGGGTCCACATTCTCAGCAGCACGATCCTGTTCGGCACCGGCATGGGGACGGCATTCCACATGTGGATGGCGCACCGGCGCGGCGATGCGCGCACCATCGCCACAGTGGCCGCCAACGTCGTGCTGGCTGATTGGCTGTTCACGCTGACATCAGGCATCGTGCAGCCTGTCACGGGCCTTGCCATGGTGTTCATGGCCGGCTTCAGTCCCTGGGAGTCCTGGCTCGTCGTGAGCTACGCCCTCTATCTGCTGGCGCTGGCATGCTGGGTGCCGGTTGTCGTCCTGCAGATGCGGGCGCGGGATCTGGCGGTTGCCGCTGCGGCGCGGGGTGAGGCGTTGCCAGCCCGCTATCACCGCATCATGTGGCAATGGTTCGCCCTGGGCTGGCCGGCGTTCATCGCGCTGATCGTTATCTTTGGGTTGATGATCGTGAAGCCGACCCTATGGTGAACCGCGCATCATAGCCCACGCCAGCGCGCAGAGCGCGTAGCTGGCGAGAAGCAGGATTGCACCACTGATGGTCACTATGCCCAGCCAGACGAGATGCAGGCCCGCCCAGGTATGCACGCGCGCTCGGGACGGCTCAGCGGGATCATACAGGATGACGACTTTGGAACCGGGCTTTGCATCGTATGTCGGGGTCGGCGACTCGTACGTCGTGGCCTGGCCCGCATCCGTGGTGAATTGATAGAGCGGATAGTCGTAGGGGCGCCAATCGCCACCCGCACGGGTTTCCCAACGGCTCGCCGTGCCAATCATCTCTGCTGTTGCCTTCTTGCCGTCGCGTAGCAGCCGCATTGTCTCAGTGCGACGGCGCAAGCCCTTGACCAAGCCACCCAGTGCGCCGATCACGACGACGAAGGATATCAACAACGGGGCGACTGACATCAAGAACGGAACTGCGGCGCTCAAGGCAGCCTCCGATCCTCACCGATGAAAAGCGTCACGAGAAGCGCGACGCCGCCGGTCACGAGCAACGGTACACCCAGCCAGCTGATGAGCTCGGCGACTCGGGCCTGACGATCATACTCGGCCGCAAGCTCGGGCGGCGGGTCCTGGTAGGGGATGCCGGCGAACAGCACGTCGTAGACGAAACCCAGGAAGACGAGGCCGACGCCCGCGGTTATCAAGGCCGCGCCGGCGATCGCCCATCGCGCCCGACGTGTCATTCTCGCCGCCTGCCCCTAGCCCTCCGCCTTGCCCTCCAGCAAGGTCACCTTGTAGGTGGCGTTTTCCAGCGCCGTGATCATGTCGCGCACCTGGGTGGCGTCGCGCGTTTCGACGATCACTTCCAGCGTCGCGGATTTGGCGGCGACGCCGCCGAACAGGCGCTGGTGCGACACTTCCAGCACGTTAGCGCCGATGTCGGCGATGATGCGCGAGATGCGCGCCAGCTGGCCGGGCTTGTCGTTGATCTTGATGCGCAGCCGCACGATACGGCCATCGCGCACCAGTCCGCGCATCAGGATCGAGGCCAGCAGCCGTGTGTCGATGTTGCCGCCGCACAGCACCAGCCCGACATTGCGGCCGGCGAAGGCCTCGCGGTTGGCCAGGAGCGCTGCCAGGCCGGCGGCGCCGGCGCCTTCAGCCACGGTCTTCTCGATTTCCAGGAACATCACGATGGCGCGCTCGATGTGCTCCTCGTCGACCAGCAGCACTTCGTCGACCAGTTGCCGGCATAACGCCAGCGGCAAGGCGCCCGTGTCGCGCACGGCGATGCCTTCGGCGATGGTCTCGCCGCCCACTGTAACAGGCTGGCCGTGCAGGTGCTGGTACAGCGCCGGATAACCCGCGGTCTCGACGCCGACGACACGGATGTCGGGCTTCATCGCCTTGGCGGCGACGGCGCAACCGGCGAGCAGACCGGCGCCGCCCACCGGCACGACCAGGGTGTCGATGTCGGGCGCGTCCTGCAGCATCTCCAGCGCCACCGTGCCCTGGCCGGAGACGATCGCGGGATCATCGTAGGGATGGACGAACACCAGGCCTTCGGCCTGGGCCAGACGGCGTGCCTCGTCACCCGCCTCGGACAAGGTGTCACCGTGCAGCACGACGCGCGCGCCATGGCCCTGCGTGTGCCGCACCTTGGTGTAAGGCGTGAAGGACGGCATCACGATCGTGGCCGGGATGCCCTGCTTGCCGGCGTGATAGGCGACGCCTTGGGCGTGATTGCCGGCCGACATCGCGATGACACCGCGCTGGCGCTCCTGGGGCGTCAGGCTTGCGAGTTTCACCAGTGCGCCACGTTCCTTGAACGAGGCGGTGAATTGCTGGTTCTCGAACTTCACCCACACGCCGCAGCCCAGCTCGTTGGACAGCGTGTGTGAGTGCAGCGTCGGGGTACGGGCGATCCGGCCGGCCAGCAACGCGGCGGCAGCCTCGATGTCGGCGAACATGACGGTGGGCGGCGGCGCGGTGGCGATCAGGGTGTCGTTCATGGCGGGCACCATACACCTCTCCGCCCACGAAGTGGGGGAGAGGGAGGGGCCCATCGCGCCAGCGATGGGAGGGTGAGGTGGGTGCCGATGACAAGCGAGAATTCCTGGACAAGAGCACGTTCTGGTTCAACGCCCACCTCACCCTCCCACGCTGCGCGTGGGCCCCTCCCTCTCCCCCCGCTCCGCGGGCGGAGAGGGTTCGATCATGGCACCACTCTTCTTCAGGGCGGCAATATCCGCTTCGGGCACGCCGGCCTCTCGCAGGACGACGGTCGAATCCTCGCCCAGCAGCGGGGCGCCGCGATGGTGCGTGCTGGGCGTGGCGTCGAAGCGGATCGGCGGCGCGATCATGGTGACCTCGCCCTCGCTGTGATGCTGCGTCTTGTGGAACAGGCCGGCCCATTTCAGGTGCGGATCGTCGAACAGCTGATCGAGCGACTTCACCGGCATGCACGGCACCTCGGCCGCTTCCAGCGCCGCCACCCACTGGGCCACCGTCTTCTGCGGCGCCAGTGCCTCGATCAGCTGGTACATCTCCTCGACGTTCTGGCTGCGCGCATTCATGGTGGCAAAGCGCGGTTCGTTCATGACCTCGGGCCGGCCGGCGATCTCGAAGAACTTGCGCCAGTGGCGATCGGTGTAGGGCAGGATGGCGAGCCACCCGTCCTGGGCGCGATAGGGTTTGCGGCTGGCGGCCAGTGCGCGCGGATAGCCCAGGGTGCCATCATCGCTGAACGTGCGTTCCCACAGATGCTCCAGCGCCAGCCACGACACCATGGTCTCGAACATCGGCACTTCGACCTTCTGGCCCTCGCCGGTGCGGACCTTGTGCATCAGCGCGCACAGCGCGGCGTAGGCCAGGGTCAGCCCGACCGTCTTGTCGGCCATCACCGTAGGTGCGTAGCGCGGCGCGCCGTCGCCGCCCATCAATGCCGCGACCCCGGACAAAGCCTGGATGGCATCGTCATAGGCCGGCAGGTGTCCGTAGGGACCGTCCGAGGCGTAGCCACAGGCACCGACGTAGCAGATACCGGGATTGACCTGGCGCACGGCGTCATAACCCAGGCCCAGGCGGACCATCGCCTGCGGCCGGATCGAATAGATCAGCGCGTCGGCACTCGCGATCACCTTGAACAAGGCGTCACGGGCGGCCGGCTGCTTGAGATCCAGGCACAGCGAGCGCTTGTTGCGGTTCACGAACATATGGTGCGGGCCCATGCCCTTGGTCACCTTGGACGGGCCGACATGGCGCGTTGTATCGCCATCGGGCGATTCGACCTTGATGATCTCGGCCCCCTGCTCGCCCAGCAGCATGGTGGCATAGGGCCCCAGCGCCACGATGGTCATGTCGACAATCTTCAATCCGTCCAGCGCACCCGGCATCCCACCATCCTTTGGTCTCGGTTCGTGCCGATGATGGCGGTCCGGGCAGCCGGCGTCTACGACGCGGCGTCCGATTGACTCTCCCCCATCGGCCGGCTCATATCTGTCTGGCGATTTTGCAGCGCAGCATGGGGTGAGGATACATCCGACATGGCGAACAAGGTCTACAAGGACGCCAAATCGGCGCTCGACGGTATCGTGCGTGACGACATGATGGTCATGTGCGGCGGTTTCGGCCTCTGCGGCATTCCGGAGAAGCTGATCCTGGCGCTGCGCGACTCGGGCGTGAAGAATCTGACCTGCGTCAGCAACAATGCCGGTGTCGATGGCGCCGGCCTGGGCCTGCTGCTGGAAACGCGCCAGATCAAGAAGATGATCTCGTCCTATGTCGGCGAGAACAAGATTTTCGCCCAGCAGTATCTGGCCGGCGAGCTGGAACTGGAGTTCAACCCGCAAGGCACCATGTCTGAGCGCATTCGCGCCGGCGGCGCCGGCGTGCCGGCGTTCTTCACGCCGACCGGCGTCGGCACCGTGATCGCCGAAGGCAAGGAAGTGCGCGAGTTCAACGGCCGCAAGTACGTGATGGAAACCGGCCTGTTCGCCGACGTTTCGCTGGTCAAGGCGTGGAAGGCCGATACCGTCGGCAACCTCGTCTATCGCAAGGCGGCGCGTAACTTCAATCCGATGATGGCCACCGCGTCGCGCTTCACCGTTGCCGAGGTCGAAGAGATCGTGCCGGCCGGCACGCTCGATCCCGACCATGTGCACACGCCGGGCATCTACGTGAAGCGCCTGATCTGCGGCGCGCCGTACGACAAGAAGATTGAGCAGCGCACCGTGCGCAAGGCCGCGTAAGACGAATTCGAGGAGGCACACATGCCCTGGACCCGTGACCAGATCGCTGCCCGCGCCGCGAAAGAGCTGAAGGACGGCTACTACGTCAATCTCGGGATCGGCATCCCGACCCTGGTGTCGAATTACGTGCCGGAGGAAATGGACGTCACGCTGCAGAGCGAGAACGGCATGCTGGGCGTCGGACCGTTCCCGCTGGAGAACGAAGTCGACCCCGACATCATCAATGCCGGCAAGCAGACGGTGACCGAGGTCAAGGGCACCGCCTATTTCTCGTCCGCCGATTCCTTTGCGATGATCCGCGGCGGCCATATGGACCTGACGATTCTCGGCGCCATGGAAGTGGCCGAGAACGGCGATCTCGCCAACTGGATGATTCCCGGCAAGATGGTGAAGGGCATGGGCGGCGCCATGGACCTGGTCGCCGGCGTCAAGCGCGTCATCGTCGTGATGGAGCACGTCTCCAAGGACGGCCAGTCGAAGCTCCTGAAGCAGTGCAGCCTGCCGCTGACCGGCCAGCGTGTCGTCGACATGGTCATCACCGAACTGGGCGTCTTCGCCATCGACAAGGCCGGCGACGGCGGCGTGACCGTGGTCGAACTGGCCGACGGCGTGAGCGTCGATGAAGTGAAGGCCAAGACGCAGGCTAAGCTGACCATCCCGGCCTCGCTGAAAGCGGCGTAGCCGGCAGCGGGCGGCCCTTAGCGCCGCCCCTGTCGCTCGCCCAGCCATAGTCGGGTCAGGCCGATGTTTGAGCGCTATATTGAAACCGCCATCGACATCATGGCGCCGCCGGAACGCGTCTGGGACATCCTGACCGACTTTCCGGCTTACCCATCCTGGAACCCCTACATCGTCTCGGCTTATGGCGAGCCGACCGTCGGGGCTTGGCTCGAGGTCCACACCCAGCCGCCGGGCAAGCGCGCCATCATGTTCCGGCCGACGGTGCTGGTGGCCGACGTCAATCGCGAGCTGCGCTGGCGCGGCCGGCTGCTGATGCCGGGCCTGTTCGAGGGTGATCATTTCTTTCGTATCGAGGACCGCAGCGGCACGGTTCATTTCGTGCATGGCGAGACCTTTTCCGGCCTCCTGGTGGGGCTGATCCGCGGCACCCTGTCGGCGACCCGCGGCGGTTTCGAATCCATGAACAAGGCCCTGAAAGAGCGGGCGGAGCGCTCCGGGCCCTGAATGGGGCCGATTTGTGAAAGCCTACACGGGCACGCCGCATCCGAGCTATGCAGTGTCGGTTCTGGTGCTCAAATAATGCATAGCGTATGGTGACATCTGTACGGGCGCTCGGGCTTGCAGCACGGCATCCGTCGGAGCCCGTAATGTCCGCCGCCGTCGCCCGTTTGTCCGCCCTGCCGCTGTTTGCCATCATACGGGCCCTGCCCCCCAACCTGCGCGGTGCGCTGTGGGTGATCGCCAGCGGGGCGGTCTTCACCCTGGTCAGTGTCTTCATCCGGCTCGCCGCGCGCGAACTCGACAGCCTGCAAGTTTCCTTCTTTCGCGCCGCCTTCGGCCTGCTGTTCATCGTGCCGCTGCTGATCCGCCAGCGGGTCAACCCGTTCGACTCACCGCGGCTGGGCCAGCACTTCACGCGCGCCTTCATGGGCACCGGCTCGATGGTGTGCGGCTTCTATGCGGCAGCGCATCTGCCACTGGCCGACTCGACGTCGATCGGTTTCTCGACGCCGCTGTTCATCACCATGATCGCAGCCCTGTTCATGGGCGAGACGGTGCGCTGGCGCCGGTGGTCGGCCACCATCGTCGGCTTCCTCGGTGTGCTGATCATGGTGCGGCCCGGCGGCGATGTGCTGCAGTCGGCGGCCCTTGTTGCCGTTGCCGCGGCCCTGCTCACCTCGGTCTCGGCCATGATGGTGAAACGCCTGTCGGCACACGAGTCGGCGCTGCGCGTGCTGGCGACGTTCGCCGCCATCTCGACGATGCTGATGATCGTGCCAGCCATTGCCGTATGGCGCTGGCCGTCGGCCACCGTGTGGCTCTACGTGGCTGCCATCGGGCTGTGCGCCACGATCGGCCAGTATTTCTGGGTGCGCGGCTACGCCATCGCCCAGGCCTCCGCCGTGGCGCCGTTCGACTACCTGCGCATGCCGATCTCGGTGCTGATGGGCTTCCTGGTGTTCGCCGAACTGCCGACGATCTGGACGCTGGTGGGCACCCTGATCATCGCCGCGTCGGGCCTGTACATCGCCTACCGCGAAGCGCAGCTCGGCAAGAAGATCACCGCCGAGATCAAGCCGCACAAGGCGCCGGCGTAGTGAGAGCGGGCGGGACGCCCGCGCCCCAGGAGCATGATTCACGCTCAGGACATCTCCGGCGCGTACTTGATCACGGCGAAAACCGTGCCTTCGGGATCGGCCAGGGTCGCCATGCGGCCGACCGGTGGCGAATCGGCGGCGAGGCTGATCACCGTGCCGCCGGCTGCCGTGGCCTTGGCGACAGCGGCATCGACGTCATCCACGGTGATGTAGGGCAACCAGCCTTTGAAGCTGCCAGCGCCGGGCGCGACGCCGCCAGCGCTGACGTCGCCAACCTTGATCACCGGGTAGGTGGCGTCGGGCATCGCCATGTCCTCGAAGCGCCATCCGATCACGGCAGCATAGAAACGCTTCATGGCATCGCCGTTGGCGGCATGAAGCTCGTTCCAGCTGAACAAGCCATGTGTTCGCATCGCATCGGCCATGGACATCCTCCCTGTTGTTGTCAGCAGGAAGGACGTCGGGTCGGTCGGGTAATCGACAGCGGGTCGTTCACACGTCCGTGAGAGCCGGTGCGCCGACGCGCTCACTCCCCGGGCTGTCCGCCGGCGGCGTGTCGCGCACGTCGCGCGACTGCGTGTCGATCAGGGGTATCTCCGCCAGGTCGCGTGCGGCCTCGCCGGGCGCCAGCTCGCGCAGCTGGCGGACCGCCGGCAGGACGCGCCCCTCGAGGCTGCCGACGTAGCTGTTATAGGCATTGACGGCGTTGTTGAGGTTGCGGCCGACGGTGGCGAGGTGCTGCGACAGGGTCGTGATGCGCTCGTAGAGTGTCTGGCCAAGCTTGCTGATGTGGCGGGCATTCTCCTCGATGCGCTGCTGGCGCCAGCCATACGCCACGGCCTTGGCCAGAGCGATCAGCGTGGTGGGCGTCACCACCAGCACGCGCTCGCGCAGGGCATCGTCGAACAGCGTCGGATCGCGTTCCACGGCGGCGCTGTAGAAATTTTCGCCGGGGATGAACATCGCCACGAAATCGGGCGCATCCTCGAACTGCGTCCAGTAGGCCTTGCCGGCCAGCGTGGTGACATGCGTGCGGACCTGGCGCGCATGCTCCGCCATCTTGGCATCGCGGGCCGCATCGTCGGTGGTCTCCAGCGCCTCCAGGTAGGCCGACAGCGATGTCTTGGCGTCGATGACGATGCTGCGCTCACCCGGCAGGCGCAGGATCGCGTCCGGCCGCAGCCGTGAACCGTCATCCGTCGCCACGGTATGTTCGAGGTCGAAGTCGACATGCTCGCTCATGCCCGACAGCTCGAGTGCGCGTCGCAATTGCTGTTCGCCCCAGCGGCCGCGGGTCTTGGGCGCCGCGCGCAGCGCGTTGGCGAGTTTCGCCGCCTCGCCGCGCACCGTCTCCTGGCCCTGCACGACGTTGCGCAGTTCGGCCGACAGCACGCCCATCGCCTTGGCATTCTCCTGTTCGAGGGTCGTCAGGCGCTGCTGGTATTTCTCCAGCGACTCGGCCACCGGCTTCACCAGCCCGTCGATGGCGCCTTGGCGCTGTTTCAGGTCGGCATCGGCGGCCTGCTTGTGCGTTTCCAGCAGCTGCTTGGCGATCTCGATCAGCGAACTCTGGCTGTCGCGCAGCGCGGCATCGGCCAGCGCCTTCATCTTGGTTTCGACGTCCGCGCGCAACGCGGTCAGCGCCGTGACCTTTTCGCCATGCGCTTCCTCGGTCTTGCGCAGGGTTTCCTCGAGCTTGGTCTTGGCGGCGGCCAGCGCTTCGACCCGGCCGCGCAGCAGTACCAGCTCTTGGTCCATGGCGGGCAGACGTTCAGCGTGCGCCGCAAGCCGCTCGGCCGCCTGCAGCTTGTCCTCCAGCGCCGGCACGCGCTCTGCGGTCGTGCGAACCGCAGCCAAGTGCGCACGGGTCTCGGCGGCCAGGTCGCGCTGGCCCTCCAACTCGGCGCGCGCAGCATCACGATCGGCCAACGCGGCTCTTTCACCGCGCGCACGCGCACACCAGCCCAGCAGCAGGCCAAGAACGAGGCCAACCAGCAGCAGGGCAACGAACAACGGCCAGATCAGGTCTGGCGGAACAGTCGGTAGTGGGGGCATCGGCAACTCTTGTTGTTACGACAAGAGTCGCAGATCACCGCGCAACGATCAATCGGACCAGCGGCGCCTGGGGACAGTCAGGTAACGTCGATCGACTTCAGCCAGCGCCGCGCCCGCGTGCGGTGGGCTTCGCTGATGCTGCCGCCCACCACCTTCAGCGCCGCCAGCAGCACGGCGGCATCGTCGGTGAAGCCCAGCCCCAGCACGACATCAGGGACCATGTCGATCGGCATGATGAAATAGGCCAGCGCCCCGATCAGCGTCGCGCGCACCTTGAACGGCGTGGCCGGATCGCGGGTGCAGAACCACGCCGCCACGGCATCCTCGGAAAATGGGATTCGTCGCGCTACCGCCTTGATCTTGTTGACGAAACCGTCGCGTACCAAGGCTGTGTCACGGCCCAACGTGTCGGTGTCTGGCATCGAGGCTCCTCCCAGTGAGCCGCGCTGATAATTGGGTATTCTTGCCGCTCTTCGCAAGATCGCTGTCTTGCCAAGGGCGTCGCCGGCCCACAAGGTGCCGGCCGGGTTTGGCGGGGAGACAGAATGGCGGTTGCGCGCGGTGAAGCGGCAGCACCTGCATCGACGGACGGCGCGCCGCGGGCAGAGGCCTCAAAGCTGGGTCAGGTGTCGTGGGCCCTGTTCGATTGGGCCAACCAGCCATTCTTCACCATCATCACCACCTTCATCTTCAGTTCCTACTTCGCCAATGTGCTGGTCTACCAGCATGAGCTGGCCGCCCTGAAGACGGCCTATCCCGATCGCAGCGCCGCCGAGTTGTCGCAGTTGGCGCAGGCTGCCGGCCAGTCGGCCTGGGCTTTCACGCAATCGGCGTCGGGCCTCTTCATCGCCTTGCTCAGTCCGTTTCTCGGGTCGATGGCCGACGCCGCCGGCCGGCGCAAGCCGTTCATCCTCGTCTTTCAGCTGCTGCTGGCGGTGGGGTGCATCGCCCTGTGGTGGGCGCGTCCCGAGCATGCCGACTGGATCGGGCTGATCTCGCTGGCCGTCATCCTCGCCACGATCGGCGCCGAGATCTCGATCGTGTTCAACAATGCCTTCCTGCCCAACATCGTGCGGCCCGAGCGCATGGGTTGGCTGAGCGGTTTCGGCTGGGGCATGGGCTATCTCGGCGGTCTGGTGTCGCTGTTCATCGTGCTGGCCGTCAGCCGTCCCAGTCTGCTGGGCCTGGCGCCGCCCGGCAGTCCGCCACTGTTCGGCCTCGACCGCGCCGCCTACGAGGTCGAACGGCTGATCGGCCCGGCATCGGCGCTGTGGCTGTTCATCTTCGTGCTGCCGATGTTCCTGTTCACACCCGACGGCAAGCGCAGTGGCCTGGGTGTCGCCGATGCGGCAGGGCAGGGATTCCGAACCTTGATCGGGACACTGCGCAAGCTGCGGCACTATCGCAATCCGCTCCTCTATCTGGTCGCCTACATGATCTACAACGACGGGCTCGCCGCCGTGATCGCGTTCGGCGGCGTCTATGCCTCGGCGACCTTTCTGTGGCCCACCGAGACGTTGGGCGTGTTCGGCATCGTGCTCACGGTGCTGGGCGTGTTCGGCGCCTTCGCCGGTGGCTGGCTCGATGATCGCATCGGATCGAAGCGCACCGTGCAGTTCGCGATTGCCGGTACGATTATCGCCACGCTCGGCATTCTCTCGGTGTCGCGCACCGGTGTGCTGTTTGTTGTCGGTGTGCCCGAGCCCGCTGCCGACCGTGGTCTGTTCGGATCGCTGCAGGAGCAGGTCTTCATGGGCTTCGCCCTGCTGATCGGCATCTGCATGGGCCCGATGCAGGCAGCCAGCCGAACCCTGGTGGGACGCCTGGCGCCAGCAGGGATGTCGGGTGAGTTCTACGGGCTGTTCGCGCTGTCGGGCCGTGCGACGACGTTCATGGCGCCGGCCCTGATCGGCGTGGTGACCTGGCTCACCAACTCCAACCGGTTCGGCATGATGGTGGTGTTGGCCTTTCTGGTCGTCGGTTTCATTTTGCTATGGCAGGTTCGCGAAGAGCAGGCGCAACGCATCCATTGACGCTCGGCGTCGCTGCTCGCACGCAGTTCATCTCAGGAGGCAGCGATGATCGTCGCCATCGTCAATTTTCAGCTTCCATCGGACGTGACTGCCGAACAGGCGCGCACGCTCTACGCCGACTCGGCACCGAAGTACCGCGCGATGAAGGGATTGGTGCGCAAGTACTACCTGTGGGACGCCGAGCAACGCATCGGCGGTGGCGTCTACCTCTGGGAGTCGCGCGCCGCGGCCGATGCCGTGTACACGGCGGAATGGAAGGCCTACATCAAGGCACGCTACGGCAAGGAGCCCGCGATCACCTTCTTCGACGCGCCGGTCATCGTCGACAACGAGATCGGCACCACCAAGGTGGCGGCCTGATCAGGCCGGGCCCGAAACGCCGGCACCACTGAAAGTCGCCATGCCGTCGAGGCAGGCGCAGGCAGCCTTCAGCAAGCTGACCGCCACCGCCGCGCCGCTGCCTTCGCCCAGGCGCATGCCCAGATCGAGCAGCGGCTTCTGATCCAGCCGCGCGCACAGGGCCGCGTGCGCCGGTTCGGCCGAGCGATGCGCCACCAGGCAGTGATCCAGCGCGTGCGGATCGAGCGTGTGCAGCACGGCGGCGGCGGCGGTGCAGGTGTATCCATCGAGCAGCACGGGGATGCGTCCCATGCGGGCGGCGATGATGGCGCCACAGATTGCCGCCAGCTCCTCGCCACCGACGGCGGCAAGCACCTGCAGCGGATCACCCAGCGCGGCGCGATGGCGCTCGATGCCCCGTTGCACCGTCTCGATCTTGCGTTCAAGTGCTGCGCCGGAGACGCCGGTCCCCGGTCCGACCCAGTCCTCGGCGCGACCGCCGAACAGCGCCAGGCACAGCGCCGCAGCGGATGTCGTGTTGCCGATGCCCATCTCGCCCAGGCACAGCACGTCGATGCCGGTCTCGGCCGCCATCATGCCGTAGGCCATGGCACGCGCGCAGCGCCCTTCGTCCATCGCCGGGCCTTCGGTGAAATCACCGACCGGGTTTTGCAGGTCCATTTCGTAGACCCGCAGGTCGCCGTCGATGGCGGCCGTCAGCTGGTTGATGGCAGCGCCGCCAGCGATGAAATTCTGCACCATCTGCGCATTGACCTCGGCGGGATAGGCCGAGACACCGCGCGCCACGATACCGTGGCTGCCGGCGAACACGCAGACGCGCGGCCGCTGGCACCGAGGCTGCGCGCGGCCCTGCCACGCCGCCAGCCATTCGGTGATCTCCTCCAGCCGGCCCAACGACCCGAGCGGCTTGGTGAGGTCGGCCTGGCGCAGGCGCACTTTGGTGCGGGCAGCTTCATCGGCTTCCGGCAATTGCGCCAGCACGGCGCGCATTTCGGCGAACGTGGCGGGTGGTGAAGAGTCGCTCGAGGGCATCTGGTGTTCGCAAGTCCGCAGCAAGGTGTCGGCTGACGCGTGTGCCGAAGCGGCGCCGTTGTCCTACAATCGGCGCACCATCTCCAGCGGATTCCACCGGTTCAGAACTTGATCGTCGTTCCAATACCCACGATGCGACCCTGGCCCACGCGAACGGATTGTGTGGTCGGACCGAAGCTTTGACCGAAGGTCTCGTACCGCGAATTGAACAGGTTGTAGGCGAAGGCATGGACACCGACGTGCTCGCCCTCCCAGCCAAGCCTTGCGTTAACCACGTGGTATGACTTCAGATTGAAACTGTTGGCCACGTCGACGGGTCGCGCGCCGACATACTGCCAGTTGGCGCGCAGCAGAACCTCGCCGCCGATGCCCAGCGTGCTGCCCGGCAGTCGGTATTGTCCGCCCAGACTCGCGGTCAGGGCCGGAACGTTGGGAACATCGTTTCCGGATCGGGCGCCGGTCAAGCTACCCGACGGAACGTCACGCAGCCTGGCGTGCGTGTATCCGACGCCGCCGTAGAGATCGAACCCCGGCGCCAGGCGCGCGGCAAACTCGACCTCGCCGCCATAGCTGCGATAGTCCAGGGCCGCGGTCGTGAACAGCAGGCGCGCCGGATCGAACACCACCAGATGGCCGTCCCTGACGTCGTTGAAGAACAGTGCGCCCTTCACCGCGAGCCGCCGGTTCAGCCATGTCGACTTGAACCCCACCTCGTAGGTCCAGCTTGCCGAGGCAGGGAATGTGGCCTCGGGCCTGCCTTGGGGCGTGTTGCTGGCGATCGCCGGAAAGCCGCCGGTCACGTATCCTCGCGCCACGGAAACGTAAGTCATCAGTCCGGCGGACCAGTCGTAGCTCAAGGCAACGCGGCCTGTCGCGAAACCGTCGGATTGGCTGCCGTTCTGCGAGAAGGCGGTCACGACGCCGGGCAGGCCGTTGCCCTGGAAACGGTACCGCGCCCTCTTGTCCTCGCGCGACAGCCTGAGGCCCATGGTCGCCTTCAGGCCATCGACCACCGGCACCGTGACTTCCCCGAACGCAGAATAGCTATTGGTGCTGAAACGGTTGGCCTGGCTTCCGTTCAATCTCTGAAACGCCGGCACGGCGGCGCGACTGAAGCGATCGACCACGACCTCAGACCGGAAGAAATTGAAGCCGGCCGTCCATGCCACGGCCTTGTCGGGCGATGCCGACAGCCTGACTTCCTGCAGATAGGTGTTTTCCCGGATCGCGATATCGGCGATGTCGGCGCCTTTGACGTTGAAGACTGCGCCAGGCAGGCCGGTCAATCGGCTGAACACCAGGCCATCGGTCTGATCGAGACGCTGGGACGAATCGTTGCGCTGGAAGCCGCTGATCCAATCCAGCACGAGCGGTCCGAAGTCGTGACTGACCTTGAGCGTAAGGCCCAGCGAATCACCCGACACCTTGGTGCGCGGATCGGCGGCACTGACGGGAAATGACGCTGCATCGCGCAACAGGAAACGCGGCGCCGTGTCGTTCTGTCGATTGTAGCTGATGGCCAGTGTCGCCGTCGTCCTGTCGCCGGGCGTGAACATCAGCGAGCCGCGCGTGGCCGTGATGTTCAGCGCGCCGTCCTTGCCGCCGGCAACGACATTGGGGATGTCGCCACCGAACGCGGTGTAGCGGGCGGCGAACCGCGCCGCCAAGCGGTCGGCAACCAGCGGCGTGTTGGCGACCAGTTCGCCCAGGCGATAACCCCGCGTGCCGATCTCGCCGGTCACGGCGAAGGATTGATCGAATGTGGGCGGCCGCGGCACGATGTTGATGGCGCCGGCCTGGGTGTTGCGGCCGAACAACGTTCCCTGCGGGCCGCGCAGGACCTCGACGCGTTCGACGTCGAGCAGGTCCGCCGCAACGCCATAGACCGACTGAGGCATATCGCCGACATAGACGACGGCCGTCGTGTCGTCCGACGACAGCGGCGAGAACGAACCGCCGCCGCGTATGTTGAAGAAATTCGTCGACTGCCCGCCGACATCGACGAAGCTGGTGTTGGGCGCGCTGCGTGCCACGCCGGCATTCGATGCGGTCGGCGGGATGTCCATCGTCTTGCGGTCAATGACCGTGACACTGATGGGTGTGGTCTGGTCCGGCTCGCGACGCTTGCGTGCGGTCACATCGACCGGCTCCAGCTGAATGACGTCCGGCGGCGGTGGAACGGGTCGCTCCTGAGCGCGCAGGCCGATGTTCGGCGTCATCCAGAACACGCCGCAGGCCGATACGATCCAGGCACTGCGCCGCCATGCCGGCAGGCCGGGTTTGCTGTCCATTCGAAAACGCGCTGACATCACCCCACCGTCCCCATTTCCGCTTTATTTTGCGAATGACTCGCAGTATCATTGATCAAACGATCAGTCAATTGACTGGCCGAATAGTCTGATTGATGCTGGCGGCAAGAATCTGGAATTCGTGGCGGTGCCGATGGCGGAACTTCGTCCTGTTTTCACGCTCGCCGATGCGCGGGACACCATTGTCGAGGCGGCGTTGATCGCGTTCGCCGAGGCGGGATTTCACGGCGCCACGATGCGCGACATCGCCCATCGCGCGGGCGTGTCACAGGGGCTGGTGCACCATCACTTCAAGGGCAAGGAGGCGCTGTGGAATTTCGTCGGTGAGCGCATCTCAGCCGATTTCCTGGCCTATGTCGGGGAAGCCCTGGCACCGGGCGAGCCTGGTCCCGATACGGTGCCGCAGGCGCTGCGCCGCTACATGCAATACTGGAAAGAGCACCCGACCGCCTTTCGCTTCAATCTGTGGCGCCTGCTCGAGGGCGCCACGGCGGAACGCAGGTCACGCTCGGTGTCCATCACAGGGCGCGGCGTGCCGCTGTTCAAGCAAGCGCAGGACGCCGGTTTCATCCGCAACGACATGCCGGCAGGCCTGGCCATGATCATTGCCGGCAGCCTTGTGCAGTTCTGGCTGCACAGCCAGACGGAGATCCGCGATGCGCTCGCCGTAACCGCCGCCGATGCGCTCGATGATTCGGATTTTCTCGAGCACGTCCTGGATCTCATCCGCCCGCCTGCAGGCATGAACCGTCGCGGGTCCTCCAAGGGACGGAGACGATCGTGAGCACGTTCCAGTTCGAGCTCCATGACATCTCGGATTTTCCGATCGTCCGGATCAGCGTGAATGGGCTGCCGGCCGGCTATACGCGGACGTGGGTGCCGGAAATGGACGCGCTCGTTCAGCGCGGCGATCCGTTCGTCCTGGTGCTCGTGGACGGCCACGGCGAGGACAGTCCGCAGGACCGCAAGAGCAAGGCGCAGTGGATCAAGGTCAACAAAGGGGCCTTCGCGGCGTCGTGCCGCGGCTTCGTCAGTGTCGAGCCCAGCCTCGCGAAGCGGCTGGCGCTGCGGGCGCAGGGCGCCATCATTGCCAGGACCTTCGGGCTGAACTTTGTCGCGGCGCGCGACCTCGCCGAGGCTGAAACAGCCGCGCGGCGATTGCTGGCCGGTGAAGTCGATGTCGACGGCGGCGAATAGGACGGAACCCGCCTACCTGCGTCTGGGCCGGTACCGGCTGCGCATACCGGCGCGGCGCAGCGTCCGCATCGCATTGAGCGCGCTGCTGCTGGTGCGTGGCCTGATCCCGACCCCGACCAGCCCGATCCTGCTGTCCGCCGCCGTCACGCTCCTGTCCGTCGACCTGCCCAGGCTGCGGCGCTGGCGTCGTCGCCTCGTCGTGCGGATCCGGCGCCGGCGGCGGCCCCGTCCAGCTCGGTCGCTGGCCGCCGGCCGGGCGCCCGCATAGGGCGAGCATCGGTGCCGCCAAGGGGCTACAATCGGCGGCCATGGCCAGTGACAGTCCCGACCCCGTCGACTCTTCCGCCCGCCCCGCCCCGCGCACGCTCGAAGACTGGCTGCAGGCGGTTGGCGAAGCGGCTGCCTTCTTCACCTGCCTGCCCCTGGGTCGCGGCGCGCCGCGGTTTCGCGCCGTCGATACGCTGCCCATCTGGCCGGTCGTGGGCCTGGCCATCGGCCTTGCCGCCGGGATCGATCTTGCCATCGCGCGCTGGCTGGGCGCGGCGCCGTGGCTGGCCGCCGTCGTGGGCCTGCTGACGGCTGTGGTCCTCACCGGCGCGTTGCATGAAGACGGGCTGGCCGACACCACCGATGCGTTCGGTGTCGCCAACGCCGACCGCACGCGGCGGCTGGAGATCCTGCGCGACAGTCGCATCGGCACATACGGTGCCCTGGCACTGATGTTCTCCTTGCTGCTGCGGGTCGCGGCGCTGACGCAGATCATCGTCGTTGCCGGCACCGGCGGCGGTCTCCTGGCGTTGGCGGCGACGCACGCCCTGTCGCGCGGCGCCATGGTATGGCCGATCAACGGCTCAAAACCGGCGCGATCCGACGGGCTGGGCGCAGCGCTGGGGTCACCCCCGGCGGCAATTGCCGGCTGGACCCTGGCGGTCGGCGGCGGCATCGCCTTCGTCGCGCTGCTCGCCGTGGCGCCGCTGGCGGCCCTGCTGTCGGCGCCGCTGGCCGTGGCGCTGGCGGCCGGTGTCACATCGGTGGCGCGCCAGCGGATCGGCGGCTATACCGGCGACACTTTGGGCGCGACCCAGCAGGTGGTGGAGATCGCCGTGCTGGCGCTGGTAGCGCTTTGTGTCGGTGGAGGGCGTTGATGGCGGCGGTGAACGGCAATGCGGTGACGCGCTGGTGGTGGGTGCGCCATGCGCCGGTGCCGAACCCGGAGGGCCGCTGCTACGGCCAGCAGGACAAGGACTGCGACACCTCCAACGAGGCATTGTTCCGCCATCAGGCGCGCATGCTGCCGGGCGGCGCCGTGTGGATCACCAGCGGCCTGCTGCGCGCCAAGCGGACGGCGACGGTTCTGGGCTCGTGCGGAGCCGATTACTGCCAGCCGCTCGAGGAGACCCGTTTCAACGAGCAGCATTTCGGCGACTGGCAGGGGCGCACCTACGTCGACCTGCGCATCGATAACACCCATCTGTTCTGGCTCGGCGCGCCCGCCGTGCGGACGCCGGGCGGCGAGAGCTTCGTCGATCTGTTCGAGCGCACGCGCGCCGGCATTCTCGATCACACCGCGCAGCATCGCGGCCGGGACATCGTGGCCGTCACGCATGGCGGCACGATCCGCGCCGCCATCGCGCATGCGATGACGCTGGACCCGGAGCAGGCAGTGCGTTTCGAGGTCGACAATGTCTCGGTGTCGTTGATCGAACACTACGAGCATGCCGATCCCGACCATGCCTGGCGGGTGGTGTTCACCAACGTGATGCCCGTCGAGCACCGCCTCCACCGCGCGCTGGCGTGAGCCGTCGATGCCCGGCACGACGCTGGTGTTGGGGGGCGCGCGTTCGGGCAAGAGCACGTATGCCGAACGGCTGGTCGATGGCACCGCGCAGGGCGGCGCGCCGCGACCGTCGCTGCTGATCGCCACTGCCGATCTGGCTGACAGCGCCCGCCATGGCGATGCCGAGATGGCGGCCCGCGTTGCGCTGCATCGCGCGCGGCGCGGGGTCCACTGGCAGACCATCGAGGAGCCGGTCGAGCTTGCCGCCGCGTTGCGGCGTCACGCCGATGCGCGGACGGTCCTGGTCGACTGTCTGACCTTGTGGCTCTCCAACCTGATGCTGCGCGATCGCGACGTCGTGGCGGCGGGCGACGCGTTGGTGGCGGCGCTGGCCGACATGCGATCCGATGTCGTGCTGGTGGCCAACGAGGTCGGGCTGGGCATCGTGCCCGACAATGCATTGGCCCGCCGCTTTCGTGACGATGCCGGGCGGTTGAACATGCGCGTGGCGCAGCAGGCAGAGCGCGTCGTGTTCATGGTGGCCGGCCTGCCGATGACAGTCAAAGGCGCCTGAACCGCGTCATTCGACGGTGACCGACTTGGCGAGGTTGCGCGGCTTGTCGATGTCGCGCCCCTTCTGCAGGGCCACGTGATACGCGAGCAGCTGCAGGGGGATGTTCAGGAGAATCGGATCGAGTTCCGGTTCCGATCGCGGGACATCGAAGCGTCCCTCGACGCTCACGGGCAGATCGCCGGCGTGGGTGATCGCCAGGATCGGACCGCCGCGGGCGCGGATCTCCTCGACCGTCGAGATGTTCTTGGTGAACAGATCGTCGCGCGGCATGACCACGATCGTGGGCGTCTGTGGTGTGATCAGGGCCAGCGGGCCGTGCTTGAGCTCGGAGGCGGGATAGGCCTCGGCGTGCAGATAGCTCACCTCCTTGAGCTTGAGCGCGCCTTCCATGGCCACGGCATAGCCGGCGGCCCGGCCGATGAAATAGGCATGCTCGCAGGCGAGGAGTTGTCGGGCGAGCTCGGCAATCTCGGCATCGCGGGCCAGGATGCTCTCGATCTGGACGGGCAGTTCCGACAGTGCCTTCAGCAGACGTCCACCGTGCGCGGTTGACAGGTCGCGGATTCGCCCGAGGTGAAGGGCGAGCAGGGCGAAGGCCATCACGGTGCAAGTGAACGTCTTGGTCGACACCACCGAGACCTCGGGTCCGGCATGCAGGTAGATGCCGCGGCCGCACTCGCGCGCAATGGTGCTGCCGACGACGTTGACGATGCCCAGCACCCGTCCACCCTTGCGTTTGACCTCCTGCACCGCGGCCAGCGTATCGAACGTTTCACCGGACTGGCTGACGGCGATGTAGAGCGTGTCGGGCTCGATCACGGGGTTGCGGTAGCGGAACTCCGAGGCCGGCTCGGCATGGGCGGGAAGGCGCGCCAGCTGTTCGATCAGGTGGGCGCCCATCGTTGCGGAGATGCAGGCCGAGCCGCAGCCGAGGATCTTGATGCGCCGCACCTCCAGCAACTCGCGCGCATCCAGCGCCAGACCGCCCAGATGCGCGGTCTGGAAGCGCGGTTCGAGGCGGCCGCTCAGCGTGCGCCGTGCGGCATCGGGCTGTTCGGCGATCTCCTTGCGCATGAAGTGGTCGAAGTCGAGCTTGTCGAAGGCGTCGTCGGTCCAGGCGATGGTCGATGCCGTCTTGGCCGTCGGATCGCCCTCCAGCGTCGACGTCTCGAACCCGTCGGCGCGCAGGACGGCGACCTCGCCGTCGTCGAGATGAACGACGCTCTGCGTGTGGCGCACGAGGGCAGACGGGTCCGAGGCGACGAACATTTCGCGGTCGCCGATTCCCAGCACCACCGGGCTGCCGTTGCGCGCCACGACGAGCGCGTTCGGTCGCGTCGCGTCGAGCACAGCCAGGCCATAGGCGCCCACCACCATCTGCAGGGCCGCACGCACCGCGCCTTCCAGCGAGTCGTGCGGCATCTTCGCGATCAGGTGGGCCAGGACTTCCGTGTCGGTCTCGGAGCGAAACACGATGCCTTCCGCCGCGAGGCGTCGGCGCAGGGCGGTCGCGTTCTCGATGATGCCGTTATGGATCACGGCGATCCGGTTGGCGCTGTCGCAGTGCGGATGGGCATTGCGGTCGCTGGGCTCGCCGTGGGTTGCCCAGCGGGTGTGGGCGATGCCGGGCGATCCCTTGAAGCGGTCCGGCAGGATCTTCTCCAGGTCGCGGACGCGGCCTTTGCATTTGGCCACGCGCAGCTCGCCTGCCCGCGCGACCGCGATGCCGGCCGAGTCATAGCCGCGGTATTCCAGGCGATGGAGGCCTTCCATCAGGATGGGGGCGGCGTCACGTTTGCCGATGTAACCAACGATCCCGCACATGCGGCGTCTCTCCTCAACCGTAGATCACGCGGCGCAGTTGCCGCTCGCTGTAAGCCGGGGCGCGAAATCGCCAGCGTGCCAACTCGACGCTGAGCCGGTCGAAGATCGCGCTGTTGGACAGGCCTTCCTGCTGCAGGCTGCGGTGGCGGCGGCGCACGAAGTCCTCGGGTTGCTCCGACAGGAACGCCAGCACCTCGTCGACCACCTTGGCCGCCTCGGGCGCGGTCAAACGGCTCGTCCGCACCAGATGCGCCACCAGCTCCTCCAGCTCGTTCGGCTCCGACATGGCTCAGGATCCTGGTTCAGGTCATGGAAAGCAAAGATTTTGCCCGAAATCGGGCAGGAATGGTCAAATACCACCACCGGAAGCCACTGAAAGTCTGGGCTGCAGGTTGGCAGCAATTTCTTGCGGGATGGCGGATGGTGCGGAGCGGGCGCCGGCGATAGGTCTGCTTCCGGTGCAGCGGAGTTGATCGATGCCGTCTTCCTCGTCGCGTTCCATGGGTGGTGCCGAGTGGCTGCTGCTCATCGCCTTGTCCGTGCTGTGGGGCGGCTCGTTCCTGTTCGGCAAGGTCGCGGTGGGCGAGATCCCGCCGCTGTCGGTGACCCTGGGACGTGTCGCGCTGGCGGCGGTGGCGCTGAACCTGCTGCTGCTGGTGCTGGGGCAGCGTTTGCCGACCGATCGCGTCAGCTGGCTCGCCTTCATCGGCATGGGATTTCTCAACAACGTCCTGCCCTTCACCCTGATCTTCTGGGGCCAGATGCAAATCGGGGCCGGGCTCGCCTCGATTCTCAACGCCACGACGCCGCTGTGGACCGTCGTCGTCGCACATCTGCTGACCAGCGATGAGAAGATGAATGCCGGCAAACTGGCGGGTGTGCTGCTCGGCATCGCCGGCGTTGCCGCCCTGATCGGTCCCTCGGCCGTGGCCGGCTTCAGCGGCGACGTACCGGCGATGATCGCGGTCGTGCTGGCAACCCTGTCCTATGCCTTCGCCGGTATCTTCGGTCGTCGCTTCGCCCGCATGGGATTGGCGCCGCTGTCGGTCGCAACTGGACAGGTCACGGCGGCGACCATCATGATGCTGCCGCTGGCGCTGGCGGTTGATCGCCCCTGGCTGCTGGCACCGCCCGGCACCACCGCCATCGCCGCGCTGGTCGGCCTCGCCGTCATCAGCACGGCGCTGGCCTACGTCATCTATTTCCGCCTGCTGGCGACAGCGGGTGCGACCAACCTGCTGCTGGTCACGTTCCTGATTCCACCCAGCGCGCTGGCATTCGGCATGCTGCTGCTGGACGAGCCCCTGCTGTCGCGGCACGTGGTCGGCCTTGTCCTGATCGGCGGCGGGTTGGTGGCGATCGATGGCAGGCTGTGGCGGCGCGTGCGCGCTGCAAAGGAAGCGTGACCGACCCTACGTCTTAGCGATGGCACGGCAACGACGGCAGGTTATGCTGTTGCATGCGCGTGCGTGATGTGGGTACCGACCTCATGGTCGACGATCACCCGACCCTTGATCGGTGGGTCGGGATCTTCAATTTCGCCATTGCCGGCTTCTGCGTCTACATCGCCTACGACAACTATCGTCCCGGCGGCGAATGGCGCGATATGCTCCTGCTCCTGGTCATGCCCTTCGCCGGCCTGATCGCCCTGCTGGGGCTGTGGCGGGCGGTGGCTCGGCCGGACACCCGTCTGCATGTCGATGGTGCCCAGGGCGTTGTCTCCCTGGTCCGCCGCACGGTCCTGCATCGCACGACGAGCCGCTGGACGGCGGCCGAAATCACGGGCTTCGCCCGGGCGCAGCGCCCGGGTCGCGACGGCGAGCTCGTGTATCGCCTGAGGCTCGACCTGGCGGATGGCACATCGTTGCCGGCAGCAACGCTGTGGAACCCCGACCGCATCGCGATCGATACCGTGATCGCGCGCGCTCATGTTCTGCTCGGCAAGTGAGATTGCCGCTTTTGCCACATTTCTGCCCCGTGTGAGGCCGATGATTACCGGGCTCGGGAGTGCTATGGTACCGATGCTGCAGCCCAAAAAAAGGCGTCCCTCCGCCGGCTGTGGCCAGAAACGGAGAATAAAATATGCCGACGTCCCGTCCGACGCTGTCGCGTCGTTCCCTCGTCGCTTCGGCGGCGGCCCTCGTTCCCGCAATCGCTGCGGCACCGGCTCTGGCCGATGCCAAGCGCCAAGCACTGGTCAACGATGCTCTCGCCTCCGTGCAGCGCGTCATCGACAGCAAGGAATTCCCCGAAGCCATCAATCAGCTGAAGCGCGCGCGGGGCGTGCTGATCCTGCCCAGCTTCACCCAGGCTGCATTCCTGATCGGTGGTGCCGGCGGCCGCGGCGTTCTGCTGGCCCGCAACGGCGCCAACGACTGGAGCTATCCGGCGTTTATGACCATGGGCTCCGGCAGCCTCGGCCTGCAGGTCGGCGGTCGCGTTCAGGAGATCCTGCTGATCGTGCTCACCGACAAGGGCCTGAACGCGCTGCTGGAGAGCAAGTTCAAGTTCGGCGCCGAAGGCGGTGTGACGGTGATCAATGCCGGCGTCGGCATTGCCGGTGCAACGACCGGTGCCGTGGGCGCCGACATCGTCGCCTATTCCAAGGCCAGTGGCCTGTATGTCGGCGCGGCCCTGGATGGTTCGTACCTGGAGCCTGACAACGACTGGAATGCGCTCTACTATGGTCAGGGTGCACGCGGCCGTGACGTGATCACGGAGCGTCGCTATACGAATCCCGGTGCCAACGGGCTGCGCCAGTACCTGGCGCGCTTCTGACCTTTCGTTCGCCCCGCCGTCGGGGCGCACGCGTCCTTCTGGGACATGGCTCATCGTCGGGTGTTGCCGTGGCTACGCCCTCTTTTTTCATCTCGCGTTGAGAGTAGTTGCGCATGCTGGGAAAGATCGCCGCGTTGGTATTGGCGCTCGCCATCGGTGTCGGTGCTGGCTTAGAAGCCCAGGCACAGACGAAGACGACAACACCGGCCAAGTCGCCCAAGCCGGTTCACAAGGCAGCCCCCAAGAGTACCAGCGGCGCCCAGAGTGCCACGACGCGGCCCAGTCCCCGAAAGAAACCGGCGGCCCAGAGCGCTTCGACACGCCGGCCATCGCCACGGCGGGTGCAGCCGGTCAAGACGGCCCAACGCTCGGCGACGGCGACGCGCGGCGTGCGTGCGGCCAAGAACAACCAGCTGCGGGCGGCCGGCCGGACGGTACGGCCCAATTCACGCCTGGCGGTGCGGCCCACCGCGGCCAGCCGGAGCGCGGTTGCCCTGCCGGACAAGCGCCGGTCCACCCGCTTCGGGCGGATGCCGACGTTCACCATGCCGAGCCCCCTGCCGGACAATGGTGTGGCGCGCGCCTTGTCGCTGTACAACGTACACACTGGCGAGTCGCTCAACGTCACCTACTGGCACCGCGGTCAGTACGTGCAGTCCGAACTCGATCGCCTGAATGACTTCCTGCGCGACAGCCGCTCCGGCGATCAGGTCCAGATGGACCCCAAGCTGTTCGACATCCTGTGGCAGGTCCGCCGCCAGCTGGGCTCGACGGCGACGTATCGCGTGCTGTCGGGCTACCGCTCGCCGCAGACCAACGCCTGGCTGGCCAGCGTCAGCAGCGGCGTTGCCTCCGACAGCCTGCACATGCGCGGCCAGGCGATGGACGTCATGCTGCCGGGGCGCACCGCCGGGCAGATCCGCCAGGCGGCGCGCATGCTGGGTCTGGGCGGTGTCGGCTACTATCCGCGCAGCGGCTTCGTTCACCTCGACACCGGCCCCGTGCGGTACTGGTAAGCCCGCCGGTCAGAGGGCCCTGAGAAAGGCCAGCAGGTCGGTCTTCTCCGGCTGTGTCAGCTTGAGCTCGAGGACCAGGTTGAAGAACTCGACCGTGTCGTCGAGCGTCAGCAGGCGGCCGTCGTGCAGATACGGCGGTGAGTCCTTGATGCCGCGCAACGGAAAGGTCTTGATCGGCCCGTCGGCGGCCGCCATGCGGCCGTTGACGGTCTGCGGCTTGTAGAAGCGCTCGACCCGCAGGTTGTGCATCAGATTGTCAGTGTAGTACGGCGGCGCATGGCAGGCGGCGCACTGGCCCTTGCCGAAGAAGATGGCCTCGCCGCGCAGTTCGCTTTCGTTCGCCTTCGACCGGTCCAGCCGGCCCATGACATTGAGTTTCGGCGCCGGCGGGAAGTCGAGCAGGGCCTGGAATTCGGCCATGAAGTGCACCTGGCTGCCGCGCTCCAGCACGTTCACGCCCTTCTTGGTTGCGGTCACCGGGTCGCCGTCGAAATAGGCGGCGCGCTGTTCGAACTCGGTGAAGTCCTCGATGCTTTTCAGCGCCCGCTGCGAGCCGAACAGGCGCTGGATGTTGACGCCGCGCAATGACGGCGTGTCGATGCGATGGCGGAACGGTTGCGGGCGGATGTCACCCACCAGGTGCGTCGATGCGTTCGTGTGGCCGTTGGCGTGGCAGTCGAAGCAGGTCACGCCGCGGCTGGGCCGCTCGCTGCGCCGGTCCTCGGTCTGGTTGAACTGCTGCTGCGGGAAGGGCGTCAGCAGCAGCCGCAGGCCCTCGAGCTGCTTGGGATTGAGCACGCCGTTGAACAGTTCGAAGAAGTTGTCGATGGTCAGCAGCTTGCCCTGCGCGACATCGCCCAGGTCCGGCCGCGTCGTGAGAAAGATCGGCGCCGGAAACTCCGGCAGCAGGTGGTCGGGCAGGTCGAAATCGAGGTCGAAGCGGGTGAGATCGCGCGCCTCCTGCCGCTTGATCTCATCGATGTGAAACTTCGGGAACACCATGCCGCCTTCGGGATGGTTCGGGTGCGGCAGCGGCAGGAAGCCCTTCGGGAACTGGTCACGATCGCGGATCTCCTCCGGCCGCATCGCACCCAGGCGATCCCATGACTGCCCGGCCGGCAGCTTGACGCGCACGCCGTCCTGCACGGGCTTGCCGCGCGCCATCGTCACGCCGGCGGCGGCGCGGTTGGCGAGATCGTAGCGCTCGTTCAGCAGGTCGAACTGCCGTCGCATGACGGCCGGTTTTTCTGCCTGCATGCGCGACAAGATCGTCGCGAAGGGCTCGGTCGTAACGACGGGCGAATAGCTGGACGGCGGCTTGTCGGATACTTGCGCCTGCGCCGCACTCGCGAATCCAGCGGCGACGAGTGCAAGCGTCGCTGACAGGGCTTTGCGCATATCAGGTCTCCCTCTCACCCGCGAGGTCGACAAGTACGGCAGCCGCGCGGGCCACATGCGCAATGCGCGAGCGCACTCAATGGTTGCATCACATCACGGCCGTCATCCGTTCAAGATGACATGCGTGTGATGATTCACGCGACGGCGAACAGTCGCGTGCAACGCAGCGTTGAGAGGAAAGGATCAGCCTCTGCCGCCGGCCTTGCGCAGGAGATCCGTGATGGAGCCGCCGCCGCGGCGCGACTCGCGCGCATAGGTCATCGCGGTGCGGCCAGTGTAGTCTGATACGTTGGGGTCGGCCTTCTTGTCGATCAGCGCGCGCACGATCTCGGTCGAGCCGTTGCGTGCCGCCATCATCAGGGCGGAGACGCCCTGGCGGTCCTGGGCGTTCACGCGGGGATTGCGCGTCAGAATGACCTTCACCATCTCGGGGTCGTTGCGTTCGGCGGCGCGGATCAGGGCGGTGCGGCCCTCGCGGTCGGTGCCGTCGACGATCGCACCGCCCTTCAACAGCGCGGCGGCGATTTCGACATGGCCCTTGGAAACGGCGAGGATCAGCAGCGGCTGGCGCTGCGCATCGACCTGGTTGGGGCTTTCACCCTTCAGCAGACCCTGCTGGACGCCGGCGAGGTCGCCTTTTTCGACGGCCGTCACCATCGGCCGCGACAACAGGATTTCGACCTGGGCGTGAACCGGGACGGCATGGGCGGTGCCCAGCGCCAATGCTGCCACCAAACGGATCATCGTCGTACCACGCGCCATGATCGCCTCCGTACTCGTCTCACGCGCCCGCCGCGCGCTTCGCCTCGATCACATCCCAGATGCGGCCTTCCAGGTTCACGCCGTCGAAGCGGTCGATCTGCTGCAGGCCGGTCGGCGACGTTACATTGATCTCGGTCAGCCAATCGCCGATCACGTCGATGCCCACGAAGATCAACCCGCGCTCCTTCAGCGCCGGGCCGATGGCCGCGCAGATATCGCGATCACGCGTGGTCAGGGTCGCTTTCACCGGCACGCCGCCGACATGCATGTTCGAGCGTGACTCGCCCGCCGCCGGCACGCGGTCGATGGCCCCGACCGGCTCGCCGTCGATCAGGATGATGCGCTTGTCGCCCTTGCGGACCTCCGGCAGGTAGCGCTGCGCGATGATCGGTTCGCGCGATGCCTTGGAGAACATCTCCAGCAGCGAATTGAGGTTCTCGTCATCAGGCTTGACGCGGAACACGCCGGCGCCGCCGTTGCCGAACAGCGGCTTCAGGATGATGTCCTTGTGCTCGTTGCGGAATTCGCGGATGCGGGCCGCATCGGACGCGATCAGGGTCGGCGGCATGAGGCCGTCGAAGTGCGCCACGAACAGCTTTTCCGGCGCATTGCGGACATGGGCCGGATCGTTGACCACCAGCGTCCTGGGATGGATATGCTCAAGCAGATGCGTCGTCGTGATGTAGGCCATGTCGAACGGCGGATCCTGCCGCAGCCACACCACGTCCACCGTCGCCAGGTCGAGGATCTCGGCCTCGCCCAGCTGGTAGTGTCGGCCTTTCTCGCGGCGGACCGTCATGGGCTGTGCCTTCGCCATGACCTTGCGGTCGCGGAAGAAAAGATCGGCCGGCGTGTAGTGATACAGCGTATGGCCACGCGCCTGCGCTTCAAGTGCCAGCACGAACGTCGAATCACCATCAATATCGACGGTCGAGACGTGGTCCATCTGGAAAGCGACAGCGAGACCCATGCACGTATCCTCCGGCGCCGTCGAACCGGCACCGGGCTCAGTTAAGCCGCCGCCGCAATTCGCGCAAGAGAGCCGTGGCGTCGCGCCGGGCCTTGGCGCGGGCGGCCGAAACCTCCATGTCCTGGGACGGCGGCGTCTGGGCATCGACTGCCAGGAACCGGTCGAAGGCGCGGCAGGCGGCGCCGACGGCGTCGATCTGCGCATTGAGCGCACCGGCCTCGAACCAGAGCTCGGGCCGATCCGGCGCGATGGCGGTCATGTGCTGCAGCGTCGCCGTGGCGCCGGTACTGTCGCCACTGCGCAGCTGGCGCACCTTGATGTTGTTCTCCAACCGCAGCAGGACATCGTGATCGGACAAAGCGGTCACGTACTCGGGCCGCAGTTCGGCATCGGCGCCATGCACGGTCTTCAGCAGCCGGCGCAGGTCTGCCGGTTCCAGCGCGGTGCCCTCGTTGAAGGGGTCCAGGATGGTGCGCACACCGTCGCTTTCCAACTGGATCAGGAAGTGTCCGGGGAACGCCACGCCGACGCAGGTCCAGCCCTGGGCCCGCGCCGCTTGCAGCCAGATCAGGCTCAGCGCGACCGGCAGGCCGCGACGGCGGTCGATGACGCTCGCCAAATCAGCGTTCTGCAGGTCATCGTAGGTCTCCCGGTCGCCGCGATAGCCGTGGCCGTTCGCCAACACGTCGCACAGCGCATCCGGTGGCGCCTGCCTGTCGCGCACCCGTGCCGCGACGTCGGCGCACAGCGTGGCCATATGCGTGCGATAGGGCGCCAGCTGGAGATCCGAACGACGCAGCGCCGAGAGAACCAGGCCAGCTTCGACAACGTCGATCGTCGCATCGTCGACAGGGCACAAGGCCGCCAGCCGCTCCAGCAGTTCGCTCTTCACATGAGTCGTCGACGTGCCCGCCATCGCCATCCGTCGCTATGGCCGCCAGGCGTCGACGACATGCGTCGGCCACCCGCGCGGCGTTACCAGCATGGCGTCGAACCTGATCGCGCAACCCGCCAACCCCTGACGACGCGCGATGAACATCTCCGCCGCGCGAGCGATGCGCCGCCACTGTGGCTCTGTCAAGGCGAAGGCGGCGTCCGTCGCGCTGGCCCGCGCCTTGACCTCGACGAAGGCCACCACGTCGCCGCGCCGCACCACGATGTCGATTTCGCCCGCCGTTGCGCGCCATCGGCGGGCCAGCACGCGATACCCGCTCAGGCGCAGCCGCCACACGCAGCGCCATTCGGCCCAGCGGCCCATCCGGTCAGCCGCGATCCGCCGCGGATCGGCGGGCGGTCCGGGGGCCGGCCGGCCTTTCATTCGGGTTGACGTTTCAGCGCCAGCGCGCGGGCGTAGACCTCGCGCCGCGGTCGGCCGAAGCGCGCCGCCACCTCCGCCGCTGCTTCGCGCACGCCAGTCGCTGCCAGCGCTTCACGCAGGGCCATGTCGATATCGTCCTCGGTTGGCCCCGCTTGCGGTCCCGGCGGCGCGATCACCAGGACGATCTCGCCCTTGGGCGGTCCGCTGTCGCCATAGTGTTGCGCCAGCACATCGAGCGGCCCCCGCCGCACCTCCTCGAAGCGCTTGGTGAGTTCGCGGGCCACCGCCGCCGGGCGTGCGCCCAGCAACGCGGCGAGATCGGCCAGGGCCTCGACGAGGCGGTGCGGGGACTCGAAGAACACCAGGGTCGCCGGCACCGCCGCCAGCGCCGTGATGGCTTCGCGTCGCGCGTGTTGCTTGTTCGGCAGGAAACCGCCGAACAGGAAGCGATCATTGGGCAGTCCCGCCAATGCCAGGGCCGCCAGCGGCGCTGACGGACCAGGCACGGTGGTGACCGGTACGCCGGCGTCGATCGCGGCCCGGACCACGCGATGACCGGGGTCCGACACCAGCGGCATGCCAGCGTCGCTGACCAGTGCGACGATATTGCCGGCGCGGACCTCGGTGACGATTCGGTCGGCGACAGTGTCTTCGTTGTGGTCGTGACAGGCGATCACGGTCGCTGAAATGCCGTAAAGCGTCAGCAGCGTGCGTGTGACCCGCGTGTCCTCGCAGGCGATGATGTCAGCGGCACGCAGGATGTCCAACGCACGCAGCGTGATGTCGCGGGCGTTGCCGATCGGCGTCGCCACAAGGTAAAGGCCTGGCGCTGGTTTACTTGCTTCGGCGCCGTCGCTACGGTCATCGGCTGCCGGCATTACTCGTGTGGGGACAGCCATGATGCTCCGTTCGCTTGCGCCGTGTCCGTCGATGGGCCGCGGCCCGGGACCCGGTTTCGCCGGATGGCTGGCCATGGCGGCCGTCGGCCTGTTGCTGGGTGCTTGTGCCACCACCACGGCGCCGCAATCTAGCACGCCGCCACCGCCGCCAGCACCCGCCATCGCGCATGCCGATCCCAGGCCAGAACCGGCACCGCGCGTGACGGCCACCGGCAAGCTCAAGGTCGCGCTGCTGCTGCCGTTGTCGGGACGCGCGCGTGACATCGGCAACTCGATGCTGGAGGCGGCGGAACTGGCGATCTTCGATGGCGCCGGTCGCGACATCGCCATCATTCCGATCGACACCGGCGACTCGCCCGACCGTGCCGTGGCTGCCGTGCAGCGGGCGGCGCAGAGCGGCGCGGTGATCCTGCTGGGGCCGCTGTTCGGTCCGGCCACGGCGGCGGCGGCGCTGGCCGCCCGTGACGCCAACCTGGAGATGGTGAGCTTCTCCAATGACGAGGGCGTGGCACAGCCCGGCGTCTACCCGATGGGACTGGGCGTGCAGACCCAGGTCCGTCGTGTGGCCGACTATGCGCTGTCCAAGGGCATCCGCCGCTTCGCCGCCTTCGCGCCGGCGACACCCTACGGCCAGCAGGCGACCCAGGCCTTGCGTGATGCGGTCACATCGCGCGGCGGCACGGTCGCTGCGGCCGAGCGCTTCAACTTCAAGGACGGCAACCTCACCGGCGGCGTCGATCGCGTGACGCAGGCCATCACCGCCGAGGGCAGCGGCACCACCGCTTTGCTGCTGCCGGTCGCGGGACCGCCGCTGGCAGCCGCGACGCAGGCCCTGACGACGACCAATCCGGACGCCAAGAAGGCCCAGCTCATCGGCACGGGCGTCTGGGATACGCCGGCCATCGCCTCCGAGGGCGGCCTGTCGGGTGCCTGGTTTGCAGCGCCGGATCCCTCGCGGCGTGCCGAGTTCGAGCGCAAGTTCGAGGCTGTGCATGGCAAAGCACCGCATCGTCTGGCGACCTTGGCGTACGACGCCGTCACCATGGCGGCCCGGCTGGCGCGGGCAAAGCCCGGCGGCGACTTCACGGCATCGGGGTTGACCGATCCCGCGGGTTTCCAGGGCCTCGACGGGCTGTTCCGGTTCCGCGCCGACGGGCGGGTCGAGCGGGCCCTGGCGGTGCTGGAAATCGGCAACGAGCGGGTGCGCATTGTCGACCCCGCCCCCTCAAGCCTGGACCAGCCGACCAACTGATCCGGTAGGGGGAAGCATGGAGTACGATCGCAACAACATCTTTGCGCGCATCCTGCGCGGTGAGTTGCCGTGCCGGAAAGTCTACGAGGACGAACACGCGCTGGCGTTTCACGACATCAATCCGCTGGCGCCGGTCCACGTGTTGGTCGTGCCCAAGGGCGACTACGTGTCGAACGCCGACTTCTCCGCCCGGGCGCCGGATGCCCTGGTCGTTGGCTTCTGGCGTGCCGTGGGCGAGACGGCACGGGTCCTGGGCCTGGAGCCGGAGGGCTATCGCCTGGTCGCCAATCACGGTCCCAAGGGCGGCCAGATCGTGTTTCATTTTCACGTTCACATTTTCGGGGGCCGACAGATGAGCCACCGGATGGGCAACATGCCGCGGCCGGACGACGCGTGAGCCGCCATCCCGGTGCCCCAATGGCCGGCCAGGGTGCAGTGTCCACTTTTGCTCGCAGGTAAGCCTATGCACCGCCTCGGTTTCCTTCCTGTCGCCATGCTGGCGCTGGCTGTACCGTCGGTCGCGCCGCGCGCTGAAACGATGCCCAAGCCCACCGCCGACTACAGTGCCGAGGGAACCATCACGTCGGGCAAGGGCAGCAACCCGGCCACGGTGCGCCACGGCGCCGGCAAGTTGCGGATCGACACGCATGTCGACGGCAAAAAGGCAGCGATCTATGTCGATCTCGCGGCGCGCACGGCGACCGTCGTCAGCCAGCGCCTGGGCCAGAAGATCGCCATGGAGATCGATCCCGAGCGCGCCAGCGACGCCGTGAACATGCTGGATCGTGACGCCAAGCGCGTAGGCGAGGCGAAAGTCGCCGGCGAGACGTGCGATGAGTATGAGTTCGAGACGTCCAAGGGGCACAAGGTGATGACCTGCGTGACGCGCGACGGCATCGCGCTGCGCACGCGCGACATCAGCCGAAACCGCGTGGTCTGGGAAGCGTCGCAGGTCACGCGCGCGCCGCAGGACGCGGCCCAGTTCGTGCTGCCCGCCGACGCAATCCCGCTGCAGATTCCGAAACTCCGCTAGCTTTTTTCCGCCTCCCCAACTGCGCGAGGGAGGGCCGATCGCCCCCTCGAAATTGCCGTCAGGTGGCGGATAGCGCAGGATCACCGCCGGGTGTTCACTGCGGGCATGACCGACATGAATCGAGCCCTTTTTGTTCCGAGCCGCGCGACGCTGCGTGATGCCGTTGCGCCGGCCACTCCTGTGGTCGAGAACGACGTGCTCCCCGATGCCGAGACCTGCTGGGCGGCGCTGGGCCGGCGTGATCGCGGCTTCAACGGCCGTTTCTATTTCTCCGTGAAGACAACCGGCGTGTATTGCCTGCCCTCGTGCGGCGCCCGGGCGCCACGGCGCGAGAATGTTGCCTTCCATGCCTCGCCCGAGGCGGCAGAAGCGGCGGGCTTCCGGCCGTGCAAGCGCTGCCGTCCGCGTGAATGGATCGTCGACAAGGGATTGAGCAGCGCTGTGGCGATGGCCTGCCGGCTGCTGGACAACGTCGATGCCGACGAGGCGCCCTCGCTCGAGGCCGTGGCGCGCAAGGTGGGCATCACCGCGTCGACCCTGACGCGGCGTTTCCAGCGCGAACTGGGCGTCAGCCCGCGCGACTGGCTGGCCGCCCGCAAGACGGGTCGGTTCAAGGCAGCGCTGAAAAGCGGTGACAGCGTCACGGAAGCGCTCTACGGCGCGGGCTACGGTTCTTCGAGCCGGGTCTACGAGAATTCCGACAAGGTCCTGGGCATGACGCCGGCCACGTACCGCAAGGGCGGTGCCGGTGCGCGGATCGCCTACACGATCGCCGGCAGCGACCATGGCCGGGTCCTGGTTGGTGCCACGCACAAGGGCATTGCCGCCGTCTATCTCGGCGACAGTGACACTCAGTTGGCCGGCGATCTGCATCGCGACTTCCCGGCAGCGGAGATCGTCCCGGACGATGGCGCGCTGGGGCCGCGCGTGAAGGCTGTGCTGGCGCGGCTCGACGGCCGCAAGCCCAGCGCGATCGATGCCGTCGACCTGCCGCTCGATATCGTCGGCACCGCCTTCCAATGGCGCGTGTGGAAGGCGCTCACCGAAATCCCGGTTGGCCAGACCATGACCTACGGCGCCATCGCCGAAAAGCTGGGCGAGCCCGGCGCCGCCCGTGCCGTGGGTCGTGCGTGTGCCACGAATCCCGTGGCCGTCGTCGTGCCATGTCATCGGGCCGTCGGCTCCAGCGGCGCGCTCACCGGCTACCGATGGGGCGTCGACCGCAAGCGCCGGATTCTGGCGGAAGAGAAGCGGCGCGTCGCGCGATAGCGGTCGAGTCGACCTCAGCGTCGCGGTAACGCGACGTGCGAACGGCGCTGGCAATCACCAGCGCCGTTCGCATCGTCAACAGATCGTTCGCTGCGATCGGGACGAACCCGACGTTTCAGCTCTTGTCGCTGCCCGACGGCTCAGCCGTCATCGGCGGGTCGGATGTTTCAGGCGTCTGCGCCGTTTTCTCCGCGGCGGCACGACGGCCATCCGCCTCGATCAGATCGACCACGTCGGGTGGCAGCGGCTCGTGCGCAATGTCGTCGTACATGGCGTGAAGCTGCCGGTTGAGCCACAGGTCGAACGGCCGTTCCTCGCGCGCATTTTGCGACGATTGTCTGCTGGGCCGGCCGCCAGGAGGGACTCTACGCCTGTCATCGGCCATGGCCGCCCTCGCGTACCTCACTGTATGAGCCACCGACCATTTGAGGGCTTCACCGCTCTTGATGGCCGGGGGGCTGCCCCGGCCGACCTTCCAGCCCGATCCAACAACCATGCACGATACCACGAATCACGATCGTGCGGCGTTCAAAACATCGGCTGCGGGTGTCGATGTAGCCAGGGGATGATCGCGCGCAGCGTCGGACGGTGCCTGCGCCACGGCGGTATCGGTTTCGGGTGCATCGACGGTGATGCCGTCCTGGCCGACCAGAAGCCGTTCCAGCATATCGCGGGCGCGCGAGATGCGGCTCTTGATGGTGCCGACGGACACGCCGGCATGGCGCGCGATCTGATCGTACGATTGTCCATCGATCACGGCCAACACCAGCGCCTCGCGCTGGCCGACCGACAGCTTGCCGAAGGCCGACAGGAACTCCTGCATGATCAGCCCGCGGTCCTGCTGGGCCGGGTGCGACAGCGCGTTGTAGATGGTCTCATCAAGCGGCACGGTGGGGCGCTGGCGCCGCAGGCCTGAAATGAACTCGTTGCGCTGAATGCGGAACACCCACGCCGAGAAGCATGTTCCCGGGCGGAAGCTGTTCTGGCCGGCGAGGGCCTTTACGACGGTTTCTTGGACGAGGTCGTCGGCGCGGTCGCGGTCGCGCGTCAGCGACAGAGCGTAAACCCGCAACCGGGGCAGAATGTTTTTAAGTTCAGCGTGGAAATTGGTGGTCTTGGCTTCTGCCGTCGACATCGTCTGCTCCGTCGATGGTTTTGCTGTTTTGACACCGAACCAATGCCGGGACAGCGCAAAGGGTTGCCAGAAAAGAGAATTTCTCTATATATGGTAATGTTTCATATTTTTGACCATATATGTAGTTCTATCCAACGAGATCAGCCAGCTGCCGCCGGGCACGGGAGACGCGGGCCTTCATCGTTCCAACGGCACAGCCGCATAGGCGCGCAGCCTCTTCGTAGGAAAAGCCGCCGGCCCCGATGAGGATCAACGCTTCGCGATACTGCGGACTGAGCCGCCACAAGGCGGCCGCGAGATCCATCATCTCGGCGCGGTATTCAGGAGACGGTGCGACGCTATCACTGCCGGCTTCATCGAGCATGTTCATGCGGCGCCGCGTCGATCTGATCTCGGAGTAGAACTGCGTGCGCATGATCGTAAACAGCCATGCCTTCAGGTTCGTGCCGATCTCGAACTGATGCTGCTTGGCGAGCGCCGTTGCGACGGTGTTCTGCAGCAGATCGTCCGCCGCCTGCCTTTCGCGACATAGGAAACGACTGAATGCGCGCAGGTCGGGGAGCAGCGCGATGAGATCGGCCCTGACGCTGCCGGCCGGCGACTCACTCGTCTGTTCATCGCCTGCTTTCATCGTCCCGCTCATGCATCGGACATGGGGCCTCGCGATCGTCAGCAAAAGGGTTAAATGCGGGTCGCGCCGACTTCCCAGGAACCGTCAAATACTTACGCCGTTGGTTTCGCGTGCGATGCACTGTCCTGCAGCACGAACTGTGGAGATTTTGTGATGAACTGGGATCGAATCGAGGGCAACTGGAAGCAACTGACGGGCAAGGTCAAGGAAGGCTGGGGCAAACTCACCGACGATGACATCCAGGTCGTGAACGGCAAGCGTGAGCAACTGGTCGGCCGCATCCAGGAACGTTATGGCTTGGCCAAGGATGAAGCCGAGCGGCAGGTGAAGGACTGGGAATCGAAACTGTAGTCATCGCGCCACGCCCGTTGCGTCATGTCGGGGCGGCGTTGTCGCCCTGACATTTTGCCGAAAGCGACGCGGCATCAAATCGCCGGTGTGAGGACAGGCTGGATTCACATTTCACGAAGCGGCGAAAGTGCGAAATCGGTTTGCCGGCTTTGCGCCGATGTCAGTAAAGAAAGCCAAGCAATTCTTTCAGCTCTCCGTTAGCGTCCGCCGATCGTGCGCGTTCGTACTGTTTGCGCCTGAAGACGCGCGCCGTTGGGGGAGAGTCCATGTCTGAGCCGTTGACCACCGAGACAGTTGCAGCGTGGCTCGCGCAATCGCCCTTCATCAGATTCCTGAATCTCACGGTCGACGCGGTCGACGAAAAAGCCCAGTCGGTCACCATGACGATGCCGATGCGGCCGGAGTTCGAGCGCGGCGCCGGCAGCGGCCAGTTCCATGGCGGCCCGATCGCCTCGTTCATCGACACGGTCGGCGACTACGCCGTCGCCATCGTGCTGAAGTCAGGCGTGCCGACCATCAATTTCCGTGTCGACTATCTGCGCCCGTCGGTGGGCAGCTTCCTGCGTGGCACGGCGGTTGTGCGGCGGCTGGGACGCACGGTAGCCGTGGTCGATATCGACGTGACCGACGATCAAGGCCGGCTGTGTGCCATTGGCCGTGGTACCTATAGCGCGCAAGCCGGCTAGGACTCCCGGGCCATGTATAGACCGTCCTACGAGCGGGATCCCAACGTCAGCAATCTCGGCGATGTCATCGATCCGACCGCGCCGGACGACCGGCCATGGGTGATCGACGTCGAGCCCGACGGCAAGTCCACCACGCTGACCTACGGCGAGGCACGCCAGGCCATCGCCGCGGCGGCACGCGGCCTGTCGCGCCGTGGCCTGAAGCGGGGCGCATCGATTGGCATCCTCTCGGCCAACCGGGCCGAGGTGCTCATTGCCTATTTCGCCATCATGCGCGCCGGCTTTGTTGCCGTACCGATCAATCACAAGCTGCCGCGCCCCGTGGTCGATCACATCGTCAAGGACTCGGCGATCGCGCTGATGTACGCCGACGCCGAGCGCGCCGCGCTGGTACCGGCTGCGTTGCCGATGATTCCCCTCGATGCGGCAACGGACGGTTGGCGGTCGCATCTCGACCCCGGCGCCTTCACCGCCCTCGCTATGGCAGCCGACGAGCCGGCCACCATTCTCTACACCTCCGGTTCGACGGGTATGCCCAAGGGCGTGCCGTTGCTGCACGGTCCGTATGTGTGGATGGTCAACCGCAACATCGGCCTGCGTGACGTTCTGAGCGGCAAGGCGGCGATCGTCGCGGCGCCGTTGTTCCATATGAACGCGCTCTTCTTCTCCAAGCAGATCGCGCAGCTGGGTGCCACCAATGTTCTGCTGCGCCAGTTCAGCGGGCGCGCCTATATCGAGGCGATCGATCGCTACCGGGTGGTCGTGCTGACGTCGGTACCGACCATGCTGGCGCTGGCGGTGCGTGAACGCGAGGCGCTGGCGCGCGCTGATCTGTCCTGCGTGAAATTCGTCTTCACCGGCTCGGCGCCGCTGACGCAGGCGCTGGCCGATACCGTTCGCGCAACCTTTCCCGGGGCAGAATTTTCCAACGGCTATGGCACGACCGAGGGCGGTCCGAGCGGCTTCGGTCCGCATCCCCAGGGCCGCCCGCGGCCCGACACCGCGATCGGCTACCCGCAGCCTTATGTCGAGGTGAAGCTGGTGGGCGGATCGACGCCGGACGAGGGCGTGCTGCACATGCGCGCGCCGACCATGATGCCGGGCTATCTCAATCTGCCGCAGAAGACCCAGGAGAAGCTGAACGACGGCTGGTACGACACCGGTGACGTGATGCGTCGTGATGCCGACGGGTTCTTCTACGTCGTGGGCAGGGCCGACGACATGTTCGTCTGCGGCGGCGAGAACATCTATCCGGGTGAAGTCGAGAAGCTGCTCGAACGCCATCCGACCATCCATCAGGCGTCGGTGGTGCCGGTGGCGGACGAGATCAAGGGCGAGGTGCCGATCGCCTTCCTGGTGGCCCGCAAGGGCGAGTCGCCGACCGAGGCGGACATCAAGCAGTACGCGCTCGCCAATGGGCCGGCCTACGCGCACCCGCGCCGCGTGCTGTTCATGCCCGAACTGCCGCTGGCCGGCACCAACAAGATCGACCGCAAGGCCCTCATCGCCCGCGCCCGCGAGCTGTTTCCCAGCGGCGTGCGCGAGGGCCGTTAGATTTCGGATCGCGGGCGTCCACGCCCGCACTCGCCCGCAGCGACAGGCGGAGGGCGACAACACACACTGCGCGCATGGACGCGCGCGGTCCAAAAAGGAGAACAGCTATGCGCGCCATCGTGCTGCATCGTCATGGGCCGATCGCCGACATGACCTACGAAACGGGATTCCCCGATCCGACACCCAAGCCGGGTGACGTGATCGTGCGCGTGAAGGCGTGCGCGCTGAACTATCACGACGTCTTCACCATTCGCAGCATGCCCGGCATCAAGATCACCATGCCGCGGATCGTTGGATTGGATGTGGCCGGCGAGGTTGCCGCGCTGGGGCCCGACGTGACGGGGTGGAAGGTCGGCGATCGCGTCGTGGTGGATCCGATCGACCGCGTGCGCGGCGGGTTGACCGGCGAGACCTTCGATGGCGGCATGGCGGAGTACGTCCGGGTGGCGGCACACCAGTTGCTGCGTCTGCCCGACGACGTCGGCTTCGATACGGCGGCCGCGCTGCCCTGCGCATACGGTACCGCCTATCGCATGATGATGGCGCGCGGTGCCGTGAAGGGAGGCGAGAAGGTACTGATCCTCGGTGCGTCCGGCGGCGTCGGCACATGCTGCGTTCAGCTCGCCAAGTTGGTCGGTGCCGAGGTTGCCGTTTGCGCCAGCAGCACGGAGAAGCTGCAGCGCTTGAAGGCGCTGGGCGCCGACCATCTCATCAATTACGCGACCGAGGAGTTTATGGCCGCCTCGCACCGTGTCTTCGGACGGCCGCGCGTGTGGGGTGCGTCGGGCGGTGGTGATGGCGCCGACGTCGTGGTCAACTTCACGGGCGGCGACACCTGGGTGCCCTCGATCCGGTGCCTGCGGCGCCAGGGTCGGCTGCTGACCTGCGGTGCCACGGCCGGGTTCGATCCCAAGGAAGACATCCGCTACATCTGGACCTTCGAGCAGAACATCATGGGCTCGAACGGTTGGCAGAAAGAGGACATCGTGGCGCTGCTCGACCTGGTGCAGCAGGGCAAGCTCGATCCCTGCATCGATCAGCGCTTCAAGCTCACCGACGGCCTTGCCGCGCTGCACGCCCTGGAACAGCGTACGATCACCGGCAAGATCATCGTCGAGCCGTGAGTTTAGACCCTCCCCCAAGCGAAGCTGGGGGAGGTGCATCCATCTACACGTACTTCCGCATCATTGCTGTCAGGGTGCCGTGGTTGACGCCACTGCCCGCGGCATAGTCGAACGTCCCGGTCTCGCCGAGCGCCTTCAGGGTGTGCAGCGCGAAACCGTAGGTCGCCGACATCAGGCTGCCGCCGAGGCTGACGCGCCGCACGCCCAGGCCGCGCAGCTCGGCCAGCGGCGGTGCGTGGCCGCGGGCGACGGCCATGACGTTCAAAGGCCCTTTGATGGCCTTGACCAGGGTGCCGATGGTCGCTGCGTCGACCGGCCCGGGTACGAAGGCCGAGTGGGCGCCGGCGGTCAGGAAGGCATTGGCGCGCCGCACCGACTCGGCGACGTTCTGCTCCGGCGTGCCCATGGCCACCAGGAACGGATCCGTGCGGGCGTTGAGCACGAAATCGGGAAGCCCGGCGGCGCGGGCGGCCTCGGCGCCGGCCTTGATGCGGGCGACAGACTGGTCGAAGTCGAGCAGCTTGTGCGTCGCCGGATCGCTGTCCTCGATGTTGCAGCCGACCAGGCCGGCGGCGATGGCGCGGCGCACGGTTTCGGCGACGTCTTTCGGTGCGGCGCCGTAGCCCGCCTCGAGGTCGGCGCTGACCGGTACCGGTACACGCCGCGCGATCTCGCCGGCCACCGCCAGCATGCGGTCGCGACCGATGTGCTCGCCGTCGGGCAAGCCTTGGGCGAAGGCGACGCCGGCCGACGTCGTCGCCAGCACGCCGTAGCCGGCCTCGACGATCAGCGCCGCACTGGGCATGTCCCAGGCATTGGGCAGGATGAAGCAGCCCGCGTCATGCAGCTTGGCAAAGTGTGCGGCCTTCTCGGCCTGCGATGGCGTCGTCATGTGATCCTCATGGTGGCAGGCTTGGTGGGCCGTCAGCCCGCCATCGCCTGGCGCAGCTGGTCCTCGTAATAGCCGGCCAGTGCCTCCAGTGTCGGCACCGTGCCGGCACCGGCGATGGAGGCGCCATGCATGACGGCGATGGTGCGCGGTGCCAGCGCCGCAAGGCGGCGGATGGTGGGCCCGGTCTTCGGCGTCAGGCTGGTGAAGCCATAGGCTTTCTCGGCGGCGATCGCCGGCTCGATGATGTCCTTGTCGGTCAGTGCCGGGCTGTCGCCCAATTGGGTAAACAGGTCGCTGCTGAACAGCGTGCCGGTCGTCTCTTCGTAGAGCAGGCTGGCGTCGACCGCGTGCGGCACATGCGGCGTCGACAGATGGCGCACGCGCTTGCCGCCGAGATCGAGCACCTCATTGTCGGCCAGCGCGCGCGGCGGCCGCAGTGCCTGGTCGTTCAGCCAGATGGCGCAGCCGAAGCGGCCCTGCGCCGCCGTCGCCTGCGGCGCCGCCGCCAGCCAGTCGTTCAGCGACCCGCACTCGTCAGCCTCGGCGTGGCTGTAGGTGATCCAGCGCAGGCGCTTCAGGTCGATGACCTTGCCGGCTGCCGCCGACACCGATGCGAACAGTGATCGCATGCCGGTGTGGAACAGCAGCGGCTCGTCGGCATCGATCAGGAACTGGTTGAAGGTGAAGCCCGGGGCGCCGTTGGCACCGGGGATCAGCGTGCATAGCCGGTAGATCTTGTCCGCAATCTCATCAACGCGGGTTTCCATGGCTCGCTCCCTCTCGACAGTTGAGATACCGTCGGTATGTAAAATAACTTCAGTAGTAAACATGTCAATGGTTAGAATGGCGACATGGAACCGGACCGGGAGCGCAGCCGGCGCGAGGAATATTCCGAGGCAACCCGCCTTGCATTGCTGCAGGCTGCCAAAACCCTTTTCGCATCACAGGGTTACCAGGCGACAGGGATCGAGGCGGTGGCCCAGGCGGCGCGGGTCACCCGCGGGGCGCTCTATCATCACTTCGATGACAAGAAGGCGCTGTTCGACGCCGTGGTGGTCGATCTGCAGGCCAAGGCGGCCCATACCATTGCCACCCGCGCCCGCGCCGAGCCCGACAAGTGGCGACGGCTGCGGGTCGGCACCGATGCCTTTCTCGAGGTCTGCCTCGACCCCGCCTATCGCTGGCTGGTGATCCAGGAGGCGCCCGCCATCCTCGGCCGCAGGCGCTACCAGGAAATCGACGAGGCCTATCCGCTGGGACTGATGACGGCGACCCTGATCTCGCTGCGTCGCGACGGCGAACTGACGTTCGACGATCCCGACCTGCTCAGCCGCATGATCTCGGCCATGATCTGCGAGGTGGCCCAGCTGCTGGCCGACAGCGAGACGCCGGAAACGCTGCGGCCGCGCGTGCAGGAGGCGCTGGACCGGATGCTGGCGGCGTTCAGGCGATCCTCGTCACCCTGATCATCGCGGCCTTCGGATCATGACATAGAAGGCGCCACCGCCGCCGTGCCGCACATGGGCCGTGCGCACGCCGTAGATCCGGGTGCGGTTTTCCGGCCGATTGAGCCAGTGCGGGAACTCGGCACGGATGCGGCCCTCGCTCATGCGCCCGTCCAGCTCGCGCAAGCCTTTGCCCGTGATCACCAGCACGACGCGGCAGCCGGTCGACTGGGCGCGCTCGAGGAAACGCGCGAGCGTGCGTTCAGCCTGGGCCAGGGTCAGGCCGTGCAGATCAAGGCGCGCGTCGGGCTCGAGCCGGCCGCGTCGCAGCTTGTCGGCCGTGGCGCGGTCCAGGCCGGTCGCCGACGTCGGATCCAGCGGTGGTGCCGGGCTTTTGGCGGCCGGCGTCACGCGCCGTGCGGTCGCCGGCGTCCGCGGCATGGGGCCGCGCGTCGCGGACGGTGGCTTGGTCGTGCGCGATCGCCGTCCTTTCAATGGCCGGGCGTCTTTCATGGCGGCGTGGAAAAGTGCCGCGGGATCGTCTTCGTCGATCGCCATGGCGCGCTTGTAGCACAAGCCGACCCCTCTCTTGCCGCTGCCGGGGCCGCTCGCTACAAGCCGCATCTTGAGCGTTGAGGATTGTCGATGGCCGCGCCCACCATTTCCGTGCCGACCCTGCCACCCGAGGGGCCCGATCCCGATCTGCGCGACGGGATGGAGTTCCTGCGCGGTGGTCGGTTTGCCGACGCCGAGGTGCGCTTTCGCTCAGCCATGGCGCGTTTCGGCGAACGGCCCGACATTCTGCATTTCCTGGCCGTGTGCGTGGCCAACCGCGGCGATGCGGCCGCCGCCGAGAAGCTGTGGCGCAAGGCGATCAAGCGTGATCCCGACGAGGCGATGCTGCATTTCAATCTCGGCGCGGTCCTGCATCGCCAGGGCCGGCTCGACGATGCGGTGAAGAGCTGGCGCCAGACCGTGCGGCTCGACGGCCACTATCACGAAGCGCGGCTGCGGCTGGCATCGACGTTGGCCGAGACCGAGCGACATGCCGATGCGGAGAATGCGTATCGCGAACTGATCACGGCACTGGAGTCTGCGACCGACAGCGACGCCGCGCCGGAGGTCGTCGCGCAACGCTGGCGGCTGGTGGCGATGGCACAGGCCGGTCTTGGCTACGTGCTCTACCGCCTTGAGCGTCCCGCCGATGCGCTGGCGCCGTTCAACGCCGCGCTCGCCGCCCTGCCGGCGACGGCGCCGGAATGGCCCGGCATGCAGGCCGATCGCGGCCTGGCACTGGCGGCGTCCGGCAACCTCGACGATGGACTCGCAGCCATCGACGAGGCGCTGTCCGTGGTGCCGGATCGCGCGACATTGCATCACAGCCGTGGGCATGTGCTGTTTCATGCCGGGCGCGCTGCCGATGCGGTCGCGTCCTTCCAGCGGGCCGTCGAGCTGGATGCCTCGCGCGCCGACTCGGCGCGCATGCTGGGACTGGCGCGCGAACGGTCGGGCGATCCGGTCGGCGCCATGCAAGCCTTCGAGACGGCGCTGAAGGTGCGGCCGGGTTTTTCCGAAGCTGTCCAGGATGCATCGTCTGTCGCGCTCGATCGTGGCGAGTTCGGCCGCGCGCTGGATCTGCTGAAGCCCTACCTCGAACAGCATCGCGATGACGCGCAGGCATGGAACAATGCCGGCATCGCATTCCTGATGTTGAACGAATTGGAGCGGGCGCACGCGGCCTTCAAGCGGGCGCACAAGCTGGCGCCCAACGATCCGCTGGTCCTGACCAACTACGGCCGCACCTTGACCCGCATGGATCGCGCGCAGGAGGCGGCACCCTTGCATCGGCGCGCGCTGGAGCTGTTGCCGGGTGATCCGCGATTGCTGGGTCACTACGGCAACTGTCTGTTGGCGCGGGGCCACATCGAGGATGCCCGCAGGACCTACGAGAACGCGCTGATCATCGATCCCGGCAATGCCGATGCGCTTGCCGGGATGGAGCAGTTGAGGACGATGTCCGCTAATTTGACGGCGCCGCAAGCCTGAGGAGGGTGCGATGCCAGATGATGCTGCCTTCACTCCCGTCGACAATCTCGCGCGTGTGCGGGCGCGTATCGCGGCGGCGGCGTCCGCCGGGAGTCGCGATCCCGGCAGCGTGACCTTGGTGGCGGTGTCCAAGACCCATGGCGCCGATCGTGTTGCAGCCTTGATCGGCGCCGGCCAGCGCGTGTTCGGCGAGAACCGCGTGCAGGAAGCCGAGGCCAAGTTTCCGGCGCTGAAGGCGATGCATGCGGACCTGGAGCTGCACCTGATCGGTCCTCTGCAGACCAACAAGGTCCGCGATGCAGTGGGATTGTTCGACGTGATCGAGAGCGTGGACCGCCCCAAGCTGGCCGCCGAGCTGGCCAAGGAAATGGCACGGCAGAATCGTCGACCGGCCTGCTTCGTGCAGGTCAACACCGGCGAGGAACCACAGAAGGCCGGCGTGCTGCCGGCGGAGGCAGACGCCTTCATCCGCACCTGCATCGACACGCATGGATTGCCGGTGGTCGGCGTAATGTGCATCCCGCCGCAGGACGAAGAGCCGGCATTGCATTTCGCGCTGTTGCGCAAGATCGCCGAACGCAATGGCCTGGCGCGCGTGAGTATGGGGATGAGTGCCGATTACGAAACCGCGATTCGTTTCGGCGCGACGCATGTACGCGTCGGCACGGCGCTGTTCGGTGATCGCAGCAAGGGTTGACCTCGGCCGCGACGCGCAGCGACGAATCGCCGGTCATCATCACGGAATAATTTGCAGTGCGCGCTGTCACAGCGGCGCGTGTGCCTGCGTCCTTGGGAATGGACGCGTCGCTGTCCTGTTATGTGTTCACAGAACAGTGTGAAGGGTTGAATAGGCGCCACATGATCGCCACATCTGCGGCCATGCAGCGAGCGTAAGCTCACCAGATGGCTGAGAGAACCCGCGATCCTTGTGCCGATGCGGCGCAACCAAGGCGGGTCCCGGCCGAACGGGACGGCATGAGGACGATTTGATGGTGCGGCCGGGGATGGACCGGTCGCGCCACGCGTATCGATGACCGCATCGATAGCGCGAGGTGGAGGGGGTTATGCAACCCAGGTCATGGACGCTGGCGCTATCGATGGCGGCAGCGTTGGCGGTGTCGCTGACGGCTGCACGCGCCGAGGACACGGCCCTGCGGCAGACGGCGGCCTGGCCGCCCGACCCCGAAGCCATGCGTGAGTCGGTGCGGGACGAAGGGGCTGTCGTTGCATGGTCGGCGCTCGATCCGCCGGCCCTGGTCGATGCGCTGCGCCGGGGCGGGCTGGTCATGCTCGTGCGTCACGGCCAGGCGGCGGGCAATGACCGGGATTCGGCGCCGTGGCGCATCGCCGGTGACCGTCGCGCGCAGGGCAATCTCACATCGACCGGCAAGGAACAGGCGCGGCTGATCGGTGACGGCGTACGGGCGCTGGGCATTCCGGTGGCCAAGGTCGTCGCCAGCCCCTATTACCGCGCGCGCGATTTCGCCGAGATCGCATTTCGGGTCAAGCCGGTGGTTGCCGCCGATCTCGGACCGGAGAACCCGGGCCAGGTCGACGCCTACAAACGCTACCTCGATGCGCCGCCGGCCGGCAGCAATCTGGTCGTCGTCGGCCATCTGTTGGCGCCGACAACCGCCCAGATTTCGCAGCTCACCGAGCTGGGCGACGGTCACGTCGCGATCTATCGCGCCGGCGGCTCGATCCTGCTGGCCCTGATCGCCCCCACCGACTGGGCGCGGCTGATCGAGGCCGTGCCGGGCGGTTGAGCGTTTCAATCCGCAGACTTCATCAGTTGCCTGGACGTGAGCTGACGCGACTTTTCGTGCCGTGCGCGACGGCATAAGATATATGCGTTCGTCCGCGACGTGTTCGCCCGCCAGGAGCTGCTATGTATTGTCCGCTGCGCGTCATGATCGTCGCGCTGAGTGTCGTTTCGATGACGGCCTGCACGAGTGGTGGGGGTGATGGCGGGACAAGCGGCGGAGATCGGCCGGCGGTAACCCTGACAAGCGTCGAGCCTGGTCGGTTCGACTCCAGCCGCCCCGGCACCCCGATCCCGCTGGCGACGCTGAAGACCATGGACGAACGCCAGGTCACCGGTACGTTCGGGCGCCCCGTATTTCAGCGCGATGAGGGTGGTGTCGCCCGGTTGTTGCGCTATCGCAGCGATGCCTGCGATCTCGATCTCTTCCTCTATTCCAATGGCGGAACCTGGCAGGTGCGCCACGCCGAAGCGCGCGACCGGTCGCTGCGCACCTTGCCGGTCGACCGCTGTGCCGGCTCCGTGTCGGCACAGAAGCGGTAGAGGCCTTTCCGCGCAGGCACTTACTTCCCGCCGCGATCCTCGCGCCAGAGGTCGAGGCGCTCCTGGACCGGCCGGTCCGAGAAACTGAACAGCACGGCCTCGGTATCGGCGCGATGGGTGACGCGCGCCCAGCTCGGCACCACGACATGATCGCGCTTCGTCCAGCGGAATGTCTTGTCGCCGATGGTCGACTCGCCTGAGCCTTCGACGACCGAAATGATCGTGCCGTCGGTCGACCGGTACGGTGCCGTGGCGAAGCCTTGGGGCAACAACTGCATGAAGGTGCCCATGGTGGCGATCGGGGCGCCGCCGTTGGCCGGATTGACGTAGCGCAGCTTGTGGCCGTGACAGGGATCGGGATCACCGGCCTTGTTCATGCGATCCAGTGCCTCGCGCGTGCGGGTGTAGGGATAGTTGAAGATCGGCGACGTCTGCCGCGTTGGCTTCCAGTCGACCGGCAGCAGGCCGCGGGCGTAGCGGGCATCCGAGTCCCCTTCGGGACGTGTCACTGGCTGTTCATCCGCGCCGTAGTTTTCAGCAAAGCCGGCGTTGAACAGGGCGACCAGCGGAATGTCGAGGCCATCGAGCCACACCATGGGCTTCGACGAGTCATTGCCGTGGTCGTGCCAGGTCCAGGTTGGCGTGATGACGAAATCGCCTTCGCGCATGATGGTGCGCTCGCCATCGACGGCGGTGTAGGCACCCTCGCCCTCGACGATGAAGCGCAGTGCCGACTGGGTGTGGCGATGGCTGGGTGCCACCTCGCCCGGCAGGATCAGCTGCAGGCCGGCATACAGGGTGGGCGTGCAGCAGGCCGTGCCGCGCAGGGCCGGGTTCTCCAGGATCAGCACGCGCCGCACGGCTTCCTTGGCCGTGATCAGGCTGCCGGACTCCATGAGGTAGGGGCGTACGGCATCGTACGACCAGTGAGCCGGCACATATTTCGGCGCCGGCATCGGCGGCACGAGCTGGTGCATGGATTCCCACAGCGGCGCCATCGACAAGGCGCCGATGCGTTCATAGAAATCGCGCCGCGCGTTGTTGCCGGTGGTGGGCTTCAGGGTGGCAGTCTGGGCGCTCATGGCCGTTCCGTCTGTCGATGGGTTCGTATCGTGCCATTCTAGGCCGACGTCCTGCAGAGCGCCAATGCACTGGTGCCGGTTGCGGGGCTGCCGTGCTCACGGTTCATTGCCGCCAAAGCGTAATGAGGGAGGCCCAGGACATGGCAATGACACGGCGCGGTGCGCTGGCGGCGATCGCGGGAGCTGCGGTTTCAGGCCGGGCCTGGGCACAGACCTATCCCAACGGCCCCATTCGCATCGTCGTGCCGTTCGCGGCCGGGTCGGCCACCGACACCAGCGCGCGTCACATTTCGGAAGGGCTCAACCGCCTGTGGGGCGTGCCGGCGGTGGTCGAGAACAAGGCCGGTGGCAACGGCGCCATCGCCGCCGAGATCGTGGCACGCGCCAAGCCGGACGGTCAGACGCTGTTCGTCACGTCCAATACGGCGGTGGCCTCCAACGTCGCGATGTTCAGGTCGCTGAGCTACGACCCGCTGAAGGATTTCGAGCCCCTGACGGCGATCGGCTCGGCGCCGACATACCTGATGGTTCATCCATCCCTGCCGGTGACGGATGTAAAGAGCCTGGTGGCGCTGGCCAAGCAGCAACCCGGCAAACTGAACTTCGCCAGCGGCAGCGCCTCGACGCGCATCTCGGGCGAAATGCTGAAATGGAAGACCGGCATCGATATCGTTCATGTGCCGTACAAGAGTACGCCGCTGGGCCTGCAGGACCTGATCGCCGGCCACGTGCAGATCATGTTCACCGATCCCGTCACCGGGCTGCCGCAGGTGAAGGCCGGCACGGTGCGCTGCCTGGGCACCTCGTCGCGACAGCGCTACCGGTTGACGCCGGAATTCCCGACCATGATCGAACAGGGCCTTGAGGGTTTCGAGCTGGGTTCATGGACGGCGGTCTATGCGCCCGCCGGCCTGCCGGTCGCCGTGCGCGACAAGTTGCACGCGGCGCTGGTGCAGCTCATCAGCGATCCGGCGTACGTGGCACGGCAAGCCGTGAATGGTGCGGAGGTGAACGCGACCAGCCCTGATGAACTGCGCCGCATTCAGCTGGCCGAGATCCAGATCTACCGCGACATCATGAAGGCCAATGGCATCGAGCCGGAGTAGTCAGCCGCGCGCCCGCACGCGCTCGCGATGCAGGATGTACAGGCCGGCCCCGACCAGCAGGGCGATGCCCAGCCACGACAGCAGGTCGGGTGTCTCGCCCCAGACGCCGTAGCCCAGGGCCAGCGCACCCAGCATGCCCGTGTAGCGGAAGGCGCCGACCAGTGACACTTCGCCAGCGCGCATGGCGACGATCACCAGGTGATAGCCCGACGCCAGGAAGAGCGAGGCGGCGGCCAGCAGGCCGAACTCGCGCCAAGCGACCGGCTGCCAGCCCTCGATCGCGACCACGACGGCGGCGCACAGCGTGACGCCCAGCGCCGTCGACAGGGTGATGACGATCGACGGGATCTCGCCGCCGATCCGGCGCGTGTAGACGTCGCGCGCGCCGTTCAGCACCGTGGCGCCGAACGCCAGCAGCGCCCACCAGTTCAGCCCTTCGGGCGTCGGCCGGATGATCAGCAGCACGCCGGCGAAGCCCGCCATCACGGCGCTCCAGCGCCGCCAGCCGACGTGCTCGCGCAGCAGCAGCACCGCCAGCACGCAGATCGCCAGCGGCGTCGCCATGTTGATGGCGGTGGCGATCGAGATCGGCATGTTGAAGAGCGCGATGAGGTAGCCGAACGTACAGAGCACGTCGAGAGTCGCGCGGACCAGCACGTGCGGGTTGGTGATCTGCGGCAGCGCCCGCGCGTGGCCCATCGCCAGCACGGCGATGAGCGCCAGGATCGTCGCGAAGGCGCCGCGAATGAGGATGGCCTGCCCGGCAGGCAAGGTCTCGGCGGCCAGCTTGATCAGGGCATCGTTGACGATGAACAACGTCATCGCGATGGCCATGGCGACGATCCCGCGGCGGTTGGCGTCGATCGGGGACGGCGGCAGGGCGATGGCCGTTGACATGTCGGAGGGCAATTCTACTGGCGCGTGTCAGCCGCACCAGCGCGACGATGCCTGCCCTCCGATGCGGAATTGCCGGGACAGGAGACACAGGCTGCGCCTGCCCCATATCAGCCTGCCGACGCCGGTACCGGCCGCTCGACCGGCCGGCGGCAGATCACGTGAGTGTCTCGATACAGACGATACGATTCTTCTGTGGTGTGACATGTCGGTGATACCCGGTCGCCTTAGGGTCTCACTGACGGCAGGAGGTCGAAAGGCCACCTCCTGGGAACCCTGGAGAGATCGATGCGCAAGACCTTTTTCCTCATTGCCACCGCTTGCTTCGCCCTGAGCACGTCCGCATGGGCAGGCCAGACCTGGAACGGTCAGACCTGGAATGGTCAGACCTTGAATGGCCAGTCGGTTAAAAGCGCCACCCAAAGTCTTCCTGCGACGGTTCAGGTGATCGCGGTGGAACTGCCGACCTCACGGTGATCCTTGCGCGCGCTGGAGCCCTCCATGCCGATCGACCGACATCTTTCGCAGCGCGCTGAGGGGCATGATCCTACTGCGGGTGTCGGACGGCTTCCGGCCAGGACGATGATTCATTTGTTGGGATGCGTCCTGGCTTTGTTGTTGGCCGCCTGGACGGCAGTGGTGGCCTTGGAGTGTGCGCGTGTGCTGTGGGCCGGCGGTGATCTCCAGTGGGACGTCCTGCTTCGTGCGCCGACCAGCCTGAGCAACCTTATCACGCTGCCGATCATGGCCGGCGCGATGCTGATTGATCGGCTTGCGAACGGACCCGATCGCTTCGTGATGCGCGATCTGTTGCATCGCACACGATACGACCTGTTTTTCGTGCTTGCCGATGCCACCGGTGCCATGACGGCTCTCGCGCTTGTCTTCTCATTTGGCTTCAGCGCCTGGATCGGTACCGCCATCGCCGGTGCTCCCTCGGTGTGGTTGTCGGCGATGATGCCCTTCTGGCTGCAGGTGCCAGCGGTCTTCCTCGCTGCGACGTTCGCTGCTTATTGGGGGCATCGCTTCATGCACACGCGCCTGATGTGGCCGTTGCATGCGATCCACCACGCGGCGACCGATCTCACCGCATTGACCGACAGCCGACAGCACCCGCTGGATGACCTCATCAAGTCCATGCCGGTCATGCTCGTCCTGGCCGTTATGGGCTTCGATCCTGACGCAGTCTTCGTCGCCGCCTTGATCGGGCGCCTGCAGGCCGCGTTTATCCATTCCAATGCACCGTGCCCGTTGTGGCTGGAGCGCTGGGTGATTGCCGGCCCGGCGCTGCATCGGGTGCATCATGGTGCGGCGCCAGAACATCATGACCGCAACTATGCCGCGCTGGTGTTGTGGGATCGGCTGTTCGGGACGTTCTCGCTGCCCGACGATGCCCGCAGCGTACGGACAGGTATTGACAACCCACGCACCGGTGACCAGGGGCCGGTCCGCGACATGCTGGCCGCGGGCCGTGCATGGCTGGAAGGCCTGGTTGCGGCGATGCGTCGGGTCGCCATGCCGTCCGCGCCGGTCAGCTGCAGCCGGACGCACGGATGAAAGTGAGGGCTGCTCTCGCCACAGCGGGTGGGCGGCTAGGCCGTCGTCTGGGCCATCTTCAGCAGTTGCGTCCAGTGCGCATCGGAGACCGGCTGCACCGACAGCCGTGACGAGCGGACCAGCGCCAGGTCCTTGAATTTCGGCTCGGCCTTGACGGCGACCAGGGTAACCGGGGTTTTCACCGGCTTCACCGCCTCGAGGTCGACCATGCCGAACTTGCCGGTCTTGTCGGTATGGTCGGGGTAGTATTCCTTCACGACCTTGGCGATGCCGACGATCTCCTTGCCCTCGCCGGAATGATAGAAGAACGCGAGGTCGCCGTTCTTCATCGCCTTGAGGTTGGCGGCGGCCTGGAAGTTGCGCACGCCGCTCCAGAAGGTGCGCTTGTCCTTGACGAACTGGTCCCAGGAATAGGTCGATGGTTCGGATTTAACCAGCCAGTAGGCCATCTCACTCTCCCTCGCCCTTCAGTGGCCGCGCCAGCAACGCCCGGATCGTGGCATCGACGTCGGCGTCATCATGCAACAGGGCGGCAACGGCCGTACAGATCGGCATGTCGACCTGGTAACGGGCTGCCAGCGACTGGACGATGGGGGCTGTGTGAAAGCCCTCGGCAACGCTCGGCTTGCCGGCGAGGAAATCGGCCGCGGTGATGCCCTGGCCGATCGCCGCGCCCAGCGACCGGTTGCGCGACAGCGGCCCGTTGCAGGTCAGCGTCAGGTCGCCCAGTCCGGCCAGCCCGGCCAGCGTCTCCAGGCGGGCACCCATCGCCACGCCCAGGCGGGCCATCTCGGCAAAGCCGCGCGTCAGCAGCGCAGCGCGCGCATTGTCGCCCAGCTTGCGGCCCTCGACGACGCCGCACGCGATCGCCAGCACGTTCTTGATCGCGCCGCCCAGCGCCACGCCGGTCACGTCGTCGGTCCAGTAGGGGCGGAACGTCGGCGTGCGCAGTGCGTGGGCCAGCGCCTCGCCCTGGGCACGGTCGGGACTGGCCAGCGTGATTGCGGTCGGCAAGCCGCGCGCGACCTCTTCGGCGAAGGTCGGACCCGACAGCATGGAGATCGATCGGCCGGGCAGTGCGTCGGCGACGGCGGTGGGAATGAGGTTGCCGCTGGCCGCTTCGATGCCCTTGGCACACACCACGATCGGTACCGTCGCCGTCACCAGCGGTGCCAGTTGCTGCGCCAGCGCGCGCGAGGCCTGCGCCGGTGTCACCAGCAGGATCACATGGCAGGCCGCGAGATCGTTCAGCGACCCCGTCGCGACGATTCCGGGCGCGATGGTGTGCCCCGGAAGGTAGCGCGCATTACGGCGCGCGGCGTTGATGTCGTCGACGACCTCCGGCTCCAGCGCCCACAGCGTCACCTGGCGTCCGGCGCGCTGCGCCGTCAGCGCCAGCGCCGTACCCCAGGCGCCGCCACCGACGATGCCGACATGTGCGTATGAGTCCGTCATGGCCCCTGTCGTCCTGAGCGAAGCGAAGGACCTTGGGCTGGAGTGTTCAAAGAATGGCGGGACTGGCGATCACCAGCATCAGAAATGTCTGATACGACCACCGCAGGGTCCTTCGCTTCGCTCAGGACGACGAGGAGAGGCACCTTCGGCATCAGGGAAACCTACGCTAGCGGCCGCGGCGCTGCTGCGCCTGCGGGCTGCGGTTGCGGAAGAACGTCGTCAGCACGAAGCGACGGCCGTGTGTTACCGGCAGGGCCTCGTGCAGCAACGAGCATGAGAAGACGGCAGCGGCACCGGCCTTGGGCTTGTAGCGCGTCGGACCATATTCCGGGAACACCAGCTCGCCGCCGTCATAGTCCTCGTTGAGATTGAGCGAGACGGCGAACGTGCGGTCCGCGGTCTGCGGTGTACCGTTGTCGCGGTGGGCGCGGAAATAGTGCTGGCCCTCGGCGGCATACGAGATGATGACGTGCGCATCGAAACCGAACTCGATGTCCCAGCCGAAGGCTTTGCCCAGCTCGGGCCCGATGCGATAGGCGAGCCGATCGGAGATCTGCTTGCTGATCGCCGGTTCGGTGACGATGTGGTCCTCGGTGCGCTTGCGATCGGCGGCCACCACGTTGCCGTAGCGGCTGGCGACACCGCCGTCGCTGCGCTCGCCCGACGACCACAAGTCGATCAGGCTCTGGCAGAACGGCGGCTCGAAGACGCGCGGCAGCATCAACACAGGAGCGACCGAGCCGAACAGCACCTGTTGCTGCGGCCGGTCGGCGCGCGCAATGGCCACGGCATCGCCGATCTGGGTCACCAACGCCTGTAGTGGCGCACCGGCGGCGTGGGCGACCAGCCGCTGGTTGGGATCCAGCACCAGCGCACGGCGCGCGTGCGCGCTCGTGCCGGTCGCCGCGGCGTCGGGCGCCAGCAGCGTGCCCAGGAAGCGGTTGCTGGCATCGCACAGGACGAAGAGCTTGTCGGCGTCGGGCACGGCCGCGCTGGCCAGAGCCGCCGCCGTCGCCGCCGGCGCGATGCCCACCACCAGCACCGGCGTGGCGCCCAGCGCGGTGATCGCGGCCAGCACTTGCGTCGCCTCGGCATCGAGTGCGCGGGCATCGGCCAGCGCCAGCAGCACCACGGGCTCGCCCTGGAAGGCCCACAGCATCTTGCGCGCCTGGCCGTCGGGCGCCGGCAGGGCGATGTCGGGCACCCGATCGCCGGGGCGGAACGGGAAGGAGACGCCGCTCATGGTCACAGGCTCAGGTTGAAAGCGATGGAGATGCGTTCCGTGCCGCCGCGATAAGGCCGCACCGCATGCAGCATCCAGGCCGGGAACAGCACCATGCGTCCGGCGCGCGGCGGGATGGTCTCGCAGGCGCCCATCGACCGGCCGCCCGGCACGGTCCACGCCAGGTGCGGCGCATACATCGCCGGTGCGGCGCCGCGCGGGTCCATGAATTCGAGCTCGCCGCCCAGCGCCGGATCGCCGCCGATGCCGCCGTCTTCGACGTAATAGACGCCCGACCAGAAACTGCCGGGGTGGAAGTGGAACTCGTTGCCATGGCCAGCCCGGTTCACGTTGGCCCAGATGTTGGCCTTCCACGCGATCGTCACGGCGCGGCCCTGGCGATCGCAGGTGAGGCCGTTGACCACGCCGCGGGCCACATCCAGCAGCCGCGCCGCCGGTGCGCCGGCCCAGCGCTCCATGTCCCAGCCCGACTGCCAACCACCGACGTTGCTGTGCTGGGTTCCCGGGGATGCCTTCTCCTGCGCCAGGATCAGGCGCTTGAGGTCGGCGTTCAGTGCTCCGGCATCGGGCACGTCGACCACGGCGACCGGCGTGGCGAACAGGGGCGCGACTTCGACCTTGGCGGCGGTGGTACTCGAGGACATGCCCGCAGCCTACACTTTCACGCCTGATCCGACACCTGATCTGCCGATGGCGGCGCGTGCCGTGGGGTCGAGCGGCCAGCGCGGCCGCGGCGCGACATCCAGGCCGTCGGTCAGCCCCAGCCGCAGCCGCTCGATCCCGGCCCACGCGATCATGGCGGCATTGTCGGTGCACAATGCCGGTGGCGGCGCGACCAGGCGGGCGCCATGCGTGATCGCCAGATCGGTCAGGCGCAGCCGCAGATGCTGATTGGCGGCGACGCCACCGGCAACCACCAGCGTCACCGGCGCGTCACGCGACGAGGGCCGGCTGTCACGGAAGATGGCGAATGCATTGCGGCAGCGATCGACCAGGATGTCGCCCACGGTACGCTGGAAGCTCGCCGCCAGGTCGGCGACCGCACGTGGGTCGTCGGCCGGCAGGCCGGCGGCCGCCAGGCGCACGGCGGTCTTCAGGCCGGAGAACGAAAAGTCGCAGCCTGGTTTACGCCACAGCGGGCGCGGCAGATCGAAGCGGGCCGGATCACCGTCGCGCGCTGCGCGCTCGACCGCGGGTCCCCCGGGAAAGCCCAGTCCCAGCAGTTTGGCGGTCTTGTCGAACGCCTCGCCCACCGCGTCGTCGATGGTGGTGCCCAGCCGGGTGTAGCGGCCGACCCCGTCGACCGCCAGAAGCTGGCAGTGGCCGCCCGACACCAGCAGCAGCAGGAACGGGAACGCCACCGGCTCGATCAGCCGCGTGGTGAGCGCATGCCCTTCCAGATGGTTGACCGCGATGAATGGTTTTTGATGGGCGAGCGCAATGGCTTTGGCCGTCATGACGCCCACGATCACGCCACCGATCAGGCCGGGGCCGGCCGTCGCGGCCACGCCGTCCAGGTCGGCAAAGGTGACGCCGGCGTCGGCCAGTGCGCGGGCCACCATGCCGTCGATCCGCTCGAGGTGGGCGCGCGCGGCGATCTCGGGCACGACGCCGCCGAACGGCCGGTGTTCGCCAAGTTGCGCATAGATGACATTGGACCGGATCCGGCCCACCGGAACACCGGCGGCCGGGTCGGCCTCGACCACGGCAGCGGCCGTTTCGTCGCAGCTTGTCTCGATCCCGAGAACCAGCATGGTGTCGTCTGCCCTCCTTGGGTGCGCCGGCCTTGTACCCGCTGCCGCGGCCTCTGGCCACTTTCGCGCGGCGCGACGGAAGGCTACACCCAGGGCATGGCTACCCCCGTTCTCCGCATTGGAACACGCGGCAGCAAGCTGGCGCTGGTCCAGGCTACGCTGGTGCGCAACGCGCTTGCTACGTCTCATCCGGCGCTGGCCGCTGACGGCGCCATCGAGATCGTCGCGATTCGCACCACCGGCGATCGCGAGCAGGATCGCAAACTGTCGGAGATCGGCGGCAAGGGCCTGTTCACCAAGGAGATCGAGGAGCAGCTGCTCGACGGCGCGGTCGATATCGGCGTGCACAGCACCAAGGACATGCCCACCCGGCAGCCGGACGGATTGGTGCTGGCCGCGTTCCTGCCGCGCGAGGATGCCCGCGACGTGCTGATCGTGCGCGACGGCAGCGCCGCGTCAATTGCCGATCTGCCGACGGGCGCCACCGTTGCCACGGTGGCGCTGCGCCGTCAGGCGCTGCTTCTGCATCGCCGCCCCGACCTGAAGGTCGACGCGATTCGCGGCAATGTCGACACGCGGCTGCGCAAGCTGCAGGACGGTGCCGCCGATGCGCTGATCCTGGCCCGCGCCGGCCTCAATCGCCTGGGGCGTGGCGAGGTCGGCACTGTCATTCCTATCGACGAGATGCTGCCGGCTGTCGGCCAGGGTGCCGTGTGCATCGAAGCCCGCACCGACGATGCGCGCGTGCGTGGGCTGCTGGCCGCCATCGATCACGCGCCGACGGCGCACTGCGTGCGGGCCGAAATCGCCATGCTCGGCGTGCTGGACGGTTCGTGCCGCACGCCGATCGCGGGCCACGCCGTGCTCGACGGTGACCAGCTGTGGCTGCGCGCGCTGGTGGCGCGGCCGGATGGCAGCGAAGTTCTCACGACCGAGCGACGCGGGATGGCACGGGACGGCGAGGCGATGGGTGTCGATGCCGGCCACGAACTGCGGCAACGCGCTGGCCCGGGCTTCTTCGGCTGAGCCGCGCGGCCGATGCGCGTTCTGGTCACGCGACCCGAACCGGAGGCACGCGCATTCGCCGCGGCGTTGGTGGCGCGCGGCCACGAGCCGGTACTGGCGCCGATGTTGCGTCTGGTGGCGCTGTCCGTGCCGGACGACCTCGTCGAGCGCCTGGCCGCGGCACAGGCCATCCTGCTGACCAGCGCCAACGGCGCGCGCACCCTGGCGCAGGCGACCAAGGTGCGCGGCTATCGTATTTTCGCTGTCGGCGATGCCACGGCCCGCGCCGCGCGCGACAGCGGCTTCACCGAAGTCGTCTCGGCCCGGGGCGACGCACAGGCTCTGGTCGCTGTGGTGTCGAAATGGCTGCAGCCCGGGGAGGGGCGGCTGGTTCATGCCGGTGGCGCGGCGAAGGCGGGCGATGTTGCCACATCGTTGCGGTCTGCCGGCTTCGCCATTGACGAGATTGCGCTGTACGACATGCAGTCCGTCGATACGCTGCCGGCCGATGTCGTACAGATGGTCGAGGATGGCCGCCTCGATGCAGCCACGTTTTTTTCGCCACGCACGGCGCAGGCCTTTGTTAAGGTGGCCGTGCAGGCCGGAATCGCGCCTTTTTTGGCGTGCACGGTTGCCGTAGCCATCAGTCCGGCGGCTCTGGCCGGCGCTGATGGTATTCCATGGCGGACGCGAATCGCCGCGCGTGCGCCGACCCAGGACGGTGTCCTCGCTTCCCTCGATGCGGTGGCGCCACCACAACCGGGATCGCCGACAATGAGCGACGACAAGAAGCCGACTGCCTTCGAAACGTCAGTCGATGACAAACAGCAGACATCAGGCGACTCCCGGCACGACGATGCGCTGAAACCGGCCGTCGAAGACGGCGTCACCGCCGCATCGGTGCCGCCGCCCCGTCGCGGCGTGGGTGTGGTTGGTGCCTTCGTCAGCGGCCTGGTGGCCTCCGTCGTGGTCCTGGGCGGTGCGCTCGCGATCTACATGGTCCAGCCGCAGGCAGTGCGTCAGCTTTTCTCCCCGACCGCCACGGACGCCGGCAGTGCGCCGGTATCGCGCGAGGCCATGGCCGCCGCGCTCAAACCGCTGGACGACAAGCTGAAGCAGCTCGAGGCCAGGGCCGGCACCGCCGATGGCGCATCGCGCGACCTGGCGCAGGCGCGCCAGGCGCTGGCGGCACTGCAGTCGGACCTCGCCGCAGTCAAAAGCCGCCAGGAGACCGCGGATGCATCGATCCGAACCCTGACCGATCGTCCATCGACGCCCGCGGTACCCGGCAGCACCGACGGTGCCGGCGACATCGCGCGTCAGGTCGCCGCGCTGGTGGACCGCCTCGACCGGCTCGAGAAGCGCGAGGACCAGGTCGGCACTGCGGTGTCCGGTGCCGTCGACAGCGCGGCGCTGGCCCGGGCCATCGGCGACGCCGAGGCGCGGCAGCGTGATCAGCTCGCCCGCACCGCGACCGACATCGAGCGGACACGCGCCCAGGCGTCGAGCCTGACCGACCGTCTCGCCGCCGTCGAGAAGGACGTGACAGCCAAGCTTGATGCCGTGCGCAAGGACGTCGCGGCGCGCGGCGACAACGACCGGCGCGCCGGCGATCGTGCGGCGGCGGCGATCGGTGTCGCCGCGCGGCTGCGCCAGGCGATCGATGCCGGCGGTCCATTCGCTGCCGATGCCGAACTGCTCAAGCCGCTGGCAACAGGCGATGCCACCATCGCCGCCATCCAGGGTGAACTGGCACCGTTTGCATCGGCGGGCGTCGATACGCGCCGCAAATTGGCGGCGGCGTTTTCCGAGGTGGCGCGCCGCGTGGTCGCCGCCGACCTTGCCGACGATTCCTGGGGCGAGCGGCTGCTGGGCAAGCTCAAGCAGCTGGTCTCGATCCGCCGCGTCGGTGATGACGCCGCCGGCGCCACGCCGGAAGCGATCGTGGCGCGCGCCGAGGCGGCGCTCGACGCCGGCGATGTGGCCAAGGCCGTCGCCGAGATGAAAGGGCTGAAGAGCCCGGCTGACGTTCCGGCACGCGAGTGGCTGACGCGGGCCGAAGCCCATCTGACGGCGCAGCGTGCCATCGACCGGTTGAGCTTGTACGGCATCGGCTTGTTGTCGCGGCTCGATCAGCCGGCGGGCGCGCCGCCGGCGAGCACCACCAAGTGACCGCGGCAGCAGGAGATCGACACGCATGACTTTCCTGCGGACGCTGGTCTGGTTTGTGTTGCTGGTCGTGGCCATGATCGCGGCCGTCTGGTTGGCCGAACGCCCGGGTCTGGTCACGGTGCAGTGGCAGGGCTGGCGCCTCGATACCAGTGTCGGCATCGTGCTAATCACGATCGTCGCGCTGTGCGTCGTGTCGGCGCTGCTCTATGCGCTGTGGCGCTGGCTGCGCGGGGCGCCATCCACCGTGTTCGATATCTGGGGCGAGTCGCGCCGGCGCAAAGGCTATCGCGCGCTGACCCAGGGCATGGTCGCGGTGGCTGCGGGCGATGGTGTCGAGGCGCAACGCAATGCCCGCCTGGCCGAGAAGCTGCTCGAGGAGCCGCCGCTGACCCGTCTGCTGTCGGCCCAGGCGGCACAGCTGGCCGGCGACCGCGATGCGGCGCAGCGCTATTTCGCCGCCATGCTGGATGACCCGCAGATGGCGTTCCTCGGGCTGCGTGGGCTTTTGATGCAGTCGCTGAAGGACGGCGATTCGAGCAAGGCGCTGGCCTATGCCGAGCAGGCCTTCCAGCGTCGGCCCGACACGCCCTGGGTCGTGCGCTCGCTGTTCGACATGCAGGCGCGCGCCGGCAAGTGGCGCGAGGCGCAGGAGACGCTGCAGGTCGGACTCAAGCGCAAGATCGTCGATCCCGAACGCGGCCGCACGCTGAACGCGCTCCTGCTGGTGGAACGCAGCCGTGCCGCCGAACGCGGTGGCGCCGACGAGGACGCCATCGATCATGCCAAGGCCGCGGTCGCGCTGGCACCGGATCGCGAGCCGGTGGCGTATCGCTATGCCGAGCTGCTGATCAAGCGCGGCGATGGCCGCAAGGCGCAGAAGGCCATCGAACGCACCTGGCCCGCTTCACCGCATCCCGACCTGGCGCAGCTCTATCTGGCGGCGGTCGGCGAGAAGGATCCGCTGAAGCGGGTGCAGGCGCTCAACCGGCTGACGGCCAGCAACGCCGATGATCTCGACAGCCGCATTGCGCTGGCGCGCGAGTGCCTGGAAGCGCGCCTGTGGGGCGAGGCACGCCGCCATCTCGTGGCCGCCGGCGCCGAGCGGTCCGATGCGCCGACCCGGCTCTGTCGTCTCATGGCCGACCTGGAAGAGCAGGAGTATGGCGACGGCGAGAAGGTACGCCAGTGGTTGTCGCGCGCGGCCGACTCGCCGGGAGATCGCCAGTGGCGCTGCCGCAGCTGCGCCGCGGTTCACGATCGCTGGCAGGCCGTCTGCGATTCGTGCGGCGCTTTCGGTACGGCGGAATGGCGCATGCCGCCGCCCTCGGCCCAGGCCGTCGCGGCGGCCGCCGCCACCAGTACGCTGCGTCTGCGCCCGGAGCAGGAAATCCTGCCACCCGAACCGCCACCGGCTGAAAAGACGCCGGCAGCATCACCGACGCCGGCGAGCATGGCACCGTCGTCGTCCTGACAAGCTGTGCTTTTTGGAGCGCACAGCTGTCATTCCGAGCGTAGCGAGGAATCTTTCGGCGGTTTCTCGATCGTCCACAGCCCGGAAAGATCCCTCGCTGCGCTCGGGATGACAGGCGTGCGCCCATACGATCACAGGACGATGTGTTACTTCAGCAAGAACCGGCGGACGTCGGCCGCGCTGCGGTCGGGCTGTTCCTCCATCGGGGCGTGGCCGGTACCGTCGTAGATCACCAGTTCGCTGCCGGCGATGTCGGCGTGCAAGCGCCGCGCGTCGCTCTGGGGTACCCAGCGATCCTGCGCACCCCAGAGGATCAGCGTTGGTATGGTGAGCCCCTTCAGCGGTGCCGGATCCAGCGGCACCGCGGTGCGCAGGCGCTGCAGTGTCGCGGCGCGGTTGCCCTCGCGGCGCAGCAGATCGTGGTAGCGCTGCACCTGCGCCGGCTCGAGCCGGGTGGCATTGGCGTAGGTCGCGCGCAGGGTATCCGCTGCCATCCAGCGCGGTTTCAGCATTGCGATGGCCTCACCGACGCCCGAGATCTGCGCCAGCCGCAGCGACAGCGGTGGGATGGAATCGCGAGGATAGGCGGCGCTGTCGACCAGGATGAGCTGGCTGACGCGCTGCGGCTGGCGCGCCGCGACCGTCCACGCCACGGCGCCGCCCATCGAGTGGCCGCCGACCGCGAACCGGGCGATGTTCAGCCGGTCGGCGATCTTCGGCACCAGATCGGCATAGGCGGCGATGGAGTAGTCGTTGCGTTGCCACGGTCCGGTCAGGCCGTGGCCCGGCAGGTCGAGGCTGATGATGCGCAGGCTGTCGCCCAGCCGCTGCACCCACGGCTCCCAGACCTGCAGCGATCCGTTCGATCCGTGCACCAGGATCAACACCGGGCCCTGCCGGTTGCCGTCATCCCTGACGTGGATGGCGCCGCCGTCGATGTCGATGAACTGCGAGCGGTCCGTCGTGTACTGCGCCTTCAGCGCCTGGACCGGAATCTCGGGCGTGTAGAGGATCGCGGCGGCCCCGGCGATCACAACGATAATGACGCCGGCGAGGCGCAACAGCCAGCGGCGCATCACGATGCCGCCGGTGCCGGTCGCTGTGGCAGTTGTGGCGACGTGGCGAGGTCGATGCCGGCCTCTGCCAGGCTGGCGATGATCGTGCGGTTGAGCGTGTTCTGCGCCGTGACGGTGTTGGCGACGTTATCGACGTGTGCGCGCAACTCGAAGTCCAGGCCCAGCGTGGTGATGGTCTTGAACATGACGACCGGTCGCGGCACGCCGACGATGTGCGGATTGCTCTCGGTCGCCTGGCGCAGGATCGCTTCGACCTTCTCGGGGTCGCTGCCGTGGACCACGGTGATCGGCAGGTCGATGCGCCCGACATTGTCGGCATAGGTCCAGTTCACGACGGCGCTCTGCAGGAACTCGCTGTTGGGCACGATGACCATGGCGCGTTGCCCGGTCTCGACCTCGGTGGCGCGCACGTTGATGCGGCGCACGATGCCCTCATGCTTGCCGACGATCACCCGGTCGCCGACCTTGATCGGCCGTTCCAGCAGCAGCACCACGCCGGAGATCGTGTTGTTGGCCAGGTTCTGCAGGCCAAGACCGATGCCGACCGACAGCGCGCCGACGATCAGGGCCAGATTGGTGAAGTCGATGCCCAGGGCCGAGATCGCCAACAGCAGCGCGATGACGAAGCCGACGTAGCTCACCATCGAATCGATGGTCAGGCGGATGTCGTCCTGCATGTTCAGCGACGGCAGGAAGCGATCGCGCAGCGCACGCCGGGCGACACGCACCAGCGTGATCGCGGCCACGAACAGCCCGATCGCAATGACGATGTCGATCGGCGAGATCCGGTGCTGGCCGATCGAGAAACCCTCCATCAGCCGCCGGGCCTTGTCGCCGATGTCGTCAGGGTCGGCACCCCAGACCACAGGCAGGATCACGGCCAGGCCAGCCAGCAGCACCAGGTCGACCAGCACGACGATCAGGAACGGGCCATGGATGGCGGCATCAGGCGCCAGGCCGAACACGCGGCGGATCCACCGGCCGGGCGGCGTTTCCGGCGCGCTGGCCGCATACACGACGTCGTGGACCAGGGCGTGCAGCACCATGGCGATCACGATGATCAGCGCCGACGACAGCAGCGCGCCGCTGGCGTGAACGGCCAGTGCCGTGTAGCCCAGCAACGCCGTCGCCACGATCGCGATCAGCGTAACGCTCAGCGCCAGGCGGCCCAGCAGCCAGGGATAATCGCCGATCAGGCGCGGCGCGCCGCTATCGGTGGTCTCGCTGGATTGCCAGGCGTTGGATCGCAGGGTCGGCTGCCCGAAGATCAGCAGGCCGGCGGCGACGATCAGCCCGATGACGGACGCCAGGCGCGCGACTTCGGCCGGTCCGGTGGGCAGCTCCAGCAGCCAGAACGTGGCGACGGTAACGGCAATGCTGACGAACCCGGCCAGCCGTTGGATGCGGCCGCAGAAGACACGCGCGCTGTCGGCCGAGAACGGCAACAAGCGCCATGTCGGCCGTGTCGGCGTCAGGCTGGCTTCCGACAGTCCGTAGACGATGAGAAAGAAGTTCACATTCTGGGCGATGCTGACCAGCGTGGCCAGGGCTGGTCGCAGCGGTTCCGGCGACGTCTCGACGGACGGCAGCCACGACAAGGCGAGCAGCACCGCCAGCACCGGCAAGGCCACCATGCCGATGCCGTCAAGCACGGCCGCTATGGCGCGATCGCGGTACGACGGTTCCGATGTCGTTACGCTGCGCTTGAAGTAACGGCGCAACCAGACCAGGCCCAGCCACGCCAACGTCAACCCGATCACACTCACGATCGTGTTGCTGCGGCGCTCGGCGTCATGCAGGGCCGCCGTCAGCACCCCGGACTCCGCCAGCGCATGCCATGACGCCATCTGGGTCGTCCAGGCGAACTGGATATCGGGCCCCAGGCCCAGCCAGGTCGATGGCACCAGTGGTGAGGGCCCGCGTTTCAGGACCGTGCGCGCGAACCGGTCGCTGCGCACCTTGGTGAGCTGGGCGACCAGCTGATCGGCCCGGGCCACGATCAGTTCCGCCTGCTTCACCCGGGCGTCGACCAGGGCCACATCGGAGCGCAGGCGATCACGCTGTGCCTTGATTGCCTCCGACTCCGGCGTCTGGTCGGTCGTGCCGCTGTCCGGCGGCTTGGCGCCCTGTGTTCCACCCGGCTGCGCCTCCAGCGGCGCCAGCAATGCGCGCAGGGCGGTGGCCTCGTCGCGCGCCTGGGCGGCGGCCTTGGCAGCCGCCTGCCGGGTCTCGGTCGTTTCTTCGCGCAGGCGCTCGATCTCGGCGTCGATCAGATTGGGACGTCCGGTCTCCTGGGCGACCCGGTCCAGCGTGCGCGTCCAGGTCTCCGCCATCTGCGCAAACGGCCGCTCGCCCTTCTTCGGCTCCGGCGTGACCTGCCCCAGCGTGATCGCAGGCCACCACGCCAGCCACAAAAGAGCGACGAGGGCAACGCGCAGAAAGAAGCGCATAGAGGCGACGCCAGAAAGAGTGTCCATCATCCTGCAACGAGCAATGTGCCATGCCATCCTGGCGGCCACATTGCAGCGGGACACGCAGTTCACTCAAGGCGGCATTTTGCCGGAGAAGCGACCGCGTCAGTTTTGTGAAGGGGCTGACACCATTGCTGCAAGATCGGCGCCATCGGTGACCGGGGCCGAGCAGGCCATGTTGCGGCAGACATAGGCGGCCGGCCGCCCGCCGACCATGCCCTTGCCGGCGGCCGGGTGAGTCGGGGGCAGGACAGCGCCCGGCGCGACCAGGCGCACGACCTTGTCGGGCAGCGACCGATCGTGAACGGCGGCGATCAGGGCGCGCGTGGCCGCATCGTCCGGCGGGCCGACAATCACGATGTCGACCATCGACTGCAGCAACTCGGCGCTGTTCATCAGGGTCATCAGCGGGAAGAAGTTGCTCTCGACTTCGCCGGCAAAGGCGGCAACGACGGACTCGGCGCGCTCGCGATAGCGCGGCTCGCCGGTCAGCGACCACAGCCGCGCCAGGACGCCGACCGCGGTGCCGTTGCCGGCGGGGACGGCGTTGTCGTGCGCATCCTTGCGCCTGACGATGACGTCGGCGGCATCGGCCGCGGTGAAGAAATAGCCGCCGCCATCGGCGTCGAGGAAGTGCGCATCGAGCACCTCGACCAGGGCGCGCGCCGCGTCCAGATACGCGCTATAGCCGCCGGTCTCGAACAGGACCAGTGCCGCGCGCGCCATGTTGACGTGGTCGTCCAGCGTGCCGCGGTGCTTGCGCATGTCGTTGCGCCAGGAATGGAACAACCGTCCGTCATCGCCACGCATCGTCGTCCACACCGCCTCGAAGGCACGCACGGCAGCGGCGCGCCACGCCGGACGGTCGAAGACGGTCGCGGCGTTGGCCAATGCCGCGATCATCAGCCCGTTCCAGTCGGCCAGCACCTTGTCGTCCCAGCCCGGCCAGACGCGCTTGTCGCGCACGGCCTTGAGCTGCAGCCGCAGACCGGCGAGCCGGGCTTCATCGGTATCGGACAGCAAGGCCGGCGTGCGATTGCGGTGCAGGATGTTGTTGCCGTGTTCCCAGTTGCCGTCGTCGCTGACGTCATAGACCTGGCGGAAGAACGCGCCGCCCTCGACGCCGAGCGTCGCGTCGATCGCGGCGGCGCGCCAGACGTAGAACTTGCCTTCCTCGCCCTCGCTGTCGGCGTCGTAGGTCGCGGCGAAGGCGCCGTTGGCCGCCGTCATCTCGCGCAGGACCCAGTCGCAGGTCTCGACAATGCGCGCGCGGTAGAGCGGGCTCTTCGTCTCCTGCCAGACCAGCACCAGAAGGTCGATCAGCTGCGCGTTGTCGTACAGCATCTTCTCGAAATGCGGGATCTTCCACTCGGTGTCGGTGGCGTACCGCGCAAAACCGCCACCGAGGTGATCGTAGATGCCGCCCTGGCACATGCGATCCAAGGTCACGGTGACGGCGTCGAACAGGGCGCGTTCGCTCTTGCCGCCGGCGAGCCAGCTGCGCCACAGCCGCTCGAACACGGTGGTGTTGGGGAATTTCGGCGCCTGGCCGATGCCGCCCCAGACCGGATCGACCTCCCGGGCCAACCGTGTCGCAACCTGGGCGAAGAGCGATAGCGGCAGCGCCACCGTTCCCGGCGGGACGTCGGCGGCGCGACTGCGCGCCCGCTCGCGCAGGCCTTTGAGCAGCGCCGCCCGGTTCTCCTCGATCGCATCCTTCTTTTCCCGGTAGGCGTTGGCCACGCTGCGCAGGATGTCGACGAACGCCGGCCGGCCATACTGCGCCGGTTGCGGAAAGTAGGTGCCGCCCCAGAAGGGCTCGCCGTCGGGCGTGCAGAACATGGTGAGCGGCCAGCCGCCGTGCTCGCCCAGCAGTGCCAGCGCCTGCTGATAGATCGCATCGATATCCGGACGCTCTTCGCGGTCGACCTTGATGGTGATGAACAGCTGGTTCATCACCGCGGCCACGTCATCGCTCTCGAAACTCTCGTGCGCCATCACATGGCACCAGTGACAGGCGGCATAGCCCACCGACAGCAGGATCGGCATGTCGCGCCGCTTCGCCTCGGCCAGCGCCGCTTCGCCCCACGGCCACCAGTGCACCGGGTTGTCCGCATGCTGCAGCAGATACGGACTGGTCTCGTCGGCCAACCGGTTGCGGCCATCGATGGTGTTCATCGCGGGCTCCCTAGCGTGGCGAGTGGCTCATCGCGGCGGTTGCCTCGGCCGCGGTCATCCCGGCAGCCTGCTCGAACAGGGCCGGTTCGCCGTTGGCGTTCTCGCTGTTGATCAGCAATACCTGCGATCGCGCGTCGAGACTCAGTGCCGAGCGGGCCGTCGGTTCCGCCGCCACCCGCAGCAGCGCCGCCATGCCCGAGCAGCCTGACGGACCGGCAACGATCACAGGATCGCCGGGTTCCGGTCGTGCCAGTTGTCGCATGGCGGGTGCGACGGCCTCTTCGGGAATGGTCATGAACCAGTCGGTGCCGTCGCCGACCACGGGCCACGTCATCGGCGAAATCTCACGGCAGGCGAGGCCGCCCATCGCCGTGGTCGCATCGCCGCTGGCCAGGGCCGGCTGGCCAGCCTTGTTGCTCTGGAACCAGCAGTCGGCGCTGGCCGGCTCGACCACCACGAAAGCCGGTCTCGCTGCCGCCAGTGTTTGCCACAGGGTGCCGATCACCGCCGCCGCCAGGCCGCCGACGCCGGCCTGCACAAAGACGTGGGTCGGTGCCGCAGCGCCCGTGGCGGCGCGAAACTGTTGCAGCGCTTCGAAGGCCAGCACGCTGTAGCCCTGCATGACGTCGGCCGGGATCCTGTCGTAGCCGTCCCATGAGGTGTCGGAGACCACGACCCAGCTGTTCGCCGCGGCGACCTCGCGGCAGCGCGCCACCGCCGCCTCGTAGTCGCCGTCGATACGGATGATCTCGGCGCCGCGCTGGCGGATGGCCGCTTCCTTCTCGGCGCTGGCGAATGCCGGCAGGAAGATCACGCAGCGATAGCCGAACAGCCGGGCCCCGGCGGCCACCGACCGGCCGTGGTTGCCCGAACTGGCCGTGGTGAAGACGATGTCGCCGGTGACGGCGCGCGCCTTGCCCGACATCAGTGCCTCGAAGTCGGGTGTGCGATGCTGGGCGTCGGCGACGAGGGTCGCCAGGTGGCGGTAGACCGCGTTGACGCCGCCCAAGGCCTTGAAGGCGCCGAAACCGAAACGCTGGGCTTCGTCCTTGACGCTGATCGATTCGACGCCAAGGCGGGCGGCGAGGCCGGGCAGTGCATAGAGCGGCGTGATCCGGTGTGCCGGGCACCGGCTCATGCCGGCCGCCAGGTCGCTGACGCCGGCAGACGTGACGACGCGCTGCTGGGCCGGACCGTAGGGGCGGCTGCGGTCGGCGCGGGGATTGGGCGCAAGCCAGGAAAGGGTCATGGCACCGGATGGAGAAAGTTGCAGGGCCTCGGCATAGCACGGCAAGGACGGCCTGCCAGCCACCCGAGGTGCCGGTGCCGCCGAGGCTGGCATCCCCGGCGGGCCTCGCCTAATCTGCGCTCCGACGGGAGGCGCGCATGAAAGTCAATGTCGAGATCGACTGCACGCCGGAGGAAGCGCGGGCTTTCTTCGGGCTGCCGGACCTCAAGCCGATGCAGGACCGCATCCTGGCCGAGATCGAACAGCGCATGAAAACCAGCTTGAACGCCATGGACCCGTCGGAAATCTTCAAGACGTGGCTGCCGGCCTCGATGCAGGGCGTCGAGCAGATGCAACAAGTGCAACAGATGTTCTGGCAGAACCTGGCGGCGCTGGCCGGCGGCCAGAAGAAGTAACCCGATGGCGGCGGATCGGATCGGGGAGGTCATCACATGAACCGGACCATGGCAGCAGCCTTGGCGGTGCTGGCCATCATTGGCGGTGCCCTGGCCCTGTGGAGCGCACCGGGCACGTCGGTGGGCGATGCGGCGAAGGCGGAGCTGGCGCGCGTGTCGGCCGCGCGCGACGCAGCCAACACTGCCCTGGCTGCCGCTCGTGCCGAGGCGGAGCGCACCGCGGCGGCGGCGGTGGCCGCCAAGGCCGAGGCCGAGCGTGCCGTGGCGGCCGCGCGCGAGGAGGGCGAGCGCAAGCTGATGGCAGCCCAGGCCGAAGCCAACAAGGCCATCGCCGCAGCCAAGGTCGAGGCCGAGGCGGCTGCCGCCGGTGATCGCATCGCAGCGCTGCGGGCCGAAGCCGAGCGGGCGGTGGCAACGGCGCGGGCTGAAGCCGAGCAGACCGCCGCCGCCCTGCGCGATCAGCTCAGCCAATGCCAAGCGGCCGCCGCCAAGAAACCGGACAGCGAGTCTGGGCGCTGTGCGGCCGCAGCGACGGCGCCGGCCACCGGTCCGGTTGCCGCCGCCGATATCGGGCGCGAGTTGGATACCAGCGGCAGCATCGCGCTCTACGGTATTCAGTTCGACACCGGCAGCGCCAAGCTCACGGCCGAGTCGCGCGCCTCGATCGACGAGCTCGCCAAGCTGATGAAGGACGATCCCGACCTGAAGCTGTTGATCGTCGGTCATACCGACAACAAGGGCGACTTCACCATCAACCGCAATCTCTCCGAGCAGCGGGCGCAGGCCGTCGTGACGGACCTGGTGACTCGCGCCGGCGCCGATCGTACCCGGCTGTCATCGGCCGGCGTCGCTGATCTGGCGCCGCTGTCGAGCAACGACACCGACGCCGGCCGCGGCCGCAACCGCCGGGTCGAGATCGTGAAGCGGTAATTCCCTGGAGCGCGGGCCTCCGGCCCGCGTTTCGCCTACTCCAACAGCTCGCCTAGCCGACTGATGATGCGGTCGGGACGGACGGGCGACTCGGGCGGCAGGCCGGCGCCGTGCGGGTCATACCAGATGCCGCGCATGCCCAGCCGTTGCGGCGCCACGACCTCCCACTCGACATTGTCGCCGATCATCCAGCACGCGCCGGCCGCGACGCCGAGTCGCTGCACCACGTGGGCGTAGACCTCCGGTTCGGGCTTGCCCTTGCCGAACTCGCCCTCGATCTGGATGTGATCGAAGCGCCGCTCGAGATCGAACCGCGCCACCTTGGCCCGTTGGGTTTCGGCAGGCCCGTTGGTCACCAGCGCCAGCCGCACGCCGGTGGCGCGCAAGCGGTCGAGCGTATCGTGCGCATCGGGGTATAGCTTGTATTCCTGGCGCCGCATCTCGGTGAAGGCATCGCCAATGCGGTCGGCCAGCGCGTCATCGGGCTTGGCCAGCCGGGCGAAGGCCTGGCGGACGACCAGCCGCCGCGCCGCGGCGATATCGAGGCGCCACCGCGCCGCCTTGGCCGGATCGCTCCAGAACCCACGCGCTTCGTCGAGGATGGCGCGGTGAAGCCGCGTCACCTCGGTGCCGTCGTCAAGATCGGCACTGAAACGCATCAGCAGCCGTTGCCAGGCCTCCTCGGGCTTGGCGTAGGCCTGGATGATGGTGTCGTCGAGATCGAACAGGATGGCGGCGGGAAGCATTTCGGCATCATACGTCAGGGATCCGGTATCAGATAGCACACCGGCCCGACGTCTGATCCTCAGATACCGGCTCCCTGATACCCGCTTCCTGTCTTGCGGTTGGATTTCTCGGTGATTCCCGAGATGCCCTCGCGACGGGCCAGTTCGGCCCACACCTGGGCCGGCTTGACGCCCAGGGTCGCCCACAGGGCCAGCAGATGGTAGAGCAGATCGGCGCTCTCGAGGATGAGCTTGGCGGCGTCACCCTTGACGGCCTCGATCACGGCCTCGGTGGCTTCCTCGCCCAGTTTCTGCGCCAGCTTCTCCTGGCCGCGCGCCATCAGCCGCGCCGTATAGGACGTCGTCGGATCGGCGCCCTTGCGACTCTCGATCGTGGCGTACAGCCGGTCGACCATGTGCAGCGTTTCGTTGGGCGGCAACTCGTGCCGATCCTTCGTGGCGCTCTTTCTGGCTTTGGCGGCTTTCTTTTTCTGCTTCTGTCTGCGTTTCGCCATTGTCCGCATATCCGCGTCGAGGGAGACGCGCCGACCTGACATGGTCGGTCTTGTGCGATGCCTTCCCAAAAAGGAATTGTACGCTACTTTTGTAAACTTTCGAACAGGTTTGTATTTTGACGAACGGCAACGCCACGTTCTGCCAGGTGTGCTTTCGCCTGCGCGATGGTGAATGTGCCGAAGTGGAAGATCGATGCCGCCAGCACGGCGCTGGCATGGCCCTGCACGACACCGTCGACCAGATGATCGAGCGCGCCGACGCCGCCGGACGCAATGACGGGCACCGGCACCGCATCGCTGACGGCGCGCGTGAGGTCCAGATCGAATCCGGCCTTGGTGCCGTCGCGGTCCATCGATGTCAGCAGGATCTCGCCGGCGCCGCTGTCGGTCATGCGCTTGGCCCAGGCGATCGCATCAAGGCCGGTGGCCCGGCGGCCGCCATGGGTGAACACCTCCCAGCGGCCGGCGCCGGTCTGCTTGGCGTCGATGGCAACCACGATGCACTGATCGCCGTATTTTTCCGCGGCGTCCTTGACGAATTCCGGACGCGCCACGGCGGCGGAATTGATCGACACCTTGTCGGCGCCGGCCAGCAGCAGCGTGCGGATGTCCTCGACGGTGCGCACGCCGCCGCCCACCGTCAGGGGCATGAAGCATTGCTCGGCGGTGCGCGCCACCACGTCATGCAGCGTGGCGCGATCCTCATGGCTGGCGCTGATGTCGAGGAATGTCAGTTCGTCGGCGCCGGCGGCGTCATAGACGCGCGCCTGCTCGACCGGATCGCCGGCATCGACCAGGTCAACAAAGTTCACACCCTTGACCACGCGGCCGGCGTGCACGTCCAGGCAGGGAATGATGCGCACCTTCAGCATGCAGCGGTGCTATCCGCACCGCTGCATCAACACAAGCATTAATGAGTGCTGGAATTCATGGCCTTCCCCCGCGGACGGGGGAAGGTGGAGGGCGCGATTGTTGCGGTTTTGCTACCTCGCCGGAATGACGGCCATGTCGCGCGCTGTCGGATTGCCCGCAATAGTGCCGACCTTGGTCGTCTTGCCCGAGGCCAGATCGACGCTGTAGAGCGTGCCGCCGGCCAGCAGCCAGCCGGCCTCGCCGCCCTTGCCGTCAGGCCCGATGTCGAAGGCAACGGTGCTGATGGCCATGCCGAGATTGCCCACCGTGCCCAGGACGCCGTCGTTGGGTGGGGCCTGTTTGACAAGTGCGGCGGTTGTCGAGTCGATGTCGTAGAGCGTGGTCTGCGTCGCGCCCTTGACCGAGTTGGTGTAGGCGCCAGCCACCACCTTGGCCGACTTGCCCTTGCTCGTATCACTGTCGGCGAATTTCAGGTTGCCATCGGTCACCACCTTGCCGTCGTCGACATTGGCGCGCAGGTTGCTGCCGTCGCTGCCGATCACACGCAGGCGGTCGGCCACCGGGTTGAAGTCCACCGTCACCGTGGAACCGGCGGCCGGCATTTTCTCCAGTTTGGCCTTGCGGGCGGTGGCACCCGTCGTCCAGTCGATCGTCACGACCGTGCCGTCGGCCAGCAGGCCGTACAGCGCGCCGTCGGCCGGCCGCACGTCGATGCCGACCAGGGGGCCGCCGGCGCCGGTGACCGTCACGGTGCGGGTTACCTTCAGTGCCTCGGTATCGACGATGGCCAGTGTCGCATCGCCGGTCAGCGCCGCCACGGTGGCAGCCTGGCCCGCGCCCGGCAGCAAGCCGATGCCTACAGCAGCAGCCAGGAATTTCACGAATCGCATCGCAGCCTCCCTCGATCCCGCGGCGGGCGACGACGGTCGGCGCACGGGCGGTCCAGTCGGGTACGCAGCGTCGCGACAGGGTGGATGCATCCAAAGCCGATCACGAAATCGTATTCACCTCGACGCATCCAAGGCGCGCGGACACGTCTATGCGAAGGAGAATTGTCCACGCGCATGAGGACCGTCATGATGCCAGTGTCCATCACCTACCCGGCCGGTCGGGTGGTATGGCGTGGCCGAACGGACTGGGGACTCATGAAGCAGGCCACCGACCTGGACGTTGAGGAGGCCCTGCGCCGATGTGCTGCCGGCGACGCGGGAGCGCTGCGCGCAATCTTCGAGCGCGAGGCGCCGCGGATGATCGGTGTCGCGCAGCGGATCGTGCGCCGCCGTGCGCTGGCCGAGGAAGTGGTCCAGGATTCGTTCGTTCAGATCTGGCGACGCGCCGCCAGTTTCGATGCCGCCCGCGGCGCCGGTCGGACCTGGATCTATGCCATTGTGCGCCATCGCGCCATCAGCATCCTGCGTGACGAACGGCGGCTTGAGCTCGACGCCGACGGCGATCCGACCGCGACGGTCAGCGAGGAAAGCTCGGACGATATCGTGACGAAACTGTCGGACTCCAGCAGCCTGCGCCGTTGCCTGGAGCATTTGGAGGAACGGGCGCGCAAGCTGATCGTGCTGACCTATGTTCACGGGCTCAGCCATACCGAACTGGCGGCGCGCGAGGGTGTGCCTCTGGGTACGGTGAAGTCGTGGATTCGGCGTGGCGCGCTGGCGCTGCGGGAGTGTCTGGGATGACCGACCGCGACGACGATCGTGACGCGCTGGCGGCCGAATACGTGCTGGGCCTGCTGGGCGGTGCCGAAGCCGCCGACGTCGAGCGCCGGATGGCCAGCGACGCAGCCTTCGCTCAGGCCGTCGCCGCGTGGCGCGTACGTCTGGCGGACCTGGACATGACCGCGGTGCCGCAGCAGGCCGACGAGGCGTTGTGGTCGCGGATCGCGTCGGGCCTCGCCTTGCCCTCGGCAGCACCGGCCGCCACCCGCGCGGCTCCCGCCACACAGTCGGGGCTGCTGTCGTGGCTGTGGGACAGCCTCGCGTTCTGGCGCGGGCTGTCGGCGGCGGCTGTCGCTGCCGCGGCGCTGTTCGTGATGTTGGTCGGACTGCGCCCGGCGGTCGTGGCTCAGCCGGCCTTCGTGGCCGTGCTGACCACGGATGCGGGTCGTCCCGGTGCCGTCATGCACGCCTATGCCGACGGTCGCGTGACCTTGATCCCGCTCGAGATGGCGCCGATACCGCAGGGCAGATCCCTGCAGCTGTGGTCGATTTCCACCGCCAAGCCGGCACCGGTCGCCATCGGCCTGATGGATCAGGTGCGCACCATCCGCCTGGATCTGCGCAACCTCTCACCGGACCAGATCCGCCAGCGTTTCGCGATTTCCGTCGAGCCCTTCGGCGGTTCACCCACCGGTCTGCCGACCGGTCCGGTCGTGATGCAGGGTGCCATGACGCCGGCGAACTGATCCCTCCTCCTTGCGGGCTGGGCAACCGCATATGAGCCAAGGCGGTACGGTCAGACGCTGGGGGCGCGCCACGCCGTGGCGCGTCATGGCTTGCGGTCATATTCGATGTTCGCCGGCGGAGCACGGGCTGCCTTGGCGGATACCATGAGCATGACGCGCCACGGCGTGGCGCGGCCCCAGCGTGTGTCGCTCCGGCCTCAGCCAATCCCCTCGAGCCTAGGCGCCTTCCCCATTGCGGGGAGGAAAGCCCTAGCCCTTCATCACCTTGAGCGCGTCGGTCAGACCCATGCGGCCGTCGTAGAGCGCGCGGCCGGCCACGACGCCGACGATGCCGGCGCTCTCGTGCTGCTTCAGTTCGCGCAGGTCATCCAGCGTCGCCACGCCGCCGGAGGCGATCACCGGTGTCGTCAGGTGCAACGCCAGTGTCACGGTCTGATCGACGTTGACGCCGCCCATGGCGCCGTCGCGGTTGATGTCGGTGTAGATGATCGCCGCCACGCCGGCGTCCTCGAACTTCAGCGCCAGGTCGAGCGCCTTGACCGTCGATTGCCGGGTCCAGCCGTCGACCGCGACCAGTCCGTCGCGGGCGTCGATGCCGACGGCGACGCGGCCGGGCCACTGGCGGCAGGCATCCTTCACCAGTCCGGGGTCCTTGACCGCGACGGTGCCCAGGATGACGCGGCGCACGCCGGCCTCGAGCCACAAGGCCACGGTTTCGATGTTGCGGATGCCGCCGCCCAACTGCACCGGCAGGTCGCCGACGGCTTCCAGGATCGACACCACCGCGGCGCGGTTGACCGGGCGGCCTTCCACGGCACCGTTGAGGTCGACCAGGTGCAGCCACTCGCAGCCGGCCTCGACGAAACGCTTCGCCTGGTCCGCCGGGGCGACGTCGAAGATCGTCGCCTTTTGCATGTCGCCGCGCAGCAGGCGCACGCACTTGCCGTCCTTCAGATCGATGGCGGGAAACAGAATCATGGTGTGTGCGGCAACCCGAGAACCGTCGACCCTGACGGCGGCCGCTGTCTAGCGGATGAGGGCCCATTTGCAAAGCCCGGCCGGGCGGGCGCGCAATGACGGGGAGAAGCGGGCCGCCTATGATCCGGGTCTGACGATATCCGGGCGCGGGGGCTGATCTTGGCAATACGCGGTTGGGCCAAGTTTGCGTGGCAGGCGGACTATGGCCAATTCTATCTTATCGATGGCGACGATCCTGCCTTCCAGGCTCCAACGGAGATCACGGCCGAAATGGAGCGGCGTAGCCTCGCCGTGCCCGCTGCCGGGCTCGTGATTTACACCCACGATTGCCTGCAGCAGCACATCCGTATCGCCATTCACGATTCCGAACCGGATCACGCGCCGGTCGAAGCGATGAGCGGCAAGCCATGGACACGGGTCGAAACCGCCCAAGCATGCTTTCCGTCACGACGATTCACGATATCGAGTCCGTCGGCGCCTCATCCTTTGCCGGGAGGGCCTGTCTTCTTTCTTGATGCCGCTACCGTGACGGCGCGGATCAGCTGGATGGAATTCCAGGGCAGCCGCGACGATAGCGTCCCCGTCGAACCGGACGTCATCGAGATCGCTTTGTGGGCGCCGCGGTAGCGTTGACGGACGCTCGGCTGGCAGGTTCCACCTCTGCGCGGTCGTGACGTCAGGCATTCCGCACCGCCTGCAGGGCCGCAACGAACCGGTCCAGTTCGTCCTCGGTGTTGTAGATGTGCACCGAGGCGCGGATCACGGTCTCCAGCCCGCGACCATCCATATCCAGCCGTGATGAAAACTTGGTCGAGATCGACACGTTGATATCGCGGGCGCGCAGGGCGGTGCGGATGGCGTCGTGGTTGGCGCCGTCAACGGTGAACGTGACGATGCCGCACTTCACGGCGCCCAGGTCGGTCAGGGTGACGCCCGGGAGACGGGCCAGGCGCTGCCGCAATGCGGCGCTCAAGGCCTGGATGCGGGTCCAGATTGCGTCCACGCCCAGCGCGTTGGCCTGATCCACCGCCGCGGCCAGTCCGAGGACGCCGCCGTAATAGCGTTCCCAGTTCTCGAACCGGCGCGCATCGGGGCGCACCTCGTAGGTCGTTGCTCCGGTCCAGCGCGCCGCGTGGTTGTCCAGGAAGATCGGTTCCAGATGCGCCGTGGTCTCGCGTCGCGCGTAGAGGAAGCCCGTACCGCGCGGGCCGCGCAGATACTTGCGGCCGGTCGCCGACAGGAAGTCGCAGCCGATCGCCGCGACATCGATGGGTATCTGTCCCACCGTCTGGCAGGCATCGAGCAGGTAGGGCACGCCGGCGGCGCGCGCCACCTTGCCCACCTCGGCCGCCGGGTTCACCAGGCCGCCTTGCGTCGGCACGTGGTTGATCGAGATCAGCTTGGTCCGCCGATCCACACGCTCGGCCAGTGCCTTGACGTCGATTTGTCCGTGCGCGTCGTCCGGTATCGTCACGATTTCGGCGCCGGTCTTGTGTGCGACCTGCAGGTAGGAAATGTAGTTCGATGAATATTCGCTGCGGCAGGTCAGGATGCAATCACCCGGCGCGAAGGCCAGCGAATAGAATGCCATGTCCCAGGCGCGGGTCGCGTTCTCGATGAACGCGATTTCGTCAGGCTGTGCACCGATCAGCTTTGCCACTGAGGGGTAGAACGCCTCGATGCGATCGTGCTCGCGGTCCGCTGCCTCGTAGCCGCCGATCTCGGCCTCCAGGCGCAGGTGATCGAGGGTGGCAGCGAGCGTGCGCTGTGTCGGCAGGGCCGAGCCGGCATTGTTGAGGTGAACGACCTTGGCGCAGCCGGGTGTTTCGGCGCGCAGGCGGGCGACGTCCATGACCACACTCCATCGGTGCAACAAAACGGCCGGCACCTTAGAGCGGGATTCATTGAAGTGGAATCGCTATGGAAACCCTCTCCGCCCGCGCAGCGGGGGGAGAGGGAGGGGCCCACGCGTAGCGTGGGAGGGTGAGGTGGGTGTGGAAGACGAACGTGTGCTTGTTGGAGAAGCCGCGTTTGTTTGGCCGCCCACCTCACCCTCCCATCGCTTACGCGATGGGCCGCGCCCTCTCCCCCCACTCCGTGGGCGGAGAGGGCGCGACGCTATCCGGCGCCCGGTACGGTCACGGCGTAGAGGCCATTGCCCGCCGGCGTCACCGTGATCGCGATGTCAAGAAACTGCCGGATGACGGCGATGTTGGTCGTGGCGTGCGGCGTCAGGGGCGTCGTCACGAAACGGCCGCCGGCCGCGAGCGTCATCGGCAGCAGGAGCTGGTCGGCGAGGTGCGGCCCGACCGGCGCCGGCGTCGCGAGATAGCGCTTGGCTTCCTGCGCTGCCTCCGATGCCACCTGTTCCGCCGTCTTGCCGAGCTGGCCGAAGGCGGTAATGACTTCGGTGACGTTCTCGTGCTCCAAGGTGATCAGCACGACATTGCCCGGCCCACGCGCTTGCGCATCGCTGCGTGCGTGCAGGTCCTCCGCGCTCCAGTTGAGCATCTGGCCGACCGTGGCGACCTCGCGCCGGGCGATGTCCCACGGCAGGTTGGCGACCACCGCGTCGGCACGCTGGCCGGTGCGGCTGCCGCGTTCCTCCAGGACCAGCGGGCGCAGCGTATCGGGCGGAAAGATCGATACCTCGATCTCGCCGCCGCCGGCCGGGTAGAAACCGGCGCGCCGCAGCTTTGCCGACGCCACGAAGCCCATCCGGCGCAGCAGCGGCAGGAAGGCGTGCTGCAGGAAGTCGAAGGGCGGTGCGCTCTGGTTGTGCGTACCGCCGCCCAGGACCAGCTGCGAGACCGCACCCGCCAGCGCCAGCGGCAACAGCACGGTCTGCAACACCAGCGTCGTCGAGCCGGCGGAACCGATGCTGAACGTGTAGTCGCCGCCGCTGACGGCCTTGGGCTGGAACAGCAGGGTCGTCGAGCCGAGCGCCGCACCGTCCACCGTCGCATCGCCGATGCGGGCGGCTGCCTGCACGCAGGTGAGGTGCTGGCGCAGCAATCCCGGCTTGGCGCGGCCGCCGCGGATGTTGTCGATCCGGAACGGCTTGCCCGTCACCAGGGCAAGGGTCAGCGCCGAGCGCAGGATCTGCCCGCCGCCCTCGCCGTACGTCCCATCGATCGTGATCATGGTCCTCTTCCCCGACCGGACGCGCACGGGATCGCGGGCGACCCGCTCCTGCCGGAGGCGGGCCGCCCGGACCACGTGGTCCTGGTCTTCTATCCCTTGACGCACACGACCTGTCGCAGCGTGTGCACGATGTCCACCAGGTCGGCCTGGGCCGCCATCACGGAGTCGATGTCCTTGTAGGCCGCCGGCGTCTCGTCGATGACGCCTTCGTCCTTGCGGCATTCGATCCCCGCGGTTGCGGCCGCATGGTCTTCCAGCGTGAACCGCTTCTTCGCCGCCGTACGCGACATGGCCCGTCCGGCGCCGTGCGAGCACGAGCAGAACGACTCCGGGTTGCCCTTGCCGCGCACGATGTAGGAGCGCGTGCCCATCGAGCCCGGAATGATCCCGAGGTCGCCGTCACCGGCACGCACCGCACCCTTTCGGGTCACCCACACGCGCTCGCCGAAATGCGTCTCCTGCTCCACGTAGTTGTGGTGACAGTTGATCGCCTTCTGCGTCAGCGTGAAGGCCGGCAGATGCGGCTCGAGCGCGGCCAAGGTCGCCTTGAGCATCATCGCGCGGTTGGCCTTCGCGTAGTCCTGTGCCCAGCCGACGGCTTCGACGTAGTCGTTGAACAGCGTCGAGCCTTCGACGAAGTAGGACAGGTTGCGGTCCGGCAGGTGCACGTCCTGCCGCTGCAGTTCCTCGCGCGCCTGGGTGATGAAGTAGCTGCCGATCCGGTTGCCGATGTTGCGCGACCCCGAATGCAGCATCACCCACACGCGCTCCGCCTCGTCGAGGCACAGCTCGATGAAGTGGTTGCCGCCGCCCAGCGTGCCGATCTGGAACGCACCCGACTGCTTGGGCGCGAAGTCCGGATGCTTGCGCTCGATCGCGAAGTACCGGTCCTTCAGGGTCGAGAACCACAGGTTCTCGACTGCCCGCGGCACGTCCTTGTGCGACGCCGCGCCCACCGGCACGGCCGCCTCGATCGCCATCCGCACGTCGCGCAGCGTGTCCGGCAGGTCGCTCGCGCCCAGGCTGAGCTGGACCGCGCACATGCCGCAACCGATATCGACACCGACGGCCGCCGGCACGATCGCGCCCCGGGTCGGGATCACCGAACCCACGGTCGCGCCCTTGCCGAGATGGACATCCGGCATCACCGCCACGTGGCTATGGATGAACGGCAGGTTGGCGATGTTACGCAGCTGGTCGCGCGCTTCGGCTTCCACCGGCACGCCGCGCGTCCACATCTTCACCGGCGTCGCGGTTGCCCCGCCGAGCATTTCGTAGTTGGTCGACATGATCTTCTTCCTTCTTTCGCTCAATCGAACGGGTGTTGCCCCAGGTGGCGACGACGGATGGCGGGATGTCTTCCGAGCTTCGGGCCGCTGTCGAGACCCGGATGGGATCGAACCATCGCCTCCTGCTCGCGCAGGCACTCAAACCATGTAATCCCGCCGGCATTCGCCCCTATGTCGACGTGTGACGACAAGTATCGATGAAACCTGACCTTATTAAGGCCTCTGCTCTACCACTGAGCTACGGACCTTGCGGCCCGGCGGGGATCGAACCCGCGACACGATGGAGTTCCATCAGCATTCGTCACGCGTGCAGTCAGGTGGGCCATGGCGACAAGGTGTTCGGCGAGAGGGCACATTGCAAAGGATGTACTCCCGCCTGCATTCGCCATGACCCATCCTGATCGGGCTGGAGGGACTAGGTTTGTCGGGACATCCACCCCGCGCATCCGTTGCCGGACCGCCTCTGGTGATCAATGTAGTCCCGGCTGCATTCCCTCCAGCCCAGGTTCGCGGCCGCGCTACAACTGGATCCGCTCGATCTCGCCGACCCAGTGGTCGGCGCCCAGCGTCCCGTTGGCGAAGGCACCGATCACCTCGAACACCGCATCGGAGAAACCGCCGATGTTGAGGATGTCCGATCGCTCGGGCGCCTGCGTTGTGGCGTTGGGCTGGATGTCGAGGCAGACGAGGCGGGCCTTCGGGCTGAACACCTTGAGATTCTCCCAGGCCTGCAACAGCCCCGTGCCGCGGAGGCGATGCCGGTTCGCATCGACCCACGACTCGTTGTCCGACACCATCACCACCAGGTCGACCTTGGCCCGCTGCGTCACCAGCCGCTCGATGGGTGCCGAGCAGTTGGTGCCGCCGCCGCCGATCGCAGCCAGCCTCGTCGCGTTGGCCATCACCGTGTCGCGTCGGTCCAACTCGATGGCGACCACGTCCTGCTCGAACGGCAGCACGCGCGCCTTCGGATTGGCCCGCAACATCGCCGCCGCGATCAGCGCCGCGACATCAATGCAGCGCACCGCGGTCGTTGCACCCTTGCGGTAACCGGTCACCGGCGAGGACATCGACCCCGACACGTCGGGGCAGACGACGACGTTACCCGGTACCGTCGGCACGTTGCCGATCGCGACTTCCATCGCGTGCGCCAGCGCCGTGCGCACGATCCGCGGCACGCCCGTGCCGATCATGGCGTGGGCCGCCATGAGCTGGTACGGGAACGCCTTGGCGCGTGCGATGGCCTTTCGATCGCACAGCTGGCGCGCGACATGCTCGGCGAACCCTTTGACCTCGAACGCGCCATGGCGCGCGAAGGTGTTGAGGTTCATGCGCAGCATGTGCCACCCGGCCTGGCGGCCGATGGCGGCCCAGTGCGCCGCCGTCAGCGGCAGTGCCGTCAGCATTTGGAACGGCACATCCGGCAACGGCGCCGACGGGTCGGCCTTGAAGGCCTCGAAGGCGCGCGCGACCGTCGGTAGCGCCGCCACGTCGTACGGCCGGCCGATCAGGTAGCCGTAGAGCGCCGCGCGGCCCGCATCGGCGGGCTTCGGGTGGACCATCTTGATCACATCCGCCAGCGACGGGTCCTGGCCGACCGCGGCGCGCATGATCTCGATGTCCGACGCCGTCTCCAGCCAGCCCTGCACGAGCTTCTTCGGCCGCGTACCCAGCGACCTACGACCCACCGCGCCCGACCGCATGATCTGCACGAAGGTGCGCAGCATCTTGCCGTTGTCGATCACACGGCGGAATACCGGTGCGAACTCGGCCGACGGCAGGGTCGACAGCAGCGCCAGCAACAGCGCCGGCATGTCCTTCATGTAGCCGCGCTCGCGGGCGAACACCGCCGTGCGCGCGATGAAGGCGGGCTCGAGGTCGGACGCCAGCAGGTACACGTCGTCGAACTGCGCGCGGGCGTCGGCGTAGAACGTCTGGTTCAGCGTGCCCGTCGCCGCCAGCTGCGCCAGCTGATGGCGCGGCGTGAACGCGTAGGCCGGTGCGCCCTCGTGATTGCGCGCATCCGTCCGCGGCATCAGCTTGCCGATTACCGAGGCGAAGAGGTTCTTGTTGGCCATGACACGCTGTCCTTCGTTTGCTGGCCCGTCCTATTGCCAGTCGCGTGCCAACCGTTGAATGACAGGCGCAGAAATCTTTTAATGGATTGTTTTCATTGGATGATTCCTGAAGAAAAAAATCGGGTGGCGATTTGAAATATGTGAAATGGCGATTTTTTATAGCTATTAAGATCGTTTTTTATATTTTAGTATAAATCATGTCCAAGAAGCGCGTGGTGATCGGTTTCCTCGGAACGACGTTGGATGCCGGCAAACATGAGAACCGCTGGCAGCATTGGCGGCCCACGGTCGCGATGTGCCAGCACGAGGACTTCCTGGTCGACCGGCTCGAGCTGATCCACGATCAGCGCTCTGCATCGCTGGCGCGGCGCATCTGCGGCGACATCCAACAGGTCTCGCCCGACACCGAGGTCCGCACGCACGTCATGGACCTGCGCGATCCCTGGGATTTCCAGGAGGTCTATGGCGCGCTGCACGGGTTCGCACGCGCCTATCCGTTCGACACCGCGGCCGAGGATTATCTCGTCAACATCACGACAGGGACCCACGTCGCGCAGATCTGCTGGTTCTTGCTGACCGAGGCGCACTACCTGCCGGCGCAGCTGCTGCAGCTCAGCCCGCCGCGGCGCAAGGACGGCGAGGTTGTCGGCCGCTACGACATCATCGACCTCGACCTGTCGCGCTATGACCGCATCGCCACGCGGTTCAGGCAGGAGCGCGAGGAGGGTGCTTCGTTCCTGAAGTCCGGCATCGCCACCCGCAACGTCGCCTTCAACCGCATGATCGACCAGATCGAGAAGGTCGCCATCCGTTCTCGCGCGCCGCTGCTGCTGATCGGCCCGACCGGTGCCGGAAAATCGCAGCTGGCGCGCCGCATCTACGACCTGAAGAAAACCCGCCATCAGGTCGAGGGGCCGTTCGTCGAGGTCAACTGCGCCACCTTGCGCGGCGATGGCGCGATGTCGGCGCTGTTCGGGCACGTCAAGGGGGCGTTCACCGGGGCGCACCAGGCGCGGACCGGCCTGCTGCGGGGCGCCCATGGCGGCATCCTGTTCCTCGACGAGATCGGCGAGCTGGGCCTCGACGAGCAGGCCATGATCCTGCGCGCCATCGAGGAGAAGAGCTTCCTGCCGGTCGGTGCCGACAAGGAAGTGACGAGCGACTTCCAGCTCATTGCCGGCACCAACCGCGATCTGTCGGCCGCCGTGGCCGAGGGCCGGTTTCGCGAGGACCTGCTGGCCCGCCTCAACCTGTGGACGTTCGCACTGCCCGGCTTGTCGGCGCGCCGCGAGGATATCGAACCGAACATCGACTACGAGCTGCAACGCTATGCCATCAATGCCGGCACGCAGACTACGTTCAACCGCGAGGCGCGCACCCGCTATCTTGCCTTCGCGACGTCGCCCGAAGCGTCGTGGAATGCCAATTTCCGCGATCTCGGCGCTTCGATCACGCGCATGGCGACGTTGACGGCCTCGGGCCGCATTGACGAAGACATCGTCGGCGAGGAGATCGGGCGCCTGCGGCTGGCCTGGACACCGGTCGCCGCGACGGACTCCGACGCGATGTTGCGCGACCTGATGGGTGTGACGCGGCTGGAGCAGGTCGACCTGTTCGACCGCCTGCAACTCGCCGAAATCGTCAAGGTCTGCCGGCGGCACGCGTCTCTGAGCAGTGCCGGCCGGGCCCTCTTCGCGCAGTCACGCCGGCAGAAGGCGAGTGCCAACGACGCCGACCGCCTGCGCAAATACCTGGCGCGCTTCGACCTCGACTGGAAGAGCGTGAGCGCGGCGTGATTGCCCTGGGAGCGCGGGCGTCTCGCCCGCTCATTTCATGTCAGGCGACAGCAGAAGCGTTCGCCTTGATGCGGGCGGGACGCCCGCGCTCCCAGGAACGGAGTCATCCCAATTACCGTGATCCGCGTGCCACCATGAACACGGCGATCAGCACCAGGATCGCGCCGCCGGCCTGCAACGCGGCCAGTGTTTCGCCGAACGCCAGCCAGCCTAGCGCCGTCGTCGCCACCGGCGGCAGCAACAGAAGCGCGCCCGCGGCGTCAGCCGGTGCCTTGCCCAAGCCGCGCGCGATCAGGCCCTGGCCCAGAACCTGTCCCAGCACTGCCAGGCCCAGGATCGCCAGTGCGCCCGTCCACGAGCCGGGCCATGGCGATGCGCCCTCGACCACCAGGACGATCGCCAGGCAAACGGCGCCCACGGCATTACCGGCCGCCATCACGGCACCGGTGGACAGCACGGTGCGGGCGCGCCGCACCAACCACAGATAGACCGCATAGGCGCCGCCGGCAGCCATGGCCAGCAGATCGCCGCTGACATCGGCGTTGCTGCGATCGAGCCGGCCGAGCGCCAGGATCACGACGCCGATGACAGCCAGCAGAAGCGCCGCGACGGCGGCAAGGCCCGGCCGCCTGCCCTCCAGCAGCCACACGAGCAGCGGCAGCAGCACCGGCGCTGCGTTGACGATTAGGGTTGAACTCGCGATCGAGGTGAGCCCCAGCGCGGTATGGAACAGCAGCAGATCGGCCGCGAAGAACACGCCCGTCAGCATCGCCAGCGACCACGCCAGCGCACCGCCGCGGGCCCCCGGTGCGGGACCGCTGGAGCGGGTCAGGAACGGCAGCAGCATGAACGGCGTCGCCAGCGTCAGGCGCCAGAATGCGCTGGCCGCGGGCGCGCTGTCGGCGAAGCGGACCAGCACCGGCGCGGCCCCGATCAGCAAGGCGCCCAGGGCGATCTCGACCAAGGCCCGGCGGACCGCGGGATCCCGCGGTGCGGCGGGGGTGGCAAGGGTAAGGGTGATCGCCACGGCGGAAGTCTCCAGCTCCAGGCCCATCACATAGGGCCGCCGTTGGCATAAGAAAAATAGATTGATATGATCTTATCATCACAAGTGGTGATGGATGATGAACCTCGATCTTGACCAGCTGCGCGGCCTTGCCGCCGTCATCGATCACGGCGGCTTCACGGCAGCGGCGCGGCACCTGGGCCGCACCCAGTCGGGGCTCAGCATGCAGATCGCCCGGCTGGAAGAGACCGCGGGTCATCGCCTGCTGCGGCGCGGCCGCGCCGGCGTATCGCCGACGCCGGAGGGTGAACGCCTGCTGGGCTATGCCCGGCGCATGCTGTCCTTGCACGATGAGGCGGTGCAGGCGCTCAAGCCGTCGCAGGTTGCCGGCCGGGTGCGCCTGGGTGTGCCGGATGACTACGCCAGCGTCTTCCTGCCGCCGATCGTGGCGCGCTTCGCGGCCGAGTTTCCGCGGGTCGAGGTCGAGATCGTCTGCATGCTGAGCTACGCGCTGAACCGCGAGATGGACCGCAACCGGCTCGACCTGGCGCTGATCACGCAGCGGCCCGACGAAGACCTCGGGCGTGTCGTGCGGCGCGAGCCGTTGCGCTGGATCGCGGCACCCGACCATCGCCCCGAGACACTCGATCCGCTGCCGCTGGCGCTGTTCCCGACCGGCTGCGTCTTTCGCGACTACGGGCTGAAGGCGCTCGACACGCGCGACCGGCGCTGGCGCCTGGCCTACACCAGCGCCAGCATCGCCGGCCTGGTATCGGCGGTGTCGTGTGGTCTTGCGATCACCCTGCTGGTCGACAGCACGGCGCCGGCAGGCTGGCGGCGCCTGGGCCCCGGTGACGGTTTTCCGACGCTGCCCGAGATCCGTATCGCGCTGCGTCAGTCGGCGACGCTGTCGGTGGCGGCACGGCGTCTGGCCGCCGTGCTGACGGACGAACTGGCCACGCGCACACCGCTGCGCATGGCGGGGTGATGTCTATTTTCGTTCCGCTTGTTGTGCCGGGGACGGCCACCCATATGCGCTGATCGGCTGATGCGGGCTGTTTGAATTGTTGTCGTTGTTGTCATTGTTGTCACGCGATTCGGCGAGGCGTTTTTATATCCGGATATAGCCCAGGCGCCTGCCGCCCATCGCGCCAGGGTTCCCGGGAGCGCGGGCCTCTGGCCCGCTCATGTCAGGTGCTTCGCGCTCGGACGAACGCAAAGCTTTCGCCGGCGATGCGGGCGGGGACGCCCGCGCTCCCGGGATGGCCCTTACAGCTTGCCGTGCTCCTTCAGCACCTCCTCGGCCGTGCGCAGGGCATCGATGGCGGCGGGGAAGCCGCAATAGGCGATGGCGTGGGTGAAGATCTCGCTGATCTCCTCGGCGGTGCAGCCGTTGTTGAGCGCACCGACCAGGTGGATGCGCAGCTCGTGCGGCCGGTTCAGCGCGCACAGCATGGCGATGGTGATCATGCTGCGCTGCTTGCGGTCGAGCGTGCCGCGCGTCCACAGCGTGGCGTAGGCGAACTCCTCGCTGAGCCGCCGCGCCTGGCCATTGAACGGCGTGGTGCCGGCGTCGCGCTTCTCGAGATAGGGGGCGCCCAGTACCTCGCGCAGCACCTGGCGACCGGCTTCGCGGAGCGTGTCGTGAGCGCCGGCAAGCGCCGAATCGGTAGTCATGTTATCCTCACTTGATCTGGCATGAAGGGCTCTTACTCTAACCCAATGTCGAGCCGCCGCGTCGATCCCCTGGTGCAGTCGCACGCCGATCTGTTCGGCCATGTCCCGCCGCAACCGGCACTGGTGCCGGCTGCGCCGAAGGCGGCGCGTCGGCTCACCTTCTCCGAAGGCGGTCGACAACTCGACGTGGTGTTCGAGCGCAGCGCGCGCGCCCGGCGAATCGTCATCAGAGTTGATCCCATGGCGAAAACCGTCGTGGTCGTTGCGCCGGTCCTGGAGCCCATGGCCACGATCGAGCGCTATGTGCGCAGCAAGATCGCCTGGGCGCTCGCGGCGTTGGACGGTCTTGCGACCAGCCGCGCCGAAGATGCGATCGATATCGAGCACGCCGGCGAGACACTGACCATCGCATACGAGCCTAGTGCGCGCGCACGCCGGGTCGCGTTGCGCGTTGATCCGCGCACCGGTCATGTGAAGTTGATCGTACCACCGCGCATGTCCAAGGAGCAGGCTCTGGCGTTCGCGCGCCAGAACGCGGCCTGGATCGCGGTGCGCCTGAAGCGCCGGCAGGAGCCGGTGCCGTTCTCCGATGGCGCGATGATTCCATTGTTCGGCGTGCCGCACCGCATTCGTCACCGGCCGGATGCCCGTGGCACCGTGTGGATCGAGGGTGGCGAGATCCATGTCGCGGGCGGCGTCGAGCATGTGTCGCGTCGCGTGGGTGACTGGCTGACCAAGCAGTTGCGTGACCACCTGATGCCCTTGGTGCGCGAAAAGGCCGCGCGTGTTGACAGATCCGTGGCTCATGTGACGCTGCGCGATACAGCGACCCAATGGGGCAGCTGCGCGAAATCGGGCGTGCTCTCTTTTTCGTTGCGTCTGGTGTTCGCGCCGCCCGAGGTGGTGGATTACGTCGTGGCGCATGAGATTGCACACCTCGTTCATCACAACCACGGTGCTCGCTTCTGGGCGCTGGCCGAGAAGCTCACATCAGGTGACATGATGGCCGGCAAGGCCTGGTTGCGCCGCCACGGCCCGTCGCTGATGCGCTACGGTTGACGCCGGGCACTGCCGTGAAAGGGGGGATATGATTCGTTTCCAGACTGGCACCATGGCGCTCGCCCTGTTGCTCTGCGTGGCGGCATGCGGCGAAGCACCGACAGCGGTATCGTCTGGCCAGGACCTCGTCGTCACGGTCAACTTCCAGAACGCCAAGTTTGCTGCCGCGGCAACCTTTTCTCATCGCGGCGATGATCGCCACAAATGCGTCATGCCGGCGCGCGTGCGGCTTCCCAGCGCCGCGGAACCCACGCCGGCGGCGGGCGATCCGCCGAACCATGTCGTGGGATATGGCGTGGTCTTCGGTCCTGACCCGTCGACGGTCGAGGACGGTGGCTCGTCGGTGCCGATGGGCACGGCGCCGGGCTATCCACCGCTCAACAACCCGATCGTCAAGTACTTCTCCCTGGAAATCGATCCCGTGCCGGATCAGTTGCGGACCGCCGGACCCGTGCGGCTGGCGCGGTCCTTTTCCCTCGGCATGACGAGCAAAGGCGCGTGGAAGGGGCGCTTCGATGCGCGCGATGCCAAGGCATCGGGAACGGTGACGCTGGATCGGGACGGGCTGGGCGGGCGCTTCCGCCTGACCAACGTCGAACCCGACCTGGCGCATGGCCGCATGGCCGAGAGCGAACACGTCACCGTGACGGGCTCGTGGCGGTGCCCAAGACCCTGAAACGGCGCGGTTGACGTCGCGAAAAGGAGAGGGATTGATGCCGGCCCTCTGAGCCCTCTCCGCCCACGAAGTGGGGGGAGAGGGCTCCCGTTCTTTTCGAGGAGACCGCCATGCCGCTTGACCTGTGGCTTGCCTTTGTTGCCGCCGCGATCGTCGTCCTCATCATCCCCGGCCCCACCATCGCGCTGGTGATCGGCTATGCGCTGGGTGAAGGACGGCGCGCGGCGCTGGCCATCGTCGCCGGCGTGGCGCTGGGCGACCTCACGGCGATGAGCCTGTCGCTGCTGGGCGTCGGCGCGCTGCTGGCAGCATCGAGCGATCTCTTTACAGTCCTGAAGTGGGTCGGTGCCGCCTATCTGATCTATCTCGGCATCCGGTTGTGGCGCGCGCCCGTCGGCGACGACCTCACGGCGACGATCGAGCGCCGTTCGCCATGGGTGATGATGGCGCACGCCTATGCCGTCACGGCGCTGAACCCCAAGAGCATCCTGTTCTTCATCGCCTTCGTGCCGCAGTTCATGGATCCGTCGCACGCCTGGGCACCGCAGGCCGCGATCCTCGTCGCCACGTTCGTCACGCTGGCCGCGCTCAACGCTAGTCTCTATGGCCTGCTGGCCAGCCGCGCCGGCGGCGTCATTCGCCGGCCCCAGGTCCGTCGCGTGGTCAACCGCGTCGGCGGCGGTGTGCTGATCGGCGCCGGCGCCCTGACCGCAGCGATGCGCCGCGCAAGCTAGTCTAAACCTGGGAGCGCGGGCGTCCCGCCCGCTTCATGCGTTCGCTCTACGCTTTGCTGCGAGCGAATGCGGGCGAGACGCCCGCGCTCCCAGCATCCTTCTCAACCTCGCAGGCGTAGGAGCGGTGCGGCGCCGAGCCGCTGATCGGATCGAGCCGGTCATCGCCGATCAGCAGGTTGTAGTTGGCGCCGTCTTCCGAGAACGGATCGAGCGGCGGCAGGCCCAGGGCCTTGTTGCCGGCCCACCAGCCGTAGGTCGACGACACCACACGCGGGTCGAGATGCGAATCGAGCGTAACGCGCATGCGGATGCTGCCGCGCGGCGTGCGCAGGCGCACCCAGTCGCCTTCGACAATGCCACGGGCGGCCGCGGTATCGGGATGCAGCTCGACCAGCGGATCGGGCATGCGCCGCCGCAGGGCTGCGATGTCGCGGTGCTGGCTGTGGTTGAAGTAGATGCGCTTGGCCGACGTCAGGACCAGCGGATACGCCGGTCCCGCCGTTTCGGGTGACATCATCGGCGGCACATAGTCGGGCAGCGGGCTTTGGCCATGCTCGAGGAGGCGCTCGGAGTAGATCTCGGCCTTGCGGGTCGGCGTGGCGAAGCCGCGCGGCACGCCATCGACCAGCTCGGCGAAGCGGCGGTAGCGCGGCGCCAGCGGCAGGTCGATGCCGGCCGGCGACTGGCGCAAGGTGTCGAGGGTGATCCCCAACGGCGCCAGGATCGCGGCATAGCCGGCCTCGATGTCGCCGTTCCAGAAATCGGCGCCGAAGCCCAGGCGCTGCGCCAGCTGGAAGATGATCCAGGCGTCAGACCGGCTCTCGCCCTGCGACGGCAGGATGGCATGACGGTACTGCACACGCCGCGCCGCTGCTTGCGTCGGGTCGAACCCGATGCGCAGCGCGTCGCGTTCGAAGGGCATGTTCACCGGCAGGACCACGTCGGCGAACTGCGCCGTCGGGTTCATGATCACGTCGCAGTGGACGTAGAAGTCGAGGCGCTTCAGCGCGTCGACGATCGATCGGCTGTCGGCATGCGAGACGGCGAGATTGGCGCCGAAAGCGACCAAGCCGGCCACGGCGTAGGGTTCGCCGTGCAGTACGGCACGACAGAAATCGTCGGTCCGCACCCAGCCGCGTGCCGGTGGTCCCAGCGGGCGCTCGTGTAGCCCCAACGCCTTGGCTCGCTGCGCCGGCGGCATCAGGTCACGGCCGCTCATGTCGGCCGCCGCCGGCAATGTCGGTGCGAAGTTGCCGCCCGGCACATCATGGCTGCCGGTCAGCATGTGCAGGATGGCGATGGCGCGATCGGTCTGGGTGGCGTTGGTGTGCTGGCCGACGCCGGTCCAGGCGTAGAGACAGACCGGCCGCGACTCGTGCAGCAACTGCGCCGTGCGCTCGATCTCGGCGGCGGGCACCCAGCAGATCTCGGCAGCCCGCTCGGGCGGATAGTCGCGGCATTGCGCTGCGTAGAGATCGAACGCCGTGCGGCAGGTGATGGTGCCGTGCGGCCCGTCCAGCGTGACGCCGCCGCGCAGCGCCAGCAGATCGGTATCGATGTCGGCATCGTAGCCGCGCTGCGGGTCGTAAGGGGCAGGGCGACTGGCGACGCGGTCCCAGGCCGCCAGCCGCGCATCACCGCTGCCATCGAGGTCGCCCATGCGCAGGAAGCGGCCGGTGTCGGTGCGCACCAGCAGCGGGCCGTTGCTCCATTGCCGGACGAACGCCGCGTCGAACCAGCCGCGCTCCAGCATGACGTGCGCGATCGACAGCGCGAGCGCACCGTCGGTGCCCGGCCGCACGCGCAACCAGGCGTCGGCGCCGATCGCGGGACCGGCGCGGCGTGGGTCGACGACCACGACCTTGGCCCGCTTGCGTCGGGCCCGTGCCACGCCCAGCGTATGGTCGAGCCAGGACGCGGTCGGATTGTGGCCCCACAGCAGCACGCAGCCGGTGTCGTCGAAATCGGGTGAGCGGATACCGACGCCCCAGGTGAATTCGTGGGCGTGGTCCTTGTGCCAGTTGCAGATCTCGGTGGCGTAAAGGCAGTTGGGGCTGCCGAAGCGGTTGATCAGACGCTCGACCCACACCAGCGCGTCGGAGATCGGCGCGCCGCTGGGCGACGTCGAGGCGAAGGCGACGGCTTCCGCGCCGTGGGTCCGGGCGATCTGTGACAGCTTGCCGGCCACCAGTGCCAGCGCTTCGTCCCAGCTAGCGCGTCGCCATTGCGGATCGGCGGCATCCTTGGGCGCGGTGCGGATCAGCGGGTGCAGCAGCCGGTTGGGGTTGGCGACGATCTCCGGTGCGGCCTTGCCCTTGATGCACAGCGCCTCGCCGGTGGGGTGGCTGGGATCGGCTTCCAGCGCCACCAGCTTTTCATCGCGCACGACCGCGATGGCGCCGCAGCGCGAACGGCACAGCGGGCAGAACGTGGGTGTTCGGGTCTCGCTCATGGGCGGGAGCGTCGGTCGTGGAGAGGAAGCATCTACCGGTCCTTACGTTCCTCGGACTGTCCCTCTTGTTTCAAGGGCGTCAGCAGCTTCAGGGTCAGCATTGTAAAAGCCGCGATGGTGACAGCAACGTCATAACTGCCCAGCCCGACGGCCGCACCGATCGCACCTGTTGCCCAAAGGCTGGCGGCAGTGGCGGTGCCCTGCACCGAACTGCCGATCTTCAGGATCGCACCGCCGCCGATGAAGCCCACGCCTGTAATCAGGCCCTCGACGATGCGCGCCATGGCTTCGGGCGAGGTTTTCACCAGCTCTTCCGTCGCCTGGATGAAACCGCAGCTCGCGAGCGCTACCAACGGAAATGTGCGCAAGCCTGCGCTGCGCTCTTCCTGTTCGCGATTCCAGGCGATCGGCAGCGCCAGCGCATAGGCAATGGAAAGGGCCACAAGATGAGGCACGATGCGAAAGTCGCTCAGGAATGAGAAGTCCAAGACGGCCTCCTTGATTTTTCTTGATCCGCGCGACTGCCGCGCCCTCCCAGCATGCGGGCCAATTGAGGCTTGGCCAAAGAAAAAGGGCGCCATACGGCGCCCCTGTAGTTGAGAGAGGGGTACGCTACGCTACGCCAATCAAACCCGTTCAATCACCATGGCGATGCCCTGGCCGACGCCGATGCACATGGTGCACAACGCATAGCGGCCGCCGGTCGCCTCGAGCTGGTTGATGGCCGTCATGATCAGCCGCCCGCCGCTGGCGCCCAGCGGATGGCCCAGCGCAATGGCGCCGCCGTTGGCATTCACATGGTCGGCGCAGTCGGACAGACCCAGCTGGCGCATCACGGCCAGGCCCTGTGCCGCGAACGCCTCGTTGAGCTCGACTACGTCCATGTCGGAGATCTTCAGCCCGGCGATCTCCAGCACCTTGCGCGACGCCGGCACCGGCCCGATGCCCATCACCCGCGGCGGCACACCGGCCGCGGCCGTGGCGATCACGCGTGCCCGCGGCGTCAGGCCCTGGCCCTTGGCCGCCTTTTCCGAGGCAATGATCATGGCGCAGGCGCCGTCATTGATGCCCGAGGAGTTGCCCGCCGTGACGGAGCCTTCCTCGTGGAAAGCCGGCGGCAACTTGGACAGGCCTTCCATCGTGGTGTCGAAGCGCGGATGCTCGTCAGCCTCCACCACGCTCTCGGTCTTGCCCTTCTTGACCGTGACCGGGATCAGCTCCTTCTTGAAGAAGCCGCGCTCGGTGGCCTTCTTGCAGCGCTGCTGGCTGCGATAGGCGAACGCGTCCTGGTCGACGCGGCTGATCTGGTGCTCCTGGGCGACGTTTTCCGCGGTCTGGCCCATGGCGTCGACGCCGTAGCGCGCCTTCATCGCCGCATTGACGAAGCGCCAGCCCAGCACCGTGTCCTCGAGCTTCATGCTGCGATCGAAGCCCTGGGCCGGTTTGCCCATGACGTAGGGCGACCGCGTCATGCCCTCGACACCGCCGGCGATCATGATCTGCGCCTCGCCGGTCTTGATGGCGCGGGCCGCGGCGGCCGTGGCCTCGATGCCCGAGCCGCACAGGCGGTTCACCGTGGCGCCGGCGACCTCCACCGGCAGTCCGGCCAGCAGCCCGGCCATGCGCGCCACATTGCGGTTGTCTTCGCCGGCCTGGTTGACGCAGCCATAGACGATGTCGTCAACCGCACCCCAGTCGACACCGGGATTGCGGGTCATCAGCGCCTTGAGCGGCAATGCCGCCAGATCATCGGTGCGGACACTGGAAAGCGCGCCGTTATAGCGCCCGATCGGGGTGCGCACGGTGTCGCAGATGAAGGCGTCGGTCATCGTGAACTCCATTTGCCGACGAAACGACCGGCCGGATCGGGTGGCCGGGAAATTTCTCGTTAACATCGTCGGGCGTCGGAGTCGAAGGCCAAGCAATGTCGGTGCCGCAACGGCGGCATGCGGCAGCGCTGGACTCGCCGATCACGCGCTCGTGTGACCCGCCAGTCGTGCTGCCAGTCCGCTCGACAGACCGACACTGCCGACAGGCGGCGGCAGGGCGAAGCTGCCGGTCCGGCTCTTGGCCGTCCCCAGTCGTGCCAGTGCTTCGGCTTGTCCGACCGCCGCCGCCACGCCGTCGATCAACGGCACCGGCACGCGATGCGACAGCCGTCCCGCCAGGCCGGCCAGTCCGGCGCCGCCCAGGATCACCGTGTCGGCCCCGCCGTCGACGGCGTGGGTACAGGCGGTTGCCAGCACGGCCAGCGATCCGTCGGGGTCGCGCGCAATGTCGGCGCCGGTCGGTGCCACCGTATGGACACAGGCCAGGCGGTCGGACAGGCCGCGCGCCGCGACAAACTCGCGCAACATCGGTCCCCAGCGTTCACCGCCGGTGACGATGCCGAAACGGCCGCCGAGCTGGCAGGCGGCCTGGATGGACGCCTCGGCCATGCCGACAACCGGCACCGCCGACAACTCGCGCAGGGCATCGAGGCCGGGGTCGCCGAAACAGGCCAGCACGACGGCGTCGAACGGACCGGGTGTCTCGGCCCAGGCGTCGAGCGTGGCATGCGCGGCCACCGCGTAGGCGGCGCGGCTGGCGACGTAGGCGGCGCCGAAACGGCCCGTCACGGCCACCAGTTCGGTCGCCGGTGTCGCCACGGTCTGCGCCATGGCCACCACCTTGTCGGTGATCGCCGCCGTCGTGTTGGGGTTGATCAGCAACAGACGCATCGGGGTCCTCCGCAACGCATCGGTCAGCCAAGCTCGAACGTGGTGATGCCGAACAGGCCGTGCACGTCGATGGCCGGTGGGCTGCCAGTGTACATGCGGGCGGTCTCGAACGCGGGGGTCAGCCCGAACGATTGCGCCAGTGCGACGGCAGCCGGGTTGATCTCCGGTACGTCCATGATGACTGGGCCGTCACCGATGCCGATGCAAAGATCGCCGGCCAGCGCCGCGGCGATCAGCGGATCGGCGGCATAGAGCGGGCCGATTTTAGTGCCGCGGCGACAGGGTCGCGCCACGCCCAGCCCAACGATCTCGCCGTCGTGCAGTGCCAGGCGGGCGCGGTGGCCCGGCAACGAGGTCCAGAGCGACAGGAACGTATCGCGCGGCGCGGCGAAAAACCGATGGTCGAATGCCGACAAGCGGTCGAACGGCACCGACGCGGCATCGACCAGGCTGACACCTGGTGGTCGGCGTTCGGGTGCCGGCGGTGCGCCCTCGAAGCGGACATTGCGATACGCCAGGCTGAAGCCCGACTTGCGGTAGTTGTCCTGTTGCGCCGGCACGCCGTCGAGGCCGATGTTGCGGCCAGCCAGGTACGCCATGCCAGCGCGCCAGACCTGAATGCCGCAGCCCTGACCACGCGCCGCGGGGGGCGCAATATAGAAGCCGAGAAATCCGAAGGCGGCGCCATAACGCACGACGGAAATGCAGGCGACCGGCACCTGGTCGCGCAGGGCGATCAGGAAACCGGTGGGGTCGGCGGCATGGAAGGCTGCGGCATCGGCAAGACCGGGATTCCAGCCTTCGTCCGCCGCCCAATCGACAGCGAGATCGAGCTCGGCGCGGCTCATGGTGCGGACAACGATGCTGGCGGTCATGGATTTCGGCAGCAGGTGACGGGCGAGGGTGACTATACCCCGGGCTGCCTGCCGTTGGGGATCTGCCGCGCGCGACGATGACGGATGACGTGAACGCCGATGATCGCCGTGGCAATCACGACGAAGGAGAACACCGTGGTCACGGTGCCCAGGGCGTAGAGAACCGGGGTCGTGACGTTGGTGGTCATCCCATAGATCTCGAGCGGCAGGGTGTTGAAGGTTCCGGCCGTCATGAGACTGCGCGCGAACTCGTCATAGGACAGGGTGAAGCCGAACAAACCGACACCGACCAGGCTCGGTGCCAGGATGGGAAGTACGACATGGCGGATGGTCTGCCACGGCGTGGCGCCGAGATCGCGCGCGGCTTCCTCGTAGGAGCGATCGAAGCGATTGAACACCGCGAACATGATCAGCAGGCCGAACGGCAAGGTCCACGACAGGTGCGCGCCCAACCCGGAGGAGTACCAGGCCGGCTGCCAGCCCATGATGGTGAACACCAGCCCGATCCCGAGTGAGATCAGGATCGAGGGCACGATGAGGCTGGCCACGGCGAGATAGAAAACACCGGACGAGCCCCGGAAGCGGTGTCGAAATGCCAAGCCGGCGGTGAACGAGATGACCACCGTGAGGACCATCGCGATCAGGCCCAGGATCAGCGAGCGCTGGAACGAGCCACCGAAGTCGCCCACGGCCTGCGTCTCGAAGAGATTACGGAACCAATGCAGCGAGACGCCATTCATCGGAAAGGTGAGCCCGCCGTCTGGTCCCTGGAACGACAGGATGACAATGGTCGACATCGGCCCATAGAGGAACAGCACGAACAGGCCGAAGACGATGGCGAGCGGATAAAAGCTCCTGGAGCGCTTGGTGCGGACGCGCATGCGCCTAAAGCTCCCGCCGGATGTCGACGATGCGGAGCATGCCGGCCACCATCGCCAGCACGACCAGCAGCAGCACGACGGCGTTGGCGGCGGCTGCAGGGTACTGCAACAGCGACATGGCGTTGGCCATCATCAGTCCGACCGAGGCGCTCTGGCCCCCGCTCATCAGGCGCACGGTGACGAAGTCGCCCATCACCAGGGTGACGACGAAGATCGAGCCGATGGCGATGCCCGGCTTGCACAGGGGCAGCACCACGTGGCGCACGATCTGCGCGCCCGAGGCGCCGGCGTCGCGGGCCGCTTCGATCAGCGAGCGGTCGATGCGCATCATCGAATTGAAGATCGGCACCACCATGAACAGCGCATAGAGGTGCACGTAGGCGAGCACGACGGCAAAGTCGGAGAACAGCAGGAACTCGAGCGGTTCGCTGATGATGCGGAGATTGATCAGTGTCGTGTTCAGGAGCCCGTTGCGGCCCAGGAACGGGATCCACGAGATCATGCGGATGATGTTGGACGTCCAGAACGGGATGGTGCACAGCAGGAACAGCGCCATCTGCCACGTCACGGTCCGGACGTGGAAAGCCAGGAAATAGGCCACCGTGAAGCCAATGACCAAGGTCAGTGCCCACACGATGGCGGCATAGCGCACCGTGTTGCCATAGGTGCGCCAGGTCACCGGCGATTCGAGCAACTCGCGATAATTGGTGAGCAGCATGTCGGGAATGACACGCACCGTGTCATAGTCCCAGAAGCTCACGACCACGATCGTGACAATGGGCACCGCCAGGAACAGCAGGAAGATCACCGTCAGCGGCGTTGCCTGCAGGTATGGCACCCACGCAGCGCCGCCGGCACGGCGGGTTGCCGTCCGATGGGTGGCTGTCGGCGCGTTTTGAGCCGCGGACCCGACACTCACGCTGTTGCCCTGAACCTGTTGAAGGACATAGCCGGGATCCGGCGCGATGAGAGGATGCAGCATGCCGTTTCCTCCCTCGCGCTGGTTGCGCTCACGCCGCGATGAACTGGTTCCACTTCTGGACCATGTAGCGATCCTCATCCATCACTGCGTTCCAACACGACACCCTCCCCATGCGATCGGCGAACGCGCCGCCGTCGCGGACGGCGCCGGCCTTCTCCATGACCTTGCCCTCGGGACTCTTGATGTCGCCCTTGGCCGGCTTGCCCTCCATCCAGAAGCCCCACTCGTCCTCGCTCATGTGGGCTTTGGCGGTATCGAGCACGGCCGAGTAGTAACCCTGACGATTGAGATAGGCACCGACCCAACCCGACAGGTACCAGTTGATGTATTCGTAGGCGGCGTCGAGCTGCAGGCCGCTCAGATGCTTGGCGATGCCCAGACCACCACCCCACGCGCGATAACCCTCGGTCAGGGGTTGGTAGATGCAGGGCACGCCCTTGGAGCGCACAGCGGTCACTGCCGGCGACCACATCGACTGGATGATCACCTCGCCCGACGTCATCAGGTTCACCGACTCATCGAATGTCTTCCAGAAGGCGCGGAACTGGCCGGCCTTCTTGGCTTCCGTCAGCACCGCGATCGTCTTGTCGATCTCGGGCTTGGTCATGTTGCCCTTGTCGCCGTATTTGATGACGCCCATCGATTCGCAGATCATGGCGGCATCCATGATGCCGATCGACGGGATGTTCAGGATCGAGGCCTTGCCCTTGAACTTGGGGTCCATGATGTCCTTCCAGTTCGTGATCGGGCGGCCGACCAGATCCGGACGGATGCCGAGCGTATCGGCGTTGTAGATGGTGGGAATCATCGTCATCCAGTCGGTCCGCGTCTTGGCGAACTTCACGGAGTCCTTGCCCTCGACGAAACCGACCGTGTGCGGCGCCGTGCCCTGTGCGATGGTCGAGGTCGGTGTCAGCTTGCCGTTGAGGAAGATCGGCACGATCTTGTCGACCAGCTTGATCTTCCTGGTGTCCATCGCCTGCATGATGCCGGCAGGAAAGACCTTCTTGCAGATCCAGTACTCGACGTCGGCGACGTCGTAGGATTTGGGCTGCGTCACGGCGCGCTGGGTGACGGCATCGGAGTCGAGCGACGTCATCTGCAAGGTGAAACCAAGATCCTGCTTCACCTTGTCGGCGATGGCGTTGAGGTTGGACACCCCGGTGCCGAACTGGCGCAGCACGACGTTCTTGATGTTCTGGGCCCAGACGGTCGGAAAGCCGCCGACGGTGCCGCTACCCAGCGCCACGCCAGCGGCCGCGGCGGTTCCCTTGAGCGCCGCGCGGCGGCCGATGGCGCGCTGCTTCGGCGCCCTGACGTCATCCTTCATGTGACTCTCCCCTCGTTAACGGCTGATCACGTGGATGTCCTCGAGCGCCCACGACACCGACGCCTGCTGGCCAACCGCAACCGGATCGGCAAAGAAGCGCTGTTCAGGCAGGGCGACGACGAAGCCGTTGGTGCCGGGCACGGCCAGGGCGACCTCGACCTGGGCGCCGAGATATTCGATGGCGCGCACGGCGCCGATCAGCGACGTGGCGTGGGAGGCAGCGTCCCGGGACAGCGTGGCGCGGTCGGCGCGGATCGCCAGGTGCACGTCGGCGCCACGCGGTGCCGATCCGACGGGCAGCGCCAGGCGGGTACCGCCTTCCAGCACTGCCACCGGGCCGGCGGCCGCGGCGTCGACCGTGGCTGCCAGCACGTTGTGGCCGCCGATGAAGCGCGCCACGAATGCGCTGCCGGGGTGATTGAAGATCTCGCGTGGCGTCGCCGCCTGCTCGATGCGGCCCTGCGCCATCACCACCACCAGGTCGGCCAACGCCATGGCCTCTTCCTGACTATGCGTGACGTGGACGAAGGTGATGCCGAGCTCGGTCTGCCAGCGCTTCAGCTCTTCGCGCATCCGCACCCGCAGGAACGGGTCGAGCGCCGACAGCGGCTCGTCGAGCAGCAGCGCGCCAGGATCGGTGGTGAGTGCGCGGGCCAGCGCCACGCGCTGCTGCTGTCCGCCGGACAGCTGAGTCGGCAGCCGCGTCGCGTAGTTGTCCATCTGGACCAGGCGCAGCAGGTCCATCGCACGGGCGCGGCGCTCGGACTTGGCGACACCCTTCATCCGCAGGCTGAAGGCGACGTTGTCGATGCAGTCGAGGTGGGGGAACAACGCGTAGTTCTGGAACATCATCGCCGTGCCGCGCCGTGCCGGCGGCAGGTCCGTGATGTTGTCGTTGCCCAGCAGGATGTCGCCGTCGCTGGCATCCTCGTGCCCGGCGATCATGCGCAAGGTGCTGGTCTTGCCACAGCCGCTGGGTCCCAGCAGGCAGCAATAGGTGCCCGGCGGCACCACCAGGTTGATCGCGTCGACGGCGACCACGGACCCATAGCGCTTGGTGAGCGCAATCAATTCGAGCTTCGCCGGTTGAGCCATGGCGCCCACCCTGCAAACCGGGTGCCAGCGCCTCGTGTCATGCGCGTTGACGCTCGCCTACGAAATGGGCGCGACACAGCGTCATCTGCCCGGGAGTACGCCGAAGCGCTCACATTTTGGGCGGACGACGAAAAGCGAGGGTGGTGATGTTTTTTCCGCAGCGTGTCATGAACCGGTATTACAATTTTGGCCCGATAACCCCATTTCGAAGCTGCGTGTAGGCAACCATGACCTCTCCGCTTTCAGGTTTCGTCGACCGTGCCCTGGACCGCGTCGCGCGCGCTTTCCGGGATGCCACGACGGGCGCGCGCGAGGTGGTGGGCGCGCCGCTACGTCCCGACCTGCCGGACGACGAACTGCCGCGCCTGCGGCGCCAGATCGACGTCTGCCTGGAGGGTCCCGGCGGCGAGACCGCTGCCCGCGTCCGTGCTGCCGAACTGGGCCGTACCTATATCGCCTTGTCGGCCGAAGGTCGGCGCAAGTTCCTGACCATACTGGCGCGTGAGCACGGCCCCGATCCGGAGGGCATCACCAATGCCATCGCGCACTGGCAGGCCGCGACCGATGATCGTCGCAAGGCGGCGGCCGAAGCGGAATTGCGGGCGGCCCTGGAATCGCCTGCAGCACAGCTGCTGGCGCGGTTCAACAGTCTGCCCGAAGGCGTCAAATTCATTGTCGATTTGCGCGCCGAGCTGCTGAAGATGGGGCGCAAGGATCCGGCGATTGCCCGGCTGGCGGAGGATCTGCGCCGCCTGCTCAGCACCTGGTTCGACGTCGGTTTCCTCGACCTGCGCCATATCGACTGGCGGGCGCCGGCAGCGCTGCTGGAGAAGCTGATCGCCTATGAAGCCGTGCACGCCATCGGCTCTTGGCGCGACCTCAAAAACCGCCTCGACTCGGATCGGCGCTGCTTCGCGTTCTTCCACCCACGCATGCCCGACGAGCCGCTGATCTTCGTCGAGGTGGCGCTGGTCGACGGCATGGCTGACAACGTCCAGCGTCTGCTCGACGAGGAAGCGCCGACCCGTGACGCGCGCGCGGCCAACACGGCGATCTTCTATTCGATCTCCAACTGCCAGGAAGGGCTGGCGGGCGTCAGCTTCGGCAATTACCTGATCAAGCGGGTGGCCGAGGAGCTCAAGCGCGAGCTGCCGAAGGTTTCCGTTTTCGCCACCCTGTCGCCGATCCCCGGCTTTCGGCCCTGGCTGGAGGCGACCCTGGAGGCCGATGGCGATGCAGCCTTGCTGCCGGCCGAGATCGAGACCCTGGCCGCGGTGACGGACGGCGCGCGCGGCGCCGCGGCGATCAAGCTGCTGCTGGCGGGCCGCGAATGGCCTGATATCCGCGCTCAGGAGCATGTGCTGAAGCCGATCCTGATGCGCCTGTGCGCCCGCTACCTGGTGCGCGAAACCCGCAACGGCAAGGCGCTGGACCGGGTGGCGCATTTCCATCTCGGCAACGGCGCCCGCATCGAGCGATTGAACTGGCTCGGCGATCCGTCGGCCAACGGCCTGAAACAGGCCTGTGGGCTGATGGTGAACTACCGCTACAAGCTCGAGGACGTCGACGCCAACCACGAGGCCTACGCCGACGGCAAGATTGTGGCCTCGAACGAGGTCAAGCGGCTGGTGAAGGCCTGATTTTTTTGGACCGCGCGCGTCCACGCGCGCATCTTTCGCCTGTGCGCGGAGGCGCCGAACTGCGTCGCTCTTCGCTTCGCCGCGAGGAATGCGGGCGTGGACGCCCGCGGTCCAAAGAACTACGTCCGGTTCAAATGCTTCAACTTGTGGCCAGCCCGTGGCCACTCGAAGCTGACCAGTTTGCCGGTCATCGACAGCGTGGCATAGGCCGTGCGCAGGCCCTCGCCGCCGAAGCAGACGTTGGTGACCATGGGGTCGGGCAGCTTGTACTGATCCACGCGGCTGCCGTCGGGCCAGATGTCCGACACCGCGCCGGTGATCAACGTGGCGACGCAGATGTGGCCGGCCGAATCGACGGCCAGCGAATCGAACATCTGATAGCCGCCCAGGCCCGCCACCACGCGGCCCTTCTCGCCGCGGTAGGGTCCATTGGCCGACTTGATCTCGCCCGGCGCCGACAGCGCAAACGCCCAGCAACGCGCCGTCGGCGTCTCGACGACGTAAAGCGTCTTTTCGTCGGGTGACAGTCCGCAGCCGTTGGGCCGCTCCAGCGGGAAGATCTTCTCCTCGATCTTCGAGCCGTCGGCCTTGGCGTAGTACACAGCGCCGCGATCATTGTCGCGCTCACGCGTCTTGCCCAGGTCGGTGAACCAGAAACCGCCGGCGTCATCGAACACCAGGTCATTGGGTCCGTTCAGCCGGCGGCCGTTGCAGGAGTCGTAGAGCGTTTCGAACTTGCCGGTCTCGGGGTCGACCACCTGGATGCTGCCGCCGCGGTAGTCGTCAGGCTGCGTGCCGGGAAATGTGCGGCCATCGGGCAGCGTGATCCAGTTGAAGCCGCCGTTGTTGGTCACATAGATCTTGCCGTTGGGGCCCAGCGCTGCCCCATTGGGGCCGCCGCCCAGATTGGCGATCACGTGCTGCTTGCCGTCTGCCGTCACCCGGGTCAGCGTCTGGCGTGCGATCTCGACCAGGATGATCGAGCCGTCCGGCATCGCCACCGGTCCCTCGGGGAACTTCAGTCCGGATGTGATCTCGCGCGCTTTGGGTTCGATCGTCGTTACTTGCATCGGTTCGCTCCCTACCGCCCCTTGAACTGCGCCGGACGCTTGGCGAGGAAGGCAGCCACGCCTTCCTTGAAATCCTCGCTGCGGCCCAGTTCGCGCTGCAGGTCGCGTTCCAGGTCGAGCTGCGCCGAGAGATCGTTGCCGTGCGCCGCATTCAGCGCCGTCTTGATACTGGCCAGCGCCAGCGGGCCGTCGGCCAGCCGTCGCGCCAGCGCCGCGGCGCTGTCCATCAACGCGGCGTCGTCGACGACGTCCCAGATCAGGCCCCAGGCCTGCGCCTTCTCGGCCGGGATCTGCTGCGCCAGCATCGCCATTGCCCGCGCGCGGGCATCGCCGATCAGGCGCGGCAGGAACCAGGTGCTGCCGCCGTCGGGCACCAGTCCGATGCGGGCGAAGGCCTGCAGGAAACTCGCCGAGCGGCCGGCGATGGCGATGTCGCTGGCCAGCACGAAGCTCATGCCGACGCCGGCAGCCACGCCGTTCACGGCAGCGATGATCGGCTGGGGCAGTGCCCGCATGGTGCGGATCATCGGATTGAAGAGCTTCTCCAGCGCGGCGCCCGAATCGGCCATGGCGCCCTGCGCACGGTCGGGATCGGACAGGTCGGCGCCGGCACAGAAGCCGCGGCCGGCGCCGGTCAGCAGCACGGCGCGCACGCTGCCGTTGCCGGCGAGCGACTGCCAGCAATCCTTGAGTTCGCCCGCCATCTGCCGCGACACCGCGTTGAGCTTGTCGGGCTGGTTCAGGGTGATCGTCGCCAGGCGGTCGCTGATGTCGAGCTTGATGGTGCTGTAGGTCATGCTCATCGTCCCTTGAACTGGGCCGGGCGCTTGGCGAGAAAGGCCCCGACGCCTTCCTTGAAATCTTCGCTGCGGCCCAGCTCGCGTTGCAGGTCACGTTCGAGATCGAGCTGCTGGTCCAGCGAATTGGTGCCGGCCTCGTTCAGTGCCCGCTTGATGCTGGCATAGGACAACGTCGGACCCGCCGCCATGCGCTTGGCCAGTGCCCGCGCTTCGTCCATCAGCTGTGCGTCGTCGACCACCTGCCAGATCATGCCCATCTGCTCGGCCTTTTCGGCCGGCACCGAGGTGCCCAGCATGGCCAATGCGCGGGCGCGGGCATCGCCGACGTTGTGCGGCAGGAACCAGGTGCCGCCCAGGTCGGGGATCAGCGAGATGCGTACAAAGGCCTGATCGAAGCGGGCCGAGCGCGCGGCAATCACGATATCCGCGGCCAGCGCCAGGTTGGCGCCGCCGCCGGCGGCGACGCCGTTCACGGCGGCGATCACCGGCTTGGGCAGCGCCCGGATGCGCCGCATCATGGGATTGAACAGCCGGTCCATGGCCGTGCCGACATCGGGTCTGCCGTCGCTGCCGGCATCGCCGGGTCCGCGACCGCTCAGGTCGGCGCCGGCGCAGAAGCCGCGGCCGGTGCCGGTGATCAGCACGCAGCGCACGCTGGCATCGTCGCGAGCGCGATCGAGCGTCTCGTTCATCGCCGCGATCAGTTCGTGGCTCATGGCGTTGAGCCGCTGCGGCCGGTTGAGCGTGATGGTCATCACGCCGGCGGCAATGTCAGCAACAACAGGCTGTTCGGTCATGGCGTATCTCCCTGGGGCGCGGACTGTCGCACGCCCGGACAAGCGCCGTAAACGATCGTTCAGCGAGTCACGAGCCAGGCTTTTGATCTGCGAAAGAGTGCTTTTGCTTCATGGTGAGCTTGTCGAACCATGAAGCCTCGCACGATGGCAGTCGGGGACCGCTTTATGGTTCGACAAGCTCACCATGAAGCTCGGGCCGGCGCTACGCCGCCTTGCGCGTCATGCGATAGCGGATCGGCAGTCGCTTCAGGCCGCTCACGAAGGTGGCCTCGACCCAGGCCGGGTCGCCGGCCAGCTCGACATGGTCGAGGCGCGACAGCAACTCCTGGTACAGCGCGCGGATCTCCATCTTGGCCAGATGCTGTCCCAGGCACAGATGCACGCCGTAGCCGAAAGCGACATGGGGGTTGGGCGTGCGGTCGATCTTGAACGCGAACGGATCCTCGAAGACGTCCTCGTCGCGGTTGCCCGAGGCGTAGCACATCATCAGCGAGTCGCCTGATTTGATCTTCTGGCCGCGCAGTTCGTAGTCTTCGGTGGCGGTGCGGAAGAAGTGCTTCACTGGCGTCACCCAGCGGAACATTTCTTCGATCGCCAGCCGCAGCAGGTCGGGTCGCGCCCGCAGCTTGGCGAGCTCGGCCGGATTTTGCATCAGCGCCAGCAGGCCGCCGGCCGTCGTCGAGCTGGTCGTGTCGTGACCGGCGGTGGCGATGATCACATAGTAGGACAGCGCCTCGAACTCGCTGATCGGCTGGCCATTGATCTGCGCGTTGGCGATGACGCTGGCGACGTCGTCCTTCGGGTTCTTGCGGCGATCGGCGATGATGGCGGCGAAATAGCGGAAGAAGTCCTGCACGGTGGCGCTGACCTCCGCCTCGCCGCCGCGGCGCATGTCGGGATCGCGAGCACCGAAGATCTCCTGCGTCAGCTTCAGCATGAACGCTTCGTCCTCGCGCGGCACGCCCAGGATCATCATGATCACGCGCAGCGGGTACCAGATGGCGATGTCGCTGGAGAAGTCACATTCGCCGTCCATGGCCTCCATGCGGTCGACGAACTCGCGCGCCAGCACACCGAGATCGGCCTCCAGCTTCTTCAGGTTCGGCGGCATGAACCAGGGTTGCGTCAGGCTGCGATACGTACGGTGGTCGGGATTGTCCATGTTGACCAGCGAGCGCAGCAGCAGGTGGCTGCCGCCGGTCAGCTTCTTGACGCGTTCCTCATCGGCGATGCTGGTCAGCACCAATCGGGGGTCATTGATGAAGCGCTCGTTCTGGCGCTCGATGTCCCGGATGTCGGCGTGCCGCGTGACGGCCCAGAACGGCCGCACGTGGCCGGGGTCGGTCCAGTGCACCGGCGATTCGCGGCGCAGTTGAGTGAACAGAGCGTCATGAGCCGCGGCGTCGGCGTAGACCTTGGGATTGATGATCGCCTGGTCGATGCCAAGCTTGGCCGTTTCCTCGAGAGGCATCGTTGTCGTCTCCTTGTGCCCTGCGTCATTCCGCGTCGGACGGATTCGTAAATCAACAGCATCGAGGCTCTTGCCTTCCGCTCTGTAATTCGGTATTGAAATACCGAATTGAACGTTTCACCACCACTCAGAACGATGTTCCGATGACCATGGCCAACATCCTCGTCCTGATCGGTACCGAGTCCGGCAATGCGCAGATGGTGGCGGACGCCGTGCGCGATCCCCTGGAGGGAGCCGGCCACGGCGTCACGGTCTCCGACAAGGCAACGCATGCCGACGAGTTCTCGGGCCACGACACGTTGCTGGTGATCTGTGCCACCCACGGCTCGGGCGACATCCCCAGCAACATCCTGCCGCTCTACGAGACGCTGGCCCGCGAGAAACCTGACCTGTCGCCCTGGCGCTATGGTGTCATCGCACTGGGCGACATGACGTATCAGGACACGTTCTGCGGTGGCGGCAAGCAGATGGATGCCCTGCTGGGACAGCTCGGCGCCAACAAGATCGGTGATCGTCTCGAGGTCGACGCTTCAACCCAGCCGCTGCCGGACGAGGAGGCGGTGGGCTGGGTGAAGGAGTGGGTGAAGCTGGTGTAGGAGCCTCTACTTGTCGGAAGGCGCTTTATCGATGCGGCTTGAAACAACAGCCCGCTGAACAAGTCCCTTTGTCTTGCTCTCCTCGTCAGAAGGGCTTGCGACTTTCATGGCCTCACGTTTCCACGTGGGCCAATCCGCGACCTCTTTCGACGCCTGATCAAGTTCCGTTTTGAGCCAGTTATCGCCGCTCATAAACCATCTCCTTCAGCGCCGTTTACATCTCAAGGCCGGTCGCGGCGAGCACGGTCTTCACATGATTGCCGACAGCCGACTCGTTGTCGAGATAAGCCCTGTTCAGGACCCGGTATCGATATGTAGCGCTTGTCGCCTGCCATTCCACGCTATCGCCGCTTCTGGTTTTCCGATGCGGCATCGCAAACAATTGCATGTATTGCCTTGGTGCAACGCCCACGAAGGCTTCGAAGCGGACGATGTTCGGCCGATCTCCATCGTCTTCAACACAGATCTCGTTACGGTACAGATCCCGAGCGAGGCTCTTTGGATAGGGCTCGATGTAAACAACTTTTCGTATTCCAGCGCCCACGATGTGTCTGGCACACATATGACAAGGAAAGGTCGTGCAATAGAGCGTTGAGCCTGTCGCCGACTGGCCTTTGCTCATGGCGTCCAATATTGCATTCATCTCGGCATGCACGATCCGGCCAAATTCGATGATGCTGGATACGCGCGCATCCCGCAGCGGGGGATTGGTGCCGGTCTCGAGCGCCTCGTCGACAAGCTGATCCACCGTTCGATCGTTCAAAGTTTCGGCGATCCAATTGGCCTGGCGCAAGTTACTGAATATTTCTCGTACGATCTCGCGCTTCTTCTTGGCGCTGGCGTCGTAGCCTATGACGAAGTCCCTGAAGTCGTCCGTGTCGCCTGACCAAACGACGCCGCCGCCAGCTTTTGGCACGTCATTGCAGCCCACGCCGAGGATCGACCCACCATCGGAGAGGATTGCAGCGCCTACCTGACGCGACAGATCAGCTGATCTCAGGGCTGCGGCCTGCGCAATGAACATGGAGTATTCATCGCGTCGGGGCGTATGGAACGGATGTCCGAAAATCAGTTCAACAAACCGCCGCAGTTCTGCGCGCATCGCTGCCTCAGCACCCCATCGGAGAAACAGGTCACCCTTGGGAAAGGCGTCACGGACATTCTGGCCCGTTCCGCTCCGGCCTGCGTTTGCGTCCTTCTCCACGAGGCGCTCTGCATCAGCACGATATCGGTCGCCGTTCGAATTGGACTTGGATTGCGCGATCCTCTCGGCAAGACGGGCCACGCGGTCGGCGCGAGGCGCATACACCGATACAGTCAAGAATAGGTCACCATAGATCTTTCGGAGCGTCTCTATTTCCTCAGGGTGTTTGAGCGAGTTGAGCAGGTAAACGACGCGCGAGGCCGGTGGGGCGTGCTCGCTGGCGTTGTCGCGACGCTCCTTGCGAATACGGGCAACAGACAGCAGAGCCATGATGTCCGCGCAGTCGGTTCTCTGGCGCAAATCGTCCGCAGCATCCATGTGCGCATCGATGCGTGCCGCTTCGTCATGGGTGATTTCGGCAAGATGCCCGAATTGGGTGAAGCTATGGAGGAGTGTGCTCAGTCGGACCTCACAGATCGCATAGCCGATCGCGGTGAACTCTGCCGAGATGCAGCGAATAACAACGCGTAAGTCCGTCCCCGCAGGGCCGACCAAACCGACAATCACCTCGGGATGCCTGAGCGCTTCAATGCCGGCCATAATGTCCCTTAAGTTGTATTGTATTACAATAATACTATCTATATGCAAGCTTGCAAGGTTTAGCGCTTGTGCTTTGCACTAGGTGACGCGACCCCCATTGGGGGTGGGTGGCGCGCCGCCCAGTTCGTGGTACATGGGGCGGATTACTTCATCTCGCGAGTGTCCCATGCCCGGCGGCCAGATCCTCATCAATGGCGACTGGCGGGCGCCCGCCTCTGGCGCGGCGCTGCCGGTGTTCAATCCCAGCGACGGTGCGGAGTTCGCGAAAATCGCGCGCGGCTCGGCCGAGGACATCGACGGCGCGGTGACGGCGGCGCGGGCGGCGCTGGAGGGCGGCGCCTGGAGCAAGGTGACGGCGGTCGAGCGCGGTCGGCTGTTGTCCAAGATGGCGCAGAAGGTGGCCGACCATGCCGAGGAGCTGGCGGTGCTGGAGGCCAAGGACACCGGCAAGCCGATCTCGCAGGCGCGCGCCGATGCCAACGCGCTGGCGCGCTATTTCGAGTTCTATGGCGGTGCTGCCGACAAGATCCACGGCGAGACCATTCCCTATCTAAACGGCTATACCGTCTTCACCCTGCGCGAGCCGCACGGCGTGTGCGGGCAGATCATCCCGTGGAACTATCCCATGCAGATCTTCGGCCGCACGGCGTGCGGCGCGCTGACCATGGGCAACGCCGTGGTGATGAAGCCGGCCGAGGAAGCATGCCTCTCGGTGCTGCGCGTTGCCGAATTGATGCTGGAGGTTGGCTTCCCGCCGGGCGCCATCAACATCGTGCCGGGCCTCGGCGCCGAGGCGGGCGCGGCGCTGGCCGACCATCCTGGTATCGATCATCTGAGCTTCACCGGCTCGCGCCAGGTCGGTGCGCTGGTGCAGGCGGCATCGGCCAAATACAACCGGCCCTGCACCATGGAACTGGGCGGCAAGAGCCCGCAGGTGGTGTTCGCCGATGCCGACATGGACGCAGCGCTGCCGTTCATCACGCGTGCGATCATCCAGAATGCCGGTCAGACCTGTTCCGCCGGTTCGCGGCTGCTGGTCGAGGACAAGGTCTATGACACGTTCGTAGGGCGCGTCGCCGAGAAGTTCAAGGCGCTGCGGGCTGGTCCGTGGGATCGCGATCTCGATGTCGGGCCGCTGATCTCGAAGAAGCAGAAAGAGCGCGTCGACGGTTTCGTGGAAAAGGCCACGGCGGCCGGCGTGAAGCTGCTGGCGGCGGGCGAGACCGCGGCCAACGCACCGGCCGGCGGCTACTACGTGGCGCCGCAGGTCTACGGCGACGTGCCGGTGGATCACCTCCTGGCGCAGGAGGAGGTGTTCGGCCCGGTGTTGGCGGCGATCCGCTTCCGCGATGAGGCCGATGCCATCCGCATCGCCAACGCCACGCCCTACGGGCTGGTGGCGGGCGTGTGGACGCGCGACGGCGGCAAGCAGATGCGTCTGGCCAAGGCGATCAAGGCCGGCCAGGTGTTCATCAACAATTACGGTGCCGGCGGCGGCATCGAGCTGCCGTTCGGCGGCGTGAAGGGATCGGGCTTCGGCCGCGAGAAGGGCTTCACGGCGCTGCACGATTTTTCGACCTTGAAGACCGTGGCCATCCAGCACGGCTAACGAACAGGGAGGATACCATGCGTCTGAAGGACAAGGTCGCGATCGTCACGGGTGCCGGCCAGGGCATCGGCGAGGCGATCGCGCAGCGGCTGGCTGAAGAGGGCGCCGCCGTGGTGATCAATGACGTGAACGCCGCCAATGGCCAGAAGGCCGCCAAGGCGATCACCGACAAGGGCGGCCGTGCTGTCTTCTGCGAGGGCGATGTCACCAAGCTGGCGGCCAACGAGGCGATGGTGGCGGCGGCGACCAAGAGCTTCGGGCGCATGGACGTGTTCGTCGCCAACGCCGGTGTCACGCACTGGAACAAGCCGATGCTGGACGTCACCGAGGACGAGTTCGACAAGATGTTCGCGGTGAACGTGAAGGGCGTCTACCAGGCTGCGCGGGCCTGCGTGCCGGGATGGGAGGCGCAGAAGTCGGGCAACATGATCGTCATCGCCTCGACCGCGGGCATCCGGCCGCGGCCGGGCCTGGTGTGGTACAACGCCACCAAGGGCGCCGTGATCATCGCGGTGAAAGCGATGGCGGCCGAGTTCGGGCCCAAGGGCATCCGCTTCAACGCGATCTGCCCGGTCGCTACGGAAACGCCGCTGTTGGCCCACTTCATGGGCGGCGACAACGCCGACAACCGCACACGTTTTAATGCCACCGTGCCGCTGGGCCGCCTGGGCCAGCCGCTCGATCACGCCAATGCCGCGGTGTTCCTGGCGTCGGATGAGTCGGCTTTCATCACCGGCGTAGACCTGCCCGTGGACGGTGGTCGCTGTATTTGAGTTGTTCCTCCTCCCGCAAGAGGGAGAAGGTGGACGCCGCGCAGCGGCGGCCGGATGAGGGATTACGTACCGTGTCCTTAACCCCTCACCCTCCCATCGCGCTCTGCGCGACGGGTCCCTCCCTCTCCCGCTTGCGGGAGAGGGGTTAGGTCGGACCACCATGCCCCGCTTGTTTGTCGCGTTGCCGCTACCTGACGCCATTGTTGATGATCTGGTGGCGCTGCAGGAAGGCGTTCCCGATGCCGCCTGGGTGCCGTCGGACAATTTTCACATCACCCTGGCGTTCATCGGCAACGTGAACGGCGGTGCGCAGCGTGACATCGCCGATGCGTTGGCAACGATCGATGGCCCGATCCTGGATCTCGAGATTGCCGGCGTCGATCACTTCGTTGAAGGCCGTACACCGAAGGTGTTGTACGCCGCCGTAACGCCGACCGAGGGGCTGACCCGGCTGCAGGAAAAGGTCAGCACGACCTTGCGGGGTGAAGGCATCACGCTCGACCGCCGCAAGTTCCGGCCGCATGTCACCTTGGCGCGCTTCCATCGCCACGCCGAGATGGGACACCACATCGCCCAGTTCGTCGCCAGCAACAATCTCTGCCGCTTCGGCCCGTTCGAGGTCGACTGCTTCCGTCTCTACGAGAGCCACATGCGCCCCGACGGCGCCGTGTACACCGTCGAAGCGGAATACCCGCTGGGATATTGAGCTAAGGTCCTCTCCCGCGAGCGGGAGAGGTGAAAAACCTCACTCCGGCTTCAGTCCTGCCGCGTCGGCGACCTTCTTCCATTTCACGGTTTCGGCGGCGATGTGTTTGGCGAGCTCCTCCGACGTGCCGGGCAGCGGTGCGGCGCCGGCGTCGCGGATCTTCTTCTCGACGTCGGGCAGCTTGATGCCGCGCACGATCTCATCGCTCAGCTTCTTCACGATATCGGCCGGCGTGCCGGCCGGTGCCGAGACATACCACCACGGCGCCGCGTCGTAGCCGGGCACGCCCGACTCGGCGATGGTGGGCACGTCGGGCAGGTTGAACCAGCGCTTGGACGACGTCACCGCCAGGGCGCGGATGCCGCCGGACTGGATGTGCGGCAGGTAGACCGGCAGGTTGTCCATCACCGACGGGATGCGGCCGGGCAGCAGGTCCTGAATCACCAGCGCGCTGCCCTTGTAGACAATGTGCTCGACCTGGATGCCGGTCAGGCTCTTGAAATACTCCATCGCGAGATGGCCGGTCCCGCCGATCGCGGGCGAGCCGTAGTTCAACTGGCCCGGCTTGGCCTTGGCGAGCGCGATGTACTCCTGCACCGTCTTGGCCGCGACGCCGGGATGCACGGCCAGCACATTGGCGACCTCGCCCACCAATGCCACGGGCGCGAACGCCGTGGCGGTGTCGAACGGCATGCTCTTGTAGAGGAACTGGTTGGTGACGGCCGAACCGACGGTGCCTAGCAGCAGCGTATAGCCGTCGGGCGGGGCCTTGGCCACGATATCGGCGCCGACATTGCCGCCGGCACCGGGCCGGTTGTCGACGATCGCCTGGACGTTCCACGTCGTCTGCAAGTGGTTCGCCACGATGCGGCCCAGGATGTCGGTGGCACCGCCGGCCGCGAAGCCGACAACGATGCGGATCGGCTTGTTGGGATACCCGCCCTGCGCCCATCCGTGGCGCGCCAGCGCCGGGGCAGCGAGCAGCGTGCCACCCGTGATCAGGGCACGGCGTCGAGAGATCGAATGAAGCATGGCATCCCTGTGCGGCTGTGTTGTCATCGGTTTTGCGTAATTGATCACGCGCGCTCGATGTGGTCCAGCGTGCGCGCGATCTGTGCCGGATAGGGGTCGCCGAACAGGGCGGCATGCACCAGCAGCGGATAGAGATTGTAGATTGCGCACCGATGTTCGGCGAAACCGGGCGGCACCGGATTGAGCGTGAAATAGCGATGCTGGAAGGCCGCCGGAAAACCGCCGAACAGCGTGGTGAAGGCGATTTCGATCTCCGGATGGCTCCACGACACGGCCGGGTCGATCACGGCCACGACACGCCCGCGCCGGCAGAGCACGTTACCGGCCCGCAGATCGCCGTGGATCAGCGCCGGTTGCGCCGGCTCTGTCAGCAGTGTCTGCAGCCGCGCGCCCAGCTGCTCGATGCGCTGCATCGTTGCCGTTTCCAGCCGGCCGCGACGCAGGGCCAGCCAGGCCGCGGTCCATACGCGCTTCCAGCGGAAGAACGCCGTCCAGGTGTCCCAGCGCTCGTTGATCTGCGGCAGGCCGCCGATCATCACGTCGTAGCGATAGCCGAACGGCGGTTCGCCGTCCGCCGGTATCGGGGTCCGGTGCAGAGCGGCGAGACGTTCCGCAAAGGCGGCGGCGCCCTCGTCGGACAACCGGCTGCCGTCATGATCGATCCAATCCATGACCAGCAGGCGATCGTCGCTGAAATGCACGCGCGGCACCGGCCAGCCGGCAGCGGCGAGGTCGCGCAGCGTGCGGCCTTCGCTTGTCAGGTGCCGCGGCGCGGTCTTGGCCACCAGCCTGTCGCCGCCGATGGCGATCTGCCACAGGCGGGCGCCATGGCCGCCATCGGCCATCGCCGTGACCGACGCCGGGCGCTGGCCCAAGGCGGCCTCGATCTGCGCGTTGAGGGCCGCCGCATCGTCCAAGGGCTGGGCTCGGGTGGTCACGCCGTCAACGACGTGGCGCGCAGATGCTCCAGCAGCGCCGCGCAGCCGGCCTCGATGGTGTCCAGGGCGCGCTCGTAATCGGCGAGAGTGCCGTACCAGGGATCGGCGACCTCCTGCAGGCCCAGATGCGGCGCCGTGTCGAGGAACAGGCGCGGTTTGTCCTTCAATGCCGGCGGTGCCATGGCGCGCAACGCGCGCAGGTGGCCACGGTCCATCGCCAGCACGTGGTCGAAACGCTGCAGGTCAGGCGCGACGACCTGCCGGGCCCGCAGGTCGGCAAGGTCATAGCCGCGGCGTGCCGCCACGCGCACCGCGTCACGGCTGGGCGGCTCACCGACATGGCCGTCGTAGGTACCGGCCGAATCGATGTGGAAGCCGGTCGCCAGGCCCTCCCGTGCAGCCATGGTCCGGAACACGCCCTCGGCCGTGGGCGAGCGGCAGATATTGCCGGTGCAGACGAACAGGACACCGATCACGCGCGTACCTCGCATATCATGATGGCTATCTAACGTGCGCCGCGCCGCCGCGCTATGGTGGCGCGGTCAACCGGGAGAACGCGTATGCATCAGGATGTCGGCCAGGGCTGCATTGTCGTGCTGACCGGCGCCGGGATTTCCAAGGAGTCCGGCATCGATACCTTCCGCGACGAGGATGGGCTGTGGAGCAAGTTCGATCTCGAGGAGGTGGCCACCATCGAGGCGTGGCATCGCGACAAGCGCAAGGTGCTCGATTTCTATAACCAGGGTCTCACCTGGTTCCAGGGCGCCAACATCCGGCCCAATGCCGCGCACGAAGCGCTGGCGCGGTTGGAACGAGAATGGCCCGGCGAGGTGCTGGTCGTCACCCAGAACATCGACCTGCTGCACGAGGGCGCCGGCTCGAAGAACGTACTGCACATGCATGGCCAGGCAGGGAAGATCCGCTGCATGGTCTGCGAGACGATCATCGACTCGGACATGCGGCTCGATGTCGAGACGCTGTGCCCGCATTGCGGCGCGCGCGGCCAGCTGCGTCCGCACGTCGTGTGGTTCGGCGAGATGCCGCTGCGGATGGACGAGATCTACGCCGCGCTCGATCGCTGCCGCCTGTTCATGTCTGTCGGTACCTCGGGCATGGTCTATCCGGCCGCCGGTTTCGTGCAGCATGTCCGTCAGCGTGTTCCGCGGGCGCACACGGTGGAACTGAACCTTGAACCGTCGGACGGACACTCGCTGTTCCAGGAGCGCATCTACGGCCCGGCGACCGAGGTCGTACCGGCCTATATTGAGAAAGTGTTGACAGGGGGATGACAGCAATTGGCCACGGTGTGTACTCGACAGGACAAGAAAATGTCATCCTGATAGAGTTTCGTGGCGGCGCTGACTGGGCTGGAACATACTACCCGTGTCTGAGTTCTTTCGGGGGGAGTTCAGATGCCGGTCCCAGGGATGGGGGCGACCAGGCGTGGTCGCGTGGTGCAATGGGCGGGCGGTGCGTTTGCACTGCTGCTGGTGATCAGCGTATTCGGGCTGCGACCTGCGGCGGCCGACATGCCCAAGGCGCCCATCAGCGTGGCGCAGTCGTCGGTCGTCGCCGCGATCGATCCCGCGCAGTGGGGCGCACTGTTGGCCGCCGGCCATAACGACAAAGCCAACTATGACTACGCCACCGCCGACATCGCCAAGCGCTTGCGCGGCGTCGGCGTCAGCAACATTCGCATTCTGACGGCCACGCCGGAACACGCGATGCGTGCCGGGGCCGCGATGGCAACGCATGACGAGATCCGTGCGGCATTCGCCCGTATCGCGGGCCCGCAGACGGGTGCCTGCCTGTTCTTCATCACCTCGCATGCCAACCGCCGCGGCATTCATCTGGTGATCGACAGGAGCCAGCAGTACCTCACGGCTCGGGATCTCGATCGCTACGTGACCGAAGCCTGCGGCGATCGCCCGCAGGTTCTCATCCTGTCGGGTTGTTACAGCGGCGCGATGATCACGGATGCCATGACCCGCCATCCGCGGCGGATCATCATGGCCTCCGCCTCGCCCACGACCGTGTCCTACGGCGCGACAACGACCGAGCGCCATCTGAATTTTGAGCGCTGCCTGATCAACGCCTACGATTCGGGAGTCTCGACCTGGCGTGATCTGTTCCTGCAGGCGCTGCCCTGTGTCGAAGAGCGCGAGGACTGGCTGCGGGTGCCGGCCTCCAAACCGGAAGCGTTCATCGGCGCCGCCGTCGTCGATCTCCGCATTCCCGGGCGCTGATCCTTGCCGGTCGCCTATTAGCCCTACGGTGGCGAGGGTTTTGGTGGCAATCGCCGTTGAGTTGCACCGCGCCGCCGCCTAAAAGACCGCCCATGACATGGGCTGAAACGATCTTGGCGCCGCTGGGTGTGGCGGTGCGTCTTCTGTGGCGTTTCTGGCCACAGCTCCTGCTGGTGGGCGCGATCGGATACCTGCTGCGCAATCTCCTGCTGACGGTCGCGGTCAAAGTTGGATTGCAGAACGCGCTGGCCGGCATGGTGATCCTGTCGTTGGTGGTGCTGACCAAGCTGGCCACGATCGTGATGATGTTCGGCGTGCTGCGGCCCGCGATGGCCGGCGTATCGTCGTTGAAGCAGACAGGTCATCCGACGCGCGGTGCGGTCGAGGACTCCTCGCCCATTGCCACGTCTCTGCTGACGTTGACCGCGGTCGCGATCCTGCCGTTCTTCGTCTATTACGCGGCGTGGGGTTTCCTGGGCAATGTCGTACGCGAATATGCGCGCATTGCCTTGGCGAACGTGCCGTTTGGTGAGAGCGCCAATTTCCTGGACGTGCTGCAGTCGAAATGGCTGATCGGTTCGATCGTCGTGTGCCTGATCATCCGCGGGTTCGCCAAATACATGAGCAAGACCGCCAAATCGCCGTATTGGCGTTTCCTTACGGTGGCGGCGGATGCAAGCTGGATGTTCATCGCGCTGTACGGGCTCAGTGTTTTCAAAGAGCGGATCATCGAAAGCATCGGCTCCGGCTCATTCAGCATGTCCTGGTCGCCGCTGAGCATGAGTGCCTGGGCCGCCGACGGCGTCATGCCGGTCGAGTTCACGCCGTCGGATTTTCTGAGCCAGGCCCAAGCGCTGTTCTTCTACGCCTTGTTGCCGGTCGTCTGGCTGGTGATGGCGGCAATCATCGCCGGTTACGACGTGAAGGCCGGCGCCTTCGGCAGCAAGACGGATTCCAACACGGCGTCACCGGCATGGCGCAAGTGGCTGGAGGGTTTCTTCGGCCACTTCATCAAGGACTATCGCGAGCGCTACCAGCCGGTATGGAATTGCATGCGCCTCACGCTGGGTGCCGGCGCCGCCACCATCCTGACGCTGGTGATCGGCTATCGGTTCATCGGCTGGTGTGGCGCCTGGATTTGGGTCGGTGCCACACGCGCCATCGGCGCGCTCGATCTTGCGACCTGGCAGGTGATTTCCAGCCCCATCTCTGTCCTCTTTGGCAGCCCCGCCGACCTGGACGGCGGCATTCTGTTGGATGCTTTACGCATCTGCCTGCTGGCCGGCGTGCTTGAGTATGCCGTGTCGTCCGGTATGAAGCGCGACGCTGTGCGGGGTCGCTAGAGTCTGCTTCGATCGACCGAACAGGCGCTATTCCAGCACGAGATATGCCGGACGCGCCGTAGAGAGCGATATGACAAGGTCGACATCGGCGATGTCGGCAGGCGTCACGAACGACTCGGCCATTCGGATCGTATCGCCGGCCTTGACGGGCTTGATGGCGGCTGTGCCGCAGCGTGGCCGCTCGACGGCCGCCGGTCGTATCCGGCGCGCGATCGGTGGTGCCAGGAACTGCGGCTTCCAGCGTCGTCGGCTGGCATCGGTCAGCCCGACGTTGCACGTCGCGGCAAAGAGAGCCGGGTCGCTCACCGTAGCCTCGAACTCGACCACGATGACAGTGGCGTCGCTGCCCGGTTCGTTCAGCCGGTGCACCCGCTCGAGCCGCCATTCGGCCCCGGCATAGACGGCGGATGTGTTGGGTGCGGCGACGGTGGCGTTGAGCTCCTGCTGCGAGCGCCACTCCATCACGTCCTGATAGGAGCGGGTTGCGATGACAAGCGGTACGACGAGCAGCAATGCCAGGGCACTCTGCCAATACGCGCGTTTTTCTTTCGGTGTCGACGGGACGAGGGCCACCATCATCGCACCTCGAGTTGCCACTCACCGGCGTTCGTGCCTCTGACGATGCGAACGATGTTGCGCACGAACAGGGGCGTCGGCACGTTGGCCTTGATGTGGAGCTCGCTGTCGATGGGGGAGAAGGGTGTACGCGACACGAGGATCGTGGCGTCCTTGACCTGTTCCGGCGGTAATTCAAACAGCATCAGCACCTTGCGCGGCAGGCCCGGCTCCAGTCGCTCTGCGGGCAACAGCCCGGGCGCGGTCGCGGCGCGTTGGCTCATGGTGTAGCGGACGCCACTGGCGCCCATCCAGCTGGCGCTGCTGACGTTGATGCTTTCGTGACGCGCCGCGATCTGTGCTTCAACGACAGCCCACACGCCTGATGTGTCGAAAGTCTGCTCGCGGGTACCGCTCCTCAGCGCAATGCGCTCCGCCAGCGTGATTTTCGTCGCGGTCAGCTCGAACGCGCGCGCGGTCAGCCGCTCGCCCAAGGCGCCGTGGACGGCGATCGGGCGGGTGATGTCGGCATATCCCGGCTGCGTTTTTTGCAGGCCATAAAGCAGGGCGATCGCCGCTGCAACGCCGATAACGGCGATCGTCACGCGGATCATTTGCCGGCTGCCGCCGCGTCGCGGATGTCGACCGGCATGTCCAACGTTGCCACGACCGGCCCATCGAACCAGTTGGGCGCGCCGTAGAGATTGTCGCGCTCCTTGTAGATCTGGCTTGCGATCTTGAAACGCAGCTGCTGTGGCGGCGGTGGTGCGCCCGGAGGCCATGTCCATACTGCAATGACCCGTTCGGGCATGCCTGGATGCAGCCCGATGACGAGAGCGCTGTCCCGCGCCAGATAGAACATCGGCCTTTGCAGTCCGGCCGGCGGTGTGGCCAATTCAAGCAGGCGGGCATAGCTGGCAGTTGTTGCCGCTGACCGGTTGGTCAGGTCGAGTTCGACCATGAGGCGATTCTGCTGCGTTTGTGGCAGGCCTTGCATCTGCTTACCAAATTCGGCGCGGCGCGCCACGACCGTCCAACGACCGGTATCGAATGGCTGCCCGGTTGCGATCTGCTTGATGTCCTTGGGTTGCGACGCCTCATAGATCGCACTGGCGAACGACACCGCGATCGCCAGCGCGGCGCCCACCCCGGCGATGAGGTATGCGACGGCCTGCTGACGCAGCGCGCCGAAATTGAAACGGCCGGGCACGGTGAATTCCTATGCGGATGGCGCGCCTCGCCGGCGCGCGGCAATCGATGACGGCATATACCTGGGGTCGAACATGCCGCAGAACATGGAGACACAGGCCGGCCGCCGCAACCATTGTTCGGCAGCGCCGGCAGTGATCGCCAGCGTGCCGGCCATCACCACCATGCCGTACCGGAAGAATGGTGCCCCGAGTCGGATTTGAACCAACGGCCTACCGCTTACGAAGCGGTTGCTCTACCGCTGAGCTATCGGGGCGCGGGCGGGGTCATACGGGAAAGCGGCTGCTACTTCAAGGCCGAGGCTGCGGATGCCGGTGCAATCGGCCATCGTCCGGAGGGTTGAATGATCAAGGGGAGGCCTTCGGGAACTGCCCACGACGGCGCAACGCATTGAAATAATTCAATGAAAACGTAAATATGCGGATGTACTGCGATAAGATAGATGCTTGGCGGCGGGGCCTGGCCGCCCGGCTTTCGCCGTAAACGGTTACAATCGTGCTGTCGGTTTCCGCACCAGTCCGGCAGGGATGCTGCAATGGCACCCCGCGTACGGTGTCATGATACCGACAGGATGATGATCCCTCGTATGCGTCTGCCCCGAGTCCCGACCCCTGCCATGCCACGCCGCGCCATCTTCGCTCTCATCGGTCTGCCCGTCATCGCCGCTGTCCTGGTGGGCGGCTGGCTGTTGTGGCCAGGCAGCGATGGTGAGTCCCGCGGCGCGCCGCTGACCCAGAAGGTGTCGATCGGCGACATCGAGGACACGGTATCGGCCGTGGGTACCCTGCAGCCGCGCGAATATGTCGATGTGGGTACCCAGGTCTCGGGCCAGCTCCAGAAGATCATGGTCGACTTCGGCGCCAAGGTGGAGAAGGGCCAGCAACTGGCCCAGATCGACCCCACCGTCTACCAGGCCAAGGTCAGCGCCGACGAGGCCCAGCTGCAGAGCCTGAAAGCGCAGCTTGCCGACAAGCAGGCGCAGAAGCTGCTGGCCGACCAACAGCTCAAGCGTCAGAAGGAGCTGCTCGCATCCAAGGCCACCAGCCAGGACGCGCATGATATCGCCGACGCCAACGTCAAGATCGCGGCGGCGCAGATCAGCATGATCGAAGCGCAGATCCAGCAGACCGAGTCGACCTTGAACGGCGACCGCGCCAACCTCAATTACACGAAGATCTTCGCCCCGATGTCGGGCACCGTCGTCAACATTACCGCCAAGCAAGGCCAGACGCTGAATGCCAACCAGCAGGCGCCGATCATCCTGCGCATTGCCGACCTCGATCCCATGACGGTGTGGACGCAGGTGTCGGAGGCCGACGTGCCGCGGCTGAAGGTCGGCATGCCGGCGTACTTCACCACGTTGGGTCAGCCCGACCGCAAGCGCTTCGGCAAGTTGCGGCAGGTCCTGCCGACGCCCGAGGTCGTCAACAACGTCGTCCTTTATTCGTCCTTGTTCGAGGTCGAGAATCCCGAGGGCGACCTGCTGCCGCAGATGAGCGCACAGGTCTTTTTCGTCGTTGCCGCCGCCAAGCAGGTGCCCCTGGTGCCGGTCGCGGCGCTGCGGCCGGCGCGTGGCCAGGCTGCCGACGGCAAGAAGATGTATCGGGTTCGCGTCGTCGAGGGCGGCCGCATCGCCGATCGCACCATCGAGGTCGGTGTCATCAACCGCGTCGTTGCCGAGGTCAAATCCGGCCTCGCTGCCGGCGACGAGGTGGTCATCAGCGACACGCCGCCGCCGGCGGGCAAACCTGCCGCCAAGCCCGCCAACGCGCGCGGTCCACGGCTATGAGCGGCCGGCCCGATGACTGACGCGGCATCCATCGAACCGATCGATCCCCTGGCGCGACCGCCGGCGCAACGCGCCCCGCTGATCGAGCTGCGCGACATCACCAAGACCTATGTGCGCGGCGATGTCGCGACCGAGGTGCTGCACGGCATCTCGCTCGACATCCAGGCCGGCGAGTTCGTCGCCATCATGGGGGCGTCGGGGTCGGGCAAGTCGACACTGATGAATCTGATCGGGCTGCTCGACCGGCCGACGTCGGGTCGCTACCGCTTTGCCGGCGAGGAGGTCTCGGAACTCGATACGGATCGCCGCGCCTTGCTGCGCCGGGAATCCTTCGGCTTCATCTTCCAGCAATACAATCTGCTTGCCGCCGCCACGGCCACCGAGAATGTCGAGGTGCCGGCCATCTATGCCGGCCTGCCGCATGGCAAGCGCGTGCAGCGTGCGCGACACCTGCTCACCACCCTGGGCCTGGGAGAACGGCTCGATCATCGCCCCAGCCAGCTCTCGGGTGGCCAGCAGCAGCGCGTGTCGATCGCGCGCGCGCTGATGAACGGCGGATCGGTGATCCTGGCCGACGAACCGACCGGCGCACTCGACAGTCGCAGCGGCGAAGAAGTGATGCGCCTGCTGCACGACCTCAACGCCGACGGCCATACGGTTCTGCTGATCACGCACGATCCCGACGTCGCGGCACAGGCCAGGCGAGTCATCGAGATCAAGGATGGCAACATCGTCAGCGACCGTGGCACGTCGGTACCCTCACCAGCGACGTCGGCAACACCGGCGCACCAGGCCGCGCGCGGCTCGACGGTGATTCCCGACGCGGTCGAAGCCGCGAAGATGGCGATGCGGTCTCTGCGCGCCAACCTGATGCGGACTCTGCTGACTTTGCTCGGCATCATCATCGGCGTGGCGTCGGTGGTGGCGATGCTGGCCATCGGTGATGGCGCCAAGCAGCAGGTGCTGAGCCGGATCACCGCCATGGGCACTGACCTGTTGCTGATCAGGCCTGGTGCGCCCAACGTGCGCCGGGCCGGCGCGCTGACGGCAACTCTGGTGGCGGCCGACGCCGATGCCATCGACGACCTGCCGAACGTCTCGGTGGCGGTGCCCGAGTATCCCGGCCAGGTGACCGTGCGCTACCAGAGCCGTGACTATGTCACGCAGGCCGATGGCACGACGCAGTTCTTCCCGCAGGCCCGCGACTGGCCGGTGGCGAGCGGCACCTTCTTCAGCGAATCGGACGTGAAAAGCTACGCCCCGGTGGTCGCTCTCGGCCAGACCGTGGTGCGTGCGCTCTTTCCCGAAGGCTTCGATCCGGTCGGCACGTTCGTGCTGGTGAACAACGTGCCGTTCCAGGTCATCGGCGTGATGAGCCCCAAGGGCGCCGCGCCGTCCGGCGCCGACCAGGACGACATCGTCTTTACACCCTTGTCGACGGGTGCGCTGCGCCTGTTCGGTCAGCGCTATGTGCGTTCGATTACCGTACGGGTCGACGATGTCAGCAAGATTGACGATACGCAGGAGGCGATCCGGCAACTGCTGATCGAGCGCCACAAGAACGAGGATTTCCAGATTCGCAACATGGTCTCGATCCTCGAGGCGGCAACCGAGACTCAGAATACGCTGACGATCCTCCTGGGCTCGATCGCGGCGATCTCTCTGCTGGTGGGTGGCATCGGCGTGATGAACATCATGCTGGTCAGCGTCACCGAGCGGACCCGCGAGATCGGCATCCGCATGGCGACCGGCGCGCGCCGTTTCAATATCCTGTTGCAGTTCAATACCGAGGCGCTGGTTGTCTGTGCCATCGGCGGGGTGATCGGCGTGATCGCGGGGCTGGCCACCGCCTGGGGCTTCGCCCAGTTGGGCCGGCCCGTCATGTTCTCGGCCGGTCCCGTCATCCTGGCCTTTGCCTGCGCCTTTGCCACCGGGCTGTTGTTCGGGTATCTCCCGGCACGCAAGGCGGCCAACCTCGATCCCGTCGTGGCCCTGGCCGCGGACTGATGCTCGCACTCAATTTTCTCGTTCATACCCGCGCTCAATTCCCTCCCCCGTCCGATGGTGTAAGTGCCGTGATGCGTCGCCTCCTTGTCCCGATCGCCCTTGCCGGTGCGCTGACCGGTTGCTCCATCCTCGGACCGGACTACCAGCCCGAACAGGTCGATGTTCCCGAGCGCTGGCAGTGGAGCAACCAGGGCGTCGGCGTTTGGCCCGACCCTGTCTGGTGGCAGGTTTTCCGCAGCCCCGAACTCGACCGCCTGATGGCCTCGGCCGCCGAAGGCAACCGCGACCTGAAAGCCGCCGTCGCGCGCATCGCGCAGGCCGAGGCGCAGGCCAAGATCGCCGGTGCGGCGCTGTATCCGACCTTCGGCGCCGACGGCTCGGGGACCCGCAGTTCGCAGAACAGGGCACCGCTGGGCCGCACCGTGACCAAGACGTATGCCCTGGGTCTGAACGCGGGCTATCAGTTCAACTTGTTCGGCGCCGAGTACTCATCGGCCAAGGCGGCGGTCACGCGCATCGAGGCCAGCCGCTACGACCGCGAAACGGTGGCGCTGACCATCAACACCAATGTGGCGCAGACCTACTTCCAGATCCTGACCCTGCGCGAGCGCGTGCGCATCGCCAACAGTTCGCTGGCGACATCGTCGCGCCTGCTGGGGCTGCTCGAGGAGCAGCGCCGGATCGGCACCACGTCAGACCTCGAGGTCGCGCAACAGCGGGCGGATGTGGCAACGCAGCGCGCGGCCATTCCGGCCCTGGTGCAGGCCGAGCGTGAAAGCCTGGCGGCGCTGGCGCTGCTGCTGGGCCGCAACCCGCAGGGGTTCGAACTGCAGGCGCGCAATCTCGAAGGCTTCACGTTGCCCAAGGTCATCTCCGGCATGCCGTCGGACTTGCTGCTGCGCCGGCCCGACATCCGCACCGCTGAAGCCAATCTGCGTGCCGCCAATCTCGACATCCAGTCGGCGCGCGCCGCGCGTTTCCCGAACATTTCGCTGACGGCCAGTGGCGGCACGGCCAGCGCGGTGTTGGGCAGCCTGTTCTCGCCGGCCAGCATGCTCTACACGATCGCTGCCAGCCTGACGGCGCCCATCTTCCAGGGCGGCGCCCTTGAAGGTCAGGAGAAATTGTCGAAGGCGCGATACGAAGAGCTGATCGAGACGTACCGGACCGCCATCCTGTCCAGCTTCCGCGATGTCGACAACGCCTTGAGCGGTGTCGATCAGTTCCGTCAGCAGTACGCCTTCAATTTGCAGGCGCGCACCGAAGCCCGCGAAGCCTATCGCTTGGCCGAGTTGCGCTACCGCGCCGGTACCATCGACTTCCTGACGGTGCTGGACACCCAGCGTGCGGTACTGCAGGCCGAGGACGCGCTGGCGCAGTCACAGCTGGCCCATATCAACGCCCTGGTCAGCCTCTATCAGGCACTGGGCGGCGGCTGGGGTGGCACGGTCCAGCCAAACCCGCCCATCGGCAAACTGTAGTTACGATACCGACAATACACAGCGCAGCGCGGAGCGACATCGCTGCGATACATGGCCAATGCAAATTACCCGTCGGCGGCAGCACGGGAACTGTCGCCGGATCTTCCGGGGAGTTTACAATGAGCCGTCATCGCACCGCCGCATTGATCACCAATATCGAAACCGATGACCTGGTCACGACGCCAGAAGCTGCCAACGACAACGACGATTTCGACGCCTTTGCCAGCGATGTCGTTGCCATCCTGCTCCAGGACGGGCTTAAGCTGCTCGCCGGCTAAAGCCCCACCGTCCTGTCACGGACAGGCTCTGACACCATGACCAGCACCTCCATTCAGCGGATCCTGCACCAGCCACCGGGCGAGAAGACGGTGCTGCCGCTGATGTCGGCGATCGGGCTGGGCTTCGCCGTCTTCGTGCTGATGAGCGTCATCCCCTCGGCGCTGGGCTTCGTATCGTACGGCCTCGGCATGGGCGCCCTGGTGGCGTTGTCCCTCGCGGGACTGTCGTGGGGCTATCGCACGGGCATCCTGTCGATCCTCGGCGCGACGTTCGTGGCGCTGCTGCCGGCCGCGCTGGCGGTGGGCGGCACTGACGACCTCAAGACCGCCCGGCGGATAACGGCGGCCGAGATTCCCATTGCCGACGCGCCGGTGCGCACTGACGCCCAGGTGCTGATCTTCAGCGACGTGCGGGTCGCCACCGATTTCACGGTGACCTGGACCACGCGCAGACCCAGCGGCCAGGAGCTGCACTATGCCATGGCGCCCCTGGTCCCCACGGACTGGCAGCGCAGCGCGCCGGTGCCGGCGTGGCGCGTGTGCAGTGGCGGCGATGCCGACTGGTGCCCGTGGGCGCTGTCGCAGCCCGTGCGGGCGACGCAGCGTGTGTCGGCCGCCGATGAGGAGCGCTATCGCTCGAGCATGGCCGAGATGACCAAGCGCTTCGGTTTGACGCCAGCGCCGGGCGCGCCATTGCTGCAGCTCACCACGCCGCCGTCGCAGCGCGCCGAGGCGGCCATGACCGGCGTGATCTTCATGCCCATCCTCGGCTTCGTGGCGTGGCTGCTGGGCCTGTTGCTGTGGCGCGGCGTGCGCCGCCTGCGGCATGGCGCGGCCGGTTGACCCGCCCGGCGCTTCGCTGCATAAGGCACGCCATGACCGGCGTCCGCCATCCTGATCGCGCTGCTGCGCGGCGAATGCGCTCCGTCCTCGACGAAGACGGGACGGCAAGGTGACGCGCGGGCGATAGCATACCCCTCGATGCCTCCGGCCCTTCCTCGCGAAGGGCTTTTTCATGTCCGCACCGGACACGACGGAGGGGTCGATGACCAAGGTTCTGATCACCAGCGCATTGCCGTACATCAACGGCGTCAAGCATCTGGGCAACATCGCCGGCTCGCTGCTGCCGGCCGACATCCATGCCCGCTTCTGCCGCCAGGTCGGCCATGACGTGTTGTTTCTGTGCGGTACCGATGAACACGGCACGCCAGCCGAGCTCGCAGCCCATGCCGCCGGCGGCGCAGTGGCCGACTACTGCGCGCGCCAGCATGCGATCCAGGCCGACATCTACCGGCGCTTCGGTTTTTCCTTTGATCATTTCTCGCGCACGTCGGGGGCGGCCAACCACGCCCTCACCCAGGCGCTGTTCCGGCATCTGGACGCGGCAGGCTTCATCGAAGAGCGCACGGTCCGCCAGGCCTATTCGCCAGCCGAAGGGCGCTTCCTGCCGGATCGCTACGTGATCGGTACGTGCCCCCATTGCGGGGACGCGAATGCGCGCGGCGATCAATGCGAGGCTTGCACCCGCGTTCTTGATCCGCACGAACTGATCGCGCCGCGGTCGGCGATCTCGGGTGCCGGCGACATCGAATTCCGCGAGTCGCGGCATCTGTTCCTCCGCCAGTCCGCCTTGGTGCCGCGCTTGCGCCGATGGATCGAGGCGCAACGCGACTGGCCCCTGCTGGTGCGCTCCATCGGCCTGAAGTGGCTCGACGAGGGACTGCAGGACCGCTGCATCACGCGCGATCTGTCGTGGGGTGTGCCGGTGCCGCGGCCCGGCTTCGAGGACAAGGTCTTCTACGTCTGGTTCGATGCACCGATCGGTTACATCGCCGCCGCCGTCGAATGGGCGCAAGCATTGCCGGGACGTGACTGGCGTGCGTGGTGGGAAGGTGGGGCCGCTGTCCGCTACGTCCAGTTTCTCGGCAAGGACAACGTGCCGTTCCACACCATCGGCTTCCCCGCGACCATCATCGGTTCGGGCCAGGCGCTGAAGCTGCCCGACTACATCAAGGGCTTCCATTGGCTGGCCTATGAGGGCGGCAAGTTCTCGACCAGCCAGCGCCGCGGCATCTTCGCCGACACGGCATTGGCGGTTCTGCCCGCCGACTGCTGGCGCTGGTGGCTGGCGGCCAATGCGCCGGAGAGCGCCGATGTCGATTTCACCGTCACGCGCTTTCGCGACGGCATCAACAAGGACCTTGCCGATACGTTCGGCAACCTGGTCAACCGCTGCCTCACGTTCACCGCCGCGGCCTTCGACGCCGCGGTGCCGGCCGACGGCGAGCCGGGACCGCGTGAACAGCAGCTGGCGAGCGACCTCGACCATCACCTGGGCCGGCTTCGCGGCTATCACGAGGCGCTCACGTTGCGTCATGCCGCGGAAGGCGTACGGACGATCTGGCGGTTGGCGAACAGCTATCTTGCCGAGACGGCGCCCTGGACGGTGATCAAGACCGATCGGAACCGTGCCGCGGTCATCATCAGGACCGGCGTCAATCTCGTGCGGACGGCGGCGGTCGTCGCCTGGCCTTTCATTCCCGACGCCGCATCGCGCGTGCTGCGTGCCCTGGGCGAGGAGGTGGGCATTCCGCCATGGGTGGCAAGTGGCGTGCAGGCGCTGGGTGCCGTCGAGGCTGGCCGCTGCATCAGCGTACCGCCGGTGCTGTTTCCCAAGATCGGCGACGACATCGAGCGCCGGCTGACGGGCGCCGCGCACCATTGATGACGACGCGGCACTTTCGTTACGCCACAGCGGGCGGTCACCGACGCATTTGTGCATCGTATGCACTGTGAACCTGTGCCAGCGTGCCGGTCCGTTGAACGAGAGTCTGCATGCCTGTTCTTCTCGCGGTAGCGCCGTTGCTGCTGGTCATGGCGTTGCTGGCCAGTGGACGCGTGAGTGCCCTGCCGGCGGGCGCCGCCGGCCTGGCGGCAACGCTGCTGGTTGTCCTGATTGCCCCGCCGGAGAATACCGCGCTGCTTCCGTTTCTGGCGTACAACACCTTTGTCGGTGCCTGGCTTGCCTGGCAGGTGATCGCCATCGTTCTCGGCGGCATCTTCTTCTATCTTTGCGTCCGGGCCCGCGATCTCGCCGGGCAGCCCGCGTCGCCGGCTTTGCCGGTAGCGGACGACCTTCACCCGCGTCTCTACTTCGTCTGCTTCCTGCTGGGACCGTTCGCCGAGGCCGTGACGGGTTTTGGTGTCGGCTATGTCATCACGCTGGCCACGGTGGTGCGGCTGGGCGTTCGTGGTGTGCCGGCGTTGGTGCTGGGCCTCTACAGCCAGAGCCTGGTGCCGTGGGGCGCGCTGGCCGCCGGCACGACTCTGGGTGCGCAGATCGCCGGCATGGAACCGACGGTACTGGGGGCTCGCAGCGCCGTGCTGCAAATGCCCATGCACGCGGCGTACCTGGCGCTGTTCTGGCATTTCCTGCGCGCATCCGGCGTGCCGCTCCGCGTCGCGCGCTGCCTGGAGGATGTCGCCTGGACCGTTGTCACGGTCGCCGCGGTGTGGCTGGCCCATGCCGTGATCGACGTCGAGATCGCCGGCGCCGCGCCCCTGGGCGCACTGGTGGCGCTGCGCTGGGTGCGCAACGAGCGGCCTGACCTGATGGCTTTGCGACGCGCGCTGCGGACATCGCTGCCCTATGTGGCATTGACCCTGGCGCTGGTGGCGACGCGCACGGTGCCGCCGTTGCAAGCCGTGCTGAAGTCCCTGGCGGCGTGGCAGCCGTTGCCCGACCAACCGCCGTTCGCGCCGTTCTACGTCCCGGGCTTCTGGTTGCTGGTGATTGGCGCGGGCACGCTGGTGGCAGCGCGCGCACCGGCGTGGCGCGTCGTTCGTGACACGGTGGCCTCAGGGTGGCGTCCTTCCGTCGTGACGCTGTTCTTCGTCGTGATGGCTGCCTTCTATGTCGCGGCGGGCATGGCGGCGTCGATTGCCGATGCCCTGCACGCCGCGATGGGTGTTGCCTCGGCGCTGGGCGCACCGTTGTTCGCTGCCATCGGCGGCTTTCTGACCGGCAGCGGCTCGGCATCGAATGCCATGCTGATGCCCATGCAGATCGCCGTGGCGGCCGAGGCACATGTCGATCCGTCGTGGATGGCGGCGGTACAGAACGCGGTCACCACCAACCTCACCATGCTGTCCCCGATCCGGGTCTCGATGGGCGTTGCGATCCTGGCCCTCGCCCGGGGCGACAGTGCGGTCTACCGCGCCGCCTGGCCCCTGGCCTTGCCGCCGATTGTGGCCGGCATGGGTACAATCGGATGGCTATTGGCCGTCGGCTAGCGCGACAGGTGACGTCGCAAAGACGGGGCGCTAGGGTGCCCGCCGATCGTGGCAACCAAACAACGAGGAGCATTCCATGGCGAAAGTCGCCTTTCTCGGCCTGGGCGTAATGGGCTTTCCGATGGCGGGCCATCTCGTCGCCAAAGGCCACGATGTGACCGTCTACAACCGCACCTTCGCCAAGGCCCAGCAGTGGACGCAGAAGCACAAGGGCAAGGCCGCCAAGACGCCGCGCGAAGCGGCGGAAGGCAACGAGATCGTGTTCTGTTGCGTGGGTAACGACGATGATCTGCGCTCGGTCGTGCTGGGCGCCGACGGTGGGCTGGCCGGCATGAAGGCGGGCACCATTTTCGTCGACCACACCACGGCCTCGGCCAAGGTCGCGCGCGAACTCTACGATGCGGCCAGGCAGCAGGGCATCGACTTCATCGACGCGCCCGTGTCGGGCGGCCAGGCGGGCGCCGAGAACGGCGTGCTGACCGTGATGTGCGGCGGCGACCAGGCGCCGTTCGACAACGCCAAGCCGGTCATCGACAGCTTCGCGCGCGCCTGTGTCCTGATCGGTGCGTCCGGCGCCGGCCAGCTCACCAAGATGGTGAACCAGATCTGCATCGCCGGCGTCGTGCAGGGCCTGTCAGAAGCCGTCAATTTCGGCATGAAGGCCGGCCTCGACATGGAAAAGGTGATCGGTGCCATCTCCAAGGGCGCGGCCCAGAGCTGGCAGATGGAGAACCGCTGGAAGACGATGGTCGACGACAAGTTCGAATTCGGTTTCGCCGTCGACTGGATGCGCAAGGACCTCGGCATCTGCCTCGATGAGTCCAAGACCAACGGCGCGCAGCTGCCGATGACCGCGCTGGTCGATCAGTTCTACGCCCGTGTCCAGGCGCGGGGCGGCCGGCGCTGGGACACCTCGAGCCTGATCCAGCTCCTGGCCAAGCCATAGGCGCATCCAGGATTAGAAAAACTCAGCGAAGGGGTGACAAAGCCTCAGTTGTCGCAGGCGGTGATTCAAACCACCATGCCGGTTAGGACAACGGGAGGTGTCGCATGTACAAACTCTATGCGCACACGGGCTGGGGCTCGGCGCTCACCGAGGCCCAGCTCGCTTGGTACGGCTTGCCGTTCGAAACCGAGGAGGTGGGCAATCTCTTCCGATCGAAGGCGGCGCGCGAGCGCCTGACCAAGATCAACCCGTTGGCGCAGTTGCCGACGCTGGTGCTGCCCGATGGCCGCATCATGACCGAGAGCGTCGCCATCACGTTCCACTTCGCCGACAGTGCGCCGGCCGGCAGATCGCTCGTGCCGGCGTCGCCGGGCGCGGAACGCGACGCGTTCCTGCGGTGGTTGGTATTCCTGGTCACGAACATCTACCCGACGTTCACGATCGGCGATGACACCAGCCGCTGGATTTCCGGCGACGGGCCGCGCAAGGAACTGCAAGAGGCGATGGAGGCCTATCGCGAGCGGCTGTGGCGCATGGTCGAGCCTGCTGCCAGTGACGAGGGCCCGTGGTTCCTCGGTGCCCGCTTCTCGGCGCTCGACATCTACATCTCGGTGATGACGCGCTGGACGCCGAAGCGTGCATGGTTCGCGGCCAACGCACCCAAGCTGCATGCGATTGCACTGCGCGGCGACACGGTGCCGGAACTGGCGCCCGTCTGGCAGCGCAACTACGCGCCGCCCGCCGCTGCCTGACAGCCGGCCGCGCGATCGCCGGCGCGGTTCACCCGCGCCGGCTCATCGCCACGTGGCGTACGCCAACGATCTCGCCGAGGCAGTTGCCGACATGCCGCGCGGCGTCGGGGTCCAGACCATCGACCTGCAGATCGACGCTCAGCGTGTCCTCGATGCCGTGTGCGTCGCGCTCGACACAGCGGCTGGCATGGACGACCAGCGGCACCAGGCCACGCTTGGCGACGAACTCGAGCACGCGTGGCAGCAGGCCGGGTGAGGGATCGGCGCTGACGCCGTAGCACCACACCGGCGCGTCAAGCGCATGCACCACGGGACGCGGTTGCTCGGGTGCGTGGAAACGACGGAATGACGGAGAAGAGGTGGACGGCTCAGTGGCCGTGGCGGCAGACATGATTGCGCTCCTGAGACGGACGAACGAAATAGCCTTCGACCCGGGCCCGATGAGGGACCGGGCGGCTAATTCGCCGACCGATGAGCGCGTGCATCCGCATGGCCGCTACAGTACGCTCGCCGCCACATCGAAGCAAGATCGGCGGAGCACATCATGCGCCTGCAGCTCGTCACCTGGCCCGACGTCGAGCAGTATCTCAAGAGCAGCACCGGCATCATCATTCCAATCGGTTCGACCGAGCAGCATGGCCCCAACGGCCTGGTCGGTACCGATGCCTTGACGGCGGAATTCATCGCCCACGGGGTCGGCGAGAAGACCGGCGCGCTGGTAGCGCCAACCATCGCGGTCGGCATGGCGCAGCATCATCTCGGCTTTCCGGGCTCGATGACATTGCGGCCTTCGACTCTGATCGCGGTGGTGCGGGATAACATTCAGTCCCTGATGCGCCATGGATTCACACGATTCTTTTTCGTCAATGGCCACGGCGGCAATATTGCAACGGTCACGGCGGCGTTTTCGGAGATCTATGCCGAGCGCTCTCTGCAGCGCGGCAGCAATGCCCCCTCGGTGAAGTGCAAGCTGCGCAACTGGTGGGAAGGATCAGGCAGCCGGGCACTGTCGAAGGAGCTGTATGGCAGCCAGGAAGGCAGCCATGCCACGCCGAGCGAGGTGTCGCTCACCTTCTTCATGCATCCGCAGACCGAAAAGAAGGTGCCGATGGAGCCTGAGGTGGCACCCAACGGCAGCTTTGCCGATGCCGACGATTACCGCAGCACATTCCCCGACGGCCGCATCGGCTCGAACCCCAACCTGTCGACAGCCGCGCATGGCAAGCGCATCTACGAGATTGCCGTCGACGAAGTCGCGCGCGACTACCTGGCGTTTGCCGCATCGTGAGGATACGTGAGAACGGAAACCGACGGAGGAACCCATGACCCCGACCACCGCCGAGCGCGACACGATCTTCAAGGCTTTCGGCCGCGCCTTCTTCAAGCAGGATCTCGACGCGATGTACCAGGTGGTGACGCCGGACTTCGTCTGGAGCGTCCAGGGCGGCGATGCGCCGCGGCAGTTGACGTCGCGTGAGGCAATCGTCGCGTACTTCGCCGAACGCAAGCAGCAGGTCGAGAACGTGCGCTTCCACGACGTGGTTTATCACCACGCGCCGGACGCGACGTTCATGACCTTCCGCATTACCGGTACCGACAAGACGACGGGCCGTGCGTTCGAGAACATCGGTGTCGAGCGCTACACGTTCCGTGGTGGCAGGCTGGCCGTGAAGGACGTCTATACCAAGCTCGCCGGCGCGGCATGACGGGCGAGCGGGATCCGGCCGCGCGCATCCCGGGCATCGTACAGCGCTACCTGGCGCGCTTCCCCAGCGAGAAGGAGCGCCTCAGGCCGTTGCTCGATCGGCTGGCCGACCCGACGGACATGTTCGCCCGCGAGTCGATGTCGGGACATGTCACCGGCAGTGCCTTCGTCGTCGACCCCAAGCGCGACGTCATTCTGCTGATCCACCATGCGACGCTCGATCGCTGGCTGCAGCCTGGCGGTCACGTCGATGCCGGCGAAAGTCCCCGGGACGGCGCGGCCCGCGAGACCTGGGAAGAGACAGGGCTGCAACGGTTCATCCCCAGTGATTGGAGCGACGATCCCTCGCTGCCACTCGACATCGACCCACACATGATCCCGGCCAACGACCGGCGCGGCGAGCGCCAGCACTACCATTTCGATTTTCGCTATCTCTTCAGTGCCGATTCGACCCAGCAGCTCACAGCGCAGGACGGCGAAGTGAAGGGCGTGCGCTGGCTGCCCGTCAATTCGCTGCTGGACAACGATCCGGACGGCGTCTGGAAAATCGTGGTCGGCAAACTGCGCGCGGTCGTGCGGCCGTGAGCCCCTTCCTCCCACGCGAGGCGGGATGGGCGAGGGCTCTACTCCGCAGCGGCGCGTAGCGGCGCGCCGAGGCGTTCCACGGCGCGCGCCCGGCAGGCGGCGCTGAAGGCGTCGAACAGCTTCAGCGACAAGGGATTCTCGCGCGCCTTGTGCTCAGGGTGCCATTGCACGGCGCAAACGAAACCGGGCGCATCAATGACGCTGGCTGATTCGATCTGGCCATCGGGTGCGACGGCTTCCACCCGCAGCCGCGGCGCCAGGCGATCGATGCCCTGGCCGTGCAGCGAGTTGACCTGCGCCTCCGTGCATCCCAGCAACGCATGCAGCTGTCCGCCGGGCGTGATGGCGATGGCATGTGCCGGCTCGAGCTTGGGCTCCAGCGCGTCCGTACGGGGTGCACGATGGTCCAGGCGGCCAGGTACTTCCTCGACATGCTGGTACAGCGTGCCACCCAAGGCCACGTTCAGCTCCTGAAAGCCGCGGCAGATGGCAAACAAGGGAACGGCCCGCTCGATGGCGCGTCGGATCAGCGGCAGCGTGGTCATGTCCCGCGCCGGATCGGCGGCAACGCCACGGCGGGCCGGCGGACCGCCATAGTGTGCCGGTTCGACGTTGGACGGGCTGCCGGTGAGGATCAGTCCGTCCAGCACATCCAGCACGCGATCGACGTCCAGGCCATCCTCGCCGGCGCCGACGGCCGGCAGGATCAGCGGCACCCCGCCGACGACATCGGTAACAACCTGGATGTACTTCTCGCCGACCGTATGAGCGGTCCACACCGTGATCGTGCGCCGGCAGGCGGATACGCCGATCAACGGGCGCACAGCGCGGGACATCGGGTTCTCAGCCTCGCATAGCCATTCGTTCGGGTATTTTCGTGCAGTTTGCGTGCCAGGGCAATTGTCGGTATTCGCTGCCAGCCATGCCCATCGATCCCGATGTCATCCCGCCCGACACGGCAGCCCGGATTGCTGACGAGCTCGGGCAGATCGAGACCCGCCACGATGTCGCGGTGCTGTTCGCCATCGAATCAGGCAGCCGGGCCTGGGGCTTTCATTCGCCCGACAGCGACTTCGACGTGCGCTTCGTCTATGCCCACCGGCTCGATTGGTACCTGACGGTACGGCCGGGTCGCGACGTGATCGAGGCGCCGATCAGCGAGGGACTGGACATTTCGGGTTGGGATGTGCGCAAGGCCCTGGCGTTGGCCTGCAAGTTCAACCCCGTCCTGCCGGAATGGCTGCGCTCGCCGATCGTCTATCGCTGGCAAACGGATCTCGTGGAGCCGCTGCACCGTTTCGTCGGCCTGCGCCCGGGGCCGGTGGCGACGCGGCGGCACTATCTGGGACTGGCGCGCCGCCAGTTCCTGGGCGACATCGACGGCCGCGACAGCGTGCGCCTCAAGAAGTACTTCTATTCGATCCGCCCGGCGCTGGCCCTGCGGTGGCTCCACCGTCGACCTGACGATCCCTTGCCCATGGACCTGCCGGCCTTGCGGGCGGGTGTCGCGCTCGATCCGGCGGTGTCGCACGCGCTCGACCATCTGTTGTCGCTGAAGGCCCAGGCGCATGAACTGGGTGTCGGGCCGCGCGTGCCGCTGCTCGACGACTTCATTCGTGCCGAGATGGAAGATGCCACGGGATGGCTGGCTATGCAGCCGCCGGCCGAGGGCGCCGATCTGAAAGCAGCCGATCAAACCCTGCGGACGATCATCCGCAGCGCCGACGGCATCATTGCGGCACGTCCAGTCGGGACCCTTGCTGCGACACCCTAGCAATCCCGGCCTTCCCGCCCCACGGTATCCCGCCCTATGCTGCGGACCACTGAGGAGACGAGGAGATCGAGATGCAAAAGCGCAAGCTGGGGCGATCCGGTATCGACGTGGCGCCGTTAGCGTTCGGGGGCAACGTGTTCGGCTGGACGGCCGATGAAGCGCGGTCCTTCACCCTGCTCGACAATTTCGTCGGTGCCGGCTTCAACCTGATCGACACGGCCGATGTCTATTCGGTGTGGGCGCCCGGGCATACGGGCGGCGAATCGGAAACCGTGATCGGCAACTGGCTGAAGAAGCGGGGCGGTCGCGACAAGGTGGTGATCGCCACCAAGGTCGGCATGCAGATGGCGCCCGATCGCAAGGGGCTTGCCAAGGCTTACATCCTGCGCTCGGCCGAAGAATCCCTGAAGCGATTGCAGACCGACTACATCGACCTCTACCAGTCGCACAAAGACGATCCCGATGCGCCCCTGGAGGAACGTTTCGAGGCCTACGCCCAGCTCGTGAAGCAGGGCAAGGTGCGCGCCATCGGCGCCTCGAACTACGATGCTGCCCGGCTGAAGGCGGCGCTGGAGACCAGCGCCAAGCTCGGCGCGCCGCGCTACGAGACCCTGCAGCCGCACTACAATCTCTGCGAACGTGGCCTCTTCGAGGGCCCACTGCAGGATCTCTGCCTCAAGGAAGAGATCGGCGTCATCGGCTACTACTCGCTGGCCTCCGGATTCCTGACCGGCAAATACCGCAATGAGAACGACCTGGGCCAAAGCGTGCGGGGCGGCGGCGTGAAGAAGTACCTCAACACCCGCGGCTTCGGCATCCTGAAGGCGCTCGACGACGTGGCCGCACAGGTGAAGGCAACGCCGGCCCAGGTGACACTAGCCTGGACCATGGCTCGGCCTTCGGTCGCGGCGCCGATCGTCAGCGCGACGAGCGCGCAGCAGCTGAGCGACATCCTCAAGGCGGTCGACGTCAAGCTCGACACCGCCGCCATCGCCCGTCTCGACGCCGCCAGCGCGCCCTAGCGCGTTGGCGCTGCCTGGCCGAACCAGCTTTTCCAACATAGCCATCGCGCCCCGCGGGGCGGCGCTGGCTGACCATCACGGCGGCGGCGCGATGTAGGCGGCGTCGAATTTCTCGAGCAATGCGGGATCATTCGCCAGGGCGTCACGTACCGCCGGCAGGCCGTAGCTGCGCTTCGCCAGTGCGACGAGGGTACGCAGATCGCGGTCGGCAAGGGCGCGGATTTCCGCCAGGGCCAGCTGGCGTGCCGGTTCGTCGAGCAGGTGCCAGTATCGGCAGGCCATCTCAATGCGCTGCACGAGATAGCGCGGATCAAACGGTGCCACGGCGATGGCGCGTTGCAGTGCCGTGGCGAACAACGGATCACGCGGGTCACGCGCCTGCAGTGCCAGGGCCAGGATCGTCCACGCTGTCGGATGAGCCGGCGACTGCCGGATCGCGCGCCGGGCAATCTCGGCCGCCTGGCTCAGGCGTTCCGCGGCCAAGGCCGCGTCGTCGGCAGCGCGTCCGGCCTGGGCCAGGCGGACGGCTGCCAGCAGCGCCATCAGGTCGGCATCGTCTTGCCACTGCAGCGCGTGCTGCAAGGCCAAGGCTGCGCTCTCGATCTGCGGGTTTGCCACAGTGGTGTCATTCACCACGGCGCGTTCCGCAATGCTGCGGGCGTCCAGCAGCTCGATGGCCGCGAGCAGGCGCGGTATGCCCAGCGCCAACAACATCACGCCGCCCAGCATCGCCACCAAGGCGACGAACAGGCGCGCGGGCCGTCGCCGGTCGGGGTCAAGCGTGTAGCGGTCGAGCGCGCGGTGCGGCTTCTCGCGCGGCTCGCCCTCGCTCTCCATGGCGGACGCAGACAGCTTCATGGGGCCATTCTCCGGCGCACTGCTGGCGGTGCGCCGACCGGGCGTCCTCAACCGTCGCCGTAGTAGCGCCGGTAGCCGCGGTAATAGTAGACGCCGCTGTCGGTATAGTCGTACTGGGCATGGCGGCGCAGGTCGACCTGGCTCAGCACGATGCCCGACAGCCGGGCGCCGGCCTCGTAGACCATCTTGACGCCGGTCATCGCCACGTCGCGTCGCGTCTTTTCCCAGCGGACGACGAAAATCGTCGTGTCGGTCTGGCGCACCAGCAGCAGCGCATCGGAAACAGCCAGCACCGGCGGACTGTCGAGCACCACCAGATCGAAGGCATCGCTCAGCTGCTGCAGCAGGCGGCGCATGCGCAGGCTGCCCAGCAGGTCGGTCGGCGATGGCGGCCGTTTGCCGGCGAGGACGTAATAGAGGCCGGTCTTGGGTTCGACCTGCACCAGGTCTTCCAGATCACGCTGTCCGGACAGGAACTCTGCCAGGCCGACTTCATTGTCGACCGACAGGTTCTTGTGCAGCGACGGCTGACGCATGTCGCAGTCGATGATCAACGTGCGGGCGCCCGAAGCGGCGGACGCCGCCGCCAGTGACAGCGCCGTGGTGGTCTTGCCTTCACCGGGTACCGACGAGGTGACAACGACCGTGCGCTGCGGATGATCGGCGCTGCTGAGCGCGATGCCTGTGCGGATGGTGCGCAGCGCTTCGGAGTAGGCCGAATTCGGCTTGTCCACGACGTTGAGCCAGGGTTTCTGGTTGCGCCGCAGCCGACCGGTCGACTGGAACGGTACCATGCCCAGCGCGGCGACACCGGTCTGTTGCTCGAGTTGATGAACGGAGCGGAAGCCCGAGTCCATCAGCTCGATGCCGATCGATAGCGCAACGCCCAGCGCGAGCGACGCCACAAAGGCCATCAGCACGATCAGTTCCTTGCGCGGCGCGACAGGCAGCATCGGCACGGCAGCCTCGTTGATCTGCCTGGCGTCACCTTTCTTGTCGACGCTGGCCAGCACGTTGACTTCCTGCAACCGGGTCAGCAGCGTCGAATAAAGCTGTTTGGCTGTATCGAGTTCGGTCTGCAGGGCGCGCAGCTGCGCCGAACCTTCGGTTTGCCGCTTCAGCTCGCGCTCCAGGCGATCGGCCTCCGCCCTGAGCTTGTTGGCGTTCTCGCGGGCGGCCTTGGCCTCGGCCTGCAAGTTGATGGCGCCACGCTGGCGCTCGGCGTCGAGCCGGGCGCGCACGGCCGCCAAACGCTTCGCCGCCTTCATGTATTCGGGGTGACCTGGCGCGGCGTAGGACGCCACGGCCTGCAGTTCCTTTTCGGCGGCGGCCACTTCGGTCAGCAGCGTGGTGCCGGCGAGGTCCGACGAGACGCCTTGCTTGATGCCCAGCTCCTTCTGGGTTGCGACCTGGTCGGCCGCGAGTAGCTGGGTGCGGATGTCCGCCAGGGTCTTGGCCAGCGACGACGCGTCGGTGGTGTCGTACATGGCGTTCTCAGCCCGGAACTTCGCGAGGTTCCGTTCCGCTTCAACCACCTTGGCACGGGCGTCGTCGATGCGGGTGCTGAGAAACTTCATCATCTCCAGCGGACCCTCCGACTTCTCCTTCTTCTGGTCCTCAATGTAGCTGCGGATCGCCTGGTTGACCGAGGCGGCCGCCAGTTGCGGATCGGGCGAGCGGAAGCGCACGGTCAGCACCAGAGAGGTCTGCATCGCCTGCGTACTGAGGCTCACCAGCCAGGCATCCGCAATCTGGCTGGTGAGCCTGTCACGCGCCTCCGGCGACATGGCTGCCAGGCGACGGTCGATCTCATCGGGTGAAAACTGCGGCTTGGCTGGCGGGTCGGCCAAATGCAGGATTTGCAGCGCCGGCTGGAAAATGGCGCGCAGGCGGCTCTGCTCGGGTGGTGCAAGATCGGGGTTGTAGAGCGGGCTCTTCGCCAGCCCCAGCGCAATAACCGACTGACGTGCAAGACGTTCGGCGCGCAGTTTGGCGGCCTCGGTCTCCATCGCGCGGTAGTCGATCGGTTGCTGCGCATAGTCGGCAGGGGAGCGCATCACGTCCCGAGACTGCGGTTCCACCACCATCTCAGCTTGGGCTTGGTACACAGGCGCCATCTGGTTCGCCACCAGCCAGGCGATGGTGGTGCCAATCAAGGCCAGGCCGCCGATCAGCAGCTTGTGGCGACGCAAGGTGCCCAGAATCTGCCGTGCCGAGAGGCCAGAACCGCCCTCGTCCCCGCCGCCGCCTCCGGGAGGCGTCGGCAGTGGCGGCAATGTTTCAGCAGGCAGATTATTATTTCCGGTCTGCAAACGGCTGACGTTGGCCATCGCCCTTCCTTGTGCACGCACGCACACACGCAGTCGTAAGACCGCAAAGATACCAACTTCAAAAAAGAAGGCTAAATTACTCTAATGACATGGAAATTGGAATCGGAATCAAATCCGGTGATTCTTCGTAGAGCCTACCGTATGTTGTGATTGGCGTTCCCGCGCCCACCACATCAACGATCACGCAGTATCATCCCGCTCGGTTCGATCCGTCGCGGAGTTGATTCCGGCCCGTCCCCGGTTCCGACAATGCCCTCATGAAGTTGCATTGTTACGCTATCAAATGAGTGTTCACATGTCAAGGATGCATCGCAGAGCGCAACTATGCATTGTTCGCATGGCGTCCGCACATAGCGGCGTCATTTCGGCGGCGTGGCGGCGCGGCCTTGCTAATTTCGCTCGCGTAGGCTCGGGCCGACCGTGCCCAGGAAGCCTGATGTGAAGAAGCTCAGGATCGACCGCTCGCCGACGTGAAAGTCGACCGTGGCGGTCATGCCGGCCAGCAGGCGTGCGCGTTGCGGATCATCGCCCAGGAACGCCTTGTCGATGGCGATGCGGGTTATGAAAGACGGCGCCGTCGCTACGTCCGTGATGTCCACGACCTTACCTTTCAGCATGCCGTGTCGGGTCCAATCAAAGGCATGAACCTTGATGAAGGCGTCCTGGCCCGGCGCGATCATGCCAACATCGGCACTGGAGACGCGCGCTACGATCTCGAACGGCAGTCCATTGGCGGTCGCGCGCACGACAGCTGGTGCACTCACCACCTCGTCAATGCGTGCGACATGCATCCAGGTGATGATGGCGATGACCATGGCTGACAAGGTGACAATCAGCCAAGTCGCGAGCGGTGCATGGCGGCGCTGCGCGATCGCCTCGGCCGTCGGCAGGAAGTCTGCGTAACGATCGGCGGGCAGGCGCGCCACGGCAGCCGCGCGCCCGGGCAAGTCCGTCGCCCGGCTTTGCCGTGTGGCCTTGCTTGTCTCGACGATGTCGGTCATGCCCGTCCCCAACACCTGTGTATCAAGCCGGCGTCAGCGGCATGCCGATGCCCAGGCCAGCGATCGTCGCGGGCGGTGGCGTCTTTTGGCCTCGGCTGGTCTCCGCCATACGGATACGGGCGTATGCCATGACATCGGTCGGCGGGCCGAACCGCTCGATGCGGCCGTCGACGATCAGAGCCACCTTGTCGGCAATTGCCAGCGGCGCCAGCCGGTGGGTGATCATGATGACGGTGCGGCCGCGCGCGTTGTCACGCAGTGCGCGCAGCAACTGCTCTTCGCTGGCCGGGTCCAGGGCGCTGGTCGCCTCGTCGAGCACGATGAGACGCGGGTTGCGGATCAGGGCGCGGGCGATGCACAGCAACTGCTTCTGTCCGGCGGAAAGGCCGACACCGCGTTCGCCGAGAACCGTGTTGTAGCCCTGCGGCAGGCGCTGGATGAAGCCGTGGGCGCCGACGAACTTGGACACGGCCACGACGCGCGCCGTGTCCTTGTCGGCAATCCCCATGGCGATGTTCTCTCGCACGGTGCCGGCAAAGAGCTGAACGTCCTGCGGCACGCAGCCGATCTGCGCCCGCAGTTGGGCCGGCGACATGTGGGCAATATCGGTGCCATCGACCAGGATCCGGCCCGATGTCGGGCGATAGAGGCCTTGGATCAGGTTGGTGATCGTGGTCTTGCCCGAGCCGGAGGGACCGATGATGCCCACGATGGAGCCGGCTTCGATCTGCAGGTCGACGTCGTGCAGGACCGCCGGTGCGTCGTCATCGTAGCGGAAGGTCGCGCGCTCGAGCGCCACCCTGCCGTTGATCGGCGGCATGGGCGCCTGCCGGCCGGGCAGGATCTCCGCCGGGATGCGCATCATCTCGTCAACCCGAGCAAAAGCCGATCTCACGGCCTGGATCGTGTGCCAGGCGTTGACCACCTGCCGCATCGGCGCCAGCGTGCGGCTGGCCAACATGTTGGCCGCGATCAGTGCGCCGATCGACAGACGCTGCTCGACCAGTTCGAAGACGCCAAGCAGGACGACCCCCAGCGCGACGAACAACTGCAGCGTGCCGGTCAGGGACGCAACGATGTTGGCCAGGTTGTTGGTCCGAAATCCCGCCCACGCCGACTGCGCGACACGCACGCCCCAGCGCCTCTCCATCTCCGCTTCAAGGCCAAGCGCCTTGATCGTGCCGGCGTTGGTCACCGTCTCGCTCAGCGCCGAACTCTTGGCTGCCAGGGCCTGGAAGTTTTCGTCGATGTGGCGCTTCTGCGCCCGGTGCGTCGCCAGCGAGACGCCGGCGAACAGCGGCACCGCCGCCAGCACGAACAGTCCGATCGGCCCGTTGATGGCGAAGAGAACGCCCAGATAGAGACCAGCGAAACCCAGATCGATGATCAGCGACGGCATCTGGCCGGAGAAAAACAGTCGCAGCGTATCGAGCTGGCGCAGCCGCTCGGCGATGACGCCTGATGGTGTGCGCTCGAAGTGTCGAAAGGGCAGGTGAACCAGATGCCGGACCACTTCGCTCGACAGCAGGGTGTCGATGCGCGCACCGGTATGGCTCGACACGTAGCCACGCAGGATGCGCAGGACCAGATCGAACAGGTAGGCGATGGCCATGCCTGCCATCAGCACGATCACGGTGGTGCCGAGCGTCTCGGGATTGCCGTGGGCAATAACGCGATTGAACACCGCCATCATGAAGAGCGGCGTGGCCAATGCGAGGATGTTGATGACGAAAGACGCGACCAGCAGTTCGCCCGACACTTTCCGGATCCGGCGGCGCAGCGCTGCCCGCCAGCCCAAGGCGTCGGGCGGGTCCCCGTCTGCAACCAGAATAACGCGGTCGGCCAGTGCGGTGATGGCGTCGGCGCTCAGCGTGAGGGTGCTGCCGACCGCGGGATCGAACAGGCGGAACGCCGTCCCGTCGCGCTGCGTGACGACATAGGACGGGCCAGCGGATTTTCCGACAACGACAAAAGGCAGCGGCATGCACGCCAAGCTGGCCGCCGTCAGAGCCGCGTCGGCCGCCCGCCAGCCGAAACGCTCGCAGGCCAGCAGGAACAGCGGTACGTCCATAGTGTCGCTGCCCACAGGCACCAGCGCGCGCACCTCAGCTTCGGCCACCGGTCGGCCCCGCTGTTGGGCGACATGCAGAAAACAGCGCAACAGGATGTCGATGGGCTTCAGCGCCGCTGATGCAACATGCCCAGGATCAGTCGCCTGGCCGAAAGCAGTCGCGACCTGCGGCGCTATCAGCGAGTCGGGCATTTCCAGGATTGAACGATCGGGCGGCATGCACTGACCAAGTCAGACCCGTTACCGGCTGGCTACGAGAGTGAAAATGAAGCTGCATCAATACGCCGGCCCGTGCACGACTGGCTGTTCGATGCGGCGCCAGATTCTCATCCAAGGAACATTATTGCAGAAAATTTCCGTATTAACAATAGCTTATAAGATTTTTATAAAGTATTTAATGAAGAAATTCGATTTAGGTTAGCGCGCACCGAAAATATCGACCGGCAAACTGCGCCATTTTGGGCCGAAAATGCCCTGTTTTGACGCCTGTATTCTCTATTTGTTCTCGGCATTATTGTCGGTTCGTGAGAAAGGTAGTACTTTTCTGAAGGTGAAAATGTTATGGTTTATGCATCTACCGAACAATCACGGCAGCCTCAGGAAGCGATTTATGTTGCTCTCACGCATCGCGCCCGCTCTCGGCGGCATCATCCTTGCAGCGAGTGTGCTGACACCCGCCGCAGCGGCGCCGCCGCAACTCGGTGGCTCTCGGGCGGCGGCTCCCACCGTACTGGTGGCGCAGGCCAACGATCTTGCCGATGCCATTGCGCGCAATGACGGAGACTGGCGCGGCCGCATTCGTAACTATCTGCAGGCAGCTTACCCTGATCGTGTGGCGACCACCGACCGGGCCATTCAACTGCTGAAGTCCGTAAACCAGAAGTGCCTGGCCTCGCGCACGTGCCCGCCGAACGTCCTCAATGAGATCGCCCTGATCTCGAAGGGCTCGGTATGCGCCGCGCATATCATCGATTCGGTTTGCGTACGACGCTTCAACGTGCCGAACGGCGCGCAGGCGTTCGACTTTGGTCCGGTCGGCCAGCCGGTGTACCCGGGCATGCGCGCCGTTTCACCGGGCGATCCGCGCATCGCGGGCAACAATCTCACCGGCGTTCGCTACAACGATGCCTACCCCGCTTCGGGGGACTCGATCATCGGCATATCGAGCTTCAAGACGTCGATGCCTCAGGGACGCTATCGGGTCGTTCTCGTCAGCGGCAAGCGGCCGCTGGCCCAGGCTCTGACGACGCCATTCGGTCGCACGATCCAGGCCAATGGTCGTTCGATTGAGGTGACGGCGGCAGGTCCGGATCGCTGGCTGCCGCGCGGCGCGCTGGCCAATGGCGCACCGGAACAGGTCTTTTCGCCCAGCAACGTACTGCCGGGTAGTGCGCCGGCCGTCGTGTTCGATGTCGATCATGCCGGCGGCGACCTGCAGCTCACCTTTCCGCAAACGGCCGAGATCGGCGCTCTGCTGATCGAGCCTGCTGGCCAGACCTCCGGCTTCGTGCTGGACTCCACCGCCCAGTCTCAGGGACCCGTGTCCAACCGCAGCTGCCTGGAACAGGAGGCTCGCATCGATCGGGCCTTGGCCGAGTTGCCGCAGGATCAGCCGCCGGGACCTCGCAGGAATCCGCAGACGCAGCCGGAGCCGCCGTGCCGGGGTATCTGCCAACCCTTGAGCCGCAGTTAGTCGTTTCATCGTCTTATCTTCTCTCGGGGCAGTCACGTGCGTATTTCATCGACCTTCAGGGCCGGGCGAATCCTTGCGGTTCTCCTGGCCGGGTGCAGCGGCGTTGTTGGCGGGATCGGCGCCATGCCTGCCGCCGCTCAATACACGGCGCCGCCGCCGGCGCCAGCACCGGCTCCGGATCAGCCTGCTCCGAAACGTCTGGCACCTCAGGCAGATGAGCCATCGGCGCGCGATGCGTCGGTCCTGCGACGCGAGCGCGGCGATCCGCCCGATGGGTTTCCCATCGGCAGCTTCACCTTCTTTCCCAGGCTCGAGGTGGACGGCGAGTATGACGACAACGTCTATCGCACCCGCCGCAACCGGAAGGGCGATTTCATTTTCCGGGCACGGCCGTCTTTCACGCTCGCAAGCGACTGGGGCCAGCACGCACTGGCGCTCTACGCCAGCGCCGATGTGACGCGCTACATCGATCAGTCGAAAGAAAGCTATGTCGGGTTCGCCGTCGGTGCGCGCGGTAGCGTCGATATCACCGATGAATGGCGGTGGAACACCAATGCCGAATTCGCCCGCGTCGGATTGGGGCGCGGCTCACCCGGCCTGCTCACCACCGGGTTTGATGGCCGGCGGCAGATCGTCAACGTCATCACGGCGGCGACCGAACTCGCCTACAACGGTGACCTGTTCTACGGCCGTATCGGTCCCCGTTTCCGTCGCTTCGAGTATGTGCGGGGCGTATCCACCAACGAGAACTTTAACGTCTACGATATCAGCGCGCGCCTCGGCTACCGGATCACGCCTGAGCTGTCGGTGTTCATCGACCCGTCGTATGAGTGGGTGCGTTACGATCGCAATGGCGCTTTCCGCAACAACCAGGGCTTCGATATTCGCGGCGGCGTTGCCTACGACGTTACCCGGACGTTAACCGCCGAGCTCGGCTTCGGCTACTTCCGGCGCACCTACAGTGGCATTGGCAAACCGCAGGATGGTCTGTCGTTCCTGGGCCGGCTGTTCTGGAACCCGCTCGACAACGTTTCGATCGAGGCGGAAGCGCGCCGTTCGTTCTCGCAGTACCGTGCATTCGGTCTCGGCACGGCGGCTATCGGCAACGCCGTCGAAACCTCGTTCAGCCTGCGCGCAGGCTGGGAACCGTTCGATCCGCTGCTGCTCGATGCTGGCGTATCGTATGCCCGGTATCGCTACGAAGGCGAAGGCTTGCGCGAAAACTTCTGGCTCTTCGATGTCGGCGCGAAGTACTTCTTCAACAAGAACTTCTATGCCGGCCCGCGCTATCTGTACGAACGCCGCAATGCCAAGCCGAGGAGCGCGAACTACACGGATAACCGCTTCCTGATCACGCTCGGCGCTCAGTTCTGAGATCAGTGGGGTGGAAGAATTCATATTGCGATAGGTTAGCGATGATCATCGGATGTCAGTCACAGCGTTTTGTAGGCCACAAGCCTTCCACTCGATGGACAGTGTCAGCCGTGGCGCTCGTCGGCGTGCTGGCACTTGCCGGATGCGAAGGCGGTACGACCAGCACGGGTGTGCCATGCCCCAGCACCAAGGCTGCCATCGGCGGCCTTGAATACAAGCTGGGCGTCGGCGACAAGGTCCGTGTCACCGTCGTGGGCCAGCCCGAGCTGGGCAGCGAAGCCGAGGTCGATGCCGGTGGCAAAATCGTGATCGCCTTGGCCGGTGAGATTGCTGCCGTCGACCGTACGGTGTCGGAGATCCAGGCAGATATCACCGCCAGACTGAAGTCCAACATCCTGGTCGATCCGCGCGTGTCGGTGCAGGTCGCTGGCTACCGGCCCGTGACCGTGCTTGGCCAGGTGCGCCAGCCGGGCCGCTACCCGTACTCCTTTGGACTCGATGTTCGCGGTGCGACGGCGCTGGCCGGCGGTCTCGACCGGCGCGCGAGCCCGGAGCGGTCGGTGGTCTTCCGTCCCGGGCAAACCTGCGACGCCAAGCCCGATACACCGCTGTTCCCTGGCGACACCATCGAAGTGTTGCGTCGCGGCGGCTGAGCCTCTACCTCTTTTCGTGTGTTGAAGGGTCGGTCCATGGGACCGGCCCTTTGCGTTGATGCGTATCGCATGCCGGGTTTTCCCCGGCGGATTTTGACAGCGCCCGATCCGTGTCGGTTATGTTGCATCTGTTATGAAGACGCCGGCAGCTATTGCCACGCTGCGAGACACAAAGCGCCTGTGGGTGATCCCTGCCGTCCACGGCATGGTGCACCGATTGCATTCCGTGGCCGATGCGATCGCGGCCCGACTGGAACCGGGTGACGCGCTCGTTTTCCTCGGCAATTTGATCGGTGGTGCCGTTGGCGGTGAAACGTCCGATGTGGCGCCGACATTGGATCTCGCATTGGCATTGCGGCGGCGCACATTGGCGTTGCCGGGAGCACGTGCCTGCGATGTGGTCTTTCTGCGCGGGGCGCAGGAAGAGATGTGGACCAAGCTGGAGCAGCTTCACTATGCCCAGGGCCCGAGGGAGGTCCTGCGCTGGATGTTGCAGCGCGGGCTGGGTGCCACGATCGCGGCCTATGGCGGTGACGCGGCGATCGGCGACGGCGAGCGCGCCGTGCGCGACGGACCGATGGCGATCGCGCGCTGGACCACGCAGTTGCGTCAGGCATTGCGTGCGCGCCCCGGCCATGCCCAGTGGCTGGCGGCGATCCGTCGTGCGGCATTGAGCGAGGATGGCCGGCTGATCGCGGTACACCAGGGCCTCGATACGACCAAGCCGCTCGACCTGCAGGGTGACGCCTTCTGGTGGGGCGGCAGCACGCCGTTCGAGGCGATCGATGCACCCTATGACGGGATCGAACGCTTCATCCGCGGTTTCGACCGCAACCATCCCGGCGTGCACGATCAGCCCCACACGCTGACGCTCGATGCCGGCTGTGGCTTCGGCGGCCCGCTGCTGGGCGCGCTGCTGGATTCGCACGGCAGGGTCCTCGACGTCGTCGAGGGATGACGTCGCCGGCGCCTCACACGTCCAGACGCTTGAACAACGGTTCGGGAACCGCCTTCACGGCCATCATGATCCAACGCCAGGTGGCGGGGCTGTAGACGACGGTGGCCCGTCGGTGGGCCGCGCGCCAGCAATCGTCGGCGACGGCTTCTGCCGTTGCGACACCGCGCAGGCCTGTGCGCGTGAACGTCATGGCGCTGTCGAAGGGGCCGGCTTTCACCAGGCTCACTGACACCCCGGCGCGGTGCAGGCGGCCGCGATAGCCGGAAGCCAGGGCGTGCAAGCCGGCCTTGCTGGCGCCGTAGACATAGTTGCGTGGCCTGCCGCGATCGCCCGCAACGGAGCCCACGATGACCACGCGGGCGCCGCGTTTCGCCTCGAGCACCGGCAGGAGCCGCAGCAGGATCGTGGCCGCGCCGGTCAGGTTGGCATCCAGTGTCACGGCCGCCAGCGCCGGTTTGCTTTCCATCTCGGCTTGCATGGGCATGGCGGCGAACGCCAACAGTACGTTAGGCCGTTCGGCCGACGCCAGCCGCGCAGCGACGGCGGCATGGGTTTGCGGTGCCACGGCATCGAAGGCGACGATGTCGACATCGGCGGCGAAGCGTGTGCGCAGATCGGCGGCGCCGTCGGCGAGGTCGGCGGTATCGCGTCCGGCCAGCAGCAAGCGCGCGCCCTCGCGGGCCGCACGTCGCGCGAAGGCGCGCGCCAGCGCCGAGGAGGCGCCGAGGATCAGCCACGTATCGCGCGATGCCATCGCCGCCTACACGACGTAGTCGCGCAACCGCAGCCGGCGCGCGAGGTCGGACTGCAGGCGCATATCGGGATCGACATCGGCGAGCACGGCGCGGAAGTCGGCAAGGCGGGGATACATCGCGGCAAAGCCATGATCCGTCAGGTGCGCGTCGCTGGCCAGGAAGATGCGGCCGCCGCGGTCCAGCGTTTCGCGTTCCAGACGATGCATCAGGTTCGGCGTGGCCACGGTCGTCGGCAGGTCCAGCGTCAGTCTGATGCCGGGCCGTGCGATGCTCAGCAGGCCGCGGCCCTCGTTGCCGACGACGTGCATGGCGGCGCGAAGGGCACCGCCGTCGCGCCGCGTGATGTCGAGCAGTCGTCGCACGGCCGCTGTCGCGCCCTCGGCGGGCAACGCGCACTGCAACTGGGCGAAGCCGGGGCGATCATCGTGCCGTCGGATGGTGCTGTCGTGCTGGAACAGGAAACGATCGAGGGGCAGTACGCTGTGGCGGCCGCGCAATGCCCGCCGGAAGCGGTGTGCGTTGAGGGTGCGCTGCGGCAAGAATGCGCGTGGTGGCGACGGCGATCGCATCGGTGTCCATGTCCGTCGGCTCGCCGATGCGATGTCGGCGGTTTCCACCACGCCGCGACCCTGTGCGCTGCCGGTGGCCAGCGTATCGATCCACGCCGCTGCATAGTCATGTGCTGGCGCAGCGGTGCTCAGGTTTTCGATCAGCGTTTCCAGCGATCGGACGGCCTGATGGTGGACCGTGACGAAGGCCGATGCGGCCGGTACCAGGCGGATCGCGGCGCGCGCGATGACACCGGTCAGGCCCATGCCGCCGATGGTGGCGCCAAACAAGGCTGTGTCGTCCTCCTGCGTGATACGCCGCAAACCGTGGCGTGGCGTGATCAGATCCAGCCATGCCACGTGATCGCCGAAGGAGCCGACGCGTGCATGGTTCTTGCCGTGCGAATCGGTGGCGATCAGGCCGCCGACCGTGGCGGTGCCGGGAGCAGGGCAGGCGGCCGGCATGTGGCCGCGCGGGAGGAACGTGCGCAGGATGTCGCCGATCGTCACGCCAGCCTCGACCTCGACGACGCGGCTCGCACCATCGAACGACAGCATGCGGTCCAGCCGCACCGTAAGCGCCACGGCGCCGCCGTCGTTGAGCGTGGCGTCACCCAGGCTGTGGCCGCCGCCGCGCGCGATCAGACTGCGTCCCTCTGGCGCCGGGATCGCAGACTGCAACCGCGCCGGCCGGTCGGGTCGGCAGACCAACTGGGTCGCCGTGGCGCGGCCGGTGGAGTCCGACAGTCGGCGCTGGACCCAGCCGCCTTCCAGTGCGCCGACATCGGCATCATCGTCACGTGCCGTGACGTCCGTCATGGCCGCAGTATGCCACAGCTGCGCCGCTCAGGTGGATTCGGTGACATCCTCGTACAGCAGGCGGGCTTCGCTGGCCGGCCCACGCCGCAGGCCGTTGGCGACAATGCGTACCACCCGCACATGCGGGCCCAGCGTGAAGGTCAGCACCATGCCAGGTCCGACCAAAGCGTGCGGCTTGTCGGTAGGTCGGCCATCGATGCGAAACGGCGTGTCCGCCACGGCACGGCTCGCCACACTCCGCGAACGAAAAAAGCGCGCATGCCACAGCCACTTGTCGAGTCGGATCGTTTCGCCACCGGGCGACGCCGACACAGGCGCTATCCCCGGCTCTCTGTCACGTCTTGCCCAGCTTCAACTCGAGCAGCTTGGCGAAAGGTGAATCGGAAGCAGGGCGATCGCCCTTCTTCTCGGTCGTGGCGACAAGTCGGACCTCCGGTCCCTGCTCGCGATCACGATCGCGGCGTGGCCCGCCGAAACGACGCTCGCCGTCGCCGCGCCGCTCGCCGCCTTGCGGGCCACCAAACTTGCCGCCACCCTGCGGGCCACCAAACTTGCCGCCACCCTCGGGCCGATCGCGCCGTTCCTCGCGCGGGCCGCGATCGCGTCGCGGCGGCCTGCGATCATCGCCCGGCGTCGTGGCGGCCTCGCCCGCCGATGGTTGCGCTGGTGCGCCACCGCCCGGTGGCGGTGCGTCCGACCGCCGCTCGCGACGTGGCCGGCGGTCCTCGCGTCCCTCGTGCGGTGCCTGGTCGCCGTGGCGCCGACGCCGCCATTCGGGCGGCGGTCCGCGTCGGTCGCCACGATTCTCGTCACGCTCGCGCTGGAAGCGCGGCCGCATCGAGAAGGTTGTCGGGCCTTCGGCACCTTCGGGCGGCTGGTGCACGCGATAGCCGAGCGCACGCAGGATGATGGTCATCTCCGCTTCGCCGCAGCCGATCAGCGACAGCATCTCCGGCGTGATGCGGAAATGGCCCGGCGGCAGTGACGGCCTTTCCGGCACGGCAGGCGCGGCTTCTCCCGGTTTCTTCGATACGGCAGCGGCCAGGCTCCATGTCCGGGAGATGGGCGAGAAAATCTCGGCCACGGGAATCGTGCCGCTGGTTTCCGGCGAACTGCGGGTCCACACCGGCACGTCGACGACCGGCGCGTCGGCTTGCTGCGGTTCGCCTGTCGCGCTGCCCGGCACCGTGTCGGCCGGCGACGCCGCGGCGTCGAGTACCTCGCCCAGGGCGGCGGCGGCGATCATCCATTCGCTGACGACGCCGTCCGTGCCGGTCGCTGGCGGCGGCGCGGCGGAGGCTGGTTGTTGCTTCGGCCCTTCCTGCCATGCCCGGTGTACCTCGCGCGAGGTGCGCACGGCGTTGCGCGCGACCCACGCGAGGCGTTCGACCATGTCGGCGCGGATGGCGCGATCGCCCATCGGCAGGTAGCCGACGGCGGCCAGGAAGTCGCGATCCATCTCCGGTGTGATCGCAATCGACGTCCGTCCCTCGGACGGCAGCTGCGGGATGCTCTCGGCGCCTTTGAAGATGGTCCACAACAGCGCCCGCGTGCGGATGGCGCCCGGTTTCAGCATGGTCGGGATGAAGACGGTGTAGACGCCCAGCCGCACGCCCGCACGCGCCAGCGCCTTGCGGTCGGCGTCGGTCATGGCGGCGATCTGTTCCTCCAGCGGCGCGCGCGGCATCGCACCCAGCGCCTCGCCAAGCTGGAAGACAACGCCACGGGCCGCACCCGACAGCTCGGCTTCGCGCGCTGCCATCAGGTCGGGCAGCGACTTCTTGATACTGGCCTCGAGCCAGTCGGCGCAGCGCTTGCGCACCGTCTCGCGCGCCGGCCCATCGAGCAGATCGCTGCTCAACGGTTCGACCTTGGGCGACAGCGCATCGGCGCCGGGCAGCAGACGCGCGATGGCGCCGCCACCCCATGTCAGGCGCAGCTTGTCATCGATGCCGATGGCGGCATCGGGCGCGTTCGCGAATTTCTCCAGCCGCGCCGGCAACTCCTGGCGCAGCGCGCGCAGCGCGGCCGACAGCACGGTCCGCTGATCAGCTTCGTCACGTGCGGCTTCGGGCGCAAAACGGAAGCCCTCGATGCGCCCCAGCCGCTCACCCTCAACCGTGACTTCGCCCGTTTCCGAGACGCCAGTCATCAATTCCTCCGGCAACTTCAGTTTCCTTACCAGCAAGGCGGTACGCCGGTCCACAAACCGTTGCGTCAGCCGCTGGTGCAACGCATCAGACAGGCGGTCCTCGATGGCCCGCGTCCTTTCCTGCCACTGAGCCGCGCGCTCGAGCCAGCCGACGCGGTGCGAAATATAGGTCCAGGTCCGCGTGTGTGCGATACGCGCCATCAGGGTGTCGATATCGCCATCGTAGCGTTCCAGGCGCTTGATATGGCCATCGATCCACTCTTCCGGAAGGCGCTCCTGCGGTGCCGTGAGGTAACGAAAGAGCTGGGCGAGCAGGGTGGTGTGCTCCTCGCTCATGGTTTTGCGGAAATCAGGGACCTGGCAGATGTCCCACAACAGCCGCACGCGCTGATGGCTTTTGGCTCCATCGGCGATTTCCGGTCGCTGCGCCAGCGCGGCCAACGCGATCTGGTCGTCGGCATCGCGGGCACGCTGCAGGCCGGGCAATGACGGCGGCGCGCCCAGCGAGTCGAGCAACGCTGGGATTGACCGGAAATCGAGGTCGGCGCTGCGCCACTGGATGGTGCGGATCGGATCGAACCGGTGATTCTCGATCGCCTCGACCTGTTCCTGGCTCAGCGGCCCGATATCGGCGGTGGTCCCGAACGTGCCGTCGGTCATATGCCGTCCGGCCCGCCCGGCGATCTGCGCCAGTTCCTCGTTGCGCAGCGGCCTGACCCCGCGCCCGTCGAACTTCTGCACGCCGGCGAACCAGACGTGCGTGACCTCCATGTTAAGGCCCATGCCGATGGCGTCGGTGGCGACCAGGTAGTCGACCTCGCCGTTCTGGAACATCTCGACCTGGGCATTGCGTGTGCGCGGACTGAGCGCGCCCATCACCACGGCGGCGCCGCCGCGCTGGCGGCGCACCAGTTCGGCCAGCGCATAGACCTCGCTGGCGGAAAAACCGACGATGGCCGACCGCGCCGGCAGGCGGGTCACTTTCTTGCTGCCGCCATAGCTCAAGGTCGAGAATCGCGGGCGGGCGATGATCTCGATATCCGGAAACAGGCGCTGCAGCAGGGGCCGCATGGTGTCGGCGCCCAGCAGCATGGTCTCATCCATGCCTCTGGCGCGTAGCAGCCTGTCGGTAAAGACGTGGCCGCGCTCGGGGTCGGCGCACATCTGGATCTCGTCGATGGCCAGGAACCGTACCGGCCGGTCCAACGGCATCGATTCGACGGTCGCGATGAAATAGCGCGCGTTGGGCGGCTGGATCTTTTCCTCGCCGGTCACCAAGGCCACGGCGCCGGCGCCCACTTTGCGCACGGCGCGATCGTAGTTCTCCCGCGCCAGCAGGCGCAGCGGAAAGCCGATCATGCCCGACTCGTGGCCGAGCAGCCGTTCCATCGCCAGATGGGTCTTGCCGGTATTGGTCGGCCCGAGCACCGCGATGAGGCGGCGCTCCGAAGGCACAGACACGCTCATACCGCACGATTCCGCGCCGCGCCGGGAAAGGCAAGCATCTCCGTCAGCCGCGAGGTCGCAGTCCGTGCGTCAAAACTACCCTCCCCCGCATCGGAGCGGGGAAGGGTACGCGCGATTATGCCTGCGCGCCGCGCCGGGCGATGCTGTGCCGGCCGTCGACGCTGACGGGTACCGGCCCCTTGATGGTCACGCGGCGCACGATGCGGGGCTGGTCGCCGTAGTCGTCGACGGCGCGGTGCTGGGTGGCGCGGTTATCCCAGATGGCGACGTCACCCGGTGCCCAGCGCCAGCGCACGGTGTTCTCGTGCCGAGTGATGTGGGCCTGGAACAACTCGAACAGGCGTCGCGAATCGGCGGCGTTGAGGCCGATGAAGCGCTTGAAGAAATGGCCCAGCACCAACGTGCGCTCGCCGCTCTCCGGATGTACGCGCACCAACGGATGCTCGGTCTCGTAAACCGTCTTGGTGAAGATTTCGTTGTGGCGACGCAGATCCTCGGGCCGCGCGTTGGGCCTGCTGGCGGCATAGTCATAGTCGTTGCTGTGCACCGCCCACAGCTTGTCAGCCAGTTCGCGCAGGATCGGCGGCAGGTCGGCATAGGCAATCGCGGTGTTGGCCCACACCGTATCGCCGCCGGCGTCAGGCACGACGACACCCCGCAGGATCGAGATCTCCGGCGGCGCATCGACGAACGTCACGTCGGTATGCCAGGAACTGGCGCGGCCGCCGCCGTGCGAACCGTCGATGTCGAGGATGAACGACGTCCCGGACAGCGAGGGCACCGTCGGGTGTGGCACCAGTTCGCCCAGCAGGCGGCCGAACGCTTCCTGGCCAGCTTCATCCAGATGATGCTGGCCGCGGAAGAACAGCACCTTGTGGCGAACCAGCGCCTGGCGGATGGCCGCGACCTGTGCCGAGTCCAGTTGTCCCGACAACGTGATGCCCTGCGCCTCGGCGCCGATGCGGGCCGTGACCGGTCGTATGTCGAGCGCCGTGCGTTCCAGAACGGCAGCTTGTGCACTCATCGTGTTCTCCTGTTCAGGATGGGAAATCGCCAGCTCAGGTCGGCCGCCAGCGCAGAAGCCGGGCCTCGATCGCCGAGGCACCACGGTTGATCAGGAAACCGACCAGGCCGAGGATCAGAATGCCGAGCATCACCAGGTCCATCTGGAAGCGTTCGCGACCGGCGATGATCAGGCCGCCAATGCCGGGCCCCACCGTCATGAAGTACTCGGCCCCGACGCTGGCGACCCACGAGTAGATCAGCGCCAGATGGATGCCGGTCAGGATCGACGGCAGCGCCGACGGCAGATAGAGCTTGGTGATCAGCTGGGGCGTCGTGAACCGCAGCGTTTGTCCGACCTCGACCAGCTGGTTGGACGCGCTGCGCATGCCCTCGTAAGTATTCAATACGACAGGAATCAGCGCCGCCGCCGAGATGAAGGCGATCTTGGCCGCTTCGCCGAAGCCGAACCAGATCGAGATCAGTGGAATCCACGCCAGGATGGCGATCTGGCGCACGCCGTTGAAGGTGGGGGTCGCCAGACGGTCAGCCAGGCGTGACAGTCCGAGCAATGTTCCCAGCGCGATGCCGGTGACGGTGCCGATGGTGAAGCCGATAGCATCACGGACAAGGCTTGCCGCCAGATGGTAAAGGAGGTCCTCGTCGACGATTTGCACGATCGCCGTGCGCGCGACCTGCTCCAGCGGCGGCAGGATGCGCGGATCGATCAGACGCAGGTGGCTCGCAGCCTCCCACGCGATCAGCAGCAGAACCGGCAACGCGATACCACGCAGCGCCTGACGTTTCCTGGGAGCGCGGGCGTCCCGCCCGCTCATGTCCGGCGACAATAAGGATATCGCCTTGATGCGGGCCAGAGGCCCGCGCTCCCGGGAGCCAGAGCGGGCGCTCGTCGTCATGCCCGACCGCCACGGGCGCCGTCGGCGAAGCGCCAGCGTTGCAGCCGGCGTTCGATGATCGCCATCACCTTGTCGAGACCGAAGCCGACGATGCCGATCAGGACCATCGCGATCATCACGGCATCGAGCCAGAACATCTGCCGGCCCCACACCAGCAGGTAGCCGAGGCCTTCCGACGAGGCCAGCAGCTCGACGGCAACCAGCGCCATCCACGCATGCGTCAATCCATAGCGTACGCCGGTGAAGATCGGCGGGATGGCGCCGGGCAGCATCACCTGGCGCAGCAGCTGCCAGCGGTTGAAGCGATACAGGGCAGCGACCTCGCCATAGGCGGGCGGAACGCTGCGAATGCCGGCGAAGCTGTTCATCGTCATCGGCACGAAGGCGGCCTTGGCGATCACCAGGATCTTCAGGCCCTCGCCGATACCCACCAGCAGCATCAGCAACGGGATCCAGCCCAGTGTCGGCACCTGCGCGAAGGCGGTGAACAGCGGCCGGGTGTAGTCCTCGACCGTGCGAGACAGGCCCATTGCGACGCCGAGTGCCAATCCGACGATGGCGCCGATGCTGAATCCGTAGACGACGCGCAGCAGGCTGATAGCGGTATGTTTTGCTAGGTCACCGCTGCGCCACATCTCGACCAGACCGTGCTCGACGTCGGCCGGTGCGGGCAGGATCTGCGGCGGCAGCCACTCGAATGCCGCGCTCAGCGTCCATAACGCCAGCAGCGACAAGGGCAGGACCAGCGCAACGGCGCCGCCGCCGAGCGGCCGCAGCCATGGGCTGACCGCGACCTTCCTGCGCGTAGCGCCACGATCACCCGCCAAGACGCGGCCCACCGGGCCGTTCCTCAGGGTGTAGTACGCCATCCCCGCCTCGATCATGAGCCGCTGGCGGGCTTACCGTCCGCGCCGTAGCGCGTCCAGAACGTCTCCAGGCCGAGCTCCTTGAGCGCCGCATCCAGGAACTGTGGTGCGAACCAACCTTCGACGCTGACGTCGCGCCGGATCAGGCCGAATTCCCGGGCTTGCTGGGCCTGGTACCGGTAGTGCGCGACGATCGAGTCGTCGATCAGCGGCGAGTTGCGATACTTCAGCGGTTGGTCGGCGAAGTCTGCCTTGTAGGCGGCGGCAGGTCGGCCGGATTTCGCCCAGATCGCGAACACCGCGTCGCGGTTCTCCTCCTGCGAGGACCACCACGATGCGCGCGTCAGCGCCTTGACGAGACGTGCGGTGAGTTCAGGACGGCGGTTCGCAAAGGCTTCTGTGGCGATCAGGGTCGAGTGGCGCTCGAAAGCAGGGTTGTCGCCCTTGGTCGTGTAGACGATGGTCGCCAGTCCCTGGTCGGCCAGCAGCAGCAGGCCGAAATTGCCGAAGGCGGCATCGATGTTCTTGCTTGCCAGCGCAGCGTTGGTCGACGCCTCGTCCATGTTGATGACCTGCAGGTCACGTTCGCCGAGGCCGTTGGCAGCCAGGACTTTCACAGCGGCAAGATGGTTGTTGGTGCCGCGGAAAATCGAAACCTTGCGGCCCTTCAGATCCTTGACGCTCGTGATGTTCGAACCGGGCGCCGCCGCCAGATAGATCGGGGCGTGGGCACCCGACGCCAGCAGGATCTTGGTTTTCAGTCCGCTGGCCCGGCCGATCACACTGGGCAGGTCGCCTTGCAGGGCGAAGTCGAGCTGTCCGTTGGCGAAGGCTTCGTTCACGGCCGGTCCGGCACCTTTGAAAAAGAACCACTCCACCTTGATCGCGGGATCGTTCTTGAACTCGTCCTCGACATAGCGGTTGGCATGCGCGATCGCCGCCGAACTGCCGCCGGCGAACGGCCGATTGTCGATGCCGATCGAGGCGAACCCTATGCGCACCGTGACCGGATCCTGGGCGCGTATTGCTCCCGCCGGCGCCAGCAACAGCAGGCCGAGCGTCGCCAACGCAACGCCACGACGTGTCCAACGGATGGAAATCATGCGCATCACGCGGCTGCCTGTTGCGGTGGGATGGAGATCGCAGCGGGGCGCGTCTGGGGTTTGCTCGACCACGGCCCATCAGGCCCGGTCGTCGCTTCCAGTGCCGCCAGCACTGCGTTGCGTGTCCGCAGCAGCACGGCATCGCTGCGATCGCGCGGGTGAGCCAATCCGACCTCGAACGTCTCGGCAATGCGACCTGGCCGTGGCGCCATGACCACGACCCGGTCCCCGAGATAGACCGCTTCATCCACGTCGTGTGTCACCAGGACCATGGTGATCCGCTCGTGCGACCAGATCCGTTGCAGCTCGGCCTGCAGGCGTGCCCGGGTCAGCGCATCGAGCGCGCCGAAGGGTTCATCCAACAGCAGCAATCCGGGTCGGTTCACCAGGCCGCGCGCGATCGCGGCACGCTGCGCCATGCCGCCGGAGAGCTGATGCGGAAAGGCATTCTCGAACCCCGACAAGCCGACCAGGTCGATGTGCTCGGCAACGGATCGCCGCTTTGCCGCCGTGTCCATGTCGGCGTTGAGCAGGCCCAGGGCAACATTCTGCGCCACCGACAGCCACGGAAACAGGCGGGGCTCCTGGAAGACCAGGCCACGATCCAGGCTGGGTCCGTCGATGCCGTCGCCGTCGTAGTCGATGGTGCCGCCGTAGTCGCGATCCAGGCCGGCGACCAGGCGCAGCAGGGTGGATTTACCGCAACCGCTGGCGCCGACGATGGTGACAAATTCACCCGCGGCGACCGACACGTTGACGTTGTCGAGCACAGGCAACAGTGCACCCGCGACCTGGAACTGCTTGGCGACGTTCCGAATTTCCAGATGCCCCTGCTGCGCCATGTGAAGCCTTTCGCAAGGAGGGCGACGCAGCAACGACCGCGCGCATCAACGCGGCGACCATGGCACAGGGCAGCACGTGGCCGTTTTCGATTTTTTCTTTAGCCCCACGTCACGTTTTCTATCGTGAGATGCGTCGCTGCCCCGAGCGGGGCAATGATGGAGATGGGTTCTATATCTCCGCCGGGCGTCGCGCGATCAGCGCCGTGCCCTCCAGCACTTCGTCGATGGCACCGTCGATCGCGTAAGGTGCCAGCACCGCGTGCACGTCCGCCGCGAGATCGTCACGGCGCGAGCCGGCGCGGCCTTGCCAAGCCTTGGCAAAGGACAGCGCGCGGTCGACCATGTGATTCAACGTGGTGCGGCGTGGCTCCAGGACGGCGATGCGTTCCAGGTGGGCGAAGGCCGACTGCTGCAGTATGGCTTCGTGGTCCTTGTGCGCCGCCAGCCGCTCGCGCGCCGGATCGTGCGTGGCATAGCTGTCCACCGTGCGTTCGAAGGCGTCGTGCCAGGCGTTGGCTGCGACGGGCGGATACGACTCGCTGAACAGCGCAACGCCGCCACCAGGTTCGATCAACGAATCGAGGATTTGCAGCGTGCGGGCGCGGTCCATCCAGTGGAAGGCGCGGCCGATCGTGACCAGCCGGAAGCGGCCGAATGCCGGACTGAGATCGTGAGAACTGCCGAGAACGAAGTTGATGTGCACGCTGGCGCGCTCGGCGCTGCGTCGTGCCACGCGCAGCATCTCAGGCTCGGGGTCGATGCCCGTCACCGCGCGCGCGAAGGGTTCGAAGTCGAGCGCCGGGAATCCCGGACCCGTGCCGAGGTCCAGGACGTCCTGCGTGCCGTCGAGATCCAACAGTTCGGCAACGCGCTGTGCGAGCAGCCGCGGATAGGTCGGTCGCCCGACGGCATAGACCTCGGCCAGTGCCTTGAACCGGTTCGGAAAGAGGACGTGATCGACCGACATCGGACATTCCTGCGCGGGAGGGAGATCGCGTCCATCATACGGACCTGCCGGCAGGTCCATGCTTCAGACTTTCTAACAACACCTTCAATGCCGGCGCACGATGGTCGGTGAAGATTTTCTTCACGATGACCTTTCGATATCTAAATTGTGCCGGTGTGCCGCATCGTCGCTAATGGCCGAAGACCAAGTGCCATGACAGGACAGCGCGATGACAATCAGGCCGCGACCGGCTCACAACGTCACCATCATCGGCGGCGGGTTCTCCGGTGCCCTCGCCGCGATCAAGCTGATCAATGCAGCGACTCAGCCGTTGCTGGTGCGCATCATCGAACCGCGCACCGAGCTGGGGCGTGGCCTTGCCTACTCGACGCGGCAGTCGTCGCATCTGGTGAACGGCCCGGCCAAGCTGTTCGGGTTGCATCCCGATCAACCCGACCACTTCGCGCGCTGGCTCACCGACTACGGCACGACCTGGGGCTGGCGTGATCCGCAGGAAGCCGATTACGCCAATGCCTTCGCGCCGCGCTGGGTGCTGGGCCTTTATGTTCAAGCCGAGCTTGCGGCGGCCGTGGCGCAGGCAGCACCCGGTGTGAGCCTGGAGCATGTTGTGGGCGAGGCACGCGACGTCTGGCGCAACGGCGATGCGCTCAGCGTCGCGTTGAGCGATGGCCGTGTGCTGGTCGCTGATCATGTCGTGCTGGCGCTGGGCGTCTTCCAGGCACGTCCGCGGTTCGCCGACGATCCATCGCTGCTGCAGTCCGGTCGCTACATTGAGGACCCCTGGAACGTACAGGCCTACAAGGCCGTACCGCCCGAGGGCGACGTGGCGTTGATCGGCAGCGGTCTCACCATGCTGGATGCGGTGGTGACTCTCGAACGACGCGGCTTTCGCGGCTGCTACCATGTGATCTCGCGCCGCGGGTTATTGGTGCAGCCGCGCCGCGAGGTCACGCCGTGGCGCGACTTCCTGGCCGAAGGCGGGTTGCCGCGTACCGTGGTCGTACTGCTGCAACGCATCAGGCGCGAGCTGACGGCGGTGCGCCAGTCGGGTGCGGATTGGCAATCGCTGGTGGCGGCTATTCGCCCGCATGTCGGTGCCCTGTGGCAGGGCGCCGACGAGACGCAGCGGCATCGCTTCCTGCGTCACCTGCGGCCGTTCTGGGAAAACGCCATGCATCGCTCGCCTGGTCCCTCGGCCCTGCTGCTGGAAGAGGTACGCGAAGCAGGGCGTTTCATTCATCGCGCCGCGCGCGTGCGGGATTTGCAGTTCGAGCCCAACGGGCGGGTCGCCGTGACCCTGCAGCTGCGCGGCAGCGACGTACGCGTGGCGGTGACGGTCGATACCGTGATCAACTGCACAGGTGCCCACTATGAATGGGCGCAAGCCGGTGACCGGCCGCTGGTGACGAACCTTCTGCGCCGTGGTCTGGTGCGGCCGGGGCCGCTGGCCTTCGGCATCGATGCCGATCAACATGCGGCCGCCATCGAGCGCGACGGCGCGGTGTCCGACCAGCTCTCTGCCATCGGCCCACCGTTGCGCGGCACGCGCTGGGAATCGAGCACCAACGTCGAACTGCTGCAGCAGGCGATTGCGCTGGCTGAACGGCTGGCGTCGGCGGTCCCCGTCCCCGCTGAGACGGTAGCCGCGGCATAGTGCCTGATCGTCAGACGGATTGCTTCACGGAGCCTCTTCGGTGAGCGAATACAGATCCCGGCCGTGGCCGGCATCAGGGGACGACGAGGCCAATTGGGACCTGGCTTCCATCGTCGCCGCGCTGCGCGTCTCGCGCGAGGTGATCAACAAGGTGCGCCATCGCGGCTATGTCCGCGAACTGCCGTCCCGCGCCGTGCTGGCGGACATCATCGGTGAGCTGTCGGCGGCACTGTTTCCGACGCACTACGGCCGGCCCGACCTGTCGGATGAGAGCATCGACTACTTCGTGGGCAACACGCTCAACAGCGCGCTCACGGCGCTCGCCGAACAGGTGCGGCGCGGGCTGCTGCTCGATGCGGAGCCGCACGAGGAGAGCATATTGGCGGTGCGTGCGGCGGCGATCACGCGCAGCTTCGCCGCGCGTCTGCCCGCGATCCGTGCTGCCCTGGTGAGCGATCTGATGGCAGCCTGGCACGGCGATCCGTCCGCCACCAGCACGACCGAGGTTCTGCTGTGCTATCCCGGCATGAACGCCATCATCCATCATCGGTTGGCGCATGCGCTGCATCGGCTGGGGGCGCCGGTGGTGGCCCGGTTGATCGCTGGTCTCGCCCATTCGGCAACCGGCATCGACATCCATCCCGGTGCCGAGATCAGCGGCAGCTTCTTCATCGACCACGGCACGGGCGTGGTGATCGGTGAAACCGCCATTCTCGGCGAGAACGTGCGGCTCTATCAGGCCGTTACCCTGGGCGCTCGCCGCTTTCCGGCCGACGCCAATGGCGTCTTGATCAAGGGCGGCGCCCGCCATCCCATCATCGAGGACAACGTGGTGATCTATGCCGGCGCCACGATCCTGGGCCGCATCACCGTCGGCCGCGATTCGGTTATCGGCGGCAACGTCTGGCTCACCCACAGCGTGCCGCCAGGCAGCGGCATCACCCAGGCCCAGCCGAGCCAAGACAGAGGCGATAACCTGGCCCCGTCGGTATGACGTAACAGGCCGTCATCCGCCCTTGGCGGCGCCATCCATGAAGGTTGCCAGCTTCACGTCCAGCTCGGTGACACCGCCGGCATCATGGGTCGCCAGCGTGACCTCGACACGGTTGTAGACGTTGAACCATTCGGGATGGTGGTCCATTTTTTCGGCGACGAATGCCGCGCGCGTCATGAAGGCGAAGGCGGCATTGAAATCGGCGAAACGAAACGACTTTGTAATGGCATCGCGGCCATCGACGTCACGCCAGCCGTCAAGACCGGCCAGCGCCTGCGCTCTTTGCGCGCCACTGAGCTTGGTTGGCATGCGAAATCCTCCTCTTGACAGATATGCCGGTGGTCGTAGCACCATTGAACCACCATGGACCCACGTCCCTTGTGCACGTTGCACGCCGGGTCTAGGAGACGACCATGGCTTCATATAGCGACGATACGCCACCACGACTTTTCACCTCCGCGCCCACGCTGGAGGAAATCGAACAGATCGCAGCCGAGGCCCTGGCGTCGATCCCGACGGAGTTCCGTCGCCACACGGCCAATGTCCGCATCCACATCGAGGAATTCCCGACGGAAGAGATCGAGAAGGCCATGGAACTCGAGAGTCCCTTTGATCTTCTGGGACTCTATCAAGGTGTGTCCATGGCCGAGAAGAGCGCGGCCCACGTCGCCAACGACATCGACCGCGTGTTCCTCTATCGTCGGCCCATCCTCGACTACTGGATTGAATCGGGCGAGGACCTGACGCATCTGGTGCGTCACGTGCTGATTCATGAGATCGGCCACCATTTCGGCCTCAGCGACGAGGATATGGACGCCATCGAAGCGCAGGCCGAGGCACGCGCTACGGCGCAGGGCTGATCCGCCGCGCCGCCACGAAGCGGCCGACTTCCTGCCACGGCGCGATGTTCCACCAGGACCGCGCCCGCCCCGACGGTGAGGGCAGAACGAAGTACACGATCTTGCGCAATGCTGCAGGGTCTAAGGCGGCCAACGAGGCATCGCCTTGGCGGCCGTACTCGATTGTCTTCGCGCCGAAGAACAAGGCGCCGGCATTCTTGCTGGTGAATGCGACTGCAGCCGGCCGGTAACGCTCTAGCTTGGCGGCAAGGGTGGCGCGGTCCATGGCTTGCGGCGACAATTCGTGGTCGCTGCCGTATTCGGTCTTGTTGAGATCGGTCAGGCCGATCCCATGCTGCAGCACTTCGGGGTACCGCTTGGGCTCGAAGCGTTCCGGCAGGACGCCGACCAGATGCAAGGTCCGCCAGAAGCCGTTGCCGCGGTTGGCGTAGTAGGCCCGCTCGCGGTACGAGATCGGGCTGGGCGCCGTGCCGCAGAACACCAGATCCAGGCCCGGCGCCAGGACATCCGGCACCAGCGGCTGGACGCTGCCGCTACTCTGGCGTGATGCCGGCGGCACGGATCACCTCACCCCAGCGTTGGTGCTCGGCCCTGACATGAGGCGCGAGCTGCGTCTCTGTCATGTCCATCGGCTCGACGCCCATCTCCGCGAAACGCGCCCGCAGGTCGGGCGCCGCAATGCTGGCCATGGCATCGGCGCGCAATCGCTCGATGGCGTCGCGCGGCGTGCCGGTGCGCACGAACAGCATGTTCCAGGCGCTCACCACCACATCGGGGAACCCTTGTTCGGCGAAGGTCGGCACGTCGGGCAGCGTCGGTGCCCGGGTCGCGCCGGTCATGGCGATCGCCTTGAGCTTGCCGGCCTGCACCAGCGCGCGCAGGCTGTCGAAGTTCGAGACAACCAGCGGAATGTGTCCTGCCACGGCATCGCTTGCCGCCGGTGTGGCGCCCTTGTAGGTGGCCAGCGTCAGGTCGATGCCTGTGCGCAGCTTGAACAGCGCCATCGACAGGTTGGCCGACGTGCTGGCGCCGGAAGAGCCGCAGTTGATCTTGCCGGGCTCGGCCTTGGCGGCGGCGACCAGTTTGGGGATCGTGTCGTGCGGGAAGGCTGGATTTGCGCACAGTAGGTTGGGCTGTGAACCGACGGCGGCTACCGCAATGAAATCGGCGAACGGATCGTAGGGCAGCTTCTGCAGATGCGGATTGATGGTGTGGGTTGCCGTATTGCCCATCAGCACGGTGTAGCCGTCGGCCGGTGCCCGCGCCACGATCTCGGCGGCCAACACGCCGCTGGCCCCGGGACGGTTGTCGGCCACGATCTGTTGGCCCAGCCGCGCCGACAGCTTGGCCGAGACCAGGCGCGCGACATTGTCCTGTGCACTGCCGGCGGGAACCGGGATCACCAGACGCACCGGCCGTGCCGGCCAGCCCTCGGCACGGCTCGGACCGGTTGTTATGGCGGGCACAAAGGCCGCACTGGTGGCAGTGACAAAGGCGCGGCGCGACAGGCGCATGAGCTTCTCCGGACTCCCGACGATGGCGGACGGCGACCTTCAGTCCGGCTTGAGGCCGGCGGCGCGGATCACCTCGCCCCAGCGTTCATACTCAGCACGCACGTAGGGCACCAGTTGCGCCTCCGTCATGTCCATGGGCTCGACGCCCATCTCCGCGAAGCGTGCCCGCAGATCGGCGGCGGCGACGCTGGCCACCGTCTCCGCCCGCAGCCGCTCGACAGCCTCGCGCGGCGTGCCGGTGGGCACGAACAGCATCGTCCATGCCGTCACCACCACGTCGGGAAAGCCCTGCTCGGCGAATGTCGGTACATCGGGCAGGGCTGGCGAACGCGCCGCGCCGGTCGTGGCAATTGCCTTGAGCTTGCCGACCTGCACCAGGGCGCGCAGGCTGTCGAAGTTCGAGGCGACCAGCGGTATGTGCCCGGCCACGGCGTCGTTTGCTGCCGGCGCGGCGCCTTTGTAGGCGGCCAGCGTCAGGTCGATACCGGCACGCAGTTTGAACAACGCCATCGACAGGCTGGGCGACGTGCTGGTGCCGGACGAACCGTAGTTGATCTTGCCGGGCGCCGCTTTGGCGGCGGCCACCAGCTTGGCGACGGTATCGTGCGGGAAGGCCGGATGGGCGCACAGCAGGTTGGGCTGTGAGCCGGTGGCTGCCACGGCGATGAAATCGCCGAACGGATCATAGGGCAGCTTTTGCAGATGCGGGTTGATCGTGTGCGAGGCGATGTTGCCCAGCAGCACCGTGTAGCCGTCGGCTGGCGCTTTCGCCACGATGTCGGCGGCCAGGATGCCGCTGGCGCCGGGCCGGTTGTCGGGCACGACCTGCTGCCCCAATCGCTCCGACAGCTTGGCGGCCACCACCCGTCCCACGTTGTCCTGCGCGCCGCCGGCGGGGAAGGGGATCACCAGGCGCAACGGTCGCGACGGCCAGGCCTGGGCGTGGCTCATGCGGATCGTCGCGGCGGATGCCGCCAGCACGGTACTGGCAGCGGCAACAAAGGCACGGCGCGACAGGCGCATCTCGCTCTCCGGTGGGTTCGGCCTCAAGCCGACACCAGCGCCGCCGCCTTTTCAAGAGGAACTGCGGCATCCGATAGCAGCAATGACGTCGCCTCATCCTCCCAGGAGTCGTCGTGCCATGCGAACGGGTCGTGCGGCGTGAGCCGATGCGCCAGGACCATCCGGGCCAGGAGCAGCCGGCGCGCATCACCACCTGCCATGCCGAGTGCGGCACCTTCCGCCGCCAGCAACGCGGCGGTGGCGGCATGATAGAGCGTGCCGGCTGCCATGCGGCAGCGCTTCTCCTGTTTCGGATCGGCAGCGACTTTTTCCGCGAAGTCCGCGGCGCGGCCCATCGTGGCGCTCAGCAGGCCACGGAACTGACCGGGCAGGGATGGCGAGCGGCCCAGCCGGTCGTCGATCGCCGCCTGCAGCGCGCGGTGGCCGCTGCTCTTGCCCACCGCGCGGGTAACCACATCAAGCGCGTTGATGTTGCTGGTGCCTTCCCACAACGTGCCGATCTGCGCATCGCGCACCAGCCTCGCGTTGGCCCATTCCTCGATGTAGCCGGTGCCGCCGCGCACCTCCAGTGCGTGGCTCGCCACGGGAATGTTGTCGCGGCAGGCGCGGAACTTGAAGACGGGCGTCAGGATGCGCAGCAGCTCTGCGGCACCGCGGTCGCCGGCATGGGCGCGGCCCATGACATCGGCCGACCACAGCGCCATCGACAGCGCCTGCTCGGTCGGCACCATGATCTTCATCAGCTGGCGCCGCATCAGCGGGAAGGCGTCGATGGTGTGGCCGAAGGCGCGGCGGTGGCGCGCCACCACCAGCGCCTCGTTCAGGCAGCGGCGCATCATGGCGGCGGCCCGCACACCGTGCGACAGGCGCGACAGGTTCACCTGGTTCATCATCTGCTTGAAGCCGTTCTGCGCGTCGCCCACCAGGTAGGCCGTGGCGCCGTCCAGTCGCACCTCGCCCGACGCCATCGAGCGCGTGCCGAGCTTGTCCTTCAGCCGCACGACGCGATAGGCATTGCGCGACCCGTCCTCCAGGCGCCGCGGCAGGGCGAACAGCGCCAGCCCCTTGGTGCCCGCTGCCGCGCCGCGCGGACGCGCCAGCATCACCGTCACGTCGGCATCGGCATGGCTGCAGAACCATTTGTCGCCGAAGATCCGCCAGCGGTCGATGCCGTCCGGGCCCATGCCGATCCGCTCGGCCTCGGTCTCGATGGCGCCGACATCCGAACCGCCGGCCTTTTCAGTCATGAACTGCGCGCCCTTGAGCACGCTGGCCATGTCGGTCGACAGCAGGCGGTCCAGCAGCAGCCGCTTCAGCGCGTCGGAGCCATACTTCTTGATGGTGAGGTTGGATGTGTCCGACATGCTGATCGGACACATCAGGCCGAATTCTGCCTGCACGAACAGATAGGTGAAACCATACTTCACCACGGGCGGCGCCGCGTCGGGCATGCCCAGCACGCCGGCGCGGTGGCTCATCGCGTGCATGCCGAAGTCGCCGAAGGCGATCCGCTCCATCGCGCGATAGGCCGGGTGGTACTCGATCCATTCCTCGTCGCGGCCGAAGCGGTCGCGCGGGTGCAGCACCGGGCCGTGCTTGTCGGCCTCGTCGGCCAGTTCGTCGAGCTGATTGCCGGCCAGCGCGCTCATGCGATCGAAATGCGGGTCCATTCGCGCCCGCCAGTCGGGATCGAGATAGAGGCCCAGCAGGTCACGGAACCCGCGATCGGCGCGATAGAAGTTCATGCCCCGGCAGTCGGGTGCGATGTGATGCGCGCCGAAGGGCCTCGGCGTCTCGAGCCGCGGGCGGGTGGTATCGTCGGGCATGGGCATCTCCGTGGGCGGCATGGCCGTGCATTAGCCCGCGCCGCCCGGCGGTTCAACACGTGACGCCAGCCATGCGTCGGCGCCGGCGTTGCCGACCGATGCGATCATGCCATGCTTCTGGTCTGCCAACGTCCGGAAAGGCCGTCGAATGACCTCGCCCCCGCGTGACACACCGGCGCCCGAACCATGCGGGGGGCTGTCGCGGACGCGGCTGGTCTGCTTCTTCTGCGGCGTAGAGAGGCCCACCGATCTTCATCCTGTCTGTCGCGCCTGCGGCGGCACGATGATCGCCCGGACGCTGTGGCCGGGCTGCCTGCCTGCGGGCAGATGCTTCTGGGATTTCGCCGATCTCCTGCCGGTGGCGAACCATCGCGTCAGCCTCGGCGAAGGCGGGACGCCGTTGCTCAAACTCCGGCGCTTGTTTCCGGACGATGCCGTGTATGCCAAGGCGGAATGGACCAATGCCACTGGTTCGTTCAAGGATCGCGGGTCGGCCGTGGCGGTCTCGGCCGCCCTGTCGCTCGGTGCCGAGGGCGTCATCTGCGCGTCGACAGGCAACAATGCCGCGTCGGTCAGCGCCTTTGCCGCGCGCGCCGGTCTACCCTGCATCGTCGCGCTGCCGAAGGGCACGCCGGCCAACAAGATCACCCAGGCCAAGGCGCACGGCGCCATCGTGCTGGAGGTGCCTGGCGACTTCAGCGATGCCTACCGCGAGGCGGCGCGGATCCAGGGTGCGGTCGCTGGCTGGGCCAATCTCACATCGACGTATCTCAACCCCTACATGACCGCAGCCCACGCGACGATTTTCTACGAACTTCACGCCGAACTCGGCGAGGTGGGCACCGTGATCGTGCCGATCGGGGCGGGCCCGATGCTCGACGGCATCATGCAGGGTGCCCGGACTCTGCATGAACAGGGGTATCTGAAGCGATTGCCGCTGCCGATCGGGGTGCAGGGCGTGGGCTGCGCGCCCATCGCGGATGCCTTCGCGCGCGGGGAAGATGTCGTTACGGCGTGGCCGGCACCGGTGCAGGGCATGGCGGGTTCGATCAACGATCCGTTGCGCGGCTATCCCGACGATGGAACGCGAACCTTGAGGATTCTACGGTCGGCCAACGGGCGAGCCGTCGCCGTCAGCGATTCGCAGATCCGTCGCGCGATGCGCGATCTGGGTCGCCATGAGGGGATCGCGGCCGAGCCTGCTGCCGCGACGCCGTTGGCGGCATGGCGCGATCTGGCCGCCGCCGATCTGCCACGGCCGATCGTGCTGGTCATATCGGGTCATGCGCTCAAGGATCCGACAGCGCAGCCCACTGCTGCGGCGCAGAGCCTGGATATCGACGCCGGTGCGACACCTGCCGCCGTTGTTGCCGCCGCGATGCGCCAGTTCGCACTGAAATCTTGATTTAAAAGGATGATTCTCGGGTTTCCGAAGGCGGTCGTGACACTGCCGTTCATCCCCAGCGCGGGTTGATCCCCGCTGACGCCCGCGCCGGGGCATGCTACCCACCTGACATGCCTCGCAAGCCCGCCGCTGCGGCCAAGCCGGCCGCCACTCCCGCACCCGCTCCGCGCGCCCGCGCCAAGAGCGAGGCTGCCCCGTCACCAACTGCTGTTGCCGCTGTCGGCGGCGAGAACAAGCCGCTGAAGCATCTGTGGCTGATCGACGGATCGGGTTACATTTTCCGCGCCTATCACGCGCTGCCGCCGATGAACCGGCCCGATGGTACGCCGGTCAATGCCGTGTACGGCTTCTGCACCATGATCACCAAGTTCCTGCTGGAGCGGCCGGAGATCGACCACATCGCCGTTATCCACGACCACAGCGAGCGCACGTTTCGTAACGAGATCTATCCGGAATACAAGGCACACCGGCCCGAGCTGCCCGAAGCGCTGGTGCCGCAGTTCCCGCTGCTGCGCGAGGCCAATCGCATGTTCGGCCTGCCGTGCATCGAGATGCCGGGCTACGAGGCCGATGACCTGATCGCGACCTACGCCCGCGTGGCGGTCGCCGCCGGCGCCGATGTCACCATCGTCTCGTCCGACAAGGATCTGATGCAGCTGGTGGGCGACAAGGTCTCGATGTACGACCCGATCAAGCTGCGCACCCTGGGCCGCGATGCCGTCATCGAGAAGTTCGGTGTCGGGCCGGAGAAGGTGATCGACGTACAGGCGCTGGCCGGCGACAGCACCGACAACGTACCCGGCGTACCCGGTATCGGGATCAAGACCGCGGCCCAGCTGATTACCGAGTACGGCGATCTCGAAACGCTGCTGCAACGCGCCGGCGAGATCAAGCAGCCCAAGCGGCGCGAGGCCTTGCAGGTCAACGCCGAGCTGGCCCGCGTCTCGCGCCGGCTGGTGACGTTGACCGACACCGTGCCGATCACGGAACAGCCGGATACGTTCGATAAGAAGCTGCCGGATCTCGACAAGCTGATTCCCTGGCTGGAGAAGCAGGGTTTCCGCTCGCTGCTGGCGAAGTACGGCGCCATGAAAGGCGCCCCTGCCAGGGGCACGCCGGCAGCGGACGGCGGATCCGAGCCGGATCCCATCGCCGCTGAGCAGGCACTGGCACCGGCCTTTGCGACCGAGGGCAATGAAGCATCGGCAGCCAATGCCAATACCGGCGACTCGCAGACGGCCGGCAACCTCGATTGGCGCCTGCCGCGCAAGAAGCCGTTCGGTGCCGCCGACTATGAGCTGGTGACCAGCCTCAAGACGCTCGACGATGTCATCAAATCGGCGCATGCCGCGGGTGTGCTGGCGATTGCGTGTCGCACCGATTCGTCCAGTCCGCTCGACGGCAACCTGGTGGGCATCGCCCTGGCGCTGCCCGATGGTCCGGTTGCCGACGTCGGCGCCGGCCGCCGCCGCGCCGTCTATGTGCCGCTGGCGCATCGTCCGCCGGGTCCCGTCGGATCGGCCCAGGGCGCGCTGGATCTGGGCGGCGGTTCCACCGCGCCGGCGGAGGGTGCCAAGGCGGATCTGCTGCCCGGCCAGCTGCCGCAGGCCGACGTTCTCGCGCGCCTGAAGCCGCTGCTGGAAGACCCGGGCGTTTTGAAGGTGGGGCAGAACATCAAGCCCCATTGGACCGTGCTGGGCCGCCACGGCGTCGCGCTGACGCCGATCGACGATGCCATGCTGCTGTCGTTCGTGCTCGAAGGCGGGCTGCATGGGCACGGTACCAGCGAAATCGCCGAGCGTTTCCTGGGCGTGCAGACCACGAAGCTTAGCGACGTCGTGGGCAGCGGCGCCAAGCAGGTGACATTCGACCGCGTGGCGATGGACAAGGCGCGCGACTACGCGGCCGAGGACGTCGACGTCACGATGCAGTTGTGGCTGGCGCTGAAGCCGCGGATCGCTGCGGAGCGCGTGGCGACGCTGTACGAAACCATCGAGCGACCGCTGATTCCGGTGCTGGCCACGATGGAAAGCGCCGGTGTGAAGGTTGACGCCACCGAACTGCGCCGGTTGAGCAGCGATTTCGAACGCCGCATGGCAGCGCTCGAGGCCGACCTGCACAAGCTCGCCGGCCGTGAGTTCAATGTCGGCTCGCCCAAGCAGCTGGGCGAGATCCTGTTCGACGAAATGAAGCTGCCCGGCGGCAAGCGCAACAAGAGCGGCACCTGGAGCACGGATGCCAGCGTGCTGGAAGAGCTGGCGGAGCAGGGGCACGAGCTGCCGGGCAAGCTGCTGGAACACCGCCAGCTCGCCAAGCTGAAAGGCACGTACACCGATGCGCTGGTGGCGGAGATCAATCCCAAGACCCGGCGCGTGCACACGTCCTACATGATGACCGGTGCCGCGACCGGACGCCTGGCATCGACCGATCCCAACCTGCAGAACATCCCGGTGCGCACCGAGGATGGCCGCAAGATCCGCAAGGCGTTCATCGCCGAGGCCGGCCACAAGCTCTTGAGCGCCGACTATTCGCAGATCGAGCTGCGCCTGCTGGCGCACGTGGCCGACATCGCGTCGCTGAAAGAAGCCTTCGAACGCGGTGACGACATCCATGCCATCACGGCCGCGGAGGTGTTCAACATCCCGGCCAAGGGCATGGATCCGCTGGTGCGCCGGCGCGCCAAGGCGATCAATTTTGGTATCATCTATGGCATCTCGCCGTTCGGGCTGGCGGCCCAGCTCGGCATCCCGCAGGGCGAAGCGCGCACCTACATCGATACCTACTTCAAGCGTTATCCCGGCATTCGCGATTACATGGAGCGCACCAAGGCGTTCTGCCGCAAGACCGGCTATGTGCAGACGCCGTTCGGTCGCAAGGTCCACCTGGCCTGGATCAATGACAAGAACCCGGCACACCGCAGCTTCCATGAACGGGCCGCGATCAATGCGCCGCTGCAGGGCGGTGCCGCCGACATCATCAAGCGCGCCATGATCCGCCTGCCTGGCGCCCTACGCGCGGCGTCGCTGGAGACGCGCATGCTGCTGCAGGTGCACGACGAGCTGGTCTTCGAGGCACCCGAGGCCGAGATCAAACGCGCCTCGGCCGTGATCCAGGAGACCATGCAGCACGCCGCTCGCCTGTCGGTGCCGCTGGTGGTCGAGGTCGGATCTGGCGTTACGTGGGCCGAAGCACACTGAGGGTCACGTCATTCCGAGCGAAGCGAGGAATCTCCGGCGAGCCGAGACTCCCTTTCGAGGAGATGTCTCGCTACGCTCGACATGACGGACGGGGCTGACAGGAGCTATTCCATGCTGAAGATCTACGGCCGCGCCAACTCGATCAACGTGCAGAAGGCGTTGTGGGTGGCAGACGAGTGCGGGCTGGCCTACGAGCGAACCGATGTCGGCGGTGCTTTCGGCGGCAACGACCAGCCGTGGTATCGCGCGATGAATCCCAACGGCACCGTGCCGACCATCGATGACGGCGGCTATATCCTCTGGGAGTCGAACGCGATCGTGCGCTATCTCGCATCGACCCATGCTGCCGGCACGTTGTGGCCCAAGGAACCCAAGCCGCGTGGCGAAGCCGACCGGTGGATGGACTGGCAGCTGTCGGTGATCGCGTCGGGCATGACAACGCTGTTCTGGGGCTGGATCCGCACGCCGCCGGAGAAGCGTGACCTGGAGGCCATGGAAAAGGCGCGCGTCGCCACCGCCGATTTGTGGTCCCGCCTCGACGGTCATCTCGCCGACCGGGCCTATGTAGCCGGCGATCACTTTACCATGGGCGATATTCCGGCCGGAGCCATGGCCTATCGCTGGTTCAACCTGCCGTTCGCGCGGGAAGGACTGCCGGCGATGCCGCACCTGCGCGCCTGGTATGACCGTCTGGCGGCACGCCCGGCCTACCAGAAGCACGTCATGATCAAGATGACCTGATTTCCGCCCGCGCGAAGCGGGGCGTCAGGGCCTGGTACCCGGAATCACGCGTCACTGATACCGCTGTCATCCCGAGCGCAGCGAGGGATCTTCTGCAAGCGACGCACGGGTGCGCCTGCATCGAAAGATCCCTCTCCTGAGCCTGCCGAAGGGGCGCTCGGGATGACAGTCCCAAGTCACACTCGAGCGATAGCGGGTACTAGGCCAGCCGATAGATCTTCGCCGGCACAACGCGGCCACGGATGGCCTGTTCGCCGACGAAGACGGGAGTAGCGCTGAGCGCCGTCGGGTCTTGCAGCCAGGCGATCGTGTCGCCGCTGGCGAGTGCGATCACCTCGTCGCCCTCCAGCATGTGGTTCTTGCCCAGCTGCTCGATGCGTTGCGCCACGTTCACGGCGTCGCCGACGACCGTAAAGTTCATGCGCTCGGGCGTGCCGATATTGCCGATGACCACGGCACCGCTGTGGATGCCGATTCGCACACGCACCGGCTTGAGGCCGCGGGCGCGCCGGGCAGCGTTTTCACCGCGCACCACGTCGGCGATGGCGAGGGCCGTGCGGCAGGCGGCGTCGGCGTGGTCCGACGTCAGGCCCCACGCCGCCATGACCGAATCACCGATGAACTTGTCGATCATGCCATGCTCGCGTTCGATCTCGGCGCCGAGCAGGGCAAAGTGATGATTGAGCAGTTCGGCCGTGCCGCGTTCGTCCATGTCCTCGGCCATCGGCGTGAAGCCGACGATGTCGGTGAACATCACCGTGGCCGTCCGACGCCGGGAAACCAGGCTCGCGCCGCCTTCTTTCATCAGCCGCGCGACCAGACGGCGCGGCACGTAGAGCCCGAACCACTTCAACGTGGTGCGCGCCTTCTCCAGTGCCTCCGCGGCATCGTCGATCTCCTTGAGCCGCGAGCGCACCATGGGCCCGCTGGCCTCGAAGTCGAGGCGCTCCAGCGCCGTCGCTGTGGCGCCCAGTCGGCGGATGGCGCGTGCCATGCGCAGACCCATGACGGCTGCCAGCAGCAACGCCAGCAACAACGCCGCCATGCCCGCCCAGATGCCTTCGCGCAGCCGCTCGATGTCGCGTGTCGCTTCTTCGTAGGGAAAGTACTGGCCGATCAGCCACGGCTGCGGCCCATAGCCGTCGATCTGGCGGTAGACGAAGATCCAGCGCCTGTCGTTGACGTCGACGACATGCCCGAGATGACCCAGCACCCGCGTGAATGTGCGGCTCTGCACCGGCGGCTGCCAGATGGCGGCCAGCACCGGGTCGTCCACCTCGCTGAGCTGCGGCAGGGGTTTATCTTCGGTCAGCGCCAGCCGCTTGGGCTCCTTGAGCGTGCGGTGTGCCAGCACATGGTCGCGGCCGACCAGAATGAAAGACTGGCCGTCGACATCATGGTCCACGATCAACCGCGACAGTTCGCCCATGGTGACGGTGGCGACCAGCGCGCCGACAAAGCCGCCGTCGCTGCGGCGGATGGGAACGCGGACGTTGATGATCGGCTGCCGCGTCGACGAATCCCATAGCAACTCACCCCAGAACGCCCCCCGGGCAGTCTGGATCTCATGGAAGTGCTCGATACCGTTGGGGAAGTCGCTCAGGGGGACGCGATCCCGCACCAGTCCGTCGGGCTTGCGCACGACCTGGCTCACCATCTGGTCGAGGGCGGCGAAACCGGCACCAGAGACCTGCGGCAATTGCTCCATGGCGGCGGCCAGCGCATCGACGACCTGGCTGGGAGCGCTGACGTCGAGGCGGTTGCGCGCGGCCAGCGATGCGATGAACTGCAGCTGCGTCGACACCGGATCAAGCCGGTCGCGCAGGAATTGCGCTTCGGCTTCGACAATACGCCGGTTGCGGTCCAGCAGCAGCCGTTGCGTGGTGTCGGAGGCTCCCAGAACGGTGATGGCAAACGCGGCGACCGCGATGAAGGCGACGGCCAGGAACCCGATGGCCAGCGCCGTCACGATGCGAACCTGCATCCGCCCGACTTGGCGCCGCACGACGCCCGCAGGTCGGTCGACCACCGTGTCCGGCGTGTCAGCGGTGACCACGACCGTCGGCGATGACGTATCGATGCGTGAGCCGTCCACCCGCGTTGCCTCCCGGCGACCGAAAGGATGTACCGGTCATCGCCGCTGTCATACGTCCATAACACAGCGGCAGGAATGCGCCCATTGCGTGGCGGTGGCTCTGGCCGCATACGTTGACGGTTATGTGTCCCTCTGGCCATGTACCGCAGTGACCGACGCATCGCCGCTGAACATTCACGCCACCTGTGTCGCGCTGTCCGTCGCGGGCGCGTGGCGTGGCGTTCTGTTGCGCGGGTCGTCGGGTGCCGGCAAGTCCGACCTGGCCCTTCGCCTGATCGACGGCGGTGCGCGTCTGGTGGCCGATGACCGTACGGATCTGACGGCGGAGAGTGGAAATCTGATGGCACGAGCGCCGTCGGTCCTGGCCGGGCTGATCGAGGCTCGCGGCATCGGCATACTCCGCCTGCATGCCGATCAAGTGCTCGCGGCGGTGGCAGTGGCGTTGATCGTCGATCTGGTGCCGGCGGCGGATGTCGAGCGGTTGCCTGAGGCGCGGTTTGCGGCGCTGGCTGGCGTGCGCATTCCGCTCTGCCGATTGACAGCGTTCGATGCGTCCACTGCGGTCAAGATTCGTCTTGCTCTGGGCGCGTCACGCGCTTCATGATTCGCACGTGGCCCGATCACGCCCCGAGACATTGCGTTCATCGCCGGCGCGGCCACGTCGGCGCGATGCGTCGCCATCCCGCCGCCGTTCCGTCGTCCTGATCACGGGTCTCTCGGGTGCCGGTCGTGCCACGTCGTTGCGGGCGCTGGAAGACGCCGGCTATGTCGCGATCGACAACCTCCCGCTGACCATGATTGCACCGCTGCTGCGGTCGTCACCCGATGCGCCGCATGACATCCAGCCGATTGCCATCGGCATCGACGTGCGCACGCGCGGTTTCGATGCGACCCGCGTGCTGACCTGCGTGCGGGAGTTGCGGGCGCGCGCGGATCTCGACGCGCGCCTGGTCTATCTCGATTGCGACAACGACGTCCTGCTGCGGCGCTTCACGGAAACCCGGCGCAGCCATCCGCTGGCACAGGACCGGCCGGTGCTGGACGGCATCGTCGAAGAGCGTCGGGCGCTGCGCCGGTTGCGCGATCATGCCGACGAGACGATCGATACGTCTATGCTTGGCCCGCATGACCTGAAGCGGCTGCTGCTGGGTCACTTCGGCGGCGACGGTCAGGGGCTGCGGTTGTCGGTGATGTCCTTCTCTTACCGACGCGGAATCCCGCGCGAAGCAGATTTAGTGTTCGACGCGCGGTTCCTACGCAATCCCTATTGGGATTCGAAACTGAGAGGATTGACCGGCCTGGATCCGGCTGTGCGGCGGTATGTCGCGCGCGATCCCGACTGCCGGGCGTTCGTCGACGGCGTGCGGAGTTTACTCGACAGGCTCTTGCCGCGCTTCGAAAGGGAGGGCAAGAGTTACCTCACCGTCGCCGTCGGCTGTACCGGGGGGCGCCATCGATCGGTGATGGTGGCCGAGCAGCTGGCGGATGGGATCCGACGGCAGGGCAGAGCATTGGTACTGGCTCATCGTGACATCGATATCACACCGACGGCGCCCGCCGTCCGGACAAGAAACGGAACGAAGAGGTAAGCCGATGATCGGCATCGTGCTGGTGACGCACGGGAAGCTCGCGCGTGAATTCCTGGCGGCGTTGGAGCATGTCGTCGGACCGCAGCGGTTGGCGGCCGCGGTGTGCATCGAGGCCGACGACGACATGGAGAAGCGTCGCGCCGAGATTCTGGAGCGCGTGGCCGAGTGCGACGAGGGACAGGGTGTCGTGGTGCTGACCGACATGTTCGGCGGCACGCCGTCCAACCTCGCCATCTCGATCATGGACCGGGCGCGGGTCGAGGTGATCGCTGGCGTGAACCTGCCGATGCTGATCAAGCTGGCCAGCGTGCGTGTCGATCGACCGATGGCGGAAACCGTCGCGGCCTGTCAGGATGCCGGCCGCAAGTACATCACCGTCGCGTCGCGCCTGCTGGCGAAGGACGCCAGCTAGAGCGAGATCCCGCCCATGGCCGACGCCAGTTCGCGGACGTTGACCATCGCCAACAAGCGCGGCCTGCATGCCCGGGCCGCGGCCAAGTTCGTCCGGCTCGTGGCGCAGTACGACGCTGCCGTGAAGGTTACCCATGCCGGCCAGGAGGTTTCGGGCCTGTCGATCATGGGCCTGATGATGCTGGCGGCCGCACTGGGGTCGCAGATCCAGGTCAGTGCCAGCGGGCGACAGGCGCCGGAGGCGCTCGATGCGCTGGCCAAGCTGGTCGAGGACCGCTTCGGCGAGGACTAGGGCCGCGACGCCCCTTCATATGCAGACATAAGTATAGTTTTATATCGGCCACGTTGTCGGTCATCGGGGGCGCTGGTATAGGGGCGCTCTCCGATCGGGTCGGACGTCACGTACGCCTCGCCGACCCACACCAGATCGACGCCGCGCGTCACATCGGCGTACCTCCGACAGGACTCCCATGGCCAAGGAAAAGCCCGACTACGTGGTCAAAGACATCGGTCTCGCCGACTGGGGCCGCAAGGAAATCGCCATTGCCGAGACCGAGATGCCCGGTCTGATGGCGATCCGCAGCGAGTATGGCAAGACGCAGCCGCTCAAGGGTGCCCGCGTCGCGGGCTCGCTGCACATGACCATCCAGACCGCGGTCCTGATCGAGACGCTGAGCGCGCTGGGCGCCGATGTGCGCTGGGCGTCATGCAACATCTATTCGACCCAGGATCACGCCGCGGCCGCCATCGCCAAGGCGGGCACGCCGGTGTTCGCCATCAAGGGCGAGTCGCTGGTCGAGTACTGGGATTACACCCATCGCATCTTCGAGTGGGGCGACGGCGGCACGCCGAACATGATCCTCGACGACGGCGGCGATGCGACCCTGCTGATCCACCTGGGCATGCGCGCCGAGAAGGACGCCTCGCTGATCGCCAAGCCGACCAACGAGGAAGAAGAGGTGCTCTACGCCGCGATCGCCAAGCGCGTGAAGGAGCAGCCGGGCTGGTACAGCCGCAATGGTGCTGCCATCCGCGGCGTCACCGAAGAGACCACCACTGGCGTGCATCGCCTGTACGTGATGGAAAAGGAAGGCCGCCTGCTGTGGCCGGCGATCAACGTCAACGACTCGGTGACCAAGTCGAAGTTCGACAACCTCTATGGTTGCCGTGAATCGCTGGTCGACGGCATCCGCCGTGGCACCGACGTGATGATGGCCGGCAAGGTGGCGATGGTCGCGGGCTTCGGCGATGTCGGCAAGGGCTCGGCCGCCTCACTGCGCAACGCCGGCTGCCGCGTCATGGTGTCGGAAGTCGATCCGATCTGCGCCCTGCAGGCGGCGATGGAAGGCTACGAAGTGACGACGATGGAAGATGCCGCGCCGCGCGCCGATATCTTCGTCTCGGCGACGGGCAACGTCGACGTCATCACCGTCGAGCATATGCGGCAGATGAAGGACCGCGCCATCGTCTGCAACATCGGCCACTTCGACAGCGAGATCCAGGTCGCCGGCTTGCGCAACTACAAGTGGGAGAACGTCAAGCCGCAGGTGGACGAGATCCAGTTCCCCGACGGCAAGCGCATCATCCTGCTGTCCGAAGGCCGGCTGGTGAACCTGGGGAACGCCACGGGCCATCCCAGCTTCGTGATGTCCTCGTCGTTCTCCAACCAGACCCTGGCCCAGATCGAGTTGTGGGCCAATCAGGGCAAGTACCAGAAGAAGGTCTACACCCTGCCCAAGCACCTCGACGAAAAGGTCGCGGCGCTGCACCTGGAGAAGATCGGCGTGAAGCTCACCAAGCTGCGCCCAGACCAGGCCCAGTACATCGGCGTGCCGGAGACCGGCCCGTTCAAGCCCGATCACTACCGGTACTGAGTTTCCGTCATCTTGAGTGTAGCGAGGGATCCGGGCGCCGCCTCGGATCCCTCGCTGTCGTTCAGGAGGACAGCCAGCACGGAATGACAGCGGGCTTCCAGGGCCGACTCGCAGGATGCTAGAGAGGGGCGATGGATGGCGCTTCTCTTCCCGCCCTGCTGCGATCGATGACGGCTTTCGACCTGGATCTTCCTGATCTCGATGCAACGATGCGCCTGGGCGCCGCGCTGGCACGTCGGATGCACGTGGGCGACGTGATCGCGCTGCACGGCGATCTCGGCGCCGGGAAGACCGAGCTGGCCCGTGCCATCATCCGTGCCGCCATGGGCGATGGCGAGCTGATCGTGCCCAGTCCGACCTTTACCCTGGTCGAGACCTACGACACGCCCGCTGGTGCCATCTGGCATTTCGACCTCTACCGCATCGATACGCCCGACCAGGTCTGGGAATTGGGCCTGGAAGAGGCTCTGGCCGACGGCGTGACCCTGATCGAATGGCCCCAGCGACTGGGCGGCTTGCTGCCGGCTCGTCGTCTGGACCTCACACTGAGCATCGCCGCGGCCGACGCCCTGCGCGGCAGCTTGTCCGGCGATGCCACGTGGGTGCGTCGCCTCGAAGCGCTGGCGGCCGAGCTGACCCATGGTTGACGCGCAGCGTTCGGTTCAGCGCCAGCAGTTCGTGCGGCAGGCCGGATGGGCAGATGCCGCCGAATCCCTGTTGGCCGGTGATGCATCGTTTCGGCGCTACTACCGGCTGCGCCGCGGCGGGCAGACGGCGGTGGCCATGGATGCCCCACCGCCGCAGGAGGATGTCCGGCCGTTCGTTGCTATCGGGCGTCACCTGCACGCCCTGGGTTTCAGTGCACCGGCGATTCTCGCCGAGGACGCAGACAACGGCTTTCTGCTGCTGGAGGATCTCGGCGACGCCACGTACGCCCGGGTCATGAACGCGCAACCGGTGCCCGTCGGTGGCGATGAGGCGTCGCTTTATGCCCTGGCGACCGATGTGCTGGTGGCGTTGCACGGCCACGGTCCACGGGCCGTGCCATCCGGCCTCGCGGCCTATGACGGCGACGCTCTGATCGATGCGGCGATGCTGCTGCCCGAGTGGTATATGCCGGCGTCGGCTGGGCGTGTGGCGTCCGAAGAGGAAACAGCATCATACCGCGCCGCCTGGCGCGATGTGCTGCGGTCGATGCCGGCAGAACCCGAGACACTGGTCCTGCGCGATTTCCATCAGGACAACCTGATGTGGCTGCACGGCAGGTCCGATATCCAGGCGTGTGGCCTGCTCGATTTCCAGGATGCCCAGCGCGGCCATGCCGCCTACGACCTGATGTCCCTGATCGAGGATGCCCGTCGCGACATCGACCCGACCCTGCGCGCCGCCATGCTGGATCGATACGTCGCCAGCGCCGGCGTTGGCGACCGCGCCGGCTTCGAGGCAGCCTTCGCCATTTTGGGCGCCCAGCGTCATGCGCGCGTCATCGGCTTGTTCGTACGGTTGCTGCAGCGCGATGGAAAGCCGATCTATCTGCCGCATCTGCCGCGGGTGTGGCGGCTGTTCGAGCGCTCGCTGGCGCACCCGGCATTGACGCCGCTGCGCCACTGGGTCGATCGTCACGTCCCGCCGGCCAAAAGGGTTCTCGCGATATGAGCAGCGTGATTATCAAACGGGCGATGGTGCTGGCCGCCGGCCGCGGCGAGCGGATGCGCCCGATCACAGATACGCTGCCCAAAGCGCTGGTGCCGGTGGCCGGCCACACGCTGCTCGACCATGCGCTGGATTCGCTGGCGGACGCCGGTGTCGAACTATGCGTCGTCAACATCCACCACCTTGCCGGTCAAATCCGGGCGCACCTGGCGAAGCGCACGCGGCCCCGCATCGAACTGTCACCGGAAGAGACACTGCTGGATACCGGTGGCGGTGTGAAGAAGGCGCTGTCCTGGTTCGGGGACGCGCCGTTCTTCACCGTCAATGGCGACGCGCTGTGGCTCGACGGACCGACGCCGATGCTGGCGCGCATGGCCAACCAATGGGATGCAGCCCGCATGCAGGCGCTGCTGCTGTTGCATCCGACGGTGGCCGCCCGTGGCTATGATCCCGACAGCATGGGCGATTATCACATGGCCCCCGACGGTCGCGTGCGCCGCCGCAGTCGCAGCGAGGTGGCGCCCTTCGTTTTTGCTGGCGTGACGATCTGCGATCGGCGGCTGTATGAAGCGGCACCGCAGGGGCCGTTCTCGCAGCTTCTGCTGTGGGATCAGGCCGAGGCGCGCGAACAGCTCCGCGGCCTGCGCCATGACGGCGAATTCTTTCATGTCGGCACGCCGGCGGCGCTGGCGGATGCTGAGGATTATTTCGCCCGCGGCGGTGGCCGCCGTCGCACCATGGAGTAGTCGGTGGCAGCGCGGCGCGGCACGGCCACACCGGTGCGCGGCGTCTACACGATTCCGCCGGATGCCGGCTTCGTCGATGCCCTGGCGCACGGTCTGTTCGAAGCCTATGGCGACGATCCGCTGACGTTCGCCGATGTGCTGGTGCTGCTGCCGACCCGACGTGCGGTACGCGCCCTGCGTGAGGCGTTCCTGCGCGCGACCGACGGCCGGCCGCTGCTGCTGCCCCGCATGCGGCCGATCGGCGATGTCGATGAGGACGATGAGTCCATCAACGTCTCGGCACTGGGCGAGAACGGCGACGACTCCATTGCCGTACCGCCTGCCATGGACTCCCTGGCGCGCGAGGCGCTGCTGGCCCGGCTGGTCCTGGCGTTCCGCGGCACCGACGGCCAGCCGATCGCCGGCTCGCTGGCACAAGCGCTGGGCTTGGCGCGCGAGCTGGGGCGGCTGGTCGACGAACTGCAGATCGAGGGCGTGCCGTTCGAGCGCCTGGCGACCGTCGTCGACGCCGGCTTCGCAGAGCATTGGCAGCATACGCTGTCGTTCCTGCGCATCGTGGGCGAACACTGGCCGGCCATCCTGGCCGAGCGCGGCTGTATCGATGCCGTCGATCGCCGCAGTCGGCTGTTGCGCCAGCAGGCAGCGCTCTGGCGTGCCACGCCGCCGGATCATCCGGTGGTCGCTGCCGGGTCGACCGGCACGCAACCGGCCACGCGCGAGCTGCTGACGGCGGTGGCGTCGCTGCCGACGGGTTGCGTTGTCCTGCCTGGCCTCGATCAGGCACTCGATGATGCCAGCTGGGCGGCGCTCGACCCGACCCATCCGCAGGCCGGCTTGCGCGAGCTGCTGTCGGCATTGACCATGCAGCGCGACGCCGTGCCGATCTGGCCAGGCGTCTCCGCACACGAGTCACCGTCGCGCCGACTTCTGTCGGCCCTCATGCGGCCGGCCGAAACCAGCGAGGGCTGGAGCCAGGAGGGACCGCTCGATCCGGCAGCGCTGGAGCATGTCGTGCGCGTCGATTGCGCGACGCCGCAGCAGGAAGCGGTCGTTGCGGCGATGGCGCTGCGCGAGGCACTGGATACGCCACGGCGTACGGCAGCCCTGGTGACGCCCGATCGTGAGCTGGCGCGCCGCGTGGCCGCTGAGTTGCGGCGCTGGGACATCGTGATCGATGACTCGGCCGGCGTGCCGCTGGCGCAAACACCACCAGGTACCTTCCTGCGCCTGCTGGCCCAGGCACTGGCGGGCGGTTTCGCGCCGGTCAATCTGCTGGCCCTGCTCAAGCATCCATTGACCGGCTTGGGCCTGCCGCGCGCGGCGTTGCTGCATGCCGCGCGCTTGCTCGACCGGCGTGTGCTGCGCGGCCCCAAGCCCGATCTCGGGCTGGCAGCCCTGCGAACGCGAATTGATGGCACCGAGCTGCCGGACGCCGATCGCAAGGCCGTGCTCGATCTGCTCGCGCGCCTGGAGGCGCAGGTGGCGCCGCTGCAGGAGCAGGACGAGGCGACACCGCCCGGCCTGCGCCTCGATGCTCTGGCGTGCGTCGCCGAGCGGATGGCGGATGTGCCCGAGATGTCGGGTGACCAGCGGCTGTGGCGCGGCGATGCCGGCGAGGCACTGGCATTGGCCGTGCTCGACTGGCGCCGGCATCTGGGCGACCTGCCGTCGCTGCCGCTACTGGAACTGCCCGCGCTGTTGGACGCGCTGCTGGCCGGCGCTGTGGTCCGGCCGCGTCACGGTGCGCACCCGCGGCTGACCGTGCTGGGACCGCTGGAAGCGCGCCTGCAGCGTGCCGACCTGGTGGTACTCGGTGGCCTGAACGAAGGTACCTGGCCGCCGTCGGTCGATACGGGGCCGTGGCTCAACCGTCCGATGCGCGCAGCACTGGGTCTGCCGCAGCCGGAACGCCGCATCGGCCTGGCGGCCCACGACTTCGCCCAGGCCTTCGCGGCCGCGAATGTGCTGATCACGCGGGCCGGCCGAGTCGGCGGCGCGCCGACCGTCCCCAGCCGCTGGCTGGCGCGTCTGGATGCGCTGCTGGGCGAGCGGACCGGCGGTGCGCGTGCGCGCCCGACCTATCTCAAGCGCGGTGATGCACGCGTCGCCTGGGCCGAAGCCTTGGACGAGGCACCACAATACGCGCCCTGGCCGCGCCCCGAACCGAGGCCACCGCTGCAGGCGCGGCCGCGCGAGCTGCCGGTGTCGGCGATCGAGCAGTGGCGGCGCGATCCCTACGGGCTCTATGCGCGGCGCATCCTGCGGCTGCGACCACTCGATCCGCTGGAAGCCAAGCTTGGGGCCGCCGATCGGGGCAGCGCGCTGCATGCGGCATTGGAAGCCTTCCTGACCCGCTACCCTGATGCATTGCCGCCGGATGCCGTGCCGCGATTGTTGGCAATCGGTGCGGACGCGCTGGCCGACCTGCTGAAATCGCCGGCGGAACGCGCCTTCTGGTGGTCGCGTGTCGAACGGCTGGCTGCGTGGATCGTGCGCGAGGAAAATGTGCGCCGTGCCGCAGGCATCCGGACGTTGACGCACGAGGGCAAGGGCCAGCTCACGGTCAAAGCCGAAGCCGGTCCGTTCGTGGTGACGGCCCGGGCCGATCGCATCGATCTGCTGCCCGGCGGCGCGTGGGAGATCATCGACTACAAGACCGGCCGCATCCCGCAGCCCAAGGAGATGCGAGCGCTCTTTGCACCGCAGCTGCTGCTGGAAGCGGCGATCGCGCACCACGGCACCTTCGAGGGGACGACGGCAAAGCCCCGCGGTGTCGAGCTGTCGTACTGGCAGATCCATGGCCGTGGCGCCGGCGGCCAGATCGAGGTGATCAAGGACAGCGCCGCGCTCGCCGACGCCATGTTCGCGCTGCTGCTGCGCATGATCAAACGCTTCGACAGCGCCGAGACACCCTACACGCCGCTGCCCTGGCCGGAGTTCGGTCCGTACTTCAACGACTATGATCATCTCGAGCGCGTGACCGAGTGGTCGACCGGCGCCAAGGAAGACATATGAGCGTGTCGGTGCTGCCCGTCGATCCGCGTGTCGCGGCCAGCCGCCGGCAGCGGCGTGCCAGCGACCCGCAGGCGTCGGCCTGGGTCGAGGCCAATGCCGGTACGGGCAAGACCAAGGTGTTGACCGACCGCATCGTGCGATTGCTGCTCGATGGCGCCGCGCCACAACGCATCCTGTGCCTGACCTTTACCAAGGCGGCGGCGGCGGAGATGCGCAACCGGCTTGAGAACCAGCTCGGTGGCTGGACGCTGGCGAGTGATGCGGCGCTGGAGGCGGCGCTGACCGAGCTGATGGAGCGGATTCCCACACCGCAGAACATGGTCACGGCCCGGCGCCTGTTCGCGCGTGTGCTCGATGCGCCCGGCGGTATCAGCATCCAGACCATCCACTCCTTCTGCCAGGCGCTGCTGCAGCGCTTTCCGCTCGAGGCCGGCGTGGCACCGGGTTTCGCCGTGCTTGACGAGACACAGGCGCTGGAATTGCTGCGCCTGGCGCAGGATGCGCAGCTGGCATTGCTGGCTGGTGACGACGCGCCGCCGGACCTCGCGGCGGCGCTGAAGGCGGTCGCCAGCCGGGTCGCCGAGGCCGAGTACGTCGACATCATGGGCATGCTGCTCAACGAGCGTGGCCGCATTGCGCGACTCGCCGGCGATCCCGCGATGTTGGCAAGCTATGTCGTACGGTTGCGGCAGCTTCTGGACCTGCCGGCCGGTGGTACTGCCGAGAGTCTCCTCGCCGCCGCTTGCGCTGATGCGGCATTTGACCAGGCGCGCCTGCGTCGTGCGGCACAGGTGCTGGCCGGCGGCGGCAAAGAGGATCGTCAGCGCAGCGCATGTCTCGTGGCGTGGTTGGCCGATCCCGCGACGCGTGCCGAGACGTTCGATGCTTATCTGACAGCCTTTTTCACCAAGGAAGGCGAGATCCAGAAGCGGCTGGCGAGCAAGGCGTCGATCGGCGCCATGTCCGACATCGTCGAGGTCCTGACCCGCGAAGCCGAGCGCTTGAAGGCGCTCGACAACGTCTGCCGCAGCCTGCGATTGATCGAGCTCACCGCGGCGCTGCTGCAACTGGGTGCCGACATCCTGGCGCGATACGAAGCGGCCAAGCGCCATCAGGCGGCGCTGGACTACGAAGACTTGGTGCTGCGCACGCGCAACCTGCTGGGGCGATCCGGCATCGCGGCCTGGGTGCTCTACAAGCTTGACGGCGGCATCGATCACGTACTGATCGACGAGGCGCAGGATACCAACCCCGATCAGTGGGAAGTGGTGCGCTGCCTGACCGAGGAATTCTTCGCCGGCGAAGGCGCGGTGGAACGCGAGCGTACGATTTTTGCCGTCGGCGACGCCAAGCAGTCGATCTTCGGTTTTCAGCGCGCCGATCCCGCCAAGCTGGCACAGATGCGCCAGTGGTTCGCCGAGCGTGCGGATCAGGCCGGCCGGCGCTTCGAGCATGTCGAGCTGATCGATTCCTATCGCTCGGTCGGCACGGTGCTGGATGCCGTCGATCAGGTGTTCGCAGCGCCGCCGGCGGCCGAGGGCGTGGTGCCGGCCGACCATGAGTTGCGGCACGTGCCGATCCGCGTGCGCGAACCCGGCATCGTGGAAGTATGGCCGGTCGTGCGTCCGATCGAAGGCAGCGCCGATCCGACCGATGTCGATGCACGCCAGGATGCCCTGACGCCGCCCGACGAACGACTGGCGATGCAGATCGCCAAACACGCTCATGGCCTGATCGAGCGTCGCGAGCGCCTGGCCAATACCGGCGCATTGATCCATGCCGGCCACATCATGGTGCTGGTGCGCCGTCGCAACGCATTCGTCACGGCGCTGGTCCGCGCCCTCAAGCGCGAAGGCCTGCCCGTCGCCGGTGTCGATCGCATGACCCTGCTCGATGAGCTGCCGGTCAAGGACCTGATGGCGCTGGGCCATTTCGTGCTGCTGCCGCAGGACGATCTCAATCTCGCCTGCCTGCTGAAGTCGCCTCTGGTCGGGCTCGACGAGGAGGCGTTGTTCGACATCGCGTGGCAGCGGCCGGGCCGTCTGTGGGCGGCGCTACGGACAAAGGCGCAAACGGGCGACGCGCGATACGGCGATGCGTATGCGACGCTGAGCGAATGGCTGAGACGCGCCGACTACACGCCACCATTCGAGTTCTTTGCCGATATCCTGGGGACTCATCGCGGACGCGAGAAGCTGCTGGAACGCCTGGGTCGTGAAGCCGCCGATCCGATCGACGAATTTCTCTCGCTGGCCTTGCAGGCGCAACAGACGGGGGCGCCGTCGTTGCAGGGCTTCCTGCGGTCGCTTGAATTGGGCGGCAGCGACATCAAACGCGATCTCGATGAGAATCGCCGTCCCGAGGTGCGCATCCTGACGGTGCACGGCTCCAAGGGCCTGCAGGCGCCCGTGGTCTATGTGCCCGATACCAGCCGCGTACCCAATCCGCTGCATCGCCTGCTGTGGTCCGACGATGGCGAGACCCTGTTGTGGCTGCCGCGCGCCGACGATGCCAGCGATGCTGCGCGCGCCCTGCAGGCCAGCGTCAAGCGCCGCGAGGCGGCCGAGCAGAACCGGCTCCTGTATGTGGCCATGACGCGGGCTGCCGACCGGCTCTACATCGCCGGCTGGGCTGGCGCCAAGGCGCCGGACCGGGGCTGCTGGTACGAACTGGTGTCGCAGGCATTCAGGCGCGGCCCCGGTCCCGATGCGGCGGAGCGGACTTTGCCGCAAATGCATGTCTTCGATTTCACGCCGTCACTGGGGCCGCGCGACGGCTGGAGCGGCGAGGGCTGGCGACTGCAGAGCGGCGACAAGCCGCTGCCGGCCGATCAGCCGCCGCTGCCATTGCCTGACGTGTCGCCGCTGCCAGGCTGGGCGCGCCGCCCGCCGGCGCCCGAGCCGCAACCGCCGGTCCCGCTGGCGCCCTCGCGGCCCTTCATCGAGGACACGCCGGACGTCGCGCGTCAGCCGGTTTTCGAACCGCCGCCGCTGGGCCCCTTTGCGCCAGGCCGTGAAAACCGTTTCAGGCGCGGCACCATTATTCATCGCCTGCTGCGTGTCCTGCCCGAACTGCCGGCGTCGCGCCGGCCGGACGAGGGCGAGCGGTTGCTGCGCTCTCTTGCCGGCGACATGGACGACACCACACGCGCGGCGTGGCTGGCCGAGACATTGGCCGTCCTCGACCTGCCGGAGGCCGGCGTCCTGTTCGGACCGCAATCGCGGGCCGAGGTGCCGGTGGTGGGCACGGTGGCGCTGGGCACCGGCCCCTACAGCATCAGCGGCCAGATCGATCGTCTGGCGGTGACCGATCACGAGGTGCTGATCGCCGATTTCAAGACCAACCGGCCGCCGCCACGTGATCCGGCCGCCGTGTCCGTGGTTTACCGTCGCCAGATGGCCCTCTACCGGGCTCTGCTGGGACAAATCTACCCCGGCAGAACGGTTCGCTGCTTCCTGCTGTGGACCGATACGCCCCTTTTGATGTCCCTGCCGGACGCAGGGCTATCAGCTGTGCTACCTTGACCCTTCACCCCGCCATTCCTAGATTCCGGGCTGGCGAGACAGGGGCAGATGCCGCCCCGGAAGTGGAGAGATTCATGGCAACCCAGAAGGCGACTGACAGTACCTTCGAAGAAGAAGTGCTGAAGTCCGACACGCCCGTACTGGTCGATTTCTGGGCGGAGTGGTGTGGTCCCTGCAAGATGATTGGCCCGTCATTGGAGCAAATCGCCGACGAAATGGCCGGCAAGCTCAAGGTTGTGAAGGTCAACATCGACGAGAATCCGATGGCGCCGTCGAAATACGGCGTGCGCTCGATTCCGACGCTGCTGGTCTTCAAGGGCGGTCAGGTCGCCGCCACCAAGATCGGTGCCGCGCCCAAGCAACAGCTGGCGCAGTGGCTGAACTCGGTGGTCTAGGACCGCCGACCCGAGCGAGCCGTCACGAAGCGCGCACTGGCGCAAGTCAGTGCGCGCTTCGACGTTGTGGCCGAAATCGGTGGTCGCCTCAGCCGTTCTTGGCCAGCACGGTACCCGCCAAGTAAAGCGAGCCGCAGATCAGCACCCGAAACGGCGGATGGACGTTCGCCAGCAGGTCTTCCACTGCGTCCGGCACGCTGGGCGCCGGCAGGCATGTCAGGCCGACGTCGTCGGCCTGACGGCAGGCTTCCTCGGGGGTGTAGCTGGCGTGATCCGGAATCGGCACCGCCCACGCTGAGGTGGCATGGCGCGCCAGCGGCCGCAGGAAGCCTCCGGCATCCTTGGTCGTGAGCATGCCGAAAATCAGATACAGCGGCAGCGCGCCGGGCTCCCGCGCCCAGGCGCGGGACTGCTCGGCCAGCACCAACCCGCAATCCTCGTTGTGGCCGCCGTCGAGCCACAGCTCGCACCCGGCCGGCAGGGCATCGACCAGAGGGCCGCGCACGAGCGGCTGCAGGCGCGCCGGCCACTCGACGGTCGCGAGCCCTTTGCGGACGGCATCGTCGCCGATGCGCAAACCCGCGGCGCGCAGTCGCTCGACGACCGCGACCGCTGTCGCGGCATTGTCGATCTGATGGGCGCCCACCAGCCGGGGCGCCGGCAGGTCGAGCGCCAGCGAGTCGCTTTCATAGCGGAAGCCGCTGTCCCGCGTTTCCATCCGCCACTCGTGACCCATGCGGAACAGCGGCACGTCGAGCGCTTGCGCGTCTTCGACCAGCACGGCGGCCGGCTCGGGACGCTGGCGCCCGATCACCGCCGGGACACCGTGTTTGAGGATGCCCGATTTCTCGCGCGCGATCTGGCGCAGGGTGGGGCCAAGGAACTGCGTGTGGTCGATGCCGATCGGCGTCACCGCGGTCACCACCGGGTTGTTCACGACGTTGGTGGTGTCGTAGCGCCCACCCAGTCCGACCTCCAGCACCAGCAAATCGGCTGGATGGCGCGCGAAGGCAAGGAATGCCGCCGCCGTCGTGATCTCGAAATAGGTGATGAGCTGGCCGTCGTTGGCCTGTTCGCATTCCTCGAGGACCGCTTCGAGCTCGGCATTGTCGATCAGCGTCCCGGCCAGCCGGATGCGTTCGTTGAAGTGCACCAGATGCGGCGACGTATAGGTGTGCACCCTGAGGCCTGCCGCCTCGGCCATGGCGCGCGTGTAGGCAACCAGGGAGCCCTTGCCGTTGGTACCGGCAATATGAACGACCGGCGGCAATCGCCTCTCGGGATTGCCCAGCGTGTCGAGCAGACGCTGGATACGGCCCAGTTCCAAGTCGATGGCGCGCGGATGCAGCGTCATCAAGCGCGCCAGGATCGCGTCCGTGCTCATGGAGACATCCCTGCCGCAACGCGGGCGAAGAAAGAAGGCCTAGGCGGCGGCCGCCGGCGTCGGCTCTGTCTGCGGCCGCTTGAGCAGCAGGCCGGTCAGGCGGATCAGCGTCTCGCGCATCTTGTGACGATGCACGATCGCGTCGACCATGCCGTGATCGAACTGGTACTCGGCGCGCTGGAAGCCCGGCGGCAGGGTCTCGCGGATCGTGTCCTGGATGACGCGCTGTCCGGAGAACCCGATCAGCGCCCCTGGCTCGGCGAGATGAATGTCGCCTAGCATGGCGAACGAGGCCGTGACGCCACCGGTTGTCGGGTCGGTCAGGACGACAATGTAAGGCAGGCCGGCTTCCTTGACCCGCTGCACGGCGATCGTGGTGCGCGGCATCTGCATCAGCGACAGGATCGCCTCCTGCATACGCGCGCCACCGGAGGCCGAGAACACGATCAACGGCGCCTTGGCGTCCACCGCGAGATTGGCCGCCATCAGCAGGCCCTCGCCCACGGCGATGCCCATGGAGCCACCCATGAAGGAGAAGTCACAGACACCGGCGATCGTGGCATGGCCGTCCAGCTTGCCGCTGGCGACCGTCAGGGCCTCGGCATGGGTACCGTTCTCAGCCTGCGCTTCCTTCAGTCGGTCGGTGTAGCGCTTGCGATCTCGGAACTTCAGCGGGTCGATGATCGTCTTGGGCAGCGGGTGTGTGTCGTACTTCGCGTCATCGAACAGGGTGGCCAGTCGCGCCGCAGGCTTGATCCGCAGATGGTGGTCGCAATGGCTGCAGACCTGCTGGTTGGCCTCCAGATCGCGGTGGAACAGCATCTGCTCGCAGTTGGGGCACTTGAGCCAGAGATTCTCCGGCGCTTCCTTGCGCGCCACCAGGGCCCGCAATTTGGGCCGCACGAAATTGGTCAGCCAGTTCATGGCGTGGCTCTACCTCCTCGGGGCCGCGGTTGGATTCGGTATGGCATGAATTGGCAGTGCCGGCAAAGTGCGGAATTGTAGATATATATCAATAGCTTGCGGTGCCACGGACGCCCCCTGCTCGATCTTGCTGACGGCGATCGCCAGAAATCGGTCATTGGTCCGCAGTAGACTGGAATTGGTCTACGGTAGCGACCGGACATGCTACTGTCGCCGGGCTTTAGCACGTAGTTTCATGATGTTAGACGCAGTCATTGTCTCTCACACTTGGTGAGTGTGCCGTTGACTTACGGCGATCGTTAGGAAGTCACCCCATGTCACGGATCGAGTCGCCGCAGAACGCGGAAGAATCGACGGCGGGCCAGACAGACGGTTTCCGGCAGGTGATGACTGCGAGGGACCGCGAAGCATTCATGTCGCCCGGGCGTGGCAACCGAAACGTGCGGATCATCTGGGGCCTTGCAATCTTCTGTACCGTGCTGACGATCGGCCTTGCGGCGGTGTGGTGGTCGAGCGCGCATCCGGCCGGGTTCGCTTCGTTGATCGGCGATCTCCAGGTTCTGACGCTTGCCGCGCTCATGATCTGCTGCGTCGGTTTGATCGGCGCCGGCATTCTGTTGCACCACGCGGACCGTGCTGCTGCCGAACATCGGCATGAGGCCGATCGTGCCCGCAAAGCAGAAGCGAGCGCACTGCTGCAGCATCGACGACTCGGCGAGGCGTTCGACGCCCTGCCGATGGGCGTCGCCCTCTACGACGGCGATGAGCGGCTCATTGCATTCAATGCCGCCTACAACACGCTGATCCAGCACATCGACGGGCTGGATGCGTCGATGATTGGCCACAGCTACGAGGAGGTGCTGACTCGTCTCGAAGCGCAGCTGAGGCAGGTTTTTCCGGATCGCGATCTGTCGCGCTGGAAGGCCGGGTACCTGCGCCGCTTTCGCGAGCGCAGGGTCATCGACCGGCTGTGGGACAATGGGCAGACGATGCGAGTCGGCCAGGTTCCGACATCCAGCGGCGGGTTGGTTTTGACGCGCATGGACATCACCGATCTGAAGCAGCGCGAGGAACAGGGCCAGGTCGCGCAGCGGCGCTTCGATCTGCTGGTCAACTCGCTGTCCGACGCCGTCTTCTCCACCGATCGCACCGGACGGTTCAGCTACGTCGGCGGTGCCATGTTGCAGCTGCTGGGCTACCAGCCGGCAGAGCTGCTGGGGCGGCGGCCGCACGACATCGTCCATCCCGACGACCGGCCGCAGCTCGAGGCCTGCATTGGCCGCTTGCGCCACGAACGCGGCGTGCCGGTGGCCTATACGCATCGCGGACTGTGCAAGGACGGGACGATTCGCCAGATCGAAGTGCGCATGACGGCACTCGACAAGGCGGACAATCTCGACGGCGAGTTCGCCGTCACCGGCGTGATGCGCGATGTGCAGGCCCAGCACGACATGGCCGAGAGACTGCGCTATGAACTGCAGCGTCTTGATTCGCTCGTACAGTCATCGGGCGCATCGATCGTGCTGGTCGATCGCGACCTGCGCATCATCATGGCCAACAACGGTTTCCTGAATACCCGGCCGGGGCGGTCGGCCGAGGCGGTCATCGGCCGACCGCTGCGGGAGGTCATTGCCAGTCCGATCGACAAGGCGATCTTCGAGGCGTGGTTCGCCGCGGCGCCGACGGACGTGATCCAGGCCATCGAATACGAGAATGCGGTGATGGATCATCAGGGCCGGCGTCGGATCTACCATGTCACGGCCAATCCCGTGCGTAACGACACCGGCCATATCCAGCACATCGTCTTTCTCGCGGTCGACGAAACCGAGCGGCGCGCGGCCGAACTGCAGCTCTTCGATTCCTCGCGTCTGGCGACCGTTGGCGAAATGGCGTCCGGCGTGGCGCACGAGATCAACCAGCCACTCACGATCATCCGGTTCGCTGCCGAGAGTTTGGTGGAACAGCTTCAGGACATGGCGGCCGACGCTTCGCTGGCGAGTGCCGGCGGCGTGATCGACGCCAAGATGACCCGGATCATCGCGCAGACCGAGCGCGCGGCTGCGATCATCCAGGAATTGAAAGCCTTTTCGCGCCGGCCGGAGACCACGGCACGGCCGTTCGATGTCGCCGAAACATTGCGGTCCGCCACGCAACTGCTGCGCGAGCAGCTGCGTCTCTCTCGCATCGAAGAAGTGGTCGACGTCGATGAGTCCTGCCCGCCGGTGCTCGGTCACGACAGCCGGCTGCAGCAGGTGATCATCAATCTCATTCTAAATGCGCGCGATGCCATACTCGAACGACGCGCGGCCGATGCTTCACAATCGCAGCCCGGTATGGTGCGCATCACGGCGCGCAGCCTGCCGTCCATCAGCAAGGTGGTTGCCACCGTGGAAGACAACGGACCGGGGATCCCCGACCACGTCCTGCCCCGGCTTTTCGAGCCCTTCTTCACGACGAAGGCGACCGGCAAGGGCACTGGTCTCGGCCTGTCCGTGAGCTATCAGATCATCCGCCAGATGGGCGGCACGATCGTGGCCGAGAATCGCGCCGAAGGCGGCGCGTGCTTCACCATAACCTTGGACGTCGCCTCGGCGGATGTGACAGCGGTATCGTCGGTTCGCGTCGTCAGATCCGCGGTCGCGTGAACGCATCGATATCGGCATCGCGGTGCGCAGTTGATGCGCGGTAATTCGTTTGATTCCTAAGGTCGACGCCGTATTATTTGCGCGAGACAACGCAGCGAATACCGCCTGGACCATCCCTGATGGTTGCCGTCAACGCCGATCGGTCACCGCGTCGCCCCCACATGGGATTGGAGAGGTGCAGCGAAGGTCGTTCCGATGGCCGGTAATGTGGCGCTCGGTTTCGATGCGAAAGACGCTAGAGGTCGTTTGCGTACCCTGGCCCGCAGCGTTGGATATGCTGAAACCTACGCGATTCTGGCGACGAGTGGCCTTGCCGCTGTCGGCGCGATGGTGACCGCCAGTCTTGCTGTGGTGATACAGCCGTCGTCGAGCCTTCTGCTTTCCTCGACCGGTTGGCTCCTGGTGCTTGCCGTATGCCTGGTCGGCGCCGTGCTTCTGTTGTGGTGGATCGGCCGCACGGTCGTGACGCATCACCGATCGCTGGAGGCGGTGCGCGAGGATGTGGTGAAAGGCGACATCGCGCGTCGCCAGCTCAGAGAGCTTCTTGATGCCATCCCGCTCAACGTGGCGCTCTACGATGCGGATGAACGGCTCGTCATGTTCAATGCCGCCTATCGCAAGGAGCCGACCTATATCAAGCTCGACGAATCCCTGATCGGTCTCAGGATCGAGGACATGCTTCCGCGCCTCGAGCCCCAGTTCAAGGCCGCCTATCCTGGTCTCGCACCTGACTGGAAGGTCGAGTATCTACGCGTATTCCGCGCCCGCGAGGGTGGTGACCACTCCTGGGCCGATGGGCGGACGATGCGCCTGCGGCAGGCCTCGACCCGCAGCGGTGGCTCGGTCAGGCTCTGGATCGACGTGACGGATCTGAAGCGCAACGAACAGGCCGCGCATGCGACGCAGAAGCGTTTCGATGCGCTGGTCAGCTCGTTGCCCGATACTGTGTTCTCTTCCGATCGCGAAGGCCGATGCACCGCCGTGGGTGGTGCGCCTCTTTTGGACTACGCGCCGGCCGAATTGATGGGCCGGCTGGCCCGCGACCTTATCCACCCGGATGATTGGCCGTGGGTCGATGAATGTATTGCGCGCGCGCGTCAGGGTCGGGGCGGACCTGTCGCGCTGGCTTTCAGGGGTATTCGCAAGGATGGCGCGGAGCGGCACCTGGAGGCGCGTATCACGGCCCCGGCAGCGCAAGACAATCTCGCCGGCGAACTGGCGGTCACGGGCACCATTCGCGACGTGCAGGCACAACACGAGATGGCGGAGCGTCTGCGTTACGAACTGCGGCGCTTGGACTCGGTCGTGCAATCGACGGGTGCGTGCGTGCTGCTGGTCGACCGGGACATGCGTATTGTCATGGCGAACCGGGAGTTTCTGGAGGCCGTGCCCGGACGGTCAGCGGCCACGGTCATCGGTCGCCCGATGCGGGAGCTCATCAAAAGCCAGATCGATCAAGCCGTGTTCGATGCGTGGTTCGCGAGCGGACCCTCCGAGCCGATCGACGGCATCGAGTACGAAAACACCACACCGGACCCACAGGGGCAGCGCCGCGTCTATCACGTCACGGCCAATCCGGTCCGTGACGAGCACGGGCGAGTCCAGAATATCGTTTTCCTCGCCGTCGACGAAACCGAGCGCCGGACGGCCGAACTGCAGCTTTTCTCGACGTCGCGCTTGGTGACCCTGGGCGAGATGGCTTCGGGTGTTGCGCATGAGATCAATCAGCCGCTGACAATCATTCGCTTCGGCGTTGAAAATCTACAGGAGCAGCTGCGGGAGATCCCGGCGTACACGCCGCTGGCGACGGCCGCGGATCTGATCAACGAGAAGTTGGCGCGGGTTGTTGTTCAGACCGATCGCGCCGCCATCATCATCAGGGATCTCAAGGGTTTCGCGCGGAAGTCCGACGAGGCGCCGGCGCCGTTCGACGTGGCCGGCGCGATCGGTTCGGCGGTCAACCTGCTGCGCGAGCAGTTGCGGATGTCCGATATCGAGTTGACTTTGGATCTTGATCCGCGGTGCCCGCCGGCCATCGGCAGCACCGGGCAGCTGCAGCAAGTGGTCATGAACCTCATTCTCAATGCCCGGGATGCGATCCTGGAGGTTGGTCGGCCAAGTGTCGCTCAGTCACGCCGCGGCATGATCAAGCTTCGTTCGGCGGTGGCTGCGAACGGCAAGATCATCATGACGGTGGAAGACGATGGTTCTGGTATTCCGGACAAGGTATTGCCGCGCGTCTTCGAGCCGTTTTTCACGACCAAGTCCACCGGCAGGGGAGCCGGATTGGGCCTGTCGGTGAGCTACCAGATCCTGCGGCAGCTGGGGGGCTCGATTTCGGCTGAGAATCGCGCCGAGGGTGGTTCTCGTTTCACGATTACATTGAATGCCGCCCCAGCTGACCGTCCGACTGCCGTCGGATGACAGCGTTCCACGTAACCTTGAGATAACGGCCCGAGCAACTGTCGACAGTCATGAGTGGTAATCGTTTTCTTGACCAGCTGGGCCACGCTGCCGGCCGTAGTGGCCTGCTTGCTGTGGTGGCTGCCACCGGGTTCGCTGGTGTGTGTGTGGCGGCAAGCGTGGTTCTCGTTGTCATGCGGGAGCAAGGCGGCTCATCCGTTCCCACCTGGCTACCTTCGGCACTGCTGTCGGCTGGGTTGGTGGTCGTTGCCGTTCAGCTGTGGCGCCTGGCACACCGCGCGACCCGGTACCTGCAGCAGGCGGACCACGCTAGGGCCGCAAAAAAGGAACGGCAGATCATCCACCAGCATCTCGCCGAGGCCGTGGATGCGATCCCGGCAGGTCTTGCCCTGTACGACGAAGAGGAGCGCCTCGTTCTCTACAACGCGACCGTTCCGACCGGCATCCAACGTCTGGAGGACATGAAGGGGCCGCTGGCCGGAATCGCGCTTGAGGAACTGGTGGATAGCATTTTGCCGCTGTTTCGCACACGCGATGTGGACCTGGATCGTTGGAAGGCAGATGTATTGCGCCGTTTCCGCCAGAGGGTGGCGGTTGACGAGGTGCTCACGTCCCAGGGCCGGATCATTCGCATGAGCCACGTCGCCATCCCGAGCGGCGGCACTGCCCAGGTCTGGATGGACGTCACTGATCTGAAGCGCAGCGAGGAGACGGCGCGAGCCGCACAGAAACGCTTCGACATGCTGGTCAACTCGTTGGCCGACACGGTGTTCTCCGCGGATCGCCTTGGACGAATCAACTACATCAGCGGTGGCAGGCTGCTGGGCCACGCGTTTCAAAGTCTCCTGGGGGTGCAGCCGCGCGCCATTTTTCACCCCGACGACCTGCCGCTTCTCGACCAGGCGGTCGCCAGCCTGGCGCAGAACCGCGGGAAACCTGTGACGTTCACCTTTCGCGGCGTTGCTGCGGATGGCACCGTCAACCACCTGGAAGTGCGCATGACGGCGCCGAGGAAGGAGGACAATCTCGGTGGCGAACTGGCGATCACGGGCATTGTTCGCAACGTCCAGGCGCAACATGAAATGGCGGAGCGCTTGCGCTACGAGGTGCAGCGCCTGAACTCCGTGGTTCAATCGACGGGCGCCCACATCATGCTGGTCGATCGCGACATGCGTATCAACATGGTGAATCGCGGCTTCCTCAGCCTCATGCAGGGGAGGGCGGCCGAGGATTTTGTCGGCCACTTGATGTACGACGTGATGAGCAGTCCGGTGGATCAGTCGGTGTTCAAGGCATGGTTCGACGCCAAACCGTCCGACGCGATCGAAGGTATCAGATACGAAAAGAACTTCATCGATCACGATGGCCGTCAGCGCATTTACCACATTACGGCCAACCCGGTGCGCGACGAGCAGGGGCAGGTGCAGCACATCGTGTTTCTCGCCGTCGAGGAGACCGAACGACGGGCGGCCGAGCTGCAGCTGTTCGCCGCGTCGCGCCTGGCAACCCTGGGCGAGATGGCGTCGGGCGTTGCACACGAGATCAATCAACCGCTGACGATCATCCGGTTCGGCGTCGAAAATCTTCTGGAGCACCTGCAGGAGATGCCGCCAGGAACGACATTGGGTGAGGTATCGGAACTGATCGACGAGAAGCTCCTGCGGATCGTCAACCAGACCGAGCGTGCGGCGACGATCATCCGGGACCTGAAAGGTTTTGCCCGCAAGTCCGATGAGGCACCCGGATTATTCGACGTGTCCGAGGCGTTCGATGCGGCCGCCGATCTGCTGCGCGAACAGCTTCGCATGGCGCATGTCACGTTGATGATGGATCTTGCATCCGGCTGCCCGCCGGTGCTCGGCAACAGCGGCCGACTGCAGCAGGTCATCATGAATCTGACCCTGAATGCGCGCGACGCCATCCAGGACCAGTCGCGCGGCGGCACGATCTGGCTGCGCACACGATCCGTGGAGTCGGGTGGCAAGATCGTCGCGACCGTGGAGGATGATGGGCCCGGCATTCCCGACGACGTGCTGTCCCGGGTTTTCGAGCCCTTCTTCACGACCAAGCCGACCGGCAAGGGCACGGGTCTGGGACTATCGGTCAGTTATCAGATCATCCGCCAGATGGGCGGCACGATCGTGGCGGAAAACCGTGCCGAAGGCGGGGCTCGCTTTACCATCACGCTGGATGCCGCACCCGCCGGCATCGCCGACGGCTTGTCGCCACCGGCTGTTGCCGCGTCGGCAATGGCCTGACGGTCGCGCCGGTGTGGTGGCACCATCTTGGTACAAACTCGAACCATTCGAGCCCGCTAACCATTTGCGTCGCAAGGTCCGCGCCCTATGATTTGCATGGACTGCATTCTGGGATCGCTTCGGCTGATTGCAGCTTGAGCCATGCAGCCACGGCGTCGAGAGGCATTCGATGGCCAACAATGGAGCGCTTGGTGTCGGTGGCGGAGGTGTTGGCGGTCAGCTCGCCACGCTGTGTCGTGCCGTTGGACGCAGTGAGAGCCATGGCCTTTTGGCGATAACGGGTCTTGCCGTCGGTGGCGTGGTGGTGACGATCGCCCTCGCTGCTGCGGATCGAGCATCGCCGTCGCTGCTGTCATCTGCTGCGTGGCCGGCGTTTCTTGTGATCGGCCTGGTGAGCGCCTGTGTTCTGCTGTGGCATGTAGGACGTGTCGTCGCGATGCAGCGCCACACCATGGAGGCGGCGCGCGACGCTCTGGAGCATGTCGAAGCGGAGAAGCGGCGGCTCGGCGAGATCCTTGACGCTATTCCGCTCAGCATGACCCTGTACGATGCCGATGAGCGGCTTGTCATGTTCAATGCCGCCTATCGCAACGAGCCGACCTACATCAAGCTCGACGAGTCTCTGGTCGGTCTCAAGATCGAGGACATGCTTCCGTACCTCGAGCCCCAGTTCAAGGCTGCCTATCCCGGCCTCGAAGCGGACTGGAAGATCGAGTATCTGCGCATATTCCGTGCTCGCGAAGGTGGCGATCGTTCCTGGGCCGATGGGCGGACGATGCGCCTGCGACAAGCTTCGACCCGCAGCGGTGGTTCGGTCAGGCTCTGGATCGACGTCACGGACCTGAAGCGCAACGAGGCCGCAGCGCACGCCGCGCAGAAGCGTTTCGACACGCTGGTGAGTTCATTGCCGGACACCGTGTTTTCCAGCGACCGTGTTGGGCGCTTCAACTATCTGGGCGGCGCGTCGCTTCTGGGTTTTGCGCCGGATGAGATTGTGGGGCGCACGGCGCGCGAGGTCATCCTCCCCGAGGATCAGCATCGGGTCGATGAGTGCATCACCCGGATGAGGCGGAATCGAGGTGAATCGGTTTCGCTGACGTTCAGAGGCGTCGGCAAGGATGGTGCCGTCCGCCACCTGGAAGCGCGCGTCACGGCCCCGAAAGCGGAGGACAATCTCGACGGCGAGTTGGCGATCACCGGAACGATCCGCGACATCCAGGCCCAGCACGAGATGGCGGAGCGCCTGCGGTACGAGCTGCGGCGATTGGACTCGGTCGTGCAGTCGACCGGTGCCCGCATCGTGATGGTCGATCGCAACATGCGCATCGTCATGGTGAATCGCGAAGTCCTGGATACCACGCCAAGGACAGTGGCTACGATTGTCGGTCGTCCGCTTCGCGATGCTATCCGGGTCCCGGTCGATCAATCGGTGTTCGACGCATGGTTCGCCGCTGGACCGGACGAGCTCGTCAAAGGCATCGAATACGAAAACGGGGGACCCGATGCGCGCGGCCGGCGGCGGACCTATCATGTCACCGCCAACCCTGTGCGCGACGAACAAGGGCAAGTACAGCACATCGTATTCCTTGCCGTTGACGAAACCGAGCGTCGCGCGGTCGAGCTCCAACTGTTCGCGGCATCGCGCTTGGCGACCCTGGGCGAGATGGCGTCGGGGGTGGCGCATGAGATCAACCAGCCGCTGACGATCATTCGGTTCGGTATCGAGAACCTGACGGAGCAGCTCCAGGAGATGGGGGCGCAGGCCACCCTGGCCGAGGTATCCGAGTTGATCGGCGAAAAGCTGTCGCGGATGGTCGTCCAGACCGACCGCGCAGCAACGATCATCAAGGACTTGAAGGGTTTCGCCGGCAGATCCGACGAGGCCGCAAAGCCATTCGACGTATCCACCGCCGTGGCCGCGGCGGCGCAGCTGTTGCGTGAGCAGCTGCGCCTGTCGGATGTCGGGGTTGTACTGGATCTTGATCCGGGCTGTCCGGCCGTGATCGGCAGCAGCGCCCGGCTGCAACAGGTCATCATGAACCTGATCCTGAATGCCCGCGACGCCATCATGCAGGAGGTCCCGGCAGCAAGCCTCGAAGCGCGGCACCATGTCATCCGGCTGCGGACATGGGTCGAGGTATCGGCCCGCAAGGTCATGGTGTCTGTCGAGGATGACGGACCTGGCATCCCGGATGACATCCTGCCGCGGATATTCGAGCCGTTCTTTACCACCAAGCCGACGGGCAAAGGCACAGGTCTGGGGTTGTCGGTGAGCTATCAGATCATCCGGCAGATGGGGGGTGCAATCACGGCCGAGAATCGCACCGGAGGAGGAGCACGATTCATTGTCACACTCGATGCGGCGCCTGCCAGTGTGTCCGCCCATGACTGACACATCATGGGACTGGCAACCTGCCGGCGCTTGCGTTGGGCGGTAGGTGGCGCGCAATCCCATGACGCGGCGTCGGAGCCTGGATGAACTGATGGATGCGGGTGGCGCTTCCGTTATCGGAATCGCGATCGCCGCAGCATTTGCCGTTGCGGGCGTGGCCGTGTCGGTGATGTGGCAGGCTCCCGCCTGGCTGTTGTCGACGATGCTGTCGGTGCCGCTGGTGGGAGCGACCATTCTGCTATGGCGAATGACGCTGCGTGCGGCGCGGTATTGCGCCTCGACACGGCAGTTCGACACCACCGCGGTGCGATTGCGGGCCGAGCGCGATCAGCTGGTCGAGGCCGCTGACGCTCTTCCCAATACCATCACGGTGTATGACGCTGATGAGCGGCTCGTTTTCTGGAATGCCGCCACCGGCCAACTCGCTCGATCGTTGGGTGAATTGCCCACCGGACAGCGTCTCGAAGATGTCGTCGAAGCCGTCGCATCTCGCATCCACGCGCTTGATCCCTCAGTAGATCCCAAGCAGTGGAAAGCCGACGAGCTGCGCCGGTTCCGGGCCCGGGAACCAACCACGGACAGGATATCGCCAGAGGGCCGCTTCATACGCTTGAGCCGGGTCGTCATATCGGATGGCAGGGTCGTTCAGATTCGCAGTGACATCACCGACTTGAAGCAGAGCGAGGCCGCGGCGCATGCGGCGCAGAAGCGTTTCGATATGCTGATCAATTCCCTGTCCGACATGGTCTACTCGGCCGATCGCAGCGGCCGGATCAACTATGTCGGCGGCGGCAAGGGCATGCTGCTGGGCTATTCGCATGAGGAAATCGTCGGTGATCTGCCGGACAAGATCTACCACCCGGACGATTTGCCGCGATTGCACGAATGCATCGAGTGGGCGGTCAACAATCGCGGGAAGCCCGGCATTGTCCCGTTCCGCGCCATCGGCAAAGACGGCTCGACCCGCTACCTGGAGGAGCGCCTGTCGGCCCCGGAGGACGAGGACAACCTCGATGGCCAGCTGGCGTTCGCGGGCACGATGCGTGACGTCCAGGAACAGCACGATCTGGCCCAACGTCTGCGATATGAGCTGCAGCGACTGAATTCGGTGATCCAGTCAACCGGTGCGCACATCATGGTGGTCGATCGCGATCTGCGGATCATCGTCGTGAACGCCGGCTTCATGAGCCTGATGCCCGGCAGGTCGGTCGCCGACTTCGTCGGCCACCCGATGTACGACGTGATCGAGACTCCCGTCGACTCCGCGGTCTTTACCGCGTGGTTTCGTGCCGATCCATCCCATGCGATCTCGGGCATCACGTACGAGAAGGTCTTTGTCGACCCGGGCGGACGGCAGCGTATTCATCACATCACCGCCAACCCGGTGCGTGACGAGACGGGGCACGTCGAGCACATCGTGTTCGTCGCGGTCGACGAGACGGACCGGCGGGCGACGGAACTGGAGTTGTTCGCGGCATCGCGCCTGGCGACGCTGGGTGAGATGGCATCCGGTGTGGCACACGAGATCAATCAACCGCTGACGATCATCCAGCTCGGCCTCGAGAACCTGGCAGAGCAGATCAAGGATATGTCGCCGGAGACGAGGCTGGCGGACATACGCGGAATGATCGATGACAAGCTGTCACGGATCGTGGGCCAGACGGAACGCGCCGCTATGATCATCAATGACCTGAAAGGCTTTGCGCGGCGGTCCGATGAAGCATCGACCCTGATCGACGTGTCGCAGGCGGTTGGTGCTGCGGCGGCTCTGCTGCGCGAGCAGCTGCGTATCCTGGATGTCGAACTGGCACTGGACTTCGCTCTGCACTGTCCCCGGGCGATGGGCAACAGCGGGCGGCTGCAGCAAGTGATCTTGAACCTGATCCTGAATGCCCGCGACGCGATCCAGGCACGGGACAGCATGGACGACGCGATGTCGCGCGGCGGCACAGTGCACCTGCGCACGCGCTATGAGGTAGCCTCGCGCAAGGTTCTGGCGATCGTGGAGGATGACGGGGCTGGCATCCCCGACGCCATTTTGCCGCGGCTATTCGAGCCCTTCGTTACGACCAAACCGACGAGCCAGGGCACCGGGCTCGGCCTGTCGGTGAGCTATCAGATCGTGCGCCAGATGGGCGGCACGATCGCGGGAGAGAACCGTGCCGAGGGTGGGGCTCGCTTCACCGTTGCCCTGGATGCCGCGCACGCCGGCGGTGCTGCGGACACACCGGGGCTAGCGCCATAGATTCTGGAACGGGCGCACCAACTGCTGCGGCTGCATGACCTGGCAGAATTGTTTCGCCGACTGATAGAGCGCGCACAGTTGACCGGCCGCACCGGGCTCGAGGTCGGCAATGATGGTGGCGAACTTGCGTTGCTTGCCCATGGCGACGTCGACGATCCACTCGCGGCCCAGCCACGTCCGGCCGGCGATAGCCAGTTTGGCCTGCGCGGCCTGATGCGCCTGGCGCGCGGCGGCGACGCTGGCGAAGGTGCCGACCCAGGCGCCATCGCCGGGATAGTCGTAACGCGCTGGCACGCAGTCGCTGTCCGAAAGGACCGTCGCCGGCCGGCTGCCCGTGTTGTCGATCTGCCAGACCTTGGGGCGGGCACCGCCGGTGCGGGCGCGCAGGGCCTCGTCGAACAGGCGCACCGCCGCTTCGTCGCGCAGGTCGGCGCGGCGAAATCCGGCAACGACACCCACCAGCCGGCGGCCGTCGCGGGTGGCGGAGGCCACCAGGTTGAAGCCGGACGAACACAGAAAGCCCGTCTTCAGGCCATCGGCGCCGGGATACTTGTCCAGGAACTTCACGCTGTGGCCGATGCGCACGTTGTTGATGATCACGTCGTGCGCATTGAAATAGGGGTAGTACTGCGGGAAGTCGCGGATCAGCGCGATGGCCAGCAGCGCCATGTCGCGCGCCGTCGTCATCTGCTCCGGATCTTTCCAGCCGCTGGGGTTCTTGAAGAAGCTGCCCGTCATGCTCAGGCGGCGGGCCGTTGACGTCATGCGCTCGGCAAAAGCCGTCTCGGAGCCCGACAGGCGCTCGCCGACGGCGACGGCCACGTCGTTGGCCGACCGCAGGATCAGCGCCAGGATCGCCTGCTCGACGGTGATCTGGTAACCGCGCGGCAGCACCAGTTTCGAGGGTTGCTGGTTGTAGGCGTAGTCGGAGAAGCCGATCTTGTCCTGTAACCCGATGCGGCCAGCCTTGAGGTCCTCGAACAGCAGGTAGAGCGTCATCAGCTTGGTGATCGACGCCGGATAGAATGGGGCACCGGCATCGCGTTGGTGCAGAACCTCGCCGGTCTGTGCGTCGACCACGATGGATGGACCCGCGACCAGCGGGCCCGTCGGTGTCGGCAGGGGCGACAACTGGGCCAGAGCCGGGACGGCCATGCAGGACAGGAATGCCGAGACGGCGGGGACGATGAGCGGACGCCAGCAACGCATGGCGTCAATCTAGCGCAACCCGGTCATGCAGTCTGCATTTTCCCGCCGGGGACCTTTGCAAGGGCGACGTAGCGCCTTAGGAAAGGCTGAAACCAGAGGTCTTTTGCGGCAGCCATGATCAAGATCGCCGTCGTTCCCGTCACGCCGTTCCAGCAGAACTGTTCCCTCGTCTGGTGCGAGGCGACGAACCAGGGCGCCCTGGTCGATCCGGGCGGCGACGTCGAACGCCTGAAGGCCGCCGTCGCCGAGACCGGCATGACCGTCGGCAAGGTGATGCTGACACATGGCCATGTCGATCACGCTTCCGGGGCCGGCGCCATCGCTGAGCACTATGGCGTCGAGATCGAGGGGCCGCACGAGGACGATCTGTTCCTGATCGAAGGCTTGCCGGACTCCAACCGCAAGTACGGCTTTCCGGTGCCCAAGCCCTTTCGCCCGCATCGCTGGCTGCACGACGGCGACACCGTCAGCCTGGGCAACGTCACCTTCGACGTCGTGCATTGCCCGGGCCACACGCCGGGCCATGTGGTCTTCGTGCATCGCGAGGCCAAGGTCGCCTTCGTGGGTGACGTGCTGTTCCGCGGTTCCGTCGGCCGCAGCGATTTTCCGCGCGGCAACCAGGAGCAGCTGTTTCACTCCATCCGCAAGAAGCTCTTTCCGCTGGGCGACGACATCGGTTTCGTCCCCGGCCACGGGCAGACGTCGACGTTCGGCTGGGAACGCAAGACCAACCCGTTCGTCTGCGACATGCTGTTCGAAGACGACGAGGCGTGATGAGCGCCGTGCTCCATCCCGCCATCCCGATCCTGCGCATCTTCGATGTCGACAAGGCCAAGGAATTCTATCTCGACTTCCTGGGCTTCGCGCTCGATTGGGAGCATCGCTTCACCCCCGACCTGCCGCTCTACGTCCAGATCTCGCGTGGCGGCGTCACGCTGCACCTGAGCGAACACTATGGCGACGGCACGCCGGGCAGTGCCGTCTACATCAAGGTCGATAACATCGGCGGCTTCCTGCGCGAACTGCACGACAAGAAAGCCCGCTTCGCGCGCCCCGACCCCAATGACCAGGACGTGTCGATCAACGATCCGTTCGGCAATATCCTGCGCTTCGACGGCAGCCGCGACTGATCTCAGGCGAGGTCCAGCATGCCGGCGAGGCGGAAGGCGGCGATCAGGAGATGGCCGTCGCGGACGTCACCGGCGCGCGCCAGCACCGACTCGAGCGTCGCGAACGCCAGTGACGCCCGCAGGGATTGCGGCAGGTCACCGGCGGCCACGACGAAAGGCTGCACACGCTCCGGTGTGATGCCCAGGCTGGGATGGTACGGCGCCCCGAGGCGGACCACGGCCTCCGTCGGGCAGCCCACCGCATCGGCCGCCGCCTGACGCAATGGATCGGGGGCGTCAGGCAATAGTGCCACGCGCCAGGCCGGCACACAGGGCAGGCCGGCATCGCCAAAGCGCAACTGTGCCGCTGGCAGAACGCGCCGCTCGATGCCGATCAGGATCCTGCCGGACGTATCGCGGTACACCGGCAGCGCCGACACGGTCCACGTACCGTGCCGCGCCGGGATTGCCATCTCCAACGCCTGGCGCGCCCCGGGCACCGGCCCCCGTGGCCCGGCGCGTTCCTCGCTGAACACCGATCGAATGCGGCGCAGGAAGCCGGTGCTGTTGTTCGTCGGCGCGAAGGGCGTGCCGGCGGGTCGCGCGATCTCGTCCCACGGCGTCACGGCCAGGTCGATGGCGGAAGGCGTGAAGCTCTCGCCGGCCCAGACGCCGGTGGGCAGGTCAAGCTTGTGGGACAGCGCACGGATCATCAGCTCCAGCCGCCCCTCGGGCAGCATGCCGACTTCGGCGGCGCGCAGCAGGCTTTGCGCATCGAAGGATTGCAGCGTGCCCGCGTCGAACGCCAGCTCGGGCGGGCGCGGCGCCGGTCCGCTGGCGGGCAGGTCGGGCAGATGCAGGGCGATGCCTTGCGTCGCTTCGTCCACCATGCCGGCCGACGACAGGAACGTCAGCAGCCGCTCGAAATGCACCGTCTGCGGTAGCGTGAGGCCGGATCGCGCCAGGAAGTCGGCACCGGGATCGCGCCCGTCCGTTGCCAGCGAGATCATCTCGACGGCGTGTCCCGAGCGGATCTCCTCGCCGACATCGCCGCCGCGGCGCATCATCACCATGGCTGGTCGCGGCCAGCCGCTGCGGGCCAGCACGCGCAGGCGTCCGTCCGTCACGGCGTAGGGCAGGAAATCGATGGCGCCGGTCGGGCGCTGGATCAGGTCGTACACCTCGTGTGTGCCGGTCCAGCTGGTCTGGCGCAGGTAGGTCGGCGGCGCATCGTCCAGACGCTGCTCGCGCAGGCGCAGCGCCCGGCCGGGTGCCACGCGCTGCGCCACCAGCACCACGTTCGTGGCGGGCCAGGGCAGCGGCCGCAGGCGCTCGTCGAAGCGCCGCACGCGGCCGGCGAAGCGATGCTGCAGGATCCACGGGTTGTGGATCGGCGCGGCGCGGATGACGCGCGTGCCGGCGCGCTCGGCGACGCGCGCGAATTCACCCACGGTCCAGAACGCATACTGCTCGCGCAGCTCGATTTCCCAGTCGGTGCGGTAGTCCTTGCGCAACAGGAACTCCGCCGACCATCGCCGCAAGAGGCGGAAGCGGCGAAAGCCGTCGCCGGTCTCTCCGAGATCCTCGAGCGGAAAGCCGCTGCCCAGCGCATCGAGCGGCCGGGCGCGCACGGCGAAGTCGCGCAGCATGTCGACGTCGGAGCGGCCGTCGGAACCCGGCAGCGCGCCGACATCCAGCAGGCACGTTTCCTCCGGTGCGCCGTCGACGCAGAAGTCGCGCAGCACCAGCAGCCCGCCCGGCCGCAGCGATGCGATATGAGCCCGCACCGCTGCCTCGGCCGCGGCCTCGTCATAGGCGCGCGGTCCGTAGGTGTAGACGTGGTGCAGCATCGAGCACGAGACGACGGCGTCGGCGCCGTCATGGACCGCGGCGGCATCGCCCACTTCGAAAGAGAGGTTGGGCAGCTGATACTTCTCGCCCGCCAGCGCCACCGTCTGCGGATCGATGTCGACGCCCACGACGTGCGCACCGGGCGCCAGCAGCGCCAGCCGTGCCGACAGCGCCCCTGAACCGCAGCCGAGATCGAGAATGCGCGCACCCGGATCGGTCACCAGATGGGCCGCCAGGAAGGCGGCCTTCTGGTCCATCGAAGCGTCCATGCCCGCGAAATACCGCTGGTAGGCGGACACGTCGCCGCGTGCGGGATGGTCCATTGCTACCGTCTCCTCCGAAAGAGGCGAGCGTTGCGACGTCAGCTTTCGCTCAGTATTCGACCGCCGGCGGCCTGGATCCTGCGGTTCAGCAATCTCCAACCTGCTTCACTGGCGATACGTGTGCCTTGCGTGTCTTTGCTGACGATCTCGCTTGGTCGCTGCGTGCGCACATCAAATACAATGCCTTCGTTGCAAACATCCCAGTAGTCAGCAAGTTGTTTCAACCCGCGAGCATGGCGACGACGGATGGTATCCGTATCGATATTGTGGCCACCCATCATCACGCGCTGTTTCACGCGAAGCTCATTGAGTTGAGGGTGTGGCGTGAAGAGAAAGAGCAGCCGCGAGTTATATCCCCCTGCGTGGGCGTTCCGGATGAAACGCTGGAGCGTCAGGGTTGCCAGCGTAGTCTCAATACAAAAGGACACTTCGCGGCTAAGCATCTCATGACGCTCATGGAGCATGCTCCGGGCTGCCTGCACGGCAACAGCATCAACATTGTCAGGGCGAACTGCGTGCGCGATCTCGTCGGCGTTAAGAAACGTGCCAGCTTCTATGAAGGACTGAAGATTGTGCTTCGCGAACGTCGTTTTCCCCGCGCCGTTTGCGCCGGCAAGGATGATCAGGACAGGAGATGTCACGCGGCCTTGGGATCGTCTCGCGGCAGGCGTTCCACCGCAATGCGGCGTCCGTCCGGATAGACCGCGTAGATTGTCGTGTCGTCCGCTTCAAAGACCGGCAGCCCATGAGCGTGGGCATCACGGACAGCCACAGCTATTCCTTGCCGGAGGCCCTCGGCAAGTTCATCAAGCGGCACCACCTGCTGGTCCATGGCCCAAAGATAAGGCCGCCCAGAGGGCGTTTCAACCTTGCCGCGCCCCGCGCATGCCGTCCGCCAGCGCACGGATGTAGGCGAAAATGCCGGGCAGCAGGTCCGGTTTGGGCTGGCCGTTGTCGTCGAGGCCGGCCTTGACGCGATCGACGATGGCGGTGCCGACGGCGGCGCCATCGGCGTGGCGTGCCACGGCGGCGGCCTGGTCGGGCGTCTTGATGCCGAAGCCGGCAACGATCGGCAGCGCTGTCTGCGCCCGCAGGCGTGCGACGTGACCCTTCACGGCCTCTTCGCTCGCCGACGTGGTGCCGGTGATGCCCAGGATCGAGACGAAGTACACGAAGCCCGAGGCGAACTGCAGGATCGCCGGCAGGCGCTTGGCATCCGTCGTCGGTGCCGCCAGCAGCACGGTGTCGAGCCCGGCCTTGGTCGCGTGCGGCTTCAGCTCGTCGGCCTCTTCCGGCGGCAGGTCGACGATGATGAAGCCGTCGATGCCGGCGGCGGCTGCATCCGTGCAGAACCGCTCGGCGCCGCGCTGATAGATCATGTTGTAGTAGCCCATCAGCAGGACGGGCGTGTCCTGATCGCCGGTCTCGGCCCGGAAGCGGCGCACCATGTCGAACGTCTTGTCCATGGTGATGCCGGCCTTCAGCGCGCGCTGGCCACCGGCCTGGATCGAGGGGCCGTCCGCCATCGGGTCGGTGAAGGGCATGCCGAACTCGATGAGATCGGCCCCCGCCTTGGGCAGGCCCTTGAGGATCTCGAGCGAAATGTCGGGGTTGGGGTCGCCGGCGACGACGTAGGTGACAAGGCCGGCGCGCTTTTCGGCTTTCAGTTTGGCAAACCGCGCAGCAATGCGACTCACAGCTTCACTCCCAGCCGTTCGGCGACGGCGAAGACATCCTTGTCGCCACGGCCGCAGAGATTCATCACCAGCAGGTTGTCCTTGGGCAGGGTCGGCGCCAGCTTCATCACGTGCGCCAGGGCATGCGCCGGCTCCAGCGCCGGGATGATGCCCTCGAGCTTGCACAACAGCTGGAACGCCTCGAGCGCGTCGTTGTCGGTCGCCGAGACATACTCGACGCGACCGGCCTCTTTCAGCCACGCGTGTTCGGGTCCGATGCCGGGATAATCGAGTCCGGCCGAGATCGAATGGGCCTCGGTGATCTGCCCGTCGGAATCCTGCAGCAGGTAGGTGCGGTTGCCGTGCAGCACGCCGGGCCGGCCGCCGGTCAGCGACGCGGCGTGCTCGCCGGTCTCGATGCCCTTGCCCGCCGCCTCGACGCCGACGATGCGCACGCCAGGGTCGTCCAGGAAGGGATGGAACAGGCCCATGGCGTTGCTGCCACCGCCGATGCAGGCCACCAGCGTGTCCGGCAGCCGGCCCTCGGCCGCCATGATCTGCTCGCGTGTCTCGTTGCCGATCACCGACTGGAAGTCGCGCACCATCGCCGGGTAGGGGTGCGGGCCGGCCACGGTGCCGATGCAGTAGAACGTGGTCTCGACCGTAGCGACCCAGTCGCGCAGTGCCTCGTTCATGGCGTCCTTCAAGGTCGCCGAGCCCGAAGTCACCGGCCGCACCTCGGCGCCCAGCAGCTTCATGCGGAACACGTTGGGTGCCTGGCGCTCCACGTCGACGGCGCCCATGAAGACGACACACGGCAGGTTGAACAGCGCGCAGGCCGTCGCCGTGGCAACGCCATGCTGGCCAGCGCCGGTCTCGGCGATCACCCGAGTCTTGCCCATGCGCTTGGCCAGCAGGACCTGGCCCAGCACGTTGTTGATCTTGTGCGAGCCGGTGTGATTGAGCTCGTCGCGCTTGAAGTAGATCTTGGCGCCGCCCAGCTGCTGCGTCAGCCGCGCGGCGTGGTAGAGCGGGCTTGGCCGGCCGGCATAGTGGGCCAGAAGATTGTCGAGCTCGTCCTGGAACGACGCGTCTTTCTTCGCCGCCTCGTAGGCTTTCTCCAGCTCGAGGATCAGCGGCATCAGGGTTTCGGCGACGTAGCGACCGCCGAAGAGGCCGAAATGGCCGCGTTCGTCAGGCCCGCCGCGGTAGCTGTTCAGGACATTCATGACAATCCCGTTTTCCATTCGGGCCGGGCTTTAGCACGCCCGGGCACACCCCTCCAGAGGGGGGGCGACGTACGGCGTTCAGCGCTTCTTCTTGCCGGCCTTTTTTCCGTCCTTCTTCTTGGCATCGTCGACCTCGACGATGCACTCGATCTCGACCGGGATGCCGTTGGGCAGTGACGCCATGCCGACAGCCGAGCGCGCATGCCGGCCGCGATCGCCGAACACCTCGACGAACAGGTCGGAGCAGCCGTTGATGACCTTCGGCGGGTCGGTGAAGTCGGGCGTGCAATTGACCATGCCCAGCACCTTGACGATGCGCTTCACCCGGTCGAGGTCGCCCAGCTCGTCGTTCATGACCGCGATCAGGTTCAGCCCGGTGGCGCGCGCGTGCGTCTTGGCGTCTTCCCAGCTCATGTCGGCCCCGACTTTGCCGCGCACCGCGCCCGGCCCTTTGCCGGAGAGGTACAGCAGGTTGCCGGTGCGCACGGCGTTCACGTACGTCCCGATGGGATTGCTCGGTTTCGGCAGTTCGATGCCCAGCTCTTTCAGACGCTTCTGGATCTTCATGGCGTTTCTCCCCTTCAAAGTTTTGCTGTCGCTGCGAGGAAAGCCTTGATCCGCTCGACCGACTTCACGCCGCGCGTGCTCTCGACACCCGACGATACGTCGACCGCCTTGGCGCCTGTTGCATGCACGGCTGCCGCGACATTTTCCGGTGTCAGCCCGCCCGACAGCATCCACGGTTTGGGGACCGTGACGCCCTCCAGGATGCGCCAGTCGAAGGGTACGCCGTTGCCACCGGGCAGCGCCTGCGGGTCGTCGGCCAGCGGTGTGGCGTCGAACATCAGGCGGTCCGCGACCGAACCATAGACGTCGATCGCCTGTTCGACATCTTCGCGGGTCGCCACCCGCACCGCCTTCATCACCGGCAGGTCGGCGATCGTGCGGATGCGCGCCACACGCTTGGCTGACTCGGTGCCGTGCAGCTGCAGCATGTCCAGGGCGCCGCCTTCGAGCCACTCGCCCAGCAGATCGTCGTCGGGATCGACGAACAAACCGACACGCAACACATGCGCCGGCACCAGCGCCGCGAGCTTCTCCGCCTCATGAAAGGCGATGTGGCGCGGCGATGGCGGGTAGCACACGAAGCCCACGTAACGGGCACCACCGGCGACGGCCGCCTGGACCGCCTCCTCGGTGCGCAGTCCGCAGATCTTGGCGACGATGGCCATCTCAGGCGTCCGGGTCAGACATTGTTGACCTCGACCTCGCGCGCGATCGCCTCGGCGGCGGCCCGCGGATCGGCCGCCTGGGAGATCGGTCGGCCCACCACCAGGTGCGAGGCACCCTGGTCGACCGCCTGTCGCGGCGTCATCACCCGCTTCTGGTCGCCGGTGGCGCTGCCGGCCGGCCGGATGCCCGGCACCATCAGCACGAAGTCGGTGCCGCACTCGCGGCGCAGCGGCGCGATCTCATGCGGCGAGCAGATCACGCCGTCGAGCCCGCTCTCGCGTGCCAGCAACGCCAGGCGCTTCACCTGATCCGATGGATCACCGTTGACACCCGCGGCAGCAAGATCGCTGCCGTCGAGCGACGTCAGCACGGTGACGCCCAGCAGCTTCGGGCGCGGCAAACCCCGCTTCAACGCCTGGGCACCCGTCTCTTCGACCGCGGCCCGCATCATTGCCCGGCCGCCGGCGGCGTGCAGCGTGATGTAGGTCGGCGCCAGATCGACCACGGCACGGATACCGCCGGCCACCGTGTTGGGAATGTCGTGCAGTTTCAGGTCGAGGAAAAAGCCGATGCCCGTCAGCCGCACCGGATCGGGGAAGGCGTAGCGCACGCCAGGTGCGCCATGGGCGAGGAAGAATTCCAGCCCCAGCTTGACGCCACCGACCGCCGGTCGTGCACCGCTGGCAACCTGGCGGATCAGGTTGGCGGCTTCGGCCAGATCGACGGTGTCGACAGCGCAGTAAATGGGGTTCGGTCGGCTCATGGGGCAGGCTTTTTGCGGGCGCGCGGAACCTAGGGCAAGGCCTTGCCCTTGTCGACTCGGCTGTCGGTCGCCGGCCGGTTCGGCCGCTGCCGCAACAACGTGCTTGCTCCATTTGGCATGACGGTGGCCGGCAAACGGAGTGCTGGCGATGACCGCTTTCCAGGAAATGAAGATGCAGAACGGGACGGCGTGGTTGTCCTCGCCCGGTCGTCTGCGCTGGGGCCTCGGTGTCCGCATACCGGCTGGACCGGGATGGCTTCCATCCCTCGCCGTCTGGTTTCACCGCGGCCGGACACGCCGCGCGCTGCGTCAGCTGGACGACCGCGCGCTGGCCGACATCGGGATCTCAAAGGCGCAGCGCGCTGCGGAATGTCGCAAATGGTTCTGGCAGCCGTGAGGCTAGGCGGCCTGCGCCGGCCGGGACCATCGCAACACAGCGTAGCCCAGCACGGCCGACAGGATCGAGCCTACCAACACGCCGATGCGCAACGGCGCGGCGTACGCGGGGTCGTCCCAGGCCAGGGTGCCGATGAACAGGCTCATGGTGAAGCCGATGCCGGCGCACAGCGAGACGCCGTAAAGCTTCAGCCACGTGCCGCCCGCCGGCATCGCGGCAAAGCCCAGCCGGATGAAGAGCGCGGCGGCGCCGAACACGCCGATCTGCTTGCCGATGAAGAGGCCGGCCGCGATCCCCAGGGTGACCGGCTCGACCAGGTGTGCGGCCGTCAGGCCGGCGAAGGACACGCCGGCATTGGCGAAGGCAAAGACTGGCATGATGAAGAAAGCCACCCAGGGCTGCAGTCCGTGCTCGAGGTGAATGAAAGCCCGGTCGTCGGGTGCTTCATCGCCGCCGCGCAGCGGCAGGCAGAAGGCTGTGACCACGCCGGCCAAGGTGGCGTGAACGCCTGACTTCAGCACGCAGACCCACAGCGCCGTGCCGATCAGCAGGTAGGGAGCCGCGCGGCGGACGCCGGCGATGTTCAGCCCCACCATGGCGGCAACACACACGCCCGCCAGTGCCAGCGCCGTCGTGGACAGCTCGGACGTGTAGAACGCCGCGATGACGATGATGGCACCCAGGTCATCGACGATCGCCAGAGTGGTCAGGAACAGCTTCAGGGCCAGCGGCACGCGGCGGCCCAGCACGGCCAGCACGCCGATCGAGAAGGCGATGTCGGTCGCCGCCGGGATGGCCCAGCCGCGTAGCGCCGTAGCGTCGCTCCAGTTCAGGGCGGCATAGACCGCCGCCGGTGCGATCATGCCGCCAGCGGCGGCCACGACGGGCATCGCGATCTGCGAGGGCTGCGATAACGCGCCCTCCACGGCTTCGCGCTTGATCTCCAGGCCGACCAGCAGAAAGAACACGGCCATCAGGCCGTCGTTGATCCACAACACCAGTGCCTTGCTGAGCCCCAGATCGCCAAAGCTCAAGGTTAGCTTGGTGGCCAGGAAGCTCTGGACGAACGGCTCCAGCCGCGTATTCGCCAGGATGATGGTGATCGCCGCGACGGCGATCAGGACGATTCCCGGCGCAGCGTCGGATTGAAAGAAACGATGAACGGCACGATGCATGACGAGATCGGATTCTTCTTCCCTGAAAGCGAAACGCCCGGACCTTGCGGTCCGGGCGTCGCGAAAAACGCGTGGCTGCTCGAGGCTATTCGCGGTCGCCGATCAGCGACAGCAGCATCTGGAACATGTTCACGAAGTCCAGGTACAGGTTCAGCGCGCCGAAGATGGCCATCTTCTCCTGAACGTCCGTGCCGTAGGCTTCCGAATACTGCTCCTTGATCTGCTGCGTATCGTAGGCGGTGAAGCCCGCGAAGATCAGCACACCCGCCGCCGAGATGATGAAGTGCAGCATCGACGACTGGACGAAGATGTTCACCAGGCCGGCGATCAGAATACCGATCAGGCCCATGAACAGGAACGTCCCCATGCCCGCCAGGCTACGCTTGGTGGTGTAGCCGTACAGGCTCAGCGCGCCGAAGGCGGCCGCGGTGATGAAGAACGTACGCGCGATGCTGACGCCAGTGTAGCGATACAGCAGGACCGTGAAGCCGACGCCGTTCAGAGCGACAATCGCCCAGTAGATGCCCTTCACGGTGCCGGTGCCCATGGCATGAGCCCGGAAGCTCGCCCACAGGATCAGACCGATCGGCGCCAGGACGGCAACCCAGCCCAGGACAGTCATGCCCATGCGGCCGGTCGCCGGGTTGACGCTGAAGAACAACGCGTTCAGCGCCGGAACACTGTACACCGCCAGCGCGACGATGCCGGACAGCGCCAGGCCGGAGGCCATGTAGTTGTAGACGCGCAGCATGTGCGAGCGCAGACCGGCGTCGAACTGCGCCTGGTCGATCGTCGTCGCGCCGCCATAGGCCGGCCGTGGCTGGCCGTAGGCGTTCGCGTTGTTGTCCCATTGAGCCATGCGTAGCCTCCTCGGCACGGGTTCTCGCCGTGTCCAGAATTATCGTCAGTCATATTGGCAAGAGTCCTGAATTTATCAATACCCATGTTGTCAGGTTAACGTCAGAGTCTGATGCATGGCGAAGATCCAAGGAGCATGGAAAGACAAATGAAATCATGCCGTTGGCATTCAACAGCAGTACCTGCGGCCGGCCGTGCCGGCGGCTGCGGCTAGCGTTTTATTGAGCGAAATAGAGCCACGCGAGAATCATGCCGGCGACGACGGCCACCAACGACGTGGCCAGCACGTAGCGCATCACGTGAAGCTTGACGGCGGAACGCGCCTCATCCGGGCTCACCGTGGCCGGCGGCGCCTGATCGTTGGTCTCGGTGCGGGGATGGGTTGCCATGACCGTCCGACTCTGTCGAAGTTGCCTCAAGGGGCGAACGGCGGGGTTGTCTGAAAGGTTCCGACGTCATCGGGACAGGCAGCGAGAGGTTTTCATCATTGACGCACTATCTGCTGGCCGACATCGGCGGAACCAATGCCCGCTTCGCGCTCTATGACGGGGATGTCCTGGGGGCCATCGACGTCCTGGCCGTCGCCGACTATCCGAGCGCCGATGACGCGATCAAGGCTTTCATCGATCGCAACCGGTCGGCGGGTCCCATTGCGGCCGCCGCGATCGGCGTGGCCGGTCCGGTGGAGAACGGTCGCTGCACATTCACCAACAGCGACTGGGTGGTCGACGCCGGCGAACTGCGCGCGGCCTTCGGATTTCGTCATGTCGACGTGATCAACGATTTCGAGGCGACAGCGCAGGCGCTGCCGCATCTGCAGCCGGCCGACCTGACCGGCGTCGGGGGCGGTACAGCCCGGCCGGGGCCATGCGTCGTGCTCGGGCCGGGGACCGGTCTGGGCGTCGCCTGCCTTGTTCCGGGGGATCCGCCGATTGCGATCGCGACGGAAGGCGGTCACGCCACGGCGTCGGCCACCCATGAGCGACAGGACGCCGTCATCCAGTGTTTGCGGGGGCGCTTTGCCCACGTTTCCGTGGAGCGGGTGCTGTCCGGCGACGGGCTGGTGAACCTTCATGACGCGATCGCTGCCGTTGACGGCACGTCGGTGCCCGTCCGCAGCCCGGCGCAGATCACCGAGGCGGCGCTGTCCGGAACCTGTGCGGTCTGCCGCGAGGCACTCGACATGTTCTGCGCGATGTTGGGCGCGGCGGCCGGCGACCTGGCCCTGACGTTCGGTGCCCGCGGCGGCGTCTATATCGCCGGCGGCATTGTTCCCCGCATCGTCGACCATCTTGCGCGCTCGGCCTTTCGCGCCCAGTTCGAAGCCAAAGGTCGCTTTCACGACTATCTCGCGGCCATCCCCGTGCACGTGATTCTGAGACCCAATCCGGCTTTTGTCGGGCTTGCTGCCGTGGCGCGCGGCAGAACCGGACACCCTTGAATGCTATTTGCCGCCGGCGAATGTGCACTGCGGCGCGTCAGCACCGGAAACGGCCGATTGCCGTGACCACCGCCACAGCGGCGTCCAGAACGCATGCAGGATTTCGGCCGCCGCCGCATGGGAATCGATGATGTAGCCGAACTCCTGCAGGTCGACGGGATAGAAGTTGTCCGACCCGATGTAGGCGATGCGGTCATCCACCATCCAGAACTTGGTGTGGGTACCGATGGGGCGTTTGTCGGGCCACGTCGAGTCGGGCCCGAACCGGAACGGCGCCAAGTGCAGACGCTGGCAGAGCAGGTCATCAAGCCGCGTGTCCGGCATGGCGGTGCGGGCGCGGACGACCTGTCGAATCTTGCGCGCTACGGCCTCGAGACTGACGCCGTTGCCATAGCTCGAACCGCTGTTGCCGACGGCGCTGGGATCCGACAGCACGATGTACAGGTCTCCCGTCTCCGACAGCAGGAAGTCGGCGAGTCTTTGCAGCGTGCTTTCAGGGTAGAGCGGATCGAGCCTGCCCAGCGTGAACGCCAGATCCTGTTGCACGATGCGAATGGTGCGCCGGGCGGCGCCGAGCAGCAGGTCGCGCGCCAGGTCGCTCTGGTTGGCGAAGTCCGGCGTGATGCCCGCCCCCAGTCGGCCCGTGGCCAGGATCGGCGTGGCGCCTGCTGGCAGCGGCCGGTGTCGTACTGCCGCCACCGCAAGACAAGTACTGGCCGGTTCGGTGCTTTGCGCCGGCAGACTTGCCACGGCAACAGCGGCCGGCGTGCCGACGGCACTGCAGGCGAACCGCCACAGGGCATCGATGAACGCGACGGCATCGGCTGCGGCCGGTCCGCTGACGTGCATCGACAGATCCTGCACCGGATGGTCGAGAAGGTAGTCGCGAGTCCACATGTTGTGGCCACCGACAAGGGCGTCCTGGCCGTCCACCGCGACGATTTTGGCGTGGTTCCACGAGTAGCTGTCGCACCCGGATTCGCCAGCACAGGAGCGAACGGCAGCGACCTGCAGCGTGACCCGTGACATCGGCAGGCCGGCAAGATCGCGCGTGAGCGTCATTGCCAGCGGCGAGGGATCGACGCCGGCCAGCGGATAGTGGCCGACCACAACGCGGACCTGCACCGGGCGGCCGCTACGTCCCAGCATCGTGATCGCATTGCGAAGCGCCGCCAGGAAGCGGCTATCGGGGGGCGGTTGCAGGACGGCAATGTCCACCGTCCGCCGCGCCCGGATGACGAGATTGTAGATGCGATCGATCACGCCGTCGGAGTGGCCCACGCAGACCCTGCGATCGGCGGGATCCGGCAAGACGTCCAGACTCGACAGGGCGCGGCACGTGCCCCCGTTCTTGCAATCGGCGTCGCTGCGGCAGCGCGGCAGGTCGATGTCCGCAACGCAGCCTTCGCATGCCAGCGGATAGAAGGGGAAATCCGCAGCGTGGTGGCCCCATCGATCGGGTGTCTGTATCAGCCATCCGCGACCCAGCGCGTTGTTCCGGGTCAGGCTGTAGGTGATGCCGGCGTAGCGATTCTGGGGATCGGTTTTCCGCAACTCTCGCATGGCCTGGTCGAGCAGCGGTGTCGATGATGCCGGGTCCAATGGGCGGATGTCGCGCTGCCGGATCAGGCTCACAATCGGCGTCGCGGCGGTGACGGCGCCGTAGGATCGTTCTGCCACGGCCGTTGCCACGGCCGTATTGGGCGGGCGGCCGCATGACGTCAGCAAGGCAAGCAGAAGGAGGCCGATATACCGGCCGGCGGTGACCATGACTCGCTCCCCCAAGCCCCGATTCTGCCGCACCATAGCAGACCCGTTTCCGTCCACCGTGCGTCGCTTGTGCGGCGGGAATGCGCGTGCTACCGACCGCCACCCTTTGGCCGACAGGATCCCGCATGAGCGATGCCCAATCCGCTGACTCCGCGCCACCGCCGCCGCTGACCGTGCACGCGCAGTATGTGAAGGATCTGTCGTTCGAGAATCCCCGCTCGCCGCACAGCCTGATGGAGCAGGGCCAGCCGCAACTGGGCCTCAACGTGCTGGTGAAGACGCGCCAGCTTGAAGGCAGCACCTACGAAGTCGCCCTGGTCGTCGAGGCCGATGCCAAGACCGAGAAGGACGAGGTCGTTTTCGTGCTCGAGCTGGTCTATGGCGGCGTCTTCACTCTGGGCGAGGTGCCGCAGGAAGCCGTCGGACCGCTGCTGCTGATCGAGTGCCCGCGGCTGCTGTTTCCCTTTGCGCGCGCCGTGGTGGCCAACACGACGCGTGAGGCCGGCTTCCCGCCGCTGCAGATCGCGCCGGTCGATTTCGCCGCCCTCTATCGCCAGCAGTTGGAGCAGGCCGGCGGGCAGGTCGGTACAGCCTGATTCTTTGGACCACGGGCGTTCACGCCCGTGATCCGAAAAGGCTTACGCCGCCGCGGCCTCCAGCAGCCAGATCGGGTTCTTGAGCTTTGCCAGGAACGCCGCGTGGGCGGCGAGCTCCGCGGCGCTGGGCGCATGCGGTCGTGGCGGTCGCCGTTCCTGGTGCGTCGCGGCGACCAGCACATCGACCCGGACTTCGGTACCGGCGCCGACCAGGTCCAGTCCGCGCTGCCGGCCGCCGGTCAGCTCGATATAGACATCGGCCAACAGCTCGGCGTCGAGCAGGGCGCCATGCTTGGTGCGGCGTGAGTTGTCGACTCCCATGCGCTCGCAGAGGGCATCTAGGCTGACGCGCTGGCCGGGGAATTTGCGGCGCGCCAGCGTGACCGTGTCGACCACCTCGTTCTTCAGCGGCGGCATGCCGAGCCGGTCGAGCTCGGCATTGATGAACCCCATGTCGAACTGCGCGTTGTGGATCACCAGGCGGGCGTCGCTGACGAACGTCACGAATGCTTCGGCAACGGTCTCGAACAGCGGCTTGTCGCTCAGAAAATCGCTCGACAGCCCGTGGACCTGGAAGGCCTCGTCGGGCATGTCGCGCTGCGGGTTCAGGTAGGTGTGAAAGGTCTCGCCTGACGGCATGCCGTTCACCATTTCGACGCAGCCGATCTCGACCAGCCGATGGCCGGCGCGCGGATCCAGTCCCGTGGTCTCGGTGTCGAACACGAGTTCGCGCATCTCGTTCCTATCGCTTGCGTTGCCGCGCGAGCTGGGCCGTCCAGCGTTCGCGCCAGGGTTTGGCGGGCCATGTCGTGCCACGCCGGCGGGATAGTGCATCCAACGCGGCTTCGAGCGCCCGTCGGGTCGGCGCGATGCCGCCGTTGCTGGGGATCACGAAATCGGCAAGGCGGCGCTTGGTCCGATCCGGCACCTGGCGCCGGACGATGTCGAGGAATTTCGCTTCGGTCATGCTGGGGCGTGCCAGAACGCGCCGCCGCTGCAGGAAAGCCGGCGCGCTGACCACCAGGGTGGCATCGACACGATGGTGCCCGTTGCCCTCGAACAGCAGCGGGATATCGAGCACGACCAGGGGCGTGCCGCGGGCGGCGTGATGCTTGAGGAACGCCCGCTGCCGCGCCTGCACCAGCGGATGGACGATGGCCTCCAGGCGGCGCAGTGCCGCCGGGTCGGCAAAGACCTTGGCGCCCAGCGCGGGGCGGTCGAGAACGCCGTCGCGCACGCTGCCGGGAAACGCGGCCTCGATGGCGGGCAGCGCCTCGCCGCCGCGGCCCTGCACGGCATGCACGGCGGCGTCTGCGTCGTAGACGGGGATCCGCATCTGCCGCAGCAGCCGGGTCGCTGTCGACTTGCCCATGCCGATCGAGCCGGTCAGTCCCACGATCATCATGGCGCTCAGTCGTCCTCCCCCATGGCCTCGCGCAGGGCGCGACGCACGGCCTTGGCGTCCTTCTTGGCCAGCGTCCCCAGCCGTCCCAGCGGCACGCCGTTGTCCAGCGTGAACAGCTTGAGGCGCACGACGGACGGCGCCGGCAGGCCGGCTTCTTCCAGGTCGGCGACGGCAATGTCGGTGGCCCAGCCGGCGGTTTCGGCTGACGTGATCATGGCAAAGACGGTGTGACCTTGGGCCAGGTTGAGCGTGCGGGTGGTCAGGACCAGGGCCGGCCGGCGACCGGTGGGCGCTGCCGACCCCAGCGGAAACGGGATGGCGACGACATCGAACCGGTCACAGATCACGATAGGCATCCTCGTCGGCCGCGCCGCCCCATTCGTCGAGCTGCGCGTTGGCCTGATCCCGGTCGGCGACCTCGACACGCATGGCGATTTTGCGCATGGTGGCCTGGCCGTCGGCCACGGCGAAGGCGACCAGATCCCCTTCGCCCAATGACAGGGCTTCGCGCACCGCCTTGGGGATCGTGATCTGGCCCTTGGATGTCAGTCGGCTGATTTCCCGCATTCCTTACTTCCTGCGTAAGGAAGTCCAGTTTAGGGAATTCGGGAAGACTTTCAACGGCCGGCCGGCCATTTCGGCAGTTTGACGGAGGATAACTCGTGAAACTTACCGATTTTACCACCCTGTCATTCGATTGCTACGGCACGCTGATCGATTGGGAACGCGGCCTGCTGAGCGAGCTGCGGCCATGGATCATGCGAAACGCGGTCAATCTGGCCGATGAGGAAATTCTGAATGCCTTCAGCGCGGCGGAAACACGGTGCGAAGCGGCGACGCCGCGGAAGCTGTATCCCGAGATTCTGGCCGATGTCTTCCTGGCCCTGGCACAGCAATGGACCTTGCCGGCCAGCAGCGCCGATGCCCGTGCGTTCGGCGAGTCGGTAGGCCGCTGGCCGGCCTTCGCCGACAGCGCCGAGAGCCTGCAGTATCTGAAGCGCCACTACCGGCTGGTCATCCTGTCCAACGTCGACCGGGCGTCGTTCGCCCGCAGCAACGAGAAGCTGCAGGTCGATTTCGATCACGTGATCACAGCCCAGGATATCGGCTCCTATAAGCCGAACCGGCGCAATTTCGAGTATCTGCTGCGCGAACTGTCGGCCATGGGCGTCAAGAAGGGCGAGATCCTGCACACGGCGCAAAGCCTGTTCCACGATATCGTCCCCGCCCAGGCGCTCGGGCTGAAGACGATGTGGGTCAATCGGCGCAAGGGACGGGAGGGCGCCGGGGCCACACCGGAGGCCAGTGTGTACCCCGACGCCGAGGTGGCGAGCCTGGCCGAGCTGGTCGCCCTGCACCGTGCGGGACGCCGACCGGTCGCCGATGCGTAGGACTACGCTGCCACGGGCGGCTGCCGGCCGGCCAACAGCGTTCGCCACTGGGCGGCCATCTGGTCAGGATCAACCGCCGGCATCGGTGTGGGATCGGCCAGCTGCAGCGCCAGCTCAGGCTGGCTGGCCGGTGGCGGTGCAATGAGCCAGCCATTGATGGCCTGCTTCACCGATTTGGCCTCGGCACCGGTCCACACGACGGTCCGGTCCCAGCCGTGCGTGACCAGTCCGCCGGCGTCGCCGAGATCCATGCAGGTGACGTACCGCGGCTGGGCATAGGCGATGGGCTCGACGCCGGCCAGCAGACGGACGGCATTGTGGCCGGCGGTGCGCCCCATCGGCATGGCATGCTGGCACGACATCAGCGAGTCGTGGCCCGGGGCCGTGCTGGCGCGCGCCATGTCGCCGGCGGCCAGGATCGCGGCGTGGCCGTGAACGCGCAGGGCGGCATCGACCGACAGTCGGCCATCGGGGCCGACCGCACCCACCGCGCGACCCAGCGGATTGGCCTGCATGCCCGTTGCCCAGACCACGGTGGCGGCGGCGATGGTGCTGCCGTCTTCCAGTTCCACGCGCATGTCGGCACTGCGGTCGTCCGCCGTGATGGTGCGCACCAGCGCCTTGGGCCGGAACGTGACGCCCGTCTGTGCCAGGGCGTCGGCGATCGCCGCCTGTGGCTTGGTGCCCAGCGTGGCGCCGGCCGTCGCGGTGCGATCGAGCAGCACGATTCGGGCATTTTCACCGCCGCCAACGGCCAGCTCGCGCAGCCAGCCCCCCAACTCGGTCGCGATCTCCAGTCCCGTGAAGCCGGCGCCGATCACGACGGCGGTGTAGCGACCGGCCGATGGCGCACGCTGCGGCAAGGCCGTCAGATGCCGGCGCAGATGGAATGCCTCGGCCGCACTGTCCAGCACATGAACATGCGGCCGCCAGGCGTGCGGTGGCGGCGTGGTGTGGCTGCCTGTTGCCAGAACCAGGGTGTCGTAGGGGGCGTCGGCAACAGCACCGGTCGTCGTGCGCAAAGACGCAACGTGTCTTGCCGTATCCAATGCCTCGACGGTGCCGGCAACAAAACCGACATTCACCGCGGCCAGCAGCGGCGCGATATCGACCTCGAAGACCGGCTCGTGACGCTGGTACAGCCGTGGCTTGAGGCACAGCATCGATGTCGGGGCCACGACATCGATGGCGATGGACGGTGCGCCGAGGTCACGCCGGGCGCGGGCGGCGCCCAGCGCCGCCCACAGGCCGGCAAATCCGCTGCCGATGATCAGAACGCGTTTCATGTCATCTCCGCTCGGTGGTCATGAGCGGTAGACGCGCGGCCGCGCCGCCGTGTGACATCATCCGGCGATCGCATCCCAACTCTCGATCAGAGGTCGGAGGCAGGCGAACGGGCGCGCCTGCCTCCAATGGTGCGCCGTTACGGCAGCAGCACCGTCTGGCCGGTGGTCTTGCGGCTCTCCAGGTCGCGGTGGGCCTGGGCGGCATCCTGCAGCGGATAGGTCTGGTCGATGGTGATCTTGACCTTGCCGCTCTTGACCACCTTGAACAGCTGCTTGGCGCAGTCCTCGAGGTCCTTGCGCGTGGCCGTGTAGGCGCCCAGCGACGGCCGCGTCAGGAACAGCGAACCCTTGGTGTTCAGCACGCCGGGCGAGAACGGCGGCACCGGGCCCGACGCGTTGCCGAACGACACCATCAGGCCGCGCGGCGACAGGCTGTTCAGCGACGTCTCCCAGGTATCCTTGCCGACGCCGTCATAGACGACCGGCACGCCCTTGCCCTTGGTGATCTCCTTCACCCGGGCCGCGACGTCTTCCTTGCTGTAGTCGATGACCCAGGTGTAGCCGTTCTTCTTGGCCAGCGCCGCCTTCTCGGGCGACGACACGGTGCCGATCGCCTTGACGCCCAGCGCCTTGGCCCACTGGCCGAAGATCAGGCCGACGCCGCCGGCGGCGGCATGGAACAGCACGATGTCGCCCTTCTTGCACTTGTAGGTGCGGCGAATGAGATACTCGGCCGTCATGCCCTTCAGCATCATCGCGGCCGCCTCGCGGTCCGACACGCCCTTGGGCACCGGCACCAGGATTTCGGCCGGCACATTGCGCTCTTCGCAATAGGCGCCCGGCGCGCTGCCGGCATAGGCGACGCGGTCGCCCTTCTTGAAGCCTTTCACCTTCTTGCCGACGGCCACCACGACGCCGGCGGCTTCGCGCCCGATCGCATTGGGTGTCGGCACCGGATAGAGGCCGCTGCGGGTGTAGATGTCGATGAAGTTCAGCCCGATGGCGGTATGCTTGATCCTCACCTCGCCGGGGCCGGGATCGCCAACCTCGACATCTTCATAGACCATTTTCTCTGGACCGCCGGTCTCGTGGATGCGGACGGCTTTCACCATGTCGTGCTCCTTGGCATTGTCGTACCGAACGCGCGGTCGACGCTCCCCATCTCGCGCGGGGCCGCACCCTAGTACGCCGTCGCGTGCGTCGCTACCGCCAACCCGCGTCGGCGGTCGTGGGCTTGCCGCGGCAGTGACGCTGGACTAAGCCTGACGGCCATGCGCCCCGCCGACACCGTGACGATCCGCCGGCCGCCCGTTTCAGGCGCGCGTGCGCATGTCGTTGGCGTCGTGCTGCTGGCGCTGCTGTTGCAGGCCGCATTGCCGCTGCTGCATGCGCGCCTTCAGATGCTGTACGCCGTTCTGGCCGGTCAGCGCATTGATGTTGCCGCCTTCTGTCTGCCGGGGCATCCGGCACCGCCGGTCACACGCGACGCCGATGGGTTGCCGCCGGCGGCACCCCCGGGGCCCGCCGGCTGTCCGCTCTGTCAAGGCACGGGCGCGCCGGCCAGCGACATTCCTCTGCCGGCGGACGTGATAGCGCCGACTGTGGCGCGTATCACCACACCCATCGCGGGGGTAACGGCGCGTGTATACCCGGCTGCCGTGGCGCGATCGCATCGGCCACGCGGGCCGCCCGTCGTCTGAAGAATTCATCGCGGCAATCTTCATGCGTTCAGACGACAGGTGTCTCATGTCTACCGTTTCTCGTTATGGCGCGCTCGCGCTGGCCCTGCTTTTCATCGCGCCGACGGCGTGGGCCCAGGACTACACCCAGGGTGATCTGAAGATCGTGCGACCGTGGGCACGCGAGACCGCCCGCATGGCGCGCGCCGGCGGCGCTTTCATGACCATCGAAAACACCGGCGGTGCACCCGATCGGCTGCTCAAGGCCGCTTCGCCCGTGGCGGCGCGCACGGAAGTCCACACCGTCATCCAGGACGGCGACGTCATGCGCATGCGGGAGGTGCCGGCGATCGATCTGGCGCCGAAGGCGAAGGTCGAACTGAAGCCCGGCGGGTATCACGTCATGTTGATGGAGTTGAAGGCGCCGCTGAAAGCCGGTGACCGCTTTCCCCTGACGCTTACCTTCGAGAAAGCCGGTACCATCACTGTCGACATCTCCGTCGAGAAGCTCTCGGGCACGGCGCCGGATCACGGCAAGATGAAGCATTGATCGACGGCACTGCGGCAGCAACGCTGTCGGCGTCCCACGCAACGGGATGAACCGAATGCGGCGTTGCGCCGTATCGCAGGTGCAGCTCATCGGTGCGGCGCTGGTTATTTCCAGTGCCGCACGTCCTCGAGGGCGATTTTGTTTCCGGAAATCGGGACAGCGGCATGCCGGCGGTCGCCACCTTGTGCAGCGTTGCCGGTACACACATATTGACGGCTGGTGCGTGGGAGATTGTGCATGCAGCGGCGCGCTTTCGTGGCCGGTGGGCTGGCGGGCGTCCTGGCATCGCCAGCGGTGCTCCACGCACAGACCAAGGTCTTCCGCAGCCCGACAGCGTCCTATCGGCTGGTCGCCTTGGCGTCCGGGCTGGAGCAGCCGTGGAGCATCGGCTTTCTGCCCGATGGCCGATTGCTGATCACCGAGCGACCGGGGCGTTTACGGGTGTTCGCGCACGGCAAGCTGGAAACCAGGCCGATCGCCGGTGTGCCCGCGGTTCGGGCCCGCGGTCAGGGCGGGCTGTTGGACATCTGCCTGCATCCGAATTTCGCGCGTAATGGCGCGCTCTACCTGTCGTTGGCAGGGCCCGCGCCCGAGGGCGCCGTGACCCGCGTGGTCCGGGCCCGTTGGAGCGAGGGGGGCCTCGCCGATGTCACGCCGATCTTCGATGCGACGCCGGCCAACGACGGCGACCACTTCGGCTCGCGCATCGTCTTCGATCGGGCTGGCCTGATGTACGTCACCTGCGGCGAACGCTACCAGAGGCTGCAGGCCCAGCAGCTCGATGATCTGCGCGGCAAGGTCGTGCGACTGCGCGACGACGGGTCTGTGCCTCCCGATAACCCTTTCGTCGGCCGTGCCGGCGCCCGGCCGGAAATTTTCACCTGTGGCCATCGCAACCCCCAGGGCCTCGCGCTGCATCCGGTCAGCGGCCGCCTGTGGGCGGTCGAGCACGGTCCCCGTGGCGGTGACGAACTCAACCTGCTGAGGGCCGGCGCCAACTATGGCTGGCCGCTGGCCACCTACGGTATCGACTACAGCGGTGCCAAGATCAGCGATCATAAGTCGCTGCCCGGCATGGAAGAGCCGGTCCGCCATTGGGAGCCGTCGATCTCGCCCAGCGGCTTGGCATTCTACAACGGTGCTGCGTTCCCAGCCTGGCGGGGCTCGCTGTTCACGGGGGCTCTGTCGGCCAGCGCGCTGGTGCGCATCGAATTGGACGGCGATCGCTACGTGTCCGAGGAGCGGCTGGTACCCGGCATGTTCGATATTCGCGATGTCCGCCAAGGTCCAGACGGATTGCTGTACCTGATCACGCGTAGCGACAACGGCGGCCTCTACCGCATCGAACCGGCGTGAGCGTTGGCGGTCGCGAGTTGCGTGCTCCGTGGGTGCCCGCTAGAAACGATTAATGGTCGAAGCAAGTTTGATGCAGGGCGACGCCGCACCAACGATCGTTTTGGCGTCCGTCAGCGCCGGCCGGCGCATGCTGCTGGAAGGCGCCGGGATCCGGTTCACCGCCATCGCTCCCGGTGTCGACGAGGCTGCAGTGAAGGTCGAGGTCGCCGGGGCCGGCGCCGCCACGTTGGCCACGGTACTGGCCGACCGCAAGGCCCTGGCCGGCTCGGCGCGCGCGCCGGGCGCGCTCGTGATCGGCGGTGACACGACGCTCGCCTGCGAGGGCCGCCTGTTCGACAAACCGGACGACGTTGCGGCGGCGCGCGAGCAGCTGCGCTTCCTGCGCGGACGAGCACATAAGCTGCACTCGGCAGTCGCCGTCGCGCGCGACGGTGTCGTCGTGTGGCGACACATCGCGGCGGCAAAGATGACGATGCGGCTGTTCTCCGACGACTTCCTGGCGCACTACGTGGCCGTGTGCGGCGAAACGCTGACCACCTCGGTCGGCGCCTACCGTCTGGAGGGGCCGGGCGCCCAGCTTTTCGAGCGTATCGAGGGCGACTACTTCACCATTCTCGGTCTGCCGCTGTTGCCGTTGCTGGCCTGGTTGCGTACGGCCGGCGCGTTGCGGAGCTGATCATGGCGTCTCCGGACTTCTCCTCGTTGTCCTCGGCCGCAGCGGGCCGACCGTTTGCCTTCATCGTCGGTTGGCCGGTCTTGCACTCGCGGTCGCCGGCGCTGCACGGCTACTGGCTGAAACGGCGCAAAGCCGAAGGTTACTATGGCCGCCTGGCCGTCGAGCCGGGTGGTGCCGCCCTGCGGGCGACGTTCGATTTCATCCGCCGCACACCGATGGCGCGCGGCTGCAATCTGACCCTGCCGCACAAGATCGAGGCACTGGCGTTGCTCGACGATGTCACCCCGGCGGCGGCGCGCATCGGCGCGGTCAACACGGTGGTCCGCCGCGACAACGGCAAGCTGGAGGGACGCAACACGGATGCGTTCGGCTTCATCTCGGCATTGCACGCCGGCGCGCCGGACTGGCTTCCGTCTGCGGCACCGGCCGTTGTCCTGGGCGCCGGCGGCGCCGCGCGCGCCGTGGTTTCGGCCCTGGTCGATGCCGGGGTGCCGGAGGTGCGCCTGGTCAACCGCACGCGGCAGACCGCGATCGACCTCGCCGTCCGGTTTACGCCGGACGACGGTCGCACGCTGGTGGTCGAGGACTGGGACCGCCGGGACGCGGCGCTCGCCGACGCCGGGTTGCTGGTCAATACGACGTCGCTGGGGATGCGCGGCCAGCCGCCGTTGGAGCTGGCGCTCGATCGCCTGCCGCCGGCGGCCGTGGTCAACGACACCGTCTACGTCCCCCTGCGCACCGACCTGCTGGTACGGGCCCAGGCGCGCGGCAACCTGACGGTCGACGGGCTGGACATGCTGCTGCACCAGGGACGCCCGGGGTTTGCCGCCTGGTTCGGCGGCACCGAGCCTGCCGTGACGCCGGCCTTGCGCCGCGCCGTTGCCGGCGACCTGGGAGCCTAGCCGGAAGGGACAAGACAGGGACGGGTGCTACCGGCTAATCTGCGGTCGACAGGCTCGGTAGCGGCCCGCGCGTTTGGCGTGGATCGGGGGAATGGACAAGAACCTGTTCAAATATATCTGGCGTCACAGCCGCCACGAACAGCTCATCATCCTGCTCCTCGTCGTGGTGGCGCAGGTCTTCTATTTCGTGTCGCTGAACATCCCCAAGGTCATCGTCAACGACGGCATCGAGGGCAAGGCGTTCAAGACGGCTGCCGAAGTGTCGTTCCTGCGTATGACCCTTCCGGTACCATCGTTTCTGTCCGACACCGGATCGATCACGCTGTTCGACGGCCTGTCGTTGTCGCAATGGCCCTACCTGGTGGCCATGAGCTGCCTGTTCCTGGTCATGGTCACCGTGAACGGCATGTTCAAGAAGTCCATCAACACGCAGAAGGGCCGTATGGGCGAGCGCATGCTGCGCCGCCTGCGCTACGAACTCTACGATCGCATCCTGCTGTTCCCCAACGCCCACTTCCGCAAGGTCAAGGCCGCGGAGCTGAGCGGCATGATCAAGGATGAGGTCGAGCCGCTAGGCGGCTTCATCGGCGACGCTTATGTGCAGCCCGCCTTCCTTGGCGGCCAGGCGATCACGGCACTGCTCTTTATCGTGCTGCAAAGCATGTGGCTGGGCATGATCGTGATCGCGGTGCTGGCGGTCCAGGCCTTCGTCATCCCCCGCCTGCGGCGGCGTGTCATCGCGCTGGGCAGGGAGCGCCAGCTGACCGCGCGGCAACTGGCCGGGCGCATCGCCGAAACGGTCGACGGCGTGCACGAGATCCACTCCAATGCGACGTCCAACTACGAGCGCGCCGACATCGCAAACCGGTTGGGAACCATCTTCGGCATCCGGTTCGAGCTGTTCCAGCGCAAGTTCACGGCCAAGTTCCTCAACAACCTTCTGGCGCAGATGACGCCGTTCCTGATCTACCTGATCGGCGGCTATCTGGTGCTGTTCAGCGATATGCAGGTGGGCAGCGTCGTCGGCGTCCTGCTGGCCTACAAGGACCTGCCCGGGCCGGTGAAGGAGCTGATCGACTGGGACCAGCAGCGGCAGGACGTCCAGCAGAAGTATGAGCAGGTGGCCGAGCAGTTCGAGCCCGACGGCATGCTGGCGCGCGAACTGCAGGTCGCGCCCGAAGGGCCGGTATCACCTCTGTCGGGCGATATCGTGTTGACGGGAGTCACCGTATCCGACGATGGCGGTTCCAAGCCGATCGACGGCGTCAGTCTGGTCACGCCGATCAGCCGCCGGTTGGCGCTGGTCGGACCGCAGGGCGGCGGCAAGGAGGCGTTGACGCAGGTGATCGCGCGTCTGGTATGGCCCAGCACCGGCACCGTCCGCATTGGTGACGCCGATCTGTCGACGCTGCCCGAGGCGGTGACCGGCGCGCGCATCTCCTATGTCGGGCAGGACGTGTATCTGTTTCCCGTCAGCGTGCGCGACAACATCCTCTATGGATTGAAACGCCGGCCGGTCAAGCCGGCGGCGTATGATGAGGCCAAGCGGCGGGCGCGCGAGCGGTTCTCGGTCGAGGCCCGTCGCTCCGGCAATCCCGACCTCGACCCGGCTGACGATTGGATCGACTACGAGGCCGCCGGCGCGACCGGTCCGGGTGACATCGATCGGCGCATCGTCGAGGCGCTGCGCGTGGTCGAGCTGGAGGAAGATATCTACCAGTTCGGTTTGCGCGGCACGGTCGATGCGGTGGCCCACCCGCGGGTTGCCGAATCGATTCTCATGGCGCGCGATGAGCTGCATGCACGGCTGGCCGATCCGGCGCTGGCGGCCCTCGTCGAGCCGTTTGATCGCGCCCGCTACAACCGCAACATGTCGGTGGCCGAGAACCTGCTGTTCGGCACGCCCATCGACCGCACGTTCGATCCCGACAATATTGCGGCCAACCCCCACATGCGCGAAGCGCTGAGCCGGGTCGGACTCGAGACCGATCTGCTGCAGATGGGTGTGGCGATCGCCGAAACGATGGTCGAGTTGTTCGCCGATCTGCCAGCCGGCCATCCGTTCTTCGAACAGTTCAGCTTCATCGCTGCCGAGGACCTGCCCGAGTTCCGCACCCTCCTGAGCCGGCTGGCCGGCCGGAGCCTGGCGGACCTCGATCCTGCGTCACGAGCCCGTTTGGCGGCGCTGCCGTTCCGTTACATCGAGGCACGGCATCGCCTGGGTCTGATCGATGCGGCGATGGAGGAGCGCCTGCTGGCGGCGCGGCGTGCCTTTGCCGAGAACCTGCCGCCTGAGGCCGCAACGGCGATCGAGTTTTACGATCGCAACCGCTACAACACGGCAGCCACCTTGCAGGACAACATCCTGTTCGGCCGTATCGTCTACGGCCAGGCGCAAGGGTCGGAACGGGTGGGCGCATTGATCTCAGAGGTCCTGGCAGGCCTCGATCTGCGTGGCGCGGTGGTCGAAATCGGCCTCGATCATAATGTCGGCGTTGCCGGCAAGCGGCTGTCGGCGGTCCAGCGGCAGAAGGTCGGTCTGGCGCGCGGTCTGGTGAAGCGGCCCGACCTGCTGGTGCTGAACGAGCCCACAGCGGTACTTGACAGCGCCGCGCAACAGCGTTTGCTGGACAAGATTTTGGAAGTCTGTAAAGGGCGTGGCGTGGTTTGGGCGTTGAGCCGCGCCAGCCTGGCGGACCGCTTCGATCAGGTGATCGTGTTGCAGGGTGGCAAGGTGATGGCCAGTGGGGCACCCGGTGACATGACCGGAGACAAGAATTTCGCCGACCTGTTGGCGGCGGGCTGAGCTCGCGAGGAGAGGCTCATGAGCATCAACGAGGAAGTCGAGCTGCTGAAGACGGTGCCGATCTTCTCCAAGATCGAGCCGGCGAAATTGAAGCTGCTGGCCTTCACCAGCGACCGCATGACGTTCGACGCCGGCCAGGAGCTCTGCCATCAGGGTGACATGGGCGATGCCATGTACGTCATCCTCGGCGGTTCGGCCGACATCCTGATCGATTCGCCCACGGGACCGATCAAGGTTGCCGAACTGCAGCGCAACGGCTTCGTGGGCGAGATGGCGATCCTGTGCGACATGCCGCGCACCGCCACCGTCAAAGCACATGAGCGCGTGACGGCACTGAAAATTCCGAAAGAGATGTTCTTCCGGCTGGTTGCCGAGTTCCCGCAGATGGCGGTCGAGATCATGCGCGAACTGGCCCACCGTGTGGAGGACATGAACGGCAAATTGGCGGCGGCCAGGGCGGCGTAGATCGGCATCTCGAACGAAGCGAGTGATCTTTTGGGCAGGAAACCGTGTTTCATGATGGGCGACGACTCGCTGGCGACTGAGCGCCCATGAGCCGTCTCGACAGCTTCATCCGCCGAATGCAGGCGCAACGGGATTGTCTCAACTGGGCCGCCGCCCAGGTCCGCACGGTGCGGGGTCCTGTCCTGGAAGTCGGCCTTGGCAATGGCCGGACATACGATCATCTGCGGTACCTGCTGCCGGATCACGACATCTACGTGTTCGAGCGCGAAGTCCATGCGCATCCCGACTGCGTGCCGCCGGATGATCACCTGTTCCTGGGCGACGTGCATGAGACGTTTCCGCGTGCGGCTGCGGCGCTCGCTCATCGCGCCGTGCTGATCCACAGCGATTTGGGGACGGGGGATCACGCCGCCAACATGGCGCTCGGTGGCTGGCTTGGACCGGCACTGGATTCATTGTTGGCGCCCGGTGGCTACGTGATCGTCAACCAGCCGCTGGACGTGCCGCGTTGGACGCGGTTGCCTGAACCCGACCGCGTGCGTAGGGATCGCTACTTCATCTATCGCGCGGCTGAATGACCGGACATCACGTGGCCGCCGCGCCCAGCTCCTGCTGCACCACGTTCAGCCAGTAGGTGGCGCCGGTCGTGATGATGGCATCGTTGAAGTCGTAGAGCGGCGTGTGCACGTAGTGGCAGCCGCCGGCTTCATCGCCGCCGTTGCCGATCATGATGTAGGCGCCGGGTTTCTTTTCCAGCATGAACGCGAAGTCCTCGGCGCCGGTCAGAGGGGCGAGGTTGCCGTCGACATTCTCGGCGCCGACGGTGGCGGCGGCAGCCGCGATCGCCACCTTGGTCTGATCGGGCGTGTTGACCAGCGGCGGATAGCGGCGCTGATAGGTGTAGTCGACCGTGCAGCCCCAGGTGTCGGCCGTGCTTTTGGCGACGTCGCCCAGGCGCTTCTCGAGGATATCGCGTACCGCCGGCCGATAGCTGCGCGATGTGCCGCGCACGGTGACGTCGGACGGAATGACGTTGGGTGAATTGAACGCACCGGCGGCGATGTGCCCGACACTGAGCACGGCGGTGTCGATCGGTGCCACGTTGCGGCCGACAATGCCTTGCACGGCGAGGATGAAGCTCGCTGCCGGCATCGTCGGGTCGGTGCCGCGGTTGGGTGCCGAGCCATGGCCGCCGGTGCCGTGGAAGACGGCGGTCCACGAGTCGCTGGCGGCCAGCATGGGGCCGGGCCGGATCGCGAACGTGCCGACCGGCAGGCCCGGCGCATTGTGCATGCCGTAGACCACGTCGCAGGGGAAGAGGTCGAACAGCCCTTCCTCGATCATGACGCGGGCGCCGCCAAGGCCTTCCTCGGCCGGTTGGAAGATGAAATGGACCGTGCCGGCGAAATCCGGATCGGCGGCGAGCTGCCGTGCGGCGCCCAGCAGCATCGTGGTGTGCCCGTCGTGGCCGCAGGCGTGCATCTTGCCGTCGATGGTCGAGCGGTGGGCGAAGTCGTTCTTCTCCTGCAGGTGCAGGGCGTCCATGTCGGCGCGCAAGCCGATGGTCTTCTGGCCTGGCCGCTTGCCTTTCAAGGTGCCGACCACGCCTGTTGTCGCCAACCCGCGATGCACCTCGAAGCCCCAGGACGACAGCTTGTCGGCGACGATCGCGGCCGTCCTCACCTCCTCGAACGCTGTCTCCGGATGGCGATGGATATCGCGGCGCAAGGCGATCAATTCGGGCTCGATCGCCTTGAGCCTGTCGATGATTTTGGTGCTCACGCCTGGGGTCCCGCGCCGCCGGTCGCCCGACGGATCAACCGCAGCAGGATCAGGAACACGACGGCGCCGACGAGCGAGCCGATGAACCCGGCGGTCTGTCCCGGCTGGTACAGGCCAAGAGCCTGGCCGCCATACGTCGCGATCAGCGACCCGGCGATACCGATGACGACGGCCATGATGATGCCACCCGGATCCTTGCCGGGCATGATGAACTTCGCGAGCAGCCCGACGACAAGACCGATGATGATGGTGATGATGATATCCATGACGACACCCTTCCTTGGTTTGAGGGGTACGCGACTCTACCTACGGAAGATGACGGCTGTCATCCCGAGCGAAGCATGGAAAATTGCGTTCCATCGCTTAAAGATCGCCCGTCGCGTCAAACCTGCGAGGCTGCATCCCTAGCCGCTCTCCGGTACCGCCATGGCGGCCGACGTCGTGTCGCTGGACGGTTTGGCCAGGCGTACGCGCAGCCGGCGGATGCGGCGCGGGTCGACATCGACGATTTCGAATTCGCACCCCGACGGATGGCGAATGACCTCGCCGCGCTCGGGGATGCGGCCGGCCAGCGAGAAGATCAGACCGCCCAGCGTATCGACCTCGCCACGTTCCTCCTCGCTGAGCAGGGGGCCGACCATGTCCTCGAAGGCGTCGATCGGCGTACGGCCGGTGGCGTCGAAGCTGCCGTCCGGTCGTGCCACCAGGCCGGCCATCTGTTCCGTATCGTGCTCGTCCTCGATTTCGCCGACGATCTCTTCGACCAGGTCCTCGATCGTCAGCAGCCCGTCGGTGCCGCCGAACTCGTCGACGACCAGCGCCATATGGACGCGCTGCCGGCGCATCTCCAGCAGCATGTCGGACACCGGCATGGTCGGTGCCACGAAGCTTACGCGACGCAACACATCGCGCAGGTGGAAACGACGGCCACTGCCCCAGTAGGCCAGCACGTCCTTGATGTGGATCATGCCGATGACGTCGTCCAGCGACTCGCGATACACGGGATAGCGCGAGTGCGCCTCGTGCTGGATCAGTTTGACGGTATCTTCCAGCGATGTGTCGATGGCGATGCCGACGATGTCGGCACGCGGCACCATGACATCGGCCACGGTCTTGGCGCGCAAGCCCAGGATGTTGGCCAGAAGGTCGCGTTCTTCTTCGCCCAGCGCCGGTTCGTCGGGCGGCGCGTTGCGCAGCTCGGGCCGCTCCTCGATGAGCTCCTGGATGACTTCGCGTATTTCCTCGCCACGGTTGCGCCGGCGCAGCTTGCGCAGGATACGGCGCAGCGGACCGACTTCGGATGCTCCGGTGACGCCGGAACTTCGGTCGGACGACGGTTCGGACATGGCCTGACTATAGGGACTGCCGTGCGCGGGCGGAAGAGTGTGACAGGTGTTGGGAAACGCGAAATTGCGGCTTGACTTCCCGTCAGCCGCGCAGCAGCAGGACCAGCCCGAAGGCGAGCGGAAAGACCAGCGGCAATGTCGTGATGACGACGGCCAGCAAATTGCGCCCGTAGCGCCAGCACAGCATCCAGGCCATCAGGGAGAACACGAACGCCACGGGCGGCCAGGACCAGATCGAGCCGACGAACAGCAACGGCCAAGGATCATCCGGTGCGCGTGGCGTGTCGAACGCCATGACCGACAGGCCGGCCAGCGGCAGCCAGAAGATCAGCAGCATCGCCATGACGACCTGCGTGCCCACGAGCCAGGCGCGCGCGGCATTGCGGCCGATCAGCGGCCGCGGCGCGTCAGGCTGTCGCTCGGACATACGGACCGACCTCGAACGAGGGGTGTGTAGTGACCCCGGACGGGGCCGATCCTACATCACAACCTCGATCAGATAAGGCCCCTTCTGGCTCATCGCCCACTGCAGCTGCTTGGTGAGGCCCTCAAGGTCATGGGTCTGTGCGCCTTCGACACCCATGCCCTTGGCAAGCTTGACGAAGTCGAGCGTCGGGCGGTCCAGGGTCAGCATGTCGATGGCACGCGGTCCCGGATTGGGAGCGCCGACATCGGCCAGCTGGCTGTAGAGGATCTGATAGGAGCGGTTGGAGAAAATCAGGACACAAACGTCCAGGTTCTCGCGTGCCATCGTCCACAAGGATTGGATCGTGTACATGGCGCTGCCGTCACCGACCATGCAAATGACCTTGCGGTCAGGGCATGCGACTGCGGCACCAATGGCGACCGGCGTCCCGAAGCCGATCGAACCGCCCATGTTGTTGAGCCAGTCATGCGGCGGCGCACCGGCGCTGAACGGGAAAAAGCCGCGTCCCGTCGTGATCGACTCGTCGACCACGATCGCGTTCTCGGGCAGCGTGGCGCCCAGCGCCATGCCCAGGCCATCGAGCGTGAACTTGCCCGTGGGCTTATCGGGCCGCTTGGGCGCGGCGATGCCGGCAGCCGGCACGTTGAGTGCGCCAAGCTCCGCGGCCAGCGCCTCGATCGCGGCCTCACAATCGTCTTCGACGCCGGCCAGCTTGGTGACCGTGCAGCCTTCGGGTGTGAGCATGCTGGGCTTGCCCGGATAGGCAAAAAACGCGGCAGGCTCGCGAGCGCCGCACAACACCATCTGACGGGTGCCCTGCAGCACGGCGGTCGCCTGTTCGACAACGAACGGCACGCGGCTGATCTGCACGCGACCGGCACCGCGCTCCAACCGTGCGTTGGAGCCGGCACCCTGGATCCTGCAGCCTGTCTTGGCCGCGATCTTGCCGGCCAGTTCCAGGGTGCGTTCCCGCAGGGCGCGGCCACCCAGCAGCAGCATCCCCGGCTCGCCGGTGGTCAGCGCCTTGGCCGCAGCCGTGACGGCGTCGGCCGACGGCTTTGCCGGCGCCGGTGCGGCTGGTGTTTCGGCGATGTCCTGCGCCGCCCCCCAAGCGGTGTCCGCGGGCAGGATGAGAGTTGCGATCTGGCCCGGTGAGACGCGGGCCGCCTGGATGGCCTGGGCGCCGTCCTTGGCGACGGTCTTGGACGTCGGCGATGTCTTCACCCAGTGCGAAAACGGCTTGGCGATGCCCTCGATATCGGCGGTCAGCGGTGTGTCGAACTTGATGTGATAAGTCGCGTGTTCGCCGACGATGTTGACGATGCCAGAGCCCGCCTTCTTGGCGTTGTGCAGGTTGGCGCAGGCGTTGGCCAGGCCCGGGCCCAGATGCAGCAAGGTTGCGGCCGGCGTGCCGGTCATGCGGTAGTAGCCGTCGGCGGCACCGCTGCAGGAGCCTTCGAACAGGCCGAGGACGCAGCGCATGCCCTGGACCCGGTCGAGCGCGGCCACGTAGTGCATCTCCGATGTGCCGGGATTGGCGAACGAGACGGTCACGCCGCCCTTCACCAGGGTACGGACCAGACTGTCGGCGCCGGTCATCAGCTCGGTCATGATGTGTTCCTGTTCGCTATGTGGCGGGGAGATTAGCGGCCGGCTGCCACGCGCGCCAAGTCGGCCTGTGTAGCGCCACCGCATAGCCGCGTTGCGGGCAAAGTGCAAAGAGCGTGGCGACACCTTCGCCGTGGAACCCGAGCGCCGCCTGGGCTTTTCCCTATGGCAACTCAAGGAGGTGGCGATGACTGAGGGTCGGCAACCGCGTGGCTTTGCCTCGATGGATCAGGAAAAGCAGCGTGATATCGCCCGGCGTGGCGGTCGCAGCGTTCCGGGTGAAAAGCGCAGTTTTTCTCAGAACCATGCCCTCGCCGCCGCAGCCGGCCGCACGGGCGGTCAGAACGTGCCGCACGCCAAGCGCAGTTTCGCGCAGGATCGGAGCCTTGCCGCCGCAGCCGGCCGGAAGGGCGGTGAAAGCCGGCGCAAGGGGACGACGGAGTAAGTTGGTCAGACCGCCAGTGTCGCCTGCGGGTCCAGGAGGCGCTGCAGGCGTTCGGCGCCCAGCCGCGCGCAGCGAAGGGTCAGGGCCTTGCGCCGCGCCGCCGGCAGCCGGGTCTCAGCCGCTGGGCGTGGATCATCGCGCAGGATATCGCCGCCAAACGCGTCGGCAACAATCAGGCCGGCCGTATCCGGCAGGATGTCGTGGGGAAAATCCGATGTGACGGCAAAATAGAAGCGATCGCACCAAGCGAGGTAGTCGACCCATTTGCTGTCAGCCCGATAATCCTCGATGGAGGATTTCACCTCGACGATCGCCGCCGTGCCATCGTCTCCCAGGGCCAGAATGTCAGCACGTCGGCCATCGGCCAGCGGCACCTCAAGCAAGGGCGTCCATCCGCGCACTCGCCACAGGCGACAAGCGCCGCGGGTTACGGCGAGGGTGACGTCGGGACGGAGCCTCACTGATGTGCTCATCGCATCGGCCTGAATGAAAAGCCCAATGGTATCGGGAATAATGCGACTTGCCCAGAACAATTAGAGAACAAGCGCAAAATTGCACATAAACGAAGAAATAAAATGAATTTCAGAGATCACACCATAGCCATGCTGTGATATTACTGATGCTGGCCGTGCCGTTCCGGCGCGACATTGTTCCAAATCGCGCGAGCTCAGCAGTAGCTAATATTGCGCTTCTGTGCTAAATTCGTCGCGTTTGCTGCCCGGGGATTTTACGATGTCTTCCGCCTCTTCCCAAGAATCGTCGGCACCTGAGACGGCAACTGACGGCAAGGCCATGTCGCGCCGCCGAGCACTGGCTCGCCTGGGTTTGGCGGCTGGTGTCGCCTATGCGGCGCCGACGGTCACGACGTTGGATCGTCGTGCCTTTGCACAGTCAACGCCGTGCCCGCCCGGAAAAGGCCCCGGCAATGGTAACGGTAAGGGTAACGGCAAACCCGGATGCCGTTGATCGGCGGCAGGGATCAGGGTGTTCAGAAGACCCGCTGCGGCGGGTCTTTTTGTTAACGCCGTTTGATCCAGCGCACCGGACTGGCCCATTCCAGGCGCGCATTGATCACGGGGGCGGCGTTATACGACATCAACGTGAACTGGCCGCGTCCGCCGCCCAGTTCCACACGCTTCACCAGGGTGGGGCCGTTCATCACTTTCACGATACAGTCCCGACCCAGGCAACTGGCCATGTCGATGCCATGGACCTGCAGGTCCCGGCTGTAGAACAGAATGTCGTCCTCGCCGTAGACAGGGTACATGCTGTCGCCCCGCACGCGGACGGCGACCGTGTTCAGTGAGTCGCCCGGAGGTGCCTCGACTTCGTCGATCTCGCCACTGGCCGGAGCATCGACCGGGAACACTTCGGCACCGGCGCCAACATAGCCCGCAACCGTTATCAGGCGCCGTACACCGCCACCAGGCCCGTAGCGAAACTCCGAAACCGAAACGCCGGCCATCTCCGCCAATACTTTCAGCGTCTGCGGGTCGGGTTCGAATGCGCCCTTTTCCCAGCGGTGGACGGTCGGCTGCGTGACAGCCAGCTTCGCGGCAAACTCCTGCTGCGTCAAATCCTGCTGCTTGCGCAGTGTTTTGATCCGCTGCCCCAGATCCCAGAATGGCTCGCGCATAATTTGCGCCTCCGCCATTTGCCGATACTCCGATGGCGCACGTGAATAATATGGAACCGTATCAAAAATAAATTCCGTTGGGAAACATTGGATCAAATGACACGGGTTTCATCGTGTGTGGGCAGCTCAGGGCTTGGCTGCCATCGGCTTCAGCGGTGGCGCCTCATCGTCCAGCCGGCCCGGCTGTCGCTCGGGCGTGGCCCGAAAGGCGGCGGCGGCAGCCTCGGCCTGGGAGATCTCGGCGGCTGATATTTTCTCAGCCGACCGGGCGCGGATCTTGGCGGCGTTGGTGTTGCCTTGCCGTTCAGCCAGCAGCAGCCACTTGAACCCGTCGACCGGGTCTTTGGCACTGGCCACGCCACCGATCTTCCAGACGCCCAGCACATATTGCGCTTCCGCAAGCCCCTGCCGGCCGGCGCGGGCGTACCATTGTTCGGCCTTCGGGAGATCCCGGTCGATGCCGGCGCCGGAGAAAAGCGCGTTGGCGAGCTTGAATTGTGCCTGTGCGACGCCGGCATTCGCTGCCGCAGTATACCAGGCGATGGCGCTCGATGCGGCCGTGCGCGCCGCCTCGCCGCGTGCATTCATCGCTATCGAAACCGACACGTCGCCCAGGGCCAAGGCAGCCTCGGGATAGCCGTTGTCGGCGGCATGGCGCAGAAAGCGCTGCGCCTCGACAGGGTCTTTGCGCCCAGCCCGTCCGTCGGCCAGCAGTACGCCGTATCGTATAGCGGCCGGCAAATGGCCCTGTTCGGCCGCAAGGCGATAGGCGTGTACCATCTCGGTGGTGCGCGCCGCGGCCTGCGGGGAAATTTCGATCGCGCGGGCAAACGCGTAGGCGCCGTAGGGATCGCCGGCCTGGGTCGCGCGCTCGTACCAGTGCAGTGCTTGGCTTTGGTCGGCCGACACGCCGCGGCCCTTGGCATAAAGAACGCCGAGATTGTAGGCCGCGCGCGCGATGCCGGTATCGGCGGCTTCGCGAAAAAGCTGTGCGGCGCGTGATTCGTCCTTGGGGACGCCCTGGCCGGCGATATGCTGGAATGCCAGCAGGTACTTGGCGCGACCGTTGCCGGCGCCGGCAGCCCCATTCAACAGCCTGATGGCCTCTGCCAGCGCTTGACGGTCGTTGCGTTTCAGCAGGACGGCGGCCAGCCATGCCGCGGCTTCCGGATCCTGGGCGGCCAGCGGCCGCAACTGTCGTTCGGCGGTGACGGAATCACCCGCCTCGAACGCAGCGATCGCCGTTCGCAATGTGTCGCCTGGTTGACCGTAAGCCAATGACGACACCGTCAACCAAGCGGCCACAGCGCCGGCAGTGATCGGTCGGCTGATCAGACCGTGCACGTTACTTGCGCGGCGCAAATGTGTCGGCCGATTTCTTGGCGCGCTCGACTTCGTCGTCCGTCATTTCTTTCGCCAAGCCGTCCAGTAGGCGCTCGGTCCCCGGGACCTGCTGACGCGAAGCCAGGGCCAGGAATTTATAGGCTTCGACTTTGTCCTGGGTGACGCCTTCGCCCGATGCCAGTGCGCTGCCGTACAGCGCCATGGCCCGGGGAAAGCCACGTTCCGCGGCGTCTCGCAGCAAGGGGATCGCCTTGGCAGGATTATAGAGGGGTGATTTCTCGAAACCATAGACCTCGGCGCCCAGCATGAACTGGGCGCGCATGTCCTTGCGGTCCGCCATGGGCAGAAGGATGCGTTCGGCCTTGGCGTAGTCGCCCGCCTTCAGCGCATCGAACGCCGGCTTCAGGTCGTTGGCCGGCTGGGGCGCTGCTGGTTTGGGGGCCGGCTTGGGTTGCGGCGCTTGCGCTGATGCGGCCTGATGAAGCGCTGGAACCGCCAATACCGCGATCAGCGCGGCAATGATCGGCCGAATGTGCAGTCGCATTCTCGTACTCATTCCCTTGAACCCGCGCACCATGGCGGAAAGCCAACGTCGTATCAATCATTGGCACGGATGTGGCGAGGTTGGTTGCCGGTCGTGGAATAAGCCAGCACAGTGCCGTGTCAGGCTGACGGGGATGTCGATGAACGACGCACGTGAAAAAGACACTGTACGCATCTGGGATCTGCCGACGCGGCTGTTCAAATGGGCACTGGCCGTGCTGGTTGTGTTCCAGGTCACGACCGGCCTGCTCGCGGGCAGCTGGCTGACATGGCACTTCCGGTCGGGCTATGCGATCCTGACTTTGCTGATCTTTCGCATCCTCTGGGGAATCGTCGGCAGCACGACGTCACGTTTTTCAAGTTTCTTGAAGGGACCCTATGCGGGTCTGGCACATGTGCGCGAGCTGCTCGGTTCGCGCGGGCCCCGCGAACTCGGTCACAATGCGGTCGGCGGCTGGGTCGTGATCGTGATCATCCTGGCGTTGCTGGTGCAGGCCGGCAGTGGGCTCTTCACCACGGACGACATTGCAACCGACGGACCCTTGGTCGCTGTGGCGAGTGAGCGATGGGTCAAGGCCATGACCAGCCTGCACGTGCGCTGGATCCTCGTGATCTACATTCTGATCGGACTGCACGTGCTGGCCGCCGTGCTGTACCTGATCGTCAAGAAGCAGAACCTGATCCTCGCCATGATCACCGGCCGCAAACGGCGTGACGACGTCGTCGCGCCGGATCAGCCGCTGCCGGCCATCCGGTTCGCCGGCAACGTGTCGGCGTTGATCTGCCTCGCCGTTGCCGCCGCCGTCGTTTACGCGATCCTGCGCTTCGCGAGCTGACGTCTGGAACGACAACGGCCGGTCAAGGGTCTGACCGGCCGCATGCGATGTGATGGTCGAACCGGCCGTGCCGGTCCGCTGGTCGCTACTTCGCGCGGAACTTGTCGTGGCAGGCGCCGCAGGTCTTTGCGGCATTGCCGAAGGCCTCGCCGACCTTGGCCATGTCACCGCTGGCGGCTGCGACAGCCAGCGCGTCGATCGCCGCCGCTTCAGCCTTGTTGGCCGCCGTGAAGCCCGGCATGTCTGTCCATACCACCGGCAAAGCCTTGGTCTCCCCCTTGTCCGAACCGGCAGGGAACAAGGCCGGGAATGCCAGCGACAATTCCTTGAGCTTGGCCGCTGCCGGCACCACGCCGCTGGCCGGTCCCTTGGCATCGACGATGCCCTTGATCGCTTTCATTTGCGCGCCGGCCTGCTTGCGATTGTCCTTGCGTGCCGCGATCGGGTCGCCTTGTGCTACGGCAACACTGCCGATCAGCGCTCCCGCAAGCGCCAGACCGATGGCGCCGACGATCAGCCCCTTTTGCATGATCCGCTTCCTCTCTCCGCTTGTCGACGGGCCCCAAACCGTGCCGCACGCCGCCGTTCGCCTGAACCGGCACGTCACCGATGAAACACTGTCGATCGCATTACCGTCCATCACGAAGCCGTGAAGACGGACGAAAACCCCAGTGTTTCCAAATGGTAACCCGAGAGTCACTCGCAACTATCGGACCGGCGCGACCCATCGCGCAGCGGGTGGCACGGGCGACAAGGTTTGCCTGATATGAACCATCAGCGCCGTTCCCAGGATGGGTGCCAGCAGGTTCAGGAACGGCACGATGCCGGCGGCAGCGATCAGAATGCCGGCAAGCCACACCCGGCCCCGGTTGGTGCGGCGCAATGCGGTGACGTCGGTCATCGGTTGGCGTCGCAGGCCGACGAGCTCGAAATACTCGACACTGCACAGGTAGCCGTTGACCACGCAAAACAGGATGACGCTGGCGATCGGGAAGAACAGCAGGATGATGTAGACCGGCAGCAGCACGAGATTGACGCTGACCAGCAGCAGGAAGAATTTCACACCGGACCAGATGCCGACCCAGAGCGGGACACCGGGTGCCTTGCCGAGTTGAGGGTAATGTCGTTCCTCGACGGCGTCGGCGACCTCCTCGAGGAAGAGGCTGACAATGATGCCGAAGCAGGCAGGGAACAGGAACAACGGCAAGGCATATGCGGCGAGGCCGGCGAGGAAATGCAGCAGGTCGTTGAGCCAGCGATTGCCGGTCTCGCCCAGCCAGGAAACGCTTACCGTGGGGATGGCGGCGACCAGGAACCAGGTCGCGACCCAGATCACCACATAGAAAAGAATCGCAATTCCAAGCGACTTGAGGACCACCCAGCGCAGCTTGGGGTCGCCAAGCTGCGCGAAGGACTTCTCGACGGCGGCAAACATGCCGCCACTATAAGATGGTCTGCGCAGCCCACCAACTGCCGCGTCAGTGCGGGCGGTCCCACCGGCCAGCCCCGATGATGGGGCCGTAAGACGTCTGCTGTATGATGATGGCGACGGACTGGCTGTCCCGGATCCGCTCGGCCGGGACAATCCAGCGGGTGGCCTCGCCGCTCCAGGTCGCCAGTTTCTCCAGCGAGCGGACGACGTTGTAGTTGGTCAGTGTCGCGCCCTTGTTCTCCCCGCGGCCGATCTTCGTGCGGTGCTGTCGGTCGAATGTCACCAGCCAGATATCGGATGGCGACGACAGCCGGGTTTCGGCGACGGAGACCGCGAGGCCGTTGCCGGCGTCACGGGCTAATGCCGGGTGCACGCGAGGACCGGGTCGCTCGGCCGCCAGCCGCAGCATCTTGCCGATTTTAGCCGGGTCGTAGCCCGGATCATGGGCCAGGCCGCCAACGACCATCTCGGGCGTGTAGACGTAGCGTTGCTTGAGGGTTCGCGCATAGCCACGCTGGCGCTCGGTGTTGATCGCCGACGCGAAAGGGTCCTTCCAGCCGATGTAGTCCCAATAATCGACGTGGAATGACAGCGGAAGCAGGTCGGTGCGCTTGGTCAGTTCGCCGAGCTGTTGGTCGGACGGCGGGCAGGACGAGCAACCTTGGGACGTGAACAATTCGACAACGGTGGGTGCGGCGGCGGTCTGGGCGACCGCATGAGCCCCGCCCATCAATGCAGCGACATGCAAAGCCAGCATGAAACGACTGAGCGACAACATTTGCACACTCTGACTTTCCGCCGTGTCGTGCGCCAATCACTTTGATTCGGCGCCAATCACTTAGGGGTGACGGAAATACTTTAGGTTTCTTTCATGAAACCGGTGAAGAGCCGATTTGCCGACGGGCGATTCGGGACTCGCATTTCGGCCCCGGTTCGTTATGTTATAGATTAACAATTCCAAGCCGATACGCATGACCGCTCACGTCCATCCGCCGGCGCCGCCGCCCGACCTCGGCACTCGCCTGATGGCGATGAGTGCCGGGCGCCGGATGCTGTGGGCCGCAGCCGGCGTGGTGCTGTTGTGGTTGGCGGTCTGGTGGGCGTTGTCGTTCGAAGCCGAGGCCGCTGTCGTGGCGGTGTCGGTGGAGGCCGCATCATGAGCGCGGCGCTGCGTCTGGTCGACGTCACGGTGGCCTACGACCGCCATCCGGCCGTGCATCATGTCTCGGTCGACATTCCGGAAGGCACGTGCACCGCCATTGTCGGCCCCAACGGCGCCGGCAAGTCGACGCTGTTGAAGGCGATGGTGGGCCTTGTCCGCGCCGTCCAGGGCCGCATCGAATTTCCCCGTCGCAGCCGAGCCAAGATCGCGTATCTGCCTCAGCAGTCTGATGTGGATCGCACATTTCCGATCAGCATCCTGGACATGGTGCTGCTGGGGCGCTGGCATGGCATCGGTGCGTTTGGCGCCGCCGGTCCGGCCGATATCGACGGTGCGATGCATGCCATCGACGCCGTCGGTCTGCGCGGCTTCGAGCGGCGGCCGCTGGCAACGCTGTCCGCGGGCCAGTTTCAACGCGCCCTGTTCGCCCGCATGCTGCTGCAGGATGCCGAGATCATCCTGCTCGACGAGCCGTTCAACGCCATCGACACGCGCACGACGGCCGACCTGCTGGCGCTCGTGAAGCGCTGGCGCGAAGATCGTCGGACGGTGGTGTGCGTACTGCATGACCTCGATCAGGTGCGGGCCAATTTTCCGCATGCGTTGTTGATGGCGCGCGAACTGATCGCCGCCGGCCCGACCGAACAGGCGCTGACGCCGGCCAATCTCCTGCGTGCGCGCGCCATGGCCGAGTCATGGGATGACGCCGCCGGCATCTGCCACCCCGGCAAAGCGGCCTGACGGCCGATCGATCATGGAGTTCCTGTCGGATTTTCTGATCGGTCCGTTCGTGGAGCATGGCTTCATGCGTCGCGCGCTGGTTGCTTGCCTGGCGCTGTCGGCCGGCAGTTGTACCGTCGGCGTCTTCCTGATTCTGCGCCGCATGAGCCTGATGGGCGATGCGCTGGCGCACGCTTTGCTGCCGGGCGCCGCCATCGGCTTTCTGCTGGGGGGCCTTTCGTTGCCGGCGATGAGTGCCGGCGGTTTCATCGCCGGCATCGCGACGGCCTTGCTGTCGGGCGTCGTGGCCCGCTTCACGTCACTGCGCGAAGATGCCAGTTTTGCCGCTGCCTATCTCACGGCACTGGCGGTGGGCGTCATGATCGTGTCGTTGAAGGGCTCGACGGTCGATCTGATGCATATCCTGTTCGGCAGCATCCTTGCCGTCGACGATCTGTCTCTGGCGCTGGTGGCAGCGACCGCGTCGCTCACCCTGTTGGGCATGGCGGCGATCTACCGCCCGTTGGTCGTGGAGTGCTTCAACCCGGGTTTTCTGGCCGCGGTAGGCGTGCGCGGCGCGCTTTACCACTACGCCTTCCTGGCGATGGCGGTGCTCAACATGGTGGCCGCGTTCCAGGCGTTGGGCACGCTGATGGCGCTGGGCCTGCTGCTGCTGCCGGCCGTGGCCGCGTCGTTCTGGGCACGCCAGGTCGTGACCATGGCATTGGTGGCGCTGCCGATGGCGGCCGGATCGGGTTACGTGGGTCTGCTGATCTCGTACCACTTCAGCGTGCCGTCGGGGCCGGCGATCGTGCTGGTCGCCAGCCTGTTCTATATCGCCTCGCTGTTGTTGGGCACGCACGACAGTGTTCGGCTGCGCTTTGCGCCGCCCGCCCATCTGCGGGCCTGACGCATCGGTTGCGGGCGCAGTCAGCAATTAACAAAGTCGCAACTTGCAAAATTTGCGGATTGTGAATATTGACGCCGCTTGGTTCATGGGGCGGTTCGATGATGATCCTGCGCATGGTGACGATGCTGGTGCCGGTCCTGGGCATCGCAGGCGGGATTTACGCGTGGAAAGTGCAGCGCAAATCGGATCCGTCGGCTCTGAATGCGGTGTCCACGGCAGTGCGTGTCGCCGTCGTCGAGGCGAAGCTCGAAACGCCGCCGCGGCGTCGCACCGGCGTCGGCACGCTCGAAGCGGTGCGCAAGGTGACGCTGGCCGCCGAGGTGAACGGGCGGGTCGTTCAAATTCTCTTCGAACCGGGTCAGGCCGTGAAGGCGGGCAGCTCGGTCGTTCAGCTCAACGACGCCCCCGAGCAGGCCGAACTCGAGCGGCTGAAGGCGCAGCTCAACCTGGCCGAACTCTCCTATCATCGCACGCGACAACTTGCGCCACATGCCTTGCCGCAGGCTCAGCTCGATGACCGCGAGGCAAACCTGCGCAGTGTGCGCGCCGACATCGTCCGCATCGAGGCACTGATCGCGCAGAAGCATGTGCGGGCGCCGTTCGACGGTGTCCTGGGCATACGCCGCGTCGATCTCGGCGAATACATCGACGCCGGTCGTCCGGTTGCGACGCTGACCGACCTGGCCACGCTCTACGTGACGTTCACGTTGCCCGAGCAGGCATGGCCCGACCTCAAGCCGGGCTTGACGGTGCGCTTCACCGTCGATGCCAGTCCGGGGCGGACCTTCGTTGGCCGCGTGCAGACGATCGAGCCACAGATCAGTGTCAACAACCGGGCCATCACGGTGCAGGCGATTGCCGACAACCCGGATCTGGCACTGGCGCCGGGCATGTTCGCCAACGTGCAACTCGAACTGCCCGCAGGCGCGCCCGTGATCACTGTGCCGGAGACGGCGGTCGATTTCGCAAGCTACGGTGCGACTGCTTTCGTGGTGCGCCAGCGCAGCGAGAGCACCGGCGGCGCGCCGACCTGGACGGCCAAGCGGGTACTGGTCAAACCCGGCGAACGTTTCGACGGCAAGGTCGTGATTCTGTCGGGTCTGGCGCCGGGCGACCGACTCGTCAGCTCGGGGCAGGTGCGCCTGCATGACGACATCGTCGTCGAGCCGGTCGCGCGCGATACGCTGGCCGATCCGGATGCGCGTCGTCCGGCGTCGTCCGGACAGGTCCGCTGAGCGGAGATCAGTCATGACGGACCTCTTCGTGCGGCGGCCAGTCCTCGCCTTCGTGGTGAGCGCGCTGATTCTGCTCGTGGGACTGCAGGCGGCGTTCACCTTGCCGGTGCGGCAATATCCGGAACTCGAATCGGCCACCATCACGGTGACGACCCAGTATCCGGGGGCGTCGCCGGATCTGATGCAGGGTTTCGTGACGGCGCCGATTTCGGAGTCGATCGCATCGGCCAGCGGCGTGGAGTACCTGTCGTCGTCCTCGACGCAAGGCCAGTCGGAGGTCAGGGCGCGCCTGGCGCTCAACGCCAATTCCGATCGGGCGTTGATCGAGGTCATGGCCAAGGTCGCCGAGGTGAAATACCGCCTGCCGGCCGAGATCCAGGATCCCGTGATCACCAAATCGACCGGTGATGCCACGGCGGTTCTCTATCTCGGTTTTGCCAGCGAGACGGTGCCGCCGTACGCGATCAACGATTACCTCATGCGTGTCGTGCAGCCGTTGATCGCAACGGTGCCGGGCGTGGCATCGACAGAGCTGGAGGGTGGGCAGAGTCTTGCCATGCGCGTCTGGGTCGATTCGGCGCGACTGGCGGCGCATGGCGTATCGACGGCAGAGCTCTCGGACGCGTTGAAACGCAACAACTTCCAGGCAGCGCCGGGGCAGGTCAAAGGCACGTGGACGGTTGCCGACGTGCGCACCGACACCGATCTCGTCAGCGTCGAGGATTTTCGCAACCTCGTCGTGAAGGCGACGCCCAACGCGCTGGTGCGCCTCAAGGACGTCGCCACGGTCGAACTGGGTGCGAAGTCGACCGACCAGTCCGCCTTGATGGACGGCAAGCGTGCTGTCTACGTCGCGGTCAATTCGACGCCGCGCGGCAATCCGCTGACGATCGTCGCCGGCGTGAAAGCCTTGCTGCCTGAAATCCAGCGCAGCCTGCCGCCGACGGTGGAGGTCGCCATTCCGTTCGAGGTCGCGACGTTTGTCGAGGCTTCGATCGACGAGGTGCGCACGACGCTGCTGGAGGCGGTCGTCATCGTCGTTGTCGTGATCTTCCTCTTCCTGGGATCGGGCCGGTCGGTGCTGGTTCCGATCGTCACCATCCCGCTGTCGCTGGTCGGCGCCGCAGCGATCATGCTGGCGATGGGTTTCAGCCTCAACCTCCTGACCTTGCTGGCGATGGTGCTGGCGATCGGGCTGGTGGTCGATGATGCCATCGTCGTGCTCGAGAATGTGTACCGCCACATGGAGGAGGGCCGCACGCCGGTGCAGGCCGCCCTGATCGGGGCCCGCGAGATCGTCGGCCCGATCTTCGCCATGACCATCACGCTGGCGGCCGTCTACGCGCCGATCGGCCTGATGGGCGGGCTCACGGGCACGCTGTTCAAGGAGTTCGCCTTTACGCTGGCCGGTGCGGTGGTGGTTTCCGGCGTGGTGGCGCTGACATTGTCGCCGGCCATGTGTTCCCTGCTGCTGTCACGGAAGTCGATGGAAACCCGGCTCGGCCGGATCATCGAACGGTCTTTCCAGCGTCTGGCTGCAACCTACGGCCGATACCTGCATGCCAGTCTCGATCACCGACCGGTAACAGCGGTCTTCGCGCTCATCGTGTTCGCGGCGATCCCTGTCCTGTTCCTGTCCGCCCAGCGCGAGCTGGCGCCGGAGGAAGATCAGGGCTCGCCGATGGCCGTGGTCAAAGGGCCACAGTACGCCAACATCGAGTATGCTGAAGTTTTCGCTCAGCGCCTGGAGCAGATCTTCCGGACCATCCCGGAGCGGAAGTCGACATGGATGATCAACGGCATCGACGGGCCGGCAAACGGCATCGGCGGCATCGACCTCGTGCCGTGGAGCAAGCGCACGCGGTCGGAGAAGGAGATCGTTGCCGAGCTTCAGGCCGCCGTCGGCGCGATCGAAGGCCAGAGCGTCTTTGCCTTCTCGTTGCCGGCGCTGCCGGGGTCGACCGGCGGACTGCCGATCCAGATGGTGATCTCGAGCGCGCGCGATCACAAGGCGGCGTTCGACGCCATGGACCGGATCAAGGAAGTCGCCCGCAAGAGTGGCCTGTTCGTCGTCGTCGACAGCGATCTCGACTTCAACAACCCGATCGTGCGCATCCGCATCGATCGTGCCAAGGCCAACGAACTGGGCGTCACCATGCAGAGCATCGGTGCCACGCTGGAGACGCTGGTCGGCGAGAACTATGTCAATCGGTTCGGTCTGCTGGGGCGCTCCTATGAAGTCATCCCGCAGGTGCCGCGCAGCGACCGGCTGTCGCCTGAAAGCCTGACCCGCTACTACGTGCCGGCGCGCGACGGCTCCATGGTGCCGCTGTCGACTGTCGTGCAGATCGTTGCCGAGGTCGGCCCCAACAAGCTGACGCAGTTCAACCAGATGAATGCCGCCACCTTGCAGGCGATCGCGGCGCCCGGTGTGAGCATGGGCGATGCGGTGGCGTTTCTCGATGCCCAGGCGCGCGCGTTGCTGCCGGACGGCTTCCGCCACGATTGGCTCGCCGACTCCCGGCAATACGTGCAGGAAGGCGACAAGCTCACGATCACCTTCGCGTTCGCGCTGATCGTGATCTACCTGGTGCTGGCCGCCCAGTTCGAGTCGCTGCGCGATCCGCTGGTGATCCTCGTCACCGTGCCGCTGTCGATCTGCGGCGCCCTGATACCGCTCTATCTGGGGTTTGCCACGCTCAACATCTATACCCAGATCGGTCTGGTGACGCTGGTCGGGCTCATCTCCAAGCACGGCATCCTGATGGTGGAGTTCGCCAACAAGCTGCAGGAGACGGCAGGGCTCAGTCGCCGGGCCGCGATCGAGCAGGCCGCCCGCATCCGCCTGCGTCCCATCCTGATGACGACGGCTGCCATGGTGGCCGGCCTGGTGCCGCTGCTGTACGCCTCGGGCGCGGGTGCCGAAAGCCGCTTTTCGATCGGTATCGTCGTCGTCCTGGGCCTGACCGTGGGTACCCTGTTCACGCTCTTCGTGCTGCCCGCGGTCTACACCGTGCTGGCCAAGGATCATGCCCGCGCGCACTCGGGGCGGGCGGCCGAGATCGCGGCCGTCGATGCCATCGGCAGGACGCGCACGGTGCCCGCCGACCGCATCTCGGGATAGCGCGCCTTAACGGCGACTGCCGCGCGTGGCTTTGCGGTCGCGATGCGTCGGTTGTCCGTCGCTGACCGGCGCGATTCGATAGGCACAGCGGCGGGCGCCCATCAGGATATGCTCCTCGCGCTCGACCGTGATATCGGGGCCGAGCACGTCACGAAAGACGTCGAGTTCGGAGCGGCAGAATCCCTGGCAGGCCGACGCCGCGACGCAGATCGGGCAGTGATTCTCGACGAACAGCCAGCCGCGCCCGTCCTCGGTGCGATGCCATTCGGCCATGTAGCCTTCCCGGGCGCGCATCTCGGCAAGACGCGCGATGCGGTCTTCCACGCGGCCCACGCCCTTGAGTTCAGCCTCGTATGTCCTGCGGGTCTCGGTTTCGCGGGTCGCGATCAGAAGATCGAGTGCCGGCTGGCCCAGGGTCGTTCGGATGGTTCGCAGCAGGTCGGCCGTCAGATTGGCGTGCGCATCCGGAAAGCGGCCGTGACCGGCATCGGTCAGGTGCCAGGTCTGGGCTGGGCGGCCGACGCCCTTGGGCTCCGCGGTCGCGCCAACGAGATCCTCGGCGGCGAGTTTCAGCAATTGCTGACGGGCCGCTTCGCCGGTCGTTCCCAGCTGCTCACCCAATTCGGTGGCCGTCAGCGGACCATGTCGCTTCAATGCGTGCAGCACGCGATCGGCAACGGGACGTGATTTCACGGCTGGATTCACCAGTTCGCCAGCCTCCCCTGATGATTCATAAAGGGTAGAAATATCCTTTTTCCAAGTCAATACTTGAAATAAGGGCGCGTCACTTTTGACGTCCGGACTCGGCGACGCGCCTCGCAGGCTGTCACATGGATGCTGTCCGGTATCGGTAAGATGTCCATGATGGGTGGCCAATTCGGTCGAGGGGCGCGTTGATGACGCATCGAAGGGCGGTATTCGTCTGTTGCGACGGCCTGGGACGTGACTGGGTGGATGCCAGCCGGACACCGACGCTGCAAGACATGCGCCACACGGGTGTGTGGTGTGCCGAGCATCGGGCAGTGTTTCCGTCCGTGACGCGTGTTTCCGCGGCCTCCATCGCGACGGGATGCCTGCCGGGCCGTCACGGCCTGCATGGCAATCGCATGGGACTTCTGGAGGGTGGCCGCGTGGTCGTGCGCGATGTCGGCAATCCCGACTTTCGCGCGCACATGCGCCGCGCGACGGGTACGACGCTGCGGGTTCCGACGATGGCCCAGCGCGTCGCGACGTCGGGCGGGTTCATCGCTTTTTCAAACGTATCGCCCGGGGCCGCCTACTTTCTCGATCCCGAGCATTTCGGCTTCGTCTATCACCGGGCAGGCTCCTACGCGCCCCAAGGCGTGCCGATCGGAGGCGCTGATGCGCTGGATGTCAGCCATGACCTCGCGGGCGACTGGGTCATGACACAGCGTTTCTGTGCCGAGATCCTGGCCGATCGTCGACCGGCCATCGCCGTCCTGTGGCTGGCCAATCCCGACCACACGCTGCATGGCGTGCCGCTGGGTTCATCGGCCCACCTCGAAGCGCTGTGTCATGCCGATCGATGCGTTCTCGAGGTCCTGCAGACCGTGGAGCGCCTGCGTCGGGACGGCGATGAAATCCTGCTGTTGGTCGGTTCCGACCATGGTCAGGAAACCATCGGCGACTGCCTCGATCTGGAGGCCTGGCTGTCGCAGCAGGGGCTCGCCCCCCTTCTCGAGAGCGGCGACATCGCCGTCGCGGGCCAGGGTACGGCGGCGCTGCTCTATGCGACCGAGCATGGTCGGCCGCGCCTGCTGGAGAGACTCGATGCCCTGCGTGCCGCGCCATGGGCCGATGGGGTTATCGCGCAGGGAGCCATGGGTGAACACGGTCAGGTCGCCACGGGCGGTCTCGTCGCGGCGGTCAATATGGCGCGCCGGGACGAACTCAACCCGCATGGCGTGCGGGGGCGGCGATGGGTCGTCGCCGAGCCGGGCAAGCCCGCCGCGATCGGCGATGGCCAACATGGCGGTTGGGGGCCGGACGAGACGAATCCCTTCCTGATCGTCAATCATGCGGGATCGCCGTCGGCCACCCTGCGGCAGCCGACATGCATCACCGATATCGCGCCCACGATGCTGCGCTTCCTCGGTCTGCCGATGGATGGTCTTGACGGATCGCCGCTGCCGTTGGAACAGCGCGGCTGAAGCCTGGACGCCCCGAGCGAGGGGCGTCCAGCGGTTCATGTGCAGGTCAGGCGCGCCAGGCCGGCTTGGCCATCTCGTAGAGCGCGTCGGAACGGGTCACGCCGATGTCGCGCAGCTCGCGGTCCGTGAAACGCGCCAGTTCGGCGCGCTCGCGGGACCGCTGTCGCCAGAGGCGCAACGTGTCGAGCAGGGACAGAGAGCGTGTCGTGCGGCGCGGGGCGGCATCCGACAGGGTTGTGGCGAGGGTCATGGTCTTCTAGTCCAATCAGAGGGTTAGTGGCCGCGCACGACATCGATCGCGCCGACCGGCACGACGAGGTTGCGGGTGCGAAACAGCGATGCGACTGCGGTCAGTGCCTTGCGCAGGGCATGCGCCCGCAGCTGTCGCGCTTGCGCGTCGACGGCGCGGATCGCTTCGGGCGTCGGTGCAACCGACTCGCCGCGGGCAATCGCCGTTTGAATCGTTTGAAGCGTGTCTTTGCGGAGCATATCCAACCTCCAGTCGATTGAGGTCAGAGCGCTCCTCCCGCCGCCGGGACTTCTTACTGAGCAACCGGCTGACATCCCAAATATGGGTCAGCCAGACTGTCGCACCACCAGAATTGCTGCATCGCAGCAATGCATGTACCGCAGGATGCATGTTTCTGATGCATGACTGAATAATTTCAGAGCAGTGAATTTTACATTTGTAGGATGAGTCGCCGTCCTGCCGATGGCATGCGACAACGTCGGAACGCCCATTTGCGCCCCGTGAGGAGATTGTCGCCATGGATATGCATCTATCGGGCCGCACCGTGCTGATCACAGGTGGATCCAAAGGGATCGGCTACGCCTGTGCCGAAGCATTCGCGGCCGAGGGCTGCCAGGTGCATTTGGTCGCCCGCGGCCATGAAAATCTGACGGCTGCCCGCGACCGCCTGCGGGCGCGCTTCAATGTGCCCGTCGAGACTCACGCCGTTGATCTCAGCGACGGCAATGCGGCGCGCGGCCTGATCGAGACCTGCGCCGACGCCGACATCCTGGTCAACAATGCCGGCGCCATCCCGCGCGGCGATGTGATCAGCATGGATGAAGCCAAATGGCGTGCGGCCTGGGATCTCAAGGTCTTCGGCTACATCAACACCACGCGCGCCATGCTGGAGAAGATGTACGCCCGCAAACGCGGCGTGATCGTCAATATCATCGGCCTGGCCGGTGAGATGCCGATGTATGACTACGTCACAGGCTCGATGGGCAATGCGTCGCTCATGCAGTTCACGCGGGCCGTGGGATCCAAGAGCGTTGATCACGGCGTGCGGGTCGTGGCGATCAATCCGCCGTCCACCCGTACCGACCGGATGACGACCCTGATGCGATCCCAGGCCCAGAAGGAACTGGGCGATCCGGAGCGGTGGCCCGAGTTGACCCGCCATCTGCCGTTCGGGCGGCCGTGCGAGCCCTCGGAGATCGCCGACCTGGCGGTGTTCCTGGCGTCGGATCGATCCGCCTACACCAGCGGCGTGGTGTTCAGCGTCGATGCCGGCCAGGCCAGTCGCCATTGAGCCGGCAAATGCGGCCATGAACCGCATGCCCGGCAGGCGGGCCGCCAGCGGGAATCGGTGGGAATTTTCTCGCGTGCGCGTATTATCCACAGGCCCGGCGCAAGCAACGTCGCGTGGGCTTTGCAGGTTAGGGAGGCTTACAAGTGAACCGTCGTAAATTCGTTCGCGCCGCCGGGACGGGCGCAGCCGTTGCCGCCGCCAGCACGGTCGCGGCGCCGGCCATCGCCCAGTCGATGCCGGAAGTCAAATGGCGCATGGCATCGAGCTTTCCGAAGGCGCTCGATACGATTTTCGGAGCCGCCGAGACCTTCTCCAAAGCGCTGGCCGAGGCGACGGACAACAAGTTCCAGGTTCGCGTTTTTGCCGCGGGCGAAATCGTCCCCGGCCTTCAGGTCGCCGATGCGGTGCAGAACGGCACGGTCGAGTGCGGCCATACCGCCTCGTACTACTATGTCGGCAAGGATCCGACCTTCGCGTTCGATACCGCTGTGCCGTTCGGCCTCAACGCGCGCCAGCAGGACGCCTGGATGATCCATGGCGGCGGCCGCGAGCTGATGAACGAGTTCTACAAGGAGTACAACATCCACGCCGTGCCGTGTGGCAACACCGGCTGTCAGATGGGTGGCTGGTTCCGCAAGGAGCTGAAGACCGTCGACGACCTCAAGGGCGTCAAGATGCGCATCGGCGGCTTCGCGGGCCAGATCATGACCAAGCTTGGCGTGGTCCCGCAGCAGATCGCCGGCGGCGAGATCTATCCCGCCCTGGAAAAGGGAACCATCGACGCCGCCGAATGGGTCGGCCCCTACGACGATCAAAAGCTCGGCTTCAACAAGGTCGCGCCGTTCTACTACTACCCCGGCTGGTGGGAGGGTGGTCCGCAGTTGTCGGCCTTCATCAACATCGGCAAGTGGAACGAGCTGCCGAAGTTCTATCAGGCGGCGTTCGAGAACGCGTGCGCCAAGGCGCACACCTGGATGGTCGCCAAGTACGACGCGCAGAACCCGAAGGCGCTGCGCGAACTCGTGGCCGCCGGCACCAAGCTGCTGCCGTTCCCCGCGGCGGTGATGGAAGCCTGCTTCAACGCCACCAACGAGGTCTACGCCGAAACCGTGGCCAAGAATGCCAAGTTCAAGAAGGTGTTCGACCAGTGGAAGACGTTCCGCAACGAAGAGGTCCTCTGGTTCCGCGTTGCCGAGAACACGTTCGACAACTTCATGGCCCGCTCGTCAGCGCAGAGCAAACTCTGAGGCGCTATCGGCCATAGGAGGCCACAAGCCCCGCTTCGGCGGGGCTTGTCATGTCATCTTCATCGCAACAGGAGAAAGCGATTATGGACAGACGCAAGTTTCTGAGCACCACGGCGATTGGCGCCGTCGCGACCGGCGCGCTGGCGGCGCCGGCGATTGCGCAGGGGCTGCCGGAGCTGAAATGGCGCATGTCCTCGAGCTTTCCCAAGAGCCTCGACACGCTCTTCGGCGGTGCCGAGGCCTTCGCCAAGCGCGTGGCGCAATTGACCGACAACAAGTTCCAGATCCGCGTTTTCGCGCCGGGCGAAATCGTGCCGGCGCTGCAGAACCTCGATGCCGTGCAGAGCAACACCATCGAGATGGCGCACACCGCGTCCTACTACTTCGTGGGCAAGGACCCGACGTTTGCGTTCGACACTGGCGTGCCGTTCGGCCTCACGCCGCGCCAGCAGAACGCATGGATGAGCCACGGCGGCGGCGCGCAGCTGATGCGCGAGTTCATGGCGTCGTACAACGTCGTGCCGATCGCGGGCGGCAACACCGGCACGCAGATGGGCGGCTGGTTCCGCAAGGAGATCAAAACGCTCGACGACGTGAAGGGCTTCAAATTCCGCATCGCCGGCATGGGCGGGCAGATCTGGGCCAAGCTCGGTGCCGTGCCGCAGCAGATCGCCGGCGGCGACATCTATGCGGCGCTCGAGCGCGGCACGATCGATGCCGCCGAATGGGTCGGTCCCTACGACGACGAGAAGCTCGGCTTCGCCAAGGTGGCGCCCTACTATTACTACCCGGGCTTCTGGGAAGGCGGCGCGCAGCTGTCGTTCATGGTCGGCAAGACGCTGTGGGAAGGCTTGCCGCCCTTCTACCAGCATGTGCTGGAGACCGTCGGCGCCGAGATCAACCTCGACACCACGGCACGCTATGATGCGGTGAACCCGCAGGCGTTGCGTCGCCTCGTTGCTGCCGGAGCCCAGCTGCGGCCACTGCCCCGCGAGATCATGGCGGCGGCCTGGAAAGCCACGCACGAGATCTACGACGAGATCGCGGCCAAGAACGAGAAATTCAAGAAGGTCTATGAACCGTGGCGTGCCTTCCGCGACGAGCAGTTCCTGTGGTTCCGCGTTGCCGAATTGACCTATGAGAACTTCGCGTTCACGGCGGCGCAAACCGTCAAATAGCCTGTCCTTTCCAGGCCATCGCGGCCGTCGCCGTCATCTGAAAACCCCGCCTCGGCGGGGTTTTCTCTTTGCCGGCAGGCCACATTCGCGTGGTCGCCGGAGAATCCGTTTTTCCCGTTTGCGCTGTCGTGCAAGGATGATCCTGCTGAACCGGTCGGATGGAACCGTACTGGACAGGGGCGAAACTGCCCGGAGGAGAGGCCTGATGAATCGTCGCAAATTCGTGAAGCGTGCCGGCGCCGGCGCGGTGGGGGCCGCTGCGCTGGCGGCGCCGGCCATCGCGCAATCGATGCCTGAGATCAAGTGGCGCCTGACCTCAAGCTTTCCCAAAAGCCTTGATACGCTCTTCGGCGGTGCCGAGCACTTCGCCAAGGCGATCGCGGATATGTCAGACAACAAGTTCCAGATCCGCACATTCGCCGCCGGCGAAATCGTGCCGGGCCTGCAGGTTGTCGACGCGGTGCAGAATGCGACTGTCGAGATGGGGCAGACGGCGGCCTATTACTATTTCGGCAAGGACCCGACATTCGTGTTCGAAACCGGCCTGCCGTTCAGCATCAATCAGCGCCAGTACTATGCCTGGCTGTACCACGGCGGCGGACATGCGCTGCTGCAGGACTTCTACAAGGCCTACAACCTGGTGAACTTCACCTTCGGTGGTACCGGCTGCCAGATGGGCGGCTGGTTCCGCAAGGAGATCAATACGCTCGATGATCTGAAGGGACTGAAGTTCCGCGTCGGCGGCTTCGCCGGCCAGATCCTCACCAGGCTCGGCGTCGTGCCGCAGCAGATCGCCGGCGGCGACATCTACCCGGCCCTGGAGAAGGGCACCATCGACGCCTGCGAGTGGGTTGGCCCCTACGACGACGAGAAACTCGGTTTCAACAAGGTGGCCAAGTACTACTACTACCCCGGTTGGTGGGAGGGAGCGTCGGTCGGCTCCCTGTATATCAACACCAAGGCGTGGGACACGCTGCCGCCGGCCTACAAGCGCATGGTCGAGACCGCAGCCGACGCGGTCACGGCGTGGATGGTGCCGAAATACGACGCCGCCAACCCGGCGGCACTGAAACGGTTGGCAGCCAGCGGAACGACGTTGAAGGCCTTTCCGAGGCCGGTCATGGAGGCGTGCTTCGACGCGGCCTTCCAGACCTACGACGAGATTGCCGAGAAGAACCCGACCTTCAAGAAGGTCTATGAGCATCTCAAGGCGTTCCGCACCGACCAGAACCTGTGGTTCCGGGTGGCGGAGAACACCTTCGACAATTTCAATTTCTCGATGTCGGCCAAAGGCCGCTGACACCACCATCGCGAAACAGAAAGCCCCGCCTGTGGCGGGGCTTTCTTTATGTCGGGCGCATCGACAGGCGACGATTCCCCGTGCCGTCAGTTCTTGGACGGCGGGATAATGATGGGCGGCGGGTTGTCGTCGATCTGCGGCGCCTGGATATCGATCTTGACCTTGTTGGGATCGATCCCCGACGGCTTGTCGAGAAACGCCGTGACCGTCGACGGGAAGGCAATGACGAGGACAACCATGATGAGCTGCAGCAGCACCCAGGGAACCGAGCCCCAGTAGATGTCCGAGCTCTTGACCTCCTTGGGCGCCACGCTGCGCAGATAGAACAGCGCGAAGCCGAAAGGCGGATGCATGAACGACGTCTGCACGTTGACGCACAGCATCACGCCGAACCAGATCAGGGCCGCATCGGCACCGACGACGGGGGTCAGCAGCTTCTGCGCCACCGGCGTCAACATCGGCACGATGATGAAGGCGATCTCGAAGAAGTCGAGGAAGAACGCCAGGAAGAACACGAACAGGTTGACGACGATCAGGAAGCCCCAGACGCCGCCGGGCAGCGACGACATCAGGTGTTCGACCCAGACGCCGCCATCGACACCCTGGAAGGTGATCGAGAAGCACGTCGCGCCGACCAGGATGAAGGCCACCATCGCGGTGATGCGCATGGTCGCCTGAAAGGCCTGGATGATCAGCGTCCGCAGTTCGGTGGTCTCCCACGCGCGCCAGCACAGCCAGACGATGGCCGCGAACATGACGGTGAAGGCGGCCTTGAACGCCGGCGACTTGAACGCGACGATGCCGATCGCACTGCCGACGAGCGCCGCGACGATACCGGCGCCGAACGCCCATTTATCGAAGCGGGTCAACGGGGCATTGCGCACGACCGCCAGCACGATCGCACCGATCGTGCCCATGGCACCGGCTTCTGTCGGGGTTGCCAGCCCCAGCATGATGGTGCCGAGCACCAGGAAGATCAGCACCGCCGCCGGTATGATGCCCCACAGGCATTTGACCAGCAGCGGCCAGCCCGTGAGGGTGCGGGGAACCGCCGGCACGCGCGTCGGATGCACGATGCTGAGATAGAACGTGTAGGCGGCGAACAGGGCGATCTGAAGCAGCGATGGCCCCCAGGCGCCGAGATACATGTCGCCCACGGAACGGCCGAGCTGGTCGGCCAGGACGACCAGCACCAGCGACGGCGGCACCAGCTGCGTGATGGTGCCCGAGGCGGCCAGCACGCCGGTGGCGTAGCGCATGTCGTACTTGTAGCGCATCATCACCGGCAGCGTGATCAGCGCCATGGCGATCACCTGCGCGGCCACGGTGCCGGTGATGGCACCCAGGATGAAGCCGACGATGATGACGGAATAGCCAAGACCGCCGCGTACGGGACCGAAGAGCTGGCCCATCGATTCCAGCATGTCCTCGGCCAGGCCGCACTTCTCGAGGATCGCCCCCATGAACGTGAAGAAGGGAATCGCCAGCAGCAATTCGTTCGACAGGATGCTGCCGAAGACACGCCCCGGGATGGCCTGCAGGAAGTTCAGGTCGAAGTAGCCCAGGTTGATCGAGATGAATCCGAAGAACAGTCCGACAGCGGCCAGCGAGAAGGCGACCGGATAGCCGAACAGCATGAAGACCACGAGGCCGCTGAACATCAGCGGCGGCATCAACTCCAGTAGGGTCATTGCACCGGCCTCTCGTACTTGGCGTCCAGTGCAACCTTCAGACCCTCCAGCGCCGCGATGCGCTTGATGAGTTCGGATATGCCTTGCAACGCAAGAAGCACGAAGCCCACGGGCATGACGAGCTTGATCGGCCATCGCAGCAGGCCGCCGGCGTTGCTCGAATGCTCACCCACGGCGTAGGACTGCGCAAAGAAGGGCCACGACAGCCAACCCAGCAGAATGCAGGCCGGCAGCAGGAACAGCAGGATGCCGAAGATATCGACCCAGATCTGTTGCCGCTCGTTCAGCATCATGTAGACGATGTCGACCCGCACATGCTCATTCTTCTTGAGCGTGTAGGCAGCGCCGAACATGACGATAACGGCGAACATGTACCACTGGATCTCGAGCCAGGCATTGGAGCTGGTGTCGTAGGCGTACCGCACCATCGCGTTGCCGGCGCTGACGACGCAGGCCAGTAGCACCAGCCAGTCGCAAACTCTACCGATACGCTCGTTGACCGCGTCAACGAACGCACTGAAACCAAGCAGTAATTTCACGTTGGCGGCCTCCCGGGGATGCAGCCCATTGTTCCAGGCAGCTTTTTCCCCCAATACAAACTCAGGTGTGATTTAGCAGAACTGAGCCTCACTGCCACGGGATTCTCCAGGGGCGACAGTCAGGCGGATTGTCAGTCACGTGTCAGTGTTGAGGGTGCAATGAGCCGGCGATCATTTCGAGCGCCGGAGAACATGGCTAGTGTGCCGGCGGCATGGCTAGGGGACAAGCCGTCTCATCAGCAACGAGATGAGTGTTCTCGCTTCATTCGTGAAATAGCCGCCACGGTCCAGAAGTGCGCGAACCTCCGACAGACGCAGCCAGACCTTGTGCGGATCGGGCGCCGCGTCGTTCAGGTCGACGATCCGGTACAGCGTGATATCGCGGAAAAACCGGCCACCCTCGTCCGACTGCCGGCAGGCCATCACGACGCGTCCGTTGCTGCCCTCATTCGTCGGCTCGTCGCAGGCCATGCTTGTCGGGCCAAGTTCCGCGCCACGCGCAAGGCCTGGTTCGCGGCAGACGCTGAAGCCGAAGCGCAAGGTACCGCTGATACGGGTGACGCAAAGGTCCGCCCGGCCGGTTGCCCGGCTCTCGAGGACCGGCTGATCCCACGTCGGCACCTCGCGGGAGCGAGACTGAACGCGGATATGAATGGCGCGCAGCGGCGAGGACACACTTGAGATCGTTCCATCGGGCTGGATCTGCCAGCCCTGCAGGTCATGCAGCCGGATGATCGTCGCGTCGCCTCGATGGCGGCGCGCCTGCGCCAGGTCGTCGTCGACTGCATTCAGTCGGGCCGCGTTGACGGGTTCGATGAACGAGCGTTGCAAATCGCTGCCAAAATCATCCCTGGCATCGGCGAACGGCTCCCCCGATACCAGGAGCTCCCAAGGCATCGTTGCCAAGACGGATCGTGCGTCCGTGTTGACGGCGAAGTCCTGATCCAGGAGGCGGAGCAACGCTGTCGTTCCAGCCCAACGCAGCGGTGCTGCCGGGGGGATCTCCAAGTCGCCAAGGACCGACACGTTGCGATTGAATTTGTCGATGAAGCGCGTTCCTTGTTCGCTTTCCAATGTGTCGCTCAATCGCGGGGTTGTATCGGCGCGGACGAATGACGCACCCCATGGCCGCTGGCCGCCATGGACCTGGTCCAGGTTGCTTGCCGTGGCTTGTACGCTGGGCGCGATCTGAGCGACGTTCACGTTCCCGGGTTCGACCTTGGCATGGAGAAGAATTTCCGGTCCCTGCACGGAACGCCTGAGAATGAAGGCGAGGAGACCGATCTCGCGCTGCTCGATAAACGGTTGCTGCCGAACGCCGTAGCGCAGCCCCACGACGCGAAAGAACCGGCCGGAGCGATGCGCGAGGGCACCATCCTGCAAGCGCCAGCTTCGTGATGCTGCCAGATCCGCCTGGTCAACGCTGAAACCGTCCCTTGCGACCACGTCCTGAAGCCAGTTCAGGATCTCGCCGTGATCATGCGTTACATCGCCATACTGCATCACGCTTCACCGGGTGCGACGTGCCGGGTCTCGATGCGTGTTCGCAGTGTGAGGAAGTCGCGGATGAATGCGGCGCCATATCGCTGAACGGCGTTGGCCCGCGCGGCGGCATCATCCATGACGGCGCCGATCACGTGGTCGGCAAACAAGTCATGTGGAACACTACGCCCACGCGCTGACAATGCCAGCGCCAGGACAGCCTCGTCCGGGGTGAGGCGGCGGTCGATCGTTTCGGGAAAGACGTCCGCCAGTTGCCTGGCGAGGAAGTCCTCGGCAAACCGTAGCAGCACCTCTTTGTGCTCGATCGTCGAGCGGCGGATGGCGGCGGGCGATGGCGCACTGAGGTTGCCGCCGCCCGTATGCCTCATGCTGGTCAGAGGCGCCTCCACCATGAGCAGATCGCCGAATCCGGCCAGGCGCACCCAGAGGTCATAGTCACCCAGCTGCACGAGCCTTCCTCTGAAACCGCCAACCCGCCGCATCAGATTGGCCGGTGTCACTGCCGATGAAAGGCACAGGCAGTTTCCTTTTTCGAAGAACAGCCGCAACCATTCGAGACGCGGCAAGGCGCTGTCCCGGAAAATCCCGTCGAGGTATGTCCCCGCCAGGGGCAGCCCGTCTGCGCCGATGATGTTCACCTGGGTGAAGCAGACAGCAGCCTGCCGGTTCGCCTCGAGAAGCGCGACCTGTTGCTCCAGCTTGGTCGGAGCCCAGATATCATCCGAGTTCTGGAACGCTATGTATCGACCACGGGCCTGCTGCAATGCCAGATTGCGACCGTGGGCCTCGCGGTTCGACGGCAGGGCCATCAGGCGCAGGCGTGGATCGCTGATGCTGGATAACCGCGCCCAGGTACCGTCCGCTGACGCATCATCGACAACGATGAGTTCGAGATCGCCGAGACTCTGGCCGAGCACGCTGCGGACAGCCGACTCCACGAACGGCTCATGATTGAAAGACGCCATGATCACGGAAAGAAGTGGGACCTTCTTTCCGATGCCGAACAGAGTCCGCATGTGTCAGGTCAATTTTGCCCAGCCCGGGAATGTCGGTAGGCACAATGGCTGATACGGTGCTTCAGCTGCATTTTCAACCCGTCTCCTATCCAAGCCAGACAGGTATTTGTTCCACCAGCGGCGTGCTTCATCAGAACGTGGTGTTGCGCTGTTACGCGGTCCGGCCTTGGCGTCGCCCCAGGTGCTCGCGCAGGAACGCAAACAGCCGCTGGCGGGCGATGGCGTTCTCGCGCACCGAGAAGAAGTGGCTGGCGCCCGAGACGATCAGCAGTTCCGCTTCCTTGCCGGCGTCACGCAGGGTTTCGGTCATGCGCAGGCTTTGATCGAGCGGAACGTTCTCGTCGGCATCGCCGTGCAGCAAGAGGACGGGAACATCGATATCGTGAACGTGGTAGATCGGGGAGCGCTCCCGCAGCCCGGCCGTGTCGGTCAGGTCGTCCAGGTAGGGCTGCATGTGCGGATTGGCGACGTACCAGTGCTCCAGGTCGGTCGGCGGGAACAGCGCCGCCACGCAGCGAATGGCCGGACGCCGCGCCGCGGCAAGCAGGGCGACCTGGCCGCCCATCGAGGCGCCGATCAGGCCGATGCGGCCCGGGTCCACCGACGGCAGCCGCCGTAGCCAATCGATCGCGGCCACGACATCGTCGGGTTGATGCAGGCCCTGGTCGCTGTCGCCATCCGAGCCCAGCCAGCCGCGCAGCGCCAGGGCCAGCACCTTGTAGCCTGAGGCTGTCGCCAATTCGGCAAGGTGCCGTTCCGTCCAGGCGTTGCGGCCAAAACCGTGCAGCAGGATCAGGGCCGGGTGCGGCGGCTGTCCGGCCTCGGGCTTGAACAGGTAGCCGCCCAGGGTCACGCCGTCGGCGCCGGGCAGGCGCACGCGCTCGACCCCGGCGATATCGGGCAGATCGGGCCAGCGATAGACGATATCGAAGCGCAGGCCGTCTGGCGTTCGCACGCCGCAAGCGTAATAGCCGGGGGCGAAGTAGGCTTGCTCCGCCGGGGGCGACACGGTTTCGGCGCCCAGCGCGACCAGCCGTTGGTAGACGGCATCCACCTCGGCGTGGCTGGCTGCACTGAACGCGATCGTGAGACTGCCCGTGGGTGGCCGGCCGTCCTCCGCCTGCCGCAGCATCAGGTGGTCATAGCGGCGCATGAACAGAGTCCGGTCCATGTCGCTGCCGATGCGGCGGAACCCGAGCAGGGGCAGCCACTGCCGGTGGTACGCGACCGACGATGCAAGGTCGGCGACCACCACAGTCATGCCAGCATACCCGCTCGGGATATTGGGCACTGACTGCGGTGGGGTGTCGGTCATGTCCCTATCCTTCCCCTTCTGGGGGAAGGATCAAGACATCATGTGGCAAAGGCTCCATCAGCCGGTCGTTATTGCCTCAGGCGGCGGCTTGCTTGGACTGCGCCAGGTTGCGCAGTACGTACTGGAGAACGCCGCCATTGCGGAAGTACTCGATCTCCTCCGCGGTATCGATGCGGCAGATGACCGGCACCGTGCGGGATGAGCCGTCACGGTAGTGGATCGTCAGCGGCAGCTCCATGCGCGGCTTGAGGCCGCCTTCGATGCCGCCGACATCGAAGGTCTCGTAGCCCGTGAGGTTGAGGTCCTTGCGCGTCATGCCGTCCTTGAACTGCAGCGGCAGCACACCCATCCCGACCAGGTTCGAGCGGTGGATGCGCTCGAACGTCTCGGACACGACCGCCTTCACGCCCAGCAGGTTGACACCCTTGGCGGCCCAATCGCGCGAACTGCCGGTGCCGTACTCCTTGCCGGCAATGATGATCTGCGGCGTGTTCTCCTGCTTGTAGCGCATGGCCACGTCAAAGATCGGCTGCGCCTCGTCCGACTGATAGTAGTGGGTGAAGCCGCCTTCGACGCCGTTCACCATCTCGTTCTTGAGACGGATGTTGGCAAAGGTGCCGCGCATCATCACCTCGTGATTGCCGCGGCGGGTGCCGTACTGGTTGAAGTCGGCGGGTGCCACGCCGTGCTCCATCAGGTATGTGCCCGCCGGGCTGTCCTTCTTGATCGAGCCGGCCGGCGAGATGTGGTCGGTCGTGATGGAGTCGGCGAACATGCCGATCGGCCGGGCGCCCGTGATGTTCGAGATCGGCCGCGGAGTCTTTTCCATGCCGTCGAAGTAGGGCGGGTTGCGCACGTAGGTCGACGCATCGTCCCAGTTGTATGTCAGGCTGGTCGGCACCTTGACGCTGCGCCAGAACTTGTCGCCGGTGAAGACGTCGGCGTAGCGCGTCTTGAACGCCTTGGCGGTGACGTGCTCCTCGACCGCGCGCGCGATCTCCTTGTTCGAGGGCCACAGGTCCGCGAGGTAGACCGGCTTGCCACCCTTGCCGATGCCGATGGGATCCTTGGTGACATCGATCTTCATCGAGCCGGCCAGCGCATAGATCACCACCAGCATGGGCGAGGCGAGATAGTTGGCGCGCGTCTGCGGATTGACGCGGCCCTCGAAGTTGCGGTTGCCCGACAGGACGGAAGCGACGACCAGATCGCCGTCGGTGATCGCCTTGGAGACCGGGTCCGGCAGAGGGCCGGAGTTGCCGATGCAGGTCGTGCAGCCGTAGCCGACCAGGTTGAACCCGATCTTGTTCAGGTCCTTCTGTACCCCGGCGCTCTCGAGGTAGTCGGTGACCACCTGCGATCCCGGCGCCAGCGAGGTCTTGACCCAGGGCTTGACCGAGAGCCCGTGCTTGACCGCGTTGCGCGCGATCAGGCCGGCGCCCAGCATCACGTAGGGGTTGGACGTGTTGGTGCAGGAGGTGATGGCGGCGATCACGATGTCGCCGTGGCCGACATCATAGTCGGTTCCCTCGGCCTTCACCCGCTTGCCGTCGTCCTGGCGGCCGAACTCCTTGTCCATGTTGGCGATGAACTGCGATGCCGCCTGATCCAGCGGCACGCGATCCTGCGGTCGCTTGGGGCCGGCCAGGCTTGGCTGGACGTCACCCAGGTCCAGCGCCAGCGTGTCGGTGAAGATCGGGTCGGGCGACTTGGCAGTGCGGAACAGGCCCTGTTTGCGGGCATAGGCTTCGACCAGCTCGATCGACTTGCCGCGGCCGGTCACCTTGAGATAGCGCAGCGTCTCATCGTCGATCGGGAAGTAGCCGCAGGTGGCGCCGTACTCGGGTGCCATGTTGGCGATGGTGGCGCGATCGGCGAGCGGCATCTCGTCCAGGCCTGGCCCGTAGAACTCGACGAACTTGTTGACCACGCCCTTCTTGCGCAGCATTTGCGTCACGGTCAGCACCAGATCGGTAGCCGTGGCGCCTTCGCGCAGCTTGCCCGTCAGCTTGAAGCCGATGACGTCGGGGATCACCATCGGCTGCGGCTGGCCCAGCATGGCCGCCTCGGCCTCGATGCCGCCGACGCCCCAACCCAGCACGGCCAGGCCGTTCACCATGGTCGTGTGGCTGTCGGTGCCGACCAGGGTGTCCGGATAGGCGGTCAGCTCCTTGCCGTCCTTCTTCACGAACACGACCTGCGAGAGATACTCGAGGTTGACCTGGTGGCAGATACCGGTGCCCGGTGGCACGACGCGGAAATTGTCGAACGCCTGCTGGCCCCAGCGCAGGAAGCGGTAGCGTTCGATGTTGCGCTCGTACTCCAGCTTCACGTTCTCGCCGAAGGCGCGGTTGTTGCCGAAATTGTCGACGATGACCGAGTGGTCGATCACGAGGTCGACCGGCACCAGCGGATTGATCTTCTTGGGATCACCGCCCAGCTTGGCCATGGCGTCGCGCATGGCGGCCAGATCGACCACGGCTGGGACGCCGGTAAAATCCTGCATCAGCACGCGGGCTGAACGGAAATTGATCTCGTGTGCCGACTTGCCCTCTTTCAGCCAGCCGGCGAAGGCGCTGATATCCGCCTTGGTCACCGTCGTGCCGTCTTCGTTGCGAACCAGGTTTTCCAGGAGAACCTTCAGCGAATAGGGCAGCCGGCTGAGATCGCCGATCTCCTTCTCCACCGCCTTCAGGCTGAAATATGTGTAGTCCTTGTTGCCGACCGTGAGGGTTTTTCGAGCCTTGAAGCTGTTGGGGTGCGCGGCCATGGTTCGTCTCTCCTGAGGGGATGCGCGTCGGTGATGGCGGAATGTTGGGGTGAAAATAGGCCGCCCCTGGGAGTGGGGCAATCCGTCAAATCGGCCGGCAGTTTCGCGCGCGCTTGTGACGCGCTAGCGTCAGGGCCAATGCGCTCCGCTAAACGGCTATGATCAGGGTTTGGAGAGTCAAGGTTATGCGCGGTTTTATCCTCGGTTTGGGCGCCGCGGCGGTTCTGGCCGTCGCGCCGCTGGCAGCGCAGACCGGTGTTCCGCTGGACCGCGACTGGGACCCGGTCGCCCGCGAATTCAACCGGCACGAGGGCGGCGACGTCGGTGCCCTCGCCGTGACCCCGCGGGGGCCATCGGGACCGATCAATTCCATACCGGCCGTCACGCGCGAACTGGCGCGCCAGGATCTGTCGCCCAAGGATCGCGGCAACCTGCTGATGTACCGTGCCATGCTCCATCTGGCGGCAGGCAACCAATCGCGGGCTGACCGCGACATCGATCTCGCACTGCGGACCGATCCCACCCTGAAATATGACATGCTGGCGAGCCGGGCGCGCGATATGGCGGCGTCCGGCCGGACCCAGCCGGCCATCGATCTGGTCGAGCGCGCGCTGCAGGATCAGCCCGGCTATGCACCACTGGTCACCACCCGTGGCCAGGTGCGGATGATGCAGGGCGACTATGCGCTCGCGCTGGCGGATTTCAGCCAGAATGCGGGGACCAGCGACGTGGCGCGCCGGCTGCGGGCGCAGGCCTACTACACCAACGGCAATTTCCGCGAAGCCGTGGGGGACCTGGACTATCTGCTGCAATCCGGCTCGTCGGTCTCGCAACCTATCCACCTGATGCTGTGGCGCTACGCGAACAACGTGAAGCTGCGCCGTGACGCCCGCGGCATGCTGACGTCGGACCTGCGTTCCTACGGCGAGCCGGAGGCCTGGCCGGCCCCGATCGCGCGTTTTCTGGCCGGCCGCATGACGTCGGGCGAACTCGAGATCGCGGCGGAAACCGATGCCGGGGCCAAACGCTCGGACGGCCGCTGCCTGGCATCCTATTTCATCGCCATGGACAGTGTCCGGCAGGGCAACCAGGCGCGCGCGCTTGAACTGCTGCAGCTCACCCAGGCGCGCTGCGGCATTGCTCATTTCGCCCATTGGGCTGCCACCGCCGAACTCAAACGGCTCGGCCGGCGCTGAACCCCGCTACTCTGGCGCCAACAGTGGGCCGATGAAGCGGGCGATCTCCGCCATGACGCGCTCCGGCTGCTGCAGATGGGGACTGTGCCCGCAATCGGGAATCAGGCGCGTCTCGCAATAGCCGGCGACCTTGCCGGCGATGATGCCAACCTGCAGCTCAGTGCCATATTCGTCGTCCTCGCCCTGGATGGCCTGTACGGGAACCTCGATCCGCGGCAGCCGCGCATCGGCGTCCATGGGCTCGAAACCCGGCGTCAGCCAGGCGTCGCTCCACAGGCGAAACGCACCCTCGACATTGTCGCCGTGATATCGCGCGAGGCGGGTTCGCAAATCGCCGGTCGCGAAGGCCGATCGCGCTTTCGCGATGCTGGCCGAACAGACCGGCTCGTTGACGGCATGGGCGGCGAGGGTGACGGTCGCCCACAAAGGCGCCGGGGCGGTCGCGGCGTAGTTCAGCGCGATGGTTCCGCCATCACTGTGGCCCACGAGAATGCAGTCCGTGATCCCGAGTGCGGCCAGCAGGCGCGGCAGCACCTCGTCCGCCTCGACCTCCATGTAACGCACGCCGGGCGCCACCGGCCAGGGCGAGGACTGGCCGTACCCGGTGCGATCATAAGCCAAGCCCGGAAACCCGGTGTGACGGCACAACCGCTCCGGGAAATCGCGCCACATCTCGATGCAACCCAGCCCTTCGTGCAGAAAGACAAGGGTCGGACGTGACGAGCTGCCGTCCCGGCTGATCCAGCGAGCGCGGATCCGACGGTCCGGCAGATCGACAAAAAGGTCCGCCATGGCCCTCTACTTGGCCGTCAGCACCATGACCATCTGGCGGCCTTCCAGCTTGGGAAACTGCTCGATCTTCCCCAGGTCTGATGTGTCGTCGCGCACGCGTTCCAGCACCTTCATGCCGAGGTCCTGGTGCGCCATTTCGCGGCCGCGGAAGCGCAGGGTGACCTTCACCTTGTCGCCTTCGCCAAGGAACTCCCGCATCTGGCGCATCTTGACGTCGTAGTCGTGGTCATCGATGCCGGGACGCAGCTTGATTTCCTTGACCTCGATAACCTTCTGCTTCTTTCGGGCCTCGTTGGCCTTCTTCTGCATCTCGTACTTGAACTTGCCGAAGTCCCCGATCTTGCAAACCGGCGGATCGGCATTGGGCGAGATCTCGATCAGGTCCAGGCCGGCTTCGACCGCCATTTCCAGGGCTTCACGGGTGTCGAGCACCCCCAGCATCTCGCCGGTCTCGCTGATCAAACGGACATTGTAGGCCCGGATCTCGCGGTTCACGCGCGGACCCTCGCGGGTGGGCGCGGACTGTTGCATCGGTCTTGCTATCGTCGCTCTCCTTCGTTGACACCCCGGCAGTCACGCTACCGGCGGCTGGGATGCGAGTGGGGCCGACCGGACCCCGCCCGCTGCTACGCAGTACACGCCCTAACGTGGTGGGCGTGCTTCCTCAGACAATCTATGAACGGCCTCGTCCAGCGCAAGGGATTCCTGCTTTTCCGACCCCAAACGACGGATCGCGACCGTACGGCCCTCGACATCGCGCTTGCCGACGGCGATGAGAATGGGCGTCTTGGCCAGCGAGTGCTCGCGGACCTTGTAGTTGATCTTCTCGTTGCGCCGGTCGAACTCGACCCGCAAGCCGGCCGCCGTCAGTGCCGCAACCACCTCATGGGCATAGGAGTCGGCGTCGCTGACGATCGTGCATACCACCGCTTGCGTCGGCGCCATCCAAAGCGGGAAGCGACCCACGTAATGTTCGATCAGGATGCCGATGAAGCGTTCGAACGAGCCGAAGATGGCGCGGTGCAGCATGACCGGCGTTTTGCGCGCGCTATCCTCGGCGACGTAGTGGGCGCCGAGCCGGCCGGGGACCACAAAATCGACCTGGAACGTGCCGCACTGCCAGTCGCGGCCGATGGCATCTCGCAGCACGAACTCCAGTTTGGGGCCATAGAAAGCGCCCTCGCCGGGATTGAGCTGGTAGTCGAGGCCGGCAGCCAGTGACGCCTCCTTCAGGGCATTCTCCGCCTGATCCCAGACCTCGTCGCTGCCAGCGCGCACGGGCGGCCGATCCGAGAACTTCACGAAGAAGTCGTCGAAGCCCATGTCGCGGTAGACGCGGCGCAGCAGCTCGCAGAACTTGACGCCCTCGTCCTTGATCTGCGCCTCGGTGCAGAAGACGTGGGCATCATCCTGCGTGAAATTGCGCACGCGCATGATGCCGTGCAGGGCGCCGGACGGCTCGAAGCGGTGGCAGGAACCGAACTCGGCCAACCGCAGCGGCAGGTCGCGATAGCTCTTGAGGCCCTGGTTGAAGATCTGCACGTGACATGGGCAGTTCATCGGCTTCAGCGCGAAGATGCGCTGGCCCTGGTTGTCCATGAACGCGCGCAGGCCTTCTTCATTTTCCGAGAGATACATGTTCTCGCGGAACTTCTCCCAGTGACCCGAGGCTTCCCACAGGCGCCGGTCGACGAGCTGAGGCGTCTTGACCTCCTGGTATCCATCCTCGTCGAGGCGATGGCGCAGGTAATCCTCCAGCACGCGCCACAGGGCCCAGCCCTTGGGGTGCCAGAACACCATGCCGGCGGCTTCTTCCTGCTGGTGGAAGAGGCCCATCTCCTTGCCGATCTTGCGGTGATCGCGCCGTTCGGCTTCCTCGAGCTGCGTGAGGTAGGCGTCGAGCTGCTTGCGGTCGAAGAATACCGTGCCATAGACGCGCTGCAGCTGGGCGTTCTTGGCATCGCCGCGCCAGTAGGCGCCCGACACTTTCATCAGCTTGAACGCCTTGCCCAGCTTGCCCGTCGACGGCAGGTGCGGACCGCGGCACATGTCCAGCCATGTGCCCTGGCGGTAGACCGTGATCTCCTCGTCGGCCGGCAATTCGTCTGACCATTCGGCCTTGAACGTCTCGCCGTGCTCCAGGAAGTATGTCTTCAGCTGGGCGCGGTCCCAGACCTCGCGCTCGATCGGCAGGTCGCGGTCGACGATCTCCGCCATCCGCTTCTCGATCTTCTCGAAATCCTCGGGCGTGAACGGTTCGGCGCGTGCGAAGTCATAGTAGAACCCGCTTTCCGTCGCCGGGCCGAACGTGATCTGTGTGCCGGGATAGAGTTCCTGGACGGCCTGCGCCAGCACGTGGGCCGCATCGTGGCGCAGCAGCTCGAGGCCTTCCGGGTCCTTGGCCGTGACGATGGCGACCTTGGCGTCGCTGTCGACGGGACGCGCCAGATCGCGCAATTCGCCATTCACCTTGATGGCCAGTGCTGCCTTGGCCAGGCCGGCACCAATGGCCGCGGCGATGGCGGCGCCCGTCACGGGATGGTCGAACGATCGGACGCTGCCGTCCGGGAGAGAAATGTTGATCATGGATGGAAACTCAGGATCGGGAACCAACCGCACGGGCCACGCAGGGCCTCATGCCGCAGCATCCATCGGTTGTGGCCGCTGCTGGGAAATCCAGGGCCGGGAGGCCCTCCCACGCAGGAGAAAGCGCCCGGCCGCCTCAAGTTCGGTCGGTAAGCGTTCGAATATCCGCCATGAAGGCGTTCTGAAACGCGGGGCGCGAAATCATGGCAGAGAGGTACTTTCGGGGTGGCGGCCTGTCAAGGGCACGCAAGCCGGGGTTCGCCGCGTTCGGCCGGGCCGCCGCGGTTGCCTGCAAAATGCTGGCGGCGCGCCGGTGCCATTTACCGTGGGGTCGCGGACGGGGCAGCCAGTTCGGCGTAAAGCGCCAGCGTGCGCTGGCACATGGTCTCGACTGAAAAGAGCGTGCGCACATGTCGTTGCGCGCGGTGCGACAAGGCGGCCCGATCGTCAGCGGTCATTTTGAGCGCCTGATCGAGGGCTTGGGCGAGTTCGGTCGGTGCGCCGGCGGGCACCACCCATCCGGTCTCGCCGGGGATGATGCCTTCGGAGGCGCCGCTGCCGGCATCGCAGACCGTCGGACGGCTCATGGCCTGTGCCTCGATCAGGGTGCGGCTGAAGCCCTGGCCCTTGCCGCCAACGACGACAACGTCCGACAGCATGTAGGCGGCGGGCATGTCATCGCAGAAAGCGGCGATGCCGACGATGCCGCCCAGGTCGCGCGCCTTGATATGGCGACCGAGAGCCTTCTCGAAGGCAGTGGGAGTCGGTTGCGCGCCCAGCAGGAGGCAATAGATGTCGCGTCGGCCCAGGGCTCGAATAGCGTCGACCAGGCGCATCTGGCCGCGATCGCTATCCAGGCGGGCCGGGAACAGGATGATCCGGCGATCATCGGGTAGGCGCCATTGGGTCGCCAGCCGGATCACCCGCTCGGCGCGGACCGTCGCGGGATTGAAGCGGTCGACGTTGATGCCGCCACGAATCGTGAGGATGCGGCCGCGCGGTGGCTGATGGGCCTTGAGGGTATCGGCGACAAAGTCGGATACCGCGATCACGGCGTCGGCCTGCGCCTGGGCTGCTTCCATGCGGCGTGTGGCCCAGCGTTCGCTACGGTCCGGCCAGTGCGCACTCGCCACGAACTTGATCCGCCGTGCGCGGGCCAGCCGGCGCGCGCTCCAGGCGGCAGCACGCGAGCGGGAATGCACGATCTCCACGCCCAACGCCGCAACAGCCTGCCGCAGCCGGCGCACATTGCCCAGCGCATGCAGAAGCGTTTCCCGCTCCGGCGGCAGCGCGACATGCGTCACCTTCAGGCGGAGCAATTCCCCCAGCATTGGGCCGGGTGGTGACGCGATGGCCGCTCGTCCGCCTGCAGCGATCAGCGCCGCCGCGGTATCCAGGGCGGCGCGGGCGATGCCGCCGCCGGCCAGGGCCGGTACGATCTGCAATACGGTGGGAAGTCGGCTCGCGCCCGTCACAGGCGAAATGCTAGCGTCGGTCATTCGTCATGCTGGCGCCAGCGCGCCGAAACCATAGGGAACTGTTCTGGATGTCCGCTGATCCTGCACGTCCGCTTACCTTATCACGACCCGACGGCGCTACAATTGCGTACCATCAGGTACAGGGTCGCAGTCCGACAGTTGTGTTCTGCGGCGGATTTCGATCGGACATGACAGGCACCAAGGCGATGGCGCTCGACGCCTGGGCGCGGCGTACGGGACAGGCGTTCGTGCGCTTCGACTATTTTGCCCATGGTCAATCATCGGGCGCCTTTCGTGATGGAACCGTCGGCCGCTGGCTCGACGACTCGCTGGCCGTCGTCGACACCTTGACGCAGGGGCCATTGGTGCTGGTCGGCTCCAGCATGGGCGGCTGGTTGTCGCTGCTGGTCGCGCGCCATAGACCGGCGCGCGTTGCAGGGTGGATCGGCATTGCCGCGGCGCCGGATTTCACGGAAGACCTGATGCTGGCACAGCTGGGGCCGCAGGCACGCGAAAAGTTGCAGCGCGAGGGCGAGCTGCGGCGTCCCAGCCGATATTCGGACGAGCCTGACATCCTCACGTGGCGACTGATCGAGGAGGGACGCCATCACCTGGTATTGCGCACGCCGTTGCGCATTGACGGGCCGGTACACCTCTTTCATGGCCTGAAGGACCCGGACGTCCCCTGGGACATGTCGCAGCGCCTGCTGCACCACATCGAGGCTCCGGATGTCGCGGCCACGTTCACCAAGGACGGCGATCATCGACTGTCGACCCCTGCCGACATCGATCGGCTGCTGACGGTGGTGTCGTCGATGTGCCGGTGATTAGCCGCCACCGGCATGAATGGCGCGCAGGCCTTCGCGGTAGGTTGGATAGGCCAGCGTGACGCCAAGATCGCGCTTGATCCGGTCGTTCTTCATGCGACGGCTTTCAGCGTAGAACGACCGCGCCATCGGCGGCAGGCTGGCTTCGATGTCGGCGTAGTCGACCGGCGGCGGCGGCAGCAGACCCAGCAAGGTGTAGGCGAATGCCACGACGTCGGCCTGGGCTGACGGTTCGTCATCGGCGACATTGTAGATCGCGCTGGCGTCGGGTTGGCGCATCGATGCCAGGACCGTCGTGGCGATGTCCTCGATATGGATGCGCGAGAACACTTGGCCGGGCCGCGCGATGCGCCGCGCGGTCCCGGCGCGCACCTGGTCGAGCGCGGAGCGACCCGGACCATAGATGCCGGGCAGCCGGAAGATGAAGGTCGGCACACGCAGGCGTTCGCCCAGGGCCTGCCATTGCTGTTCGGCGGCCACGCGACGTCGGGCCCGGTCGCTGATCGGCGCCACCGGCGTCGTCTCGTCGATCCAGGCACCGCCGTGATCGCCATAGACTCCTGTTGTGCTCAGATATCCGATCCAGCGCAGTCCCGATGCATGACGCGCCACGTCGTCGGCATGGGCCAGCGCCGCCGGATCGCCTTCGGCGTCGGGCGGTATCGAGCACAGCAGATGGGTGATGCCGGCAAGAGCCTGGGCCGGTGCATCAAGTGGCCCATCGGAAGCGAAGCGCACGATCTCGTGGCCGGCATCGCGAAGCGCACGCAATTTGTCGACGGTGCGCACCGTGCCGATCACCGTGTATCGGGATTTTCGGGCTTCGTGGGCGAGTTGCGCCGCCGTGTCGCCGAAACCGAAAATGAAGAGGCGGCTCGCATCCATCCGAACTCTCCCTCGCCTTGTCGCAGCGTGCGTTCGTCGCTTGCACTGCTTCGAGCGCTGGCGCAAGTGTAGCCGCATGAGACGTTTTCTGCTGGTCACGACCGCCGTGTGCGGCACCATCGCTGCACCGTGGGCCGACAGCGTGGCGCAGGCGCCACACACCGACCCGGCACGCCGCTATGCGGATTGCATGGCGCTGGCGCGCAGCGAACCCAAACGCGGCATCGAAACGGCACGGGCATGGGAAAGTGCCGGTGGCGGTGCCGGCGCCCGGCATTGCCGCGCCATCGCGCTCTTCGAACTGGGTGACCACGTCGAAGCCGGCAAGCAGCTCGAGACGCTGGCCCGCGAAATGACCGGCCAGAGCAACGCGCTGAGGGCCGAGATCTTCGCCCAGGCCGGCCAGGCCTACCAGGCGGCGCGCCTGGGCGAACAGGCGCTGTCAGTGCAGAACGCGGCGATATTGCTGAACTCGCAGAATGCCGAGATCTGGATCGACCGCAGCATCACCTATGCCGCGGTGGGCGCTTATCGTGAAGCGGTATCGGATCTCACGCATGCCTTGGCGCTGGCGCCCGGGCGCAGCGATGCACTGATCTTGCGGGCCGCCGCCCGCCGCCAGCTCGGCGATTTCAAGGCCGCCATTGCCGACTCGGACGCCGCGTTGCGCGGTGATCCCACGGCCGCCGAAGCCATGTTGGAGCGTGGTCTGGCGCGTCGCGCGCTGGGCGACAAGGCCGGCAGCGATGCCGACCTGCGCAAGGCGCTGACCTTGCTGCCGGCGGCCAGCGAACAGGCGGCCCGGGCACGTGCAGCGCTTGCCGCGCCGGCCGGGGCGCCGCCGCCGGCGTCCCCGCCGACACCGCGCAAGCCGGCGCGCTAAGCGACGACGTCAGATCGGGGCGATCAGGTCGTAGCGTCCGCCGGCGCGATAGCGATCCAGGTACATGGGCAGGATCGCCTCTGCCGTGTGGGGGGCAATGCCCAGGTCGGCAAGGCTCGGCCGGCCTGCGGTCGCGATGTTGTCGCGGATCATCAGGTCGACTTGGTCACGCGTGATCGGCGGCACCGGCAGGAACTCGGCGAAGAAAGCTGCGAATTTCACCGGCCAGACCGGCACCGACATCAGGCGTCGCTGGCGGTGGGTGATCCGCAGCGTCAGTTCGACCAGTTCCCGGTAGGTATAAATGCGCGGCCCGCCCAGTTCGTAAACGCCGAAGGCCGACGCCTTGTCGAGCAGCGTGCGCGCCGCGGCCTCGGCGACATCGCCGACATAGACAGGCTGGAATTTCGCCTGGCCATCGCCAAAGACCGGCATGAACGGTGCCAGCCGGGCTGCGGTCGCCAGGCGATTGAAGAACTTGTCCTCCGGGCCGAACACCACGCTGGGGCGCAGGATGGTCACGCTGGGGAAAGCCCGGTTCATTTCGTGCTCGGCCTGTGCCTTGGATTCGACAAAGGCGTTGCCCGAGCGCGGCTGCTGCGCGCCCAGGCCGGACATGTGGATCAGCCGGCGGACGCCCGCTTTGGTCGATGCCTCGGCGATGTGGCGCGCGCCGTCGGCGTGCACCGCCGTGTAGCGCTGGCGGCCGCGCTGGTAGGGGATTCCGACGGCGTTGACCACGGCGTCGCTGCCGGCGACGGCAGCAGCGACGGACGACGGAAAGCGCAGGTTGGCCTGGACCGCGACGACCTGTCCGACGTCGCCGGCGATCCGCGTGAAATCGGCCAGTTCGGGGCGGCGCACCGCGACGCGAACGCGCACGCCGCGCGATGCCAGTGCCCGCACGATGTAGCGTCCAAGGAAGCCTGTGCCGCCGAAGACCGTGACCTGCCTGATGTCCATGGGACCGTCTATCCTTGCCCCGAGTGTTCTGGCCGCAGGCCGTATAGTACAGGCAGGCCTATTGGGGAAAGAGGAAGTCCCGTACCAGAAATGCGCCGGCTGTTGTTGACATCGCGATGACTGGGCATTAGGTGTCCGCCCGTTCGCTCGCCGGACGGGTGTGCCCTGGTGGCGGAATTGGTAGACGCGCTAGATTCAGGTTCTAGTGCCTTAACGGGCGTGGAAGTTCGAGTCTTCTCCAGGGCACCATTCGGCGCGCCGTCCTTCGGGACGGCGCTTCGCTTTGCGGGCATGTACGCACCGGAGCACTATGGCCATCCACCTTCACAAGGGCGACCTGCCCGAAGGCCTGGACCTCGGTCCGGTCGTGGCGATCGATACCGAGACGATGGGCCTCAACCCCCATCGCGACCGGCTGTGTCTGGCCCAGCTGTCAGCCGGCGATGGCGACGCACACCTGGTCCAGTTCGCCAAGGGCCAGTACGATGCGCCGCGGCTGAAAGCGCTGCTGGCCGATCCGGCGCGACTGAAGCTGTTCCACTACGCCCGCTTCGATGTCGCCGTGATGCGCCACTATCTGGGCGTCGTCACCGAACCGATCTACTGCACCAAGATCGCGGCCCGCCTGGTGCGCACATATACCGACAGGTTCGGGCTCAAGGATCTGGCCCGCGAACTGATCGGCGTCGAGCTTTCCAAGCAGCAGCAATCGTCGGACTGGGGCGCCGAGACTCTCAGCGAGGAGCAACTGGCCTACGCGGCGTCCGACGTGCTTCACCTGCACAAGCTGAAGGCCAAGCTCGACGTTCTGCTCGATCGCGAGGGACGTCGTGAGCTGGCCGAAGCGGCCTTTCGGTTCGTCCCCTATCGCGCGGCGCTCGATCTCGAAGGGTGGCCGGATGTCGATATATTCTCACATTGAGTGCTGATATAAACATCTGTCAGTAGACAATGTTGTCCCATCAGCGGCGTTTTGGCGCGCTTTTTGCTTTGCGATAGCGCGCGGGGGCCGCGTACACTTCAGCAGCCATGAAAAGTGCACCGCGCGTGACCCCGGCCGACCGCTCTCCGCCCGGCAATGACCATGCCGCCGACGCCACCAGCGCCCGGCGCGTGCTGGCGACCGAGATTGCCGGTTTGCAGGCGCTGCAGGCGGCGCTGGGCGACGATTTCGGGCGGGCGCTGGATATTCTTGAAAGCGGCGACCGTGTCATCGTGTCGGGCATGGGCAAGAGCGGCCATGTCGGACGCAAGATCGCCGCCACCCTGGCCTCGACCGGCACGCCGGCCTATTTCGTCCATCCGGCCGAGGCTTCGCACGGCGATCTGGGCATGATCGCCTCCAGTGACGTCGTGCTGGCGCTGTCGAATTCCGGCGAGACCTCGGAACTGTCCGGGCTGCTTTGGTACGCAAAACGCTTCGGAATCAGGCTGGTGGCCATCACCAGCGGCGCGGAAAGCAATCTGGCGCAAGCGGCTGATGTGGCGCTGGTGCTACCCGGCGTGCCCGAGGCCTGTCCGATGGGGCTGGCCCCGACCACGTCGACCACCATGACGCTGGCGTTGGGCGATGCCATCGCCATCGCCCTGCTGGAGCGCAAGGGCTTCACGCCGGCACGGTTCGGCGATTTTCACCCGGGCGGCCGCCTGGGCCAGCGCCTGGTCAAGGTCGCCGACCTGATGCATGTCGGCAAGGAAGTGCCCGCCGTGTCCCCCGATACGTCCATGGCCGAGGCATTGATCGAGATGAGCGCCCGCAGCTTCGGCTGTGTTGCGGTGATCGATCCCGACCGCCGACTGCTGGGCATCATCACGGACGGTGACTTGCGGCGCCACATGAATGCCGGACTTTTGAGCCAGACAGCCAGCGAGATCATGACGGCCCGGCCCAAGACTATCGCGGCCGAGGCGTTGGCGGCGGAGGCTGTGCGGATCATGAACGCGACCGGCAAGGGTATTACCAGCCTGTTCGTCGTCGGCGACGATGATCGGCTTGTCGGCCTCGTGCATGTGCACGACTGCCTGCGCGCCGGCGTTGCGTGAGCGAGGGCACGGCGATGGCCTCCGCCCCTGACCTGCCGGAACGCGACCGCGATGCGCCTTCGCGCGATCGCTCGCGCCTGGATCAGTTCATCGGGCTGAAGCGCGACAGCAGCGAGCCGTGGATCTCACGGTACGCCGACCACATCCGGCTTCTGCTGCCGCTGATCGCGCTGGTCGTCGTCCTGGCCGGTGTCGTGGTGCCGATGTTCGGCGAGAGCACGGGGGTCGTGGTTCGCGATATGCCGGTCAACAACGACCGCGGGCAATACATGCGCATGGACCGACCGCACTTCGCCGGCAGCGACGACAAGCATCGGCCCTATACCGTGACCGCCGACTACGCGATCCAGAAGACCCGGGAAGAGAAGATTTTCGATCTTTTCCAGCCCAAGGCCGATCTGCTCGATGACAAGCAGCGCTGGATCGCCGCCACCGCCGATACGGGTAAATACGATCAGCGGCTGCGCATGCTCGACCTGTCCGGCAACGTGACCTTGTTCCAGGACAAGGGCTACACCGTGACGACGGAACGGGCCCGCATCGACCTCGACGCCGCTGCCGCCTATGGCGATCGGCCGGTACGCGGCCATGGGCCTGATGGCCAGATCGAAGCCGAAGGCTTCCACGCCAGCGAGCGCGGCGATCGCATCGTGTTCACCGGCCGCTCCCTGTTGATCCTGCGCGGTCACGATGACTCGACCGATGACGATGCTCCGGCAAGCGATCCCAACGCGCCGCCGGTGGTCGCACCGGGGCCAGGGGGTTGATGTGAAACACGTGGCGCGATGGCTGTGGGTTGCGGTCGCTCTTGCCGCGGTGCCGGCGCTGGCCCAGAAGCCGGCGAAACCGGGCGCCGACGACAAGGGCGGCGACAAGAATCAAACCCAGATCTCGGCTGATCAGGGCATCGAATGGGACAAGAATTCCCACGTGTACATTGCGCGCGGCAACGCGCGGGTCACGCGCGGGGATCGCACGATTTCTGCTGATCGCATCACGGCCCATCATCGCGGCGAAGGCACGTCGCGCAGCGACATCTATCGGGTCGATGCCGAAGGGTCGGTGCGGATCGCCGACGGCGACAACGTCATGACGGGCGATCGTGGCGTCTACGACAACGACAACAAGGTGGCGCGCCTGACCGGCCGCAACCTGTCGATGACCAGCCCGGACTCCAAGCTGACGGCGCGCGACAGTTTTGAGTATTGGGATGAAAAGCGCATGGCGGTGGCGCGCGGCAACGTGGTTGTCGTCCGCGGCAGCGAGGAGATGCGGGCCGATCAGGCAGTCGCCTATTTCGAGCCGAAGGACGGCAGTCAGCCCGATCCCAAGAGCCGCGGCGGCAAGCAGCGGATCGCGCGGATCGAGGCCTTTGGCCGCGTCTACATCGCGTCGTGCCAAGGTTATGCCCATGCCGACAAGGGGCTCTACGATCCCAACACGGGAACGGCGGTGCTGACGGGCAACGTGCGCCTGACGCGCGGCCGGGAGCAGGTGAACGGCGACACCATCGAGATGAATACCCGGACGGGGTATACGCGGATCATTTCAGGCGGCGGGGGCGGTCGGGTCCAGGCCACGATCGAGCCCAACAAGGATGCCGCGACGCCCGACACCAAACCGACCGATCGTCCGGGTGCCCCACCGTGCGATGACAAGACGGCGTCCTCCCCCGAGGGGAAGCCGAAGCAGCAGCGCTGAACAGTGAACCGGTGGAACGCGTCTGATGTCGATCCGTAGCAGAGGCAGGAAGCCCAGTGCGCCGTCGCCGGCATCCAGTCAGCGCCCGGGGCCGCGGCTGGTGTCGACGGACAGTGGCCTGCAGGCGCATGGGCTGAGCAAGACCTATAACAACCGGCCTGTCGTGCGCGATGTCTCGATCACGCTGCAGCGTGGCGAAGCTGTCGGCCTGCTCGGTCCCAACGGTGCCGGCAAGACGACTACTTTTTATATGGTTTGCGGGCTGGTGCAGGCCGATGAAGGGCGCGTCACGCTCGACGGTCGCGATATCACCCGGCTACCGATGTTCCGGCGCGCCCGGCTGGGCATCGGCTATCTGCCGCAAGAGGCATCCGTCTTTCGCACCATGAGCGTGGCGGACAATCTGCGGGCCGTTGTTGAACTTGTCGAACCCAATCGCCGCACGCGCGAGGACGCCGTCGATGCGCTGCTCGAGGAATTCAACATCGCCCACCTGCGCAGTGCGCCGGCAATGGCGTTGTCCGGTGGCGAGCGGCGCCGCGTCGAGATAGCCCGCGCGCTGGCGTCGCGGCCGCATTTCATTCTGCTCGACGAACCGCTGGCCGGCGTCGATCCGATCGCCGTCGAAGAAATCCGTGAAATGGTGTCGCAGCTGCGCGATCGCGGCATCGGCGTGCTGATCACCGACCACAAGGTCCGTGAAACCCTCGATATCATCGATCGCGGCTACATCATGCATGCCGGTCAGGTGCTGATCGAAGGTCGTCCCGCCGAGATCGTTGCCAATGAAGAGGTGCAGCGGGTCTATCTCGGCCGGCGGTTCACCCTCTGATGGCAGGTCCCCGGGCGATGACGCTGGCGCCGCGCCTGCAGCTGGGTCAGCGTCAGGCACTGGTGATGACCCCCCAGTTGCAGCAGGCCATCAAGCTCTTGCAACTTTCGCAGCTGGAACTGGCGGGCTACGTCGAGCGCGAGCTTGAGAGCAATCCACTGCTGGTCGAGTCGCCGCGTGAGGATGATGGCGCCGCTGCCGGCGAAACGCCGATCGACAAGGCAGCACCAGCAGGCGGCGATACCGCTGATACGCTGGCCGGCGGCTCTGCCGCGCTGGGCGAAGCCGACGAGCGGTGGGCGGGTGAGTATGTCGACCGCGGTGGCGATGGTTCGTCGGCCAAGGGTGGCGGTACCGGCGCTCTCGGCGAGGATGCACCGGATGCCATGGCGCGGATTGCCGAAGGCGACGCCTCGCTCCAGCGTCATGTGCTGGCGCAGATCTCGGCCGAGATTCTCGACCCGGTCGACCGCATGGTCGCCGTCCGTCTTGTCGAGTGGCTGGAGCCCAGCGGCTACCTGGCGTCCGAGAGCGGCGATGTCGGCGCCGCACTCGGCGTCGAGGCGTCGCGCGTCGAGACTGTCCTGTCGCGCCTGCGGCAGTTCGATCCGCCGGGCCTGTTCAGTCGCACGCTGGCCGAGTGTCTGGCCGCGCAGCTGGCTGATCGCAACCGGCTTGATCCGGCGATGCAGGCGCTGCTGGACAATCTCGACCTGCTGGCGCGCCGCGACCTGAACGGCCTGCTGCGCCGGTGCGGTGTCGATGCCGAGGATCTCGCAGGCATGATTGCCGAGATCCGTGCGCTCGATCCCAAGCCTGGCTTGCGCTTCAACCACGAGCCGGTGCGCACGGTGATCCCCGACGTGCATCTGCGCCGCGTGCGGCACGCCGAACTGGGCGAGATCTGGGAAGTCGAGTTGAACACCGATGCGCTGCCGCGGGTGCTGGCGGATCGGCGCTACTACGCCACCTTGAGCCGCGATGCCCGGACCAAGGAAACCCGCGAGTTCGTCGCCGAGCGCTGGCAGACGGCGAACTGGCTGGTGAAGGCCCTGGATCAGCGCGCCACGACGATCCTGAAGGTTGCGCGCGAAATCGCCCAGCAGCAGGAAGGCTTCTTCCGACATGGCGTCACGGCGCTGCGGCCGTTGGTGCTGCGCGACGTGGCGATTGCGACGGGCCTCCACGAGAGCACGGTCAGCCGCGTCACCTCCAACAAGTTCATCGCGACGCCGCGTGGCCTGTTCGAGCTGAAGTACTTCTTCACCAGTTCCGTGTCGGCCGCCAGCGGCGCGCCGGCGGTGTCGGCGGAAGCGGTGCGTTCGCGCATGCGGCGCATGATCGATGCCGAACGCCCGGAAGCGACCCTGTCCGACGACAGGCTGGTCGAGCTGTTGCGCGATGAAGGCATCGAGATCGCGCGGCGGACGGTCGCCAAGTACCGCGAGGCCATGCGCATTCCCTCGTCGGTCCAGCGCCGGCGGGAAAAGTCGCTGTCGGGGATGGGCATGGCGATCCAGGTTGCGGCGTTGTGAGCGTTTGCTGTACATAGCCGCGCTCAAGATGCGTTCAGTCGGTAATTTTATACGTAAAATCAGATAGTTGGGGGTTGCTTGACTCGCCTGAAACCGATCCATATGGTGATTTCATTCAGCGCCCTGGCTGGCCTTGGCAGTGGGACGCAGACATGGCGATGAACCTCACGGTCAGTGGCAAGCAGATCGACATCGGCGACGCGTTGCGTGGTCATGTTCAGCGCTCGCTCGATGCGGCCGTGGCCAAGTACTTCGACGGTGCCCTCGACGGGACGGTAACGTTCTCACGACATGCGCACGAAATCCGCTCCGACATTTCCGTTCATGTCGGACGCAATATCATGATCCAAAGCCACGCGACGGCCAGCGATCCCTACGTTGCCTTCGAGGCGGCGTGTGATCATGCCGCCAAGCGGCTGCGGCGGCACAAACGGCGGCTGCGCGATCACAACGTGCGGCCGGTGCGGGAGATCGAGGCCACGCTGGCGCGCCAGTCCGTCATCGCGATCGAGGCCGAAGAGCCGGAAGAAACGTCCGGTCATGACCCACTGGTCATTGCCGAAATGCAGACGAACGTGCAGACACTGACCGTCGGTGAGGCCGTAATGCGGCTCGATCTGGGACAACTGCCAGCCCTGATGTTTCGCAATCGCGCTAACGGCTTGTTCAACATGGTGTATCGCCGACCGGACGGCAACATCGGGTGGGTCGACCCCCAGAACGGCCCAGCCTCGGGCGCGTCATCCTGACCGCGACCGGCCGAAGCATAACTCGAATAAGGCATGCCACGATGGAACTTGCGGACATCCTCGCGCCGGACGCCGTGATCGCCGACATGCGGGCAAGCAGCAAGAAACAGGCGTTGATCGAAACGGCGCAACGGGCCGCGCACGTCACCGGCTTGCATGAGCGCACGATCTTCGATGTCCTGCTGGAGCGCGAAAGACTGGGTTCGACCGGACTGGGCGGCGGCATCGCCATTCCGCACGGCAAGCTTGCCGGCCTGGATCGCCTTCATGGTGTGTTCGCCAGGCTGGCCACGCCGATCGATTTCGAAGCCATCGATGCGCGTCCGGTCGACCTGATGTTCGTCCTGCTGGCGCCGGAAAGTGCCGGCGCCGACCATCTCAAGGCGCTGTCACGCGTCTCGCGCGCGCTGCGCGATCGGGTGCTGGTCGAAAAGTTGAGAGCGACGGACCGCGCCGATGCGCTCTATGCCCTGCTGGTAGAGCCGCTGCGCTCGCCGCGCGCGGCCTAGCGAAAACCTCGACACAACGACGGCGCGTCGGAGGCCGACGCGCCGTCGCCGTTTTCTATCCGCACGCTGTCCGTCAGTGGACGAGCGCGGGCTCCAGTTCATTCTGTCGCACCAGGGCTTGGGCGGTCTCGATATCCGGGGCGCCGGCCAGCGGGCGGCCATCGGCAGCGAACACGCCGATGGCATTCTTGCCGTCGGGCAGCGTCACGGCCTTGATGTAGGCGAACTGCTCGAGGCCGAGGACAGCGAACTCGGCCGCCGACAGTGTCTTGAGGGGAGAAGCTGCTTCAAGCATGGGGTCCTCCTTCATGACGAACCCGTTGGGCCTTTCAGCCCGTGACGTCGATGGTCTTACCGCGCGACGTCTTCGCGGAGCCCGATGCGGCGGTGTCGATCCGGATGGTCTTCACTTTCGGTTCGATGGTCGGCCGCGCCAGATCGATGGCCAGCAGGCCATTCTCCAGCTTGGCGCCGGTCACTTCGATGCCGTCCGCCAGCATGAAGGTGCGATGAAACTGGCGACCCGCGATACCGCGGTGCAGATAGACCCGCTCCGGATCGTCCTGCTGCTTGCCACGGACCGACAGCTGGTTCTCGACCACTTCGATGGTCAGATCAGCCTCAGTGAAACCCGCAACTGCCAAGGTGATACGCAACCCGGCATCGCCAATCTTTTCAATATTGTACGGTGGATAGCCGTCACTGCCGCTCTTCGTCAGCCGGTCGAGCGACCGTTCGAGTTGTTCAAAGCCGAGCAGGAACGGCGAACTGAACATCGATACCCTGTTCACAAAACCCTCCTCTGCCGAGCGAGCGGTCGGCGGCGACCCCGAAGGCATCGCCACCTGGACAGCATGTGGGCCCGGCTGAGCGGGCGTTCAAGGGTGATTTCCGGCTGATGCCGTGTGCTTGCCTTGCGTTGCCGCGATCTGTATAAACCGGCCTCCTTTCGGGCGGCCTGGCGTAAAGGGCATGCCATGGCGGTCCCGAAGACATCCCGGCGAAATCGTCGCCGATAGCGCCCCATAGGGCGCTAAATTCTTGAAAAGAGGATGAAATGCCCAAAATGAAGACCAAGAGCGGAGCCAAGAAGCGGTTCCGGCTCACGGCGTCGGGTAAGGTCAAGATCCCGGTCGCCGGCAAGCGTCACGGCATGAGCAAGCGCGGCAACCGCTTCCTGCGCCAGGCCACCGGCACGGTGATCGCGGCCGAGGGCGATGCGCGCAAGATCAAGCAGTACTTCCTGCCGAACGCGTGACGGAGAGCTGAACCATGGCCCGCGTCAAACGGGGCGTCACCAGCCACGCCCGCCACAAGAAGGTCCTCAAGCTCGCCAAGGGCTACCGGGGCCGCGCCCACAACACCTATCGCACGGCGCTGGAGAAGGTCGAAAAGGGCCTCCAGTACGCCTACCGCGACCGGCGCACCAAGAAGCGCAATTTCCGGGCGCTCTGGATCCAGCGCATCAATGCCGCCGTGCGCGAGCACGGCATGACCTACTCCGCGTTCGTGAACGGCATCGCCAAGGCCGGCATCGAAATCGACCGCAAGGTGATGGCCGATCTGGCGGTGCGCGAACCGGCAGCGTTTAGGGCCTTGGTCGATCAAGCCCAGGCCGCCCTGAAGTAAACGGCCGCCCGGCGTCACCGCCGGCGGACGCAAGAAGAGAAAAGGGAAGCCGCGGGCGACCGGGCTTCCCTTTTGTGCGTTCAGCACCTTCCTCTGCGGGGAAGGCAAAACATGAGCGAGACGATGGACGATCTGTCGACGATCCGGTCCGAGACGCTGGCGGCAGTCGCCGCGGCCACCGACGCGCGCGCGCTCGATGCGGCACGGGTGGCGGCGCTGGGCAAGAACGGCCGCGTCACCGGGTTGATGAAAACCCTGGGCGCCTTGCCGCCGGACGAGCGCAAGGCGTTCGGCCAGACGGTCAACACCCTGAAGGACGAGATCGCCGCCGCGCTCGATGCGCGCAAGGCCGATATCGATCGCGCCTCGTTGGCGGCCCGTCTGGAAGCAGAGCGTCTGGATGTCAGCCTGCCGGTGCGGCCCGAGCGCATGGGCACGCTGCACCCGATCGGCCAGACCATCGACGAGATCTGTGCTGTCTTCGGCGAGATGGGCTTCGTCTGGGCCGAGGGTCCCGACATCGAGGACGATTGGCACAACTTCGAAGCGCTGAATTTCCCGCCCGACCATCCGGCGCGGCAGATGCAGGACACGTTCTTCCTGCCGCCGCGGGCCGACGGCATGCCGATGGTGCTGCGCACCCACACCTCGCCGGTGCAGGCACGCACCATGCTCGACAAGCGCGTCCAGAAGATGCTGGCCGACGGCGGCTCGCTGCGCGTGATCGTGCCCGGCCGCACCTTCCGCACCGACAGCGACCAGACCCACACGCCGATGTTCCACCAGGTCGAAGGCCTGGTGATCGACCGCACGACGCACATGGGCCACCTCAAGGGCTGTCTCACCGACTTCTGTCGCGCCTTCTTCGAGGTCGACGACGTGCCGGTGCGGTTCCGTCCTTCCTACTTCCCCTTCACCGAGCCGTCGGCCGAGGTCGATATCGGCTGTTCGTGGAAGGGCGGCGAACTGCGGATCGGCGCCGGCGACAGCTGGCTCGAGATCCTCGGCAGCGGCATGGTGCATCCCAACGTGCTGCGCCATTGCGGCCTGGATCCCGAAATCTACCAGGGCTTCGCCTTCGGCATGGGCATCGAGCGCGTGGCGATGCTGAAGTACGGCGTCCCGGATCTGCGCACGTTCTTCGACTCCGATCTGCGCTGGCTGCGCCATTACGGTTTCTCGGCGCTCGACGTCCCGAGCCTCACGGGAGGGCTCAGCCGATGAAGTTCACGCTTTCCTGGCTCAAGGAGCACCTCGACACCACCGCGTCGGTGGCCGAGATCCAGCGTACACTCACCATGCTCGGTCTCGAAGTCGAGTCGGTCGAGGACCGTGCCGCCAAGCTCGAGGGTTTCATCACCGCCCACGTGCTGGAGGCCGTGCAGCACCCCAACGCCGACAAGCTGCGGGTGTGCAAGGTCGACACCGGCAGCGGCATCGTGCAGGTCGTGTGCGGCGCGCCCAACGCGCGCACCGGCATGAAGGGCGTGTTCGCGCCGTCGGGCGCGCACATTCCCGGCACGGGTCTCGACCTGAAGCCGAGCAAGATCCGCGGCGTCGACAGCAACGGCATGCTGTGCTCGGAGCGCGAGCTGGAACTGTCGGAGGATCACGCCGGCATCATCGACCTGCCGGCCGATACGCCGATCGGTTTGCCGGCGGCACGCGTGCTGGGCATCGACGATCCGGTGATCGAGATCAAGGTGACGCCCAACCGCGCCGATGCGCTGGGCGTGCTGGGCATCGCGCGTGATCTTGAGGCGGCCGGTCTTGGCCGGCGCAAGCAGCCGGATGTCGCCAAGGTGCCGGGCACCTACAAGAGCCCCGTCCGCTGGACGCATGGCTATGACGTGAAGCCGGGTGTGTCGTGCCCGATCGTCGTTGGCCGCCATTTCCGCAACGTCAAGAACGGCCCCAGCCCGGCGTGGCTGCAGCAGCGGCTGCGTGCCATCGGCTTGCGGCCGATCTCGGCGCTGGTCGACATCACCAACCTGGTGACGTTCGATCTCAACCGGCCCCTGCATGTCTTCGACGCCGACAAGATCGCGGGCGATCTCGTGATGCGCCAGGCGACGCCGGGCGAAACGGTCCTGGCGTTGGACGGCCGCACCTACACGCTCGACGAGACGATGGCGGTGATCGCCGACAGCAAGGCGGTCCACGGCATCGGCGGCATCATGGGCGGCGAGGACAGCGGGGTGTCGGAAACGACGACCAACGTGTTCCTCGAGGTCGCCTACTTCGATCCGATCGCGGTCTCGGCCGCCGGCCGCAAGCTCGCCATCCAGTCCGACGCACGCTATCGCTTCGAGCGCGGCGTCGATCCGGAGTCGGTGTGGTGGGGTGCCGAAGTCGCGGCGCGGCTGATCCTCGAATTGTGCGGTGGCGAGACCAGCGAGCTGGTGTCCAGCGGCATCATGCCGGCGTGGCAGCGCAGCTACAGCCTGCGCCCCGAGCGCGCCCGGACGCTGGGCGGCGCCGACGTGCCGGCCGCAGCCCAGCTCGACATCCTGCGCAAGCTCGGCTTCGGGCCGTCGGGCGAGGGGCCGTGGTCGGTGGCCGTGCCGTCGTGGCGCCCCGATGTCGTCGGCGAGGCCGACCTGGTCGAGGAAGTCGTGCGCGTGCACGGCTACGACAATGTGCCGGCCGTCTCCATGCCGCGCGAGACCGCGACATCGCGGCCCGTGCGTACGCCCGAGCAGCGCCGTGTCCCCACGGCGCGCCGGGCGCTCGCCGTGCGTGGCCTGACCGAGGCCGTGACGTCGTCGTTCACGCACTCGGTGCTGGCTGATCTGTTCGGCGGTGTCGGCGATGACCTGAAGGTGCTCAACCCGATCGCGTCGGAGCTCGACGTGATGCGGCCCTCGATCCTGCCCAACCTGCTGCAGGCCTGCGGTCGCAACGAGGCGCGCGGGCTGAAGGATCCGGCGTTGTTCGAGGTCGGCCCGCAGTACAAGGACGCGACACCCACCGGCCAGCGTTCGATTGCAGCCGGCGTGCGCTACGGCAAGGGCCAGCCGCGCGCCTGGACAGGTCCAGAACGGCCGGTCGACGCTTTCGATGCCAAGGCCGACGCGCTGGCCGTGCTGGCGGCCATCGGCGCGCCGACGGACAATCTCGTGGCGCAGCCCAAGGCGCCGGCCTGGTACCATCCCGGACGGTCCGGCGCGCTGGTGCTGGGCGACCGGCCGCTGGCATATTTCGGCGAGGTGCATCCCGATGTGCTGGCGAAGCTCGACCTGCGCGGTCCGGCCGCGGCGTTCGAGGTGTTCCTCGATGCCGCGCCGCCGGCCAAGGCACGTCCCAGCAAGGCCCGCCCGGCGCTGAAGCTGTCGCCGTTCCAGCCGCTGGAGCGCGACTTCGCCTTCATCGTCGACGGCACGATCCCGGCCGATACGCTGGTGCGCGCCGCCCGCGGTGCCGATCGCGCCATGATCACGGCGGCGCAGGTGTTCGACGTCTATGCCGGCAAGGGCGTGCCCGACGGCAAGAAGTCGGTGGCCCTGTCGGTGACCATCCAGCCGGCCGAGAAGACGCTGACCGACGAGGAGATCGAGGCGATCTCGCAGAAGGTCGTGGCCCAGGTCGCCAAGCAAGCCGGTGGCGTGCTGCGCGGGTGACCTGGAGCGCGGGCGTCCCGCCCGCATCGCCCGGAGCGTAAGCGGAGGGTGAAGCCGCCGTGGTCGGCGCTCGCGCCGATGCGGGCCAGAGGCCCGCGCTCCCAGGCGCTACGCTCGGCATGACGGGCTGATCACCCGCGGACGATCAATCCCTGTGGCGATGCCATCATGCCCGTCATGTCGCGGGCACTCGACAGGATGCGCCACGACAGCATCTTCTGCGCATAGGCGAGCATCGTCGGCGCGGCGGCGGGGTCGCGTGACAGATCGTTGAGGCAATACGGATCGGCCGCCAGATCGAAGAAGAGCGGCGGCAGCGCGGCGAAGTGCACGTACTTGTAGGCCGCGTCGCGGATCACGGCGAGCGAGCAGGCGTCCATCGGCAAGCCGAGACCCTCCTCGGCATCGTGGGGCCCCGTGCCGCGGAAATCGAATTCCCAGTGGACCTCGCGGCGCCAATCCGCGACGTCATCGCCCTGCACCAGCGCCAGCAGCGATCGGCCATCGCATTGGCGTGGCACCGCAAGGTCGAGCCATTCGAGAATTGTCGGCATGACGTCGACCGCCTCGGTGAAGCGCTCGAGCGTGCGGCCGCGCCCCCGGTCGGCCGCCGGGCGCGGATCGCGCACGATCAGGGGCACATGGAAGGCTTCGTCGAAATAGCCCTGTTTGCCCAGCATCCAGTGATCGCCCAGCATCTCGCCGTGGTCGGACGTCACGACGATCAGGGTGTCGTCGTAGAGGCCCCACGCCTTCAGCTGGTTGATCAGGCGGCCGACCTGGTCGTCGACTTCCGTGACCATGCCGTAGTAGGTGGCGCGCAATTGCGCGAGGTCGGCCGCGCTGAGATCGCTGACCAGTCCGTCGCCGGTGACGAAGTAGCTCGATTGCCGCTGGGTGCGCAGGTAATGCGCCAGCAGCGCGTGTTGTTGCGCCGCCGCGGCACGGCTGGGCGCACGGCGCAGCGGCGGCATCGCGGCCGGATCGTAGAGATCGTGATAGGGCTTGGGGGCGATGAACGGCGGATGCGGACAGATATAGGCCGCATGCACGAACCAGGGCTGATCGCGGCGTACCGCGATGTAGTCGAGCACATTGTCGGTCAGGAAGGCCGTGATGCTGTGCTCGGCGGCAAAGCGCGCCGGCGCCCAGGTCGGGCCGCGGCCCGAGGAGTCCGGTTCCGGCCGATAGACCTCGTCCATATCGACGGGGAAGTCGTAGCCCTTGGCATGCAGATGGGCGACCCAGGACAGCGGCTCGGCCGACAGGTACAGCTGGGTGGTGAAGCCCGGCAGCACCGACTCGTACGTCGTGAGTGCCGGGTCGCGGGGATCCCTGTCGGTCGGGTCGACGGTCGTGTCGGTATAGCCGAACAAAGCCGGATCGTAGCCCAGCCGGCGGCTTTCCAGCGCCAGGTTGGTGAAGCGGCGCGACAGCGGCGTCCCGTTGCGCATGACCCCGTTGTTGTGCTGGTACGTGCCCGTCAACAGGGCGGCGCGCGAGGGACCGCAGGGCGCGGCCTGCACGAAATGCCGGGTGCACAGCACGCCGTCGGCGGCCAGCCGGTCGAGATGGGGAGTCCGGAGAACCGGGTTGCCGGCCGCCCCCAGCGCGTCGGCGCGCCACTGGTCGATGACGATGAACAGGACGTTTCGCCGCACGGTCATGACCACACCGTCCCCCGGATGACGAAGACCAGCGATCCGGCGCCTTGAAGCCGGCCCGCCATGTCCGTTGCAGGATGTTCGATTGTCTCGGATTTATATATAATATCAAGAGGTTAGATCGCGGCACCCGGGGCCGCTGCGAAGCCGTTGCGCGGAACATGCTTGGCCTCTATCTACCCGGACCGATTTCTCGCGCTTTGGATACCTCCGCCGGCCATGACCGAGCTCTCGCAGATCCGCAACTTTTCCATCGTGGCGCATATCGACCACGGCAAGTCGACCTTGGCCGACCGCCTGATCCAGCTGTGCGGGGCGATCGAGGCGCGCGAGTTCCACGACCAGCTGCTCGACAGCATGGACATCGAGCGCGAGCGCGGCATCACCATCAAGGCGCAGACCGTGCGGCTGAACTACACCGCGCGCGACGGCCAGAAGTACGTGCTGAACCTCATGGACACGCCGGGCCATGTCGATTTCGCCTACGAGGTGAGCCGGTCGCTGGCGGCGTGCGAGGGATCGCTGCTGGTGGTTGATGCCAGCCAGGGCGTCGAGGCGCAGACGCTGGCCAACGCCTACCACGCCATCGAGGCCGGTCACGAGCTGATCCCGGTGCTCAACAAGATCGACCTGCCGGCGGCCGAGCCCGAGCGCGTGAAGAAGGAGATCGAGGACGTCATCGGGCTCGACGCCTCCAACGCGATCCCGATCTCGGCCAAGACCGGGATGGGCGTCGATGACGTGCTGGAGGCGCTGGTCGAACGTCTGCCCTCACCGTCGGGCGATCGCGCCGCGGCGCTGAAGGCCTTGCTGGTCGACAGCTGGTACGATCCGTATCTCGGCGTCGTCACCCTGGTGCGCGTGCGCGATGGCGTGCTGAAGAAGGGCATGAAGATCCGCATGATGTCGACCGGCGCCGCCTACGACATCGACAAGGTCGGCGTCTTCACGCCTAAACCGGCCGAAGTGGCGGAACTGGGGCCGGGCGAGATCGGTTTCATCATCGCCGGCATCAAGACCATCTCGGATTGCAAGGTCGGCGACACCATCACCGAGGAACGCCGCCCGGCCGACTTCCCGCTGTCGGGTTTCAAGCCCTCGGTGCCGGTGGTGTTCTGCGGCCTGTTCCCGGTCGATGCCAGCGACTACGAGAACCTGCGCGATTCGCTGGCCAAGCTGCGGCTCAACGACTCCAGCTTCCACTTCGAGCCGGAGAGCAGCGCGGCGCTGGGCTTCGGCTTCCGCTGCGGCTTCCTCGGCCTGTTGCACCTGGAGATCGTGCAGGAGCGCCTGGAACGCGAGTTCGATCTCGATCTCGTCACCACGGCACCGTCGGTGGTCTACCGGATCACGATGACCGACGGCAGCGCGATCGAACTGCACAATCCTACCGACTATCCCGATCCGGCGCATATCCAGACGATTTCCGAGCCGTGGATCAAGGCCACCATCATCGTGCCCGACGAGTATCTCGGCCCGGTGCTGTCGCTGTGCCAGGAGCGCCGCGGCGTGCAGGTCGATCTCACCTATGCCGGCACGCGCGCCATGGTGGTCTACCGCCTGCCGCTCAACGAGGTGGTGTTCGACTTTTACGACCGCTTGAAGTCGGTGACGCGCGGCTACGCCAGCTTCGACTACGACATGGCCGGCTACGAAGAGGGCGACCTCGTCAAGGTCACCATCCTGGTCAACGGCGAAACCGTCGATGCGCTGTCCATCATCGTGCATCGCAGCCACGCCGAAAGCCGCGGCCGGACGTTGTGCGAGCGGCTGAAGGACCTTATTCCCAAGCAGCTGTTCAAGATCGCGATCCAGGCCGCGATCGGCGGCCGCATCATTGCGCGTGAAACCATCAGCGCCATGCGCAAGGACGTGCTCGCCAAGTGCTACGGCGGCGACATCTCGCGCAAGAAGAAGCTGCTGGAGAAGCAGAAGAAGGGCAAGAAGCGCATGCGGCAGATCGGCAATGTCGAGATCCCGCAATCCGCGTTTCTCGCCGCGCTGAAGACGGGCAGCTGAAGCCGGCGCCCGCTCAGCGGCGCCGGCGTCGGCGCCGCTGGCCGGGCGCCTCCTCGGCGCTGCGGCGAAAGATGTAACCGACAATCAGGCAGAACAGGGCAGTCCCGCCGAAGAGGTAGAGGGCCGGCTGCACCAGCACGGGCTGGAAGGTGGAAGTCCAGATGTCCTCGTGCAACTCGCGCTGCACAAATGCCTGCATCGCGTTGAGGCTGGACGAGTGGACCTTGAGCCACAATTCACCCAGCGCCGTCAGCGATTGGTCGCCGTTGTCGATATATTCGGCAATCTCGTAAACCCCGATCACCGCCGTGGCGAGGACCAGGAGCCAACCGAGCGCGCGCAAGACCACCATTCAGCCGGCCTCCTCGCCGCGGTCCGTTGTTGCCAGATCGAGGCCGACGCTAGCAGCCAGCCGGCCCCTATGAAAGCCGGCAGTCCGTGCAATCGCGTTTTCCCGGAGGTTGGCAAAACCCCGCCTGGCGTATAGTTTGCCGCCCGACTGGAGAGGTGGCCGAGTGGTTTAAGGCACACGCTTGGAAAGCGTGCGTGGTGTAACAGCCACCGCGGGTTCGAATCCCGCCCTCTCCGCCACCCTGCGCCTTCGGCTTCGGGTGGCAGGCCACCCGAAGCCGAAGATGCAGGGTGATCTCCCGAAGCTGCGACGCAGCGCAGGGAGACTGGTGATGCCTATGTGGTACGTTTATTTCCTGCAATGAAGCAATGGCGATATTGATGTCGGCTCGACCAACGATCTGAGGCGACGCGTCGCACCGAGCCGGGCAGGTTCTGTCGACGAGATCGTATCTACCCGCGACGCTGAAATCCTATGTCGAACGGCTCATAAGAAGAAATGCGCCGACAATTGATCCGGCGGGTTCAGGGCTATCGCGGAAACGTCATTCGCCGATTCATCGTATTCCGCGTTCGAGCGAAGCGAGCGTGCGGGTCTGGAATCGCGCGACGGCCTCGGCGGGCCGGCATGCGTTGAACATCAACTCATAGAAGGCGATCACATTCGCCTTGTTGCGTTCCAGTGATGCGCGACCGGCTCCTTCAGTTCGGAATACGGGCGATGACCTTGATCTCGAAGTCGAACCCGGCGAGCCAGTTGACGCCGATCGCCGTCCAGTTCGGATAGGGTGCCTCCGGGAATATTTCGCTCTTAACGGCCATGATCGTGCCGAACTGATTTTCGGGATCGGTATGAAAGGTTGTCACATCGACGATGTCGTCGAGCCCGCATCCACCCGCTTGCAGGGTTGCCTCAAGATTGGCGAATGCCAGGCGGACCTGAGCCTCGAAGTTCGGCTCGGGCGAGCCATCGCTGCGACTGCCGACCTGACCGGACACGAACAGGAGATCACCTGATCTGATTGCCGCGGAATAGGTGTGTGACATGTAGAGGTCATGCCGACCGGCGGGAAAAACGGCGTCACGCTGGGCCATTAAAGATTCTCCATTGGTGGTTCGCCTAAAAGCGGCGCCGACGGATCAATGTGGGTCAGGCGCGCGCCCCACGCTTGAAGAAGTAATGCAGCACGAAGTGCGCCGGAGAGACGACCGCGACGAGCTCCCAACCGTCAGCCCCCAGCTTGCCGAGGGCGCTGGAATCCAATGTTGTTTCGACCACCATATATTCCCATTGCATGGCCTATTCTCCGGTTCCTGAGCCCCTCTTTGGGCGGCACGCATTGGCCAAGATCCACTGCCATCAGACAGCGCCTGCTCACGTCGAATATTCATCCGCTTCGGTATGGACGAGACTCTATCGTCTCGACGAGATGTAGGATGGCCAGGATGGAACGCAAGAGTAGCAACGTGGGCGGCCGCGGAAGCCATCGGGCGCCGCCGTTATGCGCAGCGAACTGACCGATGCCTTGTATCGGGCACTGTTCGAAGAGGGGGCCCGGACCGGCGACGCGGCGATCAGCCTTCAGCGCGTAGCCGCATGGGCCAGCGCAGACAAGGCCGCATCTAAGCGAGAGTGCAGGTCGGGAAGCGCGCGGTGCGCTGAAGCCGAGACGGATCTCCAACACCACTGCGATCCGGATGGTAAGCTGGCATTCTGGAGCAGAGGGTTCTCGTTTCGGCTGCGGCTTCCGGTGGGCGGCGCGCCCCCGCAGGGAAGGACGGCATGCACAACCACGGCATTCGCAATCCTCAGCGCAGCGCGCTCATCTGCGTGGCCGTGACCGTCGTGGCATGGGCCTTCGTCGCCTGGGGCGCGCTCGAGATGCATATGGCCGGCGAGGAGACACTCGGCTCGGGTTTGAAGATCGGCCTGGCGCTCCTTCCCGCCATCCTCGCACCGGCCATGTTCTACAATTTCTGGCGCGGCATGAAGGTCTTCGCGGCGATCCGGCGCGGCGAGAATGAAATCGGGCGCTGGACCGCGACCGCCGCCGAGCTCGCCGAATTTTCGGCCAACGATCATGCCCGCAACGCGCTCGGGCGCGAGAATCTGAACATGTGGACGCCGCCACGCCGGCCGCCGCCGCAGGGCATCGAGATCATATTCGTGGCGGACGGCGTTCTCGTGGGTGACACCTACTTCGCGCTCATCACCACCGGCATGTTCAAGATCACCGGCGTGCGGATACTGTCCGAGAGCCTGCCGGCAATCGCATTCCGAACCGGCGCGACCTGGATGCATGAGCATCGCGTCCACACAGCGGTCGGCGCGCTCCGAATTCCGGTCTCCCGTGCCGCCAGCGCCGCGGCGGCCCGGGTTCTTGGCCACTTCGAGCGGGTGGATGCGCGTGAGATTATCGTCAACCCGGGCTTCTACCGGGGCCGGATGCTGGTCGGGCTGTTCGGGGCGCCGATCTTCTTCGCGGTCGCGGCCGTCGGCTTTACCTTGAAGTTGACCGGCAGATACAACGACAGCGACGACGTTTCCGGCCTCCTGATCGTCATCGGCATCCTGCTCGGCGGTGCCATGCTCGTCCTCGCGCTGGCCGCCTGGTGGCTGGGCCGGGCGCAGCGTCGCAAGCCCCGGGCGCGTTGAACGGCGCGCACCGTCGCGCGCGCTGCCTGATCAAGCAGGAACGTAGGTCAACCTGATCACATCAGCGCCGATGAGATCGTGGGCCACGAGGCGCAGCCGCGGCCGGGGGCCGGCGAAGAGCGGCTTGCCGCGGCCCAGCACGACAGGGTGGATGTACAGCCGATACTCATCGACAAGCCCAAGGTCGGTCAGGCTGCGCGCCAGGTCCGGTCCGGAAACGGAAATCTCCCCGTCGCGCGCCGTCTTCAGCGCGCGTATGGCCGCCTCGATGTTGTCCGCGACGAGCGTGGCGTTGGGGCCGACCGACGTCAACGAGCGCGACACGACCCACTTCGGGTGGTTCCGCCACGCCGCAGCGAAGTCGTGGTCCGCCGGCGTCCACTCAGGATGGTCTTCGTCCCAATAGCGCATGACCTCGTACATGCGGCGGCCGTACACGCTGCCCGCCAGGCCGCGCACGTGCTCGATCCAGTGACGAAAGAGCACTGAGTCGGGCGCGAATGCCTCGTGGTCGACATAGCCGTCCAGGGACTGATTCATGCCGAAGACGATCCTTGCCATGGCGCCAGATCTCCAACCGATGTTTCAGAATACGTTGGCTCGCTGTGGCGTGGAAACAAGGCGGGCACAAATCGCGTGTCACTTTGCAGGCGCAGCGGAGAATCGGACGTCCTGACGCCGCCGCGACCGGGGATGCTCAGGCGAAGCGCTTCGCGCCGGCCACGCAGAGGACGATGATCACGGTCGAGGCGATCATGGTCCAGGCGATCGGCTCGCCCAGGAAGATCGCCGCCAGCAGGAACCCGAAGAAGGGTTGCAGAAGCTGCAGCTGGCCGACGCCCGCGATGCCGCCCAGCGCCAGGCCGCGGTACCAGAAGATGAACCCCACCATCATGCTGAAGACCGACACGTAGGCGAGGCCGATCCAGGCGGGGACGCCGATGGTGGTCCACGTGGCGGGCAAGGTGAACAGGGCGATCGCGGCCATGATGGGCAGGGACAGCAACAGCGCCCAGGAGATGACCTGCCAGCCGCCGAGACGGCGCGACAGCGTTGCCCCTTCGGCGTAGCCGAGCCCGCACACCAGGATGGCCGCGATCATCAACAGGTCGCCCGTCAGGGTTCCGCCCTGGCTGCCGTACAAGGCGAAGCCGGCGACAGCCGCGGCGCCGGCGATCGAGAACAGCCAGAAGACGGGCTTGGGGCGCTCGCCGCCGCGCAGCACGCCAAAGATCGCCGTCGCGAGCGGCAGCAGCCCGACGAAGACGATCGAGTGGGCCGTCGTGATGTGCTGCAGCGCCAGCGCCGTCAGCAGGGGGAAGCCGACGACACCGCCGATGGCCACCCATGTCAGCGAGAGGAGGTCGCGGCGTTGCGGCCGCGTCTGGCGTAGCGCGAACAAGAACGCCGCGCCCAGCAAGGCGGCGATCACCGCCCGCGCCGAGGTCAGGAACATCGGCGAGAAGTCCGCGACCGCGACGCGCGTGGCCGGCAGCGACCCGCTGAAGATGATGACACCCAGGAGGCCGCTGCCCCAGCCCGCCGTCGTCCGTTCCATACGCCCTCGCTTCCTGGCCCTGGAAGTAGCGGTCCGGGTCCGGCATGGGGAGGGACAGTGGAATACAGTTATGACAAACTGTATGGATGAGCTGGCCCATACAGTTGAGCGGGAGCTGATCGTGGACGATCGCGGAACGACGCGGACGGAAGCGCTGATGAACGCTGTCCGCTCCAAGATCGCCAACCGGGCGCTCGGCTCGGGCGATCGCCTGCCCTCGGTTCGCCGTTTCGCGGAGGTCATGGGCGTCTCGCCCTCCACCGTGGTCGAGGCTTATGATCGCCTCGAAGCTGAAGGTGTCATTCGCGCCCGGCGCGGCTCCGGCTTCTATGTGACCGGCGCCGGCCTGCCGCCCGTGGCCTTGGCCGACATGGGGTCGCCACGCGAACGCAATGTCGATCCCTTCTGGGTCTCCAGGCAGTCGCTCGATGCCGACCCGTCCGTCCTCAAACCCGGCTGCGGGTGGCTGCCGGCGGATTGGATGCCCAACGCCGCGCTCCGCCGAGGCTTGCGCGCGCTGGGTCGGGTCGACGACACGATATTGGCCGACTACGGCAGCACCCGCGGTTCGCTCGCGCTGCGCCGTGTGCTGCTCGGGCGGCTTGCCGACGAAGGCATCACGGCGAGCGCGGACCAGATCATGCTGACGGCTTCGGGAAGCCAGGCGATCGACCTGATATGCCGCCTGCTGCTGCGACCGGGCGACACCGTCCTGGTGGACGACCCCTGCTACTTCAACTTTCAGGCACTGCTGCGTGCCCACCAAACGCGGATCGTCGGCGTCCCGTTCACGCCCACGGGTCCGGATACCGCCGCGTTCGAACAGGCTCTGGACGAAAACCCCCGCCTCTACATCACCAACGCGGCGCTTCATAATCCGACCGGCGGCACCATCTCCCCGCAGACCGCCCATCGCGTGCTGAGCGCGGCGGCAGCCCGTGGCCTCGCGATCGTCGAGGACGACATCTTCGCCGACTTCGAGCCGTCATTGTCGCCACGCCTCGCGATACTCGACGGCCTCGATCGCGTCATCAGGATCGGCAGCTTCTCCAAGACGCTCTCCGCCTCCGTGCGCTGCGGCTACATCGCCGCGCGGGCCGATTGGATCGAGGGACTGGTCGATCTTCAGGTGGCCACCAACTTCGGTGGTCCGAGCCCCGTCGCAACGGAATTGATCGCGGGCGTGCTCGCCGGCGGCAGCTACCGCAAACACATGGACGAAGTGCGCCAACGCCTGACGCGCGCCCGGAAGGACGCCATGGCCCGGCTGACGCCGCTCGGGATCGTGCCCTGGATCATGCCGCGCGGCGGGTTCTATCTCTGGTGCCGCTTGCCCGACGGACATGATTCGGCTGTCATCGCGCGGCGCTGCATGGAAGAGAACGTCGTCCTCGCGCCGGGAAACGTGTTCAGCGTCTCTCAATCGGCGGCGTCGTTCCTGCGCTTCAACGTTGCGCAGCTCGGCGACAAGCGAGTCTTCGGCGTCCTCAGGGACGCGATGAAGAGCGACGCTGCCGCGAAGCGTCCGTCGCGATCGCGAACGGATGCCGGGTGAGCTGATGGACCCAACCCTCACGGCACGGCTCAGCGTCCGCGACGAACGAACCGCACTGTTCAGGTCTCAGCCGCCAATCCGGATCGCGATCTTGCCGCGATGGCCGCCGGCGCGCAGGTGTGCGTAGGCCTTGTCGGCGTCCTTGAATGCGAAGACCTCGTGCACGATCGGACGCACGCCGCTTCGCATGGCCTGGCGCAGGTCACCGATCGAGCCGACATAGATGCCCCGGATATCGACCCCGTTCATCAGGATGGCGCTCGTGTTGATGGCGCCGTCGAACCCGGTCAGCACACCGACAAGGGCGATCTCGCCGCCGGGACGAACGGCGCGAAGGGCCTCGTTCAGGGTACCTGAACCGCCGACTTCGACGACAAGATCGACGCCGCCGCCGGCGATTTCGGCAACGCGATCTCCCCACCGGGCCACATGCCGGTAATTGACGCCCGCCTCGGCCCCGAGCGCTCGGGCGTGCGCGAGCTTCTCGTCCGAGCTTGATGTCGCAATAACGCGCGCGCCGGCGGCGCGGGCGAACTGGAGCGCGAATGTCGAGACGCCGCCGGTCCCTTCGACCAGCACAGTGCCACCCGGTCGGATACCGCGGCCACCGAACAGGCAACTCCAGGCCGTGACGCCGGCACACGGATAGGCGGCAGCCTCCTCGAATCCCCAGTCGTCGGGAAAGGGAACGGCGGCGGCGGCCGGCACCGCGATGCGTTCGGCCAGCACGCCATCGACGAAGCCGCCGCCCAGGGCGCTGGCCTGTTTGGCGGCGGAAAAAGGCCCGTCGAGCCAACCCGGCATGAACGCCACGGCGACGCGCTCGCCGATCCGGGCGGTACTCACGCCGTCGCCCACGGCCGAGATGACGCCAGCGCCATCGGATAGTGGGATCAGGTCGGTCTTTTGCTGGCCGCCGTAGCGGCCCGACTGCACGATCGTGTCGCGATAGTTCAGGGTCGCGGCTTTCACATCGACCACGACCTGACCCGCCGCGGGCATGGGATCAGGTTCCTCGACCAGTTTCAGGGGCGCTTTGGGTCCATTCAGTCTGTACGCACGCATGCACACGTTCTCCACGGTTATCGATCCGCCTCGACATGGGCATGCATGGCCGTTACTGTGAGTACGTACAAAAGGAACATGTACTATCATGAATGATAGTGTAAGGAACCTGCGGCGGCGGGCGACACGAACGGGCTGCGCGGTCGAGGCGACGATGAGCGTGCTCGGGGGCTTGTGGAAACCGGTTCTGGTGTTCCACCTCCTGGAAGGGCGCTTGCGCTTCAATGCGCTCTGCAGGCTGACACCCAACGCCACGCCGCGAATGGTGACGCTGCAATTGCGCGAACTGGAGACCGACGGCGTGATCCGGCGGATCGTCTATCCCGAAGTGCCGCCCAAGGTGGAATATGAGCTGACCGAGTTCGGTCGCACGCTGGAGCCGGTTCTGATCAGCCTGCGTGATTGGGGCGAATCGTTCCAGCGGCACTGCGGGACGATGCCTGATGCCGTGGCTTCCCGGGACCGCCTCCGAAAAGGCCGTCCCTCGACCGCTTCAGCCGCAAGGCATTCTTGACGCGTCCTGTACGCGACGTCGCAGGACGTCAACGATGCGGTCGACATCGCGTCGGCGCGCCGGCCAGTCGATCTCGGTCCCATCGAGATAAGCCTGTCGCGCCTGGTCCATCAGGTCCGCCGTTGCGGGCGGCAGGCGCGGTGCGGCCCATGCCGCCGCGACATCCTTGGCGACGATCTCGCCTGTCGCCAGCGTCCGCCACATGCGCGCCAAGGTGAGCAGCACGTTGCGCTCATCCCCGTCGAGGGAACGCAGCAGAGCCGGCAGCGCATCGCCGATGGCGCGCCGGATGTCGCCGGCGGGGACAGCCGGCAACAGTTCACCGGCATCGGGTCCGCACAACGGTTTTGCTACCTGTCTGGCGGACGCCAACACGATGGTCAGGTCCGGATCCGCGACGGGTTCGGGAACCTCGCCGGCATCGAATGCCGCGCGCAGCCACTCGCCATAGATGAATTCAGCGCGCGCGGGATAGGGCAGCGACGCCAGATCATCCCGGTTGAAGATGATCAACTCCAACGGACGCACGGTAGCGGTGGGTGGATAGCGGGACATCGTCGTCAACGCCCCGACCAGGTTTCGCCGGATCGCGTACGGCACGGGCTTGTCGGCGACGGCCAGCAGGTCGATGTCGCTGTTCGGGCGCAGCCCGCCGTTCACCGCCGAGCCGTGGAGATAGACCGCGACAAGCCGGTCGGCCAGGTGGTGCCGGATGGCCGCGAGCGCCTGTGTCGCCTGGGCGGGGATCGTCATTGGTCAGGGCCGTGAAGTGTCATCGTCGCATGCCGGCGTCGTCAATCTTGCGCTCGGTGCCGTCGTCGCGCGGCGGTCCCGGGATTTTTAATGTTTTTTGACATCTGTCGAGCATCGCTGCGCCGCAAGATTGCGCAACGACCGAAGGCGGGGGCTCGGGTCCGATGGGGCGCAAACTGGAGAGTGGGACAATCTCGGCTGCGGTCCGCTGTCGCCCCCTGCTGAGCACGACCATACTCACGGCGTTCGGCTGGCTCGCGGCCACGATGCCGGCGCAAGCGCAAGTCACCACCTGGACCGGCGCGACGTCATCCGACTGGTTCACCGCCGGCAACTGGTCCGCCGGGATTCCGACCAACGCGGCCGACACGATAGCGACGATCGACACGGTCACGCCCAATGCGACGGTGGTCGGCACGGCCGGTGCGCAGGCGAACAGCCTCATCGTTGGCTTCGCCGGGACCGGGATGCTGACGATCCAGGGTGGCGGCACCTTGACCAGCAACTCAGGTTTGATGGCCCTTTCCGCCAATTCAACCGGCACCGTGACCATCGACGGGGCGGGATCATTGTGGAATTCCGCGGGGATCTTCGTCGGCCAATCGGGCAATGGCACGCTGACGATACGCAACGGAGGCGACGTTACAGCCACTTCGAGCGTTATTGCCCTCGCAGCTGGATCGACCGGCACGGCAACGGTCGATGGCGCAGGATCGTCCTGGACCAGTTCCCTGCTCATCGTCAGCAACGGCGGCGGCGCCACGCTGACGGTTCGCAACGGCGGCACCGTGATCAGCGACTCCGGCCAGATCGGCGGCGGTTTCGGTGTGGGGACGGGCAGTGTTACAGTCGACGGCACGGGCTCGTCCTGGGCCAATTCCGGCCCGCTCATCGTCGGCAACGGCGGCGGCGCCACGCTGACGATCCAGAACGGCGGCGCCGTCACAAGCGGTGGTGCCTTTGTTGGCGCTGACGGCCCGACCGCCAACGTGATCGTGGATGGTTCAGGATCGTCCTGGACCAATACCGGCACACTCAGCATCGGCGTCACAAGCGGCGGCACGCTGACGATCCGCAATGGCGGCATTGCGATCAGCACCATGGCCGCCGTGATTGGCACCGGCAGCGCGGCGACCGGCACGGTGACGGTGGACGGCACCGGATCATCCTGGAGCATTACCAGCAATCTCGTCGTCGGCGCCTCCAGCACTGGCACCGGCACGCTCACGATCAGCAATGGCGGCACTGTGCGCAACATCGACGGCAGCGTCGGTAATTCTCTCGGGGGGACCGGCACCGTGACGGTGGACGGCACAGGCTCGTCCTGGGTCAATTCCGGCACGCTCATCGTCGGCAATTCTGACGCCGGCACGCTGACGATCCGCAATGGCGGCACTGTGAGCAACACCAGCGGTGACATTGGCAATTTTTCCGGCGTGACCGGTACCGTGACGGTGGATGGCGCAGGATCGTCTTGGACCAATAGCAGCACGCTCGTCGTCGGCGACCAGGGCAGGGGCGTGCTGACGGTCAGCAATGGCGCCGCTGTCAGCAGCACCGCCGGCTCTATTGGTAACTTTAACGGGTCGGCCGGCACGGTGACGGTGGACGGCGCAGGGTCGTCGTGGACCAATACCGGTGTGCTCCGCATCGGAGACGGCGGCACCGGCACGCTGACGATCCGGAACGGGGGCACCGTCTCGGCCACGAGCACCGTCATTGCCAGCGCGACCACCGGAACCCTCAATATTGGCGCCGCCTCCGGTGACACGTCGGCCGCGCCGGGCACGCTGAGCACGCCGACCGTTGCGTTGGGGGCCAACACCGACCGGATTGTCTTCAACCACACCGCCACCAACTACGTGTTCGCCCCGGCCATCTCAGGTACGGGCGCGGTGCTGGTCGAGGCGGGCACGACCATCCTGACCGCCAACAATACCTACACCGGCCCCACCACGGTCGCTGGCGGCGGCAGGCTCATCGTCAATGGGTCGATCGCGTCAGGCCTCACGACGGTGAACAGCGGCGGCACGCTGGGCGGCAGCGGTGCCATTACCGGCACGGTGACGGTGGGCGGCACCCTCTCGGCCGGCACCAGTCCCGGCACCCTGACGATCGGCACGCTGGCGCTCAACGCGGGGTCGACATCGATCTTCGAGCTCAACGCTCCGGGTGTCGTCGGTGGCGTGAGCAACGATCTGGTCATCGTCACCAACGGCCTTACCCTGGGCGGCGCGCTCCAGGCGCAGGCCGCGGCCGGCGGCTACTATCGCCTGTTCGGCTACGGCGGCGCGCTGTCGGGCAGCTTTGCCGCCACCAGCGTGACGGGCACCGGCGGCTTCGTAGTTGCGGACCATCAGGTGCAGGTGGGCATCCCGGGCCAGGTCAACCTCGCCGTGCGCGGTGTCGGCCAGACCCTGCAGTTCTGGGATGGCACCGACAGCATCGGCAACGGCACCGTGGACGGCGGCGCCGGCACCTGGAGCAGCGCCGGCACCAACTGGACCGGCCAGCCCGGCCAGGCCGGCATCAACGGCCCCTGGGAGGGGTCGGTCGCCGTGTTCGCCGGCGCGGCCGGCGGCGGCGTGAGCGTCGCAGGCACGCAGGCCGTCGACACGCTGCAGTTCTCGACCAGCGGCTACGTGCTCGGCGGAGGCACGCTGGCGCTGTCGCCCGCCAGCGGCACGGCGGGCACCATCACGGTCGACAGCGGCATCACCGCCACCATCGGCTCGACCATCGCCGACGGCACGGGCAGCGGCCTGAACAAGATCGGCGGCGGCACGCTGATCCTCACCGGCGCCAATACCTATACCGGCGGCACGACCATCAGCGCCGGCACACTGTCGATATCGGCCGACACCAACCTCGGCGATCTCAGCGGCGGACTCACGTTCAACGGCGGCACGCTGCAGAACACTGCCGCGATCACGATGACACGGGCGGTGACGCTCAACGCCGGTGGTGGCACCTTCCAGACCGATGCCAACCTCGCGGTCGGCGGCGACATCGGCGGCAGCGGCGGCCTGATCAAATCAGGCGCCGGCACGCTGACCTTGACCGGCATCAACACCTACGGCGGCGGCACGACGATCAGCGCCGGCACGCTGGTGGGCAACGCCGCGTCCTTCGGGACAGGCGGTATCGTGAACAATGCCGCGCTGATTCTGGACCAGGCGACGGCGGGCACCCTGTCGAATGCGATCTCCGGCAGCGGCACGGTCGAGAAGACGGGTGCCGGCACGCTGACGTTGACTGGCACCAACAGCTATGGCGGCGGCACGACGATCAGCGCCGGCACGCTGGTGGGCAACGCGGCCGCCTTCGGAACGGGCGGGATCGTGAACAACGCCGCGCTGGTTCTGGACCAGGTGACGGCCGGCACCCTGTCGAATGCGATCTCCGGCAACGGCACCGTCGAGAAGACGGGCGCAGGCACGCTGACGTTGACCGGCATCAACAGCTACGGCGGTGGCACGACGATCAGCGCCGGCACGCTGGTGGGCAGCACCGCGTCCTTCGGGACGGGCGGCATCGTGAATAATGCCGCGCTGGTGCTGGACCAGGCGACGGCTGGTACCCTGTCGAATGTGATCTCCGGCAGTGGCACCGTGGAGAAGACGGGTGCCGGTACGCTGACCTTGACCGCCATCAACACCTACGGCGGCGGCACAACCATCAGCGCCGGCACGTTGTCGATATCGGCCGACGCCAATCTCGGCGATCCCGGCGGCGGGCTCACGTTCAATGGCGGCACGCTGCAGAACACCACCGCGATCACGATGACACGGGCGGTGATGCTCGACGCCGGCGGCAGCACCTTCCAGACCGATGCCGACCTCGAGGTCGGCGGCGACATCAGCGGCAGCGGCGGCCTGACCAAATCAGGCGCGGCGACCTTGACCCTGAGCGGCATCAACACCTATGGCGGCGGCACCACCATCAGCGCCGGCACGCTGGTGGGCAACGCCACGACCTTCGGGACGGGCGGGATCGTGAACAATGCTGCGCTTATTCTGGACCAGGCGACGGCGGGCACCCTGTCGAACGCGATCTCCGGCAGCGGTATCGTCGAGAAGACCGGTGCCGGCACGCTGACTCTGGCCGGTATCAACACTTATGGTGGCGGCACGACGATCAGCGCCGGCACACTGGTGGGCAACGCCGCATCCTTCGGGACAGGCGGCATCGTGAACAACACCGCGCTGGTGCTGGACCAGGCGACGGCGGGCACCCTGTCGAATGCGATCTCGGGCAGCGGCACGGTCGAGAAGACCGGCGCTGGCACACTGGTGCTGACCGGCATCAACACCTATGGCGGCGGCACCACCATCAGCGCCGGCACGCTGGTGGGCAACGCGGCCGCCTTCGGAACAGGCGGGATCGCGAACAACGCCGCACTGGTCCTGGATCAGGCAATCAGCGGCACCCTGTCGACCGTGATCTCTGGCAGCGGTACCGTCGAGAAGACGGGCGCCGGCACGCTGACCTTGACCGGTATCAACACCTATGGTGGCGGCACGCTGATCAGCGCCGGCACGCTGGTGGGCAACGCCGCTTCGTTCGGGACAGGCGGGATCGTGAACAATGCCGCGCTTATTCTGGACCAGGCGACGGCGGGCACCCTGTCGAACGCGATCTCCGGCAGCGGTACCGTCGAGAAGACCGGTGCCGGCATGCTGACCCTGGCCGGCATCAACACCTATGGCGGCGGCACCACCATCAGCACCGGCACGCTGGTCGGCAACGCGGCCGCCTTCGGAACGGGCGGGATCGTGAACAACACCGCACTGGTGCTGGACCAGGCGACGGCCGGCACCTTGTCGAATGCGATCTCGGGCAGCGGCACGGTCGAGAAGACCGGTGCCGGAACGCTGACCTTGACCGGCATCAACACCTATGGCGGCGGCACGACGATCAGCGCCGGCACGCTGGTGGGCAATGCCGCGTCTTTCGGAACAGGCGGCATCGTGAACAATGCCGCGCTTATTCTGGACCAGGCGACGGCGGGCACCCTGTCGAGTGCGATCTCGGGCAGCGGCACGGTCGAAAAGACAGGCGCCGGCACGCTGACCCTGACCGGCATCGATACATATGGCGGCGGCACAACGATCAGTGCCGGTACCCTGCAGCTGGGCAACGGCGGCACCACGGGCTCGATCACCGGTGACGTGCTCAACAACGGCACGCTGGCGTTCAATCGGTCCGACACCGTGACGTTCGCCGGGATCATTTCGGGCAGCGGTGCCGTACAGCAGAACGGTGCCGGGACCACCGTGCTGACCGGCATCAACACCTATGGCGGCGGTACCACGATCAGCGCCGGCACCTTGCAGCTGGGCAATGGCGGCACCACGGGCTCGATCACCGGTGACGTGCTCAACAACGGCACGCTGGCGTTCAATCGGTCCGACACCGTGACGTTCGCCGGGATCATTTCAGGTAGCGGTGCCGTGCAGCAGAACGGCGCCGGGACCACCGTGTTGACCGGCAGCAATGCTTATGGCGGCGGCACGACGATCAGCGCCGGCACCTTGCAGCTGGGCAACGGCGGCACCGCGGGCTCGATCACCGGCGACGTGCTCAACAACGGCACGCTGGCGTTCAATCGGTCCGATACCGTGACGTTCGCCGGGATCATTTCAGGCAGCGGTGCCGTGCAGCAGAACGGTACCGGGACCACTGTGTTGACCGGCACCAGCACCTACGCCGGTCCGACGAGCGTCAATGCCGGCAACCTGATCGTGAACGGCGCCATCGCCAGCACGGTGACGGTCAACAGCGGCGGCCTGCTGAGCGGCAGCGGTACCGTCGGTGGCATCGCTGCCAACGCCGGCAGCACCGTGTCGCCGGGCAATTCTCCTGGCACGCTCACCGTTGCCGGCAATGTCGCCTTCGCCGCCGGCGCGACCTACCGGGTCGAGATCGATGCGGCGAACAACGCCGACCGCATCGCCGCCACCGGTACGGCGACGCTCAGCGGCGGCACGGTGCAGGTCACCAAGGCGGGCGACGGTTATGTCGCGGGAGCCCGCTACACCATCCTCAGCGCCAACAGCAGCGTCAACGGCACTTTCGCCGGATTGGTGGCGGCGGGTTCCGGCTTGCCGTTGTTCGACCTCGCGCTGAGCTACGACCCCAACAACGTCTATCTCGACGTCACGCGCAACACGGTGACGTTCTGCCGCATCGCGGCCTCTCGCAACCAGTGTGCCGTCGGCGTCCGCGCCGAGAGCCTCGGTGCCGGCAACGCCGTGTTCGACGCCATCGCCAACCTGCCCGATACCACGAGCATCCGCCGCGCCTTCGAACTGCTGTCGGGCGAGATCCACGCCAGCACCGCCGGCACCATGGTCGAGCAGTCGCAGGTCCTGCGCGACACCGTCATCGGCCGCGTGCGCCAGTCCTACGGCATTGCCGGACCGGCCGCCGCGTTGGCACCGGAAGGCAAGGTCATGGCCTTTGCCGGCGCGTCGCCGGGTGTCGTTCCCGATGCCACGCCGGCCGACGCCGCGGCGCGCCTGTTCGCGCAGGCCCCGGCCGCGCCGCCGGCCGGCGACACCGTCGTCGCCGCCTGGATGCAGGGCATCGGTGCCTGGGGCAAGCGCAGCGGCGATGGCAATGCCGGCACGTTGAGCCGGTCGCTCGGCGGCTTCCTGATCGGTGTCGATGCCACCGTCGAGCGCACCTGGCGCGTCGGCCTGGCTGCCGGCTACACCCGCGCCTCCTTCGACGTCGACAGCCGCGCCTCGTCGGGCAACAGCGACAACTATCACGTCGCCCTCTATGGCGGCGGCCAGCTCGGTGCCCTCGGTCTGCGCGCCGGCGCCAGCTTCACCTGGCACGATATCGGCACCACGCGCCGTGTCGCCTTCCCCGGTGTCGTCGATCGCCTGAAGGCCGACTACAACGCCCGCACCACCCAGGTGTTCGGCGAAGCGGGCTACGCCGTCACGCTGGAGCGCGTGGCATTCGAGCCCTTCGCCGGGCTGGCCTGGGTCAACTACCGCAGCGATCGCATCAACGAGTCCGGCGGTGCCGCCGCCCTCACCGGCCGCCGCCAGGCCTTCGATGTGGGCTTCAGCACCCTGGGCCTGCGGGCGGCCGCCACCCTGACGGCGCCGTCCGACACGACGGTTGTGACCGTGCGCGGCACCCTGGGCTGGCGCCACGCCTTCGGCGACGTGACGCCGGAACAGCGCCTGGCCTTCCGCGCCGGCGGCAGCCCCTTCACCGTGGTCGGCGTGCCGATCGCGCGCGACAGCCTGATCGTCGAAGCGGGTGTCGACATCGACGTCACGAACTACGCCAGGTTCGGCATCGTCTACAGCGGCCAGTTCGCCCGCGGGGCACAGGACCACGCGATCAAGGGCAGCCTCACCCTGCGCTTCTAGAGCGGACACCGCTCGATCGAAACCTGGGAGCGCGGGCGTCTCGCCCGCTCATGTCAGGCTTGCTCTAACCCTGATGCGGGCGGGACGCCCGCGCTCCCAGGCCACCTGCCACCCGGCCGGGCCGGGGCAGTCAGCCGTCGGAACCCGATCCGGGAAACAGTTGCGCGGCACTGCATGCAGTTGCGCGCAACGACTTCGTGCGCGTGTTGCATTCACCCACGCCGTCGGCTAGCCAAGGACGGCGCATGGGAACGTGCCGACACGGCGACGATCACAGCGATCATGGTCTTGGGATAGCGATTTGATTCAATTCCCTCATTTCATTTTCGTAACAGAAGCCGCGCTCGATTCTCTGCCCTGAACACACGCCCGTGATCCGGGTGCCCTGCCAACGGTGCCAAAATTCCGCCGCGGGGGGGCCATAGAAGCGACTGTGCAGCAGTGGGGTAGAACGTATCGTCCATGATTCCCGGACAGAACGCGGCACTCATGCCGACAGTCGCCAGCGGCCGAGCGTCCGATGGGCCGGTCACGGACCGGCTGTCGACGTTGCCGCCGGGCACGCGCGTTGGACGCTATGAGATCGCCGCCGTCCTGGGGCAGGGCGGCTTCGGCATCACCTATCGTGCGCGCGACACGCAGCTGGGGCGGGAGGTCGCGCTCAAGGAATACCTGCCGATCTCGTGCGCCGTGCGCCAGCGGGACGCCACCGTCCTGCCGCGCTCGACGCAGACCATCGAGAGCTTCCGCTGGGGCCTGGAGCGCTTCCGCGCCGAGGCCACCACGCTGGCGCGACTCGAGGCCGTGCGCGGCGTCGTCGGGGTGCACGACTATATCGAGGCCAACGGCACCGCCTACATGGTGATGACGCTGGTCAAGGGCGAGACCTTGGAGGCGCTGCTGCAGCGCGAGCCGCGGCTGTCGTCGGCCATGCTCGAGCGCTGGCTGCCGCCGCTGCTGGACGGGCTGGAGCGCGTGCACGCGCAGGGCTTCCTGCATCGCGACATCAAGCCGGCCAACATCCTGATCGATGCCCAGGGCCTGCCGACCCTGATCGACTTCGGCACGGCGCGCCTGGCGCTGCAGGACCACACCCAGGTGATGACGGCCGTCTACACGCCGGGTTACGCGCCGATGGAACAGGCGAGCGCGGCGCATCAGGGTCCGTGGACCGATATCTATGCCCTGGGCGCCACGCTCTATCGCGCCATCGCCGGCACGCCGCCGCTCAACGCCAAGGACCGTGCCGTCAACGACGCCCTGGTGCCGGCCGCGCGCATCGGTGCCGGCCAATATCCGCCGGCACTGCTGGCGGCCATCGACGCGGCGCTGGTCGTGTATCCGCAGCAGCGGCCGCAGACGATCGCCGACTGGCGGCGCATGCTGGGCACGCACGGCGTATCGAGCGACAGCGTACGCGCGGCGTCACCGCCGTCCATGACCGGCCGGACCGGCAGCACGACGGCCAACTGGCTGGTGTCGCCGGCCGACATCCATTCGATCAATGCGCCACCGCCGCCGCCCGTGATGCCGGTGCCGTCGATGCAGCCCGCGGTGGCCTACGTTCCGCCACTGCCGCCATCCGTCGCGGCGCGTCCGGCCCGTGGCGGACCGCCGCTGTGGCTCGCCGTCTCGTCTATCGGCGTGCTGTCGGCCTGTCTGGTCGCCATGGTCGGCTATATGGCGTGGGACAGCTGGCAGGGCACCCATCGTGACGTGCCGCAGCCGACTCAGCAGGCCACGGCACCGTCGCCGCCGACCACGCGATCCACCACGCCGTCGCCGACGACACCCGCCGTCGCCCCGTCGACGCCCGGTCCATCGTCGCCGGGCGCATCGCCGTCCACGCCACCGCCGCCGCCAGGTTCGGAACCCTACTCCGCCGGATCGGGCAATCCCGCGATCACCAACGAGTCGGTGCGTCGCGCCATCGACGAGACGGCTCGCCGCCGCGCGGCGGAAATCAACAAGCAAGGCGGCATCTGGACCGGCGAGCTGAAGCAGATCTGTTCGCCCGCGCGCCAGAGCCCCTTGATCGAGATCGTCGTGGCCTGCACCACCCTGATCAAGCTCAACCGCGACGATCCGCTGAACATGGCGGTGATCTACGCCAACCGGGCGCAGGCCTATCGCGAACTGGGTGAGCCCCGCGCCGCCATTCGCGATCTGGATGCGGCGATCGAGCGGGACCAGAAGAACGCCGAGATGGTGGCGGCCCGCGGCTATATCTATTTCGAGATGAAGCAGTACGACCGCGCGATTGTCGACTTCGATGCCGCGCTGCGCCTTGATCCGCGCAATCTCAATGCGCTGCTGGGTCGCGGCAATACCAATGCCGACCGTGGCCGCGTCGATCTTGCGATGCAGGACTACAACCTCGCCACGCAGCACAATCCCACCGCGCCGGAGCCCTTCTTCAATCGCGGCAAGATCTACTTCATGCAGCGCAACTACGACGGCACCGTGAGCGAGATGACGCAGGCGATCCGCCTCAATCCGGCGCGCAGCGAATATTTCGGCGTGCGGGGCGGTGCCTATGCGATGAAGAAGGAATACCAGCGCGCGCTGGCCGACCTCGACCAGGCGATCCGTCTCGATCCCGGCGAGGCCGACTACTTTTTCAATCGCAGCGGCGTCAAGCTGCGCATGGGCGACAAGGCGGGCGCGGATGCCGACATGGCGCGTGCCAAGGCCCTGAACCCGACCATCCAATAGCCGGAGAGGGGCAACCAGCCGGTGGCACGGGACACCGCCTCATCGGGACCGACGGGCCAGACGCTGGTCGATGCCTTCGGCACGCTGCCCGCCGGCGCACGCGTGGGTCGCTATGACATCGTGTCCGTTCTCGGTCGCGGTGGGTTCGGCATCACCTATCGCGCGCGCGATGTGCAGCTGGGCCGCGACGTTGCGCTGAAGGAATATCTGCCGGTTCATTTCGCCGAGCGCCAGGACAACCTGGCCGTTCTGCCGCGATCGACCCAGGTGGCGTCGGATTTCACCTGGGGCCGCGAGCGCTTCCTGGCGGAAGCCAAGACCTTGGCACAGTTGGGTGGCGTGCGTGGCGTCGTGGCGGTGCACGATTTCCTGAAAGCCAACGGCACCGCCTACATGGTGATGGCGCTGGTCCGCGGCGAGACGCTGGAGAGCATCCTGCGGCGGGAGCAGACCTTGCCGTTCGCCATGCTGGACCGCTTCCTGCATCCTCTGCTCGACGGCCTGGAGCGCGTGCACGCCACCGGCTTCCTGCACCGCGACATCAAGCCCGGCAACGTCATCGTCGACGAGCAGGGCCAGGGGACGCTGATCGATTTCGGTGCCGCACGGATTACGCTGCACGATCGCACGCAGTCGATGACGGTGATCTTCACGCCGGGCTACGCGCCGTTCGAGCAGACCAGCGCCAGCGGCCAGGGCCCGTGGACGGACATCTACGCGCTGGGCGCGACGCTCTACCACGGCGTGACGGGCGCGCCGCCGCCCAACGCCATCGAGCGCATGCTGGGTGACCGGATGGTTGCGGCGCGGACGGTGGGCGCCGGCCGCTATCCACCGGCATTCCTCGCCGCCATCGACGCTGCGCTTGCCTTGAAACCGGAGCAGCGGCCGCAGAACATTGCCGCATGGCGGCGCGTGCTGGCCGGCGAAGCCGTGCCGGGCGCGACGGCCGGCGGGCCGTCCTGGCAAGTCGTCGGGCCCGTGCCGCAGCCGGCTGTTGCCGTACCACCGGCGCCGGCGCCGGCGGGACGCAACGGCCGCGGGCTTGCCTGGGCGACGGCGGGTGCCGTGGCGGTCGCGTTGTTGGGTGGTGGCGGATACTGGGCCTGGAGCACGGGGGCCTCGCGCACGCCGCCATCACAGACGACATCGGCGCCGCCGCCGGCCGCGCCGACACCACAGCCGCCGCCGCAGCAGGCAACGGCGGCCAGCCCCGAAACGGTGGCGCTGCAGAACCAGTGCGCCAACGCGGGCCGCCGCTTTGCATCGGCCATTGTCGTGCAGGCGTGCACGCAACTGATCCAGGCCGGCGGTGAGCCGTCAACGGTGGCGCGTGCTTACAGTGGCCGCGGTGCTGCATACGTCGTCATGGGCGACCAGGTGGCTGCCGTCCGCGACTTCGATGCCGCCATCAAGCTCGACGGCCGCAATGCGCGCTTCTACCAGAACCGCGCCGACGTCTACGGCAAGAGCGGCCAGAACGAACGCGCGATTGCCGACTACAACCAGGCGATCGCGGTCGATGCCCGCGATGCAGCGGCTTATGTCGGGCGCGGCGACGTTCATCTGCGCATGGGCAACGAAACACAGGCGCTGCGCGACTACGAGCAGGCCGTCAAGCTCGACCCGGCCAATGCCGCCGCCGCCTACAAGCAGGGCCTGATCTTCGCCAACCGCAAGGATTTCAGCCAGGCCATCCGCGCCTATACGCAAGCCATCCAGTCGGCACCCAGCGAGTTCGACTACTACGCCAAGCGCGCCGTCGCCTACGAAGCGTCGGGCGATCTCGCGCGTGCCGTCGCGGACTACGACATGGCCATCAACGTCCGACCACGGGACTCGGCAGCGCTCTATCAGCGCAGCCTCCTCAAGCGCCGGCTGGGCGATGCCGCCGGCGCCGACGCCGATCTGAAGCGCGCGAAGGCAATCGATCCCAACCTGTAGGGCGTTTCAGCGTTTGATGGAAACGGCAGGTCGAGTCGCCCACCACCGTCATCGTGAGCGGAGCGAAGGATCTTGCAGTGCGCCGACCGCGCCGGCCGACAAGGGCGGAAGGAAGACTTCACCACAGAGGCACAGAGGACACAGAGGCACACAGAGATAAGGCCATGGCGCACCTTCGACGCGCGCGAAGATTGTTCTCTGTGTTTCTCTGTGTCCTCTGTGCCTCTGTGGTGAATCTTCCATCTTATGACCACGCGTTCGTGCGGGTCGACACACCGCAGGGTCCTTCGCTGTGCTCAGGACGACAGTAGCGGTTGGTTCCATCAAACGATGAATGATCGCGCCACCTCGTTATGCCACGCGGCCGCGGGCAAACTGGTGCGTCGCTTCCGCCACCCGTTGCCCCAGGTGCCGGGCCGTTGCGAGATCGGCTTCGGGCGGTGCGACATCGGGACCTTCATCGGTGTTCGACTGCGCGCCGGCGCCGAGAAAAAAGCCCAGCCGGTTGAGATCGGTTTCCGATCCCGTGGTCGAGCAGTTTCCCGGCGGCAGGGCGAGATTGATCCAGTGCATGCCGTGCTGGGCGGCGAACAACGCCAACTGGATCAGCGTTGCCAGCTTGTCGCCGGCCCGTGAGCCGGAGTTGGTGAAGCCGGCCGCGATCTTGTCTTTCCAGGCGAAGCCCCTGGACATCACGGCATTGGACGTCGCCTCCTGGAAGGCTTTGAAGGCGGCGGAGGCGCCGGCGACGTAGGTGGGCGCCCCGAAGATGATCGCCTGGGCTTGCGCCAGGTCATCCCAGCGCCGCGGCGCTTCCTCGACCGTCATCAGCAGCGCTTCCGTGTTGCCGACCTGCTCGACGCCAGCCCTCACTGCATCGGCCTGCCGCGCGGTATGGCCATAGCCGCTGTGATATACGATCGCGATGCGAATGCGCACGTCAACCTCCGTCTCGATCTCTGTTCCTCCTCGCCCGCGAGCGCTGGGAGAGAACACCATATGTGGCAACCCACAACCTCATCCTGAGGAGCCGGCGCAGCCGGCGTCTCGAAGGATGGGCTGCTGTCTCGATCCGTCGTTCCGGCTGTTGTCGCACCATGTGTGGTTGCCCACCCTTCGAGACGCTCGCTGCGCTCGCTCCTCAGGGTGAGGTTGGTGTCATATGCAATGCCCTGCTCCTTCCGGGGGAAGATCCCAAGCGCTCAGTGCACGGTTTCGCCGGCCACGTGCCTCAGCTTGTCGGGATTGCGCACGACATAGATGCCGGTGATCGTGCCATCCTCGATTCGCAACGCCGTCGTTTGCAGCGTGCCCTCGCCTTCGACGGTGACAAACCCCGGCAGGCCGTTGATGAAGGCGAAGCGCACGATCCGCGACATCGCCCGGGCGAACAAGCGCGCCAGGGCCTCGTGCAGCTTCAAGGCATCCACCAGACCGACGATGGGCTTGCGCGGCGATGACTTCTTGCCGCCGCCGTCGGCATACACCGATACATCGGCTGCCAGCATCGACTGCAGGGCGCTCATGTCGCCGCGGCGGGAGGCCGCGAAGAACGCGGCGGCGATCTGCAGTCCGCGCTCCCGGGGCAGGTCGAAGCGCGGGCGTGGCGTGCGTACGTTGGCGCGGGCCCGGCTGGCGAGCTGGCGGCAGGCAGCGGGATCGCGGCCGATCGTGCGCGCGATCTCGTCGAAGCCGATACCGAAGACGTCGTGCAGAATGAAAGCGGCGCGCTCCAGCGGCGACAGCCGTTCCAGGGCCATCATCAAGGGCAGGGTGACGTCGTCGATGTCATCGTCCTGCGCCTCGACAACAGGCTCCGGCAGCCACGGGCCGGGATAGACTTCGCGTCGCCGGCGCGCCGACTTCAGCTGATCCAGGCACAGGCGCATGACCACCCGGCGCAGGAAGGCCTGCGGCTCGTGGATGGCGCTGCGATCCGCGGCCATCCAGCGGATGAAGGCGTCCTGAACAACATCTTCCGCATCGGCGACCGATCCCAGCATCCGGTAGGCCGTGCGGAACAATGTCGGGCGCAGCCCGTCGAAGGACGCGGCGGCGTCGTGGTCAGCTGCCATCGCTGATGTCCGTCCTGGCATGACGTCTCCGATCGTGGAAACCAGTGACAGGACGAGACACGATGGCCGTCTGTGACATCGACAACGATATCCGTCGTCAGTCGCTGGGATCGCCGAAGGCGAGGCGCGTGGCGTAGCCGCGCACGTCGCGCGGCCAGCCTGCGGCATGTTGTGCGAACCGGACCGGATCGTGGGCGAACAGGGCGCGCGCGGCTTCCTCGAAGCCAGGCAGGTTGCCCGCCAGCGCCGACATGAAACGATAGGCAATCTCCTGCGCTGCCCGGTTCTTCTGCCGCGGGTCGTCGAACCGCCTGGCCGCGTCCACCAATCGCCGCAATGCGACGGACGCGCCGCCCGGCTGGGCCGCCAGCCACGTCCAGTGCCGCGGCAGCAGGGTGACCTCACGCCCGATCACGCCCAGCCGGGGCCGTCCTCGTCCGCGCGGCGGGGGCGCCGAGTCATCAGGTCGTGGCGCGGCTGCCGACGACAACCGCGCGGCGATGTCGCCTGTCGTACCGCGAAGATCGACGTCGATGACGCGGCCCGTCGCGTCATTGAAGATGAGAAGGGGCGCTGTCGTGCCGCCGTCGCCAGCGGCTTTGACCGCCAGCGCGACCTCGACCAGAGGGCCGGCCGCCAACCGGCGATGGCCCTCGAAAGCCGTGCAGAGCGTGGTTGTGGGGTCGGTCATCTGTTGAATTTATACCCGGATAATATTATATGTCAATTATTACCCGTATAATAATGATCCAGGCGCGAGGCGTTTCGGTGATGAAGGGCGACAGTCGAAAAGCAGCGATCCGGGCCTACAAGGAACGCAGGCCGGTGGCTGGAATCTACGCCATTCGCTGTGCTGCCTCCGGCAAGGTCTGGGTGGGCCAGAGCCCAACCCTGGACACCGTCCAGAATCGCATCTGGTTCACCCTGCGCCAGGGCAGCAGCCCGTATCGGGACCTCCAGAAGGCCTGGCGTGAGCGGGGCGCCGAAAGCTTTGTCTTCGACGTCCTCGAGCGGTGGGATGAAGACGATGACGTCGCCATCGATCGCGACACGCATCTGAAGGCGCGCTTGGCCCACTGGCGATCGGCGCTGGGTGCAGGGGCCATCTGAATTGTTGTGAACGGTCCGCGGCTTGGCCTGCGCATCGGCAAACCGCTACGCTGCGCGTCCCCATTGGTGGAGCCGCTATCGTGACCGATCGTACGCACATCCTGTTGTGGACCGACTCCACGCGCGCCTATGTCGAGGCCATCGCCGCGGCAGGCCTGTCCGACCGCGTCGCCATCGACACGGTCGCGCGCAAGGAGCGGCCGTCGGCCGACCAGCTGGCGCGGGTTGAAGTGCTGTTCGCGCCGGGCGCGCCGCCCGGTGTCTTGTCCGCCATGCCGAAACTGCGGTGGGTGCAGTCGATGACGGCGGGAGTCGAGCACTGGCTGGCGCTGCCCGACCTGCCGCCCGACCTGGCGCTCACCTGCGCCCGCGGCACGCACCGCGAATCGATGCCGGAGAACATCCTGGGTGCGCTGTTCTATGTCAGCAAGCCGTACGCCGCTGCGGTCGAGAGCCAGAAGCGCAGACAGTGGGTCCCCACTGTCGCACAGCCGCTGAGTGACAAGACGCTGGGCATTCTCGGCCTGGGCGTCCTCGGCGAGGAGGTTGCGCGTCTTGCCGCCGCGCTGGGGATGCGCGTCGTCGGCACGCGCCGCCGGCCGGCGCCGATGGCGAACGTCGCCGACGTGCTGCCGCCGGAGCGCACCGATGAGGTGCTGGCGCAATCGGATTTTGTGCTGCTGTTGCTGCCGGCAACGCCACAGACCGACAATTTCATCGATGCGCGCCGCCTGGGCGCGATGAAGCCGACGGCCTGGCTGTTGAATTTCGGCCGCGGGCATTTGATCAAGGATGACGACCTTGTTGCCGCCGTGAAGCAGAAGACGATCGCGGGTGCCATGCTCGATGTCTTCCGACAGGAGCCGTTGCCCGCCGAGCATCCGTTCTGGACCACCGACGGCATCATCGTGCTGCCGCATATCGGCGGCCCTCACCCGCAACGCGACAAGATCGTGGCACGCCTGTTCGTGGAGAACCTGGACCGCTACCTGCGCGGTGCATCGCTGAAGGAGGTTGTCGATCGCGTCGCCGGATATTGATGGCACGAGCGGCTGACACCGCACGGCGTCTCTGCCATACCGGCAGGACAACATTTCGTAGAACACTCCGGGGAAACGTCCAATGAAGGTCCGTACGCAGGCCGATATTGCCGAACTCGAACGCGTGCCTGTCACCGAACGCATCCGCCATACCAACGTCGCTGATCTGCTGCGCGATACCGCGGCGCGAAATGCCGACAAGGTGGCGATCCGCTATTTGTCCGGCACCGGTGCGACGGATCCCGTGCGCGATGTCAGCTATACCGAACTGCTGCGGCGCGTGTTCCAGGCGGCCAATCTGTTGCGGGCCGAGGGTATCGGTCCTGACGACACCGTGACCTTGCTGATGCCCAGCGTGCCGGAGACCTTCTTCGCGATGTGGGGCGCCGAGATCGCCGCCGTCGCCAATCCGGTGAACTATTTCCTCGATGCCTCGCAGATCACCGGCATCATGAGGGAAGCCGGCGCCAAGGCCCTGGTCGCGGTCGACCCATCGATCTATCCCGACATCTGGCCGAAGGTGGAAGCGATCCGCGCGGCGATGCCGGCGCTGAAGGTGTTCAGCGTCGGGGGCAGCAACACGCCGGCCGCCGGTGTCGTCGATTTCAACAGCGCCAGCGCGGCGCAGCCCGGCGATCGGCTGGTGACGCCCAAGCCGCTCGATCGCGACACGGTGGCGGCGCTGTTTCATACCGGCGGCACCACGGGCCTGCCCAAGCTGGCCAAGCACACCCACGGTGCGCTGACCTTGATGGCGTGGAGCAACGCCCTGATGGTCGATCTCGGGCCCGACATGGTGCTGCTCAATCCGCTGCCGCAGTTCCATGTCGGCGGCTCGCTGTTCGGCGCGCTGTCGCCGGTCGCCAAGGGCTGGACGGTCGTGATTCCGACGCCGTTGGGCGCCCGCAATCCCAATGTCGTGCGTGACTACTGGGGCATCGTCGAACGCAACCGGGTCACGATCGGTGGCGCCGTGCCGACCAGCCTGGCCGCGATCATGAACGTGCCTCGCGACGGGCACGACATCTCGTCGCTCAAGACCTTCGTCACCGGCGGCTCGACCGTGCCGGTCGAGCTCATCCGCCGCATCGAGCGCGAGATCGGTGCCCCGGTGGTCGAAGGCTACGGCATGACCGAAGTGCACTGCTATTCGACCATGAACCCGTACCACGGCGAGCGCCGCACCGGGTCGGTCGGTTTGCGCCTGCCCTACACCGAGGTGCGCATCGCCGATGTCGGGCCCGATGGCGTCATCCGCCGCGATTGCGCGACCGACGAGATCGGCCATGTCCTGATGCGTGGCCCGCAGGTGACGCCGGGCTATCTCGATCCGCGTCACGACCGCAACGCCATGCTGGCCGACGGCTGGCTCGACTCCGGCGACCTGGGCCGTGTCGATGCCGAGGGCTATGTCTGGCTCACCGGACGCTCGAAGGACCTCATCATCCGGGGCGGCCACAACATCGATCCGGTCGTGATCGAGGAAGCCTTGAACCGCCATCCCGCCGTCGAGACCGCCGCCGCGGTCGGCCTGCCCGATACCTATGCCGGTGAACTGCCGATGGTGTTCGTGCAGCTGCGTCCCGGCGCCTCGGCGAGCGCGGAAGAACTGCGCGAGTTCTGCCGCAAGGAAATTCCCGAACGCGCCGCCGTGCCCGTGCAGGTGGTGCCGATTGCCGTCATGCCGCTGACCGGCGTCGGCAAGATCTTCAAGCCGGCTCTGCGCTTGAACGCCGCGCAGCTGGCATTCGACGCGGCCCTCGCGCCGCTGCGTGCCGAGGGAATTGCGGCGACCGTGACGGTCGGCAATGATGCCACGCACGGCACCTTGGCAACCGTGCATGTCGCCAAGGGTGCCGACAAGCAGGACGCGATCGCGCAACGCTGCGCGGCATTGCTGGGCGGCTTCCAGATCCGCCATGTCGTTGCGTTCGATTCCTGACGTCTGATCACTTCAGCGATCGCCGTCTCCCCGCGGGGCATGTGGCCGAAGCGACCATATCGGTCTGCATAACCTCTTTGCGCCTGGAGGCACGAGGAGTATTATGACCATATGACCATTTTTTTGGCGGGGTCGCCATGAAGAGTGTGACCGTTGTCGAAGCAAAGTCTCGTTTCTCGGCTCTATTGGCTGAGGTCGAGGCGGGTGAGGAAATCGCTGTCACCCGCCATGGAAGGGTCGTGGCACGGCTGGTCCCGGATCGACCCCAGGTCGCGGCCGACGCCTTTCGCGACCTCTGGACCGATGGCGACATCGACCTGCAAGCCCCAGAGGACAAGCCGGCGGAATCCGTATCTTCCTTGGACGACTAGGCCGTGGCCACCCTCTATCTTCTGGACACCAACATCGTCATTGCGGCGCTGAGAGGAAGTATCGACGTACAGCGTCGGCTACAGACCGTTCCGCTCAGCGCCACGCGTTTGTCGACCATTGTCCTGGGGGAGCTGGCCTTCGGTGCGGAGAAGAGCGCGCAGGGTGAGCGCAACCGGGCGCGGCTCGCCGCTCTTGCGCAGCGCCTGCCGCTGGTCGGCATCGACCTTGAGACCACGCGCCACTACGCTCGGATCAGGGTGCTGCTTGAGCGGCAGGGGACTCCCATTGGTGCCAATGACACGTGGATCGCTGCCCAGGCCGCCGCCATCAACGCCACATTGGTGACCGACAATGAACGCGAGTTTTCCCGCGTGCCTGGTTTGTCGCTGGAAAACTGGCTGAGATCTGACGTCGCATGAGTGCAGCGCATCGATGGCCTTGTCCATCGCCACCAAGAGGATGACGCCACATGAAGCTGGTCTGTTTCGACGAATTTCGTCTGGGTGTTCTCAAGGGCGAGACCGTTGTCGATATCACCGATACGGTGAAGGACATCCCGCACATCGATCCGCGTGACCTGATCCTGGGCCTGATCGCGCGCTGGGACGATTATAAAGGCAGGATCGAGAAGGCCGTGGCGGCGGGCCAGGGTGTTCCGCTCAAAGGCGTACGCCTGCGGCCGCCGGTGCCGAAGCCCGGCAATATCGTCTGCATGGCCGTCAACTACATGGAGGACGGCACGCTGCCCGAGAAACCGCAGATCAACGCCTTCCACAAGGCGGCGACGGCGGTGATCGGCGATGGCGACACGATGGTGCTGCCCGACGCGCCGGCCACGATCTTCGAGGGCGAGGCGGAGCTGGCGCTGGTGATCGGCAAGCGCGCCACGCGCGTATCGCAGGCGGACGCCCTGAAGCACATCTTCGGCTACACGTGCTTCATCGATGGATCGGCCCGTGGCCTGCCGCCGCCCGGCAACGTGTTCTTCCAGATGAAGTCGCGCGATACGTTTGCGCCGATCGGGCCCTGCCTCGTGACCGCCGACGAGATCGCCGACCCGCAGAACCTCAACATCACGCTCACCAACAACGGCGCGGTGATGCAGAAGTTCAACACATCGGACATGGCGCACCAGATCGCGCGCTGCATCGAATGGGTGAGCTCGATCCACACCCTGGAGCCGGGCGACGTGGTCGCCACCGGCACCAATCACCGCGGCCTGCACGCCTTCATGGATGGCGATCGGATCGAACTGACCATCGAGAAGGTCGGTACCTTGCGCCTTGGCGTCCGCGATGAACTCAAACGTACCTGGGCGCGCACGACCCGCCTGCAGCACAAGGAGCAGGGCGGCGAGGGTCCGCACACGCCGCAGCTGTCGGGCAAGTACGCCAAGAGCGCGTAGCGAAGACGCTTTCGATCCTCTGCGTGCGGGGGCCGAAATGTTTATTTTCGTTCCGCTTGTTTTGGGCGCGCGCGACTAGATATTCCACGCAAGCGACACACGGTGCTGCCGTCGTTCAGGCAGCACCCCACACGTCCCCTGAGAGGTACCGCCCAAGAGCACACGACTTTCTGGCCGTAACTGGCCGCTTTCTGCCGCCGGCTGGCCGCGCTGAGCGGTGTCGTCCAAGGCCTTGGCGTCAAACCCCGATCCGACTTTCTGGCCGTATCTGCCCTTTCTGCCAGCCCATCCCTTCTCCCCCGCCCGCGCGGGGAGAAGGGATGGCTCGGGCGGCTACGCAAAAGCCTGGCGGATGCGGGCCCAGTCGGCCAGTGCCTGCTCCTGGCCCGGCACGATCTGGATCGTGAACTGCGTGTAGCCGGCGCCGCGCAAGGCATCGATGCGCTGCTTGATCTCCGGCTCCGTCGCCGTGAACGACGTGGCGCGGATCAGGTCGGCGGTGATGAAAGGTCGTTCCTCGGGCTTGAGGACCATCAGGTGCCCGCGATGGTTCTGCAGGTAGCGGGCATCCTGGGGCTCGAACGTGCGGGCCAGTGCGATGTAGCCGTCGATCTCGGCGCGGCGCTGGGTCGGCATGCTGACGCCGGGCGCCAGGCCCGACAGGGCCTCGTCCGCCGCGCGATGCAGCATCACGGCGGCACGCGGCCCCGCTTGCGCCATCGCGCGGGGCGAGTCGGCGGGCTCGCCGTCCTGCAGCACGCAGCCCAGTGCGAAAGCCGTGGCCTGCAGATCGCTGCGCGCATGTCCGGCCCGATGCCAGGCCTCGGCCATGGCCTCGACCTCCTTGATGCCGGTGGCGACGTTGCCGACGAAGTCGATCCAGCCCGCGCGCAGCTTGGCCGTGAGCGCGCGGGTGCGGGGACCGAATGCCGACAGGTGCAGTGGGATGGGATCCTTGATGTTGAACAGGTCCAGCTCGGGATTGAGGAAGGCGATCTTGCGTTGCTCGCCTTCCATGTCGAAATCGACGGTGTCGCCCCGCAGCAGGCCATAGACCTGGGCGATGTAGGCTTCCATGGCCTTGACCTTCATCGCCCCGAAGCCCATGGCGCGGCGGGCCGTGAAGCCGGTGCCGACGCCGAAGTCGATGCGGCCGGGCGCCAGCTTGTTGAGTGATGCCAGCGCATTGGCGGCAACCGGCGCAATGCGGTTCGATGGTACCAATACGCCGGTGCCCAGCCGGATGCGGCGCGTCGTGACGGCTGCGGCGCCCATGGCGACGAAGCAGTCGGCGCTCAGCATCTGGGTGTCGTAGAACCAGGCGTGCGTGAAGCCGAGCTCCTCGGCCCGTTGCACCACTTTCCAGGAGTCAGCAGCCGTGGGTAGTGCGATACCGAAATCCATGACTGCCTCCGCCGCGGTGATTGATGGACGCATTGTTCCTCGCGCCGGTCGGACGTCAACCGATGTTCGCCGCCACAGTCATGCCGGGGCCGCATCGCCCCTCGGTGAAAGCGCCGTTGCCGATCGGCCCACGGCGCGCTCTGATGTCGTTACGTGGACGAGGGTGTCATGGACCAGCAGAACGAACCGGCTGCCGATGCGATCGCCGCCCTGGTGCCGGTGACGCTGCGGGCGCTGCATGCGCTGGAATTCGCCGGCCGTCATCTGTCACCCGCGACCCTGGCGCAGTTGATCAAGGCTGTCGCCGGCCGCGAGAGCGACGTTGCGGCCGCGCTGTCGGCCTCGCGCGCGCTCACCTGGCCTGAACGCCTGCAGCCGGCGCGGGATTGCCTGGAACAGGCCGCCGCGGCGGCCGGCGAGGGGATCACCGGACTCCTGGCCGCCAACGAGGCGCCGCAGCCGATGTTTGCCGCCTATCGGGCGCTGCGCGCCTATGCCCGGGCCGCCGAGGCGATCTATCCGATGGCGATCCACCTGCGTCCGGTCAGCCAGTTCTTTCTCGAAGCCGCGGCACGCGATGACGCCACCGTGGCGGCGCGGCTGGCCGCCGTCGATCCGGTACGCGAGCATGTCGGCGTGATGCATGTCGGCGGCAAGCCAGGCACGCGCGGTGCCTTTTCGCTCTATGTGCCGGAGTGGTACGACGCGGCGCGCGCCTGGCCGCTGGTCGTCGCCCTGCACGGCGGCAGCGGCAATGGCGGTGCGTTCCTGTGGAGCTGGGTCCGCGAGGCGCGAACGCGCGGCTTCATCGTCGTGGCGCCGACGGCCGCAGGGTCGACCTGGTCGCTGATGGAGCCGGAGGTCGACGGCCCGAACATCGACCGCATGATCGCGGACGTCGCCGGCCAATGGCGCATCGATGCCGAGCGGCAACTGCTGACCGGCATGAGCGATGGCGGCACGTTCACCTACGTGCTGGGCCTGCGGGGCGACTGTCACTTCACGCACCTGGCGCCGATTGCCGCCAGCTTCCATCCGCTGCTGATGACCTTCGCCGACAGCGATCGGGTGCGTGGCCTGCCGGTCCACATCGTGCACGGCACGCACGACTGGATGTTTCCCCCGGAGATGGCCCAGGGCGCCCACCTGACCCTGCAGGAGGCCGGCGCCGACGTGATCTATCGCGAGATCCCCGACCTGTCGCACACCTATCCGCGCGACGAGAATGCCGCCATTCTCGACTGGTTCCTGGGATCGCGCCCGGCACCGCGCTAGTCGGCGGCAAGACTGGCTGGGCGTGCGCTCTGCCGCAGCAATGCCGTCGTGGACACGTCGATGGAAAGATCGGCGCGCAAGGCGACACCATAGGCCATGCGTGCTTGCTCGACGCTGCAATAGCCGGCCATGACGTCGGTGCGGACGGCGTCGGCAGGGCGTGCGTAGGGGGTGCCGAGTCCACCGCCGCCCGGGCTTTCCACCACCAGCGTGTCGCCGCCGGGGATCGTCTGCAGGCCCTTGGCAGCCAGCGGTCCGGCCGCTTTCAGCGAGACTCGCCCCGATGCGCCATCAGCGCCGCCAAGGCGGCCGCGCGGGGCATTGGCGACGCGCTCGAAGATCGCAGCCAGGGTCATGTCGCCGCCGTCGGCAGCGCGCAGTTCAATGGTCTGGCCCAGGCCGCCGCGCCAGCGGCCGGCGCCACCCGAGTCCCGGCGCAGCTCCTTGCGCACGTAAAGCACCGGTGCGTTGCGCTCGGCGAGCTCGACGGGGATCGAGCGCACGCCGCTGGGATACGCCGTCGCCGACAATCCGTCGAGCCCGGGTCGTGCGCCCGTACCGCCGGAGTGGAAGAACAGCGAAACGAAGCGTGCGAGCCCGGTGGTGGTGATGCCTTGGCGCAGAAGACGGATGTTCCACAGCGAAGCGCTGCCTTCGGCCGGTGCGCCCTGGGGGTCGGCGGCGCTGAGGCAGCTCAGCATCAGATCGGGCAGCATCTGGCCGATCATGTGCCGCGACGTGACCGGCGCCGGATCGACGGCGTTGAGGATGGATCCCACCGGCGCCGCGATGCGCACGGCCGCCAGCGAGGCAAAGTTGTTGGGGATCTCCGGTCCGACCAGGCAGCGCACGCCGTAGCTGGCATAGGCGTCGGTATAGCAGTAGGGAACGTTGATTCCCTTGGCCGACGGCTCGAGGTCACCCGACAGGGCGACGTGGATGGCGCCATCACCGATCGTCATGTCGGCCACCAGGCGGATGGGCCGTTCGACGCCGTCCATCTGCAGCTCGGCGCGGTAGGTGCCTGCCTTCAGCCGGTCGATCGCGGCGCGCATGCCGGCGGTCGAGCGCTCGAAGATGTAGTGCGCCAGCGCGTCGATGTCGGTCATGCCGAACTCGTCGCACATGCGGTTCAATCCGACGCATCCCGTGTGGTTCGCCGCGACCAGGGACATGATGTCGCCGATCGCCTGCTGCGGCAGGCGGACGTTGGTGGCGATGACCGACACCAGCTTGTCGTCCAGTCGCCCGGCCTCGATCAGCTTCATGATCGGAATGCGCAGGCCTTCCTGCCAGATGTCGCGGCCGTCGAAGCCGGCGCCCTGTCCGCCGACGTCCATGATGTGGGTCGTGCAGGCGAAGAAGCCGATCAGTCGGCCGCCACGAAAAGCGGGCGTGACCACGCAGAAATCGTTGAGGTGTCCGGTGCCGCTCCACGGATCGTTGGTGATGCCGACATCGCCCGGCTGCCAGCATTCCAGTGGAATGACCTTGAGGAAATGGAATACCGACTGGGCCATGGAATTCACGTGGCCCGGCGTGCCGGTGACGGCCTGCGCGATCATGCGGCCGTCTGGTGTGAAGACGCCGGCGGACAGATCGCCGGCTTCGCGTGCCACCGAACTGAAGGATGTGCGCATCAGCGCCTGCGCCTGCTCCTCGACCACCGACAGCAGGCGGTTCCACATGATCTGGTGGGCGAGGTCGGTCAACGGTGTGCTGGCGGCTGCGCGCTGCGCGCGGCGTTGGACGACAATGCAGCCGCTGTCATCGCGCCAGGCTTCAAATCCCGCCGGCACGAAGATCGTGGTCTGCGGTTCGACGATCAGGGCCGGACCCGGCCGGGCCTCGGCCGTCATGGCGGCGCGATCAACCTGCCGCGCGGCGCTCGACGCACGGCGTGCCGGGTCATAGACGGTTCGCCGCGTTTCGGTGCCCGCTGCGGCCGCTTCCTGCGGTGCCGACCAGATCGTCTCGGCATCGCGCCGCAGGATGGCGCGCTTGTAGGCCCAGCCGACGATCTCGATGGCGTTGCCGTCGAGCGTGCGACCGAACTGGTGACGGTAGGCGTCCTCGAAACGCGCCGTCAGCCGTTCGGCCAGGTCTTCGGTCGCGATTTCCGCCGGTGTGCCATCCAGATCGATGGCGATGTCGTGGCCCTGCCCGACGTAACGCATGAAGGCTTTCCACTCCTGCGCCAGCGTCCCATGGGCGGCAGCGGAGCGGACCTGGATCTCGGCGTCGGCTTGCATCTCCTCCAGCGTGCGGCGCACGACGACAGGGTCCATGTCGGCCAGCCGCATGTAGTGCGTGCGGCGTGTCGTATAGGACACCGGCGACACCAGGAAGCCGATCGCCGATCCGACGCCGGCATTGGGCGGAATGACGACACGGTCGATACCGAGCTTGTCGGCAACGCGCAGCGCGTGCAGCGGCGCCGCGCCGCCGAAGGCAACCATGGTGTAGGCAGCGATGTCCTTGCCCTTTTCCGTGGCGTGGATATGCGCGGCATTGGCCATGTTCTCGTCGACCATTTCGCCGATGGCCGCGGCTGCTTCCACATCCGACAGGCCCAGCGGCTTGCCGACATGCGCGCGAATGGCGTCGGCGGCCGCGCGGGGATCCAGGCGCAGCGACCCGCCAGCGAAGCGCGTGGCATCGATCTTGCCGGCCACCAAGTCGGCATCGGTTACTGTGGGCTGCGTGCCGCCGTTGCCGTAGCAGGCTGGTCCCGGCTCACTGCCGGCGCTCTCGGGGCCGATGCGGATGGAGCCCAGTGAATCGACGCGCGCGATGGAACCGCCGCCGGCGCCGATCTCGACCAGGTCGACCACGGGGATGCGCAGCGGCAGGCCGCTGCCCTTGCGGAAACGATAGGCGCGATCGACCTCGAACGACGTCTCGAACTGCGGTGTGCCGTCATCGATCAGGCAGATCTTGGCGGTCGTGCCGCCCATGTCGAACGAAAACAGCCGGTCGATGCCCAGTCGCCGGCCGATCGAGGCGGCCAGCAGCGCGCCGCCGGCCGGCCCGCTCTCGATCAGGCGTACCGGGAAGCGACAGGCGGTCTCGACCGACGTGAGTCCGCCCTCGGACATCATCACCAGAACGGGGGCGCCGACACCGAGGGTGACAAGCTGCGCCTGCAGGCGCTCCAGGTAGCGCGCCATGAGCGGCTGCACGTAGGCGTTGGCCGAGACGGTGGTGCCGCGCTCGTATTCACCGGCGATCGGCGAGACCTCGCTCGACAACGACACCGACACACCCGGCAGGGCTTTGCGCAAATGGGCGCCGACCCGCCGTTCGTGACTGTCGTTGATGTAAGCGTGCAGCAGGCAGACGGCGACGCTTTCTGCATTCGTGTCGCGAACGAAGGCCTCGAGGCGCGCCAGTTCGGCATCGTCCAGCGCGTCGACCACCGAACCGTCGACGGCGATGCGTTCGCGCAGGCCCAGGCGCAGCGGTCGCGGTACCAGCGGTCGCGGCTTTTCGATACTCAGATTGTACTGATCGAAGCGGTTCTCCAGGCCGATCTCCAGTGAATCGGTGTGGCCCGCCGTGCCCACGAACACCGTACGCGCGCCCTTGCGCTCGATGACGGCATTGGTCGCCAGCGTCGTGCCGTGGATGAACAGTCCGATGTCCGTGGGCCGAGTGCCCGTTTCGGCCAGCAACTGCTGCAGGCCGACCATCACCGCTTCCTCGGGACGGCCGGGTGTGGTCGGCAGCTTGGTGCTGAAGATGCGGCCGTCGCGCTCCAGCGCCAGGTCGGTGAACGTGCCGCCGATATCGGATGCAACGCGGATCATGGCCGCTACTCGACCTTGGCGCCGGAGAGCGCGACCAGCTCCTGCCACCGCGGCGCCGTCTCGCGCAGCCACGCGGTGAAATCCTCGGACGAATTCAACACCAGCTCGATGCCGAGTTCGAGATGACGCTTGCGGATCTCGGGATCGGCCAGTGCCGTGCGGATGGCGTCATTGAGCTTGTGCACGATCTGCGGCGGCACGCCGGCCGGCGCGAACACAGCCTGGTAGGAATCGAATTTGATCGATGGCAGGAAGCCCTCGGTGATGGACGGAACGTCGGGCAGCAGCTGCGAGCGCTTGGGACTGGTGACCGCGATGGCCCTCAGCTTCTCGCCGTTGAGAAACGGCAGCACGGTTGAGATCTGGTCGATGACCATCGGCACCTCGCCGGCGACGGCGGCACCGGTGGCAAGTCCGCCGCTGCGGTAAGGCACATGGGCGATATCGAGCCCCAGCTCCTTGTTGAGGTAGGCGCCGATCAGGTGGTTGGACGTGCCGATGCCGGCCGTGGCGTAGCCGACGCCCGGTGTTTTCCTGGCCCAGGCGACCAGTTCGGCCAGCGTGGTGGCCGGCACCTTGGGGTTGACGGCAATGACGTTGGGCTGCGTGCCGACCAGGGTCAGCGCCGTGAAATCCTTGAGCGGATCGAACGGCAGCTTGCCGCCGTGCAGGAAGGGCAGGATCGAGTGCGTCGTCGTCGAGCCGAAGCAGATCGTGTAGCCGTCGGCGGGCGCCCGCGCACAGGCCTCGCTGCCGACGATGCCGCCGCCGCCCGGCTTGTTGTCGACCACGATGGTGGTGCCCAGCACCCGGCCGAGCGGCGGCGCGAGCAGGCGGGCCATGATGTCGGCCGAGCCGCCGGGCGCGTACGCCACCAGGATACGCACCGGCTTGTTGGGATAGTCGCCCTGCGCTGCGGCCGGCAACACCACGGTCGGCGCCATGCCCAGCGCAGCGAGAAAGGCAATCAATGTCCGGCGCATCAGACACCCCATCGGCGATGATTTCTTCGGTTCTGCTGCACCATTTTTCACAGCCGCCACCCGTTGCCTAGCGACGGGATTGCCTTAGTGTTCATCTGGTGAACACCTCTCGTGCATCCGGCAGACGGCGACCGGGCGCCGTTCGATCCACCTTCGAACCGGTGCGTGCCCTGCTGCGCGGGCTTGATGTGCTGGCGGCCGTCAACCAAGGGCAGGCTGGATCGGTTGCCGCACTGGCACAGGCGGTCGGCTTGCCGCGCGCCACGGTGATCCGCCTGCTGGAGACCCTGGAGGGCGCCGGCTATATCGCGCATACCGGCCTGGACGGGCGCTACGATGTCAGTCCGCGCGTCACCGTCCTGTCGTCGGCCTTCGACTACGACGCCTGGCTGGCCGCGATTGCCCAGCCGCATCTGCGTCGCCTGATGCGTCGCATCCATTGGCCGTCCGACCTGATGGTGCGCAGCGGCGAGTCCATGATCGTGCTGACGTCCAACCGCAGCCACTCAGGCCTCAACATCAACCGACGCTACGCCGGCATGATGTCGTCGATCTTCAATTCGGGTTCGGGTTTTGCCTATCTCGCGTGGTGCGACGATACCGAGCGCCAACGGATCCTGGCCGCGCGCACCGACTCGGCCGAACGAGCGGCCATTGAACACGAAGTCACCCGCACCCGGGCGCGCGGCTATGGCGTGCGCGACATCTCCATTCCACCTGGTGTCGGCGCTATCGCCGCGCCGGTGACGGTTGGCGGCCGGGCAGTGGCCTGCCTGAACGTGGTCTACCTGCCCCGGATGGCGACGGCGGAGGCGATCGCGCGCCAATGCCTGCCGGCCCTGCGTGCCGCCGCACACAGCCTGGGACGTGCGATCGAACGCGGCTTCGATGGCGGCAGGGGGGCTGATCGCGGTGCGTCACGGCCAGCAGCAAGGCGGTGATTGCATAGGAGATCGGACGTCGTCCCATCAATCGGCGATGGCATTGAGGCAGAGCGCCGGGCTAATTTCGGCTGCCGAGCTCACGAGAGAGGAAACGCGACATGGCGAACAAGCTGAAGCAGCGGCTGCAGGCGGGCAAGGCCTGCGTCAACGGCTGGCTGGCGATCCCCAACGGCTTCTCGGCCGAGACCATGGCGCAGTGCGGTTGGGACAGCGTCACGGTCGACATGCAGCACGGGGTGCAGGACTACCAGTCGATGGTGCATTGCTTCCAGGCCATGGACCGCCATCCCGTAACGCCGCTGGTGCGCGTGCCGTGGAACGAGCCCGGCATTGTCGGCAAGGTGCTCGACGGCGGCGCCTGGGGTGTGATCTGCCCGATGATCAACACGGCCGCCGAAGCCAAGGCGCTGGTATCCTACTGCCTCTATCCGCCCAAGGGCAAACGCAGCAACGGCCCGATCCGGGCCGGCGCCTACGGCGAGGCGACGCCCTACCAGGCGACCGCCAACGACGAGGTGCTGGTGATCCCGATGATCGAGACCCAGGAGGCGATCGACAACATCGACGCCATCCTCGACGTACCCGGCGTCAACGGCATCTATGTCGGCCCCAGCGACCTCGGCCTGTCGCTCGGCCTGAAGCCGGTGCTCGATCGCGAGGAGCCACAGGTGCTGGCGATCTACGACAAGCTGCTGGCGGCCACCAAGAAGCGCGGCCAGTTCGCCGGCCTGCACAACGGCACGCCGGCCTACGCCGCGCGCATGATCGAGAAGGGCTTCCGCTTCGTCACCATCGCCAACGACAGCGGCCTGATGGCCAAGGCGGCCCGCGAGGCCGTGCAGGCCACCCGCAAGGCGGCCGGCGACGTGGCCGCGGCCTAGCAGCGGCAGCATGTCATCCCGAGCGCAGCGAGGGATCTTTCGCAGCAGACGCACCATGCGCCATCTCGCAAAGATCCCTCGCTACGCTCGGGATGACAACGGTATCAGTGACCAACGATTCCAAGTACTAGCGTCCGTTGGCGCCGCTCGCTTGCAGCGCCTGACGGATTGCTGCGGCGAGTGGGGCATCGGCTTCGGGCGGCAGCACCTGCGGATCGAGGGTCAGCACGCCCCGCGTGGCGTGACGCTCCGAGAGATGGACGGGCGGGTCACCCGCCTGCAGGCGGGCGCTGAGATCAAACGCATCCGTCCCGGCCAGGGCGGGATCGATCGATAGCTCCAGAACGGGCACGCGGCCGGTCGCCTGCGCCGGCACCAGACTGACATCGAGGCCGCGCCGGTCGCCGATGGCCATGGCAATATCGTCCAGTCGTGTGGCCAGTGCTGCGTTGTCGCGATCGACATCGGCATCGACGAACCGCTCAAGTGCCGTCAGCAGGCCGACGATCTCCTCCTTGCCCGCCTTGAAACCGCGGCCGATGCCGTGGTGCGGCACGCCGCGCAGATTGGCGCCGTCGACGAGCCGCGGCGGTATCCAGGTCCGCGGCGATACATCCATGTCGAGCTGCTGCAACAGGGCCGATGCCACCAGGTCGCGCCGGCCGGCGAGGATGCCCGATGCCTGCGGCCCACCCAGGGCCTTGCCGCCGGAAAACACCACCAGGTCGGCGCCCAGGGCGATGAACCGGCGCAGGTTCTCCTTGGGCGGCAGTTGCGCGGCGGCATCGACGATCACCGGTATGCCGCGCGGCCGGCAGACGGCGACGACCGTCGGCAGATCGGTCATCGTCGTCGGGTTGGCGGCAAAGCCGAAGGCGGCGACCAAGGGCGACAGCGCCGCCTCGATCTCCCAGGCCTCCAGGCCGCGCACGCCGGCACCGGTGCCGCGATCGTTGTGGCCGATGTCGATCAGCCGGGCGCCAGCGGCCGCCAACGCATGGGCGTAGCCGGTGCGATGGGTGCGCGGGATCAGGATATCGCGCGGGAAGCCGTCGGCATGCGGCAGTGCCGCCATGCGCGCCGGATCGAACCGCGCCATCGCGGCGGCGGTGGCCAGCGTCAGGCCGGCGGCCGCTCCGGTGGTCACCATGCCGGCTTCGGCGCCCGTCGCCGCCGCGATGCGTGTGCTCGCGGCATCCTGCAGTTCGCCGATATCCACCGAGGCGCGCGCCGCTTCCGCCATTGCCGCCACGACCTCGGGCGCCATCACGGCGCCGCCGAGGCGGGTCAGGGCCCCGGCGGCATTGATGCGACGACGCACGCCCAGGCGGGCGTAGGGATCAACGGTCATGATGCGCACTCACGGCCTGCCGGGGCGCGGGATCGGTGCCGCGCTGTCGAGCAGCCCCTCGTGGATCAGTTCGGCCCACAGGTCCGACGGGATCGGGCGCTGCATGTGGCCCACATTCTGCTCGACCTCCGCGACGCTCAGTGCGCCGGGAATGACGGAACACACGGCCGGATGCGCCAACGGGAACTGCAACGCCGCGGCGGCCAGCGGCACGCCATGCCGCCCGCAGACGGCCTCGATCCGTTGCGCCCGCTCGATGATCGCCGGTGGTGCATTGGCATAGTCGTAGGTGGCGCCCGGTTTGACGTTGCCGGCGAGGATGCCTGAGTTGAATGGCCCACCAAGGATCACGGACGTGCCGCGTTTGACGCAGGCCGGCATGAATTCGGCCAAGGCACCCTGCTCGAGCAACGTATAGCGGCCCGCCAGCAGGATGCAGTCGAAGTCGCCGGCCTGCAGGAAACGCAGGCTGGTGTCTGACTCGTTCAGCCCGATGCCGATGGCGCCAATCACGCCGGCGCGGCGCAAATCATCCAGGGCGCGAAAGCCGCTCTCCATGACGGTGCGGAAGCGCTCTTCCAGCACCGCGCGGTCCTGCGTCGTCCAGAAATCGACGTCGTGAATCAACGCGACGTCGATCCGCGCGATGCCCATGCGCAGATGCGACTGCTCCAGCGAGCGCATGACGCCATCGTAAGTGTAGTCGAACGTCGGCGCGAAGCCCGGCAGGCAGTTGGGCCGCAGGTCCGCCACGACTTCGCCGGGGCGTAACGTGCGCATCACGCGGCCGATCTTGGTCGACAGCACGTAGCTGTCGCGCGGCTTCTCGCGCAGCGCAGCACCCATCCGCAGTTCGCTGCGCCCGTAGCCGTAGAAGGGCGAGGTGTCGAAGAAGGCGATCCCGGCCTGGTAGGCAGCGTCTACGAGCGCCACGGCTTCAGCGTCGGGGATGGTGACTCGGAAACCGCCGATCGGCGCGCCGCCCAGACCCAGCTCAGTGACGTCGATGGCCGTACGGCCGATGCGGCGATGCGGAAGGGCAGTCGGCATGTGAGCTCCGTTGAACAGGCATCCGCGGCAAGATTGACCGGCATCACGCGCCATGTCACGGGCCGCTCATGGCATGGACAGCACCCGCACCATGCCATGCCTGAATGGCGACCAAACTATTTTGCATGTACAGCCCCGACAAATGCGGGCCGAATCGCAGCATGAAACGGCACCTGTCGGCTTTGATGATGCTCGTTGCGGCCCTGCTGGCGCTGATGCATGCGGCGTCGGCGCAGCAAAACCCCATTGTCGGGGTCTGGAGCTATTCGGCCTATCGCAGCGACGGGCAGCAGTCACACGCCTTCTTTTTCCAGTTCGGCCCCGATGGTCGGTTCCGCCAGCAGATGGTGATCCCGGGGCTGACCCAGAACTATGTCGGCGCCTACCAGCTGTCGCCGGATCTCGGGACCTTGTCCCTGGTCTATTATGACTACGACCCCAAACAGGACTGCCGCTATGGCGCCTGCTACCCGATCCGGCCCATCGTGGCGATGAACAGCCCGATCAATGCCCAGATCCGGTTCTTGAGCGCGGCGCGGTTCGAGATGATGGATGCCAGCGGACCCATGCTGTGGGTCCGCGCGCAGTAGCGCCTAGCCCACGCGCGGCAGGCGGATGGTGGCGCGAAGTCCGTCCGGGCGATTGGCGAGGATAACGTCGCCGCCATGGGCGCGCACGATGCTGCGGGCGATCGACAGGCCCAGGCCGACCCCGCCGGTCTCGCGGTTGCGCGAATTCTCCAGTCGCACGAACGGCTGGAACACCCGCTCGAGGTCCTGGTCGGGGATGCCGGGCCCATCGTCGTCGATGGTGATCTCCAGTCCATCCGCTGTCTGGCTGAGCGCCACGCGCGCTTCGCCGCCATAGCGCACGGCGTTCTCGATCAGGTTGCGCAGCGCACGGCGCAGTGCGTCGGGCCGGCAGCGATAAGGCATCGGCCCTGTCTCGGAAACGTTCACATTCCAGCCGAGATCGGCGAGGTCGGCACACAGGCTTTCCAGCAAGGCCGGAAAATCGACGGCGCGCGTGGCTTCGCCGCTGGCATCCTCGCGCGCGAAAGCCAGCGTCGCCTCGGTCATGGTCTGCATTTCCTCAACCGTTGCCAGCAGCTTTTCCCGCGTCTCCTCGTCGGAAACGAATTCAGCGCGCAAGCGCAGCGATGTGAGCGGCGTGCGCAGATCGTGGCCGATCGCGGCCAGCATGCGCGTGCGATCCTCCACGAAGCGGCGCAGGCGGGTCTGCATCTGATTGAAAGCCTCGGCGGTGCGGCGGACATCGGTCGGCCCGCGCTCGGGCACCGGCTCGACCTGTTCGCCGCGACCCAGTCCTTCGGCCGCTTGCGCCAACTGCCGCAGCGGCTGTGCGATACGCCCCGCGATCACCACGGCGATCAGCGACAAAGCCAGCGCCGTCAGTCCCAGCGACAGGTAGGACTGCGATGACCAGACGGACGGCAACCGCTTGGCGAAGAAGGCGTTCAGCCAGCGGCCATCGCCGAGCGGGACGGTCAGTCCCATCGCGTTGGCTTCCTCCAGATAGAGGAATTTCGCCGGTCGCGTGAACGACCATACATGGGCCGGCAGGACACGCCAGGATGCAGCGTTCGTGGCGGCAGCTGCGGTCGCGATCCAGGATGACTGCGCTGCCGCATCCGCCGGCGGCGGATGCCCGGGGCGCGGCTTCAGCGTCAATCCTTCGGCCAGCTGGATCCATGCTTCGCGCATCCACTGGCTGGTATCCTCGGTGGTGTCGGTCGCCACCCAGTAGCGTGTGTAGCTCGTGCCGACGGCGCGCAGGATCTCGGCGTGCAGGGCAGGTGGTGTCGCTTCGAGCAGCCGCGCCGTCGATGCGCTGCGTACCAGGAACTCTTCCTTGGCAGCACCCTTCAGCACGGTGGTGCGCTCATCGCTGAAGACGACGAAAGCGATGGCCTGCGACAGCGCCAGTGCGGCCAGCAGCAAGATCACCATCTGGCCGGTGAGGCTGATCGGCAACAGGCGTCGCATCATGCCGCGCATATGTCGGCCTCGAAACTGTAGCCGCCGCCCCAATGCGTCTTGATCAGCGCCGGGTTCTTCGGGTCGATCTCGATCTTCTTGCGCAGCCGGCTGACCTGGTTGTCGATGCTGCGATCGAACACATCAGCGGCCCGGCCGACCGTGAGGTCCAGCAACTGCTCACGTGACAGCACCAGGCCGGGATGGTCGAGGAAGACGTGCAGCAGGCGGAACTCGGCAGTGCTCAACGGCACCGCAACGCCGTCGGCGCCCACCAGCTCGCGGCGGCCGACCTCGAAGGTCCAGCGATCGAAGCGCACGGCGTTGGCCGGCCGGCGCTGTTGTCGCGGCGGCAGGCTGTTGGCGCGTCGCAGGACGGCGCGGATGCGCGCCAGCAGTTCGCGCGGGTTGAACGGTTTGGTCAGGTAGTCGTCGGCACCCATCTCGAGGCCGATGATGCGATCGGTGTCCTCGATGATGGCGGTCAGCAGGATGATGGGCACGTCGGCGGTCGCGCGCAGATGCCGGCAGAGCTGCAGCCCGTCCTCGCCTGGCATCATGATGTCGAGCACCACCAGATCGAAGGCGCTGCGTTCATGGATGCGGCGGAACGCAGCAGCGCTCTCGGCGACGCTGACGCGGTAGCCGTTTTGGGTCAGGTAGCGTCCGACCAGTTCGCGAATGTCGCGGTGATCGTCGACGACGGCAACGTGAGGCGTGGGTTCCATCGCGTTTTCTCTCGCAGCCTGAAGCTACCACGGCGAGGCCGGCAACGCGCCGGCTAAACTGTATCAAAGTTTGTCGCCCCGCCCATCCGTCGCACTCCGCGACAATTCAATGGGTTCGGCGGCAAAGTCCTGTCACAGCCGCGGGGCAGGATCAGGGCGTCCAGGAACCAGCGCCGTCCCCTCAACACAGCGGGTGTCCAAGATGCTGAGATCAGCCATACGCCGCGTGGGTCTGCCGATCCATGGCGGTATCAACGACAATCTGTCGCGCTTTGTTCCACCGCTGCTGGCGCGCCACGCCGCGATCGATCCGGCTGCGTTCGACGTCCCGCGTCCGGCCCGGGTGACCGTGCTGTTCGCCGATATCGTGGGGTTCACGCGCCTGTGCGAGGACCTCGCGCCGGCCGACACGATCGGCCTGCTCGGTGAGTTCCATCGGCGGATGGCGCGGGTTATCGCCGCGCATGGCGCCGGGATCGACGACTACATCGGTGACGGCGTCATGGCGGTGTGGGGCGGCATGTGGGCGACGCCGGATGACACGGTGCGGGCCCTGCGCTGCGCGCTGGCGATGTTGGATGAACTGGTGCGCTGGAACCGCGAAAGCCCGGCGCGCCAGGCGCAGCCGTTGCGCATCGGCATCGGTCTGCATGTCGGCGAGGCCGTGGTCGGCAACAGCGGCGATGATCGGCGTGCCAAGCTGATGGTGCTGGGCGATGCCGTCAACGTCGCCAGCCGGCTCGAGCGCGCAACGCGTCAGCTGGGGGCGTCGCTGGTGGTTTCCGACGACGTGATGCGGGCAGCCTGCCGGTGCGCCCCACTGAACATCGGCCTGGATATCTGCCAGCGCAGCCCGATGAGTCTGACAGTGCGCGGCCGTCGCAAGCCGGTCGCCGTCTGGGTCATGCATCAAGGTCTCGATGCGCAAACCGTGGTCGCGCTCTGCCGTACAGGCGCCGCGTGACACAGCGAGCATTCGCTTTCAGCAGGTGCTCCCGGCGTTTGTATCAATCTGTGTCAAACAGCCGGATCGCGACAGTCGGCGACAAACAGAGACGCCGCAGGACAACTTTCTGCGACAGCTCCCGCCTAGCGTTCCCATGCCACCATCCACGAGGCTCAACATGGCACGACTGACCATCAACGGCACAGTGCGCGACGTGGACGTTCATCCCGATACGCCGTTGCTGTGGGCCATCCGCGAACAGCTCGGGCTGACCGGAACCAAGTACGGCTGCGGTGTTGCCCAGTGCGGCGCCTGCACCGTGCATATCGATGGTGTCGCTACGCGGTCCTGCGCGCTGACGGTCGGTGCGGTCTCGGCGGAACAGAAGATCGTCACCATCGAGGGCCTGTCTGCCGACAACTCTCACCCGGTGCAGAAGGCGTGGCTGGCATTGGACGTGCCGCAATGCGGCTACTGCCAGTCCGGCATGATCATGGCCGCGGTCGCGTTGCTGCAGCAGAACCGTGATCCGTCCGATACCGACATCGATAGCGAAATCACCAATATCTGCCGCTGCGGAACCTACAACCGCGTGCGCGCGGCGATCAAGCAGGCGGCCAAGAGCCGCGACACCCGGCAAGGCTGAAGGAGGCGAGCATGACCGTTTCACGCCGCCGTTTCGTCGTCGGATCCGCTGCCGCGGTGGGCGGCTTGTCGCTAGGCTTCCATGTGCCGCTGCCGGGCAGCGCGTACGCTGCTGATGCGGCCACTGAGATCAACGCCTGGGTGGTCATCAAGCCCGATGAGACCGTTGTCATTCGCATCGCGCGTTCGGAGATGGGACAGGGCACGCTGACCGGCCTCGCCCAACTCGTGGCCGAGGAACTGGAGTGCGACTGGTCCCGGGTGACGACCGAGTATCCGACCCCGGGTCAGAACGTGGCACGCAATCGCGTGTGGGGCGACTTCTCCACGGGCGGCAGTCGCGGCATCCGCGAGTCGCAAGAATATGTGCGCAAGGGCGGGGCCATCGCGCGCGAGATGTTGATCGCGGCGGCAGCGCAGGCTTGGCGCGTCCCCGCGGGCGAGTGTGTGGCGGCCAGGAGCGTGATCACGCATCGTCCCACGGGCCGCGTGACCACGTTCGGCAAGGTCGCGAGTGCGGCAGCCAAGCTGACGCCACCCGCTGAGGTCAAACTCAAGGATCCGAAGGATTGGACCGTCGCGGGCAAGCCGTTGCCCAGGCTCGACACCGCCGACAAGCTCAACGGCAAGCAGATCTACGGCACCGACGTCGTGCGACCGGGCATGCTGAATGCTGCCATCAAGGCGTGCCCCGTGTTCGGCGGCAAGGTGAGCCGATTCGATGCTGGCAAGGTCACCGGCATGCCGGGCGTGAAGAAAGTGGTTCAGGTCGGTGACACGGCGGTTGCCGTGGTGGCTGACACCTGGTGGCAGGCCAAGACGGCGCTCGATGCGCTGCCGATCGATTGGGACGACGGCCCCAACACGGGTGTTTCGAGTGCGTCCATCGCCAGCGCGTTGGCAGAGGGCCTGGATGCAGAAGCGGCGTTCGTCGGCACGGCCGTCGGTGACGCGCGCGGGATGATCCGGCGCGCGGCCAAGACCGTGACGGCGGTCTACGGCTATCCTTACCAGAATCACGCCACCATGGAGCCGATGAACGCCACCGCGCTCTACACGCCCGAGAAGTGCGAAGTCTGGGTGCCGACCCAGAATGGCGAGGGCAGCCTGGCGGCGGCGGCAGAGGCAGCCGGCCTGCCGGTTCAGAAGTGCGATGTCCACAAACTGCATCTCGGCGGCGGCTTCGGCCGGCGCGGCATCCATCAGGATTACGTGCACCAGGCGGTGCGGATCGCCAAGGAGCTCCCCGGTACACCGGTCAAGCTGATCTGGTCGCGGGAAGAGGACATGCTGCATGGTGCCTATCATCCGACGACGCAATGCAAGCTGACCGGCGCGCTCGATAGCGAAGGCAACCTGACGGCCTTGCATATGCGAATTTCAGGTCAGTCGATCTTCGCGGCGATCCGGCCTCAAGGTCTGGAGAACGGCAAGGATCCTCTCGTTTTCCAGGGCTTGACCGCCAACAGTACGCACGCTGGCCTGTTGGGCTACTCGATCGCGAATCTGCTGATCGACCACGCCATGCGCAATCCACCGGTGCCACCGGGTCCTTGGCGTGGCGTCAACCTCAATCAGAACGCGATCTACCTCGAGTGCTTCATGGATGAACTCGCCCACGCCGCGGGCCAGGATCCGCTGGCGTTTCGCCGCAAGCTGATGGCGAACTACCCCAAGCATCGCGCGGTCCTTGATGCGGCGGCGGACCGGATCGGCTGGAGCAATCCACCGGCAGCGGGCGTCCATCGCGGCATTGCCCAGATCATGGGCTTCGGCAGCTACGTCGCGGCCGCAGCCGAAGTGTCGGTCACCGGCGGTGAACTGAAGATCCATCGCATCGTTGCGGCGACCAATCCGGGCCACGCCGTCAATCCGGCGCAGATCGAGCGACAGGTCGAGGGCTCGTTCGTCTACGGCCTGTCGGCCTGCCTCTACGGCGAATGCACCGTCAAGGGCGGTCGCATGGAGCAGGAGAACTTCGACACCTATGAGGTGATGCGGATGGCGGCCATGCCGGCGGTCGAGACCGTTTCGATGCCCTCGGGTGATTTCTGGGGCGGGGTCGGCGAGCCGACGATCGCGGTGGCGGCGCCGGCCGTGCTGAATGCCATCTTCGCCGCCACCGGCAAGCGCATCCGGACGCTGCCGCTCAAGAACCACGACTTGAAAGCCGCCTGACGTGAGCGACATGATCACCCATACAGCCCGTCATAGCGCAGTGCCGACCGGTCTCGCCGGCACCGGCACGCCGTTCATCGGGGCGCCGCGCGTCTTGGCGCGACCGGCGGCGGCGATCGTGATCGTGGGCGGCGGTTTTGCCGGCGCGACCTGCGCGCGCGAATTGCGCCGTCAATCCGACCGTCTCAGCATCACGCTGGTCGAACCCAACCGGCGCTTCACCGCCTGCCCGTCGAGCAACGAAGTGATCGCCGGCCTGCGTGGAATGGAAGCGCAGGAGTTCGGTTACGATGGGTTGAAACGCGACGGCATTTCCATCGTGCAGCAGGATGCGGTCGCGGTCGATCCGCGGGCACGCCTGGTGAGGCTGCGCGACGGCTCGGCTCTCCACTACACGCGCCTGGTTCTGGCACCGGGAATCGACCTGCGTTTGGGCGCCATTCCCGGCTACGGGGCCGCCGCGGTCGATCTGATGCCGCACGCGTGGAAGGCGGGACCGCAGACGATGCTCCTGCGTCGCCAACTCGACGCCATGGATGACGGTGGCCTGGTCGTCATCTCGGTGCCCGCCAACCCGTTCCGATGCCCCCCGGCACCCTATGAAAGGGCGAGCCTGATCGCCCATTTCCTCAAGACCAGGAAACCGCGGTCCAAGTTGATCGTTCTCGATGCCAAGGATGCCTTTCCCAGCCAGCGCCAGTTCCAGGCCGCGTGGCAGGACCTCTATCCCGGCCTCCTGGAGTGGGTGCCGCTGTCGTCGGGCGGCGCCGTCACGGACGTCGATCCGGCGGCGAAGACCATTCACACCGATCGCGGCCGTCATCGCGCCAGTGTCGCGAACATCATTCCGCCCCAGAAAGCCGGCGCGATCGCCCGGCTCGCCGGTGTCACCGATCGCACCGGCTGGTGCCCGATCGATCCCATCTCCTTCGAATCACGCCTGCAGCCCGATATCCATGTCATCGGTGACGCCGCGATCGCGGGTGCCCTGCCGAAATCGGCATTCGCGGCCAACAGCCAGGCGAAGGTCTGTGCCACGGCGATCGCGAGCCTGGTTCGCGGTCTGCCGCCGGCCGATCACCAGCTCTTCAACACCAGCTACAGCCTCATGGCGCCGGATTACGGCATTTCGATCGCCAGCGTCTATCGTCCCAGCAATGGGCAGTTTGCCGAGGTCGTCAAGCTGAGTGGGACAAGTCCGCTGGTCGCGCCGCGGACGCTTCGCGCCAATGAGGCACGAAATGCCGCGTCCTGGTTCCGCACGGTCACCAGCGCCGTGTTCGGCTGACGCCGATCGTCCGCAGCGGCGATCCCGCGCTCAGTCACGGATGAGTTTCGACGGATCCACCTGCTCGCCACGCAGCTGGCGCAAGGTGACCATCGCGCCGTCACGTGAATCGTAGAGTGCCTTGCGCACGATGCGTTCGGCGCCGGCGCCGTCGCCGCTTCGGATCGCCTTCGCCATCGCCGTCCAGTCGTTGGCCGTCTCGACGCGGCGCTGGGGGGTGAAGAAGTCCAGCGGTCGCTCGCGCCAGATCAGGCCCCACAGGGATCCCTGATTCTGCTGCCGCAGCATGCGGATGAGTGGAGCGTTGCCGCACTGGCGATAGACGATGCCGCCCGTGCGCCCGACCACCAGTGCGAACGCCACCGGATCCGTGTCTTCGAGCGGCGCCAGGCGCTGTATGTTGGCGGCGTGCTCGGTCAGTTCGCCAACGGCATCTGCCGCATCGCGGCGCAGCGCCAGGTTGCGCGCCGCCAGGCCCAGCAGCGCGGCGCGGATGTTGAAGATGTCGGCAATGGCATCGAGCGTGATGTCGACGACGTAAGCGCCGCGTCGCGGGAACAGCTCGACCAGACCGCGCTTCTCCAGCGCGCGGATCGCCTCGCGCACCGGCCCGCGGCTGACGCCATAGAGCGCGGCCACCTCCTGCTCGGCCACCCGTTCCCCGCCACGATACTCGCCGTTGAGGATGGCGATGCCGAGGTGATCGGCGATCTGCTCGGGAATCGTTCGCGTGCGCTCGCCACGGCGGCGTGGAACGCCATCGGCAGAAGCCATCACCGGTCGCATCACAGCCGTCGCCATCGGCGCCACTCAGTTTCACTACGGGAAATTGCCATGCGCTCCTTACCAAGCTGCATGCATTTTCGGAAGTACAATTGTCGACAACTGACATTTGACATTCGTACCTGAGCATGTTGGCTTCGAACCCAACGACGGTCGCGCAGGCGGCGCCAAACGAATGGGAGGAAACGCATGATCAGAACGCCGGCGCTTGGTTTCGCGCTATCGCTGTCCTTGCTGCCCGTGGCCGCCCTGGCGCAGAGCACACCGGCCACCGGCAGTCTGACCGTGGCGTTTGCCGCCGAGTCGACCGTGATGGATCCGCTGAAATACTCGGCCGGCGTCGATCACTACTTCATGGGCCAGATGTTCGAGCAGCTGGTGCGGCCCGATCCGAATCTGCGCACCGTCAACTGGCTGGCCGAATCATGGGAGGTGACCGAGGACAACGGCAAGCCGATCATCGATGTGCGCATCCGCAAGGGCGTGAAGTTCCACAACGGCGATCCGCTCACCAGCGCCGACTTCGAGTTTGCCTACGGCAAGCTGCGCGATCCCAAGGTGTCGCGCTGGTCGCACCTGCAGGCCTCTGTCGAACGCTTCGAGATCATCGACGACCATCATTTCCGCCTGCACTTCAAGGAAGGCGACGGTTCCTACATCTCCGGCCAGCTGCAGCTGTGGGCGATCCCCAAGGCCTATTACGAACGCGTCGGCGAGGAGGGCTTCGCCAGGGCGCCGGTCGGCACGGGACCGTGGAAGTTCGTATCGCGCGTCGTGAAAGACGAGTTGAAGCTCGAGGCTTTCGATGACTACTGGAACAAGGAGCATCGGCCCACCGTTAAGAACCTCACCATCAAGATCATTCCGGAAGACCTGACGCGCGTCGCGGCGTTCAAGACCGGGGCCGTCGATTGGGTCGACGCGGTGCCGCTGTCGATGGTCGAGGAATTCAAGAAGATGCCCGGCGTGAAGACCATCAGCGTCGTGTCGGGCAACAACCTCTATCTCGACTTCAACACCGACCAGCCCAACTCGCCATTCCGCGACGTGCGAGTGCGCCAGGCGGCGGCACACGCCATCGATGTGAACGCCATCATCAAGAGCGTGCTGTTCGGCCAGGGCGAGCGTTACGTGCAGGTCGGCAAAGGCAGCGTCGGTTACGATCCCGAGCTGAAGCCCTACCCATACGATCCGAAGAAGGCGCGCGAGCTGCTGCGCCAGGCCGGCCATCCCAACGGCTTCGAGACGCCTTGCTACAACCTCACCACACCGCGTGAGCCCAACGTGAAGGAGGTCGGCGAGGCGATGTTCGCCTACCTCACCGCCTCGGGTATCCGCTGCAAGGTGCAGGGCCTCGAATACGGCGCCTGGATCAATCTGGGTCGTCGCGGCCGCAACGCGCCACCGGAGATGGATGGGCTGATCAGCTGGATGTGGAGCCAGAACCTGCCCGGCGATCCGGGCACGGCCTGGGCCGGTCACCTGCACAGCTTCGTTTCCGGCAAGGGCTGGGGCAGCTACTCTTTCACCCAGGATGCCGAGGCGGACGCCATGGTCGAGCAGCTGAAGCTCACCATGGATCCGCAGAAGCGCGACGAACTCGCCCGCAAGATCGCCCGCTATAAGCAGGAGAAGGTGCTGGGTGGCATGACCACCTACCGGCCGATGATCACGCTGGCCTGGCGCGACAGCAAGGTCGACTTCAAGCCATGGCCGTATCCCGGCTACTGGCGCGGCTTCCAGGAAATCGGCCTGAAGAAGTAGCGGCACGATGATGGTTCGCCGGGAGCGCGCCACTCCAGTGGCGCACCGGCCCGAAGGGCCGGCTCATGTTTCGACATCGGTCATGATCCGGCGCTGCGCGCCGGTGCCATAGGCAGTCCGCCCATGCTCGTCTATATCGCCAAGCGCGTCGTGCAGGGGTTGGTCAGCATCGTCGGCGCCAGCATCGTGATCTTCTTCATCTCGCGGCTGAGCGGCGATCCGATCGTGCTGCTGCTGCCGACCGAAGCGCCGCCGGCGCTGATCGAGCAGGTGCGCCGCGATATGGGCCTGGCCGAGCCGCTGTGGCGGCAGTACCTGATCTTTGCCGGCAATGCCCTGTCCGGCGATTTCGGCAATTCCTACCGCTGGCAGGCGCCGGCTATGTCGCTGGTGCTGGACCGTCTGCCGGCCACGATCTACCTGGCGCTGGCGGCGCTGCTGTTCTCGATCCTGCTGGCCGTGCCGTTCGGCGTGCTGTCGGCGGTCTATCGCGGCTCGTGGATCGACACGCTGGGCAAGGGTTTCGCCATGCTGGGCCAGGCCATGCCCAACTTCTGGGTCGGCCTGCTGCTGATCCTGATCCTGGCCATCCAGTTCAACCTGCTGCCGGCCTACGGCTACGGCACACCGGCGCACATCATCATGCCGGCCATTGCACTGGGCTGGTATCCGGTGGCGGCGCAGACGCGCATCGTGCGCTCGGCCATGCTTGACGTGCTCGACAGCGACTACATTCGCATGGGCCGTGCCGTGGGCGCCAGCGAGCGTGTGCTGATCTGGAAATACGCGCTGCGCAACGCCGCGATCCCGCTGGTGACGATTCTCGGCGTCTACTTTGCGGCTATGCTGGGCGGCGCCTTCGTGGTCGAGACGATCTTCGCCTGGCCGGGCGTCGGCCGCACGGTCGTCGAGGCCGTGTTCTCGCGCGACTTCCCGGTGGTGCAGGCAGGCGTGCTCCTGACCTCGATCCTGTTCGTCACCTCGAACCTGCTGGTTGATCTGTCCTACGGTCTCATCGATCCGAGGATTCGCTATGACCGCTGACAGCGCCGCATTCCCGACGCTGCCCGCGCGTGGACCGTTGTCTTCACTGCTGGTGCGCCTGCGGGGCGGCGGCCTGCCGTGGCTCTCGATGCTGACGCTTCTGGTCGTGATCGTGGCCGCCGTCGGCGGCGAGACGATTGCGCCCCATGACCCCAACGGGCTGGATCTCGGCGCCGCCTTCCGTCCGCCGGCCTGGGCCGAGAAGGGCGATTGGGCCTATCCGCTGGGGACCGACAATCTCGGCCGCGATATCCTGAGCCGCATCATCGCCGGCGCGCGCGTGTCGCTGGTCTCGGCGCTCTACGCCATCATCTTTGCCGGCAGCATCGGCGGCCTGATCGGCATGATCTCGGGCTATTTCGGCGGGGTCGTCGATGCCGTCATCATGCGGCTGGTCGACATTCAGCTCTCGATCCCGTCGCTGGCATTGGCGCTGGTGATTGCCGCCGTGTTCGGCGCCGACTTCAGCACCGTGATCGTGGTGATCATCGTCACGTACTGGACGTGGTACGCCCGTATCGTGCGCGGCGAGATCCTCTCGCTCAAGGAACGCGACTACGTGGCGCTGGCCAAGGTGGCCGGCTGCGGCACCGGCACGATCTTCTTCCGCCACCTGCTGCCCAACATCATGAACACGCTGCTGGTGCTCGCCACCTTGCAGGTCGGCCAGGTCATCATCTTCGAGGCCTCCCTGAGTTTCCTCGGGCTCGGCATCCAGGCGCCCGATGTATCGTGGGGCCTGATGCTGTCTGATGCGCGCAACTATCTCACCAACGCCTGGTGGGCGATCACCATGCCCGGCATCGCCATCATGCTGACCTGCCTGGCCGCCAACATGGTAGGCGACTGGCTGCGCGATACCTTCGATCCCAAGCGGCGGCAGCTGTGACATGAGCCAACCGCTGCTGCGCGTCGAGAACCTGCGCACCCATCTTTTCCTGAAGCGCGGCGTCGTGAGGGCGGTCGACGGCGTGAACCTGCATGTCGATGCCGGTGAGACCCTGGGCGTCGTCGGCGAGTCCGGGTCGGGCAAGAGCATGACCAGCCTGTCGATCATGCGGCTGCTGCCCAAACAGAGCGGCCGTATCGTCGAAGGGAGTATCTGGGTCGACGGCATCGACCTGACCACGCTCTCCGAAGAGGAGATGGCCCGCGATTGGCGTGGTCGGCGCGTCTCGATGGTGTCGCAGGATCCGATGACGTCGCTGAACCCGGTGTTTACCGTCGGCGACCAGGTCGGCGCGCCGTTCCGCTATCATCGGTTGGCGCAGGGTGCCCGCGCGGTCCGCGCGGCGGCGGTCAAGGTGCTGCGGCGCGTGCGCATTCCCTCGCCCGAGAAGCGTCTCGACGACTACCCGCACCAGTTCAGCGGCGGCATGCGCCAGCGCGTCGTGGCGGCCATGGCGATCGCCTGCGCGCCGCGGCTGCTGATCGCCGACGAGCCCACCAGCAATCTCGACGTCACCATCCAGGTGCAGATGATCGAGCTGTTTCGCGAACTGCAGCGCGACAGCGCCCTGGGCATCATCCTGATCACGCACGATCTGGGTGTGGCGGCATCGATCTGCAACCGCGTCGCGGTCATGTATGCCGGCCGCGTCGTCGAGGTGGGCGATGTGCGTACGATCTACCGCAACGCGGCGCATCCCTACACTCAGGCGCTGTTGAACGCGATTCCGCACCTGGGTCAGAAGCGCAAACGCCTGCATGCGATCGGTGGCCAGCCGCCCAGCCTGATCGATCCGCCCGTCGGCTGCCGATTCGCCGCGCGGTGCGCGCGGCGAACGGCCCAGTGCGAAGCGCAGTATCCGCCCGAGGTCGAGCTGGCGCCCGGCCACAAGGTGGCCTGTTGGCTGCCGGGTCCGGAGGCGCGCTGATGCTGCTGGAGGTGCGCGACCTGAAGAAGCATTTCCGCGTCGGCGGCGGACTGCTGCAGGCCGGCGGCACCGTGCGTGCCGTCGATGGCTTGGGCTTCTCCGTGGATGTCGGCGAGACGGTCGCGCTGGTCGGCGAGTCGGGCTGCGGCAAGACCACGATCGCCAAGATGGTGCTGATGCTGGAGCGGCCAACCGAAGGCGCTATCCTGTTCGAGGGCCGCGATCTGGCGGGCCTGTCGGGGGCCGACCTCAAGGCCTATCGCCGGCATGTCCAGGCCGTCTTTCAGGATCCTTACGCCTCGCTCAATCCGCGGCTGCGCGTGCGCACGATCATCGCCGAACCGATCCTGGCGCACGAACGGCCCGATCGTGCGGCCCTGCGCAGGCGCGTGGAAGAAGTCCTCGACGTCGTCGGCCTGCCGGCCACGGCGGCCGACCTGTTTCCGCACGAATTCAGTGGCGGGCAGCGCCAGCGGATCGCGATCGCGCGGGCGCTCGCCGTCAACCCGCGCTGTATCGTGCTCGACGAACCGATCTCGGCGCTGGATGTGTCGATCCGCGCCCAGATCTTGAACCTGCTGGCCGACATCCAGGAACGCTTCCGGCTGGCCTACCTGATCATCGCGCACGATCTGGCATTGGTGGAGCATTTCAGCACACGGGTCGGCGTCATGTACCTCGGCAACATGGTCGAGGCCGGTCCTACGGAGGAAGTCTTCGCGCGGCCGCGGCATCCCTATACCCAGGCGCTGCTGGCATCCGTGCCGCGCCCTGATCCCGATCATCGGCCGCCGCTGGACGCTATTCGCGGCGAGATCGCAAGTGCGCTGGCGCCGCCGCCGGGTTGCAAGTTCCATCCGCGCTGTCCACGCGCGGTCGAGCGGTGCGCGATCGAACCGCCGGCCTGGCGTTCGCTCGGCCGCGGTCATGCCGGCGCCTGTCATCTTGCGGAGGCAACATGAGTGGTCCGCTGGCCGGGCTGACGATCCTCGAGTGCCCGGATGGTGTCGCGACACGCTATTGCGGTCGTCTTTTTGCCGCCCATGGCGCAACGGTGCTGCAGGCTGGTTCACCCAACGCGATCGGCGTGGGCTATGGCGGCACCGGCAGTGCCGCCTATGCGTCCTGGCTCGATCATGGAAAACAGCCGGCGTCGAGCCGCATTGGCGCGGCATTGAGTTCGACCATCGATCTGGTCATTGCGGGACAGAACCCGGATCAGGTCAAAGCCGCCGATGCGTCCATAGAGGCGGCCGGGCTGTCGGCCGTCGTACGCCTGGGGCTGACGTGGTTTGCCGCCGATGGACCGTACGCGCGGTGGAGCGGCACCGACGCCCTGATCCAGGCCATGAGTGGCGTGGCCTATGCGACAGGGCCGAAGGATGGCCAGCCGCTGCTGCCGCGCGGACATGCGCCGCAGGTCGTCGCCGGCGCGACGGCGTTCATCGCCGCGATGGGGGCGCTCATCGGCCGCGATGCCGGCTGGCAAGGCCGCCGCATCGACGTCAACATCCTGGACGCCAATCTCTGCTTCTCGGAAGGCGGCGCCGCCAGCCTGGCATTGACGGGCGACAAGGTCGTGCGCCGCGGTGTCAACCGCTTCACGCCGACCTATCCCGGCGGGATCTATCGCGCCAGCGATGGCTGGATCGGCGTCACTGCGCTCACGGTGCCGCAATGGACGGCGCTGTGCGACCTGATTGGCCGCCCCGAGCTCGCGCGTGATCCCCAAAGCCAGGTGGCATTGCAACGCCTGGACCGCGCCGATGCGCTCGACCCGGTCCTGGTGCCGGCCTTCAAGACTCGTCCGGCCGCATACTGGCTGAAGGAAGGACAGGCGCGGCGTATTCCCATGGCGCCCGTCCCCGACCTCGCGGCCTTGCCGCGGACGCCGCACTGGCAAGGACGCGGCAGCTTCGCGCCCGTGCCGGGTGCCGACTCCGCCGTCGGTCCCACGATGCCGTTTCGGATGGACGTTGGCGCGCGGGCCGATACGGTTGCGCTGCGGCGGCCGAAGACAATGCCGGACCTGCCGCTGCGCGGCGTGCGTGTGCTCGATCTGTCGATGGGGTGGGCCGGGCCGCTGGCCACACGCCACTTCGCCGATCTCGGCGCCGACATCGTCAAGGTCGAGTCGTGCACGCATTTCGATTGGTGGCGGGCCTTCGATGGTCCGTTGGATGGCGATCCGCCGCCCTACGAGACGCGGCCGTCGTTCCTCATGGTCAACCGCAACAAGCGCGGCATCACGCTGGATCTGAAGACGGAAGCCGGCAAGGCGCTGGTCCGCCGACTGGCGGCGCAATCCGACATCATGGTCGAGAATTATGCGCCCGGCGTGCTCGACAAGCTCGGCATCGGGCCCAAGGCATTGGCCGCCGGCGCACCGGGCCTGATCGCGATGTCCATGGGCGCATTCGGTGCCGCGGGCCCATGGAGCGGCTTTCGCGCCTACGGCTCGACGGTCGAACAAGCATCGGGCCTGCCCTTCGTCAATGGCGAGGCTGATGGCCCACCCACCATGCAGCACGTGGCCTACGGCGATCCGATTGGCGGCCTGTATGGCGCCGTCGCCTGCCTGATCGCCCTCTATGGCCGACGTCACGGTCGCGCCAGCACCGTGATCGATCTCGGTCAGGTCGAGTGCCTGTTCCAGTTGTGCGCCGATGCCATCGTCGCACAGTCCACGCAGTCGGAACCGCTGATGCGCAGCGGCAGTCGGCATCCGCTGTCGGCGCTGCGGGTGGTGGCGCCGACCAATACGGCGGCCCGATGGATTGCCATCGTCGTTGAGACCACTCCACAGTGGAACGCCCTGGCGAAAACCATCGGCTGCGCCCAACTCGCGATGCCGCCCGACACCGGCCTGGCGCGGCTCAAGGAGCGCGAAGCCGAAATGGAGCAGCTGGTGCGCCAGTGGGCGGCGTCCTGGGATCCATTCGACGCCGTGCACGTGCTGCAAGCCGCGGGCGTGCCGGCGGCGTCCATCTATGCGGCGCAGGATCTGCTGGCCGACCCGCAGCTTGTCGGGAGCGGCTTCTGGCGCCGGGCCAGGAGACGTTTCATCGGCAGTCATATCGCGCCGTTGGCGCCGTACCGGATCGACGGGCGCGCGCCGCCGCTGCAATCGCCGGCCCCGACCCTGGGCGAGCATAACGAGGCCGTGCTGGTGGGCGAACTCGGCCTGTCCGTCACTGAATTCACGTCGCTGGAAACATCCGGCGTCATCGGCACGCGCGCCGTGCTGGGGGCAGCACAATGAAAAGTCTGTTGATCGCCAACCGCGGCGAAATCGCCATCCGCATTGCGCGCAGCGCGGCCGACGCCGGCATCCGTACTGTGAGTGTGCATTCCGAGGACGATGCGCTGTCGTTGCATACCCGCCGCACCGACGAGACACGCGCGCTGAAAGGCGTCGGCACCGCGGCCTATCTCGATGCGGCGCAGATCGTGGCAGTGGCGCGCGAGGCCGGCTGCGATGCCATCCATCCGGGTTACGGTTTCCTCGCCGAGAATGCCGGCTTCGCGCGCGCCTGCGCGGATGCCGGCATCTCGTTCGTGGGGCCGTCACCCGAGACGTTGGATCTCTTCGGCGACAAGGCGCAGGCGCGGGCGTTGGCCCAGCGGTGCGGCGTGCCGGTGATGCCGGGAACGACGAAGGCCACCAGCCTCGCCGAGGCGCGGGCGTTCCTGCAGTCGCTTGGTCGCGGCGGCGCGGTCATGATCAAGGCGATCGCCGGCGGTGGTGGGCGCGGCATGCGCCCGGTGTTCGACATCGACGATCTGGACGAGGCGTACGAGCGCTGCCGCTCGGAGGCGATGCAGGCATTCGGCAACGGCGACATCTATGTCGAGCAGCTGTTTGCGCGCGCCCGTCATATCGAGGTGCAAGTGGTCGGTGATGGCACGGGTGCCGTCAGCCACCTCTGGGAGCGCGAATGCAGCATCCAGCGCCAGCGCCAGAAGCTGATCGAGGTCGCGCCGGCACCGGCGCTGCGGCCGGCCGTGCGTGCCCGGCTGCTCGATGCGGCCGTGCGCCTGGCGGCAGCGGCGCGCTATCGCAGCGCGGGCACGTTCGAGTTCCTGGTCGACGCCGGCGATGACGGCGACGGCGCCGCCGTTGCTTTCATCGAGGCCAACGCGCGCCTGCAGGTCGAGCACACCGTGACCGAAGAGGTGACGGGCATCGATCTTGTGCGTGCCCAGCTCGATATTGCCGGTGGCGCCACGCTGGCCGACCTGGGCCTGATGCAGGAGTCCGTACCGAAGCCGCGCGGCATGGCGGTGCAGGTTCGCGTGAACATGGAGACCATGACCGCCGACGGCACGGCGCGTCCGGCCGGCGGTACGCTCACCGCCTTCGAGCCGCCGAGCGGCCGGGGTACGCGGGTCGACGCCTTTGGCTACGCGGGTTATCGCACCAGTCCGCGTTTCGATTCGCTGCTGGCCAAGGTCATCGTGCACGCGCCGTCCGGCAAATTTGCGGACGTGGCGGCCAAAGCCTATCGCGCGCTCTCCGAGTTCAAGATTGTGGGCGTGCCGACGAATATCGGCTTTCTGCAGACATTGCTGGGCCACGCCGACGTGAAGGCCTGCCGTACACACACGCGGTTCATCGACGAACGCATCGGCGAGCTTCTCGCCGGTGACGCTGAGGTTCATCCAAGTCGATACTTCGCCCCACAGGCCGCTGCCGGGGCGCCGCGACTGGCGGGTGCGCGGGTCGATGCCGCCGATCCGCTGGCCGTACTGAATCACGGCCGGACCCTCGGTGCGCCGTCGGGCAGGCTCGATGCTGTTGCGATGGTCGCCGGGCCCGAGGTGATGGAGGTCGTTGGACCCGATGGCACCGTCCCGCTGCCGGCGCCCATGCAGGGCACCATCGTCAGCCTGAGTGTGGCCGAAGGCGATGTGGTGCGAGTCGGCCAGCAGGTGCTGGTGATGGACGCGATGAAGATGGAACACGTCGTCAAGGCGGCAACCGGCGGCATTGTGAGGGTGCTGACGGTGGTGATGGGAGACACCGTCTTCGAGGGACACCCGCTGCTGTTCATCGAGCCCTCCGATGCGGCGGGCAAGGCCGTAGAAGAGGCGCAGGCGATCGACCTCGACGAAATCCGTCCCGATCTCGCCGAGGTGCTGGCGCGCCAAGCCAAGACGCACGACGAAAACCGGCCCGATGCGGTCGCCCGCCGGCGCAAAACCAACCAGCGCACCACGCGCGAGAACATCGCCGATCTGTGCGATCCCGGCTCGTTCGTCGAGTACGGGTCACTGGTCGTGGCCGCGCGCCGGCGCACCACGAGCCTGCAGGAGCTGGTCGACACCACCCAGGCGGACTCGCTGATCATGGGACTGGGCCGCGTCAACGGCGACCAGTTCCCGCACAAGGACAGTCGCGTGGCCGTCGTCGCTTACGACTACACCGTGCTGGCCGGCACGCAGGGGAAGAAAGGTCACGAGAAAAAGGACCGCATGTTCAAGCTCGCCGAGCAGTGGCGCGTGCCGCTGGTGATGCTTGCCGAAGGCGGCGGCGGCCGTGGCAGCGACACCGACAGCGTGTCGGTGGGCAGCCTGCAACTCGACACGTTCCATCGCTTCGCGCGGCTGAGCGGGCTGGTGCCGCTGGTCGGCATCACGTCGGGCCGCTGCTTTGCCGGCAACGCGGTGCTGTTGGGCTGCTGTGACGTGGTGATTGCCACCGCCAATTCGACGATCGGCATGGGCGGCCCGGCGATGATCGAAGGTGGCGGCCTTGGCGTATACCGGCCGGAAGAGGTCGGCCCGATGTCCGTGCAGGTGCCCAACGGCGTGGTGGACATCGCGGTCGAGGACGAGGCCGAGGCCGTCCAAGTGGCGCGGCAGTACCTGTCGTACTTCCAGGGGCCGGTGGCCAACTGGCGCTGCGCCGACCAGCGCCATCTGCGCCACGCCGTGCCGCTGAACCGGCTGCGGGCGTACGACATGCGCGCGCTGATCGAGACCATGGCCGACACCGGCTCGATGCTGGAGATCCGCCGCGGCTTCGGTGCCGGCATGATCACGGCGCTGATCCGCATCGAAGGCCAGCCGATCGGCGTGGTGGCCAACAACCCGGCGCACCTGGCCGGGGCCATCGACAGCCCGGCCGCCGACAAGGGTGCGCGCTTCATGCAGCTGTGCGACGCGCACGACATCCCGCTGCTGTTCCTGTGTGACACGCCCGGCAACATGGTGGGGCCGGAGCATGAGAAGACGGCACTGGTGCGCCATTGCTGCCGTACCTATCTCGTCGGCGCCAACGTCACGGTGCCCACCTTCACGGTCGTGATCCGCAAGGCCTATGGCCTGGGCGCGCTGGGCATGGCCGGCGGCAGCTTCCACGCCTCGGTGTTCGCGATCTCGTGGCCGACCGGCGAGTTCGGCGGTATGGGCCTGGAGGGCCAGGTCAAGCTTGGCCGCCGCAAGGAGCTGGCGGCGATCGAGGACTCGGCAGAGCGCATGGCGGCCTTCGAGCGCATGGTCGCGGAGATGTACGAACGCGGCAAAGCGCTCAACACCGCCTCGCTGTTCGAACTCGACGACGTGATCGATCCGGCCGACACGCGCAAATGGATCATGGCCGGCCTGCGCTCGATGCCGCTGCCGCCGCCGCGCACCGGCAAGAAACGGCCCTGCGTTGACGGGTGGTAGGGTGTCTTCGTTCGGACTCCGTCTTCCGCCACAGGCTGACGTCGATACAGGGCTCCACTACGGCGCGATCGTGCCCTTGCGCAGGATGACGTTGCCGTAGAAACGACGTTCGCCCGTGGCGACGACCGCGAAAGCGCTGCGGGCGCGGGCATAGAACGCGTGGCGTTCGATCAACGTCAGACTGACGCGTGGTTCGGCCTGCGTGGCCAGCAGGCGCTCGATGTCGATGTGAACCGGCTCCCGTCGTCCGGCGTCGCCGACGACCTCCATGCCGACCGCGGCATCCGGTTCGACCTGGTCGATCGGCAGCACTTTCAGCACCGCCGCCAGCAGGCGCGGCAGATCGCAATCGTCGGACCGCATCACGCGCTGTCCCACCGCGTGGGCGGGGAAGTTGGCATCGGCCAGCACGATATCGTCGCCATGCCCCATGGCGCGCAGCGCGTGCAGCAGGTCCGGGCCGAGCAGGGGGTCCAGTCCGATCAACATCCAGGGTCTCCGGTCGTGAGCCGATAGGCGTGCTGGGCGTTGGCGCCGCGCGCCTTGTCGAGCGCCGTTGCGCCCAGTGTGGCCAGGCAGGTCTCGGTGGCCGCCTTGATGCGATCGTAGCTGCCGGCCAGCAGGCAGACCGGCCAGTCCGAGCCGAAGATCAACCGGTCCGGACCGAAGCAGCGTCCGGCATGATCGATGGCCGGCTGCAGCCGTTCGGCATCCCAGTCACGCCAATCGGCTTCCGTGGCCAGGCCGGAGATCTTGCACCAGACGTTGGGGCAGGCAGCGAGCGCGGCGAGCCGGTCGGCCCAGTGTTGATCGAAGCCCGTGGCGATCGGCGGCTTGGCGGCGTGGTCGAGCACGAAGCGGCCGTGCGGGAAGGCGTGCACCACCGCGGTGGCGGCCGGCAGTTCGCGGCTGCGCACCAGCAAATCGTAGGCAAGGCCCCGCTCGAATACCGCGGCAAACCCACGGCGCACATCGGTGCGTGACAGCCAGTCGGCATCGGCTTCGTCATGCGCCTGGTGCCGGATGCCGACCAGCTTGCCGCCGTCGGGCCGGCGCTGCAGGCGATCGAGGTGAGCGCCGACGGCGGGATCCGTCAGGTCGACCCAGCCCACCACACCGACCACGAAGGGTGTGGCGGCCGCGATCGCGAGGAAGCCCTCCGTCTCGTCGATCGACGAGCGGCATTGCACCACGATGCTGGCATCGACGCCGTTGGCAGCCAGCAGCGGCGCCAGGTCATCGGGCCCGAAAGCACGGCGGATCGGCGTCAACGCGGCATCCGCCATCCAGGGATAGTGCGCCCGCGCCGGATCCCAGAAGTGCTGATGCGCGTCGATCACGAGGCTGCTCATCGCGCGTCTCCCGGTAACGGTGCCGCCGGATCGACGAGACCTTCGCGCCTGATATCGGCCCACAGCGCCGTTGGCACGTCCAGGCGTGCCATGGCAGCATTCTCCTCGATCTCATGCGCGGTGCGCGCACCCAGCACGATGCCGCTGACGGCAGGGTGCGCCAGCGCGAACTGAATCGCTGCCGCCGTCAAGTGGGTGCCGTGGGCACGGCACAGTATGTCCAGTCGCCGCGCGCGCACGACCAGCTCGGGGCTGGCTGTCGCGTAGTTGAATGTCGCGCCTGGATGCGGGTTTGCCAGGATCCCGCTGTTGAAGACGCCGCCCAGTACCAGTCCGATGCCACGCTCGGCGCACAGGGCCATCAGGCCGGTGCATGCGCTCTGGTCGAGCAGCGAATAGCGGCCGGCCAGCAGGAAGCCATCGCACGGCGCTTCGTCGGCGAAGCGTACCAGCATCTCGTGCTGGTTCATGCCGGCGCCGATCGCGCGCACCGTGCCGTCGCCACGCAGGCGCGCCAGGGCCTGGAAGGCCCCGGCGACGGCGGCGTCATGATGATCGTCGGGGTCGTGGACGAACAGGATGTCGATGCGGTCGAGGCCCAGTCGCGCCAGGCTCTCGTCGACCGACCGCATGACGCCGTCGTAGCTGAAGTCGAACACGGCTCGCTCGGGCGGCGTGCCCTTGTAGGTGGGATCGTCAGGTGGCTGGCCGGCGGTCGTGCGCCTCAGCAGGCGGCCGACCTTGGTCGACAGCACGAAAGAATCGCGTGTCTGCGAGCGCAGGAACGGGCCCAGCCGTCGCTCGGCAAGACCAAAGCCGTAGAGCGGCGCGGTGTCGAAATAGCGGATGCCGAGTTCCCAGGCCCGCGCCACCGTCGCCTCGGCCGCGGCATCGCTGACAGGTGCGAACAGCCCACCGAGCGGCGCCGTGCCCAGCCCGAGCCGCGTGATCGCGACGCCGCTGCGGCCGAAGGGGTGAAGTGGTATGCCGTTCATATCCTTGCCCCTGAGGGGGAAGGTGCCCGAAGGCGGGAAGGGGGATGTTCGACCTGTTTCGGTCGATCACATCGAAACCGAGTCGGTCGCAACATCTCCCTTCCGGCGCTGCGTGCCGCTTTCCCCCTCCGGGGGAAGGTACGCGCGTTGCGCTCATGCCGCATCGTCACTGCGCCGGCTCGAGGCGGGCGACGATGTACTTGAAGTTCGACCACCACCACCACGGTCCTTCGTAGTAGTTGGAGGCCGAAGGGTAATTCTTCCAGTACGTCGTATTGACCGGCACGAACTTGGAGGTGCCGAACATCGGGATCACCGGCATGCCCTTGACCAGCTCCTGCAAGAGCGCCGTGCCCTGCTCGACGTTCTTCGGGTCGGTCACCGGCAGGCGCGCCATCTGGTCGATGATGCGGCTGACTTCGGCGGAGCGATAGCGCTCGCGATTGAACGATGCCGGCTGCCCGTTGGGGCTGACATAGCGCTCGTGCCACCATTCCATGCGCACCCAGAGATCGGGGCCGATGGCACAGTTCTGGCTCCAGTAGGATCCGGCGTGGAAGTTGCCGGTGGCGTACTCGGTGGCGAACACGCCGCCCTGCTGCTGCTGGACGTTGACGTCGATGCCGAACTTCTTCCACTCGTTGGCCACCGCGAAGGCCAGTCGCTGCGACTGGATCTCGAAGTCGGCCGGTGCATTGATGGTCATCTTCCACGGCGAACCGTCCGGCATGGTCCAGCTGTTGCCGGTCTTCTTGAAGCCGACGCTCTCCAGCAGCTGCCGCGCCTTGGCCGGATCATGCTTCCACCAGCCGACGCCGAACAGCTGGCGCAGGCCGGCCTCGTCCTTGGGCAGGCCCTCGATACGCTCGGCCGCCAGCCGCTTGCCCATGCGCACGGCATAGTCGGCATCGAACGGCTTGTAGCCGTCAGGCAGCGCGAACTCCTTCAGCCAGCCCGTCATCGGCTCGTGGTAGGTGCGCATCAGGATCGCGATCGGCGGAACGTGGATCGGCGAGGCGCGCAGCATGCCGGAGAAGGTGGCGATGCTGACATCGTCGATCTTGGTGGCGAGCGCCAGGGCCCAGCGCACCTGCCACTTGTCGTAAGGCGCCACCGAGCTGTTGAACGAAATGCCGCGCTCGCAGGGATCATCCAGGTTGGCCCACGGAAAGGCGTCGTACCATGCCTTCACCTTGGGATTGCGCAGCCGCAGGATCTCGAGTCCTTCCGGCGTGATGTCGGTCAGGATGTCGATCTCGTTCTGCGCCATGGCGATGATGCGCTTTTCTTCCGGCCCGTAGGAGCGGAACAGCACATATTTCGGCTTGGGCTCGCCGATCATCTGGCCGACGTCGGTGCGCTGCCAATCCTCGCGCTTCTCCCACAGGAACCAGAAGCCGTTGGGATCGGAATCCTTGAGCTTGTAGGGCCCGATGGTGACCGGCGGATAGTTCTCGAAGGTCAGCGGATCGACCTTCTCCCAGATGTGCTTGGGCACGACGCGGAAGGAGTTGCCGAAGATCACCGAGCCGAAGGAATAGGTGATCTTGGGCAGCGGATTCACCGTCTCCAGTTCGATGGTCTCGTCGTCGACGGCGCGGATATCCTTGACGTTGGAGACGATGAAGCGGTGGTACGGCAGCTTGGGATTGTCGAGCGCCATGCGCGCGGTGAAGACCACGTCGGCCGAGCTGAACGGCGTGCCGTCCGACCACGCCAGGCCCTTGCGCACCTTGAAGCGCCACTTGGTGAATGTACCGTCGAGCGCCTCGGGCAGGGTCGCGGCCAATGCCGGATACTGCGTGCCCTTGACGGTGTCGATCTCCCACAGGTTGCTGTAGGCGAGCTGATGCAGGCCCTGCACCAGGATGTTGCCTTCCAGGTACGGGTTCATCCGCTTGGGATTGCCGACCCGTCCGGTCAGGATGTCGACCACCAGCGTATCCTTGCGCGGTGTGCCGACATCGGTCATGCCCTGCGACCAGGCGGTGCCCGCCCAGCCGGCCGCGGCCAGCGCCGCCGCGGCGATCCATGTGCGCAGTCTCATGGCTGTTCTCCTCCCTCCCTGATTCCCTCTCCCACGGTAGTGGGGGAGGTGGCCGAAGGCCGGAGAGGGACCCCACGTGGTCTCAGTTACCCAGACCACGTCGGCTCCCCTCCGCCCCTTCGGGGCACCTCCCCACTGCGTGGGGAGGATTTCTGTCTGTGACGCTCTTCATCCAATGCTCCACCGCCGATCCAGCGTCGGGATCGCGTCCAGCAAGGCCTTGGTGTAGTCGTTGCGGGGTGATTGCAGGATCGTCTCGGGCCGGCCGAACTCGACCAGTTCGCCCTGGCGCATGATCGCCATGACGTCCGACAGGTAGTAAGCGGTGCTGAGATCGTGCGTGATGTAGACGAACGCCACACCCAGCTGCTCGCTCAGTTCCTTGAACAGGTTGACGATGGTCATGCGCAGTGAGGCGTCGACCATGCTCACCGGCTCGTCGGCCACGATCAGGCGCGGCTTGGCGATCAGCGCGCGGGCGATCGAGATCCGCTGCAGCTCGCCGCCGGAGAAGGCCCGGATGCCCTTGCCGGCGATGCGCGCGTAGCCAAGGCCGACGGCGGTCAGCGCATCCTCGACGGCGGGTTTCGGGTTGCTGCGCATCGCGGCATCGCCCAGGTTGATGGCGGTGCGGAAGAGATATTCCTCGACCGGCAGCTGCAGGCTGAAGGCCTCGAATGGATTCTGGAAAATCGGCTGCACCAGGTGGCGCAAGGTACGGTTGTCGACTGTGCGCGCGCCTGATGCGACGATCGTCTGGCCGGCAACCGACACCGTTCCCGAATCGGCGGTGACCAGCCGCAGTACGATGCGCGCCAGCGTGGTCTTGCCGCTGCCCGACTCGCCCACGATCGACAGCACTTTGCCGTCCTCGGGCCGCAACGCCAGCGACACATCGGCCAGCGCGGCCGGGCCGGCACTGCCGCCGAACAGTCCGCCCTGCCGATAGGCCTTGCGCAGGTTGCTGACCTCGAGGATGGGCTGCGTCATGCGGTAGCCTCCGCAAGCCGGATGCAGGCCGCGGTGCGATCGCCCTGGTGCGGCTGCGGATCGGGATCGACGCCGGCGCACGCCTCGATGGCGCGATTGCAGCGTGGCCGGAAGCGGCAGCCCTGCGGCATGGCCATGAAATCGGGCGGCCGCCCATCGATGCCCTGGCGTGGCCGCTTGTCGCCCAGCCGCGGCAGCGCGTCGACCAGGCCCTGCGTGTAGGGATGGGCCGGGCGATGCAGCACGGCATCCGCCGTGCCGATCTCGGCCAGGCGCCCGGCATAGAGCACGGCAACACGATCGGCGATCTGGGCATGCAGGCCCAGATCGTGCGAGACGATCACGATCGCGTTCTGCCGCGCACGCTGCAGGCGCACCAGGTTCTCCAGGATCTGGCGCTGCACGACCACGTCGAGCGCCGTGGTCGGCTCGTCGGCCAGGACGACATCGGGATCGACGTAGGCTGCGAGCCCGATCAGCACGCGCTGGCGCATGCCGCCCGACAGCTGGTGCGGATAGAGCCGCTGCGTGCGCTCGGGCAGATCGAGTTCGGCCATGGTTTTGGCGATGCGCGCGCGGCGTGCCGCCATGTCGGGCCGCGTGCCGCCGGTGCCGGCATCCAGCATCTGCGGCGCGATGCGCATCAGCGGGTTGAGCGCGCTCATCGAGCCCTGCGGCACGTAGGAAAAGATCTCCCACCAGTGCTTGCGGAAATCGGCGCACTCGATGGTGCGTCTGCCGTCGGGATCGCGCCAGTAGACGCGGCCGGAGAGGATCTCCAATCCGTCGGCGAGGTTGCCGTAGAGCAGCTTGAGCAGCGTGGTCTTGCCACAGCCCGACTCGCCCGCGATGCCCAGGATCTCGCCGTCGCGCACCTCCAGCGACACGCGATCGACCGCTTTCACGATGCCTGAAGGCGTACGGTAGCCCGCCACGACGTTGTCGACCACGATCATCGCGCTGCCATCGGGTTGATGCGCAGCCGGTCGGCCAGCGCATTGGACAGCAGGAAGAAGCCGACGAAGATCAGGATGATCGAGATGATCGGCGGCAGCAGCCACCACCAGCGCCCGGCGATCAGGGCCTGATACTTCAGCGCCCAGTAGATCATGGTGCCGATGGTGGGCACGTTGTCGTTGGACAGGCCCAGAAACGCCAGGCTCGACTCGACGGCGACCACCACCAGGATGGTGTTGATGAAGTTCGCCACTGCCCAGCCGCGCAGGTAGGGCACCATCTGGCGCCACAGGATGCGGCCGACGGACTCGCCCGAGTACCAGGCGAGATTGACGAAATCGCGTTCGCGCATGGAGAGCGCCACGGCACGGATCTGGCGCGCCGGGAAGGGCCAGTTGAAGATCACCAGGATGGTGCCGACCGCCAGCAGCGAGGTCTGGCCCTTGGTCATCGACGACAGCAGGATCAGCAACGGCAGGCTGGGAATGACGATCAGCGCATCCATCAGGAAGGACAGCGCCCGGTCCGTCGTGCCGCCGCGATAGCCCGCGAGCAGGCCGACCGCGACGCCGATGAGGGTGGCTAGCGCCGCCACACCCACGCCCAGCATCAGCGAATTGCGCACCGACCAGCTCAGCAGCCAGAACGTGTCCTGGCCCAGCGCCGTGGTGCCCAGCAGATGCTCGATACTGGGCCACTGGTTGCGCGGATGGGTCTGCCAGACGCGCGGATCGTCCGGTGCGATGAACGCCGCCAGCGGCCCGACCAGGATCACCAGGCCGACGATGAGGGTGCCGAGGGCGAGTTTGCCGCGCATGTCAGCGGTGCCGGATGCGGGGGTCGAGCAGCGGATAGAGCAGATCGACCAGCAGGGTGGCGGTGGCGACGGCGATGATCGACAGCGACACCGTGCCCATCAGCAGGTTGTAGTCGCCCTGCAGGATGGCGGTGTAGATCAGCGAGCCGACGCCGGGATAGCTGAACACGATCTCGGCGATGATCGAGCCGTTGAACATCAGGCCCAGCTGCAGGGCCAGGAACGTGACCTGCGGCAGCATGGCGTTGGGCAGCACGTAGCGCAGCAGGATGCGCGAGCGCGCCAGGCCTTTCAGCCGCGCGTAGACCACGAAGTCCTCGTCCATCAGGGTCGACGACAGCGCCCGCATCGACAGCATCCACCAACCGAAGGTGACGGCAATGATCGACACGGCCGGCAGGAACGAGTGGTAGATGACGCTGGAGATCAGCTCCCAGCTCCACGGCGCGCCGCGCACCGTCGTGGTCAGCGGAAAAACCTTCCAGACGTAGCTGAACAGGATGCTGAGCACGAGTGCCAGGATGAAGTAGGGGATTGGATAGAAGACGATGGCGACCGCTTCCAGCGACTTGGACACGCGGCTGTTGGGCATGGTGCCGATGATCAGCCCCAGTGCATTGCCGACCACCCAGGCGATCAGCACGGAGGACAGCAGCAGGCCGAAGGTCCATGGCAGCGCCTGGCCGATCAGCTCGCGCACCGGTGTCGGATACATTGCCAGCGACGGGCCGAAATCCTGGCTGAACAGCGCCCGCTTCATGAAACCGACGTACTGCTCCAGCAGGGTGCCGTTCAGGCCGAAGGCATCCGACAGCGCCTCGCGCAGCGCCGTCACCTGCGACTCCTGCATGTAGGCGCCCTGCGACATCATCCGGCCCAGCATCGCCTCGACCGGGTTGACCGGCAGGAGACGGGGAATGATGAAGATGAACGTGATGCCCACCAGCACCACGGCCACATAGGAGGCCAACCGGCCGATCAGGAAGCGCGCGTGACGGGCCATTTTGTCATCCCGAGCGCAGCGAGGGATCATGCGCAACGGGCACGTCGTGCGTCACCTCGTAAAGATCCCTCGCTACGCTCGGGATGACATGTGTGTTGCGTGCGTCGAGCGCCTGCATTGGCGTGGGACCTCAGTCGTCAGATCACCTCGAGGAAGTCGCGATCGGGCAGCGCCTGCAGGGGCGCGTGCGGCAAGGTCTGGTACCAGAACGCCACCGAGGCGATGTCGTCCTGTAGCGGCAGGTAGCGGCGCTCCTTGTCGGGCCGCCAGCCCAGCGCCTGCATGGTCACTCGCAGTTCGGTGTCGAACCGTACTGGGTCCATGATGTGCCAGCGGTACAGGCCGAAGCGCTGCTGCGACTTGTAGACGCCGTCGGGCCGGATCACCTGGCACAGGCCGGCATAGGCGGTCGAGAACGGGCTGTAGGCATGCGGCTGCTCGGCCTCGCAGATGCCGACGTCGAAATTGTAGGCGCCGCAGAAATAATCCTCGGTGCCGGTGCCGCAGATGGTCGGAAACGGGCGATCGCCGTCCATGAAGAACTTGATCTCGCCTTCGCCCCACCAGCCGGTGTTGTTGCTGCCCCAGGCCATGTAGGTGCCGACGTAGTGGCCCTTGCCCTTGATGCCGTCGATGATGACGTGGTCGGTCTTGTAGGCCAGCGGATTGGAACGCCGGAAGCTCGCGTGAAAATACGCGGCATCGGCCGGAACGTCGGTCAGTGTGTAGTCGATCTGGTAGTAGATGCGCGTCTCGACCTCATCGAGATTGGTCAAGGTCACGCGGCAATGCTGGCGAAACGGCATCTCCCAGTAGCAGTTGAAGGCGCGGCCGGGATTGACACACACCGCCAGCGAATTAACCGGCGCATAGCGCTCCCAGCCGTTGGCGAAGAAGTCGCCGATCGGGCATTCGACCGAGGGGTTCTCCTGTCCGTCCCAGTAGATGCGCAGGATCAGGAAGCGCCAGCGGCCGCCGCGGATGGTGGCCCAGATGTGCTGCAGGGCGCCCGGTCCCGTGATATCGGCCAGCACCGCCGTCGTCCCGGGCGCGACATCGATCGACGGCGACACCTTCCAGCCCTGGCCCAGCGAGCGGGCCGGCGATGCGCCGGTGCCCTCGGTGGCCATGCCGCCCTGGCCCCGTGCGCCGGTGAAATTCTCCGGGCTGATCGACCGTGTCTTGGCATCGGACAGGCGCGACAGGTTGCCGAGATGGAGTCCGAGCCCGTTGAAAGCCGCCATCGCCGTTCCCTCCCAGGACAGGCATCGTTTGTCGTTGTTAGGATTCGTATCGAAACGTTTCGACAAGGTCAATCCGGTTGCGCCGCCGTGTTATGGGCATCCTTCGTTGATGAAGGGTCGTTTGTGTGCGATCTATAGGCGTTGATGTCGAAACGATTAGACACAAAACCAAGGAAGGCCGCATCCCGACGTGCGCCGCGGCAAGGGCGCGCGCCGACCATGGTCGACGTCGCCAAAGCGGCCGATGTGTCCCTCGCCACGGTGTCGGCGGCGATCAACGGTTCAGCGCCCGTCAGTGCCGCGCTGAAGGCGCGCATCCAGAAGGCGATCAAGCTGGTCGGCTACAAGACCAATGCCATCGCACGCAGCCTGAAGACCGGCACCACGTCGACGATCGGCCTGATGGTGGCCGACATCACCAACCCGTTCTTCACCACGGTGATCCACGCCATCCAGGAGCAGGCGCATCGCCACAACTACGGCGTCATGCTCTGTTGCAGCGACGAGGATCCGGACAACGAGCGCATGCACCTGCGGCTGCTGGCTGACCGCATGGTCGACGGTTTCATCGTCGCCACTTCAGGTGAAACGCCGGAATTGCGCGCGTTGATCGAGAACAGGCGTACGCCGGTGGTCCTGATCGATCGGCTGGTCGAGGGGCTGGAGACCGATGCCGTGGTCATCGACAACGTGGCTGCCACGCGCGATGCCGTGCGCCACCTGATTGCATCAGGCCATCGTCGGATCGGCCTGATCACCGGTCGTCGGTCCCTGTCGACCGGACGCGAGCGCTATGACGGCTATCGCCAGGCTTTGGCCGAGGCTGGCATTGCCTACGAGCCGGCACTGGTGGGCAGCGCCCGCTTCGGCGCCGACGACGGCTACAAGGCCGCCGCCAAGCTGCTGTCGCTGGCCGAACGGCCGACGGCCATCTTCGCCTGCAACAACCTGTCGGGCATCGGCCTGATGCGGGCCATCCACGACGCCGGCCTGCGCTGTCCCGACGACATCGCCGTGGCCTGCTTCGACGATTTCGACTGGGCCAACGTCTTTCATCCCCGTCTGACGACGGTAGCGCAGCCGACGCAGGCGATCGGTGTGCAGGCGATGCTTCTGCTGCTCGAGCGCCTGAGGGACGAAACCGCGCGCGCTTTGCCACCGCGCGTCGTGCGGCTGAAGGCCGAGCTGCGCATCCGCGATTCGTCGGTGCGCGGTTAGTTTTTCGGACCGCGCGCGTCCACGCGCGCATTCGCTCATAGCGAAGCGAAGAGCGAGGCACTGTCGGCGCTAATGCGCCGATGCGCGCGTGGACGCGCGCGGTCCCAAAAAAACGTCAATCCACGAAATCCCAGCTCTTGCCGTTGAAGCGTTGCAGGCGGACGGTTTCGATCACCTTGTAGTCGGTGGCGCTGGTGTTGATCAGGCTGCCGGGCAGCAGCACCGGGATGCGGAAATCCTTCAGGCTGGCAGCCTGCTTCATGATGTTCTCGCGCGTGAGGTTGTTGCCAGCCTGGCGCAGCACCTGCTCCAGGGTCATGGCGTAGGCATAGCCCGCCAGGTTCAGCGTGTCGGACAGGTCGGCACCCGGCATGTTGGCCTTCATCCACTCGGTCCACACCTTGATGTCGGGATCGTCGGCCCATTTCGGGTCGTTGGGATCCTTCATGAATCCGGCGGTCATGACGCCGGCCGAGGCCTCCAGACCCGCCGGCTTGAAGGTGGCGCCGACCGAGGCGGCACCCAGATGCAGGTAGGTCTGCGGCTTCCACTGCAGATCGTCGAGCTTGCGGATCGCCTGCGCGGCCTGCTTGGCGTAGGTGAACAGGAACAGCGTGTCGACGCCGGCGCCGCGCAGCGCGATCACCTGCGACTCGATCGTGGGATCGGTGGCCATGAAGCTCTGTTCGCTCACGATCATCTTGGCGGCCTTATCGCCCAGGCCGGCCTTCAGCCCCGCCACCATCTCCTTGCCGAAATCGTCGTCCTGGTAGAGCACGCCGATCTTGCCATCGGGCTTGGTCTTGAGCGCGTGCTGGGCATAGAAGCGCGCCTCGTCGAGCAGATTGGGCTGCCAGCCGATGGTCCAATGGAACTTCGCCGGATCGGCGAAGCTGATCGAGCCGGCGGCGATGAAGAGTTGCGGCACCTGCCGGCGGTTGAGATAGGGCCGCACCGCTGTGTTGATCGGCGTGCCCAGCACATTGAAGATCAGCGCCACGTTGTCGCCTTCGACCAGCTGGCGCACGCCCTCGACCGCCTTGGCCGGGCTGTAGCCGTCATCCAGCGTGATCAGGGTGATCTTGCGGCCGTTGATGCCGCCCTTGTCGTTGAGCGTCTTGAAGTAGGCCGCCTCGGCGCGCGAGAGCTGCCCGTAGGCCGACGCCGGGCCGCTGAGCGGCGCGGTCTGGCCAACCTTGATCTCGGTGTCGCTGACGCCGGGACCATATTGCTTCTGCGCCAGCGCCGCGCCGCCGAACGCGGCGAACACGACCGCCCCGGCCAGCAGACGAAAGACATGCTTCATGATCGTTTCCTCCAGATGTTTGTTTCGACATTCCATCATCCCCCGCTGCGCTCGGGATGACCTCGGGCTGCGCTCGGAAATGATGGGAGCTCACTCGATCTTGCCCAGCACCTCCGCGTTGTGTTCGCCGAGCGTGGGCGAATCGTTCCGGGGATGCGGTCGCGTACCGTCGAACGAAATCGGCAGGCCGACCACTTTCATGTTGCTGCCCGGCAAGGTGCGCATCAGGTCGACGGCCTGCATCTGCTCGCTGTTGGCGAGTTCGGCGACGTCGTTCACCGGCGCGCAAGGGACACCGACTTTCGTGAGTGCCGCCATCCAGGCATCACGCGGCTTGCCGCGCAGCACCGGTTCCATGGCGGCGATCAGCGCGGCGCGGTTGGCCACCCGCTGGCGGCCGTCCTCGAAGCGCGGGTCCTGTGCCCACTCCGGATGGCCCAGCGCCGCGGCGCACTTGACGAACAGGCGGTCGTTGCCGGCGGCGATACAGATCGGCCGATCGGCGGTGTCAAAGATCTGGTAAGGCGCCAACAGGGCGCTGGCGGTGCCATGGCGCTCCGGCACCTTGCCGGACAGGTGATAACCCGTCAGTGCACCGGAGACCCAGTGCGATGCCGTTTCGAACAGCGACGTGTCGATCACGCAGCCGCGGCCGGTGCTGTGGCGCTGCTGCAGCGCTGCCAGCGCACCGATCACGCACCACAGGCCGGTGGCCGCGTCATTGATCGCCGGCGCGCAAAAGGTCGGCGGATCCTGTGGCCGGCCGGTCATGGTCATCACGGCACCGAAGGCCTGCAGCAGGGGATCGAAGCCGGGCGCCAGCCGCAGCGGACCCTTGGCGCCGAAGGCCCAGATCGAGCAGTAAATGAGCCTCGGATGGGCGGCCAGCATGGCATCGGGGCCGATGCCGCAATCATCGACAATGCCCGGGCGCAGGTTCTGGATCAGGATGTCGGCCGCGCCCGCCAGTTTGAACAGCCTGGCCACGTCGGTCGGATTCTTGATGTCGAGCGTTACCGATTTCTTGCCGCGGTTGTTGCTGTGGAACATGGCGCTGTCGTCGCCCACGAACGGCGGACCCCAGAGTCGGGCATCGTCGCCGCCGTCGGGCTTCTCCACCTTGATCACATCGGCGCCCATGTCGGCGAAAATGGCCCCAGCCAGCGGGCCGGCGAACGCCTGCCCGATCTCGAGCACCTTGATTCCTGCCAGGGGTCCGCCCGCCATGCCATCCTCTCCCGAAAACCGTGACCTCTGTCAGTACCGTACGCGAGGCGCGCCGGTGGCTGCTGTGTGTCGAAGGGTGCCTTGCACGCCAAGCATACGCCCCGTCGCGGCCGCGTGATAAGGAGGTGGCATGAACGCCGTCGCGCCCTGGGTGCCGGATTTTTCTGCCGTACCCCGCATGGATGACGGGCGCACGGCTGCCGAGCACATCGCCGAGATCAAGTCGCAGGCCGAGGCCGCGCGCGTGCCGATGCCCAATGGCGGGCGCATGATGTGGCACGTGTGGGGCGGCAACAGCGGCAAGCCACCGCTGGTGTTGTTTCACGGCGGTTCCGGCTCATGGATCCACTGGATCCGCAACGTCGTGCCGCTGTCGCAGCACTACGCGGTCTATGCCGCCGATCTGCCCGGCCTGGGCGACAGTGACCCGCCCGATGACGTGCGCGATGTCTGGTCAGTGACACACTGCGTGAAGGCGGCGATGCTGCAGGTCCTGCCGCGCGATCGGCGCTATGACATCTGCGGCTTTTCGTTCGGCGGCATGATCGGCGGTCATGTCTCGACCCTGCTCGACGACCGTTTACGCAGCGTCACTCTGGTCGGGCCCGGCGGCTTTCGCTTGCGCCGGCAGACCCGCGGCGTGATGAACCGGCTGACGCCGGACATGTCACCCGAGCAACTCGCCGACGAGGCGCGGCGCAATCTCGAAGTGCTGATGGTGGCTGACCCGGCGTCGATCGACGGTGTCGCGATCCACATGCAGATCCTCAATTCGACGCGCGCCCTCACGCGCAGCCGCTCGATGTCGAAGGCCGGCGTGCTGAGCGACTGCCTGCCCAACATCGCGACACGACTCAACGCGATCTGGGGCGAGTTCGACGTGACAGCCTATCCCTACATGGCCGAACGCGAGAGCTTGCTGCGCGGCCATCAGCCCGACATCGACCTGCGCTATATCGCCGGCGCCGGCCATTGGGTGGCCTACGAGCGCGCCGCCGAATTCAACACCATGCTGCCCGATATGCTCGATCGTTTGCCGACGTGATAGAACCCTGGGAGCGCGGGCCTCTGGCCCGCTCATGTCAGACGGAAGCGAAGCTTTCGCCTGCGGCGGGCGAGACGCCCGCGGTCCCAGGTATCAAGCCGCTGCCGCGTTTCCGTGCACAGCGCGCTGCAGCGCGGCGTGCGCCAGCAGGCGCGTGGAGTCGAGGATCGGCAGGGGTGAATTCTTCGCGTCGATGATCAGTGGAATCTCGGTGCAGCCGAGGATGACGGCATCACACCCGTCGTCCTTCATGCGCTGGATGACCCGCTGGAAGGTGGCGATCCCCTCGGGCTTGAAGACGCTGTAGACCAGTTCATCCATGATGATGCGGTTGGTTTCGTCGCGCTCGACTGCCGTCGGGCGCATATAGTCCAGGCCCTGTGCGGCCAGAGCGTCCGGATAGACCGGGCTGTCGACCAGCCAGCGTGTGCCTGTCAGGCCCAGGCGCCGAAAGCCGCGTGACACCGCTTGCGCGGCGACGACCTCGGCGATGTGCAGCCATGGCAGCGGCGACCGCGGTTTCACGTACGGCAGCGCCTGGTGGATGGTGTTGTCGGGGCAGATCAGGAACTGGGCGCCGCTGGCGGCCAGCTTGTGGGCCGAGGTCAGCATCAACGCGCCGACGCCGGGCCAGTCGTTGCGCTCCAGGCACGCCACATAATCGGCCAGCGAGGGCGTGTGCATCGAGATCTCGGGATGCGCGTGCGGGCCAAGATAGCGCGCACCTTCCACGCAGATGGTCCGATAACAAAGGGCCGCACCTTCAGCGGAGCAGGCGACGATACCGATATGGTCTGGCATGGCCCGAGTATCGCCGCGGATGGTCGGCGGTTCCAGGGCCATCTTGACCGTCAGTCCAGTCGGAAACCCGCGCTAGATCGGTACCGGCCGCCGCGGGCGCCGATGGGGTGTGCGGGTGCGGGTGCTGCGGATGGAGGACGTCTGCCCGGTCCGGGTCAGATAGGAGGGTCCGGAGCGTCGCAACAGCCCCTTCTTGACCAACGACTCGACGGCGTGCACGACCCATCGCCCGGCATATCCTCGGGCGTCCATGGCGACGTCGATCTCGCCGAGATAGATGCTCTTGCCCTCGCCGATGCCGCGTTCGTCGAGAACGTTCAGCACGGCGTTCTCCACCTCCGTGAGACGGATGGCGGTGGGGAAGGCGGCTCGGTTGACTTCGCTCGGCATCGGCATTCGTGATGGTGCATTGTCGGCACAAGGGGTGGCCGGCGCCGTCGTCCGGGCGTCCGGCCCGACCCTGTCGTGGCCCGTGGGGCGATACGACGTGGGCTGAACGATCAACGTGCGATCCGGACTTTTGTTCCGCGCGCTGGATCGACTACGTCATGTCGTTGAGGCTTCGGAGCTTGAACGAACGATCTTGCGACTCGTCGGCCTTGCCTTGGTCCGTCGCCAGCGCGTCTGCCGGTGTGATGCCGTCATAGTCCGGTCGGTCTACGGCGGCCGAGGCGCGCGGCTCGATCATGGCGAACAGTTCCTGTGCACTGCCGTCCGCCGCCGGCAGGCCCATCGCCATCTGCGACAGAAGATGCTCCACCAGGCGCTGGGCATCGGCCAACGCGTCGCGTCGCAGCGGCACGGTGACATTGCGATAGCCATCCGTTCCGGCCTGTCGGTGCCAGACGACATCGAACGACGCCGACGCGGCATCGACGCCGGCAAAAGCGAGGAAGGGTCGCCCGTCGAAGATCATCATGAGCAGCTCCCGCAATCGCGCGGGAGAGTCTGGGATCACGCATTCGAGCTTCATCGCGGACACCTGAGAAAGGGACGCTTCCAGGCGAACGCCGGCTCAAGGGTCCGGTTCCGCACATCACGGCGCCGTGGTCGACGCTTGACCATCCAGAAATCTCAAAAGCGCTGCTTCGCGGGCAGGAAGGTCCAGTCCGGCCTGTCCCAGCCGCGCGCTCAAGGCACCGTCCTGCCATGCCTGCACGACAGCCGGATGCACGTAGCATTTCCGGCATACCGCCGGCGTGTTCGCCAGCACGCTCGCCACGTCGGCGATACAAGCATTGACGATCTGCCTGCACGCCGTGGCGCTGTCGCCCCTGGGTTTGGCGGCCAGGATCGCGGCGGCCAGGAGCGTGCCGGCCCAGGTGCGAAAATCCTTGGCCGTGAAGTCCTCGCCCATCGCTTCCTTGAGGTAGCCGTTGACGTCGTCGGACGTGATCGGGTGGCGGGCACCGTCGTCGCCGATGTACTGGAACAGGCGGTGCCCCGGCAGTTCCTGGCACGCGCGCACAATGCGCGCCAAGCGGCGGTTGCGCAGGCCCAGCCGATGATGCTTGCCGCTCTTGGCGCGGAACTCGAACGTGATCTTTGTGCCGGACACATCGGCATGGCGCTTGCGCAAGGTCGTCAGTCCGTAGCTGTTGTTGGCGGCGGCGTATTCCTCGTTGCCGACGCGCATCAGCGTCGTTTCCAGCAGGCGCACGACGGCCGCCAGCACCTTGCGCTTGCTCAAGCCGCTGTCTGCCAGGTCGCGGTCGCATTGCTGGCGCAAGGCCGGCAAGGCACGACCGAAATGCGCCATGCGGGCAAACTTGGCCTCGTCGCGCACGGCGCGCCACCGCGGGTGATAGCGGTACTGCTTGCGGCCGCGCGCGTCGATACCGGTTGCCTGCAGGTGCCCGTTCGGCCGGACACAGATCCAGACCTTGGCGTAGGCCGGCGGAATCGCCAGCGAGCGGATGCGATCGAGAACGACGGCATCCTTCACCGTCCGCCCATCCGGGCCACGATAGGTGAAATGTCGACCGGTTCGATGGCGCGCGATCCCGGGATCGGAGTCGCCGACGTAGACGAGCCGGGCCAGGGCAAGCTCGGGCATCGGGATCGAGTCGGGCGTATCTCGCGGCACGGCGGGTTCCCAGGTGAGCAGGGAACACAACGGGCTGCTGCCCGGGCCGGTTCCGCCGCGCGCGTCGGCCGCACCGGGAACCGGCTGTGCCATTGCCTCGTTTGGTGTCGGTGGCCGTCGATCGTGGAGAGGCCCGGTGGCGAAGCGCGCGTTATCGCAGTATCGGGCAAAGCGGGACTTCACCCGGACCGCTGAACCCCGGGCCGACGCCCGGGTTCTGCGCTCGTCGCGACCGCGGCTCGTGATCCAGAAGCATGCGGCCAGGCGCCTGCACTATGACTTCCGGCTCGAACTGGATGGCGTCTTCAAGTCGTGGGCCGTCACCCGTGGGCCGTCTCTGGACCCCAAGGACAAACGGCTTGCCGTGGAAGTCGAAGACCATCCCCTCGCCTATGGCGATTTCGAAGGCACGATCCCCGAGGGCGAGTATGGCGGTGGCACGGTCATGCTGTGGGATCGCGGCTATTGGGCCCCGGCCGAGGGGCAGTCGCCACACGAAGGCCTGCGTGCCGGCAATTTCAAGTTCACGGTCGACGGCGAGAAGCTGTCCGGCGGCTGGGTGCTGGTGCGTCTGCGCCAGGACCGCAACGGCGGCAAACGCAACAACTGGCTGTTGATCAAGCACCGCGACACGGCGGCACGCGACGGTGATGGCGATGCGGTCCTGGACGAGGATCGATCCGTCGCATCCGGCCGCACCATGGCGGAGATCGCAGCCGGCAGGGGCAGGGGCCCGCGGCCGTTCATGATGCCGGGCCGGGGCCGTACCAAGGCCGGTGCGGTGTGGTCATCACACCACGACGGCCGCGACACGCAGACGTCGCCATCGCAACGGCCTCAGATCGCGGGCACCGGCCGGAAATTGCCGTCAGGCCGCATGCCTGCTTTCATCGAGCCGCAGTTCTGTCAGCTGGTCGAGCGGCCACCATCGGGTCCCGGTTGGGGACACGAGATCAAGTTCGACGGCTACCGCGTGCAGATCCGCATCGAGGATGGCGAAGCTGTCATCAAGACGCGCCGCGGCCTGGATTGGTCGGCGAAGTTTCCGGCCATCGCCAAAGCGGCCGGCCGCCTGCCGGATGCGATTGTCGATGGCGAGGTCGTGGCGCTGGATGACGACGGTGCGCCCGACTTTGGCGCCCTGCAGGCCGCTCTTGCCGAGGAGGATACCGGCGACCTGATCTTTTTCACCTTCGATCTGCTGATCGACGGCGATGAGGATGTGCGTGCACTGTCGCTGGCGGATCGCAAAGCACGCCTGCAGGCGATGATCGCCGCGCAGGCACGACGGCTGGGTCCCACCATCCGCTTCGTCGAGCACTTCGAGACGGCCGGTGACGCGGTGCTGCAATCGGCCTGCCGCATGTCACTGGAGGGCATCGTCTCCAAGCGGCTGGACGCGCCCTACCGCTCCGGCCGTGGCGGCGGCTGGACGAAGGCCAAGTGCCGGGCGGGTCACGAGGTGATCATTGGCGGCTGGACCAGCGACGGCGCGCGGTTTCGGTCGCTGCTGGTCGGCGCCCGACGCGGGCGGCACCTGGTCTATATTGGCCGGGTCGGTACCGGTTACAGCCAGGCCAAGATCGATCGACTCCAGCCGCGACTCAAGGCGATGGCGTCCGATGTCAGTCCTTTCAGCGGCGCCAACGCCCCGCGCAAGGCGGGCAACGTGCATTGGCTGAAGCCCGAACTGGTGGCGGAGATCGCGTTCGCCGGCTGGACCGAGGCCGGCATGGTACGCCAGGCTGCTTTCAAGGGGCTGCGCGAGGACAAGCCGGCCGCGGAGGTGACAGTGGAAAAACCGGCACCGGCGTCACGTGTCGGCACACCGCGGCCTGTGGCGCGCCGCCGGGGTACGCCTCGGCGTGCTGCCGGCCGCCAGACGTCGGCTGCCGGCAGCGGCATGGTGATGGGCGTGTCAATCTCCCATCCCGACAAGGCGCTGTGGCCCGACGTTGACGGCGCGCCGGCGACCAAGAGCGATCTCGCACTTTACTATGAGCGGGTCGGCGCGTGGATGATGCCCCACCTGGAGGGCCGCCCTTGCTCGGTGGTGCGAGCCCCCGACGGCGTCGACGGCGAGCAGTTCTTCCAGCGGCATGCCGGTCCCGGTACGTCCAACCTGGTTACGCTGACGCAGATCGCGGGCGATCGTAAGCCCTACCTGCAGATCGATCGTATCGAGGCCCTCGCCGCCATGGCACAGGTCGCCGGCTTGGAGCTGCATCCCTGGAACAACCAGCCCGATTCGCCTGATATTCCGGGCCGGTTGATCTTCGACCTCGATCCGGCGCCGGATGTCGATTTTGACGCCGTCGTCGCCGCGGCGCACGACATCCGCGAACGGCTGGAGGCGCTTGGCCTCGAGGCATTCTGCAAGACCACCGGCGGCAAGGGACTGCATGTCGTGACGCCGCTGGCACCGGCCAAACGCCATCCCGTGGACTGGCAACTGGCGAAGGCCTTCGCCCGCGAACTCTGCCAGCGCGCGGCCGGCGACAGCCCGGACCGCTACACCATGGTGATGGCGAAGAAGGCGCGCGCCGGTCGCATCTTTCTCGATTACCTGCGCAACGATCAGTTCGCGACCGCGGTGGCGCCGCTGTCGCCGCGCGCCCGGCCCGGCGCCACGGTCTCGATGCCGCTGACCTGGAACCAGGTCCGGGCCGGCCTCGACCCCCGGCGCTTCACGATCCGCACCGTGCCGGCCCTCATCGCGCGCAGCAAGGCATGGGTTGGTTATGACGATGCCGGGCAGCCGCTGGCGCCGGCGGTCGAGCGGCTGGTCGGCAAGACGTCTCAGCGAACCCGGCCAGCAACGCGTCGGCGACGTTCGCGCTGAGGACCCACAGGCGCGTTGTCATCGGAGCGCGTGACCGGTTTTTTCCCGACAGTGCAGAGAAGAACGTCAGCGCGGTGTGAAATCGCAGCGCGAGGCTTGACCTTGGCCATTGTTGGCCCGAACTTCACGGAAGTCGGTCGTGCCGACACCACTTCGGTCGTTCCTCATGTCAACGTCGCTGGATATGGGCACGCGCATCTTCGATACACCGGTGACTTGGGGCCTCGGTCCAGGCCCGGCGCTGCTGCGCACGGTCGATGACGCGCTCGTGGCCGTCAGTATCTGGCTGCGGCTGACGCCGAATCGGGAGATCATCCGCCGGCAGCGCGATCTCATGCTGACCTTGCGCGATGTCCTGGAGGCCGTGCCCAGCGATTCGACCGAAGCCGACATGCAGTCGGCAAAGCTCGCCATCGAGGGCATGGTGAAGTACGGCTCCAGCCCCGAAGCGCGCCATGCGGTGCGCATCGCGCATTTTCTGGAGACGCGCCGCGCGGCGGCAACAATCACGCCGCTGCCGCCGCGTCCGGGCGACAGACCGGGCAGGACGCGCTAGCCGTTCTGACTGACGTCGTCGTCCTGCACGCCGCGCTCGGCTGATCCACCAAAGCTATGGGTGGCGCATCACATCCCGATCCTCCACCGTGACGATCCGTGCATCGTCCGAGAGAAGCCATGACGCCGACCATCGTGCTTGTTGCGCCGCCTGATGCTCACGAATCGGCCCGTGAGATGGTGCCGTCCGGTTTCGAATTGCGCATCGAGCAGCCGTCGAGCCCGACCTATGCCGCCGCCCTGGGATCGGCCGACTACCTCGTCGGCTTTGTCGACATGCTGGTAAAGGACGCCCTCTACCAGGCCGCACCGCGCCTGAAGCTGATTCAGCTCCTGAGCGCCGGCTACGATCGTGCCGATATCACCGCCGCGCGTCGCGCCGGGGTGCCGATCGCCAACAATGGCGGCGCCAATGCGGTCGCCGTTGCCGAGCACGCGCTGTTGCTGATGCTGGCGGTGTCGCGCCGGCTGATCTGGCAGCATGCCAGCGTGTCGTCGGGCCGGTGGCGGGGCAACAACACGCCGCGCGTTCACGAGCTGCGTGGCCGGACGTTGGGCATTGTCGGGTTGGGCACGATCGGCAAGAAGACGGCGCGGCTGGCGGCGGCCTTCGGCATGCCGGTCCAGTACTATGACATCGCGCGGCTTGGCGAGGATGCCGAGGACGCGCTGGATGTGCGCTTCCGCCTGTTGCGCGAGATCCTGCGCACATCCGACATCGTGTCGCTGCATGTGCCGCTCAACGACACGACGCGTCATCTGCTGGGTGCGGCGGAACTCGCGCAGATGAAGCCGACGGCGATCCTGATCAATACCAGCCGCGGTCCCGTGGTCGACGAGGTGGCCTTGCACCGGGCGCTGTCATCCGGTGCGCTGGCCGGTGCCGGGCTCGACGTCTTCGCCGAAGAGCCGCCGCCGGCCAACCACCCGCTGTTGGCCCTTGATAACGTCGTGCTCACCGCGCACCTGGCCGGGCCGACCTGGGAGAGCAATACGGCGCGGTTGCGCAATGCGTTCGACAACGTCCAGCGCGTCGCCCGGGGCGAGCCGCCGTTGTGGGTGATCCCGGAACTTGGGTGAAGCCCCCAGCGGCGCCGAATCCGACGACAACCCCTTGCCGGCATTGATGATTATGTCAACAGGCCCGTGTCCTGCTCATGGGATGCAGTCGGTTTGAGCATGGCAGCAGCGGGACCGAGATTTGTCTTGTCGGTCGTGGGCTCGCTATAGTGTCGCGTGACGTAGCGTAGAACTGCCCGAACGAATGGGCGGCGCACGGGATCGGAAACGACAAGAGGAAGCACGCATGACCGAGGTCAGGTATTTGGCCCCGCACACGCTCGACGAGGCGGTGAGCGCCCTGGCGGCTGCCAACGGCACCGGCCGGATCCTTGCCGGCGGCACGGACCTGCTGGTGCAGATGAAGGCCGGCATGGTGTCGCCCGGGGTGATCGTCGACGTGAAGAAGATCACGGAGATGACCACCGTCGAGGAGAAGGCTGGCCGCTTTCGCATCGGCGCCGCCGTCTCGGGCGCCGTGCTGGGTGAGCATGCCGCGCTGCGCACGGCGTGGCCTGGTGTGGTCGAAGCGATCAACCTGATCGGCTCCAAGCAGATCCAGGGCCGTGCTTCGGCCGGCGGCAACCTGTGCAACGCCTCGCCCGCCGCCGACAGCGTGCCGGCGCTGGTCGCTGCCGATGCGGTTGTCACCGTGCAGGGTCCCAAGGGGCGGCGCGAGGTGCCGGTCGAGAAGATCCACGCCGGCCCCGGGCGCACGACCCTGGAGCGGGGCGAGATCGTCGTCAGCTTCACCTTGCCGGCGCGACCGGCGGGTTCCAGTGACGCCTACCTGCGCCTCATTCCACGCACGGAAATGGATATCGCCGTGGTCGGCTGCGGCGTCAGCCTGACGATGCAGGGCGGCACCTGCGTGGCCGCGCGCGTCGGCCTGGGCGCCGTCGCCCCGACCGTCCTGCTGGTCGATGCCGCCGCCAAGGCGCTCGTCGGGTCGCGCCTGGACGACAAGGCATTGGAGGCCGCGGCAGCGGCCTGCCGCGCCGCCTGCAAACCGATCGACGACAAGCGCGGCACCATCGTCTACCGCACCAAGATCGCCGGTGTGCTTTTGAAGCGCGCCACCGCGATCGCTGCCGACCGCGCTGGGGGGCGCTGAGCCATGGCCAAGACACACGTCACCACGACCATCAACGGCGAGCCGGTCGAATTCCTTTGCGATGCGTCGCAGACCATGCTCGACGTGTTGCGCGACCAGCTCGGCCTGACGGGGAGCAAGGAAGGCTGCGGCTCCGGCGATTGCGGCGCCTGCAGCGTTACCCTCGACGATCGCCTGGTGTGCAGCTGCCTGATCCTGGCACCCGAGGCCGACGGGCATCACATCCAGACCATCGAGGGCATGGCGCAGGGTGATCAGCTGCACCCGCTGCAGAAGAAGTTCGTCGAGCTGGCGGCCCTGCAATGCGGCATCTGTACGCCGGGTTTCCTGGTCGCCTCCAAGGCGCTGCTCGATCGCAATCCCGACCCGACCGAAACCGAAGTCCGCTACTGGCTGGCCGGCAATCTCTGTCGCTGCACCGGATACGACAAGATCATCCGCGCCGTGATGGAAGTGGCTGCCGACATGAGGGAGGCCGCGCGATGAGCAACCCGACATACAAATGGATCGGTACGCGTCCCAATCGCCCCGACGGCGCCGACAAGGTGACCGGTCGCGCCCGTTTCGGCGCCGACTTCAACATGCCGGGCCAGCTGATCGGCAAGGTGCTGCGCAGCCCGCACGCGCATGCCCTGATCAAGTCGATCGACACGTCGGCGGCCGAGGCGCTGCCCGGCGTGAAGTCGGTGGTGACGGCGAAGGATTTTCCCGACCAGCCCAACGTGATCGTTCCCACCGGCGAGATGCAGGTCAACCTGCGCGACATCACGCGCAACGTCATGGCGCGCGAGAAGGTGCTCTACGAAGGTCACGCCGTGGCCGCCGTGGCGGCGACAACCGAGGCCGTGGCGCGCGAGGCGCTGCAGCTGATCAAGGTCGACTACGAAATCCTGCCGCACGTGATCGACGTCGAAGCGGCGATGAAGGACGACGCGCCCGTCCTGCATGACCACCTGATCACCGAAGGCGTCAAGCCGCCACCGGAGAAGGCGTCCAACATCGCCAAACGCATGGACAACGCGAAGGGCGATGTCGAGGCCGGCTTCCGCAGCGCCGACGTGATCATCGAGCGCAGCTATGTCACGGCGCCGGTGCACCAGGGCTACATCGAGCCGCACGCGACCCTGGCCAGCGCCGCCGAGGACGGCCAGGTGCAGATCTGGTCGACGACGCAGGGGCATTTCCAGGTGCGTGGCTTCTGCAGCCGCCTGCTCAATATCGAGGCCTCGCAGATCCGCGTGACGCCGACGGAGATCGGCGGCGGCTTCGGCGGCAAGACCGTGGTCTATCTCGAACCGGTAGCGGTGCGCCTGTCACAGAAGACCGGCAAGCCGGTGAAGATGGTGATGAGCCGCGAGGAGGTGTTCCGCGCCTCCGGCCCGGCGCCGGGTGGCACCGTCACGGTGAAAATCGGCGCCAAGCGCGACGGCCGCATCGTTGCCGGTGAATGCACCGTGGCGCTGCAGGCCGGCGCGTTCCCGGGCTCACCGCTGGGTCCGGCGTGCTGGACCAGCTTCGCCTGCTACGACATCGACAACATCAAGGTTGTCGGCTTCGACGTGGTGAGCAACCGGCCCAAGGTCGCGGCCTACCGCGCACCGGGCGCGCCGATCTCGGCCTGGGCCGTGGAGTCGACGCTCGATATCCTGGCCCAGGACCTGGGCATGGATCCCATCGACCTGCGGCTGAAGAATGCCGCGAAGAAGGGCACCAAGACCAGCTACGGCCCGACCTTCGATACCATCGGCTTCGTCGAGACGCTCGAAGCGGTGAAGAACTCGGCGCACTACAAGAGCCCGGTGAAGCCCGGCATGGCACGCGGCGTGGCGGCCGGCTTCTGGTTCAACGTCGGCGCCGATTCCAGCGCCGCCGCGCACGTCGCCGAGGACGGCACGGTGACGGTGATCTCCGGCAATCCCGATATCGGCGGCTCGCGCGCGTCGCTGGCGCTGATGGCGGCCGAGGAACTGGGTGTCGACTACGACAAGGTGCGGCCGGTCATCGCCGACACCAGCTCGATCGGCTTCAACTTCGTGACCGGCGGCAGCCGCGTCACCTTCGCGACCGGACTGGCCGTGGTGAACTCGGTCAAGGACATGATCCGCGAGCTGAAGGTGCGCGCCGCCAAGACCTGGAAGGTCGATCCCGAAGCGGTGGTGTGGGAGAACGGCCACGCGCGGCCGGCCGGCAGCAATGTCGGCGAGTTCGAGCCGCTGTCGCTGGCCGACCTGGCGGCGAGCGCCGGCCGGACCGGTGGCCCGATCAATGGCCATGCCCAGCTCAACGCCCAGGGTGCGGGGCCGGGGTTCGGCGTGCATGTCGTCGATCTCGCGGTCGATCGCGACACCGGCATCGTCACCATCGATCGCTACACGGCGGCGCAGGACGTCGGCACCGCGATCCATCCCAGCTACGTCGAAGGCCAGTTGCAGGGCGGTGTCGTGCAGGGCATCGGATGGGCACTGAACGAGGAATACATCTACAATAGCAAGGGCCGGCTCGATAACGCGGGCTTCCTCGACTATCGCATGCCGGTGGCGTCGGACCTGCCGATGATCGAGACGATCCTGGTCGAGGTGCGCAACCCGCACCATCCCTATGGCGTGCGCGGTGTCGGCGAGGTGCCGATCGTGCCGCCGCTGGCCGCCGTCGGCAATGCCGTCGCCCGCGCATCGGGCGTGCGCATGACCGAGCTGCCGATGTCGCCGCCGCGCCTGTCGGCTGCATTGGATGCCGCCATGCCAAGGATGGCAGCGGAGTAGCGGATCGCGCTGCGTTGGCAGCGCCTAGAACGGGGCGGCCTCGATGGCCGCCCCGTTTTGCACGTCCCACGGTTACGCTGCTGCGGGCAGCCGGCGCAGGCCGGTGATTTCCAGTTCCGCCAGGATGGCAACGGCAACGGCCTGCGTGATGATGAAGGCGTAGCCGTGTCCGTTCGGGGCGATGGCCACCAAGGCCAGAACGCTGCCCAGCACCCAGCCGACATTGCCGATGATGACCAGCCACACGCCTGTCCGCAGCAGCGGCCGGCGCGTTGCGACGAACGCGATGAAGGCCGCGATGGGGAACAGGCTGAGGCCGGCCGCCATGAGCAATCCCTGTGGGATCTGGGTCAGGCGCGAAACCAATTCCGCCCCGATGGTCATCAGTGCGCCGGTGGCGACGCAGGTGACAGCGTCTACCAGCAGGACGGTGCGCAGGAATTCCGGGCGATCTACCAGCGACATGATGGTCTCCTGTGTTCGTGTCTTCTGACACGACACAAGATGAGGAAGCGCGTGGGCGCCCGCAATTACGCGGCAAGTAACTATGCGCCGGACACAAACAGGTTGAAGAGCACACGCTGGCCTCGCGTGCCGCTCGCTTGCGTCCGTCTGGAACCCGGTCTTGAATGAATATGGCACCGGCTCTTGGCATCGTCTTCGCATGGCAACGACGGCGCCGGCGATCGACATCGTGTCTTGCGGCAGCGGCCGGATGAGGAGATCGAGTTGGGCGAAGCGGATCAGGGGCGGGTCGCGGTCGAGGGTCTGGTCAAGCATTTCGGCTCCGTGAAGGCGGTTGATGGTGTGTCGCTGGCGGCCGAGAGCGGCGAGTTCCTGGCGCTGCTGGGGCCCAGCGGTTCGGGCAAGAGCACGATCCTGATGTGCATCGCCGGCTTTGAAACACCGGACGCCGGGCGCATCACCATCAGCGATCGCGACGTCACGTCGGTCCTGCCGCAGCGACGCAACCTCGGCATGGTGTTCCAGCGCTACACGCTCTTCCCGCACATGAGCGTGCTCGACAACATCGCCTTCCCGCTGAAGATGCGTGGCGTCGGGCGCGCCGAGCGCGAGGCGCAGGCACGCGAAGCGCTGGCGACGGTGCGGCTCGCGGACTACGGCGCCCGCATGCCGGCCCAGCTCTCGGGCGGCCAGCAGCAGCGCGTGGCCCTGGCGCGCGCCATTGTCTATCGCCCGCCGGTGCTGCTGATGGACGAGCCGCTGTCGGCGCTGGACAAGGCGCTGCGCGAGGAGATGCAGCTGGAGATCAAGCACCTGCAGCGCGAACTGGGCGTCACCGTGGTGTTCGTGACGCATGACCAGACCGAGGCGCTGACCATGGCCGACCGCATCGCGGTACTGGATCATGGTCGCCTGTGCCAGGTCGGCACGCCGCGCGAACTCTACGAGGCGCCGCGCGATCCGTTCGTGGCGCGCTTCATCGGCGAGACCAACATGATCGACGGCCGTGCGGCGGCTGACGCGGCCGTCGGCAGCCGGGTCGGTATCCGGCTGGTGGGCGATACCGTGGTCGAGGCGACGGCAATGGCACCGCTGACGCGCGATGCTGCCGTGGTCATCGCCGTGCGCCCCGAACGCCTAGTCGTGTCGGCGGACAGTGGCGGCCCGGTGAGCGGCCGCGTGCGCGAAGCGATCTACGCCGGTGTCGCCACCACCTACGTGCTGGAGCTGGCAACTGGCGCCACCTTGCGCATGCGCTCGGCCACTGGCGCGAACGCGCTGGACCTGCCGGCCGACGGCGCGGTGTCGCTCTCCTGGGCCGCCGAAGACGCCCGCGCCTTTGCGGCGGAAGGTGCTTGAGGGATGGTTCTTCCAATCTGTCATCCCGAGCGCAGCGAGGGATCTCCTGGAGATGAGTGCTCCGTCTGCGAGAGATTCTGCGCTGCGCTCGGAATGACAGCTGCAATCGGCATCGCGCCATGACCGCCGCCACGTCCGCGCGCCACCTCAGCGCCACCACGACAGCGGCGTTGCTGACACCGTTCCTGGTGCTGCTGGCCATCGCCTTCCTGCTGCCACTGGGCGTTCTGCTCTACGAGAGCCTGTTCGTGCCGGCACCGACGGTGCAGCACTATGCCAAGGTGTTCGACGATCCCGTCTATGTGCGGGTGCTGTGGCGCACGATCCGCATCTCCGCCATCGTCACCGTGGCCACCCTGGTGCTGGCCTATCCGCTGGCTCTGGTGATGACGCGCAGCAAAGGCGCGGTGCTGGCCCTGCTCGTAGCCTGCGTGCTGTTGCCGCTGTGGACCAGCGTGCTGGTACGCACCTACGCCTGGACCGTGATCCTGCAGCGCAACGGCATCGTGAACCAGCTGCTGCAGGAGCTCGGCTGGACTAGCGGGCCGGTCCGCTTGCTCTATACCGAGGGCGCGGTGGCGCTGGCGATGGCCCATGTCCTGCTGCCCTTCATGGTGCTGCCGATCTGGGCATCGCTGCGCAACATCCCGGATGACTACACGCGGGCCGCCGCCATGCTGGGCGCATCGCCCGTGCGGACGTTCATCGAGATCGTCTGGCCGCTCTCCCGGCCGGGCGTCGCCAGCGGCTGCCTCATGGTGTTCCTGCTCAGCATGGGCTTTTTCGTCACGCCGGCACTGATCGGCGGGCCGCAGCAGATGATGATGGCGACCCTGGTCTCGCAACAGGTGCGCGAGCTGTTGAACTGGCCGTTTGCCGGCGCCCTGGTCGGCTGCCTGTTGGTGGTGACCCTGGGCCTGGTGCTGGCCTTCAACCGCGCGCTGGGGCTGGACCGCTTCGTGGGGACGCGATGACCTCCGGCCGCTTCATCCTGCACGCGGCGGCCTGGGCCGTGGTCGTGTTCCTGATGGTGCCGACCCTGGTCGTGGTGCCGATGTCGTTCGGGCCGGCCCAGCATCTGCAATTCCCGCCCACCGGCTTCACCCTGCGCTGGTACAGCGACTATTTCGCCGACGCCGACTGGATGTCGGCCACCTGGTTCAGCGTACGGGCCGGCATCATCGCCGCCGTGGGCGCCACGGTCGTGGGCACGATGACGGCGCTGGCCCTGGTGCGTGGCCGCGTCATCGGCCGTCGCATCCTCGATCTGCTGATCGTGGGGCCCATCGTGGTGCCGCACATCGCGCTCGCGGTGGCGCTGTTCCTGGTCTTCGACCGGCTGCGGCTGAACGGCACCCTGGTCGGCTTCGCCATCGCCCACACGGTGCTGGCGGCGCCATTCGCCATCTTCTCTGTCCTGGCGGCGCTCTACCGCTTCGATGCCGACCTCGAGATGGCGGCGCTGTCGTGCGGCGCCAGCCGCCTGCGCGCCTTCTGGCACGTCACCCTGCCGCTGATCCTGCCCGGCGTGCTGAGCGGCGCCATGTTCGCCTTCATCATCTCCTTCGACGAGGCGGTGATCTCGTTCTTCATTTCGGACATCGACGGCAAATCGCTGCCACGCAAGCTGTTCGAGGACATCGACTACAATCTGACCCCGGTGGTGGCGGCCGTGGCATCGCTGCTGAGCTTCGTCTCGATCGCGGTGCTGATCGGTGGCCATGTCGTCGGCCGCATGGCCGCCCGCCGCCGGGCAGGGTGAACCGGTCATGTCGAGCGCAGCGAGACATCTTTGGGCTATGGAGTCTCCGCTCGCGGAAGATTCCTCGCTGCGCTCGGAATGACAGTGTACGGAATCACAAGGAGGATCGGGGGCATGAAACGCAGAACACTCATCGCATCGGGTCTGGGCGCTGCTGCCGGCGCCACGCTGTTGGGCACCGCCAGCCAGGCGCAGTCGAAGGACGTCATCATCGCCACGACCGCCGGCCTGATGGAGCGTTCGCTGCAGGAGCATTTCTATCGCCGCTTCGAGCAGGAGCAGGGCATCCGTGTCCGCTCGGTGCCGATCGAACTACCCGACCAGTGGGCGCGCGCCGTGGCGGCCGGACGCTCCGGAGGCCCGGCGCCGTTCGACATCGTCACCGCGACGCCGCCTGACCTGATCCAGCACAAGGACATCCTGCTGCCGATCGATTGCGACAAGCAGGAGACCGTCAAGAAGAACGCGCTGCCCAATTCGTGCTTTCCGCACGGCCTGATGCGCACCGGTGGCGGCATGGTGATGCTGTGGAACGGCAAGAACTTCCCGGCCGGCAAGGAGCCGCAGTCGTGGGCCGACTTTTTCGACACCGCCAAGTTCCCCGGCCCGCGCACCCTGCCCGATACCGGCGATCGCGAATGGTGGGTCCCGGTGATGGCGCTGCTGGCCGATGGCGTCGCGGTCGACAAGCTGTTCCCGCTCGATCTCGATCGTGCCTACCGCAAGCTCGACACGCTGAAGCCCTCGGTCGCCGCGTGGTGGAAGAGCGGCGACAACTCCATGCAGATCCTGCGCGGCGGCGAGGCGGTGATGGCCATGGTCTATTCCAGCCGCGCCGTACCGCTCACCAAGAGCGAGGGCTTCAACTTCACCTGGAACCAGGCGATTCGCGACGTCGGCAACTGGGCCATCCTGAAGAACGCGCCCAATGCCGCCAACGCGCTGGCGTTCCTGAACTTCTTCACCACCAACCCGCAGGAGCACGTGCCGTTCAGCGCCAAGGTGAGCTTCGACAGCAACAATGCTGCAGCGGCCAACCTGGTGCCGGCCGAGGAACGCCGCTTCCGCCCGTCCTGGCCCGACAACTGGTCGAAACTGGTGGTGGCCGACTACGAGTGGATCGCCGTCCACCGCGCCGCCATGCGCGAACGCTGGATCAGCTGGCTGACGCGTTGACCTGCGGCTAACACAAGGCTGTCATCCCAAGCAACGCGAGGGATCTTTCCGCTTCCATAACGCAAAGACCCCTCGCTACGCTCGGGATGACAGGCGGCCGAAAGGACAACATCGATGGCGATCGCGGAATACGAAAAGCTGGATGCGATGGCGCTGAGCGCGCTCATCACCAAGCGCGAGGTCACGGCGTCGGAGGTCCTCGAAGAGGCCATCACCCGTGCCGAGAAGCACAACCCCACGATCAACGCCATCACCATCCCGCTCTATGACCTGGGGCGACAGACGGCGAAGGCGCCGTTGCCGGCAGGCCCGCTGGCCGGCGCGCCGTTCCTGCTGAAGGATCTTGGCGCGCTGCTCACCGGCACGCCCTCGACCGGATCGAGCAAGCTGTTCGCCGATTTCGTGGCGCCGCACGACGCTACCATCGTCGCGCGCTACCGTGCCGCTGGCCTCGTGACCTTCGGCAAGTCGGCCTCGCCCGAAATGGGGCTGGCGCCGTCGACCGAGCCGGCGATGTACGGTCCCTGTCGCAATCCATGGAACCTCGGCCACAGCAGCGGCGGCTCGTCCGGCGGGGCGGCGGCCGCGGTCGCCGCCCGCATCCTGCCGATGGCGCACGCCACCGACGGTGGCGGTTCGATCCGCATTCCCGCCTCGGCCTGCGGCCTGTTCGGCGTGAAGCCGACCCGCGCGCGCAATCCCAGCGGCCCCGATGTTGGCGAAGGCTGGGGCGGTCAGGCCGTCGGCCATTGCGTCAGCATCAGCGTGCGCGACAGTGCTGCGCTGCTCGATGCGACGGCTGGCCCGGATATCGGCGATCCCTATTGGGCGCCGCCGCCCGCCGGCAAGTTCCTCGACGAGGTCGGCCGCGATCCCGGCAAGCTGCGCATCGCGCTGTGCGTGGAGCCGTGGAACGGCGAACCCGTCGATGCGGAATGCCGTCGGGCCACGGAGGACGCCGCCAAGCTCTGCGAATCGCTGGGCCACACGATGACGATCGCGCGACCCACGTTCGACGTCGAGGCCTTCCGCGAGGCCACGCGCGTGCTGGTCGCGGCCAACGTCTATGCCACGCTGGCCGCACGCGCCAAGGCGATCGGCAAGACGCTGGAGCCGACCGACGCGGAGCCGTTGACCTGGTCGCTGGCCGAGCTCGGCGTCAAGTACACCGCCGCCGACTACGCCGCCGCCGTTACCGTCATCCATCGCGTCGGCCGCATCGTGGCGCGTTTCTTTACGCAGCACGACATCCTGCTGACACCGACCATGTGTTCGCCGCCATGGCCGCTGGGCGTGCTGTCGTTGTCGAGCAAGGACACCGATGCCTACCTCGTGGCGGTGAACCGCTCGATCGGCTTCACGTCGCTGTTCAACGCCGCCGGCAATCCGGCGATGACCGTGCCGCTGCACTGGACGGCGTCAGGCCTGCCGGTCGGCGTGCAGTTCGTGGCACCCTTCGGTGACGAGGCCCGCCTCTTCCGCCTCGCCGCCCAGCTCGAGCAAGCCAAACCCTGGAAGGACAAGCGCCCGGCAATGATCGGGTAAACGTTGTCGTCCTGAGCGTAGAGAAGGACCCTGCGGTGCGTCGATCATTCACGATGGTCTGGATGAAACGCTGATGAAGACGTCACCACAGAGACACAGAGAGCACAGAGGAACACAGAGAGCGCTGCGATGCGCCTTCGGCGCGCCGTCTTCTTTCTCTGTGTTCCTCTGTGCCCTCTGTGTCTCTGTGGTGAATCTTTTTTCCTGCGTCGAGCGTGTCTGCGCTCAGGATGGCGCAAACCGCTGCTTCCAATCCGGCAGGGCGTTCGGGAAGGGCAGTGCCTTTGCCTCGTAGACGCCGCGCGCGATCGCGCGGGCCAGGCAGTCGGCGGCGGTGGCGCCGAGTTCGGTCAGCGCCGGCGGCTCGCTGACCGGTCCGGCGCGGCCGGTCGAGGCGGCGAAGACCGTGTCGCCGTCGTTGGGTGCGTGCGCCGGGCGCAGCGCGCGGCCGAGCCCGTCGTTGGCCATGATCGCCAGCCGCTTGCAGGCGGCCTTGTCCAGCGTGGCGTCGGTGGCGACCAGGGCGATGGTGGTGGCCGTCGCCGGCGCGGGCAGGCCCTTGAAGCGCGGCGCCAAGGCCGATGGCGGGACCTTGGTGGGCCAGCCCAAGCCGCCGAACTCGTTGCCCTGCTCGTAGGCGCCGGCCCAGAAATGCGGCCCATCACCGATCGTGGCGCTGCCCACGGCGTTGACCGCAACCAATGCGCCGACCGTGAAACCCTGGCTGGTGCGCGCACTCGCCGAGCCCAGGCCGCCCTTGAAGGTGACGGTGGTGGCACCGTAGCCGGCGCCGGCCGTGCCGAGGTCGAAGACGTCCGATGCGGCACGCGCGGCATCGCGGCCCAGCTCCCAGTACGGCGGCCGGTGCGTCATCGGCGCCTTGAGCCAGTCCTTCTCGCCGCCGTTCATCAGGTCGAACAGGATGGCCTGCACCGCCACGGGCAAGGTGATGCCGCCGAACGTGCCGCCGCGGCCGTCCGCCACCAGGACCGACGTCGCGCCACCGGCGGCATCGAGGCCGAACAGCGAGCCGCCTGACAGCACGACGGCGTCGATCTGCCCGCGCATCATCTCCGGCTCGAGCAGCGAGACGGACCGCGATCCTGGCGCGCCGCCCAGGGTTGCCACGCTGGCAACCGCGCCACCCTCGAAGATGGCGACGGTGGCACCGGTCGCGACGCGCGCATCCTGGGCATTGCCCACCAGCACGCCAGGCACATCGGTAATCAGGTTTTTCAAGACATCACCGTCACGTAAAGGAGAAGCCGATGGTGCGGCAGTGATAGAACAGCCCGCCATCCTGCACGATCAGGAACGTCGCCAGCCGGCCGCCCTCGTTGTGGTGCGAATGGGCTGCGGTCGGCGGCGTGATCATGGTGGCGTAGGGCTGCCAGTCGGCACGCGCACCATCGATCGTGGAGTAGCAGCGTTCGCAGGCGATGGGCAGCGTCACCGCGACGGAGTTGTGGCGATGGCTGCGCTGCGCCTTGCCCGGTTCCATGGAGTTCAGCGCCAGGGTCATCGACGGCGTCAGGCTCAGCATCTTCTCGAACGGCGCGGTGGCGAAGACGACGACCTTGCCGGAGGCATCCGCCGTATCGGGCGTAGCGCGTACGGCATCGAGCTGCCGCCTGATCTCGTCGGCGGGGAAGTGGACGGTGCCGAGGGCCGCGGTCGCCGGCGGTTCCAGGCCGTGGAACGCGACCTCGGGCTCATTGCCGACCGCCCACAGGATGGCATAACGCTCGGCGCGATGGATGGTCTCGCCACCGCCTGGAATGCAGAAGATGTCACCATCGGCCCAGGCCAGTCTGTCGGCCCGGTCCGTCGTCTCGCCGGATCCCTGGATGACATAGTAGATCGCCGCCGTCGCCCGCAGCCGCAGCGCCAGCTGCTCGCCGGCGCGGATTCGGAGGTAGCGGGCCAGCAGCAGCGGCGTGGTGGCGGGCACGGGCGCCGCGAGCCGCGCGCTGATGTCGAGTGCGACGATCCCGGTGGGTGCATCAGGCGCGAACGCGCAATCGCGCTCGGCGGCGAAGGTGACGGCGGGCACCGGCGGCAGCTTCTCGCGAAAGCTGTTGGTCGGCGTGAGATACCGGCTGCGCGCGGCGTAGACAGTGTCCGGCATGGCCATGTCCTTTCTGCCTGGGAGCGCGGGCCTCTGGCCCGCATCTCCGGCGAAAGCTGTGCTTTCGCCTGTGCGTGAAGCGCCTACCACAGCGGGTTCACCCTCCGCTTGCGCTACGGGCGAATGCGGGCGGGACGCCCGCGCTCCCAGGTGCATGAGCCTACGGCAACGGCGTCGGGTCCAGGAAGCGGCGCACGACGTTTTCCATCAGGCGTGACACGTTGTTGTCGTAGCGATTGTGCGATAGCGCCGTGACCCAGGCGATCGAGCCGGTCGAGACCACGCCGCCGCCGTTGGCGGTGGGGAAGTAGACCAGGTCGGCGCGCACGCGCGCGTTCTGCTCGCCGTCGAGCCCGCGATGGAAGGTGCGGAACTCCTCGGGTGCCGGCATGCCGCCGTAACCGATGCGGTCGGCGCTGGCCACCAGCATCAGGCCGGGCGGCGAGCCCAGGGTGGCATCGGCGCGGTCGATCTCCAGCCCGGCGGCACCGCCGTTGCGGGCGCCGAAATTGCCGATCATCTCGTCAGCGCCGATGCCCTCGAACATCCACGCCACCTTGGAATCGTGGCTGGCCGGCAGGCGCCGGTAGCCGGCCGAGCGGTCGAACACCTGCGCATCGAAGCCGACGCCCACCAAGCGTTGTGGTGCGCGTCCATTGGTACGCCACAGGCCGCCGGCCTCGCCGGTGAAGGCGAGATGCGCCTCGCCGGCCTCGCCTTCCCAGGTGCGCACGCCGGTCACGTCGCGGCGCACCTCGATGGTGCTGGCAAGCTCGCGGTGGAAGGCGATGCGCCAGTAGAAGCCGTTGCCGCCGAGATACATGTGCCGGCCGCCGGACCGCTGGTAGGCGTCGAGCGCGTCCCACATCTCGCGCGAATAATACTCGGGGTGCGACAGCGTCATCACGCAGCGATAGGGCCGCAGCGCCGCAAGCCCGTCGCGATGCAGATCCTCGTCGGTCACCACGTCGTAGGCGATGCCTTTCTCTTCCAGCCAGTCGATCAGGTGTGTGTCGTTGCCGTAGTTGAACGTGTTGCACCGCGGCCGCATGTTGAGGATCGGCCGCTTGGCCGAGCTGACGCGCCAGCCGCTGCCGTCGGCGTGGGTGTCATAGGTCGATGGCGCCAGCTCGCGATGCGCCTGCAGGTAGACGTCGTCCCGGGACAGGACCATCAGGCCTTCCAACATCGACTCGGCGTGCACCTGGTCGAGGCGCAGGACGCCGTTGGCGTAGGCGAGATAGGTCGCGATCGGCACGATGATCGCGAGCTTCGCCGCCGGTCGCGTGCGCGGCGAGCGCACGAAGAAGCCAATGTAGCTCTCGACCGGATCGCCGTCGGATGGCGTCGCCGTGAGCCGCGCGGCGTAGTAGCCGGCGGGCCAGTCGGGCGGCACATCCAACGTGAAATCGGACGACCAGCCGCAGTCGGCCATATCGTCGGCACAGAAATGAATGGCGCCGTACTGCGCCGGCAGCGCGCGCCAGTCACTGGCTGTGCCGTCCCAGTTAGCGCCGGTGACGCCGCGCGCCGGCACCTGCACCAGGCGCGCATGCAGGCGGTTGGCGGCGCGGTCGTGGGCCACCAGACCCGGGATGTCGACGGAGAAATCCCAGGCCGCGACCAGGTTCGGATCGCCGGGCGCCGGGCTGATGCTTTCGCACAGGGCGCGCATCGTGGCTGTATCGAGCGCGCCGCGGCAGAGTCGCGGCCGGTCGATCTTGCCGTCGAAATGCGCCGCCGTCAGCGGTGCCGCCAGCGCCTCGCCGGTGCAGCGCGCGGCAAGGACCAGCGGCACGTCGGCAGGCCACGCCAGACCGCCAGGTGCTTTCGCCTGGCCCGATGACGAGCGATCGCGCCCCGCCTGCGGGTCGAGACTGATCTGCTCGACGGCCAGTGTGCCGGACCCCGAATCGTAGCGGCCACACACGAACAGCCACTCGCGCCCCAGTACCGGTTGGCTGCCGCGGGCCGTGCTCACGCTGCCTTTGCCGTCACCGACCACCAGCTCGAGATGGCCGCCGACATCCAGGCCCAGGCGCCAGCCGGCCTGCGTATCATCGCGCCAGCGCGAGACGATGGTCTGCGCCGCGGCGCCCGGCCGGGTCGGCCACAGGAAACAGCCGATGGTGAAGCTGGCGATGTCGCGCAGCACGGCGCGATCGGCCGCGACCGCACACGAGCCGGGTCGGATCGGCTGATGGCGCACGGCGCGCGGGCCATCAACGCTTGATGCCATCGGCACCAGCTTGAGGCCGGGTCCGGCCGGGTCGGGATCGCCGCAGCGCACGCGCATCAAGGTCACGTCGACCTTCTGCAGGGTGGCGCTGGAGAGATGGAAGGCCACCTTGCCGCCGGGTTCGACGGTCAAGGGAGAGGCGTAGCCGAGAACGGACGTCGTATCGATACCGCCGAGTTTCATGTCAGTCCTCGATCGCCTGGCCGGTCAGCGCTTCCCAGCGCAGCTTGAAAACATCCCACTCGGCCGCGGCCAGCGAGTCGTAGGTCTTGTTGTGCATCAGCTCGATCGGCACGCCGCGCTCGCCCGGCAGTCGGCCCAGCACCCAGCGCCGGCCGGGATCCACCGTCACCAGCACGTAGCGGCCACCCGGCGATTCCCAGCGCATGCGGTGCAACACCATCTGCAGCTCGCGGCTGTGCGGGCCCCTGGGCGCACGGCGGAATTCATCGACGAGATCGCGCCGCGTGGCGTCGATCGGATAATGAGCCGCATCAGGATCGTTGTTCAGCATGCGCACGCCGCCCCGTCGTCGTTGGGCGCGCATCGTAGGAAATCACCGCGGTGTACGCATCGTCCAATCGCGACTGGGCTCCCCGCGCAAAAATGCAAAGCCCTGGGAGCGCGGGCGTCTCGCCCGCTCATGTCTTGGCGCTGCGCACAGGCGAAAGCATGGCTTTCGCCGGAAATGCGGGCGAGACGCCCGCGCTCCCAGGGGGGCTAGTCCCGATCCGCCAAGGCCAGAAGGTGTGTACGGCTGGCACGCAGGATGCGGTTCGCCAAGTCCTTGTCGGGGACAAGGCGGGCCACGGTGAGGCTGCCGATCATGCCGGCGACGATGGCCAGCGCGCGCTCCTCGGCTTCCGCCGGCGACAGGTCGGGCAGCTGGCGGCGGACCGTATCCACCAGGGACTGGAACCCCTCGGTCATGGCGGCGCGGGCATCGGTGTCGCTGCGGGCGACCTCGCCGCCGATTGCGGCCAATGCGCAGCCCTTCTCCGGCGTATCGCGGTGCAGCGGGTGCAGATAGCGGCGCAGCGCTGTTTCCAGCCCGCGGCCGTCCGGTGCCTTGTCGGCCGCCGTGGCGATATCCTCCGTCGTCTGGCTCAGCGCATGTCGGCAGGCCTCGGCCACCAACCGGCCCTTGGACTCGAAGTGCCGATAGAAGCCGCCATGGGTGAGATCGGCCTCGGCCATCAGGTCGGCGATGCCGATGCCGGCGACACCATGCGCACGGAACTGGGTTGCCGCGGTCTCCACGATCCGGCGCCGGGTCTCTGCCGCTTCTTCCCTTGACCGTCTCATGACTTCGCCTCCTGCGCCTGCTGGATGGCGGCCCAGATCTTGGATGGTGTCAATGGCATGTCCAGGTGCGTGATGCCGAACGGCGCCAGGGCGTCGAGCACGGCGTGCACGATGGTGGGCGGCGCGCCGATGGTGCCGCTTTCGCCGATGCCCTTCACGCCCAGCGGATTGGTGGGCGAGGGCGTCTCCTGGAAGCAGGATCGGATCGCCGGCATCGTGTCGGCGCGCGGCACGGCATAGTCGAGCAGCGAGCCGGTCAGCAGCTGCCCGGTCTCGCGATCGTAGTGCACGTCCTCGTAAAGCGCCTGGCCGATGCCCTGCACCACGCCGCCGTGAATCTGGCCCTCCGCCAGCAGCGGGTTGATGATGATGCCGGCGTCATCGACGGCGACGTAATCGAGGATCTCGACCACACCGGTCTCGGGATCGACCTCGACATAGGCCATGTGGACGCCCGACGGCGCACCCAGACCCGTGGGATCGTAGAACAAGGTCTCGTCGAGCCCGGGGTCGAGGCCGGCGGGCAGGGCGTGGCCGACATACGCCATGCGTGCCACCGTCGCGAAGGAGAGCGGCGCGATGTCGGTGCCCGGCACGACGAAGCGGCCGGCCTGGTAGGCCACGTCCTTCTCGTCGACCTCCATCATGTTGGCCGCGATCTTGGTGGCCTTGGTGACGATGCGGCCGGCGCAGACCTTGGTGCTCGAACCACCGACCGCCATCGATCGGGAATTGAACGTGCCGTGGCCAGCCTGGACCTGGCGCGTGTCGCCCTGCACCACGGTGATGTCGTCGACCGGGATCTGCAGTGTGTCGGCGGCGATCTGCGCCAGCACGGTGACGTGCCCGTGGCCCTGGCTCATCGAACCCGAGAACAGCGTGGCCTTGCCGCCGGAATCGATGTTAATGCGCGCGCTCTCCCAGCCGCCGCGGTCGAAGCCGATCATGCCCAGGCGTCGCGACGGGCCCATGCCGCACATCTCGGTGTAGGCCGCGACGCCGATGCCGCGATAGCGCCCTGATGCGCGCAACGGCGCTTGTTCGGCGCGGCGTGCCGCGTAGTCGAACATCGCCAGTGCCTTGTCGAGGCAGCCCTGGTAGTTGCCGCTGTCGTAGAACACGCCTTTGCTGCCATAGGGACGATAGGGGAACTCCGTCGGCTGCACGAAGTTGAGGCGCCGCACGTCGACCGGGTCGAGGCCGAGATGGCGCGCGGTGGCTTCGACGGCGCGCTCCGCGATATACGCGCCCTCCGGGCGACCATAGCCGCGATAGGCGTCCACCGGCACCGTGTTGGTGACAATGACCTTGGCCACGGCCTGGTAGTTGTCGATGCGGTAGGTGCCGGTGCCGAAATTCACCGTATTTACTGTCGGTCCGCCCGACGCCATGTTCGACAGGTAGGCGCCGACATTGCCCAGGGTCTCGACCTTCAGGCCCAGGATGCGGCCGTCGTTTCGGATGGCGATCTCCAGGTGCTCGGTATGGGCGCGCCCGTGGCTGGTCGCCTGGTGGCTTTCGGAGCGCGACTCCCACCACTTCACCGGCGCTTGCAACGTGCGCGCCAGCCAGGCGCACAGCAGTTCCTCGGGGTAGAGATGCATCTTGGCGCCGAAGCCGCCGCCGATATCCGGCGCCACGATGCGCAGGAGATGTTCGGGAATGCCCACCGTCTCGGCGATCCAGCGCCGGTGCATGTGCGGCACCTGGCTTCCCATGTAGACGGTCAAGCTGCCGTCGTCCTCCGGTGCGGCGAGGATCGCGCGCGTTTCCATGCAGGTCGGGATCAGACGGTTGTTGACCAGGCGCAGGCGCAGGACATGGTCGGCGCTGCGCGCCGCCTCGGCATAGTCGCCGCCGCCGACCTTGTAGCGCGTGGTGATGTTGTTGGGCACGTTGTCGTGCAGCTGCGGCGCGCCGTCGGCGATGGCGGCCTCTTCGTCGACGACGGCCGGCAGTGGTTCATACATCACGTCGATCAGGTCGCGCGCGTCCTCGGCCGCCGCGCGTGTTTCGGCCACGGCCACGGCGACGCATTCGCCCACGAACCGTACGCGGTCGGTGGCCACGACCGGCCGATCCGGCACTGCTGTACCGGGAATGACCCAGTTCGGTCGGATCGATCCGATCCTGCCCACGAAATCGGCGCCCGCGAGAACAAGGCGCACACCGGGTATCGCTCGCGCGGCCGTGACGTCCACGGCCGTGATGACAGCGTGCGCATGCGGGGATCGCAGGATGGCGACATGCAGCGTCCCCGGCACGCGAATGTCGTCCACATAGCGTCCTCTGCCGGTCAGCAGCCGCCGATCCTCGCGCCGCCGCAGCGGTTGGCCGACATAGGACATTGGCGCACCCATTAAGATGATGATCGTCATCTATATAGATGATGACCATCATCAATCGTCAAGCGCAAAAAGCACATCATGAGGTGATCTCAGCCGGCCATGAGGCAAACGACGATGCGGCTCGGCCGATCGTCGCGCATCATGCGCCGCCTGTCGGAGGTTGCGCATGAGCCAGCTGCGAATCTTTTCCTATCTGCCCAATCCGCGCATCTGGAAGGCGACCATCGCGGCCCGGCTGTGCGGCATTACCATCGATTTGCGCGGCGCCCCGCCCGGCGAGCTTCAGGACTGGCTGTGGGACTTCGATGCCCATCCGCTGTCAGACAGCGAACGGCAGGAACCGGCGCTCCAGCGTACCGGGCGGACAGGCTTCAAGAGTCGCCTCTACAAGACACCGGCGTTTCTGGAGGCGCACCCTTTCGGCACCGTGCCAGCCGCGTTCAGTCCCGACGGCAGGGTCGGGATCTTCGAATCCAACAGCATCATGCGCGCGGTGGCGCGGCTGGGCGTGAACACCTATCCGCTTTACGGCAGCGATGCCTATTCGGCCGCCCGTATCGACAGCTTCCTCGATGTCAGCCTGGTGTTTGCCCGCGATTCGCAGATCTATCTGCTCTCGCTGCGCGACACCGTCACGGCGGAAATCCACGCCCGCACGCGCGATGCGTTCAGCACCTACATCGCCGGCATCGATCAGGCGCTGGCGCCGGCGCGGTCGTTCCTGGTCGGCGACGACATCACCTTGGCCGATATCTGTTTCGTGGCCGAGCTCAGCCTGTTCGCCAACGAGAAGCCGCGGTCCAAGGCACTGGCCGCGCAAGGCCTGACGCCGATCCTGCATGATGGGCTCGAGGCGGAATATCCGCGTGCCATGGCGCACTACGCCAAGCTCCGCGCCCATCCGGCGTTCGCGCCCGATGTCGGGCCCTACCTGCAGAAGATCGCCAGCGCCGTCGCCAAGGCTGCCTAGGGTCTAGTCTGTCATCCCGAGCGCAGCGAGGGATCTCCTGCGGTCGGACGTACGGTGCGTCATTCGCGGGAGATCCCTCGCTGCGCTCGGGATGACAGGTTACCTACCCGCGCGACTTCAGCTTGATGTGTCCGGTGCGCGCGAACAGCGCGGCGTGCAGGTTCGGGCCGGCGGCGAGGAAGCTGTACTGCTGCGGCGTCGGGTTGTTGTAGGTCAACGCCTTGCCGTCATGCGCCGTCACGCGGCCGCCGGCCTCGCGCACGATCAGGTCGGCGGCGGCCAGGTCCCAGTCGTTCTTGGTGTTGAGCCCCATGGCGGCATCGGCGGCGCCGCTGGCGACCAGGGCCAGGCGGTAGGCCACCGAATCGCGCTGGATGATCTCCATCTCGGGCCACGGTTCACGCCAGGCCGGGTGCTTGAACATGGGGCCGTAGGCGGCCATGCGACAACCGGCGACCGTCTGTTGGTCGCTGACCTGGATCGGTATGCCATTCAACTGCGCACCCTGGTTGATCGCCGCTTCATAGAATTCGGCGACCGCCGGGTTGAACAGGGCCGCGGCGACCGGCACGCCGTTTTCGACCAGCGCCACGGCATGACAGAAATGCGGTGTGCCGTCGAGAAAGGCCCGCGTTCCGTCGATCGGATCGACGACCCACACCCGTCCGCATTGCAGGCGCGCGGTGTCGTCCTCGGTCTCTTCCGACAGCCAACCGTAGTCCGGTCGCGCTTCGCACAGCCGCTGCCGCAGATGGCGATCGACGGCGATGTCGGCCTCGCTGACCGGCGTGTCGCCCGGCTTCTGCCAGACCGTCAGCTCCGTGCGCCAGAAGCGCAGTGCCAGCGCGCCGGCTTCGCGCACCGCTGCGTTCAACAACGTGATGTCGGCGGCAAGATCGCTCATGGGGCAGAGTCGCCGATCACGTGCGCCCTGGCGGTGGCGAGGATTTCGTCGCGCAGATCAGTATCGGTGGTTGATCGCGCCAGCGTCAGGGCGCCGACCATGATGGCCAGTGCCGCGATGGCACGATCACGCGACGGCGCGCCCTGGCCGCCATCGGCCATGCGCGCGACGCTGTCGATGGCGCGATCGAGGGCCGTGGAGAAGGCGGCTTTGACCGGTGCACTCTCGCGCGGCACGTCGCCGCCCAACGCGGCGTAGGGACAGCCGTTGCCGCGGTCGCGCACATGTCTGGGGCTGAGATAGGCGTCGACGTAGGTCGACCAGTCGCCCAGCCCCGCCGCCCTCTTGGCGCTGTGGCGCGCGGCTTGAGAGATGGCTTCGGCGCAGAGCTCGTCCTTCGACTTGAAGTGCGTATAGAAGGCGCCGTGGGTCAAGCCGGCTGCCGCGGTGATCTCGGCGACCCCAACCTTATCGAAGCCCCTGTCGCGAAACAGCCGGCTCGCCGCCCGCAAGAGATCGTCGCGGTGCTGGGCGCTGGTTTCCTTCGAAACTTTCATGCCGACCTCGCAATTTTTCTCATCACAACGCCCCGACCGCGGACTTGACTGTTTTCATGATGGCCATCATCATAAATTTAATCATGATGATTATCATGATAGCGCAGCGCGGAATTAACCTCAATCGCCGACCCGCCGGGGGGAAACATGGCCCGCCAGATCGAGTTCTATTTCGATTTTCCCAGTCCCTACAGCTATCTCGCGACAACGCAGTTTCCCCGACTCCGGGCCGAGACGGGCGCCGACGTCATCTACAAGCCGTTTCGCATCCTTCCGCTCATGAAGATGGTGGGCAACACGCCGACCACGGTCGAGTGCAAGAACAAGGGCAGATACGCCGGCGCCGACATTGGCCGCTGGGCGACACGCTATCAGGTGCCGTTCCAGCGCAATCCGAACCTGCGCGCGGTCGACTTCGCGCAGCTGGGCCGCGTGGCCCTGGTCGCCATCGATGACGGCCGCGGCAGCGACTACGTCAGTGCCATCTACCGGGCGCTGTGGGCCGGCGATGCCAATCTCGCCGACCGTGGCGTGTTCACCGCGTTTCTCGACAAGGCCGGGCTCGACGGTGAGGGCCTGCTGAAGAAGGCCGAGGCGCCTGAGGTCATGGTGCGTCTCGACAAGGCGACCGAAGCGGCAGCCGAGCGCGGCGTCTTCGGGTCACCGACCTTCTTCGTCGGCGACCAGATGTTCTTCGGCAACGACCGGCTGGATTTCTTGACCGACGCCGCCAAGGCGGCAGCCTGAGGAGAGTCGCATGGCAGATCCCGTTTGCGTGGTCACCGGTGTCGGGCCGGGTACCGGCACAGCCCTGGCACGGCGGTTCGCCAAGGGCGGCTATCGCGTCGCCCTGCTGGCGCGCAATGAACAGCGTATCGCCGAGCTGGCCAAGGCCTTGCCCGGTGCCAAGGCCTATGTCTGCGATGTCTCCGATCCGGCGCAGATCGATGCGTCCCTCAATGCCGTCGAGCGCGACCTCGGCACGCCTTCGGTGCTGGTCCACAACGCCGTCGGGGGCGCCTTCGGATCGTTCCTCGACATCGATCCGCAGGTGCTGAACCGCAACTTCCAGGTCAACACCATGGGCCTGCTGTACCTGGCGCGCCGCCTCGCACCGGCGATGATCAAGGCCGGCAAGGGCGCCATCATGGTGACGGGCAACACCTCGGCGTTGCGCGGCAGAGCGGGCTTCGCCGGCTTCGCGCCGACCAAGGCAGCGCAGCGTATCCTCGCCGAAGCCATGGCGCGCGATCTCGGCCCCAAGGGTATCCATGTCGCCTATCTCGTGATCGACGCGGTGATCGACGTGCCGTGGGCGCGTGAACGCTACAAGGACAAGCCCGACGACTTCTTCATCCAGCCGTCGGCGATCGCCGAGGAGATCTGGCACGTGGCACACCAGGATCGCACGGCCTGGTCGTTCAACGTCGAAGTGCGGCCCTATGGCGAGACCTGGTAGCGACGGAGGCACGCGATGACCGAGCATGTCGTGGTCGGCCAGGATGGTCCGTTGCTGACCATCACCATGAACCGGCCGGAGAAGAAGAACGCGCTCACGCACGCGATGTATGCCGCCATGGCCGATGCCCTGGGGCGTGCGGCGACCGACGCGGCGGTCCGCGTCGTCCTGATCACCGGCACAGGCGATGCCTTCACCGCCGGCAACGACCTGGGTGACTTCCTGAACGCACCACCGCAGGGCGGCGAGGCGCCGGTCACGCGGTTCCTGGCGGCTATTTCGACCGCCGAGAAGCCGGTGATCGCCGCCATCAATGGGCTGGCGGTGGGCATCGGTACCACCATGCTGCTGCATTGCGATCTGGTGTACGCCGCGCGGACGGCGACGTTCAGTGCGCCGTTCGTCAATCTTGCACTGGTGCCAGAGGCTGCATCGTCGCTGCTGCTGCCGCGTCGGATCGGCCACGCCAAGGCGGCGGAGCTGTTCCTGCTGGGTGGCCGTATGGACGCCGCGCAGGCAGAGGCTGCCGGCCTGGTGACCGCCATATTCGATACGCAAGGGCTGCTGGGCGAAGCGACGGCGCGCGCCCAGGCATTGGCGGCCAAGGCCCCCGGCGCCGTGCGTGCCACCAAGGCGCTGATGAAGCGCGGCGAGGAACCCGTCGCCGACCGCATGCGCGCCGAGAGCGTTCATTTCGCAGCCCAACTCAAGTCGCCCGAACTGCGCGAGGCCATCACGGCGTTCACCCAGAAGCGGGCACCTGATTTCAGCAAGGTGGGCTAGGGCACGGAACTCCACAGGGGAGGCATTCATGGCACAGGCCGTTTGGCACAAGACCGTCTGCAACCTCTGCTATGTGAACTGCGCGCTGGAGGTGTCGGTCGAGGAGGGTCGGCTGACCAAGGTGCGCGGTGACAAATCGAGTCCCAAGTCGCAGGGATATCTCTGTAACAAGGCGGCGCGGATTCCCTATTATGCCCATCACAAGGATCGGCTGACGTCACCGCTGCGCCGGCGCGCCGATGGAGGCTTCGATGCGATCTCGTGGGACGAGGCGATCGCCGAGATCGCCGAGCGCGTCCACGCGATCCACGCACAGCACGGCGGTCGCAGCTTCGCGCTCTATGGCGGCGGCGGGCAGGGCAACCATGCCGGCGGCGCCTATGCCACGGCGCTGATGCGAGCCCTGGGATCGCGCAACACGTTCAATGCACTCGCCCAGGAGAAGACCGGCGATTTCTGGGTCAACGGCCACATGTTCGGCAGTCAGGTCTGCCACACGGCGGAGGACGTGCATCACTGCGACCTGCTGTTCGCGATCGGCTGCAATCCGTGGGTGGCGCACGGCTTTCCCAACGCGCGTGACCATCTGAACCAGATCCGCAAGGATCCGCAGCGCAAGCTGATCGTCGTCGATCCACGCCGCACCGAGACCGCGCAGCAGGCCGACCTGCATCTTGCGGTGAGGCCAGGTGGCGATGCGTTCCTGCTGGGTGCCATTCTGGCGACCTTGATCCGCCGCGATGCCGTCGATCATGCCTTCCTGGCCGAGCATACCGTCGGCTTCGAGGTGGTGCGCGAGGCGCTGGCGCGCATTCCGATTGAACAATGGGCTGCCGCAGCCGACGTGCCGATGGTCGATATCGAGCGCTGCGTCGACATGATGCTGGCCGCCAAGGCGATGGTTGTGCGTGTCGAGCTCGGCATCCAGCAGGGCGTGAACTCGACGCTGAACTCCTATCTGGAGAAGCTGCTGATCATGCTGACCGGCAGCTTCGGCCGGAAAGGTACCAACCAGCTGCACAGCTGGCTGGTGCCGCTGTGGGGCAACAGCCGCGGCCAGGTCTTCGCCCCGACGGGCGACGAGGTGATCGCCGGCCTGCTGCCGCCCAACAGCTTCCCGCAGGCCGTGCTGACGGATCATCCCGACCGTTTGCGCGCCGTGCTGGTCGACAGCAGCAACCCGGCCAACACCGCGGCTGACACGCACGCGGCGGAGCGGGCATTGGCAGCACTCGACCTGCTGGTGGTCGTCGATGTGGCGATGACGGAAACGGCGCGGTTGGCGCATTACGTGCTGCCGGCATCCACGCAGTATGAGAAGACCGAGTTCACGCTCTTCAACTTCGAGTTCCCGACCAACTACGTCCATGTCCGCGCTGCGGTGTTGCCGCCGCTGCCGGGCACATTGCCGGAGCCGGAAATCTACACGCGGTTGGCCCGGGCCATGGGCTTGCTGCCTGGGGACAACGTACTTGCACCGTTGCGCGCGGCGGCCGCGCGCTCGCGGGCCGAATTCGGCAAGGCCTTCAGCATCTTCATGTCGGAGAATCCGGCGGCCGCTCCTGTTGCCGCGCTCGTTCTCTACAATACGCTGGGCGCCGTGCTGCCGGATGGCGTTGCGGCCGCGGCGCCGTTGTGGCCGGCAGCCCAGATGGCGGCGCGGCGGATGCCGGCAGCCGTGCGGCGCGCCGTCGGGGCGGGGCCGGAGATACAAGATGCGGCGCTGGGCGAGACGCTGTTCGATGCGATCGCCGGCACGCGGCAGGGGACGGCGTTCACGACGCATGACTACGACGATATCTGGTCGCTGATCGACTATCCCGACCGCAAGGTGCGGCTGGCGATTCCGGCGTTGCTCGACTGGCTCGGCCGTCTCGATTCGTCACGAATTCAGCCTGAAAGCGATTATCCGTTCGCCCTCGCGGCCGGCCAGCGCCGGATGTACAACGCCAACCAGATCTTCCGCGATCCGGCGTGGCGGCGCAGCGATCCCGATGGTGCCTTGCTGGTCCATCCGCTGGATCTCGCCGGCCTGGGCGCCAGCGACGGCGACTGGCTGGCGATCGAGTCGGCCAAAGGCCGTGTCGTGGTCCGCAGCCAGGCGGATGACACCATGCGGCGCGGCCAGCTGGCGCTGCCGCATGGTTACGGCCAAGCCTACCCGACCGCCGACGGTGGACGGCTGGTCAACGGGCCGCGGGTGAACCTGCTCACGTCGGGCGATCATCGCGATCCGATCGCGGGTACGCCGTACCACAAGAATGTGCCGGTGCGCCTGGCGCGGGCCACGGCGCAGGAAGCGGCGGCGGCCGAAGCGGCATCGCGCCGCATTCATGCCGGCGCGGCCGCAGTGGCGAGTTGACCCGCCTGGCTGTTGATAGCCGTCATTTTGCATCTTTCCGGCGGCGCGAGTCCGGCTACAGTGCCGACCACGCATGTCTCGCATCCGTAACAAGCCTCTTCCGCTGACGAAGTCCCAGGGCAGACGTATCTGGTTGCAGGCGCAGCGGCTGGATACGCGCGCGCCGTTCGGCGACGGGCCTGAAGCAACGCGACTGGCGGTCGAGCATCTGGGCTATGTGCAGATCGATACCATCAATGTGATCGAGCGCTGCCACCACCATATCCTCTACAGCCGCATCCCCGACTACCAGCGCGTCCACCTGCACCAGGCGCAAAGCATCGACAAGACGGTGTTCGAATATTGGACGCACGCGCTGTCCTACGTTCCCAGCCGGGATCTGCGCTTCTTTGTCCGCGACATGCGCGAGCACCGCGCACAGCCCACCAAATGGTATGCCGCGGTCACGAAACCGGAGCTGCGCAAGGTTCTCACCCTCATCCGCAAGGGCGGTGCGCTCACCATCCGTGACATCGACGATGACGTGCTGATGGAGAAAGAGCACCTGTGGGCCAGCCGCAAGCCGTCGAAGCGGGCACTGCAGTTCGCCTTCTATACCGGTACGCTGACCATCAGCACGCGCAGCGGCATGCTCAAGACCTACGAGTTGATGGAGCGGCATTTCGGCTGGGACAAGCGGCCCAAGCCCGCTTCGGAGCGTGAGATCGCCACCTACCAGCTCGACCGGGCGCTGCGGGCGCAGGGGATCGTGAGCCTCGACTCCATCTGCTACATGAACGCGCCCAGCAAGCCGATCGTGCGGCGGCTGATCGACGCGCGCATGCGCCGCCAGGAACTGGTGCCGGTGGTGCTCGAGGATGCCGGCAAGACGGAGTACTGGGCGCAGCCCGAAACGCTCGAGTCGCACCCGCAGCCCGACGAGGCGCTGGTCCACGTCCTCTCGCCGTTCGACCCGCTGATCATTCAGCGCAAGCGCCTGCAGTTCTTTTTCGACTACGAGCACCGCTTCGAGGCCTATGTACCCAAGGAGAAGCGGGTGTTCGGCTATTTCGCGCTGCCGGTGCTGGTCGGCGACAAGGTCGTTGCCGCCGTCGACCTGAAGACCGACCGCGAGAAGCGCAAGCTGCTGGTGCAAAAGTGGAACTGGTTCGGCCGCGGATCGGCGCGGACATACAAGCGGCTGATCGAAGAGGAACTACACCGCTTCGAACGCTTCCAACTTGCCGGCACGCCGAACGAGATCACCGTCATTCCAAGCGCCGATCCTGTCATTCCGAGCGCAGCGAGGAATCTTTCTGCCGCGAAAGATCCCTCGCTACGCTCGGGATGACAGGGACTATCCCGTGATCCGCGCCGGCAAGTAGCGGAAGCCGCGCAGGAAATTCGAGTAGATCCGCTGCGGCGGGCCGACGACGTCGATCCGCAGATCACGCTTCAGGATTTCTTCCCACAGAATGCGCAGCTGCAGGTCGGCCAGGCGGTCACCGACGCAGCGATGGATGCCGGCGCCGTACGACAGGTGCTGACGCGGCTTGGCGCGGTCGACGATGAAGGCGTCGGGCTGCTCGATCACGGTATCGTCGCGGTTGCCCGAGACGTACCACATCACCACCTTGTCGCCCTTGCGGATCGTTTTGCCGCCCAGCACCGCATCCGTCTTGGCCGTGCGCCGCATGTGGATCACCGGCGTCTGGTAGCGGATGGTCTCGGCCACCAGGCTCGGTACCAGGGCAGGGTTGGCGCGCAGCTTTTGCCACTGGTCGGGATTCTGGTGCAGCGCCAGCAGTCCGCCCGACATGGTGTTGCGCGTGGTGTCGTTGCCGCCCACGATCAGCAGGGCCAGGGTACCGACGAACTCCGCCGGCGTCATGTTGCGCGTCGTCTCGCCGTGCGCCAGCATGGAGATCAGGTCGAACTTCGGCGGCGCGTTCACGCGCTCGTTCCACAGCCGCGAGAAATACTGTCCCATCCGCCCCAGTTCGGCGAAGCGCTCTTCGTCGGAGCGCACCGGTGCGTCGGGTGCGTCAACATTGGCCACGGCGACATCAGACCAGTATGTGAGCTTGCGCCGGTCCTCCCACGGGAAGTCGAACAGGGTCGCCAGCATCATCGTGGTGAGCTCGATCGAGACCCGGTCAACCCAGTCGAACGTCTCGTTGCGCGGCAGGTCGTCGAGCACGCTGGCCGTGCGCTCGCGAATGGTCGCTTCCATGTTGACGAGGTTGCTCGGTCCCACGATCGGGCTCACCGTGCGACGGCGCACCGGGTGCAGCGGCGGATCCATGCGGATGAAGCTCACCACGTCGTGCCCCAGCGGCGAATCGGCGATCTGGATGCCGCCGAACTCGCCGGACGATGAGTAGACCGCATGGTTCAGCTCGACGGCCATGATGTCGTCGTAGCGGGTTACCGACCAGTAGGGTCCGTACGGACTCGCGGGACAGTAGTGGATCGGATCCTGGTGGCGCAGCCGCGCGAACAGCGGCTGCCAGGTGTCATCCAGGTAAAGCTGCGGATCGCTGACGTCGATCGCGTCGATGGACGGGGAGTCGTCAACCACGGACTGTAGAGACATCGGCGCGACCTCCCTTGCTGCGGTATGCGTCCTAGAGGCTGTCCAGCACCCGCTTGATGAAGCCGTTAGCATGGGCCCTGTCGATCCAGCGCACAACCGCCACCAGATCATGCTCGGGATCGATCCAGAGGATGTGCGAGCCCCAGCCCATCGCGAAGAAGCTGCTCTCCGGCGCCGCCGGATACTGCTTGCGGCCGGTGTTCAACCACCACATCAGGCCATAGAACGGTGCCACGGCGCACGGCCGGCGCAGCTCGGCACACCAGCCTTGCGGCAGCAGGCGCCGGCCATTCCACACACCGTCGGCGGCCACCAGCTGCGCGACGCGCGCATGATCGCGGGCGCTGATCACGATGCCGCCACCCCAGTGGCCGCCGCCGGGCACCGAGACCATCGGCGTGCCGTCGATATCGACGGTGGCATTGCGATAGCCGTCCCAGCGCCAGGTGGGTGAGGCCCCGATCGGATCCATGATGCGGCGCTTGAGCACGGACGGCAGCGGCTCGCGGAAGCGCTGCAGCAGCGACAGCGCCAGGCGATTGACGCGCACGTCGTTGTATTCCCAGAAAGTGCCCGGCGGCTGCAGCGCGCGAAACGTGCCCTTGGCTGGTGCCGCCGCGGTCGCGCCGACCTGGCGGTGGCGGTCGATCATGTCGGGCTTGTCGAACAGCGTGCCTTCCCACTCGCTGGTCTGCTGCAGCAGATGGCGCCAGGTGATGTCGCGGTTCTGCGGACTGTCGAAGCCGCTGTCGTGCTGATCCGCGCCGACACGATCGTCGAGGCTGCCGATCAGCCCGTCGCCGACCGCAAGGCCGGCGAGTACGGCGAGATAGCTCTTGGCGACACTGAAGGTCATGTCGGGCCGGTCCACGTCGCCCCACTCGGCCACGATCTGGCCGTGGCGCAGGATCAGCCCGGCGGGACCGCCGCGCGGCGTGACAGGACCCAGGATCGCGTCATCCGGCGCCCGCTCACCGGCCTCGGCGGTGAGACAGAAACGGCCGTCAGGTTCATAGAGGCTGCGCGGCCATGGCGATTCGTGTGCCTGCACGAAGGCCACGGCCTGGGCGAGACGCTCGCCATCCATGCCAACGGCCCGCGGTTCGACCGCGCGCATCACGGGTAGCGCTGCACCATCATTCATCGCTCTCTCCGCCTCCCCTCGCTCGGCACGGGATGGCGATGCTAGGCTAACCAGGATGGCACGTCGCTGTCATCGAGGAGGAAACATGGCAGACATCCGCGTCGCGCTGGTCGGTGGCGGCATGCATGCGCCGGCGCACATCCGGGGTGCTGCCGGTGCACCCGGCGTGCGGTTGTCCGCCATCGTCGATCCCAGCCCCGCTGCCAGGACAGTGGCCGAGAATGCCGGCGTGCCGTGGCTCGCCGATCATCAGGCGCTGCTGGCGGGCGATCGGCCTGATGCCGCGATCGTGGCGACACCGAACGTGCTGCACGTGCCGGTGGCGCTGGACTTCATCGCCGCCGGCATCCCGGTGCTGGTCGAGAAGCCGATCGCCGACACCGTGGCCGACGCCCGGCGCCTGTCCGATGCGGCACAGGCCGCCGGCGTGCCGCTGCTGGTGGGCCACCATCGCCGCCATAACCCGATCGTGCGGCGCGCACGACAGCTCATCCGCGATGGCGCCCTGGGCCGCCTTGTGTCGGCCACCGTGCTGGCGACGTTCCTGAAGCCTGATGCGTACTTCAATGTGGCGTGGCGACGTCAGCCCGGCGGCGGCCCGGTGCTGATCAACCTGATCCATGAGATCGATCTCCTGCGTTTTCTCTATGGCGAGGTCACGAGCGTGCAGGCCATCACGGCCAATACCGTGCGCGGTTACGCGGTCGAGGATACAGCCGCGATCCTGCTGCATTTCGCCAACGGCGCGCTGGGCACGATCACGTTGTCCGATGCGGCCGCGGCGCCGTGGACGTGGGATCTTGCGTCGGGCGAGAACCCGGCCTTCTTCAAACCCGACGGTGTCGAAACCCATTTCTTCTGCGGCACCGAAGGGTCGCTGACGTTGCCGAAACTCAATCACTGGCGTTATCCCGGCGCACGCGGCTGGAACGAGACCATTACGGCCAGCCCTGAAGCGATCGAGGCCGCCAATCCCTATGTTGAACAGCTGCGCCATTTCGCAGCCGTCATCCGCGGCCACGAGGAACCGGTGATTTCAGGTCATGACGGCACGCGCACTCTGGAGGCGACACAGGCCGTGCTCACCGCGGCCACGACGCGACAGCCCGTGGTGCTGTCGTCGGGCTGAGGCCTCAAGGAATACGCCTCCCGCTTGTTATTGATAATCATTCGCAGTATCACTGAGCGTGAACGCCAGCACGGTCGGGGTCGTACCGTGACGCGATGCTTTGGGCATGGCGGATGGGTGCCTTGGGGCGGGCGAAAAGCGCGTGGCTTGGAAGCGAGGAATGGGTTGACCGAAGGCGCCGGCAAACTCGATCTCTATCTCGGGCATCGCGATGCGCTGGTTGATCATGCGGCGTCCATCGTGGGATGCCGGTCGCGCGCCGAGGACGTCGTACAGGATGCATGGTTGCACCTGGAACGCGCTGCACAGCAGCAAACGCTCCGCCGACCACTGCACTATCTCTATCGAATTGTCCGCAATCTGGCGATCGACGGTCGTCGGCGCGCGCACCGCGAAGCCCGGGTCGTGTCATCCGGTGTTGATTCCGACACCGTTGCCGACAAAACGCCGTCGCCTGAGGCGGTTGCGGCGTCACGCGAAGAGTTGCGGCTGCTGCTGGATGCCATGGCCGACCTGCCCGAGCGCACGCGGCTGGCGCTGGAGATGCACCGCCTGGGCGGCCACGGACTGAAAGATATCGCTGCACGGCTTGGTGTTTCCGTTACGACCGCGCACGAGATCATCGCCAAGGGCTTGGCCCACTGCCAACGTCGTCTGCATCCGCCGGCCTGACGCGCCCCCCCGCTCGATTGTAAAACCTCTGGACCAAAAAACCGGCAGGCTCCGGCGTCTATGGTATGGATGCAAGATCGGCGAGGGAACCAGGCTTGACGGAGCGGAGCGGGCAGCAGAGCGATCATCCGGAGGATGTGGCGGTGGAGGCCGCCCGGTGGTTGGTCGCACTCAAGGAGGCACCTCGGGACGCGGCGCTCGGCGCCCGTTTCGCGCAGTGGCTTGCCGTGGATCCGCGTCACGGCGACGCCTGGGACAACACCTGCGCGACCTACGAAAAGCTGGGTTTGATGCCGTCCGTGCTCAGGGACCGATGGCACGCTCCGCCGGAACGCATCAGCGCGCGCCTGTCGCCAGGGGGCAGGGCGGGATGGGTGGCGATGGCCGCGCTCGCCGCCGGCCTGATCGTGTTGCTGCTACCGGGCTTGGCCCTGCGCTGGCAGGCCGACCAGCTGACGACGACAGGGCAAACGCGCGACGTCCAGCTGTCCGATGGCAGCCGTGCGGTGTTGGGTCCGGATAGCGCGCTGGCCTTTGACGACAACGGCGCGCGGCGCGGCGTGCGTCTGCTCAGAGGGCGGGTCTTTTTTGACGTCGCCCCGGATCCCGGCCGTCCCTTTCGAGTCCGTGTCGGCGATACCGATGTCACCGTGCTGGGCACCGCTTTCGAGGTTGCGCTGACATCGGCGGATACAGAAGTCACCGTCGTGCATGGTCTCGTGCGGGTTGAACGCGGCGCGATGCGCCAGGATCTGCGCGCGGGCGAGCAGGCCATCGCCGCGCGCGGCGGCGGCCTCACGCGCAAGACCGTCACCCCTGACGGGATTGCGTCTTGGCGGGAGCGCCGCATCGATGTGCGCAATCGGCGCATCGCCGACGTGGTGGCGGACCTGCGCCCCTGGTACGGCGGCAGGATCATCCTCACCGGCAGCAAGATCAGCGAGCGGCGCGTGAGCGGCAGCTACAATGCGGCTGATCCGCTGGAAGCCCTGGCCGCATTGATCGGTCCTCACGGCGGCACAATGCGCCGTATCACGCCGTGGCTCGTCATCGTTTCGGACGACTGAGCAAAAATTTCCGTCCCGTACCGAAATCCCCTCGGCCACCGGCGTCATGACCGATGGGGAGAGCGAGAACACGCGCTGTGCACCCCCTTGGTCAATCAGGGTATCGGTGTTCGGGGGACGAACGAATGAACGCATGGAGGCGCCGGCTCCGCGGGGCCATGGTGGCGGCAACCGCACTCATCGCCGCGCCAGCGGCCGTAGAGGCCCAGGGAACGCCACCGCAGCAGACAGGGGATCTCCGTACCTTCGACATACCGGCGCAGCCGTTGGCGGCAGCGCTCGCCGGGTTCGGCCGGCAATCGGGTTTGCATGTCTCTGCCGACGCCGCGTTGATCGACCGGGCCGCGTCGCCCGGCGTCAATGGCCGCCTGACATCAACCGAGGCGCTGTCGCGGCTGCTGGCCGGCACCAAGCTCAGCTTCCGGATGACGGGCGCCAATACGGCCATTCTGATTGCCGATCCGACGCCGGCGCCAGCCGATGGCGCCATCGGCCTGGGGCCGGTGACGGTTCTAGGCTCGCGCGCGCCCAATGTGCCGATGTCGAACGTGCCGTCGACGATCACCTTCGTCGATCGCGACCGGATCGAGAAGGAGACGCCGACCGCGCCGCGGATCGAGAACGTGCTGTCGCGCACGGTGCCCGGCTTCAACCCGACCAACCAGGGTGTGCGTCAGATTCGCGGCCGTACCGCACAGGTGTTCGTCAACGGCGTGCCGGTGAACGAGCAGTTGCGGGCCAGCAGCGGTTCGGATCTCAACCTGCTGCCCGTCGACCACCTGGAGTCGATCGAGGTCGCGCGCGGCGCCAACTCGGCATTCGGCTTCGGCTCGCCGGGCGGGATCATTGCGCTGTCGACGCCGCGCGCCCGGTCGGAGACGCTGACGTTCAATACCAAGCTGCGCACCAGCTTCAACACAAGCCATCCGGGCGGCAGCTTCCAGCACAGCTTCTATCAGAGCGCAGCCCAGATCATCGGCAAGTTCGACTTTCATCTCGGGGCATCGCTGATCCTCGATGGCTTGAACTACGATGCCGACGGCAAGCGGGCCTACGATCTCAACAGCCCGGCGCTGTTCTCGATGGGCAAGGAGACGCTGTACAATTTCGATACCTCGCTGGGCTACAAGTTCAATGATGTCGCCCGCATCCGGCTGACGGCGACCGCCGGTCGCGCGAATGTCGATCGCAACTATGACAGCGACTTCAACGGCACCTATCGCCGCAGCCAGTCCAACCTGGCGTACCTTCCGGCCGGCAATCGCAACCACCGCAGCTTCTACACGACCAACCTGAGCTTCGAGCACGACGACATCCTCGGCAGTGCCCTGAAGGTGGAAGCGTTCGCCAGCCGGGTGCGATCCGTCCAGTTCACCGACACCGGCACCGATCTCGAACGCGATCAGCAGACCAACCAGTACCAGGGTGTCCGCCTGAGCGTCACGACGCCGCTCGATGTCTGGTGGAAAGGGGCCTCGGTCACGTACGGATTCGATATCCAGCGCAACCGCTACTACCGCCCGAACATCAGCCAGACCACGCGCCAGATCGTGAGCCTGTTTTCGCCCAACGTGACGCTCGACAGCTATGCGCCCTATCTCCAGGCACAGGCATCGTTCGGTGATCTGCGCTTCAATGTGGGGGTGCGTCATGAATTTTATCGCGGACGGGTGAAAAGCGGCACCAGCACGAGCGGCGAAGGCGACATCGTGGGCGGTGACATTCGCAGTTTTGGCCTGACGCTGTTCAACGCCGGCGTCGTCTACACCATCGGGCCCAAGCGCGAGATCTACGCCAGCTTCTCGCAAGGTGCCGAGATCACGCAGCTGGGCCGGGCGGCCCGCGATGCCGGCGCAGCCAGCCGCGTCGATCCGCAGCCGGCCAAGTCGAACCAATACGAGATCGGCTTTCGCCAATATGGTCGTGCTTTCAATTTTGCATTGGCCGCCTTTTTCACGGAATCGGACCTGATGAGTTCGCTGGAATGCCGGGATCCCGACGCACCCTGCATCCCCTTGCGCGAACCGCGGCGCTTCTGGGGCGTCGAGGCGACCGCCGACTGGACGATCAACGACCAGTGGTCGGTGGCCGCGGCGGCTTCATGGCAGGATGGTATTCGCAAGCCCGAAGGAGCGACCCGGTGGCGGCGGATCGGCAGCCGTGACGTTCCGCCGTTCCAGGGCAACCTCTCGGTGGACTACAAGCCCAAGGCTTGGTGGCGCAACACGGCGACGCTGGAGTACCGCGCCGGCCGACATCCGTTCGGCGCCAGTACCGAATTCGAGGAGGGCCGGGTCAGCCCGGTCCTGCTGGTGCATCTGGCCGCCGCCTTCGACGTCGGCCCGGGCACGCTCCAGATCGGCATTCAGAACCTGTTCAATCGCAAGTATTTCTCGATCCCGTCGGAAGCGAACAATGCCGGCTTTTCGTGGATTCCGGATCAGGGACGCCGGATCTCGCTGGCCTATTCGATGAAGTGGTAACCATCCACCGATGCGTGCGCGGGCCTTCTGGGTTGTCACGCATCGCTTCGTCGGCCTGGCGTTGGCGGGGTTTCTCGTCATCGCCGGGCTGACAGGCAGCCTTCTGGTCTGGAACGAGGAACTGGACGCGGCCCTCAACCCGCACCTGTTCCGCGTGGTGCCGCCCGCGCCGGACGCGCCGATGCTCGATGTCCTGGTGCTGCGCGACATGACGGCGGCGCGGACGGCGGAGAGCATCCGCTCCTTCTGGCTGCGCCCGCCGGCGCCGGGCCATACGCACATCTTCCAGCCGGACAGGGAGCGGGTCGAGCAGATCTTCGTCGATCCCTATACCGGCAACATCCTGGGACGCCGCGTGTGGGACGACATCAGCGAAGGGATCGGCAACCTGATGCCGTTTCTCTATCGGCTGCATTATGCGCTGTTGCTGGGTGAAGCGGGTCAGCTGATCTTCGGCATCGTCGCGCTGCTGTGGACGCTCGACTGTTTCATCGGCGCTTACCTCACATTCCCGCCAAGCGTTCCGTCTGCTCCCGCCGGGGCTTTCTGGTCCCAATGGGCCAAATCCTGGCGCCTGCGGTGGTGGGGCGGCTTTTACCGCTTTAATGTCGATGTGCATCGCGCCGGCGGCCTGTGGCTGTGGGCGATGTTGCTCGTGCTGGCCTGGTCGAGCGTCGCTTTCAATTTGCGCGATGTTTATGAACCCACGATGCGAGCGCTCTTCGCCCATCAGCAGGAGATCGAGCGCCCGGCGCTGAGCGCGCCGCGATACGATCCGTCACTCCGTTGGCCACAGGCCCTGACGGTTGCCCGGCATCTGATGGCCAACGAGGCACGCCAACGCGGTTTCACCATCGCGGCCGAGGATTGGTTCCTCCATGATCCGGAGCGGAATGTGTACGTCTATGACGTCCGCACGAGTCTCGACATCAGCGAACGGCAGGGAAAGACCCGCATCGTCTTCGACGCCGACAACGGGGCGCTGCTCCATGTGCATCTTCCCAGCGGCGCGGCCGCCGGTGATACGATCTACAGCTGGATCGCCACCCTGCATCAGGCCCACATCTGGGGGCTGCCGTTCCGCACCTTCATGACCCTCATGGGTCTCGTGGTCGCGGCCCTCTCGCTCACCGGCATCGTCATCTGGTGGAAAAAGCGCGAGGCCCGCCGCTACAGATCAGAGTGACGTCGGCCGATCGAAGCGCGCGATGTCGAACGGGGCAATCGGCAGGTTGGTGCGGTCGGTGGCGATCAGCTCGGCAATGATGGCGCCCACGACAGGGCCGAGCTGAAAGCCGTGCGCCGAGAAGCCGAAGGCGTGCCAGACGTTCTCGCTGGTGCGGCTGGGGCCGATGACGGGAATGTCGTCGGGCATGCGCGCCTCGATGCCGGCCCAGGCGCGCACGATCTGTGCTCCGCGCATCACCGGGAACAGGTCCCACACGGTCCTGGCGCTGATGGCGAGCGCCGCGAAGTCGAGGTCGGTCCAGTTGGTTTCCGGATCGGGCCGGCCGCGATGGCCGCCGCCGATCAGCACCGTGCCGTTGATGAACTGCTTGAACGACAGTGGACGACCGGTGGCGCCCAGCACCGGCTTCAGGAACGGCGCCATGGGCGCGCTGATCATCAGCATCGGCGCGATGACCTCCAGCGGTACCGGCTCGCCGAGTTGGGCCGCCACCTGATGGGCCCAGGCGCCGGCGGTGTTGACGATGCGCGGCGCTTCATGCGCGCCGTCGGTCGTCTCGACATGCCAGTGGCCGGCCGCGCGGCGCAGGCCCGTCACGCGGATGCCCTCGATGAAGCGCGCGCCCAGGCTCTCGGCCTTGCGCTTGAAGGCGAGCGTGGTGCGAAACGGCAGTGCCGCGCCGTCGTGGCGGCAGACGATGGCGCCGACGCAGTGCGGGCTGGTCGCCGGCACCAGGTCGCGCAGTTCGTCCTGGCCGATCAGTTCCTCGTGCGTGAAACCCAGCGTGCGCACCTCTTCGACACGGCGGCGCAGGGTCTCGAGTTCGGCCTCGGTCTCGGCGACCTTGACCTGGCCATGGCTCTCGAAGCCGCAATCGTCATCGACCAGGTCACGGATGGCGTGCCACAGCTCCATCGAGGCGACGGACAGCGGAATCTCGGCCGGGTGCCGACCCAGCCGCCGCACGCCACCGGCATTGACGCCCGAGGCATGGCGGCCGACGTGGTCCTTCTCGATCACCAGAACCTGGATGCCGCGCCGCGCCAGATGCAGCGCCGTCGAACAGCCGTGCAGTCCGCCGCCGATGACGATGACGTCGGGCGTGGTCATTTACCCGTCATCCCGAGCGTAGCGAGGGATCTCGTCGAAAGACGAACGCGTTTTCATCACTGGGATCCCTCGCTGCGCTCGGGATGACAGGTGGGAACATCATCACCCGCGCACCACGGCTTTGATCGCGGCCTCGTTCTTGGGCAGCGCCGCGAGTTCGCCCAGCGTGATCGGCTTCACGGGTGGCCGCAGCCGATAGTGGCCGACCTCGGCCGGCGTTACGCCACGCGCGCGGGCGATCAACTCGGTGACGGTGAGACCGCACAGGCGGCCCTGGCACGGGCCCATGCCGCAGCGCAGGAACGACTTCATCTGGTTGGGGCCGGTGCAGCCCAGCGCCACGGTCTCGACGATCTGTCGGGCACTGACCTCCTCGCAGCGGCACACCAGCGTGTCGCCGTCGGGCAGGCGGAAGCGATCGGCCGGCCGGTAGAGCCGGTCGAGAAACAGCCGGCCACGCTCGACCCGCGCCAGCGCCAGCCGCACCTGCGCTTCGTCCGGCAGCTGCTCGCGCCGCGCGTCGGGCTTCAGCGCCCGCACGGCGGCCAGCGCGGCGAGCTTGCCGCGCTCTTCGGCGGCCCAGGCGCCAGCGATGCCGGCGCCGTCGCCGGCGATCGCGATGCCGTCCACCGCCGTGCCGCCGAAGCCGTCGACCACGGGCGTCCAGCACAGCTGGTCGTCATCCCAGCGATGCGCGATACCCACCGACATCGCAAGGTTGACGTTGGGTACCACGCCCTGGTGCACCAGCAAGGTGTCGGCCGGCAGGCGCGTCTCGGCGCCATCGCCAGCGCGATAGACCACGGCCTGCAGCCTGCCGTCGCCCTCGGCGCGCAGGTCGCTGACGTCGGCGATGACACGCACGCGACGGCGTACCGACAGCAGCAGACGCAATCCCTTGCGGAAATAGGGCGACAGCAGGAACGCCGCCGCGAGCGGCCAGGCCGTCTTGCGGTTGGCGCGCGGCGTCGTGTCGAGGATGGCGTCGAGTTTGGCGCCGGCATTGAGATACTGCCACGCCAGCAGCCACAGCAGCGGGCCGCTGCCGGCCAAGACGGTGCGGCCCTGCGGGATCATCCCGCTCGACTTCAGCAGGATCTGCGCCGCGCCGGCCGTCATCACGCCGGGCAGTGTCCAGCCGGGGATCGGAAACGGTCGTTCCAGCGCGCCGGTGGCGATGATCACGCGCCGTGCTTGCACCAGCCGTGCGGCGCCGGCAATCGACACGCCGATCTCGCGCTCGCGCGAGAGGCTCCACACCGTGGCGCCCGGTACGTGGTGCGCGGCGCTGGCGCGCAGGGCGTGCACCAGCCGCTCGCCATACCAGTAGTCGCTGCCCAGCACCGCGGCGCGCCGCACCGGTGTCTCGCCCACGGCGCGATAGATCTGGCCGCCGGCCGTGGTCTGCTCGTCGAACACGACTGTCGACAATCCGGCACCGGCGCAGATGGCGGCCGCGGCCATGCCGGCCGGGCCGGCGCCGATGATCGCGACGTCGTAGCTGTCGCGCAGCTCGGGTGCATTACTCATCGCGCGAGCTCGCGTTTGCCGTGCTGGATCTCGACCGCCATGCCGTCGCGCACGGGGACCAGGCAGCCCTGGCGGTTGCCGACACCATCGATGACCATCAGGCACTCGAAGCACACGCCCATCATGCAATAGGGCGCCCGCGGCGCGCCGGACACCGGTGTCGTGCGGCAGTGGTCGATGCCGGCAGCCAGCAAGGTGGCCGCGACCGAATCGCCCGCACGTGCCGTCACCGGCTTGCCGTCGACGGTGATGGACAGCGTCGTGTCGCCTGCGTCAGGCAGCCGCTGGAACATGGAATCTCCGCGCACTGAAAACCTCGAATTGTTCTGATGGCAGCCGCCCCGCGGCGATCAGCGGCGCCAGCGCCAGCGCATGGTTGGCCGCCAAGGTCACGCCGCTGTGGCAGGTGGCGACGAAGGCGCCGGGGCAGGTGGCCGAATGGTCGTAGATCGGGAATCCATCCTTGGTCATCACCCGCAACGCCGCCCAGCTGCGCACGACGTTGAGCCGCGCCAGTTGCGGGAACATGCGCACGGCACGATCGGCGATCATCGAGATCACGCCGGTGCCGACCGTGGGATCGAAGCCGGCCTCCTCCAGCGAATCGCCCAGCATGACACCGCCCTCGTCGGTCTGGCGCACCGTGACCACGGGATAGTTCAGGAACGGCGCCGCCTTCTCCGTGACGACGATCTGGCCGCGCTGCGGCCGCACCGGCACGTCGAGGCCCACCATCGGTCCCAGGCGTGCGTTGCCGTTGCCGGCCGCCAGCACCAGCTTGGCGCTGCGTACCTCGCCGCCGGCCGAGCGGATGATGAATTCACCGTTGCGATGCTCGATGCCGTCGACCGCGTGGTTGGGCAGGTAGGTGACGCCCAGCTGCTGCATGCCCGTGTGCAGGGCGCGGAACAGGCGCAGCGAGTTCACGTGGCCGTCGAGCGGACAGTAGCTGGCGCCGACCACCTCAGGCCCGATCTGCGGCAGCGCCTGCCGTACGCGCTCGCGGTCCATGATTTCCCAGTCGTAGCGCTGCATGGCCGGCTGGTTGTGCAGGCGCTTCAGCACCTGCTCGCGCTGCTCCAGTTCGCGCTCGCTGAGCGCCAGATGGAATCCGCCCGGACGCTGGTGCGAAACGTCGATGCCGGTCTGTGTCTGCAGGGCGTCGGCGAAGCCGCCCCAGGCCTCCGACGAGCGCACCGTCCAGCCGGCATATTCCGGCATGCCCAGGCCTTTGCTCTGCACCCACACCAGCGCGAAGTTGCCGCGCGAGGCGCGAAACGCGATGTCGCCTTCATCGAGCACCGCCACGCGCTGCCCGACCTTCGCCAATCCCCATGCGATCGCCGAGCCGACCAGGCCGCCGCCGATGACGGCGACATCAAAGTCGCGGGCCGTGCTCATGTCCGCTCCGGTTGCGACGTGGGATAAGACGCTGAAAAGTTCACCACAGAGGCACAGAGAACACAGAGAAGCACAGAGATGAATCCCAGCGCGCTGTAGGCGCGCAGCCGCTTTACTCTGTGTCCCTCTGTGCCCTCTGTGTCTCTGTGGTGAATCTTCCTGCACCGCCCAATGAGCGCCCCGGCGGATGATCGGCGCACCGCAAGGTCCTTCGCTGCATTCGGGACGACAGCCGTCATACGCCCTCCTGTTGCCCGCGGCCGACCAGCAGCCGCTCCAGCCCATAGATGCGGTCTAGCACCACCAGGAACACCGTTGTGACCGCAATCACACAGGCCGACACCGATGTCACCAGCGGATCAATGTTGTCCTGGATGTAGAGGAACATGCGCACCGGCAGGGTGACGGTGCCCGGCGCGGCGATGAACACCGTCATCGTCACCTCATCGAAGCTCTGGATGAAGGCCAACGCCCAGCCACTGGCCAGGCCCGGCAGGATCAGCGGCAGGGTGATCCTGCGGAACACGGCGACATTCGTGGCGCCCAGCGACACGGCAGCGTTCTCGACGGCGCGGTCCATGCCAACGGCCGATGACAGCACCAGGCGCAGGGCGAAGGGGAACACCACCACGATGTGGCTCAGCACCAGCCCGACGAAGGTGCCGCCCAACCCGATCTGCGTGAAGAAGCGCAGGAAGGCGATGCCCAGCACGACGTGCGGCACCATCAGCGGCGAGAGGAACAACGCCGTCATCGCCTCGCGGCCGCGAAAATCGTGCCGTGCGATGGCAAGCGCTGCCGGTACCGAGAAGCCGACCGCGATGGCCGACGACAGCGCCGCCAGCCACACGCTGTTCCAGAACGCCTCGATGAACTCGGGATACTGGGCGATGGCGCGGAACCAGCGCAGCGAGAAGCGCTCGGTCGGGATCGACAGGAACCCTTCGGGCGTGAAGGCCACGATGCAGACGATCACGATCGGCGCCAGGACGAAGGCGACGAACAGCGTGTGATAGGCCAGCGCCAGGGGACCGTTGCGGCTCATGGGCGGCACTCGAAAGTGTCATCCCGAGCGCAGCGAGGGATCTCCTTGACGTGGCGCACGTGCGCCAGTTCAGGGAGATCCCTCGCTGCGCTCGAGATGACGGAAGTGACCGCCCTCATTGGAACACCTGCGCGTAGCGGCGTTCGACCAGGCGGTTGCAGCCGACGATGATCACCACCAGGGCCACCAGCAGCAAGCTCGCGACGGCGGCGCCCAGCGGCCAGTTCAGGGTGTTCAGGAACTCGTCGTAAGCCAGGGTCGCGGCCACCTTCAGGCGTCGGCCGCCGATGATCGCGGGCGTGGCAAAAGCACTGGCGGCCAGCGCGAAGACGATGATGCTGCCCGAGAGAATGCCGGGCATCACCTGCGGCAGCACGATGCGGCGCAGTACCGTGGCGTGCGAGGCACCCAGCGACAGGGCCGCGTTCTCGACCTGCGGATCGAGCCGCTGCAGGCCCGCCCATACCGACAGCACCATAAACGGCATCAGCACGTGGCTGAGCGCGATCACGACACCGGTCTCGGTGAACATGAAAGGGATCGGCGCCGTGATCACGCCCAGGTTCAGCAGCGCCTTGTTGATGACGCCGGTCTCGCCGCCGAACAGCAGCGCCCAGCCCAGGGTGCGCGCTACCACCGAGATCAGCAGCGGCCCCAGGATCACCAGCAGGAAGATGCCCTTCCAGGGATTGCGCATGCGGTTGAGGATGTAGGCCTCGGGCGCGCCGAACACGGCGGCGATCAAGGTGACCAGGACCGAGATGCGCAAGGTGCGCAGGAACATCTCGTGGAAATAGCTGTCGTCGATGATCTCGCGCCAGTTCTTGAGGATGAAGACCGGCTCGATGCCCTTGTACTGGCCCCAGTCGTGGAACGACAGGATGACGGTCATCGCGATCGGAATCAGCACGACGCCGGCGAACAGCAGCAGCGCCGGTGCGCTCAGCAGGTAGGGCGCCCATGCGCGTCGCACCGCCGGCGTCGAGGGTGCCGTTACGCTCATGATGCTGTCGCCGCGGCCGGATGGATCGCCATGTCCTCGGTTCGCCAGGTCAGGCGCACTGCGGCGCCTTCGGCCGGCACAGCCTGGCCGGAGTTCTGGCGGATCACCGTGACCAGCCCGCACGGCGTGTCGACCTGGTAGAGCCAATGGTTGCCCTGGAAGATGCGGGTGCGCACCGTGCCACCGATGCTGCAGGCAGCGGCATCGATGAAGTCGATCTTCTCCGGCCGCACCGAGATGCTCACCTGCGCGTCGGTCATATCCGGCACCGGCCAACGGCCATCGCCGATCATCGCGATGGCCGCGCCGGTGTCGTGGTGCACGGCACCGGGCAGCACGTTGGTCTTGCCCAGGAAGCCCGCGACGAAGGCGCTGGCCGGCTTCTCATAGGCCTCGTGCGGGCGGCCGATCTGTTCGACCTTGCCCTTGTTCATCACCACGATGCGATCGGACAGCGCCATGGCCTCGGCCTGGTCGTGCGTCACCAGGATGGTGGTGGTGCCCACCGTGCGCTGGATCTGGCGCAGCTCGATCTGCATCTCCTCGCGCAACTTGGCGTCGAGATTGCTGAGCGGCTCGTCGAGCAGCAGGATGCGCGGGCGGATCACGAGCGCGCGCGCCAGCGCCACGCGCTGCTGCTGGCCGCCCGACATGCGCCGGGGATAGCGATCGGCCAGCGCGCCCAGCCCGACCAGCTCCAGCGTCTGCGCCACGCGCTGATCGCGCTCAGCCTTGGCCACGCGCCGCATCTCCAGTCCGAAGGCGACGTTCTCGGCTGCCGTCATGTGCGGAAAGAGCGCGTAGCTCTGGAACACGATGCCCAGCCCGCGCTGGTTGGGCTGCATGCCCAGCAGGTCGCGGCCTTCCAGGGTGATGGCACCCGAGGTCGGCTCGATAAAGCCCGCGATCATCTGCAGGGTCGTGGTCTTGCCGCAGCCCGACGGTCCCAGCAGCGACACGAACTCGCCCGGCTCGACCGCCAGATCGAGCGCATCGACCGCGACCTGGTCGCCGAACCGCTTGGTCAGACTTTCAAGAGCCAGGAAGGGCATTCGTACGTTCCGCCGGAAAGATTAACCACAGAGGCACAGAGACGCAGAGGAACACAGAGGAGGAGAATGGCGCGCCCTTGGCGCGCAGTCTTTTTCTCTCTCTGTGTTCCTCTGTGCCTCTGTGCCTCTGTGTCTCTGTGGTGAAGCCTTCTTCTTTCTTACCGCTCGACCTCGCGGTTCCAGCGCTTGGTCCACGTGTCGCGCTGCTCGTTGATGGTGTCCCAGTCGGCCACCAGCAGCTTGCTGGCGCGCTCGCCGACCGGCGCCATGCGCGCGACGGCGGGATCGACCTGGGCTTTCTTGTTGACCGGTCCGTAGCCGTATTCCTTGGCGAAGATCTCCTGCAGCCGCGGCTCGACCATCATGGCGATGAAGTCGTGCGCCATCGGCGACACGGAAGCCTTGGCCACCGGACAAGCCGACGCCAGCAAGGTCACCGTGCCTTCCTTGGGATAGACGAAGTCGACCGGGAAACCGGTCACCGCGAAGGAGAACACCCGGCCGGTACCCCAGACCGCCAGAACGGCCTGGTTGCTCTGGAACAGCTCGGTCATCTTGCCCGGCGAGGGTTCATAGACCAGCACGTTGGGATTGACCTGCTCCTTCATCACCTTGAAGCCCGGTTCGATGTTCTTCTCGCCGCCGCCGTTCATGCGCGCGAACATCAAGAGCGTGTGCAGGCCATAGGTGTTGTTGATCGGCGGGATCACCAGCAGTTTCTTGAATTTGGGATCCTTCAGGTCGTTCCACGAGGTCGGCGCCGCCCAGCCTTTCTCCTGGAACACCTTGGTGTTGTACATCAGGCCGGTGCCGACCAGGCCGATGCCGATCGCCTTGTTGTCCTTGTACTTGGCCGCATCGTAGATGTCGGCCGCCGGCAGACCCTGGATCGGCGCGCAGAAACCGAGCTGAATCGCCTGGTACATCGGCCCGTCATCGACGATCGCCACGTCGATCTGCTGGTTGGCCTTCTGCGCCTGCAGTTTGGCCAGCGTGTCGGTCGAGTTGCCGGCCACATACTCGACTTTCACGCCGTGCTTCTTCTCGAACGCCGGGATGATCTCCTTGCGCATGGTTTGCTCGAAGGAGCCGCCATAGCCTGCCACGTAGAACGTCTTCTGCTGGGCTGAGGCGGTTGCCGTGACGCCGATCATGGCGATGCCGGCGAGCATCGCGGTGCGAAGGTGGCTCAACATGAATCGCTCCCTGTCGTTCCTCCGTCCTGCTGAGGAGGATTTCTTGCGTCTAACAAAAAACGGTCACATGCACCGCCGCAGGGCGTCAAATTCATTACGGTGGTCAATCTATGACAAAATATTATACTCCAGCATGTCGCTGAACCCGCGCCAGATCGCGGCCTTCCGTGCCCTGATGCTGACCGGCAGCGCTACCGGCGCGGCCGAGATGATCAACGTCACGCAACCTGCCGTAAGTCGCCTGATCCGCGATCTGCAGGACACGCTGGGGCTGAGGTTGTTCGAACGTCGCGGCACGCGCCTGATGCCGACCAGTGAAGCCCTGTCGTTGTACGGTGAAGTTGAACGCTCGTTCATTGGCCTCGACCGCATCCAGCAGGCGGCGGCGGAACTGCGCACGCGCCGCGCCGGCGTGCTGCGCATTGCCGCCCTGCCGGCGTTGGCCAACGGCTTCCTGCCGCGCTTCACCGGTCGTTTCCTGGCCGACCGCCCCAAACTCGATCTCGCGCTCTTCGGGCTTGTCTCGCACAGCGTTGTCGACTGGGTGGCCAGCGGCCAGTGCGACCTGGGCTTTGCCGAGGCGTCGATCAAACATCCCGCGATCACCAGCGAAGCGATGCCGCGTGCGCGCATGCTGGCTGTTGTTCCTGAAGGTCATCGGCTGGCACGGCGGCGCACGCTGCGGCCGAGCGATTTCGAGGGCGAAGCCTTTATTTCACTGGGCCATTCCGCCGTGTCGCGCTTTCGCATCGACGCCGTGTTTGCCGACCACGACATCAGCCGTGTCATGCGCGTCGAGACACCGTTGTCGGAAATTGCCTGTGGTCTGGTCGCATCCGGGGTCGGCTTGTCGATCTGCGATCCATTCACTGCCGGCGAATACGCCACGCGCGGGGTCGTGTCGCGTCCGTTCGAACCTGCGATCTGGTTCGAGTTCGTCGCGCTCTACTCGACCCAGCGCAGCCCGCCGGCCGTGGCACGGGAATTCATCGACACGTTTTTGACACACGTCAAAACATTCAGCGGCGATTGCGGCTGACGCCCGATTTTCCAATCGTCCAACTGGCTTCGATCACGGGTGGCCGAAGATCGAGCCAAGTCATTTCGGTGTCAAGTAATTGCAGGAGCCAGAATCTGGTTGCGCGAACCGGCCGCTTTGAGAGTAGGTTGTCGCCCCATCGAGGGCGACTGTCGTTGCCGAGAACCCACATAGAACAACAGGGGACTGAGCAAGAAATGGCCGGTGCCATTAACAAGACACGCAAGACGTCCGTTGATCTGCCATTCGATGCCAGTGTCGGATATCAGGTGCGTATCGCCCACCGCGCGTTTCAGCGCGCGCTGCAGAACAGCATCGAACCCCACGGCATCACGGCGGGCATGTGGTGGTTCCTGCGCGTATTGTGGGAGGAGGACGGGCTGACGCAGCGACAGCTCAGTCAGCGCGTCGGGATGATGGAAGCCACGACCGTCACGGCACTCAACAACATGGAAAGAGTCGGTGTCATCCGGCGCGTCCGCAACGCCGAGGATCGGCGCAAGATGAATGTGTTCCTGACCGCGCGCGGTCGCGCCCTGCGCGACGAGCTGCTGCCGCTTGCCGGTGAGGTGAACACGGTGGCACTGCGCGGGCTGTCGAAGCAGGAAGCGAATCAGCTCCTGACCTTGCTGCGGCGTGTGCGCATGCAGCTCGAAGCCTCCACCGCCGACGACTGACGTCGGCGTTTCATTGAGGCCATGCGGGTCGACAGTCGCAACGAAGGCTGGTGCGCGGCCGGTCCGACGCCGTACCAAACCACTGTTTGGTACGATATCTGTCCAAATTGAACCATTTTCCTTCGGTTTCGAAGGAAGCCGGGTAGAGGCCGTGCGCCTGAAGGCGAGCCCATCTTGGGCGTGGCATTCGGACGCACGGCGGGACTGGGCTATTTGTATTCGACCAGCACCTCGCGGTACGCGGTCTTGCCGATGTTGCGTGCCTTGTGGGTGGCCGGCACGCGTGCCCCTTTGCCGTTCTCGGACAGAACCTCGAGGAAGCCGTTCTCCAGCTTCAGGGAGAAGATGCCGCCCGTCGGCACGTCGAAGACGCCCAGGTCGTTGCCGTCCTTGTCGAAGATCTGCAAGGGCGCGCCCGCGATCGCGTACCACATGTAGGCATGCTCGTGGGTATGCATGGGTGTCTCCGCGCCCGGGGCGAGCTCGAAGTTCCACACGATCACTTTGTCGTTCTCGAAGACTTTTTCTGTTCCGACGCCAGCCATGTGCTTCCTCCTCACGTCATGAATTTTGTCCGCCATGACACATACCCGACTGTCGGCGCCGACCCCGAGGTGGGCGCCGTGGGTATTTCAACAGAGCGTCAGGCTGGTGCAGACGCGTGTCAAATCGCCCTTTGTGATGGCTGGTACGACGAATACCGATGGATGTTCCTCACGCGGCCAGCGCCAGGATTTCGTGCACCTGTGCCGGTCCGTCGATGCGCCGAGGATTGAGCGGCACCCACGGCGTGCCCATCGCCTGGGTCGCGATGCGCTCGAAGCTGTCGGGACCGACATTCACCGCCTTCAGGCTGCGCGGCATGCCCAGGCCGGCGATGAAGGCATCCAGCACGTCGCCCGCATCCTGGCCCGGGTGGCCCATGGCGGCCGCCACCAGCGCCTGGCGGTCGGCATTGACCGGTTTGTTCCAGCGCATCACCGCCGGCAGCATGATGCATGACGTGTGGCCATGCGGGATGTCGAACACGGCGCCCAGCACGTAGCCGATGCCGTGGCTGGCGCCCATCGGCACGCCGCCGGCCAGCGGTCCCATGGACAGCCACGTGCCCATCTGGCAGTCGGCGCGCGCCGCGAGGTCGGCCGGATCCGCCTTCGCCCGCGGCAGGCCGCGCGCCAGCAGGGAGAGCCCGTGCAGCGCCTGGGCGTCGGCATAGGCGTTGGCGTGGCCCGAGCAGATGCCCTCCACGCAATGATCGACGGCGCGGATGCCGGTCGACAACCACAGCCAGTCGGGCGTGTGCACCGTGATCGCCGGATCGAGCACGACCGCGCGGGGGATGATCCGCGGATGGCGGATCAGCTCCTTGAGCTTGTGGCGCTCGTCGGTGACGCCGGAAATGCCGCTGAACTCGCCGCCCGAGAGCGTCGTCGGCACGCTGATCTGGCGCACGGTGGGCGGCTCGCAGGGCGGCGCCGTCAGCGCACCGTCAGGTCCCTTGACCGGCCGCAGGGCATCGACAGCGTCGGGCGTGCGGACGTTATTGGCGAGGCACAGCTGTACGGCCTTGGCACCGTCGGTGATCGAGCCGCCGCCGATGGTGGCGATGAGGTCGGCGCCGGCCTCGCGCGCCTGCTCGGCGGCGGCGACCACGGCGGCGCGCGGCGTATGCGGCGGCATGCCGTCGAACGTGCCGGCATAGCGGTTGCCCAGGGCCTGGCGCACCTTCTCGATCTCGTCGGTCTGGCGGTTGAGCGTGCTGCTCGCCATCAGGAAGACGCGCCTGGCGTCGAACCGGCGCGTGACCTCGGCAATGGCCTCGGCGGCCGGCCGGTTGAAGAGCACTTCTTCCATCTGGCCAAAAGTGACGCGTCCTGGTCGCAGCATGTCGTTCCTCCCGGTGATGACGGTCTTGATCGTACGATACCCCGCGCGCAACCGTGCACGAGTTGCGATAACAGCAGGACCGACCGACCGAGACTGCAGCCCATCCTTCGAGGCTGCGCCGGCACGATGCGGTCGCGCGGGGGCCATGTGCGATCGCCGCCGCGCGCCCAGGGAGCCAACGGCACCGGGCGTCGTTATGGTCGAACATGCGGCGAGGAGGGCAGGATGGCGCGCGTCGTCGGTATCGACCACCTGGTCATCAGGGTCAGCGACTATGAAAAGTCGAAGGCCTTCTACGGCAAGCTGTTCGATTTCCTGGGCTTCGAGATCTCGGACGAGTACCCGCAGGCGATCGGCTGGACCAACGGCAAGACGCGTTTCTGGATCTATCCGGCCGACGCCAGCGGCAGGAAACGCAAGTATCGCAACGGCGACGTCGGCTTCCACCACTACGCCTTCCAGCTGCGCAACCGCAAGGATGTCGACGCGCTGCAGGCGTTCCTCGAGAACGACTTGAAGGCCACGATCGTCGATGCGGCCGGCGAGCACTACGACGACTACTACGCCGTCTTCTTCCTCGATCCCGATGGACTGAAGCTGGAAGGCATGAAGTACGGTGAGCGCCGGGCTAAACGCAAGAAGGCTTAATCCCTCTCCCGCAAGCGGGAGAGGGAGGGGCCCATGGCGCGCAGCGCCATGGGAGGGTGAGGGATTACAGATGAGATGCTGTGTCCTGAGGCCCTCACCCGCCGGTCGCTTCGCGACCGTCGACCTCTCCCGCTCGCGGGAGAGGTCATGATCACCTACCCGCCAGCACCGCGTCCGCGATCTTCTCCGCCGTCATCAGCGTCGGGAAGTTCGTATTGGCGCACGGCACCACCGGGAACAGCGAGGCGTCGACCACGCGCAGGCCCTGAACACCGCGCACGCGGCCGGTGTTGTCCGTCACCACCATGGGATCGTCGGCGCGTCCCATACGGCAGCTGCACGACGCGTGCCAGACGCCGATCGTGGCCTTGCGGATGAAGGCTTCCAGCGCGTCGTCGTCGGTCATGACCTGGTCGAAACGGAAGCCCTCGATGATGAAGCGGTCGATCAGCAGGCGGCGCAGCGCGGCGGGACCGTCGAGGAACTTCGAGATCACCTGCGTGAGGAACCGGTTCTTGGCGTTCACCACACCGATCTTGCGCACGCGGTCGCTGTAGGCGGCCGGGAACGGATCGCTGGAGACGGCTTGCAGCGGTGCGCTCATCTGCAACGCCGCCATGCGGCGGAAGCCGCTCATCAGGCGGTCGAGATCGCGCTTGTCCGACAGCAGGTTGAACTCGACGATCGGCTCGGCCCGCCAGTCGCGCGAGGCGAGCTTGACCTGGCCGGTCTCCGAATAGGTCCTGTTGATGAACACCAGCAGCGAGGCGATCTGTTCGCCCACGGCGTGCCACGCCGATTTGCCGACGACGGCGACGAACATGTCGCCCTTGGGCACGCCCTCGAGTCCCGACGAGTAGCGCAGGCCCACCAGGATGTGGCGGCGCGTGTGCTGGTTGATGCGCGCCTGCGGCTTGAGGAATGCCGACAATGCGATGGAAGGATGATCCATCAGCCGCTGGCCGACGCCGGGCAGGGCGGACAGCACCGGAATGCCCAGATCGTGCAGGTGGCCGACCGGGCCGATGCCGGCCCGCATCAGGTGTGCCGGCGTGTGGATCGCACCCGACGACAGGATGACGTTGTTGCCGCGGAACGTGGTCTCCTGGCCGTTCACCTCGGCTGTCACACCGACGCAGCGCGTGCCATCGAACAGCAATGACTTCACCTGGGTGCCGGTCGAGATCGTGAGGTTCTCGCGTTTGCGCGTATCGGCGTCGAGGTAACCCATCGCGGCGGATACGCGCTGCTCGTTGGCGTTGGAGTGGGTGACCGGAAAATAGCCGTCGACGAATTCGCCGTTCTGGTCCGGCAGAAAGGCGTAGCCCGCCTGCTTGCAGGCCTCGGCGAATGCCGTGGCGTGGCCGGTCCAGTGCTCCGGCTTGATGCGGCGCACGGGAATGCGGCCATCCTTGCCGTGCCACGGACCATCGAAGTCGAGATCGCGTTCGACCTTCTTGAAGTAGGGCAGCACGTCATCCCAGCCCCAGCCTTCGGCGCCGCGTGCCTGCCATTCGGCATAGTCGGTCGGTGCGCCGCGGTTGGCCATCTGGCCATTGATCGACGAGCCGCCGCCCAGCACCCGCGCCTGCTCGTACTTGCGCAGCGGCGGTCGATCGGCGTCGGGGTTGTTGTGCGAGACGATCTGGGTGTGGACCTTCAGCTCGGTCCAGTGGAAGCGCGGATCGAAATACGCCATGCCGGAATAGCTGTCGCGGATCTCCGCCGGTTCCTGGCCCGGCGGCGTGTCCTGTCCCGCTTCGCACACCAGCACCTTGTTGGCGCTTTTGGCCGACAGCCGGTTGGCCAGGACCGATCCGGCCGAACCGCCACCGACGATGATGTAATCGTACATGCCTGCGTTTCCTCTGTCGTTTGCCGACGACGCTAGTCCCCGGAATCACGCGTCACTGATACGGCGCTCAGGATGACGGTCCCGAGTCGCACTCCAGCGATAGCGGGTACTAGACCATGTTGCGATGAAGGTGATCGATTTATTTTCGATGCCGATTTTTGGACTCTTGTGCCCGCCGCACGCTGCGCTGTAGTTGGCAGCAGGTTCGCGTCCTCGCCGCCGGAGCTTCGGGCGTTTCGTGGGCCCCGCGTCATGGGGCACGCCGCCGCCGGGCTGAACGGGCGTTTCGGTCGTCGCCGTCACAGGCACACGTGGTGTTTCGTCGTCGTGTCCGCGATGCGGCGGACCCTTGCCATGGCAGGAGCGTTTCGATGATCCAGTCACACGGGTTTCGGCAATTTCCGCAACCCTTTCTGCTGTCGCGCACGGGTTCCCGGGGTGCGAGGGCAGTAGGATTTTCTGTCGCTTTCTGTCGCTTTTCTGTCAGGTCAGGACAACCTGCTTACGCCTTGGAATCGTGGCTCCCAGCACTTCTGTCATTTCTGTCACTAATGCCGTGGCCACGGGTTCCGGCAATTTCCGCAACCCGTGTTTCCCCAAACTCTGGGCAGGGCTCTCCGGAGGAAGGGCACAAACGCCTCCTGCAAATGAAGGATGACGGTCGGACGATGCGCTCATAGCCTACCCGGCTTGTCGTTACGTGCTCGAGGTGGCGCCGTTGTCGTCCGTTCTCGTCGTCGATGATCACGAACTGTTCCGCAAGGGTCTGATCGCGGCGTTGAGCGAGGTCGTCGCCGACGGCATCGACTGGCTGGAAGCCGGCTCGCTGCGGGAGACGCTCGCGATCCTGGCGGCCCGGGGTCCGGTGTCGCTGGTGGTGCTCGACCTGAAGTTGCCCGACACGCAGGGCTTCGGTGCGCTGTCCGCTCTGCGCCAAGCCTATCCGCAGCAGCGCGTCCTTGTGATATCGGCCAGCGCCGACGACGCGATTCACCATCATGTCCTGGCGCTGGGTGCCTGGGGATTCGCCGGCAAATCCGCGACGGCGACATCCTTGCGGGACCTGCTGGCGGCAGCGCTGTCGCTGGGAACGCGCCGGGCCGACCAGGGTGTGTCCGATCCGGCGCATGCCCGCGCCGCGCGCGACAATCCCGTCGGCTATGCCCACGTGCAGCGCCTGGGCGAGCGGCATCTGCAGGTCCTGGAGCTGCTGCTGCGCGGATGCAGCAACCAGCAGATCGTGACGGAGACGGGCCTCGCCCTGGGCACGGTCAAGAACTACGTCTCGGCGGTGCTGATCTGCTTCGAGGCCCGCTCGCGCGCTCACCTGCTCAGCCTCTTCAAGTGACAGGCGGCCCTGTGTCGACACTTCCTGCCGTGTTCATCCGTCTCTGGAACGGTCCCCAGGTCCTGGCACCCGATATCCAGCGCGAGGTGCTGCGCTCCCTGTGGCCCGGCAAGCGTCATACCTCGCTGCTGGCGGCGACGATCGCCATTACCCTGCTGGCGGGCAGCATGTGGATCCTCAACGGCGACAGCGGTGCCGTGATCTGGGCGCTGATCATGTATGTCGTGCAGTTCATCCGCTGGCGGGTGATCCGCGCCACGGCGATGGACGCAACGGCGCGCGCCTCGACCGGCACGCTGCATGGTCGCGCGGTCGGGTTGGCGCTGCTGTTCAGCGGCACTTGGGCACTGGCGCCGTGGATGTTCTTTCCTTCCAGCAGCATGGCCGTCGTGGCCTTGATGGCCTTCTTCGTGATGGGTCTGATCCAGGTCGGCGTCGCGGCGGTGGCATCCTACTGGCCGGCGCTGCGCGTGTTCCTGCCCCTGACGCCGCTCAGCCTCGCGCTGCGCCTGTTCATCGAGGCGAGTTGGATCAGCGTCGTGCTCGGTGCTGCCGTGCTGATCATGCTGGCCTGCCTGATCCTCTTTTCGTGGGAGCAGAACAGCATTGTCACGCAATCGATCATCAACCGGGTCGAGAACGAAAAGCTGGCCAACGAGCTGCGCTTGCGGCTGGCCGACATCGAGCGTTTGAGCGGCGAGAAGACACGACTGTTTGCGGCCGCCAATCATGACCTGCGGCAGCCCCTGCACGCGTTGTCGCTGTTCGCCACCGCGCTCAGCGGCGATCTGAAGGATCCCGCCAGCCTGGATCGGCTGCGACATATGCAGCGCGCCATCGCGGCGCTGGAAACGTCGTTCAACCTCATGCTCGACATCTCGCGGCTCGATTCGGGGAAGGCGGAAGCGGTACGCGAGCCCGTCGCGCTGGCGCCGGTCTTCCGCGCGCTGAACGATCGCTTTGCCGAACCGGCGCGCCTGAAAGGCCTGTCGCTGCGCTTTGCGCCAACCCAGGCCTGCGTGACGGGCGATCCCGTGATGATCGATCGGCTGCTGGGCAATCTGATCGACAATGCGATCAAGTATACCACCAGCGGCAGCGTCTGGGTCGGCGCGCGACTGCGCGAGAAGGGCGGGGCCTGGCTCGTGGAGGTGCGTGACAGCGGCATCGGCATTGCGCCGGAGATGCAGTCGCGCGTCTTCGAGGAGTTTTTCCAGGTCGATAACGCCGGTCGGGACCGCGAGCGCGGTCTTGGCCTGGGACTGGCGATCGTCCGCCGGCTGGCGGATACATTGGGGTTTACGCTCACCCTGCGATCGGCGATCGGCCGTGGCAGCTGCTTCGCCGTCCGGATGCCGGCTCGGCTTCTCGCCGACGTGTTGGCGTCGTCACCTGCCGCCCGGAGCGACGAGGCCCTGCCGCCCTTGGCGGCACGCATCCTGGTGCTGGACGACGAGCCTGCCATTCGCGCCGGCATGGAGGTGCTGCTGCGGCAATGGGGCTGCCAGACCGTCACTGTCGCCGACGAGTCGGCCTTGGAACACGTGCTGGCCAACGGCGCCGGCGTGGCGCCGCCGGCATTCGACGTGCTGATCGCCGACATGCGTCTGCCGGGCGCACGTGATGGCCTGCAGATCGCCCAGGACGCCCTGGCGCGCCGGCAGGTGGGTGCATTCCTGGTTCTGACCGGCGAGACCACGCCTGCCACGCTGGCGCGCATCGAGGCCAGCGGTTGTCCCGTGCTGCTCAAGCCCGTGGATCCCGCCCAACTGCATGCCGCGCTGGGTGCACTGGTCACCGATGCAGCCACGGACGTGGTACGCGCGGGCATGTGACCTTGGTCACTATCGGCGCCGACGGCGGCCACTTAAGAAGAGTGAGCGTTCGGCGGGACTTGGCGTCACCGCGCGGAAAATCGCTGCGTCTCCTCCGAATGGAGGACGCGGCCATCGTCGTTGCGCGCGATGCTGACATGTCGCGCGGTGCGGCGAGCAGAATTGTTCTCGAAAGAGAGATTAAACATCGAGATGCCCGTGAACGGCCCCTTTGGCGGGAGATCCACCAGCTTGCTGAGCTGCCCAGGCGATCGTGGACGTGTCGCTTGGTCGCCGGCGGCCGGTGCGCCGCGTCGGCAAGGCGGGTGCCGTAGGGCGGATGTTTACAACCAGAGCGGGAAGAGGCGGCTAGGGCGAACGAGAAAGGGCGAGTATTCAAGGGATTGTCTGCCATTTTTCATGTGCCCAGCGGGCGAATAGCTCGACCTGACCGTGAAAATTCAGCATAATGGACAGGACCGTAAAACAAGTGCGCTGTGGTCCAAGCAAGCGCTCCGCAACAAGGTTCAAATGGCGGGAAGGCCGGCGGCCAGGCGTGGCTGTAGGCCCGAACCGATGGGGGAGAGATGCGGGAACCGTCGGCTGACCCTGTAGTTCGGCATCCGTTCGCGGTGCCACGGCGTGGCGTTGCACTGTGCGTTGCAGCGTTGTCGGCCGCCCTGTCATCCGTTGCCGTGGCCCAGGTGCCGCCGGTCTTGCAGGCGCCCCCGGTGCGACCGGGTGCACCCGAGGTGCCCCGGACGCCGGACTCGATTCCGGCCGCGCCACCGGGCACGCGCACGGCGCCGCCCGGCGCCGACCAGATCTTCGCGACACCGTCCGCCATCGACATCGAGGGCGCTACCGTCTACCCGCCGGGCGTTCTCGACGAACTGACACGGCCGGTGGTCGGCCGGCGCGTGGCGGTCAGCGAGCTTTTCGCGGTGGCGCAGCGGATCGAGGCCAAGTACCGCGCCGATGGTTACTTTCTGACAACCGTGTTTCTGCCGGCGCAGCGTGTCGCTGACGGGCGCGTCAAGATTCGCGTCGTCGAAGGCTACATCTCCAACGTCGTGGTCGAGGGCAATGTCGGCGACGTGGCGAGCCAGGCGCGGCGCTTCCTCGACAAGATGACGCTGGCGCGGCCGGCCAACCTGCGCGACGTCGAGCGCTACCTGCTGCTGACGCAGGACATGCCGGGCGTCTCGATGAAGGCCGTGCTGCGGCCCGGCAAGGAACCCGGCTCGTCGGAGCTGGTGGCCCAGCTACAGCGCAAGAGCTGGGATGGCCTGCTGCAGGTCAACAACCGCGGTTCGAAGTTCACCGGCCAGCAGCAGGGAACATTCGTCGTCGGCAGCAACTCCTGGACCGGCCTCGCCGAGCGTCTGGAGGCGACATTCTTCACGACCTTCGATCGTGAGCAGAACTTCGGTCAGTTGAACTGGTCGAATTATATTGGCGGCGACGGTCTGCAGCTGCGGGCCTATTTCGGGCGCGGCCGCATCCTGCCGGACCTGCAGATCGTCGACTACGACGGCAAGCTGACCGTTGCCGGCATATCGCTGCTCTATCCGGTGATCCGCTCGCGGCAGCTGAACCTGAACGTCTTCGGCGGCTACGACTACTACCATTCCAACGCCGATCTGATCGTTGCCAATTCGAAAGGCGGGTTTACTCGAACCGACCTCAGCGTGCTGCGTTTCGGTGCCGACGCCAACTACCGCGACGACTGGAACGGCGTGACCTTCGGCAACGTTCGGTTCTCGCAGGGTATCAACGCGTTCGGTTCCACCAAGAGGGGCGATCCGTTCCTCAACCGGCTCGGGGCCGATCCGACCTTCTTCAAGTTCAACGGCGAAGTGAATCGCCTGCAGGGGATCTGGACCGGCGCGGGCTTTTCGCTGAACGTGCTGGGTTCGCTGGCCGGGCAATACTCCGGCGACATCCTGCCGTCGAACGAGAAGTACTTCGTGGGCGGCGAGCGGCTGGGCCGCGGCTACTATTCGGGCCAGGTGACGGGCGACAAGGCCGTGGCGGGCTCGCTGGAACTGCAGCTCAATTTCTCGATCGCGTACGACGAGGGAACGGAAGGCGTGGGCGGTCCGTCGCAGGGCGGCAGCCTGCCGATGCAGCTCTACGTCTTCTATGACCACGCCCGGGTGTGGAACAACGCGCCCGGCGAGATCCGGCATCAGACGGCGCGTTCGTTCGGCGGCGGTATTCGCGTCAGCATCCTGGAGAGCGTGGCGCTGGAACTGGAGGCCACGCGTCGGCTCGATCGCGACGTCGATGGCGCCGCGGCGCGCCGGCTCGATCCGTGGAACCTCTACGGCCGGGTGACGGCGCGCTTCTGAGCGCGTCGGGGTTGAGGGGACGAAGGAGTGTAAGCAGGAGCGTCCTGTCATCCCGAGCGCAGCGAGGGATCCAGGGGCGTTGCTGAGTGCCGCACCTCTCCTGGGTGACGGGGTGCAGTAGCGCAATCACGCCGCCGACGAGGGATGCCTTCCGGGGGGAAGACACTTCAGCGTCAGCGCGGGGGCGTGATCGGATCGGCTTGGAGATTCGAGGGTGACGTGAGACGGCGGGGGACACGAACGATAGCGAACGCGGCGACGGTCCGGCCCATGGCCGGGCCAGCGCCGCGGCGTGCGACGCGCGGCGGGTTGCTGGGAGCGACATCGCTGGCGGCGTTGGTGGGTTGGGGCGTGCTGACGTTCACGGCGCCGGCGGTAGCGCAGCTGCCGACGGGCGGAACGGTGGTGGGCGGCGCGGCGACGATCACGACGGGGACGAACCAGGTCGTGGTGAACCAGACCACGAACCGCGGCGTGATCGACTGGCGAAGCTTCTCGATCGGCCAGGGCAACCGGGTGGACTTCCAGCAGCCTGGCGCCAGTTCGGTGACGCTGAACCGCGTGACGGGGCCTGACCCGTCGGTGATCGCGGGCCAGCTGACGGCGAACGGCCAGATCGTGCTGGTGAACGGGGCGGGTGTCGTGTTCGCCAACGGCGCGCAGGTGAACGTGGGGTCGCTGGCGGCGTCGACGGCGAACATCCGCAACCCGCAGGCGTTCATGGCGGACGGCAAGCTGGTGTTCGACGTGCCGTCACCCAACGCGAATGCCGGCGTGGTGAACGCGGGCACGATCACGGTGCGTGACGGCGGGCTGGTTGGATTGGTCGGGAACATGGCGGCCAACCACGGCGTGATCAACGCGCGGCTGGGTCGTGTGACGATCGGCGGGGCGGAGACGTTCACGGTGGACCTGGCGGGCGATGGGCTGATCAACTTCCAGATCGGCCAGCCGGTGACGCGCCAGCCTGTGGATGGACAGGGTAAGAAGCAGCCGCTGGCATCGAACACGGGGACGATCAACGCGGACGGCGGTGTTGTGACGCTGACGGCGCGTGCGGCGGGCGGCGTTGTCGACAACGTGGTGAACGTGGGCGGTGCGATCCGGGCGCAGGCTGTGAGCCAGGAAGGCGGCGTGCTGGTCCTGGGGGGCGAGGACGGCGGGACGGTGAACATCACCGGGAAGCTGGATGTGTCGGGGAAGAGCCTGGGCCAGCGCGGCGGCCAGGTGATCGCGACGGCGGCGGGCGGCAAGGTGAACGTGGCGTCGAGCGCGGTGATCGATGCGTCGGGCGCGTCGGGCGGCGGTCGTGTGAATATCGGCGGGAACTACCAGGGCAAGGGGCCGCTGCCCAACGCACGGGACACGAAGGTCGAGGCCGGCGCGCGGATCACGGCCGATGCGACGATGATGGGCAACGGCGGCTCAGTGATCGTGTGGGCCGACAACGCGACGGTGTTCGGCGGCACGATCTCGGCGCGGGGCGGCGGGCTAAAGGGCGGCAACGGCGGGTTCGTGGAGGTATCGGGCAAGAACTACCTGGACTACCGCGGCTCGACGGATGTGCGGGCGCCATATGGCATCACAGGCACCCTCCTCCTCGATCCGGCAGATATCCTGATCCAGAATGCGGGGCCGGATAATACCGAGGCTACAGGGGGAGACCCCAATACGATTACCGGCAAGAGTTCGCTCTCGATCCTGACGGTTGGTACGCTGCAGGCGGCGTTGGAGACTGCAAACGTTGTTGTCGACAGTACCGTCGGAACGGGCGATGGCAGCTCGATCTCGGTCATCGATCCTGTGAGCATTCCAGGTGGACGCACACTAACGCTGCTCTCGTCAGGATCGGTCAGCATCGGCGCCGCGATAACAACACCGGGCGATGCGAACCTAACCATTTCAGCATTGGGCGTCTCCGGAACCGGCTCGATATCTTTGGGGAATGGCGCGCTGACCTTGACGACGTCAGGGAACATCGACCTCAGTGGGGCGGCGGTAAAAGCTGGCGTCGTGAATTTCACGGCATCCGGCGGCAGCGTGTCCTTGACCAACGAGAACAACGCAATCGGCGTTGTGGCTGCTGCGCCGAGTTCGGCGGGAGGATTCTTCGGCGACGTCAATATCTTCAACGGTTCGTCCCTGACGATCGGCTCCGGGGGTATCACCACCACGGGACCGATAACCATTCGGGCGACGGGACAGCTGCTCGTGAATGGTGACGTCCGCAGCACGGGAACATCGGGATCGCTGTTCATACAGGCGAGCGGTGCGATCGGCGGGGTCGGCATCCAGCTGACGGCCGGCACGCTGTCTGCGCCGACTGTCACCCTTACGGCGGATGACGGTGATATCGCTCAAACGGTTGGCAGCAGCATAATAAGCAGCGGCACCTTGGGTGTGACGGCGACCGCAGGTGGCGTTCAACTCACCAGCCCGACGAATGACGTCAACGCGATCTTCGGATCAGCGGCGACCAACTTCCGCTACGTCGACGCCAACGCCGTCGTTCTGGGTGAAGTGGTGTTGCCGGGCACGAGTTCCTTTTTCGTCAGGGGAATCAGTGTTGGCGCAGGCGGTTATGTCGACATAGCGGCCAACGCTTTTTCGATCGCCGCGGAAACCGTCTTTGTACCCTATGAAGCGGCTCGGATTGGGGAGATCACAGGGTCGGGCGCAGACAATCCTACGGGCGCTACGGTTCTGCGGTCGACCGCGGCGGGTACACCGATGGTGATCGGAGGCCTTGGTTCAGGTCCCGGCTTGACCGAGATCGCTCTGCGCGGAGGTATTCGCACCGGATCACTGCGGATCGGATCGATCGGTCGTGCTGCCGGCACTACGCTCGGCGGTGCTTCCACGGCGGGGGAAAGTGCTGCGGGATCGCTCACGATTCAAGGCTTGAATCTCTTCGGCTCAGCGGTCGGGACGTTGGTGCTGGAGTCCGGCGCAGGGTCGATCACGCAAACGGATTCCCTGTTCGTGAACGCGCTGGCCACCGGCGTGACGGGCGGCGGATCGGTCACTCTGACCAGCGGCAACGGCGCAGGCACGATCGCTCATATCGCTCGGATCAGCGATACGACACTGGGCACACAAACCGGCGCGTATCAGTACGTCGGTGTTTTCACTGTGACCGCGGCTTCGGTCGGCACCGAGGCAACACCGCTGGTGGGATTGCGCGACAGCGGCACGACGCCGGGCTTGCCGGCGAATGCCGCGATCGTAACATCGGGCGGCAATGTCTCGCTGACATCGCTGTCGTCCGACACTGTCAATATCAACAATGCCCTGGTCGCGATCGGCGCTGTCGTGACGCTGAGCGACCCTACGGGTCCGATCAACAACAGCGCCAATGGTTCGATCGATGTAGGCAGCGGCGGCACGCTGAATCTGAACGCCGGTGGTTCGATCAATCTCGGTGCCGCGCCGATAACGGCCGGAGTCGTCAACTTTGTCTCGGGCGGCAGTGTTACGCTGAACAACCTGAACAATGTCATCGGCGCGGTGGCCAATACCGCAAGCAAGGCGGGGGCACTCTTCGGGAACATCAATATCTTCAGTAAGTCGGCCCTGACGATCGGCCCTGGCGGCATGAGTGCCGGCTTCATCACGATCGGCTCGGCTGAGCAAGTGCTCGTGGCCGGCAACATCACAAGTACCAGCACATCCAGCACGTTGTTGATCACGTCGACCGGTGCGATCGATGGCATCGGCATCCTGCAGACCGGCGGCACCATTTCTGCCCCGCTCATTGAACTGAGTGCTACTGCGGGGGACATCGTTCAGAGAGCCGGCAATATCGTCGCGACCGGCGCTCCCGGCTTTCAAGTGTCTCTCACGGCGAATGCCTCCGGTTCCGTCGACCTGTCGAGTGCGACCAACGACGTTGTGTCTCTGGTCGGCGCAGCGGGCGGTGATTTCCGCTATGTCGATGCCAACACGCTGTCGATCGGCCAGGTGTCGACGTTCACGATCGGGATCACCATCGGCGCTGGGCGTTATGTCGATATCGCGGCGGATGGCATCACCATTACGGCGAACGCACGGATTGGCGGCATCGCGAACCCCTTCGGGCCGGGTGCAGGCGCACCGGCCGACAATCCAAATGGCGTGACGGTGCTGCGCCCCGCCACGGCAAACGCGGCCATGGTGATCGGCGGCACGGGCGCCGCGGGGAACCTGTACACCGAAGCACAGCTGCTCAACAGCATCCGCACCGGCACGCTGCGTATCGGCTCGATCGGTCGCGCGGTGGGCACGGTGTTGGGCGGGGCCGCTACTGCGGCGGAAAACGCCGCCGGCGCGATCACGATCCAGGGCCTGGACTTCACGTCGGGTAGTGTGGTGCAGACGCTGGTGTTGGAGTCAGGTGCCACCGGTACGGCGATCGGTCAGACGGCGGCCGTGAAGGTGAACCACCTGGCCACCGCCGTGGTCGGCAGCGGTTCGGTCGAGCTCACGAACCCCGACAACTCGGTAGCCGGCCTGGCGCATATCGCGCGGGTCGGCGACACGCAACTGGGAACGCAGAGCGGCACGTACCGGTATGTGGACGGCTCGTCGATCCCGGTGATCCGCGTGGCTGGCGCCGGCGCGCGGCTGGTGGGCGCGCGCGACAGTGGCGATACGGCGGGCATGCCGCCCAACAGCGCGATCGTGACCAATGGCGGCGACGTGACCCTGGTGTCGCGTACCGGCAGTATCGAGTTCATCGACGGGCTGGCGGCCATCGGTGCCACGGCGCGCCTGAGTGCCGCCGATCAGATCTTCCAGAGTGCGACCGGCGGCGTCGTGGCCAACAGCCTGCTCGCCGTCGCCGGTGGCAGCGTCGACCTGACGACGGCGGCCGGCCTGAACGATGTGCGGTTCCTGTCGGGCTCGGCGGCGGGCAGTTTCGGGCCACTCGGCGACTTCCGGTTGATCAACAACGCCAGTGTGACGGTGTCCGCCGGCGGTGTGGCCGGTGACAGCCTGGTGGCCGGTGTCGACGGTGTGCATGCTGGCCCTGGCGCGACGCTTGAACTGGCGATTCGCACGGGTGATATCACCGTCAACAATACGACGCTGACGACTGTCGATGGTTTGGTTCTGTTGCGGCGCGTCGCGGGTGCGACGGGCAGCGAGATCATCCTGAACAACGTGTCGTTCGACAGCGGCAGCGGTTCGCCGAATCTCGTGGTGCTGGACCTGACCGGCAGTCCCGCGATGGCTCCCGGCAATTTCGCAGCGCTGAAGTCGAGCAGCACGCCGCCCAGCGGCACGTCGGCGATTCCGATCGGCCCCAATCCTGACGGCGGCATCCTGTTGACCAACGTCAATGCCGGCAACACGACGGTGTACCTCGTCGGTGGCGCGGGCTCGACGATCAGCGGCAGTGGCACGTACGGCCTGCTGGGTGTCTACGTGGCGCACAGTAACCCGATCGCGCTGACGGGCAGCGTGCGTCAGATCGATCCGACGTCGTCGCATTCGGTGACGGCACCGTTCAGCGAGCCGTTCGACTCCACGACGTTCGCCGGCTTCTACGTACGACGGCGTGGCGAAGTCGTTGATCTGCAGACGTTCAATACCTGCGTCATCGGCACCGGCCTCTGTCCGGTTCCGCCGCCGCCGGAAACCGACGAGCCCCATATTCCGACGTCGGTGACCCGGCAGCCGGATAATACCGCCAGCCTGGTCGGCGCACCGGATCTGCTGGTGATCAACATTGTTACCGATATCAGCACGCCGACGCCGCTGGGGTTGTCGACGGTGATCCTGGTCAACCAGGGTAACGAGAACTTCTTCAACGTCGATGACGATCAGCGCAAGCAGCGCGCCGCGCGGGGCGGACAATGAGCTGCCTGGAGGAACGTCGCGTGGAGCGGCGGGACTTGGCGCCGCAGACAACGTGGATCCACACGATCAGTTGGCACGACAGGGGATGGTGATGGCACAGACCCAGACGAGCGTATTGCAGTCCGGCCGGCGTGATGCCGGCACCGTGCGCGGCAAAGTTCGCTCTGGGCTCATGAACGCGACATCGCTGGCGGCGTTGGTGGGTTGGGGCGTTCTGACGTTCACGTCACCGGCGGTAGCGCAGCTGCCGACGGGCGGAACGGTGGTGGGCGGCTCGGCGACGATCACGACCGGAACGAACCAGGTCGTGGTGAACCAGACCACGAACCGTGGCGTGATCGACTGGCGGAGCTTCTCGATCGGCCAGGGCACCCGGGTGGACTTCCAGCAGCCTGGCGCCAGTTCGGTGACGCTGAACCGCGTGACGGGGCCTGACCCGTCGGTGATCGCGGGCCAGCTGACGGCGAACGGCCAGATCGTGCTGGTGAACGGGGCGGGTGTCGTGTTCGCCAACGGCGCGCAGGTGAACGTGGGGTCGCTGGCGGCGTCGACGGCGAACATCCGCAACCCGCAGGCGTTCATGGCGGACGGCAAGCTGGTGTTCGACGTGCCGTCACCCAACGCGAATGCCGGCGTGGTGAACGCGGGCACGATCACGGTGCGTGACGGCGGGCTGGTTGGATTGGTCGGGAACATGGCGGCCAACCACGGCGTGATCAACGCGCGGCTGGGTCGTGTGACGATCGGCGGGGCGGAGACGTTCACGGTGGACCTGGCGGGCGATGGGCTGATCAACTTCCAGATCGGCCAGCCGGTGACGCGCCAGCCTGTGGATGGACAGGGTAAGAAGCAGCCGCTGGCATCGAACACGGGGACGATCAACGCGGACGGCGGTGTTGTGACGCTGACGGCGCGTGCGGCGGGCGGCGTTGTCGACAACGTGGTGAACGTGGGCGGTGCGATCCGGGCGCAGGCTGTGAGCCAGGAAGGCGGCGTGCTGGTCCTGGGGGGCGAGGACGGCGGGACGGTGAACATCACCGGGAAGCTGGATGTGTCGGGGAAGAGCCTGGGCCAGCGCGGCGGCCAGGTGATCGCGACGGCGGCGGGCGGCAAGGTGAACGTGGCGTCGAGCGCGGTGATCGATGCGTCGGGCGCGTCGGGCGGCGGTCGTGTGAATATCGGCGGGAACTACCAGGGCAAGGGGCCGCTGCCCAACGCACGGGACACGAAGGTCGAGGCCGGCGCGCGGATCACGGCCGATGCGACGATGATGGGCAACGGCGGCTCAGTGATCGTGTGGGCCGACAACGCGACGGTGTTCGGCGGCACGATCTCGGCGAAGGGTGGCCTCAAAGGAGGCAACGGCGGCTTCGTCGAAACGTCGGGCAAGATCGATCTGTCGGTATTGCCCGGCGCATCGGTTGCCGCGTCCGCAGTTGCCGGCACTGCAGGGATGTGGCTGCTCGATCCGCGCAATGTGAACATTGTGACTGGCGGTGCAGGGTCCGTCGTCGGTGGCGTGAACAATCCTCCGGATGACCCGGGACCGAGTGGCTCCGCGCACACAATCGATCCGGCAGTGATAGCCGCTGCCCTCAACGGCGGCTCGAACGTTACGATCACGACCAATGCCGTCGGCATCACGCCGTTCGATACAGGCATCATTACGGTCGTGAACGCCATCACGTGGACGACGGCCAACACACTGACGTTGTTGGCTGATGGAGCCATTAATATCAACGCCCCCATCACCGCGTCGGGAAACGGCAATCTGACGCTTACCAGCATAGGATCAAGCATCAACGGCAATGCTGCGGGTGTGATTTCACTGGGCAGCGGCACGTTGAACCTGAACGCCAACTTCGGCATCAATCTGGGGTCTGCCGCCATCACCGCCGGCATCGTCAACTTCAAGGCGTTGAATGGCGTGACCCTGAACAACGCGGGCAACGCGATTGGCACCGTGGCCGATACCGCGAGTTCGGCGGGATCGGTCTTCGGCATCAGCATCAAGAGCACGACGGCCTTGACGATCGGCAAGGGTGGGATCACCGCGCCCGATGCGCCGATCACCATCGAGTCGGGGCAGCAGGTGCTCGTGACCGGTAACATCACGAGCCCTGGCACCACCGGGATATTGACGATCACGTCGACCGGTGCCATCGGTGGCACGGGAATCCTGCAGACGGGCGGCACCCTGAACGTGCCCCGGGTCATTCTCAACGCCACGGCAGGTGATATTGTCCAGACAGGCGGCAACATCATCGCGGCAGGCAGTCCGGGTTTCCCCACGGCTCTGACGGCGACCGCGGCTGGTTCCGTCGATCTGCCCAGTGCGACCAACAACGTCGTGTCCCTGGTCGGTGCGGCGGGGGCGAATTTCCGCTACGTCAACGGCGGCCCGCTGACGATCGGCCAGATCAGCACCGTCACGATCGGCATTACGATCGGCAGTGGCAATTATCTCGATATCGCGGCCGACACGATCAACGTCGTCGGCGGGGCCCGGATCGGCGGTATTGCGACCGGAACACCGGGGGCGTCTCTCGCGGCGGACAACCCCGACGGCGTGACCGTGCTACGGCCCACCTCGGCGAGCGCGGCGATGGTGGTCGGCGGTGCCGGCGGCACCACCGGCAACCTGATGACGGAAGCGCAGCTGATCGCCAGCGTTCGTACCGGCACGCTGCGGTTGGGGTCGATCGGCCGTGGTGCGGTCCAACTCGGCGGTGTTCTTACGGCAGTGGAAAACCCAGCCGGCGCGATCACCGTTCAGGGCCTGAACTTCTCCGGCGCCGGCCAGTTGCTGCAGCGGCTGGTGCTGGAGTCGGGCACCTCGATCCAGCAGACGGGGGCGATCGTCCTGACACGCGGTGGCGGTTTCGAAGGGGCCCTGGCCACGGCAGTCCGCGGCGCTGGATCGGTGGAGCTGACGAACCCGGGTAATTCCGTGACCGGCCTGGCGCACGTCGCGGTCGAGAGCGATACGACCTTGGCCACGCAGAGCGGCACGTTCCGCTATGTCGATGGATCATCCATCCCCGTGGTCTCCGTGGCCGGTCCCGGCACGCCGCTGATCGGCGCGCGCGACAGCGGCGCGGCACCGGGCGCACCGGCCAACAGCGCGATCCTGACCAATGGCGGCGACGTGACCCTGGTCGCGCTCGGCGGCAGCATCGAATTCATCAACGGCATGGCCGCCATCGGCGCCGTGGCCCGCTTGAATGCGGCGGCCGGCGATATCTTCCAGAGCGCGGCAGGCGGTGTGGTGGCCAACGGCCTGCTGGCGGTGGCCGCCAGCGTGGTCGACCTGACGACGGCGGTCGGCCTGAACGATGTGCGGTTCCTATCGGGCTCGGCGGCGGGCAGCTTCGGGCCGCTCGGTGATTTCCGGCTGATCAACAATGCCAGTGTGACGGTGTCCGCCGGCGGTGTGGCCGGCGACAGTTTGGTGGCGGCGGTCGACGGCGTGCGTGCCGGCGCCGGCGCGACCCTGGAGCTGGCGATTCGATCCGGCGACATCACCGTCAACAACACGACGCTGACGACTGTCGATGGTTTGGTTCTGTTGCGGCGCGTGGCCGGGGCCACGGGCAGCGAGATCATCCTGAACAATGTGTCGTTCGACAGCGGCAGCGGTTCGCCGAACCTCGTGGTGCTCGACCTGACCGGCAGTCCCGTGCTGGGGCCGGGCAGCTTCGCGGGCCTGAAGACCAGCGTCACGCCGCCCAGCGGTACGTCGGCGATCCCGATCGGCCCCAATCCTGACGGCGGCATCCTCTTGACCAACGTCAATGCCGGCAACACGACGGTGTACCTGGTCGGTGGTGCAGGCTCGACGATCAGCGGCAGCGGCACGTACGGCCTGCTGGGTGTCTATGTGGCGCACAGTAACCCGATCGCGCTGACGGGCAGCGTGCGCCAGATCGATCCGACATCATCGCATTCGGTGACGGCGCCCTTCAGCGAGCCGTTCGACTCCACGACGTTTGCCGGCTTCTACGTGCGTCGGCGCGGCGAGGTGGTCGATCTCCAGACGTTCAATACCTGCGTCATCGGCACCGGCCTCTGTCCGGTCCCGCCACCGCCGCCACCGCCACCAGAAACTGACGAGTTCCATATCCCGGACTCGGTCACCCGGCAGCCGGACGACTCCGGCCGCCTGGTCGGCGTGCCGGACCTGCTGCTGATCGACATCGTCACCGATCGCAGCTCACCGACGCCGCTCAGGCTGTCGACGGTGATTCTGGTCAACCAGGGTAACGAGTATTTCTTCAACGTCGACGAGGAACGGCGCAAGCAGCGCGCCGCGCGAGGCGGACAATGAGGACCATAGCGCCCCTTCTCATGCTGTCGTTGGTGGCGACCACCAGCGCTATGGCACAGCAGCCGGCCGGTCAGACCCGCGCTGGTGAGGCCTGCACCTATGCGCCGGTAGCAGCGGAGTCGTCCGTTCGCGCACGCCAGGCCGTCGATATCCGCTGCGGCACCGCCAGTGATCCGGTGGGGCGCGTCTATCAGGTCGATGGCACCACCGACAGCGGCGGGCTTGCCGCCGTGACGGCATCGGGCCCGTGGCGGTCGTTGATCGACAGCCGTGCCTTCTGCGAACGGCCCGCGTCAACGACTTTGGCCGGCGAGCCGGCGGCCCTGTTGGCCTGCGCGCGCCGGTCGGGCGGCGTCCCCTATGTCGCGGTGGCGACGTCGCGCGGCGGTTCGACGTTCCTGGGCGAGGGCCTGTCGACGGCAGCGCCGGCGATCGAGGCAACGATCACGGCGTTGTCGGGTGGTGCCGGCGGTGGCCGTGCCGGCGCGCTGGGTGCGGCGTTGGGTGGTCGCTATGCGGCGACCTACAAGGCCGCCGACGCCGATCGCTACCTGGCGCTGATGCGGTTGGGGGCACGGCACAACATCGAGGAAGAATACGCGCCGGCTGAGCGCAATTACCGTGAGGCACTGGCCCTGCAGCAGCGCCTGTTCGGTCGCGACAACGCCGATCAGGCCGATGCGCTCGCCCATGTGGCGATGAATGTCAGCAACCAGGGCCGTTTCGACGAAGCCACGACGTTGTTCCGCCGCGCCGAGGCGTTGGGGGCCGGCACGCGCGATCCCCTGATCCGCGCGCGCCTGCGGCAGTATGTGGCCCAGCACCTGGCCAACCAGGGACGGCGGAACGAAGCGCGCACCGCATTGGACGAAGCCGAGCAGCTCTACTACGTGGCAGCGCCCGATCTGCAGGCGCTGGTCGACAAGGCGGTGGTGCGTGGTTCGGTCGATACGCCACCGCGGGCCTATGGCGTGCGCGGCCAGATCTTCGTCGATCCCCGGCGCGACGCGCAGAGCCGCATCGGCACGTCGATTCCACCAGTGAGCGCCAACACCGAATGGGCGGCGCAGGGCGTCGCCGAGATCTACCGCACGCGTGCGCTGCTGGCGCTGGGCGACAACCAGCCGGCGCAGAGCCAGGCCTATGCCAACAAGGGCATCGCGCTGCTGCAGTCGGTCGGTGCCGATCCCGGCGGCGTGCGCTGGCGCATCGTGCGCGTGGCCGGCTTGGGTGCCGCGGCAGGCCAGAACCTGCCGCAGGCCAGCAGCGAGTTGGGCGGCTCGGCGCGCGGGTTGAGCGAGTCGTTGCCGCAGTCGCAGCCGGCCGGCAAGACGTACTTCGAGTCGGGCGCCGTGCGCCTGCAGCGCGGCAACAACTCTGCGGCACTGTCCGAGTTCCGTCGCGGTGCGCAGATCCTGCGCGCGCGGCGCAACACCCTGCCGGCGGATACGGTGTTGCCCTATCTCGATGCGCTGGCCGGCGGATCGCGGCTGCTGTCGGGCTCGGCCGCGACCGAGATGTTCGACGCCTCGCAGCTGATCGGCTCGAGCGTGACGGCGGCGTTCGTCGCCCAGGCCGCCGTGCGCATGGGTACGGCGCACCGCAGCGTGAAGGCGCTGCAGGACCAGGAGCAGGCACTGGCCGAACTGTTCCAGCGCCGCGACATCGCCGCCAACAGCGGCGCCGACAGCGCCGTGCTGCAGGATATCGACCGCCAGATTGGCGATGCCACCCGCGCGCGCAACGAGGCCGAGCAGCAGGTGCGGCGCGAAGTGCCGAACTACTTCCAGCTGCTGCAGGGCCAGCCGACCGCGGCCGACTTGCTGGGCACCCTGCGCGCCGGCGAGGCGTTCCTGCAGATCGTGTTGGGCGAGAAAGGCGGCTACGGCGTGTTGGCGCGCGACGGCGCCCTGACCGCCTACCGCATCGACCTGTCGTCGGCACAGGCGGCGCAGACCGTACAGACCTTGCGCAAGGCATTCATGCCTGATGCGCGCGGCGAACTGCCGGCTTACGACGTGGCGATGGCGCACGATCTCTATCAGCGCCTGCTGGGCCCCGTGAAGGCGCGGTTGGCTGGCGTGCGCGAGCTGATCGTGGCGGCCGACGGTGCACTGCAGTCGCTGCCGTTCGCATTGCTGGTCAGCGAAGCGCCGCCGCCGATCGCCAGTCCCGCCGACTACAAGAGCGTGGCCTGGCTGGTGAAGTCGATGACCCTGGCTTACGTACCCGCGGCGCAGTCCTTCGTGCTGCTGCGCGGGGTGGCGGCACGGTCGCGGGCGCCCAACGCCTATGTCGGCTTCGGCGGCTTCACGCGTATCACGCAGGCGGCGGCGGGTCAGGCCCTGCAGGTGGTCCGCGACGGCGCCACGCCGGTGCCGGCTGCTTGTGTTACCGATGCGCGCGAGTTGGCGGCGCTGCCGCCGCTGGCGCTGGCGGAATCGGAGGTCGCGCTGACCGCCGACAAGCTCGGCGCCGGCCGCGGTAGTGCCCGCACCGGCGCCGCGTTCAGCCGTTCGGCGGTATTGCGCGGCGGGTTGGAGCGGTACCGCATCGTGCACTTCGCCACGCACGCGCTGCTGCCGACGGAACTGCGCTGCGTGCAGCAGCCTGTGGTGCTGACCGGTGCCGGTGCCGGCGCCGAGGCCCTGCTGACCGCGGCCGACATCGCTGCCCTGCGCATGGACGCCGACCTGGTGGTGCTGTCGGCCTGCAACACGGCCGGACCCGATGGCCGCAGCGCCGGTGAGGCGTTCTCCGGCCTGGCGCGCTCGTTCTTCACCGCCGGCACGCGTGGCGTGCTGGCCTCGCACTGGAACGTCGCCGACGAATCGACGACCCTGATGATGATCAACCTGCTGACCGAGACCGCCAAGGGCACGCCGGCGGCGGTGTCCCTGCGCAACGTGCAGGTCGGCATGCTCGACGGCGCCGGCGCCGGCAGTGACCCGGTGCGCTGGGCGCATCCGTTCTACTGGGCGCCGTTCGTCTACGCCGGCGGCTGAGACGCTTCATATCCGCGTAGGATGAGTGTCTTGGTCGCCGCGGGCAGCTCTTCCCAAAGACGGAAAGCCGATATCAGGCTTTCACTGGTCTTGGCGTTCTCCGGGGGTGTTTCACCGCAGGTGATGTAGTGCGCGGCATACTGCGATCGGTAGGCCATGGTTGAGCGTCCTGAATGAGCCCGGGGGATTTTCCGGGCCATGATCGCCGCCCAGATGACCCTGTCGCCGATCGCGCCGAGGGCCGGCGGCATGGCGGTCCACAGCGACAGCACTTCAAAGGCACGGCGGTGGATCCACAGGCAGCTGGTGTCGGTATGGGTTTCCCCATCGCCTGCTTCACCGCCTGCGATGAGCACCGAGCCGTCGGCGCGGTGGATGTTACGGCCTGAGGTGCAGACCAGGGCGCCGGTGCGCTGGTGCAGCGCCACCAACGACCCGACATGGTCGTCGTGATACCAGTTGTCGGCGTCGAGGAAGGCGACGGCATCGACACCGTCGCCAGCCGCCGCCATGGCGCCGATGCATCGCGCGGCGTTGCCCACGTCGTTGTGGGGGCGCGGCAGTTGCAGATGCTCCACCGGCCATGTCGAGATGACTGGTACGGGATAACCGTCCGCCACCATGTAGTGCCGGCACGGGTGGGTTTGGCGCGCGACGCTCTCGTGGCAGGCGCGCAGGACGTCCAGTGGTTCCCGATAGTAGGGCGTGATAACTGCCACTCTCATCGCGGACCGCTCGTGCATTGATTGTCATGCCGCGTGGCGTCGGCGTATCTTTTATCGAACCGGCTCCGCATCCTGCTTGGCTTTCTGTCTCCATTCCACGGGCACGGCATGACGATATTCTCCGGTCTGATGATCGCCACGCCTTGCTATGGTGGCGTTGTCACGAACGCCTATCTGCTGTCGATGGTCCGGACTTGTGCCGTGCTGACGGCGCGCGGCCTGCGCCATGAGTTGGTGACAGCCGCCGGCGACAGCCTGGTCATGCGAGCCCGGAACACGCTGGTGTCTGTCTTCATGGCGTCCGGGCATTCCCACCTGATGTTCATTGACGCCGATGTCGAGTGGCCCGCGGAGGCTGTCGTTGCCCTCCTGGAGGCCGACAAGGACGTCGTGTGTGGCGCCTATCCGAAGAAAGTGATGCCCAGGGCCTATGCCGTCAACTTTCTCGACGGTCCGGCGGAGCGCGATCCCTTGGGGCGCATCGAGATCAAGGAAGCAGCCGCTGGTTTCCTGATGATCCGACGTGCCGTATTCGAGCGCATGATGCAGGCGTACCCGCAGACTCGCTATGGCGGCACTGCGGGACTGTCGGATCAGCAAAGCCAGCTGACCTACGCTTTGTTCGACTGCCTCATCGACGAGGATGATCCGCAGCGGCAGTACCTCTCCGAGGACTATGGCTTCTGCCGGCGCTGGCGTGCCATCGGCGGGCGCATCTGGCTCGACCCGCGGCTGGAACTGCGGCACCACGGCGCGACCGCCTTCGAGGGCAAGGCGGCGGAGCTGCAGCGGCTCTGATCAGCTCGCGATGCCGTCGAAGATCGTGACGGCGAGCTGCGATGCGATCTGCTCGATCGACCGCTTGCCCGGCTTGTACCACTCGACCGTCCAGTTGATGGCGCCCAGGATCTGCAGGCGCAGCACCGACAGGTCGATGTCGCGGCGCAGCTCGCCGGCGCGCCGGGCGCCCTCCAGCAGCTTACGCCAATATTCGCCGTAGGCGCGATGGACATGGATATGGCGCTGGCGGATCTCGCTGGGTACCTGTGCGAACAGCCGCTGGTTGGCGGTCGCGAAGTGGTTCAGCTTCAGGGTGAACAACAGGTGCGTGGCGATCGCCGTTGTGATCCGCGCGCGGTGGGTGCTGTCGGCCGGCATCGACTCGACCTTGTCGCGCACGGCATCGAAGACGCCGGTGACGCCCAGCCGCAGCACTTCCTCGACCAGGTCCTCGCGCGATTCGAAGTAGTAGTAGATGCTGCCGGCGAACGTGTCGGCTTCGGTAGCGATATCGCTCAGCCGCGTATCGGCGTAGCCGTTCTGGGCGAACACCCGCGCCGCGGCGTCGAGGATGCGCCGCCGCGTTGCCTCCGATTTGCTGAGCGCCGGCGGATCGCTCGCCTCGGCGGAGGCCCGCCGCCGGGTCTCCGTCTTGGCCGCCGTCCCACGCCGCGCCACCACTCGCCCCATGACCTTTTCCTTCTCGCCAGACGGGCGTTTTCTAGCGCCGATTCGGCGATTTCCCAAGCCTCCTCACGCCGTCATGAGCTCGTCCAACCGCCGCAGCGCCACGTTGTCGCGTAGCAGCCGGTGGTCCTGGGCCAGGCGCCCGCGGGCGATCGCGGTGCGCAGGTGCCGTTCCATCAGCACCGCCACTTTCAGGGCCGCGAACAGGCGGTACCAGCCGAAATGCGCCAGCGCGCGGCCGGCCAGGTCCTGATAGACGGCCACGACCGCATCGTCGGTGGGGAAACCGGGCAGGGGCGGCACGCCGGCGCCCACAGTGCGCATGCGGTTCATCTCCAGCAGCCAGGCGATGTCGAGTTCGGCCGGGCCGAGGCCTGCCAGCTCCCAGTCCAGCAGCGCCGCCACGTCGAAGCCGTGCGCGATCACGTTGGCCGGCCGCGCGTCGCCCCACAGCAGGCATGGCGCAGACTCGGGCGGCCGGTCGCGTTGGACGGCGGCGAACCCGCGTTCGATCACGGCATGGCGGTCGGCGCCGGCGCCCCAGTCGTGCAGGGCGCGATACCAGGCGATCTCGCCGTCCAGCGGCCGGTCCAGATCGCGCGCCAGCGGCGCCAGGTTCAGTGCGCGCCAGTCGGCGGCATGCACGGCGTGGATGGCGCGCAGCAGGGACTGGGCGAAGCGATGCTGGTCGACGGGCGGTGCCTCGAACAGCCAGCCGGCCTCGACGAAGCTGGGTCGATCATCGCTGGGCACACGGCCGGCCACGTAGCCCGTCACCAGCATCGGCCGACCCAGAACGGCGCCGGTCGGGTCGACCGCCAGGGCTGGCGGCACGGGCGGCGCCTGCCGCTGGGCCAGGCCTTTCAGCACCCGGTATTCGCGCGTGACGTCATAGTCGCGGAACATCGCCGGTCCATCCGGCTTGACGCGCACGACCACCCGCGATGGGCTGTTGCCGGCCAGGTCGACCAGCACGGTCTCGTTCGACCAGCCGCCGCTCGATGACGGCGCCGTAACCTCGGTGACCGTGACCGCGTGGCCCAGTGCCGCCGACAACCAGGCGGCAAAGCGCTCGCGATCGGTCGTCGTTTCAAGCAGCATGTCTTGTTTCGACGTTGTGCTGACAGCCTGTGATTTTGTGGGCCCACGCTGTCATTCCGAGCGTAGCGAGGAATCTTTCGGCGGTTTCGCGACCGTCCACAGTCGGAAAGATCCCTCGCTGCGCTCGGGATGACAGTCGTGCGCTCGTTGAATCACAGCCGAGTAGGACGACGGAACGGTTCATCTGAGCTCGCTAGAATGTCTGCGTCGATTGCCACAGACCGGCGGCTTCGCGCGAGTTCCAGATCTCGACGATCTTGCCGTCATGGACGCGGAAGATCTCGATGCCGCTCATCGTATAGGACTTGCCGCTGGTCTGCGTGCTCCAGCCGTTCCACGCCACGGTGACCATCGGTCCTTCGACGACCCGCACCGCCGTCTCGAAGCGCAGCACGGGGCAGAGATCCAGCAGCTTGGCCAGGCGCGCCATGGACTCGGCCAGCGACAGCTGCTTCACCTCGCCCGGGGCGTGCCGCCAGGTCGGGTCGGCGATCAGCTCGGGCACGAGGTCGAGCCGGCGCTGGTTGTAGAGCACGTCGAGATAGGTATCGACGACCTGCACGGCAGTCCTGGTCATTCAGCGGCCCCTCTGGTCGCGGTCCTGGCCCGCCTCGCGCGGATGCGCGTAGGGATGCCATTTGATCTCGGACGTAGTTTCGCTGGCCGCTTGCATCAGCGCCAGCCCCTGACGATAGGCGGCGATCAACCGGTCCTCGGCGGCATAGTCGAACGGATCGCCCAGCGCCCGCTCGATATCGCCGCCGGGCGCTGGCGGATGATCGACATACCAGCGCACGGTCTGCGCCAACGCGGTGCGCACATCCAGCACGTCGCGATAGCCCAGCTCGGTTCGGATCCGGGTCAGGTCGAGCAGCTGGTGGCCCAGCGGCGAGAGCACCATCGCCTTGAGCGTGCCGGCGACGTCGTAGGGCACGGGGATGATCTCGACCTTGCGGTCCAGGGTGCCGGCGATCACCTCGACGATCTGTCCCAGGGTGAGCTGCTCGAGGTCGCCGCAATTGTAGACGCGACCGGCCGACACATCGGGCCTGTCGACCGACAGCAGCACGGCGTGGCCCAGATTGCCGGCCCAGCCGTGGGTCGACAGGCTGAGCCCATAGTGCGGCAGGATGATTTCGCGCCGTCCATCGAGCAGGCGGCGGATCACCGACCACTCGCGCGGCCGGATCTGGTAGGGGCCGTAGACGTAGGGATAGCGGAACACGGTGGCGGTCGGGTGGTGCGCCAGCACGGCCTGCTCGGTCTGCGCGATCAGCCAGGCGAAGCGCTGCTCGGTTTCGCTGGCGACGACGGGCGCGTCCTCGGGCACCGGGCTGCTCATCCCCGGCGGGTCGAGCGCATAGGGATCGACCCAGCCGCGGTAGGCGGCGTAGCCGCCGATGCCGATGAAGCGACCGGTGCGGCCTGCCAACGCGGCGGCCAGCAGGCGCACGCGGCCATAGGTGGCGATCACCAGGTCGAACGTGCGGCCGGCCAGCGCCTGATCGATGGTCTCGGCGAAATGCGGATCGCCGTGGATGTGCTCCACGTCGTCCGGGATCTCCGGGATCTCGTGCGTGCCGCGGTGGAAGATCGTGACCGTGTAGCCGCGCTCACGCAGGCCGTTCACGATGAACGGCCCGGTCGGTCCGGTGCCGCCGATGACCAGGGCGCGCATGCCTCAGGCCACCGCGCGGCGCCGCTCGGCAGCCTTGTCCCAGCTCTTCAGGACCGGCAGCACTTCCTTGGCGAACAGGCGCAGCGACTGCTCGGCCTTGGCATAAGGGATGCCGCCGAAGCGGAACGAGGTCGCCAGCTCGAACGAGCCCAGCAGCTTGCGGCGTGCTTCCAGGGTGGCCAGCACATCATCGGGCGTGCCCCAGGCGGAGGCCTGCATGAAGCCCTTCAGGAAGCCGCTTTCGCCGATGCGGCGCAGCACCTCGGCGGCCTGCGCGTAGGCACCGTAGCCCTTGGTGGTGGCGAAGTGGCTGCCCATCACCTCGTAGTGCTCCAGCACGCTCTCGAGGTACGTCGCCATGTGCTGGGTGGCGAGGTCTTTGGCTTCGTCGTGCGTGGGCAGGCAGACGCAGTAGTCGCAGGTGAGCGGCGGTGGCGCGGCAACACCATGCAGCTCCTTGTACCGCGTGCGATGCTTCTCGATCGACGGCAGGCGGTGGTCCCACGAGCGGTCGGCGAACATCACCATGGTCGCCTTGATCTGCGCCGCCGATTCGATGGAGTCGTCGCTGGAGGCGACGGCGTAGAGACGGTCGGCGAAGCTGCGCTCCGGCTTCGGGCGGATCGGAATGCGCGGCTGCGGATAGAACTTGCCGTTGCCCTCGATATAGCCCGTGCGCAAGGCGTCGAGGATCATGGCGGCCGCCTCGTCGAAACGTTCGCGCGATTCGTCCATGGCGATGCCGCGGAAGGCGGCGAACTCGCGGCGCGACAGGCCGCGGCCGATGCCGAAGCGCAGGCGGCCGCCGGCGAGATGATCCAGCATCGCGATCTTTTCGGCGACCCGCAGCGGCTCGTTCCACGGCAGGATCACGGCCGCCGTGCCGACGTCGGCGTTCTTGATGACACCCGTCACGTACGACAGCAGCTGCGTGTTGTCGGGACAGAACGAGTAGTCGAAGAAATGATGCTCGACCGACCAGACGACGTCGAAGCCCAGCTCGTCCGCCAGCCGCGCCAGGCGCAGCTCCTCGTCGACCACCTGGCTGTCCTTGATATCGGGCCAGCCGTGGCTGGCGAATACCATCTGAATGCCGACGTCCATGGCGCGTCCTCTCCTGTGTCTCTGATGATAGAGGTATTATAATCTAAATTAAATTAGAATATCAAACGATTTGTCATGGCCGGACAATGGGATTTCAATGGCGTCAAGGCACAGGAGGAAACCGCCATGGACAAGCGATATGCCGCGCTGATCCAGGATGATCGCGTGCACGGCAGCCTGTACACCGATGCCGACGTGTTCGCCGACGAGATGGACCGCATCTTCCGCCGCGGCTGGGTCTTCGTCGGGCATGACTCGGAAATTCCCAAGCCCGGCGACTGGGTGACGCGCCAGGTCGGGCGCGAGCCGGTGATCATGGTGCGCGACCGCGAAGAGACCATACGGGTGCTGGCCAACCGCTGTGCGCACCGCGGCAACCGGCTGTGCTGGCGCGAGGCGGGCCACGGCAATGCGTTCCAGTGCATCTACCACGGCTGGACGTTCGGGCTGGACGGCAGCCTGCGCGCCGTGTCGCACAAAGCCGGTTTCGAACGCGACCGCGCCGAGATGCCATTGGACCGCGCCGGGCAGGTCGACCGCTATCGCGGCTTCGTGTTCGCCAACATGTCGGGCGATGCCGGACCGCTGGGCGATCATCTCGCCGCCGGCGGCCAGGATCTGATCGACCGCCTGTGCGATCTGTCGCCGACCGGCAACATCCGCCTCAGCGCCGGCTGGATCGGCCACCGCGTCGAATCGAACTGGAAGATGTGGCCCGAGAGCGACAGCGACGGCTATCACCTCGATTTCGTGCACGCCTCCATGCTGCGGGCCCAGCCCGACAACTACTACCACGACACGGTGATCGGCGGTGAGCAGGCCAACGTCTCGCGCGCCGTCGATCACGGTGGCGGCCATGTCGAGCTCGACCTGCGGCCCAGCTACGCGCGCGAACTGGCATGGCTGGGCGTCGGCCGTGACAGGGTCGGCGCCTACTGTGACGCGATGGTGGCTCGGTACGGTCAGGAGCGCGCCGACCGCCTGCTGTGGGACGGCCCGCCGCACGGCTTCATCTTCCCCAACCTGTTCCTGGGCGAGGTGAACGTGGCGCGCATCGATCCCGTCGATGTCGGATCCATGGTGCATGCCCACACGGTGATCCAGCTCGAGGGCGTGGACGATGCCCTGAACCGCCGTCTGCTGCGCCAGTCCGAGGCGGCGCTGGGTCCGGCCAGCTTCATCGTGCCTGACGACGCCATCATTGCCGAGCGCATGCAGCTGGGGTTCCAGGGATTGCGGCCGCCGTCGAACGGCGATGCGCGGCGCGGCTGGATCGATCTCAGCCGCGGGCTGTCGCGCGAGCAGCGCCAGGCCGACGGCACGCGCACCGGCCATGTCAGCGACGAGGTGACCAACCGGGCGTTCTGGCAGCACTACCGCCACGTGATGGAGCGCCGGGCATGAACGTCGCTGACGTACCCGAGCCTCTGCGCCGCGAGATCGAGGCGTTCCTTTATCTCGAGGCGCGCCTGGCCGATGAGTCGCGCTACGCCGAATGGGAAGCGCTGGTCACCGACGACATGCACTATTGGGTGCCCAAGGGCGCCGCCGACTACGACCCGGCCGATCGGCTGTCTTACATCAACGACAATCGGGCGCGGCTCGCCACGCGCATCCGCCAGCTTGCGACCGGCCTGCGGCACGCCCAGACACCGCCCTCGCCGATGCGCCGCATCGTCTCCAACATCGAAGTGCTGGCTGCCGATGACATTGCCGGCACGTACACCGTGGCATCGAACTTCGTGCTTTACGAACTCGCCGTGCAGTCCGGTGCCACGCTGCGCATCTGGCCCGGCCGCGTCACCCACCGGTTGCGCCGTGTCGATGGCGCACTGCGCATGTCGCAGAAGATCGTCGAACTGGTGACGGCAAGTGTCGCCCAGCCGAACCTGGCATTCTTGATCTGACCTGGGAGCGCGGGCGTCTCGCCCGCATCAAGCGTTGCTTCCGCCCAACAAGAGCGGGCCGGAGGCCCGCGCTCCCAGGATCTATCTGACGCTTTCCGCCACCGCCGCGTTGATGGCCGTGTGCAGATGCACCAGTGCTGGCTCGATGCGGCCGTAGACGAGTTCGGGCAGGGCACCGGACTCCAGGTTCTTCTGGATGCGCACCATCTGCTGGAAGTCTTCGGTCTCGGTCACTTTCAGCAGAATGTCGAGATTCTTGGTCCAGTGGTTCAGCGCCGCGGCGTCCTTCGGCGGTTCCGGCGCGAAGATGCTGGTGGCGACCTCCACCGTGTTGACGTCGATGGGCGTCAGGCGCCACAGCTCGATGTGGTCGAGCTGGTAGACCAAGAGCGCATTGGGCACCAGGAAGTACTGCGTCGTCGAATAGGGCAGCAGTTTCCATTCGCTGCGCGGCTTGTCCTTGATCTGCTCGACGACGCTCTTGCGCAGCCCGATGGTGCGCGAATGGGGACCGAAGGCATCGAAGATCAGGTCGCACAGGAAGTAGGGTGCGATCGTGGCCTTGTGCAGGAACCGGATGTGATAGGCCTCGGTGAAGGTATCGAGGACCATCTTCCAGTTCATTTTCCAGCTGTTGGTGCGCGTTTCGACGTGCACGTAGTCAGCCAGTCCATAGTCGGCCAGGTCATCGCCCAGGCCGCACAGCAGCGTATCGACGTCGAACGGCTCCGTGCTGGTGGGGTGAACGAAGATCAGGCCGTGCTTCTCCGCCACAGCCCGCTGGTGCAGATCGCAGTTGACGGTAACGTCGTCGAAACCCTGCGCCGCCGCCGGACGGTGCACCAACTGACCGTCGGTGTTGTAGGTCCACGCATGATACGGGCAGACGATGCGCCGCAGGCCGCCGGTGCCGCGCCCCTCCAGCAAGGTCGCGCCGCGATGGCGGCAAACGTTGACCATCGCCCGCAGGCTGCCGTCGGTCTGGCGCACGACAACGATCGGCACGCCGCCCAGGTTGGCGGTGAGATAGGCACCCGGCGTGGTGCATTCGCCGCTCAGGCCGACCAGTTGCGGTCGGTCGCGGAACAGCACCTGTTTCTCGCGCGCGAAGCGGGCAGGATCGGTGTAGGCCGACGCCGGGTTGCGCATGCTGGTGGGTCCGTAGGTCCACGGCAGATTGGGATCGACGCCCACCAGCCGGTCCAGCAATTCGATCTGTCGTTCGTGGCGCATGGCCTGACTCCTGAAGCGGATGTCGTTACAACGGAATCATGCTTCTGGGAGCGCGGACGTCCCAGGTCCCGATTGAGCGCAATTCGCTCTAGCGGGGCATGACGAAGCCGCCGGACACGCTCATCACCTGTCCGGTGAGCTGGCGGGCGCGGTCGGACGCGAGGAACAACACCGACCAGGCAATGTCGACCGCTTCCGAGCGACGGCGCAGCGGCATGCGCGACTCGATGTTCTGGACTTCCTTCGGCCCCATGCCGATGTCGATGCTCCACAGGCTGCCGTCGCCGACGGCGTCGGGCGCGGGGACGACCAGGCCCGGCGCCACGGTATTGGCCCGGATACCGTAGCGGCCATACTCCAGAGCAACGGTCCGTGTGAAGGCGAGCACGCCGGCTTTCATGGCGCCGTAGTCGGCCATGCGGAATTCGCCGAAGCCCGCGTCGCTGGCGATCGACACGATGGCGCCGCCGCGCCGATCCACCATGCCCGGCAGCACGGCGCGCGTCACGTTCAGCGTCGAGAACAGGTTGAGCTGGAATGCCTTCTGCCAGCGCTCCGGTGGCAGGTTGAGAAAGAACTCGGCCTTGCCGTTCCAGCCGACGTTGTTGACCAGCACGTCGACGGCACCCTGGTCGCGCTCGACGGCCGCAATGGTCGCCGCCGTGGCGTCGACGTCGGTGACGTCGAGGTCGTAACCCGAGGCATGACCGCCGGCACCCTTGATCTCTTCCACCGTCTTGCGGGTCTGCGCCGCGTCACGATCGAGGATCGCGACACGAGCGCCTTCGCGTGCGAATTCCTGCGAAATCGCGCGCCCGATGTTCGATGCGCCGCCGGTGACGACGACAGTTTTGCCGGTCAGGCCGAGATCCACGATGGCTCTCCCTTGGTTCGAGTGTCTACGCCAGCTGCAGGCGCTGTCGCGCCATGTCGACCAGGCGGAACTTCTGCACCTTGCCGGTCGCCGTGGTCGGCAGCTCTGCTGCGTCGAGGAACAGCACGTGCTTGGGAACCTTGAAGCGCGCCAGCCGCTGGCGGGCGAGCTCGATCAGCTCCTCCGCCGAGACGCTGGCGCCGGGTGACAGCACGATCCAGGCACAGCCCATCTCGCCCCAGCGATCATCCGGCACGCCCACGGCGTAGGTCTGTGCGACGGCCGGATGACTGGACAGCAGCTCCTCGACCTCCTTGGGCGAGACCAGCTCGCCGCCGGACTTGTAGAGCTCCTTCGAGCGGCCGGTGAGCTCGATATAGCCGTCCGGCCGTACGCGGCCGAGGTCGCCGGAGCGCAGCCAGCCGCCGGGCAGAAACAGGGCTGCCGTCTCGGCCGGTTTGGCGAAATAGCCTGATGTCGACGTCGGGCCGCGCGAGCACAGCTCGCCGACGCTGCCCGGCGGCAGATCCTCGCCGGTGAGGGGATCGACCGTCTTGTACTCGGCGAGGATCCCGCCGTGCTCGGCCATGCCGGCAGCGCCGGCATCCATCAGCCGTCCCACGGTCTGGGCCACGATCGACAGATCGTCGTTCGGCGCCGTCAGTGTCGTGGCCGCGCCGACTTCGGTCATGCCGTAACCGGTGAAGACTTCCTGGATACCCAGCCGGTCCTTGAGCTGCTGCCAGATGCGGACCGGCGTGGGCGCGGCGGCGGACAGCACGGCCTGCAGGGACGACAGGTCAAAGCGGGCGATGTCGGGGTGTTCGACCAGCGCGACGCTCATCGTCGGCACCGCCATCAGATAGGTGGCGCGATGACGTTCGATGCCGGCGAGCGTAGCAGTCGCATCGAAGATCAGCTGCGGAATGATGGCGCCGCCGACGAACATCGCCGCCAGCAGACCTTCGACCAACGCGAAGGCATGATACAGCGGCAGCGAGAAAAGCGTGCGCCGTCCGTCCTCGAATGCCTGGTGATAGGCGCCGGCATAGGCCGAGCGCGCCAGGTTGTCGTGGGTCTGGATCACGCCCTTGGGCAGCCCCGTCGTGCCGGACGTGTACATCACCACGGCGGGATCGAGCGCGCCGGTCGGATTGGCTGCCAGCGGCACGGTGTCGGTGGTGCCGCGCGCCTGGAGTGCTTCGAGCGATCGAGGGCTGGCGTTGTCGCCACCGTGCACGATGATGGAGCGCAGATGGGGAAAGGCCGTTTGCGCGCCGGTACGCCAGCCCGGCGCGACCTCGTCGAACGCGGCGAGGTAGTCGAGGCCGCGGAACGAGGCCATGGTGATGACCACGCGGCATTCGGACTGGCCGACGACGTAGGCCAGCTCGCGTGCCTTGAAGAGGAAGTTCACGGGAATGGCAGCTGCGCCCAGGTGCCAGATGGCGAACACCAGCGGCACGAAATCGGCGTGGTTGGCCATGACCAGTGCGACCCGATCGCCGGCGCGCACACCCTCGCCGCGCAAGCCGCGGGCCAGCACGTCGGCGCGCGCGGCGACGTCGCGATAGGTCAGCGTGGCGTCGTCCGTCAGGACCATCGGCCGGTCAGGATGACGTGCCGCAGCGTCTGACAGAATGGTGTCCAATGTGGCCGGCTGCCAGGTCGGATAGCGTGCCGCCAGCGCTGCGCGCCTCTGCGCCATCGGTTCGAGCAAAACCTTCCTCCCGTCGATATTGGCAATATTCTATTTCAAATTAGAAAAATGACGCAAGCATTTATTGCCCGACCGAAGCGCGAAAATCGGTCAGAATGTTCCTAAAGTGAATTAGAAATTATGTTGACGCAATGTCGATCTGCCGGGCAGATAGACTTGCACGCATCGCAGGGAACGACATGAACGAGCCAGCCAGGATGACCGCCCGCTTTGCGACGGGCACAGCGATTGTTGCCGGTGGATCCGGCGGCATCGGCGCCGAGATCTGTCGGGTGTTGGCACGGGCCGGTACCGACGTGGCGCTCACCTACCACAAGAACCGCGACCGGGCCGAAGCCGTGGCAGCCAGCGTGCGTGCCGAAGGTCGTCGTGCCGAAGCGGTGCAGGTGGATCTGACCGACGACAAGGCCGTGGCGCGTTTCGTGGCAGGCGCGGCAACGGCGTTCGGTGGCATTCACACGGCGATCTATGCCGCCGGTCCCTACATCAATATGCGCCATATCAGCCGACTGGAGCCGTCGCTGTTTCGTGACACGGTCGGCACCGACGTGTTCGGCTGCTATCACTTCCTGCATGCCGCCCTGCCGCATCTGCGCCAATCGCGCGGTGTTGCCGCTGCGCTGGCAACACCGGCGGTCCGTCGTTATGCGGTCAAGGACGTGCTGTCCGCCGCACCCAAGGCCGCGATCGAAGCGGTCATCAAGGGCATCGCCGCCGAGGAGGGACGCTTTGGCATCCGTGCCAATTGCATCGGCGTCGGCGTGATCGAGGACGGGATGTATCACGCGCTGCTGGCCACGGGCGACTTCGATGACCGCTTCCTGCAGGTGACGCGCGACACCGTTGCCTTGCGACGCCTCGGCTCGGCCCGCGAAATCGCCGACGCCGTCGAATTTCTGGTTTCGGATCGGGCCACGTACATTACCGGCCAGACCCTGATGGTGGATGGCGGGTTCGCCATGTAGCGGCGCGGCCGACGGAGGCATGACCATGAGTGACCTGGAACGATTGATGGCGTTTCTGGCGCAGTTGCCGGCCGAGGCGACACTCGGTGCCAAACGCAAGGCCTACGATCGTGCCGAGAAGGCTTTCCCCCTGCCCGAGGGCGTGACCGTCCAGTCCTGCAACGACGGTGGCGTCGCGGGCGAGCGCCTCATCGTGCGCGATGCCGTCGACGGGCGGCGGTTGTTGTACCTCCATGGCGGCGGCTACGGCATCGGCTCGCCGCGCTCGCATCGCCATCTGGCGGCGGCGCTGGGCGTTGCCGCGCGTGCCGAGGTGTGGCTGCCGGATTATCGCCTGGCGCCGGAGCATCGGTTTCCCGCGGCAGTGGACGATGCGCTCGCCGTCTATCGTGCCGTGCTGGCTGGCTCGTCGCCGGACCGCATCGCGATCGCGGGCGACTCGGCCGGCGGCGGCTTGACGGTTGCGACCGTGCTGGCGGCCCGCGCCGCAAATCTCAAGCTGCCGGCCGCGGCCGTCTGCCTGTCGCCGTGGGTCGATCTCACCTTCGGCCCCGATTCACCGGTGGCGCGTGCGGCGCATGCCGATCCGCTGGTCAAGTTCGATGAGATCTCGGCCTATGCCCATGCCTATCTCGGCGACACGCGGGCCGACGATCCGCTGGCATCACCGATCTTCGGTGATCTGAAGGGACTGCCGCCGTTGTTGATCCACGCCGGCTCGACGGAAGCGCTGGTCTCCGATGCGACCCGCCTGGCGGAAGCCGCGCGCGGTGCCGGGGTTGATGTCACGTTGGAACTCGGTGAGGGTACGCCGCATGTCTGGCACTGGTTCTGGCCACGCCTGGATCTGGCGCGCGATGCCATCAAGAAGGTCGGGGTGTTCCTGGATGGTCACCTGGCTGGCGGGAAGGCGGCGTGACGCGCCATGGCGTGACCGACCCTCACGCTGAGGAGACTCCATGAACGAGGTTTCGCCGCCGGTTTCGGCCGCATCGACGGCGCCCGATGACGTGCTCGACACGGTGTTGGCGCAACGCTACAGCTGCCGGGGGTTCCTGCCGCAGCAGGTCGCGCGGCCGACGATCGAGCGCATCCTGGAATTGGCGCAGCGCACGGCGTCGTGGTGCAATGCACAGCCCTGGCAGGTGACCGTGGCGTCGGGCGCGGCGACCGATCGCTTCCGTGACGCGCTGTACCGTCACGCCACCAGCAACCCGGCCGACGCCGACATCCCGTTTCCGCGCGAGTATCGTGGCGTCTACCTGGCGCGTCGGCGCGAGTGCGGCTTCCAGCTCTATGACAGCGTCGGCATCAAGCGCGGCGATCGCGAGGCGTCGGGACGGCAGGGCCTGGAGAACTTCCGGCTGTTCGGCGCGCCGCACGTGGCGATCGTCACGTCGGACGAGGCGCTGGGCGTGTATGGCGCCGTGGATTGCGGCGCCTATGTCAGCACCTTCTGCCTGGCGGCCCGCAGCGTGGGCGTCGCCACGATTGCCCAGGCGGCGATCGCCTCGCAGTCCAAGTTCGTGCGCCGCCATTTCGGTCTCGGCGACGATCGTCTCGTCGTCTGCGCGATCTCGTTCGGCTACGAGGATGCGGCGCATCCCGCCAACGGCTTCCGCACCCGCCGCGCCGCCGTGGCGGAAACCGCAACCTGGGTGGATGCGTAGTTCCCTCTCCGGCGTGCGAGAGAGGAACAAAAGAAAGGCCCGCGTGCGCGGGCCTTTCTGAACAACAACGCTACTGGTGAAGACTTAGGCGGCCGGGGCTTCCGGCTTGGCGAACACGGTGCGCACGGCCTTGTCGCTGTCGGCATAGCTCTTGCGGATCACATCGGCGGTGGCGCGGAACTGCTCGACATTGGCCTTGCCGTAGTCGCGCAGGAAGTCGAGCTGCACGCCGATGGCGTCGCCCAGGCACTTCGCGCCGGCCAGCTTCTGGACCATGCCCAGCGTCGACTCGACGTTCTGGTAGGCACCCTGCATCAGGCTGCGGCCGACCAGGGCATAACCGTTCACCGACACATTGACGGCATCCTGCAGCGCGGTCGCGACCTTCTCGGCGCCGGAGTGCACGCTGGCGGCACGATCCTGGGCGGAGGCGGCGGTGCGCTGAACGAAATCACGCGCGGCGGTGGGAATCTGGTAGAGGGCGTCGATCGCCGTGGCGGCGGGATTGGTCGTCTTGTCGGTCATGTCAGTCTCCATCCTCTCGATGAGCTATGGGTTGCATCCCGTCCAAAGCGGCCCGGGTGATGCGTATATACATTGTCTTATATTGCATTGCAACATAAATTGTGCAGCGCAATATGAATGTTGCTGAAAGAAGTGAAACGCCAGGGATTACAGAGCGTTAGTGAAGTCTGTCTGCCATCATGCCAAGCGGTTGAGCCACCATGACCGTCGTACCTTCCGATTCCACGGACCTTGATGCCGACCGGCTGCGTAGCCTGCGCCGGACCAAATGGACGGCCACCGGCCTGCTGGTGCTCTGTCTGGCAGTGCTCCTGGCAGCACGCCCTCTGGCGCGTGACAGCGTGCTGTTCGGTTTCGTGGTCGCCTTCGCGGAGGCGGCACTCGTGGGCGGCCTGGCCGACTGGTACGCCGTCGTGGCGCTGTTCAAGCGGCCACTGGGGCTGCCGATCCCGCATACCGCGATCATCTCCCGCAACCAGGCGCGTATCGGCGACAGCCTGGGCGACTTTATCGTCCGGCACTTCCTGGCGGCCGAGACGGTGTCGGCCAGAGTGCAGGAAGTCGACTTCGCGCGCCTGATCTCGGAATGGCTCAGCGACCGCCAGCGCAGCGATGATCTGGCGCGCTTCATTCTCAAGATGCTGCCGCAGGCCATGTCGTCGATCGAGGGTTCAGGCCTGCGGCCGTTCCTGGCCCGGCGCGTGGTGGATCAGCTGCGCGGTGTGGAGATGGCGCCACTCGCCGCCGGCATTCTCACTGCCTTCACCCATGATCGCCGCCACCAGCGCATTCTCGACGAGCTGCTCTCCGTCCTGCGCCAGATCCTCGGCAACCCCGAAACGCTCGACGCGATCCGCGACAAGATCCGCAACGAGCTGCCAACCCTGTTCAACCTGTTCCGCGCCGATGCCTACGTGCTGCGCAAGCTGGTGGGCTCGATGTCGGCCTTCCTGGAAGAAGTGGGCAAGGATGACGCGCATCCCGTGCGGCACGAATTCGATCGCTTCATTGCCGGCTTCATCACACGGTTGCGCGAGTCACCGGACTATGCCGAGCGCTTGGACAAATTGAAGACAGACCTGCTGGCGCGAGCGGAAATCCGCGATTTGGCCGACGGCATCTGGGAAAGCCTCAAGGCGTTCATCGATGAACAGGCGCATGCGCCCGACTCGCTGATCCAGGCGCCGTTGCGCAACCTGCTGATGGAAATCGGCCGCAACCTGCAGGACGATCCACTGCTGCGCGGCGACATCAACCGCGGCATGGCGTCGGTGATCGAGACCTTCGTGGCGACGCACAAAGGCGCCATCGCGCTGTTCATCGCCGACCAGGTGAAGTCGTGGGACGTCGACCAGCTGATTCGCATGTTCGAGCTGAATGTCGGCAAGGACCTTCAGTACATCCGCTTCAACGGCACGCTGATTGGCGGCTGCGCCGGCGTGGCGCTGCATGCGCTGGAACTGGTGATGTAGAGGCGCCGTCATCCCGAGCGCCCCTTCGGCAGGCTCAGGAGAGGGATCTTCCGCGAGTGGCGCACCGTGCGTCTTCCGCGAAAGATCCCTCGCTGCGCTCGGGATGACGATCTTGCTCAATCCGGTCGGGTGGGGTCCGGGAAGACCATCGCGCGCCAGCCGGTGCGCTGGAACGGCTGCCAGCTGCCTTCGGGCTGGGCCAGGCGCTCGGCCACGGCATAGATGACCGCGGGGTTGTGGCCCAGGCCGCAGTGGCTGCCGGGGACCTCGATGTTTTCCGCCTGCGGGCCGGGCTGTTCGCGGCAGTTCTGCCAGGCACAGATGCCGTCCGAGCGGCTGTAGATCGCCGTCACCGGTACCGGCGGCGGTTGGCGCAAGGCGTGGACGAAGGCCGACTCGTGATCGGCGACCTTCTCGCCGCTGACCATTTCGAACACGCGCCAGGCATTTGTCGCCTTGGGGTGCCCGGCGAACGGACTGCCCAGGGTGATCACCGTGCGCACCGCCTCGGGCATCTCCTTGGCCAGCTCGCGGGCGAAGATGCCGCCCAGGCTCCAGCCCACCAGGCTGATCTTCTGACCGTAGCGCTGGTGCAGTTCACGCAGGCGGACCTGCATCATGGCCTGCACGCCGGGACGGGGGCCGAGATTGCGGCCCATGCCCCAGCCGTGCGCCTTGTATCCCTGGCCGTTGAGGAAGCCGCGCAGCGGGCGGGTCGAGACATCGCTGGCGATCAGCCCGGGCAATACCAGCACGGGATGGCCATCGCCGCGCGGCGCCAGGGTCAGCATCGGCAATGACGCGGCGAACGCGCCCAGTTCCCACAGGGCTCGGCCTTCGAGCATCAACAGAGCGCGTGACGGTGGCTGAATGGCCTGAGCGGCGACCGACATCCGGTGTGTCCTATCGTTATGTTGGCTGGGCGACCCGGGGGTGGGTCGGAAAGACCACACAGACACTACTGTTACATAAATATGAAGACGCCGGCGTCATTTTCAAGGGCTGGCTGGCCGGCTGGCCCCTGCCGCGGCGTCTGGTCCCGGCGGCTTGGTTGGCAGGACGGCTGCCTTCAGTACCGCGAACTCCTCGATCACGAAATCGGCCAGTCGGCCGATATCGGGCACCGCGCGCTGGTCCGCCGTCAGTCCGAAATCGAGATGGCCCAGGTAGCTCTGCACCGTGAGATTCAGGGCGCAGCCGTGGGTGGGGATCGAGACCGGATACAGCGCCGCTACCTTGGCACCGGCGCCGTACAGCGGCACGTTGGGGCCGGGGACATTGGAAATGCAGACGTTGCATGACATCGGCAGGATGTCAGCCAATCCGGACTTGCCGTAAAGCTCGTTCAGGCCGCGGATCAGGATGGGAGCGCCGAAGAAGGCGTAATCCTGCGGTACGATGTCCTTGATGCCGGCGGCGACCTGCTTGGCATCGGCCGAAGAGGCCTGGATGGCCTTGATGCGGGCGACCGGGTCGTCGATGTGGGTGGCCAACCCGCACATCATGCCGGACACCTGGTTGTTCATGTCGGTGTTGCCCAGCTCACGCAGGGAAATCGGCACAAAGGCGATCAGCTCCGACTGGGGCAGCTCGCCGCGTCCCAGCAGGTACCGCCGCAAAGCCCCAGCGCAGACCGCCATCACCACGTCGTTCAGTTTGCCGCCGGTCGCCTTGCCGACAGCCTTGGCCTCGGCCAGCGACAGCGACCGCGCCGCATAGGAGCGGTCACCGGTGATGGTGGCATTGAACGGCGTCTTGGGCGCCACCAGTTTGGGCAGCTCGCGTATCGGTGATTTGGGTAGGTACTGCGACAACGGCGCCCCACGCGGTACCTTGGGGAAGAACATGCTGGCGACATTGCCCAGCACCTCCGGCGCCGACCGCCACATGTCGAGCTGGAAGCGCACCATACTGGTGACCAGGTCGCCGATCGGGTCGGGTCGGCTGGCGGTTGCCGGCTGGTTCGGCGTGGCTGGCGGCTTCACCTTCCGCGGCTCGGGGGTCAGGTCGTACATCGTGTTGGTGATCACCATGCCGGCACCGCCGTCGACTGCGGCGTGATGCACCTTCGAATAGAGCGCGACCTGGCCGTTGTGAATGCCGTCGATGGTGGTGAACTGCCACAGCGGCTGGTTGCGGTCGAGCTGCTGGGAATGCAGGCGGGCGATCACCGCCTCGAGCTGCTCCATCGACCCGGGCGCCGGCAGCGTGATGTTGCGGAAATGGTAGGAAAGATCGAGGTCAGGCGCATCGACCCAGGATGGGTGATGGATGTCGAGCAGCGTCGGCGACAGCTTCTTGCTGAAGATCGGCACCAGGTGCAAGCGGCTCACCAGCATGTCGCGATAGTTGTCGTGAAAGCTGCCCGTATAGCCCTCGGGCAGGTCGAACAGCGTGAAGCCGGCCACGTGCATCGGCGTTTCGGCTGTTTCCAGATACAGGAAATTGGCGTCTATGCCGCCGAGTCGCGTCATCGTGTCCTCCCGCGCCGGACGTCGGGCGTTTGGGCCACCCGTTAGCTTATCGTTGCCAGGCTGCGACGGCCATCTTCCTGCGAAACCGAACGGTCTTGCAAGGTCTGTCCTCTCGGCGTGAGGGGACGTCTCGCCAAAGAGGACCGAATCAGCCTAGTCTTGCCAGGCTGAAGTACGGCCCGGCGAGCGATCGTCGGGTTGCAAGAAAGCGCGTCAGGCAGCTCAGGACGTGTAAAGGCAGTAGGGAGGATACGATGTCGACGAGCCCGGTTTCGATTCCACAACCACGCGTACGGCCGATCGTCGGCAATGTGCCGGATGTTGGTTTTGAGATCCCGATCCAGAACATGATGAAGCTCGCCGAGGAGCACGGGCCGATCTATCGGCTCGCCTTCCCGGGTGGCGGATCAATCCTGGTGTTGAGCTCGGTTGAGCTGGTGAGCGATGCGTGTGATGAGACGCGGTTCGAAAAGTTCGTCCACGGTGCGCTGAAGCATATCCGGGATTTCGCCGGTGACGGGCTGTTCACGGCCTACGGGACCGAGCCCAACTGGTCCAAGGCGCACCGCATCCTGATGCCGGCGTTCGGGCCGGCGTCGATGCGCAACTACTTCGACGACATGCTTGATATCGCCGACCAGATGCTGACGCGCTGGGAACGGTTCGGGCCGGCGGCACCGATCGACGTTGCCGACAACATGACCCGCCTGACGCTCGATACCATCGCGCTGTGCGGCTTCGGCAATCGCTTCAATTCCTTCTATCAGCGCGAGATGCACCTGTTCGTGGATGCCATGGTGCGGGCGTTGGCCGAGGCCGGCAACCGCACCAACCGCGTGCCGCTACAGACACGCCTGATGCTGATGACGCAGCGGCAGTATGATTCTGACTGCCGCCTGATGCACCAGATCACCGATGAGGTGATCGCCGAGCGCCGCCGGCTCAGCCCCGACGAGGCGCCGCGCGACCTGCTCAACCTGATGCTGACGGCGAAGGATCCGATCACAGGCGATCGTCTCGATGACGCCAACATCCGCAATCAGCTCGTGACGTTCCTGATCGCCGGCCACGAGACAACCAGCGGCCTGCTGTCCTTTACGACTCACCTGTTGCTTGAGAATCCGGAGATGCTGGCCCGTGCCCGCGCCGAGGTCGATGCGGTCCTGGGCGACGGCGTGCCCCGCTTCGAGGATATCGCCAAGCTCGCCTACATCGATCAGGTGCTGCGCGAATCGATCCGGATCTGGCCGACGGCACCGTTGTTCGCGGTGCGGGCCAAGGAAGACACCCTGCTGGCCGGACGTTATCCCCTGAAGAAGGGCGATGTGCTCTCCATCCTGACGCCGTCGCTGCATCGCGATCCGGCGGTGTGGACGGATCCCGGACGCTTCGATCCCGATCGCTTCACGCCTGAACTGCGGGAAAAGATTCCGCCACAGGCCTGGCTGCCGTTCGGCAACGGCGTGCGCGCTTGCATCGGACGGGCCTTCGCTTGGCAGGAATCGCTGCTGGTGATCGCCATGATGCTGCAGCGCTTCGACCTGCGGACCACGGCACCCTACAAGCTGGTCGTCAAGGAAACGCTGACTCTGAAGCCCGAGGGCCTCAAGATCTACGCCCGCGTGCGCAAGCAGGTGGCGCGCACGATGGCGACGCGGATGGCGCCGGTGCCGACCGCCGCGCCGGCGCCCGCCGCCGCGGCGGTGCCGTCGCACGGCACGCCTTTGCTGCTGCTGTACGGCTCGAACTCCGGCTCGTCCGAGGCGTTCGCGCGGCGCATCGCCAGCGATGGCCAGGCCCGCGGCTATGCCGTCAAGGTGGCGCCGCTCGACGACTACGCTGGCATGCTGCCCAAGGAAGGCGCCGTGGGCGTGGTGACGGCATCGTATAACGGCCAGGCACCCGACAATGCGCGCAAGTTCCTGACCTGGCTGGCCGGCGTGCCGGACGGTGCGCTGATGGGCGTGCGCTATGCGCTGTTCGGCTGCGGCAATCGCGACTGGACGATGACCTACCAGACCGTACCCAAGCAGATCGACGACCTGTTGAGCCGCGCGGGGGCGCAGTCGTTCATGGAGCGCGGCGAGGGCGATGCGCGGGCCGATTTCTTCGGCGATTTCGAGAAATGGTACGGCGCATTCTGGCCGACCGTGTCGTCGACCTTGGGCGTCGCCTTGGCCGAGGTTGCCGGTGGTCCCCTGTACGACGTCGAGGTCGTGCCGTCGGCCAGCCTGCAGCTGGTCGAGGAGAACAAGCTCGATTTCGCCGTCATCAGCGACAACCGCGAACTGGTCGACATGACGTCGCCGCTGGGCCGCTCGAAGCGGCATCTTGAGTTCACGTTGCCGGAAGGCATCACCTACGCCGCGGGCGACTACCTGGCGGTGCTGCCGGAGAACCACCCCGATCTGATCGATCGCGCCGCGCGCCGCATGGGGCTGCGTCCGGACGCGGCGGTGGTTCTGCGCTCCACACGTGGAGCGATGGCGGCGTCGCTGCCCACGGATCGGCCTGTCTCGATCCAGGAGCTGTTCGGCCGCCATGTCGAGCTGTCGGCGCCGGCGACCCGCAAGAATGTCGAGCAACTGGCTGCACTCAATCCCTGTCCGCCGCACAAGATGGAACTCGCGGCCATCGCCGAGGATCCCGAGCGCTACCAGGCCGAGATCCTGAAGAAGCGCGTCAGCGTGCTGGAGCTGCTCGAGGCCTGGCCGTCCTGCGACGTCAATCTCGGGCAGTTCCTCGAGATGCTGCCGGCGATGCGCGTACGCCAATACTCCATCTCGTCATCGCCGCGCATGGACCCGGCACAGTGCAGCCTGACGGTGGCCGTCGTCGATGCGCCGGCCTGGTCGGGCCAGGGCCAGTTCCGCGGCACCTGCTCGAGCTACCTGTCACGCATGAAGGTCGGCGATCAGGTCCCGGTGGCCATCAAGACGCCGAACGTGCCTTTCCATCCGCCGGCGTCGAACGCCACGCCCGTCGTGATGATCTGCGCCGGCACCGGCCTGGCGCCGTTCCGCGGCTTCGTCCAGGAACGCGCGTTGCGCGACGCTGCCGGCGAGAAAGCCGGGCCGGCGTTGCTGTTCTTCGGTTGCGATCATCCCGATGTCGATTTCCTCTATCGCGAGGAACTGGAGGCCTGGGAGCGCGACGGCATCGTCTCGCTGCTGCCGGCGTTCTATCGCAGGCCCGAAGGCGACATCACCTTCGTGCAGCATCGGCTGTGGCAGGAGCGCGAGAAGGTGCGGGCCCTGTTCCGCCAGGGTGCCATCGTGTTCCTGTGCGGTGATGGCCTCAACATGGCGCCGGCGGCGCGGCAGACGCTGGCCGACATCTACAAGGAGACCGTCGGCTGCACCGACGAACAGGCCTCGGTCTGGCTGGCTGAAATGGAACGCTCCGGCCGCTACGTCCCCGACGTCTTCGCCTGAAATCCTGGGAGCGCGGGCGTCCCGCCCGCTCATGAGCGGGCCAGAGGCCCGCGCTCCCAGGAGATTATTCCAGGGGCCGATTTTTGGACTCCTTGATGCGCTATGGGCGCTACCCATATCGCCGCGACGAACCTCGGTGCGCCCCTTCGCTCGTATCAATGAAGATTGTGACTCGCGGTAACGAAACACACGTCCAGAACACCTCCGACGTACTTAAATTTGTTTTCCGTCATTGTTGTCATTGTTGTCACGCGTTTTGGGACAGCAAAAATATTACCGGGAATGCGACGCTGAACTTATCCCGCGGCGTCAGCTCCGTGTCACGTAGCTGTGAACGCGAAGACACAGACCTGTAAATTCTCATCGCTACGAAAGGCATCCCTCGCGTTCCCTGCGCGCCTTTCAACGGTCTGCTGCCCCGCTCGTCATCCACGACACAGCGTCGCGCCGCGTGCGCGACTCCGGCGGTGATGCGGCCTGACAACAGGAGGATAGCTTCATGTCGGCCATCTACCACGCGCTCGCATCCGGCCCGTTGACGCAATCCTGGAACGACGCGGGCCTGATCACCGCCAATGACAGTTGGGCCGGCGTGCCGAGCATCGAAGGTTTCCTGGGCGACATCGACGCGGGATCCCCGACGGGCGTTGATCCGCGCACGCTGACGGCGGCCAACCTGGGCGCGCTCGATGTGATTGCCAATCAGACCGCGCCCAACACGCTGACCGCGGGTGGTGTTGCCGAGTTCGCCATCGCTGACCCGACGATCGCGCTGAATGGCTCGGGGACGGCGGATGCGCCCAGTCTCGTGATCTACCTTGATGCAACCGGCCAGCAGGACGTGCGGGTCCGGTTCAACGTGCGCGATCTGGACGCCTCGACTGACGATGCGGTCCAGCAGGTCGCGGTCCAGTATCGTGTCGGTGCCTCGGGTACCTGGACGAATGTCGCGGGTGGCTATGTCGCTGATGCCACGACGGTCGGTGCGGCAAGCCAGGTGACCGCGGTCGATGTCTCCCTGCCGGCCGATGCGGCCAATCAGTCGCAGATCCAGGTGCGCATTCTGACGACGAACGCGGCCGGCAGTGACGAGTGGGTGGGTATCGACGACATCCAGGTGACGAGCACGGTATTGGGTGGCGGTGGCCCCGATACCACGCCGCCGTCACTGGTCTCGTCCAGCCCGGCTGACAATGCCACGGGTATCGCGACGTCGGCGAATATCGTGTTGACCTTCAATGATGCGGTGCAGGCGGGCAGCGGCGACATCACCATCTCCAATGGTGCCGGGGATGTGCGCACCATCACCGTCGGTACCGCCGATACCGATGGTACGGTCACGTTCAACGGCAATACCGCCACCATCGATCTGGCGGTCGACCTTGCGGCCGGCACTGCCTATGACGTGGTCGTCGCGTCCGGCGCGATCCAGGACGACGCCGGCAATGCCTTCGCCGGTATCGCCGCTGATGCACTCGACTTCACGACCGCGCCGGCGGCACAGACGGTCGCGATCTATACGATCCAGGGTGCGGGCCACGTGTCGGCCTTCGCCGGCCAGACGGTGACGACCCGGGGCGTGGTGACTGCAGTCGATAGCAACGGCTTCTACATTCAGGACCCGACCGGCGATGGCAATATCGCGACGTCGGACGGCATCTTCGTGTTCACCAGCAGCGCGCCCTCTGTAACGGTCGGCCATCTGGTCAGCGTCAACGGCCAGGTCAGCGAATTCACACCCAATGGCGCGGCACCGGGCAGCCTGTCCCTTACTGAGATCACCGCTACGGCGGCGAACATCACGGATCTCGGCGTTGGTCCCGCGATCGTGGCGACGCAACTCGGCGGCTCGGCCGGACGCAAGCCGCCGACCGAGGTTCTTGACGACGACGGTCTCACCACGTTCGACCCGGTCCATGACGGCATTGATTTCTACGAAAGCCTCGAGGGCATGCTGGTCACGGTGAAGAACCCCGTGGCCACCGGCCCGACCAGCGATTTCGGCGAGATCTACACGGTCGTCGACAACGATGACGATCCGGCCAACGGGCTCAACGCCACGGGCCTCACCGACCGTGGCACGATCCTGGTCGAAGGCGGTCAGCCGGCATTTGGTGACACCAATACGGTTGGCGGCGACTTCAATCCGGAGCGTATCCAGATCGACGATGACAGCGGGGTGCTGGCGGGTTTCGTGTCACCGGACGTCAATGCCGGCGCGCGGCTCAGCGATGTGACCGGGGTCGTCGGCTACGATTTCGGCAACTATCAGATCACGCCGACCCAGACCTTCACCGTGGCCAACCCGGGTTCCTTGACGCGGGAGACCACGTCGGTCACCGGCTCTGCCGAGCGCATTACGATCGCCTCGTATAACGTCGAGAATCTCGATCCCAAGGTCGAGGACATCAATCTGGTGGCCGGTGCGACGCCAGCGCAGCGCCAGGCCAATGTCGATGACGACACGGCGAAGTTCACGCAGATCGCCAGCCAGATCCTGGACAACCTGCGGGCGCCGGATATCCTGGCGCTTCAGGAAGTGCAGGACAACGACGGTGCCGAACTCAGCGCGGTGACATCGGCATCGGCGACCTTGCAGCGGCTGGTCGACACGATCAACGCGGCAGCCGCTGCCGCCGGCAGTTCGGCGCAGTATGCTTTCCAGGACAATCCGTTCATCGGCGACGATCTCAATGGTGGACAGCCCGGCGGCAACATTCGCACGGCATTCATCTATCGTGTCGATCGTGGCGTCGACCTGATCGAGAGCTCGCTGCGCACGATTGACGCCAACGGCAATCCGACAACGTCCGTCGGCTCGAATACCGATCCGTCGAATCCGTTCTTCCAGTCGCGCCTGCCACTGGCCGCTACTTTTACGTTCAACGGCGAGGAAATTACCGTCATCGACAATCACTTCTCGTCCAAGGGCGGCAGCGGCGCGCTGTTCGGATCGGACCAGCCGCCGCTCAACGGTGCCGAGGCGGCGCGCGCCGCCCAGGCCCAGGCGGTCAACACCTATGTCGACTCGCTGCTGGCAAGCAATGCCAACGCAAGGGTCCTGGTGACGGGCGACCTCAACGAGTTCGAGTTCGAGGAACCGATCAAGGTGCTGGAAGGCCGCGCGACCTACCAGGACGGGCCCGATGCCGACGCCGCGCCTGAGTACACGCCGGGTGGCACGCAGGTGCTCACTGTTCTGGGTAGTCTGCTGCCACCATCCGAGAGCTACGACTACAACTTCGAGGGCAACGCCCAATCGCTCGACCAGATGGCGGTCACGACAAGCCTGCGCAGCTCTGCCCGGTATGACGTCGTGCACATCAACTCGGAATTCGCCGATCAGGTCAGCGACCACGATTCACTGATTGCGAGCTTTGCCATGACGCCGGCCCTGTCGACGACGCCCACCAACGATGTGACTGCCGCGCAGGTTGGCCGCGTCAGTCTCGCCGGTGCCGAAATCTCGGCATTCGATCCCAGCAGCGACCGGCTGTTCGTGACGTCCAGCTCGGGCCTGCAGGTCGTCAACCTGGCCAATCCCGCGGCGCCGGCGCTGCTCGCGACCATCGATTTTACCGCCCTGGGCTTCGCCAGCACCGACATCACCAGCGTTGCCGTGAAGAACGGGATCGTCGCGGTGGCACTGCCGAACAGCGACAAGACGCTGCCCGGCAAGGTGGTGTTCCTGAACGCGGCAGACGGTGCCTTGCTGGGCTCGGTCGACGTCGGCGCCTTGCCGGACATGCTGACCTTCACGGCCGACGGTAAGAAGGTCCTCGTTGCCAACGAGGGTGAAGTACCGGCATCGGGCACCGATCCCGATGGTTCGGTCAGCATCATCGATCTCTCCGGTGGCGTGGCGTCGGCAACGGTGCAGACCGCGACGTTCACGGCATTCAATGGCCAGGAGGACGCGCTGCGCGCCGAAGGTGTGCGCATCTTTGCCGGCAAGACCGTCGCGCAGGACGTCGAACCGGAATACATCGCAATCTCGCCTGACGGCACGACGGCGATGGTGACCCTGCAGGAGGCCAATGCCGTGGCGCTGCTCGATATCGCGACGGCAACTTTCACTGACATCGTGCCGCTGGGCCTGAAGAACTGGGCCGGGCTGCAGATCGATGTCAGCGATCAGGATGGTGGCATCAACCTGGTGAACAACGCGCCGATCTTCGGCATGTACATGCCCGACGCGATCGCCGCGTACCAGGTCGGTGGCCAGACCTACTATGTGATGGCCAACGAAGGTGATGACCGCGATGACTTCCTGACGCCTGATGAGACGATCCGGGTCGGCAACACGAATTATGACCTGGATGACAGCACGTTCCCCAATGAAGCGGCTTTGAAGGAAAGCGCCGCATTGGGACGCCACTCGGTCTCCAATGCGCCCGGCCTGCGCGGCGACACCGATGGTGACGGTGATATCGACCAGATCCTGACCTACGGCGGCCGGTCCTTCTCGATCGTCGACGCCCAGGGCAACCGTGTGTTCGACAGCGCTGATCTCATCGAGCGCATTGCGGTGCAGGCGCCAGGCTTGTTCGATGACACGCGCAGTGACAACAAGGGCGCCGAGCCGGAGGGCATCACCGTCGGTACGGTGGGCGATCGTACCTACGCTTTCGTCGCGCTGGAGCGGTCCAATACGACACTGATGTTCGACATCACCAGCCCCGATCACGTCTCCTACACAGGCCTGTTGCAGACCCCTGGAGACGTCAGTCCCGAGGGCGTCCTCTTCATCTCGGCCGCCGACTCGCCCAACGGCCAGAACCTGGTCGTGGTCAGCAACGAGGTGAGCAACACCGCCACGGTCTACCAGATCACGCCGCCGACGCCGCCGAATTTCACGCTGCAGCTGCTGCACATGTCGGACGGCGAAGCCGGCCTGCTGGCGGGTGACACGGCGCCGATCATGGGCGCGCTGATCGATCGGTTCGACGATCAGTACGCCAACACGCTCATCCTGTCAGGCGGTGACAACTTCCTGCCGGGACCGTTCCTCAACGCGGGCACCGACCCGTCCCTCAATTCCGTCATCGGCGCCACGGCTCCCGGACGTCCCGACATCGCGATCCTGAACGCGTTCGGTGTCGAGACCTCGACGATCGGCAATCACGAGTTCGACCTCGGCTCGACCGTGCTGCGCGATGCTTTCACGCCGTCAGGCGCCTGGGTGGGAGCGAAGTTCCCGTATCTGTCGGCCAATCTCGACTTCACGAACGACAGTGCCCTGGCACCCCGGACGACCACAGGCGGTCAGGAGGCGTCGACGATCGCCGGCCGTATCGCGCCGTCGGCCATCATCACCGAGGGCGGCGAGCGGATCGGAATCGTCGCGGCCACGACCCAGGTGCTGGAGCGGATCTCCTCGCCCAACGGCACCGAGGTCAAGGGCTTCCCGACCGCCGGCCAGCCCGGCGACAACGAGGAAGTCGACGACATGGCGCTGCTGGCCTCGCAGTTGCAGCCGATCATCGACGGCCTGATCGCGCAAGGCGTCAACAAGATCGTCGTGACGTCGCACCTGCAGAGCATCGCCAACGAGAAGCAGCTGGCAACCCTGCTGCGCGGCGTCGACATCATCCTGGCGGCCGGCTCGAACACCCGGTTGGGTGATGCCGACGACGTGCCGGCAACATTCCCCGGACACGAGGCGAATTTCGCGGACACCTATCCCATCGTGACGGCCGGCGTCGACGGCGCGCCGACGCTGATTGTGAACACCGATGGTGAGTACACCTACCTGGGCCGGCTGGTGGTCGAATTCGACGCCAACGGCGTCATCGATGTCTCCAAGCTCGACGACTACCAGGCGATCAACGGCGCTTACGCCTCCAATCAACAGACGCTGGAGCGAGTCTACGGCGACGACATCGACCAGGCCTTCGCCGAAGGCTCCAAGGGCGATCAGGTGCGTGACATCACGCAGGCCGTCGATGCGGTGATTGCCGACAAGGACGGCAACATCTTCGGCTACACCGACGTCTACCTCGAAGGTGAACGTGCCTTTGTGCGCACCCAGGAGACCAACTTCGGCAATATCAGCGCCGATGCCAACAGCTTCGCGGCGCGCGCAGCGGTCGGCGAGGGCACCTTCCTGGTGTCGCTCAAGAACGGTGGCGGTATCCGGGCCCAGATCGGCTCGATCGACGACGACACGGGCAACAAGATTCCACCGGCGGCCAATCCCGATGCCGGCAAGCCTGCCGGCGCCATCTCGCAACTCGATATCGAGAATGCGCTGCGGTTCGACAACAAGCTGATGGTGTTCGACACCACTCCGCAGGGTCTGCTGAACATCCTGAACTGGGGTGCCGGCTTGTCCGCCAACAACGGCGGCTTCCCGCAGATCGGTGGCGTGCGGTTCTCGTTCGACCCGGACCTGCCAGGAAACAACGGCTCGACACCGGGGTCGCGTATCCGCGATGTTGCGCTGGTCGACGACGACGGCAATGTCATCGCGGCACTGGTCGATGACGGCGTCGTACTGCCCGGCGCGCCGGCCCGGATCAGCATCGTCACCTTGAACTTTACCGCCAACGGCGGCGATGGTTATCCGGCCAAGGCCAACGGCGAGAACTTCCGCTACCTGCTCGATGACGGCACCCTGTCGGCGCCGGTCGACGAGGCGCTTGACTTCACCCTGCCGGCCAACATCCCCGCCGGCGTGATGGGCGAGCAGCAGGCGTTCCGGGAATTCCTGGAGGAATTCCACGCGACACCGGAAACGGCCTACCGCGAGGCCGACACGCCGATCGCCGGCGACACCCGGATCCAGAACCTCAACTTCCGTGACGACACGGTTCTGGTCGGCGCGCCGATCAATGGCGACAACGGCGACAATGTCATCGACGGAACGGCCGGCGACGACCGGATCGATGCCCTGGGCGGCGACGACCGCGTCAGGGGTCTGGCGGGAGATGACCGCATCCTGGGCGGCACCGGCGATGACCGGTTGTCGGGCGACGACGGCAACGACGATATCGACGGCGGTGCCGGCGATGATGTCGTCGAAGGCGGCGCCGGGGCGGATGACCTCATCGGTGGCGCCGGCGACGACACGATCTTCGGCGATGCCGGCAACGATGTGATCACCGGCGGCACTGGCGATGATCGTATCAAGGGTGGTGACGGCGACGACACGTTCGTGATCAGCGGTACCAACGATGGCGACGACCGCTACGACGGCGGTGCCGGCATTGACACGCTCGACTTCAGTGCCGCCACGCGCGCGATCCGGCTCGATCTCGCCGAAGGCACCACTCATTTCGGGTCGGACACCATCATCAATGTCGAGAACCTGATCGGTGGTTCGGCGGACGATCAACTCACCGGCAACAACGGCGCCAACGACCTGCGCGGCGGCGGCGGCAACGATCGTCTCGATGGCGGTCGTGGCGACGACGCCCTGAGGGGCGATGCCGGCAATGACCGCCTCGACGGCGGTGAGGGCACCGATCGCCTGTCTGGTGGCGATGGCAACGACCGTTTGGATGGCGGCAAGGGCAACGACCGCCTCGAGGGCGGGGCGGGCAACGACACGCTCGACGGCGGTGAGGGCAATGACACGTTGATTGGCGGCGGCGGCAATGACCGGCTCACCGGCGGCGGCGGCGTCGACCACTTTGTCTTTGCGTCAATCGGCGAGGCGAACGACACCATCACCGACCTCAAGGTGACGGGCCGGGACCAGGATGCGATCGTGCTTTCGCACAGCCTGTTCCAGGGCTTCACGGGTGATGATGCGTTCGACCTGATCGGCAGTGGCTTCCTGCGCGCCAATATCACCGGAAGCAAGCGCACCGAGGTGCAGGTCGATGTCGATGGTGGCGGCAATCAGTGGCAGACACTGGCCGTTGTCGACACCTATCTCACCAACGGCATCCTCGCCGATCACGTCATCGTCCAGAACGATACGGTCGTGTAGGAGAAAAGCTTTCATGGTGAGCTTGTCGAACCATGAAGGCTCTCCCCACCAACGGCGCTATAGCTTCATGGTTCGACAAGCTCACCATGAAGCTATAGTGATCACGACTCGCGGAAAGCGCGGGCCAGGCTGTCTTCGATGGCGCGGAAGAGATAGCGCAGCATGGTGCGCTCTTCCGTGGTGATGAAGGCTTCGGCCGGCATGCCCGGCGCCAGCAGGGCCCGATCGTGAGGGCCGAGCTGGTTGGTGTCGAACGCCAGTCGGACGCGGTAGTAGGGCTGCTGGTTGGTGCGGTCCACCAGTTTGTCGGCCGACACGAACATGACCTGCGCGTGCACGACAGGAGTCGTGCGTTGATTGAGCGCCGCCAATCGCACATTGGCGGGCTGACCGACCTTCACGGCATCGATATCGGCGAGCTGCAGGCGGGCGTCGACGACGAGATCGACGCCGGCCGGCAGCAGTTCCAGCACCTGTGCGCCCGGCGCGATCACGCCACCCACGGTGTTGACGTTAAGTTTGACCACGGTGCCGCTGGTCGGTGCCCGTACGACGATGCGGCTGAGGATGCTCTCGGCGGCGCGGATCTGCTCGCGCGTATCGGCGGTGCGGCCGCGGACTTCGGCCAGGCGCGCGACCGCCTCGGTGCGCCGTTCATGTCCCAGCTTTTCCATCTGCTGGCGAATCTCGGCGATGGACTGGCGGGCCTTGCCGATCGTTGACAGCAAGGCGCCGGCACGCCCCTCGAGATCGGCTTCGGAACGGCGCAGCGCGAACAAGCGATCCTGGCGGGCGAGGCCCTGCTTGAACAGCCATTCGACATCGCGCAACTCGGCGGCGATGAAACCGATCTGCTTTTGCGTGGCCACACGCTGCGCTTCGGCGCCGGCGATTTCCTGGTCCAGGCCGGCCAGGCGTTCCTCCAGGATGCGGATCTCGTTGCGGTAGCGCGACAGGCGGTCGGTGAACTCGGTGGTCCGCGACTCGACGACGTCCTTCACCGACGGGTCGAGGTCGGCGGCCAGCAACTCGGGTGGAAACGTGATCGCGTGCTCGCCGCGCTGTTCAGCGAGCACGCGCGCCTCGTCGGCGCGCAAGGTCGCCAAGGTCGTGCGCAGCCGGCTCAGGTTCCCTTCGACGGCGGTGGGATCCAGGCTCAGCAGCGGCTGGCCGGCGGTGACGACATCGCCTTCGTGGACATGGATCTCCTTGACGATGCCGCCTTCCAGATGCTGCACGATCTGGTTCTCGCCGCTGGCCGCCATGTTGCCGGCCGCGATCACGGCACCCGCCAGCGGTGCCGTGGCGGCCCATCCCATGAAACCGCCAATGCCGACGCCGGCGATCAACAGTGCCACCAGCGACGGGCCCAGTAACGAGGTCTTCACCTGCTTTGACCAATGCGGCGTCGCCGTCGTCATGCGCGGGCCTCCCGGGCAACGGCCGGGCGCGCCGGCATCTCGGCGCCGGCTGCCACAGGCACCGAGGTGCCCGACATGCGGGCCAACGCCTCGTCGCGGCTCTGCGAGGCCGCGACCTGGCCGTCGCGCATGAAGAGAACGCGATCGACGGCCTGCAGCACGCCGGCGCGCTGCGACACGACGATCACCGTGGCACCGAGGCGCTTGAGCTGCAGGATCGTGGCGTTCAGCGCGGCCTCGCCGTCGCGATCGAGATGCGCGTTCGGCTCATCCAGCACGACCAGTCGTGGTGGGCCATAGAGCGCCCGGGCCAGTGCAACCCGCTGGCGCTGGCCGCCGGACAGCGGCAGCCCGCCCAGCCCGACGCGCGTGTCGTAGCCGTCAGGCAGGCGCTTCACCAGCTCGCCCACGCCGGCCAGCTGCGCCGCCGCCAGCACTTGATCGGTCGGCGCCTGTGTATCGAGGCGGGCGATGTTCTGGGCAACGCTGGCGGGCAGGAGCTCGACGTCCTGGGGCAGGTAGCCAACGTGAGCGCCGCGATCCACCGCATCCCAGTTCTCGAGGTCCGAGCCGTCAAGGCGCACGGTGCCTTGTGTCGGTGCGAGCGCGCCGACGGCCAGCCGCGCGAAGGTCGACTTGCCGGCGCCTGACGGGCCGACCAGGCACACCGCCTCGCCGGCCTCGATGGTGAGCGATATCCCCTTGAGGGTAGGCTCCGGTGCTCCCGGCGGCAGGTACACCACCTTCTCGAAGGCAAGATGCCCCTTGGGTGCCGGCAGGCGGGTGCGGGCGTTGGGCCGTGCCGTGGCGGCCAGCGCGCGATCGACGGTACGCAGGCCGATCAGCGTCTGCAGCAGGCCCTTCCAGCCGGCGATCAGGTTGTCGATCGGCGTGAGCGCACGGGCCGCGACCAGCGATGTCGCGAAGATCATGCCGGCGGTGATCTCCTGCTTCAGCGTCAGATAGGCCCCCAGCCCGAGGATGCCGATCTGGACGCCCATGCGGATGAAGCGCGAGATGCCGGTGAAGACCGCGTTGATGCGCACGGAACGATCTTGCGCGCCCAGCGCGGCGGCGGTCGCGCCACCCCACGCGGCGGCGGCGGTGGGCAGCATCCCCATGGCGCGCAGCAGTTCGTGATTGCGCGTGAACGACGCCAGGAACAGGCCTGCCGTGGCGGTGTCGCGTACGCTGCGCTCCTGCGGCCGGCGCACCATCAGCTGGTTCAGGATGGTAATGACCAGCAACACGCCGGCACCGGCCAGCACCAGGCTGCCCAGCGCCGGATGGATCAGGAAGACCAGGACCAGGAACAGCGGTGTGAACGGCAGGTCGAGCAGTGCTGAGAACACGGGGCTGGTCAGGAACGTGCGGGCCTGGGTGAGATCACGGCCCAGCGCCGCGGCGTCGGCGCGGCCGCCGCTCTGCACCGTGGCTGCCAGCAGGCGTTCGCCGAGATCGACCTCCAGGCGGGCGCCGATGCGCTGCACCACCACCTGGCGGATGGACTCCATGGCGCCCAGGATAGCGAGGCCCCCGAGCGCGATCAGGGTCAGGTAGACCAGGGTCGGCATGCTGGCGGACGACAGCACGCGGTCGTAGATCTGCAGCATGTAGACCGGCAGGATCAATGCCAGCAGATTGAGGATGAACGTCATCGCCGCGACGACCAGGAGGCCGCGCATGGCGGCGCGGCCCATGACGTTCGACAGCCCCATCGCGACCTTCCCAAAGTCCAGGTTCAGCGACGATCTAGCGGAGGTTCAGCGACGGTTCTGTGACTCCCGGCGGTGATGTTTGTGGGCTTTTGGCCTTGTGCCTGGTTCGGAATCACGCGTCCCTGATACAGCTGTCATCCCGAGCGCAGCGAGGGATCTTCTGAAGTGACGCACGGGTGCGCCTGCATCGAAAGATCCCTCGCTGCGCTCGGGATGACGATCCTGAGTCACACTCTAGCGATAGTCGGTACCTAGGTGGTTGCGGTCAGCGGCACCTTGGTAAAGTCGGCGTGCTTGTAGGACCGCAGCTCCAGCCGGCTGATGCGGAAATGGGCGCCGCAGTTGGGATCGGTGCAGCCGATGTTGGCATCGGTGGTCATCCAGTCGCCCTTGACCGTCGGGCGCTGCTTGGCCGGCAGGAACGGCAGCACGGCCAGCATGGCCCACATGCCGAAGCTGTCGCCGGAGGCGATCTCGATGCGGCTGCCGCGCAGCACGAAGCTGTCGCCTTCGCGATGCTGGCACACCATCGGCCGGCTCTTGTCGCCGTGCACGACCTCGACCTTCAGGTCGTAGAGCTGGAAATCGTCGTCACCCATGGTTCGCTCCCTAGCGGGCGCCTACGCCCTTGAGGTTCTGGTTGGTCCACATGATGCTGGCGTGCCGGCCGCCCGGCTCGCGCTCCAATGCATAGCACTCGCCGCTGGGGCCGTGCGCCTGTGCCAGCACGGCGTCGACCGCCGCACGATCCGCCGCTGTCAGTCGCAGAGCGTCGGCCGCGAGCAGATCGGCGAGATGTGCATCGGTGCGCGCACCCACGATGGCGGCCGATGCGCCCGGCCGGTCGAGCACCCAGCGCGTGGCCACGGCCGTGATCGAGGTGCCGTGGTCCCGCGCGATGCGATCGAGGGTTCTCAGCAGCGCCTGGAACAGGTCCCAGGGGCCGAACTCGTCGATGATCAGGCGGTACTTCACCAGTGAGCGGTTGGCGAGCGGCGGTTCGGGATCGGATGCGCCGAGCCAGCGTGTCGACAGGAACCCGCCGGCGACGGTGCCGTAGCAGAGCAGCGCCATGTTGTGTGCCTGGGCGAAGTCGACCATGCCGCTCTCTGGCCGCCGGTCGAGGACGGAGTACTGCAGCTGGTTGGCAGCGATGCCGATGCCGGCGGCGGTGATTTCCTTCAGGCGCGGCACGTCGAAGTTGGTGGTGCCGATCAGCCGGATCTTGCCCTCGCGGCTCATGTCGGCGAGCCAGCCCATCGACTCGACGTAGCCCGGTGTGTCGTAATCCCACCAGTGGAACTGCACTAGGTCGAGGCAGTCCATTCCCAGACGCTGGCGCGCGCGGTCGATCAGGAACTCGATGTCGGCGCGCTTGATCCTGGCCAGCACGTCGCGATCCGGCACCACCTTGGTGTGGACCTTCAGGCGTCGTGCCAGATCGGGATGCCTCTTGCGGAAGTCGCCGATCAGCTCCTCAACGCCGACGTAGTGGTCGGCGCAGTCGAACGTGTCGAAGCCGGCCTCGACGAAGCGCCGCATGCCGTCGAGCGCGGCACCGCGGTCGACCGTCGGCCCGTGGCGCTCGGCGAGCTGCCAGTTGCCCTTGATGATGCGCGAGCCGGAATAACCCGGCGCGAGCGGGACGCGTTCGACCATGCGGGTAGCCTCAGAAACCGATGCGACGGAACAGGGCCGTCATCTGCTCGAGATCGATCACCTTGTCGGTGACCAGCTTGCCGTCCTCGACCTTCCACACCAGCGCTGGGCCGGTGACGTCGCCGTTCTTGTCGAACGTGAACGGCCCGGTGGCGCCGACATAGCGCACCTTGCGGCCGGCCTTGATGGCCTCGAGGCCCTTCTTGATGCCCTCGACGCCGGGGATGACGGTTTCACCGGCGGGATCCTGCACCAGCCGCAGGGTGTCGCGGATGGCGGTACCATCCAGGGCCGCGGCCTGCTGCATGGCCAGCGCCGTGACCACGACCGCATCGTAACCCGTGTGCAGGCCGGGGCCGATGGGATCGCGGTTGAACTTGGCCTTGAAGCCGGCATTGAAAGCGTCGACCGAGGGGCCGGCGACCTGCGCGTTGTCGATGCCGACGGCCTTGGTCAGGAAGCGGGCGCCGACGGCGTTGATGAAGTCGGTCGAGCGCAGGGTGTTGTGCAGCACCAGGTTCTGGGTGCCGCCCAGCGAGATCCACTCGCGCGCGATGGTGGCGCCGTCTTGCGAGAAGGCGAGCAGGATCAGCGCATCGCCCTTCATGGCCAGTGCCTGGTTCACCTCAGTGCGATAGCTCGGCTGGTTCTCGTTGTACGGAACGGCGCCGGCGATCTTGCCGCCCAGGGTGCCCAGCGCTTTTTCAATGTCACGCAGGAGCGAGGAGCCGAAGTCGTTGTTGACGTAGATCACCACCGGGTTCTTGTAGCCGCGGTCGGTTGCCGCGACCGCGTGGGCGACGCCGAACACGCGGCTGGTCGGGATGGTGCGGAAGAAATAGCCGCCGGTCTTGCCTTCCTCCGACAGCCGCGTCAGCGTCGGCGTCACGGCGCAGCACGACACCATGGGTATCTTGGCGGCGGTGGTGACCGAGCTCACGATCGCGGTGGCGATGCCTGAGCCGACCACGCCAACGATCGCCGGTACCTTCTGCACGTCGACCAGATAGCGCGCTGCGTCGACGCCCAAGGTCGGCTGGCCGGTGTCGTCACGCAGCGCCAGTTCGACCGGACAGCCTTTGATGCCGCCGGCGGCGCTGACATGCTCGACCGCCAACTGGGTGGAGTCGGCGATCGGCTTGCCGATCGGGCCTTGCGGGCCCGTCAGCGGAATGACGGCACCGATTTTGACCGGGCATTGCGGCGCGCCTTGCGCCAGCGCCATGCCATTCGTCAGCGCCAGCGTCAGGGCGCCGGCGATCGCCAACAGGTACTTGTTTTTCATGGTCGTCTCCCCCGTTTCATTTCTGCCGGCCCGGCGACGCATCGTCCCGCAACAGCGGTGACGAATGCAGTCGCTCGCCCATCAGGCCGCGTGGCCGAAAAACTAGCATGGCGATCAGCAGCACGCCTATCAGGATGGCCTGGATGGCACCGCCCTGGACCTGCAGCGTGCTCGGCACGATCTGCACGACGAGGACACCCGACAGGCTCCACAGCGCCCACACGACGAAGGCGCCCAGCACGGCCCCGGCGTTGTTGCCGCTGCCGCCCACGATCAGCATCGCCCAGATCTGGAACGTCAGGATCGCCAGGAAATCGTAGGGGCTGACATAGCCGATGAAGGCTGCGTACAGCGCGCCGGCCAGGCCCATCGGCGCGGCGCCCAGCACGAAGGCGGTCAGCCGCATGCGATCGACGTCTTTGCCCAGGGCGGCAGCGGCGACCTCGTCCTCGCGCACGGCGCGTAGCGCCCGGCCCCAGGGCGAGCGCACCAGCCGCTCCAGCATCAGGTAGACGACCGCCAGCACGACGGCTACCAGCGCCAGGAAGGCGAGCCCGAACCAGAACGGCGGCAGGTCGGCGAACGGCTTGGCGATGCCGGCAATACCGCGGCCGCCGCCGGTGATGCCTTCCAGGTTCAGCGCCAGATGGTTGATGGCGGCGGCGATGCCGAAGGTGGCCAGCGCCAGATAGTCCGTGCGCAGCCGGATGGTGAGGCGGCCGATGGCGAGCGCCACCAGGACGGTCACGACCATTGCCGCCGCCAGCGCCGCGATCACCGGCCAGTCCAGGCCGCCGACGTGCTCGTGCTGCGCCGGCGCCGTCAGCGCGGCGTAGGTATAGGCGCCGATCGCCATGAAGCCCACCACGCCGGCGTTGAACTGGCCGGAGAAACCCCATTGCAGGTTGAGGCCCAGGGTGGCGATCGCGAAGATCGAGGCCACGGTGGCGAAGAACACCAGGTAGGAGAGAATTCCCATCATTTGCCGAACAGCCCCTTGGGCCGCAGCAGGAAGCAGGCCAGCATGATCAGGAACGGCACGGTCGCCTTGTAGCTGGTGGGCAGCACCAGCACCGACAGGTTCTCGGCGACGCCGACCAGCAGACCGCCGATCACGGCACCCGGTATGCTGCCGACGCCACCCAGCACCGCGGCGGTGAACAGCGGCAGCAGCAGGTTGGCGCCCATCTCGGGCCGCAGCTGCACCGTCAGCCCGAACAAGGTCCCCGCCAGCGCGCCCAGCATGCCGCTCACGATCCAGGTCCAGCGGACCGCGGCCTCGGGATCGATGGCGCAGGCCTGCGCCAGTGCCGTGTTCTCCGCCACGGCGCGCATCGCCAGGCCGACGCGGGTGCGGTTCAGCAGCCACCACAGCGCCACGAGCGCCAGGACCGTGACGGCCAGCACCAGGATCTGGTCCGGCATCACGCGCACGTCGCCCGGCAGCAGCACCGCGATCTGGATCTCGCGGCTGTAGTACTCCGGCTGGGTGCCGAACATCAGCAGCACGATGTGGCGCAGCACCAGGGCCAGCCCGAACGAAGCGAAGATCAGCACCAGCGGTCCGGCGCCGCGACGGCGCAACGGCCGGAAGACGACGATATCGGACACCAGTGCCACGACCGCCGTCACGGCCAGGCCGACCGCGAGCGCAACCCCCAGGAAGCCGCCGAATGAAAACGGGCCCAGCGGCGCGCCCGTGCCGCCGTAGGCCAGCACCGCGGCCAGCGCCGCATAGCCGCCGACGGTGAGCAATTCGGCGTAACCGAAATTGGCGAAGCGCAGGATCGCCAGGCACAGCGTGATGCCGATGGCGCCCAGCGCGATCACGGCGCCGGTCAGCAGGCCGTCGGTGAGGAGCTGCAGGATCATGCGACCCGCTCGCCCAGAAAGGCGCGCGTCAGGCGCGGATCGCGCGCCAGCGCCTCGGCTTTGTCGACCAGCACCGGCCGGCCCTGCACCAGCACGATGCCACGGTCCGACGCTGCCAGGCCGGCCTTCACGTTCTGCTCGACCATCAGCACGCCGACGCCACCGGCCGAGATGCCGCGCACCGCGGCGAACACCTCCTGCGCTGCCTTGGGCGCCAGCCCGGCGCTGGGCTCGTCCAGTAGCAGCAGGCGCGGTTGCGTCATCAGTGCCCGCGCGATGGCCAGCACCTGGCGCTGGCCGCCCGACAGCGCGCCGCCGAGCTGGCGTCGCTTCTCGGCCAGCAAGGGAAAGCGCGCGTAGGCTTCGGCGATGCGTTCGCGCGTCACCTGGGGCGTGGTGCCGAAGCCGCCGGCGCGCAGGTTCTCCTCGACGGTGAGCGTCACGAAGACGTTCTGCACCTGCGGCACGTAGCCGATGCCGGCGGCGATCGCGGCATGTGTCGGCACGCCAGCCAGGTCGCGGCCGTCCAGCCGGATCGCACCGCCCATGACCAGCACCAGGCCGCAGATGGCCTTCATCAGGGTCGATTTGCCGGCGCCGTTGGGACCCAGCAGCACCACCATCTCGCTCGCGGACACTGACAGCGAGGCACCATCGACGATCGGCAGGTCACGGTGGTAGCCCGCTACCAGGTCGTGGACCTCCAAGAGAGGGCCGTTCACGCCATATCTCCGAGATAGGCGTCGATCACGCGCGGGTCGGCGCGCACCGTGGCGGCATCGCCGACGACCAGCACCTGGCCCTGGGCCATCACCACGATGGGATGGCACAGGCGGGTCACCAGGTCGATGTTGTGCTCGATCACCAGGAAGCCGATGCCGCGTGCATTCAGTGCCTGGATGCGCTCGACGATGATCTCCAGCAGCGCCGCGTTGACGCCGGCCGCCGGTTCGTCGAGCAGGATGAAGCGCGGATCGGCCATCAGGGCGCGTGCCAGTTCCAGCAGCTTGAGCTGGCCGCCCGACAGGGTGCGCGCCGGTGCCAGCGCCAGCGGCCGCAGCGAGACGAAGTCGAGGATCTCCTCGGCCTTGTCGCGCAGCCGCGCCTCCTCGGCCCGCACGCGCGTGGGCATCACCCAGTTGCGCCAGAACGCCTCGCCGGCCTGATGCGGCGGCACCGTCATCAGGTTCTCGATCACCGACAGTTCGGCGAACGGTCGCGGGATCTGGAAAGTGCGGGCGATGCCCAGCGCGAAGACGCGATGTGGCGCCAGGCCGTCGATGCGGGTGCCGGCGAAGCGGATCGTGCCCGAGTCGGGCCGGATCGCGCCGGCCAGCGCGTTGAACAGCGTGGTCTTGCCGGCGCCATTGGGACCGATCAGCGCCGTGATGGCGTCGACAGGAAGGGACAGGCTGACGCCGTCCACCGCCCGAAGTGCGCCGAACGACACCGTGACGTTCTGCGTCTCCAGCATGACGGAGGTCATATACGGGAACGGTATGCTAATACCAGCGTCATGCCCACCGTCACGCTTGTCGGCCTCGGCCGCATCGGCAGCACGATCGCCCAGGCGCTCGATGCCGGCACGATCCCATCGCTCACCCTGGTCGGCCATATCCGGCGCGGCACGCCCGAGCCCGACCGCCATGCGGCACTGGCGGGCGCCGATATCGTGGTCGAGGCGGCGGCCGCCGCCGTGGTGCCTGACCTGGCACGCAGCGTCCTGCCGCAGGGCAAAACGCTGGTCGTGACCAGCGTCTCAGGCCTGTGGCTCGAGCCCGGATTGGACCAGCTTGGTGGCCGCATCATCGTGCCGTCGGGTGCGACGCTGGCACTGGATGCGCTGAAAGCGCTGGCGTTTCATGACCTGCGCCGCGTCAGCGCCTGCCTGCGCCTGCCCTCCGTCCACGCACCGGGTGAAGTCGACGACTACCGCGGGACCGCGCGCGATGCGGCCCGGCGCTTTCCGGGCCATGCCAACAACTTCGTCGCCACGGCGCTGGCGCTGGGTGTCGATGACTTTCCGGTCGAGGTGCGGCGCGACAACACGGTCGAAGGGCCGACCGTCGAGGTGTCGGTCGAGACCGATACCGCGGTGCTGTCGGCGCGCCTGTCGCACCGGCCCAGTCCGGCGCATCCCGAGGTATCGCGCAACATCGCGCTCAGCGTCCTGGCCGTACTGCGTGATCTGGGGAGCGCCGTGCGCGTCGGCACATAGAGGCGCGTTACGGCCGTACGCCCGGCGACTCCAGGGGCATGCCGCGGGCGCGCTGCATCAGGAACAGCTCGAGCTGGACATACTCGGGCGAATCGTAGGCGTAGGGCTCGGCGCGCATGCCGACCAGGCAGTTGCGCAGGCGCCGCTTCAGCGAACCCAGGCCCTGCCATTCCAGGCGATAGATCGGATAGGCGGTGGGATGGCCCTGCGGAATGGTCGCACTGCCAAGCTTGCGGCTGTCGTTATCGTCGTGGCACTGCGCGCAGGACAGGTTCAGCTGGCCTTGCCGCTGCTTGAACAGCGCCGCGCCGGCGTCGATCGACGGCCGCAGGCGCGGATCGTCTGATGGTGCGATCGGTTTGCCACGCGATTGCCGTGCCACATATGCGGTCAGTGCCAGCAGGTCGCGGCTTTCGCCCGCCAGTGCCTCGGCCTGCTGGTGATCGCGGCGGCAGAGGTTGATGCGCTGCTCGAGATCCACCGGCCGGCCGAGGCCGGCGTCGAACGCCGGATAGCGTGCGGCCACATCCGCCATGCTCTCGACGCCGCCGTGGCAATCGGCGCACGCCTTGTCGGCGGCGCCCACGCGCCGCGTCCACAGCGCGGCGCCGTCGCGCACCCACAGCATGGCGGGATTGGCCGTGTCGTCGTCCTGCATGGACTGCACGGACTTGCTCATGTCCTGGTAGCCGGAGCGTCGGGTGTCGGCTCGTTGCGCCAGTGCGATGGAGACGCCGATGGTGCTGCCCACACAGAGGACGGCGATCAGAGTCTTGCTCATGACGACTCGTCATCCCGAGCGCAGCGAGGGATCTCCTGGGGAGACGCACTGTACGTCACTTCGCAGAAGATCCCTCGCTGCGCTCGGGATGACAGCAGGCTCACGACGTGACCGTGATCGGGGCGGTCTCCTCGGCCGAGAAGCCGTCGTCACCGGTCCAGCGCAGGACAAGCTTCCCGCTCTCGGTCGCCACCGTGAAGAAGGCGATGAACGGGTTCGCCGCGATCGCCGGCGATAGCACCAGGTTGAAGACCTCGACGCCGTTGTAGGTACAGGTGAAGCGCTGAATGATGTTGCGCGGGATCAGCGTGCCGTTGGTGCCGGCGCGAAAACCCGTCTCCATGGGATGCGAGATCAGGGCCTTGATCTCGAAGGCCTCGCCGCGCTTGACCGTGCCGGGCACGTTGATGAGGGCGTTGCCCATCAGGTCGGATCCTCGAGGCAGGCGGCCAAGGTCACGATCACGTCGGCGCTGGCAGTCCAGAATTCACCTGTGTTGGTCTCGGCGATGGCGATGATCTTCTGGCTGTCGTTGAGCTTGATGCGCACCGCGACCTGGGCGCGTCCGTTGCGCGGGCTCAGCGTGGCGGTCATCACGTAGGGCTGCGGGTTCTTTTCGTTGAAGACGTGGATCGCCTTGACATGGTCGACCTCGGTCATCGGGCTGTCGACGGTGACGGTCATCGGCACCGTGTTGCCGTTCTCGGCCAGCGGCGGCAGATCCAGCGTGACCTTGCCCGTGCGCAACGATGCGCCGCCCACGACGTCCTTGATCGCCGCCGCGAGCGACTCCGGCGTGGCTTGGGCGGGCATGCTGGTCGCGCCCAGCGCCAACGCTGCGGCAGCGCTGCTCGATCGCACGAGGAACGTGCGCCGGGTTGTCGTTCGGGGAGTACGGGCCATGGCCATCCTACTCCTTCAAGGTTGCCAGAAAGGCGACCACGTCTTCAATCTGCTCGGCCGACAGGATCGGCTTGCCGACCAGGCCTCGGGCCACCCGGTCCAGCCCCTGGATGCGATAGTAAGGTGGCATGATCGTGTCGGGATTGAGCCGTCCGGCATCGACGATGCGCAGGCGCAACTGGCCTTCCGACCAGCGCGAGCCGGCACCGGCCAGGGATGGCGCCAGATTGCCCTGGAAGCGCTCCTCGGGAAAAGGGCCGCTGTGGCACAGTAGGCACAGCCCAAGCTGCCGGTTGGCGACGATCGCGCGCCCGCGCATGGCATCGCCAGCCTGTCCCGTCAGCGCCGCCGTGATCGCATCGCCCGTGACCGCGTATGGCCGCAACGCCTCCTGCGCCCGCAGCGATGCGCCGGGCAGACAGAGCGCAGCGACGATCACGCACCACAGTCGGCGTCTCACCCGAAGACCTCTGCCGTGATCGTCTTGAACCATCCCTGGGCATAGAGTGCTTCCTGGGCCCGGAAAGCCGCATCGGCGTCGAGCGGACTGACGCCACCAGCGCCGGCGATGTCGGCAAGCTGCCCGTTGGTGGGGCGATAGACGCCGGCGACAGAGATGCCATAGTCAGGCGCCACCAGGCTGTAGCAGGTGTTGATCAGGCGCGGCTCAGCCACGCCTTGGCCGGCCAGGCGCGCCACGACCGCGGCGGCGCACGCCTTGGCCTGCGCATTGGCGGCGAACGCGGACTTGGGCATGGCGCCCATGATGGCGGCATCGCCGATCACATGAATGCCTGATTGCAGGGTCGATTCGAAGGTCGAGGGATCGACCGGGCACCAGCCGGTGCGATCCGCGACGCCGGCCAGCTCAGCGATGCGCGCCGCCTTCTGCGGCGGGATGACGTTGGCCACCGCGGCCTTGTGGCGCGCGAAGTCGGTGATGAAGGTCAGGCTCGACGGCTCGACCGACGTGACCTTGCCGCCCGCCGACAGCCCCACCCACTCGAGCAGCCCGGGATAGAGCGCGGCCCAGGCGCTCTGGAACAGGCGCTGCTTGGAGAACGCATCCTTGGCATCAAGCAGGATCAGCTTCGATTTCGGCTTTTTGGTCTTCAGGTAGTACGCAATCAGGCTGGCCCTTTCATAGGGCCCCGGTGGACAGCGGAATGGATTGGCTGGCGCCGACATCACGACCACCCCGCCGTCGTCCATCGCCTCGAGTTGGCGGCGCAGCAGCAACGTCTGCGCGCCGGCCTTCCAGGCGTGCGGCATGCGCTCCGCGGCGTCTTGCGTGTAGCCCGGCAGCCCGTCCCAGCGCAGGTCGATTCCCGGCGCCAGCACCAACCGGTCGAACGACAGGCGCGTGCCGTTCTCCAAGGTCACGGTGCGGCCGCCCGGGTCGACCGCGGTCGCACTGCTGTGTGCGAGGGTCACGCCGTCGCGGGCCAGCGTCGTGTAGCCGAACTGCTGCTGCTTCAGGTCGCGCAGGCCGGCGATGACTTCGTTGCTGAACGGGCAGGCCACGAAATCCGCGTTGGCCTCGACCAGAGTGACCGACAACGCCGGATCGAGCTTGCGCAAGGTCCGCGCGCATGTGGTCCCGGCAAAGCCGCCGCCCACGACGACAACGCGTGCTGCGGCGGCCTGGGCCGACGCGACGTGCGGTGCCAACACGGCGGCCGCGGCCGCGGCGGCGGTCGAAGCCAGGAAGCGTCGGCGCGAGGTCATGGTCAGTCCTTCTGAGCACCGAACCAGGCGGCCAGGGCATCGATCTCCGGATCGGTGAAGCCCTTGGCGATGCGGCCCATCACCGTCGGCGCGCGGGCACCGTTGCGGAAGTCACGCATCGCCGCCGCGAGATCGGCGGGTGCGCGACCGGCCAATGACAGCACCGGCGTATCGACACCCTTGCCGGCCGGATGGCAGCCGGAGCACGACAGGGCGCCGGCCGGCGCTTCGGGTGAGGCAGCGGCAGCGGCACCAGCCCAGAGCAGGGCGGCGGTGAGGATGGCAGCGTTTCCTCCCCGGCGAAGCTGGGGAGGTGCCCCGAAGGGGCGGAGGGGAGCCGACGTAGTCTTGGCAACGGAGACCACGTCGGCTCCCCCTCCGGCCTTCGGCCACCTCCCCCAACTGCGTTGGGGGAGGAAAGACCGTGACGGCATGCGCTAGGCACCTTTCTTCAAATCGGCATGCATCAGCGGCAGCGAGCGCACGCGCTTGCCGGTGGCGGCGAAGATGGCGTTGAGCACCGCCGGTGCCGCCACGGCGATGGTCGGCTCGCCGACACCGCCCCAGAAACCGCCCGAGGCGACGATCACCGTCTCGACGTGTGGCATCTCCTCCATGCGCACCACGTTGTAGCTGTCGAAATTGGTCTGCTCGATGGCACCGTCCTTGACGGTGCATTCGCCGTAGAGCGCCGCCGACAGGCCATAGACGAACGAGCCCGATACCTGGCGCTCGATCTGCGCCGGGTTGACGGCGACGCCGCAGTCGGTGGCGGCGACGATGCGGTGGATCTTCAGCGCGCCGGTGTCGCTCACCGAGACCTCGGCACAGGCCGCGACGTAGCTGCCAAAGCCCATGATCTGCGCCAGGCCATGGAAGCGGCCCGGCGGCGCCTTGCCGTAGCCCGCCTTCTCGGCCGCCGCATTCAGCACCGCCAGGTGCTTGGGCTTCAGCATCTTGCGGCGGAACTCCAGCGGGTCCTGGCCCGCCGCGTGCGCCAGCTCGTCCATGAAGCATTCGACATAGATGGCGTTGTGGTTGGTGTTCACGCCGCGCCAGAAGCCGGCCACGATGTGCGGGTTGCGCATGGCGTGATCGATCAGCAGGTTCGGCACGTTGTAGCCGAACGCCGCCTCGGCACCGCCGGGGTTGAGTCCCTGGAAGACGACGGGATCCATCCCGTTCTGCAGGTTCTGCGGCAGCAGCGAGGCCAGGATCGACTGGCCCGAGATGCGCATGTGCAGGCCGACCAGGTCGCCCTTGGCGTCGAGCGCGCCGACCAGCTTGCACTGCGTGATCGGATGGAACTGGCACTGCGCCATGTCCTCCTCGCGCGACCAGATCAGCTTCACCGGCGTGCCCGGCATCTGCTTGGCGATCAGCACCGCCTGGCGCACATAGTCGTTGCGGCCGCGACGACCGAACCCGCCGCCCAGCAGCATCTTGTGCACGTCGCACTTGGCAACCGGCAGTTCGGCCGCTTCCGCCGCGGCGGCCAGTGCTGCTTCGCCGTTCTGCGTCGGGCACCACACCTCGCACTTGTCGGCCGTGTAGAGCGCCGTGGCGTTCATCGGCTCCATGGTGGCGTGGTTCTGGAACGGATAGCTGTAGATCGCCTCGACCTTCTTGGTGGCGCCGACGATCGCGGCCTTGACGTCGCCGGCCTTGTTGCCGACGAACGCCTGGTCGGCGTCGAGCCCTTCCTTCAGCATCGCCGCGATGGTGGCGCTGGACACCGACGCGTTGGGGCCGGCATCCCACTCGACCGGCAGCGCGGCGAGCGCCGTGTGCGCCGACCAGTACGTGTCAGCCACGACGGCCACCGCGATGCCGTCCAGCGCCATGACGCGCTTCACGCCCGGCATCTTTTCAACCTTGGCGGCATCGAAGCTCTTCAGCTTGCCGCCGGGCACCGGGCAGGCCTTGACCGTGGCCGTCAGCATGTTGGGCAGGCGCAGGTCGCTGCCGTAGAGCTGTTTGCCGGTGAGCTTGTCGAGCGTATCGAGCCGCTTGACCGGTTTGCCCGCGACCTTCCAGTCCTTGGGATCCTTGAGCGGGATGTCCTTCGGCGGCTCGAGTGCCGCGGCAGCCGCCGCGACCTTGCCGAACGTCACCGTGCGACCTGACGGCTTGTGCGTGATGACGCTGTTGGCCGCCGTGCATTCGCTGGCTGGCACTTTCCAGTCCGCTGCGGCGGCCTGGATCAGCAGCATGCGTGCCGCCGCGCCGCCCTGGCGTACGTACTCGTGCGACTCGCGAATGCCGCGACTGCCGCCGGTCGAGAAATTGCGCCACACGCGGTTGCGCGCGACGTTCTGGCCGGGCGTCGGGTACTCGGTCGTAACCTTGGTCCAGTCGCACTCCAGCTCCTCGGCGACGAGCTGGGCGAGCCCGGTGAGCGTGCCCTGACCCATCTCCGAGCGGGCGACGCGGATCACGACCTTGTCATCGGGATGGACCACGACCCAGGCATTGATTTCGCGGACCGGGGTCGCCTGCGCCGACGCATTGCCGGGAAGGCCGAAGCCGAGCGAGAAGCCGCCACCGGCGGCGGCCGCGGCCACCAGGAGCGTGCGGCGGTTCAGGGTGGCGGGGGAGGCGGAGAGCGTATCGAGGGTCATCGTAGCCTCCCTCACGCCTTGGCCGCGGCATGGATCGCCGCGCGAACCTGTTGGTACGTGCCGCAGCGACAGATATTGGTCATCGCGGCGTCGATATCCTGGTCGGTGGGCTTGGGCGTGGCTTTCAGCAGGGCCGTCGCTGCCATGATCATGCCGCTCTGGCAGTAGCCGCACTGGGGCACGTCCAGGTCGAGCCAGGCCTGCTGGACCTTGGAGAGGACGCCGTTGTCGGCGATGCCCTCGATGGTGGTGATCTTGGCGTTGGCCGTGCTCTCCAGCGTCACCTGGCAGGAGCGTGTCGCCACACCGTCGATGTGGACGGTGCAGGCGCCACACTGCGCGATGCCGCAGCCATACTTGGTGCCGGTGAGGCCGATCGTGTCGCGCAGCACCCACAGCAGGGGCGTGCTAGGATCGACGGTCACGTCGTGTGTCTTGCCGTTGATGCTGAGAGCGACCACGGGCTTCCTCCGTCAAAAGACGACGGCATCGTCCGCAGGCGGTGACGGCCGTCGCTGTCCACCCCAAACCGTAGCGCAGTGGATTGCGCCGGTCCGCTGCAAAAATCCGAATCCTCCCGGAACTGTGATCACGGCTGCCGGCAGGAGCCGATCCAGGTTTCTGGGCGGATACGTCGAGAAAGAGAGGTCTGGTATGAGCGTTTCCGTCATCCAACAAGCCAAGATCCAGGCTCAGGTCCTGGTTCCGCTCGTGAAGGCCCTGCAGGCGGAGCTGGGCGAGGCGCGCGCCAACGCCCTTGTCCGAAAGACGCTGGGCGACACCTATCGCCGTTTCGGCGAGGCGTTCTGGCGGGCCAAGAACGAGGCGAACGTCGGGAAGGCCGTGGCGTCCGCGTTTGCAACGTATGCCCGCGACGATGCTCTTGAATACACCGTGATTGAGCAGTCGCGCGATGCCTTCGCGTTCGACGTCACGACATGCCAGTACGCCGCGTTCTATCAGGAACTGGGCGAGCCGGAACTCGGGTTCCTGCTGGTGTGCAGCGCGGATTTCGACACGGCCGAGGGATTCGGCTCCGACATCGAACTCACGCGTACGCAAACCATCATGCAGGGCGCTAGTCACTGCGATTTCCGCTACCGGCGGCTGACGACGGCGGACTGAGCGCGTCGCCCGGGGGCTGTCGCCTCGCGCACCTTTCAGCTTGACTTTGACCTTACGTCAAACGGCCACAACGCGCTCCTCCAACGGAGGAGTTCATGATGATCACCCATCGTCGTATGTTTCTGGGCGGCACGCTCGCCGCTGCTTGCGTCGCCGCACGGCCGCGCTTTGCCTTCGCCCGCACCGCCTCTGTCAAGACGAAGGACGGTGTGATGCTGTTCGTGAAGGATACCGGCGGCGGCGGTCGCGCCGTCATCCTGACCCACGCCTGGCCACTCAATGCCGACATCTGGGACGATCAGGTAACGGCGCTGTCGAAAGCCGGTTACCGGGTCATCACATACGATCGCCGCGGGTTTGGCCGTTCCGGCAAGCCCGACAGCGGCTACGACTTCGACACCTTCGCCGACGATCTGGCCGCCGTGATCGACCAGACCGGCGTGCGCGATGCCACCATCGTGGGTTATTCCATGGGTGGCGGCGAGGTGGTGCGTTACCTCACCCGTCACAACAACCGCGGCGTGGTGAAGGCTGGCCTCGTCGGCGGTGCGGCATACTGCCTGCTGAAGACCGCGGACAATCCGATCGGCGCCGAGATCGGCGTGTTCGACGGGATGAAGCAGGGCGTGCGCGGCGACCGCAAGGCATTCCTCGCCGGTCTGCTGGCCGACGTGTTCTTCGACGCCAAACGGCCCTCGACCGTCCCGGTCACGCAGGCGATTCTCGACAACGCGCTCGCCATGGCGATGCAAGCCGGCATCCCGGCGACGATCGGGTGTATCGACGCCTTCAGCAGGACCGACTTCCGCCCCGAGCTGGGCGCGGTCAAGGTCCCGACGCTGGTTCTGCACGGCACCGCCGACATCCCGGTGTCGTTCGAACAGGCCAAGGCGACCGCCGCCGGCATCGCCGGATCGAGGCTGATCGCGTATGAAGGCAGCTCGCACGGCATCGTCATCACCGAGCGTGATCGCGTGACGGCCGACCTGCAGGCGTTCCTCGCAAGCTGAGGTGGGAGGTTCGACGATGTTTCGGATCGGCGAATTCGCCCAGATCGCCCAGGTGTCCGGACGGCAGTTGCGGTTCTATGATCAGCTCGGCCTGCTGCAACCGGCGCACATCGATCAACAGACCGGCTATCGTTACTACACGATCCGCCAGTTGCCGCGGCTCAACCGCATCCTGGCCTTGAAGGAACTCGGCCTGTCGCTGGAGCAGATCGGTCCGCTGCTCAAGGACGAGATCTCGCCGTCGGCGCTACGCAGCATGCTCACCTTGAAGCGGGCGCAAATCGAGCGCTCCTTGCAGGAAGAGGAGGCTCGGCTCCGCCACATCGAGTCGCGCATCGCCCAGATCGACAAGGAGGGCAAGGCCGAGGACCTCGACGTCATCGTGAAGTCTGTTCCGCTGACGCCGTTCCTGTCGCTGAATTGCACCTGCGACAGCATGGACGAGGTGGTGCGCATGGTGCGAACCGTCGCGGCGGAAGGCAGCCGGCAGATCAAGCCGGGGCTGCGCGACAGGCTGATGGTCGTCGCGCGCAACGACGTCGATTCGGAAAAGCTTGATCTCGACATCGGCTTCTCGCTGACACGCCCTTCGAATGTCAGCGTGCGCATCGCGGGCGATCTCGTGCTGCGGGCAAGCGAGCTGTCCGCGGTCGAGACCATGGCGACCATCGTGCGCCCGGGCACGAACGCGGAAAGCCACACCTCGTTCAGCACCGTCGGTCGCTGGATCGAGGCCAACCACTATGAGATCGCGGGCGCCTGCCGCGAGGTCTTCCTTGAATCCATCACGGAGCCGCCCGGTTTCGAAGGCGCTCTGGTGGAGATCCAGTTCCCGATTCGCAAAACCGCCTGACGACGTTCGTTCTTCCGTTCCACACAGGCCGGGCGCCGACGCGCTTCCGCCAACGCCCCCTGCTGTCCCGATACCGGACAGCGACGACACGAGGAGGTGAGGTCATGCTCACGATCTACGGTGTTCCACTCTCGGTTCACACCCGCAAGACGATCGTCACGGCGATCCTCAAGAAGATGGATTACACGGTGAAGCCCGTGATCCCCGTGATTCCGGATAATCCGCCGCCGAACTGGGCGTCACTCAGTCCGACCGGGTTGATCCCGGTGATGGAGGACGGTGATTTCACGCTCGCGGATTCGAGTGCAATCTGCCTCTATCTGGAAAGGAAGCAGCCAAGACCGTCGATCCTGCCGAGCGATACCAGGGACTACGCGCGTGCCTTGTGGTTCGACGCCTACGCCGGCACGATCTTCCGTCATGTCGTGCATCCGCTGTTCGTACAGACCATCGTCAACCCGAACATCAGACAGAGTCCATCCGACAAGTCGGTGATCGACAACGTCCTCGACGCTGTGCAGCCCAAAATTCTGGCCTACCTCGACTCACAGATCAGCGGGCTGTTTCTTGTCGGCAACGCCCTGACGTTGGCGGATATCGCCATCGTGTCGAACTTCATCGTCTATCAGTACATGGGCTACAGGATCGACGCCGCGGCGTATCCCAGGCTTGCGACGTATCTCAAGCGGATCGCCGTGACCGACGCCTACGCCAAGGCGCTGGAAGACGAGAAGCCGTTCGTCGCCAACATGGGCCTCGATCGCAGTTTTCTGGACTGACCGATGGCGAGCAGCCGCGGCCACTGGCTTCATGATTCGACAGGTGTCCACCATGTCTCTGGGCTGGACAACAGGCTCACCATGAGGCGGTCTTCAATCACGGTTGCGGGTGCTCAATCCAACCGCCGGCGGTAGAGCGCAAGCAGGCGCTCCCAGTGCCGTTCGGCGGCAGCCTTGTCGTAGACCTTGCGCTGGGGGAAGGCGAAGCCGTGGTGCACGCCGGGATAGATCTCGAGTTCGCCGCCAGCGCCTGATTGCCGGAATAGGCCCTGCAGTTCCTTGACCATGTCGGGCGGTGCCAGGTCGTCGTGCTCGGCGCAGGCGATGTAGAGCTCGCCCTTGGCCTTGCCCAGGCTCAGGTGCGGGCTCTCCACCGCGTCGCTGACCAGCCAGGTGCCATAGAACGATGCGGCGGCGGCGACACGGTCGGGATAGCGCGCGGCGGCGGCGAGCGCGTAGGGGCCGCTCATGCAATAGCCGTGGCAGCCTACTGCGCCCTTGCGCACTTCCTTTTGCCGGTCGACGAAGGCCAGCATCGCGGCGATGTCGTCCATCATCGGCGGGATGGTCATCCTGGTGCGTACCGCCCGCATGCGGGTGTGCTCGGCGCTGCCGTGTTCCAGCACGTCGGGGCCGTACTTCGTGTCGCGCCCGGCGCGGTAGTAGAGGTTGGGCAGCAGCACATAGTAGCCTGATGTGCCCAGGCGGCGGGCCATGTCGTACAGCTCTTCGCGGATACCCGGCGCATCCATCAGGAAGAACACGGCAGGATGGGGCCCGTTGCGCTCGGGACGGCAGATGAACGTCTCCATCGCGCCGTCCTTGGTGGTGATGTCCAGGATCTCCTCGATCATGGGCGCATGTCCTCGCGATATGTCTGGTACCAGCACACCACGCAGAGATGGGGCCAGCGACCCCCATGCGTGCAGGGCTGGGCTGCTTGTCGTGTCATCGGATTGACAGCAAGGACTCGGTTGTTAGCGTTTCGAGGCGTGCAGCAAGCGGACGACACGATCCGCAGGTTCCGGCATCGTCAGGTTTGGAGGAAACGATAATGAGTTCCGTTCGCCGCCGCGTCTTCGCGGCCTCGGCCACCGCATTTGCTCTGACGGCTCCCTACGTGGCACGGGCGCAGAAGAAGTACGATCCCGGCGTCACCGACAAGGAAATCAAGCTCGGGCATACCAACCCCTATTCGGGGCCGGCGTCGGCCTACGGCACCATCGGCAAGGCGATCGGGGCCTACTGGGCCATGGTCAATGACACCGGCGGCATCAACGGCCGCAAGGTCACCTTCGTCACCTATGACGACGGTTACCAGCCGCCCAAGACGGTGGAGATGGTGCGCAAGCTGGTCGAGGACGACAAGGTCTTCGCCATCTATCAGTTGCTCGGTACGCCGACCAATACCGTCGTGCAGAAGTACCTCAATCAGAAGAAAGTGCCGCAGCTCTTCGTCGCCACCGGCGCCTCCAAATGGGGCAATCCCGGCACGTTTCCCTGGACCATGGGCTGGCAGCCCGACTATGCGACCGAAGCGGCGATCTACGCCAAGCACATCATGGCCACCCGTCCCAACGCCAAGGTGGCGATGCTGTACCAGAACGATGACTCCGGTAAGGACTACCTGCACGGTTTCCAGACGGGCTTCGGCAAGGACGTGGACAAGTTCCTGATCAAGGTGGTGAGCTTCGAGATCACCGATCCCACGGTCGACAGCCAGGTCATTCAGCTCAAGGACTCCGGCGCCGACGTCTTCTTCAACCACGCGACGCCGAAGGCCGCCGCGCAGGCGATTCGCAAGGCGGCCGATCTCGGCTGGAAGCCAGAACACTATCTGGCCAATGTTTCGGCCTCGGTCGCCGCCGTGCTCAAGCCGGCAGGCCTCGACAACAGCAAGGGCATCATCACGGCCGCCTACGTGAAGGATGCCACCGATGCGCAATGGGCCCAGGATGCCGACTTCAAGGCATGGGACGCCTGGATGAAGAAGTACCAACCGGAAGCCAATCCGGCCGATGCCGCCAACGTCTATGCCTACGCCGTCTCGGCCACCATGCACGACTGCCTCAAGCGCTGTGGTGACAATCTCACCCGTGCCAACCTGATGAAGATGGCGGCCAGCATGCATAACCTCGAAATCCCCATGCTGCTGCCCGGTATCCGGATCAACACGAGCGACAAGGACTTCTATCCCATCCAGTCTGTGCGCCTGGCCCGGTTCGACGGCGAGACCTGGCGCCTGTTCGGCGACGTGCTGAGCAGCGAGGGGGCGTAGCGCGCACCTCTCCCCGCTCGCGGGGAGAGGTGATGTAGGGTAGGCTGCGTGCGGGGGATGGACCGGGGCGTTGACCTACACCTTCAATTTTCGCGACGTTTTTGCTGCCTGGGAGTTTCTTGCCGACGGCTTGATGCTGACCCTGCTGTTGTCGGGCGTCACCATCGTTGTCGGCTTTATCATCGGCACCCTGTGCGCAGCCGGCCGCGTCTATGGTCCGCGCTGGCTGCAGCGCATCATCGCCTGCTACGTCGAGGCGATCCGCAACACGCCGCTGATCGTGCAGCTGTTCCTGGTGTTCTTCGGCCTGCCCAGTGCCGGCATCAAGTTCGATGCCGTCACCGCCTCGTTGATTGCGCTCACGATCAACCTCGGCGCCTATACGTCTGAGATCGTGCGTGCCGGCATCGAGGCCATTCCGCGCTCGCAGATCGAGGCCGGCGCCGCGATGGGCCTCTCCGGTGTGCAGATCTTCCGCTACATCGTGCTGTTCCCGGCGCTCAAGGTCATCTATCCGGCGCTGGCCAGCCAGTTCGTGCTGCTGATGCTGGCCACCAGCATCGTCTCGCAGATCTCGGCACCGGATCTGTTCCATGCCGCCTCGATCGTGCAGTCGCGCACCTTCCGCGACTTCGAGATCTATGCCGTCGTGGCCGGCGCCTATCTTGCGCTCGCCGTGGTGTTCCGCCTGTTTTTGGCGGCGATCTACCAGCTCGTGTTCGTACGCCGATGATCCGCGAACTCGCCCTCATCGACGTCTTCTACCTGATCGCAGCCATGCGCTGGACGCTGGCGCTGACGGTCATCGCGTTTGCCGGTGGCGCCGTGGTCGGCCTGTCGGTCGCATTGTTGCGCGTGTCTCCGGCCGCCCCGCTGCGGTGGCTGGCCATGCTCTACGTGCACGCCGTGCAGGGTACGCCGCTGCTGGCCTGGCTGTTCGTGTTCTTCTTCGGCCTGTCGATCGTGGGCATCACCGTCTCGCCCTGGATCGCCGCCGCGGCCGCCTATTCGATCTATGCCGGCGCCTTCCTGGGCGAGATCTGGCGCGGCTGCCTGCAGTCGATCCCGCGCACGCAGTGGGAGGCCGGCGCGTCGCTGGGCCTGAGTTTCGCCGAGCAGTTGCGACACGTGATCATCCCGCAGGCGGTGCGCGTGGCGATCCCGCCGACCGTGGGGTTCCTGGTGCAGCTGATCAAGAACACGTCGCTGGCCGCGGTGATCGGCTTCGTGGAGCTGACGCGTGAGGGCCAGCTGACGACGGCCACGACGTTCCGGCCGTTCAGCGTCTACCTGATCGTGGCGGCGCTCTATTTCGCGCTCTGTTTTCCGCTCACCTGGTGGAGCCGGCGTTTGGAAAGGAGGCTGCATGTCGCTCGTTGACCTGCGCGACGTGGTCAAGCGCTACGGGCCGCTCACGGTGCTCGACGGCGTGTCGCTTTCCGTCGACAAGGGCGAGATCATCGCCATCATCGGCCGCTCCGGCTCGGGCAAGAGCACCCTGCTGCGCTGCGTCAACGGGCTGGAGCCGATCCAGGGCGGCGCGGTCACCTTCGCCGGCACCGTGGTGAACGATCCCGCGACCGACCTGCGCAAGCTGCGCCAGCAGGTCGGCATCGTGTTTCAGAGCTTCAACCTCTTCCCGCACCTCTCGGTCGAGCGCAACATCACCCTGGCGCCTACGGTCGTGAAGGGCATGGATCGCCAAGCGGCCCGCGAACTGGCGCGCACGGTGTTGCGCAAGGTCGGGCTGGAGGAAAAGATCGACGCTTATCCCGACCGCCTGTCGGGCGGCCAGCAGCAGCGGGTCGCGATCGCACGGTCGCTCGCGATGTCGCCGCAGCTCATGCTGTTCGACGAGATCACCTCGGCGCTCGATCCCGAGCTGGTCGGCGAGGTGCTGAAGGTGCTGGAGGAAATGGCGCGCGACGGCATGACCATGATGCTGGTGACGCACGAGATGGGCTTCGCGCGCAAGGTCGCGAGCCGAGTGGTGTTCATGCACCAGGGCAAGGTGTGGGAGCAGGGACCGGCCGCCGAGACGCTGGCCAAGCCGCGCACGGCAGAGCTGGAGACGTTCCTGAGCGCGGTGCTGCATTGAGGCGGCGCGACTGTCATCCCGATCGCAGCAAGGGATCTCCCGCGAACGGAGAATCCATTTCCAGGAGATCCCTCGCTACGCTCGGGATGACAGTGGCCAAAGGGGGAAGCAACATGAGACGGATTCTGACAGCGCTGTTGACACTGACGGTGATGACCGTCGCCGGCACGGCGGCGAAAGCCGACCGTTTCGAGGATATCCTCAAGAAAGGCACGGTGCGTATCGCCGTGCCGCTGGATGTGCCGCCGTTCGGCTCGCAGAACCAGAACCGCGAGGCCGAGGGCTTCGACGTCGACCTCGCCAACATGGTGGCCAAGGCACTGGGCGTGAAGCTGGAGATGCAGCAGGTCACCGGCGCCAACCGCATCCCGTTCCTGCTGACCGACAAGGTCGACGTCGTGATCTCGGTGATGGGGCTGACGCCCGAGCGGGCCCGGCAGATCATGTTCACAGCGCCCTATGCCGATACCCAGCTGGCGGTGTTCGGTCCCAAGAGTGCCAATGTGACGTCGGCCGATGCGCTGGGCAGCCTCAAGGTCGCGGCAGCCAAGGGCACGACGCAGGACCTGGGGCTGTCGGCGATGAATCCCAAGGCCACGATCATGCGCACCGAGGACGATGCCACGGCGGCGGCGGCCTACATCTCCGGGCAGGCCGACCTGATCGCCACCAACAGCCTGATCGTGCCGGACCTGGCGAAGCGCAATCCCAACAAGGAGTTCGAGCTGAAGTTCACCATCCGCCGCAGCCCGGCCCACATGGGCGTGCGCATGGGCGAGCATAATCTGGTGCGCTGGCTCGACGGCTTCATCTTCTTCAACACCATGAACGGCGAGCTCGACAAGCTGCACCGCAAGTGGCTCGGCATCCCCATGGCCCCGCTGCCGTCGCTGTAATTTTTGAATTCCTCTCCCGCGAGCGGGAGAGGAAGGGGCCCATCGTGCGCAGCACGATGGGAAGGTGAGGGGCCAAGGACGAGGTGCCGAGTCCTGAAGCCCTCACCCGCCGAGCGCTACGCGCTCGTTGACCTCTCCCGCCTGCGGGAGAGGTGAAAACATAGGGAGACATCCATGACCGAAATCGAATGGTCGCGGCTGAAGGCCGCCGAGATCAAGGCGTTGGCCGGGCGCAATGCCGTCGTGATCGTGCCGATCGGTGCCACCGAGCAGCATGGCCCGCACCTGCCCAGCATGGTCGACTGGCGGCTGGTGCAGGAGGTCGCCCATCGTGCGGCACGTCTCATGGCGCCATCGACGCCGGTGATCGTGGCGCCGACGATTCCCTACGGCATGTCCGAGCATCACATGTCGCTCAACGGCACCATCACGCTCGACTACGCCACCATGTATGCCGTGATCCGCTGTGTGGTGGAGTCGGCGATCCGCCACGGCTTCAAGCGCATCTTCGTGCTGAACGGCCATGGCGGCAACACGACGGCGCTGCAGAACATGATCGGCGAGCTGACGGTGGCCCACAAGCTGCCACTGGCCACCGGCACCTACTGGGATATCGCCGCATCGTCGATCGCCAAGTTGCTCGACCGGCAGAAAGCGTTGCTGCATGCCTGTGAGGCCGAGACCTCGATGATCATGGCGCTGTCACCCGAACTGGTGAATCCCGACGAACTGGCGCAGATGCACGGGCCTTACATCCCCGGCCTGTCGGGGATCGCCGGCGTCAATCCCGGCGTCTACCGCTGGCGCCAGCTCTCCAGCCGCTCGCCCATCGGTGTGATCGGCGATGCCGCCACGGCCAGCGTCGAGAAGGGCGAGAAGCTGCTGCAGGCGATCGCCGGTGACGTGGCCGAGGCACTGGCCGACGAACGGCTGTGGAGCGCACCGATCTGAGATCAGGCCGCCGCGGGCACCCGGGCGCTCTTCTTGCAGCGGCACAGGCCGATCTGGTGCAGTTCGATCACGTTGCCGCCGGGATCTCGCAAGAAAAGCTGCTTCAGATTGGGCGACGCCACGTTGTCGAGCGTGAAGTAGTCGACGCCCAGCCGCTGGAGTTCGGCCTCGGCCGCAACGATATCCGCGACGGCCAATGCGATGTGGTTGGCGACCGGGTCCTTGCCAGGCTCCTTGGCGTATCGCGACGGCCCGTCGCAGCCCAACAGATGGATTTGCATGTCGTTGGGCACGTCGAGGAAATAGCCATGGACGCCGGGGATATGCCAGCGTCCGGTATCCTGAGCCAATGTCAGAACGTCACGGTAGAAGTCGCGCATCGGGTCGGCGACATCGTGGGCGATGCGCAAGCCGACGTGGTGAAGCTCCAGCACCTTGACCGCCATGACATGTCTCCTCGTGCCGTATCAGCATCGGCATATAGTTCGTATATAGTATAGTACGTATAACGAATTAAATGTCAATACCCACGTCGAGCCGGTGGCGCTCGGCGCGGCGCGTGGGTGCTGTGTTCAGCGATCCGCAGTTCGTATAATGCGGCAGGCGTACTTTCAGGATCCCGATGGCGATGGCTGCAAGCTCGAAGAAGCCGACCGCAACGACGGTCAACAACGACGACCGTTACGAGATACCGCGCACGGCGCCGGAAGCGCTGCGCCCCTATGTCGATCTGCTGACCCAGCTGGATACGGCGGGCATCGATCGGACGAAGGGCCGCCTGGGTCTTCTGCTGATGTGGCTCGCGGACGACGTCCTGAGCGCCGTCGACGAGGAACTCGCGCCGTTTGACATATCGGAAAGCAAGCTCGACGTCCTGCTGTTGCTCATGTTGGCGGAGACCGAGAAGCACGGCGAAAACCTGCTCAGCCCATCGGCGATTGCCGACTATTTCGGTGTCACGCGCACGACCGTTACCGGACTGCTGGATTTTCTCGAACGGCGGAAACTGATCCGACGGATGAATCATCCGGTCGACCGCCGTCGCATTCAGACGATCCTGACGCCGGCTGGCCGGTCATTGGTGACACGCGCTGCACCGACCTTCTGGCGCGCGTGCGCGTCGCTCACGGAGGGGCTGGACAGCCGCGACAAGGAGGACCTGGAGCGGGTTCTGGGCAAGATCTTTGCCAACATGAAGGCACGCTTCGACGCCAAGCACCGGGTCACGCCGAGCCCGCGACGTACCGATTGAACGCCATCAAGGTCGACGTCGGGCCTTGTCTGTCGCGCAGCTCGCTCGGCCGCGCTGTCAGCCCGGCTGCTTCGGTGCACCAGGCTGGCGCGGCAGGAACGCGGTCAGCAAGCCGAGCAACAGCAGGAACGGTGTCGCCTGGTAGACGGCATCGATGCCGGCGATGTCGGCAAGCTGGCCCAGCGCGGCGGCGCCGAGACCGCCCAGGCCGAACGAGAAGCCGAAGAACATGCCGGCCACCAGGCCGACACGACCGGGCATGAGGTCCTGGGCGTAGACCAGGATGGCCGAGAAGGCCGACGCCATGATCATCGCGACTGTCACCGCTAGCACGCCGGTCCAGAACAGATTGGCGTGCGGCAGCATGAGGGCGAAGGGCAGGGCACCCAGGATCGAGAACCACATGACGGGGATGCGGCCGACCTTGTCACCCACGAGACCGCCGACCACCGTGCCGGCAACGATGCCGACCAGGAAGGCGAACAGGTAGAGTTGCGCCGTCTGCACGTCGACGCTGAACTTCGCCATCAGATAGAGAGTGAAATAGGAGCCCAGGCTGGCGCTGTAGACGTTCTTGGAGAAGAGCAGCGCCACCAGGATCGTCACGGCGAGCGCGACACGGCGGCGCGACAGCGTCGCCACGCCGCCGGCGGCCGCTGCGGGCTTGCTGCGTACGACGGGCTTCTGCGGGGTGCGACGGGCCTTGTACCAGGCGCCGACCTGGAACAGGACCAGCATGGCCACCAGGGCGGCGGCCGAGAACCACACGATGCTCTGCTGGCCGTGCGGCACGACGATGAAGGCGGCCAGCAGCGGGCCTGCCGCCGAGCCGATGTTGCCGCCGACCTGGAAAAGCGATTGCGCCAGGCCGTAGCGGCCGCCGGCGGCCATGCGTGCCACGCGCGAGGCTTCGGGATGGAACACCGACGAGCCCATGCCGATCAGCGCCGATGCCAGCAGGATCATGGCATAGCTGTGGGCCTGGGACATCAGCAGCAGGCCGACCAGGGTGAAGCCCATGCCGAACATCAGGGAATAGGGCTGGGGTCGCTTGTCGGTATAGAGGCCGACCACGGGCTGTAGCATCGACGCCGTGCACTGGAACGCCAGTGTGATGAAGCCGATCTGCCCGAACGAAAGCCCGTGCGACTCCTTCAGGATCGGATAGAGCGCCGGCACCAGCGACTGCATCATGTCGTTGAGCAGGTGGCAGAAGCTCAGCGAGAGAATGATGGCGAAGGTCGTGCCGGTGGCCGACGCCGCTGCTGCCGGCGCCGCGGCTTGCGCGGCGTCCGCCGTCATCGTGTTGTTGCTCATCGCGATATGGTAGCAGCAGCGATCCGCAGCGCTACCGCTGCCGCGACAGATCAGCGTTGCATGTGTTCAGACTGCGGTCCCTTCTCCCTGCGCGGATCAGGGCTATCGCTATGGCCCTGGCGATATGGCCGGCAGGAGCAAGGCATTGCTGGCGTTGCCGTTCACGGCGTCCAGTCGCTCTCGAAACCACGGGCGGCCCAGACGTCATCCCAGTCCGGCGATCCGACCATGACAATACGGACGGTGCTGCCGTGTCCGATATCCTCCCAGGCGAGTCGGAAGGCGCCGTCCAGCGCGGGGGGCAGTTTGGTGCGGCACAGCACGAACAGATCGCGTTGGCGGGCATGCACGCGTGCGATGGCGCCGGCGATCTCGCGTGCCATTTTCGAGTTGCGCATGAGGCCCAGGGCGTAGCCCAGGGTCATGGCAACGCGGGCATCGTTCTCGCCGCCGTCGTCGCCCGAACAGGGTGGGTACGGATGATCGTCCACGGACTCCTCCAGCGTCACATACTCTCTTTAACCGATTGCGCGCGGTGCCGCACATCAGCGTGGGACCTGGCTGCGACGAAAAGTGAATCCCATTCACCTTGACAAGATAAGGTCGGACTGCGTTCATGGCGGTTGCGTAAGCTCGGTCACAAATCCGCGCAGCGTAAGGGGTGGAAATGGTGGTTGCGCGCCGGCGATTTGCCGTTTTGCCAGCATCGGTCGCCGGGGCATGCCGCCGCTGATGGGTGCCACGGCCGTGCCGTCGGTGGCCACCAGCGAACCGGCGTTGCGCTGTACGGACATCCAGCGTTCGTTCGGCGGCGTGAAGGCGCTGAAGGGCGTCAGCTTCGATCTGCAGCAGGGCGAGATCTTCGGCCTGGTCGGGCCCAACGGCAGCGGCAAGACCACGATGGTCAATGTCGCCACCGGGTTCTATCCACCCAACCAGGGCCGGGTGGCGCTGTTCGGCCGCGACATCACCGGCTGGGCGCCGCACCGCATCGCGCGCCACGGCGTTGCCCGCACCTTCCAGAACCTGGCCCTGTTCAAGGGCATGAGCGTGCTCGACAACATCCTGGTTGGCCGTCACATCCACATGCGGCCCAGTGCGCTTGCGACCCTGTTTTACTGGGTGGCGGCCGTGCGCGAGGAAGTGGCGCACCGGCGCGTGGTCGAAGAGATCATCGACTTCATGCAGCTGCAGGACATCCGCCACGAGCCGGTCGAGATCGTGCCGCTGGGCATGCAGAAGCGGGTCGAGCTGGCACGAGCCTTGGCTGCCGAACCGCGCTTGCTGATCCTCGACGAGCCGATGGCGGGCATGAACCAGGAAGAGAAGGAGTACATCGCGCGCTTCGTGCTCGATGCCCGGATCGAGCGCGATCTCTCGGTGCTGGTGATCGAGCACCACATGGACGTCGTGACCGCGATCTGCGATCGCGTGCTGGTGCTGAACGAGGGTGCGCCGCTGGCGCAGGGCAAACCGCGTGAGGCGATGGCCGATCCCAAGGTGGTCGCCGCCTATCTCGGCCAGGGTGCCATGACCAAGCCGGCGCAGGACCGCGCATGAATGCGGTCGCCGACACGCTGATTGCCGCGCTGGCCCGTAACGCGGCGGAGCACGGGCGCACAATTGCCGTGCGCGAGCGCGACCTCGGCATCTGGCAGGAATACAGCTGGACCACGTTCTTCGACGACGTGATGGCCGCCGCCGCTGGCCTGGAGGCGCTAGGGCTCAAGCCGCAGGCGGCCATGACGGTGATCGGCGACAATCGCTATAACCTCTATGTCGCGATGCTGGGCGCCATCGCGCTGGGCGCCTTTCCGTCACCGGTCTTTCCCGATGTGCCACCCCAGGAACTCACGCATTACACGCGGCACGGCACGCCCGACATCGCCATCGCCGAGGACCAGGAGCAGGTCGACAAGCTGATCGAGTTGCGCGGGCGTATCGGCCGGCCGGCGCACATCGTCTACGACGACCGGCGCGGGCTCGGCGAGTACGCGGCCGAGGGGCTGGTCTCTTTCGCCGATGTCTTGACGCGCGGCCGGGAGCGGCTGGCGGCGGAGTCCGGTCTGAAGACAGCGATCGCCGGCCGCACCACGGCCGAAGACATCGTGGTGCTGCTGCATTCGTCGGGCACCACCGGCGCACCCAAAGGCATCGCACCGCGCCACCGGCATGTGCTTGCCGCCGTGCGCAACGCGGCGGCGGGCGGCTATTTCCAGATCGGCGAGGAGCACTACGCTTATCTGCCCACCGCCTGGATCGGCGACTTCGTCTTCACGGTGTGTGCCGGCATCCTGCTGCGCTTCCACATCAATATCCCGGAGCGGCAGGAGACGGTGCTGACCGACCTGCGCCAGGTCGCGCCGACGTTCTATCTCGCCGCACCACGTGCCTGGGACAACATGCTGACGCACGTCCAGGTCGGCATGGCCGACTCGACGCCGTTCAAGCGTCGGCTGTTCGACTACTTCATGCCGCATGCCGTGGCGCGCGAACGTCGGCGCCTGGCGGGAGAGCCCGACATGCTGCGCGACCGCGTGTTGGGGTTGCTGGGCGAGGTGCTGGTATTCGCACCGATCAAGGATTCGCTGGGGCTCTCGCGCACGCGGCGCGCCTACACCGGCGGCGAGGCGCTGGGCGAGGACACGTTCCTGTTCTTCCGCGCGCTGGGCATCAACCTCAAGCAGTTCTACGGCCAGACCGAAACGTCGGCGTTCACCGCGGCGCAGGACGACGGCGCAGTACGATTGCACACGGTGGGGCGGCCGCTGCCTGGCGTTGACGTGAAGATCGACGACAGCGGCGAGATCCTGGTGCGCTCGCAAAGCATCGTGGACGGGTACTTTGATGATCCCGACGCCAGCGCCAAGGCCTTTGTCGACGGCTGGCTGCGTACGGGCGATGCCGGGTCGATCGAGGCCGACGGCCAGCTCGTGGTACTGGGCCGTGTCGGCGAGGTGGTGCGCACGGCGGCCGGCGAGCGCTACATCCCGAACTACATCGAGAACCGCCTGAAGTTCTCGCCGTATCTGCGCAACGTCGCCGTTGTCGGCGCCGGCCTGCCCATGCTGACGGCCATCGTCTGCATCGACTTTGATGCCGTCGCCTACTGGGCCGAGCAACGCGGCATCGCCAGCACCTCCTATGCCGACCTGTCGCAGAAACCGGAGGTGCTCGAGCTGGTGCGCGACGTCATCGCGCGCAGCAACGAGAACTTCACGCCAGGGCTGCGCATCCACCGATTCGTCAACCTGCACAAGGATTTCGACGCCGACGACGGCGAGATCACCCGCACCCGCAAGCTGCGACGCAATGTGATCGAGGAGCGCTACGCGCCGCTGATCGCCGGCCTCTACGACGGCAGTACCCAGGTGAGTTTCGACGCCCGCATCACCTACGAAAGCGGTGATACCGGCACCATGCGCCGCACGCTCTCGATCGTCGAGGTCAACGATTCCTCCCCACGCAGTGGGGAGGTGCCCCGAAGGGGCGGAGGGGAGCCACGGTGATCTTGGTTACAAAGACCACGTCGGATCCCCCTCCGGCCTTCGGCCACCTCCCCCACTGCGTGGGGGAGGGAATAAGGAGTACCGCCTAGATGGACTTCTTCCTGCTTGGCGAACTGGCCATCAATGGCGCACTGGTCGGGTTGATGTATGCCCTGGTCGCGGCCGGCATCACGCTGATCTACAAGACCTCGGGGTTGGCCAACCTGGCGCAGGGCGCCATCGCCATGATGGGCGCCTACCTGACCTGGGCGGTGGCCAGCGGCCTGGGGGCGCCGATGGCGGCGGCCATCGTTCTCGCTCTGGTCATGATGTTCGTCGTCGGGCTGCTGATCGAGCGGCTGGCGTTGCGCCGCATGGCGGGCCAGCCGGTGATCATGGCGATCATGCTGACCCTTGGCCTGGAGATCATGCTGCGCGGCCTGCTGCCGGGCGTCTTCGGCTCGGCGGTAAAGCGGCTCGATGTCGGCATCCCGCAGGCGCCGGTGTTCGCCGGCGAGTTCCTGATCAACCGCGCCACGCTCTATGGCGGCATCATCTCGGCCGTCGTCATCATCATCTCGATGCTGATCTTCAACTCGCGCTTCGGCGTCTTCATGCGCGCGGTCTCCGACGACCAGACGGCGTCGTGGTCGGTCGGCATCCGGGTCGAGCGCGCCATCGCCGTGGCCTGGGGGCTGGCGGCCGTGACGGCCACCGTCGCCGGCATCCTGTGGGGCTCCAACCAGGGCGTCGACTGGTCGCTGTCGCTGCTGCTGATCAAGGCGCTGGCCATCGCCATCCTGGGCGGCCTCGACTCGATCCCGGGCGTGCTGGTCGCCGGACTGATCGTCGGCGTGGCCGAGAGTCTCGCCACCGGCATCTTCGATCCCATCGTCGGCGGCGGCACGCGCGACGTCGTCGCCTCGGTCATCATCCTGCTGACCCTGCTGATCAAACCGCACGGCCTGTTCGGCCGCGAACATATCGAGCGCGTCTGATGTTCTACCGTCGCGCCGGCATCCGCCACACCACGTACCGCAGCGAACGCCAGCTGTGGCCGCTGCCCTTCGACCGGGTGTTGGTGGCCATCATCTTCGTCCTGCTGGTGGTGGCGCCGCTGGTCGTGGGCGACCTCTATCTCGCCGGCTACCTGCTGCCGTGGGTGATCTGGTCGACGGCGGCGCTGGGCCTGAACTTCCTGATGGGCGGTGCCGGCCAGATTCATCTCGGCTACGGCGCTGTGATGGCGATCGGCGCCTACACGTCGGTGCACCTGGTGCGCGCCGGCACGCCATTGGAAATCGCCATGATCGGGGGCGGGCTCGCCAGCGCCGCCATCGGCATCGTGTTCGGCGCCGCGGCGCTGCGCGTGAAAGGCCTTTATCTCGCCATGGCGACGCTGGCCATGCAGTACATCGTCGACTTCGTGATCTCGCACGTGCCGGCGATCAGCGGCGGCACGCAGGCGACGATCCAGGTGCCGCCGGTACGCTTTCTCGGTATGCCGGTGGTCGGCAACGCCGCCACCTACTACATGGCGCTGGCGGTGGGCACGATCGTGACCCTGTTCATGCTCAACATCAAGCGCACCAGCCTGGGCCGCGCGCTCGCTGCCGTACGCGAGAAGGACTATGCCGCCGAGGTGATCGGCGTCGGCACCCTGCGCTACAAGCTGCTGGCGTTCTGGATCTCCTCGTTCATCGGCGGCGTCGTGGGCGCCGTGCTGGCGGTGTGCTACCTGCGCTCCGTCTCGCCCGATCAGTTCCATATCGAGCTGTCGATCCAGCTGGTGGCCATGGTGATCGTCGGCGGCCTGGGCAGCATCCTGGGCTCGTTCTTCGGCGCGGCGCTGATCCTGTTTGCGCCCATCGTGTTCAACAACATTATCGGCGGCCTGTCCGATGCTTTCGCACTGCCCATCAGCACCGACCTGCGCGCCCACGTGCCGCTGGTGCTGTACGGCGCGCTGATCATCGGCTTTTTGCTGTGGGAGCCGCTGGGGCTGGCCAAGATCTACGCCAACGTCAGGGACTATTTCCTGGTCTGGCCCTTCCGCCATGCCCGGCGGTAAGGGCGTTCATCATATGGAGGGGCGGGCAATGACACTCAATCGACGCGATTTCGTAGCCGGCGCCGCCGCACTGGCAGCCGCAGCATCGTTGCCGCTGAGCCGGGCGCTGGCGCAGGACAAGGTCATCCGCTTCGGCATGCTGCAGGACTTCACGCGCGTCTATACGTTCGTGACGGCCGAATACAGCCAGGGCCAGCGCGATTATCTCACCCTGGTCAACGAGCGCGGCGGCATCAACGGCTACAAGCTGGTGGCCGAGGTCTCCGACCACGGCAACGACGTGCCGCGCGCCATCGAGACCTACGAGCGGCTGAAGCAACAGGGCGCCGTGCTGATCGATCCGCTGTCGACGCCGGTGGCGCGTGCCCTGGTGCCGCGCGCCATGCAGGACCAGATCAACATGCTGACGGCGCTGTCGGGCCGCAGCGACGCGGCCGACGGCAGCGTTTTCCCCTACGTGATGCCGCTGTCGCCCAACTACTGGACGCAGGCCGGCATCCTGGTCGACTTCTTCCGCCAGCAGGACAAGGACCTGAAGGGTAAGAAGATCGTCGTCGTCCATATCGACACGCCGTTTGGTCGCGAGCCGCTGCCGATCTTCCAGGCATTGGGTAAGAAGCTGGGCTACGAGCTGCAGACATTCCCCTACACGCCGCCGGGCAACGATCAGGCGGCGATCTGGCCGCAGGTGCGCCGGGCACGGCCCGACTGGGTGGTGTTCTGGGGCGCCGGCGTGGGCCAGACCGTGGCGCTGAGCGAGGCGATCCGCAACGGCATCCGCATGGACCGCGTCGCGTCCTCGGTGTGGCTGTCGGAATCCGATATGGAGGTCGTGGGCAAGAACGAGACCAAGGGCGTGCTGAAGTTCGAGGCCTGCGCCGGCGGCCGTGAACCGAAGCTGATCCAGGACATCCTCAAGGATGTCGTTGGCAAGGGCAAAGGCGCCGGGCCCGAGGCCAAGGTCGGCACCAGCTACTACAACATCGGCGTGATGATGGGCGCCATCATCGTCGAGGGCGTGCGCGTGGCGTTCCAGAAGAACGCCAATGGGCCGATCACCGGGCCGTGGCTGAACGAAGGCCTGCGCGCCATCACCAACTTCACCGCCGAGGGGCTGATGCCGGCGATGACCTCGAGCAAGGCCGACCACCAGGGCGGCGGCCGTGGCCGCGTCGTGCGCTGGGACGGCGCCAAGTTCGTGCCAACCACCGACTGGTTCTCGGCCAACCAGGACTTGGTGTGGGAGGAGATCCGCAAGTCGTCAGCCGAGTTCAAGGCCAGCGGCAAATAGCATGACCCTGCTGGCGCTCAACAACGTCGAGGTCGTCTACGACCGCGTCTTTCTCGCGGTGAAAGGCGTCTCGATCGATGTGCCGGAGGGCGGCCTCGTCGCCCTCCTGGGCGCCAATGGTGCGGGCAAGTCGACGACGCTGAAGGCGGTGAGCGGCCTGCTCAAGCCCGAGCGCGGCATGGTGAGCCGCGGCGACATCCAGTTCGGTGGCCAAAGCATCGGCGCCATCGAGCCGGCCGAGCGGGTGCGCCGCGGCATCGTGCATGTGCTGGAAGGGCGTCGGGTGTTCGAGCATCTGACGCCGACCGAAAACCTGCTGGCGGCGACCTCGATGCACCGCGATCGTGCCAAGGTCGCGCGCCTGATCGAGCGGACATTCGACTGGTTCCCGTCCCTGGCGGCGCGCAAGGCGTCGAAGGCAGGCTACCTGTCGGGCGGCGAACAGCAGATGCTGGCCATCGGCCGGGCGCTGATGACGGAACCCAAGCTGATCCTGCTCGACGAGCCCAGCCTGGGCCTCTCGCCGCGCCTGGTCGAGGAGATCTTCGGCATCATCAAGCGCATCAACCACGAGGCCGGGGTCGCCGTGCTGCTGGTCGAGCAGAACGCGATCGCAGCACTCTCGATCGCCAAGACGGCCTACCTGCTGGAGAATGGTCGCATCGTGATGAGCGGTCCGGCCGACGTCGTGGCCGACAACCCCGACGTCAAGAACGCCTATCTTGGTGGCGACCATGCCGTCGACTATCTCGCCGTGAAGCACTACCGCATGCGCAAGCGCTGGCTGTCGTAGCGTCGCCAATCCGCCACTCGACTGGGAAGATTCACCACAGAGGCACGGAGAGCACAGAGGAGCACAGAGATGAAAGCGGCGCGCTGTGTCGGCGCGCGGGACTCATCCTCTGTGTCCTCTGTGGTGAATCTTCTGTCAGTGCATGCGGTTCGGCTTTGGATGGTGATAGACTATCGGCCAGTGGATCCACCAGACGCGACAAGCAGGAGGCCGCATGTCGGTTGAAAGCAATGCCGGCGGATACGTCTATGGGCCGATGCGGGATTTCGCCAGCAGCGGGGTGAAGACGCTGCCGGGGTTTGGTATCGAGTACGCCGTGCTGAGCAAGCCGCTGCCGTTGGCGGACGGGTTTGCTGTGGCCCGGCGCACCATCGAAGGACTGGGGCGGCCCCTGGCGGCGTTCTGCGGCTTCGAATTGCGCATGCCCACCGTGCTCGACCGCGATGGATTCCTGGCGTTCAACAAGATCTATGCCAGTCACCTGGACTCCTGGGGACTGCTGCGCGACGGCCTGGCGATGACGATGCGCACCAACGTGGTGCCGACCACGGGCGCGCCGGCCGAGATCTCGCTGGCCGCCTTCTCCTACACCGTGCCGACATCAGATCCGTCGCCGTCCTTCGTGATGTCGGGCGCGCCCGAGATCCCCATGGGCGCCGCCGCCCCGGTGCGTCGGGGTGAAACCAGCGACGACGCCCTGCTCGAGAAGACCCAGTGCGTCGTCGATACGTTGTTGGCCCGCGCCCAACCCCTGGGCATCGGGTGGGACGATGCGACCCAGGTCCATCTCTATGCGCGCCATGCACTGGCGCTGATGGTCGACCGTCAGGTGCTGGCACCGCGCGGCATCCGGCCGCTCAACGGCATCATCTGCTACGACACGGCAGCGCCCATGGTCGACCTCGAATTGGAGATCGATATCCGGCGCTGCCTGCGCCAGTACGTTGCCGCTGCGTGATTCCTGGGAGCGCGGGCGTCACGCCCGCATCGCCGCGTAGCAGCGAGATATGAGCGGGCGAGACGCCCGCGCTCCCAGGTTTACGTCCCGTTTAGCGCGCGCCAGACGCGCTCGGGTGTGGCGGGCATGTCGAGGTGGCGGATGCCGTGCTCGGCCAGTGCATCGACCACGGCATTCATCACCGAGGGCAAGGCGCCGGCACAGCCTGCTTCACCGCAACCCTTGATGCCCAGGATGCTGGTCTTGGCCGGCACGGGATGGCTCTGGATCGTGAAATCAGGCGCGTGCGCGGCGCGCGGCAACGCATAGTCCATGTAGGAGCCGGCCAGCGGTTGGCCCTGCTCGCTGTATACGGTGCGTTCCATCAGCGCCTGGCCGATGCCCTGCACCACGCCGCCGTGGGCCTGGCCGTCGACCAGCATCGGGTTGATGACGGTGCCGAAGTCGTTGACCATCACGTAGCGCACCACGTCGATGGCACCGGTGTCGGGGTCGATTTCCACCTCAGCGACGTGGCAGCCGTTGGGGAAGGCCGACGGCGGGTTGTCCGACACATGTCCCACGTCGAGCGATGACGGTACGTCGGGCGGCAATTCGACGCCGGCGTGGAGCTTGCGCGCCAGCGCCATGATGCCGATGCCGCGGTCGGTACCGGCGATGGCGAAGCGGCCGCGGTCGAACTCGATGTCGGCGACAGCGGCCTCCAGCAGGTGAGCCGCGATCTGCTTGCCGCGCTCGACCACCTGCCCGCTCGCCTCGACGAAAGCCTGGCCCGCGACCATCATCGAGCGTGAGCCGCCGGTGCCACCGCCGGCTTTCAGCTCGTCGCTGTCGCCTTGCAGCAGGCGCAGCCGGTCGAAGGGGACGCCGAGCTTCTCGACCAGCACCTGGGCAAACGGCGTCGCGTGGCCCTGGCCGTAGTCGAGCGTGCCGCTGATCATCGTCACCGTGCCGTCAGCCTCGAAGCGGATGCCGCCCATCTCCTTGGACGGCGGTGCCGTGACCTCCAGGTAGCTGCCGATGCCGCGCCCGCGCAGCTTGCCGCGGTTGCGACTGTCCGCTCGGCGCTGGTCGAAGCCGTTCCAGTCGGCAGCAGCCAGCGCCTTGTCGAGCACATTGGTGAATTCGCCGCTGTCATACAGCATGCCGGATGGCGCCTTGTACGGCATCGCCTGCGGCGGGATGTGATTGTGCCGGCGCAGGTCGACGCGATCGATGCCTATTTCGGCGGCCGCCGTGTCGATCAGGCGCTCCATGTAGTAGTTGCCCTCGGGCCGGCCGGCGCCGCGATAGGCCGCGATCGGCGTGGTATTGGTGAAGGCGATCTTCGAGATCACCTCGATCACCGGCGTGCGATAGACGTCGACGATGTTCTTCACCGCATTGGTGGTGGCCGGCATCGGCGGATAGATGAAGGCGCCGGCGTTGCCGGTGCCCGTGAGTCGAACCGCCAGGAAGTTGCCCTCGGCATCGAGCGCCAGTTCGGCCACGCGCTGGTGGTCACGGCCGTGATGGTCGGAGACGAAGCTCTCGCCGCGTTCGTCGGTCCATTTCACCGGCCGGCCCAGCGCGCGAGCGGCGAACAGCAGGCAGGGATATTCCGGATAGGCCGGCGCCTTCATGCCGAATGAGCCGCCCACATTGCCGGTCAGGACATGAACCTTGTCCGGCGGCACGTTGAGCACATCCTTGGCCAAGGTCGCGCGCATGCCGAAGACACCCTGGCAGCCGACATGCAAAGTCCAGCGCCCGCTCGCCGCATCGTAGCTGCCGATCGCCGAGCGCGGCTCCATGGCGTTCACCACGACGCGGTTGCTGACGATGTCGAGCCGGGTGACATGAGCTGCGCGGGCAAACGCGGCGGCGACGGCATCGGCGTCGCCATAGTGATAGTCCAGCACCAGGTTGCCGGGTGCGTCAGGATGGATCTGCGGCGCATCAGGCGCCAGTGCCGAGGCCGGATCGGTCACGGCCGGCAGTTCCTCGACGTCGAGCATGACCGCTTCGGCGGCGTCCTTGGCCTGCACCGCCGTTTCGGCAACGACGACCGCGACAGCCTCGCCCACGAAGCGCACCTTGTCCTTGGCCAGCGACGGTCGCACCGGCGTCTTCATCGGTGAGCCATCCCGATTGGGGAAGTTGACCGGGCATTTCAGCGGGCCGAAGCCCGCCGCCTCGAGATCTGCGTTGGTGTAGATGCCCAGCACGCCCGGCATCGCCTTGGCCGCGTCGAGGTCGATGCCGCGAATGACGGCGTGCGCATATCGGCTGCGTACCATCACGGCATACGCTTGGCCGGCAAGGTTGACGTCGTCGGTGTAGCGGCCCTCGCCGCGCAACAGCTTGGGATCCTCGCTGCGCGGCACGGGCTGGCCGATGCCGAATTTCATCAGCGCCAGATCGGTATCGGGCTCGTCTCGCATCGGTGTATCTCTCCGTGCCGAAACCGCGAGCGGCGGCCGGCTGCAGGTCTGCAAGGATCGGATGCCCTGATGCTAACGGTTGGCGCCGCTGTCCAGCAACGCCGTTTGTGCAATGTCGGTTTTCCTGGGAGCGCGGGCCTCTGACCGCACTCACCTTACGCGTCAGGCCACGCCGGCCAGGCCTGCGGCACTTTGCCGGCGAGCCAGCGCGTCAGCGCGGCGTTGACCTGCAGTGGCCGCTCCTGCGCCATCCAGTGGCCGGACGCGATGATCTGTTCGCTGAGATCACGGCAATGGGCTCGCATCGGCTCGGCCAGTCGCGACGTTACGCTCTCGCAGGTGTAGTCGTAGCGCGCCGCCAGGAAGAGCACGGGCATATCGAGATGGCCGCCGTTCACCGCTGTCTCGGCGTAGGCGGCGTTGGCCTTGTGGTTCATGTAGAACGAGTCGGGACCGAAGAAGCCGTTGCGCTGCAATGCCTCGGCGTAGATCCGCAGATCTTCTTCGCTTACCACGTCAGGATCGCGCGGGATGTCCGGTGCCGACGGCAGGCCGCGAAACCAGCCGTTGTGCTTGCGTGCGAAGGCCGTCGGCGAGGGCTGCATGACGCCCGACGGGTTGCCCTTGCGGAACAGCGCCTTCACCAGATTGTAGGGATGGGCCTCGAACTGCTTCGTGACGACCTCGAAGTTCTCCTCGTAGAAGCGCATGTACTCCCATTGCCCGGCCGGGAACTCGCTCTCGGGATAGACGCGGCGGTCGACCAGCGGGATCACGAAATCCAGTCCGCGCTCCAGGCTGTAGTAGGGCACGCACAGGCTGGCGACGGCGTGGCAGCGCTCGGGGTGGTGGCTGGCGACATTCCATACCACTGGGCTGCCCCAATCGTGCCCGACCCACACGGCTTTCTCGGCGCCCAGCGAGTCCAGCAGATCGATCATATCGGCCACGATGTGCTCCTGAGCGTAGTCACCGTGCGTGCGATAGACGCTGGAGCGGCCATAGCCGCGCAGATCGGGTGCAATGGCGCGGAAACCAAGCGCCGCCATGCAGGGCAACTGATGCCGCCAGCTCAGCGACAGCTCGGGCCAGCCATGCACGAAGATGATCAGCGGCCCGTCGGCCGGGCCGGCCGCGAGATAGAACGTCTTGTGGCGCGACGTTTCGGCGAAATGTTCGCTCAGCACGGAGCAGTCTCCTCATGCGTTTGGTCGGACAATGGCCCGAGGTTCTTGCATGCCAGTATAGCAAATAGCGGCACGTGGGGTGTTGGTGTTGTCTCGCTAGGACGAGAGCGTCAATTCAACGAAGTCACCAGGCTTCAATGCGTCTGTGCTGCAACGATGTCGGCGATGAGGCGCTGAAGCTTCGGCCAACTCGTTGTCGGCAGCGCGAGGATAGCAAGCCGCCGGCCAGTGATGACTTGCTGGTACCGCAAGTTCTTATCCGTCGTAATCAGGGCATCGAAAGCCACGCTGGCAGCGTCGAGCAGATCGCCATTGCTGAGCGCGGACCAGCCCATTTCACCGGCTGTTGCGACCGTGTGGGCGACCAGCATATGACGAAGAGGGGCGGGCGTGCCTTGGTCGAACAGGATCTTCATCTGGGTGTGAAGCAGCTAGGCGCCTTCCAGACTACGCTCGGTATGTGCCAGCACGGCCTCGACCTGTTCCCGGCGCACATCGGGAAACCATTCGAGGAAGTCGTTCACACTGGCGCCGTCCTCCAGGTTCTCGAACAGCGCTTTGACCGGCACACGTGTGTCCTTGAACAGCCAGGCACCGCTCACCTTGCCGGGTATGCGCTCAACAGCGGGACAATCGCTCCAAGTCAACATGCTGTGAACCTATGTCGTGTGGCTGGGTGTCTCAAGACTGCAGTTTTGATAATAATTCTCAATTGCATTGACTTGTCTTCGCAGTGATGGGAAAGTTCACGGTATGATGACGGGCAGATCCCTGGAGCCGGCTGATTTATCGGTGATGCCGTGCCATTCGGCGCGCGGGTTGGCCGACGTCGCGCGGCGCTGGGGCTATGGCTGCGACGTCGACGCTGCCGATGATGACGCGCCGTTGGCCGAGGGTGTGCTGTCGACCCTGGAGCTCTCCTGTGGCGTGCGGGTCTGCGCCACCGACCTGGTCGCGACGCGTGACAACGAGCGGGCCGGGATCATCGCGCGGACGCTGACCATCGTGCTGGTGCTCGACGGCGATCCGATCCGCTATGCGCTCGACGGCGGGCAAGAGCAGATCTTCTGGCCGGGCCGAGCAGCGATGGTCACGGTGGCGGGCGATGCGCGGCTGTCGGGACGCCATCGCCGCGGCGAGCGCAGCCGCAGCCTGGTTCTGCAGGCCAATCCGCGCGACATGGATGACGATGCGCTGGGTGCGCACGTCGCAGGCAGGCTCGCTGAAACGGCTCTCGCACCGCTGCGAATCGGCGATCGGCTGCAGGCGCTGGCACACGACCTGATGGCGGCCCATCAGGCCGGTCCGGTCGCCCGGCTGCTGGCGGAGAGCTGCGCGCTCGAGTTGCTGGCCCGCGGGCTCGCCGCCGAGCAGTCCGCCGACGGCGCGGTGCATCCGCGCGACGCCAGCCGCGTACTGCGGGTACGCGACAAGTTGATCGCGGCCCCGGCCGAGGATCATCGGCTGGACGACCTCGCGCACCTGGCGGGCATGAGCGTCAGCAGTCTCAAGGCGAAGTTCCCGCGCGTGGTGGGACAATCGGTGTTCGATTTCCTGCGCAGTCAGCGGCTGGAGCATGCCCGCCGCGGCCTGGAGCGCGAAGGCTGGACCGTGAAGCAGGCCGCCCATTTCGTCGGGTACGCTCATCCCAGCAACTTTGCCGCCGCCTATCGCCGCAAGTTCGGTTCGCCGCCGCGCGACGCGCGCGGCGCTTGAGTCGTGCAATTGGCGCCCTGGCCGCACGCATAAGCCTTTTGGCGCCGCGCATAGGCCACATCACTGGCCGTCCGGGTGTTCGGATGCTCATGCTCCGCCGGTTATTGGCAAAGCGGGGGTATTGATGAACCGGGGTGGCGTGACGCGGCGGCATGGGGCGCCGCAAGGGCAGGTGTGCGCCCGGCTGCTGGCGTTGCTGGCGACCACGATGCTCGGTGGTGTGTGGGCGGCAGATCGCACCGCGCAGGCGCAGACCGCGGCAGCGCCGGATGCGCCGGTCACCGTGCTGGAGCCACTGGACATCACGGCGCGCAAGATCAAGGAAAGCCAGCAGGACGCACCGCTCAGTGTCACCGCCGTGGGTGCCAAAAGCCTGCAGGATCGCCGCATCGATGACGTCGAGACCTTGCTGCGCGAGGTCCCCAATGTCGGCTTCAGTTCGCTGGGCGATGGCCGGTCGACCTTCCTGTCGATCCGCGGCCTCGGGCCGATGTCGCAGCCGCTGGGCTATGACGACACGTCGGTGGTCACTTATGTCGATGGCGTGCCGCAACCGCTGTTCGGCTCGGATTTGCGCATCTTCGATGCCGAGCGCGTCGAGGTTCTGCGCGGCCCGCAAGGCACGGTGTTCGGGCGCAACGCGCAAGGCGGCGCCATCAACATCATCACGCGCCAGCCCGGCGATCGCTTCGAGGCATCGGCGCGCGGCGAGGTCGGCACCGACTGGTATCGGTTGGGGCAGCTCTCGGTTTCCGGTCCGCTGATCGATGGCAAGCTGGCGGGGCGGCTCACGGCGAGCTATGCCGGCGTGAATGGCGACGTCACCAACGCGGCGCCCGGCTTCGGCAAGATCGGCGACACCGAGAACGGTGCCTTCCGCGGTTCGCTGGTGGCGACGCCGGGCGCCGATACCAAGCTGACACTCAGCTTTTTCGGACAGCGCGACCGCAACCATCCCTCCAACTTCCTGCTGCGCAAGCAGGCGGACTTTCCGGCCGTGGCGCTCGATCCGCGCGGTTATATCCATCGCGATGTCGCCGGCGTGTCGCTGACGGCGACGCATGATTTCGGCAACGTCGTATTGACGTCGGTCACCGCCTTCAATCACTACGACTACAAGTCGCTCAGCAACAACTCCGAGGCGCTGACCTTCTCACGTGTGTTCGGCCTGCCGGTCGGCTTCTTCCTGCCGGCGACGGACTTCTCCACCTATGACGAGCGCTTCAACAGCGTCTACCAGGAAGTGCGCCTCAACAGCGCCGCCGACTCGCGCGTCACCTGGGTGGCCGGCGCCACCTTCTACCACGACAACTTCAAGCTCGACTCGTACTACCAGTCGCCCTTCTTCATCTCGACCAACGGCTGGCGCAACCACCGCTATCGCACCAACAGCTACGCCATCTTCGGCGAAGCCACCGCGCCGGTGCCCGGCGTCGATGGCCTCAAGGTCTCGGCCGGCCTGCGCTACACCCACGACGATAAGCATTTTGACGCCCGCTACACCTCCAACGGTTTTGCCGGCACGGTGCCGTCGTTCCGCCAGAAGGGTTCGCTGGGCTTCGATCTCGTCACCGGCCGTGTCGCGGTGAGCTACGACATCAGTGCACAGTCGATGGTCTATGCCAGCGTGTCGCGGGGCGCCAAGAGCGGTGGTTTCCCCAATTTCACCAACAACGCGCCGACGGGCCTGGCCGATCAGCCGTACAAGAAGTCGACGTCGTGGACCTATGAGCTCGGCACCAAGAATCGCCTGTTGGGCGGGCGCGCCTTCGTGAACGCTGCCCTGTTCCTCAACAACGTGAAGGACCAGAACCTGTTCGCGCTTGATTCGGCGTCGTTCACTTTCGTGCCCAAGCCGCTCGACACGCGCAGCTATGGCGCCGAGATCGAGCTGGGCTACCGCCTGATGCCTGGCCTCGACCTGTTCGGCAGCGCCGGCTACACCCATGCCACCGTGCGCAACGTCTCGGCCGATGTCGCTGCATCGTCCGGGGCGAAGAACGGCAATCGGGTGCCCAGCACGCCGCGCTTCACGACCAGCCTCAGCCTGCAGTATCGCGGCACCGCGACCTGGCTCGGCCTGCCCGACAGCATCAATGTCTTCGGCCTGGCGCAGCATCAGTTCATCGGGGCGCGGGCCGCCGACGTCGGTAGCCATTTCCGGTTGTCGGCCTATCACATCGTGAACGCCAAGGTCGGCCTCGAGTTCGATCGTTTCAGCGTCTACGTCTTCGGCCAGAACCTGGCCGACTATCGACCGCAGTATATCGGCCTGTTCTACGGGCCGGGCGCCGAGGCCGTCACCGTCGGTCATGGCAGGGTGGTGGGCGTGGGAGCCCAGGTGCGGTTCTGATCGCTATGCGGTTCGCCGTCGTCGCCATGCTGAACTGCCAGCAGTACCTGGCGGTATCGCTGATCTATGCCGCAATTCCCGTGATCCTGCGCCGCAACGGTGCGCCGCTGGAGATGATCGGCCTGTTCGGCATGGTGTTCTTCGCCTTCGCTGTCAATTTCCTGTGGGCACCGCTGGTCGATCGTTATCGGCTTACCCGCCTGGGGCGGCGTCGGTCGTGGATCCTGGTGATGCAGATCGCCAGTGCCCTTGCGGTCGGGATCATGTCCCTCCTCGATCCGGCACATGATCTTGGTGCCATCCTGGCAGTCAGCATCGTGCTGGCGACCCTGGCGGCGACCCAGCGCATCGCCACGATGGGCTATGTGGCCGAGGCGCTGGGTGAGGGTGAACGCGCGATGGGCGCGGCGTTCGTCGGCTGGGGCGGTGCGTTGGGCAACGTCATCGGCGGCGCCATTTGTCTTTACCTGGTCGACGCCGTCGGCTGGCGGGCCGCGTTGCTGGCGGTCGCGGGGGTCATGCTTGCCTTCGCCGCCGCGCTCGTGGCCGTCGCCGAACCGAGGCCCGGCGCCGCGACGACTGCGCGCCTGCTGTTGCTGCGCATCCTGCGACGGCGCGACATCTGGCAGGCGATCGTCATCGTGACACCCGCCACCTTCGTCGTGTCGGTGGCTTTTGCCATGATCCAGCCGCGCCTGGTCGACCTCGGGTTCAGTCTGGCCACCATCGGCACGGCGATCGCCGTCATCCATCTCGCTGCCTTCACTGTCGTCGGCCCGGTCGCCGGTGCGCTGGCACGGCGGACGCCGCCACTGCGTGCCATCATGATCGGCGCTCTGGCACTGGCGCCGCTCTTTGTCGTGCTGACGGTAGCCGATGCGCCGTTGGGCGCCGAAGCGAGCGCGATCGCGGCCGTGGTGCTCGTCTTCTGCGCGCTGGCGGCACAGACCATCGCGTTCACCAGTTTCTTTCTCGGGCTGGCCGGGGGTGACGAGGCCGCGACCGAGGTGACCGTGCTGATGGCCGCGGTCGCACTCGTCGGCCTCCTGGGCTTTGCCGCCAGCGGGTTCATTGCCCAGCGTTTCGGCTATGCCGTGACCATCGGCCTTGTCGCCGCAGGATACCTCGCGACCGCTGCCCTCGCAGGATGGCCGCGACCGGCCGGGTTGCGATGAACGGCGCGCCGCGCACCGGCCGCAGGCTGTTTGCCGATCTGCTGCGAGCGGAACCGCGCCTGCTGCTGTCGGCGGCCGCGCTGGCGACGCTGGCCGCGGTCGCCGAACTGGCGCCCTACGTGCTGGTCCATCGCATGGCCGGCGCGGTGATGGCGCCTGATCCCGATCCCGGCCATCTGGTGTGGCTGGCGGTGCTGATGCTGGTCGCGGCGATCCTGCGCCTGCTGTTGTTCGGCGGCGCCAACATCCTGTCGCACCGTATGGCCTTTCGCATCCAGAAGAACCTGCAGGTTGCGTTGGTGCGTGCGCTGGAGCGCCAGCCATTGGGCGCGCTCGAAGGTCGCGCCGGTGATCTCAAGAAGACGCTGGTCGACGATGTCGGCGGACTGGAGCACCTGATCGCGCACACCTTGCCCGACGCCGTGGCCGGGCTGGTCCTGCCGCTGCTGGCGGCAGTGTTGCTCCTGGTGGTGGACTGGCGCATGGCTTTGGCGTCGCTGGCCCTGCTGCCGGTGGCGCTGGTTGCCCAGAAGCGCGCTTTCAGTGGTCTCGAGGTGATCCACGCGCAATGGCATGCCGCCGATACCGCCGCCAATGCCAGCCTGCTGGCCTACATCCGCGGCATTGCGACGTTGAAGGCGCACCATCGCGTGGCGCGCTCGCTTGGTACCTTGCGGCAGGCCGTTCACGCGCTCGCTGGCCTTGCCGACAGCATCACGCGCCGGACGGCGATTCCCTATGCGTTGTTCTTCGTGATGCTGTCGACCAACCTGCTGGTGGTGCTGCCGGTCGGCCTGGTCCTGCATGTCGCCGGATCGCTGGATGTCGCCGCGTTCGTTCTGTTCGTGGTGCTGGGCGCCGGCCTCACGGCCCCGCTGCTGCGCGTGATGTACGCCTTCGGGGCTTTGGAGCGCCAGATGCAGGGTGCCGCCCGCGTGGCGGCGTTGCTGGATACGCCCGCGGTGTCTCCAGGACGGCAGCCTCCGATCGCCGGAACACGGGTCGGCGCGGACATCAGCTTCGAGCATGTCTCGTTCGGCTACGGCGAGCGACCCGATGTCGTGCACGACGTGTCGTTCACCATACCGGCCGGCAGCATCGCGGCACTGGTCGGACCCAGCGGCGCCGGCAAGAGCACACTGGTGCGCCTGGTTGCCCGTTTTTGGGACCCGCGCGCCGGCGCCGTGCACATCGGCGGTGTCGATGTGCGCGCTATGGCGCCCGAATGCCTGCGCGACCAAGTCGCTGTGGTGTTCCAGGATCCGTTCTTCTTCAACGGCACGCTGCGCGAGAACCTGGTGATTGCCACCGCCGACACGACGACCGCTACCCTCATGCAGGCCGTCGATGCCGTTGGCCTGTCCGGACTGGTCGCGCAACTGCCGCAGGGCCTCGACACGCCGATCGGTGATCGCGGCGCGCGGCTGTCCGGTGGCGAGCGCCAGCGGCTCGCCATCGCCCGCGCGCTGCTGAAGGACGCACCGATCCTGCTGCTCGACGAGGCAACCGCCTTCGCCGATCCCGAAAGCGAGCGCGCCGTGCAGCGGGCCATCGGCCGCCTGACGGTTGGGCGCACCGTGCTGGTCGTCGCCCACCGCCTGGCCACCGTGATGCAGGCCGATACCATCGCGGTGCTGGCCGATGGTCGCCTCGACGGCGTTGGTCGGCATGAGATCCTGTTGCGGGACTCGCCGGTGTATCGCCGGCTGTGGGATGCGCAGACCGGCAGCCGCGACTGGGCGTTGCGCACATGATCGTCGATTTCGGCTTCGATCTCGCCGGCCGGCGCGAACCACGCCTGTGGCGCGGCCTCGCCCTCGGCGTGGCGGCGGCGCTCGTCGAGACCATACCTTATGTCGAGCTGGCGCGCGTGCTCATCGCGGTCTTTGCCGGCCGCGCCGATGTCGCCTTGGCCGTGGAGGCGGCGCTCGTGCTGACGGTGGCGACGATGCTGCTGGTGGTGTTGAAGGCGCGCGCCAACATCGAGAATTTCGCTACAACCTACGGCGTCGTCGCCGATGCGCGGCTGGCCGTGGCCGACCACCTCAGTCGACTGCCGATGGGCGTCTTCACACAGGCACGTCGCGCGATCATCGCCGAACTGCTGACCGGGCGCTTCAGTCTCTATCAGGACGTCGTCACCCATGTCTGGGGCCTGTCGGTCGTTAATGCGGCGTTGCCGGTATTCCTGTGGGGCGTGCTGCTGGTTCTCGATGTGCGCGTCGCGCTGATGGCGGCTGCGTTCGTTCCGATAGCGTTTATCGCCATTCCCTGGTCGTTGCGCCTGCTGTCGCGTGCGTCGGCGACGGTCGCCGACCAGCGCGATGATCTGGTGGCCGCACTGGTCGATCAGATCGAAGGCAGCCGCGACCTGCGCCAGTACGATCGCGGTAACCATCGACGGCTTCTGGTTGAGGCACAGTTGCAGCGCTTCGAGCAGGCGCAGATGCGCGCCGAACTGGCGCCGGCGCCGGCGCTGCTGGCCTTCGCCTTTGTCCTGCAACTGGGGTTCGCCGTCGCCGCGATCGCGGCGGCGGTGGGTGTCAGTGGCGGTGATATCGCGCCGGCGGTCCTGGTCCTGCTGCTGGTCGTGGCGTTGCGCTTCTACCGCTCGATCATGGATCTGGGCCTCAACCTCGCCGAACTGCGCTTTGCGCGTGAGACGCTGGCACGCATCCGGCGCCTGGCCGCCGAAACGCCATTACCGGAGCCGGTCGTGGATGGGACACCGACCGACGCCGCCATTGCCTTCAAGACAGTCTCCTTCGCTTACGAGGGTGGCGACGGTGCCGGATTGCACGAGATCGACGGATACATCCCGGCGGGCGCCATGGTGGCGCTGGTGGGGCCGTCGGGTTCGGGCAAATCCACGCTTGCCCATCTCGTGGCCCGGTTGTGGGATGTCGGATCCGGCAGCATCACGATCGGTGGGGTCGACGTGCGGGCCCTGTCGGCCGAGACGTTGGCCCGCACCGTAGCCATGGTCCTGCAGGATGTCGTGCTGTTCGAGGGCACCGTTGCCGACAACATCCGGCTCGGCCGGCCGGATGCGCCTGATGATGCCGTCGAGCAGGCGGCGCGTGCCGCCCGTGCCCATGACTTCATCATGGCGCTGCCGCAGGGCTACGCCACGCCACTCGATGCCGAAGGCGGACCGCTATCGGGTGGCGAGCGCCAGCGCATTGCGATCGCCCGGGCGCTGCTGAAGGATGCGCCCATCCTGGTGCTCGACGAGGCAACCGCCAATATCGACACCGAGAACGAGGCTGAAATCCAGGCCGCGCTGAGTACCCTGACGGCGGATCGCACTGTCCTGGTCGTGGCGCACCGGTTATGGACCATCACTCGGGCCGATGCGATCTGGGTGATCGACCAGGGCCGCATCGTGCAGCGCGGGTCGCACCAGGACCTGCTGGCTGTCCCGGACGGCCTCTATCGCCGACTGTGGGACGCGCAGATGCAGGCGCGCACCTGGCGAATCACGTCAGGATAAGGGTGTAGTTTAATTGCAATTGCGACTTATTATCAATTCATGATAGATTTGTGAAACCGAAGCAGGGATGGCGGCGGGGGTTCCATGAGTCACGGCAGCGAACTGGTAGCGGAAGCGGCGCTGCATACGGAGGAACTCAAGCCCGCCAAGGCAGAGATCGACAGGGTCCTCGATCATCTCGACATCCACACGCGCAGCTTCATCGCGTTGTCGCCTTTCCTGTGCATCAGCTCTATCCGACCGAACGGTTTGGCCGACGTATCGCCGCGGGGCGGTGAGCCGGGCTTTGTTCACGTGCTGGACCACAAGAGGCTGGCGTTTCCCGATCGGCCCGGTTCCCATCACCTCGATACGCCGACCAACATCGCGCATGTGCCGGCGGTGGAACTGCTGTTCTTCATCCCCGGTATCGAGGAGATGCTGCGCATCAACGGTATCGCCTCGACGACAGCGGCGGACGAACTGATGTCGCGGTTCCTTGTTGACGGCAAACGGCCGCGGTCCGTGGTCATTGTCGAGGTGCAGGAGGTTCATCTCGACGGTACCATGGCCTTGCGGCGCGCTGATCTGTGGAACCCGGCAAGGTTCGTGCCGCGCAAGGCGCTGCCAAGCCTCGCTGCCTTGCCGCGGGTCCGGTGAAGGGTGGCTGAAGCGGCTGCCGGCGTGCCCGGGATTATGCGGGCACGGCGCCCGTCTTGCCGTTCTCGACCACGAAGCTTCTCAGGCGACGCACCGCGGACTGCGGATCCTGCACGTCATCGACGGCCTCGAAATGCGTGGTGAGCGTCTGTGGCGTCAGCTCCATGGCGACGTAGCCGCGCTTGTCGCCGCGTCCGTATTTCAGGTGCGGATTGGCGGCCAGCACGCGATCGACCGCGGCCTGCGATGGACCATTCGATGTGACCGAACTGCCGACGAACTCGGTCGCCACCACCGGTCCCTTGGTGGCGAAGTCGCGCTTCAGGTCGCTGACCCAGAAGGAATGAACGTCGCCACCGATGACGACCGGATTGGCGATGCGATGCCGCGTGATGCTGTCGAGCAGCCGCTGGCGCGACGCTGGATAACCGTCCCAGCGATCGACCATGAAGCCCTGCTCGCCCTGGCCGCCGCGGCCGACCTCGGCCATCAGCGTCTGCTGCGCCAGCACGGTCCAGCGCGCCTTGGCCGTGGCCAGGCTGCCGTCGAGCCACCCCTCCTGCGCGGCGCCCAGGATCGAGCGGTCGGGCCGCGTGCGTTCGCTGCAATCGACCGGTCGCTTGGTAGTGCGGCTGTCAGTGACGCAGGGATGGCGCGAGCGGTACTGCCGATCGTCCAGTAGCATCACATCCAGCATGCTGCCGAAGCGATAGTGATCGTAGATGCGGAGACTGCCGTTCACCGGCGCCGCCGACATCGGCACCGGCATGTGCTCGAACCACGCCTGGTAGGCGGCGCGGCGTACGGTCAGGAAGAACTTGGGGTCGCGGTTACGGTGCGAGATGTCGTTGGCGTAGTCGTCGGCGACCTCGTGGTCGTCCCAGATGACCAGCCAGGGGAAGGCCGCGTGCAGCGCGCGCAGGTCGGCGTCGGTCTTGTACTGCGCATGGCGTTCGCGGAACTCGTCCAGGGTCGTCGGGATGGCGCCCGTAAAATGGCGGACGCGATGCCAGCCCCACGACGTTTCGTAGATGTAGTCGCCGAGATGGATCACCAGGTCGAGCTCGCGCGCCGCCATGTGACGCAGCGCGGTGAAGTAGCCCAGCTCGTATTGCTGGCACGAGGCGAAAGCGAAGCGGAAACGGTCGAGCACCGCATTCGCGGCCGGCGCCGTGCGCGTACGGCCGACGGGGCTCAGTGTGCCGCCAGCCCGGAAGCGATACCAGTACCAGCGTGCCGGTTTCAGGCCCTGCACCTGGACATGCACCGAATGCGCCCAGGCCGCGGTGGCGATGTGTTGGCCGCGCGCCGCGATCCGGCGGAAGCCGTCATCCTCGGCAATTTCCCAGTCGACCGGCACCGGTTCCGGCCCCACGCCGCCGCCGTTCAGCGGATCGGGCGCCAGCCGTGTCCACAGCACGACACTGTCGGGCCGCGGACAGCCTGACGCGACGCCGAGCTGGAACGGGTCGGCGGTGAAGTTGGGCGCTGCCGACGCGATCAGTGCCGGCCCGGCCACGAGGCCTGCGGTGGCACCGAGCAGGAGACGGCGTCGTCCGATGTGCGTTCGGGACGGGAAGCGGCCAATCATGGCCGCACCGGCAGCAGATCGCGGCGGGCGACCAATGCAAGGTCGGGCCGGTCGGTGGTGATGCGGTGTATGGGCTGGTGCAGCCAGTAGGTGATGTCGGGTGGATCGTTCGGTACCCAGGCGCCCAGCCGCTCGCTGCCGAATTTTTGCCGGCACAGGTCCAGCGTTGCCGACAACAGGCTTTTCTCGACCGCCAGCAGGCAGCCGTCGATGGCGGCGAACCGCTCCAGTGCCGCCTCGATACCGCCCATCAGCTCAGCCGAGCGACGATCGAGCGAAGCGAGCACGCGCTGGTTCGGATCGAGGCGGCGTACGGTCTGCAGCACCTCAGGCACGAAACAGGTGACGATGGCCTGTTGTTGCAGCTGATGGCGCTGGATCGTGTCCAACAGCCGTGCCTCCAGGCCGGGATAGGCTCGGCCGGCGACATCGGTCTTGATCTCGAGATGAAGCTCCAGGGCGCTGCCACGGAAAATGTCGAGCACGTCGTTCAGTCGCGGCACGCCTTCGCCATCGGCATCGTGCAACCGGATGGCAGCCAGCTCGGCCGCCGTTCTGTCGTGCACCGCGCCCGATGCTTCCGTCGTGCGTTCCAAGGTCGGATCGTGGATCACGACCAGGTCGCTGTCGCGCGAGAGATGCACGTCGAGCTCGACGCCGTCGACTCCCAGCGCCAGCGTGCGGCGAAATCCGTCCAGGCTGTTTTCCGGCCAGAGGTTGCGGGCGCCGCGGTGTCCGATGATCAAGACCATGCTGTATTCTATCACTCCTGGCTGCGCCCAGGATGACAGCTCCTATTTGCTGCTGTCGACCAGCCCCTTCACGAACCATCGCTGTAGCACCACCACGACGATGACCGGCGGCAGCATGACCAGCAGAGCGGCATTCATGGCGATGTTCCAGGCCGGCTCCATGTCCGAGCGCGGGATCAGGTTCTTCAGCCCGATCACCGCGGTGGCCATGCCAGGCTCGGTCGTGAACAGCAGCGGCCACAGATACTGGTTCCAGCCGTAGAGGAACAGGATGATGGCAAGCGCCACCATGTTGGACGTCGACAGCGGCAGCAGCACGCTCCAGAAGAAGCGCAGCGGTGAGGCGCCATCGATGCGGGCTGCCTCGCACAGCTCCTCGGGCACGGTGAGGAAGAACTGGCGGAACAGGAAGGTGGCCGTGGCCGAGGCGATCAGCGGCAGGATCAGCCCACCGTAGCTGTCGATCATGTTCCATTCGACCGTGATCTCGACGCGCCGGCCGATCAGGGCGCTGATCCAGCGTCCGACGTCGAGGATATCGAGCAGCCATTGCAGGGGCAGGGCGGCATTGGCCACCGCCTCGTAGGTCGGCAGGATGCGCACCTCGACCGGCAACATCAACGACATGAAAATCAGCCAGAACGCCAGCATCCGGAACCGGAAGCGGAAATAGGTGATGGCGAACGCCGACAGCAGCGACACCGCGATCTTGCCGATGGTGATACCCAACGCCACGATCAACGAATTGACGAACAGGCGCCCGAGATTGCCCTTCTCCCAGGCCGTGCGGGCATTCTCGAAGAACTGATCGCCGGGCAGCCAGGGGAAGGGGATGGTGAGTACCTCGGCGACCGTGTGCGAGGCGGCGACGAAGGCGAAATAGAGCGGCAGACACACCAGCAGCGCACCGGCGATGAGGATCAGGTGGCAGGTGATGTCGGTGCCGCGCGCGCGTTCGATCATGTCAGGCACCCTTTGGGACCGCGCACGTCAACGCGCGCCTCGGCGCGGCAGCGCCGACCGTCTTTCGCTCTTCGCTTCGCTGCGAGCGAATGCGGGCGTGGACGCCCGCGGTCCGAAATGCTGCCCGCATCATGCCCGCCCCCTACACATCGTAGTTCACGTTCCGCTCGACGTAGCGGAATTGCAGCAGGGTCAGGGTGACGGCGAAGATCATCAGCAGCACGGACTGCGCCGCCGACGAACCGAGATCGATATGCACAAAGCCGTCCTGGTACACCTTGTAGACCAGGATCATGGTGGCGCCGCCCGGGCCGCCGTGGGTGACGGCATCGATGATCGCGAAGGTCTCGAAGAAGCCGTAGACGAAGTTCATCACCAGCAGGAAGAACACTGTCGGGCCGATCATCGGCAGCGCGATCAGAAAGAATCGTCGCGCCGGCCCGGCGCCGTCGACCGCGGCCGCCTCCAGCAGCGAGGGCGGCACTGCCAGCAGCGCCGCGACCAGGAAGATGTAGTCGTAGCAGATGTGCTTCCAGGTGGCGGCGAGGGTGACCAGGATGAAGGCGTCGCGCCCGCTGCGGTTGGGATCCCAGCCGATGCCCAGGGCGTGCAAGGCATGCGCGATCGGACCCACGGCCGGATTGAACAGGAAGGCCCAGAGAATGCCGGCGATGACCGGCGCCACGGCGTAGGGCAGCAGGATGACGCTGCGATAGAGGCCCCGTGCGCGGATGACGCGGTCGGTGGCGAAGGCCAACACGCCCGCGATCACGATGGTGAGCGCACTCTGTGCCAGGGTGAACCAGATCGTGACCCAGACCGACGACTGGTATTCCGGGCTCGACAGCAGGGCGCGGAAATTGTCGAACCACACGAACTGGACGCGGGTGCCAAACGGATCGGTCAGCAGGAAGGCCTGCGCCAGGGCGCGAAACGCCGGGATGAAAAAGAACAGTGCCAGCACCAGCAGCTGCGGCAACAGCAGCAGCCACGGCAGGCGCGACTGCCGGAAATGCGCCCGCTTCAGGCCGGACGCTCTGCCCTCTCCCGCGCGCGGGAGAGGGAGGGGCCCGTCGCGCGACAGCGCGATGGGAGGGTGAGGGACCACGGACGCGTTGCTGAGTCCTTGGGCCCTCACCCGCCGATCGCTGGCGCGCTCGGCGACCTCTCCCGCAAGCGGGAGAGGCGAGTGATCAGTATTTCCCTGCATTCAGCTTCTCGAACTGGCGCAGGATATCGTTGCCGCGGCGCACGGCATCATCAAGCGCCTGTTGCGGCGGCTTCTTGTTGGCGAACACCGACTCCAGCTCCTGGCGCAGCGCGAACGTGGTCTGCGTGAAGTTGCCGAAGCGGAAGCCCTGCGAGTTGGCCGTCGGCGTGCCGCGGCTCAGCTGCAGGATGGCAATCTCCCGTGTCGGGTTGGCGGTGTAGTATCCTTCCTGCTTGGCCAGCTGATGGGCCTTGCCGGTGAGCGGCACGTAGCCCGTGACCTTGTGCCACCACACCTGCAGTTCGGGGCTGGCGAGGAAATTCAGGAACGCCGCGACCGCCGCGTACTCGTCCGACTTGTGGCCCTTGAGCACCCAGATCGTGGCACCGCCGATGGTGCTGTTGCGGGCCTCGATACCCGGTTCGACCGGCAGATAGGTGGCGCTCCACGCGATCTTGGCACTGCGCTCGACGCTGCCATGTGCCGCCGTCGAGGCGAAGAAGGTCGAGCACTTGCCCGAGGTGTAGAGCTGCTCGGGGTTGAGGCCCTGGCCCGCGATCTGCATCACGCCGTCGTCGACCCATTTCTTCAGTCGGGTCACCTGTTGCACGACGAGGGTCTTGTTGTAGACGAACTCGGTGTCGAGCCCATCGAAGCCGTTGGACTTGGTGCCGAAAGGCTGGTCGTTCACCACGCTGTAGTTCTCGACCAGGCTCCAGAAATAATCGCCGGCCAGCGATGAGCCGCAGTCGGCAATGCCCTTGGCCTTGATCTCATAGAGCTGCTTCTCGAACTCCGGCCAGGTCCGCGCCGGACCATCCTTGAAGCCGGCCTTTTCAAAATGCTCCTTATTGTACCACAGAATCGGCGTCGATGAGTTGAAGGGCATGCTCATCAGCTTGCCCTTGTAGCGGTAGTAGCCGGCGACCGGTTTGATGAAGTCGTTCCAGTCGCTCGCGTACTTCTTCTCGGTCAGCAGGTCCTGTACCGGGACGATGGCGTCGGACATCAGCATCGTCATGAAGCCGCGCTCATAGATCTGCACCATGTGCGGTGCCTTCTTGGCGCGATAGGCTGCGATGGTGCCGTTGATCACCTCGTCGTAGTTGCCCTTGTTCACGGCGACGACGGTGTACTTGGCCTGCGAGTCGTTGAACTTCTTGACCAGTTCATCGACGCGCTCGCCCAGCACGCCGCCCATGGCGTGCCAGAATTGCACCTCGACCTTCTGCGCTGCGGCGGACATGGCGGTACCGACCGTCAGGCACGCAGCCAACAACCCCGATGCAAGTCCTTTTCGAGTCATTCCCATCGTACCCCTCCCTGAGTGTTGCCGGGAGCGCGCTACGGGCATGGCGGCCGCTCCCTGGTCACGCCTACGCTGTGTGCGGTTGCCCCCAGAAACCACTACTGTCGAACAAGCTGTTCACAGCGGCATCCAGCCACCCCAATTCGTGCAGCAGATCGAGCGCCGTGTAGCGGCGCCGAATCAGGCGTGCGCGCCGGTAGTCGGCGGCATGCTTCTGCGGCGCTACGCCGATGGCGGTGGCACTCGCCGGCGCGCCGACAGCCTGCAGCCACTGCCGTACGTCGGCGGCCTGCGGCAACATCCGGCGCAGGCGGGCCGCCAGGGTCGGCCAGCATGCTTGCAGTGTCTTCAGACGCCGCTCAGCCGCTGCCGCATCACTGGCCTTGGCCAGGGTTTCGGTTTCGGCGTTGGCGGCCATGAACGGTATATGAAAAGCTGTGGCGACCTCGTCCCGCAGCGCTTCGGGTGACGGCAATCGCGCCGCCAATGTGGCCGGCGTGATGACGGCCATGTCCTGGCGCAGCAGCCATTCGTATGCTGCCAGCATCGAGAGACAGCCCACGCCGACGCAGGCGCCGTGCGACACGGGTACGCCGTCGACGGCGAGTTCCTCCATCTCCCAGAGATGGGCGAACTGGTGGTCGCTGCCGCTGGCCGGGCGCGAGTTGCCATGTGCCTGCATGGCCAGTCCCGCTGTCAGCAGGCCGCGCACCAGGCCTTCGAGCGCGCCGCGATCGCCACGCCGGATGGCGTCCGGCTGTTTCAGCCACGCCGCGAGATTGTCCTGCACCAGCGCGAAGGGGCCAGCGTTCAGCGCCTCGGCGCCCAACGCGTCGGCCACCACCCAGTCGGCGCCGGCCACCAGCTTTCCCGCGAGGTCGCCATAACCCCACGCCGCCATATCGACCGGGGCCGTCGCGATCACGTCGAGGTCGGCGATGACCGCGGCCGGCGCCGGGCAGGCAAAGGTGCGCTTGAAGCCGCCATCACGCAGGGCGGCGCCTGACGCGGCGTAGCCGTCCATCGATGCCGCCGTCGGCACACAGGCGTATGGTTGCTCGGCCAGTGACGCGGCGTACTTCACCAGGTCGTTGATGACGCCGGCGCCGACCGCGACAGGCGCGGCTGTGCCGCCGCGCAGGCTTTCGGCCAGGGTGCGGGCCGTTTCGACGCGCGGCTGGACCTTCGGGGCTTCCTGTAGGATCAACGGTGATGCCGTCGCCAATCCGGCCCCTGCGAGCCGCGCCGCAACCTGCTCACCGGCGGCAGCCCATGTGTTGGCATCGGCAATGATGACATACGTGTCCGCCGGCAACGCCTGTTGCAGCGCCGATGGCAGGGCGGCCAGCACGCCAGCGCCGACGCGCATCTGCCGTGTGGTCACGGTGCGGCGCAGGGCAACCGGCAACTGATGATCCAGCGTATCCATCGGCGCGACAGCGCCCCCGTCACGAAGCCTTTGTCGCCACCACCCTATCAATCTCGATAACATTTGTATAGAGTGACATACATATGTTTCAGAGTGATGGCAGCGCTCAAGATCAGTCCTTGTCGGCATGGTGGCTGCTGCTGCACGGTGCGCGCGGCGAGCCCGGAGTGGGGTGTGAGGCATGACGGCAGATGACGAGCAGCTGCGCGTGCGCGTGGCGTGGCTCTACTTCATGGAGGGCCTGACTCAGGCTGATATCGCGACGCGCCTGGGCATCACGCGCCTGCGGGCCAATCGCCTGCTGGGCGAGGCGCGCGCCAGCGGGCTGGTCAGCATCCAGGTCAATTCCCGGCTGTCGGACTGCGTCGCGCTGGAACGGCAGCTCGTGGCGGAAACCGCGCTGCGCGACGCCGTGGTCGTGCCGACGCCATCCGATCCTGATCAGGTGCCGGTCGTGCTGGGCCGCGCCGCGGCCGAGTATCTGTCGCGTCATCTCGACGAGAACCGCGTGCGCGGGCTGGGTATCGGCTGGGGCACGACCCTGCGCGAGGCGGTTCGCCACCTGCGCGCCGGCAGTTTTCCCGAACTCAGCGTGAACTCGATGATGGGCGGCCTCACGCACGGGCTGGAACTCAATACCTTCGAGATCGCCAGTAGCCTCGCCAGCCGCATCGCCGCGCAGTGCAACTATTTCGCGGCGCCGATCTATGCCGGCAGCGCCAAGTCGCGCGACACCATCCTGGCCCAGGACGTTTTCCGCGACTCCCTGCAGCGGATCGCCACCAACGATGTCGCACTGCTCAGCGTCGGCGATCTCAGCCGGCGTTCGCTGCTGATCCGCTACGGCCTGCCACGCGACGTCACCGTCGAGTCGCTGCGCACGTCCGGTGCGGTCGGCGACATCATGGGTACATTCCTCGATCCGCGCGGCGCGCCGGTCAAGCATGGGCTGAATCAGCGCGTGATCGCACCGCCCATCGCCATCCTGCGCGATATTTCGACGGTGATCGTCGCCTCGGGCGGCCTGAACAAGGCGGCGGTCCTCGCCGCCGTCCTGCGCGCGCGCCTGTGCTCGGTCCTGGTGTCGGACGAGGCCACCGTCCGCGCAGCCATGGGGCTGCTGCGCGGGCTAGGGTGACGATCGTTCCGGCGGCACCGTGGATCTCCAGGGAGAAAGGAGAAGCGTGCCGGCGATCAGGACGCCATACACGATGATGCCGATTGCGATGGCGACGAACACGCCGGCAATTTCCATGCCCCACACGATGGCGAGCCAGCCGCCGACCGTGGCTACGACCAGGCGCGCGACGCTGGCCAGGAATGGCACGACCATGCGTCCCGCACCCTGGCTCGCGAAGTGCAGCGTCAGCCCGAGCCCGAAGAGACAAAAGAACGGCGCCACGTGGGTGATGTAGGAGACACTGGTGGCGATCACGGGCGGGTCGCTGGTGAACAGGCGCGACCAGGTCTCGGGCAGCAGCGCCACCGTCCAGCCGATGGCACCGATGAAGCCGAAGGCAACGAGCCCGCCGATCCAGGTCGCGCGCATCGCGCGCTTCCAGTCATCGGCGCCGGCGGCCACGCCGACCAGCGTCGTCAATCCCGTGCCGATGCCGAAGGCGAGCGGCGCCAGCATGAATTCCAGGCGCACGCCCACGCCGTAGCCCGCCAACGCCGTGGCGCCGAACTGGCCCACCAGGCCCGTCATCACCATGGCAGCGACGCTGGCAATGAGGGTACCCAGTACGCTGATGATGCCCACGTGGAGAATGTCGGCGAACAGCCGGCGCTGCAGGCGGACGCCGCGTAATGTCGGCATGAATCCAAGCCCACCGCGCCACACGGCCTGCGCCAACAGCAGAGCCGCGGCGATGGAGGTTGCGATCGAGGCGATCGCAAGACCGACCATGCCCCATCCTGGCCAGTCGCCGGTACCGAGCGTCAGCGCGCCAGCCAGTGGCACATACACCAGCGAGGCGATCACCGTGATGCGGGCTGATGCAGCGGCGTTGCCGCTGCCGCGCAGAAGCGCCGCTATGAAGGCGGCCAACCAGACGGCGATGGCGCCGCAGTACCACACGTCACTGAAGGCAAGCGCCTGCGTCAGTGCAGGCCCGCTGCCACCCAGCAGGCGATAGAACGCGGGCGCTGCCGCCCAGGCTAGGATGGTGAAGCCCAGCCCGAAGGCTGCGCCGAGAATCAGCGCATGGAACACCAGCGCGTTGGCATCGTCGTGCCGTCCGGCGCCCAGCGCGCGCGCCAACGCCGCGGCCACGCCACCGCCGATGCCGCCGTTGGCGTTGTTCACCATCAGCGCCATGAAGGGAAAGACCAGCGCCATCCCGGCCAAGGCATCGGTGCCCAGTCGGCCGACGAAGTAGATGTCGGCGACGGCAACGAGCATCTGCAGGACCATGACACCTGTGGTGGGACCTGCCAGGCGCAGCAGGGCCGGCCCGATGGGCGCGGTCAACAAGGGATGGGACACGAGGAACTCCGAAGATACAGCGCACACGCACAGCATCGCTGTGCCTCTTCCTGTCCATGGACAGGCGGTCGAAGCGGGCGGGGAGCCCGGGCGTCGTGCCGACCTTCAGACCGTGTGTTACTGGCGCTCTATCATTGTTCGAAGAGATCCTCGCAGCGGCCGCAATGTGACGAGTCTTGGCGCTCATGGCAAGGCCTGGGAGCGCGGGCGCCTCGCCTGCTCATGTGCTACGCGTCGTTGCGAGCCGGAGGCCCGCGCTCCCAGGAACGTACAAGCCTGCGCACCGGGAAGAAGTCGAGGCCGAAGCGGTCGGCCACGAGGCCCCACAGGCCCTGCGGCGCCTTGAGCATGACGATCACCGCGACACCGCCCAGTACGATCATGTACCAGGTGCCGAAGTCGGCCAGCAGCGCGCGCAGCGCGAAGAACACCAATGTGCCGACGATCGGGCCTTCGATGCGGCCGATGCCGCCGATCACCACGATGAAGATCACGTTGGCCGTCCAGTCGCTGACGCTGAAGGCGGCGTCGGGTGAGATCCGAAGCTTCTGCAGGAAGATCAGGGCGCCGATCATGCCGGTGCCGAGCGCTGCCACGATGTAGACCCACAGCTGCGTGCGGAAACGGTCGACCCCCAGGCTTTCGGCGGCGCCCTCGGCGTCGCGCAGCGCGGTCAGTGCCAGGCCATGGCGCGAGCGCAGCAGCAGGAACACCAGCGCCGTGGCGCAGACGGCGAGCGCAATGCCGGTGAAGTAGATCAGCCTGTCACGACCATCGACGCTGTCGGCGATGGAGCGCACGATCGTGGCCGGCAGGCTCTGTCCCGTGCCGCCGCCCAGTGCCGTGACCTGCGCCAGCACCAGCCGGAAGACCTCGGCTGCCACCCAGGTGCCGATCGCGAAATAGGCACCGCGCAGGCGGAACACCACGAACGCGGTCGGCACGGCAATCAGTGCCGCGATCAGGCCGGCCAGCGGCAGCGCCAAAAGCGGCGGCACATCGGCATGGATGGCGAGCGCAAAGAGCGCGTAACCGCCAATGCCGACATAAGCCTGCTGGCCGATCGAGACCAGGCCTGCATAGCCCGCCATCAGGTTCCACATCTGCGCCAGTGCCAGGAAATAAGCCATCTCGACGATCAGGCGCATGTCGGCGCGGCCGGCCCAGAACGGCACGCTGAGCAAACCGATGATCACGGCGATCGCCAGCAGCACGCCGGTCCTGCTGGTGCGTGTGCCACGGTGGACAGCATGGGTCGTCATGGGCGTCAATCCACCGCGCGTGGGAAGAGGCCGCGTGGCCGCAAAACCAGCACCAGCAGGAAGGCGACATGGCCGGCCAGCAGTTGCCAGGCCGGATCGATCTTGGCGCCCACGCTCTGCGCCACGCCCAGGATGACGCCGCCGGCCAGGGTGCCCCACAGGCTGCCCAGCCCGCCGATAATCACCGCCTCGAACGCGAACAGCAGGCGCGCCGGTCCGACGGCAGGATCGAAATTGGTGCGCACGGCCAGGAACACCGCGGCGATCGATACCACGGCCAGCGCCAGCGCCATGGCCAGCGCGAACAGGTGCCGGTTGTCGACACCGTAGAGACGCGCAGCCTCCGGGTCGTCCGACACGGCGCGAAAGGCGCGGCCCACGCGTGTGCGGTAGAGCAGCACCTGGAGGCCGGCGATCACGGCGACGGCGGTGAGGAAGATCAGCAGCGGGAACCAGCCGACGGCGAGATCCGGACCTAGCCGCAGGCTCGCGATCTCCAAGGCGCCGGCTTGCAGTTTGCGGCTGTCGGCCGAGAAGCCTTCCAACAGCGCGTTCTGGATGATGATCGACAGCCCGAAGGTCACCAGCAGCGGCGGCAGGATGCCACGATCGAGCGTGCTGTTGAGCAGGCCACGTTGCAGGCCATAGCCCACGGCGAACATCACCGGCACCACGATCACCAGGCTCTCGATCGGCCCGATGCCGCTCGCCTGTACGGCAACCAGCGCGACATAGGCCGCCAGCACGATCAGATCGCCGTGCGCGATGTTGACCAGTCGCATGATGCCGAAGATCAGGCTCAGGCCGGCGGCGAACAGGGCATACAGCCCGCCCAGCAGGGTGCCCTGCAGGACCGTGTCGAGCGCGGCGGTCATGGATTGCCCCGTACAGTCATCCCGAGCGGAGCGAGGGATCTTTTGCAGATGACGCACAGTGCGCCATGGCAGCGAGATTCCTCGCTGCGCTCGGAATGACAGTTGCGCACTACCATCTTCTACCTACATCCCGAAGTAAGCCGCGCGGATCTGCTCGCGCGACAGCGCCTTGGGCGTCCCGGTCAGCGTCACCCGGCCTTCCATGAAGCAGTAGACCCGGTCGGCCACCTGCAGTGCCTGGTTGATGTCCTGCTCGACGACCACGATCGCTGTGCCCTCGGCGCGGATCGCGGGCAGGGCGGCGTAGAGCTCGCGGATCACGACCGGCGCCAGGCCGAGCGAGACTTCGTCGCACAGCAGCACGTCGGGATTGGTCATCAGCGCACGGCCGATCGCGGCCATCTGCTGCTGGCCGCCGGACAATGTCGCAGGCGATGCGCGCCGACGCTCGGCCAGGATCGGGAACAGCCGGTAGAGACGTTCCAGCGACCATGGCCCCTTGCGGCCGACATCGGCGCCCATCCGCAGATTTTCCTCGACGCTGAGCGAGGCGAACAAGCGTCGCCCTTCGAGCACCATGGCAATGCCACGTGCCACGATGCGGTTGGCCGGCAGGCCGCCGATGGCCTCGTCGCGATGGCGCACGCGATCGGGTTCGGCACCCAGCAAGCCGCAGATCACGCGCAGGAACGTCGACTTGCCGGCGCCATTGGCGCCGATGATGGCAATGGTCTCGCCGCGATCGATGGCCACATCGATGCCGAACAGCGCCTGGAAGTCGCCGTAGAATGCCGTCAGGCCGCGTGTTTCCAGGAGCGGTGCCATCACGCGGCATCCTCGTCGATGCCCATGTACACCGACTGCACGCGGGGATCGTTCATGACGGCCTGCGGCTCGCCTTCAGCCAAGAGTGCGCCGAAATTGATCACCACCAGACGGCTGACGGCGGCCAGCAGCGCGTGCACGACGTGCTCGATCCAGATCAGTGATACGCCGTTGCCGTGGATGGTGCGGATCGTCTCGACCAGCGCTTGGCATTCGCCTTCGGTGAGGCCGCCGGCGATCTCGTCCAGCAGCAGCACCTTGGGTCCGATCGACAGCGCACGCGCCAGCTCCAACCGCTTGCGTTCCAGCAGGGTGAGCGTACCGGCCAATCGGTTGGCCTTGCCCAGCAGTCCGGTGGTCTCCAGCACGGCGATGCACGACTCGTGGCACTGCCGCTCCGGTTTGCCGCTGCCGAAGGTGGCGCCGACCAGCACGTTCTCGAACACCGTCATGCCGCCGAACGGCTGCGGGATCTGGTACGAGCGGCCGATACCCAGGCGGCAGCGTGCCGGCGGCGTCAGACGCGTGATGTCGCGCTCGTCGAACAGGATGCGTCCGGCACCGGGTGTCAGGCCGCCGGTGATCAGGTTGAACATCGTGCTCTTGCCGGCGCCGTTGGGCCCGATCACACCCAACGCCTCGCCACGCCGCAGGCTGAACGACAGGTCGTCGATCACCTTCAGCGCGCCGAAGGACTTGGAGACGCCCTCAAGTCGAAGGATCGCGGTCATGATTTTCATCCTCCCCAGCTTTGCTGGGGAGGTGCCCCGAAGGGGCGGAGGGGAGGCGTGGTGATCTTGGTAACTGAGACCACGTCGGCTCCCCCTCCGGCCTTCGGCCACCTCCCCCACTACGTGGGGGAGGAAATCACCCGATGGGTTCCATCTTGCCGGCGACCGGGATGTTGGGTGCGGTCTTGTTGTCGGTGATCACCAGGTCGTACTTGAAGGCGCCGCCGCGGCGCCACTGGCCGCCCACCAGCGGCGTCTTGGCGACGTTCTTCACCGGGCCCGAACCCCAGGCGACCGGGCCGACGATGGTGTCGAGCTTGGTCTTGGCGATAGCATCCAGCACGCTGGCGCGCTCGCCGGCGCCCTTGGAGCGCTTCATCACGTCCATCGCCACCTCGAACAGCGCGTGCACGAAGCCGATCGGCTGCGTCCATTGCTTCTTGCTGGCCTGCGTATAGCCGTCGGCAAGCTGCTGGGCGCTGGCACCGGTCAGCGACGACTTGAACGGATGGTGTGGTGTCCACCACACCTCGGTCGAGAGGTTGTGGCCGGCGTTGCCCAGGCCCTCGAGCACGACCGGGAACAGCAGCGCCTTGCCGATCGACACCGCCTTGGGCTTGAAGCCCTGCTGCTGCGCCTGGTTCCAGAACGTCGTGAGGTCGGGCGGAATCACCACGCCGGTGACGACCTCGACGTTGGCCGACTTGAAGGCCGAGATCTGCGCTGAGAAATTGTCGTTCAGGTTCTGGAAGCGGCCGGGATCGGTGAGCTTGTAGCCGAGCTTGCTCAGCACCGGCGGGAAGCCGCGCTCCTTGTCACCCCAGGCATTGCCGTCGCCGTCGTTGGGAAACAGGCCGCCCACAGACTTGTTGGTCGGCACTTGGCCCCACATGTTGGTGAAGACGGCAATCACATCCTCCAGGCCCCAGAAGAAGTGATAGGTGTACTTGAAGCCGGCGTCGGGCTTGCCGCCGCGCGCGAAGAACCAGGGCTGCCACGGCGCCACCGACGACACGCACGGCACTTCGTTGACCTCGCACTGGTCGCACACCGGGTTGGTGGTCTCCGGCGTCGAGGCCACCAGCATCAGGTCGACTTGGTCCTTCAGGATCAGGTCGTTGGCCACCTCGGCGGCGCGGTTGGGGTTGGACTGGCTGTCCTTGACCAGGATCTCGAGTGCCTGGTTGCGGCCGCCGATCGAGAGGCCTGCCTTGGCCGCCTCGCGCACGCCGCCGATCACGAAGTTGTCGGCCTCGGCGAATGGCGCCAGCGGTCCGGTCTGCGGGCTGACGTAGCCGATCTTGATGCGTTTGGTCTGGGCGATGGCTGGTGCGCCGACGGCGCCGGCCGCGATCAGACCAGCGGCGCCCGTGAGCGCCTGCCGGCGCTTGATGCGTGTCTCCCTCATGGCTTCCTCCTCGTTATGTTTTCTTAGACAGACGGCGGCGATCCCACCCAGGCGTTCTGCAGCAACTGGCGGATGGCGGCACGGTCGATGGGACGCGGGTTGGGGTAGGGTGCGCTGCTGGCAATCTCGGCGGCGCGGTCGAGGTCGGATTCCTGCAAACCGAGCGCGCGCAGGGATGTCGGTGCACCAAGGCGCTGCGCGAGATCATGCAAGCCGCGCGCGGCGTCTGCGGCGCCGATCGCGTGCGCGATGCTGGCCATCGCAGCAGGCGCTGCGATGCTGTTGTAGGCCGTGGCGTGCGGCAGCACGATGGTGTGCGTCTCGGCGTGCGGCAGGTTGAACGTGCCGCCCAGCGTGTGGCAGAGCTTGTGGTGCAGCGCCATGCTGACCGCGCCCAGCGAAGCACCGGCGAGCCAGGCGCCATAGAGCGCATCCGTCCGCGCGGCGAGATCGTCCGGCTTGGCAACAATGGCCGGCAGTGCCGCCGCCAGCGCACGAATGCCTTCCGCTGCCCACATCGACACGATGGGGTTGGCGTCGACGGCGTAGAGCGCCTCCACGCAATGGGCGATGGCGTTCATGCCGCTGGTGGCGGACAGCGTCGCCGGCAGGCTCAGGGTCAGCGTCGGGTCGTAGATCACGGCGCGCGGCAGCACGCGCGAATCACGGCCCGTCTTCTTCAGACCGCCTTCGGTGAGACCGTAGATCGGCGTCATCTCCGATCCGGCATAGGTGGTGGGCACCGCGATGATCGGCAGGCCGCTGTCGAGCGCGACGGCCTTGCCCAGCCCTGTGGTCGAACCGCCGCCCACGGCAACGGCGCAATCAGCCTTCAGTCGCTGCGCCTCGGCACGGGCCTCGCGCGCCGCCTCGATCGGCACGTGCATGACGGCCTTGGCGAAAACCCCGGCGCTGCGCGCGCCGAGATGCCGGGCGACATCCTGCGCCACGGTGACCTGTTCCGGTGTCGACAGCACGAGGGCACGCTCGGCACCCAGCCGTGCCACTTCCTCCGGCAGATGCGCGAGCGACCCGGCCCCGAACACCACGCGGCCCGGCAACTGGTCGTATGTGAAGGGGGGGATCATTGTTCACCCCTCCCCGCTCGCGGGGAGAGGGGTATGACGTGTGGCGCGCTTCCCGTTCATCGCGGGTACCATGGCGGCAGTCGGGCATCGACGTTCACCCACACGGACTTGGCGTCGGTGTAGTCGTGCATGGCCTCGAAGCCCATCTCGCGGCCGTAGCCCGAGGCCTTGACGCCACCGAAGGGCGAGCCAGGGTTCACGCGCTTGTAGGAATTGATCCACACCATGCCGGCCTGCATCGCGGCGGCAACGCGATGGGCACGCTGCAGGTTGGTCGTCCACAGGCCGCCGCCCAGGCCGTAGTCCGTGGCGTTGGCGATGCGGATCACGTCGTCCTCGTCCTTGAAACGCGTGACGCTGACGAACGGGCCGAACACTTCTTCCATGCAGACGCGGTCCTGCGGCTGTGCCGTCACGACAGTGGGCTTCACGTAGTAGCCCTTGCTCAGCGCGGTATCGGCGGGCGGCTCGCCGCCGGTCAGGATCTCGCTGCCGGCCTGGTGCGCGATCTTGCAATAGGCCAGCACGCGGTCGCGATGGCCGGCCGAGGTCAGCGGTCCCATCTCGGTCACCGGGTCGAGCGGGTCGCCGACCCGGATCGAGCTGGCGAGCTTCACGAAGCCGTCCAGGAACTGATCGGCGATCTTGTCCTGCAACAGCAGGCGGGAGCCCGCGATGCAGGCCTGGCCCTGGTTGTGGAAGATCGCAAACGCCGAGCCGTTGATCGCGGCCTTCAGGTCGGCGTCGTCGAACACGATGTTGGCGCCCTTGCCGCCCAGCTCCAGCTGCACGCGCTTGAGGTTGCCGGCCGAGGCCTCGACGATCTTGCGACCGGTCACGGTCGAGCCGGTGAAGGCGATCTTGGCCACGCCGGGATGTTCGGCCAGCCGCTGGCCGGCGGTAGCGCCGTAGCCGGGCACGATATTCACCACGCCTTCGGGGAAGCCGACCTCGGCCATCAGCTCGGCGATGCGCAGGGTCGACAGCGGCGTCAGCTCGGCGGGCTTCAGCACCACGGTGTTTCCCGCCGCCAGCGCCGGACCCATCTTCCAGCTGGTGAACATCAGCGGGAAGTTCCACGGCACGATCTGGCCCACGACCCCCAGCGGTTCGCGCTGTACGTAATTCAGGAACCCGGCCTCGACCGGCACGACGGAACCCTGCACCTTGTCGGCGATGCCGCCAAAATAGCGGAAGGTCACCGCCGTGCGCGGTACGTCGAGCACGCGTGCGTCCTTCAGCGGGTGACCGGTGTCGATCGCCTCCAGTCGCGCGAGCGCATCGGCGTTTTCCTCGATCTTGTCGGCAAGCTTCAGCAGCAGTCGGCCGCGCTCGGCTGCCGGCATGTCGCGCCAGGCCGGGAAGGCCTTGCGCGCGGCCTCGACCGCGCGATCGACGTCGGCCGCTTTCGCTTCCGCCACGTCAGCGATCACCGACCCGTCGTGCGGGTTCAGCGTGGCGAACGTGGCGCCATCCTGCGCCGGCACGAAGTCGCCGCCGATGAAGAGCTTGGTCTGGTAGCTCATCGCGTTTCTCACTCTTGATCGCCTCTCCCGCGGGCGGGAGAGGCGCGAACGCCTCAGAACTTCACCGGCGTGACCGGTGCCTTGCCGCTGGCGATGAGCTCAGGGATCTTCCCGGAGTTGTTCTCCCATACCAGCAGCATCGAGCGCTTGGCCGAGTAACCCTGGTGGCGGATGTCGGCCGGCATGGCCGCGATGTCGCCGGCGCGCATGGTGACGTTGGCGCGCAGCGCGCCGGTCTCCTTGTCCTTCACCACCCAGGTGATCTCGTCGGACATCTGCAGGAACCACTCGACGCGGTCGTTGCCGTGCTCGACCGGCAGGATGAATTCCTCCGACGTCGGGCAGTACAGGCTGTCGCGCACCACCGAGCAGACGCTGGGGTTCCAGGTCACGTCGGAGCGTGAGAGATAGCCGAACAGGTTGAAGGCGCGCACCTCGTCTTCGAAACCCTTCTCGGCGTGGATCTCGGGCTGGTCCTGCGGCACGTCGGCGAAGTGACGATTGACCGGGTAGCCGTTCTGGTCGGTACGGATCGGCGTGTCGCCGGCACAGCCCACCATGCGCTGGGCTGTCACGCGCTGGCGGGAGATGGCATCGACGTTGCTGCCGTTCTTGCGGCCGTAGGGATTGGCCGTCTCTTCCGGTGCTGCGAACGGGTCGTAACCCTTGTTGGTCCAGTCGTCGAGAATGGCCTTGAAGGTGGCCATCAGCTCGTCCGACTTGTAGGTCTCGACATAGTCGAGGCCGCCGTTGCGGTAGGCATCGTTGAAGCGGCCGGCGAACATGTCGACCGTGCCGTAGTGGTTCAGCGTGCCGAACACATGGTCGAAATTGACCGTGCCGTAGAAGAAGTTCCAGGCGACGTCGCGCTGCAGGGCGCGTAAGAAGACATCGGCCGGCATCAGGTGGCTGCCCTTGGGCCACTTCACCTTCACGAAGTACTCGTCGCGGCTGAACTCGAACTTGCCCTGCTTGAAGCTGCGGTAGCCGTAGTAGTTGTCCGGCTCTGAGGCCTGGACGGCGATGGCGCTCGACATCGTGGAACTCCTCAGATGGACTTGGTTTCGCAGATCTCAGCCCAGCGCTCGACGGTGAGCGGGCCTTGCACGGTCTGGATGGTGATCACGCCGGGCTTGTCGGCATGGAACTGGTAGGCAGTGCCCTTGGGCAGCAGCGCCATGTGGCCGCGCCGGCACACGATGCGGCCCATCCTGGCGCCTTCAGGCTCGCCTTTCACCAGCACGGCGCCGTCGCTGCCATCAGGCGCCGACTGACCGGCGCCAATCTTCTGCAGGCGCACCTCGACAGTACCGTCCATCACCAGCGCGAACTCGTCGTGATCGCAGGTGAACCAGGGTGACGTGCCGTCGGCACGCACGCACTCGATCACGTATTCGAAGTTCTTCCCGACGGCGATGCGGTCGTATGGTCCGGCCTTCGATGCCACCTCGAAGACGTTCGAGAACACGTAGTTCTTCGGATCATCATTGATGATCTGAATGCCACCCTTCTGGTAGTCCGCCAGTGAACCGAAGACGGTCTTCACATCGGGCATGATTGCCTCCCTGGCTCTATTGATCTGGCGCCACGCTAGCCGGGCAAGGGTCTCGCGGCCTGCACGAAACCCGGACGGCTCTGCACGAAATCGCGAAAAAGTCGCGGCGGCGGCGCTAGCTGCTGGCGCGCCGGTACTGGCCGGGCGTGACACCGGTGAAGCGGCGGAACATCCGGCTGAGATGTTCCTGGTGCGCAAATCCACAGCGTACCGCGACCTCGGCGAGGCTGGCGGCGGCGTCCTCGGCCAGAAGCCGCTTGGCCCGTTCGACGCGGCGGTTGAGGACATACTGATAGGGCGACACGCCAGCAGTGGCTTTGAAGGTCCGCAGGAAATAGTCCGGGCTGACGCCACAGAGGGCGGCCAGAGCGTCCAGTCTGATATCGGCTTCGATATGGGTTTCAATGAAGTCGAGCACCCGGCGCAACTGCCGGTTCGTCAGTTGGTAGCTTCGACGTGACGGTCCGGTCGAGGGCGTGCGGAAATTCAAATCGATGAAGCGGCCGGCCAGCGCCTTGGCGATCGGATCGACGGCCAGTGACGGCGCTGCCTCGGCAAGGATCGTGCCTACTGCCCCGGCCAGATGCTCGAGGACGGGATCGCGCTCGCCGAAAAGGGGCGCCAGGCCTGCGAGCGATGTCGCGGGTCCGCCATCGCCGAACAGCTCCGAGCGGAGATAGATATGCGTGGTATCGAGCAGGCCGCGCAGATGGATACGGCACTCCTGGCCGGCGGGCAGGAAGAAGACGCCGCCTTTGGGAATATGCCGGGATATCGATTGGCGGCCGGTGTTGTAGACGAGGTCGACGGGCCCGCCGCGGTGCAGCACCATCAGGCTGTCGGATAGCGCGGGAAAGTTTGCTTCGTACGGCTGCTCGCGCTGGGTCGACGCATACGCGGACGTCCACCCCAGTCCCTCGCTTGATGCGCTGACCTGGGCGCCGACCTGCTGCAGAACGCCATGCGTTTGGCTGGTTCCGAAAATCGACGGTGCGGGCATCGTGTCTGTCCGTGGTGAGACAAACGTTGACCGCTCAGTGAACCCCAAAGCCCGGCCCAATTCAACCTGGGAGCGTGGGCCGGAGGCCCGCGCCCTGGGCCTATTGCAGGAACCGCTGCACGGCTTCCACCGCCTCGGGTTTCTCGTCGAGGACGAGGTGGCCGGCCTGGGGGAACGTCTTGACCGTCGCCCCCGGGATCAGCCTGGCCCAGTGCGGGGCCTGGGCGGCCGGTATGATGCGATCCTGCTCGCCATAGACCAGCAGGGTGGGCACGGTGACCCGGTGCAGCCAGCGCGGCAGCTTGGGGTCGTGCAGCCGCTCCCAGGCCACGCGCGCCACCGTGGTGCTTTCGCGGTAACGGTCGACGGTGAAGTCGACGTCGAAGCCGGTCGGCAGGTGCGGCTTGATGACGTCGAAGTTGTGGACCAGCATTTCCGGCACCTGCTCGCCGGGGATGCGGAAGAGATCGACGGTCGGCGCTTCCTTGATGCGCAGGCCGGCCGGCGCCACCAGCACCAGCTTGTTGATGCGCCTTGTGTGCTGGGTGGCGAAGCTCGCCGCCAGCCAGCCGCCCAGCGAGAAGCCGACCAGGTTCACCCGGTCCAGGCTGAGCCGGTCCAGCAGCTCGACATAGTGCATGACGTAGTCCTGCATCGACGACAGGTCGGGATCGTCGCCCGATTCGCCGAAGCCGGGATGATAGGGCAGCAGGACGCGGAAGTTCCGGGTCCACGGCTTGGCGAATTCGAAGCCGTGAAACGTGCCGCCGCCATGGAGGAACAGCAGCGGCTCGCCGCTGCCGGCCGTCAGGTAGACGGTCTTGACGCCGGCGATGGTGATTTCTTCGCGCTTGAAGCTGGTCATGGCGTGCCCCCTTACTCGGCCGCCTGCGACAGCGCCTGGCCCATATCCGGCGCCTTGCTGCGCAGCCGGGGGATCACCTCTTCGGCAAACAGCGTCATGTTCTTCACCGTCATCCAGTGCGGCATGGTGCCCAGGTGCAGAAAGCAATTGATGCGGCTGGACTGCGCTTCCTCGGACCAGGTGGCGATGGATTCGGCGACCATGTCGGGCGTGCCGCACACGACGAAGAACTGCTGGGTCAGCGCCTCCCATGTCAGCTCGCCATGCAGGTTGGGGCCGGAGATGCGCTTGCGGAACTCGGCCGGCGTCACGTAGCCCGGTGGCACGAGATAGCGCGGCGTGGTGCGCAACGCGTCCTTGAAGAAGAAGAACAGGTGTTCCATCCACTCCTGCTCGGCCTTCTCCTTGGTTTCCGCGACATAGCACATGACACCGATGATGGCCTTGTCGCGCGTGAAGGCGTGGCCGTATTTAGGCGACCGCTCGCGCAGTTCGGCAAAGGCCTGCATCTGGCGCGAGATCGGCACGAAGACCGACGAGTAGCCCATGCCCAGCTCGGCCGCGAGTTGGACCGTTTCCGGGCTGCCGGTGCCGACCAGGTACATCTTGGGATGCGGCTTCTGGTAGGGCTTGGGCCAGACGTTGAGATAGCGGTAGGTGTAGAAATCGCCCTCGTAGGCCATCGGCCCGTCTTCGCGCCACGCCTTCAGCAGGATGTCGATCGACTCACGGAAGCGGGCGCGCGCGGTGGCCGGATTGATCGGATTCACCCAGTATTCCATGCCGGTGCCCAACGGCAGCGCCACCTCCAGCCGTCCGCCCGACATCACGTCCAGCATGCCGTACTCCTCGGCGACGCGATGCGGATACTCGAGGTTCAGCGGCGTGCCGAAGACACAGATCTTGGATCGCGTCGTCTGCGGGATCAGTGCGGCGGCGATCAGGCTCGGCGCCGGCATCATGCTGTAGCTGGTCGAGTGGTGCTCGTTGACGACCAGTCCGTCGAAGCCCAGCTTGTCGGCCAGCACCATCTCGCGCAGATAGCGCGTGTAGAGCTGGTTGCCCTTGACCGGATCGTAGATCGTGTTGGGGAAATCCACCCAGACCGACTCGTACTTCTTATGATCCTCCGGCAAGTGGATGTACGGCATGAAATGGAACATATTGAACTGCAGGTCGTCCGGCCTCGGCATCGCGTTCTCCATCCCGGCGCCGCCTTGGTGCGGCAATCGTCGGCTTGCCCGGCCGACCAGACTTTTTGTGCGCATTGCGAACGTTTGTACGCTTTCATTCACTATGCTCTGCGGTGCAAGATTGAGTCAACAACAGCCATGCGGCGGTGAGGAGAGAGCCGATGTCAGTCGTCCTTGAACTCGAACGGCCGCGCACGACGCCGATCAAACGCCGTTCCGGCGCGCGCCGTCAGGACAGCGGACGCTACTTCGTGCAGGCGTTGGCGCGTGGCCTGGCGGCGATCGAGGTATTCCACGATGCGCGCGCGCTGACCTTGAGCGACGTTGCCAAGCGTGCCGGCATCACGCGCGCCACGGCGCGGCGCCTTCTGCTGACTCTGTGCGATCTGGGTTACGCGGCAACCGATGGCAAGCTCTTCACCTTGCGGCCGCGCGCGCTGCGGCTCGGCTACGCCTACCTGTCGTCGATGGGATGGTCTGAGGTGGCGCTGACGCATCTGCGGGAGCTGGCCGAGATCCACGGCGAGACCTGTTCGATCTCGGTGCTCGACGGCCATGACATTGCCTATGCCGTGCGCGTGCCGGCCACCCGGCATGGCGTCATGCTGGTGCCGGCCGGTGGCCGCTTGCCGGCGTACTGCACGTCGCCGGGCCGCATCCTGCTGGGCGGCCTGCCGTCCGACGAACTCGATGCCTATTTCGCGACGGCGCAGATGCGGCCGCTGACCAAGCACACCGTGTGTACGCCAGCCGGCGTGCGCAAGATCATCGAGCAGGCGCGGCGCGACGGTTATGCCTTCACGGACGAAGAGCTCGACTACGGCGTGAACTGCATCGCGGTGCCAATCCGCGACACCTCGGGTGCGACAGTGGCATCGCTCAATCTCAGTGCGCCCAGCAGCCGGCTGCGCCGGCGCGAGGCGGTGGGCAAGATGCTGCCCGACCTGCGCGAAGCGGCCCGCAACATCGAGATGGCAATCCGCAACTTGCCCGGCCGGCCGATGGCGCGGTGAGCTGACGCTCGATCGTTGGGCGTCAAACCTTCATTGACAGGAGGTCGTCTCTCCAGCTACGCTTTTTGTAGCGTGCGCAATGCGAACAATTGTTCGACAAAATAAAAAGCCACGTTCGGGAGGAGACAATGAACAGGCGAACTGTTCTCAAGGGTGGGGTGTCTCTGTTTGCCGCCAGCAGCCTGCCGTCGGTCGCGCGCGCGCAGGCGCCGAAATCGATCCGCATCGGCTACGCGGTAGCGCTGTCGGGGCCGTACGCTCCGGGCGCGCAGTCGACGACGTGGTCGCAGTACAAGCTGTGGGCCAAGGACGTCAACGACGCGGGCGGCATCTATCTCAAGAAGCACGATCGCAAGGTTCCGGTCGAGCTGATCGACTATGACGACCGCAGCCAGGTCGAGGAAGCGATCCGCCTGGTCGAGCGTCTGATCCTCAACGACAAGGTCGATCTGGTGCTGGCGCCGTGGGGAACGGCGACCAATCTGGCGACGGCGCCGGTGTTCAACAAATACGAATATCCGGTGATTCACTACACGACGTCGGCGATGCGCGTGCGCCAGCTCGGTCCACGCTGGCCCTACTCGTTCTGGGCCCTGGTGCAGCCCGACAACGGCACCGCGCCGCTGGCGGCGATGTGCGCCCAGCTGAAGAAGGACGGCAAGATCAAGGGCCGCATCGCCATCATGCATGTCGCCGACCAGCTCGGTGTCGAGATGGCGACCGCCATGGTCGAGGCCTGCAAGAAGGCCAATGTCGAGATCATCTACAACAAGAGCTATCCGCTGGGCGTTTCTGATCTGCAGCCGCAGATCCGTGAGGTGATGGCGCTCGACCCCGACGCGTTCTTCTGCTTCAGCTATCCGACCGACACCTTCATGGTGACGGAACAGGCGCAGGTCCTGGGTTTCAGCCCACCGATCTTCTACACCGGCGTCGGCACGCCGTTCCCGGCCTACGCCGCGAAGTTCGGCGCCAAGAAGAACGGCGTGCTGCTGTACGGCGCCATCGACGTCACGGCGCCGGGGCAGAAGGAATACATCGAGCGCCACAAGGCGATGTTCAACCGCGGTGTGGAGATCGGCTCGATCGGTACCTACGGCACCCTGCAGGTGCTGCAGAAGGCCATCGAGCAGGCCGGCGAGATCGACCGCAAGAAGATCCGCGACGCCATCGCGGCGGGCACCTTCGAAACCGTCGCCGACATCTACAAGTTCACCGACCAGGTCCATCAGACGGCGTGGGCGGTCGGCCAGTGGCAAGGCGAGGAGGTTGTCGGCGTCTATCCCGCTGACAAGCGTGGCGCCAAGCCGCTGCTGTTCCCCAAGCCCAAGTGGTGATTTCTGTCATCCCGAGCGTAGCGAGGGATCTTCTGCGAATGGCGTGCGGTGCGTCACCCACGGGAGATCCCTCGCTGCGCTCGGGATGACTCGTGTGGATAGAGGCATCGCGCCGTGGTTCTGTTCGAAGCCGTTCTGAGCGGTATCCTGGTCGGCGGCATGTACGGCCTGATCGCGCTCGGGCTGAACCTGCAGTACGGCATCGCGCGCATGATGAATCTCGCCTATGGCGAGGCATTGATGGGCGGTGCCTTCACCGCGTTCTGGTTCTTCACCCTATGGCGCATCGATCCGCTGGCCAGCATGCTGTTCAGCGTGCCGGTGGCGTTCGTCGGCAACTGGCTGATCTATCGCTATCTGCTGACACCGCTGGTGCGCCGCGCCGCGAACCAGGACGTGCTGGAGGCCGACACCATCCTGGTGACCTTCGGCCTGCTGTTCGTGTTCCAGGGAGTGGCGCTGGTGCAGTGGGGCGGCGAATATCGCGGCTACACCTATCTCGCGGTGCCGCTGAACGTGTTGGGTGCCACCGTCGCGCTCAACCGGGTGCTGGCGTTCGCTGCTGCCGTGGCGTTGGCGTTGGCCCTGTACTGGCTGCTGCGATCGACGCGCCTGGGCGGTGCGATGCGCGCGATTGCGATCGATCCCGTTGCAGCGCAGCTGGTTGCCATCGACGTGCCGCGCCTGTCGGCGCTCGCCTTCGCCACCGGCGGCGCGATCATGGCGGTGGCCGGCACCCTGGTCAGCATGTTCCTGTCGTTCAACGCCTCGATCGGCATCGTCTACACGCTGAAAGCGCTGATCGTGGTGATCATGGGCGGCGTCGGCCGCATGTTGGGCTGTCTGATGGCGGGCCTGCTGCTGGGCGTTGCCGAGGCGCTGGGCGCTTACCTGGTCGATCCCGGCCTGACATTGGCGATCAATTTCGCATTGTTCCTTCTGGTCCTCCTGGTACGGCCGCAGGGGTTGTTCAGCCGTGGTTGAGAACACCTGGTTCCGTTGCAGCATCGCGGCCGCCGCGGTTGCTTTCCTCGCCGCCGTGCCGCTGATGGTATCGGCCTACACGGTATCGCTGCTGGTCAGCATGCTGGCCTACATCTCTCTGGCCACCGCCTGGGCCTTCTTCTCCGGCCGCACGCGCTACATTTCGCTCGCCACGGCCGCGTTCGTAGGCATTGGCACCTATACCGTGGCGCTGCTGAGCGATCACCTGCCGCTGCCGATGGTGCTTGTGATCGCGCCTGTCGTCGGCTTCGTGGTGGCCCTGGGTGTGGGACTGGCGACCCTGCGGCTGAGTGGTGTCTACTTCGTGATCTTCACGTTCGGCCTCGCCGAACTGATCAAACAGGTGGTGATCTGGTTCGAGATCAACCAGACCAAAACCCTGGCGCGCTACATCTTCGTCAACGCCAGCGGCGCCCTGATCTATGAACTGCTGCTGGCGACGGCGGTGGTCGTGCTGGCGGGCGTCTGGTGGTTATCGCGCACGCCGCTCGGCTACGCGCTGCGGGTCATCGGCGAGGACGAGATGGTGGCGCGCCATGCCGGCATCGACACCACACGCGTGAAGGTGCTGATTTTCGCTGCGACCTCGGCCGTGATGTCGCTGGTGGGCGCCATTCTGTCACTGCGCTACACCTACGTCGATCCCAACATCGGCTTCAACTCGCTGGTGTCGTTCCAGGTCCTGATCATGGCATTGCTGGGCGGGATCGGCCGGCTCTGGGGCCCGGCCATGGGCGCGATACCCCTGGTGCTGCTGTTCGAGCTGTTATCCGGCACGTTCCCGCACTATTTCAGCATCGCGGTAGGCCTGTGCTTCGTGGTCATCGTCTACTACCTGCCTGGCGGCGTGATGGGCCTGATGGATCGCTGGCGCGCGCGGTTGCGGGCATGAGTGACGCACCGTTGCTGGCCGTCCGCGGCCTGCGCAAGTCGTTCGGCGGTTTGCAAGCCGTGCGCGGATTCGACCTCGATGTTGCTGCGGGTGCCATCGTCGGACTGATCGGTCCCAATGGGTCAGGCAAGACGACGGTGCTCAACCTGATCACCGGCGAGATTGCCGCCGATGGCGGCTCGGTCCGGCTCGCCGACCAGGAGATGGCCGGCCTGCCGGCGTTCCGCATTTGCCGGTCGCAGATCGCGCGAACCTTCCAGCTGGTTCGCATCCTGCCGGGCATGACCACGCGCGAGAACGTCCTGATCGGCCGCCTGTTCGGCGCTGACCCGGCACCGCTGGAGCGGGCGCGCCGCGATGTCGATGTGCTGCTGGACCGGGTCGGTCTCGCCGACCGCGCCGATCAGACCGGCGCGCAGCTCACCTATATCGACCAGAAACGGGTCGAACTGGCGCGGGCGCTGGCGACCCGGCCGCGGCTGTTGCTGCTCGACGAATGGCTGGCCGGTCTCAACCCTACGGAGCTTCAGATCGGTATCGCGCTGATCCGGCAGGTGCGGGACGAGGGCGTGACGATCATCATGATCGAGCACGTCATGGAGGCGATCCGGGCGCTGTGCGACCATGTCGTGGTGATGAGCGCCGGCGCCCTGATCGCGGCTGGCGCACCCGACGCCGTGCTGGCCGATCCCGAGGTCGCACGCGTCTATCTCGGGGACGACGATGCTTGAGGTCGAGAACCTCAGCGTCGCCTACGGCAAGCACGAAGCGCTGCGCGACGTCGCGCTGCGCGTCGAGACCGGCCGCACCGTGGTGATCCTGGGCGCCAACGGTGCCGGCAAGACGACGCTGCTCAATGCCATCGCCGGTCTGGTACCGGCCCGGCCGGGCGCGCGCATCGCCATTGACGGCGCATCGATCCAGCAGGCGCCGGCGCATCGCATCGTCGAACGTGGCGTGGCGCTGGTGCCCGAAGGACGCCGTCTGTTTGGCGAGATGAGCGTGCTCGACAACCTGCGGCTGGGCGCCTACGCGCAGCGTGCGCGCGAAGGCGAGGGCCCGCGACTGGAGCGGATGCTGGCACTCTTTCAGCGTCTGGGTGAGCGCCGTCACCAGCTCACGCGCACGATGAGCGGCGGCGAACAGCAGATGGTGGCGATCGCACGCGCCCTGATGTCGTCGCCGCGCCTGCTGCTGCTGGATGAGCCGTCGCTGGGGTTGAGTCCGCGTTTGGGCAAGGAGCTGTTCGCCACGCTGCGCCAGCTGGCCAGCGACGGTCAGTCGATCCTGCTGGTCGAGCAGGCTGCCCATCTCAGCCTGCGCCTGGCCGACTGGGTTTACGTGCTGGAGAACGGCCGGATCGTGCGATCCGGCACACCCGACGACATCCGCAACGACAACAGCCTGCGGCGGTCCTACCTGGGACTGTGAAGCCCGCCGGGCTTCGCCAGTACGGTCATGTCCGCGTCGATCGTCGCGTAGCGCGCGTAGCGAAAATCGCGGATGGCCGCGAGCCGCCCGTCGGACCATTGCAATAGGACGAAATACAAAACCCGTGTCAGGTCGGCGGGGTCGCAGACCAGCACGGCCAGACGATCCTCAACGCGGCCCAGGGCGTAATGCCAATCCCGCAGCCGGCTATAGTGGCCGACGTATGTCGCCACGTCGCGTCGGCCGGTCGCTTGGGTGCGGCTGACGAGATCGAGCCGCACCTCGTCGGCCAACAGGTCGCGGATGGCATCGAAGTCGCGGGCGTTGAAGCGCTCGATGTAGGCGGCCAGCAGTACCTGTTCCGGCGCTGCAAGGGCAGGGATGGGGCGATCGTCAGGCTCCTGCGCCAGTGCGCGCAGGCGCGTGCGGCCGCGATGCAGGGCGGCTTTCACGGCGGGAATCGTGGCATCCATGATGTCCGACATCTCCTGCAGTGAGTAGCCGAGCACATCCATGAGGATGACACTGCTGCGCTGTGCGACCGACAGGCGCATGAATGTCCGCAGGCTGGCGGCCGCGCTTTGGCGCGCGTCGGTCACGGCGTCGGAATCGACGATCAGATCGGGATCTGCGTCGGTATGGATGGCGTCCTGTCGGGTGCGTCGGCGCAGGTGGTCCAGGGCTGCGTTGTGGGCGATGCGAAACAGCCAGCCTTCGGTCGAGGCGAGGGGGCCGGCATGCGGGAAGGCCTTGACTGCTTTCATCAAGGCGTCCTGCAGGACATCTTCGCCATCGATGACGGAGCCAGCCATGCGGGCGCAGTAGCGGTGCAGTTTTGGCCGCAACTCGCCCAGAAGGCGGTCGAACACAGCGCGGGCATCAGCCTCGCCGGCGATGGATGCGCTCATCAGACTCTCCTTTAGACAGCATTCTGCTCAACCGACTCTAGACGGTTGGGCCGGCCCAAAGGATTCGTCTGCCTTGAACTCTTTTGCGGCGAGCGCCGGTTGCCGCGGGTCTGCAAATCCTTCAAGGCGGCATGCCGAGGGGACCATGGCAGCCGGTCGCGGCCGGTGGTACCACTACGCCGGGATTATCCTGGAAACGAGGCGATACGTCATGACCCGCCGTGCAGCATTGACCGGCCCTGGTGTTTGGCTCGGTGCCGAGATGGCATCATCAGGGCGCTGGATTCGCACCCTGCCGGATAGCGCGCGAGCGGAGATTGATGCGGCCCTCAACGATGTGAACCGCCGTGGCCTTGCCTGGCATCAGATCCGGCGCGAGGACTTCCCGCTGCCCTCGCTTGAAGCCCTGCTCGAAGATGTCGCCGAGGAACTCGAGAACGGCAGCGGCATGGTCAAGCTGCGCGGTGTGCCGGTTGCTGACTATGACGAAACGGCACTGCGGCAGATCTATTTCGGGATCGGATCGCATGTGGGTGCGCCGGTCTTCCAGAACCGCAGCGGCGAACTCATGCGCGCCATCCGGGACGAGGGCGCCGAAGTCGGCCAGCGCTATGGCCAGATCGAGGGCAAGGGTGACGGCAAGCCGTTCCTGTCGTCCTACGCCCGCACCCTGAGCAACGGTCGCCTGCGCTTCCACACCGACCGTACCGACGTCGTGGCGCTGCTCTGCGTGCGGCAGGCCAAGTCGGGTGGCGTCAGCAAGATCTGCAGTTCGGCCGCGGTACACAACGCTTTCCTCGAGCGCCGGCCGGACCTGCTGGAGGTGCTGTTCCAGGATTTCTGGCGCAGCCGCCTGGGCGAAGAGTCGGACAGGGCCGAAACCGTCTATCCGCTGCCGATCTTTGGCGTGCGCGACGGGCGTTTCACCAGCCACTATTCACTGACCTATATCGAGGCGGCCGAACTGGTGCCCGGCGTGCCGAAGCTGACATCCGTGCAGCGCGAGGCGATCGACATGCTGATGGCGCTGGCCGAGGAACTGAGCTTCGAGATGACGCTCGCGCCGGGCGACATTCAATTCCTCAACAGCCACATCACCTACCACGGCCGTACGCCCTTCGAGGACGACAGGTCGACCGGCCATGACCGGATGCTGCTGCGGTTGTGGCTGACGATGCCCAACAGCCGCGCCTTGCCGGCTGGTCACGAGGTGCTGTGGGGCAGCATCGATGCCGGTGCCCGGCGTGGCGGCATTGCCCAAGCCACGGTGTAAGGCGCGCCCGCGGCCAAAAAGCACAACCCTTGCCGCAATCTCAGGGCTGGCGTGCTCACGGGAGGGTTGTCGCGCGCACCGCTCCCGGCCACTGTGCTGCAGCGCAAAATGACCTGTGCAGGGTACCCTTGGCCGGCGAAAACGATGTGGTGCGACGGCGTGATGGGCGCGTGATCGGTCTGATCAGCGCAGCCCATTTCGTCAGTCATTTTTACATTCTTCTGCTGCCGCCGATCTTCGGGCTGGTGAAGGACGAATACGGCGTCAGCTACACCGCGATCGGTCTGGCGCTGACGGCGTTCAACGTCGTGTCGGCAGCATTACAGACGCCGGCCGGATTCCTGGTCGATCGGGTCGGACCGCGAACGATCCTGACCGGCGGATTGCTGCTGGGCGCCATCGCGATCGCCGTGGCCGCCCTGGTGCCGGGCTATTGGGTGCTGGTGTTGGCGTTTGCTGTGCTGGGGCTGGCCAACACGGCGTACCATCCCTGCGACTACGCCATTCTCTCGGCGACGATCGACGGCAAGCGCATCGGCAAGGCGTTCTCGATCCACACCTTCGCCGGTTATCTCGGCAGCGGCGTGGCGCCGCCGATCATCCTGCTGTGTGCCGCGACCTGGGGTTGGCGCAGCGCCTTCCTGCTGGCATCGGCGATGGGTATCGTGGTGGCACTGCTGCTGATCACCCAGGGCAGCGTGTTGATGCGCCCGGCGGCGCCGAAGGCTCGACAGGAAGCGGCGCCAGCTGGACCGGAAGGATGGCGGCTGCTGTTCTCAGCACCCATTCTGCGCAACCTGATGTTCTTCGCGCTGCTGGCCATGGCCAATGGCGGGTTGCAGAATTTCTCGGTCGTGGCGTTGGGCTCCCTGCATGGCACGCCGGCGTCGGCCGCCAACTTCGCCCTCTCCGGCTTCCTGTTGCTGAGCGCGGTGGGCGTGCTGGTCGGCGGCATCATTGCCGATCGTACATCGCGGCACGAACGCGTGGCGGCGCTGTGCTTTGCGGCGACGTCGACCATGGTCGTCCTGATCGGCTGGGTGGACCTCAATTCCATCCTGCTCATCGCCGTCATGTCCATCGGCGGGTTGCTCAACGGCATCATCCAGCCGTCGCGCGACATGATGGTACGAGCCGTGACGCCTGCCGGCGCCTACGGCAAGGTGTTCGGCTTCGTGTCGACGGGTTTCAATATCGGCGGCATGGTATCGCCGCTGCTCTACGGGTGGTTGATGGATCGCGGCGAGCCGCGGCTGATCTTCGTACTGGTCTGCGGTTTCATCCTGTTGTCATTGTTCACCGTGATCACCCGACCGCGGCCGGCGCCCGTCGTGGCGAGGCCTGTGGCCGCCGAGTGACCACAGCGCTTTTTTGCGCTGTTCAAAGTTTTTTGCTTGGATGTGCAGTGATCACGTCCGTGTTAGCGTGTTTCATCCTATATATTGTGGTCGGATGATCGGGCTGGTCGGCGTGTTGATCGGCTAGATGTCTGTTGGTTGCGTGTGTACCCTCGGCAGCTGGGGCGTAACGGTCGTTGGCGTGCGCGCGTGGTGAGCGACTCCAAAGAAGCGGAGCTATGGGTCAGGCTATGTGGAAGGTGCGGGTTAACGGGATCGTCAGCCGCTGGGTCGATGGGGCGCGCTATCCCGTGACCGAGGCGGACTGGAAAATGCAAAAGCTGGAAGGCGACACGTTCCGGTTCAGCCGTTTCGGGGAGGACGACTTCGAGCTCAGCGGCAAGGAGGTCCGCACCTACGTCTATGCCAAGGCGCTCGTCATCGTCGAGGGCACGTGGCCGTGATCGGCTCATCCTTTCTCAGTATCGTAAGCGCGTGCCAATCGCTTGGGCGCCTGCAGGCGCCAGGCACGCTCCAGGCGTAACGCAAGTTCCACGTCATCGATCTTCGACAGCCGGACGAGGACAGCGGGCCACCCCTTGTAGTGATCGGTCTCGAAATAGATATCCGGCGCCGTTTCCATCAGCAGTGCCTTCTCCCCGAGGGGACACATCAACACCAGCGTGTCCCTGTCTTTCACCCGCATCAGTGACTTGCCATGGACTTTCAAAGCGGGTGTGCCGAACCATGACGCGACATCGACGTCCGGTAGCCTGCTCGCTGCCGCATGCGCCCGTGCAAAAGCCGGGCTCAGATCCTCACCCGGCGGCTTTGCGTTGTAGGTTGTCCGTGTCCTGCTACCGGCTTTCGCTTTGGCGCCGCCGCGTGTCATGGAGGGACCCTCGATCGTCCCGCTGACGGTTGCGGTTCGAACGTGCAAAGTCAACCAGGGGGAGACGACGGCCGCCGACGCAGATGCATGGCGACCTGCGGCCATGCCTGTCGGCCCAGCGCCTGCCAGCGTTCAACGACGGGTGCCGGCAGAACGCCGATAGCGGTTTGCCAGGACGCGCGTCTCTTCATGCGGCCGTACCAGTCAGCGAGAGCCTGGCGTCCCGCCGACTCGATCAGGACCGCCAGACCCATCTGCTCCAGGCGCGCGACATAGGGCAATGCCGTCAGATCGGCCAGGCTGACAGTGTCGCCAACCAGACAAGCCGATCCAGTCAGCGCATCGTTCATGGCATCCAGCATCTCTTCCTGGGTCAGGACGGCATCGGCGAATTCCGGCGCATCAACACCCAGGTGCGCCGCCGCGGCGCGTAGTGTCCGATCACGCCGGTTCGGCATGGCCTGCAGCAATGCCGAGAGCCGGTCGGATGACAGCGCGCGCAGCGTCGGCCGGCCCAGCACCGCGTAGTGCATCATGCCATTGGCCGGATGATGCACGTCGTCCAGGCGCCGGATCCAGGCGCGCATACGCTGGCGCGCTACGGGATCGACGGGGCGCAGGGCTGGTTCGGGGAAGACGTCGTCGAGGTACTCCAGGATCGCCGCGCTCTCGATCAGGATCGCATCATTGTGCACCAGTGTCGGCACGACGCCGCGTGGGTTGAGCGCACGATAGGCCGGCGTGTGCTGTTGGCCCGCCTGCAGGTCGACCTCGACGCTCTCCCAGGCGATGTGCTTCTCCGCCAGCGCCAGCCGCACTTTCTGGGACGAGGCCGAGAACAGATTGTGATGCAGTCGCAATGTCACCGCGGTGTGCTCCGTCAGTCGCCATGACGGATTTGAACGGCCGCGTGGTCAGCGGGCAATTACGTCCGACGTCATCGTCACCGTTTGAACGGGCGGTGGGCGATCCGCTGCGCCCGTCTGACCTTGTCGGTGCTGTCGCCGGCGATCGGCGTATAGATGACCAGCCTCAGGTCCGGCGCATCTTCGACGATGAAGGACGTGTGCTCGAAGCGGATCTCGCCCAGCGTCGGATGCTGAAAGCGCTTGATACCTTCGCCGCGGCCCATCACGTCATGCTGCGCCCACCAGCGATGGAATTCGGGGCTGGTGTCATCGAGCTCGCGCACCAGAGCCGCAAAAGCCGGATCATCGCCCGCCCGGCTGAACTCGAGGCGGAACTTGGCCAGCATGGCACGCGCATCGTCGGCCCAATCCGGCATCATGCGGCGATGGTCGGGGCTGGAAAACACCAGCCACAGCATGTTGCGCCGCTCGGCCGGCACCATGCCGAGGTCACCCAGCACCGTGCTCATGGCCGTATTCCACGCCAGCACGTCCCAGCGCGCGGTCTTCACGTAAGCCGGGTTGGGAATGGTCTCCAGCGTGTGCTCCAGCGCCGGTGTCACGCGAGAGGAGGGCACGGGCACCACCGGCGGCGGACGATGATGCGCCAGGGCAAACAGATGAGCCCGTTCCGCCGGATCCAGGCGCAAAGCGCGCGCGACGTTCTCGAGGAAATGCGATGACACCGAGATCGCGCGACCTTGCTCCAGCCACGTGTACCAGGTGACGCCGATACCGGCGAGCTGCGCCACCTCCTCGCGCCGCAGGCCCGGTGTCCGACGTCGCGATGTCGGTGGTATGCCGACGTCGAGCGGCGACAGGCGTGCCCGCCGGGTGCGCAGGAAAGCCGCCAGTTCCTGTCGACTGGGCAGGGATGGATGAATGTCCGGCATGTCGGTGATCCGGGTGGTGCTGATACCAGGATAACTTCCCTTCTGGTCCCATCATACCATATCCGCTGCACTATCATCCCGGCGCGCGACCGCGGCGGTGAACGCGTGGGAAGGGATGACATGAACGCCATGGATGTTCGCGTCGGCACTGCCAGTGTCCGATCCGCCGATCGGCGATGGGCAGGACTGGCGGTCTTGCTGACCGGTGCGTTCATCGCCGTCATGAACGCGATCATCGTCAACGTCGCGTTGCCCAGCGTTCGCGACGATCTCGGCGCCAGCTTCACCGAACTGACGGCTGTCGTCGCCTACTACAGCCTCGCCTACGCCATGGTCCTGATCACGGGCGGTCGGCTCGGCGATCTCCAGGGCCGCCGGCGTGTTTTCGTTTGGGGGCTGGGCGCCTTCACCGTGGCCTCCGGCCTGTGCGCGCTGGCGCCGACGCCTGAGATCCTGATCGGCACGCGCATCCTGCAGGGGATTGCGGCCGCCGTGATGTACCCGCAAGTGATGTCGCTGATCCGCGTGACGTTCGTGGACCCGTGGGAGCGAGCGACAGCCTTCGCTGCCCTGGGCATTGCGCTGGGCCTGTCGGCGATCGTCGGACAGTTCCTGGGTGGCCTGCTGGTCGACATCAACCCCTGGGGCCTCGCTTGGCGATCGGTCTTTCTGATCAACGTCCCGGTAGGCTTGGTCGCGATGGTTGCGGCAACGAAGCTGGTGGCGGAGTCGCGGTCATCGACCGCACGTCGGTTTGATGTCCTTGGCGTTGGGCTCAGCGCGGTGGGGCTAGGCCTGCTGCTCTATGCGCTGATCAATGGGCGTGCTGCCGGCTGGCCGGCATGGACGTTTGTCATGCTGGCCATCGCCGCTGCCGTGCTGGCGCTGTTCGTGATGCATCAGCGGGCGCGGTCGACCGCCGGCAGTAGCGGCACGGCTCTGGTTGATACGGCGCTGCTGACCAATCGCACCTTCGCGGTGGGAATCGTGATGGCACTCGTCGTTCACGCGACGATCGTCGCGTTTCCCTTCCTGCTGGTCTTCCTGTTCCAACTCGGTCTGTCGCACTCCGCGTTCGAGACCGGTGTCATCATGGTGCCCCACGCGATCATCTTCATGATCGCATCGCTTGCGGTCAGCCGGCTCATCGCGTGGTTCGGCCGCACCGCGGTGCTGGCGAACGGCGCGCTGCTGACGGCCATGGGCTTTGCCGCCGCCGCCATCACCCTGTCGGTCGTCGACACGCCGTCGGGATGGCACGTGATTCCGGCGTTGATGGTGGTCGGCGCCGGCCAGGGGCTGGTGCTGACGCCGATGCTGAACGCCATCATGAGTGGCGTGCCGGAAGACCTGGCCGGATCGGCATCGGGGTTGACCAGCACCATGCAGCAGGTCGGCGGTGCCTTCGGCGTGGCGATGATCAACCTGCTGTACTTCGGTGCGCTGCAGGCATCGTCGGTCGGCGCGCAGGCAGCGCACGTCGCCGCTTTCCAGGTCGGTGCCGGCGGTGCCGTCGCGGCGGCCCTCATCACGCTTGTCCTGGCCCTGCTGCTGCCCCGGCCCGCCGGTCAGGCTTGAGCATCTACCTTCCCTGGGAGACACGAACATGACCCTGGATGACAACAAGCAGCTCGTCGGACGGCTATCGCAATTGGCGTTCAACGAGCGCAAGCCGGAAGAGGCGATCGAGCTTCTGGCCGCCGACTTCCGTACCCACGCCGGCAGTCAGGCACGGGGCGCTGATGGGTTCACGGACCTCGTCGAGACTTTCCTCGCGGGGTTCGCCGATTTCCGAGGCGAGACGCTGCACATGCTCGCCGAGGGCGACAGGGTCGTGATTTTCACCCTGTGGCGTGGCACCCATACCGGCACGTTCCGCGGCCTCGCGCCGACCGGGAAGCGGGTGGCATTCGAAACGGCCGATCTGTTCCGCGTTGCTGGCGGACGGATCGTCGAGCATTGGGATGTCGTCGATCGGCTCGCGCTCCAGAGCGCGCTGATGTCCTAGCCGTCCGCCTGGTTCTAGCGGCGATGCGTCGCGCGATAGGCCGCCAGCCGGGCCTCCGGCGACAGCACGGGCGGTACCGCCACGGGTTTGGCACCGAGGCCGCGCCAGAGCGCGACCCAGACCGTGGCGCCCGCCAGCACGGCCGTGGCCAGCAATCCGCCTTCCGGGCCCCAGGCACCGCCCGTAATCATGGTGGGGCCGGTCAGGGTCCAGGCCATCGCCGAACCACCCTCGGGTTCGATGCCACTCAGCGGCACACCCCAGAGATTGGACAGTGACCAGTTCCAGCCGGCATGCCAGGCACAGCTGGCCCACAGGCCGCCGGTGCGCAGCGCCAGCAGCGACAGGAAGACGGCAAACAGCACCAGGTTGATGCCCGGCAGGATGCCGAAGCCGGGGTTGCGCGAATGGGCCCATGTGAAGGCGATCGTGACAATGGCGATGGCGATCGGTGGGCCCAGGCGCACCGCCAGCACGTTCTGCATCCAGCCGCGATAGATCATTTCCTCGGTCGAGGCCTGGACGGCGAACATCACGGCCGCCACGACGATACCCTGCATCGCCGCCATGCCGATCAGGTCGGTACCGGGCGGCCGCGGTGTGATCATGCCGAACATGCCGAGCATGCCCATGATCAGCCCGGTGAACAGCAGCGCCAGCCCCAGCCCGAGCGGAATGCCCAGCAGTGCCCCGCGGGCGTGAAAGCCGATGGTATGAAACGGCCGCCCCTCGGCCAGCCGCACCCACAACAGCAAAAGCAGGGCGGTAAAGGCGAACGCCAGGATGGTGATGATCGTCGAAAAGTAAGTGGTGTAAAGCGGCTCGGACAGCGCCTTGAGCAGACTGCCCAGAGGCGGTACGGCCAGTGGCGCCAATACGGCGGTCACCAGCACCAGCACACCGCCGCCCAACGGGATGGCCAACCACCCTGGCGTGATGCGTCTGCCCCGGCGAACCTCCGCCACCAGGCTGTTGTCGCGCGACAAGTCGGTGCGCACTGATCTCCCCCCAGTCGACGCATCCTGCCCTGAGGGAGATCATATACACGAAGTGAGCGACCGCGCGACTCTGCACCCGCGTTTCGGACCAAATTCTTGTTGGCCGGGAGGGAATGCCCCCTCCCTACGCCCCGCGGTTCATCCGGTTGCCGACCAGGTCGTCGACCACGGCAGGATCGGCGAGCGTCGAGGTGTCGCCGAGGTTGGTGTACTCGTTCTCGGCGATCTTGCGCAGGATGCGGCGCATGATCTTGCCCGAGCGCGTCTTGGGCAGGCCGGGCGCCCACTGGATCAGGTCGGGCGCGGCGATCGGGCCGATCTCCTTGCGCACATGGGCCACCAGCTCCTTGCGCAGGTCCTCGGTCGGCTCGATGCCCGCCTTCAGGGTGACGTAGGCGTAGATGCCCTGGCCCTTGATGTCGTGCGGATAGCCGACCACCGCCGACTCGGCGACCTTGGGATGCGCCACCAGCGCCGACTCGACTTCGGCCGTGCCCATCCGGTGGCCGGAAACATTGATGACGTCGTCGACGCGACCCGTGATCCAGTAGTAGCCGTCCTCGTCACGGCGGCAGCCGTCGCCGGTGAAGTAGCAGCCCTTGTAGGTCGAGAAATATGTATCGATGAAGCGCTGATGGTCGCCGTAGACCGTGCGCATCTGGCCGGGCCAGCTGTCGGTCAGCACCAGGTTGCCGGTGCAGGCGCCCTGCTGCTCGACGCCATTGGCATCGACCACGGCAGGCTTGATGCCGAAGAACGGCAGTGTCGCCGAACCGGGCTTCAGGGGCGTGGCGCCGGGCAGCGGCGTGATCAGGATGCCGCCGGTCTCCGTCTGCCACCACGTGTCGACGATCGGGCAGCGCGAATCACCGACCACCCTGTGATACCACAGCCAGGCTTCGGGGTTGATCGGTTCGCCGACCGAGCCCAGCAGGCGCAGGCTGGCGCGGCTGGTTTTTTTCACCGGTGCCTCGCCCTCGCGCATCAGGGCGCGGATGGCGGTGGGGGCCGTATAGAAGGTATTGACCTTGTGCTTATCGATGACCTGCCAGAAGCGCGAGCTGTCGGGCCAGTTGGGAATGCCCTCGAACATCAGCGTCGTGGCGCCGTTCGCCAGCGGTCCATAGACGATGTAGGAGTGGCCGGTGACCCAGCCCACGTCGGCGGTGCACCAGTAGATGTCGCCATCGTGATAGTCGAAGACATATTGGTGCGTCATCGAGGCGAAGACCAGATAGCCGCCCGACGTGTGCAGGACGCCCTTCGGCTTGCCGGTCGAGCCCGACGTGTACAGGATGAACAGCGGATCTTCCGCGTTCATCGGCTCGGGCGGACAGTCAGCCGCCACCTTGGCACAGGCCTCGTGATACCAGACGTCCCGGCCTTCGACCCAGTCGATCTTGCCGCCGGTGCGGCGCACCACCAGCACCGTCTTGACGTCAGGGCACTTCTTCAGTGCCGCATCGGCGTTGGCTTTCAGCGGTACCTTGCGGCCGCCGCGCAAGCCCTCGTCGGCCGTGATGACCACGGTGGAGCCGCAATCCTCGATCCGGTTCACCAGCGAGTCGGGGGAGAAGCCGCCGAACACCACCGAGTGGATGGCGCCGATGCGGGCGCACGCCAGCATGGCGTACGTCGCCTCGGGAATCATCGGCAGGTAGATGGTGACGCGATCGCCCTTCTTGACGCCATGCGCCTTCAACGCGTTGGCCAGTCGACTCACCTCACCGTGCATCTCGCGATAGGTGATGTGCTTGCTCTCGGCCGGGTCGTCGCCTTCCCAGATGATCGCCGTCTGATCGCCGCGCGTGGCCAGATGCCGGTCGATGCAGTTGGCCGAGACGTTGAGCGTGCCGTCATGGAACCAGCGGATGTGGACCTTGCCGGTGTAGTCGACATCTTTCACGTGGGTATAGGGCTTGATCCAGTCGATGCGCTTGCCGTGTTCGCCCCAGAACGTCACGGGGTCGTCGATGGAGGCCTGGTACATCTGCTTGTACTTCGCAGCATCGACGTAGGCCTTGGCCGCTACTTGCGGCAGTACGGGCAGGATTTGCTCGCTCATTCCCTTCCCTCCCTCGGCGGCACCGAATCACCCAAAGCATTTGCTTGTTGATATTGGTTGTAGCCAGCCGATGCGCTGCCTGCCAAGCGGTGTTGCGCCGCAGCATGAAAATGTCGCACTCGGGCTGTGCGTGTCATCGTCCGCAATTTGTCACGGCATGGCAGCAGAGGTGCCGGACCGGGAAAGGCACTGCCGCCGGCTCGCAACGATCTGAGTACGCTTGAGATTCAGAAAAGCCGCGCCTTTGACGGCAGGATCGTCGCGACCACCGGCGACCGTCAGCAACTTCGATGTGCACGGTGCGTTTTCTCTGATGCACGACCTGCACAACGGAGAATGCTGATGTTTGTCCGGTTCTGTACGGCTGTCGCGATGGTTGGTCTTGCCGCTCTCGCAACAGCGTCACCGGCTGGCGCCCAGTACCCCAGCCGCGAGGCGTGTGCCGTTTATGATTTTCCACCCGGCACACCCGAATATCGGCTTTGCGTTGAGCGGGAATTGGAAATGCGTCGGCTCGGTCGCATGAACCGTGAGTACGGTGCGGCGCGCGTTCTGTCCGATTCCGAGCGTGCCTGTACGTACTATGGCCTGACACCGGGATCGCCGCGCTATGAACGCTGCGTGCGGCGTGAAGTCGAGTTGCGCAGTCCTGAGTAACTGTCCGTAGGCGGCTTCATGGCGGCGCGTTCTTCGCGTCGCCATGAAGATCCCGCTGCGAGGAGGATCCCTCAATCCTTGGGTGGCACGAACATGTAGCCGACACCGCGCACGGTGCGAATGGCGTCGGGATGTGCCGGGTCGATTTCGATTTTGCGGCGCAGGCGGGTGATACGCAGGTCGATGGCGCGATCGAATGCCTCCATCTCGCGATGGGCAGTCACTTCGAGCAACCAATCGCGTGCCAGCGGCCGATTGGGATTCTCGGCGAACACTTTGAGCAGATCGAATTCGCTGGCCGCCAGCGGTTCTTCATTGCCATCGGTCGGGTCAACCAGGACGCGCTTCTCGAGGTCCAGCACGCGCCGCCCCATGCGCAGGCGTTTGCCGGTCGTGACCGTGACCGCGCCAGTCGCGCGGCGCATCACGCTTTTGACGCGCGCCAGCAGCTCGCGCGGATCGAATGGCTTGGGAATGTAGTCGTCGGCGCCGGTTTCCAGTCCGACGACGCGATCGATGGTATCGCCTGCCGCCGTCACCATGATGATGCCGATGCGGCCGCTCTTTTCGCGCAGCCAGCGGGCCAGCGCAAAGCCGTCCTCGCCCGGCAAGCCGACATCGAGCATGACCAGATCAGGCGGATCGCGCTCGACAAGCTTGCGGAAAGCGGCGCCGCCATCGACGCCTGAGACGCGATAGCCGTTGCGCCCCAGATAATCGACGAGAAGCTGGCGCTGAGCGGCCTCGTCCTCGACGACCACGATATGTGGACGTGTGTCCTTTGCCTGTGCCACTGGATCTCCCCCGGCCTCCCGGCTGAACCGGCAGGCCGCCCCCATTTGTGAATCTTGCAGGTCGGCGAAGCGCCGGTCAATTCGCGAAAAAGAAACGATCCGCGTCGGCTCGATGGGTACGCGCGGGCGACGACGGGTCGTCAGGGCCGCGATCGATTGAAGACGACGGCGCCCTGGGCGCGCGCGTAGTCCTCGGTGCAGATCGTGCCGGTCCGGCCCTTGAGGCGCGGGAACGCTGCCTCCAATTCCGCCAGCGTCGTGTTCTCCTTGACGCGCACATGGTGCACGCAGACGGCCCCGTCGGGCGACCAGCCGGCCTCGAACGCATCCGCCGTATCGTTCTCGGCCGTCTGGACGCCGAAGCGGTCGTAGACATCGATGCGCATGCCGTCCTTGGTGAAGGGTTTGCCTTGGCCGCCGTAGTCGCCGCGGACCATGCGGGTGCAGGCGTTGTAGGCCTCATGCAGGCCCGTGCCATCGGTGGCACGCGACCAGGGCAGGTAGCCGAAACGCACGCACTTGCCCTGCGCACCGCTGGTGCAGACCAATTCGAAAACGCCGGGTTCAGCCGGCTTGAAATCACCTTGCGGTGTGCTGCGGCCGGCCAGGGGGAAGCCTTGGCGCCGGCCATCCGGTCCGGCCGTGCAGAAATTCTGGGCGTTGCCGTCGGCACCAAGCACGGAGAACGTATGCAGCCAGACCACATCGGATGCCGGTCGGTCGGCGCGCGTATCCTCCGGGTCGCGTTCGACGGCGTCGATGCGCAAGCGCACGGTGCCGCCACCCGCGGCGATCACCAGGGTCGCGCCGACGAGCTGTGGCGAGCGCAGCACCCGGCCATCGCTCATCGTCACCTTGAACTGGGTGCCCTCGGCCTCGATCGTTTGAAGGACCGGCGGCTGCGCAGCAGGTGCTGACTGGGCCGCAGCCTGGCCCACGCTCAGCAATGAAGCGACAATCGCCAATGATGGAGCGCGCACGGACATGTCTCTCTCCGAACGGTCTGGTCACAGTTGTGGCACTGCGGGTCGAGAGGACGTTACCGAGACTGTGTATTGCGCGCGTGTCGTGGGCGGCTATTCCATGTGTCATCTGTATCGCAAACAGCCGTGAAATATGCGTCTCCACCGCTGCCGGAAGTACTTCGGCATGTTTTCGCCCTATACAGGCCACACCGATTTCGCATTAAGTATCAAGCATAAGGCGTGTCCGCCGAAGGCTTGCGGTCATTGCGGGGCAGTGCGCCCCGCATGTGTTCGCAATCATTTGGCGATGGCACGCACCATTATTGATGACGGATGCGTCAGCGTCCGCTGCGAGCCACCGAATATACGGCCCGCAGAAAATTATTGGGGTGAGACGCCGTGGTTCAGGCGGTCGAAAGTTTACAATATGATTCCGTCCTGACCTCCTTCGTCGAGGACTGCGCCCACATCTGGGCAACCTGGCTTCAGGACGGTCTGCCGACCAGTACCGTCAGTCGCAAGCAGCGGCGGGAACGGCGGTTCAAGACCGCTGTCAGTCGCATGACCATGTTCATGGTCCGCCCCAGCGTCGAATTTGCGACCAGCGGCAGCTGGGGTGCCTTCAACTGGATGCGGTGGCGGCTTCGGATCAATCAGAGCTACACCGGCCAGGACGCCATCCGTTACAAGGACTTCGTCGAACTGTGCAGCACCGTCTATCACGAGACGCGGCACGCCGAGCAGTTCTATCGGATCGCACAAGGTTTGGCGGCGGGCAATCTCCGGCTACCGGACGCCAGGGCGGTTCAGGTCACGCGGCGGCTGCCGGCGCGGGGCGGGATCCGGTCCTGCGTCGTGACGTTCGAAACCGACGCCGTCGAGGACGATCCGCGCTATCTGACGGCCACGCAGCGCGCCCATTTGATCGCTGACCGGCTGCGCATCCCGCTGCCGGTAGCCCAACATGCCGACCACCAGCGCGATAGCTTCGCACACTATGTTGCGGCCATCAGGCCGGCCTGGTTCCGGCGTGCGACGCTCGATGAAGTGAACGACTGGTTGCGCGCGACCTACAAGAAGCGCTTCTCCGAATCCGGGACATGGATGCAGCGCCCGCAGGGGCCCTACCGGATGCATCGCAACCGTCCCGAGGAATATGACGCGCGCAGCCTGGAGGAACTGGTCCAGGCAGCCCTGTACCGGCGCATCGGGCACGATACGCCGCGCAACCGGCAGAAAAAGCGCACGGATATCGATCTGTTCGGCATCTGATCGCTGCCGTCACGGCGTCAAGTGGACGGTGGCGGACCGTCGGTTATCCGCCCGCGATACAGACGATACAAAACCCCGCACTGGCGATACGGTGGCGATACAGGCGGCACCGATAATGTGCCGTGACGGATCGAACCATGGCCTCCAAGTTATTGAACGCCGCACGCCCACCCCGCGGTGGCGCGGCGCCTTCTGCTTCTCGCCCGGCCGCGCCGAAAAAAGCGGCTCGAAAGGCGTCGCCGGCGCGCAAGCGGCGCGGTGGCGGCACCACGGGCGCTTCCCTGGCATTGCTGCGCACGGTCATGGACAACATGGCCGACGGCGTGCTGGTGGTCGGCATCAATGCCAAGGTCATGTTGGCCAATCAGCGCTTCGCCGACCTTGTCGAAGGGCCCTATGACCTGTTCCAGCCGGGGCACTCCATCCGCGAGGCGATGCGGTACCTGTTCGAGCGCGGTGACTACCTCTCCAACGACGCCTTCGCGAAATTCTGGAAAACCAACATCGAGCGGCTGCGCACGCTGGGTGGCCTCACCTACGTGCGCCGAACCCCCAGCGGCCGCTACGTCGATTTCCGGTTCACGGTATTGCCCGAAGGGCGGGTTATCGTCGTCAACCGCGACGTCACCAAGCTGAAGCAGGGCGAGGACGAAGCAGCGCGGACGCGCGACATGTTCCAACTCGTCCTCGACAACATGACCGACGGAGTCATGCTGTTCGACAAGGACTTCCGCTGGCAGATGACCAATCGCCAGCTCATGGAGTTTCAGCGGTTTACGCCGGAAGTGGCACGGCCAGGTATCTCGGGTCGCGATATCCTGCGCTTCCAGGCCCAGCGTGGTGACTTCGGGGCGGCGGACGACATCGAGCAGCAGGTCGAAGACCGCGCCGCCATGATGCTGAAGCCGGGCGGCAACCGTTACGAGCGGCGCACGGCCGGCGGCCGCTACATCGAGTTCAATTTCAAGCCGCTGTCCGACGGCGGCTTGCTGGCGATCTATCGCGACCTGACAGACCGCAAGGCGCAGGAAGAGGCGCTGGAGCGGGCCGAACGCCGGTTGCGCGAGGCGGTCGAGAACCAGGCGGGCGGCTTTGCCCTCTATGACTCCGAATTGCGCCTGATCACCTGCAACAGCGCCTTCATTGCCATCGCGCCTGATGTGCCCGAGCGCTACACGCCGGGCACGAAGCTGGAGGATGCGCTGCAGGCGCTGGCCCGCAGCGGCAATCTACCCAACGTCGATGCTTCGAATGCCCAGCGCTGGCTCGACCGAACCATGCGCTACATGCGCAACCCCGCGGGGCATGTCGAAGTGCCGCTGGCGGGCGGCCGCTGGATGCAGCTCGAGGGCCGCAGGACGCCCGACGGCAATACGGTGCTGATGTTCACCGACCTCACGGCGTTGAAACGCCGCGAGGCGGAGCTGGCAAGCGCCAAGGCGGAGCTGGAAAGCACGGAGCGCCGGCTGCGCGACGCGGTCGAGAACCAGGCTGGTGGATTCGCGTTGTACGATGCCGACCTGCGACTGGTCACCTGCAACAGCACCTTCGCTTCGATGAAGCCTGATGTTCCCGAGCGGCGAACGCCGGGTGTGTTGCTGGAGGATGCGCTGTGGGCGGTCGCCAAGGCGCGGGCCATCCCGGGCGTTGACGGCGATCATGGCGGGCCGTGGGTCGAGCGCTGGTTGAATTATATGCGCAACCCGGTCGGCCGCATGGAGGGCGGCTCCACCGATGGACGGAAGCTGCAGTTCGAGGCGCGCAAGACTCCCGATGGTGGCACGGTGGTGATGGTCACCGACCTCACCGAGTTGAAGCGGCGCGAAGAAGAGCTGGCGAGCGCCAAAGCCGAGTTGGAGACGGCGCGCGAGGTGATGCGCACTGTTCTCGACAACATGACCGACGCCGTGATGCTGTACGAGAAAGACGGGCGCTGGTCGTTCGCCAATCGCGCCATGCACGAATTCCACCGCATACCGCCCGAAACCATGGCGCGCCTGCGGACACTCGAGGACGTCGCCCGGTTTCAGGTCACGCGCGGCGACATGGGGCCGATCCAGGACATCGAGACCGAGGTCAAACGGCGCGTGGCCGCCGTATCGGCGCCGGAAGGTGCTCTCTATCATCGTCGTACGCACGATGGCCGTTTTCTCGAGCTCCGTTTCATCCCGGTTCGTGACGGCGCCACGCTGTCGATCCATCGCGACCTGACGGAACTCAAGAACAGCGAAGAGGAGGTCGCCGAAGCACGACGGCGGATGACACACGCCATCGAAACGCTGAGCGATGCCTTCGCGCTGTTCGATGACCAGGAGCGGTTGATCGTCTGCAACGAAGCCTATCGCCTGATGATGGCCAACGTTCCGCGCGCCATTACGCCGGGCGAGAAGCTGGAGGATGGGCTGCGCGACTTCGCGGCAGCAGGTTATGCGCCCCGCGCTGCGGGTCGTGAAGAGGCCTACGTGCAGGCGAGTCTGGACCTGCACCGGCAGGATGGCATTTCGGTCGAGCTGCGCGTGCGCAACGATCGCTGGGCCCGGCTGTTCGTGCGCAAGACCCCGGATGGCGACACCGTCACGCTGTTCACCGACATCAGCGAGCTGAAGGACCGCGAGGGGCAGCTCAAGCAGGTGGCGACGGAGGCCGAGCAGGCACGCGATGAAGCCGAGGCCGCCAACCAGTCAAAATCGACGTTCCTGGCCACCATGAGCCATGAGATCAGAACGCCCATGAACGGCGTGCTGGGCATGATGGACGTCCTGGAACGCCAAGGGCTGGACGCGGCGCAGCACGCCACCGTCGGCACCATGCGTGACTCGGCGCAGGCGCTGCTGCGCATCATCGATGACGTGCTGGATTTCTCCAAGATCGAGGCTGGGCGGCTCGAACTGGAGTCGACCGCATTCTCGCTCAGCGGCATGATCGAAAGCGTGGTCGGTACGTTCCGCACGCAGACCGCCGCCAAGGGTCTGTCGCTGGGGCTGAACATCGATCCGGGTTCCGCCGATGCACTGCTGGGTGATCCCACGCGGGTGCGCCAGATCCTGTTCAACCTGCTGGGCAATGCCGTGAAGTTCACCGAGCGCGGCGGTATCCGCGTGCGGGCCGCGACAGCGCCGGCGGGCGGCGGCCGGGCCCAGGTGACGTTGGCTGTCGCCGATACCGGGATCGGCCTGGACGACGAACAGCGTGCCCGGCTGTTTCGGCCGTTCGCCCAGGCCGACAGCTCGACCACCCGTCGCTTCGGCGGTACCGGCCTGGGGCTGTCGATCGTGCGTCGGCTCGCCCAACTGATGGGCGGCGACGTGGCAGTCGAAAGCGCCGCGGGTGCCGGTTCGACCTTCTCGGTGACGCTGCTGCTGGATACGGCACCGGACAGTTCGCCGCTGAAGTCGTTGCCGCGGGCCGGCACCGGGATGCCGTCGGCGCGCCCGCGCGCGGTGCCGCGGCAGGGCGCACGCGTGCTGGTCGTCGACGATCATCCGGTCAACCGCGAGGTCCTGGTGCGCCAGCTCGATCTGCTGGGAATCGATGCCGACACGGCCGTCGACGGTGTCGAGGCACTGGCGGCCTGGGTACCCGGCCGCTATGCCGCCGTGCTCGCCGACATCCATATGCCACGCATGGACGGCTATGAGCTGGCGCGGCGCATTCGTATCGCCGAGAGCGAGCGGAGCGGTGCGGGTGGGCGCACGCCGATGGTGGCCGTCACGGCCAATGCCATGCGCGGCGAGGAGGAGCGCTGCCTCGCCGCCGGTATGGATGCCTATCTCGCCAAGCCCGTGACCATCGATCGCCTGCGCGCGGCCTTGGAGCGCTGGCTGCCGATGGATGGTTTTGATCAGGCCAGCGACACGTCGGGAAGAGGCGGCCGCGTCGCTGCGCCGGCGATCGACCGTGGCGTCCTGGGCGCGTGGCTGGGCGATGACGGCATCGCGATCCAGGCCCTGCTGGCTAAGTTCCGCGATACGGCGATCGAGGCCGAGCGCGAGATCGGTGGTGCGTTGCGGACCGGTGATTTCGCCAACGTGGCGATGGCAGCTCATCGCTTGAAGGGCGCGGCGCTGACCGTGGGTGCCGGCGCCGTCGGCGACGCTGCGGCCGAATTGGAGCGCGCCGGCAAGGCGGGCGACCGTGGTCGCTGCCAGGACGGCCTCGGCCCGCTGGCCGCCGAACTGCGACGGGCGCTGGCGGAGATCTGAAGCCCGGGGCGGCGCGGATCGCGCGCCTACGGGACGGCGGGAGTCGCGCGGTCGGCTTGCGGGGGCGTGCGCACGATGAAGTGCGGTGTACCAGCGTCGTCGAGCGTTGCCAGAGATACGCCGTAGATCTCGGCCAGGCGTTCGGGGGCCAGGGTCTGTCGCGTGGGGCCGCAGGCGACCAGGCGGCCACGGTCGAGCAGGGCGATGCGATCGCAGTAGGCGGCGGCCAGATTGATGTCGTGCAGCACCACGATGCCGCCGACGCCGTTGCCGACGAAACGGCGGATGGCCTCGAGCAGCGCATGCTGATGGCGCAGGTCGAGGCTGGCGGTCGGCTCGTCGAGCATCAGGAAGCGGCAGGGTGCATCATCGGTGGCGGTCCACACCTGGGCCAGTGCGCGGGCGGCCTGGACGCGCTGCCGCTCGCCGCCGGACAGGCTGGGATAGAGCCGACCGGCCAGATGGGCGACGTCGGCCAGCGCCAATGCGGCAGCGACAATGCGTCGATCGTCTGCCGCGCTGGTACGGCCAGCGTGCGGCATACGAGCCAGCGTCACCACCTCGTGCACGGTGAAATCGAACGCGACGCTGGCCGACTGGGTCATCACGGCCCTGACCCGCGCCAGCGCCTCGGTTGGCCAGGCGCCGGGCGCGCGGCCATGCAGTGTCACCGTACCGGTATCGGGCTTGCGGTCGCCGGCCAGCACGGACAGCAGGGTCGACTTGCCGGCGCCGTTGGGGCCGAGCAGGCCCAGCACCTCGCCCGGTTGCGCCGCGAGCGACACATCGTGCAGCAGCGTCGCGCTGCCGATGCGTACCGAGACGGATTGCACCGCGAGCGTCATGTGTCGGCCAGCCGCAGGCGGCGCGCCAGCAGCCACAGGAAGAACGGCCCGCCGATCAGTGCCGTCACGACGCCGATCGGCATTTCGGCCGGCGCCACGATCAGGCGTGCCGCGAGGTCGGCGGCCGTCAGCAGTGCGGCGCCCAGCAACGTGGCGCCCGGCAATACCAGGCGATGACCGGGGCCGCAGGCGATGCGCAGCAGATGCGGCACCACCAGCCCGACAAAACCGATGATGCCGCAGACCGAGACCGAGGCGCTGGTGGCCAGCGCCACCAGGACCAGAATCCGGCGCTTCAGGTGCTCGACGTCGACGCCGAGGTGACCCGCTTCGCGCTCACCCAGCGCGAAAGCGTCGAGCGCGCGTGTGTCGCGCATCAGCATGATCGTCGGGATGACGATCAAGGGCAGCGCCAGCGGCAGGGATGTCCAGGTCGCGGCGCCCAGGCTGCCCATGGTCCAGAACACCAGGCTGCGCAGCTGTTGCTCGTCGGCGATGAAGGTCAGGAATCCGATGCCGGCGGCGCACAGCGCATTGATCGCGACGCCGGCCAGCAGGATGGTGGCCACCGAGGCCCGTCCATCGCGCAGGCCGAAGCGGCGCACGACGGCCGTTGCCAGAAGACCGCCGACGAAGGCTGTCGCCGGCAGGACCCAGGGCCGCATGGCGGGGCTGAGCAGGTGCAGGACCTTGTCGCCGAGCACGATGGTGGCGACAGCCGCCAGCGCCGCGCCGCTCGACACGCCGACCAGGCCGGGATCGGCCAACGGGTTGCGAAACAGGCCCTGCATGGCCGCACCGGCGGCGGCCAGTGCGGCGCCGACCGCCAGGGCCAGCAGCACACGCGGCAAGCGGATGGCGAACAGAACCGCCTCCTGCTGTTGCGAAGCGGTGCTGACGGCAAGTCCAATGCGATGGGCGAATGCCGACAGCGTCTCCAGCACGCCAATGCGCACGGGTCCCAGGGCCAGGCCGGCAACGCCCATCACGGCGGCCAGTACCGCCAGCGCCAGCAGCACGGGCACTGTGGCGGGTCGGCGCACCGCGTTGCCCGCGTTCAGCGCGATGATGGTCATCGGGCCGTGGCCAGCCCCAGCTCGGGGTGCAGGAATGCGGCCAGGTGGCGCGCCGCCTCGGGCGTGCGCGGGCCAAAGCCCAACAGCAGCAGCGCGTCGAGTGCGAACACGCGGCGCGCCTTGCCGGCCGGCGTCAGGGCCAGTGATGCGGCCGCCAGCAGGTTGTCGACGCCGCCCAACGCCTGCAGCGTCTGTGCCGAGACCATGAGCACATCGGGCGCCTGCGCCAGTGCCCCTTCCGCCGTGATCGGCCGGTAACCCTCGTAGCTGGTGATGGCGTTCGTACCGCCGGCCAGGCGGATGATGCCGTCGGCGGCGGTCACGCGGCCGGCGGCTTGCGGCGGGCCCTGCGAGACCGACAGCAGTGACAGAACCTTCGGGCGCTCGGCGGCCTGCGCCAGCTTGTCGGCCAGGCTCGACATCTCGGCGCGACTGGCGGTGATCAGGCTGCGCGCGGCGTCCTGTCGGCCCAGTGCCGTGCCGATGCCGTCGATCTTGCGCAACACGCTGTCGAAATCGTAGTCGTCCGGCAGCACCAGCGTGGCGACGCCGGCGGTGCGCAACTGGTCGAATGCGGCAGGCGGGCCGGCGGCAGTGGTCGAGATGATCAGGGTTGGCCGTAGCGACAGCACACCCTCGGCCGAGATCTGCCGCATGTAGCCGACCCGCGGCAACTGCAGCGCCGGTTCGGGATACATGCTCGTGGTGTCGGCACCGATCAGCCGGTCACCGGCGCCCAGTGCATAGACGATCTCGGTCACCGAGCTGCCGATGGCGACCACGCGGGAGGCGTCCGGGATGTCGACCATACGGCCGGCGTGATCGGCGACGGCCGTCCGTGCCGATGCGCGGCCGACGCCCAGCACCGCCGCGGCGGCCAGCGATGCGACCAGGGGGCGACGACGCAGCGTCATGTTATGCCGCCGCGCGGGCCTCGGCGATGTCGCGCCAGGCGGCCCGCTCGGGCTGGCCCGGTTTGCGGGCGCCGAAGAACAGCGCAATGGTACGACCGGCGTCGTCGAACGCCTCGACCGAGGTGACGACGCCATCGTCGGTCGGTTTGCGAACGATGAAGGTGTGCGCGATCGCGTCTTCGCGCAGATGCAGGTTGAACGTCGGGTCCAGCACGTTGAACCAGGGTCCGGTCGGCACCAGCTTCTGCACCGGGCCGGTGTGGATCTGGATGCAACCGGGACTGCCGACGAACACCATGATCGGCGTCTCGCTGCTGGCCGACGCCGTCAGCACATCGCGTACGCTGCTGGACGCCAGGGGCTGCGCCAGATCATTGCCGACCAGGCGCAGCGCCTGCACCCGGCCGACCTTGTGCTTCTGCAGGATGCCGAAGAATTCGTGCGTATCGCGCATGGCGCGCCAGGCGCCGCGCAGCGACTCGAGGTCGATCGCCGCGTCGGGCCGGTCCGGCGCAGGCTCGGGACGCGCCGCCACGCTGAGCTCGGCGCTCTGCGTTTCGGCCCGGAAGCGGGCCACCAGGGCATCGAAGGCCGCCATGTCGGTTTCGGCCGTAGCGTAGATCTTGTGCACGGCCGTGCCGTAGGCATCGAAGAACTGCAGGCTGCGCCGCGGGCCGCTGCGGGTGTCCTCGGCGACGGCAAAGCCGTCATGCCATTGGCCGAAGAAGATGCGCAGGTCGATGTCGGGGCCCAGCACCAGGCCGTGCGGCCCGTTCGCGCTCACCTGCTCGAAGCGGCCATGGCGTTCGTGCACGCAGTGATCGTTGCGCGTCAAGCACATCACGCGGCCCAAGGCTGGCATCGCCGTCAGCATGTCGCGCCATGCCGTGCTCAGCCGTGTCGCGGTGTCCTCGACGCCGCTCGATACCAGCTCAGCTTCGCTGACCCCCAATGCCTGGGCGGCGTCGCGCGCGCGCACGCCGGGCCGCTCGGCGCGCAGAGCCTGCAGCCTCTGGCGCAGATCGGATGCCTTGGTCATGGGTGGTCTCCTGGGAAATTCGTGGCGGGCTGGCTGGGGGCCGCGAGAGGAAGCATGTGTGCGACGACCTGGCTGACTGGCCACGCGACCGGCAAGGGATGTCGGCCGCTTGCGGACCTCGGGAACGCTATTTGGTGAGGATCAACTTGCCTTTGCTGGTGACGCGCAGGCGATACTCGTCGCCGGCATGGCGGATGATCAATTGGCCGCTGGGGCCCATCAGTTCGCGGCTGCCGACGCGTCGGATCGACGGTGCCCGGGGCGGCCGTGCATACTGCGTGCTCCGTGGCATGGCGTTCGGCGGCGTATTGGCCTGGTGCATGGAGTCCTCGTCTCGGTGGGGGCCCGCTTCCATGCCCGTGGCACGGCCCCGGAGGGACAGTTCTGGAAGCCGGTCGCCTGCGGTCATGGTCCTTCTCCGTGCCTCTGCATGGCACTCAGAACTGGAAGCTCGCGGCCAGCTTGAAATTGCGGCCGGGGTCCAGGTTGGGGGTGAGGTGGTCGCGGTAGCGCTTGTCGGTCAGGTTATCGATGCCGACGTCGAAACGGGCACCGCGCAGCGGGCCGTCCGACGGCTGCCAGCTGAGGAACAGATCGAACAGGGCGTAGCCACCGGTCCTGCTCGTGCCGGTGGGCACGCGGTGCTGATGAGCCACGACCTTGGCACGGCCACCGATCACCAGATCCCATTCCGGGATCTGGCGGCCGACCGTCAATGCCACCTTGTCGCCGGGGATCGAGGCCAGCGGCTGGTTGGTCACCTTGTTCTCACCGCGGATCAGCGCCGCGCCCAGCGAGCCGAACCAGTTGCCGCTGCGGTAGCCGCCTTCGAACTCCACGCCGTAGATCGTGGCGCGTGTGACGTTGGTCGGCGTGGTCGTCGTGGCGGTGACGAGCAGGTCGATGAAATCGCGATAGTTGGTATGGAAGCCCGAGACGCGCAGGCGCAGCTGATCGCCGGTCTGCACGGCATCGTCGAACTTGAAGGTGATGCCGATTTCCTTGTTCTTGCCGATCTCGGGCTTCAGGTTGGGATTGGGAATGAACCTGTTGCCGGGGAAGTGCGTGCCCGAAACGTAGAGTTCCGACAGCGATGGCGCGCGGAACGCCTCGGCGTAGAGCGCATAGACCGAGAACCACTTGGTGACGTCCCACTGGCCGCCGATGCGCGGCGAGACGCGTGATTCAGACAGCGTGGCGCCGACCGACTTCGAGCCCGGTGCGCGATAGTAGTAGTCGAACCGCACGCCCGGGGTCAGGCTGACGGAATTCCAGAACCGGATCTCGGGTTGCACGAACGCGCCGGCGACTCGCCCGCGCGCGTCGGGGAACTCGGGTCGGGGGTTATTGTTGCGCTCGCCGTCCGTCGTCTCGATCCGGCCGTCGACGCCGTAGGTCAGCGCTACCGACACCGCATCCGACACCTTGAAGCGGCTGGTGTTCTGTACGTCGGCACCGGTCGTGCGCAACGCCGTCTCGTCGAGGCGCGGACCGGTGAAGGGGCTTGGCCGCAACAGCCGTTCGCGGATGTAGACGCGGTTGTGGTAGGCGACCGCCTTGAGGTCGAGCCACGGCAGGTTGGGATCGCGATGATCGTAGCTGATCGAGCCCGTGAACTGCTGGGTCGTGCGGTCCGCTGGCGCCGTGGTGGCCGCGGTGTTGGGTGCCGTGGTTGAGACATCGCGGTCGTCGAAGGCGATCAGCGACAGGCCCAGCCGTTGCCCCGGCTGGAAGGTGTAGCCGGCTTTCACCAGGCCGCTCACCACCTCGGCGCCTGAATTGGCGAGGTGGCCCTTGCCGCCGAACGAATAGTTGCCGCTGTTGCGGTAGGTGAGCCCGCCCAGCAGGTCGAAGCCAGCGACGTTGGCGAAACCGACGACCTGCGCCATCGCCATGTCGTTGACCGACTGGAAGCCGGTCTTGACCCGGTAACCGGCTTTCTCGCCGGGCCGCAGGAAATCGGTGGCATCGCGGGTCGTGATGTTGATCACGCCGGCCAGCGCGCCCGATCCGTAGAGCACCGAGTTGGGACCGCGTACGACATCGACCTGCTTGATCAGGTCGGGATCGAGGAAAATGCGGCCCTTGTGGCCTGACTGGAAGTCCTGCCGTGCGCCGTCGAGACGGATCAGCACGCGCTCGCCTTCAAGGCCGCGCACATTGGGTTCGCCCGCGCCAGGGCGCGGGCCGCCACCGATCTCGACGCCGGGCAGGTCGCGCAACAAATCGTCGATGCGCTGCGGCATGCGAAAATCGACAGTCTGCTTGGACACGGTCGAGGCGGAGCCGGGGACGTCGTAGAGACTGCGCTCGGTGCGGGTGCCGGTCACGGTCACCGGATCGAGCGGCGCAACGGGCACCTGCGCCTGGTCCGGAAGACCCGGCGTGGCCTGTCCCAGCGCGTCGCTCGTCGACAATGCCGCCATCACCATCACCACAGCCGAACCAGACCGCTTCATGCTCCCCGACCCCCGCCTGCTTTTGGGATGCTCGACGGCATCCACATGGCTGGCGGGGAGATTTCCCGGCTGGCTACCCCTTGAGCTGTACCAGACACCCTCTGAGAATGCAATTGCGAATCATTATCATAGACGTGATCGGGACGTCGTGATGCCCGGGATGACGGGCCGGGGAGACGGGCGATAGGCTGGGTCGCATGACCACGCTCGACCTGATTCTCCGTAATGCGGTGCTGCCTGACGGCCGGACTGGCCTCGACATTGGCGTCAAGGACGGCCGCATCGCGGCGCTCGAGCGGTCGTTGCCGGCGTCGGCCCGTCGCGAGATCGATGTCGGCGGCTGCCTGGTCAGCCCGCCGTTCGTCGATGCGCACTTTCACATGGACTCAACGCTGTCTCTGGGCCAGCCACGGCTCAATCAGTCCGGCACCTTGCTGGAAGGCATCGCACTCTGGGGCGAACTGAAGCCGCATCTGACGCAAGCGGCGCTGGTCGAACGGGCGTTGCGCTACTGCGACTGGGCGGTGGGGCGTGGCCTGTTGGCGATCCGCAGCCACGTCGACATCTGCGATCCGCGGCTGCTCGCCGTCGAGGCCCTGCTGCAGGTGAAGCGGACCGTGGCGCCCTACCTTGACCTGCAACTGGTGGCGTTTCCGCAGGACGGCTACCTGCGCAGCCCCGATGCCGTGGCGCTGCTCGATCGCGCGCTCGAGATGGGCGTCGATGTCGTCGGCGGCATTCCGCATTTCGAGCGCACCATGGCCGATGGCGCCGACAGCGTCCGCCGGTTGTGCGCTCTCGCTACCGAACGCGGCGCGCTGGTCGACATGCACTGCGATGAAAGCGACGATCCGCTGTCACGCCATGTCGAGACCCTGGCGGCCGAGACTGTGCGGCATGGATTGCATGGCCGGGTCACCGGTTCGCACCTGACGTCCATGCATTCGATGGACAACTACTACGCGTCGAAGCTGCTCGACCTGATGGCCGAGGCGCAGCTCAACGTCGTCGCCAACCCGCTGATCAACATCACCCTGCAGGGCCGCCATGACACCTATCCCAAGCGCCGCGGCATGACACGGGTGAAGGAGCAGATGGCGCGCGGCCTGACCGTGGCCTTCGGCCAGGACTGCGTGATGGATCCCTGGTATCCCCTGGGTTCGGGCGACATGCTGGATGTCGCCGCCATGGGACTGCACGTCGCCCAGATGACCGGCGTCGCGGAGATCGGGGCCTGTTTCCAGGCGGTGACCGCCAATGCCGCGCGCATCCTGCAACTCGAGCGCTATGGGCTCGACATCGGTTGCCATGCCGACTTGGTGGTGCTGCAGGCTAGCGATCCGGCCGAAGCGATCCGCCTGCGCGCCACACGGCTCTATGTGCTGCGCCGCGGCCGCATCGTCGCGCAGGCGCCGAAAGCGGAAGCCACGCTCGATCTGCCCGGACGCGCGACGACAACCGTCGACTGGCGTCTCTAATTTTTTGGACCGCGGGCGTCCACGCCCGCATCACAGGCGAAAGCTGTGCTTTCGCCTGTGCACGTTAGCGCCGACAGTCTTTCGCTCTTTGCTTCGCTGCGAGCGAATGCGGGCGTGGACGCCCGCGGTCCAAAAACAACATCAATTCGGCGTGATGCCGGCGGCCTTGACGATGTCGGCGATGCTCACCAGTTCGGCGCGGATGTAGGCGTCGAACTGCTCGGGCGACATCGGCATCGGCACGGCACCCAGCGCCTTCAGCCGTTCGGTCAGCTCCGGTGATTGCAGCGCCTTCACCGTTTCGGCGTTGAGGCGCGTGATGATCGGCCGCGGCGTCTTGGCCGGCGCCAGCATGCCGAGCCAGAAATTGTAGTCCGAGTCTGCCACGCCGGCCTCGATGGTGGTCGGCACGTCAGGCAGCAGCGGCGAGCGCTGGGCCGTACCGACGGCCAGGGCGACCACCCGGTTGTCGCGGATGTATGGCAGCCCGGCGTTCAGCGGCACGAAATAGGCGTCGACCCGTCCGTTCATGAGATCGCTCAGGACCTCCGGCGTACCCTTGAAGGGCACGTGCGTGTATTGGATCCCGGCGCGGGCACGGAATTTCTCGGCATTCATGTGGGTGGCGCTGCCGACCCCGGCCGACGCGAAATTCAGCTTGCCCGGATTGGCCTTGGCGTAGGCCACCAGATCGCCCACCGTCTTGAAGCCCCTGGCCGGTGCCGCGATCAGCACGTTCGGCAGGTTGACCAGCGGCGTGACGGCCGCGAAGTCGTTGGCGGTATCGAACGGCAGGTCCTTGTAGATCGCCGGGTTGGCGGTGTGCGCCGACGAATGGACCAGCAGGGTGTAGCCGTCAGGCGTGGCCTTGGCGACGGCCTCGGCGCCGACCCGGCCGCCGGCGCCCGGCCGGTTCTCGACCACGATCGGCTGGCCCAGCGCCGCGCCGAGCCTGTCGGCGACGGCGCGGGCGGCGATATCCGTCGAGCTGCCGGCCGTGAAGGGTACGACGAAGCGGATCGGTCGGTTGGGGTAGTCCTGCGCCGCGACCCGAGTCGCGGGCAGGGCGATGACAGCGAACAACGCGAACAAAAGGGCACGAACGACTCGCATGACGTCCTCCCCTGATGCTGTCAGCGGCCGCTAAGACCATCCTCGACCGCGACGTTCTCCGGTTTCAGGTCCAGGCCTGAGTTGCGCGCCTGCAGCGTGATCAGGCGCGCGAAATCCTCGTCGAGATAGCCATTGCCGATCAAGGCCTGAATGGCCTCGCGCGCCGCCACGGCAACCGGCATCGGCACATTCTGGCTGCGGGCGGCGGCAAGTCCGAGATCCATGTCCTTGCGCAACAGCACCGGCGTGAAGGTCGGTGTGAAATCGAGCTTCACCAGCGCCGGTGTCTTGTAGCGGGTGAAAACCGAGCCCATCACGCTCTTGTTGATGAAGTCGAGAAAGGCGTGCCGCGGCACACCGGTCTTTTCGGCCAGCACCGTGAGCTCGGCCAGCGACTGGATCACGATGCCGAGAAACACGTTGTGGCAGATCTTGATGATGCGCGCGAGGTCGCCCTCGCCGACATAGGAGACGCCGGTGCCCAGCGCTTCCAGCCATGGCAACGCCATGTCGTAGGCTTCTTTGGGCCCCGAGACGACAAGGCTCAGTTTGCCCGCCTTCACGACCTTGCCGTTGCCGCTCACCGGCGCGGCGAGCATCTGCGTGCCGCGCTCGGCCGCCGCGGCGCGCAGCTTGGCCGACGCCTCCTCCGACACGGTCGAGCAGTCGATCAGCACTTTCGGCGTCCGTCCGTCGCGCGACAGGACGCCGTGCTGGCCCAACGTCACGTCCAGCAGATCGTCCGAAGTCGAAACCATGGTGAAGACGACATCGCGGTCGGCGAGATCCGCCGGGCGGCCGACGATCGTTGCACCGTATTCCGTCAGGGGCTCCGCCTTGGCGCGCGTCCGGTTGTAGACGGCGAGCGCGCCGCCGGCCTTGGCCAGGCGGCCGGCCATCGGAAAGCCCATGCGTCCGGTACCGACCCAACCGAGGGTGTGCGCGGGAGGCGAGGAGAGCGGCATAAAGGCTCCTTGTCATGCAAACGTTTGCATAAATCTATACAGAGCGACGCGAAAGCGGCAATCTCTTTCTTCGTCAGGGAAGCCGTATCTGGAATGATCAAACCGGGAAAAACCAAGAAAGCCACCATCCTGGACGTCGCCAAGGCCGTCGGCGTCCACGCCTCGACGGTATCGCGGGCTCTGAACCCGCAGACGCAGCACATGGTGGCCGAAGCGGTCGCGGAGCGGATCGCTGCCGCATCGCGGCGCCTGGGCTACACCGCCGATGTCTTCGCGTCCGGTCTGCGGACGCGGCGCTCCAATACGGTGGGTGTGCTGATCCCGGACATCATGAACCCGGTGTTCCCACCCATCCTGCGCGGCATCGAGGATGCGTTGGCCACGGCTGGCTGCACGGCGATCATCGCCAATGCCGAAGGTGAGCCGCAGCGGCACGGCACCATTCTCGACCGGTTGCTGGGCCGGCGGGTGGACGGGCTGATCCTGGCCACGGCGCAGCGGCGTGATGCGGTGGTGGAGCGCTGCATGGCCGAGGGCGTGCCGGTGGTGCTGATCAACCGCACGCTGGCCGGCAAGCGGCCGATCAGTGCCGTCGTTAATGACGACGAAGGCGGCATCAAGCTCGCCGTCGATCATCTCGTCGCCCAGGGGCATCGCCACATCGCGCACATCGCCGGGCCACAGGCGCTGTCCACCGGATATGCACGGCGCAGCGGGTTCCTGGCAGCGCTGAAGACGGCCGACCCAGCCCTGATCGTCGAGGCCGCCGCCTACAGCGAAACGGCCGGCGATGCCGCCATGACCAAGCTGCTGGCCGGCAAGATGCCGTTCACGGCCGTCGTTGCCGCCAACGACCTGCTGGCGCTGGGCTGCTACGACGCGCTGGCCCGTGTCGGGTTTCACTGCCCGCGTGATATATCGGTCACCGGCTTCAATGATATGCCCTTCGTCGACCGCTTCGCGCCGCCGCTCACCACGGTGCGCATCCAGCATTACGAGATGGGCCGCCGCGCCGGCGATGTGCTGATGGAGCATCTGCGTCGCCGCGACACCGCATCGGTGACCATCCGCCTGGAGCCGTCCCTGGTCGTGCGTGGCTCGACCGCGCCGCCGGCGGCATCGGGCAGGACCGGTAGCGCTTCGCGCTAGCGCCGGTCCCGGCACGTCAATACCGGTTTGCCACCGGCAGCTCCTCGGCCGGGAAGCGCGTGATCACCGTGCAGCCCTTGTCGGTGACGACGATCTCCTCCTCGATGCGCGCCGCCGAGATGCCATCGGTCGCCGGACAATAGGTCTCCAGCGCGAACACCATGCCGGCCTTGATCTCCATCGGATCTTCGAAGGAGTTCAGCCGGCTGATGATCGGCCGTTCGTGCAGGCCAAGCCCCAGGCCATGGCCGAACTCCAGCCCGAACGCCTCCATCTCGCTGGTGAAGCCGATCTTCTCGGCGCTGGGCCAGCAGTCGGCAACCTGGTCCGAACGTACGCCCGGTCTGATCATGGCGATGGCGGTGTCGATCCACTCGCGCGCCCGCTTGTAGGCGTCCCTCTGCGCGTCGGTGGCCTTGCCGACGTTGAAGGTGCGGTAGTAGCAGGTGCGATAGCCCATGTAGGACTGGATGATGTCGAAGAACGCCTGATCGCCGGGGCGGATCAGCCGGTCGGTGAAGTTGTGCGGATGCGGCGAGCAGCGTTCGCCCGAGATGGCATTGATCGCCTCGACGCAGTCGGAGCCTTTTTCGTAGAGATCGTGATTGGCTAGCGCCACGATCTGGCTCTCGCGTACGCCGGGCTTCAGGGCTTCCGAGATCTTGTGATAGGTGCCGTCGACCATGGCGGCGGCGATGTTGAGCAGCATCAGCTCGTCACGGCTCTTCACCTCGCGGGCGTCGAGCATCACCTGCTGGCCGTCGACCACCTTGATGCCCAGCCGTTGCAGCTCGAACAGCATCGGCAGTTCGACCATGTCGATGCCCAGCGGCATGTCGGCGACGCCTTCCTCCTCGAGGATCGACTTGATCTCCTCCGCCGCGCGCCGGAACAGGCCGATCTTGGGGTTGATGGCGCCGCGCAGGCCGACCATGCCGGCGCGGCAGTGATCGTGGTGCAGCCACGGCGCATAGATCCGGTGATGCTTGGCGGCGGAACCGAAGTCCCAGACATAGGGATCGCCGTTGCCGGTCAGCAGGCAATAGCGCGTGAGCTTGTCGCGCGCCCATTCGCCGATCACCGTCGAGGACATGTAGCGGATGTTGTGCTGATCGAAGGTCAGGATGGCGCCGAGATCCGATTTCGCCAGGGCCTGGCGTGTGCGTCCCAGCCGGTAGTTGTGCAGCCGGCGGAAGTCGACGCGCTCCTCGAAGTCGACCGCCATCTGTCCCAGCGCCAGCAGCGGTCGCGTCCAGTCGTGGCGCGGGTCGACATCCTCGGGGCGCACGATCGTGGGTTCCGGCTGCTTCTTCTTGGCCATCGACTGCTCCTTGCAAACGTTTGCAAGTCAGTCCGCCATAGAACGCCCGGTATTGTCAATCCGGCACGTGCGACGACATCGATCTTCTTCGGGGCGTTGGCCCTCGGGCTCGCCGACGGTCCTGGGGCTAGTTGTGGAACTCGGCCATCGCCAGCTGGTTGTCCTTCATCGGCCAGGTGCGCACCGGGATGGTCTCGAGGTTGAACACGGCGACGACCGTGCGCGTGGGCCCATCGGGCAGCGTGAGGCGGCCCGTGGATGTACCGGGTACGCCCTCGTTGATGCCGGAGGGTACCTTGCCGTCGAGCGTGAACTTGTCGCGGCCGTGTCCAAAATAGCCGCGCGGCCGGGTCATGACGACAACCGAGCCGGCTTTCTCGTCGTCCTTGACGTATTGGCCCGGCCGCAGGTGGATCACGTCGCTGGAACGCAGGAAGGGCGAGCGGTAGATGTGCGTGATCGGGCTACCGCTCACGGCGACGACGAACTCGTAGTAGGCATCCTGGCGGCCCTTGAACGGTCCCCAGACGCCGTCGGCGCCCGTCACGCGGCGATGCACCGGTTCGAGCGCGCGGCGTTCGCCGGTGCGGGCGTCGACCTCCCAGATCTCCACGCTGGCGCCGGCCACCGGCAGGTTGGTGTACAGGCCGCCGTCGGCGATGCCGTTGACGCGCCCGTTCAGCACCGGTTCACGCTCGGGTGCAATGAACAGCGTCGTGGGTGGACGACCGACGATGAACTCGTACATCTTCTGGAACGCCAGCTTGTCGAAGGCGACCTCACGATGATCGAGACCCGGCAGCACGACGTTGGCGGCGCCGCGCAACTCGGGCGCATCGTAGGAAAGGCCCGTCGGCTTGCCCGGCATGCCGACGAACTGGCCGTCGGGCTGGGCGAACTTGTCGAGCTTGTCGCTGCGCAATGTCATGAACGCGACGCCGGGCACGACTTCGGTCGGGCCGTCGTTGAGCTGGCGCATGAAGGCTCCGGCACCATTGAACTCGCTGCCCTTCAGCGCCGTGTCGGAAACCAATACGCCGTGATTGGTGGCACCACACAAGACGGCGTGGGACGTAAACTCGGCACCGCCGGCATTCTTGAGGAAATTGCGAATCGCGTTGCCGCCGCGCGAACTGCCGACCAGCGCCACCTTCTTGCGCCGCGTTTCGGCCAGGACCTTCTTCACGAAAGCGGCCAGCTCCTCGCGCTGGTCGGCGGTCGATGAACGGAAGGGCTCTGGGCGGGAGTCGTCGGTGCGTGCCGTGGGGTAGGTAAAATCGATCGCGTGCAGCAAATTGCGCGGATAGGAATTCGACTCGAAGCGCCAGATCGTGGTGTGCCACAGCGCCGCGGTGTCGCCGTTGCCGTGAACGAAGACGATGGGTGGCAGCTGCGATGCCGGCGGGGTGCTGCGCGGCTGTTGGCGGGTCTGCGCTTGTGCCGGGCCCACGATAGCTGCAGCCATCCCGGCGACCATAACGCTGCGCCGGCCGATTCGTACGGGCATATCTGCGCCGGCCATGAATCCCTGTCTCCCTGCGGCTATGTTGGCAAATCACGGCGACGCGGGCTAGCGTCGTGACATGACGCCACCATCCAGCCGCAACATTGCCTCAACCTTGCTGCGACCGGCACTGCCGCCCGACGCCCGGATCGATACCAGCACGCTCAAGGTCGACACCCCGGTCGGCTGCCTCGTCGTGGAAGCGACCGACGACATCATCATCGCCGTGCGCTGGATCGACGGTGGGGCCGACGACGCTGTTGGCGACAGCGGTCTGTTAGCCGAGGCGCGCCGTCAGCTCAAAGCCTATTTTGCCGGACGACTGAAGCGGTTCGATCTGCCGTTGGCGCCCGCCGGCTCGTTATTCGAGCGCGATGTCTGGCGCCAGATGTGCGACATCCCCTACGGTGGGATCATGACCTATGGCGAGATGGCGCAGGCGGTCGGGGGCGTGGCGCGCGCCGTTGGCGGTGCCTGCGGCGCCAATCCCATTCCGGTCATCATCCCCTGCCACCGTGTGCTGGGCGCCGGCAACCGCATGGTCGGCTACAGTGGCCGCGGCTGGGTCGAAACCAAGCGCTGGCTCCTGGTGCACGAGGGCGCGATGCTGGTGTAACGCTGTTACCGAGCCGGCGCCGGCTTTCCCGAGGAAAATCCTGTCACCCGCGCCAGCAGCCGGCGCAGCGGCCGATTGAAGCGGGGCCAGCCGGCGGCGACGAGGTCCAGGTGTCGAACGGGATCACCAACATGGCGGAAGGCGGCGATGCCGGGGCGCAGCGTCCGTGGCAGTGAATCGTACACGCGTACGCCGGGCAGCTCCATGTCGGACAGTGTGCGCGCCAGCGCCAGGGTCGGGCCCGCCGACGCAAAATCGTGTTCGCGTCCGCCGGTGTACACCGCTGCGATGAACGCCTGCCGGTGATGGGCGGTGAACCACGACGTGAACGCCTCGGTCTCGCCGTAGATCGTATCCAGGCCGATGAATCCGATCACGCGATCGGACACGCCGCCGACGGTGAGAACCTTGGCGGCGGCGCGGTAGCCGCCGCTGAATGAGGCGAGCAGGATGGGCGCCCGCCCGTAGCGCTCGGGCTCATCGCCGCGCCGGCCCGCGATATGCGCCGTCGCCTCGTCGACAAAGCGCGCGAAGGCCCCTGGTTCGCCGAACCGGCCGGGGTGGCCGGGCGTCGCGACGATGTCGGTGTCGGCGTCGCGCGCGAACTGCGGTGCCACGACGACGGCATTGAGGCCCGAGTCGTCGACCTGCTCGATCAGGCGGTAGGTCTCGACCACATGGTAGCGATGGCCGCCGATGCGGTGGGTCAGCGTCGCGCACCAGCCGTGGAAGAATGCAATGACCACGAACGGCCGGCTCGGATCGAAGTGCGGCGTGACATGCAGCAGGCTGCGCGTATCGTCGAACACACCGGCCGGCCCCTCGACACCGGGACACGGGAACGGTCCGTGCCGCAATGCTTCCACACGCGGCCACGGCCGTCCGTCGACAAGTTCAATGGTCGAAGGCCCGTGCTGCATGTCGCGCACTGTATCACCGGCCCGTGCCGCCGCGCGCATTCGGTGATGCCGGCCGCTTGGGCGCCGGGCGTGCCTTGCGGGCAACGGCGGGCGGCTTGGTCGCCGGCGGTTTCGCGGGTGCAGGCTTGCCGGCGACCGGTTTGGCCGACGTTGGTTTGGGCTGTGGTGGCGGTGGCGGCGGCGGACGCGTGGCGGCAAGCACGGTGCGCACCGGATCGCGCGGCGGCCCATCGAGCACGAAACGTCCATGTCGATAGACGGAGCCGCAGGCGACGAAGGCGGCCGTGCCGGGGGGTACGGCGCCGGGCAGGGCGGTATTGAATGCGACATGGCGCTGACGCAGCCGGTCCATCAGGATCGCCTGCCGCGGCGCCGTCGAATCGGTGTAGAGGCTGACCAGGAAGCCGCGGGCCCGCGCCGTGGTGAACCAGCGTGCGTAGCGGTCCTCCTCGTCATAGAGGGCGTCCAGCAGAAGGACGCCGCTGACGCGGCCCGTGGCGCCGCCGCGATCCAGTACATAGGCAGCCGGCTTGTAGCCGCCGCTGAAAGCCACCAGGATCACCGGTGCTGCACGCAAAGCCGCCGCGACGACCGGTCGTTCCGCACGATTGACAGCGGCCGCGTCCGTCATCCGCACCACCGCCTCCTCGAGGAAGCGGGCGAAGGCGCCGGGTTGCCAGAATTTGCCGGCGCTCGAGTCGGCGGCCTCGCGCGCGAATTGCGGTGCGATCAGCACGGCATTGATGTCGGCCTGGGTGATCTGTCGCACGATCTCCATGTCCGAGACGACGCGATCGATCGAACTGCCGTGGCCGTGGAAGAACACGACCAGCCGTGCCGGTTTGCGCGGATCGAACGACGCCGGCACGTGCAGCAGAACGCCGGCATCGGCATAGACGGTGTCTTCCCACAGCACCTCGCCGTTGGGCGCGGTGCGGCCGCGCCGCTTGCCCTGCGACACGTTGAAGAACGGGGTCCTGCCGTCTTCAGCCAGGCCGCGATAGGGGAAGGGCGCGGACTGGAACGGCAGGATGCGGGTGACGGCCTGGCGCGGGACCGGCGGCGGCAGTGGTTTGGCTGGCGCCGGCGCGGCGGCCTGCGGTTTGGGACGGGGCGACGATTTGGGCGGCGGCTTGGCGAGCGCGCTGACGGGCAGCAATGTCAGCCCGAACAGCAGGCGCACGAGACCGCGTCGATCCAGGATCGTCCGCGGTCCCCCTGACATCGTGCCCTACGCAGCCGCCGGCTTGCCGGGAAGCGGCAGCAGCACGCGGAAGAAGGCGGGGATCGCCACCAGATACGCGATGCCGCCCACCAACAGCACGGCCGGCAGGCCGAACGACGTCGCTACGACCGGCACCAGCGCCGCACCCAGGACCGAGAACGAGCCGTTGATGCCCCAGGCCCACAGGAACATGTGGTCCTTGCCCAGCCGGCCCAGCATGGTCATGCCGGTCGGCATCGGGAAGCCCATCAGGAAGGCCGGCGGGAAGATGATCGCCAGGCACGCCAGGATGCGCACGATGTAGGGCAGGGTGCCGATCGCGTCGAGCACCGGATCGAGCAGGAAGCCATAGCCGATCAGGATGACGCCGATCGCCAGGAAGACCTTGGGCAGGAAGGTGCGGGTGCGGTCCAGGTAGCGTTCCGATACGAAGCTGCCCAGGCCCGAAAAGACCAGCATGCCGGTGATCAGCACCGAAGCCGAGACCGTGGCGTTGCTGAGCGCCAGCATGAAGTGGCTGATCAGGCCGACCTCGGTCACGATGTAACCCAGCCCCAGGCACAGGAAGTAGATCATGGCGCCGAACTTGCCGGGGTAGCGGCTGAAGATGGTGCGCCAGCCGAACACCACGGGGAACAGCACCAGCACCAGCGCCGCCACCGCGGCGATGGCCAGGGTCGCCCAGATCAGCAGATAGCCCCACTCGTCCTGCACCAGTTCCAGCCGGTCGGTGAAGCGCAGCAGGTCCTTCACCTTGATGTAGGCGGCGAAGTAGGGCTGGTGGTTGGTCAGGACCTTCGTGTCGAAGACATAGCGGTCGGCGATCTGCTGGGCATCGCCATTGATCAGGAAATGCCACCACAGCCGGCCGAGATCGACCGCCGGCACCTTGGGGCGGCTGGGCGCGCCATCATTGGCGCCCTCCTTCTTGTCATCGGCGGGCGCGCCGGGCGGCGGCGGATCGTTGGCCTCCTTGTCCTCGGCGCCGGGTCCGGTCGGGTCGGGCGGCGGGCCTTCGTAGAAGAACTGGTCGTAATAGCCCTGCAGCGTGGCGTCCAGCAGCGACAGGTCGGCCTTGAAGCCCGGCGAGTAGATCTCGTCGAACGACATCCGGCTGGTGTGCTTGCGCAGTGTCTCGGCCTCGTCCGGCGTGAAGCCGTTCCGCTTGAACAGGACCGTGGCCGTCGACAGGTAGCTGGAGGCGACGAAGAAGCGGTTGGCGACATCCTTGCCTTCGACATCGCGCGCCGCCGCCACCATGGTCGCGTACAGCTTCAGGACCGACTTGGGCGGCTCCTCCTTGTTCCACAAGGTCACGGCCAGCACGCCATCGGGCTTCAACGCGCTCATGTAATTGCGCATCGCCTCGCGCGTGTAGCTGAACTTCTCGATGATGGCGAAGCCGCCGGGCTGTGCCAGGCCTGCCGAATCGGCCAGCGCCAGGTCGATCACATCGAACTTGCGCTTGGTGCGCGCGGCGTAGAGACGGCCGTCATAGTCGATGACCTCGACCCGCTTGTCGCCCAGGATGTCGCCGGTGAACTTCTTCAGCTCGGGATCGGTGAGGAAGGCATTGAGCACCATCGGGTTGCCTTCGGCGACCGTGACGCTGCTTGAACCGGCGCGCAGCGCCAGCGACGTCGACAACCCGCCGCCGAACTGCACGACGAAGGTCTCGGGGTTCTTCTTCACGACGTACGGGTAGTACATCATGAGGTAGCGGAAATATTCGGTCTGCGAGCCGGGCAGCGTCTTGATGATGCCGCTGGGGCCTTCGCTGTCGATGTACAGGCCGCGATAGGCCCTGCTCGGCATTTCAGGCAGGTTGAAGCCGGCGTTGTCGGACTGTCCGGGCGCGAAGTGCAGGTAGGAGCTGTCGTAGATCTCCATGTAGCCGAACGGCGTGGCGCGTTCGTAGACCCGCTGGGCGTCGGGGAACTTGCGGACGTAGGACACGCCTTTGTAGTCGCTGACCGCCAGCTTGGGGATGTGCAGCACCTGGGGCAGCCAGAAGTGCCCCGCCAGTGCCAGGGCCGCAGCGATGACCGTCTGCACCAGTCCGCGGCGGTCCGACACCGCCATGAACCACAACAGCGTGCCGACCAGCCACAGCAGCAGCGGTGCCACGATCAGGTCGTCGGGCTTGAAGACGTACATCGCCAGCAGGAACAGCAGGCCGCAGGCACCCGAGCCGGCGAGGTCGGCGAAATAGACGCGGTTGAAGGTCTTCTGTGCCTTCAGGAACACGACGCCGAGATAGAAAGCGCCGCACAGGAACGGCAGGAAATAGAGCATGAAGTTGGCGAACAACCGCCACTTCTGCATCGGGTCGGACACCAGGAAGATGGCGTTGAACGGCACCTGTTGCGCCGCCAGGTTCGAGGCCACCATCACCGGGCCGAACAGCAGCACGGCGGCCTTCACCGTGCCGCGCCAGTGCGTCTCGAACCACGACTTGCCGACGCACATGATGGCGCTGGTCAGGCCGAAGCCGAACATCGCCAGGCTCACCACCAGCGAGCCGAAATGCGCCCAGCTCCCCACCGAGAAGATGCGCATGATGCCGATCTGCAGGGCGATCACGGCGCCGGCGATCAACGCCACCGAGAGATAGAAAGTGAGCGTCGGACTGTTGTCGAAGTCGACGTCCGGCAATGCGCCGGCGGCGGCCTTGAGTGCCATGCGAGGGGGATCCGTCTTTTCAGTGGCGGGTTTGCCCCGCAGAAGTGAAGTCTATGGCGGGAATGTGGAAAGACAAAGGCCCCCGCGGGGTGAACGCGGGGGCCTTTCTGTCCGGCTGGTCGGCCTTACTTGTTGTGCGTGCCCTTGATTTCGCCGTCGACCAGCTTGGTGAACGGCACGAAGGGAACGATCTTGCCGCCGTAGATGTCCTCGCGGGTCACCGACACGGCGCCGTCGGCGGCGACCTGCTTGATCACCTTCAGCACGCGCTGGGCGCCGGGCGGGCCGACCGGGATCACCATGATGCCGCCGGGCTTGAGCTGCTGCAGCAGCGGCGGCGGGATGTGGTCGATGCCGGTGGTGACGATGATCTTGTCGAACGGGGCAGCCTCCTGCCAGCCGTAGTAGCCATCGGCCTGCTTGGTGTTGATGCCCTTGAACTCTTCGTAGCCGGCGGCGATCGCCTTGTCGTAGATGCCGCGGGTGCGGGTGGCCAGCGGCGCGATGATCTCGATGGTGTAGACCTTGTCGGTCAGCTCCGAGAGATAGCCCGCCTGGGTGCCCGAGCCGGTGCCGATCTCCAGCACCTTCTCGCCGCGCTTGACGTCGATCACCTCGGTCATGCGGCTCTGCAGGTGTGGGCCGGACATGGTGACGCCGAAGCCCATGTCGAGGAAGGCGTGCTCATAGCCGCGCTGCGACACTGCCGGATTGCCGGCCGCGAACACCTCGCGCGGGGTCAGCAGGAAGGCCCGCTTGGTCTTGTCCGTCCACAGGTCCTTATTGCGGACGACGTGCACGAAACGGTCCCACCGCGCATTGAGCCACTTGTCGCTCTCGCCGCGATTGGCCTTCATCCAGGCGATGTAGCTTTCCTTGGAGTCCATCGGCGGGCTTTGTTCAGGCTTGATCGGCTTGAACTGGGCCATCGCCGGCATAGCAAGCAGGGCAACGAAGAGGGCTGCCACCCCGCCTTTGATAGCGCGCCGCATGGGCGAGCCTCCGTATCAACGGGTTGCGTTCACTGGCGGTGATTTTGCACAACTTATTGTAATTGAGAGGCACCACCAGCACAGAACTATGTACGGGAGAGGCGTGCCAGATGCCAGCCCAATTGCGCTGAATCACGAGAATTGCACATCACCGGCACGCCCCCGCCTTTCGTCATCTGCGTGGCCGTGCGAGAACCGGTTGCAGGCGCTGACGACAAGCGCCGACCCCAAAAAGTTATTTCCGGAGGCCACGCCCATGACTCGTTTTACCCGCCTGTCCCGCCGTACCGTCATGGCCGGGGCCGCAGCCCTGCCGGCGCTGGCTGCACCCGCCGTCGTCCGCGCCGACGCGTGGCGGCCCAAGCAGGCGGTGCGCATCGTGGTGCCGGCGGCGCCCGGCGGCACCACCGATATCGTGGCGCGGTTGCTGGCCAGCCATCTGCAACAGCGCTGGGGCCAGTCGGTGGTGGTTGACAACAAGTCGGGCGCCGGCGGCGTGGTCGGCTCGACCGAGGTGGTGCGCGCCGCCCCCGATGGGCTCACCATGCTGATGGGCAATATCGGGCCCCAGTCGATCGCCTATTCCCTGTACCGGAACCTGCCCTACAAGCCGGAGAGCCTGATCCCGGTGTCCAACGTGATCACGGCGCCGAACGTCCTGGTGGTGCATCCCGCCGTGCCGGCCAAGACGGTGCCGGAGTTCGTGACGTGGCTGCGCGGCCGCAACGGCGAGGCGTCCTATGCCTCGTCGGGCACCGGGCAGTCGCCGCATCTGTCGGGTGCGCTGTTCCTCCAGCTCGTCGGCGCCAAGGCCACCCATGTGCCCTATCGCGGTGCGGCGCCGGCGCTCAATGACCTGGTGGCCGGCGTCACGCAGTACTTCTTCGACAACCTGACAACCGCGATCGAGTTCGTGCGTGCCGGCAAGCTCAATGCGCTGGGCCTGACCTCGGCGCAGCGCAACCCGCTGGTACCCGACCTGCCGCCGATCCGCGAGACGATGCCCGAACTGAAAGACTTCGACGTCTCGACATGGTTCGGCGTGTTCTTGCCGGCGGGGACGCCCAAGGACGTCGTCGATGCCCTGAACGGCGAGATCAAGAACTTCCTCGAGCAGGACGCCACCAAGGACCGGTTCAAGACCATGGCCGGTTTCCCCGCCTACGGAACGCCGGCCCAGTTCAACGATTTCGTGCAGCAGCAGATCGTGCGCTGGCGCGGCGTGATCGAGAAGGAAGGGCTGAAGCTCGACGTGAACTGACGCTAGGGTCTCTCACGCCGCGGGCATGCCGGCCACCAGCGCCGCCGTGCGCTGGTTGATCCACGGCTCCATGCTGCGGTCCGTCAACACATAGAGCCGGTCTTTCTGGACGGCATCGAGCACCATGGCGCCGACTGTGTCGGGCTGGACGCCGTCGGCCAGCAGTTTCGTCATGACGGCGCTGCGCGCGATCGCCCGTTCCCGCTGCTCGGCACTCATCGACTTGACCACGCTGGGCTGCAGGCGCCGGGTGCGAGCGATGATGTCCGTTGCCACCGGGCCGGGGCACAGCACCGTCACGCCGATCCCCAGCGTCTTGAGCTCCGAATGCAGCGCTTCCGACATGCCGACCACGGCGAATTTGGCGGTGACGTAGAGAACACCCGACGTATTGCTGCCCACCAGCCCGGCGCCCGAAGCCGTGTTGACGATGTGTCCGCCCTCGCCGCGCTCGACCATCCGCGACAGGAAGGTCTGCACGCCGTTCACCACGCCCTCGAGGTTGATGCCCAATCCCCAGTCCCACAGCTCGTAGGTCAGCTTGGGCGCGGGTGCGCCGCCGGCCACGCCGGCATTGTTGACGACCAGCGACACCGGACCCAGCCGAGCCTCGATCCGGTCGGCGATGTCGGCGAACGCGGCGCGATCACGCACGTCGAGAACCACGGTTTCCACATCGGTGGTGGCTGCGAGTTCCGCTCGAGCGCGCGCAAGGGCTTCCTCGTCTTGGTCGACCAGCGCCAACCTGGCGCCGGCCCTGGCGAAGGCACGGGCAATGCCAAGCCCGATCCCGTTCGCGCCGCCCGTGATGAACGCCGTACGGCCCGATACGTTGGTCATCGCAGCTCCTCACATGGCGACCGTGCGCCCGTGCGCGATGGCAACGTGACCGACGCCCGTCCGCGCCGCAACGCGCGCGCCGCCCGGGTGTTTCACATGGCGGGAGGGATGCGTTTTTCGGCGTCAGCGCGACAATCCCCTCTGCCCATGCAGCCAAGGGAACCCGCGGTGATTGGGCCCGTTGCGAGCGGTGCTGGTGGCGGCTGGGACCGCGCCGCTCCAGCGGCGCTCATGGTTCTAAGCCGGCGCTTGCGCACCAGAGATGCGTCGCTGGAGCGACGCGGTCCGACCCGTCACCAGCGGCACCCAGTCCTGCAGGGAGAGATGGGAATTCCTACTCCGATGCTCTCACGTGTACTTGCGCACGTCGTCGATGACCTTGCCGTCGTTGGGCAGGCTGCCGGGGGCGGCAAACTCGACCTTGCCGCGTACCTTGCAGATGTTCTGGACCGTCCCTTCGATTGTCTTGGCGAGATCGGCCGAACCACCGGCCAGCTCGGCCTTCAGGGTCATCACATCCTGCTGGTCGACCCAGTCGATCACCAGCCGCAGGCGGCCGAGCTCCGGATGGCGCTTGGCGATCACGGCGATCTGCTCGGGATCGACGAACATGCCCTTGACCTTGGTGCGCTGGTCGGCGCGGCCCATCCAGCCCTTGATACGCATGTTGGTGCGGCCGCACGGGCTCGTGCCGGACAGCACCGCCGACATGTCGCCGGTGCCGAAGCGCACCAGCGGGTAGGCCTTGCTGAACGTCGTGACCACGACTTCACCGACCTCGCCCTCGGGCACGGGGTCGCCGGTGCCGGGCCGCACGATTTCCACGATCACGCCTTCGTCGACGATCATGCCCTCGAGCGCCTTCGACTCGTAGGCGATGGTGCCGAGATCGGCGGTGCCATAGCTCTGCAGGGTCGAGACGCCGCGGTCCTGGAACATCTGGCGCAGCGATGGCGGCAGGGCCTCGGCGCCGACGAACGCCTTCTTGAGGGACGAGACGTCCTTGCCCAGCTCAGGCCCCTTCTCCAGCAGGATCTTCAGGAACGAGGGCGTGCCGACATAGCCTGCCGGCCGGATCGCCTCGATGGCGTCAAGCTGCAGCTCGGTCTGGCCGACGCCGCCGGGGACCACGATGCAGCCCAGCGCGCGGGCCGCCGTCTCCATCATGATGCCGGCCGGTGTCATGTGATACGAGAAGGTGTTGTGCACGATATCGCCGGCACGGAAACCGGCGGCGTACATGGCGCGTGCACCGCGGAAATAGTCCTTGTCGGCAGTATCGATCTCGAAGATCGGGCCGGGCGACATGAAGATGTGCAGCGCCTGCGACAGCGGCACGCCCAGCAGCCCGCCCATCGGCGGGTTCTTCTTCTGGACGGCGCCCAGGTTGCTCTTGCGCAGGACCGGCAGCTTGGCCAGCGCGGCGCGGCTGGTCACGGCAGCCGGATCGACATCCTTGAGCCACTCGCCGAAGAAGGGCGCATTCGCCTTGGCATGCGCGAGCTGTGCCGGCAGCGCCGCCGCCAGCGCCCTCTCGCGCTCGTCGGCCGAACGTGTCTCCAGCGAATCATAATGCTCGGCCATGGTGTTTCCTCGGCGGGTTTTAGGGCGCGGCGTTGGTCCGATTCAGCACGTCGTTGCGGGATGATGCAAGCCGATCGACGGAACCATGGCCGGGTTGCCTCGTTATGGCGGAATGGGGCTGCGGCAGCAGGCCGGTCAGCAAGAGAGCAGGAGGTTGCGATGGCGATGCGCAGGAGCGCAGCGGCGGATGACTTTGCCAGTGAAGTGGCGGCCCTGAAAAAGCAGCTGGCGCAGCTGGCGTCGTCGATCGAGGCCTCGGCCAAATCGGAAGGCGGCGATGCGGTCCGCGCCGTGGGTGACAAGGCGCGTGATTTTCTGTCCCAGGCGACGTCGTTCGTCGACGGCTTCAGTCGGGACTTTCGTGATGTCGCCAGCGAACGGGCACATGCCGCTGTTTCGCATGTCAAAGCGACGGCGCGCGAAGGATCCGAGCGCCTGGAGGATACGATCCGTGAGCGGCCCCTGACGTCGATCGCCGTTGCGGTGGGTGTCGGCTGCCTGCTGTCGCTGCTGTTGCACCGCCGTTGAGTCGGCGTCAGCCATGCTGCTGCCTCTCGCTCGATCGGCTGGCCTCTACGGTCTGGCCATGGCCGCGGTGGTGGCGCGCCGTACCGCGGCGCGGATCTGCCTCTACGTTCTGATCCTTATTCTGTCTGTCGTCGGTCTGGGCTTCCTGACTGCAGCCGCCTTCCTCGCGATCGCGCAGGGGCTTGGCCCGATCTACGCGGCGCTGATTGTCGGCTGTGCTTACATGGTTGCGGCGCTGATCGCGGTGCTCGTGGCGCAGTCACGACGCCGCCGCTGGTGACCCCAGTATCGAGGAGGACATCAAATGCTGAGATGGGCTGTCATCTTCCTGGTCGTCGCGCTGGTCGCCGCCGTATTCGGCTTCGGCGGCATCGCCGCAGCGGCCACCGACTTCGCGCGCATCCTGTTCATCATCTTCCTGGTGCTGTTCGTCATCAGCCTGGTGATGGGAATGATGCGGCGAGGGTGATTTCGTGGGAGCGCGGGCGAGACACCCGCGCTCCCACGAACGCCTCCGTTACAGCCAGCGCTTGCGGCGGCGGTAGTGCTTGACGTCCTTGAAGCTGCGGCGGCCTTCGCCGGCCATGCCAAGGTAGAACTCCTTGACATCCTCGTTCTCGCGCAAGGCGGCGGCATCGCCGTCGAGCACGACGCGGCCGTTCTCCAGAATGTAGCCATAGTGCGCGTAGCGTAGCGCGACACTGGTATTCTGTTCGGCCAGCAGGATCGCAACGCCCTGCTCGGCATTCAGCCGCTGGACGATCTCGAAGATCTCCTCGACCAGTTGCGGCGCCAGACCCATGGATGGTTCATCGAGCAGGATGGTACGCGGCCGGCTCATCAGCGCGCGGCCGATGGCCGTCATCTGCTGCTCGCCGCCCGAGGTATAGCCGGCCTGGCTGGCGCGCCGCTGCTTCAGCCGCGGGAAGTAGTGGTAGACCTTCTCCAGATCGTCGGCGATCTGGCGACGGTTGTTGCCGTGGATGAAGGCGCCGGTCAGCAGGTTTTCCTCGACCGTCAGATGGCCGAAGCAATGGCGCCCTTCCATCACCTGGATGACGCCGCGGCGCACCAACTCGTTGGGGGTCAGATCGTCGACCCGCTCGCCGCGATAAAGGACGCTGCCCTTGGTGACGTCGCCGCGTTCGGCACGCAGCAGGCAGGAGATGGTCTTGAGTGTCGTCGACTTGCCAGCACCGTTGCCGCCCAGCAACGCCACGATGCCGCTCTCCGGCACCTGCAGCGACACGCCCTTCAGCACCAGGATGACGTGGTTATAGATCACCTCGACATTGTTGACCGACAGGATCGGTGTCGCAGTGTCGGGGGCCGGTGATGCTTGGGCGACGGTCATGGTTGGCTCCAGATTTCCTCTCCTCGCCAAGAGCGGGGAGAGGAAGGGGCCCATCGCGAAGCGATGGGAAGGTGAGGGGTACGAACGATCGGACTCCGTTCTCGCAAATAGAGACCGATCGTTCGTACCCCTCACCCAGCCTCTCCCCGCTCTCGCGGGGAGAGGGGCATGCTCTCAGTTCTCCTTCGAGCAGTCGCGCGCCGTGATCTTCTTCTCCTCGGCGTACTTCTTCGCCGCGGCCTCGACCATCGGCTTCAGCACCTTGTCGTCCGACTCGTACCAGTCGGAGATCACCTTCCACTCCTTGCCGTCCCATTGCTGGATACGGCCGGCGCGGGTGCCTTCATGGTCGGCACACGCCACCTTGATCGGACGGATCAGGCCGTCGAAGCCAAGTCGCTTCACGTCATCAGCGCTGAGCACGAGGTTCTCGAGGCCCCAGCGCGCCTGCTCGCCGTTCATCGGCTTGTTGCCGAATTTCTTCTGGGCGATGCGCAAGGCCTCGATACCGAGCATCGCGTTGATCATGCCGCGGTTGTAGAGGACCTCGCCGACCTCGTCCCACTTGGTTGCGCCCTTGTTCTTGTCATAGACGAACTTCTTGATGTCGTCGTGAACGGCGAACTTCCCGGCGCCATGCTGCAGCATCGCGGCGTTGTAGCCCTTGGCGCCGTCCTCGGCCGGCCGCACGTCGGGCTCGGCACCCGACCACCACACGCCGTACATCTTCTCGCGCGGGAAGCCGACCGCGGCAGCCTCCTTGATCGAGGTCGAGTTCATCACGCCCCAGCCCCACAACAGCACGTAATCGGGACGGCTCTGGCGGATCTGCAGCCACGTTGCCTTCTGCTCGACGCCGGGGTGCGTGACCGGCAGCGGCGTGAACTCGAAGCCGTGCATCTTGGCGCGCTCGGTCAGCAGCGCGATGGGTTCCTTGCCGTAGGGCGAGTCGTGATAGACCAGCACGACCTTCTTGCCCTTCAGCTTGTCCCAGCCGCCTTCCTTCTTGGCGATGTGCTGCATGATGATGTCGGCGGCGGACCAGTAGGTGCCCAACAGCGGGAAGACCCACGGGAAGACGCTGCCGTCGCGTGATTCGGAGCGGCCGTAGCCCATCGAGATCACCGGGATCTTGTCGGTCGGCGCCTTTTCGATCAACGCGAAGGTGATACCCGTCGACAGCGGGTTGAAGAAGGGTGCCCCGCCGCCCTTGCCCTTCAGCCGCTCGTAGCATTCCACACCGCGGTCGGTAGCGTAGGCCGTCTCGCACTCTTCGTAGACGATCTTCACGCCGTTGATGCCGCCGTCACGCTCGTTGAGCAGGCTGTAGTAGTCGGCAACGCCGTTGGCCCACGGCGTGCCGTTGGGCGCATAGGCGCCGGTGCGATAAACAAGGCCAGGAATGAACTGCTCGTTTTGCGCCGAAGCCGGTTCGGCGGCGATCAGGCCGCCGCTGATCAGCGCGGCGCCCGCGAGCGCCAGCTTACCCCATCTCATTTCGTCCCTCCTTTATGCGGGTGACGGCGATGCCGTCCGTGCCGCCACGGTAATCAGTCCCAACGGTAGCCGCCAGTCGCCCGCAAGGGTCGACTGGCAGGCCGAGCGCCGACGCGGACCGTCGGACTGTTTGTTGCCCGCCCTCAATGCGGGAACGGCCATAGCCGCAGTTTCTCCTTGGCGACGGCCCACAGCCGGGCCAGGCCGTGCGGCTCGACGATCAGGAAGAAGACGATCATCGCGCCAAAAACCATGAACTCCAGATGGCTGAGCAGCGCCGTCGACATGCGCAGGCCGAGCCAGCCGGGCAGCTGGTTCAGCATGATCGGCGTCAGCACGATGAAGGCGGCACCCAGGAAGCTGCCCAGGATCGAGCCCAACCCGCCGATGATCACCATGAACAGGATGGCGAAGGAGCGGTTGATGTCGAAGGCCAGTGGTTCCCAGGCGCCCAGCCGCAGGAAGCCGTACATCGCGCCGGCGACGCCGACATAGAAGGAGCTGACGGCGAAGGCCAGCAGCTTGGTGCGCAACGGCCGGAAGCCGATGATCTCGGCCGCGATATCCATGTCGCGGATGGCCATCCACGACCGTCCGATATGGCCGCGGACCAGGTTCTTCGCGACCACGGTCAGCACCACGACCACGGCCAGGATCACGAGGTAGCGCGCCATCGGCGTTTCGATGGGGATGCCGAAGACCGTCAGGTTGCCGACGGCGACCGAGCCGGATGACGAGTAGTTGGTCAGCCACTTCACGCGTGCCACCACCCAGTCCAGGAAGAATTGGGCGGCGAGCGTGGCGACGGCGAGATAGAAGCCCTTGATGCGCAGGGACGGCAGGCCGAACAGAATGCCGACCGCGGCAGCCATCAGGCCCCCGAACAGGAACACGATGATGAGGTCGTTCACCATCGGTACCCGCAGCCACAGGTTATAGGCGGCGTAGGCGCCCACCGCCATGAACCCGCCGGTGCCCAGCGAGACCTGGCCGCAATAGCCGACCAGGATGTTGAGCCCGATGGCGGCCAGCGAAAACACGAGGAACGGGATCAGGACTTCGGTGAAGAGGTACTGCGCCAGGCCCGGCGCGACGGCGGCGAGTGCCACCGGCGCCAGGAACGCCAGCACGATCAGGGCGAACACGAACAGCCGATCCTGCAGGATCGGAAAGATCGCCTGATCGGCGCCGTAGCTGGTCTTGAACTGGCCGGCTTCGCGGTACAGCACGATTGCAATCCCTTCGCTCAGACCCGTTCGATGATCCGCTCGCCGAACAGGCCCTGCGGACGTACCATCAGGAAGACCAGGGCAAGCATGTAGGCGAACCAGTTTTCGATGCCGCCGCCGGCGAGGTCGAAAGTCTTTGCCAGCACCGGGCTGAGGAAGACCTCCGACAGTTTTTCGCCGGCACCGATGATGAGGCCGCCGATGATGGCGCCCGGCACCGACGTGAAGCCGCCGAGGATCAGCACCGGCAGCGCCTTGAGCGCGATCAGCGAGATCGAGAACTGCACGCCTAGCTTGGCGCCCCAGATCATGCCGGCGACCAGCGCCACCAGGCCCGACACCGTCCACACCACCAGCCAGATCTGGTTCAGCGGGATGCCGACGGACTGGGCGGCGGCATGATCGTCGGCGACGGCGCGCAGTGCCCGGCCGGTCCGCGTCTTCTGAAAGAAGAACGCCAGGCTGATCACCAGGGCACCGGCGATGCCGGCGGCGATGAGATCGGTCGGTTCCACCAGCAGGCCGCCCTCGAAGACGCCGGATAAAAGGAAAACGGGATCTTTCGGTAGTCCGAGGTCGACCTTGTAGATGTCGCTGCCCCAGATCGTCTGGCCGGCGCCATCGATGAAGTGGGCGATGCCCAGCGTCGCCATGAACAGGATGATGCCTTCCTGGTTGACCAGCTGGCGCAACACTAGGCGCTCGATGCCGTAGGCGAGCGCCACCATGATGATGCCGGTCGCCGGCAGGGCGAGCCACATGGGCCAGCCCCTGCCGCTGAAAGCGGCCGCCAGCACACCGCCCAGCACGGCACAGGCAAGGGCGATTCCCACCTGCAGCCGCGCACCGGGTGGCCGTGCCTCCCGGGCGGCACGCGAGCGGTGCCAGCCCGCCAGCGCCACCAGCCCGACGGTGCCGGCAACGACGGCGCCGGCGCCGATGAACGATGCCGTGGGTACGTCCTTGGCGCCGGACAGCTGTGCCAGGGTCAACGCCGCGAACAGCACCATGGCGCCCTGGGCGAAGTTGAAAACGCCCGAGGCCTTGAAGATCAGCACGAAGCCCAGGGCGACCAGTGAATAGAGCACGCCGGTCAGCAGGCCGCCGAGCAGGGTCTCGAGCCAATCCTGCAGCCGCACGCTGTCGCGCAGCAGGGGCGTCAGCATGAGCACCACGAGAGCGGCGCAAAGCACGGCAATGGTGGTGTGTTCGCGCGTTAGTCTCATGTCAGTGGCTGGTCCCGAGATAGGCGGCGATCACCTCGGGGCTCGCCTTGACCTCGTCCGGCGTGCCGTCGCCGATCTTCTTGCCGTAATCGAGCACCACGACGCGGTCGGAGATGTCCATCACCACGCCCATGTCGTGCTCGATCAGGCAGATGGTGGTGCCGAACTGGTCGTTGACGTCGAGAATGAAGCGGCACATGTCCTGCTTCTCCTCGAGGTTCATGCCCGCCATCGGCTCGTCGAGCAGCAACAGCTCGGGCTCGGCCGCCAGTGCGCGGCCCAGTTCGACGCGTTTCTGCAAGCCGTAGGGCAGGCGGCCGACCGGTACCTTGCGGATATGCTGGATCTCGAGGAAGTCGATGATGCGTTCGACGAAGGCGCGGTGCTCGTTCTCCTCGCGCTGCGCCGGTCCCCAGTGCAGGGCCTGGGCCAGCAGGCCCGTCTTCATGCGCAGGTTGCGGCCGGTCATGATGTTGTCGAGCGTCGACATGCCCTTGAACAGGGCGATGTTCTGAAATGTACGGGCGATGCCCTGTTCGGCCGCCTCGTGTGGGCGCATCTGCTGGCGCGTGACGCCCTTGTAGGTGATGCGGCCTTGCTGGGGGTGATAGAAGCCGTTGATGCAGTTCAGCATCGACGACTTGCCGGCGCCGTTGGGACCGATGATGGCGCGGATCTCGCCCTTGTGGATGTCGAAGCTGATGTCGGTAAGCGCCTTCACGCCGCCGAAGCTGAGCGAAATGTTCTCGAGCGCCAGCAGGACTTCGGCCGTTGCGTGCGAGGTGCGCGCCATGATGCTCAGGCCGCCTTGCGCACGGTGGGTGTCGCGGCGTCACCCACGCCGCGGATCGCGACGTCGCCCTCGACCATGCCCTTGCGTCCATCTTCAAAGGTGACTTCGGTCCGCAGATGCACCGTCGTGCGGCCGTCATAGAGTGCCGCGATCAGGTCGGCGTAGCGCTCGCCGACGAAGCCGCGCCGCACCTTACGGGTGCGTGTCAGTTCTCCGTCGTCGGCATCCAGCAGCTTGGGCAGGATCAGGAAGCGTTTGACCTGGGCGCCGGCCATGCGTGGGTCCTGGGCGAGGTCGCGGTTGACCTGGGCAACCTGCTCGGCGATCAGGTCATGAACCTCGGGACGAGACGCCAGCTCCTGGTAGCTGGCGTAGGCGATATCGTGGCGCTCGGCCCAGTTGCCGACCGCGGTCAGGTCGATGTTGATCAGCGCCGTCACGAAGTCGCGCTTGTCGCCATAGGCGACGGCTTCGTTGATATGAGGAAAGAACTTCAGCTTGTTCTCGATGAATTTCGGCGCGAACAGCGTGCCGTCGGTCAGGCGGCCGACATCCTTGGCGCGATCGATGATGTGCAGGTGGCCGTCGTCGTCGATGTAGCCGGCGTCACCCGAATGCACCCAGCCGTCGGCGGTCTTGGTCTCCGCCGTCGCCTCCGGGTTCTTGTAGTACTCGTGGAACACGCCGGGGCCACGGAACATCACCTCGCCGCTGTCGGCGATGCGCAGCTCGACATCGGGGACGACCTTGCCGACCGTCTCCAGCCGCACGTCGCGGTTGGGGTGGATGGTGACGAAGACGCTCGCCTCGGTCTGCCCGTACAGCTGCTTCATGTTGATGCCGAGCGAGCGGTAAAAGTTGAAGATGTCCGGGCCGACCGCTTCGCCTGCGGTATAGGCCACCCGCACGCGCGACAGGCCCAGCGTGTTCTTCAGCGGCCCGTACACGAGCACGTCGCCCAGGCCATAGAGCAGCCGATCGCCGAGGCTCACGGGCCTGCCGTCGAGCAGCTCGCCGCCGACTCGACGCGCCAGCGCCATGAACGTACGGAACATCCAGCGCTTGGCGGCACCGGCGTCCTCCATGCGGATCATCACGTTGGTGATGATGTTCTCCAGGATGCGCGGCGGCGCGAAGTAATAGGTCGGGCCGATTTCGCGCAGGTCGGTCTGCACGGTGGCGGCTGATTCCGGACAGTTCACCGTGAAGCCGGTAATCAGCCCCTGGGCATACGAGAAGATGTGATCGCCGACCCAGGCCATCGGCAGGTAGCACAGCAACTCGTCGCGCTCGGTGAGCCCCTCGACCCTGGCGGCATTCTCGGCGCTCTTGCGCAGGTTGTCGTAGGTCAGCACCACGCCCTTGGGCCGCCCGGTGGTGCCCGACGTGTAAAGCATCACCGAAGCATCGCTGCCGCGGCCCTGGGCGATCTCGCCGTCGAGGAATTCAGGTTTTGCCTGCTGCAGGGCGCGGCCCTTCTCCTGGACCTCCTGGTAGGACAGCAGTCCTTCGTAGTCGCCCAGACCGCGTTCGTCCTCGTAGATCAACGTCTGCAGGCCGGACACCTGGGTGCGGATCTCGAGCAGCTTGTCGATCTGCTCCTGGTCCTCGGCCAGCGCGAAGCGCGCCTCGGCATGCTCGACGACGTAGGCCATCTCGGTCGCGACCGAGTCCTGGTAGACCGGCACGGGAATGCCGCCCAGCATCTGCGCCGCATTCATCGCCCAGTAGAGCCGCGGACGGTTGTCGCCGACGATGATCAACTTGTCGCCACGCGCGAAACCCAGGGACGCCAAACCGGCGGCGAAGGCGCGCGTCTCTTCGTACACTTGGCGCCACGTGTAGATCTGCCAGATGCCGAGATCCTTCTCGCGGTAGGCCGGACGGTCTGCACGCTGGCGGGCGTTCTGGGCAAGAATCTGCGGAAACGTCTGGGCCGGTGTGGCGGCGGTGCTCGTCGTCTCCAGCCTCATGCGCGTTCCCTCATGCTGCCCCGTCACATTTCTTGTGCCCTGTCGTCGGGTTTTGTCGCGCGACAGCAGCGAAAGAGGTGGATGGGCGAGACGTGCTGGCCTTTTGTTGCGTTGCACCATTTGTTTTTGCAACGCGGCTTTGCACAGTCGCGGTAGGTAACTGACGCCCCGGTGAGGGTCAAGGCAACTCTTTGCGGGCGTTTGTCGCAGTGTGGTGCGCCCATGGGTTGACCGCCAGGGATCGTCGTCATTAAGATTGTAAACAATATGAAAGAGAACATCGATGCGGCTGCATCGCCACCGATGGTTGATCCGGATGATCCGCCAGCAGCACAGGCGCGCGACGGCTACGTCGCCTTTCGCTGGTTCGGTGCGACGCCACGGTTGACCTTGTCGCTGCCCGAGCAGATCGCCGCTCGTATCGGCGATCGCATCATCGACGGCACTTACGCGCCGGGCGAACGGCTGGTTGAGCAGGATCTTGCCGCCGCGTTTGCGGTGAGTCGCGGCCCGATCCGCGAGGGCCTGCGGCTCTTGGAGAAAGAAGGCCTCGTTCGCATCCACGCACGGCGCGGCGCCGAGGTGACCCGGTTGAGCGCGCAGGAGGTCGCCGAGACGTTCGAGGTGCGGGCCGGGCTGTTCGCGATCGTTTCGCGCCGGCTGGCCGAGCGCCGCGATCCGGTCCTGCTGCGCAACTACCGTGCTGCGGTCGAGGAACTGGCCCGCCATGTCGACGATGTCGACGGTACGGCCTATGCCGAGACTGTGTTTCGCGCCAGCCTGATGTCGGCGCGCGCCTGCGGCAACGCGCGGCTCGCCGATCTTGCGATCTCGCTGTCGTTGCAGACGCTGCGCTACACGCGCCTGTCGCTGGCGTCGGTCGAACGCCGGCGCCGCTCGCTGGCACTGTGGCAGGCCGCCCTGGCGGCCCTGGAAGCCGGCGACGCCGATGCCGCCGAAGCCGCCTCGCGCGGCCGCATCGAGGATTCCATGCGCGGTGCCATCGCGGCGCTGGCCGCCGACGCCACGGCTTAGGGGGCGCCACGTCATGCTCAGTCGACGCGCATGGTTGACGGGAGCGGCGGTTGGCGCCGTGGCGATGCCCTGGGTGGCGCAGGCGCAGGGTTTCCCCAGGGATCGTGTGACCATCATCACGTCGCTGCCGGCCGGCAGCTCGGTCGATGTCACCACCCGGATCGTGGCCGAGAAGCTGAGCCAGATGTGGCGCCAGCCGATCGTGGTCGACAACCGCGGCGGCGCCAACGGGCTGATCGCCTGTGAATTGGTGGCGCGTGCGCGGCCCGATGGGCTGACGTTGCTGGCGACGTCGGCGATGACGCATGCCGCCAACCCGGCACTGTACGACAAGCTGCCCTACGATCCGGTCAACGATTTCGTGCCGGTGCTGCGCGTGGGCATGTCGCCCTTCATCCTGATGAGCAGCAAGGCGCTGCCGCCGACGTCGCTGCTGGAACTGGTCGCTTTCCTGAAGAAGGAACCGGGTCGTCATCATTTCGGCGCCGGCAGCCTGCCGTCGCGCATTGCCTCGGAGATGTTTCGCCAGCAGGCCGGCGTCGACATCGTGCATGTCGGCTACAAGGGCAACCAGCAGGCCTTCCCCGATCTGACGGAGGGACGCATATCGCTGATGACGGTCGACGTGGTGGGCGCCAAGCCGCTGGTCGATCGTGACGCGGTGCGGGCACTGGCGGTCACTTACGCCACGCGCTATCCCACGGTACCCTCGGTGCCGACCAGCGCCGAAGCCGGCATGGCGGGATTCGAACTGACGACATGGTCGGGCCTCTACGCGCCGCGCGCGACGCCGACCGAGATCGTCGAGCGGATCGCCCGTGATGCCGCCGCAGCGATTGACGCGCCTGACGTGCGGGCCCGGCTTGATGCGCTGGGCGGTGGTCCGCGCGAGCTGGCATTGACCGACGCGTTCGGGCGCTTCACCCGCAGCGAGATCGATCGCTGGGGCAAGATCATCCGGTCCGCTGGACTGAAAGTCGAATAGGAGGACACCATGCAGAGCACGAGCCTGCGCGGCAACCGCGGCCCCCGCTACAAGCAGGGCGCACGCGATGCGACACCCTACGAGAGCATCGTGGTGCGCAAGCTGACGCCGATCATCGGCGCCGAGATCGACGGCATCGACCTGGCACAGCCGCTGTCGAACCGCACGCAGGACGAGATCCACCGTGCGTTGGCCGAGAACCTGGTGATTTTCTTTCGCGACCAGACGCTGACGCCGGACCAGCATGTGGCTTTCGGCCGCCGGTTCGGCGACCTGCATGTGCACCCCGCCGCGCCGCACGAGGCTGGTCGTCCCGAGTTGATGATCGTGGCCGCCGACGAGAACTCGACGCGCGCCAACGGCGAGGGCTGGCACACCGACGTCTCGTGCGAAGCCGAGCCGCCGATGGGCAGCATTCTCTACATCAAGGAGTGTCCCGACGAGGGTGGCGACACCTTGTTCGCCAGCATGTACGCCGCGTACGAGGCGCTGTCGGACCGCATGAAGGCCTATCTCGAGGGCCTTACCGCGGTCCATGACGGCGAGCATGTCTATCGCGGCACTTACGCCAATCTCGGCGTTGCCGATAAACCCGCCTATCCGCGCGCCGAGCACCCCGTCGTGCGCACGCATCCGGTGACCGGCCGCAAGGGCCTCTATGTCAACCGCGGCTTCACGGTACGTATCAACGGCATCCCGCGCGATGAGAGCGATGGCATCCTGCGCTATCTCTACGAGCACATGGAGAACCCGCTGTTCCAGTGCCGCTTCCGCTGGCGTCCCAACTCGATCGCGTTCTGGGACAATCGCTGCGCCCAGCATCGCGCCATGTGGGACTACTGGCCGCACCGGCGCTACGGCAACCGCGTGACCGTTGCCGGCAACAAGCCGTACTGATGGAAGAACCCGATGTTCCGCTGACGGGCGGCGGCCGCACCGCGGTGGCGCGCCGCGGTGGCGTCGTCCATCGCGAGACCGGGCCATGGGCGCCGTCGGTCCATGCGCTGCTGCGCCACCTGGAGGCATCCGGCTTCGAGGCTGCGCCGCGGGTCGTCGGCACCGGCTTCGATGCCGACGGTCGCGAGATGCTTACCTACATCGAGGGCGAAATCGTGAACCCGGCGCCGTGGACCGACGCGGCGATCACCGCCGTCGGTCGCATGATTCGCCGGCTGCATGATGCGACCGCGACGTTCGTACCGCCTGATGGCGCAACGTGGCGGCCATGGTTCGGGCGTGACATCGGTGATGGCCGTCGGATCGTCGGCCATTGCGATGCCGCGCCCTGGAACATCGTCGCCCGCAATGGCCATCCCGTTGCGCTGATCGACTGGGAAGTGGCGGGACCGGTCGATCCGTTGACCGAACTGGCGCAGGTCGCGTGGAACAACGCCCATCTCTACGACGACGATGTGGCGGCGATGAACGGACTGCCCGATGCCCCGGTCCGTATCACCCAGGTGCGTCTGCTGGCCGATGGGTATGGCCTGCCGGCGCCAGACCGACAGAAGCTGACGGCCCGCATCATCGACGTCGCCGCCCTGAGCGCCGCCAACGAGGTGATCGAGCAGCAGATCACACCCGACACCGAGCATGCTCCACGCGTGTGGGGCATCGCCTGGCAGGCCCGCAGCGTGGCCTGGATGATCCGCCATCGCGCGCTGATCGAAAGAGCGCTTGCCTAGATGACTGGGAGCGCGGGTGTCCGCCCGCATCAGGGCGAAAGTAAAGCTGTCGCCTGCGCGCGTAGCGCCGATTTATGAGCGGCCCGGAGGTCCGTGCTCCCAGCAACCCAGGTTGACGCCTGCGGGCACTGGCATGCCGACGGTGTGTGTGTACCATGACTGCCGCGGGGTCGGTCACGACGCCTTCACCAGGGTCTTCGCCACGGCGAAAGCATCACAGGAAACGATCCATGCCCCTTCCGCTCGACGACAAGTTGCTGGTCGGCATCCAGACCATTCATCGCCGCACCGAACCCGCGACCGGGCCGTGGCTGCCGCAGATCGACGAACTGGTTTCGCTGACCGAACTTGTCGACCGCTGCGGCTACGACTCGCTGTGGGTCGGCGATCACATTGCCTTCGCGATTCCCATCCTCGACCCGCTGCTGCAACTGGCGCAGGCGGCGGTGGCGAGCCGCCGGTTGCTGCTGGGCACGGGCGTCTACCTGCTGCCGCTGCGCCATCCTGGTCCGATCGCCAAGCAGGTGTCGACACTCGATCATATGAGCGAGGGGCGGCTGATCTTCGGCGTCGGGGTCGGCGGTGAATTCCCGAAAGAATATGCGCTGGCCGGCGTGCCGATCGGCGAGCGCGGCGCACGCCTCTCCGAGGCGATCACGGTGCTGCGCAAGCTGTGGACCGGAGAACCGGTGGCGCACGAGGGCCGCTTCTATTCCTTCCCCGAGGTGCAGATGCAGCCGCCGGCGCGCCAGGCGGGCGGTCCACCGATCTGGTGCGGTGGCCGCTCGGAGGGTGCGCTCAAGCGCACCGCGCGCCTGGCCGATGGCTGGATGTCCTACGTCGTGACGCCGCAGATGTATCGCGACAGCCTGGCGACGATCGCCGCGGCGGCGGATGCGGCTGGTCGTAAGCTCACGCGCTTCGGCACCAGCCATCTGCTGTTCACGCGCCTGGACGCCACCTACGAGGCCGCGCTGGAGGCGGCAACGAAGACGCTGAGCGTGCGCTATGCGATGGACTTCCGCAAAGCCGCGCAGCGTTATTGCGCCCTGGGACCGCCAGCCCAGATCGCCGAACGCATCCGCGAATTCCATGCCGCCGGCGTGCGCCACCTGGTGCTCGATCTGGTCGGCCCCTACGAGGAACGCGATGCGCAGATCGAGCGCGTTGCGGCCGAGGTGCTGCCCTTGTTGAAGGGCCTGAGGGGATAACAAAGCGCGCTTGACGGCATGCGCTGCGCCGACGCAACGTAGGCCCGTGATGACGTCGATATGGTCCTTCGTGCGACTTACGATCACGGCCTCCTGAGCGGAGGCCGTTGCGGGCGGACGTGCATCGTCAGTCCGGCAGTCGCTGGTGTCATCGCTTCCGGAATCATCTCATGTCCTTCGTCCGCAATGCGGGCCGCTTGCTGTGGCGCTCGCCTTATGTGCTGTTGGTGCTGACGGCGCTGTTCTGGTCGGGGAACTTCGTGCTCGGGCGTGCCGTGCAGGGTTCGGTGCCGCCGGTGGCGCTGGCCTTCTGGCGCTGGACCATGGGTTTCGTCCTGGTGATCGGCTTTGCCGCGCCGCATCTGCGCCGCGACCTGCCGACATTGCTGCGGCACTGGCGGCTGGTGCTGCTGTTGTCGGCGCTGGGCGTCGCCACCTTCAACACCCTGGTCTATATCGGTCTGCAGTCGACGACCGCGATCAACGCGCTGCTGATGCAGTCGGCGATGCCCCTGGTGATCCTGCTGTGCTCGTTCCTCCTGTTCCGCGAGCGCACCGGCACGATGCAGCTGATCGCGGTGCTGGTGTCGCTGGTCGGCGTCCTGGTAATCGCCTGCCGCGGATCACCGCTGGCGATTGCCGACACCGCGATCGACATCGGCGATCTCTGGGTGTTCTGCGCCGTCGTTTCCTACGCGATCTACTCGGTGCTGCTGCGCCGCCGTCCCGCGGTCCATCCGCTGAGCTTCGTCGCCGCAACGTTCGCGTTGGGCGCCCTGATGCTGCTGCCGTTCCATGTCTGGGAGACAACGGCCGGTGCGCCGATGCGATGGACCACCATTGCGATCGTTGCCGTCGCCTACGTGGCGCTGTTTCCGTCGCTGCTCGCCTATCTCTGCTTCAACCGCGGCGTCGAGTTGATCGGCGCCAACCGCGCCGGCCAGTTCGTGCACCTGATGCCGGCGTTCGGCACCGTGCTGGCCATCGTCTTTCTCGGCGAGGACGTGCATCTCTACCACGCCGTCGGCATCGGCCTGATCGGCGTGGGCATCGGTCTTGCGATCGGCGGGCGGCGATAGTCAGCGCGGGCCCCAGGGGCGCACCACCAGCGACCCTGCGATCATGGCGCCGTAGAGCAGGATCGCGAGGCCGATCAGCCAGAACAGGTCCGGCAGCGTGCCGTGCCAGGCCACGATCAGCAGGTAGCCGCCGACGCCGGCGATCGCCGTGCGCAGCACGCTGGCGAAGAGCGGCATCGCCTGACGGTTGGCGCCCTGCGCGGCGAAGTTCAACGACATGCCCAGCCCGAACAGCGCATAGAACGGCGCCGCGCGCGTCAGGTAGTGGGTGGCGGCCTCCAGCACGCCGGCATCGCTGCTGAACATGCCGGCCCAGGCGCCGGGGAACAGCGCCACGGCAAAACCCAGCGTGCCGGTCAGCGCCGCCGCCATCATGCCGCCGGTCCAGGCGAAGCGCCGGGCGCGGTCCCATTGGCCGGCGCCGGCGGCGATGCCGACCAGGGTCGTGAGGGCCGATCCGATGCCGAACGACAGCGGCACCAGGATGAACTCCAGCCGCGCACCGATGCCGTAGCCCGCGATCGCGGCGTCGCCGAACGGCTTGATGGCGAAGTTCACCAGCATGGTCGTGAGGTTGGCGAGCAGTGCCGACAGCGAGGAAATCAAGCCGACTTTCAGGATCGGCGCGAACGCCGCGCCGGCAAGACCACGATCGGCGAGCGACGGTACGAACCCGGCGCGTCCTTGCCACAGGCGGTGCGCCATCAAGACAGTCGCCAGCAGGCTGGTCGCGATCATCGATACGGCGGCGCCCGCGATACCCAGTCCGGTCCAACTGCCCAGTCCCCAGCCCGCCGTGCCCAACACCAGCACGGCCGAGAGCGGGATCTGTACCATCGAGGCCAGCAGCATGTATTTGCCGGGTGTCATCACGTCGCCGGTGCCGCGCAGGATCGATGACAGTGCGAACATCGCCCACGGCGCCACGGCGCCGGCGAACAGCGCCGTGGCATAGGCGTTGGCGAAATCCAGCGTCTCGCCGGTCGCGCCGAAGGCACGGAACACCGCCGATCCCGCCACCGACATCAACACCGTCCACAACAGCGCGAAGCCCGCCGCGACCAGCAGGGCATGCACGGCCAGCGATGCCGCCCGGTTCCGGTCGCCGGCACCCAGGGCTCGCGCGATTGCTGAGGCGATGCCGCCGCCGATGCCGCCGGCGGCCATCATGGTCATCAGCATCAGGAACGGAAAGACCAGCTGGAAGCCGGCCAGTGCCGACGTGCCCAGCCGACCCACCACGTACATCTCGGCGATGCTGACACCGCTTTGCAGGAACATCACCGCCGTCGTCGGGCCGGCCAGCCGCAGGATGGTGGGCAGCGGCTGCGCCAATAGCAGGGGATGGGATATCGTGCCGTGCATCTCCGCCCGGGCTCCATTATGTGTATATGCACATAATACAGCGGATCGACTGCCTGTCCACGCCCCCGATCTCATGTCCGCATGAGAGATCCTGTCCCGGGGGCTCAACGCCGCTTGCGGGCTGGTGACGTCGGCGCCAGGGTAAACGTGCGCACCAACGTCCGCCAGACCAGCGACAGCAGCAGGGTGCCGGCAATGACGCCGGCAGCGCTGGCCGAGAAATCCATGACGGAGGCGCTGCGACCGGGCACGTAGAGCTGCCCGATCTCCAGCGCGGTGGCATAGAGGATCAGCGCCAGTGCCAATGGCAGCCGGCGAATCCGTGCCGGGTAAGCCAGACCGATGATCGTGGTCGCGCCGAAATAGGCGATGAAATGCTCGGCCTGCTTGCCGTACCCCAGTTTGGCCAAGTCGGTACGGACGAGGTCCTGGCCGGGAATCAGCGACAGTATGGCGAGCACAACCACGCATGACACGGCCGCGGCCCGAAGCAGGGTGGGCAGGCTGGCATGGACAGCGGGAAGGCGCATGCGGTCTATCTCAAGCGACGAAACGGCGCTTTTACACGATTATGCGAATTTTGGCATGACGAAACGATTACTCATTCGTTCTTTTTGTCGCCACTTTGTCGCTTCTTAAGTGACGCGGGGCCGCGGGGGTGCCCGTGGCTGCCCTCAATCAAGGAGTCGAGATGAACCGCATTGTTTTCCTCGCATCTGTCGCTTGTGTCCTGTCCTGGGGTGTCGCGGCGCAGGCTGAAGAGCTGCCCAAGCGCAAGGCCGGACTCTGGGAGTCGACGGTGTCGGGGGGCATGGCGCCGGCGCCGCAGGTCATCAAGCAGTGCATCGATGAGAAGACCGATTCGCTGGCGATGGCGGCTGTGGGTGGCGGCAACTGCAAGCCGCCGACCATCACCAAGACGTCGGCCGGCTACGAGACCGAGACGAGCTGCCAGTTCGGCCAGATGACATCGACGGCCAAGTCGGTGATCAGCGGTGATTTTTCGTCGAAGATCACGGCCAAGACGACGGCGACCATCGTGCAGGCGCCCGGGCAGCAGCCGGTGACGTCCAACACGACGATCGAAGCCAAGTACCTTGGTCCCTGCGCCGCCGATCAGAAGCCCGGCGACATCATCATGCCGGACGGCAAGGTCGTGCGGACCCCCGGCACCAAGTAGCCGCTACCGGCGTACCGCGGCGTCTGGACCGAACACCTGGTCCAGGCGCCTGCGGCTGCCATCGCTCAGGAAGTCGCGGTCCATGCGCATCGGATCGCCAAAAAACGCCACCGCCAGCGCCCGGTCGGTCACAACGGTGCCCAGCAGGCCCAGCGCCGCATCGCGATCGAAGATGCCTTCTGCATAGAGCAGCCGGCGGCCGAGTTCGCCGCGCCCCATCACGCGTTGAAAGTACTGAATCGCGAGGTTGTCGACGCGCGGCATCTTGGGGCCCAGCACCAGGACATGGAGGCGACCCCATTCGTCGGGCGAGAGCTCGGCGCGCCAGCGGCTGACCAGGGCGTGCAGCCCGTCGATCTGCAGCGCCGCCGCGTCATCGCCGTTGGCCAATACCGGCGCCGCCAGGGTGTGCGCGAAACCGGCCAGGGCCGGCCCGTCCACCCGTCCGGCCGCCAGTGTCCGCTCCATCAGCGCAATGGACTGATCGAAGATCAGCCGCTGCCGTGCCAGCCGGTCGGCCGGGAAGCCGACATCGTCGAGCGTCGTCCGCGCCGCGCGGGCCCGCTGCAACAACGTCTCCAGTGGAGCCACCCAGGCGCGGCTGTCGCGGTCCGTCCACGGTGCCAGCGTCGCCCAGACGCCCAGCGCCACGTGGGCCACATCCTTGTAGCGGTGATACAGCGGCGGCGTGAACGACCGAGTTTCTGCCGGCAGCCCTGTCCGCAGCAACGTGGCATCGTCGAACGCCACGACGATGGCGGGTCGCGCCCGCAGCATCAGTTCGCGCTTGGACTCGGCGTAGTTGGCGCGCACCTGCTTGTTCAGGTCGAGAAGGGCTTGCTCGCGCGGTGGCGCTGCCGCGGTCGTGGCCGGCCGCGACGCGTCGGTCGCGCAGCCGGCCAGCGACGCCAGGATCGCCACCACGCACGCGGCGCGGTTGCGGAATGACAACGGAGAGAACGCCACAATCGCCTCGAACCAGGATTGGCCTTGTCGAGACTTTGCCGTGGCCGGCGTTCAACGGCAAACCCGGCTGCCCTGTCACGCGCTGTGGCGTTTTATCGTCGCTTGCCCCACCGGTTCACCACGACCACGCCGGTCAGCGCCAGTGCGCCGCCGAGCAGGGTCAAAGCCTGCGGCACCTCGCCCAGAAGCCACCAGGCCAGCAGCACGGATGACGGCGGGATCAGATAGAGGAATTGGCCCGCCTGCGCCGCGCCAAAGCTGCGCAGCGCATAGGTCCAGCAGCTTTGCCCGATGATGCCCGGACCCACCGCCAGGAAGACGACCATCAGGATCGTCTCCGGGCTCGCCGCATCCGCTTGTGCAAGACCGGCCGGAAGCCACGGCAGAAGCGACACGCCACCAGCGACGAGCACGAGAGCGGTGACATCAAGCGGCGCGGCGCGCGCCAGAAGCGGCCGCTGCAGGACCGAATAGACGGCAGCGCAGATGGCGGCACCGACGATCAGGCTCGAACCCATGCCGAACGACAATCCGCCGGGCTGCCCCGAGGCGATCACGCCGACACCGGCAAAGCCCAGGAGCGCGCCGAGCCAGCTCCACCGGTTGAAAGCTTCCTTGAGAACCAGGACCGCGAGGATCGCCATGAACAGGGGCTGGGTGTTGACGATGAAACCCGCGGCACCGGCCGAAACCGTCGCCTGCCCGGAGTTGAGGAGCACGTTGTAGGCCGCGATACCCAGCAGCCCGCTCAATGCAACGGTGCCGTAGTCGCGCCGTTCGAACGTGGTCGGCCGCCGCCACCCAAGCCAGGCAAGCGCAAACATCCCGGCGAGCGCGAAGCGGATCGCAGCCAGCGGCAGCGGCTCGATCTGGCGCAGGGCGAACCCGATGGCGGGGAAGGATGCCGCCCAGGTGAAGACGGTGCCCGCCACGGCAAGAGCGGGCAGAACGACGGATCGGCGTGTTTCGACACAGAGCTGGCTCATGCCGGATGTGTGTCATCAGCACATGCATTGACATAGAAGGCCGACAATCATTCAGATGTGAGTATGGAGCACATCTGGGCACTGCCGCCCCTCGAAGCCTTGCAGGCTGTCCTCGCCGCGGCGCGGCTGGGCTCGTTCTCGGCGGCGGCCGGGGCGCTCGACATCACCCATGGCGCCGTGAGCCGGCGGATTGCTGCGGTCGAGGCGTGGGCCGGGATCAGGCTGTTCAGCCGGCACGGGCGGGGTGTGCGCCTCACGCTCGAAGGCGAGCGTCTGGCGTCCCGGATCGAGCTCGCGGTCGCCATGCTGGAAGACAGCCGCACCAGCGGCGGCGCGGAGCCCGAACTCGATACGATCCGGGTCGGCGTGGTGCAGTCCTTCGCGCGCCTGTGGCTCATCCCGCGCTTGCCGGACCTGGAGGGAAGGCCGCCCGATCTGCGAATAGAGGCCGACATCGATCATCGCCACATGGCGGTGTCGGACGCGCGGATCGCCATCCGCCTCGGACAGGGCAACTGGGCCGGGGTCGTGGCCGAGCCCTTGTTCGACGAAACGCTTCAGCCGGTAGCGACCCCGGACATCGCAAATGCACTCGGCAAGACACCGCGGCTCGGCGACCTGCTCGCATTGCCGCTGCTTCACGATGCAACGGAGGACGGCTGGCGGTTCTGGCTGTCAGGCCAGGGCATCGCCTACCAGCGACGGGCGAAGGACAGGACGTTCGAGGGCCACGACCTTGCGCTGCAGGCTGCCGCCGCCGGCCTCGGTGTCGCGCTGGCGCGTGATCCTTACGGTCGTGCGTTCCGCCAACGCCTCGGGCTGGTCGCGGTCCATCCGCGCGGCATCCTGAGCCCGCAGAAGTTCCACATCGTCACTCGTCCCGGGCCACGACATCCCGCCGTGGACCGGCTCGTCGAGCGGTTGCGGAAAATGGCGAGGGCCGCTTGAGCAGTCCAGGGCCTCCGACAGGCCCTTGATCGAGTGGGCCAAGCGAGTCGAGTCCCTCACCTCTGCACGGCCCGCGACCGAGGTGGAACATGTGGAGCAGGCTGGCTCCGGGCCTATTCTTGTTTCATATGCTCGGACCAGCGATGCACCACCCGGCTGTCGACGGGCGCATGGCGTTCGGCCGCGTAGAAGGCCGCGATTCCGGGGATCGCCAGCACTAATGACCTCAGGTCGAAGTGTACGTAACGCGACAAGTAGAAGCCTGCGTTCAGCGCAGCGCGCTCGACTTGAGCCTGCGCATCGTGTCGACCATCGAGCACCGTGCGTAGCGTCGGAAAGGTGCCATCCGTGGCGAAGGATGATTGCCCATCGAGGGCCGTCAGGGTGCCGACAAGGCTGGCCTCGAACACGAGCGAGCTTGTGCGCGAGGCCACCAGATCGAATGTCGAGAGCCATTCCAGATAGCTGGTCTCCGGCGGTACATCCTCGACGCATACGACGCCCCGTAGGCCGGCACACTGTTCGAGGCACTTCTGCTGCGCCGCCAAAGTCCAGGAGTGGTTCTTTGCCGAGGGGTGGCCTTTGACAACGACGTCAAATCCAGTGTCGCTCAAAAGCTTCACTCTGCGGATCGCGTCCTCGGCCATATCGACGGCTTCTTCCGGAAGCCCCAGAAAATTGGCGTCATCACAGGTTTGAAGCGCAACGAGTGCACGCTGCCCGGTAGGTGGCGAGCGCTTGCTCCACGGGCTCACCATCCGTCGAACCTCGTCGAGGCGTCCCGATGAGACGGCAGGCAGGTCATCGATAGAGAGGCGCGGCAGCAGAGCGCGGCTGTGCGCACCCCAAGGGTCCGCATAGTATGATGTCGGCAGGGGATGCCGCGTCGCGCCGAGTTCGCAATTGATGCACACGAGCTGGTGCTGGTCGCAAAATTGGCGCGCCGCGCCATTCTGCCCCCAGACCATGACAGCATCGAACTCGAACCGCTCTTGCCTTAGACGCTCGAGCTCGTCCTTGACGGCCGTGCTGAAATCACCGGTGCCGAGAAGGAGTTCCCGCCAGTGCAGCATGCCCGTGGGGTGCCAGGGTAGCGTCCTCAGTGCCTCGATCATCGCCTGCAGCTCGGGTCCAACCGCGCTGAAAGCGGTATCGGGCAGCGGGCGATCGTATTTCTCGTTGCACTGGAGCAGGAACTGGATGGTTGCCGCGTTCGAGAGAAAATGGACGTCGGCATCGATGTCCGCGGCAGCCGCGAGCCACTGTTCCGCGACCCAGAAGTACGCGCCGTCAGTTTCTCGAATGGGGAAAGGTTCAACGAAAAAAAGAATTCTCGATCCCAACATCACGCAGTCCGCTATGCGATATTCATTCGCTTACTAATCATCGTATCATAAGAAAATTGCCACATTGATGCGAACAGGTAGTACGAGACCTGCGCGGCACGCATCGTCGGCCGCCGCAGCCCACCGAAGGTTGATTTTCGAGAGAGGCGGGCAAAGCGGCACGACCGCCGCAGTCAGCTCATATCTCGCGTTCAGCAGCACGGCACTTCACTGCCGCTCATTGCCGATGCCGGTGTGTGAGCTGGAAGAGAACGGACGAAAGTGCAGCGCCGGCAAGTGGCGACTGCCCGCGATCAAGGGCACTACGAACCACTAAAAACCAAAGGGCCCGGTGCTTTCGCACCGGGCCCTTGTTTTGGTGGAGCCAAACGGGATCGAACCGTTGACCTCTACAATGCCATTGTAGCGCTCTCCCAGCTGAGCTATGGCCCCGAAATCCTGGCGCGGCATCCGTCTGGGGACGGCCCGCGAACGCGGCGGAACATATGGAGCAGGCCGGCCTCTGACAAGGCGAAAATGTCGGCCGATCCCAGGTCCCGCTCAGGTTTCCTCGTCGCTGCCCTTGTCGTCGATACCGACCTCGATCTCGGCATCGTCCTCGGCCAGATCCTCGGTATCCTCCAACGCCGCGTCGTCGTCTTCGCTATCGCCTTCGACCGCGGGCAAATCGTCATCCGCGATCGGCACGCCCTCGATCATGTCCTTGGGCTTCTTGGCCGCCGGCGCCTTGCTCGCCGCCGCCGGGACCGACCGGCTACGACGCGCCTTCACGAAGTCCTCGGGGTCGTGCGAATGGCCGCACTTCGGGCAGATGATCGGATTCTTGCTGAGATCGTAGAACCGCGCGCCGCAACTCTGGCAGCTACGCTTGGTTCCCCAGGCGGCCTTCACCATTTCCCAAAACCTCTTTGCAATACCGCGGGCGCGCCACTGGCGTCCGGCCGGCGCGGAAAGCGGGCGTTTGCCACGCCCGGCCGGGGTTGTCAAAAGCCAAAATGGCCCGCCGGGGAGACGGATCAGGTATCGTGCGACGGATTGCCCGGGCCGGCCAGGCATCCGCGCAGCACGAGGTCGACGGCGCTCTGAGCCAGCTGGGCGCGCGAGGCGTCGGGAACGCCCATCAGGCCACCCCGGATCATGCCCAGCAGCAGCGCCGGCAGCACGTCGGGGTCCACGGCGCGGAATTCGCCGCTCTCGATGCCGGCGGCGATCGCGGTGCGCAGGGCGTCCTGGATCGGCCGGCGCCGGCCGCGGAACAGGATGCGCCAACGGTCGGCCAGTTCCGGCTGCTCGCCGGTGAGCACGCGCAGCGACACCATCTGCTCGCCCAGCACGTCGACCAGGCATGTCACCATGGCCACCAGTGCCGCCTGCTGGGAGGTCTCGCGGCTGCGGATCGCCTCCAGGTCTGCCTCCAGGCCCGCCAGTGCATCGCCAAAAACCTGCAGGAACAGCTCTTCCTTCGAGGCGAAGTACCGGTACAGCGTCGGCTTTCCGACACCGGCGGCGCGTGCCACGTCGTCGACCTGCACGCCGCCGTAGCCGCGCCGGCCGAACAGGTCGGCGGCGGCCCGCAGGATGTCGGCCCGGCGCCGCTGGCGCCAGTCCGGCATATTTTCGCCATCGTCGCGCGGCATTGAAAACAGAACTCCTCGGTTCTAAATATGGCGGTCAGGGGATGCTGTATCAAGACATCGCGTATGGACAGGAAAACCGCGTCAGAACCGGGCTGGAGGGGTAAAATATGCACGGCCAGGCCCGACGGGATCCGTTAGCCCCATGATGAAGTCGCGCTTTTTTGCGGTGGCGTTTCTCCTCGTCGTCGGTGCGGTGGGCGCGTGGGCCTTCCGCGCCGCCGGCCCGCAACCGCAGCAGGGGAGGCAGGGCGAACAGGCCAAGCCCGTGGTCGCCGCCACGGCAGCCATGCGCCCGATGCCGGTCCTGATCGATGCCATCGGCCACGTCGAGACCCAGTCCAGCGTCGTCGTGCGCTCGCGCATCGACGGCGTGGTCGACAAGGTCTGGGTCGAGGACGGCCAGGAGGTCAAGGCGGGCGACCTGCTGATCACGCTGGATGCACGCCAGGCCCAGGCCTCGCTGCGCCAGGCGGAAGGCGCGCTCGCCCGCGACAAGGCCCAGCTGGAAAATGCGCGCCGCGATCTGGCGCGCATCGAGCCGCTGGCGCGTTCCGGCGCCGTTTCCAAGCAGCTGCTCGATCAGGCCATCGGCAATGTCGCGGCGCTGGAAGGCACGGTCGCGGCCGATGACGCGCAGGTGCAGAGCTTCAAGGTGCAGCTCACCTACACCGAGATCCGGGCACCGATTTCCGGACGGCTCGGCACCATCGGCACGCGGCTGGGTACGTCGGTGCGGTCGTCGGATGCCACGGCCGTGGTCACGATCAACCAGCTCGATCCGATTTACGTCAGCTACTCCGTGCCGCAGCGCGAACTGCCGGCGCTGCAGGACGCGATGGCAACCGGTCCGGTGCCGGTGCGCATCATGATCGCCGGCCGCGAGAAGCAGCCGCTGGAAGGCAAGATCGCCTACATCGACAACACCGTCGACATGTCCTCCGGCACCCTGCCGGTACGGGCCATCGTGCCCAACCCCGAGCGCCATTTGTGGCCGGGCCTGTTCGTGAACACCACGACTACGGTCCGCGTCGACCAGAAAGCGGTCGTCATTCCGGCCGAAGCCCTGCAGACGGGCCAGAACGGGACGTTCGTGTTCGTGATCAAGCCCGACATGACGGTGACGGCCCACGCGGTCGTCGTCGATCGCGTGCTGAACGACATGGCCGTCATCCGCTCCGGCGTCGCCGTGGGCGACAGGGTCGTTACGTCAGGCCAGCTGCGGCTGAGCGAAGGCACCAGGGTCGAGATCCGCGAGCCGGCGCCCGACGAACCGTCGCAGCCGGCGGCGAAGGGCAAGTCGGAGAAGCCGTCGTGAACCTGCCGGAGCTGTGCATCCGCCGACCCGTCATGACGACACTGCTGATGGTGTCGTTCATCGTCGGCGGCTGGTTCGGCTATGCGCAGCTGCCGGTCGCCGCCCTGCCGCGGGTCGATTTCCCCACCATCTCCGTGTCGGCAAGCCTGCCCGGCGCCAGTCCGGAGACCATGGCGTCGTCGGTCGCCACACCGCTGGAGCGGCAGTTCGCGACCATTCCCAGCGTCAATTCCATCATCTCGATCAACGGCCAGGGCACGACGCAGATCACGCTGCAGTTCGACCTCGACCGCAACATCGATGGTGCCGCGCTCGACGTGCAGTCGGCGATTTCGACCGCCGCGCGCCTGCTGCCCGACGAGATGACGACGCCGCCCAGCTTCCGCAAGGTCAACCCGGCCGACTCGCCGGTGCTTTTGCTGGCGCTGAGCTCCAGCACCCTGCCGCTGTCGACGCTCAATGAGTATGCCGAGACCTTGCTGTCGCCCAGCCTGTCGACCCTGGGCGGCGTGGCGCAGGTCACGATCTACGGCCCGCAGAAATATGCCGTGCGTATCCAGATCGACCCGCGGGCGCTGGCCGCCACCGGCATCGGCGTCGATCAGATCCAGAGCGCCGTCGCCGCCGCCAATTCCAACGCGCCGGTCGGCATCATCGACGGCAGCCGCCAGAGCGTGACCTTGCAGGCGTCGGGCCAGCTCGAGCGCGCCGCGGCCTATCGCTCGTTGGTGGTGGCCTATCGCAACGGCAACCCGGTGCGGCTGGGCGAGATCGCCACGGTCACCGACGGCGTCGAGAACGACAAGATCGCGACCTGGATGAACGGCACGCGCGCCATCGTGCTCGCCATCCAGCGCCAGCCCGATGCCAACACGGTGGCCGTGGTCGACGCCGTCAAAAACCTGCTGCCGACGTTCCGCAACCAGCTGCCGGCCGCCATCGACGTGCGCGCCATCATCGACCGCTCGCAGTCGATCCGCGAGTCGGTGCACGACGTCGAGTTCACCCTGCTGCTGACGATCTGCCTGGTCGTCATGGTGATCTTCCTGTTCCTGCGCAACCTGCGGGCGACGCTGATCCCGGCGCTGGCGCTGCCGGTATCGATCATCGGCACGTTCGGCGGCATGTATCTGATGGGCTACAGCATCGACAATCTGTCGCTGCTGGCGATCACCCTGTCGGTCGGCTTCGTGGTCGACGACGCCATCGTGATGCTCGAGAACATCGTGCGCCACGTCGAGGGCGGCATGCGGCCGTTCGAGGCGGCGCTGAAAGGCTCGCGCGAGATCGCCTTCACCATCCTGTCGATCACGATATCGCTGGTCGCCGTGTTCATCCCGGTGCTGTTCATGGGCGGCATCGTGGGGCGGCTGTTCAACCAGTTCGCCGTCACCATCAGCATCGCCATCCTGATCTCGGCTTTCGTGTCGCTGACCCTGACGCCGATGCTGTGCAGCCGGATGCTGAAGCACATCGATCATTCGGCACCGCAAGGCCGGTTGATGCGGTGGTCCGAGGGGGTGTTCGACGGGATGCTGTCCGTCTACGAACGCACGCTCAAATGGGCACTGCTGCGCCGGCGCTTCATGCTGGGGATCACGGCCCTGACCCTGGTCCTGTCGATCGTCCTGTTCCAGGCCATCCCCAAGGGCTTCTTCCCGACCGAAGACACCGGCATGATCCTCGCCATCACCGAGGGACCGCAGGATACCTCCTTCGAGTCGTTGGCGCGTGAGCAGAAGCGCGTGGCGGACATCATCCTCGCCGATCCCGCGGTCGACGTCGTCAACTCCACGGTCGGCGTTGGCGGACCGAACACCGCCACCAATGCGGGCCGCATGTTCGTCGGGCTGAAGCCGTTGGCGGTGCGCAAGGTGTCGGCTCAGGAGGTGATCCGCCGGCTGCGGCCCAAGCTGATGGCGCTGACCGGCATCAACGTCTTCCTGCAGCCGATCCAGAACATCAATGTCGGCGGCCGGCTGTCCAAGGGCCTGTACCAGTATACACTGCAGGGCACGCAGTTCGCCGAGGTCCAGCGCTTCGCGCCGCAGGTCGAGGCCAAGCTCGCCACCCTGCCGCAGCTGCAGGACGTCACCAGCGACCTGCAGGTCCGCAGCCCGCAGGTCGTGGTGGAGGTCGACCGCGACCGTGCCGCGACGATGAACGTCACCGCCGCCGCCGTGCGCAACACGCTCTACTCGGCATTCGGCGCCCGCCAGATCTCGACCATCTACACGCCCAGCAACAACTACGAGGTGATCCTCGAGGTCGATCCGCGGTTCAGGGGTGACGTCGCCGCCCTGGGCTCGCTCTACGTGCCGACCACCACCGGCACCACCGTGCCGCTGGAGGCAGTGGCCACCATCCGCCGCCAGGCTGGGCCGCTCAACGTCAACCACCAGTCGGCGCTGCCGGCGGTGACCCTGTCGTTCAACCTGGCGCCTGGTGTCGCGCTGGGTCAGGCGGTGGCGGCGATCCAGGGTGCCGAGCGTGAGCTCAACCTGCCGGCGACCATCACCACGAGCTTCCGCGGCACCGCCCAGGTATTCCAGGATTCGCTCAAGGGCCAGGCACTGTTGCTGCTGGCGGCGGTGTTCGTGATCTACATCGTGCTGGGCATCCTGTACGAAAGCTTCATCCATCCGCTCACCATCCTGTCCGGTTTGCCGTCGGCCGGCATCGGCGCGCTGCTGACCTTGATGCTGTTCCGCATGGATCTCAGCGTCATCGCCATCATCGGCGCCGTGATGTTGATCGGCATCGTCAAGAAGAACGCGATCATGATGATCGACTTCGCCATCGAGCGGCGCAGCAAGGGCGATGTCAGTGCCGAGGACGCGATCTACGAGGCCTGCGTCTTGCGCTTCCGGCCGATCATGATGACCACCATGGCCGCCATCATGGGTGCCGTGCCGATCGCGGTCGGCATGGGCGCGGGTGCCGAACTGCGCCAGCCGCTGGGCGTCGTCGTGGTCGGCGGCCTGATCCTGTCGCAGCTGCTGACGCTCTACATCACGCCGGTGATCTACCTTTACCTCGATCAGCTGCAGACCCGGTGGGGCCACGGCCGCGAGGCGCTGGACCGCGACGCCACGCCCCATCCGGCGGAATGACCTGAGCGCGGGTCGACCGCGTATCACCCGATCGGGTGACGAAGCGTTTTGCCTGCGATGCTAGCGTAGCCCCGGCCAGATGGCGGGGGAGGGTGCTGGCATGCAGGACGATCCGACAGCGCCGGTTCGCAAGTTCCAGACCCCGATAGACGGCGATCTGGTGATCGGCCTGCGGCCGGGCACCCGGGTGGGACGCTATGAGCTGATGCATGTCCTGGGACACGGCGGCTTTGGCATCACCTATCAGGCGCGCGATCGGCAACTGAACCGGGACGTTGCCATCAAGGAATATCTGCCGACCCCGTTTGCGGGTCGCCAAGGCGATCAGGTCGTGCCGCATGCGACGAACCTGGTCGACGATTTCGTCTGGGGCCGTGACCGTTTTCTCGAGGAGGCCAAGACGCTGGCGCGCCTCACGGACGCGGCCGGCATCGTCAACGTGTTCGACCTCGTGGAAGCCAACGGCACCGCCTACATGGTCATGGAGCTGGTGGCCGGCGACACCTTGGAGATGGTGTTGTCGCGCCAACGGTTCCTGCCGCAGCAGGCGATTGAGACAGTGCTGGCGCCGCTGCTCGACGGGCTGGAGCGCGTCCATGCCACCGGCTTTCTGCACCGTGATATCAAGCCGGCGAATATCCTGGTGGATGCGCAGGGCAAGGCGACGCTGATCGACTTCGGCGCCTCGCGCCAGGCGCTGGGTGATCGCACCCGCGTGATGACGGCCGTCTATACGCCAGGCTATGCCGCGGTCGAGCAGATGACATCGGCGCAGCAGGGCCCGTGGACCGACATCTACGCCTTGGCCGGCACGCTCTATCACTGCGTCGCCGGCGAGCCGCCGGTCGGCGCCATGGATCGCATGATGCACGACCGCTGCGTGCCCGCGATGCAGCGCGGCGCCGGCCGTTACGATCCGAAATTCCTGGCTGCCGTAGATCGCGGCCTTCGACTGAAGCCAGCCGATCGGCCGCAGACCGTGGCCGAATGGCGCCAGACGTTTGCGCGTGCATCATCCCATGATCGGCCAAAGCCCGTCTGGCGACGGGCATGGATCGGCGCTGCGGCGGGCGGCCTTGCCCTCGCCGGTGTGGCGGCCGCCATTGTCTTGCCGCTAGGGCCACGACCGCGGGAGCCGGACACGGCGCAGCCAACGGCAGAGCAGGAGCGTCTGGCGCAGGAGAAGCGTGAGAGCGAGGCCAAGGCGGCCGCTGAGCAGGAGCGCCGGGCGAAGGAGAAGCGCGAAGCCGATGCGCGCACCGCCGCTGAGCAGGAAAGGCTGGCCAAGGAGAAGCGTGAGGCCGACACACGCGCGGCCGAACAGGAGCGATTGGCCAAGGAAAAGCGCGCCGCCGACGCGAAGGCTGCTGCGGAGCAGGAGCGCCTGGCGAAGGCCGCGGCTGAAAAGCCGCCATCGTTGTCGGAGAGCGAGAAGGGACTGGTGCGGCGGAGCCTGGTCAATGCCGGCTATGACCCAAGCTACGGCAGCTACCAGAGCGACCAGGGCCTGCGTGATGCCATACGACGCTTCCAGGCCGCGCGTGGGTTTGACGCCACCGGCACGGTGAATGCCGATCAGTTGGCAATTCTAATATCGATCAGCGGCGGTCCGACGCCTGTCGAGGTCGCCGCCGATCTGTTTCGCAAGCAGGTCCTGCCGCAGCTGAAAGCGGTTGGCGTCCAGGACGTCGAACTGGGTGTGCAGCAGGCTTTCCTGGATGTGGCGGCGCGCGGTGGCATTGCCACAGCGAGCTTGCGGCCGGCGAGCGACGGGTCACTCGAGCGCCTGATGGCGCTGTCGTCGATGCGCCAGTCGATCGCCGACTACCAGAAGCGCAACGGCCTGCTGGTGACGGGTTTCCTGACCCGGACGACACTGGATCAATGGGTGGCCAGCACCGTCCCTTTGAAGAAGCAGCCGGTATTGGACTATCTCGCGATCAACAATGTGCAGTGGTTCTCGAGCTGGGCTGCCGTCGAGTTCATCGAGAACAACGACCGCATGTGTGGACTGCTGAGCTTTGCCGTCAACGTCGAAGGTCCGCTGGATGGCGACTGGGCGCCGGCGATCGTGTTCTGGACCGAGGCGCAGCCGGGTCCCGGCAAGGCCGGCAGCTACTGGGCGGCGCTGATGTCGGCCTCGGCTCAGTACAAGATCGTGAGCGTCGCGTTCGATGGTGGAGATCCGACGACGGTCGACGAACGCAAGACCGACAGGAAGGGGAACAAAGAACTCTACAACGGTTCTGTCATCAACATGAACAAGTGGGCGTGGGCGAGCACCGCCGAACTGGCATTGGAGGGCCGTTTTGGTCCGCTCTGGCTGGATTTCTCGGGCATCGGCTTCCAGCGCGCAGCGCAGCAGTTCGTGACCTGTACCGGTGGACACGTCCGGCCGCCGCAATAGCACCCAAATGTTCCTTCAGCTTGCCCCGCAGCGCGCGGTTGGCATTGGGGACCGTTGCTTGTGGTACGATAGGACGAAGTTCATGCACGATCGTAGATCATGGTTCATCACGGCCGTTGTCGTGGCGCTTTGTCTGGGTGCGGGAAGCAGCCACGCTCAAAGCCCGCGCACGACAGATGTTCTGCGCGGCTGCCGCGATATCATGAACACGATCCCCAAGGAGCCGAAGCTCGCCGCCACCTGCTTCGATGTCGTGCGGACTGTTCTGGAGCTGGGGCGAGACCTCAAGACATCGCCGTCTTGTCCGCCGGCGGGGACGGACAGTGGTGCCGCCGTGTCCGTCGTTCTCCGCTATGCCGATGCGAAACCCGACCGCACGGGTGAGCCCTTCGGCCGCTTCGTGGCCGAAGCCCTGGCGCAGGCGTGGCCGTGTCGGTGAGCGGCCACCGCCGCATCCGAAGCGTCCTGCGCTAGCAGAAATTGCGACCGCAACTCGTGCGCTGCGAGGGCATCAAGGTCCAGGTCGGCGCTTTCGGCGGCGGCGTATAGACGGGTCGTGGCCGGCTGGCATGGTCGGTCACGGTCGGCGTCTGGCCGGTCGGCTCCGCCAGCGGTGGCGGCGGGGGCAGGGCATGGGTCTGGCCGGCGCTCGTGCCATCGCAGCCGGCCAGCGCCGCCAGCAGCACCAGCGCTGCGGTCGATCTCACCATGGCAATCTCCTACTGATAGACGAAGCCGGTGCCGCTGCACTCGGCGCCGACACCGCCAGGCGAGGCGCATTGCACGTCCACAAAACCGTCGAGCCCGTTTTTCGCGCCGGTTTCCCGGATGGCGTTGAACAGAAACTCCTGGCCGACATAGCCGCTGCGGCGTGCCGTCAGGCTGCCGACGCGGATGAAGCGCTGCGCCGGCTGGTCTCCCACGAACAGGATCACCACGTCGTTCGGTGCCTTGCCGCTGCGCGCGTAGGCCAGTGTCGGCGTGAAGTCGGCGCCGCCCGAGAAGGTGAGGCCGCCGCCGCCGCAACCTGCCAGGCACAGCCCCAGTCCCATGGCGACACCTGATCTGACGGCGCGCCCCGTGGTCGGTCTCAGTCGCATGCGATGCTCCGTGGAATTCGCACCTGATTGTCGCTGGCGGGAATGCGGCGCACATCACCCTGTCGGGTGATGTCGGCGCGAATGTTCGCGGCATACGCGGTAGCCGCCGCACCGGGCCGCGTGCTAGAGGTGCCGCGCATCAACCTGGAGGCCCGTCCTGTCCGCGTCGTCCGCATCCCAGAAGCTGGTTTCCGCGCCCGTGGCGCACCTGGAGGGCCGCGTGCGCGCGCCGGGCGACAAGTCGATCTCGCATCGCGCGCTGATGTTCGGCGCCGTGACCGTCGGCGAGACGACCATCGAGGGCCTGCTGGAAGGCGAGGACATCCTCTCCAGCGCCGCGGCGCTGCGCTCGCTGGGCGCGACCGTCGACCGTACAGGTGCGGGCGCCTGGTGCGTGCGCGGCGTCGGCGTCGGCGGCTTCCGCGAGCCATCCGATGTGCTCGATATGGGCAACTCCGGCACCGCGGCGCGGCTGCTGTCGGGGCTGATCGCCAGTCACGCCTTTACCAGCTTCATGACCGGCGATGCCTCAATGCGGCGCCGACCGATGATGCGCGTGATCGAGCCGCTCTCGCGCATGGGGGCTCGCTTTATCGCCCGCGAGGGCGGCCGTTTGCCGATGGCCGTCACGGGCGCGCCCACGATGCTGCCGATCGAGTACCGCCTGCCGGTGGCATCGGCCCAGGTGAAGTCGGCAATCCTGCTGGCCGGGCTGAACACGCCGGGCGAGACCACGGTCATCGAGCCCGAGCCGACGCGCGATCATACCGAGCGCATGCTGCAGGGCTTCGGTGCCACGGTACGCACCCGGGCGCTCGATGACGGCGCGCGCGCCATCACCATCGTCGGCCAGCCGGAACTGGCCGGCAACCGCCACATCGTGGTGCCGGGTGACCCATCATCGGCTGCTTTCGCGGTGGTGGCGGCGGCCATCCGGCCGGGCAGCGACGTGCTGGTGGAGAATGTCGGCATCAACCCGACGCGGGCCGGTCTCTACGAGACGCTGCGCGAGATGGGTGCGGCGCTGACCTTTGAGAATGAACGCGTGATGGGCGGCGAGTCGGTGGCCGACATTCGCGTCAGGGGTGGCGCTCTGAAGGGTATCGATGTGCCGCCGCACCGGGCCCCCAGCATGATCGACGAATACCCGATCCTCGCCGTCGCGGCCGCCTGTGCCGATGGCACCACGCGCATGCAGGGCGTCGCCGAGCTGCGCGCCAAGGAGAGCGACCGGCTGGCCAGCGTCGCCGCCGGGCTCGAGGCCAACGGCGTGCGCTTCGAGATCGGTGCCGACTATCTGCACGTTCAGGGTTGCAACGGCGCTCCGCCGGGCGGCGGCCTGGTGGCAACGCACCTCGATCACCGCATTGCGATGGCCTTCCTGGTGCTGGGCACGGCGGCGAAGGCCACCGTTGCCGTCGACGACGGTGCCACAATCAACACCAGCTTCCCGGGTTTCGCCGCCCTGATGAACGGCCTGGGCGCGAAAATAACCTGACGCTCCTCCGTGCAGTGGGAGGAGGAAAGGCCCCTACAGGTACGGAATCGCCTGTCGCGGGAAGATGTTGACGTTGCCGCCGCCGGGTATGCCGCTGGACGTGGGTTTGACCTTGGTCGGCGTACCGGGTGAGTTGACCTGCATCTTGCTCTTCCCGGTGAGCCCATCGACATTGAAGCCGATGCCGTTGGTGACGCAGGTCAGCCGCTCGATGTGTGCGCCCGCCGACGGCACCAGTTGAATCTGGATGCCGGTACCCGAGGGAATTCGTCCCTTCAGGTGATCGAGGCAGATCTCGAGGCCGAACTTGATCCCGTCGATCGTGAAGATCGACCCGCCCATGCGCTCGTCCGTGAATGTGCTGGAACCGCCGCCATCGCGCGACCCGGGAACCGACAAGGCTGGCAGCACCCGCCCCCTGATCTCGATCCTGCGATCGTTGTTCCAGGGGTCGAGGATGGCCGTGTTGTCGAAGCCTGTTTGGTTCTTGCCCTCTTGCAACGCCTGTGGGCTTGCGAAGCGACGGAAGTCGATGTGGGAGACGTATTCCTTTTCGATGACGTGGGCGTTCTTGAGGTCGTCCTCGCCACCCTTTTGGATCAAGGCCACGTTGTCGATGCGCGCGCCGAGCCTGGCCTCGAACACGCTGCCGGGCGGGCAGGTGCGGCACACATACTGGTTGCCCCTGCGGACGAAGTTGTTGGCGCCGACCTTTCGGCAGCGCCGGCAGGCAAGGCGGTCGTCGAACGACGCACCGATCACCGTTCCGAACACGAACAGCCAATCCTTGAAGCGGCTATGGCGGGTGAAGGTCCGCAGATTGTCGAAAATCTCGCTCACATAGGATATGTCGTAGGCGCCCTGGCGCCCGCGAAAGAAGAACTCCGGGGCCATGAAGATCTTCAGCGTCTTGTCGTCGTCCGGATCGGACCCATGCGCCGCCGTGTAGTGGCTGTAGGCAGCGTCGATCGCCTGCCGCAGGTTGAAGCACCGCGCCATGCTGTCGACTTTGTCGCCCGTGCCGCCGCTGTACTCGACCAGGTTGTTGTAGTCCCACTGTGTGCCGGACCATGTCGCCTTGAAGAGGTTCTCGTCGAACTTGCCGGTCAGGACGCCGTATCCGACGCAGCTCACATATTTGTACTTGTGAGCCGAAGAGGTCAGGCCGGCTTCCTTGCGAGCAGCTTCGTCAAGGTCGGTCAGCAGCTTCGGCAAAGGTGCGAAAGCATAGGCTCGCTTCCATGCCCGTTCGAAGGCCTCGATTTGCTCGTGGATTGACATGGCGACATTGCGCTTCGCCATGGCTGAAAACGCCTGTTCGTAGAGCTTGATCTCGTCGCCGATTTTCAGCAGGGCCTGACGGAGGCTGGCCGGCCAGCTGTTGTCAATGCCGCGGGCCTGGTTATGCCAGACCGAGTGCTTGGGGATCGCTGCGGTGGCTGGCACGACGGTCGCCGGCTTGAGCTGCGCCAAGGGGCTCGACATGATGATCTCCCCGCCATCGGGATAGCGTTTGTGCGTGGAATGCTGTCGGCAACGTGATCACCGGCGATGATGCGGGTATCGGTGCCGAAACCGGCATTAAGAGTTCTTAAAAAAAGTGAAACCGCCTGCGGTTGTATTTCGAACCGCTGGGACAGGGCCGACCGGAAATTCCTATGCGTTCTTTATGACGGGGGGCGCCGAGCCGCCTCGAATTCCTATCCGCACACCGCCTCATATGCGGCTCGCAGCGCTCCCGTCGGGACGCGCGATGGAGTTCCTTTGATGCTCGACATCCTGTTCCTGGGTGGCGGCTGCGCCTTCATGCTGCTGATGGTGGCGTACGAAGCGCTGTGCCGCCGGTTGTGAGGCCGTCATGACGCTCGACTACGCCCTTGGCGGTCTGCTGACCGTCTTTCTTCTCGCCTATCTCGCCGTCGCCTTGACGCGGCCGGAGAAATTCTGAGGCCCGTCATGACCGTCAACGGTTGGATTCAGATCCTGATTTTCATCGCCATCATCGTGGCGCTGGCGCGCCCGATCGGCGGTTACATGGATCGCGTACTGCAGGGCGAGAGGACCTTCCTGTCGCCGGTGCTGGGACCGGTCGAACGCGGCTTCTATTGGTTGGCCGGCGTCAAGCCGACAGAAAACCAGAGTTGGTGGGCGTACGGCAGCGGCATGCTGATCTTCCACCTGTTCGGCTTCGTCCTGCTCTACGGATTGCAGCGCCTGCAGGGCATGCTGCCGTTCAACCCGCAGGATATGGGCGCGGTGGCCGCCGACCTTGCCGCCAACACGGCCATCAGCTTCATCACCAATACCAACTGGCAGAACTACGGCGGCGAAAGCACCATGAGCTACCTGGTGCAGATGGCTGGCCTGACGGTACAGAACTTCACGTCGGCTGCCACTGGTATCGCGCTGGCCGTGGCGCTGACGCGTGGCTTTGCCAGCGCCGAGTCCAAAGGCATCGGCAACTTCTGGGCCGACCTGACGCGCATCACGCTCTACGTTCTGCTGCCGATGTGCATCGTGCTGACGCTCTTCTATGTGTGGCAGGGTGTGCCGCAGAACCTGTCGGCCTATGTCGAGGCGACGACGGTCGAGGGCGGCAAGCAGGTCATCGCGCAGGGGCCGGTGGCCTCGCAGCTTGCCATCAAGATGCTGGGCACCAACGGCGGTGGCTTCTTCAACACCAACTCGGCGCACCCCTACGAGAACCCGACGGCGTTGTCGAACCTGGTGCAGATGCTCAGCATCTTCGTGCTGGGCGCTGCGATGACCAACGTCTTCGGGCGTCGGGTCGGTGACGAACGCCAGGGCTGGGCGATCTTTGCCGCCATGGGCGTGCTGTTCGTGGTCGGTGTCGTCATCACCTACTGGGCCGAGGCCGGCGGCAATCCGCTGCTGACGGCGGTCGGCGTCGATCCGTCCGCCGGCAACATGGAAGGCAAGGAAGTGCGCTTCGGTGCAGCGATGTCGGCGCTGTTCGCCGTCGTCACCACCGCGGCATCGTGCGGCGCTGTCAATGCCATGCACGACAGCTTCATGCCGCTGGGCGGCGCGATACCCCTGATCAACATGCTGCTGGGTGAGGTGATCGTGGGCGGTGTCGGCGCCGGCCTCTACGGCATGCTGCTGTTCGCCATCCTGTCGGTGTTCATCGCCGGCCTGATGGTGGGTCGCACGCCCGAGTATGTCGGCAAGAAGATCGAGGCACGCGAGGTCAAGATGACCATGCTGGCCGTGCTGTGCCTGCCGCTGGTGGTGCTGGGCTTCACGGCGCTGGCCACGGTATTGCCGGTCGGCCTGGCCGGTCCGGCCGCCGCCGGGCCGCACGGCTTCTCCGAGATCTTCTACGCCTTCACCTCCGGCGCCGCCAACAACGGCAGCGCCTTCGGCGGCCTGACCGGCAATACGATGTTCTACAACTCGACGATCGCCATCACGATGGCGGTCGGACGGTTCGCGATGATCGTGCCGATGCTGGCCGTCGCCGGATCACTTGCCGGCAAGCGCAAGACGGCAGTGTCGGTGGGCACGTTCCCGACCCATGGCGGCCTGTTCATCGGCCTGCTGATCGGCGTCGTGCTGATCGTGGGCGGCCTGACCTACTTCCCGGCCCTGGCGTTGGGCCCCATCGCCGAGCACTTCGCGATGCTCGCCGGCACGGTGTTCTGAGCCTGGGAGCGCGGGCGTCCCGCCCGCTCAGGCGAACGCCAGGTTTTCGCCTCGATGCGGGCCAGAGGCCCGCGCTCCCAGGGGAAGAAGATGTAACGGAGACTGACAATGTCCAGCAATTCGCGCGCGGCTTCGCTGTTCGACCCCGCGCTCATCAAGCCCGCTATCGTGGAGAGCTTCCGCAAGCTCGACCCGCGGGTGCAGATCCGCAATCCGGTGATGTTCACCCTCGAGATCGTGGCTTTGGTCGCCACGATCCTGATGATCCGCGACATCGCCGGTGGCGCCAAGGGCATCGGCTTCACGGTCCAGATCGTGATCTGGCTGTGGGCCACCCTGTTGTTCGCCAACTTCGCCGAGGCCGTTGCCGAAGGTCGCGGTAAGGCGCAGGCGGATGCATTGCGCCGCACGCGCACCGAAACCGTGGCCAAGCGCCTGCTGAACGTCGGCGACATGTTCGAGCAGGTGCGCGCGCCCGATCTGCAGATCGGTGACGTGGTGCTGGTCGAGGCCGGCGACACCATTCCCGGCGACGGCGACATCATCGAGGGCGTCGCCACGGTGGACGAGTCGGCGATCACCGGTGAATCGGCACCGGTGATCCGAGAGGCCGGCGGCGACCGCTCGGCGGTGACCGGTGGTACGCGGGTGCTGTCGGACCGCATCAAGGTGCGCATCACCACCGCCGCGGGATCGAGCTTCCTCGATCGCATGATCGCGCTGGTCGAAGGTGCCGTGCGCCAGAAGACACCCAACGAGATCGCGCTCAACATCCTGCTGGCTGGCCTCACCGTGATCTTCCTGTTCGCAGTGGCCAGCATCCCGAGCTTCGTCGACTACGCCGGCGGCGCCGTGTCGATCGTGGTGCTGATCGCGCTGTTCGTCACCTTGATCCCGACCACGATCGGCGCCCTCTTGTCGGCCATCGGCATCGCCGGCATGGACCGCCTGGTGCGCTTCAACGTGCTCGCCACGTCGGGCCGCTCGGTCGAGGCGGCGGGCGACGTCGATACGCTGCTGCTCGACAAGACCGGTACCATCACCCTGGGCAATCGCCAGGCGACGGCCTTTCTGCCGGTGCGCGGCATCACCGAGCTGGAATTGGCGGAGGCGGCTCGGCTGGCCAGCCTCGCCGACGACACCCCGGAGGGCCGTTCGATCGTCGTGCTGGCCAAGGAGAAGCACGGTCTGCGCGGCATGGAGATGGGTGAGCTCAAGGCCCGCTTCGTGCCGTTCTCGGCCAACACCCGCATGTCCGGTGTCGACTACGAGGGTGCCGTCATCCGCAAGGGTGCGGTCGAGGCCGTCATCGAGCATGCCCAGAGCCTGGGAATCGGCAAGATGATACCGCCCGACGCCGAGCGCATCGCCAACGACATCGCGCGCCAGGGTGGCACGCCGCTGGCGGTGTCCAAAAACGGCCAGATCCTGGGCGTCGTTCACCTCAAGGACATCGTGAAAGGCGGCATCCGCGAACGCTTCGCCGAATTGCGCCAGATGGGCATCCGCACCGTGATGATCACCGGTGACAACGCCGTCACCGCCGCGGCCATCGCGGCCGAAGCCGGTGTCGATGACTTCCTGGCGCAGGCGACGCCAGAGGCGAAGCTGAAGCTGATCCGCGCCGAGCAGGCCAAGGGCAAGCTGGTCGCGATGTGCGGCGATGGCACCAACGATGCGCCGGCGCTGGCGCAGGCCGATGTCGGCGTCGCCATGCACACCGGCACCGCCGCGGCGCGCGAGGCCGGCAACATGGTCGATCTCGACAGCGATCCGACGAAGCTGATCGAGATCGTGGCGATCGGCAAGCAGCTGCTGATGACGCGCGGCGCGCTCACCACGTTCTCGATCGCCAACGACGTCGCCAAGTACTTCGCCATCATCCCGGCAATGTTCCTGGCGTTCTATCCGCAGCTGGGCGTGCTCAACGTGATGGGGTTGTCGACGCCGCAGAGCGCCATCCTGTCGGCCATCATCTTCAACGCGCTGATCATCATCGCGCTGGTACCGCTGGCGCTGCGTGGCGTGCGCTACCAGCCCAGCAGCGCCGCCGCACTGCTGCGCCGCAACCTGCTGATCTACGGCCTGGGCGGCATCATCGTGCCGTTCATCGGCATCAAGGCGATCGACGTCGTCGTGTCGGCGATCGGTCTGGCCTGAGGAGAATGACCATGCTTCGCGACATTCGTCCCGCCCTCGTCATGATGATCCTGATGACGGTGCTGCTGGGTCTTGTCTACCCGCTGGGCATGACCGGCATTGCCGGCGCGATCCTGCCGCAGCAAGCCGCCGGTTCGTTGCAGGAGCGCGACGGCAAGGTGATCGGCTCGAGCCTGATCGGCCAGAACTTCACCAGCGACAAGTACTTCCAGGGCCGGCTGTCGGCAACCACCGACACCGACCCCAATGATGCGACCAAGACCGTGCCATCGCCCTACAATGCGGCAAGCTCGCTGGCATCGAACCTCGGTCCGACGTCGAAAGCGCTGGTGGAGCGCGTGCAGGAAGACGTCGCCAAACGCGGCGGCAGCAAGGACAAGCCGCTTCCCGCCGACATGGTGACGACCTCGGGCAGTGGCCTCGATCCGCACATCTCCCCGGCCAACGCCGCCTTGCAGGTCGCACGCGTGGCCAAGGCGCGCGGCATGCCGGAGGAGCGCGTGCGCGCCCTGGTCGCCGCTGCCACCGAGGATCGTCAGTTCGGCGTGCTGGGCGAGGTGCGGATCAACGTCCTGCAGCTCAACCTGGCGCTCGACGCCGCAAAATAGTTCCTCCCCCAGCGCAGCTGGGGGAGGTGCCCGAAGGGGCGGAGGGGGACCGCCCTTGGTCCTGGCAACTGAGATCACGTCGATTCCCCATCCGGCCTTCGGCCACCTTCCCCGCAAGCGGGGAAGGGAGGGCGATTTCAACCCAGAGGAAAGAGCAAACATGACCAGGGGTGTTCTCGCGGCCGGATGCTTGGCCGCCATGCTGTTGGCCGTCCCGGCTTTTGCGCAAACGGCACCGGCATCAGCACCGGCGCCCGAACCACCGAAACCGGATCCTACCGGCCCGTTCGGCGGCAATATCACCGGCATCGTCACGCTGACCTCGGACTACCGCTTCCGCGGCATCTCCCAGAGCAAGAATGACCCGGCGCTGCAGGCCGGCCTCACCTACGAAGTGCCGCTGTCGTTCGTCAATTTCGCGCCCGTGTCGGTCTATGGCGGCTTCTGGGGCAGCAGCGTCAACTTCACGCCCGACGTCGACGAGTCGGTCGAGATCGACATGGTTGCCGGCGTGAAGTTCAAATTCCTGCAGGAGAAGCTGGTGCTTGATCTCGGCTGGATCGGCTACCGCTATCCCGGCTCGCAGCGCGGCGCGCACCTGCACTACGACGAATTCGGCGGGTCGCTGACCTACGATTTCGGTTTCGCCAGCGTGGCGGGCCAGGTGCGCTACAGCCCCAACTTCTTCGCCCGCTCGGGCAATGCCTGGTACAAGCAGGCGCTCGTCACGGTACCGCTGAGCTTCATCCAGATCAGCGATAAGGTGTCGTTCAAGATGATCGGCGGCCTGGGCCACCAGTCGATCCAGCACAACGCGCGCTTCGCCAATCCCGACTACTGGGAGTGGCAGGTCGGCCTGGTCGCCACGCTGTACGGCGTCGATCTCGGCGTCACCTACATCGACACCAACATCTCCAAGAGCCGCTGCAACGGTGGCGGTTTCAACTATTGCGCGCCGCGCGCCATCTTCAGCATCAGCAAGTCGTTCTGATCTTTTTTGGACCGCGCGCGTCCACGCGCGCATCTCAGGCGAAAGTCTTGCTTTCGCCTGAGGGCGTTCGCGCCGACTGTCGTTCGCTCTTCGCTTCGCTGCGAGCGAATGCGGGCGTGGACCCCCGCGGTCCTAAAAACTCCCGGATCCTCCTATGTCGTTCCTATGTCGAGGCGGCGTCAGCCACATGGAGCTTCACACCTCAGGATGCCAACTATCGGCTGTCCACCGTAGAGGAGGCACACCGTGCCGCGTCTGATCGAAGCAACGCCTGACCCTGGACCGTGTATGACGGCCGAGCGCGAGGCGGCGCTTGGCGACGATATGATCGCCGCGGCGCCGCCGCGGCCTGAAACCCATGCCGTGGTGATCGGCCACCACACCCTGCCGCTGGTTCTCTCCCTCATGCACCGGGGATGCGCCGCCGTCGCCGGTCTGCGTCTGGGCACGCGTGCACCGGACGTCGAGCCGGCCGACCTGGCCTGGATCGCTGATCCGCACAGCAATGCTGAACTCGATGAGGCGATGGATACCGCCTGTCACCGCCTCGGCCCGCAAGGGCGGGTGGTGCTGGATGTGACGGCCCTGGCGCAGGCCGGCGGCCTCGCATCGGTGCAGCGGCAGATCGCTGCGTTTGGCCTCTGCATCGCCTCGATTGGTGAGAGCAGCAGCCACCTCATCCTGGTTGCCATGCGGGCGCCGGCGCTGGCGCGCGCTGCGTAAGCCGCGCCTGTCACCCCGAACGTGACGCGGGGTCCCTGCGAGGGACATGCGAGACGTCATTCCCAGGGATCCCCGGAGGCTCGGGGTGGCAGCGCGTGCTTGATCCATTTCGACAGGAGCTGAGCATGAACACGGAACGCTTGCAGTTGGGCGGCTCGATCGCCGCGCTGGTGACGCCGCTGCGCGGCGATCGGATCGACGAAAAGGCATTCGCGGCCTTGTGCGCCCGGCAGATCGATCGCGGCACGTCGGCGCTGGTACCCTGTGGCACGACAGGCGAGGCGCCGCTGCTGACGGCCAATGAGCATCGGCAGCTGATCGAGATCGCCGTCGCCACGGCCGACGGTCGTGTGCCGGTCATTGCCGGTGCCGGCACGTGCAGCACGGCGGCGTCCATTGCCCTTGCCCAGCAAGCGGAGCGCGCTGGCGCCGCGGCGCTGCTGTGCGTTACGCCCTATTATCTGCGCCCGACGCAGGAGGGCGTGATCCAGCACATTCGCGCCATTCACGACGCGGTCGGCCTGCCGATCGTGCTCTATGACGTACCCTCGCGCACGGCGCTCGCCCTGCACGACGAAACCGTCCGCCGCCTGGCTGAACTGCCACGGGTCATCGGTCTGAAGGATGCGACGGGCGATCTGCGGCGGGTCGGCCGGTTGTTGCGTCTGATCGGCGATGACTTCGTGCTGCTGTCGGGTGACGACGCGAGCCAGACCGATTTCCGTCTGGCCGGCGGCCATGGCTGTATTTCGGTCACCGCCAACGTGGCACCCGCGCTGTGCGCTACCCTGCACCATGCTTGGGATGCCGCCGATCTGGTGACCTTGCGTAGCGCTACGCAGATCCTGGCGCCATTGCATGCAGCCCTGTTCCTGGAGAGCAATCCCATTCCCGTGAAACGCGCGCTGCATCGGCTCGGGCTGACCACCAACGAACTGCGCTTGCCGCTGACGCCGCTGGGCGCCGAAGCGGATGCCCGCCTGGCGGCGGCACTCGAGCCGGTGATGGCGGCCGAGGAACTGGCGGCGCGCCGTGCCGCTGCCCTGATGCCGCCGGTGTGGCAGGAGACACCGTTCGTCGGCTTTGCGGCGTGATCGTCCGTCATGAGTCCCGATGACTTGCAGCGACCGTGGCTGCGGGTGGCGAACGTCCGCAGCCTCGTTCTCACGGCGCTGATGACGCTCGTGGCACTGGCACCCAGTGGCGGGGTGGTCCGCGATCCGGCCCGCGCGCATGACTTCCTGCTCGCCGTCGCTCTGCTGTATGTCGTGCTGCATGGCGGCATGTTGCTGCATATCCGGCGACTGTCGGCTCAAGGTGACGACACCAGCGTCAAAGCAGCCGACATGCTGCGCGATCCGCGACGCATTTCGTCCCTCGACCTGGCTGCCTATTGGACTGCGCTCGCCACGCTCGGTCCGATCCTGCGGGGCTGATGTACAACGCCGGGCTAAAAAATCTCTTGTTCTCTTATCAAGAATTATCTATAAGACAAAGTGGTCGCGTGCTGCCGAAGGGCTGCGCGCTTGGCGTCGTTTGCCTGCGCCCGGCGACATCGCCTCCCAGAACCCGCGCACCCGGATTTGTTGTCATTGTTGTCATTGTTGTCACGCGATTTGCGAAGGCGATTTTGTCCCCGGGGACGCGCCGGTGCGTTTCCGCAATTTCCGCAAGCAGCAATTCCCGTGGGCGTTGGTGACAGGGCGTGGCCTGATCGTTAGACGTTGCACCCCATGGCCGTCCAGACTGCGGAACGCACCAACGACCGCCCGTCGCCCGAGGCACTGCTGGCGGCGGCCAACCGCGAGCTGCGCGGCAAGCTGAAGATCTTCCTGGGCGCGGCGCCGGGTGTCGGCAAGACCTACGAAATGCTGACGGCGGCCCGGCAGCGCCAGGCGGACGGTATCGATGTCGTCGTCGGCGTGGTCGAAACGCATGGCCGGGCAGAAACGGCGGCGCTGATCGACGGGCTGGAGGTCATCCCGCGCCGACACATTGACTACAAGGGCCGCGCGCTGGCGGAGATGGACATCGACGCCGTCCTGGCCCGCCGTCCGGCGCTGGTGCTGGTCGACGAACTGGCGCACACCAACGCGCCCGGCAGCCGACATCCCAAGCGTTATCTCGACGTGCTCGAGCTGCTCACGGCCGGCATCGACGTCTACACCACGCTCAACATCCAGCACGTCGAAAGTCTCAACGACATCGTGGCGCGCATCACGCGCATCCGTGTGCGCGAGACAGTGCCGGACTCGATCGTCGATTCCGCCGACAGCGTCGAGGTCATCGACCTCACGCCCGAGGACCTGATCAAGCGCCTCGGCGAGGGCAAGGTCTATGTGCGCGAGGCGGCCGAGCGGGCGTTGAAGCACTATTTCTCGCCGGGCAACCTCACGGCGCTGCGCGAGCTGGCACTGCGGCGCACGGCCGAGCGTGTCGACGAACAGATGCGCAGCTACATGCGCGAGCATGCGATCGCCGGGCCGTGGGCCGCCGGCGAGCGCGTGCTGGTCTGTGTCGATCCCTCGGCCGACGCCGAGAACGTCGTGCGTGCCGCCAAGCGTACGGCCGACAGCCTGCGGGCACCCTTGCTGGCGCTCTACGTCGAGACCGACCGACATGCATCGCTGACCGAGTCGGAGCGTAACCGGCTGGCCGAGACGATGCGCCTGGCCGAGCGGTTGGGTGCCGAAGCGGCGACCCTGCCCGGCCGGCGCATCGCCGAGGATGTTCTGACCTTCGCACGCGAGCGCAACGTCACGCGCATTGTCGTGGGCAAGTCCAATCGCTCGACGTGGTTCGAACTGCTGCACGGGTCGGTGGTCGACGACCTGGTGCGTACGGCAGGCGGCGTCGCCGTCGAGGTCGTCGCCTCGACCCACGCGGCCTCCGATTCGATCTGGAGCGGATGGCGCACCGAACGGTCGCCGACCTGGGCCTACATCGAGGCGACGCTGGCTGTGGCGATCGCCGGGGGCGTCGGCGTCGGTATCGACCGACTGGTCAACCTCGCCAACATCTCGCTGGTGTTCGTGGTGCCGGTGTTGCTGACGGCGGCGCGGCACGGCATCTGGCCATCGGTGTGGGCGGCGGCGCTGGGAGCTGCCGCCTACAACTTCTTCTTCCTGCCGCCGCTCTACGAATTCACCATCACCGATCCGGGCAACGTTGTTGCCCTGTTCTTTTTCCTGCTGGTGGCCGTCTTCACCAGCGCGCTCGCCACGCGCTCGCGCTCGCGCTCGCTGGCGGCCCGGCGCGAAGCGCAGACCACGGCCGAACTTTATGGGTTCAGCCGCAAGATCGTGGGCCTGGCCGATCTCGACGACCTGTTGTGGACCGTCGTTGCGCAGATCGCGCGCATGGTGCGGGTCGAGGTCGTGGTGCTGATGCCGGAGCACGATCCGTCGGGACGGAACAACCTCGACATCAAGGCGGCGTATCCGCCGGAGGATATGCTCGAGGACGCCGACCTGGCGGCGGCGCTGTGGTGCTGGGACCATGACCAGCCTACCGGCAAGGGCAGCGATTCGCTGCCGGGCGCGCGGCGCCTGTTCGTGCCGCTCAGGACCGCGCGCGGCAAGATCGCGGTGCTGGGGGTGACCAACCGCGAGAACGACGAGGCGCTGACGCCGGACCAGCGCCGCCTGCTCGATGCGCTGGGCGATCAGGCGGCAGTGGCGATCGAGCGCGTGATCCTGGCGCGCGATATCGATGCGGCACGGCTGGGGGCCGAGCGTGAGCGGCTGCGGTCGGCCATGCTGACCTCGGTGTCGCACGATCTGCGCACGCCGCTGGCCTCGATCCTGGGTGCCATTTCCAGTTTGCGCAGCTACGGCGATCGCTACGATCCGGCCACCCGAGACGAGCTGCTGGCGACGGCGCAGGACGAGTCCGAACGCCTCAACCGCTTCGTCGGCAACCTGCTCGATATGACGCGGCTGGATGCCGGTGCCGTCAGTGTGAAGCGCGAACCGGTCGATGTGGCTGACCTGGTCGCCACGACCCTGCGCCGCGCCGAACCCCTGTTGCGTGATCACCGTGTCGCCACGTCGATCGCATCCGATCTGCCGCCGGTGGATATCGATTTCGTGCTGGGCGAACAGGCGCTGTTCAATCTGCTCGACAATGCTGCCAAATATACGCCGACCGGCACGGTCATCGACCTGTCGGCGCGCGCCGAAGCCGGCAACGTGGTGTTGTCGGTACGCGACGAAGGACCGGGCCTGGCTGCTGAGGATCTGCCGCACGTGTTCGAGAAATTCTATCGGTCGAGCGAGGGTGACCGGCGACGCGCCGGCACCGGCCTGGGCCTGGCCATCGCCAAGGGCTTCGTCGAGGCGCAGGGCGGCCGCATCATCGCCCGCAACCGCAGCGATCGCTCCGGCGCCGAGTTCGTTGTCACGTTCCCAGCGGTTTTCCCTCCCCCAGCTTCGCTGGGGGAGGTGCCCGAAGGGCGGAGGGGGACCCCACGTGGTCCTGGTTACCAAGACCACGTCGGCTCCCCTCCGCCCCTTCGGGGCACCTCCCCAGCGAAGCTGGGGAGGAAGGCCGAACCATGACCAGCGACAGCGCCGCCATCCTGATTGTCGACGACGAGCCACCGATCCGTCGCCTGTTGCGCACGACGCTGGGGGCGCAGGACTACCGCGTCGTCGAAGCGGCCACGGCCAAGGATGCGCTCGCCATGCTGCGGCATCACCAGATTGACCTGGTGCTGCTGGACCTGGGCCTGCCCGACATCGACGGCTTGGCCTTGATCGGCCGCATCCGCCAGGACAGCCCGGTGCCGATCGTCGTGTTGTCCAGCCGCGGCGAGGAGGCGGCCAAGGTGGCGGCGCTCGATGCCGGTGCCGATGACTACGTCACCAAGCCGTTCGGCGCCGAGGAGCTGATGGCGCGCCTGCGCGCCGCCTTGCGGCATCGCCTGCAGCAGCAGGGCACGCGGCCGGTATTCGAGAGCGCCGACCTGAGGGTCGACCTGGTGCACCACCACGTCCAGGTGGCGGGTCGCGAGGTCAAGCTGTCCCCCAAGGAGTACGACATCCTGGAGCAGCTGGTGATCCACGCCGGCAAGGTGCTGACCCACCGCCACCTGCTGCGCGAAGCCTGGCGCGACGAGACGGTCGACCCGCAATACCTGCGCGTCTATGTGCGCCAGCTGCGCCAGAAGATCGAAGCCGACCCCGCCAGCCCGCGACATTTGATCACCGAGGCCGGCGTAGGCTATCGGCTGGTGTAAACCGGGGAGCGCGGGCGTCCCGCCCGCATGAGCGGGGCCAGAGGCCCGCACTCCCGGGAAATAATAAGAGGTTATTGCGCGTGCAAATAGTTCGTCCCCGGGTCATCGCACTCGACGGTCCATCTGCTGCCGGTAAGGGCACGCTGGCACGCCGATTGGCCGAGCATTACGACCTGGCCCACCTCGATACCGGCTCGCTCTACCGGGCCGTGGGCCGGCGCATTCTGCGGGACGGACGGGACCCGAAGGACACAAAATACGCCGCCGAAGTAGCCGCCAGCCTACAGCCGGTTGATCTGACTGACCCCGAGCTGCGGTCCGAGGCCACCAGCCAGTCGTCCTCGATCGTGGCCGCCATTCCGGCGGTACGGGCCAACCTGCTGGCGTGGCAGCGCGAATTTGCGAAAAACCCGCCGCCGGGCAAACAGGGCGTGATTCTCGACGGCCGCGACATCGGCACCGTGATCTGCCCTGATGCCGATGTGAAACTGTTCGTCACCGCGAGCCTGGAAGCGCGGGCCGAGCGGCGTTTCCGGGAGTTGCAAGCGGCGGGGGCGAACCCTATAAGACGCGCCGTTCTGGATGAGATGGCGTCGCGCGACAAGCGCGACAGCGAGCGGGCCACGGCACCGTTGTTGCCGGCCCCTGGTGCCTTCGTACTCGATACGAGTGCGCTCGACGTCGATGCAGCGTTCGACAGCATCGTCGCTTTCATCGAATCCACGACGCGACCACGCCGGGCCTGAAGCCGTCGGCGGCGTGGTCGATCCGGGTACCGATGGCTGGATTGCGGTCGCACCGTGTGCGTCGTGGTCGGGGTGTCACCAGGCATTGGATCCGCCGGATGAACCGGCTGGCCGACGAGCTGAGACCCACGCTCGGGATCGTTGAGGAGAAGTGATCGTATGGCTAGACGTTCTGCCCTGAGGGAGGCTGATCCCTCGACCGCCGACTTCGCCGCGATGCTCGATGATTCGCTCAGCAAGTCGCAGGGCTTCGAAGGTGCCGTGATGCGCGGCACGATTGTGAACATCATCGGCGACTTCGCGATCGTCGATGTCGGCCTCAAGTCCGAAGGCCGCGTACCCCTCAAGGAATTCTCGACGGGCGGCTCGTCCGCCGAGCTGCGCACCGGCGACACCGTCGAGGTGTTCGTCGACCGCATGGAGAACCGCGACGGCGAAGCCATGCTGTCGCGCGAAAAGGCGCGCCGCGAAGAGTCGTGGACGGCGCTGGAGAAGGCGTTCGGCGACAACCATCGCGTCACCGGCACCATCTTCGGCCGCGTCAAGGGCGGCTTCACCGTCGACCTCAACGGCGCCGTGGCCTTCCTGCCGGGCAGCCAGGTCGATGTGCGTCCGGTGCGCGATGTCGGCCCGCTGATGGGCTCGCCGCAGCCGTTCCAGATCCTCAAGATGGACCGCCGCCGCGGCAACATCGTGGTGTCGCGCCGCGCCGTGCTCGAGGAGAGTCGCGCCGAGGACCGCAGCCGCCTGATGGGCCAGCTGAGCGAGGGCCAGGTGCTGGATGGCGTCGTCAAGAACATCACCGACTACGGCGCGTTCGTGGATCTGGGTGGCGTCGACGGCCTGCTGCACGTCACCGACATCGCCTGGAAGCGCATTAACCATCCGTCGGAAGCGCTGAACATCGGCCAGCAGGTCAAGGTGCAGGTCATCCGCTTCAACCCGGAGACGCAGCGCATCTCGCTGGGCATGAAGCAGCTGATGGCCGATCCGTGGGACGGCGCCGCCGCCAAGTACCCGACCGGCATCAAGGTCAAGGGCCGCGTCACCAACATCACGGACTACGGCGCGTTCGTCGAGCTGGAGCCCGGTGTCGAGGGTCTGGTCCACGTCTCGGAGATGAGCTGGACCAAGAAGAACGTGCATCCCGGCAAGATCGTGTCGACCTCCCAGGAGGTCGAGGTCATGGTGCTGGATGTCGACATGTCCAAGCGCCGGATTTCGCTGGGCCTCAAGCAGTGCCTGGACAATCCGTGGGACACGTTCGCCGACAAGTACCCGGCCGGCACCGAGCTCGAGGGCGAAGTGCGCAACATCACCGAGTTCGGTCTGTTCGTCGGCCTGCCCGGCGACATCGACGGCATGGTGCATCTGTCGGACCTGTCGTGGGACAAGCCCGGTGAAGACGCGATCCGCGACTTCAAGAAGGGCGACATGGTCAAGGTCAAGGTGCTCGACGTCGACACCGAGAAGGAGCGTATCTCGCTGGGCGTCAAGCAGCTGGTCAACGATCCGTTCGAGAAGGCCGGCAACCTGAAGAAGGGCGAGGTGGTCACCGCCATCGTCGCCGGCATCCAGGAGAACGGTCTGGACGTCACGGTGACCGACGGCATCCCGGGCTTCATCCGCAAGACCGAGCTGAGCCGCGAGCGTTCCGAGCAGCGGCCCGACCGCTTCGCCATCGGCGACAAGATCGACGCCAAGATCACCAACATCGACCGTGCCTCGCGCCGCGTCGTGCTGTCGGTCAAGGCGCGCGAAGCCGACGAGGAGAAGCAGGCGATGGCCGACTACGGCTCGTCCGACTCGGGCGCCAGCCTCGGCGATATCCTGGGCGCCGCCCTGCGCCGCGCCAACAAGGACAACGACGCGAAGTAAGGCTTCTCTTCGTTGCAGGAACGATCAAGGACCGGCCCGCTCGCAAGAGCGGGCCGGTTTCATTTGGCCGACGGCAACGCCAGCCCGCGCTCGGGGAAAAGATCGCGTTCGGGCCAGGCCACGATCCGTGGCGGCAGCGCGGCCATGCGCTCCAGCAGCGTATCGGTGGCATCCTTGCCCGGGCGCGGTGAATACCAGACGAACCATGATGTGCCGCTCTGGTGCTGCACCACCTGCATGCCCACGGTATCAGGCGCGACACCCCAACTGCCGGTGTGCCAGGCGATGCGGGCGTCGGGCGCGAGGTTCGCGGTGAACTGACCCAGTGCGTACCAGGCCGGCGTGAGCCCAGCGGGCGCACCGGTCGCAGCGCGCGAGGGGCGCGTATCCGACAGCAGCGTGTCGGGCGTGCGGGCGAGGAAGGCGAGGTACTCTGCGCCATTGAGCCGCCAACCGCCGAACGACGAGAACGAGCGCCACTGCGTGTCGAGCTGCGGCGCCTTGATGCCGGCGGCTTCGAGAACTTCGCGGCCGCAGAAACGCTCATAGCCCTCGCCGGTGATGGTCTCGATCATCACGCCCAACACGAGGTAGCCGATGTTGGAGTAGGCGAAGGCCTCGCCCGGTGCCGTGGCCAGCGGCGCCGTCAACGTGGCGGCGAGCAACTCCGCCGGTTCGGTCGCACCGGGTGTCTTCTTCTCCAACAAGGCGACGGCAGGCGGTGTCATCAGATCGCGCGGTGCCGTCGCAAAGCCGCCGCGATGCACCAGCAGCTGTTCGACCGTCACCGCCTTGAGGCGCGCATCGGCGGGCTCACCATGCTGGCGGAAGAACGGCGCCAGCACATCGCCCACCGTACTGTCCAACCGCAGCTTGCCGTTGGCGATCAGCACCGCGACACACCGACCGGTGACCGCCTTGCTCAAGCTGGCCAGCAGGACGCGTTCGTTCGGATCCCGCCCACCATACCCGCGCTCCAGCACCAGCCGCCCCTGTTGCGCGACGGCAAGCGTGCCTTTCTCGACCCCGCTGTCCTTCATCCAGACACCGAACATCGCATCGAAACGATCGACGGTCGGTAATGTCGTGGATGGCTGTGCCGACACGCCAGACGTGCCGCACAAGGCAGCCAGCACCAGGCACAGCAGTCGGGTGGTGGATCGGACCATCGCGGGAGCCTAACCGAAAGATGATGCAGGCGCGAAGCGTGCGCCCTGCGGTAGAGTTTCTGCAAGCGGCGTATCGATGTCCAATGGGGGGAGCGCCATGGCCAACGATCCAGGCGATCCGGGTAACACCTGGCTTTGGCGACGGGTCAGCGCAGTTGCATCGGCCGTTGCGTGGATTGCCGGCCATATTGCCGGGCCCTGGTGGGCGTTGCGCGACATCCTGCGCCTTTTCTGGGCTTGTCGTGCGCCGATGCTCTCGGTCGTGATCGGGGGTGCCTTGATTGCGTTGACCGATCAGGCGCGCGATATCGTCATGGCCAGCGCTGTCGCCAAGGGCAGCGTTGTCGGCACGCTCGGCCTGATTGCCACCATGGTTTTGTGGGCCACCGTCAGCTGGTACTGGGCGCGCGTTACGCTCAACTTCTCGTTCTCCGTGCCGCCCATCGACCTGCAACCCGGGGCATCATCGGTGCCGTGGCGGCGAGCGGCCCCTGTCATCGTCCTTGCGCTGATCCTCGTTGCACTGGGAGCAGCCCTCTGGGTCGGGCACGGCGTTTCGACCGTTATCATGCTGGGGATCATCGCCGAGGTCATGGCGTTCTGGATTGCCGGGGGCGGCGACCCTGAACGCGCTGCGCGCTGGCGGCAGTGGTGGCGCCGCCAGGTGCCGCGCATCATCGGTGCAGCCGCAATCTTGGCTGTGGCGGTTGCCTTCTGGAAGGCACGCGACGTCTATGGTGCTGCCGGCGACGAAGACAACGCGGCCCGGTTCACCTGGTGGGCCGGCGGGTTCGTCGTCTTGGCGATCGTCTTCTATATCGTGGTCGCGAGTCGCACCTGGCTGACAGCGCGGTTGCTGGGTCACGACAAGATGAAAGGGCACCTGGTGCCGACGCCGGACGTCACGCACGACAGCGTGCGCGACTACGACAACCCGGTTGCCTTCGCCGCGCTCGGCTTGAGCCTCCTGCTGACGCCGGTGCTGTTTCTTTTCTTCCTGGTCAATCCTGTCGGTGCGTCGGACTTCCTCGGCGGTGCGGTTCGCGCCACGTTGGTGGGGTTGGCAACGATGGTGCCGGTCCTGAGCCTGCTGGCGCTGTTGTCGGCGCGGTTTCGTCTGCCGCTCCTGGGCACGACGATCCTGTGGCTGGCGGTTGGCCCCTGGTTGTTCGGCGATAATCACGACGTGCGATCGTCGGCCCGAGACGCGGGACCATATCCGGTGACGGGCCGGCAGGAGATCGGCCGGCTGTTTCAGGACTGGTGGACCGTCAATGCCCGGCCCGAGATGACGCAGCCGCTGGCAGTAACGGCTGACGGGGAGGACCGGGTCGTCGCGCCGCCGTTCGTCGTTGTCGCAACGGCTGGCGGCGCCAGCCGCGCGGCGTTCTGGACCTCGCAAGTACTGGGCGAGATCGCGGCCCGCGAGCCGGGCTTTGCCGACCGGCTGTTCATGATCAGTGGCGTGTCCGGTGGGTCATTGGGCGCCATGGTTTTTCGCTCGATCGTCGAGGTCGACCGCCAGACATCGGTTCACGATAAACCCACTGTCCTCAAGGATCCGGCGGGTGATGCCCGGTCGTTCATCGAACGTGACTTTCTGACCCCGGCCATGGCCGCGGGCCTCTATGTCGATCTGCCGTGGCGCACATTGACGTTTCTGCCGCGCGCGTGGCAACCGCCGGATCGCGCGGCCGCTCTGGAAAAAGCATGGGAAGCCGCCTGGCAGGACAGCATTCGCACGAACCGGAACGGCCAGTTCAGCTGGTCTGACGGTTTCCTCGCCACGTTCTCCGGCATCGGCAAGGGTGATTCCTATCGGCCTTGGCCAATTCTGGCGCTCAACGGAACGTCCGTGGAAAAGGGCAAACGGATCATCACGTCCAATGCCGACTTCCGTGGCGGCCAGATCGCCAACGACGTCAACCGTTACGATGCGTTCGATATCCTGGGCCGCGACATGCCGATCAGCACTGCCGTCACCATGAGCGCGCGCTTCCCCGTCATCTCGCCTGCTGGTGGCATGCGCGACAGCCGAGGGCAGGATCGCATGGTGACACGCATCATCGATGGCGGCCTGTATGAGAATTTCGGCGCCGTGACGGCGGATGAAATCCTGCGCTATGTCATCGAACGTCGTGGCGATGTTCAGGTCGGCTTGCGGCCAGTCGTGCCGATTGCCATCGTCATCAGCAGCGATCCGTCGCTGGACCATCTGGATCGTCGGACGGGCACGGGCTATCACGAGCCGCCGATTCCAGGCCTGCCGTCATCGCCGGACTGCGCCGCCGTGGCGAGCAAACAGCGCGGCAGCGTTCCCATCCCCGTGTTGCATCCCGGCAATCGCTGGCCCGAGTGCCCGGTCGATGGACGGGAGAGCGCGACCATTCTGGTCGACCCGATCCTGGCTCTCTATGACGGGCGCGTCGCCCGTGGCGAGCAGGCGGCAACCGCGATGCTGGATCGCATCGACGAGAACCGCGCCAGTGTCCGTCGCCAGATCATCACGGGCCTGGCGCGGATGGCGCGCCTGAGCGACTCCCCTGCCGAGATGCCTGTCAGCACCGACGCCGACGTGAACCGCCGGCTGGGGACTTCGGACCACGTGGATTTCTTCCACTTCCGTCAATGCCGTGTGCCGCGCATGAAGGGACCGACCATGAGTTGGCATGATTCGGGCGAGGCCTGGCGGGTCATGCGGCTGATGACGGGCCTGGAAGCAGGAGGCAGTGACCCCTGCGGCAATGCTGCCGAATTCTTCCGGCTGTGCGTCCGCCTGGCACGGCTATCTGGTCAGGTCGACGACGACAAGGCCGCCACGGCATTTTGCGAGACCGAGCGCAAATGGCCGCGCCCGGCCGCATGGAAATGCGAAGAGTTTGGCGTCGACGCCAATCGGCGCTGGTGGTGCCGGCTCGTGAACTGACGATCAGCTTCCCGCCACCCGCCTGGTATGGCCAATCCAGAACGGCTCGCGCAGGTCCTTGCGCTTGATCTTGCCGACGGGCGTCTTGGGCAGGGGCTCGTCGCGCAGCACGATCTTGCCTGGCCGCTTGTAGTTGCCCAGCTGCTCTTCACAAAGCTCGATCAGCGCGTCCTCCGTCACGGTGGCGCCGGACTTGACGGTGCAGACGGCGCACGGTGTCTCGCCCCAGCGTTCGTGCGGAATGCCGAACACCGCCACCTCGACCACGTCGGGATGGCCCGCGATCGCGTTCTCAAGTTCGGCCGGATAGATATTGAAGCCGCCCGAGACGATCATGTCGCCGACGCGGTCGATCATGTAGAGATAGCCGTTGGCGTCGAGATAGCCGACATCGCCGGTCTTGACCCAGCCGTCGACCATGCGCTCGGCCGTGGCTTTCGGGTCGTTCCAGAAGCCGGTCATCTGACCATCGGTCTTGGCGACGATCTCGCCCGGCGTGCCTGGCGGCACCGGTTTGTTGTCCTCGTCCCAGATCTGCAGCTGCGCGAAGGGCAGCGGCAGGCCGCAGGCGCGCAGCGGCGTGGAACCCCGGACGTCTTTTGCGAACCACTGCGCCGGACCCATCATCGCCACCGGCAGGACCTCGGTCTGACCGTAGCCCTGGTACATCGCCGGGCCGAAGATATCGTATGCCTTCAACGCCGTGTCGTCGGCGATCGGCGCGGCGCATACCAGCATGCATTTCAGGTGGGGGAAGCGGCGTTGCTCGATGCCGGGGACGCGGTTGATGGCGTTGAGCATCGTCGGCACCATGAACAGGTAGCCGATGCGCTCGCGCTCGAAGATATCGAGCACGGCGGCAGGGTCGAAGCGGTCCACCATCACATTGCGGCCGCCACCCAGCCAGATCGGCATGAAGAGATAGCCCGAGCCATGGCTGATCGGGCCCAGGTGCAGGCAGGCATCATCCGGCTCGACCGGCGGATAGAGGTAGAACCAGTCGCGGGCGGCAGCGAGCCAGGCGCGATGCGAATAGGCGACGCCCTTGCTCTTGCCCGTCGTGCCGCCGGTATGACGCAGGATGAAATTGTCGCCGGGTGCGATGGGTGGATCGGGATCGACGGCGGACTGCACCGCAAGCCAATCCTCATAGGCGGCGTCGCGCACGATCACGTGCTCCAGCGCCGGCAGGACGGCCTGCAGGCCATCGATCTCGGGCAGGTATTTCTCATCGACGATCACGGCCCGGCAGCCGGTGTGGCCCATCATGTGCTCGTGGCTGTCGCGGGCGTTGCGCGGATAGAGCGGCACGCGCACCAGGTTCGCGATGGCGGCGCCCAGGAAGACATCGGCCGATTCGAGGCGGTTGTCCTCCAGCACCGCGACCCGGTCCTGCGGCCGCAACCCCAGCGTCAGCAGGCCGTTGGCCAGGCGGATGCCGCGTTGCCAGGCTTGCGCGAAGGTGAGCCGGCGGCCGCCGGCAACGATGGCCTCGCGCTGCGCGTAGTAGGCGGCGGCGCTGCGCATCTGTGTCCGGACGTCCATGGCGTGCCCTCCCGTTGGCTTGTTGGCCGAGTGTCGATGCGCCGCTGCCGGAGTCAAGGTTGGTGCCGTCGCGATGTCGTGGCACCCTTGGCGCCTGGAGGAACCTGAGCATGGACGAGATTCTGCTGCTGACGCGGGCCTTCGCTTTCGCCGCCGAGAAACACGCGCACCAGCGCCGCAAGGGCGAGGACGCCGAGCCGTACATCAATCACCTGGCCGAGGTCGCCAACCTCCTGGCGACGGCGGTGCAGGGGCGGGATGCGAATCTCATCGCAGCCGGCCTGCTGCACGATACCCTGGAGGACACCGAGACCACGCGCGATGAACTGGTGCGGGCGTTCAACGAAGACGTCGCGTCGGTGGTGAGCGAGGTCACCGACGACAAGTCGCTGCCCAAGCAGGAGCGCAAGCGGCTGCAGGTTGCGCATGCCGCCCACAAGACCGACCGCGCCAAGATGCTGAAGCTGGCCGACAAGACCTCCAACCTGCGCGGCATTGTTACCAGTCCGCCGGCCGGCTGGTCGATCGAGCGACGCACCGAGTACGTGCGCTGGGCACGCGATGTCGCTGCCGGCCTGCGCGGCGTGCATCCGTGGCTGGAGGAGCAGTTCGACGCCGCTGCCGCGACTGCCGAGAAAGTGCTCTCGGGCGATTGACGAGCAATCTTGCGTAACGATTACAATGAGAATATAACATTGTTATTGACGACGCGGGGAAGAGGAACCCATGCCCAAGGTTCTCTATGAGAAGGATGGCCGCATCGGGCGGATCACGTTGAATCGTCCCGACGTCTTCAACGCCATCGATGACGACGTGCCGGCTGAGCTTGCCGATTGCGTTGCACGCGCCAACGACGATCCGGGCGTGCACGTGATCGTGCTCTCGGGCAGCGGCAAAGCGTTTTGTGCCGGCTACGATCTCACTCACTACGCACAGACGAAAGGTGCCAACGCCGCCACGCAGGATCTGCCATGGGATCCCATGAAGGATTATGCCTTCATGATGCGCAACACTGAGCTGTTCATGAGCCTGTGGCGGTCCTACCGTCCGGTGATCTGCAAGGTCCATGGCTATGCGATCGCGGGCGGTTCCGACATCGCACTGTGCGCCGACGTGATCGTCATGGCCGAGGATGCCCGCATCGGCTACATGCCGGTGCGTGTCTGGGGCTGCCCGACCACCGCCATGTGGGTCTATCGCCTGGGGCCGGAGCGCGCCAAGCGCATGCTGTTCACCGGCGACAAGATCGATGGCCGGGAGGCGGAGAAGCTCGGTCTGGTGCTCAAGGCGGTTCCTGCCGCCCAGCTCGATGCCGAGGTCGAAGCGCTGGCCGAGCGCATGGCCACCGTCCCCATCAATCAGCTCATGATGCAGAAGCTGATGGTCAACCAGGCGATCGAGGCCATGGGCCTGAAGCAGACGCAGATGTTTGCCACCATTTTCGACGGCATCACCCGCCATTCGCCGGAGGGATTGAACTTCAAGAAGCGGGCGGAAACCGTCGGCTGGAAGGAAGCCGTGCGCAACCGCGATCAAGGCACCTGGGATTGGACGGCCAATCGGCCGATCAATCCCGCGGGGTAGCCGAGGCACACATGGCATCGACGACGCGCGCCCGGGGAAAGCCGGACGATCCCAAAGTTCGAGGTCGGCTTGATGTCATTCGGGACACCAAGCGCCAACTGGTGATCGACGCCGCGCGACGGGTGTTCGAAACGCACGGCCTCGAAGGCGCATCGATTCGCCTGATCGCTATCGAAGCCGGCTGCACGACCGGTGCCATCTATCCCTATTTCAGCGGCAAGGAGGAAATCTACGCCGCGATCCTGGGCGAGTCGTTGGCCGCGTTGAAGCTGTTCATCGAGCAGCATGTCGACAAGCGACGTGAGCCGGTCGACCGGGCCCGGGCTGCCGTCGATGCCTTCTACGCGTACTACAAGGAGCGCCCTACCGAACTGTCGCTGGGTCTCTATCTCTTCCGGGGCGCCGGCGTGCGCCCGACCGGGCTGAAACCGGATCTGGATCGTACCCTCAATGCCCAATTGCGGGCTGCTGTCGACGTCATCAGCGCGACGATCGCCAGCGCCGGGTTCGATCGCGCGACGGCGCTTGCCACCGATGGTGTGTCGCATGCCATTGGCCTGCTGATCATGGACGGCACGGGCCGGCTCAAGCTTTTCCAGGAGCACGCTGACGGTCTCATGGCGCAATACCTGGAGCGGCTCCTGCCAGGCGCCTGAACGCGGCCGAATCAAAGGATAAATCGCCATGGCGGTTCGTATTGAGAAAGCGGGTCCCGTTTGGACGGTCGTCCATGCGCGCTCCGAAGCGCGCAATGCGATGGATCCCGATAGCGCCGCCGCACTGCACGCGGCGATGCTGGCGTTCGAGCATGATCCTTCGGCGCATGTGGCGGTGTTGTGGGGGGAGGGTGGCGCTTTCTGCGCCGGCTGGGACCTGAAATACGCCGCGACGCTGACCGATCGGGCACGCTTCCAGAACGAGATCGCCGAGGGGCTCGCGTTTCCGACCGGTGCCAACCCGGCGCCGCGCGGTCCGCTCGGTCCGACCCGCCTTGAGCTGTCGAAGCCGGTCATCGCCGCGGTCGAGGGACCTGCCGTGGCCGGCGGCATGGAACTCGCATTGTGGGCCGATATCCGCATTCTCGGGCAATCTGCCTATTTCGGCGTCTATTGTCGGCGCTGGGGAATTCCATTGCTTGATGGCGGTACGGTCCGCCTGCCACGTCTCGTGGGGTTGGGCCGGGCCCAGGAAATCATCCTGACGGGGCGAAAAGTGCCGGCGGAAGAAGCGCTCCGCATCGGCCTGTGCGAAAAGATCGTGGCGGACGGGCAAACCCGAACTGCGGCGCAATCCATGGCGGAAGAGATCGCCCGCTTCCCGCAGGCAGCCGTGCGCGCCGATCGTCGCAGTGCCTACGAAAACCACGGCCTGTCGGTACGCGACGCGCTGCGGCGCGAATGGGCGAACGGACTGGAGGCTCATGCCAGGGAAGGCGCCGCGGGTGCTGGTCGTTTCGCGGCCGGCAAGGGGCGCCATGGCGACTTCACGGACATAGCCTAGGCTTCGTCCGTCAGCGCCCGGTCGACAGGGTCCGCATCGAACTCTATGGTCCACCGCACACCCTTCAGCCGTTGCTTTCTCCGTGCTGTCCTTCGACCTGCTGTCGCAAATCTTCGCCATCATGGCGCCGGTGCTGTTGTGCACCGCTGTCGGCTATATCTGGGGCCTGCTCAAGCGGCCGTTTGATCCCGGCATTACCACGGCGCTGGTATCGTCCATTGCGGCACCTTGCCTGGTTTTCAGTGCGTTGACGCGACTGGAGGTGTCGGCGGCAGCCCTGGGTCAACTCGCCGCCGCGACGTTCGCCTGCTATGCCGCGATGGGCCTGCTGGGGTGGACCGTGCTGCGGCTGGTCGGGTTGCCGGCGCACTCCTACCTGCCGGCGCTGATGTTTCCCAATGGCGGCAATGTCGGCCTGCCGCTGTGTTTCCTGGCCTTCGGGCCTGAAGGCCTGGCGCTGGGTATCGCCTGGTTCGCCGTGGGTGCCGTCGGCCAGTTCACGGTCGGCATCAATATCGCGGCCGGCAGCTTCGCCATCGGTAAGCTGGTGCGCCAGCCGATCCTTTACGCCATCGCACTGGCCTTCGTCTTCATTCTGGTGGGCCACAGGCCGCCGGTTTGGCTCGTCCGCACGACTGAGATCATGGGCAACATGCTGATCCCGCTCATGCTGTTGTCGCTGGGCGTGTCGTTGGCAACCCTGAAGGTGACACGTCCGGGACGCGCAGCAGCGCTATCCGCGTTGCGGTTGGCTGGCGGATTCTCAATCGGCCTGGTGGTGGCCTGGGCGTTCGGACTGACGGGTGCCGCGCGCGGCGTGCTGATCATCCAGTCGGCGATGCCGGTGGCGATCTTCAACTATCTCTTCGCCCTGCAATACAAGCGTGAGCCGGCCGATGTCGCCGGCATGATCGTGATCACCACGGTGGTCTCGTTCCTCAGCCTGCCGGCCCTGCTGCTCTACGTATTGCCTTAGACGCGGCGCCCGAAAAGCAGCGTTGCGCGCCCCTGCATGGCAGCGGCAGCAGAATCGCGCCATGCTGCGTGCCGCACACGGAGGAAACGAATGCTGCCGTTGGAAGGCATCAAGGTCATCGAGTTGGCGCAGAACCTTGCCGGACCGTTCTGTGCCCAGATCCTGGCGCATCTGGGCGCCGATGTGATCAAGATCGAAAAGCCGAACGGCGGCGACGATGCGCGCGGCTGGGGCCGGCTGCTGTCGCCGGACGCCAGTTCCTCGTTCAACGCGGTCAATCTCAGCAAGAAGTCGGTCGCCGCCGACCTGAAGAACCCGGCCGATGTCGCGAAGGTGCTTCGGCTGATCGATACGGCCGACGTCGTGGTGCAGAACATGCGCCCCGGCACGCTGGAGAGCATGGGGCTGGGCGCCGAGGCGCTGATGGCACGCAATCCGCGGCTGATCTACTGCTCGGTCAATGCCTACGGCACGACGGGACCCAAGAAGATGGATCCGGGCTACGAGCCGATCGTGCAGGCCTTCTCCGGCATGATGATGATGTCGGGCATGCCGGGCGGTCCGCCGGTGCGCATGGGCACGCAGGTGCTGGACCACGGCAGCGCCATGTGGGCCGCCATCGGCGTGCTGGCGGCGATCGCCGAGCGGCATCGCACGGGGCGTGGGCGCAAGGTCGATACCTCGCTGCTGGAGACGGCGATCGGCTGGTGGACCAACCCATATTCAGGCTACGCCGCCACTGGGGAGGTGCCGGAGCGGCATCCGACCGGTAGCCGCGGTGTCGTGATCTTTGAAGGCCTCGAGACCGCCGATGGTCCCATCATCGTCGCCGCGGGCAACGATGCCCTGTTCCGCAAGCTCTGCCCCGTGATCGGCAAGCCGGAATGGGCGAGCGACCCGGGCCTGGCGACCAACCGTCAGCGGGTCGAGCGCCGCGACGAGATCGTCCAGGAGATGGAGCGCATCCTGCGCACCAAGCCGCGCGCCCACTGGCTGAAGGTCATTGCCGCCGCCGGCATCCCTTGCACGCCCATCAACTCGCTGCCCGAGATGCTGGCCGAGCCGCAGACCGAAGCGATCGGCATGCTGCAGGCGGTGCCGAATCTGGAGCGCGATGTCCGGCTGATTGCACTGCCGGTCCAGTTCGACGGCAAGCGCCCGCCGATCCGCAATCGCGCACCCAAGATCGGCGAGCACACGAAGGAAGTGTTTGGCGATGAATGACGCACTTCAGCACGAGTTGGGCCTTCATGGTTCGACAAGCTCACCATGAAGGCGCCTTTACGCCGCCACTGGCAGGCGCAGCGTGAAGCGTGCGCCCTGGATCTGGCCATCGGGCGCGCGCACATTGCCGGCGGCGATGGAGCCGCCGTAGGCGTCGACGATCTGGCGACAGATCGATAGGCCCAGGCCGGAGTGTTTGCCGAACTGCTCGGCGTTGGGTCGCTCCGAGTAGAAGCGACGGAAGATCGATTCGAGATTGGCGTCAGGAATGCCCGGGCCCTGATCGTCGATCGTGATGACGATCTGATCGCGCTCGCGCATGACGCCCAGCGCGATCATGCCGTTCTTGGGGCTGAACGAGATGGCGTTGTCGACGATGTTGCGCACCACTTGGCCGTAGCGGCCCTCGTGTCCCAGCGCGATGAAGGGCTTGCCGCCCAGCACGTTGAGCTGGACGCGCACGCCCACCTCGGCGGCGGCCGTGGCATTGTAGGCATCGGTGATCGATGACAGCAGGCGGCCGACGTCGACGACTTGCGGGTCGCTGCGCTGCAGGTCGGCATCGAGCCTCGATGAGTCGGCGATATCACTGATCAACCGGTCGAGCCGCTTCACGTCGTCCAGCACGATCTCCATGAGCTTGGCCCGCTTTTCCTTGTCGTCGATGCGGGTTGCGACCTCGACGGCGGACCGCAGCGACGTCAGTGGGTTCTTCAACTCGTGCGCCACGTCGGCGGCAAACGTGTCGATGGCATCGATGCGCTGCCACAGGGCGTCGGTCATGGCGCGCAGCGATTCGCCGAGATCGCCGATCTCGTCGTTGCGAGCGCCGAAATCGGGCATACGCGGCGTGCCTTCGCGCGCAAAGCGGATCTGGTCGGCCGCGCGCGCCAGCCTTTGGATCGGCCGCGAGATGGTGCTGGCCAGGAACAGCGACAACAGCACCGTGGCCGCCAGCACCACGGCGGCGATGCGAAACACGTCCAGGCGCAGCTGACGGATGCGGATGGCGATCGCCGTATCGTCGTGCGTCAGCATCAGGGCGCCCAGCACTTGCTTGTAGCGCTGCACCGGCACCGCTACCGACAGGATCAGCCGTCCTTCCGGCGTGCGTCGGGCGGTGCGCGTGTTGATGCCGCGCAACGCCTGTTCGACCCAGGGATAGTCGCGCGCCACCGGATCGGGCAGCTCGACGTACTCGCCATCGGAGCGCGCCACCCGCAGGCGTGCGTCAATCCAGTCGCTGAGCCGGGTCAGGGCATCGCGCGGCGCCGGCTGGGCATTGGGCGGTGGTAGTGCCTGTGACGTGATGCGTCCGGCGCGGTCGCGCAGCGTGCGGGTGTCGCCGAGCATCTCGCCGGTCTCGGCGAACAAGCGGCCGCGAATCCCGATCGGCGCCGTCAGACGCGACATCAGCTGGTTGGCCTGGTCGCGATCGAGCCGATTGATGGTGGTCTCGCCGCCGCGGACGGCGCCCTCGCCGAGACCGGTGGCGACGATTTCGCCGTGCACGGTCAGCGCCGCCAGCTCGGCTTCGATCAGCGTGTCCTCATAGTCACCCAGGAAGACCACGCCGGCGGCCAGCAGCGCGATGGGCAGCATGTTGAGCAGCAGCACACGACGCGTCAGCGGTGAGAACCGTCGTCCGCGCCGTCGCCGACGCAGCAGCGAGGATGTCGCGCTGGCCGAAGGGTCCGCAGGCGGCAACTGCCGCTGCGCGGGGAACAGCCAGCCGGTTCCCCAGCGTTGCCACCAGGGCCGGCGCCGGCTCGTCGAGTCGACGTCCGACGGTGGTGCCGACCTGGTCTTGGCGTGGGGCTTATTGCCCGTCGCGGTACCGGTATCCGATTCCATACAAGGTTTCGATCTGGGCGAACTCGTCGTCGATCTCACGGAACTTCTTGCGCAGTCGCTTGATGTGACTGTCGATCGTCCGGTCATCGACGTAGATCGTCTCGCCGTAAGCCGCGTCCATGAGCTGGTCGCGGTTCTTCACGTGGCCCGGGCGCTCGGCCAGCGACTTCAGCAGCAGAAATTCGGTGACCGTCAGGTTCACCTGTTTGTTTCTCCAAACGCACAGGTGGCGCGACGGATCCAGCACCAGGTCGCCGCGCACGATGCGTTCGCCGGCATCCTTGGCGTCGGGGCTGGCCTTGTCGCCGCGCCGCAACAGGGCCCGGATGCGCTCCAGCAGCAGACGCTGCGAAAAGGGCTTCTTGATGTAATCGTCGGCACCCATGCGCAGGCCCAGGACCTCGTCGATCTCCTCGTCCTTGGAGGTGAGGAAGATCACGGGCATGGTTTGGGTCTTGCGCAGCCGGTTCAGCAGCTCCATGCCGTCCATGCGCGGCATCTTGATGTCCAGGATCGCCAGATCGGGCGGACTGGCGTTGAGGCCTTCCAGGGCGGCGACCCCGTCGTTGAAGGTCTTGACGGTGAAGCCTTCGGCCTCCAGCAGCATGGAAACCGAGGTCAGAATGTTCCGGTCGTCGTCGACCAGGGCAATCGTCTTCTTCATGTGGGGCCTCCAGGGTGGACCCGGGCGGGGTATGCGCTGTCTTTGAGCATACACAAGCCGAAGGGGAAAGGGGCGATGCCGAGATTGACCCCCCGGCGCGCCGGCGGCACGGTCATGGCATGACACCTTCACCGGAACTGGAACCCGCGCCGCAGGCACGTATCCTGATGCGCAGCCTCGACCGTGCCACCCTGGCCAGCGCGCTGCCCGCGTCGCAGGCCATCCCCGAGGGCCAGGGGGCGGCCTGGCCTTATGCGTCCTTGGTATTGACGGCTGTCGACCATGATTTGGCGCCGATTCTGCTGCTCAGCGCGCTGGCCGAACACAGCAAGGCGATCGCCGCCGACGCACGCGTATCGCTGCTGTTCGATGGTACGACCGGCCTGGAGCAACCCCTGACCGGTCCTCGATTGACGGTGCTGGGTCATGCACGGCGCACGACCGAACCGCGACTGCGGCAGCGCTTTCTGGCGCGTCATCCGGACGCAGCTTTGTACGCCGATTTCAGCGATTTTCACGTCTACCGGCTTGAGATCACACGAGCCCACCTGGTGGCCGGGTTCGGCCGTATCCGCTGGGTGGAACCGGCCGACTTGGTCGGGGCGCCAGTGTCAATGGCGCTGATCGAGCGCGAAGTCGATATTGTCAGTCACATGAATGAGGATCATCACGATGCCATCGATCTATACGCTACGCGATTGCTGGGGCGTGCCGGCACCGGGTGGCGCATGACCGGCATCGACGCCGACGGCTTCGACCTGCGACGCGCTGGGGAAGTGGCCCGTCTCGACTTCGCGGTGCCGATACTGGATGCCGAGCAAGCACGTGCTGCGTTGGTCGCGTTGGTCAAACAGGCGCGGGCGGCACTGTGAGTGAATCGACTGAACACAAACGATAGAACAAAACGTGACAGTGGATTGCAATGTTTCACACTTGCCGCGAAGCGGAACCTTCCACAGATTCGTCACGTTTAACCGGCAAGTCGCATGTTGCCGGGTCCGGGGCACCTCCGTAGGGTGGGTGTTCGCTTTCCGGGCGTAGTTCCATCTGATTCCCTTGCGACACAAAAAGTGTAGGGACACAGGAGACCAAGACGTGCAGCAGGCAGGAATGGCCATCAGCAAACATGGCCTTGACTCACTGGGGTTGAAAAATCTCGGGAACGTTCATTGGAACCTACCCGTCTCCGCACTCTATGAGCACGCGATCCGCCGCGGCGAAGGCGTGCTCAGCAAGGGCGGGCCTCTGTGCGTTCTGACCGGCGTGCACACGGGCCGCTCGCCCGGCGACAAGTTCTTCGTCCGCGAACTCTCCAGCGAAGGCAAGATCGACTGGGGCAAGACCAACCAGGCGATCGAAGCGCGCCAGTTCGACGGTCTGCTGTCCCGCATGCTGGCCTACGCCCAGCGCCGCGATCTCTACGTTCGGGAATGCTATGCGGGTGCCGATCCGGCGCATCGCATCGGCGTGCGGGTGATCACCGAGACTGCTTGGCACAATCTGTTTGCCATGAACATGTTCCTTCGCCCGCCGCGCGAGGACCTGGCCGATTTCCGCCCCGACTTCACCATCCTGCAGTTGCCCGGCTTCCAGGCGGTGCCCGAGATCGATGGTACCCGCTCCGACTGCGCCATCGTCTGCGACTTCCGCCGTAACCTCGTGGCGATCTGCGGCACCTGGTATGCCGGCGAAATCAAGAAGTCGGTGTTCACCATCCTGAACTACCTGCTGCCGGAAAAGAACGTGCTGCCCATGCACGCATCGGCCAACATCGGTCCCAAGGGTGATGTTGCGATCTTCTTCGGCCTGTCGGGTACCGGCAAGACGACCCTGTCGGCCGATGCGTCGCGCACCCTGATCGGCGACGACGAGCATGGCTGGGGCGAGAGCAGCGTCTTCAACTTCGAAGGCGGTTGCTACGCCAAGGTGATCAAGCTCAGCCGCGAGGCGGAGCCCGAGATCTATGCCACCACCGAGCGCTTCGGCACGGTGCTGGAGAACGTGGTGGTCGATCCGCTCACCGGGCTGCTCGACCTTGACAGCAACAAGTTCACCGAGAACACGCGCGCCTGCTACCCGCTGGATTTCATCCCCAACGCCAGCGTCACGGGTATCGCCAAGACGCCCGACAACATCATCATGCTGACGGCCGATGCGTTCGGCGTGTTGCCGCCGATCAGCCGTCTGTCGCCCGAGCAGGCGATGTACCACTTCCTCAGCGGCTACACGGCCCGCGTGGCCGGCACCGAAAAGGGCGTCAGCGAGCCGCAAGCGACGTTTTCCACCTGCTTTGGCGCCCCCTTCATGCCGCGCCACCCGACGGTGTACGCCAAGATGCTGGGCGAGAAGATGGCCCGGCAGAACGTGAAGTGCTGGCTGGTCAACACGGGCTGGTCAGGCGGCGGTTTTGGCGTCGGCGAGCGCATGTCGATCCGTCATACGCGGGCGATGGTGCGTGCGGCGCTGGATGGTCGGCTGGCACAGGTGGCCTCGACACCGGATCCACACTTTGGTCTGCTGGTGCCGTCGGCATGCCCCGACGTGCCGAGCGATGTCTTGAACCCGCTGACCAGCTGGAAGGACAAGAAGGCCTACGAAACCGCGGCCCGGGATGTGGCACGCCGCTTCGAGTCCAACTTCAAGCAGTTCGAGACCGCCGTCGACGGCAAGGTGAAACAGGCCGCGATCCGCGCCGCGGCCTAGCGGCAGGACCATTCGACAACGAGGCCCGCGTCCTGGACGCGGGCCTCTGTCGTTATGGGGTTATCGTCCGCGCAGGCGAGCCACCATCAGCCATGCCGCGGCACCCAGGATCAACGCTGCGCCCAGCCACTCGCCGGCGGTGAGTGCCGGTGGATCGACCCAGCCGGCGTGGCCGGCACCCAGTTCGATCGCGATGGTGAAGGCCGGCATCAGCATCAAGGCGATCAGGTAAGCCTGCGTGCCGGCATGGCGCAGGGCGTAGAACGTCAGCCACTGGCCAGGACCGCGAAAGACCAGACCGGCCACGACGCCCCACAGCCACAGCGTGGGATTGCCGAACGCATTGCCGTCGGGATCCCAGGGTGAGCGCGTCAGCTCAAGCATGCCGGTGACGCTCCACGCCACGATCAGCACGATCGACGTGATGATCAACGTCTCGGCGGTGAAGCGGCTGCGCTCGGCCATGTTGTCGCTGCGGTTGCGCGGATGCTTTTCGACGGCGAGCGCCGTCACCACGACCCCGGTTTCCGACGCCAGCAACCACAGCGCGCCATAGTAGGCGGTACTGGGTGTGAGGCAGGCGATCAGAACGACGAGCCCGAGCGCCAACAGGCTCAGGGCCGCGCGCTCCACGGGCGACGGGACGAGGCGATAGGCGATGAGCCCTGCCACGGCCCCCATCAGCACATTGGCCGTCGACAGCAGCGTGCTCTGCGATGCCACCAGCCATGCCAACGCAGCCGACGATGCGCCGGTGATGGCGACGCGCAGTACGCCGTAGCCCACCATCCAGGGTGTGAAAAGCGATTGCCAGTTGCCGGGTGCCCTGCGGCCGATCCAGAAGATCACGAGGCCTCCGGCCAGCAACTGCACCAGCGTGTAAGCCCAGGGATCAAGACCCGCGCGTGACACCACGAAGCGGGTGACGACGAGGTAGACCGCCCACAGCCCGGCCGTGGCCAGAGCGATCGTGAAGGCGCGCGACATGGCGGGGAGAGGGTATCAGGATCGGAAGCGCAGCAGCATGTGGTTGATGCCGTTCAGCACCACGTAGACCTGTTCGAACTGCTGCTGGAACTCATCCCATACCGGCAGTCCGCCGCGCATCGCCATCGAGGTGTAGATCTCGGCAATGCTTTTGCGCCCGTCGATCTGGCTGACGATCGCACTGGCCAATGGCGGCAATTGCGCGCGCCAGGGAAAGCCGTCGAGGTTGGCGACCAGGGGCGTGCCCGGCCTCAGGCCCTGCGCCAGGGCTGCCGCGTCCATCTCGCGCAATACCGGAATGGCCGAGGTGTCCTCTGGCCGGGCGACCGTGTCGTAGCCCGCCTTGGTCGCGTAGAAGACGTGGGTGCGCAGGTTGCTGGCCAGCCGTTCGGCGAACGCGGCCCGCTCGAGGAACGGCAGCGTCGCGATATCCCGGCCGATCTGCGGATCGCTCATGTAGGTGGTCGGCTCGTAGCGCATCGGCTCCATGAAGGCGACCAGCCGCAGTCCGGCACGCTTGGTCATGTCCACGATCTGCGGAACCGTATAGGCCCGGTCCTGGCTGTGCAGCAGCAGGTCATAGAGGGCCGCGTCGTTGCCCGACAGGTGGTCGTTCAGGAACGTGTTGCGGCGGAACAGGTTGGTCGGCGGCAGGAAGCGGATCAGCCGCTTAGCCATCGCCAGTCGTTCGGCCGGGGCCGTACCGATCGGGCTCAGGGTGCGCAGCAGATCCTGCATGGGATAGACGCCACTGCGGCCGTATTCGCCGTAGAGCATGAGACCCATGCCGCCTTCCGGCGCCAGGGAATCGGCCAGCGTGTCCAGGCCGGCCTGGGGATCGGGCAAATGATGCAGCACGCCGGTGCAGTCGATGTAGTCGAATTGGCCCAGCGCCAGCGACGGCAGGTCGAGCAGCGATGCGGTGTGGAAGCGCACGTTGCGCAGGCCGCGCGCCTGCGCCCGCGCCTCGGCGATGGCGCGCGACGCTTCCGAAATGTCGAGATAGACGACCTCGGCCGGGCACTTCAGATCCTGCAACTGCTGCGCCAGCATGATGCAGGCATCACCGGTACCGCCGCCGGCGATCAGCGCCCGCAACGGCTGACGGAAGTCGCGCCGGCCGGCACAGAGATAGTGGTTGATCTCCAGCACATGGCTGGGGGTCCCGACGACCAGGCGCCGGGCCTCGTCAGCCGGATCGCGCGGCGGGTAGGGCATCGCCTCGTACTGCGCGCGCACCGTGGCGTCGGTCTTCGCCGGAGAGTTCGCTGCGGGGGCAGGCGGCGCTCCGGCGGTGACGTCATGACTCATGGTGCGGATCGGCTCGGCAAAAACGTCCGGCGCCTGTTGCGCGCGCCGCGGACGTGCTAAGCGCGCAGGCAATCTACAACATCTTGTGCCTCAATCTGGCGGACGATGAAAGGCTATTTCGGTATCGGCGTCGAAGGTGTGACCAAGGCGATGAATGTCGGTGCCTTGTTCAGGACGGCGCACGCCTTCGGCGCCAGCTTCGTCTTCACCGTGAATGCCCAGTACCGGCGTGGCGAGGGAAGCCTGTCCGACACGTCCGATACGCCGGGTGCGGTGCCGACCTACCACTTCGCTAGCATCCAGGAGTTTCGCCTGCCACAGGCCTGCCGCTTGGTCGGTATCGAGATCACACCCGAGGCCGTCGAGCTTCCCAGCTTTCGCCACCCGCGCCAGGTTGCCTATCTTCTGGGGGCCGAGCGCGAGGGGCTCTCTGCCGATGCCCAGGCGCTGTGCGATTTCGTTGTGCGAATTCCCATGCGGTTCTCGGTCAATTTGGGGATCGCGGGCGCCATCGTCATGTATGACCGCCTGGTCAGCCTGGGACGGTTTGCCGACCGGCCGGTAGCCGCGGGGGGACCGCAGACGCCGCTGCCGCCGCCGGTGTTCGGTGAGCCGATCTGGAAACGACGCCAGCGGCGAAAGATGCAGGCGGCTGCCAAACCGGCAGGTGAGGGCTGACTCCAGGCCTCGCGATGGTGGTTTGCCGGTGGTTGGGCTATGATTCTGCAATGAAAATTCACGATCGTTGGATATCGCGTGGGCTCGTTGCCGGTGTGGCTGCAGCCGGTGTGGCCGTGTCGGCCCTGGCCTGGGGACAAGCGGCGCCGCCGGCCGGTGAAGCGCCTGACCAGCCCCGCAAGCTCGACGATTTTGGCGACTGGCGGGCGCTGGCGGCGGGCGGTGATGAGGACCGTACCTGCTATGTGACGCAGAAGGCGATACCGACCCCGCCGGAAGGGCGAGCCAAGGACCGGCCGCTGCTCTACGTGACCCAGCGGCCGACCAAGAACGCACTTAACGTGGTGGCCTATTTCGCCGGCTATGCGGTCAAACCGGACAGTGACATTGAGCTGGATTTTGGCTTCGCCAAGTACCGCCTGTTCGCCCAGGAGGGCAGTAACGGTGCCTGGTCGCCCAGTCCCGAGGTCGATGCACGGATCGTCGACTCCATGCGGGTCGGCCAGGTGGTGACCGTGCGGGGCGTCGACACGGCCGGCCGCGAAGTCGCCGACACCTTTTCGCTGCTGGGCTTCACGGCGGCTTTTTGGCGCGCCTCCCAGGAGTGCCGCGTCCGGTAGTTGCGCCGGCGCGGGCACGAGACTATCAGTCCGCAATGTCCGTTCTGCAGACCGAACCGCTGGCGATCCTGGAGCCGCTGCGCCGCAACGACCTGCGCCCCAATCTGGTCGGCCTGAGCCGGGCCGAACTGAAGGCGCTGCTGGCCGAGCACGGGCTGGAGCCGTTCCGGGCCGGCCAGATCTGGCACTGGATCTATTGGCACGGCGCGCGTGATTTCGCGGCCATGAGCACCATCGCGCGCAAGACGCGCGAGCGGCTGGAGGAGCTGTTCGTCATCGAACGGCCGCAGATCGCCGTCGAGCAGCGCTCGGTTGACGGCACCCGCAAGTGGCTGCTGCGCCTGACCGACGGCAATGAGGTCGAGTGTGTCAACATCCCGGAGGCGGATCGCGGTTCGGTGTGCGTGTCGAGTCAGGTCGGCTGCACGTTGACCTGCAGCTTCTGCCACACCGGCACGCAGCCGCTGGTGCGCAACCTGACGGCGGCGGAAATTGTCGGCCAGTTCATGGTGGCGCGCGACAGCTATGGCGAGTGGCCGACGCCGATCGAGACCACGCGCATGCTCAGCAACATCGTCATGATGGGCATGGGCGAGCCGCTCTACAATCTCGACAATGTCGCCAAGGCATTGCGGATCGTCATGGACGACCAGGGCGTCGCGCTCAGCAAGCGGCGCATCACGCTGTCGACGTCGGGCATCGTGCCCATGATTCCCAGAGTGGGGGCCGATCTGGACGTGAACTTGGCCGTCTCGCTGCATGCCGTGACGGACGAGGTGCGCGACGTGCTGGTGCCGGTCAACAAGAAATGGCCGATCGCCGAACTCCTCAAGGCCTGTGCCGCCTACCCCGGCGCCAAGAACAGTCGGCGCATCACCTTCGAGTACGTAATGCTGAAGGGTGTCAACGACAGCGACGCCGATGCGCGCGAACTGGTGCGGCTGCTCAAGCCGATCCATGCCAAGGTGAACCTGATCCCGTTCAACCCGTGGCCGGACGCACCCTACGAGTGCAGCTCCAACAACCGCATCCACCGCTTCGCCGAGATCGTCAACGCGGGCGGTTTGTCGGCACCGGTGCGCACGCCGCGCGGCCGCGACATCCTCGCTGCCTGCGGCCAGCTCAAGAGCGAGAGCAAGCGCGACCGCCGGACAAAGGTGCGCGACGTCGAAGCACGTGCTGCCATTTGACGGGTAGAACACTGCCGGAAGACAACCGTTGACACGCTGCAGTGTCGCCGGCTTCATTGGCCCTGGGGTGGGCTATCTCTGGATTTGCTGTTCCGGACTGAGCCGGGTGGCAAGATCGGACAGCGAGGCAAAAATGCGATAGCCCGGTAAACACGGGGAATCGCTCGATGATGCGTCGTTCCTTTCTGGCCGTCGCCGCAAGCGCCGGTCTGTCTGCATGCCTGACAACAGACGACATACAGCACGCGCACCCCAGCAGCGGCCTCATGGCGGCATTCGAGGCACCGTACGACCGGGTCCGCGCCTCGACATTGTCGATACTGGGGCGGCTTGGGGTGACGATCGAGAGCGTCGAGGAGTTCTCGGACGGGACGCGTATTCTGGTCGCGAACGGAATGACCGGCTTCAGCTGGGGAGAAGTCGGCCGCGTGATCGTTGAGCGGCGACCCACGACGCCGATCCCGGTTCGCGTGCTTTGGGTGAAGCGTTACCAGCGCCAGCTGACCGGCACGAGCCAGGCGGAATTTGCCCAGCAACTCTACCGCGGCATTTCTGACGACCTCGGGGGTTTTTGAGTCGCTGTGTCATGCGGCAAGGCGGAGCATTTGTCCGCCTTGCCCACGCTTGATGATGTCGGGCGGTTATGACGGCACCTGATCCAGAAAACCGGTCACGGCCTGCAACCGGCCCGCGTCAATGACGGCAAAGTCCGTGCCTTTCACCAGCGCCGGCCCGCCGTCGGGTGCGAGCGCCCAAGAGAAACGAACGCGATCCTGGTAGGCGTCGACCTTGCCCGTCAGGCTGAAGCGGTGGCCGGGGAACTTGGCCTGCACGCCGGCGATCATGGTGTCGATCCCGGTATGACCGTCGCTCTGCATCAGCGGATCGAGATAGCTCGCATTCTCGGTCCAGGTGCGCGCGATGATGTCGCGGCGGCGTGCGGGGTCGGTTTCGTTCCACGCGGCAATGTAGCGATCGACCAGGTCGGCGGGATTGCTCATGTCAGGGCTCCATCGGTAAGGCAACCGCGTCGTTCGATGGTCGGTGCGGTGCCTGACGCGAACATCGGTGGTCTGCTGCCGTCTCTCAATTCTCTCGATGGTAATCGGATGCTGTCACGCGGCGATAACCATCGACGTAATCGCTTTGGTGCGTGGCACGGTCCATGCTGACCGCGTTCACTCGAACGGAGCCTGCGCATGGCTGACGCAACTGAAACCATCGCCCACCGCATCTGCCCGGTCTGCGAAGCCTGCTGCGGCCTGGAGCTACGACTCAAGGACGGCAAGGTGACGTCGATTCGGGGTCACGACGCTGATGTATTCAGCGCCGGCTACATCTGCCCCAAAGGGGCGGCACTGAAGGATCTGCACGAAGATCCGGACCGGTTGCGCACGCCCCTGATCAAGCGCGACGGACGCTTTGTCGAAGTCAGCTGGGACGAAGCCTTCGCCGAAATCGAGCGCAGGCTGCCGCCGATCCTGGCGCAGCATGGCCGCAATGCTGCGGCGCTCGTCATCGGCAATCCCACGGTGCATCAGGTCGGCCTGATGCTGTACTTCCCGCGCCTGGCCAAGGCGCTGGGCACACAGAACATGTACAGCGCCTCGACCCTTGACCAGATGCCCAAGCAGCTCTCGTCGGGCCTGATGTTCGGACATTGGTTGTCCATCCCGGTGCCCGATATCGAGCGCAGCGACTTCCTGCTGATCCTGGGCGCCAATCCTGTCGTGTCCAACGGCAGCCTGTGGACGGTGCCCGACTTCCGCGGCAAGGCCAAGGCGCTGCGGGCTCGTGGCGGGCGTATCGTCGTGATCGATCCGCGCCGCAGCGAGACCGCGGCAATGGCCGACGCGCACCATTTCATCCGGCCAGGCAGTGATGTGTTCCTGCTGCTGGGCCTGGTGCACACGCTGTTCGACGAGAATCTGGTGCGGTTGGGTCGGCTGGCACCGCATGTCGCCGGCCTCGACGCTTTGGCCAAGGCCGTCGCTGAATTCTCGGCCGAGCGTGTGGCCGCGCGTTGCGGGATGGCGGCGATCGCGATTCGCGATCTGGCGCGCACGCTCGCCGCCGCGGAGCGCGCTGCTGTCTACGGTCGCCTTGGCACTTGCACCCAGGAATACGGCACCCTGGTGAGCTGGCTGATCGATGTTCTGAACGTGTTGACCGGGCACCTCGATGAGCCGGGCGGCGCGATGTTTCCCAAGGCGCCCGCCTTCGCCGCCAATGCTGCCGGCAAGCCGGGCAGCGGCCGGGGCATCGTTACTGGTCGCTGGCACAGCCGTGTCGGCGGTGCGCCGGAAGTCTTTGGCGAGTTGCCGATCACCTGTCTTGCCGAGGAGATCGAGACGTCGGGCGATGGCCGGATCCGGGCGCTGATCTCGGTTGCCGGCAACCCTGTTCTGTCGGCGCCGAACGGGTCACGCCTCGCGACCGCGCTGGACCAGCTCGATTTCATGGTCAGCGTCGACATCTACCTCAACGAGACGACGCGCCACGCCGATGTCATTCTGCCCGGCAGCTCGCCGTTGGAGGAGGTGCACTACGACATAGCCTTCCCACAGCTGTCGTACCGCAATCAGGCGCGCTTCAGTCCAGCCGTATTCACGCGTCCGTCTGATCATCTCGCCGAATGGCAGAGCCTGCTGCGCCTGATCGCGATCGTGCAGGGTCGGGGAGCGGCCGCCGATATACGGCAGCTTGACGATGACATCGTCGCCGACGATGTGCGCCGGATCGCAGGCCCGCAGGCCGAGGCCGTGATGCAGGCCGTGTCGGATCTGCAGGGGCCGGAGCGACAGATCGACCTGGCGCTGCGCGCCGGGCCTTACGGCGACATGTTCGGTATGAAGCCCGACGGACTCAATTTGGCGAAGCTCAAGGCCGCGCCGGCGGGCATCGACCTGGGGCCGCTGGCACCCCGCCTGCCCGATCTGCTGCGCACGCCGTCCGGCAAGATCGAACTGGCGCCGGCAATGCTGTTGGACGACCTCAGGCGGCGGCCGGCCGCCGATCTCGCACGGCCGCTGCCTGAGCTGGTGATCGTCGGCCGCCGCCAGGTGCGTTCCAACAACAGCTGGATGCACAACCTGCCAATCCTGGCCAAGGGTCCGTTTCGCTGTACCGCGCTGGTGCATCCGCAGGACGCGCAACGTCTGGGACTGCAGAGCGGTCGGATGGCGCGCATCGTCAGCGGCAATCATGCCATCGAAGCGCAGATCGAGATCAGCGACGACATGATGCCGGGCGTCGTCAGCCTGCCGCACGGCTGGGGTCATGACAAACATGGCGCCCGGCTGACACGCGCTGCCGAAAGGCCTGGCGCCAACCTGAACGCACTGTTCGATGGCAGCCTGCGCGATCCACTTTCAGGCAACGCCGTACTCAGCGGTGTGCCGGTAAAACTGGCACCTGTTGTGTAGGCACCGCGACCGCGGGTGCTCGGTTCTCTAGAGAGGCCGTCGCTCGAATTCCATCACGCGTGACAGGAATGCGATTTCCGTCGTACGCGCCGTCAGGCCGTGTGCCGAGAAGAGGGCATCGGGGTCCGACGTGACCCAGTCGGTGAAATAAGGTTCGTGGAAGTAGTAGGGGAAGAGGTCGAACAGCCCCTTCCATTCCGGCCGATCGCTCTCGAGTGCCGAATCAATGACGATCGCGCGGCCACCAGGCTTCAGCACGCGCGCCATCTCGGCGACGGCGGCGCGGCGCACCTTCGGAGGCAGCTCGTGGAACAGGAACGACGCGGTGATCAGATCGATGCTGGCATCGGCAAAGGGCAGCGCTTCGGCGGCACCTTCGATCCATTTCAACCGCCGCGAGGTGCCCATGGTACGGCGGGCGTGGTCCAGATACGGCCGGCTGAGGTCGAGACCGGTAACATGCAGGCCGGGAAACGCATGACGGATGAAGCCGGGTAGCCGCCCCGTGCCGGTGCCGATATCGAGCAGGCGTGCCTGGCGCTGGTCCTGGTTGCCCAGGAACAGCGCGATGGGCTTGAGCGCGCGGCGGCGCATCACGTCGGCGGCACCGGTGAACAGGGTCTCGACCTGGACGTCATAGACCGCGGCCGACTCTTCGGTCAGCCAGCCGCCGCTCTGGTAGTGGAAGTTCTGGCGATAGTAGCGCGGCAGGTGCGCATGCGCCGGATCATGGTTCGGCTCATCGTTGGTGCGCGCGTGGCGACGCTCGTCCACTTTCGGCAGGTCGCGGAAATAGAGGGCGCTGCGGCGCAGCCAGGCAATTGGATCCTGGTCGAGGACGGGCGGCGGCGGGAACAGACCGGCTGCAATATCGTCCCATTCACGCGTGAACAACTGGCGCATGTCGCGCAGCAAAGTCTGCCGGTCAGGGAAGGGGCCCACGGGAAAATCCGGCCGGGGCATTGGTTTGAGCTGGCGCCGGCCGGCAGCGTAGTGGGCCAGGAACCAGCCGACCCGGGCGGTCTGGCCAGCCGCGTAGGCAACACGGTCGAGCATCGTGGGCATCGCGACTCCAATCGAGGACCGCGATTATAGACGGTCGTCACCCGCGGTGGCGAGATGACGCTCGGTCGCTGTACCGACCGTCATACCAGTGATGGCAAGCGTTTCAGTTTGTCGGGATTGCGCACGATGTAGATGCCGGCGATGCGTCCATCGACAATGTCGAGTGACAAGGTGAGCCGTGGCGCGCCGTGGAGGTGGCCGATCACACCGGGCATGCCGTTGATCCGCACGGGTGTACGCTGCATTTCTGCGGGCTGTTTGCGCGTGATGCCGACCACGAAACGCATCACGCGGTCAGCGCCGGTGATGACATTGAGGGCCGCCACCGCCTTGCCGCCGCCGTCCGACCACAGTTCGGCATCCGGTGCCAGCATGTCCATCAGGGCGGCGCGATCGCCGGTCAGGGATGCCTTGGCGAAACGCATGGCGAGCGCATCGGCCTGTGCCCGGTCGGGCGCGAAGCGCGGCCGCGCCGCCTTCAGGTGGCGATTGGCCCGCGACACCAGCTGGCGGCAGGCCTCCTCGCTCTTCTCCAGGGCACTGGCAACCTCGCCGTAGTCATACTCGAAAGCCTCGTGCAGCAGCCAGGCGGCCCGCTCGGCCGGGCTCAGCCGTTCCAGAACCACCAGGAACGCCAGCGACAGGGTGTCGTCGAGCGTCGGCGAGTCCTGGGTCTCGACAACCATCGGCTCGGGCAACCATGGCCCGATATAGGCATCGCGCTCGGTGCGGGCGCGGCGCAGGCGATCGATGCAGATGCGGGTGCAGGCCGAGACCAGCCAGGCCTGCGGTTTGCGTACGGTGCTGCGATCGGTCCGGTGCCAACGCAGGTAGGTATCCTGCACGGCGTCCTCGGCATCGCCCAGCGTGCCCAGCATGCGGTAGGCCAGCGCGCGCAAACGAGAGCGTTCGGCCTCGAATGTCGCGACGGGGTCGTCGTGGATGTGCTCAGCCATCACTCACCTTCACGGACACCGGGGTGCAACTGCGGGCCACGCCCAGAGCACGCTTCAGGCTGGGGTGGAAGCGGGCGATACCGATCTCGAAGGCCAGTGCCGCGACCGTCGCGGTACCATAGTGCTGCTGCAGGCGGGCGCGATACGTTTCCATGGCCGGATCGCCAGCGGCTACCGCCCGCCCCAGGCGAAAGGCGTCGGCCAACGGCGCCGGCAGGTCATCCAGTTGATCCGCCAGCACGGCGCGCAGCCAGTCCGCGCGCACGCCGTCAGCACGCGCCAGGTTAACGTGGATCTGAACGCACTCGCCGCAATCGTCGTGCACCACGGCGCCCAGTCCGGCGAAATGGAAGGGCGCCGGATCGCCGTGCGGTTTCCGGTTTGCCAGAGCGCTCACCTGCTGCAGTTTGCCGAAGGTGGCCGGCGATGTCCGGGCGATGTCGCGGACATAGTCCATCGTGACACCCAGGCGTCGTTCGGCGGCGCGAATGCCAGCGTTGATCACCAGGGCAGGCGCTCGGACCATGGCCACCAGGGTCGGCAGTTCCGGCTGGACGATGTGCCATGCCACCCATGCCGGCAGGTAGATACCGATGATTTCCGTGGCGACGGCGACGACGTCGGACAGCCCATGGTGGACGATGCCCAGCAGGTGCAGCAGGGCGTGGCCGATCAGGAAGATCGCGCCTGGCAGGGCAAAAAGCCGAGCCTGCGGCAGCGGCAGTAGTCCCATCAGCAAGCTGACCGAGGCGGCGGCGAAAGCGATGCCGATATCGGCCACGAAGTGCCCGTTGTATGGCCCTGTCTGCGGGACGCCCGGAGTCGTTGCGTACCAGAAGGGGCCGGCGGCCAGCATGATCAGGGCGTTCACCCCCAGCAGCGCGGGAATGACATAGGTCAGGGCCCCATGCCCCGGACGCGGCACGTCGGCGGAAGTCGCGCGGGCTGTGGTGGACGGATCGGGCATCGTCACGGCGGTCTCCGGCATTCGTACCCACCAGACGTGCCAGGCACGAAATCTGTGACATCCAGCCAATGAATTGATTTTATTCAGGATTTCGCCGCTTGCCCCGGCTTTGGCGCTGCCTATACTCCGGCCGCCTTGCTGAACCCGTGCCAACGTGGTCCGGTGCCTTGTTTTGCGGCTGACCGCGCCGTCCGAGAGGTCTTGATCGTGTCCGTCCAGTACGCCGGCCCCCACAAGCGGGGCGACATCAAGAAAGTCGTGCTCGCCTATTCCGGCGGCCTGGATACGTCCGTAATCCTCAAATGGCTGCAGACGACCTACGGCTGCGAGGTGATCACCTTCACTGCCGACCTCGGTCAGGGCGAGGAGCTGGACCCGGCGCGCAAGAAAGCCGAAATGCTGGGCATCAAGCCTGAGAACATCTTCATCGAAGACGTGCGCGAGGAGTTCGTGCGCGACTTCGTGTTCCCGATGTTCCGCGCCAATGCGCTCTACGAAGGCCAGTACCTGCTGGGCACCTCCATCGCGCGGCCGCTGATCGCCAAGCGGCAGATCGAGATTGCGCGCGAGCTGGGCGCCGATGCGGTGTCCCATGGTTCCACCGGCAAGGGCAACGACCAGGTGCGCTACGAGCTCACCTATTACGCGCTCAAGCCCGACATCAAGATCATCGCGCCATGGCGCGAATGGGAGCTGACCAGCCGCACCACGCTGATCGAGTTCGCCGAGAAGCACCAGATCCCGATCGCCAAGGACAAGCGCGGCGAGGCGCCGTTCTCGGTCGACGCCAACCTGCTGCACTCGTCATCCGAAGGGAAGGTGCTGGAGGATCCCTGGGAAGAGCCGGATGAGATGGTCTACCAGCGCACCATTTCGCCCGAAGCGGCGCCGGACAAGGCCACCTACATCACCATCGACTTCGAGAAGGGTGACCCGGTCGCGATCGACGGTGTGAAACTGTCGCCGGCGACGCTGCTGACCAAGCTCAACGAGCTTGGCAAGGCCAACGGCATCGGCCGCCTCGACCTGGTCGAGAACCGTTTCGTGGGCATGAAGAGCCGCGGCGTCTACGAGACGCCCGGCGGCACGATCCTGTATGCGGCCCACCGCGGTATCGAGAGCATCACGCTTGATCGCGGCGCGGCGCATCTCAAGGACGAGCTGATGCCGCGCTATGCCGAGTTGATCTACTACGGCTTCTGGTATTCGCCCGAGCGCGAGATGCTGCAGGCCCTGATCGACCGCAGCCAGGAGAACGTCACCGGCACCGTGCGGTTGAAGCTCTACAAGGGCAACACGACCGTGGTCGGCCGCAAGTCGCCCAAGTCGCTCTACAGCATGCAGCACGTCACGTTCGAGGACGACCAGGGCACCTACGACCAGCGCGACGCCGAGGGCTTCATCAAGCTCAATGCGCTGCGCCTGCGCCTGCGTGCCTTGGGCCAGGGCGGCCCCAACACCTGACCGGCCAGCCAGCGGGATCTCTGCGTGCCTTTCGATCAGCGCGACCAGCCGCCACCGCGCGGCGAGCCGGCCATCAACCTGCCGCCGATGACGCTCGGACTGATCGTCGTCCTGCTGGTGCTGCACCTGTTGCGGCAGATGCTGTCGGCGGAAACCGACGAGTCGCTGATCCTGTTCTTCTCCGTCATTCCGGCGCGCTACTTCGGTGATGCGCCGGCCGACGAACTGTCGCTGCTGCTGGCACCGGTGACGCACATGTTCCTGCATGCCGACTGGATGCATGTCGGCATCAACGCCGCGACATTGGCTGCTTTCGGCGCACCGGTGGAACGCTTCCTCGGAGCGTCGCGCTATGTCGCCTTCTACCTGGTCACCGGCATCGCCGGTGCGCTGCTGCATGCGCTGATCTACCCGACGTCGACCGATCTGATGCTGGGCGCATCCGGCGCCATCAGCGGCTTGTTCGGCGGCCTGCTGTTGTTGATGCGCGAACGCGGCCGCATGAATGCGTTGGTACCGTTCGCCATCCTGTGGATCGTCATGCAGGTCGGTCTGGGCTTCTTCGGCTCGACACCCGGCGGTGACCGCATCGCCTGGGCCGGCCATGTCGGTGGCTTCATCGCCGGCCTGCTGCTCGTGCGTCCGTTCGCCGGCTGGCGGTGGTAGATCACACCAGCCGCGGCACGACCTTTTCGGCCAGCATCATGAAAGACTCGTGGCTGAGCGGCGCGCACATCAGGTAGTTCAAGCTGACCTCAACCTGCAGTGCCTGAATGCGCTCGACGATGGAGTCGGGCGTTCCGTGCAGCACGACCTCCTTGAGGTAGAACTCGACCGGATCGAGACCGTCATACGTCCGCGCCACATGCATCGTCTTGCCTTTCTGATGCTGCGGCCCGGCATAGGCATCGACCAGCCAGGCTGCACCGCGGCGGGCGACGTCGGCCGCTTTCTCCTCGGTCTCCGCCAGCGCGACCAGGCGTGCCATGGGGATGTCGCGACCATCCGGTGCAAAGCCCGATTTCGCCATCTGTTCGGCGTAACGCCGGCGCTTGCGGCCGAGATCGGCGATCGATGAATGCGGGTCCATCAGGATCGAAAAGCCGCGGCTGGCCGCCCAGTCGATGGCCGGATCGGATGTCGCCGCCACCCATGTCGGCGGATGCGGCCGTTGCAGCGGCTTGGGCAGCAACTCGACGTCCTCGAACTTGAAGTAGTCGCCCGCGAAGCTCAACCGTGGCTCGGTCCAGGCACGCAGCACGATCTCGACGGTCTCGCGGAAGCGCGCCGCGCTTTCTTCCGGCGGCACGCCAAAGGCGTTGAATTCGGTGAGCGAGAAACCCCGGCCGGCACCCCAGTTGACGCGCCCACCGCTCAGCACGTCCAGCAGGGCCACTTCCTCCGCGAGGCGTAGCGGGTGGTAGAGCGCTGCCAGCGATACAGCCGTGCCGATGCGCAGGCGCGTCGTTCGCGCGGCGGCCATGGTGCCCACCATGTGCACCGACGGGCAGACGCTGAAGGTGCTGAAATGATGTTCCGCCAGCCACACCGCATCGAAGCCGGTGCGGTCCATGATCTCGATGCGCTGCAGGGCACGCTGGTACACGGTCTCGAGCGACACGCGCCGTTCGGGCCAGCTGAAGAACTGCAGGACGCCGATTTTCATGGGATGTCTTTCACGTCATTCCGAGCGTAGCGAGGAATCTCCCGGGAATGGAGTCCTCTTCTCCGCGAGATGTCTCGCTGCGCTCGACATGACAGAGTCCGCTACGTCGAATAATCCGCGAAGCGGGCGGTGTCGGCGCGGGCGCGGTAGTCGGTCTTGACGTTGACCACCGCCACCATGCCGGCATCGACCTTCTTCTGAGCCCGCTCCAACGCCGGCCGGATCTGGTCGGGCTGCTCGACATACTCGCCATGGCAGCCCAGCGCCTCGGCCATCTTGTCGTAGCGTGTGTAGCCGAGATCGCGGCCTGGCTTGTCCCGGTTGGGATCGGCGGTCCAGCCGCCATTGAGGCTGATCACCACCAGCACCGGGATGCGGTGGCGCACGGCGGTATCGAGCTCCATGGCGTTGAGTCCGAACGAGCCGTCGCCGTGCACGACGATCACCTGCTTGTCGGGCTTGGCGACCTTGGCGCCCAGGCCGAAGGGCAGGCCGACACCCATGGTGCCGAACGGTCCCGAGTTCAGGCGATGGCCCGGCGCGAAGGTGGGCATCGATTGGCGACCAAAGTTCAGGATCTCCTGACCGTCGACCACCAGGATGGCGTCGCGCTGCATGAAGTTCTTGATCTCATCGCACAGCCGCAGCGGGTGGATCGGCGCGTCGTCCATCGGCTTGTTGGCGCCGGGCGCCGCGCGCTTGGCGGCCTCGCCGTCGGCCAGCTTCTTGCGCCAGGGCGCGAAGCGTTCGGCGCTGACACGCTTGTCGATGTCGGCCAGCAGCTGGGTCAGCACCATCTTGCAGTCGCCGACGATGCCGATATGCACCGTGCGCGGCGATGAGGCGATCTCGTCAGCATCGATGTCGATGCGGGCGATGGTGGCGCCAGTAGCGAAACGCGGCGGCGCGGCGTGGCCGATGATGTAGTTCATGCGCGTGCCGATCACGATGATCAGGTCGGCTTCACGGAACGCCGCCGAGCGCATGGTGAGGTACGACAGCGGATGGTCGTCCGGCAGCACACCGCGGCCCTGCGGCGTGGTATAGAACGGGATGCCGGCCTTTTCGACCAGTTGGCGCATCTCGTCCCAGGCGCGCGACCAGATCACGCCGCTGCCCGACAGGATGATCGGCTGCTTGGCACTGGCGATGGCTTCGGCCAGTCGCGCCACCTGGCTGGGGTCGCCCATGGGCCGCGCGTTCAACAGCGGCCGGCCGCTGAGGCTCCAGTCGATCTGTTCTTCGGGGATCTTGCCGTAGAGGATGTCGCCAGGGAAATCGAGGTAGACCGGACCGGGCTTGCCGCCCATCGCCTTCTGAAAGGCTGCGTTCACCTGCTCGGGGATGCGCTTGAGGTTGTAGACGCGATCGGCCCATTTGGTGCACGGCTTCAGCAGTGCGACCTGGTCGATCTCCTGGAAGACCTGGCGGCCGAACTGGCTGATCGGCGCGGAGCCGCCGATCGCCACGACAGGCGCGCAGTCGATCAGCGCGTTGGCGAGGCCGGTGGTCAGATTGATGACGCCGGGTCCGCTGGCCGCCATGCAGACGCTGGGTTTCTGCAACAGGCGACTGTAGGCCTGGCCCATCAATGCCGCAGCCTGTTCGTGTCGCACGTCGATCGGCCGGATGCCTTCCTTGATACAAGAGGCCTCGGCCAGCAGCATCGGCCCGCCCATCAGGAAGAACAGGTTTTCCGTACCTTCGTTCTTCAGCGCTTTCGCCAGGATTTCCGATCCGGTCAGCTCGGCCATATCCGGTGCCTCCTCGCCTAGATCACGCCGTCGGCGCGCAATCGCTTGATGTCATCCGCGCTCAGGTCCAGCCATGTGCCGAGCACGTCGTCACTATGCTGGCCCAGCAGCGGCGCCGGTTTCACAGGCGGCGGCGCGCCGTCATGCCGTACCGGCCAGGCCGGCATCTTGAACGGGCCGTTGGTGGGATGCTCGATCGTCTGCATGATGTGCCGCGCTTCGAAGCTGGCATCGTTCTGCAACTCGCCGGTATCGAGCACGGCGCCCGCCGGAATGCCCGCGGCACCCAGCTGGCGCATGGCTTCATGCTTGTCGTGTCGGCGCGTCCACGCGGCGATCATCGCATCAATCTCCGGCTCGCGTTCGGTGCGGGCAAGGCCGGTCTCGTAGCGAGCATCACCGATCAGGTCTTCGCGGCCGACGATCTGCAGCAGGCGATGCCAGTGCGCCGGGTTGGCACGGCTGGTGTAGATATAGACGTAGTCGTTGGCGCCGCCGGGCTTGCAGGGATAGATGCCGCACGGCGGGTTGCCGCCCGATGACAGCTTGGCGCCGGCGCGCTTCGCCGGCTCGCCGGTGGCGGCCATGGCGGCGAAGCAGACGCGGATATAGTGTAGCATCGCGTCCTGCATGGCGATTTCCAGCCGCTCGCCCTGGCCGGTGCCTTTGCGCCGATAAAGCGCGCCCAGAACGCTGATGGCCAGCAGCATGCCTGTGCCCGTATCGCCCAGCGTCGCGCCGGGCTTGACGGGCGGCCCGTCGGGCTCGCCGCTGACGCTCATGATGCCGCCGCACGCCTGCGCGATCATGTCGAAGGCGAGATTATTCTCGAAGGGACTGCCGGTGCCGAAGCCTTTCACCTGGGCATAGATGATGCCGGGATTGACCTTGCGGATCGCGTCGTAGCCCAGGCCCAATCGTTCGATGGCACCGGGTGCAAAATTCTCGATGAAGACATCGGCCTTGCGCGCCAGTTCGGTGACCAGGCCGATGCCGCGCGGACTCTTCAGGTCCAGCGTGATCGATTTCTTGTTGGCATTGAACAGCAAGAAGTACCACGAGTCCTGGCCCGGCTTGCCACGAAACGCCGAACGGCCGGGATCGCCGCCCTTGGGATTCTCGACCTTGACGACCTCGGCGCCCAGCCATGCCAGCGCCTCGGTACAGGACGGGCCGGCTTCGAACTGAGTGAGATCCAGGATCCGCACGCCGGCCAAGCAGCCGGTCGTGGTGCTGGGCGCATCCACCATGGCCGTTCCTCCGTGCGAGGCACGTGTCGGCCTCTTCACAATCATCAGCGTGGCAGACGCGAGCGCACCGCCGCAACCGGCGATTACGCCTTGCCTGTCCGCAGGGATTGCAGGGCCGCCTGTCGGTCGATCGTCATGCTGCCGGTGTCAGCAGATTGGTGAACGCCTCGCGCCCTTCGTGCGGCGCAATCTGCCATTGGCTGTCGGCGGCAAAACTGTGGGCGAGAAAGTTGACGAAGGCACGCACCTTGGCCGACGGATGATGCTGCTGCGGAAAGACCGCATAGATCGTGCGCGACTCCGGCACCCATTCCGACAGCGGCATCTGCAGGCTGCCGTCGACAAGGTCGGCGGTCACCAGGAAGGTCGGCAACAGCCCGATGCCGGCACCCTCCAGCAGCGCCTCGCGCAGCAGCATGGCGTTGTTGCAGCGGCAGTTGCCGCTCACGCGCACCACCCGCTCGCCGCCGGTGCCGCTGAAGCGCCATTCGTCCGGCACGTGGCCGCGGCTGTAGATGATGCAGTTGTGGCGCTTGAGGCTGGGCACCGACGTGGGCATGCCATGCTGCGCGAGATACGCCGGGGCCGCCACCAGCGCACGGGCCATCCGGGCGATTGGTTGCGTCGCGCGTGTCAGGCCGGTCACCTTGCCGGCGATCAGCAGCGCGACGTCGAAGCCTTCGTCAGCGGGGTCACTGAAGCGATCGTTCAGCGTCATCTCGATCGTCACATCCGGGAAGCGCGCCAGGAAATCGGCCACGGTGCGGCCGAAGCGGGCGGCACCCAGCGACACCGGTGCGCGCACCTTCAGCAGGCCGCGTGGCGTCGTCTGCAACTGGCCGGTCGATGTCTCCGCTTCCTCGATCTCGTCGAGAATCCGAATGCACTTCGCATAGTAGCTGCGGCCGGCCTCCGTCAGGCTCACGCGTCGCGTGGTGCGCGTCAGCAACGGCGTGCCGATACGCGTCTCGAGCGATGCGACGTACTTGCTGACCGACGCGTTGGACATGTTCAGGTGTTCGGCCGCGACAGTGAAGCTGCCGCGCTCGACCACCTTGCGGAATACAGCCATGGCTGTCAGTCGATCCATATTATTTCTTCTCAAGAAATCGACAGTTTCAGTGTGACATCTTTATTGATCGCTGGGAAACCGTCAACATGAGGCATCAAATCAACCTGCGGACTCTGCCGAAATGCCCCAGACCCTGATCAAAGATGCCTGCATTCTGTCGATGGATCCGCAGATCGGTGATCTCGATCGCGGCGATATCCTGATCGACGGTGATCGCATCGTTGCCGTCGAGAGGAACATCACGGCGCCAAACGCAGCGGTCGTGGACGGCAGTGGTCGCCTCGTGATGCCGGGGCTGGTGAATGCGCACATCCATACGTGGGAGTACCAGCTGCGCGGCATCGGTTCGGACTGGGTGGGCATCCGCGACTACCACGGCAACATGCACAAGAATCTCGCGACCCGGTATCAGGCACGCGACGTCTATCTGGGCAACTTGCTGGGCGCGTTGAATCAGATCCGCAACGGCACCACGACCATCATGGATTGGTGTCACATCCTGCGCGACGCGGACATGACGGACGCCGCCATCGATGCCCTTGAGGAGTCCGGCATTCGCGCGGTGTTCGCGCGCGGCACGGTGAAGCCGCCGGAAAAGGCGGGCGAGGTGCCGTACTACAAGAAGCCGTTCCCGCGCGAGGAGATCCATCGCCTGCGCACCGGCCGGTTCGCATCGGACGATCGCCTGGTCACCCTGGCGATGGCCATCCTGGGCCCGGACTGGGGCGAGTACGATGTTGCCGCGCATGACATCCGGCTGGCGCGCGAATACGGCCTGATTAATTCGGCCCACACCTATGGCCGCAAGGGCAAGCGCGTGGTCGAGGACGGCATGCCGCGGCTGGCGAAGGAAGGCCTGTTGGGGCCCGACCACAACATCGCCCACGGCAACTGCTTCTCCGAGGACGAGCTGAAGATCGTTCTCGACGCCGGCTGCACCATCACCGCGACCTGCCTCACCGAAGCGCTGAACTACGAACAGCCGGCGATGCTGGGCCGCATGGTGAAGTTCGGTGCCATGCCGTCGCTGGGCACCGACTGCGATCCCTACTTCAACAGCTCGATGCTCTGGGTGACGCGGCATGCGTTCCAGGAACAGCGTGCGATGGACAATCGCAGCCTGCGCGAGGCCGGTCAGTGGCCGGCGGCCACACAGCACGCCACGCGCACACGCGATGCGGTCGCATGGGCCACGATCGGTGGTGCCAAGGCGCTGCGGCTGGATCACAAGATCGGCTCTCTGACACCGGGCAAGCAGGCCGACCTCATCATGATCGACACGCGCGGCATGAACATCTTCCCGGCGCTGCCCGGTGGCGACCCGGCGCACGTGGTGGTGATGTACGCCGAGACCGCCGACATCGAGAACGTCATGATCGCGGGCACGTTCGTGAAGCGCAGCGGCAAGCTGACGTTCCCCGAGGACCGGCTGCAGAAGCTGCATCAGGACGTCATGGACTCCCGCCTGCGCATGATGGAGGAGGGCAAGTTCGTCTACAAATCAGTCGACAGCGGTCCGCTGCCGGACCGTTACGTCTTCTGAGCCGCGTCATGAATCGCTGGATCAGACTGGCCTGCTTGGCCGTTCTGGCCGGCGTCCTGGCGACGCCGGCAGTGGCGCAGGGCTATCCCACCAGGCCCATTCGCATCGTGCACGGTTTCACCGCCGGCGGACCCGTCGATGCCATCGCACGCCTGATCGCCGCGGGTCTCAGCGAACGCCTGGGCCAGCAGGCCTTCGTGGAAGGCAAGCCCGGCGCCGGTGGAACGCTCGGGGCGCAGGCCGTCGCCCGCAGCGATCCCGACGGATACACACTGTTCCTCATGGCGTCGGGCCATGCGACGTCGCCGGGGCTCTACAAGTCATTGCCCTACGATGCGGTCGACGACTTCACCATGATCTCGATGGTGGCCAGCAGTCCGTTTGCGATCATGACCTTGCCGAAGCCGCCCTACGCCAGCCTCCAGGATCTGGTGCAACGGGCACGGGCCGAGCCCGGCAAGATCGACTTTGCCACCGGTGGCGTCGGCAGCGGCATGCATCTGGTGGCGCTGCTGTTGCAATCGCGCGCCGGCATCCAGATGAATCATGTCCCGTACAAGGGCGGCAACACGCCGATGCTGGCGCTGCTGTCGGGTGAGGTCCCGGTCCTGTTCAGCTCGGTGGCCGGCATGGTGCCGCAGGTTGAGAGCGGCAAGATCCGGATGCTGGCCGTGACCTCCAGGGCGCGCTATCGGCAGGTACCCGACGTGCCGACGGTGGCCGAGACGCTGCTGCCGGAGTTCGATGCCCTGGCCTGGTATGCGCTCGCCGCACCCCGAAACCTGCCGGCGCCGCTTCTGGCCAGGCTCAGTGAAACGACACAGGCGATCCTCCAGCGGCCCGATGTCGTCGACAAGATCCGCGCGCAGGGCGCCGAGGTCTGGAGCACCGCACCGGGCGCGGCACAGGCGTTCCTCGGCAGCGAGGTCGCCCGCTGGACCAAGGTGATCCGCGACGAGAAGATCACGGCACCGGAGTAGTATCCCTTCTCCCCGCGAAGGCGGGGAGAAGGTGCCCGTTTCGGTACTTCGACGCTTTGCGTCGAAGTACCTGAGGCGGATGAGGGGCTTCACGTCAGTACGAAAATGCCCCGACCGCTCCTGAAGCGAGCATCGCAGAAGCCCCTCATCCGGCGCTTCGCGCCACCTTCTCCCCGCCTAAGCGGGGAGAAGAGGCGACCGCATCGATTCGATGGCAGGCGGCGTGCCGATCTTGCGATGCCGCCGCCTCGAACGTCGGCATCTGTGTTCGGCAGACGTCGGCAGCCCAGGCGCAGCGTGTGTTGAAGGGACAGCCGGGTGGCGGGCTCAGCGGACTGGGTGGCTCGGACCGCGGCTGGCGGCGCCGCGCCTGCGATCGAACGGCCTGTGCGCGCGGATCGGCGACCAGGGTCGAAGCCAGCAGCATCTGCGTGTAGGGATGCGCCGGTGCACTGTACACGGTGTCGGCCGGGCCGGCCTCGACGAGGCGCCCGAGATACAGGACACCGATGCTGTGGCTGATGTGACGCACCACATCGAGATTGTGGGCGATGAACAGGTAGCTCAAGCCGAACGCATGCTGAAGATCGATTAGCAGATTGATGACCTGGCTCTGCGTGCTGACGTCCAATGCGCTCACCGGCTCGTCGCAGATGATCAGGCGCGGCCGGACGGCGAGGGCGCGGGCGATCGCCACGCGCTGGCGTTGGCCGCCGGACAGCTCGTAGGGATAGCGCTCGGCCTGGTACGCGGCCAGGCCGACGCTGTCGAGCACGGTGGCGATCTCGCGCTGGCATTGCTGGTGCGAGACATCATGGTGGCGATGGATCGCCTGCCCGATCGTGGTGCCCACGGTCTGGCGCGGGTTGAGCGATGACAGCGGGTCCTGGAAGATCACCTGGACCTCGCGCCGGAACGACAAAGGCAGTCGTTCACCGAAGGCACTCACGTCGGTGCCGTCGAAGACGACCCGGCCTCCGGAAGATGGTGTCAGCCCCAGGATGGCGCGGCCGATCGAGCTTTTCCCCGATCCCGATTCACCGACCAGCCCGAACGTGCGGCCGCGCTCGATCGTGAAGCTGACGTCGCGCACGGCTGCGAGCGTGAGGGCGCCGCCGAACAGGCCGCGCTTCAGCGGGTAGCTGACCGACAGGTTTTCGACAGCGAGCAGCGGGACGTCGCTCATCTGGCATCCGTCAAGGTCAGCTCATCCGCTCGCCGGCAGCGCACGCCGTGGCGCAATATGTTGGGTTCCTGGCGGCAGGCTGCAACGGCGTGAGCGCATCGGGGGTGGAAGCGGCAACCTTGCGGCCACGCCCAGGCCGGCGGCACGCGACCGGGAATCGTGGCGAGCCGGGAACCGACGCCCTCGCCGCGCGGCATCGCGGCCAGCAGGGCGGCTGTATAAGGATGCCGCGGGTGGCTGAACGTGGCCTCGACGTTGCCGGTCTCGACCACCTCGCCGCCGTACATCACGGCCAGCCGATCGCACGCATCGGCAACCACGCCCAGGTCATGGGTGATCAGCAACACCGACATCGAGAGGCGCTGGCGCAGGTCCATCAGCAGATCCAGCACCTGCGCCTGGATGGTGACGTCGAGGGCCGTCGTCGGCTCGTCAGCGATCAGCAGCTCCGGTTCGCACGCCAGCGCGCCGGCGATCACCACCCGCTGGGCCATGCCGCCGGAGAACTGGTGCGGATAGTCCTGGAGCCGGCGATGCGGGTCGGGCACGCCGACCAACGCCAGCAGCTCGGCGGCGCGCGCCAGCGCCTGCCGGCGGCCAAGGCCGGTGTGGGCGCGCACCGCATCGCTGATCTGACGTCCCACGGTGTGCACCGGCGATAGCGCCGCCATCGGTTCCTGGAAGACCATGCCGACGCGACGGCCCCGTACCTGTCGCATTGCATCGTCGTCCAGGCCGGCGAGCTCGGTACCGGCGAGCCGGATCGATCCCGCGGCGATGCTGACGGCCGGCGGCAGCAGGCCCATGACAGCCAGCGCAGTCATTGACTTGCCGCAGCCTGACTCGCCCACCAGGCCCAGTGTCTCGCCGCGCATCACGTGGAAAGAGACGTCGCTCAGCAGTTCGGCCGAGCCGCCGCCCGGACGCGGCGCAGCGACGGTGAGACCGCTGACCGCGAGCAATGCGTCAGCCGGTGCCTCCGGCCGGTGTACCGACGTCGGCGACACCGCGAAGGGAGCAACGGTGCGTCGGCTTATGCTGCTCTCAGCCGTGGCGCCCGTGGGCAGCGTGGCGTCCCGCAGCGAATCGCCCAGCAGGTTGAAGGCGAGTACGCTCAGCGTGATGGCAAGGCCGGGGAAGATCGGCAGCAGCGGCTGCTGGCTCTGGAACTGGCGGGCGGTCTCGAGCATGGCGCCCCAACTGACCTGGGTGCTGTCGATACCGACGCCCAGGAAGCTCAGCATGGCCTCGATCAGCAGGGCGGTTCCCAGGGCGATCGAGGCTTGTACGATCAGCGGCGGCGAGATGTTGGGCAGGATCTGCCGCAGCATGATCGACAGCGTCCGCAGGCCCAGTACGCGCGCCGCATCGACATAGAGCTGTTCCTTTTCGGCGAGCACCACGGCGCGGGTGATGCGCATGAAGCTGACCGAGAAGATCACGCCCACCGCCAGCATCGCATTGCCCAGCCCCTTGCCCAGCACGCCGATCAAGGCCAGGGCCAGCAGGACGGCGGGGATGGATTGCATGACGTCGGCAACCCGCATGGCGATGCGATCGAACCAGCCGCCGAGATAGCCGACGACAAGGCCGGTGGTGATGCCCACGACAGCGCCGAAGCTCACGCTCTGGAACGAGGCCAGCAGGGCCGTGCGCGCGCCGAAGATCAGGCGTGAGAGCGTATCGCGCCCCAGATCGTCCGTGCCCAGCCAGTGTACCGCGCTGGGCCCTTGCAGCCGAAGCTTGATGTCGGGGTGGAACGGATCGTAAGGCGCGACGAGGGGCGCGCCGATCGCCAGAACGAACAGCAGCACCAGATAGGCGATGCAGGTCAGCGACAGCGGTCGTCGTGCCAGGCGCTGCCACAGGCGGGTGTGCGAACGGACATCGCTCTCGGGTTCAACCACGGCAGCGTCGGACCTTTCGTCGGCGATGGTTCCCGCGCTCATTGCGGACGCACCTTGGGATTGATCACGCCGTAGGCGATGTCGGTCAGCAGGTTGACGACCAGCACCACGAAGGCGACGACGACCACGGTGCCCTGCAATACGGGGAAGTCCGCCCGCACGACGCTGTCGATCAGCAGCGTTCCCAGGCCGGGAATGGCGAAGATCCGCTCGATGACGAAGCTGACGCCGACCAGCACCGACATCTGGATGGCGATGACGCTGAGCACCGGGACCAGCGCGTTCTTGGTGGCGTACAGCAGGACGATCCGTCGCTGCGGCAGGCCACGGGCGCGCAGGGCCTGGATATAGCGCGCATGCAGCACCTCGATCATGGCGCTGCGGGTCTGGCGGGCGATGACGGCCGCCGTGTGGATGCCCAGGGCGATGGCCGGCAGCACCAGGCCCCAGGCCCACAGCAGCGGGCTCTCGGCAAAGGGCGTGTAGCCGATGACCTGGAACCAGCGCAGCGTCACGGCGAACACCAGTGACAGCAGCAGGGCAAGCCAGATGCTGGGCACGGCCAGGCCCGTGGATACCACGATGGTCAGCAGGCGATCCCAGCGCGAGCCGTGGCGCAAAGCGCCCGCAATGCCGACCGGGATTCCGACGACCAGCGCGAACAGCATGCCGGCGAGCGCCAGCGACAGCGTGACGCCGAAGCGATCGCTGATCGACTCGGCCACCGGCAGGTTCGTGTAGAGGGAATTGCCGAGGTCGCCCTGCAGGGCCGACCCGACCCAGCCGAGGAACTGGTCGGCCAGCGGCCGGTCGAGGCCGAGCCGGTGTGCGTATTCCGCCCGGTCTTCGTTCGATGCGCTCTGGCCCAGGATCTGGGCCACGGGGTCGGTGGCGGTGAGTCGGACCAGCAGGAAAGTGAACAGCGAAACGAAGAACAGCATGGGCACCACGGACAGCAGCCGGGTCAGCAACAGCCGTCTCATGGGTGTTTTTCCCTCCCGTGCTGGCCTGACGGTCGGACTCAGTGGGTGGCCATGACCCGCTCCCGCACGCGCCGCGTCGCGGCGGTGGCGGTTGTAGGGTCGAGATCCGTCAAACGACCAGCGCGCTTGCGCACGGCGCCGTTGACGATGACGGTATCGACATCGGCAACCGTGCTCTGCAGCACCACGTGTGCGGCCGGATCACCCAGCGACAGGCCGTAGGGCCCGGTGTGCAGCAGCACGACGTCGGCCAGGCAGCCGGGTGCAAGGCGTCCCAGCGTGTCGCCCAGGCCCACGGCGCGGGCCGCGTTCACCGTCACGTATTCGAGCATGTGCCGCGGCTCGACATGCGGCGTGCCGGGATGGCGTTCGAGCGGCCAGCGTCCGGTCTGCCGCTCGACCGTGGCCTCCTCGGCGCGCATCACCGAGAAGGTGAGCCGCATCTGGGCCAGGACGTCGAGCGCCACGCGCGACGGCACGTCCACGCCCAGGCTGGGGGTCACGCCCGCCCGGTGCGCGCGACCGATGATGCTCATCGAACGCCCGCCGCCGAACTCGCCTTCTGGCGTGAAGGAGATCCCGCCACCGCAAGCGGCAACCAGCGCCAGCTCGTCATCGGTGGCGAGGTTGGCGTGCACCGGCACGATGTCGCCGTCCAGCAGCTTGGCCTCGTGCAGCGCCCGGATCTGCCCCGGCGGATTCTGATGGAAGGTCATGGGCAGGCCGAGTGCGCGCCCGGCCTCGATCTCGTTCGCCACCAGCTTCATGCCGGCATATTCCGGCGAACTGAGTGCTAATCCCAGCCGCACCAGCGGCGAGGCATGCTCGCTGACCTGGCGGTGCAGGCTGCGCACCTGCTCCAGGCGCCAGGGTTGATCGGCCTCCAGCGACGCGAAACGCCCCAGCATGCCATAGGCGAACAGGACGCGCTGGCCGGTATCCCAGTGCGCCCGCAGTGCCTGCTCGGCGTGTCCCGGCGTCATGACGTTGTGGCAGAAATCGAGAACGGTGGTGATGCCCTTGTCGAGCATCTCGATGCCCGCCGCGAGTGTCGCGTCGTACATGTCGACGGCGGTGAAGCGCTCACGCAGCGGGAAGACGTGCTTGCTGTAGTCCGCCATGCCCCACAGGCCGGCGCCGGCGCCCTTGAGCGGGCACTGCCACATGTGGGTGTGCGAATCGATCAGTCCGGGAATCACCAGCATGCCGCTGGCGTCGATGACGTCGGCGTCTGTGGCGTCGAGTCGCGGTCCAACGGCGCTGATGCGGTCCTGCTCGATGAGCACGTCACCCGTATCGAGATCACCGAGGGCAGGGTCCATGGTCAGGACGAGTCCACCTTTGATCAGCAGCGGGCGGTGCGAGGCTTGGGGCACGACGAACTCCCATCATCAAAAGAAGGATGGCGCGCAAAACGGCGCTATCGGCTGATCACCCGGGCATCGGCGTAGCGGAACACCGCAACGTCGCCGATCGTGGACACGATGTTGCCCACCTTCTTCGGGTTGTAGGCCCAGTAGGCCGTGTAGTCGAAGAAACCACAGTCCAGCGCCTGTTCGTCGATGACCTTGATCATCGTGCGCCAAGCGGCGTCCTGCGTCGCCGGATCGGTGGCGGCCAGTGCCGCTCGCACGGCGTCGTCGATCGGCGGGAACGGCGTACGCAGCGGGTTGCCGGCACCGGTCGGTGCGAAGTGATAGAGATAGTAGTCGTAGGGTCCGGTATCGGCGGAGTCGGTAAGGATCGCGGCCGGGTATTTGCCGCTGCGGAAGGTGCTGAAGAACTGGCCGAAGGTCATCTGGTCGATCTTCACCTCGATGCCGATCTGCGCCATCTGGCTGCGGAACAGTTCGGCGATCGTGCGCTGGGTGTCGAAGGTGGCCAGCGTGAACTCGACCTTGGGATTGCCCAGCTCGGCCATCAGCTGCTTCGCCTTGGCCAGATCGAATGGATAGCCCTTGATGTCGGCGCTGTATCCGGGCTGGCCTGCGCGCAGGCGATGGGTGTGGATCTTGCCATGGCCGCCCAACGCGCCATCGAGGAAATCCTGCGGGTTCGTGGCGTAGCAGATGGCCTGGCGCAGTTTCTGGCTGTTGAACACCTTGACGGTGTCCATCATCTGCAGATGCCAGAGCACTGACGGGAACCACGTCGTCTTCAGGCCGTCCGCCTCGGCACGCGTCGCCAGCGACGGGTTGGTCCAGACGATGTCGACCTGTCCCGTCCGCAACGCGTTGTAGAGGCTGTCGGCATCGACGATGTGAGTCACCTCGATCCGCCTGGGGCCGACGGCTTGCGGCGCGTAGTAGGCTTCGTAGAAGCTGACGACCGTGCGCAGACCCCGGATCGAATCCTTGACCTCGTATTTCCACGGTCCCGTGCCGACTGGCGCCGTCTTCCACTTGCCGCTGTCGAGCGCCTGCGGCGAGATCATGTAGGCGCCGCGACGCGCCAGGTTGGGCAACAGATTCGGCGCCGGCTGCTTCAGCGTGATCTGCACCTGCGTGGCATCGACGGCCGTGATCTTGTCGACCGCGGCCATGATGTAGCGCCACTGACTGGGCGTGTCGCGAATGCGCTCCAGGTTCTTGACCACGGCAGCGGCGTCGAAGGGCGTGCCGTCATGGAAGGTGACGCCGGTGCGTAGCGTGAATTCGAGCTTGGTCGGGCTCTCCGTCCACTGCGTGGCCAGTTTCGGTACGATCTTCACGCCGTCGGGCGCCAGTTCGACCAGACCCTCATAGACGAGCGACGTGTATGTGCCGTTGGCCTTGGTCAGTGTCTCCCAGTCATCGACCTGCTGGTTGGTGCCGAAGCGCAGCGTTCCGCTCGGTGCGCTCCAGCCGTTGCCAGCGCCGATCATCAAGGCGGCTGCCACCAGCAGGCTCAGGCCTGACCGCGCCATCCGGGCCTCCCACAAAGACAATACAAACGTTTGCAGTGACGGTCACGGTGACAGTTTCAGATGGATGAATAAAGGTTCTATCGGGAAATTGTTGATTTCAGATCGGGAAACAATGCGCATCGCACCGATGCGTGCATTGGTGGCCGGCATTTCTTCTAGGGCTGTCACCGCTGCGGCATGCCCTGGGGAATGATGGTGGCGACGATCGAGGCGTCCAGCGCCTCGTAGTCCTGCAGCCCGATCAGCGCGTAAAGCTGGGCCCGCGTCTGCATTGCCTCGACCATGTTTTGCGTCCCGCCGTCACGACGGATGGCAGCGTACAATCTCTCCTGGGCATGGTTGGCGACGCGCAGCGCCGATACCGGCCAGATGACCATGCGGTACCCCATGGCCTCAAACTCGTGCGCCGTGAAGAACGGTGTCCTGCCGAACTCCGTCATGTTGGCCAGCAGCGGCACGCCCGGCAGCGCCTGCGCAAAGGCGCGAAACATCTCGGCGTTGGTCAGCGCCTCGGGAAAGATCGCGTCGGCGCCAGCCTCGATGTAGAGCCTGGCCCGTGCCACGGCGCCGTCGATACCTTCGCTCGCCGCCGCATCGGTGCGGGCGATGACGTACAGATGGCGCCGTGCCTTGGCGGCGGCCGCGACCTTGGCCGCCATGTCGCGGGCGTCGGCCAGCTTCTTGTCGTTGAGATGACCGCATTTCTTGGGCAGCAGCTGGTCCTCGATATGGACCGCGGCGGCGCCGGCGTCTTCGAAGCTGCGCACCATGTGCATGACGTTGAGCGCTTCACCATAGCCGGTATCGCCGTCGACCAGCACCGGCAGGCCGCTGGCGCGAGCGACCTGGCGAATGAAGAAGCACACGTCTTCAATGGTGATGATGCCGAGATCCGGCAATCCCATCGAGGCGCTCATCGCGGCGCCGGACAGGTAGAGCGCCTCGAACCCGGCTGCTTTTGCCTGCAGGGCCGCCATGCCGTTATGGGCCCCCGGCATCTGAACGATACCGCCGCGATCGATCAATGCCCGGAAACGCTCGCCGGCGGGTGCGCTGGGCAGGTCGGTGGCAACGAGATACGGCATACGACGCTCCTTGAACCCGATCGACGCGCCGATTAGCGGCCGTCGCGCGAACGGTGTACTGTACGAAGATTGATCACGGCGGCACAGAGACCCTCGAGGGTCGAATGGACACGGATGTTCTGATTGTCGGCGCCGGCCCGACCGGCCTGATGCTTGCCAACCAGTTGGCGCGCCACGGGGTGCGCCTGATGATCATCGATCGGCATTCCGGTCCCGCGCAGCAGACCCGAGCGATGGCCGTGCAGGCCCGCACCCTGGAGATCTACGCGCGAATGGGGCTCGCCGAGACGGCATTGGCGCGCGGTGCGATCGCCGGCGGCGCCAACATGTGGGCCAACGGGCGATGGACTGCCCGCATCCCCATCGGCGACATCGGCAAGGACCTGAGTGCATTTCCCTTCGTCCTGATGCTGGGCCAGGACGAGAACGAGCGCATCCTGGGCGAGAGCCTGGGCGGCCACGGCGTGGACGTGCAGTGGAACACCGAGTTGGTCGCGTTCGAGCAATCGCCCGGCCATGTCGTTGCCTCGCTGAAACAGCCGGACGGCAGTGTCCGGCAGATCAGGGCCGCCTGGGTGGCCGGCTGTGACGGCTCGCGCAGTCCCGTGCGCGAGATGAGCGGCATCGTCTTTCCCGGCGCGCCCTACGAGCAGACGTTTTTCGTCGCCGATACCGAAGCGACCGGGGCGATGAAGGCGGGCGAACTGAACGTCTACCTGTGGCAGGACGGCTTCCACCTGTTCTTTCCCATGCGCGGCAAGGACCGCTGGCGCGTGATCGGGATTCTGCCCAAGGACATGCGGCAACGGGACACGGTCACGTTCGAGGAACTGGTGCCCGCGATTGCCCGGGAAGCCGGCACCGATCTGGTCTTCAAGTCCTGCGACTGGTTCTCGACCTATCACATCCACCACCGGGCAGCGGCGCGGTTCCGCGACCGGCGCTGTTTCCTGCTCGGCGACGCGGCTCACATCCACAGTCCGATGGGCGCCCAAGGCATGAATACCGGCCTGCAGGACGCCTACAATCTCGCCTGGAAGCTGGCGCTCGTGATCCAGGGACGCGCCGATGCGGCGCTACTCGACAGCTATGAGCAGGAGCGCATCCCGGTGGCGCAGCGACTGTTGGGCTCGACCGACCGTGCTTTCCAGCTGATCGTGTCCGACGGCTGGCTCGCCGGCTTGCTGCGTACCCGCATTCTGGCGCGGCTGGCGGCATTCGCCATGACCTTCGAGCGCGTACGCACGCTTGCCTTCCGCACCATCTCCCAGATCGGCATCAGCTATCGCGCGAGCCCGCTGTCGCGCACGCTGCCTGGCGTGACCGAGACAGCGCCGATGGCGGGTGACCGTTTCCCGTGGCTGACGCTGCGGCTGCGGGCAAACGGGCCGACCGAGGATCTGTATCAGACTCTCGACGATACGTGCTTCCATCTGCTTGTGTTCGGCCAGCATGTGCCTGAGGCGGCGGCTGCGTTCGCGGGCAACGCCGACCTGGTCAAGATCCACGCGGTTCCGGCGGACCCGATCAACGACGTCGCGCTGGCGCGGGCGGGGATTCCCCGGCAATCGTTCTATGTGCTGCGACCTGACGGCCATGTCGCGCTGTGCGGCGAGCGCCTGGAAGCGTCCGTGATCGAGCGCTACCTCCGCGAACAGATGCATCTCAGGGCTGTGCCGCGCGACGTCACGCGTTCTCAGCCAGCGGCGCACGGCGCACATCGCGCCGCTGCCTGAGGCGCGGCTGTGCGTGCGGCGAGGAAACCGGTCACACGGGCAATGCGCTCAGCCCAATGATCCACCGATGGGCGAACAGGAGCGCGGCGTAGACGACGATGGCCAGCGCGATGCGCCACAGGCCGATCTTCGACCAGTCGAGCTGCACCTTGCCGGCAGCCAGCGCCGCGAACGGCACGTTCGACGTGTGCGCCTTGAAGCGACCGTAAGCGTCGGGGAACGAGCGGCTCTTGCGGGCGTCGATGCCCAGCATGCCGCCGAAGGCCAGCACGGCGATGCCGCCGGCCAGGATCACCGTGGCGGCATCACCGTTGGCGATCAGGTGGCCGACGCCCCACAGCGCGAAGCCCCAGAGGCCGGGATGGCGCACGATGGCGTGGATACCCAACCCGCTATCGTAGGACATCGGGATGGTCTCGGCGCCGACCACGCCGGGACTGGGTGACGTCATGCCCAGCATGAAAAAGAACACCGCCACCAGCATGATCAGCAGCAACAGGTGGCGTGCCCACAGCGGATCGCCCCACAACGCGACATAGGGTGCCGTCTTGTGCGCCCAGATCATCCAGCCCAGTCCGATCGCGGCCACCACCGAGTAGACGACGCGAAAGCCGTTATCGCCCAGCGCCGCCACCAGCGGTCGCCGCAGCCCATGCGAGAGCACAAAGTGCCCACCCACGAACAACGTCGTCGCGAGCGCTACCGCAAGGATGGAATGGCTGAGCAGGCCCATCGGCTTCCTCGTGCATGATATGATGTCCGCGCGCTTATATTAACACTGTTCAGTTATACTGCCAAAGCGTCACTGGCGGATGGGTAGCCTCATGACTTTCGCCTTGCCCGAGTCGGTTCTGGTCGTCGTGCACACGCCCGGCCTGCAGGTGCTGTTGCTGCAGCGCGTCGGGCGTCCCGGCGCGTGGCAGTCGGTCACCGGCGCTCGCGAAACGCGCGATGCCACGATGCAGGATACCGCACGGCGGGAACTGTTTGAGGAAACCGGCATCGATGCCGAAGCGCCGCGCGCATGGAACTGGGTCAATCGCTACACGATCTGGCCGGCGTGGCGCCGTCGTTATGCGCCCGATGTGACGCACAATGTCGAACACACGTTCTCGGTATGTGTTGCCGCGCCGTGTGCGGTGCAGCTGTCGCCGGGCGAGCATGAGCGCTACGTCTGGGTGTCGTGGCGCGACGCCATCGCGCGCTGCCTGTCCCCCACCAACCGCGAGGCCTTGCGCCTGCTGCCGCGCATGGCGGCAACGTCGATGTGACCTTCTGCGAAGGGCCTTACGGCGTCGGCCGCAGTCGCCGGGCGACGAGCATGCCGATGGCGATCAGCAGGCCGCCGCCCACCAGCAGGCCGAACGCGATGTAACCGCCGTTGTTGTCGAAGAAGCCCGGCGTGGAGCGGTCGCGCGGCGTGCGCGCCTTGCGCGTCGTGACGTCAGGCGGAGTTTCGCCGATCGGCGGGCGGCTTTCGCGGAACCGGCGCGAGGTCTCGCCATTGGCGCTCAGCAAGCGGTCGATGTGTTCGCGGGTGTCGCGCAGCATCCAGTCGATCTCGGAGCCGTCGTCGTACGGCGTCAGCACCTGCACGATCATGGGCGTCGATTCGACCGCCGTCGTTGCTGTCAGCGCCATGAACTGGCGGGTCTCGCCGTCGATCTTCGTTACGACGGCTTCCGCCAGGATGGCGGCCCGGTCGGTGCGCTCGATCAGGCCCACGGCTGCGAAGCGGTCTTCCGTGCCGCCGGTGGGAAAGCCCTTTTCCGCCAGTTCGAGCACACGAGCCTTGCCCAGCACGTCGCCCGGCACGACACGGCGCAGGAATGTGCGCCGATCCTCGCCCTCGGTGTCGAGCCGGCGAGTCCATAGGATCTGGACGATTTCGATCGGCTCGTGTGCGGTGTCGGCACGCCAGGACTTCAACTCGTCGCATGGCGCCAGACGGCGCAGCACACGGTCCTGGCCGGCCAGCCGGTCGAAGCTGGCAATCAGTACGCGGTCACGCCGGTCCCCGGGTTCCAGATCGCAGTAGCCGAACGGGGCCGGCACGGAGATCGTCTCGCCCTCGATGTCGACCTTTAGCGTGGTGGCCTGCTGGCGATCCTGCGCCAGGGTCGCGGTCGACAGCAGTCCCAGGGCGCCGGCAGCGGCGATGGCAACGAGAAAACGCATGGCCCCATCATAGCCCGTTGTGAGCGGTAGCTCCACTGCGGCGCGGTCGCACGGGTCGGGGGCATGTCCCTGCTCGGGCCCGCCCTGAGGGCAGGCCGTTGTCAACTCTGGCGTGCATCAAGTTTGCTTGTCGGCTGTTGACGGTGCGCCGTAGTCTCCCGTCCGGTGTTTCAGTCCTATCGGGAGCCTGACCATGGCGATGCCTGCCGACGCGCAGACCAATTCGACGATCGTCGCCGACTATCGTGCCCGCACGCCCGGCTCGGCGGCGCTGTTCGAGCGCGCCAACAAGCTGTTCCCCAGCGGCATCACTCACGACACGCGTTACCTCGATCCCTATCCGCTTTACGTGCAGCGCGGGCAGGGCTCTCGCAAATGGTGCGCCGACGGCCACGACTATGTCGATTATTTCGGCGGCCATGGTGCGTTGCTGCTGGGACACAGCCATCCGGCGGTGGTCGAGGCCGTGCAACGGCAGATGGCCATCGGTACGCACCTGGGCGCCTCGCACGAGCTAGAGGTGCGCTGGGCCGAGCTGGTGACGCGTCTCATTCCCTGCGCCCAGAAGGTGCGGTTCACGTCGTCCGGCACCGAGGCCTCGCACATGGTGCTGCGCCTGGCGCGGGCGTTCACCGGCAAACTGAAGATCGTACGCTTCACCGGCCACTTCCATGGCTGGCATGACCAGGTAGTGGCCGGCGCCGTATCGCATTTTGACGGCGGCGTGCCGGTCGGCGTGCTGCCGTCGATCGTCGATCTCTCCATCGTGATGCCGACCGACGACGTGGCGCCGACGGTGAAGCTGCTCGAAGAGCGCGACGACATCGCCGCCGTCATCCTCGAACCATCGGGTGCGTCCTGGGGCCAGGTGCCGCTGCCGCCGGGCTTCATCCAGGCCTTGCGCGATGCGACGGCGCGCCGCGGCGTGCTGTTGATCTTCGACGAGGTGATCACCGGTTTCCGCTGGTCATCGGGTGGTGCCCAGAAGGCGCTAGGAATCACGCCTGATCTCAGCATCCTGGCCAAGATCGTGGCCGGTGGCTTGCCCGGCGGCGCCGTCGTCGGTCGCCGCGATATCCTGGACCTGCTCGACTACGCCGTGACGCGGGCCGGCAAACGCGAGAAGGTCGGGCATCAAGGCACCTACAACGCCAACCCGGTGTCGGCCGCCGCTGCCGTCGCGGCGTTGGAGATCGTCGCCAACACCGATGCCTGCGACCGCGCAAACGCCACCTCGGCGCGCCTGCGCGATGCCATGCGCCAGGTGCTGGTCGAGGAGGCCGTGCCGTGGGGTGTCTACGGCGATGCCTCGTCGTTCCACATCTTCGCCAACCCCAACGGCGTGCCCGTCGATCCGGCGACCTTCGATCCGCACAAGCTCGGCTTCAAGGGTCTGAAGGGCGCCCGCGACGGCGCACTCGTGGGCAAGATCCGCATGGCGCTGATGAACGAAGGTATCGACGTCATGCCCAGCCCCGGCGGGCTGGTGTCGTCGGTGCATGACGGCGCCGACGTCGATCGCACCGCCGAAGGCCTGCGCCGTGCCGTGCGGGCACTGAAGGCGGAGCGCGAGATCAGGGGACTGTAGTTCCGTCCCCGACGCAGGATCACGCCGCCATCGCCTCACGCGGTGGTGCACGGCGCCAGGCCAGGGCCTCGGCGATGTGGAGTCGCCGCACGCCGTCGCTGGCATCGAGGTCGGCCAGCGTGCGGGCGACGCGCAGCACACGGTGATAACCGCGCGCCGACAGGTTGAGACGCTCGACGGCGCGCGTGAGCAGGGCGCGTCCGTCGGCATCCGGCGTGGCAATCGCACTGAGCAGTTCACCGTCGGCCTGGCCGTTGGCGCGCGGGATCGCACCTGATGCCAGCGACGGGTCCTTGCGGATCAGGTCGGCGAAACGCTGGCGTTGGACGGCGCGTGCCGCCGCGACGCGCGCGGCGACATCGGCCGAGGACTCGGCCGGCGGGGGCAGGGCGAGATCGGCCGGTGCCACCGGCGGCACGTCGATCGCCAGGTCGATGCGGTCATACAGCGGACCGGAGATGCGGCCCTGGTAGTCGGCACCGCACCGCGGGGCACGGCCGCAGGCCCGCGTCATGTCGGCTAGGTTGCCGCAGCGACAGGGGTTCATGGCGGCCACCAGCAGGAAGCGCGCCGGATAGGTGACGTGCGCATGGGCGCGTGCCACGGTCACGCGGCCGCTTTCCAGCGGCTGGCGCAGCGCCTCCAGCGCCGAGGGATTGAATTCCGGCAACTCGTCGAGGAACAGCACGCCATGGTGCGCCAAGGACACTTCGCCGGGGCGTGGCCGTGTGCCGCCGCCGACCAGCGCCACCAGGCTCGCCGAATGATGCGGATCACGAAACGGACGCCGCCGGGTCAGCTTGCCTTCGCCCAGTTGGCCGGCGAGTGACTGGACCATGCTGACCTCGAGTGCCTCGTCGGCATCCAGCGGCGGCAACAGGCCGGGCAGGCGCGCGGCCAGCATCGATTTGCCGGCGCCGGGCGGGCCGATCATCAGCAGGTTGTGGGCGCCGGCGGCAACGACCTCGAGCGCCCGCTTGGCGCTCTCCTGCCCCTTGACGTCGCGCAGGTCGGGGTAACGGCCATTGTCAGTTGCCAGTGTCGCCGGTGGCGGCGCCAGCACCTGGGTGCCCTTGACGTGGTTGATCAGAGCCAGCAGCGAGGGTGCGCCGATCACCTCGCCGCAGCGGGTGGTGCGCCGGCCGGCGGCGGCCTCGTCCTCCCCAGCCGAATCGACCGCCTCGAAGCCACCCCAGGCCGCCTCGCCGCCACACGCCGCCGGGCAGATGATGCCGCGCCCGCTGCCGGCAGCGTGGACGGCGGCCGGCAGGACGCCCGCCACCGGCGTCAGGGCACCGTCCAGCGCCAGTTCACCCAGCGCAACGTAGCCCTCCACGATATCGGCCGGGATCACGCCGATCGCCGCCATCAGCGCCAGCGCGATCGGCAGGTCATAGTGACTGCCTTCCTTCGCCAGATCGGCCGGTGACAGGTTCACGGTGATGCGCCTGGGCGGTAGCGCCAGGCCCAGCGAGGCCAGTGCAGCGCGAATGCGCTCGCGGCTCTCACCCACGGCCTTGTCGGGCAAGCCAACCAGCGTGAAGGTCGGCGAGCCGCCTGAGATCTGGACTTGCACGTCGATCGGCACCACATCGATGCCCTGAAAGGCGACAGTCCGTACGCGCGCGACCATGATAATTTCCTGCTTGTTCGTGAGAACAATTATAGAACGTATATCACAAGGTGAAATATACCTATGGTTGTATTCGTGTGTTCGGCGCGATCGTGGTAGCGGTGAAACGTAACGAGTGCGGACCATGGAAGCCCGAGACCAGCGAACGATCGCCCGAATCCTCAAGGTCAATCATGCGGGCGAACACGGCGCCATTCGCATCTATCGAGCCCAGATCTGGGTCGCGCGACGCCTTTACCCCGATCTCCTGCCTTTCCTGACCGAGACGATCGGCCATGAGATCGAGCACTGCCGCCTGTTTCTTGACGCCATGCCGCAACGACAGGCCCGGCCGTGCCGCTTCATGGGGTTCTGGGGCAGCGGTGGCCTGATCCTGGGCGTCGCCACGGCGTTGATGACCCGGCAAGGGATCTGGATCTGCACCGCGGCGATCGAGGCTGCCGTGCACCGACATCTGGATGACCAACTGCACTTTGTCCGCGATCGTGACGTGCAGCTCCACGCGCTGATCGAGTCGATCCGAGGCGAAGAACTGCAGCACCTGAGGACGGCGCAGGAGAACATCGTTGCCCGCACGCGATGGACGCGGTTCCTGACGGCCATCATCTCCTGGGCCACGGATGTCGTCATCTGGCTGTCGACGTCGGGCGACTCCCGGAAGATGGCACAGGACCTGGCGGCAGCCCGATTGGCGACCGGCTGACGGATGCGCCGTCAGCCCTTGAGCTTGCTCGCCAGCTTGACCGCGAACGCGGCGACCGGCGGTGCCACCTCGCCCTCGGTCTTGATGGCAATGACGGCGCCACCGTTGGACAGCGCCGAGATCGTGATCGACCACTTGCCGCTGGCCGCCGTCGATTCCAGCACATAGTCGGTGATCGACTGCCCGGCCTGGTACGGCTCGATCAGCCGCCAGCCGGCCCAGCGAAACCGGGCGAACCGGATCGCGGCGCGGTCGTTGGCGTCGACCACGTTGCCATCGGGATCGAAGACGGTGATCGGCAACGGTTCGTCGGCACTGCCGCCATGCTTCTGCACCAGCATCCGGGCGAGGGGAGCAAACATCGACGTCTCCTTCATGCAGGTGCGTAGTCCTATCCGGAAACGTCACCCCACGGAACGGTGATCGTGTCCGAATGCGCTCTCGTGTAGCATCGACCGCGATGTGGCGTTTCACCCGCACGGCCAGCGCCACCGCCGTCGGCGCGGCGGTGGAGGCGGATCTGGATCACGCCGAGCGTGCCGGCTTCGGGCTGGCCGTCATCGGCCGCTCGGTGGCGCTGGCACCGATCGGATTGTATTACGGCTACGTCCTGCATTGGCCCAGCGGCCTCTACGCGTTGCTGGCCGTATCGCTGCTCATCGCCATCGGCTTGGTGCAGTTGCCCCTGTTGGGCACCCGGCATGAACGCGTCTGGCATCGTTATGCTCTCTTCGCTTTCGATGTCACTGCGTTCGCGGCCCATCTGGCGCTGGTGCCATTGAGCACAGGCGGTGACGTGCCGCAGAACCTCGTGTTCCTGCGCGGCATTACGCTGGTGTTCATTATCATCGCCGCGTCGGTGCTGACCTTGTCGCCGAAGCTGGTGCTGTGGACCGGCATCTGTGCCGTGGCGGCGTTGTGGGCGGCGATCGGCTGGATCCTGGCCGGCATGGACCGGATCATCACGTGGTCGGATCTGCCGGCCGGGCCGTCGCGCGAACAGTACGTCGCCGTGGTGCTCGATCCCGATTTCATCGCCCTGCAATCGCGGGTGATGGACAGCATCATCATCCTGCTGGTGACCGGCATCGCGGCGCTGGCCGTGCACCGGGCGCGGGCAGTGGTGCGGGCCCGGGCAGCGGCCGAACACCAGCGCAATCGCGTGCTGCGGCTGTTCGGACAGTACGTGCCCGAGCAGGTGGCGGCGGCATTGATGGATACGCAGACATTGGCGCCGCAGACCCGCGACGCCAGCGTGCTGTTTGCCGACATCAAGGACTTCACGCGGCTGTCGGAGTCGCTGGCCCCGGCCGACGTGATCGGCCTGTTGAACCGCTTCTTCGACGAGGCGGCAACCGTGATCGTCATGCGCGGCGGCGTGGTGGTGAACTTCGTGGGCGATGCGATGGTGGTCGCGTTCAATGCGCCGCTGCCGGCCGCCGATCACGCGGTGCGGGCCGTCGAGGCCTCGCGTGCCCTTCTGGACCTGGCCGGGTCACGTGATTTCGCCGGACACCGACTGGCACTGCGCATCGGTGTCGCCAGCGGCGCGGTCGCGGCCGGCACGGTCGGCGGTGCCGGGCGGCAAACCTACACGATCTACGGCGACACGGTGAACCTTGCCCAGCGCCTGCAGGAGCTGACCAAGGAGCTGGACACCGACTGCCTGATTTCGGACGCCACCCATGCCGCCGCCGGTGCGGCGTGCGATGATGCTGTTGCCAACGGCACGGTCACGATCCGCGGCCGCGAACAACCCGTGGGGGTATTCGCGATTGCGCATCCGAAGGCTCCCACGATGTCGGTATCGCCGCCGATGGTGTCGCAGCCGCTGCCACAGCCGACCTGATCCGACTAGAATGGCGTCATGGCCGAGATCGAGATTCGCATCGAGACGCCGACATCGCAGCCTGCTGCGACATTGATCGCGGCGCTGGATGCCGATCTCCGTCAGCGCTATCCGGGTGAGCCGACCAACGGCATCGATGCCGAAACGTTCGAGGATAGTGGCGGCGTGTTTGCCGTCGGCTATGTGCGCGGCGAACCGGCGGCGTGCGGTGCGTTTCGTCCCCATGACACGGCGGCCGAGATCAAGCGCATGTTCGTCGTGCCGGCATTCCGTGGCCGGGGACTGGGACGGTTGATGTTGCAGTTCCTGGAAGGCGAGGCGCAGCGGCGCGGCTTTGTGCGCGCCATCCTGGAAACCGGAATCGCGCAGCCCGAGGCGATCGGCCTCTACCGCGCCCTGGGATGGCGGCCGATACCGGCGTTCGGCCCTTACGTCGGCGATCCGCTCAGTGTCTGCTTCGAAAAGAAGCTGGCGTGATCCGAGGGCCTCTCGCCACGGCGAGGCGGTTGCCGTGGCTGTATCGGGCCCTGTAAAATGACGGCCTTCTTTACAGGGGTCTGCATGATGCAGGCAGGTCGGGCGCATGTCGGAGCGTGACGATCCGGGGCTTCGCCGGGTGGCGCCCGAGATTCGCCTCGACACGGCGCTGCGTCCCCGGCCGCTGGCACTCACCGCGCCGACAGCAGGAACCGTACCGCGTCGAACCTTGCTGACGGGTCTCACAGGCGTTGCGGCGTTTGCGATGACCATGGGGGTCTCGACCGCACTACGGATGCCGTCCGGGCCGCCCAGCGTGCCGGGTCCGGTGGCGCGACACCTGGACCTGATCGTGGCGCACACCGGCGAAACGTTCTCGGATGTGTTCGCGGAAGGCGACCGCTATGACACACCCAAGCTCGCGCGTCTCAGCAAGCTGCTGCGCGACTATCAGAACGGCGAAGTGAAGCCGATCGATCCGGCGTTGTTCGACCTGATGGCGCGTATCCAGTCGCATGTCGGCCAGCCGTTGCGCGTGCTCAGCGGTTATCGTTCCTGGCGAACGAACCGCTTCATGTATCTGGTCGGCATGGATGTCGCGGAGCACAGCCAGCATGTCGCCGCCAAGGCCGTGGACTTCACGGTGCCCGGCATTCCCGCGGCCAAGCTTGGTGAGATTGCGCGACGCAGTGATGCCGGCGGCGTCGGCGTCTATCGCTCGGGCTTCGTCCATGTCGATACGGCGTCGATGCGCGACTGGACCGGCTGACACCACGGCCACAACATCCTCACAGGCATCGGTAACCCGATCACGGCTTGATCACTGGCGAGGTCGCGCGCCCGCCACACTATGACGCTTGGATGCTGAGCCGAATGTGATTCGGCACTTCACGTCATGACTGGCGCGGGTGACCATCGATGAATACGCCTTTGGCAAGCAGTGTGGTGCGGCGGCGAAGCGCTCTGGTGGGCCTGGCTGGTACCGCGGTGTCGCTGGCAACGGGTGCGTCCGCTTGGGCACGCGGGCCGTCGGTGCGATCCGAGAGCGTGCAGTCGAGCCTCCAGGCGAAATATCTGAATCTCGTCGTGGCGCAGACTGGCGAATCCTTTGCTGACACTTTTTCTGCCGGCGATCGTTACGACAACGATGGCCTCACGCGCCTCAACCGGCTTCTGCGCGATTATCGCACTGGCGAGGTGAAGGCAGTCGATCCGGCGTTGTTCGATATCCTGGCACGGGTGCAGTCGAAGGTGAGCCAGCCGCTGCGCGTGCTGAGCGGCTACCGTTCGGCACAGACCAACCATCTGCTGCACATGGCCGGCTTCGATGTCGCCGAGAACAGTTTCCACATTTCGGCGCGGGCGGTCGACTTCAGTGTCACGGGGGTTCCGGTCGCCACGCTGGGCGACATCGCGCGCCAGTGCGGGGGCGGTGGGATCGGCATCTACAAATCAGGCTTCATCCACGTCGACACTGGCCCGGTGCGCAACTGGAGCGGAGACTGACGTGCCGTCAACGGATCCCGCATTGCTGGCGGCTGACGCCGGCCGTGGCCCAGCGGGCGCCGTCGCGAAAACAGCCGTCTGACCATTCCCCCGTGAAGACCTGCTTGCTGCGGGCGGTCTTGGTGCCGCTGCCGTGTGCCTTGCCGTCGCGCCACTCGCCGTCGTAGCGATCGCCGTTCGCCCAGGTGTAGACGCCGCGGCCATTTTCCTTGCCGTCGCGGAATTCACCCTCGTAACGATCGCCATTGGGCCACGTGCGCACGCCCTGGCCATGGAAGTCGCTGTTGCGGAACTCGCCGTCGTAGCGGCCGCCGTCGCGCCAGGTGAAGACGCCGCGGCCGCTCATGTTGCCGCTGCGGTATTCGCCTTCGTAACGCGCACCGTCCGCCCAGGTCTGCACGCCGCGGCCGGTCCGGTAGCCGTCGCGGAAATCGCCCTCGTAGCGCATGCCGTCGGGCCAGACATGGACGCCGCGACCGGTGGGGCGGCCGATCTGCATGTTGCCCTCGAACCGCTCGCCCGGCTGCTGGTTCTCGAACCATTGCAGGATGCCGTGGCCCTGGGCGTAGCCGTTCGCGCAGGCACCGCTCCAAGTGATGGATTCGTTGGGTTGCGGCTCGGCATTCCAGATGCGGCAGCGTGTGCGGGGATCGGCGATCCAGCCCGACGCCGGATTGCCCTGTGCGTGCGCTGTGCCGATCAGAAAGAGGAGACAGAGCGACAAGGGACGCAGCATCGGAAAGCCCGTTTCACCGATCGCAGTGATGCGGTCAGCTGACCGCAGCCTTTACATAGCGAGCGCTGCGGTCCCGTGGCGCGTTCTTTCGGTGACCAATCAGCGCCGATGCCGTCTCCAATCGTTGGCAAGCGATACCACGTCGCGGCAATCGGTATGCACGCCGATTGCCGTCGCCCCTCCAGGCACCGGGACATGATTGCGCGTCGGGTGAGGTGACAGGGCGGGCCGCCCCGTCACCCGATGGGCCGCCGTTCAGGCGGCAAGCGGCGTGAACGGCACGCGTTCGCGCCGCACCAGTTTCGGCAGTCCCTGCTCGACGATCAGGCTCTTGAAATGATCGGTCTGCTGATGCGCCTCGAAGGCAGCTTCGTCCGTGAACAACTCATACAGGAAGAACACGTGATCGTTCGATGGTGAGCGGTGCGGCTCGAAGCGCAGCACGTTGGGCTCCTTCGATCGCACGGCGCTGGCCATGCGACGCAGGATGTCGGCCACGGCGTCGGCTTCGCCGGGGCGTGCTTCCCAGGTGACGGCCAGCGCGAGCGATCCAGCCGATGATGAAGTGGGCATCGTCATCTCCATGCGTTTGTCGTGGACGAGAGACGCTATCACCGCGGGTGGCACCCTTCGCCGTCCGTTGCTTCGACGCCGGTCGAACCGTCGGCGTGCGAACGAGTCGGTTCATGCTCCCGGGAGCGCGGGCGTCCCGCCCGCGTTCACAGGTTCCGGATTGAGCTGAATCCGCTATAGACTGATGGCGGCCTCGGGTCGGCGAGACCCGAAGGAGGCACGATGATGCTGGATCGTCTCGCCTCGTGTCAGCACCACTGCGGCAGCGTCATGACGCTCGCGGTTCTTGTGGCCCTGTTTCCGGGCAACTGGTTCGGACCGGATGCCCGTGCTCATGACGACCATGACTGGATCGGCCGCGGCGGCTATCGCAGCCCGCTCACCAACGAATGGTGCTGCGGCAAGGAGGATTGCGTGGTCATTCCCGCCGACGAGGTGGAGCCGACCGCGCCCGGCTGGTGGATCAAGCCGACAGGGGAGGTCGTGCCCTATATCGACACGCTGCCCAGCCAGGACGGCCGGTTCTGGCGTTGCCACCAGCCCAACGGCATGCGCCGCTGCTTCTTCGTGCCGCCGCGGACAAGCTGATCGCCGCGCGGCTGTCTCATGACGGTGCCAGCAGTCCGCACAACTGGTCGGCGTAGAGGTTCCAGCCCTGGTCGAGCAGGGCGAGTGTGTCGGGCGGCACGCGGCCGCGATGGCTGATGCGCAACCGGCAACCCTCAGCGTGGGGTGCGATCTCGAACGATACGATCGTCGGTGCGCCATCCGTGCAGGTAAAGGACCACACCATGCGGTGCGGCGGCTCGATCGCCAGCACCGCGCAATCGGTCCAGCCGCGCCAGCCGGGCACGGCCTGCCCGGTGATGCGAAAGGCGTGGCCGACGACAGGCGCGAACAGGATCGGGAAGAACCAGCGCGCGATCTCGTCGGCGTTGGTGATTGCGCGCCACACCCGCTCCGGCGAATGCCGCAGCGTGCGCTCGATCAGCAGCTGGAACTCACTGTCCGGCATCGTCATCGAGGTGGGCCTCCAGCCGGTCGACCGCGGACTCCCAGAACCGCGCCAGCCCGTCGATCCAGGTGCGCACGGCCGCCAGTCCGGCCGGATCGACGCAGTAGAGCCGGCGGCGCCCGGCTTCGCGGCGCGTGACCAGACCGGCCTGGTGCAGGATCTGCAGATGCTGCGAGACGGCGGCGAGGGAGATCGGGAAGTGACCTGCCACGTCCTGCACGCCGCGCTCGCCGGTCGCGAGGTAGGCGAGCAACTGCCGCCGATGGGGATCGGCCAATGCCTGGAAAACGTCTCCCGTATCCGTTGCCTGCTTGTGTGGTCGTGCCATATTTAAGTTATTACTTGAATATTGGAGGCGACGCAATTACCTTCGCGCCCATACCAACAACGGAGCTCAGCCATGGCGATCAAGCGGGTGGCTTTTGTCAGCATCACCGTCAGCGATCAGGACAAGGCGCTGGCGTTCTGGCGCGATGTGATCGGGCTGGAGGTCACGCGGGACACGCCGATGGCGCCGGAGGAGTGCGGTGGCGAGCCGGGCGGGCCCTCGCCGATGCGCTGGATTGAACTGAAGATCGCGGGCGCCGACACCGCGCTGGTGCTGACCTTGCCGATGGGACCGGACGACAAAGCGGGCAAGTTCATGAACATGGCGTTCTGGACCGACGACCTGGACGGCACACATGAGGCGCTGCGCGCCAAGGGTGTCGTCTTCACCGCACCGCCGACGGTGGCCCGCTGGGGTCGGTTCGCGCTGTTCCAGGATCCTGACGGCAACACCTTCTGTATCAGCCAGACGTGAGTTTTCTACCTTCCCCCGCTTGTGGGGGAAGGTAGAGGGCCGCTCAATATCCCATCTTCTTTTTCAGGGCCTGGTCGATCCAGATGCGGGCATAGACCGGGCCCGGCCGCATCGATCCCAGGCTGGTCTCGCCGCCATAGTTCTTCACCCACGGCCACCAGGCGGCATAAACGTAAGGCGTCGGCAGCCAGATGCAGGGCGCCTGGGCGATGATGTCGGCGGTGACCTCGCGCAGCATGGCCTTGCGCTGTTCTTCATCCTGCGTCCGATGGATTTCCAGAACCTTGGCGTCGAGCTTGGGATCGGAATACATCGGCGGGTTCCACAGCTCGCCGGTGACGAAGCCCTTGCGAATGGCGCTCGTGGGCGTGGTGTGGCTGGCGTTCATCAGATAGCCGGGCGCATGCTTGCGCGTGGTCATGGCCGAGAGAAACGCGGCGTACTCCATCGGCTGCAGTTCGACCTTCACCCCGATCTGCTCAAGATAGGCCACCACCAGCGGCGCCAGCTCGGCATGATCGGCCGACAGGGCATTGTACTGCATCTTGAAGGTGAAGCCGTTGGGGTAGCCGGCCTCGGCCAGCAGTTTCTTCGCCTTGGCCGGATCGTAGGCATACATCTCCTGCGCCGCCGCCGGCAGCTTGTCGAGCCGGTCGACGTAGCCTGTCCAATCCGGATGCATGGGATAGCCGTACAGCTCCGCATCGCCCACATAGTGGGCGGCGATGATCTCCTTCTTGTTGATCGCCATGTTGAGCGCGCGGCGCACACGCACGTCATCGAACGGCTTGGTGTCGGTGCGCAGCGCCACGAAAGAGCCCAGCCCGGCCAGGCGTTTGCTCCATTTCAGCTGCGGCGCGCTCTTGCGCAGTTCCTCGACGGAGCGGGCGTTGATCAGCTCCAGGATGTCGATCTTGCCGGTGCGCAGGGCGGCATGCTGGGTCGCCTCGTCCTTGATGGTGCGATAGACCAGCTTGTCGATGAACGGGATCTTGTAGGCTTGTCCGCCGACGGTCTCCTTGTCCCAGTAGATCGGGTTCTTGGCGTAGGTGTTGGAGTTGCCCTGCACGAAGTCCGCCAGCATGAAGGGGCCGGTGCCGTTGACGTTCTTCCAGCTGCCGGCGCCGGCATCGACGACTTCCTTCGGCGTCACCGCCGAGAAGAAGCCCCACGCCATGCGATAGTCCCACTCGGCGTTGTACTCGTTGAGATAGTAGACGACGGTGTATCTGTCCTTGGCCTCGACGCGATCGACGAAGTCGAAGTAGGTGGGCGCCGCCTTGGGGCTCGAACGCGAGCGATTGAAACTGAAGACGACATCGTCGGCGGTCAGTTCGCGCGACGCCATCACGCCCGGCTTGTCGGGAAACATGACGCCTTTGCGCAACGTGAAGACCACCGACAACGGATCCTGGACCAGCTCCCACTTCTCCGCGAGCTCGCCGCGCTGTGCGTCTGGCGGCAGGAAGGAGTCGATGGTGAACGAATATTGGCCGCCCTTGCGGATGCTCTTGCTGAGGTCGCCGGCAATCAGCTGCTCGTAGAACTGGCCGGTGTCGTGGTTCAGCTTCCAGTTCCAGTCGTACGGATCCCACGACAGCGCCGAGAGCGCGGCGAATACCGTGGCGATCTCCAGGGTGCCGCCGTACTGCGGCGTCTCGGGGGTCTGCGCCGCAGCGCCACCGCTCAATGCCACCGCCAGGGCGCCTGATATCAACCGGTCGCGCAAAGCCCGCACGCGCATCTCCCCCTCCTGTGTCTTGCAAGCCCTCCCGCGTCTTGTCTTGGCGGGATTTTTCAGGTCGGTGCTGCCTCGCGGCGCAGTGCCGTGATACCCGACATCATCGAATCACGTGCCGCTTCGAGCAGGGCGCGCGCGATGCGTTCAGCCGACGGGGCGTCGCCACCCTTCATCGCGTTCAGCAGATCGCGCCAATAGCGCGCCGATTGCCGCCGCCGCGCCTGGGTCGCGAAGTCGACCGGTGTTTCGCTCCACGCCATGCGCCACAGCGGATTGATCTTGATCTCGTCGAGGATCCGGATCAGTGGCTTGTTGTCGCTGAAGCGGGCGATCAGCTGCATCGCGTCGGAGGCGAGCAAGCCGTGGTCGCGCGCACTGATGTCCATCGTTTCGGCCGATTGCTGCAGCTGCTCGACCAGAGCCGTCAGGCGATCGATGAATTCCGGCTTGGCGTGCCGGGTGGCCTCACCCGCCGCCAGCCCGAACAGAACGGCGCGCACGGTGAACAGCGAACCGAGCTCGCCCAGATCGAAGGAGCGCACGCGCGCGCCGTGCCGCGGCAGGATCTCGACCAGGCCGCGGCGCTCCAGGATGCGGAAGGCCTCGCGCACCGGTCCGCGGCTGACATGATAGAGGTCGGCGAACGTCTCTTCCTTCAGCCGGCTGCCGGGCGGGCATTCGCTGCGCAGGATCAGATGGCCGAGATGATCGGCGACCTGTTCGGCCAGCGGCAGGGTGCACAGCGGTGATGCATCCCGTGCCGAGGCTCTCTGCGGCCGCCGGAGGTCCTCATGTGAAGAGAAGGCCTGTTGGACGTCCATGGCACCCTCATGCGGGTCGGAAAGGGAGAAATTGCGCAATCTCGCGCGCCAGCAGATCGGGAGCCTGTAACGCGCTGGCGTGGCCGATCCCCGGCAGCGTGCGGCAGATCGCGCCGGGAATGTCGTCGGCGATGGTCCGCGTGTGAGCCGGGGGGACGATCTGGTCGGCGTCACCCACCAGCACCAGTGTCGGACACGTGATCGTGGCGAGCGCGATTTTGGTGATGGGGCGGCGGATCGCGGTCTGTCGCCGTGCCCGCTGCGCCGGCGTGGTCAGCGGCTTGGCATGACGCCAGACATCGACGACCCCGGGATTCTCGGCGACGAACGTCGCGGTCGTGAACAGGGCGGCCAACGGGGCAAGCCCAGCATCGCCCGCGGCGCGGTAGGACGCTGCCGCGGCCATCCCGGTCGGATTGAGGTCGGGCAGCGATGCGTCGGCCCGCATCGCACCACCCAGGATCAGGCGCTCCACGCAGGCCGGATGACGGGCAGCGAGCAGCTGCGCGATCAGCCCGCCCAGCGACTGGCCGAAGACATGCGCCGCGCCCAGCCCGAGACCGCTGATCAAGGCCGCCGCGTCGTCCGCCAGGTCGAGCAGCGTGTAGGCGTCGGCCTCATGCTCGGTCAGGCCGCAGTCGCGCTGGTCGTAGACGATCACGGTGGCGCGCGGCGACAGCATGGACGCGACGGTGCGGAACATGCGGCTGTCGGCCTCGGCACCGTGGATCAACACCAGCGGCGGGCCGGCGCCCGCGATGTCGTAGGCGGTCGAGATATGGTTGGCCACCAGCCGACGCATTGGCGGCCCCGTCAGTGCAGCAGCGTGGCGAAGGCGCCGGCCAGCGCGGCGCGTGGATCCGTCGGCATCCAGGGCATGCGCCATGCAACGTGGCCGTCCGGTCGCACCAGCGCCGCGCCACGGCGGCCCAGCCTGCAGCCCGGATCGACACCCTGCACCGGCAGCTGCTTCAACGCGATGGGCAGGCCGAGCTGATCGGACACGGCGCGGCCGGCTTCGAGCCAGTCGCCGGCGTCCCGGCCGGCGACCAGCACGAAATCGCGGTCGAACCAGTCCAGGCTGGATGTCGTGTGTGCGTCGTCGAGCCAGAAGTGCGGGAAGCGGCTGCCCGGCCGGTCGGTGGGCGTGTAGTGGCGCGGATCATGCGCCGCCGGCGTCGAGCCGTCGCTGATGACGGCGCCCTGCTCGTAGGCGAAGCCCAGCGCCTGGCCGGTGCTGTGCATGTGGTTGTCGAGGTCGTTGAACCAGAAATCGATCCGCTCGCGATTGCCCGATCGGCAGGCCTCCTCGACATGCGGCAGGCGCCGCATGTTGCCGAAGCTCCAGTCGGCATTGGATTGCGCCACCGGCCGGCGCTCCTGGTCGTAACTGTCGATCAACCGCACCGACGCCTGCCCGTTGAGCACATAGGCCAGCTTCCAGGCGAGGTTGTGGGCGTCCTGCACGCCCGAGTTCAGCCCGAACCCGCCGGTCGGCGGAAAGCGATGCGCCGAGTCGCCGGCCAGCAGCACCCTGCCTTTGCGGAAGGTCGCGGCAACCTGCTTGCTCATACGCCAGGTCGAAGTGCTGATGCGTCGCACGTCGAGGTCATCGACGCCGATATAGGGCTGCAGGAAGGTGCCGACCTCGCTGTCGGGGACCGGCCGCTGGCGTTCGTCGCCGACCCCCATCACCATCAGCCAGCGATCGATGCCGTTGGTGTTGAGCACCGTGACCGACGGGATGGCCCGGTCCGGCGGGATGATACGGATCAACGCGGCTTGCTTGGAGACCGCAAAGCGCGAGAGGTCGACGCGCAGATAGTCGTTGATCAGCACCGCCAAGGATGGCGGCCCGATCATCTCGATCCCCGCCGCATGACGCGTGCCGCTGCCGGCACCGTCAGCGGCGACCAGCCAGTCGGCCTCCCAGGTCTCGATCGTGTCGGCGCGCAGGTCACGGATGCGGGCGCGGACATGCGTGCCGCGATCCTCGAAGTCCACCAGTTCGGTGGCAAAGCGTGCGGTGGCGATGCCGGTGTCGCGGACGGCACACAGCAGCGCCGCCTCGACGCCATCCTGCGCCACCAGGCATTTGCGCGCCGGCGTCTCCTCGCTGCGCGGCTCGGAGCGGGTGCGGCCGTACTCCGGGCCGGCCATTCGCTCCATCATCACCCAGACGTCGGTGCGGCCGGTCATGCCATGGGCGCGCACGGCGGCTTCGACGCCCCACTGACGGAAAATCTCCATGGTGCGCGTGTTGCAGCCGCGCGACTTGGGGTGATCGGTGGTCGTTGGACTGCGCTCCACCACTAGCGAACGCACGCCGAAACGCCCCAGCGCTGAGGCCATCGCCAGCCCGACCGGGCCGCCACCCACGATCAGCACCGGCACCTTGTTGATGTCCGTCATGCGCTTTCTCCCCGCCGTGATTTCATATGACAACAAAAAATTGTCAACAAAAAATACTCGACTAAGATCAGGCGCAATCGGTCTCCGGGGGATCCTGCCCATGCCTGCTGCCATCGCGCTCGAGCACTACAACGTCTATTGCCGCGACCTCGCGAAGACGGTGGATTTCTACGCGACGTATGTCGGCCTGCGAGACGGTGCGCGGCCGCCGTTCCCGTTCCCCGGCGCGTGGCTCTACGCCGGCGACCAGGCGGTGCTGCATTTGATATCGGAGAGCGGCCGAACGGCGCAGGGCAGCGGCGCGATCGATCATGTCGCGCTTCGGTGCAGCGGCATCGACGAGACGATCGCGCGCCTGAAGCGGGACGCTGTGCCCTATACGCTCTACAAGGTACCGGCGCGGCCGCTGCAGCTGATCTTCATCCGCGATCCCGACGGCATCCAGATCGAGCTGAATTTCTGGAACGAAGCGCCGGTGGACGAGGTGTGACGGTGCTCTTTCTCCTCTCCCCGCTCTCGCGGGGCGAGGGTTAACAACGTCCAGGATGATCTGTACCTACGCGTGCAGGTGGCACGCCACCGCGCGGCCACCGCTGCGGTCGCGCAGCGGCGGGTCCTCGGTCTTGCATGTGGCGGTGGCGTGCGGGCAGCGCGGGTGGAAGCGGCAGCCGGGCGGCGGGCGCAGCGCGCTCGGCACCTCGCCCGTGATGATCTGCTGCGGCCGCGTGGCCTCCAGCACCGGGTCGGGAATCGGCACCGCTGCCATCAGCGCCTGCGTGTAGGGATGCAGCGGCTCCTTGTAGAGCTGATCGCGCGTGGCGATCTCGACGATGCGGCCCAGATACATCACGGCGATGCGGTTGCTGATGTGGCGCACCACCGACAGGTCATGGGCGATGAACAGGTAGGCGAGCCCCAGCCGCTCCTGCAGCTCCATGAACAGGTTCACCACCTGCGCCTGGATCGAGACGTCGAGCGCCGACACCGGCTCGTCGCAGATGATCAGGCTGGGGTTGAGCGCCAGCGCGCGAGCGATGCCGATGCGCTGGCGCTGGCCGCCGGAGAATTCGTGCGGATAGCGTTCGGCCATGTCGGGCAGCAGGCCGACCAGGCGGATCAGCTCGGCGATGCGGGCACGGTACGCTGCCTTGTCGCCGGCGACGCCATGCACCACCAGCGGCTCGCCGACGATGTCGCCCACTTTCATGCGCGGATCGAGCGAACCGTACGGATCCTGGTAGACCATCTGCAGGCGCTGGCGCACCCTGCGCATGCGCCCTTTGTCGTGGCGCGCGATGTCCTCGCCCTCGAAGACGATGCGGCCGCTGGTCGGCTTGAGCATGCGCAGGATGGCAAGCCCGGTCGTCGACTTGCCGCAGCCGCTTTCGCCCACCAGGCCCAGCGTTTCGCCGCGGTTCAGCGTAAAGGAGACGCCGTCGACCGCTTTCACGGTAGCGACCTGCTTCTGGACCACCACGCCCTTGAGCACCGGGAAGTGGACCTTCAGGTCCTCGACGCGCAGCAGGGGGCCGGCGGTGGTGTCGGCCGCCGTTGCGGCCGCTTGTGTCGTCACGGTGTCAGGCATCGAGGAAACAAGCCTTGTAGTGGCGATCGCTGACAGCCTCGAGCGGCGGGCGCTCCTGGCGACAGCGGTCGGTGGCGGACTGGCAGCGCGGTGCGAAGGCGCAGCCCTTCGGCAGGTTGGCGAGATCGGGCGGTTGGCCTTCGATCGGCACCAGCCGTTGGCCGGTATCACCGTCCAGCCGTGGGATCGAGGCCATCAGGCCGCGGGTATAGGGATGGCGCGGCTTGGTATAGAGATCGATGGCGGGTGCGGTCTCGACGATGCGGCCGCCATACATCACCACGACGCGATCGGCGTAGCGCGCCACGACGCCCAGGTCATGCGTGATCAGGATCAGCGACGAGTTCGCTTCGCGTGTCAGCTGCTTGAGCAGCGCCAGGATCTGCGCCTGCACCGTCACGTCGAGCGCGGTCGTCGGCTCGTCGGCGATGATCAGCTTGGGATCGCAGGCCAGCGCCATGGCGATCATCACGCGCTGGCGCATGCCGCCGGAGTACTGATGCGGATACGAATTGAGCCGGCTGCCGGCATCGGGAATGGCGGCCTTGGACAGCAGTTCCTTGGCGCGCGCGAAGGCCGTTGCCCACGAGGCCTTGCGGTGCAGGTTCGCCGGCTCGCCGACCTGCATGCCCACCGTCAGCGCCGGGTTCAGCGACGACATCGGCTCCTGGAAGATCATGGCGATGCTGTTGCCGCGAATGGCGCGCACCTCGGCATCGCTGAGCTTCAGCAGGTCACGGCCGTCGAACAGCACCTCGCCCTGCTCGATGCGACCGGGCGGGTTGGGGATCAGGCGCAGGATCGAGAGCGCCGTCACGCTCTTGCCTGAACCCGACTCGCCCACGATCGCCACCGTCTCGCCGCGGGCGACGTCGAACGACACGCGGTCGACCGCCACCACCTTGCCACGGTCGGTGCGGAAGGTGGTGACCAGGTCGCGGACCTGCAGCAGCGGCGCCTTGGCGGGCGCCGGTGCCGGCCGCGGTGCGGTCAATGTTTGCTCTGACACAACAGCCACGCTTCGTACCTCTTGTTGCTTCCTGGGAGCGCGGGCGTCCCGCCCGCTCACATCTCGGCGCTACGCGCCGTGCGGGCCGGAGGCCCGCGCTCCCGGGTTTTAGAACCCCATCTTCTTCTTGAGTTCCTGGTCGAGCCACAGGCGGGCATAGATCGGGCCCGGCCGCACCGCGCCGGCACGCAGCTCGCCGTCGTAGTTCTTCACCCACGGCCACCACGCCGTATAGATGTAGGGTGTCGGCAGCCAGAGATAGGGCGCTTTGTCGAGGATCTCGCGCGTCATTTCCTTCAGCATTTCCTGGCGCTTTTCCTCGTCGCGCGTGCGGTAGACCTCGTCCATCTTCTTGTCGAAGGCCGGATCCGACCAGCCCGACGGGTTCCATTGCTGGCCCGTCGTGAAGCTCTTGCGGATCGTGGTGGTCGGGTTGGTATGGCCGTTGTTCATGAAGTAGCCGGCCGTCATGGTGCGCGAGGTCATGGCCGACAGGAACGCGGCATACTCCATGGGCTGGATCTCAAGCTTGATGCCGACCTGCTCGAGATAAGCGGCGACCAGCGGCAGCAGCTCCATGTGGTCGGGGCTGCACGAGCAGACCTGGACCTTGAAGCTGAAGTTCTTGGGCACGCCGGCTTCGTCGAGCAGCTTGCGTGCCTTCTTGGGATCGTAGGTGAAGAGTTCTTTGATGGAGGCCGGCATCTTCTCGAGCGGCTCGAAGTAGCCGATGTAGTCCGGGTGCATCGGGTAGGCGAACAGCTCGGCGTTGCCGGCGTAGTAGGCGCTGACGATCTCCTGCTTGTTGACCGCCATGTTCAGCGCCCGGCGCACGCGCACATCGTCGAATGGCTTCTGGTTGACCAGGAACGACATGAACGTGCCACTCATGTTGAGCCAGCGCGACCATTTCAGCTGCGGTGCGCTCTTCTTCAGGCTCTCCACGTTCTGCCAGCGGATGTATTCCAGCAGGTCGAGCTTGCCGGTGCGTAGCGCGGCGATGTTGGTCGCCTCATCCTTGATGGTGCGGTAGACGACCTTGTCGACGAACGGCAGCTTGTAGTCGACGCCGCCGATCTTGTCCTTGTCCCAGTAGTTCGGATTCTTGGTGTAGGTGTTGGAATTGCCGGACACGAAATCGGTCAGCATGAAGGGGCCGGTGCCGTTGGCATTCTTCCAGTTGGCGATGCCGGCCTCGACCACCTCGCGCGGATAGATGCCCGAGAAGTAACCCCAGCCGAACCGGTAGTCCCACTCGGCGAAGAATTCCTTGAAGGTGATGACGACGGTATGGCTGTCGGTCGCCTCGACCTTCTGGACGTGGTCGAAGTAGCCGACGATCTTCTTGGGGCTCTTGTCGAGGCGGGTGTAGGCGTAGACCACGTCGTCAGCCACCAGCTCGCGGCTCTTCATCACGCCCGCCTTCTCCGGGAACATGATGCCCTTGCGCAACTTGATCTCGATGCGCAGCGGGTTGTCCTTCCACTGCCAGCTTTCGGCCAGTTCGCCACGCGTGCCGTCGCTGGGCAGCCAGGCATCGGCATAGAAGGCGTGCTTGCCGCCTGCCTTCTTGCTCTTCGACAGGTCGGCGGCGAACAGCTGTTCGTAGAACTGGCCGCTGTCGTGATTGGATTTCCAGTTCCAGTCGGCCGGATCCCACGACAGCGCCGACAGGGTCACGTAGACCGTGCCGACCTCCAGCGTGCCGCCGTACTGCGGTTTATCGCCGCCTTGCGCGTGCGCCGCCGGCTGCCCGAGCAGCAGCGCGGCACCCAATGTGAACGCACCCAGCGTTCGTTCCCAACCTGTCCTCATGTCACCCTCCCTGTTGTCGTTTCAGTATCCCATCTTCTTTTTCAGCTCCTGGTCGATCCAGATGCGGGCATAGATTGGTCCCGGCCGCAGGGCGCCGACATACATCTCGCCGCCATAGTTCTTCACCCAGGGCCACCATGCCGCATAGACGTACTGCGTCGGCAGCCAGATATAGGGCGCCTGCGCCATGATCTCGGCCGTCATCTCGCGCAGCATCTCCATGCGTTTCTCTTCGTCCTGGGTGCGGTAGACCTCCTCCATCTTGGCGTCGAACTTGGGATCCGAGTACATCGACGGATTCCACTGATGCCCGGTCGTGAAGCTCTTGCGGATGCTGGTGGTGGGGTTGGTGTGGCTGCTGCTCATCAGGTAGGCCGACGCATGCTTGCGGGTCATCATCGTCGACAGGAATGCGGCGTACTCCATGGGCTGCAGCTCGACCTTGACGCCGATCTGCTCGAGATAGGCCACCAGCAGGGGTGCCAGCTCGGTGTGGTCCGGCGAGCAGGCGCAGAACTGCATCTTGAAGCTGAAGCCCTTGGGATAGCCGGCCTCGGCCAGCAGCTTCTTGGCCTTGGCGGGATTGTATTCGTACATCTCCTGTGCCGCCGGCGGCAGCTTGTCGAGCGGGTCGAAATAGCCCGACCACTCGGGATGCATCGGATAGGCGTGCAGTTCGGCCTGGCCCTGGTAGTGGGCGGCGATGATTTCCTTCTTGTTGATGGCCAGGTTCATTGCCCGGCGCACGCGCACATCATCGAACGGCTTGGTGTCGGTGCGCATCGCGACGAACGAACCCAGAGTCGACAGCCGTTTGTTCCATTGCAGCTGCGGCACGCTCTTCTTCATCTCGTCGACGTGGCGCACGCTGATCGACTCCAGGATGTCGACCTTGGCCGTGCGCAAGGCGGCGTTCATCGTCGCTTCGTCCTTGATGGTGCGGTAGATCAGCTTGTCGACGAACGGAATCTTGTAGGCCTGCCCGCCGATGGTCTCCTTGTCCCAGTAGATCGGATTCTTCGTGTAGGTATTGGAGTTGCCCTGCACGAAGTCCGTCAGCATGAAGGGACCGGTGCCGTTGACGTTCTTCCAGTTGGTGGCGCCGGCATCGATCACTTCTTTCGGCGTCACCGGCGTGTAGAAGCCCCACGCCAGACGTGCATCCCAGTCGGCGTTGTACTCTTTCAGATAGTAGACGACCGTGTACTTGTCCTTGGCTTCGACCCGATCGACGAAATCGTAGACGCCGGGGATCGCCTTTGGACTGGAGATCAGCCGTTTATAGGTGAACACGACATCATCAGCCGTCAGTTCGCGCTCGGCCATCACGCCCTGCTTGGCGGGAAACATCACGCCCTTGCGCAAGGTGAAGACGACCGACAGCGGGTTCTGCACCAGCTCCCACTTCTCGGCGAGCTCGCCGCGTTGGGCGCCTGGCGGCAGGAAGGCGTCGATGGAGAAGCTGTACTTGCCGCCTTTGCGCAGGCTCCTGTCGAGGTCGCCCGCGACGAGCTGCTCGTAGAACTGGCCGGTGTCGTGGTTCAGTTTCCAGTTCCAGTCGTAAGGATCCCACGACAGCGCCGACAGCGTGTAGAACACCGTGCCGATTTCGAGTGTGCCGCCGTATTGCGGCTTCGCCGGTGTCTGCGCGTTCGCCACCGGCTGCCCGATCAGCAAGCCGGCACTCAGCGCAAAGGCACCAAAAGCGCGACTCCAACCCACCTTCATGTCACCCTCCCTAGGTCACAGCATCATGGGTATCTGCCGGCGCGCTCTTTGGGGCGCGCTTCGGCAGGGATGGCGTCGAGGGGTCAGTATCCCATCTTCTTTTTCAGCTCCTGGTCGATCCAGATACGGGCATAGATCGGGCCGGGCCGGATCGATCCCACGCTCAGCTCGCCACCGTAGTTCTTCACCCACGGCCACCAGGCGGCGAAGGTGTAGGGCGTCGGCAGCCAGATATAGGGCGCCTGTCCCACGATCTCCGCCGTCAGATCGCGCAGCATTTCCATGCGCTTCTCTTCGTCCGGTGCACGGAAGACCTCGTCCATCCTGGCGTCGACCTTGGGGTCGGCGTACATCGACGCGTTCCAGGTCTGGCCGGTGACGAAGTTCTTGCGGATGCTGGTCGTCGGGTTGTTATGGCTGTTGTTCATCAGGTAGGCCGCGGCGTGTTTCTTCGTCGTCATCGCCGACAGGAACGCCGCATATTCCATCGGCTGCAGTTCGATCTTCACGCCGATCTGCTCGAGATAGGCCACCAGCAGCGGCGCCAGCTCGGTGTGATCGGGCGAGCAGGCGCAGTACTGCATCTTGACCGTGAAGCCCTTGGGGTAGCCGGCCTCGGCTAGCAGCTTCTTGGCCTTGGCCGGATCGTAGGCGTACATCTCCTGCGCCGCCGGGGGCAGCTTCTCGAGCGGGTCGAAGTAGCCCGTCCAGTCCGGATGCATCGGGAAGGCGTGCAGCTCGGCATGGCCCTGGTAATGGGCTGCGATGACCTCCTTCTTGTTGATGGCGAGATTCATCGCCCGGCGTACGCGCACGTCGTCGAATGGCTTGGTGTCCGTGCGCAGCGCCACATACTGGCCGAGGAAGGAAAGCCGCTTGGACCATTGCAGGTTGGGACTGCTCTTCTTGATCTCATCGACACTGCGCGCTTGGATTGCTTCCAGGATGTCGATCTTGCCGCTGCGCAGCGCGGCGTGTTGTGTCGCCTCGTCCTTGATGGTGCGGTAGACCAGCTTATCGACGAATGGAATCTTGTAGGCCTGCCCGCCGATGGTCTCCTTGTCCCAGTAGATCGGGTTCTTGGTGTACGTGTTGGAGTTGCCCTGTACGAAGTCGGCGAGCACGAATGGGCCGGTGCCGTTGACGTTCTTCCAGTTGCCGGCGCCGGCATCGATGACCTCCTTCGGCGTCACCGGTGTATAGAAGCCCCAGGCCAGTCGGTAGTCCCACTCGGCGTTGTATTCCTTGAAATAGTAGACGACGGTGTACTTGTCCTTGGCTTCGACGCGGTCGACGAAGTCGAAATAGGTCGGGATTGCCTTGGCGCTGGCGCGCAGCCGGTTGAAGCTGAAGACGACATCCTCGGCGGTCATCTCGCGCTCGGGCATTACACCCGGCTTCTCCGGGAACATGACGCCCTTGCGCAAGGTGAAGACCACCGACAGCGGGTTCTGCACCATCTCCCATTTCTCGGCGAGCTCGCCGCGCTGTGCACCGGGCGGCAGGTGAGAGTCGATGGTGAAGGCGTACTTGCCGCCCTTGCGCACGCTCTTGTCGAGATCGCCGGCGATGAGCTGTTCGTAGAACTGGCTGGTGTCGTGGTTCAGCTTCCAGTTCCAGTCGTTCGGATCCCACGACAGTGCCGACAGCGTGGCAAATATGGTGGCGATCTCCAGCGTGCCGCCATACTGCGGCTTGGCCGGAGTCTGCGCCATCACCGTGCCGCCCATCGCCAACGCCAGCGCGCCGGCCATCAAACCTTTGCCCAAACTGCGCAAACTCATCATCACCCCCTCCTCTTTATTTTCCTCCCCGGCGAAGCTGGGGGAGGGAATAGTCACCGGCTGCCGCGCATGCGCGGATCGAGCAGATCACGCAGCGCGTCGCCGAACATGTTGGTGGCGTAGACGACCACGGTCAGGCACAGGCCAGGCGCCAGCGCCAGCCACGGTCCCTGGTACATGAAAGTGCGGCCGGCGCCCGACAGCATGCCGCCCCAGGTCGGCGCCGGCGGCGGCACGCCCAGGCCCAGGAACGACAGCCCCGACTCGACCAGGATCACCACGCCCAGGCGGGTGGTGAACAGCACGATCACCGGCGGCATCACGTTGGGCAGGATGTGGCGCCACAGGATGCGGAACGTCGAGGCGCCGGTCGACTGGGCGGCATGCACATACATGTTCTCGCGCACCGAGATCACGGCGCTGCGGATGATGCGCGAGCCGGCGATGCCCAGCAGCAGGCCCAAGGTGCCGATGATCTGCGGCATGCCCGGGCCCAGCACCGAGACCACCACGATCAGGATGATCAGGTCGGGGAAGCTCATCCAGGCGTCGACGAAGCGCTGCACGATCATGTCGAACTTGCCGCCGAGATAGCCGGTGAGGATGCCCAGTACGACCGATATGATCGTCGCCAGCCCGGCGGCGCAGAAACCGATGATCACCGACAGCTGCGCGCCGTAGAGGCAGCGCGAGAACATGTCGCGGCCCAGATTGTCGGTACCGAACGGGTACTGCAGTGAGGGCGGCTTCAACCGGTTGAGCGGGCTGATTTGGTTCATGCCGTAGGGCGCCAGCACGTCGGCGAAGACGCCACAGAACAGGAACAGCACGAAGACGGCGGCGCACACGGCGCCCAGCGGCTTTTCCCGCACCAGCCGGATGACGAAGCGCGTGAACGGACTGCGCGACCGGCGCGGCGCCGTCGTGACGGCGGTGTCGGCGATGCTGGCCATCAGCGGTACCTCACCTTGGGATCCAGAACGCCGTAGCTGAGATCGACGATCAGGTTGATGACCATCACCGCCACACCGACGATCAGGAACACGCCGGTGATGATCGGATAGTCGCGCTGGCTCACGGCATCCAGCAGCAACAGGCCCATGCCGGGGATGACGAAGATCTGCTCCAGGATGACGGCGCCGCCGATCAAGAGCGGCGCCTGCAGGCCGATCAGGGTCACCACCGGGATCAGCGCATTGCGCAGCGCGTGGCGCACCACGACCAGACGTTCGTCCAAGCCCTTGGCCCAGGCGGTGCGCACGTAGTCCTGGCGCAGCACTTCCAGCATCATGGTGCGCGTCAGCCGCATGGTGACGGCCGACAGCGCGCAGCCCAGGATGACGGCCGGGATCGCCATCTGTCCCAGGTTGCGCAGCGGGTCCTGGGTGAACGGCACGAACTTCACGTCGGGCGACCAGCCCCACCAGATCGACGGGAACACCATCACCATCGTGCCGACCCAGAAGCTCGGCACCGACAGCATCAGGATGGAGAACGAACGCGCGACATAGTCGCCGGCGGTGTCCTGGCGGATCGCCGAGTACACGCCGATCGGGATGGCGACAGCCAGCGCCACCAGCAGCGCCAGGAAGCCGAGTTCGAAGGTGATCGGCAGGCGCACCAGCAGCTGCTCGGCCACCGGCGTGTTCTGCCACAGCGACTTGCCGAAATCGCCCTGGATCAGGATGGCGTAGATCCAGCGGAAGTACTGCAGGTACATCGGCTGATCCAGCCCCAGCGCCATCTCGAGCTGCTCGCGCGACTTCTTGCCGGCACTGATGTCGTTGGACGACAGCATAAGGTCGATGATGTCGCCGGGGATCAGCCGCACGGTTACGAACACGATGACGCTGGCGAAGAACAAGGTCGGGATCAGCGCCAGCAGACGGCGTGCGATATACGCCTGCATGTCAGTCGGCCTCCGCCGTCACGTTGGTCTCGTTTGCGGCGGTTGCCGATCGCCGGGGCCGCCGTCGCGACGGTGCCGGATCCTCCGGCTCGGCGACGGCGTGGCGCCGCTGTGCCGCCATCGCCGCCAGCATGTGGTCGCGCGAGGCTTCCAGCAGCAGGCGGCCGATGCGCTCGGCGCCGTCGGCATCGCTGTTCTTGATCGCGCGCAGCATGTCGCCCCACAGCCGTGCCGATTGCTGACGTCGCGCGCGGCTCGTGAAATCGAGCGGTGTCTCGTGCCAGGCCATGCGCCACAGGGCGCGGCCCTTGAGTTCTTCCATCATCCGGATCAGCGGCCGGTTGCCGCTGCAGCAGATCACGGCTTCCTGCGCCTCCATGGCGATCTTGGCGTGCTCCAGCGGCGTGATGTCCATCGCCTCGGCCGAGCGGCGCAGGCGCGCGACCTGTGCCGCCAGGCGCTCGACGACGTCAGGCGCCGCCTGCTCGATGGCCTGGCGCGCCGCCAGTCCCAGCAGCACGCCGCGCACGCTGAACAGCGCGGCAAGATCGGCCGGATCGAAGACGCGCACCCGCGCGCCGTGGCGCGGCACGATCTCCACGAAGCCACGACGCTCCAGGATGCGAAACGCCTCGCGCACGGGACCGCGGCTGACCTGGTAGTGCTCGGCGAATTTCTCTTCCTTCAGCCGGCTGCCGGGTGGACAGTCGCCGTTCATGATCTGGTGGCCGAGATGGTCGGCGATCTGTTGCGGCAGCGGCAGGGCGCAGATCGTCGGACTGTCGGCACTGTCGCCAGCAGCGGTCGATCGTCGTAGCACGGCCACGGTGCTATCGCTTGCCGCGCCACGATGGCGCGACGACGGAGCGTCCATGTTTCCTCCCGCTGCACGCTCTTGTCGGCGCGCTCATTCGGCGGGCGCCATTTGCGAAGCTGGTCGAAAAATTGTCAACAAAAAACAAGAATGCGTATCGATGGGCGCAACGGAACCGCATGCTTCAACCGCAATTCAGAATGCGTGTACGCAGGGAAGCTCTTCGCGGGTGTCGATTGACCGTGTTCTTCTTCGCCGCGATTCTGACGCATCGTCCCTCTGTCGCCGTGAGGAGTTGCCGTGTCCGATACCGCCGCGCCATCCGATGACGCGTTGCCGCTCGCCGGCGTGCGGGTGCTGGATATCAGCTCGTTCATTGCGGCGCCGGCGGCGGCCACGGTGATGGGCGACTGGGGCGCCGACGTCATCAAGGTCGAAGGCCCGGACGGCGATCCCAACCGCCAGATGGTGCAGGGCTCGGTGAGCTACCCCAAGAGCCCGATCAACTATGCCTGGCATCTCGACAGCCGCAACAAGCGCTCGGTCATGCTCGATCTGAAGCAGCCCCAGGCACGTGCCGCACTCGACCGGCTGATCGCTGTCTCCGACGTTCTGATCTGCAATTTTCCGCCGGTGGTGCGCGAGCGCCTGCGGTTGCGCTACGAGGACGTGAAGGCCGTCAATCCGCGGTTGATCTATGCCTCGCTCACCGGCTACGGCGAGACCGGTCCGGATCGCGACCGGCCGGGCTTCGATGCCACCGCCTATTTCGCGCGTTCCGGCCTGTTCGATGCCCAGCGCTATGAAGGTGCGCCCCCCGGCACCGCTGTGCCGGCGCAAGGCGATCGCGCCACCGCCATGGGACTGGTGTCGGCGATCCTGATGGGCCTGATGCGTCGCGCCAAGACGGGGCAGGGCAGCTGGGTCGGCACGTCGCTGCTGGCCAACGGCATCTGGTCGTGCGGGGTCGTCGCCCAGGCCGCCCTGGTCGGCGCCTTCCTGCCGCCGCGGCCGCCGCGCGAGCGGCCGCGCAGTGCCCTGGGCAATCTCTATCGCACCCGCGATGATCGCTGGATCCAGCTGGTGATCGTGCGCGAGGACAAGCTGTGGCCGGCGCTGTGCCGCGTACTGGGCCTGTCGGTATTGGAGAAGGATGCGCGCTTTGCCACGGTCGAGGCGCGCCGGTCGCGCGCGGCCGAACTGGCGGCGCTGTTCAGCGACGTCTTCGCCACCCGTGATTACGTCGACTGGTGCGCCGCGCTGGCTGCGGCCGACGTGACGTTCGGCGTGATCAGCCGTCCGCAGGACCTGCCCGACGATGAACAGGCCGTCCATGCCGGCGCTATTGTCGCGGCGGACAATCCCGACATGCCGCGCACCATCGGCAACCCGATCCGGCTCGACTTCGCGCAGCCGCGCACCGCCGGCCCCGGCCCGACATTGGGCCAGCACACCGAGGAGGTGCTGCGCGAGGCCGGTCTGTCCGACGCCGATATCGCTGCGCTGCGCTCGGGATGACGGCGGGAGACCTCTTTGACATGACCGACGACACGGCATTGGACGACGAACTGCCGCTGGCCGGCGTGACGGTGCTCGATGTCAGCTCCTTCATCGCCGCACCAGCGGCGGCGGTCGTGCTGGGCGATTTCGGTGCCGACGTCATCAAGGTCGAGCCGCCGGGCACCGGTGATCCGCATCGCAACAGCTGGCAGAATCCCAACTACCCGCGCACCGACGTGAACTTCGTCTGGCAGCTCGATGGCCGCAACAAGCGCTCGGTCGCGCTCGATCTCAAGCATCCCGACGGTCGCGCCGCGTTCGATCGCCTGGTGGCGCGCGCCGACGTGATGATCGTGAACTTCCCGTTGCCGGTGCGCGATCGCCTGCGGCTGCGCTTCGAGGATGTCGCTGCGGTCAACCCGTGCCTGGTCTACGCCTCGCTCACCGGCTACGGCGAGAGCGGGCCGGATCGCGACATGCCGGGTTTCGACGTCAATGCCTACTTCGGCCGTGCCGGCATTCTCGATGCCCAGCGCTACGAGGACGGTCCGCCCGGCTTCTCGCTGCCGGCCCAGGGCGATCGCTGCGCCGCCATGACCATCGTGTCCGCCATCCTGCTGGGCCTGCGCCGGCGCGATCGCACCGGCAAGGGCGGCTGGGTCGGCACGTCGCTGTATGCCAACGGCGTGTGGTCGAACGGCACCCTGGCCCAGGCGGCGCTGGTCGGCGGCTTCATCACGCCGCGGCCGCCGCGCGAGCGGCCGCGCAACGCGCTGGCCAACATCTACCGCACGCGGGACGACCGCTGGGTGCAGTTGACCCTGGTGCGCGAGGACAAGGGCTGGGACCGGCTGTGCCGGGCGCTGGGACGGCCCGACCTCGCGACCGATACCCGTTTCGCCACGCGCGAGGCGCGCCGGACCCACAGTGTGGCGCTGGCCGCGATCCTCGACGACGCCTTCGCCCGGCACGACTGGCCGCACTGGCGTCAGGTCCTGCGCGCCCACGAGGTGACGTTCGGGGTGATCGAACGGCTGCAGGACCTGCCCGACGATCCGCAGGCGTACCATGCTGGTATCATTGCAGAAACTAAGTCTCCTGACGTGCCGCGCACCATCAATAATCCGGTGCGTCTGGGGTTCGCCCGGCCTCGCGAGGCCGGCGCGCCGCCGTCGGTCGGGGAGCACACCGCGCAGGTTTTGCGGGAGGCTGGCTTGTCGGATGGGGAGATCGCGACCCTGCGTTCGCGCGGAGCGACGAATTAAGCATTGTCGCGCATAAACTTGCGGGGTGCCGGGTGCTTTTTTAGCGGACGACTTATGAAATTGACGCGATTTGACCTCCAAAGTGAGTGTTTCTTCACGATCTTCTCACGGGGCCGGGCCCACCCTCTCACGTGACAGATGCGCACATAAGCGCATCGACCGGATGCATCAGCGACCGAGTTTGACGGCTGCAATGCATCTGCCTCCTCAGGGGCGAAGCCCGGAGCGACCCCGGGCGACGCCCCGTCTCAGAGCCATGACGTGGGACCGCGGCAACGCGGTCCCACGCGGCCACCGCTTCCACAGGACGATCCGATCGACGCGTGCGGGTTGACCCGCCGGGGTGCTGTCGTGATCCTGCGCCCAAAGCAAGTTTCGTCCGGGAGGAACCGTGGCCGATATCGCCACTTGTGAGGCAGCACTGCCGTTGGCCGGCGTGCGCGTACTCGATGTTGCGTCCTTCATCGCCGGGCCGGCAGCGGCGACGGTGATGGCCGATTTCGGTGCCGACGTGATCAAGGTCGAGCCACCCGACGGTGATCCGCTACGGCGCATGGGCGATGGCGCCGGCATGCCCAAGTGCGGGGTCGACTATTCCTGGGCGTTGGACAACCGCGGCAAACGCGCCATCGCGCTCGACCTGAAGAGTGACGCCGGCCGGGCTGTGCTGGACCAGCTGATCGCGCGCGCCGACGTGCTGATCACCAACTATCCGTTCCCGGTGCGGGCCCGCCTGCGGCTGCGTTACGACGACGTGGCGCCGATCAACTCGCGGCTGATCTATGCCTCGCTGTCGGGCTACGGCGAGACCGGGCCAGAAGCCGATCAGCCCGGGTTCGACATCACGACGTATTTCGGCCGTTCCGGCATCGTCGATACGATGCGGGTGGCCGATGGTCCGCCCGCGCTCACCCTGCCGGCGCAGGGCGATCATCCGACGGCGATGACCCTGTTCGGCGCCATCATGCTGGCGCTCTATACGCGTCAACGCACCGGCCGCGGCGGCCAGGTGGCGACCAACCTGCTGCACAACGGCATCTGGTCCAACGGCATCTTCGCGCAGGCCGCACTGCTGGGCGCCTTTCCCGAGCCGCGCCGCGGCCGACAGTTCGCCAAGAACGCACTCGCCAACGCCTACCGTGCCCGTGACGGGCGCTGGTTGTCGCTGGTCATCGTGCGCGAGGAGCGGCTGTGGGCCGGCTTCTGCCGTGCCATGGACCTGCCGCAGCTGACCGATGACCCGCGCTTCGCGTCGCGTGCGGCACGCGCCGAGCGTGTGCCCGAGCTGATGGCGATCCTCGACGCCCAGTTCGCCACCCGCGATCTGGGCGACTGGCGCGTGCGACTGGCGGCGGCCGGCATCACCTTCGGCGTCCTGCCCGGCCTGCGCGATCTGCCGGACGATCCGCAGCTTGCCGCCAACGGCACGTTTGTCGCGACCGGCGATACCGATGTGCCGCGCACCATCGCGAGCCCGTTCAGTTTGGCGGGCGTGTCACAGGCGCCACCGCGCCGCGCACCGGGTCTGGGCGCCCACACCGACGAGATCCTGCGCGAAACCGGCCACGATGCCGACGCCATCGCCACGCTGCGCGCCAGCGGCGCGGTGGTGTGACGGCGCCTCTTCTTTCGCCGCTGCGGGAGAAGGGGAAGCGGCCGGCTATACCCGCTGCGCCGGCGTGCTTTCAGCGTCCCCGCCGTTGCGCCGGGCGCGCTGTTCGACCGGCTTTTGCACCTGCGTCAGGTTGTAGGCCGTGTTGACCAGCGCGATGTGCGAGAATGCCTGCGGGAAATTGCCGACCAGGCGCTGGCGCACGACGTCGTATTCCTCCGACAGCAGGCCGACATCGTTGCGCAGCGCCAGCAGGCGTTCGAACAGTCGGCGCGCATCGTCGGGTCGCCCCATCAGGACGTAGGCATCGGCCAGCCAGAAGCTGCAAGCCAGGAACGCCCCCTCGCCCGGCGGCAGGCCGTCCTGCGCGGCAGTCGTGTCGTAGCGCAGCACGAAGCCATCCACCAGCAGGTGGCGTTCGATCGCATCGACGGTGCCGCGGATGCGCGGATCGCTGGGCGGCAGGAAACCGACCGCCGGCAGCAACAGCAGGCTGGCGTCCAGTTCGCGGGCGCCGTAGGCGCGCACGAAGCTGCCCAGCTGCGGATCGAAGCCGTTGGCGCAGATGTCGTCATGGATGGTTTGTGCCAGTTGCCGCCAGCGCTTGATCGGCGCTTCCAGCCCGAACATCTCGGCGCCCTTCACGGCGCGATCCAGCGCCACCCACGCCATGACCTTGGAATAGGTGAAGTGCTCCGGCGCGTCGCGCACTTCCCAGATGCCGGTGTCGGGCTGGTCCCAGATCTTGGTGAGGTGCTCGATCAGTGCACGCTGCATGCCCCAGGCGGCCTCGCCGCTGTCGAGGCCAACGCGACGGGCTTGGTGCAATGCGTCCATCACTTCGCCGTAGACGTCGAGTTGCAGTTGATTGTGCGCCGCGTTGCCGATGCGCACCGGGGCCGAGTTCTCGTAGCCGGGGAGCCATCCTACGGCCCATTCCGTCAGCCGCCGCTCGCCGCCCACGCCATACATGATCTGCGCCTGCGCCGGGACGCCGGCGATCGCGCGCAACAGCCAGCCGCGCCACGCCTGTGCTTCCTCGTAGTAGCCGGCGTTCATGAGGGCCAGCAAGGTGAGCGTCGCATCGCGCAGCCAGCAGAAGCGATAGTCCCAGTTGCGCGTGCCACCCAGTCGTTCGGGCAGCGATGTCGTCGGTGCTGCCACGATCCCGCCGGTCGGCGTGTAGATCAGCGCCTTGAGCGTGATCAGCGATCGCTTGACCGCGCCGCTCCATTCGCCGGCCGGTTTGCACTGTGCCGCCCAGCGCTGCCAGAACGCTTCGGTGGTGGCGAGTGCCGCGCGCGGATTGATCGGTTGCCGCGTGATCGGCTGGTTGGAGGCACAATAGGTCAGCACGAACGGAATCGTGTCGCCCGGTGTGACGACGAATTCGGCGACCGTGCGCAGATCCTCGCCGCGCAAGGCGACCGGCGTGCGCAGCAGCGCCATGTCGGGTCCGGCCACGGCGCGCAGCGCGCCGTCTTCCATGCGCGTCACCCAGGGTACCGTCGCGCCGTAGCCGAAGCGCAGCACCAATTCGGTGCGCATCGGCACCCGGCCTTCGACGCCAACCACCAGCCGGATCAGCGCCGCCTGCGGGTCACGCGGCGGCATGAAGTCGATCACGGTGACGATCCCGGAGTCGGTTGCGAAGCGGGTTTCCAGGATCAGGGTGTCGTCCCGATAGCGCCGTGACACGCGCGCCGGCTGCACGGGCGCCAGCAGCCAGCGTCCATGATCGGGGGTTCCCAGCAGGGCGGTGAAGCAGGCATCCGAATCGAAGCGCGGCAGGCACAGCCAGTCGATCGAGCCGTCGCGTCCGACCAGCGCCGCCGTTTCGCCATCACCGATCAGGGCGTAGTCCTCGATCTTCAGGGCCACGGCGGATCCCCCTGCAGCGACAAACGGAAACCGGCGTCGGAACAGGCGCCGGCTGGTGTCGTTAACGATCCAGCACGCGGCGAGGTTGCCGCGGGTGACGGATCACGCGTGCGTCAGCGGCAGTGCGCCGCGGTCGGCCGCAACGGAGACTGATGATGAGCCATGTTTATGCGATCAATGAAGTCGTCGGCACGTCGGAAACCAGCATCGAGCATGCCATCAAGACGGCGTTGAGCACGGCGGCGCAGACCGTGCGCAATCTCGACTGGTTCGAGGTCGGCGAAATCCGCGGCCATATCGAGGACGGCAAGGTCGCCCACTATCAGGTCAGGGTCCGGCTGGGGTTCCGCTACGAACGGCCGCCCGGCAAGACGGCGTGACGCATTTCACGCATCCGTCCGCGGTCAGGACGAGGAGCCGATGATCGGTCCAGGAATTCGATCCCCGGCCATCTGTGTGCTTACTCGTGTGATGTTGCCGCGCCATGCGGGAGGAAAGACGCCGGCGGTCGGGGAGGGGCGACCGCCGGCGCGAACGACGATTGAGCGTCGCTCTCAAGCTCTCCAGAACGGCTTGCTGGCTTCGTAGTTGATCACGCCCGGGTCGATGCCCAGGTCGCGCGCGTCGCGCGCCGTGAGGCGGGCCAACTCGGCGCGATCATGGGCGCGCTGGCGCCAGCGCCGCACCGCGGCCGCCAGGCGTGTCGGCAGCGATTCACGCGCCGGGGTGGACAGGGCATTGGTGTAGGTGGTGTAGGCCATGTGACTCTCCATCGAATCGGTGTTGCGACCCACTACGCTGTCAAATCAGGTGCTTGCCCGTGCCGTGCCGAGAAGGCGCGCGAACCAGCCGCGCGCCGCCGCGGCGGCGGCCTGGGCGATGTCCAGGACCGCTTCGGCACGCAGGGCCCGAGCCCGGGCTTCGAGTTGCGGGCGGTCGTAGGAACGGATGAATTTCCCTTGTGCCAACGCGGTCTTCGTCGTGTTGCGATCAGCCATGGGTGCCTCCTCCAATGAGGCTTTCAGTGCTGACGGATATGCGACCACGCCTGGGTCTTTACAAACGACGATGGGTCGGGGCAGGATAAGAAAACCTCATGAGTTAGGCGTGTGCCATCACGCTGTATCTGGAGAACTCCATGCGTCGTTCGCTACCGCCGCTGAACGCCTTGCGGGCCTTCGAGGCCGCCGCGCGCCATCTGTCCTTCACCGATGCGGCCGATGAGTTGGCCGTGACCCAGGCCGCCATCAGCCATCAGATCCGCGGCCTGGAGGACCGCATGGGGCTGAAGCTGTTCGTGCGGCGCAATCGCGAGATCCTGCTGAGCGAGGCTGGCCAAGCCTACCTGCCGGGTGTGCGCCAGGCTTTCGACCTGCTGCACGATGCCACCGAGCGTCTGCTGAAGACCGATGCCAGCGGCCCGCTCACCGTCACCACCACCGCCTCGTTCGCCACCAAGTGGCTGGTGCCGCGGCTGGGATCGTTCCAGCAGGAATATCCCGACATCGATGTGCGCATTTCGACCAACACGGCGCTGGTCGACTTCGCGCGCGATGATGTCGACATCGGCATCCGCTACGGCCGCGGCCAGTGGCCGGGTACCGCCGCCGAACGCCTGGTCGCCGAGGACATCTTCCCGGTGTGCAGTCCGGCGCTGCTCAAGGGGTCCAAGGCGCTGCGCCGCCCGTCCGACCTCAAGGACCACACCCTGCTGCATGTCTCGACGTTTCGCGACGACTGGCAGGTGTGGCTGACCGCCACCGGCGTGAAGAGTGTCGATCCGACACGGGGCCTGAAGTTCGACCTGGCGCTGGCGGCCATCCAGGCCGCGACCGAGGGGCTGGGCGTGGCCCTGGGACGCGGGCCGCTGGTCGAGGCCGACATGAAGGCCGGCCGCCTGGTGGCGCCGTTCGACGTCAAGCTGCCCAGCGACAGCGCCTACTACGTGGTGGCACCGGCCGAGCGCCTGCGCCGCCCCAAGATCAAGGCCTTCGTGACCTGGCTGCGCGAAACCGTGGCCCGCGAAAAAGCCGCGACCTGATTCCCGCCGACGCCTCATCCTGAGCCCGGCGACGGGCGGACGCCTCCCCAGCTTCAACCGGGGAGGCGTCGTTTCGACATGATATTTGCATTTACAAATAAATCGAATCGAGTCAGGATGCGCCTCACAACAGGGAGGATCGGACATGGCGCTCGATTTCGGTTACTTCACGCTCAGCGACAACCGCTATCCCAACAACCCGCGCAGTGCCGAGCAGTTCCTGAAGGACATCTACGTCGAGGCCCTGTGGGCTGAGACGGTGGGCATGAACTCGGCCTGGATCGGCGAGCATCACTTCAACCTGTTGGGCGTGAACGCCTCGCCGGTCGCCATGCTGGCGCAGATCGCGGGTGCCACCAAACGCATCCGCCTGGCGCCGGCGGTGACGTTGCTGCCGGTGCATCATCCGCTGCATGTCGCCGAGGAATGGGCGACGCTCGATCTGCTGTCGGGTGGCCGCGTCGACTTCGCCGCCGGCCGCGGCTACGACCGGCTGGAGTACGGGCCGTTCCAGGCCTCGTTCGAGGACTCGGCCGAGCTGTTCGCCGAAGGGCTCGAGGTCGTGTGGCGCGCCTGGACCGAGCCCGGCAAGTGGTCGCACAAGGGCCGCTTCTACCAGTTCGACGACATCGAGGTGCGGCCGCGGCCGGCGCAGAACCCGCTGCGCCCGTATGTCGCCTGCTTCTCGCGCCCGTCGATGGAGCTGGCGGCGAAGAACGACTGGAACATCATCTACGCGCCGTTTGCCGCCGCCATGGTCTACGGCTCGCTGGCCGATGCGGTGCGGGTCTACCGCGAGGAGTGCGAGACCAAGTACAAGCGCCCGGCACGGCGCGCCATGTGCTCTTACTTCGTGCACGTCGCCTCGACGCCGGAGGAGGAGCGCTACGGCAAGGAAGCGCTGATCCGCTATTTCCACGATGCGCTGATCGCGGCTTTCCCGTCGACTTCGGGCGAGAAGGTGCCGCCGACCTACAAGTACTTTGTCGACATCGTGAACATCCTGCGCGGCATGAAGGCCGATACCTTGACCACCAAGTCGGTGATCTGCGGTTCGCCACAGCACATCATCGATACCTTGAAGGGCGTCGAGGCCGCCGGCATCGCCGAGGTGATCCTGTATTTCAACTACGGCGCCCAGCCCCATGCCATGGTCAAGGACCAGATGCAGCGCTTCATGGAGGAGGTGGCGCCGGCGTTCGAGGGCAGCCATACCGCGCTGCGCCTGAAGGCCGCAGAGTGAAATGCATGAAAGGGTACGGGGTACGACCGGTCGGCCTGCGGCGTTGATCCACGATGATCGTCGGGTGCCGCGAGGCTATATAGAGGCCTCGCGACGCCTGCCTGGACCCATGCTGCCGCTCGACAATTACGTCCCCTATCTGCTGAACCGTGCCGGCGCCCGTATTGCGCAGGCGTTTTCCGAGGAGATGCGGGCGCTCGGCACCACCCTGCAGGCCTGGCGCGTGCTGGCAGCGCTGCGCGATCGCGACAACCAGCGCGTGTCCGAGCTGGCGGACCACACCAGCATCGAGATCTCGACGCTCTCTCGCGTGCTCGACGGCATGCAGAAGCAGGGCCTGATCGCGCGACGGCGGGCGCCGGATGACGGCAGGGTCGTCACGCTCCACGTCACCGCCGCCGGCCGCCGGCTGACGGACCGGATCATCCCGATCGCCGAACGGTACGAGCATGTCGCCGTGGCGGGCCTGACGTCGTCCGAGGCCGACATGCTCAAGCGCCTGCTGCGGCGGGTCTACGCCAACATGGACCGGCTGTCGGGCCCGGCAAGCTGAAGAACGATCCGCGCGCGTACCGGGACGCCTGCATGTAGGCGCCAGCCTTTCGTGCGCCCCCATCTGCCGCCGTCTCATCCGTTCGACGGATGACGGAACGGAACGAGCAGCCGAATGATGGGCGGACAAGCCCACCAGGCGGCGCGACGGCGGAGGATGACATGGACCTGACGGAGATCAGCTTTCCGGTCGGCAGGAACGGCGGCAACCTGCCGCTCGACGTCTTCAATGTCGTCACGCGCCTGAACACGGTTCCGCCGGGAAAAGGGGGGCCCGAATCGCCGCTGGATGTCACGGCGCTGGTCAGCGATCCCGACGCCCTGGGCAATGCGATCAAACGGTTCCAGACCAAGCAGGGCTTGCCCAGCCGGGACGGGCGCATTGATCCCGGCGGCGCGACCTGGCAGCGCCTCAAGAAGGTTTCCGGTCCGATACCGGGCGTGCCGACTCCCAGCGACAGCCGCACGTTGGAGGCATTGCCGGCGCTGCCGCCGAGCTGGACCTTCGATCGACCTGACAAGAATTTCGACATGCTGGCCGATCCGGCCGCGGTCACGCGAGACTGGATCCTGCCTTTCGGGGGCTCGCCGGGGCGCGAGTGCGACATGCGGCTGTATCGTATCCCGAAGAAGAACCAGTTCGTCGGTGTCGCTTATCCCAGGGGCGTGGGGACGCTCAAGGCGATCATGATCTACTTCCATCACCCGATGCACCCGCAGAATCCCGAGTACGCCAGCGATCCGTTCGGCTACGTCAGCTTCGGCATCGGCGACTACATGGTCGGCCGCATGAAGGTGATCAAGCAGCTCGCACGCTCCCGGCGCGACGTTGCCGTCGTGGTGCCGTCGCCATCGGCGACCGGTGTCGGTGTGTTTCAGAGCGACGAGAAGCTGGTGAGCGCGGCGCTGCGCGAGATCGTCGAGGATCTCACGGGAACGGCGAGCGACCTGCCGTTGATCCTGGCACACTACAGCGGCGGCTTCGACTTCCTGTTCAAGTTCGTAGAGGCGTGCCCGCAGCTGACCAAGCGCGTTCGCGCCGTCTACGACTTCGACGGGCGGCATCACGTCAACTGCCCCAACAGCAAGTTCACCGCGTTGGCGGCGAACGGCGCTCAGGTCATCCAGTACTCGGGCGAGGATGTCGTGGCGATGGGCAAGCGCACGCGGGAGGAGGCGTTGGGGATCAATGCCGCCAAGAACCCGGCCCTGATCAACCTGCCTTACGCGCGCTGGGAAAAGAACAGCGCCTGGCCGGGGGCGAGGCACCCGTTCCAGCGGTCGTGGGTTCACGAGATGGTGCCGACCTGCATGCTGCTGCACGCACTCGTCACCACGCGCTTCCTCGGCTAGCGCCGCGCACTGTCATCCCGCGCTGCGCTCGAGATGACGTCTTGGTCTGCGCTAGCGCGCCCGGCTCGAGGGATGCGCTTCTTCAAGGACGAAGACCTGGCGGGCGCGTTGGCTTGACAGTGTCTCGTGGCGATAGAACCGCTCCAACAGGTCGGGTGCCGCAAGATCGGGGTTGCGCGCGATGAAGGCGTCGAAGCCGCCGGCATCGCCGCCCAGGCGCAGGCGCTCGTTGATGAGGGTGAGATAGGCCACCGTCAGCGTCTCATGATAGCGATCGGGCTTGCCGTGCGCTGCCGCGTAGCGGCGCAAGGCCGCCGCCATCGCGCCCATGCCGGCGAAGAACCCGTCGCGGCGCAGGTAAAGATAGCCGGCGCGCAGGTGATCGCGATGCTGGAACGACCGTTCCGGCAAGGTCGTGTCCTCGAGTGCGTCGAGGAAGGCGTCGTCGGTCATTCGGGCGGTTCCCTGAACGCATGGCTGCTCGCGGCGTCGAGGTCGAGCCCGTAGAGGCGCTTGAATTCGCCGATCAGCGTCAGTGTTTCCGGCCCGAACGGCGCCTTGCCCTCGAACGCGTGCAGCACGATGCCTTCCAGCAGATCGCCCAGCGTCAGGTCCTTGTATTCCGCCAGGGCCTTCAGGACCTTGACCAGGCGTTTCTCCATCCGGATCCCGGTCTGGATGCGCTCCATGGGCTGCTCTCGATTTGTTGTCTTGGTATTTATGTACCAAGACAACAAAGAGTCAAGCGGATCTGCGCTACTGTACGGAAAACCCGTGTGCCAGCGGGTCGCGGTCGTCGACAAAGAGGGTGTTGATGCCGTGCTGGCGCGCCCAGCCGGCGATGGAGGGCACGATGGCCGCGTGGTTGCCGACCTGGGCTGCGGCTTCGACGCGTCCCTCGAACAGCGTGCCGATGATGCTCTCGTGCACGAAGTCGGCGCCGACCCCCAGTTCACCACGGGCGGCCAGCTGCGCCATGCGGGCCGAGGTGCCGGTGCCGCACGGTGAGCGGTCGATGGCCTTGTCGCCGTAGAAGACGGCGTTGCGCCGGTGGGCCCGCGGGTCGCGCGCGGCACCCGTCCACATCACGTGGCTGACGCCCTGGATCGTCGGATCCTGCGGGTGCACCGGCTGGAATTTTTCCTGCACCAGGCGGCGCACGACAGGCGACAGGCGCAGCACGTCGCCGGCCGAGATCGACTCCAGCCCGGCGAAATTCTTCTGCGGCTCGATGATGGCGTAGTAGTTGCCGCCGTAGCTGACATCCAGCACCAGCTCGCCCAGCCCCGGCACGTCGATGCGGATGTCGCTGGCCGCCAGGTACGAGGCGACGTTGGTGATGCGGACCTTCTCGACGAAGCGGCCGGCGCGCTCGTATTGCGCCACCACGCGGCCCGCCGGCACGTCGAGTGCCACCTCGCCATCGCGTGCCGGCGTCATCAGGCCGTTCTCCAGCGCCATGGTCACGGTGCCGATGGTGCCGTGGCCGCACATCGGCAGGCAGCCCGAGGTTTCGATGAACAGGATGCCGATGTCGCAGTCCTCGCGCGTCGGCGCATACAGCATCGAGCCCGACATCACGTCATGTCCGCGCGGCTCGAACATCAGCGCGCGGCGGATCCAGTCGAAGCGGGCCAGAAAATCCTGGCGCCGCGCGCTCATCGTCGCGCCGCGCAGGATCGGCGCGCCGCCGGTCACCAGGCGCACCGGGTTGCCGCAGGTGTGGCCATCGAGGCAGGTGAAGGTGTGGAGTGACATTTACGGTGCTGCTGATCGTTGACTGTCAATGGCGGTCGAGTGTTTGCCGCCGTGCCGCAGGAGCCGGCATCTCCGCATGGAGTGTCAACCGCGGATGAAAAGCAAACTCTTATTGTTCGGGTGACGAGCCCAATTGGATCAGCAGCCAGGCCAGCGCCAGCCGGTCACTCACAAGCAGGCCGTTGGGTCCATGGCATTTGTTGTTTGCCGCGAGCACATCGTCGCGAACCGGGGCGAGCGATCTCAAGGCCCTTGGCTCCACCCGCTTTTCCCTGAACAATCCCCGCGCAACATGAGGCGTGTCGGACGGTGCACAGAACACACCGGCCACGTACTCATCCATGGCCTTGCGGTGCTTCGAGGCGTCGACGGGTTGCCGAGCAAGTTGGTTCCAGCCGCTCGCATCGACCGCACTGCGCCGAGGAAGAAGCTCACGAAGCCGATTAAGGAAACCAGGTTCCAGCGGGTCCTGCTTGACACACTCATTCTGCACGATCTTTCCCGACGGTGTAGGCTCCAGTGAAGCCGCGAGATTGGCTCCGCGCGCCATCACCATCTCGGCCTCCGTCGCCAGGAGCAGGGCGCCATGCGCTTTGACGTCTTCGAAAAGCACGTATCTCAGTTTGACGTCGCGCCATGTGCTGCCCTGCACGTCAACGTCTTGAAACTGAGCGCCTGAGATATCGGACAGTGAAAAGTCGCTGAGTTGAAAGTTGCTGTTCCTGACCGTGGCAACGCGCCAATCGGTATGACGAAGATTGGCATTCTGAAAGCGCCCGCCGATAATCGTGGCGCCGCTCAGAACGGCTTGATGCAGTTGGGCATGCTGAAAGGTCGCACCGCAAACCAATGCACCGCGAAAATCCGTCTCGTGGAAGATGGCACCTACGAATTGCGCATCCGTTATCCGTGCGCCCCGCAACCGGGTGCCAGTCATGTCGGCTCGCCAGAACTGCGCGCTCTCGAAGATTGCTTCATCAAGGTTCGCATTGACGAAGTGGGCATGATTCGCCCGGCTGCATTGCTCGCGGACGCGATACTCGGTGTCGTCATATCTTTCTATCGGTGCACTGCCGCAGCCGAAGAATGACTTCTGCAGTTTTGCCGAAAGAAATGATGCACCGCCAAGATCGGCGCCGGTGAAGTCGCTGCGCCGCAAGTCGGCTCGATCGAAGATGGCGTTTCGGAGGTCGCGGCCGCGGAAGCTGTTCATTGATTGTCGGACCCGTGGCAGGTTGAACCGATCGCGTTGCTGTCCATCCGCGCCACTGTCTTCGGCGGCATCCATGCGCGCCATTCTCTCATCGTCAACGAAGTCCTGGTCGGACAGGACCAGCGTATTCGAGAAGATGCTGGTTCGAAGGCCGGTCACCTGATTGACCGGCCCCTCGAACAGATTTGCCGTCAGCTGACGCGCGCCGGGCAAGTGGTGTTTTACGATCCCGATCGCTTCGCTCTGATATGTCGCGATCAGCACCACGAACGTGGCGATAAACACCACGGACACGTACGCAGCCATGGCCGCTGGACTGTCGCCGGGCTTGCGGATCGGGAGCAAATCGCCGCGGGAGGATCGAGCGGCGGGCCAGAAGGCCCAGAGAACTGCGAAATCCGCCAGGATGATGATCCGGTGAATCCACGTCACAGCGGCGTCGTGATAGGGCAAAAAGATCACCTGGATCATCAGCAGTGTGAACACCGGTGCAGCGACCGTCGTGAGCCACGTGATCAGGGAAGTCGTATGCCGTATCGCCTTGCCGTCAGCTTCGTGATGACTGACGAGCAACTGGAGAAACGGGAACTGGTCGAGGCGGCGGCGAAAGAGTGCGCGATCCGCCGTGAGTCTCACCTGGCTGCGCAGGACTTCATCGTAGGTTCCTGCCTTGCGGGCGAGAACGACGAGCTGGAGCAGCAGATAAAAATGATAAACAAAGAGCAACAACGGCGCCGCGATGAAGAAGCCGACCAGCGGCAGTTCGACATTCAGTATCGGCAGTTTGATCGGCAGCTCGAGAAACAGTATGCGATGGCTCACCGAACCAACGGCGATCACCAGATACACGACGAGTGTCAGGAAGGTGATCCAGAGCGCACCGGTTTTCCCGGACGCGTCGTTAACAGCCTTCTCGAGTGCCTCAAGATCTCTCGGATCGACCGCCATGGCTCCCCCTGCCCGCAGCGGTTGAAGAGAGGATAGCTTACGCGCCGAAAGCCGGGGAAGATAGGCTGTAGCGATCTGCAGACGTGGCGGATGGCCCGGTCGGAACGTTACGCGTCGGCTACCGCAAGGTCGCGCAGCCAGCGCCGCAGTTTACCGGGCGAGCGGAACACCTGCACATCAAGGGCGCCGAAGCGGCTGTCGGTGATGTCGGCGGCAAAGCGCTCGCGGTTGCGGCGGTTGGTTTTGAGCGCCCACAGCAGGATCGAGTCTCGGCTGAAGAAAGCCATGCGCAGGCTTTCCCGATTGCCGGTGTTCCACAGATCCTCCTGGCGGGTGATGCGCCAGACCGTCCGGCACAGCAGGCGCCACAAGATCAGCGGCAGGGGAAAGTCGAGCCAGATTAGCGTGTCGGCGCGGCCCCAGACCAGGTCCCGCACCTGGCTGTAGTTGCCGGTGATGATCCAGGCGTCGGCCGTGGTCGCGACATCGACCCGGTGACGGAACAGCTCGGGCAGCGCCGGCTGCCAGTCGGGCATCCAATACAGCGCATCCAGTTCGATCGTCGGCAGTGACAACGTGCAGGCCAGCTGCGCGGCCAGCGTACTTTTGCCCGAGCCGCGACTTGGCCCACGGCCGCTGCGGTCGTCAAGGCTGGCCAATGCCCAATATCAAGGCACTGGGGGATATGCCCGGTCGTCTCTTTGACGGTCGGGCGGCGATCGCCACAGGGTAGTCGGCAACCCAATTCACCCAATTATTTGGGTGGAAATCGCGCCGTGATATCAGTCGCCAAACGCGGCGCGCCGCAGCGACAGGATGTGCTGGCGCATGGCGGCCTCGGCGCCATCGGCGTCGCGCTCGCGGATGGCCGCGACGACGGCGCGATGGTCCTTGGATGCCATGTCGATGCCCTGGAACGGGCGGTCCAGCGCGCGGAAGACGTCCCGGTTGCGATACATCTGCAGGGTATCGAACATCGCCAGCAGCATTTTGTTGCCGGATGCCTTGGCGATCGCCCGGTGCAGGCGTCCATCCCACGATGCCCAGGCTGGCCACGCCGGTGCGGCGGCCATCTTGTCGAGGCACAGCTGCATCTCGCGATAGTCGTTGTCGTTGGCGTTGAATGCCGCCAGCCGCGCCAGCATCGGCTCGTAGATCACGCGGGCATCCATGACCTCGCGCGGACTGGTGGGAACCATGCCCGGCGTGCCGTTGCCGCCGATATCCGCCGGTTGCTTGCCGACGAACGTGCCCATGCCGACATGGCGCCAGATCACGCCCTGCGCCGCGAGCTTGCGCAGGCTGCCGCGGATGCGATTGCGCGTAACGCCGAACGTCTCCGCCAGCAGGCGTTCCGACGGCAGCCGGGTCTGGTCGGAGAATCGGTCCTGCTCCAGATACGCCTGCAGCTGGCGCAGGAGTTCCGGTTGCGGCGGGTTCGTCGGCTTCTTCATATCACCCAATATAGCCCAATTGTCAGAAATGCGAAAATGGGTGTGCGCCTGGGCCAATGATCTGGTACAAGATCGACGCCTTCAAGTTCAGACAGACAGCGTACACGTTCGAGTTTCCACCAACGGGCTTACGCGTTCAAGTCGGGACAATGGGTGCCGGCGATTCATGCCGTCAGAGCACCCAATCCCGGAATCTGATGGGAGGGACGCATGTCGCAATCGGCGCCGGCGGACAAGCCCGGGCCGCACCGGGTCGAGTTGCTGGGCGGCTACCAGTACTCGTGGTGCACCTGCGGGCTCAGCAAGTACCAGCCCTTCTGCGACGGATCGCACACGATGGCGCCGCCCGGCGCGAAGCCCATCGTCTTCATCCAGGAGAAAGACCAGACCGTTTCCATGTGCGGCTGCAAGCGCACCGGGACGCGGCCGTTCTGTGACGGAAGCCACAACCAGCAGGCATAGGGAGGCCGCATGCCGTCCGTTCATTCGATCGCGTCGTCGGCCGCCACACCGGTCAACGCCGATCCCAAGGCGCCGGTGGTCGTCGATACCAATGCCATGCCGTGGGCGCCCACCGTCGCCGCCGGCGTATCGTGCAAGGTGCTCGAGCGCATCATCGATCCGCGCAAGGGCCGTGAAACCGCGCTGGTCAAGTTCGAGGCCGGCAGTGCCTTGCCGGCGGAAGACCTCGAGACCCGCATGGACATCGTCGTGCTCGACGGCGCCTATCAGGACGAACTCGGCGCCTATGCCAAGTACACCTTCGTGCGCGAGATGCCCGGGGTGAGGCGCACGCTCTCGAGCCGGGACGGCTGCCTGCTCTATATCAAGCGGCGGATGCCGATCCGAGCCAGCGAGCGCGGCAGCGCGCGCAGCGTGGTCGTGATCGAACGCGATAAATGGGTCGCGGTGGGCCAGCGCTTCGGCATGGCGACGCACCTCTATCGCGATATCCACGGGCTGGAGACAGCCCGCCTGGGCGAGATGCTGCCGGGCAAGCAGGTGCCGGCGCACGATCATGCCGTCGGCGAGGAGAGCCTGATCCTCTACGGCTGCCTGAAGGACGAGCACAGGGATTACACGCAGGGCTTCTGGTTCCGCTTTCCGCACGGATACGAGCATGCGCCCTACACGTTGCCGGACACGCCGTGCGGCATGCTGATCCGCGAGGGCGATCTCATCTGGTGACAGACCTCGGAACCACCCGGTGATGTGGAGGGGGGCCATGATCGGACGGAGCAGGAGTCTCAGTGTCATTGCGGCGCTGGGGGTATGGGCCGCAACGGCGGCAACGGCCGCCGCCGCCGATTTTACGATGAAGATCGCGTTCGGTACGGCCAACGACATCCAGCAGCAATGGGCGGACTGGTACAAGGAGGAGGTCGAGGCCCAGAGCAAGGGGCGCATCGCCGTCCAGATCTATCCGCGGGCCGTGCTGGGGACCGGGCCGTCGATGATCCAGGGCACGCAGCTGGGCACCATCCAGGCCTACACGTCGCCGACCGATTTCTTCGCCGGCATCGATCCGCGCTTTGGCGTCTTTGCCATTCCGATGATGTTCAAGGGTCGCGAGCACGCAGCCAAGGTGATTCTCGATCCAGAGATCAACCGTGCGATTCTCGGCTTCGGCAAGGACAAGGGGCTGCAGCCGGTGTCGGTGTTCACCTATTCGCTGGCGAACTACTGCGTCAAGCCGTCGATCCGCACCATCGATGATTTCAAAGGCAAGAAACTGCGCGTGAACGCCACCCCGGCCGAGCGCGAGCGCATGCGCCTGCTGGGCGCGGCGGCCGTGCCGATGGACCTGGCGGAAGTGATTCCGGGAATCCAGCAGGGCACCATCGACGGCACCATGAGCGGCATGGCGGTCTATGTGAACTTCAAGTTCAACGACATCTGCAAGGTGATCACGGAGACCGGCGACACGATGATCGTATCGGTCGGCGTACTGAGCAGCGCCTGGCTCGACAAGCTGCCACCCGATTTGCGCAAGATCGTCGTCGAGGCGGGGGAGAACATGCAGGGGCGCCTGAACGCCCGCTCGCGCGAGATCGAAGACCAGATGATCGCGCGCTGGAAGACGATGGGTGGTGACCTGGTGAAACTGCCGGAGGCCGAGCTCGCCCGCATGCGGACGGTGCTGGCACCGGTCGGCGAGGCCGTCACGCGCGACAATGCGCTCGCCAGCACGTTCTATCGCCAGCTGCGCGCGGTCGGAGAGAAGCACTAGGGATGCCCATCCCTCCCCTACCGCGCTGGGGAGAGAAAAAAGAGCAGGCACGAAGATGCCCAACCACAAAGAGCCCGGCCTGCCGCCGGGCGAGGCGGACGCCGCGGGGCTCAGTCCCGATATCGATCAGCATGCTGACCCGTCGTGGGCGGACTCGGCTTTCGTGCGCTGGCCGATGATGGTGCTCGGCGGGCTCATGCTTGCCGCCGTCGCCCTCAACTTCGCGAACATCATCGGCCGCTACGTGTTCCACTACGCAATCGTCTGGACCGAGGAGATCCTGATCGTCTGGCTGGGCTGGAGCGTCTTCATCGGTGTCGTGATCGTAACCTATCGTGGCGATCACCTGGCCATGGACATCGTCTCGAAGAGCCTGCCGGGGCGATGGCGCCTGGCGAACAATCTCGTCATGACGCTTGTGTTCGCCGCCTGCCTGGTCTTCGCCGTCGTGCAGTCGGCCAAGGTCGTTCTTTTGATGATCAAGACCGGGCAGACCGACCCGATGATGGGCATGCCGCTGTGGGTGCCCAACCTCGCCATCTTCGTGGGTTTCACCGGATCGCTGTGCGCCCTGCTGATACGGGCCAGATCGTACGTCACGGGGCGCTTCTAGCGATGTCGGCGTTGCACATCACGATGGCGGCGCTGCCGCTGCTTTTTCTGGTGTTCGGCTATCCCTTCGCGCTGGTCCTGCTGGCCACGGTAACGGTGGCGCTGGCCTTCGTGATCGATATCCCCGCCGATCTGCTGCATCAGGCGATCTTCAGTTCGCTCAACAAGTATGCGCTGATCACCGTGCCGTTCTTCGTCTTCGCCGGGGACCTGATGGCGCGGGGCGGTGTGTCCGAGCGCCTTGTCGCCTGGGTGGGTGCGATCATCGGCGGCGTCCGCGGTTATCTGCCGTTGACGGTGTTGGGCACGAACGTGGTGTTTTCCGCGATCTCCGGCTCGACTTCGGCTGCCGTCGCGGCCGTCGGCAGCATGACGTACAAGCAGCTGCGCCAGACGGGCTATAGCGAGCGCTATGCCTCGGGTCTGCTTGTTTCCGCCGGCGCGATGGACAACCTGATCCCGCCATCGATCGGGTTCATCCTCTATAGCGCCGCTTCCGATACGTCGGTCCTGCGCCTGTTCACCGCCGGCATTGTGCCCGGCTTGCTGCTCGCGGCCGCCTTTGCCGCCCTGGTTTACGGTCGCGCGCTGCTGAACGAAGAGCGGCCGCAAACCCGGTTTACCTGGCAACGGTTCCTGGCGGCGACGCGCGCGGGCATCTGGTCGATCCTCGCGCCGGTCGTCGTGTTGGGCGGCTTGTACGGCGGCCTGTTCTCGCCGACCGAAGCGGCCGGCGTAGCCTGCGTCTATGCCATGATCATCGCCTGCTTCGTCTATCGCAAACTGACGTTTCGCGGCATTCTTGACTCGGCGGCGCGATCGGCACGGCTTACCGGACAGGTTTTCATCATCGTGGCCGTGGCCGGTGTCTACTCATGGCTGCTCACGGTCAGCGGCACGTCGGATGCCGCCACCCAGTTCATCGGCGGATTGCAGGTTCCGGCCTGGACCGTGCTGCTCGCCATCAACATCTTCCTTCTGGTGGTCGGCTGTTTCATCGACACGGCGTCGGCCATCCTGGTCCTGACGCCGCTGCTGGTGCCCATCGCCCGTTCGATCGGAGTCGATCCGATCCACTTCGGCGTCATCCTGGTCATGAACCTCAGCCTGGGGACGTTCACGCCGCCGTTCGGCGTCAACCTTTTCGTGGCGCAAGCGGTGCTCAAGGTGAACGTGCGTGAGATGTACATCGGTGTCGTCCCGTTCTTCCTGGTGGCGCTGATCGCCCTGCAACTGGTGACGTCGTTTCCGATCCTCTCTCTGTGGGCATTCCAGTAGACCTGGATAAAACCTGGGAGCGCGGGCCTCCGGCCCGCTCATGTCAGGGAAAGCCAAGCTCTCGCCTTGATGCGGGCGAGACGCCCGCGCTCCCAGGATTTCTTTTGTCTGCGATACGCTCTAGCTTTAACGCCGTGTTTGCAGACATGGCTGGCGGAGTCCGTGATGTCCCAGGTGTTGTTCCGTAACATCTCGCTGCTCGATCCGCGGTGGAACGAACCGCGTGGCGGCTACGAGGTTCTGGTCGAGGGCGAGACGATCCGCGAGGTGTCGGACCGGCCGATCCGGGCGCCCGGCGCCCGGGTCGTCGATGGCGGCGGGCGCACCCTGCTGCCCGGCCTGATCGACTGCCATGTGCACACCATGCACAGCGAGGTCTATGTCAACCGGCTGGAGACCGTGCCGCTGACCTTGATGGCGGCGCATGCCGCCGAGCGGCTGAAGCGCATGCTGGATCGCGGTTTCACCACGGTGCGCGACGCCGGCGGCGCCGACTGGGGCATCAAGGCGGCGCTTGAGGCGGGCCTGATCCCCGGCCCGCGGCTTTTCATCTCCGGCCGCTCGATCGGCCCGACGGGCGGGCACAACGACCGCAACCGTCGCACCCAGATCGAGCCGGTGTGCAACTGCTGCAATGCCATGGTGTTCCTTCGCAGCATCGCCGACGGCGCTGACGAGGTGCGCAAGGCGGCGCGCGAGCAGCTGCGCCAGGGTGCCGACCAAGTGAAGTTCATGGTCTCGGGCGGCGTGGCCTCGCCCTACGATCCGCTGGAAAGCCGGCAGTTCACGGTCGAGGAGATGTCGGCCGGGGTCGAGGAGGCCGTGGCCTTCGGCCGCTATGCGCTGGCGCATGCCTATACGCCCGAGGCCATCACGCGCGCGATGACCGCGGGCGTGCGCACCATCGAGCACGGCAACCTGGTCGATGCCCAGGCGGCGGCGCTGATGGCATCGAAGGGCGCCTACATGGTGCCCAATCTCGTGGCGTACGTGGTGATGAAGGAACGTGCCGCATCCTACGGCATGACCGCCGATATGCTCGACAAGAACGAGCACGTGCTGAAGTCAGGCTACGCCGAACTGGAATTGTGCCGTGCCGCCGGCGTGAAGATGGGCTACGGTTCCGACCTGCTGGGGGCCTTGGAGAACGAGCAGAGCCGCGAGTTCCTGATCCGCCGCGAGGTGATGCCGGCGATCGACGTGCTGCGCTCGGCCACCCTGGTGGGGGCCGAGATCGTGCGCCGTGAGGGCAAGCTCGGCGTGATCGAGCCTGGCGCCTTCGCCGACCTGCTGCTGGTCGACGGTGATCCGCTCAAGGATTTCGGCTGCCTGCAGGATGGCGGGGCTCACTTTGCCGCGATCATGAAGGGTGGTGCGTTCCACAAGTACGCGGTCTGATCCACCGGTGTGGAGTCCGGCTCAAGATCGCTTACCTGTCGCTAGCGCTCATGGCAGTCCGACGGCCAGGCCATACGCCACGCCGGCCAGCGAACAGGCGATGAGCACTGGGATCATCCCGCTTTTGAATAGGAACACGGCGATGACCGCGCCGGTCGTAAGGATGAGCGAGGGCTGATTGACCGAGGCGAGCACCGGCACCTCGACCGACAGGCCGAGCCAGTGCATAGGGACGAGCTCGGCAAAAAGCACATGCAGCGCGAACCAGATCGCAAGGTTGAGGATCACGCCGACAACCGCCGCCGTGATCGCCCCCAGAGCGGAAGACAAAGCCTTGTTGCCGCGCAATGCCTCGACAAACGGCGCGCCGAAGAAGATCCAGAGAAAGCAGGGGGTGAATGTTACCCACGTCGTGAGAATGCCGCCCAAGGTGCCGGCGATCATCGGATGCAGGGCGCCGGGTTCCCGGAATGCCGCCAGGAAGCCCACGAACTGCGTTACCATGATCAGCGGACCGGGCGTGGTTTCGGCCATGCCCAGGCCGTCGAGCATCTCGCCGGGGCGCAGCCAGCCATAGTGATCGACGGCCTGCTGTGCCACATAGGCCAGCACTGCATAGGCGCCGCCGAAGGTGACGATGGCCATCTCGCTGAAGAAGATGGCGATCTTGCTGAAGACGTTGTCGTCGCCAAGGACGACCAGCAGCCCCGCCACGGGTACCAGCCAGAGCAGCAGGAAGGCTCCCGTGATGCACAACGACCAGCGCAGCGACGGCCGGGCATGCGCCGGTGTGACCTCGCCCAGCACCGAGTCGGCGTCGGCGATCTGCTTGTCGCCGACCTTGCCATGGCCGCCGCCGGCCAGGAATGCTGGAATACCGGCGCGCCCGCCGCCAAAACCGATGAGGCCGGCGGCCAGGATGATGAGGGGGAAGGGCGCATCGTAGAAGAAGATGGCGACAAAGGCTGCCGCGGCGATCGCCATCATCGTGGTGTTCTTCAGCGCACGGCGACCGACACGCACCACGGCTTCGAGCACGATGGCGAGCACGGCGGCTTTGAGCCCGAAGAATAGCGCCTGGATTGCCCCGACGTTGCCCAGGCCGGCGTAGATCCAGCTCAGCACCATGATGGCGATGAAGCCGGGCAGTACGAACAACGAGCCTGCGACCAGGCCGCCCTTCGTCTTGTGCATCAGCCAGCCGATGTAGATGGCAAGTTGCTGCGCTTCGGGGCCGGGCAGCAGCGTGCAGTAGTTCAGGGCCTGCAGGAAGCGTGCCTCGCCGATCCAGCGCTTCTCCTCGACGATGATGCGATGCATCACCGCGATCTGTCCCGCCGGTCCGCCGAAGCTCAACGCCGCGACACGAGCCCAGACCCCCATCGCCTCGCCGAAGGTGGGGTATGCCGGCCCGGCTGCGCCCGCATCCTCGACCGCGGGCGTGGTCACTTCTTCTTCCCCTTCTTCGCCGCGGCAGTGAAGGCCTCGTAGAGGCCGTCGAACAGGTCGCCACCGCGTGCCAGGCGTGCCGCGTCGTCGAGCGGACCACGCGCGAGGGCATTCATCAGGGTGGCGACGCCGGCGGTTTCCGGTCGCTCGTAGCGATCGTCTTTCAGGTCGATGTCATGCACCACTTCGCCAATGGCCGTGAGTGCCGGATCGTCGAATGACGCACGGCGCAACAGCGTCTCGAAAGTGCAGCGATCGCCCTCGTGCGTGAACTCGGCCTCGAACATGTCGAAGCGCAGCTCATCCGGCTCGGGTTTGTAGCCGCGACCGTCGACGAACTTGAAGCGCGCCTGCGGATCGATGAAGCGGCGGATAAGCCAGGCGCTGGCGATCCGGTCCACTGCGACGTTCCGACGGGTCACCCATGTGTGGTTGAGCCAAAGCCTGACCGCGGCGTCGATGCTCATGGCCGGTGCCTCCCGATCGGCGTCGCCAGCCAGGCGGCGCTGCAGGTCTTCAAGGATGCCGGCTGCGGTAACGCGGCCGGTGGTGCCAAAAAAGTCGATCGCGGCGACCTTCTCGGCACGCTTGGCCAGCCGATCGATCCGCGTGCGGGCGTCATCGGCCGAGAGGTCTCGCCAACCGTCGCCAAGCTGGCGCGCCTCGGCCACGATCTCGTCCCAGTCGGCCGTGCGCGCCGCGTCGAAGAGCGCGATCACTTGCTGATCAGAAAGTCCGTCGACGAAGCGTGCCTCTACGATCGTGGCCTCCCCACCGCCGGCCACGATCTCCTTCGTCAGCCACTGGAAATCCTCCAGTGCGTCGTCGTTCGCCGGCAGCGCATAGACCGAGTTCTTCACCGCGACGGCACCCAGACCCTGCAGCCGCCGCCAGATCTTCACCCGGAAATAAGCGGGTTGCGGCGGCAACTGATGCAGCAGCAGAAGCCAGGTACGGCTGTCGGATGTCTCGCTCACATCTTCGTGTATAACATATGTTTCTATAAAAGCAACACTTGTATCATGCACGTTGCACGCTTACCGTTCCGGCCGCTTCAGGGAGGAAGACCGATGGTCCGCCACGTCCGCGCCCTGCCGTTCAAGCCGTCGCGTTTGCATGGTCTGTCACTGCGCCTGATCGCCAGTCACTACGAGAACAACTATGGCGGCGCGGTGCGGCGGTTGAACGCCATCCGCGCGCAACTCGACGCAGTGGACGTCACCGCCACGCCCGGCTTTGCCCTCAACGGGGTGAAGCGTGAGGAACTCATCGCCGCCAATTCGGCTGACCTGCATGAACTGTACTTCGATGGCCTGGGCGGTGACGGAACGGTTCCTGCAAAGATGGGGGCCGCACTGGCGCGCGACTTCGGCTCAACCAACGCTTGGCATCACGACTTCGTCGCCATGGGCAAGGCATTGAGCGGCGGCTCCGGGTGGGTGCTGCTGAGTCTGTCTCTGTCCGACGGCAAGCTGCGCAACATGTGGGCGGCAGATCACGCGCACAGCATCGCGCTCGGTGTCCCCGTCCTGGCGCTCGACATGTACGAGCATGCCTATCACCTCGATTTCGGCGCCGATGCCGGCGCTTACGTCGAGGCATTCATGGCCAACATCGCGTGGGACCGTATCGCGCGGCGTCACGCGGTCGTCGCTGCCTCGTTCGCCGCGATGACCAGCCCGATGTCCGATGAGATCGACGGCGTACCGGTTGTCGATGTCGATACGGCGCGCACACTGGTCAACGACCCGACCGTTGCCGTGATCGACGCGCGCATGGAGGACGACTATGCCTTCCAGCGCACGATTCTTCCGCGCGCGCGTCATTTCGCGCCCGAGAAGCTCGACGCGCTGGCCGCGGCGGTGCCGGCCGGCGGCAAGGCGCTGGTCTATTGCGCCTATGGCTTCGAAATCGGCCGCACTGCCGCGCGGCGCCTGCGGCAGCAGGGTGTCGATGCCGTCGTCGTGCGCGGTGGCATCGGTGCGTGGCGCGCCGACGGCCTACCGACAGAACCGGCATTGTAGGCAAGAAACGGGAGACCATTATGAAATGGGTGACTCGTGAACGACCTAAGATCGACCGGCTGGCCTGCCCTTGGCTGATCGCGCGCTTCGTCGACAAGGAGGCTGAGTTCCTCTACGTGCCGCCGGCCGAGGTGGCGGTAACCGCCACCAAGACCGGCGCCATTCCCTATGATGTGCCCGGTGTGAAGTTCAGTCACGTCGGCGAGCAATGCAGCTTCGACGCCATTCTCGCCGCATACGGCCTCGATGAGCCGGCGTTGCATCATCTCGCCACCATCGTGCGTGGCGCCGATACGTCGCGCCTGGATCTCGCGCCGCAGTCATCCGGCCTGTTCGCGATTTCGCTCGGCTTGTCGTCGGTGTTTGCTGACGACCACGCCATGCTGCGCTGGGCGATGACCATGTATGACGCGCTCTACGCCTGGTGCCGCGACCACCAGGGCGAGACGCACGCCTGGCCGCCAAAGATCTGAGTAAGCGCCGTCGGCGCGCTTGTCCGTGACCGTCTCAGTGAGCGGCGTCAACCGATGCACGGCATGTCGCCCGTGAGCGCGCAGCGGGGACCCGCTCTGGTGAGAAGAACACGCTCCGGTCACGGTGCCAGCAAACGTCGCAGCGTGTGGCGCACGATGTTGAGCGGTTCGGGGCCCCGCTCGATTTTCGCGGAGAGCACGGCGCCTTCCCAAAGTGCCAGAACCGTGCGCGCGAGCTCCGCGACGGGTACGTCGGTCCGCACGCTGCCGTCGCGCTGGCCGTCCGCCAGGCATCGGGCGAGCGCCTCCGTCCACTGGCGCCAGAGGCGAGACAAGTCCTTGTGGAAGGCGTCGAGCTGCGCGAGTTCGGCCGTGAAGTTGCCGAGGAGGCAGCCATTCTCGCTGTAGCCGAGGGCTGCGAAGTGGCGGTCGATCCGCTCAAGCCCGGGAAGGCTCGTGTCCTGCAGCAAGGCGCGGGCCTCGGCACGGTCCTCCGAATAGCGCGCCAGGGCGGCCAGGCCGAGCGCGTCCTTGCTCTCGAAGTGGCTGTAGAAGGAGCCTTTCGGCACGCCGGCCGCCGAGACGATCTCCTGGACTCCGGTCGCGTGGTAGCCGCGGCGATGAAAAGCGGCGAGGCCAGCGTCGAGCAGTGTTTGTTTATGGTTGGGCTTGGGCATGGGCGATCAATTCAGGGTCCAGTTCTCAGCAAAAGGCCGGATGACGTGGTCGAAGGACCAGGTGGAGGGGTGCTGATGGGCGATGTGATAGACCTCGTCCGCGATGGCGTCGGGATGCGCGAAATAGTCATCCCGATCATATGGCCAGTCCGCCGGCGGCCTGATGCCCCGTGCTCCCCGTGCGCTCGCGAGCCAGGGGGCATCGATCGCAGCGTCGATCGTAATGTAACCGACATGCACGCGCTTGGGCCCCAGATCCTTCGAGAGGGACTGGGCGAGAATGCGCTGGGCGGCTTTTGTCGGCGCAAAGGCCGGTCGCATCGGGATACCCCGGAACGACGAGGTGTTTCCGGTGACCATGATGGCGCCTTCGCCGCGGTCGATCATCGCGGGTACAAGCTTTTGCACCAGAAAGAACAGCGATGTCGTGTTGACCCGAAAATTTCGCTCAAGATCATCGACCGACGCCTCGAGGATCTTGGCGAACGTAGCCGCGACGGCGTTGTGGATGAGCACATGGGGTGCTCCGAGCTCGGCCTGCACACGCTCGATTGTCGCGCCGAGCTTGTCGAGATCGGCGACGTCGCAGGGATAGCCACGCGCACGGGGTATCTCGGTCTCGAGCTCTGCAAGCCGTTCGGCATTGCGCGCGATCATCGCGACGCGATATCCGCTGTGCGAGAAGCGCCGGCAGAGCGCGGCGCCGGTCGCGCCGCCGACACCGACGATGAGAGCGATCCGATCCGTCATGCTTTCCTCCACAGGGCTCAAGCCGCGGGTCGGGTCTGGGCAAAGGGCGGGGCCTCGCGATGCGCGACGGCGAGTTCGGCCAGGGCAGGGATCGCCGGGAGGATTTCCAGGCCGGGATTCGTCCGCGCGAGGTATTCCACCGCGACGATCGCGGTGATCGCCGCGGCGTCCAGAGGTGTCGCCTGCAGCGGTCCGCCTTCAGTCGCGGCCGCATCGAGCGCGCGCAGGCCGCCGAGGATCTGTGCGCGCCAGCGCGTGGCTTCGGTCTCGGGCACCTCGCCGCCGCGGAACGACAGGCTGGTGGCCTGCTCGCAGACGCCGTAACCGATCGCCGCGAGCTTCAGGGCCGTGCGGCGCGCCGCGGATCCGGCAGGGATCAGCGGCGCCGCCGGTGTCAGCTCATTGAGGTAGTCGAGGATGGCCGTGCTGTCGATCAACACCTCGCCATCGTCGAGGACCAACGACGGTACCTTCGCCACGGGATTGTAGCGGCTTGCGATCTCGAATTCCCGATAGCCGTTCACCGGCTCGTGCTCGAAGGGCAGCCCGCGGGAGATCAGGGCCGCAGCAACGCGCCTCGCGTAGGGCGATCGGTAGGTGCCAATCAGCTTCATGTTCGGGTGCCTTCCCTTTATGGCGGCGACATCAGGTATTTCCTGTCAACAAATAGAATACGACCGGTCGTCTATAAAAGTCAAACCCGGTATTCGTGTTCTGCGCGCGGATGAGTCAAAGCCCCTGCGCGGAGCCTGCTTCGTGGGCGTACGTTGTGCGCGAACGAGTAGGAGCGTGACTGCCAGCGGCGCACGTCACCGCGCTGTCCCGCCTTCGCGATCTCCAACCTTCGCTTGAACCGCAACGATCCAGCCTGCGCAAAGAGATGCGCTGGGGTTTCGCAATGTGCGGATTTTGGCTCGTCGCCTTTCAGCCGCGAACCCGATCGCCCACGCTTGTGGGACTCTCGCTAGAGTGTGCCTCAGGATCGTCATCCCGAGCGCAGCGAGGGATCTTCTGAAAGTGACGCACGGGTGCGCCTGCATTGAAAGATCCCTCGCTGCGCTCGGGATGACAGCTGTATCAGGGACGCATGATTCCGGGTACTAGCCGGCGAAGGGCAAATTTCGCCTGGAATCCGGGTCAATCGAATACGGAATGACGTCGCCTTTGAAGTCCGGCTCGGCCCGCACGCGATCAAACCACGCCGTCAGGTTTTTTCTGGTGGAGACGTCAAGGTGGGCGTCGGCCGCGACGTGGCTGTAGGCGAACAGGGACATGTCTGCGATCGTATATCGATCGCCGGCAACGAAGGGCCTTTTGCCCAGTTCGCCATCCAGTATGTCGAGCGCTCGATTTCCAAAGGCGCGCGCCGACGGGACGCCCAGCGCGTACTGATCAAGTTTGCTGGTCTGCGTCCAATAGCGAAGCAGGCCGATCGACGGTTGGACGTACTGCTGCTCAAACATCAGCCATCGGATTACGCAAGCGCGGGCCATGCCGCTCAACGGCAGGTAGCGGCTCCCTTCCGCCAAGAAAGTCAGGATGGCATTCGATTCGGCGAGGCATTCTCCCGTATCCGTTTCAAGCACCGGCACTGCCCCGGTGGGATTTTTGGACAGGAACGCCGGCGTGGCACCCTCGCCTCTGAATATGGCGACTGGCACGATCTCGAGGTTCAGATTCAGGTGTGATGCCAGCAAGCGGACCTTGAAGCAGTTTTGCGAGGGACCGTAGTCATAGAGCCGCATGGATCCTCCCGGCGCGATGGCGTGCGCCCATCGGCGCTCGCTCCCGACGTCCGATTTCATCGAATCTCGATAGTGACTGGACAACGTTACAACCAGAAGTGAAACATACGACGGATGGATGAACCGGATTCACCGATGAGGGCGGCGAGGAGGCTGCCGCCAACCGCATTGCCTTCTTGCAGTTGCGAAAAATGCAGGGCGTCAGAGTCGGACGCGAGACACTTCGAGAGCGGGGGAGAACAACGACGCCGCGCACCCGGGACCCGGCGCTGGATCGACAAAGTTGCTGTTCGATCGTGCTTCAGATGTCACGGGAACCTTGCTGGCCGAGCAGGCGTTCACGGCAAGTCTGGCCCAGAGAAGAACACATGAACCCGCGGAAGATCCACGTCGCAGGGATCGTTCTCGGGGCGACATCGAGGGCGCGTACTCGTCGCTGGCGTGGTGTCCGCTGGCATGACGAGATCATGGACGAACCTGAGGCCCAATGGCTGACCTGATCCTGCAGATCGCCGTGTCGCTGGACGGCTACATCGAGGACGAGAAAGGCTCGATCGACTTCATGGCGGGCGACACCTCGCTCGACGCGGTCCACACCGCCACCCTGCGGTCGATCGACGGCATGATCTTCGGTCGGAAGGCTCACGCCCTGCTGGCCGCATTCTGGCCCAGCGCCGGGCGGACGGCTGGCGCTTCAGCCGCCCTGAGCGAACAGGCCGAGCTGATGAACACACTGCCAAAATACGTACTCACCCATGGTGAAGAACGGACCGGGTGGGCGAACTCACACGCGGTGACGACGGAAGACGTCGCCGGCCTGAAGCTACGGGCCAAGCGCCCGATCGCGGTCTATGCAGGCGCCGGCGCGGCCCAGGCGCTGATGGGCCAGATCGATGAGATCTGCCTGATTCAGTACCCTGTGCTGCTGGGCAGCGGCACGCGTCTGTTCGACGACGGAATCCGGCGCGACTTGGCGCTGATGGAAAGCCGCGCATTTGCCAGCGGTGTGGTGCTGCAGTGCTACCGCGTCGGCCAGGTTTCAGTTCGAACACCATCCGGGCGGCGCCGCCGGATCTGAAGTGGCGAGGAAGGACCAATGATGAACGTAGCCCCGCAACTGGCTTTTGCTGGCCAGTGCCGACAAGCCTTCGAATTTTACGCGAAGCTCCTCGGCGGCGAGATCACCGTGATGAACACGTTCGGTGGCAACGAAGGTCGCAAACTGCCTCCGGGATCAGTGGCCGCGGGTGCCGATCAGATCAGGTTCGCGGAAGTGAGGTTTGGCGACACGTTGCTTCGGGGAAATGATGTCCCGGCCGACTCCTTCACGCCGATGCGCGGCTTCAACGTCTCGTTGCATACGAACAACGCTGATGATGCGCGCCGCATTTTCAACGGACTGGCTGACGGCGGCGAGGTCACGACCCCGCTCAGCGCAGTGGATTGGGCCGACCTGTTTGGGATGGTCGTCGACCGCTTCGGCGTGCCGTGGCTGGTCCTTGCCCTGCGCGGTGGCCGCTGAGCGGCTACGGCAAGGAGGGCCTGCGGGGCGCTACCCAGTTCATTCGCCATCATTTGCCCGGGCACAAAGTCGTGGCGCTCCAATGTTGGTACGATCTGCCCTTCACCGAAGCCCAGTACCATGCGCTTCTGACCTGCATTACCGCGTTGGCCGCCTGTCGCGCGGCCGAGCGTTAACGAATCGTTTGATGGCCTCGAGCACTGGTTGTTGAGCACCCGCAAAGAACCAATGATCATTGCCGTCGAGCTCAACGAATTGAGCGCCGGTGATTTGGCTGGCCATATCGCGGCCTGCCGCAAGACGCACGGCCTGATCGTTCCGACGGTGCAGCACCAGCGTGGGCACAGAAACCCGTGGCAGGAGGTGTCTCACGTCGGTGTCGCGCAACGCCTTGAGCACGGCCCAAATGCCGCCGGGACTGGAGGCCGCGCGCAGCAGTCCGGCCCACCAGGCCCTCGCTTGGGGATCACGAGAGAGGCTCGGTCCGAAGGTTTCGATCCCGGCAGGGCCACCCCATTCGGCGACGAGCTGCTGGCGCCAGGCGTCATATTGGCTTGCCCGCAACGCGTACGGATAATCCGGCGCCCAACAACCCTTGGCCAATGAGCCGAACAGAATGAGGCCAGCCACGAGGCGGGGTTCATCGACCGCAAACTTGATGCATGCCGGCCCACATTCCGACGCCCCAAACAGGATGACACGACGCGTGTGCGCTGCCCGCAGCACGGTGCCGATATCCTCGGCCGTGACGTCGACACTCGGGGCGGATCCGACGCGGTCCGACAGCCCGATACCGCGACGATCGAACATGATGAGTCGCCCAAGCGCCATCAATGAAACCAGAAATGCCCGGCACGAGGGATGCTCCCAAGCGCGTTCCACGTGTGACACGAAGCCAGGCATGATCAGGATATCAAGCGCGCCGCTTCCGTATGTCTGATACGCCAGATGGACGCCGGCGCCCTCGACATAGAGTGTTGTTGGAACGGCATGGACCAGCGGCGGCGTGGTGGGGTCCATGAGCGCTTCGGTCGCGGCTTCGGGTGCAACTCCAAGCTCGTCACGCAGCCGCCGTGTCAGTGCCGCGTGGTGCCGTTCTGCCGAACGTCGATCGCCGGCAAGCAGGAGGCTGCGGATCAAATGCCGACAATACACCTCGCTCAGCGGATCGAGCTCGACAAGGCGTCCCGCGTGAGCTGTCGCGGCAGAATGGTCGCCGGCGGCATTCTTGTCCTGCACGAGGCGTTCCAACCCATGGATGAGCCGCCCTCTGAGCGCCTCGCGGCGAAAGAACGCCCAATCGTCGAACTCGGGACAATCAGCCAGAGCGAAGCCCGCGAGGAAGTCACCCCGATAGCGTAGGCAGGCGTCCTCAAAGGCGCCTCCGTCGCAGGCGCTCTCGAACAGATGCGAGTCGACCGTCAGGTCGATCGCCGGAGACCACCGCACGCTGGTGCGGTCGGTCTCGAAAATGGGCTGGCCGAGCGTAAGCTCGATGCGATGAAGCATGCGCCGCAATCGCGCGCGGGCGGTCTCGCGGGGACTCTCGGGCCACAGCAGCGTGGCAACGACGTCCCGGGCAACGGCGCCCCGGGCCTCCGCGAGATAGATCAGCAGCGCAAGACCCTTGCGCAGGTTCAGCTTGATCGGGCGGTTGTCACCGTGGATCTCCGGGAACCCGAGCGTCTGAAGCGAGAACCCGGTCATGAAATCTCCCCCTTGCCCTATCGGTGCCCCGGGGACGCACAGGGGACGGTCCGGTGATACCTGTCAGGCGCTCGCTATCGAGCGGTTCAGGCTCTTGCATTCGGCACCGCTGCCGCCAGCACGGGGAAACATTGATGTTCGCGCGTCTCTTAATCCTGTTCTACGCCATCGTGAGCCGGGCGGACAATCGCCAGGCACCTCGGCCTGTGGGAGCGCCACGATGAGAGCCGTGCTATGCAGTGCGTTCACTGGCGCGGAGGACCTGCGCATCGGCGAGATCGACGAGCCGAAGCCGGCCAGTGACGAGATTCTGATCGACGTCCATGCGGCCTCCGTGAGTTTCATGGACCATCTGCTGGTCTCGGGCCGTTACCAGATGCGACCATCGACGCCATTCGTGCCCGGCACTGAAGCGGCAGGCGTCGTCATCGCGGTTGGTGAGAGGGTCACGAGATTTCAGCCGGGCGATCGCGTGGCGTGTGGGAGCTGGACGGGCGGCTATGCCGAGCGGATGATCGCCAAGGAACGGCAGTGTGTGCGGTTGCCGGTCGGCGTCGCTTTCGAAACGGCGGCCACGGTCTGGCACAGCTACGGCACGGCGTACTATGCCTTGGTCGAGGCGGCACGAGCGCAACCCGGTGAAACGGTGTTTGTCACTGGGGCCGCAGGTGGAGTTGGCCTCGCCGCCGTCGACCTTGCCGGCTACTTGGGCCTGCGCGTCGTCGCCGGTGTCGGCTCCGACGACAAGGCGGGTTTGGTGCGCGGCTACGGTGTCTGCGATGTCATCAACTATCGGAACGAAGACCTGCGCGAGCGGATCAAGTCGATAACCGGTGGCGAAGGCATCGATATCTGCCTCGACAACATCGGCGGAACGATGTTCGAGCAACTGGCGCGGCTGATGAAGTGGGGTGGACGGCTGATGCCGATCGGTTTCACCAGTGGCCAGATTCCGTCGCTGCCAATGAACCTCCCGTTATTGAAGAACTATTCCATCGTTGGTGTCTTTGTCGGCGCCTGGATAGAGAAATTCCCTGAGCAGGCTGCGCGCATGAATGACACCCTGGCGCAGTTGTTGGCCGAGGGGAAGATTCACCCCCACATCGATCGCGTCCTTCCCCTGGAACAGGTCAAGGAAGCGCTGCGCGCCGTGGCTGATCGGACGGTTCAGGGAAGAATCGTCCTGAGCACAAGGTGAGAGTTCGCTGGCGGCGGGCAAGAGAGGAAGGAATCGATGACATCGATAATCATCGACAAGCGGTACTGCGGGCCTCCGAACTCCGGGAACGGCGGATATGTCTGTGGCCGGCTGGCCCGGCACATTTCAGGCAGCGCGGAGATCACGCTGCGCGCACCGCCGCCCCTGGACAAGCAGCTCGATGTCGTCGCGGCGGACGACGGGTTGTGGGAGCTTCGCGATGGCGCCACGGTCGTCGCCACCGGACGACCGGCAAGTCTTGAACTTGCGCGCCTGGAGAAGGCAAGCTTCGACGAGGCATGTGCCGCCGAGCTGCTGACGCCGGTCAAACCGCACGAGCATCCGCTGCCGACGTGTTTCGTGTGCGGTCCTGCGCGGTCGCCGGGAGATGGCCTGCGCATTTTTCCCGGACCGCTCGTGCGTCAGTCCCGGAATGCTTCGGCTGTGCTCGCGGCGACCTGGACACCGGATCCGAGCCTGACGGCGGAGGACGGCTTCGTCGCGCCCGAATTTCTCTGGTCGGCGCTCGATTGTCCCACGGGCTATGCGTCCTCTCATGACCGGGAGAGCGGCAGCTTCGATGGGACGCCGATCCTGTTGGGTCGGATGTCGGCACGGATAGAGACACGGCCGCGCCCGGGAGAACGCTGCGTCATCACGGCCTGGGAGGCCGGCCGCGACGGCCGCAAACGCGTTGCCGAGGCCGCGGCCTATGGTGAAGCGGGAGCGTTGCTGGCCGTGGCTCGATCGACGTGGATTGCAGTTGACCGCCAAGTGCAGCTCGGTCGCGCCTGAAGCCTGTGCGGTCGGCGGCTACGGCAATGCCGGGCAATCATTCCCTGCTCGCCGCGGATCCGGTGGAGATCAGCGGCGCTGACGGTGTCAACGCATCGCTACAGGACGGCCTCGGCGAGGAACCAGATGCGTCCCTCGGCCTCGTCGACCCAGTTCTCGATCAGGCTTGCCGTCGCGATGTCATGATGCTCATCGCAGAGGTCATGGGCCTCGCGGAGATTTATGGCGAGACGCCGGTTGTCGTCGCGTAGCTCGCTCAGCATGTCGGCAGCCGCGATGTCTTCGGCGTCGTTGTCCGCTGCGCGCTGCAGGCGAGCGATGTGGCCCACCGAGCGCAGCGTCGTGCCGCCAAGCTTGCGCACGCGTTCGGCAACGGGGTCGATGGTGGCGAGCACCTGAGCACTCTGCTCATCGAGCAGGAGGTGGTAGCTGCGGAAGTGCGGCCCCGACACATGCCAGTGGAAGTTCTTGCTCTTCACGTAGAGGGCGAAAAGATCTGCCAGCACCGCGTTAAGCGCGGCCGAGATCGCGATGACGCCCTCAGGGCTTACACCGGCGGGTTGCTGTGCCGGGCGGTCGTCGCGCGGCATCGTGTTGGTCGCACGCATGGGCATTCTCTCCTTATTCATCGCGGCGTCTCCGTGACGCTCGCGAGGCGCTTCAGGGCTGCAGCGACGCCGGCCCCGTATGCGGGATCGGCCTTGGTGCAGTTGGCGACGTGGCGCCGCTGGATGTCGACGGCGGCGCGGCCCACGGCGCGCGCGGTGTTGTCAAACAGCGCCTGCCGCTGACCAGACGTCATCTTGCGGAACAGATCGCCCGGCTGCTGATAGTGGTCGTCGGGCTGATCCCAGTGGGCGGCGGCGCCGTCGATCTCGAGCGGCGGTTCGTTGAGATCGCGCTGGTCAGCCCATTCACGCCGGCTGTTCGGGAAGTAGGGCGGCATGCGCCCGAGATTGCCGTCCGTGCGCATCGCGCCGTCGCGGTGATAGCTGTGGAACGGGCATTTCGGCGCGTTGACCGGAATGTGGTTGAAGTTCACCCCGAGCCGGTAACGCTGGGTGTCGCCATACGAGAACAGCCGCGCCTGCAACATCTTGTCGGGCGAGAAGCCGATCCCCGGCACGATGTTCGCTGGCGAGAACGCGGCCTGCTCGACCTCGGCGAAGACGTTCTCCGGATTGCGGTTGAGCTCGATATGGCCGACCTCGATCAGCGGGAAGGCCGCCTTCGGCCAGACCTTGGTCAGGTCGAACGGATTGAACGGGAACGTTTTGGCCTGCGCATCGGTCATGACCTGGATGAAAAACGTCCAGCGCGGCAACTGTCCGCGCTCGATGCTGTCGAAGAGATCACGCTGGTGTGTCTCACGGTCCTTGCCGACCAGGGATTCCGCTTCGGCATCGGTCAGGTTCTCGATGCCCTGCTGGGTGCGGAAGTGGAATTTCACCCAGGTCCGCTCGTTCGCGGCGTTGATGAAGCTGTAGGTGTGGCTGCCGAAGCCATGCATGTGGCGGTAGCTCCTCGGAATGCCGCGCTCGCTCATCACGATCGTGACCTGGTGCAGTGCCTCGGGCAGCAGCGTCCAGAAGTCCCAGTTGTTGTCGGCGCTACGCATGCCGGTACGCGGATCGCGCTTGACCGCGTGGCCGAGGTCGGGGAAGCGCAAAGGATCACGGGAGAAGAAGACGGGCGTGTTGTTGCCCACCATGTCCCAGTTGCCTTCTTCCGTGTAGAACTTCAGCGCGAAGCCGCGGATGTCGCGCTCGGCATCCGCCGCGCCGCGTTCCCCGGCAACGGTCGAGAAGCGGGTGAACAGGGGAGTCTGCTTGCCGATCCGCGAGAAGATCCTGGCCTTGGTGTAGCGGGTAATGTCGTGGGTGACGGTGAAGGTTCCGTAGGCGCCGGATCCCTTGGCGTGCATACGCCGCTCGGGGATGACCTCGCGGTCGAAATGGGCGAGCTTCTCGACCAGCCAGATGTCCTGCAGCAGCGCAGGACCGCGGCGGCCGGCGGTCTGGATGTTGAGATTGTCGCTGACCGGGGCTCCTGTCGCGTGGGTCAGAGAAGGTGGTTGGTCAGCCATCCGACAGTCCTCATTTCAGGTGTTGCCGCCGCGCTCGGTGTTCGGCGGCGCCATGCACGTGCCGACGTATCAGCCACGGCAGTGGGAACCGCTGCGACACGCAAAAGTAGCGGCAGTGAAATTCGCTCGTGCGGTGGTTACATGCGCTTCGACGCGATCGCCGGTAAGGCCGCGTGTGCGGGAAGCACCGTGCCGAAAATGAAACGCTCGATGGGACCGAACGGCCCGCTTGCCGGCAGATGGTTTCCGGCCGCCTGAACCTATTTCCCGAACGAGCGTCCGCCGATCCGTGCCAGAGACGTCGCGCCCTGCCTTGTCGCCGGGTCGTAAGCAGCTATCAGCATCGCGACGAAGGCTTTCACCTTCGGGCTGGTCAGATGCCGCGATGTGTGCAGCGCCCAGGCGTCGATCCGCCGCTCCGGCACCGTTCCCCAGTTGATGAGCGCACCCGTCTTGAAGTCCGGCTCGGCCAGCCAGCGTGGCAGTACGGCAGCGCCGGCGCCGGCCATGACGGCGTTGTAGACAAGAAGCATGGACGAGCAGCGCAGGACCACCCGGGGCCGGACGGTCCCGCGCCAGCCACCCGCATCGATCGTCCATTCCGCAGCGTCGTGCGCCGCGGCGATGGTGACGGCCGGCACGACGGCGCCGTCCGTGTCGGGGATGGACAGCCGCGGTGGCGCGGCGAACACCAGGTCATCCCGCAGGAAGCACTGGCCAACGAGATCGGTGGTGGGCTCCGGATTCGCCCGTACGACGATATCGAATTTCTCGGCAATCGGATCCACGAACCGATCGTCGACCGAAACGTCGACGGTGACGTCGGGATAGGCGGCAATGAAATCCGTGACGATCTTGCCGAGCGCGGTATGGGCAAATAGTCCCGGTACGCTGATCCTGAGCCTGCCGCGCGGGCGCCCGGCGTGACCGGCCACTTCCTCGCCCACTTCCGCAAGTTCGTCGATCAGACGTGCGGTGCGGCTGCGCAGCAGCTCTCCTTCCTCGGTGAGACGTAGCGCCCGCGTCCCCCGTTCGATCAGGCGCACACCCAGTTCCTCTTCCAGTTCCCTCAGACGGCGCGACAGCGTCGTCTTGGGAATGCCGCGTGCCCGGCTGGCGGCACTGAATCCGCCGTGCTGCGCCACCGTGTTGAAGTCCGACAATTTAGATATGTCCATGATCTTCCGTTCCGGAAATGACACGACTCGTGCCGTTCGATCCGCTGATGCCCTGGTTGAGCCGAAGCTATCTTCGCCGCACGCTGGGCGGCAATAGGCGGCGAAACGGCTGGTTTGACCGGATGTCCAACGAGTCGGCGGCCAGGGGGCGTGCCGAAATCGGCCCACTGGTGACCCCCGCCTGTCGTGGATCCGGGTGAAGCGCGATGGCGCGGAACCCGGGAAACTCGAGCACCGGACGAAACAGGATGACCAGCCTTTGAAGCCCGATCACCATGAAGGACATAGCAGTGCCGCATCATCTGGCGATGGCGCCGATGACGGGCTGTGGAGCAAGGGTTTGTCGAATGATCGATCTTGCTAGTGTTCGTGCCGACACGCCCGGCATCGAACATCGCATCCACCTCAACAATGCGGGCGCCGCGCTGATGCCGAAGCCCGTCCTGGATGCCATGACGACATACCTGAAGCGCGAAGCTGCCATAGGCGGCTATGAAGCGGCCGACGAAGCGCAGCAAACATTGGACGCAGTCTACTCAAGTGTCGCTCGTCTCGTCGGTGCCGACACAAGCGAGATCGCACTGATGGAGAATGCCACCATCGCCTGGCAAATGGCATTCTATTCACTTTCGTTCCGGCCGGGCGATCGCATCCTGACCGCGCGCGCCGAGTATGCGGCCAACTACGTTGCCTTCCTGCAGGTAGCTAGAACGCATGGCGTCAGGATCGATGTCGTGCCGAATGATGAAAATGGCGTGCTTGATCCCGAGGCGCTGGAGACAATGATCGATGATCGCGTGCGGCTGGTCGCGATCACCTGGATCCCGACCAACGGTGGGTTGGTCAATCCGGCAGCGGCGGTCGGGAGGATCACCCGCAAGCATGGAATTCCCTACCTGCTCGACGCTTGTCAGGCCGTAGGACAACTACCGATCGATGTCGCTCAGGTGGGTTGCGACATGCTCTCGGCCACAGGCCGCAAGTTCCTGCGCGGGCCGCGGGGGACCGGTTTTCTCTACGTACGGCAAGCGCTGCTGGCGCAGCTGCATCCGCCCATGATCGATCACTTTGCCGCACCCTGGGTCGCGCCGGATCGTTATGATTTGCGCCCCGACGCCAGGCGCTTCGAGAGCTGGGAGAACAACTACGCCGCGCGCCTGGGGCTTGGCGTTGCCGTCGATTACGCCCAGGCGTTGGGATTGGACGAGATCGAGGCCCGCTGTCGGGAACTCGGCGATACCTTGCGTGCCGAGTTGCGCCGCGTGCCGGGCATCGCGGTGCACGACCTTGGGCTTCATCCGTCCGCGATCGTATCTTTTACGATCGATGGCCAACCGGCGGATTCGGTGAAGGCGGCCCTGGCGGAGGCCAGAATCAACGTCACCACGTCCAAAGCATCAAGCACGCTTCTGGACGCAGCGGCGCGCGCCTTGCCGACGGTACTGCGTGCCTCGCCTCACTATTACAACACGGAGGACGACCTCCTGGCGTTGGTGGCGCATTGTCGTCGAATAGCAAGCTGAGTTGGCTCCACCTGCTTCGTGCGTGGTGGAACAATGTTTATTTTTATTCCGCTTGTTGCGCGGTTGGCTGGCACCAATATTCCCTCATCAACCAGCATCCTGGGGTGACCCGAGGTTGCCATCGGGGGCGATGTTCCGGGCGTGGTGCGTAAGTCCTGTCGCTGCACCGCAACACGGCTGGGCGGTAGTGAATTGTTGTGATTGTTGTGATTGTTGTCACGCGATTCGGCGCGCGCGTTTTGTCCCCGGGGACGCTGCGGTTCCCCACGAAAAAGTGTAGGGCGTGAGTTCTTGTCATTGTTGTCATTGTTGTCACGCGTTTTGAGAGGGCGTTTTATTTCCGGATATGCGGTTCGCCGGGATCGCCGCAGGTATGCGCTTTCCCGCACGTGCGTCGTGCACGGCCTGGCCGTCTGGCCCCGTTCTTGCTGTCCTGTTCTTGCTCCGGCCGTGCAAGGCGGCGTAGGCTGCGGCGCCCGCGCGGGGAGTGCGCGAATGCGTTGAGGAGTCCCATGCAACAGGTCCTGTTCCGCAATCTGTCGCTGCTCGATCCGCGCTGGGACGAACCGCGCGAGGGCTACGAGGTGCTGATCGAAGGGGAGACCATCAAGGAGGTCTCGCCCAAGGCGATCCGGGCCGACAACGCGCGCGTGGTCGACTGCGGCAAGCGCGTCCTGATGCCAGGTCTGATCGACTGCCACGTGCACGTGTTCCTGAGCGAAGTGAGCATCCGCAACCTCGAGTCCGTGCCGCTCACCCTGATGACGGCACGCGCCAGCGAGCTGATGCGCGGCATGATCGACCGCGGCTTCACCACGGTGCGCGACACCGGCGGTGCGGACTGGGGCGTCAAGGTCGCGGTCGAGACCGGCCTGATCACGGGCCCGCGGCTCTTCATTTCCGGCCGCGCCATCGGACCTACCGGCGGCCACAGCGACGGGCGGCGGCGCACCGACAACGGCGCCAGCTGCAACTGCTGCAACGCCATGGTCTATTGCATGGAGGTGGTCGACGGCGCCGATGCCGTGCGCAAGGCGGTGCGCGAGCAGATGCGCCAGGGCGCCGACCAGATCAAGATCATGTGCTCCGGCGGCGTCGCCTCACCCTATGATCCGCTCGACAGCCTGCAGTTCTCCCCGGCCGAGATCGCCGCTGCTACCGACGAAGCCGATGCGTTCGGCCGCTACGTGCTGGCGCACGCCTATACGCCCGAGGCGATCACGCGCGCGGTCGAGAACGGCGTGCGCACCATCGAGCACGGCAACCTGATCGACGCTGCGTCAGCCAAGCTGCTGGGCGCCAAGGGCGGTTTCATGATCGCCAACCTGGTCACTTATTACACGATGAAGGAGCGCGCGGCGCAGTTCGGCATGACACCCGAAATGTTGGCCAAGAATGACCTGGTGCTGGAAGGCGGCCTGAAGTCGCTGGAAATCTGCAAGCAGGCCGGCGTCGAGGTCGGCTATGGCTCGGACCTGCTGGGCCAGCTGCAGGTCGAGCAGAGCCGCGAGTTCATCTATCGCGCCGAGGTGCTGAAGCCGATCGAGATCGTGCGTCAGGCCACGACCATCGCCGCCCGGATCCTGCGCCAGGAGGGCAAGCTCGGCGTCATCGAGCCGGGCGCCGCGGCCGACGTCATTGTCGTCGACGGCAACCCGCTCAAGAAGCTGGAACTGTTCCTCGACCAGGGCGCCCACCTGCCGGTGATCATGAAAGCCGGCAAGTTCCACAAGAACGCGTTGAACTGATGAAAATGAGCGCCGTTCCTTCCCCCTCCCCCACAAGGGGGGAGGGGGTGTGATGACTGCAGCCGCCTCTCTCGACTCGCGGCGGCTGGGGCGCTGGGCGCTCAATGGCGCGGCGGGGCTGGCGCTGGCGCTCATCCTCCTGCCGTTGATCTTTGTCACCTGGTTGGCGTTCTTCCGGCAGGAGATTCCGTCTTTTCCGCCGGAGGGCTACTCGCTGCGCTGGTTCGCCGCCATCGCCAACGAGAAGAAGTTCGTCGATGGCTTTTCGCTCAGCTTGCGGCTGGGCGTCATCGCCACGTTGATCGGCCTGGCCCTGGGCGTGCCGGCGGCGCTGTGCGTGGCGCGCTTTCGCTTCCGGGGTCGCGAGGCGCTGAACAGCCTGCTGTTGCTGCCCCTGGTCGTACCCGGCGTGGTGCTGGGCACGTCGATGTATGTCTTTCACGTCGAGACCGAGAATGCACTCGACGTCGACGTGCTGGGCACGTTCTGGGCGCTGGCCGCCGGCCACGTCATCATCGTCATTCCCTGGGTGGTGCGCCTGGTGACGGCGAGCCTCGCGGGCTTCGATCGCACCATCGAGGAAGCGGCGCAGAATCTCGGCGCCAACCCGCTCACGACCTTCTTCCGCGTCACCCTGCCGATGATCCGGCCCGGCATCGTCGCCGCCGGCCTGTTCGGGTTCGTGACGTCGTTCGGCAATCTGGAGATGAGCCTGTTCCTGGTCGGTCCCGGGCGCACGACGTTGCCGATCGCGATCCTGCAGTACCTCGAGTGGCGCATCGATCCTACGATCGCCGCGGTGTCGGTCCTGCAGATCCTGCTGATCGGCGGCGCCATGCTGATCACCGATCGCTTCGTCAAGATCAGCAGGGTGGTGTGATGTCCCGCCTCGTTCTCGATCACGTTGCCAAGCGCTACGGCGATTTCCACGCCGTGCGCGACGTGACGCTCGATGTCGCCGATGGCGAGTTCGTTGTACTGCTGGGGCCCAGCGGCTGCGGCAAGACCACAACCTTGCGCATGATCGCCGGTTTTATCGCCCCCACGGCCGGCAGCATACAGCTGGGTACACGCGACGTGACGGCGCTGCCACCGTGGAAGCGCAACACCGGGCTGGTGTTCCAGAGCTACGCACTCTTTCCTCACCTCACGGTGGCGCAGAACGTCGCCTTCGGGCTCGAGATGCGCAAGCTGGGCAAGGCCGACGTTGCCAGCCGTGTCAGTGAGGCGCTGAAGCTGGTGCGCCTCGATCATCTGGGCGAGCGTCTGCCGCGCCAGCTCTCGGGTGGCCAGCAGCAGCGCGTGGCGCTGGCGCGGGCGCTCGCCGTGCGCCCTGACGTGCTGCTGTTGGATGAACCGCTCAGCAACCTCGATGCCAAGCTGCGCCAGGAGGTGCGGGTCGAGATCCGCGAACTGCAGCGCCAACTGGGGCTCACCACGGTGATGGTGACGCACGACCAGGAAGAGGCGCTCACCATGGCCGACCGGCTGGTGGTGATGAACGAGGGTTCCGTACGCCAGATCGGCAGCCAGCGCGATCTCTACGAGCGTCCGGCCGACCGCTTTGTCGCCGGCTTCGTGGGCCGCGGCACGTTCCTCACCGGCCGAGTCGAAGCGCCCGGCCGCTTCCGCACCGAGGGCGGCTTGGCGCTGCGTTGTGCTGGCGACGCCGTCGGCAGCGCGGTTCTGGCGCTGCGGCCGGAGCGGCTGGAAATCGGCGCGACGCCGCTTGCGGGACTCGACAACAGCCTGCCCGGCACGGTGGAGTTCGTCTCGTATCTGGGCGCCGCCAGCGATGTGCATGTGCGCCTGTCGCCGTCGGACCGTGTCATCGTTCAGCTTGCCAATCGCGGCGACGGTTTCGAACCCGAGGTCGGCGCCCCGGTGCATGTCGGTTGGCCGGCAGCGGCTGCGCGATTGTTCCCCACAACGGGCGAGGTTCAGGGTCCGTAGCACAGAGAAACAAAAGGGACAGGAGGCTCACATGACAGGTCGTTTCGTTCTTTCCCGCCGTGCTGCGTTACGCGGTGCGGCCGGCGTCGCGGGTGCCGCGGCGTTCGGCGCGCCGGCAGTGGCGCAGGCCAACAAGAAGGTCATCGTCGGCACCTGGGGAGGCGACTATTCGCGCCTGCTGGCCAAGAACATCGAGACGCCGATTCTCATTCCCAAGGGATGGGAGGTGGTCAAGGACGAGGCGCAGGATCCGCCGCGTCGCGCCAAGGTGCTGGCCGAAAAGTCGCTGCGCCGCGGCACCACCGATATCCAGGCGCTGTCGGCCAACAACATGTACGACATGAACGAGGCCGGCACCCTGGAGCCGATCGACTACGCCAAGATCCCCAATGCGGCGAACCTGCTGCCGGAGATGAAGTATGCGTGGGGGATCGGCCACATCTATTCGGGCAAGGTGATCCTCTACAATCCCAAGATGATCACCGCGCCGCCGACCAGCTTCGCCGAGGCACTCGATCCCAGGCACGGCAACAAGCTCGGCATCATCGACATTCAGTACCAGTACACGATGATGGCCGCGGCGCTGGCGTCGGGCGGCGCGATGAACAACTTCGAGCCTGGCAAGGCACGGCTGCTGGAGTGCCGCAAATCAGGCGCCCGCGTCTATCCGACCAACGAGGCGCTGGCGCAGGGCCTGAAGAACGAGGAGATCGGTCTCTGCATCATGTGGAAGGCGCGCGCCGTGCAATGGCAGAACGCCGGCATCCCGGTACAGACGGTGGCCGCCAAGGAAGGCGTGCCGCTGTTCGTCTCCGGCATGTGCATCCCCAAGAACGCGCCGAACAAAGACGGTGCCTATACATACCTCGATGCCATGCTAACGCCGTCGGCGCAGGAAGCTTTCGCCGTCGACATGGGCTACAACCCCACCGTCAAGAACGCCAAGGTGGCGCCCGACCTGCAGAAGCGCATCGGCTTCGACGAACAGGAGCAGGCGCGCCTGAAGGACCTCGACTACGGCTACCTGTCGAGCAACGACACCGCCTTCAAGGAATGGTGGGACAAGAGCTTCAAAGGCTGAGACTCTGTCATCCCGAGCAAGACGAGGGATCTAGGGCGATGTTTGGATCACATAGATCCCTCGCTGCGCTCGGGATGACAGCCTGAGTCATGGCCGTCGCCAGCACCGCCACCACCACAACCACCACCGCCAGCGCCCGCCTGATCGCGGCCGAGGAACGCGGTGGCGCGCGTCTCACCGCGGCGTCGCTGGTCGCGCCTGCCACCGTGCTGGTGGCGATCGGGCTGCTGATCCCGCTGGTGATCCTGTTCCGCTACAGCCTCAACGAGTTCGTCGCCCAGCGTAAGCTGATGGTCGAGGCGGTGACGATCGCCAACTACGTGAAGTTCTTCACCGACCCGTACTATGTCAACATCCTGGTGCGCACCCTGCGCGTCTCGGTGACGGTCACGGCGATCTGCCTCGTGCTGGGTTTTCCGCTGGCCTACGTGCTGGCGCGCACCCAGAGCCGGTTCAAGAACCTGCTGATCATGCTGGTGGTTCTGCCGCTGTTCGTCGGCAACGCCGTGCGCGCCGCCGGCTGGATGACCCTTTTCGGCAGCAAGGGCGCCATCAACGCCACCCTGATGGGCCTGGGCGTGATCAGTACGCCGATCGAGATCATGTATACCGAAACCGCGGTGATCATCGGCATCGCGGCGGTGAACCTGCCGTTCATGGTGCTGTCGCTGCAGAGCGTGATCGAAGGCATCAGCCGCGATGTCGAGGAGGCGGCGTTCAGTCTCGGCGCCAATCCGCTGGCCATGTTCCGCCGCGTGCTGTGGCCGCTGGCGCTGCCCGGGGTGCTGGCCGGCACCATCCTCACCTTCATCCTGGGCATGAACGCCTATGCCACGCCGGTGCTGCTGGGCGGTCCGAAGTTCCAGATGATGGGACCGCTGGTCTACGGCCAGTTCGCCGGCGTCAACAACTGGCCGTTCGGCGCCGCGATCTCGTTCATCCTGATGACCGCGACCCTGTTGCTGACCGTCGCTGCCAACCTGATCGTGCAGCGCCGATACAAGCGGTAAGAGCGCGTCATCCCGAGCGACAGCGAGGGATCTCGTCGTCACGAGGCCTCGGACCGTATTTCGGGGAGATCCCTCGCTGCGCTCGGGATGACGCTCCCTACTTCGGCGGCTTGTCGGTGAACTTGGGTGGCGCGTTGGTGCCCACGCAGGCGGGTACGCGGGCGGGATCGGGCTGATTGACGAACTGCGCCAGCAGCGTCTCGGCACAGTCGTCGTTGGCGGTGACGGCATGGCCCATGGCGCGGAACTCGACGTGCTGCGCGTTGGGCAGGGATTGCTTGGCCACCTCGGCCCAGGCCGATGGGGTCAACCAGTCGTAGGAGCCGCTCAGCAGCAGCGTGGGCACGGCACTGTGCACCGGTTGCCGCTCGGCCGGATCGGCCGCCGGCACGCGCCACACGGGGCACAAGGCCGGTCCGGTGTTGGAGCGCGCCACCAGGCCGTAGATGCCGGCCTGTGCGATGGCGCGCTCGCGGGCCGGCCCGTCGACGAAGGCCGTGGTCTCGCGGCACTCGATCGAATAGTACAGGCCGGCCATCTGCTCGATCGGCGTTTCGACGATGCCGCCCTCGGTCTGCTCGAGGTCCTGCGCGAAGAAGCGCAAGGCGGCGTAGTTGCCGCGCGCCGTGCGCGCGATGGTGGTCGGCAGCCGGCCGATATCATCGCCGCCCAGCCGCATCACGTGCAGCAGGATCAGCATCAGCTTGGTGCCGTCGATCGAGGCGGTGGCGCGGCCGTGGGCCAGCTTCAGCCGCAGCTTGATCGGTGTGCGGTCGAGCTTCGCGACCAGGGCTTCGAGGTCGGCGCGCAGGGTGGGATAGGTGCGGGCGCACCAGGTGTCGTCGGCGCAGGTGGTGAACAGGCGTTCGAACGCCCGGCGCACGGCATCGACCTCTTCCTGATCGCCGTTGATCTGCGGCGGATAGGCCGAGTCGAGGATCGCGGCGCGCACCAGGGTCGGATGCCGGCGCATCACCTCCAACGCCCAGCGCGTGCCGTAGCTGACGCCATAGAGATTGACCTTGGTCAGATCCAGCGCGCGGGCGAGGTCGGCGACGTCGTCGGCCAGAGCCGGTGTGCGGTATTGCGCCACGTCGATGCCGCGGCGCTCCAACTCGGCGCGGCACTTGATCATGGCCCGCCGCTCGTCCTCGACGGCGTCGAAATGGCCGCCGGTACGCGACAGTCGCGTCTTGGGGCTGGCAATGTCGTCGCACTGCAGCGCAGGCCGGGACAGCTGCGCGCCGCGCTGGCCGATGAAGATGAAGTTGCGGTTGCGGCGGATGGCCGCGGTCGAGTGCCACCAGTCGCCATCCTTCAGGGGATCGACTCCCGGTGATGAAGCGGCCAGCGGTGCCTCGCCCGGCCCACCGGCCAGGTAGATCACCGGGTCGGCCTCGCGGCGGTCTCCGGCCGATGATTTGAGGATGGCCACCGGCAGCTTCACGACGCGGCCGTCCGGGATGGCACGGTTCTCGGGCACGCTGAGCAGATGGCAGCTGGCGGTCGCACCGCGGGGCGTCTTGAACCAGCATTTGTGCGGCTCGAGCCGCGGCAGTACCGGCCGCTCCTGGGCGGTGGCCGCGGTACTGGCAAGAACAACCCAGCCCAGGCAGAGGCCGGTCGTGGCCATGCTCAGACGGAGAACAACCGAACGCATCACGGCGCTATCGGGCCATGGCACGGCCAAGTCAAGGCCTGTGTCGACAGGCCGATGCCAGGGACAATTGCGTCAAGAAAACTTGTACCCCTGTTAGTTCGATTTCATTGCATATACACGGGGTGTGCGCCAGATGATCGCGGACAGCCGAGTTGTTGCGAAGGGAGCGGGCATGCGACGCGATTGGTGGGTTCCCGTAGTCTGTGGCGCCATCATTCTGACGATCGGGATCGGCGCGCGCCAGAGCTTCGGCATCTTCCAGAAACCGATCGCGGCCGACCTGCAGGTAGGGCGCGAGCTGTGGTCGTTCGGCAATGCGCTCTCGATGCTGCTGATGGGCGTCCTGGCGCCTTTCGCGGGCGGCGTCGAGCGCCGTTTCGGCCCGGTGAAGACCGTCGCGGCCGGTGGCGTGCTCTATGTCGCGGGCATGGTCATGATCGGGCTGGCGACCGAAGGCGTGCTGCTGACCCTGGGCAATGCCATCACGGGCGTCGGCATGGCTGCGGCCGGCTTCGGCCCCATCCTGGCCGTGATCAACCGCGCCGCGCCGCCCGACAAGCGGTCGCTGGCACTGGGTATCACCACGGCCGGCGGCTCGTTCGGCCAGTTCGCCATCGTGCCATTCGCCAGCATCCTGCTGGATCGCTTCAATAACTGGCACACCACGATGCTGATCCTGACAGCGGTGTCGTTGGTCATGATCCCGCTGGCGTTGGGGCTGCGCGAGACGCGGCCGGCGCCCGCGGCTGCCGGTGGGCCGGCGCCGCAAGGTCTGCGCGACGCACTGAACGAGGCGTTCGCCACACGCGGCTTCTGGCTGCTGACCATCGGCTTCTTCGTCTGCGGCTTTCATGTCTCGTTCGTTGGCCTGCATCTGCCCGCCTACATCTCCGACAAGAGCGTCGGCATGACATTGCTGGGTCGTGAGATTTCTCCGATCGAGCTGGGCGGCTGGGCGATCGCGCTGGTCGGCCTGTTCAATGTCGCGGGTGCCATCCTGTGGGGTTGGCTGGGCGGCCGCCATCGCCGCAAGGACATGCTGGCGCTGCTTTACTTCCTGCGGGCGTTGTCATTCATCGCCTTCCTGGCGCTGCCGCTGTCAGCCGGCTCGGTGCTGCTGTTCGCGGCCACCCTGGGCTTCCTGTGGCTGGGCACCGTGCCGCTGACCAGCGGGCTGGTGGCGTTCATGTTCGGCCCGGTCCACATGTCGATGCTCTACGGCGTCGTGTTCTTCAGCCACCAGGTCGGCAGCTTCCTGGGCGGCTGGGGTGGCGGCCGGCTGTACGACCTGCAAGGCAACTACGACCTGATGTGGTGGATTTCGGTCGGACTGGGCCTGCTCGCGGCCGCGATCAACTGGCCGATCCGCGAGGTACCGGTAGCCCGGCTTGCGGCCCGGCCGGCATAGGCGGATAATCGGCGCCATGTCGCTGCAGACGACCTCAACCGACCGTCCCCCGGCGGTGCTCCTGATCTCGATCGGCGGCACCGTCGCGGTATTGACCGTGGCGGCCGCGTGGCTGTGGGTGACACGCGGCGCAGCGATCCTGCTCGATATCGGACAGATGTTCTGCCTCTGACCGTGAGTCAGAGGATGAACTTGCTGAGGTCGGCGTTCTTGGCCAGCGAGCTGACGCGGTCGCGTACGTAGGCGGCATCGATGGCGATCGTCTCGCCGCCGCGGTCGGAGGCGGTGAAGCTGACCTCTTCCAGCAGCTTCTCCATTACCGTGTGCAGGCGTCGGGCGCCGATGTTCTCGACCGAGCCGTTGATCTCGGCGGCGAGCCGCGCCAGCTCGTCGACGGCATCGTCGCGGAATTCCAGCGTCACCTTCTCCGTGCTCAGCAGCGCCTTGTACTGCTTCAGCAAGCTCGCCTCGGGCTCGACCAGGATGCGGCGGAAGTCTTCCTGCGTCAGCCCTTTCAAGGTTACGCGGATCGGCAGCCGGCCCTGCATTTCGGGCAGCAGGTCGGCCGGCTTGGCCAGATGGAAGGCGCCGGAGCAGATGAAGAGGATGTGGTCCGTCTTCACCGGGCCATGCTTGGTGTTGACTGTCGTGCCCTCGATCAGCGGCAGCAGGTCGCGCTGCACGCCCTCGCGGCTGACGTCGGCACCACCGCGGAACTCCTGGCCGCGGGCGCAGATCTTGTCGATCTCATCGATGAAGACGATGCCGTTCTGTTCGACCGCTTCGCGCGCCTCGCGGATCACGCGCTCCTGGTCCAGCAGCCGGTCGCTCTCCTCGCGCATCAGCAGGTCGTACGACTCGGCGACCGTCAGCTTGCGCTTCTTGGTACGGCCGCCGAACGCCTTGCCCAGCATGTCGCCGATGTTCATGACGCCGATCTGGCCGCCCGGCATGCCGGGAATCTCGAACGTGGCGGGACCGCCGGTATCGGCCAGTTCGATCTCGATCTCGCGGTCGGCCAGTTGACCGTCGCGCAGCTTCTGGCGGAAGCGCAGGCGCGTGTCGGCCGTGGCGGTCGGGCCGCACAGCGCATCCAGCACGCGATCCTCGGCGGCAAGTTCGGCCTTGGCCTGCACGTCCTTGCGCATGCGCTCGCGCGCCAGCTCGATGCCGACTTCCATCAGGTCGCGCACGATCTGCTCGACGTCACGCCCGACATACCCGACTTCGGTGAATTTCGTGGCCTCGACCTTGAGGAACGGCGCGTTGGCAAGCTTGGCCAGGCGACGCGCGATCTCGGTCTTGCCGCAGCCGGTCGGGCCGATCATCAGGATGTTCTTGGGCAGCACTTCCTCGCGCAGCGCGGCGGGCAGCTGTTGGCGGCGCCAGCGGTTGCGCAGCGCCACGGCGACAGCTTTCTTGGCGTCGTTCTGGCCAACGATATGGCGATCGAGCTCGGAGACGATCTCGCGGGGAGAAAATTCGGTCACAGCTTTTCCACGACTAGGTTCGTGTTCGTATAGACGCAGATGTCGGCGGCGATCTTCATGGCCTTGCGGGCGATGGCCTCGGCGTCCAGGCCGTCGATATCGACCAGGGCCCGGGCCGCGGCCAGGGCGTAGTTGCCGCCCGAGCCGATGCCGATCAGTCCGTCTTCGGGCTCGAGCACGTCACCGGTGCCGGTCAACACCAGCGACGCCGACTTGTCGGCCACCGCCATCATCGCTTCCAGTCGCCGCAGATAACGGTCGGTGCGCCAGTCCTTGGCCAGTTCGACGCAGGCGCGGGTCAGCTGGCCGGGATACTGCTCCAGCTTGGCCTCCAGGCGCTCGAACAGGGTGAAGGCATCGGCCGTGGCGCCGGCGAAACCGCCCACGATCGAACCGTCGCCACCCAGCCGCCGCACCTTGCGGGCGTTGGCCTTGATCACGGTCTGGCCGAGGCTGACCTGGCCGTCACCGGCCATCACGACCTGGCCGTTCTTGCGCACGCTGAGGATGGTGGTGCCGTGCCACACCGGCATTTGCGAGTCCGACATGGGCCCTTAGATAGGGCCCGAACGGACCGATTGAAAGTCCCTTGAGGCAACCGAGATATGCGGCCTGGGCCCCTATTTCAGCCCTTGGCCAGCTGCTTGAAGAACGCCGTGCTGGCCGCGTCGACGGGGAAGAAAGTCTCGATCCGCATCTCCTGCAGCGTCACGTCCTGCGGCGTGCCCAGGGTCGAGATCGTGGTCATGACGCGGATGTCCTTGCCGTCCTTGTGGAAGTGCAGGGGCAGGATCGGCGACACGGTGTCGTCCGGCCGCGCGTCGCGCCACGAGGTCGGCATGTCAGGGTAACCGGATAGCTCATCGAGGAATGCCTTGGCGTCAGCGTCAAGGCCATTCAGCGCCAGTTCGGCGGCGGTGCGGGTGATCAGATAATGGGCAACCTCCGGCCAGTTGGCGATGTAGGGCCGCAGGCCCTGCGGCGCCAGGGTCGCCCGCAGCAGGTTGATCGGACCGTCGATGGCGGCAGCGGCAGGCCCCATCAGGAAGCCGATCAGGCGGCTGGTCGCCGTATTGGCCAGCAGGATGTTGAACAGCCGGTCGATGACGATGGCGGGATAGGGTTCCTGGTGGTTCAGGATGTGGTCGATCGCCTGGCGCACATCGGCCATTTCGGGAGCCTCCAGGTTGCTCTGCCGGTAGACGGGGGCGAAACCGGCCGCCAGCAGCAGCTGGTTCTGATGGCGCAGCGGCACATCCAGCGAGACCGCGAGGTGAACCACCATTTCACGGCTCGGTCGCGCCCGGCCCGATTCCAGAAAGCTGACATGGCGCTGGGAGACGCCGCTGCGCAGGGAAAGCTCCAGCTGGCTGGCACCCCGCCGGCGGCGCCAGTCACGCAGCAGCAGGCCGAAGGGAGCGCGCTCGGCGCCGGACGAGATATCGGAGGCGATGCTCATAGTGACCATCCCGGAACAGGAACAACACGCCCTCCATAGCACTCCCGCGCCGGGCTCTCGATTATCCTGCAGGTAATTGCAGGCATGGCAGCCGATCCACCATATCGGCGGCTGACGGTCGGCGGGAAAGGCAGGGGCCTGCGCCGGGAGCCGTCAGCTGGAGGAAGACATGAGCGTGGAACTGTCCTTGCTGGTGTGGTCGGTGGTGTTGATGTTCGCGCAGATGCTGGTCGCGGCGATGGGCGCCAACCTGCAGGTCGGGCTGTCGGCACTGGCCGGCAATCGCGAAGACCTGCCACCCTTCTCCGGATGGGCGGGCCGGGCGCGCCGCGCGCACCTCAACATGCTGGAAAATCTGGTCCTGTTCGCGGCGCTGGTGCTGGTGGCGCACGCCGCCGGCAAGAGCAACGCCATGACCGTGCTGGGCGCCCAGCTCTTCTTCTGGGGCCGGCTGGCCTATGCGCTGGTCTATGTCGCCGGCGTTCCATGGCTGCGCACCGGTGTGTGGGCGGTGTCGATCGTCGGCCTGGTCCTGATGGCCTTGCAGCTGATTGCGTAGAAGACAGGCAGATCACGGCCGAGTGCCGCCACGCGGCATTCGGCCTCGGGGTGGTTCCCCCTGATCCCATCTGTTACAAGGGCGCCCACGAAAGGAGCCCTTCCCGATGGCCGCAGGCGCCGCGGCGCGCACCGCTTCGGTGTCGCGCAAGACCAAGGAAACCGAGATCGAGGCATCGATCAACCTCGACGGCACCGGCACCTACGACGTGTCGACCGGCATCGGTTTCCTCGACCACATGCTGGAGCAGCTGTCGAAGCATTCGCTGATCGACATCCGGCTGCGGGCCAAGGGCGACCTGCATATCGACTTCCACCACACCACCGAGGATACGGGCTTGGCGCTGGGTGAGTGCCTGACCAAGGCCCTGGGCGACCGCAAGGGCATCCGCCGCTACGGCAGTGCGCTGATCCCGATGGACGAGACGCTGACCCATGTGGCGCTGGATGCGTCCAACCGGCCCTATCTGGTCTGGAAGGTGAACTTCTCCCGGCCCAAGCTCGGCGACATGGATACCGAGCTGTTCAAGGAATGGTTCCAGGCGTTCGCCCAGACCGGTGGCCTGACCCTGCATGTGTGGAACCAGTACGGCGAGAATAACCACCATATCGTCGAGAGCAGCTTCAAGGGCCTGGCGCGCGCCCTGCGACACGCCGTCGAGATCGATCCGCGCGCCATGGCCGCGGTTCCCTCGACCAAGGGCGTGCTGTAGCGCCGTCTTCGTCGATTACACCCCGTTCTCGCTGTCTTCCGACTCCCGGTAGTTACCATGTCCACCGTCGCTATCGTTGACTACGGTTCCGGCAACCTGCGCTCGGCCGCCAAGGCGTTCGAGCGCGCAGCGCGCGAGGCCGAGACCGGTCATACCGTGCTGGTCACCAGCGATCCGAAAGCGGTCGCCGCGGCGGCGCGCATCGTGCTGCCTGGCGTCGGTGCCTTCGCCGATTGCCGGGCTGGCCTGTACGGCGTGCCCGGCATGGTCGAAACCTTGCAGCGCGAGGTGATCGACGGCGGCAAGCCGTTCATCGGCATTTGTGTCGGCATGCAGCTCATGGCCACACGCGGCGTCGAGTATGGCGTGCATGCGGGCCTGGACTGGATCGCCGGCGATGTCGTGCGCCTGGAGCCCGCCGATCCGGCGCTGAAGATTCCCCACATGGGCTGGAACGAACTGCGCGACATCGCGGCCCATCCGGTGCTGGCCGGGATTGCCGCTGCCGACCATGCCTACTTCGTGCATTCCTACCATCTGCGCGTGGCGCAGCCGGTCCAGCGGCTGGCGGTCGCCGACTATGGCGAGCCGATCACCGCCGTCGTGGGCCGCGACAACATGGTGGGCACGCAGTTCCACCCGGAAAAGAGCCAGGCCACCGGCTTGCGCCTGATCGCCAACTTCCTGCGCTGGAAGCCCTGAACGCGGCCTAGGCGTTGGCGCGGATGAAGTCGCGAACCTGCGGCATGATCTGCTCGCGCCAACGCCGGCCGTTGAAGATGCCGTAGTGGCCGACGCCCTTCTGCTCGAGATGGACGTGCCTGTCGGTCGGAATGTTGGGCGTCAGGCGATGTGCGGCCTTGGTCTGGCCCAGGCCTGAAATGTCGTCCAGCTCGCCTTCGACGGTCATCAGGCCGGCCTTGGAGATCGCCGACGGTTCGATCTTGCGATCGCGTGAGACCCAGACGCCGCGCGGCAACTGGTGCTCCTTGAACACGACCTGGATCGTCTGCAGGTAGAACTCGGCGGTCAGGTCCATCACCGCCAGGTACTCGTCGTAGAAGCGGCGGTGGCTCTCGGCGGAATCGCCGTCGCCTTTCACCAGGTGCTCGAACTGGCGCATGTGCGCGTTGATGTGCCGGTCCAGGTTCATCGTGATGAAGCTGGTGAGCTGCAGGAAGCCCGGATAGACGCGCCGCATGAAGCCGGAATAGCCCCAGGGCACCGAGGCGATCACGGACTGGCGGAACCACATCATCGAATTGCGCATGGCCAGATCGTTGGGCACGGTCGGACTGATGCGGGTGTCGATCGGGCCGCCCATCAAGGTGATGCTGCGCGGCTGCATCGGATCGTCGGCCGCCGCCATCAACGACGCAGCGCCCATCACCGGCACCGATGGCTGGCACACCGCCATCACATGCGCGCCGGGTCCGATGTAGCGCAGGAACGTCGCGACATAGTCGATGTAGTCGTCAAGGTCGAAGTTGCCGGCGCTGAGCGGCACGTCGCGCGCGTCGATCCAGTCGGTAATGTAGACCTCGTGCTCCGGCAGCAACGCTTCCACCGTGCCGCGCAGCAACGTCGCGAAGTGACCCGACATCGGCGCCACAAGCAGGACTTTCGGGTCGTTGCGGGGCACCAGGCCGCGCAGATCGCGGGCAAAGCGCGTGAGCTGGCAGAACGGTTGGCGCAGGACGATCTCTTCGTTGACGGCAACCTCGCGGCCGTCGACCACCGTGGTGGTGAGTCCGAACGCCGGTTTCGAATAGTCGCGGGTCAGTCGCGAAACGATCTCGGCACTCGCCGCCATCGATTTGCCGAACCACGTTTCCGACAGCGGGTTTGTGGGGCTGCCGTAGAACTCCTCGAGCATGTCGGCGGCCCAACGGACCGGCTGCGCGAGTTGGCGATTGGCAACGTACAATGAATAGAGCATGAGTGTCCGCGTTCCGCGCCTAACGCGAAGAAACCCCACCATCAGCGGGGTCCTTCAAAGAAATCAAGCGCTCATTTTTCAGCGTGAAGCTTACCTGAGCCGTAGCGGATGTCACGGGGAAATTTGGCGGTGCACAATGGCAAAATATGAGCAGATTCAAGGAATTGAATGGGCAATGCGCCTGCCGTTGAGCGCCTGCGGCATTAAAGAAGCGGTTTGATTGCAGCGGCAATGTCCTCGGCTTTGCTTTGGTGGGTGAAGTGCTTCACGAAGCGGCCGCGCTGATCGAGCAGGTAGAAGATGGAAGAATGGTCCATCAGGTAGGGCGCGCCGTCCTTGCCCTCGACCTTGCGGTAGTAGACCCGGTACGCCTTGGCGGCCGTGGCGATCTCGTCAGGCGTGCCGGTCAGGCCCTTGATGGTCGGTCCGAAATTGCCGACGTAGTCCTTCATGACCGCCGGCGTGTCACGCTCCGGATCGACCGTGATCAACACCATGTTGACGCGTTTCTCGGCGTCTTTGCCCAGCTGCTCGATGGCGGTCTGCATCAGCAGCAGCGAGGTCGGACATACGTCCGGGCAGTAGGTGAAGCCGAAATAGATCAAGGTCGGCTTGCCCTTGAAATCCGCCTCGGTGACCTTTTTGCCGTCCTGGTCGGTCAGGGTGAAGGGGCCGCCGATGGCCGGCGTGCCGTCCGAGCCGGAGGAATAGATGAGGTAACCGCCAAAAGCGACAATGAGCGCGATCCAGGCGGCGAGAACGATCTTGGCGACACGCGACATGGCTGCAACATGGCGAGCCCGCGGAAGGTCGGCAAGCCCGATGCGCCGACTGACCGCAGGGGCGTCACTTCGTGGTTTGTCCGCGGCGATCGGGCGCGCTATGCAGCGTGAATACCATACCGTCCAGGAGACAGGGATGTTCTATGACGCGCACAAGCGTGATCACGGTTTCAAGGTTGACCCGCTGAAATCGCTGATCGTGCCGCGGCCGATCGGCTGGATCTCGACGGTCGATCCCGAGGGCAGGGTGAACCTGGCGCCCTACAGCTTCTACAACGCCGTCGCGGAGTTCCCGCCCATCGTCTACTTCTCAACCACCGGTACCTACGGCGATACGGCGACAAAGCATTCGCGCATGAATGCCGAATCGACCGGCGAGTTCGTCGTCAACATGGTCAGCGAGTCGTTGAAGGAGCGGATGAACATTACGACGGCGATGTTCGCCTACGGCATTGACGAGATGAAAGAGGCCGGCCTGACGCCGGCACCGTGCCGGTACGTCAAGCCGCCGCGCGTCGCCGAATCGCCGATGGCGCTGGAATGCCGCTACTGGAAGACCATCGAGCTGCCGATCGAGCCGGGCAACGAAAAGAATGCCGGCTCGATGGTTTTCGGCCAGGTGGTCGGCGTGCATATCGACGAGAGTATCCTCAAGAACGGCAGGGTCGATGTTGCCGCCTTCAAGCCCGTGGCACGGCTGGGTTACAGCGAATACACTACGACGGATAACGTCTGGGCCATGCGTCGGCCTGACGATCCGCGATACCAGTAGTCCTCATCGCTCTACCGTCGAGGCTGGGCCAGCGTCCTTCCAGTGCTGGACAGGCCGTCACCGTCCGGCAACTGACGACAGACCAGAATGGGTGGTCGCAGTCAGTGGCTTGGTTGCGTAGAGAATGGAGACAATAATGATACGGCTTTCCCGCCATGGCAGGATGCGGGTGGTTCTGTCCCGCATCCTGTGGCCGGTGCTGTTCGGCGGCGGGCTCTTGGGGACCGGGTTGGCGCTGTCCAGCGACCATCCCCTGGTATGGTTCAACGTGACCTATGTCGCCGCCGCAGCGGTCATCGCGGTCATCGAGCGGTGGATGCCGCACGAGGAAGTCTGGCTGCGGTCCGATCGGGAGACCGTCGACGACCTGGCTCATACGCTTCTGAACAAGGGGTTGGTGCAGATCGGGGCGGCGATCGCCTCCAGCCTCAGCATGGTGGCGGCCACTGTCGTCGAGCCGGCGCTGCGGACACCGGCATCGCCGTGGCCGGGAGACTGGCCGTTGGCGGCGCAGGTGCTTCTGGGCCTGGTGATTGCCGAGCTCGGCCTCTACGTTGCGCACCGGTCGGCGCATGAAAGCCGATTCCTGTGGCGGTTTCACGCTCTGCATCACAGCGTGCGGCGGCTGTGGGTGCTCAATACCGGCCGCTTTCACGTCGTCGATTCGTTGTTCAAGATCGCGCTGAGCCAGACGCCGCTTTATCTGCTGGGTGCGCCGCTGCCGGTATTCTTGTGGATCAGCGCCATCACCGCGTTCACCGGCCTGTTGACCCACTGCAACATCGATCTGCGGACAGGCCCTCTCGATTTCATCGTCAGCACGCCGGCCCTGCACCGCTGGCATCACTCCAAGGTGCTGGCGGAGGGCAACCGCAACTATGGTGAGAACTTGGTGTTGTGGGATCGGTTGTTGGGCACCTACTACAACCCGGCACGCCGTCCGCCGACCGATATCGGTATCGACGGACGTATCGCACCGGGCTTCCTGCGCCAACTGGTCCAGCCGTTCACGGCTGACGGGGTGCGCGCGATTTTCCAGGTCCTGCCGGAGCCTGCCCGCCCGTCGCGAGACGCCGTTCGATCAACTGACTGAAACCATGGCAGCGCGGGCGGGGCGCTCGCGCCCCCTGGGGATCAGAATGTCTTGGCGCCGTTGACCGGCAGCAACACGGCATAGAGCGATGTGGTGGCGCAGATGAACAGGCGGTTGCGCTTGGGGCCGCCGAACACGACGTTGGCCACGCGCTCCGGCACCAGCACCTTGCCGATCAGGGTGCCATCCGGTTCGTAGCAGTGCACGCCATCGCCGGCGCTGGTCCAGATACGGCCGGCGTCGTCGAGGCGAAAGCCGTCAAAGGGACCGGCGGTGCAGACGGCGAACAAGCGGCCGTTCGTCAGCTTGCCGGCGTCGCCGACGTCGAAGACGCGCATATGCGGCGGGCCATCGGCGTTTGTCGACCGGCCGGTGTCTGAAATGTAGAGGCGCCGCTCGTCCGGTGAAAACGCAAGGCCGTTGGGCCGTACGAAGTCGTCGGCGACGATGCGGCATTGGCCGGTGGCCGGATCGACCCGATAGACGTGACAGGCGCCGATTTCGCTTTCGGCCTTGTGCCCTTCGTAGTCGGTGTCGATGCCGTAGGATGGATCGCTGAACCAGATCGATCCATCGGACTTCACCACCACGTCGTTGGGGCTGTTGAAACGCTTGCCCTCGTAGCGATCGACGATGACGGTGATCGAGCCGTCGTGCTCGGTCCGTGTAACGCGACGATTGCCGTGCTCGCAGGACACCAGCCGGCCCTGCCGGTCGACGGTATGGCCATTGGTGTAGCCCGCCGGGTGCCGGAATACGCTCGTGGTACCGGACGCCTCGTCCCAGCGCAGGATGCGATCGTTGGGAATGTCGCTCCAGACGACATAGCGCCCGGCCGGGAAATACGCTGGACCCTCGGCCCAGCGGCAGCCTTCGTACAGCTTCTCCACGCGCGCCGCGACCCGGACACAAGAGCGGAACCGGTCATCGAGGATTGCGAACTCATTGTCGGCCATTCATCGTCTCCTATTCATCACGAACCGAAGCGGCCAGGATCGCAGCTGGCCAGGGTCGGCGGCAGGGCCTCGCCGTCCATCAGCCGCACGATCAGGCGTGCCGTGGCGGTCGCGAGCGTCAGGCCCACATGCTGGTGCCCGTAGCCGCAGTATACGTTGTGATGGTGCGGCGCCCGGCCGATGGCAGGTCGAAAGTCGGGCAGCGACGGCCGCTCGCCCATCCAGCGGCTGGTCTCGGCGCCACCGACACCGGGAAAGATGCTCTTCAGGTGCTTCACCAGCAGGTCGGCGCGATGCCAGGACGGCGGCTTGTCCGGCGCGCCCAGTTCGACGGTGCCGGCCAGCCGCAGGCCCTCGCGCATCGGCGTAATGAAGAACCCGCGTTCGGACGGTGACACCGGCAGCGTGAAACGCACGTTGGTCGGTTCGACCATGACGTGATATCCGCGCTCGGCAACCAGCGGTGCGCGGAAGCGTAGATGACGCGTGATGTCGCCCGAGGCCCGGCCGGCGCAGATCACCACCGCATCCACGGGTTTGACGCGATCGCCCATGCGCACCGCCGTGGCGCGATTGCCGTCGACGTCGATGCCCGTGACCTTCGCCTTCTCGATACGGCCGCCCTCGGCCACGAAACGCTCGGCCAGCGCCGTCACCACGTGGTACGGGCTGATGGTGTGCATGCCGTGCGGATAATAGACGCCCTTGACGATATGAGGCGCGAGACCGGGCGCCAGCTCCCGGGCACGGTTGCCGTCGACGATCTCCATGGCCGTGCCCTTGGCCGCCTGCAGCGCGCGTTCGTGCGCCCCGGATTGGAAGCCGGCCTCGGTTTCGTAGACATAGAGCGCCCCCAGGCTGCGAAACAGCTCACCCAGGTTCGACGACTGGATTTCGCTTTTCCAGCTGGCGTTGGCTTCCTCCATCAACGTGCCGAACGCATCGACACCCTTCTTGACCTCGCTGTCGCGCGCGGCGAGCGCGAAGCGGGCCATCCAGGGCAGCAGCCACAGCAGGCTGGGCAGGTGGATCGTCAGGGGGCCGTTCGGATCCCGCAGCATCTTGGGAACGCGCCGCAGCACGTCGGGTCGGCACAGCGGCAGCACATGGTCGATGGCAATGAAGCCGGCATTGCCGAACGAGGTCTTGCGGCCGGGATCCTCGTTGTCCAGCACCACGACCTGGCGTCCTGCCCGTTGCAGTGCCCGCGCTGTTGCCATGCCGACGATGCCGGCGCCGATCACGGCGACCGGCAAGGCTGCCGGAACCGGTGAACTGGCCATGCGTCAGGCTCCGACCAGCGTCAGGCGGGACGTCGCGGCATCCCCGATCGTTGCGAGCGTCTGCATGGTCTCTCCCGTTCCGTTCGCCGAAACCAAGCACCTTGTCGGCTGGAATGCAATTGGTGGTGTGTGCTGCTATGGCCGCCGATCAACGACGAGGCGGAGTAGCATGAACCGCGTCCTGGCCCACACTGGCGTCACCTATCCGATCGTGCAGGCGCCGATGGGCTGGATCGCGCGCAGCCAGCTTGCCAGCGCCGTGTCGAACGCCGGCGGTCTCGGCATCATCGAGACCTCCAGCGGCGAAACGGACGCTTGTCTGGCCGAGATCGCCAAGATGCGTTCGCTCACCGACAAGCCGTTCGGTGTCAACCTGCCGTTGTTGTTCCTGCGCGATCCCGCCATCGTCGATCGCGTTTGCGAGAGCGGCGTGCGGTTCGTCACGACATCGGCCGGTTCGCCGACCAAGCTGCTGCCGCGGCTGAAGCAGGCCGGCCTGATCGTCTATCACGTCGTGCCGACTCTGGCCGCCGCGCTCAAGGCGGCGGAAGCCGGGGTCGATGGCTTGATCGTCGAAGGCGGTGAGGGCGGCGGCTTCAAGAATCCCGATGACGTTTCGACCCTGGTCCTGCTGCAGGCGGTGCGGGAGAAAATCGATCTGCCGCTGATCGCCGCCGGCGGCATCTGCGATGGCCGCGGCATGGCGGCGGCCTTCGCGCTGGGCGCCGAGGGCGTTCAGATGGGCACGCGGTTCGTGAGTGCCGCGGAGAGCCCGGTGCATCGCAACTACAAGCAGGCCATCGTCGATTCCGCCGACACCGGCACGCTGATGCTGAATCGCAAGTCGACGCCCTGCGTGCGGGCTTTGAAGACGGAACGCGCCAAGGCGATCGCCGAGGCTGGCGTGATGGATCGCGCCGTCTTCGGCACGGTAAAGGACGTCTATTTCGGTGGCGATATGGAAGCGTCGCTGGCACTGGCGGGCCAGACCGCAGGCCTGATTCACGAGGTGTTGCCGGTGAGCGAGATCATCCGGCGCACGGTCGATGGTTTCCACGCCATCCGCAAGAGCCAATGGGAACGCTCGGCAGTCGGCGCGTTCTAGTGACCTGTCGTCACACCGGCGCGGCGCGATAATGGTACCGGTAGGCTTCGCGAAACCCGAGCTTGTGATAGAGCGCAATTGCGCGGCTGTTGTCGGCGACCACCTGCAGGTATGCCCGCGTCGTGTTGTTGGCATGGCCCCAGGACATCAGTCCCTCGACCAGGCGTTGGCCGTGGCCGGCCCGGCGCCGGGCCGGGTCGCTGACGATATCGAACAGGCCGACGTGACGGCGTTCGATCACGCCGAGCCCGAAAGCTGCTGGCTCGCCGGCGTCGTCCACCGATAGGGCAAAGCCGGCTTCGGGCACGATCGCCTCCAGCATCCGATCGTGGATTGCCTGACGGTCGCGCGGCACGCCGTTGAACGTCATGTAGCCCGTCGACCAGGTATCGTTGCGAGCGGCGGCGACGGTGACGTCCGTCGGCGGCCGTCCGCCGGCGATATCGGCCACCATGACGACGGTCTCGTCGAAAGCGGCCCATCCCCGGGCCTGCAGCAGCGTGCCGACCTGCGAATCCATCAGCGGCGTGAGCCGGAACACGCACCGGGTGCACCGGCGCTGATAGAGCGCCTCGGCATCCGCAATTCGCCGTTCCAGCACCGCCAGTGGCGTATCGCGGCCGGCCGCCAGGGCATTCACCGAGTTGGCGCGTTTGGTGTAGCCGTCGGCGAAACGCAGGATCCAGTCGTCCTGGACCAGGGTCTGCAGGGCGGGCCAGGCGTTGAACGCGAGATGTTCGAGCAGTCGAACCTCGCCGATAGGGTCGAGCATCACACACTCAATGGCGGCTGGACGTCACTCACCTAGGGTGGGTCCCAGGCCGGCGTCAACGCCGGCTGCTGCCCTTGACGCGATCCGCCGTGGTTCCTATTTTTAGACCGACTAGTCGATCTAAGAATTTTCACCGATCGGGAACGGCGGTTGGCGTGCGCAAGGTTGATCCCAAAAGACAAGAGGCCCAGCGGCGGCGGATCCTCGAGGCGGCCGTTACGTGCTTTGTCCGTCGCGGCTTCCACCAGACCAAGACAGCCGAGATCTGTGCCGAGGCCGGGATGAGCCCGGGCAACGTCTTTCACTACTTTCCCAACAAGGACGCGATCATCGAGGCCATCGTCGAGGAGGACCGTCGCGAGACGGCGGATCTGTTCGCCAAGTTGCGCGATGCCGACGACATCCTCGAGGAGATGCTGCGCGCGCTGGATATGCTGCTGGAAGTCGTGGCGGATCCGGCGACCACGCGCCTGGGCGTGGAGGTCATGGCCGAGGCGATGCGCAACCCGAGGGTTGGCGCGCTGGTGCGGCGCAACGAAATCGAAGCCAAGGCCTTGCTGGTGGAGACACTGGGGCGGGCGGCTGCCCGTGGTCAGGTCGACGCAACCTTGGATCTCGAGAATGCCGCCGTGTGGCTGATGGCGCTGGTTGACGGCGCTTTCAGTCGGGCGGCGTTGGAGCCGTCCTTCAAACCCGAAGAGCAGGCCCCCATGCTGCGAACCCTGGTGACGCGTTTCCTGCAGCCGGCCAAATCTCCGTCGCGACGGAAGCGGCGCTAACCTGGATCAGGTTGTTGGCGCGATAGAGCCATGCAAACGACACTCGAATCGAACGACGTCGGGGGACGACCGGCGATAAACGCCATCGCTGCCCGCCCGGCGCGGCGATGGCGTTGGTTCACCGCGGGTGCGGTGATCGCCGTGGTCGCGACGGTTGTCGTCACGACGGCGCTCGACACGATGATCGAGCCGAATTCCGCCGCCGGCGCGGCGAGCGATCCTGGCAAGACCCGCACTGTCCGCCGGGTGACGACGGGCCTTGTCGTCCGCGGGCCCGTGCAGGACACATTGGCTGTCACCGGCACGTTCACGGCACGCGATGAGATCGCACTGGCTGCAGCCGTCGAGGGCGAACGCATCGCCGAGGTCCTGGTCGAGGAGGGTGACGCCGTTGTCGCCGGCCAGGTGCTGGTGCGGCTCGAACGCGACATGCTGGCGGCGAAATTGCGGGATGCGCAAAGCCGGGTCGAGCGGGCACGTGCGGCCATTGCCCAACAGGAAGCGGTCTACGCCGAAACAGAGAGCAGCTTTCGCCGCGTCGAAGGCTTGCGCCAAGTCGGCGCCGCCAGCGCCCAGCAGCACGATGAACGACGGGCGGCGTTCCTGTCGGCCGGCCATGCACTGACGGTCATGCGCGCCGATCTCGCGCAGGCCGAGGCGCAACGGGTCGAGGCCGCGCTGCGACTGGATCGCACGGAAATCCGGGCGCCGGCCGACGGTATCGTCTCCGAGCGGCTGGCGCGCGGCGGCGCGTTGGCCGGCACCGAGCCGTTGCTTCGGCTGATCCGCAACGGCGAGATCGAACTGGAGGCCGACATTCCCGAGGCCGACCTGCCGAGGATCGCCGTCGGCCAGGCCGTCACCGTGAGCGTCACCGGGTTGTCGCGGACCCTCGCCTGCCGTGTCCGTTTGGTGGGACCGAAAGTCGGCCGTGACAACAGGCTCGGTACGGCGCGCGTGGCGTGTCCGCCCGACACACCGCTGCACCACGGGGTCTTCGGGCGCGGCACGATCGTAATCGGCACGCATGATGCACTGACGATCGGTGATGCCGCGTTGTTGCACGGGACGGCGGGAGAGGCGTCTGTGTTCGTCGTCGGTGCCGACAACCGCATCGTGCGCCGCGTGGTCGAAGCCGGCGTGCGGCGCGCCGGGCGGGTTGAAATTCGCGCCGGTTTGGACGAGGGCGATCGTGTCGTCCTGGGGGCAGCGGCGTTCCTGCGCGAGGGCGACCTGGTGATGCCGTCGGACGATGACGGGCCGACACGCGGTGCGGCGCCATGACGAGCGGCATATCGTCGTGGGCGATTCGGCGGCCGATTCCGACGATCGTGCTGTTCCTGGCCCTGGTGATCGTGGGCTTGGCGTCTTTCATGCGCCTGCCGGTCAATGCCAACCCGCAAGTGACGTTTCCGGTGGTTACCGTCACCGTGACCCAGCGCGGCGCCGCGCCGGCGGAGCTGGAGACGCAGGTCACGCGCAAGATCGAGAACATGATCGCCGGCCTGTCAGGCGTGCGACATATCCAGTCGACCATTGCCGATGGTTCTTCGGAAACCACCGTCGAGTTCCGCCTGGGCGTTGATCCGGACCGCGCCACCAACGACGTGCGCGATGCCGTCAGTCAAATTCGTGCCGACCTGCCGCAGGGAATCGACGAACCGATCATCACACGGCTCGACATCGAAGGCAGCGCAATCCTCTACTACACCGTTCAAGCGCCGCACATGTCGCCGGTCGACCTGTCGTGGTTCGTCGAGAACGCGATCGGGCGCGATCTGCTGTCCGTGCCCGGAGTCCAGCGCATTCAGCGCCTGGGCGGCGTCAGCCGTGAAGTCAGGGTGGCACTCGATCCCGACCGTCTAGCCGCCCTGAACATCACGGCGGATTTCGTGAATACCCAGTTGCGTGCCCTGAATGCCGATGTGCCTGGCGGCCGGGGCGAGGTCGGGGCGCGCGAGCAGTCGATCCGCACGCTGGGCAGTGCTCCCTCCGTCGCGGCCCTGGCGGCGACGCCCATTCCCCTTCCGGGTAACCGCTGGGTGAAGCTGTCCGATATCGCGGTGGTCAGCGACGGCGCCAGTGAGCCGCGTGAACTGGCCCATTTCGATGGCGAACCGGCCGTTGGCTTTTCGGTGTCGCGGGCACGTGGTTCGAGCGACACCGTGGTGGCCGAGGCGGTCAGCCGCCGGGTCGCGGCGATCCAGGCGCGTTCGCCCGGTGTGACGATCCGCGAGGTCGTGTCGACCGTCGAATACACCCACGAAAGCTACAAAGCGGCCATGGAAGCGCTGGTCGAAGGCGCGATCCTGACAGTCATCGTGGTGTTCGCTTTCCTGCGCGATTGGCGCGCGACCGTCATTGCGGCGCTGGCGATGCCGCTCTCCATCCTGCCGACGTTCCTCGCCATGGATCTGCTGGGCTTTACGCTCAACAGCATCAGCCTCCTGGCATTGACGCTTGTCGTCGGCATCCTGGTCGACGACGCGATTGTGGAGATCGAGAACATCGATCGCCATATCCATATGGGCAAACGGCCCTTCCTCGCGTCCATCGATGCCGCCGACGCGATCGGTCTGGCCGTCGTTGCCACCACGCTCACCATCGTCGCCGTGTTCGCGCCGGTCAGTTTCGTCGGTGGCGTCGTGGGTCAGTATTTCCGGCAGTTCGGCCTCACCGTGGCGATCGCGGTCCTGGCCTCGCTGCTGGTGGCGCGCCTGCTGACGCCGCTGATGGCCGCTTACTTTCTTTTGCCGAAAGTCCAGCCGGCGGCTGGCAGCCCCTCGAAGCCGTCGCGATTGGCCGGTTGGTATCATCGTCTGCTGAGCTGGACACTGGATCACCGGCGCACGACGCTGGGCGCTGCGGCGGCCGTTTTCATCGGGTCCCTGGTCCTGGTGCCCCTGCTGCCTACCGGATTCATGCCGACCGGCGACAACAACCTCACCCAGATCAAGGTCGAGCTGCCGCCGGGATCGTTGCTGTCCGATACCGACCGGGTCACGCGGCGGATCGCCCATGACCTGCGCCGGCGCAGCGAGGTCGCCCACGTGTTCGTCATGATCACGGAGGTCCGCCAGGCGCGCGTGCTCACCGTGCTGAAGCCGCGGGCGGAACGCAAAGTCAGTCGCCGGGCCTTTGAGCAGTCGGTTCAGCTGATGCTGGCGAACGTGCCGGATATCCGCTTCACCTTCCTGGCCGACGCCGGCGCCCGCGACGTGTCGATCATCCTCGTCGGCGACGACCCGGTGCGGTTGGCGGCTGCAGCCCGGGCGCTGGAAACGGAAATGCGCGGCTTGCTACAGGTCGCCAATGTCGAATCGACCGAACCGCTGCCGCGGCCGGAACTCGTAATCCGGCCGCGCTTCCACGAAGCGGCACGGCTGGCCGTATCGGTGGAGGCGATCGGCACAGTGGCCCGCATAGCGACCGTGGGGCAGATCGACGCTTATTCGGCCAAGTTCAATTTCGGCGATCGTCAGGTGCCGGTCCGCGTGATGTTGCGGTCTGAGGCCCGCGCCGATCTCGATGCGCTGCGCCAGTTGCGGGTTGGCCGTGACAATGGTGGTGCGGTGCCGCTCACGTCGGTTGCCGATATCGGCTTTGCCGATGGCGAGGCACGGATCGAGAGGCAGGACCGGCGCCGGCGTATCGCCGTCGAGGCCGACCTGAACGGTGTTGCGCTGGGCACGGCGCTAGCGGCGATCGCGGAACTGCCGACCTTGAGGATGCTGCCCGAGGGCATCGAGCAGATCGAATATGGCGATGCCGAATACATGTCAGAAATGTTCGAGAGTTTCGGCACTGCCATGGCCATGGGGGTTCTGGCCGTACTCGCCGTCCTGATCCTGCTGTTCCGAGACTTTCTGCAGCCGGTCACGATCCTGATCGCATTGCCGTTGTCCATTGGCGGCGCCGTGCTGGCCTTGCTGGCCTATGGCGCAGCACTCGATCTGTCGTCGACCATCGGTCTCCTGATGCTGATGGGGATCGTGACCAAGAATTCCATCCTGCTGGTCGACTTCGCCATGACACGCCAGCAGGCCGGCGTGCCGCGTCGCGCGGCCCTGCTCGAAGCCGGCGCCGTGCGCGCGCGACCGATCATCATGACCACGGTGGCCATGGTGGCCGGCATGATTCCAGCCGCCATGGGCGTTGGTGCCGATGCCGGTTTCCGTGCGCCGATGGCCGTCGCCGTGATCGGCGGCTTGCTGGCGTCGACCGTGCTGAGCCTGGTTTTCGTGCCGGTGGCATTCACCTGCATGGATGACGTGCGCGCCTGGTTGGGCCGTCATCTGGGCTGGCTGACCTCGGTGACCGCAGACGACCGCGCCACGGCCGAGCGCACGACGGCGCGTCCCGGCGAACCCGCCTGATCACCGCCAGAGACAAGGACGGATACGCAATGCACATGCAAAAAAGATGGTGGCTGGGCTTCGTGGGCCTACTTGGCTTTCTGAAGCTGCCCGCCATCCTGGCCGCGCTCGACGGCACCAGCGCCCCGTGGGGTCTGCTGGATTACCTGGCGCTGAGCTGGTTCCTGTGGTTTCTCTATTTCGTGCCCGAAACGCGCCGCACTTGAGCGACCGCCCTACACGTCGAGGTTCGCCACCTTCAGCGCATTGGTCTGGATGAACTCGCGGCGCGGCTCGACGACTTCCCCCATCAGCGTGGTGAAGATTTCCTCGGCCTCATCGGCGTGGTTGACCTTGACCTGCAGCAAGGTGCGGGCGGCCGGATCCAGCGTGGTCTCCCACAACTGCTCCGGATTCATTTCGCCCAGCCCCTTGTAGCGCTGGACCGTAACGCCCTTGCGCCCGGCTTCCAGCACGACCGCCAACAACTCGGTCGGGGCATTGATGACTTTCTCGACATCCTTGATGCGCAGCGTCGCCGGGCGCAGATAGATCGACTGTAGCTCCTCAGCCAGGGCATCCAATTTGCGCGCTTCCGCCGAACGGATCAGCGCAGCATCGATGATGTGCCGTTCGGCGACGCCGCGCAGCGAGCGCTCGAAGGCGAGGCCGCCGTCCTCGGACGGCGCGCCCTGCCAACCGCGCTCGATCTCTGGGCTGACCGTATCCAGGCGCTTGGCAATGTAGGTGGCGGCCTCGGCGGCGCGCTCGCTATTGGCCAGGATGTCGGGGTTCATGGCGCCGGCAATGGCTGCCTGTTCGATGACCGCCTGGCTCGTGACCCGCCGGCTCAGCGACAGGGGCCGCGTGAGGCTTTCGACCGACCGGGCAATGTCAACAGCGCGCCGCAGTTCCACGCCGGCGATTTGCGTGCCGTCGTGCAGTTCCAGCACGGCGTTCTCTAGGCCGCCAGCGATCAAGTGATCGATCAGCGCCCGCTCGTTCTTCAGGTATACCGAGGACTTGTTCTTGGTGGCGCGGTACAGCGGCGGTTGCGCGATGTAGAGATTGCCACGGTCAATCAGCTCGGGCATCTGCCGGAAGAAGAACGTCAACAGCAGGGTGCGGATGTGCGAACCATCGACATCGGCGTCCGTCATGATGACGATCTTGTGGTACCGCAGTTTGGTTATATCGAAATCGTCACGCCCGATACTGCGCCCGATACCGGTGCCCAGCGCCGTGATCAGGGTGCCGATCTCAGCCGACGACAGCATCTTGTCGAACTGAACGCGTTCGACGTTGAGAATTTTCCCACGTAGTGGAAGGATCGCCTGAAAGGCACGGTTGCGGCCTTGCTTGGCCGAACCGCCGGCCGAGTCGCCCTCGACCAGGAACAGCTCGGACAGTGCCGGGTCTCGCTCCTGGCAGTCGGCGAGCTTGCCCGGCAGCGACGAGATGTCGAGCGGGTTGCGTCGTGTGATTTCGCGTGCCTTGCGAGCGGCCTCGCGGGCGGCAGCCGCCTGGGCCACCTTGGCGACGATCGCTCGAGCCTCTGTCGGATGTTCTTCGAACCATTGCGCCAGCTTCTCGCCAACGGCAGTCTCGACCGCCGGCCGCACTTCCGAGGAAACCAGCTTGTCCTTGGTCTGCGCCGAGAATTTGGGGTCAGGTACCTTGACCGACAGCACGCAGGTCAGGCCCTCGCGCATGTCGTCGCCGGACAGCGCCAACTTCTCTTTCTTGGCGATGCCGCTTTCCTCGGCGTATTTGTTGACCGTCCGGGTGAGGGCGGCGCGGAAACCGGCAAGATGCGTACCGCCATCACGCTGCGGGATGTTGTTGGTAAAGCACAGCATGGTCTCGTGGTAGGTGTCGTTCCACTCCAGTGCCACTTCCATGTCGATGCCATCTCTTTCCGTACGAATCGAGATCGGCGGCACCAGGGCCTTCTTGTTGCGGTCGAGGTAGCGAACGAACGCCTCGACGCCGCCTTTGTAGAACATCTCGACGGTGGCCGGCTCCACGCTGCGCGAGTCGGTCAGCACGATCCGCAGGCCTGAGTTGAGGAACGCCAACTCGCGCAGCCGGTGCTCCAGGGTGGCGAAGTCGAACTCGGTCTTGGTGAACGTCTTGGGCGACGGCAGGAACGTGACGGTCGTACCGCGCTTGTCCGGCGGGGCGTCGCTCACCACCTCAAGGTCCTTCTCCGGCTCGCCGCCGCGGAAGCGCATGTGGTATTCCTTGCCACCGCGCCAGATGCGCAGATCAAGGAACGTCGAAAGCGCGTTGACCACGGAGGCGCCGACGCCGTGCAGGCCGCCGGATACCTTGTAGGCATTCTGTTCGAATTTGCCGCCGGCGTGGAGCTGGGTGAAGATCACCTGCGCCGCCGACACGCCCTCTTCGGAGTGGATATCGGTGGGCACGCCGCGGCCATTGTCGGACACGCTCACGGAGCCGTCGCCGTCCAGGGTTACCTCGACGCGATCGCAGAAGCCGGCCAGCGCCTCGTCGATGGCATTGTCGACGATCTCGTAGACCATGTGGTGCAAACCGGTGCCGTCGTCGGTGTCGCCGATATACATGCCGGGCCGCTTGCGCACGGCGTCCAACCCACGCAGCACCTTGATGGAGTTGGCGTCGTAGTCGCCGAACGCATCGGGCACCAGCGGGATATCGCCGTCGGTCGGGATCTTCGGATCGTTGGTTTCGTCGGCCATGGGATTGTCCCGTCGGTCAGAGGGGTACGATGTCGCCGGCCTCGACGCGCAGGAACTGCGCCTGGCCGGCGAGCGGAGCGAAGGCGGCGGCGTCGGTGCCGGTCATCCAGGCCTGGGTGCCCAGCGCCGTGATTTCGGCAAACAACGCCGCGCGTTTGCCTGCATCCAGGTGAGCGGCAATCTCGTCCAGCAGCAGCAGCGGCGGTCGGCCGCGTGCCAGCGTGGCAAGCCGAGCGTGGGCCAGCACGATGGCGATCAGCACCGCCTTTTGTTCACCGGTCGAGCCTTGCGCGGCCGGGATGTCGCGATCCAGGTGCCGCACGCCAAGATCGGCGCGGTGCGGGCCGAAGACGGTGGCGCCGGCCTGCGCGTCGATGCCGCGGTTGGCGGCGAAGCGCTCGCGCAGCCGGTCCTCGGCATCCAGCGCCGCCATCCCGGCGACCCAGCCCTCGACTTCGCCGTTCAGCGCGAGGCTGGCGCGCGGGAAGGGGCCGACACCCAGGCGGGCCGCCTGGTCCAGCCGTGCCACGAGATCCAGCCGCGCTACGGTCAGGGCCACGCCATGGCGTGCCATGGTGTCCTCGACGGCGGCGAACCAGTGTCCGTCCGTGCGGCCCTCGGCCAGCAGGCGCGCCCGCTGCCGCATGGCCTGATCATAGGCGGCAAGGCTGCTGGCATGCGCCGGATCGAACGCCGCCACCATGCGGTCCAGAAACCGACGCCGGTTGCCTGGGCCGTCGACCCAGATGCGGTCCAGTTGTGGCGTCAGCCAGATGGCCACCACGTGCTCGCCGAGGGCCAGCTGGCTCGATGCCTGGCGCCCGTCGATGCGTACCACCCGCCGGCCCGGCTCGCCGTCACCATTGGCGGCAGGTGCCGTTTCGATGCCGGTGCCGATCGCGACCCTGCCGCCGGGGACATCCAGGACGGCAGCCACCGCCCAGCCCGACAGTGCTGGCGGCTCGTTTGCCTTCACGCCGCGCTGGATCTCGTCCAGGCGGCTGCGGCGCAAGCCGCGGCCCGGCGTCAGGAACGAGACGGCTTCCAGCAGATTGGTCTTGCCGGCACCGTTGTCGCCCACCAGCACGACAGGACCGGGTGCCAGATCGGCGCGCAGCCGCTGGTAGTTGCGGAATTCAGTCAGCCGCAGCTGCCGCACCGCCAATGGACCGCTGGCCGGTGCGAAGGGAAGTGCCGGCTCGGTCGTATCGGCGGTCGGGTCGATGAAAGCGTGACGGGCGCCGCCGCTCATACGCGCATCGGCATGAGGACGTAGAGTGCGCTCTCGTCGGCCGCATCACGCACAATGGTCGGTGAACCCGCATCCGCCATCAGGAAGCGGGCGTCGGCACCGGAAATCTGCGACGTGATGTCCAGCAGATAGCGCGAATTGAAGCCGATCTCGATGGGCGTTCCGCCGTAGCCGACTTCGATTTCTTCAGTGGCGCTGCCGGCATCCGGGCTGGTCGCGGACAGGGTCAACGTGTTCTTGCCCAGCGACAGCTTGATGGCGCGCGACTTTTCGGTCGAGATCGTGGCGACACGATCGACGGCCGCCGAGAACTCGGCGCAGCGGACTTCCATCGTCTTGTCGTTGCCGCTGGGAATGACCCGTTCGTAGTCCGGGAAGGTGCCGTCGATCAGCTTCGACGTCAGCGTGATGCTGCCCAGGGCAAAACGGATCTTGGTTTCCGACAGCTCGATATCGATGGGGTTCTCGGTTTCGTCGATCAGCTTGCGCAGCTCGCCCACGGTCTTGCGCGGTACGATCACGCCGGGCATGTCGGCGGCGCCCGCCGGCAGCGGCAGTTCGACCCGGGCCAGCCTGTGGCCGTCCGTTGCAACCCCTCTCAGCACGTCGACACCCTCGGCCTTGGCGGCATGCACGTAGATGCCGTTGAGGTAATACCGGGTTTCCTCGGTCGAGATGGCGAACCGCGTCCGGTCGATGATCGCCTTCAGGTCGGTGGCCGACATCTGAAACTTGTGCGGCAGGTCGCCGTCGTTCATCTGCGGAAAATCGCCGACCGGCAGGCACTGCAGCGTGAACCGCGAACGGCCGGCCCGCAGGGCCAGACTGCCGTCGGTTCCGGTCTCGATCTCGACTTGCGCGCCATCCGGCAGCTTGCGCGCAATCTCATACATGGTGTGCGCCGGTGCCGTTGTCGATCCGGTCTTGGACGCCGTGGCGTCGACCTGCTCGATGATCGTCAGGTCCATATCGGTCGCGGCCAGGCCCAATCGCCCTTTCTGCGCCGTCAGCATGACATTGGACAGAATCGGGATCGTGTTGCGGCGCTCAACGACAGACTGGACGTGCGTCAAGGCCTTCAGGAGGGCGGCCCGTTCGATGGTCAGTTTCATGGCCGGAATCAATTACCCAAATCGGGTGGTTGAAGCAGCCGGGAGGGGTCCCGGACCGTTTCGCGACGGCGCCATGGCCTGTCGACACCGGCATTTGCGGCACGGCGCGTCGCCAACCCCAGGCAAGCACACGAAAAGGCCGGGGACTATACCATGCCCGGGTCGGTTGAATAGCGCATTTCGCAGCGTTTTCCGGCTGTTAGCCGCGGTTCAGTGGGTATCCCGCCAGGCACGAAAAAGGGGCGCCGTACGGGTCGGCGCCCCTGCATCGGACAGTGGCAGGACGGTCTAGCCCTGCAGCAGTTTCTTCAGCAGTTCGACGTCCTCGCCGATCGTGCCATCGCTGGCCTTCAGCTCCTCGATTTTGCGTACCGCGTGCATGACGGTCGTGTGGTCGCGGTTGCCGAACTTGCGGCCGATCTGCGGCAGGCTGCACTGCGTCAGGATCTTCGCCAGGTACATGGCGACCTGCCGCGGGCGGGCAACCGACCGCGAACGCCGCGGCGAATGCATTTCGCTGATCTTGATATTGTAGTGCTGCGAGACCCGCAGCTGGATCTCCTCGATGCTGATCCGCCGGTCGGCGGCACGCAGCACGTCGTGCAGGACTTCCTGCGCGGTCTCGAGGTTGGTGTCCCGCCCCACCAGGGTGGCGTGGGCGATCACGCGATTGAGTGCACCCTCCAACTCGCGCACGTTGGTCGTGATCTTGTGCGCCAGGAACTCCAGCACTCGCTCCGGCACCTTGACCTTCGACCGCTCGATCTTGCTCTGCAGGATGCCCAGGCGCAGCTCGTAGGTCGTGGCATGGATGTCCGCCACCAGCCCGTGCGACAGGCGCGAGCGCATGCGGTCTTCGATGCCGTCCAGCTCCTGCGGTGCCTTGTCGGACGACAACACGATCTGTTTGTGCTGGTCGACCAGGGCATTGAAAGTGTGGAAGAACTCTTCCTGGCTGGTGTCCTTGCCGCAGATGAACTGGACGTCGTCGACCATCAGGACGTCGACGCCGCGGAACTGCTCCTTGAACGAGATGGTGTTCTTGGCGCGCAGTGCCTGGATGAAGCGGTTCACGAATGTTTCGGCCGACAGGTAGAGCACCCGCCGCTGCGGCTCGCGCTCGCGGACGGCATGCCAGATGGCATGCATCAAGTGCGTCTTGCCCAGGCCCACGCCGCCATAGAGGAACAGCGGGTTGAAGGTCGGCGAGTCGGCTTCTGCGACGCGCCGCGCCGCGGCGTAGGCGAACTCGTTCGACTTGCCGACGACGAAGCCATCGAACGTGAAGCGGGCGTCGGGTTGATTCAGCAGGTCGTCGTAGTTGCGTTCAGGCGTGCGCGATGCCGGCGGTCCCGTGCGCGGCAGTGCAGCAGGCACGACCGGCGTCATGACCGGCCGCGGGCTGGCGGCGATCGACGGCGTGTCGGCGATCTCAGGACCCCGGCGAATCACGACGGGAGGCTGGACGACGATCTCCAGGGTCCGCACTTGCGCGTTCTCGCGTTGCCACAAGACCCGCAGGCGGTCGGCATAGTGGCTGCTGACCCAGTCGCGCATGAACCGCGTCGGCAGGGCCAGCCGCAGGCGACCTTCGCGGAAGTCGCCCAGAGTCAGAGGCGCCAACCAAGTGCTGTAGGCCTTCTCGCTGACCTCCTGCTGCAGCCGCCCTTGAACCCGCACCCACTGGGTTTCCAGCGTCCCCCTGAATAAATGGTCAGCCATTCCCGTCCCCGCTGTGGTCGCGACCTTGTTGTTGGTTTCGGGTTGATGCTCGGATTTAGCCAGCCCGTGTTTCACCGCAGCCCCCATCCTACTTCTGACTCCATGGCAGTCCATCTGCTTTCCAACCCGACTGGACGCCGCGATGGCCGGCGTCGTCGACGGTTCCTTCGAATCCGCTCACGACATTGAAACAACGCCCATAGCCGGCGGCCGTCATCACCTTGGCGGCGGCTGCCGAACGCACACCACTGCGACACAACATCAGCAAAGGCACATCGCGATCGGCGCCGACGTGCTGTGCCAGCTTGGCAACGAACTGCGCGTCGATCTGCATCGAGGGAAACGTCTGCCACTCGATCATGATCGGCGCCTTGCCCAGCGTCCCCACGTTGGGCGTACCGACGTACGTCCACTCAGCCGCCGTGCGCACATCGATCAGAACAGCGGCCGGAATCTCCTCGAGCATCCGCCACGCATTGGTGGGCGACACATCTCCGGCATAGCCGTTGGCGGGGGCGATCGCGTAACGCTCTGAAATGTCGATCGCCAGGCTCATGCGTCCCCACCCACTCTCCGCGGCACATGATCGATCGGATGCAGAACCGGCCCTGGCTCACGCTACGTGAGGGGATGTCGAACGGACGGCGGACTTCAACTAAGGGACGCAGCCCCAAGTCGGAACGTCGTGCCGACAGCTCCCCTGACCAGCGATGTGTTTTGTGCGGCGTTGTTAGCGCCGAGACCGGTTCGCGAAGTACGACCCCACGCTCGCGAACGAGGAAACCTTAGACGCGAGGACCGGCCATCGCAACGACGACGACGGCGCTGGCGGAAAATAATTCGATACCGGAGTCGGTAGGATCGTGTGACGGACTCTTGACAAGCGATCCATCGCCTCCGTTGCACTTACAACGATGTTGCGACGCGCCGCTTCAGCAACGATGACGCCTGCTACATGTAGCGACGCGATGTTGAGGTTCGCGCAACGGAGGCGATTTGCATGCGACGCTGCGACGGACGTGTCGCGCTTCGTTCGTTTACAAGCATCAATGTGGATAGCGTGAGTCATGGGATATCCAGAATCGCAACGTTCGTTGAGTCGCGATGTCGTTGTCAGACGCAACGGATGCGGCACGCGGTGCACGCGACGATGCGATCGCGCAACGACACGTTCATCGGCGTGATGCGATCGTGATGCGATGACGTGCAAGCGTGACGAATGAACGATCGATGATGACGAGCGACCACAAATGAAAAAAGCGCCGGTCCGAAGACCGGCGCTTTCGCCGCGATGTGTACCGAAACTCGATCAGGCCATCTTGTTGATCTTGGCAGCGAGGCGCGAGGTCTTGCGTGCGGTCGTGTTGCGATGCGCGGCACCCTTGCCGGCGCCCTTCGCCAGTTCACTCTCCGCCGACTGCAATGCACTCGCCGCCGCGGTCTTGTCGCCGCTGCGAATCGCTTCTTCCACTTTACGCACCGACGTACGCATCCGCGACCGCCGCATCTGATTGACCAGAGTCCGGCGTTCGGTCTGACGGGCGCGCTTCTCAGCGGATTTATGATTGGCCATCTTGTTCCATCCGGTGAGCCCGAGGGCCCGGGAAATTGCTGATCTCGTGAAGGCGCGGCTTATACCGATGCCCTAAGGGGGCGTCAAGGCTGTGGCGACTTGTCGCTAAAGCCTTGAATCAACACCCAATCTGGGCCGAAAAACGGGCGGTTCAGCGATGTTTCCATGCGGCTTTTCGCTTGTCGGCGAAGGCATTCATGCCCTCGACCCGATCGGCGAACGCGAAGGTGGCGTGGAAGGTGCGCCGCTCGAACGTGATGCCGCTCGCCAATGGCGTCTCGAAAGCCTGGTTGACGGCCTCCTTGGCGACCATCGTGGCGGGCAGGGACATCGACGCGATCTTCTCTGCCGCGGCGACGGCTTCGTCCATCAATTTGTCCAGTGTCACGACACGGCTCACCAGGCCGCACCGTTCGGCCTCAGCCGCGTCCATCATGCGACCGGTCAATACGAGATCCATCGCCTTGGCTTTGCCGATGAAGCGTGGCAGCCGCTGTGTGCCGCCGGCACCTGGAATGGTCCCCAGTGTGATCTCGGGTTGTCCGAACTTGGCATTGTCGGCGGCGATGATGAAGTCGCACATCATTGCCATCTCGCAGCCGCCGCCCAACGCGTAGCCGGCCACCGCCGCGATGATCGGCTTGCGGACCTGCGACACCTTTTCCCAGCCGACAGTGATGAAGTCCTGCAGGAAAACGTCCTGGTACGACTTCTCCTTCATCTCCTTGATGTCGGCGCCGGCCGCGAAGGCCTTGTCGCTGCCGGTCATCACGATGCAGCCGATGTTGGCATCGGCTTCGAACGCATCGAGCGCGTGGCCCACGTCGACGATCAGCGCCGCGCACAGCGCGTTCAATGCCTTGGGTCGATTCAGGCTGACGATGCCGACCCGGCCTCGGGTTTCGACTTTGATGTTTTCATATGCCGTCATCACGACCTCCCGGCCCCATGGTTTCAGTCGTTCCTATCCAGATTCAGTGCCGGCGGCAATTGCGGCGCAGTGCCCCTATCGCTGGCACGTCGGACAGAAGAATGTCGAACGGCCAGACTGCACGATGCGTCGTACGGCCTTACCATTGTTGCAGCGCGTACATTTTTGTCCTTCGCGATCGTAGACTACGAAGCGCGTCTGGAAATAGCCGAGCTCGCCATCAGGCTGAACGTGATCGCGCAGGCTCGAGCCGCCGTCGACGATCGAACGCCGCAGCACGTCCTTGATCGCCATCATCAGCCGCTCGGCCCGCTCGCCCGTGACACTGTGTGCCGAGCGCCGCGGCGAGATGCCGGCAATATGCAGTGCCTCGCAGGCATAGATGTTGCCGACGCCGACCAGGACGTGCTGATCCAGCAGCGCGCTCTTGATCGGTGTGCGTTTGCCCTTCAGTCGTGTCGCCAGCGCCGGCCCGTCGAACGTGTCGTCCAGTGGCTCGGGGCCCAACGGCTTGAACAGTTTATGCGTGGCAATGTCTTCGTCGCGCAGCAGCAGCATCAATCCGAAACGACGAGCGTCGTTGAACCGGACCTGCCAGCCGTCGTCGACGTCGAAGACGACGTGATCATGGTCCTCGAACGGGATGCTGCGCGCATCACCGTTCAGCAGTTGCAGGCGTCCCGACATGCCGAGATGAACGACCAACGTGTGACCGTCCTCCAGCCGCCACAGCATGTATTTCGCGCGGCGGTCGATGGTGGTGACCGTCCGCCCTTCGACGCGCGCTGCAAAGCGCGCCGGCAAGGGCAGCCGCAGGTCGCGGCGGCGTTGCGTCAGGCGCACGATGCGCCGCCCGGCCAGCCGGGGCATCAGGCCAAGGCGGACGGTTTCGACTTCAGGCAACTCGGGCATGGCGTTTGGTAGCACGTGTGCAAGGACTGCCCATACCTTATACATGTGGCGCGGCAGGGGTGCGACCGGCCGTCGGGGTATGAAAGGCTGCACTTTGGGAGCGGGCCGGGATCGATCGCGTCGCGCGCCACGGCGGCACTGGGCGGAAGGCGCCTTCAGCCAGCTGGTCCTGGTCGTGTGCGTGCTGGCGATTCTGGCACTGGCCGGCAGCTGGTGGCCGCTGTTCGACTTTTACGCCCAGCTGCAGATGCAGATTCTGGTCGTAACGACGGTGAGCATGCTCGTTGCCGTCAGCGTCCAGATGTGGCGTTCGTTCGTGCAGAGTCTTGTGTGTGCGGCGGCGCTGGGCTGGAGCTTGTACCCCCATCTCGCACCGCCGCCGCGGGTCGAGCCGGGCGTCGCGCCGGGTGCGGGGGCTCCCGTGCGCATCGCCTGGGCCAATCTCCGGAACTGGGTGACGGGCGGCCCCGCCGTGGTGCGCCTGCTCGATACTGAAACGCCGGATATCGTAATCCTGACCGAATTGACCGAGCGCCATCGAGCAGCCGCCATGACCGCGCCCGGCTACCGGTTCCGGACCCCGTTCCCGGCCGGCAGTGCCTTCGACCTGCTGCTGATAAGCCGCATTCAGCCGACCGAAGTCCGTTTCGATTATGCGTTCGGAGCCGATTATCCCATCCTGGAGGCCCGGTTCTGTGCCATTGATGGGGCTTCGGTGTGCCTGGCGATCATCGCGCTGCATGCACCACGCCCGCCGCTGCCTGAAGCCGCCTGGGGTGAGCCGGCCGTTCTGCGTGACGGCCTGTTGGCCTTGGCGGCCACCATGGCCCGCCGCCGTCTGGCGGCCCAGGACCACGTGCTGCTGATCGGAGACTTTAACGCAACGCCTTATTCCAGCGCCGTGCGCGACATGCTTGCGCGCAGCGGCCTGATCGACACCGCGGCGGCGGCGGCGGAGAATCCCGAGCAGCCGCGGCCGACTTGGCTGTCGACATGGCCGGGGGTGGGCCTGCCGATCGACAATGCCTTGATCAGTCCAGGCCTGCGGGTGGTCGAGCGGCGGCTGGGGCCGAATATCCAGTCCGACCATCGGCCGTTGGTACTGCACCTGCGCCTGTTGGGTCCGTGATCGCGGGGTGTCGCCGTACAAACGGACGCAAGTGGCGTCCCGTGCCGGCGCAGACTATATGCAGGGGTGCATGACCCGATCCGATCCTCCTGCCGACCCGACCGCGTCCGACACCACTGCCCCGTTCGGCTATCGCGAGGTGCCGGCGGCCGACAAGGCCGGCCTGGTGCGCCAGGTCTTCGACAACGTTGCGGTCCGCTACGATCTGATGAACGACCTGATGTCGCTGGGCGTCCATCGCTTGTGGAAGGACCGGATGGTGGCGATGTTGGCGCCGCGCACCGGGGCTGCGATCATCGACGTTGCCGGCGGCACGGGTGATATCGCGTTTCGCATCCATGATCGGACGCAAGGCGGGGCCCACGTCACCATCTGCGACATCAATCCCACCATGCTGAGCGTCGGCCAGGATCGCGCCGTCGACCGTGGGATTCTGCGAGGACTGGATTGGACAGCCGGGGATGCCGAGGCGCTGCCGTTTCCGGACCGCCGGTTCGACGGCTACACGATTGCGTTCGGCTTGCGCAACGTGACGCACATCGATCGGGCGCTGGCGGAAGCGCACCGCGTGCTCAAACCGGGTGGGCGCTTTCTGTGCCTGGAATTCTCCCACGTCACCATGCCGCTGCTGGGCCGTGTCTACGATGTGTATTCGGCCACGATGCTGCCGACCCTGGGTGGACTTGTGGCCGGTGATCGCGAGTCCTATCGCTATCTGCATGAGAGCATTCGCCGCCACCCTCCGCAGGACGAACTCGCCGCCAAGATGACCGCCGCGGGTTTTTCGCATGTGACGTGGCGCGATATGTCGGGCGGCATCGTCGCCTTGCATAGCGGTTGGCGGATCTGAGACTGCGGCCGCCATGCTTCGCTTCCTGCGCAATGGCCTGCGGCTCGTACAGCTTGCTTTTACCTTGGCGCGGCACGATGCGCTGTTTCCGCTCGAGACGCTGCGGATCGCCCCTGGCCTTGTGGCTGTGGCGCGGCTGGTGCGTCGTCGGGGCGAGACGAGGCGGCCGGGGCAGCGCTTGGCCGCGGCGCTGGCGGCCATGGGGCCGAGCTTCATCAAGTTCGGACAGGCCCTGTCGACGCGGGCTGATCTGCTGAGCGAGGAGGTTGCGCTCGATCTCGGGCAGCTTGCCGACCAACTGGAACCGTTCGCCGGTACCGCCGCGCGGCGCACCATTGAGCACGAGCTGGGGCGGCCGATCGAGGCACTGTTCACCACGTTCGACGACGCGGCCGTGGCCGCAGCGTCGATCGCGCAGGTGCACTACGCGGTGACCGCCGATGGCCACGAGGTTGCGGTCAAAGTGCTGCGGCCGGGGATCGAGGAGGCCTTCGCGCGCGATCTTGATCTGTTCTATTGGCTGGCCGACCTGGTGGAGCGTACGCAGCCGCGGTTTCGCCGCCTGCGGCCGACGGCTTCGGTGCGGGCGTTCGCCGACGTCGTGCGCGTCGAGATGGACCTGCGCATGGAGGCCGCCGCCGCCGAGGAGCTGGGTGCCAATTTCGCCAGTGATCCGGACTATCGTACGCCCGCCGTCGACTGGGATCGCACCGCACGGCGTGTGATGACGATGGAGCGCGTGCGGGGTATCCCGATTGGCGACCGCGACAAGTTGCTGGCGGCCGGCCATGACCTGAATGCCGTCCTGAAGAAGAGTGCGGAGGCGTTCTTTTTCCAGGTGTTCCGAGACGGTTTCTTTCACGGCGATGTGCATGGTGGCAACGCCTTCGTCGAAGAGTCGGGCTGCGTTGTGCCGGTCGATTTCGGCATCATGGGGCGGGTCGATGCCGACACGCGTGGGTATCTGGCCGAACTGCTGATCGCCTTCCTGCGCCGCGATTACCAGGCGGTCGCCGAAGTGCAGTTCCGCGCCGGCTATGTGCCACCCGACAAGTCGGTCGAAATGTTCGCCCAGGCGTGTCGCTCGATCGGTGAGCCGATTTTCGGCAAGCCGTCGAGCCAGATCTCGATCGCGCGCCTGCTGGCCCAGCTGATGCGGGTCACCGAGCAGTTCGAAATGCAGGCGCAGCCCCAGCTGCTGTTGTTGCAGAAGACCATGCTGATGGCCGAAGGCATGGGCACCAAGCTCAATCCCGGCGTCAATATCTGGGAGCTGGCGCGGCCCCTGATCGAGGACTGGATGCTCACGCATTTCGGCCCGCGCGCGCGGCTGGAGCGGGCGCTGGCCGAGGCGGTCGATGCCGTGCGCAAGCTGCCGCGCCTGGTCGATACGGTCGAGCAGATCGCCGAACGCGAGCGGCGGCGTGCCGAACGCGAGCTGGCCACGCCTCCCGTTGCCGATGGAAGCGGGCGACGGGTGCGGGTCGACTGGGTGCTGCTGATCGCGATCGCGGCGCTGGCTGCCGCCGTCGCGGCATGGTGGCGGTGAGGCATGGTGGCAAGGGCAAGACAAGCGGGCAGCGCGCGGCCGGTGCCGCGACCATCAGCCTTCAGTGCCGACACGTTCCGCTTCCTCAAGGCCCTGGACTTCCATCAGGATCGCGCCTGGTTCCAGGCCAATCGCGACCTGTACGAGCAAACAGTACGCTCGCCCATGATCGCCACTGTCGAGGCATTGGTTGTCGCCATGCGCCGGCGCAAGGTGCCGTTCCTGGGTGACCCCAAGACGGCCATTCTGCGCATCCACCGCGACGTGCGCTTCACCAAGGACAAACGGCCTTACAACGCCCACACGGCGATGATGCTGTCGCGGACCGGGCGACGTGATGCCACAGGCCACTTCTATCTGCAGATCGACCCCAAGGGCTCGTTCGTGGCCGCGGGCTTCTATCGTCCGGAACCGACCGACTTGCTGAGGCTGCGCCGGTCCATTGTCGCGCGGCCATCGCGGTTTCTCGCCATGCAGTCCGCCCTGAAACGGGGTGGCCTGATGCTCGATCCGGAAGACCAGTTGACGCGACTGCCGGCGGGATTCTCGGACGTCCATCCCCGTCTGGACGCGGCCGTGCGGCTGAAGTCCTTTTTCGTTCTGCGCAACCTCGCCGAACGTGACGTCACGGACCGGGACGCCCTGATCGCGGCATCGGTGGATTTTGCCGCGGCGGCGATGCCGTTGATGCGGCTCGGTTGGGAAGTGCTGACCTGACGCGCGTGATTGCCATGCATCGCCTTGCGCGGAGCCCGGCGCGTTTGCCATCATCCGGCCGTCCGACCGGACGGTCGCCGCCACCCGGCGGGAGGGAGTCATGTTAACCGGCAAGCGTATTCTGCTGATCATCACCGGCGGCATTGCCGCCTTCAAATGCCATGACCTCATCCGTCGCCTGCGCGAACGCGGTGCCGGCGTGCGCTGCGTCATGACCCAGGCCGCGACGCGCTTCGTCACGCCGCTGTCGCTGCAGGCGCTGTCGGAAGACAAGGTCTACACCGACATGTTCTCGCTCACCGACGAGAACGAGATGGGCCATATCGAGTTGTCGCGCGAGGCTGACCTGCTGGTGGTCGCGCCGGCGACCGCCGATCTTCTGGCCAAGATGACGGCGGGGTTGGCAGATGACCTTGCCTCGACCGTTCTGCTGGCCACCGACAAGGTGGTGCTGACGGCGCCGGCAATGAACGTCCGCATGTGGCTGCATCCGGCGACCCAGGCCAATGTCGCGACCCTGCGCAGCCGGGGCGTGCTGTTCGTCGGACCCAACGATGGCGTCATGGCCTGCAACGAGTACGGCCCGGGGCGCATGTCCGAGCCACTGGAGATCGTGGCCGCCATCGAGGCGTTTTTCACCGGCACGCTGCCGGCGCCTGCCGTGCCGGGCGCCCTGCCGTATCCGCCCGAGCCGATCTCGTTGCCGCACCGGCCACTGCTGGGCCGCCGGGCGTTGGTCACCAGCGGCCCGACCCGCGAGGCGATCGATCCGGTCCGCTATATCTCCAACCACTCGTCGGGGCGGCAGGGCCACGCCATCGCCGCGGCGCTGGCGGCGCTGGGCGCGGATGTCACCCTGGTCGCCGGGCCGGTATCGCAGCTCGACCCGCCTGGCGTTCGTGTCGTGAAGGTAGAGTCGGCTGACCAGATGCTCGCCGCGTGCCAGGCCGCCCTGCCGGTCGACGTGGCGGTGTGCGCGGCAGCCGTGGCCGACTGGAAGGTAGCCAACGTCCAAGGCGCCAAACTCAAGAAGACGCCCGGCGCGCCGCCGCCGCCGATGGAACTGGTGCCTAACCCCGACATCCTGGCGACGTTGTCGGCCCAGGGCGCCCATCGGCCGCGGCTGGTCATCGGCTTTGCGGCCGAAACCGAGAATGTGGTCGCCAACGCCGTCACCAAACGCACGCGCAAGGGCTGCGACTGGATCCTGGCCAACGACGTCTCGCCCGCCAGCGGTACGTTCGGCGGCGAGAACAATACGATCCATCTGGTGACGGCCGATGGGGTCGATGCATGGCCGACGCAATCGAAGGACGCGGTCGCCGGCCATCTGGCGGCACGGATTGCCCAGCACCTGACGGCCTGACGTCACCCCAAAGTTATACAGGGTCAGCCGGAAGACCGGTTGCGATCCACGTGGCCGATATGTGAAATTCGGCGCGCCCACCTTTCATTGCATGTGCCATGTCTGATCCAGTCATCATCGACGTCAAACGCTTGCCCCACGCCGCCGATTTGCCGCTGCCGGCCTATGCGACGGCCATGGCTGCCGGCATGGACCTGCTTGCGGCGATCGACGGCGATGTCGTCCTGGCCCCGCTGGGACGGGCGATTGTGCCGACGGGGTTGCAGATCGCGCTGCCGCCCGGCTTCGAGGCCCAGGTACGGCCGCGATCGGGACTGGCCGCCAAGAACGGCGTCACGGTGGCCAATGCACCCGGCACCATCGATGCCGACTACCGGGGTGAGGTGGGCGTCATCCTGGTCAACCTCAGCGCCGAGCCGTTCACCATCACCCGGGGCATGCGGATCGCGCAGATGGTGATCGCCCGCCATGAGCAAGCCCGTTGGCGCGAGGTCGAGGTGCTGGCCGAAACCGCCCGCGGTGCCGGCGGCTTCGGCTCCACCGGCACGCGGGGATGACGGCATGCCGCGGCTGAGCAAGAAAACCATGTTTGCCATCGAGGCCGTGCTCGACATCGCGATGAATGCCGGCGACCAGCCGGTCCGCAGTGGCGACATCACGCGCCGCCAGAACATCCCCAAACGCTACCTCGAGCAGGTTCTGCAGCATCTCGTGCGTGAAGGCGTTCTCGCCGGCAAGCGCGGCCCGCGCGGCGGCTACATGCTGGGCCGCGAGCGGCGGCGCATCAGCCTGGGCGACATCATCCGGGTGGTTCAGCAGCTCGAGGCCGAGACCGAGCCGCAGGACGAGACCGTCGGTTCGCCGCTGGCGCACATGGTGGTATGGCCGACCTGGAATCGCCTGCGCGAGGAGGTCATGTCGCGAATGGATGCGATCACGATCGAGGACATGGTGCGCGACGCGCGCGAGCACGGCATGCAGGCCGAGACCGCGCAACGCCTGGAGTTCCACATCTGACGGTGGCTGTCATGACCATCCCGAGCGTCGAACTGCCTTCGGGCGCGCGCATGCCGACCTTCGGAATCGGCACTTGGCGCATGGGCGAGGACCGGCGCCGACGCAAGGACGAGACCGATGCTATCCGCCACGGCATCGATCTCGGCTTCACGCTGATCGATACGGCCGAAATGTACGGCGAAGGTGGTGCCGAGGAGGCGATCGCCGATGCCATTGCCGGCCGTCGCGACGGCCTCACCATCGTCAGCAAGATCTATCCGCACAATGCCTCGCGCCGCGGTGCCGTCACGGCCTGCGAACGCAGCCTGAAACGGCTGCGCATCGATCGCATCGATCTCTACCTGCTGCATTGGATCGGTGGCGAACCGTTCGAGGAGACCATCGCCGCGTTCGAGACCTTGCGAGACCAGGGCAAGATCGCCGACTGGGGCGTCAGCAACTTCGACCGCGACGATCTGCAGTCCTGGCACCAGAAGGACGGCGGCCGCTGCGGCACCAACCAGGTGATGTTCAACCTCGCGCGTCGCGGCGTGGAGTTCGACCTGTTGCCCTGGATGCAGCAGCACAAGATGCCGCTGATGGCCTATTCGCCGTTCGACCGCGGGCCGCTGGCGCGCGATCGCGACCTGAAGGCTATCGCCGACCGCCATGGCGCAACCCCGGCTCAGGTGGCGCTGGCGTGGCTGCTGCAGTTGCCGGGCGTCGTGGCGATTCCCAAGTCGGTCGACAAGGTGCGATTGAGTGAGAACTTCGGGGCGCTGAAGGTCAAGCTGAGCGATGCGGATCTCGCCGACCTCGATCGCGCTTTCCCGCCACCACGGCGCAAACAGTCGCTGTCGATCGTATGAGAACCCCTCTCCCGCTATGCGGGCGGAGAGAAATCCTGGTACGGGTCAGCCACGCCCAGTCCGGCGAGGATGCGGACCTCGAGCCTTTCCATTCGCTCGGCCTCGGCATCGACCTCGTGGTCATAGCCCAGCAGGTGAAGCGTGCCGTGCACGACCAGGTGCGTCAGGTGGTCGGCCAGGCGCTTGCGCTGCGCGCGCGCTTCGCGCATCACGGTCTGGCGTGCCAGCACGATGTCGCCGAGGAAGCGCGGCGCGCCGGGCGCGGTGGCCCGTCCATCGGCGGGAAAAGAGAGCACGTTGGTCGGCTTGTTCTTGCCGCGGAAGTCACGATTGAGGACGCGCACGGCGGCATCGTCGGCCAGTGCGATGGCCAGCGCGACAGGAGCCGGCTGGCGCCTCGGCGCACCGGCCAGCGCCGCCTGCACGGCACGCCGGCACAGCGCGCGCACGGTCCGCTGCTGCAGCAACCACTGCGCATCCTGGATATCGATATCGATGGTCGCGCGCGGCGCTGCGGCGGCGCGGCTCACGGCTTGGGCTTGCGCTGCGCCTCGCGGCTGTCGCGCGCGTCGTAGGCGCGCACGATGCGCGCCACCAGGTCGTGGCGCACCACGTCGCGATCGGTGAAGTGCACGAAGCGCACGCCTTCGACACCGCTCAACGTCTCGACCGCATCGCGCAAGCCGCTGGGCACGCCGGGCGGCAGGTCGATCTGCGTCAGATCGCCGGTCACCACCATGCGTGCCCCTTCGCCCAGGCGCGTCAGGAACATCTTCATCTGCATGGGCGTGGTGTTCTGTGCCTCGTCGAGGATCACGAACGCATGCGCCAACGTGCGGCCGCGCATGAACGCCAACGGCGCCACCTCGATCTCGGCGGCCGCCAGCCGGTTGGCGATCTGGTCGGCGGGCATCATGTCGTGCAGCGCGTCGTAGAGCGGTCGCAGATAGGGGTCGACCTTCTCCTTCATGTCGCCCGGCAGGAAGCCCAGCCGCTCGCCCGCCTCGACCGCCGGTCGGGAGAGCACGATGCGCTCGACCGAGCCTGCGATCAGCATCGACACGGCCATGGCCACGGCGAGGTAGGTCTTGCCGGTGCCGGCCGGCCCCAGTCCGAACACGAGATCGCGTTCGCGAATCGCCTCGACATACTCGCGCTGGGTCGGCGAGCGCGGCTGGATCACCCGCTTGCGCGTGCGGATCGCAGCGGTGTCGACGACCTTGGCATCGGCGCCGACCCGGGCGAAGCGCACGGCGGCATCGACCTCGGCCTGGTCGACGACCTGGCCACGCTTGAGCCGCTCGTACAATGCCAGCAGCGCGGCCCGCGCCAGTGCCGTCTCTTCCGGGCCACCGGTGATGGCGATCTGGTTGCCGCGTGAGCTCAGCTGCACGCCGACCAGCTGTTCGATGCGCACCAGGTGGCGGTCATGCTGGCCGTAGAGCGCCGGCAGCAACGCGTTGTCGTCGAAGGTCAGCCGCCGTACGTCGGCGGCGCGCGCGCCGCTCAGGCCGTTCACGTCGCTCACGCTGCGACCTCGATGGGATGCGTCACGGCAGTCTGGACGATATCATCGGTCACGATCTCACCCGACAGGCTGACGGCATGCGCGCCGACGATGTGGACATCCACGATCTGTCCCACCAGCCGCGCGGGTCCTGAGGCATGCACCGACTGCAGCCACGGCGACTTGCCCAGCACCTGGCCGGGCTTGCGGCCGGCCTCCTGGAACAGCACCGGGATCGTCCGGCCGACCAGGGTGGCGTTGAAGCCGCGCTGCTGTTCGCCGAGCAGCGCTTGCAGGGCCTGCAGGCGCGCATCCTTCTCCGCCTCCGGCACCTGACGCTCCAGCATTGCTGCCGGTGTACCGGGGCGGGGGCTATACTTGAATGAGAAGGCCGACGCGAATCCGACATCGCGAACCAGGGCCAGCGTGTCGGCGAAATCGCGGTCCGTTTCGCCCGGGAAGCCGACGATGATGTCGGTCGACAGCGCCATGTCGGGCCGCGCCGTCCTGAGCTGGTCGATCAGCCGCAGGTAATGATCGCGATCATGCTTGCGGTTCATGGCTTCCAGCACCCGATCGGATCCCGACTGCACCGGCAGGTGCAGATAGGGCATCAGTGCCGCCACGTCGCGATGCGCCGCGATCAAGGCATCGTCCATGTCGCGCGGGTGCGAGGTCGTGTAGCGGATGCGGGCCAGGCCATCGATCTCGGCCAGCGCCCAGATCAGCTGCGCCAGGCTCCCGGTCGAGCCGTCGGGCGCGGCGCCATGCCAGGCATTGACGTTCTGTCCCAGCAGCGTGATCTCACGGGCGCCGGCGGCAACCAGGCTGCGGGCCTCGGCGAGGATGGCCGTCGCCGGCCGCGAATATTCGGCGCCGCGCGTGTAGGGTACGACGCAGAACGTGCAGAACTTGTCGCAGCCCTCCTGGACCGACACGAAGGCCGCACCGCCGGTGACCGTCGTCGGTGCCGGCAGGTGATCGAACTTGGGCTCGACCGGAAATTCGGTATCGAGGACGCCGGCGCCCTTGGTCGCGCCGGGTCGGCGATGACCGGCGGCGCGGACGGCGCGGGCTACCATCTCCGGCAGGCGATGGTAGGCCTGCGGTCCGACGACGATGTCGACCGCCGGCTGGCGGCGCATGATCTCGGCGCCCTCGGCCTGCGCCACGCAGCCGGCGACCGCGATCACCAGGTCATTGCCGGCGGCGCGACGGCGAGCCTGCGCGTCGCGCAGGCGGCCCAACTCGGAGAAGACCTTCTCCGATGCTTTCTCCCGGATGTGGCAGGTGTTGACGATCACCATGTCGGCGTCGTCGGGACTGGCTGCCGGGGCGTAGCCCAGCGGCCGCAGGACGTCGGCCATACGCTCCGAATCGTAGACGTTCATCTGGCAGCCATAGGTGCGGATGAACAGTCCCTTCTTACGTGCCATCGGAGCCGGTGCGGTCATCGAGCCTTCGAATTGCTGGCGGGCGGCCATTTCCACCCAAAACCGCGCGCTTTCTATCATCCGCCCTGCGGTTGGTCGAGTCGCGCTCAGGCCGCCAGCCGCGGTGGCAGCTCGTCATAGCGTCCACGGTTGATCGCCTGCATGGACTGGGAAATGGTGCGGAAACAGTGTTCCGTCAACTTCTTGCGGTCACCCATCCGGTCGATGTCGACCGGTTCATGGAAGACGACGACGGCGGCCACTTCGCCCAGGGCCATCATGTTCCAGAGATGCGGCGCCAGCTCCATGTCGCCGAACCAGCTGAAGAACGGCCGGCACAGGCGGCCGACGGGGATGCCGTCAAGCCGGGCATAGGTGATGGTGATCGGCTGAACCGGCACCGGATCGCGCCCGTGGCGCATCTGGGTGGCGCCCAGCAGGGCGCTGCGGAAGGGCAGCACGCGGGTCCCGTCGCTGCTGGTGCCCTCGGGAAACAGCACCAGATCATCGCCCGCATCCAGGCGCCGTTGAATGCCGTCGCGCCCGTCACGCGCGGCGCGCTGGCGCCGCTCGATGAAGATCGTGCGTTGCAGCTTGGCAAGCCAGCCGAATACGGGCCAACCCGCGACCTCCGACTTGGCGATGAACGACACCGGCAGGATCGAGGACAGGACCTCGATGTCGAGGTAGGAGACGTGGTTGCCGACGAACAATGTCGGCGTGGCGCGCGAGGGCTGGCCGTAGATCTCGATCCGGATGCCCAGGATGAAGCAGACGACGCGGTGATAGATCACCGGCAGCCATCGGTAAGCCGGACGAATGCGCAGCAGCACCACCAGGAACTGAAGCGGCATCAGCGGCAATGTCCAGAGGATGTAGAGCAGGAGACGGATGAAACCGCGGGTCGGGGAGCCGATGGACATGGATCAGGGGGTAAGTGGGTATAGGGTGCCGACGATGTCGGCTAGATCGCTCCCGTCTCGCGCGCGACGCGCTCGTAGTGGCGGTAGTATTTCTCGGTGATCAGGTCGGTCTTGACGACGATGCAGACGTCCGTCGTGTCGAATTGCGAGTCGATCACGGCGCCGTCGCCGACAAAACCGCCCAGCCGAAGATAGCCTTTGATGAGCGGCGGCACCATGCGCTCGGCCACGCGCGTGTCGTAGCTGCCCGCCGGCAATATATTCATATCGACATAACGGGATGGCAGAGCGCGAGCCCGCAGCTCCGGCGGCGCCATGTGGTTCTGGGCCAGATAGGACAGCGGCTGCGCCAGGCGCTGCAGGTCGGTCCCGGGCAGGCTGGCGCAGCCGAACATGATTTCGATGTCGTAGTGGAAGACGTAGGTCGCGATGCCGCGCCACATCAGCTGCATCGCCGGCATGCTGCGGGCCGAGGCGTCGACGCAGGAGCGGCCCAGTTCGAGGATCTCGCCGGGCCAGCCGACGAGCGGCGCCACGTCATACTCGGACACGGAATAGAAGCTGCCGCGCGCTGCCGCGGCCGATCGCCGGATCAGGCGATAGGTGCCGGTGATGCCGGCCAGACCCGGCCGGCGACGGTCGATGAACAGCAGATGATCGCACAGCGGGTCGAAGTCGTCGTAGTCGCGCCGCAGCGCCGCCATTTCGGGCGTCGGCTTGGCTGTCATCTCTTCGTAAAAGACCTTATAGCGCAGAGCCTGCGCCGCCTCGACTTCGGCTTCATTGCGAGCCAAACGCACTTCGAAATCGCCCGCCACGATGGGCGGCAATGCGTCGGCTCCGGGGCGGAGCGCGGCGGCGCGAAGTGCGACGCTGGTCATCACCCCATTATCAGCTGGAATGGGGGTCTCGGCCAACTATTTGTTTCGAGTTTTCCGCCGACCGGCCGAATCGCCGGTGGGGAGGGGAACAGCGTATAGTTCCAACCGGTGATCGACCAGGCGATAGCCAAGCCTTTCGGCCATCGCCCGCTGCAATTCCTCGATCTCCTCGTTCTGGAACTCGATTACCCGGCCCGACTGGATGTCGATCAGGTGATCGTGGTGGACTTCGGTGTGCTCTTCATAGCGCGAGCGCCCGTCACGAAAGTCATGCCGTTCCAGGATGCTGGCTTCTTCGAAAAGGCGGACAGTGCGATAGACGGTGGCGATGGAAATCTTGGGATCGATCTCGATCGCGCGCCGATAGACCGCCTCGACGTCGGGATGATCGGTCGCCTCCGACAGGACGCGCGCGATCACCCGGCGCTGGCCGGTCATCTTCAGTCCCTTCTCGACGCAGCGCTCTTCAAGGCGCGATTTGTCCGACACCGGTAAAGCCTCCAAACTGTCTTCTTATACTGCGTCTTTGACGGGGGCTGCCAGCCCGATCAACAGTTCTAGCACTCCGGTACGGTTCGACGGGTCAGTGGTGCTGACAATCAGAGGCAGGGCTATCCCTTGGTACGCGCGACGCGGGCACGCATGCGCTTGGTGCCGAGGCCGACTTTCTTGGCCAATGCGCTGCGAACCTTGGAATAGTTCGGGGCAACCATCGGATAATCGGCAGGCAGGCCCCACTTTTCGCGATACTGCTCGGGCGTCATGCCGAACGCACTCATCAGGTGCCGCTTCAGCATCTTGTGCTCGGTGCCATCTTCCAGGCAGACAATATGGTCGCGCTTGATGGACTTGCTCACAGGCACTGCGGGTTCGGGCTTAGCAGCCGCGCGGCCGTTGCCGACAGCGCACAGCGACGCATGAACCTGTTCGATAAGTTTTTGCACATCAGCGACAGAAACAGTATTATTAGATACGTGAGCCGTGACAATCTGGGTTGTAAGGGCAAGAAGATCTGCTCCGGGTTTGTTTTGTTCGCTCATGTTTTTCCTTTATCGGCCGGAAAGAATTACTGGACAATTCCGATATAGTACTGTCTCGGTACAGGATCAACCTTGACTTTGCCGGCCAAGAAATATGTGCGTTGCTGCGATGAGTGCAGATGCTGTCATCGATATTACAGCGGACGTATGTCCGATGACCTTCGTGCGCGTGAAACTCGCGCTTGAGCGGCTGCCATCAGGCGCCGTGCTTGATGTACGTCTGAATGCAGGTGAACCGCTGCGCAACGTGCCGCGATCGGCGCAGGCCGAAGGCCACGCGATTGTCAGCCTCGCACCGGAATCGGATGGATCAAGTATACATCGCCTGGTCATTCGCCGGGCGTAGAGATGGTCGTTGGTGTGCGGGTTTATTGAACGTAAGTGCGCAACTATTATGGCGATTGGTGTCATAAAAGACCCGAGAGCTTCGCAATATTGTGCCGGAAGTGGAATGAATGTGCAGCGGCGAACCATGACTCGCGGGTGACAGGCCGATACTCAGCGTCGATTGTCATATTTCTTGGCTATTCATCGATTGCCGTGAAAATCACGGCGCATGGTCAATGCTGTGACGTGGCCATGCGGGCCGCGATCGAAATAATTGTTTCGCCGCCCGACGATCACGAAGCCGTGGGCTTCGTAGAGATGGCGGGCCGCCAAGTTGTCTTCCGCGACTTCGAGGAAGATATGGCGTGCGCCGCGGCGCCGGCATCGCCGGCTCAACGTCGACAACAACAGCGTCGCACCGCCACGCCGGCGGGCTGTCGGCACGACGCCGATCGTCAGTACTTCGGCTTCGTCGGCGGCGACACGGGCGAGCGCCAGCCCATCAGGCTGGTCGCCGGTCATCAACAGTGCGCCGAAGCAGCCGGGGGATTCCAGCAGGCGTGTGAATTCCGCGGCGGTCCAGGTGCGCTCCCATGGCGCGTCGAAGCACTGGGCATAGAGGGACGCCGCCACGTTGCGGTCGTGCGGCCGCAGTGTGCGAACGGTATTGCTCACCGCCCGGTACGCGGCAGCGTGACGTCAGCCGGGCGCAGATAGAGCGGTGCCGGCATGCCGTTCGTCCTGTTGATGTCGCGCCAATACTCAGCGCCGCGCTGAAGCGCCAGACGTGCCAGCACGCAGACATCCGGCGTCGTCGGGCCGCCGGCGGGTTCGGCATCGACGCCGGATTGCGCGAGAGCGGTGCACAGCGCTGCCGCGCCATCGCCGATGATGAGCAGTCCGCCGTCGGCCTCGGCGGCGATCGCGGGAACATCGGCAACCCGCGGCGGCCGCGTGTCGTCGAAACCGACGTAGTAGTCACCGCGATGCGTGTCGATCGCCGCCAGCAGTCGACGGTGTTGCGTTTGCAGGCGCCGGTGATCGGCGGTGGTCGCGGCCGCAAGCAGGGTCTCGGTTGTCGTCAATCCGGCCAGCGGGATGTCGTGTGCCAGCGCCAGGCCGCGTGCCATCGCAAGCCCGATGCGCACGCCGGTGAAGCTGCCCGGGCCGACGGTGACGGCGATCAAGCCCAGCGCGTCGGATCGCACGCCGGCACTGGCCAACGTTGCCACGATCATGGGCGCCAGCGCCGCAGCATGGCCTCGCTGCATCTCCTGCCGGTCGTGCGCTAGTATTGTCACGCCGGAAACGGTCTGCTGTATCGCAACGGCGACGGAACAGGCGGTGCCGGAGCAGTCGAAGGCAAGAACAGGCGGGACGGTCATGACGGGATGGTGTGCGTGGCGCCGATCAAGATCCGCAGGCGCAGCGGGAGCGTGGCAGGCATGATGACTTCTATGGACATCGTCGAGATTGCGCCACCGGACTTTGACGTGGATATCGCGTTGGCCTATGCGACGACGGCCAACATAACCGGACAGCCCGTCTACAGGAATGCCCAGTGCTGGTTGCACCGTACGGCGGCGCAACACTTGCGGCATGCGATTGACCTGGCTGCCCTGCAGGGTTGGCGCCTGCGCATTTTCGACGCGCTGCGGCCGACCGAAGCGCAATGGGCGCTATGGAATGCCGATCCCAATCCGGAATTTCTCGCCGACCCGCGCCGCGGCTCGCCGCACTCGCGCGGCGTTGCCGTGGACCTCACGTTGCTCGATCGCAACGGACAGGCGCTCGATATGGGTACGGCGTTCGATGCGTTCACGCCGCGCTCACATCATGCGAACCCCGACGTCAGCATTGACGCCCAACGCAATCGTCTGTTGCTTCTCGGACTGATGACCGCGGCAGGTTGGGATTTCTACCGCAATGAATGGTGGCACTATCAATTGTTCGACGCGCGGCGATTCCCCCTGATCGCCGATGCCGACCTGCCGGTGCCGATGATGTAGTTGCTGGAGGTGCGGGCGCCCGCATGCGCCCGCACCTGCGGGTCAGATCGGCGGCAACTTGGCGCCATCGAAATCGGTCAGCCGATTCTCGCGGATCACGCCGCGCACGAAGCTGATGTAGGAATGGCCCAGTTCCGAGTAGCGCAGCAACTGGCCGATCAGGTGGTAGCCGTCGGGGTCCTTGCCGCCGGTGCGCAGTCGCGCCCGCTCGGCACGGAAGCCGCTGTAGGCAAAGTGCGTGTTGAGATTCAGGAAATACGCCTCCACCGATGCCGACATGCTCGAGAAGGCGGCCGGGATCTGGCGGCTGCCGGCACGGATCTGGCCGAAGAGCGAATTGCCGACGCGCGCCGCGTAGGATGTTCCCCAGCCGCTTTCGACGCCGGCTTGCGCGATCGCCATCGACGGCGGAATGACATCGACGCGCCGCAACAGTTCGATGAAGTCGGTCGACTCCGCGCCATAGCGGTCCGCCACCTCCGCCAGCCACATGCGTTCGATCACGCTGAGGCTGCGTTCCCGCGCATGGCGCTCGTGCAGGCGCTGCAGGTGCATGCGATCGGCCAGAATGCGTTCGTTGGCCTCCAGCACGATGGGCAGCAACGTCTTGATGAACAGCGCCTTGCGCTCGTTGCCGTCCTTGACGTTGACGAGATCGCCCGGCACCCGGTCGATCTGCAAGGCGGGCACGGGCTCTCCGCGCCGCGCCTGGTCGAGCGAATAGTCGTGGGAGCGGAAGAGGCTCGCCAGTTCGCTGGTGTTTGCCACGCGCATGGACGTGACCTGCCGGCGCATCGGCCCGGCAGCATGGCCCAGACGGCCATGCAGTCCACGGCGAGTATCGTCGTTGACGACCACGACATCATCGGCCGACGACGCTTCCCATTCGACAATGGCGGCTTCGAACGACGGCATCTCGGCGATCGGCAGTTCGGCGACGGCGAGTTCCAGCGTGGGCAGCGCGGCGATGGCCAGTTCGACCGGCGGCGGTTCGACGGGCAGGGGGATGTCGATGGCGACGGTCTTCCACACAGCCGTGACGTCGACGACGTCCGCTGCCGCCAGTTCAGGCGAATCCGCGCTCTGGGGCAGCAGGGCGATGGCCAAATCCGCACGCGGACCATCCGTCGGAACGGTCAGGGCGCCGAGCAGACAGGCTCCGAACGCGCCGATCAGGGCATAGTTGCGGCCAAAGTCGGCCGCCCGGGCAGCGCGCTCGTTCATAGGTTACCTGTTCGTTGTTGGTTGGAATTCCGACGAACGATCTCGTCCGGCGGCCTCGATCATGAGGCCGCCGGCGGCAATCACCGCCGGTACTGAACGCGGAAAACTAGTGGACTACGCGACCGGTCGGACCTCGACCACTTCGGGCACGTAGTGCCGTAGAAGGTTCTCGATCCCCATCTTCAGCGTCGCCGTCGAACTGGGGCAACCAGAGCAGGAGCCCTGCATGTGAAGATAGACGACGCCGTCTTCGTACGAATGAAACACGATATCGCCGCCGTCCTGCGCCACGGCCGGACGGATGCGTGTGTCGAGCAACTCCTTGATCTGCGTTACGATCTCATCATCCTCCTCGGCGGAGGCTGCGGCGTCCGCCGTCTCCTCGGTACGCAGAACGGGCTCACCCGAGGTGAAATGCTCCATGATGCCGCCCAGAACGGCGGGCTTCATCACCTGCCAGTCCTGCGCGCCGGTCTTGGTGACGGTGACGAAATCCGAACCGAGGAACACCCGCTCGACCCCGTCGACGTCGAACAGCCGGCGCGCCAGCGGCGAGCGCTGCGCCGATTCGGCGTTGGGGAAGTCGGCCGTGCCCTGTTCGAGCACCACGCGACCGGGCAGGAACTTCAGCGTCGCGGGGTTGGGGGTCTGTTCGGTTTGGATGAACATGCCTGGCTCCGGGTCAGCTCGAGTGTCGATCGTCGACCCGTTGGGGTTGGTGGCCGGGTCGATCCGACTTCGTCGGATCAACCGGAACCCTTTTGAGTTAGGGGGCGTTTTTGGTGCCTTCAAGCCAAAAAAACGGAGTGTATGATCAATTGTTATGTAAAAACGGAGTAACCCACGGAATTATCTATCCAAAAAAGCCCTGCCATCAAGTGGCGTCAAATCTAAGTTGTTCGAAAGTCAATCATATTCGAAGTGGATAACCGAGACAAATTGCCTCCTTATTTCAGGTGATTGCATCGACCTGCGCGTCCGTCAGGCTGCCGGGCACGATCGTCATCGGAACCTTGAGCGTGGCCACGTGCTTGCCGACCAGAGACGAGACCAAGGGGCCGGGACCTTCGCTGCCGGTACCAGCGGCGAGCACCAGAATGGAAATGGAAGGGTCTTCGGCCAGCAGCTTCAGGAGCTGCTCGCGCCGGCCGCCCTCACGGAAATGGAGGATCGGCGGCAGGCCGGTGGCGGCAACGACCTGGTCGGCGAAGCCAGCAACGATTTCCTCCGCCCGCTGACGCGCTTCCTCGCGCATGAGATCGCCGATGGTCTCCCAATGCTGCGGCTCGGGCGGCTCCATCACGTAGAGAAGCGCCACGCGGCCGCCGGTGCGCTTGGCGCGGCGGCAGGCATAGCGCAGGGCGACACGCAGTTCCGGTGTCTCGTCGACCACGACCAGGAATACCCGGTCGGTTGGGGTCTCGGCCATCGTTACCCTCCGCTAGATCCGTCTTGCCACCACACCCGCCAGCCAGCCGATGGCCAGGGCCAGCGCAATGGCGCCGGCGCCGTAAACGGGCGCGATCTCGTGCGCTGCTTCCGAGACCCGGGCGCTGAAGCCCGCCTTGCTGACCACCAGCGGCCGCGACACGGCGGCAACGGCCTGGTTGTCCCGGAAGATATAGGCGCGCACTTCGTAGTCGCCCACCGGCAGCCGCGACGGGAACCGCAGCTCGGCGCGAAACAGGCGGCCGCCGACAACGGTGATCGGATTGACCGTGTCGGGAAACAGTCCCTCCCGGCGTTTGGCGGCGATCAGGCCTTGTCGGAAATCGGTGAGATCCAGCGGCCGGCGGCGCTGGGCGTCGACGGCGCGCACCGCCTCCAGCCGTTCGTCCAGGGTCACGGGCGTGCCGGGGACGCCGCCTGTGGGCAGAACCTCTTCCAGGGGGCGGGTGGCGGCGATCGCGTAATAGGCCGGGACGTCGTCAAAGGCTTGGCGGCCGGCGTTGACCCAGAGGCCGAACACGCGCTCCTTGCGCAGGATCGTCTGGCGCGTGACCGGGCCGCTCACCGTGATGACCACGTCGCCCGGGCCGTCAATGGTGCCGAACACCAGAACGTCGGCGCCGCGAAAGGCCGACGTGATCGATACCCGAGGTCGCGACAGGTCGACGAGCAGGGGCTGCGCCAGCGCCGCTGCCGGTGCGCCCAGGGCCAGCAGCAGGGCCAGCAGGGTGCGGACGAGACCGGGGGTGTGCCGCGGGCGGGTCATGGCATGCGCACCATCTCACCCAGCGTATGGATCGCAGCCGGCGGTGCCACCAGTTCGAACATCAGTTCCAGCGCCATGCCCAGGACCAGCAGCGCCAGCAGGCCGCGCAGCTGAAAGCCGGGCAGGTTGGCGGCCACCCGCGATCCGATCGGGGCCCCGATCGCGCCGCCCAGGATCAGGACCAGCGCCAGCACGATATCGACGGTCTGGTTCTGGGCTGCCTGCAGGAACGTGACGTTGATCGCCACGAACAGGATCTGGAACAGCGACGTGCCGATCACGACCACGGTCGGCATGCCCAGCAGATAGATCATCGCCGGCACCAGCACGAACCCGCCGCCGATGCCCAGAATTGCCGACAGCACGCCGACGGCGAAGCCCAGCCCGGCCGGCAGCAGGGCGCTGATATAGAGCTTGGATTTGTAGAAGCGCAGCTTCAGCGGCAGGCGATGCACCAGAAAGTGCTGATGCAGCTTGCGCCGGGCCGGGACATTGGCGCGTCGCCGCTGCCAGGCGCGCCACGCCTCGACCACCATCATGGTACCGATCGAGAACAGCAGCAGGACGTAGCCGATCTGGATGACGAAATCGACCTGGCCGAAGCGCTTGAGTACGGCGAACAGCTGTACGCCGGCAGTCGAGCCGATCAGGCCGCCCACCAGCAGCACCAGGCCCATACGGACATCGACATTGCCGCGTTGCCAGTGATTGAGCAGGCCGGTGACCGAGGTGGCGATCACCTGGTTGGCCTGGCTGGCCACGGCGACGGCCGGCGGCACGCCGGCGAAGATCAGCAGGGGTGTCAGCAGAAATCCGCCGCCGACGCCGAACATGCCCGCCAGCACACCCGCGACGGCGCCCAGCCCGAGCAACAGGAACACGTTCAGCGACAGCTCGGCGATGGGCAGATAGACATCCACGCGGGCCCAGTCCTCCGACGGGCCCGATGTCTGCTTCGGCTGTTCGCAACCCGCTACGACCCGCTTCACGCTTTTTGCGCCCGGCCACGGCGCGATGCAACAAACAGGTGGCGCCTGTCGCGCGCTTTTCTTGACGTTCAGGCCGGGGCGGGTCTGACCAGCGGAATGTGCGGTGCGCAGTCGGGCGGCAGGGTACCGTCCAGCCGCGGGTCGTCGTCGATCTCGACCTGCCAGCGATAGGGTACGAACCCGGAGCGCCGATAGAACGCCAGGGCGCCGGGGTGGTCCAGGGTGCAGGTATGGACCCAGACCCGCCGCGGTTGGCTCGCCCAGGCGCGTGTCAGCGCCGCTTCCATCAGCAGCCGTCCGGCGCCGCGACCGACCAATGCCGGCGTGAGCCCGAAAAATGCCAGCTCGACCTCGCCCGGCACGCGGAAATCCAGCTCCAGCAATCCCTCGTCACGGCCATCGGCGACCAGCGTCGACACCTCGACGGCCGGGTCGTGCACGATGGCGGCCAGGGTGGCATCGTCCATGCGCAGCCGGCTGAACCACAGCCAGGGCGTGCCGATGCGCCGGAACAGGTCGCGATACCAGTCGAGGCCGGGCCGCTCGACGCGGCGGACCGAGAAGCCGTCCGACGACGGCGCCGGCCGGCGCGGCGGTTTGCCGGTCATTTCCAGCGCCGTGACCACGGATGCGATCTTGCCGGGTGGGATGTCGACAACGGTGAAGGTCATGGCCTGAGGTAGAGGAAGCTGAAACGCCTGTCAAAACCGGTGCGGCCTGCCGCGCCCGTCGACGTTCGCAAGAGGGACTCGCGCACGCGGAAGGTCATGCGCTAGCGTAGGCGTCGACCTTCCCGGAGGTGCCGATTCCATCGGACGCAGAGATCGCGGATCGATTGCTGGCTCACATGCGGGCGGCCTTCGATGTCCCATTGCTTGCCTACGCCGAAAGGCCGCGGCGGATCACCGGCGGGTTCGAGACGACGATCCTTCGCTTCAGCCTGTCGGATCCGCCGCCGGTGTGTTCGGGCCCGTTGATCGTTCGGATCCTGCAGCCACACTATCACCCGGACCAGATCCGCCTGGAGGCCGCGGTCCAGAGCGCACTGGCGAGCGTGGGCTACCCGGCACCGCGCGCCGTGCTGGTGGGGGCCGACCCGGCTATTTTGGGCGGTGCCTTCATGGTGATGCCGTTCGTTGACGGCCAGCCGCTGGCCAAGGGGATGGACACGTTTGTGTCCGGCGCCGCTGTCGGTCGTGTGCTGCGCCTGGTGATCGACGTGCCGCGCGTGGTGGAGCAGATCGCGCGCGTCTGGGCCGACGCGCAGGTGCGGCTGCATGCGCTGCCCGTCGAGGCGATGGTGCGGGCGTTGAGCACCGCCGGCCTGCAGCCCTCGGCCTACACGTTCGAGGCACGGCTGGCGGTGTTGGGCCGCGAGATCAACGCTCTGGGGCTGACCGGCGTGAAGCCGGCCCTGGACTGGCTGGTGGCACATCAACCGCCGGCGGCTGCCACGGCCATCTGCCACTGCGATTTCCACCCCCTCAATATCCTGGTCGAGGACGGCCGGATCACGGGAGTCATCGACTGGGGCAACGTCACGTTGGGCGATCCGGCGCTCGATGTCGGTTCGACCATCGCGGCCATCACCACGACGCCGCTGGGCGTACCGGCATGGCTGCGGCCGATCGTGCGGGGGCTGCTGTCCTATGCGCTGTGGCGCTACCGCCGCGTCTACGGCCGGCAGCGCTCGGTCGATGCGGCGGCGGTGCGCTACTATCGGGTGTTCCGCTCGCTATGGCACCTCGTGGGCGCACTGCGCGGCGCTCGCCGTGGCGGCGCGCCGGCCGGCGCCCATGGCCGGCCCGAAGCGCGCCAACTGCTCGTTGCGCGCATCCAGGCGCTGAGCGGTGTGAGGATATCGGTCGAGGGTCAGCCCTAGACCAAGCGCTTCTCGCGCGCGGATGATCGGGGCGGTCTACGCGTTCTCGGTGGCGGGCGGCAGCAAAACCTCCAGCGCGTGTGCCGCCACGTCGATCTCGATGGCGGCATGGGCATCGGGCATCGGGTTTTCCCCGCGCCAGGCGCGATCGTCGATGTGGGCGTCGTAGCCGCTCCACGCCAGGCGCAGGCTGCGGCCTCGATGGACGTCGGTCGGTGGCGTGGCCTCGCCGCCCCGCAGACGCGTGGTGACGTAGTCGATGAAATCGGCACGGCGCTCTTCACGCACCAGCGCGAAGTCGAGTTGGCCGTCGCCGGGATCGGCGTTGGGAGCCAGGTCCATGTTCGGCCCCACGGCGGCGATGTTCATCGCCGCCACCAGCAGCACCTTGCCCGACAGCGGCCGGCCGTCGATCGTGCCGTCAAGCAGCAGCGGCGGATATTCCGATGCCAGCCCCTTCAGCGTGTGCACGTCGCGCTCCAACTTGCTTTCGCGGGTTCCAGGTTTGCTGCGTGTGCGGCTGTCGCGTTCGTCAAGCACCGCCATGGCGGTCGCGAACAATCCCAGGCCGACACCCTCGATGAACCACGATTTGCCCCACGGCCCACTGGCCACGCCGACATCCATCGGGCGGCGTCGGGCGGTCGGCCAGCCGGCGATCAGCTCGGCCGGGCCGCCATGGATCCGCAAGGCGCGGGCGATGTTGTTGGCGGTACCCATCGGCAGGATGGCGATCGGGACGTGACGGTGGATCAGCTTCAAGGCAGCGGCACCCACCGTGCCGTCGCCGCCAGCGATGACCACGAGATCACCGGGATCCTCGATGAGATGGCTCCAGTCCTCGTTCTTCGCGGCCTCGTGGGCGAGAACGTGCCCGTGCTCCTGCAACAGCCAGACCAGATGCTCACGTGAGAATTCATCGTCCCCTGCGGAGGGATTGTGGATCAGGCTGACGCGCATGAAGTCCCGGTGGTCAAGAGATGGCAATCCTCTGCAACGCCGGAGGCGCGGCGGAAGTTGCCCCTGGACCACATCTGCCGGCCGAGCACAGCGAGGATCTGAAGCCTGGCGCGGGATGACGGCCGCGAGGGCCATGGCGCCAATGCGGCGCTGAAACGACAAAACCGCGCCGGTAAGGGCGCGGTCCGTCTTAGCAGCGACTGTATCCGACCATTACATCGTCGGTCCCGCCGGCCATTACACCGCCGGCTCGCCACCATCCCTATATGGTGGCTTATTGTGTCACCTTCAAGACAGTGGAACGGTCGGTTCGTGTCAGTGGATTTCGGGCTCCGGCACCGGGGCGCCGGCGTCGCGGCGCAGGAAGTCGAAGTCGCAGCCCTTGTCGGCCTGCTGCACGTGGCGGGTGAACAGCCAGCCATAGCCGCGCTCGTAGATCACCGGCTTGGCCTGCCAGGCGGCCCGTCGGCGGGCCAGCTCCGCCTCGCTCACCTGCATGTCCAGCGTACGCCGCTCGACGTCCAGCGCGATCAGGTCGCCGGTCTTGACCAGCGCCAAGGGGCCGCCGACGTGGCTTTCCGGCGTCACGTGCAGCACGCAGGCGCCATAGCTGGTGCCGCTCATGCGGCCGTCGGAGATGCGCACCATGTCGCGCACGCCCTGCTTCAGCAGCTTTTGCGGGATCGGCAGCATGCCCCATTCCGGCATGCCTGGACCGCCCAGCGGCCCGGCCTGCTTCAGCACCAGCACCGTGTCGGCGGTGACGTCCAGGTCGGGGTCGTCGATGCGGGCGGCCATGTCGTTGTAGTTCTCGAACACCAGGGCCGGCCCGACATGCTTGTGCAGGCGCGGCTCGGCGGCGGCCGGCTTGATGACGGCGCCGTCGGGCGCCAGGTTGCCTTTCAGCACGGCCAGCGCGCCGTTGGCTTTCAGCGCCTGGCCGGGATCGACGATGATCTCGGGCAGGAAAGTCTCGGCGCCGGCGATGTCGTCGCCCAGCGTCCCGCCGCTGACCGTCGGTACGTTCAGATGCAACAGCGGCGCCAGCTTGGCGAGGAAAGCGCGCATGCCGCCGGCATAGAAGAAATCCTCCATCAGGTACTGGCCGGCGGGCCGGATGTTGGCGATCAGCGGCGTATCGCGCGCCAGGACATCGAACCGATCGAGGTCGAGTTTGATGCCGGCACGGCCGGCCCAGGCCAGCAGGTGCACAATGCCGTTGGTCGAGCCGCCCAGGCCCATCAATGCCCGGATGGCGTTGTCGAAGCTGGCGACCGAGAGGATGTCCGACGGCTTGAGGTCCTCCCACACCATGCCGACGATGCGCCGGCCAGCCTCGGTCGCCATGCGCGCATGCGCCGAATCGGCCGCCGGGATCGCCGACGCGCCGGGCAGCGTGAAGCCCAGCGCCTCGGTGACGGACATCATGGTGGCCGCCGTGCCCATCACCATGCAGGTGCCGAAGCTGCGGGCAATGCCGTCCTCCATCTCGTCCCAGTCGTCGTCGGAGATGGCGCCGGCCTTCTTGTCGGCCCAGTACTTCCAGACGTCGCTGCCTGAGCCCAACTGCTTGCCGCGCCAGTTGCCGCGCAGCATGGGACCGGCTGGCACCACGATGGCCGGCACGTTCATGCTGATGGCGCCCATCAGCAGGCCGGGGATGTTCTTGTCGCAGCCGCCGAGCAGGACAGCGCCATCGATCGGGTTGGCGCGCAGCAGTTCCTCGGTCTCCATGGCCAGCAGGTTGCGGTACATCATGGTCGTGGGCTTCATCATCGGTTCGCCCAGCGACATGGCCGGCATCTCGAGCGGGAAGCCGCCGGCCTGCCAGATGCCACGCTTCACCTCCTCGGCGCGCTGGCGCAGATGCACATGGCAGGGATTGGCCTCGGACCAGGTGTTGATGACGCCGATTACCGGCTTGCCGGCCCAGTCCTCACGCGCAAAGCCCATCTGCTTGGTGCGAGAGCGGTGGCCGAAGGCCCGCAGGTCCTGCGCGCCGTACCAGCGATAGCTGCGCAATTGCTCGGCGGTCTTGCGGCGGGCGGTCATGGGCGCGTCCTCTCGCAGGTCAATTCAAGCGCAGCTTAGTAGCGCCACGCAATGCGACAAGACCCCATGCGGGCTGCCCAGGCGGCACGGGTCACAGAGTTGGCCCGCCCCGGGGAGTACTGGCAATCGTACTGATTTCAGGCGGCTGTCGCGGCGCGTCACCAGGCGATCCTGTGGGCCGCCCACAGTGCGAGCGTCGATGGTTTCCTCGATCTGCCATCGTCGAGAGTCATGCTGATCGAAGACCAACGCCTGCGGGCGCTGCTTCGCCTGGCCTGGCGATACATGATGCTGCGGTTTCCATTTCAAATGCTGCGAATACCAAAGGAGTCCCGGCCTGGGCATGGTGCGCAGGCCAATGGCCCCGGGTGACCAGGGCGGTTGCATACTGTGGTTGCAACTGGTCGTTTCCCGACGGTAGTCGTTGAGCATCGGATGGCCCGCTTGTGGGATGCCGCGCGCGGCGGCATCGTAGGCGTTCATTGTTTCGGTGATCGCGGAGGATGAGATGAAGATCGTCTGCCGTGAACTCAGTCCCGAGCAATGGCCGGACATCGAACGGCTGTTCGGACCGCGTGGCGCCACGGGCGGTTGCTGGTGCATGTTCTGGCGGCAGGAGAAGGGCGAGAAATGGCCTGACATCCAGGGCGACACCAACAAACGTCGCTTCCGCGCACTGGTGCGCCGGGGCAAGGCCCATGGCGCGCTGGCCTATGCCGGCGATGAACCCATCGGCTGGATATCGTTTGATCGCCGCATCGACTTCAGCAAGCTCGACCGGTCGCCCAGCCTGGCATGCGATGATGCTGAACGCGTCTGGTCGGTGCCGTGTTTCTTCGTGAAATCAGGGTGGCGCGGCAAGGGCGTGGCCGATGCGCTGCTGGCCTTCGCCGTCAAGACGCTGAAGCGCTACGGCGCCGAGATTGCCGAAGGCTATCCGGTGAAGCTCGAGGCCGGCAAGAAATCGCCCGCGGCTTTCGTCTACACCGGGCTCGAGGCGATGTTTGCCAAGGCCGGGTTCACCACGGCCGCGGCGCGCGAGCGCGGCAAGCAACGGGTGCGGCTGGTGCTGAAGTGAGGGATCTCACTTCCGCAGGATGTCGGCGACCTCGCGCAGCTGGGTGCGGGCGCGCAGCAGGTAGAAGCCCTGCGCCACCAGATGGCTGGGCAGGAACTGCGAGTCGGCGGCGCCGTTGACGACGACCCAGGGCTGCAAGGTGGCGGCGGTGCGGAACGTCTCCATCAGCTGCGTCCACGGACCAGTGAGGTCGCGCTCGCGCAAGACGCCCTGATAGTCGTTACCCAGCTCCTTCAGCAGCATGTAGTAGGCGTAGAGCTGGCCTTTGTTGGCGTAGAACAGATTGTCGGCATAGAAGTCGAGCAGATCACCGCCATGGTCGTGGATGTGGCGGTCGATCTGCGCCGATGTCGAGCCGATGTCGGTGGCGACGCGTTCGAGAAAGGCCTGCAGATTGTCGGCGCGCCGCTCGAAGCTCGCCTGGTTGACCGCCAGACGCTTGTTGTAGGTGATCAGTGCCGCGCGGCCGTCGCGATACTGCGACGTCGCCGTCACGCTGGGCCAGATCGACATCGACGGCGTCCACACCCATTGCTTCGGGTCGGCATTGAGCCGCGCCGCTGCGCGATCGAGGTCGGGATCCTGCGGGCTCGAGCCGCGCGAGCGCGCCAACTGGTCGCGCATCTCGACGGCAAAGCGCGCCAGCGCCTTCATGATGCCGGCCTGGTAGTTGGGCATGTTGTCGAGCCAGGCGCCGGGCAGGAAGAACGGATCCATCGGCGTCCAGTGATGGTCATCGACCTCGCGCGTAATCAACGCCGCCGCGATCGCCACCGCGCGGCTTTCGCCCGGTTGCACATTCTGCGCCTCGAAATCCGGCCGATCGTCGATGTTGTGCAGCCACAACCCGCCGCCGCCGTAATACAGCACCGGGATCAGCAGCAGCACGAACGCCAGCCGCTTCCAGCGGCCTTTCGGCACCAGAGTGTTCCAGACGCCGGACAGCGAGATTTTCGGCCGCCAGCCGAGTACGCGTCGCCACCAAGGCTGGGCCAGGCGGGGTTTGGCGTCATCGGGCTCGAAGGTCATGCATCCTCGTCAGGCAGGGGGGCGGTGGCGCGGAGCCGGATGGCGTGCACTGAGTTTAGCACGGGTATTCCGATATGGGATGTGTCCAACCGTTGCGCCATGCGGGCACGCACGGCCATGATCGCGATCGATTCACGTCCCCTGAGGAAACGACATGGCGCTCGACCCGACCATCCGCAAGCTGCTCGACATGGCCGCCGCCTCGGGTCGGCCGGCGATCAACAGCCTGCCGCCTCCCGCGGCGCGCCAGATGATGCGCGATACGCGCGCGCCGGTGCAGGGTGCGGTGCTCGAGAGCGTGGTATCGGACGATCGTCGGATCCCCGGTCCGGCCGGCGAGATCCCGGTGCGGATCTATCGGCCGAAATCGGCAGCGGCGTCAGCTCGATTGCCGCTGCTGGTCTACTTTCATGGCGGCGGCTGGGTGATCGGCGATATCGAGACCCACCACACCATGTGCCAGCGCCTCAGCGAGGCCGGCAATCTGGTCGTGGTGTCGGTCGATTATCGCCTGGCGCCGGAGCACCGGTTTCCCGCATCGGTCGACGATTGTTGGGCGGCGACGGTGTGGGCTAGCGCGAATGCCGGGTCGATCGGCGCCGAGGGATCCAAGATTGCCGTCGGCGGCGACAGCGCCGGCGGCAATCTTGCGGCCGTCGTGGCGCTGATGGCGCGTGATCGCGGCGGCGTGCAGATCGGCTTCCAGCTGCTGCTTTATCCGGCCGTCGATGCCCTGGCCAACACCGGGTCGCTGGCGAAAAATGCCGACGGCTACCTGCTTACCCGCGAGGCCATGGTCTGGTTCTATGATCACTATATCCCCGATCCGGCCGATCGCAGCGACTGGCGCGCCTCGCCGCTGCGCGCACGCAGCTTCGCGGGCCTACCGCCGGCCATGATCGTGACGGCAGGTTTCGATCCGTTGCTCGACGAAGCCCGCATCTATGCCGACCGGTTGGCGCATGACGGCGTGACGGTCGAGTATGTCGAGCACGGCAGCATGATCCACGGCTTCCTCGGGATGCCGGGCGTGCTGCCGCAGGCGCGCCGCGGCTTGGCGTCGGCCGGTCAGGCCGTGCGCGAGGCGTTGGTCGACAGCGCGGCATGAACAAGGAGAGCCCACGTGCCCCTGGATCCTGAAGCGCTGGAACTGCTGGAGCTGCAAGCCGCAGCAGGCCGACCGGCCTGGACGGCGATCGGCCCGGTCGCTGCCCGCGTGCAATTCGCCGAAACCCGGACCGCCTCGGGTGGTCCGCGCCCTGACACGGTGCGCGTGGCTGACCATACCATCGTGCGCGACGGGCGGCGGCTGCCGGTCCGCCTGTACCGGCCGGCCTCGGCGTCGCCCAAGGCGCTGCTGCCGACGGTGCTGTGGGCTCATGGCGGCGGCTGGGTGCTGGGCAACATCGAAACGCACGACGGCACCTGCGGCCAGCTCGCGGCGCAGGCCGACGTGGCCGTGCTGTCGGTGGATTATCGGCTGGCACCGGAGGCACCGTTTCCAGCCGCGTTCGACGACATGGTGACGGCGCTCGACTGGGCCAGTCACGAAGGCGATTCCATCGGCATCGATCCGCATCTGCTGGCGCTCGGCGGCGACAGTGCCGGCGGCAATCTGGCGGCGTCGGCGGCGCTGTGGGCGCGCGATCGCGCCCTGAACAACGTGCGCTTCCAGCTGCTGGTCTATCCGGTGACGGATTGCGTGACCGCCACGGCGTCGTACGCGCGGTTCGCCGACGGCTTCGGTCTTACGCGCGATGCGATGCAGTGGTTCATCGATCACTACGTGCCGCAGGCCGGCGACCGCAGCGACTGGCGCGCCGCACCGCTGCGGGCGCCCAGCGTCGCCGGGGTGTGTCCGGCCATGATCATCACCGCCGGTTATGATCCGTTGCGCGATGAAGGCCGCGCCTATGCCAAACGCCTGCGCGATGAAGGTGGCGGCTGCGATCATGTCGAGTTCGGCGGCATGATCCATGGTTTCTTCGGCATGAGTGCCGTTCTCCATGGTGCCCGCCGCGCCATCAGTACCGCCGCGCTCGCCCTCAACGAGGCGCTGGTCGACCGCGCCGAGTGACAGGCATCACAGAGATGGGGAGGGAGCCGCCATGCCGCAGCATCCCGGTGTGCACCTGATCGGCAGCGTTGCCATGCCCGACGCCGAGTCGGTGTTTCGTGCCTTGGCAGGCGGATTGCGGCCCTGGCTGCGGCGTATCCCCGACGGCGAGACCGGTGCACGCCATCGCTGGATCTACTGGCAATACGAGATGCTGACGCAGCATCCCGACATGGAGATCGATCCCACGATCGCGCCGATGCCGCTGCCGCAATGGGATGGCGTCCTGCTCCGCCGTATCGAACAGGTGCGCTTCAAGCCCGGGGTCGATCCCGGCGCGGTCGTGTTCGAGACCGGCTACGCGCCGGCTGCGATCGAGTCCTATGCCGTGTTCAAGCGCCTGCGCGATGCCGGCATGATCCCGCGCGGCGTGCGCTTCCAGGTCGCGCTGCCCACCGCCATGGCGTCCGGCTTCATGTACGTCAGCCCCAAGGCGCTGGACGACTATCTGCCGGTCTACGAACGCGCGCTGTTCAAGGCGCTCGATGACATCCTGGCCGCCGTGCCGCACGGCGACCTCTCGATCCAATGGGACATCTGCCAGGAAGTGCTGGTGTTCGAGAACTACTTCCAGCATCGGCCCGGCGACTACAAGCAGCGCATCTTCGCCGAGTTCGCGCGTCTGGCCGCGCATGTGCCCAACGGTGTCGAGCTGGGCTACCATCTCTGCTATGGCTCGCCGCGCGATGAGCATCTGGTGATGCCTAAGGACACCGCCATCCTGGTCGAGATGGTGCGCGGGCTGCTCGACGCCTTGCCGCGCCGTCTGGATTTTCTCCATCTGCCGGTGCCTCGGGATCGCACCGACGATGCCTACGTTGCGCCGCTGCGGGCCATGAACCTGCCCGACAAGACGGCTCTCTACCTGGGCCTGATCCATCACGATGATGCCATCGGTGATCGCGCCCGCATCGCGGCGGCATCAAAGGTGGTGACGGGATTCGGGATCGCCTCCGAATGCGGATGGGGCCGCACGGATCCGGCGCGGGTGCCCGGCCTCATCGCCGCTCATCGCGCGGCGGCAAAAACGCTTGCTGTCGATTGATGTTGCAATTTGCTACATATCTCCTTATAGGTTGCTTATTGCAACATATCGATGACCTGCATGGACACCGAGAAATCAGTCACGGTTCTGCGCGATCGTGATGGTGCGCCGCAGCACGCGGTACTCGACTGGAACCACTACCAGGCGCTGCTGCGCCAGGCGCCAGCCCACGATCGCGGGGACCAGGTATCGCCGGAGGTCACCCGCCGGGTGGCGGACGGCGTGTCGCCGCTGCGCGCCTGGCGCGAAGCCCGTGGTTTCAGCCAGGCGCAGTTGGCGCTGCTCACGGGCATCAGCCGTGCCTACCTGACCCAGATCGAGACCGGCGAGCGGGCCGGCACGATCGAGGTCATGGCGCACCTGGCGCGCAACCTCGGGTGCCGCATCGAGGACCTGGTCCGCATCGAGGGGGATGGTTTCGCCGTCAAGATGGCGTCGGCTGCCCGCATGCCGGGCCAGCTCAAGGCGTTCGTTGCGGCGATTCCCCAGAGCGCCTGGACGACCCGGCCGAAGCCGGGCGCGTTCAGCCTTGTTGAGCACGTCTGTCACCTGCGCGACATCGATCACGGCGGCTATCGCGAACGCATCGAGCGGATCCTGACCTTGGATCTGCCGGCGCTGCACGATCTCGACGGTGACGCACTGGCGGTGGCCGGTGACTACCAGCGGCAGGATCTTGCGGCCGCCTGCGCCGCGTTCGTCGACGGCCGTGGCCGCATCCTCGAGCGCCTGCGTGGGCTGTCGACGACCGACCGCATGCGCAAGGGGCACATGGACGGTGTCGGCGACATGACGATCGATGACGTCGTCGACGCGATGGTCACCCACGATTCGGAACACATCGACGACATCGCGGCGCTGCGCGATACCCTGCAGCGGTGATCGTCAGCGAACGCCCATGGCCTGGCCGATCGCATCCATGCTCGCCTCGTCGATGGGCACCAGACCGAAGCGCAGGCGCCCGCCCCAGCCGGGACCGGCCAGGGCAAAGCCCGGCCGGTCCAGCAGCGGACGGATCGGTGCCGGCTGTGCCCTGAGGTAACGGACGCGTCGCCGGAACGGCTGAAAGCCGCCGCCCATGTCGGCCTGCTCGATGTCGCCCGCCTGTATGACGCCGATGGCGGTGAAGCTCTGCAGCCGATCACGGCTGTCCATCGTCTCGCTGGACGAATAGTAGGCGATGCGATCGCCAGGCGTGAGGCGGCGCAATGGCGCCGCTTTGCCGTGGCTCACCTGCATGAAGCCGCCAGCAACGCCGCGACGCACGTGCTCGGCGCATGCCACGGCAATCCAACTGCGGATCATGGCGCGGTCGGTGCGAAGACCCGCAGCCGATGGCCGTCCGGATCGAGCGCAACGAACGTGTGCCCGAAATCGAGGTCGGTCGGCGCCTGGGCGATCGTCAGCCCGCGTAGTGTCCAATCGGCGTGGGTGCTGCGCACCGCGTCTGCATCGGCCACCACGAACGCGATCTCGCCGCTGCCGGCGGCGGCTGTTGCCGAGGGCTCGACCGTGTGGCGCGACCACAATCCCAGCATGACGCCGGTATCGAGCGCGAACATGGCGAAGGTCGGCGACGCCTCGATCGGCGCCTTGCCCAACAGCCCGGTGTAGAAGCCGGCGCTGGTGGGCGGGTTGTCGACATACAGGATGATGAAGCTGGGATCCGACATCACGCCCTCTGTGGATTTCGTGCCGGAGCTCGGCTAGCCACGCGGGTGTCGACGGCGGTTGCTGTCCATGCCATCTCCGCGGGGAATATCCATCCCGTGCGTGTAGCGGGCGGCATGCCAGTCCAGCAGCGGCCGCCAGGACCACCGTGACAGTTCGAAAGCGACGCATTCGGGTGAGATACCGATGTCGCGCAGGGTGCGCGCATCGACGCTGGCCAACGCTTGTCGCGCAGCGCGACGCTCGCGCCACAGGTGCCACATCGCGGTCAATGCCTGCAGCAGCGGGCGCTGCCGGGCGTTTCGCTGCTGCGTTTCGCCGTGCACGCGCGCGTCGATCGCATCGCTGCGCGACATCAGCTGGTCGGTGATTTCCAGTCGTTGCAGCATGGACATGATGATCTCCTTCGCTAGGCTCGGGAGCATCGTCGAAAGGGCTGTCAGTTTTCGTCAGGAGTGATCGCAGCCGGCGTGACAGAAATATGCCCGTGGCTGCGAGATCTGGCTGAAATCAGATCTGTTCGGGAATGCTCTCGCGTTTGCGCCACTCCGACACCAGCATGGTGCGCCGCCGCGGATAGCGCTCATCCGTGGGATGCGCATGAAGGATCCGGTCGGTGCGGAAGTGTCGGAAGTCCTGGCGTGTTTCGCACCAGGCGGCAACAACCTGGGCCTTGTCGAAGAAGGCAATCGCGATCGGCCAGATCGTGCGCTCCGTGCCCTTGCCCTCGGCGTCCGCGTAGGAGATCCGCAGCTTGCACTCAGCCCGGATGGTGCGCCGTAGCATGGCAACATCGGTCGTCACCTGCGGCGCGCGGGTGGCACCGGCAATCAGGGCAGCGTTCTCTGCCTTGTCGCGCAATGCCGGCGGCAGCACGGCGGTGACCTTGGCCAGCACATCGGCCGCGGCGGTCGCCAGCGGCGCGTCGGCGCGTTGCGCCACCAGCCGCAGGCCCAGCACCAAGGCCTCGATCTCGTCGTCGCCGAACATCAGCGGCGGCAGCATGAAACCCGGCCGCAGGACGTAACCCAGGCCGGCTTCGCCGTCGATCGGGGCGCCCTGACCGCCCAGCGTGGCGATGTCGCGATAGATGGTGCGCTCCGAGACACTCAACTCGGCAGCCAGCACGGCAGCCGTCACCGGCCGCCGCCGGCGGCGCAGGGCTTGGAGCAGATCGAAAAGGCGCGTGGAGCGGGACACAGCAATCGGATCAGCGAAGGGGTGGCGATACTACCATCGGCGGCTCATGGGCTGTCACGTCGTCGTCGGCCGCCGGCGCGCAGTTCACCCTGCAGCCAGCGCCGGAACTTGGCGATGGCATCGGCCATCGGTGATTGCGGCAGCCAGACCAGGTGATAGGCGTAGGTGTCGCGGATCGACACATCGAACAGGCGCACCAGGCGGCCGGCCCGCAGGTCGGCATCGGCCAGCAACTGCCGGCCCAGCGCGACGCCGCCGCCGGCGACGGCGATATCCAGGGTCAGGCCGGTATCGGCGACCAACGGACCGCTCGGCGGTCGCACCAACTCGCAACCGGCCTCGTGTAGCCACGGCTCCCAGGGTTGCAGGTGGTGCCGGATCAGGACGGCGCGTGACAGGTCCTGTGGCCGGCGCAGCCGCAGGCGCCGCTGGTAGGCTGGGCTGGCGACCGGGAAGACCGTTTCGTCGGCCAGATGCACCGATGACAGGCCCGGCCATTGGCCCGGCCCGTAGCGAACGGCGACATCGACTCCGGTCCGGCGCAGGTCGATCACGTCGGCCGACGGCCGCAATTCCAGCTCGATCTCGGGATGCGCCGCCGCGAAATGGCCCAGGCGCGGCGCCAGCCAGCGTGACGCGAACGACGGCGTGGCGCTGAGCGCCAGCGGCCGGGCGCCCGACGGGGGGCGCCGGACGCGCTGGCCGTAGATCGAATCCACCAGCTGCAGGGCCTGGCGTGTGCCGGGCAGCAGGCGCCGGGCTTCCGGCGTCGGCACCATGCGCCGCCCGTCGCGCACGAACAGCGGATAGCCGACCAGGGTGCGCAGCGCCGCCAGCCGCTGGCTGACGGCGGCATGTGTCAGGCCCAGCTCCTCGCCGGCGCGCGTGTAGCTCTGATGGCGTGCCGCCGCCTCGAACAGGCGCAGGGTTTCCAGGGAAGGCAGGTGCCGGGGCATGTCCATATGTTAGCAAATCTTACCGGCAAGGTTCATGAACATCGCTGGCATGCGCAATCCGCGGCACCTACGTAGCGGTGGCAGGAGGGATGGTCATGCTCACCGGAAGCTGTCTCTGTGGAAGCGTGTCCTATGAAGTCGATGCGCCGGCAGGACCGATCGTGCACTGCCATTGCGCGACGTGCCGCAAGGCACATGGCAGCGCCTTCTCCAGCGTCTGCGAGGTTCCCCGCGACAAGTTCCGTTGGACGCGGGGCGAGGCGCTGCTGCGCGCCTATGAATCGTCTCCCGGCAAGTTCAGGCGATTCTGCTCCCAATGCGGTTCGCAGATCCTGGCCGACCGGGTCACCAGGGCAACCGTCCTGTTGCGGCTGGGATGCCTCGATACCCCGCTGTCGGACCGGCCACGCTGCCACATCTGGCGATCGGACAGCGCGTCCTGGTACGACCCGAAACACGATCTGCCCGAGCTGCCGGAAGGCTTCGTTCCGACATCGCCAGCTGCCTGATCGGAGATCAGCGATGACTTTGACCCTGTACTACTCCCCCAATGCCTGCTCGCTGGCGCCGCACATCGTGCTGGAGGAGATCGGCGCGGCCTATCGTCTTGAACTCGCCTCGGTACGCGACGGCACGACCCAGTCCGCCGAATTCCGCGCCGTCAATCCCAAGGGCCGGGTGCCGGTGCTGCACGGCGTCGCGGGCAGCGGCATGGGCCCGGCCGGCGTGCTGACCGAGGCGCCGGCGATCCTGCTCTATCTGGCGCGCAGCCATCCGCAGGCTGGCCTGCTGCCGGCATCACCGATCGGCGAGGCCCGTTGCCTGGAATGGCTGAACTGGCTGTCGAGCAACGTGCATGCGATGTCCTACGGCCAGATCTGGCGTGCCGCGCGCTTTGTCGCCGACCCGGCCGACGAGCCGCCCGTCATTGCCAAGGGCCAGCAAGCCGTGCGCGAACAGTACGCCTATATCGAGCAGATCCTGGCCGATGGCCGGACCTGGGCAGTGCCGGATGCCTACAGCATCGTCGATCCGTTCCTGTTCGTCTTCCATCGCTGGGGCGAGCGCATCGACGTTGACATGACGGCCTATCCGGCGTGGGGTCGCCTGACGCGACGCCTGCTGCAACGCCCCGCCGTTCAGCGTGCCTTGCAGCAGGAAGGACTGCTCCCCCAGGAACCTCAAGTGGCGGCGGGATGAGACGATGACGACGGCACTCTACCATTCGCCCGGCGCGTGCTCGCTCGCGCCGCACATCATGCTGCATGAAGTCGGCGTTCCGTTCGAACTGCGCCTCGCCGACGCGCGCGGCAAGCGTCTGCTCGAGAATGCCGACTATGTCGCCGTCAACCCGCGCGGTCGCATTCCGGCACTCTTCATCGACGGGTTCCTGCTGACGGAGAACGCGGCGATCATGTCGTATCTCGCCCTGCAGTACCCCCAGGCGGGACTGCTGCCGCAAGCGCCACAGGCGCGGGCGCGCTGCCTGGAGATGCTGGTGTGGCTCTCCAGCACCGTGCATGTCGCCTTCGCCGGCATCTGGCGGCCCGAACGCTTCGCCGCCGGCACCGACCACGCCGCGGCGCTGGAAGCCCATGGCCGTGCTGCGGTGGCGCGCTATTTCGGCGAGATCGAAGCGGCCTATGCCGAGCGCGGCTTTGCCGCCGGCCCGGGCTATTCGGCGGCCGATCCGTTTCCCTTCGTGCTGTTTCGCTGGGGCAAGCGCCTCGGGCTCGACATGCACAGGCAGTACCCGGCGTGGAGCGCCGTCGTCGCGCGCCTCTGGGACCGTCCCGCCGTGCAGCGCGCCGTCGCCGCCGAGGCGCTGTCGCGCTCGGATTGGTGATCTTCACCTCTCCCGCAAGCGGGAGAGGTCGACGGGCGCGCAGCGCCCGGTCAGGCGTATCGGCCGTCGGCCGATACGCCGAGGTGAGGGCCCAAGGATACAGCGCCGCGTGCTTGATCCCTCACCTTCCATCGTGCTGCGCACGACGGGCCCCTTCCTCTCCCGCTTGCGGGAGAGGAGAGAACGTTACGGCTTCAGGAAGCCCACGACGCGGTAGACCTCGTCGAGGATCGGTCGCGCCAGTGCGTTGGCGCGCTCGGCGCCGTCGCGCAGCACGGCGTCGACGTGGCCGGGATCCTTCACCAGCCGCTGCATTTCGCTGCCGATCGGGCCGATCTTGGCGACTGCCAGATCGGTGAGTGCGTTCTTGAACGCCGAGAACTGCTGACCGGCGAACTCGCGCACGACATCGGCCTTTTCCTTGTCGGCGATGGCCGCATAGATGCCCAGCAGGTTGTCGGCTTCCGGCCGCTTCTCGGCATCGGCCTCGCTCTCCGGCATCGGCAGCGGGTCGGTCTTGGCCTTGCGGATTTTCTGGGTGATGGCGTCGGCGTCGTCGGTGAGATTGATGCGCGAATAGTCGGAGGGATCCGACTTGCTCATCTTCTTGGTGCCGTCGCGCAGGCTCATCACGCGCGTGGCGGCGCCGAAGATCAGCGGCTCGGCGATCGGGAAGAAGTCCGGCACGGCGAAATCGTTGTTGAACTTGATGGCGATGTCGCGCGTCAGCTCCAGATGCTGCTTCTGGTCCTCGCCCACCGGCACGTGGGTTGCCTTGTAGAGCAGGATGTCGGCCGCCATCAGCGAGGGATAGGCGAGCAGGCCCAGCGAGGCGTTCTCGCGGTCCTTGCCGCTCTTCTCCTTGAACTGCGTCATGCGGTTCATCCAGCCGATGCGCGCCACGCAATTGAAGATCCAGGCCAGCTGGGCATGCGCCGCCACGGTGGACTGATTGAAGATGATGTTGTTCTTGGCATCCAGCCCGGCGGCGAGGAACGCGGCGGCGATCTCGCGCGTCTGCTGGGTCAGCTCCTTGGGGTCCTGCCACTGGGTGATGGCATGCTGGTCGACGACGCAGAACAGGCAGTCGTAGTGACCCTGCAGGCGCACGAAATTGCGGATGGCGCCCAGGTAATTGCCCAGGTGAAGGTTGCCGGTCGGCTGCACGCCGGAGAAGATGCGGCCCTTCAGGCCACGCGCCGTGTAGGCGTCGAGATGCGGGTTGGATGCCGCGCTGCTGGCGTCAGGCATGGATATGGACTCCCGTCAGAACATACGTGGGCACGGCGCTGTGGACGCCCGCGCACCGCCCTGGTGGAGCGGGCGGCGGCGCGATATCGCCGAAGACGCCGGTCCGGTCAAGCCGGGGCCTTCTGTCATTCCGAGCACAGCGAGGAATCTTTTCGATCGGGACACCTGCCCGGGACCCGAAAGATTCCTCGCTGCGCTCGCAATGACAGCGGTTATGCTGGCGCCCCCAAGGAGACCGCGGCATGGCTGACGTTCCGATCGAGTTCGATTTCCCCGACATCACGCGGTGGCGGGCGGGCAATAGCGGCACCGAGTTTGTCTACGTGTTCGAAAGCGGCGCGCCCGGGCCCACGGTGATGGTGAATGCGCTCACCCACGGCAACGAGGTCTCCGGTGCGATCGTGGTCGATGCGCTGCTGGATGCCGGCCTGCGGCCACGGCGTGGCGCGCTGATCCTGAGCTTCGCCAATGTCGAGGCGTACTTCTCCTTCAACAAGGACCATCCGTTCAAGTCGCGCATGGTCAACGAGGACTTCAACCGCGTATGGTCGCGCCTCGACCAGCCGGGCGACACCGTCGAGCTGCGCCGCGCGCGCCTGCTGCGCCCCTTCGTCGAGCGCGCCGACATGCTGCTGGACCTGCATTCCATGCATGACGACTGTGTGCCCCTGATGCTGGCGGGCCCGCTGGAGAAGGGGGTGGCGTTCGCGCAGAAAGTGGGCACCCCTATCGACATCATCCGCGACAAAGGTCACCCGTCAGGTCGTCGCATGCGCGACTATGGCGGCTTCGGCGACCCGGCCAGTCCGAAGGCGGCACTGCTGATCGAGACGGGCCAGCACTGGCGTGCCTCGTCGGTGGTCGTGGCCAAGGACGTCACGGCGCGTTTCCTTGCCTTGACCGGCGTCGTCGACGCGGCGGATCTGCCGGCCGGGTGGCGGCAGCCGACGCCCGACACGCAGCGCGTCGTGGAAGTGACGCACGCGATCGCCACCAAGAACGGCAACTTCACGTTCACGCAGCGCTACAATGGCCAGGACACCGTGCCGCGCGCCGGCACTGTCCTGGGCCACGACGACGACGTGCCGTTCGTGACGCCCTACGACGATTGCGTGCTGGTCATGCCGTCGAACCACGCCGTCAAGCCGGGCGTGACCATCGTGCGTCTCGGCCGCGTTTCCTAGAACGACGAGAATCCGGCGAGGCGCATGACAATGCCGGCGGCTGCGCCAAGGAACAGCAGGAGGCATGCCGACGTTTGAATGAGGAAGCCCGGCAAGCGTTTCTCTGTTGCCTTGCTGTAGCCGGCGAAATAGACGACGCGGCCTATGATCCAGGCGAGGCCGACTGCCGCCGCGGCAATGTCGCTCCAATAGATGGCGCAAAGCCACAACGGAACCAGGAACGTCGGCATCCATTCGAGCGTGTTCTGATGCACGCGGAAGATCCGGTCGAAATCAGGATGGCCGCTGGTCGCCGGAAGCTTGACGTTGAACCGGCCGCGGGCGCCAGCAACGCGCGTCGCGAGAAAGAAATACCAGGCGATGGCCAGCAGCGTGACGATCGCGGTGTAATGCGGCATGGCGGTCCTTCCGGCGCACTCTGAGGCAGGTGTTGCACGCAGACTTATCCGCGCAACGGCAGCGGTTGATCCTCCAGCATTCCCTTGACGACGATCTTGCGGGCAAGGTCGGTGTCGATGCCGTGATGCGTCAGCAGATCGCCGCACTCGGCGACAATGGCGTCGGCATCCTGCATCACCTTGAGGTGCTTGTACTGATCCTCGTGCGCGATGCCCATGCTCTGGCCGACGATCTCCAGCAGGTTGACGATGCGGAACGGCCAGTCGCGTTCATGGGCACAGAGATCACGATGGTCGGAGTGATAGACCGCCGCCAACGCATCGACACCGGCGGCCTGCGCCGCCTCCAACTCGGCCAGCTGAAGTTGCCGCTTGTAGGCCGGCAGCGACGCCAGCTGCGCCGACTGCAGGCCGACCGTGGGCTGCGCCAGATCGACCAGTTCGACGCCGGGAACCGTGCGCAGGATGGCCGCGGCGGCGTCGGCCACGCCGGCGACCCCGGCATGCTTGTGCAGGGCCACGCGCAGCGGCACGGGCTGGCACAGCAGCGGCCGCAGGCGATCGAGGTGCTGGTGCAGGAACAGCATGAACGGCGTCATGTCGAACGGCCGTTCGCCGGTGGCGCGCTCGAATGTCGGCAGCATGTTCTCGCTGAACTGCACGAAGCAGCTGGGACACCACGAGATCACCTGGCCCGATGCGGACTGCGCCAGCTTGGTGATCGTGCTGGCGGCGAAGCGCGATGCCGTGTTGGTGTCGCCGGCGCGGAACTGCAGGATGCCGCAGCAGTGCGACGGGCCACCCATGACGCGATAGCTGACGCCGAGCCGGTCGAGGATGTCGAGGCACAGCAGCGCGATGTGCGGTGTCTTCAGCACGTTGCAGCCGGTGTAAAAGACGACATCCGGCAGCGGTGGATCGGCATCGGGCAGGGCGTGCGTCTGGCTCGGCCGCTGGCCCAGGCGCTCCAGCGCCGCATCGTTCAGCTGCAGGCGTGACAGCACGGAGACGTCCTGGCTCATGCGCCGGAAAGACTCGACGCCGGCGCGGCGCTGGGCGGCATCGTCGCCCGCGGCCTTGGCCATCTTGACGCGCGCCACCGCGAGCAGGAATCGCGGGTTGACGCCATAGTCGCAAGCCTTGATGCAATCGCCGCTCAGAATGCAGGTGCTGGCCCATCGGCGCGCCTCGTCGGGGCCGCTTCCCAGCCGCACGATATCCAGCACGCCGTCAACCACGCGCTGCGGCTCGGCATCGGCGATGCCGGCCGGGGCTGTGATCGGACAGGCCGTGAAACAGGCACCGCATCGGGTGCAGGCGTCCAGCATGTCATCGACGCGCCGCGCGAAGGCGGCATCGAAACCCGCGTTGTCCATGGCTGCTTCCTCGCCGGGACCACCGACGGTAGCATAGCGCGGATCGGCTGCCAGCCGATGCACCGCTGTTGCAATCCCGTTATTCGCCGTCCGATGCGAGCGGTTTCACACCGGGCTGGCGGCGCAGCAAGCTGCGCAGCTCGGCCAGGCGCAGCACGCCCAGCAGCGCGCACGCACCACCGTAGATCAAGACGCCCACCAGGCAGACGCCAGCCAGCGTCAGGCCGCCCACCAAGGTGCCCTGGTGCAGCGGCACGGCGAGCCACCGGATCGCAAACCACAGCCCGATCGTCATGGCGGCCGTGGCCAGAACGATCCGCGGCAGGTTGCGGCGCAGACGCGGGTCGAGCGTCAGCCGGTCGCGGGCACGCAGCGAGACACCCAGGAAGATCGCATTGACCCAGCCCGACGCCGATGTGGCGAGCGCGATGCCGACATGCTCGAGCCGGGTCGCCATCAGGAAGGCCACGTTCAGCGCCACGGTGACGATGATGGCAATGATCGCAGCGACCAGCGGCGTGCGGGTATCTTCGCGCGCGTAAAAGGCGGGGATCAGCGCCTTGACCAGCACGAAGGCCGGCAGTCCGGCAGCGAAGGCGGCGAGCGCGGTGGCGGCGCGGCGCGTGTCGTCCGCTCCGAAGCTGCCGCGCTCAAACAGGATGCGTACGACGGGCTCGGCCAGCACCGCCAGCGCCAGCGCCGCCGGCAGTGCCAGCAGCAGTGCGAACTCGATGGCACGATTCTGGTTGGCCATCGCGGCGTTGTCTTCGCCGGCGCGCAGTTGGCGTGCCAGCAGGGGCAGCAAGGCCGTGCTGATCGCGACACCGACCACGCCCAGCGGCAGCTGCGCCACGCGATCGGCATACCACAGCGCCGAGATGGCGCCTGCCGGCAGAAACGAGGCCCACACCACGTCGAGCATGGTGCCGATCTGCTGCACGCCGCCGGCAATGGCTGTCGGTAATGCCAGCGTCAGCAGGCGCATCACGCGCGCGCTGCGCACGGGCTTGGTCAGGCCGACGCCGACGCCTTCGCGCCGGCACGCCCAGATCAGCCACAGGAACTGCACCAGGCCGGCGATGAAGACGCCGGTCGCGGCGGCGTAGCCGCCGTTGGGCATCACCGGCGTCAGGCCCAGCACCACGGCGATCAGCGCCAGGTTGAGCAGGATGGGCGTCGCCGCGACCTCGCCGAAATGCTCGACGCTGTTGAGCACGCCGCCATAGAGCGCCACCAGAGAGATGAAGAGCAGATAGGGAAACGTGATGCGGCCGAACTCGACGGCCAGCGCGAAGGTCGCGGGCTCGTCGGCCAGCCCCGGCGCCAGCGCCCGCATGACCCACGGCATCAGCGCGATCAGGACAGCGGTGAACGGTATCAGCACCACCAGCAGCGCCGCCTGTGCCTCGCGCGCGAAAGCGATGGCCGATGCGCGGCCACCCGATTGCAGCTCCTTGGCGAACAGCGGCACGAAGGCCGACGCGAAAGCGCCCTCGGCGAACAGGCGGCGAAAGAAATTGGGCAGCTTGAATGCAATGAAGAACGCATCGGCCACCGGTCCGGCACCGACGACGGCGGCCATCACCATGTCGCGGGCGAAGCCCGCGATGCGGCTGAGCATGGTGAAGCCGCCGACAGTGGCGACAGCGCGGGCGAAACTCATCTCAGGCCTGGGGCAGAAAAAACGATATCAGGACATCGGCAGGCAGCCGAGAGTGTGACACTGCATATGGCGGCAACATGGCGGTTCACACCACAAGAGGGGGATTTTCATTGCGTTTCTTGTGCCATGTCCGGCCGGCAACCGCCATCGCCCTGACGCTGAAGCTTCACATTGCCGTCACCGTCGCCGCCTAGGCTTCTGCGTGGTGGCGCCCGGCGACGTAGGGGCCGGGAGCACCGCCACCACCCTTCTCTTCTCCACATCCGAGTCTGCTTTCCGTGACCTCGGCGTTGCGTCAAAAACCATGTCGGCGTCCAGTCGGCAAAAAGTACCGTCGGGAGCCGCAAAGCCGCGCGCAAGTTCTGACTTGAGATGGTCGAATGCCGCGTCCCCGGAGCGCTCGTCGTCGTGCTGAGCCGGATCAGCAGCCGTTTTCTTTGCCATCAGGACCTCCCGCTGAATTTCACACGTCGTCTTGCGGAGGGCGCGGCTCGTTTGGCGCCGCGCGCCAATGCGCCCGCAGTGGCGCGCTCCTGACAAGACGAGACGTTTCAATGTGCCTGAAACTCAATGCCGATCACAGGATCATCGCCACCGAGGCGGCCAGGCTGACGCCCATGACGATGTTGAAGATGCGGGCGGCGCGTGTGCTGCGCAGCAGCCGGTGCATCGAGGCACCGAAAGCCAGCCACAGAAAGCTGCTGGGCAGCGCCGCCGCCACGAAGATCGCAGCGAAGGTGACGGCATAGAGCAGCGCGCTGTCGCTTGTCGTCTGCAGGTATGTCCCGGCCGCGCTGACGCCCACCATCCAGGATTTCGGATTGATCCACTGGAACGTGGCGGCCTCGACGAAACCCACCGCCTTGCGGTTGGTGTCCTGCGATGCGGGCTCGGCGGTGGCGATCTTCCAGGCCAGCCACAGCAGGAAGGCGGCGCCGCCCCAGTTCAAGACCTGCATCAGGCGCGGATGGCCCAGCACGACCTGTCCCAGCCCCAACGCGGCCGCGAACAGCAACGCCCCCATGCCGACGGCGACGCCCAGCAGGCAGGGCAGGCCGCGCGCCACGCCGACCATCGCCCCGGTGGCCGTCAGCATGACGTTGCTGGGCCCCGGCGTGACGGCCGCCACGAACGAGAAAATAAGGAAGGAAAGGCCCTGCTCCAGCGTCATCGCCCGCGCACGCTAGCGCCGCGTCCAGTCGCCGTCTTGAATGATTGTGCGGGCGGGAGGGGCGACCTCCCGTTGCACAGCCCGATAGCTTCCTGTATGCCGCGCACCCCGTGCGGGAACCCGGCCAGTGCGAAACCGGCACGCCGCTGAAAGGGGTTTGCGCGAGCTGCACCAATGTTCTTGTCCGTCGCCACCACATATCGGCCCGCCACCGATCTCGGCTTTCTCCTGCACAAGCATCCCGAGCGCGTGCACGAGACCGAACTCGCCTTCGGCAAGGCCCATGTCTTCTACCCGGAGGCGAGCGAGACGCGCTGCGAGGCGGCGCTGATCCTCGATATCGATCCGGTCGGGCTGGTGCGCGGGCGCGGCACTGGCGACGGGCTGCTCGACCAGTATGTGAACGACAAGCCCTATGCCGCCTCGTCGTTCATGTCGGTGGCGCTGGCGCGCACCCTGCGCAATGCCATGGCGGGCACGTCGAAGGATCGCCCGGCACTGGCCGCCACCGATATTCCGCTGGAGGCCACGATCACGCCGCTGCCGGCGCGCGGCGGGGAGAAGCTGGTGCGCGCCCTGTTCGAGCCGCTGGGATGGACGGTGGCGGTCGAGGCGGTGATGGCCGACGCAGGCGCCAGCGCCGCGCGCTACGTCACCCTGCGCCTCTGCGGCCTTGGCCGGCTGAGCGCGCTCTTGACCCACATCTATGTGCTGCTCCCGGTGCTGGACGACGACAAGCACTACTGGGTCGGCGACGATGAGGTCGCCAAGCTGGTCGCGCACGGCAAGGGCTGGCTGGAAAACCATCCCGCCAAGGCCCTGATCGCCGAGCGCTACCTGAAGCACCGCCGGTCGCTGGCGCGCGCCGCATTGGAGCGCCTGGCGCCCGAGATCCGTGAGGAAGAGGGCGAGGAGGAAGAAGAGACCGCGACGGCAGCGCCGCGCAGTCGCGATGCCGGCGAGACGGCGCTGGAAACACCGATCCGGCTCAATGATGCGCGCCTGGATGCCGTGGTCGCCGCGTTGGAGGCCGTCGAGGCCCGCAGCGTCGTCGATCTCGGCTGCGGCGAAGGCAAGCTGCTGGCGCGCCTGGTGCGCGAGCGCCGTCTGGCCCGTCTGGTCGGCGTCGACGCCTCGACGCACGCCCTGGAGCGCGCGGCCCGACGGTTGAAGCTCCACCAGGCCGGTGGTCCGGAAGGACGCCTGAGCTTGCTGCATGCCGCGCTCACCTATCGTGACCAGCGTTGGGCCGGTCTCGATGCCGCCACCCTGGTCGAGGTGATCGAGCATCTCGATCCTGATCGGCTGCCGGCTCTGGCGCGCGTCGTGTTCGGCGCGGCGCGGCCGGGCGCGGTGATCGTCACGACGCCCAACGTGGAATACAACGCCCTCTTCGCGACCATGCCGCCCGGCACGCTGCGCCATCCCGACCATCGCTTCGAGTGGACGCGGGCCGAGTTCGCTGCCTGGGTCCGCTCGATCGAAACGCAATACAACTACCGCGCCGCGCTGAGCGGCATCGGCACCGTGGATGCCGTGCACGGCACGCCGACCCAGATGGCGGTGTTCCGCCGATGAGCGACCGCAGCGCGCTGCGCATCGACATGCCGGATTTCGCGCTGGTGGTCCTCATCGGATCGACCGGTTCAGGCAAGTCGACCTTTGCCGCCAAGCACTTCCTGCCGACGGAGCGGGTGTCGTCGGACGATTGCCGCGCGCTGGTCAGCGACGATGAGACGAACCAGGCCGTCACCCATGACGCCTTCGACCTGGTGCGCGCCATCGTCGAGAAGCGGCTGAAGAACCGTCGCCTGACGGTGGTCGATGCCACCAACGTGCGCGCTTCGGACCGCAAGGCCTGGATCGAGCTGGCACGCCGCTGGCATGCCTTGCCGGTGGCGATCGTGATCGACCCCGGCGTCGACATCTGCATCGAGCGCAACAAGGATCGACCCGAACGCCCCTTCGGCCCCGGCGTCGTGCGCCATATGGTGGGCGAGATCCGCCGCGGCCTGCGCGGGCTGCCGCGCGAGGGGTTCCGCCAGGTCTGGCGGCTGTCGTCGGCCGAGAGCATCGACACCGCCACGATCGCGCGTCAGCCGTTGTGGACCGACAAGCGCAGCGATAGCGGGCCCTTCGACATCATCGGCGATATCCATGGCTGCGCCGATGAACTGGAGGTGTTGCTACGGGATCTCGGGTACACGGTGGCCTGGAGCGAGACCGACGGTGAGCGGTCCGTGTCCGTGACGCCGCCGCCGGGCCGCAAGGCGGTGTTCGTCGGCGATCTCGTCGATCGCGGGCCGCGCACGCCGGATGTGCTGCGCATCGCCATGGCGATGGCGGCGGCCGGCACGGCCTACGTCGTCAACGGCAACCACGACCGCAAGCTGATGCGCTGGCTGTCCGGCCGCGACGTGAAGATCGCCCATGGCCTGCAGGAGTCGATCGATCAGCTGGCGGCCGAGGGTGACGCCTTCAAGGCCAGGACCCGGACGTTTCTCGATTCGCTGCTGAGCCACGCCTGGCTGGATGGCGGTCGCCTGGCGGTCGCCCACGCCGGCCTGAAGGCTGAGATGGTCGGCCGCGCCTCCAGCGCCGTGCGCGAGTTCGCGCTCTATGGCGACACGACAGGCGAGGTCGATGAATACGGCCTGCCCGTGCGCCTGCCCTGGGCGGCGGACTATCGCGGCAACACAGCGATCGTGTACGGCCACACGCCGGTGCTCGATGCGGCGTGGGTCAACAACACGATCTGCCTCGACACCGGCTGCGTCTTCGGTGGCAGGCTGACGGCGCTGCGCTGGCCCGAGAAGCAGCTCGTCAGCGTGCCGGCGGCGCGGACCTATTTCGAGCCGGTGCGTCCGCTGGCGCCGGCCGCCGACGGGCGCTCGGCCCAGGCCGAAGCCGACGATCTGCTCGACATGGAGGACGTGAGCGGCCGGCGTTGGATCGACACGGCGCTGCGCGGGCGCATCGTGGTGGCCGAGGAGAACGCGGCCGCTGCGCTCGAGGCGATGAGCCGCTTCGCGATCGCACCACAATGGCTGGTCTATCTGCCGCCGACCATGTCACCCACGGAAACCAGTACCCAGGAAGGTTGGCTGGAGCGGCCGGAGGAGGCCTTCGCGCACTTCCGCGAACGGGGCGCGGCGCAGGTCGTGTGCGAGGAAAAGCACATGGGCTCGCGCGCCGCCATCGCGCTGTGCCGCGATGCCGCCGTGGCCCGCGCGCGGTTCGGGACTGTGGGTGGCGAGAGCGGTGCCATCTGGACGCGGACCGGCCGCACCTTCTTTGGTGATCCTGCAATGAACGACGCGGTGCTGGCGCGGTTGCGCGCGGCCGTCGACAAGGCATCGCTGTGGCAGGAGTTCGACACCGACTGGCTGCTGCTGGATGCCGAGATCATGCCGTGGTCGGCCAAGGCACAATCGCTGATCGACAGCCAGTTCGCGCCGGTGGCCGCCTCGGCGCAGGCTGGTCTGGGCGCCGCGACGCAGGCTTTGGCGCAGGCACGCGCGCGCGGCGCGCCGGTTGATGCCTTGCACGACCGCTTCACCGCGCGCGTGGTGCGGGCGCAGGCGTATGCGCGGGCCTGGGCACCCTACGTCTGGCCGGTATCCGGGGTCGATGACCTGCGGGTGGCGCCATTCCACGTCATGGCCAGCGAAGGGCGCCTGTGGTTCGACCACGACCATGTCTGGCACATGGGCATCGCCGATCGTCTCGCGAATGCCGACCAGGTCATCCTCGCCCCAACGCGGTGGCGGGTCGTCGATCTTGCCGATGATGCTGCCTGTGCCGATGCCGTTCAGTGGTGGGAAATGCTGACCGCCAGTGGCGGCGAGGGCATGGTGGTGAAGCCACGCGCGTTCATCGTCCGCGGCGAGAAGGGCTTGCTGCAGCCGGCGTTGAAGGTCCGTGGCCGCGAGTATCTGCGCATCATCTACGGGCCGGAGTACGATGCACCGGAGAACCTGGAGCGCCTGCGTCGCCGCGGCCTGGGCGGCAAGCGTAACCTCGCCCTGCGCGAGTTCGCGCTGGGCCACGAGGCTTTGACGCGCTTCGTGGCCCGCGCGCCCCTGCGGCGCGTGCACGAATGCGTGTTCGGCGTACTGGCCCTGGAAAGCGAACCGATCGACCCGCGGCTCTGACATCTCCCCCACTGCGGGGAGGAAGACGGGCAAGCTACCGCAGCACGCGTTCGGCGAACGCCACCGCGCGCTGGTTGATCTCGGCGCCCTCGTAGTCGATCGTGGCGACGTGGTAGCTCTTCTGCAGCGCGACGTAATCGACCGGCCCGCCCAGGGTCTCGCGCAGGAGTTTCGGTGAACCCGCCGGCACGACGTGATCCTGCACGCTGTGCAGCAGCAGGGCCGGCATCTTGATCTGCGGCAGGGCTGGCTTCAGCGTGCGGAGGCCGTCGATCAGCGATGCCATGCCGGCAAGCGGCACGCGATCGTAGCCCAGCTCCTTGCTGTCGGGGTCGGCGATGTCGCCGGCGACGCCCGGCATGAACTGCTGGCCGCCGGCGATCATGGCCTTGACGCCATCCCCCAGAGCGCTGAAGTCGTCGACTTCGGCAGCGGGGTTGATCAGGACGATGCCCCTGATCTGCGGATAGCGCTGCGCCAGCCAGAGCGTCAGTGTGCCGCCCATGGACAGGCCGGCAACAATGACCCCGTCGGTTTTTTCGGCCAGTGCCCGATAGGCGTCGTCGGCTGCTGCCGTCCAGTCGCGCCAGGTGTAATGCGCCATGTCCTCGACCGTGGTGCCGTGGCCGGGCAGGCGCGGCACCTCGACCGTGAAGCCCGAAGCGGCGAATGCCTGGCCCAGCGGTCGCATGGATTGCGGACAGCCGGTGAAGCCATGAATGACCAGCGCCCCGCGCCGGTCGCCCGCGGCCGAGAACGGCTCCGCGCCGGGCATGATGGTGGGCTCAGTCGCCATGAGATCCTCCGCTGAAGCGGGGAAATCCTATCCGGCCTTGAACGGGTTGTCGTCACCGTCCCAGTAGCGCTTCAGCAGGGGCGTCTGTGCGACCGCGAAGATCAGGGTCAGCGGCATGCTGATCGCCATTTTCGAGACGATCCAGGTCTCGGTCGAAAAGAAGCGCCACATGATCTCGTTGATGATCGCGAGCACGAAGAAGAAGGCGGCCCAGCGCTTGGTGAGGAGCATCCAGCCCGGGTCGGTGAGCCGGAACGCGGCGCCGAACAGCGGCTTCAGCAGCGGCCGGCCGGCCAGCAATCCACCGGTCAGGATGAGGCCGAACAGGCAGTTCACGATGGTGGGCTTCATCTTGATGAAGAGCTCGTCCTGCAGCCACAGGGTCAGCCCACCGAACACCAGGATGAAGAAGCCGCCGACCAGCGGCATGATCGGCCAGCGTCCCTCGATCTGGCGATAGGCCGGCAGAGCGATTGCGGTGGCGACCATGAAGAGCGCCGTGCCGGCAAACAGGCCGCGCCGCGTCGGATCGAGGTCGGCAATGCCCAGCGGTCCCGACAGGGCGTCGACGAGTGCGCCCAGGGGGCCGTAGCGGCCGTTCACCAGGAAGAACAGGACCAGCGGCCCCAGTTCGCAAGCCAGGCTTGCCAGCTTGCGGCCACCGCCCGACTCTCTCTGCTCGCTCATCCCTGTCCTTTCACCTTCGGCAGCCTTCATGGTGGTCGAACCATGAAGCTACTCTGCGTATCTACGCCGCCGTCTCGAGACCCATCAGGCTGCGCGCGAACTGTTTGGCGTCGAACGGGCGCAGGTCATCGATGCCTTCGCCCACGCCGATCGCCACCACCGGCACCTGGAAGCGCTCGGCCAGCGCCACCAGCACGCCGCCCTTGGCCGAGCCGTCGAGCTTGGTGACCACCAGGCCGTCGACCGCCACCATCTGGCGGAAAATATCGACCTGGTTATGCGCGTTCTGCCCCACCGTGGCGTCGAGCACCAGCAGGCAGGAATGCGGTGCCGTGGCGTCGAGCTTGCGCATCACGCGCACGATCTTGGCCAGCTCCTCCATCAGGCCGGTCTTGTTCTGCAGCCGGCCGGCGGTGTCGATCAGCAGCACGTCGGCGCCCTCGGCCCGAGCCTTTTCCAGAGCCTCGAACGCGAGCCCGGCGGCGTCGGCGCCGGTGTCCTTGGCGATCACCGGCACCCTGGCGCGCTCGCCCCAGATCTTGAGCTGCTCGACGGCGGCGGCGCGGAAGGTGTCGCCGGCGGCAATCATCACCTTGCGGCCGTCCTCGACGAACTGCTTGGCAAGCTTGCCGATGGTGGTGGTCTTGCCGCTGCCGTTGACGCCCACCACCAGCACGACGTGCGGCTTGTGCTGAGGGTCGACGGTCAGGCGCTGGGCGACCGGCGCCAGGATCTGGGCGATGTCGTCGGCGAACGCGCCGCGCACCTCCTCGTCGGTGACTTCCTTGTCGAAGCGCGTCTTGCGCAGGTTCTCGACCAGCCGGCCGGCGACCGGCACGCCGAGATCGGCCTGGATCAACACCTCTTCCAACTCGTCCAACGTTTTCTGGTCGAGCTTCTTCTTCACGAAGAGGCTGGTGATGCTCTCCGTGATGCGCTGCGTCGATTTCGACAGTCCGGCCTTGAGCCGGGAAAACCATGATTTCTTTTCGCCGCTCATGCCGCCTCGCGCAGAACGGGCTGCCCGACCAGCATGCCCTGTTCAATCCCTGTGATGTCGACCGTGACGAGTGCGCGCGCCGCCGCCGTGACCTGCGGCCGCACCGGCGCGAAGTGCTGGCTGTGGCCGGTCCCGTCGCGTTCCATCACCAGCTGCGCCCGTGTGCCGATCCGCGATCGCAGGAAGGCCTGGGCCCGTCGGTCGCCGGCGGCCCGCAGCGCCGCCGCCCGCGCGCGGCGCACGTCGCCCGGCACCGGCGGCATGCGTGCCGCCGGCGTGCCCTGCCGCGCCGAATAGGGAAACACATGCAGCCAGGTGAGTCCGGCGTCGTCGACCAGCCGCAGCGTGTTGTCGAACATCGCATCGGTCTCGGTCGGGAAACCCGCGATCAGGTCGGCGCCGAACACGATATCCGGGCGTTGTTGTCGCGCGCGCTCCACCAGCCGCAGCACGTCATCGCGCTGATGGCGGCGCTTCATGCGCTTGAGCACCAGGTCATCGCCGGCCTGGATGCTGAGATGGAAATGCGGCATCAGCCGCGCCTCGTCGCCCAGCAAGTCCAGCAGCGCATCGTCGACCTCGACCGGATCGAGCGACGACAGCCGCAGGCGCGGCAGTTCGGGCACCAGCCGCAGCAGGCGCCGGCATAGCGCGCCCAGGCTGGGCCGGCCCGGCAGGTCGGCGCCCCAGGCCGTGAGGTCGACGCCGGTCAGCACCACCTCGTTGAAACCGCCGGCCACCAGTGCTTGCACCTGGGAGACCAGGGCGCCCACCGGCATCGACCGGCTGGGACCACGGCCGAAGGGAATGACGCAGAAGGTGCAGCGGTGGTCGCAGCCGTTCTGGGCCTGCACGAACGCGCGGCTGTGGCTGGCGCGATCGGGCGGCAGGTCGACTGCCGTTGGCGGCGCCGTCATGATATCGCCGACCGCGGCACGTTCGGTGCTGAGGTAAGCGGCAGCGGTCAGTTTCTCGGCATTGCCCAGCACGCGATCGACCTCGGCCATCGCGCGCCAGCCGGCCGGATCGATCTGCGCGGCACAGCCGCTCACGATGATGGCGCGGCCCGGGTGCGTCCGCCGCAAGCGGCGCACCGCCTGGCGCGCCTGCCGTTCGGCTTCGGCGGTCACGGCACAGGTGTTGACCAGGATCGCGTCGGTCAGTCCGGCGTCGCGCGCGCGCTCGCGCATGACCTCCGATTCGACCGCATTCAGGCGGCAGCCGAATGTCACGACGTCAATCCTGTCTTCGCCTGGGAGCGCGGGCGTCTCGCCCGCATCGTTGGTGGAAATCTTGCCTTCGCCTGTGTGCGTCGCACCGGAATGTGAATGGGCGGGACGCCCGCGCTCCCGGGAAGGGGTGACTTCGGTCAAGTCCGTCACACCAGCAGCGAGGGATCGAGCGTGCCGGCGAAGGACTGCGCTACGCCGCCGGTCATCAACACGTGCCCGTCACGCTGCCACTCGATATCGAGCATGCCGCCGTCGACGATCACCGCGGCCTTGCGGGCGGTCAGACCGCGCCGGGCCGCCGCCACCAGCGTGGCGCAGGCACCCGAGCCACAGGCGAGCGTCAGGCCGGCGCTGCGTTCCCAGACCTTCAGGCGGATGCGGTTCTCGCCCACGATCTGGGCAAACCCGATATTGGCGCGTTCGGGGAACAGCGCATGCGTCTCCAGCTGTGGCCCCAGCTGAGTGACCGGGATCGCGTCCAGGTCGTCGACGAAAAAGGTGGCGTGCGGGTTGCCCATCGAGGTGCCGACCGGATCGGACACCGGTCCCAGCGCGACCGGCAGGTGCAAGGTATCGCAGGCTTCGTTGACAGGAATATCACGCCAGTCCAGCAGCGCCGGGCCCATGTCGACGCTGACGATCGGCAGGCCATTGGCGCCGGTCCCGGTTTTTTCCGAATCGAGCAGGCCGGAAATGGTCTGCACCACGATGGCATCGGCCTGGCGCTCGCTCATCAGCACGTGCGCGACACAGCGTGTCGCGTTGCCGCAGGCACCGGCTTCGCCGCCATCGGGGTTGTAGATGCGCATGAAGACGTCGGCCTGGCGGTCGGTCGGCGGCTCCAGCACGATCAACTGGTCGCAGCCCACGCCCCGCCGCCGGTCGGCAATGGTCCGGCGGCGTTCCAGGGTCAGATCAAGCGGCCGTGATCGGGCGTCGAGCACGACAAAGTCGTTGCCCAGCCCGTGCATCTTGCGAAACGGCACGTCGGCGGTCGCGGTCATGGCCGGCTATATGGCGCGCAGCGGCGGGCAAGTCCACCGTCGTGCCCATGAAGTGGCGAACTGACCGGGCCAATCTCCGCAGGCCTCGGACCGTGGGGTGCGCCACAAGTCGTACCACGAGTTGTAGATTTGTTTTGGAGCGAGGCTGCCGCTGCCCTAGAGTCACTGCGGTTGTCGCGGGCGGGAGAGTCGCCCGACAGCACGGTGCACTGCCCGACGGCAAGGTGCGATGTCCGAGGAAGGGATTGTCTTTGGCCGCTGGCGCTTGCTGCCGCGGACCCGTCTGCTGGTCGGGGAAGGCGAGCGGGTGGCGCTGGGTGGCCGTGCCGCGGATGTCCTTCTGAGCCTGATCGAAGCGCGCGGCGCGGTGGTCGCCAAGGAGGCGCTGATGCGCCGGGCTTGGCATGGCCGGCTCGTAGAGGAGGGCAATCTTGCTGTCCAGATCTCCGCCTTGCGCAAGGCTTTCGGCGCGGACGGCGCAGAGATCGTAGTCACCGTTCCCGGAGTCGGCTACCGGCTCGGCGGCTTGTCCGAGCCGTCTTCGGTCAAGCCTGCGGCGACGGCGCTGGCTGACATCGCTCCTCAGCCGCCGACGCGGGGGCCGTCGCTGGCGGTATTGCCCATGCGGACCGTGGGAGAAGGGCCGCCCCACATTGCCGACGGCATCGTGGACGATCTGATTACCGCGTTGTCGCGGATCCGCTGGTTCTATGTCCTGGCGCGCAACTCAGCCTTCAGCTTCAAGGACCGCAACCTGCCGGCGCCGGAGATCGGGCGCGAGTTGGGTGTGCGTTACGTCGTGACGGGCACGCTGCGCCATGCCGACGGGCGGGTGCGGGTCAATGTCGACCTCATCAATACCGCTGATGGTGTGCCAGCGTGGAGCGACCGCTTCGATCATGCCCTGGACGATGTGTTCGTCCTGCAGGACCGGATCGTCGGCAGCATCGTTGCGGCGTTGGAGCCCCGATTGCGGCGGGCCGAGATCGAGCAGCTGCGACGGCGGCCCACCGAATGGCCGGGCGCCTATCAGGCCTGGCTGCGCGCCAGCGCCTGCATGCACCCCATGACCCGCGAGAACTGCGCGGCGGCGCTCTCATTCCTCCATGAGGCGCTGGCGATCGATCCCGGCTTCGCGCAGGCCATGGCCGCGGCCGCCTGGTGCCGCGTATGGCGTGTGTCGCAGGCGTTTTCCGACGGGGCGACTGTCGAAGCCGAGGAAGCCATTCGGCTGGGCGAGGCGGCCCTGGCGCTGGCGCCGGACGAACCGGCCGTGCTGGCGCAGGTCGGCATGCTGTTCGCATACCTCGTTCATCGGCTGGATGCGGCCGTGCTGCTGGCGCGGCGCGCGGTCGAGCATCATCCCAACTCCGCGCTGACGCGCAGTGCGGCCGGTTGGGTCCACCTCTTTGCGGACGAACCGGAGGTCGCGATCCCTCATCTCGAGGAAGCGTCGAGATTGGACCCGCTTGACCCCGGTGCGGGCGAGCCGTTGGCATGCATGTCATTCGCCCATCTCGTTGCCGGGCGCCCTGACGTCGCGGTGCGCTGGGGCGAGCGCGCCATCGCCGCCAGTCCGGAGCGCTTGACGGCGCACCGCGCCTATGTGGCCGCGCTGGGGGCCGCCGGCCGGCCGGCCGAGGCCGCGGTGGCGCAGCTGATGGAACTCGACCCCGCGTTCAACCTTGCGGCCTACGCGCGTCTGCTGAGCCGGCGCGCCAACTCGGCCCTTCTGCTCAAGACGCTTGAAGGATTGCGCCTTGCCGGCGTTCCTCAAGGCCCGGCACGGACCAGCAAGCCGTCGCTTCGGGTCGTTCGCGGCAGTTGAACGGTTGCAGTAGAGGCGCCGGATTTCCGGGGGAAATTCCCGGAAAATCACGAACTTAAGAATCTCTAAAGGACTTTTAAGTACCCGCTTGGCCGCGCCGACGGCAGAGTGCGGGCACGGCATCTCGGGTCAATACAAGGTCAGGACGCTCTCAGGGGCCGGCGAAGGTGCCGGCGCCCAACGGGGTTCCTTGGCCTGCCGAAACCCCACGGGGGGATAGGCACAGACCCTGGCCTGCCGTCTGAGCGGACCGTTGCGCGCAACGGCCGCGCTCAGCCCATACCCTGCAAGACAAGGAGAAGGGTAATGTCGCTGCGAACGAAGCCTCGGATCGGATACTCGCAGCCCGCCGCCATCTGTCGGACGCTGGTTTTCAATTGGGCGGGTTCCCTTTTGTGCACGCGTGACCACGAGACCCAAATCATTCACCGCCTGGCCAGTCAGTCGAGCCCAGGGCCCGGGCTCACCTATATGAAGCAGCTTCAGAACATGAAGCATCAAACGGCCAACTGGAGATCAACGACGCAGAAGGTCGACAGACCCGTTGGCGGTGGGTTTGAAAAACGAACGATAAACAGGGGCGTTCTGAATTTTAGCAACACGAACGAGGTCTTCTCCTCTGTCGATCGCAAGCATCACGCATATGATTGCTTCGCCATCGTTCCTGAAGCGCTGTTGGACACGAAGAATTACCACCCCAAGCTCATATTCGAGCTGCTGAAGTGCTCCTCGACGACCCGGACGCAGGCCGCGTACGCGCTGACGATCCTCTACAGGTACGGAAACGGTGACGAGAGCGGCCATTGCGTGGGCCTTTTCTTTAGCCGAGGCGGTTTCGGCGCGCGATCGGCCGGGGGCCGCTTCTTCGATCCCAATGTCGGGACATGGCAGTTCGGCAGTCATCGGGAGACGATCGACTTCGTCATGTCCGATTGGCTTCCGAACTTTGTGGCGAACACGATGAAGGGAGATCCCGGCCATGCCAAAAAGGGGCCGCGGGAGGTGAAGGGCTATCGCCTCTCGCAATTCATGGACGCCGCCCTTGCGGCATAGCAATGACGGCGTGACGAACGGCGCGCGCACCGTCTCAGACCGGTACGCGCGCGAAGATCAGAATCGAAACGCGTCCGGTGTCGGCGCTCGCGTGCGGCTCTCGCCGGGCGGCACGTAGCGCACCGTCATCGGCCGGGTTGTGCCGTCGGCGTCGCCGCCGATCTGCACGATGTCGAAGCTGGGCACGGTCTTGGTGTAAATCGTCATATGCAGGATGCCGAGCGGATCGTGCGGCAGCGAGGGCTCGACGAACAGGCCGCGCGCGATGTCCCAGGCTGGCAGGGCGTGGTGCACCGGCCAGTTGCAGGTGCTGGGCAACGCCTCGGCCGCCAACCCGCGCTCGTAAACCGCGACATTGAGCGCGATCTGGTCGGTCATGTTGGTCGAGCGCTGCAGTGCATCGTCCAGCATCGTGGCCCAGGCACCCCAGGCCGGCGATCCCGTCTGGATGGCGAAGACGCCGGCGTTGATCAGCGGATAGCGCACCAGCCGGTCGGCGATGTCGGCGCCGAAGGCCTGGCGGAACGCCGCGCCATTGACGGCACTGAACTCAGGCCAGGCATGGCGATAGTGACGGAAGGCGCGGTGGATCTCCGGCGCCACCGCGATCGGCCGTCGCGCCGCGCCCTTGAGGAACAGGTCGATGGCGAACCAGTGCTGCACCCAGCAATCGGCATCGATCCACAGATAGGTGTCGTAGCCGGGGAAGTAGGTCGGCAGGAACGGTCGGGCCGTCAGCGCCTTGAAGGCCTCGCTGCAGTCGGCGCGGCCGGGAAAGTCGAAATCCCAGCGCGGACTCACCAGCATGGCGTCCTGCGCCGCAAGCCATGATCGCTGCGCGGCCTCGAGCCCGCAATCGAGCACGCCCAGCGCAACGTTGCGACTTTCCGGCTTGTCGCGGATCGAGGCGACACAGCCGCGCATGAGGTCGAAATAGGCGGCATCGCCGCCGGTGATCACGATATTCTTCCTGGTCATTGCCGCCATGGTGACGCCTTCATCCCGGGCTTGTCGAGGCGTTGTGATGGCGAACCGGAGGGTGCGTGCGCAAACTACCGCCTCTCAATGCCGTGCGTGCCTTCGAGGCCGCGGCGCGGCGGTTGAGCTTCACCGCGGCGGCGGACGAACTCGGCGTCACGGTCACCGCCGTCAGCCACCAGATACGGCTGCTGGAAGACACCGTGGGCATGAAGCTCTTCGAGCGGCAGGGGCGCAGCATCGTGCTCACGGCGGCCGCCGAGCGCTTGTACCCGCAGGTCCGCGACGGTTTTGACAAGCTGGCCGAGGCGTTTTCGGAAACCAACCGGCGACGCAGCGGCGAGGCGATCGCCGTTTCGACGACGCGTGCCTTTGCCGAACGCTGGCTGATGCCGCGCCTGGATCGCTTCAACGCCGGGCATCCCGGCATCATCGTCAACATCGATGCGTCGGAGGATGTCGTCGATCTCAGCGCCGACGGAATCGACCTCGCGATCCGCTACGGGCGGCAGCGGCCGGACCGGCCGGGCGAGACGCTGCTGTTCGAGGACACCTATGCTCCCGTGGTCAGCGCGGCGCTCTGTCCGCCGGGGCGCGCGCCGACCATCGATGACGTGATGAGCCGGCCACTGCTGGGTTATCGCTGGAAGAAGGCGGCACTCGATGGTCCGACCTGGGCCACCTGGTTCGAAACACTCGGGCGAACGGCATCGGATGCGGTCAAGATCTCCTGGTACAGCGAGGAGACTCTGGCTCTCCAGGCGCTCGAACGCGGTTTTGGCGCATTGCTGTGCTCCAGCGTGCTGGTGGCCGACCAGGTGGCGGCCGGCGATCTGCGCCGCCTCGAGGGACCAGTGTTGGGCGGCTACAGTTTCCGCCTGCTGGTGGGGGCGTCGGCACGGCGCAAGCGCTCCGTGCGCACGTTCACCGACTGGCTGCAGCAAGAAGCGGCGGTGTAGGCGCGTGCGGGTTGCCGTCCTCCCCGGCGCCGCTGGAGGCCAGCAATCGCTCAACCAATGCCGAGACGTCTGCTTCGGCACGCGCGATCGATGCGGCGTGACGCGCGCCACCGAACTCCTGGTACTCGGTGCTGATGAAATGCGAGCCGGTGACGCCGAGATAGTGCGAGACCGTGCGCAGATGATCGTCGAGATGGTTCATGGCGGCGCGCGGTCCGCCGGGCAGGAAGCCGAACTCGCCGCGGCTGGACAGCACCACCAGCGTCTTGCCGCGCATGATGGGCTCCAGCGGATAGTCGCCGCGCGCGAGGTCGAAGGTGAAGGTCTTGCCGATGCGCACGACCTGGTCGATCCAGCCCTTCAGCGCCGTCGGCATGCCGTAGTTGTACATCGGCGTGCCCAGCACGATCAGATCGGCCAGTTCGAGTTCGTCGATCATCGCGTCGGACAGGCTCAGCGCGTCGCGCTGCGCTGGTGTGCGCTTGTCTTCAGGGGTGAAGGCAGCCGCGATCCAGGCCTCGCTGATCGCCGGTGGCGGCTCGCGCCCGAGGTCGCGATGGATCACGCGATCCCCGGGCCGCGCCGCCGTCCACGCCGTGACGAACTGGCGTGTCATTTGCCGGCTCAGGGATCGGGTCAGGCGTGCGCTGGCGTCGAGATGAAGAAGGGTTGTCATGGCCGTTTTCCGGAGGGAGGTGACGTCCGGAAGATGTCCCTGATGTTGCTGCGGGAAAATCGAACGCTTCTCAAACCGGCTTGAGAAATTTCGCAGACGGCGCCTGATTCCCGGGAGCGCGGGTGTCCGAGGCTGTAAAATTATCAAGCTGAGCGAAAACTGGCACGCCGAGGCTGGCCTCGGACGTGCGCCTGGACGTGGACTGTAGCCGGTGGCGTGAGGTTGCTGGGTCTGCGGCCTCGGAGCGGAGAAGGAGTGTGGTCTACGCGGTGCGGAGCAAGCGAGAGATGGTCAGGAAGTTGTAGGCGTGAACGTGCCACAGCACGACGGCCGTCACTTTCTTGATGCCGCGCACCAGCACGCGGGTCAGTCCGCGGTTACGCATGTCAGCGTGCGGTCGCTCCGTGGCAAAGCGCTGCCTGTAGAGGGCCCTGCCGTCGTCACTGTTCATACGCTGATGCCAGGCGAGCACCCCCGTCCCATCCTTGGCGCACGGCGAGCGCACCTGGCCGCGGCGGTCGCGCGGGAGTGGGCAAAATACCTCGATAGCGCCGTTCCCGGGCTCGTGCAGGGCGGCGATATCTGCCTTGCTGTCGTAACCGCTGTCGGCCAGGACCTGTTGCGGTCGCAGCCCGTAGCGCTGCTCGATCTCGACCACCGTTGCTCCCAACCGGCCGCGATCGGAACCGTTATTGTCCACCGACACACCGACGATCAGCGCGTTGCCAACTGCAGTCTTGAATTGAGCGTTGAAGCCGGGCCGGAAGCCACCGTCCGCCATCTTCATGACCCGGGCTTGCGGGTCGCTCGTCGAAGCGCGTGGCTCACGTTTGTTGGCGGGCTTCTTGCGCCGCTGCTGCTTGGCCTCGGCCGCCCGTTGCGCCTCGATCTCGGCCTGCGCTTGCTGCGCCTGTTCGATCCGCCGCTGACGGTCCGCCGCCGCCTGCAGCCGGCGGCGCTGCCCGCGTCGGTCTGATGCTGCCGGATCGCTATCCAGCTCCGCCCGCAACGCCGCCACTTTCTGGCACGCCAGATCGTGCAATTGCCCCAGCCGCTGCTTGCTTCGGAACGAACTGGCGCCGGCGCTGGCCCGAAGCCGCACGCCGTCAACCGCCACGCACTGCAAATCCATCACGTCGGCCGCCACCAGCGCCGCCACCGACCGCGACAGCAGGTCGTCCAGTACCGCACCAGCATCAACCCGGAAGTCCGACAGCGTCTTGTGGCTCACGCCTACCCCGCCCAGGACCCAGCGGTACGCGATATCGCGCTCACACAGCCGTGCCACCTGACGGGCGCTGCCGACATCCTCCAGCGTTGCATACAGCCACAACGCCACCAGGATCGCCGGATCAATCGCTGGTCGACCGGCCTCTCCGGATACCGAGCCAACCGCTTCGTACAGCCCCGACAGGTCCAGTCCTTCGACATACATCCACACCTGCCGCGCCCGGTGATCCTGCGGTAGCAATTCATCCAGGCACGCCATCTGCCACTCGATCTGGCTGCGCTCTGCCATCGCCAGACGCAATCCCGCCTTACGGCCCTGCGCCATTCTGACCTCGTCGGGCTTCTTCCTCAGACACTGTGAATCACATCTCTTTCATCGGCGAAAGGGCCCTGCGAACGTCGCCAATATTCTCACAACCTCTCCCGCCCGCTCATGTCTTGGTTCCGTGCGGTGCGAAAGCAAGCTCTCATCGAAGGTGCGGGCGAGACGCCCGCGCTTCCGGGAAAGCCGCGCCTCGAAAAGTCCGGTGCCGCCGTATACGATACCGCGACACCAAAGAGGTTGAGCCGTGCCCAAGCATATCGACTACTACGCCTCGCTGATTTCGCCATGGACCTATCTTGGTTCGGCGCGCATCGAAGCCCTCGCGGCTAGGCACGGTGCGACCGTGACGATCTGGCCGGTCGATTTCGGCCAGGTCTTTCCGGCGTCGGGTGGCCTGCCGCTGCCCAAGCGTGCGCCGCAGCGCCAGGCGTATCGCATGATGGAGCTGAAGCGCTGGCGCGCCCATCTGGGCGTGCCGATCAACCTGCAGCCCAAGTTCTTTCCCGCCAACGAACAGCCGGCGGCGCGCAGCGTGATCGCCGTGCGCGAGACCGGCGACGGCGCCAAGGCCATTGCGCTGGCGCATGCGGTGCTGCGCGGCGTCTGGGAAGAGGAGAAGGACATTAGCGACCCGCAGACCCTGGCTGGCATCATCGCCGGCATCGGCCTTGATCCCGCGAAGATCGCCGCGGCAGCGGAGTCGCCGGAGATCATGGCCAGGCGCGAGGCCGACACGAAGCGGGCGATTGATCGCGGTGTATTCGGCGCGCCCAGCTACGTCATCGACGGCGAGATTTTCTGGGGTCAGGACCGGCTTGATTTCGTCGATCGCAAGCTGGGCAGCTGATGCACGGCAGACGGCCGACTGCGGCGGGCCTCAAGCGATCGTCGGTCAGTCCACGACGCGCATGCCGTCGGGCAATGCGTACCAATGATGCCGGCGGGCAGCGCGAAACAGCGTAGCCGGCGCTGCGAAGCCTGGATCGGCAAAACAGCCGACCGAAATCACAACGGCGCCCGACAAGGCTTCGCCGTCCATATACACCAGCGTACCGCAGGTCGGGCAAAAGGTCTGCTCGACCCAGCGGCCCGAGTCGCTGCTGCGTCGCCAGGTTCGGCGATCGCCTGTGATGTACGCGATCGCGTCCTGCGTGAAGAGGGCGCGATATGAGAATGCCGTGCCTGTGGCGCGCTGGCATTCCAGGCAACTGCACGCATAGACGCGCGCCGGCGTGCCGGTGATGGTGATCTTCAGGCCACCGCAGGCACACTGCGCCGTGCGTGTCGCTGTGCCGGTGGCATTCATCGTGCTTTCCATGTCCGGTGCCTCTGCGCATGAGCGGTACGCGTGCTGCGAAATTATCGTACAGGTGCCTGGCGGCCTGGCTTGCAGAGCCAACAACATCCCGGGCCGAGCGGCGCAGTGTCGAGTGCCGCTGCATGACCGACGTCGTCACCCGCGTGAACCGAATTGCCGCCCCATGCGTCGAAGACGGCCGTGTTCGCCGCGAGATGACATTCGGTGTCGCCGCGGCCGAGTGATAAGGCCGCCTTTCTCGCACTGTAGATTACGCACTATAAAGTAAGCGCTGACCTCCAGGTAAGGAGTGACCTCGGTGTCCGGCGTGCTGGGTCGTCGGCGACAGCGTGGAGTTGGCCATGTACGAGCAGACAGGACGCTACTACGCCTTCTTCGGGCCGCACGCGGTCGTCACGGCGGAGGAGGAGCGCTTTCTGGCGCACTGGACGGCGGGTCGCCGGCGCGCGCTCGATTTTGGCGCTGCCCTATGTGGTCCGGCGCTGGCCCTGGCGCGACTCGGGCTCGAGGTGCTGGCATTCGAGCCCTCGCCCGTCCTGGCGGCGATTGCGATGGACAGGCTGAACGGCGGCGATGAGATCGCGCGCAACATCACCCTCGTCGAGGGCAGCACAGAGACCTTTGCTGAGCCCTACGCGGCCGACGTCATCCTGATGCGCAGCGTCCTGATGCTTCTCGATGACACGCAGCGCGCGACGGCGCTCGCGGCCGTGTGCCGGCACGCCGCGCCGGACGCGCGGCTGATCGTCGACGTCCGCACATCGGCCTTGGCATGGGCGGACCGCCGCGAAGTCGTGGAGGAACGTCGGCTCGGCCACACGACGTTCCGCCGCCGCACCCTCTATTCCCGCGACGAGGACGACGCGACCATCGTTCAGTGGGCGGTTGACGCCGATCGCTTCGGCCGGGTCGTCCCGGTCGCGCAGGAACGCTTCGTCGTGCGTGCCGACACGCCGGACTCACTGCGGGCGTTGCTGGCCGCCCACGGCTTCGAGGTGGAGCAGCTCCACGGCGCGTATGAGACCGATCGCCAGTACGCCGACGGCGACGAGGTGATTGTCGCCGTCGCGGCGCGTCACGCCGGGACGTGACCGCCGCATGGCGCACATCAGGCCGCCGCATGCCGGCATCGATGCGTAATCGCGTATCGAGCGCTACTTCACCTCGACGATGTCGGCGACGATCACCTTGCGGTTCTTGACCTGCTGCAGGATGACGTAGCGGCCGGCTTGGTTGTGGTCGTCGAACGTCACATCCTTGCCGAAGACCGTGGTGAACTTCATCTTCTTGATGGCATCGCGCACGGCGGTGGTGTCGGTGCTGCCGGCTTCCTTGATCGCCTGGATGATGATCCGGAAGCTGTCATAGGATGCCCAGGTCTGCAGGTACGGTGTCGACTTGTGCTTGGCCATGATCTTGTCGGCGAACGCCTTGTTGGTCGCTACCGGGATCTCGTGATTGTAGGTCCAGGCGCTGATCGAGCCTTCCATGCCGCCGGCCTCGATGATCTGCAGGTTGCGGCCGCCAAGCTCGGCGCGTCCCGTATAGGGGATGCGCACGCCCAACTGCATCGCCTGGCGCAGGAAGTTCAGCGAGTCACCGCCCAGCTGGAATGTCGCGATGCCGTCGGGGCGGCGCTGCTGCAGGCGGGTGAGGATGCTGGTGTAGTCGGGCGCGTTCTGGGGATGGAAGTCGGTCGAGACGACGGCAATCCCGGCCCTGTCGACCACCGCCTTGAACGCCGCCGCGCCGCCGCGGCCGAAGTCGGAGTCCTCGGCCACGATGGCGATGGTCTTGAAGATCTTCTTGTCGCCGAGATAGGCGCCCAGCGTGTTCATCATCGCGGTGTCGGATGCGTTGATGCGGAATGCCCACGCGTTGCCGCCCACACCCGACAGATCGGTGATCTGCGGATTGGATGCGATGCCGGTGATCATCGGGATCTTGGCGTCCTTGATGATGGGCATGGCGGCGAGGTGCGCTGAACTGCAGTGCGATCCGATGATCGCCACGACCTTGGCTTCCGCCAGCTTGTTGGCGACGTTGACGCCTTCGGACGGGTTGCACTTGTTGTCGAGCACCTGGATCTCGACCTTGCGACCCAGCACGCCGCCCGCCGCGTTGACTTCCTCCAACGCCAGGTTGACGCCCCACAGTTCCCATTCCGAAGCCACGGCCGCCGGGCCGGTGACGGGTGTCGACACGCCAATCACGATCGACTGGCTCATGGCTGGGCCCGCCGACAGCAGCGCGGCCAGAAAAGCGCCAACCCGGTAGCTTCTTTGCATCGTTTGCCCCCTTGAAATTGCCCCTGCGATCTGTCGTCCCCACGAACGACATGGTCTTGACACTGGCTGATCGATCCCGGACTATCAATAGGAGAAACGCTGTTGCGATAATTGGAACAAAATGGCGACCAATCAGTCGCTCGAACGGGGCATCGCGATCCTCGACCTCCTCGACGGCCATCCCTCGCAGATCGGCATCCGCGAGATCGCGCGGACGCTGGCGTTGAGTCCGGCGATCGTGCAGCGCCTGGCCAACACGCTGATGCGGGCCGGATACCTCGAGCAGGTGCTGGAGACGCGGCGCTACCGCCTGGGCTATCGCGCGCTGTTGCTGGGCTCTGCGCTGCGCCGCGACGATCGCCTGATGGCGACCGCCAGCGACGAGCTGAACCGGCTGGCCGACGAGCATCACCTGAACGGCTATCTGGGCGTCCTGCGCGACAACAACGTCGTCTACCTGCACTGCGCACAGAGCAGCGGTCCGATCGCCGTGCGCATGATGCCGGGCACGCGTGCCAACCCGCACAGCACCGCGATGGGCAAGGCCTTGCTGGCCGACTTGCCGCCGGCGGAGCTGGCGTTGGTCGTGGGCCCGCCGCCCTATGAGCGGTTCACGCCGAACACCATCACCGATGCGCCGGCGCTGGCGGACGAGCTGGCCACGATCCGCCGCCAGGGTTTCGCGTTTGCGCTTCTGGAGAACCTGCCCGGTGTCATCTCCATCGGGGCGGCAATCCGCGATGCGTCGGGCAAGGCGGTCGCGTCGATGAGCGTGGCATTCCTCAGCAGCGAGCATGGCGAAGCCGAGTGGCCGCGTATCACGCAGATGGTCCTCGACGCCGCGCATCGCTGCTCGGTGTCACTGGGCCATGCCGGTGCTCCGCGCCGCGTTGAGGAGGCTAAGCACGATGTCGCGTGAGACGATGTGTCGGTGGAGCAGGCCATCCGTCGACACGGATTTTGCATAGGCCGCAGCATCATGGCAGTCGACCCGGTCTACCTCGTCCAGCTGACGCTGAACGGCATCACGCTAGGGCTCCTCTACGCACTGATCGCCGTCGGGCTGGCGCTGATTTTCGGCGTCATGCAGATCATCAACTTCGCCCATGGCGAACTCCTGATGGTCGGCGCCTTCGCCATGTCCTTCGCCTTGCCGGCGATGGGCTCGCTGTACTGGCCGGCCATGGCGGCGGCCGTGGTCGCCACCATGATCTGCGGACTGGTGATCTACGAGACCCTGCTGGTGCGCCTGCGGCCCGATGAATTCGAGCGCTCGATCCTGATCACCCTGGGGCTGTCGATCATCGTGCTGCACGTGGTGCAGTACCTGTTCACGGCCAATCCGCGCATGGTCGACACGCAGTATGGTTTCGACGGCGTGCTGATCGGCTCGATCCGCATCACCTGGACCCGCATCATCGGTGCCGTCGTGGCCATCGGCGCCTTCGCGCTGCTGTTCGTGCTGCTGAAGCACACGCAGTTCGGCCGTGCCATGCGCGCCATCGCCCAGAACCGCGAGGCGGCGCTGATGGTCGGCATCCGGCCGCGTGTCGTGGCGCGCAACGCCGTCGTGCTGGCCACTGGGCTGTGCGGGCTTGCCGGTGCCGCGTTGGCGCCCATCCAGCTCGTCACGCCGGGCATGGGTCAGTTCCTGATCTTCAAGGCCTTCGCGCTGGTCATCATCGGCGGCCTGGGCAATATCCCCGGTGCGATCGTATCAGCCATCGGCCTGGGTCTGATCGAGAGCTGGATCGGCGGCTTCTTCGAGATCGTCTGGCAGGAAGCGGCGGTTTTCATCCTGATGGTCGTGGTCATGTTCCTGAAGCCCGACGGGCTTTTCACACGCGGCGGGATGCGGGTCGGATGAAAGCGGTCGCGATTGTCGTCGCAGCACTGGCCTTCGGTTTGCTGCCATACCTGACGAGCTCGAACTACATTCTCGGCGTTGCCGTGTCGGCGGCCATCTATACGGTCGCCGCGGCGGCGCTGAACCTGATCTACGGCTACACGGGACTGCTGTCGTTCGCCCAGCTCGGCTTCTGGGGGATCGGCGGCTATGCCACGGCGCTGACCGTGGTGACCTTCGGCGGCACGTTTTGGCTCGGCCTGTTGTGGGCGGGCCTGCTCAACGCGGCACTGGCGCTCATCGTCGGCTACCCGACCCTGCGCGTGGGTCGGCATGCTTTCGTGATCGTGACCCTGACGTTTGCGCTGCTGGTGACTCTGGTCGCCCGCGACTGGGTTGACCTGACCCGCGGACCGCTGGGGATCCCGGGCCTGCCGGCGCCCAGTCTGTTCGGCTTCGAGTTCAAGACCACGTCGCATTTCTACTGGATCGCCTGGATCTACGCCCTGCTGGCGCTCGGCTTTCTCTACGCGCTGGGAACGTCGCGCATCGGGCGCACGCTGGTGGCGATCAAGCAGAACGAGCCGCTGGTGCGCGCCCAGGGCATCGCGCCGATGCCCTACAAGCTCGCCGCGTTCGCCATCAGCGCCGCCATCACCGGCATCGCCGGCGGCATCTTCGCCTTCCACCTCAAGGTGATCGACCCGCTGTTCCTCGATTTCTACTACATGCAGACGTTCCTCATCATGGTGATCATCGGCGGCGCCGGCAGCTTCTGGGGCGTCGTCATTGCCGGGATCGCCTTGTCGGCGCTGCCAGAGGTGCTGCGCTTCTCGTCCGACTTTCGCATGATCATCTATGGCGTCGTCCTGCTGGTGATCATGCTGGTGATGCCCGGTGGCTTCGCCGGTTGGATCCGCCAGCGCCGTCTGGCGCGCATGCGGGCGGCGCTGCGATGACGGCACTGCTCGAAATCCGCGACCTGCGCAAATCGTTCGCCGGCGTGCATGCCGTCGACGGCGTCTCGTTCACCGTCGAGCAGGGCAGCATCACCGGGCTGATCGGCCCTAACGGCTCGGGCAAGAGCACGACCATCGACTGTATCGCCGGCTTCCAGAAGGCTGATGGCGGCCGCGTCGTTCTTGCCGGCACCGACATCGCCGGCCGGTCCGCGCATCAGATCGCGCGCGCCGGCCTGATGCGCACGTTCCAGACCGTGCGCGTCTACGAAAACCTGCCGCTGCGCGACAACCTGGCGATCGCCGCCCAGCAGTTCGATGACGCCACCTGGTCCGACGAACTCTTCCGCACCCGCCGCTATCGCCGCGCGGCAGCGGCCGCCGAGACTCGCGCGCGCGAGCTGATCGAGTTGGTCGGTCTCGCGCGCTACTACGATGCCGACGCGGGCATTCTGTCTTATGGGCAGAAGAAGCTGCTGGCGCTGGCGGCGGCATTGATGCCGCGGCCCCGCATCGTGGTTCTCGACGAGCCGGTGGCGGGCGTCAACCCGACCCGCATCCGCGATGTCGAGGACGTACTGCGCAAGCTCAACGCGGGTGGCGAGACGTTCCTGATCGTCGAGCACAATGTCGAATTCATCACCAACCTCTGCCACCACGTGATCGTGCTGGACCAGGGTCGCAAGCTCGCCGAAGGAACGGCGGCGGCGATCCACACCGATCCGCGCGTGCTGGAAGCCTATCTCGGCATGACACCCGAGATGGCCGAGGCCGAGATGCGGGGTGCCGCATGACGACACCGGCACTGGACCTGGTCGATGTTACGGCGGGCTATGGCGACAACCCCATCGTGCGCGACTTCTCCGCCCGGCTCGAGGCCGGCACCATCACGACCTTGATCGGCGGCAACGGCGCCGGCAAGTCGACCCTGCTGCGCGCGATCTACGGCACCAATCGCTTCTTCTCCGGCAAGATCGTGTTCAAGGACGAGGCGATCGAGCGCCTGCCGCCCTGGCAGCGGCTGCAGCGCGGTATCGGTTTCGTGCCGCAGGGGCGTTGCAATTTTCCCGCGATGTCGGTCGCCGAGAACGTCAAGATGGGCTGCTACACCTTGCCGGCGGCCCGGCATGCGGCGGCCATCGACCGCGTGATTGCGCTCTTTCCCATGCTGCGCACCAAGTGGCGTACCGAGGCGGGCAACCTCTCGGGCGGCGAGCAGCAGATCCTCGAGATGGCGATGGTGCTGCTGCTCGAACCGTCCCTGTTGCTGCTCGATGAGCCGTCGCTGGGCCTGTCGCCCAAAATGCAGGCCGACGTCTTCACGACGGTGCAGGCGATCGCGCGCACCGGCGTCACGGTGCTGGTCGTCGAGCAGAACGTGCGGGGCGCGCTTCTGATCTCCGATCGCGCCCTGGTGATGGAGCAGGGGCAGAAATTCATGGAAGGGCCGGCGGCCGACGTGCGCGCCGACCCTCGCATCCGCCAAGCCTATCTTGGCGGCAACATCCAGCAAACGGCGGCATAGGGCAACATGAGCAAGGCGCGTCTCGCCGTCGATATCGGCGGCACCTTTACGGACCTGGCGTTGGAGCAGGGCGGCAAGCGGATCAGCACCAAGGTGCTCACCACGCCGCGCGCGCCCGAGGAAGGCGTGCTGGCCGGCATCGACGACATCCTCAAGCAGGCGGGCGTGAAGCCGGCCGACCTCGGCCTCTTCATCCACGGCACGACCTTGGCCACCAACGCCATCATTGAGCGCAAGGGGGCCCGCACCGCATTGATCGTCACCGAAGGGTTCCGCGATTCGATCGAAATGGCGTTCGAGCATCGCTTCGAGCAATACGACATCTTCATGCAGAAGCCATCGCCGCTGGTGCCGCGCGAGCTGCGGTTCGGCGTACCCGAGCGGCTGGACGGCCGCGGCAACGTGCTGATCCCGCTCGACGAGCAGGCTGTGCGCGCGCTGGCACCCCAGTTGAAGGCCGCTGGAATCGAGGCAATCGCGGTCGGCTACATGCACGCCTATCTGGATGGCAAGCATGAGCGGCGCACCCGGGAGATCCTGGCCGAGCTGCTGCCCGGCGTGTCGATCACGCTCTCCAGCGAGGTCTCGCCCGAGATCCGCGAGTACGAGCGCTGGTCGACGGCCGTGGCCAACGCCTATGTGCAGCCCGTGATGGCCCGCTATCTCGGCCGCCTGGACGCCGCGCTGCGGGAGCGCGGCCTGGCCTGCCCGCTGTTCCTCATTACATCGGGCGGTGGCCTCACGACCTTGGAGACGGCGCGGAGATTCCCGATCCGACTGGTCGAGTCCGGGCCAGCCGGCGGCGCCATCCTCGCCGCCAACCTCGCGCGCCAATGCGGCCTCGACAAGGTGCTGTCCTTCGACATGGGTGGCACGACGGCCAAGATCTGCCTGATCGACGATGGTGAACCGCAATACTCGCGCACGTTCGAAGTAGCGCGGCAGTATCGGTTCCTCAAGGGCAGCGGCTTGCCGCTGCGCATCCCGGTGATTGAGATGGTCGAGATCGGCGCCGGCGGCGGATCGATCGCCTCGGTCGACAGCCTGGCGCGCGTGAACGTCGGACCCGAAAGCGCCGGTGCCGAGCCAGGCCCCGTTTGCTACGGCCGCGGCGGCACGTCGCCCACCGTCACCGATGCCGACGTCGTGCTCGGCCGCCTCGATCCCGGCTACTTCGCCGGCGGCTCCATCACGCTGCTGCCCGATCCTGCCGGTGCCGCGATCGACAAATCCGTCGGCACGGCGCTCGGCTTGCAGCGGTTGGACGCGGCCTTCGGCGTGAGCGAGATCGTCGAGGAGAACATGGCGAACGCCGCTCGCGTTCATGCCGTGGAGCGCGGCAAGGAGATCCAGGACCGCACGCTGATCGCCTTTGGTGGGGCGGCCCCCATCCATGCGGCGCGGCTGGCCGAGAAGCTGGGCATTCGCCGCATCATGGTACCGCAAGGCGCCGGCGTGGGATCGGCGGTCGGCTTCCTGCTGGCGCCTGTCGCCTACGAGGTGGTGCGCAGCCGCTACGTCCAGCTCGATGCCTCCTTCGAGCCGGCTTATGTGAATGCTCTGTTCGCCGAGATGCGCGCCGAAGCCGAAGCCGTGGTGCAGGCCGGTGCGTCGGGGGCCCGGCTGCAAGAGACGCGCACGGCCGACATGCGCTATCGCGGCCAGGGCCACGAGATCACCGTCAGCCTGCCATCGGGCGCTTTTGACACCGCGTCGCGCGCGCAGTTGTCGGCGCTCTACGAAGAGGCCTATGCGGCGACGTTCGGGCGGACCATTCCGGGCCTCGCCGTGGAGATCATGAACTGGACCTTGCGTCTGGCGGCCGAACAAACCGCGCCTGCGCGCTGTCCGGCGCAGCCGGCGGACAAGCCCAGTGCGCCGCGCGGCAAGCGCGCGATGTACGATCCGGTCGATCAGGACATGCACGAGGTGTCGGTCTACCACCGCGCCGATCTCGCGGCCGGCAGCGCACTGCCCGGCCCGGCGGTGATCGCCGAGGACGAAACGACCACCATCGTGCCCAAGAACTTCATCGCCCGCATCAACCCGATCGGCGCGATCCTCATGGAGAGGGTGTAGGGCGATGAAAGTTTTTTTCGGACCGCGGGCGTCCACGCCCGCATTCGCTTGGAGCAAAGCGGAGAGCGAAAACGGTCGGCGCTTACGCGCCGATGCGCGCGTGGACGCGCGCGGTCCGAAAAATTGATCCAGGAGCACCACAGCATGACCATCAACGATCCGCTCTCGCCGATCCGCCTGCAGTTGATGTGGGATCGGCTGATCGCCGTGGTCGAGGAACAGGCGCTGGCCCTGATCCGCACCGGCTTTTCGACGTCGACGCGCGAAGCGGGCGATCTGTCGGCCGGCGTCTTCGATCTCAGCGGCGCCATGCTGGCCCAGGCCGTCACCGGCACGCCGGGGCACATCAATTCGATGGCGCGCGCCGTACGGCACTTCCTCGACAAGTTCCCGGCGTCGACCATGAAGGAAGGCGACATCTTCCTGACCAACGATCCGTGGAAGGGCACCGGCCACTTGCACGATTTCACGTTCGTCACGCCGACGTTCCGACGCGGCAGGATGGTGGCGCTGTTCGCCAGCACCTGCCACGTCGTCGACATCGGCGGCCGCGGCATGGGCACCGACGCGCGGCAGGTCTACGAGGAAGGCCTTTACATACCGCTGATGCGTTTCGCGCGCCAGGGCAAGGTCGACGAGACGCTGATCGAGATCGTGAATGCCAATGTGCGCGAGCCGATCCAGGTCGTGGGCGATCTTTACTCCCTGGCGACGTGCAACGAGATCGGCTGTCGCCGCCTGATCACCATGATGGACGAATTCGCCATCGACGATCTCGACCGGCTCGGCCGCCATGTTCTCGAGAAGTCGAAGCAGGCCTCGCTCGAGGCGATCCGCCGGATCAAGCCGGGCGCCTACACATTCTCCATGCGGGTCGACGGCTATGACAAGCCTCTCGACCTGGTGGCGACGATGACGATCGGTCACGACGGCATCGACGTCGACTTCGCCGGCACCTCCGGGGTTTCGGCGTACGGCATCAATGTGCCCATGTGCTACACCGAGGCTTATGCCTCGTTTGGCGTGAAGTGCATCGTGGCGCCGAAGGTGCCGAACAACGAGGGCTCGCTGTCGGTGATCCGCGTTACGGCACCGGAAGGCTCGATCCTGAACGCCAAGGCGCCGTCGCCGGTGGCGGCGCGCCATGTGACCGGACAGATGCTGCCCGACGTCATGTTCGGCTGCCTGCATCAGGCGCTGGGCGGCAGCGTGCCGGCTGAAGGGACGTCCTGCCTGTGGAACCTGTTCGCGCTTGGCGGTCCTGGCCGAACCGACGGCGATCCGGCACTGACCGCCAATGCCGTTCCCTTCAACGTGATGAGCTTCCATGCCGGCGGCACCGGTGCACGACCGGGACGTGATGGTCTGTCGGCCACGGCGTTTCCCAGCGGTGTGAAGAACGTGCCGATCGAGGTGAACGAAGCCGTCTCGCCGATCGTGGTCTGGCGCAAGGAGTACCGCCAGGACTCCGGCGGTGCCGGCGAGTTTCGTGGCGGCCTTGGCCAGATCATGGAAGTGGGCACGCTCGATACGGCGCCGTTTGCCATCAGTGCCTACTACGATCGAATCGATCATCCGCCGCGTGGCCGCGATGGCGGGCGCAACGGCGCCGCGGGCACGCTCACGCTGGCTTCGGGCGGCGTGCTGCGCGGCAAGGGATTGCAGACAGTGCCGCAGGACGACCGCGTCATCATCGCCATGCCAGGTGGCGGCGGTCTCGGCGATCCGCGCAAGCGCGATGCCCGCGCCGTGGCGGATGACGTACGGCAGGGCTTCATCTCGGTCGAAGCCGCCCAGCGTGACTACGGCGTTGCCATTGGCGCAGACGGCACGATCGACGCCGCGGCCACCGCCAAACTGCGCGCGCTGGCGGCGGAGTAAGACGTTCATGTCATTCCGAGCGCAGCGAGGACTCTCCTGCGAATAGAGACTCTGATCCCAGGAGATGTCTCGCTGCGCTCGACATGACGGACGAGACGGACGACGTAACGCTCATCAAGGAAGCACACCATGCGTGTCAGTGCCGGCTTGCCGACGGGGATGGAAGGCCTCACCTATCCGATCCCGTTCTCCGATCCCGAGAACGTCATCAAGATCGCCCAGGCGGCCGAGAAATTCGGTTACGACTCGGTGTGGGGCAACGACCACATGACGACGCAGCACTATGTGCGCGCCGAGTACCCTGTGCCGCCGCGCTTCTGGGAACCGCTGGTCACCTATGCCTTCGTGCTGTCCAACACCAAGACCCTGAAGGTCGGTACCGGCGTGCTGGTGCTGCCGATGCGGCACGACATCGTGGTGACCGCCAAGCAGATCGCGACGCTCGACCATTTCGGCAAGGGCCGGCTGGAACTGGGCGTCGGCATCGGCGCCTATCGCGAGGAGTTCCTGGCGCTGCAGCCCGGCACCCGCATGGACCGCGGCGATATCGTCGACGAGGGCCTGCAAGCCCTGCGTACGCTGTTCACCGAGCGGGTCGCGAGCTTCGAGGGCAAGTTCTACCGCTTTCGCGATGTCGAGCTGTGGCCCAAGCCGTATCAGTCGCACCTGCCGATTTACGTTGGCGGCAACAACCCCAACAACATCCGCCGCACCGTGGCGTGGGGCGACGGCTGGCTGCCGGCCGGCATGCATGTCGAACGTCTGCGCAAGGACGTGCAGACGTTGCGCTCCATGGCCGAACAGGCGGGGCGCGACCCCAAGACCATCGAGGTCTGCCCGCAGTTCATCGTGCATGTCGGCAAGACGCGCCAGGCTGCGATCGAACGCTTCCGCCAAAGCCAGATGAACAAACACCTGATCTCGCTCAGCAAGTCGACGCTGAAGGACCAGGGCGCTGCGACACACGAGGACATCAACCTGATCGGCACGCCCGCCGAGGTGATCGACAAGGCCAACGCCTTCCGAGAAGCCGGCGTCACCCACCTGCTGGGCCTCTACTTCGCCGCCAACACGGTGAGCGAATTGCTCGACCAGATGCAGGTCTTCGCCGAAGAGGTAATGCCCAAGATCGGATGACGGCCGGCGCCTTGCTGCGCCATTGACGTATTTCACTTCATCCTGGTGCTTCCATGCCACAGCCTAGTGCGCTTGCCTGTGTCCGTTGCGGCACACGCTATCCGATCGATCACTACGCGCAGGACTGCCCGAACTGCCGCACGGCAGGGGCACCGTCGAACCTGACGGTCGTCTACGACTCCCAACCGGGTGCGGGCCTATCGCGCAGTGATGTACCGCGCCGGCCGGCATCGCTGTGGCGCTGGGATGCCTTTCTGCCGGCCCGCGCCGACGATGCCGTCAGCCTGGGCGAGGGCAATACGCCGTTGCTGCCGGCACCGTCCCTGGGCCTGGGCGACGTGTGGGTCAAGGACGAGTCGCGCAATCCCACGTGGTCGTTCAAGGATCGCCTGGCGTCGGGGGCCCTCACCATGGCCCGGCGTTTCGGCGCCACGGTGATCACATCGAGCTCATCCGGCAACGCCGGTGCGGCGGCGGCGGCCTATGCCGCGAAGGCCGGCCTTCCCTGCGTCGTCTTTACGTTCGCTGGTGCATCGCCGCCGCTGGTCGCCCAGATGCGGGCCTATGGCGCCATGGTCGTCGTGGTCGAGGACAAGGCCGATCGCTGGCGCTTTCAATCGGCCGGCGTGCGCGAGCTGGGTTGGTATCCGACGTCACCGTTCTTCGGCCCCGTCGTGGGTAGCAATCCCTACGGCATGGAGGGCTACAAGACGATCGCCTTCGAGATCGCCGAGGCGTTCGACTGGGAGGTGCCGGACTGGTGCGTATTGCCGGTGTGCTATGGCGATGCGCTGCTGGGCATGTGGAAGGGCTTCGAGGAATTGAAGGCGCTGGGCTGGATCGCCCGCACGCCGCGCTTTGTCGCCGCCGAGGTATCCGGCTCGATCGCCACGGCCATGGCCAGCGATGCCGCCATGCCGCCCGACCATCCGCGCAATGCGCCGTCGATCGCGACATCGATCGGCGCCAGCCAGGGCACGGTCCAGGCACTGGAGGTCGTGCGGCGCAGCCGCGGGGCCGCCGTTGCGATCGACGATGACGCGCTTGCCCGCTGGGTGGTGACCTTGGGCGCCAAGGAAGGGCTGTGGCCGGAGCCATCCTCGGTGGCGCCGTTCGCGGCGATCGAGCGCCTGCGGGCACAGGGTGTGATCGCGTCCGATGCGCGCGTGGTCGCGTTGATGACCGCCGGCGGCCTCAAGGACCCGGCTGTCATCGATACGGCGCTGCCGGCCGCGCCTCTGGTGCGGGGCGGGTTCGTGGACGTGCTCAAGGCCCTGCGTGATGTCTATGGATTCTCCCATGGCTGAGTTCGGCATCTCCATGGATGGACGCGTGCCCATCGCCGACATCCCGGCGCAGGCGCAGGCGGCGGAAGCCGGCGGCGCGACCACGTTGTGGATCGCCTGCCATCTGTTCCTGCGCGATCCCATCACCACGGCCGCCCTGGCGCTGGGCGCCACACAGCGCATCAGGATCGCGCTGATGGCGATGAGCCCTTATTCGACGCACCCCGTGTTCATCGCCATGGCGGCCGCGACGCTCGATGAGATGTATCCGGGGCGGGTGATCCTCTGCCTTGGTGCCGGTGCGCCGGCCGATCTCAAGGCGGCCGGCATCGAGTCGCCCCGGCCGCTCGTCGCGTTGCGCGAGACCGTTGGCCTGTGTCGGAGCCTGCTGGCGGGCGAAACCGTGGACTTCCAGGGCCAGGTCTTCCGTGCGGCTGGTCGGCGGCTGGCGAGCGGACGACGCGACGTGCCGATCGTGCTGGCGGCGTCCCGGCCCAACATGCTGCGGCTAGCCGGCCGCGAAACCGACGGCGTCCTGATCTCCGCCGCCACGTCGCCGCCGTTCGTCAGGGCGTGCCTCGATCAGGCGGCAGGCGGCGCCGATGGCCGTGCCCTGCGCAAGCTGGGTATCGTTTACACCAAGCTCGCCGCCACCGAGATGCAAGCCATCGACCCGATCCGCCGGCCCATCGGCTTCGTGCTGCGCGGTGCCCACCACGCCGAGAACGTCCGTCTCTCCGGCGCATCGCTCGACCAGGCGGCGCTGGCCGCCGCCTATGCCGCCGAAGATTGGGCCACGGTCGACCACCTGGTCAGTGACGACGTCGTGCGCCGTCACGCCGCGTGCGGCACGGCCGCCCAGGTCAGGACCAGGCTCGAAGAATATCGCGCCATCGGCCTCGACGAGGTGATTCTCGGCGGTCTCGACGATGCACCGTCGATTACCGCCGCGCTCGCTGTGGCGCGGGGGTGACAGCCGCTGTCCCGGACACCTTGTCATCCCGAGCGCAGCGAGGGATCTCCCGGGCATGGAGTCTCCATTCGCAGGAGATTCCTCGCTGCGCTCGGAATGACGGCAAGGAGACGTCATGAAGTTCAGCATTTGCCTGCCGACCGGCTTCGAAGGCGTGATGTATCCGATCCCCTTCGTGCAGCCCGGCGATTTCGTGCGCCTGGCCAGGATCTGCGAGCGGCTGGGCTATCATTCCGTCTGGGGCAACGATCACATCACCACGCAGCACTATGTGCGCGACCTCTTTCCCGGGCGGCCGCCGAACTTCTATGAGCTGATGACGGTGCTGTCGTTCTGCGCCGCGGCAACGACGACATTGAAGGTCGGCACGGCGTTGGCCGTCCTGCCGATGCGTGATCCCTTCTGGCTCGCCAAGCAGGTCGCGACCATCGATCAGATGTCGGCGGGCCGCATGATCCTGGGCGTCGGTGTCGGCGCTTACCGCGAAGAGTTCACCGCCTGGGCACCGCGGCTGGCGGCCACGGCGCGGCGCGGCGACATGCTCGACGAGGGCCTCGCGCTGATGCGGCGCCTGTTCACCGAGCCGCGTGTGACGCACGAAGGCACGTATTACGCATGCCGCGACGTCGAGATGTTCCCCAAGCCAGTACAGGATCCCTTCGCGCTGTGGATCGGGGGACACAATCTCGCCGCCGTCGAGCGCGCCGCGCGCATCGGCACCGGCTGGCTGCCGGGATGGCGGCCATGGCATGAACTGGAAGAGCGCATCCGGGTGTTGAAGGCGCGTGCCGCCGAGCTGGGCCGCAATCCCGCATCGATCGAGATCGCCCCGCAATTCTCACTCACCATCGCCAAGACGGCAGAGGAGGCCGAACGGCGCTACATGGCGTCGGGCCTAGTCGCACATCGCAAGTCACTGGCCTATACCGGTCGCGATCTGTCGCACCAGGTGATCGCCAATCTCGTCGGCTCCCCTGACCTGATCCGCGAGAAGATCGCAGGCCTCTCCGCCATCGGCGTCGATCATGCCTGCGCACTGATGATCCCCGCCGACAGCCTCGGTGAATTCGAGGACCAGCTGCACTGGTTCGCCGAGGTGGTGAAGCTCTAACTTTTCGCCAGAGGCGTCGACCATCTGAACGCCAGTCCAGTCTATCGGTGCCCTCCCGGCGCGCTGTTGATGGCCGTCAGACCCGCCTGCAGGGCCGCATCGTCATCGTGGTCGAGTCCGAACAGGACATCGAGCAGCGCGAACGTGCTCATGTAGAAATCCAGGCGATTCCACATCGCGGACAGGTCAGGGTAGTGGGGCTGTAGCTGCCGCACGAATGGCTTGCCCAGGCCGGCGGCAAGGCTCGCGAAGTCGTAAGCGGGATCGCCCGCATCGCAGCCGCTGAAGTCGATGATGCCGGTGACGGTCGCGCCGTCGACCAGGATGTTACCGGTGCCGAAGTCGCCATGAATGACGACGATCGGCAGGTCATCGATGCGCCCCAGGAACCGTTCGAAATCATACCGGATGCGCCGGGCGGTCACCGTCGACACGCGCGGAAAGATCGATAGCGCGACACGCTGGAAGAGATCATGCCAGGTGCGGGCAGGATTCGGCGGGGCTGCGTCGTGCCCGAGGACGGCCAGTGGCAGGCCGTGCAGGTGCTGCAGGAAATGAGCGAGATCACGCGCCAGCGATGCTTGCTCCGCCGCCCCCAGATCGGCGGCCGACTCGATCGGCTGGCCGGGCAAGCGTCGGTGGACCGCCAGTTTGAGTCCGTCGACGTCCCGTATGGCGACGGCGGGCACGGCAATGGGCAGCTGCACACGCAGGCGTTCCAGCAGTTGCGCCTCGCGGCACAGCGCCGCTTGAGCCGCGGCGTGACGGGGGACGCGCACGATCATGTCGCCGAAATCGAACACGCGGTTGTTCTGACCCGTCTCGATGACCGTGGGTGCGCCGCGCCGTGACGTTCCGATCAGCGTCGCGAGTTTTTCGACATCGGGGATGGCCGAAGAGGCGATCATGGTGTGTTCATAACTGACGGCGCGGGTGGCTACTACTGGTCGGGGAGCTCTCCAGCGCGCGGACGCCGTCGTTCCCACAAGAAACCATCACCGGTTACGAAAAGCTCACATCGCTGTAACATTGCCGGTGTTAGCTCCGCGCGCCTGCGATCTCCCCGGTATCAGGCAAACACAAACTTCAACGCTCGCACTTTCATGCGAGGCGCAGCGGAGAGTTTCGTCGAATGGCTCCCAGTCCCATGGCGGTGGCGCACGTATCGTCAACCACCAAGGCGGCAGGCCGCACGGCTACGCGATCCAGATCGATAGCGCCCGCAACGAAGACGCCTTCGCCGCAACGATTGCCAGCACAGGCGCCATCACGGCCGCCGGCCATCGCGATCTCTTGCCGGAAGAGGTCACGCTGATCGCGGGCGTGAACGTGGGTGACGATTTCAACAAGGAGACAATGATGTCGACGGATGGTTCAGCGTTGGATCTTGGTGACGGCGACGACACCTTCGAGGTGCATGCCGGCGCGCCGGTGGCCACCCCGATCGATGGCGGCGAGGGCAACGACACCCTGAAGCTGATGGGTCCCGGTGCCGGTACTCTGGGCACCAACACGAATTTCGAAACACTCGACGTTCAAAGCGGCGTCTGGACGCTGCAAAGCGATGCCTATGACACCGTGACCATTGCCACCGGCGCCATCGTGACGTCGCAGGTCAGGCTCGCTGACCAGGGCGACATGAAAGTCGCCGTCGGCGGCTCAATTCTGGTGACCAACGGCAGCAACGCGGTTGTCGCGGAGGGCGCGGCCGCCATCGAGAATGCAGGTCTGATCCAGGCATTGGGTTTGAACGGCGCCGCAGCCGCCGGAGCCATCAGCCTCAGCGGCGGCTCGGTCTACAACAAGGCCGGCGGCATCATCCTGGCCCAGGGCGTCGCCGTCGCGTCGGATGCAGCGCCTGCCCCGGGCGTCGAACTCGTCAACGAGGGCATGATCCAGAGCCTGTCGGGCCAGGCCATCGCGTTCGCCGGTGACGCCGGCGACCTGCTGGTCAACACACGCTCGGGCGTGATCGTCGGCGGCATTTCCACGGGCGGCGGCAACGACCTCGTGACCAACCAGGGTTCCGTCGTCGCATCAGGCGGCACGGCGTTCGATCTGGGTGACGGCAACGACACGCTCAACCTGCACGGCGGATCCGCTGTCACGGGCAAGATCGTGCTGGGTGCCGGCAATGACGTGCTGTCGTCGAACGCCGCGGGCGCGCTGGACATCGACGCCGGCGATGGCCAGGACTCGATTGCGACAGGCGACGGCAACGACCGCATCATCGGCGGCGCGGGAATCGATCTCGTCCATGCCGGCGGCGGTGACGATGTCGTGGATGGCGGTGCCGACGACGATCGCCTGCAGGGCGGCGCGGGCAACGACCAGCTTCTGGCGGGCGCCGGTAATGACGTGCTGATCGGCGGCACGGGCAATGACCTGCTCAGCGGTGGCGACGGCGTGGATACAGCCGATTATTCGGAAGACCGGGCAGGCATTACGGTCGACCTTGCAGCGGGGACAGCGGTCGGCGCCGACGCAGGCAACGATCAGCTCGCCGACATCGAGAAGCTCATCGGCGGTTCGGGCAACGATACGTTCCTGGTGTCGACAGCCGGCCCTCTGCCGTCCGCCATCGGCGGTGGTGCCGGCAACGACACGATCAGGCTGCTGGGCAATGGCACCGGCGCGCTGGCCGCGACATCCGGTGTTGAAGGCCTCGTGGTCCAGGAAGGGACCTGGTCGGTGGTCGCCAGTGACTACGCCGCCATCACCATCGAGGATGGTGCGACGGTAACGAGCACGATCACGCTCAACAACGATGACCGGCTGACCATCGAGGCTGGCGGCAAGCTCGCCGCCGGCACGGCCATCGTCTGGGCAGGCGGCGGCAATGCCGTGGTCGACAATGCAGGCCTGATCGAAGCAGCGAGCCGCGTGCTCAACACGACGGCGGGGGCGACCGGCTCCTTCACGTTCAACAACGAAGCCGATGGCGTGGTCCGCGGTTCGTTGAATCCGCAGCAGCGGGCGCACGCCGACGCGACCGTCACGATCAACAATTCAGGCCTGATGGAAGCCAGCGGCCGCGTCATCGACTTCCAGACCCTCGCGTCGGGCGGTGCGGATGTCACGATCAACAATCTGGCCGGTGGTACGATCCGTCAGACCGGCAGCGACACCGATGTCATCCGGCCGGGCCAGAACACCACCGTCAACAACTGGGGCATGATCACCACGGCGCCGGGCTTTGCCGGCGGCGGTGATCTGATCGACTTCCAGAGCGGCACCGGCGGCAAGGTGAACAACCACGCCGGGGGCTGGATGGAAGCCTCGCGTCACGCCGTGACCGGCGACAACAGCGTCACCGTTCTCAACGAAGGGACGATGATCGGCCGCAACGGCTCGGCGGTGAACATCGACAATGGCGGCTCGGAAGCGGAGAAGGTGTTCATCACCAACCGAGGCACGATGGAAGGCCGTTCGGCCGAACTGGTCGACTCGGATGGCGATGCCATAGACGTCGACGGCCTGGCGCAGGTGCTGAACTATGGCCGCATCGCCGGTCTGGGCGCCGAGGGCTATCACGATGGCGAGCCGAATGTCTCCGAGGGCATCGCCATCGGCGGCGGCAGCATTGTCAACAACGCCACCGGCGAGATCTACGGCTACGGCCGCGCCATCCAGGTCGACAACTCCAGCAATGCGAACGCGTTGGGCGTCACCACGATCGTCAACGACGGCTTGATCCGCGGTGACGGCCACGGCCCGGAGGGTGTCGCTCCGGCGGACGCGGCCCGGTTCGACCTGCGCGGCAACGAAGCGATCAACCTCGTCGGCGACTACGAGGACTTCGTCGGCAACAACAGCACCGGCCGGATCGTGGGCGGCATTTCGATGGGCGGCGGCCGCGATACGCTGAACAACTCCGGCTCGATCGTTGCGACCGGTGGCTCGGCGATCAACATGGGCGCCGGCAACGATCAGGTGAACCTCTATGTCGGCGCGACGGTGGCCGGGACCATCCTGCTCGGCGCCGGTGATGACGTGGCGCTCTCGACCTCGGCCGGTGGCTTCGAGATCGACGGCGGCGACGGCAACGACACGATGGCCATGGACTACAGCTACGGCGGCGATGACATTCTCCGCGGCGGGGCCGGGGCTGACCACATCTATGCCGGCGCAGGCAAGGACCGTATCGACGGCGGCCTGGACGACGATATGCTGCACGGCAACGACGGTGACGATTGGATCGATGGTGGCGCCGGCGACGACACGATCGATGGTGGCGCCGGTGAAGATACGGCCGACTACGCGAAGGATCGGGCGGGCATCACCGTCGACTTCGTTGCCGGGAATGCGGTCGGTGCCGATGCAGGTGCTGACCGGCTCGTGAGCATCGAGAAGATTGTCGGCGGTTCGGGTGACGACACATTTCGGGTATCGACGGCCGGACCGCTGCCGACCGCGATCGACGGTGGGGCGGGTGATGACACCGTTATTCTCGTCGGCAGCGGCGTGAGCACGCTGGCTGCAACCACCGGCGTCGAAAACCTCGTGGTACAAGACGGAACCTGGTCGGTGACCGACGGTGCACGGGGTTATTCGGATATCGTTATCAAGGATGGCGCGACGGTCACGTCGGATATCCGATTGGACAACAGCGATGTCCTGACGATCGAGCACGGGGGCTCGCTGCGAGCGCGGCTGGATATCGCCAGCGATGTCAATGACGCGCACGCCACTGTCGACAATTCGGGAACGATCCTGGCAGCGGTGGGCCAGGCCATCGGCGTGACGTTGACGGCGTCTTCCTCGGTTACGCTGCGCAACCACGAGGGTGGCATCATCCAGTCGCTGGCGCCGGCCTTCCAAGAGACTGTCATCAACGTTGATACCCATGCCGCGTTGGAAGCGAATGTCGTGCTCGAGAATGCGGGAACGATCGAGGCAGCCGCGGGCTCGGCAATGCGGATACGGACGGGGTCATCACACACGGTCACGCTATGGAATCACGAGGGTGGTGTCATCCGGTCACTGGCACCTATGGCCGGAAAGGGCGCTGTCATTGAGGTCTTCGACGATGCAGGAGCGATCATCGAGATCAACAACGCCGGCTTGATCCAGGGCGACAGTCGTGTGTTGGGTGGGGGCAGCTACGGCTCCTTCGTTTTGAACAATCTCACGACCGGCGTTATCAGCGGCAGCCGCGTCGGCCCGGCGCTGGATTTCCAAGAGATCGACGTGGTGAACAATGCCGGCCGTATTGTCGGCGGGTCGGACGGGTTCAACTACAACCGCAGTTCCGACGCGACCTTTAACAACCTCGAGGGCGGCTATATCGAAGGGGTTCGGCATGCCATCACCGGCAAGGTCGGCGCAACGATCAACAACGCCGTTGGCGCCACCATGGTCGGCCTCAACGGTTCGGCGGTGAACATCGACAACAAAGGCACCGTCGAGAACACGGTATACATCACCAATCGGGGCACGATGGAAGGCCGTGCGGCCGACGGGGTCCCCTCGGATGGCGACGCCATCGACGTCGACGGGTTGGTGCAGGTACTGAACTACGGTCGCATCGCCGGCCTGGGTGCCGATGGCTATCACAATGGCGAGCCGAACGTCTCGGAGGGCATGGCCATCGGCGGTGGTAGCATCGTCAACAACGCCACTGGCGAGATCTATGGCTACGGTCGTGCCATTCAGGTCGACAATTCCAGCAATGGCAATGCGTTGGGCGTCACCACGATCGTCAACGACGGCTTGATCCGCGGTGACGGCCACGGCCCGGAGGGTGTCGCTCCGGCGGACGCGGCCCGGTTCGACCTGCGCGGCAACGAAGCGATCAATCTGATCGGAGATCACGAGGACTTCGTCGGCAACAACAGCACCGGCCGGATCGTCGGCGGCATCTCGATGGGCGGTGGCCGTGATACGCTGAACAACTCCGGATCGATCGTCGCGACGGGTGGCTCGGCGATCGATATGGGCGCCGGCAACGACCAGGTGAACCTCTATGTCGGCTCGACGGTGAGCGGGACCATCCTGCTCGGCGCTGGCGACGACGTACTGAACTCGACCTCGGCGGCCGCCTATGTTGTCGATGGCGGCGACGGCAACGACTCGATCGCCATGTACTATACGATCTTTGGCGGCGATGACGTCCTCTCCGGCGGCGCTGGCAACGACCACATCTCCGGCGGACTGGGCGAGGATCGCATCGACGGCGGCCTCGACAACGATACCCTGTACGGCGAGGACGGCGACGATCTGATCCAGGGTGGTGCCGGCGACGACCGCATCGACGGCGGCGCCGACGATGACGTGATCTTCGGCGATGCCGGCAATGACACCATCATCGGCGGCCTTGGCAGCGACACCATCAAGGGCAATGCTGGCGACGACATTTTCGTCGTCACCAGCACGGCCGATGGCCGCGACAGCTACGACGGCGGAGCCGGCATCGACACGATCGATTACAGCGCCCTCGGCTCGGCCGTGACGCTGACGCTGAGAGACGGCACCACGTCGACCTTCGCCACCGACACGATCGAGAACGTCGAGAACGTCATCGGCGGCTCGGTGAACGACAGGCTCACCGGCAACAGCCTTGCGAACACGCTCACGGGCAATGCCGGCGACGATGTCCTCAAGGGTGCGGCGGGCAACGACATCCTCGATGGCGGCACGGGCAACGACGACCTCGACGGCGGCGCCGACAACGACCGGCTGTCGGGCGGCGCCGGCAACGACGTGCTGAAGGGTGGCGCTGGCGACGACGTGCTCAAGGGCGGTGCGGGTACCGACACCCTGACAGGTGGTGCCGGCTTCGACCGGTTCTGGTTCGACAGCCTGAGTGACGGCATCGACACCATCACCGACTTCAAGCTGTCGGGTGCGTCGGAGGACCGGATCGTCCTGTCGGCGTCGATGTTCCAGAACTTCACCGGCGACGATGCCTTCGACCTGATCGGCAGCGGCTACCTCAGGGCCAGCGCGGCCGGCGGCCAGACTCAGATTCAGGTCGATCTCGACGGCGGCGGCAATTCCTTCCAGACGCTGGCCATCGTCAACGGCACCTTTACCAACGGCGTGCTGGCCGATCACCTGATCGTCCACCAGGACCAGCTGGTCTAGGTGATTTGATCCTACTTTGGTCGAGTGGCCGCAGCGCGGCCACTCGGTCAGACTCTCACGGATCCAGGTATGCCCACCACACCACCAGCGTGTTGTTGATGACGTGCGCCAGCACGCAGGGCCACAGCGAGCCGCTGCGCAGGCGCACCCAGCCCAGCAGGATCCCGATCGGCAGCACCAGGGCGATATGCGCCGGCTCGGCATGGGCGGCAGCGAACAGGATCGAGCTCGTGGCCCAGGCGGCACGGGCGCCGAAGCGGCCATCGACGTAGCCGTAGATCAGGCCGCGAAACAGCAGTTCCTCAGCGAACGGACCCAGCAGTCCGATGGTGAGCGTCGCCGCCAGCGCCAGCGGCAAGGTCGTCGCCAGGGCCGCGATCACGTGCGATGTCTGCGGCGTCAGATCCGTGTTGAACAGCACCCGCACCAGCCGCAGCAGGACTTCATCCATCGCCACCGACAACAGCAAGGTGCAGAGCGGCGCCAGCCACCACCATCGCACGGCGAAGCGACGCAATCCCAGCAGGCCGGATGCCGTCCGGCCGTGGCGCACGACGCCAACCCAGACCGCCACCGCAACGGCTGCAAAGAAGACCGAGAAGAGCAGGATCATGGCGGGCGGATCCTGCCCCTTCGCCACCAGTGCCAGTCGCTGAGCACCCAGCACCATCTTGACGGTGTAAAGCGCCGCGATCAGGCACAGGCCACCGGCGACCACGGTCAGCACCACGTCGAGGCCGTGCAGTCGTGGCGGTGCCGGTGGTGCCGGTGGTGCGGGCGCCGCCACGGATGTCGCGTCGCCGGCGGATGGCGTCAGTTCAGGGGTGGTCGAACTCATGGCGCCTTTCGCTTCTGCTCGTTCATCCTGTCGCGGTCGGCCCATCGGTTGGGCCATCCACCAACACTGTCAGCTTCAGATCGGGCTGCGTGGCGAGATCGAAGGTCACCTGCTCATAGCGCAGGAAACCGTCGATAGGGTGGCTGAAAGTCCGCGCGCCGCCCTCGCGGCCGACGACGCCGTGTTGGTCCCACAGGCCGGCGAACGCTGGGCTCTGCAGCCGCAAGCCATCGATCACCGCACGCAGGGCCGGGTCGTTCAGGTGCGCGCTGCAGGCGGCTCGGAACTCGGCGACCACGCGGCGTGCCCGCTCCGGCCAATCGCAGATCAAGGCGCGCGCGGCCGGGGCGAGGAAGATGTAGCGCAGCAGGTTGCGATCTTGCGTCGCGTCAAGCCAGCCCACGAACAGCCGTTGGGCCGGTGCGTTCCAGCCGCGCGCCGTCCACGTACGGTCCAGGATGTAGGCCGGGGTAGCGATCGCGCTGACGCAGGCCAACAGGGACGCCGGCACATCACCGGCATCGCTGTCGTGCTGATCCGGGTCGCGCTTGCCGGCCAGCCCGAAGAGATAGGCGCGTTCGGCCCGCGCCAGCCGCAAGGTGGTGGCCAGCCGGGCGAGTGCCGTCGGCGATACCGAGACGTCGCGGCCCTGCTCGATCCAGGTGTACCAGGTGACGCTCAACCCGCAGAGCTGCGCCACCTCCTCCCGTCGCAGGCCGGGCGTCCGTCGCCGGGTGCCGACCGTCAGGCCGGCCACCGCCGGCGTGAGCTTCTCCCGCTGTGCGCGCACGAAGTCGCCCAGTTCGCGCCGGGAGTCGCTTTCCGTCAGCATGGTGAAAATTATACCAGCATAACTAGACAACTTATACCAGTGAACAATACCTGTTACGGCAAGGACCCAGGCGGTTTCCAGCACCGGAGCACGCAGCCATGTCCACCAGCAGAACCCACGAGGCCTTGGTCGACGGCCAGTTCGGGGCCCGCGCCAACGCCTATCTGACCAGCGCCGTCCATGCCCAGGGCGCCGACCTGCAGGCCCTGGCCGCCCTGGTCGCGGGGCGGTCCGCGGATCGGGTGCTGGATCTGGGCTGTGGCGGCGGCCACGTCAGCTTCAACGTGGCGCCGCATGTCCGGGACGTCGTTGCCTATGACCTGTCGCCGGACATGCTGGACGTCGTCGGGCGTGCGGCGCGGGAGCGCGGGCTGGCCAACGTCGCGACGCGGCAGGGCATGGCCGAGTCGCTGCCGTTCGATGACGCCAGCTTCGACTGCGTGCTGAGCCGATACAGCGCCCATCACTGGCGCGATGTCGATGCCGGCTTGCGCGAGGCCGCCCGGGTGCTGAAGCCGGGCGGCACGGCGGGTTTCGTCGACGCCGTCTCACCCGGACCGCCGCTGCTGGACACCTATTTCCAGGCCATCGAGGTCCTGCGCGATCCCTCGCATGTGCGCGACTACACCCGCGCCGAGTGGGAGCGGGCGCTGGCCGGCGCCGGCCTGGTCGTCGGCGCCACGGCGTCGTACCGGGTGCGGCTGGACTTTGCCGTCTGGATCGAGCGCATGCGCACGCCGAAGGTCCAGGCCGACGCCATCCGTGCGCTGCAGGCCGCTGCCTCGGAGAGCGTCACCCGGCACTTCGCGATCGAGACGGACGGCAGCTTCACCATCGATGTGGCGCTGTTCCATGCCACCAAGCCCGCGGCCTGATTTTATGTTCCTCAGGAGGGAATATATAATGCAGGGCGGCGCATGCCGGCCCGCCGTGCTGTTTGACTCGGACGGTGAGCCGCGCGTATACAGCGGCCGCTCAAACGGGAAGACGATTTCCCGGTCCGGACTGGTCAGGCGCGCATCGGCGGGCCGACTCCAGAGGGGCCCCACCGATCCGCGAGGTTTCGCGCATCGGTGCGCTTGTCGTTTGGGCAGAGGCAGCCGCTCCTCCGGGGCGGCGCGGCGTTGAAGGACGGCGATGTTCGACGGTCTGAGCAAAAGACTCGGTGATGTGCTGGGCCGCCTGCGCGGCCGCGGCGCGCTGAACGAGGCTGATGTCGATGCAGCCCTGCGCGAGGTGCGCCTGGCGCTGCTGGAAGCCGACGTCGCTCTGCCAGTCGTGAAGGAGTTCATCGACGGCGTACGGCCCAAGGCTGTCGGCGCCGAGGTGATCCGCAGCGTTTCGCCTGGCCAGATGGTCGTGAAGATCGTCCATGACCATCTCGTGGAGATGCTGGGCGGCGAGGCGAGCGAACTGAACCTCAACGCCGTGCCCCCGGTCGTGATCCTGATGGTGGGCCTGCAGGGCTCGGGCAAGACCACGACCACGGCCAAGATCGCGCGCCGCCTGACCTTGGGACCGCAGGGCATGGCCGCCGATGCCTTCGGTGGCTCCTTCAAGGAGCGCAAGAAGGTGCTGATGGCGTCGCTCGACGTCACCCGCCCGGCGGCACAGCAGCAATTGAAGATCCTGGGCGAGCAGGCCGGCGTCGCCACCTTGCCGATCGTGCCGTTCGAGCAGCCGCTGGGCATCACGCGCCGCGCGCTCGACGAGGGCCGCCGCGGCGGCTTCGACGTGATCATGCTCGATACCGCCGGTCGGCTGTCGATCGACGAGCAGCTGATGGCCGAGGTCGCCGCCGTGCGCGACGCCTCGAAGCCGACCGAGACCCTGCTGGTCGCCGACGCGATGACCGGCCAGGACGCCGTCAACACCGCGCGTGCCTTCAACGAGAAGGTGGGGGTCACCGGCATCGTGCTGACCCGCGTCGATGGCGATGCGCGCGGCGGTGCGGCGCTCTCCATGCGCACGGTCACCGGCCGGCCGATCAAGCTGATCGGCGCCGGCGAGAAGATCGACGCGCTGGAGCAGTTCCATCCCGATCGTATCGCCACCCGCATCCTGGGCATGGGCGACATCGTCTCGCTGGTCGAGCGCGCCGCCGAGACGATCGAGAAGGAAGACGCCGAGAAGCTGGCCGCCAAGGTGCGCAAGGGCCAGTTCGATCTCGACGACCTGCTGCAGCAGCTGCGCCAGCTGCGCAAGATGGGCGGCCTTCAGGGCCTGATGGGCATGTTGCCGGGCGCGGCGCAGGCCAAGGCGGCGATGCAGAAGGCCAACCTCGACGAGAAGGTGATCAAGCGGCAGGAGGCGATCATCCAGTCGATGACGCCCAAGGAGCGCCGCAACCCCGACATCATCCACGCCTCGCGCAAGAAGCGCATCGCGTCCGGTGCGGGTGCGCATGTGCAGGACATCAACAAGCTGCTCAAGCAGCACGCCGAGATGGTGAAGATGATGAAGCGGGTCAACAAGCTCGGCGAAAAGGGTTTCATGCGGTCGCTGGGCAACATGATGCCGCCCGGCATGCCGAGGTAGTTCGATCGGATTTTCGGTTTCACGCGTTCAGGTAAGGAGCAAGCGACTTCATGCTGGCTATTCGTCTTTCTCGCGGTGGCGCCAAGAAGCGCCCCTACTATCACATCGTTGTTGCCGACTCGCGCAGCCCGCGCGACGGGCGCTTCATCGAGAAGATCGGCGCCTACAATCCGATGCTGTCGCGCGAGCATGCCGACCGCATCAAGATCAACGTCGAGCGTGCCAAGTACTGGCTGGGCGTCGGTGCGCGGCCGAGCGATCGCGTGACGCGTTTCCTCGCCGGCGTCGAACTGGTCAAGGCGCCCGAGCGTCGCGAGCAGCCCAAGAAGTCGGCGCCCAAGGCCAAGGCCCAGGAGCGTGCGGCCAAGGCGGCGGAAGCCGCGGGCGGCGAGGCGGCGGCGGGCTGATCGGTCGCGATGATCGGCCATGGCGGCGCGTGCTGATCGCAAGGTGCTGCTGGGCGTCGTCGCGGCGGCTCACGGTGTGCGCGGTGAACTGCGCATCCGCAGCCTCTGCGCCGAGCCGGCCGACATCGGCTCGTACGGTCCGTTGTCCGACGAGAAGGGCATGCGGACCTTCACGGTGCGACCGACGGGCACGTCGACCAAGGGCGATGTGATCGCCCGCATCGACGGCATCGCCGACCGTACCGCGGCGGAGTCCTTGCGCGGCTTGCGTCTCTATGCGGCGCGCAGCCGGTTGCCGCCGCCGGAACCGGGCGAGTGGTACGAGGACGATCTGATCGGCCTCGCCGCGCACGGTTCGGACGGTCGGGCGTGGGGTACGGTGCTGGCGGTGCACGATTTCGGTGCCGGCACGGTGCTGGAGTTGTCGGGCGGCGGTCATGGGCGATCGTTCATGGTGCCGTTCACGGCCCAGGCGGTGCCCGCGGTCGATGTCGAGGGCGGCACGATCACGGTCGATCCGCCGGCTGGACTTCTGGAGGACCGCACCGGCAGCAGCCGGCGCGGCGATGGGCAGGAAGGAGAGGATTGAGAGCGCGTGTGGCGGGCGACGGCGTTGACCATCTTCCCCGAGATGTTCCCGGGACCGCTGGGGCTGAGCCTCGCCGGTCGGGCGCTTGAGAAAGGTGTGTGGTCGCTGGAGGCGGTGGACATTCGCCGCTTTGCCAGGGACCGCCACGGTACGGTCGACGATACGCCCTTCGGCGGCGGCGCCGGCATGGTGATGCGACCCGACGTGCTGTCGGACGCCATCGCCGCGGTGACGACGTCGGATCGGCCGACGATCTACTTCAGCCCGCGCGGCCGGCCGTTCGATCAGGCCCGGGCGCGGGCGCTGGCGGCGGGGCCCGGCGTGACCGTGGTCTGCGGCCGGTTCGAAGGGATCGACGAGCGTGTGATCGAGGCCCACGGGCTTGAGGAAGTGAGCGTCGGCGATGTGGTTCTCTCCGGCGGCGAGATCGCGGCACTGGTCGCACTCGACGCCTGTGTCCGGCTTCTGCCGGGCGTGGTGGGAGCGGCACAGTCGCTGACCGAGGAGAGTTTCGAGGAGGGTTTGCTGGAGTACCCGCACTATACGCGGCCGGCGGCATGGACCGGACCGGACGGTATCGAGCGGGCAGTGCCGGAGATCCTGCAGACGGGCCATCACGCGAAGATCGCGGCCTGGCGCAGGACGAAGGCGGAAGAGATCACGCGGCAGCGGCGGCCCGACCTGTGGTCACGGTACGTCGCCGAGCGTCGAGAGGATGAGTCGAAAGACAGGGGTTCCGAGAGGAAAGGATAAGCATCATGAACCTGATCAAACAGCTTGAGGACGAACAGGTCGCCAGGCTCGTGGCCGAGCGCGCGGTGCCGCGGTTCGAGCCCGGCGATACGCTGAAGGTCCACGTCAAGGTGCAGGAAGGCAGCCGCGAGCGCATTCAGGTCTTCGAGGGCCTGTGCATCGCGCGCCGCAATGCCGGCCTGAACTCGTCGTTCACCGTGCGCAAGATTTCGTACGGCGAGGGCGTCGAGCGCATCTTCCCGCTGCACAGCCCGGCAATCTGGGAGATCGAGGTGGCGCGCAAGGGCATGGTCCGCCGGGCCAAGCTCTATTACCTGCGCGCGCTGCGCGGCAAGGCTTCGCGCATCGCCGAGGACGTCGATGCCCAGCGCGAGCTGGTCGCCGAGCAGGCGGCGGCAGCGGCCAATCGGCCCAAGCGCGAGAAGGTCAAGAAAGAGCGGCCGAAGGACGAGCGCAGCGTCCGCGCCGCCAAGGGCGGCGGCAAGAAGTAGTCATTCTTCTTCCTCCCCAGCTTTGCTGGGGAGGTGCCCCGGAGGGGCGGAGGGGAGCCCAGGTGGTCGTGGTAACATAGACCACGTCGTCTCCCCCTCCGGCCTTCGGCCACCTCCCCCAACTGCGTCGGGGGAGGGTATTGACGGCCGCGGCGGACACCGGGCCTGCGTACGGGAGGGAGTGAGATCATGGCCAGGAAGCCAGCATCGGCGCCGGTCGAGCCGGCGAAGCCGCGCACGCTGTTCGACAAGATCTGGGACGCCCACGTGGTGGAGCGCCGCGACGACGGCTCGTGCCTGATCTACATCGATCGCCACCTCGTGCATGAGGTGACCAGCCCGCAGGCGTTCGAAGGCCTGCGCGCCAGCGGCCGACGCGTGCGCCGTCCCGACCTGACGGTCGCGGTCGCCGACCACAACGTGCCCACCACCAACCGGGCCGCCGGCATCGATGACGAAGAGTCGCGCATCCAGATCGAAACCCTGGAAGCCAACGTGCGCGAGTTCGGCGTGCCGTACTTCGCCATGGACGATATCCGCCAGGGCATCGTGCACATCATCGGGCCGGAACAGGGCCTGACCCTGCCGGGCACCACCATCGTGTGCGGCGACAGCCACACCTCCACGCATGGTGCCTTCGGCGCACTGGCCTTCGGTATCGGCACGTCCGAGGTCGAGCATGTGCTGGCGACGCAGACCCTGATCCAGCAGCCGGCCAAGAACATGCGGGTCACGGTCGATGGCGACCTGCCGGCAGGCGTCACCGCCAAGGACCTGATCCTCGCCATCATCGGCACCATCGGCACCGCCGGCGGCACCGGCCACGTCATCGAGTACGCCGGCCGCGCCATCCGCAATCTGTCGATGGAAGGCCGCATGACGGTCTGCAACATGTCGATCGAAGGTGGCGCACGGGCCGGGCTGATCGCGCCGGATGAGACGACGTTCCGCTATCTCGAGGGTCTGCCCTATGCGCCCAAGGGCGGCGCCTGGCAGGTCGCACAGGGCCTGTGGCGCCGGCTGCCGTCGGACAAGGACGCCGTCTACGACCGCGAGATCACCCTGCCGGTCGCCGACATCACGCCGCAGATGACCTGGGGTACCAGCCCGCAGGACGTCGTGGCCATCACCGGCGTCGTGCCCAACCCCGACGATGCGCCCGACGATGACCGCCGCAGCGCCTGGAAACGGTCATTGGATTACATGGGCCTGCAGCCCGGCACGCGCATGACGGACATCCGTATCGACAAGGCCTTTATCGGCTCGTGCACCAATGGCCGCATCGAGGACCTGCGCGAGGTTGCCGCCATCGCACGCGCCGCGCTGGCCCAGGGCCGCAAGGTGGCCGGTCATGTGCACGCGCTCATCGTGCCGGGCTCCGGCCTGGTGAAGGAACAGGCCGAACGGGAGGGTCTCGACAAGGTCTTCGCCGAGGCCGGCTTCGACTGGCGCGAGCCGGGATGTTCGATGTGCCTGGCGATGAACGCCGACAAGCTGAAGCCTGGTGAGCGTTGCGCCTCGACGTCGAACCGCAACTTCGAGGGCCGTCAGGGCCGTGGCGGGCGCACGCACCTGGTCAGCCCCGGCATGGCGGCGGCCGCGGCGATCGCCGGTACTTTCACGGACGTGCGTGAGTTTCACTGACGCCGGCGGCACTTTGGTGCCGTCCGCGCGGGGGATGTGGTACGCTCCGGTCGTTGTCTGGTGATCGAGACGATGCGTCAGGAGCGTCCATGTCCAGCCAGTATCCACCGCCACCCCCGCCACCACCCGGCTATGGCCAGTACGGCCAGATGCAGGGGCCGACGTATGGCGGGTTCTGGATACGCTTCGTGGCCTACGTCATCGACGCCGTCATCCTGAGCATCGTCGGCTGGATCGTCCGTCTCCTGCTGCGGCTGATCATGGGAGTCCAGGCGGCCGTCGGCACGCCACAGTTCGATACGGTCATGATCACCAGCGGCCTGGTCGGGTTGATCGTGTCGTGGCTGTATTTCGCCCTTCAGGAGAGTTCCGAATCAGGCGCCACGGTGGGCAAGCGCGTCCTCGGGCTGCGCGTCCTGCGTGGTGATGGCACGCAGCTGACCTTTGCCCGCGCCACCGGTCGGTTCCTCGGCAAGTTCGTGTCGTCCTTTATCCTGATGATCGGCTATATCATGGCCGGCTTCACCGAGCGTAAACGGGCGCTGCACGACATGATCGCCGACACGGTGGTGATCAAGACCTGATGCCGGTCATTTTCTGCCGGCCAAAAAGGGGAGATTGTTGATGAGTAACCAGGGACAACAGCCGCCGTCGTGGCAGCAGCAGGGACAGCAGCCTGGCTACCCGCCGGCGCCGCCCCACCCGGGCTACGGTCAGCCGCAACAACCCGGCTACGGCCAGCCGCAGCAGGGCTATCCGGCGGCACCGCCGCATCCGGGCTATGCCCCGCAGGGATATGCGCCGCCGGGCTACGCCCCGCCCGGCTATGCCGCGGCGCCTCCCGGCGTCGTGTTCGGCGGGTTCTGGATCCGGGTCGTGTCCTACATCATCGATGGACTGGTCATCGGCATTCCGATCTGGATCATCTTCGGTATCGTGTTCGCCTCGATGTCCGGCGCGCTGTCGTCGGGTGACGAGCAGGCGGTGGCCAACGCCTTCGCCGACAACATCGGCATCTTCATTGTCGTCTACCTGTTGGCGTTCGTGGGTGCCTGGCTCTACGAAGCGATGATGAACAGCTCGGCTGCCGGCGGCACCCTGGGCAAGCGCGCGCTGGGCCTGCGGGTCGTGCGCGGCACCGACGGGTCGCGGATCTCGTTCGGCCGCGCCACGGGCCGGTTCTTCGCCAAGCTCTTCATCACCGGCCTCATTCCGTTCGGTATCGGCTTCATGATGGCCGGCTTCACCGAGCGCAAACGGGCGCTGCACGACATGATCGCCGACACCGTCGTGATCAAGAAATAGAGCCGATGCGCAACGTTGCCTGAACCACGGAAAGGCCGGCCTCGTGTCGGCCTTTTTGTGATCCGGTTGTCGCCAACAGGAGCCGAGCTTATGCCGTCGTGGATCCCGCCATCGGGCGGTCAGCCGCCCGCACCGCCGCCACCGGGGGCGCCCGGGCCGCAGTGGGGTGCGCCCGGCGCGGCGCCGGGCGCCGCCGGCATGGACGTGATCGACTACCGCATCCACGGCGAGGAGATGCAGTACGTCGAGATCGAACTCGATCCCGGCGAAGCGGCCGTCGGCGAGGCCGGCAGCATGATGTACATGGATGCCGGGGTCGGCATGGAGGCGGTGTTCGGCGATGGTCGCAAGACGGCCTCCGGCGGCTTCTTCGACAAGCTGGTGGGGGCCGGCAAGCGCCTGCTGACCGGCGAGTCGCTGTTCACCACGGTCTACACCAACCAGTCGCCCTACAAGCGCACCGTCGCGTTCTCGGCGCCGTATCCGGGCACCATCATCCCGATGAACCTGCGTGAGCTGGGCGGCATGCTGATCTGCCAGAAGGACGCCTTCCTGTGCGCCGCCCGCGGCGTGCAGCTGGGCATCTTCTTCCAGCAGAAGCTGGGCGTCGGCTTCTTCGGCGGCGAAGGCTTCATCATGCAGAAGCTGGAGGGCGACGGCATGGCCTTCGTCCACAGCAGCGGCGCCATCATGCGCCGCGAGCTGGCGGCGGGCGAGATGCTGTTCGTCGACACCGGCTGCCTGGTGGCCCTCATGCCCAGCGTCCAGTTCGACATCCAGTATGTCGGTAACATCAAGACCGCCCTGTTCGGCGGTGAAGGTATTTTCTTTGCCCGTGTCATGGGACCGGGCACTATCTGGCTGCAGAGCCTGCCGTTCTCGCGCCTGGCCTCGCGGATCTTCGCGGCGGCGCCGCAGCGCGGTGGTGGCGGCCGCGAGGAGGGCAGTGTGCTGGGTGGCATCGGCAATCTGTTCGACGGCGACAATCGCTGAAGACCGTGGCGGACAAGCAGCGCCTTACGATCCCCGATACCGTCTGGCGGCGGCTGGCCGCCGGCGTGATCGACGCGCTGCTGCTGATCCCGCCGACACTGCTGATCATCGCGGTGACCGGCGATCAGTGGAGCCTGACCCCGATCGCGGCCCTGCTGGTGGCCCTGCTCGACCTCGTCTATCGCGCCGGCCTCGAATCGTCGTCCTGGCGCGCCACCCTGGGCAAACGCTGGATGGGGCTTGCCGTCACCACGTTGGAGGGCAAGCGGCTGTCGGTCGAGCGGGCCGTCGTGCGCACCCTGCCGTTCTGGGCCGGCACCCTGGTGGCCATCCTGACGCCGGTCCTGGGCACCGCGATCTTCAGCCTGATCGCCTGGCTGGTGGCGCCGGCCTGCCTGCTGTGGCTGCCGCGCACCGGTTGGCGCCAGGCGCTGCACGACCAGTGGGCCAATGCCCTGGTCGGGCCGGCAAAAGCGGCCGCGGTGCCTGCAGAATCGGCATCGGAGACACCCGCCGCCGCGCCTTGACCTTGTATGCAATCCCCGTTAATTCGCCGCCATTCCTGGACCGGAGGACGATCATGGACAAGTTCACGACACTGACGGGTGTGGCAGCACCACTGCCGATCGTCAACGTCGACACCGACATGATCATTCCCAAGCAGTTCCTGAAGACGATCAAGCGCACCGGCCTGAAGGATGGCCTGTTCTACGAGATGCGCTACGCCGCCGACGGCAAAAAGGTCGATTTCGTGCTCGACCGCCCGGCCTACCAGAATGCCAAGATCCTCGTTGCCGGCCCCAATTTCGGCTGCGGCTCCAGCCGCGAGCACGCGCCCTGGGCGCTGCTCGATTTCGGCATCCGCTGCGTGATCGCCGAGAGCTTCGCCGACATCTTCTACAACAACTGCTTCAAGAACGGCATCCTGCCGATCAAGCTGCCCAAGGAAGACATCGCCAAGCTGATGGACGATGCCGAGCGCGGCGCCAACGCTGTCGTCACGGTCGACCTGGTGAACCAGGAGATCAAGGGCCCCGACGGCGGCACCGTGAAGTTCGACATCGATCCGTTCCGCAAGCAGTGCCTGCTGGAGGGACTCGATGACATCGGCCAGACCCTGCAGGCCTCTTCGGCGATCGACTCCTTCGAGGGCGCGCAGAAGTCGGCGCAGCCCTGGTTGTCGATGACGCGCTGAGCGCCGTCACGCATCTGCGGCGAAGCGCCCGGCGTCGGGCGCTTTCGCGTTTTTCGGAAACTGGTTTGTTTTGGAGGATATCGCGATGGCCGGCTCCAACCGCACGCTCCTGGTACTGCCGGGCGACGGCATCGGACCCGAGGTGATGAACGAGGTGCGCAAGGTCATTGCCTGGATGGGCAAGAAGCGCGCCGTCGGTTTCGACATCACCGAGGACCTCGTGGGCGGTGCGGCGCTCGACAAGCACGGCCTGCCGGTGACCGACGACGCGGTGAAGACGGCGATGGAAGCCGATGCGGTGCTGTTCGGCTCGGTCGGCGGTCCGAAGTGGGACACCCTGCCGTTCGACAAGAAGCCCGAGCGTGGCCTCTTGCGCCTGCGCAAGGAGATGGACCTGTTCGCCAACCTGCGCCCGGCCAAGGTGTTCGACGCGCTGGTCGATGCCTCGACGCTCAAGCCCGAGATCGTCAAGGGCCTGGATATCATGATCATCCGCGAGCTGACGTCGGGGGTGTATTTCGGCGAGCCGCGCGGCGTGAAGACCCTGGCCAACGGCGAGCGCGAGGGCATCGACACGCAGCGCTACACATCGGGCGAGATCCGCCGCGTCTGCGCCGTGGCCTTCGAGCTGGCGCGCAAGCGCCAGAACAAGGTGTGCTCGGCCGAGAAGGCCAACGTCATGCACACCGGCGTGCTGTGGCGCGAGGAAGCGACCAAGCTGCACAAGGAGAGCTACAGCGACGTTCAGCTCAGCCACATGTATGCCGATGCGCTCGCCATGCAGCTGCTGCGCTGGCCGCAGCAGTTCGACGTCATCGTCACCGACAACCTGTTCGGCGACATCCTGTCGGACGAGGCCTCGATGCTGACCGGATCGCTCGGCATGCTGCCGTCGGCCTCGCTGGGCGCGCCCGACGCCACCGGCCGGCGCAAGGCGCTCTACGAGCCGATCCACGGCAGCGCGCCCGACATTGCCGGCAAGGGCCTGGCCAATCCGCTGGCCGAGACGCTGAGCTACGCCATGATGCTGCGCTATTCGTTCGACCTGCCGGGCGAGGCTGACTTGGTCGAGCGCGCCGTCGAGAACGTGCTGGCGGCGGGCTACCGCACGGCCGACCTGCTGACCGGCGGCATCGACGACAAGGCTGCCGCCGCCAAGGGCCTGAAGAAGGTCGGCACCCAGGAGATGGGTGACGCCATCGTCAAGGAACTCGACCGCCTGGTGTGACGTCGGGAGGAACGCATGGAGTCGTTCGGGTCCATCGTCACTCTCGCCGTCATCGTTATCGTGGCGGTCCTGTTGCTGCGGGCCAGTTTCACGGTCGTGCCACGCGATATGAACTGGACGGTCGAACGTTTCGGCCGGTTCAGTCGTCTGCTGAAGCCGGGCATCAATTTCGTCGCGCCGTTCATCGACCGGATCGGCGCCCGGCATGACATGCGCCAGGCGACGCTGGATGTGCCGCCCCAGCGCGCGACGACCAAGGACAACGCCACGGTCGAGGCGGGTGCTGTTCTGGGCTACCAGATCGCTGATGCCGTCAAGGCCACTTACGAGGTCGCCGACCTGAAGGTCGCGCTGGCTCAGCTGGCCGGCACGGTGATGAAGAGTGTCATCGGCACGCATCCGATCGCAGCGCTGTCGACCGATCGGGCCACGATCAATACCACCCTGCAACAGCAGGTCGCGCCGGCCGCCGAAGCGTGGGGCGTCACCGTTTCCAGTCTCGAGCTCCGAGGCATCGCCTTGCCGGACTGACCGGCAGGGCGATGCCCCCCGGCCGCTACTTCCAGGTCAACCCCAGTTCGCCGAAGCGGTTGATCACGTTGAACAGGATGCGCGAGACGTTGTTGTCGTAGCCGTTGTGCGGCAGGCTGCCGCAAAACGTGATCGAGCCCGTGGCGAAGACGGCACCGCCGTGCGGTGCATCGAAGTACGTCATGTCGGCCCGGATCAGCTTGTCGATCGGCAGTCCCGACACGGTCGCGTAGATGCCCAGCACTTCCTCGGGCACGGCGACGAAGTGATCCTGGTGCTTCTCCGAGGAGGCAATCACGACAGCGTTGTGCGGCGTGCCCAGCGTATGGTCGGCGCGATCGAGTTCGAAGCCGGCCGCACCGCCGCCACTGAAGCCGAAGTCGCCGAGGACCTCGTCGCTGACGCCATTCATGATCCAGGCGACGCGCGGGTCGTCTGCCGCCGGCAGACGCCGGTAGTACGAGCCTTCGTATTGTCCCTGGGACGAGAAGCCGACGCCGCCCAGCATCTGCGGCGGCCGCCCGTTGTGCCGCCACAGGCCGCCATAGGCGCCGTCGAGCGCGTGGTAGTACTCGCCGGGCTCGGCGGCCCAGGTGCGGATGGCGGCACCGGCGCGGCGGATCTCCAGCACACCCGGCACCTTGGGCGAGCGCGCGACGCGCCAGTAGAAGCCGTTACCGCCGAGATAGGCCAGCCGGCCGCCGCCATCGACGTAGGCCTGCAGCGCATCGAGCGTGCCCAGCGTGTGGTACTCGGGATGCGAGCCTGTGACGACGACCTTGTAGTCCTTGATCAGGTCGAGGCCGTAGTCGTCGAGGTCTTCGTCGGTGATGACGTCGAAGTCGATGCCCTTGGCTTCGAACCAGCTCAGCAGGTGGGTGTCGGCCGAGAAGTGCCGCAGGCCCGAGCCGCGCGCGTCGTTGAAGCTCGGGAAGCCCGGCCGCAGGGTCAGTGCCGGCCGCAGGCGCGATGAGTAGCAGATGCCGCTCATGTCGCTGTGCCGGTTGTAGGTCGACAGGCCGAACTCGGGGAAGTCCTGCGGGTTGTTCGGCGCGGCGCCCCATTCCTTGACGCGCTGGCGGAACGCATCGTCGTAGTTGCCGCGAATGAAGTTGAAGTAGACCTGGTAGGTGAAGGTGGCGGCGAGATAGGCGACTTTCGCCTTGGGTTGGCCGGCCGACGGACGCACGAAGAACGGGATCGTGTCCTGGTGCGAGCCGCATGTGATCTGCATGCCGTAGACGCCGCTCTTCAGGTCGGCGGGCACCATGAAGCTGAAATCCGTCTCCCAGCCGCAGTCGTGCAGATCGTCGTCGTGGAAGTGGATGGCCGCGTACTGGCGTGGCGCCTCGCGCCAGCGCATCTCCCGGCCGGTCCAGGTCGAGCCTTTCATGGCCCGCGCCGGCAGGTTCACCAGCACGCCATGCAGGCGATGGGGACCGATATCCTCGATGTCGATGCCGTCGAAACCGCGCGAGAAATCCCACGCCGCCACCGCCTGCAACGGCAGCTTGGCGGGATCAAAGGCGAGCGCGGTCGGATCCGAAACGGCGGCGCCGAGGATCATCGGATCCTCGATCTTGCCGTTGAAATAGCGCCGCGCCGGCTGTGCCTGTTGGGCTGCGATGAAAACCGGCCGTCGTGCATCGGGTGCCGCGTTGGCGTCGAGCGGTCCTTGCGCTTCGCCGGCATCGTCGCTCAGCGCCTCGGGGCGCAGCGGCTTCTGGCCGACGCGCACCGACCGCGAGGCCGGGTCGACCACCGCCCAGATGCGGTACCATGCCCGTGGACGAAAGGCCTTGCCGGTCTCGATGCGCAGCGGCGTGCCTGTGGTGCGGCCGATCTCCAGCGCCAGGCCGCGCGGCGTTGCCAGCAGCGCGAACCCGACGCCCGCGTCACTATCCCAGCGTGACAGCACGCATTGATCGCCGCTGCCGGGCAGGGTCGGCCAGATCGTGGCGACGATGGTGATCGCCTGCAGCGGCGACAGCGTCGTGGCGCGCTCCACGACCGCGTACGAGCCGGGATAGGACCGCTGGACGCGCGAGGGGAACGTGTGCGTGAAGCGGGACGACAGGTCCTCGAACTTCATGCCGGGTCCCTTCGGATTGGGATCGCCGCTGCGGATGCGCACCAGCCGTGCGTGCGCGGGCTCGCTGCCGCTGCTCGATATCTTGAACGCGATGTGCTCACCGGCCGCAGCCGACAGTCGATCCGTATATCCGGTCAAAGCAATCATAGGTGCGCCGATCCTCCGTTCACGCGGCGCGAGCGTAACGGCACAGCGTTGGCGGCGTAAATCGATCCTGCACCATGGACCACCTGCGCTAAGCGCATGACACCAAGCAAACCGCCGAGTGCCTCACGCCACCCTGATCTTCGCGACCAGGAAATCGAGGAAGGCGCGCACGCGGGCGGGCAGGTGGCCGCCCTGGCCGAGGAAGACGGCGTGCACGTCTTCCGTGTCGCCCGGGTTGTAGTCCTCCAGCACCGGCACCAATCGGCCGGCGGCGATGTCGGCGCGCACCTGGAACATCGCAAGACGCGCCAGGCCGAGGCCGGCCAGGGCCAGGCGGCGCAGGGTCTCGCCGTCGCTCGCCTGCGCGTTGCCCGCCGGCGGCACCATGATCGGGGTGCCGCCCTCGATCAGCGGCCAGCCCTCGATCGCGCGCGCGTAGCCGAAGCCCAGGCGGTTGTGCTGGTCCAGGTCGGCCGGTGTCGAGGGTGTCCCACAGCGCTGGAAATAGGCCGGCGCGCCAACGATCGCCATGCGGGTCTCGCCCAGCTTGCGCGCCACCAGCCGCGAGCTCTTGAGCGGCCCGCTGCGGATGGCGATGTCGGTGCGCTCCTCGAGCAGATCGATCACCGCATCGGTGATCACGATATCCAGGGTCACGGCGGGGTGCTTGACCAGGAACTCGGTGACGATCGGCAGCAGGTACAGCCGGCCGATGGCGACGTTGGTGTTCACCCGCAACCGGCCGCTGGGGGCTGCGCTGGTCGCGGCGCCGCGCTCGGCTTCGTCGAGGTCGGCCAGCAGGCGCACGCTGCGCTCGTAGAAGGCGGAGCCCTCGGGCGTGAGTTGGATCAGTCGGGTCGAGCGGTTGATCAGCCGCGTTCCCAACCGCCGTTCGAGCCGCGCCACCAGCTTGCTGACCGCCGAGGGTGTCATGCGATAGGCCCGGGCCGCGGCGGAAAACCCGCCCAATTCGACCACCCGCACGAACACTTCCATCTCGCCCGAGCGGTTGACGTCCAGTCGGCTCATTGTGACTTCATCTCACAGGCACTTTGCCTTTGGGCATTCTAACTCACGAGTGGCGTCGGGTCCATGTGGAGGGCGGATCCGGCGCATGCCGTTGTGAGAGGACTTTTCCATGCCCATAGCCCTTTACGCCCTGACTGCCGGCGCTTTCGGCATCGGGGTCACCGAATTCGTCATCATGGGTCTGCTGCTGGAGGTCAGCACCGACTTCGCCGTCACGATTTCGGCGGCCGGCCTGCTGATCTCCGGCTACGCGCTCGGTGTCATGGTGGGCGCACCCATCATGACGGTGTTGACCGGCAGATGGTCGCGCAAGACCGTGCTGCTGGCGCTGATGGTGATCTTCGTCCTGGGCAACGTCGCCGGTGCCCTGGCGCCGTCGTACACGACGCTGATGGCGGCGCGCGTGCTCACGTCGTTCGCCCACGGGACGTTCTTCGGCGTCGGCTCCGTCGTGGCGACCGGCCTGGTGGCCGCCGACAAGCGCGCATCCGCCATTGCCATCATGTTCACCGGCCTCACCGTGGCCACCATCCTGGGTGTGCCGTTCGGCACCTGGCTGGGACAGGCGTTCGGCTGGCGCTCGACCTTCTGGGCCGTGGCCCTGATCGGCCTGGTCGCGCTGGCGGTGATCGCCCTCTTCGTGCCGCGTGATCAGGCGACACCGGAGGTCAGCGACTGGCGTCAGGATGTGCGCGTGCTGGTGCGTCCGCCGGTGATGCTGGGCCTGCTCACTACGGTGCTGGGCTTCGGCGGCATGTTCGCGGTGTTCACTTACATTGCGCCAATGCTGACGCAGCTCACCGGCTTCACTGACGCCGCCGTGTCGCCGATCCTGCTGGTGTTCGGCGGTGGCCTGATGGCCGGTAATCTGATCGGCGGCAAGCTGGCCGATCGGCGGCTGGTCCCGACCATGCTGGGCACGCTCGCCGTGCTGGCGCTGGTGATGGGTGCCATGACGTTCGCCGTTCACGACAAGATCCTGATGGTGGTCTTCGTCGGCTTGCTGGGTGCGGCTGCGTTCGCCACGGTGCCGGCCCTGCAGATGTGGGTGCTGGAGAAGGCCGAGGGTGCCGGCCAGAGTCTGGCCTCCAGCTTCAACATCGGCGCCTTCAACCTCGGCAACGCCGTCGGCGCCTGGCTGGGCGGCGCCGTGATCGACCACGGCCTGGGCCTGGGTGCGTTGCCGTGGGTTGCGGCCCTGGTGCCGCTGGCCGCCCTCGTTGTCGCAGTGGTGGCGCTGCGCCTCGACAGGAAGCCGCAGCGCGCCATATCCGAAGTTTCCGTTGGGACCGCTGACTGATCAGGAGTCTGTCATGAACATCGATCTCACCAACAAGACCGCCATTGTCACCGGGTCGACCGCCGGCATCGGCTTCGCGATCGCCAAGGGTCTGGCGCAGGCCGGTGCCACCGTCGTGATCAACGGCCGCACACCGGCGGCCGTCGACAAGGCGGTCGCCGCGATCCGCCAGGCCGTGAGCGGCGCCACGGTTCGCGGCGTTGCCGCCGATCTCGGCACGGCGCCGGGGTGCGAGGCTTTCGTCAAGGCCGAGCCGTCGGCCGACATCCTGATCAACAATGTCGGCATTTTCGGTCCGCAGGACTTCTTCGAGATCCCCGACAGCGAGTGGACTCACTTCTTCGAGGTCAACATCATGTCGGGCGTGCGCCTGTCGCGCGCTTACGCACCCGGCATGATCGCCCGCCAGTGGGGGCGCATCGTTTTCCTGTCGTCCGAATCGGCGCTGAACATTCCGGCCGACATGATCCACTACGGCTTCACCAAGACCGGCTATCTCGCGCTCTCGCGCGGCCTGGCCAAGCGCTTGGCGGGCACCGGCGTGACCGTCAATGCCGTCCTGCCGGGCCCGACGCTGTCGGACGGCGTCGAGGCGATGCTGAAGGACACCGCCGCCAAAGCCGGACAGTCGATCGAAGATGCCGCCGCGGCGTTCGTGAAGGCGCACCGGTCGAGCTCGATCATCCAACGCGCCGCCACGGTCGAGGAGGTCGCCAACATGGTCGTCTACGTCGCCTCGCCGCAGGCATCCGCCACGACCGGCGCCGCGCTGCGTGTCGATGGCGGTGTGGTCGATACGATCGCGTGAGTGCCATGAGCACGCAGAACAAAGTGGCCCTGGTCGTCGGTGCCAACGGCGTCATCGGCCGCAATCTTGTCGGTCATCTCGCCGCGCTGGGTGACTGGACCGTCATTGGCCTGTCGCGGCGGGGCGGGGAATCGACGGAACGTATCCGCCATGTGTCCGTCGATCTGCTCGACCGGGACGACTGCCGCCGCAAGCTCGGCGACCTGGCCGAGGTGACGCACATCTTCTACACCGCCTACCAGGATCGGCCGACCTGGGCCGAACTGGTGCCGCCCAATCTCGCGATGCTGGTGAATGTCCTTGATGCCATGGAGCCGGTGGCGCGCGGCCTGCTGCACGTCAGCCTGATGCAAGGCTACAAGGTCTATGGCGGCCATCTCGGTCCGTTCAAGACGCCGGCCCGCGAGACCGATGCCTACTTCATGCCGCCTGAGTTCATGCACGACCAGCAGCGCGCCCTGGAGGCGCGCCAGAAGGGCAAGGCCTGGAGCTGGACGGCGATCCGGCCGGCCGTGGTGTGTGGCTTCGCCCTCGGCAATCCCCTGAACCTCGCCATGGTGATCGCGGTCTATGGCGCGATGTCCAAGGAACTCGGCTTGCCCCTGCGCTTCCCCGGCAAGCCAGGGGCCTACGACAAGCTGCTGGAAATGACCGATGCCGGGTTGTTGGCCCGGGCGACCGTATGGGCCGCGACCGACCCGCGCTGCGCCAACCAGGCCTTCAACATCAACAACGGTGATCTGTTCCGCTGGAGCGAGATGTGGCCGAAGATTGCCGGCTCGTTCGGCCTCGACGTGGCGCCGCCCTTGCCGCTGTCGCTCGACACCGTCATGGCCGACAAGGAACCGGTGTGGAACGCCATGGTGGCACGGCACGGCCTGCAGCGGCTTGCCTACCAGGATGTTTCCTCGTGGCGCTTCGGCGACTTCGTCTTCTCATGGGACTACGACATGTTTGCCGATGGCTCGAAGGCACGCCGCTTCGGTTTTCATGACTATGTCGACACCGAAGCGATGTTCCTCGGCATTTTCGACGACTTCCGCCGGCGCCGCATCATTCCCTGACATCGCGCGGGCACGGCCGCTTGACAGGGCAACACGTTTACATAATATTCAACATTATGGTTGAATTATAGAGAGACACCCGATGCAGTCGGCCTTGGACCATACCTTGACGGCACTGGCCGATCCGACGCGGCGCGCGATCCTGCAACGGCTGTCGTCGGGCGAGGCCCGCGTGACGGACCTGGCGCAGCCCTTCGACATGTCGCTCAACGCGGTGTCCAAGCACATTCGCATGCTGGAGCGCGCGCGCCTGGTGCATCGCCGGCGGGAAGGACGCGAACATTTCCTGTCCTTCAATCCCAAGCCGCTCGACGAGGCAGCGGCCTGGATCGAAAAGCAGCGCGCCCTGTGGACGGCCCGCCTGGATACGCTGGAGGCGTTGCTGCAGGCGGAGGATCGCGCTGCGGCACAGACGCGCAAGAAGAGCGGAACCCGACGCGGGCACTAGCGCCGTCATTTCGAAGCTTTGAAGGAGCGACAGGATGGCCAGCCAAGCGGCGGTCGTTGCCCGTGTCACGCGGCGCTTCAGCGCGTCGGCGGAACGCGTTTTCGATGCCTGGCTCGACCCGGCCAAGGCTGGCACGTTCCTGTTCGCCACGGCGACAGGCACAATGGTGCGCGTGGATATCGACGCACGGATCGGTGGCAAGTTCGTCTTTGTCGATCGGCGTGACGGCAAGGACGTGCCGCACACTGGCGAGTATCTCGAGATCGACCGGCCACGCCGGCTGGTGTTCTCGCTTGCCGTCGAGATGTACGCGCAGGACATCGATCGCGTTGCCATCGACATCGTGCCGCTGGCCTCCGGTTGCGAGCTCACTCTGACCCACGAGATGCGCCCCGATTGGGCCGAGCACAGGGATCGTATCCAGGCCGGCTGGGGCGAGATCCTGGAAGGATTGGCCATCACGCTGGGAGAGAGCGAACCGTAGTCGGCCGCTGCCGTCATCCTTCGCTGCGCTCAGGACGACAGCAGCGGCCCGAGGATGAACAGCTCGAACCTGGAAGCGCGAGCCCCGATTTACGTCCGTCGCGCGTTCCACTCGTCGCGCGTGATCTCCCAGATCTCGGTGGGGAAGCGGCCGCCGACATAGTCGCGTTCGGTCAGCGCCACGCGCCGCATGCCCTGCTTCTCGGTGATGCGGCTGGAGGCCTGGTTGGGAACCGCCTTCGACGTGCGCAGGCGCGCGAAGCCCAGCGTGTTGAACCAGAAGTCCGTCGCGGCATCGGCGGCTTCGGTCATCAGTCCCCGGCCCTGATGCGCGGGATCGATCCAGAAGCCGCGGTTGTCCATCTCCTCGTTCTTGGGCGCCAGAAGGTGGATCAATCCGATCAATGCTGCGGGATCAGCTTTCAACCGCAGGCTCCACAGCCATTCGTCACCGCGCGCGATCGCGGGCAGGGCGACGTCTCGCAGGAACACCTCGGCACCGTCCGCCGGGTACGGCCACGGCACCCGCGGGTTGAGGTAGCGCACGATCTCCCACTGCGGGAACAGGTGCTGGATCGCCGTGGCATCGTCGACACCCAGCGGCAGAAGCAGAAGGCGATCCGTTTCGAGCCGCGGCGTCATGGCGACAGGCTATTTCAACAGACTGCCCAGCACCCCGCGCACGATCGAGCTGCCGATGCCGCCGCGGCCGAAAATGGCCTTGGACGCTTCGCGCACGACGACGTTGGTGACGGTGCGGGCCGCCGACTTGGTAACGGCATCCACGATGCTGTCGCTGCGGCGCGCCGGCGCGCGCGGTGGCGGCGCTTCCTCCGGCGGCAGTGAGCGGCGCAGGCGGGGTTGCGGGCGCGGGCCTGCGTCGTCGGTGGGTGGCTGCGGCGGCAGATCCCATTGCGGCTGCGGTGGTGTGCCCCAGGCGCCGCCGGGCGCCGTATCGGCCGGCGGCGGTGCGCCGTATTGGCCGCGACGTCGGGCGGGCGCGCTGGGCGGTGGTGCCCCGGCATCCTGGTGCTGGCCCGAACCGGCGCGACCCATCAGCACCTCGTAGGCCGAGTCGCGGTCGACGGCGCGGTCGTACTTGCCGGCCAGCGGGCTCGCCTTGATCACGGCCTGCCGCTCGGCGTCGCTGACCGGGCCGAGCCGTGACTGCGGCGGTGCCACCAGGCAGCGCTCGACCGGCGTCGGGGCGCCCTTGGTGTCGAGGAACGAGACCAGCGCTTCGCCGACGCCCAGTTCGACAATCGCTTCGGCGGCGTCGAACTTCTTGTTCTGACGGAACGTCTGGGCCGCGGTTTTCACCGCCTTTTGGTCCTTGGGCGTGAAGGCGCGCAGGGCGTGCTGCACGCGGTTGCTGAGCTGGCCCAACACGCTTTCGGGAATGTCGAGCGGATTCTGCGAAATGAAGTAGACGCCGATGCCTTTCGAGCGGATCAGGCGCACCACCTGCTCGATCTTGTCGATCAGCGCCTTGGGCGCGTCGTCGAACAGCAGGTGCGCCTCGTCGAAGAAGAACACGAATTTCGGCCGGTCGGTGTCGCCGACCTCGGGCATCACCTCGAACAGCTCCGACAGCAGCCACAGCAGGAACGTCGCGTAGAGCCGTGGGCTCTGCATCAGCTTGTCGGCCGCGAGGATGTTGACGCAGCCGATGCCGTTGGCATCGCGCGTGATCATGTCCTTCAGGTCCAGCGCCGGTTCGCCGAAGAATTGTTCACCACCCTGCTGCTCCAGCACTAGCAGCGCGCGCTGGATGGCACCGACGCTGGGCTTGCTGACGTTGCCGTACTCTGTCGTGAGCTGGGCGGCATTTTCTGCGCACCACTGCAGCATCGACGTCAGATCCTTGAAGTCGAGCAGCAGCAGGCCCTGCGCGTCGGCGACCTTGAAGACGATGTTCAGGACGCCTTCCTGCGTCGCATTGAGGTCCAGCAGCCGCGCCAGCAGCAGCGGACCCATCTCCGACACCGTGGTTCGGATCGGCTGGCCCTTTTCGCCGAACAGGTCCCAGTACATCACCGGAAACGCGCGGCCGGCATAGCCCTCGATCTTCAGCTGCTGGGCCCGCTCCACGGCCTTCGGGTTGTCGCCGCCCTTCTGCGACATGCCGGCCAGGTCGCCTTTGACGTCGGCCAGGAACACCGGCACGCCGTAGGCCGCGAAGCCCTCGGCCAGCGTCTGCAGGCTCACGGTCTTGCCGGTACCGGTGGCGCCGGCGATCAGGCCATGGCGATTGCCGTATTTCAGCAACAGGTCCTGATCAGCATCGCCTGCGCCGACGAATATCGACAGATCCTCGCTCATGGTGCCGTCCCGGACGTTGGTGCTTGTTCAATCGGATGCGGCGCATACTAAAGCACAAGAGGGCAGCGTCCCGCTATTGCGAGTCGCCGTGGCGGGATGCGTCGATGGTGATGATTACGGTTGATTCTCTAAGATCAGGCACGTGGTCGTGCCGTGGACGAGCAACCGCCCCTGCGCGTCCGTCAATCGTCCTTCGGCGGTGCCGGCACGCCGGCCGCGGCTCAACACCTGGCCTTCCGCCGTGATCAGCCCGGTGTCGACGGTGATCGGCCGGACGAAGGAGACCTTGAATTCCAGGGTCGTCTGACCCCAGCCGCGCGGCAATGTCGAGTGGACGGCAAGGCCCATGCAGGAATCCAGCAGCGTGGCTGAAAAACCACCGTGCACGGTCCCTGCAGGATTGAAGTGTGCCGCCGAAGGCCGCGCCCTGATCGTGACCCGGCCGTCGGCGGCCGACGCAATCCAGTAGCCGAGAGTCTCCGCCATGGCATTGTGCGGCAACCGACCATCGACAATGGCCTGCACAAAGTCCAGTCCGCTCAGGGCGCGCTGGTCCTCGGCGCTCACCACGCCATAGCGAAGAGTCTCGGGGCGTTCGGTCATGCTGTCTCCATCGCGTCAGGACTCTGCGGTCGAGCCCGCACGGCGGGCCAGGAACTCGACGACAAGCTGCCATGTGGCGCCCTCGTCGGCGGACGTCTCGCCACACCAGCGAAAGGCGTTCGTCGTGATGTCGCGGAAGCTCCAGCGGATGCGACGGCCGTCCGGCGCTGTCCCGAGCTGTACGATGTCGGCGCCGTCCTTGCGGCCGATCATCGACAGGTAGGTTTGCGTCACGGGATCGGTCCACTGGATATGCCAGGCATTGCGTGCCGGATCATAGACCCGCAACGTCGTGCCGTAGGAATTGGCGTTGGCGGCCGCATCGACCTGGCGTCCGGGCCCGCGCGGCGGGACGATCCAGACATCCTGGATGGCGCGCCCCTCGAGCGTCCATCCGAAATGCCATTCGCCGGGCCAATGGCGACGCGAGCCGTCGTCGCGGAAGCGGGTGACGTCGAGGTCCCAGGATCCGATGAGCCAACCGTACAGATCCATGTTGCCGGTGCGATCGATCGCCGGACCCTCGGCGTGCAGCGCGTCGAGAAAGGCGGGCAGAGGTGTTGTCATCTGACGCTCCCGTCGATCAGGCATGGGCCGGCTGGCGGTCCAGCGCCTGTTTGATGACGGATGCGCCGTGCGCCTGCATGGCGCCGATGGCAGGTGCCAGGGTGTCGGGCAGCAGGTCGATGAGCCAGACGAAGCGACAGCGATCGTCGCCATCGGTGAAAACCTGGGCCGATGCGCTGTAGTGGGTCGCCTGGCCGTCGACGATCGCATAGACGAGCCGGCGGTGCGTGTCGTCGATCGAGACCAGCAGCTCGCGTGCCGTCATGCCGTTGAAGAAGGTGATGACCCGGGCATCGCCGTCGGCGCGGCAATCGACGACGAAACCCGGCACCAGGCGCCGGTGCAGGGCGTGGAAGTCACGCAGGGCGGACCATACCGGTTCGACCGGTGCGTTGATCGATATCTCCTGACGCAGGGTGGCCATGGCACGTCTCCTGATGACAGGGACCGCGCGGTCGACACCGCCACTGTGCCGCGTATCGGCATGCGGTGCTCGCGGGATCCGGACGGCGTCACCCTAGGAGAGCCCCGTCGCATCGATCTTGAAGAATCTTGCGAATCTCGAGGTGCGCGGTTGTGCCGAACGCAAACGAGGGATCCAGGCTGTCCCTGGATCCCTCGTCTCAGCGGCAGAGCGGTTGCGTGTACCGGCTGCTCAGCCTTGCATGTAGTTGTTCAGATCGGGCGTCGCGATCGACGTGTCGACATAACCGAAGGTGCCCTTGTCCTTCACCTCTTGCGCGGCGCTGATCAGCCCGTTCATCGCAGCGCGATAGAGCGACGTGGCGAGGCTGATGCGGCGCACGCCGGCGGCCGAGAGGTCGGCGAGGGTGAACGACCTGCCCTTGATGCCGACCATGAAGTTGTAGGGCTTCGACAGCGCCGAGCACACCGCCTTCACGGCGGCGAGGTCGGGCAGGCCGGGCGCCATCAGCACGTCGGCGCCGGCTTTCTCGTAAGCCTGCAGGCGCTTGATGGTGTCATCGAGATTGGGATTGCCGCGCAGGAAGTTTTCCGATCGTGCCGTCAGCGTGAAAGCGAAGCCGAGCGACTTTGCCGCTTCCGCCGATGCCGCCACGCGCTCCACCGCCTGATTGAAATCGTAGAGCGGCCGATCCTTCTCGCCGGTCGCGTCCTCGATCGAGCAGCCGACAAGACCGGTTTCGGCGGCAAGCCGCACCGTCTCGGCGGCGAAGGATGGCGCATGGCCGAAACCGTTCTCCAGGTCGGCCGATACCGGGATGTCGACGGCGCCGGCAACGGCGCGGGCATGGGCCAATGCCTCCTCACGCTGCACCTTGCCGTCGCGCCGCCCCAGGGTGCCGGCGAAGGCACCGCTTGATGTCGCCAGGGCCTCGAAGCCGAGCCCGGCCAGGATGCGCGCCGAGCCGGCATCCCACGGGTTGGGCATGACGAATGCACTGGTCCCCAGGTGCAGGGCGCGGAAACGGTTGGCCTTGTCGCTTTGGCTCGCAGCCATAAGTCCCTCCTGGTCGTTCTGCCTGAACACCCTAGCGTTCAACCTCGCCGTTGCCGACGACCAATCCGCGCCAGCCGGGGAGGCCATTGGCGGATAGCCGACAACGGCCCCGGATCACATGTGCTCCGGTGTTCAACACGACAACCTTGCGTGAGGGTGCTGCTGGCGGGAATCGGACGCGGTCACCGCCTCCGACTGCCATCGCACGCGATCACGTCGATCCACAGATGAGTTGCACGCCGGCGTCCGCGGTGGCGCGCAGCGATGCCGCCGAATCGCCGGCACGCGATCGCAGCGCCAGCGTATGCAGCACGGCGGAGGCGATCTTGGCCAGCGCCGCGGGGTTGGCCGTGGCGGCAATCTCGCCGCGCGCCTGCGCGTGCCGCAGGCGGGCTTCGAACACGCGGTCGAACGTGCGCAGGCCCTCGCCGAGCTTGTTGCGCACATCAGGGTCGGCGACGGACTCCGTCGCGGCGGTGCCGATCAGGAAGCAGCCCAGCGCCGCATCGCCCGGGGGCTGATACAGCACCAGCGCCTGATCGTAGAGGCGCTTCAGCACCTTGCGCAGCGGCAGGTTGTTGTCCAGGACCTCTTCCATCAGCCGCCGTCCGGTCTCGATGTAGCGATCCAATGTCGCCAGGTAGAGCGCGCGCTTGTCGCCGAAGGCGCCGTAGAGACTCGGCCGGTTCATGCCGGTCGCGGCGCTCAGATCGTCCAGCGACGTGCCGGAGAACCCGGTGCGCCAGAAGGCATCGGTCGCCTGGGTCAGTGCCTGCTCCGGATCATAGGCCCGTGGCCGGCCACGCGGACGCTTTTCTGTTTTTTGTACCATCTGGAATAAAATCCATTGACTCATTCTATTTATGTTCAATACAGTACAAAAAATCAATACCCGGAGGACTGACGATGAATTTGTATTTCTCTCCCCTGGCCTGTTCGCTCGCGACCCGCATTGCCCTGTACGAAGTCGGCGCCGACGCGCAATTCACGTCTGTCGATACACATGCCAAGCGCGTCGAAGACGGATCGGACTTCCTCGCCGTCACCGCCATGGGCCAGGTGCCGGCCCTGCGCACGGACGAGGGGTTCGTGCTGACCGAGAATACGGCGGTGCTGCAGTACGTCGCCGATCGTTTCCCGGCGGCGCAGCTGGCCCCGTCGGCCGGGGCCGAACGGGCGCGCCTGCAACAGTGGCTCGGCTTCATCGGCACGGAATTGCACAAGGCCCTGTTCGTGCCGTTGCTCGACCCGACGGCACCGGCCGACGTCAAGACCTATGCGCGCGACAAGGCCGCGCTGCGTCTGGGTATCCTGCAGGATCATCTGGCGAAGCATGAATTCCTGCTCGATCGCTTCAGCGTGGCCGATGCGTATCTCGCCACCGTGCTCAACTGGGCCCAGTACAGCGGCGTCGACCTGGCGGCCTATCCGGCGGTGCACGACTACTATCAGCGCATGCTCAAGCGCCCGTCGATCGCCAAGGCGGTCAGCGAGGAGTTCGCTCTGTACCGGGCCCAGAAGGCACGGCAGACAGCGAAAGCCGCCGCCGCCAGCTGAGAACTATCCACCTTCTCCCCGCCTGCGCGCAGGGCTGTCCGGGGAAAAAGCCTTCATGGTGAGCTTGTCGAACCATGAAGGCCGTGCACGACGGTTGGTGCGGAACGCTTCATGGTTCGACAAGCTCACCATGAAGCGTTACTGCAGCGAAAAGTGCTAGATTTTGCCGGACACTTTCGCCGGACACCCCCTGCGCCTGCGCGGGGAGAAGGGATGAACGCCCTTACGCTCGGCGTGCCTCAGTGCACCAGTGGTGTCGCCAGCCGCGCTTCGAGGATTCGACGATCACCCCGCGCTGCCTGCTGAAAGCGGCGTGGGGGCATGCCGGCGGCACGGTGGAACGTGCGCACGAAGTTCGACAGGTCGGCGAAGCCGGCATCGAAGGCGACGTCGGTGACGGATTCCGCGCCGTCCGCCAGCAGACGAGCGGCGCGACGCAGCCGCGCGCGGATCAGGTACTGGTGCGGCGTGACGCCCAGCACGCGCGCGAACAGGCGCAGGAAGTGAAACGGACTGACGCCGGCCTCCCCAGCCGCGTGGTCGAGACTGATCGGCTGGTGGGCATGCCGGTCGATCCAGAGCGCGGCGTCCACGGCGCGGCGGCGATCGCGCGCTTTGACCGCCATCGGTTTTCGCTTCCGTCCGCCTGCCGTGCCGACGAAGCGCGCGGCGAACATCATGCCGACCTCGTTCAGGCCGGCATCGCTCTTGCCCTCGACAACGGCCTGCGCCAGTTCGCCCAGCACCATCAGGTCGGGCAGCGGCGGCAGGCAACCCGTCTGCCACACACGGCGCCCGTCGCCGATCGCCGCGACCAGCGCCGGCGTCAGCTGGAAGGACAGGCATTCATCGCCGCAGACATGATGGTCGTGCGTGCACATGAACTCGTCGCCGGGATGGCCGACCAGAACGGAGCCGGCCACCAACTCGAAGGTCTCGCCCCGCGTGCGGTAGCCGAAGCTGCCTTTGCGCACATAGGAGACCGAGAACGCCTCATGCACTTCGGCGAAAGGCGTGTCGGTCGGACAGGCTTCGCATCGGTAGTCGACAACGGTGAGCGCGTCGCCTTGGGATAGCGTCGTGGCCGCCATGGCTTCCTTCAGCGGTGCCTAACTATATATACGGTTATCTAGAAAGCAGGACCCGGTATGTCAACCTGCGGCGGGCGTCGTCGTTGCGTCACGCCGTCGAGAACCCGCGCCAGCGTGCGCACGCCCTTCTCGATCTCCTGGGGTGGCACCGATGCGAAGCCGAGCACGAGACCGGGCTTGATCCGGCCGATTGCGTAGAGCGACAGCGGGCGCGCTTCGATGCCCTGCTCGGCAGCGAGGCGCGATACCAGGCTGTCATCGGCGGTTTGCGGCAGCCACCCGATGGCATGCAATCCAGCTTGCGGACGCTCCATGGCGATCGCACCGGCGAGGTGGCGATCGACGGCATCCTTCAGCACCTGTCCGCGCTCGCCGTAGAGGACGCGCATGCGCCTGAGGTGTCGGCCGAAATGACCGGCCGCGATGAAATCGGCCAGGGCGGCCTGGAACACCACCGGCGGATGGACGTCGATGAAGCGTCGCGCCGCGGCGAACGTGTCGATCAGGTCACTGGGTACCACGAGATAACCCAACCGCAGGCCGGGGTAGAGCACCTTGCTGAAGCTGCCGATGTAGAGCACACGGTTGGCGTGATCGAGCGCCTGGAGCGCTTCGATCGGCCGGCCGGCGAAGCGGAACTCGCTGTCGTAGTCGTCTTCCAGGATCCAGGCGTTGGCGCGCGCTGCCCAGTCGAGCAGCGCCAGGCGGCGCGGCAGGCTCATCGTCACTGCCAGCGGAAACTGATTGGACGGCGTGACGAACACCAGCCGCGTCCCCGTCGGCGGCGCGTGGCGCCCCGACAGGACGAGCCCTTCGCGATCGACAGGCGCCGGGACGATGGTGGCGCCGGCACCCTTCAGGGCCCCGCGGATGCCGAGGTGCGACGGATTTTCGATGACGGCCGCATCGCCGGGATCCAGCAGCACACGGACGGCGAGATCGATCGCGCTCTGGGCGCCGGCCGTGATCAGCACCTGGTCGGCCGTGCAACGCACGCCGCGTGACACCGACAAATGGCCAGCGATGGCGACGCGCAGTCGTTTCAGGCCCCGTCCGTCGCGATAATCCAGGATCTCCGGCGATGCATGGCGTATGTGGCGCGACAGCAGCCGTGACCAGATCTGAAACGGCACGCTATCCAGTGCGGGCACGGCAACCCGAAAGGGGACACGCCATTGGCGCGGCGCCGTCCTCAGCTCAGGTCCGAACTTGTCCTCCGCCATGCGTTTGCCGCGCGTCGCGATGGTGCGTGGGCTGATGGCAGAGAGCGGTTGGGAACGGGCGCGGCGAGAACTGCTGGGGGCATGCAGCGCGCTCTCCGGTAGCTGACGGGCGACGCGCGTGCCGGCGCCGACCCGGCTCTCGAGATAGCCCTCGGCCAGCAGCTGCTCGTAGGCGGCCAGCACCGTTGCGCGCGAGAGGCCCAGTTCCGCCGCCAGCGCGCGCGTTGCCGGAAGGCGTGCGCCGCGGCGCAGCGCGCCCGTGAGGACGGCCGCCCGCAGCCGCTCGTAGATCTGCAGGTGCAGCGGAACGCGAGACCGTCGGTCGAGCGTGAGCGCCGGAATGTCGATGGATCGGGCTGTCTTGACGATGGCGATCCTCCAAAATGGTCTGCCTTTCTTCTGAAGAAGTGGCCATATCGACAATACCATATTGATATCAGAGTCGCCGGACCAACTGACTTGCGGAGGTACTGCAATGGTGGAACGGCGCGCAGACCTGGGCCTCGATCCGGCTGACAAGGCGGCGCAGCGCAGGATGTGGGACGGCTGGTGGTACGACCGGTTCGAGATCCCGCACGCCGTGCCGCCGCAAGCGCGGCGGCTCGACCTGGAGATGGGTGGCGAGCGATTTGGCGCTGTCCTGCTGGATCACGTCGCGCCCCGGACGTGCCAGGCCTTCTGGGATGCCTTGCCCTATGCCGGCACCATGATCCACTGCGCCTGGTTCGGGCACGCCGCGTTCTATCTCGACCGCATACCGCTGCTGGAAACGCTGGGCTACGCGTTGGAGAACCGCTTCCAGCGGCTGGCACCCGGCGACATGGTGTGGGATCCCTACATCGAGGAAGTCACGATTGCCTATGGACGCAACGCGTTCGTGAACTTTCCGACGACGATCTACACCAAGGATGGGCGGCCGCACCCCAACCAGGTCTGCATCTTCGGTCGGGTGGTCGACAACCTCGACGGCTTCGCGGTGATGTGCAAGCGGCTGCGCTACGAAGGCACCAAACAGATGACGACGCGCCGTCGCAGCGCAGCCGACCCGACGTGATTCAGGCGGCCGGTGCCAGCACGAAGCCGGCGCGCGGGAAGTGCACGACCACGGTGCCGAGCCGTTCGTCGGCGCGGCGCACGGCGATTTCATAGGCGTTGAGCGTCACCAGCTCGCCGCCCACCGGCACCTTGCCCGTATCGTCGGGAGTCACCAGCACCGGGGTGCCTGCCTTCAGGCCGCTGGGATCGCCGGCGTCCACGCCGGCCGGCATGTCGGGCTCGCTGCGCTCGGCGACATCGAGCGCCTCGCCCGGCGCCATGTCGGTCGGTTGGCCGTGGCCGAAACGCTCCATGCGCTGGGCCCAGGCCATGACCTGGGGCAGCTTGTCGAACGGCGATGTCGAGGCGCCCAGGCGCTTCAGCACGAACCACACCGGGTTGTAGACCGCCACGTCGGCCATCGACGGCTGTCCGCCCAGCAGAAAGGCGCGGCCATCGACCAGCATGCTCTCGACATGCGCCAGCCCGGCATAGGTCTGGTCGCGGCCCACCGGCACCATGGCCTTCATGCGTGAAGGATCGACCGGCCGGCCCGAGAAGGCACTGCGATCCTTGTGGAAGGCTTCGGGCAGCGTGTCGGCGAGCGTGCCCATGACGATGCCGACGGCGGACCAGAACAGGGTGCGGTCGGCCCAGTAGGCCAGGGCCTCGGCGACGCCCTCATGGCCGGCCGGCGTCAGCGACCGCTCGGGGAAGCGCTTCTGCAGTTCGCGCAGGATGATCTGGGTGTCGCAATAGATGTCGGCGCCGATCTGCAGCACGGGCGTGCGGCGATAACCGCCGGTCAGCGGCATCAGGTCGGGCTTGGGCATGATCACGGGGATTTCGACCGAGCGCCAGGCGAGGTTCTTCAGCCCGAACACGATCCGCACCTTCTCGGAGAAGGGCGAGGTCGGATAGTGATGCAGGATGATCTCGGCCATGGTGTCTCCCCGTTTTGTGGCGCCCAGAAAATAGCCGGCTGATTGCGTCGGCTAAAGAGATTGTAACGCTGCGCGTACCGATGATCTGGTCAGTCGTCGAAACCGACGAACACCGTCGCCTCGGCCACCGTTTTGCGGTGGGACACGACGGCGTTGGCCGGGAAGCTTTCATCCGGCCAGCCCAGGGCGACGCTTTTCATGATGACTTGATCATCGGCAATGCCGGCGTACTGGCGAACCACCGGTGATTGCATGATCCCCTGGCTGTTGATCACGGCACCCAGCCCGCGAGACCAGGCGGCATTGACCAGGGCGGTCGTCACGGCGCCGCAGTCGAAGGGCGTGTCATCGCTGCCGTCCAGCACGCGGTCATAGGTCACGATCACGCAGACCGGTGCGTCGAACTGACGGAATCCGCGCATCACCCAGTCCTGGCGCATTTCCTTGTCGTCGCGTGCGATCCCCATTGCGGCGAACAATTGTTTGGCGACGCCAACCTGCCGATCGCGGTGCTGACCTGTAAAACCCTGTCCTGTGCGGAACTCGCGCGAATGGGGGATGCCCGCCAGATTCCTCTCGGTGTTGCCGGCGCGGATGCGGTCCAGCGGCTCGCCGGTGATGACGTAGAAGTTCCAGGGTTGTGTGTTCATCGACGACGGCGCGCGCATCGCCAACCCGATGATTTCCTCGATCAGGGCCCTGGGAACGGGATCGGGTTTGTAGCCACGGATGCTTCGGCGGCCGAGGATGACGTCGTCAAACTGCATAGGTGGGTTCTAAGATGATTGGCCCCGCTTGACCAGACGCTGTCGGCTGGCAGTGAAGAGCGGGGCGGTGATGTTCATGGGGCGAGCGGATGCTTGCAGGATTGACCCTGTTGCGCCGAAGGCGTTCTATGCCCACATATCGGATCTTTGGAGAACGACATGGCCGCTTCGCCGGATTCGGCCGTTGCCAATACCAAGACGCTGGTGCTGACTGGCGCCAGCCGCGGCATTGGCCACGCCACGGTCAAACGCTTCGGCATGGCCGGTTGGCGCATCATTACCATTTCGCGACAGCCGTTCAGTGCGCTGTGCCCGTGGCCGGGCGGCGGCGAGAACCATGTTCAACTCGACCTGGCCGACCCGGTCGATGTCGGCCGTGGCATTGAGCAGATCAAGGCGCGGCTGAAAGGTGGCCGGCTCGACGCGCTGGTCAACAATGCCGCCATCTCGCCCAAGGGCGCCGAAGGTGCGCGCCTGGGGGCCGCCGATACGCCGTTCGACCTGTGGCATCAGGTCTTTAACGTCAATTTCTTTGCGCCGGTCATGCTGGCACGTGGTCTGATCCAAGAACTGGCCGCCGCCAAGGGCTGCGTCGTCAATGTCACCTCGATCGCCGGCTCGCGGGTACACCCCTTCGCGGGTACAGCCTACGCGACGTCCAAGGCTGCGCTGGCGACGCTGACGCGTGAGATGGCACATGATTTCGGCCCGCTGGGCATCCGCGTCAACGCCATCGCACCGGGCGAGATCGATACCGCCATCCTGTCGCCCGGCACGGAAAAGATCGTGGCCGAGCAAATCCCCATGCGGCGACTGGGGACAACCGACGAGGTCGCCGACGTGATCCACTTCCTGTGCGACGGGCATTCGTCTTATGTCACCGGCGCCGAGGTCCAGATCAACGGTGGCCAGCACGTCTAGCGACCAGAATTCGCACCCTCTTGAAGCCAGAGCCGCAGCGCCGTAAAGCCGGCGACGACTGACGGCGTCGACTTCAAAAAAGGAGCTGAGGGTGACGAAACTGTTCAATCGACGGCACGCGCTGGCGCTCGGCGTCGGCGGTGCGGCTGCACTGGCAGGCGGCGGCGTACAGGCTCAGGCGTGGCCCGCCAAGCCGATCCGGTGGATCGTGCCGTACACGCCGGGCGGCATCACCGACTCCACCACCCGCATCGTCACCGAGCGCCTGACGTCGGCACTGGGCCAGAACATCATCGTCGAGAACCGGCCCGGCGCCAATTCGCTGATCGGCGCCGAGGCGGCAGCGAAGTCCACGCCCGACGGCTACACGATCCTGACTGTCATTGCCGGCCACGCGGCCAATGCCACGCTCTATGCCGGCAAACTGTCGTTCGATCCGGTGAAGAGCTTTGCGCCGGTATCGCTGATGGGGATCGCGCCGCTCATTCTCACGGCCAATAACGACTTCGCGCCCAAGGACGTGAAGCAGCTCATCGACTACGCCAAGGCCAATCCCGGCAAGATTTCCTACGGCTCGTCCGGTGTCGGTGCCGCCGCGCACCTGACGACCGAGCTGTTCAAGCAGACCGTCGGTGTCGAGATGACGCATGTGCCCTACCGCGGCACGGCACCGGCGCTGCAGGACCTGATCGGCGGCAGCATCCAGATCCTGATCGACGCGCCATCGTCGATGATGCCGCAGGTGCGTGCCGGCAAGGTCCGGGCGCTCGCCATGCTGTCGAAGGAGCGGCTGGAAGCGGCCAAGGAGGTCCCGACCATCGTCGAGGCGGGTGGACCGCTGCTGGAGTCGTCGACCTGGATGATGGCCTTGGCGCCGGCCGGCACGCCGGGAGACATCGTCGATCGGCTGTCGAAGGAAGTCGCGCGGGTCGTCGCGCTGCCCGAGGTCAAGGAGCGCTTCACCGGCATGGGCATCATCCCCAGCGGCTACGATCCGGCCCGCACCGGCCAGTTCCTCGCCGAGGAGGTCGCCCGCTGGGCCAAGGTCATCCAGACCGCCGGCGTCAAGCCGGAGCAGTGACGCTCATTGTCATGACCGCTTGCGCTATCGATCCTCGACCTGGCGCACGATGCGGTGAACCTCGGCCGGCGTGAACACCGGCAGCGAGCACACGCCGTTGGCGCAGGCGAAGGCGGCCGCCTGCGGCAACTCGGGATAGTCGACATCGGGGTTGGGCAGTGGTCCTTCCCCCCGGTCCCACCACTCGATGCGCAGGTAGCGTGTCGGGTAACGTCGTGCCGCAGCGTGGAGCGCCTGGGCCTCCGGGTCGTCCTTGGCGCCGACGATCGTGACATGCGCCGGCTCGCGCGCCAGTTCGTCGTCGGCCAGCAGCGCGCCCGGCAGCACCATGTCGTTGCGGGCCAGCGCCACCAGCCACGCCATGCCGTGTTCGGCGGCGGCGCGCAGCGTCGCGTCGGCCGTGTAGCGATTCAGCAGGTTGAGAAAGCGCACGGCGGCGACGTTCTCGTCGATCTGCTTCACCGGCTTGCGCAACACACCGATGGCGTTGGCATCGGGCTGGCGAACGACAAACCCGCCGTCGCCGTCGCGAAAGCCGCCGTTGATGGCGTGTGCTGCCTCCAGCGCCAGGACGAGCCAGCGCCGATCGCCCGTCGAGCGATGGAGCGCCAGTGCCGCCTCGCCGATGGCCAGGGTGTCGCCCAGATGCACGTCGTCATCGGCGGCGCGGGCGTGGCCGAAGCCGCCATTGGGCGCCCGACGATGGGCAATGGCCCAGTCGACGGCGCGCGTGGCGGCGTCGAGATAGTCGCGCTCGCCCGTCACGTCGTAGAGCGCGGCGAGGGCAGCCGCAGCCCAGCCGCTCTCGCGCGCATAGAGGTTGCGGTCGATGCGCGGTTCGCGGAGCTGGCGGCGGCCGGCGTCGTCGAGTGCGTAGAAGATCTTGCCCGTGACCGCGCGGTCAACGTCGGCGTCCTGGCTGACGTAGAACCCGCCGTCCGGGGCGCGCATGCGCTCGATCAGCCAGCGTGCGATGGCGCGGCCCGCGGCGAGGGCGGCGGGATCGCCGGTGATCTGGTGGGCCAGCACGTAGCTGCGCAGCGCATCGCGCTGGATGTTCATCAGCTTCTCGAAGTGCGGCGAGGACCAGTCCGCGGCGTCGGAGTACTGGTACATGCCGCCCCACACCGGGTCGATCAGCCACGCGGCGCCGGCCAGCGTGCGGCGCGCCATGTCGGCGTAGGTCGCCGGGTCTGCCTGGCGCCGCAGCGGTCGGCTGCGCATCAGCGCGTATTCGACCGTATCGCCATGGATGAAGCGATGCATGGTGCCGAAACCGCCGTGCAGGGCGTCGTAGGCAGCGCCATAGAGCTCGTCGAGCTTCTCGCGTGTGGTCGCATCCAGTGCATGCGCGCCGTGGCGTGCCTGGGCGTCGAGGCCTGATGCCGGCAGGGCGGACGGGTCCTCGATCACGGCCACCAGCAGCTTGGCGAACAGCTCGGGCGGCAGGTATCCCTGGCGCCTGAAGATCTCGTTGCCGTCCTTGTCGAACATGATGGTGGCCGGCCATCCCCAGTTCTCGTAGCGATAGGAGAGCTCGGGATGCGCGTCCTGGTCGACCCGCACGGGGATGAATTTCGCGCCGATCAGCTTCAGGACGGCCGGGTCGCGATAGGTCGTGTCCTCCATCACATGGCACCAGTGGCACCACACGGCCGCCATGTGCAGGATGATGTAGCGGTCCTCGCGCCCGGCGCGCGCGAACACGTCAGCCGTCCAGTCCTGCCAGCCGATGGGGTGGTCCTTGGCCTCGTCGGCCTGCGCCGGGCCGCCCAGCGATGCGGCCAGCACAAGAACGCCGAACAGTGCGCGCAACCGGTACATGGCCTGCCTCGCCGATGGTGTCTGTCCGGATACGCCGCCGGCGGCGGAATGGAGCCGCTGTCACGGCCAGTTGAAGGGTCGTGACAGCCCGGCATCCATGCGGCAGGGCGCGGCTTGCGCGGTGCGGTCGGAGAGCGTAGGAAAGCCGCTCGCCCGGGGACCGTTCTCGCCGGTCCGAGGGGAAATTCTGGAGAAGGGACAATGGGTTACAGAATCGCCATCGTCGGCGCGACGGGCAATGTCGGCCGCGAACTCCTCAACATCCTCGACGAACGCAACTTCCCGGCCGATGACGTCATCGCGCTGGCGTCGGCGCGGTCGGTGGGCAAAGAGGTGTCGTTTGGCGAGAAAACCATCCTCAAAGTCCACGACCTCGAGAAATTCGACTTCAAGGGCATCGACATCGTGCTGTCGTCGCCGGGCGCCAAGGTGTCGGCGGTGCACAGCCCACGGGCGGCCAAGGCCGGCGCGGTGGTGATCGACAACACCTCGCAGTTCCGCATGGATCCGGACGTGCCGCTGGTCGTGCCGGAGGTGAATGCGCACGCCATCGCCGGCTGGACCAAGAAGGGCATCATCGCCAACCCCAACTGCTCGACCATGCAGATGGTGGTGGCCCTGAAGCCGCTGCACGACGCCGCTGTCATCAAGCGCGTCGTGGTGTCGACCTACCAGTCGACGTCGGGCGCCGGCAAGGAGGCGATGGACGAGCTGTTCGGCCAGACCAAGGCGATCTACGTCAACGATCCCATCGAGGCGAAGCGCTTCACCAAGCAGATCGCCTTCAACGTCATTCCGCACATCGACGTCTTCATGGACGACGGCTCGACCAAGGAAGAGTGGAAGATGGTGGCCGAGACCAAGAAGATCCTCGACCCGCGCATCAAGGTCACGGCCACGTGCGTGCGTGTCCCGGTGTTCATCGGCCACTCCGAGGCGGTCAACCTCGAGCTCGAGCGGCCGCTCGACGAGACCGAGGCGCGGGCGATCCTGGGGAAGGCCCCCGGTGTGGTGGTCGTCGACCGCCGCGAGGACGGTGGCTACATCACGCCGGTCGAGACCGCCGGCGATGATGGCGTCTATGTCAGCCGCATCCGGACCGATCCGACGGTCGAGAACGGTCTGAACCTCTGGATCGTCAGCGACAACCTGCGCAAGGGCGCGGCGCTGAACGCCGTGCAGATCGCCGAGGCCATGATCAAGGGACAGCACCTCAAGGCTGCCGCTTAAAGTTTGCCTGGGAGCGGGCGTCTCGCCCGCGCTCCCTGAAAAGAAACCCCCGGCGTCCGTGGCGCCGGGGCTTTTCTTTGCGGTCGCGGCTGTTGCCATTCTCCGTCCGGGCGGTGAGGATTGGTCCCATGGTCCAGGAGAATGACAATGACCGAGGTGAGGATCGGTGCCGCCACGGTGAGCCGCATCGAGGAGAGCTACGAACCCAATTTCGACGCCGCGACGTTCTTTGCCGATTGGCATCCTGATATCGTCGAGACGCACCGCGATTGGATGGTGTCGGATCACTTCGATCCGGCCAGCGGTTTCCTGAAGCTCAGCGTGCACAGCTGGCTGATCAGCATCGGCGGCCGTACCATCCTGATCGACGCCTGTGTCGGCAACCACAAGCCGCGACCGGCGCGCCCGAAGTGGCACCAGATGCAGACCCGCTATCTCGAGCGCATGGCCGAGGCCGGCGTGCAGCCGGAGCAGATCGACATGGTGATGTGCACGCACCTGCACATGGACCACGTTGGCTGGAACACGCGGCTCGACAACGGCCGCTGGGTGCCGACGTTCCCTAACGCGCGCTATGTCTTCAGCCAGGCCGACTACGACCACTACCTGGCGCTCGATCGCGATCCTGAAAAGGGACCGGTCAACCACGGCTCGTTCCGCGACAGCGTGCTGCCGGTGGTCGATGCCGGCCTGGCGCAGATGGTGAGCGGCGCCCATACGGTCGACGAGCATCTGTCGATCGAGCCGGCGCCCGGCCATACGCCCGGCACGGTCGCCATCAATCTCGCCTCGCGCGGCGAACGCGCGGTCTTCTGCGGCGATATCCTGCATCATGCGGTGCAGGTCTTTCACCCTGAATGGAACAGCTTCGCCTGCGCCGACGCCGCCAACGCCCGCAAGAGCCGTCGGCGGGTGCTGGAGGATTGCGCCGGCTCGGGCGCGCTGCTGATGCCGGCGCATTTCGGTGCACCGTTCGTGTGCCACATCGATGAACGCGGCAGCCGCTTCACGCCGCGCTTTGCGTAACGCAGAGGTCGGACCTTGGGTGCTTCGACGTTGAGCGGGACGGCTGCCGCCACGCGGCGCGACGTCGAACAACCGGCATACCTGCATGTGAGGGATCGGCTCGTTGCTCACATGCGGGAGAGTGGTCTGACGCCGGACAGCCGTCTGCCGACCGAGCGCGCGCTGGCGGAGACTCTGGGCGTGGCGCGCACGACGATCCGGCAGGCGATGCTGTACCTTGAAGGCGAGGGCCGGATCCTGCGCACGCGGCGGGGCAAGCGCGGCTGGTTCGTGGCGCCGCCGCCGCTGCGTTATGATCCGACCCGTCACCGCAACACATACCGCAATGTCCTGGAGCAGGGACGCAGGCCGTCGGTCGAGACGCTCGATCTGGCCATGATCGCTGCCGATGCCGTGCTGGCGCGCCTGTTCGCCGTCCCCGTCGGCATCGATCTCTTGCGCAAGCGGAGCATCGTTCTGATCGATGATCGCCGGGTGTGCGCCGAACAGAACTATCTGCTGGCCGAGGCTTTCCCCGGTTTTCTCGAACGTCCCTTCCGCAGTCCGCTGACGACGTTCCTCGAAAAGGAGTACGGCACGGTTGTCCGTCAGGTCGGTTTCCGGGCACGCGCCGCCCGCCTGTCGGGTGCCGAAGCCGAGGCCTTGGACGTCGTGCCGGATACGCCCGGTTTGCGCATCACGCGCGTCAAGACCGACGCCGCCGGGCGCATCGTGCATGTCGATGAGGAAGCCTGGATCGCCTCGGCAATCGAACTGTCCGTCGGCATCCCGATCGACTGAAGGGCGGCGTCACGAGGCTGTTATAAAGTTGGTCCATACCAAGTGGATATCCATCCACGCGGGAGGGCCCGATGAGCATCATCCGATTTGGCTGCGCGGCTCTGGCTCTGGCTCTGACGATTGGCGCCGCCCAGGCGCAGCAACGCGACCTCGTCGTCGCCGTCACCAGCCTGCCGAAGCATCTCGACCCGATGGGCGCCAATTCCAACGACAACGAGCGTGTGTCGCAGAACGTCGTTGAAAACCTGATCATGTACGACTTCGCGACCGGCAAGCTCGAACCGGGACTCGCGACGGCGTGGCGCATGATCGACGCCACGACGATGGAACTCGACATTCGCCGCGATGTGAAATGCCACAACGGCGAAGACTTCACGGCCGACGATGTCGCCGTGATGTTCGGGCCGGCCCGCTACAACGCCGAGGGCGCCCCCGGCCACGCCATCGCCCGCTCGTTCCTGGGACTCATCACCGATGTCGAGGCCACGGGCGCGCACACCGTGCGCATCAGGACGCGACAGCCTGACCCGCTGCTGGAACTGCGGCTTGCCAGCTGGATGGGCCAGGTGCCGTGCGCCGACGCCTACCGGGCAGCCGGGAGCTGGGATCGCTGGGGGCAGAGCGTGGTGGGCACGGGGCCGTTCAAGGTGGACACCGTGAAGCAAGGGCAGTTCGTTCGCTTCGCGGCCTTCGACGGTTACTGGGGTGAGAAACCGGCGGCGCGTTCCTTTACCTTGAAGCTGGTGCCGGAAACGGCGGCGCGTGTCGCCGGCCTGCTCGCCGGCGAGTTCCACATTATCACCGAGATCGCCCCCGATCAGTTCAGGCCGATCGAGGCCAGTGCGGCCGCCGAAGTGGTCGGCGGTCCGATCCGCAGCATCCGGGCGCTGGTCTACGACAGCCGGCATCCGATCCTGAAGGATGCGCGCGTGCGGCGCGCCCTGAACCTGGCGATCGATCGCAAGCTGATCGCCGATGCGATCTTCGCATCCCGCACGCCCGTGCCGCAGGGCCTGCAACAAGCCAGCTTCGGTGACATGTTCATCGCCGATCACGTGGCGACCGGATACGACCCGGCCCGGGCGCGCACGCTCCTCGCCGAGGCCGGCTACAAGGGCGGTGAGATTCCCTATCGTTACCTGAAGGATTACTACACGGGTGAAGTCGCCACGGCCCAGATCCTGCAGCAGATGTGGAAGGCCGTCGGCGTCAACGTGAAGCTCGAGCTGGTCGACAATTTCAACCAGGTCATCGCCGACGGCGGCGGCATCTCCAACATTTCTAATGCGGCCTATTATCCCGATCCGCTGGGCCAATTGTTCCGCCTTTATGGTCGCGGTGGCCTGATTCCGACCCGCAAGCAGTGGAGCAGCGCCGACTTCGATGCCACCGAAGCCGGTCTGCTGAGCCTCGACAAGAGCGAACGCCAGGCAGCGGCGCGGCGGGCGCTCGTGATCTATGAAAACGATCCGCCCGGTACGTATCTGCACGAACTGCCGATGTTCTACGGCAAGCGCAAATCCGTGACGTGGATGGCCAACGATACGGCCTTCATGGATTTCCGCGCTGGCGGCCTGCGTTCGTTCTGACCGCGTGCATCAGGGCCGCCCCTGTCATGGCCGCCATCCTTGTTCGTAAGCTCGGGCGGGCCGCGCTGACGGTCTTCCTGCTGATCACCTTCACCTTCGTCGTCCTGCGCCTGTCGGGCGATCCGTCGTTCCACGTGCTCGGGGTCGATGTCGACCAGGCGGCGCGCGATCAGTTCCGCGCGCGCTGGGGACTCGATGCGTCGATCCTGACGCAGTATGGCGCGTATCTTGCCGGCATCACCGGCGGCGACTTCGGACGATCGTTCGTCGGCGCGCGGCCGGCGCTCGATGTGGTCCTGGAGCGCGTGCCGGCCACGCTGTCGCTCATGGGATTGGCGATCGGCTTGGCGATCGCCATCGGCATCCCGGCCGGCGTCGTGGCCGCCGTCTACCGCAACCGCTCGATCGACCGCCTGTTGATCGCCGTGACGGCCGTCGGCTTCTGCATCCCCACGTTCGTGACCGGCATCACGCTGATCCTGGTTTTTGGCGCATTCCTGCAGGTCCTGCCGACATCCGGCGGCGGCACGATCGCCCATTACGTCATGCCCGTCGCCACGATCGCCTTGGCCGACGCGGCGATCTTTGCCCGCTTCACCCGCTCGGCGATGCTCGATGTTCTGCGGCAACCCTATATCCGCGCCGCGATGGCGCGCGGCGGTTCGTACGCCTATGTCGTTCGCCACCATGCGCTTCCCAACGCGGCGCTGCCGCTGGTGACGATCGCGGGCCTGATCCTCGGTTCCGTCATCGTGGGCGCAACCATCACGGAAAACGTGTTTGCCTGGCCGGGGATCGGCCGCTTGCTGGTGGCGTCCGTTGTCAGTCGCGATGTTGCGGTGGTGCAGACCATCGTGATCCTGGCCGGCCTTTCGATGGTCGTCACCAATCTTGCGGTCGATCTGCTCTACATCTGGCTCGACCCGCGCATTCGCACACGGGCCGATCGATGAATCGCCAGTCGATGTCATGGCTGGTGGGTGCGTGCGCGCTGTGGGTTGTCGCCATGGTGCTGGTGGCCGGCCTGGCGGCGGTGCTCTATCCCGACGGCCACGAGGCGATGGACCTGCAGGCGCGCCTGGCGCCGCCCCTCTTCATGGGCGGCAGCGCGGCGCATCCGCTGGGTACGGACGATCTCGGGCGCGACCTGTTGGCGCGGCTGATCTATTCGATCCGCCTGACGATCGTCGTCGCCATCGCGGCCACGGTCATCGGCGCTGCCATCGGCACGATCATCGGGCTGACGGCTGCTGTGGCCGGCGGCGCCGTCGATGACGGGTTGATGGTGATCGTCGATTTCCAGGCCTCGCTGCCCTACCTGCTGATGGTGATCGCGATCCTGGCCGCGGCCGGCAACAGCTTTCCGCTGTTCATCGTCATGCTCGGCCTGCACGGCTGGGAGCGCTATGGTCGGTTGGCGCGCGGCCTGGCGCTGTCGACCCAGGAACTGGACTATGTCCGCGCCGCGCGCGCGTTGGGTCTGGCGCCGATCCGCATCGCCACGCACCACGTCTTGCCCAACATCGCCAGCGCCCTGATCGTGAACGCCACGCTGGCCTTCCCGCAGACCGTCCTGTTCGAAAGCTCGCTCTCGTTCCTGGGACTGGGCGTGCAGCCGCCGGCAACGAGCCTGGGCAGCATGGTCGGCTTCGGTCGCGACTACCTGATCACGGCCTGGTGGATCGCAGCCGTGCCGGCGGCCATCATCTTCTGCACGTCGCTGGCATTCAGCATCTTGGGCGACTGGTTGCGCGACCGACTTGACCCAACACTCGCCCGCAAGCACCGCTCATGACCGACATCAACCTCGTCGACCGTCTGTCGCGTTTTGCCCGCGTGGACCTGTGCCATCTGCCCACGCCGCTGGAGCCGATGGCGGGCCTCGGCCGGCATCTGGGCGCCCGGCTGTTCATCAAGCGCGACGATGCGACGGGCCTGGCGATGGGCGGCAACAAGGCGCGCAAGCTCGAGTTCGAACTGGGCCGCTGGATTGCCGATGACGCCATCGACACCATCGTGACCGTTGGCGCCGTGCAGTCGAACCACGCCCGGCAGACCGCGGCGGCCGCGGCGCGGCTAGGTCTTCGATGCGAACTGCTGCTGGAGGACCGCCAGCCGGCGTCGGCGGACAGCGCCTACCGCCGGTCCGGCAACGTCCTGCTCGATCACCTGCTCGGCGCCGCCATGACCGTGGTGCCAGCCGATGGTTCGCTCGAAACCAGGGCGCGCGATCGCGTGGCGGCACTGCGCACCGAAGGACGCCGCGCCGTCTACATTCCCGGCGGTGCGTCGACCGCCTTCGGTGCGATCGGTTACGTCCTCTGTGCCGCCGAACTCGCGGCACAATGCCGGACGATGGGCGTCCGGCCGCGCCATGTCGTCCACGCCACGGGCAGCGGCGCGACCCAGGCTGGTCTGGTGACGGGATTGAAGCTGCTGGGGATGGACGTGCGCGTGTGGGGCATTTGCCACGGACCGCCGCCATCGAAGGTCGATCGCATCCGGGCGCGTGTCGAAGACCTGGAGCGGGCCCTGCACATCGCTCAGGTCGTGGATCCGGCGGTCGATCTGGTGACCGTCGGCGACTACATCGGGGATGGCTACGGTGTGCCGACCGACGCCATGCGCGAGGCGTTGGCGCTGGTGGCGCGCCTGGACGGAATCCTGCTCGACCCCGTGTACACGGGCAAGGCGATGGCCGGGCTGATCGATCTGATCAGAACGGGCCGGATCCCGGCGGACGAGGATGTGATCTTCATACACACCGGCGGTGCGCCTGGCCTGTTTGCCTATCCGGACAGCCTGGGCTGATTAACTGCCGCCCAGGCCCATGCCGCCGGAGACGCCCAGCGTCTCGCCGGTGATGAAACCCGCGTCGTCGGACGCCAGGAACGCCACCGCCGCCGCCACCTCGTCGGGCGTGCCCAGGCGCTTCACCAGGGTGGCCTCGACCATCGCCGCCAGCAGCTTGTCGCCGCCGCGCGCCACGCCGGCGCGCAGCAGCGGCGTGTCGATCGGTCCGGGGGCGATGCAGTTCACCGTGATGCCGAAGCGCGCATTCTCGCGCGCGATCGACTTGCTGAAGGCGATGACGCCACCCTTGGCCGCGGCGTAAACGGCGCCGCCCTTGGATCCGACCCGGGCCGCTTCCGAGACGATGTTGACGATGCGGCCGTGACGCGCTGCCTGCATGCCCGGCAGGGCGCCGTGCACGGTGGCCAGCACCGACAGGAGATTGACGCCCATCAGCCGCTGCCAGTCATCCGCCGTCGTGCTGGTGAAGAAGGCGTGCTGGTCGACGCCGGCATTGTTGACCAGAATGGCGAACGGTCCGGTATCGGCGATCGCCTGTTCGACCCGCGCGCTATCGCTCACGTCAAGCGCGACGGCGCGGCCGCCGATCTCCGTGGCCAGCGCGTCGGCGCCGCTGGCGTCGATATCCGCCACGATCACCTCGGCGCCCAGCGTGGCAAGCCGGCGCGCGATGGCGGCGCCGATTCCCTTCGCGGCACCGGTCACGAATGCGCGGCGGCCTGTGAGGTCGCTCATTGTCAGGCGCCGGTGAACATTGGCTTGCGGCGCTCGATCACGGCCGCCAGGCCTTCACGCGCATCGGCGGTACCGGCGAGTTCCGAGACCGTGCGCGCTTCCTCCGACAGGCACGATTCCATGCCCATCGCCATGCCGCTGCGCAGCAGCCGCTTGGTCGCCGCCAGGGCCCGGGGTGCGCCCTGGGCCAGCTCCAGGGCCAGGGTCCGTGCCGCCTCGGCCAGCGCGGCGTCGGGCACGACCTGGTTGACCAGCCCGAGGTCCAGCGCGTCGCGCGCATTGATGATCGGGTTTCTCAGCAGGATCTCGGTGGCCTTGCGCAAGCCGACCAGCCGCGCCAGCGTGACGGAGACGCCGGCATCGGGTGCCATCGCCACGCGCGTGGCGCCGGCCAGGAACTTCGCGCTCTCGGCGGCGATCACCAGGTCGGCGGCGCACACCAGGCCGAAGCCGCCGCCACCCGCCGCGAAGCCCTGCACGGCCACCACGACGGGCGCCTGCAGCCGCGACAGGGAAAGCACGGCATCCTGCAGATAGGCGGTGGCGCGGCGGACGTAGTGCGGCAGCGCTGTACCCTCCGCGGCAAACGCCCGCACGTCGCCGCCGGCACAGAAATTGGCGCCTTCGCCGGTCAGCAGCAGGACGCGCACGTCAGGTTCGCCGTGGCATATCATGATGGCGTCGTAGAGCGCCTTGAGCAGCTCCACGCTCATGCCGTTGGCGGCGTCCGGCCGGTTCAGCCGCAGGTGGGCGACGCCGCCCTCGAGGCTCAACAGGACGAGTCCGTCGGCGATCAACGTCTTGGCAGTCTGGCTCACGTTTCTCTCCTCTGGCTGGGAAGCAGCCGCTAGATCAGGAACGACAGCGTGTGCAGCGGCTTGTCGTTGTTCACCAGCGCGACTTTCTTGCTTGCCATCTTCAGGTCGCCGTCCGCCTCGCGTAGCGCGTAGTCGGTGCGGGCCGCCCAGATCGTCTCGCCGCGCAGGTTGGACTCGAACACCATGACGTTGCAGGCGGCATGGATCGTGCCGGCCTGATGGTCCGTGACCTCGACATTGGTGATCAGGTGGCGCAGGCGCGAGCGCGGCTCCTGCGTATAGCGCCGGCCGGTCAGCAGCTGGCGGATGCGCACGCCGATGCGCGAGCGGTTGTCGTAGATGATCGACATCTGCTGCTCGGGGTCGATGTCATCGCCGTTGGCCGGCACCCAGTAGATCCCATCGTCGGTCCACAGCGCCTCCCACTCGGCATAGCGGTGTTCGTCCTGCAGGCGCGCCTCGTGGTAGATGAAGCGCTCGACCCGCCGCAGCAGCGCATCGTCGTCGGCTGTGGGCACGGGCATCAGGCGGCCTCCATCAAGGCGCGATAGTGGCGCCAGATGCCGCGCTGCGGCAGTTCGTCGGTGGCGTGCGCCACCTGGTAGCCGTGCTCGTCGAGGCGCTCGCGGTGGCGTCCGCGGCCGATGAACAGCCATTCCGGATCGCGCATCTGCACGCCGCGCTGGGTGCGCTCGTACATCTCCGAATCGTCGGCCAGCAGCAGGCCGGCGGGTCCCACCGAGCCCATGGTCTGCTGGCGCAGCCGCCGGTTGATGTCGGCGGCGCCCTTGAGCTGCAGAGCGGTCACATGCTGGACCGTGTCGTCGACGGCACGTGCCTGGATGACGAAGATCTGGATCTCGGCGATGAAGAGGTTGGGGAAGATCATGACGTGCGGCGCGCCGTCGATCATGATCTCGGTCGCCTTCTTCTCGCCGCGCGCCGCGTTCATGCGCGCGACGTAGCCGGCCATGCGCTCGGGCGTGGTGCCGAACCAGGCCAGCGGACGGCCCAGACGACGGAACTCGGGCCGCAGATCCACTTCGGTGTGGCCGTTGCCGTAGTCGCGGGTGAGCGCCGTCGACTTCTGGCCGTACAGCGATCCGATGCCGCTGTCGGCGACGCTGAAGATGGAGGAGTGCACGAAGGCTGGGTGATAGCCGTCGGTCTCGTTCTCGATGACGAACTTCCAGTTGGCGCGCACGCGGTGCTGCAAAAAGCCCGCCGTGATCTCGATCTCGCCTTCCGGCGAGGCATCGCACAGGCGGTCGATGGTCTCGGCGGCGCCGCCCAGGTGCTCGGCCAGCGACGGACCGTCCGCCGCGAACGAGCCGAAGACGAAGCCGCGATGGCTGGCCACCCGCGGCACCCGGCCGAGGCCGAGCTTGGACATGTCCTGGCCGCTGTAGCCGGCCGGAAAGGCGAAAGCCGTCAGGTGCCCGTCGTTGGCGAATGTCCAGTTGTGATAGGGGCAGCTGAAGGTCCGCGCATTGCCCTTCGGCACCGTGCAGACCTGGTTGCCGCGGTGCGGGCAGCGGTTGAGCAGCAGCGTCACGGCGCCGGCCGAACTGCGGGTCATGATGATCGGCTGCGGACCGATCGACTTCATGACGAAGTCGCCGGTGTTCGGTATTTCGCTCTCGTGGCCGACATAGACCCAGGTGCGGTACCAGATCTTCCGCAGCTCCTGCTCGAAGATCGCGGTATCGCTGTACAGCGAACCATGGACACGATCCGCTTCGATCAGATGACCCAGATCGCGCGCGCTTGGCGTCATGGCGTCTTCTCCCATCGCGTCCACAATAAATTGACCGGCCGTCCGGTTTATAATAAACATCGACCTTGGAAACAAGAAACATTTCGGGAGAAGACGACCATGGCGACCGCCACCATGCTGCATCCCGACATCGAGCAGCTGGATCGCGACGATCTGCGGGCGATCCAGCACCGCAAGCTGGCGGCGCTCGGCGCGCGTCTGGCGCAGTCGCCGGAATGGGTGGCGCATTTCGCGACCGCCGGCATCCATCCCCGTGACCTGGCCGACCCGCAGGCGCTGGCCGGCGTGCCGTTCCTCGACAAGGCGACGTTGCGGGCGCGTTATCCGTTTCCGCTGCTGGGCGAGCCGGTGAGCAAGGTGACCCGGTTCTGCGCCACGTCGGGAACCACCGGCTTGCCGGTGCTCTTCGGCTACACCGACCATGACCTGAACGAGCTGCTGGCGAAACAGGTCGCGCGCCAGCTCTACTGCCATGGCCTGCGCGCCGGCGATCGCGGCTACAACGGCTTCGGCTTCGGGCTATGGGTCGGCGGCCTGGCCTACGATCTCGGCATGGCGAAGCTGGGCATGGTCAACTTTCCGGTCGGACCCGGCCGCAGCGAGTTGGTTGTGGAATGGCTGCGCGACATGGCGCTCGATTTCGCGTCGGTATCGCCGGTGTTCCTGGCCACCCTGGTGCGCGTCGCCCGCGAGAAGGGCATCGATCCGCGGACAGACTGGACCCTGCGCCATGCCGTCATCGGCGGCCAGTCGGTATCGCGCGCGTTTCGCGACGAGCTGGAAGCGGAGATGCCGGCGGGCTTCAAGACCTACAATACCTACGGCACGACCGAGGCCGGTGGACCTGTCGTCGCCGTCGCCTGCGAGCACAGCCACGATCGTGACGAAATGCATCTCATCAACGAGGACACGGTGCTGACCGAGATCCTCGATCCCGACACGTTCAGGCCCGTTGGCCCCGGCGAGGTGGGCGAGATCGTCGTCACCACGCTCGACAAGCAGGCATCGCCTGTCGTGCGCTGGCGCACCCGCGATCTCGTGCGGGTATCGGATCGTCCCTACGATTGCGCCTGCGGCCGCCAGGGCATGATGACGATCGGCCGCATCATCGGCCGCTCGGACGACATGCTGAAGGTGCGCGGGGTCATCGTCTATCCGTCGCAGATCGAGGACGTCATCGCCGCGACCAAGGGGACGGTGAAGGAGGCGTGGCAGATCTACGTCGATTCCCTGGACCAGGCACCCGGGCGCATGAGTGTCGCCGTCGAATATGAACGCAGCTATAATGGCGTGCCTGACGACCTCGCGGCCAGCATCGGTCGCGATCTGACCAGCCGGCTGGGCCTGAAGGTGCCGGTCGAATGCCACCCGGAAGGGACGCTGCCGCGCTACGAGGCGAAAGCTCAGCGTGTCCAGCTGCGGACGTGAGACAAGGACGATATGGCGCGGACGCAAGCGGAGAATTATGAAGAGGTCCGCCAAGAAATCCTGAGGAAGTCCGCCACGCTCTTCGCCCGCAAGGGCTTTCCCAACAGCAGCATCGCGGACATCGCCGCCGCCAACGGCACCTCGCGCGGGTTGCTCTATCACTATTTCGACTCCAAAGAGGCCCTGCTGCGCGAGATGCTCAACGATCATCTCGACATGATGTACGCCGAGGTCCGCGCGGCGGCGTCAGGACCGGCCGACGTGGCGAGCCGCTTCCGCGATGCGATCCATACGATGGTGCGCATCAACGCCCGCTCGCAGGATCTGCAGGTCGTGCTGCTGCATGATCTGCAGAATCTGAAGGCGTCGGATCAGAAGGTGATCGTGCGCAAGCAAAACGCGATCCTGGCCTGCATCAGCGCGCTGATCGAAGCCTATGACGGCGGCCGCAGGACCGATGGCCGGACATTGAAGGCCTACACCATGATGTTCATGGGCATGGTGAACTACACATACCTCTGGTACGACCCCGACGGACCGGTGGGACCGCAGGAGTACGCCGACATGGTCGTCCAGACGTGCCTCGCCAGCCTCAAGCAGCGCTAGGGCCGGTTCCGCTCGATCGGGACCCGGGAGCGCGGGCGTCCCGCCCGCTCATGTCAGGCGAGAGCGAGGCATTCACCACGATGCGGACGGGACGCCCGCGCCCCCAGGAACATGAGCCTGCGGCCGGCAGCCTCCCGGATGCGATGCTCGTCGTCGGGATCCTGGGAATCGTCGCGGCGTTCGTCGCGTCGGTCGCCCTGCCGCTGGCGACCTACACCACGGTGCTGGCGCTGTTCGGCTTCGCCCATGTCGCGAGCGAACTGCGCTACGTCGATCATCGCTTCGGTGACCGCCTGGATGGCGGCCTCGCCGGGACATTGGCACTGCTGCTGGGCATCGCCGTCGTGCTGCGCCTGGCCGGCCTGCAGGGATGGGTAGCCGCGCCGCTCGCCGTCGGGCTGGAGGTCGGGCTCGGTGCGATCCTGCTGGCCGTGACGGTGGCGCGCATGCGCCGGCGCCGCTGGATCGCCGTCATCGCGGCGCTGGTGTTGATGGCGGGCGCGCTGCTGGCGCCGTTCGAGACGCTGCTGTGCCTGGCGATCGGGCACAACCTCACCCCGCTGGGCTTCCTGGCCGAGGTGTTGCGCGGCGCCGCGCGCCGGCGGGCGTTGGCGCTGGGGGCACTCGCGTTCATCGTGCTGCCGCTGCTGATCGCCACGGGCCTGCCGTTCGCCGGGTTCGCCGCGCTCGGCCTGGTGGCGCCGGAGGCGACGCTGTTCCAGGCCGGCAATCTGACGCGCAATCTCGGTGCCTACGTGCCGGCGTCGGCGCTCTACAGCGACTGGGCGCTGCACGCGTTCGCCGCCTCGGTGTTCGCGCAGTGCATGCATTACATCGCGGTCATCGCCATCCTGCCGCGGTTGATCGATACGGCAAGCCGGCCGCGCCTGGTGTGGCCGGATGCCGCCCGCTTCGGGCGCTATCTCGTGGTCGGTGGTGCGGCACTGGCGGTGGGTTTTGCGCTGGACTACGGCGTGCAACGCCAGCTCTATGCCCTGGCGGCGCTGGTGCATGCCTGGCTGGAACTGCCGGTGTTTGCGCTGGCGCTGGGCGGCGCGGCGGCGGCTCAGGCGAGCCCAAACGCGTAGAGCGCCAGTCCGGCGCCGGTCGATGCGGCATTGGCGATCAGCGACACGGCCAGCGCGCGGCGCAGATCAAGCGGCACGATCAGGCGATAGGCGATCGCTTCCGCCGCGACCACGCCGGTCTCGACAAGCAGTACCGCCAGCGGATAGCCGAGGCCTTCGAGCAGCCACAGGATGGCGCGCCAGGCGATCCCGTGGGTCATCAGCGTCGCCAGCGTCGCGGCCAGGGCGGCGCGCCCGGCATGCCCCCAGCGCAGGGCCCAGGCCAGAATCGCGGCCACCGGCGCTTCGATGGCGCAAGACAGCAGCAGGGCGTCGACCTCACTCACCGCGGATATCCTGTCGAAGCACGCTTTGCCGGCGACGTCGGTTGGCGCAGGATAGCGCGGTTGAGCAGGGAGGGGGCCGTGTCGCGTTGGCTGGTGTCGTTTGCTGTTGTGTCGTTCACGGTGATTGTCGCCCCTGGCGTACGCGCCGACATACCGCCGCCGCCCGGCTCGCAGGAGCGCGCGGCCGCGGCGCTGATCCGCGACCATGGCCATGACTGTCCGCGGGTGACACGCCTGGCGGTGGCACCGGAAGCCGACTCGCAGGCGCTGGCCAAGCAGGGGCTCGACGCCTCGACGGCGACCTGCAGCAACGGCAAGCTGTTCCTGGTCGCCGTGCCCTTCCGTCGCCCTGGCCCACCTCGCCCCGATGCGCCGCCGCCGGCGACGCCCGTGGTTCGGCCGTTACCCTGACGGCAGCTCCGCGCCGCCTGTAGCCCTCGCCGCGGTTGCATCCTATATGCCAGCCGAGTCGTTTGACCGGCAGCGGGAACGCATGGGCTCCGGAGAGCGGAAGATGAGCGTGGAGGCGTTGCCTTCCGTTGCATTGGATCGACAACTGGCACGCGACGTCGTCGACGACGCCGCCCGCCGCTACTTTGCCAGCCGCCGCGATCGCGTGAAGCCGTTCGTCGACCGGCATTTTTCCCTGACCGGCGCGGCGGCGATCCATCGCAAGGCCCTGGGATGGGATCTTGCCCGCGCACCGGCCAACCTGCTGCTGGCCGTCCCGCATCTGGCGGTGCGGCTGGCGGCGACCTGGACTCGCAGCCTGGGTCCGGCGCGCGCTGCCGAATTCCTCAAATCCCGCAAGTTGCTGTTCGACACTGACGTCGCCCGCGAGGTCGAATGGCTGATCATGACGGATTTCCTTGAACTGCCGTTCGGGCAGGGCACACGGCGATCCGACAGGGACGTGCTGGCCGACATGATCCTCAGCGACCCACGTCTGGCCGCTGCGTTCGACGAAGCCCTGACCGAGATCGGGCGCCGGGCGGGCGATGGCGATTTCAGGCGCCGCCTGGAGGACGTGCTGTCGACCTACGCCGGCACGCGTGCGGCCTCCGCCGACATCGCCACCTCGCTGTTGTCGCTGGCGACAGGCGCGATGGCCCTGAAGCAGGCGACCCCCGGCATGGTCAGCCTGGGGCCGGCGCTGGCCGCCGTGATCGCGCACAACGCCGCCGTGGCGTCCTTTCCGCTGGGGGCATGGGCGGGCGGCATCTGGTACGGCATGTTTCCCGTCGCCGCCACGCCCGCCCTGGTCGCGTCGGTCACCGGCGGTCTGCTGCTGGTGGCGGCCATGGCCGGTGCCTTCGCCGGCGTCGTGACGGATCCGGTGCAGCGCCGGTTGGGCCTGCATCGTCGGCGCCTGATCCGGCTGGTCGCGGCGCTCGAAGACGGCTTCTTCAGGGATGCCGGCAAGGGCTTCGTGGCCCGCGATCAGTACGTCGCACGGCTGCTGGACCTCGCCGACATGATTGGCAGCGCCTGGCGCTTGGCGGTGAAATAAGCCGCGGCTTGATCACACAAATCGCCCGCTCCTGGCGGGAGCGGGCGACGGCTGCAGATGATGTCGTCTGCGGGCGCTGGCCGACACTAACAGTTGCGGTGGCGCCAGGCGGCTTCCTCGAGCGTGCGCGGTCGGCCGCCACCGCAGTAGCCGTGTCCATTCCGGCCGTTCTGGGAACGCCAATGGCGCTCGCGCTCGCGTTCACGCTCACGGGCCCGCTGCCGCTCGGCCTCGCGCCGCTGCTCCCAGGCGCGTTGGCGCTCGATCTCGCGCTGGCGCTGCCACTCCTGCTGCCGGCGCCAATCCTCGCGGCGCTGCCAGTCCGTGCGCTCGTGCCAGCCGTCGCGGGCGAATGCCGGGGCAACGGTCGGGCCAACGATGCCCACCGTCAGCGCGGCGGCCACCGCAGCGGCGATCAGCTTCGTCTTCATCGCATCCTCCTTTGCCGTTACCCCTGAACGTGAGGATCGATTGTGGCGACCAAAGGTCTCCAAATGTGACCAGTGATGGGCGGCCGGTAGTTTCCTGGTGGTGACGGTCGCCGCACCGGCTGTGCAATTCCGGCTGGCGATGGTCAGGCGGAAATGGCTGACGGCTGGCTCAGAAACCGGTTCCGGGAGCGTTTTCCGCACGTTCTGGGCACCAGATAGCGCGACGCATCCAGGCGGCGGGTGCTATGCTGGGGTCCGCAGGGAAGCTCGATGCCCGAGCTGCGGCCCCGTCTGACGGGGTGCGGCGCGGCGTCGGCAAGGCCGGCGTGGGGACGGATCGACCGTGAAGGACGTGGCAGGATTCGGCGGCAATGGCGGTGGCAGCGGCGGTGACGATCCACCGGCGGCCGAGCTACGCCCGCTGTTCCTGGGCGAGGAGGACAGCTTCAACCGGCAGATGCGATTGGCGGCCGCCGCCCATCGCAGCGGCCGGCTGGAGGAGGCCATCACCAGCTACATGCGCCTGCTGGCGGTGCGGCCGTATCATGCCGAACTGCACAACAACCTCGGCGTGGCGCTGCGCATCATCGGCAAGCTCGATGCCGCTGTGGCGCATCACCGCACCTCGCTGGCGCTGGACCCGGACAACGCGGCGCTGCACTCCAACCTCGGCAATGCCCTGCGCGCTGCCAACAGCCTTGACGAGGCCGTGCGCCATCACTTCCGCGCCGTCTCGCTGAAGCCTGACTATGCCGAGGGGTTCTTCAATCTGGGGCTCTGCCTGCGCGATCTCGGACGCGTGGATGAGGCCTTGGGCTGCCTGTCGCGCTCGCTGCAACTGGCGCCGCAGAACACGCGAGCCCGGGTCGAGATCGCCATCGCCCACCTGATGCGCGGCGACTTCACGGCCGGCTTCGCCGAGTACGAATGGCGCAAGCAGTTGCCCGATGTGCCGCCGCCCGAGTTCCGGCAACCGGCCTGGGATGGCGGCCCCCTGGGCGGCAAGCGCATCCTGCTCTACCCGGAGCAGGGCCTGTCCGACGTGCTGCTGTTCGTGCGCTATGCGCGCGAGTTGAAGCGGCGCGGCGCCACGGTCCTGGTGCTGTGCCAGGCACTGCTCAAGGACCTGCTGCTGTCCGTCGACTACATCGACCGTGTCGTGGCCGAGGGCGAGCAGCTGCCCGACTTCGATCTGCACGTGTCGTTGTTGTCGCTGCCCTATCTGTGCGGCGTCGATGTGCCGGCGGCCACGGCGATCGAGCCCTACTTCAAGCCGCCGCCAGAAAGCCGGATCCGGCTCGGCAAGCTGCCCCGGGCGCGGCTGCGTATCGGCCTCTACTGGGCGGCGATGCCGGGCCAGCAGCTCGATCGCCAGCGCTCCATTCCGCTGGCTGAGTTCATGGCGCTGGCCGGCGATCCGGAACTGCTGTTCTTCAGCCTGCAGGGCGGCGCTCACCAGAAGGATATCCAGCAGCTGGGCGCCAACGGGCTGCTGCACGATGTGGGTCGCGGCATCTACGATTTCGCCGAGGCCGCAACGGCCCTGTCGCAGCTCGACCTGCTGCTGACAATCGATGCACCGATCACGCATCTTGCCGCCGGCATGGGCATGCCGACATGGCTGCTGCTGCCGACAGTGTGCGACTGGCGCTGGATGCACGGCCGCGACACCAGCCCGTGGTATCCCAGCGTGCGCATCTTCCGGCAGACCATACCGGGAGACTGGCGCGGCGTCGTCGACCGGGTACGCACCGAGCTCGACATCATGAAGACGACGGTGGGGTAGTAGCGCGTTCTCCGCGCGCGAAGAGAACCTACGGCAGTCCCGCGGCCGCCTTCACCGACGTCCAGTTGATCGGCAGAACCGAGATCGCCGCCAGCAGGCCGAAGCCGCCCAGGGCAGCGCCCGAGACTCGGTTGAGCCAGATCAGGCCGCCGCCCACGAACCAGCTGCGGGCGGCCGACGAGACCAGCACCAGGGCCGCCCACCACGCCAGTGCGCCAACCAGCACGCCTGCGATCAGGATGGTGGCGGCGAGCATGTCGCTGCCGACATTGCTCAGCCCGCGGCTGGCGAACACGGCGCCGAAAGCCATCACGGTGATCGGGTTGAAAACGGTGATGAAGAAGCTGGAGCTGAGGTAGTGCAGGTACGTCAGGTAGGGATGTGCCCGATCGGCGGCGACGGGATCGCCGATCGTGCGAGGCCGATGGTGGTAGTAGGACCAGCCCATCCACATCAGCAGCACGCCGCCGACGGCGCGGATCACCGTCTCGTAGTGGGTGATGAACTCAGCGACATAGCTCAGGCCGAAGGCAGCCATGCCGCCGAACACCGCATCGCCGGCGGCGGCACCGACACCGGTGGCATAACCGGCGAGCGCGCCATGCGAAATGGCGCGCTGAATGCACAGGATGCCGGCGGGCCCGATCGGCAAGGCGATCAGGAAGCCGATGACGGCGCCCTCGATGCCGAGATAGATCGGGTCGATGCCATCGAGCAGCAAGAGCACCTCAGAGCCGGACGGCCGCGAACGAGCGCGGCGGTGCGACCAGCGTGTCCTGCGCCGCGATCAACTGCAACTCGCGTTCGCCGGCCACCGATGTTGCCTGAAGGACCGCGAAGATGGCCGAGGCGGCATAGGACAGCGCGGCGGCCACATCGCGCGTTTTCAGCCATTGCGCCAGGAACAGCGCGGCCACGGCATCGCCGGTGCCGTTGGGGGCCACGGCGAAAGCCAGCAGCGGCGTCACGATGCGCCATGCGCCGCCGGCCGTCACGGCCATCATCTCGATCGAGTCGTCCGCCGTGGCCGCATGCCGCAGGCTGGTGATCAGCACGATGGCGGGGCCGGCCGCATGGCTATTGGGCGCCAGCAGCGTCCGCGCCGCCGCATGCGCGCCGTCCAGCGTCGTCACGGTGCGGCCGGTCAGCAGCTCGAGCTCGAAATGATTGGGCGTCACGATGTCTGCCAGGGGGACGGCGCGCTGGCGGAAGAACTCCGGAATGCCCGGACGCACGAAGACGCCGCGGCCGACGTCGCCGATCACCGGGTCGCAGCACCATATCGCGGCGGGATTGGCGTTTCGCACGGCGGCTACGGCATCGAGCACCACCTCGCCCAGGGCTGCGTCGCCGAGATAGCCGCTCAGCACGGCATCACAGCACGGCAGCACGCCGCGCTCGCGGATGCCCTCGATGACATCGCGCACTTGATCGGGTGCGGCGACGCGTCCCTTCCATGCACCGTATCCAGTGTGGTTGGAGAATTCGACCGTATTGACGGCCCACACTTCGTGGCCCAGCCGTTGCAACGGAAAGGCTGCCGCCCGGTTGCCGACGTAACCATAGGCCACATGAGACTGGATCGACAGGATTCGCATGCCGGGCGGCTATGGGTTGTTACATCGGTTGATCGCTATATAGTCCGCCGCGCTTGCCGGGGGGAGAGGATTTCGCCATGACTGCCACTGTCCGACCGCGCCGCAGCGTGCTCTACATGCCCGGCGCCAACACGCGTGCGCTGGAAAAGGCCCGCACCTTGCCGGCCGACGCGCTGATCTTCGACCTCGAGGACGCCGTGGCGCCCGACGCCAAGGCGGCGGCACGCGCCAATGTCGTGGCCGCTGCCGCCAGCCGCGCCTACGGCAAGCGCGAGATCGTCATTCGCGCCAATGGCCTGGGCACCCCGTGGGGCCGTGACGACATCGTCGCCATTGCCGGTTCGGGTGCCGACGCGGTGCTGGTGCCGAAGCTGGAAGGCGCCGCCGACGTGGCCGCCGTGGTCGAACTGCTGGACGAAGCCGGCGCGCCGCCGTCGATGGCGATGTGGGGCATGATGGAGACGCCGCGCGGCATTTTGCACGCCGAGGAGATCGCGTCCGCCTCGTCGCGGCTGGCCTGCTTCGTGATGGGCACCAATGATCTGGTGAAGGATCTGCGCGCGCGCCATACGCCCATGCGGTTGCCGATGATGGTCGCGCTGGGGGTGACCATGCTGGCGGCGCGCGCCAGTGGCCTCGCAATCCTCGACGGCGTCTACAACGACATCCAGGACGCCGAGGGCTTCCGGGCGTCCTGTGTGCAGGGCCTGGAGATGGGCTTCGACGGCAAGACGCTGATCCATCCCAGCCAGGTCGAGCCCTGCAACGAGGTCTTCGCGCCCACGGCGGCAGATCTCGCGATGGCGGAGAAGATCGTCACGGCATTCGATCAGGCGCGCGCGGCCGGCAAGGGCGTGGTCACCGTCGACGGACGCATGATCGAGAATCTTCACGTCGAGCAGGCCCAGCGCCAGCTCGCGCTCGCCAAGGCAATCGCCGCCCTCGCCGGCGCCTGATGTCTTCACCTCTCCCGCAAGCGGGAGAGGTCGACGGGCGCGCAGCGTCCGGTCAGGTTTATCGGCCGTCGGCCGATAAACCGAGGTGAGGGGATACACACGAGGAGCCGAGTCCTTGGGCCCTCACCTTCCCATCGTGCTGCGCACGATGGGCCCCTTCCTCTCCCGCGTGCGGGAGAGGAGAGCACGGAGCCCGACAATGACCAAGACCAACGCCGGCAATTTCTTCGAGGATTTTCGCATCGGGCAGGAGCTGGTCCATGCCACGCCGCGCACCGTCACGTCGGGCGACGTGGCGTTGTACACGGCGCTCTACGGTACGCGCTTCGCCCTGCAGTCGTCCGATGCCTTCGCGCAGTCGCTGGGCCTGCCGCGCGCACCGGTCGACGACCTGCTGGTCTTCCATATCGTGTTCGGCAAGACCGTGCCGGACGTGTCGCTCAATGCGATCGCCAATCTCGGTTACGCCGAGTGCCGCTTCGGCGCGTCGGTCTATCCCGGCGACACGCTGTCGACCCGGTCGGTGGTCATCGGCCTGCGCGAGAACTCGAACCGCGAGAGCGGTGTCGTGCATGTGCGCTCGACCGGTCGCAACCAGCACGGTGAAGTCGTGCTCGACTACGTGCGCTGGGTGATGGTGCGCAAGCGTGATCCCAAGGCCGAGCTTCCCGTGGCCGTGACGCCCAAGCTGGCGCCGGCCGTCGCGGCGAGCGACCTCGTGGTGCCGGCCGGCCTGTCGCTTGGGTCCTATGACGCGCAGCTCGCCGGTGCGACGCATCGCTGGCGTGACTACGACATCGGCGAGCGTGTCGACCACGTCGATGGCATGACCATCGAGGAGGCCGAGCACATGATCGCCACGCGCCTCTACCAGAACACGGCCAAGGTGCATTTCGATCAGCGCCTGGCTGCCGGCAGTCGATTCGGCCGGCGCCTGATCTATGGCGGCCACATCATTTCGCTGGCGCGGGCCTTGTCGTTCAACGGCCTCGCCAATGCCTTACGGCTGGCTGCGATCAATGCCGGCAGTCACACCAACCCGACCCTGGCCGGCGACACGATCTACGCCTGGTCGGAGGTGACCGACAAAGCCGAGCTCGCGCATCGCACCGACGTCGGCGCGTTGCGCCTGCGCACGCTCGCCGTCAAGAACGCACCGTCATCAGCCTTTCCGGACAAGTCGGCGGATGGCCGGACCGACCCTGCGGTCGTCCTCGACCTCGACTATTGGGTGCTGATGCCGCGCTGATCTGCGGCTCCAGCGGGACCGCATTGCGTGATGTGCAAGGCACTCGGTTTCGATGCGCAACGCGGTGGTTGGTGCTATGCGTTGACTTGCTCGCCGCGAGGACTAAAGTGCCCGCCGTGGCCGGGTCTTTGCGGACGATTCGTCCGCGCAGACCCGGCATCATCGTTTCCGGGACAGGCATGAGCACAGCCGACCGGCCGGTTTCACGGCCACTTTCTCCCCACCTGCAGGTCTATCGGCCGCAGCTCACATCAATGCTGTCGATCACGCACCGCGCCACCGGCATCGCGCTGGCGGTGGGGCTGGTGTGGCTGGTCGTCTGGATCTGCGCTGCGGCGTCGGATGCCAGCACCTACGGCGCCATCGCGTCCTTCAACGGCTCGATCCTCGGTCGAATCTTCCTGTTCGGCTGGACGGCCAGTCTTTTCTATCACCTGTTCAACGGCATCCGGCATCTGTTCTGGGACGCCGGCTACGGGCTCGAGTTGAAGGAAGCTTATGCCAGCGGCTGGATGGTGCTCGCCGCGACGGCCGTTTGCACGATTGGCAGCTGGCTGATCGCCAGCCTGGTGAGGTAAGGGCCATGGCCGATCTTCGCTCACCGCTCGCCCGCGTGCGCGGCCTGGGTTCAGCCCAGGACGGCACGCATCATTGGTGGCTGCAGCGTGTCACGGCGATAGCGCTGGTGCCGCTGGTGGTGTGGTTCATCATCTCGATGCTGCGCGTGGCGCCCGAAGGCCAGGCGGCGGTGCGCGCCTGGATCGCCTCGCCGATCACCATGACCATGCTGATCCTCTTCATCGCCGTCGGGCTGTGGCACGCGGCGCTGGGCATGCAGGTCGTGATCGAGGACTACGTGCATACCAAGGGCTGGCGCATCGGGCTGGACCTGGCAGTGAAATTCATCGCCGCGGCCCTGATCGTCGCCGGCATCGTGGCGATCTTCAAAATCGCGTTCGGAGGCTAGTCATGCCGCTCGACGACAAGAAGGGCAACGGCAATGGTGCCGCCGGCACGGTGTCCATTGGTGGTCGCGCCTACAAGGTCATTGATCATACCTACGACGTCGTGGTCGTTGGTGCCGGCGGCGCCGGCCTGCGTGCCACCTTCGGCATTGCTGCCAAAGGGCTGAAGACCGCCTGCATCAGCAAGGTGTTCCCCACGCGCAGCCATACCGTGGCGGCGCAGGGCGGCATTTCGGCGGCGCTGGGCAACATGGGTGCCGACGACTGGCGCTGGCACATGTACGACACCGTCAAGGGGTCGGACTGGCTCGGCGACCAGGACGCCATCGAGTACATGTGCCGCGAGGCGATTCCGGCGATCATCGAGCTGGAGCACTACGGCGTGCCGTTCAGCCGCACGGCCGAGGGCAAGATCTACCAGCGTCCGTTCGGCGGCATGACGACGGAGTTCGGCAAGGGCATCGCACAGCGCACCTGCGCCGCTGCCGACCGCACCGGCCATGCCATCCTGCATACGCTCTACCAGCAGTCGCTGAAGCACCACGCCGAGTTCTTCATCGAGTATTTCGCGCTCGACCTGATCATGGACGAGGGCGTCTGCCGCGGCGTAATGGCGTGGAACCTCGATGACGGCACGATCCATCGCTTCCGCGCCCACATGGTGGTGCTGGCCACCGGTGGCTACGGCCGGGCCTACTTCTCGGCGACCTCGGCGCATACCTGCACCGGTGACGGCGGCGCCATGGCCTTGCGTGCCGGCCTGCCCATGCAGGATATGGAGTTCATCCAATTCCACCCCACGGGGATCTACGGTGCCGGCTGCCTGATCACCGAGGGCGTGCGCGGCGAGGGCGGCTACCTCACCAACGCCAACGGTGAGCGCTTCATGGAGCGCTATGCGCCGTCGGCCAAGGATCTTGCCTCGCGCGACGTGGTCAGCCGCTCGATGACCATCGAGATCCGCGAAGGTCGCGGCTGCGGGCCCAACAAGGCCTACATCGACCTGCACATCGAGCACCTCGAGCCCAAGGTGATTCACGAGCGCCTGCCGGGCATCGCCGAGACGGCGCGCATCTTTGCCGGCGTGGATGTCACCAAGCAGCCGATCCCGATCGTGCCGACCTGCCACTACAACATGGGCGGCGTGCCCACCAACTTCCGCTGCGAGGTGGTGACCGTGAAGGACGGTGACCCCAATGTGGTGGTGCCGGGCCTGATGGCGATCGGCGAGGCGGCCTGCGTCTCGGTGCACGGCGCCAACCGGCTGGGCTCCAATTCGCTGCTCGACCTGGTGGTGTTCGGCCGTTCGGCGGCGATCCGCGCCGGCGAGGTCGTGCAGGCGGGTGCTGCGCACAAGTCGCTGCCCAACGCGGGCGAGGACGCCATCGCACGGCTCGACAGGGCGCGTCATGCCAGCGGCGGCACGGGCACGGCGCAACTGCGCCTGGACATGCAGAACGCCATGCAGAGCGATTGTGCCGTGTTCCGCACGCAGAAGACGCTGGATGAAGGCTGCAAGCGGCTCGACACGGTGTTCGGCGCCAAGACCGATATCCGGGTCAAGGACCGCTCGATGATCTGGAACTCGGACCTGGTCGAGACCCTGGAGTTCGAGAACCTTGTGCTGCAGGCGCAGGCCACCGTGCGCTCGGCGGCCAACCGCACCGAAAGCCGCGGCGCGCATGCGCGCGAGGATTTCCCGGAGCGCGACGACAAGAACTGGCTGAAGCACTCGGTGATCTGGGTCGACGACAAGGGTGGTACCAAGATCGACTACCGCCCGGTCAAGCTTCAGCCGATGAGCAACGACGTGCAATCCTTCCCGCCCAAGGCGCGGGTCTACTGAGCGGCAGGCAGAGCCCGGAGTGAGACGCAATGGCTGAATTCGCACTGCCCGCCAACTCGAAGATCGATCGCAACGGCGCGGCCTATCCGGCGCCGTCGGGCGCCAAGCAGGTGAAGTCGTTCAAGGTCTATCGCTGGAATCCCGACGACGGCAAGAATCCGCGCATCGACACCTACGACATCGACCTTGCCGACTGCGGGCCGATGATTCTCGACGCGCTGATCAAGATCAAGAACGAGGTCGACAGCACGCTGACGTTCCGCCGCTCGTGCCGCGAGGGCGTGTGCGGATCGTGCGCCATGAACATCGACGGCACCAATACGCTGGCCTGCACCAAGTACATCGACGACGTGAAAGGCGACGTGAAGATCCACCCGCTGCCGCACATGCCGGTGGTGAAGGATCTCGTGCCCGACCTGACGACGGCGTATGCCCAGCTGGCCTCGGTCGAGCCGTGGCTCAAGAACGAGAGCCCGGCCCCGGAGCGCGAACGCCTGCAATCGCCGCAGGAGCGTGCCAAGCTCGACGGCCTGTGGGAGTGCATCCTGTGCTTCTCCTGCACCACCAGCTGCCCCAGCTACTGGTGGAACGGCGAGCGCTATCTTGGTCCGGCGGTGCTGCTGCAAGCCTATCGCTGGATCGTCGACAGCCGCGACGAGGCGACCGGTGACCGGCTCGATCAGCTCGAGGATCCGTTTCGCCTCTACCGCTGCCACACCATCATGAACTGCACCAAGACCTGCCCCAAGGGTCTGAACCCGGCCAAGGCCATCGCCGAAATCAAGAAGATGATGGTGGCCCGGAAATAGGGGCGCACCTGCCGCAAGACGCTGACGCAAAGCCCCCCGCGCGGAGGGCTTTGTTATGTTGAGGCGCTCCGGTCAGTCGAGGCGGATGTCGGCGACCTTGACGACCTGCGCCCACTTGTCGATCTCGGCTTCGACGAAGCGCTGGAATTCCAGGCCCGCCAGGGGCGCAGCCTCCTGTCCCTGGTCGGCGAGCAGCGGCTGGATGGCCGGGTCGAGCAGGGCATCCTTCATCGCTCCGTAGATCCGGTCGCGGATGGTGTCGGGCAAAGCCGCGGGGCCGAACAGTCCCGTCCATCCCGAGGCGATCAGCCCCGGTACGCCCTGCTCGATCGCGGTCGGCAGGTCGGGCGCGAAAGCGACGCGGCGCTCCGACAACACGGCCAATCCGCGCAGGTCGCCGCTGCGGATGTGCGGCAGCAGCGGCGCGTAGTAGATCATCATCTTCACGCGTCCGGCCAACAGGTCCGAGATTCCCCGGCCGACGTCGCGATAGGGCACGTGCACGACCTTGGCGCCGGTCTTCAGACGCAGCAGTTCGGTCGCCAGGTGGCCCGATCCGCCGACGCCGCTGGACGCGTAATCGACGCCGTTGGGCTCTGTCTTCGAATAGGCCACGAACTCGGCCAGCGTGCGTGCCGGCACCGACGGATGGACCACAACCAGGCCCGGCGGTGTCGCGGCGCGGCCGATCGGCGTGAAGTCGCGCAAGACGTTGTAGGGCAGGGTGGGCATCAGCGGCACCAGCGTGGCGTGCGAGGCCACCGTGCCCATCACCAGCGTATAGCCGTCGGGCGGCGACTTCGCGACGGCATCGCTGCCGATGGCGCCTGTCGCGCCCGATTTGTTGTCGATGACCAGCGGTTGGCCGAGCAGTTGCGACATGCGCGGCGCGATCATGCGCATCGCCATGTCGGTCGTCGATCCGGCGCCGTACGGCACGATGATCCGGATCGATCGGCTCGGGTATGGCTCGCCACCGGCGCGGGTCTGCGCCCATGTCGGTAGGCCGCCCGTGACCACGGTGCCGGCTGCGGCCCCGATCAGGATCCGTCTGCGAAACAAGGCCATGCCATCTTCTCCGCGCAGGTCGAGCCGGTCAGATCGCGCCGACCCGGGCGAACTTCATTTGCTTGATGCGGCCGCTGGAAACGGCAAAACCCGTGATGTCGCCGGCCGCGTTGCGCTCGATCCGTGCCAGTTGCGTGGTGGCAAGCCACGGGCTTGGCGTCTCGATCTCGACCAGGTCGGTGGCCACGCCGCGCACCGGCCATGGCGCACCGCCGGTGACCAGCGGACCGGCCACGTGGACGGCCAATCCGCCGTCCGGCGATGCCGGCGGGATGGTCCAGGTCGCATCGCAGTCCCGGGCATGGTAGCGCCCCGGAAGGTCGGCCGGTGGGCGGTCGCGATAGGCCAGCCGGCGAAACGGCAACACCCGCCCGGCGCCCAGCGCCACATCGAGCGTGTCGTCGACGGCGGGCAGTCGCACGGCGAATTCGAACGAGCCCCTGTCGGCCGCCAGCCAGCCATCGCCGCGCGGCGCCAGGGCGAAGGGCATGCCGTTCTGGATCACGGTGGGCTCGCCGTCGCGCCACAGCAGATCGAACAGAGCCGGCTCCGCCTCGTTCACGTACGTGCCGGCGATGCCCTCGATCGCCGATGCGGCCACCGGTTCCGGCGCCGGTGTCAACGCATTGGCATCGCGCAGTGTCTCGATGGCGACCCGGCGTGCCAGCCGGTACGGGTCGATGCTGCTGAGGTTGGCGATCACGACGACCGTCAGGCGCGCATCCGGCACGCGCAGGAACTCGGTGCGGTAGCCCGGCCACAGGCCGCCATGCCCCAGCGTGGCGAGGCCGCGCATCTGGCCGCGCTCGATGCCGCGCAGGTAATTGTTGGCGCTGCCGCCGGCCAGCGCCATGGCCGTGGTCAGGCGTTGCGGCAGGTCGGTCGGACGCAGCACCGGCCGGTCGAAATGACGGCTCCAGATCAGCAGGTCCTCGACGGTCGAGATCAGGCCGCCCTCGCCACCCTGGGGATAGGCGTGTGGTGCGCGGCGCACGCTGCCGTCCGGATTGGCCAGGTAGCCGGTGGCGAGATCGGGCACCGGCACGTCGAGCGACGGGTGCAGCAGGGACCGGGTCATGCCCAGCGGCCCGAAGATGCGCTCGGCGAAGACCGTGCCGAGGGGCTGGCCGCTGACGCGCTCGACGATCAGTCCCAGCAGCAGGAAGTTGGTGTTGCTGTAGAGGAAGCGGCTGCCGGGCGCGAAGTTGAGATGATGGCTGCGGCACGCGGCGGCCAGCAGATCCTGGGCATGGCAGGGCCGATCAAGCCCATGACCGCCCAACCGCATCAGCTCGAGGAAGTCGGGCAGGCCGCTGCTGTTGCGCATCATCTGGTCGATCGTCACCGGCAACGGCGGCAACTCCGGCAGATACGTATGCGGCGGTTCGTCGAGTGACAGGCGTCCTTCGGCGGCCAGCATCAGCGCCGCCGTGACGGTGAACTGCTTGGTGACCGACGCGATGCGAAAGCGTGTCGCCGGCGTGATGGGCACGCGATAGTCGACGCTGGCCAACCCGTAGCCGCGGCACACCAGGATCTCGCCATCCTGCATCACGCCGACGACGGCGCCGGGTGATCCTTCGCGCGCGACGCGGGTGAAGAGGGCGTCGATCCGGCGATCGAGGCTGAGACGGTCGACAGCAAGCATGATGGACCCTTGACGATGCGATTGCGGGCGCAACCGTGTCGGACCCGGGCCGTGACGTCCAGCTTCGTACTTGCAATGCGGATAACGAAAACACGCGGAAGATCGACTTCCGCGTGTCTGGGTTGGGAGCCCGCCGGCATCCGCCGGCGTCAAAGCGTCAGTTGGATGCTGTCGTGCACCGCGCCCGGCACTGTGCGACCAGCGCGTCGACCCGATCCTTGTGGGCCTCGGGGAAATAGTCGTACTCGTCCTTGGCGCAGTTCTTCACCCGGTAGGTCACCGCGCCCGAAGCGGCCACGAAGCGCTGCGGATCCGGCGCACAGGCGTTCTGGCTGCCCGGAAACACATAGGTGTACTGCTGTATCGGCGCTGCCGGTGCCGTGGAGGCCGGGGCCGTATAGGGCATGCCGGGCATCAGCCCGCTCTGCGGGTTGACGTCGGACAGGCTCGCAGAGCTTTGCGGCGAGTTGGCGCAACTTGCGAGGATGAGAGTCGAAAGTATTGCGCACACTACCTTTTCCATCGTCTTGCCCCGTTATGCAGAAAGTGACGTAAGGGTTTGTAACAAATGCATTTTTCGGGATTATAGATACTCTTTTTCGGGCTGTAGGCCAAGTTCTTTTGCGTCGCGCTGTCAATTGCGAGGCTGCCGACCTGCTATGACGATGGCCGAATTGGCGTAGGCTCCCGGCAGGAAACCAGAACAGGAGCGCTTCATGAGCACGGGCGGTTGGATCGTATTGGGGGTGATCGTTGCCGTCGTCGTATGGCTGATCGCGACGTACAACGGCCTGGTCTCGCGCCGGAACCAATCGCAGAACGCGTGGAGCCAGATCGACGTCCAGCTCAAGCGTCGCCACGACCTGATCCCCAACCTGGTGCAGGTGGTGAAGGACGCGATGAGCTACGAGCAGGAGACGCTGAAGACCGTCATCGAAGCCCGCAATCGCGCCGTCGCGGCGACCGGTCCGGCGCAGGCCAGTGTGGCCGAGGCGGCGCTCAGCGAGGCGACCGGCAAGCTTCTCATGCTGATGGAGAACTATCCGACGCTGAAGGCCAACGACAACGTCATGCAGCTCCAGGAAGAACTGACGACGACCGAGAACAAGATCTCGTTCGCGCGCCAGTTCTACAACGACAGCGTCATGGCTCTGAACAACGCCGTCCAGTCGTTTCCCGGCAACCTGATCGCCGGCCGCTTCGGCTTCACGATCGGCCAGTTCTTCGACGTGCCCGAAACCGAAAAAGCGGTGCCGCAAGTGAAGCTGCGTTGAGTGCTTGACCCGTCATCCCGAGCGCAGCGAGGGATCTTCTCGCCATGACCTGTCGTCGGACCACCAAAAGATTCCTCGCTTCGCTCGGAATGACGGCGAGCAGCGATCCCACGCGTTGAGGCGGCGATGGTAGATCGGCCACCGGGGCCGTGGGGCCAGGCGCCACGGCAGCAGAACGGTCCGCCGCCGGCGGCACCTGGAGCCGGTCCCTGGTTGTCGGCAACCGACGATGCGTCGCCGACCGCGACGGCGCGACTGCCGGCGGGTGCCGCCGTCGGTGCCACCGACTTCCTGGCGGCGCAGCGCGCCAATCGCCGCCGCACGATCCTGCTGCTGGCGGTGCTGACGCTGATGGCGTCGGGACTGGGCTATCTGGTGGGCTGGTATTTCGACATCGGATCGCAGGCCAAGCCGCAGCTTGGCGTCTTGAGTGCCGGCGGCGTGCTGGCCGCGCTCGGCCTGGGCGCGGCGTCGATCGTCTGGAGCTCGATATCGCTGGCCTGGGGTGGGCGCATGGTGCTGGCCATGACGGGCGGCCACGAGGTCTCGCGCGAGAGCGAGCCGCGGTTGTTCAACGTCGTCGAGGAGATGTCGATCGCCTCCGGACAGCCCATGCCCCGCGTGTTCATCATCGAGGACGAGGCGATGAACGCCTTCGCGACCGGAACCTCCGGCCGCAACGCCGCCATCGGCGTGACGCGTGGCCTGTTGAACGGGCTGAACCGGGAAGAACTGCAGGGTGTGATCGGCCATGAGATGGGCCACGTCGCCAACCTCGACATGCGCTACATGACCGTGGTCGGCGTCACGGTCGGCCTGATCGCGCTGGTCAGCGACATGATCCTGCGCTTCATGAACTGGGGGCCCGGCCGGTCGCGCGACCGCAGCGGTGGCGGTGGCGGCGCCGGGGTGATCCTGTTCGTCGTGCTGATCGTGGTGGCGTTGCTGGCGCCGCTGGCGGCGAAGCTGGTGCAGTTCGCCGTGTCCCGGCAGCGGGAATACCTCGCCGATGCCACGTCGGTGCAGTTCACGCGCAACCCGTCCGGTCTGATCTCGGCGCTGGAAAAGCTCACCGCGGCGGCGCGTCCGTTCGCCGGCGCCAGCCGCGCCACCCAGCACCTGTTCATCGTCAACCCACTGCGCCAGTTCGGCGCCAAGGCATCGGCGCTGATGGCGACGCATCCGGCTACCGAGGATCGCATCGCGCGGCTGCGGGCGCTCGGACTGGGCTGATCCTGGCTCGTCTTAAACCGTTGACAAAACGGTTTCTTTGATCTTCTGTATACGGAATACGGTACTCAGGAGTGATGATGACACGCCTGGAGATGATGACACGCCTGGAACTGCAGCCCGACCTGGCCGAGCGCGTGCACGACGCGCTGCTCGAGTCGATCTGCGCCGGCCGGCTGGCGCCGGGTGAGCGGGTGACGCAGGAGGGGCTGGCGACATTGTTCGGGGTGTCGCGCCAGCCGGTGCTGCAGGCCCTGATGCTGCTGAAGCGCCAGGGGTTCATCGTCGATGCCGGCCGCAAGGGCGTGATGGTGGCGCCGCTGGCGCCCGATCATGTCCGCCACCTCTATGAGATCCGGGCCGCGCTGGACGCCGCGGCGGCACGGGCGGCAGCGATGCGCATGACCCCGACACTGGCGGGTCGCGGACTGGCGTTGCTGGAGGCCGGGCAGGCGGCCATGGCGGCAGGCGACACCGGCCGGTTGATCGCCGCCGACGTCGATTTCCATCTGTTCATCTATGAGGCATCCGGCAATCCGCTGTTCGGCGAGACGGCCGCGCCGCACTGGCGGCATTTGCGCCGCGTCATGGGCGCCGTGCTGCGCGACCGCGATTCCTACGAGGCCGTGTGGCGCGAGCACGGCGCGATCCTCCACGCACTGGTGGCGCGTGACGCTGCGCAGGCCGAGGCGTTGGTGCGTGCGCATGTCGAGGATGCGGCGGCGCGTCTGGCCGGTTCGCTGGAGCTTGGCGCAGCACCGGAGTCGCAGCGGGCGGCCGGCTGACGGCCGACAACAAATCCCTTGAGGAGGAAGCCATGAAACTCACCGCACAGCAGCTGAAGCAGTTCGACGAGGACGGCTACCTGTTCTTCCCGAACTACTTCTCCGCCGAGGAGACCGCGATCCTGAAGAACGAGGTGCCGGGCGTCTTCACCCAGCGCCGGGAGGAGAACGTGCGCGAGAAGACCGGCGACGTGGTACGCACGGCGTTTGCCGTGCACACCTACCATCCGGTGTTCGAGGCGCTGGTGCATCATCCGGCCTTCGTCGAGCCGGCCGAGCAGCTGCTGGGTGATCGCACCTACATCCACCAGTTCAAGATCAACGGCAAAGCCGCATTCGACGGCGATGTCTGGCAGTGGCATCAGGACTACGGCACCTGGAAGGCCGATGACGACATGCCCGAGGCGCGGGCCATGAACCTGGCGGTGTTCATCGACGAGGTGAACGAGTTCAACGGTCCGCTGTGGTTCATCCCCAAGTCGCACAAGAAGGGCGCCATCGACGCCAGCCACGACCTCACCACGACATCCTATCCGCTGTGGGTGATCGACAACGACACCATTGCCAAGCTGGTGGCACAGGGCGGCATCGTGGCACCCAAGGGTGGGCCGGGATCGGCGATCTTCTTCCACGGCACGCTGGTGCACGGCAGCCCGTCCAACATGTCGCCGTGGGACCGCCAGATCATCTATGTCACCTACAACGCGGTCAGCAACGCCATCCGCCGCTTCAAGCGGCCGGCCCATATCGCGCACCGCGACTTCACGCCGCTCGACGCCTGGAGCGACGACTGCCTCGTCAAGGCTGCCGCCGCACCACGGCAGGCGGCCGAGTAGGAAAGGTCCGAACGATGAATCTCCACCGCATGCTGCTGAAGCGCGAGGCCGACGGCAAACCGGTTCGTGTCGGGCTGATCGGCGCCGGCAAGTTCGGCGCCATGTACCTGGCCCAGATCCCCAATACGCCCGGCGTGCATCTGGCCGGCATCGCCGATCTCTCGCCGCAGGGTGCGCGCGCCAATCTCGATCGCGTCGGCTGGGCCAAGGAGCGCACGACGGCATCCTCGCTGGATGCGGCGCTGAAGGGCGGCAACACGCATCTGTCGGACGACTGGCGCGCCCTGGTCTCGCATCCGGCGATCGATGTGATCGTCGAGGCCACCGGCAACCCCGTGGCCGCGGTCGATCATGCGCTCGAGGCGTTCCGCCACGGCAAGCACGTGGTGATGGTGACGGTCGAAGCCGATGCGTTCTGCGGCCCGCTGCTGGCGCGCCGCGCCGAGGAAGCGGGCGTGGTCTACAGCCTTGCCTTCGGCGATCAGCCGGCGTTGATCTGCGATCTGGTCGACTGGGCGCGCACGTGCGGCTTTCCGGTCGTGGCCGCCGGCCGCGGCCACAAGTGGCGGCCGTTCTTCGCGCAGTCGACGCCCGACACGGTGTGGAAGCATTGGGGCCTGAACGAGGAACAGGCGCGCCGCGGCGGCCTGAATCCCAAGATGTTCAACTCGTTCCTCGATGGCACCAAGCCCGCCATCGAAAGCGCCGCCGTCGCCAACGCCACCGGTCTTGCCGTGCCGACCGCGGGATTGGCCTATCCCTCGGCCAGCGTCGATGACATCCCCTATGTCATGCGGCCGCGCAGCGAGGGTGGCCAGCTCGAAGCCAAGGGCATGGTCGAGGTGATCAATGCGCTGGAGGCTGACGGGCGCGCGATCCCCTACGAGATCCGCAAGGGCGTCTGGGTCTGCTTCGAAGCGGAGACCGACTACATCCGCAACTGCCTCGAAGAATACATGGTGCAGACCGATCCGTCGGGTCGCTACGCCTGCCTCTACAAGCGCTGGCACCTGATCGGACTGGAGGTCGGTGTTTCGGTAGCGGCCGTCGCGTTGCGGCGCGAGCCGACCGGCACCGCGATCGCCTTCAACGCCGACGTGATCGCAACGGCAAAGCGCGATCTGGCGGCGGGTGAAGTGCTCGACGGCGAAGGCGGCTACACGGTCTATGGCCACCTGTTCCCGGCCAGCAAGTCGCTGCAGACCGGTGGTTTGCCGCTGGGATTGGCGCACAATGTGAAGCTGCTGCGGGCGATCAAGGCCGGCCAGCCGCTGACCTATGGCGACGTCGCGCTCGATGACTCGCTCGCCGCCGTCAAGATCCGGCGCGAGATGGAGACGATGTTCGCGCCCGCCGCGCGGATCGCTGCGCAGTGAATCTGGGACCGCGCGCGTCCACGCGCGCGGTCCCGAAAACTAGTTCGCCATCTTGATGTCGAACACGCCGCAGGCGATGCGATCGCCGCCGCCACCCAACGGCTTGGGCGTGTCGGCGTAGTTGTCGCCGCCGGCGTGGATCACCAGCGATCGGCCGCGCAGGTCGGCCACCTTCAGGTGGGGCGCCAACAGTTTGCCGGTGCTGACGCCGTCCTTCTCCACCACCAGGGCCGGCAGGTCGCCGCGATGACCGTCATGTTCGGGCCCGCGATGGGCCTTGCTGTCGGTCGGATCATAGTGGTCGCCGGCGGCGAGGCCGGGCACCATCTTGCCGTCCTTTTCGGCAGCGGCGCAGTTGGGCTTCTCGTGCACGTGGAAGCCATGCTGGCCGGGCGGCAATCCGCTGAGGTTGGGCTCGATGGCGAGCCCTTTGGGCGTATCCTCGAACACGACCGCGCCGATGGCGGCGGCCATGCCCTTCTCGTTGATCAGGTTCAACTGGATCGTCGTGCGATGTTGTTGTGCCGATGCCGCCGTGGCCACGACGCACAGCGCCGTCGCAATCATGCATGTCGTTTTTCTGCGCATCATGGTCTCCGTGATCGGCCGTACAACTCCACCAGGCGGTACTGTCTCAGCCAATAGCGGCAACGATATGAAATGGCCGAAGTTCCGGTTTGGCTGTTGCGTTGTCGCTGCGAATCGCTAGGTATGCCGCCAGCCATGAACGTTGCTGTGACGCCAGACGACCCGGCGCCGTCCGACGCGCCCGCCATGCCACCGCCGACCGGCAAGGGGCCGTTGGCCAATCTTGATGTGCGCCTGGCGGCCGGTGTCGTGCGTGCCGACACCGCGCAGCGCCGCGTGGCCGAGCGCCTGCAGGTACTGCACGACACCCTGCGCGCGGCCAACGCCACGCCGCGCTCGGGCGGCTTGCTGAGCTTTCTCGGGCTGGGCCGCAAGCCCGCGGTCCAGGTGCCGGGTGGCATCTACATCTGGGGCCCGGTCGGCACCGGCAAGTCGATGGTGATGGACCTCTTCTTCGCCGACGCGCCGGTCGCCAAGAAGCGGCGCGTGCACTTCCACGAATTCATGCTGGAAGTCCATCAGCGCCTGTTCGAGCGCCGGCAGGAGACGGCGGCCAGCGGCGGCGAGTCCGACACCATTCCGCCGATCGCGCGCGCGATTGCGGCCGAAGCCCGGCTGCTCTGCTTCGATGAGATGCAGGTGACCAACATCGCCGACGCCATGATCCTGTGGCGTCTGTTCGACACGCTGTTCGCCGAGGGTGTCACCGTTGTGGCGACATCCAACCGTGTGCCCGACGACCTCTACAAGGGCGGCCTGCAGCGCGATCGCTTCCAGCCCTTCATCGACCTGATCAAAGCCAAGCTGGAGGTGCTGTCGCTGGATGGCGGGCGCGACTACCGCCTGCAGCGGCTGCGCCAGCTCGACATGTACATCACGCCATCCGGTGCCTGGGCCGACGCCAAGCTGGAAGCGGCGTTCGACAATCTCACCGACGGCGCCAAGGGCAGCCGCCGCGTGCTGCGCACGCAGGGCCGCGACGTGATCGTGCCGCGCGCGGCGCCCGGCGTGGCGTGGGCCGATTTCGAGGACTGGTGCGGCAAGCCGCTGGGTGCGGCCGATTTCCTCTGCATCGCCGAGCATTTCCACACCGTGATCCTGCGCAACGTGCCCAAGCTGTCGCCCAAGAACCGCGATCGTGCCTGGCGGTTCACGACGCTGATCGATGCGTTCTACGAGAAGAAGGTGAAGCTGATCTGCTCGGCCGAAGCATCACCCGACAAGCTCTATGTCGAGGGCGATGGCGCTTTCGAGTTCCAGCGCGTCGTATCGCGCCTGATGGAAATGCAAAGCCCCGAGTATCTCGGGCTGGAGCACATCGAGGACTGACAGCGGTCCGGACGCAGATGAACGAAGGAGCGCCTCTCTCGCTGTGACCTATAGCGATCTCGAATAGGTCGATTCGTTTTCGTCTTGGACAGGCGGCGACTGTAACATCACCCTGCTGCGCCGGTCCGCGGGCATGTGCGGTCGATGTCGTCGCCAAGAATGATCTCAACCTGTTCGGAGTGCCATCGCCATGAAGTCCCCGATCTGCGACATGCTGGGTATCGACTTCCCGCTGGTGGCCTTCAGCCACTGCCGCGATGTGGTTGTCGCGGTCAGCCGCGCCGGCGGTTTCGGCGTGTTCGGCGCTGCCCGTCACTCGCCCGAGACGATCCATCAGGAGCTGCAATGGATCGATGACCATGTCGACGGCAAGCCCTATGGCCTCGACGTGCTGATTCCGGAAAACATGGCGACCGCGGGCGAGAAGAACGTCACCTGGAAGAGCCTGGAAAGCCGCGTGTCCCAGCGCCATCGCGACTTCACCCGCGATCTGCTTGAAAAGCACGGCGTGAAGCTGACCACGGCCGATGTGGCGCAGGACCAGCCGCAGCCCTTCGACAAGGAGCGGGCGTTGGCCGTGCTCGAGGCCGCGTTCCGTCATCCCATTCGCCTGATCGCCAATGCGCTGGGCGTCCCGCCGACGGAAATGATCGACATGGGCAAGCAGCACGGCGTTCCCGTCGCGGCGCTCGTCGGCGCCCGGGAACATGCGGTGCGTCAGGTGACGGCGGGCGTCGATATCCTGGTCGTGCAGGGCACGGAAGCTGGCGGCCACTGCGGCGAGGTCTCGACCATGGTCGTGGTGCCGGAGGTGCTCAAGGCGATCAAGGGCATCCGCGATGTGCCGGTGCTGGCCGCCGGCGGCATCATGACCGGACGCCAGATGGCGGCGTGCATGGCGATGGGCGCCGCCGGCGTGTGGACCGGCTCGGTGTGGCTGGCGACGGCGGAGGCCGAGACCACGGAAATCTTCCGCGACAAGATGATCGAGGCCTCGTCGCGCGACACCGTGCGATCGCGCGGGCGCACGGGCAAGCCGGCCCGACAGTTGCGTTCGGCCTGGACCGAGGCGTGGGACCGCTCGCCCGACAGCCCGGGCGCTCTGCCGATGCCGCTGCAGACCCTGGTCAGCCGCGATGCCTTCGACGCGATCGATCGAGCCGCGGCCGCCGGCAACCCGCGGGCGCGTGAGCTCGTCAGCTACTTCGTGGGCCAAGGCGTCGGCCTGGTCGACAGCGTGAAGTCGGCCGGCGCCGTGGTGCAGGAATTCAAGGAAGACTTCGCCGACGCCGTCGAGCACATGAACGCGCTGCTCGCCGAGTGACCCCGGAGCGCGGGCCTCCTGCCCGCGCACCGGGGTCGTTCTAGTTCCGGTAGCTCGGGTCCTTGGCGTCCATCATGCGCAGCATGGCATCCCAGGCCAGCGTGTTCATGTCGAAGCCAGTCTGTACGCCGGCGTTGCGGGTCACCTGCGTGCGCACTGTGTCGATCGCCGCCTGGCTCGGCAGGTTGAGCCGTGCCGCGCCGCCGGCCATGGCGGCGATCTGGATCGAGCAGGCGCGCTCGAGGTTGTGGATGCTGAGCCAGGCATCGGCGATCGAATGGCCGGCCGCCAGGGTGCCGTGGTTGCGCAGCAGCATCAGCTTCTTGTCGCCGAGGTCGGCGACCAGCCGCTCGCGCTCGGCATAGTCCAGCGCCACGCCTTCATAGTCGTGGTAGCTGAGGTAGGGCAGGCAGAACATGGCGTGCTGCGACAGCGGCAGCAGACCGTCCTGCTGCGCTGCGACCGCAACGCCGTCGCGCGTATGCAGGTGGATGACGCATTCGACGTCGGGGCGGCCCATGTGCACCGCGCCATGGATCACGAAGCCGGCCTTGTTGAAGGGATAGGGCGAGGGCAGCAGGATGGTGCCCTCGTGATCGACCTTCAGCAGCGACGAGGCAGTGATCTCGTGGAACATCATGCCGTAGGGATTGATCAGGAAATGATCGTGCGATCCTGGCACGCGCGCCGAGATGTGAGTGAAGATCAGGTCGGTCCAGTTGTAGTGCGCCACCAGGCGGTAGAGCGCGGCGAGGTTCACGCGCGTATCCCATTCCTCGCGGCTGACCTGTTCGCGCACGGACGGCGATGACTTGACGGCGGCAACCGGGCTCATGACGGGGCTCCTGCATCAGCCAAGTTGTGATCCTGGGCAGCGGCCCGGCCGAGCGTCAAGCGCGGCCGGCGCTCGGCAACCATGCCCTGGGCGCCGGGCGGGTGTCGTCACCGCCAGGAAACCGCAACTGCAGGCACTCGCCGGATTGTGATGACGCACCGGCGTCTGGCACCCTACGGTCCGCTATGGGAGTCCCGGGCAACCCGGGAGAACAAGAGGGGTGCGTTCATGGATGGCGATCGTTCGTTCGTAACGGCAGATACCGGCGTCTCGCGGCGCGACCTGTTCATCGGCGCGCCGGCCGCGGTCGGCCTCGGCGCGGGCTTCGCGCTGGCGGTGCAGCCGGTCCAGGCACAGACCATGATCACGACACCGACCGACGGGCTGGTGGCCGGCGAGGTCAAGGTCAAGACATCGGACGGCAAGGAGATGGCGGCCTACCGCGCGCATCCCGCCGCCGGCCAGGGCTTCGGCACCATCCTGGTCGTGCAGGAGATCTTCGGCGTCCATCAGCACATCGCCGACCTGTGCCGGCGTTTCGCCAAGGCCGGCTGGTACGCCATCGCGCCCGACCTCTATTTCCGCCAGGGCGATGCCACCAAAGTCAGCGACATCCAGACGCTGATGAAGGACATCGTCAGCAAGGTGCCCGACGCGCAGGTGATGGGCGATCTCGACTCGACTGTTGCGTTCGCCAAGGCCGAGGGCAAGGCCGATACCGCCAAGCTCGGCGTCACCGGCTTCTGCTGGGGCGGCCGCATCACGTGGCTCTATGCGGCGCACAGCCCCGGCGTGAAGGCCGGCGTGGCGTGGTACGGCCGCGTCGTCGGCCAGGCGAGCGAGCTGCTGCCCAAGCATCCGGTCGATATCGCGAAGGATCTCAAGGCGCCGGTGCTGGGCCTCTATGGCGGCGCCGACAGCGGCATTCCCAATGACACCGTCGATCAGATGCGCGCCGCGCTGAAGGCGGCCGGCACGCCGGCGGCGACCAAGTCGACCATCCACACCTATCCCGACACGCCGCACGGCTTCAACGCCGACTATCGCCCGTCCTACCGCAAGGAGCAGGCCGAGGACGCCTGGAAGCGCGCCACGGCGTGGTTCAACGAGAACGGCGTGCCGGCCACCGGCAAGGCTTGAGCGTTATTCCCTGGGAGCGCGGGCGTCCCGCCCGCTCATGTCAGGCAAAAGCAACACTTTCGCCTTGATGCGGGCGAGACGCCCGCGCTCCCAGGGAAGTCATTCAATACTGAATCGTCGTGCGCAGGCCGATCACCACGGCATCCTTGATGCGGCGCGGCGCGTGGGTCGGATGGGCGGTGCCGCCGCCCGGCCGCCGGATGTACTGGACATCGGGTTGCACGCTCCATCCCGGCACGATCTGCGCCAGGTAGGTCGCCTCGACCAGGAGTTCGCCGGATCGGATCGGGGCCGAGGGGGCGAGGGCACGGTCATCGCGGTCGTGGGCGCGGGCGCCGCGCGAGAGACGGCTGTAGCCGAAGGCGATGCCGGCGATATCGTCCGGGCGCGCCGCCAGCACGCCTTTGAAGCTGACGCCGCCGTCGGCATAGAACGAGACCTCGTTGCGATCGCCCGGGCTGGTCGAGACGCGCGCGAAGGCCGCGATGCCGCGCCCGCTGTCGGGTGTGCGCCACAGCGTCTGGTCGACGATGGCGTAGAAGCCCCCGTTGCCGCGATGCCGGCGCGCGATGCCTGAGCCGGCGGGATCGTTGAGCGCCAGGCCGTCGATGGCGAACCGCCGGTCATCGAAGCGGCCGGCGTGGTACCAGCCGCCGGCCTTGATGGTGCCCGGCAATCCTTGTTTGTCCTGGTTGTAGGCCCACGACGCCTCGCCGATGAAGAACGGTGCGTTGTGCAGCGGAAAGCGGATGCCGTGCTGGTTGTGGCGCAGCGGCTCGCCGCTGCCGCCGCCGGACGGATCGCCGTTGAAGACGGCCGCCAGCACCGTGACGCCGGGCGCCGGCACCAGCTTCACGCGCACGCCGGGCGTGGCCCAGGGATAGGAGATGCCGCCGCCCGGCAGGTTGGCGCTGGTGGTGGTCGGCCAGCCGAACGTGCCGTTGATGAACAGCGACGCGGTGTCGCTGACCATGAACTCGCTGTCCGCCGCCAGTTGGCCGGCGCGCACGGCGAGCATGCCGTCGAACAGCGTCTGCTCCAGCCACAGCTCGACCAGCCGGGTCGCCGGCAGCGCCTCGATGCTGCTCGTCGTCATCAGGTTGCCGACCAGCCGCCGCGTCGGGCCGCGGCCGTGCAGCTGGACGGCATTGGCGTGGAACGCCAGACCGGACAGGCCCGCCAGCGTCGCAAGATCGATGTCGACCTGCAGTTCGAGCTTGCCCTCGTAGACCGTGCCGCGCTTGAGGCCGCCGCGCACGGTGCCGAACACCTCGCCGGTGTAGCTCAGGCCATAGGTGATGCCCTTCTCGCGCAGCGTCGCGCGCACGCCGCCGGGGTCGCCAAGGGTCCCCAGCGATGGCGCGATCGAGGGCGGTGGCGGCGGTGCCGGATCCGCCGGTGCCTGGGCCAGGGCGCCGGATACAAACCCCGGCAATACCAGCGCGGCAGCGATGCGCCGCGTTGCGTTGACAGCCATGCGATGATGCCTCCCCCTCGGCATCAGCCTAAAAGCAACATCGTTTCAGCCATGTGTCCTTTCAGGATACGGTCCCGATCAGCACGCGGAGAAGGGCATGCCCGAATTGCAGCGTATCGCCACGGCCGGCGGTCTCGTCTTCGACACCTGGATCGACGGACCGGCGGACGGTCCCCTGGTCGTGCTGCTGCATGGCTTCCCGCAATCGCGACATACGTGGCGGCACCAGCTGCCGGCGCTGGCGGCGGCCGGCTATCGTGCCGTGGCGCCCGACCAGCGCGGCTACTCGCCGGGTGCGCGGCCGGACCCGACCGATCTGACGAACTATCATTACGACAAACTGATCAGTGACGTGATCGCACTGGCGGCGGCCTGCGGGCAGGCCGCGGGCCGGTTCCACCTCGTGGGTCATGACTGGGGCGGCCAGGTGGCCTGGGGCGTCGCCGACCGCCACCCCGACCGGCTGGCCTCGCTCACCATCCTGTCGCGGCCGCACCCGTCGGCCTTCGTGCAGGCCCTGCAGGCGTCCGACGGTGACCAGAAGCACCGCTCGCGCCACCACCGCGCCTTCCTCAGCGCCGAAACCGCGGGCCTGCTGCTGGCCGACGATGCGCGCCGGCTGCGCCACAGCCTGGCCGAGGCCGGTGTACCGCCCGAGGCGGCAGCCGACTATCTCGCGGTGCTGGGCACGCCGGCGGCGCTGGAGGCGGCGCTGGCGTGGTATCGCGCCCAGGCCGAGCTGCGGGCGTCGCTGGGCAAGATCACGGTGCCGACGCTCTATCTCTGGGGCGACGCCGATGCGACGGTGGGCCGCATGGCGGCCGAGGGTACCGCTGCATTCGTGACCGCGCCGTTCCGCTTCGAGGTGCTGCCCGGCATCGGTCACTTCATCACCGATCAGCTCGTCGACAAGGTGAACGACATGCTGTTGGCCCATCTGAAAGCGTTTCCCGTTTGATCCTCCCCACGCAGTGGGGCGGTGCCCGAAGGGCGGAGGGGATCCGTGGCGATCTTGGTAATAGAGACCACGTCGGGTCCCCATCTGCCCTTCGGGCACCTTCCCGCGTTGCGGGGAAGGGAATTCTGGCCATTTTTTCCGCATCGGCGCTGTGCTTGCCGGTGTGGGGGAATCGCGCTACTAGCGCCGCCTCAGCAGACCGAAGGAGATCGATATGGCCCGCAGGAAGATCGCGCTGATTGGCGCCGGCCAGATCGGCGGCACGCTTGCGTTGCTCGCCGGCCAGAAGGAATTGGGCGATGTCGTCCTGCTCGACATTCCCGACTTCGAGGGCGTCGCCAAGGGCAAGGCGCTCGACATCGCGCAACTGTCGCCGGTGGCGAAGTTCGATGCCGGCTACAGCGGCACCTCGAACTACGCCGACATCAAGGACGCCGACGTGGTCATCGTCACCGCCGGCGTGCCGCGCAAGCCCGGCATGAGCCGCGACGACCTGATCGGCATCAACGCCAAGGTCATCGGCGCCGTCGGCAAGGGCATCAAGGAAAACGCCCCCAACGCCCTGGTCATCGTCATCACCAACCCGCTCGACGCCATGGTCGGCCTGATGCAGGAAGTCACCGGCTTCCCGGCGGCCCGCGTCGTGGGCATGGCCGGCGTGCTCGATTCGGCGCGCTTCCGCTACTTCCTGGCCGAGGAGTTCAAGGTCTCGGTCGAGGACGTCACCGCCTTCGTGCTGGGCGGCCACGGCGACACCATGGTGCCGCTGGTGCGCTACTCGACGGTGGCCGGCATCCCGCTGCCCGACCTGGTGAAGATGGGCTGGACCACGCAGGAGCGCCTGGACAAGATCGTGCAGCGCACCCGCGACGGCGGCGGCGAGATCGTCGCCCTGCTGAAGACCGGCTCGGCCTTCTATGCGCCGGCCGCCTCGGCGATCGCCATGGCCGAGAGCTACCTGAAGGACAAGAAGCGCCTGCTGCCCTGCGCCGCCCTGCTGAACGGCGAATACGGCATCAAGGGCCTCTATATTGGCGTACCCGTGATCATTGGTGCCGGCGGCGTCGAGAAGATCGTCGAGGTGTCGATGAACGCCGAGGAAAAGGCGATGTTCGACAAGTCGGTGGCCGCCGTGCGCGGCCTGGTCGACGCCACCAAGAAGATCGTGGCCGCCGGCTGAGCCGCCCGCCATCCCGCCAAGGCTTTCGTCAGACCCCTGCTACATCGTTGATGGGCAGGGGTTTTTCGTTGGCGATCGCGATGGCAGGGGTTCTGGTTGACATTGCGCCGTAAGGGTATAGTGCTACGCTCAACAGCGTCTGGGGTGGGTTGTCACAAGAGACTTAGGCGTTTTCCTTCTGCCGAGTGACGGCTCAACATGACGTTTCCGTTCAACCCGCCGACCAGGTTTCCATGAATATCCACGAATACCAGGGCAAGGCATTGCTCGCGAAATTCGGCGTGGCGATCCCCAAGGGATTTGTCGCGTACACGGCGGCGGAGGCGGTCGAGGCGGCCCGCAAGCTGCCCGGTCCGGTCTACGTGGTGAAATCGCAGATCCATGCCGGCGGCCGCGGCAAGGGCCGCTTCAAGAACGATCCCGACGGCAAGGGCGGCGTGCGCGTCGTGAAGTCGGTCGACGATGTCGGCGCGCAGGCGGCGGCCATGCTGGGCCAGGTCCTGGTCACCAAGCAGACCGGCCCGGCCGGCAAGGAAGTGAAGCGGGTCTTCATCGAGGAAGGCTGCGACATCAAGCGCGAGCTCTACCTGTCGCTGCTGATGGACCGCGCCACCAGTCGCGTCACCATCGTCGCCTCGACCGAGGGCGGCATGGACATCGAGAAGGTGGCGCACGAGCAGCCCGAGAAGATCGTCAAGGTCGCCATCGACCCGATCGCCGGCTACCAGCAGTTCCACGGCCGCCAGGTCGCCTTCGCGCTGGGCCTGGAAGGCAAGCAGATCAACACGGCGGTGAAGCTGATCGGCGCCCTTTACAAGGCGTTCGTCGAGCTCGACTGCTCGCTGGTCGAGGTCAACCCGCTGATCGTCACCGGCGGCGGCGATGTCATGGCGCTCGACGCCAAGGTGAACCTCGACGACAACGCGCTCTACCGCCACAAGGAATTCGCCGAGCTGCGCGACGAGAGCGAAGAGGACCCGGCCGAGCTCGAGGCCACCAAGCACGACCTCAACTACGTCAAGCTCGACGGCAACATCGGCTGCATGGTGAACGGCGCCGGCTTGGCGATGGCCACCATGGACATCATCAAGCTCTATGGCGGCGAGCCGGCCAACTTCCTCGATGTCGGCGGCGGCGCCACGCGCGAGCGGGTCACCACGGCGTTCAAGATCATCCTGTCGGATCCCAACGTCGAGGGCATCCTGGTCAACATCTTCGGCGGCATCATGCGCTGCGACGTGATCGCCGAGGGCGTCGTGGCGGCGGCGCGCGAGGTCAGCCTGCACGTGCCGCTGGTGGTGCGGCTGGAAGGCACCAACGTCGAACTGGGCAAGAAGATCATGCGCGAGTCCGGCCTGCCGATCCTGTCGGCGGACAATCTCGGCGAGGCCGCCGAGACCGTGGTCAAGGCCGTGCGGGAGGCGAAGTAATGGCCGTCCTGGTCGACAAGAACACCAAAGTCATCTGCCAGGGCTTCACCGGCTCGCAGGGCACGTTCCACTCCGAGCAGGCGATCGCCTACGGCACCAAGATGGTGGGCGGCGTGACGCCGGGCAAAGGCGGCACCAAGCACCTCGACCTGCCGGTGTTCGACACCGTCAAGGAAGCCGTCGAGGCGACCGGTGCCAATGCTTCGGTGATCTACGTGCCGCCGGCCTTCGCGGCTGACGCCATCCTGGAGGCGATCGACGCCGGCGTGGCGCTGGTGGTGACCATTACCGAGGGCATCCCGATCCTCGACATGGTGGCCGTGAAGCGCGCGCTGGCCGGTTCGGGCACGCGCCTGATCGGCCCCAACTGCCCGGGCGTGATCACGCCCGGCGAATGCAAGATCGGCATCATGCCGGGCCACATCCACAAGCGCGGCAAGATCGGCATCGTGTCGCGCTCGGGCACGCTCACCTACGAGGCGGTGTCGCAGACCACGGCCGCCGGCCTGGGCCAGACCACCTGCATCGGCATTGGCGGTGATCCGGTGAACGGCACCAGCTTCGTCGATTGCCTCGACATGTTCGTGCGCGATCCGGAGACCGAGGGCATCGTCATGATCGGCGAGATCGGCGGCGATGCCGAGGTCAAGGGCGCCGAGTTCCTCAAGGCCAGCCGCACGAAGAAGCCGGTGGTCGGCTTCATCGCCGGCCGCACCGCGCCGCCGGGCCGCCGCATGGGCCATGCTGGTGCCGTTATTTCGGGTGGTAATGACACCGCCGCGTTCAAGGTCGATGCCATGCGGGCCGCCGGAATCCACGTCGTCGATTCTCCGGCCGCGCTGGGCACCGGCATGCTCGAGGCGATGGGCAAGTAGACCTGGGAGCGCGGGCGTCCCGCCCGCTTCATGAGGCGGGCGGGACGCCCGCGCTCCCGGGATTCCAGACGAGAGGTCGTCATGCAACAGGCCGAACGGACTTCCTTCCTGTACGGCGCCAACGCGGCTTTCATCGAAGAGCTGTTCGGGCGCTACGCCCGGGATCCCAATTCGGTCGATGAAAGCTGGCGCACCTTGTTCGACGAGCTGGCCGCCGAGCAGCCGGCCCTGCTGCGCGAAGCGGCTGGCGCCAGCTGGGCGCCCAAGGAAACCAAGGTGATCGGCGTCGCCGACGCCGACATGCGGCCGCTGGCCGCCAACGTCAATCTGACGGCCAACGGCCACGCCGCGGCCGAGCCGGTGATCTCGCAGGACCAGGTGCGGGCGGCGGCGCTCGATTCGGTGCGGGCCCTGATGCTGATCCGCGCCTTCCGCATCCGCGGCCACCTGCAGGCCAACCTCGACCCGCTGGGCCTGACGCCCAAGCCCTACCATCCCGAGCTCGATCCCAAGACCTACGGCTTCGGCGACAACGACTGGGACCGGCCGATCTACATCAACGGCGTGCTCGGCCTGGGCGATCAGGCGACCTTGCGCCAGGTCATGTCGCGCCTGCAGAAGACCTATTGCGGGCCGATCGGCGTCGAGTTCATGCATATCGGCGATCCCGACCAGAAGGCCTGGATCCAGGAGCGCATCGAGAACATCGAGAACCAGACCGAGTTCACCGAGCTGGGACGCCGCACGATCCTGCAGCGCATCATCGAGGCCGAACACCTCGAGAAGTACCTGCATGTGAAGTTCGTCGGCACCAAGCGCTTCGGGCTGGACGGCGGCGAATCGCTGATCCCGGCGCTGGAGCAGATCGTCAAGCGCGGCAGCACCTTGGGCGTGAAAGAGGTCGTGATCGGCATGCCCCATCGCGGCCGGCTGAACACGCTGGTGAACTTCCTGGGCAAGAACTACACGGCGCTGTTCTCCGAGTTCCAGGGCAAGGCCTCTTACCCCGAGGAGCTGCGCGGCTCGGGTGACGTGAAGTACCACCTCGGCGCCTCGTCGGACCGCGAGTTCGACGGCAATGTCGTGCACCTGTCGCTGACCGCCAACCCTTCGCACCTCGAGGCCGTGAACCCCGTGGTGCTGGGCAAGGTGCGTGCCAAGCAGGACCAGCGTCACGACAAGGAACGCGCCTCGGTGATGGGCCTCCTGATGCACGGCGACGCCGCGTTCGCCGGCCAGGGCCTGGTCGCCGAGGGCCTCGATCTCAGCGACCTGAAGGGCTACCGCACCGGCGGCACGGTGCATTTCGTGGTCAACAATCAGATCGGTTTCACCACGTCGCCGACCTACGCCCGTTCGGGGCCGTATTGCACCGAGGTGGCCAAGATCGTGCAGGCGCCGATCCTGCACGTGAACGGCGATGATCCCGAGGCCGTGGTGCATTCCGCCCGCATCGCGGTCGAGTTCCGCCATCGCTTCAAGCGCGACATCGTCATCGACATGTTCTGCTACCGTCGCCACGGCCACAACGAGGGCGACGAACCGATGTTCACGCAGCCTTCGATGTACAAGGCGATCGGCCAGCATGCCTCGGTGCAGGAAGTCTACGCCAAGCGCCTGGTCGAGGAGGGTGTCGTCTCCCAGGCCGAGGTCGACGGCATGGTCGCCGACTTCCGCAAGAAGCTCGACGACTCGTTCACCGCCGCCGCCTCCTTCAAGCCCAACAAGGCCGATTGGCTGGAGGGCAAGTGGTCGGGCATGACCATCGCGCCCGGCGAGGAGGACCGCAAGGGCGAGAGCGCGGCCGACATCGGCCTGCTGCGCGAAGTCGGGCTGGCGATCTCCAAGCGGCCGGAAAATCACGACACCAACCGCAAGATCCTGCGCCAGCTCGAAGACAAGCGGAAGATGATCGAGAACGGTGAGGGCATCGACTGGGCCACCGCCGAAGCGCTCGCCTTCGGCACCCTGCTGGTCGAGGGCACGCCGGTGCGGCTGTCGGGCCAGGATTCCGGCCGCGGCACCTTCTCGCAGCGCCATTCGGTACTGGTCGACCAGGTCAACGACAACCGCTACGTGCCGCTCAACAACATCCGGCCCGCCGAGCAGGCGCACTACGAGGTCATCGACAGCCCGCTGAGCGAGGCCGGCGTGCTGGGCTTCGAGTACGGCTACACCCTGGCCGAGCCCAACGCGCTGGTGCTGTGGGAGGCGCAGTTCGGCGACTTCGCCAACGGCGCCCAGGTCATCATCGACCAGTTCATCAGCCCGGGCGAGAGCAAGTGGTTCCGCTTCTCGGGCCTCGTGCTGCTGCTACCGCACGGCTACGAAGGCCAGGGGCCCGAGCACTCGTCGGCCCGCCTGGAGCGCTATCTGCAGCTGTCGGGCGAGGACAACTGGCAGGTCTGCAACATCACGACGCCGGCCAACTACTTCCACGCGCTGCGCCGCCAGGTGCGCCGCAGCTTCCGCAAGCCGCTCGTGATCATGACGCCCAAGTCGCTGCTGCGGCACAAGGACTGCATCTCGCGGCTGGAGGACATGGCGGGCACCAGCAGCTTCCACCGCGTGCTGCCCGAGACTGACAAGATCGCCGCCGACGCCAAGATCCGCCGCGTGCTGCTGTGCTCGGGCAAGGTCTACTACGATCTCGTGGCCGAGCGCCGCAACCGCAAGATCGACAACGTCGCGATCCTGCGCGTCGAGCAGCTCTATCCGTTCCCCTTCACCGCCACCGCCAAGGAACTGCGCCGCTATCGCAACGCCGAGGTGGTGTGGTGCCAGGAGGAGTCCGAGAACATGGGGGCCTGGCACTTCATCGATCGCCGCATCGAGCGGGTGCTGACCGACCTCGACATCAAGGCCAAGCGCCCGGTCTATATCGGTCGCAAGGAGTCGGCGTCGCCGGCCACCGGCCTCTTGAAGAACCACACCAAGGAACAAGCCGAACTCGTCGACCGCGCACTGACGGTCGAGTGAGCAACCATCGTCCCGTGCATAGCGAAAAACGTCACCACAGAGACACAGAGGACGCAGAGTGACACAGAGAAACATGTCAGCGCGCCAGCGGCGCGCGGTCTCTTCTCTCCTCTGTGTTCCTCCGTGCTCTCTGTGTCTCTGTGGTGAAACTCTTTTGTCGCAAACGTACCGTCGCATTTGATTGGCGCACCGCAGGTCCGTCGCTGCACGCAGGACGATATCTAGAGGATCATCATGGCGATCGAGATCAAGGTTCCCACGCTGGGCGAGTCGGTAACCGAAGCGACCGTGGCGCAGTGGTACAAGAAGGAAGGCGAGGCGGTCGCCGTCGACGAGGCGCTCTGCGCGCTGGAAACCGACAAGGTGACGGTCGAGGTGAACGCCGCCTCGGCCGGCGTGCTGGGCAAGATCCTGGCGCCGGAAGGAACCACGGTCCCGGTCGGCGCCACGCTCTGCCTGATCGAGGCTGGCGCGGGGGCCGCCGCGCCGGCCGCCAAGCCCGCCGCGCCGGCGGCCGACACCAAGCCTGCATCGCCGCCGCCGGCGGCAGCGCCCGCACCGGCGGCACCGGCCAACCTGGCGGCCTCGGGCCCGGCGGCGCGCAAACTGGTCGCCGACAACAATCTCGATCCAGCCGCGGTTCCGGCGACCGGCAAGGACGGCCGTGTCACCAAGGCCGATGTCGTGACCTTCCTGGCCTCGGGTGCGTCTGCGCCGGCACCGGCCGCCGCCAAACCGGCCGCGCCGTCGGGACCGCGTCCGCGGGCCGAGCGCGAGGAGCGGGTGCGCATGTCGCGCCTGCGCAAGACCATCGCGACCCGGCTCAAGGACGCCCAGAACAACGCCGCCATGCTGACCACCTTCAACGAGGTGGACATGACGGCGGTGATGGCGCTGCGCGACCGCCTGAAGGACGATTTCGAGAAGAAGCACGGCGCCCGGCTGGGCTTCATGTCGTTCTTCGTGAAGGCCTGCGTGGCCGGTCTGAAGGAGATCCCGGCCGTCAACGCCGAGATCGACGGCGACGACGTCATCTACAAGAACTACTACGACATCGGTGTCGCGGTGGGCACGCCTGCCGGGCTGGTGGTGCCGGTGCTGCGCGACGCCGATGCGCTGGGTTTCGCCGGCGTCGAGAAGGGCATCGCCGAACTCGGCAAGAAGGCGCGCGACGGCAAGCTCAGCATCGCCGAGCTGAGCGGCGGCACCTTCACCATCTCCAACGGCGGCGTCTACGGCTCGCTGATGTCGACGCCCATCCTCAACCCGCCGCAGTCGGGCGTGCTGGGCATGCACAAGATCCAGCAGCGCCCGATGGTGGTGGGCGGCGAGATCAAGGTGCGGCCGATGATGTACCTGGCGCTCACCTACGATCACCGCATCATCGACGGTCGCGAGGCGGTCACCTTCCTGGTGCGCGTCAAGGAGTGCATCGAGGATCCCGAGCGCCTGCTGCTGGAGGTGTGATGTCCTTCTCCCCTCGAAGGCGGGGAGAAGGTGCCCGTTACGGTACTTCGACGCTTTGCGTCGAAGTACCTGAGGCGGATGAGGGGCTTCGCGATGCCGATGCAAACGTGACGGCCACGACCGGGACCCTCAAGACGACCGCCAAGCCCCTCATCCGGCGCTGCGCGCCACCTTCTCCCCGCATGCGCGGGGAGAAGGGATGATCCAAGGACCAAGCCATGGCCAGCGAAACCTACGATCTCGTCGTCATCGGTGCCGGCCCCGGCGGGTACGTGTCGGCGATCCGCGCCGCGCAGCTGGGCCTGAAAGTGGCCTGCGTCGAGAAGCGTGCCACCCTGGGCGGCACCTGCCTCAATGTCGGCTGCATCCCGTCCAAGGCGCTGCTGCAGTCCTCGCACGTGCTCGAGGAGACGACGCACGACCTGAAGACGCACGGCATCATCGTCGGCGACGTGAAGCTCGACCTGGCGCAGATGCTGAAGCGCAAGGATGAGGTGGTGGGCGCCACCACCAAGGGCGTGGCCTTCCTGTTCAAGAAGAACAAGGTGGCGTCCTTCACCGGCACCGCCCGTATCGAGGCGCCGGGCAAGGTCGCCGTGTTGGGCGACGATGGTGCGGTGACGCAGACGCTGGAGGCCAAGCACATCCTGATCGCATCAGGCTCCGAGGTGGCGCCGCTGCCCGGCGTGACGATCGATGAAAAGACCGTCGTGTCGTCGACCGGCGCGCTGGAACTGCAGGCCGTACCCAAGCGCCTGGTCGTGATCGGCGCCGGCATCATCGGGCTGGAGCTCGGTTCGGTCTGGCGCCGCCTGGGCAGCGAGGTGACGGTGGTCGAGTTCCTCGACCGCATCGCACCCGGCGTCGACAACGAGATCACCAAGCACTTCCAGCGCGCGCTGGAGAAGCAGGGCCTGAAGTTCAAGCTCGGGCGCAAGGTGACCGGCGTTGTGCCGGGCAAGGACGGCATCGTCGTGACGCACGAGCCGGCGCAGGGTGGTGCCGCCGAGCAGCTGACCGTCGACGTGGTGCTGGTCTGCATCGGCCGGCGGCCTTATGTCGAGGGCCTGGGTCTCGACAAGGTCGGCGTGAAACTCACCGATCGCGGCCGCATCGCCGTCGATGGCCATTTCCAGACCAGCGTGCCCGGCATCTACGCCATCGGCGACGTGATCGATGGTCCGATGCTGGCGCACAAGGCGAGCGAGGACGGCGTTGCCTGCGTCGAGACCATCGCCGGCCAGAAGGGCCATGTCGATTGGGACAAGGTGCCGTCCGTGGTCTACACCCAGCCCGAGGTTGCCTGGGTGGGCAAGACCGAGGAACAGCTCAAGGCCGCCGGCGTCGCCTACAAGGTCGGCAAGTATCCCTTCACCGCCGATCCGCGCAGCCGCGCCAACAACCGCACCGATGGGTTCGTGAAGGTGCTGTCGGACAAGACCACCGACACCGTGCTGGGCGTGCATATCTTCGGCGCCGAGGCCGGTACCATGATCGCCGAGGCGGTGCTGGCGATGGAATACAGCGCCTCGGCCGAGGATATCGGCCGCGTCTGCCACGCACACCCCACGGTCAGCGAGGCCATGAAGGAAGCCGCGCTCGCCGCCTGGGACAAGCCGATCCATCTTTGATCTCCTCTCCCGCTCGCGGGAGAGGAAGGGGCCCATCGTGCGTAGCGCGATGGGAAGGTGAGGGCCCAAGGACGAGGTGCCTCGTCCTTAATCCCTCACCTCGGTGTATCGGCCGAAGGCCGATACACCTGACCGCGCGCTTGCGCGCGCGTCGACCTCTCCCGCTCGCGGGAGAGGTGAAGACGTCAATCCGGAAACCGCGCCGCCCACGGCTCCTGCGGCAGGCGCAGGCCGGTGCAGAAATATGACACCGTGCGATAGAAGCCGCAGAGCGCGATCAACTCGAGGATCTGCGCGTCGCTGAAATGCACGCGCAGCGTCGTCCACAGGCCGTCCGAGATCGCCGCCGTGTCGTGCAGTTCGTCGGCCAGGCGGATGGCGGCGCGCTCGTCTTCGGCCCAGCACGCGGCATCGGCGCCGTCCCGCACCGTGGCCCGCTGCTGCTCGGCGGTGAGCTCGACACGTTCGGCGAAGATCGCGACGTGCACGCCCCATTCGTATGCGTTGCCGCAGCGGGCGCAGACGCGGTCGATCACGATCTCGCGCAGCCGTAAGGGCACCGGCCCCTTGTCGAGCAGGGAGCCGGCGCGGAACTTCTCCCAGATGCGCGGACAGGTGGCCAGCGTGCGGAACAGCACCAGCGGCGTCATGTCGGGCGGCATGATGCGGTCGAACGCGGCCTGTGCCTCGGCCGGATAGGGTGGTTCGAGCGGCGCGATGCGCGGATCGGCCATGGCGGTCTCCTTGCTGTTTGCTACGGAAAACGTAGCGATACGTTTTCCGTAGCGCAAGGGGGTGACGCGACATAATCTGCGGCCATGTCCGCCGCCCGTTCGACCAAACGCGTCGCCACGCCCGTGCCCGGCCGGCCGGTCCGCGGCTCGACCACCGGCCGACCGATCATGGCGCTGCTCGACCTGCTGGGCCGACGGTGGGTGCAGCGCATCATCTGGGAACTGCGCGGCGAGGCGCTGAGCTTCCGCGCCCTGCGCGCGGCGTGCGATGACGTCAGCCCTTCGGTGCTCAATGCCCGGCTGGCGGATCTGCGCACTGCCGGCCTCGTGGAATTGACCGACGCCGGCTATTGCCTCACCGCCGATGGCCAGTCCCTGCTGCGGCTGATGCTGCCGCTGCACGACTGGGCCGAGCGCTGGGCCCGGCGGTGGCGATAGGGCGGGAACCATTGGTCTGGGGCTGCGTTAGCGTCCAATGGCCCGGGAGCCTGGGCCTTCGGCCCGCATCCGGGCCAGAAAAGTTGCTTTCGCCTGATATGAAGGCGGGAAACTCTTGCCGTCAGGGGATCAGTGCAGGAACGCGTTGCCACCACGCACGCCCAGGGCACGCAAACCCAGGGTGCGATCGTCGAAACCGACGTGCCGGCACGGCTCGACCGCCTGCCGTGGAGCGGTTTTCACTGGCTGGTGATCACGGCGCTGGGCGTCACCTGGATCCTGGACGGGCTCGAAGTGACCCTGGTCGGCGCGTTGTCCGGCGCCATCCATGAAAGTCCCTCGCTGCGTCTCTCCAGCACCGAGATCGGCCTGACGGCCAGCGCCTACCTGGCCGGGGCGGTGCTGGGTGCCCTGTATTTCGGCCATCTCACCGACCGGCTGGGGCGCAAGAAACTCTTTACCCTTACCGTGCTGGTTTATGCGCTGGCGACGGTGGCCAGCGGCTTCGCCTGGGATTTCTGGTCGTTCGCCGCCTTCCGTTTCATCGCTGGCGCCGGTATCGGCGGTGAATATTCCGCCATCAACTCGGCGATCCAGGAGCTGATCCCGGCCCGCCGCCGCGGCTACACCGATCTCGTGGTCAACGGCAGCTACTGGCTGGGTGCTGCGATCGGCGCGGCCGGTTCGCTGGTCGCGCTGAACCTCGACGGCGTGTCGGCCGAGCAGGGCTGGCGCGGCGCCTTCATCATCGGCGGCGTGATCGGCCTGGTCGTGATCGTGCTGCGCCGCTTCCTGCCCGAAAGCCCGCGCTGGCTGATGACGCACGGCCAGCCCGAGGAAGCCGACCGCGTGGTGCGCGGTATCGAGGCGCGCGTCGAGCGCCAGTGCGGACCATTGCCGCCGGTGGTCGGCCCGCCGCTGCGGCTATGGCGCGACCATCGCGTCGACATGATGCAGATCGCGCGCTCGCTGTTCGTGAGCTACCCGCGGCGCACTACGCTCGGCATTACGCTGATGGCGGCGCAGGCCTTCTGCTACAACGCCATCTTCTTCACCTATGCGCTGATCCTCACCAAATTCTACAACATCGCCTCGGGTGACGTCGGCTGGTTCATGCTGCCGTTCGCCATCAGCAATTTCATGGGGCCGCTGCTGCTGGGCTCGCTGTTCGACACCATCGGCCGCAAGACCATGATCGCGGCGACCTACGCCATCTCCGGCATCCTGATGGCGATCAGCGGCCTGCTGTTCCAGCAGGGCATGCTCGACTCGGTGGGCCTCACGATCGCCTGGACCGCGATCTTCTTCTTTGCCTCGGCCGCCGCCAGCTCGGCCTATCTCACCGTCAGCGAGAGCTTCCCGCTGGAAGTGCGCGCCATCGCCATCGCCATCTTCTACGCCTTCGGCACGGCACTGGGCGGCATCGGTGGTCCGGCCCTGTTCGGCGCCCTGATCGAGACCGGCTCGCGCACCGAGGTGATGTGGGGCTACATCTTCGGCGGTGTGCTGATGGTGATCGCCGCCATCGTCGAGCTGATTCTCGGCATCCAGTCCGAATGCCGCCCCCTGGAAGAAGTCGCCCGCCCCCTCTCGAGCTGCGACTGATACGGACCAGGACTGTCATCCCGAGCGTAGCGAGGGATCTTCTGAAGATGGCGTGCGGTGCATCGGTCCCTCGTTGCGCTCGGGACGACAGCAGGCAGCGAATCACCTTTCTCTGATCGTCGGTGCTAGCGCGGCACAGCGCAGCCGTTGGCCGCAACCAAAGTGTGGCGAAGCGAGTGCGTGATGGCGCTAGTGACGGGTCGGACCGCGTCGCTCCAGCGACGCCCCGACGCGCAGCGGCGGATCATGAGCGCCGCTGGAGCGGCGCGGTCCCAGCCGTCGCCAGGACGGCATTCACTGGCCGGACCACCGCAAGGAGAATCATCGCAGCGCGCGACGATTCTGGAAGTCAGTAGTAGAGAGGGCACCGAGAAACACAGAGAAGACCTGCCGTGCTCCCAGGGCGCGCATTCTGTCCCTCTGTGCTCTCTGTGCCTCTATGGTGAACCTTCTCACAACGTCGGTGCATCGCGCGTCAGGAACGACAGCGTCTCCTTGAAGAAACGCTTGCCGGCCGGCGGCGAGGCGGCCTCGATGCGGGCCACGTTGGTCGACAGCAGGATGCGGGCGCGCAATGCCGCCTCGTGGCGCGGGTAGCCCAGGTCGCGGAAGGCCTCGGCCAGGAACGCCAGCACGATGCGTTCTGCACTGCGCATGGTCGCGGCGGCGCGGGCATCCGTGGCGGCCCAGATGCGCATCGCCGAGTCGAGCCGGAACAGCCGTGTCTTGATGCTGAGGCTGCGGATGCGCCGCATTCGGGCCAGGGGATCGGCGTCGGCCGCCTGCCGCAGCGCGTCCCTGACCTGGTCGGCGGTGAAGTGCTCCGCCAGCGCACTCAGGTAGGCCTCGAAGTCGGTGAAGTGGTGATAGAAGCTGCCGGTCGAGACGCGCAGGTGCTTCGTCAACGCCGCCAGTTTCAGGCCGGCAATGCCGTTTTCGCAGAGGATCTCCTGGCCGGCTTCGAGCCAGTCTAGTCGGCTGAGGCGGCCGTTGCGCCGGATCCGTTGTCGGCTTGTCATTGCCAGACCATAAGATAAGTTATGTTATGCTAGTGTAGAAGCCAGGGAATGAACAGGAGGAAACGATGGGCCTGAAGACCGCCGAGCAATATGTCGCCAGCCTGCGCGACGGGCGCGTCACCTATTGGGACGGCGAGCGCATCGACGACATCACCACCCATCCACGCTTTCGCGTGCCGATCGCCGTGGCATCGCGCGACTATATGTACGACGACCCCAAGGTCGCCGCGTTGCGCAGCTTCGTGGCCGAGAACGGCGAGCGTGCGCACCGCATCTTCCAGGTACCGCGCAGCGAGGCCGATCTCGCCCAGCGCGTCGAGCTGATGTATCACACCTCGATCGTCGGTCTGGTGAGCGGCGTCTACATGGCGCTGATGAGCGTCAAGGACGCGGTCGCCAAGGTGAACCCGCAGTACGCCGCCAATATCGAGGCGATGTACCGCCATGCGCGCGACAACGACCTGCGCGCCGCCGAGGTGATCACCGACGCCAAGGGCGACCGCAAGCGCAAGGCGCACGAACAGGACGATCCCGACCTCTACCTGCGCATCGTCAAGCGCACGGACGAGGGTATCGTGGTGCGCGGCGCCAAGCTGCACATCACCGGCGCCTCGCTGTGCCACGAGCTGGTGGTGATGCCGACCAAGGGCATGCGGCAGGACGAGACCGACTACGCCGTGTCGTTTTCGATCCCGGTCAACACCAAGGGCGTCAAGATCATCAACCGCAGCTTCGCGCCGGCCGAGCTCAATGAGTTCGACTACCCGGCCAGCGCCCATCACAGCATCCCCGAGGGGTTCGTCGTCTTCGACGACGTCTTCGTGCCGTGGGATCGCGTGTTCCTCGCCGGCGAGGTGCAGCTCGCCAGCATCTTCGCGCAGTCGCTGGGCCTGTGGGAGCGCACCGGTGGGCTGGTCGAAGCCGTGCGCATGGCTGAGATTTTCGTCGGTCTGGCGCAGCTGGTGACCGAGCAGCAGGGCAAGGATCGCGATCCCATCGCGCAGAATTCGGTGGCCGAGCTGATCAGCTACGCCGAGATGCTGCGCATGAGCCTGGACTATGCCTGCAGCCACTACGAGCGCACGCCGTCGGGCATGATCCATCCCAACGTGCTGGCGGTGAACGTCGCCAAATACTACTACGCCGCCAACTACCACCAGATGATGCGCTACGTGCACGACCTGGGCGGCGGCCTGGTGATCACCCTGCCGCTGGAAGCCGATTTCAGGAACGAGGAATCGGGCCAGTATCTGCGCAAGTACCTGCGCAGCGTGCCCGGCGTCGAGGCCGAGACGCGCATGCGGGTCTACAACCTGATCCGCGACCTCACGGCCGACGCCTATGGCGGCTGGCAGTTCGTGGTCGCCCTGCAGGCCGGCGGCGGGCTGAACGCCCAGCGCATCATGATGCACCGCACCTACAACATGGCCAGCGCCAAGGCCAAGGCCCTGGCTGCGGCGGGCGCCACAACGCATTGACGTCAATCTTCCTCCCCAGCTTTGCTGGGGAGGTGCCCGAAGGGCGGAGGGGAGCCGACGTGGTCCATGTCACGAGGACCACGTGGGCTCCCCCTCCGGCTCAGGTACTTCGACGCAAAGCGTCGAAGTACCGAAACGGCCACCTCCCCCACTGCGTGGGGAGAGATTCAAGAGGCATCGATGACAAACCCCGACAAGACCATGCGCGACCTGATCGACAGCATCGCCGCCGCCCGCGCGACGCTCGACGACTCGGCCCGTGCCCCCGCCATCGACAAGCTGCATGCGCGCGGCAAGCTGAGTGCGCGCGAGCGCGTGGCGCGCCTGGTCGATCCGGGCTCCTTCACCGAGATCGGCGGACTGGTGGCCGAGGATGACGAGCAGGGTAGCGGTGCCGACAACCGAGCCCGCTCGCCGGCCGACGGCGTGGTGGTGGGCACGGCCCGCATCGATGGCCGGCCGGTCATGGTGCTGTCGCAGGATTTCTCGGTCTTCGGTGGCAGCATCGGCAAGCTGGGCAGTGCCAAGACACGGCGCGCCGTGCAGATCGCCGTCACGTCGGGCCTGCCGCTGGTCTTCATCCTGGACGGTGGTGGCCATCGCATCCAGGACGGCCAGGACGCACGCCATTTCGCTCATGCCAACGGCATGTTCCACGACATGGCGCGCGCCTCGGGCTGGATTCCTGTCGTGGCGCTCATGCTGGGCGCCGGCTTTGCCGGTCCCACCAACTACGCCGGCCTCGCCGACTTCGTCGTGATGGTGCGCGGGCTGTCGACCATGGGCTTGGCCGGCCCGGCACTGGTCAAGGCGGCGACCGGCGAGGACATCGACACGCTGGCGCTGGGCGGCGCTGAGATCCAGGTCGACAAGCAGGGCCTCGCCGATCTGGGTGTCACCGACGAGGACGCAGCCTTCGCCGCGGCGCGTCGCTTCCTGTCCTATCTGCCCGGTAATGCGCGCGCGGCAGCGGCGATCACATCATGCGATCAGCCGGCCGGGCCCGTCGGCGATGCCATCCTCGATCTCGTGCCGGTCTCCACCCGCAAGGCCTACGACGTGCGCAAGGTTCTGGCGCTGATCGCCGACACCGGCAGCGTGTTCGAGATCAAGCCGACCTTTGCCGGCAACCTGGTGACGGCGTTCGCGCGGCTGGATGGACGGCCGGTCGGCCTGATCGCCAACCAGGCCCTGCGCCTGGGCGGCATGATCGACGCCAATGCCTGCGACAAGGGCGCCCACTTCATCGCGCTGTGCGATGCCTTCGGCCTGCCGCTGATCTCGTTCATCGACGTGCCGGGCTTCGCCATCGGCTCCGGTGCCGAGCGCACCAACCTGGGTCGCCGCAGCGCCAAGCTGATCTACGAATGGGGCCATGCCAGCGTGCCGCGCATCTCGGTGGTGCTGCGCAAGGGCTATGGGCTGGGCTATTTCGCGATGTGCGGTGGCCGCAGCTTTTCGGCTGACGCGGCGTTCGCCTGGCCCAGCGCCGAGATCTGCGCCATGTCGATCGAAGGCGCCATCGATGTGGCCTACCGCAAGGAGGTCCAGGCCGCAGCAGATCCCCAGGCCCGCCGCCAGCAGATGATCGACGAGACCCGCACGCGGGTGGGCGCCCTGCGCGGCGCCGAAGGCTTCGGCATCGACGACGTCATCGACCCGCGCGACACCCGCCGTCGCCTGATCGAGGTGCTGGCGCGCGCCCAGCCGCGCCGCCCCAACGACCACCCGCCGAAGTTCCGCTCGATCACACCGATTTGACGTGGCCAAGGTGCGTTCAACGTGTCGAACGTGTGCGGCGGCGAGCCCGGCGGTCCGGCGGCGGCGCGGCACCTGAGCCCCGTGCGCGCTGTGTCGTTGACAGATCCAAGGCGTCGTCGACCTCCTTGAGTAAGGCTTCGGTGAATGCGGTCGGTGTTCCGTCGCTGCGCTGTTTCTGGATCAGTCGTCGAAGAGCCCGTGCGCGTTTCAACAGGGCCGCTCGCCGATGATCTGACTCTTTCATTTTGCAGCCCCAGCACGAACAACATATGCGTGTGTCGTGATGATAATCCACCACCACGCGCTTGCCGGCTGAAGATCAGTCCAATTCGGAGTCGTCTCGCGTTCCTCATGGGTGCGCGGCGGTTTTGCCGACACGGCGCTGTCACGCTGTCCTGGTCCTGCGCCAGACGATCAGCGCGACGACGATCAGCAGGGCGGCGGCGGCGCCGACGACGCCGACAAAGGCCTGATCGAAGGCGGCGCGGGCGAGGGTCGTCAGTTCGCCCGCTTGCGCGGCCGGCAGCTGTTCCGCCATGAGAAGCGCTTCATCCAGGCTGTCACGCGCCCGCGATGTGGTCCCCTCGGGAAGAACCAGCGCTCGGGTATAGAGGGCCGACATCAGGCTGCCGAGGATGGCGATGCCGAGCGCGCCGCCCAGCTCGTAGGAGACTTCCTCGACGGAAGCCGCCATGCCGGCGCGCTCCTCGGGCGCCGACAGCATGATCACGCCCGATGCCGCCGTCATCGCGCCGCCGACGCCAACCCCCATGGCGGACATGGCGGTGACCCACATCCATTGCGCACCCTGGAAGGTGACAAGGTAAACGCCAAGAGCCGCGCCCATCAGCAGCAGAGAGGACCACAGCAGACGTTCGGCACCGATGCGGGGCAGCGCCAGGCCGCTGAGCGGCCCGGCGACGAATGCGGCGAGCGGGATCGGCAGGATCAACAGCCCGGCCTCCAGGGGCGACAGGCCAAGCACCAGCTGCAGCCGCTGGCTGAAAGCCAGTTCGATTCCGATCAAGGCCGCCGAAGCGACCAGCGCCGTCACGACACCGGCCGAGAAGCGGGGATTGGCAAACAGTGAAAAGTCGATCAGGGGCGTCCGGCTGCTCAGCTGGCGGTGCACAAAGACGGTCATGGCAGCAAGGCCGACGGCGAACGCGATCCCAGCAGCCAGCCAGGACGGGTCGCGCTTGCCGAACTCCTTGACGGCGTAGGTCAGGCCGATCAGTCCGATCATCGCCTGGATGGAGCCGACCAGATCCCAGGGCTGATTGCTGTTGCCCGGACGGCTCGCGATCAGTGCCGCGCCGGCCATCAGCGCCACGATCACCACCGGCACATTGATCAGGAAGACCGAGCCCCACCAGAAATGTTCAAGCAGCGCCCCGCCAACGACAGGCCCCAGTGCCGCGCCGCCCGAGGCGACCGCTGACCAGATGCCGATCGCGAAGGCGCGCTCCCTGTCATTGGTGAACGTCAGGCGGATCAACGACAGCGTGGCGGGCATCATCATCGCCGCGCCGACCGCCAGCAGCACGCGCGCCGCGACCAACATCGCGGCGGTCGGCGAAAAGGCGGCGCCCAGCGATGCGAGTCCGAAGACAGCCAGGCCGCTCAGGAACATGCGCTTGTGGCCCAGCCGGTCGCCCAATGCGCCGAGACCGGGCAGCAGGCCGGCGACCACCAGCGGATAGGCGTTGACGATCCAGAGCTTCTCGATCGCCGTGGCGGCAAGGTCGTGGGTCAACGTGGGCAGCGCGGTGTAGAGCACCGTCATATCGACGACGATCAGGAAGAGCGCACTGGAAACAACAGCCAGTACCAGCCAACGGCTGCCGGACGACATGGAGCATGATCCTTCAGTAACAAACGCGTTGCAGGCGTGCCCTGCCGCACCTATATAAATACGTACGTATTGAAATTGAAGGGGTGGAATGGCAGGACGGCCGCGCAGCATCGATCGCGACAAGGTTCTCGACGCCGCGGAGGCGATCGTGATGCAGGTGGGTGCGTCGCGGCTGACGTTCGACGCGGTGGCGAAGGCGGCAGGCATCACCAAGGGTGGGGTTCAATACTGCTTTGGCACCAAGGAGAACCTGATCCGGGCCATGATCACGCGCTGGAGTGACGTGTTCGAGGTCGAGGTGAGGGATCGTGCCGGCCCCGACCCGTCACCGGCTGCGGAGATCGACGCGCATCTGGCCGTGACGCAGGACAGCGACGAGGCCGATCACTCGCGCGCCGCCGTCATGATGACGGCCCTGCTGGAAGCGCCCGATCAGGTTGCCGCCACACGCGACTGGTACAACAAGCGAATGGCGCGGCTGGATTTGACGAACCCGGCGCACAGGAAATTGGCGGTGGCTTTTCTCGCCTGCGAAGGCGCCTTCCTGCTCAGGGCCTTGGGTTTGATGGAGGTGAACCAGAAGGCGTGGGACGTGCTGTTCGACGAAATGCTGGCCGTGGCGAGCAATGACAAGACGCAACGAATCAAATCGCCGTCGAGACGCCAGGCGCGGGCGCCGTCACGCCGTGTCTCAAGGAGCACACCGGCCAGAAGCGGCGCCAAGCCGGCGTAGCGCGGCGGACACGGACTGACAGCGCATGTAAGTCGATCCGGCCGGCGCTGCGCTGGCTGGTCACCATCGTTTCGAGCGCCGCGAGGAATCTTTCAGCGGTCTTCAGATCATCACGGCGGAAAGTCGCTCGTCGCCTGCCGCGCCCCCCTGCCGCCGTGAACTTCAACACGGCGGCGCCGCTCTCAAGCCCGGCAACGACGAAGGCCGAGGAAAGAAATAAGGGGGTCGGCCTGCCCCGGGGAAAAGGAAGAATGGTCAGGCCGACCCCATTGCATGGAATGAACGCCGCGATGCGCCAATCTGTTTTGCATCGAGCCAGTAGAACTATGCCTGCCGTTCAACACCCAGAGGTCTAAATCGCACCCAGCGTGGACCTGAATCAGGGCGCTGAAACGATCCAGCAGTCGGCCAGTTGATCCGATGTGCGTTGCTGCCGTGTGATACGGCTCGTGGGCGGTGGTGGGCCTGGACGACTACAGGCTGGCACAGAGGGGCGGCGGTACGCTCACGCGAGCGACCTTCGCAGCGTTCCCGACAATGAAAACGCGATGAATACAGGTTGCCAAGATGCGGTGGCTTCGTTCGCGCGTGCAGAGCACATCTGCCGGCTCGATGTATGCCAGATCGTTGCTGCCGCACGTGAACCCGGCGCTGGTCAGTGCCGATGCTGCTGTGGTGAGCGGCATCCCCGGTTGCACCAGCCGATTCACCTCAGCCTCGACACGATCCTGCGAGTCCGCCGAGCAGCCCGCCACGATGAGTGCAAGAAGGACGCCGGCCGGGGAAACCCGGGAGAAGAGCGGACGGCATCTGCACCGTGGTTCCACGACAGGCTCCTCTGTCACGCTGTGGCGTGGATGCGGCGAGCGTTCCAGATCGGCCGCGCTGTGACGCACTGGCAGCAGCGATGCCGTGTGCTAGGACGCTGACGCGTCGGCATCGCAAGCAGGGTTCGAGTCATGGTCATGCAAAACACGAAAACAGTGGCCGCAGCGTGGCGGTATGCAGTTACGGGATGCACGCTGGTGCTGATGGGCGTCATGCTCACGGCGCCGTCGGCCACTGCAGCGCCGCCGTCGGCAGCGGAATGCCGGAAGCTCAATCCGGCCGGCCGTGATTCGGGCGGCGACACGAATTTTTCGATCGCCGTGCGTGACCGGAAGATGGGCGTAGTCACGGCGATGATCGCCTGCGGCGCCGATGTGAACCTCAAGACCCAGGAAGGATGGACACCGCTGCACACGGCGGCTTATTTCGGCCCCGCAGCGATGATCGATCTGCTGGTGTCCAAAGGTGCCCAGGTCAACGCGCGCGGCGACTATGACGGCTGGACGCCGTTGCATATGGCAGCCTCGGCCGATGAGGATGCGGCCGTCGTGCAGGCGCTGCTGAAAGCCGGTGCCGACAGGACCCTCAAGAGCCAGTCCGGCAAGACTGCCCGCGAGATGGCTTCCAAGGCCGAGATCCAGGCAGTGCTGAAATAGCGGCGGCCGGCCCTGCAGATTCTGATTGTTCTTTTATAAAGAATATAATATAAGAATGAGGCGCGAGAAGCGCGCCTGCCGCCGGGGCAGTCCTGGGACGGACTGAACGGGCGTCTTCGCTGGGAGCGCGCCACTCCAGTGGCGCACTGGCCCGAAGGGCCAGATCATGATTTGGCGTCCGCGCCAATGCGCCACTGGAGCGGCGCGCTCCCAGCGAAAGCACGTGCCGTTTCGCTCCTTGTGGTCGGCGTCGCCGGCGGAGAACTCTGTCGAGGCGTCGGCCATGACCGATCGCCTTTCTGGCCGTTACTGGCCGCTATCTGCCGTCCGCTGGCCCATCGGCCGGCAGGGCGCCAACCCACGGAGATCAGCCGCAGAAACGACTTTCTGGCCGTATCTGCCCTTTCTGCCGCGACCTTTGCTCACACCAAGGCCACGCGGTGAGAAGCGTCTACTTGCCCTCGCGGAACCAGGCGAGCCCGATGCCCAGCAGGAAGGCGAGCGCGATCACCAGGCCGGGCAACAGCGGATAGCGGTTCACGCCGGTGACGGCGTAGCTCTCGTTGCGGCGCAGACCAATCCACGAGTCGCCATAGGCGATGCGGTTGGCCGCGACGCGCCGGACATCGGGATCGGGCACGTCGGCGAGCCAGATCACGCCGCCGCCCGCGGCGTCGGCCAGCGGCTTCATCTTGGCGGCGGTGGCGCGCACGTCGGAGAACTCCAGCGGGTCGGGGTTGCCCACCGCGGCCACGGTCTTGAGCTTGCCGTCGTCGAACTTGTAGAGGCCGGGCTTGTCGACCTGGATGGTGGCCGTCGCGCGGCCGGGCGCGATGGTGTTCAGCGTGATGGTGCGGCTCGAGCCGTCCGGCGCCGTCATCACCACCGGCGAAAACGAGTCGGCCAAGGTCTGGCGCTTGATCTCGATGCGGCCGCCGTGTGCGTTGGCACGCAGCGCCTCCTCCTCGAGGTCCGGCTCCTTCATCAGCCAGTGCGCGACGCGGCGCACCAGTTCGGCCTGCGGCCCGCCGCCCTCGATGCCGCGGTTCCACAGCCACAGATGATCCGACAGGATCTGCGCCACGCGGCCCTCGCCGACGCGGTCGAGCACCACCAGCGGCCTGTCGTCGGCGCCCGACAGCACCGTGACGCCCTTCTCGGCGCGCGCCGGCACCAGGCGGAACCAGCGACCCCAGCTCGGCTCCTGGCGCTGGATGTCGGCCGGGGCATCGATCGGCGCCGGAGCACCGGCCTGCGGCAGCTCGGCGGTCACCGGATGGCGATCGCCCAGGGTGGTGGGCTTGGGCTTGAAGCCGCGTTCGATCACGTCGCCGGCGGGCGGCGCCGGCAGCACGGCACCCAGCGGCGTGCGGTAGATCGAGCGCTGCGTGGCATAGACCGGGCCCACCGACAGCAAGAGCGCGCCGCCGCCGCGTACATAGTTGGCGATGTTGCCGAAGTACTCGCGCGTGATGATCGAGCCGGTCTCGTAGCGATCGAACACGATCAGGTCGAATTCCTTCAGCTTCAGGTCGAACAGCTCGCGCATCGGGAACTGGATCAGCGACAGCTCGCGCGTCGGCGTGAAATCGTCCTTCGACGGCGTGCGCAGGATGGTGAAATGCACCAGGTCGACGGCGGGATCGCCCTTCAGCAGGTTGCGCCAGGCGCGCTCGCCGGGATAGGGCTCGCCCGAGACCAAGAGCACGCGCAGGCGATCGCGCACGCCGTTCACCACGAACAGCGCCCGGTTGTTCTCCAGGGTCAATTCCTGCGTGCCGGGCGCCACCTCGACCTGCACGACGTTGGCGCCGCCGTTGGTGATCGGGATCTCGACCTCGATGGTGCGGCCGATCGGTGCGTTCAGCCGCAGCGGCTGTTCGCTGCCGACGGTGATGCTGACCGGGGCCGGGCCCTTGGCGCCCGGTGCCGAATCGTCGACCCGGAACTTGGCGGTGACGCTCTTGCCGACGACGCCGAACTTGGGCGCCTGCTCCAGCACCAGCAGCCGGTCGGCCTCGTTCTTGCGCCCGCTCAGCAGCACATGCGTCGGCGCCGTCGCCAGCTCGGGCGGGATCGGGTTGGGCACATCGTGCACCTGCCCGTCGGTGATCAGGATGATGCCGGCCAGCCGCTCGCGCGGGATGTCGACCAGGGCGTTGCGCAGGGCGCCGATCAGGCGCGTGCCGCCCAGGCTCTCGCTGCCCAGCTGCAGGCTGTTGGGCGGCAGCACCACCTCGCGGATCTCCAGGCCCTGCAAGGTGCCCAGGCGCTTGCGAAGCGCCTCGCGCGCGGCGGTGACCTGGGCACGGCGGTCATGGATCGACTGGCTGTCGCTGTCGTCGACCACGATCAGTGCCACGTCGTCGATGCCGCGGCGCTCTTCCTCGACCAGCGACGGGTTGGCCAGCGCCGCCAGCACGACGGCGACGGCGGCGATGCGCCACAGCACGCCGGTGGCGCGGCGCATCAGGCCGGCGACGGCGATCACGATGCCGATCACGCCGAAGAGCAGCAGCACTTCCCACGGCAGCAGCGGATCGAAGGCGATGCTGGCGCTGGAGGTCATCGACGCAGCCTCTGCATGATATCGTTCAGATGAACGCCATCGTCCTTGTAGTTGCCGGTCAGCGCGTACATCACGACGTTGACGCCGAAGCGGTAGGCCATCTCGCGCTGGTTCTCGCCGCCGGGCGCCACCGGGAACATGCCGCGTCCGGCCGACTCCATGGCCCAGGCGCCGGCATAGTCGTTGGCGCCGACGATGATGGCGGCGACGCCGTCATTGATGCGCCCGTTGCCGGCCTCGATCCACAGTCGCCCGCCGGCCCAGCGGCCCGGCATGTCGGACAGCAGGTAGAACGACTTGGTCAGCACGTGATCCTGCGGCATGGCGACCAGCGGCGGCACGTCAACGGCGCGCAGCAGGCGCTTGAGGTCGACGTTGGTGCCGCCGCGGCCCAGGGTGATGTGCTGGTCGCGCGTGTCGAAGAACAGGATGCCGCCCGATTTCATGTGACGGTCGACGTTGGCGGCGGCGGCCGTCGACAGCGCCGGCTGGTCCGGCGTGATCGGCCAGTAGACGAACGGATAGAGCCGCAGGTCGTCTTTTTCGATGTCGACGCCGATGGGCTCGCCCGGTTCCACCGAGGTGCGCGCGCGCAGGATCTCGCCCAGGCCCTCCAGGCCGGCGCGGCTCACCTCGTCGACCTCGCGGTTGCCGGTGATCACGTAGGCCAGCCGTGTTTCCAGGGTCGCGCGCAGGATCGCATCGTCGGCGGGCTTGGCTTGCGGCGGCGGTTGCGGTCGCGGCGGTGTGGGCTGTTGCTGCGGCGGCTTGGACTGCGGCGCCGGCTTGGGCTGCGGCGCCGGCTTGGGCTGCGGCTGCTGCGCCTGGACCTCGCCCGGTGTCGCGCCAGCGGCGATGCCGACCGCCATCACGATGGCGGTCGCTGCACGGCCCAGGCGACGCCCCGGCATCGGCAACAGGCCGCGCAGCAGCAGCGCGATCAGGAAGTCGAGCAGCAGCAGTGCCAGCGCCGCGGCCAGGAACCAGCGGCTGAGATCGGTCTCGCCTTCCTCGGAAAGCCGGTCGGTGGCGACGCCGCCGGGCAGGCTGCCGAGCGGGGCCGGTGCGTCGACGCGCCCGCCGAGGTTGAACGCTACCTGCGCCGACTGATCGCCATAGAGGCCCGGCGGCGTCACCGGCCGCGGCCGAAACGTCTGCAGGGCATCCGGCGGCAGCGGCAGGGTGCCCAGCGCCGGCGCCACCAGCTTGCCGTAGCCATCCAGGGCCCGCCACGGCTTCAGCTGCTGGGCGACACCGTCGCCGGCGACACCGCGGCTCAGTTGGACCAGTCGTTGCAGCATGTCGACGAACATGCCCGACAGCGCCAGGTTGCTCCAGCCGGTGTTGGCCGTGGTGTGCACCAGCACGAGATAGCCCTGGCCGCGCTTCTCGCCGGTGACCAGCGGCGTGCCGTCGGTCAGGCGCGCCCAGGTCTTGTCGGCGACGTCGGGACCGGGTTCGGCCAGCACCTGCTGCTGGATACGCACGTCGGGGGCAACCGTCAGGCCGGCGAACGGGCTGGTGGCCGGGAACTCGGCCAGGGTCGCGGGCTGGCCCCAGCTCATGGCGCCGCCCAGCGCGCGGTCGCCCAGGCGCAGCTTCACCGGTATCAGGGTGTCGTCTTCCGTGGCCGCCAGCCGCGGCCCCGCGAAACGCACCAGCACGCCGCCCTTCTCGATCCAGTCCGCCATCGCCGCGCGATCCTCGGGGCCGGGCGAGGCGCCGTCGGGGACCAGCAGGATCGCCATGCGCTGGCCCAGCAGCGCGGCGCGATCGCCGATCGTGACCGAGGCATAGGGCTCCAGCGCGCGCTCCAGGAAGAAGACCTCCTGCAACAGCGGCTGGCCGCTCGCGGTCTGGCGCTCGCCCACGATGCCCACCGGCCGGCGGCGGAAGCGTTCGTCGAGCAGGACGGCGGCGCCGGCGCTCGACTGGCCCTCGATGTCGAGCCGCGCGATGCGGTTGCGCAATTCGGTCGGCGTGTCGATGGTGGCCGTCGCCTCGGTGGCGGTGGGCGCGAAATCCAGCATGGTGCGTGCCACGATGGCGCCGCGGTCGTCCGAGCCCTGGACCGCGATGCGCCGCGGTCCGTCGCCCGATGCGCGCAGCGCCTTGACCTTGAGTTCGCGTCCGCCGGCCTCCGGCTGCAGCAGGACCAGCGCGACGCGCGACGACTCGGGCTGCACGACTTCCAGCGAGCCCATCTTCAGCGCCCGCTCGGCGGCGCTGCGCAGATCCTTGCTGTCCAGGCCGTCGCTCAGCCAGACGATATGGACCGGCGTCGGCAGGCGCAGCTTCTCGAGCTCGGCCATGGCAGCGTTGCGGTCGGTCGGCCACGGTTTGGGCTTCAGCGCCCGCAGCGCCGCGCGCGCTTCCTCGGGCCGCAGCAGGCCGCGCTTGGCCTGGGCTTCGTCCAACGCCGATGGCGCGGTCGACACGATCGCCACCGGGCGGTTGGCGCGCTCGGCGCGCTCGGTCAGGCGCTCGGCGTGGCGTTGCAGCACGCTCCAGTTCGGCGCCGCGCCCCAGCCGTCGTCGATCACCAGCACCAGCGGGCCCTGGCCGCCCAACTCGGCCGCCGGGTTGAGCAGCGGCCGGGCCAGCGCGAGAATCAGCAGGCTCACCAGCAGCAGGCGCAGGATCAGCAGCCACAGCGGAATGCGCACGGGCGTCCGTTGCGGCGGCTCCAGCCCCAGCAGCAGGCGGATGGCGGGGAACTGCACCAGCTTGGGCGCCGGCGGCAGCAGCCGCAGCAGCCAGTAGATCACCGGCAGCGCCACCAGCAGCGACAACATCCACGGCGTGGCGAACGCCAGGGCGCCCAGGCTCAGCATGACGTTACTCCCTGCCCCACGCAGTGGGGGAGGAAAAACAACAACCGGCCCTTCACGCCCGCCTCCCGGTATCCGCCATCGCCATGTAGAGCGACAGCAGCGCCGTTTCGGGCGAACGATCGGTGCGGTGCGGGCGCCAGGTCCAGGCCACCGATTGTGCGATGCGCTGCAGTCCTTCCTTTTGCGCCACCAGGCGCGCCTGATAGGCCTCGCGGACGGCCTCGACCTTGCGGATCGTGTGGTCGCCCTCGCGCTCGAGTCCGGAGAACTTCACGTGCCCATCATACGGCAGGTCTTCCTCCGCCGGATCGAGCACCTGCACCAAATGTCCGTGAACGCCGTGCGCGGCATAGTGGCGCACGACGGCCTCGATCTGCTCCAGGGGGTCGAGCAGATCGCCGATCAGCACCACGTGGCCGTGCGCCGGCAGCGGCACGCGCGGCGGCGTGCTTTCGTTGGCGCCCAGCAGGGCATTGTCACTCAGTGTGCCGACCAGCCGCCGGGGCACCGCCCGGCCCGACGAAGGGCGATCGTTGCCGCCCAGCAGGGCGACGCGTTCGCCGGCATCGACCAGCAAGGTCGACAGCGCCAGCAGCAGCACCTCGGCGCGATGCTTCTTCTTGGGAACATTGCGGCCCGAGGCGAAGTCCATCGACGGCGAGCCGTCGCGCCACAGCCAGACGCTGGCGGCCGCCTCCCACTCGGTCTCGCGGACATAGACCGCGCGGCTCTTGGCGGTCTGGCGCCAGTCGATGCGGTTGATGGCGTCACCGGGCCGGTACTGGCGGAACTGCCAGAAGGCATCGCCCTGGCCGACACGCCGCCGTCCGTGCACGCCCTGCATCACGGTCGAGGCCACGCGCTGGGCAGCGACCAGCAGCGGCGGCAGCGCCGAGGCGAGCCGGGCGGCGTCGGTGAGAGAGGAGGTGGCGGCAGCGGCCATGGAGCGCCTTTACGCCAGCTTGGCGCAGAGCTTGCCGATGACGCTGTCGACGGTAACGCCCTCGGCGCGGGCGGCGAAGTTCGTCGCCATGCGGTGGCGCAGCACCGGGCCGGCCAGCGCGACGATATCGTCGATCGACGGCGCCAGGCGGCCCTGCAGCACGGCGCGCGCCCGCGAGGCCAGCATCAGAGCCTGGCTGGCGCGCGGGCCGGGGCCCCAGGCGACATGCTTCTTGATGTCGTCGAGGTCGGTGCTGTCGGGGCGGCCGGCGCGGACCAGGGTCAGGATCGCATCGACGACCTTGTCGCCAATGGGCACGCGGCGGATCAGCGCCTGGGCCGATTGCAGGTCGGCTGCGGTCAGCACGCGCTCGGCCTGCGGCTGGCGCGAACCGGTGGTGACGATCATCATCTGGCGCTCGGCGGCCTCGTCGGGATAGCCGACGTCGACCTGCAACAGGAAGCGGTCGAGCTGTGCTTCGGGCAGGGGGTAGGTGCCTTCCTGCTCCAGCGGGTTCTGGGTCGCCAGCACGTGGAACGGCCGCGGCAGGTCATGGCGCTTGCCGCCCACCGACACGTGGTATTCCTGCATCGACTGCAGCAGGGCCGACTGGGTCCGGGGGCTGGCGCGGTTGATTTCGTCGGCCATCAGCAGCTGGGCGAACACCGGCCCCGGGATGAACCGGAAGGCGCGGCGGCCGGCGGCGTCCTCCTCGAGCACCTCCGACCCCAGGATGTCGGCCGGCATCAGGTCGGGTGTAAATTGCACGCGACGTGCATCCAGGCCCAGGACAGTGCCCAGGGTCTCGACCAGTTTGGTCTTGGCCAGGCCCGGCAGGCCGACCAGCAGCAGGTGGCCGCCCGAGAGGAGCGCGATAAGTGTTTGATCGATAACGTCTCTCTGGCCATATATGACCTTGCCGACGCTGTCGCGGACGGCACGCAGCTTGCCGCCCAGCGCCTCGATGTCCCGCAGCACGGCTTCGGGATCGGTAGGGGCGCCGGTGAACGGGGGCGGGAGGTCGGTTTGCACGCGGAGACTCCAGGGTTCTGGGCGGACGCCGTCGGCGTCGCGGCACGTCAGGTGATCAGGGAACTGTATCGCACTCGACGCCGAAAACTGCACGCGGACGATCAGATGGAAAATTGCAAACCACGCGCCATCCATCAAATGACGATTGCGCGGGTATCACGACTATGGGACCGCGGGAATCAGGCGAAGGCATGACAATGACACGTGATGACGTGCGGCGGCGGTTGCAAGCCCGCAACGATGCGATTGCCGCCGGCCGGGTGGTGCCGCCGCCCTATGTCGGCAGCGATTTTGCCCTGAACAACGCCGACCGGCCGCCCGAAAACCTGCGACCGGCCGCCGTCCTGGTGCCGCTGGTCGATCACGCTACCGGCCTCACTGTCCTGCTGACACAGCGCACGGCCGACATGCCCAGCCACGCCGGCCAGATCGCCTTCCCCGGCGGCCGGCGACAGATCGAGGATCCCGATCTCATCGCCACGGCGCTGCGGGAGACCGAGGAGGAAATCGGCGTCGGTCGCGATCATGTGGATGTCATCGGCTCCCTGGATAACTACGTGACCGGCACCGGGTTCCTGATCACGCCCGTGGTCGGGTTCGTGGCGCCGCCGTTCGAGCTGAAACCCGATCCCCGGGAAGTCGCGGACATCTTCGAGGTACCGTTGGACTTCTTCCTCGATCCGGCCAATCACCACGTCCATTCGCGCACGTGGCAGGGCCGTGAGCGGCGGTATTACGCCATGCCCTACGGAGAGCGCTACGTGTGGGGTGCCACCGCCGGCATGCTCAAGAACTTGTGGCGGATTCTGTCGGATACGCCGGAGTGAACCCATGCGCGCCGCGCTGATTCTGGTCCTCGCCCTGGTCGGACCGATCGTCCTCTATTTCCTGTGGGCATGGGCCGTCGCCGTCAAGCGCGAGCGCAAGCTCAAGGGCACGCTGCCGGCGTGGCAGGACCTGCCGTGGACGAACCTGCTGATCGCGGGCCTGCTGCTCGCCATCGTGGGCGTGCTGTCGCTGTATTTCATCGATGACCGCAAGGGCGGGCTGCTGGGCAGCAGTTACCCCTCACCTTCCGGGGGAACGGTAGAGTCATCATGAGCCCTAACGGCCGCCTCGATGTCCAACCATGGATGCGCGATCCGCGCACCCAGCGCATGCTGAATGCGCTCGCGCACGACGGTATCACTGCGCGCTTCGTCGGCGGCTGCGTGCGCGATGCGTTGTGCGCGAAGGCTGTCGTCGATGTCGATCTTGCCATCGATCGGCCACCCGAAGCGGCCGTCAAGGCCCTGGAACGGGCGCGCATCAAGGTGGTTCCGACCGGGCTGAAGCACGGCACCATCACAGCGGTTGCCGGTGGCCGTCCCTACGAGATCACCACCCTGCGTCGTGACGTGCAGACCGACGGACGCCACGCCGTCGTGGCGTTCACCGACGATTGGCGCGCCGATGCGGCGCGGCGCGATTTCACCATCAACGCCATGTTCGGCGATGCGTCGGGCAACCTGTGGGACTTCTTCGACGGGCGTGGCGACCTGGCCGCCGGCCGCGTGCGTTTCGTCGGCGACCCCGCCGTTCGCATCGACGAGGATGTGCTGCGCATCCTGCGCTTCTTCCGCTTCTACGCCTGGTACGGCCAGGCGCCGGTCGACGCTGCGGGCCTGGCGGCGTGCCGTGCGGCCGCCGACAAGCTGCGCAACCTGTCCGCCGAACGCGTGCGCAAGGAACTGCTGAAGCTGCTGGAGGCGGCCGATCCCGCCGGCACGATCGAAACGATGGCGGCCAGCGGCCTGTTTGCGCACTGGCTGCCCGAGTATGACGGCACGGCGCTGTTGCAGCGTGTCGTTGCCAATGAACGCGCGGCAGCGATGTCGGATGGGCTGCGGCGTCTTGCGGCGATCATCGGCACGGCGGGAGACGCCACGGTGATCGGCAAGCGCCTGCGGCTGTCGACGCAGGAGTCTCTGCGGTTGACCGTCATGCTGGCCATTGATCCGGTGATCGACGTCGCGCACGGTCCGGCCATGATGCGCCGCCAGATCTACCATCTCGGCAACGCGCTCTACGTCGATCGCCTGATGCGGCTGGCGGATAGCGGATGGCGGGAAGCCTATCGGTTGGCCACGACCTGGACGCCACCGGAGCTGCCGATCTCGGGCGGCGATGTGTTGAAGGCCGGCGTGCCGGCGGGGCGCCGCGTGGGCGCGCTGGTGGCAGCCGTCGAGGGCTGGTGGATCGACAACGATTTCGCCGCCGATCGCGCCGCCTGTCTGGCCGAGTTGCGTCGCCGCGTCGATCTGGGTGAGGGCGCATGATCCGGCCCGGGCTGGCGCTGGTGTTGTGGCTGGCGACCGCGGTGTTGTTGGTCGCCAACCACACGATCGGCGACACGCTGATTGCCACCGCGATCGGTCCGCGCGACGCGGCCTGGTACAAGGTCCTGCTGCCGCTGCCCTACGTGGCGCTGATGGCCGTGATCCATGCGCGCCGGACCGTGGGGCCGGCCTGGCAAGCCGGGGCGCTGGTCGCCGGCCTCCTGTGGTCGACCTCGACAGTGGTGCTCGACGCTGTCTATGGCCGCCTCACCTACGGCGAGAGTGTCGAGGCGATCCTCGATCGCTACGCGCTGCTGGACGGCGCGCCGTGGCCGATCCTGCTGTTGGCGCAGCTCGTGCTGCCCTGGCTGTGCGGCTTGGTCATCGCCATACGCAAACGGCCCGCCGATGCGGCGGGCCGTTCATGACCGATCGATGCTGGTTATTGTTTCTTGGCCAAGGTCCCGGTTGCCGTGCGACGGATCGCGCCATCGACCGTGCTGCGGAAGGCCAGCAGCAGGTTCTTGCCTTGCAGCGTGCGGGTCCAGGCGTTGAGGATGTAGCCGCCGCTTTCGCTGATGGTCAGTGAGTAGACCGTGAGCGCGTTGCCGTCGATGCTGGACCAGTACTGGGTCTGACCCTGCATCAGGTCGGCTTCCGGCCCCTTGAATAGCTTGCCGTTCACCGTCGGCTGGAACACCACGGTCTGGCTCTGGGCCTTCGGGTTGGTCTGGCCGTCGTTGACCCGGAAGTCGATGCTCGACCAGATCACCTTGAAGTTGTCGCCGTCCTTGGCGACGTCGACGTCGTAGTCGCGCTGCGTCACCTTGGACTGCTTGCCGCCCACCAGTTCGGACACGCCCGTGCCGGCATACACGCCCACGAACGGCTCGATCGGGTGCTTCTCGGGCTTAACCGGATCATCGGCGGCCAGGGCCGCGCCGCCGGCGGCGAGGGTCGTCGCGATCAGCGCTGCCGTCAGCGCACGCCGTGTCCAGCTCATCCATGCCTCCCACGCAAAAACTGCCTGATGGCAGTCTACCGCGTGGCGGTGGCGAGGGTAAAGCCGGGTAGGCGGTCTACCACTTCACTTCCGGCGGCATGGTCATCAGGATCGCCTCGGTGTTGCCGCCGGTCATCAGGCCGAACCGGGTACCACGATCATGCAGGAGGTTGAATTCGACATAGCGGCCGCGGCGGCGCAGCTGATGCTCACGCTCCGCCTCGGTCCACGGGGCATCCTGATGGCGTCGTACGATGGCGGGGTAGATGTCGAGGAAGGCCTCGCCCACGGCGCGGGTGAAGGCGAAATCGCGGTCGCGGTCGCCGCTGTCGAGATAGTCGTAGAAGATGCCGCCCACGCCGCGCGGCTCGCCGCGGTGGGGCAGGAAGAAGTAGTCATCGCACCACGCTTTGTAGCGCGGGTAGTAGGCAGGATCGAAGCGATCGCAGGCGCCGCGCAGGGCGCCGTGGAAAGCGGCGGTGTCGCCGGTGTCGGGGACGATCGGCGTCAGGTCGGCGCCGCCGCCGAACCAGGCCCGGGTGGTGACGACGAAGCGGGTGTTCATGTGCACCGCCGGCACGTGCGGCGAGCGCATATGCGCCACCAGGGAGATGCCGGACACCCAGAAGCGCGGATCCTGCGCCGCGCCGGGGATCTGCTGGCGGAACTCGGGCGAGAATTCGCCGTGGACGGTGGAAACGTTGACGCCGACCTTCTCGAACACGCGGCCGCGCATGATCGACATCATGCCGCCGCCGCGGTCGCCACCATCCTGGTGATCGTCGGGAGATCCGGCGCGCTGCCATGCCTTGCGCTCGAAGCGTCCGGGCGGCAACTCGCGGAAGGTGCCTGCCAACGCGTCTTCCAGGGTCTCGAAGGCAGCGCAGAGGCGGTCGCGCAGCCCTTCGAACCAGGCGCGCGCCGCCTGCTTGCGGCTCTCGATGTCGCTGCCCAGCGGTGATGGCTGGGCGACGGGGCTCCGGTCGGGGTTGGCGGCGGGTGTCTGGGCGGTCATGTCAGTGCAGCATATCCGTCTGTCTGGCGCAGCGCTTCGCTCAATACCATTGCCGCGGCGAGGGTCACATTGAGGGAGCGCAGGCCATGTTGCATCGGCAGCCGCAGGCGGATATCGGCGGCGGCGTGGACATCCGACGGCACGCCGGCGCTTTCGCGGCCCACCATCACCGTATCATCGGCGCGGAACGCCAACTGTGGGAACTGGTGGTCGCCCGCCGTCGTCAGCAGGATCAGGCGGCCAGGCCCGCGCGTCCGCTGAAACGCGTCCCACGAACTGTGGCGCACCAGCCGCACGTGGTCGATGTAGTCCATGCCGGCTCGCCGCAGGCGGCGATCGTCGACGGGAAAGCCGCAGGGTTCGATGAGATCGACGCTCACGCCGAGGCAGGCGGCGAGGCGCAGCATGGCGCCGACGTTGGGCGCGATGTCCGGCTGATAGAGGGCGAGGTTCATGGGCGGCTCGTCTATCGCGCGGCGGGCACCGGCACCAGCCTGTCCCCATCAGCGACATCACGCCCGCTTGGCGACCGCCGCGCGGCGGTCTAAACGCCGCAGGCGGCGCGGCTGCATGACTTGTGCGGGCATCTCTCGTGATGTTTGCATGATCGTGCGTCATCCTGCCGCATGTGCGCTGCGAAACGTCACTCGGGTGCGGGTAACAAACCCTTGAACCGAGAGGGGCTTTCCGCTTCATTACGGCCGCTTTTTCCGGGCGGTCCGCCCGTCCGCGATTGGGGACAAGTTCTGATGGCAACTTCCAGCAAATCGGCGACGATGCCAGGCGGCGCCGGTCACGGCGACGGTGTGACCCGGCGTGATTTCTTGTTCGTTGCGGCCGGCGCCACCGGTGCGGTGGGGGTTGCCGCAACGGCATGGCCGTTTCTCAACAATATGAACCCCGCCGCCGATGTGCTGGCGCTCGCCTCAGTCGAGCTGTCGCTCAACGGCATCCAGGTCGGCCAGGCGATCAAGGTGAGCTGGCGCGGCAAGCCGGTCTTCGTCCGTCGCCGCACGCCGGAGGAGATCAAGGCGGCCCGCGACGTCGACTGGCACACGCTGCCCGATCCGCAGGACGACGCCACGCGCGTGCAGAAGGGCAAGGACGAGTGGCTGATTCTGATCGGCGTTTGCACGCATCTGGGTTGCATTCCGCTCGGCACGGCGCAAGGCGAGCCGCGCGGCGACTACAACGGCTGGTTCTGCCCGTGCCACGGTTCGCACTACGACACGTCGGGACGTATCCGGAAGGGACCGGCACCCAAGAACCTTGAGCTGCCGTCGTATACGTTTGCAACCGACACCACCGTCAAGATCGGCTGAGCGGGCCGGAGGGGAACTGGACATGGCCTCGACGCAAGGCGTACCGCCGGCCTTCAACAACACGGTCATCAAGTGGATCGACAAGCGGCTGCCGATCTTCACGTTCATGCACCACGAGTACGGCGTGTTTCCCACGCCGCGGAATTTTAACTACTGGTGGAGCTTCGGCGGCATCGCCATGGTGATGCTGATCACCATGATCGCCACCGGCATCGTGTTGGCGATGAACTACACGCCGCACGTGGACCACGCCTTCAATTCGGTCGAACGCATCATGCGCGACGTGCCGCAGGGCTGGCTGATCCGCTACATGCACATGAACGGCGCGTCGTTCTTCTTCATCGCCGTCTTCATCCACATCTTCCGCGGCATGTACTACGGCTCGTACAAGAACCCACGCGAGCTGTTGTGGATCCTGGGTGTCGTCATTCTGCTGCTGATGATGGCCACGGCCTTCATGGGCTACGTGCTGCCGTGGGGCCAGATGAGCTTCTGGGGCGCCACTGTCATCACCAACCTGTTCTCGGCCATCCCCGTCATCGGCAACGATATCGTGACCTTCCTGTGGGGCGGTTTCTCGGTCGACAACCCGACGCTGAACCGCTTCTTCTCGCTGCACTACCTGCTGCCGTTCGTCATCGTCGGCGTCGTGGTGCTGCACATCGCGGCCATGCATGTCGCCGGGTCCAACAACCCGATCGGCATCGACCCCAAGGGTCCGCAGGACACGCTGCCGTTCAGCCCGTACTACGTCACCAAGGACGGCTTCGCGGTCGTGATCTTCATCACGATCTACGCGGCGTTCGTCTTCTTCTCCCCCGACTTCTTCGGCGAGGCCGACAACTACATCCCGGCCAACCCGTTGCAGACACCGGCGCACATCGTGCCGGAATGGTACTTCCTGCCGTTCTACGCCATCCTGCGCAGCATTCCCGACAAGCTGGGCGGCGTGATTGCGATGTTCGGCTCGATCGGCGTGCTGTTCCTGTTGCCCTGGCTCGATACAGCCAAGGTGCGCTCGGCACGGTTCCGTCCGACCTTCAAGTGGTTCTTCTGGCTGTTCCTGATCGTCTGCCTGATCCTGGGCTGGGTCGGCGGCAACGCGGCGGACGCCGAGTTGAAGGTCGGCGGCATGCACATCCCGCTGCTGTGGATCGGCCGGTTGGCGACTGCCTACTACTTCTTCCACTTCCTGATCCTGTTGCCGATCCTCGGCAAGATCGAACGGCCGCTGCCTTTGCCTGCCAGCATCGCCGACTCAGTGCTCAAGCCGGCTGTGGCCAGGTAAGGGGGATCGCACGATGCGCAAGTTGTTCGCCACCGGCGCTCTTATCCTGCCGCTGCTCACGGCCTCGGCGGCGCCGGCAATGGCTGAAGGCGGCCATGGTCCGGCGCTGCTGCCGGCGACCTTCTCCTTCGAGGGGCCGTTCGGCACTTACGATCGCGGCGCCGCCCAGCGCGGCTTCCAGATCTACAAGGAAGTCTGCTCAGCCTGCCATTCGCTGTCGCTGGTTTCCTATCGCAACCTGATGGACCTCGGCCTCAGCGAGGCGGCGGTGAAGGGCATCGCCGCCGACGTGCAGGTCAACGACGTCAACGACAAGGGCGAGACCATCGAGCGGCCGGGCAAGCCATCCGACCGCTTCAAGAAGCCGTTCCCCAACGAGGCAGCGGCCGCGGCCGCCAATGGCGGCGCGGCGCCGCCCGATCTGAGCCTGATCATCAAGGCTCGGCCCAACGGCGCGCGTTACGTCTTCTCGCTGCTGCAGGGCTACGTCGAGGACGTCGACAAACTCCCAGCCCCGGAGAAGGCGGCGCTCGGCCTAGCCAAGGACTACAAGCTCGAGGACGGCAAGAGCTTCAACAAGTACTTCCACCCCGGCGAGCAGGGCTACAAGATCGGCATGGCCAAGCCGCTGAACGATGGCCAGATCACCTACGTCGACGGCGCCAAGAACGATCTGGCGTCCATGTCACGCGACGTGGTGACGTTCCTGGCCTGGGCGGCCGAACCGAAGATGGAGGAACGCAAGCGCACCGGTGTGCGCGTGATCCTGTTCCTGCTGATCTTCGCCGGCATGATGTACGCGGTAAAACGCAAGGTCTGGGCCAACGCGCATTGAGCGTCGCCCACGCGTGACGCATCCTTCGCGAAGGCCGCCCTTTCCGGGCGGCCTTCGTCGTTTCCTGGGGTGGCTGTTGACGGATCGGCCGCGCCCGCTATGGTCCGCCGTCGTCGAAAGGGAGAAGTCATGAGTGCCGCCGAACTGAGGCAAGCTGTCGAAACCGCCTGGGACAACCGCGACAGCGTCAACAGCAAGACCAAGGGCGCCGTGCGCGACGCCGTCGAGGCGGCGATCGCCGGGCTCGACGACGGCACGTTCCGCACCGCCGAAAAGGTCGGCGGCGAATGGGTGGTGAACCAGTGGCTGAAGAAGGCGGTGCTGCTGTCGTTCCGGCTCTACGACAGCGTGCCGATGGAGGGTGGTGCGGTGTTTCCCGGCATCGGCGGGGCACCCTGGTACGACAAGGTGCCGCTGAAGACCGCCGGCTGGGACGCCGCGCGCTTCACCAAGGCCGGCTTCCGCGCCGTGCCGGGCGCCATCGTGCGCCGCGGCTCCTACGTGGCACCCAACGTCGTGTTGATGCCCAGCTTCGTCAATCTCGGCGCCTATGTCGGATCGGGCACCATGGTCGACACCTGGGCGACCGTCGGCTCGTGCGCCCAGATCGGCAAGGACTGCCACCTGTCGGGCGGCGTCGGCATCGGCGGCGTGCTCGAGCCGTTGCAGGCCAACCCGGTGATCATCGAGGACAACTGCTTCATCGGTGCCCGCTCCGAGGTCGTCGAGGGTGTGATCGTCGAAACCGGGGCCGTGCTGGCGATGGGTGTCTTCATCAGCGCCACCACCAAGATCGTCGATCGCGCCAGCGGCCAGATCCATGTCGGCCGGGTACCGGCCTACTCGGTGGTCGTGCCGGGCAACCTGCCGGGCGGTCCCAACCGGCCATCGACCTACTGCGCGGTGATCGTGAAGACGGTCGACGAGCGCACCCGCTCGAAGACGTCGATCAACGAGCTGCTGCGCGATTAGATCCCTCTCCGCCCACGCAGTGGGGGGAGAGGGGGGACCCGCGCCGCAGGCGTGGGTGGGTGAGGTGGGTGTTGGGGCCGGGCGTGATGCTCGCTGTAAGCACCTCGCCTGTTGCACCACCCACCTCACCCTCCCATGCTTCGCATGGGGCCCTCCCTCTCCCCCCACTGCGTGGGCGGAGAGGGGCTCACGGAGGTAGATGACACCGCCATGCCCGATGCCCTCAGCAACAGCGCGCCCGACGTCGTCGAACTGACGCGGGCGCTGGTGCGCTGCCCCAGCGTGACGCCGGATGAGGGCGGCGCGCTGGCGCTGCTTGAGGATCGCCTGTCGTCGCGGGGCTTCGGCTGCGAGCGCATGGACTTCAGCGAGCCCGGCACGCCCGACATTGCCAACCTCTATGCCCGCGTCGGTACCGGCGGAAAGCACTTCTGCTTTGCCGGCCACAGCGATGTGGTGCCGGCCGGCGACCTGTCGTCGTGGACGATCGGGCCGTTCGCGGCCGAGCTGTCGGACGGCTATGTTTTCGGCCGTGGCGCCGTCGACATGAAAGGCGCCATCGCGGCTTTCGCCTGCGCCGCGGCGTCGTTCCTGCGCCGGCGCGGGCCGTCATTCGGCGGCTCGATCAGCCTCCTGATCACCGGTGATGAAGAGGGGCCCGCTGTCAACGGCACGGTCAAGATGCTGCGCCGGCTCGCCGAGCGCGGTGAGACCGTCGATCTGTGCGTGGTGGGCGAGCCGACCTCGTCGAAACGGTTCGGCGACATGATGAAGATCGGCCGCCGCGGCAGCGTCAACGTCGAGCTCACGGTGCGCGGCATCCAGGGCCATGTCGCCTATCCCGATCGGGTCGACAATCCCATCCATCGCCTCGCCCGCTTGATCGAGGCATTGATTGGCACGCCGCTGGATGGCGGCAGCACGCACTTTCAGCCGAGCTCGCTGCAGGTCACGACGGTCGATGTCGGCAACCCGGCGACCAACGTCGTGCCCGGCGTTGCCAAGGCGCGCTTCAACGTGCGCTTCAACGATCTGTGGACATCGCAGACGCTGCTGGCCCACCTGCGCGAGCGCCTCGACCGCGCCAACGAGCAGGTCGGCGGCAACGGCCTCTACGAGCTTCAGGCACAGGTTTCGGGTGAGTCGTTCTATACGCCGCCGGGCGAGCTGTCGGATCTGATCGCCGGCGCCGTGCGCGACATCACCGGCGTTGATCCGGAATTGTCCACCACCGGCGGTACGTCGGATGCGCGTTTCATCCGTGCCGCCTGTCCGGTGGTCGAGTTCGGCCTGGTGGGCGAGACCATGCACAAGGTCGACGAGAAGAGCACCGTCGCCGACCTGCAGGCGCTCACCCGCGTCTACGAGCGGATGCTCGACCGGTATTTCGTCCAGGCCAGAGCATGAGCGCGGACAGCCCTTACGACCCGGAGCAGATCGAAGCCGGCCGCCGCCTGTTCGCAGCGCCGTGCGATTTTGTTGCCGGCGCTGCGTCCGTCGACTCGCTGCCGCCGTTCAGCACGCCCGAGATCGCCTTTGCCGGTCGCTCCAACGTCGGAAAGTCGAGCCTGGTCAACGCGCTCACCGGCCGCTCGACCCTGGCCCGCGTGTCGTCCAAGCCCGGCCACACGCGGCAGCTCAACTTCTTCGATCTCGGCGGCCGGCTCACGCTGGTAGACCTGCCGGGATACGGTTTTGCCCAGGTCTCCAAGAGCCTCAAGCAGAGCTGGCAGGACCTCGCGACGGCCTACCTGCGCGGCCGGCCGACGCTCAAGCGCATCTGCCTGTTGATCGACGCCCGCCACGGCGTCAAGGACTCTGACCGCGAGACCATGACCAACCTCGACAAGGCGGCCGTGGTCTATCAGCTGGTGCTGACCAAGGCCGATCTGCTGAAGCCGTCGGCTATCGCACAGGCGATCAAGGATGCGACTGCAGCGGCGGCCAAGCATGCCGCCGCCCATCCCCAGGTGATCGCCAGCAGCAGCGAGACCGGTGCCGGTATCGCCGAGCTGCGCGCGGAGCTGGCGTCGTTGGTGTGAGTCCCAGGCCGTTACGCGGCCACGCCCGGCAGTGGGAATCGCCGGCAGAACGTCTGAACCTCGTCTGCCAGGCGCGCCTGCAGCGCCTTGTCGTCCGGATGCCGCAACGCCTGGACCATCCAGCCGGCGATGGCGTGCATGTCGGGCTCGCGCATGCCGCGCGTCGTGGCAGCAGGCGTGCCGATGCGCAGGCCGCTGGGGCGTAGCGGCGGGTGCGGGTCGTCCGGCACCACCTGCTTGTTGGCGGTGATACCGATGTGATCGAGCACCGCTTCGGCACGGCTGCCGTCGAGGCCGAAGCTGTCGATGGTGTTGAGCACCAGCAGGTGGTTGTCGGTGCCGCCGGTCACCAGGCCGATACCCTCCGACAGCAGCGCCGCTGCGAGGGCCTGGGCGTTGGCCAAAGTCTGGCGCGCATAGTCGCGGAATGCCGGCTCGGCCGCCTTGCGCAACGCCACCGCGGTAGCGGCGATGGTGTGCATGTGCGGGCCGCCCTGCAGGCCGGGGAATACCGAGGCGTCGATCGCCTTGGCATGCGCGGCACGGCACAGGATCAGGCCGGCACGCGGGCCGCGCAGCGACTTGTGCACCGTCGTGGTGACAATGTCGAAGCCGTCGTCGAGCGGATTGCGCAGTACGCCGGCGGCGACCAGGCCGCCGATATGGGCGATGTCGGCCATCGCCAGGGCACCGACGGAAGAGGCGATACGGCGGAAGGCGGCATAGTTCAGTTCGCGCGGGTAGGAGCTGAAGCCGCACAGCACCATCTTCGGCCGCACCTCCTGTGCCACGGCCATCAGCCCGTCGTAGTCGATCGCACCCTGCTGGTTGTGCTGGGTCTTGTAGCGCACGAAGTTGAACAGCCGGCCCATGTGCGACACCGGCGCGCCGTGGGTCAGGTGGCCACCATGCGACAGGTCCATGGCGAGCACGGTATCGCCGGGTTGCAGGCAGGCGAGATAGGCAGCCTGGTTCATCGCCGAACCGCTGAGCGGCTGCACGTTGGCGTGCTCGGCGCGAAACAGTGACCGCGCCCGATCGCGGGCAAGGTTCTCGATCCGGTCGGTGTACTGCTGGCCGCCGTAATAGCGGCGGCCAGGATAGCCTTCCGAGTACTTGTTGGTCAGCACGGTGCCCAGTGCCGCCAGCACCTCGGGATAGGTGTAGTTCTCCGACGGGATCAGCTCGACGCCGTCGCGCTGGCGCTGTTCCTCGCCGGCAATGGCCGCGGCGATCTCGGGATCGTGGGTGGCAAGCAGGTGGCGGTGATGGTCCATGGGCAGCCTCCTGACGCACAGGCGTCGGTCGGAAACATGCCCAGGCGAGCGGCTATGCCCGATCTCCGTGCTCCCCGGTGGTAAACGCCACCTTGCCGTGCGCATCGCACGGAACTCGCCAGTCACACGGTCGGGGCGTCACCGGACAACCAGGGACGCAGGCGGACACATAGTGGGCTTGATGACGGTGCGCAAGGCGACTCTTTCCTCCCCATGTGAGTGGGGAGGTGCCCCGAAGGGGCGGAGGGGACCCAACGAGATTTCGCGACCAAGACCACGTCGGCTCCCCATCCGGCCTTCGGCCACCTTCCCCGCAAGCGGGGAAGGGAAGATGTCACGCCGCGTCGTGGAAGATCACGCCCAGGGTCAGGCGCTGGCCGCTGCGGATCGTGCTGACGCCATGGCGCATGGCGGTGCGGTACCAGCCGCGGGAGCCGCGTACGGGACGCTCATTCACGGCGAAGATCACCGCTTCGCCCTGGCACAAATTCACCACGTGGGCGCGCGACTGCATGCGCGGACGCTGTTCGGTCAGCACGAACTCGCCGCCGGTGAAATCCTGATCGGGATCGCTCAGCAGGACCGTGAACTGCAGCGGAAACACCAGGTCGCCGTAAAGGTCGCGATGCAGGCAGTTGTAGTCACCCGCGCCGTACTTCAGCAGCAGCGGCGTCGGTTTGGCCTGCCCGCCGTCATGGCAGACCCGCAGCCATGCCGCGAGGGTCGACGGAAACCGCTGCTCGATCCCCAGGGCCTCCTGCCACCGGTTGGCGACCCGGGCCAGGGGTGGATAGGCGTGCTCGCGCAGGTGCTGGACGGTCTCGGGCAGCGGCCGGTCGAAGTAGCGGTACTCGCCCTGGCCGAAACCGTGGCGCTGCATGACGACTCGGCTGCGGAAGCCGGGTCCCTGTTCGTACAGCGCCGCCAATTGGCGGCATTCGGCCGGGCTCAGCACGACCCCGGTCGTGGCGACACCTTGGGCATCAAGCGTGCCGCCGATGGCTGTCCAGTCGAGAGCGGCAAGGCGGTCGGGGAGGGGGGTGTTTCGTGTGGGCATGACAGCATCGTGACGGTGGTGGGCGACACCATCGCGCGCCCGCTGCAGCGGCGCTATCCGTCATCTGCGCCCAATCCGCGTCACGCCGCTTGGCGTGGCGGTCCGGCTTGGTTATGGTCCGGCCGGTGACGCCCTCGCCCGCCCGGGTCGAGGGCTTTTTCCGATCAGCGAGGACGGGGGCGGCGATGGCCGAACCGATGCAGCCGGAGAGCAGGGAGCAGAAGCGGTTGATCCGCATGGCCGAGACCATCTCGCAGGCCCTGCCCTACATGCGACGTCTCACCGACGCCAACATCGTCGTGAAGTACGGCGGCCACGCCATGACCGACCCGCATCTGGGCGACATCTTCGCGCGCGATATCGTGCTGATGAAGCAGGTCGGCATGAACCCGATCGTGGTCCATGGCGGCGGGCCGCAGATCAACCGCATGCTGGAGCGGGTCGGCATCAAGAGCAGCTTCGTGCATGGCCTGCGCGTGACCGACGCCGCCACCATGGAGATCGTCGAGATGGTGCTGGCGGGCTCCATCAACAAGGCGATCGTGGCCGACATCAACGAATGCGGCGGTACCGCCGTCGGCATCTGCGGCAAGGACGGCAACCTGATCCTGGCGCGCAAGGTCAGCGAAATGCGCGACCCGCGCACCGGCGAGCTGCTCCAGGTCGACCTGCAACAGGTCGGCGAGCCGGCACGCATCAACGTCATGGTGCTGGAGCAGCTTGCCGCCGCCAACGTGATCCCGGTGGTGGCGCCGATCGGCTTCGGGCTCGACGACGAGCTGACCTACAACATCAACGCCGACACTTCCGCCGGCGCCATCGCCGGCGCCATGCGAGCCAAGCGGCTCTACTTCCTGACCGACGTGCCCGGCGTGCTCGACAAGGACAAGCAGCTGATCCGGGAAATGAATGTCGAGCGAGCCCGGGCGCTGATTGCCGACGGGACGATCTCCGGCGGCATGATCCCCAAGATCGAAAACTGCATCGATGCGGTGAACGCCGGGGTCGAAGCCGCCGTGATCATGGACGGGCGGGTCCCGCACAGCCTGCTGCTGGAGCTCTTCACCGAGTCCGGTGTTGGCACCATGGTGAAGCGGAAATAAGGCCAGGTATCCCACCGACAGGCGGCGAAACGGTCCATTCCAGGCTTTTTTGCTGCCTTTCCCGCATGCGCGGAAGGGATATTGGGTCGCCTTGACGACGGGTACCGGGCGCCATACCTAAGTGGCGGAATTTGCTGACGAATGGTTCCGATGGCCCTGTTGCCGATCCTGACGGCGCCCGATCCGCGCCTGAAAAAGAAGTCCCAGCCGGTCAAGGCGGTCGACGCCGAGATCCGCCAGCTGATGGACGACATGCTGGAGACGATGAAGGACGCCCCGGGCATCGGCCTTGCGGCGCCACAGGTCGGCGTGCTCAAGCGCGTGATCGTGCTCGAGATCGAGCGCGAGGATACCATCGTCGGGCCGCTGTTCATGGCCAACCCTGAGATCATCGACGTGTCCGACGATGACGCGACCTACAACGAGGGTTGCCTCTCGGTGCCGGAGCACTACGCCGACGTCGTCCGGCCGGCGCGCGTCACCGTCCGCTATCTCGACCGCGACAATGAGCAGCAGGAACTGGCCTGTGACGGGCTGCTCGCCACCTGCGTGCAGCACGAGATCGACCATCTCGACGGTGTGTTGTTCATCGATAAGATTTCAGCCCTCAAGCGCTCCATGATCCTGCGCAAGCTGGTCAAGGCCCGGAAGGAAAAGGAACGCGACGGCGCTCCCGATCCTGCCACGAAGGAAATCGAGCACGCGTCGGCGCTTTAGGTCCGCGGGCCTACACGGCCAGCCGATACGCCTCACCATCACGCACGATACGGCCGGCGGTCGGTCCGGCGAAGTGCGTGCCGATCACCAGCGTCGGCGTGTCGGCGAACTGCGCCAGGAAGGCCTGACGTGTCCGGCGCGAGGCATCCTGGTCGGTGTCGAAGCCCGACGACCAGTGCGGCCGGGCAAGCTGACAGGGGTGGTGCATCAGATCACCCGTGATCACGGCCCGTGCGCCTTGCGATTCGATCACAACACTGACATGGCCCGGCGTGTGGCCGGGTGTCGGCATCAGCCGTATCTCCGGCGCGATCTGTGCATCCATGTCGACCAAGGTTGCCAGCCCGGCATCGACGATCGGTTGCACGGAGTCGGCCAGGATGGCGCCGCCGTGACCGCGATCTCCCTCGGCCGCGGCTTCCGCGGTTGCGTGCTCGAATTCGCGGCGGCCCATGTAGTAGCGTGCGCGGGGAAAGGTCGGGACCCAGCGACCACCCTCCAGCACCGTGTTCCAGCCGACGTGATCGACATGCAGGTGCGTGCACAGCACGGCATCGACGCTGTCGCGCCGCCAGCCGACGGCCTCCAGGTCGCGCAGGAATCCTGTCTGCAGCATATTGAACATCGGTGCGGCACGCGGCTTGTCGTTGCCGATGCAGGTGTCGACGATCAGGCGTTGCGACGGCGTCTGGACCAGCAGGGCGTGCACACTGCCCTTGACCTGGCCGTCGGGCGTAGCGAAATGCGGCACCAGCCAGGTGATCTCCTGGATCGCCGCCGGGTTGCCGTCAGGCAGCATCGAGCCCGGCGTGCCTGTCGGCAGCACGCCTTCGAACTCGACCAGCTTGGTGATGGTGACGTCGCCGATTTTCCAGGTGAGCATGGCTGCAGCCTCGGGTTGTTGCGGAGCGTGGCGGCAGACTATGGCGGTCGGTCGGGCGCGACATTATCCTTTGTTAACGCTGGTCACTTTGCCGGACGGTGGTCTCCCATGAAGCCCGTCTACGATCCCGCTCTTGATCTGATCGACATCTTCGAGGCGCGCGTGCGCAGCACGCTGCCGCAGGCGCAGCGCCTGCGCGGCACCATCACAAGCCGGCGTGTTGCACAGGGGCAGGCGCTGTTTCACGCGGGCGAACCGGTGTCAGGCGTGTTCCTGGTGAGAGCCGGTGTGATCAAGTTTGCCTATGTGTCCGAAGATGGCGTCGAGCGCGTGCGCGACTTCATCGCCGAAGGCCAGATCGCGGCCTGCGTCGGTGCGCTGGCTGGTGGTGACTCGGTGGCAGCCTACGATGGCGTTGCCTGCGAAGACGCAGTGGTCGACTGCCTGGATTTCGGTCCTGTGTGTCAGCTCACCAAGTCCGAGCCGCTGTGGGCACGGTGCATTGGTTTGCTGCTCTACGATACGACCCGGAACCTCACGGAGCGCGAACGCACGCTGCTCACGCTGACGCCACCCGATCGCCTGGCACAGGCCGTCGCCGAACGCCCCTGGCTGCTGACCCGCGTGTCGCAGCGCGACCTTGCGGCCTATATCGGCATCACGCCGGTATCGCTGTCACGCCTGAAGGCCCGAACTCGGCGGCAGGTCGAAGCCGCTGCTTAGCGAACACCGCAATTCCTCGTGTTGCTCCGGACAACGAGCGCCTAGGGCGAAATGCCGCGCGGCCGCTTCTCGTCCGGCAGCAATCGCCGGTCTTCATCTTCAGGGCCAACCTTGCGCAGGGTCGGGTCTCGCGGCGGCAACTCCACCGGGGTCTCGCCCGGCCTGTCGCCGCCACGGGGCTCGGGCGGCGGATCCTTGATCTTGGGCTTCGGCGGGTCGCCGGGCGGCTTGGGGGGCGGTTTTTGCGGGCGGGGTGGTGGTTCTTCGGGGAGGGACATGGCGGCCTCATCTGTCGTCCCTGAACCAACGCTGCGCGCCCCGGAAAAGTTTCGTCGGCTGGCGGCCGTCAAGCCTGGCGCGTGACGGTTACCTCGACCTCGAGTCCCTGTGCATCGCTTGCGGCGCCTTCCCACGACCCGGATACCGGCGAGGCCTGCGCCGGGTCGCGCACGATGGCGACCGGTATCAGCTCGCCGTCGGAGGTGAGCGCATTGGTGGGATCGAAGTGCATCCAGCCGGCGCCGGGCAGATAGATCTGGGTCCAGGCATGGGTGGCGCCGCCGCCCGTCACCGCCTGGGCATCGGTGGCCTCGTCGCGGCCGGGATCGTAGATGTAGCCGCTGACGAAACGCGCCGCGAGGCCGAGGCTGCGGGCGCCCTCCATCATCAGGTAGGCGAAATCGCGGCACGTGCCGCTGCTGGCGCTCAGCGTTTCCAGCGGCGACTGGGTACCGTAGGCATCGCGCGCCAGGTACGTGAAGTTGCTCTTGATCGCCGCTGCCATGGCGTTGAGCACCGGCAAGGTCTCGGGCAGCCCGGGCGCATCCTCGGCGCTCCCGGTGAGAAAGCCCTTGGCCCACAGATCGACGGCATGCTCCGGATCGGGTACGTGCCGCTCCTGCAGGCCGGCAAGGTCACGGATCTCATCGGCCGAATAGGCGAGCGGCAGGTTGCGGGCGTGCTCCGACACCATCGACTGCGTGGCGATCAGCGGAAAGCGCTCGACGTCGAGGGTGCTCTCGATCGCCAGCGCATCGGCAGGCTCGGCGAAGTCGACCAGCGCGATGCTGTTGCCGAACACGTCATACTGCCAGATCGTCTGGCTCGGGGCGGGACTGATGGTCAGCGCCGCATCGTGCAGCAGCATTTCGTGGCTGTCGCGCGGTCGCAACATCAGCCGATGCCGCCCGAAGGCCACCGGCTTGGCGTAGCGGTACGTCGTGGTGTGTCGCAGCTGAAAGCGCATGAGGTCGGCAGGTTCTCGGGTCGTTGCCAGCGAAGCCGGGTAATCTACCAGATGACCTGCCGACCATCACCACCCGATCAGAATGTCACTCTGACGCTGCCGTAGATGCTGCGGCCAGGCTCGGGAAATCCATCGACCAGCGTATAGTTCTGATCGAAGAAGTTTCGGATGCCGATGATGGTCCGTACATTGGCGTTGATGGCGTACTCGGCCTGCAGATTGACCACGGCGTAGGCCCCGGTCTTGTAGTAGCGGGTGCCGGCGGTGTTGACCGTCCAGCGGCTGCTGGCGACCTGGATGCTCGGCGTGAGGCTCAGTCCTTCGATCGGTTGCCAGGTCGTGTACAGGAAAAGCTGATGCGTCGGCGTGCCGATCGGTTTGAGCAGCGGGTCGGCTGGCGCGGTGATCTCGCGCTTCAGCAGCGTGTAGTTGCCGCCGACGCGCCAGTTCGATGTGATGTCCGACATCAGCGCCATCTCGAAACCATAGTACTTGCCATCGCCGACGTTGCGGCTCTGCGTTACCGCCGTGCCGTTCACCACCATCGGCACCGACTGGATCATGTCCTTGACGTCGCTGTAGAAGAGCGCGCCTGTCAGGCGGGTGCGCGGCGCGATGTCGACACCGCCGCCCACCTCGTAGTTGATGGCGCGTTCGGCCTTCAGGTTGGGGTTCGACGTGGCGCCGCCGAAACGCGTGCTGAAGCGTTCGAAGATCGTGGGAAAGCGCGTGCGGGACGACACGCTGGCATAGAGCCGCGCCGTATTGCTGAAGCGGTAGATTGCCGCCGTCTGCCAGTTGAAAGCATCGTTGTTGCGGCGCCGGTAGTTGATGAATTGCCCGGTGGCGCCGCTGCCGGTGAAGTCCTGCGCCTTGCTGAGATGGCGCCAGTCATAGCTGAAGCCGGCGACGAGATCGAATTTGTCGGTGGCATGGAACGTATTCTCGATCGCCACTGAGCCCGTATCTTCGGTCGTCGTCTGCCACGGTTCGCGGAATGGTGTCGGTGCGTAGAGGCGCTGGTATTCGCGGTGGTTGTCCCGCCGGTAATGGAACGCAACCTTTAGCGTGTTCATGGGAATGAGGTCGGTGCCCGCCTCGACGCTGCCGCCCCAGGCCCAGTCGTCGTAGATGCTGCGGAACGAGCGGGCCAGCGTCTGCCGCGACATTGCCGGGTCGTCATAGGAATACAGGCCGTTCTTGAACGTGTTGTAGAACAGCCGGGTCTTGACGTACGACGCATCGCCGATCCGTGTGTTCGACAGCCAATAGATATTCTGGATGTCCCAGTAAGGCCAGCGCCAGTAGCGTTGCTGCGCCACGGGATCGGAGACGTGCAGCGGCGCTTCCTTGCTGCCTGACTGGCGCGTGAAGCTCAGCGAGTATTCGTCGGTCTCGTTTGGCGTGAAGCCGATCTTGGCGTTGACGCGCCAGTCATTGGTCTTGGAGTTGGCGCGTGCGCCGCCGTTCTCGTTGGCGCGCCACCGGAAGCTGTCGGACAGGGTCCAGTGGTCCTGGTCGAGCACCGCGCCGCTGACCTGAGCGTAGAAGCGCTCCTGTCGTGTGCCGGCCATGGCGTAGCCGTTCCAGCCATTGTAGCCGCCCTGGGGACCGAGCGAGAGGCCGGTGCGCAGTTCCGCCTCGAAGGGCTTTGTCGGCTTGCGGGTCACCAGGTTGATCGCGCCGCCCAAGCCGCCGGGGCCGTCGAGCACCGAGACATAGCCCTTGGAAACCTGGATCTCCGACAGATCCGGCGTCAGGACGCGACCGAAGTCCAGCCGGTTGTCGGCCGGCAGGTAGATGCGGATTCCGTCGATCGACAGCGGAACCTGGAAGCGGTCGAAACCGCGCACGTAGATCAGCCGTTCGTTGCGGCTGCCGCCGGTGCTCGACGCCGTGACGCCGGGAATGATGTTCACGGCGTCATCGAGCGTCTTCTTGTCGAAGCGCCACATCTCCTCGTTCGACAGTACGCTGCCGGCGCCGATACCGTTGTTCTTGTCGCCGTGCACCGCGATCGTGCCCAGCGTGAAGACATCCTGCTGTGCCCACGCCGTGCCCGCCATGGCCAGACCTGCCGTGACAGCCGCTGGCGCTGTCGCTATAGCTATCCGTATATAACGCATGCCCCGATTTCCCCCTGAGGATGGACGTTGTTGCTAGAGCGTGTTGAGAAACGCCAGGAGCGCGTCGCGCTCGATCGCTGTCAGCGCGCGGAAGGAGTCGGCGGAAGCCTGGGCTTCGCCGCCGTGCCAGAGGATCGCCTCGATCACGGTGCGGGCGCGGCCGTCATGCAGGTACGATGCCTGGTCGCCGACGATGGCCGTCAGCCCCAGGCCCCACAACGGCGGCGTACGCCAGTCGCGAGGACCGGCGGCGAAGTCGGGGCGCCCGTCGGCCAAGCCGTCGCCCATGTCGTGCAGCAGCAGGTCGGTGTACGGATGGATCTGCGTCGCGCCTGCGACGCCGTTGCCTGCGGCGACGGGCAAGGTCGGTACGTGACAGCGCGCGCAGCCGATTGTGGCGAACAGTGCCTCGCCCTGGCGTACGCGCGGATGATCGATCCCGCGGCGCTGCGGCGGCGCCAGTGAACGCAGATAGAGCATCACGGCATCGAGTTGGCCGTCGGACAATTCGGGCCGTCCACCCGACGCCGCGGCGCGGCATGCAGCCTGCGCGTCCGCGCAGTTCTCGTTCGGGCGCATGCTGGACGTGATGCCGAGATCGTCGCGAAAGGCTGCCGCCACCTGCTGGCGCAGGCCGGCCTGGTTGGCCTTCCAGCCGAACCGCCCGACGACATGCGTGCCTGCCACAGTGTCCCAGACGCGATTGACGCGGCCGCGAATGCCGTCGGCACCGCTGCTTTGTGTCGCCGCGAGACGGACGATCGCCGCTTCCGGTACCGCTTCCAGCAGACCCATGCCGAAGACCGGCGGTGCGATGCGCACGGATGTCAGGACGTCATCATCAAGCGGTCCGTAGGCAAGGTCGCGAAAGCGTAGCTCGGGACGGCGCATCGGTACGCGCGTGCCGTCGGCCAGGATTTCGACGAACTCGTGCCACACCAGTATCGCCTTGCCTTCGCCGGGCACGCCGGGAATGCCGTCGGGGTTGAGCTGATCGCCGTAAGCGGGATGCGGTTGCGGGCCACCATGCTCGTTGCGACCGGGAATGCTCAATCGGACGACCATGGAGCGCATCACATCGGGTGCGCCGCGCGGCGGCTCGCCGCGGCCATTGCCGATATGGCAGGCGATACAGGACAGCCGATTGTGCAGCGGGCCCAGCCCGTCGAGGTCGGGTTGTTCACGCGAGGGTGCCACCAGCCAGGCCTGATGGAAGAGGCTCTCTCCGTTGCGAAAGACGGCACGTTCCCGATCCGATAACGTGGCCACCGGCCGGGCGAACGCGTCACGGCCGACCTGGGCTGCGACATCACCGCTGTCGATTGCCACGGCCAACGCCGCGCCGGCCATGACGGCACGCCAGGTCCCGCTGCGTCGTTGCGTCATTTTTCAGGGATGATCTGTCGCAACAGAGCGCGCGCCCGTTGATGGGCATCATCGATTCGCTGATCCCACGCAGGGCGTGCGCGATCCTGGCGGACCTGATCGAGAGCGGCAGGATCGACGGCTTCGGCGCTGGCGACGGGCACGAATCCGGCCAATGCCTTCGCTTCATCCAGCAACGACTGGCGATGCCCATCGGGCGAGCGGGCGAGCGCGTCTTCGGCTTGTCCGATGCTGCGCCAGAGCGCCGGCAGGCCTCCGTGCGGCCGTGTGATGGCGGCATCGAACAGGGCAGAGATCAGCTCGCGGCGACGGGCGCCGAGATCGCCGTCATAAGCGACCGTCGTACCCGGCGGCAGTTCGAAGGGATTGACGGCGGTGGGCGGGCCGCCGGCATAGGCATCCGGTCGCACGGGATAGCGCTGGATATCGGGATGCGTCAGCAACCGCTGTCCCGGCGCGGACAACAGGAAATCAACAAAGGTCTGCGCCGCCTTGGCGTGCGGGGCGCGTGCCGTGACGGCGACGTGCGCCGGCAGGAACGCCGTCGGTTGCGGGTACACCAGCGTCATGCGGCGCCCCTTGGCGATGGCGGCACGGATGGGAAAGTCGATCGCCATGGCGACGGCGGCGTCGCCGGTGGCCACGGCGTCGATCATGCCCAGGCCCGTGTCGAGCCGGCCGTTGGCGGCGATGCGCGACAGCAAGCGCCATCCGGCATCCCACCCGGCGCCCTGCAGGATGATGTCATACAGCGCCGGCGCGAACCCCACGCGCGCGGGCACGGGCAGCACGACCAGGCCGGCGTAAGCCGGTGCCGCCAGGTCTTCCCAGCGTTTGGGCAACGCCAGCCCGCGCGCGGCGATGACGTCGGGATTTACGGCCAGGCCGTAGCCCGCCACTTCGAAGGCCTCGAAGTAGCCTTGCGGATCCGATAGCGCCTGACGGTCGATGCGGCCGGGCAGCACGGCACGATCGATCGTCAGCGGCCGGAAAGCCTGCTGGGCGCGCAACGCCAGGAAATTCTCCGCCGCGGGTGTCCAGTAGACGTCGATACCGTCCTGATCGGGCTGGCTCAGCGCTGCCAGCGCATCGCCGGCGCGTTTCCAGACGATCTGCAGGTCGATATCGGGATGTGCCTGCTCAAACGCCTGCTCGAAGCGCGTGGTCATGACCTCCGGATAGCTGGTCACGACGACGACCCGGTCATTCTCGGCGATGGCGGGCGCGACACCCAGCAGCGCGACAGCGGCGATCATCGCGGCGGCAATGCGCCCCAGTCGCGTCATGACAAGACGGCGCGCCGCGCGTGTCAATCGCGCGGAAACCCAATGTTCTAGCTCTTGGCGCACGCCGTCATCCCCCCGGTCGGCCTGCTGACGAAGCGGTAACCCGCTCGCTATATCTGCGTGAATATAGCGCGGCGTGTCAACAGGGACGGCGTGAGGCTGACGACTGGGAAGCCGGCTCGGCCCGGCAGAGACAAACCTACCGGGCCGTTGGCTCAGCGGGTCGGCGTATGGCGATCGAGGAAGGCGCCGACGCGGCGGATCGATTCGGCCATGTGAGTCGGGCCGCGCCAGTCCTGCTGCACCTCGAGATTGGGCGCCAGGCTCTCGATCTCGGCGCTGGTTGCTGCCGGATGCGGCGTGTCGGTACCGGGCTGCAGGTAGAGCGGCGTGCGGCAGCCGCGCACGAAATCGCGGCTGACCGAAAACACGAAGTCGCCACCGAACATGTTGTGGCCGAAGCTCTGGATCACATCCTCGCCCAGGCTGGGATCGCGCTCACGCATGGTCTTGCTGAAACCGTCGACTGCCGCTGCCCAGGTTGCGCGATTCTCGTGCATGCCGATCGGGTTCTGCAGCACGGCGGCGGTGATGCGATCGGGCGCCACCTCACACAGCTTCAGGCAGAAGCTGCCGCCGATGCAGCCGCCCATGATGTGAAATTGGCGAAAGCCCAGATGGTCCATCAGTGCCAAGTGATCGGCGGCATAGGTGTGCCAGCCATGATCGGCCGCCACCGCGCCGCGCGACTGGCCGGCATTGCGCTGATCCATGCCGACCACCGTGAAGCGGTCCGACAGGGTCGCCATCGGGTCCATCCACGCCGCCGGCGCCTTGGGATCGGCCGGACTGTGCCGCCAGTACGTCAACTGCGAGCGCAGGCCCCCGGGCGCGAACAGCAGAAGCGGGAAGCCCGAACCATGGACTTCGTAGTAGATCTCGGCGTCGGGAAGTTTGAGCGTGGGCATACGCGATCTCCAAATGTCGCTGGGTCGTGCGGCGAGAGCATCGGTCGGAACACCCGCGTCATTCAAGCCCGACGGACGCCGAACTGCCGTCGGAAACGGCGCATGATCGTGCGGATAGACGACGGGCGGCTACCGCTTTGCCATGTGCCAACCTGGACGAAGACGGGTGCGATGGTGCCGCAAGTGCGGGACGGCGGCTGTGCGTTGCCGCATACTGGCTCCGCGGCCTATAACGCCCCCATGAAACTCGCCTTTCTCGGCACGTCCGATTTCGCCGTGCCCGCCCTGCAGGCCTTGATTGATGCCGGCCATGAAGTGGTGGCTGTCTACACGCGCGCGCCCAAGCCGGCGGGTCGCGGGCAGAAGGAGCAGAAGACGCCAGTGCACCGGCTGGCCGAACCCTTGGGGCTTGCCGTGCAGACGCCACGCACGTTGCGCACCGACGAGGCGGCGGCGGACTTCAAGGCACTCGACCTCGATGCCGGCGTGGTGGTGTCGTACGGCCACATCCTGCCCAAGAGCTTTCTCGAGGCGCCGCTGTTGGGCTGCCTCAACATCCATGGCTCGCTGTTGCCGCGCTGGCGTGGTGCGGCGCCGATCCAGCGCGCGCTGCTGTCCGGCGACGACAAGAGCGGTGTCACCATCATCCGCATGGACGAAGGCCTCGACACCGGCGCCATGCTGCTGGCCGAGGAGGTGCCGATCCGGGCCGACACCACGGCGGGCGCATTGCACGATGACCTGGCGACGCTCGGTGCCCGGCTGATCGTGTCGGCGCTGGATGGCCTGGTGGCGGGCACGCTGGAAGCCGTGCCGCAGCCGGAGGACGGCGTCACCTATGCGCACAAGCTGCAGCGCGAGGAGGGAGCGCTCGACTGGCGGCGGCCGGCGGCCGAACTGGATCGTCAGGTGCGCGCCTTCGATCCCTGGCCGGGGACATACTTCGATGCGCCGGCGCCGGGTGGCGGCACGGAACGCATCAAGGTGCTGAGCGCGACCTTGGCGCTGGCCGCGGGTGCGCCCGGCACGGTCGCCATCGCGCGCGATGGCGTGCCGACCGTGGCGTGCGGCGTGGGCGGTATCCGCCTGCTGCGCCTGCAGCGGCCCGGCAAGGGTCCGGTCGACGGTGCTGCCTTCGCGCGCGGCTTTCCGCTCGCCGGCACGGTGCTGCCGCCGCCCGCCGATACGCCGGCCATGCGGCCAGCGGGATGAGCCATGCGGTGACGCGCTACAAGCTCACCCTCGAATATGATGGCGGGCCGTTCGTGGGCTGGCAGCGGCAGGACAACGGGTTGTCGGTGCAGCAGGCGGTCGAGGAGGCGGTATACCGCTTCTGCGGCGAGCGCGCCCATGTGCAGGCTGCCGGCCGCACGGACGCCGGCGTGCATGCCCGGGGGCAGGTGGCCCATGTCGACATCGCCAAGGACACGCGCGCCGATACAGTGCGCGATGCGCTGAACTATCACCTCAAGCCGCATCCGGTGGCCGTCGTCGCCGCCGCGACGGCAGCAGCCGATTTCCACGCGCGCTTCTCGGCCACGGGCCGGCGCTACCTCTATCGCATCGTCAATCGCCGCGCCAAGCTGGCGCTCGACGCCGGCCGTGTCTGGCTGGTCCCGGTGCCGCTCGACGCGACGGCCATGGCGTTGGGTGCCGCGCGCCTGCTGGGTCGGCACGACTTCACCAGCTTCCGCTCGGCGGCCTGCCAGGCGGCAAGCCCGGTCAAGACGCTCGATCGCCTCGACGTCTCGCGCACGGGCGATGAGATCCGCATCGAGGCGGCGGCGCGCTCGTTCCTGCACAATCAGGTGCGCATCATGGTCGGCACGCTGCGGCTGGTCGGCGAAGGCAAATGGACGCCCGATGACGTGACGGCGGCGCTGATGGCGTGCAATCGCGAGCGCGGTGGTCCGACGGCGCCGCCCGATGGACTCTACCTGACGGATGTGCGCTACGAGGCGCCGTCAGACGCTGCCGTCGGTGAACCGGAAACCGATGATGCCGTTGACGATGAGGCCTAGCATCAGGCTGAGCCAGAGATTGAGCGCCGCCAGCGCCACGGCTGGCATCCAGGGCACGTCGAGCGTGAAGCGCAGGATACGGGTGACCAGCACCAAGGTGGCGACCAGGATCACCAGCTCGACGGCGCCGACCAGGTCGGGCGCCACCAGGCGGGTGGCCGCCGCCAACGCCACGACGCCGATCAGGAGCGGGATGTTGGCCCAGTTCAGCGCCACCACGCTGCCGATATAGCGCGGCGCGCGGCCCATCAGACGGCTGAGCTCCAGCAGCACGACCGGAAACAACGTCCACTCGATGACGTAGCGCAGGCCTTCGGCGACCGCCACGCGCAGATCTGATGACGCCGTCGTAGCGCCGTCATAGATCATCATCAGGTAGAAGGCGTAGAGCGGCGCCAGCAGGACGGCGGGTCGGAACGAGCGCCAGAATCCCTCACGGCTGCGGTCGAGCAGGGCGAGGCCGGAGAGGTCGCCTTTCATCAGCCGCACGGCGCCGCCGACGCCGCGTGCGATCTCTCCCAGCGTGATCATGCTCTGCCTGCCGGATCGGTGCCTCTGCGGATGCTATTTCTTGGACGTCTTGTTCTTGGAATTGTTGTTCTTGGAATTGGTGGTCTTGCCGCTGGATGTCGCTGCGGCCGGTGCCGGTGTTGTCGCCGGCGCCGGAGCCTTGGCGCCGAAGGAAACCGGCACGCCCAGGCGGCGCATGATGGCGTACTGCTGGGCCATCGAGAGCGTGTTGTTCCAGGCCCAGTAGATCACCAGACCGGCGGCGAACTGCCCCAGCATGAAGGTGAACATGATCGGCAGGAACTGGAAGATGCGGGCCTGCACCGGATCGGCCGGCTGCGGGTTCAGCATCTGCTGCAGATACATCGTGACGCCCATGATGAGCGGCCAGATGCCGATGTTGAACACGTGCAGCAGCTCCGGCACCTGCCAGTGGAACAGGCCGAAGCCGGTCAGGATGGTGAGCGGATCGGGCGCCGCCAGGTCCTTGATCCAGCCGAAGAACGGCTGGTGGCGCATTTCGATGGTCGTGTAGAGCACCTTGTAGAGCGCGAAGAACACCGGGATCTGCAGCAGGACCGGCAGACAGCCGGCGGCGGGGTTCACTTTCTCGCTTTTATAGAGCTTCATCAGCTCCTGGTTCATCGCCATCTTGTCTTCGGCAAAGCGCGTGCGCAGCTTCTCCATCTCCGGCTGCAGCGCCTTCATCTTGGTCATCGACTCGTAGGACTTGTTGGCCAGCGGGAAGAACGCCGCCTTGACCAGCACGGTCAGCGCCAGGATCGAGACGCCGAAATTGCCGATCAGGCCGAACAGATAGTCGAGGAGCCAGAACAGCGGCTTGGTCAGGAACCAGAACCAGCCCCAGTCGATCGTGAGGTCGAAGCGCGTGATGCCGAACTTCTCGCGATACTGGTCGATCAGGCTCACGATCTTGGCGCCGGCGAACAGCTGGGCCGTCGTCTCGCTGCTGGCCCCGGGGGCCACGCTCACCGCGGTCTCGTTACGGAACAGCGCGTGGTACTTCTTGCCGCCGTCGGTGCTCTGGCTGATCTCGGTGGCGACCCGGGTCTTCTGGTCCGGTACCAGCGTCACCATCCAGTATTTGTCGGTGAAGCCGAGCCAGCCGCCGGTCGTCTGCAGGGACTGTTTCTTGCCGTCCTTGAAATCCGACCACGAGAATTCCTTCAGGACCTCGTCATAGACGCCGTACGGGCCTTCGTGCAGCAGGTAGATGCCCTCGGTCTTGGGTTCGCCCTGGCGCGTGACCAGGCCGAACGGGTAGAGCGACAGCGGCTTGTCGGACTTGTTCTCCACCGACATCGCCACGGTGAACATGAAGTTCGCATCAATCGTGATCTTCTGGCGAAAGATCGTCCCCTCGCCGTTGTCCCAGCTCAGCACCAGCGTCTGGTCGGCACCCAACGTCGTCTTGTCCGCTGCCCAAAGCGTGTCGGCGTCCGGCAGCTTGACCGCGGTGGTGGCGGCGTTGAACCATCCGTAGCGCACGTAGTACCCGTTGACCATGCGCTCGGGCGACAAGAGTGTCACCAGCGGGCTGTTCTTCTCGACGGTCGTATGGTGCTTGACCAGCAGTACGTCATCGATGCGCGCGCCGCGCAGCGCGATCGAGCCTTCGATCTGCGGCGTCTTGACCGTCACGCGCGGCGAGTCCTTCAGCGCTTCCTCGCGCGTGGCGGCAGGCGCCTGAGGTGCGCCGGCCGGGCCGGACGGCACCGGTACGCCTGGCGTGCCGGGCGACGGCTGCTGCGGTTGCCCCGGCTGCCCTTGCTGCTGTTGTGGGCCTGGCGGCGGTGGCTTGGGCGTGAACAGCGCCTGCCATCCCAGGATGATCGCGATCGACAGGGCGATGGCGAGGATGAGATTGCGCTGATCCATAGCGAAAATCCGTCAGAACTCGAGGGGGCGCGGCGTGCGCGGCGGTGCGGCAGGCAACCGGCCGGACGCGCGGGCTGGCGGCGGCACCGGGTCATAGCCCAGACCACCCCAGGGATGACAGCGGCAAATGCGCCTGACCGTGAGCCAGCCGCCCTTGATCGGCCCGTGGACCGTCACGGCCTCGGCACCGTAGTGCGAACAACTGGGCTCGAACCGGCAGACGCCGCGAAAGAAATAGGACGGCACCAGCTGCCAGGCACGAATGAAACCGCGCAGCAGCAGGGTGGCCGCGCTGGCGAGCCATGACGATGGCGACGTCATGCCGGGCTCTCCGGGTTCTCGGCTTTCAAGCGGCGCAGGGCGCGACGCAGGTCATCGGCCATGGCGGCGTAGTCGCGGCGCAGGGCGTCGTGACGGCCGATCAGCACGTAATCGAGGTCGAACCGCGCGACAGGAACCAGGATCTCCCGTGCCAACGCCCGCAAGCGGCGACGCACACGGTTGCGAATGACGGCGTTGCCGATCTTCTTGGTGACGGTAAACCCGACGCGGGGGTCCTTGCCCAGCGCAATCCCGGATGGCCGGTCCCCGGCCTGCAGGATGAAGGCCGGGGTGACCTGCTTGCGGCCTTTCGCTTGCAGGCGCAGGAAATCGGCCCGTTGCGGCAGGCGGCCGAGACGGCGACGCACCCCGCAAGGCCGGGCCGGCAGGTCAGGCTGGAGAGATGGCGTTTGGGCTGCGGCCGGCATGCTGGCGGCCGTCGGTGGGAGCGGGTCAGGGGCACATCGCGCGGGGATCGTCCCGGCGCGCGATTTATGCCGACAGCCGCTTGCGGCCCTTGGCCCGGCGGTTGGCGATCACGGCACGGCCACCGACGGTGGCCATGCGGCTGCGGAAGCCGTGACGGCGCTTGCGCACCAATTTGCTCGGCTGGTAAGTGCGTTTCACAGCGCAACTCCCTGTTCGTGCGGTTTCGCCTGAGGCGCACCGGCAAAAAAGCGACAACCGCCCGGCACGCCTCCCATCACCGGGATCCGGCGACAGGCTGCTGGGGCGGTCGAAAGTGGCGCAGGCTATACGGGGCGGCGGCCGGGAAGTCAACGGAGAGCGGCTGCCCTGTGGCGGTCACGGGCGGCTCACCTCGGCGTGAGTCGCACAGGGGCGGTGACAGTGCCTATAACCGGCGGAGAATAGGAGCCCGGACACCAGGATTGGCCCGGCTCGCCCAGAGGTGCGACACGAAGACCATGGCCGCGCGCGACACCGATGACGCTCGGCAGCCGACCGTCGCCCGCTGGCGCCGGTGGTTGCCGCTGCTCGTTCTGGCGGCCGGGTTGGTTCTATTTTTTGCTGTTGGCCTGCATAAAGTCCTGACCTTTGAGGCGCTGAGAACGCACCGCGCTGCGCTGGCGGCATGGGTGAGCGAGCATTACGTGCTTGCGGCCCTGCTGTACGTCGTTCTCTATGCGGCGTTGGTGGCCTTTTCCCTGCCGCTGGCGTCATTGGCGACTCTGGTCGGGGGCTGGCTGTTCGGCGCCGTGACGGGCACCGGGCTCACCGTCCTGGGCGCGACCTCGGGCGCCATCGCGGTATTCCTGGCTGCCCGTAGTGCGGCGGGCGACCTGCTGCGCGCCCGCGCCGATTCGTTCCTGGGACGCATGGAAAGCGGCTTCCGGCGCAATGCCGCGAGCTACCTGGTGTTCCTGCGGCTGGTGCCCGTCTTTCCGTTCTGGCTGGTCAACATCGCGTCCGCCATCTTCAAGGTGCCCCTGCGCACCTACGCGCTCACCACGTTCGTGGGGATCATCCCGGGCACGGCCGTCTATTGCAGCGTCGGCGCCGGTCTGGGCGGCGTGCTGGATCGCAACGAGACGCCGGACCTGAAGCTGGTGTTCGAGCCGCAGATCCTGCTGCCGCTGCTGGCGTTGGCGTGCCTGTCGCTGGTGCCGATGCTGTACGACCGCTGGAAGACATCGCGCGAGGCGCGCCGGTGACGGCCCGGCTGGTGTGCGATATCTGCGTGGTCGGCGCCGGCTCGGCCGGGTTGTCGCTGGCTGCCGGCGCTGCCCAGCTCGGGCTGAAAGTGGTGCTGGTCGAGCGCGACAAGATGGGCGGCGACTGCCTCTATCACGGGTGCGTGCCCTCCAAGTCGCTGATCGCCGCCGCCCACGCCGCGCAGACCATGCGCCAGGCCACCCGCTTCGGGGTGCAGGCCGTCGAACCGACGATCGCGTTCGCCGCGACCATGGATCACGTACGCGGCGTGATCGCCGCCATCGAGCCCAACGATTCGGTCGAGCGCTTCGAAGGCCTGGGTGTGCAGGTGATCAAGGCGACGGCGCGGTTCGTCTCGCGCGACGAGCTGATGGCTGACGACACCCTGATCCGCGCGCGGCGCTTCGTGGTGGCCACCGGTTCGCGGCCCACGACACCGCCGATCCCGGGCCTCGCCGACGTTCCTTATTTCACCAACGAGACCCTGTTCGACAACCGCATCCGGCCCGACCATCTGCTGGTGGTCGGCGGCGGGCCGATCGGCGTCGAGATGGCGCAGGCGCATCGCCGATTGGGTGCGCGCGTGACGGTGCTCGAAGCGGCCCGGCTGATGGGCAACGACGATCCCGAACTGGTCGATGTCGTGCGACGGCGGCTGGTCGCCGAAGGCATCGATATCCGGGAACAGGTACGGATCGAGCGGATCGAGCGCGATGGCGCCAGCATGGCTGCTGTCATTGCGGCGGATGGCGGCGAGGAACGATTGGTCGGCTCGCACCTGCTGGTCGCCGCCGGACGTGCCCCCAATATCGAGCAACTGGACATCGACAAGGCCGGCATTGCCGCGACGCGCAAGGGAATCACCGTCGACAAGAAGCTGCGCACCACCAACCCGCGCGTCTACGCCATCGGCGACGTCAACGGCCTGACGCCGTTCACCCACATGGCCGGTGCCCAGGCGGCGCTGGTGATCAGGCACGCGCTGTTCCGGTTGCCCATCAACGTCCGCGCCGTGCCACTGCCGTGGTGCACCTACAGCGATCCGGAACTGGCGCAAGTCGGCATGACCGAGGCGCAGGCGCGCGCCGCGCATGGCGAGAGCGTGCGCGTGGTGCGCTGGAAACTGCATGAGAACGATCGCGCGCAGGCCGAACGCGAGACCGAGGGCCTGGCCAAGATCATCACCGACCGGCGCGGCCGCGTGCTGGGCGCCGGCATCGTCGGTGCGCGCGCGGGCGAGCTGATCCAGGTCTGGTGCCTGGCTCTGTCGCGCAAGATGAAGATCGGTGCGGTGGCGCAGATGATCGTGCCCTATCCGACGCTGGGCGAGATCAACAAGCGCGCCGCCGGCGCCTATTTCACCGACTGGCTCTTCTCGGCCCGCACCCGGCGTATCGTCGGGTGGCTGTTCCGGCTGTGGTAGCCCTTCTCTCCGCGCAGGCGGGGAGAAGAGACATCAAGCCGCGCCGATCGATGCCAGGATCTCCGCTGTCGTCGCGATCCGACAATATTCGCCGTCGAGGATCGCCAGCGTCAGCGCGTGCACGTCTTCGGCCGGCCAGACGCGGCCGCGGCGGTCGCGACGTGCGAAGGTCCAGCACGCGTCCTCGGCCAGCCAGACGTCGAAGCCGAGATTGCCGGCGACCCGCACCGTCGCCTCGACCGAATTGTCGGTGATGACGCCGCAGATCACCAGTGTCTGCGCACCGACGGACCGCAGGCGCGCCTCGAGATCGGTTCCGATGAAGGCGCTGTTGACACGCTTGCCGACCACGGTTTCGCCGGGCAGCGGCATGGCCTGCGGCTTGAACGCATGTCCCGGACCGCCTGGTCGGTAAGTGGAGTGCGGCTCTGTCGAATCATGACGCACATGGACGATGGGACGTGCGGTCTGGCGCCAGCCGGCCAGCAGGCGCGCGATATTGGCCTCGCCCTGGGTGTTGTTGCGCGGGCCGTGCAGGGCCCAGGACGGATTGTCGATGGCCAGCTGGACATCGACGATGATCAGTGTGCCCGTGGGATCGGTCAGGGACATTGCCGCAGCCTGTCCGGGATCCGCCGGGATGCCAAGGATGATCGCCGGTCACCCCTTGTCGGCGGCCTAGGCGCCGCGCCCGCGCTCCGCTACTGTCCGTCCGGCATGGCGAGCACCGATACCGCCCGTCCGACGCCCCTCGTCGAGCCGCGCCGGCGATGGCGCTGGCTGGGATTCGGTCTGTCACCCCGGATCCTGGCGCTGGTGGTCGTGGCCGTGATGACGGCTGAAGTGGCGCTGTTCCTGCCCTCGATCGCGCGTTTTCGCCTGACCTGGCTGGAAGAGCGGATCGAGGCGGGGACTCTGGCGACCCTGGCGCTCGATGCCACGCCCGATAACATGGTCGACGAACGGCTGGCGCGCACGCTGCTCAATCATGCCCGGGTCGATGCGGTGACCGTGATCGAACCGGGCAAGCCCAAGCGCGTACTGATGCCGCCCGGCGTGCCGGAGGCGGCCGACGCCGTCGAGCTGTTCGACGCCAGTGTCATGGAGCTGATCTGGGATGCGCTGGAAGCGATGACCCGGTCGGGCAGCTACGAACTGCGGGTCGGCGGCCGCTCCAGCCGCATGCCGTCATTCCAGGTCCACGTCTATGTCGACGAACTGCCGCTGCGCATCGCCATGTACGGCTATGCTCAGCGTATCCTGCTGCTGTCGATCATCATCGCCGCTTTCACCGCCGGCCTGCTCTACGTCGCATTGCGCTGGCTGATCGTGCGTCCCCTGCAGCACGTTTCGGCCGAGATGGTGGCGTTTCGCCGCAATCCCGAGGACGAGACCATCAAGCCGCTGCCGGTGCGCCGGGCCGACGAGATCGGCATTGTCGATCGCGAGTTCGAGATCATGCAGCGCGAGCTGCGCTCGGCCTTGTTGCAGAAGAACCGGCTGGCCGAGCTCGGGTCGGCCATGAGCAAGATCAACCACGATCTGCGCAACATGCTGGCCACCACGCAGCTGCTGACCGACAAGCTGGCGCGCAGTGACGATGCCAAGATACGCGAACTGGCGCCGATCATGTTCGCGTCCATCGATCGCGCGGTGAAGTTGTGTGCCGATACCCTGAGCTACGCCCGCGGCCGGCCGACGCCGAAGCCGGCGGCGTTCGAGCTGGCCGACCTGGTCGACGAAGTCGGCATCCAGCTGCTGGAGCAGGGCGAGTCGGCCGATCCCAACATGCTGCGCAACTGGCGCAACGACGTCGATCCGGCGCTGATCGTGACGGCGGATCGCAGCCTGCTGTTCCGCGTGGTGTTCAATCTCGGCCGCAACGCCTTCGAGGCGGGCGCGCGTGGCGTGACGATCTGCACCGAGCGCACCGTCGACGGCATCATCGTCGACCTGGCCGACGATGGGCCCGGCGTGCCGGTGCATGTCGAAGCGAGCCTGTTCCGTCCGTTTGCCGCCGGCGGCCGACCCGGCGGGTCGGGTCTTGGCCTGGCCATCGCCCGTGAACTGGTGCGCGCTCATGGCGGCGACGTCACGCTGGCCGCCAACGGCGCCACCGGCGCCACGTTCCGGTTCACGCTGCCGCTGCGGCCCAGGGCCTAGCCCCCGCTATCGCTCGAGTGTGACTCGGGACTGTCATCCCGAGCGCAGCGAGGGATCTCTTGATGCAGGCGCACCCGTGCGTCTCTTGCAGAAGATCCCTCGCTGCGCTCGGGATGACAGCTGTATCAGTGACGCGTGATTCCGGATACTAGCCCCGGCGTCCCGACACGGCGATGAACCAGAAAACGACCGCGACCAGCGACAGGCCCAGCAGCGTCCAGGTTGCCAGGCGGTAGTCGCCCGAGGCCGACCACAGCAACGCCATCAGGAACGGCCCGGCGGCGCGGGCCAGGATGCTCGGCGTTGCGAGCGCGCCGCTGATGGCGCCATAGGCGGATGCACCGAACAGTTCGGGCACGATGGTGCCGCGCACGATGGTGACGATGCCGTTGGGCAGGCCGTAGAGGACGGCGAAGACGATCAGCGAGGTGCCGCTGGCCGGCAGCATCAGGACGGCGATGGCAACCGGATAGAGGGCGAACGACACCGTGCCGAGCAGCCGCGTCGAGAAGGAGCGCGACAACCACACGAAGAGCAGGCGGCCGGCGACCTGCATCGGTCCGATGACGGCATAGCCGCTGACGATGGTCGCCATCGACAGGCCACCCTCCAGCATCAGTGGCATCAGGTGGAAGACGACAGCGGTGAACACCAGGCTGAGCGCGGTAAAGCATACCGCGAGCCCCCAGAACGCCGGCCGGTGCAGCGCGGCACGCAAGGCGGTGCGGTCGCGCGATACGTTGCGCGCTTGTTCGGTGGCTGCCAGCGGTGGCAGCAGGAACCAGTGCAGCGCGGCGCACAGCAGGTTGCAGGCTGCCATGACCAGCAGCGTATCACGCCAGCCGATGCGGTCGATTAGCCCCTGATTCAACGGCACGAACACGGTGCTGGCAAATCCGCCGACCAACGTCAGTGCCGTAATGGCGCGGCGGAAGTCACGTGGAAAGACGCGGGTCATGGCGGCGAAGGCCGGCTCATACAACGCTCCGGCCATCGATACGCCGATCAGGGCCCACAGCACATAGAACGCCGCGAGTGCGCCGATCCATGACCACGCCGCCAGCAACACCGCGCCCGTGATCGAGGCCAGGGTCATCAGTCCGCGGGCGCCGTTGCGGTCGATCCAGACGCCGGCGCCGAACGCGCACAGACCCGACGTCAGCAATCCGATCGACAGTGCGGCGTTGAGGTCGGGGCGCGACCACCCGAGCTCGCGCTCCATCGGTACCACCAGCACGGCGAAGCCGTAGTAGAGCGTGCCCCAGGAGATCAGCTGGGCGATTGCGACGCCCCATATCAGGGTCCAGGCGCGTCGTCCGCGGAGATCAAGGCCGGTGGCCGGCAGCGGCGCTGCGGTCATCCCTTGAAGCTTGAACAGATTGAAACAACCATCGAACGCTAATCTAACGCCAGCAACAGCCCCTTCAGGTAGGCGGTTTCCGGCAGGCTGGGATGCACCGGATGGTCCATGCCGGCGCCGGTCGCGCGCAGCACGCGGGCCTCGCGGCCGGCATCGTGCAGGCCGCGCTTGACCTGCTCGGCAAACAGCGTCGGATCGACCAGGTGCGAGCACGACGCGACGAACAGCAGACCACTGGGCACGACCAACGGTGCGGCCAGCCGCGTCATCTTGCGATAGCCCTGGGCGCCGGGCTTGATGTCCTTGCGGCTCTTCACGAACGCCGGCGGATCGCAGATCACGACATCGAAGCGCTCGTTCTGCTTGTCGAGCCGGGCCAGCTCGTCGAACACCTCGGCGCGCGTGAAGCGGCAGCGCGCGCCGACGCTGTTGGCCTCCGCCGCCTGCTTGGCAAGGTCGAGCGCCGGCTGCGAGCGGTCGACCATGTGGACCTCGGCGGCACCGTTGACGGCGGCCAGCACGCCGAAGCCGCCGGCGTAGGTATAGGTATCGAGCACGCGCGCGCCGGCGGCGAAGGCGGCGACCATGGCGCGGTTGTCGCGCTGGTCGAAGAACCAGCCGGTCTTCTGGCCGCCGGCCGGATCGCAGACGAAGCGGGCACCGTTCTCGATCAGGTCGACCGTGCCGGCGATCTCGCCCTTCAGGATCCGGGTCTCGAGCTCGAGGCCTTCCAGTTTGCGTGCCGGCGAATCGTTCTTCAGCAGCACCGCCGCCGGCGCAACGACCGCGTCGAGCGCGGCAAGGATATCGTTCGTCAGACGGTCCATGCCGGCGGTGTTGGTCTGCACCACGCACACATCGCCATAGCGATCGACGATCAGCCCGGGCAGGCCGTCGGCTTCGGCATGCACGAGGCGATAGTGCGGCACGCCGCCGTAGAGGCGCGTCCGCAACTGCAGGGCGGCGGCCAGGCGGCTCTCGATCAGGCTGCGATCCAGCCGCGCATCGCCATCGGCGCAGACGACACGCGCTGCGATCAGCGAGTGGGGATTGAATGTCGCGATGCCCAGCGCATCGCCGCCGGCGGCCCGCAGCACCACCGGCGAGCCCGGCGCCAGCGCCTTGGTCGCCGGCTCCATCAGGATCTCGTTGGAGAAGGCCCACGGATGGCCCAGCCGCAAACGGCGATCTTCGCCGGCGCGCATCAGGACACTGGGGTATTTCGACATGACGACTCCGGCCGAAGGCCGCTCTATGGACGTACGAAGACAAAATCCAGGTTTCTACTAGCGTGCCCTCATCCCAATGTCGAAGGCGAAACAATGCACATCAATGCGCCGTGGCGGCTCAATCGCCGATGGCGACGCCGTCGCGTCGGGGATCGGCACCGCCTTCATAGCCGAGGAACCTGCCGACATCATCATAGCGCGCGCGGATGCCATGCAACCCACCTTGATGCGGGGCAATGACGACTTCGTGTCCGCGCGCGCGCAGCTCGCCGGCGAGGTGATCGGCATCGGCGTGGCTTTCGATCTCGGTGGCGCCGTTGCGGTTGAGCAGACGCGGCGTGGCGATCGCTTGCTGCAGCGTGTCGGGACCGTCGAGTGCGTGCAGCAGTGTCTGCAGCACGTCGCCGATGATCCGCGTGCCACCGGCCGATCCGATGGCCAGCACGAAGCGCCCATCGCGGTCCAGCACGATGAGCGGTGTCATCGACGAGCGTGGCCGCTTGCCGGGCTGGGCCCGGTTGGCCACCGGCCGTCCCTCGTCGACGGGTGACAGGTTGAAGTCGGTCAGCTCGTTGTTCAGCAGGAAGCCGCCGACGCTGCGGCGGGCGCCGAACGACGCCTCGATGGTGGTCGTGAACGAGACGGCGTTGCCGTCGCGATCGACGATGGCCATGTGGCTGGTTCCACCCTGCGGTTTTTCGGGCACCGCCGGCATGTCGGTGCTGGCGGTGCCGGGCGGCAATCCCGGCTTGGCCTTGCCGATGCTGCGATCATCGCTCAGCAGGCGTGCGCGCTTGTCGAGATAGGCGCCATCCAGCAGTCCATCGACGGGCACGGGCAGAAAGCCGGGATCGGCCACCCAGCGGTCACGGTCGGCAAAGGCGAGACGGCTCACCTCGGCGACGTGATGGGCGAACAGCGTTTGTCCTGTCGAACGCCGCAACAGGGCGAGCGCCTGGAGGACCGCCAGCGGCCCTGACGAAGGCGGGCCGATGCCGCAGATGGTCCAGTCGCGATAGGGACGGCACAGCGGCGTGCGCTCCAGCGGCCGGTAGGCGGCAAGATCCTCCAGAGTCATCGTGCCCGGCCGCGGCTCGCGTTGGACGACGGCGACGAATTCGGCCGCCAGTGGGCCGGCATGCAGCGCGTCGGCGCCGTGCTCGGCCAGCAGGCGCATCGTGGCGGCCAGCGCCGGATTGCGGATGGTATCACCGCGCTTCTTCGGCGAGCCGTCGTCATTGAAATAGATCGTGCGGGCCTGCGGGTCGTTGCGCAGCGCCGTCTCCGTGGCCAGCGCGTTGGCCAGGCGCGGTGGTACTGGAAATCCATTCTCGGCCAGCCGGATGGCGGGCGTGAAGAGGTCATGCCACGGCAGTTTGCCGTGCCGGCGGTGTGCTTCCTCCAGCATGCGCATCACGCCGGGCACGCCGACCGACAGCCCCGATACAACGGCCTGCGGGAAGGAGAGCAGCTTGCCGTCGCCGCCCAGGAACATGGTGTCGCGCGCGCCCGCGGGTGCCGTCTCGCGGCCGTCCCATGCCGTCACCTGGAAGCTGCGGGCATCGTAGTGGACCAGAAAACCGCCGCCGCCGATGCCCGAGGCCTGTGGCTCCACCACACCCAGCACCAGTTGCACGGCAATGGCGGCATCGATCGCCGAGCCGCCGGCGCGCAGGATCGCAAGGCCGGCGTCGCTCGCCATCGGGTTGGCCGCGGCAACCATCTGGGTCTTCGCCAACGTCTGCGGCTCGCGTGCCGTCGTTGCGGTCGGCAGCAGCGTGATGGCGCATCCGATGATCAGCAGGGTTCGGCGCATCAGCGCCCTGGCATTGAGCAGACCGACGCGCGACGCGATCATGGTGGCTCCGGATCAGGTTGCCGCAAGCCTGCGCTGCTTCGCGGGTGTTCGCAACCGGTGCTCTTGTGCATGATGCCGTGGGCGCGCGATGCGTCCTACAGATGAGGTCTCGATGCTGCAACCCGGCCCGCGCAACCTGATCACCGACGTCGATGGCATCCTGGTTGGCAATGCCGACGATCATCGCGTGCGATCGGGCACCACGGTTGTCTTGTGCGAGCAGCCGGCCTGCGCCGCGGTCGACGTGCGCGGCGGCGCGCCGGGCACACGCGAGACCGATCTGCTGGATCCGGTGTGTCGGGTCGACGCGATCGATGCCATTGCGCTGTCGGGCGGCTCGGCATTCGGGCTGTCGGCGGCGGATGGCGTCATGAAGTGGCTGCGCGAGCACGGGCGCGGCATACCGGTGGGGCCGATCGCGGTGCCCATCGTGCCGACCGCGATCCTGTTCGACCTGCTCAACGGCGGCGACAAGGACTGGGCCTGGCCGCCCTATCGCGAGCTGGGGCATGCCGCCACGGCAGCCGCATCCAAGGATTTCGCCCTGGGCAACGCCGGCGCCGGCCTGGGCGCCAAGGCCGGCAACCTCAAGGGCGGGCTGGGCAGTGCGTCCGCGGTCGACGTGCAGAGCGGCCTGCAGGTCGGCGCCCTGGTCGCCGTCAACGCCCGCGGCTTCACGACCATGGGTGACCTGCCGCAGTTCTGGGCCTGGGCGCTGGAGCAGGGCAGCGAGTTCGGCGGCTTGCCGCCGCCACCGCGCGGCCTGGAATTGCGCGTCTCGCATCGTCGCGGCGAGCTTACGCACGATGATGTCAGGCCGGCCGAGGCCGCAGCCGATGACCCGCGCGGCAACACCACCATCGCGGTGGTCGCCACCAATGCCCGGCTCGACAAGGCGACCTGCCGCCGGCTGGCCGTGATGGCCCAGGACGGGCTCGCGCGTGCCATCCGGCCCGTGCATACGCCGCAGGATGGCGACTCCGTCTTCGCGCTGGCCACCGGCCAGCTGGGGCAGACGATGGATCCCCTGATGATCGCCGAATTGGGCACCCTGGCTGCCGACTGCCTGGCCCGGGCCGTCGCACGCGCGATCTACCACGCCCGTACGCTGGGCGGCTTCCCCAGCTGGCAGGAGATGTTCGGGCGTTGATTTTTGGACCGCGCGCGTCCACGCGCGCATCATGGTCGCCCTGCGCTGACGCTTCGGGCGAATGCGCGCGTCCACGTGCGCGGTCCAAAAGAAGCCATCCCATTGGCCGCCTGCGAGCGGCTTGTTATGGTCGGCGTCCGGAATGGCCGCGCCTGGAGACGGCACCGTCAGATGGAGGCATAGATGAGCGACTTCACCCGCCGGCAGCTGGGCGGACTTCTCGGCGGGGCCAGTGCCCTGGCGCTGCTGGGCGCAGCGCCGCAGGCGTGGGGGCAGGCGCCGGTGCGCGCCAAGGACGGCGTCGTGGTGATCGGCATGCCGCTGGAGCCGCCGGTGCTGGACCCCAACCTCAATGCCGCCTCGGCGGTGCGCGAGATCACCTATCAGAACATCTACGAGAGCCTGACCCGCATCGACAGCAAGGGCGCCATCATTCCCGGCCTGGCCGAGAGCTGGACCGTGTCGGAGGACGGCCAGCAGTTCGTCTTCAAGCTGCGGGCCGGCGTGAAGTACCATGACGGCGAGCCGTGTACGGCGGACGACGTGAAGTTCTCGCTTGATCGCCTGTCGGCGCCCGATTCGACCGCCCCTGGCAAATCGCTCTACGCCACCATCAAGAGCGTCGACGTCGTGGATCCCACCACGGTGCGCGTGACGCTGAAGGGCCCCGACGCCTTCTTCCTGTACAATGTCGGTATCGGCGATGCCGCCATCATGGGACGCAAGAGCGCTGCCACCAACGGCACCAAGCCGATCGGCACCGGCCCCTTCATGTTCAAGGAGCGCAAGGAGGGCGACTCGGTGACCCTGGTCAAGGCACCGACGTATCGCGATCCCGGATCCATCAAGCTCAACACGCTGATCTTCAAGATCATCAAGGACCCGGCGGCACAGGTCAACGCGTTGAAGGCCGGCGACGTCGACACCATCGCCGGCTTCCAGTCGCCCGAGCAGGTCAACCAGATCAAGGCCGATGGGCGCTTCACGGTCGTCATCGGTTCGACCGAGGGCGAGACGATCCTCGCCACCAACAACGCCAAGAAGCCGATGAGCGACCTGCGGGTGCGCCAGGCCATCGCGCACGCCATCAACCGCGAGGATCTGATCGCCGGCGAGAACGGCTTCGCCTTGCCGATCGGCAGCCACTTCCCGCCGCACCATCCGGCCTATGTCGATCTCACCAAGACCTATCCGTTCGACATCGCCAAGGCCAAGAAGCTGCTGGCCGAGGCGGGCTATCCCAACGGCTTCGAGGCCAGCCTGAAGCTGCCGCCGGTGGGTTACGCCCAGCGGTCGGGCGAAATTATCGTCAGCCAGCTCGGCAAGATCGGCATCAAGCTGACGATCACGCAGCTGCAGTGGCCGCAATGGCTGCAGGAAGTGTTCAAGGACTTCAACTACGACTTCACCATCGTGGCCCATACCGAGGCCAACGACTTGGACCGCTATCGCCGCGACGGCTACTACTGGGGCTACAACTCCCAGGCCTTCAAGGACAACTGGGCGGCCGTGGTGAAGGAGGTCGACCCCGCCAAGCGCACCGAACTCCTGAAGAAGGCGCAGAAGATCATCGCCGACGACGCCGTGAACGGTTTCCTGTTCCAGCTCGTCCGGGTCGGCGTCTGGAACAAGAACCTGATGGGCATGTGGGACAACTCACCCACGCCGGCGATCGACATGACGGCGGTCTACTGGAAGGTGTAGCCTTCCTGGGAGCGCGGGCGTCTCGCCCGCATCAGGTCGGGCGAAAAACAAAACTTTCACCTTGATGCGGATCAGAGGCCCGCGCTCCCAGGGGTATTGCCCTATGGTGACATGAAATCTAATTTATATTAGATAGATAGGTGATTGGACGATCAGCAAGGGAGGGCGACATGGATGCCCAGACCGAACGGCAGCTCGGCGAGCGGGTTGGTGCTGCGCTCGATGCCAACACTAATGGCCCGGCGGCAGCCGAGTACCGACAGCCGATTACCCATTACATCGACCGCGATCACCTGGCGCGTGAGCGCGACCTGCTGTTTCGCCGGCAGCCGCTGATCGTGGCGGCGTCGAGCGAGTTCGAGAAGGCGGGCGACTTCCGCACGATGGAGCTCGACGGCGTTTCGGTCCTGATCGTGCGCCAGCGCGATGGATCGCTGCGCGCCTTCCACAATGTCTGCCGCCACCGCGGCACGCGCGTCGTCGACGAGGAGGCGGGCTGCCGGCCGACCTTCACGTGCAAGTTCCACTCCTGGGTCTATGGCGCCGACGGTGCGTTGCGCCACGTGCCCGGTGCGGAGGGCTTCACCGGCATCGACCGGGCCGAGCACGGGTTGACACCCGTGCCGGTCGCCGAACGCCACGGCCTGGTGTGGCTCGGCCCCATGGTCGGGGATCCGGTCGACATCGATGCCTTCCTCGGGCCCGTGGGCGACATGCTGGCCGATTTCCACATCGGCCGCGGCGGCGTCTTCCGCTTCCAGCGCTTCGCCGAGGCGATGAACTGGAAGCTGGTGATCGATACGTTCCTCGAAATCTACCACGTGCCGTACCTGCACGCGAAAACCATCGCGCCCTACATCGAGGGGCGTGGCGGCGTGAACGACGTGTTCGGTCGTCACGGCCGCTTCCTGGCGCCGCGCGCCTCCTACGACGCCGTTCGCCAACAGCCGATGCAGCCGGGCGACTTCACGCGCCACGTGATCGTCATCCATCGCATCTTCCCCAACGCCATCGTGATCTGGAACCGCGATCACTTCGAACTCTGGACCTCGGTTCCCGACGGCAATGATCCCGACCGCTGCATCGTGCGGCTGTGGCTGATCACCACCGAGCGGCAGGTCGCCGAGGCCGATCGTGCCACCTGGGACAAGAACTGGGACATCACCTTCAACACGGTGCAAAGCGAAGATTTTCCCATGGCGCGCACCATCCAGCGCGGCTTCCACAGCGGGGCGCAGACCCACGTCGTGTTCGGTCGCAACGAGAAGGGCCTGCACGATTTCCACGAGTCGCTGCGGCTGGCCCTGGAGCAGCCCTACGCCGCTGCCGCCGAATGAAGCGTTCGGGTGCAATGAAACGTTGAGCCGTCGGGCATTCGCCGGCATTTTACCGGTGCATGCTCGATTTTCTCCTGCGCCGGCTGGTGGCCGCGCTCCTGACTCTGGCGCTGGCCACAGCAGTGGTGTTCCTGGTGCTGGAGGTCCTGCCCGGCGATCCGGCGTTGGTGATGCTGGGCACCGAGGCACGTCCCGATACGCTAGCCGCGCTGCATGCCAAGCTGGGCTTCGACCGGCCGGTGTATGAGCGCTACATCCGCTGGATCGCCAGCCTGCTGACGTTCGATCTCGGCAACAGCTACGCCTACGGCACGCCGGTGTCGAAGCTGATCCTCGACCGTATCGTCGTCACCCTGCCGCTGGGTGCCTTGGCGCTATCCTTCGCCCTTTGCGTCGCCATTCCGTTGGGCGTGTTCGCCGCGTCCCGGCGCGGCCAGGCGTCGGACTGGCTGGTGATGGGCTTCGGCCAGCTCGGCATCTCCATTCCCAACTTCTGGTTCGGGATCCTGCTGGCTCTGATCTTCGCCGTGGGCTTGAAGCTGTTCCCGGCCGGCGGCTTTCCGGGCTGGGGCGCCGATGCCTGGGGCTCGCTGCATGCGCTGATCCTGCCGGCACTCTCGCTCAGCCTGCCCGAGATCGCAATCCTGTCGCGGGTCACGCGCTCGTCGATGCTCGATACGCTGCGCGAGGACTATGTGCGCACGGCCCGGGCCAAGGGCGTTGCCGAGCGTGATGTCCTGATGCGCCATGCGCTGCGCAACGCGCTGGTGCCCATCGTCACCATCGCCGGCCTGATGGCGGGTTTCCTGCTGGCCGGCGCCATCATCGTGGAGACCGTGTTCTACCTGCCCGGCGTGGGCAAGCTGGTCTTCGACGCCATCAACAACCGCGACCTGATCGTGATCAAGAACGTGGTGATCCTGCTGACGGCAGTGGTTCTGGCCGTGAACCTGATCGTCGACGTGATCTATGTCATTCTCGACCCGCGCCCCAAGGTGAGCGTATGAGTGCCTTCTGGTCGCGGGCGCGACACCACACCGGCTTCCTGATCGGTGCCGCGCTGGTTCTGCTGGTGGCGCTGACGGCGCTGCTGTCGCTGGTGTGGACGCCGCATCCATATGACGACCTGCGCATGGCGATGAAGCTCAAGCCGCCGGATGCAACGTGGCCACTGGGCACCGACCATCGCGGTCGCGATGTGCTGTCGCGCATCATGGTGGGGGCACAGACCTCGATCACCGTCGGCCTGATCGCGGTGTCCATCGGCATGGTGCTGGGTGTCTGCCTGGGGGCCTGGGCGGCGGCGCGTCGCGGCTGGCTCGATGAGCTGGTCTCGCGGATGAACGACCTGATGTTCGCCTTTCCGGCTGTGCTGATGGCGATCCTGATCACGTCGGTGTTCGGCGCCAGCGCCACCAACGCCATCCTCGCCATCGGCATCTTCAACATCCCGGTGTTCGCGCGGGTCACACGCGGCGCGGCATTGACGATGTGGGGACGCGATTTCGTGCGAGCCGCCTCGGCGCTGGGGCTGGGGCCGTTCACCATCACCGTGCGGCATGTGCTGCCCAACATCGCCAGTGTGTTGCTGGTGCAGGCCACCATCCAGTTCGCCACCGCGATCCTTGCCGAGGCCGGCCTGAGCTATCTCGGCCTGGGTGCGCAGCCACCGGTGCCGTCCTGGGGCCGCATGCTCTACGACGCCCAGACCTATCTCTACGACGCGCCCGGCCTGGCGATCTATCCGGGCCTCGCGATCGCGATCACCGTACTGGGCCTCAACATGTTGGGTGACGGCCTGCGCGATCTGCTCGATCCGCGCCTGCGCCTGATGCGTGTGGGGTGAGCCGCGCGCATCGATCCCGCCGTCTCACGGGTGATGAGACAGTCTCACGAGAATGAGACGGTGATCGCCATCGGCGCGGACTTGCGGGCTCGCGATTGAGAAGAAGAATCAGCACTTTATCCAGTGCCTCCACCGTTGCTCCCGACTGGCACGACACTTGCCAACCAAGGCGGGTGCGCACCTGCGCATCACATGGCGTGCCGCAACAGCGGGAGGAAAACGATGGAACTTGGCTACTTCACGATGCCGTCGCATCCACCGGAGTGTGGACTGAAGGAGGGGCATGACTGGGACCTGCAGGTCCTGCGCTGGCTCGACGAACTCGGCTATCAGGAAGCGTGGATCGGCGAGCACCACACGGCGCCGTGGGAGCCGCATCCGGCGCCCGACCTCCTGGTTGCGCAGGCGTTCCTGCAAACCAAGAACCTGCGCATCGGTCCCGGCGGCTTCCTGTTGCCCTACCATCACCCCGCCGAACTGGCTAATCGCGTGGCCATGCTGGATCACCTGTCCAACGGCCGGTTGAATTTCGGCGTCGCGGCCTCGGGCCTGCCCAGCGACTGGGCGATGTTCAATGTCGACGGCATGTCCGGGCAGAACCGGGACATGACCCGCGAGGCGCTGGAGATCATCCTCAAGCTGTGGTCCGAACCGGCGCCGTTCAAATACGAGGGCAAGTACTGGACCGTGTCGAAGCCGGAGCGGATGTTCGACCTCCTGCAGCCGCACCTCAAGCCGGTGCAGGCACCGCATCCGCCGATCGGCGTCGCCGGCCTGTCCAAGAATTCCGATACCTTGAAGCTGGCCGGGGAGCGCGGGTTCATTCCGATGAGCCTCAACCTCAATCCCGCCTATGTCGCCAGCCACTGGGAGTCGGTCGAAGCCGGCGCCGCCAAGGCCGGACGCAAGGCGGACCGCAGGGACTGGCGGCTCGTGCGCGAGGTGTTCGTTGCCGATACCGACGAAGAAGCCTGGAAGCTGTCGACCGGCGACATGATGGGCCGGATGATGCGCGAGTACTTCCTGCCGCTGCTCGGCAATTTCGGCTTCAAGGACTATCTGAAGCATGCGCCTGACGTGCCGGACAGCGACATCACGGTGGAGTATTGCGCGCGCCGCAACTGGATCATCGGCTCACCGGCGACCGTGGCCGAGAAGATCGACACCATCTATCGCGAGGTGGGTGGCTTCGGCGTGCTGTGCGTTTTCGGCTTCGACTACAAGCACAAGCCCGACGCGTGGCGCCGTTCGCTCGAACTGCTGAAGAACGAGGTGATGCCGCGCCTCAAGCATCTCGGTGCCGACCTGGTGAAAGCGGCATGACATCCCGGGAGCGCGGGCGTCCCCGCGCTCCCAGGCAACCGCATATCGTCACGCACAACCTCATCCTGAGGAGCCGGCGCAGCCGGCGTCTCGAAGGATGGGCTGCAGTCGCGGTTTGTGTGATAGCCCACCCTTCGAGACGCTCGCTACACTCGCTCCTCAGGGTGAGGTCAGTGCCATATGCAATGGCGCCGCCCGCGCTCCCAGCGCAGCGGAACGTGCTCTAGCTGTCGAGCTTGATCTTCAGACCCTTGATCTTGCGATAGAGGGTGGCGCGGCTCATGGCGAGTGCCTGGGCCGCGTCGCCGACGCGTCCGCCATGGTCGCGCAGGGCCTGGACGATGGCGTTGTATTCGGCCATCCCGTGATCCGGCTCGGCGCGACCACCGCCGGGCACGGGGGGAAGGTCGAGGTCCGCCGCCTCGATGAGGCCATTCTCGGCCGTGCCACCGGCCAGTCGCAGCGCGTAGCGCAACTGGCGAATGTTGCCCGGGAAGGGGTACGACAGCAGCGTTGCCTGGGCGCCGGCGGACAGGCGGCAATGGGGTGCCTCTTCGCGCGCGAGGCGTGCGATCAGGTCGGCCTTGTCGGATCGCTCGCGCAACGCCGGCAGTCTGACCTCGACACCGAGGAGTCGATAGTAGAGGTCGGATCGGAAAGCGCCCGCTTCGACCATCGCGGCGAGATCGCGGTTCGTGGCACTGATCAGGCGGATGTCCACGGGCACCGGCTTTCGTCCACCGAGCGGCCAGACCTCGCGATTCTCCAGGACGCGCAGCAGTCGCGTTTGCAGCGCCAGCGGCATGTCGCCGATCTCGTCGAGAAACAGTGTGCCACCGCTGGCCTGGACGATCAGTCCCTTGGCGCCCTCGCGGCGGGCACCCGTGAAGGCACCGGCTTCATATCCGAACAGTTCCGCATCGATCAGGCTTTCGGGCAACGCGGCGCAATTCAAGGCGACGAAGCTCTTGTTGGCGCGGCTGCTCGCCGCGTGAATGGCGCGCGCGAAGACGTCCTTGCCGGTGCCGGTCTCGCCGCGCAGCAGGATCGGCAGATCGAGGTCCACCACCGCGGTCAGTCGTTTGACGCTCTTGGCCAGCGCCGGATCGCTTCCGGCGAGCGCGCTCAAGGCGGCAATACGTCGAGGCGTGGCTTCAATCGACCGCGTCGCGAAGGCCGGCCGCGCGGCCGGTGGCGTGATGTGCCCGTGCCCGATCAAGGTTCCATCGGCGCGACGGAATTCGATGGCCGCGCTCGGCGTCCGCATGCTGGCGTCGCTCAGCCTGATGAAACGCGATAGGTCGACGCCGGACTCGAAGCCGTTCGTCAAACCCAGGATCGACCGGCCGCGGCGGCAAGCACCGATGATGCGTCGGTCATCGTCATAGGCGATCAACCCCCGGCCGTCGTCTCCCGGCAGCGTCGCGATCCAGGCGTGATCGAAGCGCTTGCGGAAGATCGCGTGCTGGATCCGCCATGTCGCCTCCGACGTGATGGCAAACGCGAGCTGATGCGCGGCGCGATCGAAATCGCCGCGACAGGAGCTGATGTTCACGGCGCCCACCGGCTGGTCGTGGTGATCGAACAGCGGCGTTACCGCACACGTCAGGAATTTCCACTGATCACGGAAATGCTCGTCGCGATGCACCAGGATGGGACGCTGTTCCGCCAGGGCGGTACCAACGCCGTTCGTGCCCTCGAAGGCTTCCGCGAAATTGGATCCCGTATAGATGCCGACCTCGCGGAACGTCGTCTCGTAGTCGCCACCGGGAAGATAGCTGACGAGCACGTTCGCATTGACGTCGGCGAAGTTGACGCAATATCCCGCCTCGCGCAGGACGCGGGCCAGCGCTTCGAGCTCCGGCAGCGCCATTCGGATCAGCTCTTCGACCGGCTCCCGGACGCGGCTGATTTCGGCTTCGGTGAGCGTGTGGGGTGGTCCGCTGCGGGCTGGATCAAGTCGATGGTCGACCAGGCACCGACGCCATGACGCCGCGATCCGCGGGTCGGCATCCGCCCTGTGTTCCGCGGCCGACAAGACCTGGGCCACATGCTTTGAGAACCCGGAGGTGGTCATCCAGCCGTTCCCGCCCTGACTTTCTTGTCCCGACCACACACCGGGCTTCCCCTGTTGTCAATCCGGTATCGTTCGAGCCCAAAGCAGCTGCCGCCTGGCGCCGATGCGCATCAGGTGCGTCGTGCCGATGACGGGATGAGCGCAAGGAACAATGCTGCCACGGCGCAGGTCAGTGCGCCGGCCTGCGGGATGCCAAACGGTTCGCCGTGCACGATGATGCCGCCGGTCATGGCCACGATCGGCACCAGGATCGATGACAGCGCTCCGACCTGCGCCGGCAGCAGCTCGACGATGCGAAACCAGATCAGGGTGCCGATCGCCGTCGGCACGAAGGCGAGGAACGCCACGGCAACCATGACCGTGACGCTGGGCAGGAAGGGATGCAGATCAGCGAAGACGAAGGCACCGATCACGATCGGCACGGCGCCGATGGCGAGCTGCCAGGCTGTCAGCGCCAGCGGATGCATCCCGCCCCAGTCGGTGCGTTTGTTGATCAGGGTGCCGCAGGCCCAGCCGATGCCGGCCAGCAGGCTGAAGCCGATGCCGAATGGTGCGCCGGCCAGCCGCGTGAGGTTGGGCCATGCCAGCAGCGCCACGGCGCCGGCACCGAATGCCAGGGCCAGTGCCACGCGGCCGGTCAGCGGCTCGCGCAGGAACGTGATCGAGATCAGCGCTGCCCACAGCGGCATGGTGTAGCCGAGCACGGCGGCCTGGCCGGACGGGATGTAGAGAATGGCCGCCGTCGCTGCCAGGTACCAGGCGGTGATGTTGCCCAGCGCAGCGGCGATCAGGGGCCGCCAGCGGCCCGGCGGTACGGTCATGGGGATGCCACGCAGGCGTACCACCAGGAACATCAGCAGCGCGGCGCCGCTCACGGCCAGCGCGCGAAACGTCCATACCGAGAGTTCGCGCAGCACCAGGTTGAACATCGGCCAGCTGCCGCCCCACAGCAGGGCCAGTGCCGGCAGCAGCAGCATGGCGCTGCGCGAGCGCGGCGCCATCATCTAGGCGCGCACCGGTGCGGCGGCGCGCGGCGGCACCAGGGCCAGCCACAAGGCGGCGACCGTGCAGGCGAGTGCCGCGATCTGCAGTGGTCCCATCGGCTCGCCGAACAGCAGCACACCGGCAATGACGGCGACCACCGGGATGGAAACGGACGACAGGCCCGCGACCTGCGCCGGCAGCAGGTGGACCAGCGTGAACCAGATCGCCGTGCCGATCGACATCGGGATCAGCGCGATATAGAGCGACACGCCGATCACCAGCGGACTCACGCGTGGCCAGGCGCCGTCGAACAGGAAGAAGCCGGCGATGATCGGCGGCAGGCACAGCAGCATCTGCCATGCCGTGAGCGCCAGCCCCATGCCGCCCCAGTTGGTGCGTTTCACGATCACGGTGCCGACCGCCCAGGCGAGGCCGGCACCCAGGCCGGCGGCCAGGCCCAACGGCGCGCCGGCGTAGGCGCCGAAATTGGGAATCATCAGGAAGACCACGGCGGCAACGCCCATCACGATCGCAACCAGCATGCGCAGCGTGAAGCGCTGGCCCAGGAAGATCGCCGACAACGGCGCCAGCCACAGCGGCATGCTGTAGGCGAGGATCGAGGCCTGGCCCGATGGCAGGTAGACCACGGCCAGTGCCGTGGCCATGTTCCAGATCGTCATGTTGCCGATCGAGGCCGCCAGCAGCGGCCACCACAGGTGGCGCGGCACGGCGAGCCGCTCGCCGCGCAGCTTGGCGGCGGCGAACAGGGCCGCCGATGCGATCGCGACCACCAGGGTGCGGAAGCTCCACACCGAGAGTTCGCTGAGCGCGACGCGAAACAGCGGCCAGTTGGTGCCCCATAACAGGGTCAGGAGGACCAGCAGCACGATCGCCCTGGTCGGCGGTGCGGAGCGATCGGTCATCGTGGGGAAATGGCCAGTGGCGGCGTCTTGGGTTACCGCCCGACCCTAGGGGTATGGCCTTGCGGCGTCCACCATGGCCGCCGCATGGCTCTTATCCTTCCCGCGCAGCGTGCATGCCTTATGCCGACTGCTCTTCCGGCGCGCCCAGCGCGCAGCCGGCGATGCGCCAGGTACCGTCGGGCTGCTTCTCCATGGTGTAGAAGGCCGTCACGGCGCGCCCGTCCGGACCCACGATATGCACCTTCTGGACGATCAGATCGCCGACCAGGCTGATATCGCCGAAACGATAGGCCTGCGGCCGGTAGACCGGCTGATAGCCGCCCCGCACCATGGCCATGAACTGATCGACGGTGCCGAACATCTGCTGGATCGCGGGCGCCGCATGGGCGAAGGCCGCTGCGCCATCGTCGCGGCGAAATGCCGCGATCTGGCTGTCGATGACGGTGCGGATCGCGGCGCTGTCGGCGGCATCCGGTGGTTCGGCGGCGCGCGCGGCCGCGCCGGCCCATCCCAGTGCCAGCAGCAGCCACAGGCCGATCAAGGTTCGACGCATCATGCCGCGCTCCCCCGTCGTTGCCTTCAGGGTACGCCGGCGACGCGTCAACGGTCGCACGTGACGCGATCACATGGCGGTGAGAGCCGGAATGGCGTGCGCCGTCAGCGGCCAGCGCCACCGGCGGTGCGCAGGGTGCCCGGGCGGCCGGCGTTGACCGCGTAGCCCAGCGCCGCCAGGGTCGGTCGTTCCGTCATCAGGAAGGTGCTCTGCCGGGCGATCTCGCCGTCGATCTCGCCGGCCAGGCGCCGCAGTTCCTGCCGCGTGCGGTCGGCCTCGCTCTCGCTGGTGCGCGCGGCGCGGCGGTCGGGAGCAGGGCGCGTGGCGACGGGTACAGCGGCGACCGTCGTCACCTGTTGTCTGACCTGGGCTGCCAGCGCATCGAGCTGGCCGAGGTTGGCGGTGATCGTGTCGAGATGGCCTTGGGCTGCGTTCCAGCGTTCCACCAGGTCGCGATTGGCCGGCGTCGTACCGGCCTGCAGGCGGCCATTGATGGCGGCGATCGCGATGCTGTAGCCCTCCGTTTCGCTGGCGGTCGACCGGCGCAAGGCATCGAGGCGGTCGGCGTGCTGGGCCACGATCCCTGATGGCGCGGTCCCGTCGGCCCGCACCGGGCCGGTCCGGCCGCCGCCGAGCGCCGGGGGCGGACGGTCGCCGCCGTCGGCGCAGGCTGCCAGCGCCGCCAGGAGCGCGGCGGCACCGAGAGCTCTCCGGAATCGTTTGTGAACAGACACGTCGATGGGACAGGGAGTCAGCATGAACCCAGCGTACCGCGCAAAATGTGGCGGAATCAGCTCTTTGAACCCCGACATCGTGGGGCCTGGTCGACCAGCCACCGGACCGCCGATTTCCGTTCACCGGGGCGCAGTCGCCGCTTGCGTCGGCGGGGTGATTTGAGTAGTTTCCGCCCCTCGCACGGCGACCCTTAACAGCGCCGAGGCGATGCTGTGGCTAGGCGCCCGTAGCTCAACTGGATAGAGCATCTGACTACGGATCAGAAGGTTAGGAGTTCGAATCTTCTCGGGCGCGCCACAGACCGCCGATTGCCCTCCAAAGCCGCCGATAACCACCGAAACTATGACCGCGTGAAGGGCCGGAAGTAGCCCGCGTGCGGAAAGGCCTGGAAACAGCGGCTTTCGGCGGTGAAAAGGTCGAAGCGGCGCGGAAGCCCCGCGCCACGCCGCAGAGAGAAGCACGCCGCCTATTCCGCTGCCTGCGACCGGCTTTCCACGGCCGCATCGCTCAAATGCGTCTTGAAGAACGGCACCAGCTTTTCCAGCGCCAGGCGCACCGGCTCGGGCTTGTCGTAGAGGTCGTAGTGCGACCAACCTTCGACCACGACCAATTCCTTGTCCTTCGAAGCGGCGCGGCCGTAGATTTCCATGCCGTCGCGATAGGCACCGAAACCGCCGGGCTTGTCGCCGAATACCACCATCATTGGCTGGGTCAGCAGCGTTTCGGCGAAGGCGAAGGCATCCCACGCGATCGCGGATGCGGCATGCGAAACCAGCATTCGCGTGCCCGAACCTACAGCCGGACAACGGTTGCGGTAATAATCGGTCGCCTCCAGGACATCGATGTCGGTGATGCCGGCGGCCTTTCCCTGATCCACGCTGGCCGGCAGGAAGATGTTGGCCAGTTCATCGGCCCCTGCGTTCTCGGCGGTGCGCTGAGCCGCCATGCCTTTAAGTGCGCGGACGGGATCGAAACTGCTGAAGCCTTCGCGCATCAGACGTCCGAAGTTCACGCCAGTGATGCTGACGAGCGCCTTGATCCGCTTATCGATGATCGTGGCTTTGATCGAATAGCCACCGCCGCCGCAGATGCCGAGGACGCCGATCCTTTCGGGATCGACATAAGGCAAAGACTGCACGTAATCGATGACGTCGCGATAGTCCTTCACCCGCTGCTCGGGATCTTCGATCCAGCGCGGTTCGCCACCGCTGCCGCCCTGGAAGCTGGCGTCGGGAACGACGACCACGAAGCCGGCCTTCGCGAGCGCCGCGCCATAGATGTTGCCCGAGGTCTGCTCCTTGCAGCTCCCGATGGGGTGGTTCGAAACCACCGCCGAATAGCGCTTGCCGGCGTCGAAGTCGGGTGGAAGCAGGATGTTGGCGGCAATGTCCCAGTACATGCCGGGATTGCGAATCTTCACGGTTTCCATGAGGTTCTCCTTTTCTGTCGGGATGGAAGCATGGCTCCGTTATTCCGCGGCCTGTGCCCTGCCGGCGACTCCCGCCAGCTTCGCCTTGAAGAACGGTGCGAGTACCGACACCGCCTCATCGACAAACGCCTTGCCGTCATAAAGGTCCATGTGATTGGCGCCCTCGACAATATGGAAGGACTTGTCGGTGCTGGCGGCGCGATCGAACAGGTCGTCGCTCATCCACTTGCTGCCAGCCTTGCTACCGGCCACGATCTGAATCGGCTGGGTCAGATAAACGTCCGCCATGTGATAGGCGTCGTAGGTGATGATCTGGTTCAGGCTGCGCAATGTCGCGACGCCGGGCGCGGTGGCGCATTCGGCGCGCGGCGTATGGTAGTATTCCCAGGCCTGACGCAGTTCTTCGTTCGGCGCGTCCTTTTCCGTCAGCGGCGCGAGCGGCATCATGGCGACCGCCGCACCACTGGCGTCCGACGTGCGAGCGTTCGAGCCGGCCTCGACCAGCGACAACGCATCGATGGACTTGATGTTGTTCTCCCAGCCGTTGCGGAACATGGAGCCGATATTGACGGCACTGACCGTGCCGATCGCCTTGATGCGGCGATCCTGGATTGCGGCGTTGGCGGTGTAACCAGCGCCGGCGCAGATGCCCATCGCGCCGATGCGGCCCTTGTCGACGTAAGGCAGCATAGTCAGATAGTCGATCACCGCGCTGACGTCTTCGGTACGAATGTACGGATTTTCAAGCTGGCGCGGCTCGCCGCCACTCTCGCCCTGATAGGAAGCGTCGTAGGCGATGGTGACGAAGCCCTGCTCGGCGAGTTTCTTGGCATAGATGCCGGCCGTCTGTTCCTTCACGCCGCCGCCGGGATGCGAGACGACAATGGCGGGATAGCTATTCTTCTCGTCGAAGCCTGCCGGGAAATTGATCACCGCTGACATGGCGATGGTCTTGTTGTTCGAATTGGCGAAGCTGATCTTGCCCATTTCCGGTTCCTTTCGTTCGCCGTCTCGCGGCTCGCTGCCGCCATTGCGGGGGAAGTCCCCCTTGCTGATGCCAGCAATCTAGGCCACAGCGATTGTGTCGATTAGACAGGCAATTTGTCTTGGGTTTATCATTGAGGTGATAAATGAGGCGGGACGAAATCGCCGATCTGGCCGCCTTCGTCGTGGTCGCCGAAGAGCGCAGCTTCACCAAGGCGGCCGTCCGCCTCGGCATGGCGCAGTCCGCGCTCAGCCAGATCGTGCGGCGGATTGAGGAGCGGCTGGGGCTGCGGCTCTTGTCGCGCACGACGCGCAGCGTGGCGCCCACCGACGCCGGCGAGCGGTTGATCGCGACTCTCGGTCCCATGCTGCATGATCTCGATGCCGCGATCGCCTCATTGGGCGGGTTGCGCGACCGGCCGTCCGGCACCATCCGCCTCACGACGGTCGAACACGCGGCAAAGACTATCCTCGTGCCGGCGATGAAGCGGCTGCTTGCCGACAACCCCGACATTACGGTCGAGATGATCATCGACTACGGGTTGGCGGACGTCGTGGCCGATCGCTTCGACGCCGGTGTCCGCCTCGGCGGCGAGATCGCGAAGGACATGATCGCCATGCGCATTGGGCCTGACATCCCGATGGCGATCGTCGGCGCGCCGGACTATTTCCGCACGCACCCCGTTCCCGCGTCGCCAGCGCAACTGATCGATCATCGTGCCATCAATCTGCGGCTGCCGACGTCCGGCACCCTCAATAGCTGGCGGCTGAAGCGTGGCGGCCGCGATGTTCGCGTGCGGGTCGAAGGGCCGCTGATTCTCAACACCATCGACCTTATCCTCGACGCCGCGCTCGACGGCCACGGGCTCGCCTATCTCCCGCTCGATCAGGTCCAGCATCACTTGGACGGGGGACGGCTGGTGCGGGTGCTCGGCAAGTTCACACCCGATCTTCCGGGCTACCACCTCTACTATCCGCACCGGCGCCACGCCTCGTCGGCCTTTACGCTTCTGGTGGAGACACTGAGGTTTTGCGCGTGAAAGTGATGGCGCCCGATCTGTCGCGGCCCGTTCGCTACCCGCCCACTGCATAAGTCAGGATCACCCCGCCGGTCTTGAGCGATCGCGTGCTTTCGAGGCACATCTTGACCTGCTGGTCCTGTGGCTTGAAGAGGGGACTGCCGCCGCCCAGCACCACCGGAGCGACGCAAACGCGATAATTATCGACGAGCCCGGCGGAAAGGAGCGCGGCGAGCAGATCCGCGCTGCCGAACACGTAGATGTCCTTGCCGTCTTCCGCCTTGAGACCCCTGACCGCTTCGACCGCATCACCCTTCAGGAGCCGCGTGTTGTTCCACGTCGCCGTGTCGAGCGTACGGGTCGCTACCGCCTTTTCGACCGCGTTCATCATGTCGGCCACCGCCCCGGTCGCCGTGGCCCAGTAGCTGGCCATGCCCTCATAGGTCCGCCGCCCGAAAAGCAGCGTGCCGATCTCTCGGCCCTGCTCGAGCGAGAACGCCTCCAACTCGTCCCCCCAGACCGTCTCATGGAAGCCGAGGTCCCACGGGCTCTTGCCCTCGAAGTAACCGTCGAGCGTCATCGCGTTCCAAACCACCAAGCGTCTCATGGCATCTCTCCTCCGCTGGTGTGCCAAACGCCGCCCAACCCGCGATTCTCGCGATCAGACGCACCAGCCCGCGACGGCAGAAACGTCGGCGCGGGCAGGCGCGCGTTGGTCCGGGGTGATTTGGCCCCGTTCAGCCTTTCAGGGCTTCGGCATATCCTGCGAGCTTGTCGAGGGTCTGATAACCGAACTCGACGGCCCCGAATCCGATCGCGCCAGCGCGATGCGCCTTGGTCGGATGCAGCTGACGCAACGTGACGACTGTCTTCCCGTTACTCTGCTCGTCGAAGGTAACGATCGTTCTGAACAGGTTTGGATCGTCATCGATATCGGCGCCGTGGTTCATTTCGAGCAGGTGCGGCGGTTCGATCTTCAGGAACACCACGCGGTTGTCATAGCGCGTGCCGTCGGGACCAACGAAGACGAATCGCCACCGGCCGCCGACTTGAATATCGATCTCGTGCGTTTCGACCTTGAAGCCTTCTGGCCCAAACCACTTCGGCAAATGCTGCGGGTCGGTCCATACCTTGAACACCAGCTCGCGCGGAGCGGCGATGACACGCGAGAGAACGATCTCGCGATCGAGTGCCCACGACTCGAGGGGCGAATTACTTCCGGTGCGCTCTCTTGCCACGCTTTTTCTCCGTTGCTTGCAATTTGAGGACATAGGCCTCCATCCGATCGAGTCGTGCTTCCAGGAGTGCCCGGCGCGCGCTGAGCCACTGCTCGGCGCGCGCGATCGCCTCGGCGGAGACGCAGCACGTCCGCGTTCGGCCAACCTTCTCGGTGGAGATGAGGCCGCTCGCCTCGAGGACCTGCACGTGCTGGACGATCGCCGCCAGCGTCGTCTCGAAGGGCGCGGCCAGCTCGCTCACTGACGCGGGACCTTGTGTGAGCCGATCAAGAACCGCCCGCCGCGTCGGGTCGGAAAGCGCGTGGAAGACGCGGTCGAGCTGCGGCGATTGGTAAAGCATGCGCTTTAGTATCGTCGCCGCAGTGAATAGTCAAGCAGTTCCTTTAGTATTGTGTCGGGCCGCAACGCTTGCCGGGCCGTGCCACGGCAACTCAGCCGCCCGCAACGCGCTTGCGCCGGATCAACTCGAAGACACCTGAAATATCTTCGTCTCCCAATCCGGCGCCGAGCCGCTTGCGGAAGAGGTCCAGCATGGGCGCGAGCAGATCGGTGGCGACGCCCTGCTCGCTGGTGGCAGTGAGGATGTTGGTGAGAGAGGCGGCCTGCATGCCGAGGTTCGACACCACATTGACGCCGTGGTTGCCGCTGTCGATCTTCTCCGCGTATCCGGGCAGCTCGCCCATCATCGCGGTCATCCATGGGCCCAGGAGCTTGAGAAACGCGCCCACGCGGATGCCTTCGGACTCGACAAGCGCGCTGGCGTGAAAGAAGCCCGCGAAAAGGCCATACATGCCGCTGAGAAGCGCGAGGTCATGCAGCGACGCCAGTCCGGCATCCGCACCCAGATAGGTCGCGACGCCAAGCCCCTCGAGCGCACCGGCATGCGCATCGAAGGTCGCCTTCGATCCGCTGTAGAGAATGAGCGCGTGTTCGCCGCCGATCATCGGCGGTGTCGCCATGATGCCGCCGTCGAGATAGGCAGCGCCCAGTCCCGCTGTTCGCTCGGCTGCGGCGCGGGCCTGCGCCGGCGTGCCGTTCGTGAGATTGACCAGCGCGCGGCCGGAGAGCGCTGAAGCCGCGCCGTTGATCACCGAATCCGACGCGGCGTAGTCCAGCACGCACATCACGGTGACGTCGCTCGCGGCGATGGCCTGAGCGGCGGACGTCACCTCGCGCGCCCCTTGGGCTGCCAGGGCGGCGGCTTTGCCGGGTGTGCGGTTCCAGACCGTGACCGTGTGGCCTTGTTGAACAAAGCGGGCGGCCAGTGCCTGTCCCATGGCCCCGAGGCCGAGGATCGAGATGTTGGTCATGTCCGTGTGCATCTTCCTGTGGTCGGCGTTTTCTGGGCCCACCCTATGGTGGTGGGTCGCCAAGAGATGCAGTATTGGACGATGAAGCAGTAGAGGGCTATCTGTGGACCTATCGTCCATATATATGAACGATGAGCGACAGATGCTGAATCTCAATGATCTCCACGTTTTCGTTCAGGTGGTGAACCATGGCGGGTTCGCTGCGGCTGGTCGCGCGCTGGGCATCTCCAAGTCCACGCTCAGCAAACGGCTCTCCGAGTTGGAAAAGGCGATCGGCGTGCGCCTGATCCAGAGGACCTCGCGCAGTTTCATCGTGACCGAGATCGGTCAGGATTTTCATCGCCATGCCGCCGCGATGCTCATCGAAGCCGAGGCGGCGGAGCATGTCATCAAGGGGCGTCTGGCGGAGCCAAGCGGAACCGTGCGGATCACGGCATCGCTGCCAATCGCTCAATTCCGTTTGGCGCCCCTGCTTCCACGTCTCGCCATGGACTATCCGAAGGTTCGTATCATGCTCGACGTCTCCGACAGATTCGTAGACATCGTGCAGGAAGGCTTCGACATCGCCATCCGCAACCACTTCGCTCCGTTGCCCGATACGGATCTGGTCCAGCGTCGCATCCATTACGACCCCGCGTGGCTCGTCGCGTCGGCCGATTACATTGGGGAAAAGGGCATGCCGTCTCGACCCGAGGAAGCGAACGGGCTCGATGGGCTCATGGCATCGTCGTCGGACAGGGTCTGGACGCTTCGCGACGGCGAAGGCGCGGTTGCTGAGGTCACGCCATCGCCGCGCTATGTCGCGAACGAAACCGTGTCCCTGCGGGAAGCCGCCAGGGCGGGGCTCGGCGTGGCTTGCCTGGCGGGCAGCTTCTGCGCGCCGCTGATTGAATCCGGAGCGCTTGTCCGCATTCTACCAGGCTGGACGGCGCGTGGCGTGATCACGACGCTGCTGATGCCGCATCGTCGCGGGCAGCTGCCCTCCGTTCGGGTGGTTGCCGACCACCTGATCAATGGACTCTCGCAGCGGCCATAACGTGCTCGCTCACGGGCCGGCCTCGAGGTCGACACCCCATGCAAGGCATTCCATGCCGCGCTGCACGCGCGGACGTGCGGCGAGGCGCTCCATCCAGGCGACGATATTGGGGTTGTCCTTGTCGATCGCGGGCTGACGGGCCTGAAGACCGGGCCATATGCTTTCGAACCAGGCATAGGTTGCAAAATCGGCGATGCTGAGATCACCCGCCATGAACGCCTGGCCTTCAAGGAGTGACTCAAGCACCGACACCAACCGCGCCGTCTCTTTCGTGAAGCGCCGGAGCGGATAGGAATAGACCTCAGGCGCCATTGTCGCGCGAAGGTAGGCATTGACGCGCGGGCTCTCGGGGTTGGTTGCCGCGACAAAATGAGCAAGGTTGCCGAATGTCGGCCCAACGCCGCTCATCTGCCACATCAGCCAGTGCAGGCCGCGATAACGATCAGGCCCGGATGCCGGCAGGAACCGTCCGGTCTTTTCGGCGAGATAGATGAGGATTGCGCCGCTTTCGGCGACCACGACCGGTCCGCCCGGACCCTCAGGGTCGATGATGGCCGGGATGCGCCCATTGGGATTGATCTTGAGAAAGGCATCATCCTTTTGCTGATGCTTGAGGAGGTTTACCGGCTTGATGACGTATGGAAGTTCGCACTCCTCCAGCATCACGGAAACCTTGCGCGCGTTCTGGGTGCTCCAGGTATAGAATTCGATCATCGGCTGCGCCCTTCTGCACGATGGGGGCTTAGTGGGCGGGGTGGAAGGCTGCGAGCGGAACGCCGCACTGACGGCAGAGGCTTGCCAGGTCGAAGTTGAAGCTTTCCCAGATCACGCGGCCGTCCCTGAAGCGGAACAGGATGAAGACGGGAACACTGGCGCGCGCGCCATTGGGGGTTTGTCCTCCCGGATTGCCTGAAAGCGTGAGGTGGATCGTCCCCCAGGCAATCAACGTGTCGCCACTGACGGCCTGATCATCCAGGGTCACGGAATAGTCGGGGAAGAGCGAAAAGAAGCCTTTCAGTGCGGCCCGGATCTGTGTCGCGCCGGCGCGGCGCGAGCCCAGGGGAGGCGCTTCGAGCACACCATCCGGGTGATAGACGTCCATCGCCGCCTCGATATCCTGGCGGCTCTTGGCCGTGGCGAGCGCATTGGCGATCCGGATCATCTCGGCAGGAGGGGGAGAGGATTCAGGGGCCGGCGTGGGGTGATCGGTCGTCGTCATGGGCATCTCCTGTCAGGTCGGGGCGCAACTTGACGGCGTCCATTTGATGACGATAGTGGCCTATATGACATATTATGTGTGGAATGGGCCATGATGGACCAAGCAACGGATGTCGTCATTCTGGCGGTCGACGGCTGCATCGGCTCGACCGTCCATGGCCTGCTGGACGTCTTTGCATGCGCCAATGCCTGCGCTTCCGAACGCGCGGCATCGGCCGTGCCGTTTGCCGTCCGCGTCATCTCGGCGGATGGCAAGCCGGTGCGCAGCTATAATGGTCAGGCAATCACTGTCGGCGGCGGTCTGGGGCCAGGAGCGGATGCGGACGTCATCCTGCTCGCCCCCGTGATGCCCGCGACCCTATCGCGCGCGGCCATCTCTTCCAGGATCGAGCCTCTGGACACGTTGAGCCCATGGTTGCGCGCGCAATCGGAAAGAGGCGCATGCATCGCGACATCATGCACCGGCAGCTTCCTGCTCGCCGAAGCGGGGCTTCTGAATGGCAAGGTGGCGACCACCCATTGGCGCGCGGCGCAGGCGTTTCGCGAGCGCTATCCCGAGGTTGTGCTGCGCGAGAGCGAACTCGTCACGCAGGACGGCAACCTTGTGTGCAGCGGTGGTGCCTTGTCCTATATCGATCTTGCCCTTCACCTCATACGGCGTTTCGCCGATCCATCGCTCGCATTTCAGTGCGCCCGAATGCTGGTCTTCGATCCCGGCCGCGACCGCCAGTCACCCTATCTGGCGTTCGAACCGCACAAGGGCCACGGCGACAAGACTGTTCTGAGGGCGCAGGAATGGCTTGAAACCAACTATTGGCGCGACATCGACGTCGAATCGATGGCCGGCCTTCTGGGCATGAGTTCGCGCAACTTTAAACGCCGGTTCAAAGCGGCCTGCGGCGAGCCCATGACAAGCTACCTCCAACGCACACGGATCGCAGCTGCCTGCGACCGGCTGGTTGCGAGCGATGCCCCGATCCAGCAGATCATTTTCGACGTGGGCTATGTCGATGCCAGTTCCTTTTGCCGCCTGTTCAAGGATTCGACGGGCATCACCATGGGCGAATATCGCAAACGGTTTCAGCCGGAAGCACCGGTCAACCCTGGCTAGGTGAGGGCGCGCACCATCTCAAGGGAACGGCCGGTTGCGCCCGCCGTTGTGCCGGTGGATGCAGCACGGAGCCAAAAATGCCCGTTCCCGTATTCCATCGCAGAACGACCGTCGGCAGCGTCGATATCTTCTATCGCGAGGCGGGGCCGGCGGACGCCCCCGCCGTGTTGCTTCCCCACGGTTATCCCTGCTCCTCATACGAATTCAGGGACTATATGCGTCACCTTGGCGAAGACTGGCGGCTGCTCGCGCCGGACTTCCCCGGCAGCGGCTATAGCGCCACGCCCGAAGCGTTCGCCTATGATTTCGACGGCTTCGCCTCCTTTCTGGAGGACTTTGTCGCTACGCTCGGCGTGAAGCGTTTTGCGCTGTATCTGCACGACTTCGGTTCACAGATCGGCCTGCGGCTCGCGATGCGCGATCCACGTCGCATCGTTGCGGTCATCATCCAGAATGGCGACATCTACGACGACGTGCTCGGGGCGAAGTATGCCGGGCTCAAGGACATCTGGAAAATGGAGCGGCCGCAGGGACTTCGCAAATTGCGCGAGTTCATCTCCAAGGATCATTTCAGGGATGAGTTTCTGAACGACGTCCGTCCCGAACTGGCCCAGCGTATTTCCCCCGACCTTTGGGAACTGCACTGGCCGCTCATGACGGAGCGGCGCCGGGAGATTGCCGCGGGCATCATCTATGACCTCAAGGACAATCTCGCGTGGTTTCCGCGCTATCAGGCTTACTTGCGACAGCACTCGCCGCCGACGCTGATCCTGTGGGGCCCACAGGATGGCTATATGCCGGCGGAGTCAGCGCGCGCCTATCTGCGCGACGTGCCCGAGGCGGAACTCCACCTGCTCGATGCCGGGCACTGGCTGCTTGAGACCAATCTCGCAGAGGCGGTCGATCTGACACGCGATTTCCTGAAGCGGGTCCATCGGCGCGTCTGAGAGGAGATCTGAGTTGGTTACCCAGGCGGCTCGCCTGTTATCGCGCGGGGTATTCTTTGATGAAATCGAGCATGAGCGGCACGGCCGCGGCCGCGTGCGTCTCGAGCAGCTTGTGGCCGGCATCGAGAACATGAGCTTCCATTCTCGGCAGCGCCTGCATCCATGACAGGACCTCGGCGAGATCGAAGAAGGGGTCGTGTCGCGCCCAGACCAGGAGAGAAGGCGGCTGCCAGCGCACGAGATAGTCGGCGATTTCGTCGAACCGGGCGACATAGTTCCCATAGTCCTTGACGAGCGCTCGCTGTGTCTCCATCCGGCCCGGCAACTGCATCACCCGCCAGTCCTCCTCCCAGATCGCGGCCGGGATTCGCGCCGCGACATCCGGCGGCATCCCGCCGAGATACCCGTTGCGCACGCCCTCGAGTGTCAGATGCGCGGTCGAAGCCGCCTCGTTTTCCGGGTCTGGATGCGACCAGAAGGCCATCACCGGGTCCCATTGCGACCCGAGTCCGCTTCGATGAGCGTTGGCGTTCTGAACGATGAGGCCCAGGAGTTGCTCCGGCGCCTGCATGGCGACGTGAAACCCTGCCGGCGCGCCGAAGTCATGGAGATAGATATAGCGCGGCCCGACCGCGAGCCGGTCCAGCAACGCCGAGATGGCCTCGCCAATGGCGGGAAACGAGGGCAACGGCAGGACGTCCGACTCACCGAAACCGGGCAGATCCGGCGCGATCACGTACGCGGCCTGCGACAACGCGGGTACAACCTCACGAAAATAGTTCGCCGAACCGGGAAAGCCGTGCAGGAGCACCACCGCCGGCTTAGACGTCTCACCCGCCGTGATGAACGACAATTCCGTGCCACCCGATAGTCGAAGTCGTCGACGGACCGCTTGGCACATGATTGGAAACTCCTCATGTCGAATCGCCTGGGTCGGCATTGGTCGAAGGAGCTAACAGGCGAGATGACCGCGAGTTCCGCCGCGCCGAGGCAGCAGGAGAAGCGTGTAGATCTGGCTCGCCGTGGGAATTCCCGGCGGGCTCTTCGATCCTGACTGTCGCAGTATCCGAGCGTTCGAGCGGAACGCAGTTTCCTTAACGAAATACAAGTGCTAGAAAGAGAGCGAAGCAGCGAATGCTGCTTGATAGCGCATTGCTTCGGGTCGCCACGCTGCTCCTCTATCTCCCTTTCGAGGGATGGTGTGTGTTTAGCACGCGTATTGCTGCCGGGATTGTGAGGCAATCGATGCGCGCGCAACGACTGACAATCGCATTGGTCTTCGCGTTGATGCTGGCGTCCGGCTTCTTCGGCCTGCATCTGGCGCAGCAGGCCGCCGACCGCTGGCCCGACCCCCGTCCCCAGCTGCTCATGCTGCGTCGCTGAGCGTCGCTGTCGACGATTGCAAAGGCCTGGACGCGCCCTGAGGTCGCAACGGCCGACAGAACGCCCGACCTCATGATGGACGGCGGCGGTAGCCCTTGTATGAAACAAAGCGGCTTTGACGCCGTTGTATGGGCAGAACCGGCCGGGCGTCGATAGCCGGCTTTGAGCTGACCACAAGATGGAAAATGAAGCGAGGGACGGGGGCCGCCACCCGACTTCTGTTGTCCTGCAGGATCTTGTCGTTGGAACGCCCGACGGCAGTATGCCGCTGACATTGCTCCTGAGCCGGCTGCGGGGGCGGTCGTTTGGTTTCGTGATGCTGGTGCTGGGAGTCGTTGCTCTCGTCCCGGCCCTGTCTCCCGTTGCGGGCGTGCTTCTGTTATGGCCGGCAATTCAAATGCTTGCCGCGAGAGAAGCGCCAACACTTCCACGGTGGCTATCATGCCGGCGGGTGCCGACAGCCCGCTTGGCATTGTTCACGAATCGTGTGGTGCCTGTCTTGCGCTGGCTGGAAACCATTCTCCAGCCGAGGTGGCGCACGCCCTCTCAAACCACCAAGCGTGTGGTTGGCGGTGTCGTTCTGTTGCTGGGTCTGACGCTGCTGGCGCCTGTACCATTTAGCCAGGTGCTTCCCGCCCTCGTCATCATTCTGATCGCCCTGGCCTATCTCGAAGAGGACGGCCTTGCACTGACGGTGGCTATCGCTGCTGCCATCCTCTCGCTCGGCCTCACGGCAGCCACGGTGTGGGCCACGATCATCGGCATCAACGCTCTATAGTGCTGCGCCGACACGAAGCCATTCCGGAATCGGCCGGCAGTTTGGCTGCCGAGGTCCAGCCATGGAACTTCAAGGGCTCAATACCGTAGATAGTCGATGGCACGATTGCGCTTAACCCAGGGATGCCCGTGCGTGAGCGGCGCCGGGCATTGCTATGAGTGAGCTGCACGATGCCCGGGTTCTCGTTCTTGAAGACGAACTGTTGCTCGCCATGGCCTATGAGCGACTTCTATACGATGAAGGCTGCGGGCAGGTACTACTCACGACGCGCGTGGACCAGGCGCTAAAGGTAATCCAGCAGACACTACTAACTGTAGCGTTGCTGGATGTCAGTTTGCGGGGTTCTGACCTGTCATTTCCGGTGGCCGATGCTCTTGCAGACGCCGGTATTCCATTCGTGTTCCTGACAGCCTACCGTCCGGAGCACATTCCTGAACGCCATCGCACGCGCCCATTGATCGAGAAGCCGACCTCCGAGAAGGCCATTGTACAGGCCCTCGGAGCCGCTATTGCGCAACGGGTTTGAGGCCCCGCTCAAGTTGCCGCGGCGCGGTGTTACGCCGGGCTGAAGGCCTCCCAGGAGTTGGTCCCAGCGCCCCTGTTCGCAGATGGGGCGCCAGGACCAGGTCAGCGCGCCCGGTTGGGGACCGTCCAGACGTCCGACCGGCAGGGAAACGGGCAAGTGCAGAGGGGAGTTCCGGAGCTTGGCGCGGGACAATCCTCAGCGTTCATGGCTCGCCACGGTGAACGCGCGCACAACGTGAGACAGGGACATTGGATCGAAGCGTTGGCCGGGCGGCCCGTCGCGGAGGATCCGAACTCAACGGGTGCCCGGCCGAGCTTTCGGCGCTACGGGTCGCGCCGACCAGCGTGGTGAATACGCACGGTGTCGGCGTGAGTTCCAACGACGGAAAGGGGGCCGGCTCCGACCCGCGAAGGGGTTGAAAACGGATCAACCGGTCAATGTGGCGGTGAATACCGCCAATTGAGCGGCGAAAGCGCGCTTGAAGGCCGGCCGCGCTTCGCCGCGGGCGACATAGGCGGAGAGGTTCGGATACTTCTGCAGGATGTCCAGGCTGCCCAGCCGGCGCAGCACTGCCACCATCACCAGGTCGCCGGCGCTGAACGCGCCATCGAGCCAGTCGGCACCGCCAAGGTGGTTGGAAAGATCGCCCAGCCGGTAGTGGATGCGATCATCGAGAAGCGGCAGGCGTTCCTCGTACCAGGTCTTGTCATGCTCAAGGTATTGGACCATGGAGCGCTCGACGATCGGCGGCTCCACCGTGCTGAACGCCGCAAACATCCATGTGATCGCACGGGACCGGCCATTCGCATCGTCGGGCAGCAGGCCGGCGTGACGCTCGGCGATGTGCAACACGATTGCCCCCGACTCGAAGAGGGTGAGATCGCCTTCTTGATAGGTCGGAATCTGCCCGAACGGTTGAATCGCGCGATGCGTGGGTTCTTTCATCGCACTGAACGAAAGAAGACGAACGTCGTAGGGCTGACCCACTTCTTCAAGTGCCCAGCGGACTGCCATGTCACGCGCCAGACCTCGGCCGCGGTCGGGCGACTGCGCGAAGGCGGTGATGGTGGGTGTCATGGGGCGGCTCCGGGCGGTTGCGTGACGTCGTCGAGAGTAGACGAACGACCGGACCGGATTCCGACAAACCCTCCAGGACGTTTCCGGCCGCTGACGTCGGCATGACGGGGGCGGGTGCCCTGGGATGGTGGCTGGCTGTCAGCTGCTTGTCGCGTGGGGATGGTACTGGCTATGCCGACGTATGGCTCTCCGATGACGACGAGATATCCATGGCCTCGCAGCGGCTGACAATCGCACTCATCTTCGCGATGCTGCTCGCGTCGGGCTTTCTCGGCCTGCACCGGGCCCAGCAGGCCGCCGACCGCTGGCCTGATCCGCATCCGCATCCGCAGCCGCTGGTCATACGTCGTTAGGTCGTCGCCGTTTGCGATGGGGCCGTTCCACGCGGCGGCCGCTTCTATTGGCGATTAGGGATCGCGGGATACGTCCTCATAGCGAACGCGATCCATGACCCCGTCATGAAGAGCAGCGCGGTAAACCGTTTCAGCAAAGCGCGGGCTGTCGATCAATTCCGTGAGCGGCGTTTCAGCCAGCCGATACGGCAGTGCGGCCCGAACGTTCAGCAACATGGCAGGGTCGAGCGGCACACTGACGCCGGCTGTCATCGCGAATTCGCCCAAGGTATAGAGTCTGGTGATAAGCGCCGAGCCAGCAGGAAGGGAGCGCTCGAGTCCGACATCGACCAACCATACCGTCGTCTTGCGGACCAGATCGGTCGCGATCAGCCCGGCCACCTCGTGGGGCTGTTCAATCGAGAGAATGGAGAAACGGGCTGTGCGCATCGCTTCAAGCACCAGCGCCTCGTCAGAACCGGCGGCAAGCGACGTCGATCTGGCATAACGATCGATTGTCCGGGAGCGGCCCGGCACTGCTGTGTGGATCGCAAGATCATACACGTAGTTCATCTCGTCGATCTCTTCGAGGAGCAGCGTCTTTCCTCGCGCCAGGCCCAGTCGACGCGCGCGATCCAGCACGGTGTCTCCCGACATAAAACGGATGATGTCGTGATGAAGCTGTTTGCTGATGTCCCGCAGCTGGCGATAGCGCGCAAGGAGCTCGGCGCGCCGTGCGGACGGGCTGCTCTCAACCGCGTCGTTCTTATACTGAACAAGCGCCATCGAATCCTCCACCGCTTTGGCTTGTAATCAGGAGTCTATTCCCGTGGTGGACCCGGGTGACAGCCTGCAGCGCAGCCGGGATGCTATGGGCTGGGGATTGTTTGCGCAGCGTCAATCCGGGGCTCATCGCCACCCCGACACGCGTGCCCACAACATGGTAGCGTGTCGGTGTCTGTCCCCGGTTCTCGAAAGTGACCAACCGGTGCTGTGCCAGGTCCGGCTATGGTCGCTTCAGGGGCGACCGCTTCGCTTCGGCTGCGAGGCGTTGGCGTTCGCGGGCCATGCAGCGCAGGGCCACCAGGACGGCGCCGGGGATCGGCGAGCGGCCGACCTTCCAGCGCCAGACCGTGGCACTGTCGACGATCATCAGCGCGGCGAGGCGGCCTTCCCAGCCGTCCCCGCCGAGCACCTGTCGGGCGAGCCGCACCAGCTCTTCAGGCGTGGGTGGCTTCGTGTTCCCGGATGAAGTCAAAGACGGCCTCCGAGAAACCGTCGATGTGGGTCCAGGCCGGCTTGTAGCCGATACCGTTCTTCTCCACCGACACGTTGATCAGGTAGTTGTGCGTGCCGAACGGCTTGGCCAGCAGCGGCGAATCGCCGGCATCGATCGCGCAATCCTGCTCGTCGGTGATGACGATGATCCGGTCGGCCGTCTTCTCCTGCGCACGCAGGAAGTCGATGACCGGCTTCAGGAAGATCCCGCCGCCGCCCAGCGGTTGGCACATCGCCCAGATCGCATCGACCAGCGCCATGCCGCGGCGCGCCGGCACCAACTGGGTCGCGTGGACCCGCGTGTGGTCATTGCCGGCCGTCGCGTAGATCACCGGCTGCTCGGCCACCTCGCGCGCGATCGCAGCCAGTGCCGATGCCACGTCATAGCGCGCCAGGTCCGATTTGCCGGACAGGCGGGCGCCCATGCTGCCGGAGACGTCGACCACCACGATGGTCTTGCCCGGAAGCTTCGACGCCTGGGACAGGTGGCCCAGCAGCGCGGTGTCCAGCGCCGGCTCCATCTGCGGGCAGGCGCGCGCCGCCGCGACATAGCGGAACGGCAGGACACGCTGGGCGCCCTTGCGAGCGGTGATCGCATCCTGCACCAGCGTGGCATCGCACCCGGCGGCGACCATGTTGCGCAGATTGCGCAGCAGGGCGAGGTAACCCAGCCTGCCGTCACGGATCAGCCGCTCGAAGGTCTCGCGCTTGTCCTGGCCGGCCGATAGCGCCACTTCCCAGGTGTCGGGCGCCTGCAGCTCGCCGGCGATCAGCTGCTTCCACAGGCGATCCTGTTCCGCGTCGCGCGGCTTGGGATGCACCAGGAACATCACGTCGCGGATCCTGATCTCCGCAGCGCGATCGTACTTCGCCAGCTCATAGGCATCGAAGCGGCGCAAGGCGCGCGCCAGGCCCTTCTTGACCTGTGCCGACAGCTTGGCCTTCAGCGCATCCGGCGCGACGCCGTTCTGCACCGCGTACAGCGACAGGAACTCGCCCGGCTCGTCGGCGCGCGTGATGACGGCGTCGATCGTGTCGGCGACCAGGGTCGAGCCGGCGCCGGTGCGGGCCAGCACGGTCAGTAGCAGCAGGGGAACGTGCCGCAGGTGAAAGCGCTGGCGTGCCTCGATCGCGAGCGCGGCCAGTGTCTCGGGGGCGACCTGGGCGGCCAGATCCGTGATGCGCTTGAAGATCTCGACGCCGTCGCAATAGAACGCCTTCTCCCACAGCAGGCACGACAGCACGCTGCGCCGCAGTGCCTGCTCCGGCGTCAGGTGCGCATAGGCCTGCGCGCCCTCGGCGGTGAAGGCGGCGATCGTCGGCTTGCGGTTGGTGCGGGCCATTGTCGTCATCCGTCTCGCCATGTGGCAGGGGAACAACCGTATGCGGGGGGCCGGATGCTCTATCCAATTGAGCTACATGCGGTTTCCCGCACAGTGGGACTCGAACCCACAACCTTCTGGTTACGAAGTATCCGCGTACTACGCCACCTGCCGGAAGCGATGATGGAGGATGGTCGACGCCATCCACCTGAAACCAGTGCCGGGAACACTCGACCACGGAGTGGGGCCGAAGCCCCGTCGTTATCCAGACGAAGTAACCGTTGTCTACGCCACGGCGGCCGGCTTTCTATTGCATTATGCAATCACGGTCAAAGCGAATATTGCAATCGGCAGCACCGAATTCGCGTCGCCGGCCTTCAAGTCGCCACTTTCATCGACCCGCTGCGGCATCGGCCGGCGTCGGTTGCTGGGATGGGTGCCTGCCTGCTGCAAAGTCCCATCGGGTCACGGCCAGGGTCAGCGCGACGACACAGAGAGCCACGGCCAGTAGCGTTTCAAGGAACCGTTTCATGTGATGCTCGCGATCCGATGGGCGCCGGTGCCCGATGGCGAGACCCTAGCGTTGGTCTGTATCGCGGCGATGCCGCCGCTCGCTTCGGCCGTATCGTGTGTATCGGGCGGCGTCGTTGACAACGTGTGCAGCATCACCCAGTCTGCCGGCCAGTGCGCTGTGGGGCGCCACCTGTCCGCGGCAAGGGAGCCTGCTCCCACCCATTCGAAGGACGCGATTCTTTCAAGCCCTTCTTCCGGCCTGCTTCAGCGGACGCCAGGCGATACGGAAGGAAGGTTTCCATGAGCCGCGCGCTCACGTCAGCTTCCACGCTCGAGACCCTCAAGAAAGAAGCCAAGCGCTGGCTTCGGATGCTGCAGGCCGGCGACGTCGGTGCCCGCGACCGCCTGCGGGCCGTCCTGCCCAACGCACCCTCGACGCCCGGCTTGCGCCACGTACAGCTGGCGCTGGCGCGCGAGCATGGGCTTGCCGGATGGGCCGACCTCAAGGCGGCACTCGATGATCTGGCGCTGGCGCGTCGTTCGCGCGCCGAGCGCCTCGAGATCGTGTTGCGTTCGGCGTGGCAGGGCGATCCGTCGGCGGCGGCGCGGATCCTGGCACGGTCGCCCGACATCGCGGCGGACAGTCTTTACGCGGCGGTCGCTGCCGGCAACCTCGATGAATGTCGCCGCCGCCTTGCCGCCGATCCAGCGGCCGCCACGCGCCGGGGCGGGCCTCTGGCGTGGGAACCGCTGCTCTATCTCGCCTATGCCCGGCTGCCCGGCAGCGCGGCGCATGCCCTCGACGTGGCGCGCCTGCTGCTCGATGCCGGCGCTGATCCCAACGTGTCGTTCAACGACGGTTGGGACAATCCGTTCACCGTCCTGACCGGCGTGATCGGCGAGGGGGAGGGCGATCAGCCGCCGCATCCGCACGCCGTCGCGCTCGTCACCCTGCTGGTCGAGCGCGGCGCCAATCCGTTCGACACGCAGGCGCTCTACAACACGTCACTGCGGCACGATGACAGCGCGTGGCTGGATATCCTGTGGGCGCTGGCCGAGCAGCGTGGGGCGGTGGCGCCGTGGCGGGCCGTTTCCGACAAGATCGGCGGCCGGGTGCCGCTCAGCGCGCTCGACTATCTGCTGGGCAACGCGGTTGAGAACAACCACCTGCGCCGCGCGCAGTGGCTGCTGACGCATGGCGCCGATGCCGGTGGCGTGCACGCCTACTCGGCGCGTCCGCTGCGCGAACAGGCACTGGTGTCGGGCAACGTCGCCATGGCCGACCTGCTGGTGCGCCATGGCGCGCCCGTGGTGCCGCTGCAGGGTCTGGCGGCGTTCCAGGCGGCCTGCATGCGGCTGGATCGCGACGACGCCCGGGCGCTGGCGGCGCTCGATCCGGGCTACCTGCGCCATGCGCCGCTCATGCTGCGGGCGGCGGAGCAGGGGCGGACGGACGTCGTCGCTCTGCTGCTCGAGCTGGGCATGGAGGTCGATGTCGCGGACGCCACGCAGCAGCGTGGACTTCACAACGCCGCCGGCAGTGGCGCGATCGAGGTCGCCAGGCTGCTGATCGCGCACGGCGCCGACGTCGATCGACCGACGACCCAATATGGCGGAGCCCTGAGCTTCGCCGGCCATTTCGGGCAGCACGACATGGCGGCATTCCTGGCACCGCTCAGCCGCGATGTGCCGGCTCTCGTCTATCTCGGCATGGAAGACAGGCTGCGGGCGTTGTTCGCGGCCGAGCCGGTGCTGGTGAATGCCGTGCATCCCAAGTCCGGGAAGACGCCGCTTTTTGCGCTGCCCGACGACGAGGATCAGGCGGTCCGGATGACCGAGTTCCTGATGGCACAGGGCGCCGATCCGACCATCAGAAACAGCGAGGGATTGACCGCCGAGCAAGCCGCGCGCCAGCGTGGGCTGACCGATGCCGCCGACCTGATGGTAGGCAAGGACTGAATAGCGGTGCGCTCCCGGCAGAAGAAGCTGGCTAAGGCAGTTCGTTCATACGCTGGGGGCGCGCCACTCCGTGGCGCGTCATGTGCCCACCCAGACGAAGACGCGCGACAGAGTCGCGCGGTCCCAGCGTCTGGCCCGACCACCGTGCGCGTGCGTTCACAGCAGGTCGATCCACACGCCGCCGTTCTTCGACATCGTTGCCGTCGTGGACGGGTAGAGGACGATCGTCGTCAGCGGCTGGTCGATCATGGCCGGGCCCTCGACCTTGGCGCCGGCGCGCAGGCGCGTGCCGTCGATGACGGGGATGCTCTTGCGGCCGCCCAGCTCGCGCATGAATACCGCGCGCGTGCCCTTGGCCGGCCGTGCGTCGCCAGCGCCGCCCTGGACACCGTGATCGACCGCGGTCGCCGGCAGCTTGCCGATCGCCGTGGCGGTCCATTCGGTGAACTCGATGGGATCGGTGCTGGTCACGAAATAGAGTTTCTGGTGCAGGCGGTGAAACGCCTCGGCCACCGTACTCAGGGCGGCGGCGTCAGGGATCTGCGCCATGTCGACATCCAGCGACAGCTGCCAGACCTGGCCGCGATAGCGTGCCTCGGCGGAGAACTGGATCTCGCGCGCGTCGGCCGCGACCTTCATGCGGTCGAGGTAGCTGTCGGCCTGCGCCTTCAACGTAGCCAGCGTGGTGTTGATCCTGTCGTAGTCGAACGTGTCCGTCGCCGTCGGCGCGCTCAGCGAGAAGGTCGACTTGATGTCGCTGACCAGGATGCCGAAGGCGCTGAGGACGCCGGCTACCGGCGGCACGAAGACCTTGCGGATACCCAGCTCGCGGGCCATCGGCACCACGTGCAGGCCGGCCGCCGCCCCGCCGGCCACCATCACGTACTCGCGCGGGTCGATGCCCTGGCGGATGGTGATGTCCTCGATCGCCGCCACCATGTTCTGCTCGACGGTGAGGCCGATCAGGCCGGCCGCTTCTTCGACCGACAGGCCCAGCGGCTTGGCCACGTGCGCCTCGATCGCTGCCACCGACTGGTCGCGTGCCAAGGTCATGGTGCCGCCGGCGAAGTTGTCGGCGTCAAGGAAGCCGCGTGCGAGGTTGGCGTCGGTCACCGTTGGGCGCATGCCGCCACGGCCATAGCAGGCCGGTCCGGGAACCGACTTGGCGCTTTCCGGTCCGACATGGATGAAGCCGCCGGCATCGACGCGCGCGATGCTGCCGCCGCCGGCGCCGATCGTCTTGATCGCCACCGAGGCGACGCCGAAGACGTGGCCGTCGATCACGCCCTCGCGGTGCATCGGGATCTGCCAGTCGTTGATGATGCTGATGTCGAAGCTGGTGCCGCCCATATCGATGACGACGGCGTTGCACGCCGCTTCGCCCTCGGCGCGGATGGTGCTGCGGGCCGACTCGGGCGCCGCCGACGGACCCGACAGGCAGAGGTTGATCGGCCGGTCCATGACCTCATCGACGTCGGTCTGGCCGCCGGATGATGTCACCAGGGTCAGCACGCCGGCGAGGCCCGCCTGGCGCAGCCGTCCCTCGAGCTCGTTCACGGTGCGGCGCACCAGCGGCTTCAGCGAGGCGTCGATCGCCGTCGCCGACGTGCGGCGGTATTCGCGCAAGGTCGGGCTGGTGCGGTGGCTGAGGCTGTAGGGAACGTCGGGCCAGTGCTGGTCGAGCAGAGCGCCGATGCGCCGCTCGTGCTGCGGGTTGGCGATCGACCACAGCAGGGCGACGGCGATCGCCTCGACGCCTTGCGCCTTCAGCCGGTCGATCGCTGCCAGCACGCTCGTCTCGTCGAGCGGCGTCTCGATGCCGCCTTCGGCATTGATCCGCTCGGTGACGGCAGCCGTCAGGTGCCGCGGGATGAACGGCGCCGGATAGTCGATCGCGATGTTATAGGTGTCCTGCTTGCCGCCCTCGCGGATCAGCAGCGTGTCGCGGAAGCCCGCCGTGCAGATCAGGCCGGTGCGGGCGTAGGTGCCTTCCAGGATCGCGTTGGTCGCCGCTGTCGTGCCGCAGGTGAACTTGGCACAGTCGGCCAGCAGCGTCTTGCGCGTGAGCCCGAGATCCGCCGCGACCAGCTCGACGCCGTCGAGAATGCCGTCGACGATGCGGCCCGGCGTCGTGGGTGCCTTGTAGGTGCGCACGCGCCCGGTGCCGTCCTGCAGCACGATATCGGTGAAGGTCCCGCCGACATCGACGGCGATCTGGCAGGTCATCGGGCAATTCCTTCACGCAGGTGGCCGCGCCGCGCCTGTGTCGCGGCATCGTCGACGGTGATATCGGAGCCGTTTTCCGCAAAGACCACGCCATAGACATCGTGGGCCCGCGCCGTCGAGATACGCCCGGCCAGGAAACTCGCCAGCACGGCGGCCGGCGTGCGATCGAGCGGGTTGCCGAAGCCGCCGCCACCGCAGCCTTCCGACAGCAGCCGGTCGCCGGGAACGAGCGTCTCGTCCGCCGAGATCGGCAGCGAGACATGCTCGCCTGACGCCGTCACCCGCGTGATCAGCATCGGCGCGCCGGCATGGCCGCCGCGAACGCCAGCCGGCGGATGTTGGCGCGATGCCGACGTCGTCATGAACCGCACCGGCGCCTGGCGCGGCCGGATGATGCAGTACGCCCCGGGCGCGCCTTCCCACTGGCCGGCACCGCCGGAGTCTTCGCGCACCTCCAGGGTTTCGACCAGGACCGGCTGCTGCTGCTCGACGACCTCGACGCTCGATTGCCAGAGGATGCCCTGCGATGCGCCGCTGCCGTAGGTCAGCCAGCCGTCGTGGCCGTGCAGGGCCGGGCCGCCCCAGTAGCCCATGATCACCTGGTTGACGAACGGCGCGCCGCCGCGGCGATGGTCGGCGCCGCTGACGACGGAGCACGACGCCGGCAGGCCGATGGTGCCGTAGGCGGTGCCCAGATCGTCGCGCAATTCGGCAAACATCGACTGGATGTGGGGAATCAGCGCATGGCACAGGTTCGTGGTCGCCGCCGACGTCGCGGCGGGGAACCGCGGCTTGCCGATCGCGGCGCCCTCGCGCAGCAGCAGCTTGACGCGGCGGAACGAGCCGGTGCAGCGCGGCACGTCGGCGCCCAGCACGTTCAGCACCGCCGTCATGCAGGCGGCCGTGGTGGTGGCCTCCGTCATGTTGATGCCCAGCGGCAGGTTGTCGATGTTGTCGCGCAGATCGACCGTGATCATGCCGGCGTCGGGATCGACCTCCACGGTGGCGCGGATCGGAATGCCGTCGGGATAGAGGTCGGTCTCCGAATCGTACATCGCCTCCTTGCTGACCTTGCCCTTGGGCAGGGTACGAATGGCCTGGTCGGCCATGCGTTCGGCATAGTTCTGAAATTCGTCGACGAAATTCTTGACGGTGTCGGTGCCGTACTTCCCGCACAACGCCGTCAGCCGCGCCTCGCCCGTGCGCACCGCGGCCAGCACGGCGAGGTAGTCGCCGTAGAACTGCTCAGGCACCCGGATGTTGGCCTTGCAGATGTCGATGACCTCGGGAACATCGACATAGTTCTTCTGGATGCGCACGCAGGGCAGCATCAGGCCTTCTTCATAGACGTCGCGCGAGCGCGGGCCATAGGTCGTCGGCGTCGGGAAGCCCATGTCACCCAGGTGGGCGCGCGCGATCACGTAGAAGGCGATCGCGTCGTCGACGAACACCGGCGCGCACACCGTGAAGTCGGCGCAATGCGTGTTGCCGAGATAGCCGCTGTTGTTGACGAAACAATCACCCTTCTTGATGTCGTCGCCGAACTTCGCGGCGATCACGCGCGGGATCAGGTCGATCGCGCCGACATGGACCGGGATACCCATGGCCAGGCTGATGGACTGGAACTTGCTGTCCGTCACGCTGCACGAGAAATCCATCGCCGTGTTCAGGACGCCCGATCGCCCGGACTTGAACAGCGCGTTTATCATCTCTCCGATGATGGCTTCGAACCGCCGTCGGAGAACGACCATTGTGAAGATGTCCATGGATCCACTCTTGGATGACGAAGTGCGGTGCAGCACGGCTGTCTCCCGAAGTCGGGCCGCCCGCAGCATATCCTGATCGGGTTTCTTTGCACCGTGCTGCGGGGCGGCGCGATTAGTATGTTTTTATGACGATCATCAGCCTTGGTTATGCGCAACGCACCGGTTTCCATGGCGCCGCGCGCCGCGGTGACAATAAACCTCGATGATGCCGCGACTAAAAAATCATTATGACATGATCGGCAAAAAACACCGCTAGAAGCTTTTCTAGGGATCCGAAGCATACCTGCGCGGCCGCCGCGATCGCGAAAAGACGCGGCCATCAAGCAACAACGATCAAGGGACGATCATGACCATCATGCTCAGACGGCTTCTGCTGGCGATGTTCGTCGCGGCAGCGGCAAGCCCCGCCGTCGCCCAGGAGGATCTGCCGATCGGTGGCATCTCGACGCTCTCGGGCGGTGCCACGGACTGGGGTGTCGCCACTCAGCGCGGCATCCAGCTGGCGATCGATGAGATCAACGAGGCCGGCGGGCTGAAGATCGGCGGCAAGATCTACAAACCGCGCCTGATCATGTACGACGACCAGTATTCCGGCCAGGGCGGCGCGACCGCGGCCACGCGCCTGGTCAATGCCGACAAGGTCAAGTTCATCGTTGGCCCCCTGGCCACTGCGGCGATCCTCGGCATGCTGCCGATCACGACGCCATCGAAAGTGCTGGCGCTGACGTCGGGCTTCTCGCCCAAGGTTCTCTCACCGGATCGGCCCTACAACTATCGCATGGCGCTCACGACCAAGGAGTTCGCGCCGCCGATGGTGGCCTGGCTCAAGAAAACGTTCCCGGCGGCCAAGAAAGTCGCGATCATCGGGCCGACCGATGCGACCGGACAGCAGGTCGTGCAGATCCTGACCGAGGCCTACAAGGCCGGCGGTTTCGACGTCGCCTTCGTCGAGAAATTCGAGCGCGGCACCGCCGACTTCGCGCCGTTGCTGACTCGCATGATGGTGCAGGGCGTCGACATCCTCGATCTGGACTCCAATGTCCCGGCCGACTCCGGCCTGCTGATGAAACAGGCGCGCCAGCTCGGTTTCACCGGCCAGATCGTGCAGCTCGGCGGTCCCTCGATCGAGGAGAACGTCGCCATCGCCGGCGTGCATGCCGAGAACTTCATCTCGCTGGACTTCTTCGATCCGACCACCGACGCCGGCCAGGCGTTCCTGGCGGCCTATCGCAAGAAATACACCGGCACGATGAGCCCGTGGGCACCGCTGGTCTACAACGCCACCAAGATCATCTTCGAGGCGATGCGGCGCGCGGACTCGCTGGAGGTCGATGCGGTCAAGGCCCAGTTCACCAAGATGGAGGACTACGCGACCTTGTTCGGGCCGGTCAAATGGGGCGGCAAGGAAGCCTACGGCATCGACCACCAGCTGATGATCAACTTCCTGATCAAGCAGGTCAAAAACGGCAAGGCCGAGATCGTGGCCCGGGTTTCCGCCAACTGAACCGCGCTGTCGTCCCTGACAGGGTGCCGGAAACCGGCTCGGAGCCTGCCGCATGTTCTCACTGCCTGTTCTGTCACAGATCTTCGTGAACGGGCTGAACGTCAGCGCCATCTACATCCTGATGGCGCTGGGTTTCACGCTCATCTTCGGGATCATGCGGATCGTGAACTTCGCCCACGGCGAATTCGCGATGCTGGGCGGTTTCGTCATGTACTACCTGCTGCAGTTCACGCCGCTGCCGCCGTTGATCGCCCTGCCGCTCAGTGCCCTGGTCGTCGGTGCGCTGTCGCTGGTGGTCGAGAAGCTGATCCTGCGCTCCTTCTACCAGAAGGAGCACCAGGGCATGGTCGCCATGCTCGGGCTGTCGATGGTCATGATGTATCTCAGCATCATCATCTTCGGTGTCAGCCAGCGCTCGATTCCGCCCACCTATTCCGATGTCTTCGTGATCGGGCCGCTGCGGATGCCGGCCGACCGGCTGGTCGTTCTGGCCGTCGCGGGCCTGACCCTGGCTGCCTTCTTCCTGTTCATGCGTTACACCAAGACGGGTCTTGCCATGCGTGTCGTGGCGCAGGACCTGCCGATTGCCGAGGCGCAGGGCATCAACGCCAAGGCGCACTATCGCGCCGCCTTCTTCGCTGCCACGGCGCTGGCGGCTTTGGCCGGTGGCTTGATCGGGCAGCTCTATTCGCTGTCGCCGTTCATGGGTGCGGCGCCGTTGGTGAAGGCCTTCACCGTCGTGATCCTGGGTGGCCTAGGCAGCATCGCCGGTGCCGCGGTCGGCGGCCTTATCCTCGGCATGGCTGAGAGCATTCTCACCACTTACTTCGGTGCCGCGACGGCGCAGCTTTCGTCCTTTGCCGTGATCATGCTGGTGCTGTTGCTGCGGCCGCAGGGCTTGCTGGGTCGGTCGGAGCGCGTCGCATGACGACCACCGTCGACACCCACACGCCGGCGCGCCCCTTCACGTTGTGGCGGATTCCGCGGGCGGCCGTGATCGTCACGGCGCTGGCGCTGGTCCTGCCCTACGTCACGGGCGAGACCTTCCTGCTTTACATCGCGACCCTGGTGGCGCTGTATGCGATCGGCGCCATGAGCCTTCATCTGGTGCTGCGGCTGGGCCAGTTCTCGCTCGGCCATGCCGCCTTCATGGGCATCGGCGGCTACACCAGCGTGCTGCTCGCGACATCGCTGGGGGTGAACTGGTGGCTGGCGGCGGCGGCCGGCACGCTGTTGGCAGCCGCGACGGGCCTGCTCGTGGGACCGCTGGTGCTGCGCCTGAAGGGCGTGTTCTTCGTGCTGTTCACCTTCACGTTCGGCGAATTCGCCCGCCAGATCTTCGTCGACGCCATTGCCATCACCGGTGGTTCCGAAGGGATCTCCGCCATTCCCGCGCCCGCGGGCTTCACCACGCCGACCAGTTTCTACTATCTGGTGCTGGCCGCGGCACTGGCGACGGCCGTGGTGTGCGGCCAGCTGCTGCGCTCGCAGTTCGGCGATGCCATCGATGCCATCTGCGAAAGCGAGACGCTGGCACGCAGCAACGGCATGCCGGTCTTCGCCATGAAGGTCATCACCTTCACGATCTCCTGTGGCCTGGTGGGCATGCAGGGCGCACTGGAGGCGAGCTTCGTGCACTATGTCTCGCCGATCTCCTATTCCTTCCCGGAGTCGCTGCGCTTCGTGGTGATCAATGTCATCGGCGGCCTGGGGTCGCTGTGGGGCCCGATCATCGGGTCCGCCTTCCTCGTGGCGCTGCCGGAATTGTTGCGCAGCTGGGTCGACTACCAGTGGGTGCTCTACGGCGTCGTGCTGATCCTGCTGATGAAATATCTGCCGGGCGGATTGCTGGACGTGCCGACATTGGTTGGAAAAATCCGCCGCCGCGGAGGGCGCTGATGCCGTCCATCCTGGAGGCCAGCGGCATCTGTAAGTCCTTTGGCGCGCTGAAGGCCGTTCACGACCTGACCTTTGCGGTCAATGCCGGTGAGATCTTGGGCATGATCGGCCCCAACGGCGCCGGCAAAACCACCGCCGTCAATCTCATCAGTGGCACGACCCGGCCCGACGCGGGCGAGGTGCGGTTTGCCGGGGAGCGGGTGACCGGCATGGCGGCCCACCGGCTGGTACAGCGCGGGTTGGTACGCACCTTTCAGTCGACCACCGTCTATGGCGAGCGGACGGTGTGGCAGAACATCTACCGCGGCACCTTCACGCAATCCTACACCGGCTTCTGGTCGACGGTGCTGGGCGGCGCCGGCCATCGTCGGCAGCGCGAACGCACGATCGAGCGTGTCGAGACGTTGCTGCGCGACCTGCGGCTCACCGATGTGCGCGACACCCGGGCGCGGCACTTGCCGTACGGCCGACAGAAGGCGCTGGGCATCGCCGTCGCCTTGGCGTCGGCGCCCAAGCTGATCCTGCTCGACGAGCCCGCGGCGGGACTGAGCGCCGAAGAGGCCGACCGGGTCGCCGATATGATCAAGAGAATCCAGGAGGCCGGCGTCAGCGTGATCGTGATTGATCACAACATGCGTTTCATCGCCCAGCTCTGCCATCGCGTGGTGGTGCTGCATCACGGCACCGCACTCTGCATCGGCACGCCGCGCGAGGTGACGTCCAACCCGCTGGTGATCGAGGCGTATCTGGGAGCCGACCATGAGCCTGCTTGAGGTCGACGGTACCTGCGCCACTTACGGTACGGTCGCGGTGACGCACGACGTCAGCTTCACCGTCGAGGCCAACGAAATCGTGGCGCTGGTGGGCGCCAACGGCGCCGGCAAGAGCAGCACGCTGATGGCCATCCTCGGCATGGTGCGGCTGATCGCCGGCCGCATCCGGTTTGCCGGCAACGACATCACGGGGCTGGCGCCGCACGCGATCGTGCGGCAGGGCATCGCGCTGTCGCCGGAAGGAAGGCGGGTCTTCGCCGCCACCAGCGTGCACGAGAACCTGATGGCGGGCGCCCACACGTTGCGCAAAGCCGACATCCAGGAACGGCTCGAGCAGGTCCTGACCTATTTCCCGCGCCTGCGCGAGCGCTTCCGGCAGATGGCGGGCAGCCTCAGCGGCGGCGAACAGCAGATGCTGGCGATCGGACGCGCCCTGATGTCGCGGCCCAAGCTGCTGATGCTGGACGAGCCGTCGCTGGGCCTGGCGCCGGTCATGGTGCAGCGCATCGGCGAGCTGCTGCGCGAGATCCAGTCGCGCGAGCAGCTGGCGGTCATCCTGGCCGAACAGAATGTCAATTGGGCGCTGAAGCTGGCCTCACGCGGCCTGACCATCGAAGTGGGTCACGTCAAGCTGACAGGATCAGCCAGCGAACTGCGCAACAACGACTACGTCCGCAAGGCCTACCTGGGTGCGTGAAGCGCCCGTCTCGCTCCGTCCCGCTGGCTAACCGCAACCCCTCCTGACGAGCAGGCCAGGCGGCTTGACTCGCTGTGCGTCACGATCATAATAGAATACGTTGTATAAATATAGAATACAATGCCAGTTCGCGCACTTTCTTCCACGCTCAAGACCTTGGCTGTCTGCGATGTCATCGCGGCATCCCCCAAACCGATGCGCTTGCCGGACGTAGTGCGCGCGACGGGGGACCAGCGCGCGGCCGTCTATCAGCGGCTGCGGACGCTGGTCGACGCCGGTCTGCTCGACCAGACCGCTGATGGTGCTTTTCGCCTGGCGTTGCGCTTCCAGTTCTACGCGGTGCGGGCACTGGAGCAGGCCAACCTCGGGGATCGCTCCAGCGAGCTGCTGCAGGAAATCGTCAGCGAGAGCGGCGAGACGGCCACCATATCCGTGCTCGACGGCTATCACGCCGTGATCATCAATCGCGTCGAGTCGCGCCAGGTACTGCGCGCCGATCTGCGGGTTGGCGCCCGCATGGCGCTGGGCGGCAGCGCGTCGGGCTCGGTCCTGGTCGCCTATGGATCACCTGAGATGAGGGCACGGCTGCGCGAGCAGGGCATCGTCCTGTCCGATGATGCTCACCTCGCCGAGGTGCGTGAACGCGGTTTCGCCATCTTCGCACCCACCGATCCACAGCTCGTCTCCGCGGTCGCCGCACCCGTTCTGGATGCCGCCGGCCAATGCGTTGCCGTGATTGCCATCTCCGGTCCCACAACCCGGTTCGACCACGACCGCTGCGGCCCGATCGCCGTCGCGGCCGCGCGCCGGTTCAGCGCTCAGTTCGGTCATGCCTGATACGTTGCCTGTGATGTCGGGAGCGCTGATGCGTGCCCCGGCGGACTTGATGCGGCCGCAACGGTTGGCGGCCATCCAGCCCTCGCGCATCAGCGCGTCGCGCTGGCTGATGGCCCGCGCCACACAGCAACGCTGGACCATAGAGCGCGAGCACTTCGATATCGACGAGCGCGGCAGGGGGACCGCCCGCTACGCCATCGAGGCCGCGGGCTGGCGCTTTACCTTTCCGGTTCTGTCCTTCGAGCCGTCGGCGCGACAGCGCACCGGCCGCATCATCGGTCGCGCCTGGGACATGATGGGTGCGCTGATCGAAGGTCCGGTCTCCGCCGCCGGCCTCGACGCGCTCGCACAGCAACTGCCGCGCCTCTACGAAGGCCGGGCCACGCCGCAGACCCTGACCTGGGCGCGCTCCAACCGCTCGGGCCGCCTGTTCGACTGCGCCGTCAACAGCCTCGCCGCCGGCCGCCAGCCGCCGATCCCGGAACTGGGTCGTACCTGCTACCTGATGCGCAACACCGGGATCGACGGCAACGGGACGTTCGGCACCAAGTCGTTCCTGGCCTACGAGGCCGACCATCCCCTGCGGGCGTCGCTGCAGGCCCAGATGCTGACGGCATACATGATGCGGGTGTTCGCCGGCGACCTGGTGCGGCACCTCGTGCAGTTGAAGGGCGGTGCGTCGGCAGCCGACATGGCGCCTGATCTGGCGCGTTTCCTCGGCGTGGGCAACGGCTCGGCGCTGGGCCTGATGTTCTTCGTCAACAACCATCCGCGCCTGATCAATCGGTGGCTCACCATCCGTGAGACGGCGATCGTGCAGGCGCGGCTGCTGCCGATCGATCGCGCCGGCGCGCCGCTGCACCTGCTGGCGCGTCTGCTCGACAAGGCGATCGTGGCGCGCCGCCAGGATCGCGCGGAGTACGAGGCCTTTGCGCCCAGCACGGTGATTGCAGGCGACCTTGCGGTCATCCGCCGTGAGCTGTCTGCCCTGATCGCGCGTGTCGCGGCAGGCTGCGAGGGTGCGACGCCATTGGTCAACTTCACCGCGTCGCTGGAAGGTCGCATTCACCCCGAAGCGCACGAGACGCTGCTGTCGCTGCTGATCGAGCTGGTTCCCGATGTCGCGGACCAGCTGTGCAGCACCTTGGTGATCGACGAGGAACTGGTCGGACAGCCCGAAATGTCGATCGGGCGCCTGCGCGACCTGGTGCGCGCCGACTACCGTTGGGCTTTCGACCTCGACCTCACATCGGAGCGCTCGCAGCGCTATGTCTGGTACAAGTCGCGCACCGCGGAAGAGCCGCGTCGCGGCCCGCGCGAGGAGGTCGGCGAAGCCCATAATCTTGGCCTCGACCTGCCGCGCCTGATCGTGTCACTGGATCGCGACCTGGCGGCGGCCGATCCCCGCCTGAGCGTCGCGCGCTTCCTGCTGGCGCACCCGCTGCACCGCCTGGTCGTCACGCGCGTGCAGGCGCTGGCCCAGCTGCCCTATCACTCGCCGCATGCCGACATCATGAGCGAGGACTTCGTGCCGGCGCACATCACGCGCCTGCTCAATGTCGGCATCCATGGCATCGACAAGGCCCGCGACTTTCTCAATCGCAACCTGCGCGGCGTCATCTTCCATGGCGCACCGACGCCGGCTGACCTGGCCGGCGGCACCGCGGATCCCTACTGGTTCTATCCACCGGAGCCTTCGGCATGAGCAGCCTGTGCCTCTCGCTGCGCGAGATCCGGATGGTCCTCGAGCGGCTGGTGCAGGCCGCCGGCGTGCCGGACGGCCTGCTGCCCTCGGTGCGCGATGCCGCTGTCTATGCCGCGATCCTGCCGGTGTCCGGGTTCGACGGTATCGAAAGGCAGATCGCCCATCTGAAGGCGTCAGTGCCGCATCCGCTGGTGCTGGATGACCAAGGCACTCTGCCGGTCATTGACGGCAGCGGGCAGCATGCATGGTTGGTTGCCGACGCCGTGTTGGACGTGGCGATCGCACAGTTCCGCCTGACCGGGCAAGGTGAGGTGAAGGTGACAGGCGTTGCCCAGTCCGCCGAGCTGCGAGCGATCCAGGGCCAGGCCGAGCGGCACGCGCTTGCGGCCTCTGTCGAGTTCGAAGGCGCCGGCGCGCGCGTGCGCATCGCACCGCGGCCGGCGGCGACGCCGACACGGTTGGACCATGTGCGGCGGAACGGTTTTGTGGTCGCGGCTGCGACGTGGTGGCCGCTCTATCACGCCTCCCATGCCGCGCTGGCGCCGGACTCGTTCGAGAGCCGGCGGCACGCCGGCACTGTCCGCGTCGAAGCCGATGGCCGCATCGTCGGTCGCAACGACGAAGACGAGACCGACCTTGCCATGCTGGCCGCCGATCCGGCGCGGCTGCGTGCCGATCCTGTTTCTTCCACTTCCTGAGGTTCGGCGATGCTGATCGATGGCTTGCAATGCGGATCGTTCGACCGCGGCGTATTCGAGGACCTGAGGGCCGGTGGGTTCACCTGCGTCACGCCCACGCTTGGCTTCTGGGAGGGCGCGATCGAGTCCCTCGACGCGATCGGCGAGTGGCGAGATCTTGCCCGGGCGCATGCCGACGTGGTCAGCATCGTACGCTCGACCGACGACATTCTGGCAGCGCACAAGGCCGGCCGGATCGCGCTGCTGCTGGGTTACCAGAACACGAATCTGCTCGACGGCCGCATCCGCTATGTCGAGCTCTTCGCCGAGCTGGGCGTGCGCGTCTTGCAGCTCACATACAACAATCAGAACGAGCTGGGCTCAAGCTGCTACGAGACGGTCGATCCTGGCCTGGCGCGCTTCGGCCGCGAGGTGGTGCGCGAGATGAACCAGTGCGGCATGCTGATCGATCTCTCGCATGTCGGTGACAAGACGACGCTCGATGCCATCGAATGGTCGCAGAAGCCGGTCGCGATCACCCACGCCAACCCGGCATCGGTGTTCCCGCACAAGCGCAACAAGAACGACGCCATCATCAAGGCGCTGGCCGCCAAGGGCGGCATCATCGGGTGCGCGGCCTATCGCAACATCACGCCGGAACCGGCCTGCGACAGCGTCGATGCCTGGGCCCAGATGGTGGCGCGCACGGTCGACATCGCCGGTATCGATCATGTCGGCATCGGCACCGATTTTAGTCACCATTCCAACCAGGCGTATCTCGACTGGATGCGCTCGGGACGGTGGACGCGCACGGTCCAGTACGGCGCCGGCTCCGCCGCCAAGCCCGGGCCGAGCGAGAAGCCGGCCTGGCTGAAGACCATCAGCGGACTTGCGAGCGTGGCGCCAGCGCTGGCGCGAATCGGCTTCAACGCCGACGAAGTCGAGAAGATCACGGCCGGCAACTGGTTGCGCGTCTATCGCGCCACCATCGGCTGATAACACAGGGAGAACGACCATGGCTCGGGAAGCAATGTCGCTGTCGCGGCCGACACGGCGGCACGTCGTGTCCGCGGTGGCGGCCGGCGCCCTGGCAATGCCGTTCGTGCGCGGTGCCAGGGCTGCCGAGGTGCTTTACGTGAACACCTGGGGCGGCCCCTGGGAAGAGGCAGCGCGAGCCATCCTCTTCAACCCGTTTACCGAGGCCACGGGCATCGAAATCCGCACCATCGCGCCGGTGTCCTTTGCCAAGCTTGCAGCGCAGGTGCGCACCAACGTCTATGAGTTCGATGTGACCACGCTCGGCGTGGCCGAGCTCGGCCGGGCCAATCAGGCCAACCTCATCGACAAGTACGACGAGAGCAAGATTGCGCCGTCGTCGCTGTGGCCCGGCGCGGTGACGCTCAACGGCGTGAGCTCGCATGCGTTCGCCAACATCATCGCGTGGCGCAAGGACAAGCTGGCCGATGGCCCGCAGACCTGGGCCGATTTCTGGGACACCAGGAAGTATCCCGGCCCGCGCAGCCTGCAGAACTACCCGGCGCGGGTGCTGGCCTTCGCGCTGATGGCCGATGGAGTCGAGCCGGCCAAGCTGTTTCCCTACGATCTGGATCGCGCGTTCAAGTCGCTGGATCGGATCAAGAAGGACGTCCGCATCTGGTGGAGCCAGAGTCCGCAGTCGCAACAGCTGTTGCGCGATGGCGAGGTCTCGCTGATCGGCATGTGGAACACCAGCGCGCAGGTGATGATCGACCAGAAGCTGCCGATCGCGCTGACGTTCAATCAGGCGGTGATCGACGTGGCGGCCTGGGTGGTGGCGCGCGGGACGCCCCGGGCCAAGAACGCCTGGCGCTTCATCGAGTTCGCCGTGGCGCCCGAGCGGCTGGCCCAGTTCGCGCTGCGCAACAACTACGGACCGATGAATCCCGCCTCGTTCAAGGGGTTGTCGGCCGACGTCGTAAGCCGCATGCCGACCTCGCCGGAGAACCTGCCCAAGGCGGCGATTCTGGATGCGGAGAAACTGGCGCCGCAGCTCGCCGCGATGGCGAAGCGGTTCGAGCAATGGCTCTCCAGCTGACGGACACGACGGCACCGGCTACAGCCGCGCCACGGCGGGTGCCCGGCGGGTGGACTTGGCTTGTCCGCGCCCCGTTCATCCTCTACGCGCCCGCGGCGCTGTTTCTGGCCGTGTTCTTTCTGGTGCCGCTGGGCCTCGTCGTCTGGACCAGCATCAGTGAGCCCGAGCTGGGCCTTGGCAACTACGCCGAGTTTTTTGCCTCGACATACGACCTCGGCGTGCTGGCGCGCACGTTCCGCACCGCCTTGATCGTGACGCTGGTGAGCTTGGTCTTTGCCTATCCGGTGGCCTATGTCGCCGCCCGCAAGGGCGGCACGATCGGCGCCTTTCTCCTGGGTGTCGTGGCACTCAGCTTCTGGACCAGCTTCCTGGTGCGCACCTATGCCTGGATGGTGATCATGGGCGCGCGTGGGCCGGTCGTGGGCCTGCTGGTGGCGCTGGGTGTCGAGCCGGCGCCGCAGTTGCTGTTCACGACGTTTGCCGCCACGTTCGCGATGGCACACATGCTGGTGCCCTTCATGGTGCTGGCGCTCTACGCCGTGATGCGCCGGATCGATGAGACCCACATGCGCGCCGCCGCCAGCCTGGGCGCCCGGCCATGGCGCGCATTCGCCACCGTCTACCTGCCGCAGAGCCTGCCGGGCGTTCTCAACGGCGCCACGCTGGTGTTCATCACGTGCCTGGGCTTCTACGTCACGCCGACGCTGATCGGCAGCCCGCAGGACAAGATGATCGCCGGCCGCATCGGCCAGGAAATGGAACAACTGCTGGAGTTCGGCGCCGCGTCCGCCACATCCATGATCCTGCTGGCGGCGGCGCTGGCGCTGTTCGCCCTCTATGACCGGTTCTTCGGCATCGAGCGGATGTGGCGGTGACGATGTCGCGCTCGACACTGATCCTGGCCGTCCTGGTCGTCGTGCTGCTGACGGGACCGATGTTCATCGTCGTGCCGATGTCGTTCAGTACGGCGCCGTCGCTGGAGTTCCCGCCACCGGGTTACTGGCTGGGCTATTACCGCCGCGTCTTCTCCGATCCCAACTGGACGGGACCGATCATCAACAGCTTCCTGATCGGTCTCGGCACGATGGTGCTGTCGATGCTGCTGGGCGTGCCGGCGTCCTTCGCATTGGCACGCTACCAGTTCCGCCTGCGCGCCGCCTTCCGCATCATCGTGCTGATGCCGCTGATCGTGCCGCATATCGTGATGGCGCTGGGCTACTACACGTACTTCGGCACCCTGGGCCTGGTGCAGAGCATGCCGGGCGTGATTCTCGCCCATGCCTGCCTCTCGATTCCGGTCGTGGTCCTGACGGTGACGTCGGCGCTGGCCAATTTCGATCGCCGCGTCGAGCAGGCCGCCGCCAACCTGGGTGCGCGGCCGCTGACCACGTTCCGATTGGTCACGTTTCCGATCTTGCGGCCTGCCTTCCTTGTCGCAGCGCTGTTCGCCTTCATCCATTCGTTCGATGAGACGGTGATCGCGATTTTCATCTCCGGGCGCGACAGCGCCACCCTGCCGCGCCAGATGTACAACAGCTTCCAAATGGAAGCCGATCCGGCGATTTCCGCCGCCTCCTCGCTGCTGCTCGCCGCCGTGCTGGCGGTCATCGGCACGCGCTGGGCGGCGGCACTGGTGAAGGCCAGGTCGAAGCCTATCGGAGCATCGTCATGACAACCGCTCGATCGTTGTGCCTGCGGTCGCTGTCCAAGAGCTACATGCCGGGCCAGAATGCCGTCGACGGCATCGACCTCGATATCCGGCCCGGCGAGTTCATCTCCTTTCTCGGCCCTTCCGGCTCCGGCAAGACCACGACCCTGATGATGATCGCCGGCTTTGAGCAGCCGACGGCAGGCGAGATCAGCATCGCCGGCCGCCAGATCGATGCGGTCGCACCCTACGACCGCAACATCGGCATGGTGTTCCAGAACTACGCGCTCTTCCCGCACATGAGCGTGGCCCAGAATGTCGGGTTCCCCCTGCGCATGCGCCGCACGGCACGCGCCGAGGCCGACCGCAAGATCGCTGCGGTGCTGGCCATGGTCGGCCTGGCCGACTTCGCTGGCCGCGCGCCCAAGGCGTTGTCCGGTGGTCAGCAACAGCGCGTGGCACTGGCCCGCGCCCTGGTATTCGAACCCGATCTGGTGCTACTCGACGAGCCGCTGGGCGCACTCGACAAGACCTTGCGCGAGCAGATGCAGGTCGAGCTGAAGCGCATCCATCGCGAACTGGGCGTGACCATGATCTACGTCACGCACGACCAGACCGAAGCCATGGCGATGTCGGACCGCATCGCCGTCTTCAACCATGGCCACATCGAGCAGGTCGGCACGCCGGCCGAGGTCTATTTCGCGCCCCGCACGCGCTTCGTGGCCTCCTTTATCGGCGACAGCAATCTGTTCGATGGCCGCACCGGATCCGATGGTGTGGTCGACCTGGGACCATTGGGCCCGATCGCGACCGGCCGCCGGGATCTCGCGCCGGGACAGACCGTGAGTGTCCTGGTGCGTCCCGAGACGATCCGGATCTCGGCGCAGACACCAGCGGCGTCGGGCGAACGCCGTCTGTTGACCATCGAAGAGACGGTGAACTACGGCGACAGCTTCCTGGTGCTGGGCAAGAGCGGCGGCCGCGACATCCGCATTCGCGTGCCCAGCATCGACATGCCGGATCTGCCGCGGGGTGCCCAGTGCGCTTTCGACTGGACCGCCAGCCGCGCGCACGTGATCGGGGCATAAGGGCGAAGGCGGTGTAAGCCCGCGTACCGTTCCGCCGCTACTTCACCTCTCCCCGCTCTCGCGGGGAGAGGTGTTCGAGATGAACCGCCGCCATATGCGAAGTTCGGTGGGAAGGGATTGGCGCTGAGTGATGGCCACACCGGCGATGCAAATGACGGCGCCTGTGACGAGCGCCGCCGTCAGGGGCTCGTGCAGGAAGATCACCCCTGCGATGATCGCGAAGACCGGCTGCAGCAACCCGAAGGGCGCGACGCGCGTCATCGAGCATCGCCCAATCAGCCAGAACCATAGGCCAAAGCCGAGAATCGCGCCGAGCAGCACGGTGTACATGAAGGCCATCCACGACATGAGACTGGCGGCGTGGAACGAAGCGATCTGCCCATGTTCAAGCACAAGAGACGCGGCCAGAACTTGTGGCACGGTGAAGAGCGACATCCAGGCCATGAGCTTCAGCGGCTCGAACGGGCCGTAGCGCTTGGTCAGCACGCTTCCGGCTGCCATGGCGAATCCCGAGCCGATCACGAAGAGTGTCGGGACGATCTTCACCGATACGCTAGGTTCGACCACGATCAGGGCGACGCCACCGAAGGCGAGAACGACACCGAAGATGATCCGTACCGAGAGCCGCTCGCCAAGCAGCGGCCAGGCGAGGATCAGCGTGAACGGTGTCGTAAGCTGAATGGCAATGCCCGCTACACTGGCTGGTCCATGGGCGAGTCCGATGAAGACCAATCCGAAATTCAGACCGCCGACGAAGATCGAGATGACGATGATCCGCCCGAGTTCGCGCTTGGTCGGCCATCCGACGAAGGGAAGTAGGAGGGCCGCGACGACGGCAAAGCGCAAACCGACAAAAAACAAGGGTGGAAACGCGGTCAGGCCGACTTTGATGACGACGAATTGGAAGCCCCATAGCAAGGCCACAAGCACGGCGCACGCGATCTGGATCGGGGTCATGGAATTTCCTTTTACGACCGAATGGTCTATATATCAGCGTGCCTGATCGATGCTCTGGCCGTGCGATGATCTACTTTGCGAAGCGGTCGATCAGGGTCTGGACGACGGCTTGCGACATGCTCCGGTCCGAGCTTGTCTTGCCGACGACACGCATGCCTTCGAGCAGACAGAGAAGCAAGCGGGCGGCGGTCGCGGGCTCGACGCCATCGACCAGGTCCCCCTCGGCCTGCGCGCGCGCCAGTGCCGCGGCCAGCCGGGTTTCCATCGTCTTGAAGAACCGCCGGATACGCTGTTCTACCTCGGTGTCATGGCCGGCCAGTTCCATGGCGGTCGCGACCACCAGGCACCCGCGCTTGCCGGCAGCCCCGCTGGTCCGCTCGACATACCCGGCAAGACAGGCTCGTAAACCCGCCAAGGCATTTCTTCGTGGATCAAGCTCGGCATCGAGGCGCGTCAAGGCCTCGGCGATATACCGGTCGAGGGCGCACAGAAAGAGGCCGTGCTTGTCGCCAAAGGCTGCATAGAGGCTTCCGCGCGAAAGATTCGTCGCGTCAAGTAGATCCGGCAGCGATGTGCCGTAATAGCCGGACGACCAGAAAGCATCCATGGCGCGCTCTATCGCTGCGTCCATGTCGAACTCTCGGGGCCGGCCGCGCGGCATCCGCGGTGAAGCTTGTCGTGTCATGCCATCTATATATGGACCAATCGGTCGTAAAAGACAAACCCGCTTTCCTCATGTCTGCCGTCGATCCGGCGCGGTCATCGGAATGCGTCCCGAGATGCAGAGCAACGGTGTCCCACCCTCCACCACAAGCGGCTCGTCGACGGAAAAGCCGGACCGCGCGAGCGCGGGTGCCAGTTTCCCGGTTAGCGTGGTGAGTTGTCGGGCCGTCGGTGGCTGATAAACCAGATGCAGCACGCCGGGCGGGGCCAGCATGTTTCTCACCGCTGCCAGCGCGCGGGTGCCATCCGTCCAGAATACGTTGACGTTCACGGCGAAGATCTTGTCGAAGCCGCTTTTGGCGAAGTTGGTGTCGGCCAGAGCAAGCGCATGGAACGCCGCCCGCCCGGCCGCGATGTGATCGCGGTTCCGCGCCTGGGCTGCCTTGATCGCCACCGGGGAGCGATCGATGGCGGTGATGCTGCCGGTCGTCAGCCGATCGCAGATCAACGACACGGCGATGCCGCGGCCGCAGCCGATTTCGAGCAGACGATCGGTCGGGCGGACGTCGAGCTGATCGATGGTCCAGACGAGTCTTTCCGGGATTGCCGGGCCGGCCATGTCAGCCGATGGGCAACTGTCAGGCCTTGGCGAGCCGTTCGATCAACGCCATTGCGGCAGCCGGCGCCTTGGGCTTGAAGCCGTTGATCATGTAGACGAAGACGTCGCGGGATTTCGGCGGGCGCTTTTCGGCACCGGCGATCCGGTCGAGGTCATCCGGTGCGCCGCCCGATGCCCAGGCCCGTGCCCGGCCGGCCCAGGTATCGAGCGCCTTGCCGGTATAACCGGTCTTTTCCTTCTCCGACGACCGCTGCAGGCGGGCATAGACGAAGGGCGCGGTGACGTCGGGGATTTCCGGGAAGCTTTCCTTGTCGGTCAGTACCGTGGCGACATTGTAGGCGCGCAGCAACTCGATGAACGCCGGCACGCGAAAGCTGTCGTGACGCACTTCCACGACATGCCGCACGTCACGCCCGCCGACGTTGGTGGGCAGCAGTTTCAGGAAGGCCTCGAAGTCGGCGGGGTCGAACTGCTTGGTGGGCAGGAGCTGCCAGTTGATCGGCCCCAGCTTCTCCTTCAGTTCCATCACGCCGCTGGCGAAGAAGCGCTCGATCGATTGACCGGCCTCGGCCAGCACGCGGCGGTTGGTCGTGAAGCGCGTGCCCTTGACCGAGAACACGAAGCCGTCGGGTGTTTCCTCGCGCCAGCGCGCGAAACTCTCCGGCTTCTGCGAGCCGTAGTACGTGCCGTTGATTTCGATCGATGTCACGTGCTGGCTGGCGTATTCCAACTCGCGTTTCTGCGCCAGGCCGTCCGGGTAGAAGGTGCCGCGCCAGGGCTCGAACGTCCAACCGCCAATGCCGACCCGGATCGCGCCGGTGGTTCCGCGTTTGCTGCTTGCGCTGGGCATGAGACCTCTGGCTTTCCGGCACCGTACGCCGCGGCGCGCAGGGTCTCCGGGTTGCGTCCCGCAGTCAACCTCATCCTCCCCCACAACGTGGGGGAGGTGCGCGTTTCGGTACTTCGACGCTTTGCGTCGAAGTACCTAAGGCGGAGGGGGACCCGACGTGGTCTCGGTAACAGGGCTACGTTGCCGGAAACCGCCGTTCGTACTCGTCGTCGACCACGGCGAGGGCTGACCAGAACGGGCGCGGCGCGTTGCCGGACAGGATGTCGACCAACACGTCCAGATGGACATGCCAGCCGCCCGCGACACTGACTTTGCCGGCCCGGTCGCGCAGGCGGCGGTGCGTCACGACCAGCAGCACCTTGTCGCCCTGCGGGCTCAGCTCGAACGTCACCTCGGAGTCGTCGTCGGGCGTCGTACCCCAGATGAAGCTCAGCAGCCGTGGCGGCTCGCATTGCGTGACCCGGCCGCGATTGGTGTGACCGCCTTCGTACTTCTTATAGCGCTCCGGCGTCGGTTCCTTCTTGGCCGACAGTTCGGCGTGATTGAAATGCAGTTCCACCGGGCCGCCGACACGCAGGTCCATCGATCCGCTGGCCAGCCACTGCCGGCGCTTGTCGCTTTCGGTGAGATAGGCCCAGACCCGCTCGATCGGGCCGGGCAGAACGCGTTCGAGCCGGACGGCGCCAGCTTCAGTGTGAACGCCATACTCGCTCATCGTTTGCTCCTTTTCTTCGGTTTCGGTTCGCCTTTACGCAACGCCTGCTCGAGCTCATCGAGCCGGTCGGTCCAGAAACGCTCGTAGTCGCGCAGCCAATCGTCGGCCAGCGCCAGTGGCCCTGGCTGCAGGTGACAGATGTGCGATCGTCCGCACACCAGGCGACGCAGAAGGCCGGCGCCCTCCAGCACGCGCACATGCTTGGACGCCCCGGCGAACGACATGCGCAGGGGCGCTGCCAGTTCGCCGATGCTGCGATCCTCGCCGGCGAGACGCCGCAGCATCATGCGCCGGGTCGGGTCAGACAGCGCGTGAAAGACGGCGGTGAGATATTGTTCAACCATATGGTTTAATATAGGGGAGAACAGGAAATAGTCAACCAATAAGTTTAATGGAACGTGAGAGGGTCAGGAGGCCGCTACGGCGTCCACCAGAAGCGCACGACGTGGAAGAAGATGGGTGCCGCGAAGATCACCGAATCCAGGCGATCGAGCATGCCGCCATGGCCTTCGATCATGTGGCCCCAGTCCTTGACGTTGAGGTCGCGCTTGATGGCCGACATCACCAGGCCACCGAAGAAGCCCATCAGGGTGATCAGCAGGGCGATGCCGAAGGCATGCACGGGCGAGAACGGCGTGATCCACCACAGGGCGGCGCCCAATGCCGAGGCGCTGAGCACGCCGCCGACAAAGCCTTCGACGGTCTTCGACGGCGACAGCAGCGGCGCGATCTTGTGGCGGCCGAACAGCTTGCCCCAGACGTACTGCAGCACGTCACTCGACTGTACTACCAGCACCAGGAAGGCGATCAGCAGCAGTTGGCGGCCCTCGTAGCCGGGGATATCGAGCGTCATCAGCGCCGGTACGTGCGAGACGCAGAAGACCGAGACCATCAGGCCCCACTGCACCTCGGCGATGCGCGCCAGGAAATTCTGGGTATCGCCGCGCAGCGCCGCCACGATGGGCATCACCAGGAAGGCATAGACCGGGATGAAGATCGAGTAGAGGCCGTACCAGTCGATGCCGATCAATATGTACTGGGCTGGCAGCACGATGAAGAAAGCGCCGGCGATGGCGATGTGATCGCCACGTCGCGTACGTGTCAGCGTCAGGAACTCGCGCAGGGCCAGGAACGAGGACAGGCCGAACAGTACGATGACACCGGTCTTGCCGAACACGAAGGCCACGGCGATCAGCGCCACCATCACCCACCACGCCTTGATGCGCGCGTTGAGGTTGGCGATGGTGGGACTGTTGCCGCCGCTGCGCCACGCCAGGACGCCACCGACCGCCGAGGCGATGACCAGCAGCCCGAGGATGCCCGCGAACAGCGCCAGCGTGTGTTCCTGGGTTGTCATTTTCTTGTTCCTCTTGACCCGGGAGCGTGGGCGTATGCGGTAGCCCTAGTCATGATCCGGCCTGCTCAACGCCAGCAGCGCGGTGCGGGCGCGGTCGATGAAGGCCGACTTGTCCTCTTCGGCACCAACCTTCATCGGCGCGCCGAAGGTCAAGGTGCAGAGCAGCGGGATGGGCAGGAACTCACCCTTGGGCAGCACGCGACTGATATTGGCGATCCAGACCGGCACGCACTCGACATCGGGCCGCGCCTTGGCGAGCCAGTAGAGGCCGCTGCGGAACGGCAGCAGGGTCTCCTCGGTGGTGTTGCGCGTTCCTTCGGGGAAGACGATCAGCGAGGCGCCGCCGTCGAGGGCGGCACACATCAGGTCCTGCGCCTGCTGGGCACCACCGCCGCGGGGAATGGCCACGGCGCGAAACACGCGTTCGCCGATGAAGCGGCGGGCCGCCGATTGCTGCCAGTAGTCGGCGCCGGCAACCGGTCGCGTCACCGTACGTAGCGCTTGCGGCAGCGACGTCCAGATCAGCACGAAGTCGCCATGGCTGGAATGATTGGCGAAGTAGATGCGCTGCACCGGCTCGGGCCGGCAGCCCAGCCAGTTGGTGCGCACGCCCGTCACCAGCCGTGCGAAGACGGTGATGGCGGTGGCCGCGATCCGCTCCAGCATGCGATCAGCCTCCCAGGACGGCAAAGATCGCGCTGGTGACCAGCAAGATCGCGACCTGTGTCAGAAGCAACGCGACCTGCCAGCGCAGCAGCCGCAGGGCGCCCTGCAAGCGTGCCGCGATGGGACGCCCGCGCTTGTCCTGTGGCATCAATCCCAGGGCGCCCATCGCCGTATCGAATGCCGACAGGGTGAGGCCATCGGGCGAGTCGCCGCGCGACAGCAGCCTGAACACCCGGGCGTCGAAAGCGACGCGCAGGGCAAACCACAGTTCTGCCAGTCCAGCGACGACGGCCAGCGCCACCAGGATCACGGTTGCGTGGCGCGCGGGCGGCAGCAACAGGACCAGCAGAAGCACGGCCAGCAGGCTTGCAATTGTCAGCGCGCTCGACAGGCGATGCACCATCGCGCCCTGGGCCAGCAGGTGCGTGGCGATGCCGGCAACGGTGCGGTCATCTGTGGTGGGATCGCTCATGGCGCCCCGCGGGCTGCCTGGGGTGCCGGCGCGACAGCGTCGCCGAGGCTGCGCGCCAGCGCGGCCGTATCGAGCGTGATGCGGGGCCGCGCGCTGCGGATCATCGCGAGCGCTTCGGTCGTATCGGCGGCGCGACCGCTGCGCACCAGCCACGCGGCAATAGCGGCGGCGCTACGGCCGTAGCCCAGCGCGCAGGTGACCAGCACCGGGCCGTCGCGGCGCAGGGTTTCGATCGTATCGGCGGCGCGCTGCAACAGCGCCGGCTGCAGCGGCACCAGGTCGAGCGTCGGACAGCTGCGGTAGGTTGCGACGCCGCGCGGCGCCGACAGTTCGGCGCTGAGGTCGAGGATGGCGCGTATCGGTTGCGCGGCTGCATCGCGGGTCGACGGCACGCGCCCGATCCAGACGCCGTCGGCGACATGGTCGGGTTCCGGTTGCCGGCGTGTCCACAGCCGCGAGTTCAGCCAGGCCCCGGCAAGGTAAGGCAGCAGCAACGCGTGGGCGGCCAGGCTGAGCTGTCCGTCGGATCCTTTCTGGAAGCCCTCGGCGCCGAAGAGGGCGTAGAATGCCGCCACCATGGCCAGGGCCACCGTGCCCCACAGGAACCAGAGCCACCCGCCGCCCAGGCCGAAGCCGATCGCCCCGCACAGCACCGCGCCCACACTGTAGATTGCGGCCAGCCGCCGTCGCTTCGGGTCGGCGCTCAGCGTGGCCCCGCTCAAGGGGGACGGCCGCTCCAGCGGCCAGAGCCACAGGGCGAAGAAGCCCAGCAGCGCGCCGGTTGGGATGTCGATGAAGTGATGCTGGTAGGTCGTCAGCACCGAGACGCCGATGCCGATGAACCATGCCCGCAGCACCCAGCGCCAGGCCGGCGCAGCGTGGCGGACATAAAATTCCAGCAGGATCACCGTCAGCGCGATGTGCAGCGACGGCGCCTGGTTGAACGGCTTGTCGAAGGCACCCAGCGACTCGAACATGAAGCCGGCGAGACCCGAGGTCTCGGGCTTGGTGAAAGTGAAGGTGAGCGGGAACAGCAGGAAGCAGGCGACGGCGATCACCTGCGCCGTCAGCAGGCGCCGGACATGGACCTTCAGTTCCGTCTCGGTGCGACACACGAACAGCGACAGGCCATAGAACGCGTTGATCGACCAGTAGGGGAAGATCGTCCAGTCGACGAAGGGGACGTGGCGCTCCCAGCCGAATACGACATGGCCGACATCGCTGCGCTGCGACGCCAGCCAGTTGGCAAACCCGTACGTGGCATAGAAGAACACGGCGAGGATGACCAACCACACCGCCGCCCGCCGCCACGGCCGACCAGGTGTCGTGGTGGTCATGGCAATTTTGGACCGCGGGCGTCCACGCCCGCATTTGCTCGCAGCGAAGCGAAGAGCGAAAGAGTATCGGCGCTAGTGCGCCGAGGCGCGCGTGGACGCGCGTGGTCCGAAAACCCAAAACAGCCCATTTACGCATCCTCGACGCGCTGGGCGAGCGATACGGTGAAGATGCCCCATTCGTCGACGCGCTGGTCGAGCTTGCGGAAACCGGCGGCGGCAACGAGCTGATCCATTTCTTCCTGGGTGCGGCGGCGCATCACCCAAGCGGCCCCGCCGCGATGGCTGGTCAACGCGCGCGCGATCAGCTCGAGCTGCGGATGCCAGGGCTGGCCGGTATAGACGAGATAGCCGCCCGGTGGCACGGCGGCGGCCATCCCATCGAGCGAGCGACGCACCATGGCGTTGTCGGGGAACAGCTCGTAGAGGCCCGACACGATGCCCAGCGTCGGCCGCGGTTCGACCTTGGCCAGGTCGTCGCGATCGAAGGCGTCGCCCTTCACGAAACGGGCGATGTCGATCAGGTCCTTCTCGACGATCAGCCGGGATCCGCTCTCGACGTTCAGGTCGCTGTAGTCGCGCAACAGGATCGAGTCGGGTCGCGCCGTGCCGTCCGCCTGCAGTGCCTCCAGCACGTAGCGGCCGTGGCCGGCGGCGATGTCCATGATGCGCACTTTCTGGCCGCTATCGCGCAGGCGCTTCATGGCGCTGCGGATCAGCTCCTCGACATGGACCTTGCGCTGGCGGATGCCGCGCCAGCCGATCGAGTCGAGGTAGGCGCGGTCGGTCAGGCGTCCGATCGGACCCAGGCCCTCGGCCGTGTTGCGATAGACATAGTCCAAGGTCGAGCCCGAATCGAAGCCGGTCTTGTGGCCAAGCCCAATGCCGCGCGACAGCCAGCCGCCGATCTTCATCGAGGCGCGGGTCATGGCCCAGTAGAGGCCACGCGCCGACGCAAGCGGCAGCGGGGTTGCCAGCGCGTCGGCTTCGTCGCGCGTGTAGCCCCAGCGATGGGCGTCCAGCAGCGCCGGCCGTTGCAGCGGTTCGGCGAAGCGCTCGGTGATGAAACGCTTGGCGTGCGCCACCGCCACGGGGCGGCCCAGCTCGCCCAGCGTGTCGTGGTAGAAGCCCGGCAGCACGTGACGTTCCTTGAACGGCGTACCCAGCCGTTCGTAGAACAGGTGCTGTGGTCCGTGGTGCACCACCCAGTCGGCGCCCGAGATCAGCAACTGGGTAGGGATGGTGATGGCGCGCGCATCGGCCACGACGCGGTCGGCGGCGTCGTAGAGCGCGGTGAGGATGTTGACCGAGATCGCACGCGTGATCAGCGGGTCGGCCTCGAAGGAGGCGATCCGCTCCGGGTCGTGCGTCAGGAACTTGGCCTTGACGTAGCTGTTGACGAACTGGCCGGGTTTGAAGCGCTCGAGCAGCGCCAGTCCGGGCCGTGCGAACGGCACGTAGAGCTTCACCTTGAAGGCCGGCGACGCCAGCACCAGGCAGCGGACCTTGGGCGCGTAGTCGTGGGCCCAGGTCGAGACCAGCACGGCGCCGACGCTCTGCGCCACCACCGCCATGTCCTGCGGTGCGATGCCGTAGGTGGCGGCGATATGGTCGACGAACGTCTGCACGTCGCGCACCGAGGTGCCGAAGCTTGGGCTGAATCCGCGCACGCCGGGCGAGCGCCCATGGCCGCGCGCATCCCAGGCGAAGAAGGCGAAGTCGGGCAGGTTGAGTTCGTCGACCAGGTGCGCCATGCGGCCGGAGTGCTCGTGCCCGCGATGGAACAGCACCACCGCGCCGCGCGGCGTGCCGGTCGACGGCCAGTAGCGATAGAACAGGTCCTCACCATCGTGCGTGGTGAAGGTCTTTTCCTCGGCAATCCGCATGCAGTCCCCGTCGCCCTCGTGGCGTTATGACGTCGTTTCAGCCAGACCGCGGCGTACGCGGTTGACGATGTTGAGCGCGATCAGCGCCGCCACCAGCGGCAGCAACCATGCCAGCCAGGACGGCAGGGCGCCACCGATGCCGATCCATAAGCCCAGCGCGCCGAAGACCAGGGCGCGGTCGCTCTTGCCCATCGGACCGTCGTAGCGCCGCGATGCGCCGACCATGACGCCCAGCACGCCGGCAAATTCGCTGAGCGCCGCCAGAAAGACCACCAGGCCCGCCATCGGCAGCGTGAACGGCGCGATCACGGCGAACGGCAGATAGAGCGCGGCATCGGAAACGACGTCGCAGATCTCATTGAGGTAGGCGCCCAGCGCGCTCTTCTGGCCGAACTCGCGTGCCAGCATGCCATCGAGCGCATTGAGCGCCATGCGCAGGAACAGCCAGATCGGCAGCAGCAGGAAGGGCCAGCGCGCCGGCGCGCACAGCACGACGATGACGCCGACCACGATCGAACCCAGCGCCGCCACCAGTGTCACCTGGTTGGCCGTGATGCCGGCCCGCACCAGGCCGCCGGCCAGCGGCCGCAACAGCGCCTGGAATCGCGGCTTGAGATCGTAGAGCGTGATCAACTGAGGGTGTCCGTACTTGACGGGGGCGTCATAAATGAGTAATCGCTCAATAACATGAACGCCGAGGCGCCGTCAAGGCGCCTTGAAATCGATACCGGAATACGCAAGTGCAAACGGCCGACAGTGGAGGCATTGGTGACGAACCACGTGGGTGGTACGGTATGTCGATGAATGCGAGTTTACGCCAAGAAATCGCCAAGCTCACGCTCGAAGAGCGTCTGGAACTGATCGACGGCATTTGGGACGATGTCGAGGTCGCCCAGGTGGTGCCTGATCTGACCCCTGAGCAGGAAGTGCTTCTTGAGGAGCGGTACCGAGAGCATCTTCGAAATCCGAATGCGCCCCGAAAAACACTCAAGGAGATTGCCGATAAGCTCGGCGTTTCTCTGTGATCTATCGGGTTACGTACACCGAGCCGGCGGAACAGGATATCGCTACGGCGTTCCATTGGTTTGCCGAGCAGTCTCCCGCGGTCGGCAAACGTTTCTTCGCCGCATCTCTCTGCTTGAGCAACTCCTGGCGCAGACACCACTGATGTACGCTGTCGTGCGCCACGACATTCGTTGTGCGTACCTCCTGCCGTTTCGGTGCGGGCTTTATTATCGCGCCGTCGCTGATGAAATCATCGTCATCGGATGCTTGCATGCGAGTCGGCGGCCTCGCCTCATCTGGCAGACATTGTCGATGCGCTGACCTAGGCAAAAGGAAACCGCATCTCGCAAGGGGTGATTAGCAATCGCGAACCGGCCTGCAGAAAAAACATGCAGACTCGTTTGGCCGGATTGCGTCAGATGATTTTCTGGGAATCGATCAACGGAATCAGAGGCAGACGGAGAGGAATTGCCCATGCCCGATGTGAATCGCGTTTGTCTCATCACCGGTGGGTCCTCGGGCATCGGGGCGGCCACGTGCCGGGCGCTGGCGGCACCCGGGATTGGCATCGCCGTGCATGGCCGGCGCAATCTCGATGGCGCGCGCCGGGTCGCGGGTGAGATCGAGGCGGCTGGCGGCACGGCACTGGTCGTGGAAGGTGATCTCTCCGTTACCGGCACGGCGTCGGCGATCGTCGCCGCGACGACAGCGCATTTCGGGCGGCTCGACGTGCTGGTCAGCAACGCCGGCTTTGCCGACCGCCGGCCGATCGGCGAACTCGACCGGCCTGGCTACGAAGCGTCGATGGCGGCCATGCAGAACGCCTTCTTCGACTTGCTGTTGGCGGTGCGGCCGTGGCTCGAGAAGTCGAGCGATGGCCGGGTGGTGGCCGTATCATCTTTCGTGGCCCACGCCATGGGGCGCGGCCTGCCGGTGTTTCCCGCCACCGCCGCGGCCAAGGCCGGCATCGAGGCGATGGCCAAGGCGTTTGCCGTGCAGATGGCGAGCTACGGTGTCAGCGTGAACTGCGTCGCACCCGGTTTCGTCGAGAAGGATCCCGGTACGCACACCGCCCTGACGCCGGGCCGTAAGGCCGAATGGGAGCGTGCCATCCCGGCCGGCCGTTTCGCCCGGCCAGCCGAAATCGCGGCCGCCATCGCATTCCTGTGCTCACCGCTGGCAGGCTACATCACCGGCCAGGTGATCCACGTCGATGGCGGCGTGACGCTTTAAGCCTCGCCCCACAAAGTTGCTGTCGCATTCACACATCTCATCGCGATTTCGCTGTCATTGCGAGCAAGGCGAGCCCTGGGAGCGCGGGCGTCCCGCCCGCATCAAGGCGAAAGCCTTGCTCTCGCCCGACATGAGCGGGCGGGACGCCCGCGCTCCCAGGAATGATCGTGTTTCTCGCGGTTCAGTCGCAGCGACAATGTGTGAATCCGACAGCCACAAAGCTGGGGGGAGAAAACATCACTTCGGCTTGGCGCTTTTCTGGTGGGCGGCGATCGCGTCCTTCAGCATGCGGTGTTCCTTGCAGCCGAAAACACAGAGCTGGTCCAGCCGCGCCAGGTGCTGCTGCGCTTGGGCCACGTCGCCCAGCATCAGGTAGGCCTCGCCGATATACTCGTGGGCACCGATGTGCTTGGGGTCGATGGCGAGCGCCTGCTGGTAGTACTGCAGCGAGCCGCGCGGATCACCAGACTTGCGGGTGGCAAAGCCCAGCAGGTTGAAGGCGTTGGCGTTCTTGGGGTCGGTGACGACCACACGCTTGAGCGTCGTGATGGCGGTGGGGAAATCGCCCTTCTCGACCGCGGCCTTGCCGGCATCGTAATCGGGGTTGCTGGGCCGGGCGGCCGGCGCCGGATCGCTGCCGCCGGCGGCATGGGCGCCGCTGGTGGCGGCCAGCAGGACGGCGAGCGCAAGGACAACGGTACGACGCATGGGACCTCCGGAAGCAGGCGTGGACCTGATGCCTGCTCTTACCACGATTGCGGCAGCTGGTTGGCGTGCGCCACGGCGCGCACCGCCATGCGACGCTCGCGGCCACGCACCTCGATGTCGTGGCGCTGCCAGCCCAGCAGGGTAACGCCGGCGATATCGAGCAGCTCCTGCGAGACGACCAGCTCGCAGCCGAAATCCTTGGACAGGCTTTCCAGCCGGCTGGCGGTATTCACCGTATCGCCGATGGCGGTCAGGCTGGTGGTGCGGCCATGGCCCATCTCGCCGACGATGGCCGGGCCGGCATGGACACCCAGGCCGATGCGCAGCGGCTGGTCGAGTTCGCCGGTCAGGGAGTCGTTGAGCATCTCCAGCGCAATGGACATGCGCCGCGCCGCGTCCAGGGCCTGCCGGGCGGCCGTGGCGCTGTCCGTGCGCAGGCCGAAGACCGCCATCACGCCATCGCCGATGAACTTGTCGACGTGGCCGCCGGCGGCATGCACGGCATCGCCCATCGAGCGGAAATAGCGGTTGAGGATGAAGACGATGTCGAACGGCAGGCGTTTCTCGGCGATGGCGGTGAAGCCGCGCAGGTCGGCGAACAGCACGGCGATCACCCGCTCGGTGCCGTGGGCTGCCGAGTCACCGCGCAGCACATCGCGCGTGTCGGCGTTCGACGGCAGCATGGGCGTGACGGTATAGATGCCCGGCGGTGGTCGCGTCTGGCACGCCAGACGAACGCCTTCGGGCGCGCCGATGCGGCGCAGCACGCGCACTTCCTCGGCGCTGGCGGCCGGCAGGCGCTCGGCGTCCGGGCCCGCGACGCGCACGCGGCAGGTCGAGCAGCGGCCGCGGCCGCCGCAGACCGACGCATGCGGCACGCCCACGACCCGGCTCATCTCCAGCAGGCTGAGGCCGGCCGGCAGCGACACCAGTCGCCCTTCCGGATACTCCAGGCGCACCGGGCCCTTGCGGCGCTCCCACGCGGCGCGCAGGGGCCGCGCCGCCAGGACCAGCGCGACGACGAGGACCACCGCCACGATCAGGATATCGGACAGGTCACGCAGGCGGTCGATGGCGGCACGGTCCGCCGGCGCATTGAGCGCGCGGGCCAGCGCCATCAGCTTGTCAGTGTCCTGAAAGATGTCGGCGGCCTCGCGCAGCGCCACGGCGACGCCGCAGATCGCCAAGGTCGGCACCATCAGGGCGGCGCCATAGAAGAACGCGATCGAGCGGCGGTACCAGGGCTTCAGGCGCAGCCAGAAGTGCAGGCCGATGCAGCCGTGGATCCAGACGATCAGGATCAGGCCGAACTGCCGCACGGCGTTCCAGGGATCGGCCACCATGGGCCACAGCACCCAGAAATAGGCCGTGGTGACGTTGTTGATCTCGTGCGCGCCGCGCACCATGACGAAGTGGCCCAGCCCGATCGGCAGGATGCACAGGCCCAGCGCCAGCTGGATCCATTCCCAGCGCGACAGGCGCAGCCGGCGGCGGCGGAACACCGACCACAGCACCAGCCCGAAATGGGTGAGGATCGCCAGCGACAGCACGGTGGTCCCCACCGGATTGCGCCAGATCGCGGCGAAGACCGCGACGCCATGGTCGGCGGCGCTGATCGAGAACAGGCCGAGCGCATGGTTCAGCAGATGCGTCGTCACGAAGACGAACAGCGTGATGCCCGAGATCAGGCGCAGGCGCTGCACCATGGCGCGCTCCTTGTCCCCCCGCTCGCCGGACGGCGAACGCCATGGCGCCTTGCGGCGTCCGTTGTTGCCCTAGGTCCGGGCGGTTGCAGTATCGATGCGCCGGTCCTGGCCTTCATGGTCAGCCTGTCGAGCCACGAAGCCTTAACACCACCGAAGGCTTTGCCTTCCCTTCAAAACGATGTTTTAGCCGATCACCTTCAACACCGCCTCGGGCGGGCGGCCGATCGCGGCCTTTTTTCCCGCCACGACGACCGGTCGCTGCAGCAGGACGGGGTGTGCTGCGATCAGGTCGACGACGTCCTTGCGGCTGATGCCGGCAGCCTTCCTGCCGGTAGACTTGAATTCGGCCTCGCCGTCGCGCAGCAGGGCGCGTGGTTCGCCACCCAGCAGGTCGAGCAAGGTCTCGACTTCCTTGCGGCTCGGCGGCTCCTTGAGATACTCGCGCACTACAGGGTCGACGCCCTGCTCGCGCAGCAGGGCCAAGGTGTCGCGCGACTTGCTGCAGCGCGGATTGTGCCAGATCGTGACGGCTGCCCCAGACGTGCCGGCCATACCCATTCTCCCCACCGGTGATGGCGCCAGAGTAGGACGAGCGGCGGCCCCCAGGCTAGGCCGGCGCTGGTGCGGCGGCTTCCGGGGGCGCGGGCCGCACCGGCCAGGCGCCGTCCGCCGGCAGCAGGCCGGCGTCGGCAATGGCGTACACGGTGAGCTTGCCGCGCCGCCCGCGCACGTCGATCTCATGCCGTGGCGTGCCGTCCAGCGAGACGCCGGCGCGCTCGACCAGGTCCTGTGACACCACCAGTTCGCAGGCTAGCTCCTTGGTCATGCCCTCCAGCCGGCTGGCCGTGTTGACCATGTCGCCGATGGCGGTCAGCGACAGCGCCTGGCCGTAGCCCATTTCGCCGACGATGGCCGGCCCGACATGCACGCCGATACCGATGCGCAGGCGCAGTTCGAGGTCGGCGCTCAGTGTGTCATTGAGCTCCTTCAGCGCCACCGACATGCGGCGCGCCGCATCGAGCGCCTGGCGTGCCGCGCGGGCCGAATCGCCGGTGACGCCGAACAGCGCCATGACGCCATCGCCGATGAACTTGTCGACATGGCCGCCGGCGGCCTCGATGGCGCCGCCCATGGCGCGGAAATAGCGGTTGACCACGAACACTACGTCGAACGGCAGCCGCCCCTCCGACAAGGCGGTGAAGCCGCGGATGTCGGCGAACAGCACGGCGATGAACCGTTCGCTGCCATGGCCGGACACACGGCGCCAGGCTTCGCTGGGACCGACCGAGGCCGCCATCAGCGGTGTCACCTGATATTCGCCCGGCGGCGGGCGCACCTGGCATGCCAGGCGCACGTTGATGGGCGCATTGATGCGCGCCAGCACCTTGGCCTCGTCGGCGCTCGGTTCGGGCAGACGGGTGCGGTCGCGACCGCTGACGCGCGTGCGGCAGGTCGAGCAGCGGCCACGGCCGCCGCACACCGCGGCGTGCGGGATTCCGGCGCCGCGGCTGATCTCCAGCAGCGACGGACCGGCCGGCACGACGATCACGCGATCGGCGCTGTAGACGGCGCGCACCACGCCGCGGCGGCGTTCCCACCACTCGCGCAGCGGACGTGCGATGATGGCCGCAACCAGCAACCCGCCGGCGATCGCCTTCAGCGTGTCGCTCAGACGATAGAGGTCGCGCACGCTTTCGGCCGTGATGCCCAACGCCCGCAGCGTGTCGACCACGCGCTCGGGATCGGCGGTGATCTCGGCCACCTGACGGGCACCCGCCGTTGCGCCGGCCAGGGCCAGCGCCGGCAGGGCGACGGCGAAACCGAACAGGGTGGGCAGCCAGCGCCGGTAGCCGGGCTTGAGCCGCAGCCAGGCGTGGACCCCGATGCAGCCATGGATCCAGACGATCAGCACCAGGCCCATCTGCTGCAGGGCGAAGGTCCAGCTGTCGCCGAGCGACTGCAGCACCAGGAAGTAATTGGGTGGGAAGTCGTAGAGTCCGGCGCCGGCACGGTGGACGACGGCGTGCGTCATGCCGACCGGCAGGATCGCGGCGCCCAGCACGAGCTGGACCCATTCCGACGGCATCAGCCGCAGGCGCCGACGGCGAAAGAACGACCACAGCGCCAGGCCGACATGCGTCAGCAAGGCGCCGTAGAGCAATACCGTGCCCGGCAGGCTCTGCCAGATCGACGCGGCCAGCACCAAGGCGTCGTTGGCCAGGCGTAACGGACCCAGCAACAGCGTGTGGTTCAGCAGATGCAGCGTGGCATAGGTGAACAGCACCAGGCCGGACCACAGGCGGATGCGGCCAAACATGGCTATGGCCCGTCCCTGCCCAGCGCGTCGGGATCGTCGGTGTCGATCACCCGCCGGGCGATGTCGAAACTGAAACCGGCCCGGCCGAGCGCCGCCAGGTCGCGGTTGCGCCGCTCCGCGCGATCGGCAGGGGCCCGGAATGGGCCGAGCCGGCGCCGGCGGGCGAAGGCCAGCGCCGCCTGCAGGTCCATGCCGGTCGCATCGACGGCCAGTTCGTCGCGCGCCACGTCGAGGGCCCGCTCGACATCGTCCCGATCGATGCCGGCCAGCTTCAGCTTCTCGCGGATGTGGCGTGACGACGTCCCACGCCGATGCAGGCTGCCGGCCTTGCGTTCGGCATAGCGCGCATCGTCGATGACGCCGGCCTTGGTGTAGCGGGCCAGGATGGAGTCGATCACGGCCTCGGCGTTGTCGACGACCGGCATGTCGTGGGTGCGGGCCTTGTCGATACGGCGCATCAGGACCGTGCGCAGCCGGGCCGAGGAGGCGTCGTAGCGCGCGACATAAGCCGCCGCCACGTTCTCCAGGCGCTTCACGGTAATGGGTTTGGCCAGGCGCCGCGGTCTTTGGCTCCTGACGTCCGGTTCCGTGGGCACGCTCATGCGATCATTGTCATCCAGGGCCACGCTCCCGGCAATGTGGCTTCCATGGCTCAGCGCAAGGCCATGCCGGTCATGGCCTCGAGTTCGCCGATGGCCTGCGCCGGATCGACGACCTTGATGGTGCGCATGCCCATGGCACGGGCCGGCTTCAGGTTGATGCCGAGGTCGTCGAGGTAGATGCAGCGTTCGGGCGCCACGCCCAGCAGGTCGCAGGTGTGGTGATAGATGCGGGGGTCGGGTTTGCGCAGGCCCAGCAGGCTCGACTCCACCACGTGCTCGAACAGGGTCATGATCTCGGTGATCTGGCGCGCCCGCTCGGGATCGCGCGCCATGCCGGGGCCGCTGCCGGTCTTCACATTGTTCGTGATGCATGCGACGCGATAGCGCGTGCGCACCCGCCGCAAAGCCTCGACCATCTCCTCTCGGATCGTCCCGCTGAGCACCGACAGCACCCGATGGCCATCGATTCGCTGGCCCTGCGCCTGTGCCTCGGCTTCGAACAGCGTGGCGAATTCGTCGGTGCTGATTTCGCTTCGTTCCATCCGGGCCCAGGCGTTGGTATCAGGATTGCGTGAATTCAGGCCGCGGATGAAATTTTCGGGAAGGCCGGCGTCCCGTTCGTAGGCCGCAAACGCATCGAAAGGGCTGCTGAGGATCACGCCGCCAAAGTCCCACAACACCGCTTGAACGTCGTTCGTCATATTTCACTACCTCTGCAGGTCTCGTCCAGCTTGAACCATTTTCGCACCAAGGTTGCCTTGATAGAGCCACATGCTGTCCGTACACCAGACACGTTGAAAGCGGGCGGTGCTTTCAGGTGATCGCTGACGCGTAGACCAGATGTGGAATCTACGCGCAGTGAGCGAGTTTACGGGGGACAAAAACTCGGTGGCTGGTCGGCCCCTTACGGTTGACCGAGCCTGCTGAATCGTCGCCCGACGTCTGGTTTGTGGTGCGGCCACAGGCCGGGCGGGCACTCGTGATGAAGAGGTTATGATGACGACGCTGGCCCTTGCAGTCCCCGCCGCCACCGGTGACGGCCCCGAAACCCGGATCGATGGTCGCAACCTGCGCGCCGAACATACGCGCCGCAAGATCGTTGCCGCGACCCGTTCCCTGGTGGAAGAGACGTCCGCCCTGCCCAAAGTGGCGGAGATCGCCCTGCGCGCCGGCGTATCGGTGCGCTCGGTGTTCCAGCACTTCCAGGAAGTCGAATCGCTGTTCCTGGTCGTCTTTGACGAAATCGTCGCCGAGGCGCAGGCCGAGTGGCAGCCGATCGAGCCGACCGGCCCGCTGTCGGCGCGGATCGAAGCCTTTGTCTCCCACCGGGCGGCCGTTTGCGAGCGGGTGCTGCCGGTGCGTTTCGCCGCCATCAGCGTCGAGGCGACATCGCCGGCGATGGCCGAGCGCGCCAAGGTGGCGCGCGCACTGGTGCGCCAGCATATCGAGCGGGCGTTCCGCCCCGAACTCGACCGCCTTCAGCCCACCGACCGGCGCCTGACGCTCGATGCGTTGCGGGCCGCTTTGGACTGGGATTTGTGGATGAACATGCGCCGCTTCCACGATTTGTCGGCGGAAGACGCGCAAGGTGTGTGGCACAAGATTGTCACAGGGCTGATGGGCGCAGCGGTGTGAAATAACGTGAGGTTGGCGGGTGATTAACGATTCCGGGTCGATCTGCATGCGAAGGCTTGAATAGTAATATTTCGAATGAATTTTCCGTTGTGGGGAACGGGGGACCGACACACGGCCGCTCAACGGTCGGCAAACCCGGAGTTGGAACATGAGTGACGCAACAGCCGCCACGCCGCAGGGTGCAATCGCGGGGGGGCCGAGGCCTAAGATCGACGGCCGTGTATTACGCGCAGCTCGGACGCGGGAACGCATCGTCAATGCCACGATCGACCTGATCCGTGGCGGCGAGTCGACCCCGCGGGTCATTGATATTGCCCGGACCGCCGGTGTCTCGACGCGGTCGATTTTCCAGCATTTCGACGATACCGAAGCTCTGTTCGCTGCGGTGGCGCAGCAGGTGGTCGAGTCGCTGATGCCGCTGGCCAAGCCCATCGAGTCGACACTGCCGTGGGAAGAACGTCTGGATGCGCTGATGCGCATGCGGATCCAGATCAACGAGGCGCTGCTGCCGTTCCGGCGTGCCGTGGCGTTGCATCAGCCGCGCTCACCCAAGATCGCTGCAGGCGTGACCGCCGGCCGATTGTTCGCTCGCGAACGTGCCGAGAGCGCTTTCGCACCCGAACTGATGCGCATGCCCGAGGCCGAGCGCAAGCAGACCGTCGATGCCCTGCTGGCAGCGTCGGACTGGCAGATGTGGTTTGGCCTGCGCATGACCTACGGACTGGATCTCGATGCCGCCGCCGCCACGATGCGCCGGATGGTAGGGTCCATCCTGATGCAGGCGACATCGTCGCGCGAACTTTCTTCCGTGGTGGCGGCCTAACGATCGCGTTGGAGCGGCGGCGCGCCGGGCGCCGCCGTCAGCGGTTGAAGCGATCCTCGATCGCTGCCCAGTCGTCAAAGCCGGTCAGTCGCTTGAAATCGGCAAAGCTGACGCCTTCGCCCTGAAGGCGAAGCGTGCCGGCCTGCATGTCGGCCAGGGCGCGCTGCATCGTGTGCACGATGCGAAACAACAGCGACACCGGGTAAGCCACCATCTGGAAGCCGAGGCCGTAGAGGTCTTGCGGCGTCATCAGGGGGGTGGCGCCGTCTTCCAGCATGTTGGCGAGCTGAGGCGTGCCCTTGAACGCGCGCCCGATACGCTCCAGTTCGGCGATCGACACCGGCGCCTCGATGAAGATTCCATCGGCACCGGCCGCGAGATAGCGTTCGCCACGCCGCAAGGCGCCATCCAGCCCTTCCAGGGCCCGCGCATCGGTGCGGGCAAGCAGGAACGTTTCCCTGCTGTCGCGTGCCGCCGCGGCCGCCCTGATCTTGCGTTCCATGACGTCGATCGGCACGACGCTCTTGCCCGCCATGTGGCCGCAGCGCTTGGGCGAGACCTGGTCCTCGATGAAAATCGCTGCCGCGCCCAGTCGCTCATAGGTCTTCATGGTGCGCGTCACGTTCTTGACGTCGCCGTAGCCGTCGTCGCCGTCGATCATCAGGGGCAGTGTGGTGGCCGCCAGGATGTCGCGCACGCCCTCGGCCATCTCCTTGAGGCCGACCAGGCCGATGTCGGGGATGCCATGACGCGTTCCCACGAGGGCGAAGCCACCCACCGAGGCTGCCCGGAAACCGGCTACCTCGATCAGCCGGGCCGAGAGCGCGTCGTGCGCGACGGGCAGCAGGAGCGGCTCCGGAACCGCGAGTAGGGATCTCCAGGTGGGGCGGGGCATGGCAGGCTCCGTTGGAATGACGGGCATGATCGGGTGGGCTGGGCCGTATAGCGCATCATGGCCGGGCCGCCATCCCGGTTTGTCGCGGTGCGGGCCGGCGGACCTGGGAGCGTTGATTGACTTTCCGTGGCGAATCCGTCACTTGGACCCCTGGAAACCATTCGATGACACCACGCGCGGCGCATGGCTAAGGCCCCGGAAACACACGAAAATTTTACACGCGAGGAGCATCCGGGCGGCAGCTCCGACCGCTCGTTCGGGATGGTCTTCGCGGGCGTGTTCGCGCTCATCGCGGCCTACGTATGGTGGCATCACGGTGCCAGCTGGCCGTACCTGCTCGCGGTGGCCGCGGTCTTTGCTGTCCTGGCGCTGGCGGCGCCGCGTGTGCTGGGGCCGCTGAACCGCGGCTGGATGCGCGTCGGCCTGATGATCGGCAAGGTCATGAATCCAATCATCCTGGGGATCATGTTCTTCGGCGTCATGCTGCCGATCGGGCTGCTCATGCGCTGGCGGGGCAAGGACCTGCTGCGCCTGAAGCTTGATCCTGCCGCGCCCAGCTACTGGATCGAACGGCAGCCGCCGGGGCCATCGCCCGAGACAATGCGCAACCAGTATTGAGTCGCGCCAGGGGAACCAGACAATGTGGCTGATCAAGGAACTGTGGGACTTCATGCGGGTGCGCAAGAAGTTCTGGCTGCTGCCGATCATCGTGGTGATGGTGATGCTGGGCGCGCTGCTGGTGTTGACCAAGACCGCGATCGGCCCGTTCATCTATACGATCTTCTGATTGCGGCGGTGGAGCGCTGTGGTGCGCATACTCGGCATATCGGCGTTCTATCACGACAGTGCGGCGGCGCTGCTGGTCGATGGCAAGCTCGTCGCGGCGGCGCAAGAAGAGCGCTTCACGCGCAAAAAGCACGATGCCGGTTTTCCGCAACAGGCGATCGACTTCTGCCTGCAGCACGCCGGCATCGACTTCAGGGACGTCGACTTCGTCGCTTTCTACGACAAGCCGTTCCTGAAGTTCGAGCGGCTGCTGGAGACCTACCTGGCGTTCGCGCCGCGCGGCTTCACATCGTTCCGCATGGCCATTCCGGTGTGGCTCAAGGAAAAGCTGCTGCAGAAGACCCTGCTGCGCGACGAGTTCAAGCGCTGGGTTCCCGACTTCGACTGGCACAACAAGCTGCTGTTCGGCGAGCATCATCAGAGCCATGCCGCCAGCGCCTTCTTTCCGTCGCCGTTCGAAAAGGCGGCGGTGCTGACCATGGACGGCGTCGGCGAGTGGGCGACGACGTCGCTGGCGATCGGCGAGGGCAGTGAGCTGCGGATGGTGCGCGAGCTGCACTTCCCGCACTCGCTGGGCCTGCTGTACTCGGCCTTCACCTACTACACCGGCTTCAAGGTCAATTCCGGCGAGTACAAGGTGATGGGGCTGGCGCCCTACGGCGAGCCGCGCTTCAAGGCCATGATCCTCGACAAGCTGGTCGACCTGAAGGACGACGGCTCGTTCCGGCTCAACCTTGAGTACTTCGACTACTGCACCGGCCTGCGCATGACGAACGAGAAGTTCGACGCGCTGTTCGGCGGCAAGCCGCGCAAGGCCGAGGAGCGGCTGACCCAACGCGAGATGGACCTGGCGGCCTCAATCCAGGCGGTGACCGAGGAGATCGTGCTGCGGCTGGCCCGCTCGGTGGCCAAAGAGAACGGCGTGAAGAACCTGTGCCTGGCCGGTGGCGTGGCGTTGAACTGCGTCGCCAATGGCAAGGTGCTGCGCGAGAAGCTGTTCGACAACATCTGGGTGCAGCCGGCGGCAGGTGATGCCGGCGGCGCAGTCGGCGCCGCCTTTGCCGCCTATCACGGCTTTTGCCGCCAGCCGCGCACCGTCAATGGCCATCTCGATGGCATGGACGGCAGCTATCTCGGACCCCAATACACCCAGTCCGATATCGAGACCCGGCTGACGGCGGCCGGCGCCAAGTTCGATGTCCTGTCCTACGAAGGCATGATCGACGCCACGGCGCAGGCCCTGGCCGACGAGAAGGCGGTCGGTTGGTTCCAGGGCCGCATGGAGTTCGGGCCACGCGCGCTGGGCGGCCGTTCGATCCTCGGCGATCCGCGGTCGCCCTCGATGCAGAAGACGCTCAATCTCAAGGTGAAGTACCGCGAATCGTTCCGGCCGTTTGCGCCGTCGGTGCTGCGCGAGGACGTCACCGACTGGTTCGAGATCGAAGCCGACAGCCCCTACATGCTGATGGTCGCGCCGGTGGTCGAGCGCCGCCGTCGCGCGATGACGGCGGACGAGCAGGCGCTGTTCGGCATCGAGAAGCTGAACGTGCCGCGCTCCGACATTCCGGCTGTCACGCATGTCGACTACTCGGCACGCATCCAGACGGTGCACCGCGAAACCAACCCGGCCTATTACGATCTCATCTCGGCCTTCAAGGCCCGCACCGGCTGTCCGGTGATCGTGAACACCAGCTTCAACGTGCGCGGCGAGCCGATCGTGTGCACGCCCGAGGACGCCTTTCGCTGCTTCATGGGCAGCGAGATCGAGGTGCTGGTGGTCGGCAACTGCGTGCTGCGCAAGGACGTGCAGGACCCGTCGCTGAAGCGCGACTACAAGGACACGTTCGAGCTCGACTAGAACCTGTTTCGGTCGAATGCGATCGCACTGTCATCCCGAGCGCAGCGAGGGATCTTCTGCAAGTGACGCACGGGTGCGCCTGCATCGAAAGATCCCTCGCTGCGCTCGGGATGACAGCGGAGATCGAGCCATCGCGTGCGTCCATTCGGCAAATAGGCTTGGGCGTTCCAGCCGCAGGTTTCGCCCTGCGTGTGATGTGTCGCGATAGACCTCGACGCATCATGGTGGCCTGGGTAGCGTCGGCCTGAACATCGGGCAGGCGAACCATGCGTGCGGTGCTGTGCGAGACCCTGGGCGAGCCCTCGGTCCTGAAGATCGTTGACGTGCCGGTCCCCCAGCCGAAGGCCGGCGAGGTCCTGGTGCGTGCCCGCGCCGCGGCGCTGAATTTCCCCGATGTGCTGATGGTGGCCGGTGGCTACCAGCACAAGCCGGCCCTGCCGTTCATCCCGGGCATGGAGGCGGCCGGCGAGATCGCCGCGCTGGGCGACGGCGTCGCGGGCTGGTCGGTCGGCGATCGCGTGATCTTCGGCAAGCGGCCGGGCTGCTTCGCCGAGTACGTCGTGGTGCCGGTCAGCGCCCTTTCCATGCGGGTGCCGGCCAACTGGTCGTTTGCCGAGGGCGCCGCGTTTCGCGTCGGCGCCACCACGGCCTACAACGGCCTGGTTCATCGCGCCGGGTTGAAGTCACGCGAGGTGCTGCTGGTGCACGGTGCCACGGGTGGCGTCGGCATGGCGGCGGTGCAGCTGGGCAAGCATCTGGGTGCCCAGGTCATCGCCACCGGTGGCGATGACGCGAAACTCGAGGTGGTGCGCGCGCAGGGCGCCGACGTCACCATCAACTACCGCAGCACCGACTTCGTGCCGCTGGTGAAGAGCCTCAGCGACGGCCGTGGCGCCGATGTGGTCTACGACCCGGTCGGCGGCGATACGTTCGAACGCTCGCTGCGGTGCGCCGCCTTCGGCGCCCGGTTGCTGGTGATCGGCTTCACGTCGGGCAACCCGTCAGCGCTCAAGAGCAATCACATCCTGATCAAGTGCCTGTCGGTGATCGGTGTGCGCGCCGGCGAGCACGCGCGCCATCACAAGCCGTTTGCCGACGACTACGATCGAGAATTGCCGCGACTGGCAGCCCAGGGCGTGATGCGCCCGCACATCTCCCATCGCTTCGCCCTGGAGCAGGTGGTCGAGGCGATGGGCGTCATTCAGCAACGCCAGGTCGTCGGCAAGGCCATCCTGGAGATCTGACGGCGACCGACTTGGGGTCGCCGCTCAGGCGGCGTCGGTCAGACTCGCGGCGTGGCCGTCGTGCGCGGCGCGCAGCGTCCGGTCGTCGGGTTCTTGGCGCTGCCGGCCGGACAGCTGGTCGCCACCGGCTTGCCGGGGTTGCGCGGCTTGGTGGTCGCCTGCGGCTTGTGCTGGGCCGGCTTGCGGGCGGCCGTCGTCTTGCCCGGCTTGGTGGCCCCCGTCGCGCCCTTGGCGGCCGGCCGGGGTGCCTTGGGCGTGACCACCGGGGGTGCCGGGGGCGCGGCCTCGGGATCGGACTCGGGCGGTACCGCGGCGAGCTGGATGGGGTTGACGGCCGGCGCACTGCGCTCGATCGCCGGCGGTTGGACCGCAGCCTGGGGTGGCGGCGCTGCGGGCTCGGCCGGGCCGATCGCCAGCAGGGTCGCGAAAAACGCGCCTAGATTCATAACCGACCTCCATCGGGGGACAGGAGGGCTTTACCTGTGTCGGGCAGCGGTACGTGCCGGCTGCGTCTCGACGACAGCACTATCGGCTGTTTCGTATTTTACCGCAAGACTCAACCACAACTTATTGTGTTTCTTGGTGACTCACATGCTCCCGAGGTCGCGTACGGCGTCGATGATCATGCGCGAGCCGACGGCCATCAGCAGCACGTCGCTGGCGACACGGATGTATTGGTATCCGGCCGGCGGCGGCAGCAGGCGGGCGAGCAGGTCGCCGGGCAGCGGATAATAGGGCAGACCGCCGGGCAGGGGCTGGCCGATCCCCCATTTCTTGGCCTGTCCCGGCGGCAGGCAGCCATTGTTCTTCTTGGCCAGGCCCGGGGGGCAATGGCCTGAACGAAACTGCTGGCCGAAATACTGGCGGATGGCGAGCTGGTCGCGGGGCGAAATGGTGATGGTGACCCCGGGGACGCCAGGGGCAGGTCCGACCGGCGCCGCCGCGGCAGGAGAGCCGCCACGCTTGGCTTGCCCCGGTGGGCCATTGGGCTTTTCAGCGCTTGCGGGACCGACGCTCGCCAGCGCGGCCAGGCAGGTGAGGGCAGCGATCACGGCACGGCGCAGTCTGGTCGACATGGGCGATCCTCAAGCAACGACACCTTCAGCACAAACCGCATCATCATGGCGGCGGCAAGGCCGTATCGCTGGCCGGCTCGGCGGCCGCGTGCAGCTTGTACCCATGCGCCGCGGCTGGCTAGCGTGTGCCGCATCAAGGCGATGACAGGAGGAAACGGTGGCCGGGCGCGTAGCAGGAAAGGTTGTGCTGGTGACGGGCGGCGGCTCGGGCATCGGCCGCGCGACGGCAACGCTGTTGGCGAACGAAGGCGCGACGGTGGTGGTCACTGACGTCGATCGCCCCGGCGGCCAGCAGACCGTGCAGCAGATCGGCGGCGCGGCGAGCTTCCTGCCGCACGACGTTACCCAGGACACGGAATGGCAGCGTGTGATCGCCGACGTGCTGGCGCGCCACGGGCGGCTGGACGGGCTGGTCAACAACGCCGGCATCAGCGGGCCGTCTCCCAGCACCTTCGAGACCGAGGACGTCGATCTGTGGCGGCGCATCTTCGCCGTCAACGTCGAGGGCGTGTTCCTGGGCTGCAAGCACGCGGTGCCGGCGATTCGCGACTCCGGTGGCGGTTCGATCGTGAACCTGTCGTCGCTGGCGGCCCTCCTCGGCACGCCGGAACTGTCGGCCTATGGCGCCAGCAAGGGCGCCGTGCGGCAGTTCACCAAGACCGTCGCCATCGAGTGCGCGCGCAAGGGCTACAAGGTGCGCTGCAATTCGGTGCATCCCGGCATCATCCTCACCGCCATGGGCGAGTCGCTGTTCAATACCGAGGAAATTCGCGAGCGTGCGCGCCGGCGTGTCCCGTTGCGCGAACTGGGCCGGCCGGAGGATATCGGCTACGGCATCCTGTTCCTGATCTCCGACGAGTCGCGCTACATGACCGGTGCCGAGCTGGTCATCGATGCCGGTATGTCGGCAATCTGAGGGCCGGGGCGTCAGCGGCCGTAGCGGATCTCGACCTTGCGTTCGCTGGCGGTTTCCTTCGTGCCGAACACCCGGATGGGGTCAGTGATCCGGCGGACGACGATCTTCTCGCGCGGGTAGCCGTTGGCGACAAGTTCGCTGGCCACGGCCTCGGCCCGTGCGCGGGCTAGCTCGATGTCCTTGTCCCGTTCCTTGCCCCGGTGGGCATCGGCGAACCCTTCCAGGCAAAGCTGGTTCGCCTTCTGCGCGATGGCCTGGCTCGCGATGCGGGAGACGTCGCGCTGACCGCGCGGCGTCAGTATCGACTGACCGCGATCGAACAGCACGATGATGACGCCGCCCGGCGTCTGGCCGCCGACGCAGCGGTCGTCCTGGGCCTGGGCCGCGGCCGCTGTCAGACAAAGGAACGCGCTGGCAAGAAGCGCGGCGATCGGCGTGCGCATGCGATACCCCAATCAGTCGGGCGGTTGTCGCCCGGCTGGTATCGTGCCGCTTTTCGGAGTGAGCGCCAACGTATTTGTCTGGCGCTCTTGGCGCGCGATCAGAACAGCGTATAGCCGCCGTCGATCACGATGGACTGGCCGGTCGTGTACTTGGTGGCGTCGCTGGCCAAGTAGACGGCGACTGGCCCGAAATCCTCCTCGACGCCCCACCGGCGCACGGGGATGCGCGGTTTGACGTTGCCGGCGAACTTTTCGTTGTTGAAGGCATTGGCCGTCATCGCCGTCTCGATCCAGCCCGGCAGGATCGAATTCGCCGTGATCTTGTAGCGCGCCAGTTCGACGGCCAGCGCCCGCACCATGGAAACGACGCCGCCCTTGCTGGCGGCATAGTGTTCGTTGCGCGCCGCGCCCTCGATGGCGGCCGTGCTGGCCATCGCCACCAGCGAGCCGCCCTCGCCACGCTCGATCATGTGGCGCACCGCGGCGCGGAAAGTGAAGAACACGCCGTCGAGGTTGACCGACAGCACGCGGCGCCACTCGGCGGCGGTAATGTCGGCGAAGCCCTTGCTGCCGCGGCCCGAGACGCCGGAGTTGGCCACGCAGTTGTCGACCTTGCCCATCACCTTCAGGGTTTCGGCGAACGCCGCCTCGACCGCCGCTTCGTCGGCGACGTCGACGATCTGGGCATGCACCTTGCCACCGTGACGCTTGAGCTTCTCGACAGAAGCCGCGTTCTTGGACGCGTTGGTCCCCCAGATGCAGACGCCGGCGCCGGCCTCGGCCAGCGCATCGGCCATGCCGAACCCGATGCCGCCGTTGCCGCCGGTGATCAGCGACACCTTGCCGGTCAGATCGAAGCCTTTGTACGCCATGGCCGTTCCTCCACTCGATGGGCGCGGCAGCAAATCCGACGCTGCCCGTGGCGTCAATCGCGTTGCCGATGCGGGGCGTTTGGCCGCATCGCTATGCGGACCACCGCATCGTCCGGCTGGATGGTGGTGCGCCCGGGCAGCCCGGTGTATTGTCGGCATACAAACAGTCGGTACAAACCGCAGGGGAATATCGGGATCCATGAACGGCTCGCCGGTCAAACGGCGCCTCGCCGCGATCATGTCCATCGATGTCGTGAGCTACTCGGCGATGATGGGGGCGGACGAGGAAGGCACGATGCGTGTGCTGCGCACGCATCGCACCGCCATCGATTCGTCGATCCGGCGGCACGGCGGGCGCATCGCCAACACCGCCGGCGACAGCGTGCTGGCCGAGTTCGGCAGCCCGGTAGAGGCAGTGCGCTCGGCACTCGACGTCCAGGCGGGAATCGACACCCGCAATAACAGCCTGCCGCCGTCGCAGCGCATGCTGTTTCGCATCGGTGTGCACCTCGACGACGTGATCGTCCAGGACAACGGGGATCTGCTGGGCGAGGGGGTCAACATCGCGGCCCGCCTGCAGGCCGCCGCTGACCCCGGCGGCGTCATGGTCTCGGGCGAGGTGGCCGGGCAGGCGCGCGCCAAGATGCCCGAGTATGGCTTCGAGCGGCTGGGCCGGCCGGTGATGAAGAACATCGTGCGCACGGTCGAGGCGTTTCGCGTCGTATCCGGCGCGCGTGCGCGTCAGATCGCCCGGGCCGATGTGTCGTCCGCGCCCGGTGCGCCGCACGCGACGGCCGAGAAGAAGGCGCACATCAGCGGTTTTGTCATCGCCGCCGCCGTCATTGCCGGCCTGCTGGGTGGCGGTGCCGTCGCCTGGGGCATTTTCGCCTTTTCGGGTGGCGGCCCGGTGGGCGATGGGAAAGAGGCCGAGGCCATCGCGCGGCGCAAGGCCGCCGAAGCCGATGCCGCCCGCAAGCAGGCCGCCGACGACGCCGAAGCGGCGCGGCGCAAAGCCGCCGAGGCGGATGCCGCCCGACAGCAGGCCGCGGCGGCCGAGGCGGCGCGTCGCCAGGCTGAACAGGAGGCCGTGGACCGTCGCCACAAGCGCGCCAATCAGACACGCAGCCTGTCGTGGGCGGACATCCCCTGTGCCCAGTCGCGCATTGCGGCCGGACAGGGCATGACCTGTTCCGCCTCGGCCGAGTACGACGGCGTCGATGGCCGCGGCAAGTTCCGGCGCTGGGCCGCCGGCACGCATGCCGCGACGACGGCGACCTACGTCATGCTGGTTGATACCGTCGATGCAGCCTCGGTGCATCTGCCGTTGCGGCGCGACGACGAAAGCGAGTTTCTTTTGGAGATCAGCAGCTTCACCCGCAACAATGCTCGCGAGTGGTCGTCCCTGGCGGCCCTGGGCGACAGCCTGTACGTCACGTTCAAGGCGGTCGATGGCCGCTCCTGCTTCGCCTTCGCCAAGCCCGGCCCGGCCCGTGGCGACGGCCTCGCCTGGGTCATGCGCGGCTATCACTGTGTCGCCAGTGGTCAGTCGCTGGTGGCTGACCGCATCGCCCTGGTGATCGGAACGTTGAAGGCGCGCTAGCGCGGCTGTGGTAGTCTGCGGCCACGGAACGACAGAGGCCATGACGGCGGGGACAGCAACGTATGAGCACCGGGCAGTCCGGTAGCGGAAGCACGCCGCCACGATGGCAGACGTCGGCGCCGTCCCTGGATTCGGCGACCCGAGTCGTGCCGGACGCGCATGGCACCAGCCTGCCGCCGCCGGCGTCGCGCCAGCCCTTCGCCGAGACCACGGCCGACATTCAGTCACTCACGCCGCTGCAGCCTGGCGTGCTGCTCAACAACACCTACCGCGTCGAGCGGATGCTGGGCCGCGGCGGCATGGGAGAGGTCTATCGCGGCACCAACGTGCACACGGGCGATCAGGTGGCGATCAAGGTCATTCGCCCCGAGCTGGTCGACGACACGCAGATGCGCGACCTCTTCCTGCGCGAGGCGACGGCGCTGCGCAAGATCCGCCACCCGGCGATCGTTTCCTACGAAGGCGCCAGCGCCGATGCCTCGGGTCGGCTGTACCTCGTCATGGACTTCGTCGAAGGGCCGTCGCTGGCCCAGATCGTGGCGCACCAGCCGCTCACCCCGACGCAGGTGCAAGCCCTGCGCCGGCGTCTGGCCGATGGCCTGCAGGCCGCTCACGAGCAGAACGTGGTTCATCGTGACCTGTCGCCGGACAACATCATTCTGCGTGGCGGTGATTTGAGCCAGGCCACGATCATCGACTTCGGCATCGCGCGGCGCACCGACGTCGGCAAGACCAGCGTCATCGGCCAGAGTTTCGCCGGCAAGATCGAATACGCCGCGCCTGAGCAGTTCGGCATGTTCTCCGGTGTCGCCGATGCGCGCTCCGATATCTACACGCTGGCGTTGGTGCTGGTTGCGGCCAGCCTGGGGCGTCCGCTCGACATGGGCATATCGGCGATGGCGGCGATCCAGGCCCGTCAGAAGGTCCCCGATCTGGCGCAGGTACCGGCGTCGCTGCGGCCGGGCCTGGCGCGCATGCTGGCGCCTGATCCCGACGACCGGCCGCGGTCGATGCGGGACGTGGCGGCGCTGGATGCGCTCGACGCTGCCGGCCCGCGTCCGCGGCGGGGTATGCGGACGGCCGCACTGGCGGTCGGGTTGGGCCTGGTCGCGGTGGTGGGCGGCGCTTTCGCTGTTTCCGATCCGGTGGCGATGGTGCGGTCGTGGCTCGACGGCGGCGGTACGGCTGCCCGCCAAGCCCAGGCCGAAGCCTGGCGCCAGGCACTGCAGACCGATACGGCGGCGGCCTACCAGGCCTTCCTCGCCCAGTATCCCGGCAGTGAACACGCAGCCGATGCACGCGAACGTCTGGCTGCCGCCCAGCGGCGCGAGGCCCAGGGACGCGAGGAGGAGGCGCTGTGGCGCCGGGCGCAGGACGCGACAACCACCGAACCCGTGCGTGCGTATTTGCAGCGGTATCCCGACGGCCGCTACGCCGACGCCGCGCGCCGCAAATTGGCCGCCCTGTCCGCGTCAGGCACATCGGCGTCCGGGACAGCTGCATCGGGTACGTCGGCATCGAGCACGACCCCGACCCAACTCACATGGACATCGGTGTCTTGTGCCACCGTGCCGTTGTGGACGCCGCCCGGCTTCAGCTGCCAGGCCTCCCAGGAATACACCGTGCCGGGATCGGACAAGCGGTACCGCAGCGTTACGGCCGGAGGGGCGGTCGGCGGCTGGCAGACCGACATATGGATGCAGGAAGCGTTGGGTGACGGAAGTGTCGGTATCACGACACCGATTGACCAGGCATTGTTGCAGCTGAACGCGGTCACCCGGGCTGGCAGCGATTGGTCGACCGTGCTGACCTACGGCGGTGCCGAGTTCATGACGTTTCGCAGCGGCGCCGCCAACTGCGTGGCCTTGCGTAAGCCGGGCGAGCGCCGGGGCGCCGGCTATGCGAATGTCTTCACGGCGGTGCAGTGCGCACCGGCGGGACAGCCGCTTTATCCCAACGATATTCGTACCACCATAGATGGCGTGCGTGCCAAATAGGATTTTCACCATCTGCGTGTAGACTGCCGTCACGGTGAGCCACCGACACCCCGAAGCATTCACTGGGCGATGCGAAATGCACACGTTGTGCAATGATGGCTTTGCGTGCCCCGGGGAAGCATGGTATGGGGGCGCCGTCTGTCCGATCTTATGCTTCTGGTGGTTGTATTTCCGCGCCGGGGAGGCGGTGTGCTCGTGAAGTGATTCGCGGGCCGCCAGGGTATGCGATCAACGAGTGGCTGAGTGCGGTTGGGCCGGAGGACGTCGTCACAGTCGATCACAAGACTGACAAACCGATAGGGATAGCTTCAATTCGCGCACTGCAGGCGCGTGATTCACGGAAGGGATACGGGGGAGAGCAAGTGTGCAGCAGTTGGCGCGGGCGGCTTCGGCGCAGTCATCGACTCGCGTTCTAGTTGTCGAGTGATGGATAAACGTCTCCTGATTGCTGTTATTTGCGTTGCCCAGACGTTGTCCATGCTGGGCGCCAACGGCTATACGACCCTGTTGCCGTTGTTTCGCAGTGAATGGCAGTTGACCAACGCCCAGGCCGGCTGGATTGCCGGCAGCCAGTATTTCGGCTTCATGCTGGCGGTCCCGTTTCTGTCCGCCCTGACGGACCGCTTCGATCCGCGCCGGGTCGTGTTGGCCGGATCGGCGCTCGTCCTGGTCACCTGCTGCGCCTTCGCCTACTGGGCTGACGGGTTTACCAGCGCACTGCTGATCCGCGGCTTCTATGGCGCCGGGTTCGCTGCCACCTACATGCCGGGGCTGCGGGCCCTGGTCGAAGCCATCGACGATCCCAAGCTCAAGGCGCGCGCCACGACAATGTACCTGGTGTCGTTCAGCACCGGGGTTGCGCTGTCGATCCTGGTTGCCGGCCAGCTCGCGCCGGCCTTCGGCTGGCGCCCGGCGTTCGGTTTCGTGGCGGCGATGGCGGCCCTGGCGTTTGCGATGAATTTTCTGTTCGTGCCCGCCCGCCTCAAGCCGCTCGTCACCGTACCCAAGCTGCGTGACCTGTTCGACTACCGCCCCGTACTGCGGCACAAGCCGGCCATGGCCTATATCATCGGCCAGTGCGGCCACACCTGGGAAGCATTGGCCCTGGTGTCATGGATGGTGGCCTACCTCGTCTACATCGCCAATGATGCCGGTGGCGCCGGGGCATGGCTCAAGCCGACCGATGTCGCCACCGTCGCGGCGTTTGCCGCGATTCCAGCCTCGCTCCTGGGTGGCGAACTGGCGGTGCGCATGGGTCGCCGCCGCCTGGTGCTGATCGCCATGGCCTTGTCCTGCCTGGGCACGCTGTGCCTGCCCTGGATCGGCGGCAGTTTCGGCTATGCCGCGGTGTCGGTGTTCCTGGTCGTGCTCCTGGGGCTGGCTTATCTCGACTCCCCGGCAATGACGGCGAGCCTGGTGGCCAACGCGCCCGAAGGCCGCGCCGGGGCCGCGATGGGCCTGCACACGTCGCTGGGTTTTGCCGGCGGGTTTCTCGGGCCGTGGATCGTGGGGGTCATGCTGGACCTGGTCGGCCACGACTCGACCCAGGATTGGGCGTTGGCGTTCGCCACCGTTGCCGTCGCCGGCATGATCGGATGGCTACCGGTGTTGCGGTGGGGTCGATAGCGGTCATCCGCCGCCGGTACCTGGGCGCAGTCGCCCTGCTGGCCACGCTTGGCTGTGCGGCCGCGGCGCAGGCTCAGCAGGCCGTCCGATTGCCCAGCGTCGACGGCAAGCCGCCGGCGGCGCTCGCCGCCACCCTGTTCAAGCCGCCATCGACGCGCGGGCCGCTGCCGGCCGTGGCGATCTTCCACGGCTGCGGCGGTGTCGGTGTCAACGTCACGCGCATGGCGCAGCGCCTGGCGGGCCGCGGCGTGGCAGCGTTGCTGGTGGACAGTTTCGGCGCCCGCCGGATCAAGGATGCCTGCACCCGCCATTGGCCCACCGTGGCCCAGGCCGAGGACAGGACCCGCGACATCGATGCCGCGGTCGCGTGGCTGAAGTCGCAACCGTTCGTTGCCAGCGATCGCATCGCGGTGATGGGCTACTCCTATGGCGGCGGCGTCGTGCTGATGCGCACGCTGCGGCGCGCCCTTGCCGTGCGCGCCGTGATCGCCGTCTACCCCGATTGCGCGCTGCCCGACAGCGATGCCGCCGCGCTGGCGGTGCGACAGCCCACGCTGCTGGCGCTGGCGGCGCTCGATGACTGGACACCGGTGCGGCAGTGCGAGGCGATGCTGGCCCGACTCGGCGAGGGTCGCGATCGCGTCGAGCACCGGACCTATGCCGGTGCCTATCATAGCTTCGATGCCGTCGGCTTGCCGGTGACCTACCTCGCCGCCGCCGGCAACCGCAGCAAGCCCAACAATTGCTGCGGTGCGCACTACGGCTACAACGCGGCAGCCTATGCGCAATTCCTGCAGGATCTCGACGCGTTCGTCGATCGTCACCTGCGCGCCGAACGATAGACAGGATGCCGCCGCGGCGTGGTCCGTGTGCGGGAACCAATAAGGCGCCGTTATTCATTCATAAGAAATATCCGCCTTGCCGAGGCTTCGATGCGGGATGGATGGTGTGCCTGCGGACGAAGCGGTGAGGAAACGAGATGTCAACCAACAGGCCGTCATCAGGGATCGAGCTGTTCGATCGGGCGGGGATCGACAATCCCTATCCGCTCTACAGGCAACTGCGCGATATCGGGCCGGCGGTATGGCTGGAGCGGCATGGGCTGTGGTGTGTACCGCGCTACAAGGATGTGAAGGCGGTTCTCGGCGACCATCGCCGTTTCACGACGTCACAGGGCGTGGCGATGGACCCCGCCGTCAACGCGGCGACATCCGGTCCGGGCAAGGCGAATTCACTGACCAGCGATCCGCCGTTTCACGACAAGATGCGCCGTGTCACCGGCGCGCCGCTGCTGCCCGGTGCGCTCAAGGACATCCAGGACACCATCCACGAGACGGCGCGCAAGGTCGTCGATGACATCTGCGCGCGCCGGCGTGTCGATGGCATGGCCGATGTCGCTCACGTCCTGCCGCTGACGGTCGTGTCCGAGCTGGTCGGGTTGCCGGCCTACGGCCGCGAATCGATGCTGCGCTGGGCCGCCGCCACGTTCAACGCCATGGGCCCGATGAACGATCTCGGCAAGCAGGCCCTGGTCGAGATCCAGGAACTGCACCGCTTCTGTCGCGAGGACGCGGTGCCGGGCAAGCTGAAACCGAGCGGATGGGCGGCCCGCATCTACGACGCCGCCGGCCGGGGCGAGATCCCGATCGAGCAGTGCCCGGGCATGATGCGCGAGTACATCGGACCCAGCCTCGACACGACGATCTTCGCGACCGGGCATCTGCTGCGCCTGCTGGGCGAGCATCCGGACCAATGGCGGCTGCTGAAGGATGATCGCACGCTGATTGCGGCCGCGATCAACGAGGCGCTGCGGATGGAGGCGCCCATCCGCTCCTTCAGCCGCTATGTGCGCGAGACGAGCGTGTTCGACGACGTCGCCATACCGGCCGGCGATCGTCTGCTGGTGCTCTACGCGTCGGCCAACCGCGACGAGCGCAAGTGGGAGCGGCCGGACGACTTCGATATCACGCGCAATCCGCGCGACCATCTCGCCTTCGGATTCGGCATTCACACCTGTGCCGGCATGCACCTGGCCCGGCTCGAGATCACGGCCCTGCTGACGGCGCTGCTCGACCGCGTCGAACGCTTCGACGTCGGAACGCCGGAAATTTCCTACAACAACACCCTGCGCGGCTATGCATCGCTGCCGATGACGGTGCATCCGGCGTAGGTGGCCGCCACGAAAACAGTTCTTGTCCTGGGAGCGCGGGCGTCCCGCCCGCTCATGTTCGGGCGTCGTACGACAATGCGGGCGAGACGCCCGCGCTCCCAGGGAAAGGATGACTGCGCTACCGTGCCGCCTTCACCGTGTCCTGGTAGTCGCCCCAGGCATCCATGATGTCCCAGGCGGCGAAGACCACGGGGATGCCGGCGCCGGCGCCGCGCGCCATCTTCGCCGCCGTGCCGGCCTTGGCGAACTTGGCGCCTTCGCTCGCAACCTGGCGCTGGGACTGCCCGATGATGTTGTTGGCCTTGGCGATCTGCCGCTTGCGCAGCCCTTCCTCGGCCAGCTTCTGCGAGTACTTGCGGATCTGGCCTTCGGCGGAGCTGATGATCTGGCTCGAGCGTGCCTGTTGCGCCAACGCCTTGTCCGCCAGGTGCCCGGTCACCTTGCCGCCGACTTCGCTGGCGGCATACTTGCCGATATCCACGCTGATGGCGGCGACCTTGGCCGTGGGGCCTTGTTCCCAGGTCTTGATGATCGTGTTGGTGGTTGAATAACCCAGACCCGCCAGGCCGAAGGTGGTGGCGGATGCACCGGCCTCCAGTCCCAGGATGGTGAGCCCGCCGCCCGCCGCCGCCGTTCCGCCGACGGCGCCCAGCGCAAAGGCCACGCCGGCCACGCCGCCGATGACCGCGACGCCGACCGCGGCCGTCAGCCGGATGCGGGCCAACGTGACGATCGCGTCCTGCGTCTGGTTGATCACGTCGTTGTTGATCTGGCTGACCTCGCGATAGAGGTTGTTGAGATCCTGCCGCACCATGTCGCGCAGGCCCGCGACATGGTTGACGTAGGCGTTGCCGGCGGCCGGACCGCCCGTGTGCAGCTTTTCGATCCACGCCAGCAAGAACCGCTCGTGCTGTTCGTCGGTGACCCGCTGGATCGCTTCCCGGCTGCCTTCCTTCACCTGGGCATTGCCGGGAGGTTCTTTCCAGAACATCACGGCGTAGATGGCGTTCAGGACCGCGCTGTCCTTGTAGGTGACCCACTCGATGTGGGTGTGCCGCTGAACCGCGATGAGGAAGGCTGCTGAGCGAAAAAAGCGGCTGACCGTTTCCAGGTCATAGCAAATTACCGGCACGTTTTTCATGATCGTCCTGAGAGAAAGTGCATGAGCACTTCCTCGGTTTCTCTTGTGTCATTATCAAGGCAAGCGGAGTCAGGACGCTTCGGATCACGATCCGCCGACGCCGCGTGGCACCAGGGCGCGCGTGTGCTTGCGCAAGAGGCTGGCGAAGGCGGGCAGCGCCGGCGGCGCTGAACGGCCGCTGGGGCTGATCATGAAGATGTTGCGCGCAATGATCGGCTCGACCAGCGGCCGGGCCACGACCTTGAGGTGATGGACGGCGGCGAAGGCGTAGGTCGGCAACACCGCTATGCCCAGGCCGACCTCGACCAGCGCCATGGCGGTGCCGATATGCGAAACCTCGTAGTCCGTTCGCATCGGCAGCTGCGCATGGTCGTAGCCGCGTTCGACCAGCAGGCGGATGCCGCTGTCGCGGGTCAGCGTCACCAGGGGCTGATCGCGCAACTCGCTCCAGCGGACGTGCGCCTGTTGGACGAACGCGGAGTCGTGATTGCAGAACAGCAGCAGGCTGTCGCGGGCCAGCGTGATGCGGTCGATGCCGGCTTCGGTTGGTGCGAACGTGCCGATGCCGCAATCGGCTTGTCCCGTCCGCACCTTGTCGACGATCTGATCGGTGCGCGCGTCCTGAATGACGATCTGCACGCCGGGATAGCGGGCCACGAAATCCGAGATGGCGCGCGGCAGGATGGCGGCGGCCAGCAGCGGCGGCGCGGCGACGATCAGGCGTCCGCGGCGGCGGCTGGCGAGGTCGCGCGCATTGCGGACGGCGTGATCGAGGTCCTCGACGCTCTTGGCCGCCGCGCTGCGGAACTCGATGCCGCCTTCGGTCAGCTCGACCTTGCGGGTCGTGCGGTCGAACAGCTTGATGCCCAATTCGGCTTCCAGGTCGCGCACATATTGCGACAGGGCCGGCTGCGCGACGCGCAGGCGCTCGGCGGCGCGCGTGAAGCTGCCGAGTTCGGCCACGGCGAGAAAGGCCTGGATCTGCTTCAGCGTGACGTCCATCGGCGGTTCCGCTTTTATAAGCACACAATATTAATAAATACGAAAATAGCGAATTGTCATATAGAACCAAAGTCGCTGGTATGCCCGCTGTCCGAAAGGGAAGCAGGGCGGACGCATCGATGCAGGAGTGGAGCGACAAGCGACGCGTGTCGGGTGGGCTGTGGCGTGGCCGCAGCGTCCGGCGCGTCGAGGACGCCCGCCTGTTGACCGGCAACGGCCGCTTCGTCGATGACATCCAGCCCGATTCGTGCCTGTACCTGGACTTTCTGCGCAGCCCGCACGCCCGTGGCGACATCGTTCGGCTTGATGTCACCAAGGCGCTGGCGGCGCATGGTGTCGTCGCTGCCTTCACCGGCGCTGATGTCGCCGCGCTCGGCGATGCCGCCGTCAACGCGTTGCTGCCGGATATCAAGGTGCCGCGCTTTCCTGTCCTGGCACAGGGTCGCATCGACGCCGTCGGCCAGCCGGTCGTTGCGATCGTCGCGCAGAGCCAGGCCCAGGCACGCGATGCGCTCGACGGCGTCGAGATCGACGTCGCTGCGACGCCGAGCGACACCGTTGCGGCTCGGCCGCCGGCGATAGCGCATCGTTGGGCCTCAGGCGATGTCGCTGCCGCGTTCGCCACCGCCGCGGCGGTGGCGCGGATCGAGGTTCATCATGCCCGCCTGGCGCCTACGCCGATCGAGCCGCGGGCGGCGGTCGCCGTTTGGGATGCCGCCAGCGAAAGCCTGACGATCTGGCTCTCGACGCAGACGCCGCATCGCGCCCGCGTTGACCTGGCGCAGATCCTGGGGCTGGCAGCAGCGCGCATCCGCGTCATTGCGGCAGACGTCGGCGGCGCGTTCGGTGGCAAGGCGTCGATCTATCCGGAAGAAGCCATGGTCGCGTGGGCCGCGGTACGCCTGGGCCGCGCTGTCCGGTGGTGCGCGACGCGGTCAGACGAACTGCTGTCGGCGACCCACGGCCGCGGTGCGACGACGGTGGGCGAGTTGGCGCTCGATGCCGAGGGGCGGATGCTGGGTCTGCGGGCAGACCTGGCCTTCCCGCTGGGTCACTGGCTGCCCTTCAGCGCCGCCGCGCCCGGCCGCAATGCCGGCCGCATTCTGCCCGGTCCGTACAAAGTCCCGGCCACGGACGTGACGATGCAGGCGGTGCAGGCCCATACCGCTGCCGTCGGGATTTACCGCGGTGCCGGCCGGCCGGAAGCGGCGATGCTGATGGAGCGCCTGGTCGATGAAGCGGCGCGCATGCTGTCGTTGGACCCGGCCGAGATCCGCCGTCGCAATCTCCTGGCGCCGGATGTCTTTCCCTTTCGCGCGCCCAGCGGCGCGGTCCTGGACTCCGGTGACTATCCGGCGCTGCTGGCCGCAGCGTGCGCACGCTCGAATTACCTGGCCGTGCGGCAGCAGCAGCGGCAGCGGCGTGCCCGGGGCGAGGTGGTCGGTCTTGGTTTGGCGCTCTATGTCGAGCCGTGCGGCGAGGGGTGGGAAAGCGCGCAGGTCAGCCTCGCCGATGATGGCCGGATCGTCGCCGCCACAGGCTCGAGCGCCCAGGGCCAGGGACGCGAGACGGCGTACGCCCAGATCGTCGCCGATGCCGTGGGTGTGCCCTTCGACAACGTGATCGTGGCGGTCGGCGATACGGCGCGGACGCCGACGGGCATCGGCGCGCTGGCCAGCCGCAGCACGGCCATCGGCGGCAGTGCCATCCTGCGCGCCGCGCAGGCTTTCGCGGCGTCGGCGCGCCAGCGCGCGGCCGAACTGCTGCAATGCCCGCCCGATGGTATCGTTGCCGTGGCCGACGGTTTCGTGGCCTTGCAGGGAGACGCGCGGCGCCTCACCTGGCAGTCGATCGCCGACAGCCTCGCAAACGAAGGGGGCCTGTCGGAGTCGGTCGTCTTCCACGCCGACGGTGAAGCCTGGAGCAGCGGCTGCTGCGTGGCGGCGGTGCGGATCGATCGTGAAACCGGCACGCCCACGATCGAACGGTTGACCTGGACCGACGATGCCGGTGTGGTCGTGAACCCGATGCTGGTTGACGGCCAACTGGTCGGCGGCATGGCGCAGGGCATCGGCGAAGCATTCTTCGAGCGGATCATCTACGATGGCGATGGTCAGCTGCTGACGGGATCCCTGATGGACTATGCCGTGCCGCGGGCCGCCGATGTTCCGGCGGTGGACATCCACAAGATGGCCACGCCCTCGCCGGCCAATGCGCTCGGCGCCAAGGGAGTCGGTGAGGCGGGCTGCATCGGCGTGCCGGCCGCCATCGTCAACGCCGTCGTCGATGCTCTCGCGCCGTTCGGCGTGCGGCACATGGACATGCCGCTGACGAGCGAGAAGCTCTGGTGCGCCATGCAAGGAACACCTGCCTCCGCGAAGCCGGGGGAGGGAAACGGAACGGAGATGGAGCCATGAAATACAGCAGGAAGGATGCCAAGGCCTACGCGCGCGCCAACATGAAAGGCATCTGGGCGGCGGCGCTCACGCCGTTCACGCCGTCGTTCGCCATCGACGAGGACGGCTTTCGCGAGAACATCCGCCACTGGGGCGATGCGCTCCAGATCGACGGGCTGTTCATCTCGGGCAAGCAGGGCGAGTTCTCGTCGATGCCCGTCGCCGAGCGCAAGCGGACCTTCGACCTTGCGGTCGAGGCCAGTGCCGGCCGCTGCGCGACCATCATGTCGTGCTCGGATCAGAACATGGATACCGTCATTGAGCTGGCGCGCCATGCCCAGAGCGCCGGCGCCGACTACATCGTCGTGCACGCGCCGATGCTGCACTTCGCCAAGGCGCAGGACGAGACTCTCTACGCCTATTATCGCGCCATCGCCGACAAGGTCGATATCGGCATCGCGCTGTGGAGCCATCCCGACAGCGGCTATCTGATGAGCCCGCAGCTGTGCAATCGCCTGGCCGACATCGAGACCGTGGTGGCGATCAAGTACAGCGTGCCGCGGCCGATGTATGCCGAGCTGACCCGGCTGGCCGGTGATCGCATCCTGGTCAGCACCGCCTCCGAGGAGGAGTGGCTCGACAACATCGTCGAGCTCGGCTGGCAGCTCTACCTGTGCTCCTCGCCGCCGTTCCTGATCCAGACCGCCGGCGATCTGCGCATGCGGCAATACACGGATCTCGCCCTGCGCGGCGAGGTCGACAAGGCCCGTGCGGTGTGGAACACGCTGGAGCCCGTGCGCGAGGCGTTGCGCCACACGCGGCCGGCGGAGAAGCCGCACGCCCACCAGAAATACTGGCAGGAGCTGCTGGGCCAGGTCGGCGGCGCGGTCCGGCCGCCGTTGCTGCCGCTGACCGACGCCGAGAAGGCGGCGACGCGGGCTGCGTTCGAAACCTGCGGCCTGCAAGCGGCACCGGCGGCGGCGGCGGCACGGAGGTACAGCCATGGCTAGCACGGGACGGCTCAAGGCCTTCAACTTCCAGCGCTGGATCGAAGAGCACCGCGATCGGTTGAAGCCGCCGGTCGGCAACCAGCAGATCTGGGAAGATGCCGACCTGATGGTGACGGTGGTCGGTGGGCCCAACCAGCGTACGGATTTCCACGACGATCCGGTCGAGGAATTCTTCTACCAGCTGTCGGGCAACATGGTGATCAAGATCACCGAAAATGGCGAGTTCTATGATGTGCCGATGCGCGCCGGCGATATTTTCCTGATGCCGCCGCACACGCGCCATTCGCCGCAACGGCCGGAAGAAGGGTCCGTCGGCCTGGTCATCGAGCCCAAGCGACCACCGGGCGAGAAGGATGCCTTCGAGTGGCACTGCTTCGAATGCCGCAAACTGGTGCATCGGGTCGAGGTCAACGTGCAGAGCATCGTGCGCGACCTGCCGCCGCTGTTCCAGGCGTTCTATGCCGACGACAAGAAGCGCACCTGCCCGCATTGCGGCAGCGTGCATCCCGGCGCCGTTCCGCCGGCCGGCTGGGTAAGGTTGCCGTGAATCTCTTTACCTTCCCCCGCCTGCGGGGGAAGGTGCCCAAAGGGCGGATGGGGGATGCTGCAAGAGAGTCGATGATCGATGCATTGGCTTCCTTGCAACACCCCCCATCCGCCCCTGCGGGGCACCTTCCCCCGCAAGCGGGGGAAGGTAGGAAGCGAAAATCTCGGGGAGGACATGACGACATGAGAAGACGCGACATCTTGTTGGGTTCCGCCGCCGCGCTCGCCACGGGGACGCGGGCGTTCGCGCAGACGCCGGTGACGATCGGCATGGTCACGACGCTCAGCGGTCCCGGTGGTTATCTCGGGCAGGATATCCGCGACGGCTTCAAGCTCGTCATGGACATGGAGGGCGGCAAGCTGGGCGGCGTGCCGGTGCAACTGGTGGTCGAGGACGACGCGCTGAAGCCCGGCCAGGGCAAGCAGATCGCCGATCGGCTGTTGAAGAACGACAAGGTAAAGCTGTTCACCGGCATCGTGTTCTCCAATGTGGCCGGCGCCGTGGTGCCTGACGTCGTCGATGCCGGCGCCATCTACGTCAGCCCCAACGCCGGACCGTCGAACCTGGCCGGCAAGGAGTGCCACAAGAACTACTTTGTCGCGTCGTGGCAGAACGACAACATCCACGAGGCTGCTGGTCAGGCCGCGACCAACCTGGGCTACAAGCGCGCCTTCATCCTGGCGCCCAACTACCAGGCCGGAAAGGATTCGCTGGCCGGCTTCCGCCGCTTCTTCAAGGGCGACATCGCCGGCGAAATCTTCACGCGGCTCGACCAGACCGATTTCGCGGCGGAGATGGCGCAGATCCGCGCCGCCAATCCGGACGTCGTCTTCCAGTTCCATCCCGGTGGTTTGGGCATCGCCTTCCTGCGCCAGTACCAGCAGGCCGGCCTGCTCGGGAAGATCCCAATGGTGGTCTCCGAAGCGTCGATCGATAACGTGATCCTGGCGGCGCTCGGTGATGCGGCGCTCGGGATCTACGTGGGCAGCCACTGGAACACCGACTTCGACAACGCCGCCAACAAGGCGTTCGTTCCTGCCTGGCAGAAGGCCTACGGCCGGCCGATCACGACCTATTCGCAGCAGGGCTACGACACGGCGCTGTTGATCGCCTCGGCGCTGAAGGCCACCGGCGGCAAGGTGAACGACACGGCCGCCATGCGGGCGGCGCTGGCGAAGGCCGACTTTCAGTCGACCCGCGGCGCCTTCAAGTTCGGGCTCAACCAGCATCCGATCCAGGACTGGTACATGCTGAAGGTCGAGAAGGGCGACGACGGCAAGCCGGTGCTGCGCACCGTCCAGAAGATCCTGACCAACCACACCGACGCCTACGCCGCGCAGTGTAAGCTGTAGTTAGAAGAAAAATCCTCCCCAGCGTCGCTGGGGAGGTGCCCCGAAACGACGTTTCGACGCTTGGCGTCGAAACGTCGGTGGGCGGAGGGGAGCCAACGTGGTCTCAGTAACGAAGATCTCGTCGGGTCCCCCTCCGGGCCTTCGGCCACCTCCCCCAGCGACGCTGGGGGAGGAAGTGGGGGAAGATTGACGCTCGTCTTCGAACAGTTGCTCAACGGCGTGCAGCTCGGCGTGATGCTGTTTCTGCTCGCCGCCGGCCTGACGCTGGTGTTCGGCATCATGGGCGTGATCAACCTCGCCCACGGCTCGCTCTACATGATCGGCGCCTACGCCGGCGCCTTGGTCGCGGCCAAGACAGGATCCTTCCTGATCGCCTTTCCCACGGCACTGCTGGCGGCGGCCGCAGCGGGCATGCTGATGGAGACCATGGTCATCCGTCGCCTCTATGCGCGCGACCATCTCGATCAGGTGCTGGCGACGTTCGCGCTGATTCTGATCTTCAACGAACTCATCACCATCACGTTCGGCCGCCAGCCGCTCTTCGTGTCCGTGCCGCCGCTGCTGAACGGCTCGATCGAACTGGTACCGGGTTTCCGTTATCCCGCCTATCGACTGGCGATCATCGTCGTGGGCCTGCTGGTGGGTGTCGGCCTCTATGGCCTGATCCAGCACACGCGGGTGGGCATGCTGGTGCGGGCCGGTGCCACCCATCGCGACATGGTGCGGGCACTGGGGATCGACGTCCGCCTGCTGTGCACCCTGGTCTTCGGCCTCGGCGCGCTGTTGGCGGGCCTGGCCGGCGTCATGGCGGGGCCGATCCTGGCGGTGCAGGTCGGCATGGGTGAGCAGATCCTGATCATGACGTTCGTGGTCGTCGTGATCGGTGGTGTCGGCTCGATCCGTGGCGCCTTCTTGGGCGCCCTCATCGTGGGCATCGTGGACACGTTGCTGCGCGCCTTCATGCCCAGCCTGCTGCGCCAGGTCATGGTGGGATCCGAAGCCGATGCGCTGGGCGCCGGCCTGGCCTCCATGGGAGTCTACTTGCTGATGGCGATCGTGCTGCTGGTGCGTCCGCGGGGATTGTTCATCCATGGCCAGTAGCGTGAAGGCTGCCGGCAACATCGTTTACCTTCCCCCGCTTGCGGGGGAAGGTGCCCGAAGGGCGGATGGGGGATGTGGCAGCAGGGTCGGTGCCGATGACGAACGCCATTTTCGTTGCAGCATCCCCCATCCGGCGCTGCGCGCCACCTTCCCCCGCAAGCGGGGGAAGGTAAGGAATGCACGAACGGTCGAGGGGCGCCTTCCCGGCAAGGCTAGCTCGGAAAGTGGGTTCTGTGCCCATGCCTAGCGCATTCAAGCTGTTCGCGCTGGCCATCGGTGCGGTCGTGCTGATCGCCCTGCCGTTCATCGCCGACGGCATCGGCATGCCCGCCGCCACGACCCTGGCCACCAGCATGCTGATCTACGGCATCGCTGCCGCCAGTCTCAACCTGGCACTCGGCTACGGCGGGCTGGTGAGCTTTGGCCATGCCGCCTTTCTCGGCCTCGGCGGTTACGTGGTCGGCATCCTCTATCACCACTTCGTTTCCGGCGATCCCGTCTTCGGGTGGTTCGCAGGCACGAACCAGCTCATCGTGAGCGTGCCGGCGGCGATGCTGGTGTGCGGCCTGCTGGCCGCCGCGATCGGCGCCCTGTCGCTGCGCACGTCGGGTGTGCAGTTCATCATGATCACGCTCGCGTTCGCGCAGATGCTGTTTTTCCTTTTCGTGTCCCTGAAGGCCTATGGCGGCGACGACGGCCTGATCATCCGCCGCCGCAATGCGCTGCCGGGTCTCGATACCCGGGACGACACGACATTCTACTTCGTATGCCTGGCGATCGCGGCGGTCTGCTGGTTGCTGCTCCAGCGCTTCGCGCGGTCGCGCTTCGGTGTCGTGCTGTCGGGCGTACGCCAGAGCGAGCGCCGCATGGCAGCGCTGGGCTTCACGCCTTACATCTACAAGCTGGTGGCCTTCATCGTCTCGGGCATGGGCACCGGTCTGGCCGGCGCTCTGCTGGCCAACCACCTGCGCTTCGTCAGTCCGGACACGCTGCACTGGACCAAGTCGGGCGAGCTGATGGTGATGGTTGTCCTGGGCGGTGTCGGCACGTTGTCCGGCCCGTGGCTGGGCGCCGCGGCCCTGGTGGCGCTGGAGGCGATCCTCGCGGCCTGGTCGGAGAACTGGCAGATCTTCCTCGGCCTCGTCCTGCTGGTGGTCGTGCTGCTGACGCGCGGCGGTCTTGATCGGCTGCTGCGTCTGCTGGGGCGGCGATCGTCATGACGGCGCTGCTCCAGGTCCGTGGTTTGGCCAAGCGCTTCGGTGGTCTGGTGGTCACGGACGATGTCGATCTCGATGTGCACGCGGGCGAGATCCATGCCCTGATCGGGCCCAACGGCGCCGGCAAGACGACCCTGATCAACCAGCTGAGCGGCGAACTGGCGCCCGACCGCGGCTCCGTTCGGCTGGCCGGCACCGTCCTTGACGCACTGTCAGTGGGAAAGCGCGTCCGTCGCGGCTTGGCGCGGACGTTTCAGATCACCCAGTTGCTGGCGGACGATACGGTGCTGGACAACGTGGCGCTGGCGGTGCAGGCCCGGCAGGGCCACAGTTTTCGTTTCCTGGCCGATGCACGCCGGGACGTCGGCGTGCGCGAGGCGGCGGCTGGCTACGTCACCCAGGCCGGGCTTGGCGATCGTCGTGACGTGCCCGTAGCGGACCTCTCGCACGGCGAGCAGAAACAGCTGGAGGTCGCTATCGCGCTCGCGACCGAGCCGAAGCTGTTGCTGCTCGACGAGCCGATGGCTGGTCTCGGCCACAGCGAAAGCCGCCAGATGATCGACGTCCTGCGCACCGTCAAAGGCCGGGTCGCAATGCTGCTGGTCGAGCATGACATGGATGCCGTGTTCGCCCTGGCCGACCGCATCTCCGTACTGGTCTACGGCCGGATCATCGCGACGGGAACGGCGGAGCAGATCCGCGACAACGCCGAGGTGCGCACGGCCTATCTCGGCGAGGGGGACAGCTGATGCTGGCGGTGCGCCATCTGGCCGCCGCTTACGGCCGCAGCCAGGTTCTGTTCGACGTCACGCTCGACATCGCCGATGGCGCGGTGGTCACCTTGCTGGGCCGCAACGGTATGGGCAAGACCACCACCGTGCGCACCATCATGGGGCTGATGAGCCCCTCCGCCGGGACTGTTACGTTCGATGGCGCCGAGATCGGCGGCACCGCACCGGAGAAGATCGCGCGTCGCGGCATTGGCCTGGTGCCGGAAGGCCGCCATGTCTTCCCGACGCTGACGGTGCGCGAGAACCTCGTGGCGACGGCGGCCAACCGGCGCCCCGCCGCGCAGCCCTGGACCCTGCAGCGCGTCTACGATCTCTTCCCGCCGCTGCAACGCTATGCCGAGCGCAGCGCCGCGACCTTGTCGGGTGGCGAGCAGCAGATGCTGGCCATCGGCCGTGCGCTGATGACCAACCCCACGCTGCTGATCCTCGACGAAGCGACCGAGGGCCTCTCGCCCGTGGTGCGCGGCGAGATCTGGCGCTGCATCGAGCGGCTGAAGGCCGAGGGTCAGTCGATCCTGCTGATCGACAAGAACATCCAGGTGCTCAAGCGCCTGGCCGACCACCATGTCATCCTCGAGAAGGGCCGTACCGTGTGGTCCGGTACCAGCGCCGACCTCACCCGCGACGCCGACACCGTGCATCGCTACATCGGCGTGTGATCCCGGCGAAAAACAGTTTCATTCCGGTTGTCGCCGGTCGCGGCCGTTCCTATCTGGGCCGCGGTGGTGCTGGCTGACCGAGAGGTGGACGGTGATGTCGCCGAATTGTTGTCATTGTTGTCATTGTTGTCACGCGTTTCGCTGAGGCGATTTTGTCCCCGGGGACGCTTGCCGGGGTTTGCGCAATTTCCGCAAGCCTATCCGCCGCTGCGAGCGCGCGGATGAGCGGCGCGATAGATGGCGGCCAGCCGGGCGGCATCGACATCGGTGTAGCGCTGCGTGGTCGACAGCGACGCGTGCCCCAGCAGCTCCTGGATCGTGCGCAAATCGCCGCCGGCGCCCAGCAGGTGGGTCGCGAAGGAGTGGCGCAGCGCATGGGGTGTGGTGCTTTCCGGCAGGCCCAGCTGCACCCGCAGGCGGCGCACGGCGCGCTGGACCACGCCGGGGTCGAGCGGCGCACCCCGCGCTCCGATAAAGAATTGATCGTCGGGTTCGGCCGACACCAGGAACGGGCAGGTGGCACGGTAGGCGGCCAGCGCCGTCGTGACCGCCGGCAGCAGCGGCACGATCCGCTGTTTGCCGCCCTTGCCGGTGATCGCCAGCGTGGCGGTCCGGTTGCGCAACAGGCCTTCGACCGTTCGCTTGGTCAGCGACAGTGCCTCGGCGATGCGCAGGCCGGCGCCGTAGAGCAAGGTCAGGATGGCGTTGTCGCGGCGGACGATCCATTCGATGGTGGCGTCGGCGTCGATCTCGGCCAGCAGGTCGCGTGCGTCGCCCACCGACAGTGCCTTGGGCACCGACTTCGGCAGCTTCGGTGTGCGTACCAGCGCGATGGCGGCATTGGCCGCGAGGCCCCGCCGGTCGAGGAAGCGGAAGAAGCCGCGCACCGAAGAGAGCGCGCGCGCGGTCGACGTGCGGGCCAGCTTGTCGCGTGCGCGGCGCGCCAGCCAGGCGCGGAAATCGCTTTGGCGCAGCCCCGCCAGCGCCGCGAGATTGGGCGGCTCGCCACGATGGACAGCGACAAAGGCAATGAAATCATGAACGTCGCGGCGATAGGCCGACACGGTCTTGTCGCCGGCCCGGCGCTCGGCGCTCAGCCAGGCGACCCAGGTCACCAGTGCCGCCGCGACATCCTCTTGTGCCGCCAGCGGCGGCGGCAGGGGCGGTGGTGCGGGTGGTGGGGGTTTCCGCTTCATATCGGCAACGCATTGCCTCGCTGTCGTCCTTCACACCTCTCCCCGCTCGCGCGGGGCGAGGCGATCCCGGCGTCACTCCGGCAGGTCGAGCCAGGCGCGGATCGTGTTCTCCAGGACGCGTGTGAGGAAGAACAGCAGCTCGGTCGACTGGGTGGGGCCGAACGTGGTGCCCTGGCGCGAACCGAAGGCGATCACGCCGTCGGGCGATCCGCTGGAGACGCGCAGCCGCACCAGGACGTCGGCCCTGACATGACGCGCAACGGGACCGAAGAAAGCTTCTTCGCCGATGATGTCGCCGCGCAGGCGCGCGCTCTCGCCCGGTCCCAGGGCGGCATCGATGGCGCCCGGCGCCAGCACGTAGACGCCGCGTACCGGCACGCGGCGCGGCGCGTCTTCGGTGCCTTCTATGGCCAGCGCGATGAAATCGACATCCAGCAGGCCCGGCAGTTCGTGCGTCACGGTATGGATCAGCTTCTCGAAGCTGGTCGCCTGGATGATGCTGAGCACAGCCACGTGGATACGATTCTGCGTGATCTGGTTGGCGCGGCCGGCGCTGATCAGCTCCTGCTGTACGGCGCGCAGTTTGCCGATGTCGTTGCGCAGGCGCTTGACCATGGCGGTCTGCATGTCGATCACGCCCGCGGCGCTCTGGCGCGGCGGAATCTGCAAGGTCTCCACCAGGGCGGGATGGTGAACCAGGAAGTCGGGATGCGCTTCGAGGTACGCCGCGACATCCGCGGCCGACGGCCCGGCCACGCTGCGATCGTCGGCGTCGGTATCGGCCACGTGGCGCCCCCGTGCCGGGGTTACAGGATCGACTGGCCGGTTTTGGCCCAGTCGTCCAGGAAGGCCTTCAGGCCGTTGTCCGTCAGGGGATGTTTGAACAGCTGCTTGAGGATGTTGGGTGGCAGGGTCGCGACATGGGCGCCGAGCTTGGCGGCGGCGATGACATGCTGCGGATGGCGCACCGAGGCGACCAGCACCTCGGTCTTGAACGCCGGATACTGACGGTAGATCTGCACGATGTCGCTGATCAGGGCCATACCGTCTTCGCCGATATCGTCGAGTCGGCCGACGAACGGAGAGATGAACGTGGCGCCCGCCTTGGCGGCGAGGATGGCCTGCGCCGCCGAGAAGCACAGCGTGACGTTGACCATGATGCCGTCCGATGCCAGCACCTTGCAGCAGCGCAGACCGTCCGGCGTCAACGGCACCTTCACGGCGATGTTGTCCTTGGCGTGGCGGCCAAGCGCATGCAGCTTCTTGCCTTCCTTCAGCATCGTCTCGAAGTCGGTCGCCGTGACTTCGGCACTCACCGGGCCAGGCACCAGTTCGGCGATCTCGCGGATCACGTCGAGCATCGGCCGACCGGACTTGGCGATCAGCGATGGGTTGGTGGTGACACCGTCGAGCAGCCCGCTGGCAGCCAGCGCGCGGATCTCGGCGACGTCCGCCGTGTCGACAAAAAATTTCATGGGCCGCCCCACCGTTTCGCGCGCGCGTCTTGCCCGATATGGTGCATCTATGACCGCGCCGCGACGCGACAATCCTTCTAGCGAATGGCCTGCAGACCGGCAAGGTGAGCCACAGCGTCCAGGCGATGCCGAATCCGTGCGTGTGGATAATGACACGGTTTCAGTTCTGTTGCCGCTGCCGCTGGGCGAAGCCTACGACTATCGCGTGCCGGCGGAGATGGCGCTGGCGCCGGGCGATTTCGTTGCCGTGCCACTAGGCAAACGCGTCATTGCTGGCGTCGTCTGGGGGCCGCCGCGCGGCGATGTCGATCCGGCCAAGCTGCGCGATATCGATCGCATTCTGCCGGCACCGCCCATGCGCGATGCCATGCGGCGTTTCATCACCTGGGTTGCTGCATACACGCTGAGCCCGCCGGGTGCGGTCCTGCGCATGGCGATGAGCGTCACCGATGCCCTGGAACCGCCACGCACCGAGACCGTCTACCGCCTGGCGGCTGCGGCGGCAGATCCGGAAAGCGCACGCGAGGGAGTCAAACTCACAGCGGCGCGTCGCCGCGTGCTGGATTTCCTGCGGGAGGCGCCGGCATTGTCGTTGATCGACGTGGCGCGCCAGGCCGGTGTCGGCACGGCTGTCGTGAAGGCGCTGGTCGATATCGGGTTGGTCGAGGCGGTTCAGCGCCAACCGGTGCGACCCCGCCCGCAACCGTCACTGACGTCCGGGCCGATCTTGTCGGAGGGCCAGGCCGCCGCGGCGGCCGAATTGGTCGACCAGGTGAACGCACGGACTTTCTCGACGACGTTGCTCGACGGCGTGCCCGGTGCCGGCAAGACCGAAGTATACTTCGAAGCGCTCGCTGCCGCGCTGGCGCAGGGCCGGCAGGCGCTGGTCTTGCTGCCGGAGATCGCGCTTTCGACGCAATGGCTGGAGCGCTTCACGCGTCGCTTCGGCACACGGCCGACCGAATGGCACTCGGACCTGACCAGTACCGAACGCCGGCGCGCCTGGCGTGATGTTGCCGAGCGGCGGGCCGACGTCGTGGTGGGTGCGCGGTCAGCCCTCTTCCTGCCGTTCGCCGACCTCGGTGTCATCGTCGTCGACGAGGAGCATGACGGCGCCTTCAAGCAGGAAGACGGCACGCTCTACAACGCGCGCGACATGGCCGTGGTGCGCGCCCGCTTGTGCGCCGCGCCGATCGTGCTGGCATCGGCGACGCCGTCGCTCGAAACCGTCGCCAATGCCCACAACGGGCGCTACGGCATCCTGCACCTGCCAGATCGTCATGGTGGAGCCCGCATGCCCAGCGTCGAGGTGGTCGACCTGCGCCGCCACGCGCCGGCGCGCGGACGCTGGCTGGCGCCGCCGGTGGTGACGGCGGTGCAGGAAACGCTGGCGCGCGGCGAGCAGGTATTGCTGTTCCTCAACCGCCGCGGCTATGCGCCGCTCACCCTGTGCCGTACCTGCGGTCATCGCCTGCAGTGCCCGCATTGCAGCGCCTGGCTGGTGGAGCATCGCTTTCGCGGGCGCCTGATCTGCCATCATTGCGGTTACGGCGCGCCGCTGCCGGCGACGTGCCCGTCCTGCGAGGCCAAGGACTCCTTCGTGCCCTGCGGTCCGGGTGTCGAGCGGCTGGCGGAGGAAGCGCTGGCGCTCTTTCCCGACAAACGCATCGAGATCTTTGCCAGCGATACGGTCGGCAGCCGGCGCGCGGCGCAGGCCATGGTCGAACGGATCGCGGCCGGCGAGATCGATCTCATCATCGGTACGCAGATGGCCGCCAAGGGGTATCACTTCCCGCTGCTGACGCTGGTCGTGGTTGTCGACGCCGACCTTGGCCTGGCCGGCGGCGACCTGCGTGCCGCCGAGCGCACCTTCCAGCTTCTGTACCAGGTGGCCGGTCGGGCCGGCCGCGACGAGAAGCCGGGCAGCGCACTGCTTCAGACTCACATTGCCGAGCATGCTGTCATCCAGGCCCTGGCCAGCGGCGATCGCGACCGATTTGTCGCGGCCGAAATGGCGGCGCGGGAGAGTGCCGGATGGCCACCGTTCGGAAGGCTGGTGGCGTTGATCGTATCGGGCCCCGATGAGACGGCGGTCGATACGGTGGCCCGCGCGCTGGCACGCACGGCGCCAGCCATCGACGGCGTAAAGGTCCTGGGACCGGCGCCGGCGCCGCTGTCGCTGTTGCGCGGGCGATTCCGGCGGCGGCTGCTGATGCGCAGCCAACGCAACGTCAAAGTCCAGGATGTCGTCGCCGACTGGCTGGCCGAGGTGTCGGTTCCCGCATCGGTGCGGGTCCAGGTCGATATCGACCCATACTCTTTCATGTGACGCAGCGAGAGTGCCTGTCGGCTCGCCTGTCGAAATGAGATGGGGTAGCGACGCAGGATAATGACATGCGGGGTAAACATTTTGCCGACAGGCTATCGTCAGATAGCGTATCAACCTGCGGTGCGGCAAAAACTGTTGCGGCGCCGTTTCACTGTCCGGGGTGGGTTGCTTGCATCGCCCAAACGCGTGTGCTAGCTACCGCCCGCGGTTTTCGGGGGCGGCCTCCAGCGGGGTCCATTCTTTGGGAAAACGCACGTTATTCCAAGGGGTTCCATACCCCATGATCCGGCCCTTGGGGACACCAGATCGTGTCAACTGAAGCATCCGGTCCGGCCAGTCTTGCCGGACGTTATGCAAGTGCGCTGTTCGAGCTCGCGGACGGCCAGAAACAACTCGACGCCGTTGCGGGTGACCTGACCACGCTGCGCCGCATGATCGACGAAAGCGGCGATCTGCGGCGTCTGATCAGCAGCCCGGTCATCGGCCGCGATGCGCAGGGCAAGGCCATGTCCGCGCTGCTGGAAGCCGTCGGCGCCAGCAGCCTGGTGCGCCGCTTTGTCGGCGTGGCCTGCCAGAACGGTCGGCTGCGCGATCTGCCGGGCATGATCACTGCCTTCCTGGCCGAACTGGCTCGGCGCCGCGGCGAGACTGCCGCCGACGTCGTCTCGGCGACGCCGTTGAGTGAGGCCCAGATGCAGGCCCTGTCCGAGACCCTGCGGCGTCTGGTGGGCAACAAGGTTTCCGTGAACGCGCGCGTCGATGCCGATCTCCTGGGCGGCTTGGTCGTCAAGGTCGGCTCGCGCATGTTCGATTCGTCGATACGCACCAAGCTGCAGCGACTGCAGCTTGCCATGAAGGGAGTGGGGTGATGGATATCCGCGCGGCCGAAATTTCGGCCATCCTCCGCAAGCAGATCGAGAACTTCGGGGTCGATGCGGAAGTTGCCGAGGTCGGCTCGGTGCTGTCGGTCGGCGACGGTATCGCCCGCGTGCACGGTCTGGACAACGTCCAGGCCGGCGAGATGGTCGAGTTCCCGGGCGGCATCAAGGGCATGGCGCTCAACCTCGAAACCGACAACGTCGGCGTCGTGATCTTCGGTGACGACCGCTCCATCAAGGAAGGCGACACGGTCAAGCGCACCGGCACCATCGTCGACGTGCCGGTGGGCAAGGGCCTGCTGGGTCGCGTGGTCAACGGCCTGGGCGAGCCAATCGACGGCAAGGGTCCGATCCAGTCCACCGAGCGCCGCCTGGTCGAGCTGAAGGCGCCGGGCATCATTCCGCGCCGCTCGGTGCACGAACCGATGCAGACCGGCCTGAAGGCCATCGACTCGCTGGTGCCGGTCGGCCGCGGCCAGCGCGAGCTGATCATCGGCGATCGCCAGACCGGCAAGACCGCCGTCGCCATCGACACCTTCATCAACCAGAAGACGATCAACGCCGGCAGCGACGAGTCCAAGAAGCTGTACTGCGTCTACGTCGCCGTCGGCCAGAAGCGTTCGACTGTGGCGCAGATCGTCAAGACGCTGGAGGACAGCGGCGCGCTGCAGTACTCCATCGTCGTCGCCGCCACCGCGTCCGAGCCGGCGCCGCTGCAGTTTCTGGCGCCCTACGCCGGCTGCGCCATGGGCGAGTATTTCCGCGACAACGGCATGCACGCCGTGATCGTGTATGACGACTTGTCCAAGCAGGCTGTCGCCTACCGCCAGATGTCGCTGCTGCTGCGTCGTCCGCCGGGCCGCGAAGCCTATCCCGGCGACGTGTTCTACCTGCATTCGCGGCTGCTGGAGCGCGCCGCCAAGCTCAACGACAAGAACGGTTCAGGCTCACTGACGGCGCTGCCGGTCATCGAGACGCAGGCCGGCGACGTGTCGGCGTACATTCCGACCAACGTGATTTCGATCACCGACGGCCAGATCTTCCTCGAGACCGAGCTGTTCTACCAGGGCATCCGGCCGGCCATTAACGTCGGCCTGTCGGTGAGCCGCGTCGGCTCGTCGGCCCAGATCAAGGCGATGAAGCAGGTCGCCGGCTCGATCAAGCTGGAGCTGGCGCAGTATCGCGAGATGGCGGCCTTCGCCCAGTTCGCCTCCGATCTCGACGCCTCGACGCAGCGCCTGCTGGCGCGCGGCCAGCGGCTGACCGAGCTGCTGAAGCAGGGCCAGTTTCAGCCGATGCCGGTCGAGGAGCAGGTGGTGTCGATCTATGCCGGCACCCGCGGCTACCTCGATCCGCTGCCGGTGGGCAAGGTCGGCGAGTTCGAGCGTCGTTTGCTCGAAGGCCTGCGGGCCTCCAACAACGGCGTGCTGGAGGGCATCCGCACGGCGCGCGAGCTGACCAAGGATCTCGAGGCCAAACTCAAGTCCTTCCTCGACGACTTCTCCAAGAAGTTCGCCTGACCTGCCGGGCCGGTGTCAACGCACCGGCCTCGCGTGACGCACACAGGACAGACGGGCAGAAGCGGCGATGCCAAGCCTTAAACAATACCGACTGCGGATCCGAAGCGTTCAGAACACGCAGAAGATCACCAAGGCGATGAAGATGGTCGCCGCCGCCAAGCTCCGGCGGGCGCAAGAAGCGGCTGTGGCCGGTCGCCCCTACGCGACGGCCATGGATCGCATGATGGCGTCGCTGGCCGGCGCCATGCAGGGCAAGTCGGGCGCCCCCCGGCTTCTGGCCGGCACGGGGGACGACAAGGTCCATCTGCTGATCGTCGCCACCGCCGACCGCGGCCTGTGCGGCGGCTTCAACAGCTCGATCGTGCGCGAGGCGCGCCGATCGGTGCGCGCGCTGCAGGCCGAAGGCAAGACGGTCAAGATCCTGTGCGTCGGCCGCAAGGGCCGTGACCAGCTGCGCCGCGACTACGGCAGCCTGATCATCGACACCATCACGGACCTCGGCCGGCCACGCGTCGGCTTCGGTGATGCCACCCAGGTGGCGAACAAGGTGGTGGCGCTGTTCGAGGCCGGCGAGTTCGACGTCGCCACTCTCTTCTACAATCGCTTCCGCTCGGCGATCAGCCAGATCATCACCAAGCAGCAGATCATTCCGCCCGCCTTGCCCGAGCAGACGGCTCCGGCGGAAGGCGCCGCGCCCTACGAGTTCGAGCCCGACGAGGAGACCATCCTCCAGGACCTGCTGCCGCGCAATCTCACGGTCCAGATCTATCGCGCCCTGCTCGAGAACAGCGCGTCGTTCTTCGGTGCGCAGATGACGGCGATGGACAATGCGACGCGCAACGCCGGCGACATGATCCGGAAGCTGACGCTGTCCATGAACCGCCAGCGCCAGGCCGCGATCACCAAGGAACTCATCGAGATCATCTCCGGCGCGCAGGCCGTATAACGCGCGCCGAAACGAAACGCAGAAGGGAACAACCATGGCTGCCAACAATATCGGCAAGATCACCCAGGTGATGGGCGCCGTCGTCGACGTGCAGTTCGAAGGCGAGCTGCCGGCCATTCTCAACGCGCTGCAGGTCGATTCCGACGGCCGCAAGGTCGTGCTCGAAGTGGCGCAGCACCTCGGTGAATCGACGGTGCGCACCATCGCCATGGATACGACGGACGGCTTCGTGCGCGGCCAGAAGGCGACCGACACCGGCGCGCCGATCGCCATGCCGGTCGGGCCGGAGACGCTGGGCCGCATCCTGAACGTCATCGGCGAGCCGGTGGACGAGCGCGGCGACGTCAAGGCCAAGCATACGCTGCCGATCCATCGCAGCGCGCCAGAGTTCGTCGAGCAGTCGACCGAGGCGCAGATCCTGGTCACCGGCATCAAGGTCGTCGATCTGCTGGCGCCCTACGCCAAGGGCGGCAAGATCGGCCTGTTCGGCGGCGCCGGCGTCGGCAAGACCGTCGTCATCATGGAGCTGATCAACAACATCGCCAAGGCGCACGGCGGCGTGTCGGTGTTTGCCGGCGTGGGCGAGCGCACCCGCGAGGGCAACGACCTCTATCACGAGATGATCGAGTCGGGCGTCATCAAGCTCAACGATGACGGCACGACGTCGGGCTCCAAGGTGGCCCTGGTCTATGGCCAGATGAACGAGCCGCCGGGCGCGCGTGCCCGCGTCGGCCTGTCGGGCCTGACGGTCGCCGAGTATTTCCGCGACGAGGAAGGCCAGGACGTGCTGTTCTTCGTCGACAACATCTTCCGCTTCACGCAGGCCGGTTCGGAAGTGTCGGCGCTGCTGGGCCGTATCCCCTCGGCGGTGGGCTATCAGCCGACGCTCGCCACCGACATGGGCGCCCTGCAGGAGCGCATCACCACGACGACCAAGGGCTCGATCACCTCGGTGCAGGCCATCTACGTGCCCGCCGACGACTTGACCGATCCGGCGCCGGCGACCTCGTTCGCCCACCTTGATGCCACGACCGTGTTGAACCGCGCTCTGACCGAGCTCGGCATCTACCCGGCGGTGGATCCGCTCGACTCGACCTCGCGCATGCTCGACCCGCGCGTCGTCGGTGAGGAGCACTACCAGGTGGCGCGTGACGTGCAGCGCGTGCTGCAGCAGTACAAGTCGCTGCAGGACATCATCGCCATTCTGGGCATGGACGAGCTGTCGGAAGAGGACAAGCTGGTGGTGGCGCGCGCGCGCAAGATCCAGCGCTTCCTCAGCCAGCCGTTCCACGTCGCCGAGGTGTTCACCGGCACGCCGGGCGTGTTCGTGAAGCTGGAAGACACTATCAAGGGCTTCAAGGGCATCGTCGCCGGTGAGTACGACGACCTGCCGGAGGCCGCCTTCTACATGGTCGGCACCATCGAGGCCGCCGTCGCCAAGGCCAAGAAGATGGCGGCCGAGGCCGCCTGATCGGAGCCCAGACAATGGCCAAGGTTGCGTTTTCCCTGGTGCTGCCGGAGCGCGAGCTCGTCACGACCGAGGCCGACATGGTGGTCGTGCCCGGCAGCGAGGGCGATTTCGGTGTGCTGCCAGGCCACATTCCGATGATCACCACGGTGCGCCCGGGGGTGATCGAGCTCTATGACGACGGCAAGGTGACCGCGCGGTACATGGTCGCTGGTGGTTTCGCCGAGGTAACGCCGGAGCGGTGCACGGTCCTGGCCGAGGAGGCGACGCCCCTGGCTGACGTGACCGGCGACCAGTTGGCCAATCGCCTGCGCCAGGCGGAGGAGGCGCTGGAGGACGCAACGGCGCCAGCGGCCAAGGCCTCCGCCGAGCAGGCAATTGCTGTTGCACGTGAACTGCAGCGGGCTCAAGCTTACTACGCTGGTCGCTAAGCGCCTCAGGCAGCAAGGAAATTTTCTTTCGAATGCTGAAAGGGCCGGTTGAAAGCCGGCCCTTTCTCCCTTTATGACAAGGACGTGTCGGGCCCTGTTGGCCCGGCGACACAGAGGACGGCGCTTCGGCTGCCGGCCGGGTTCATGAAGAACTGGACGCTCGACGACATCGCCTGGGATGCCTTCGATCGCTCGAAGGTGGATCCCGAGCTGTTGAAGCTGGTGAAGGCCGCGGCGCTGGTCGAACACAACGGCTACGAGTACGCGACCTATCTGAAAAACGTGTTCGGTGAGGACGCCGAGTTCACGACGGCTATCGATGGCTGGGCGCGTGAGGAGGTTCAGCACGGCGAGGCGCTGGGCCGCTGGGCCATGATGGCTGACCCTACTTTCAACTTCGATACCGCGTTCAAGAAATTCACTGACGGCTACAAGCTGCCGCTGGATGTCACCACCTCGGTGCGCGGCACGCGGGCCGGCGAGCTGATGGCCCGCTGCATCGTCGAGACGGGGACCAGTTCCTACTACAGCGCCTTGCGCGATGCGGCCGGAGAGCCGGTGCTCAAGCAGATCTGCGCCTACATCGCGGCCGACGAGCTGCGGCACTACAAGCTCTTCTATACCCACATGCGCCGTTGGCTCGAGCGCGAGCACCTGGGCAAGTGGGGGCGGCTGCGCATCGGCCTCGCCCGCATCCAGGAAAGCGAGGACGACGAGCTGGCCTATGCCTACTTTGCGGCCAACGCTCCGGCGGGCGCCGTGTACGAGCGTAGCGTCTACGCCGGGGCCTATGCGCGTCGCGCCTATGCGGTCTACCGGCCCGGCCACGTCCAGCGCGGCGTTGCGATGGTCCTGAAGGCGGCCGGGCTGGATGCGACAGGCCGTCTCAACGACTGGCTGACCCGCCTTGCCGTCGGTTTCATGCGCTGGCGCAGCCAGCGCCTGGCGCGAGCGGGAGCGTAAGCGTCCCGGGCGGTTGTCTGACCATATCTTGATCAGTTGCGCTGCATCGCACACCATCGCGCGAGCTTTGGGGGGCCGCCCTTGTTCAGCCATAAAGCGGCGGCTATCGTGCCGGCATAGCGGCTTTTTTTCCGCACTCTCGGTCTCGGAAAGAGTCATGAAATTCATGCGCCATCCGGCCCTCGCGGCCGCGCTTTCCCTCTCGCTCGTGGCTGCACCGGCAATCGCCTGGGCGCAGGACAAGGCTCCCGACAAGGACAAGCCCAAGACCGACAAGAGCGAGCTGTACCAGCAGCTCAACCTGTTCGGCGATGTGCTGGAGCGCATCCGCAACGACTACGTCGAGCCGCCCAAGGAAACCGACCTGATCGAGGCGGCGATCAACGGCATGCTGGCGTCGCTCGACCCGCACAGCTCGTACATGAACCCCAAGCAGTTCCGCGACATGCAGGTGCAGACGCGCGGCGAGTTCGGTGGCCTGGGCATCGAGGTCACGATGGACAACGGCCTGGTGAAGGTCGTGGCGCCGATCGATGACACGCCGGCCGCCAAGGCCGGCCTGCAGTCGGGTGACCTGATCGTCACGCTCGACGACCAGCCGGTCATGGGGCTGACCCTGCAGGAAGCCGTCGAGAAGATGCGCGGCAAGGTCGACACCAAGATCAAGATCGGCGTACGGCGGCAGGGCAAGGATCCGTTCGACGTCACGCTGACCCGCGCCGTCATCAAGATCCAGTCGGTGAAGTCCCGCGTCGAGGGCGGCGACATCGGCTATGTCCGCATCACATCGTTCACCGAGCAGACCGCGGCCGGACTGAACGCGGCGCTCGAGAAGTTCAAGAAGGATCTGGGCCCGAAGTGGAAGGGCGTGGTGCTGGATCTGCGCAACAACCCGGGCGGTTTGCTTGATCAGTCGATCGCCGTCAGCGACGTCTTCCTCGACAAGGGCGAGATCGTCTCCACGCGCTCGCGCAAGGCCGAGGACGTGCAGCGCTGGAACGCCAAGCCGGGTGACCTGGCCGAGGGCCGGCCGATCGTGGTCCTGGTCAACGGTGGTTCGGCGTCGGCGTCGGAGATCGTCGCCGGTGCGCTGCAGGACCACAAGCGCGCCATCGTGCTGGGTACGCGCAGCTTCGGCAAAGGCTCGGTGCAGACCATCATGCCGGTGACCGGTGGCGGCGCCATGCGGCTGACCACGGCGCTGTACTTCACGCCGTCGGGCCGATCGATCCAGAAGGAAGGCATCAAGCCCGACATCGAGGTCGAGCAGGCCAAGGTCGAACCCCTCAAGCCGGCCGACCGCACGCGCGAGGAGAATCTGCGCGGCTCGATCACCAATCCCAACAACCGCAAGGACGGCACGCAGCCCAAGGACGGCAGCAAGGCGCCGTCGCCGGACGCGCCCAAGCCTGAGGCCAAGCCGGAAGGCACGCAGCCGCCGGCCGAGTCGAAAGACACGCCGCCGCAGGATCCCAATGAACCTGCGGCTCAGGCCGCCAACGACTACCAGCTCCAGCGGGCCATGGACCTGATCCGCGGCATCACGCTGTACAGCCAGCGCGGCAACTGAAGACGCTGTTGCCGATCCGGGGCGCGGGCGCAGCACCAGCAGCGCCCGCGCCTCTGCTATAGTGCGCCGCTGTCTCGGGGCAGCACGTGTAGCGGAGCGTCGGCATGACCATGGAAAACCCCTCACCGACATTGCGTACGCCCGCCAGGCGCGGTCGTGGCCTTTATGTCGCCTGCGGCGTGGGTGTGGCCGTTCTGGGTGCGGTGCTGGCCTATGGCTATTGGGGCAGCGCCGGGCGCAATCTGACGGCGACCCTGGTCATCCCGCCAGCAAACGCTGACAGTTCAACACCTGGACCCGTCCAGTCTGCACAGGCCCCCAAGGTCGAACCGGCACCGCAGGCAGCACCGCCTCCGCCCTCACCACCGGTACCACCGTCGGAAACGGCCCCACCGCCGACGGCTGACTCCAAGCCGGCTCCCGCCGCGCCGTCACCTGGAGCCGCGCCGACAGCGGCTGAGCCCAAGCCGTCGCCACCTGTACCAGCGCCACCAGCCGCGGGTCCGACGGCGGAGAAGCCACCCGCTTCACCACCGCCGGCCGCCGAGACCAAGCCGGCACCTCCAGCGACGACACCCGCGGGCAGCGATCCGGCACCCTCCACGCCGGCCGCGCCGTCGACGACAACCGACAGCAAACCGGTATTGCCCGCCGCGCCGCCGCCGGGTGCCGATCCCGCGCCTTCAGCATCCCCTCCTGCTGCGCCGCCGCCGGCCGTTACCGATACCAAGCCGGCACCGCCGTCGGCGCCGGCAGCCCCCACCGCACCCGCCCCGCCGTCCACGGCAGGCGGGACGGCGCCTGCGGTGCCGTCTGAGAAGGCTGGTAGCCCGCCATCGTCACCAACCGCGGAGGCGCCGCCATCCGGTAGCGCTGCTGCGCCACCACCTGGTGCCAATGACGGCAAGCCGTCGCCCGGCACGCCATCGGTGGATGAAAAGCCCAGCCCACCCGTGGTGCCGCCGCCGACGCTGGTTGCGGCCAACGGCCTGCCGGCGCCGCCGCCGGAGAAACCACCAGTGCCCGCACGCTGTCCGCCGTTGGATCCGGCGGTCCTGACGGAACTGGCGCCGATCGGCCGGCTGCCGCGCGTCGATGCCAACGGCTGCATGCCATGGCTGGCGTACGCCGCGCCGTTCAACTACCGCGAGACACGGCCGCGCGTCGGTATCGTCGTGCTGGGGCTGGGCAAGGACCCGCAGGTGACGCAGCGCGCCATCGACGGTTTGCCGCCGCGGATCACGCTGGCCTTTGCATCCGATGCGCCATGGCTTGATCGTTGGGTCGAGCGTGCCCGCGCGCGCGGGCACGAAGTGCTGGTGATGCTGCCGGTGCAGACCACCGACAAGCCACTCGATTCCACGCTGGCGCCGTTGCGCGCCGATATCACGCCGGCCGAGAACCTGCGGCGCCTGCAGATGGTGCTGGCGCGCGCCGGTACCGGTTACAGCGGCGTCATCGTGCCGACGACGACACCGTTGAATTCAGCCGAGCCGGCCCTGCGGCCGCTGATCAAGGAGATCAGTGATCGCGGGCTGCTGCTGTTGGAGACGTTCCGCACCGGCCGGCTGGTCTATCAGCTCAGCAAGGAACTGGGGGTGCCCTACAGCGCTGACGCCGGCTGGATCGACCGGCAGAACGACGCCGGGGAGATCGTGGCCAACCTGCAGGCGCTCGAGGACTTCACCATGAAGAACCGCTTTGCGCTCGCCGTCGGCATGGCACAGCGCGAGACCGTCGAGCGGTTGATCGCCTGGTCAAAGGATATCGAAGCGCGCGGGCTCGTCCTTGCCCCGGTCACCGGCCTCACCGAGTGCCTCGATCTGTGCGCCGATCGTGTACGCAAGGCGATGACGGGCGGCGTGCGATGACGGTGCGCCCATGAAGCGCACCATCGATCTGCCGGCAGGGTACCGCCCCAACGTCGGGATCATGCTGATCGCGCCCGATCGGCGGGTGTGGGTCGGCCAGCGGACGGACCGGGATCCTGATGCCGAACAGGCCGGCTGGCAGATGCCGCAAGGCGGCATCGATGACGGCGAAACGCCGATGCAGGCGGCGCGCCGTGAGCTGGAGGAGGAGGTCGGCACCGGCAAGGCCGAGATCCTGCGCGAAAGCGGCCAGTGGCTCGCTTACGACCTGCCGCCGGCGCTCGCCAAGTCGCTATGGAAGGGACGCTTCCGCGGCCAAGCGCAGAAATGGGTGGCCATGCGCTTCACCGGCCATGACTCCGACATCGACATCGCCACGCAACACCCCGAGTTCCGGGCTTGGCGCTGGGCGCCGGCCAGCGAGCTGGCGGATCTGATCGTGCCCTTCAAGCGCGATGTCTACCGTGCCGTGCTGGCCGAGTTCGCCGATCTGGTCGGCTGACGTTACGCCACTTTGCGCGCCGCTTCCTGGCGCATGGCGGATGGCACCGTGAGCACATGGGCGCGCGGCGTCGCGCGCAGCAGCGATTGGCCGGTCATCTCCGCCGGCTGCTTCACGCCCATCAGCGCCAACAGGGTCGGGGCGACGTCGGCCAGACGGCCGTCGGCCAGCGAGACGACCTCAGCAGGCGCGTTGAACAGCACCGCCGGCACCTTGTTCAAGGTGTGCTGGGTGTGCGGCTGGTTGGTTTCGTAGTCGAAGAGCTGCTCGACGTTACCGTGGTCGGCCGTGACCAGCAGGGCACCGCCGGCGCGCTTGATCGACTCCATCAGACGTCCGAGGCAGGCGTCGACCGTCTCGACCGCCGTCACGGCAGCGGCGAAGACGCCGCTGTGACCGACTTGGTCGGTGTTGGCGTAGTTGACGACGATCAGGTCGAAGCGGTGGGCATCGATCGCCTCGACCAGCCGATCGGTGACTTCAGCCGCGCTCATCTCCGGCTTCAGGTCATAGGTGGCGACCTTGGGTGAGGGCACCAGGATGCGCTCCTCGCCGGGAAACACCCGCTCCTCGCCGCCGTTGAGGAAGAACGTGACGTGCGCGTACTTCTCCGTTTCGGCGATCCGCAGCTGTGTCAGGCCGGCATCGGCGACGATCTCGCCCAGCCCGTTGGCGATGGCGATCGACGGGAACAGCGTATCGAGGAAGCTGTTCAGTGCGGTCGAATACTCGGTAAGACCCAGGGCCGCGGCGAACGTCACGACGCGCGGTCGCGCGAAGCCGTCGAACAGCGGATCCAGCAGCGCCGTCAGGATTTCACGCGCGCGATCGGCGCGGAAGTTGCCCATCAGCACGCCGTCGCCGTCCTTCATGCCCGTGTAGCCGTCGATCACGGTGGGGAGCACGAACTCGTCGGTCGTTTTCGCCGCATAGCCGTTCGCGACAGCCTCATCGGGCGTCGCCGTGCGTTCGCCCTGGGCATCCGTGAGGGCGATGTAAGCCTTGGTCACCCGGTCCCAGCGCTTGTCGCGGTCCATGGCATAGAACCGGCCGGACACGGTGGTGATGGTGATCGGCAGGCCTTGGGTGAGGGCGGCCTGGAGATCAGCCAAATACTCCCGCGCGCTCTGCGGCGGCGTGTCGCGGCCATCGAGAAAAGCGTGGATGCGCACCGGCACGCCGGCGGCGGCAACGATGTTGGCCAGCGCCGCGATATGCGCCTGATGACTGTGCACGCCGCCCGGCGACACCAGTCCCAGCACATGGCATGCACCGCCGCTGGCCTTGAGCTTGGCAATGAAGGCCTCCAGCGTCGGGCTCTTGGCCAGGCTGCCGTCGGCGATCGCCTGGTCGATGCGGGGCAGGTCCTGCATCACCACGCGGCCGGCGCCGAGATTCATATGGCCGACCTCGGAATTGCCCATCTGGCCCGACGGCAGGCCGACATAGAGCTCCGAGGCATCGATCAGACCTTGCGGGCAGGTGGCAACCAGCCGATCGAAATTGGGCGTGTGCGCCGCCAACACGGCATTGTCACGGGGATCGAGCCGATGGCCCCAACCGTCCATGATACAGAGCACGACAGGGCGTGGAGCGTTGGGTTGCGCCATGAAACGACCTCAAGCTGGCGGTCCCACCGTCGCCGGCGGGCCCTGAGCCAACTGGATATAGTCGCTGCCGGCGTCGGGCTCCAGTAGTCGATTCGAGGCCTCAGGCTGCCTCGAACTTGCCGAACTCCCAATCGCGGCCCGGGGCGGCGGCCAGCAGGGCCTGCGTGTAGGCGTGCTTGGGTCGCAGGAAGACATCGGCGACCGGGCCGTACTCGACGACCTTGCCCTTTTCCATCACCGCGACCTCGTCGCAGACCTGGGCGGCAACGCGCAGGTCGTGCGTGATGAACAGCATGGCAAGGTTCATGCGCTCGCGGATTTCGTCGAGCAGCTTCAGCACCTGGGCTTGCACCGACACATCCAAGGCTGAGACGGCTTCGTCGGCGATCAGTACTTCCGGCTCCATCGCCAGCGCCCGGGCGATGCAGATGCGCTGGCGCTGGCCGCCGGAGAACTGGTGCGGATAGCGATCGAGCGCTTCAGGATCCAGGCGTACCGTCTCCATCAAGGTGCGGGCGCGCTGGTTGGCTTCGGCGTGAGAGGCGCCGAAGTTCATCGGTCCCTCGACGATCGATTCGCCGACGGTGCGGCGCGGATTGAGCGAACGGTACGGGTCCTGGAAGACGATCTGGATGCGCCGCCGGTGCCGGCGCAGCAGGCGTTGCGGCAGCAGGGCGACATCGTCGTCACCCAGTCGCACCTTGCCTTCGGTCGGATCGATCAGCCGCGCGATGCAGCGTGCGACGGTGGACTTGCCGGAGCCGGACTCGCCCACGATGCCCAGCGACTCGCCCCGGCGCACCGCGATGTTGACGTCGTCGGCGGCACGCACGGCGTGCGCCTTCTGGAACAGGCCGCCGCCGCCGTAGACCTTCGTCAGCTTCTCGGTGCGCAGAACCGTGGGCGCGCCGTCATGGCGGACCCGTTCGGCGGGCAGCATGCTGGGCACCGACGAGATCAACATGCGTGAATAGGGATGCCGCGGACGCAGCAGCAGGTCACGCGTAGGACCAGCCTCGACGAGTTCGCCCAGCCGCAGCACCGCGACACGATGGGCGATGTCGCAGACGACACCGAAGTCGTGCGTGATGAACAGCACGCCCATGCCTTTCTCGCGCTGGATGTCCTTGATCAGCTCGAGGATTTGCGCCTGTGTGGTGACATCGAGTGCCGTGGTCGGTTCGTCGGCGATCAGCAGCGCCGGCTCCAGCACCAGCGCCATGGCGATCATGACCCGCTGGCGCTGGCCACCCGAAAGCTGGTGCGGATAGGAGCCATAGATGCGCGGCGGGTCGGGCATGCTGACGCGCTCGAAGACCCGGATGATCTTGTCCTTGCGCTGCTGGGCCTCGAGCTTCGTGTGCGTGCGCAGCACTTCGTCGATCTGGTCGCCGCACGTCATGACCGGATTGAGCGCGGTCATCGGCTCCTGGAAGATCATCGCCATGCGCACGCAGCGCAGGTCCCGCAGCCGTTCCTCGCTGGCGTTGGCAATCTCCTCGCCCTCGAGCCGGATCTCGCCGCCCTTCACCGGGAGCGACTTGGGCAGCAGGCCCATGACGGCCTGGGCGATCACGGACTTGCCCGAGCCGGATTCACCGACCAGGCAGACGATCTCGCCGGAGCCGACGGAGAAGTTGACCTTCTCGGCAGCGAACGGGCGATCGCTGCCCTTGGGCAGTGCGATGGAGAGGTTGCGGACGTCGAGGATAAGACGGTTGGATGTGACAGCCATGATCAGACGCGCTTGCTCATCTTAGGGTCGAGTGTGTCGCGCAAGCCGTCACCCAGCATGTTCACCGCCAGCACGGTGAGGGTCAGGAAGATTGCCGGAAAGAAGATATTGTGCGGATACACGCGGAAGAATTGCCGGCCTTCAGCCATGATATTGCCCCAGGTCGGCGTGTCGGTCGGAATGCCGATGCCGAGGAAGCTCAACGCCGCCTCCGCCAGTACGGCCGAGGCGCAGATGAAAGTGCCCTGCACGATCACCGGTGCCACCGTATTGGGCATCACGTGCCGCCACAGGATCTTGTGTAGTGGCGTGCCGACCGAGATCGCGGCTTCGACATAGGGCTCTTCTCGGATCGTCAGCACGACCGATCGCACCAGACGTACGACGCGCGGGATTTCCGGAACGACGATGGCGAAGATCACCGTACCGAGCCCGGCGCGGAACAAGGACACCAATCCGATCGCCAACAATATCCCGGGTATCGCCATCAACCCGTCCATGATGCGCATCACGATGCCGTCGAGCCATCGGATGTAGCCGGACAGCAAGCCGATGAATACGCCCACGGCGATACTGATGGTGGCGACCGTGAAGCCGACGATCAGCGATACCCGCGCGCCGTAGAGAACACGACTGTAGATATCGCGGCCGAGGCTGTCGGTGCCCATCAGCACGGTCCGCTGGACGGTGGAGCCATCGTCCTGGCGAACGGTGATCTCGACGCCCGGCTTCTTGTTGCGTGTCGTCGGGTCGATCTGCGCCGGCGGGACGGTGCCCAGGAACGGCGCACAGAGGCCGATCAATACCATGATCAGCACGATGCTGCCGCCGATCACCACGCTGGGGTGGCGCAGCAACCGGACCCAGATGCTGGGGCGTACGACGGCGGCAGCGCGTGCGGCTGCGGCGTCGACTTCGTTTTCGAGAACGATGCTCAATAGCGGATCCTCGGATCAAGCACGCTGTAGGCGAGGTCGATGACCAGATTGATCAGGACGAAGGTGAAACTGAACATCATGATCACGATCTGGATCACGGGAAAATCGCGTGCCAGCACGGCGTCCACGGTCAGCCGGCCCAGTCCGGGGATGTTGTAGACGCTCTCGGTGATGACCACGCCGCCGATCAGCAATGCAACACCGATGCCGATCACCGTGATGATCGGCACTGCCGCATTGCGCAGCGCGTGGCGCAGCAGCACGACCCGGCCGGGCAGACCTTTGGCGCGTGCCGTGCGGATATAGTCCTCACCCAGCGTCTCGATGACGCTCGCGCGCGTGATGCGCGAGATCAGGGCGATATAGATCACGGCCAGTGTGATGCTGGGCATGATCAGGCGAATGATGAAGTCGCCGAAGCCTTCGGAGATCCTGCGGTAGCCTTGCACCGGCAACCAGCCGAGCAGGATCGCGAATACGTAGATCAGCAGGTAGCCGATGACGAATGTCGGCACCGAGAAACCCATCACGGAGAAACCCATGACGATCCGGTCGACCCAACCGCCCTGCCGCGAGGCGGCGAGCACACCGACCGGTACCGCGATCAGGACCGCCAGGATGATCGTGCACAGCGACAGCATCAGGGTTGGCTCGATGCGCTGGCTGATCAGCTCGGCCACGGTCTTCTTGAAGAAGAACGACTCGCCGAAGTCGCCTGACAGCACGCCACCGGACCAGATCATGAACTGCGTCAGCAGCGGCTCGTCGAGGCCGAGCTTGGCGCGGATCGCATCGACCTGGTCTGCCGTGGCGTTGTCCCCGGCGATGATCGCAGCCGGATCTCCCGGCGTCAGACGCAACAACATGAAAACGAACACGGCCACGAACAGCAGCACGGGGATCGTGGCGATCAGACGCCGGGCAATGAAGGCAAGCATCAAACCATCCTGATCGTCATGGCGGGAGCCGGCTTAGCTGCCGGTCTTCTCGATGTTCCAGAACACCGGCACCGGTGCCTTCAGCCAACCCTTGATATTGTCGCGATGCGCGCCCGGACCATACCATTGGCCGATCCAGCCGTACTGAGCGGTTTCCAGTGCGCGCAATTGCACCTTCTCAGCCAGCTCTTTCTGCTTGGCCGGGTCGGTCTCCTTGGCGAAGGCATCGCGCAGCTTCTCCATCTCCGGATCGGTCGGCCATCCGAACCACCCCTTGTCGCCGGCGGCGACGAGGTAGGAGGTCGAGATCGGGTTGAGCACGTCGGCGGAAACGGAGAAGGTGTGCAGGATGTTCCAGCCGCCTTTGTCGGCCGGGTCCTTCTTGGTGCGACGCGACACCAGCGTCTGCCAATCCATGGACTGCATGTCGACCTTGAAACCGCCACGCTCCAGCAACGACTTGGTCACCGGCGCCGTGTTGGTCAGGATGGGAAGGGTGGTCGACTGCATCACCACCACGGGTGTGCCGTCGTAGCCGGCCTCCTTGAGCAGTTCCTTGGATTTCTCGAAGTTCGACTTCAGCAGGATCTCGCCGCCCTTGTCGGTCGCGAACGGCGTGCCGCAGATGAACACGGCAGCGCAAACCTTGTAGTACGCGGGATCGCCGACGGTCGCCTTCAGGTAGTCTTCCTGGTTGATGGCGTAGAGCGCGGCGAGCCGGATCTTCGGATTGTCGAACGGCTTCACGACATGGTTGAAGCGAATGATGAACTGCTGGCCCAGCGGATTCCAATCGGCGAGGACGATCTTCTTCTCTGCCTTCAGTATGGGCAACAGATCGTGCGGCGGTGCCTCGACGATGTCGATCTCGCCGGCGATCAGGGCGTTGGCCTGAATCTGCGTGTCGGGCATTTCGACCAGCTCGACCCGCGCGACCTTGACGACTTTGCCGCCCGCCAGGCCGGATGCCGGTTCGGCGCGTGGCTTGTACTTGGGATTCTTGATGTAGACGTGCTTCTCGCCGGGCTTGGACTCATCGGTCTTGTAGATAAACGGTCCGGAGCCGATCTGGCTCTTGATCTGCTCCATCGGGTTGGTCTCGGCGATGCGCTTGGGCATCATGAACGGGACCTGGGACGACGGCTTGCCCAGCGACTCCAGCACCAGGCCGTATGGCTCCTTCAGCACGATCTCGAACGTCTTGGCGTCGACGGTCTTCAGCTCCTTCACGAAGTCCCATAGCTTCAGGCCCATGGCGTCACGCGCAGCCCAGCGCTTGAGCGAGGCCACGCAGTCCTCGCTGGTCACCGGCTGACCGTCGTGCCACTCCAGGCCATCACGCAGCGTGAAGGACCATGTCAGCTTGTCCTGGCTCACCGACCACTTGTCGACCATCTGTGGTTTGGTGACATAGTTCTCATCGGCGGAGAACAGCGTGTCGTAGATCAGGTAGCCGTGGTTGCGGGTAACGTACGCCGTCGTCCAGATCGGATCGAGGATCGTCAGATTGCCGTGCTGCACGACGCGCAGGGTCTGCGCCATCGCGCCGCCTGACATGAAGGCTGTCAGAAGGCCGACCGCAGCCGCGCGCTTCAGGCTCGTTGAAACGATTGCCATAGTTCCTCCCGAATACCTTTTGGCCGGCGCGGTCTGCGGTAACGAGTCCGACAGTTGTAGCAAACGCTGTGCCGCGTCGGTTCCATAGCAAAGTGCGGCGGAGATTACCCCGCCGCACATGCTTTGTCCTACTTCTTGGTGACGTTCCAGAAAACGGGAACCGGGGCGGACAGATTGCCCTCGACGTTCTTGCGTCGCGCCAGCGGTTGATACCATTGGCCCAGATACGCATGGGTTGGGTATTCGACCCAGCGCTTCTGCACCAGCTCCGCAATTGCCTTCTGTTTGGCGACATCACTTTCGCGGGAGAACTGGTCGCGCAGCTTTTCGATCTGCTCATCGCACGGCCAGCCGAACATCGCCTTGTCGCAGGATGCGTTGACGAAGCCGGCCATCACCGGGTTGAGAATGTCGGCTGCCACCCAGGACGTCAGGAAGGCGTGCCAGCCGCCGGCGTTCGGCGGATCCTTCTTGGTACGCCGCGCCACCAGCGTCTGCCAGTCCATCGACTGCATGTCGACCTTGAAGCCGGCCTTCTCGAGCTGTGACTTGGCAACCGGCGCCAGGTTGGTGAGCACCTGCAGGTCGGTCGACTGCATCAGGACGATCGGCGTGCCGTCGTAACCGGCTTCCTTGAGAAGCTGTTGAGCCTTGGCGGAATCACCGTTGAGCACGCCCTCGGTGCCGGCGGTGGTCTCCATCGGCGTGCCGCAGATGAACATCGCCTTGCAGGTCTTGTACCATTGCTTGTCGCCGATCACGGCCTGCAGGAACGGCTCCTGGCTCAGGGCCACCAGCGCGGCCGTGCGGATCTTCGGATTGTCGAACGGCTTGTGCAGCACGTTGAAGCGCATCGTGAACTGGTTGCCGGTCGGGTTCCAGTTGAACAGGTTGATGTCCTTCTCGGCGGCCAGGATCGGCAACAGGTCGTGGCCTGGCGACTCGATCATGTCGATTTCGCCGCTGATCAGGGCGTTCACCTGGGTCTGTACGTCAGCGATCCATACCCACTCGACCCGATCCAGCTTGACCACCTTGCCGCCGGCCAATCCCGAGGGCGGCTCGCTCCGCGGCTTGTACTTGGGGTTCTTGACGTAGACCACCTTCTCGCCGGGCTTCCATTCGTCAGCCTTGAAGATGAAGGGACCGGAGCCGATCACGTCGGTTGGCTTGATCTGCGTGTTGGGGTCGGTTTCGGCGACGCGCTTGGGCATCATGAACGGCACGTTCGATGACGGTTTGCCCAGCGACTGCAGGACCAGTCCGTAGGGCTCTTTGAGCACGAGCTGGAAGGTCTTGGCGTCGACCACCTTCAGCTCCTTGGAAGCGCCCAGGAGCTTTTGACCCATGGAGTCCTTGGCGCCCCAGCGCTTGATCGAGGCGACGCAGTCCTCGGCCGTTACCGGCGTGCCGTCATGCCACTCCAGGCCGTCGCGCAATGTGAACGTATAGGTCAGCTTGTCTGCCGAGATGTCCCACTTGTCGACCATCTGCGGCTTGACGTCGAACTTCTCGTCCATCGCAAACAGCGTATCCCAGACGAGATAGCCGTGGTTGCGCACGATGTAGGCGGTGGTCCAGATCGGATCGAGGATCTTCAGGTCCGAATGCATCACGGCGCGCAGGGTCTGCGCTGTCGCCGGCGTCGCCGTCGACAGGGCGCCGAGAACGGCCACTGCGCCAATCACACGTTTCCATGACAACTGCATTGAGAATACCCCCCTATTGAATTCGCGCATACGATTTACCACCACCCTAGCACCCCGACCGGCGCTGACAAGGGCTGAAGCGCAGCATTCTGCCCGGTATTGCGTCACGAATCGGATCGAGGTTTCCGTTTCGGCCGCGCAATAGGCAATCTGCCTTCCGGTGAGCAGGCGCGGAGGCTGCTCACCGGGGACATTTTCTTGCACGGTTCATACCAATCGGCTCACCGGCTGGTCCCGGGTCGGCAATCAGCGTCCGACAAATACCGGTGCGCGCTTTTCGACGAAGGCGCGGACGGCTTCCTTGTGATCCTCGGTGTGAGAACACGCCACCAGCCGCTCCGCTTCACGGTCCAGCGCCGTGGCGTAGTCGACGTGCAAGGCCTCGTCGAGATTGTCCTTCATGCTGCGGATGGCCACGCGCGGCCCGGCGGCCAACGCTTTCGCGAAGGCAAAAGCCTCCGCCTGCAGACGATCATCCGGCACGACCCGATTCACCAGACCGATACGCTCGCAGCGCTCGGCATCGACGCGTTCGGCGGTGAACATCAGTTCACGAGCGCGCACCGAGCCGACAGCGCGCGTCAGGAGCCAGGCGATACCGTAGTCGCCCGACAGACCGACCCGGGCATAGCCTGTGCTGACGAAGGCCGACGCGGCCGCGATGCGGATATCGCAGGCCAGCGCGATCGCAAGCCCGGCGCCGGCGGCCGCACCAGGCAGTGCAGCGATCGTCGGCTTGCGCACGCCGACCAGGGCGCCGGTGAGGTTGGCTTGACGCCATTTCAGGTCGGCAACCCGTTCATCGATGCTCATGTCCTTCTTGCTGCTGCGATCGCCCATGCCCTTGACGTCGCCGCCGCTGCAGAACGCGGTGCCGGCGCCGGTGATCAGCAAGGCACCCACGGCAGGATCCGCGCCGCGCTCCTTGATCTGCGTCCGCAACGCCGGCGTCAATCGATCCGACATGGCGTTGCGGGCCTCCGGCCGATTGAGCGTGATCAGCGCCACGCCGTCGTGCACGGAGCAGAGCAACTCGTTGGTGCCGGTATCGATATCCATCGTATGTTCTCCGTTGGATGTGAATGCGCTGATCATCCTTGGCCATTCGCGATCCGTTGGGAATGCCTCAACGATGTGGAGCGATCGCATGACGGCGCGCGTTCCGCGGCGCATGGCAGATTTGCGAAGGTCGGCTGGCGGGCATCGGGGCGTCGCCTTACCGTTGGGGCAATAACGGGAGGAACAGAATGGATACGCATGGTGGCGTCGTTGCCGTCGACTACGGTCCCGAGGAGGCCGCCATGCAGGCCTATCTCAAGGAGGGCGAACGACGCGCCGGGATGCTTGGCAACCGCGGGCCGATCCGCTTCGCGACTGACGGCCGTCTGCATCCCGATATTCTCGATGCTTATTGGCGCTGCGGATTCTACATCTTCGAAGGCGTCCTGCAGTCCGCCGAACTCACCGACATAGAAGCCGACCTGCACGACATCCTCGATCGACTTCCGGTCAAGCGGGATGCGCTGGTTGACCATCAGGGCCGTCCGGCGATCGCGGTCGATTGCAAGGCGCCGACCCTGCTGTGGTCCAAGCCGCTGGGTGATCCTTTGGGCGGCACTCAACTCGCCAATGGCCGGCACCAAGTGAAGATGTTCGAGCCCAAGCCGAGGCAGGACGCGCCGGAAGACGTGGTCTACTTGATCCTGGGCTCGCTGCAGTTCTCTGAAGCGGCGCTTCGCGTCTACGGCCACCCGCAGTTGCTGGCCGTGGCGGCCGCGGTCAACGGCGCCGATTTCGTGCCGTTCAACGAAGCCTTGTTCATCAAGGAACCGGGATTGGGTGCCTCGGTCGCCTGGCACCAGGATGGCGTTACGCATTGGGACAGCGCCGATTGGCATCAAGGGGCGCATGGCTTCAATTTTATGGCCCAGCTCTACGGCTGTACGCCGGCCAACGGTGTCTGGGTCGTGCCGGGTTCGCACAAGCTGGGCAAAGTCGACATCAGGGCGATGGTTGCCGAGGCGGGAACCGAGCGCCTGCCCGATGCCGTCCCGCTGGTATGCAAGCCGGGCGACGTCGCTATCACCAACCGTCAGGCCGTGCACGGCTCCTTCGCCAACACCAGTCCGGACTGGCGGGTGACCGTGAATTTCGGTTTCCACCCCCGCAAGTCGGTGCTGGGTGTCCGGGGCGGCGGTGTGCACAATGCGCCGGCCATTTACGATGCGGCGCGCATTCGCGAGCGCGCACGCGTCATTGGCTATGCCATCGATGCGCGCCGTCGTCGGTTTCCGGCGGAGACGCCGTTCTCCTACCAGCCGCACGTTTTTGCCGGCGAGACGTACTGCTGGGACTCGGCCGCCAGGGCCACGATGAAGGATTACAATCTGTTGGATCTGAGTATCTGAGCAGCGGGCAGGACGTTACTGCGCGGCCGTGGCCTTCTTCGACGGATCTTCCAGCGGAACGTTGATATCGCCGCGGCCGAAATCGGCGACCTTGCCGTCCTGGGAGATGTCCGCCTGCTGGGCGGTGGCGACGACCTGGCGTCCGAGCGCGACATAGGTCGGCACTTCGGCGTCAGTCAGTTCGCGCATCTTCTGTTTACGTGCCATCGCTTGCTCGAGATAGGGCGCCAGCGCTTCGAGCTTGCGGGCTTCGCGTTCGGTGGCGCGCTCCTTGAACTCAGGCAGGATGTCGCGGCCGAACAGTTCCAGCGATTCGCAGATGTGGTCGTGGCGGTTGTTGCCGCCCTGCTGGACGAAGCAGACCTGGTCGACGCCCGCCTCGGCGAAACCGCGCAGGTGCTGGCGCACCTCGTCGGGTGTGCCGATGCCGCGGGCCTGATTGGTCGGCATCATGCCGCGCGCGGCCTGGTATTTCTGCCAGATGTCGGTGCGGCCCGGCTTGTGCTCGCCGAAGATATAGAAATGGCCCAGCGCGAAGCCGAAGAACATGAAGCCGTCGAGGCCGCGCTTCAGTGCCTCGTCCTTGTCGGGATGCACGGAAAAGCCGCTGACCATGCAGATGTTGGGATTGATGCTGTGTCCGATGGGCACGCACTCGGTCTTGAGGATGCGGTAGTAGTCGTCGACCCACTGCCTGGCCTCGGCCGGATCGACGAACGCGAACGTGAGGGCACCGATGCCGCAGCGGGCCGCCAGGTGAATGGTTTCACGCTTGGAACAGGCCACCCAGATCGGCGGATGCGGACGCTGCACCGGCTTGGGCACGACATTGCGGCAGGGCATCGAGAAATACTTGCCCTCGAAGCCGGGGTACGGGTTCATCACCATCATGTTGGCGGTCTGCTCGACCGCCTCGGCCCACATCGCGCGTTTTTCCTCGACGGGTACGCGGAAGCCGCCCAGCTCCATCAGCGATGACGATTCGCCGGTGCCCCAGTCGACGCGCCCATTCGATACGATGTCCAACGTGGCGATGCGTTCGGCGACCCGCGCCGGATGATTGTAGTTGGGCGGCGACAGGCAGATGCCGTGACCCAGGCGGATGTTCTTGGTGCGCTGCGAGCAAGCGGCGAGGAACACCTCCGGCGCGGAGGAGTGGGAGTATTCCTCCAGGAAGTGATGCTCGACCTCCCAGGCGTAGTCGATGCCCAGGCGGTCGGCCAGCTCGACCTGTTCCAGCGCTTCGTGGAACAGTCGTTGCTCGGCGCCGTCCGTCCACGGCTTGGGCAGTTGGTGCTCGTAGAAGATGCCGAACTTCATCGCCCTTCCTTCCCTCAGGCCGCTGTTGCGCGCAGCCTAGCAGCGGATGACGTATGCGTCACTGTCGCGGGTCGGAAGCGGTGTCACGCGGCAAAACCGGTCCGGTACGCGCGCGGCGACACGCCGAGATGGCGGTGAAAGGCGCGCCGCAGACGGTCGGCATCGCCGAAACCAGAATCTTGCGCCACGGTGCCGACGCGGCTCTGGGCCGTCTCGAGCTGACGGCGCGCGGCCTCCAGTCGCAACCGCGCGACGGCCCTGGCCGGCGTCACGCCGGTCTTGGCGCGATAGACGCGCGCGAAGTGTCGCGCGCTCATGCCGGCATGGGCGGCCAGGGCGTCGACCGACAGGTCGGCGTGCAGGTTGGCCGCGATCCACTGGTGCAGCGCGTCGAACGAGCCGTCGTCGGCACTCTGGATCCGCAGCGTTTCGCTGTATTGCGATTGTCCGCCAGGGCGACGCGCGTAGACAACGAGATGGCGCGCGACCCTCATCGCCAGTGAGCGTCCCAGATCCTCTTCCACCAGCGCCAGAGCGAGATCGATGCCGGCAGTGACGCCGGCGGCGGTAAACATCTTGCCGTCGCGCACGAAGAGGGCGTCAGCGTCGAGGCGTACCGCGGGAAAGCGCCGCGCCAGGCGCTCGCATTCGCGCCAGTGCGTCGTCACCGGTCGCCCGTCAAGCAGGCCGGCGGCGGCAACCAGGAATGCACCCGTGCAGACCGAGCCGGCACGGCGCGCTGTCCCAGTGTGGTGCGTCACCCAGGCGATCGTTCGTGAATCGCGTGCGGCGTCGTGCACGCCCGGGCCACCCGGTACGATCAATGTATCGATCCGCATGCGAGCGACCTGTTTGAAGGACAGCGTGTCCAGCCGTACGCCGGACGAACTCGCCACCAGGCCGCCGCGGCGTGACACCACGACCGTGCGATAGTTGGATACGCCGTTCAAATCCGACGCCGTTGCAAAAGTCTGCAGCGGGCCGGTGATGTCCAGCAGCTGGAAGCGGTCGAACGCCAGGAAAGCGATCGTCGATGGTGTCGTGCGGGCCACGGTTTGCCTCATGGCAGAAATCGTCTGAACTATGTCATTTCCGCCATCGCTTGTCAGGCCTATCTTGGCGACACTTCCGCAGTGCCAAGGAGGGTGACCATGGCCGCCAAGCCGTTCCACGTCGGGTTCCTGCTGTTTCCCGACATCACGCAGCTCGACATGACCGGCCCTTATGAAGTGCTGACCAAGCTGCCTGGTGCGGAAGTGCACCTGATCTGGAAAACGCGTGATGCCGTGCGTGCCAATGGCGGCATGCAGATCCTGCCGACGACGACCTACGCCGAATGCCCGCAGCTCGACCTTGTCTGCGTCCCCGGCGGCGCCGGCATGAATCCGTTGCTGGAGGACGAGGAGACGCTGGCGTTTCTGCGCCGCCAGGCCGCGGGTGCGCAATACGTGACCTCGGTCTGCACCGGCTCGCTGGTGCTGGGGGCCGCCGGCCTGCTGAAGGGCAAGCGCGCGGCGACGCATTGGATGTCGATGGACATGCTGAAGGCCTTCGGTGCGACGCCGGTGCACGAGCGTGTCGTGGTCGACGGCAACACGATCACCGGCGGTGGCGTTACGGCCGGTATCGACTTCGGCCTGACGATCGCGGCCCAGATTGCGGGACCCGACGTTGCCAAGGCGATCCAGCTCGGGATCGAGTACGATCCTCACCCGCCGTTCGATGCCGGTTCGCCGCGCACCGCCGGTGCCGCATTGACCGAGCAGGTGACGCAGGCTGCCACCGCACGCCAGGCCGAGCGCGCCGCGGCCGTCAAGCGTGCCGCCGCCCGGTTGGGGTGAGAGCTATCGCTGCCGCACGAAGCGCCAGACCACGGCGGGCGGCAGGTTGGTCCAGATACGCCGTCCGCGACTGGGTTCGAGGTGCAGGCGGCGCAGCAGCTCGGGCGGAACGGGCGACTTCGGTCCGTAGGTGAACTGGACCAGCGCGCCACCGGGTGGCAGTACGGACGCCACCCCGGTCACGATCGCCTCGACCACCGGTCCGGGCATGGCCAGCAACGGCAGACCGGAGACGACGGCGCCGACCGGCGCCACGTTGTGGGCGACCAGCAGGTCGGGCAGGCGCGCGGCATCGCCCTGCAACAGTCTCAGCGACGGGAAGGTGCGCTGCAGGTAGGCATGCAGCTCGCCGTCGAGTTCAACCGGTACCAGGGACCGCTCCGGCACGCCGGCAGCCAGCAGGGCGCGTGTGATGCTGCCGGTGCCGGCGCCCAGCTCGACCACGATGCTGTCGGCAGGCAGGCCGGCCAGCGCGGTGCGCGCCATGGCGCGCCCCAGGGCCTGGCTGCTGGGCGTCACGCTGCCGATGCCCAGCGGGCGCCGCAGCCATCGCTTCAAGAAGACAGCTCGATCACGTGCCGTGGTCGCGGGCGGGCTGCGACCGTCCTTGGTTTCCATGTGAGCTGCCAGGCCTAGTCGCCGGCAGCCAGCGGCACTGTCGCCTCGGCGGGTCCCGGTGCCGCCGGCGCCGGGATGACCAGTGCGCGGGACTGGCGCATCTGCTCGACGGCGTTGACCAGCGATACATAGACGGCGGCAACGTACGGCAGCGACTGGACGACCAGCAGCACTGCCCACAGCCGCGCCTCGGGATCGAGAGCGCCCTTGCCCCACCAGACGCCGATGGCAGCCAGCCAAAGCGCGCAGGCGATGAAGGCTTCATCACGCGCCATGGCCAGGGCACGGCCCAGGGTCGCGCCTGCATCCATCTTGGGGGTACGGATGAAGGGCAGCTTGCTGGTCAGCAGTCCATAAATCACGGCGCGGCCGACGGTGTACGTCAACGACAGGCCGGCAAACGCCGCCCCGATGCTCTGGCGCAGGGTGCAATCGACCCGGGCGCCATAGAGTGCGAAGGAATAGATCAGTTTGAAGACGAACAGGGCCAGCGTCGGCACGACGAAGGCCTCGGGCGGCAGCGGCAGGGTGCTCCAGTCGCGCGACGCCATCATCGGCGACAGCGCGCTGCCGACCAGCCCGTCGGCGCCGACCAGCGACGCCACCCAGGTCAGGGCGGAGCCGATCGGCGCCAGCGGCGGGACAACCGGCACCAGCGCACCGAAGGCCCAGACCAGCCCGGCCAAGGTGAAGACCACGTTGAGCGCGTCGGCGAACCAGGGCAGCCACCCGGTGGCGAAATGGTACTTCTGCCAGAAGGTGAGCTTGGTCCGGTTGCTGATCAGTTGGCGCCAGTGACCCTTCAGGATCTGCATGGCGCCGTAGGCCCAGCGGAAGCGCTGCTTCTTGTACCCGGAGAAGTTGTCGGGCGTCAGGCCCTGGCCGAAGCGCTCGCGGCTGTAGGCGGCCGAATAGCCGTGCTCCATGGTCCGCAGCCCGAACTCGGTGTCCTCGGTGATGCACCATGTCGCCCAGCCGTCGAGTTCTTCCATCAGGCTGCGGCGGACCAGCGTCATGGTGCCGTGCTGGATCAGGGCGTCATATTCGTTGCGCAGGCACATGCCGATATCGAAGAAGCCGGCATATTCCCATTGCAGCATCTCCTTGAAGCGGTCATCGCGCCAGTCGCGGTGGTCCTGCGGCGCCTGCACATAGCCGATCTTGGGATCGTCGAACTGCGGCACCAGGGCCTTGAGCCAGTCCTTGCGCACCATGTAGTCGCTGTCGATTACGCCGATGATCTCGGCGTCCGGCGCGGTTTCCTTGAGCACGTGGTTGAGCGCGCCGGCCTTGAAGCCCTTCATGACGTCGAAGTGGAAGAAGCGGAAGTTTGGCCCCAACTGGTGGCAATGCTCTTCCACCGGCCGCCATACCGCCGGATCGCGCGTGTTGTTGTCGATGACGATCACTTCGAGGTTCGGGTAGTCGAGTGCCGCCAGCGAATCCAAGGTCTCCTTCACCATGGCTGGCGGTTCGTTGCAGATCGCCAGGTGCAGCGACACCTTGGGCCAGTGCCGGATCGCCGGCTGGGCTGCGACCACCTCGCGTGCCGGCGGGATGGCGCGGATCCAGCGCCGGCGCCAGATGGCGTCGGCCAACTCCAGCGCCTGCGCCAGCACCATCGCCAGGCTGGCCAGCAGGAACCCCATCAATAGCAACCAGCCAAGAACCTGATACCACATCATGTAGGTGCTGGCGGCGACATAGCCGGAATAGACCATACCGGCGCCAGCCAGCGCCGTGACGGCGCCGAAGGCCAGCTGGCCGGCAAAGCGCATGTTGCGCATCGTCCACAGGAAGAGGCCGAACAGCGGCAGCGTCAGCACCAACGTCCATGCCGCCAGCTTCCACCAGTTGCCGAACACCGTGACGGGACCGGTCCAATCGAACTTCAGTTGCCGGTCGGCGTTCCACAGGCCCCAGTAACCGCCCGCCAGACCTTCGAGGTCGCGTGATTTCCAGGGCTGGTCGAAGGCCTCGATCACGAAATGATCGATTTTCTGCTCGCGCAGCCAAGCGACCGCTTGGCGAACCTGACGCGCCTGCTCGCCGGGTGACGCGGTGTTGATCCCCGCGCCGCCTTTGTCATGGCCGATACGAGAGGCACCGTTCGATGGCCACCCGACCTCGGTCACGACGATGTTCTTGTTGGGGAAGGCCTTGCGCAGTTCGCCGATCTTGTCCTTCAGGTAGGCCATCGGGCCGTCCTTGCCGACACCCTTGTCCCAGTAGGGCAGGATATGGACGGCAATGTAGTCGACCTCGCGCACCAGCTCGGGATGGTCGAGCCAGACGTGCCAGGGCTCGGCGGTCGACACCGGTACCTTGACGTTCTTCTTGACCTGCCGGATGTACTCGATCAGCCGACGCGTCGAGACTTCGCCGCGCAGTAGCGTCTCGTTTCCGACCAGCACCCGCTCGACGTTGGGATTGTCATTGGCGATCCGGATCAGGCCGGCGATCTCGCGGTCGGTCTGGCCCTTGTAGAGGTCAAGCCGGCCACGCTGGTCGTTGGTGACACCGATATGGTCGTAGATCCAGGCGCCGGCGACGACTTTCAGGCCGTACTGCTCGGCGACCTTGGGGACATCCTCCACGCCGTCGATGGCCGAGTAGGTGCGGACATAGCGCACGCGACCGGCCAGTGTGCGCATATCGCGTTCAATCTGCTCGCGCCGCGGCCCGTGTTGTTGCACGGCAGCTTTGGCACCGACATCGTCAGTGAGCGCCGCGCGCTCCTTGGCGATGCCGAAGGCCATGGCATCCTGGTCCTTGCCGTAGGGCGCGTAGGTCACGCCATACAGCTGGCCATCCATCGGCGGTGGCTCGATGGTGTAGCTGAACAGTTTCCAGCCGAGAAATGTCGCGGCGATGATGATCAGCAACGCGGCGATCGCGCTGCTGCGAAACACGGAGTGTTGGTCGTCGGCACGCATGGACAAAAGGTGGCGTTCCCCCCGGTGGGACCGTCGCAAGTCGCGTGCCGTTCGGCGACGTTCCGGACGTCTCAGTCATTCGCACCGCGAGAGGGACGCGATGCAACCCGTCGACGCCGATACGGCGAAGTCGCGTCTATAGCGTTGTCACGCGCGACCCGGCAAGGGTTTGACTTTGAAAGCGGCAAAAAATCCTTGATTGCGGCGGGGTTGCGGCGACCCGGTGTCAGGGGCGCCACGCGTGCGGCGATGCCCGATACGTCCGGACGAATGACGCCATGTTGCTGCGAGCGGCCTACGTCGCTGCGGACGCGGCGGCCGGCTGCGCCACGGCAGCCAGTGCCTCGACGATATTGCGCAGTGACAGCGGTTTCCAGATGACGGAACGGGCACCCGCGCTCATCGCTGCGGTGACGTCGGATGCGGTCGCCTGTCCGGTCATCAGCAGGACGGCGGGCGGTGCCGCCAGGCGACTGCAGGCGGAGACGACCTCGACGCCGCTTCGAGGCGGCATGCGCATATCGGTCACGACCACATCAAAACCGGTCGTGCCGTCAAGCGCGGCGCAGGCCTGATCGACGCTGCCGGCGCCGATCACCTGATGCCCCCGTCGTGTCAGGAAGCTGCACAGTTCTTCGACGATATCCATCTCGTCGTCCACCACGAGGATCTTCATGGTCTGACTCTCCCTGGTGGTCGGGTCTACCGCTAGAGCAATGTAGCAATAAAGGCGCTCTACCTGTTGATCTATAATAAATTCACGACTGTGCGACGAGTCTCGAACAGCCCATTTTGGGCAACGGAGGATCGTCCTGCCCGCTATCAGCCGGGCGGCTGTTCGGCGACGAAGATGCCTTCCTCGAGGCACTCGTTCAGCAGCCGCAGGGTCTCGATTGAGAGTTCGTCGAAAAGCTGGTGGTAGGGCGGCGACTGCAGGACGCCAGGTTGCCAGATGTAATCGCGCGCGCCACGACGGACCAGCAGGCCCATCTCGACCAACCGTTTCATCTTGCGCCGAACCGTTTCACGCGGCAGGCCGGTCGCCTCGGCAAGCGAGAGCGCATTGCAACCGCGTTGGCGGTCGCCGACGATGGTCTTCATGTTGGCGAAGTCCTGTCGCAGCGTCTCATTGCGCATCAGCGCTTCGGTCGAGACGATGCCAGCGGCACCAGCGATGATCGCCAGGTCGATGTCGCCATCACATATGTCCCGCTGCAGACGGCACACGCGCTGGAAGTAGCGGCCGAATGCCATGGCGAACAGCCGCGATATCGTTTCATGGTTTTTGCGAACGAGGCGCAGACGCTTGGTCTTGGCGGCAGCCGGCATAATGAATCCCGTCGTGTGCGTGATGAAAGCGATCGCTAGCCGCCCCCGTGTCCAGGTCGGGCGCGCAGGGCGGCGCGTGTCAGGACCAGGATTGGCAGGATGCCGACCGCGACGATGGTCAGCGCTGCTGTCGAGGCTTCGGCCAGCCGTTCGTCGCGGGTCAAATTGTAGGCCTGCACCGCCAGGGTGTCGAAGTTGAAGGGCCGCAGCATCAACGTTGCCGGCAGTTCCTTCATGGTGTCGACGAACACGATCAGCGCCGCGCTCGCCAGGCCGCCCTGCAACAGCGGCCGGTGGATGCGGTTCAGCGTCTCGAGCGGGCCGGCACCCAGGGTGCGTGACGCGCCGTCGACGCCCGGTGTGATGCGCGCCAGGCTGGCCTCGATGCTCTGCATGCCGGCAGCGAGAAAGCGCACGACGCAGGCATAGACGATGCCGGCGATCGAGCCGGTCAACAGCAAGCCGGTGGAGATGCCGAACACGCGGCGCATCCAGGCGTCGACCGTGTTGTCGAACAGCGCCAGGGGCGCCAGGATGCCGACGGCGATCACAGCGCCGGGCACCGCATACCCCATGCCCGCCAGGCGCGCCGTCCAGTGCATCGTCCGGCTGCGTGCGCCACGCGCCGCATAGGCGATGACCGTGGCCAGTGCCACGGCGATCAAGGCAACCAGCGCCGCCACCAGGATGCTGTTGGCGGTCAGGCGCAGGTAGCGCTCGCCCCATTGCGCATCGCCCGACAGCAGCGCAAAGCGCAGCAGAATCAGGACCGGCAAGGCGAAGCCGAACAGCAAGGGTACGGCGCAAACGAGTGTCGCCGCAGCGGCACGCGACCCGGACAGAGGAAACGACGGCAGGGCACGGAAGCGTTGCGTCGACGCGTGGAAGCGGCGTGATGCCCGCGAAGCACGCTCCATCAGCAACAGCCCCAGGGCAAACAGCAGTAGGGTAGCGGCGAGTTGGGCTGCCGCCACCTTGTCTCCGAAGGAGAACCAGGCACGGTAGATGCCGGTCGTGAACGTCGGTACGTCGAGATAGGCCACCGCGCCGAAATCGGCGAGCGTCTCCATCAGCGCCAGCGCCACGCCGGCGGCGATGGCCGGCCGCGCCAGCGGCAGGGCAACGCGGAAGAAGCTCTCGGTGGCATTGGCGCCCAACGTACGGCTGGCGTCGATCGCACACACCGATTGCTCGATGAAGGCCGTGCGCGCCAGCAGATAGACGTAGGGATAGAGCGCGAGGCTGAACAGGACGATGGCGCCGCCGGGCGAGCGGATGTCGGGGAACCAGTAGTCACCGGCGCCCCAGCCGAACAGCCCGCGCAGCGCGGTCTGCACCGGCCCGGCGAACTGCAGGAAGTCGGCATAGACATAGGCCAGCACATAGGCCGGCACCGCCAGCGGCAAGGTCAGCGCCCATTCGAAGAAACGCCGTCCGGGGAACCGGCACATCACGATCAACCACGCCGTCACGACACCGCCGAAAGCCGTGCCGGCGCCCACGCCCAGCAGCAGCCACAGCGTGTTCAGCAGGTAGTGGGGCAGAACCGTGCCCATCATGCTGCGCCATTCTTCGCCGCTGGGCTGCAGCAGATGCGCCAGCATGCCCAGCGTCGGGACCGCCACCAGCGCACCGATGATCGCCGCCGCGATGGGGAGTCCGGCCAGCCGCCGGCGCGGTGTGCCTGGTTTCAGATCGATGGTCGGTGCCGAGAGAGTCATGAGTTGAATCGAAGCATGGGCGAAAGCAACGCTAGTAGCGCCCCGCGCGCAAGGGCTCAACCGGTGTCGCCCGGTCAGAACCGGTCGGGCCGGAAGGGTGTCAGATCGACACTGGTCGGGCGGCCGGCAACCAACTCGCCGATCAGCTTGCCGGTGATACCGGACAATGCCAGGCCGATGTGGTCATGACCGAAGGCGAAGTACACATTGGCAAACCGTGGCGAGCGTCCGATCACGGGCTTGGAGTCGGGATGCGAGGGGCGGGGGCCCATCCACTCGCTGACCCGGTCCGCCGTCAGGCCGGGCACCAGGGCCTGGGCGTGGCGACTGACTCGGCGGGCATTGTCCATATCCGGCGGCGCATCCGGTGCGGCGAACTCGGCCATGCCCGTGGCCCGCACGCCGTCGGCCATGGGCGTGACGGCGATGTAGCGGTCGGCCGACATCAGCGCGACCCGCAGGCGGGCCTGCGGGTGGGCGAACATGGTATGGTAGCCGCGCTCTGCTTCCAGCGGCACGCGCGTGCCCAACTGGGCGGCGAGAGGTCGTGACCAGACGCCCGCCGCCAGCACGATACGGTCGGCGTCAACGCTGGCGCCATCGGTCAGGATCCGCCGCGGGCCGTCGGAGCTCATTTCGAACCCGCGCACGGCGGCGCGCAGAATGCGGCCCCCATTGCGTTCGAAGCAGCGCGCCAGCGCCTGGGTGAGGCGCAGCGGATCAACCGTATGCGCCAGCCGCGGCACATGGATCGCGCGCACGATGGCCGGTGTCAGTGCCGGTTCGATCTGGCGCGCTTCGTTGCCGTCCAGGATGTCCATGGCGACACCGCGCCGGCGGCGCAGGTCGATGGCGTACGCGGCACTGGCGAAGGCTGCCTCGCTTTCGAAAGTCATCAGCAGGCCGCTGTGCTCGATCAACGCCTGCGCGCCGGCCTCGGCGACCAGCGGGTCGAGACCCTCATGCAGGCGCGACAGCAACTGTTGGCGCGCATCGGCGATGGCTTCGACCTGTGCCGGTCGCGCCGCTGCGATGAAGCGCACGAACCATGGAAGCGCGCGCGGCAAGTGACGCCAGCGCAGCTTCAGCGGCGACGTCGAATCGAACAGCATGCGCGGTACCTTGCGCAGCACGCCCGGCAAGGCGGCGGGCACGCAGGAAGCGATGCCGAGATTGCCCGCGTTGCCGGCCGAGGCACCTGCACCGGGGCCACTGCGATCGATCAGCTCGACGCTGAAGCCTTCGCGCTGCAGGTAGAGCGCGCAGCACACGCCGACGGCGCCGGCACCGATAACCGTCACGGCCTTCGTCATGGATCGACACACGCCATTGTTGACCCCAGTTCAGCCCCATGGATCTGCAGTATAGTTTGAACGACACACCAGGGGCATCCATGAGCGATCTCATCATCCGACGTGCGACCTCGCAGGATCTGGCTGCGATTGTCCAGCTGCTGGCCGATGACGAATTGGGGCGCCACCGCGAGGACGCGGGGCCGCCGCTCAATGCACGCTACAAGGAGGCGTTCGCCGCCATCGACGCCGACGGCAATCAGTTCCTGGCCGTCGTGGAGGAGGCCGGATCAGTGGTCGGCTGCCTTCAGTTGAGCTTCACTCCTGGATTGTCCCGTCTGGGGGCGTGGCGCGGGCAGATCGAGAGCGTGCGCATCGCATCCACACGGCGGGGCGGCGGGCTGGGTCGCATCATGTTCGAATGGGCCATTGCGCAATATCGGGAGCGTCGGTGCGCACTGGTGCAGCTGACGACCGACAAGGCGCGGCCGGATGCGCTGCGGTTTTACGAGTCGCTGGGGTTTGTCGCCAGCCACGAAGGCCTCAAGCTCGGCCTGGACTAGACATCGAACAGCACAAAGGAAACGCGAGATGAGCAAGATCGGCTTTATCGGCCTGGGCACGATGGGCGGCAGCTTCGCGCGCAATGTCCAGAAGGCCGGCCACGACCTGGTTGTCCACGATCTCCATCGCCAATTCGCGCAGCCGCATCTGGATGCCGGCGCGACGTGGGCCGACAGCCCACGCGCGCTGGCGGCGAACTGCGACGTGGTCCTGACCTCGCTGCCCGGACCGCCTGAAGTCACCGCCGTGGCGACCGAATTGTCCACGGGACTGAAGCCCGGCAGCGCCGTCTTCGACCTGTCGACCAACGCGCCGGCCGTCGTGCGCCAACTGCATGCCGACTTCGCCAAGCGCGGCCTGCACTTTCTCGACGCGCCGGTGAGCGGCGGCCCCAAGGGCGCGCTGTCGGGCCGTTGCGCAATCTGGGTCGGCGGCGATCGTGCCGTGTTCGATCAGCACCGCAAAGTGCTCGACGCGATGGGCGATCAGGTGCGCTACATTGGGCCGATCGGCGCCGGCTCGATCGCCAAGCTGGTGCACAACGCGGCCGGCTACGCCATCCAGTGCGCGCTCGCCGAGGTCTTCTCCGTCGGCGCCAAGGCCGGCGTCGAGCCGCTGGCATTGTTCGAGGCGGTACGACAGGGTGCCCGTGGCCGTGTGCGCACCTTCGACATGCTGGCTGACCAGTTCCTGGTGAACCACTACGATCCGCCGTCGTTCGCCTTACGATTGGCGCACAAGGACGTGTCGCTGGCCGTTCAGCTTGGCCAGGAGGTCGGCGTGCCGATGCGCATGATCAACCTTGCCCTGCAGGAATTGACGGAGGCGCGCGGCCGTGGCTGGGATCATCGCGATTCGCGTTCGGCCATGCTGCTGCAACTCGAGCGCGCCGGGATCGAGTTCCACGAATCGCCGCAGGCCGTGCGCGCCGTTCTGGACTCCGACGGTGCTGCGTGATCTCAATCGCCGCGGCTGTCTGACCTTTGTGTGCACATAGCGGAGCGCGCTGATGCCGCGATTGGGATATCTCTTGCCGACCCGCGAGCGGGTCATGGAAGGACGCGACGAGACCGCGTCGCTGCTGGCGCTGGCCGAGCGTGCCGAGGCACTGGGCTTCGATTCCGTCTGGGTCGGCGACTCGCTGTTGGCGCGGCCGCGGCATGATCCGCTGACCCTGCTCGCCGCCGTGGCGGCGCGCACGCGCCGGGTCGAGCTTGGCACCGCGGTCCTGCTGCCGGCGCTGCGCAATCCCGTCGTGCTGGCGCAGCAGGTGGCGACGCTCGATCGTATTGCCGAGGGGCGGGTGATCCTCGGCGTCGGGATCGCGTCCGACGTGCCGAACATTCGCGCCGAGTTCGAAGCCGCCGGCGTGCCGTTCGACAAGCGGGTCGGCCGCATGGTCGAGGGTCTCGCCCTGGCCCGCGCGCTGTGGACCGGCAAGCCGGTGGACTGGGATGGTCGCTGGCCGATCACATCAAGCGTGCTGGGCCCGACGCCGCATCGGCCGGGTGGCCCGCCGATCTGGGTCAGCGGCTCGGTTGCGCCGGCCCGGGCGCGGGCGGGGCGACTGTATGATGGCTGGTTTCCCAATGGGCCGACCGCCGCCGAATACGCCGGACAATGGGCAGAAGTGCAGGCCGCGGCGCGGGCTGCCGGGCGTGATCCGGCTACGCTCACCGGTGCGATGTATCTGACATTGGCGATCGACGAGGATGCCTCCCGCGCCGACGCCAAGCTCAATGCCTTCCTCGAACAGTATTACGGCCAGCGCCCTGACGTGATGCGCAAGCGCCAGATGTGTTACGCCGGTTCGGCCGCGGGGGCCGCGGCCTGGCTTGCGGCCTATGTCGAGGCCGGCGCCAGCCATCTCGTGCTGCGCTTCGCCGGCGACCCCGATCGGCAGCTCGACACCGTGGCCGGCATCCGTCGCGCGGCCGGCTGGTAGCGGGGTTCTTCAAACGACAACGGCCGCCTGTCGGCGGCCGTTGCGATGCCACGGATGCGATCGGCTGGTGTTACTTCCAGCCCACCTTGTCGAAGATCGCCTGGGCCTTGGCCTGGTTGCGGCCCAGCGCGCCGATGTTGACCTGGTCCATCTTGAAGGCGCCCCAGCCCTCCAGCGCCGCGTTGTTTGTCTTCACTTCGGCGACGGGATACTCGTTGTTGCCATTGGCGAAGTAGCGCTGCGCCTCGTCCGACACCAGGTACTCGAGGTACTTGATGGCGCTCTCCTTGTTGGGCGCCGTCTTCACCAGGCCGCCACCCGAGACGTTCACGTGCGTGCCGCGGTCGGCCTGGTTGGGGAACATGATCGCGACCTTGGCGGCCAGCGCCTTGTCCTCGTCCTTGGTCGAGTTGACGATGCGCGCGAAGTAGTAGCTGTTGGAGATCGCCACATCGCACTGGCCGGCAGCGACCGCCTTGATCTGGTCGGTGTCGCCGCCCTGCGGCGGACGGCCCATGTTGGCGACGACGCCCTTGGCCCACGCCTCGGCCTTCTCCTCGCCTTGGGTGGCGATGATCGCGGACAGCAGCGACAGGTTGTAGACGTGGCCGCCGGATCGGGCGCAAACCTTGCCCTTGAAGTTAGGGCTGGCGATGTCCTCGTAGCGTGCCACCTGGGCCGGCTGCAGCTTGTCCTTGGCGTAGATCAGCACGCGGGCCCGGGTCGAGAAGCCGAACCACTTGCCCTCCGGATCGCGCAGGTTGGCCGGTACGCGCTGATCCAGCACGGCCGACTTCACCGGCGCCAGCAGGCCGGCCTGCTCGGCTTTCCAGATGCGACCCATATCGACCGTGATCATGACGTCGGCCGGGCTGTTGGCACCCTCGTTGCGGATGCGCTCGATGATCTCGTCTTCCTTGCCTTCGATGCGGTTGACCTTGATGCCGGTCAGCTTGGTGAAGCCCTCGTAGAGCTTCTCATCGGTTTGGTAGTGGCGTGCCGAGTAGAGGTTGACCACCTTGTCCTGCGCCGTGGCGGCGCTGCCGGCCATCACGGCCGAGGCGCCCAATGCCATCGCGATCGCGCGGCGGGAAAGTGCCTTCATCTTCTGCTCCTCGTTCCCTCGATTGCTGCGCCCACCGTGATTGTGTGCGCCTGACGTCCACCCGAATTTTTCTTCCTACAGGCCGCATTTTTGCGAACTACTCGCATTTTCAGTTACACAAAGGAGAACGAGCGTCAACGCCAATAGGGGCCAGCCACGCGGATTTGAGGTGCGCTACGCGCCACGCCGCCGCAGCGGCGAAACGATCGCTTCAAATCGAGCGACGGCTCGCTTATCTTGATTGTGCAAGACGGTTGGCCCAGTCTGGCGTTTCATGCCGCCGCCTTTGTGTGGCCGCAGGCATGCGATGGTGTGCCGCGGGACGATCCGGGTGGGACAGGGTGTTTGGCGTGGCGAGCCTGATGCAGATCGACGACGAAACGCCGCTGGCTTTTACAGCCACCAGTGCGCGGCCGGTCGCGGTGCCGACGGCGGTTCGGGCGACCCATGTCGCGGCTGACCGCTACGGCTTCGTGACGGCGGCCGACGGCGCCACCTTGCGTTTCGGCGTGTGGCATGCGACCGCGCCGACACGCGGCTCGATCGTGCTGCTGACCGGCCGCGGCGAGTTCATCGACAAATACGCCAGCGAAGTGATCGGCCAGTACCAGGCGCGTGGGTTCGTCGTCTATGCGATGGACTGGCGGGGCCAGGGCCTGTCGGCGCGCCAGCTGGAAGACCGCCAGAAGGGGCATGTCGATCGCTACGAAACCTATCTCAGCGATCTGCAGGCCTTCCTCACCGGCGTGGTGCTGCCGTCGGCGCCGCGGCCGATCGTGGCGCTGACCCATTCGATGGGCGGCCATATGCTTCTACGGCATCTGGCTGAGCAATCTGAGACGACCCCATTCGCAGCCGGCATCCTGGGTGCGCCGATGACGGGTCTGCGCCACGAGGCGATCATTGCCACGATCCTCACGCTGCTGCCGCCGGTGGCCGCTGTCGACGAGCGTTATTTTTACGGCTCGGCGCCGTTCCGGCTGATCGGGCGGGAGTTCATCGGCAACAAGGTGACCCACGACGAGCGTCGCTATCGTTTCACCGAGGCATGGTTCGGCGCCGACTCGCGGCTGGCGCTCGGTGGCCCCACCATCGGCTGGCTGCGCCAGACATTGCGCTCGATCAAGATGCTGGCCGAACCCGGATACCTGGAGCGCGTGCGCACGCCGCTGCTGTTGTTGACGGCAGGCCAGGATCTGCTGATCGACGGCCGCACGCACGTGGCCGCCGGCGCGCGCCTGGCCGACTGCCGCCACCTTGTCTACGCCGACGCGCGGCATGAGATCATGATGGAAGTCGACCCGATCCGTGCCCGCTTCTTCGCCGATATCGACGCCTTCCTGGCCCACCACGCGCCGGCCGGTTGACACCACCGGACGGTGTGGCGGACGTCGCTACGCTCTGGCGTCGGCCGGCCGCAAGCGAACGGCGAACCCGAACACCACGGCGGTCAAGGCGAACGCGGCCGCGATCCCGAAGAGCCATCGGCTGGCATGGGCGATGGTCGCCGGATCGAGCGCGTCGGATAAGCCCGCCGACTGGGCGACGAGCCCGAACAGCGCCGCACCGATGGCGTAGCCGGCAGATTGGGTCGTGGGCACCAGGCCGGATGCGGTGTCGGTTTCGCCGGGCCGAGCGTTGGTCATCACGGCCTGATTGAGGAAGGCCCAGCTGACGCCGAATCCGGCACCGATCATCACCTGGCATAGCGCCAGCAGCCAGTGCTGCATCAGCGGCAGGGCGAGAGAAGCACCGGCGAGGCCCACGGCCACCAGGATAGGTCCCAGACGGATGGTGATGCGGGCCAGGTCCGCAGCCTTGATGTTGGCCACGATCATGGCGGCGCCGCTCCAGGACAGCGCCGTGATGGCGGTGAACGAACCCGCCACTGTCGGGCCGTGTCCCCATAGATGCTGCAGAAACAGCGGCAGGTACACAGTGGTACAGGCCTGTGCCAACGGCATCAGCAGGACGACCCACAAGGTCGTGCCGACGATCGAGCGTGGCGAGAAGGCGTCGCTCGGGAACAGCTTGTTGGGGCTGGAGCGATCAACGACGAATACACCGATCAGCACGCCCAGCGCCGCCACGATCAGGGTGACGGTCGCCGCCAGCGCGCCGGTGATACCGGCGACCGCCACCAGCATGATGCCGCCTGCGATTGCAGCCAGGCGGCCGAACGGCACGACGACAGGGGCGGTGCTGCGCGTTGTGCGCGGCACGACGATGGCGACGAGGCCGGCAAACGTCAGGGCCAATAGGAGGTTGACCAGATAGGCCACGCGCCATGACGTGGTCTCCGTCAGCAGGCCGGCCAGCAGCGGTCCGCCGAAGGCCGCGATCGCCCAGATGATCGCCAGCAACCCGAACATCTTGGGCACCAGCCGTGCCGGAAAAAGTTCGGCCACCAGTGCATAGCACGCCGCGATGATGACGCCGTCGCCGGCACCCTGCAGGGCGCGGCCGACCAGTACGCTCGCCATCGACGGCGCCAGGCTGATGCACAGCGTGCCCATGGTGAAGACGGCGGCGGCGCCGATCAAAGCCGGTCGCGCACCCAGTCGCTGCTTGAGGAAGCCCGCCGAGGCACCGCCGACGATGGCAGCAACCAGGAACACCGTCGAGGCCCAGCCGATGATGCTAACGCCACCCAGCTCGACCACGACCGACGGCATCGTCGTGGTCGTGATGAAGACATTGAGCGCGTGCAGCGCGTCGCCCAGGCACACGGTGGCGGTTGCCGGCGCGAGGTTGCGGGTCAGCAGATGCCGCCAGCGATCTTCGATCGCGCGTTCCACGACGCTTCCTCCCATTTTAGAAAGGAGATACTTATTATATGGAGTGGATTTGACAAGCAATTTCTTGTTAAATATCGACCGGAGCGCGAAAGCGATGACGGATCGCACGACGGACCGATTGCTCTATGGCCTCAAGGCGGCTGGTGCGCAGACGGCGGCGACGCTGGCCCGTCGTCTCGAGATCACGGCCGCCGCGGTGCGACAGCATCTCGACGGACTGGCGTCGCAGCGATTGGTCGAACACGAAGACCGGCGTGAAGGCGTCGGCCGGCCGCGGCGCTATTGGTCTCTGACCGAGAGAGGCCATGCCCGGTTTCCCGACAACCATGCCGGCCTTACCGTCGAGGTGCTGGACGCCGTATCGAGCATCTTCGGCCGCGACGGGCTTGATCGCCTGATCGCCCATCGTGAGGCGGCGACCCTGGCGAGCTATCGCCAGCGGCTGGCCGGGCTGCCGACATTGGCCGACAAGGTCAGGGCCCTGGCCCGGCTGCGGACACAGGAAGGCTACATGGCCGACTACAGGCGCGAGGCCGACGGCAGCTTCACGCTGGTCGAGAATCACTGCCCGATCTGTGTCGCGGCCCGCACCTGCCAGGGCCTCTGCCGCTCGGAGCTCGGCATTTTCACCGCCGTTCTCGGCGAGGACGCCACGGTGAGCCGGACCGAGCATCTGCTGTCCGGCGCACGGCGCTGTGCCTATCGCGTGGTCCCGGCGCCGCGATCAGTTCGCGCCGCTGTGCGATCACGCACCCGCGCCTGACGCCGGATCAGCCGCTGCGGACCTCGCGTTTCAGCGCCGTTTCGTAAACGCGCATCATCGAGCTGGTGTCGGATTGGCCGAATCCCATGCCGCGCGCCAGCCGCATCAGGTTATGCGCTTGCGCGGCCTGGGGCGTCGGCGCGCCCAGCTCGTCGGCCAGCTCCAGCGCCAGGTGCGTGTCCTTGTAGGCGAGATCGAGCGCGAAGGAGGGTTTGAACTCGCCTTTCATCACACGCTCGGCCATCAGCCGGTAGGCGTTGCTGTTGCCGCTGCTGTTGCGGATCACGTCGTCGAGCTTGCGCACGTCGATGCCGGCCATGGCGCCCAGCATCAGGCCTTCGGCGGCCGACGCCATGTTGCAGAACGCCATCATGTTGTTGACCAGTTTGGCGACCGTGCCGGTGCCGAGGTCGCCCATGTGGAAGACGTTGGCGCCGAACGACTTCAAGAGCGGCTGGTGGGCGTCGAACGCCGCCTTGTCGCCGCCGACCATGATGGCGATGGTGGCCTTCTCGGCGCCGGCAACGCCGCCGCTGACCGGTGCATCGAGCATGGTGATGCCCCTGGCGGCGAGCTGCTGGGCGATGCGGCGCACCACGCTGGGCGCATTGGTGCTGAGATCGAAATAGACCGTGCCCTGGCGCGCGTTCTCGGCGATGCCGCCGGGTCCCAGCGCGACCGCCTCGACATCCCTGGGCATCGGCAGCGACGTCATGATGACGTCGGCATCCGCGGCCAGTGCCGCGATGCTGGCGGCGGCCTTGGCGCCCAGCGTCGTGCATGTCTTCACAGCCTCGGCGTTGAGATCGAACACGATCACCTCTTCGCCGCTCTTGCGGATGATGTTGCGGCACATGGGGCCACCCATGCTGCCCACGCCGATGAACCCGACCTTCATGTTCTCTCCTCCCGTCGCGCTGCGATACGATACAGATCGGCCGTGATCGTGAGAGTTGCTTTCCGTCATGCCGGCCATGTCCGCGGCCACGCCACATATCCTTGCGCGCCCGTAACGGCGTGGCCACACTGCACGCAGTGTCGGGAGGATTCCCATGGCTGACCAAGACTGGCTTAAACCGACGGTCGATTCGCTGGCGCGCCTGGTGCCCCACGGCGCCATGGTGGCGATTCCGGCTGACTATTCCGGCGTGGCCATGGAGTTGACTCGGGCGCTGATCCGCACCGGTGCGCGCGACTTGCACCTGGTGGGCGTGCCCGTCATGGGCCTGCAGGGCGAGATGCTGATCGGCGCCGGCTGCGTGAAGACGGTCGAGACGTCGGCGGTGACGCTCGGCGAATATGGTACGGCCGTACGGTTCCTCGATGCACTGAAGAATGGCCACATCGCGATCAAGGACGCCACGTGTCCGGCCATACATGCTGCGCTGCAGGCCGGCCAGAAGGGCATTCCCTTCATGCCACTGCGTGGCATCATCGGCAGCGACCTGCTGGAGAAGCGGACGGACTGGCAGGTGATCGAAAATCCGTTCAGTCAGGGACCGGACCCGATCGTTCTGCTGCCGGCGCTCAATCCCGACATCGCGATCTTCCACGCGCCGTATGCCGATGCCGACGGCAACGTCTTCATCGGCCGCCGTCGCGAGCTGGTGACCATGGCACAGGCGGCGCGCACGACCCTCGTCACCGTCGAGGAGGTGCGCGAAGACCTTGACCTGATGGCCAGCGAGGAGACCGCCGCCGGTGCGCTGCCGGCGCTCTATGTTGGCAGCGTCGCGGTCGCCCAGCGCGGGGCATGGCCGCTCAATCTGTGGGATCGCTACGCCGTCGACGAAACGCATGTCCGGCAGTATTGCGAGATGGCCCGCACGGCAGATGGTTTCGCGCGCTATCTCGACGACTTCGTTCATCCGCGCCGGGCGGCGGAATAGGGATGCCGGCCGTGCTTGTGGCAGAACACACATGACCCAGCCGATCTCGCGTCAGGAACTGCTGATCTTCACCATCTCACGACTGCTCCAGGGATGCCGGCATGTGGCGGTGGGGGCATCATCGCCGATTCCTGGTGCCGGCGCGCTGCTGTACCGGGCACAGGCCGAGGCACGCACGTTCATCACCGTGCTGGGCAGCACGCGGTTCAACAGCATGACCAACGGTGGTGTGGAGTTGTTCGACATGGCTGCCCAAGGCCGCGTCGATGCCTTCTTCCTGGGCGGCGGCCAGATCGACGGTCATGCCAACATCAACCTGGTGGGGGCGGGCGGCGCGTATCCGCAGACGTCGGTGCGCTGGCCGGGTTCATTCGGCTCGGCCTACCTCTATCATCTCGTGCCGCGCGTGATCCTGTTCCGCGAAGAACACTCGCGGCGCGTCATGGTGCCCAAGGTCGATTTCATCAGCGCCGCCGGTCCGCGCGATGACGGCGTCTTCCGGCCGGGCGGGCCGATCGGCCTGCTGACGAATTTGTGCTGGTTCACTTTCGACAGGCAGCGCCCGGGCTTTCGGCTGCAGAGCGTGCACCCCGGCCACTCGGTCGAGGAAGTGCGCGACAACACCGGCTTCGACTTCGAGTGTCCCGCGATAGTGCCCGAGACGATGTCGCCGGACGCAGCCACGTTGACGCTCATGCGTACCCGCATTGCGCGGGAAATCGGCGAGAGTTATCCGCGCTTCGTGAAGCAGGTGTTCCCGGAGGCGGCATGACCATCGAGACCGAAGAACAGCTTGAACGCCTGCGTCGCGTCGGTGCCATCGTGGCCGCCGTCTGCCGCCTGATGGGCAGCCGCCTGGAACCCGGCATGACGACCCGGGAACTCGACGATATCGGTCGCGCCGCGCTGGAGCGCGACGGCTGCCGTCCGGCGCCCAGCCTGGTCTATGATTTTCCCGGTGCTACCTGCATCAGCGTCAACCATGCGGTTGCCCACGGCATACCGGACGAGACGCGCATCGCGCCGGGCGACATGGTGAACATCGACGTTTCGGCCGAACGTGACGGCATCTTCGCCGACACCGGCGCCAGCTTCGTGGTGCCGCCGGCGCATCAGGCGCAGGAGCGGCTGTGCCGCAGCACGCGCAAGGCCCTCAACCGGGCGATCCAGACCGTGCGTCCCGGCCGGCGGCTGAACATGATCGGTCACACCATCGAGCGCACCGCGCGCGAGGACGGCTACACGATCATCCGCAATCTGGGCAGCCACGGCGTGGGGCTGAGCCTGCACGACGAGTCGCCCGGTTTCATCCCGAGCTACTACGAACGCGACGACCGTCGCCTGATGACGGAGGGCCTGGTCTTCACCATCGAGCCTTTCCTCTCGACCGGCGCCGAGATGGCGGAGGAGCAAGCCGACGGTTGGACCCTGGCCACCGCGCCCGGGATCATGACGGCTCAGTACGAGCACACCCTGGTGGTCGGCAAGCGCGGTGCCATCGTCGTGACGATCTAGAGCCTGTTCCGAATGGACGCACGCGGCTGCTCGAAGAACGAAACAGGCTCCGGGACGTGACCGTCGATTTCACCTACATCGTCGTGGTCGGCGTCGCTTTTATCGTCGCAGGCCTCGTCAAGGGCGCTGCCGGCATGGGGTTGCCGCCGACGGCGATTGCGTTGATGACACTGGCACTGCCGTTGCCCGAGGCGCTGGCGTTGATGACGGTGCCGACACTGGCCACCAATGTCTGGCAGGCCGTCTACGGCGGCCATTTTCGCGCCATGTTGCATCGCTTCTGGCTGATGGGCGTGATGATGGCGCTGGGTGTCCTGATCGCCGCGCGCGGCTTGAAGTCACTGGGATCCTCGACATCCGCCGGCTGGGTGGGCGTGTTGCTGATCCTGTTCTCGATCATGGCGCTGACGGCGTGGCGGCCGCACGTCCCACGACGCAGCGAGCCGTGGGCCAATCCACTGTGCGGCGCCGTCAGTGGCGTGATCGGCGGCATGACCGGTATCGCCGCCGTGCCGTTCCTGCCTTATATGCAGTCACTGGACATCCACAAGGATGAGCTGGTCCAGGCGCTGGGCATCCTGTTCGTGATCTTTACATCGGCGATCACGATCGCGTTGTGGGATGTCGGCGCGCTCAACAAGGGCAATCTGGCGGGCGCCGCCTTGGCCACCATTCCGACCATGCTCGGAGTCTGGCTGGGCCAGAAGCTGCGCGTTGCGATCTCCCCGGAGATGTTCCGCAAGATGTTCCTGGTGGTGCTGCTGGGGCTCGGTCTGAACATGGCGCGCGTCCTGGTCTGACACCGATGCGCAGCCGCACTGCGGTGTGGAAAAATGCGCGTAAGTGCCGAAATCTGCCCGCTTTTTGTCACCGGAGGCGTCAGGCAGACGTCAGCTGCCAATGCGAAACGTCGGGTGCGCGATGATCGGCCTACCCCAACGGGCCCTCGTCGACGTCACCCCCAACTACCACGCCCGCGCGGCAACGCAGCGGGCGTTTTCTTTACCGCCGACCCAAGTGGACAGGCCGTCGAGGCGACGTTATGCCTGCGTGATGCCATCCATCGCGACACGGTCCATGCCCGACAGCAATTTATCTCTGACGCCCTACAAGGTGACCATCTGCGGCCTGGGTGAACTGCCCGGTCTGTGCAACGGCGACGTCACGCACCTGCTGTCGCTGCTCGATGCGCGCCACCCGGTGCCCGAGTCACTGAACGCGCTCGATGGCGTCGATCGTGAGCTGCTGCATTTCGACGATGTCGTGGCGGAGTATCCGGGCTTCATCGCCTGCAGTGTTGCCGACGTCGAGCGGATCCTGTCGTTCGGCGAGCGCGTGCACGCCGCCGGCGCGCGGGCGCGCCATCTGCTGGTGCATTGCCACGCCGGCATCTCGCGGTCCACGGCCGCGGCGGCCGTGCTGATGGCACAGTTCAATCCCGGCCGCGAAACCGAGGCCTTCCTGAAGCTGCTCGACATACGCCCGCACGCCTGGCCCAACACCCGCGTCGTCGAAATGGCCGACCGCATCCTCGATCGAAAGGGCGCGCTGCTCGACGGCCTTGTCGCCTATCGTCGCGCGCTGCTCGAACGCAAACCGCAGCTCAGTCAGATCGTCATCAATATCGGCCGCGGCCACGAACTGCCTTAAGTACCCTCTCCGCCCACGCAGTGGGGGGAGAGGGAGGGGCCCGTCACGCGAAGCGTGATGGGAGGGTGAGGTGGGTGCCTCAACCCCGTGCTTTTCGTAAAGCAATCTCCAAGCGCTGCCACACGCCATCTGCATTCGTCAGCATTTCCTCGTTCCAGAATCGCACAACACGCCAGCCCATCCCTTCAAGGTCAGCCGTCCTGCGCTCGTCCCGTGCGCGTTGTTCGTCGTGTTGGCCACCATCGAGCTCGATGACGAGTTTGCGCTCGACACACGCGAAGTCGGCGAAGTAGTGGCCAACGGGATGCTGGCGTCTAAACTTGAAGCCGATGGCGCGTGATCGAAGCAATCGCCACAGCGCTCGCTCGGCGTCAGTTGAATCTCGGCGCAGGCGTCGAGCGCGTTCGGTGCGTTCCCGGCTCACGACTTGTGCGTTCCTGACACCCACCTCACCCTCCCATGCCTTCGGCATGGGCCCCTCCCTCTCCCCCCGCTGTCGCGGGCGGAGAGGGAAATTGGCGCTACCGCCCGCGCATCGGCACGGCGCCCAGGTGCATGCCGGCATCGACGATCATGAATTCGCCGGTGACGTTGCTGGCGCTGGTGAGGAAGAACACGGCCGTTTCGGCCATCTGGTCCGTCGTGCCAGCCTGGCGCAGCGGTGTCGACGTCTCCTGCTGTGCCTTGGCGAGCGCGTAGCCTTCGGCGCCCATCGTGCCTTGCAGCCAGCGCGACTGGATGAAACCGGGGCACACCGTGTTGACGCGTACGGCCGGGGCCAGCCATCGCGCCAGCGCCAAGGTCAGGGTGTTGAGCGCGCCCTTGGAGCACATGTAGGGAATCGACGAGCCGACGCCCATGACGCCGGCGATCGACGAGATGTTGACGATCGAACCGCGATCGCCCTTCTCCTCCCACTGCTTTTTCATCACCGGGAACACGGCGCGGCTCATCTGGTACGGTCCGACGACGTTCACGCGGTTGATGCGTTCGAAATCCTCGGCTGTCACGCCGTCGAGATCGCCCATCTGCTGGGCCTTGGGTGTGGTGGTGCCGGCGTTGTTGATCACGCCGTCGATGCGGCCCCATTTGGCCATCGCCTGCTCGATCAGCTTGCGGCAGGCGGCATCGTCGCCGACATCGGCCTGGACCAGGATGGCGTCGACACCCTTGGCCGTCACCGCAGCCATCGTTTCGTCGGCTTCCTTCTTGCTGCGCGTGTAGTTGACGACGATGTTCCAGCCGAGATCCGCCAATTGCACCGCCGCCGCGGCGCCCAGCCCCGTGGCCGACCCCGTGACGATTGCGACCTTGCCCTTCTGTCCCGCCATGCTTTCCTCCTGCGTCAGGTGGCGTCACCCTAGCGCAGGCGGCACGACGATTCCTACCGTGCGCGTGCGCTGCGCCATGCGGCGCACGCGCCGGCCCTGTGATGAAAACGCCGGCCCTGCATCAGGACCGCCAATCGCGCAGCGGACGCCAGAAGGGACGCCGCAACTCGTAGGCGACGAGCTCGGGCGAGAAGCCCAGTTCGCGCAAGCTGCGGGCATCGACCTGGGCCAGGTCACACCGCGCCCGGCGCCGTGCCTGCCAGGTTCGCAGGGTACTGGCGATCGCCTGCCATAGGGATAGCGGTGCGGCGTCCGCGGGCTGCGGCACGGCCTCGACCACGGCGGTCGTTCGCGGCGGATCGGCAGCCGTATCGATGACCGACTGATAGAGCGGGCCGTCGGTCGCGGGATGGGAGCGAATGTAGGACATGACCTCATCTCCTGTGGTTGTGCGTTGCTGGCCCTCATCACGTAGGCCGCGCCTGGGCAGCCAGCAATTACGCCCGGCATAATGGCGGCCGCTTTCCGCGAATCCCGGGGCCATGGCTTGCGTTGTTTACGGTGGTCCGCTTGAGTGTCGGCGGCAATCGAATGTCGAGGAACGCTGCAAGAGGAAAGCTGGGTGATGGATGAACGGATCGAATGCGACGTGCTGATCGCAGGATCGGGGGCGGCGGGGTTTGCAACGGCAATCACTGCGGCGCATCACGGGCTGGACGTGATCATGGTCGAGAAGGAGCCGCTGTTTGGCGGTACGACCGCCTTTTCCGCCGGCGTGATCTGGATTCCCTGCAACGAGCACGCGCGCAAGCTCGGCATCGCCGATTCTCGGGCCGAGGCGCTCACCTACCTGGAGCATGAAATCGGCAACCGGCTCGATCGTGCCAAGGCCGAGGCGTTCATCGACCATGGCGCCGCGATGCTCGCGTTCTTCGAGCGCCACAGTCATGTCCGCTATCTGCTGCAGACGACATGGGCCGACTACCACCCCGATCAGCCGGGCGGATCGCAGGGCGGTCGATCGCTGTTGCCCGAGCCGTTCGACGGCACCGTGCTGGGCGACATGTTCCTGAAACTGCGGCCGCCGATTGCGACCATGATGATCCTGGGCGGCATGATGGTGGGCCGTGACGACATCCCGCATCTGTTCAACCTGACCCGCTCCGTGCGGTCCGTTGCGCATGTCGGCGGCATTGTCGCGAAGTACGCGCTGCAGCGGCTGCGCTGGCCGCGCGGCACGCGGGTCGCCAACGGCAATGCGCTGGTGGCACGCCTGGCCAAGACGGCGTTCGAGCAACAGATCCCGCTGTGGCTCGAGTCGCCGGTGGTGAAGCTGCATGATGTCGATGGCGCCATTACCGGCGCCCGCGTGCGTCGCAACGGCCGGGAGGTCGACGTTGTGGCGCGCCGCGGCGTGGTGCTGGCGTGTGGCGGCTTTCCCGCCAGCGATGAACTGCGGCGGCGGACCTATCCGCACCTGGCGGCCGGCAAGAACCACGAGCGGCTGGCGCCCGCCGGCAACGCCGGCGACGGCATCCGGCTGGCGCAGCAGGTCGGCGCGGCATTCGTCGACGATCCGCACCATCCGGCGGCATGGACACCGGTGTCGCTGGTGCCGCAATCCGACGGCGGCACCGTGCCGTTCCCGCATTTCATCGATCGCGGCAAGCCGGGCTACATCGCGGTCGATCGCCGCGGGCGGCGTTTCGCCAACGAGGCCAAGTCGTACCATGATTTCGTGCCAGCCATGATCGAGGCCTGTCGCGACGATCCCGTGGTCGAATGCTTTCTGCTGTGCGACCACGCCGGTATCCGTCGTTACGGGTTGGGGGCGGTAGGCCCGGCGCCGGCGCGGCTGGGACCCCATGTCAGGTCCGGATACATCACCCGCGCCGACTCCATCGACGCCTTGGCGCAGCGACTGGGTGTCGATGCGCGGGGCCTCGTCGATACCGTCGCGACATTCAACCAGCACGCGGCGAAGGGTGAGGATCCCGAATTCGGTAAAGGCGGCGATGCCTACCAGCGCTTCAACGGTGCCGCGGGGCACGCGCCCAACCCCTGCATCGCGCCCATCGCGACACCGCCTTACTACGCTGTGCGCCTGGTGCCGGGCGACATCGGGACCTTCGCCGGCCTGCGCACCGACCCGCTGACCCGGGTGCTCGATGCGACCGGACGGCCGATCACGGGTTTGCATGCCGTTGGCAATGACATGGCGAGCGTCATGGGCGGCACCTATCCCGGCGCCGGCATCACCATCGGTCCGGCGATGACGTTCGGCTACATTGCCGGCCGACATCTCGCCGGCGTGGCGGATTGAAAACGGGTAGCGGACGCAGGAAGAGGTATCGATGCCTGATCTTTTCTCGATGAACGGCCGCGTTGCCGTGGTGACCGGTGCGTCGCGCGGCCTGGGGCTCGACTTCGCGAAGACGCTGGCCGGTGCCGGTGCCACCGTGGTGTGCGTCGCCCGCACCCAGGCCACGCTGCGCGCCGCCGTCGACGGTATCGTCGCCGATGGCGGCACTGCCGACGCGGTGGCTTTCGACGTCACGGACGAGGCGGCGCTCACGACGGCCGTCGCCGACATCATCGCGCGCCACGGTCGCATCGACGTTCTGGTCAACAATGCCGGCATCCTCTACCGCACGCCGGTGGTCGAGACGACGACGGAGGACTGGCGGCGCGTGGTCGACACCGACCTCACAGCAGCCTTCATGCTGTCGCGCGCTGTCGGCCGTCACATGCTGGCGCAACGTTATGGACGCATTGTCAACATCGCGTCGGTGATGGGCGTTCTGGGACGCGCCACGGTCGGCGGTTACGTCGCCGCCAAGCACGGGTTGATCGGGCTGACCAAGACGCTGGCGGCCGAACTGGGACCGGCGATCACCGTGAACTGCCTGTCGCCGGGCTATATCCGCACCGAGCTCAACGTCGCCCTGCAGGAGAACCGGGAATTCAGCACCATGCTGGAAACGCGCACGGCGGCGCAGCGTTGGGGTACATCGGCAGACCTGCGCGGCGCACTTCTGTTGCTGGCATCCGATGCCGGCGCCTATATCACCGGCCATTCGCTGGTGGTCGACGGCGGCCTGACCAGCATCCTGGCCTGAGGGACTTCACTGCCTACTGGTCGATCCCCAGCGCTTGGCGGGTCGCCTTCAATGCTTCCTGGTGCGGGCTGTAGAGCCGTCCGCCGATCTGTCCGCCGTCGACCACCAGGTCGTGCCCGTTGACGAAGGTCGACAGGTCGGAGGCCAGCCACAGCGCGGCGTTGGCGATGTCGTCGGTCAGGCCGGCGCGCGGGATCGGCTGGTTCTTGACGAAGTTGGCCTTCATCATGTCGGTGGTCTGTTCGGCCTGCTCCACCGGCAGGCCCAGTGCCTTGGCCAGGATGCCGGTGGCGATGCCGCCGGGTGAGATCGCGTTGACCCTGACATGATGCTCACCCAGCTGCATGGCGACGCAACGCGTCAGATGCACCACGGCGGCCTTGGCGGCGCTGTAGATCATCGAACTGCTGAGCCCCGTGCGCGACGCGGCCACGCTGCCGTTGTTGATGATGCTGCCGCTCTTCTGGCGCATCATCACCGGCGCGGCATGCTTCATGCCCAGCATCACCGAACGCACGAGGTTGGCCATCGCCGCGTCGAATCCGGCGACAGGAATCGTGTCGATGCCGCCGGTGGGCGCCGGTCCGCCGGCATTGTTGAACAGGCAATCGATGCGCCCCCATTTCGCCAGGCAGGCATCGATCATCGCCTTGACGTCGGCCTCCTCGGCCATGTCGCCACGCAGGAACAGGCACTGGTCGCTACCCAGTTCCGCCTCCAGCGCTTTGCCAAGCTCGGCCCGGCGGCCGGTGACCACGACCTTGGCGCCCTGGGCGACGAAAATCTCGGCCGTCCGGCGCCCGATGCCGCTTGTGGCGCCGGTGATGATGGCGACCTTGCCGTCAAGCAGCGCCATGGCGATCTCCCGTCGTTGTTCCGTCTTCCGCCCGTGCGGGCAAGAGCCTAGGGACTGTCATCCCGAGCGCAGCGAGGGATCTTTCAATGCAGACGCACCCGTGCGTCACTTGCAGAAGATCCCTCGCTCCGCTCGGGATGACGGCTGTATCAGTGACCCGCGATTCCAGGTACTAGGCCGCCTGCTTGCGCTCGATCAGCTCGATCTTGTAGCCATCGGGGTCTTCGACGAACGCGATCACCGTGGAGCCGCCTTTTACGGGACCCGCCTCGCGCGTGACCTTGCCGCCTGACGTACGGATGCGCTCGCAGGCACCGGCAGCGTCGGGAACCTCGATGGCGATGTGACCATAGCCGCCACCCAGGTCGTACTTGTCGACGCCGTAGTTGTATGTGAGCTCGATGACAGCCTGCTCGCTCTCCAGTCCGTAACCGACGAAGGCGAGCGAATATTTCTGCTCCGGCCGATCGGTCGTGCGCAGCAGCGTCATGTCCATGACCTTGGTGTAGAAGTCGACCGACCGCTGCATGTTGCCGACGCGCAACATGGTGTGAAGCATACGCATGGTGAGGTCCTCCGCCCGGGCTGCCGATGCTGGTGCGCACCGTAGGCCGCCTGCAGCCGGCGTCAAGCGCCGCCGATCGGCAGTCCGGGGGGAGGTGAAGGGCAGGCGTTATTTCTTTGTCGCCGGTGCCGGTGCGGTCGTCGGGGTCGTCGGCTTGGCAGCCGGCGCGGCGGCCTGATGGGCGATGATGCTGTCCTTGATGTCGTTGTAGACCGCCTGCGGGACGATCTTCTTGGTCACCAGATCATTCTTGGCGCGATAGGGCCGGCCCTTGATGATCGCATCGCTGCGGGCATCGCCGACGCCCTTGAGCGTCATCAACTGCTCCTTGGTCGCGGTGTTGATGTCGATCAGCTCGGCAGGCTTGTCGGCCGATTTGCCGGCGGGTGCCGGCGCGGGCGTGGCCGACTTACCGGCGGGCGCCGGCGTCGGGGCGGCCGGTTTGCCGGTGGGCGGCGGTGCGGGCGCTGGCGTCGTCGTGGATGGCTGAGGTGTCGTCTGTGCGAAGAGCGGTGCCGGCGTGGCGGCAAGCGCACCGATCATGATGGCGGCGAGCAGGCGAGACCGTACGGACATTGCGTAACCTCTCTTCTCGGAGTCACCGCCGAGGGGGCGGCAAGGAAGAGTCGACCACGCAACAGGGGCAGAGGCAAGGCGATGATTTGTCAGGATATTGTCAGATTATATGGTTGTATGATTGATCATCATACAACCATGGATGCTTGCGCGTACCTGCGGCATCCGCGTCGGTCGCGGGCTAGATCTTTTTCAGTTTCGCGTCGAACTTACAGTACCCGTCGAGTAGCACGGTGGCTGTCGTCGCGTTGATCGTGCCTTTGACGTCCATGCTGCCGCCGTCGACTTTTGCCTTGGTTCTGAAGACGCCGGTGGCGTCGGCCGTTGCTTCGAAATGGCGCTGCGGGCGGCCTTCCTGCTGGAACAGGCCTTTGATGTCGGTGCCGGTCACGGTGACGTCGATCTTCATCTTGTAGCCGGGGCAGTTGCTGCTGCCGCCAACGCCACCGCTCTTGCCGAAGCCGGTCCATGTGTAGCTGGCGTTTTGAGCCAGCGCGGGCGGCGACAGCACCGCAAGAGCAGCCGCAGCCAACACCGATGCGAAGCGCATGTGGACCTCCCCCTGTTTTCAGATGCGATCATGGCGCCAAAGACTGACAGAAACCATTCACCGATGTGCGATCATGGACTTAAGGTGATACCGGCGTTTGTCTCATGACCCTCGCAACGGAGAAAACGCGTGCTGCTCGAGACGCTTCTCCCTCTGGGCAAAGTGGATCCTGGCCTGCGTGCGCCCGAGATACCGCTGGACCTGCAAACCGTCGGCGCCGATGCCAGTCTGCTGGAGGACCTGGGATACGAGGGCCTGGTCGTCGAAGAAACCAAGGACGATCCCTTTGTCATCATGGCGTTGGCGGCGCAGGCGACACGTCGGTTGAAACTCGGCACCTCGGTCGCCATCGCCTTTCCGCGGAGCCCGACGATCACGGCCCTCAGCGCCTGGACCATTCAGAAGCTGTCCGGCGGACGCTTTACCCTGGGCCTGGGCACACAGGTGAAGGCTCATATCGAGCGCCGGTATGGCATGGCGTGGTCGCCGGCCGGGCCATGGATGCGGGAATATATACGCGCCGTGCGCGCGGTCTGGGACTGCTGGCAGAACGGCACGCCGCTGGACGTGGCCGGTCCACACTACACCATCAACCTGATGGTGCCGCTCTTCAATCCCGGCCCCATCGCGCATCCGGCGATTCCCATTCATCTGGCGGCGGTGAATGCCGTCATGTGCCAGGTGGCGGGCGAAGTCGGTGACGGTATCCGGCCCCATCCCGTGTGCACGCCGTCCTACATTGAGCAGGTGATGCTGCCGGCGGTGCGCGCCGGGGCTGCCAAGGCCAATCGTGCGTTGGATGATTTCCAGGTCTGCATGAAGCCGCTGGTGGCCGCTGCCGCCACCGAGGCGGAGCTTGTGCCCAAGATCCGCGACACCCGGGCCCGCATTGCGTTCTATGCCTCGACGCCGCAATACCGCGCCGCGTTCGATCATCTTGGTCTTGGCGATCTGGCGGATCGGCTGAAATTGCTGTCGCGCGCCCAGCGCTGGGAGGAAATGCCGCAACACATCACGGACGATATTCTCGAGCAGTTCGTGACGATCGCCACCTACGACAAGGTCGCCCGCAAGCTCTGCGATCGCTATGGCCATGTCGTGACGCACTGCGAGTTCTCAATCGCCGTCAAGACCGACGCCGATCGCGACATGCTGCGCGCGTTGGCCAAGGAGATTCAGTCGGAAGGGCTGGAGAGGGCCCGGCGCACGATCCTTGGCATGGCCGCCTAGGACCCGGAATCACGCGTCAGTGATCCAGCTGTCATCCCGAACGCAGCGAGGGATCTTCTGTATGTGACGCACGGGTGCGCCTGCATCGAAAGATCCCTCGCTACGCTCGGGATGACAGCGCGATCCCATTCGAGCGAAACGCGCTCTAGACGACCGCCGCTGCCCGGCGGGTCACGGCGGCGGCCAGCTGCGCCGCCACCGGCAGGAAGGTGCGGAAGTCGAGGTGGCTGGAAGCGCCGGCAAGATCGCTCAGGCACCGCACGTTGATGAAGGGAACATCGCCGAGACGATGGCAGACCTGGGCCACGGCGCCGCCTTCCATCTCGACAGCGGCGGCGTCGAATGTGGTGTGCAGGCGCACGCGCGTGGTCTCGCAGTTCAGGAAGGTGTCGCCCGACAGGATCGTGCCCAGGGCCACGCGCGGCGAGCGCCCGATATCGCCGGTCACGGCAGCCGGCAGCGGCGGCAACCGCATGTCGCTGACCGCAGCGGCGAGGGCAGCGGCCAGGTGTTGTGGCAGTTCGTAGCCTGGCGTGCGGTCCAGGCCAGGCCGCACCGGCACGCCAGGCTGCGAAGTGTGGATCGTGCCGGCAATCAGCATGCCGTAGTCATGCTGCAGGTTCCGCGTCGCGATCACGACGTCACCGACACCGTAGCTGGGGTCGAGCCCACCCGCGACGCCGCAGAACAGCAGGGCGCGGCACTCGAAGCGGGTCAGCAGCAGGGTGGCTGCGATGGCTGCGTTCACCTTGCCGATACCGCATTCGACGAACACGGCCGGCCGCGAGGCGATAACGCCGTGCGTGAAGCGTAGCGCGCCAATGCATTGCGTCTCGCCGGCGGCTTCGTCGAGGTGTGCGAACTCCTCGGGGATGGCCGACAGGATGCCCAGCGGGCCGACCGTGGTGCGTGTCATGGCGTGTTGTACCGCATCGCGGATGGGGCACGCAGCGAGACGGATGTCATGACGATGGCGGCATGTGGAGCGGGGGCCCGGCCGGTGGCGGCGCGGTATCCGACAGCGGCCCGAGATGTCCTTTGATGGCGCGCCAGCGATCGCCCGTGACGACGTAACCGTCACGCTGTGCGACCAAGGTGGTCATTCTGGACAGCCATAGAGCGACCCGCTCCAGGTCGGCCACATCGCTCACAGGGCCCTCCATTGCGGTCGCCGACGACGGTTCCGCGACAGCCACAAGTGTATCGGGCCAGTCGGCGGCTTCGCCCAGATGCAAGGCGAAGCAGGGCGTGGTTTCCCTGGGAAGAAGATCGGTCCGAACGGTGATCGTGCCGCGGATGGCGATCGAACGTCGGCGCCGGCGAAAAATCAGCGTCGTGACCCCGATGTGCGCCGTACGACCGGCAGTGTCGATTTCGACGAACGGGCGTCTCGGACAGCAGAGCCAGGCCGCCGCGATCCAGATCGCAACCAGCGCCGCCACGCCCCAGGCGCTGACGTAAGGCGGCGCGAAGAACGGCGTGCCGAGGGCGAGCGCGACGAAGACCGCGCAGAAGAGCAGGCTGTCGCCGCCACGGTGGGGAAGGTCGATCCGAGGATATGGCGGTCGCGCCATCGCCTGTGAAGGCTATCACACACCGGGCAGCAGACCCTATCGGTGAGTGGGGTGGCGAAGCGGGCCGTCTGGGCTATAACGGCCGCGCTTTTGGCCCCTATCGAAAGACCACCGCGTGTCCGAGTCATCGTCTTCCGCACCGCCGTCGTCGCTTGTTCTGCCGGCACCAGATACCTTGCTGGCGCCGCTGTGTGACCTGGCGCGCGATGCCGGTGTGGCGATCATGGAGATCTATGCCCGCGCCGATCAGGGACAGCGCGCCAAGCCCGATCAGTCACCGGTGACCGACGCCGATCATGCCGCCGAGGCGGTGATTCTGGCCGGGCTGAGCCGCCTGACGCCTGACGTGCCCGTGGTGGCCGAGGAGGAGGTCGCCGCTGGCCGCGTGCCGGTCGTCGACGGGCGGCCGTTCTGGCTCGTCGATCCGCTCGATGGCACCAAGGAGTTCCTGCGGCGCAACGGCGAGTTCACGGTGAACATCGCCCTGGTCGAGCGTGGTCGGCTGGTTCTGGGCGTGGTGCTCGCGCCGACCATCAACCGGCTGTGGCGCGGCATCGCGCCGGGAACCGCGCGCGAGGGTTTGGCCGAGGAGGTCACGGTCGATGGCGTGGCGCGGCGCATCCGCGTGCGGGACGTGCCGGCGGCCGGGGTCACGGTCTACACCAGTCGTACGCACGGCAAGTACAGCGACCTCGACATCTGGCTCGAGCGCGAGGGCATCACGGCCGCCGAACGCAAGATCGCGGGCTCGTCGCTGAAGTTCTGCCTGATCGCGGCCGGCGAGGCCGACCTCTACCCGCGCTTCGCGCCGACCAACGAATGGGATACCGCGGCCGGCCAGGCCGTGCTCGAGGCCGCCGGCGGCAGCGTGCGGCGTGAGGACGGCACGCCGCTGACCTACGGCAAGCAGGGGTTCAAGAACCCGTGGTTCATCGCCCGCGGCGGGATGTGATGGGATTAAGGCTCGACATCGTCGCGCCGACGGACGACGCCATCGCGCGGGCCGCCGACCTGATCCGAACCGGTGCGCTGGTCGCGCTCCCCACCGAGACCGTCTATGGGCTGGGGGGCGACGCCACCAACGACCGGGCCGTGGCCGGTATTTTCCAGGCCAAGGGCCGGCCACAGTTCAATCCGCTGATTGCGCACGTTCCCGATGCGGCGGCGGCCGCGCAGCACGTCGTCTGGACTGATGTCGCCGAGGTGTTGGCGCAGCGCTTCTGGCCGGGGCCATTGACTCTCGTCCTGTCGCGTCGCGCCGACTGCGCGGTATCGCTGCTGTGCAGTGCCGGCCTCGATACGCTGGCCGTACGCTCACCGTCGCATCCGGTGGCGCAGGCGCTGCTGCGCGCGGTCGGCCGACCTGTCGCGGCGCCCAGCGCCAATCGCTCCGGCATGGTGAGTCCGACCCAGGCTGCGCATGTCGTGCAGTCCCTGGGTGCCGGCGTCGCCCTGGTGCTCGATGGCGGGCGGTGCCCGGTCGGTGTCGAGTCGACCGTGATCGATCTCACGGCGGCGCAGCCCACCCTGCTGCGGCCCGGTGGCGCGACACGCGAAGCGATCGAGGCGGTGATCGGTCCCCTCGCGCGGGCGCCCGCTGTCGGTACGCCCGGCGCCTTGCATGCGCCTGGCCAGTTGGAGAGCCACTATGCGCCGGCGCTTCCGGTGCGGCTCGATGCCCTGTCGGTCGCGGACGACGAAGCCCTTCTGGCGTTTGGCCCTGATGTACCGGGTGGCGCGGCGCTGACCCTGAATCTCAGCCCTGCCGGCGACATGGGCGAGGCGGCCGCCAATCTGTTCGCCATGCTGCGCACACTCGACCGGCCGGATCTGCGGGGCATCGCCGTGGCGCCGATCCCCGACCATGGTCTGGGCCTGGCGATCAACGACCGCCTGCGCCGCGCCGCCGCGCCGAGGCCTTAGTCGTCAAGGCGAGAGCCACGGTTGTCGCGCCCAGGCGATCGCCTGTTCCAGCCTGTCGTTGCCCCAGAAGAGCTCGGTGCCGAGCCGGAAGCTGGGCGCGCCGAAGATGCCGTGTGCGATCGCGGCGTCGACATCGGCGACCAGCCCACGCTTGTTCTCATCGGTCAACGCCGTGGCGAGCAGCGCGTCGGCGTCGAGACCCTGGGCGGCCACGATGGCACCGATCACCGTGGCATCCGAGATCTCGCGGTCGTCGACGAAATTGGCCCGGTAGATCGCGCGCGACAGAGCCGGGCGGACGTCAGGCGGTGCGACGCGGGCCAGACGGGCGCCCAGCAGGCCGTTGCGCGGGTAGCTTGAGGGCCATCGCAGCGGCAGGCCGTAACTGGCGCACAGGCGCTCGGCATCGCGGCGGCGATAGGCGCGCTGGGCCGGCGGTGCGTTCTGGTACGGCGACGGGTTGTCGGGCCGCAGCCGCAGGATGGGGCCGAGGATGAATGGCCGCCAGTGCACGGCGAGGCCGCCCGCGGCGGCAAGGCCGTCGATCCGCTCCGCCGCCATCCAGGAATAGGGGCTGGCAAAGTCGTACCAGAATTCCATCGCCTGCATGGACAATCCCACCCGGTTGAAGTTTGCATGGCGAGCGCAGGGCCAGCCCGGCGCTGGACGCATTCCGCACATCCACGGGGGTTATTCCGCGCCCGCCCGTCTGCGGCTAGACTCCGGCCAACCGGAGGAACCCGATGCCCGACACACTCGTCACCACGCCATCATCCGCCTTTCTTGGCAAGCTGCGAGCGATCGTCGGCGACAAGGGCATGGTCGAGGACGCGCAGGCCCGCGCCTTCCACCAGACCGACTGGCGCGGCCTCACCATGGGGCAGGCCGCGGCGGTGGTGAAGCCGGCGACAGTCGAGGAAGTGTCGGCCATCCTGGCGCTGTGCAGTGAGCATGGCGTCAAGATCGTACCGCAGGGTGGCCTCACCGGCCTGGTGGGCGCCAGCATTCCGGTGCGCGGCGGTGATGAAATCGTGGTGTCGCTGGCCCGGATGAACCGCATCCTCGACGTTAATGCCACCGCCTACACCATGACGGTCGAAGCCGGTGTCGTGCTGCAGACCATCCAGGAAACGGCAACGGCGCATGACCGCTACTTTCCGATCAGCCTGGGCGCGCAGGGCTCGTGCATGATCGGTGGTAACCTGTCGACCAATGCCGGCGGCGCCACGGTGCTGCACTACGGCAATACCCGCAGCATGGTTTTGGGGCTTGAGGTCGTGCTGCCCGACGGGCGCATCTGGAACGGCCTGCGGGCGCTGAAGAAGGACAACACCGGCTACGACCTGAAGAACCTGTTTGTCGGTGCCGAAGGCACGCTGGGCGTCATCACCAAGGCCGTGCTGAAGATCTTCCCCAAACCCAAGGATGTGGCGACGGCTTGGCTCGCCGTACCCGAACCAAAGGCGGCGCTCGAGGTTCTGGCCGGCGCGCGCATCGCCGCCGACGACAACGTCACCTCGTGCGAACTGGTCCACGAGCTGGGGTTGGACGGCATCATCGAGCATATCCCCGGCACGCAGCGGCCCTTGCAGGGGCGCCACACGTGGCAGGTGCTGATGGAATGGTCCTCGACCCGGCCGATTCCCGAGGATGGCGAGAGCGGCATGCGGCCGCGCATGGAGACCTACCTTGCGGAGTGCATGGAAAAAGGCCTGGTCGAGGATGCGGTGATTGCCCAGAACGAGGCGCAGGCGCGGGCCTTCTGGCACATCCGCGAGAGCCACGCCGAGGCCGGACGGCATGCTGGTCCTGCGGTGTCGTTCGACATTTCCGTGGCGGTCGAGAAGATCCCGTCCTTCATCGAGGCGTGCAATGCCGCCGCCGTGCACGCAGCGCCTGGGGTGCGGCCCCGTCCCATGGGCCACATGGGCGACGGCAACCTGCACTACAATTTCTCAGCGCCGGTCGACGTCAAGGACCGCGCTCAGTTCGCGCCCACGGTAAAGATCCTCGATCGCGTCGTGCACGACATGGTGGCCAAATTCGACGGCTCGATCTCGGCCGAACACGGCATCGGCTCGGCCAAGCTGCTGGAACTGGAGCACTACCGTTCGCAGACCGAACTCGACGTGATGCGCGCGATCAAGAAGGCACTTGATCCCCAGGGCATCATGAACCCCGGCAAGGTCATCCGCGTCGACCCTGCCGAGTCCGCGCAGGAAGGTTCGCTGATGCGTTGAGTCCCTCTCCCGCGAGCGGGAGAGGGAGGGGCCCATGGTGCGCAGCGCCATGGGAGGGTGAGGGACCGCACACGGAATGCCGAGTCCTAAGGCCCTCACCCGCCGGGCGCTGCGCGCCCGTCGACCTCTCCCGCGAGCGGGAGAGGTAAGACAATCGAGACAAGACCGCGCTCCCGCCACCGGGAGTGCCTCGCTAAGGTACGGGCCAGTGTTGGAAACCTGCCCGCGATGCCCGATACCTACACGACGATTCCGAGTGCCGTACCCGATGCCGTGCTGAACGCGATCCATCGCGTCGTCGGCGACAAAGGTTTCGTCGTCGACACGCATGAGATGGAACAGCACGTCGTCGAGTGGCGCGACAACTATCGCGGCCGGGCGGCTGCCGTGGTGCGGCCGGCGTCCACGGAAGAGGTGGCGGCCGTCGTCCGGATCTGTGCCGAAGCCGGTGTGCCGATCGTGCCGCAAGGCGGCATGACCGGGCTCGTGGGGGCCGGCATCCCGCACGAGCATGGCGGCGAGATCGTGCTGTCACTGCGCCGTATGAACCGCATCCTGGAGATCAACCCCACCGCCTACACCATGACGGTCGAGGCTGGCGTGGTGTTGAAGACGATCCAGGACGAGGCAGCGACGCACGACCGGCTGTTTCCGTTGAGCCTGGCCGCCGAGGGCTCGTGTACGATCGGCGGCAACCTGTCGACCAATGCCGGTGGCGTGCAGGTGCTGCACTACGGCAATGCCCGCAGCCTGGTGCTGGGGGTGGAAGCCGTGCTGCCCGACGGGCGGGTCTGGAATGGCCTGCGCTCCCTGAAGAAGGACAATACCGGCTACGACCTCAAGCATCTGTTCATGGGTGCCGAGGGCACGCTGGGTATCATCACCAAGGCGGTGCTGAAGCTGTTTCCACGTCCCAAGGATGTCGCCACGGCATGGCTCGCCGTGCGCAATCCGGCAGCCGCCGTCGAGCTGTTGTCGCGTGCGCACGCCGCCAGCGAGGACAACGTCACCTCCTGCGAGCTGATGGGGCGCCTGGGCATCGATCTGGTGCTCAAGCACATCCCCGGTCTCACGGATCCGCTGGTCGAGCGTCACGACTGGTACGTCCTGCTCGAATGGTCCTCGACACGTCCGGCGCCCGTGCACGGCGGCGGCATGCTGGCCAAGATGGAGGCCTTCCTCGGCGATGCCATGGAGGCCGGCCTGGTGTTCGATGCCGTGCTGGCCCAGTCGCAGGCGCAGGCCCAGACGTTCTGGAAAATCCGCGAAAGCCACTCCGAGGCACAGAAGCTGGAGGGGCCATCGATCAAGCACGATATCTCGGTGCCGGTGGACCGGATTCCCGAGTTCGTCGACAAGGGCGTCGCCGCCATGAAGGCCGTCATGCCCGACCTGCGGCCGGTACCGTTCGGCCATGTCGGCGATGGCAATCTCCACTTTAACGCCCAGGCGCCGGTGGGGATGGACAAGCCGGCCTTCTTCGCTCACCTGGGCGATATCAATCATGCCGTGCATGATCTTGTGCGCGAATTCGGTGGTTCGATCTCGGCCGAACACGGCATCGGTCGCTTCAAGCTCGAGGAGCTGGAGCGTTATCGCGGCTCGGTCGAGCTGGACGCCATGCGCGCCATCAAGCGTGCCCTGGATCCGAAGAACATCATGAACCCCGGCAAGGTTCTACGGGTTTGATCTAAATCCTTGATTCAAAATAGATTTATGCCGATGACTGCACTTGAGTGGCGGATACATGCAGGTCCGGCGGCGGCCTGCGTGGCGGCTTGACGGCGGGCGGCCCTGCCCGTAAAAGAGCGCCGCATTCCGGCCCGCGTGGGCCGGATACTGTTTTTAGGGCGCGGCTTGGCCCGCGCGACCGATCGAGGACTGGACCATGACACGTCGTTGCGAGCTCTCCGGCAAGACGGTGCAGGTTGGCAACAACGTCAGCCATGCCAACAACAAGACCAAGCGCCGTTTCCTGCCCAACCTGCAGGTCACGTCGGTGCTGTCGGATGCGCTGGGCCTGCCGGTCCGCCTGCGGCTCACGCCGCGCGCCATCCGCACCATCGAGCACAACGGCGGCATCGACGCCTACCTGCTCGACACCAATGACAGCAAGCTGTCGCCGGAAATGAAGACGCTGAAGAAGCGGGTGCGGATCGCCAAGACCAAGCGCGAGAAGGCCGCGGCCTGACACAGCTTTTCTCGGCTACCGAAGAAGGGCCCGCGCCATGCGCGGGCCCTTCTTCTTTGCGGCGCCCTTGATCCGCGGCCGGCTGCTCGCCACGTCATCCCGGGCGGTCGCCCGACAGGCGACCTCAACCGGAGGAACGGTTCATGGACGGCACTGCAGGCGCCGATGGGCGCAAGCCGCGGATGATCGGCATCAACCACGTCGCGCTCGAAGTCGGTGATATCGACGCAGCGCTGGAATTCTACGGTCGCATCTTCGACGTCACCCTGCGCGGGCGGGACGAGAACAACGCCTTCATCGACATGGGCGATCAGTTCCTGGCGCTGTTCCGTGGCTCGGCGCATGACGGCATCGAGGGGCGGCATTTCGGTCTGGTCGTCGACGACCGCTCCAGCGTTCGAGCGCGCGTGCTGGCGGCCGGTGGCAAGGTGCTGGACGGTCCGTTCCAGGATTTCCTCGATCCCTGGGGCAATCGGTTCGAGGTGATCGAATACGCCAACGTCCAGTTCACCAAGGCGCCCCAGGTGTTGCGTGGCATGGGCGTCGCGTTGGACAAGAACGACAAGGCGCGCCGCGAACTGGCGGAGAAGGGAATGGCGGAGTGACGCCGCCGCGCTGGTTGACGTGGGCGCGGCAACTTCAGGCGATCGCTCAAACCGGCCTGACGTTCTCCAAGGACGTCTATGATCGCGAGCGCTATGAGGCGATCCGCGCTCTTGCCGCGCAGATCATGACCCAGCACGCCGACATCGACGCGCAGCGGATCGAGGGCCTGTTCGCCGACCAGGTTGGCTACGCAACGCCCAAGGTGGATGTGCGTGCCGCGGTGTTTCGTGACGATGGCCGCATCCTCCTCGTGCGTGAGGTCGCGGATGGCGGACGTTGGACGCTGCCGGGCGGTTGGGCCGACGTCAACCAGTCGCCGCGCGAATCCGTCGTGCGCGAAGTTCTTGAAGAGGCTGGGGTGCACGTGGCGGTTCGCAAGCTGGCAGCCGTCTACGATCGCGAACGCCATCCGCACCAGCCGCCCTACGCGTTCCACATCTACAAGCTCTTCTTCATCTGCGATCTGAAGGGCGGCGAGCCCCGACCCGGAATCGAAACCAGCGAGGTGGCGTTCTTCGCTGCCCAGGACGTGCCGGCCGACCTGTCACTCTCGCGCGTACTGCCACAGCAGATCCGCCGCATGTTCGAGCACGCCGCGTCACCCGACCTGCCCACGGACGTCGACTGAGGCCTGATCACTTCAGAACGCGCAGCAGGTCGACGTGGTCGTCGGTCCACGTCCGCCACTCCGGCCGCGTGGCGATGGGCACGACGATGGCCTTCACCAAGGGCCGGTCGAGCAGCACGGCATGGCGCGCCAGCAGCACCCAGTCGCTCTGGATGGCGCCCTCCTCGTCGAGGTCGCGCGCCATCACGATGGCCAGGCCGCGCGCCTGCGCGGCGCGCTCCAGCACCGGCGGCAGATTGAGGAACTTGTTGCTGACGTGGACGGCCAGGACACCGCTGGGCGCCAGGTGCTTGAAATAGAGATCGATGGCTTCCTGTGTGATCAGATGCAGCGGAATGGCATCACCTGAGAAAGCGTCGACAGCGAGCACGTCGTAGTTCTGCGGCGGTTCGCGCTCGAGACTCAGGCGCGCGTCGCCCATCACGACGTCGACTTTGGATGGCGCGTCCGACAGGAACGTGAAGTACTTGTGCGCGACGGCGACGACGCCGGGGTCGATGTCGTAGAAGCGATAGGTATCGCTGGCGCGGACGTGGGCGGCCAGGCCGCCAGTGCCCAGGCCGATCACGCCCACCTTGCGAGGTCCTTCGGGCAGCGACTGGATGAGGCGCCCGATGCCCGACTCGTTGCGGTAGTAGCCGACCGCCCAGCGCCGCTTCTCGGGTGCCATCATCTGGGTGCCGTGGATGATGGTGCCGTGCGTGAGCTGGCGGTAATAGTCGTCAGTGTCTTCCTTGCTGTCCATCACGCGCAACGTGCCGTAGAAGTTGCGCGTGATGGCGACGTCGTAGCGCGTGTTGTCGTAGCGGGCCCAGCCGGCCCAGCCGCCAAAGGCCATGGCTACGCTGCCCAGCGCGCAGCCGCCGATGATCAGGATGGTGTGGCTCAGGGCCATGGCCCGCAGCACGATCAGGGCGCCCGACACCGCCAGCACGATCTCGAGGTCGAAGGCGTTGGGCAGGACCGCTGGAAACAGCAGGCCGACCACACCGCCGCCGATGGCACCGCCGATGGCGATGCAGAGATAAAAGCCGCCCAGTCGCGACGGCGGTGGTCGCAACGACACCAGTTCGCCATGGCAGAACAGCGTCACCAGGAAGAGACCGGTGCAGTAGATCAGCAGGTTCGGCACCAGCTTGTACGTCAGCGAGTGTGTCGTCATGGCGATCGCCATGGCGATGACCGCCAGTACCGCTGCCGCCAGCCACATGGGCCGGAAGTAGGGCAGGTTGCCGTCGAACCAGATCACGAATGTCGCGAGATATAGAACGAGCGGTGGGATCCACAGCAGCGGCATGGGCGCCACGTCGCGCGTCAGGAACTCGGTCACCGCGATCAACAGCGCCGAGGGCACGGCCGCCAGCACGACCCACAGCCAGGGCCGACCATCGTTGTCATCAGCTTGCGGCGCGGCAGTGACCGTCGGTGCAATTGTCGCGGCCGCCGGGCCGGCGTCGCGGCGGTTCTGCCATGCCAGGATGCCGACCAGGATCGCGTAGGCCACGTACGCCGCCGACCAGACCCAGCGCTGGTCGGTCAGGCCCAGCCACGGTTCGATCAGGAACGGATACGCCAGCAATGCCGCCAGCGATGCCAGGTTGGAGAGCGCGAACAGCCGCCACGGCACCTGTCCGCGCCGCGCCAGCCAGGCCTGCAGCAGCGGTCCGCCGGCGGCCAGCAGCACGTAGGGCGGGCCGATGCTGGTGGCCAGCAACGCCAGGATGCGGGGTGCCGGCATCGCATCGCCCGTGGGTTTCCACGACGGATCGGCCGACAGCGGCATGGTGAGCACGCTGGCGGCGAGCAGAACCAGGTGCAGCGTGGCTTGCATCCGCGGTGACAAATGCCGCGTCACGAAAGCGGCATAGCCGTAACCCGCCAGCAGTGCCGCCTGGAAGAAGACCAGCGACGCGGTCCATACCGGCGCGCCGCCACCGAACCAGGGCACGATGATGCGCCCGATCAGCGGCTGCACGAGGAACAGCAAAAAGGCGCCGAGAAACACTGCGATGGCAACCAGAACCATGGACGCGGCCGCTCCCGTCAATCCGCCAAGGCGAAATGCAATAGCATTGTCTGCTGTAGAAAGCTGAAGTTGTCGTCCGACATCAGCCACAGCAAGGTCTCGCCGCCGGGGCCTCGGCGTGCGGCGATGCCCTCGAAATTGTCGCTGGCCCAGGGCGTTTCCAGCCGCGCCAGTTCCTCTGTGAGGACGACAGCATCGGGCACCAAGGTCGACGTCGGCAGCCGCACGATGCGCGTTCGCCAGCCGGCGGGCAGGCTTACCGCGCGCTCAAGCAGGGCGATGTTGCCGTCGGGCAATACCGTTGCCGCCGTCGGGCGGAATCCCTCGACCAGTGGATAGTAGAAGCGGTTCCAGGTGACCGCTTGGCTCCGCAACGTGCCGATCCATCCGATCGTTGTGCCAGGTCTCAGGCTGTAGTCTTCGGCCAGCAAAAAGAGCCTGCCGTCGGGCAGCACGGTCATGGCCTCCAGGCCGGTATTGGCCGGCGCCGCCGGAAGCTGCGCCGGCGCCGGGAAGAGTATGGGCCGACCAGCGAGTCCGCCGCCTGTCGATTCGTCGCCGGCGGGGTATCGCAGCATGCGGTGGCGGCGTTCGAAGCCGACCAGCATGGAGCCGTCGGGAAGCATGGCGAGGCTTTCGGCGTCGCTCCAGATCTTGCCGACAAGCCAGGTATCGTCAGGCCCCTTCAATCGACCGAGATGCGCATCATCCAGGCCCGCCAGATGGCCGTCAGGCGCATAGCGCAACCGGGCCGTCAGCCAGGCACCATCGTCGGACACAGTCCGCAACCGACCGCCGTCTTCGGCAACCCAGAGATCGGACCAGCCGCCGAAGGCCCTGTGAGGGGCGCTGAGCGTCACGCCGCCACGCCAGATCAGTTTGCCGATCCGCGATGCCGCGCGGTTCTCGAGGTTGAATGTGACCGGTTGGACGCGCAGCGCCAGCCCGCCGGACAGGCTGTCGGGCTGACTGCTGCGAAACGGCGTGCAGGCGAACAGGATCGCAAGCGCCAGAAAAGCGCAGAATGCCGGCCCGCGCGTCAACGGTCGGAGAGCATTCATCGGCGCGCAAGCGGGTGACGACGCATCGCCGTCATTGTGCCATGGTAGAGGACAGTCGCCTTGCGTTAAAAAGCCGCCATGACTTGCATGATCAAACGCCGTGATGCGCTGGCCGGTCTTCTGGCTGTGCCGGTGGCAGGCCCTGTCGCGGTGGCCCAGGCGCCCGCCGCAGGCGGGCAGCGTGTGTCGATCACCCTGGCCGGTGGGCGTACGTTTGGCGGGCGGCTGTTCACGCCGAACGCGAAGCCGGCGCCGGGCATACTGGTCGTGCATGATGGCTTCGGTGCGGTGAGCGAGTTCGATCGCATGGCCGATCTCCTGGCGTTCGAGGGCTTCGCCGCCATCGTTGTCGACCTGTTCGACGGCAAGGTGGCGCGCAACGATGAGGAGGCGGCAGCCCTGGCGCGTACGCTCGACGCCAAACTGGCGCGCGATGTGCTGGGGCAATGGTTCGACTGGCTACGCTCGCGGGATTTCTGCAACCAGCGTTTGGCCAGCATCGGGTTCGGCATCGGCGCCAGCCATTCGGTTCCCGTCAGCTCCGGCGCCGGCGTGTCGGCAACCGGCATCTACTACGGTCGCGTTGAAGAGTCGGCCGAGCAGTTGTACAGCGTCGATGGCCCGATCATCGGCCACTTCGCCGAGCGCGACACATGGGCAAGTCCGCTGTCGCGGATCGACCTGGAGGTGCGGCTCAAGCGCCCGGGGCGCGTCGTCCAGTTCCACGTCTACCCAGGCAGTGGGGCGTTCGCCAATCCGTTGTCGCGCAACTACGACCGCGCCGATGCAGCGCTGGCTTGGAACCGCACCGTGGCGATGTTCAAGCCGGCCTGCGGGCTCGCCCCCTAGTCACGCTTCCCTGATACAGCTGTCATCCCGAGCACAGCGAGGGATCTTTCAATGCAGGCGCACCCGTGCGTCACTTTCAGAAGATCCCTCGCTGCGCTCGGGATGACGAATCCTGAGTCACACTCTAGCGATAGTCGGTACTAGCGATGGTCGGTACCAGGGTTGGTCCGGTGGGATTTCACGGCGGCGAGCAGTACTGCTGCCATCACCCCCGGCAAGCCTGCATAAACCATGGCGACATGGAAGCCGCCGGCGAAGGCGGTACTGAACAGAGTGCCGAACGCAGCCGAATCGAGGCTGCCGACGGTCGTCACCTGATGTCGGTTGATGGCTACGACCGCCATGGTCTTGGCGTCGGCAATGCCTGCCGCTTCCAGGCCGGTGGCGAGGAGGGTCATCGCACGGGCACTCATCAGCGTGCCTAGCAATGCGATACCCAAGGTCATGCCTGCTTGCCGCAGGGCGTTCATTGTGGCTGAGGCCATGCCGGACCGCTCGCGCGGTACGGATGCCATCACTGCCGCGCTGGTAGCCGGTACGGCCAGTCCCATCCCGATTCCCAGGACGGCAAACAGCAGCGCGATCAAGGAATACGGCGTGTCCGGCTGGAATTCGCTCATGGCCAGCATCGCGACGCCGATCATTCCGTATCCTGTGATCATCAGCGTACGCACGTCATATCGCGCCGCCAGCCTGCCGAACACGGACGCAACGATGGCCATGGCGACAAACTGTGGCGCCATGCACCAGCCGGTCTCGGTCGCCGACCATCCCTGGGCCTGCTGGAGGAAGAGCGAGAAAAAGAACAGGCTGCTGTAGCCTGAGAAGCCGAGCACGAACGACGCCAGATTGATCACGGCGAAGCGGGCATTGCCGAACAGCTGAAGCGGCAGAAGTGGTCGGCGGGTGCGGCTTTCGATGATCATGAAGACGATGAATGCGGCGAGCGCCACCGTCAGTGCCGCTATCGTGCCGGGCGCGGTCCAGCCCTGTTGGCCGGCCGCGATCAGGCCGTAGGTCAACGCGCCCAGCCACAGCACGCTCAACGCCTGACCGGCAGGGTCGAGGGCGGCATGATCGGGATGTGCCGTTTCCCGGATGCCCCAGACTCCCAGGCCGATCGTGATGGCGCCGATGGGGAGGTTGATCAGAAAGATGCTGGGCCATCCGGCGCTATCGACCAGAATGCCCCCCAGGATGGGGCCGATGATCAGGGAGATGGCACTGAACGATGACCAGCCGCCGATCACGTGGGCCCGTTGCACCGGGTCGGGGAACGCTTGCGTGAGGATCGACAACGACCCGGGGATCAGAAACGCGCCGGCGACGCCCTGAACGGCGCAGCCGGCGATTAACACACCTAAGGTCGGTGCCACGGCGCAAATCGCCGATCCCACCATGAACACGGCGACTCCGATGAGCCACGACAGCTTGCGGCCGTAGCGATCGCCGATCGGGCCGGCCGACAGCATGAACGCCGACAGGCACAACGCATAGGCGCCGACAACCCACTGCAGGCCGGCAATGTCGGTGTGCAGTGCGGTTTGAATGGCCGGCAGCGCGACACTGACGATGCTGACATCGAGCGCGGCAATGAACGTCCCGAGATAGACGGCCGCGACGAGGGCAGGACGGCGAGCATCGGTCATGACGGCTCCAGAACCAGTGACTAGTGCCTGTCCTTAAGATATCGACCGACCGTCGGTCAATATAGTTAACATACTTGAAAACCACAATAAAATCTGGGATATGCGCTCAGGAGAACAGTTTGGCGAGCAAAGGGCCGATGTGAGCAACGTGCAGCGACAGCGCTCAGCTGGACATGCCAGGCCTGCCCGCAAGCCGCGAACCAAGCCTGCCGAGGTCAGACGCGACGATCTGATGGACGCGGCGGCAACATTGTTCATCGCCCGTGGCATCGATGCGACGACCATCGACGACATCGTCGCCGCGGCCGATGTCGCCAAGGGCACTTTCTATCATTACTTCACGGCGAAGGCCGACGTGCTCGTCGCCTTGCGCGATCGCTTTTCGCAGGGGTTCGTGACGCGCGTCGCGGCGGCAGTCGATGCCTGTCCGGCTACGGACGCCGTCGCGCGGTTGCAACGCTGGACGGCCACGGCCGTCGACGCCTACCTGGATGCCTATCAGTTGCACGACGTCGTCTTTCACGACTATCGCCACGATCGTCGGCAGTCGCAGGAGAAGGACGTCGTCATCGAACAGGTGCTGGGAATCCTGACGGTCGGCATCCAAGCCGGAACGTGGTCGATCGAGTCGCCCCGGTCGACGGCCATGGTGATCTTTCACGGCATGCATGGCGTGGTGGATGACGCTATTGCGGCCGGCCATCCTGACCGGGGTCGGATCGTTCAGACGCTGACGGACTTGTTCCTGCGCATGCTGCGCGTCGCGGACCGGACGATTTAAAGTGCTACTCCGCCGCGCGCCGGACCGAACCGACGGTGACCGGTGCTGCATACTGGCGATCGTGCGTCAGCGACGGCACGGCGTTGCGCGCCTCGGCGACCTTGGTCATGTCGATCTCGGCCGTGACGAAGCCTGGTTGCTCGCCGCCGGCATCGGCCAGCACGTCGCCCCAGGGCGCCACGACGAGCGAATGGCCGTAGGTCTTGCGGTTGGCTGCATGCGTGCCGACCTGCGCCGGCGCGAACACGAAGCAGCCGGTTTCGATGGCGCGCGCGCGCATCAGCACATGCCAGTGAGCGCGGCCGGTCGGCACCGTAAAGGACGACGGGATCGAGATCATCTCGGCGCCGGCATGCGCCAGGTCGCGGTAGAGGTAGGGGAAGCGCAGGTCATAGCAGATCGTCATGCCCAGCTTGCCCCACGGGGTTTCGGCAATGACGGTCTTGTCGCCGGGCCGGAAGGTTGACGATTCCCGGTAGGTCTCGCCGCTCGCCAGCTGCACGTCGAACATGTGGATCTTGTCGTAGCTGGTGACGATCGCGCCGCTGGGATCGATCAGGTAGGAGCGGTTGGCGTTGCGCTCGGCCTCGACCTTGACGTGGATGGAGCCCACCAGGAACCAGACGCCGCACGCACGGGCCAGGGCCTGCATCGCCTGCAGGCCTTCGTGGCTCTCTTCCGGCTGTGCCTTGGCCAAGGTATCGGCGCGGTTGGCGCCGATCAAGGTCGAGTTTTCCGGCGTCATGATGAACTGGGCGCCGGCCTCGCATGCGCGCCGCGTCTGCTCCTCGATGAAGCGGATATTGGGCGCCATCTCGTTGGTGGCTGTAACCTGGATCAGGCCGACGGTGAAGCTCGTCGCCATGCGCCGCTCCATCAAACTGTCATCCCGAGCGTAGCGAGGGATCAGAAGGGTGCGAATCTCGCTCTTCCACCCCGTGGGTGTCTACGCGGCCGTCGCCAGCAGCGGGTCGAGCTTGCCCTCGGCGTCGAGCGCGGCGAGGTCGTCGCTGCCGCCGATGTGTTGGCCGTCGATGAAGATCTGCGGCACCGTCGTGCGGTTGGTGCGGGAGCGCATTTCGGCGCGCGCCTGCGGATCCATCATCACGTCGCGTTCGTCGTACGTCGCGCCCTTCTGGTCGAGCAACGCCTTGGCGCGCGCGCAGTAGCCGCAAAAGGGTGTCGTGTAGATCTCGATCTTGGCCACAGTGGGTCTCCGGCCTGTTTCGTCTCGACTATAGGTACGCCGTCCGGGCTTGACCAGAGCGCCTGCGTGTCAATCCCGCGCCTCCAGCCATGCAGTCAGCGTCTGTTCATCGCCGCTCTCGACCGCGTCGGCGACACGCCGGCCGATGGCCGCGCCGAACTTGTAGCCATGGCCCGAACACGCCGACACGATCCAGGTGGCACCGCGCCGGATGCCGAAAAAGCGCTCATCGTGCGTGAAGGTGTAGACGCACTTGCGCTCGCGCTTGATGCTGTAGTCGCCCATGCGCCGGAACAAGGGCGCGAACATATCGCGCAGCCGGGTGCCGGCATCGGCGGCCAGTTCGAACGGCGTGTCGGCGGTCCAGTCGACACGCGTGGCCCCGGCGCCGAACTTCAGGTCGGTGCCCGCGACCGGCGGCAGGATGTAGCCGCCGATATCGCCGCCGATCCCGGGGATCACCGGCGTAAGCTCCCAGGCGGCGCGGAATTCCGCGGGCGGCTCCAGGTACACCACGTAGGTGCGCTTGCTGGCGAGCCGGCCGGTCAGGTCGGGCAGGAGCCCTGTCACCCAGGCGCCGGCAGTCACAACGACGACGTCCGCCGACAATCGCTCGCCGCTGGACAACGTGACCGATGCGGCCGCTGTATCGATGTCGGTGACGACTGTGTGCTCGCGCACGGCGACGCCGTTGTCGCGCAGCCAGCGCACCATGTCGGTGGCGATGCGCAGGCAGAGCAGGGCGCCGCCTTCCTGCGACACGAAGACGTCGTGAAAACCTTCGGGATTGAAATACGGGAACCGTGCCAGCGCTGCCGTTTTTGTCAAAGTCTCGAAGGGATAACCGCCGGTACGCAGGCTGTCGCGGTACTGGTCGGCATTGTCGCCCGGCGCCGTGACGATGCCCATGAAGCCGACGCGAGCGATATGTTCGGCGCCCAGGTCGGCCCATAGCTCGTCCCAGGTGGCGAAAGCCTCGGTCATGCGGACCGTGTAACCGTGCATCGCGATCCGATAGGCGCGCCGGATGATCCGGTGATGATCGCCGGACGCCCCCAGAGGGTTTGGGATCGCATCGCGTTCGAGCAAGGTGACGCGGTGTCCGCGCTTGGCCAAGGCCCAGGCGGTACTCAGTCCGGAGATACCGGCGCCGACGACGATTGCATGCATGACGATCCGAAATCCCTCGACCGCTGCCCTCCTGCGCACCCTAGCGGGCCCGGCAAAAATTCCCAGCCATGGATTGAACCAGGCAACCTATTAAACTATAAATTATTGTGTAATAGATTTATTTCACATTCAATTAAGACAAAAATTGTTGAATAAACAGTCCATAGCTGTTTATTTCGGCCAGATACCGTCGCGACCTAGCGTCGGCACGTTCCAACCCCAGAATGAAGGGGGCGGGCATGGCCCTCGATATCGTTTCCGCCCAGACATGGCCGCCCGGCGCCAATGTGCCGGCGCGCCGGGCTCGACATGCGTCGACCCGCGAATTCCTGCGCGCGGCCATCACGGATACCTACCGCGGGCGCATTGCGCTGGTGTCGTCATTCGGGACCGAGGCGGCTGTCCTGCTGCACCTGGTGGCGGCGATCGACCGGGCGACACCCATCCTCTTCATCGACACCCTGAAATTGTTTCCCGAGACGCTGCGCTATCGCGACCTGCTGACGGCCCGCCTGGGTTTGACGGACGTCAGGACCATCCAGCCCGACGCGGGGCGTATCGCGCAGGCTGATCCCGACGGCGATCTCTGGCGCCGGGACCCCGACTATTGCTGTGCCATCCGCAAGGTCGAGCCGCTGGAACGGGCGTTGTCCGGCTTCGATGCGTGGATCAACGGTCGCAAGCGGTTCCAGGGCGGTGCGCGCGCGACCTTGGCGCCGATCGAACACGCCGATGGCCGCGTCAAGCTCAACCCCTTGGCCGAGTGGAGCGTCGAGGACGTCGACGGCTATTTCGCCACCCACTACCTGCCGCGCCATCTGCTGGAAGCTGACGGCTTCACGTCGATCGGTTGCATGACGTGCTCGGCGCCGACCTTGCCGGGCGAGGATCGCCGCGCCGGACGGTGGCGCGGCCAGGATAAGACGGAGTGCGGCATCCACCTGGGATGGACGCCGCCGCCGCGTGGAGAAGAGTAATGGACGATCTGGATTGGCTCGAAGCGGAGAGCATCTACATTCTGCGCGAGGCCTATGGCCGCATCGATCACATCGCCATGCTGTGGTCGCTGGGCAAAGACTCCAACGTGATGATCTGGCTGGCCAAGAAAGCCTTCCTGGGGCGCGTGCCGTTTCCGGTGATGCATCTCGATACCGGCCTCGAATTCCCAGAGACATACGCCTTCCGCGACCGCTACGTGCGCGAATGGGGGCTGGAACTGATCAACGACGCCTGTCCGCCGATCGAGGAGATCGACCCCAGCCTGCCGCCCAACTCGCGGCTGGCGGCGCGCAAGACGGCGGGCTTGAAGCAGGCGCTGGCGAAGTACGGCTTCAACGGCATCATCGCCGGCATCCGCCGCGACGAGCAGGCGACCCGTGCCAAGGAACGTGTCTTCAGCCCGCGGCGCAATCAGGGCGAATGGGACTTCCGCGACCAGCCGCCGGAATTCTGGGATCTGTACAACGCCGAGTTCCCGCCCGGCACGCATGTGCGCGTCCACCCGCTGCTGCATTGGACCGAGGTCGATATCTGGCGCTACATCCGTCGTGAGAGCATCCCGGTGGTGCCGCTGTATTTCGCGCAAGGCGGCAAGCGCTATCGCTCGCTGGGCGAGATCGGCATCACGTTCCCGATCGACAGCAATGCCGGTGACATCGACGCCATCGTGGCCGAGCTGGAGACCATCCGCACGCCCGAGCGTGCCGGCCGCGCCATGGATCACGATTCGGAGGACGCCTTCGAGCGTCTGCGTGTAGCGGGGTACATGTGATGGGCGCCTATCCCTCGCGCGACGCTGGTACGCGCGCCTTTCCGATCGTCATCGTCGGTCACGTCGATCACGGCAAGTCGACCTTGGTCGGCCGCCTGCTTCACGACACCGATTCGCTGCCCGACGGCAAGCTCGATCAGCTGCGATCGGTATCCGAGAAGCGCGGGCTGGAATTCGAATGGTCGTTCCTGCTCGACGCCCTGCAGGTCGAGCGCGACCAGGGCATTACAGTCGACGTCACCCAGATCTGGTTCCATACCGCGCAGCGGCGCTATGTGATCATCGATGCGCCGGGCCACAAGGAATTCCTCAAGAACATGGTGACCGGCGCCTCGCGCGCCCACGGCGCCGTGCTGGTGGTTGACGCCAAGGTCGGTGTCTCCGAGCAGACGCGTCGTCATGCCTATCTGCTGCATCTCCTGGGCGTGGCGCAGGTCGTGGTGGCGGTCAACAAGATGGACCTGGTGCAGCACGACCAGCAGCGCCTGCTGGAGGTCGAGCGCGAAATCACCGGCTATCTCGGCGAGATCGGCATCCGGCCGCGCGCCGTCATTCCGGTGTCGGCGCGCAACGGCGACAACATCGCCGAGCGCAGCACGGTGATGGGCTGGTATCGCGGCCCGACCATCACGCAGGCGCTCGATGGCTTTGCGCGCCGTCCCTCGCCGATCGATGCACCGCTGCGCCTGCCGGTGCAGGATGTCTACCGCATCGGCGACCGGCGGGCGATCGTGGGCCGGATCGAAAGCGGCCGGGTATCGGTCGGTGATACCGTGCAACTCAGCCCCACGGGGCGCCGCGCCCACGTGGCCAGCATCGAGGACTGGAATCGCAGCCAGCCGCGCGAAACAGCGGGTGCCGGCGAGAGCGTGGCGCTGACGCTCGACGAAGAGATCTTCGCGGTGCGCGGGCATTTGCTGACGGCGCCCGAAGCGCCCCCGGCCGAGTGCCGGGCGGTTGCGGTGCGTGTGTTCTGGTTCGACGAGGAGCCGCTGCGCGCCGGTCGGCGGATGCGGGCCCGCTACGGCACGGCCGACGTTGATGTGACGGTGGCTGCGATCGAAAAGGTGGTCGACGTCGAGACACTGGACTCCGGTCCGGCAACCCATGTCGAACGCAATGGCGTGGCCGAGGTCGTGTTGCGCTCGACCCAGCCGCTCTACCTCGACAAGTTTGCCGACAACCCGCGCGCCGGTCGCGGTGTGTTGATGAACGACTACAAGGTGGTCGGCGGCTTCATCGTCGAGCGGCCGCTGCAGGCCAGCCGCAACATCACGGCCATCCGCACCAGCGTGTCGCGACCCGAGCGCGAAAAGCGCAACGGCCACCGCGGCGCCGTGTTCTGGCTGACGGGCCTGTCGGGCTCGGGCAAGTCGACCATCGCCAATGGCACGTTGCGGCGACTGTTCGACAACGGCTGGCAGGTGCAGCTTCTGGACGGCGATAATCTGCGCGACGGGCTCAATGCCGATCTCGGCTTTGTGCGCGAGGACAGGGCGGAGAATCTGCGGCGCACCGCGCACGTAGCCCGGTTGCTGGCCGAGAGTGGCGTGATCGTTCTGGCGGCGTTGATATCGCCCTATGCGCGCGACCGCGCCGAGGCACGGCGGATCGTGGGTGATGGGTTCTACGAGATCCACGTCCACGCCGATGTCGAGGTCTGCCGCCTGCGTGATCCCAAGGGGCTCTACAGCCTCGCCGCCAGCGGCCAGGTGGCGTCGTTCACCGGCGTTTCGGCGCCCTATGAAATCCCGGTGCAGGCCGATCTGGTGCTCGATACGACGGCCGGTGCGCCGGAGCGCTCCATCGAAGCCCTGGTCGGCTATGTCAATGACCGCTGCGGCTTGGGCGTTGGCGAGCGTCACGGTGGGTGGGGCGCTTATCTCGCCTGAAACGATACCGACATCATTTGGCAATACGCCGCGTTTGCCGCTGGCCCGCTGAACGGGCAGGCTTGCAGTGTGCCGGGGCAATACGATATCGACTCCTGGAGGTAGGTGATGATGCGACGCAGAACGATGCTTGCCTCGGCTGGTGCAGCCCTGACGCTGCCGCGCGTGGCTGCTGCGCAGCAGGCAGTGCGCCTGCTCAACGTGAGCTACGATCCGACGCGCGAGCTCTATCAGGACGTCAATGGCGTCTTTGCCAAGAGCTGGCAGGAAAAGAAGAACGAGACGCTCACCGTCCAGCAATCGCATGGCGGATCAGGGCGTCAGGCGCGCTCGGTGATCGACGGCCTGGAAGCCGACGTGGTCACCTTGGCGCTCGCCTACGATATCGACGCCATCGCCGAGCGCGGACTGATCGCGGCAGACTGGCAGAAGCGGCTGCCCTCCAACAGCGCACCCTACACCTCCACCATCGTGTTCCTGGTCCGTGCCGGAAACCCCAAGAAGATCAAGGATTGGGGTGATCTGGCACGGCCTGACATCAAGGTGATTACGCCCAATCCCAAGACGTCGGGCGGCGCCCGGTGGAACTACCTGGCGGCGTGGGGCTATTCGTTGCGCACCGAAGGTGGCGATGCGGCCAAGGCCGAGAAATTCGTCGGCGAGATCTATGCCAATGCACCGGTGCTGGATACCGGCGCGCGTGGCTCGACGGTGACATTCGTGCAGCGCGGCATCGGCGATGTGCTGCTGGCCTGGGAGAACGAGGCGTTCCTCGCCATCAACGAACTGGGCAAGGACAAGCTCGAGATCGTGGTGCCCAGCATCAGTATCCTGGCCGAGCCGCCGGTGGCCGTGGTCGACAAGGTGGTGGACCGGCGCGGTACCCGTGCCCTGGCGCAAGCCTATCTTGAATTCCTGTATACGCCGGCCGGCCAGGAGATCGCCGCGAAACACTATTACCGACCGCGCGATCAGCAGGTGGCGGCAAAATACGCCAGCAAATTTCCCAAGATCGACCTGTTCACCATCGATCAGCAGTTCGGTGGCTGGCAGACGGCCCAGAAAACGCATTTCGGCGATGGCGGCATCTTCGATCGCCTCTACAAGCCCAAGCGCTGACACGTGTCTTTCGATCATCGTCCGGGTTGAAGCCGTGGTTCGCCGTCCCCCGAGCCACTGCCCGTGAGTTCGTCGGCCCTTCTGGACCGCGCGCCCGCGCGCGGTCATGATCCGTCTCAGCGCGCCGACGCGCGCGTGGAGACGCTCGCACTGACCCAGGCATTGCCCCCGATCAGCGCCGATGAAACGCCACCGCGCGGCACCGTCGTATCGTCCGTACCCTGGCGGCCGCGCAGTATCATTCCCGGTTTCGGGTTGACGCTGGGACTGACGCTGGCGTGGCTGGGTCTGATCGTCATGCTGCCGTTGGTGGCGCTCTTTGCGCGCGCCGCCAGCCTCGATACGCAGCGCTTCATCGACACCGTACTGTCCGACCGGGTGCTGGCGGCCTTGCAGCTCAGTTTCGGCGCGTCGCTGGCGGCGGGCGTGGCGAACGCCGTGTTCGGCTCGCTGCTGGCCTGGGTCCTGGTGCGCTATCGCTTTCCGGGACGGCGCCTGGTCGACGCCTTGATCGATGTGCCGTTCGCGCTGCCGACAGCGGTGGCCGGTATCGCGCTGACAGCACTCTACGCCGAGAACGGCTGGCTGGGAGCGCCGCTGGCTGAACTCGGCATCAAGGTGGCATTCACGCCGGTGGGCGTGTTCGTTGCCCTGGTGTTCATCAGCCTGCCGTTCGTGGTGCGCACGATCGAACCGGTGCTCGAGGATCTCAGCCCGGAGATCGAGGAGGCCGCGGCGTGCCTGGGGGCCAGTCGGTGGCAGACCATTCGGCGGGTGATCTTCCCCACTTTGTTCCCTGCCTTGGCCACCGGCTTCGCGTTGGCCTTCGCGCGCGCGGTCGGTGAATACGGTTCGGTGATTTTCATCGCCGGCAACCTGCCCATGGTGTCGGAGATTGCGCCGCTGCTGATCGTGATCAAGCTGGAGGAATACGCCTACGGCGAGGCCACGGCGGTCGCCGCGGTCATGCTGATGATCTCCTTTGCCCTTCTGCTGGCGATCAACCTGCTGCAGCGCTGGTCCCGCCGTCACCTGGAACGGAGGTAGGCGATGGCCGTCGGTCCCCGTTCCGCGATCAGCGCGCGTACCGAGCCGCGCCTCGTGCGCTGGATTCTGATCCTGGTGGCGCTGCTGTTCGTCAGCACCTTCATCGTGCTGCCGCTGGTCACGGTGTTCACCGAGGCGCTGCGCCAGGGCGGTCGCGCGTATTTCGCGGCGCTGGCCGATGCCGACGCGCGCGCGGCGATCGGGCTGACGCTCACCGTGGCGGCGATCGCCGTGCCGCTGAACCTGGTGTTCGGCGTCCTGGCGGCGTGGGCCATCGCCAAGTTCGAGTTCCGCGGCAAGAGCCTGCTGATCACCCTGATCGATCTGCCGTTCTCAGTCTCGCCGGTGATTTCCGGCCTGATCTACGTGCTGCTGTTCGGGCTGCAGGGATGGCTGGGGCCGTTCCTGTCGGAGCAAGGCTTCAAGATCATCTTCGCGGTGCCGGGTATCGTGCTCGCCACCATCTTCGTGACTTTTCCGTTCGTGGCCCGCGAGCTCATTCCGCTGATGCAGGAGCAGGGCACCGACGAGGAGGAGGCGGCGCTGGTGCTGGGCGCCTCGGGATGGCAGACCTTCTGGCGTGTCACGTTGCCCAATATTCGCTGGGGTCTGTTGTACGGTGTGCTGCTGTGCAACGCGCGCGCCATGGGCGAGTTCGGCGCGGTGTCGGTGGTGTCCGGCCACATCCGCGGCCTGACCAACACCATGCCGCTGCATGTCGAGATCCTCTATAATGAGTATAATTTCGTCGCGTCGTTCGCCGTGGCCTCGCTGCTGGCGCTGCTGGCGCTGGTCACGCTTCTGCTGAAGGGCGTGATCGAGTGGAAGGTGGGCCGCGGGTTGAAAGGGCGGGGGCACTGACATGGAGCATTCGCCCGCAATCCATGTGAAGGGTATCGGCAAGCGCTTTCGCAGTTTCGTCGCGCTGCAGGGTGTCGACCTCGAGATCCGCGCCGGTGAACTGCTGGCGCTGCTGGGACCTTCGGGCTCCGGCAAGACGACGCTGCTGCGGATCATCGCTGGCCTGGAGTGGCCGGACGAAGGCGAGTTGCTGCTCAATGGCGACAGCGCGTTGCGCCGCGGCGTGCGCGAGCGCCACATCGGCTTCGTCTTTCAGCACTACGCGCTGTTCCGTCATATGTCGGTAACGGAGAACGTCGCGTTCGGGCTGCGCGTGATGGTGCGCCAGCGCCGACCCAGTGACGCCGAGATCCGCAACCGCGTGCAGCGGCTGCTCGACCTGGTGCAGATCGGTCACCTCGGCGACCGTTTTCCCAGCCAGTTGTCCGGCGGCGAGCGCCAGCGCGTGGCGCTGGCCCGGGCTCTGGCCATCGAGCCCTCGGTGCTGTTGCTGGACGAGCCGTTCGGTGCGCTCGACGCCAAGGTGCGTAAGGAATTGCGGCGCTGGCTGCGTCAGTTGCACGACCGGCTGAAGATGACCACGGTGTTCGTCACCCACGACCAGGAGGAGGCCCTGGAGCTGGCCGATCGCGTGGTCGTGCTGGGGCATGGCAAGATCGAGCAGGTCGGCACGCCCGAGGAAGTCTACGGCGCGCCGCGCAATCCCTTCGTGTTCGACTTCCTGGGCCAGGTGAACCGTGTGCGCTGCCAGGTGCGTGGCGGCCGCCCGATCGTCCCCTACGCCCACGTCGAACAGTTGAACGGCGATGCCTCGCATGACGGCCCCGGCACGCTCTACGTGCGGCCGCACGATGTGGTGCTGCAGCGCGACCCGGCGGGGCCGGCAATCGTGCGGTTTGTCGGTGTTGTCGGACCGGTCGTGCGGCTGGAGATCGAGGTTGTTGTCGGCGCGCCGGTGGTGGAGGCCGAGATGCCGCACCACGTCTATGCCGGCTACCGCTTCACGGCCGGCGATCGTGTCTCGGTGCGATTCCGTGCCGCCACGTTGTTCTCGGACGTGCCGGTCGAGCCGCAAGTAACGCCGGCCGATCTGTCCCTGCAATCGGCGGACCTGTAGTCCGCGGTCCGGTCAATCACGGCATCCGCACCTGCGGGCGCACCACGCGCGCCAGGGTGAGCACATCGACGGCAGCGGCACCCGCGCGCAGCAGGGTGCGCGCGCAGGCCTCGACCGTGGCGCCGGTGGTCAGAACGTCATCGATCAGCAGCACGGTTTTGTCGCGCACCGCCGCGCGGTGGCGGGGGTTGACGCTGAAGGCACCGGCGACGTTCAGTCGCCGTTCGCGGGCATTGAGATCGGCCTGCGATGGCGTCCGTCGGTGACGAACCACCAGATCCGGCACGACGGCCTTGCCGCTGTGACGGCCGACAGCACGGGCCAGTTCGGCCGACTGGTTGTAGCGCCGCCACAGCAATCGCCAGCGGTGCAGGGGGATGGGCGCGATGACGTCGGCATCGGCCAGCAATCCGGCACCGGCCAGTGCCAGCCAGCGCCCGAACGTGGGTGCCGGGTCGAGCCGGTCGGCATGTTTGAACATCAGCACCAGACGGCGCGATTCCGCGTCGTAGCGGAAGGCAGCGCGGGCGCGGCGATAGCGCGGCCGCTTGGCAAGGCAGGCGCCGCACAGCGTTTCCGGTCCGGCGTCGACCTCGAACGGCAGGCCGCAGCAGGCGCAGACGGGCGCGGCGATGAAGGCGATCTTCGACCAGCATGCGGCACACAGCGCACCGGGTGCGTCCACGGCCGCGCTGCAGGACATGCATTGCGGCGGCAGCAACACGTCAAGCGCCGCCCGGCCGTAACGTCGCGCGGCACCGGCCAACGCCAAGCGCGCCGGGTTGAATTCCATGCGCGCCATGCCACCGCCTGAATCAGGCGAATCCATGGCGCATCCTCCTCCTCCAGCTTCGCTCGGGAGGACGACGGCCTCAATACGCCACCTTGAACGTGTGTTTGATGTCGTCGATCTGAGCCTGGCTCAGGCCGGGCGGGCGTACGTCGCGCAGCATCAGCCAAAGCTTTGCCGTCTCTTCCAGCTCCTCCAGCGCGAAGCTGGCGGCCGACACGCTGTCGTGCCAGACCAGCGGGCCCAGTCGTTCCAGCAACACCGCCCGCACGGCGGCGGCGTGGGCCAGCACGAGGTCGACCACCGCGGGATCGCCCGGCCGACGATAGGGGATCATCGGCACATGGCCCACCTTCATCACGAAATAGGGCGTGATCGGCGGCAGGACATCCTCTCGATTGACATCGGGCAGCATCGATAACGCCACGAGGTTGGTCGAGTGCGTGTGCACGATACCGCCGACATCGGGCCGGGCGCCGTAGACGGCACGGTGCAGCTCGATGGTCTTGGAGGCGCGATCGCCCGCGACCTGACGCCCATCATGATCGAGTTTGGCAAGGCTGGCGGGATCGAGGAAGCCCAGGCAGGCGTCGGTCGGCGTGATCAGGAAGCCGTCCGCGAGCCGGGCGCTGATGTTGCCGGCGGAGCCGACCGTGTAGCCGCGCCGGTGGAGGCTTTCGCCGATGCGGCAGATCTCGTCCCGGATGTGGTTTTCGGTCGGCATGAGCGGCGTTTCCTGCGTGGGGCCTGTGCAGACATTGCGGTGGCGCGTCGGGACTGTCGAGGGGCAGCACGGCAGGCGAAGTTGCGCTAGAAAGGGGCATGAGTGCCGCCCCTGACCCCATGCTGGTGTTTGACCGCGATCTTGTGCGCCTGCGGCGCGAGCGCGCCGCCGGCGCCTGGGACGGTTTTCTGAAGCGCGAGATCGCCGAGCGTCTGGTCGAGCGCCTGGATGACATCCGGCGCGCTTTCCCGGTGGCGGTCGATATCGGCTGCCATGGCGGCGAGGTCGGCAGGGCACTGCGCCAGCCCGATGGCTCGGTGCGGGGCGGGATCCAGACACTGGTATCGATCGACCTCGCCCTGGGATTCGCGCGCCGTGCCCAGGCCCACGGGCCGGCCGTCGTTGCCGACGAGGAAATGCTGCCGTTGAAGCCGGCCAGCGTCGATCTCGTGCTCAGCGCCATGGCGTTGCATTGGGTCAACGACCTGCCGGGCGCCCTGGTGCAGATTGGCCGGGCTTTGAGGCCCGACGGCTTGTTTCTGGCGGCCCTGCTGGGCGGCGAAACCCTGTGGCAGTTGCGCCAGGCGCTCGCGCAGGCCGAGAGCGACGTGGAGGGTGGGCTCAGCCCGCGCGTCTCGCCCTTTGCCGACCTGCGCGATGCTGCCGGCCTGCTGCAGCGCGCCGGCTTCGCCATGCCGGTCGCCGACGCCGAGACCATCGATGTGCGCTATCCCGATGCGCTGGCACTGATGCGCGACCTGCGGGCCATGGCCGAGGGCAATGCCGTCCGGGGCCGCCGATCGGGTTTCACCCGCCGCGAGACCTTGGCGCGGGCGGCGGCCATCTATGCCGAGCGTCACGGTGACTCCGAGGGGCGCGTGCCAGCGTCCTTCGAGGTGCTCTACCTGCATGGCTGGGCACCACACGCGGCCCAGCCACGGCCGTTGCGGCCCGGAGCCGCCACATCGCGGCTGGCCGACGCCCTGGGAACGACCGAACGTCCGGCCGGTGAAAAGGCCGGACACTGACCATCAGCCCGGGATGCGGCTTCGTCGGCACTGGCGCAAGACCCTCCCACGTCCTTATGTTGTGACCGTGCAACCGCCGCGACTCATCTTCTCCGACCTCATCACCGAAGCCTTCAGCCGGGTGACGGGAAACGTTCGCGCCCTGTTCGACATCGCCCTGGTGCCGACGGTCATCAGCGTCGGCCTGTCGCTGGCCGGCCGCCTGGTGAGCGGCGAGCGGATGGAGCCGCTCGAGGCCATGGCGATCAAGGTTTTCGACTTCGTTCCGACCGCCATGTTCGCCGTGGCCTGGTATCGGCTGGTGCTGCTGGGGCCGCAGTCGGTGAGCAGTACGCCGGGATTCGGCTGGACGGTGCGGGAGCGCGGCTACCTCGGGCAGCTCCTGCTGATTGCCGCGATTCCGATCATCCTGCACGCCCTGTTCTGGATGCTGATGCCGTGGCCGATGGAGATGCCGGGATCCGGACAGGTGCCGCCCGACGTCGAGCGCGCGATGCCGGTGGGTTTTGCCTTCACCGTGACGGCGATCATCGCGCTGCGACTGAGCTTCGGCCTCGTGGCGCCATCGGTGGACCTGGCCTGGACGCCGCGCCTGTCCTGGCGGTACGGCAAGGGCAACGGGCCCACCATCCTGTTCGCGCTGCTGTTGCTGATGGTGATCGGCGTGATCGTGAAGGCGCTGACCACGGCGATCCTGCTGACCATCGCGCTGGGCCTCTTCGGTGCGCCGCTCAGCATCGGGCCGTGGCTGCTGATCACGCTGGTCGCCGAGACCGTCGCCTACATGTCGATTGCGCCGCTGGTGACCGTTCAGGCACTGATCTTTCGCGCCCTGACCGGCTGGGCGCCCGGCGGTCCGCTGCGCCAGCCGCCGCCGTAACGTATGGTCCGTCATTCCGAGCGCAGCGAGGAATCTTCGGAAAGTAGCGCACTGCGCTTGCCCCAAAAGATCCCTCGCTGCGCTCGGGATGACGATGAGCTACAACAGATCGCGCAGCTGGGCGATCAGCGGCAGGTCGGCGGGCGGCATGGGATAGTCGCGCAGCGATTTGACCGCGACCCATTTCAGGGTTTGCCCCTCGCGCGGTTGCGGCAGGCCGCGCCACTGGCGGCAGACATACAGCGGCATCAGCAGGTGAAAGGTCTCGTAGCCATGCGAGGCGAAAGCGATCGGCGCCAGGCAGCTCCCCTTGGTCTCGATGCCCAGTTCCTCGTTCAGTTCGCGCACCAAAGCTTCTTCCGGCGTCTCGCCGTCATCGACCTTGCCGCCGGGAAACTCCCATAAGCCGGCCATCGACTTGCCGGCCGGCCGTTGCGCGATCAGCACGCGGCCGTCGACGTCGATCAATGCCACCGCGGCCACCAGCACCAGCCGGCGATCGCCCAGCGGCGGCGGCCCGCCGGGGCAGGACTCGAAGGGATCCGATGATGACGTCATGACCTCTGTCGTCCTGAGCGTTTTGTGACGCTGTCATTCCGAGCGAAGCGAGGAATCTTTCAGCGGTTCGCTGTCACGGCCGAGAAGATCCCTCGCTGCGCTCGGGATGACAGGCGTGGGCTCAAAAATCACAGGCTGTCAGGACGACAGATGATCAGCTGCGGTAGCTGCCGTTGATGTCGATGTACCGGTGCGTCAGGTCGCAGGTCCATACCGTGCACTTGCCGCGACCCAGTCCGAGTTCGATGTCGATGACGACGTCGCGGCCTTGCATGTGCTTGACCACGGGCGTTTCGTCGTATTTCGGCACGACCTGGCCGCCATCGGTGATGCGCACGCCGCCCATGGAAATACGCAGCTTGTCACGGTCGGCCTTTTCGCCGGCCTTGCCGACGGCCATGACGATGCGGCCCCAGTTGGCGTCCTCGCCGGCGATCGCGGTCTTGACCAGCGGCGAGTTGGCGACGGCCAGGCCGATCTTGCGCGCAGCGCCATTGCTGGTGGCGCCGGTCACGTTGATGGTGATGAACTTGGATGCACCTTCGCCATCACGTGCCACCAGCTGCGCCAGCTCGATCATCAGATCGTCCAGTGCGCGCTTGAACTCGACCAGCATCGGATCGTCGGCTTCGTCGATACGCGGATGCTTGGCGGCGCCGGTGGCGGCCAGCAGCAGCGTGTCGCTGGTCGAGGTATCGCCGTCGACGGTGATGCAGTTGAAGGATTTGTCGGTGGCGTCCGACAGCAGCTTCTGCAGCACCTGCGGCGGCAGCTTCGCATCGGTGAAGGCGAACGCCAGCATGGTCGCCATGTCGGGCGCGATCATGCCCGAGCCCTTGGCGAAGCCGTTCAGCGTCACCGTGCCGTCACCGATGCGGCAGGTGCGGGTCGCCAGCTTCGGGAACGTATCGGTGGTCATGATCGCCGCCGACGCCTCGGCCCAGCCGTCCTCGCGCGCGGCCTTGACCAACGCCGGCATGTGCTTGGCGAACGGGGCGGGATCCAGCGGCTGGCCGATGACTCCGGTCGACGCCATGAACACTTCGTTGCGGGCACACCCCAGGGCCTGCGCGACGGCCCGCGTTGCCTCCTCGACGGACTTGTCGCCGATCTTGCCGGTGAAGGCATTGGCGTTGCCGGCATTGGCCAGGATCGCGCGCACCTTGCCGCGCGGCAGATTCTTGCGGCACCACTCGACCGGCGCCGAAGCCGTCTTCGACCGGGTCAGCACACCGGCAATGACGGCACCGGCGGGCACGATCGCCAGCATGACGTCCGTGCGGCCCTTGTAGCGGATACCCGCCTCGACCGCGCCTAGCTTGACGCCGGCGATCCGGGGCAACGTCGGCGTCGTCTTCGGCGCCAGCGGTGATACGGCGTGCGGTGCGTTCATCGTCGCTTCGAGGCCTTTTTCGTTGGCGTTTTGGTTGTTCGCGTGCGGACGTGGACCCCAAAACGGCGGCGCGCCCCGCAGGACGCGCCGTTACCCGGAGGTGAGCCTACACTAAGTGATGTTGAAAAGTCGCGCCACTTTTCTCACCCCGCCCGCAGGCGGGCGGGGTTCATTCAGGACGCGTCGATGATGGATCTTGTGCGCGGGAGCGATGCGCCCGTCAGTTCTTGCCCGGCGTCGGCGGCGTCGCCGGTGGCGCGCCCGGTGGTGTCTCCGGAATCTTTGAGCCGTCCATGTTGAACTTCTCGATTTTCGCACTCTTGCGCAGGCCTTCCATCATCTGGCCGTACACTTCGCGCGACAACTCGGCCCTCAGCTCGTCTTCCATGTCCTCCATCGAAGGCGGTTGGGCAGCGCGCCGATCGTCAAGCCGGATGACGTGGAAGCCGAACTGGCTCTTGACCGGCGCCGGTGTGACCTCACCCTTCTTGAGCATGAAGGCCGCTTCGGCGAACTCCTTCACCATGTCGGCCTTCTTGAACCAGCCGAGGTCGCCGCCCTGGGCGCCCGATGCCTTATCGGTCGACTTGTCCTTCGCGATCTTGTCGAAGTCGCCGCCCTTCTGCAGGTCAGCGATCACGGCTTTGGCAGCGGCCTCGTCAGCAACCAGGATGTGGCGCGCCTTGACTTCCTCTTCCGGCGGCAGGTCACGCACCTTCTTTTCGTAACGTTCCTTCAACGCCTGCGGCGTGACGCGCTTGTCGATCTCCTGCGTCAGGTATTGCTCCTGCAGCAGGCGCTCTTCGAGGGCGGCCAGGCGCTTCTTGTAAGCGTCGCTGTCCTGCACCTTGCTCTTGCGCGCCTCGGTGACCTGCAATTTGGCGTCGATGATCTGCTCCAGCAGAGCCGGGTAGATGCGCTCCAGGGGCAAGCCGCGATATTGCTGCGGCAGGTTGGCCTGCGCGGCCTGGACATCCGACAGCCGGATCGACTGACCGTTGACGACGGCCACGACGGGATCACCCGGCGGCTTGGCGGCCGGCGCAGGCGCTGGTGCCGGCGGCGTCTGGGCGAAGGCCGGCGCCGCTGCGCTCAACGCCAGCAGCAGAGCGACGCGCGCGCCGCGCGAGAAAAACGTCATTCGAGGGGGCTCCCGATGCTGCACGCGCCGTGCTGGAAGCAACCCGACGCGGAATCGCACAGCATTAACCATAGCGCCCGGCTCGGGACAAGTGACGGAAATCGGGTCGCCGATCACGTCCTGGCGCGTTCGGCCGGCACAATAAGCCGGCCCAGCGCCGCGTCCAACCGCCGCAGGGTGCTGTTGCTACCGCCCGTAGCGGCGTTCAAGGGTTCCGAGCGCCAGGTCGTGCGCACGCTGCAGGTCGTCGAGGGCGACGCTGTAATCACCAAACTTCTTGCGGCTCACTGCCCGCGCAAGCTGGAACTGCAGCGCTTTGGTCCCTTCGGCGATCTGCAGGCAGGCAGCGATCGCCTCATCCAGGCCGGCTTCGCCATGCCCGGCGAGCCACTGCAGGTGACTGCCCAGCATTTCGAAATTGGCGCCGAGCTGGCGCATGATGTTGAAGGCGTAGAGGTGGAAGTAGTCCATCGGCCGCGACGCCAGCATCTCGAGATGACGCGGAAACTCGGCCCGGAACCGCGTGAAGACGCCGGCCGGCCGCCGCGCGAGGTGGTCCTTCATCAGCGCCAGCGCGCCCTCGACCAGGGCGCGGCCTTCCAGCACTTGGCCGTCGCGCTTGACGAACTCGACATAGGGAAACAGCACGTCGGGCTGCCCCTGCTGCGCCGGCAGGCGTCGGAAGAGGCCGTCGAAATCCTCGCCCTCGACAAGATGATAGCTGGTGTTGTGGAAATAGTTCATGCGCCGAGCGGCGATATCGAGCGCGCCGATGCCGATCGTCGATTTCACATGGGCCTGCTTATAGGCCGTGCCACGGGTGTCGGGCAGGTAGTAGCTGTCGACCTCGACCAGCGGCATGCGGCCACGCCGGATCTGCTCGACCGAATGGCCTTCGACCGTGTCGAAGATCGCAAGCTCCTGCACCTGAAGGCCGAACAGGGCGCGCAGGTCCTCGGGCGGGAACTTGAAGAAGGTGAAATGGTCGCCTTCGAAATCCTGCTCCACCGTGAAGGACAGCGCCGCCAGCGGCTCCAGGCCGAAGGCATGCAACACCTCGACCCAGACATCGATGTAGCAATTGGTCTCGAGCCAGATCCGATCGGGCGCGTGCAGCGCGTGCGCGCGGTAGTCGGCCGGATCGACCGGCAGCAATCGCGCGCCGGCGCCGTTTGCGTCGTCCATGTCAGCCCCAGAGCTGCTGGCGCACGGCCTGCGGCCAGGCCTTCACGTCGAAGCCGTGATACTTGAACAGCGCCAGCGCGATGCGCTCCACGCCGAAGCCGACGCAGGCGGTGTGGGCCGTGCCGCCATCATGGGTGCGGATGTTCCACACATGACCGAAATGGTCCTGGTGGTAGTTGAAGCTGAGGCACGCCGTCGGCTTCTCGGTGCTGGTGATCGGGATCAGCAGCTCGAACTTCAAGGTCTGGTCGCGCTGGTTGACCGCCAGCATCCTGCCGGCGCGGCCGAAGAAGGGGTCGTTGGCGACGTCGACGGTCAGCGGCACATCGAGCGCCGACATGATCGCCTGGCCGCGGTCGATCCAGAGCTGGCGGAACGCCATCACCTGCTCAGGCGTGCCGACGCGCACATACTCGCGCTGGCGGAAGAGCTGCATGCGCGCCGGATCGATCGATGGTTCGTGGCGGAAGCAATAGGAATAGACGTCGCTCAGCGCGCCGTTGGCCGGCAGATGGCCGCGTGCTGCCAGTACCGGATAGAGCGGGTAGCAGGCCGCCGGTGTCATCACCACTTGCGTGGCCTTCTGGCCCGGCGTCCAGTCCTCCTTCTTCAGCAGCTTCTCAATCAGCGCCGCGTGGTCGCGATCATTGCCCATGAAGCTGTGAATGGTGCCGGCGAGCTGCGGGAAGCTCTTGAGGTAGTCGCTCTCCTCGAAATGCTGCCGGTTGATGGCGGGCGGAAAACGCATGATCTCGGCGCCGTCGTTGCCGCCGTGGCGGGTGACCAGGTCGTTGAAACGCTCGATCACGTCCTCGAAGACGCCGCTGCGACCGTATAGGCCGTCGACCCCCATCGGGATCAGCAGGCCGTGCGCGATCAGGTCGTCACGGAAGGCGGCCTGCGCCGCCTGCAGGGAAGCGTCGGCACTCATGAGAACAGCCCCGGGTCGTCCTTCAGTACCAGAAGCAGGTTTGCCGTGTTGGCGAGGATGCGATCGTTGCTGACCATCAGCGCCGCCGAATGGGCATCACGCAGGTGACGGCCGACGCTGAAGTCGGAGTCGTTGCGGTAGCCCGAGATGCCGCAGATCAGCAGGGCATGGTTCACGACCTGCACCGCCATCTGCGATGTCCCGGTCTTCAGGTTGTTCATCGCCACGGCAAACGACAGCGCTGTGAGCTGCTCTGCCGAACCCAGGGCCTGCTCGTACAACTTGGCTGCCGCGACGACATTCGACTTCATGAGCTGCAGCAGGTTCACCGCTTCGGCCAACCGCAGGGCACCGGGCGGCAGGCTGCCGGCCTTCTTGCGCGCTTCGGCGCGCACGAACGTACGGGCGCGCGCGACAGCGTCGGTGGCGATGCCCAGCCACAGGCTGCTCCAGGTCAGATGCGACGTCGGCAGCATGGTCTGGGCCGAGATGTCGGCATAGGGCAGGGGCAGGATCTGCGCCACATCCCCGGTCGCGTGCAGCCAGTAACCGTTGCTGCAGGTGCCGCGCATGCCCAGGGTATCCCAGGTCGACGTCTGCTCCAGTCGATAGTCGCCTTTCAGCACGGCGACGATCACCTGATCCGAAGCCGGCGAGTCGGGCGTGCGGCGGGCCGTAACCAGGATGCCGTCGGCATCGGCGCCATAGGAGATCACCGTGGCGTTCTTGCTGAGCTTCAGGCGGGCGCCGTCGACCTCGACGGCGCAGACGCTGCTGCGCACGTCGCCGCCGACCCCGGCTTCCGACGTCGCCGACGCCAGCAGCAGCTGCTCGCCCGCCAGGCGTTGCAGCAGAGTGCGATGCCAGGCGCTTTCCTGGCCATGGCGCACGATGCATGCCACCTGGATCTGGTGCATGGCGTAGATCATCGCCGTCGATGCGCAATACTGACCCATCGCATGGCACAGCGAGAGAATTTCGGAGATCGAGGCGCCGGGGCCGCCGAAGGCGGTCGGCACCATGACGCCGAGCAGCTTCTCTGCCTTGAGGGCGGCGAACGACTCGCGGGGGAAGCGCGCCTGGCTGTCAACAGCGCCGGCGTGCCGCGCAGCGACCTCGGCACCAACCCGCCGCGCCCGCTGCAGCAGATCGCTCATGCGGCGACTTTTTCGTCCAGCAGTTCGGTAATGGCAGCCTGGATGGCGGCGACGCTTTCGAACGTGCGCCGCCGCAGCAGCCGGTCCGGAAATTCGATATCGAACTTTTCCTCCAGGCCCAGCATCAGGTTGACGGTGGCATGGGAGGTAAGGCCGGCAGCGTAGAGATCATCCGTATCGCCCAGCGTGGCGATGTCGACAGGCAAAGCGCCACCCTCGCGAATGACCTCGCGAATCTTGTCGGTTACAGTTGTCACGGCTAATACCCCCGAAATATACAATACCGACGTCGTGCTAACTAACTGAAACCAAGCATTGTTTCCCAAATTTTGTTGCGCTGCAAGATGATATTGCACAACACTGCGGAAAATATGCCAGAGGGCTTCCCCGAGCCCGAGCGATCATACCACGGCAGTGCCTGTTCTGGCACGCGCTATCGGCGTTTCGCGCACCGGCCGCTCGCCGATATTGATGATCCCGCCCCCGCTGGCACCCGTGCGATCATCTATCGAACGCTCGATCGATGGAACGGGAGGTTGTGATGCGTGCGGCGATCCTCAGGCACGGCGATCTTGTCGTCGACACGGTACCCGATCCAGTGCCGGGTCCCGGGCAGGTGCTGGTGAAGTCGCTGGTGTGCGGGATCTGCGGCTCGGATTTGCATGCCCACAAGCATGGTCCCCGCATGGTCGACGTCTCGCGGCGGATCGGTGGCCGCCCGCCGATGGATCTCAGCCGGGATATCGTTTTCGGTCACGAGTTCTGTGCCGAGCTGCTCGACCATGGGCCGGGTACCACCCGCAAGCTGAAGCCAGGCACGCGTGTCTGTTCCATGCCGATCGTCATGACCGCCGAGGGGCCGCGGACCGTGGGCTACTCGAACGAGTTTCCCGGCGGCTTTGCCGAGCGCATGGTGCTGAACGAGGCGCTGCTGATCGAAGTACCCAACGGCCTGTCGGCCGAGCATGCGGCGCTGACCGAGCCGTTGGCTGTCGGCATCCATGCCGTCGAGAAAGCGGCTGCCCGGGGTGATGAGGTGCCCCTGGTGATCGGCTGCGGCCCGGTGGGCTTGGCCGTGATCGCGGCGCTCAAGCTCAAGAACCTGCGGCCGATCATCGCCGCCGACTTTTCACCAGCGCGACGCAAGCTGGCCGAGCGGCTGGGCGCCGACATCGTGGTCGATCCCGCGGCAACATCGCCTTACCAGGCCTGGATGGAAAAGGCGGCGATCGATGGCGTTGTGCCGGCCGCGGTGTGGAGCGCGACGCCGCCCTACAAGCCGGCCCTGATCTTCGAGTGCGTCGGCGTGCCGGGCGTCCTGCAGCAGGTGTTCGAGGGTGTGCCGCGCGGGGCCCGCATCGTGGTCGTCGGCGTCTGCATGGAGATCGACAAGATCGAGCCGATGTTCTGCATCAGCAAGGAGCTGAACGTTCAGTTCGTGCTGGGCTACACGCCCGAGGAGTTCGCGCGCGCCCTGCGCCTGATCGCCGAGGGTCAGGTCGAAGCCCAGGCGCTGATCACCGGCAAGGTCGGCGTCGACGGCGTCAAGGACGCCTTCGAGCAGCTCGGCAATCCCGAACGGCATACCAAGATCCTGGTCGAACCCTGGCGCTGAGGGTTTGTCATCCCGAGCGCAGCGAGGGATCTTTTGATGCAGGCGCACCCGTGCGTCTCTTCCAGAAGATCCCTCGCTGCGCTCGGGATGACGGGAACGACGCCCTCACCCGATCACGGGGCGTCGATCGGCCCAGGGGCAGGCCTGCTCGAACAGCGCCGCGACGCGCAGCACGTCCATGTCCGCCCACCAGCGGCCCACGATCTGCAATCCGGTCGGCAGGCCATCGGGCGCCCAGCCGGATGGTACCGAAATCGCCGGATGACCCGTGAGGTTGAACGGGTACTGGTAGGCGGTCCAGCTCTGGCGGGTCAGGCCGCACGGCTGGTTGTTGATGATGACCGGCTGGGTGGCGTCGAACGTGGCATCCAGCGCGGTGCGCGCCGTGGTCGGCGACACCAGGAAGTCGTAGCGCCGGAACAGGCGCTGGATCGCCTGGAACAGGGTGGAGCGGGCGTACTCGGCATTGCGCACGTCGGTCATGCTGAAGGCCTGGCCCCATTCGGCAAAGGCGACCAGCGAGGGATCCATCTTGTCGCGCCACTGGGGGAAGCGCGGCAGCATCTTGGCCGCGATCGCCGACTGGTAGAGCACGCGGCCTTCGTACTCGATCCAGTCGATCGTTTCGCTGACCGGTTCGATCTCGGCGCCCAGTGCGGCGAGAGCCTTCAGTGCCGCGTCGGTGTTGGCCTGGACGGCATCGTCGACCTGCGGGTTGGCCATTTTGGCGATGTAGCCGATCCGGATGCCTGTGAGGCGTTGGCCGGCCAGGATCGGGGAGATCGGTCGAAGGCCGGTCTGCGCCAGTGACCACGGGTCGCGGTCGTCGGGGCCGACCAGGGTCGAGAACATCAGCGCCGCGTCGGCCACCGTGCGCGTCATCGGTCCCGCGTAGGCGTTGTTGGCGAAGACGTCGCTGGCGGTCTCCATGGGGATGGCACCCAGGGTCGGCTTCAGGCCGACGATGCCGCAGGTCGCGGCCGGCCCGCGGATCGAGCCGGCACCGTCGGTGCCGATGGCCAAGGGCGCCAGGCCCGCCGCAATGGCGCCGGCCGCGCCGCCGCTGGAGCCGCCGGTCGTGCGGTCGAGCGCCCAGGGATTGCGGGTGATGCCCTGCAACGGGCTGTCGGTCAGGCCCTTGTGGCCGAACTCCGGCGTCGTGGTCTTGCCGATGATGATGGCGCCAGCCGTCCTGAGCCGCGCCGGCGTCACGCCATCCTGGGCGGCGACATTGTCGGCGAAGATGTGCGAGCCGTGTGTCGTACGCACGCCGGCGACATCGATCAGATCCTTGATGCTGACCGGCACGCCATGCAAGGGGCCCAGGGGCACGCCGCCGGCCACATCGGCCTCGGCCTGGCGCGCGGCGGCGCGTGCGGCATCGGCCATCACCGTGACGAAGGCGTTGAGCTTCGGCTGCAGGCGTTCGATGGCAGCCAGGATCGCCTCGACATACTCGACCGGCGACAGCTTGCGCCGGCGGATCAAGGCGGCGGCATCGGCGGCAGACAGGAACAGAAGATCATCGGTCATGGAACGGGCCCGCTGGAAACAGTTCACCCGTCTCAAGTCAGGTGCTTAGCGGGCGGCCGCAACCTATCGCAATCCGATCAGGCTTTGCCAGCGTCGGGATAGCGGATCGCCAGCACCTCGATGTTGTCGAGGCCCGCGGGTGTGCGCACCTGCACCGTGTCGCCTTCCTGCGCTTTCAGCAGAGCGCGGGCGATCGGCGACAACCAGCTCACGTGGCCGCGCTCGAGATCGACCTCGTCGGCACCGACGATGGTGATGGTGTGTTCCTCGTCGCGCCCGTTGACGTAGGTGACGGTCGCGCCGAAGAAGATCTGGTCACGCCGCGGCTGCTTGGATGCGTCGACGACCTCGGCATGCTCCAGCCGCTTGCTCAGGAAGCGGATGCGGCGGTCGATCTCGCGCAGGCGCTTCTTGCCGTAGAGATAGTCGCCGTTCTCCGACCGATCGCCATTGGCGGCTGCCCACGCCACGATCTTCACGACCTCGGGGCGTTCGGTGTTCATCAGGGTCAGCATCTCTTCGCGCAGGCGCGCGAAGCCCTGCGGTGTGACGTAGTTCTTCACGCCGGTCGGCAACGACGGTGCGTCATCCGGCAGATCGTCGTCGACGTCGTCGGTTTCCTTGGTGAAAGCTTTGCTCATGGCATCGTCCTGCCTTTACTGGCCGAGCCGGATCCGCAACGCATCGAGCGCGCGATCGACGAAGTCGAGCCGGTCCTGGCCCCAGAAGCGCTCGCCGTCGACGATGAAGGTCGGCGCGCCGAACACACCCAGCGCCTCGGCCTCCTCGCTGTACCGCTTGTACAACGCCTGGACCGGCGCGCTGGTTTCGGCGGCGACCAGGGCGGCGCCATCGAAGCCGTTCTCGTCCCCGATCTGGCGTCGCACCGCAGGATCGGCAGTATCGCGTTCCTCGGCCCACAGGGCGCGCAGCAGCGCGTGCGACAGCCGCAGCGCGTCGAGGCCGGCCGACTGCGCGGCAATCACCATCCAGCCCGGCGCCTTGTTCCAGTTCGGGTCGGTGATCACCTGGGGATAGTGTTTCGGCTTCAGGTTCAGCGGCATGCCGAGATACCGGCGCCAGCGATCGAGCTCGAGTTCATGGTAGCTGCGGCGCGGTTCGGGCCGGGTGCGCAATGGTACGCCGCCGGTGCGCGGTACCACGGCCTGAAAGTCGTAGGGCTTCAGCACCAGCTTGACCCGATGTCGGCGAACAACGTCCTGCAGCCGCGGGCCGGCAAAATAGGCCCAGGGCGAGGACACACTGTAGTAGCACGGCAATTCGATCATCAATTCAGACTCTGCTATGAGGTCCGCGTCGTGCCGACAAAGGCGAGCGGGAATGGACAAAATCCTCGACAACATAGGGCAGCGCAAGGGCGGTGACGCCGGCATCGGGTCGACGGGCCTGGGCGCTCTGGAAGATGCGGCCCGGCATGACCTGCAGCGGCTCAACTACCCGACGGCCAATTGGGTCGTGCCCGCCACGGCGCCTGACGGTAAACCTGCATGCGATGTGCTGATCGTCGGCGGCGGCATGTGCGGCCAGACCGCGGCGTTCGCTCTGCGGCGCGACGGCGTGTGCAACATCCGGATCATCGATCGCAACCCGCCGGGAAGGGAAGGTCCCTGGGGTACCTTCGCGCGCATGGAGACGCTGCGCTCGCCCAAGCAGCTCACCGGCCCCGACCTGGGCGTTGCGACGCTCACCTATCGTGCGTGGTATGAGGCTCATCACGGTATCGACGGCTGGGAAGCCCTGCACAAGGCGCCGCGGTTGGATTGGCTCGACTATCTGCTGTGGGTGCGCCGCATCGCGGCGCTGCCGATCGAGAACGATACGGCCATGACGTCGTTGGACGCGGATGGTGCGTTCCTGCGGGTAAGCCTGCGCGGACCGCGCGGTCCTGAGGTCGTCTTCGCGCGCAAGGTCGTGCTGGCGCTGGGCCGCGACGGCAGTGGTGCGCCACGCTGGCCGACCTTTGCGTCGTTCGATCCCGCCGGCGCTGCCGTACGTGGGCGCGTGTTCCATTCGTCCGACGACATCGATTTTGCGGTGCTCGCTGGACGGCGCGTCGGGGTGCTCGGGGCCGGCGCCTCGGCGTTCGACAATGCCGGCAGCGCGCTGGAGGCGGGGGCCGGCGCGGTGGTCATGTTTGCGCGTCGGCGCTTCCTGCCGCAGGTCAACAAATCCAAGGGCGCGTCATTTCCCGGCTTTCAGCGCGGCTTCGCCGCCCTGGACGACGATCGGCGCTGGCGCTTCATGACCTACATCTTCGACGAGCAGGCGCCGCCGCCGCACGAGTCGGTGCTGCGCTGCGATCGCCACGAAGGATTCGCGATTCGTTTCAGCGAGCCGTGGACGGATCTTGCCGTCGATGGCGATGGCGTGATGGTGACGACGCCGGCCGGTCGGCACCGCTTCGATGCCGTGATCATCGCGACCGGTTTCGATGTCGACCTGACCGAACGTCTCGAACTGGCATCGCTGCGTGACCAGATCATGCTATGGGCCGATCGCCGCGCACCGGCGGAGAGTGCCGCCGAATTGGAGGCGGCGCGCTTTCCTTATCTGGGCGACGGTTTCCAGCTGTGTCCGCGCAGCGAGGGCGCGACACCGCGACTGGCCGATATTCACGTCTTCAACTGGGGCTGCACCATGAGCCACGGGCCGCTGGCGGGTGATATCCCGGGGCTGGGGGTCGGCGCCACGCGGCTGGCGCACGCGATCGTGCGCGACCTATTCGTGGCCGATGCCGATTGCCACTTCGAAGCGCTGGTCGCCCATGAGGAGCCGGAGCTGGCGCCCACCCGCTACTTCGTGCCACGCGAGCAGCGCGCTGTCGAATAGCTGCCACGCGCGACGGGGTATGTCGGGCTGGTGTGAAACCTTGCACCTTGGCGAGGCGATTTCGGGAGGTCGCCGGCATGAAAACCCAGGACGTGCTCAAGCACCCGGCCAACGTGTTGACCCGTGAGCAGCGGGATTTCTATTTCAAGAACGGTTTCCTCGTGTTGCCCGACCATGTGCCGCAGGCGTGGCTGACGCGCTTGCGCGAGGCGACGGCGGTTCTTCTGGATCGCAGCCGCGCGGTGCGCGAGTCCGATACGGTCTATGTGCTGGAGCAAGGCCACTCGCCGCAGACGCCGCGGCTGCACCGTGTCAGCAGTCCGCAGGATCAGCATCCGGTGTTCTGGGAATTCATGACCGATCCGGTCATGACGGATCTGGCGGCCGACGTCGTGGGTCCCGACGTGAAGTTCCATCATGCCAAACTCAATGTGAAGTCAGGCAACGGCAGCCAGGGATTCGGCTGGCACCAGGACATCCCCGCTTGGCCTCATACCGATTTCAGTCCGGTGACCATCGGTGTCTACATCGATGGCTGCCGGGACGATCAGGGTCCGCTGACCGTCGCCCGCGGCAGCCACGAAGGTCCGCTGTTCTCGATGTACGACGATGCCGGCAACTTCGTCGTCAAGATCCGGCCCCAGGATCTCGCCTGGCTCAAGGACGACATGATCGACAGCCTGACCGGCGGGCCGGGAACCACGGTGCTGCTCAACTGTCGCATCGTCCATGGCTCGGCACCCAACCGCGCGCCGGCGGCACGTCCGCTGCTGCTGCCCGTCTATTCGTCGGCCGATTCGTTTGCCTACACGCCGAATCCCATCCCCACCCCGCACCAGGGCGACATCGTGCGCGGCAAGGCGGCGCAGTTCGCCAGTTTCGACACCCGTCCCGTGGAGATGCCACCCGACTGGCGCGGTGGCTACAAGCCCGTGTGGGCGCACAAGAAGCCGGGCGCGAACGAGCGTACGGCGGGCTACTAGGGGAGCGACCGTCAGTCGACCGTCGCGCCCACGGCCTTCACCACCTCCGCCCATTTGGCGCGATTGGTTTTCACCGTGGCGCGGAACTGCTCGACCGACTCGATGCGCGGCGCAAGGCCGGTCTCCAGGAACTTCTGGCGCAGGGCCGGGAGCTCCAGGGTTGCCTTCACCGCTGCGTTGATGCGGGCAGCGATCTTGGGATCGAGGTCCTTGGGTCCGAACAGGCCGAACCACGTGTAGCTCTCATAACCCGGCACGCCCGCTTCATCGATGGTTGGGATATCGGCCACGGCGGCGACACGCGTCTTGGTCGTCACGCCCAACAGGCGAACCTTCCCCGCCCGCCATTGCGCGAGCACGGTCTGCACCTGATTGAAGATGCAGCAGACATCGCCTTTCAGCACGCCCTGCAGCGCTTCCGGGCCGCCCTTGTAGGGGACATGCACCATCTGCAGGCCGGCGCGGGCGACGAACTCGGCAAAGGCGAGGTGTGTGCCGGTGCCGTTGCCGGTCGAGGCGTAGTTGTACTTGCCGGGGTTCGCCTTCACGGTGTCGATGAACGCCTTCACCGACGTCACGTCGATCACGTCGGGATTGACCGTGAGAACGTTCGATACATCGACCAGGGGCGCGATCGGCGTGAAGTCGGCCTCGACGTCGAACGGCAGGCGCTTGTAGAGCGCGGCGTTGACGCCGTGTGTCGCTGCCGTGCCCAACAGCAGCGTGTAGCCGTCGGGCTTGGCCCGCGCGACCGCCTCGGACGCGACGTTGCCGCCGGCGCCGGGGCGGTAGTCGATAACGACTTTGGCGCCGAGTTCCTTTTCCAGCGGCTCCTGCAGGGTGCGGGCGACGACGTCGGTGCCTGATCCCGCGGGGAAGCCCATCAGGATGGTGATCGGCTTGGCCGTCGGCCAGTCCTGGGCCATGGCGGGAACGGCGGCAAGGACCATGACCGCCAGCAACGCCGCCCGGGCGGCGCGCGGCAAGGGCAACAGCATGGCGTTTCTCCAGGCACGAGGGTTTGTGTGGCAGCCGATCGTATCGGGCGATCGCGACGATGGGAACGAAAGACCCTGGCGGCCGAACGCCGGCCGCTTAGCCGTTCTTGCGGGCCGGAACGGTCATGGCGATGACACCCGCGATGACGCATGCCAAGCCGACCCAGGCAGCCGCCGTCAGTGTTTCACCGAGAAACATCACGCCGATCGCCACCCCGATCGGCACCCGCAGATAGGCCTGTGCCGTGGTTCCGACCGACCCGAGTGTCTGGACAAGCCGGAAGTAGATGACGAAGGCCAGAGCCGTTGAAAACGCTGACAGCGCGAGCAGCGCCAGGACGGACGACGCGGTCGGCGCCAGTGCCCACGGCTGATCGATCACCATGCTCGCCGGTACAAGGATGGCTGCGCCGCAGATCAGCGAGCCTGCTGCCGGCATCACCGGATCGAGCCCTTTGAAGCTCTTGCCGAAGATCGCGGCGCCGGCATAGCAGATCGTGGCGGCGACGATGGCGAGTTGAGGCCACAACTGGTGCCCAATCCCGTCCAGGGCGCCGACGCCGACGATCAGGCATATGCCGAGCAACCCGGCGACGACACCGAACAGCTTGCGCCCGGTCACGGACTCGTGCCGTGTCATGAGCGCCGTCAGCAGAAACGCGAAGATCGGGGACGTCGAGTTGAGGATCGTCGCGAGACCGGCATCCGTCGTCTGCTGGGCCCAGGCAATCAGGGTGAACGGGATGACGCTGTTGAGACAGGCCTGAAACAGGAAGCGTCCCCAGGACTGCTGGTCTCGTGGCAACGAGAGTCCTCGCCAGCGGATGATGGCAAGAAGGATCGAACCGGCGATCAGCGTTCTGGCCGCGATCAGCGTCACCGGTGGGATGGTTTCGACGCCGATCTTGATGAAGGTATAGGACGCTCCCCACAGCGTCGACAGCGCCAGGAGCAACACCAGTTCTCCCGCCCTATTCGTCGTGCCCGTCATCGCTTTCCCGATCGTGCGGATGCTATGCGGCGCGTCTCTAGCGGTTCCGAGGGTGATCGATGCTTCGATCGACATCGAACCTATGGCTGTTCGGGCGCGGGCAATGCCGCGCTCCTTCTCCCGGGAAGTGAGATAGAAAAACTAACGCAGGATGAGGCGCTGTATGCTTTCTCACGCGGTGAGCGTATTGACTCGCGACGGTGATGGATCATGCTGCGGCCCCGATTTACGCAGCCAAGGTAGAGCCATGCCCGACCACAGCCACGTCCATCATCCCACCGCCTCCGTCGAGCAGCGCGTCGATGCGATCCAGGCCGTCTTCGAGGATCGCGGCATGAAGCCCGGTGCGTTCATCGACGAGTTCAAGCATCTCGCCGAGGAGGAATGGGTACCCCAGAATGGTGCGCGCGTGGTGGCCAAGGCATGGACCGATCCGGCCTTCAAGCAGCGCCTGCTGGCCAACGGCCGCGACGCCGTTGCCGAACTGGGGCTCACGATGCCGCCGCACCATCGCCATCTCGTGGCGCTGGAGAACACGCCCACCCTGCACAACGTCATCGTCTGCACGCTGTGCTCGTGCACGGCCTTTACGATCATCGGCCTGCCGCCCGACTGGTACAAGGATCTCGAGTACCGCGCGCGTGTCGTGCGCCAGTCGCGCACCGTGCTGAAGGAAATGGGCCTCGACCTGCCGTCGTCGATCGATATCCGCGTGTGGGACACCACGGCGGACACCCGTTACATGGTGCTGCCCGTGCAGCCATCGCACACCGTGGGCTGGTCGGAGGCGGAACTCGCCAAGATCGTCACCAAGGACTCGATGATCGGCGTCGCGCGCCTGTAGGAGCTTCGACCATGGACGGCATTCATGACATGGGCGGCCGGCAGGGCTTCGGCCGCGTGCGCTACACGCTCAAGGCGCAGACCTTCCACGAGCCGTGGGAGAAGCGCGTCAATGCGCTCTATTCGCTGGCGGTCAAGCTCGGCATCTTCAACATGGACGAGTATCGCCATGCCATCGAGCGCATGGAGCCGCGACACTACCTGTCGGCCAGCTACTACGAGCGATCGCTGACCAGCCTGGCGACCCTGTGCGTCGAGAAAGGCATCGTCACGCGCGAGGAGTTGGAGCGCCGTGCCCAGGGCGAGTATCCGCTCTCGCTGCCCAGCGCGCCGGGTCGTACCAATGTCGCCGATCGCCAGCGATTCAAACCAGGCGATCGGGTTACGGTGCGCCCGGAGCACGTGCCCGGCCATGTCCGCATGCCGGGATACATCCGCGGCAAGACCGGCGTCGTGGTGGGCGAGTCGCCGGTCTATCCGTTTCCCGACGCGCACGCGCACGGCGTCGAATCCGCCGACGAGCCGACCTACGACGTGCGTTTCAACGCCGAGGAACTGTGGCCCAACGGCGCCGACCCGGCGCACGTCCATGTCGGCGTCTTCCAAAGCTATCTGGTGAAGGCGTAGTGATCCTGGGAGCGCGGGCGTCCCGCCCGCTCATGTCTGGCGAAAGCAAGCTTTCGCCTTGATGCGGGCCAGAGGCCCGCGCTCCCAGGCCTACCCCACGCGTACGCTTGAGCCGCCGTCGACCGGCAGCGCCACGCCGGTGATGAAGTTCGCTTCGTCGGACGCCAGGAACAGGGCGGCGTTGGCGACGTCCCAGGCCGTGCCCATCTTGCGCCGCAGCGGCACCTTGGCGTCGCGTTCGGCCGCGACGTCGGCGCGGCTGCGGTTGCCGGTGCGGGCACGGGTGTCGACCGCCATGGGCGTGTCCATCAGGCCGGGCAGGATGACGTTGGCGCGCACGCCGTATTGAGCATTCTGGATCGCGAGCTGCTCGGTGAAGGCAATCATGGCCGACTTCGTCGCCTTGTAGGCCACGAACGGATAGTCGGTCCACGCCGCCATCGACGAGATGTTGATGATCACGCCGGCCTGTTGCTGCCGCATGATCGGCAACACGTGCTTGCAGGCCATCACGGTGCCGCGCAGATTGATGGCCACGACGCGGTCGAAGGCTTCCTCGGTAATCTCGGTGGGTGGCGCGTCGCCGCCGGCGATGCTGACGCCGACGTTGTTGTGCAGGATGTCGACGCGTCCCCAGCGACGCTGCGCATCGGCAACCATTGCGGCCAGCATCGCCTCCTTGGTCACGTCGGCCTCGAACGCGGCGGCCGTGCCGCCTGATTTGGCGATCATGTCGGCGGTTTCCTGCGCCGAGGCGCGGTCGCGATCGACCGACAGGACCTTGGCGCCCTCCTGCGCAAAGCGCAGCGCCGTGGCACGCCCGTTGCCCAATCCTTCGCCGGGTCCCTGGCCGGCACCGACGACGATCGCGATCTTGTTGGCCAAACGCATGACAATCCTCATTCCTTCAGGCTGCGGGCAGCGGGAACTGGTCGAGATATTTCCGGTACTCGGGCTCGAGGTCGATCTGCATCGTGGCGAGCAGCCGCACGACGCCATTGTAGAAGCTGATGGTCATCACGAGGTCCAGCAGGTGTTCCTCGCTCAGATGTTGGCGCAGCGCGGCGAAGGTGGCGTCCGACATCGCGAGATCCGCCGTCATTTCGCGAGCGCCGCGCAGGACGGTCTGGGCCAGCGGCTCGAGCGACGAGGGTTGCCCGTTGGACTCCGCGATCAGGCCGCGAATGTCGTCCGGCGAGACGCCGAAGTCGAACCCGATCTTGATGTGGTGTGCGTACTCGTAGACCGAGCGTGTCAAGTAGCCGACCTGCAGGATCGCGAGCTCGCGCAGCCGCGGGTCAAGCTTGCTGCCGAAGCGGATATAACCGCCCAGCCCCGTAAAGGCGCGTGAGCCGCCGGGGCTGTAGGCCAGGATCTGAAACAGCGGCAGGTCGCGGGCCAGCAGATCCTGGTTTTCGGGCGCCAGGTCGGCCTTGGTGAGATACGTCAAACGCGCCATGGCTGCTCCTCAATGCTCGGTCTGGGACTCGCGGGATGGTCCGACCAGGGTCGTGCCGCCATCCACCACCAGAGTGTGGCCCGTGATGTAGCGGGCGTGATCGGACAACAGGAAGCGCACGGCGTGGCCGATGTCCCAGCCGGTGCCCTCGCGACGCAACACCGACGCGTGCTGGCGCTGCCGGCGCGCCTGGTCGGTCATGCCGCCGGCATAGACCATCGGCGTATAGACCGGCCCCGGCGCGACGCAATTGACGCGGATGCCGTCCGGCCCATGATCGACCGCCATGGCACGCGTCAGCGCGATCACGGCACCCTTGGACGTGGTGTAAACCGTAAGCCCGCGCGGCCGCAGGGCCGAGATCGACGACACGTTGACGATGGCGCCGCCGCCTGCCGTGCGCATCATGGCCGGGATGGCGTGGCGTGCGGCCAGGAACATGCTGTCGACATTGACCTGCATGACCCGGCGCCAGACCTCGGGTTTCTCGTCGACGACGCTGCCGCGGCTGCCGATGCCGACGTTGTTGTCCAGGAAGTCCAGGCGGCCGAAGCGGCTCACGGCATCGGCCACCATCGCCGCGCACTGCGCATCGTCCGTCACGTCGGCTGCGAACGCCGCCGCCGTGCCGCCGTCGGCGGCGATCATCTCGACCGTGCGCTGGGCGAGATCGCGCTGGCGGTCGACCACCAGCACGCGCGTGCCTGCGCGCGCCAGCAGGATCGCCGTGGCGCGGCCGTTGCCAATACCGTCACCCACGGCGCCACCACCGGTAACGATGGCGACCTTGCCGTCCAGGCCGGCATCGCTCTCACGCAGAATGTCACTCACCATAACCGATCACCTCTGGTACCTGGAACTGCCGGCCGCAGACACATCTGTCATCCCGACAGCCTGTGATTTTATGGGCCACGCTGTCATCCCGAGCGTAGCGAGGGATCCTTTCGGCCGTGAACGGCCCAGAAACTGCCGAAAGATTCCTCGCTACGCTCGGAATGACAGCGCGAAGCGATAAGATCACATCCTCCGAGCGCAGCGAGGAATCGCCTGCGGGTGACACATGGTGCGTCATTCGCGCGAGATCCCTCGCTGCGCTCGGGATGACAGTCATTGCCACTCTCCCGCTCAAGGCCAGCCGGCGCCGGGGACGTCGACGCGCAGGGTTTCGATGCGGCCGTCGCGTTTGTCGGCCATCGCGGGTCCGCTGCCGGAGTTGGTGCAGACGAACAGCGTGCGCCGGTCATCGCCGCCCAGCATGCAGGCATAGGCGCCGCGCGGCGCCAGGGGGATCTCTTGTGCGATGTGGCCGCCTTCGAACACCCGCAGCAGCCGGTGGCCGAAAGGATCGGACACCCAGATCGCGCCTTCGGCGTCGAGGCAGATGCCGTCGGGATAGCAGCCCTCGACACGGGCCCACAGGCGTGGGTTGGACAGCGTGCCGTCGGCGGCGACATCGAACGCTGTCAGCCGGTGCGCGAACGTCTCGCCCACGATCATGGTCTTGCCGTCCGGCGTGATCACCGTGCCGTTGGGGAACGTTAGATCGTCGGCTGCCTTGGTGAGGCGGCCGTCGGGATCGACTCGCACAATGCAGGTGGTGCGTTGTGCCTCGCCCTTGTGGCGGTCGAAGCCGAAATTGCCGACATAGGCGCGACCCTGCCGGTCGACCACCATGTCATTGCAAGGACCGCCGGCGAACGACGACAGGTCTGCGACCGTGGTGAGAGCCGTGCCATCCAGCCGTAACAGCTTGCGATCGAGCATCGACACGATCAGCAGCTTGCCGTCGCGCGTCCAGCCCAGGCCCGACGGCTGCTGTGGCACATCGACGATGGTGTCGAGCTTGCCGCTGGCATCGACGGCCAGCACGCGATGCGAATAGAAGTCGGAGAACCACAGTCGTCCATCGTGCCAGCGCGGCCCTTCGGGAAAGGTCAGGTCATCGACCAGTGTCTGGAGTGCGTCGGCCATCTTAGAGTCTCCACAGAAGAATGGTGCCGGCGAGGGCTGGGGGCGCGCCACTCCGTGGCGCGCCGGCGCGAAGCGCCGGATCACGACGCGCCACGGAGCGGCGTGCCCCTAGCGACTGCACTGTCTGCCTGGCTTGTCACCGATCCCATTCGATGCGGAACGCATCGCGGTCACGGTGGATGTGGCCGGCGTTGGCGCCGGGGAAGTGGGCCGGGCACAGCAGGCTGTTGTGTTCAACACAGTGCTCCAGCACCTTGCGGCGCGACTGCGCCGACATGTCCTGGTCCCAGCAGAACTGGCTCGACCACTCGGGATAATAGACCTGTACCGGATGATGCATGATGTCGCCGCTGAAGACGGCTTCGCGACCGCCGTCGGCGAGGCGGATCGCGATCGAGCCCGGCGTATGGCCGGGCGCATCGATGATGGTCAGCAACGGGTCGGGCTGGTGGTCGACGTCGATCATGACCGCTTGCTTGGCGGCGACGACCGGCAGGACGCTGTCGTCGAACGAGCCGCCATTGACCTCCTCACCGCTCTTGTTTCGCCGCTCGTCTTCCCAGTGCGCGTACTCCTTGCGCGCGAAGAGATAGCGAGCGTTGGGAAACGTCGGCACCCAGCGGCCGTTCTCCAGCCTGGTGTTCCAGCCGACATGATCGACATGCAGATGCGTGCACATGACCAGATCGACGCTCTCGGGCGCCACGCCTGACGCCTGCAGCCGGTCGAGAAACGGCGTGTTGAGATTGTTCCAGTTGGGCGCACTGCGTGTCTTGTGGTTGCCCAGGCATGTGTCGATCAGAATGGTGTGGTGCGGCGTACGCACCACCCAGGCATGCACGCTGCCGACCAGCCGGTCGCTGCCGGCCTCGACGTGGTCCGACACCATCCAGTGCTTCTGCGCATCGAAGGCCTCCTGGTCGAACCGCGGGAACATGCGATTGGGCTTGAAACCAGGCCCGCACAACTCTTCCACCTTGGCGATCGACGCGTTGCCGATGGCGCGTACCGTCATTCGAGTCCCTCCCTTTGGACACCGGCCAGTCTATCGGTCGGGCGTCGACAGAGAACCCGTGCCCGGCGAAAGGGAGGTGTGCGCCGGCACTTCTGACCAACTGTCCAGGGGCAAAAAAGCCCGCGCCACCGTGCTTAAATTGGCTGAATCCCCAGAAAAAGGGCCTAAATGCGGTATTTTCCGCTTGCTATACCCACTATATCCATTGCGCAGACGACGATTCTTCGTATTCTAGCTGCGCTTCGCCGGTCGTGTCTTAAGGGGGTGCGGCCGGGCGGAGGCCCCCTGAAGAGAAGGAAAAAAGCCCATGGCTGCTGCGAAGGCTTCTGTCACCACCATTCCGCTGTCGAAGCTCCTCGCCGAGCTGGCGGAAAAGCACGAGTTGTCGAAGAAGGCGGTTGGTGCCCTGTTTGACGATTTCGTCAGCCTGACGGTCAAGAACCTGAAGAAGGGCAATAAGGTCCGCATCACCGGGCTGGGGATCATGCAGGTCCGCAACCGCCCGGCGCGCATGGGCCGCAATCCCGCCACCGGCGAGCCGATCAAGATCAAGGCGTCGAAGAAGGTTGCCTTCCGTGTCGCCAAGGATCTGAAGGAAGCCATTTGATCCGGTGCGTGCCGCCGATCACGGCGGCATCCCGGACGGCGAAAACGCCCGATCGATGATCGGGCGTTTTTCGTTGTCCTACGCCGCGTAGGCCACCGGCTTGGCGCTGCCCTTGATCTGGGTGCGGTGCATCACGCGGCGTGCCGTGGAGTCGAAGGGATCGCGCCGGTGCATGGTGGTGCGGTTGTCCCACAGCACCAGGTCGCCGACCTGCCAGCGATGTGCGTAGGTAAACTGCGGCTGGGTCGCGTGTGCCCACAGCGCGTCGAGCAGTGCGTCCGACTCGGCCCGCGTATAGCCCTCGATGTAGGAATTACGGCGGCGGCCGAGATAGAGCGCCGGCACGCCGGTGGCGGGATGAACACACACGGCGGGATGCCAGGCGCCGGGCGCCTGGTGTGGATCGTCGGTGGCCGTCACGCCCTGGCGCAGGTAGCCACCTGAATTGTACGTGCCGTCGTGCTTGATGCGTCGGCCGCGGATCCGGGCATTGAGGGCCTCGGGCATCTCGGCGAACGCCGCCTGCATGGCGCAGAACCATGTGTCGCCGCCGGTCGGCGGCAGCTCCAGCGCGTAGAGCATCGAGGCGTCAGGCGGGGCGTCGAGATAGCTCATGTCGGTGTGCCACACCGCTTCGCCGGCACCCAACGCCCCGATCGGCTCGCCCTTGGCGTCGAGCACGTTGGAGACGACGTAGATGTCGGGATAGCCCGGCGGGCTCATGCGGCCCTTTTCCTGGTTGGGCGGCGGGTCGAGCTCGCCCAGCCGGCGGCTGAAGGCCAGCAGATCGTCATCGGAGAGTCTCTGGCCGCGCACCAGCACGAAGGCACGCCGGTGCCAGGCATGCTCGATGGCGGCGAACGCGGCATCGCTCAGGCGAGAGAGGTCGACGCCCGCGATCTCGGCGCCGATCGCAGGCGTGACGTCGGTGATGGTGAGCGTCATGGATGCACTCCCTTGTCGTCGCGAACGTTACTGTCATTCCGAGCGCAGCGAGGAATCCTTCCCTTGGGCGCACTGCCAGCCGCCCAAAAGATCCCTCGCTGCGCGCGGGATGACAAGGGTCGTCAACCGGTGAATGTCGCGAAGACCTCTTCGATCGCCTGCTGCTGCCGGCCGGTCGCCGACGAGGCGACGATGATCGGCGTGCGGACGCCGGCTTCGTACCACGCGGCGAGTTCGTCGCGGACCCGCGCCGCCGGTCCGAACAGCGTAACGTCGGCCAGCCACTTGTCGCTCATCAGTGTCGCGAGATCGTCCGTGCGCTGCGCCGCGATCGCCTGTTCGACCGCCGCGATCTCCTCGACATAGCCGCATTCCTTCCAGTAGTTGCGATAGTTCGGCAGCAGCAGATAGCTGCCGAGCGTGCGCCGGTTCACCGCCTTGGCGGCCTCGATGTCATCGCTGATGCAGGTCGGGATCATGTTGCCGATGAAGAACGCCTGATCGGCACGCTTGGCGTCCGGCAGATGGGCGAGCGAGGCGCCCATGGCCGAACGGCAGGCGTTGGCGAACACCACGCCGTCGCCGATTTCGCCGGCCAGCGCCACCATCTTGCGCCGCAGGGCGGCGATCACGACAGGCGGCAGTCCGCCTTGTCCGGGCTGGGCGCGCAGCTTCTCGACGAAGGCGCGGGTATCGGCCAGCGGCTTGCCGGCCTTCGCCTCCATGCGCGCGTGGCCGGGCGCGTGCGCCACGCCGATGCCGAAGCGGAAGCGTCCGCTGGAGATCTCGTGGATGAACGCTGTCGCCTCGGCGAAGTCCGACACGCTGCGCGCGTAGATCGGCGCGATGGCGGTGCCGAACGTGATGCGCTCGGTGTTCCAGGCCAGCGCCTCGCAGACCGACATGTTGCTGAAGCGGCTGGGCACGTAGATGCCCTGGTAGCCGCGGCGCTCGGCCTCGCGCGCGGTCTCGATCATGGCGCGGCGACGGCCCGGTGTGGCGATGACGCAAAGGGCGGGAAGCTTCAATGGCACAGGGTCCTCCTGGTTTTCTGTTCCGTTATCCCGAGCATAGCGAGGTCATCGCGAGCGAAGTGAGCCCTGGGAGCGCGGGCCTCCGGCCCGCATGGGCGGGTAGCGGCGAGGCATGAGCGGGCGGGACGCCCGCGCTCCCAGGAATGATTCATAGTCAGCTCAGGACCGTCACGGTCTTGCGCTTGATCAGGTCGAAGTCGATGGCGGCGCCCAGGCCGGGGCCGTTGGGCACGTGCACCAGGCCGTCGCGGCCGATCACGATGTCCTGCTGCAGTCCGTATTTCTGCGCGCCATCGGGCAGCAGCACCTCGAAGAACTCGGTGTTCCGGATGGCGGCGATCACATGCAGATTGGCGACGTTGTTGAGCGAATTGCCGCCGTGGTGGACCTCGAAATTCATGCGGAACGCCTCGGCCAGGTGCGCTGCCTTCACCAGGGTCGTGATGCCACCCTTCACCGCCACGTCGCCGCGCAGGAAGTCGGTGGCCTGCAGCATGATCCACGGCGCGTAGCTCTCATAGCCGGCGATCGGGTACTCGGTGGCCAGGATCGGGATGGAGAGCTTCTGCTTCAGTTTGACGTAGTTGTAGATGTCCTGGTCGGCCAGCGGATCCTCGTACCAGTGGAAGCCGAGATCCTGCGCCACCAGCCCGACGCGCACGGCGGCGGGAAAGTCATAGCTCCAGGTCGAGTCGAGCATCACCGTGTAGTCGTCGCCGACGGCCTTGCGCACCGCCTCGCAGACCTTGATGTCCTCGCGCCAGCGGGTCGGCGGGTGGATCTTGTAGGCGGCCCACCCGGCATCACGGTGGCGCACCGCTTCCTCGGCGTAGGCCTCCGGCGCCGCCAGCACGGCGGAGCTGGCATAGGCCGGGATGCTCTCGCGATAGGTGCCCAGCAGGCGGTGGATCGGCTGGCCGATCGCCTTGCCGGCGAGGTCCCACAGCGCCACGTCGACCGCGCCGATCGGGCGCACGCCCGCGGCGCGTTGGCGGCGCCAGATGTCCTGGTTGAGCCGCTCGCGGTCCAGCGGATCGCGGCCCAGCAGCACCGGCTTGAGGTGCGTGATCAGGCCCTGGCCGTCGGTGGTGGCCGGGTTCATCGCCGAGCCGAGAAAGGCGTGGCCCTCGAGACCCTGATCGGTGATCAGGCGCAACAGGCCGAGTTGGCTGGAACCGCCGAACTGGCCGGTGTGGCTGCCGTAAGTCGTAGCCGGGATGCTGTCCCACGCAAACAGCGTGAGTGTGACGTCCGTGATCTTCATGGCGCGCCCTCCCTCGTCGCCGCCGACTGTAGCGGATGCCGTCGTCGTGGCGACATGTGTGGTACGCATGGTTGCCGCGCGGGTGGCCGCGTTTGCTGCCGCGACATGACGCGGCAATCTCGGCGTGCTTCACGTCATTGCGAGCACGGCGGCGAGGCGTCCGTGACGGGAGACTCGGGGACCATGTATCGCTACGTTCGACGCAACGATCTGCCGGGAGTCCTGCCATGAAGATCGCGCGCATTGACGCCACCTGGGCGCATGTACCGATCCCGCCGTCGGGTCAGCACGTCAGCAATTTCGGCCTGGTGGCGTCGTTCGACTCGGTGATCGTTCGCATCGAAACCGATAGTGGCCTGGTCGGGTGGGGCGAGGCCAAGGCCGGCGTCGGCTCGGCCGCATCCTGTGCGGGATTGGCCGCCATCGTGCGCGACGATCTGGCACCGCTGCTGTTGGGCCAGGATCCCCGCGACATCTCCCGCCTGTGGGACGTGATGTACAACACGCCGCGCCATGGGCACGCGATCATGCGCGGGCACGGCATGCCGCAGCTCGGCCGGCGCGGGCTCTCGCTGGCTGCCATCGGCGGTATCGACATCGCGCTGTGGGATATCCTGGGCAAGTCGCTCAATGCACCGGTTTGGCGGCTGCTGGGGGGCCGTCGCGCCGAGCGCATGCCGGCCTATGCCTCGGGTGGCTGGGCCGATGCCAAGAACATCGGTGCCCAGCTCCAAGGCTACATCGAAAGGGGTGGCTTCAAGGCCGTGAAGATGCGGGTCGGCGTGATGGACGGCAGCCCCGCGCGGTCTGCCGCGCGCGTGAAGGCGGCACGCGCGGCGCTCGGCCCCGATATTGGTCTCGCCTGTGATGCGCACGGCACCTTCACCGTGGCCGAGGCCAAGGCCTTCGCGCGCATGGTCGAGGACTGCGACCTGATGTGGTTCGAGGAGCCGGTGTCGGGAGACGACAAGGCCGGCATGGCCGAGGTGCGCCGCGCGTCGTCGGTGCCGATCAGCGCCGGCGAGAGCGAGTTCACGCGCCACGATTTCCGCGACCTGGCCGAGCTGCGTGCCGCCGATATCCTGCAGCCCGATCTCGCCATCGCGGGTGGCATCAGCGAGGCGCTGCGCATTTCCGCCATCGCCTCGGCGTTCAACCTGCGGCTGGCGCCGCATCTGTGGTCGGGCGCGCCGGGTTTTGCCGCCGGGCTGGCGGTCGCTGCCACGTCGCCCGCCGGTTTCATCCTCGAGTATTCGCTGGGCAGCAACCCCATGCTGCAGGATCTGGTTCAGGAGCGCTTTCCCGTCGAGGATGGCATGGTGGCGATCCCCGACCGGCCGGGGCTGGGGATCACGGTCGATGAATCGTTCCTGAAAACACACGCACGCGCCTAGTACCGGGATTTCACAATTGACGAGCACAGACCAAGACTGTCATCCCGAGCGCAGCGAGGGATCTTCTGAAGCTGGCGTGCGGCGGTGCATCAAAAGATCCCTCGCTGCGCTCGGGATGACAGCACGCGGCGACGCTAGAAGGCACGAGGAGACTTGGCATGGAACGCGCCGATCCCATGATGGTGGGTGCCGCGACTGTCTTCGTGGTGCGCGATATCGCGGCCAGTGTCGCGCACTACCGGGACGCCCTGGGTTTCGACGTCACCTTCGAATATGGCGAGCCGATCTATTACGCCTGCCTTTGCCGTGACGAGGTCCAGCTCCATCTGCTGGCCGGCAGCGCGACCCCGCGGCTGCCGGGTAACGGCGGTCTGTGCATCTTCGTGCGCGACGTCGATGCGGTGCACGCCGAGTTCGCCGCGCGCGGCGCCAACGTGGTCAAGCCGCCGGTGGACTCTGCATACGGCATGCGCGACTTCAATGTGACGGACCTCGACGGCAATCAGATCACCTTCGGCATGCAAAGCCCAGGCGTGACGTCGTAGGCGAGGGGGACGGGGCATGTTGAGACGGACGTTCGTCGGCGCTGCTGCGGCCGCCGCCGGCCTGGTCGGCTCAGCGGCGGCACAGCCGCTGAAACAGGACGTGCGTCTGTATTGCGGCTTTCCGCCGGGCGGCACGGCCGATCTGTTGTCGCGCCTGGTGGCCGATGCGCTCGCGCCCGTCGTGGGGCAGAAAGTGATCGTCGAGACCAAGACCGGCGCCAGCGGCTTCATCGCCAATGAAGCTGTCGCCAGATCGGCACCCGACGGCCACACGATCCTGCTGGCGGGCATGGCGGCGTTCTGCGTGTCGCCGGTGATGCCCGGGCAAAAGCTGCCGATCGATGTCGACAAGGACCTGACGCCCATCGCCAATGTCGCCGGCGTCTACAACATGCTGGTCGTCAGCCGCCACGCGCCGTTCCGCCTGGTGCCGGAGATCATCGATCAGGCCAAGGCCAGTCCCGGCAAGTTCACCTACGCCTCCACCGGCAACGGCACGTCGCAGCATCTGGCGGGCGAGATGTTCAAGAAGCTGGCCGGTGTCGACCTGGTCCATGTGCCCTACCGCGGCGGCGCGCCGGCCATCCAGGACATGGTCGCGGGTAACGTCAACATGATGTTCGGCAACATGCCGGAGTTTCTTGGCCAGATCACCGGCGGCAACCTGATCCCGGTTGCCTTTGGCGCACCGCAGGCGTCGCCGCTGTTTCCCGGCCTGCCGCTGATCTCGCGCTGGCTGCCCGACTTCAAGATCGTGAACTGGTTTGGCCTGTTCGGTCCGGCGGGCCTGTCCGCCGATCTTGTGCAGTTCTGGAACCGTGCGTTGCGTGCCGCCCTGGCCAAGGACGACGTTCAGAAGCGCATGGTCGAGAGCGGCGTGGAGAGCCTGATCGGCTCGCCGACCGATCTGAAGACGGCGATCGCGACCGACCGGGTCAAGTGGGGCGACGTCATCAAGGCCGCGGGCATGCGCGCCGACTGACAGGCATGGCTCTCTCATCCCCCGCGAGGGAACTTGCGTCGTGCAGCAGCGTTTCGAGTGCACGAATTTCGCGAGGGAAGACCATGCAAAGGCTCAGCTTGTCTGTCGGTGCCGCCGCGGTTGCGCTGTCCGTTCTGGCAGCTGGCCCCGGCTTTACCCAGGGACAGCCGCAGACGATCACCAAAGTCGACGTTCAGCAGGTGTCGACCGGGTTCCGCGCTTCCAAGGTCATCGGCGCCGACGTCGTCAATGCGGCCAACGAGTCGATCGGCAAGATCGATGACGTGATCATTGCCAGCGACGGCAAGGCGCCGTACGCCGTGCTGTCGATCGGTGGCTTTCTCGGCATGGGCGCCCGCCTGATCGCGGTTCCCTACGAGTCGCTGCGGGTCGTCGAGAAGAAGATCATGCTGCCCGGCGCCACCAAGGAGCAGCTCAAGACGCTGCCGGAGTTCCGGTACGCCAGCAACTAGGTGAGGCTTCGATGCCGATCTATCGCTTGGAGCCCGTCGATCGCGATTCGCCGCACTGGCAGCGCAGCTGGCATCGCGACGTGTGCCTGGTCGGTGCCGCGAGCGAGGCCGAAGCGCGGGAACTGGCTGCGGCGGTCTTCGACCAGGTGGTGCGGCATCAGGGCCGCGAGCCGCTGGTTGCGCCATGGTCCAACAAGGATCTCGTCACATGCACCGAGGCCGACTCGGTGCCGGATCACATGGCGGAGGGAATGGTCGCACTCCCCGATGGCCTCGGTGGGTGGCAGCTCCGCGGGCAGGGTGTCGACAGTACAGAGATCGATTCTTGAAACGTGGGTTTATGCATGGCGGATCAGCAGCAGAGCGTTCATATCGATATCGATGCCGAGCAACACATGCGGTACTGGTCAAAGACCCTTCACGTTCATCCCGTCGATCTCAGGGCGGCTGTCGATGCCGTCGGCCCGGGTCTGGAGGACGTCCGCCGCTATCTGAAGCGTCTTACCAGCGGTCAGCCGGTCGGGTGATGGGCCAGTGCAGGGGCCTCACAGCCCCAGCACCATCTTGGCCATGATGTTCTTCTGGACCTCGGTCGAGCCGCCGTAGATCGAGGCCTTGCGCCAGTTGTGATAGGTCGGCGCCGCGGTGGCGGCGTATTCCGGCCCGATCGGCGGCTCATTCCAACCGTCGAACAGCGCCTTCTTCACGTAGGGAATGGCGTAGTAGCCGACCGCCTCGCACACCAGCTCGGTGATGGCCTGCTGCACGTCGGTGCCCTTGACCTTCAGCATCGAGGCGCCGGTGCCCGGCCCCTGGCCGGTGCTTTCGCGCGACAGCACGTCGAGTTCGATATATTCCAGCGCCGTCAGGTCGATCTCGACCTGCGCGATCTTCTCGGCGAACGCACGCTCCTCGATCAGCGGCTTGCTGGCGACGTGCTCGGCACGCGCGATCTCCTTCAGTCGGCGCAGGGCGTTCTTGGAGCGGCCGACGGCGGCAATGCCGGCGCGTTCATGGCCGAGCAGAAACTTGGCGTAGGTCCAGCCTTTGTTCTCCTCGCCCACCAGGTCTTCGCGCGGCACCTTCACGTCGGTCAGGAACACCGAGTTCACGTCGCTGGTGCCGTCGACGGTGACGATCGGTTGTACCTCGACACCGGGCTGGCGCATGTCGATCAGCAGGAACGAAATGCCGTCCTGCGGCTTGGCGTCGGGCTTGGTGCGCGCCAGGCAGAACATGTGATCGGCATAATGCGCGAAGCTGGTCCAGGTCTTCTGGCCGTTGACGACATAGGTATCGCCGTCGCGCACGGCGCGCGTGCGCAAGGAGGCGAGGTCGGAGCCGGCGCCGGGCTCTGAGTAGCCCTGGCACCACCAATCCTCGCCCGACAGGATGCGCGGCAGGTACTTGGCCTTCTGCTCGGCGTTGCCGAAGGTGTAGATGACCGGCCCTACCATCTGGATGCCGAACGGCATCACGCGCGGCGTGTTGGCGTAGGCCAGCTCCTCGTTGAAGATATAGCGCTGCGTCAGGCTCCAGCCGGTGCCGCCGTACGCCTTCGGCCATGCCGGTGCGATCCAACCCTGGCGGTGCAGAAGGCGATGCAAGGTCAGGTAGTCCTCGCGCTCGACCTGGAGGTTGCGGCGCACCTTCTCGGTCAGCTCGACCGGCAGGTTCTCTTTCAGGAAGGTGCGGACCTCGTCGCGGAAAGCCAGGTCGGCCTTGCTGAAGTTCAGGTCCATGGCGCGCTCCATCTTCTTCACCTCTTGCGCTTACGGGAGAGGTGAGAACCTTCGTTTAGCGCATAGCAGCCCCTGGATCGACTCCATCGCCACCATCGCGTACATCGGAGCGTGGCGGCATTCCGAGCGTCGGAATGCGATCCGACCAGCAATTCTGCGACGCGAGAGGGGATAGGCGATGGCGCACAAGGGACTGATCTTCGGCATCTTCCTGGCGCCGTTCCATCGCGTGGGCGACAACCCCAACCTTGCGATCGCGCGCGACATGGAGCTGATCCAGTGGCTCGATCACCTGGGCTATGACGAAGCCTGGGTCGGCGAGCATCATTCCGCCGGCTGGGAGATCATCGCCGCGCCCGAGCTGATCATCGCCGCGGTCGCCGAGCGCACGCGCAACATCCGGCTGGGTTCGGGCGTCACGAGCCTGCCGTACCATCATCCGCTGATGGTGGTGAACCGCTTCGTCCAGCTCGATCACATGACTCGCGGCCGTGCCATGCTGGGCTGTGGCCCCGGCGCGCTGGTGTCGGATGCCTACATGATGGGCATCGAGCCCGCCGACCAGCGCCGCCGCATGGACGAGTCGCTCGACGCCATCACGCGGCTGCTGAAGTGCGAAGAGCCGGTCACCATGAAGACCGACTGGTTCGAGCTGCGCGATGCGCGCCTGCACCTGGCGCCCTACAGCGATCCCTGCTTCCCGATCGCTGTGGCCAGCACCTTGACGCCGGCCGGCATGCAGGTGGCAGGAAAGTATGGCCTGGGCGTGCTGTCGCTGGGCGCCGGCATACCCGGCGGCCCCGATGCCCTGGCGGGCCAATGGAAGATCGCCGAGGAGGAGGCGGCCAAGGTCGGCCGCACGATGAACCGCAAGGACTGGCGGCTGGTGGTCAACATGCACACCGCCGAGGACGACGAGCTGGCGCTGCGCGAGGTCCAGAAGGGCGAGCGGCTGGAGACCGTGACCTACTTCGAGGATACGCTGGGCCGGCCGCCCGGCCGCGCGGACGATCCGCTGCGCGACGGCGTCAAGATGGGCACCACCCTGGTCGGCTCGCCCGACACGGTCGCCCGCGGCATCGAGCGGTTGATCGAGCAGAGCCGGGGCGGCATCGGCGGTGTGATGTTCCGCGCTCATGAATGGGCCAACCGCGAGCAGACCCTGCGCAGCTACGAGCTTTTCGCGCGCTGGGTCATGCCGCGCTTCCAGGGCTCGCTCGATACGGTGTCAGGGTCGCGCGAATGGACCAAGTCGCATCGCCGCACGATCTTTGGTCCCAACGTGGCGGCGATCCAGAAGGCCTACACCGACGCCGGCAAGGCGATCCCCGAAGAATTCTCCCAGCGCGTGCCCGGTGCCCGCGATGTGCCGCCAAAGGCGTAACAGCAAGAAAAAGCCTCACAGTGCGTTTGGCGTACCGTGAAGCTTCTGCATGTGCGGATCGCTAACGGCGCGTGCAACTGTGTTGGAAACGCTGTCGATCCAACGCAGGTTCGAACGGTGGGCTCCCACCGGCGCAGCCGGTTCGGCCGACGTCGATGCGCCGTTTTGTCGCCTGAGCGTGGCCGCAATCAGGGCTTCAGTCCGTACAGCGGCACAGGCTCAGCCAATCCACGCAGCGCGTGCGCGCCCAGCAGGTCGAGTGGCCGCTCGAGGCGGCGGGCGACGGGCTCGGTGATCAGAATGGAACGCCCCAGGGTTTTGGTGAGGGCTTCGACACGGCTGGCCGCGTTGACGGCGCGGCCGATCACCGTGAAGTCCAGCCGTGCCTCGGCGCCGACATTGCCGAAAAAGACATCGCCTTCATGCAGCGCGATGCCCGATCGCAACGGCTGCCAGCCGCCGATGCGGGCGAGTTCCGGCGGCGGCTCGACATTGAGGTGTTCGATCGCCGCCATCGCTGCCTGGGCCGCGGCCAGCGACGCGGCCGCCGCCTGTGCTTCATCACCGAAGGCGGTGAAGGGGAAGACCGCCAGCAGACCATCGCCGATGAACTTCAGGACCTCGCCACCGTGGTCCAGCACGGCACCGGCAAGGCGCTCGAAATAGGCGTTGAGCAGCGCGATCATCTCGGCGCCCTCGAGACGATCGGCGAGATCGGTGAAGCCACGCAGGTCCGATACCCAGATGATGGCGCGGATCGGCTCGCCGGAGCCGCGATGGATGGCGCCACGCAGCACCTTGCCGCCCGCCGCCGTGCCCAGGTAGGTGTCGAGCACGTTGCCGGCGATGCGCTGCGCGATATGGCGCTCGATGTGCAGCGCGAACAATGCGAAGAGTCGCTCCAGGGTCGTGCGTTGGGAGTCGGAGAAACCGCCGGCCTGCTTCGTGGCGACCGTGACGGCGTTGTGATAGGCACCGCCGCCCAGCGCCAGCGCGATATATTCGGTGATGCCCTGCGCCGCCAGCTCCGCCATCAACGGAAAGCGCGCGATTGTCTCCGCATCGCCGAGGTTGCAGCGCACGGACTCGCCGTACTCATTGACGCGAAACAGCGGATTGCGCCGATACGAGTCGGACTTCAGCGCGGCTTCCGGAACTTTCACTTCATCGCACAGGCCGTCGGTGCGGTTCCAGTTCCAGGCAAAGCCGATGAGTTGCGGATGCAGCGTGCCGACGTGGACGCTGCTGCGGTCCAGCGGCAGGCCGGCCGCCACCAGCCGCCACACCAACGATTCATACAGGGGCAGCATGTCCTCTTCGCGGACAGCTTCGCGCAGCAGCCAAGCCTCGATCTCGTCCGCGGTCGTTCGCTCGGGCGCCGCCGCCGGGCCGCGTGCCGCTCGGCGCAGCAGTGCGACGAACGGCGGATACTGCCGGGGTGCCGGATCCATGCGCGACTGCGCCATGTCATGTCCTCGTCATCCGGCATGACGCTACACGATCGATCGTAACGGAGGAACCATCACCTCAATGAAAGAAGGCGCGCCACGGAGCGGCGCGCCTTCTGGTGCATCAGCAGTCTGCCGGTGTTAGCGGCAGTCGCGCAGGGCCGCGGCCTTCTGCTCGCCGCTCAACAGCCGGGCCTGATCGGCGCAGCGGTTCGACGTGGTGGCTGAAGCCGGCGTCGGCGCCACGCGATCCGTCGTGCAGTGCGCCATGAAGGTCGTCAGCGCCTCGCCGGACAGGACCTGCTGGCGGGCCTGAGTGTAGCAGGCCTGGGTCTGCTGGTTGGACGCCGTCGACTGGGCGAACGCAGTGCCACAAACGAGCATGCCGGCCAGGCCGGCAGCAACAGCGAACATGCGCATGGTCATCTCCTGAACATAGAGAGGGATTGATGTGATTCATGAATCAACGCAGCCAAGCTGCGTCCCGCTCGATATAGGGACGGTCTTGGGTTTGGCCATCACTTCCCAATGAGTTGATCGCGGGTGCGGCTTTGCACCGCGCACATTCTGCGCCGCGAGACGATCGCGCTTCACGTCAATCTGACATCGGATTGACATGCAACCAAATGGTTGTCTATCTGGCAGGTGCTGGAGGACCTCGCCGTCAGCGTGTGGCAGAGTCGCGAGAAAGTTGCACGACCTCAATCCGTCCCGCTTGACGAGATCACCGATCGCTGGATCGGCAAGGACGAGCGCCAACGCCTCGGAGTGCTTCTCGACCTGAGAGAGCCCCTTGAGGAACTGGCCCCGACTTTCGTCGATGTGACCGCCGTCGCGACGACGCTCGGACAGGGCGCCGCATCGCCGGTGTCTACCTTCCGCTCTGCGAGCCTGTCCATGCTCACCACGCCGCCCGGCGTTGCCCGAACGCGGTCATCGACATCTCGACCGTGGTCGCGAAATGCACCACGATGCGGCGATATCCATCGCGCGGGAGAACGAGCCGCCCATGAGTCTCAAAGGCAAAGCCTATATCGCAGGCATCTATGAACACCCCACCCGGCTGGCGACCGATCTGTCGCTGGCCATGATCCATGCCGAGGTGGCCAAGGGCGCACTCGAGGATGCCGGCCTTACCAAGGCCGACGTCGACGGCTACTTCTGCGCCGGCGACGCGCCCGGCCTCGGCCCGATGTCGATGGTCGAGTACATGGGCCTCAACCCCAGGCACGTCGATTCCACGGACACTGGCGGTTCGTCCTATGTCGTGCATGTCGGCCACGCTTTGGAAGCGATCGCTGCCGGCAAGTGCAAGGTGGCGCTGATCACCTTGGCCGGCCGGCCGCGCGCCGAGGGCATGGCCACCGGCACGGTGCCGCGCAGCCGTGGCGGCACGCCGACTCCCGACGAGCCGTTCGAGTTTCCCTACGGGCCCACGGTGGTGAACATGTACGGCATGTGCGCCATGCGCCACATGCACCAGTACGGCACCACCAGCGAGCAGCTGGCCTGGATCAAGGTCGCCGCCTCGCACCACGCGCAGCACAACCCGCATGCGCTGTTGCGCGACGTGGTGACGGTCGAGGACGTGGTGAACTCGCCGATGATTTCCGATCCGCTGCATCGGCTGGATTGCTGCGTCATCACCGACGGCGGCGGCGCCATCGTCGTCGTGGCGCCGGAGATCGCCAAGAGCCTGAAGCGGCCCAAGGTCAAGGTGCTGGGTGCTGCCGAAGCGATGAAGACGCAGATGGGCGGTAAGGTCGACCTGACCTACAGCGGCGCCGTGTACACCGGTCCGCCGGCCTTCGCCGAAGCCGGCGTCAAGCCGTCGGACATCAAGTACGTGTCGATCTACGACAGCTTCACGATCACGGTGCTGATGCAGCTCGAAGACCTCGGGTTTGCCGAGAAGGGCAAGGGCGGCAAGCTGGTGGCCGACGGCAACCTGATCTCGGGTGTCGGCAAGCTGCCGTTCAACACCGATGGCGGCGGCCTGTGCAGCAACCATCCCGGCAACCGCGGCGGCCTCACCAAGGTGCTCGAAGCGGTACGCCAGCTGCGCGGCGAGGCGCATCCCAAGGTGCAGGTGAAGAACTGCGATCTGGCTTTGGCGCATGGCACCGGCGGCTCGCTGGGCTCTCGCCATGGCAGCGGCACCGTCATTCTGGAAAGGGAGTAGGCCATGGCCGCGCAAGCACAAACCAAGGAACGCAAGCTGCCGGCGCCCTCGGTGAGTTCCGAGACCAAGGCCTATTGGGATGCGGCCGGCGAGGGCAAGCTGCTGGTGCGCAAATGCACCGCGTGCGGCGAAGCCCACCACTATCCGCGCACGATCTGCCCGTTCTGCTTCAGCGACAAGACGGAATGGATCACGGCGTCAGGCAAAGGCACGATCTACTCGTTCAGTGTCATGCGCCGGGCGCCGGTACCCTATGCCCTCGCCTATGTGACCTTGGCCGAAGGCCCATCGATGATGACCAACATCGTTGACTGCGACTTAGACAAGATCCGCATCGGCCAGAACGTGACGGTGGTCTTCAAGCCCACCGACGGCGGCCCGCCGCTGCCGATGTTCGCGCCGGCGTAGAAAAAATACCTTCCCCCGCATGCGGGGGAAGGTGCCCCGAAGGGGCGGATGGGGGATGGGTCGAACGGACTGGGTGTGTCGACCTTGGCATCGTCCTCGTTGCAGCGCCCCCCATCCGGCGCTGCGCGCCACCTTCCCCCGCGAGCGGGGGAAGGTAATAAACCTCACAAGTGCCGTGTCTCGGCCGGCTCCTCCCACCAGGCGTTATCGCGGCCGTTGCCGTACCGTATCGGCGCTGCGATGAGTTCCGCCGGTGTCGCATCGTCGAGCGTGGCGAGCTGGATCGACACAAAGGCGCCGCCGAGCTGCTCGACGTGTCCGCGATTGAAACAGCGGACGCCGCAGCGGCTGCAGAACAGGTGGTGGCCGCTTTTGGTGGCGAACTGATAGCCGGTGAGCACGTCCTCGCCGGCCAGCAATCGAAAATCTTCGGGCTTGATCAAGACGCCCCACGCCCGCGTCTTGGCGCAGATCGAACAGTTGCACTTGCCGGTTCCGGCCGCCAGGTCGATGTCGGCTTCGTAGCGGACGGCGCCGCAGTGGCAGCTGCCATGATAGGTCTTTTTCATGTCGGGTCCTCGGTGTCGATGAATGGACTTTAGCGCAGGGCTGTTGCCACCCTGCTGTCAGCATGGAACTGTCGTGCTGTTGCCATGCGCCGCGCCGACCGCCTTTTCCAGATCATTCAGATCCTCCGCCGCTCGACCCGGCCGGTCACCGCGGCGGCCATCGCGGCCGAACTCGAAACGTCGAAGCGCTCGGTCTATCGCGATATCGCGGCCCTGATCGGCCAGCGGGTGCCGGTCCGCGGCGAGGCCGGCATGGGCTATGTGCTGGACGGCGGCTTCGATCTGCCGCCGCTGATGCTGACAGGTGACGAGGTCGAGGCTGCCGTCCTGGGGGCGCAGTGGGTTGCTGGACATGCCGATCCAGCTCTGGCCAGGGCCGCGCGTGATCTGATCGCAAAGATTGCGTCCATCGTGCCCGACCATCTGCAGCCGCTTATTCGGGATGCGGCGGCGCGCACCGCGCCGGGATGGGCCATTCCGCCCGACGGGCTCGATGTCGCGCAGGCCCGTGCCTGGGCCCGGGTGGGAAAGAAGATCGCGCTGGTCTATCGCGACAAGGCCGATCACAGAAGTGAGCGTGTGGTCTGGCCGGTGGCTGTCGGCTATCTGGATTCCACGCGGATCCTGATGGGCTGGTGCGAACTGCGGCAAGGCTTCCGTCATTTTCGCATCGATCGGATCACGCAGGCGACTTTCCTTGACGAACGCTTCGCCGCGCGGCCGACCGATCTGCGTCGCCGCTGGCGATCGATGATGAAAGACCGATACGGGCTGGATGACGACTAGTAATCACGATCATTGAAAGGTGATTCACTACCCGCTGTCATCCCGAGCGTAGCGAGGGATCTTTTGATGCATCGCACGCCATCATCCAAAGATCCCTCGCTACGCTCGGGATGACAGCCTGTATCAGTCAATTGTGAGTCCAGGTACTAGGGTTGGAAAGTCCCGGTGAGGCGGCGGTCACTCAATTACTGGCCATGTTGCAGCATCGTTAGGCAAATTGTCGTCGCTTGACCGTTCGCCTGCCGCGCCCTCAAATGACGATACTTCAGGCGAGGATGTGTCATGCGCACTGTCCTGGTCGCCGACGATCACCCGATGTTTCGCGAAGCGTTGGCCAGCACGCTGAGGTCGCTTGACGACCAGGTGGCCGTGCTCGAAAGCGGCTCGTTCGGCGAGGCGGTAGAGCGGGTCGCGGCCGGGGCCGACATCGACCTGATCTTGCTGGATCTTCGCATGCCGGGGATGAACGGCGTGAAGGGCGTGCGCTCGCTGCGGGTGAGGCGGCCGGATATCCCGGTCGCCGTCGTCTCCGCTCTGGCCGACAGCTACGTGATGCGTGAGTGCTTCGATGCCGGGGCCGTCGCCTACATCCCGAAATCGTTGTCCCGTGACGCTGTCATCGCGGCCATCACCACGATTCTCGACGGCGGCACGTATGCGCCGACCGAAGGCATGGGCGGCGCGTCCCTGGGCGACGACAGCGATGATCGCGGACTCGATGAAGCCATTCGTTGCCGCTTCGAGCTGTTGACCAACCAGCAGCGCAAAGTGCTCGAATTGATGTCCGAGGGGAAACTCAACAAGCAGATCGCCTACATCATCGACGTGCAGATCACGACCGTGAAGGCGCATGTGTCCAGTCTGCTGCAGAAGCTGGGTGTGTCCAGCCGCACGCAGGCCGTCATCCTCTACCAGAAATACCGCCGAAGCCTGTCAGCGCCGAACTGACGCGATCAGTGCGCGCAGCCGCGCCGGTTTGATCGGCTTGGTCAGCAGGCTGGCCGAGGCCAGACGCTGCACGGCAGCCTGAACCTCGGGGCTGCGGTCGGCCGTAATGATGGCGGCCGGGACGTCGGCGCCCAGTTGGCCGCGCAGTTCGGTGATCAGATCAGTACCGACATCGCCGTCGTCGAGGTGATAGTCGGCCAGGAGAATCTGAGGCTGGAAGTCAGCCTGTGCCAGGCGTGCCCGCGCCTGGCGCCGGTTGGCGACGGCGACGGCCTGACACCGCCATGTCTGCAGAAGTCGCGTCATGCCGTCGAGCACCGCAGGATCGTTGTCGATCAGCAGCACGCGCACATTGTCGACGGGACTTGCCGCCGGCAATGTGACCGAACGGGCCAGGGTGTGGGGTCGGGGTGAATGGGCCAAAGGCACCAGGACGGAAAAACAGGAACCGCGTCCCACACGGGAGCGAACCCTGACCTGATAGCCCAGGAGGCGGCTGATCCGGGCGACGATCGACAGGCCGAGCCCGTAGCCCTTGCGGGCACCCTCCACCGGGTCCAGGCGTCGAAATTCTTCGAAGATCTCGTTGATCTTGTCTTCGGGGATGCCGACGCCGGTATCGTGCACCTGCAACTCGACCATGTCGCCGCGCCGGCGGATGCCGAAGAGCACTCGTCCGGACACCGTGTAGCGGCAGGCATTCGTCAGGAAATTCTGTAGCAAGCGGCGCAGCAGGCGCGGGTCGGATTGCACGGTGAGCTGACAGGGCATCAGCCGGAATGACAGGCCCTGTTGCTCAGCCTGCGGCGCCAGCTCATCGCGCAAGGCCTCCATCAGCGGCGCCAGGCGGACATCCGCGACGCTGGCGCTGACGTGCCCCGAGTCGAGTTTCGACATGTCGAGCAGGATGTTCAGCAGGTCTTCCACGTTGCCCAGCGCATGGTCGACCTTGGACAGGACGATCTCATCCGCATCGCCGGGGCCGGCATTCTGCAGCGCGGCGATGAACAGGCGCGCGGCGTTGAGCGGCTGCAAAAGATCGTGGCTGGCGTCGGCGAGGAACTTGGTCTTGCTGACGTTGGCCCGCTCGGCCTCGACCTTGGCGGCCTGCAGTTCCCGCGCGATGCGTCGCCGTTGTTCGACCTCGCGTGAGAGGGTTTCGTTCAGTTCCGACAAGGTCGCGGTGCGCTCGCGCACGCGCCGTTCGAGTTCCTCGTTGGCGGCCTCGAGGATCTGCTCGGCCCGTCGTCGCTCCGTGATGTCCTGGATCAGCGTGAAGAAACCGACCACGTCGCCGCGATGGCTGCGGTGCGGTACATAGGTGGCGAGGCCGAACCGCGGCTGGTTGTCCGACGAGCGCAAGGGCAGGTCGAACGTGACGGTGTGCCCATTCAGCGCCCGCTCGACGAAGGGTTGGCGCTGTTCGTACTCGGCATCGCCGAGAATGGCGCGCAAGGGCCGGCCCAGGATGGGCGTGCCGTCCGACCCGTAGGCCACGCGATAGGCGCGATTGACGAAACGATAGCGCTGATCATGATCGACATACGAGATCATGGCGGGCACGGCGTTGGCGAACAGGCGGATGCGTTGTTCGCTGTCATGCAAGGCTTCTTTCGCCTGCTGGCGCTCTGCCGCCACTTTCTCGCGCTCCTGGCGCTCGGCATCCTTGAGATCGGTGATGTCGGTGTAGATCGAGGCGATGCCGCCCTCGATCGATCGGCGGTCGGTGACCTGGATCCAGCGTCCGTCGGCCAGGGCATAGACCCAGCGCTGGGTTCCGCGGCGGATCGCCCGGCGCTGCCGCCGTCGCTCGGCGAGCCAACGCTCGACCGGGCGGCCGTCAGGCAGAATGACCTTGTTGTCGAGTTCCACCCGGATCAGTTCATCGAAGGAAATGCCGGCCTGGATGCGGCTCGTCAGGTTGGGCCAGAAATCCAGAAAGCGGCGATTGTACAGGATCAGCTGATCATCGGGATCGAAGATGGCGAAGCCTTCCGAGATGCTGTCGATGGCATCCTGCAGCCGACCCTGAGCCACGCGGCTGCTGACGATGGCTTCGCTCAGTTCCAGGTTGGACTGTTCGACGGCCTGCAGCGCCTGCTCGAGTTCGCGTGTCCTGTCCCTGACCTTCTGGTCGAGCAGGATCGCGGTCTGGAACAGCTGATACGCGTTGCCCTGCATGTCGAGGCTGTGCTCGACGCGGCGCATCAGGGCACGATTGATCTCCGTCAGCTTTGCGACATGGCGACGGAGGCCATCGACGTCCTGATCTGGCGTGGGCAGAGGTCGTTCCGCCGCCATGACTAGCCTCGTCCGAGGGCAATCCCGGTAAAGGTTTGGCTCACATGCATCATGCCGAATTGCTCGCCATATGTATTGAAGCCGATGACGTGGTTCTGCGCCATGATGCGCGAGATGTCGCGCAGCATCTGGCGCTGCTCCATTTCGACATAGCGCAGCACGCAGTCGAAGCCGATCACCGCCTCGATGCCGCCCAGCTCCTGGCGCAAGCCGTCGAACATCGATACCAGGTTGGCCCGCAAATCACCGCCCCGGGCCATGCTCAACACGATGCCTTCGTCGATCGCGCAGAAGAAGTGCAGTCCGTCGTCGTCGACGCGCTGGATGGCGCGCACGTAGTGGCGACCGCCGGCACGCACGACCAGTGGGTGGGCGGCGAAGATGAGCGGCGTCAGGTCCGCGCGCGTGAGGCCGATCATGCGGGCGTATTCGTCAGCGGCAGGCTCGGCGTTGATCTCCATGACCAGTCGGCGTGCCGGGTCGGCCCGGGTGACGACGATCTTCTCGTCGAGCGGCTGAAAATGCTGGGTCTGGAATACCCGGAAATCGAGATCGGTCGAGATCAGCACCAGCAACGAGGCGTTGGTCAGCACGCGGCCGTCGAGAAAGATGCTGGTTTCCCGGAAAGCGAGGTTGTCGCCGGCCGAACCGCCGACCAGCGGGATTTCACCCAATGCATCGCCCAGTGCACTGACGATGATCTCCTCGCGCATCGACAGGCCGTCGTTGATCAGCAGGGCGAAGGTGCGCGGCGCGGTCAGCCGGCGCCGCACCACGTGGTGTTCGGCCACCAGTGCCTGGGTCACGGCGCGGCCATCGGCGATTTCGAAGGACGAGGTCGGCTCGATCAGCCGGACAGACGTGGCAAAATGTGTTGCCGACAGACTGAGACCGGTCACCGTGCCTTGCCGGTAGCCGACCGGTGTTATTTCACCCGCCGTCGTGCAACCCAGCACGCGGATATCGGGTGCGTGGCGGGCGATTTCCGCCAGCATGGCCGGGACGTCGTAGTGCGGTGAACAAAACAGCAGGATCATTTCCATGTGATCCTGGCTGATGGCGGCCAGAAGCTCCGCGACGGCCTCCTCGGTTGAGGCCTTCATGCTCATGCCCCGTCGGATTCCGGCTTCTCCGGAATCCGCACGCTTTGCGGTCGTGCGACTGGCGTACGACATCGGGGCAGCCTCCGTGAACCTGATCGCAATGCGTCAGAGCACACGCCCCATCGAGAATCGCGTGTTGGCGTGTGTCCAGGAATCCCGAGAGTCACCGCGATCATGATTTCCAATTCGGTTCCTGGCTAGCTGTAGTTTCTCGATCCAAAGTCCAATTCCGGACGATGCTTCTTTATCGCTACTTTGTGCCGACGGATGTTGCGCTGCCGCCAGGACGCGCCTTCAGCGCCGAGCGGCCGTCTTTGCCTGCAAGCCAGAGCTTGGGGAAGCCTGTTGTTGCCCTCGTGTGACAACAGCTGTCCGGAGGATCACCGATGAAGACGCGCGCCGCGCTCGCTGTTGCCACCAAGAAGCCGCTCCAGATCGAGATGGTCGATCTCGAGGGGCCCAAGCAGGGCGAGGTGCT
>NZ_VOHA01000010.1 GCF_007859315.1 Reyranella sp. CPCC 100927
GAGAAAACTGTTACCCATGTGGTGAGCACAAACTGTTACCCATGTTGCGGCTGAAGACCTTCGGCCACCTCCCCCACTACGTGGGGGAGGGAATTCAGATGTGGCCGGGTATCTTGACGCGGGTGCGGTAGAGGGATGTGCCCGCGGTGATGAACAGGCTTCGCCGGTCGTCACCACCAAAGCAGAAGTTCGCGGCCGGCTGCGGCGCCCGGATGACTCCCAGTGCCGTGGCATCTGGCGCGAAGACGTGGATGCCGCCGGGGCCGCAACAATAGAGATTGCCGGCACTGTCGATCTTCATGCCATCGGGCGCGCCGGGCCCCGTCCCCGTGGTGTTCGCCCACACCCGCCCGTCAGCCAGCGTACCGTCGGCGCGGACATCGAAGACGCGAATGTGCTGCCGGCTGGTGTCGTTGACGAACAGGCGGCTCTCGTCGCGCGAGAAGCAGAGCCCATTGGGCTGCGCGAAATCGTCGGCCAGCAAGGTCACCTTGCCCTCGGCATCGACCCGGTAGACTCCCTGGAACGTCAGTTCGCAAGCGCGCTCGCGGCCGAAATATTTCATGCGGCCATAGGTGGGATCGGTGAAGTAGATCGCACCGTCGCTCTTGGCCACGATGTCGTTGGGGCTGTTCAGAGTCTTGCCGTCGTAGTGGCTGGCGAGAACCGTGATGCTGCCGTCGCTCTCGGTGCGTGTCACCCGGCTGGTGGCATGCTCGCAGGCCAGCAGACGCCCCTGCCGGTCCCAGGCGAGTCCGTTCGACATATTGCTGGGCTGGCGGAACGTCTGCACGCCGTCGGCCTGGCGCCAGCGCCGGATGTGATCGCCCGGGATGTCGCTGAACAGTAGATAAGCGCCGCCGGGGTGCCAGAGCGGTCCCTCGGTGAACAGGAAGCCGCTGCCGATTTCCTCCAGCAGAACATCTTCGCCCACCACGGATGCAAAGCGTGGATCGCGACTCTCGATACTCATATCTGACTCCCTGAACACGCTCACAGCGCCAACAGACGCTGACGCAGGCTGCTGTCCTCCCGCAGTTCCGCGGCCGGCCCGGAATGCCGCACGGCGCCCTTCTCCAGCACGTACACCCGGTCAGCCAGCCGCAGCGAAAAATCGACACCCTGTTCCGCCAGGAGAATCGTCAATCCCTGGCGCTTCAGTTCGTCGACCTGCTCCAGCAGGCGGTCGACGACAATCGGCGCCAGTCCTTCGGACGGCTCGTCCAGCAGCAGCAGTTCCGGATTGCACATCAGCGTACGGCCGATGGTCAGCATCTGCTGCTCGCCGCCCGACAGGAAGCCGGCCTGACGGTCGGCCAGTTCACGAAGCTTGGGAAAGATCTCGTAGACACGCGGTATGGTCCATGCGCCGGTACGTCCCGACGCCTTCTCGGCGACGTCGAGGTTTTCCCACACCGTCAGCTCGGCGAAGACGCGGCGGTCCTCCGGCACGAAGCCGATACCGGCCCGGGCGATCCGATGCGGCGCCCAGCCGGCGATGTCGCGCGTCTTCCACAGAACGCGCCCGGTGCTGGGCCGCGTCAGGCCCATGATCGAGCGCATGGTGGTGGTCTTGCCGACGCCGTTGCGGCCCAGCAGGCAAACGCACTCGCCGCTGGCGACCTCCAGCGATATGCCGAACAGCACGCGCGACAAGCCATAGGCGGTATGGATGTCGTGCAGTTCCAGCAGCGCGCTCATGAGCGCTCTCCCAGATAGACACGACGCACCTCCGGATCGGTGCGAACGTCCTGCGGGCTGCCCTCCGCGATCAACTGCCCCTGGTGCAGCACGGCAATGCGTTCGGCGATCGAGAACACCACGTCCATGTCATGCTCGGTGAACAGCAGGGTCAGACCGCGCTCGCGTGCGATGCGGGCGATCAGCGCGATCGTTTCGTGCGTCTCCACCGCCGACATGCCGGCGGTCGGTTCGTCGAGCAGCAGGATGTCGGGGTCGCTCGCGAGCGCGATGCCCAGCTCGATCTGCTTCTGATTACCGTGCGAGAGTTCACCCGCCAGGCTGTCGGCCTTGTCGGCCAGGCCCAGCGATGCCAGCAACGCTTCCGTCTCGGTTCGGTACAGGCGCTCGGAGCGCTGCCAGAAATTGCGCCCCTGGCCGTGATGGGCCAGCAGGGCCGCCTGCACGCACTCGAAGACGGTCAGGTTGGGAAAGATGTTGGTGCGCTGAAACGAGCGGCCGACCCCACGGCGGCAGATCGCGTGCGGCGGCGCGCCGGTGATGTCCTGACCGGCCAGCAGCACGCGGCCGGCGCTGGGCTCGACATGGCCGGTGATCAGGTTGAACAACGTCGACTTGCCGGCGCCGTTGGGACCGATGATCGCCATGACGACACCCTTGGCCAGGGTGAAGCTCACGCCCGAAATGGCGGCAAAACCGCCGAAGCGCTTGTGCAGGTCCTGAACCTCCAGCATCTCAGCGCCTCCGCAGCCGGCGGGCGAGCGACACGAGCGCACCGACAATCCCGCCGCGGAAGCCGAACAGCAGCACGATCAGGATCGTACCCAGGATCATGGGCCAGTATTGCGTATACGACGTGATTTCCTGGTTCAGCAGCGTCAGCACCATCGCGCCCACCGCCGGCCCCCAGAAATGGCCCATGCCGCCCAGGATGGTCATGATCAGGACTTCGGCCGACTTGGTCCAATAGGCGAAGTCAGGAAAGACGCCGCGATTGAAGATGCCGAACAGGGCACCGGCCAGGCCGGCAAAGAAGCCGGCCGCGGCGAACGCCGACAGCTGGTAGAGCCTCACGTTGATGCCGATGAACTCGGCCCGTTCCGGATTCTCGCGAATCACCGTCAGCATGCGCCCATAGGGCGAGGAGACGATGCGGTGCAACGCCGCCACCGCGACCGCCACCAGCACCAGGACCGCCAGGTAGAAGTGATCGCCGGCGCGCAGGCCACCGAGGCCGGGGATCGACGCCATCCACGCGAGCTCGGGATAGGGCACGTTGGGCAGCCCCTGCTCGCCGCCGGTGACGCCGTTCCACTTGAAGCAGATCGCCCACACGATCTGGGCGAAGGCCAGCGTCAGCATGGCGAAGTAGATCTTTGTCAGGCGTACGCAGAAGAAACCGAAGACCAGCGCGAAGAACGCCGCCGCGAGGCCAGCCGCCGGAAAGCTCAGCAGGAACGGCACGCCGTACGACTTCATCAGGATCGCGCAGACATAGGCGCCGATGCCGAAATAGGCGGCGTGCCCGAACGACACCAGGCCGGTGTAGCCCAGCAGCAGGTTCAGGCTGAGCGCGAACAGCGCCAGGATGGCGATATCCGTGGCGATGAAGGTGTAGAACCGCGACCCCAGCCATGGAATCCACATGGCGATCAGGACCACGACCAGGACCCAGGGAATGCGGCGGCTCATCTCGATAGCGGCTTTCCGAGCAGGCCCCAGGGGCGCACGATCAGGATGATCGCCATCAGGGCAAACACGGCAAAGATCGAGAACCGCGGTACGATGAGGATGCCGAACGCCAGCACCTGCCCGAACACCAGGGCACCCAGGAACGTTCCCCACAGCGATCCCAGGCCGCCGATCACGACGACGATGAAAACCTCGACGATCACCTCGACATCCATGCCCGGCACGATGCTCTTGACCGGCGTCACCAGGGCACCGCCAAGGCCGGCCAGGAAGGCGCCGACGGCAAACATGACGGTGTAGAGCGAGCCCACATTGGCGCCGAGCGCGCCCAGCATCTCGCGGTCCATGACCGCGGCGCGGATCAGGCGGCCGACCCGGGTGCGATGCATCAGCAGCCACAGGCCCAGGGCGATGGCCGGACCCAGCAGCATGATGAACAGATTGTAGTGCGGCACGGTCGTGCCGAAGATTTGCATCGAGCCTGACAGGCTGGGCGGGCGCGACACCGAGAGCTGCCCGGTGCCCCAGATGATCTTGGCGCAGTCGGCCAGGATCAGGACCAGCGCATAGGTGAAGAGGAGTTGATAGAGCTCCTCGCGCTTGTAGAGATGGCGCAGCAGCAGGTACTCGATGGCAACACCCAGCACGGCCACGGCCGATGCCGCCGCCAGGGCCGCGAGCCAGAAGTACTCGGTGCCTGGCCCGACCCAGTTCATGACCTGCCAGGACAGGTAGGCACCGAACATGTAGAATGAGCCGTGGGCGAAGTTCAGCACCCGCAGCACGCCGAAGATCAGCGACAGGCCGGCGGCGATCGTGAACAGAAACATCCCGGCCGTGAGCCCACCCAGGAACTGGCCGAACAGGAATGCAGGCTCCGGCATGGGCCCCCTTCTGCTATCCGCTCTTTGTCAAGATGTGAGGTGCTGTACCCGTCAATCCCCGCGACACGAGGAACGACGGGTGCATCCACGCAGTATCAATCCATGAACGGCGCGGGATCGATGCGCGTGACGTTCTCGATCACCGCGAAGGGATACTTGGCATCCAGCTTGGTGCGGCCCCAGAACTGGCCGTGGTTGGCCTGCTGGTCCTTGGCCCGCATGGTCATCTTGCCCAAAGGCGAATCAATCGTCAGTCCCTTCAGGGCCGCCGAGACCTTGTCTGACTCGACGCTGCCGGCCTTGGCGATCGCCTCGACCAGGAACTGCATCGCGAGGTAACCGGTGACCGGCCACGACGACGGCGTTTCCTCTTTCGTGTATTTCTTCACGCGCTCGATGTAGTCCTTGTGCGCCGCCGGCGCGTCGGGCCAGTCGAAGACGTCATAGCTGTTGGCCCAGATCCCGACCGGATAGTCGGCGCCCAGCGCCCTGGCCGTTTCGATCGAGCCGCCCTCGCCGATGGCGATGAAGTTGTTCTTGATGGCCTGGAAATAGCCCAGCGGCTTGGCCTGTTTGGCGAAGGTCACGAAATGGCCGCCCCACACCGCCGAGAAGACCGCGTCCGGTTTCTTGCCCATCTGGGCGTTGATGAAGGGCGTGTAATCCGCCTCACCCAGCTTGGGCCATTGCTGGTCGACCACCTCGATGCCCGGCTTGATCTTCTTGAGGTGCTCGACAAAGCTCTTGGTCACGTCCTGTCCGAAAGCATAGTCGGGCGCGATCGTCGCGACGCGCGTCACCGGCCATTTCGCCACGATCTCGGCGGCCGTGCGGCCTTCGATCGTCGTGTTGGAGGCCGACCGGAAGACATAGGGATGCAGGTTGGCGGGCGCCGTCAGCTGATCGGTCTTTGGGATCGGCGCGATGAAGACGATCTTGTTCTCCTTGGCGATCGTGGAAACCGCCGGCCCCTCCGCCGAGGTCAACGTGCCGACGATGAACTGCACGTCGTCGCGTAGGATGAGGTCGCGCGCCACGCGGACCGCCTCGTCGGCATTGCCCTTGGTGTCGCGTGGGATCAGCTGGATCTTGCGGCCCAGCACGCCGCCCTTGGCATTCACCTCATCGACATACATCTGGGCGCCCTTGAGCGCCGGCTCGCCGAACAATGCGCCGGCGCCCGACAGGATGATCGGAAACCCGACCTTGATCGTGCCCTGGGCGAAGGCGACCGGCGACCCGGCGATGGCAAGCGAAGACGCAGCAACCAACAGCAGACGGCGATGCATGGCGAGCCTCCCCTGGGGCGGACCACGTGTGGGGTCGCCCACATTTCCGTAACGGAATTTCTTATCGCGGAACCATGATGATCCGGCGCGGGTTCGTCAAGTCAGGCTCTGGCCACCTCCTGATGCCCGAGCGCAGCGAGCTGCTTCACGACGGCATCACAGTCTTCCACCCAGCCAAACTTCATGGCGAAGTTCCGCAGCGTCGCGGCATGCAGATCGGCATCGAATGACGATACGGCATCGGCCACCAGCGTGGTCGGAAAACCGTGGTGGAACGCCTCGCGCGCGGTTTCCTCGACACAGATCTGCGTCACCGTGCCGGTGACCACCAGAGAGCGGATGCCCAGCGCACCGAGTTGGCCGGCAAGGCCCGTGTCATGGAAAGCGCCATAGCCATATTTTTCGATCACGAGATCGCCGGCCGCGGGGCGCAGTTCGTCGATGATCTCGGTGCACTCCAGAAGCCGATCGGTGTCGCCGTAGCGCCTTTGGTGGTCCTTCCAGCACGTCTTCACTGGCGGCCTGCATTGCGGCGACCAGTTCCACAGCAACGTCTCCTCGGTACGGGAGATGAACTTGGTGTAGATCACCGGCCGATGGGCGGCGCGAAACGCCGCAATCAGCCTGCGGTGCGCTGCGATGGTATCGCGCGCAGCCGGCACCTCCAGCGGCGCGCCGACACGAACGAAATCGTTCTGCATATCGACGATGAGCAACGCCGGGTCGCGTGTACGATCGGCGACCGTCAGCGGCCTGCTCCCGCTCTGCATGCGGCGCTCCCGTTATCAGCTGCCACCCGCGGCAGCCCAGCACGATGCAGCTTGTGGCGTCAACCGCCGCCCGTCGTCGGCGCGTCATCGTACAGATGGCAGGCAACCCAGCGCTGACCGTCCAATTGGCGCAGTTTCGGTTCGACCGCGCGGCAGGTCGCGTGCGCCTTGGGACACCGTGGGTGCAGGCGGCAACCGGTCGGCGGGTTCAGGGGGCTTGGGATCTCGCCCTGCAGGAGCGTGCGCTGACGTCGGGCCTCGACAGCGCGATCGGGAATCGGCGCCGCCGAGAGCAATGCCTGGGTATAGGGATGCAATGGCCGGGCGTAGATTTCATCTTTCGGTGCGATCTCGACGATCTGGCCGAGATACATCACCGCCACCCGGTCGCTGAGATGGCGCACGATCGCGAGGTCATGCGCCACGAACAAGTAGGTCAGGCCCAGCGCGCCCCGCAGCCTCTCGAGAAGATTGATGATCTGGGCCTGGATCGACACATCCAGCGCCGACACCGGCTCGTCGCAGACGATGAAATCCGGCTCCGACGCCAGCGCGCGGGCGATACCGATCCGCTGGCGCTGCCCGCCGCTGAACTCGTGCGGATAGCGCGTCATCATGCGCGGGTCGAGACCGACGGTGCGGAACAGATCCGCGACCTTCTCCTGGCTGTCGCCCTCGTCGCTCAGGCCATGCACCAGCATCGGCTCCGCCACCGCCTCGCCGACCGTCATACGCGGATTGAGCGAGCTGTAGGGATCCTGAAAGATCATCTGCATGCGCCGGCGGTGCCGGCGCATTGCCACCTCGGATAAAGTGTCCAGCGCATGACCGTCGAACAGGACAGTTCCCGCCGTTGGCCGGATCAGATGCAGGATGGCCCGGCCCAGGGTCGACTTGCCACAACCGCTCTCGCCGACCAGGCCCAGCGCTTCGCCACGCCGGACCGCAAGATTGACATCGTCCACGGCCCTTACGCTGGCAACCTGCTTGCGCCGCAACAGGCCGGACAAGACCGGGAACTCGACCCGCAGGTTGCGCGCCTCCACCAGCGCGTTGTCGTCGGGCTCAGCCATGGGCCGCCACCCAGCAGGCGACATGATGGGCATCGCCGACGGCGCGCAGTGGTGGTGGCTCGCGGCGGCACTGCGCCGTGGCGAGCGGACAACGCGGATGGAACGGGCAGCCGGCCGGCAGATCCAGCGGGTCCGGCGGCTGTCCCTCGATCGGTGCCAGCGTTTCAGTCGCCGGCTGGTCCAGGCGCGGCACCGAGCGCAGCAATCCGATCGTATAGGGATGAGTCGGCCGCGCGTAGAGCGCGTCGGCGCTCGCCGCCTCGACCACGCGTCCGGCGTAGATCACGTTCACCCGATCGGCATAGCGGGCAACGACACCAAGATTGTGGGTGATCAGCAGGATCGACGTGCCGTGCGTATCGACCTGATGCTTCAGCAGGTCGAGCAACTGCGCCTGCACCGTGACATCGAGCGCCGTCGTCGGCTCGTCGGCGACGATGATGTCCGGCACGCAGGCCATGCCCATGGCCATCATCGCGCGTTGGCGCATGCCGCCGCTGAACTGATGCGGGTAGTCGCCGATCCGGGCCTCGGCATGCGGGATGTTGACGGTACCCAGCAGTGCGATGCTTCGGGCGATCGCCGCCGGGCGCGTCAGCCGCCGATGCAGGCGCAATGGCTCACCGACCTGGTCGCCGATGGTGTGTACCGGGTTGAGGCTGGTCATCGGCTCCTGGAAGATCATGGCAATGCGATTGCCGCGCACGGCGCGGATCTGCGCATCGTCGGCCTTGAGCAGGTCCAACCCGTCGAACAGCACCTCGCCGCCGACGATCCGTCCCGGCGGATCCGGGATCAGGCGCAGCATGGCCAGTGCCGTCGCGCTCTTGCCGCAGCCGCTCTCGCCGACCAATGCCAGAATCTCGCCACGGTGCAGGTCGAACGAGATGCCGTTCACCGCCCTCACCACGCCGTCGCGGGTGCGGTACTCGACCACCAGGTCGCGCACCTGCAGCCGGGCCGTCATGACCGCCCCATGGCGCCGCGCAGCCGCGGATCGAGCGCGTCGCGCAGACCGTCGCCGATGAAATTGAAGGCGATCACTGCCAGCGCGATCAGCAATCCCGGCACAATGGAAAACAGCGGCACGGTCTCGATGTAGGTGAAACCCACCCGCAGTTCCTTGCCCCAGCTCGCGGTCGGCGGTTGCACGCCCAGACCGAGGAACGACACGCCGCTTTCGACCAGGATGGCGAGGCCGATGCTGATGGAGACCGCCACGATGATCGGCGCCAGCGTATTGGGCAGGATGTGCCGCCACATGATGCGCAGCGGCGACATGCCGATCGATCGGGCTGCCTCGACATAGGGCAGTTCGCGCACCAGCAGCACCTGGCCACGGATGATGCGCGCGAAACCCGTCCAACCAAAGAGCGCGAACGACAGGATCACATTGTGGATGCCCGGTCCCAACGCCGCCGACATCGCCAGGATGAAGATCAGCGGCGGGAAGCAGAGAAAAGCATCGGTAATGCGCATGATGATGGCATCGACCAGCCCGCCCCTGGCGCCGGCGATCAGGCCGACGGTGACCCCGACCGCAGCCGACAGAAGCGTGCCGACGATACCGACGAACAGCGAAATGCGCGTACCGTAGATCAGGCGCGACAGCAGGTCCCGCCCGACATTGTCGGTACCCAGCCAATGGGCCGGCGATGGGCCGGACAGCACGTTGTAGAGATCCTGCTCGTAGGGACTGTAGGGCGCCAGCAGTGGCGCCAGCAGCGCCACCAGGCTCAGCAGGGCCACCACGACCAGGCCGACCGACGCCAGCCGGTGCCGGCCCACGGCGAGCACCAGGGACATCAGTGGCGAACGGCCGGCCGCGGGCCGTGCCGGGGTGGCGCCGACCACCTCGCTCATCGGATCCTCACCCGCGGATCGAGGTAGCCATAGAGGATGTCGACCAGCACGTTGACGAGCAGCACGTTCACCGAGACGGCAATCAGGGTCGCCTGGATGACGGGAAAGTCCTTCTGGAAGATGGCATCGACGCTCATGCGTCCCAGGCCCGGCAGGGCGAAGATCACCTCGACGAAGAAGGCGCCGGCCAGCATGCCGCCCCATGACAGGCCGATGATCGTCACGATCGGAATCATGGCCGGCTTGAGCGCATGCCAGATGACGACGCTGCGCTCGCGCAGGCCCTTGGCGCGCGCCGTGCGGATGAAGTCCTGTCCCAGCACCTCCAGCAGGCTGCCGCGCACATAGCGGGCCAGCAGGCCCGCCGAATGGGTACCCAGCACGAAGCTGGGCAGGATCATCGATGTGATATTCAGCAACGGATCTTCGGCGAAGGGCACGTAACCCGACGGCGGCAGGATGGGCAGCAGCACGGCGAACAGATAGATCAGTACGATCGCTTCCCAGTAGCTGGGAAGCGACACGCCCAGCAGCGCGCCCGCCGTCAGCACCACATCGGTACCGGAGTTGCGCTTCAGGGCGCCGATCAGGCCGACCGGCAACCCGATCGCCAGCGACCACAGGGTGGCGCCGGCGAACAACTCGAGCGTCACCGGCAAGCGGCTCAGGAACATGTTCAGCACCGGCTCGCCGGTGCCCAGCGACGTGCCCCAGTCGCCGGTGACGAAGCGCTCCAGCCAGGTCAGGAACTGCAGGGGCAGCGGCTCGTCCAGGCCGTACGTGGCACGCACCGTCTTCACGACACTGGCGTCGGACATGTCGACGCTGCCGGCCATGGCGGCCATGATCGCATCACCCGGGATCAGGCGGGCGATCACGAACACCAGGACGGTCACGACAGCGAGAACGATCGCCGCGTGACAAAGCCTGACGATGATGTAGCGGCCCATCGTTCAGCCGCCGGCGCGAACGACGATGCGGGCCGGCATCAGGGCCGACCGTCCTTGAACCACAGCGGATGTGACCAGAAGTGCACTTCCTTGTATTTCGTCATCCGCTCCTGGTTCCAGCCTTTGATCGATTTGCGATGGGCGGTCACGACCTCCTCCCACCACAACCAGGCATCCTGGTAGTCGTCGTAGAGCGCTTTCTCGATATCCCAGTAGAGCTGCTGACGCTTCTTGTGGTCGACCTCGCGGCGCGCCGCTTCGATCAGCGCCACGATCGCCTTGTTGTCGCTGCGACCGAAATTGAAACCGCCGTCGGGATGATAGAGGCCGGTCGCCGCCAGGTCGGGATCGTAGATGAACTGCCAGCCGCCCTCGCCCAGATCGTAGTCGCGTTCCTTCAGGCGAGCCGCGATGGCCACCGGCGCCAGCAGGTCGACCTGCCACGTCACCCCGACCTTGGCCAGCATGTTCTTGATGGCCTCCGCAATGGTCTGCCCCATCGTGGTGGCGTTGTAGTAGCCCCGGATCGTCAGTCCATTGGCGAAGCCCGCTTCCGCCAACAGCTGCTTGGCCTTGGCCGGGTCGTAGGGAACCGGGTTCAGGGCCGGATTGTGGGCCCAGTGATCCTCCGGGTAGAGGGCACTGGCGATACGGCCCAGCCCGAACTGTGTGCCCGCGATCAGCGCCTTGCGATCGATCGCAAGGCTGATCGCCTGACGCACGCGCGCGTCGCGAAACACGCCTTTCGTCGTATTGAACCGCAGCGCCACGACATGATTGATCGGCTGGCGATAGACGACAAGGTTGGGATCGTTCTTGACCACCGCATACTGCGACTTGTCGAGCGTCAGAATGTCGAGCTTGCCGGCCCGCAGATTGGCCAGCCGCACTGCCGGATCAGGGATGACGCTGACGTGGATGCCGTCGAAATACGGCATGTCAGGCCGCCCCGAAGCCTTGGCGAACCACCAGTTCGGGTTGCGCTTGAGCTTCAGGAAGTTGCCGGGACTGGCCTCCTCCAGCATGAACGCGCCGGTCCCCTTGGGCTGGCTGTCGTACGCATCGGCATCCTCGCGCAGCGCCTTCGCCGAGAGCGCGTAGCCCGGCACGTTGGCGACGATGCCGGCGAAACCCGGCCACGGATGCTTGAACTTCCAGCGCAATGTCAGGTCGTCCACGACCTCCACCGACTCCAGCGGCGCCAGCCAGCCGGCACTCCAGGCGGCGCTCTTGGGGTTGCGGATCCAATCGATCTGGAACTTCAGCGCTGAGGCATCGAAGCGCGAGCCGTCATGAAAGGTCACGCCATCGCGCAGTTTCATGATGACCGTCGTCGGATCGTCCTGGGTCAGCGACTGCGCCAGCCATGGCACGGTCGGGTTGTAGCTGCCGTCGGTGACCACGAGCTTGTCATGGACGTAGCCCATCGACACCCAATCCAGCACCGGCCAGTGGTTGGGATTCATCTTGCCGATGTATTGCGGCGCGGCCAGACGCAGATAGCCGCCCCGGACAGGCTTGTCCGCACCATCCCAGATCGCCCATGCCTGATCGAGAATCGACGGATCACCAGCCTGCGCCTGCACGGCCGGCGATGCCACGCCGATGGAAAGCGCCACCCCGCACGCGCCGAGCACGCGTTTGCAGTTGCCCGTCATATTTTTCCTCCCGTGGATCACGCCAGCGCCACCCACTCTTTCCACGACCATACCCAATCTTCTAACAATGGGCAAATCCGACGACTGACGATGATTCTATGAATCTATATAAGTTATCATGGTATGCATTTTATATCGAATTTATCTATATATTTTGTATTTTTAGAAAATTAGGTTTCCTACATGACCTCGGCTGTGTATCTTGAATGTCGCTGATCTGTTTCAGACCAAAAACTCAAAATCACCCATGACGCACCTGCCCGACGGCACCATGTCGCTGGCTGCATGCTTCCGGCGCTGGTCGAACGAGCGGCCGACCGCAAGCGCCGTCACATGCGGATCCGACACACTCTCGTGGCTGGCGCTGGAACGCCGCACCAATCGCGTTGCCCGCGCCCTGCAAGCCCATGGCGTGCGCCACGGCACCTTCGTCACCATCGCCCTGCCGAACGGCATTGATTTCATCGTCGCGACGATGGCGGCCTGGAAGCTCGGCGCGGTGCCGCAGCCGGTGTCGGCCCGCCTGCCCAAGGCGGAACTCGATGCGATCGTGGCGCTGGCCAGACCGGCTGCGATCTTTGCCGAGGCATCGCTCGACATCGACCATCCCGTGGTCGATGTCGCGACACTGCTGGCAAACTGCGCCGACGACAGCCCGTTGCCGGAGCGTATCTCGCCGTCGTGGAAAGCGCCGACGTCGGGCGGCAGCACGGGCCGCCCGAAGCTGATCGTCTCGGGGCAACCCGGCGTGGTCGACGCTTTCGGCATCGCGCTGTGGCGGCTGGAGCCCGATGGCGTGAACCTGATGCCCGGGCCGCTCTACCACAACGGGCCTTTCGCCTCGGCCATGGCCGGGCTGATGGCGGGCGGTCACCTGGTGCTGATGCCGAAGTTCGATGCCTTGCAGACGCTGGAGCTGGTCGAGCGGCACCGAGCCACGTGGCTGTACCTGGTCCCCACCATGATGAACCGGATCTGGCGGCTGGACGATGCGGTCCGCGACCGCTTCGATCTGTCGTCGCTGCGCACGGTCTGGCACCTGGCGGCGCCCTGCCCGCCGTGGCTCAAGCAGGCCTGGATCGACTGGCTGGGCGGCGGGCGCATCTGGGAGCTGTACGGCGGCACCGAGTCGCAAGCGGCAACGACGATCGATGGACTCGCGTGGCAGCAGCACAGGGGATCGGTGGGCCGCGCCGCCTACGGCGAGCTCTGTGTGCTCGACGATCAGGGCCATCCCGTCCCCAACGGCGAGACCGGCGAGATCTACCTGCGCCGCACGGCGGGAACACCGCCCTCCTATCGCTATGTCGGCGCCGAGGCCCGCGCGTGCGGCGACTGGGAGTCGCTGGGCGACTATGGCTGGATGGACGCCGAGGGGTATCTCTACATCACCGATCGCAGCACCGACATGATCCTGGTCGGTGGCGCCAACGTCTATCCGGCGGAAGTCGAAGCGGCACTGGAATCGTACCCGTCGGTCATTTCCAGCGCCGTGATCGGCCTCCCCGACGAGGATCTCGGCGCCCGCATCCACGCCATCGTCCAGGCGCGACCGGGACTGGATCGCGCGGCGCTGCACGCCCATCTCGCGACGCGGCTGGCCTACCACAAGCGGCCGCGCAGCATCGAGATCGTCGACACGCCCCTGCGTGACGATGCGGGCAAGAGCCGCCGCTCACGGCTGCGGCAGGACCGCATCGCCGCACCAATGCGAGGTGTTGAATGAACAAGCCTGTCATCATCTGGAGCGAGGGATCGCGCCTGGCGGCGGATCTCTTCCTGCCCGACGAACCGCACGGCCGGCGCTTGCCGGCCATCCTGCTGTGCCACGGCTGGGGTGGGCTCAAGTCACATCTGGCGGTCTACGCGCGCCGCTTCGCTCGGCACGGCTTCGCCTGCCTGGTGTTCGACTATCGCGGCTGGGGCGAATCGGATGGCCGCATCGTCGCGCCGGCAACCGGCCCGATGCTGACGACGGCCGGCACGCACACCCTCGACGTCCGCGTCGTGCGCGAGATCGTCGATCCGATCGATCAGCTGCTCGACATCCGCAATGCCTTCGAGTTCCTGGCCGGCGAAGACGTCGTCGATACCGCTCGCATGGCCATCTGGGGCACCAGCTACGGCGGCGGCCATGCCGTCCATTTCACCAGCATCGAAGATCGCGTGCGCTGTGTCGTGGCCCAGATCGGCGGCTATGATCATCCGCAGGGCGACGACTTCAAACAGCTGGCCCGAAGCCGGGCGCAGAAAAAGGCGCGCGGCGAGTTCGATCCTGCCCTGCCGCAGGGCGTCGACACCGTGCCCGGGCTGAAGGGCACACCCGACGTGGCCAAGATGCTGGGCCATCGCGCCGTGCGGGCGGCAGCCAACGTGCGGGTGCCGTCGCTGATCATCGATGCCGAGCACGAGGAACTTGTCGACCGCAGCCAGCACGGCCGGCTGGTCTACGAGACGATCCGGCAAAACGCGCCAGCGGACTACATCACCTATCCCTGCACGCACTATGGCGTCTACGACGCCTACTATGAACCATCGTCGCAGGCCGCCGTCGCATGGTTCCACAAGCACCTCGTGGCCGACGGGAGGCAGTCGTGAGAGACCTGAAGGAGCGCGTCGCCGTCATCACCGGTGGCGCCAGCGGTATCGGCCTGGCGCTGGCCGAGCGCCTGGGCCGCGAAGGCATGCACCTGGTGCTGGCCGACATCGAGCAGCAGGCCTTGGATTCCGCCTGCGGCCGGCTGACCGCCGCCGGGCATCGCGTCATCGGCGTGCGCACCGACGTCGCGCGCTGGGACGACATGCAGGCGCTCGCAGCCAAGGTGCACGACACGTTCGGCCAGGCACACGTGGTTTGCAACAACGCCGGCGTCTCGATCCTCGGCCCGACATGGGACCTGGCGATCGACGACTGGCGCTGGGTCCTGGACGTCAACCTGTGGGGCGTGATCCACGGCATCAAGGCCTTCCTGCCGTCGATGCGCGCCAGCGGCCAGCCGGGCCATATCGTCAATATCGCGTCGCTGGCAGCGATGTTCCCGATCGGCACGCACGCCCCCTACTGCGCCTCCAAGGCGGCTGTGGCCTCGATCTCGGAGGCGCTGCACAGCGAACTGCGGGCGGAGAACGCGCCGATCGGCGTGTCGGCGGTCTGCCCCGGCATGGTCGATACCCGGATCCACCTCTCGTGGCGCAACCGTCCCCAGGATGACCGCCCGTGGAGCGACCGCGAGCAGATGACGGCCTGGCGCGACGCCGCGAGCGAGGTTCAGGAAGCCGGCATCCGGCCCGAGGCCGTCGCCGACCTCATCCTGGCGGCGATCCGGGACGATCGCTTCTGGGTTCTCACCCACCCGGCTGCCAATCCCGGCATCGTCGAACGGGCGCGGATGCTGGTCGACGGCCAGCCGCCGCGCGTCTGGATGGCCGATCAGGCCTTCCGCTCCTAAGCCTGCGCGGCGTTGCGGAACCGTGATATGGTCGGCCGCAGTCCGACTTTGCGATGACAAATGCCACGGCAATCAAGACCTCTTTCGGCCTCGCTCCCCTCACCCGTGAAAGCGCATCGCCAGACGAGCAAGTACGCCGCCAAGCGTGACGCGATCGTCGAAGCGGCAGTCCGCCTGTTCAACCAGCGGGGCCTCAAGGGCGTGAGCCTCGCCGAAGTGGCGCACAGCGTCGGGCTCGTCACCAACAGCGTCACCTACTATTTCAAGAAGAAGGAGGACCTCGCCGCCGCCTGCTATCTGCGTGCGATCGAGGCCGTCGAAGCGTTGTTCATCGCCGCCTCCCGGGAAGCGACGCCGGCGGCACGGCTGCAACGCTGCGTCACGCTCTATTTCAACCTGCTGAAGGATATCGAGTCGGGGCAGCGCCCGCCGCTGGTGGTTTTCGATGACATCCGGGCACTGTCCGATTCCGGTACACAGATGGTGTTCGACGCCTACACCAACATGTTCCGCCGGGCACGGCCCCTGCTGCAGACAGACGAGCGGACGCCGATCGAGCGGCGCGCGGCGAACGCCCGCACGCATCTGTTCCTGTCGCTGATCTTCTGGGTGCCGGCGTGGATCTACCGCTACGAGACCGAGGACTACGACCGGGTCGCGGCGCGGATCAACGACATCCTGGCCCGCGGCCTGCCGGCATCGCATGCGCCGTGGCCCGCTCTCTCGGTGCCGCTGGCCGCGCCCGCCGCCAGCACCACCGAGATCTCGCGCGAAGCCTTCCTGCGCGCCGCCACCGATCTCATCAACGAGCAGGGCTATCGCGGCGCCTCGGTCGAGATGATCTCCGCCCGGCTGAACGTCACCAAGGGCTCCTTCTACCATCACAACGAAAACAAGGACGACCTGGTCGTCGAGTGCTTCGAACGTACGTTCGCGGTGATCCGGCAGGCACAGAATGCCGCCGCGGCCGTCGGCAACAGCGGCTGGGCTCGGCTCTGCGCGGCGGTGAGTACGCTGATCCAGCACCAGATGTCGGCGGACGGTCCCCTGTTGCGCACCAGCGCCCTGCACGCGGTGCCGGAGCCGACCCGCATCCAGATGGTCATCCGCATGAACCGGCTGTCGGATCGCTTCGCCAGTTTCATCGTCGACGGCATCGCCGACGGCTCGATCCGGCCGGTCGACCCCTTCATCGCCGGCCAGTTGGTCAACCCGATGATCAACGGCGCCGCCGAACTGCACCGATGGGTCCCCGGCATCACCGCCGACGCCGTGACGGATCTCTACGTGCGGCCCCTGCTCGAAGGCCTCGCTGCACCGACGCGCTAATGTGCCGCCGATCTAGGCAATGATGTCGACCATGGTGGGGTTGCGGCGGCCGAACGTGTCGTTGAGGCCCCACCAGCGCCGCGCCACCGTGGCATAGAGGTCGCGGAAATCGACGCTGTGCTTGAGGTCGCCGTCCTGGAGGTCGGCCAGCGACGGATAGGCGCCGTGCAGGCCGCCCTTCACGAGGCCGCCCATCATGAAGTGCGGGGCTGCCGTGCCGTGGTCGGTGCCGGCGCTGGCATTGGGTTTCACCCGCCGGCCAAACTCGGAATAGGTCATCACCAGCACGTCCTTCCACAAGCCGGCGGCGATGAGGTTGCGGCGGAACATCGCCAGCCCCTCGCCGAGCTGCGTCAGCAATCGCTCGTGCGTCTCGAGCTGGCGCGCGTGCGTATCGAAGCCGCCCAGCGCCACCTTGATCGCGACCACCGGCACCTTCGCCAGCAGGATGCGCGTGGCCAGCGCCAGCTGGTGGCTGAACGGATCGGTCGCGAACGCATGCGCCGGTGCCGGCGCGCCGCGCATGCGCTCGGCCAGACCCAGTGATGCGGCGTGGATCTCGCCGCGGACTTTCATGACATGGGCCAGCGCCGGATTGGCGGCCGCCGGCGCCCCGCCGTCGCGCATGGCGCGCGCCTGCTGGATGAAGCTCTCGGCATCCTGCATCACGATCGTGCGCAGATCGCCGCCCGTTGCCGGCAGCGCGTTGGTGTCGACGACGACGGCATCGATGGCACGTCCCGCCGGCCGAGACGCGCCGTTGAAGGCTTGCGCCAACCAGCCCTCGCTCAAGGTCTGGCTGGCGGCCGACGCCGTGTCCCAGATCTCGATCGAGCGGAAATGGGAGCGGTTGGGATAGGGATAACCGACGCCCTGGACGACGGCGAGATCGCGCTCCTTCCAGCCCTCCATCAGTCCCTTCAGTGCCGGATGCAGACCGACTCGCTGGTCGAGCGGCACCACGCGATCGCGCGCGATCGCCAGCGGTCCACGCAGCTTGGCGTACAGCGGATCGGCAAAGGGGATGACGGTGTTGAGGCCGTCATTGGCGCCTTTCAGTTCGACCAGCACCAGGATGCGATCCCACCGCGGCGAACCGGGCTCGGCGGTGCGCTGCGCCGCCTTGGCGGCCGACGTTCCGCCTTGGGCGAGCGCCTGTGGAGTCGCCAGGGCGACGGCCAGTCCGGCCGACACCTGCAGGAAGTCGCGACGCAACATGGCGAGCCTCGTTGCTTATTTGAGTTGGTAGCCGGGATCGAGCAGCAGGCGGGCGACCACATCACCCGCCGCCATGCCCGTCTCCAGCGGCAACTGCGGCGGCACCGGCAGCAGCGCCCGCTGCAGCGTCTCGGCATCGAGCCCGGCCAGTGTCGGCCCCAGCCGCGCGCTGCTGCCGGCGCTGCGCAGGCTGCGGCCTTCGACCGGCGTCTGCTCCGGTTCCATCATGACTTCCTCGCGACCGCCCGTCTGTTCGCGGCGATCGGTGCGACGTCCGGGCTTGGCCGGCGCCATGGTCATCGGGCCGCCCATCGGTGCCACCGTGGTCGCCTCCACGATTCGACGCAGGATCTGCTGGCGCATCAGCAGCGTGTTGGTGGTGATCCAGGCCTCGCCGCCGGGCCAGCCCTTGACGTTGGGCGGGTCGAACGGCACCTGGCCGATCGACTGCAGCGCCCGCACCAGTCGCGTCTTTTCCGGTACCGGCAACCCCAGCAGGCGGACGGTACCGACCACCAGTTCGATCGGCGACTTGATCAGCCCGCCGCGATTGGCCTGGTCGCGAAACGCCGGCGTCAGGAACAAGGCGCGCAGCAGCGGTTTCATCTCGTAGCGCGCCTCGCGGAAGACCGCCGCCAGCCGCTTGATCTCGCCCTCGTCCGGCTTCAGCGACACGAACTCGCGCCACAGCTTGCCCGTGATCCATTCGGCGACTCCCGGTTTCTCCAGGATCATCGACAGGATGTCATCGCCGGTGAACGTGCCGGTGCGGCCGAAGAAGGTCTTCTCACCCTTGTCGTGCAGCGCCGGGTGAACCTGAAAAGCACCGGTCTCGCGATCGATGCCCCAGCCGGTGAAGGCGCGCGCCGCGGCCTTGATGTCGGCTTCGCTGTAGTGGCCCTCGCCCAGGGTGAACAGCTCCAGCAGTTCGCGCGCGAAGTTCTCGTTGGGCTGGCCGGCCTTGTTCTGTGCGCCGTCGAGATAGAGCAGCATCGCCGGATCCTTCGCCACGGCGCGCAGCAGGGTGGCGAAATTACCCAGCGCATGGCGGCGGAACAGCAGGTTCTGGCGGTAGACGGCGGGCGTGAAGGTCACCTTCTGCAGGCTGGAGGTGAAGTGGTTGTGCCAGAACAGCACCATGCGCTCGACGAAAGGCTGGTCGGTGACCAGCATCTCCTCGACCCACCAGTTGCGCAGTTCGCGCGCCCGCTCCTGCCTGGGGTTGGCATTGGCCAGGGGCTTCGCCGGCACGCCGCCACCCGGCGCGGCGGCAGGCGCCGGATCCGACGCCGCCTTCGGCTTGCCTTTCTCGGCACGCTGTTCACGGAAGCGCTCGATTTCCTCGCGCGCCTGGGGCGGGGTCAGGTTGATCCATCCCGGCGGCGCGGTCAGCGCCTCTGGGCGCCACTTGCCCAGCAGGCGCTCGACGGCGGCCGTATAATCCAAGCCCTGCACGTCGGCGATGTCCGCCGGTGTCGGGCCGAAGCCGGTACGCGACAGCAGATGGCGTGCCTCGTCGGCGCCCATGGCCATTGCCGAGGCGGGCCTGAACACGGCCGGCACGACCGCGCCGACGCCGGCAAGAGCGATGGTCCGCCCGACGCCCGACAGCAGCGATCGGCGACCCAGCGATGGGGATGCGACACCACGCATGCTCATCCTCCCCACAAAAGGCGCGGACTATTTCGGCTGCCGCTCGTCCGGCGGCGGCCGGCGCATGCCGTGACGGCGGCCGGGGCCCAACGCCTTGGCGGCCATCACTTCGCGGAACTTCGCCCGCTGCTCGGGCCGCAGCGTCGCGGCGATCTGCTCGGCGGCACGGATACCGTCCCGCTGCATGTCGACCCGCAGCGCGGCCGAGCGTTCCAGCAGCGGATCGATGGCAGCGAAGTCAGGCTGCTCCTTCCTGAGCTCGGCCGCCAGCTTCTCCCGCACCTGCATCAGCTCGCGCACCCGATCGGCATTGCGCTGGCGCATCGCCCGGAAGGCTTCACGGAACGTGCGCTGCTGGGCGTCGTCCAGCCGCAGTTCCTCGGCCCACTTGGCATCGACCCGCTGCTGCCACGGCGCATGGCCTGGCGCCCACGGTGGCCCGTAGTGCTTGGCATAGACGAAACCGCCGATGAAGAAGACGTTCAGGACCAACGACAGGCCGAACAGGATCCAGGCCAGGTTCCGGCGGATCATGGTTGGCTCCCCTGCTCGACCAGGAAGCCCAGGTCGGTACCGGCCAGCGGCGCCGTTACGAAGTCGGTGATCTCGGCGCCATCATTGGCAAAGGCTTCCTGGAAGCCGCCGCCCAGCGAAAAGCCCGTGATACAGACCAGCAGGAAAGCACCGGTGACGACCGCGACCTCGATCGGCCGCCGCCAGCCGGCCAGCCACGCCCACAGCCCGCCCGCGGCCCGCGGCAAGCGCTCCACCTCGAACCCGACCAGCGCTTGCGCTCGCGCGACCAGGCGCTCGGACGCCGGCGGCGTCGCCTCGCGCAAGGCGCTGGCAGCGTCCAGCGCCCGGTTCAGCATCGCGGGATCGGCTGCGAGCCGAGCCTCGACCCGCGCCGCCGCGTCAGGCGACAGCCGGCCGTCCAGCCAGGCTGCCAGATCCTGCTCGGTGATGGCCGCCACGCGTGCGGGGTCGTTCGCCGGGGTGCCGGTCTTCAACCGCGCCCACAGCGCTCCATCTGCCTCGGTTCCTACGGGATCCTTGTCGCTCATGATCCCCTCCTCTTCCCCATACGGTGCCGGAGCCGGCAATATCCCCGCCATCCCGACACGTTTATGCCTCAATCCGAAAATGTTCCCGCAGGCGCAGCATGGCCTTGTGGTGCGTGCTGCGCACGGTCTGTGCATCAACCTTCAGGAACGCAGCCACCTCGGCCACATCCATCTCGCGGTCATACAACAGATGCAGGATCAGGGCCTGCCGCTCGGTCAGCAGGCCAGCCGGGATATTGAGCCGCTCGACATGCCGATCCTCGATGGCCGTGGCGCTTTCCGGCACGTCATCCAGCGGTGTGTGCGCCTGGCGCCGACGCCGCAGGTGATCGACAGCGCAGGAACGCGCCACGACGGCAAGCCATGTGCTCATGGAAGAGCGGGCGGGGTCATAGGCGCGCAGCAGACGCCTGTCGTCGGCGCACAGCCGCACGAACACGTCCTGGGCGACATCCACCGCCTCGTCGGCGGACACGCCATGGGCGGCCACGACGCGGCGGGCCACGGCGTGAATCACCGGCGCGGCGGCGGCCACGAAGCGGTCCCAGTCACGCTTGCCGCCGGCCAGGAGCGCCGGCAAATCGATGTCGTCGAACGACGCCACGGGTTCTTAAGCCGCTCCCGACGTTGAATCGTACCGAGGATGCCAACGGAACATCCCCCCTATGTCGCAACATCATGATCTTACACGGCTTTTCTGTGGCAGGGTGCTCCGTCGTAACGTCAACACGAGCCCACAGGAAGTCATTCCCGATGAGCGAGAATTTCAATCGCCGCCAGCAGGTGACCAAGAAAGCGGTCCACGGCCGCGGTGCCGTCGTGGCTCAGAACACGCTGGCGGCCGAGGTTGGCGCCGGAGCGCTGGCGCGCGGCGGCAACGCCATCGATGCCGCGGTGACCACGGCCATGGCGATCGGCGGCCTCGAGCCCTGGATGAGCGGCATCGGCGGCATCGGCTACATGGCGGTGTGGATCGCCAAGGAACGCCGCGCCTACGTGGTGGACTATGGCCCCATCGCCGCCCGCAAGCTCGACCCCAAGACCTACGCCGTGATCGCGGGCCAGGCGCCCAGCGACCTGTTCGGCTGGGCGCCGGTGGTCGAGGACCGCAACATCAAGGGCTACCATTCGATCGCGGTGCCTGGGCAGGTCGACGGCATGGCCACCGCCCTGCAGCGCTTCGGCACCCAGTCGTGGCGCCAGGTGATGGAGCCGGCCGTCGAACTCGCCGAGCGTGGCCTTTCCTGCGACTGGTACGCCACGCTCCTGATCGCCACCGGCGCCGCCTACCTCGCCGAGTACGAGACCTCGCGCGCGACCTATCTGCCCAACGGTTTCCCGCCGGTGGTCGGCTGGGATGGCGCGCCGCCGCGCGTGAAGCTGGGCCGGCTGGCAGAGACCCTGAAACGCCTGCGCGATGCCGGGCCGCGCGACTACTACGAGGGCGAGATCGCCCGCAAGCTGGTCGCCGACCTCAATGCGGGCGGCTCGCCCATCAGCCTGGACGACCTGGCGAACTATCACGCCCGCATCGTCGATCCGGTGACCTTCGAACGCAACGGCGCCACCGTCCACACGGTGCCCTACCTGACGGCGGGTCCGACCATGAAGCGGACGTTCGAGCTGATCGGCGATCGCACGATCGGCAACGGGCCGCCGGATGCCGATGCCTTCGTCGCCGTCGCCGAGGCCCTGCACACCGCCTACGAGGAACGCCTGCGCACGATGGGCGACGCGCACACGCCCTCCTGCACCACGCACTTCAACGTCGTGGACGCCGAGGGCAACATGGTGGCGCTGACCCAGACCCTGCTGTCGCTGTTCGGCTCGCGCGTGATGCTGCCGCAGACCGGCATCATGATGAACAACGGCATCATGTGGTTCGATCCCGAGCCGGGCCGGCCGAACTCGGTGGCGCCGGGCAAGCGGCCGCTGTGCAATATCTGCGCGACCGTGGTGTCCAAGAACGGCGAGGGCTGGTTCACCATCGGCGCGTCGGGCGGCCGCCGCATCGTGCCGGCCATCACCCAGCTGATCATGATGCAGGTCGATCGCGGGCTGGACGTCGAGACCGCCTTCCACCTGCCGCGCATCGACGTGTCGGGCACTGGCCCGATCCGCGTGAACTGGGACCTGCCGCCCGACATCCAACGGGCGATCGCGGCGCGCCATCCGATCGAACAAGTGCCCAACATGGTCTATCCCTTGAACTTCGCCAACCCCAGCTGCATCCGGCGCGACCCGATGACGGGTACCGTGACCGGCATGAGCGAAGTCATGTCGCCCTGGGCCGGCGGCGCGGCGGTATAACCTCGGCGCGACCTGACGCCGGGGAGAGACGGGGGGAGAAGCGATGCAGCGTAGCGAAACGACGCCTGTTCAACGGTTACGGCGCCGCAGACTGCTCGGTGCCGCCGCCCTGGGCGTCGGCTGGGGTTTGCCCGCGCTGGTACGGGCGCAGGCGGCTCCCGCCTTCCGCCTGCCGCTGCTGGTCCCCCTGACCGGCTTCATTGCCCTGGAGGGCAAAAGCCAGCGCGACGGCGCGCTGTTGGCCTTGCGCGACGTCGGCGTCAAATTCGTTGTCGACGTGATCGACACGGGCAGCAGCCCCGAAGGCGCCGCAACCGCCTGGCAACGCGCGTTCCGCGACACCACGGTGCGTGACGGCGTGCGGCCGCCGGTCGCCGCGATGGGCCCGATTCTGGGTACCCAGATGCTGGCGGTGCTGCCGCTGGCGGCCGAGGCAAAAGTACCGGTACTGGCGATCTCGGGCACGTCGCGCCTGTCGGAGATGGGCAATCCCTGGTTCTTCCGCTTCTTCCCCAGCGACGGCACGGTGAAGGTCGCGCACGCCAAGTACATCGCCGAGAAGACCGGTGCCCGGCGGCCGGCGGTGATCTACCAGACCACGGCCTACGGCCAGTCGGGCCGCGAGCAGCTGGCACGGACGCTGGGCGAGCTCGGCATCAAGCCCGTGCTCGAGGAAGGCGTTGCGACGACCGTCAACGACTTCGCGCCCATGATCGCGCGCGCCCAGGCGGCACAGGCCGACGCGCTGGTGCTGCACCTGCATTCGCAGTCGACGGCGCTCGCGGTGCGCCAGGCGCGGACCATGGCACCGTCGCTGCCCATCATCGCCGGCTCGGCGATGGCGCAGCCCGCGACCGCGGCGCTGCTGGAACCGGCCGAACTGAAGGACGTGTGCGCCGAGACGGCGGCGATGCCCAGCGCCGCTACCGACAACGACCGCATGCGCAAGTTCGTCGCTGCCTATCGCCGCGAATACCAGGCGGATCCCGATGCGTTCGCCGTTGCCGAGTACGACGCCGTGCGCATGCTGGGCGTCATGGTCGACGAGATCGTCAAAGCCAAGGGCGTCGATGCCGTGACGGGCGATGCGGTCCGCGCCCGCCTGTCCACGATGCGATGGCCGGGGCTCGCAACCGAGTATTGGTCCGACGGCAAGGGCAACATGGCGCACGAAGCGCTGATCGTCTGCTATGGCGGCACCGACCGCGTCCCTGCCATCAGGTCGAAGTACGTATTGCCGCCGTAGGGCTGCTCGGGCCGCAATGGCAGGCGCCCCTCTGGCGCACAGGCCCTTGGGCAACGACGACACGCGCAGCCGCCTGTTCTTGCAGAAGGCTTTCCGCTTGGGCGTCAGTTAGACGCCCTTTCCTGCTTGCATGTACGCGGACGGGAGGCCAACGTGCGCCGGGCTGACCGACGATGATCGGCAGATCCCGGTGCCGGCCACGACGTGGCGGCCTTCCCGGTGCAATCCGCAAATCGATCGCGATTGCGGATTGTCCGACCGTACTGAACGCGACGCTCACCGACTCCGAATTCCCACTGGAACCGTTTCGTACTCCCGGAGGCTCCATGCTGCCAGCAACCTCCAGGCGCGTCATCGTTCTTGACCTGGTCACCAAGGGACCGGCCCGCAAGGCGTATGCGCGCGCGATCAATGCAGGCCTGGCGAGCGTCATGCCCCAGGTCGTGGCGGCCTGGTGCGAACAGGCGGGCCACCACGTCACCTATATTTGCTACACGGGTGTTGAGGACCTGACGCCGGAGACCATCGGCGACGCTGATGTGTTGTTCATCAACGCGTTTACCCGTTCGGCACTGACGGCCTACGCGGTCGCGAATTTCTTTCGCCAGCGCGGGACGGTGACCGTTCTCGGTGGCCCGCACGCACGCTGCTACCCGGAGGATGCGGTCCGATATTTCGACTATGTGCTCGGTTTCACCGATCGCGACCTCGTTCTCGACGTTGTTACGCAGGGCAGTCGGCATCGCGAAGGACTTGCACTGTCGGCCACGCGGCAGCTCAGTGATTTTCCGACGCTCGCCGAGCGCTGGCGCTTCGTTGATGCCGCACTGTCCAAGGCTGGCATCCTGAAAGTCGTGCCCATGATCGGATCGGTGGGTTGTCCATACACGTGCAGTTTCTGCATCGATTCGACGGTGGACTACCGCCCGTTGTCGCTGGACCGGATCACGGAAGACCTGCGGTTTGCGCTCACCAAGTTCAGGAACCCGCTCATCGGTTGGCATGATCCCAATTTCGGTATCCGCTTCAACGACTACATGGGGGCCATCGAGCGGGCCGTGCCGCGTGGGCGCCGCATGCGTCACGTCGCAGAGACGAGCCTCTCGCTTCTCGGGGAAGGCAACGTCAAGCGCCTGGCACGCAACGGTTTCGTCGGCCTGCTGCCCGGTATCGAGAGCTGGTACGAGCATGGCGCCAAATCGAAGACCGGCACCAGGACGGGCCTCGAGAAGGTCACCCAGGTTGCCGGTCACATCAACATGATCCTGCGCCACGTCCCCTTCGTTCAGACCAATTTCGTCCTTGGCTTGGACAGCGATGAAGGCGACTCGCCGTTCGAGCTGACCAAGCGCTTCATCGATCTCGCACCGGGCGCCTACCCCGCTTTCTCACTCCTGACGGCGTACGGTCGTGCTGCACCGCTCAATCTGGAATTTCAGCGACAGCACCGGGTGCTGCCGTTTCCGTTCCATCTCCTCGACAGCAATCATGCGATGAACGTCCGGCCCAAGAACTACGACTGGGTCGACTTCTATACGCACGCCGTCGATCTGACCGGCTATGCCCTGACCGGACGCCGTGTGTGGCGACGACTGCTCGTCAACCGCGGCATCATTCCACGCTGGTTCGGATTCGTCCGCGCGATATCGTCGGGACGCACGCGTTACCAGGCGCGCATCCGAGATCTGTTGGTTCACGATCGCTCGATGCGGCGTTTCTTCGACGGCGAGACAAGCGAGCTCCCCGCCTATCTCCATGCACGAATCAAACGACAGCTCGGGCCGCTCTGGCGCCATTTGCCGGACGATGCACTGATGCACGATCCCTATGCCTACCTGAAGGCAGAACAGAAAAAGGCAGCCGACGTATCAGCGCGGAGCCTGGCGGTCGCTGAGTAGCGGCAAGCGCGCCAGGACAGGGTCGTGGCGATCGGCACGAAGGAAAACGGCGGCGAGGCGCAGCGCCGCGTGGATCGGCCCGTGGCGATGGCGGAAGAAGAGCCAGTTCGTTCCCAGGCTGCTGCCCAACCGCAGCTTGGGCCCATAGCAGGCCTGTCCGGCCACCAGCGCCCCGATCCCCTGCTCGATGCAGAAGCGGACGTTCGTCATCCAGCTCAGGAAGTACAGGTTGAAGCGCCGACCCTCGACGGCGTCCATGCAAAAGAACTTGTCGACCAGCTGTCGGCCGTCATGCAGCACCAGGTTGAACGCCAGCAGATCCTGACCATGCCAATAGAGAAAGCAGCTGGCCTGCCCGCCTGATCCCGCCAGCACGCCGCTGAAATAGCCGGGCGGCAGCGTCTCGAACCGCAGTTCACTGCGCGACTGCGTGCCGTGGTAGAGCGCCATCACCCGCGGCAGCACGTCGTCGATCTGCGCGCGCCGCTCGATGGTGATCGCGGCGGCCGCCTTGAGTTTTCGCCGCATGTCCTTGCGCGTGGCCGCGCTCAGCGACGCAAGGTAGGCCTCGACCGTCGCATGGACGATGTCCAGGCGTGCCGTGGGCAATCCCGGCAGGCGCGCGAACCCCGCTGCCGCCACCGCCGCCCTCAACGCCGCATTCTTCTCAGGGACGTCCTTGACAGCCACCAGACCGGCACCGTGCACTCGCGACAACTGCCGTAGCGCCCGCAGGATCATTGCCAGCACGACGTCTCGGTCGGCGGCATCGAGACCCGGCGCGAGGCCGACCATGCACGACTCGGCCGCCGGTGATCCCAGGCAGGCCATATGGCACACCAGCAGCGACGGCAGCACACGGCTGACGGCTTCCGTCACGCGCTTCCAATACCCCTGCACGGTGGCATCGAGACGATAGGACGTCACGAACGCCGGCGCGAAACCCACCATGCGTTCGCCGTCGCGCACCACGATCCACAGCAACGCGAAGCCCGGTATGCCCGCGATTTCGACGGCGCGATGATAGTCATAGCCCTCGGTCTCGCCGGGCAGGAAGGCGTTCCACGCGGCGGCGCCGATCGTTTCGATCGAGGTGAGGACGACAGCGATCATGTACCGTGCTCCCGGCCGGCGCCCTCGCTGGCCAGCAGCACGACGCCTGCGCCGATCACCGCAACGCCCAGGCAGCGGATCAGACCGACCGTTTCACCCAGCCAGACGGCCGACGCCGCCAGTACGGTCACATACGCGACCGCGGTCAGCGGAAACGCGCGGCTGACGTCGCTGTCGCGCAGCAGCGTCATCCAGGCCAGGAACGACAGGAAGTAACACAGGAAACCCAGAACAACCGGCGGCGACGACACGGCGGCCACCAGCCACCGGCCGATGCCGCCCACACCCTGCAGATGATCGCTGCCAGCCTTGAGGAACACCTGCGAGGCGGTCTCGAAGACCACCAACAGGATCCAGCCCAGCCATGCATGGATGCCGGTGCGAACAGCGGGCGTCTCGATCATGCTACGCGCCGCGCGGCTGGTCGAAGATCGGACGGCCGGCGATAGGCGGTAGCGGCAAGGAGCGGAAGAAGGCGGCCGTCTGCTGCGCCACCTCCTCGCGCTGCTGGTCGATCGTGATCATGTGATAGCAATCGTCGAGCAGGATCTGCCGCACGGGGCCAGACAGTCGCCTGGCGACATAGTCGGCATTGCGCGGCGATGTCATGTCGTCGTCGCGGGCATGCACGATCAGGGTTGGCGTGGTGATCAGCGGCAGGTCGCGCTTGACGCGCGCGATCAACTGCCGCAGTTCGATCAAGCTGGCGCCGGGCGTGGCGGAAAATCCGGCAGCGGCGCTGTCGCCGCGCGACATGCGCGTGACGATGATGTCGCGCAGGCGCGCATCCTTGATGCCGAACGGGTATGCTTCCACGAAACGATAGCGGCGCGCGAACGGCGATTTGAGGATCAGCGGCAACAGGAAGCGCAAGCGCGGGATGCTCCAGCCGTCGTAGAACAATGTCGTGGAGTAGAGCGCCGTGCCGGACACCAGATGGCGGCACTTGAGCGCCAGGCGCAGCGACAGCAGGGCGCCCATCGACAATCCGCCGACGAACACACGCCGTGCGCTGGCGTGCAGCCGCACCAGGGCCTCCTCGACGCCGTCGTACCAGTCGCGCCATCCGGTGCGAACCAGTTCGGCCTCGCTGCGGCAATGGCCACGCAAGCGCGGCACCCACACGGTGAACCCGTCGGCGTTGAGCCGCCGCGCCACGAAGCGCATCTCGGTCGGCGTTCCCGTCAGGCCATGGATCAGCAGTACCGCATCGGGGCCGCCCCTGAGGTAGATGCCCTCGCCGGCGGCGCTCAACCTGATCGTCACGAAACGCCTCCGAAGGATACGACGGCGACACCCAGCGTGATCAGGACGGTTCCGAGCCATCGCCGTGGTGTCACCCGCTCGCCCAGCACCAGCCAGCCGGCCAGCGCGACGCCGCAGTAGCTGAGACTGGCCAGCGGAAAGAGCAGGCTGAGCGGCGCGTGCTGCAGCGCCGCCAACCACAGCACAGCCTCCAAGGCATAGGCCAGCACGCCGACGGCGATCGCCGGCGACAAGGCGATGGCCAAAAAGAACGGCAGGCCCTGCGGTGCCGGCACCGGCAGGCGCAGGAGACCGACTTTGAACAGGAGCTGGCCGACTACATCGAGCACGACAGTGGCCAGGAACAGGCCAATCGCCAGGCCGCTCATGCCGCAACCGCCGACAGCAACGCCAACAGCGCCGCGTTGGTACGCGCGTTCACGGCGATCTCGCGCGAGCCCGCGTCGCGCGGCTGGTCGGTCCATGACTCGAAGCGCTTGCGCAGGTTGCGATGGCGGATCGGCGCGTACTCGCCGCACACATCGACGCCCAGCACCCGCCGCCGGTCGACCAGCGCCTCGATCGCCAGCATGAGGGCCGACAAGGGCATCGCGCCCTGATCCCAGTTGGTCGTCGCGTCCTGCTGGCAGAGCACGTCCTTGTCGATGGTGATCCAGATCGACTCGGTCGGAATGCGCGTGCACAGCTCGGCAACGAAGGCGCTCCAATCCTCGCCGACACAGCGCCACGCAATGCGGCCGCCGGCAACGCGATGCCCCGGGCCATCATCGAAGGTGCCGATGATGCGCGATGGCGCGTGCCGCCATGGATAGAGTTCCAGCCGACCGCGGCGCAGCGCCGCCAGGTTGGCGCCCTTGAACTGCGGCCAATCGAGATCGTCGCTGCACGGGCCGATGGTCACGATCCGCACGACATGCGGCAGTTCCAGGGCCCGGTTCACCCACGACCCGCAGTGCCAGCGCGGCGCGAAGCGCACCCAGTCCGGGTGATTGTCGAAGTGCACCACGGTGAACGGCCGCGCCGCCGTCGCCATCAGCGGTACGGTCAGGTGATGGAAATCACCCGACCCGATGAATGTAACGGCAGAGCCGCGGCCGCCATCACACAAGGCATCGCGAACCCGGTGCTCGAAACCCAGCATCGCCGACTCGTCGGTCCATAGCCGCAGCCGCGGCCCCAGATCGCCGGCCGCGATCCAGCCGCCGTCACGGCGGGCGGCATCGACCACGGCCGGCTGGACGGCAAGGCTGCCATCGAGATCGATCGCCTGTACGCGCATCGCCGATCAGCGACGCAACGCGCGGGCCACGACCTGATCGAGCAGCGCGATGGCAAGATCGATCTCCTCGCGCGTGATCTCCAGGCTCGGCGCCAGCGTCACCACGTTCTTGTAGTAACCGCCGATATCGAGAACCAGGCCATAGCGGCGATCGCCGACCTGCAGGTCGCCCTTCATGCCCTCGTCCACCATCCGGTCGACCAGTGCCTTGTCTGGTGTGAACCCGTCGGCGCCGCACATCTCCATGCGCAGCGCGAGGCCCATGCCATCGACGTCGCCGATCTCGGGGTACTTACGCTTCAGCTCGCGCAGCCCGGCCAGGAAGTAAGCGCCCTTGGCGAAGGTCAGCGTTTCATAGTCCTTCTCGTCGCACAGGCGCAGCGTCTCCAGCCCCACTGCCGTGCCCATCGGATTGGCATTGAACGTCGAGTGGGTCGAGCCGACCGGGAACGTTGCCGGGTCGATCAGTGCCTCGCGCGCCCACAGGCCGGACAGCGGGTTGAGGCCGTTGGTCAACGCCTTGCCGAAGACGATGATGTCGGGCTTGACGTTGAAATTCTCGATCGCCCACAGCCTGCCGGCGCGGTAGAAGCCCATCTGGATCTCGTCGTCGACCAGCAGGATCTTGCGCGCCTCCAGCACCGCCTTCAGCTTCTCGAAGTAACCCGGCGGCGGCACGACATAGCCGCCGGTGCCCTGGATCGGTTCGATATAGAAGGCGGCGTATTCGGCCTGGCCGACCTTGGGATCCCACACGCCGTAATATTCCGAATCGAACAGGCGGGTGAACTGATCGACGCAGTAGAGACCGCAATCCTGGCGCTGCTTGCCGTAGGGGCAGCGGAAGCAATAGGGAAACGGCACGAACTGCGCCCGATCACCGAAGTGGCCGTAGCGGCGACGATAACGATAGGACGACGTGATCGACGAGGCGCCGAGCGTACGGCCATGATAGCCACCCTCGAAGGCGAACATCAGGCTCTTGCCGCCCGACGCGTTGCGCACGATCTTCAAGGAGTCCTCGACCGCCTGCGCGCCGCCGACGTTGAAGTGGACGCGGCCTTTGAGGCCGAAGCGATCCTGCACGCCGACCGCGATCGTCCTGGCCAGTTCGATCTTCTCGCGATGCAGATACTGAGACGCCACCTGCGGCAGCACGTCGAGCTGCCGGCGCACGGCCTCGTTCAAGCGCTCGTTGCGGTAGCCGAAGTTGACCGCCGAATACCACATCTGCAGATCGAGATAAGTGCGGCCGGCGGCATCGTACATGAACGATCCGTGGCAACGCTCGAAGAGCTTCGGCGGATCGACATAGTGCACGGTATCGCCATGCGAGCACCACAGGGCCTCGTCCGCCAGCAACGCGGCCTCATCGTCGATCGGTTGCGACCGAGGCGCGACAGCACTCTCGTCGCCCGCCAGGAACTGGCGCAGCGGCGCTACGTCATTCATCAAACTCTCCACGCGTTGAAATTCTGTCGTCAGGCCACTTCGGCGAGGCGGCCGGTCAGTTTGGCGAAGGCGAGGCGCGCGGCCGTGAAGTCGGGAACGTCGACCGCCGGCCACCCCTGCTCGCGGGCCTTCGCGAGCAATGCGCCACGCGCGAACACAAGGTCGGCCGCCTCGCCCAGGCAGAAGTCGGAGCGGCCATCACCGATCAGCAGCGTGCGGTGACGGCCGGCGGCCAGGCGCGCGGCCTGATTGCATTTGCACACCCCGCTGCGCGCCTTGCAGGTCGCGGCGACAGCATACGGCACCGCCATGGTGTAGGTTCCATCACCGCCGGGCACCAGCTGGTTGGCGATCACCACAAGGCCGTCGATACCGTGGCGCGCCAGGATCCGTTGGATGACGTAGTCGAGGCCGTCGCTCACGACCGCAATGGGCATGCCGGCACGCCGGCAATCGTCGACGAAAGCGGGAAACTGCGGGTCGATATCGATCGTGTCGAGAAAGGCGTCGAGATCCGCCGATGTCGCCCGGATCATCGCCACCTGCAGGCGCATGCACCGCAGGGCGCTGATCCGACCGTGCTTCCATGCTTCCTCTACGAACTGCCACGCCGGATCCGCGAACTGATCCAGCACGCGGTCGGTGACATCGAACGGCACGATCGTGCCGTCGAAATCACAAACGATCGTCCACATCCAGGACTCTCCTTGCTGCGCCGGACATGGCGCCACACCGACACGGCGCATACGCCGCGCGTGTGATCCGACCCTGACGATGGGATGACTCCGACCTGACGATCACGAGCAACACCCGCGTCACCATCGAACACGGGTGCGAGCATCTGCTCGCAAGATTACGTCAACATGATCGGCATTTGTTCACGATGACTCCCCTCTCCGCCCACGAAGTGGGGGGAGAGGGAGGGGCCCACGCGCAGCGTGGGAGGGTGAGGTGGGTGGTCGGAACACATGCGATGTTTCCAACGAGACCATGTGCGTCTTCAACACCCACCTCACCCTCCCATCGCTGACGCGATGGGCCCCTCCCTCTCCCCCCACTTCGTGGGCGGAGAGGGGGGCGTCGACCTCATGCGTTCATCAATGTGCCCAGCAGGCTCTTGCGTTCATCGGGCTCGAACGACAGCGGCCGACAGACCTCCATCGCGCGCATGCCGAAGCGCAATGCGCGCAAACCGACGATCGACCCTTCCGCGACCTTGCCCGCGATCTTGTCGGCGAAACCGCCGCCCAACGCCTCTGCCAGCATGTCGCCCGCCGGATCGGCGGCCATCGCCGTGGCAGTACTGATCACGGCCGCGCGCGCCAGGCGCGTGGTGGCAAGGCCGCTGGGGCGCAAGCCGTAGATCTCCGCCACGCGGCGAACCATCGCCACACTGCGCCAGGCGACGATGACGGCATCCAGCGCCGGGTGCGGACTCGCCGCGGCAGCGCCCAGCGTCACCAGCATCTCGCGGCGTATGGCACGGCGCGCCTCCTGGTCGAGCGGCGCCAGCACGACGGCGCGGAATTGCCGCACGATGGCGTCGCTGTCGCTTTGACCATCGATGCGGTGATGAAACTGCTGCACGAGTTCCGGACGGCGCGACGCCACCATGGTGAGCACCGGCGTCAGGGCCGACATGAGCTCGCCGGGCGCATCGCGGCGCAAGGCCGCCTCCAGCTTCGCACGCAGGCGCGTCGCATCCTGCAGGCGGCGCAGCGCGCGGAACTCATGCAGCAGGGCTGCCGTGAGCGCGCCCAGAAATCCCAGCGACAATGCGCCCAGGGCTGCGCCGCCGATCCAGTCGCGCTGCCAGATGTCGACGAGACCGTCCACCAGGCTGTAGACGGAAAATCCCGCGACCATCGCAGCCAGCGACCAGGCAGCCACGCCCCAGTACGACGTGCGCGCCGGCGCGGCCACCACCACCTCGGCCGTGTCCACCGGTTCGATCGGCGCATCGACCCGTCCGGGAACCACGCTCGTCCGACTTGATGCCGGTGCGTCTTCGATCGGGACGATCAGATCGGGTGCTACCGGCCCGGGTGCGTCCGTCACGACACGAGGGGTGTTCATGCGAGATAGTCCCCGAGCAGATAGTTGAGCGCGTCGGGCAAGCCGATGTTCGGAAAGCCACCGTACCGCCATCCAGGATCGGGGCGTGGCTGGAAATCCCAGAAGCGATACCTGAAGGCGTTCCAGGGCGGCGGATAGTCGAGCGGCACCGCGCCGGGATCGAAGGCAGCCGTGGCATCATCGGCGCGGGCCTCGCCCTGCAGCACCTCGCGGCCGGTGTCGCGGCGAACCACATCGGTGGTACAGCGCACGGCGGCCAGCACGCCCACCGATATGCCCGCGGCCGCCTTGATGCGGTTGCTTTCGTCGAGCACGTTCAGCATGCGTCGGGTCAGGTTCTCCAGATGGAGCCGATCGCCGCGCACCACATGGTCGGCCTTGGTGGCGGCGAACAGCACCCGGTCGATCTTGTGCCCGGTCAGCCAGCGCATCGGCCCGGCCTTGCCATGATCGAAGTTTTGCAGGATCGCCGCCAGCGCCACGCTCATGTCGTCGAACACCTCGGCGCCGTCATTGAGCGCGGTCAGCACATCGACCAGCACGATCTGGCGGTCGATCCCCGCCAGGTGCTGCCGATAGAACGCGCGGATGACGTTGTCCTGGTAGTCGCGAAATTTCCCGGCAAATGCCGCCTGCAGACTGCCGGAGGCCGGCGCCGTCGCGAGCTGGGGCAGCGGGCAGAAGCGGAGCACCGGAGCGCCCCGCAACTCGGCTGGCGTCAGAAGCCGTCCCGGCTGCAGGAAACGGAGCCCCTTGTCCGCACACCGTTGCAGATAATCGGCATAAAGCGCCGCCGCGCGCCCCGCCCACTCCTCATCGTGCGGCTGGTCGGGGCGCCGGTCCGATACAAAAGCCAGCCAGTCGCGCGCCAGGTCACCGCGCGATCCCGCCTGTGCCTGGCGGATCATGGCCGCCGACCATGCCTCGAAACTCTGCTCGAGCATGGGCAGGTCGACCAGCCATTCGCCGGGGTAGTCGACGATATCGAGCTGCAGGGTCGCGTCGGTGAGACCGAGCCAGCGGGCGACCGTGCCGACGACCCCGCTGCCGCGCCGGTAGTTGATATCAAGGCGCAGGCGCGAGATGCCGTCCGTCGGCGTCGGCCACTCGGGCTTCTGCCCTGTCAGTGCATCAATCGCCTGGGTGTAGGGGAACTGCGGCACCGTGGCATGGATGTCGTTGCGCAGCACTGCGGCCACCAATCGGCCCTCGTCGAAGAGCTCAAAATTGCGCAACGGGCTGCGTGCGGCCACTGCATCCGCACGCAACAAGTTATGGACCAGCGACGTGATGAAAACGGTCTTGCCCGCCCGGCGTAAGCCAGTCACCCCCAGGTGCACGCGCGTGGCGAGGAGGTCGTCCACTTTCTTGAGAAGAAAATCGTCCACGCGCCGTCCTCATCCTGCGAGCCGCCACCGGCCATAGTCGAGGCTGCATCCGCGGAATGCCAGCCCATAGGCCATTCCGGCTTCTGTCGCGCGCAAACCGGGCACTTCAATGACATCTTAATTTTAGGATTAAATGAATCTAAAAGTTCATTTTATTTCAATGAATTATCTATAATACTTAAATTCAAATATGCACTTGCTGTCCCACCCTCGTTGCGGCACGCGACTTGCTACCATCCGCGCCGGACGGTAGATAACGTGCGCCGATCCGGGGGAAGACGGCGGGGAACAGCGTGATGGCGTCGAAAGCAAAGACAAAAGGCAAAGCAGGTTCGGTGAAAAAACCGGCCCCTGGCAAGCCAACCGCCAAGCCGGCGCGCACCACGGGCCCGGCGGCAGCCAAGCGTTCGGCACCGCAAGCCAGCGCCAAGAGCGGCACCAACACAGCCGCGCGCGAAACTGCCCGATTACTGCTGGACATCAAGGCGGTTCACTGCCGGCCCGAGAACCCTTTCATTTTCACATCAGGCCGCGCCAGCCCCGTCTACATCGACTGCCGCAAGATCATCTCCTTCCCCGAGGCGCGCGCCCGCATCATGGCGCATGCCCACAAGGCAATCGGCGATGCGATCGGCTGGTCGAAGATCGATGTCGTCGCCGGCGGCGAGACGGCCGGCATTCCCTTCGCCGCTTTCATTGCCGCCACCGCCAAGAAGCCGATGATCTACGTGCGCAAGCAACCCAAGGGCTTCGGCCGCATGGCGCAGATCGAAGGTGAACTGAAAGCCGGTGAGCGCGTGCTGCTGGTCGAAGACCTGGCGACCGACGGCGGCAGCAAGGTGATGTTCATCGACGCTCTGCGCAAGGCCGATGCCAAGGTCACCGACACGTTCGTCATCTTCCATTACGGGATCTTTCAGCAAAGCGTCGATATCCTGGCTGCCATGGGCGTCAAGCTGCATGCGCTCGCCACCTGGTGGGACGTCCTCGATGCCGCCGAGCGCTACAAGCTGTTCGATGAAAAAGGTCTGTCCGAGACCCGGGCCTTCCTGACCGAGCCCGACCGCTGGTCGGCGGCGCATGGCGGCCGCAACCCCGTGCACGGCACGGTCAGGCCGCCGATGACGGCCAACGGCGAGCGGTAGAACGTCCTTCGTCTTCCGTCGCAGCGACGCTGCGGAAGAGCCCTGCCCCTGACGTTTCCGTGTTTTGGCACCAGCAATTCCGGCGCTACGATGCACAATCCTGATCGCGCCGGGGAGCTCGTGTGACCGTCATCTTCCGAATCGCCGCCATCCTGGCGCTGGGTGTCGCCGCCCTGGCACGGCCCGCTGCCGCCAAGGACGAACTCGTCATCGGCATGACGCAGTACCCATCGTCGTTCAATCCCAACATCGGCGCGATGCTGGCCAAGACTCTGGTCGGTGGCATGACCCACCGGCCGATCACGGCCTGGGATCCGGACTGGAAACTGGTCTGCCTCCAGTGCACGGAAATGCCCACCATCGAGAACGGCGGCGCCAAGGTCGAGGAGTACGAACCGGGCAAGAAGGGGATCGCCGTCACCTACACCTTGCGGCCCGACCTCAAATGGGGCGACGGCACGCCGGTCACGACCAAGGATGTCGCCTTCACGATGGAGGTCGGCAAGCACCCGCAGTCGGGCATCGCGGCGGCCGAGGGCTATCGCCGTATCCGCAAGCTCGACATCAAGGACGACCGCACCTTCACCTTCCACCACGATCGCGTGACGTTCGACTACAACGCCACCGGCGACTTCCGGCTCCTGCCGGCGCACATCGAGCGGCCCGTGTTCGAGGCCAACCCGGCCGAGTATCGCAACAAGTCCAAGTTCGAGACCGACACAACGAATCCGGCGCTGTGGCTGGGCCCGTACCGCATCACCAAGACCGTGCCCGGCGCGTCGGTGGAGTTGGAGCGCAACCCGGCCTGGAGCGGCAAGGCCCCCCACTTCAAGCGCATCGTGTTTCGCATCATCGAGAACACGGCAGCGCTGGAAGCCAACGTGCTGTCGGGCTCGATCGACTATGTGATCGGCGAACTGGGGCTGACGATCGATCAGGCCCTGTCTTTCGAGAAGCGCCACAAGGACCGCTTCAACGTCGTCTACAAACCCGGCCTGGTCTACGAGCACATCGACATCCGGATGGACAATCCCATCCTGGCCGACCGGCGGGTGCGCCTGGCCCTGATGCAGAGCATCGACCGCGACGCGATCTCGACCCGGCTGTTCGAGGGCAAGCAGCCGGTGGCGCACAGCAACGTCAACCCGCTCGACCCGATGTACAGCCCAGGTGCCCGACACTACGCATACGATGCCGCGGCCGCGCGCAAGCTGCTCGACGAAGCCGGCTTCTCCGACATCCGCGGCGGCATCCGGCACAACGCCAAAGGCGAGAAGCTGTCGTTTGAGCTCGCCACGACGGCGGGCAACCGCAGCCGCGAGCAGATCCAGCAGGTGCTGCAGAGCCAGTGGAAGCAGATCGGCGTTGACGTCCGTCTCAAGGTGGAGCCGCCGCGGGTGTTCTTTGGCGAAACCGTGCAAAAGCGCGGCTACAGCGGCATGGCGATGTATGCCTGGGTTTCCACGCCGCAGAGCGTGCCGCGCACGACCCTGCATTCCCAGGAGATTCCCAGCGAAGCCAACGGCTGGAGCGGCCAGAACAGTGGCGGCTACAAGAGCACCGACATGGACCGCACGATCGATGCCATGGAGGTCGAGCTCGACGTCGACAAGCGCAAGGCGCTGTTCGGCGAGATGCAGCGCATCTACACCGAGGACCTGCCCGTGATCCCGCTCTACTTCCGCTCGGATGTCTTCGTGCTGCCCAAGGCCCTGAAGGGCGTCAGACCCACGGGCCACCAGTACGTATCGACCCTGTGGGTCGAGGACTGGCGCTGGGAGTGAAACCCTCTCCGCCCGTGCCGCGGAGCCGCGGGAGGGTCCCGGCAGTACTGCCGGCGAGCATTCCCGCGTGATATAGACGACGCATTGTCCCCGTACCTGTTCCGGCGTTCGACATGTCCATCGACCCCATCACCCTGACCGGCCGCCACGTCCGCCTCGCGCCTCTGGAAGAGAGGCATCGCGAGGCCCTGCGGCCGGTGGCGCAGGATTCGCGGATATGGACGTTCACGGCCTCGGCACTGGGGCCGGCGTTCGATCCCTGGTTCGACAACGCGCTGCGCCAGGCCGGCGGCGGCCACGAACGGCCGTTCATCGTGCACCTGCTGCGAGACGACAGCGTCGTGGGCAGCACGCGCTACCTGGGCATCGAGGCGCGCCACAAGCGGCTGGAGATCGGCAGCACCTGGTATGCACACGCGGTGTGGGCCAGCGCCGTCAACCCCGAATGCAAGCTGCTGCTGATGCGCCACGTCTTCGAGACGCTGAAGTGGCATCGCGTCGAGTACAAGACCGACGCCCGCAACCAGCGCAGCCGCGACGCCATCGCCCGACTGGGTGCCGTCCAGGAAGGCATCTTCCGCCGCCACATGATCATGGCCGACGGCTATGTGCGCGATTCGGTCTATTTCAGCATCGTCGACACGGACTGGCCCACCGTGAAAGCCGGGTTGGAGAAGCGACTCGCGCGCGGGTGATTTCAATCCGACAGAGGACCACAGCGCTCGATATTGAAAGCCCGAACGCTGCGCCGAACATGACGATTCAGGTCGTGCCTATAGCCGCAGCGTCGACATCGTGATCCACGGCAATCCGCGTTCCATCGGGCAGAGTGATTCGTATTTGGCCGGATCAACTCGTGACTGCAGTGTTCTTCTTCACCCGGAATTTGAGTTCGGAACTCTCGGCGCTGTACTTCGGCGTAATCTTGTAGCGCTGCAGGCGGTTCGTTCCATACTTGATGTTGCCCGGGTTATTCGGATCCGGGTCATCTGTCCCGATGTCCCAGTATGACTTTGCTGGATCGGTTGCACCCTCGAGTTGAAGCACAATGCCGGCCATGTCGATGCCGACAAGCCCGTCTGCAGGCACGGCGTACTGAGGGCCGTGCTGGCTGTAGGCCTCGATCACGGCCACAGGATGAGTCAACGGAAGGATGTCGGCCGCCCGAAGCTCAGCAAGATACCGGTCCCTTACTCTGAATCTCGCTACGTACTCCTTTCTGGCCATATCCCAGGTGATAATGCTCTGCAGTTGATCCTTCGGGCTAACCGGGATCGCCTCAGTCCACGCCGGGTTCCCAGGGTCCGTGAATGCGCGATACTCGGCGTTGGCAGGCATCGCCTCAAATGGCGGCCGGTAGTTTGCGGGAACGTACCAGCTTCGAATCGCCCACCCTTCAGATGGTGTCCACTGCAGGACAGGCTGCAGGATGCCCGGTTGAATGCTCCGCTGGCCGGGATCCGGGAGGCTTTCGAGACCATTAAATATGAAGAGGATTTGTCCGTAATTGACGGGGTCATCGGGCACGACGTAGGTGGCCACATAGTGCGTGAACTTCGTCTGGTCGGGGTGGTGCCAGATGGCATTGCCAATCCAGCCGCCATTTGGGCAGGCCATAACGATCTGAAGCCGTTTGTGACTGCGCTCGGCATCGTCGATGGGTTCAGCATAAGGGACCCACTCGGTCATCACCTGGTGGCGGCGATCGGGAGTTTTGTGCGGTATGACGGCGACCTGTATCTCGATACCCGTCCCGGCATCGCCGTTCTTGCCACGCTGGCGTTTGTTGAACAGCGCGATCTCTACCGCTTTGTCGAGGTGCTCGAGCATGTTAGCGGCAAGGATCGCCGGATGATCGGGATCAGGGCCGACTTTGCCGGGGGCTGGCATTTTTGCCAGTCCTTCGCGCGCTTCCGCGACCGCAGCTTCCCAATTCTTGTATCGCTTGGCACCCTTTTTCTCGTCACCGCCTTTGTCCCATTCCTTCGGGTTCGCGGGATCGATCGCTGCATACTTCTGATAGAGGCCCCATTGACGAGGGGCACCTCTTGCTTTGATCCGGTCGACGGAGCCGACCACTTTGTCCGCAGCGAAATAGATGCCTGAAAAATTGTCAGAATAGTCATTGTACAGTGCTGCCGTTGGGCGGAAATCGAACGTGCCTTCTTTCGACATGCTTGCCTCCCCGTTTAGTCAAACTCGTTGCGCTCCCTCGGGCTACGTCTTCAGCAACTGTGCAATGTGCCGACGCGTGTCGCACAATGTTCCCATTGCCCCGAGCCGCAGCCCTATTTCCTCCGCGACTACGTCACCTCGGAGACGGCCGGCCTCGTCGCCCGCTGCACCGAGCAATGCTGCTTCGACCAGCTGCGCCTCCAGTTCGAGCGGGTCGAAGCCCTGTTGTCGTGCGATCCGCGATACGACTTGAACGGCTTCGAGGGCACTTGCCCGTCCGTCGGGCTTGGCCATGTCAATCATGGCGCGATAGATCGTGGCCCGCAGGCCGGCGGATCGATGCTCGTATGTCGCCGCCTCCGTGCAAGCGAGATCGAGTGTCTCTTGTGCCTCCTCCGCCCGTCCCAACAGCAACAGCGCCAATCCTTGATGACTGGCAATGATCGGCACAAAAAGGTTCACCTCATGCCGTCGTGCAAGGACCAGCGCATCCGCGAGCGCCTTCTCCCCGTCCTGTATTTGGCCTTGATGAACCAACAGGGCGCCGCGACTGAAAGCTGCGGCAATGGCCGCCAGAGGGCGGTCTTCCTGCGATGCCATCTCGTCCGCAACGCACTGTTCGGCAGCAGCAGCAGCCTCGTCGCCGAGCGCAATGAAGCATAGGCACGCCATCATGTGACAGAGAAGACCAGCCTGCACCGCACTGCCGCCCATCGGCGGTGTGGCGCCGTCCATCGTAAAGCGACGCTGCGCGCGGCTGAAATTGTCCACCGCCTCCCGGTAACGGCCGGCGATATAGCCGGCCTGACCCAGTCCGTACTCGGCATAGGCGAGCCAACCGGGATTGCCTGTGCGCGCAGCCTCGGCCGCCGCGTGCGCACCGACCTCCAGCGCCTCCATGGGCGCGCCGCAGAAGTTCAAGGCTGCCGCACGTACCGCCAGCGCCGCCACACGGCGCAGGTCATCGCCGATTGCCGCTGCACGCGCCTCGGCCTCACGGGCGAGATCCAGCCAGCGCGTCACCTTGCCGTGATTGGCATGCGCCAGGCGCGCCTCGAGCCGCAGATCGATGGCGCGCGCCTCGCGCACCGGCGAAGGGTCCAGCCGATCCACCGCCTTCATTGCAGACTCGTAATGACGCATCGCATCCGGCAGCGCCGCCTGCCCGAAGCACTGCCGTGCGATCGCCGTGGCGTAGTCGGCGGCGCGCGACCAGTGGCGTGCCATCATGGCGTGATGCGCAAGCGCGCCGAGATGCTCAAGACTGATCTCTGCGTCGGTTGCCGTTTCCAGAGCCGCGAGGATGCGGCCATGCAGTGCATCCCTTTCGCTGCTGACGACGGCGTCGTATGCCACCTGCCGGATGAGTTCGTGCGGGAAGAAGTGAGTTCCCTGCTCGGCCATGGTGGCCGCAGGCGCCGGTACCAGCAGGGCTGCGGCCAGCAGCGCTGCCAATGCCTGTCCGAATATTTTTTCGTGCAACGCTGCAACCGACTGCAGCAGCCGATCGGATACACGCGGGCCAACCGCAGCGGCTGCCTGTAGCAGCCGTTTCTCCGTCCGCGACAAACGATCGATACGGCTCGCAATCACGCCTTGCAGCGTGAGCGGCACGCCGAGAGTGGCCGCGTCGGCTGCAAGATCGAACGCTCCCCATTGGCCACGCAACGTGCCGGTCTCGACAAGATCTCGACAAACCTCCTGAACGAACAGCGGCATGCCGCCGGTGTGATCGAGGATTCGCTGCTTCAGCGTCTCCAGCCGCGATGTCGAACCAAGCATTTGGTCGAGCATCGCCATTCCCGCGTCGCGCTCGAGCGCACGCAAGGGCATGATCCGCGCCGCGCGTCGCTCGAGCCATACAGGCAGGCCGCCGGTGCGGGCCGTTGCCAGCACCACAAGTCGCTGCTGCTGCGTAAGCGCCAGGATGACCTCGGCCGTCGCAGCACTTGCCTCGTCCGCCCACTGCAGATCTTCAAGGAGAATGATGGTGGGGCGATCTCCGACCCAGTGAGAAACGATGGCTCGCGCAGCCGCAACGATCGCCCTGCCACGCAGCCGTGGTGTCAAGCTGGCCCAATCCGGCACATTGGCCCCATCGACACCCCGCACCACCACGTCGATCGCCGCCGACTGAGCCGCAGGAAGGACCTTTTGCACGTCCGCCATCGCCTCCGTACCGAGCGCCGCCGCGATATCCGCGAGCACCGCCTTCGCAAGAGCAAACGGGGTATGCCCCAAGATCGAGCTGCACTCCGCGACGATCACCTGCCAGCCGCGAGCCCGCAGGGTGTCCACGCACTCGTGGGCCAGGCGCGACTTGCCGACGCCGGCCTCGCCCAGAATGGCAGCACAACCACCGGCCCCTTTGATCTCAGCCGCTTCCGCAAGTGCCAGAATCTGGGCGCTTTCGGCGGCCCTGCCGACGAACCGGGTACGCACGCGTGCCGAACTGACTCGCCACTTCGACAGGTCGCCGACACCCTCGACGGCATGCACCGTCACGGGCTGCGGGAACCCCTTCAGCGGCCGCAGCATTGCCGGCCCAAACCGGACGTAACCTTCGGCCACGGCGCGGCACGCCGCAGACGCCAGGGCTTGACCGGGCTCAGCGATCGTCTGCAGGCGCTCGGCCACGATCAGCGGCAGCCCATCGAACTCGTAGCTGCTGCTGAAGTCGACTTGCCGCGGTCCGGCAACCACCTGACCGGCGTGCAGGCCGATCCGAATACCAATGCCGGCGTCATCAAGGGCTTTAATGCGTCGCAGGAGATCAAGCGCTGCGAGGCAGGCCATGACGCCATGCATATCGTCGGCAACCGGCGCACCAAAGACGGCAAAGATGCCATCACCGAGTTCGCGATGAATGATGCCGCGATGCGTGTGAACGGCGACGCGCATGGCTTCCATCGCCGGCGCGACACGCGCGATCGCCTCCTCCAGCTCAAGGCCTATGACGAGATCCGTCGACCGATGCAGGTCTGCGCGCAGAAGGGTGATGTACTTGCGCTCGACAAGCAGACCGCGCGCGCCCTGGCCGGCCGCCTGAAAGCGCTCAGCGTGCGACCTGCCGCGGCCGCCCCGCCGCTCTCGCGCGGGCTCCCCTTTGGGTCCGCTCCGGTTCCCCCACAGCGGCATTCCCCCTCGCTTGGCGTTCTGTACGCCGCCAGCCTGCCCAGCACCTGCTCGCCGACAGCGGGCGTTGAATACCCCTGTCAGCCGGCGCCGGCAGAAACCTCCCTTTCGTGATTCTCATTTTACTTTCAGCAACATTACGCCCTGTGATTGTCTCACATCAAGTGAGATGAACTCGCAACTGGCCGACAGGCCACGCGCGCGCTTACGCGAGGGGCTTTCACCTCGATCGCAGTGGTCGTTCCGTCGACTGCGGCTCGCGTCGCCGTGCTGTGCTAAACTCTTCCCACATCCAGCCACAGGCCCCGGTCGATGCCGGTAGCGGCCGCCAGTTGTGTTCGTCTGACGCAGGAATAGCCGGAGATAAAGCGATGGCAGGCGCGTGCCACGATGGCATCGCGCCCGCCCGGCCCGGCCCTGACATCGAACCGGTGGCGTAGAGCGATTCATCCAAAGCAACACAAGGAGGAAGCGCCCATGGTCTACATCATCACGCGTCGCAACAGTCTTCGATTGGGAGCCGGCGCTGCGGCTCTGGCGGCAACCGGCAGCGCATCGGCGCAGATCCCGACCAGTCCGGCCGCCGAGCCGAAACGGACGCTGGAGAAAGGCGCCAGCCTGCGCATGCTGCGCCCGCAGCGTTTCGTCGAACCCGACGAGACCATCTTTCGCGCCAATTCGGCGAAGTTCACCAAGGAGACCGGTGTCGCCGTGCAGGTCGATCTCGTGGGCTGGGAGGACATCCGTCAGCAGACCGCTGTTTCGGCCAACACCGGCGCCGGCCCGGACCTCGTGGTCGGCTTCGGCGAGGACCCGCATGTCTATGCCGACAAGCTGATCGAGCTTACCGACGTGGCCGAGTATCTCGGCGCCAAGTACGGCGGCTGGAAGTTCCTGGGCGAGAAATACGGCAAGAAGGCCAACAGCAACAACTGGATCGGCCTGCCGATGGGCGGCGGCGTCGGCCCCACGGTCTACCGCCGCTCGGCGCTCAAGGAGGCCGGCTACGACAGTGTCCCCGACGACCATGCCGGCTTCCTGAAGCTGTGCCAGGCGCTCAAGAAGATCAACAGGCCGGCGGGCTTCGCGCTGGGCAACGCGGTCGGCGACGGCAACGGCTTCGCCAACTGGCTGCTGTGGTCGCACGGGGCCACGCTTGTCGACGCGGCGGGCAAGGTCACGATCAACAGCAAGGAGACGATCGCGGCGCTGAAGTACCTGGCCGAACTCTTTCCCACGTTCGTCGCCGGCACGATGAGCTGGGGCGATCCCAGCAACAACCGCGCCTATGCCGCCAACGAAGTGTGGCTGACGTTCAACGGCGTGTCGCTCTACTTCGCGCTGAAGAACGATCCCGCCACCCGGCCGATCGCCGACGATACCGTACACGCGCCGGTCATGCGCGGCGTCGCCCAATCGCCGCCGTGGTCGCCCCTGGTGCTGAACGCCATGGTGTTCAAGCACTCGAAATTCCCCAACGCGGCCAAGGCCTATCTTCAGTTCATGATGGAGGCCGAGCAGTACGATCCCTGGCTGTCGGGTTGCCTCGGCTACTGGTCGCATCCGCTGAAGGCCTACGACAGCAGCAAGGTGTGGGACAGCGACCCGCAGCTCACCCTGTTCCGCCAGTCCATGGATGCGCGCTACTGGAGCGGCTTCCAGGGCCCGATCACCCAGGCCGCCGGCGCGGTGGCCGCCGAGTACGTACTGGTGCAGATGTGCGCCTCGGTCGCCTCGGGCAAGGCAACGCCGGAGGAAGCGGCCAAGGAAGCCGAACGCCGCACGCGGCGGTACTATCGGGGATAGAGGCGCACCAGGCCCATCGCCGCAGCTGGCCCTTCCACCGCTGTTGGAAGGACCAGCTGCGGCGGCTTCCTAACGCAATAACCCAGCCACAGTCGAAGCCGCACGTTCGACGATGTCGCGCATGCCCTGCGTCACCGCCGCAGGATCTGCCGCTTCGAAATCACTGAACTGGTAGGCCGGATTCGGCTCGAGCCTGATTCCATCGGGAAGGCGATCGACCGCGATCGCCCGCTGCATCAAAACAGCGTTGTCACGTGTCCGGACGAGTCGCACCCTGAGGAAAATATTCGGACGCCACAATCCATCGCCTCCTATCCCTCCGGTCGCATAGCCGTGAACCGGCAGAATGGTATCGAGATATGCATCGGCGTCTGAAACGTTGATGGGCGGACTATCCAGGAAGCCCATCCGGGTGCTCGGCTGATTGACCAGGCTGACCGAATATCCATTGCGTTCGATTGCCTTGGCGAGGTTGTCTTGCATGCCGGCGAGGGTGGCGAAACCCTGGCTGGCAAAGATCGCGTCCAGCTTTGCGCCGCGGCTATTGGATACACTGACATCGATCAAGGCGCCCACGAGCCCGAAAAATGCTCCGGGACTTCTTGCGACGACGGCACGTGTGGAATCGGGCGACGCAGGCGTGAGAATCGCGATCGAATTGATCCCGGCGTTCGGGCGACTGTAGTCGATCGACGGCGTTCCACACGCACCCACCAGGAGCGCCAGCGCCCCTACCAGCAGCCCGCACACAAGTCTGTTCATCAAGCCACTCCCTTTCGAAAAATTTGCCTGTCTTCAATGTGCGAAAGATTCCTTGCCTGGACGCGCGGCTCCGGATTGTTGCCACGGTCCCAGCCTCAGAGCGTTTTGAAGGGAACGATCGAAGCCCCAGGCAGCACCGTTTGAAGCAGGTTTGTCGGATCGAAGATGTTTCCGGAGCATCAGATTCCCCGGTCGGAACCCGCCCGTCGCAACTCCGAACCGTTGAGCGGACGGTCAGGCCGGCCGAGCTGGTGTCCCAGCTGACCGATGTCGACGGCACGCCCCATGCCGCGCACGGCAAGAGCCAACGCTGGCGAGCCGGTATCGACTGGAAGACTGGATAAGGAATCCCCAACTGACGATGCCAATGTCATTTACTTGATTATATCTCCCCACGACACAAGCGATACGCAAGCACTACCGAGAATCGATTGCGCGTGAAAAGTGAGTCAAAATGGAAACCACAACTAAATACTTCGCCTTGTAATAAATCACGGTGCTGTTCCCACCAGCCTGCGTGAACATCGGGACAGTATGACATTGCAGGCGGCCTTCTTCTGGGGCGCTCTCGCTACGATAGCGACATGATGTCTTCTGACCTATGGTGTCACCTCACGTTGATGAAGGTGGCGTCGCCATGGATAACCGCCCGTCGTGGAAGTTGGCGTTGGGTCGGCGGGTTGCCGACATCCTGCGGTCACCGGCATGTCAGCGGATGGACTACTGGTATGGCGGGTTGCACATCGATGGTGCCGGCTTCCGACGTGTGGCGACGCTGGTCGAAAATGGACGCATCGACGTCATCGTCGAAGCACAGCCGGACAAGGCGGCAGCCAGCTACTCCGCGGAGGATGCGTTCTCATTCTCGCGAGCCGATTGGGGTGCGGGGCCCGATCTCTTCGAACGGGTTGCCATCGTGCACGAGGCGGTCCATGCCTTGCGCGACACCCATGGCCGAACGTTGATGTATGCTGGGCGCAAACACCGGCCGCTGGCCGTCACTGACGAGGCCATGGCCTATGTCGCCGGCTGCCTCTACAGCATCTATCTCGATCGCCTTGCCGGACGGCCACCCGACCCGGAACCTTTGTGGCTGACGCAGCGCAAGGCCACGATGCATCGCGAAGCCTATGCCGTGGCATTGCGCATGTGGGACCTGCCGCCGGGCACGCCGGTCAGCGTCGCGGACGCTAAAACGTTGCGCGTGGCCTATCGCACCTCGACCCGTAAGCTGAGAGGTACGGCACCACCCCGCTATTACAGCTATGACGGGGTAAAATCCCTGCCGCGTCAGTGACGGCCTGGGCAGGTTGGCGAACGCCATCCCGTGCGCCATGGTGACGCCTGGTCGTTGGATGTGCCGTACCGGATCATGAAGGCTCCCCTGCTGGAAAAAGTGCAGCACGCGCTGCGTCAGATCGAGCCCATGGCCGCCCACGACTGGCCGCCGGCGCGCAGCATCGCGCGGCAACTGCGGTGGTGCGTTGCTTATCTGACGGACCAGCCGCGCGAAGAGCGACCCGGCCCCTTCTCGATGGGTCTCATCGCGACCCGCGAGTTCGACATGTATGGCGACCAACCCGAACTGGCGGCGTTGATTTCCGAGATCCAGAGCGACATGGAACGTCTGCTGGCGGCAGCGCCTTCACCGTGAGCGCACCACGATCATCCTCGCTGTTCCCCCACCGCAGCGAGCCGGCAGCTCGCCGACAGGCCGAAGCTTTTTCACGCCGCCACGATATCGGTCTGCGCGAAGTCGCTGCCTTTGAAGAGCAAGGGCTCGCCCGTCAGCGCCGCAAGGGCATAGGAAAAACAATCACCGTGGTTCAGCCCTGCCGGGTGACGCCCCTTGCCGAAGCGGCGCCAGGCACGACGCGCATGATCCGCGTGCTCGGCGCCGACCGGCACAATCTCGACGCCCACTTTATAGAGCCAGAGGTCCAGTTCGCTGCCGCCGGCCTCGCCCAGGCGGGTCTCGATCACCATGGCAGCCTCCAGCACCGTCGCAGCCGACATCAGGCGGATCGGATCGTCGGCGATACGCTGCTCAAAGGACGGCGCTTCCGGCTCGTCCAGAGCGATGGCCACGATGGCCGAGGTGTCGATGACCATCAGCCCGGCAACCCACGATCGTCGTAGCCGATAATGTCGTCGGCGCTGCGGCCATCGAGGACGGAAAGACGGCTCCAGCGTCGCCGACTGGCGGCCAGATCTTCCAGCAGCGCGGCCCTGTGAGCAGCGGTACCCAACCGACGCAGTTTCTCCTCCAGCGCACGCCGCGTTGCGACGGTGATCGTCTCGCCGGTTCGTTCGGCCAGCGTCCGGGCCAATCGCTCGGTCTCGGGGTCTTTAATGCTGAGTGCCACGATAGGCTCCAGGTACCAAATTATCAGTATTCTACCTGTAAAAACAGCAAACTCTAGTCTTCAGTGAAAACTGGACAAGGCTGTACTCGAAGGAAAGTCTTGTTCTCTTAACGAGAATGACATAGAGTCATCGCGTGCTGGTGCGCATGCGCCAGCGTCTTCCAAAACAACAGGGTAAGCTTCATCCGTTGGCGTCATGCCAGCGCGATTCCGGGAGGCCAGCTATGACGGTCACCACGCCCCATCACGCACATTGCGCAATTTCCGCAACCGCATTTCGCAGCAGCCGATCACATCGATAACGCTGCAAATAGAGGTTCGCGCACTTTGCGCAATTTCCGCAAGCGAATCGCGACACGTCGGCGGTCCCGTCCCGACGGGCAGCCCATCGTGCCGGCATGACGCGCTATCTCGTTGGCCGGCTTGCCGAAATGCTGGCTGTGCTGCTGCTGATGAGCGCCGTGGTGTTCGTCCTCATCGGCCTGATGCCGGGCGACCCCGTCGATCTGATGATCGCCGGCGACCCCAAGATGACCACCGAGGACGCGGCGCGGCTGCGGGCGCTGTACGGCCTCGATCGGCCCATCGCGGCACGCTACCTGAGCTGGCTCGGGTCGGCGCTGGGTGGCGATCTCGGCTACTCGCGCTCCTTTTCGCGCCCGGTGCTCGACGTGCTGCTGCCGCGACTGGCTGACACCCTGCTGCTGATGGGACTGGCGCTGCTGATCTCCGCCGCGATCGCCCTGCCGGTCGGCATGCTGGCCGCGCGCCGGCCGCGCTCGACGATCGACTACGGTGTGAATCTGCTGTGCTTCGCCGGCATTTCGGTGCCGCCGTTCTGGCTGGCGTTGTTGCTGATCATGGCCTTCTCGGTTTTGCTGGGCTGGCTGCCGGCCAGTGGCGTCGGCGAGGGGCTGGTCGATCGCGTGCGCCATCTGGCGATGCCGCTGGCCGTGCTCGTGCTCACCAATGTCGGCCACTACACCCGCTTCGTGCGCGCCGCCACGATCGAGGTGCTGCGCCAGGACCATATCCGCACGGCCCGGGCCAAGGGCCTGTCCGAACGCGACGTGGTGCGCCGGCACGCCTTGCGCGGCGCACTGGCGCCGACATTCACCGTGCTCGCCCTGTCGTTCGGCGGCCTGTTCTCCGGCGCCCTGATCACCGAAACCATGTTCGGGCGGCCGGGCATGGGCAAGGCGATCTACGATGCCATCATGGGCAACGACTACAATCTCGCCCTGGTCGGCCTGCTGATCGCCACCGCCGCGACCCTGGCCGGCAGCCTGCTGGCCGATCTCGGCTACGCCTGGCTCGACCCGCGCGTGCGGTTGCAGGGTGACAGATGACCGCCGACGCACGCGACACCGGTCATCCGCTCGGCGTCCGCACGCCCGCCGGTCGGGCATGGCACCGCTTCCGCAGCCACCGCCTGGCACTGGTGTCGCTGTTCCTGCTGGTGGCGCTGGCCGCGCTGGCGCTGGCGGGGCCCTGGATCGCGCGCTGGCGCGACATCGACCCCAATGCGACCGATCTGCTCGCCCGCCTCGAGCCGCCATCGGCGCGTTATTGGCTCGGCACTGACGATATCGGCCGCGATGTCTTCCAACGCCTGCTCGACGGTGGACGCGTCTCCTTGCTGGTGGCGCTGGTTGCCGCCCTGCTGTCCGCTGTCATCGGTGCCGTCGTCGGCGTGCTGGCGGGCTTCGTCGGCGGCCGCCTCGATTCCCTTCTGATGCGGCTGACCGACAGTTTCATCGCCCTGCCGCTGCTGCCGCTGCTGATCGTGCTGGCAGCCATCGATGTGCGCAAGCTGGGGGCGTCCGAGTCGTTTGCGCAATCCGACCAGCTGTCGCTGTACCGCATCATCATCATCGTGGCGCTGACCGGCTGGACGACGGTGGCACGGCTGGTACGGGCGGAGACGCTGTCGCTGAAAGCGCGCGATTTCGTGCGCGCCGCCACGGCGCTGGGTGCATCGCCTCTGCGCGTGATGCTGCGGCATATTCTGCCCAACGCCGCCTCGCCGATCGTGGTGGCAACGACGCTGTCGGTCGGCAACATCGTGCTGTTCGAATCGGTTCTCAGTTTCCTCGGACTGGGCATCCAGCCGCCGCACGCGAGCTGGGGCAACATGCTGACCGGCGCCCAGGATTTCATCTGGAATGTGCCCTTGCTGGCGCTATGGCCCGGCCTGCTGATCTTCCTTGCCGTGATCGCCTTCAATTTCCTCGGGGACGGGCTGCAGGACGCGCTCGATCCACGCGCCGAGCGGCGCTAGGGGTATGTCAGCAACGATCGGTACTGGAACACGTTTCCCGTGAGCGCGGGCGGGACGCCCGCGCTCACGGGCAGAGTAAGGAGATAGCGTATGCGGCGAATCGTGGTTGGACTGCTGGCCGTGATCGGCTTTTTCACGCTCCTGGGCGTCGGCGGCGCTGTGCTGGTGTTTTCCATGGCCGGCCAGGGACGACCGACGCCGCCGGAGCGCATCGTGCTGGAGGTCGACTGGCGTCAGCTGCCCCAGGAGATTGCGACCGGCGGCGGCCTTGACCTCACGCTGCTGGCGCCGCAAAAGCCAACCTTGTCGCAAACCGTCGCGCTGTTGCAGCGCGCCGCCAAGGATCCCCGTGTTGTCGGCCTGATCGCGACCCTGGGCGATGACTCGCCGGGGTTCGCCTCGGTACAGGAACTGCGCGATGCCATCGCCGCGTTCCGTGCCGCGGGCAAGTTCGCCATCGCCCACACCGAGAGCTTCGACGAAGGCCGCGGTGGCTTGCAGAATTACTATCTCGCCACCGCGTTCGAAAAGGTCTGGCTGCAGCCCAGCGGTGATTTCGGTGTCGTCGGCCTGGCCGCGCAGGTGCCGTTCCTGAAAGGCGCGCTGGACAAACTCGGGGTACGGACGGAAGGCGGCCGCCGCATGGAATACAAGACGGCCCCCGACAGCTTCACGCAGGCCGGCATGTCGGCGCCGTTCCGTGAAAACATGCAGCAGCTGCTTGACGGGCTGCACGAACTGGTGAGCGCCGATATCGCCAAGGCGCGGAATATCTCGGCCGCCGACGTTCGCAGCCTGATCGACCGCGCGCCGCTCTCGGCCCAGGAGGCGCTGCAGGCCAAGCTGGTGGACAAGATCCTGTACCGCGACGAGGCGCGGGTGGAAGTGCTGCTGCAGGCAGGTGAACGCGCCGACGTCTTCCCGATCGAGGACTATGCCGCGCTCGACAAGAGCGAACCGCCGGCCGGCGACACGATCGCCCTGATCGTCGCCACCGGCACCATCGTTTCGGGCGATCCCGACGATAGCCCGTTGCAGGGCGACTCCGTCCTCGCCGTCGACCGGACGGTGCAGCTGATCGAGGCTGCCGCGCGCGATGGCGATGTGAAGGCCCTGGTCGTGCGTATCGATTCGCCGGGCGGCTCGTATGTCGCGTCCGATACGCTGCGCCGCGCCCTGGAGCGCGCCAAGGCCAGCGGCCGGCCGTTGATCGTCTCGGTGGGAGACGTCGCCGCATCCGGCGGCTATTTCGCGGCCCTGCCTGCCGACGTCATCGTCGCCCAGCCCGGCAGCATCACCGGATCAATCGGCGTCTTCTCGATCAAGCCTGTCGTGACCGACCTGCTCGACACGCTGGGGATCAAGGTCGAGACGCTGACCACGGGGCCGAACGCGACCATGAGTTCGCCGCTGCATACCTTCACGCCGCAGCAGCAGGCACTGCTGGACCGCCAGCTCGACCGCATCTACAGCGACTTCACGGCCAAGGTCAGCGCCGCACGCAAGCTCGACCCCACCCGGCTCGACGGCGCCGCGCGCGGCCGGGTCTTCACCGGTGCACAAGCCAAGGCCGCCGGCTTGATCGACGAAATCGGTGGCCTGAGCCGGGCCATTGCGCTGGCCAAAACCAAGGCCGGCATCGACGCCGACCGCGACGTACGCATCCGGCGCTACCCGGTCGAAAAGGAACCGCTCGAACGCCTGCTCGACCTGGTGTTCAGCGGCGGCAAGCCGCCGCGCGTGACGACCAGTGCCAACGCGACCGCGCGGGCATTGACGCAGCAGCTGGGCGCGCTCGGTCTTTATTGGCGGGCCGACGCCATGCGCCTGCCACCCCTGCCGCCGCTGTGGCGCTGAGGGCCGCGGGGTGACATCATCCCTCGAAGAGGCCCGCGATCAGGAACTCGCGGTTGCCATCAGCGCCCTCGATGGGGCTGTCGGTGATGCCCAGCACGCGCCAGCCGGGCTGGACCGCCAACCAGTCGCCGATGGTGGCACAGACCTCGACGTGCAGATCAGGGTCACGCACGATGCCGCCCTTGCCGACGCGGCCCTTGCCGACCTCGAACTGCGGCTTGATCAGGGCCACGAGATGCGCGCTGGGTGCGGCCCGCGCCATGGCCGCCGGCAAGGCCGTGCGCAATCCGATGAAGCTCACGTCACTCACGATCAGGTCCACCCTGTCGGGGATCTCGGCTTCGGTTACGTCGCGGATGTTGGTGCGCTCCAGGACGACCACGCGCGGATCCTGGCGCAGTTTCCAGGCGAGCTGCCCGTGCCCGACATCGACCGCGTAGACCTTGGTCGCACCGCCCTGCAGCAGCACGTCGGTGAAGCCACCGGTCGAGGCACCGACATCGAGCCCGACGCGACCGGCAACCGGGATGGTGAACGCCGCCAGCCCGCGCGCCAGCTTCAGTCCGCCACGCGATACGTAGGGATGCGGCTGGCCGCGGACCTCAAGGGACACATCGGCCGAGACCGGCGTGCCCGGCTTGTCGATTCGCCGCTCGCCGGCGAAGACCAGCCCGGCCATCACCAGTCGCTGCGCGGCGGCGCGTGTCTCGGCCAGGCCGCGCTCGACCAGGGCCACATCGGCGCGAACCTTGGCCGCGGCCTTGCCTCGGGGGTTACGGTCGTTTGTCATTCACAGGTCGTATAGCCGGTGAACATTGATGTCGCACCCGTCTCGACGACAGGGGCCGCCGTCGATAGGGTCCCCTTGGCACCGGATCTGCACCGTACCGCGTCGGAAACTGCAAGAACAATACGAACATTGGAAAGAAACAGCCCGTGTTTTTACTTGAGAGCGCAGGAAAATGAAGTACTCTTTCACACATGTCATGTAGCGTGACGTCGTCCTGCAACCAATTCCAATGAAGATCCGCATCCCCCTTCTGCTGGCTGTCTTGTATCTGTGGTCGAGTATGGCAGCGTGGGCGCAGCAGGCGATCCCGGCTGGCGATATCCTGCAGGCGCGCGCCGCCGTTCCCCTGTTCCCGTCGACCTTGCTGCCGCGCGTCAAGCCGCCGGCGCCGGAGCCGCCACCGGTGCCGGACAAGGTGGCGGTGGCGGTCACCGGCGATTCGCTGGCCGACGGCATCTGGGGCGCGATCTACCGCAAGCTGGTACGGGACAAACGCTACGTCATCCGGCGCAACGCCAAAAACTCGACCGGTTTCACCACCGAGGGCCTGCTGGGCCAGATCGATGAAGGGTTCACGCCGACGCCGGCCGATGCCGTGATCATGATGATTGGCGCCAACGACCGCCGCAGCTTCTTCGTCGACGGCAAGTCCAAGGCGCTGTTCGGCACGCCGCCGTGGCGCACGTTTTACGGCGATCGCACGGCCGCCTTCATGGACTACCTCAAGACCCGCGACGTGCCGGTGGTCTGGATCCTGTTGCCGATCATGCGCGACGAGGCCGCGGCGCGCGACGCACGGCTGATCAACGAACTGGTGACGAAAGCGGCGGCCGATCGGCCCTGGGTGCGCACGGTGGATACCTGGTCACTGACAGCCGATGCCGAAGGTGCATATGCCGCCCATTTCAAGGACCTCAACGGCAAGGTTCGGCTGATGCGCGACAACGATGGCGTGCATTTCACACCGCCGGGTTACGAACTGATCGCCGAATCCGTCCTCAACCTCCTACGCGAAGCCTCTCCCAAATTCCGTCTTCTGCCGCGATAATGGGGCTGCCGGGGGTCCCCCCTCCCGGCCTACGAAACGAGTCACAAGAGTTGCCATGCCCCCTCTCCGCTCCGCCGCCGCCCTCGTGGTCGCCGGCATCCTCGGCCTTGTGACGGCTGCGTGCATCGGCCAGACCGCCGCCGAAGACGGTGCCTCGAACGACCCGCAAGTCGCCGCCAACCCGCCCAATCCCGGCCAATTGGCCAATTTCCACAAGGCGCTAGCCGACCTGCAGGGTCGTCGCACAGGCCGTGTGACAATCGTGCAGATCGGCGATTCTCACACTGCCAGTGATCATTTCAGCGGCCGCCTGCGCGAGCTGTTCCAGCAGCGCTTCGGCGACGGCGGTCGTGGCATGCTGCCGCCCGGCTCGCCCTTTCCCTACTACCGCCCGTATCAGGTGGAGGTCAGCCAGTCCGGCCGATGGGAGGTGCTGAGCAGCAACAGCAGCGCCAACGGCGATGCCGGCATCTATGGCCTGTCAGGTTTCGTCGTGCGCGGCCGCACGCCGACCGACACTATGACCCTCAACGCCAGCGAAGGCCGCGTCTTCGACCGGATCGAGGTCGAGGTCATGCGCCAGCCCGGCGGTGGCGCGCTCGATGTGTTCATCGACGGCCGCAGCGCCGGCGTGATCGACACCAAGGGCAGCATCTACGATCTGCATCGCCGCAGCTTCGATGCACCCGGTTCCGCCTACGTCGAACTGCGGCCGCGCGGCAACGGCACCGTGGACATCGCCGACTGGGCCGTCTACCGCCGCGGTCCCGGCGTCGTGCTGACCAGCCACGGCTTCAGCGGCGCCCAGGTCAAGCTGCTCGACCGCTGGAACTTCCACTTCGTGGCCGAGCAGATGCGCAATCTGCGCCCAGCCCTGATCATTCTCGCGTTCGGCACCAACGAAGGCTTCGCCCCGCAGGAACGGCTGGGGGACTACGCTGCCGAGTTCCGCAGCCGTGTGCAGGCGCTGCGCCAGGCGGCACCGGGGGCGTCAATCGTGATCGTCGGCCCACCCGATGCCAATCGCCTGCCGTCCTATTGCGGTCGCATCAAGGGCGAACGTCCGTGCGCACCGCTCAGTCGCTCCGAAGCCGCCGACTATTCCCATCGCCTGGCCGGTGGCGATCGCGCGCTCTGCCGCTGGCATACGCCGGCCGCCGTCGACTACGTGCGGCGCGCACAGCAGCAGGTGGCACGTCAGATGAACGTCTACTTCTGGGACTGGTCGTCGGTCCAGGGCGGCACCTGCGGCGCCGATCGATGGACGCGCCAGGAGCTGGCCCATCGCGACCGCGTGCACATGCGGCAGGACGGCTATTGGCAGTCGGCCGACTCGCTGTTCGAAACCCTGATGCGCGGCTATCGCAATCGCTAGCCCTTGCAATGAAGGCCAGAGCGCTTCGGCATGATCTTCCCGACGCTGAACTTCCTGCTGTTCTATCTGGTGGTCTGGCCCATGGCCTGGGGGCTGGCGCTGCTGCGCCAGCACCTGCTGCACAAGCTCGCGATCATCGCCGCCAGCTATTTCTTCTACGCCTTCTGGAACTGGAAGCTGGCCTTCCTGCTGTTCGGCAGCGTGCTGCTGAATTACGGCGCCGGCCGGCTGATCGACCGCTGGCGCGGCACCTCCGCCGGCTTGTGGACCGTCCGCCTGGCGGTGACGGCCAACCTGCTGCTGCTGGGCTTCTTCAAGTACTACGGCTGGTTCATCGAGTCGCTCGATGACCTGCTGCGCTCGCTCTCGATGGAACGCGAGCTGCCCTATCTCGAGATCGTGCTGCCGATCGGCATCTCGTTCTTCACCTTCCAGGGCATCTCCTATATCGTCGACCTGCATCGCCGCCATCTCGACCGCAGCCGTCCGCTGGTCGACGTGATGTTCTTCATCTCCTTCTTCCCGCATCTGGTGGCCGGCCCGATCGTGCGCGCCGCCAGCTTCCTGCCGCAGCTTGAAACGCCACCCAATCCCAACCGGGTCTTTGTCGGCCTGGGTGTGATGCTGATCGTCTGGGGCGTGCTGAAGAAGGCGATCGTCGCCAACTATCTGGCGGTACAGCTGGTCGATCCGGTTTTCCTGGCGCCCTCCAATTACGGCGCCGTCGATCTGCTGTTCGCCGTCTACGGCTACGCGATCCAGATCTACTGCGACTTCAGTGCCTACAGCGACATTGCCATCGGCGTCGCCGCCCTGCTGGGCTACCGCTTCCAGCGCAACTTCAACCAGCCCTACCGTGCCGAATCGCTGCAGGATTTCTGGCGCCGCTGGCACATGTCGCTGTCGAGCTGGCTGCGCGACTACCTCTACATCCCGCTGGGCGGCAACCGGCACGGCGAATTCAAGACCTACCGCAACCTGATCCTCACCATGGTGCTGGGCGGCATCTGGCACGGTGCGGCCTGGAAGTTCGTGCTGTGGGGCGCCCTGCACGGCGGCGTGCTGGCGCTGGAACGCTTCGTCTACAAGGGCCACGATCCCGCCGCCCGCGTCGGCCGGCCGGTCTGGATCCGCACGATATCGATCGTGGTGATCTTCCACTTCGTCTGCCTGTGCTGGATCTTCTTCCGGGCCGAGGACCTGTCGCGCGCGTTCGAGTTGCTGACGGGCCTCGCGAACTGGTCACAGCCGGTGGAGCTGCTGAGCGTGTTCCTGCTGGCGCTGATCGCCTTCGGCATGGCGATCCAGTTCACGCCGCAGGACACGCCGCAGCGGCTGGACCGCCTCTACCACCGCCTGCCCGTCTGGGGCGTCGGCGTTCTGTGCGGCGTGGTGCTGCTGGTGATCGAAGCGATCAGCGGCGACGGCGCCGCACCCTTCATCTACTTCCAGTTCTGACGGAGGCCGCGATGGACACGTCGCTGGGAACACATGATCTGGAAGCGGGCATGCGCCCCTCGCGCATGACGGCGGTCATCCCGATCATGGCGATCACCGTCGGCCTGCTGTTCGTGTTCAATTCCGCCGGCCTCGTGCGATGGACGCAGAACCTGCCGCCCAGCACGTTCAACACCGCCCTGTCCGACGCCGCCAACGTCTGGCACGACGCCATGACCGCGGCCGGGCCGGCGCGCCTGTTCGAGGCCGTGAAGCAGGCGATCGAAATCGACCTGCGCTAGGCGCCCTATTCCGCGACAGCCGGCGCCGCAGTCGGGGCGATGGTACCGCTGGTCTTGGCGGCAAACCGCCACAGCAGCAGGACCGCCACCAAGGCGAGGCCGATGGCGAGGCCGGCCCAGACGCCCTCGCCGCGCTGCGACGTGAACAGTCCGAGCCAGATCGCCGCGGGAAGGGCCGCAAGCCAGTAGCCACCGGCGGCGAGCAGCATCGGCACGGTCGTATCATGCACGCCGCGCAGGCTGCCATTGGCCACGGCCTGGGCGCCATCCACGACCTGGAACAGCGCTGCCCACGACAGATAGGCAACGGCCAGCATGTGCACCGGCGACGACGGCGAGGGCACGAACACCGAGATCAGCCCGTCGCCAAACTGCCAGAAGATCAGGCCGGCAATCGCCATGAAGCCCATACCCAGCACGATGGCGATCCAGCCGGCGCGGCGTATGCCGGGAGCATCGACGGCACCGGCCGCCAGACCGACGCGCACCGTGGCAGCCTGCGAAATGCCCATCGGCACCATGAACGTGATGGCAGCCCATTGCAGCGCGATCTGGTGTGCCGCGACCTCGTTGGCGCCGAGACGGCCCATCAGCAGGGCGGCGGCCGAGAACAGGCCCACCTCCGACGCGAACGTCAGCGCAATCGGCCCCGATATGCGGGCGTAGCGCACCAGGCGCGCGGCGGTGCTGCGCCACCAGCCCCGTGCGAGATGATAGGCGGCAAACTGCGCATCGGCGCGAATGTACAGCACCAGGGCGATGAGGATGCTGATGTTGACGATGCTCGAGCCGATGCCGGCGCCGACCAGCCCCAGCTGCGGCAATCCATAGGCGCCGAAGATCAACCCGTAGTTAACGCCGACGTTGAGCAACACCGCGATCACCATCAGCACCAAGGCCGGCCGCGGTCGCTCCAGCGCTGCGGTAAATCCACGCAGCACGGCGAACCAGATCACCGCCGGAAATCCGATGCTGAGCGCACGCAGGAACGGCACCGCTTCGGCAACGAGATCCGGGTCCTGGCCGGCCAACAGCAGCAGCGGCCCGGCGAACCACAGCGCCACCACGGCGAAGGCCGCGCCAATGCCGCTGATGATCAAGCCGTCATGGACCGCACGCCGCACGCTCTCGCGATCGGCGCGGTCATGACCCAGGGCCTGCGCCGCCAGCGCCGGCGTGCCCATCGACAGGCCCATGCCCATGACCATGAAGAAGCCGTAGATCGAGGTGGCAAGCGCCGCCGCCGCCAGCGCGCGCTCCGACAGCCGCGCCAGCAGGAAGACGTCCGTGGTGTGGATCGCCATCTGGGCGAGCTGGGTGCCGACGATCGGCAGTGCCAGGGCCAGTGTGGCGCGCGCTTCCTTCAGAATCATGGGGGCGCTGTCATATCGACTCGCGCCGGCCACGGCCAGTCCATCCTGCTCTTTTTTCGAGCAGACGTGCCGTGCGTTTCACCCGATCCGCGCGCGGCAGCGCACGGATTTTCAGTTATGTCCTTCCGAGGAACGTTGCGCGCAAGGAAAAGACCTCAGGCGCGGGCCGGCGCGTCCGCCGCGCTCACGCTTTGTCCCAGGGCCTGCAGGACGGTGGCCACGATATGCCGGGCATTGAGCCCGGCCCAGTCATGCTGACGCACGGGCGCGGCGTGGTCGATGAACCGGTCGGGCAGGATCATCGGTCGGATCTTGAGGCCGTGATCCAGCGCGCCCGATGTCGCCAGATGCTGCATCACCTGCGCTGCGAAGCCGCCGACGGCGCCCTCCTCGATGGTGATCAGCACTTCATGCTCGCGCGCCAGCCGGTCGACCAGGGCCGTGTCCAGCGGCTTGGCAAAACGCGCATCGGCGACCGTGGTCGACAGCCCCTTGGCCGCCAATTCATCGGCCGCCTTCAGGCATTCCTGCAGGCGCGTGCCCAGGCTCAGCAACGCGATCTTGCTGCCTTCACGCACGATGCGGCCCTTGCCGATTTCCAGCGGCGTGCCCTTGGCCGGCAACTCGACGCCGACACCCTCGCCGCGCGGATAGCGGAACGCCGATGGCCGGTCGTCGATGGCCACGGCCGTGGCCACCATGTGCATCAGTTCCAGTTCATCCGACGCCGCCATGACCACGAAATCCGGCAGGCAGCACAGATAGGTGATGTCGAAGCTGCCGGCGTGCGTGGCGCCGTCGGCGCCGACCAAGCCGGCACGATCCATCGCAAACCGCACCGGCAGTTTCTGGATCGCCACGTCGTGCACGACCTGATCGTAGGCGCGCTGCAGGAACGTCGAGTAGATCGCCGCGAACGGCTTATAGCCATCACATGCCAGGCCAGCCGCGAACGTCACGGCATGCTGCTCGGCGATGCCGACGTCAAAGCAACGCTGCGGGAAGCGCTTGCCGAACACGTCGAGCCCGGTGCCGCTGGGCATCGCCGCCGTGATGGCGATGACCTTGGGATCGACTTCCGCCTCGGCGATGAGTGCCTTGGCGAATACGGACTGGTAGTTGGGTGCGTTGCTGGTCGCCTTGGCCTGCTTGCCGGTGATGACGTCGAATTTCACCACGCCGTGGTACTTGTCGGCGCTGGCCTCGGCCGGCGGATAGCCCTTGCCCTTGCGGGTCACGGCGTGAATCAGGATCGGCTTGTCGACCTCGCTGTCGCGGGCATTGCGCAGCACCGGCAGCAGGTGCTCGAGGTTGTGCCCGTCGACTGGGCCGACATAGTAGAAACCCAGTTCTTCGAACAAGGTGCCGCCCTGCACGAAGCCGCGTGCAAATTCCTCGGCGCGGCGTGCCGCCTGTTCCAACGGCCGCGGCAGCGTCTCGGCGAAGGCCTTGCCGAGCTGGCGCAGCGACAGGTAGGGCCGCGACGAAATCAGGCGCGACAGATGTGCCGACAGCGCCCCGGTCGGCGGCGCGATCGACATGTCGTTATCGTTGAGGATGACGATCAGACGGCTGCGCAGATGGCCGGCGTTGTTCATCGCCTCGTAGGCCATGCCGGCGCTCAGGGCGCCATCGCCGATGACCGCCACGACATTGTGGCGCTTGTTGTCGAAGTCACGCGCGACCGCCATGCCAAGGGCAGCAGAAATCGAGGTCGAGGAGTGCGCGGCGCCGAACGGATCGTATTCGCTTTCACTGCGCCGCGTGAAGCCGGACAGCCCACCCTCGGTACGCAGCGTGCGGATACGCTCGCGGCGGCCGGTCAGGATCTTGTGCGGATAGGCCTGATGGCCGACATCCCAGATGATGCGGTCCTGCGGCGTATCGAACACGTAGTGCAACGCCACCGTCAGCTCGACGACACCAAGACCGGCGCCAAGATGACCGCCGGTCACCGACACGGCCGAAATCGTTTCCTGGCGCAATTCGTCGGCGAATTGCCGCAACTGATCGGGCCGCAGCCGACGCAAGTCAGCCGGCAGGGGCGCCGTATCGAGCAACGGCGTTGCGGGTCGAGTTGTATCGTTTGGGGGGTTTGACATGCTCCCTCTTCCGCCGGTCATCGCCGACGGTCGACGACGTAACGCGCCGCTTGTCTCAACAGTTCAGCCTTGTCGCCAAACATGTCAAGATGGCGTCCGGCCTGGTCCGCCAGAAGCGACGCCTGGTCGCGGGCACGCCCGCGACCCAACAATGAAACGAAAGTTGCCTTGCCGGTGACGACATCCTTGCCGGGCGTTTTCCCGATCTCCTCGTGCGTTCCTTCGACATCGAGCAGATCGTCCGCGATCTGGAACGCCAATCCGACATCATGAGCATAGGCGACCAGCGCATGGCGCGCCGGATCGGACGCCTTGCCCAGAAGAGCACCGGCGCTGCACGCATAGGAGATCAGTGCCCCGGTCTTGAGGCGTTGCAGGCGGGTGATCTGGCCGATCGACAGGGTCTTGCCGGATGCGTCCATGTCGACCATCTGGCCTGCCACCATGCCGTGCGGACCGATGGCCTGGGCCAGACCGCTGATCAGCTGGATCCGCACGGACGGATCACCGTGTGTGTCCTCGTGCGCCAACACCTCGAACGCCAGGGACTGCAGCGCGTCGCCAGCCAGGATCGCCGTGGCCTCGTCGAAGCGCTTGTGACAGCTCGGCTGGCCGCGGCGGAAATCATCGTCGTCCATGGCCGGCAGGTCGTCATGGATCAGCGAATAGGCGTGGACGAACTCCACCGCCGCCGCCACGCGCTGCGCCGCCTGCGTGGAGACGCCGAACAACGCAGCACCGGTCATCACGAAAAAGGCGCGCAGGCGCTTGCCGCCGCTCAGCGCCGAGTAGCGCATGGCCTCGAACAGCCTGGCCTCCGGATCGTCCCCCTTGGGCAGCAGGCGATCCATCGCCCGCTCGACCGTCAGCGTCGTGAAGTCGAGGGCGGAACGGATATCGGGCTGGTCGATCAACGGCATCGGATGCAGCTGTGTCGGTACTGTACGCAATCTACGCTTCCGATCAGCTTAAGCCAGCACCTTCGGCCGAAACGGCACCACCGGCCGTCAGCACAATCTTTTCCACCTTGGCCTTGGCCTCGGCCAACCGGGCCTCGCAGTGGCGCTTCAACAGAGCACCGCGCTCGTAGCAGGCGATCGCCTCGTCGAGCTTGACCTGCCCCCGCTCGAGTTGCTGCACGATGGCCTCCAACTCGCGCAACGCCTCCTCAAACGAGAGTGCAGCGATTTCCGCCGGCAGCGCATTCTTACCTTCGGCCATACGAATTCCTTCCTCGACTCTCACGCGGCCATCAAGGCCCTGACATGCGCCGCCGCCGAGCGGGCCAACGCCTCCAGGTTGTAGCCGCCTTCCAGCGCCGAAACGAGTCGTCCGCCGGCGCAGTCACGGGCCACGGCCAGCAGCTCTTCCGTTGCCCAGGCATAGTCGGCTTCGGTCAGTCGCAGTTCCGCCAGCGGATCGTCACGATGTGCATCGAAACCGGCTGAGATGATCACCAATTCAGGCTTGAACGCCCGCAATGCCGGCAGGACACCGTCGATCATGGCCGCCCGGAATTCCGGCGATCCGGCGCGCGGCGGCAGCGGTACATTGATGACATTGGGATGGCCCGGGTCGTTGCCCATGCCGGTCCCCGGATAAAGCGGGCTCTGGTGCGTGGAGGCGTAAAACAGCCGCTGGTCGGCAAGCGCCTGGGTCTCGGTGCCGTTGCCATGATGCACATCGAAGTCGACGATCGCGATTCGCGACAAGCCATGCGCCTGCTGCGCGCGGCGTGCGCCGACGACGACATTGTTGAACAGGCAGAACCCCATGGCGCGATCGGGCTCGGCGTGATGGCCCGGCGGACGCACGGCGCAGAAGGCATTCGACGCCGCACCGCCGACGACGGCGTCGACCGCCGCGACGACCGCGCCGGCTGCCCGCAACGCGGCCTCTCGGCTGCCAGGCGAGACCAGCGTGTCACCATCCAGCATACTCAGTCCGTCCTGCGGTATGGCGCTCATGACGGCCTGCACATGGCGCGCCGGATGGGCGAGCATCAGGTCCTCGGTGCTCGCCAACGGTGCTTCACGCCGCTGCAGTGCAGCGAACTCAGGATCGTCCAGTGCCGCCAGGACGGCCTGCAGGCGTGCCGGCCGCTCCGGATGTCCCGGGCCGGTGTCGTGCGCCAAACAGGCGGGGTGAGTGTAAAGCAGCGTCGCCATGGCTGTTTCCTCAGCGCCGCGTGCATTGTCAGCGCTTGCGCGGTCATAGCGACCACGACAGGGGAAAGAAAGCACTGCTTCGGCGGTGGGCCGACATCACGGCGCGCCTGACTGTTTCAAGCGCCTTGTTGGACTGGCTCCCTTGCGTAAACAGGGAAATTAAATTGCGCACCCGCCAGCAGCGCATAGCAGAAGATTATTCCTGGCATGTTGCGCTGCCGCATTCATCGTGGCAGATACCCCTCGCTTCGCGAAACAACATTCCGGAGGAACCGAATGAGCCAGCAGATCCTGGGCGCCCGCCGTCCCACCGTTCCCGTCCCGCCGAACGCGGCCGCCGCCCGTGCCTCCAAGGCCATCGCGCCGGCCGCGCACACGCCGGCCCTCGAGGAGGATGGCAGCAAGGATCGCCAGTTCGTCACGGCGCTGGCCCGTGGCCTCGACATTCTGCGCGCCTTCCATGCCGGCGACGGCATGCTGGGCAATCAGGAAATTGCCGCCCGCACCGGCCTGCCCAAGCCCACCGTGGCGCGCCTGACTCACACGCTCACGGAGCTGGGCTATCTGATCTACATGCGCCGGTTCCGGAAGTACGAACTGGGGCCGTCAGTGCTGGCGCTGGGCTATGCCTCGCTGGCCAACATGGATGTGCGCCATGTCGCGCGCGGCCCGATGCAGCAGATGGCACAGGCACTGAACTGCTCGGTTGCCCTGGGCGGGCGCGACCGGCATTCGATGATCTGGCTCGAGTCGCACCGTGGTCCCTCGGCCGTCGGCGTCACCTTTGACGTCGGCTCACGTATGCCGATCGCCTCGACGGCCATGGGCCGGGCCTATCTCGCCGTGCTGCCCGAGCCCGAGAAGAGCCGCCTCCTGGACTCGATCCGCCGGCGTTGGCGCGATGACTGGACCAAGACCAAGGCGGGAATCGACAAGGCCGAGAAGGAAATCGCCGAGCGCGGCTTCTGCCTCAGCTGGGCCGACTGGGTGCCGGAGTTGTGCGGCGTCGGCGCGCCGCTGCGCAGCCCCGACGGCGAGACGTTCTTCGGCTTCGGTGTATCGGCGCCGATCTACCAGGTTTCGCGCGAACGGCTGGAGCAGGAATGGGGCCCGCGCCTGGTCCGGCTCGCCCGCGAAGTGCGCAACGGCCTTGCCGGCCGCGCCTCCACGCCCAACGGCCATCGTCCGGCCGGCCGCAGCTAGAGCCTCAAAAAACGAAGACCCGCACCGTCCGTGCGGGTCTTGCGTTGTCAGGTGCTGACGCCGTGACCGACGCACCGGCCGGCCACCGCCTCATCAGAGCTTGTTTTCCAGCAAGGTTGCCAAGGCGTCAGCCCGCAAGGGCCGGTCGTGGACGTTGAAGGGCAGATAATCCAGCGTCAGCACGCCGTCCTTGAACGTTGCCCAGCGGTCGGGGCGCTTGTTGTCGGCCTCATTCTGGATGACGACTTTCTTCACGCCGGCCTTGAGCACCGCACGCCCCATGTCGTCCTTCGCGATCCGGGCCAGACCCGTGATCAGCGGTTCGAAATACGTATCGGGCCAACACTTGGCATACTGATCGGACTGACCCTCGATCGACAACGTGTCCCATTTGACTTCGACAGTGACGGGAAATCCGGCAGCCTGATGCACCTTCTTCATCAGTGCCGGAAGGTGGCGTTCCTGAAAATCAGCCGCCGCCCTGCGCTCAACCAACCCCATCGTAGCCCTCCCGCGATGGCCGCAATATCCCTTGATCCAAACGTCAACTGGCGGGAAGCCCCTCAGCCGCCCGCCAGGATTGAGAGTACCGCAACGGGCGACAACCGGGAAGCACCGGATGGAAAAGGCCCACCGCTGCTCACATCGTGAGCCCGCCGCTGACCTCCAGCACCTGGCCGGTGATGTAATCCGCCTCCGGCAGGCACAGCAGCAGGACGCCGCCCGCCGCCTCCCGCGGCGTGCCGACCCGCCCCAGCGGGATCTGGGCCACCGTGGCGGCACGCCCTTCCGCCAGCAGCCCGACCCGATGCTGTCGCCCCTCGATCGCAATGGCTGTCTCGCCCTTGATCTCCTGCGTCAATCGGGTCTCGATGAAGCCGAATGCCACGCAGTTGACATTGACGCTGTAGCGTCCCCACTCCTTGGCCAGCGTCTTGGTCAAGCCGACCAGGCCGGCCTTGGCCGCGGCGTAGTTCGCCTGCCCCGCCGAGCCGCGCGTGCCCGAGATGGATGAGATGTTGACGACCTTGCGCTGCACGCGCCGTTGGGTGGCAGCTTCCGTGGCGGCCTGGTCGCGGATGTAGGAAAAGGCCTCGCGGAGGATGCGAAACGGTGCCTTCAGGTGGACGTCCTGGATCGCGTCCCACTGCTCGTCCGTGATCTTGTGCAGGGGCCCGTTCCAGATGTAGCCGGCGTTGTTGACGATGATGTGCAGGCCGCCGAACGTCTCCAGCGCGCAGCCCACGAACCGCTTCGGAAAGTCGCCGGCCGTGACGTTACCAGGACAGGCGACCGCCTTGCCGCCGGCGGCCACGATCGCGTCGACGGTCTGCTGGGTCGGCTCGGCATCGAGGTCGTTGACCACGACCTGAGCGCCTTCCGCTGCCAGCTGTTGCGCCAGGCTGGCACCGATACCCCGGCCCGCCCCTGTCACCAACGCGACCTGCCCCGCCAACCGCGCCATGCGATCCTCCTGCTTCATCATGCCTCGACAGCAAGGCACCATGCGCACAAAGATCGCGGCGGCCGTCAATAGCCTTCGGCGAGGAAGCCCACGACGCTCTGCAGGAAGACATCGCGACCGCGCTCCGGCCGATCGAGATGAACGTGATGGGTGGCGTCAGGGATGGTCCTGACCTGCACCGCGGCGGCGCGGTCGAGATGCCGCGCCAGGGTCTCGGCATCCTGCGGCCGGCTCCAGAAATCGCGCGCCGAGCGCAGCACGAGCACGCGCGCCGCAATCGACGCGGCATCGAACAGCTGCCGGCCGGTTGCCTGGTAGAAACTGTCCTCCATGGCGCCACTGGGCGCGCGGAAACTCGCAGGATTGCGCGATGCCGCCGTCGTATCGCTGGCCAGCGCCTCCTTCACGTAGGCCTCGGCAACCCGGGCATCGCGCCATTGCGATTTGTCCTCGACCGGGATCACGGCGTCCCAGGCCCGCAGCAGATCGGGTCCGGTGCTGAGACGCCAGGCGCCAGCACCCGCCCGATTGAAGCGTCCAGGATGGGCCGTATCCTCGTTCGAAGTTCCAAGACCCAGCATCGCATGCTGCGCCGACCCGCCGTAGAGTCCGTTGTAATAGACGAGATGGCCCACCCGGTCTGGGTTGAGCGCCGCGTACATGCCGCACCACATGGCGCCCGTGGCCCAGCCCAGCAGCGCAACCATGCTCACGCCGGCGCGCTGGCGTACGGTCGCCACCACGGCATCGATGTCCCGCATCACGGCCCAGGCACGGACCAGCGGCGCCTGTCCCGCGGCCGGCACATCCATGGCCGCCGGCCGGGTCGAACGACCATAGCCGCGCGCGTCCATGACGTAGACGGCATGACCGGCGCGCGCGAGATCGGCCGCCAGCGACCCACCCGGGACGGGCAGATCGAAGGAACCGATACCCGGCACCCGCGCACCGTGCACCAGGATCACCGGCGGACGCGATGCGCCGGGTGCCGCCGCCACGGCACGCACCGCGATGTCATAGCCATCCGCCGTCTTCACGAAGAAATCCTCGCGCATCACATCCTCCGTATGGCCAATGGCCGACCGACCGCAGATCGCGAGCATGACAGCAGCCGCAGCCGTGCCGGCCGCGCGACGGCGAGAAACTGCGCAAGACATGGCCCGATCCTCCGTCGACACCGCGTGCAGTGTCGGGATTCAGGCGCGTGTTGTGAAATATATCCTTAAGGTTGGATTGATATGATCTGCATATCAGATGCGGACACTAGGACTTCATCCGCCGCACCGTATCGAGAAACCGATCACGCACGGCCGATGGGCGGCGGCCGTCCCACGCCATGATCAGATCGAGGTGGACGGCATCGTCGGGCGCATCGACACGGACGGGTCGAAAGACGACGCCGCGTCGTTTCGCAGCCGCGACCGAGTCCGGCACCAGCGCGGCGCCGAATCCAGCGGCCACGAGACCGACCACCGTCTGCATCTGGCGCGCCTGCTGCACCACGATCGGCGAGAAGCCAGCCAACCGGCACAGGCCCAGCACCTGGTCGTGAAACCCGGGTCCCTTCTCGCGCGGCGTCATCACAAGCGGGGTCGACGCCAGTGCCGCCAGGGGCACCGACGCGCGGCGCGCCAAAGGATGGGTCCGCGGCAACGCCACCCGAATGGGTTCGCGCATCACCAGTTCGACCTCCAGGTTCGGAACGACGATGCCCGGCCGGCGCATGAAGCCGACATCCGCGCTGCCGCCCAGAAGCGCCTCGACCTGTTCCGAGGTGGTGCCCTCCTGCAGGCGCAACTCCACATGCGGGAATGCCGTGCGAAAGCGGCGCAGGATCGCGGGCAGTCGCTCGGCGAAGGACATGTCGAGGAACGTTATAGTGATTTGTCCAGCCAGGCCGGCCGCCACGCGCCGGGTCTGGTCAATGCCATCCGACAGCGTTGCCAGCGTACGCCGCGCCACCTCAAGCAGCGCTGCACCGGCCGGTGTCAGCGTCACTTGCCGCCGGGTGCGCACGAACAGCGCCGAGCCCAGCTCCGTCTCCAGCTTGCGAATGGCCTGGCTGAGCGGCGGCTGTGCCATGTGCAGCCGCTCGGCGGCACGACGGAAATGCAGTTCCTCGGCGACGGCCACGAACTGTTGCAACAGACGGAGGTCGATCATGGCTCGGGCCGGGCTCCTCCCACGCCGCCATATTTGCATGCGGACGCCGTGGTGCCCATCTCCGTTGCAGCACGGCAGCGATCGATGATAGCTGTAGTGCACCACGCCGGAAGTCGAGTCTTGTGAGCGAGCCCATTCCCGTCCTGCAGCCGACCCCGCCTTTGACGTTCCAGGCGTTCGACGACGTGGCCGCGGCGGTGCAACGGCTGATCGAGATCTACCAGCGCAACACCGGGTTCATCCGCCAGAATTTCGAACGGATGCTGAATGGCAACGTGCCGCAGGGCCGGATACGCGCCTGCTATCCGACGATCCGGATCACCACGACGTCGTTCGACCCCATCGATTCGCGGCTGGCTTATGGCTATGTGCCCGGCCCTGGCACCTACCAGACGACCGTGTCGCGGCCCGAGCTGTTCGTTGCCTATCTCACCGAACAGATCGGCCTGCTGATGCGCAATCATCGCCTGTCGGTCGAGATCGGCGAGTCCGATGTGCCGATCCCGCTGCACTTCGCCTTTCACGAAGGCACCTACCTCGAGGGCACGGTGCCCGAGGCGTTGCCGCGACCGCTGCGCGACGTGTTCGACGTGCCCGACCTCGCCATCACCGACGATGCCATCGTGAACGGCACCTGGACGCCGCGCGAAGGCGATCCCATGCCCCTGGCGCCGTTCACCGCGCCACGCGTTGATTTCTCGCTGCACCGGTTGCTGCACTACACCGGGACGCTGCCCGAGCATTTCCAGAATTTCGTCCTGTTCACCAACTACCAGTTCTACGTCGATGAGTTCGCTCAGCGCGCCCGCGCGCTGATGGCCGCCGGCACGCAGGATTACTCGGCTTTCATCGAACCCGGCAATGTCATGACGCGGCGTGGTGCCGCGTCGCCCGATCCGGCCGAGCCGGTGCAGCGTCAACCGCAGATGCCGGCCTATCACTTGGTGCGCCCCGACCATTCCGGCATCACCCTGGTCAATATCGGCGTCGGGCCGTCGAACGCCAAGACGATCACCGACCATATCGCCGTGCTGCGTCCGCATGCCTGGTTGATGCTGGGCCACTGCGCCGGCCTGCGCACGTCGCAGGAGCTCGGCGACTATGTACTGGCGCACGGCTATGTGCGCGAGGATCACGTGCTCGATGCCGACCTGCCGACCTGGGTACCGGTGCCGCCGCTGGCCGAGGTCCAGGTGGCGCTGGAGGACGCCGTCGAGGAAGTCACCGGCCTGTCGGGCTGGGAGTTGAAGAAGATCATGCGCACCGGCACCGTGGCCACGATCGACAACCGCAACTGGGAACTGCGCGACCACAGCGAGCCGGTGCGCCGCTTCTCCCAGTCGCGCGCGATTGCGCTCGACATGGAGTCGGCCACCATTGCCGCTAACGGCTTCCGCTTCCGCGTGCCCTACGGCACGCTGCTGTGCGTGTCGGACAAGCCGCTGCACGGTGAACTGAAACTGCCGGGCATGGCCACCGCGTTCTATCGGCGTCAGGTGCACCAACACCTGGAGATCGGGATCCGAGCCTTGGAGAAGCTGCGCGCCATGCCGTCGGAACGGCTGCACTCACGGAAGCTGCGCAGCTTCATGGAGACGGCGTTCCAGTAGTGCCCGGGGAGCGCGGGCGTCCTGCCCGCGCCAGACAATATCGCTGCTTCGCCTGATATGAGCGGGCGGGACGCCCGCTCCCGGGAGCCTTATCGCCCGAGCCGCCACCCGATCTCGGCCGCCACGCTCTGGAAGAAGTCCAGTTCGTAGGCCTGCTCCGGTGTCTCGCGCACGCGCTCGTCAAGCCGCTGCGCGTCGGCGCCCACCAGGATCCGCCAGCGGCCGGCCTTGACGCCGTCAAGGATGATCTTCGCGGCCTGTGCCGCCGTGGTCGGCGCCTCTTCGAGGAAGCGCCGTGCCCGTTCGGCCACCAGGCGGCGGATGTCGTCGTCGGTCACCTTGGCAACGTCGGTGCCCCCCAGTGCCATCTGCGCGCGGATCTGGCTGAGCTGTCGTTCGTTCAGCTTGCCGGACTCGTTGCCGCTATGCATCTTGCTGGAGTTGGCGGCGATGGAGGTGCCGATGTGGCCGGGCATCACGACCGAGCACTTGATGTGCGGTGCGTTGGCCCGCAGGTCCGTGATCAACGCCTCGGTGAATCCCTTCACCGCGAACTTGGCGGCGCAATAGGACGTGTGCGCGACGCCAGGGCCGATCGAGGCCCAGAAACCGTTGACGCTGCTGGTGTTGACGATGTGCCCCTTGTCGGCGTTGCGCAGCATCGGCAGGAAAGCGCGGACGCCGTAGTAGACCCCGCCCCAGCAGATGTTGAACGTGCGCTCCCACTCCTCGCGCGTATTGGCGATCATGCTGCCGCCGCCGCCGATCCCGGCGTTGTTGAACAGCAGATGGATCTTGTCGGTGCCGTGCGTCGCGCCGACCTCGTCGCGGAACTTCAGGATCTGCGCTTCGTCCGCCACATCGGCGACATGCGATGTAACGCGCAAGCCCTGCGGCAGCCCGTCGGCTTCGCACAGGCGTCGCGTTTCGGCCATGGCGGCGCCGGAAACGTCGCACATCGCAACGTGGCATCCCTCAGCCACGAGCTGGCGCGCCAGCTCGCGGCCCATTCCCGTACCGCCGCCCGTGATGACGGCGATCCGTCCGGCAAGATCATCCATGGTCGCGTCTCTCTCTGATAGATGGCGCGGCGATAGTGTCGGGACGCGCCACGCGGTTCAATATCAACCGCGCCCGCGTCACCCTCATCCGCGCGCTCATTTCGCGACGTGATGCGAGAGGCGGATTGCCCGTAATGTTGCGGCCAGCGTTACGACCGCTTGCGGATGATGAAGTCGGCGCTCCACGGGCCGCCGCCGGCAAAGGCCAGGTAGAGAAAGACGAAGCTGTAGAGGATCGCGAGTTCTCCCGCGTTCAGGATCGGGAAAAATCCTCTCGGGGCGTGCGCCATGAAATAGGCGACAGCCATCAATCCGGACAAGACGAAGGCCACAGGCCGCGTGAACAGTCCGATGATGATCAGGGCACCGCCGACCAGTTCGAAGATGCCGGCGATCCCTGACGGCGAGAACGTCTGGAGATTCTCCATCGACGCAATTCGGGGAAACTTCAGGTATTTCGCAGTCCCATGCTGCAGGAACAGAAGTCCCGTCATGATGCGCAGCGCGCTCAGCGCATGGGGCCGCAATGATGTGCCGATCGAGTCAAAATTCATTGTGAAAAGTCCCCCTTTGGCAGCCGGGCCGTCACCTGCCCGCCTCAGTCCGTATCATAGCGCTGCTCAAGCCAGGGATCACCGTAGTTGTGATAGCCGCGCACCTCCCAGAATCCAGGCTTGTCGTGCAGTGAGAACTCGATGCGCTTGATCCACTTGGCGCTCTTCCAGAAGTAGAGCTTGGGCATCACCACACGAACCGGCCCGCCATGCTCGCGCACGATCGGCTCGCCGTTCCACTTCACCGCCAGCAGGACGTCGTCGGCGTCGAAATCAGCCAGCGGTACGTTGGTGGTGTAGGTATCGTAGGAATGGAAGATCACGTACCGCGCGTCGGACTTCGGCTTGACGAGCGACAACAGATGCCGGGCACTCATGCCCTCCCAGTCGTTGTCATAGCGCGACCACGCCGTGACGCAGTGGATGTCGCTGGTGCGTCTCACCATCGGCTCATCGGTGAAGTCGCCCCACTTCCACACCGTGGGATTTTCAACCAGCCCGTCGACGGTAATGCGCCAGATGTCGAGCGGAATCTCGGGCTGGATCCCCAGGTCCAGCACCGGCCAGTTGGTGACCTGTCGCTGCCCGGGCGGCAAGCGCTGGGCGCGGCGCGGATCGGGCGCGCCGGTCAGCAACCGCCCGTCCTCGGCCCAGCGCTTTTTGCTCTCGACCAGCTTCTCCTTCAACTTGCCAAACAGGCCAACACCATCGTCGGACATGGGTGCGCCTCGCCGCTATGCGATTACAAGGCGTTACCCACCACAGGGGCCTGAAGAAGGCAAGGGTGAGAGAACCACACCACCGCTGGGGTCAAATGGACCGGCCAGCCTTTTCCCAGTAGGGCTGACGCAGTTTGCGCTTGAAGATCTTGCCCGAATCCTCGCGTGGCAGCTCGTCCTGGAACTCGATCACCTTGGGCACTTTGAAACGGGCGACCCGTTCGCGCAGGAAGGCACGCACGTCGTCGGCCCCCAGGTTGCTGCCCGCGTCGGGCTGCACGACGGCGCAGATCGCCTCGCCGAACTCCTCGTCGGGAATGCCGAAGACGGCGCAATCACGGACGCCCGGCATATCGATGAGCTGGCTTTCGATTTCGGCCGGGTAGATGTTGACGCCGCCCGAGATGATCATGTCGCGCTTGCGGTCGCACAGGAACAGGTAGCCGTCGTTGTCGAAATAGCCTATGTCGCCGACCGTCACGAGATCGCCCAGAGCCACTTCGCGGCGCTTCTCGTCGGCATTGTTGTAGGTGAAATCCGACAGGTTGGGCGCCCGCACGTAGATCTCGCCGATCTCGCCCTGCTTCACGTCCTTGCCCTGTGCATCGACGACGCGCACGACGGCGCCTTCTACAGGCTGACCGACGGTGCCCGGCTTATGCAGCGCTTGCGCCGACGTGTTCCACACCACGATGCCGGTCTCGGTGGCGCCGTAGTACTCGTTGATCACGGGCCCCCACCACGCGATCATCGCCCGCTTGACGTCAGGTGGGCATGGCGCCGCGCCATGCGTGACGTTGCGCAATGACGACAGGTCATACTTGCGCTTCACCTCGTCCGGCAGGCGCAGCAGGCGCACGAACATCGTGGGCACGATGTGCATGTGCGTGACGCGATGTTTGTCGATCAGCCGCAACATGTCCTCGGCATCGAAACGCGGCTGCAGCACCGTGGTCAGCTGATGGCGGATCGCCGACATGCCATAGCCCGCCGGTGCCGAGTGGTACATCGGACCGTTCATCAGGATCACGGCCGTCGGGTCGGGCAGCAGCCCCCAGAGCACACCGATCTGCTGGGCCACCGCGTCCATCTGTTCCTGTGTCGGCGGCCGCCGCCGCACGCCCTTGGGCCGCCCGGTGGTACCCGACGTATAGATCATACTGCCGCGCGAGATCTTGGGCGGCACCGCCAACGGCGCGCTGGCGTCAACGAAACCGGACCAGGATGCGCGCCCCGCAGGCAACGCCGCCGCGTCCGACGTGACGTGATAGGCTGCGGCGATCTCGGCCGGCGTCGGTACGACGAAAACGCGCGTCGTCTCCGGGATCCCCGACACGATCTGCGGCAGCAGGTCGGCATGCACCACCAGCACCTTGGCCGCACAGTCGCGCAGGATGTAGCCGGCCTCGTCGGCGGTCGCGTGCCAGTTCATGGGTACGGCGTAGGCGCCCAGCATGCCGGCCGCAATGTTGGCCTCGAACAGGGCGAAGTCGTTGCGCAACATCAGCGCCACGGAATCGTCCTCGCCGACGCCCAATGCCGCCAGACCGCCTGCCGCTTTCAGCGCACGCGCGCCGAGATCGGGAAAAGTCAGTATCCGATCACCCGCAATGATGCTCACGTTTTCCTCCCGTGCGCGCGGCATGAGCGCCTGCGCGTCATCGTTCATGCGTCCGGTCAGTCGCCCAGGACGTCGTCCAACACCTTGTAGGTGGTGCCATCAAACCGCTGCAAGCGCAGTTGCCGGTAAGGCAGGTATGAGTCCGGCGCGGTGTTCACAACGACACCCGGCAGGGCCAGCGGACCGACGAAGGCCTGGACGCTGGCGGCCTTGCTGAGCACGTTCTCGCGCGACAGATCATCACCGCACCGTTGGAGCACGTGTGCCAGCAACGCACCGTAGCCGTAGCCGCCAGAGGCCGAGCCATCGAGCGGATTCTCGCCGGGCAGATATTTCTGCATGAATGCGAAATAGGCTTTCATGCCCGGATCGCTATCCCACTGCGGATCGCCCGGAATCTTGCCCAGCGCAACGGTCGTTGCTCCCACGGCGTTCTCGGCACCCGCTGGCCGCAGGACGCCGGGAATCGAACTGGCGCCGGCGGGAACGTAGATCTGCGGCTTCCAGCCACCCTCGCCGGCCTTTCGGATCGCCATGCTCTGGTGCTTGCCCAACGCGATATTGAAGAGCACGTCGGCACCGCTGTTCTGCAGCTGGATCATCTGGGATTCGACCGTGGGATCCGTGCTCTCGTAGGTGGCCTCGGCGACGATCATCGTCTTCGCCTTGTCACCCAGGGCCGCCTTGAAACCCTCCAGGTAGTCCCTGCCGAAATCGTCGTTCTGCACCAGCACCGCGATCCTGGCGGTCGGCCGTGTCTTGAGAATGTGCTTGGCGTACACACCAGCCTCGGTCCGATAGGCGGGCATGCCCATCATGGTCCAGGGATGATTGGCGGGATCGTTCCACTTGGCCGCGCCGCTGAGGATGAAGAGGTGCGGCACCTTCTTCTGATTGAGGTAACGGTGGATGGCGGTGTTGGTGGGCGTGCCCAGCGTACTGAAGATCGCCAGCACCTGTTCCTTCTCGACGAGCTGACGCGTCATCTCGACCGTCTTGGGCGGACTGTAGCCGTCATCAAGGCTGAGCAGTGTCACCTTGCGGCCGTTGATGCCGCCCTGCGTATCGTTGAGCATGCGGAAATAGGCCTGTTCCGCCTTGCCCACGAGCCCCAGCGCCGATAGTGGGCCGCTATAGGGCAACGACTGGCCGAGCTTGATCTCGGTGTCACTGGCACCGGGGCCGTACTTCTTCTGCGCCAGAGCCGCTCCAGTCGCAGTCAACGCCGCGATCATCACCGCCACCGCGCAGACGCGGTGCACCACCTTCGTCATGTTTCCTCCTAGTTTTTCATGGGCGCCTGTTCGGCTGCCGGTTTCCGCCGCTCGCTTACGGGGGCATGCTTCGTCCGCGCGCCCTCGACGATCAGGCGCATCATGGTCTTGTGCAGTACGTCGAAGTCCGGCCCCTCGCGCAGCAGGCCGGCCAGCTTCAACACGACCAGACCGTGCACGGCCGCCCACATCGACCAGCCGACAACCTGGGGATCGGCTTCGATCAAGCCGGCGCGAGAGAGATCCTCCGCCTGGCGTGTGATGAACTGCCGTGCGCGCGCCGACTCGCGGCGCAACTCGGCGTGGTTCATCGATTCCGGCACATTGAGATCGAACATGATCCGGTAGGCCGCCGGGTTGGCGAGGGCAAAATCGATATAAGCGCGTCCGACACGCGAGGAGCGTTCCGCCGGATCGGCGCTGGACGCGGCCGCGGCCTCCAGCGCGTCAGCGAAACGCCCGAAGGCCGCAGCCCGCACCGTCGCCAGGATGTCGGCCTTGTCCTGGAAGTAGCGGTACGGCGTCTTGGGGCTGCAGCCCAGCTCATCGGCGAGCTGCCGCATGGTCACGCCATCGTAGCCGTACTTCGCGAAGCGCTCCGTCGCGACGCGGCAGAGTTCAGCGCGGAAATCGGCGATATCGTCGTCCGTCAGGATCTTCGGCACGGCCCATCCGTAATTTTCACGGCGTGAATTTAACCGTAGGGCAGTGCATCGTGCCGGTCAATAGTGCCCATGCGCTTGAGAAATCGGAAATGCGAGCGCACCAGCCGCGGCAGCGTCGTGCAATGGTAGCGCAGGCCGAAGTCGATCGCCGTCTGTCGGATGATACGACTGATGGCGATGTAGTGGACGTGGGAGACAGTGGGAAACAAGTGGTGTGCGACGTGACAGTTCGCGCCACCGGCGATGAACGATGCCAGACGACTCTGCGGGCTCCAGTCGACCGACGTCAGCAACGCGTGCTCAGCCCAGTCATGTCCCAGATAACCGTCGGCGTCGACATGTGGGAATTGCGCCTCTTCGGCAAAATGCGTGCCGATCAACAGCATGACGAACAGAACCGAAGCCGAGATGCTCATCACCATGGCGCCGATCACGACCTGCCACCACGCCACGTCGAGGACCATCATCGGGATGCCGACGACGATCGCGAGGTACGCCATCTTGCACGCGATGAACGTCACGTACTGATGACCGGGATGGCGAATATCGCTCATGTTCGCCAGGCGCTTCTTCGCCAGATAAACGAAGTCCTGGTAGAAAACCGTATGTAGCGCGACGAGCCAGAAAACGAATGGCGCGTAGAGGTGCTGGAAACGCTGATACCAGCGCCGCCGGTGGTTCGGGGACAACCGCAGGAATGGGTTCTCATCGATGTCCATGTCGCACCCGTTCACATTGGGAAATATGTGGTGCGACTTCACGTGGCGCAGGCGCCAGAGATAGGCGCTGGCGCCCAGCAGCGTGAATATGACTGTCTGTATGATCTGATTCAGCCATCGATGCCGGGTGAGCGCATCGTGAGCTGCGTCGTGGGCCACATTGATGGCCAACAACAGGACGGCGGCGCCTGCGACATTGGCCATCAGCAGCATCTGCCAGGGGCTGAACTGGTTCGACAGAATCGCACCGTAGGCGGCGACGGCAATCGCGGCATACAGCACCGCCTTGAACCATAGGCGCCCGTCGGCATATCGCGTGGTCCCGGATGCGGAGAGATACGCCGTCACGCGACGCCTGACCTCTCTCGCAAAGCCGGGATTCCTGCTGCCGCGAAACCTGATCTTCTGCCCGCTGGAAGGCGACTCGGCGAGAACACCTGTTCCAACGGCCGACGACTTATCGGTATCTGCGCGCAACATCGCGCGCTGAGATGGGTATGACGTCGAACGGCTTCAATCGACCGACAGATGGAAAGTTCCACCAATCGCCGCATATTTCATGCGTCACATACCGTGGAGTGATTGGCTATCCGTCACGATCCCGGCGGGTATAGCATACCCACCCATCGAAGCGCCCCAGAGGTATCCATGCGCGCCACCGCCGCCATCATTCCCACCATGCGCTATCGCGATGCACCCCGCGCGATCGACTGGTTGTGCGACGTCTTCGGATTCGAAAAGCACCTGGTGGTTCCCGGCGACGAGGATGGCACGATCGCGCACGCGCAACTCACGCGCGACAACAGCATGATCATGCTGGGGTCCATCTATGACTCGCCGTACGGGCGCCTCATGCGTCAACCGACCGAGGCCGGCGGCTCGACGCAAAGCATTTATGTCGTGGTCGCCGACATCGATGCGCACTACGCCCACGCCAAGCAGGCGGGCGCGGACATCGTCGCGGAACTGGCCGAACAGGATTACGGCGGCAAGCTCTACATGTGCCGCGACATCGAGGGCCATGTCTGGGGTTTCGGCAGCTACGATCCGTGGGCCGAGCCATCACCGTCGTCCTGAGTGCAGCGAAGGACCTTGCGGTCTTGGCATTCACTCTGTCGGCGCAGATGAGTCACCAGCGCCGACGTTCCTTGCACCACCCACCGCAAGGTCCTTCGCTGCGCTCAGGACGACAAGAGCAGTGAATCCATCGGCATAGTGAACTGCTCTACTTGCCCGTGAAGGTGGCTCGCCGCTTCTCGACGAATGCTGCAATGCCTTCCCGTGCATCGCGCCGCCCCATGGCGGTGGTGATGGTAACACCTTCAATCTCGCCCGCCTGTTCCAGCGGCATGTCGTAGCCCGAATAGATCAACCGCTTGGCTTGTCCCAGCGCCCACGACGGTCCATCCGCCAGCTGCTGTGCCAGCGCCGCTGTTGCGTGATCGACCTGATCGTCCTCGACAACCCGGTTCACCAGGCCCCACGCTTCCGCCTCACTCGCCGTCAGAGTCCGGTTGGTCAGTGTCAGATCCAGCATGCGGCGCAGGCCGATATGGCGCGCCAGGAAGTAGCTCGCCGTCCCATCGGGGGTAACGCCGGCGCGCGTGTACGCCAGTGTAAACTTGGTGCTTGCGCCGCAGACGACGAGGTCGAACGCGCCGACCAACGACAAGCCTGCACCGCCGGCAGCACCCCTGACGCCGGCCACGAACGGCTTCGGCACCCGGTTCATCTTGTAGAGGGCGCCGTGAAAGTCGATCAGCATGTCGGCAGCCAACTTGGGCAACCCATCACCGGCGGCATGGAACGCCTTGAGGTCGCCGCCCGCACAGAAGATCGGACCTTCGGCCGTCACCGCGACGGCCTTGACCGCGTCATCAAACTCGATGGCGACCATGACCGCGCGAAGATCGTGCGAAAAAGCCGGATTCACGGCGTTGGCCCCTTCCGGCCGGGCCAACCGGACATGCGCAACCCCGGCGCGCACTTCATACTTTATCGTCGTGAGATCCATGGCATCCCCCTTCCCTTGAGCCGTCGCTAGGCCGTCTCCTCGAACAGCTCTCGGCCGATCAGCCAGCGGCGGATTTCACTGGTGCCGGCGCCGATTTCGTAGAGCTTGGCGTCACGCAGGAAGCGACCGGTCGGATAGTCGTTGATGTAGCCGTTGCCGCCCAGGATCTGGATGGCATCCAACGCCAGCAGGGTTGCCTTCTCCGCGGCGTAGAGGATGGCGCCGGCGGCATCCTTGCGCGTCGTACGCCCGGCATCACAGGCTTTGTTGACCGCGTACACGTACGCCTTGCAGGCATTCATGATCGTGTACATGTCGGCCAGCTTGCCCTGGATGAGCTGGAAGGTCCCGATCGGCTGCCCGAACTGCTTGCGCTCGTGCACATAGGGCACCACGACATCCATGCACGCCTGCATGATGCCCAGCGGACCGGCCGCGAGCACCGCGCGCTCATAGTCGAGGCCGCTCATGAGAACGTTGACGCCCTTGCCGATCGAGCCCAGCACATTCTCCGCCGGCACCTCGCAATCCTCGAACACCAGTTCGCCGGTCGAGGAGCCGCGCATGCCGAGCTTGTCGAGCTTCTGGGCGACCTTGAATCCCTTCCAGCCGGTCTCGATAATGAACGCGGTGATGCCGCGTGGACCGGCGGTGGGATCGGTTTTGGCATAGGCCACGACGACCTGGGCGTCGGGGCTGTTGGTGATCCACATCTTGGTGCCGTTGAGCACGTAACGGTCACCCTTCTTGTCGGCGCGCAGCTTCATGGAGACAACGTCAGAGCCGGCGCCAGTCTCGCTCATGGCAAGACTGCCGACATGTTCACCCGAGATCAGCTTGGGCAGGTAGCGAGTCTTGAGTTCATGGCTGGCGTTGCGACGGATCTGATTGACGCAGAGATTGGAATGCGCGCCATAGCTCAGACCGACCGCGGCGGATGCCCGGCTCAGTTCTTCCAGGGCAATGGCCTGCTCGACATAACCGAGCCCGGCGCCGCCATACTCCTCCTCGACGGTGATGCCGAGCAGGCCCAGTTCGCCCATGCGCGGCCACAGCTCGCGCGGGAACCGGTCGGTCTTGTCGATCTCGGCGGCGATCGGTGCCACTTCATCGGCGGCAAAGCGCGCGACCTGATCGCGGACGGCATCCGCTGTTTCGCCGAGGCCGAAGTCGAATGGCGGCAAAGCGTTGGGAATCATGTCATTGGCTCCTGCAGGCGCAAAGTCGTCTGGCAATGCATACGCGAGGCGGCGTGCGAACGGACCTGTCCCTCCCCTGGTCCGGCACGATAGCCGGCGCCCGACCGATTGCGAAGGCTGCGGTGCGAGCACCGCCGTCCAATTCAGCCACGACGGGCGTCGTCAGGTTGGCCGTCCAACCGCATCAGCGTCTGCAGCGAGGTCAAACACAGCGTCTCCCGCCCGTCCCGGACGGCAAAGACATCTGCCTGAACCACTGTCAGCGTGCGGCCGGGCTTGACGACATGAGCCCGCGCCGCCAGTTGCTCGCCCTGGCCGGGACGCAGAATATTCAGCTTGTACTCGACCGTCAGCACGGTGGAGTCGGCCGGCATCAGGCTATAGGCCGCATAGCCCGCCGCGCTGTCAGCCAGCGACGCCATCACGCCGCCATGGAAATAGCCGTGCTGCTGCGTCAGTTCCGGTCGATGCGCCGCGACGACCTCGCACCGGCCCGGCTCCACCTGAGTCAGGCGAGCGCCCAGGTGATCCATGAACGCTTGGCGCGCAAAGCTGGCGCGCACGCGATCAGCATAACCCGGATCGCTAATACCACTGGTCATGCGTCCCGCTCCCGCCGTGGTGCCTCGACGGGCAGAACCATAGACATGGGATGATCATGACGGAAATTGATTGATTTGATCGATCTGATAGATATCGTCTATCCGTGAACCTGACGTTCCTGAACTACTTCCTGGCCGTTGCGGAGGCAGGCCATTTCACGCGCGCCGCCGAGCGCCTCAACGTCACGCAGCCGACCTTGTCGGCCGGCATTGCGCGGCTGGAAGACTCACTGGGCGCACGACTTTTCAACCGGCAACGCGCCGTCATGCTGACCGAAGCCGGCCGGCGTCTGTTGCCCCAGGCCCGAGCCATCACCGAGGCCTGGGCTGGCGCCCGCGCCGACCTGCGGCAGATGCCGACGTCGCGCCGGCCGGTACGGCTGGGCGTGTTGCCGACCCTACCCGATCGCGTCGTGCTGGCACTCACGACACGCCTGGCGGGACGAATGATCGAGCTGGTGGAAGCCCATGGCGAGGCATTGCGGACACGCCTGCAGCGCAACCAGCTCGATGCCGCCTTGACGGTCCTGCCGTCGACTGCACCGGGACAGCGTGGACGGGCATTGCATCGCGAAGCCTACGTCGTGGCCGTGCCACCCCATCACCCGCTGGCCGGTCGCAGCCGGATCACGATCACCGATCTGGCCGCCACGCCTTTCGTGTTGCGGCTGCATTGCGAAGCCCACCCCGAGGCGCAACGGCTGTTCGCAGCACACAATGCGCGGCCACCCGTCACCGCTCGCACCGCCTCGGACAGCCGCGCGCTTGCGCTTGTCGGCGCTGGAACCGGCGCATGCCTGATGCCCGAAAGCCTGATCGACGCGAGCGTCGGCGCCGTTGCCATAGCGGAGTTGCGGCTGGAGCGTCGACTTGGGTTGATACTGAGGGGTGGCCTTGACGCCGATGTCGTCGACGCCCTGCATGATGCGACGCGCGCCCTGCCGTGGATGCCGCCGCGCCCCGCCGCCATGACGGCACACTAGGTCATCCGTGTATCAGCCTCACCGAGCCTCTTCGACGGCCAGGATGTGATACAGCGCCTCGCTCTGCAGCCGGGGACGCGGCGTGCCCGATACAGGATCAGGCACCATGGTCGCGCGCCGATCATCGTCGTGCACGACCAGCAGGCGACGATCCGGCAGAATCGCCAGGGCCTCGGGCTTATGGCTGAACATCAGCGGCCTGCCGCGCGCATCACGTACCAGAACAGGTGGCGCGCCGCGCTCGAATGCAGCTCGATCGAGACTCCAGAGGTAACCAGCCACCGAATCCACGGCATCATCATCCCGCTCGAAGCTGGTCAGCAGCCACAGGCGATCGTGCGCGGGATCATAAGCCAGGTCGGACAAGCCAACCGGCGCCTTCGGCAAACCGCGCAGGCTTGCCGGATCGATACGCCACACGATGCGCGGCGCCTCCCGCAGAACCGGCCGACCGTTTTCCAGATGCCACGGCAGTGACAAGACCGTCAGGGTGTAACGCACATCGCGGTAGTTGGGCCCAGTTTCGCGCACGCCGATCAACAGGTGATCCGGCAAGGCGGCGAGTCCCTCGATCTTGAAGTGACCCGGTCCGTCCGGGTCCGACGGCGACGCGAGCGCCGCGCGCAATTGCTGACGCAAGGCCAGCGACGCCTGCGGCCTCGGCGATGCTGCGCCCAGCACGCGCGCCGCCTGCGGCCGCTCTGCCGGCCAGGTCAACAGGACGTTGAACTGATCCTGTGCGGTGGCCGCGGCATCGTGGCGATCGAAGGCGGTGGTTGCGAACACGTGCCGGCCATCGGGCGTCGTCGTGATGGCTTCGAACTTCTCGGCCGATACCGGCGGCAGGCCCGGCAGGAACCGCGCCTCGACGCGCGGCGCAAACCCGGACAGTGGCAGAGCCAAAATCGAGTCGCTGGCCTTGGCGCTCACGGCCCGATCATTGACCAGCAGCAACCGCCCACCGGCGATCGTCGCCCCCGACAGTTCGCAGCGGGCGGTCGGTGGCGGACAGGCGATGATCCCCTCGGCGACGATCCGGGCGACCGGCCCCGCGACCGGCCCTTCGGCGCAGGCCGCAAGCAGGCCGACAAGAACGAGCACGCCCCTGTGCATCCAACCGCCGCGACGTCCGCCCATCAGCGCGCCCCTCCCCGCTCCATGTGTTCCGACCGCCGATCCTAGAGCAGGATAACGGCGGCCAGCCCGAGAAAGGCCAGAAAACCGACGACGTCGGTGACCGTGGTGAGGAAGACGGTCGAGGACACGGCGGGGTCGATCTTGAGCCACTGCAGGCCCAACGGAATCAGCGTCCCCGCCAGCGCTGCCGCCAACAGGTTGATCACCATTGCCGCCGCGATCGTGAGCGCGATGCGTGGATCGTGGAACCACAGCCAGGTCACGGCGCCGACGATCAGCGCAAACATGAACCCATTGGCGCCGCCGACGATGATCTCCTTGATGACGAAGCGCAGCGCGTTGGCGGCGGTCAGCTCGCCCATGGCCAGCGCCCGCACCGCCACGGTGACAGTCTGGGTACCGGCATTGCCGCCCATGGACGCCACGATCGGCATCAGCACCGCCAGGGCCACGACCTTCTGCAATTCGTCCTCGAACCGGCCGATGACCGAGGATGCCAGGAACGCGGTGCCGAGATTGACGAACAGCCACCAGAAACGCGAACGGGTCGTGCGGGCAGCGGGCTCGTGGATATCGATGCCGCTGACACCACCCATATGGGCAAGGTCCGCCTCGGCCTCCTCGTCGATGACGTCGACGACGTCGTCGACCATGATCACGCCCAGCAGGCGACGGTCGTCGTCGACCACGGGACAGGACACCAGGTTCTGGTCTCGAAAGACGTGGGCGACCTCTTCCTGGTGCGCCGTCACCGGGATGCTGGGAATATCCGGGTCCATGATGTCGACCACCGGCACCGGCCGCTTGGTGCGCAGCATGCGGCCCAGCGCCACGCTGCCGCGCAGCCGGCGCTCGCCGTCAACCACGAACAGATCGTACACGTCGTCCGGCAGGTCCGTGGCGTCGCGGCAGTAGTCGATGACCTCGCCCACCGTCCAGGTATCGGGCACCGACACCAGGTCGCGCTGCATGAGGCGGCCGGCGCTGTCCTCCGGATAGGCCAGGGTCTGCTCGATGACGGCGCGGTCGGCAGCGGGCAGCTCGGACAGCACCTCGCGGCGTTCGACTTCGGGCAGGTCGTCGATGATCTCGGCCGCGTCGTCGGTGTTAAGCTCCTGGGCAGCAGCGGCGATGTCCTTGGGTTCGAGGTTTTCCAGGACCTCGTCGCGCACCTCGGCGTCGAGCTCGATCAGCGTCTCGGGGTCGAGGTCGTCCTTGAGGATGCCGACCAGTTGCGCCCGCGGTTCAGCTGCCACCTGCTCCAACAGCCAGGCGACGCCGATGGGACTGAGGGCCGATACGGCGCGGCGGATATCATCGACCCGGCCATGATCGAGATGCTCGAGGATGTCAGCAACCAGCTCGGGCGTCACCTCATCCAGGGTGGCCGGAGCGTCAGCGGTGTCGCGCGCGGCGTCGGTCATGGTCCGTCCCGATCCGGTTTTGCCGTCCGCGATCGGTCGGCAACGTGGTATCCAGCTGTTGCGAGGATGTCCGCGCGCGATGCGGCAGACCTCTTTTCCATGAGCCGACCCGGTGGTTGGGGTCAAGCAAAATGACATCGCGCGCAGTGCCGACTGTCACAGTACCTTTGCATGATGGTCGATGACGCCGCGTGAGACTATTTTCTCCGCATGCGCCGGCTATCGCTTGCCCTGCTTGTCATCATGCTGTCGTCCACGGTAGCGCTGGGCTGCGGCGACGTACGGGTCTGGACGAACGCCTACTGGCGGGAGGCCGCGACCGACCGCAACCGCCAGGCCGCGCTGGTCGAATTGTCCAGCCTGTGCGGCAGCAAGACCGATGCCGATGGAGACCAGCGCCTGCTGGCCGTGATCCGCGATGCCGAGCAGCGCCAGTATGACCGCGCCCTGCTCCGCCGGGTTCTCGAGGCACATCGCTGCCTACCGACGGTGCCCCGCACCGCCGACAAGGCCCAGCTGATTTCCGCGATAGGCGCGCGCTGCTCCTGATCTACGGCCCGCGCCGCGTCTGGTCCTGGGCGTCCACCGCGGCCACCGCGGCCATGTTGACGATGCCGCGGGCCGTCACCGACGGCGTCAGGATATGGGCCGGCCGTGTCGTGCCCAGCAGCATCGGGCCGACATGCAGCCCGTCGGCGGCGACTTTCAGCAGGTTGAACGCGATATTGGCGGCATCCAGCGACGGACAGACCAGCACGTTGGCGATACCCTTCAGCCGCGACCGCGGAAAGACTGCATGCCGGATGTCCTCGTCCAGTGCCGCATCGCCCTGCATCTCACCCTCGACCTCGAGATCGGGTGCCCGCTCCTGTAATAGGCTCAGGGCCGCGCGCATTTTGACGGCTGACGGGCTGTCCGAGCTGCCGAAGTTGGAATGCGACAGCAGTGCCACCTTGGGCTCGATGCCGAAGCGGCGAACTTCGTCGGCCGCCAGCATCGTGGTGTCGGCGATCTCCTCCGGGTCGGGGTCGTCATTGACGAAGGTGTCGCAGATGAACAGCGAGCGGGCCGGCATCACCAGCAGGCTGACGGCGGCCATGCGCTCGACACCGGGCCGCAGGCCGATGACATCGCGGACATGATTGAAGTGCGTGCGAAAGCGGCCGAAGGCGCCAGCGATCAGGGCGTCGGCATCGCCGCGGCGCACGGCCAGGGCGCCGATCAGGGTCGGGCTGGAACGCACGAGATTGCGCGCCGTCGGCTCGGTAACGCCCCGCCGCTCCATCAACTGGTGATACAGGCCCCAGTAGGCGTCGAACCGCGGATCGCTCGACGGGTCGACCAGATCGACATCGACGCCGGGACGAAAGCGAAGCCCAAGTCGCGCCATGCGGCGGCGGATGATGTCGGGACGCCCGATCAGGATCGGCTGGCAAAGCTTCTCGTCGAGCAGCACCTGAGTGGCGCGTAGCACGCGGTCATCCTCGCCGGCGCTGAAGATCACGCGCTTGGTTTCGCGCCGCGCCTGATCGAACACCGGCCGCATGATCAGGCCGGAGCGGAAGACGAACTGGCCCAGCCGGTCGCGATAGGCCGCAAAGTCCGCGATCGGACGCGTCGCCACGCCGCTATCCATCGCCGCCTGGGCAACAGCCGGCGCCAGTTCGACGATCAGGCGCGGATCGAAGGGCCGCGGGATGATCTGCTCGGCGCCGAAATCGTCGGCGTGCTGGCCGAAAGCCTTGGCCACGACCTCCGACGTCTCCTGGTGCGCCAGGCGGGCCAGTGCGCGCACGCAGGCGATCTTCATCTCGTCATTGACGGTGGTTGCGCCGACGTCGAGCGCGCCGCGAAAGATGAAGGGAAAGCACAGGACGTTGTTGACCTGGTTGGGATAGTCGCTGCGGCCGGTGGCCACGATGGCGTCATCCCGCACCGCCTTCACGTCTTCCGGCAGGATTTCCGGTGTCGGGTTGGCCAGCGCCAGGATCAGCGGCTTGGGCGCCATGCGCGCCACCATCTCCCGGCGCAGCACGCCGCCGGCCGACAGGCCCAGGAAAATGTCGGCCCCGTCAATGATCTCGCCCAGGGTGCGCTGGGCGGTGTCGCGCGCGTAGCGCTCCTTCCAGGGGTCCATCAGGACGGTACGCCCCTTGAAGACCACGCCTTCGATATCGCTGACCCAGATGTTCTCCAGCGCGAGGCCGAGCTTCACCAGAACGTCCAGGCACGACAGGGCGGCAGCACCGGCGCCCGAGCAGACGAGCTTGACCTGGCCGATCTCCTTGCCGACCAGCTGCAGGGCATTCAGCACGGCGGCGCCGACGATGATCGCCGTCCCGTGCTGGTCGTCATGAAAGACCGGAATCTTCATCCGCTCGCGCAACGCGCGTTCAACGGCGAAGCATTCCGGCGCCTTGATGTCTTCCAGGTTGATGCCGCCGAAGGTGGGCTCCAGGGCCGCCACGATCTCGATCAGCTTGTCGGGATCGTTCTGGGCGATCTCGATGTCGAAGACATCGATGCCGGCGAACTTCTTGAAGAGGACGCCCTTGCCTTCCATGACCGGCTTGGCGGCCAGCGGGCCGATCGCGCCCAACCCCAGCACCGCGGTACCGTTGGTGACAACGGCCACCAGGTTGGCGCGCGACGTCATCTCGGCCGCCGCAGCGGGATCGGCAACGATGGCGTTGCAGGCGGCCGCCACGCCCGGCGAGTAGGCCAGAGACAGGTCGCGCTGGGTGGCGAGCGGCTTGGTGGGGACGACCTCGATCTTGCCTGGCCTCGGCAGGCGATGGTACCGCAGGGCACTGTCGGCAAGATCTTCCGTCATCGTCGTTTCCCCCTTGCCGGCGGGAACGAAAGGGCCGCCCGATGGGCGGCCCCGTTCGTCACTGTCCCTGCGCCGGCGTTGACCGGATTGGTGCGGCCGAGAAGACTCGAACTTCCACGGTGTTACCCGCTAGCACCTCAAGCTAGTGCGTCTACCAATTCCGCCACGGCCGCATTCCGATCGGCCGGCTTGGGCGGCTCTTGGAGCGAATCCAACGAGCCGGCGCGGGAAATAGCAAATCGACCCGGCAAGGGCAAGGCTGGGCACGACCTCCTGGCAATACCGTGGACGCACGGCGAACATCGGCCCATATTGGCACCATGGTGCTATCGACCGAGCCGGAATGGCGGACCGAGGACCGTTCGGTGCCCTATCCCGAGGCGCTAGCGGCCATGGATGCACGCGTCGCGGCCATCCGGGCCGGTACCGCGCCCGAGCTGGTCTGGCTGCTGGAGCATCCGCCGCTCTATACAGCCGGCACCAGCGCCAAGCGTGCTGATCTCCTCACGCCGGAGAGATTTCCGGTCTACGCAACCGGGCGCGGCGGTCAGTACACCTACCATGGCCCTGGACAGCGCGTGGCCTACGCGATGCTGGACCTCCGCCGCCGACGGATCGGCGTGCACCGCTACGTGCGGCACCTCGAGGAGTGGATCATCCGCTCCCTGGCCGAGCTCAATGTCAGGGGCGAGCGGCGCGAGGGGCGCATCGGTGTCTGGGTCGCGCGACCGGACAAACCGCCGCGACGGGCGCCGGACGGCACGATCTATCCGGCGGAAGACAAGATCGCGGCCCTGGGCGTGCGGGTGCGCCACTGGGTGGCGTTCCATGGCATCTCGATCAACGTCGATCCCGATCTGTCGCACTTCGAGGGCATTGTGCCGTGCGGCATTGCCGAGCACGGCGTGACATCGCTGGCCGACCTCGGCCTGACGGCCAGCCTGGACGATGTCGACGCAGCCTTGCGCGCGACGTTCGACTCGGTGTTCGCAGCGGAACCGGTCGAGGCCGCGCTGGTGCCGGCCTGAGCACAGCCGGCTATCGCTGTACCGGACCCTGAGGCATCTGCTGTTGCGGCGCTTGCTGCCATTGTCCTGGCGGCATCTGCGGCTGTGACCATTGTCCTGGGGATGGCATCTGCCCCATGGGCATTTGGGGCGGCATGGTGTAGCCGCCCGGTGCCGCAGGTGCCATGCCCGCCGGCGCTGCCATCTGGCGGGCACCGCGCCGCTTGCGGCCAAGCCACCACAGGCCGACCGCGATACCGATGCCGGCAACCAGCACCAGGATGCCCACGACCGGGCGGTAGTAGAGCCAGGCCAGCGCAATGGTGATGGCCGACAGCACGGCGGTCATCGCCAGTCCGATCGCACCGGTGCCCAGGCCGATGATGTCGCCGAGGAACGGGATCACATCGCCCAGCACGCTCAAGGGCCGGAAGAACAGAACGAAGCCGATGAACATGACCAGGGCGCCCACGCCACGCAGGATCCAGGTCAGCACCGTGTTGGCCTGCTGGGCTGCCTGGAACATCTGTGCTGCCGGCACCAGCCCCTTTTCCACCATCAGCAACCGGTCGCCTGCCGCCGTCTGGTAAGGGCCGAAACCATTGCCGGCCTGCCGGGCCACAACGCTGATCTGCGACGCTTTCACCACGTCGTAGGAAATCCGCAGATCGCCGATCTGCGGGCTGTCCGGGTCGCGTCCGACATAGATCCGACCATCGACGACGCGCGTCGGTCCCCCGACCGTCTGGCGCGCCCGCGCCTCCGCTGAAGCGTCGACCGGCAGGGGTTCGGTGCCGCCCAGATGTCCCAAAACGTCGGGCGATGCCTCGAATGCCCCCAACGTCGCTTTCGCCACCGTGACACTGCGGCCGCTATAGCGCGGTTGCGGATTGTGATGATTGCCGGGCTGCTTGAAGCGCGCGGAATCATGGACGCGCTCGCTCCATTCGCGGACGTAGCTATACGTCGTCACCGTCTCTTCGCCGCCGCCGATCTTCTTGCGGGTCTCGCTCTTGCTCTCTTCCTTCCACTGATACATCTCGACGCGGCGGATCAGGCGCACGGCCTGGGTGGTAACACCGAAGTCGCTATCGGACACCGAGCCGCCCAGGGTCAGCGGCCCGGCAACATGCACCAGCTTGTCCTGGTTGGCCGGATCGACGCGCTCCGCCGCCACGGGCCGCACCAGGCCGGCGCCCTCCGTCAGCGATCGCGCCGTGGTCACGGCCCGCCCCTCGTTCCAGAACAGCAGGCCGACGGCGCCCGGGATCATCAGCAGCCCGATCAGAACGCCGACGATCGCCCCTTTCAGCCGCTCGAACCACGAGGTCTGGCTGGTCTCGGTAAAGCTGTCGCCGCTGTAACTGCCCGGATCAAATCCTGACGACTGGTCGTCGGCCATCGTCGAATCCCCCATCCCATGCGGGCGTCATGATTCCACCCCACACGGTTCTACATTGTCCCCTGCTATTGTCCACAATAAAGTGACCACTCGCATACTATACTAAGAAGTGCGGCCAAACGTCACCGAAGATGCTTGCGAACAACAACCGTGTTCACGCACGCCAGAGTTTCTAGGGTACTGGAATCGAGTTCAGTTACCTCCGGCTTCCCCAAGTCAGACGGGTCAATTGGTCTAGCCAGATCGAACAGCGTGCGATTTCCAAACCGCTCGCGAATGTCTGCAGGCAGTCCACGCAAATAAGCGCCGGCAAACCACTGCAACGCCCAGATCGGGTGTCCATGGGCTGGCGTATAGCAGGCAATGATCTCGCCATTGGTATCGAACAAGCTGGACAGGCCTGATCGCGTCATGTTGAAGAAGTGATTGGGGTAGCCATGCACCGGCTGAAGGAAGGGAACGTCGGCAACGATGCTTCCGCCCGGTTTAAGGACGCGCATCAATTCCCGAGCACAGGTGAAGGGATCCCTCACGTGCTCCAGGACCGCCAGTGACAACACAGCATCAAAACTCTCACTGGCAAACGGAAGAGCCTCCCCCACTGCCAGGACGTCCGTGGACAAGTAGTCAACGACCTCGACATTGACTACGTTCTCAATACGCTCCGCTCTCGCCCCTGCCCCGCAGTCGAGAACCCAGCCATTCCTTCGAACAGTATTGTCGATCAGCTCCCGTGCCAGGGGAGTGTACGGATTGTTCGATATATTCGCCGTTTCAACGATGCTCGATCGCAGCCGCAACTCCGGCGCAATGAGATTGAGAGCCTGGCTTGCCTGAGGAAATTCCGCTCCACACGAGCAACAACTCACTAGATCGGCTGCGGCGCGCATCTCTCTCGAAGAGCACAACGGACACTGCAAGTTGATCAAGCACCAAGCCCTGGCCTTATCTCGCAGTTTTACTTCTTGTGATGCAGCATCGCGTACGGTTGGTGCGAAGCTGATCCGCTTTCGTATCACCTCGTCGCCAAATCGAAGGGTGATCTCGCCACCGGCCGCCGCGCCACAATCGCTGATGTCTCCGTGCGCAATTACGCGCCGTACATAGGCAAATCCTGGCAAAGCAGCCGCAAGTTCGGACGATTCCTCCACCTCATGCGCCACGGAGCAGCCGTTGATGCTCACGTTGATCGGGATATCGGGCGATCCTCCCGCTACCCACCCTGCAATCTTAAAAACCGGCTGTTCTACTTGTGATTCAGGAAGGTCCAGAAACAACGGCATGCAGCATATCTCCAATACAGACCGCAACCGCCCCGTGTAATGCCTTTTGCTATGCCTCGCGGCCGCACGTTACATAGACTGCCGTTGCGTCCCGGACAGAAGCTTGGCTCGCCGTCGAGCTACCACGGTAAACATCGGAGGCCTCTCGCTCATTCGTTCCGGGGTGTGATGTGTTACAACCGCATCTGTAAACCCGCACAACGCCAACATGTGCACCACCACCGAAGGTGACAGTGCCCACCAATGAACGTGACCGTTCGGTGGCGGCGTTGGATTGAAAGCCACAGCAGTCGGCATTCCCGCGGCCACAGATGCCGAATGAACGTCGGTTACGACTATTGTCTCGGATGTGATCTCAGCAATCTGCTGCAATGCGCGGAACGGATTCGAGAGGTGTAACAGGATGGCACCGAAAACGGCGATATCGAACCGTCCGATATCCGCTGGAGGATTGTATATGTCACCATACACTGCGGTCGCTCGAAATCCGAGCGCACGTTTGGTAAACCACCAACTGTTGCGAAGGCGTGTTACTGAGCGAATGCCGCTCGCGGTGACCTGATCCATGTCGGCATCAGGGTGAGGTACAAGTTCGGGGCCGGCACCGAACGGCAAGTCGAAAACAACCAGGTCTGCCGCCCGGCGCGCCATGTACGCCGAAAGCCAGCCGCTGGCAGGACCGAGTTCAACGACTCTGCGACCCTCAAAAACCTGATGACCAAGATACTCATCCTCGTGCCCGCGCAAATCCCAATCACCTTGATAGATTCCATCACGTGTCTCTATCGTGTGGTAGAAATCGCAAGCCTCTGGCGTAAGGCCATGATGGTGATTTTCAAGTGCTGCCTGGAAGGCAGCACTACATTGCCCCATACAGGCCGCAAGCTGGCCTGGATGTTTCTGATAATAATCTACCAAGTTAATCATATACGCTGATCCTATTGCTCTGCCACCGCAGCGCTGATGCTGGGTCGATCCAAGAACAATTCAGATTGATGCAATAAGCGTCACCACTGCCTTACAGCTTCATGTCGGGCGGACAAGTCCGTTTGCCGGCGGGCAACTCATGGATGCATGGTTTAAATTTCCGCATCCGTGCACTTCCGGCTCTTCGCTTTCGACGTCCCTGTCATCCTGCTGGACGACAGACTGGCGCCTCGCCAGTGCCTTGTGTGCCCGCGACAAGTCTTCAGCTGCCATCAACTGCACCAACCCTTCGAAAGACATTTCGGATGCCCAGCCGAGCTGAGTGCGCGCGACGTCAGCGCTGCCCAGCAGTAGATCAACCTCTGCCGGTCGATAGTATTCGCGATCTATGACAATTACCTTTCTACCAGACGCTTGATCCACTCCAACTTCATCTCTGCCTTTGCCGATCCACTCGATCTTCATGTGCATGGCCGCCGCCGCCTTCTCGGCAAACGATCGAACCGGGTGCGTTTCCCCTGTCGACAGGATGCAGTCAACCGGCTTGTCCTGTTGCAGCATGAGCCACATGCCCTTCACGTAATCCTTGGCGTATCCCCAATCGCGGCGTGCATCCAGGTTACCCAACCGCAGAGGCCTCTCCTCAAGGCCGATCTTGATGCGAGCCAGATTGTAGGTGATTTTGCGCGTGACAAACTCTACGCCACGCAAAGGGGATTCGTGATTGAAGGCGATGCCTGAGACAGCGAAAAGATTGTAAGATTCACGATAATTGACGGTCATCCAGTGAGCATACAGTTTCGCCACCCCATAGGGGCTGCGCGGATAAAACATCGTTCGTTCAGTCTGTGGCGTCTCTTGAACCTTACCGAACATCTCGGACGTAGACGCCTGATAGAATTTAGTCGCCGGCGAGCTTTGGCGGATCGCGTCCAGGATACGCGCCACTCCCAACCCATCGACGTCGCCCGTGTAGATCGGCTGATCGAATGACGTACTGACGAAGCTTTGAGCTGCGAGATTATAGAATTCGTCTGGTTTAATCGTGGAAACTGCCCATTGAACGTTGCTGGCGTCGGCCAAATCAAACGCCACGCATTTCACGGAGTCACGGATCCGCAGTTCATCGAGACGCCAAAAATTCGGCGTCGATGTCCTGCGGCACCCTCCATAAACAGTGTACCCTTTTTCCAGGAGAAATTTTGCAAGATACGCGCCATCTTGGCCCGTAACACCCGAAACAAAGGCCGTTTTCATCAAAATACCCCCCAATAGACAACTCCCGTCTACTCCACTGCTCGGGTAATTAGCCGGCCCTACGACGCAGAACGACCACATCCTGATGACCGAGGGCAAATGTCGGCAGCCATGCCAGAAGCTCAAAGGCTTGCTGCCAGTGATCCACGATGTAGCGGATATCGTGAAAAGCAGCACCATAGTACTCGGGCAGAGTCATCTCGGCCTGGGTCCGGCCCCGAACATGGCAGAAACCCTTCAGATACATTGTGGCATCAAAGCTTCCGCCTTCGTTGTGTCGGCCCTGTGACTGCAGAGCGTGCCGGTATTCGCGAATCACTTTCGCGCCGTGCACAGACGTCACGAAAACACCGTCGCTTCGCAGCACGCGCGAGAGTTCGCCAAGCCACTTGAATTGAATGTCCTCAGGCAAGTGTGTGAATACACTGTGCGCGACAATCAGATCTACGCTGCCAGTAGCGAGTGACGTGGGTGGCATCGCCTCAAGCGGCAGACTGGTCACACGTGGGTATGACGCCGCAAGCCACGCAATTGCCTGGGCATCGACATCCAGCCCGATCAAACGCTGCGTGGGCAGAAGATTTGCTTCAAGATGCCGAAGCGCGCGCCCACAGCCACAACCAAAGTCGAGGATCGTTCCAAAATCGCTCAAACGGCGGCCTGCAACAGCAAGTGCTTGGCGCCATTCCTCGACGGTTCTCGCTCCCGACTCGTCGAACCATTTGGCATCACTGGTTCCCGCGACACGCTCACGCAGCGCGGACGGCGGAAGCGGCCCAAGCGAAAGTGTCGCAATGCCTACGTCAGCATCCCTCATCATCGAACTCTCGCGCGCAACCGGAACTCTTGCCCGTCGTTAGAACGACGGCACCAGAATACGCCTGACCAGCCTGAGTGAGCACTGGCCGCCCAGCTCCTTTATCCAGACGCAATTCAAACGCCGCAAAGAACGGCGCGCCACATAGGCAGATATTCTCGGCGCATGCAGTTCATCGACAATAGTGGCCGGATTTACCCCTCAGCTATCTCCAGTAGAATTTCTGTGGCGTGCACACACAATGAATTTCCCGCAGGTTCAGTTCACAGTGAACCAATTCATTGAACGTTATTGTAGTCGAAGGGCATAGCTTTCGCGTGAGAGTGCGGGTCGCTTCATCGCGAGAATGACGGATCAATCGGATTGGTAACGAGGAGCGTCCTTGGTGACTTCCGAATCTCAGCATGGCACGCCAGCGGTAAGTTCGTCGCCCCGTCCGCATGCGCGTTTCGGAGCAAGAAACTCCTTCATCCGGTTCATGTCATTCGGCACTCGCAGCACTTCGGTAGGACACCAGACGTCTGTTGTCCGCCGATCCGGACTTTTCGCTGCCAGATGGTATGCCGATCTATATCTGAAGTCGCATCGGTATTACAAAAAGCCATTGCATCATTATTTGACCATAGGTGCCTACGAAGGACTGCGACCAAACCCAATATTCGATAGCTTCTTCTATCTCGCACGCTATCCGGACGTGCGAACAAGCGGGACAAACCCCCTGTATCACTACGTGCAATGGGGAGCGATCGAGAGACGAAATCCGAGCACACTTTTCGAGACCGAGTATTATCTCACACAGAATCCAGCCATCGATCGCTCAGGTGCGCAAACCGAGCTTACCCACTATCTGCTCTCGGGCATTGGAAACCGTAGTAACCCCCACCTTCTTTTCGGCACGCATTGGTATCTGGTTAACAATCCAGACGTCGCCGCATCTGGCATCAATCCACTGTGGCATTTCATGGCATACGGCGCCGCCGAAGGACGCAATCCACATCCACTGTTCAACACCAGCTGGTATGTTCAACAGTACCGCCACGAACTTGCCGACGACAAAAATCCATTGGAGCATTTCCTGCAAAGTGGTGCCGAGAGCGGATGCAAGCCGCATCCGCTCTTCGAGACCGCATGGTATCTAGCGACATACCCGGATGTGGCTGCCAACGGCATGAATCCGTTGTGCCACTTTGTAGCCCACGGCGCTGCCGAAGGGCGTAGCCCGCATCCGCTGTTCAACACGCGCTGGTATGTCCAACAGTACGGACGTGACGTCGAACCCGGCGCAAATCCGTTGGAGCACTTCATGCGCCGCGGTGCTGCCAGCGGATGCAACCCAAGCCCATCTTTCGATACGGCTTGGTATCTGCGGGAATACCCGGAGGTTGCCGCGGCCAATCTCAATCCATTGGTCCATTACGTTCTTCGGGGTAGTGCTGAAGGCCGTCGCACCAGCCCACCACCCATCAGTAGCAGGCGTTCACCAGCGCCACACGAGAAACGCTCCCGCGGATCAGCACCCGGAGCCAACTTCATCGGCCCTGTCGCTTGCGTCAACGGCCTCGGAACGAGTGCTCGCGGTTATCTGAAGGCCATGAAGTGCGCCAACATTACCGTCAATGTCGTGCCGTGGACTATCGGCTTCGAACGCGTTGATAAGATTGACACCTTGACGTTTGACCAGTGCGAGCCCTTGCCGATCAATCTTGTTCACTTGAATCTCGACCTGATTACGCAATCCCATTTGATTGACATGTCGGTCCTGCCGCAACTCGTCACGGCCGATAGATATAATATCGCAATCGTCTACTGGGAACTCGCTGCCATCGCACCTGAGTGGTTTGAGACCATCACACAGTTCGACGAGATCTGGTGCGCCAGCTCTTTCATGGCCCGCACCTTCGAGGCCATTTCAGCCAAGCCGGTTCGGGTCGTTCGACCGGCAATCGCTTTCTCGTCCGACCCACCGCAACGAGCTCGGCATCACTTCGGGTTACCGGAAGACAAGTATATTTTCGCCTACATGTTTGACGTTGGCAGCGTTGTCGGGCGCAAGAATCCTCTCGCTTTCGTCAAGGCCTACATCGAGGAATTTCATGCACAAGAAGGGGCCGTGTGCTTCGTCAAAATTGGCTATGCGCCCGCCGGTTTGCCCGCGATAGAGGCTATAAGATCACTTGCCGAGAGACGACCGGATATTATCCTCGTAGAGCGCATATTCGCTTCCGATGAGATCGCCGATCTATTCAATCACATCGATTGCTATGTATCACCGCACCGTTCCGAAGGACTAGGCTTGACGATTATCGAAGCAATGGCCGCCGCAAAGCCAGTCATTGCCGTGCGGTACGGCGGGGTTACCGATTTTGTGACTCCGGACACGAGCTTCATCGTCGACCATAAACTGATCGAGGTCGGCGAAGGTAATGCTCCCTATCGGCCACGCTACATCTGGGCTGACCCAATTCAGTCCTCGCTGCGGCAGTGCATGCGCGCTGCTTTTGAGGACCGGCGAGCTGCGCAGGTGAAGGGTATGCAAGGTCGCGCAATTATTGACCGCCTGTTCTCGCCCACGCGAACTGGCGAAGCGCTTGCGGCCGAACTCGGGCGCGTGTCCGCCAACATCAGGGAATAGGCATCAAAATTGTAAGGGCGATTATCTGCCGCTAGCGGAAAACAATAGCCAACCGTCGCGGACCCTTACTAAACGATCTAGCTTTTGGGGGCGAGCGTGATTGCATTGAATTCAAGACATAATTTAGTCAATACTTCAGTTTCAATCCTTATGCCTGTTTACAATACGCCACCAGATGTATTGGAGGCCGCGATACGTTCAGTTTTGTGTCAAACGTACGCCGACTGGGAGCTCTGCATATGCGACGACGCATCAACATCTCCGCAAACCCATCGCAGCCTTGAGAAATTCAAAGGCTTCGACCACCGCATCAAAATACTTAAGGCATCTGTAAACCTCGGCATCGCCGAGGCAACCAACACCGCCGCAGAACTTGCAACTGGCGACTTCGTCGCCTTCCTTGATCACGACGACACGATCGATCCTGATGCCATTGCACAGATTGTCATGGCGATTCACGCCAATCCTGACGCTGATGTGCTCTATACCGACGAAGACAAGATCGAGCCGAACGGCTCGTACTCAGAGCCATATATGAAGCCGGACTGGTCACCTGAGCATCTGATGTCCGTGATGTACCTGCTGCACATGTTTGTGCTACGCAAATCGCTGTTTCTCGATCTTGGCGGTGTGCGAAGCGCCTATTCGGGTGCACAGGACTACGATCTGGCTCTGCGCGCTACAACTCGGGCACGCCGTGTAGTTCATATTCCACGTGTTCTCTATCATTGGCGGAAGATCGAAGGGTCGGCAGCAGCGGCACTCGAAGCCAAGCCGCAGGCTCTCGTCAAAGCAGGCGCGGCACTTGCTGATTTCGTCAAACCATACGACGCGACAGTCGAGGGTGGTTTGTTTGCGGGCAGCTTTCGCGTGCGCTGGCCAATCAACAATGAGCGGCCCGTTACGCTGCTGATTCTCACCAACAGCCGCTTCCGCGACATCGAGGGACGCGGGCGGATTCTGCTCGTTGAGAACTTCATTCACAGCATCTTGGCCAAGACAACCTATCCGAGCATTCGGATCCTCGTTGTTGACGATGGAAAGATGCCGTCGGACGTTCGCAGCGACCTGATTGCGCGCGGCGTCGTCGTGCGGCAGTACCCTCTCGAGGGGACCTTCAACTTTCCTCATAAGCTGAACTATTCACTGACACTGGTGGAAACCGAGGACGTCATCATTCTCAATGACGATCTGGAAGTTATCTCGCCGGATTGGGTTGAAGCATTGCTTGAACAGTCACGCCGGCCAGAGATCGGCGCTGCCGGCGCTCGCCTCCTCTTTGCGAGTGGTTCCGTTCAGCACGCCGGCGTTGTTCTTGGCGTCCAGGGCGCCGCAAGTCACATTTTTCACCACTGGCCGGGTGATCACATTGCCTACTGCGGATTTTCGCACATAGTGCGAAATTATTCTGCCGTAACCGCTGCAGTGCTCGCCACCCGCTTAGGGGTAATCCGTGAGGTCGGCGGTTTCGATGAAGGCTTTGCCATTGACTACAATGATATCGACTTTTGCTTGAAGGTGCGCAAGGCCGGCTATCGGGTCGTTTACACACCTTTTGCCGAGCTCTATCACTTCGAGGCGTCCAGCTTGACTCGCAACGCCCCCAATGAGGCCGACGCGCAATCATTCAGGGCCCGTTGGGCCAGCGAAATTGACGCCGACCCTCACTACAGTCCGCATCTGCCACGAGACCGGAATGATTGCGCGCTCGACATATGGTAAGCCTTCAAAAGGTACTGAAGGCTAACCCGTGCGCGCCGATGTCGTCATGTGGTCGGTCTACGTGTGAAGCTATCACAAGCCGGCACGGCCTCCGGATCAGTATCAATTACCTGAACACGCGCCAACGACGGTCCATGCCAACAATCGGCGACCATGCGGTCGACGGCGCTGCGCGCGCCGATGAACAATGCCTCGACCGAGCCATCCGTGCGGTTGCGCACCCAGCCACGCAACGTCAGCCCAACGGCCCGCCGCTGCGTCCAGTCGCGATACCCTACGCCTTGCACGCGACCACGAATGCGCACCCGGACGGCAACGATGTCACTGTCTGTCATTGCCGCGCCTCCTAGCCCGACAGCGCCTGCCAGCCGTTCTGCACCGTCAGCACGATACCGGAAGCCGCCAACAGCATCAGCACGATGCGGCGAAACTGCTCGGGGGATACCCGCCCGTAGGCCCGGGTGCCAAGCCAGGCGCCGCCGATGAGGCAAGGCAGCAGGAGTGCGAACCGCTGCAGCGTCGTTGCGGTGATGTAACCGGCGACGGCGAGGCCAATGAGCGCCACGACGTGGCAAAAGCTATTGAAGGCCAAGAACAGGCCGCGCTGGCGGTCCTTGCCCCAGCCGCGCACCACCGCCCACATGGCCGGTGCCACACCGCTGAGACCCACCAGACCACCCAGGACGCCGCTGATCCAGCCGATCGCCGTTTCAATGGCGAAACCACCCCCTTGAAGAGGCCGCAACCGCGGACCGATCACAAGCTGAAAGAACGCGAAGGCCATGAGCAGCAAACCGACGCCCAGCCGGAACCAGCCGAGGTCGATATGGGCGATCAGCACCGTGCCCATCGGCAGACCGACAATGGCGCCCAGGATGAATGGCGTCAGCAGCTTGACGTCGAGGTGACGCAGGACGCTCGGCATCGCCGTGGCCTGCGATACCAGCGACCCGAAGATCACCAGCGCCGACACCTCAGCCAGCGGAAAACGCCAGATCCAGAACGACAGCGAGACCAGCCCAAAGGCAAAGCCTGACAGGCCGGACACGAAGGCCGCGACGAGGGCCCCGACCACCAGAAAGATCAGGTCGATCGATGCCATGACGACGCATCACAACAGGCGTCAGGCGAACTCCAGGATCTTCTGGTCGACCCGCAGGCTGTCGCCGGGCTTGGCATGCACCTTCAGCACGACGCCGTCGCGCGTGGCGCGCAGCACGTTCTCCATCTTCATGGCCTCGACCTTGGCCAGCGCCTCGCCGGCCTTGACGTCCTGGCCTTCCTGGACCTCGAGCGCGACCAACAGGCCGGGCATCGGCGACAGCAGGAACTTCGAGGTGTCGGGTGGCGCCTTCTCCGGCATCAGCTTCAGCAGTTCGGCACGACGCACGGTCAGCACCAGCGCATCGGCCTGGCCGCCGGCGTGGAACAGCGACAGGCCGGCGCCCTTGGCATCGACCTGCGCCACGACATGCTTGCCATCGACGCGACCGCGGAACAGCGGGTCACCGGGGTTCCAGCTGGTCTCCACATCCAGCGTACGGTCGCCGGCGCGCACCGTGAACGAACTGCCGCCGCCGGCGACATGGACGCGATGGTGCTCCTTGTTGAGCGCCACGACGACGTCCTCCTCCAACGAGGGTGTATCGCCCGCGGCGCGGCCATGGGCGGCGCGCAGCGTCGTGATCTGGTCGATCGTGGCCGCGATCGCGGCAAGAATCGCCGGATCCTTCGGCGGCAGGTCCTTGGCCGAGAAACCGCCCTTGAACTCCTCGGCGATGAAATTGGTGGTGAGCTTGCCCGACGCGAAGCGGGGATGCGCCATCAGCGCCGACAGGAAGCTGATGTTGTGGTTCAGGCCGCGGATATAGAACTCGTCGAGCGCCCGCAGCATGCGATCGGTGGCCGCCGCGCGGTCGGGACCATAGGCGCACAGCTTGGCGATCATCGGATCGTAGAACATGCTGATCTCGCCGCCCTCGTACACGCCGGTATCGACGCGCACATCGCCGGACGAAACATCGGGCGGCCTGTACTTCACGACGCGGCCGGTCGACGGCAGGAAATTGCGGAACGGATCCTCGGCGTACACACGCGCCTCGATCGCCCAGCCCTTGAGTTCGACGTCGTCCTGCGTGAAGGGCAGCTTCTCGCCCGCCGCCACGCGGATCATCAGCTCCACCAGGTCAAGGCCGGTCACCAGTTCGGTCACCGGATGCTCGACCTGCAGGCGCGTGTTCATCTCCAGGAAGTAGAAGTTGCGATCCTTGTCGACGATGAACTCGACCGTGCCGGCCGACTTGTAATTCACCGCCTTGGCCAGCGACACGGCCTGCTCACCCATCGCCTTGCGGGTCTTGGCGTCGAGGAAGGGACTCGGCGCCTCCTCGATCACCTTCTGGTGCCGGCGCTGGATCGAGCATTCGCGCTCGCCGAGATAGACGCAGTTACCATGGCCGTCGGCCAGCACCTGGATCTCGATGTGGCGCGGTTCCTCGACGTACTTCTCGATGAAGACACGATCGTCGGCAAAGCTCGACTTGGCTTCGTTGGTAGCCGAGACGAAACCTTCCTTCGCCTCGGCATCGTTCCACGCCAGGCGCATGCCCTTGCCGCCGCCACCGGCCGAGGCCTTGATCATCACGGGATAGCCGATGCTGCGGGCGATCTTCACCGCCTCGTCGGCGTTGGGAATCACCTCGAGGTGACCTGGCACCGTGCTGACCTTGGCGTTCTTCGCCAGGATCTTGGACTCGATCTTGTCACCCATGGCGTGGATGGCATGCGAGTCGGGGCCGATGAAGACGATGCCCGCCTTGGCCAGCGCCGCCTGGAACTCCTGTTTCTCCGACAGGAAGCCATAACCCGGATGAACCGCCTGGGCGCCGGTACTCTTGCACGCCTCGACGATGCGATCGACGAGCAGGTAGCTCTGCGCCGACGGCGGTGGGCCGATGAATACGGCCTCGTCGGCCTCACGCACATGCAGCGCGTCGGCGTCGGCCTCGGAATAGACGGCGACCGTCTTGATGCCCAGCTGGCGCGCCGTGCGGATCACGCGGCAGGCGATCTCGCCGCGGTTGGCGATCAGGATCTTGTTGAACGGTGGCTTGTCCGGACGGGTCGCGGCCGCCTTGGCCGCGGCCGCGGTGGAGTGCTGGCCGTTCGTTGCCTTCGCGGAAGCCGGCTTGCTGGCCTTGGCGGCTGGTTTCTTTGCGACTTCCTCTTTGCGGGCGGTGGCCATCCCACTCTCCTTCACAGACATCATCAATGCGCCGGCTGTGCCGGCAGGCCAAGGGCGCGGATCACGAATGCCAGGCGCTCGGCGACCTCGACCAGCGCCTTGTAGCGCCCGGACGCGCCGCCATGCCCGGCTTCCATCTCGGTGTGCAGCAGCAGCACGTTATCATCCGTTTTCACCGCGCGAAGCTTCGCTGCCCACTTCGCCGGCTCCCAGTAGGTCACCCGCGGATCGTACAATCCGGCACTGATCAGCATCGCCGGATAAGCCTTGGCGGCAACGTTGTCGTACGGGCTATAGCTTGCCATGTAATCGCGAAACACCGGCTCAGCCGGATTGCCCCATTCGACATACTCGGGCGGCGTCAGCGGCAGGCTGGCATCCAGCATGGTCGACAGCACATCGACGAAGGGCACCATCGCCAGGATGGCGGCAAAGAGGTCCGGTCGCTGATTGGCAACCGCGCCCATCAGCATGCCGCCGGCGCTGCCACCCATCGCCGCGATCTTGTCGGGCGCCGCGATACCGGCATCGACCAGGTATTCGGCACAGGCGATGAAGTCGTCGAAGGTGTTGCGCTTGTTCAGCAGCTTGCCGTCATCGTACCAGGCGCGCCCCATCTCCTGGCCGCCGCGGATGTGGGCGATCGCCCAGATCATGCCGCGACGCAGGAACGGTATGCGGTTGGCGGAGAAGCCGGCATCCATCGACATGCCGTAGGCGCCATAACCGTACAACACCACCGGCGCTGCCGAACTGCCTGCCGCCGCGCGATGACGCACAAGGGAGATCGGCACCCGCACGCCATCCCTGGCCGTGGCCCAATGCCGTTCCACGACATAGTCATCAGGTGTGTGGGTGGGCACGCTGGTGTGCTGCACGGCGTCCAGGCGGGCTGCCGCCACATCGTAGTCGTACCAGGTCCGTGGCCGCGCCGGCGATTCGTAGATCAGACGCAGCGCGCGGCGATCCCACTGATGCCCGTCCAACGCCGAGATCGTATAGGCGGGATCGGGGAAGGTGATGACTTGCCCCGCCGCGGCATCCCGGTGGTGGCCCGGCACGACGCGCACGCGCTTCTGCGCCTCGAAGCGCTCGACCAGCCACCAGAAGTCACGTGCGACGCCCAGTCCGCTGATCAGGGCCAGGTCCGACGGCGCGACGACCTCCTGCCATCGCGACTCGCGCGGATCATCCAGCGGCGCGCGCACGATACGGAAGTTGGGGTGCCGATCGTTGGTGCGGATCAGCAGGTCCTCGCCGCGATCGACGACGTCGTATTCATGATCTGGTCGGCGCGCCAGCACCAGCCGCGGTGCGCCATCGGGCTCGGCGAGCGACAGCAGGCGGGTTTCGCTGCTGTTCTTGGCCGCCGACTCGATGTGCAGAAAGCGTCCCGAGGCGCCCTCGCCGATGCCGAGGAAGTAGACCGGGTCGGTTTCCTCGTAGATCAGCGGGTCATCGCCGGCCGTACCGACGCGGTGACGATGCACCCAGCGCGGGCGCTGCTTGTCGTCCTGCCGGGTATAAAAGAGCGTGCTCGAATCGCTCGACCAGCCGAGGCCCGGCGAGCAGTGCGCCGTCGCGGTGTGCACGTCCTTGCCGTCGGCGAGGGTGCGGATGCGCAGACGCAGGCGCTCCGAACCATCGATGTCGTCGAGGATGGCCAGAAAGCGATGGTCCGGCGAGACAGCCCAATCGCGCACCGCGTAGAAGCCCTGCCCCTCGGCCTCGCGATTGGCATCGAGGATGGTCGTCTCCGGCGCATCGGGTGCGGTCTTGCTGTACCACAACGGGTATTCCCGTCCCGGTTCGTAGCGAACACCATACCAGCGGCCGTGGACCCACTCCGCCGGCGGGCTTTCGTCGGGAATGACCAGCGCCTTGAATTCTTCCAGCAGCGCCGGCCGCAGATCATCCGAACCGCCCAGCACGGAATCGACGTAGGCGTTCTCGCTCTTGAGATAATCCAGCACCGCCTGGTCACGCACATCGGGATAGCCCGGATCGCGCAGCCACTGGAACGGATCGTCGCGCCCGTCGGCATGCCGGAACGGCATCTGCCGCGCACGCGGCGGTGGCGTGAAGGCCGACTGACGGAAAGCGCGCTGGGAAGACATGCCGGTCGCCCGGTTCAAAGCGGGATGTTGCCGTGCTTGCGCCACGGGTTGTCGAGCTTCTTGTTCTTCAACAGCGCCAGCGCCTTGCAGACGCGTCGGCGCGTCCCGTGCGGCATGATCACGTCGTCGATGAAGCCGCGGTTGGCCGCCACGAATGGGTTGGCGAACTTCTCGCGATATTCCTTCTCGCGTGCCGCGATCTTGTCGGCATCACCGATGTCGGATCGGAAGATGATTTCCACCGCGCCCTTGGCACCCATCACGGCGATCTCGGCGCCCGGCCAGGCATAGTTCACATCGCCACGCAGGTGCTTGGAGGCCATGACGTCATAGGCGCCGCCATAGGCCTTGCGCGTGATCACCGTGACCTTGGGCACGGTGGCCTCAGCATAGGCATAGAGCAGCTTGGCGCCGTGCTTGATGATGCCGCCGAATTCCTGCGCCGTGCCCGGCAGGAACCCCGGGACGTCGACGAACGTCACGATCGGAATGTTGAAGGCGTCGCAGAAGCGCACGAAGCGCGCCGCCTTCTTGGACGAATCGATATCGAGACAGCCAGCCAGCACCATCGGCTGATTGGCGACGAAGCCCACGGTGTCGCCGCCTATGCGGCCGAAGCCGATCACGATGTTGCCGGCATAGTCGGGCTGCAGCTCGAAGAAGTCACCCTCGTCGGCGACCTTGATGATCAGCTCCTTGATGTCGTACGGCTTGTTGGGGTTGGCCGGCACCAGGGTGTCGAGCGAATAGTCATCGCGCGCCGTGCCGTCGGCGGTCGGCCGTGGCGGCGCCTTCTCACGGTTGTTGAGCGGCAGGAAGTCGTAGAAGCGACGCAGCTGCAGCAGCGCCTCGACGTCGTTCTCGAACGCCAGGTCCGCGACACCCGACTTGGTGGTGTGGGTGACCGCGCCGCCCAGGTCCTCCTGCGTGACTGTCTCGTGGGTGACCGTCTTCACCACGTCAGGTCCGGTGACGAACATGTAGGAGCTGTCCTTCACCATGAAGATGAAGTCGGTCATGGCCGGCGAATAGACCGCACCGCCGGCGCACGGACCCATGATCATCGAGATCTGCGGGATCACGCCCGAGCTGGTGACGTTGCGCTGGAAGACATCGGCGTAGCCCGCCAGGCTGTCGACACCTTCCTGGATGCGTGCACCGCCGGAGTCGTTGATGCCGATCACGGGCAGGCCGTTCTTCACCGCCGTATCCATGACCTTGCAGATCTTCTGGGCATGCGCATCCGACAGCGCGCCGCCGAACACGGTGAAGTCCTGGCTGAAGACCATGACCGGCCGGCCGTTGATCGTGCCGTGGCCGGTGACCACCCCGTCACCGGGGATCCGCTGGTTCTCCATACCGAAATCGGTGCAGCCGTGCTCGACGAACATGTCGAACTCCTCGAAGGAGCCCTCGTCAAGCAGGACCTCCAGCCGCTCGCGCGCGGTGAGCTTGCCCTTGGCATGCTGCGCCTCGATGCGGCGCTCGCCGCCACCCAGTCGCGCCGCGGCGCGCTTGTTCTCCAGGAGCTGGAGGATTTCCTGCATCGTGTTGTCCCCGCACAGGTCGGTCGGTTCACGCAAAAGGCCGGCCGCCCGGTGAACGCCGGGGGCGCGGCACAGTCCGTCGAAACGGCCGTTGCCCATAGCACTTGGCTGGACAGGTTGCTAAGCAGGATTCTGAGGATCACGCGACAAAAGCGGCGCTTTGTCCCCGGTCGATCACCCTTAAGCGGCTTCGTTTTCGCAGTACGAACGCCGTATCAGCGGCGCGGCGGTGTGCGCCGGGGCGTCCGCGGCTTGGGTGCAGCGACGACGGGTGCATCCTCGGCCGCCGGCACCGGCTCTACCACCACGGCGACCGGCTCAACCACGGCGGGGGACTCGACGACAACCGCGACGGGCGCGGCCAACGCCACGGGGGCGGCGGCGAGCGGTACCGCGAACAACGCCTTGACCTCGTCGAAGGCTTCGGTGACGCGGGCGTTCAGGATATCGGCGGCCGCGACATTGGCCTTCAGCGCCATATCGGACAGCTCGCGCACATTGCTCACCGTCGCGACGTAGGCGTGCCGCGCCGCATCAGCCTGCTTGGCCGCCCGCTCCTCAAGGGAGACGGCGGTCAGCACGTCGTTGGCAACCCGACTGTAGTCATCGACCGTCGCCTTGATCAGCTCGCTCTGCCGCTGCGCCAGGGCCTTCAGGCTATCGAACGCAATCTGATGCGCAGCGCTGAGGGCGGCCGCATTCTTGCGGTGCGTTTCGAGCAAGGCCTCGACGTTGAACGACGGCACCTTGAAATCAACCCAGGCAGTTTGAAACGGGCTCATGGCTGACTTCCTTCTTGCTGGATGGGCATATTATGTTGCATCGCAGCATTTGAATGCTGCGCCGCAAGAAGTCAAGCCCGACGAGCATCAGGATTTGCGATAGGCACAGTCCCAGCTGTGGTTATTCAGGAACCGATCGAAGTCGGCCCGGGCGCCGCGGAACACACTGCGGTCGACCAGTTCACCCGCGATCTTACCCGCGGGATAGTCGGCGATCGGGCCGTTGTCGCCGCTGGTGTACTGCCACAGGCTCCAGTTGGCCCACGGCGAGCCGGCCAGCCGAGGCAGGATCATGCCACCGCGCAGGGGGTTGCCCATGGCGTCGGTGCTGACCTTGTAGTTGGCGATCCACAGCGGGTTGCGGCCCAGAAGGCTCCACAGGCCCGGCGTGTTGGCGATCTCGTCACGCTGCTCGTGGATGAAGTTCTCATAGGCATAGACCAGCACGCTACGGCCGGTGCGCGCCATGGCCCGGCGCAGAAACCGGTCGACCTCGGCCGCCCGCATATAATGGTCGGGATTGTTGCCGTGCGGCTCCCAGTCGATCGCCAGCACCACGCGCCGCTGCGATGGTGCCAGCATGTCGCACATCGCCTTCACCACGCGCAGGAAATCATCGGCCTGCCGATCGCCGGTGTCGGTCGGTGTCGCCCAATGATACGCACCCAGGCGCAGGCCAGCGCGGGCAACCTGCAGCGCGCGATCCGGAAAGACGGTATCGATGTCGTTGGGGCTACCCGTGTCACGGCCCAGGGTCGCGCGATGAATCACCAAGCCGATGCCGTGCCGGCTCTTCAGGGTGTTATCGATCGGGATGGTGTTGTGGCTGGACAGATCGAGCACGACCGACGGGTAGTCCCGCGGGTGCAAGGGCGCCGCGGCAACCGGCCGTGGCGCGGCGACGGGACGCTGTTGTGCAAGGGCCGGCAGGCTGGCGAGCAATGCGACAAACAAGGTCACTACTCTGCCGACCACCGGCATCTCCTGTACTCACGCTGAACGCGAACTGCGAGCTCTATACTACAGAAGGCGCGCTCTTCCCAGGAGGTCCAGGAAACGCGCGCCGGCGTCGACATCACGGCGCAGGCGCTGGAGGCGCAGCGTTGCCTCGGAATCCTCACCCCATTTCTCGATCTCATACAGGGCATCGAGTTCCGCTGCCGCGAAGGCATCGGATGGCGCGAGGTGCCGCTCCGACACTGCCAACGCCAGCACCACCGACCCCATGGCCGCCGTCAGGTTGAACAACCCCGCCAGGCCGAAATCGCTATGGCCGGCGACGGCTTCGGTCAGGGCCGTCAGCGATGACGCCGGCTGCGGCCGATGCTGCACACCTGCCGTCACCTCCAGCCGTGCGCCATAATGCATGGCGGCCCAATCGAGCAGCGGCTGCCAGACTCGCACCTGGCGCACCACGAGGTCGGTGGGTGCATCGGCGCGATAGCACAGCAGATCAGAGCCGGCGTATTTGGCCGTATCGTCAATCACCTTGCGCCGCTGCACCGTGACGCGGTCGATCGCCGTCGCCGCCAGGCGCATCATGGCCATGTCGAGCGGCTTGATCTCCCCTTTCTCGGGTTGTTCGGCCCACTCGCGCGCGATGGCTGCCGCCAGGACTTCCGTGGGCACCGTCAACGGCCGGCCGGCCGGGGTGCGGATCGGACGGCCATCCAACCGTACCTCGAAGCCGCCGTCGGCGGGCTCGATGGCAACGGTCTTGTAGAAGCGCTTCAGGACACTGACGGACATGGGAAACTCAGACGATTCCTAGCGGCCCCTACGCGGCGCGGCCCGCGGCGGCCGATATTCCGGCTGCACCGACGGCGGCTGCGGCAGCTGCGCCCGCAGATTGGGACGCAGACTGTCGAGGCGCGCCAGCACGGTACCGCAGGCGTTGAGCGACGCGGAAGCGGCAGCCCGCCCCGCGGTGGTGATGGCTGCTGTCAGGCTCGCCACGCGGGTACCGGGGACCGCGCCCGCTGCCGACCGGGCCGCGGCAGCATCGGACTCGGCACTGGCCTGGGCCAGCGATCCTTTCAGCCGCAGAGGCACTGCCGCGCCGATCAGGGCGAGATCGCGCGGTTCGGGCCACATCAGGAGGCCAATCTGCTCGTTGCGCAGGTGAATATAGCCACCACCGATCGCGGTGAAGCGCTGGGCATCGATGACCAGCTTCCGGATGTTGGCGGCGCCACGCTCACCTTCGGGCCGGCCGCCGAACTCGATCTTGCCGGCGGCACAGTTCAGCGTCGCCGGACGATCACCCAGGCCCAGCATGCGGATCCACTCCGGCGTCAGCAGGTGGGCTGCTTCCTTCGTGATCTGCGCCGAACCGATGACAAAATCCATGTTGCCCACGGCCAGCCCCAGCGACTCGCGCAGCGATCGACCGGAACCACGCAGCTTCACCTCCATATCGATCGACGCGCCTTTCACGCCGGTCGATATGCCCAGCAATGTCATCATGTCTTCCAGAGGCACCTTGGCGGCCGTCGCCGTCAGGGTCAGCACCGGACCTGCTCCGCTGGCGTCGATCTGGGCGTCGATGCCGAGCTGGCCCGAGCCGATGGTGGCAGCCGGCCGCAGCGTCAGCTTGCCGTCGTTGAGCGTCAAGGTCACCGACAGGCCCTGCATCTTCACGGCCGCGCCGACCACTTCGGCGACGCGCAGCGTGAAAGAGCCGTTCCACTTCTTGATCGCCTCGATCGGATAGGGATCGCCGGGAATGACCCGCCCATCGCTCGCCGCCGGGTGGGATGCGGGAGCGGGCGGCGGCGCGGGTGGTGGTGGCGCCGCCGGCGGTGCAGCCGCTTGGGCCGTGCCCGATGGCCCTGACGCCGCGGGCGCCGTACCGCCGTTGGATGGCGGTGGGGGCGCGGCCGGCCGCGGCTTGAGATCGGCGAGGTCGAACTTGTCGGCCGCGAGGTTGGCCACGATGACCGATTTGCCGGCCTTGGTGGTGCGGAAGACCATATCACCACGCAGAACACTGTCACCGATCTTGAGTTCGGCGATATCCAGCTTGGGGCCCGTTCGCGGATTGGTCAGCTTGAGCTTCAACCCGTAGGGCGCCGTTTCCGGCAGCGGCAGGTTGAGAATATGCCCCAGCGCCACCAGGCTGCGGCCTTCGACCTCAACCCCCATCTCGAGCCGTCGCGCCGCGACCTGCCCCGTGACGGCGACCGGCAACCCGCCAAGGGTTCCCTGCATGTCGAGATCGCCCGGCACACCCTTGAGCCAGCCATCGAATGTTCCAGCCTTCTTCAGGCTCAGTGCCAGGGCCTCGCTGCTGTTGATCCGGCCCAGGAACTCGCCGCTGATCGGGGCTGTTGCCTGTGTGGCGGTGCCGATGAAGCGATCGACGACAATCACAACGGCCGGCCGTTCAGCCGTCTCCTTCAAGGTCACGGTCGACCCTTCAACCTCGATGCGGCTGATCCAGGGCAGGCTCGGCGTGTTCTTGATGCGCAGCGACTGATGCTCGCTGGGATGCGGACCTGAGCCTTCGACCGGTGCCTCCATCGCCAGATTGCTGCGTCCCTCGCCATCGCGCTCGATCAGGATATCGGCGCCGAACAGCTGCAGGCGGCCAATGCGGATCTCGCCCAGCAGCAGCGAGAACGGGTCCAGGTGCAGCACCAGGCGCTTGATGCGCGCCATCTCGGGCCGCGATCCGCCGGCGGCGTTGGCCAGCACGACATCTTCGGCCACGGCCGACGGCGAGAGCGTGAAGTTGACTCGCAGGCCGCCCTTCATCACCAGTTCGCGGCCCGTGGCCTTGCGTACCTGCTCGGCAATCTGACTCTGGTAGCGGCTGAGATCGCGACTGCTGGCCCACAGATAGAGCCCGGCCGGTGCCAACAGCAGCACTGCCAATGTCCCTACCGTGATCCACAGGAAACGCTTCACTCTTTCACCTGACGTCGCAAGCCTTGCCGCCAATCAGATGGGCGGTGGCCCCTTTTACCGAGAATGCGCCTGCCCGTCGCGCGGCATCTCAAATCCCAATGCGGTGACCGTCGCCGCAAAATGCGGCGGCGGCGGGGCAACCAGGCGCAGCGTGCCCTTGCCGCCATCCAGGCGCGGCAGGGCCAGGCGCGCCGCATGCAAGTGGAGACGCCGGGCGATACCCGGCGCATCGATGACGGCGCGATCGCCGCCATACTTGCCGTCACCCAGGATCGGCGTTCCAAGCGCGGTACAATGCACCCGCAGCTGGTGCGTACGACCGGTCAGCGGCCGCAAAATGAGCAGTGCCGCTTTCTTGCCGGCCACGTCGACCGTTTCATAGTCTGTGATCGCCCGATCGCCGGCTGCCTTGTCGACCACCATCTGCTCGCGGCCGTAGGCGCCGCCCGTTGCCTTGGCCAGCGGCAGATCGATGGTTCCCTGGGACACCTTGGGCACACCGACCACCACGGCCCAGTACTCCTTGAGGGTCGCCCGTTCGCGAAATGCCGCCGCCAGTTGGGCGGCCGCCGAGGCGGTGCGCCCCAGCACCAGCAGGCCGCTGGTATCCTTGTCCAACCGGTGCACGAGGCGCGGCCGCTCCGACGCCCCGAAGCGCAGCGCATCGAGCAGCCCGTCGACGTGGCGTTGCGTACCGCTGCCGCCCTGTACGGCGAGACCTGGCTCCTTGTTCAGCGCCAGGACGAAGTCGTCCCGGTAGATCACACTGGCAACGAGCGCCGCCGCCGCCCGCGGATCGAGCGCTGGATCCGCCGCGGGTTTGGCGGCCCCCTGGCCCGCCGGCAGCGGCGGCACCCGGATCTGTTCGCCGCCAGCCAGACGATCGCCCGCCTGGGCGCGCCTGCCATCGACCCGGACCTGGCCGGTGCGCAGCAGCTTCTCCAGCCGGCCGTGAGAAAGCATCGGATAGCGCCGATGGAACCAGCGATCCAGCCTCAGCCCAGCCTCGTCGTCCTGTACGGCGACCACGGCCACGACCATCGTCTCATTCATCATCGCACGCTATCAGTGTCTGGCATGACAAAAACGACAAAAAGACAATTTCTTCATTATTACAATAGATTATGATATATATCTCCACTGACAGATAAGCGACAAAATCCGACAGAATGTCCGGCCCCTGGGTCATGAAACACACGCCGTCCGCAAGTCGCCGACCGTTCGCATGGCTCACAAGCAATGTAACGAATTCTCGTATCGAGAACAAGATATTTCGCGTGTTCGAGCCTCAACAAATCAGCGGTGAATTCCGGCTCCTCATAGTAAAACCAGCCCGCTGGCGATGTCCGCTACACTCTTCCAGAGCCCTGCCGATGTGACGGTAGAGGCGATAGCCCTGCCCTCCTTGTCGCCGCTGTCGCCGATCGCGGTGCCGGCGCAGACTGTGTGCGCGCAGCTCTTTCGACCGGCGACGGGTTCACCGGCGCCGGCGATGGTGATCTTGTCGAGCAGCGCCGGCATCCAGAAGCACCGTGAACTGTTCTATGCCGATGCGCTGGCGCGGGCGGGTGTCGCAGCTTGTGTCGTGGACAGTTTCGGGCCCCGCGGCGTGCGCTCGACCGTCGCCGACCAAAGTCTGGTGAGCGCCTTTCAGATGGAGTGCGACGCGCACGCCGCCCTGCAGTGGCTGCAACGCGACGATCGGATCGACCCGACGCGGATCGGCGTCATGGGCGTCTCCAAGGGCGGTGTCGCGGTGGTCAACAGCGCCATCGCGGTCCGCCGCCGATGGCGCGGCATCGACGACATCTTTGCCCTGCACGTCGCCATCTGCCCCGGTTGCGTGGCGCAGCATCGCGACGCGACCACAACGGGCGTGCCCCTGTTCATGATGCTGGCCGAGTACGACGACTACACACCGGCCCATTTCGCCCTCAGCTATGCCGGCCGCATGCGTGCGACCGGCAACCGGCAGATCCGGATCAAGGTCTACAAGGCCCACCACGGCTGGGAGTCGATCGGGCCGCTTTATCACATTCCCAAAGCGCAGAATTTCTCCGGCTGCACCAACCTGATCGAGGATGACGGTCGCCACTATGTCCCTGCGGCCGGCCATGCCATGAGCGAGGCCGACTATCGGGCCTGGGTGCGAGAGGCCGGCCTTCTGCGATACGGCGCCCATGCCGGTGGCGGCACGGCCGCGCTCAAGCAACGCGCGACGGGTGACCTGATGGCCTTTCTGCGCACCCACGGGTTCTGACCGATCACGAACGCGTGGGCTGACTGTCCCAAGTGTGGCAGCAATGCAACTACCGCAACCGCTCATTTTTTCTTATACAGGCGGACAAAGTTGGGAGATTGCTGGTGTTAAGGGCTGTCCTTCGCAGAACGTGGCTTCATCGCACGGGCGTATGTGGTGTTCTCGCAATCTCCCTCCTGGGTGGCCTTGCTCCCGCCCAGGCGCAGGGCGATGCCGTCATCGTCGCCCTGAAGGACAGGATCCGGGCCGCCATCCAGACGGCGACAGACGGCTCCGAACCGATGCTGGCGGCACTCGGCAAGGTCTATGCAGAGCGCGAGCACGCGCTGCTGTGGCTTGACGGCGGCAGGCCGACGCGCCGCGGCAAGGCGCTGCTCGAGGCGCTGAAATCGATGCAGGACGAGGGCCTTGAGCCCGAGGACTACGACGTCTCGCTGATCGAGAAGCTGTTGGGCTCCGACGCGCCGGCCGATCAAGCGCGCGCCGACTTCCTGATGAGCCGCGCCTTGATCCTGGCCGGCGCCGACGTGTCGAGCGGCCGTGTCAACGCCACCGCCATCGACAAGGACATGTCGCCCGTCCAGCGCCGGCCTGACTACGGCGCGCTGGCGCGCGAGGGCCTGACGGCGTCCGATCCGAGGGACTTCATCCAGTCGATGGCGCCCGCGGGCACACAGTATCCGGCGCTGAAAAAGGCCCTGGCGCAGTGGCGCGAGCGCATCAAGACCGAGACCTACACCAAGGTGCCGCGCGGCGATCTGCTGCGGCCCGGCAACTGCGACGCGCGTGTCCCGCTGATCCGCAAGCGGCTATCGGAGACCGAGGCCGACGTGCCCAAGGCCGCCGGCGATGCCAACTGCTATGACGATGGCCTGGTGGCGGCAGTGAAGCGCTTCCAGGAGGCGCACAACCTGAGTGTCGACGGTGTCGTGGGCCCACGGTTCACGGCGTCACTGAACATCCCCATCGAAGAGAAGGTGCAGCAGATCATCGTCAATCTGGAGCGCCGGCGCTGGGCGCCGGAAGCGCCGGGCAACCGCTACCTGCTGATCAACGCCGCCGACTATTCAGCCGTCTTCGTGGACGACGGGCGGGTGGCGTTCCGGACCAAGGTGATCGTCGGCACGGCCAAGGACCAGACGCCCGAGATCACCAGCACGATGCACAGCTTCCAGACCAACCCGTACTGGACGGTGCCGACATCGATCGCGGGCGAGGAATACCTGCCGCTGCTGCGCCGGGACCCCTACGCGCTGCAGAAGTCGAACATGAAGATCTTCGCCGACTGGAGCAGCGACACCGAACTCGACCCGGGCACGGTCGACTGGGCCAGCGTCAACCCCAAGGCGTTCCCCTATCGCATCCGCCAGGAACCCGGCGCCAGCAACGCCCTGGGCTACATCTTCTTTCCGTTCTCCAACAAGTACGGCATCTACGTGCACGACACGTCGAGCCGCTTCCTGTTCACCGAGGGCAGCCGCAACTTCAGCCATGGCTGCATCCGCCTGCAGAACCCGTTCGCTTTCATCGAAGCCGCCGTCAAGGGCTCCAGCAGCGTCAGCCGCGCCCGCGTCGAGACGCTGGCGAACTCCGGTCAGCGGGCCAACTTCGGCTTCCCGGCCCCAATCACGATCCAGGTCACCTATCAGACGGTGTTCGCCGACGATCACGGCAAGATCCAGTTCCGCGACGATATCTACGGCCGCGACCGCAAGGTCTTCGCCGCCATGCGCAAGACGCGCATGTTCGAGCGGGCGAAGTGAACACAGCCCAGTCGATGCTGACACCGCTTATGACGTGGGCTTGGGATCCTGCGCGACTTCCGGCGATGCCGGCTGCATGGCCACCCAGCAGCTTGCGAGGATCAAAACCGCGCCGATACCGGTCACCAGGTCGGGAATCTCGTTGAACACAACGACACCGCCGATCATGGCGAACACCAAGCGGAGCAGCGTCAGCGGTCCCAGCGACGAGGCACTGGCATGTCTTAACGCGACAATGCCGACATACATGCCGATCGGCCCAAACACGAGGACACTGGACAACCAGGGCCAGACCGACTGCGCGGGCAGGTCTTCCAGGATCACAGTGGGCAAGTTCCCCACGATCATCACCGCGTTGGCATAAAACATGGTCGTCAGCTCGCTATCACCGCCCGGTCGCTGAACGTACTTGTTCAGGACGAACGCAAGACCGTTCAGGCTGGTCCCGACGAGAGCAACGACATAGACGGTGTTCCACTCAGCAAACGCCGGCTTGATGATCAGCAACGCCCCGATCATGCCGGCGGCACTAGCCATCCAGCGCAGCGCCGTAATGCGTTCATGGAGGATCAGCGCCGAGAACATCGTGATGTACGGCACCACCGTAAAGGAAATCGCCGTTGCATCGGCGAAGGGCAGCTGACCGAACGAATACATCAAAACCCAGCCGTAGCAGATCGCCACGACGCCACGCAGCAACTGCAGGCCGAGCTGATTGGTTCTGACGACAGCCCACCCCACGGTTCTGGCTAACACCACAACCAGCAAAACGCCCCCGATGCCACGCATCAACGCCAATTGCATCACACTCGCGCCACTGCCGATGTGATGGATCATGGCGGTTTCGATTGTGAAGAGTACGCTCTGCGCCACCATCAGGAGACCGGCGAGGCGGAGACCGTTCATCGCCTCGCTCCACCACGCCATCGCTCGCCCAAAACTATGGCGTCGCCCGCCATCGACCGTGCGCCCCTGACTCCACCCAGCGATGAGGGCTGCAACACGATGGCACCGTCACGTGTGAAGCGTTGCTGTTTCTATTGCGAATAGAAGCTGCTGCACGGTCATCACAAACCAGCACAGCACGGGCTCTTCATAGTCCTTCCTTGGTCCGCCGTTTTCGTGCCGCGACCGCGTACTTGCCGAGCGGACGGTTGGGGTCCTTGTTAGGCCCGACAACCGCCTGATCGTAAGCGTGCCAATCGTCCGGCGACAACGATTGAAGCCCCGACTCGACCTGCATCGCGTTCAAAAAATCGTCGGCATAGTGCTGGCGATGGACGGGCTGCACCTGCAGAAACGGCCATTGGGTATCAAACCGGATCGGCACACCGGTCTGAATGAGGCGCACATTGAAAAACAGCGGCCCACCCCACGCATCCGTTTCTATGATGCCATCGAAGTGATGGTAACCGGCGCTGTGAGGCAGGTTCGCCGGCGCGCGCAACAGCAGACTCCAATCCGGAGCAGTGCGCACGATCAACCCCGTCCAGATCTGCAGTATCGCCGGACCGTCGAGCATTGAAAGAAAGGGTGGAGAGAAGCCCTTGGCGCTTTCCGGCGCCGCAGCGTCGAACTCATCGGCGAAGCCAGGGTATTGGGCGACCTTTAGCGGAAACCAGCCGTCGGCGCCGTCATAGGTCCAGAGAGCATCGATGCCATCAAACATGATTTGAAAGGCGATGGGTGGAAAGACATACCACCCAAACCCGGACGCTGCGGACACCGGCTCGCAATATCGAACGGCCCGTACCGGCAGCGTGCCTGCCGCATCGCGTGTTGCGCGTCGTGGCGGCAGCCCGCCCCGCACAACTTTCTTGAAAGTAACAACTGGGTTCATGGTTCAAACATCACGCAGGCCGGGACAAGGCAGACACCTTGTCCCGGCCGCGAGTCTTAATCAAGACTTACGAAACGTCGGTTGCATTCCGCCCACCTTGACCCGGTCACCGTCTGCCACCTCTTTCGGGGCGGTCAGAACAACGCGCACCGCGTCACGGAACGTCGGCTGCATACCGCCGACCTTGACCCGGTCACTGTCTGACACCTCTGCCGGGGCGGTCAGAACAACGCGCACCGCGTCACGGAACGTCGGCTGCATACCGCCGACCTTGACCCGGTCACTGTCTGACACCTCTGCCGGGGCGGTCAGAACAACGCGCACCGCGTCACGGAACGTCGGCTGCATACCGCCGACCTTGACCCGGTCACTGTCCGACACCTCTGCCGGGGCGGTCAGAACAACACGCACCGCGTCACGGAACGTGGGCTGCATGCCGCCAACCTTGACCCGGTCACTGTCCGACACCTCTTCCGGCGCAGTCAGAACAACACGCACCGCGTCACGGAACGTGGGCTGCATGCCGCCAACCTTGACCCGGTCACTGTCTGCCACCTCTTTCGGGGCGGTCAGAACAACACGCGCCGCGTCGCGGAACGTCGGCTGCATGCCGCCGACCTTGACCCGGTCACTGTCCGACACCTCTTCCGGCGCAGTCAGAACAACGCGCACCGCATCACGGAACGTCGGTTGCATGCCGCCGACCTTGACCCGGTTCGTATCAGTTACTTCCGCAGGGGCAGTGAGAACAACTCGCACCGCACCACGGAATGTGGGCTGCATGCCGCCGAGCTTAACCCGATTTCCGTCAACCACTTCTTCGGGGGCGGTCAGAACAACGCGCACACCCTTCGCAGCTTCAACTTGCATCGCAATCCTCCTCATTGTGTCCCCCGGAAAACCCGTGGGATTCCGAACCGCGACCGCCCCACTCGGGCTGCGTCGCCCCGCCTCCGGTGATGTTGAATTTCGCGACCACAACCAGAGAAACAGGCGAAGACACAATGACTTAGATCGAGCCTGGGAAAAAGAACCGAAACCGGAAGTAATGCGGTTTTATCGGCCTATCGTCCGTGATATCTGCGTAATTTTGCATTCTTATGTAGCGTGACAATGACGTGATATTGCCCTTGCGCTGAGTGTGATAACGGCATAGCATTCAAAAAACGGAGGACCAATCTCTAGCTGTATGTCGATGTTAGAGTGCACGCGGCAGGCGTTCCGGGGGGTTGGTAAATGGCATCTGAATTTAAATACGCTGAAGCGCCGCCCGCGCATGGGAGCCCTCTCGCATCCCCATGGGCCGACCTGGCCGGGCCTGCGGCAGACCCCAATGCTGCCCCCTTCCGGCTTTCATTGCTGGGCAACTTCAGTCTGACCGGACCGCAGGGACCAGTTGATCTCGGCAATAGGAAACTTTGTGCCCTGCTGGCCTTTCTTGTTTCCGCTTCTTCAGATCTGCTGTCGCGCGAGACGCTGACGACTTTGCTGTGGGGCTCGCAGTTAAAAACCCAGGCTCAGCAGAACCTGAGGCAAATGCTAACGCGGTTGCGCCGGGCGCTCGGGGATGATGTATTTGCCACCAACGACAATGCTCTGCAGGTCCGCCCTGGATTATTTTACTGCGATGCGGTCAGTTTTGAGGCGTTGATTCAGGCCGATTCGCGCGACAGTCGCAAAACTGCAATCGACCTCTACCAGGGCGCGTTCCTGTCAAACATCGCGATCCAGGAAGACGGCTGGACTGATTGGGTGGTCACCCAGCGCCAGAAGCTCGAGGATCTTGCCGTCGACGGGTTGATCCAGCTCGGCGAAGAAGAGGCAGAACTCGGGGCCTCCACACAGGCACTCGAGCTTGCCAACCGCGCACTGGCCATCAACGGGCTACGGGAAGACGGCCATCGCCTGATCATGCGGTCGCTGGCTGCTGCTGGGCGGCGTGCGGAGGCACTGAAGCACTATGACCAGCTGGCGGTGAGACTGAAGCGTGACCTGAATGTGGAGCCCGACTCTGCAACGACAACGCTAATCACAACGCTGCGGCGGGCACGAGCCCAGGATCGCGTGGCAAAGCCCACGGGGAACGTTGCCCCGACGGCGCCCCGAACCTCCGCGAAGTTTTCACAGGAAGCGGTCCCTGCGCCAGAGATCGTCTCCGGCGCATCGGCGCCCCGCCTGCATACGCCACAGGTGCTGCAGGAGACGCAGCCGTCTATCGCCGTTCTCCCGTTTCACAATCTTGGCGGCGACACCAGCGACGACTATTTCGCCGACGGTGTCGTAGAAGATATCATCGTCTCGCTGGCCGGCTTACGCGAGCTGCTGGTCATCTCCAGAACCTCGACGTTCGCCTATCGCAACCGCCAGGTCGATCCACGCGAAGTTGGGCGCGCGCTTGGCGTGCGGTACGTTCTGGAAGGCAGTATCCGCAAAAGCAAAACGTCGATCCGCGTCTCGACCCAGCTTTGCGACACTGAAACCGGCGCCAGTTTGTGGGGCGAGCGTCAGGAAGTCCCCCTGGGTGATCTCTTTGAAGTACAGGATCGCATCGTTCGCGACGTTGTCGCCGGGATAGCGCCTAACGTTCAGACGGCAGAACTGGAGCGCGCGTTGCGCGTACGGCCGTCCAGCTTCACCGCGTATGACCATACGCTGCGCGCACTGAACACCATCAACAACCTTGATCGACAGTCGTTCCTGGCCGCGCGCGAGCATCTCCATGAAGCGATGACCGCACAGCCCAGCTTCGCCATGCCTGCCGCCTGGGCCGCGTTCTGGTACATCATTTGGGTCGGCCAAGGGTGGTCGGACAATCCGAGGGAAGACTCGAACACGGGTGCGACGCTCGCAACCAGAGCAATCGACCTGGATGGACACAACGCGTTGGCGCTCGCGACGTACGGGCACCTGAGGTCTTTTCTGTTCCACGACTACGACAGCGCGCTGGTGTACTTCGATCGGGCATTAGCGGCTTGTCCCAACAGTTCGTGGGCCTGGATTCTGTCCAGCATCACACTCAGCTACATCGGCCGTAGCGACGATGCGGTTCGACACGCTGAGCATGGCTTGCGGCTATCACCCTACGACCGCAACCTCTTCCTGTACTACACACCGCTCAGCATCGCCCATTACAGCAACGGCAATTACGAGGATGCGGTCAAGTGGGGCCGCATGTCCGTTGCCGAGAATCCCACCTTCTCGGCCTGCTACAGGTACTTGATATCCGCCCTGGCCGCGGTCGGGCGGTTGGATGAAGCACATGAAGTCGCGTCCAACTTTCTGAAGCTGGAACCTGACTTCAAGCTGCACTTGTACGAGCAGACGTTGCAGCCGTTCCGGCATCCCGAGATCAAAGCGCGTCACATGGAGCATCTCAAGAAAGCGGGATTGCCGACATGAGAACAGCGCAACGCCTCAGGGTCGCGACAAACCCGATATTGCCTTTCGAAGGTCGGCCGATGAGCACCAGCTCCAAGCGTGTCGCAGTAGCAAGCGCCGGCTTTACCCCATCGGCACCGGTCGTTGGTAGTCGCCAGCCCGAAGCGTTATTCCAGCTCTCCTTGCTGGGGCACTTCAATTTGAGCGGCCCCAACGGTCCAGTCGATCTGGGCAACAAGAAGCTATGTGCCCTGATCGCTTTCGTGGCGTGCGCGACATCCGAGCCGCCATCGCGTGAGACACTGACCACATTGCTGTGGGGTTCGCATTTCGAAGTCCAGGCACGACACAACATGCGCCAGGCGCTGACACGGTTACGCCGAGCGTTTGGCGATGACGTGTTTGTGAACAGCGACAATACGTTGGTGATTCGTCCCGGGCTTTTTCACTGCGACGTGACCAGCTTCGAAACCCTGATCCACGATGAATCACGGCAGACCCGCAAGGCTGCGGTCGACCTCTACCAGGGCACATTCCTGGCCAATATCGCCATCCCGGAAGAAGCATGGACTGACTGGCTGACCGCACAGCGGCAACGGCTGGAAGATCTTGTCGTCGATGGCCTGATCCGCCTCGGCGAAGAGGAAGAACAAATCGATGCGCCTGCGTTGGCCCTGGAGTTTGCCAATCGTGCCATCGCCATCAACGGTCTGCGCGAGGATGGTCACCGGTTGATCATGCGATCGCTGGCCGCCGTTGGACGGCGGGCCGAGGCGCTTAGGCACTATGATCAGCTGGCCACGCGGCTGAAGCGTGATCTGAGTGTCGAGCCCGATGCCGCGACGACGTCCTTGGTCGCGACTCTGCGACAGTCGCGTGCTCCACGGGCGGAACCCGGCCCGGCACAAGACCCGCAAAGCCCGGTTGCAGCACCCGTTGAAGGAATGCCAACCGCGCGCGCCGAGGCACCGTGGAATGGCACCGGCGTCGCCAATGCGATGGCGGTAGCACCGGCACAGCGAGAAGTCCGGGCCGCAGGGATAGTCGCAGAAATCCTGCCTGCTGTGTCTCCCACGCAGTCACAGCAAGGGACATTGCCATCCATTGCCGTGTTGCCCTTTCAGAACCTCGGCGGCGATCCGAGCGATGACGATTTTGCCGACGGTATCGTCGAAGACATCGTCGTGTCGCTGGCCAGCTTGCGTGAATTGGTGGTGATCTCGCGAACCTCGACGGTGGCCTACCGAGGCCGCCAGGTCGATCCGCGAGAGGTCGGACGGGCGCTGGGTGTCCGCTATGTCCTGGAGGGCAGCGTGCGCAAAGGCACGGCGTCAGTGCGGGTCGCGATCCAGCTTTGCGACACCGAAACTGGCGCCAGCCTATGGGCGGAACGCCATGAGGCACCTCTGGGCGACCTGTTCGAGGTCCAGGACAGCATCGTCTGCAATGTTGTTGCCGGAATTGCCCCCAACGTGCGATCGACGGAGTTGGAGCGCGCGCTGCGGATCCGGCCAACCAGTTTCACGGCCTACGATCATACGCTGTATGCCCTGAACCTCATCAACAGTCTGGATCGCAAGACGTTCCTGAGTGCGCGAGACCACCTCGACAAGGCCATGGCGGCGCACCCTGGCTTTGCCATGCCGGTCGCCTGGGCTGCGCGCTGGTACAGCATCTGGATCGGCCAGGGATGGTCAGATAACCCCAAGGCGGACGCCGACAAAGCGGCAGCGCTTGCCGCACGGGCCATCGACCTGGACGGGCACAATGCGCTGGCATTAGCGACATATGGGCACGTGCGGTCGTTCCTGTTCCACGACTATGACAGTGCGCTGGTCTATTTCGATCGCGCGCTATCGGCTTGCCCCAACTATTCGCTGGCTTGGATCCTGTCGAGCGCCACGTTGAGCTATGTCGGCCGCGGCGCCGATGCCGTTCGACATGCCGAACGCGGCCTGCGGCTGTCGCCGTACGACCGCAGCCTCTTTCTCTACTACAATTTCCTGGGTATCGCGCATTACGGGAACGGCAACTACGAAGAGGCGATCAAGTGGGGCCGCTTGTCCGCCGCCGAAAGCCCCCTCTTTGCGTCCAATCTCCGGATGCTCGCAGCGGCGCTGGCGGCGGTCGATCGGTTGAACGAAGCGCGTGAGATCGCGGCGGCCCTGCTCACGTTGGAGCCCAACTTCAGTCTCGACACGTATGAGCAGACTCGCCAGCCGTTTCGACAGCCGGAGATCAAGACGCGCCTCATTGCGCACCTGAGAACGGCCGGATTGCCGGCGTGAACCGCCCGCCTGACGCACCGTTTCAACTGTCACTATTCGGGCGCTTCAACCTAGTCGGACCAGACGGTCCGATTGATCTGAGTAATAAAAAACTAAGCGCTCTGCTTGCATTCCTGGCGTGCGCAACATCGGAGCCGCCGTCACGTGAGACACTGACGACGCTGCTGTGGGGATCGCACTTCGACACGCAGGCGCGCCATAGCCTGCGTCAGGCATTGACCCGTTTGCGTCGCGCCCTCGGCCAGGACGTATTCACCGGCACCGACAACACTCTTGCACTCCGTCCCGGACTGTTTCACTCCGATGCGGACCGCTTCCTGGACCTGCTTCGTGTCCCGTCGCGCGAGGCGCGCAAGGCGGCAGTCGATCTCTACCGGGGCGCTTTCCTTGCCAATATCGACATTCCGGAAAAAGTCTGGACCGACTGGATCACCGATCAGCGCCAGAGCATGGAAAACCTCGCGGTCACCAGCTTGATCCAACTGGGCGAAGAAGCGGAGCGGCAAGGTGCGCTGGTGCAAGCGCTGAGGTTTGCCAACCGAGCCATCGCGATCAACGATCTGCGCGAGGACGGGCATCGCCTGATCATGCGGAGTCTGGCCGCTGATGGTCAAACGGCCGAAGCACGCCAACACTACGATCACCTGGCAGCGCGACTGAAGCGTGACCTGAATGTCGAACCCGATGCCGCAACGACGGCATTGATCAACAACTTGGCTACCTCGTCGGCGCCAACTTCCCCCGTATCACAGATGCTCTCGCAGCACGACTTGCTGCCGTCCATCGCCGTGCTGCCCCTTCGCAACCTCGGTGGCGATACGGCCGACGACTACTTCGCCGACGGTATCGTCGAGGACATCATTGTGTCGCTGGCCGGGCTGCGCGAGTTGTTCATCGTTTCAAGAAGCTCGACCCTGGCGTTTCGCGGCAGACAGGTCGATCCACGTGAGGTCGGTCGCACCTTGGGTGTTCGCTACGTTTTAGAAGGCAGCGTCCGAAAAAGCAGGACGTCCATGCGCGTCTCGACTGAGCTTTGTGACGCTGAAACGGGGGCCAACCTGTGGGCCGAACGGCAGGAGATCGCCTTGGGCGACCTGTTCGCCGTCCAGGACCATCTCGTTCGCCGCATCGTGGCCGGGATCATACCGAACGTACGAACGGCCGAACTGGACCGGGCGCTACGCCTGCGGCCGACCAGCTTCACCGCTTACGATCATACGCTGCGCGCCCTCGACGTCATCAACAGTACTGACCGGCAGACGTTCCTCGGTGCGCGCGAGCATCTCGACACGGCCATGGATGCACACCCGGGCTTCGCCATGCCGGCTGCCTGGTCGGCGTACTGGTACGTGATCTGGATCGGTCAGGGATGGTCCGACAATCCCACGGAGGATGCGAAGAAGGCTGCAGCGGTCGCAACGAAAGCTGTCAACCTGGACCGTCACAATTCGCTGGCGCTGGCGGCGCACGGACATGTGCGTTCGTTCCTGCTCCACGACTACGACAGTGCGCTTGCGTATCTTGGCCAGTCCCTAGCGGCAGGGCCCAACAATTCTCTCGCCTGGATTCTGTCGAGCGCCACATTGGCCTATGTCGGCCGCGGCAGTGATGCGGTACGCCATGCTGAGCACGGTCTGCGGCTATCACCTTACGACCGGATCCTCTTTTTCTATCACAATTTTCTCAGCATCGCACACTACGGGAATGGCAATCATGAAGAGGCGGTGAAGTGGGGTCGCCTGTCCGCTGCTGAAAACCCGAAGTTCACATCCAACCTCCGGATCCTGGCGTCGGCTCTTGTCGCTATCGGCCAACTCGACGAGGCGCGTGATGTCGCATCGGAACTCATGAAGCTGGAGCCGAATTTTCGCTTAAGCGTCTATGAACGGACACGGCAACCATTCCGGCAGCCCGAACTCAAGGCGCTCACCATGGCGCACCTCAGAATCGCCGGACTGCCAGAGTGAGTGCGGCGCGCCCGCCGACGACTTGACTACGTTTCCCCCTTCTGCCGCTTCTCGCGCAGCTTGGACCAGTACTCCAGCCGCTTGCGGATCTCGCGCTCGAAGCCGCGCTCGACGGGCTGGTAGAGCTCGCGCCTGGCCATGCCGTCGGGAAAGTAGTTCTGGCCGGAGAACGCGTCCGGCGTGTTGTGGTCGTAGTCGTAATCCTTGCCATAGCCGAGCTGCTTCATCAGCCGCGTCGGCGCGTTGAGGATGTGCATGGGCGGTGCCAGCGAGCCGGTGTCACGGGCGGCAGCCCTGGCGGCACTGCTGGCGGTATAGAGCGCGTTGGATTTCGGTGCCGTGGCCAGATAGACGACGGTCTGCGCGATGGCGAGTTCGCCTTCGGGCGAGCCCAGCCGCTCATATGCATCCCATGACGCCAGCGCCTGGGTGAGCGCCTGGGGGTCGGCCATGCCGATGTCTTCGGACGCGAAACGCACCAGGCGACGCGCCAGGTAGAGCGGATCCTCGCCGCCTTCCAGCATGCGGGCATACCAGTAGAGCGCCGCATCGACGTCCGATCCGCGCAGCGACTTATGCAGCGCCGAGATCAGGTTGTAGTGGCTCTCCTGTGCCTTGTCATAGATCGGCGCACGCTTCTGGAGAAACTGCGCCAGATCCTCAGGCGACAGCGGCGCCTCCACTTTCAGGTCCAGCAGCTGCTCGGCCATGGAAAGCACATAGCGCCCATCGCCGTCGGCCATGGCGCACAGCGCCTCGCGCGCCGGCGCCGTCAGCGGCAGCTGGCGGCCGACCACCGTCTCGGCCCTGGCGATCAGAGTGAGCAGTGCCGGCGTATCGAGCCGGCGCAGTACCAGCACCTGGCAGCGCGAGAGCAAGGCGGCATTCAGTTCGAAGGACGGGTTCTCCGTGGTGGCGCCGACCAGGGTGACGGTGCCGTCTTCGACATAGGGCAGGAAGCCGTCCTGCTGGGCGCGGTTGAAGCGATGGATCTCGTCGACGAACAGCAGCGTGCCACGCCCGCCCAGGCGTCGCTGGCGGGCGGCCTCGAACACCTTGCGCAGATCGGCCACGCCGGAGAACACCGCCGACAGCGGCTCGAAATGCAGACTGACGCGGTCCGCCAGCAGACGCGCCATCGTCGTCTTGCCGCAACCGGGCGGTCCCCACAGGATCAGCGAGCCAAGCCGCCCGGCGGCCAGCATGCGCCCCAGAGGGGCATCGGCCGCCAGGATGTGATCCTGGCCGACGATGTCCTCCAGCCGGGTCGGCCGCAGCCGCTCGGGGAGCGGAGTCGGCGCCAGCGCACTGAACAGCCCGCCTGACGCCATCACCGCCTCCTGTGCCGATCAACCGCGGAAGTTGAAGGTGCGCACCTGACCGTCGCGACGGACCGAGACGCTCCAACGATCGGGTTGCGTGCCGACCATGGTGCGCAAGGTTGCCACCGAATCGACCTCACGGCCATTGATGCCGACGATGTAGTCACCGGCCTTCAGAAACTGGGCCGCGAACACGCCCTGCGGCACCTCGGCGACGATCACCCCGCCCTGGCCCGGCTCGATGGCAAGCTCGTCGGCCACGGCCGGCGACATGTTCATCACCGTAACGCCGGTCAGCGGCTGCCGGCCGGTCAACTGCGTGCGCTCGCGCGGCGGAAGCTCAGGCGGCGCCGTGACCTTCACGACGTAGGTCTCTTCCTGGCCCTTGCGCGTGACGCGGGCCCTGATCGTGGAGTCGACGGCCTGGGTCGACAGCCGGAACCGCAGCGCACTTTCGTCGTCGACCGGCTGATCGTTGATCGTCAGCAGCACGTCGCCCACCTTCAGGCCGGCGCGCGCGGCCGGGCTGTCGGGCGCCACAGCGCGAATGATGACACCCTGCGGCCGCGCCATGCCCAGCGACTGGGCCAGATCGGACGTCACCCGCTGAACGCCGATGCCGAGCCAGGGACGCGTCAGCCGCGTGCCCTTCTCCGCCGCCTCGACGATGCGCGCCACGATGTTGGACGGTGTTGCAAAGCCGATGCCGACGCTGCCACCGCTGTTGGAGTAGATGGCGGTATTGATGCCGACCAGCCTGCCGTCCAGGCCCAGCAGAGCGCCGCCGGAGTTGCCGGGGTTAATCGCGGCATCGGTCTGCAGGAAGAAGCCGCTTTCGGTCACGCTACCGCCGCTGCGCGCGATGGCCGAGATGATGCCTGATGTCACCGTCTGTTGCAGACCGAATGGGTTGCCGATCGCCAGCACCAGGTCACCGACCTCGACCGTGTCGGAGTCGCGCAGTTCCAGAAACGGCAGGCGTTCGTCACCGGCCTCCACCCGCAGCACGGCAAGGTCGTAACGGTCATCCTGGATCACAACCTTGGCCGGAAACTCGCGCTTGTCGGCGAAAACGATCTGGATCTCGTCGGCGTTGCGCACGACGTGAGCGTTGGTGACGATCAGGCCATGGGCGCGCAACACGACGCCGGAGCCCAGCGCGTTCTGCACGCGCTCGCGCGGCAGGCCCCGCATGTAGTCGTCGCCGAAGAAACGGCGAAATACCGGATCGTCGAGAAAAGACGGCCGCTGCGTCTTGATGCGGGTCTTGGTGTAGATGTTCACCACGGCCGGCGAGGCACGCTTGACCAGCGGCGCAAAGGACAACTGCATCTGCTCGCGGTTCGCCGGCAGGGTTTGCGCCAACGCCAACGCCGGCGCCGCAAGACCCGCCGCGAGGAAAAGCGCGGCCAAAACGTTGCGTTGCATCAAGCCCGTCCTTGCCGGCGGTACACACGGCGACGTCGCCCGGGACATCTTAGCCGGCCTGGCCACAGGTGGAAAAAGAAAGAGGCGGCACTATGGCCGCCTGTTTTTCACTTCTCCCGCCGGCGGGAGAGGTCGACGGGCACGCAGTGCCCGGCGGGTGAGGGCCCAAGCACGAGGTGCCGCGTCTGTAATCCCTCACCCTCCCATCGCTTCGCGATGGGCCCCTCCCTCTCCCGCTCACGGGAGAGGGAAACGCCTTAAGCCTGGACCTGTTCCTCAGCGTCGTCGGCTGCCGTCGGCTCGCCGGACGGACCGCTGTCCTTGCCCTTGGCCTCGGGGTCACGGTCGACCAGCTCGATCAGCGCCATCGGCGCGGCATCGCCATAGCGGAAGCCGGCCTTGAGCACGCGCGTGTAACCGCCCTTGCGGTTCTTGTAGCGTTCGGCCAGCGTGGTGAAGAGCTTCTCGACGATCGCCTCGTCGTTGGCCAGCGATGACAACGCCTGACGGCGTGCGTGCTGACCGCCGCGCTTGCCCAGCGTGATCAGGCGCTCGACCTGCGGGCGCAGATCCTTGGCCTTGGGCAGCGTGGTGCGGATCTGCTCGTGCTTGAGCAGCGCCAGCTCCAGATTCATGAACAGGGCCTTGCGGTGCCCCGACGGCCGATTGAGCTTACGGCCATTCATTCCGTGACGCATATCCAGTCTCCATTGTGTTTATCGACGCACGCCGGCAAGCCGACATGCGCGTTGGGGCCTGTGGCCCTGTGGGAACCACGCGCTGAGACGCGCGTGGTCAGAAGCTCAGTATGGCTCCTCGAGGCGCTTGGCGAGCTCCTCGATGTTCTCCGGCGGCCAGTTGGGAATCTCCATGCCAAGATGGAGGCCCATCTGGGCCAGCACTTCCTTGATCTCGTTGAGCGACTTGCGGCCGAAGTTCGGCGTGCGCAGCATCTCGGCCTCGGTCTTCTGGACCAGGTCGCCGATGTAGATGATGTTGTCGTTCTTCAGGCAGTTGGCCGAGCGCACCGACAACTCGAGCTCGTCGACCTTGCGCAGCAGGTTGCGGTTGAACGGCAGCTCGTCGGCGGCCTCGACCGGGCGCGCCTGCTGCGGCTCCTCGAAGTTCACGAACAGGCGCAGCTGATCCTGCAGGATGCGCGCGGCAAGCGCCACGGAGTCCTCGGGGTTCACCGTGCCATCGGTCTCGATGGTCATCGACAGCTTGTCGTAGTCGGTCACCTGACCGACACGGCTGTTGTCGATCTTGTAGGAGACCTTCTTCACCGGGCTGAACAGCGCATCGACCGGAATGAGGCCGATCGGTGCATCGGCCGGACGGTTGGCCGTCGCAGGGACATAGCCCTTGCCGGTCGAGACCGTGAGCTCCATGTGCAACGACGCACCGTCGTCCAAGGTGCACAGCACGAGCTTGGGATCCATGATCTGGATGTCGCCCGTGGTCTCGATCATGCCGGCCGTCACCTCGCCCGGGCCGGTGGCGCGCAGCACCAGCCGATGCGGACGATCGGACTGCATCTTGACTGCCAACGACTTGATGTTGAGCACGATGTCGACCACATCCTCACGGACGCCGGGGATGGAGGAGAACTCGTGCAGCACGCCGTCGATCTTGATCGACGTCACGGCCGCGCCCTGCAGCGACGACAGCAGAATACGGCGCAGGGCGTTGCCCAGGGTCAGTCCGAAACCCCGCTCCAGCGGCTCGGCGATCAGCGTCGCCTGGCGCGCCGGGTCAGCACCGGGTTCGATCTGCAGCTTGGTCGGCTTGATCAGCTCTTCCCAATTCTTCTGCAGCACGGGGGATACCTCTCAAGATCGGGTTGGGAGCCGAAGGCTCCGGGCGGGGACTCCGGGGTCAACCGGAAGGCCCTCCTCTACGTCAAACACCGCGACGCCGACGGGCGTCGCGGTTTGAAACCACAGGCGCGGCCGGCGGGCACCGGCGCACCAGGAAACTCACACGCGCCGACGCTTGGGCGGGCGGCACCCGTTGTGCGGAATCGGCGTCACGTCACGGATCGCCGTCACGCTCAACCCCACCGCTTGCAACGCGCGCAGCGCCGACTCACGGCCGGAACCCGGACCGCGCACCTCGATCTCCAGCGTGCGCATGCCGTGATCCATCGCCTTGCGGCCGGCATCTTCGGCTGCCATCTGCGCCGCGAACGGCGTCGATTTGCGCGAGCCCTTGAAGCCCTGCCCACCCGACGACGACCAGGCGATCGTGTTGCCCTGCACGTCAGTGATGGTGATGATCGTGTTGTTGAAGGACGCGTTCACGTGGGCAATGCCCGACGTGATGTTCTTGCGTTCGCGGCGGCGCGGACGACCGGCAGCGGCCGCGGTGCCCGCAGCGGCGGGAGCTTTTCCCATACGTTTTTCCTATCCTCTCGGGCTCAGACAGCCTTTTTCTTACCGGCGATCGGCTTCGCCGGTCCCTTGCGCGTGCGCGCGTTGGTGTGGGTACGCTGGCCTCGCACTGGCAGGCCGCGGCGATGCCGCAGGCCACGGTAGCAACCGAGATCCATGAGCCGCTTGATGTTCATGGCGACCTCACGACGCAGGTCGCCTTCGACCACGTAGTCGCGATCGATGGCCTCGCGGATGTGCAGCACTTCCTCGTCGTTCAGCGAACTGACGCGGCGATCGAGGGTGATGCCGACTTTCTCACAGATTTCACCAGCCTTCTTGGGGCCGATTCCGTGTATATATTGAAGCGCGATCACGACGCGCTTGGCGGTGGGGATGTTGACGCCGGCGATACGAGCCAATTTTCTTGCTCCTTCAAGGACTTAGACGCGCTCCGCAACCGGGAGTCAGCGCCTGCGGCGCTCCGGAAAGCGGGGGATTATATGAATCACGCCCCGGGAGTCAATTCCCGGGTTTTGTCAAGACTTTCCAAGCGCTTGGGTGAGTTGGCGATAGACCTCGTCGATAGCGGCCATACCGTCGATCCACTGCAGACGGCCAGCCTTCTCGTAGTACGGCAAGATCGGCGCGGTCTGCTCATTGTAAACACGGATACGCTGCTTCAGAGTCTCGGGGTTGTCGTCAGGCCGCAGCGGCTGGCCGGCGGCCAGAGCATCGCGGGCGCGCCCGTCAATACGGTCGAACAGGGCCTTCTCATCGACCTTCAGCGCGACGATGCGGTCGATCTTCACGCCCTGCGCCTGCAGGGCCCGGTCGAGCGCTTCGGCCTGGGCCACGGTGCGCGGAAAGCCGTCCAGCACAAAACCCTTGGCACAATCCGGCGCCTTGATCCGCTCCAGCAGCAGGCTCACCACCAGTTCATCGGGCACCAGATCGCCGCGCGCCATAATGTCCTTGGCGCGCAGTCCCAGGTCCGTGCCTGCCGCCACGGCGGCCCGCAGCATGTCGCCGGTGGACAGCTGACGTAGGCCGAACTGCTCCTCCAGCCGCCGGGCCTGGGTTCCCTTCCCGGCGCCGGGCGGTCCCAACAGGATGAGCTTCATCGTCCCTTGCCCCCTTTGAGACGCGCCTGACCGATCAAATCGCCGTACTGGTAGGCCATCAGATGCGACTGCACCTGGTTGATGGTGTCCAACGTCACCGACACCACGATCAGCAGGCTGGTGCCACCGAAGTAGAACGGCACACCGCCGCGCGAAATCAGCAGTTCCGGGATGATGCACACGGCAGCCAGGTAGAGCGAGCCGATCACCGTGATGCGGGTCAGCACATACTCCAGGTAGTCGGCCGTGTTCTTGCCGGGACGAATGCCGGGCAGGAAGCCGCCATACTTCTTCAGGTTTTCGGCCGTCTCGGTCGGCTGGAACACCACGGTGGTGTAGAAGAAGCAGAAGAAGACAATCAGCAGGATGTAGGTCAGCAGATAGAGCGGCTGGCCGTGCCCGAGATAGGTCGCGATCCACTGCATCCAGTCAGCCGACTGGCCGCCGCCCTGGAAGCCCGCCAGCGTTGCTGGGAACAGCAGCAGCGACGAGGCAAAGATCGGCGGGATGACGCCCGCGGTATTGATTTTCAGCGGCAGGTAGTTCGTGGTGACCTGCGAACCGTAGCCGGTAAATCGCTTGGGATACTGGACCAGGATCCGCCGCTGCGAGAGCTCGACGAAGACGGTGAAGGCCACGACCGCGACCGCGCCGACGCCCAACCCGATGATGAACAGCGCCGACAGGGCACCGGTGCGCCCCAGTTCCAGGGTCTGCACCAAGGCCCCGGGCATGGCCGCCACGATGCCGGCGAAGATGATCAACGAAATACCGTTGCCGACGCCGCGCGAGGTCACCTGCTCGCCCAGCCACATCAAGAACAGCGTGCCGCCGGTCAGGGTGACGACCGTCACGAACCGGAAGTAGAGCCCCGGGTCGACCACCACCGGCCCCAGGCTGCTGGTCTGCGTCTCCAGGCCGACAGCGATGCTGTAGGCCTGGATGACAGCCAGGAAGACGGTGCCGTAGCGGGTGTACTGGTTGATCTTCTTACGGCCGGCCTCGCCTTCCTTCTTCATGGCCTCGAACGACGGGATCACCGTCGTGAGGATCTGCATGATGATGGAGGCCGAGATGTACGGCATGATGCTGAGCGCCAGGATCGACATGCGGCCGATCGACCCGCCCGAAAAAACGTCGAGCAGGCCGGCGATGCCACCGGCCTGACGCTGAAACATCTCAGCCAGCGCCGCCGGATCGACACCCGGAAGCGGGATGTAGCTGCCGATGCGATAGACGATGAGCGCGCCCAGGGTGAACCACAGGCGCTTCTTCAGCTCGGTCGCCTTGCTGATGTTCGCCCAGTTGAGGTTCTTGGCGAGCTGTTCGGCGGCGGATGCCATGCGGTTTCGACCCTCGACGGTCCAGCAGTCTCGTCGGACCTGCGACGCTCAGAGCGACGGAAACCGCCTAGGCGGCCTTCTCCTGGGGCGCCGGCAATTCAACCTTGCCGCCGGCCTTTTCGACTGCGGCGATCGCCGGTTTGGAGGCACCAGCAACCGACACGGTCACCTTGGCCGTGAGCTCGCCCTTGCCCAACAAGCGGACGCCATCACGCAAATTGGTGACGAGGCCAGCCGCCTGCAAGGCCGCACCATCGATCGGCTTGCTGGGGTCAAGCCGACCGGCATCGACAGCCTTCTGCAGGGCGCCGAGGTTGACTTCGGCGAACTCCAGGCGGAACGGCTTGACGAAGCCGCGCTTGGGCAGGCGACGATGCAACGGCATCTGGCCGCCTTCGAAGCCCTTGATGCTCACGCCGGTGCGCGCCTTCTGGCCCTTCACGCCACGGCCGGCGGTCTTGCCCTTGCCGGAGCCGATGCCGCGACCAACCCGCATGCGCGCCTTGCGGGCGCCCGGGTTGTCGGCGATTTCGTTGAGTTTCATGGCAGCACTTCCCAAAGATCTGGCCCCTCTCCCTGCACGTACAGGGAGAAAGGACTCAGCGTCACTTCGTCGGCTCGACGCGGACGAGGTGGTGGACCTTGTTGATCATCCCGCGCACCGCCGGCGTGTCTTCGAGCACGCGGCTGCGGTGGCGCTTGTTCAGACCCAGCCCGATCAGGGTATCGCGCTGGTCCTTGGTGCGGCCGATCGGACTGCCGATCTGAGTCACCTTGACGGTCGCCTTGTCGGACACGGTTGCTCTCCTCAGGCCGCGGCTTCGGCGGCCACCTGGTCGTCGCGGCGGCCCAGAATGTCGGCGACCTTCTTGCCGCGGCGCGCCGCCACGGTGCGCGGCGACTGCACGGCGCTCAGCGCCTCGAAGGTGGCCTTGATCATGTTGTGCGGATTGGACGTGCCGACCGACTTGGCCACCACATCCTTCAGGCCGACAGTCTCGAAGACGGCGCGCATGGCGCCGCCGGCGATGATGCCGGTACCGGCCGGGGCTGCCCGCAGCACGACACGTCCGGCGCCGAAGTGGCCCACGACATCGTGATGCAGGGTGCGTCCCTCGCGCAGGGCGACACGGATCATGCCGCGCTTGGCCGACTCGGTCGCCTTGCGGATCGCCTCGGGCACCTCACGCGCCTTGCCGGTGCCGTAGCCGACCCGGCCGCGCTGGTCGCCGACCACGACGATCGCGGCGAAACCGAAGCGCTTGCCGCCCTTGACCGTCTTGGAGACGCGGTTGATGTCCACCAGGCGGTCGACGAGTTCGTTTTCCTCGCGGTCCTGGCCAGAGTCGCGCCGCTGGCCGCGACCGCCGCCGTCACGGTCCCGCCGCCCGCGGCCACCGCCGCCTTCGCCGCCTTCGCGCGGACCGCGGCCTGAGCCACCCGGTGCACGTGCCATGCTCTATCTCCCGATCAGAACGTCAGACCGCCCTCGCGGGCGGCATCGGCCAGCGCCTTGACGCGGCCGTGGAACAGATAACCGCCGCGGTCAAACACGACCTGCTTGACGCCGGCCTCGATGGCGCGCGCGGCGATCAGCTTGCCGACCTCGGCCGCCGCCGCCTTGTCGGCGCCGGTCTTCAGCTTGCCCTTGAGGTCGGCGTCGGCCGACGATGCGGCAGCCATCGTGTGGCCCTTGGTGTCGTCGATCACCTGGGCGTAGATGTGCTTGCCGGAGCGGAACACGCTCAGCCGCGGGCGTGGGCCGCCCTTGCCGCGCAACCCATGGCGCACGCGCCGCCGGCGCCGCTGGAAGAGATTCTCGGACATCGTCGTGCTCCGGCCTACTTCTTCTTGCCTTCTTTGCGCAGGATGTGCTCGCCTGCGTACTTGATGCCCTTGCCCTTGTAGGGCTCGGGCGGCTTCATGCCGCGGATCTCGGCAGCGACCTGGCCGACCCGCTGACGGTCGGCGCCGCTGATCTCGATCTCGGTCGGCTTCGGCGTCTTGATCGCGATGCCGGTCGGGATCGGGTAGAGCACCTCGTGGCTGAAGCCGAGCTGCAGCTTCAGCGCCTTGGCGTCGGCGGCAGCGCGATAGCCGACGCCCTCGATCTCGAGGTTCACCGTGTAGCCCTCGTGCGCTCCCTGGACCAGGTTGCGGATCAGGGCCCGGCTGGTGCCCCACAGCACCCGCGAACGCTTGGTGTCCTCGCGCATCTTCACGGTGACCGCGTTGCCTTCCTTGGCAACGGCAATCTCCTCGGCGACGCGCAGCGACAGCTCGCCCTTCTTGCCCTTGGCCTTGACCATCTGGCCGGCCACGTCGACCGTGACGCCAGCCGGAATGGGGACCGGATTCTTGCCGACACGCGACATGGTCAGAACACCTTGCAGATGACCTCGCCGCCGACATTGGCAGCGCGGGCTTCGTTGTCGGACATGACGCCGCGTGGCGTCGAGAGGATCGCGATGCCAAGCCCGTTGTAGTGCTTGGGCAGGTCGGCGATCTTCGAATAGATGCGCCGGCCCGGCTTGGACACCCGCTTGATCTCACGGATCACAGGGCGGCCGTTGTCGTATTTCAGCTCGATGCGCAGCTCACGAATTCCCGGCCGCAGTTCTTCCTCGAAGAAGCCGCGGATGAAGCCTTCGCGCTGCAGCACGTCGAGCACGTTGGCGCGCAGCCGCGATGCCGGCGCCGTGATGGAGTCCAGACGGGCTGACTGCCCGTTCCGGATCCGTGTCAGCATGTCACCGACGGGATCGCTCATCGACATGATCGGTCTCTCCGTCTTACCAGCTCGACTTCACGACGCCGGGGAGCTGGCCTCGCGAGGCCAGATCGCGCAGCCCGATCCGCGACAGCTTGAACTTGCGATAGACACCACGCGACCGTCCGCTCACCTCACAGCGATTGCGGATCCGGATGCGCGTACCGTTGCGCGGCAGCTCGTTGAGCTTGAGCTGCGCCTCGAAACGCTCCTCGATCGGCCTGGCACGGTCCATCACGACCTCCTTCAGGGCCGAGCGCTTGGCGTTCTGCTGCTTGGACAGCTTCTCGCGACGCTTGTTCTTCTCAATCATGCTCGTCTTGGCCATGTGACCGTCTCCTGCCCCTTCAGTTGACGAAGGGGAAATCGAAGCCGCGCAGCAGCGCCTTGGCCTCGGCATCCGTCATTGCCGTGGTGCAGATGATGATGTCCATGCCCCGGACCTTGTCGACCTTGTCGTAGTCGATTTCCGGGAACACCAGCTGCTCCTTCAGCCCCAGCGCGTAATTGCCGCGACCGTCGAACGACTTGCCGTTCAGCCCGCGAAAGTCGCGAACGCGCGGCAAGGCGATGTTCACCAGGCGATCGAGGAACTCGTACATGCGATCGCGGCGCAGGGTCACCTTGCAGCCCAGCGCCATGCCTTCGCGCACCTTGAAGGTGGCGATCGACTTGCGCGCCTTGGTGATCACCGGACGCTGACCGGCGATCAGGGCGAGTTCCCCGGCGGCGTTGTCGACCGCCTTGCGGTCACCGACGGCCTCGCCGACACCCATGTTGATGACGATCTTGTCCAGCTTCGGCACTTCCATCGGATTGCCGTAGCCGAACTCCTGCCGCAGGGCGGGCCGGATCGTCGTCTCGTAGTGCTCTTGCAGACGGGATGCCATGTCCTTCCCCTCAGCGATCGATCAGCTCGCCGGCCTTGCCAGGCTCATGCCGGCGGGCCACGCGTACTTTGCGACCGTCATCCAGAAACTTGTAACCGACGCGCGTCGGCTTGCCGCTGGCCGGATCGATATGGGCGACGTTGGAGGCGTGAATTGGCGCCTCGAACGACACGATCTGGCTTTGCTCGGCCTGCGTACGCGCCTTGCGATGGCGCTTGCGCATATTGATGCCAGCGACCACCACGCGGTTCTCTTCGGGCAGCACGCGGGTAACCTCGCCCTGCTTGCCCTTGTCGCGACCGGTGATGACCACCACCCGGTCGCCCTTCTTGATCTTCATCTTCGACATGTCTGGGCGCTCCTTACAGCACCTCGGGCGCGAGCGAGATGATCTTCATGAACTTGCGCGCGCGCAGTTCGCGCGTCACCGGTCCGAAGATGCGAGTCCCGATCGGCTCGTCCTGCTTGGTGATCAACACCGCGGCGTTGCGGTCGAAGCGGATGGCGCTGCCGTCGACGCGACGGATCTCGCGCGCCGTGCGCACGATCACCGCCCGGTGCACTTCGCCCTTCTTGACCTTGCCGCGCGGAATGGCGTCCTTGATCGACACGACGATGACATCGCCGATCGTGGCGGTCTTGCGCTTGGACCCGCCCAGCACCTTGATGCACTGCACCCTGCGTGCGCCGGAATTATCGGCGACATCCAGGTTCGTCTGCATCTGGATCATGGTCTAACTCCTTGACGGCGTCAGGACGCCGCTTGCTCCGTGACGACCACCCACCGCTTCGTCTTGCTCAGCGGCCGGCTCTCGATGATGCGCACCTTCTGTCCAACCTTGATGGCATTGGACTCGTCGTGCGCGTGGTACCGCTTGGAGCGGCGGATGAACTTCTTGTAGATCGGATGCTGGATGCGCCGTTCGACCTCGACGACGATGGTCTTGTCCATCTTGTCGCTGACGACGACGCCCTGCAGAATTCGCTTCGGCATCTTGGGCTCCTAGGCCTTCGCCGCGAGGCGGGCACGGCGGGCCCGAGCGGTGTTATCAGTCTTCTGGATCAGCACGGTGCGGATGCGCGCGATGTCGCGCTTCACGCGCCGCATGCGGGCGGTGTTGTCGAGCTGGCCGCTCGCCTTCTGGAAGCGCAGGTTGAACGACTCCTTGCGCAGGTCCAACAGCTGAGCCTTCAGCTCGTCCACGGTCTTGGCCCGCAGATCAGCAGCTTCGCTCATCACGCGCCTCCCACAGCCATGCTACGGCTGATGAACTTGGTCTTGATCGGCAGCTTGGCAGCCCCCAGCGCGAAGGCTTCCTTGGCCACCGGCTCGGGCACGCCATCGATCTCGAACATGATACGGCCCGGCTTGACGCGGGCTGCCCAGAACTCGGGCGCACCCTTGCCGCTGCCCATGCGCACCTCGGCCGGCTTGCTCGACACCGGCACGTCGGGGAACACGCGAATCCAGACGCGGCCGGTACGCTTCATGTGGCGCGTAATGGCACGGCGGGCGGCCTCGATCTGGCGCGCCGTAATACGCTCGGGCTGCAGTGCCTTCAGGCCGAAGGCGCCGAATGCCAGCGTCGTGCCGCCCTTGGCGGCGCCGCTGATTCGGCCCTTGAAGGCCTTGCGGTACTTGGTTCTCTTGGGACTCATCATGGCGGCAGACTACCTTCCGATCAGGCCCGGCCTTGCTGTGCTTCGGCGGCGAGCTTGTCCTGGGCCATCGGGTCATGGACCATGATCTCGCCCTTGAACACCCAGACCTTGACGCCGCAGGTGCCGAACGTGGTGAACGCCGTGGCCGTGCCGTAGTCGACGTCGGCGCGCAGCGTGTGCAGCGGTACGCGACCTTCGCGATACCACTCCATGCGCGCGATCTCGGCGCCGCCGAGCCGGCCGGAGCAGTTGATGCGGATGCCGCCGGCGCCCAGGCGCATGGCCGACTGCACGGCGCGCTTCATCGCCCGGCGGAACGCCACGCGGCGCTCGAGCTGCTGGGCGATGCTCTCGGCGATCAGCGTGGCGTCGATCTCCGGCTTGCGGATCTCGACGATGTTCAGGCTGACCTCGCCCGAGCTCGACATCTTGGCCAGGTCCTGGCGCAGCTTTTCGATGTCGGCGCCCTTCTTGCCGATCACCACGCCCGGACGTGCGGTATGGATGGTCACCCGCGCCTTCTTGGCCGGCCGCTCGATGATGATCTTGCTGACACCAGCCTGCGCCAGGCGGCCGCGCAAAAACTTGCGCAGGCGCAGATCCTCGTGCAGGAGCTTGGCGTAGTCGGTCGCGGCGTACCAGCGCGAGTCCCAGGTGCGGTTGACACCCAGGCGCAGGCCGATCGGATTGACTTTCTGGCCCATTACTTGGTCTCCTCAGCCGCTTCCTCGCGTTCCTTCACCACAATGGTGAGGTTGCTGAACGGCTTCAGAATGCTGGCGCCGCGGCCGCGGGCGCGGGCATGAAAACGCTTCAACACCAGAGCCTTGCCAACGCTGGCTTCGCTTACCACCAGACGGTCGACGTCGAGCTGATGATTGTTCTCGGCGTTGGCGATCGCCGACTCCAACGCCTTGCGGACATCGGCTGCGATGCGCTTGCGCGAGAACTTCAGCTCGTTCACGGCGGCGTTGGCGGCCTTGCCGCGGATCTGGCCGGCGACGAGGTTCAGCTTGCGCGGGCTGACGCGGATCATGCGCGCCACGGCCTTCGATTCGGTGTCCGACAGGGTACGCGGACGGGCGGGCTTGCTCATGGCCTACCTCGAGACCTTGCGGTCGCCACCGCCGGCGTGGCCGTGGAACACGCGGGTCGGCGCGAACTCGCCGAACTTGTGGCCCACCATCTCCTCGTTCACCTGAACGGGGATGAACTTATGGCCGTTGTAGACGCCGAACGTCAGACCGACGAACTGCGGCAGGATGGTCGAACGACGCGACCAGGTCCTGATGATTTCATTGCGGCTCGATTGCCGGGCGCCCTCTGCCTTCTTCAGCAGATAGCCGTCCACCATCGGACCTTTCCAGACGGAACGTGACACGATCGTCCTCCTCTGACCCGCGGCTCAGCGTGCCGCGTGGCGGCGGCGGACGATGAAGCGGTCCGTCGACTTGTTGCTGCGGGTCTTCTTACCCTTGGTCGGCTTGCCCCACGGCGTCACCGGATGGCGACCGCCCGAGGTGCGGCCTTCGCCGCCGCCATGCGGATGGTCGATGGGGTTCATCGCCACGCCGCGGTTGACCGGCTTGCGGCCCAGCCACCGCATGCGGCCGGCCTTGCCGAAATTCACGTTCTGCTGGTCGGGATTGCTGACGGCGCCCACCGTGGCGAAGCACTCGCCACGCACCATGCGCACCTCGCCCGACGACAGCTTGAGCTGGGCATAACCGGCGTCCTTGCCGACCAGCTGGCAGTAGGTACCCGCCGAACGCGCGATCTGACCGCCCTTGCCGGGCTTCATCTCGACGTTATGCACGATGGTGCCGACCGGCATGTTGGACAGCGGCATGGCGTTGCCCGGCTTGATGTCGACGCGCTCGCCCGACACCACCTGATCGCCGGCCTTCAGGCGCTGCGGCGCCAGGATATAGGCCAGTTCACCATCGGCGTACTTGATCAAGGCCAGGAACGCCGTGCGGTTGGGGTCATACTCCATGCGCTCGACGGTCGCCGGTTGATCGACCTTGCGGCGCTTGAAATCGACCATGCGATACCGGCGCTTGTGGCCGCCGCCGCGATGCGGACCGGTGATGCGGCCGTGATTGTTGCGACCGCCGGTGTTGTGCTTGCCCTCGGTCAGAGCCTTGACCGGCTTGCCCTTGTGCAGCCCCGATCGGTCCACCAGCACCAGCTGGCGGAGCGACGGTGTCACCGGCTTGAAGGTTTTCAGTGCCATGGTTCAGCCCTGCCTCACAGACCCGTGGTGACGTCGATCTTGCTGCCCTCGACCAACGAGACGACAGCTTTCTTCCAGTCACCGCGCTGGCCGCGGATACCCCGGAAGACCTTCTTCTTGCCACCGACCACGATGGTGTTCACCGCCTTGACCTTGACGTTGAACAGACCCTCGACCGCAGCCTTGATCTCCGGCTTGCTGGCGTCGATCGGCACTTCGAACGTCACCTGGCCGTGGGTGCTGCCGTTGGTCGATTTCTCGGTGATGACCGGCCGGCGCACCAGCTCGTACATGCGCGCGCGCGACAGGGTCGGCTTGGCGGCGACGCTCATTGCAGGCGCTCCTCGAGATGCTTGACCGCGTCGCGGGTGAGCACGAGCGTGTCGCGGCGCAGGATGTCGTAAACGTTGGCGCCCTGCTGCGGCAGTACGTCGAGCTGGGCGATGTTGCGCGCGGCCCGGGCGAAATTCACCTCGATCTCCGCACCGCCGATGATCAGCGCGCTGCCGATGCCAAGCTTCTTCAGCGAGGCCACCAGCTTGCCGGTCTTGGCCTCGCCGACCGTGGCGGCATCGAGCACCACGAGCTTGCCGTCGGCTGCCTTGGAGGCCAGCGCCGAGCGCAGCGCCATCGCGCGCACCTTCTTGGGCAGATCGATCTCGTGGCTGCGGTTGACCGGACCGAAGGCCTTGCCGCCGCCGCGGAACTGCGGCGCGGCACGGTTGCCGTGACGGGCCCGGCCGGTGCCCTTCTGCGACCACACCTTCTTGGACGTGGCCTTGACCTCGGAGCGGCCCTTGGACTTGTGGGTACCGGCGCGACGACGCGCCAGCTGCCACACCACGCAGCGCTGCAGGATGTCCTTGCGCACCGGGGCGGCGAACACGGCGTCTGCGAGTTCGATCTCGCCGGCTTCCGTGCCGTCAATGGTAACGACGTTGAGCTTCATGGCTTCAGCCCTTGTTCGCGTCGGCTTCCGCCGCGGGCGCTTCTGCCGCCGTCTTCAGCGCGGCCGGGAACGGCAGTTCTTTGGGTGCCTTGCGCTTGGAAGCGTCACGCACCAGCACGTAAGCGCCTTCATGACCGGGGACGGCACCCTGTACCAGGATCAGGCCGCGCTCGATATCGGTCGACACAACCTTGAGATTCTGGGTGGTGATGCGCGCGGCGCCCAGGTGACCCGCCATCTTCTTGTTGGGGAAGGTGCGGCCGGGATCCTGGCGGTTGCCGGTCGAGCCGTGGCTGCGATGCGAGATCGACACGCCGTGGGTGGCTTCCAGGCCGCGGAAATTCCAGCGCTTCATGGCGCCGGCGAAGCCCTTGCCGATGCTGGTGCCGGTGACGTCGACGAACTGGCCGGCCAGGAAGTGGCTGGCCGCGATCTCGGCACCGACCGGCAGCAGGCCGTCCTTGCTGACGCGGAATTCGACCAGCTTGCGCTTGGGCGGCACACCCTGCTTGTCGAAGTAGACACGCATGGCATCAGCCATGCCACGGCCACGCATGGCGGTGCCGTTCTTCTTCTTCTTGGCCTTGACCTTGCCCTTGCCGATACCGAGCTGAACGGCGTTGTAGCCGTTCTTCTCTTCGGTGCGGACCGCCACGACCTGAACATTGTCCAGCTTCAGCACAGTCACAGGTACATGCTCGCCGGCGTCATTGAAGACGCGGGTCATGCCGACCTTTTGTGCGACCAGTCCGGTACGCATGGTTGGATCCCCTCGCTCCTGCCCGTTACTGGCCGAGCTTGATCTCGACGTCGACGCCGGCGGCGAGGTCGAGCTTCATCAGCGCGTCCACGGTCTGCGGCGTCGGATCGACGATATCGAGCACGCGCTTGTGCGTGCGCATTTCGAACTGCTCACGCGACTTCTTGTCGATGTGCGGAGAGCGGTTCACGGTGAAACGTTCAATCCGGGTCGGCAGCGGGATCGGCCCGCGCACGCGCGCGCCGGTTCGCTTGGCCGTGCTGACGATCTCGCTCGTCGACTGATCGAGGATGCGATGATCGAAGGCTTTAAGCCGGATTCGGATATTGGTGCTGTCCATGACCTGCTCCGTGGCGCAGCGCGGCGAAGCTCGCCGCGCCCGGTGCCTGATTACTTGACGATTTTGGTGACGACGCCGGCGCCGACGGTGCGGCCGCCCTCGCGGATGGCGAAGCGCAGGCCTTCGTCCATCGCGATCGGCTGGATCAGCTCGACCTGCATCCGCGCGTTGTCGCCCGGCATCACCATCTCCGTGCCCTCGGGCAGCGTGCACACGCCCGTCACGTCCGTCGTCCGGAAGTAGAACTGCGGACGGTAGTTCGTGAAGAACGGCGTGTGCCGGCCACCCTCTTCCTTCGTCAGGATGTACGCCTCGGCATGGAACTGCGTGTGCGGCGTGATCGAGCCCGGGCGCGCCAGAACCTGGCCCCGCTCCACGTCCTCGCGCTTCGTGCCGCGCAGCAGCGCACCGATGTTGTCCCCGGCCTCGCCCTGGTCCAGCAGCTTCCGGAACATCTCAACGCCCGTCACTACCGTCTTCACCGTGTCCTTCAGGCCGACGATCTCGATCTCCTCGCCCACCTTCACGATCCCACGCTCGACGCGGCCCGTCACCACCGTCCCGCGGCCCGAAATCGAGAACACGTCCTCGATCGGCATCAGGAACGGCTTGTCCTTGTCGCGAACCGGCTGCGGGATGTACGCATCTACCGCTTCCATCAGCTTCAGCACCGACTGCTCGCCGATCTCCGGCTGCTTGTCATCCAGCGCGCACAGTGCCGAACCCCGGATCACCGGGATATCGTCCCCAGGGAACTGGTACGACGACAGCAGCTCGCGAACCTCCAGCTCCACAAGGTCCAGAAGCTCGGGGTCGTCGACCATGTCGACCTTGTTCATGTACACGACCAGCGCCGGCACACCCACCTGGCGCGCCAGCAGGATGTGCTCCCGCGTCTGCGGCATCGGGCCGTCCGCCGCCGACACCACCAGGATCGCTCCGTCCATCTGCGCCGCGCCCGTGATCATGTTCTTCACGTAGTCCGCGTGACCGGGGCAGTCCACGTGCGCGTAGTGACGGTTCGTCGTCTCGTACTCTACGTGCGCCGTCGAGATCGTGATCCCGCGCTCACGCTCCTCCGGCGCCTTGTCGATCTGATCGTACGCCGTGAACGTCGCGCCGCCCGTCTTCGCCAGGATCTTCGTGATCGCCGCCGTCAGCGATGTCTTCCCGTGGTCGACGTGCCCGATCGTCCCGATGTTGCAGTGCGGCTTGTTCCGCTCGAATTTGCTCTTCGACATGGTCCTGTTCCTTTCGGATAACCTGATCCGGGCCTACGCCAGCTTGGCAACCACTTCGTCCGCTACCGCCTGCGGTACCGGCGAATAGTGGTCGAACACCATCGAGTACGCCGCACGACCCTGTGTCATGGAGCGCAGCGTGTTGACGTACCCAAACATGTTGGCCAGCGGCACCATGGCATTGATGACCTGCGCGTTGCCGCGCGCCTCCATGCCCTGGATCATGCCGCGGCGGCTGTTGAGGTCACCGATCACGTCGCCCATGTAATCCTCGGGCGTCACGACCTCGACCTTCATGATCGGCTCCAGCAGCTTGCACTGGGCCTTCTGCAAGGCTTCGCGGAACGCGGCGCGGGCCGCGATCTCGAACGCCAGCACGCTGGAGTCGACGTCATGATAGGCGCCGTCGATCAGCTTCACCGAGAAGTCGATCACCGGGAAGCCGGCCAGCACGCCGTTGTCACGCGATGCCGCCAACCCCTTCTCGACGCCGGGAATGTATTCCTTCGGCACGGTGCCGCCGACGATGTCGCTCTCGAAGCTGTAGCCCGAACCCGGCGTGCCCGGCTCGAACACCAGCTTGATGCGCGCGAACTGACCCGAACCACCGGTCTGCTTCTTGTGGGTATAGTCGTGCTCGACCCGACGACCCAGAGTCTCGCGATAGGCAACCTGCGGCGCGCCGACGTTGCAATCGACCTTGTAGGTGCGCTTCAGAATGTCGACCTTGATCTCCAGATGCAGCTCGCCCATGCCCTTGATGATGGTCTGGCCGCTCTCGGGATCGGTCTGTACGCGGAAGGTCGGATCCTCCTGCACCAGCTTGCCCAGCGCCTGGGACATCTTCTCCTGGTCGCCCTTGGTCTTCGGCTCGATGGCGAGCTCGATGACCGGCTCCGGGAAGTCCATCTTCTCCAGGATCACAGCAGACTTGGGGTCGCACAGCGTATCGCCGGTGGTCACCGTCTTGAGCCCCGCCAGCGCCACGATGTCGCCGGCACGGGCCTCGTCGATGTCCTCACGGTTGTTGGCATGCATCAGCAGCATGCGGCCGACGCGCTCGGAGCGGTCCTTGGTGCTGTTCAGCACGCCGCTGCTCTTCTGCAGCACACCGGAATAGATCCGCACGAACGTCAGTGAGCCGACATGCGGGTCGGAAATAATCTTGAACGCCAGTCCGGAAAACGGCGCGTCGTCCCGGCTCGGCCGGGTATCGGGTTCACCGGTCTTGACGTTGGTGCCTTTGACGTCCGGGCGATCGTTGGGCGCCGGCAGATAATTCACGACGGCGTCCAGCATCGGCTGCACGCCCTTGTTCTTGAAGGACGATCCACACAGCACCGGCACGAAGGCGTACGAAGTCGTACCCTTGCGGATGCACTTGATCAGCGTCTGGTAGTCGGGCTCTTCGCCGCCGAGATACTTCTCAAGCGCCTCGTCATCCTGCTCGACAGCCAGCTCGACCAGCTTGGCGCGATACTCCGCCGCCTGCTTCTTGAGGTCGTCGGGGATGTCCGTGAACTCGAACTTGGCGCCCAGCGTCTCCTCGAGCCAGACGATCGCCCGGTTGGCAACCAGATCGACGACGCCCTTGAAGCCGCCTTCGGTACCGATCGGAATCTGAGTGACCAGCGGCACCGAGCCGAGCCGGTCCTTGATCATGTCAACCGTGCGCCAGAAGTTGGCGCCGGTGCGATCCATCTTGTTGACGAAGCACATGCGCGGCACGCCGTACTTGTCGGCCTGGCGCCACACGGTCTCCGACTGCGGCTCGACACCGGCCACCGAGTCGAACACGCAGACAGCACCGTCGAGCACACGCAGCGAACGCTCGACCTCGATGGTGAAGTCGACGTGGCCCGGTGTGTCGATGATGTTGACCCGGTATTGTTCGCCGCTGTACGGACCTTCGGCCGGCTTCCAGAAGCACGTCGTGGCCGCCGACGTAATGGTGATGCCGCGCTCCTGCTCCTGCTCCATGAAATCCATGGTCGCAGCGCCGTCGTGCACTTCACCGATCTTGTAGCTCTTGCCGGTGTAATAAAGGATGCGCTCGGTCGTCGTCGTCTTACCGGCGTCGATGTGCGCCATGATACCGATGTTTCGGTAGCGCTCGATAGGAGTGGTACGGGCCATGGGTGGCGACCTTCTGGGCGGGCGGCAGCGCGATCCGAGGGGGCGGACCGACTACCAGCGATAGTGAGCGAACGCTTTATTAGCGTCCGCCATACGGTGGGTGTCTTCGCGCTTCTTGACCGCGGCGCCACGACGGTTGGCGGCGTCCAGCAGTTCAGCCGACAGCTTGTCGACCATGCTGTTCTCCGACCGGCTGCGCGCGGCCTGGATGATCCAGCGGATCGCGAGCGCCTGACGGCGCTCCGGGCGAACCTCGACGGGAACCTGGTAGGTGGCGCCACCGACGCGGCGGGAACGAACCTCGACCGCCGGCTTCACGTTCTCGATCGCCTCGTGGAAGACCGGCAGCGGCTCCTGCTTGGCGCGCTCCTCGATGCGGTCGAGCGCACCGTAGACGATGCCTTCGGCGACCGACTTCTTGCCGTCGTACATCAGCGTGTTCATGAACTTGCTGAGCACGAGATCGCCAAACTTGGCGTCCGGGTTGATTTCGCGCTTTTCGGCGCGGCGGCGACGGGACATGACGGCTCCTACTTCGGTCGCTTGGCGCCGTACTTCGAACGACGCTGCTTGCGGTCCTTGACGCCCTGCGTATCCAGCGTGCCGCGGATGATGTGGTAGCGCACGCCCGGCAGATCCTTCACGCGGCCGCCACGGATCATGACCACCGAGTGTTCCTGCAGGTTGTGGCCCTCGCCGGGGATGTAGCTCACCACCTCGTAGCCGTTGGTCAGACGCACCTTGGCGACTTTTCGCAGTGCCGAGTTCGGCTTCTTCGGTGTCGTCGTATAGACGCGCGTGCAAACACCCCGCTTCTGCGGGCATGCCTGCATCGCCGGCACCTTGTTGCGATACACCGGAGCGACCCGCGCTCTGCGGATCAACTGGTTGATGGTGGGCATCCGTCTCCGATCCTTCGACCGACTGCCTGAAAACCTGCCGCCGACTGCCGCTCTACCCTCAGAACGGCCGTCCCTTTTCCCAACGGAAAACCGAAAGGACCAATAGCCAACGAGCGCTGGCTTTGCCCTTTCGGGTGGACGGCCTACCAGATTGGCCGAAGCAGTGTCTGTCGCGGTACCTGTCGGTCGAAACTGCGTCTAGGCTTTCGCCTACCGCCAGTCCGCCCGAAAAGTGGGCGGGTTATATGGGTCGCTTTTCACGGCGTCAAGCGGACAGGCGCAAAAATAGCGATTTTCCCGACGTTTGGCTTGACGTTCCAAGCGAGTCGCCAACTCGGCACGTATGGCAATTAAGTTACGGCAGAGAGGGGGATTCCACAAATAATAGGGCCGCCCCGTCCCCGGAGCGGCCCATATATAGTGGTCTCCATGGCGCGCCTGCGACAACGCGCCATGGTTTATCGTTGGTCTTGCTACTCCGCCGGCACCTTCTCGCGCAGCGAGCGCTCGTCGGGCTGCTCCATGGGAGCCGGCGCCGGCGCGGCGGCCGGCTGCCCCTCGATCATCTCGCGGTCGCGCTTGGCGGCGATTTCCTTCAGGCGGTTCATCACGCCACCGGTACCGGCCGGGATCAGTCGGCCGACGATGACGTTTTCCTTCAGGCCGAGCAGCGTATCGATGCGGCCCGACACGGCCGCCTCGGTCAGCACGCGGGTCGTTTCCTGGAACGACGCCGCCGAGATGAACGACTTGGTCTGCAGGCTGGCCTTCGTGATGCCCAGCAGCACCGGTTCGCCCTTGGCCGGCTTGAGCCCCTCGGCCTCGAGCTTGGCGTTGATCTCCTCGAACTCCAGCTTCTCGACCTGCTCGCCGATCAGGAACGTCGACTCGCCGGGGTCCACGATCTCGATCTTTTGCAGCATCTGACGCGCGATCGTCTCGATGTGCTTGTCGTTGATCTTCACGCCCTGCAACCGGTAGACGTCCTGGATCTCGTTGACCAGGTACTTGGCCAGCTCCTCGATGCCAAGCACGCGCAAAATGTCGTGCGGCACCGGGTTGCCGTCCATCAACAGATCGCCGCGCTCGACGTAGTCGCCCTCCTGGACACTGATGCGCTTGCCCTTGGGGATCAGGTACTCGACCGGATCGCCGCCGTCGTTGGGAACCACCAGCAGACGACGCTTGTTCTTGTAGTCCTTGCCGAATTCGACACGGCCCGGTGCCTCGCTGATGATGGCGAAGTCCTTGGGCTTGCGTGCCTCAAACAGCTCGGCCACGCGCGGCAGACCGCCGGTGATGTCGCGCGTCTTGCTGCCCTCGCGCGGGATGCGGGCGAGCACGTCGCCGGCCTTCACCGGCTGGCCGTTCTCGACCGACAGCACCGAATCGACAAGCAGGGTGTAGCGGGCTTCCTGGCCGTTGGCGAGCAGGATGGGCTTGCCCTCCGCGTCCATGATCGCGATGCGCGGACGCAGATCGCCGCCGCGCGACTGCCCCTTCCAGTCGACGACGACGCGGTTGGAAATGCCCGTCGCCTCGTCGATCACCTCGCGCATCGACGTGCCTTCGACCAGATCGACGTAGGTCGCGGTGCCGGTCTTCTCCGTGATGACCGGCAGGGTGTAGGGATCCCACTCGGCAAGCTTCTGGCCCTTGACGACCTGCACGTCGTTGTCGACCAGCAGGCGCGAGCCGTACGGCACGCGGAAGCGGGCCCGCTCGCGGTCGTTGGCGTCGATCACCACCAGTTCGGTGTTGCGGCTCATGACGATGGGCACGCCCTCGCCGTTCACGACCACATTGCGGTTCTTGACCACGACGCGACCGTCATGTGACGCCTCGACGCTCGACTGTTCGGCAGCCCGCTGGGCGGCGCCGCCGATGTGGAACGTGCGCATGGTGAGCTGCGTGCCGGGCTCGCCGATCGACTGAGCGGCGATGACGCCGACAGCCTCGCCGATATTGACCGGCGTGCCGCGCGCCAGATCGCGGCCGTAGCAGGTAGCGCAGACGCCCCACTTGGTCTCGCAGGTCAACACCGAGCGGATCCTGACCTCCTCGATGCCGGCCTTGTCGATGGCATCGACATGATCCTCCTGGATCATCTCGCCGGGCTTGACGATCAGCGTGCCGTTCAGCGGATCGACGATGTCCTCCAACGCCGAGCGGCCCAGGATGCGCTCGCTGAGCGGCTCGATCACGTCGCTGCCGTTCATCACCGCGCGCATGGCGAGCCCATGCTTGGTGCCGCAATCGACCTCGGTGATGATGCAGTCCTGTGCCACGTCGACCAGACGACGGGTGAGGTAGCCCGAGTTCGCCGTCTTGAGCGCCGTGTCGGCCAGGCCCTTGCGGGCACCGTGGGTCGAGTTGAAGTACTCGAGCACCGACAGGCCTTCCTTGAAGTTGGCGATGATCGGCGTCTCGATGATCTCGCCCGAAGGCTTGGTCATCAGGCCGCGCATGCCGGCCAGCTGCTTCATCTGCGCCGATGAGCCGCGGGCGCCGGAGTGGGCCATCATGAACACCGAGTTGATCGGCTCGCCCTTCTTCGGCGTCGAGATGCTGCGCATCATCTCTTCGGCGACCTTATCCGAACAGCGCGACCAGGCGTCGACCACCTTGTTGTACTTCTCGCCGGCGGTGATCAGGCCGTCCTGATACTGCTGCTCGTACTCCTTCACCTCCTTCTGGGTGTCGGTGACCAGCTTCTCCTTGCGCGCCGGGATGACCAGGTCATCCTTGCCGAAGGAAATGCCGGCCCGGCAGGCCTGGCCGAAGCCCAGCGCCATCAGGCGGTCGGCGAAGATCACCGTCTCCTTCTGGCCGCAGTGACGGTAGACCGTGTCGATGACGTTCTGGACGTCCTTCTTGGTCAACAGCCGATTGATCAGCGAGAACGGCACGTTGGCATGCCGCGGCAGGATCTCCGACAGCAGCATGCGACCGGGCGTGGTGCCGACCACCCGGACCACCGGGTTGCCGTTGTCATCGACGGTATGCAGGCGCGCCTTGATCTTGGTGTGCAGGGTGGCGACACCGGCCTCGAGCGCGTGCTGGATCTCGCCCATGTCGGCGAACGCCATGCCCTCGCCGGGCTCGCCGTCGCGCTCCATGGTGATGTAGTAGATGCCGAGCACGATGTCCTGCGACGGCACGATGATCGGCTTGCCGTTGGCCGGGCTGAGGATGTTGTTGGTCGACATCATCAGCACGCGGGCTTCGAGCTGGGCTTCCAGCGACAGCGGCACGTGCACCGCCATCTGGTCGCCGTCGAAGTCGGCGTTGAAGGCCGTGCAGACCAGCGGATGCAGCTGGATCGCCTTGCCTTCGATCAGCACCGGCTCGAACGCCTGGATGCCCAGGCGGTGCAGCGTCGGCGCGCGGTTCAACAGCACGGGATGCTCGCGGATGACCTCCTCGAGGATGTCCCAGACCTCCGGCCGTTCCTTCTCCACCATGCGCTTGGCCGCCTTGATGGTGTTGGCCATGCCGTAGGCCTGCAGGCGCGAGTAGATGAACGGCTTGAACAGCTCCAGCGCCATCTTCTTGGGCAGACCGCACTGGTGCAGCTTCAGCTCGGGACCGACCACGATCACCGAACGGCCCGAGTAGTCGACGCGCTTGCCCAGCAGGTTCTGACGGAAGCGGCCCTGCTTGCCCTTGAGCATGTCCGACAGCGACTTCAGCGGTCGCTTGTTGGCGCCGGTGATCACACGGCCGCGGCGGCCGTTGTCGAACAGTGCGTCGACGGCCTCCTGCAGCATGCGCTTCTCGTTGCGCACGATGATATCGGGCGCCCGCAGCTCGATCAGCCGCTTCAGACGGTTGTTACGGTTGATGACGCGGCGATAGAGGTCGTTGAGGTCCGACGTCGCGAAACGGCCACCGTCGAGCGGCACCAGCGGACGCAGTTCGGGCGGAATGACCGGCACGACCTCGAGGATCATCCACTCGGGCCGGGCACCCGACTCGACGAAGGCCTCGATCATCTTCAGCCGCTTGACCAGCTTCTTGCGCTTGGCCTCCGAGGTCGTGTCCTTGAGGTCCTCGCGCAGGGTCGTGCGCTCCTTCTCAAGGTCCATGCCGACCAGCATGTCCTTGAGCGCTTCGGCGCCGATCTTGGCCGTGAAGTTCTCTTCGCCGTGCTCGTCCTGGGCACGCATGTACTGCTCCTCGGAGAGCAGCTCGCGGTACTTCAGCGCCGTCATGCCGGGTTCGGTGACGACGTAGTTTTCGAAGTACAGGATGCGCTCGAGATCCTTCAACGTCATGTCGAGCAGCAGCCCGATGCGGCTGGGTAGCGACTTCAGGAACCAGATGTGCGCCACCGGCGAGGCAAGCTCGATGTGGCCCATGCGCTCGCGACGCACCTTGGTCAGGGTCACCTCGACGCCGCACTTCTCACAGATGATGCCGCGGAACTTCATCCGCTTGTACTTGCCGCACAGGCACTCGTAGTCCTTGATCGGGCCGAAGATGCGGGCGCAGAACAGCCCATCCCGCTCCGGCTTGAACGTGCGGTAGTTGATCGTTTCCGGCTTCTTGATCTCACCGTAGCTCCACGAGCGGATGCGCTCCGGGCTCGCGATCGCGATGCGGATATGGTCGAAGGTCTGCGGACCCGGGGGCTGTCCGAGGACATTGATCAGGTCGGTCATGGTCCGATACTCCTGACTCGTGCCGCCTGTGGCGGCGCTTGTTCCGAAAGAGGGCGAAAGAACGGGACGGCTCGGGGCCGTCCCTTAGAGGGGCTTGTGCTCGAGTTCGACGTTGAGGCCCAGCGAGCGCAGCTCCTTGACCAGAACGTTGAACGATTCGGGGATACCAGCCTCGAAGGTGTCGTCGCCGCGCACGATGGCCTCATAGACCTTCGTGCGGCCCGACACGTCGTCGGACTTCACGGTCAGCATCTCCTGCAGCGTGTAGGCGGCACCGTAGGCTTCGAGCGCCCACACCTCCATCTCACCGAAGCGCTGGCCGCCGAACTGCGCCTTACCGCCCAGCGGCTGCTGGGTGACGAGGCTGTAGGGACCGATCGAGCGGGCGTGGATCTTGTCGTCCACCAGGTGGTGCAGCTTCAGCATGTAGATGTAGCCGACCGTGACCTTGCGGGCGAAGGTCTCGCCCGTGCGGCCATCGACCAGGGTCACCTGACCAGAGCTGTCGAGACCGGCCTGCTCCAGCATCGTGACGATATCGTCCTCGCGCGCGCCATCGAACACCGGCGAGGCGAAGGGCACACCGTGGGCGAGATTGGCCGACAGCTGCACGACCTGCTCGTCGTTGAGCTCGCCGACATCGGCCTTGTAGGCCCGCTCGCCGTAGATGTCCTTGAGCCAGCGACGCAGGTCGCCTGCCTTGGCAGCACCCTCGTTCACCTGCTCGGCCAGCCGGCCGATCTTGCGGCCCAAGCCGGCCGACGCCCAGCCCAAATGGGTCTCCAGGATCTGGCCGACGTTCATGCGGCTGGGCACGCCCAGCGGATTGAGCACGATATCGACCGGCGTACCGTCCTCGAGGTACGGCATGTCCTCGGCCGGCATGATGCGCGAGATGACGCCCTTGTTGCCGTGACGGCCGGCCATCTTGTCGCCCGGCTGCAGCTTGCGCTTCACCGCGACGAAGACCTTGACCATCTTCATGACGCCTGGCGGCAGTTCGTCGCCGCGCTGCAGCTTGTCGACCTTGTTCTCGAAGCGGTCCTGCAGGCGCTTGAGCGACTCGTCGAACTGGGCGTTGAGCGCCTCGATCTGCTTCATCCGCGCGTCTTCCTTGACCGCGATCTGCCGCCACTGGCCGGGCGTGAACTCGGAGAGCACCTTCTCGGTGATCTTCGTGCCGGCCTTGGCCCCCTTCAGGCCGCCGGCCACCGTCTCACCCAGCAGCAGCTCCTGAAGCTGGCCGTAGAAGCTGCGCTCCAGGATCGCTTTTTCGTCGTCACGGTCCTTGGCCAGGCGCTCGATCTGGTCACGCTCGATGGCCAGTGCGCGCTCGTCCTTGTCGACACCACGACGGTTGAAGACGCGGACCTCGACGATGGTGCCCTGCACGCCCGGCGGCACCCGCAGCGAGGTGTCGCGCACGTCGGAAGCCTTCTCGCCGAAGATGGCGCGCAGCAGCTTCTCTTCCGGCGTCATCGGCGACTCGCCCTTGGGCGTCACCTTGCCGACCAGGATGTCACCGGCCTGCACCTCGGCACCGATATAGACGATGCCCGCCTCGTCGAGGTTGCGCAGTGCTTCCTCGCCGACGTTAGGGATGTCGCGGGTGATCTCTTCCTGGCCCAGCTTGGTGTCGCGGGCCATCACCTCGAACTCCTCGATGTGGATCGAGGTGAAGACGTCCTCGCTGACGATCCGCTCGGAGATCAGGATCGAGTCTTCGAAGTTGTAGCCGTTCCACGGCATGAACGCGACCAGCACGTTGCGGCCCAGCGCCAGTTCGCCGTTATGCGTCGACGGGCCGTCGGCGATGATCTCGCCGCGCTGCACCGTGTCGCCGACCTTCACCAGCGGCTTCTGGGTGATGCAGGTGCTCTGGTTCGAGCGCTGGAACTTCAGCAGGTTGTAGATGTCGACCGCCGGGGTGCCGGGCCCGGTATCCTCGGTGGCGCGCACCACGATACGGGTCGCGTCGACCTGATCGACGACGCCGGAGCGGCGCGCCACGATGGTGACGCCCGAGTCCCGCGCAACGATCTCTTCCATGCCGGTGCCGACCAGCGGCGCATCGGCGCGCAGCAGCGGCACGGCCTGGCGCTGCATGTTCGAGCCCATCAGGGCGCGGTTGGCGTCGTCGTTCTCAAGGAACGGGATGAGCGCCGCCGCCACCGACACAACCTGCTTGGGCGACACGTCGATGAAGTCGATGGTGTCGGGGCGAGACAGAATGTACTCGCCGCCCTTGCGGCACGAAATCAGCTCTTCGGCGAAACGGCCCCGCGCATCGAGCTCGGCATTGGCCTGGGCGATGGTGTAGCGCCCTTCCTCCATGGCCGACAAGTAGATGACCTCGTCACCGACCTTGCCGCCCGCCACCTTGCGATACGGGCTCTCGATGAAGCCGTACTGGTTGACACGGGCATAGGTGGCCAGCGAGTTGATCAGGCCGATGTTGGGACCTTCCGGCGTTTCGATCGGGCAGATGCGGCCGTAATGCGTCGGATGCACGTCGCGCACCTCGAAGCCGGCGCGCTCGCGCGTCAGACCGCCCGGACCCAGCGCCGACAGGCGGCGCTTATGCGTCACCTCGGACAGCGGATTGGTCTGGTCCATGAACTGGCTGAGCTGCGAGGAGCCGAAGAACTCGCGCACCGCCGCCGCCGCCGGCTTGGCATTGATCAGGTCGTGCGGCATCACCGTGTCGATGTCGATCGAGCTCATGCGCTCGCGGATCGCACGCTCCATGCGCAGCAGGCCGACGCGATACTGATTCTCCATCAGCTCGCCAACCGAACGCACCCGGCGGTTGCCGAGGTGGTCGATATCGTCGATCTCGCCACGGCCATCCTTGAGGTCGTGCAGCACCTTGACGACAGCGATGATGTCCTCGCGGCGCAGCACGCGCATGGTGTCGGGCACGCCCTCGAAACCCAGGCGGATGTTCATCTTGACCCGGCCGACCGCCGACAGGTCATAGCGCTCGGGATCGAACAGCAGGCCGTTGAACAGGGTCTCGGCCGTCTCGACGGTCGGCGGCTCGCCGGGGCGCATGACGCGGTAGATTTCCATCAGCGCGTCTTCGCGCGTCTGGTTCTTGTCGGCCATCAGCGTGTTGCGCAGGTAACCGCCGACGCTGACATGGTCGATCGCCAGCACTTCCAGCGTGTCGATCTTGTTTTCGGTGAAAGCCGCCAGCGTCGCTTCGGTGATCTCGTGACCGGCCTCGATATAGATCTCGCCGGTCTTCTCGTTGATCACGTCGCGCGCCGCGTACTTGCCGACCAGCTCCTCGTCGAGGACGCGGATTTCCTTCAGGCCCTGCTCGGCCAGACGGTTCAGGAGCCGCGGCGTCATCTTGGTGCCGGCATCGACCACCGGCTTGTTGGTCTTGGCATTGACCAGGTCGTGCGTCAGCTTCACGCCGCGCAGCGCATCGGCCTCGAACTCGGTCCGCCAGCCTTCCTTGTCGCGCTTGTAGGTGTGATGGCCGTAGAACGCCGACAGCACATCCTCTTGCGACAAGCCGACGGCCTCGCCCGGCTCGAGCTGCTTGCTCTTGGTCTGCAGGTCGGCCCGCTTCTTGGCCGTCTCGTCGTTATCGAGCGCCAGCAGCAGGGTCGTCACCGGCAGCTTGCGACGCCGGTCGATACGGACATGAATGAGATCCTTGGCATCGAACTCGAAGTCGAGCCACGAACCGCGATAGGGGATGATGCGGGCAGCGAACAGGTACTTGCCCGACGAATGGGTCTTGCCCTTGTCGTGGTCGAAGAACACGCCCGGCGAACGATGCATCTGCGAGACGATGACGCGCTCGGTGCCATTGACCACGAAGGTGCCGTTGGCCGTCATGAGCGGCATGTCGCCCATGTAGACGTCCTGCTCCTTGATGTCGCGGATCGAACGGGAGCCGGTCTCCTCGTCAACGTCCCACACCACCAGCTGCAGGGTGAGCTTCAGCGGCGCCGCGTAGGTGATGCCGCGCTGCTGGCATTCCTCGACGTCGTACTTGGGTTCCTCGAACTCGAACTTCACGAACTCGAGGCTGGCACGCTCGGCGAAATCCTTGATCGGGAAGACGCCGCGGAACACTTCCTGCAGGCCGGTATTGGTCCGCTTCTCCGGCGGCACATGCATCTGCAGGAACTGATCGTACGAACTCTTCTGGACTTCGATCAGGTTCGGCATCGGCGCCGCAGCGGCGATGCGGCCGAACGGGCGACGAATCCGGGTACGGGCGTTGAACGACGTGGCCATGCTCTTCCTCGGCATTTCGCGAGAGGGCGAGGCGGACAAACCCGACTGCTGTCTCGGAACCGGCGATCCGCTAAGCCGCCAATCCCATCCGTTGCAGAGGGCCACTTGACGGGACCGGCGGCTGAACGGCGCCGGTCCGATGAAGGGGCCCATCCGGAGCCGGCGATGCCGGCTCCGGATGGAAGAACGCTTACTTCAGCTCGACCTTGGCGCCTTCGGCCTCGAGCTTCGCCTTCATCTTGTCGGCGTCGGCCTTCGGCACGGCTTCCTTGACCGCCTTCGGGGCGGCCTCGACCAGGTCCTTGGCTTCCTTGAGGCCGAGGCCGGTCAGCTCGCGCACGACCTTGATGACGTTGATCTTCTTGTCGCCGGCAGCGGCGAGCACGACGGTGAACTCGTCCTTCTGCTCGGCGGCAGCCGGCGCCGCAGCGGCAGGCCCGGCGACGGCGACCGGCGCGGCAGCCGAGACGCCCCACTTCTCTTCCAGCAGCTTGGAGAGCTGCGCCGCCTCGATGACGGTCAGCGCCGAGAGCTGGTCGACGATCTGTTCCAGATTAGCAGCCATTGTCTTTCTCCGAATGTCCCGATGTTTACGTTGGCGAACGGCTTACGCCGCCTGGCCGGAAGAGTCCTTGGCTCCGTACGCGCCCATGACGCGCGCAAGCTGGCCGGCCGGCGCCTGAACGACACCAGCGATGCGGGTCGCCGGCGTCTGCAACAGCGCCAGCAGCTTGGCCCGCAGTTCGTCGAGCGACGGCAGCGACGCCAGCTGCTTGACGCCATCGGCGTCCAGCGTCTGGCCGTTCAGCGAGCCGCCGACGATGGTCAGCTTCTCGTTGTCCTTGGCGAAGGCAGCAACCGCCTTGGCCGCAGCAACCGGATCCGTGGATGAGGCGATCGCGGTCGGACCCGTCAAAAACGAGCCGATGTCCTTGAACGCCGTCCCTTCCAAAGCGAGACGGGTGAGCCGGTTCTTCGATACCTTGTAGCTGGCGCCCGCTGCCCGCACCTTGCGGCGCAGGTCAGAAACTTCCGCCACTGTCAGACCCGACTGGCGTGTGACCACCAGCAGGTTGATATCGGCGAAGCTCTTGTTCAGCGAAGCGATCAGCTCTGCTTTCTCAGAGCGGTTCACTTGACGTCTCCGAACGTGGTCCGATCTGCCGAAACAAATCGGACCGACCACACAAGAACCGCCCCTCGGTTCCGCGGGGATGTCCCGCGGTCTCGGGCACGGCCCGGTTTCCCATCCCGGAAGACCGGGCTCGGAGGGGGGCTGGCCACCTCGTCATCCGTTCCACCGTCTGCGCAGGCGGGTTGCCCCTTTAAGCCGCACCCGAAGGTGTGGCGCCGGCGGTCTCGGACAGGTCGGAAGCCACCTCCGGGGAGGAGGCTCCCATTGACCGGCGGGCGAACCTGCCGGCCAAATTCGTCAGAGCAAAAGCCCCCTGGGCTCAGCCCTGCAGGGTCGCGACGTCGAGCTTGACGCCGGGTCCCATGGTCGAACTGATCGACACCTTCTGTATGAAGGTGCCCTTGGCGCCGGTCGGCTTGGCGCGGCTGATCGCGCCAACGAACGCCTTGACGTTCTCCGCGATCGCCTGCTCGCTGAAGCTCGCCTTGCCGACGCCGGCATGCACGATGCCCGCCTTTTCGGCGCGGAACTCGACCTGACCGGCCTTGGCAGCCTTGACCGCCGTTGCGACGTCAGGGGTTACGGTGCCCAGCTTCGGGTTCGGCATCAGGCCGCGCGGACCCAGAACCTTACCGAGGCGACCGACGATGCCCATCATATCCGGCGTCGCAATGCAGCGGTCGAAGTTCATCTCGCCGCCGGTGATCTTCTCGGCCAGATCCTCGGCACCGACGATGTCGGCACCGGCGGCCTTGGCGGCCTCGGCCTTGTCGCCGCGCGCGAACACCGCAACGCGCAGCGTCTTGCCGGTGCCGTTGGGCAGCTCGACGACGCCGCGCACCATCTGGTCGGCATGGCGCGGATCGATGCCGAGATTCATCGCGATCTCGATGGTCTCGTCGAACTTCGCCTTGGCGCCGGCCTTGACCAGCTTGACGGCGTCGGTCAGGCCATAGGCCTTCCCCTGTTCGACTCCTTCGCTCGCCTTGCGGAAGCGCTTGCCCTTGGTCGCCATGGCCTTACTCCACCACCTGGACGCCCATCGAGCGGGCCGAACCCTTCAGCATGCTGACGGCAGCCTCGACGGTCCCGCAGTTGAGATCCGGCATCTTTTCCTTGGCGATCTCTTCGAGCTGCTTCACCGTGACCTTGCCCACGATCTGGGTGCCAACGGTCTTGGCGCCCTTCTCGATGCCCGCCGCCTTCATGATGAAGTAGCTGTTGGGCGGGCTCTTGGTGACGAACGTGAAGCTGCGGTCCTGGAAGACAGTGATCACGACCGGGATCGGCATCCCCGGCTCCAGCTTCTGGGTCCGGGCGTTGAACTGCTTGCAGAACTCCATGATGTTGACGCCCTGCTGACCGAGCGCAGGCCCGATCGGCGGCGACGGGTTGGCCTTGCCAGCCGGCACCTGCAGCTTGACATAGGCCTGGATCTTTTTAGCCATTCACGAACCCTCCTACCCTGTGGATGGGCGCGCGGTACGGCCATGGCGAGCCTCCCGCACGTTGGACAGCCACCGTAGCAGCTGCCGCGTCAAGCCCGTCAAGTCCTTGATACATCAAGGAATTAGCGTATGCCCGACAACAAAACCGAAAGGCCGGCAGATGCGCCAGCCTTTCGGGAGCGCGCCTCCTACCACAAACCGGCTGATTTGCAAGCTTTTTAAGCGTCACTTCCGGCAGGGAACCTAGACCTTGTCGACCTGGCCGTAGTCGAGCTCGACCGGCGTGGCGCGGCCGAAAATCGACACCGAGACCTTGAGACGCTGCTTTTCCTCGTCGATTTCCTCGACTGTACCGTTGAACGAGGCGAACGGGCCGTCGGAGACCTTCACCTGCTCGCCGATCTCGAACATCACCGAGGGCTTGGGCCGCTCGATCCCTTCCTGGACCTGCTTGAGAATGCGGCCGGCCTCGGCATCGGTGATCGGCACCGGCCGCCCGGCCTTGCCGCCGCCGAGGAAACCCGTGACTTTCGGCGTGTTCTTCACCAGATGCCACGTTTCGTCGGTCAACTCCATGCGCGCCAGCACGTAGCCGGGGAAGAACTTCCGCTCGGCATTGACCTTGGCCCCGCGGCGCAACTCGACGACCTCTTCGGTCGGCACCAGCACGTCCGGGATCAGGGGGGTCATGCCCTTCTTTTCGGCCTGCTCCCGGATCGACTGGGCGACCTTGTTCTCAAAACCGGAATAGGCATGCACCACGTACCAACGGAGCGCCATGGTCAGATCAACCTCAGCAGGGACTGGACGACGACAGCGATGATCTTGTCGACCAGAAGGAAAAAGATTGCAGCGATAGTGACAAAGATGAACACCATCCCGGTGGTCACCATCGTCTCACGCCGGCCGGCCCAGGTGATTTTCCCGGCCTCCTGACGGACTTCACGGACGAACTCGACGGGGTTTTTCATATGTCCAAAGGGGTTGGCGGGGACTGATCCCGCTGGAACTGGCGGGCTTCCTAACGATGCGACCCGCGAAAGTCCAGATCCCCGTCACGGGGCCGCCGCCGCCGGGGCAGCGCCGCACCCACCCCCAGGCAGGCATTCAGGACGGTTGAACGGTGGCAGGAGTGGAGGGACTCGAACCCCCGGCCCTCGGTTTTGGAGACCGATGCTCTACCAACTGAGCTACACTCCTACGGCGCCGCCATCCCTATCATCGGATGGCGGCGCGTTACAGTCTTACTTGACGATTTTGGTGACGACGCCGGCGCCGACGGTGCGGCCGCCCTCGCGGATGGCGAAGCGCAGGCCTTCGTCCATCGCGATCGGCTGGATCAGCTCGACCTGCATCCGCGCGTTGTCGCCCGGCATCACCATCTCCGTGCCCTCGGGCAGCGTGCACACGCCCGTCACGTCCGTCGTCCGGAAGTAGAACTGCGGACGGTAGTTCGTGAAGAACGGCGTGTGCCGGCCACCCTCTTCCTTCGTCAGGATGTACGCCTCGGCATGGAACTGCGTGTGCGGCGTGATCGAGCCCGGGCGCGCCAGAACCTGGCCCCGCTCCACGTCCTCGCGCTTCGTGCCGCGCAGCAGCGCACCGATGTTGTCCCCGGCCTCGCCCTGGTCCAGCAGCTTCCGGAACATCTCAACGCCCGTCACTACCGTCTTCACCGTGTCCTTCAGGCCGACGATCTCGATCTCCTCGCCCACCTTCACGATCCCACGCTCGACGCGGCCCGTCACCACCGTCCCGCGGCCCGAAATCGAGAACACGTCCTCGATCGGCATCAGGAACGGCTTGTCCTTGTCGCGAACCGGCTGCGGGATGTACGCATCTACCGCTTCCATCAGCTTCAGCACCGACTGCTCGCCGATCTCCGGCTGCTTGTCATCCAGCGCGCACAGTGCCGAACCCCGGATCACCGGGATATCGTCCCCAGGGAACTGGTACGACGACAGCAGCTCGCGAACCTCCAGCTCCACAAGGTCCAGAAGCTCGGGGTCGTCGACCATGTCGACCTTGTTCATGTACACGACCAGCGCCGGCACACCCACCTGGCGCGCCAGCAGGATGTGCTCCCGCGTCTGCGGCATCGGGCCGTCCGCCGCCGACACCACCAGGATCGCTCCGTCCATCTGCGCCGCGCCCGTGATCATGTTCTTCACGTAGTCCGCGTGACCGGGGCAGTCCACGTGCGCGTAGTGACGGTTCGTCGTCTCGTACTCTACGTGCGCCGTCGAGATCGTGATCCCGCGCTCACGCTCCTCCGGCGCCTTGTCGATCTGATCGTACGCCGTGAACGTCGCGCCGCCCGTCTTCGCCAGGATCTTCGTGATCGCCGCCGTCAGCGATGTCTTCCCGTGGTCGACGTGCCCGATCGTCCCGATGTTGCAGTGCGGCTTGTTCCGCTCGAATTTGCTCTTCGACATGGTCTGGTGCCTCGATCAGATCACGGCCGGCGGCCGCTTTATCCCTGCTGGACGGTATTGCCGCGGATTGGAGCGGGTGATGGGAATCGAACCCACGTAGCCAGCTTGGAAGGCTGGAGCTCTACCATTGAGCTACACCCGCAATCCCGATCCGCCAGCCGGCCTGCTGTGGGGATCGTGGTGGAGGGGGAAGGATTCGAACCTTCGTAGGTGTAAACCGGCTGATTTACAGTCAGCTGCCATTGACCGCTCGGCCACCCCTCCGACGCTACGACACCACGCTACGCACCGGCCGTCCGGCCGGCGCGGGATACAGCAAATCCAACGGCTTGCGTCAAGATAAAGACACCGCTCCAGCAAACGATCCTGACGAAAAGTCACCGCCCGTCGATTTGCCAAGCCAGTCGATGCCCCCTATATGGCGCCGCCATGCGTCAATCCAAGGACCAAACCGGCCATCGCAATCGCGGGCCGCACCGCGCACACCCGGCCGCCGGCCCCCATCACCCGCCCCGCCGCGACGCGCCGCGGGGCCCAGGCGGCGGCCAGGTCTGGATCTACGGCCGCCATCCCGTGCTGGCGGCGCTGGCCAACCCGGAGCGTCGCGTCTTTCGCCTGCTGCTGACCCAGGATGCCGCCGATCGCGCGACGAGCAACCTTGCCGGCCTGGCCCACCCGCCGCCACAGGCCGAGATCGTCCCGCGCGAGCGGATCGCCGAGCGTGTGCCGGCCGGTGCGGTACACCAGGGCTTCCTGGCGGCTGTCGCTCCTCTGCCTGACGCGGCGCTGGAAGACATTATGGCGGCGGCTGGCGAGCAGGCTCTGGTGCTCGCGCTTGACCAGGTCACCGACCCCCACAATGTCGGCGCCATCCTGCGCTCGGCCGAGGCCTTCGGAGCGGCAGGCGTCGTGGTGACGGAGCGTCACGCGCCGGAAGAAACCGGGACCCTTGCCAAGGCAGCGTCGGGGGCTCTGGAACGCGTTCCATTGGTGCGGGTCGTCAACCTGTCGCGCGCGCTCGATCAGCTCAAACAAGCAGGTTTCTGGGTCCTGGGTCTCGATGAACGTGCCGAACAGACTCTCGCCGGCGCCAACGTCGCCGGCCGCCTGGTACTGGCGCTCGGCGCTGAAGGAGAAGGCTTGCGTCGGCTGACGCAGGAGCGCTGCGACCTCACCGTGCGCCTGCCGATGAAGGGCGCAATGCCCAGCCTCAATGTTTCCAACGCGGCAGCGATCTCGCTTTATGAACTCAGCCGAAAGAATGAACAAACAGGGACTTAACCCGCTGGTCTGCCATAGCGGTCGCGGAATGGAATTTCTTCGATGCAGCAACCGGTTGTAGTGACGGTTGCCCTAGCCGAGTTGGATCGGTACACATCGGTCCAAGGGTCGCTTGCCGGGTTAGCTCAGCGGTAGAGCAGCGGTTTTGTAAACCGTTGGTCGGGGGTTCAAATCCCTCACCCGGCACCACGCTCCGCGTCTCCAGCGGATGCCGCAAAGCCGCGAGGACGCTCCTAATCGTGCCGGATGCCAAGAAATACCGTGTTGCCTACCTGGTGACCCACCCCATCCAGTACCAGGCACCACTGCTGCAGCTGATCAACAACGATCCCGATATCTACCTGAAGGCGTTCTTCGCCTCGGACTTCTCGGCCCGTCACTTCGTCGATCCCGAGTTCGGCCAGAAGATTGTCTGGGACGTGCCTTTGCTCGACGGCTACGAGCACGAGGTGCTGCCCACCCTGCCCGGTTTGCGCTATCCCGGCGACGCTCACTTCGACTCCTGGCGGCCGTTCAGCGTCGGCCTGCGTCACCGACTGCGTGCCGGTCGCTTCGATGCGTTGTGGATTCATGGCTACGCCCGCGTGCCGCATCTGTGGGCCATGATCGCGGCCCGCAGCGCTGGCGTGCGCGTGCTGCTGCGTGACGAAACCAGCGCGCTCGGCCGGTCGACCAGCCGGACACGGCACAGCGCCAAACGAGCCCTGTTCACGCTGATCGACCGGCAGGTCGATGCCTATCTCACCATCGGGTCGATGAACGAGCGTCACCTGCTCGACCTGGGCATCGATGCGCGCAAGTTTTTCCGCGTCTGCTATGCTGTCGATAACACTTGGTTTCAGGCCCGCGCCGCCGATGCCCGACCACATCGGGAAGCATTACAGGCGGAACTGGGGCTGCCGCCCGGCCGGCCCATTGCGCTCTATGCCGCCAAACTGATCGATCGCAAGGCGCCGCTTGAACTCATCCAGGCCTTTAGCCGCGCCATGTCGGACATCCCGGCATCGCAACGCCCGATCCTGCTGATGGCCGGCGATGGCGACTTGCGGCCACAAGTTGAAGTCGCCATCGCGGCACTGGGCGTGTCAGAGTCGATCCGTCTGCTGGGCTTCCAGTCGCAGCAGCGGCTGGCTGCACTCTATGACCTGTGCGATGTGTTCGCGCTGCCATCGGCGCATGAAACCTGGGGCCTGGTGGTTAACGAAGTAATGAACGCAGGCAAGCCGGTGATCGCCAGCGATCGCGTCGGCGCCGCCCGGGATTTGATCCAGGATGGCGTCAACGGTTTCGTGTACCCGTTCGGTGACACCGAAGCGCTGGCCCAGTGCCTGCGCAAGACACTGACCGACCGCAACCGCCTGGCCAGCATGGGCATCGAAAGTCGCCGAATGATCGACACGTGGAGTTTCGACCAGAACCTGGCTGGCCTGAAGACCGCGCTGGCCGCGACCGTGGGCGTGCGGTGACCCTGCAAGCGCACCGCCACTCCCGGCCCTGGCCAGCGGCCTCCACCGGCTCAGCGCCATAACTGATACCCGAAGGCAATTGCACCATCGCAACCGCCACAGGGGCAGCAATCGTCCCTTGGCATCGCGATACGCTCCGGCCGACGTGGTATAGTCCGCCATCATGCCGCAACGTCGTCTGCTGATCGCACACCCCGGTGCTACATCGCTGCTCTATCCCCTGGTTGCGTTGCTGCAACGAATGGCATTCGACGTCAGCTTCGAAACCTCGTTCTATGCGCGCCCCGGCGATGCATTCGACCGTATTGCACGCGCCTTGCCACGCCAGCTGCGTTCGCGCGCCGAACGGGAATTAGGGCGGCGGCGGCATCCGGATATCGCGCCACGCGGGATCGTAACGCATCCGCTCCCGGAACTGGTGCATGTGTTGGCATCGCGCACGACGTCGCCAGCTCTGGTGTCGTCGCTGCTGCGCTGGCGCAACGCCCGGTTCGACCGGCTGGTGGCAGCCCGTATCCGCCGCGAACGCCCACACATCTTCATCGGTTTCGACGGCTCCTGCGAGCAGTCGCTGCGGGCGTGCCAGGAGACAGGCACGGTTTCCTTGTTGTTCCAGGCCATCGGCCATCTGCGCAGCGGCCTGCGCATCCTCGAAGAGGAAAGGCGCTTGCACCCCGAATTCGCCACGACGCCACTGGGCGACACGAGCGAGGGTTGGATCGAGCGCAACACGCGCGAGGCGCTGTTGGCCGATCGTGTGATCGTGCCGTCGGACTACGTACGCGAAACCCTCGCCGACAATGGCCGCGCCCCGGCGACGATCGACCTGCTGCCCTACCCGGTAGACACAGAGCGGTTCACGCCGGCCACCGCGCCGCGCCCTCCCGCTCCGCTGCGCGCGCTCTTCGTGGGCCAGGTCGGCATGCGCAAAGGTGTCAAATACATCCTTGAGGCTGCCAAGCTGCTGGACCGCCACGATATCCAGATCGTCCTGGTTGGCGGGATTGTCGACGGCACCGAGTGGTTACAGCCCTATCACGGCCGCTACCGCCACATCGCCAACGTACCGCACGCGGAGATGCCAGCGATCTTTCGCGATGCCGACATCTTCGTCTTCCCTTCGCTGCATGAGGGTTCGGCGATGGCGATCAACGAAGCGTTGGCCAGTGGCCTGCCGGTGATCGTCACGCCCAATGCGGGTGCCGTGGCGCGCGACGGCATCGAGGGGTTCGTGGTGCCGATCCGTGACGCTGCCGCCGTCGCCGATCGCATGGCGCGGCTGGCGGATGACCCGGCGCTGCGGCAACGCATGGCGCGCGCCGCACGCGGTCGTGCCCAGGCGCACGATGCGACAGCCTACTCCCGAAACCTCGCGGCACTGCTCGATCGGCTACCGCTTCCGTCACGGTAGCGACTCAATGCGGAACATCCTTGGGGTCACCGCGCTCCGGCAGGCGCAGAGGCCGCTCATCCGCAGGTGCAGGCGGCGGTGATAGAGGCCTTCTCCGGGCAATCTCACCATAGTAGCCGTTGCGCCCAATCAAAGGACGGTGAGGCCGCCCTCCCGCCGTCGCAGGCCGACCCGGTACCGTGGGCGCCGCCGGGATGGGCGCATCGACGTCGCGCATATCGGCCGGCACCGGGCGGGCTGTCTGACCGGAAACAGCCGCCATCGATCGCCGTTCAACATAGGGCAGTGCGAACACGAACCCCACCGTCAGATAGTAGTAGTAGTTCAACGGTTCCGTATCGAGGGCCCAGCCCTTCACCGAGACAAGGACCACGAATGCCGTCATGGCAGTGCCGCACGCCGCGACATCCCGGAGCGGCCCGGGCTTGAGGCGGAACTGTACCCGCAAGCACGCGAATACCGCCAGGACCAGGCAAGCGACCAGGATTATGAAACCTACAGCGCCGAGTTCGACCATGGACTTCGCGTAGTAGTTTTCGACCATGCCGCCTTCGGCCGTCAGCAAGGCCGCTGTGCTCGGGTCAAATCCATGCCGCGCAGCGCCGGTATTGGCACCGACGCCGCGGCCGAAGATACCGCCCCGCTCCATCGCCTCGAGCATGCCGCCAACGGCGAGATCCTTGCCGTACGAGGCCGTCAGGTTTCCAACCTCACCGTAGATCTTGCTGCTGTCAAAACCGGAAAGCGAAAATGCCAGGATCAGCCCACCGCCAATGCCGATGATCCCTTGAACGAGTCCTCCGGCTCGAAACTTGAAAAACTGCACGATCAGGAAGATCAGCGGCATGAACAAGAAGTTGCCACGCGCGCCAGACGTGAAACCGGCGACCAGCCCGACGAACATGCTGAGCCAGATGAAGGCCCGCCAAGTGCGGTCCCGTTCGATCGCCAGCAGCATGAACATCGGAAACAGCATGAAGTAGCAGAACACGCCGTACTGCGAGTTGTATTGGAACGTGCCGGGAATTCGATACAGCTTGGCGCCGTAGCCCGAGAAGGATCCGAAATCCGAGGTCGCCAACGGCGCATAGGCACCGAAGATCATCCGCGCATAGGTTTCGTAGTCGGCGAAACTGGCGCACAGGAAGAGGAAAATGCCGACCGTCCAGGGAATCCAGGCCGTGACGAGCACCGCCCGCAGAAAATCCCGCAGGTCCAGTTCGGTGCGGACGAACGACGCCCCCACGATCAGCAGTGGGATATAGGACAGCCACACTTTGACGCCAATTCCGGCGACCATCATGTTGGGCACCGCCGGGTTGGCGGCCGCGAAGAGAACCACCAAAACCAGCAGCGCATAGGTGACGTAGAGTACGCCCGGTACCCGCCCGTAGTGCGCCTGCCGACCCATCAGGAAAAACGCCAGATAAAGCGGCAGGACCACCCCAACGTCGCGCACCAGCGGTCCCAACGGCGACGGGTAAAGAAGGGCCACGATCAAGCCCGTGAAGGGCGTGTAGGCAACGAGCCCGTACACGCCCCAGCGCCAATTGATCAGGATCCCGGCCCAGAAGGCCAGCACCAGAGGGGATGCCAGGAGTACCAATTCCATTGGAACGAATATATCCGTTGCCGCGGTCGACGATTAGGCGAGGGCCGACAAAATTCTCAAGCCGCGTGCCGCGCGAAGGCGCTGCCGGGGCGGAAACCGGCCAGAACCTGCAGTGCCCAGGCACGCCAGCCGCGCGTTCGTGCGTCATGGCCAGCCGGCATACCCAACCATGTGCGCACCGGCACCTGGAAACCGCGCTTGGGCCGGCCGGCCAGCATGTCGCGCACCGGCTGAGCCAGCAGCGGCGGCAGTTCCGCCTTGGTCACCGGCGGATCGGCCACGATGAGCGGCGCCAAGCCGCGGAAGAAGTCGACATCGACGAACGGCGTGCGGATTTCCAGTGAATGGGCCATGCCGGCCCAGTCGGCATCGCGCAACAGCTGATTGCGAAGGTAGAAGCTCAATTCCAGCGCCGCGACCCGGCCGTTGCCCGAACGCACGCCGTCGATGGCCGCGGCCAGGGCGGTCTGCGAGTCGAGGTCCGCCAGGCCCTGGCGCAGGTAGTCCGCATCCAGCAGCGCCGGCAATTCCCACGGCATGAAGAGACCGCGGCGCAACAGATAGGCGCCGCCGTAGGTGCCGCCATACTCCAGCACACCGGCATACTTGGGCGACGTGAAGCGGCGCAGCACCGGCTCGCTGATGACACGAAAGCCGCGCCCCAACGCTGCCAGCGGCCCCATGCGGTCGACCAGGCGTACCATCTCCGGCACCTGCCGGAAGCTCGGGTAACCGGCAAACACCTCATCGCCGCCAATGCCGGACAGCGCCACCTTGAGGCCGGTCGAGGCCGTGGCCTTGCTGACGAAGTAGACGTTGGTACCATCGATGGTCGGCTGGTCCATGGCCTGAAGCAGATGTGCCCGGGATGCGGCGAATTCCTCGCGCGCGATCCAGACCGTGCGATGGTCGGTCTGATGATGGGCAGCAATACGCGCCGCCAGTGTCGTCTCGTCGTTGTCGGTACCGCGATACTCATCGAAGCCCAGGGTCACGCTGCGCAGCGCCTTGTCCGACTGCGGTGCGGCAAACTGCGCGACCAGCGACGAATCGAACCCGGCCGACAGGAACATGCCGACAGGCACATCGGCCACCATGTGGTGTTTGACCGTATCGGCGATGTGCGCGCGCAGCGCCTCGATGCGGGCCTGGCCGGTGGGCGCCGGCTGGTCGCGTTCAGCCTCGGCCAGTACCGCGGCGATCGAATGGAAGCGACGCACCACCGGTGCCTGGCCCTGCACCACCGTCATGGTGTGGCCAGCCGGCAAAGCCCGAATGCCCTTGTACAGCGTGAAAGGCTCGGGCACCGAGCCCCACATCAGAAAGCCGACATCGGCGGCCGGTTCGGGCGTCGTGTCGATCGCGCCGCCGGCCAGCAGCGCTTTGACCTGGGACGCGAAGCGCACGCTGCGGCCGTCGTCGGCAATGTAGAGCGGCTTGATGCCGAACGGATCGCGGGCAAAAAACATGGTGCGCCGCTCACGATCCCAGATCGAGACGGCGTACATGCCGCGCAGCCGCTCGACCATCGCAGCGCCGTACATGTCGTAGAGGTGCAGCAGGACCTCGGTGTCGGACTGCGAGGCAAAACGGCGGCCGGCCGCTTCAAGCTCGTCCTTCAGCGCCCTGTAATTATAGATCTCGCCGTTGTAGTTGGCGACCAGGCGGCCGCCATCGAAGCTCATCGGCTGCCAGCCGCCCGGGCCGGGGTCGATGATCGCCAGCCGACGTTGCGCGAACAGGGCGGCGCCGTCGTCGCTGACCCAGACTCCCTCGCTGTCCGGGCCGCGCGCAGCCATAGCCGCCGACATACGGGCGATCAGCGCCTGATCATCAGGCCCGGGTCGGCCGCCATAGTGGAACAGACCGGCAATACCGCACACCGCAGCCTCTCTGCCACCCGGCCGACATACAATGGCAATAAATTGTAGTATTTTTAATAACTTATGCTAAGTACTTTGGACAAGCAATTTTTCTGCCAGCCCTCATGCGCATACTCCATTTGATCGCGACGCTCGCCCGCGAAAGCGGTGGCCCGGCGCAGGCCTGCCTTGAAATGGCGCGGGCCGTCGCAGCGCGCGGCCATGACGTCACGATCTGCACCACCAACTGGGCCAGCAAGGGAGTCGAGCCGGTCCCCACATCGGTGCCATTGCAACAAGATGGCGTGAACATCACCTACTACCCTGTTCATTTTCCACGATTCTGGAAACCGTCCCTGGCCATGGCCTCGGCCTTGCGTCGGGATATGTCAGGCTTCGATGTCGTGCACCTTCACTCCATCTACCTGTTCCACGATTGGCTGGGCGGACGCCTCTGCCGGCGCTTCGGCGTCCCCTACATCGTGCGGCCGCACGGCATGCTCGATCCCTACATCCGCGCCCGCCACCGCGGCCGCAAGCGGTTGCTGGAAGTCCTGTTCCAGGATCGCGTCCTGCGCCACGCCACCGCGATCCACTACACCAGCGACGTCGAGCGCGAGATCAGCCAGCCGTTCGACGGCGGCGCCCCGGCGCGTATCGTCCCCTTGGGCGTCAACCTCAACGGCTTCGACGTCCTGCCGCCGGCCGAGCGCTTCCATGAGCGTTTTCCCGAGACGCGCGGCAAACGGGTTGTGCTGTTCCTGAGCCGCCTTCACTTCAAGAAGGGACTCGATCTTCTGATCCCCGCGTTCGCGCGACTGGCCGCCGAGGATCCGTCGCTGCACCTGGTCATTGCCGGCCCGGACGACGGCATGCTCGACCAATGCAAGGCCTGGACTCGGCGTGACGGCGTACCCGATCGCGTGAGCTTCACCGGCATGCTGCGCGGCGAGGACAAGCTTGCAGCGTTCGCCGCCTCTTCGGTCTTCGCTCTGCCCTCCTACAGCGAGAATTTCGGCATCGCCGTCGTCGAGGCCATGGCCGCGGGCCTGCCGGTGGTGATCTCCGACCAGGTCAACATCTGGCGCGAAGTGCAGGCCGGCGGCGGTGCACTGGTCGTGCGCTGCGACGAGCAGAAGCTGACACTGGCGCTGGCCACGATATTGCGCGATGCGGCCCTGGCGGCCGACATGGCGCGCAAGGCACGCGACACGGTGCAGCACCTCTATCGCTGGGACAGCGTCGCGGTTGCACTGGAGAGCATGTACGAAGACGCTGCCGCGCGACGTGGTGGCGCACCGATCGCCGCGCCGGCGTGACCCTGCAAGGCGGATGACCACAGCGCAGTCACCGAAAGGTCGCTCGCGATGGCCGACGCGGCAACGCTAGTGGCGGGCGTCGCGCGGCAGGAGGCAATGCATGGCACGTAGCGTTCTGGTAGCGGGTGGTGCCGGTTTCATCGGCAGCCAGGTCTGCAAGCGTCTGGCCGCCGCAGGCATGGTTCCGGTTGCCTACGACACGCTGGAGAAGGGCCACGACTGGGCGGTCCGCTGGGGTCCGATGGAACGCGGCGATATCGGCGACGAAGCCCGGCTGACCGAAGTCTTCGCACGCCACAAGCCCGATGCCGTCATCCACCTCGCCGGTTACATCGAGGTCGGTGAATCGATGCGCGAGCCCGAGCGCTACTGGCACAACAACACGGTCAAGACCAAGACCCTGATCCAGTTCGCCGAGACCCATGGCGTCGAGCATTTCGTCTTCTCGAGCACCTGCGCCGTCTATGGTGCGCCGCGCACGCCGCGGCTGGCGGAGGGTCATCCGTTCAATCCCGCCAGCGTCTACGGCGAGACCAAGCTGGCGGTCGAGGAACTGTTGCGGGCACCCGAGCGACGGCTGCGCAGCATCGCCCTGCGCTATTTCAATGCTGCCGGCGCCGATCCGGACGGCGACGTCGGCGAAGCGCATGACCCCGAGTCGCACCTGATGCCGTTGGCCATCGATGCCATGCTGGGCACGGGCCGGCCACTGACGGTCTATGGTGGCGACTACGACACGCCCGACGGCACCGGCGTGCGCGATTTCGTCCATGTCGACGATCTGGCCGACGCGCATGTGCGCGCGCTCGGCTACCTCGCCAAGGGCGGCACGGCTACGGCGCTGAATGTCGGCAGCGGCCAGGGCTACAGCGTGCGCCAGCTCATCGACGCCACCGGTCGGCTCGCCGGCAGCAAGGTGCCGCACAGCATCGGGCCGCGCCGGGCGGGCGACGTCGCCAAGCTGGTGTGCGACACGACCTTGATCGAACGCGAACTCGGCTGGTCGCCGACCCATGGGCTGGAGGCCCAGATCGAACATGCCTTGCGCTGGCGCCGCAAGATGCCGCGACAGGCCCAGTCATAGCCATGGCCTGACCGCCAGATAGGCGCCCAGCGCCAGCAGGCCGATCATGAACCAGCGCCGGAATGTCTGCGGCTGCACGCGCTGCCGCAGATACTGGCCGACGAACATGCCGACCAACGACGGCGCCAACGCCAGCAGCGACGTGCCGGCAATGGACGGTGCCAGCACGCCATCGCGCAACAAGCCTGCCGCCAGCGCCAGGGTCGATACCGTGAAGGAAAGCCCCAGCGCCTGGATGAGTTCCTCCTTGTCGAGGTCCAGCGCCTGCAGATAGGGCACGGCCGGGATCACGAACACGCCGGTGGCGCCGGTCACCAACCCGGTGGCGGCACCGACCAGCGGCGACAGCCATGGCTCGGCGTTCGCCGGCACCCGAAACCGGATCGCGGCCAGGCCGACCAGCGCGTAGAGGACCAGGGCCACACCCAGCGCCACGGCGGCACGGCCGGTGGTGTCGGCCGTCAGCAGCCCCGCGCCAGCCCATGTTCCGACACAGACGCCGGCCATCATGGTCCACAGGCGGCGCACCAGCGGCCGCAGGCGCGGCCCTGCCAGCAGCTGCCAGACATTGGTGACGAAGGACGGAATGATCAGCAGTGCCGCGGCCTGCGCCGGCGCCATCACGGCGCCAAGCAATCCCATGGCCACGGTGGGCAGACCCAGGCCGATCACACCCTTCACGAAGCCGGCCAGCAGGAAGACCAGCGCCGTCACCACGAACAGTGTTGATAGATCCGACATGGCCTCGACTTGCCTCATGGCTGGCCAAGGCACAATGTGGAAGCCCCAAAGCGAGCCTTCGGCTGGAACGAAGGCTGCAAACCCGGAGGCGCTCCCGCCCATGCGCTTCGACCTGACCGACCTGCGCCTGTTCGTCCATGTCGCCGAGGCTGCCAGCATCACCCGCGGCGCTGCTCGCGCCAACATGGCCCTGGCGTCCGCCAGCGCCCGCATCCAGGGCATGGAGCAGACATTGGGCACGGCGCTGCTGCTGCGCGGGCGACGCGGTGTCACCTTGGCACCGGCCGGACATGCCCTGCTCCATCACGCGCGCATCGTGCTGCAGCAGGTCGAGCACATGCGCGGCGAGCTGGGCGCTTATGCCAGCGGGCTGCGTGGCCATGTGCGCCTGTGGTGCAACACGGCGGCGCTCTCCGAATTCCTGCCCGAAGCGCTGGCCGGCTATCTCACGCAGCATCCCAATGTCGACATCGACGTCGAAGAGCGGCCCAGCTACGCCATCGCGCAGGCGGTGATCGGTGGCCTTGCCGATATCGGCATCGTGGCCGACGTGACGGACCTGACCGGCCTGGAGACCCTGCCCTTCGCTCTGGATCGGCTGGTGGTGATCGTGCCGCGCCATCATCGCCTGGCGCGACGGCGCCAGATCGCCTTCCGCGAGGCGGCGCGCTATCCCTTCATCGGACTGGCGGCCGACAACCCGCTGCAGGAATACATCAACCGGCATGCGTCACGCACCGGCGGAGCGCCAAAGCAACGCGTCCAGATGCGCGATTTCGAATCGATCTGCCGGCTGGTCGCCCGCGGCGTGGGTGTGGGCATCGTGCCGCAGACGGCAGCGCGTCGATGCGATCGCGTCTTGCCGTTCGCGACCGTGCCGTTCACCGACGCCTGGGCGCTGCGGCGCCTGACCATCTGCGTGCGCCGCCTCGATGCCTTGCCCACACACGGCCAACAACTGGTGGCACACCTGAAGGCAAGCGCGATCGCAACCATGCCGCCCAGCACTCAGGGCAAGCACTGAGCAACGGCATGCGACGCTGGAAGATCATCCTGTCGACAGTGATCGCGGCAATTGTCGCTGTTGCTGCTCTTGGCCATCCCGTGCGGTGGACGGAAGCAGCCCTTCTGATGGTCGACATCGCAGCCGGCGGCGCGCATAGCCCCTGGCAGGACCTGACGTCGATGCCGACGTCGACGTCCGTACGGTGGACCATCGCCGATCGCACGATCGAGGCCGATCTCTACGCGCCGGCAAGCACCGCCCGTGCGGTCCTGCTCCTGGTGCCCGGTGCTGCCGTGCTGGGACGGACGGAGCCGCGGCTGGTGGCCCTGGCACGCTCCATCGCCCGTGCCGGCTTCATTGTCATGGTTCCCGAAGTGCCCGGGATGCGGCGGCTCGCGCTGTCACGCGCCGACGCCGACGTGCTGGCCGATGCGTTGCGCGCGCTGCATCCACGATATCCCCGGTTGCCGCTGGGCGTGATGGCGATCTCCTACGGTGTCGGACCGGCGGTGATCGCGACCCTGGAACCGGACATCAACGGCAAGGTTGATTTCATCGTCGGCATCGGCGCCTACCACAATACCGACGAAGTGATCCGCTTCATCACAACCGGCGCGTACCGGCGCATGGGAGACGGCCGCCTGCATCGCATGACACCCAACCGCTATGGCCGCTGGGCATTCCTCTCCGCCAACGCCGAGCGGTTGCCCGACCCGACGGATACCGACCTGCTGCGGCAGGCAGCCGAGCGCAAGCTCGCCGATCCGGCCGCGGCCACATCAGACCTGCGGGTGCATATGAGCAGCGACGCGCGTGCCGTGCTCGATCTGATGGAGAACGACGACCCCGATCGCGTGCCCGCGCTGTTGGCGGCGCTGCCCGAGCCGGTCCGCACGCACATCGATGCCCTGAACCTGGCGCTGCATGACCTGCGGTCCGTGAAAGCGAAACTGATCCTGATCCACGGTCGCGACGATCCGATGATACCGTTCACCGAGAGCGAGGCTCTGGCCGCAGCCGCACCGCACGGCACCGCGTCGCTCTATCTCATCGAGAGCATCGGCCATGTCGAGTTCGATTCGGTGAGCCTCGCCAACGCCTGGACCATGTGGTCGGCAACAAACCGCGTGCTGTTGCAGCGACGGCCGTGATCGATAGAGGCTAGAATTTCCTCATGGCGTGCTTAGCAAAGCTGTTTTGACCACGCTGGTGACAGGGTTGATCCTGAGTGCAGTCGTCATCCCGGAGGAAACCCATGACTGTAGCCAGCGGCGCCGCCGACACTGGGCACGTCGTTGCAGCGATCACCTTCATCGATCCGCTGAACGAGAAACCGTTTTCGTACACGTACGAACCGCCCGTGGGACGGCCATGGCGCAACGCGACCTACAGCGCGCACAACGTGGCGGTGCACGACGCGCGTCGACTGAACGAAGCGCCAACCCTCGACAGCGCCGGCTTCGCCCTGGCACCCAGCACCACGTCGGTCCGCGATTTCTATGACGACGCCGAAGTGCGGGCCACATATTACCCCGAGGTCGAGCGATTGGTTCTCGCTGCGACCGGCGCCGAACGGGTCGTCGTTTTTGATCACAACGTGCGCAACGCAGCCCGTGCGGCGCGCGGCGACAGCGACACCCGCGAGCCGGTCACGCGCGTGCACAACGACTACACCCTGACGTCGGCACCCAAGCGGCTGTTCGATCTGCTGCCGCCTGACGAAGCGCTGGCGCGGGTGAAGAACCGTTTCGCCATCGTCAACGTCTGGCGTCCCATCCGTGGGCCCGTGCAAAACGCGCCGCTGGCCGTGGCCGACGCCCGGTCGCTGACGCAGGACGACTTCATCGCCAGCGACCTGATTTTCCTCGACCGAATCGGCGAGACCTACGCCGTGAAACACGGATCGACGCAGCGCTGGTTCTACTACCCTCAGATGCGCCGCGACGAAGTGCTGTTTCTGAAATGCTACGATTCGGCGACCGACGGGCGCGCGCGGTTCACGGCTCACGGCGCCTTCGACGATCCCACGGCACCATCAGATGCGCCGCCGCGGGAAAGCATCGAGGCCCGCACCCTCGTGCTGTTTCCGCCCACGTCCTGACAACGGCGGCCGGCACCGGGCGTATCCTTTCGACACTCCCGGTGTCCGTATCGACATGTGACAGGCGGTCCGGATCCGGCTATGCTCGCCAGCAGTCAGGTCGCGGATGTGCGTGACCGGCGGCCGGATTGACCGTCAAGCCACGGATCGTCCACGGCCCCTCGAACTCCTTGTTCGGGAGGATCGCCTATGGCCACTATCCGTAATCCGATTGAATACGCCAACGACTCGCTGAAGGGTCTGGGACATGTGCTGGGCACAACGTTCCACGCCGTCGGCGGTGCTGATGAGACGCGCCATGCTGGGCCGCCCGCCGTCGCCCGCATCGGCATGACCGACCTGCGCGAGGCCCTCGCCAAGGGGCTCAACGACTTCGGCGCCTTCCGCACCGATGTGATCTTCCTCGTCCTGGTCTATCCCATCATCGGTCTCGTGCTGGCACGCGCGGCCTTCGGCCAGGACATGCTGCCGCTGCTCTTCCCGCTGGCCTCGGGCTTCGCGCTGGTCGGCCCCGTCGCGGCGGTCGGTCTCTACGAGATGAGCAAGCGGCGTGAAGAAGGCCACGAGATCAGCTGGGCTGATGCCTTCGGCGTGGTTCGCTCGCCCGCCTTCGGCGCCATCATGGTGCTGGGCCTGCTGCTGGTCGGCATCTTTGGCCTGTGGCTGTTCGCGGCGCAGCAGATCTACGATATGACGCTCGGCCCGGAGCCGCCGGCCTCATTCATGGCGTTCGCACGCGACGTGCTCACCACCAGTGCCGGCTGGACCATGATCGTGATCGGCGTCGGTGTCGGCTTCCTGTTCGCCGTGGTGGTGCTGGCGATCAGCGTCGTGTCATTCCCCCTGATGCTGGATCGCGGCACGGCACTCGACACGGCGGTCGGCACCTCCATCCGCGCGGTGAAGGCCAATCCCACGACCATGGCGGCCTGGGGCATGATCGTCGCCGGTGGCCTGGTGCTGGGATCGATCCCGCTGTTCATCGGCCTGATCATCGTGATGCCCGTGCTGGGACACGCGACATGGCATCTCTACCGGAAAATGGTGCCACGCTGATCCACGCATCTACTGCCGTTGAACACCGAGCTGGTCCGCAATCCGGCGCCAGAGGTCCTGCTCGGACCGAATGAACTGTACGAGCGCCGGACCGGATAGAGTGTCGGGGTACATCCCCAACGTACCCATCCGCTCCGCGATCTGAGGCGCGGATGCGGTACGGCCGATTTCTGCCGCCAGGCGACGGATGACATCATCAGGCGTGCCACGCGGCGCCACCAGCACGAACCAGCCGTCGACCACCATGTCGGGTACGGCTTCGACAACAGCGGGCACTGACGGATACTGCGCCAGCCGCTGGCGCGAGAAAACGGCGATCGGCTTCAGCCTGCCGGCGTCGACCATCGAGGCCAGCGCGGCCACACCGTCGGTCATCAACATCGCATCTCGGCTCAGCAGAGCCGAGATGGCGTTCGTGCTGCCGTTGAAGGCGACAGTGAAAAACTTGCCGCCGCTGCGGTGAACAAGCATCTCGGTCGCCAGATGCGGTACCGAGTTAATACCGGTAACCGCGACGGTCACGGTATCCGGCTGTGCCTTGGCCAAGGCCAACACGTCGGGCAGAGTCTGGGCTGGTGCGTGCGGCGCCGCCACCATCATCAACGGTGCCCGCGCCACCAACGCGACGGGCACGAAGTCCCTGTCGAAGTCGTACTGCATCTCCTTCATCGTGTGCGGTGCGACGGTAATCGCCGAGGCATGCACGACGCCCAGCGCATAGCCATCGCCGGGCAGGCGCTTCAGGGCGCCCAACGCGATGTTGCCGCCGGCACCGCCGCGCGCGTCGACGATGAATTGCTGCCCAAAGGATCGGCTCAGCTGGTCGGCCAGCAGGCGCGCCATGACGTCAGGTGCCGAGCCGGTCGCTGCCGTCACGATGATCCGCACCGGCTTGTCGGGCCAGGTTTGCGCCGAGGCGATAGCCGGAACACCCAGGAGCATCGCCGACCACAGCATCACCATGCGCGTGATCTTCATGACTGCTGCCCACCTGGCTGATGCCCCCAGGTGCTGAACCGTTCGAACCGGCCGGGCGTCCACGGCTGCGTGTCGATCCGCACGCCACCCCAGCCGAATTCAAGATCGAAACCCGATGGCGTGCGGCAGTAGAAGGACACCATGCGGTCATTGGGGTGCTGTCCCAGCGTGCGGGAAATCGGCACGCCAGCGGCGCGTGCCCGATCGTAGGCCAGGCCGACATCTTCCAGCGTCGCGGCTTCGACCATGACGTGGTTGAGCCGCTTGGGCAGCGATACCGGCAGGCCGGCGTACGCGATCGAATGGTGGCGCGGATTGAGGTGCAGGAATGCCACGGTGACCGACATGGGGCCGATCTTGTCGTGGATGTGATCGCTAATCCCGGCACCGAGGAAATCGGCACAGAAGGCTTCGCTGGCCGCCAGGTCGGTTGTGCCCAGCACGATGTGTCCCAGGCCACCATCGCCGGTCACGAAGCCACCTTCGACCAACGGCGAGCGGAACGGCGTTGGCGCCGACTGTACCTCAACGGCAAGCTCAAACGGCGTTCCGTTGGGATCGCAGAAGCGGAAAAATCGTGTCACGCCGCGCAACGCCGCCTCGCTATCGCTGCCGGAGGACACGGAAATGCCGGCGTCACGCAGCCGGGCGACCCGCTGGTCGAGTTCCCCGTCGGAGTCGACCTCGAAGCCGGCGAAGGCCAAGTCATCCCGGACGCCGGGAACAACGAGAATACGCCGCGCCCGTTCGTCGAACCGAAAGGCGCATGCATCGTTCACGGCCTCGACGTCGAAGCCGCAGATCTCACGGGCGAACGCCGCCCACGCCGGCACATCAGACGCCTCGATGCCGATATACCCCAGACGCGTCATGGGCATGCTCCTGTCGAAACGGGGTGCCTGGCCTCGCCGGCGGCATCGCGGCCAGCAACGCCACGCACCCGATTGATCAGCGCCTCCAGGTTTGCCGGCAGGTCCTGGCCGCGCCAGGCAACGCGTTGGTCCGGACGCACCAGGACCAGCGGCTGATCGTAGAGAGCCACGACCTGTGGTTCGGCGCTGATATCGATCACTGTCAACGGCAGGCCATGTCGTTGCGCTGCCACCCGGAACACAGCGGCGCTCTGCAGTTCGCCGTGAACGACCAGGGTGAAATCGGGTCCGAAGCGGTCATGCAGCCAGGCACCATCGCGCAGCTGGACTTGCGGCGCCCGGCAACCCGGCGTCGTCGACGGTACATACCGGTCGATCTCGAACACCGGTAGCCGTGCCGCGTCGTAGGCGATGACCGGCGAGCCCGCGTAGACGATCCCAAAATTGAGACCGACAGGATTGAATTGCTGGATCTCGGTTGCGAGCAACGTGGCGCCAAAGTCGCGGCGCGCCCGTTCGCCAGCCGCGCCGTCGGCCTCGAGCGCATCCGGCAACTTGACCGCCTGCTGGTTGGCGAACAATTGTCGGGCGGCACGCGACACCTGCTCCCCGATCGGACGACGCTCGGCTTCGTAGGCATCGAGCAGCGCCGGCACTGCCCAGCCCTTGATGACGGCGGCCAACATCCAGCCCAGCGAAACGGCGTCTTCGATGCCGGCGTTCATGCCGAAACCGCCATAGGGAATCCAGAGATGCGCCGCGTCACCGGCGAGGAAGACGTTGCCGACCCGATACCGGTCAGCCACCAGGCGGCGTCCTGTCCAGTCCTCGGCGGCGATCACGTCGAGGTCCACCGATGCGCCGAGAACCTGATCGATCACGGCGCGCGTATCGACCGCACCGAACGCTTCGTCACGTCGCAGCGTGCAGTGGCACAGCCAGAGCGAATCGCCGTCCAGCGCGATGACATTCCCGCGCCGCTCGCCATTGATGATCCAGGTCATCCATGCCGACGCCCGGGGCAGACGCGCCTTGAGGTCGCGAGAGCGCAGAAAGACCGAGCGCGTGCGGGACAGGTTGTCGTCGCCGTGAAGCTTCACGCCGATGGCCTTGCGCACCGCACTACGAGCGCCATCGCAACCCACCACGAACCGCGCCCGCAACCAGCGCCGCTCGCCGGTGCCGGGGTGCCGCAGGCCCGCTTCGACATCGGTGCCGCGATCCGTCAATGCAACGAGTTCGGAGTCACTGTCGACCCTCACGCCCAGCACACTGCTGGCGTGGGTGCGCAGAACCGGCTCGAGGTATAGTTGGCTGATCCGGTGCTGTGGCTCCGGCGTCGGCCAGGCGTCATCGAGTGCCCGGTCCTCGCCGCGATGCCGTTGCGACCACGACGGCATCGCAATGCGGCCCAGTTCGTGGCCGAGATAGCGCGTTGCATAGGCGATATCACCAGGATGGTCCGCCGGTAAACCGGCCTGTCTCACCTGTTGCGCCACGCCCAGCCGGCGGAAGATCTCCATGCTGCGCGCGCTGGTCGTATTGCACTTCGGATGGGCGGGAGCATCGGCCGGACGGGCTTCCACGACACGGCAGGAGATCCCGCGCGTGGCGAGATCCATCGCCAGGGTCAAACCGACCGGCCCAGCGCCGACGATCAGGACATCGCAATCATATGCGGTGGTCGCGGGCCGAACTGTGCTCATCGCAGCGCCTTGATCTCGTTTCCTCGGCGCCGGACGTACTCCCGGGACAGTTGCCCGGGAAATCCAAAGTCGTCATCGTAGTATCAACTGGATAAATACCTCATCCCTCTTGCATCACCCGGCTTGCTATGAGGAAGACATGAACCTGCGGCGCATCAATCTCAATCTGATGCCGGTTCTGCGCGAACTGCTGCGAACCCGCAACGTGACGCGTGCCAGCGAGCGGCTCGGCCTGACGCAATCGGCAACCAGTGCGGCGCTGGGCCGGCTTCGCGTGCTCCTGCAGGACGACCTGCTGGTCATGGCCGGCCGCCGCATGCAGTTGACGGAAGCCGCGCAGCGGCTGGTCGCTCCCTTGGAGGAAGCACTGGCGGCGCTGGAGCATGTCGTCGCGGCGCCAACCTTCGATCCAAGCAAGCTCGAGCGACGCTTTGTCATCGCAACCGCCGACTACGTGTCGTTCCTGCTGGCTGGTGCTGTCGTTCACCGGATCGCCCGCGATGCGCCGCGCTGTTCAGTTCAGTTCATCGACATTCCGGCCAGCTACCTGGCGCGCATGCGGATGGGCGAGATCGACCTTCTGCTGGCGCCCGATCTCGGCATCAGCCGGCAGCCCGGCGTCAGGGCCATGCCCCTCGTTCGCGACCGCATGGTCTGCATCGCCGCCCGTGGACACCCCGGTATCGGCAAAAGCCTCGACCGCCGGACATACCTTCACCTGCCGCATGCAACCTTTCGCGTCAGCGACGGCAACGCAGCCAGCTTCGAGCAGACCATGTTGCATCGTCAGCACGTGCAGCAGAACAACGTGGTCTTTGTCCCCAATTTCATGCTGCTGCCGCAGATCGTTGCGCAAACCGAGTGCATCGCCCTCGTCCACCGCAAGCTCGCCGAACGTTTCACCGCCATGGCGGCGATCCGGCTACTCGAACCGCCGCTGCGGGTACCCGACATCGAGATCGCGGCATTCTGGACGGCAAGTCAGGACCGCGACCCGGTCCACCGTTGGCTGCGTGGGATTCTCAAGGACGCGGCGCTCTCGTAGAGAGTCGCCGCGCCCCCACAAGCCTTACAACCCGAGTTTCGCCGCCAGCCCGATACGCTGCAGCTTGCCGGTCGCGCCCTTGGGGATCTCGGGCAGAAACACCACCTTGCGCGGCACCTTGAATGCCGCCAGGCGGCCCCCCACGAACTCACGCAGTTCCTTTTCGCTGACGTTCTTGCCCTCGCGCAGCACCACGGCGGCGGCGACCTCCTCGCCGAGCTTGTCGTGCGGCATGGCGAACGTGACCACCTGCTGCACGGCAGGGTGGTCCATCAGGACTTCGTCGACCTCGCGCGGCGAGACCTTCTCGCCGCCGCGGTTGATGATCTCCTTCAGCCGGCCGGTGATGCTGACGTAGCCCTCGCCGTCCATGACGCCCTGGTCGCCGGTCCGGAACCAGCCGCCGGTGAACGCTTCGCCGTTGGCCTTGGGATTGTTCTCGTAGCCGGCCGTGACGTTGGCGCCGCGGATCACGATCTCGCCGGTCGCGTTGGCCGGCAGCAGCGTGCCCGCTTCGTCCATGATCGCGATCTCGGGGCCAGCGGCGACGCCCACAGTCCCCGGCTTGCGGGTAGCCGGCGGCAGCGGGTTGCTCGCCATCTGGTGCGAGGCCTCGGTCATCCCATAGGCCTCGACGACGGGCGCATTGAACGTTGCTTCGAGTTCGGCGATGACCTGCGGTGGCAGCGACGACGATGACGAGCGCACGAACCGCAGCGGCGTTTGGGTAATGATGGTCTTGTTCTGCGTCGCGCGCGTGAGGATCGCCTGGTGCATGGTGGGCACCGCCGTATACCAGGTCGGTTTGGCCTCCTGCATCCAGGCAAAGAAGCGCAAGGCATTGAATCCGGTTGTGCAGAACACCGAGCTGCCGGCCGAGAACGGCGCCAGCAAGCCCGCCATTAGGCCGTGGATATGGAACAGCGGCATGATGTTCAGGCCGCGATCGCCCGTGCTAAACCGCAACGTCTCTGCGATGTTGCCGGCCGATGCGCAGATGTTGCGCTGGGCCAGCGGCACGATCTTGGGCCGCGATGTCGTACCGGACGTGTGCAGGATCAGCGCGACATCGTCCGGATCAGCATAGCGGCCATTGTTGACAGAATCACCGCCGGCGCGGTCGCCCAACGTGAACGACCCGGCGCCCTGCGCCGGATCCGCAGCGAGTTCAATCACCGGCACGCCGAGCTTGCGCGCGACAGCGACCGCCGGCGATTCGCTGCCCTTGTCGACCACCAGCGCCTTGGCATTGATGTCGGACATGTAGAACTCGAATTCGTCGGCCCGATAGGCGGGATTCAAAGGCGCGGCCGTGGCACCCGAGGCGATCGCGACAAAGGCCGTTGCCATCTCCGGCCCATTGGGTAGCACGATGGCTACGCGATCGTTGCGACCGATACCCATGCCATTGAGCACGCCGAGGCTGCGATCGACGAGTGCCCGCAGACCGGCATAGGAGAGCGGCGGTATACCGGGTGCCGCGATCGCCACGTCGGCATCGGCGCCCTTGGCCAGCAGTTCCCGCAGTGTCGATACTCGCGTCATGTCATGCCCTCTCGATCATTGGTGTCATTGCGGGTCCGAAGGCCCGTAAGGTGTTACGCTGGCTCAATCCTTAGCCGCCCCTTGCCCGCCTGCAGCGAGGCGGCCAGCAGGCTGGTGCAGGCGTAGACCGCATCGATGTGCGGCGTCGGCGTTTGCGTGATGCGGCCCAGTTCGACGACCGAACCGACAAGTGCCTCCACCTCGATGACGCGCCCCGCCTCGACATCCTGCAGCATCGAGGTCTTGTGCGCGCCGACAGCCTCGGCACCGGCAATGCGCTTCTCGAGCGACACCCGGAAGCGGATGCCGAGCTTCTCGCCGACGGCCTGCGCCTCCTGCATCATCTTCGCCGCCAGGTCCCGCGTCAGCGGAAAGCGGCAGATGTCGACCAGAGTCGCATGCGTGAGCGCGCTCAGCGGGTTGAAGCTCAGGTTGCCCCACAGCTTGGTCCACAACTCGGCCCGGATGTCGGAGATGACAGGCGCCTTGAAACCTGCCTTGCGCAGGGCATCCGACACCGCCTTGATCCGCGCCGTCTCGCTGCCGTCGATTTCGGCGACCGAGAACCGGTTGCCTTCGATGTGCTTGATCACACCCGGCGCCGTGATCTCCGCCGCCGGATAGACCACGGAGCCGATGACCCGTTCGATCGGCAGGTTGTCGGCGATGACGCCACCAGGATCGACTGACTGCAGCCGCGTGCCCTCGTGGGCGCCGGCCTGCTTCATGAAGTACCACCAGGGGATGCCGTTCTGCGCCGTCATCACCATGGTATCGGCGCCGTACAGGGCCGGCAGGTCGCGCACGACGGCGGCCACCTGGTGCGCTTTCATGCCCAGGATCACAAGATCCTGTTCGCCGGCTTCGGCAATCTTGTCAGTCGCCGCCACTTTGGCCACGGTCTCCTGCCCGTCCTCGCCGATCAGGCGCAGACCATTGGCGCGGATTGCCGCCAGATGCGGACCACGCGCGATCAGGGTCACCTGTTCGCCAGCCTCGGCCAGCCGGACTCCCAGCAACCCGCCAATGGCCCCGGCGCCTACCACACAAATCTTCATCGCGGCTCCCGGTCGCACGGCGCGCAACGCGCGCCTGCGCCGCACTTAATCACGTCAGGGACGCCCGCTAAAGCCCTGCTGTGGCATCTGACTTATGACGACGGGGCGATCGTGGCGCCATCGGCAGCACTTCTGGCCGCTGCCGCCAACGCTATTGCCGGCGGTGGCGATCTTCGTTGTCTCCGGTGCGGTCTCATGGCCCGGTACGCTGGTGATGATGGTCGGCGGCCTGATCGGTGGTTACCGCGGAGGCGCCGTGGCGCGGCACATTCCGGCACCGGCGCTGCGGCCGTCATCATCACCTGTGGCTTCGCGCTGTCGGTCTACTACTCCTGGGACATCCATCTGAGGCCGGCAAAAGGCTGAGACGGTGATTGCGCTGGCCTCCCCCCTTTGGCTAAGACAGCTTGCCAGAGAGGAGCGGCATGGACGCGTTCACCATCGAGTCATATTGTGCCAGCCTGCGTCGCGGGCAGCATTCCGCATGAGAGTGCTGGCGGCGATTGCCCGGGTGGGTGGCCGGTTCCTGGCCGGAGGGGTCGTGTTCCTGCTGGCCCTGCTGGCCGGTCTCTATTTCCATCTGCGCACATCGTTGCCCGACTATGCCGGTACGGTGCGCGTCGTCGGCTCACAGGCGACGGTCGATATCGTGCGCGACCGCAACGCCGTCCCGCACATTTTCGCAGGCTCGTTAGAGGATGCGATGTTCGGCCTGGGCTACGTGCATGCCCAGGATCGGCTATGGCAGATGGAAATGATGCGGCGCGCCGGCGCAGGCCGGCTGTCGGAAGTCCTGCCGCCGGCGCTCGCCGGCACAGCCGTGGTCGATATCGACCGCACCATGCGTGCATTGGGCGTCTACCGCCGAGCCCAGGACAGTCTGAATGCTCTCTCACCCCGCTCGCGCAAGCTGCTGGAGGCCTACGCCGCTGGCGTCAACGCGCACATCGCCTCTCACAAAGGCTCGTTCGGACCCGAATTTACCCTGCTGCAGGTGACGCCGGAACCCTGGCAGCCCGCCGACTCGCTGGTCTGGGGCAAGCTGATGGCGCTGAGCCTTGACGGCAACTGGCGCGCCGAACTGTTCCGCGCCCGCCTGATGAAGAAGGTGGGCGAAGGGCGCATGCTGCAGATGTTTCCCCAGCTGGGCGATGATCGCGAGTCGACGCTGTCGATCCTGGGCGATGCACTGCTGAAGTTGCCGCTGGACCGCCTGTTCGGCATCACCGACAGCGACCTGACCCGCAAACGCGAAGCCTCCAACGAGTGGGTCGTCGCCGGTGCACACACCAGCAGCGGCAAGCCGCTGCTGGGCAACGACCCGCACCTGGGCCTGAACGCGCCCGGCATCTGGTACCTGGCACGGCTGGTCGGGCCCGATTTCGATATCCGTGGTGCGACCTCGCCGGGCTCGCCTGCCGTCGTTCTGGGCCACAACGGACGCATCGGCTGGGGTTTCACCACCACCAACCTTGACAGCCAGGACCTGTTCGTCGAGCGCGTCGATCCCGGCGATCCCGGCAAGTACCTGACGCCCGACGGCAGCCGACCGTTCAACGCGCGCGAGGAATACATCAACGTGCGCTTCGGCGATCAGGTGAAGATCCGCCTGCGCACGACCCGCCACGGCCCGGTGATCTCCGACGTGCTCGATCCGAAGACGGTGGAGATCGAGGGTGGTCACGTGCTGGCGCTGTCGGCGACGGCGCTCGACCCCGGCGATACGTCGGCCGAAGGGTTCCTGGAACTGGGCCTGGCGCGCGACTGGGACCAGTTTTTGGCGGCTGCCCGCAAGATCGTCTCGCCGATGCAGAACATCGTCTATGCCGACACCGCCGGCAACATCGGCTTCGTCGCACCGGCCAAGGTGCCGATCCGGCGCAAGGGCGACGGATTCCTGCCGGTGCCGGGCTGGACCGGCGAGTACGACTGGGCAGGCTTCGTGCCGTTCGAAGAACTACCCCGTGCCTACAATCCGCCGGGCGGCATCATCGTGAATGCCAATGCGCGGCTGGTGCCCGGCAACTTCCGCCATTTCATCAGCCGCGAGTGGGCCGAACCTTACCGGCAGCGACGGGCCAACGCCCTGCTGTCGGGAGCCGGCCAGCACGCGATCGGCAGCATGATCGCCATCCAGGAGGACACGTTCTCGCCCGACACCGCCGACACGCTGCCGTTCCTGCTTGCCGCAGCACCACGCGATGCGCGCCAGGCCAATGCCATCGAGCTGCTACGGCATTGGAACCGGCGGATGCTCGCCGATCGGGCCGAACCGCTGATCTACACCGCCTGGCTGCGTGCCCTGCAGCGTGTGCTTTATGCCGACGAGTTGGGCGAGGCGCTGTTCAAGGATTACGCCTCGCCCAACATTGCCTTCCTGGTCACAATCCTGCGCGACCATCCGCAATGGTGTGACGACGTCACCACACCCCGTGCCGAAACCTGCCCGGAAGCGATATCCAAAGCGCTCGACATGGCCTTGGATGAGCTGCAGAAACGCTATGGCCCCACGATGGAGTCATGGCGCTGGGGCGATGCACATCAGGCAACACACCGTCACGCCCTGTTCGACCCGATACCGCTGCTGCGCGACGTCGCGTCGATTCGCTTTCCGGCCGATGGCGGCATGCATACCCTCAACCGGGCATCCCCTGCCTTCCGTGACGGGCGCGAACCGTATGCCGACGTGCATGGCGCCGGCCTGCGCGCGATCTACGATTTCGACGATCTCGACAACAGCCGTTTCGCGATCCCGCTGGGGCAGTCCGGCAACTTCCTGTCGCCCTGGTACGCCAACTTCGTGACCGGGTGGCGCGCCTTCGACTATCTGCGGATTGACGGCAGCTACCGTTTCCGACTGCAGCGCGAGGGCATCGGTACCATCAGCCTGGTGCCGCCGCCGAAGTGACATCATCCGCCGGCGCCAGCCAGCCGCGGTAGTGCACCAGACGTCCGATCACGGGCAGGCCGATCTCGACGTCGAAGCGAAAGCGGCCCTCGGCGTCCATCCCTTCGCTGGCAGCGATACGAGGCAGCAAAAAGCGTGGCAACGGAACACCCAATACCCTGCCGCCGCGCAAGAAGAACTCGATGCCTGTCGGAGAAGCAACACCTTGCATGTCCAAGGCCGCAATACTGAAACGTTCGACGATAACGTCACGCCTTCGACCGGCATGCTGGCGTGATGAGAACGCGTGCTTCCCGAAAGTCCTATGCCATGTCTCAACGCCGTCACGGACGCTGAAAGCCACGTTCACCGGTACGCTGCGGCAGGTTGCCGGAAAGCGGAATACACGTGCGGCAAGCCACGCCAGTGGACCATCTGCCCCGTCAACGTCGGCGTGCCCACGCCAGACAGCACTCGCCGCGACATCATGCAACCTGGCGACCGGCGCGGGCAATGAGTCATAGGCGTCACCGATGCTATGCACGTAGAGTGGCTGCGCCTCGTTCGTCGCCCAATGGATTGCTCGGCCCTGGGCCTCGGCCAGGATCTCCTCCATCGTCAGCAAGCCGATGCACGGCACAGCGCCCCGCGCTTCGAGGGCGCCGCGTGACAGCTTGCGCACCAATGCGACCGAGGCCAGTGCCGGTATCCACGGCCCATCGCCTGCTTCGGCCATCAGGCGCCAACGCCGCGTGATCGCCCGGCCACCGGCGCCACGACCGGCGACGTCCACCAGCATCCCACCACGATCACTTCCCACGCCGCGCACCCGATCGGCCAACCAGCGCAAGATGCCCGTAAACGGCACCAGCGATGCAATCCAACGCCAGCGCACCAGCCACGACAGCAGCCACAACCCGACATGCAGGATCGATAACTCCAGGCCGGCGTGGAACGCTACCCGTTCGCGCACGTCATAGCGCGCGGGCAACAGCGCCAGGTCGGGAACGTCGCACAGCGAGAACCAGCGCTTTCCCAGGCCGGCGCCGTCGGGCAGCGCCAGAACACGGCGGTGCAGATCCTGCCAGCCGATACCGTCGGTCCAGGTGCCGCCCCGCCACAGCCGCACCGGATGCCCGACATAGCTCAGGATAGCCGCGATGGTCGCTCGCCCCCGCGGCGCGCGGTTGCCCGGCGTAATGGCAATGTCGATGGTGTCGACGCGGGACAGGCCCTCGGTCAGATGGTCGATGGCGGCATCCGACAACGCCGGCACCGAACTGGCACCGGATGCCACCAGGACACCGGCTTGTCGCGCCGCGGCATCGAGTACGCCAACGCCGCAGACGAACGCGCGCGCATCGGCCAGATCGACATAGTGGATACCGAGCCGGATACAGGCCTCGGCAACGCGATAGTCCGACTCCTGGAACGGCCCAGCGGTATGGATGACAGCGTCCGCGCCCAGGCGCGCGAGGTTGTCTGCCCAGTCCGTCGCCTCAACGTCGAGTGTTGCCGCCACGATATCGTGGCGATCGTGCTGGCGGCACAGCTCCGCCGCCAGCGCGACTGCCGGCTGTTTGCTGCGCGCGGCAATAACGACGGCGATGCCGGGGTCATGCGCCAGCAGCCGGCAAACGCGCGCGCCGAAAGCGCCCGTGCCGCCGATGACAACGACGCGAAAGCTCGCCATCGCCATCAGCCGAGGAAACGCGCGACGATATCCGGGCTCGGCACCAGGCATGTATCGCGACGGCCGAACCACGCATAGCGGTTGGCGGCGATCCGGTCATAGGCCCAGTCGCGCAGCAGCCGCGGGCAAACCCGCAGGACGCGCGTCAACGGCCAGGGCTGGCGCAGACGAGCGGCGATGCGGAAATAGGCACCCGACTTGAAGTAGGCACGCCCCGACTCGATCAGGATGTAGCTTTCATACGCAGTGGTCGACATCCCGAGGTCATGTAAGATCGCGCTCCCCAGGGCCGACTGCGCCGGCACGAAACGAAAGACGCCGGCCGGATCGCGTGTGATGACGAAGCGTACGAAGCTGGCGCACAGGTTGCAGACGCCGTCGAACAAGATTACCGGCCCGCCGGCCGGCAGGACCACCGTAACGGGCTGGCCATCGGGCGGCACCGTGCGCGATCTGCCCATATCCCTTCCTGTTCTTGCAGGCAGCGTCGCCTATCGCGGGCACGCCGACGAGGCGCTACTTCGTCGCACGATTGCGCGCCTGGCGGCGCCGCTCGTACCGACTGTCGCTGGCGTGTGACTCAGGATCGTCATCCCGAGCGCAGCGAGGGATCTTTCGATGCAGGCGCACCCGTCGTGCGTCACTTCAAAAGATCCCTCGCTGCGCTCGGGATGACAGCTGTATCCTGGGCACTGCGTTGCTGGCCGTACGACCTGTACTTGACGAGGACCCGGTCGATCTCGGCATCGTCGAGCACCGGCGGATCCCCGATTGAACGGCACAGCAGATATTGCTTGGCCAGTTCCTCGACCAATACCGCCAGAGACAGGGCACGGGCGAGATCACCGTGAGCCGCGATCACGCCGTGATGCGCCAGCAGACACGCGCGACGGCCTTCCATTGCCCCCAGCGCGGCATCGGACAGTTCCTGGGTCCCGAAGGTCGCATAGGGCGCGCAGCGGATAGTGTGACCGCCGACCGCCGCGATTGAGTAGTGCAGTGCCGGAATCGCTAGACCCATGATCGCGAGTGCGGTGGCATGCGTCGAATGCGTGTGCACGATGGCGTTCAAATCGGATCGTGTCAGCAGGATGTCGCGATGGAAGCGCCATTCGCTGGAGGGTAGAACGTCACCATCGAATGTGCCGTCCATGCGCATGTGAACGATCAGGCCCGGCGCCAGTCTGTCGTAGGCGATGCCGGTCGGCGAAATCAGGAAACCATCCTCGACGCGCACACTGACGTTGCCCGATGTGCCATTGTTGATACCCAGGCCGTTCATCGCCCGGCAGGTCTCGATCACCGCATTGCGCAGTTCATCATTGTCGCCAGCCATGTCTTCTCTTCCCTGCTTCAAGCAACGCCCGACAGGTCACGTCGCATCACGATCCGCCGCACGTCGGGCAGGCCCCGAATGCGGATGCATGCCAACCCTGATATGGCCCGTGCAGGCTCGCGAGCATGTCTGCCGCGTCCTGGGCCACCTGCCGCAACTCGGTCGCGCACGCGGCCGCTTCTTGAAGAACCGCGGCCTCGTCGAACGCCTCGATCCGGCCGGATTTCAGCAGCCAGTCGCCGCCGACCATCAGGGCCTTGACCGAACGTGCATCGCCATGAACGACAACGGACTCCAGGCTGATCGGCGCCGCGGCAAGCCCACCATCGGCAAAATCAATGACCAGGAGGTCGGCCGGCATGCCGGCCGCCAGGCGGCCCGGCGCTGCCTGCGGCCCCAGCGCGCGGGCGCCTTCACAGGCTGCTCGGATCACATCAGGCGCTTTCACCCAGCGCCCGAAATCGGATCCGGGTGTGCGCTGCGCGGTCAACATGTGGCGCATGATCTCGAACACGTCATGACGGCCGCCGGTGTTGGAGGAATCCGTGCCCAGGGCGAGCGCCATGCCGGCATCAAGAGACGCCCGGACGTCAAAACGCCCCGCCCCCAGCATCAGGTTGCTGGCCGGATTGTGCACGACCGTCACGCCATGGCGGGCCAAGCGGTCGCGGTCTTCACCGGTGAGCCAGATCGCGTGCGCGATCGACAGCCGGGCATCGAGAAGGCCCACGCGCTCCAGTTCGGCCACCATGCCGGACGGCCATCTTCTGCGGGCGTGAACGGCCTGCGGTGACGTTTCCAGCACATGGGTGTGGCTGCCGAGATCGAGCTCATCGCGAAGCTGCAGCCACAGGTGCCACAGGCGATCGGAGCATCGCTGCGGTGCGTTGGGCCCCAGTAGAAGCCGCACCCGATCATTCACGCGGGTGCACGCATGCAGGTCGACGTACATGTCACGTACCGCCTCGACACTCCTGGGTGCCAGCGGTGAGAGCCGTCGCATGATGTCGGCATCGAGTGGAATGCCGAGGATGTCCTCGTCCGCCAGATCGGCGAAGAATGGGGCAAAGCCGACCCGCAATCCGCTGGCGACATGTGCCTCCAGGGCGACATGGGCAAACCGGGTTTGCGGGAAATGATCGATGTAGCCGCCGATGCCGTTGCGGATCATCTCCGCCGCGGTCAGCATCACGGCGGCCCGCACGCAGCGGTCGGTGAAGGCTCGTCCGTAGTTGATCGCGTAGTACGACCATAGTTCCAGGGGAAAAGAATTCTCGGTTCCCCGCAGAAGCGTGGACGTCGAATGGACATGGCCGTCGAACAAGGGCGGCATGACCAGCATGCCCGCGGCGTCGAAGACCTCGTCGGCGGACGCACTGGCCGCATCGGCATCCGCAGGCGACAGCAACCGCTCGATCCGGTCTCCCACGATGAAGAGTCCGCCGCGCACCGGCACATCACTGCCGGTCCATATGGATCCACCGCGGATACAGATTGTCTTCGAGTGAGCGCCTCGCATGACGGCGGCCATCACGAGAAGTGCGCGCGCAGGACCGACGCGCCGAAAACACCGTCACACGTCGCGATCGCGGTCACGAAATCGGGCGGCGTCACATCGAACGCGGGATACCAGCCGCGCGCCAGCGGCGACGCCGTCGGCATGCCCAGGCACATCAGGCTTTCCTTGCCGTCACGCTCCTCCATCTCGACGTCCGCGGGTGACGCCGCCTTGGAGTCGGGCGCCTGCACCATGGCGATATAAGGCAACTTGAAGTGGCGGGCCGCGATGGCGAGCTGAAGCGTGCCCACCTTGTTGATGACATGACCGGAGAGTGTGACGCGATCGGCCGCCGTCATGAACCGCGAAACCATGCCGCGATCCATGGCATGCGCAGCCATGTTGTCCGTGATCACGGTGACATCGATGCCCATTTCAGCAACGCTGTGTGCCGTCAGGCGCGATCCCTGCAGGTAGGGTCTGGTTTCCGTACAGATGACCTGCAGCCGCTTACCCTGGCGCAATGCTGCGGCCAGCGTATCGATGAAGCTGGTTTCAGCCCAACAGTGGGTGAGGATCGTGTCGCCGTCGTCAACGAGCGTCGCGGCATGCTCGCCCAGCCGACGACTGCGCGCCCAGCGCCAGTTCCATATCTCGCGCATTTCCGCTTCGAGACAGGCGGCGAAATCGCCTTCACCGGCCAGCTTGTGCGCTGCCTCCAGCATTCCGGACACCGCCACGCGGATGCCGTTGTTGGTTGCCCGCGTGCGACGCAAACGCTCCGCCGCGCTGACCATTTCATCCAGACGCTCGCGCGCCGACTTCTTTCGTTCGGCAGCACGCGCGGCCAGGACCATGCCCGCGCTGGCGGCAAAGAACGGACCGCCGCTTTGCGTGACCATGTCTTCAATCGCCACCGCGACCTCCTCGTGGGTCCGGCAGTCGACGAACTGTTCCTTCAGGGGAAACACGCGGCGATCCAGAATGCGTACCCGGTCGCTTTCAAGCAGCACCCCTCTGCGTACGATGGTCGGAAAAGCGATATCGGTCAGCGGCATTTATCAACTCCTGAGGTGGGCGGCTTCCACCTCACACGGGCTTCATCACCTCGAGCGTCAGCGTCGCCCGGCCTGATCGAACGCCGGCGGCATCCCACGCGGCCAGGCGTCGCACGGCTTCAGCGCCAACCCGGCAGGCGCGCTCGATGCCGCCATTGTCACCCCAGTCGCCGGATATCCGGTTCGCGATGACTGAGCAGACCGCGCCCGCCCGCAGGTGGTAGAGGCGCGCGAGGGTCAGGAGTGCCGCGGTTTCCATCTCGAAATTGAGCACCCCGGCCCGCTTCATTTCCTCGAAGATCCGATCCCCTTCCGGCGACCTGTAGTCCTTGAATGCCGGACGCCCCTGGCCGGCGAGGAAGGAGCCTGCCGTCGCGCCGGTGCCGACGCGAAACGTCAGGCCTTGCGCGGCGGCAGCGTCAACCAGGGCAAATGTCACCTCATGCGATGCCGCCGCGGGAAACTCAGGCCGCACATAGAGATGAGTCGTGCCGTCGAGCCGTACGGCGGCGTCATTGATGATCAGCGACCCGGTCGCGATGTCGGCGTGCAGGGTCCCCGTGGTACCGACACGGATGAACGTGTCGACGTTGAGCCGGGCGAGGTCCGTGAAGACGAGTTCCAGCGACGGTGCCCCGATACTGGTCGAGACCGCGCCGATGCGCACGCCTTCGTAGGTTCCAACAGCCGCGCAATAGCCGCGCGGCAGGTCGATGATCTTGGCGTCATTCCATTGCTCGGCCATGACCTTGATACGGTCCGGGTCACCCGGCAGCAGGACGTAGCGTGGCAGATCAAGCGCCGCCAGGGCGGACAGCCGCCGCTGGTCACCGCTGGTGGCGGTCGCCGTCGACTGGGATGTGGTCATCGTTCTGAAGCCCCTTCAGTTTGTCCGCCAGCGGACGAACACGTGTTCAAGCAAGGCGACCGTTCCGAACATGGCGAGCGCCAACGCCGATGACGTCACGATCGCGGCATAGAGCAGCTCGGTCCTGTAATCGAACGTTGCCTGGATGATGAGAACACCGATGCCGGTGTCGGTACCGATCCACTCACTGACGATGGCACCGATCACGCTGGTCGTGCAGGCGATGCGCAGCGCCGCGAAAAGAAACGGCAGTGATCGCGGCAGGCGCAGGCGGAAGAACACCTCGCGGCGGCTGGCCGACATCACGCGCATCAGTTCCAGCTCGGAAGCCGACACCGACTCGAAGCCACGGATCATGTTCACCAGCGTCGGAAACAGGCAGATCACCGCAGCAATAATGATCTTGGACGCGATCGACACACCGAACAACAGGATCAGGACCGGCGACAGCGCGATCACGGGGATGGTGTTGAAGATCACGGCGACCGGGAAATACATCCGCCGCAATGTCGCGCTGTGAATGAAGATCGTGGCCAGCGTCACGGCGATGAAGTTGCCCACGAAGAACCCGCACAGTGCCTCCATCGCGGTCGGCATCAGGTTGCTCAACAGCAGCGACCGATTGGTCCACAGTGCGCCGACGACCGCGACCGGGTTGGGCGCAATGAACGGCCGCACCTCGAACAGAACGATCACCGCCCACCACAGGGCGAACAGAGAGGCCGCACCGCTGATTGGCCACAGCCAGGTTGCAGACTTCATGAGCGTGCCGTATCGCCATAGGCACGCTCGAGAATGGCGCGCAGCTCGGACGTGATGGTGAAGAACTCGGTGGTGGCCCTGTCGATGCGGTTATCGGGTTTCCGCGCGTCGAGGTCGATCTCTTCGATGATTCGGCCCGGATTTACGCCCATCACCACGACCGACTGCCCCAGGAACGCCGCCTCCGACAGGCTGTGGGTGACGAAGACGATCGTCGTGCGGGTTTCACGCCAGATCCGCAGCAGTTCGTCGTTCAACCTGTCCCGCGTGATCTCGTCCAGCGCGCCGAAGGGCTCGTCCATCAGCAGGATGTCGGGGTTGGTCACCAGGGCCCGCGCAATCGAAACACGCTGTCTCTGGCCGCCCGACAGTTCGTGCGGCAACGCATCCTCGCGGCCGGCCAGCCCAACCAGACGGATCAGGTCTTCCGGCTTGCGGTTCGGACGGCCGACTTGCCGCCAGTTGCCGACCTCGAGCGGCAAGCGGACATTCTCCAGGACGGTTCGCCATGGCAGCAGGGTTGCGTCCTGGAACACGAATGAGATGCGACGCGCTTCGCGCACCTGCGCCGGCGCCTTGCCGAAAACGTGCACCTTGCCCGCGCCGACGGCCAGCAGGTCGGCAATGGCGCGCAGCAACGTCGACTTGCCGCATCCCGATGGCCCGATCAGGACCACGAACCGCCCGGCGTCAGCCCGCAGCGAGACGCCGGTGAACGCCGTGATGCGACGCGCATTCCTTTCAAAGCTCACCTCCAGGTCGGTGAGCTCGATCGCCTGCTCCTGGTTCATGATCTATCCCAGCCGCGGGCGGGCAGCAGACGTCAGCTCGAGGATCTCCTGGGTCGCAAAGCCAGCGAGGTCCGGGACGCGGGTCTTGAAAGTACCTTCGGCGCTGCCGAAGATCTCGATCTGCCGCGCGATCCGCGCATTGTCGAAACAGCCCCAGCCGTGCGCTTTCGTGGCGCCATTGAAGGCGATGCCCATCACGATGTCGACGGTGTCGCGTTCAACGTCGCGCTCGAGATTGGGATAGGCGTCGCACATGATCGCCACCGCTTCCTGGCGGTTGGCATAAGCCCAGCCCCACCCCTTGGCGGCGGCGCGGACGAACCTCGCAAGCGCCGGCTTCTGGCTTTCATAGGTCTCCGAAGACGCAAAATAGGGATTGGCGTAACTGGTGACGCCGGCATCCTCCGAGGTCATGACCACGCGATCGGGCCCCAGGACCGAGAGCGCCTTTGTGTTCGTCAGGAAACCGGTCACCGCATCGACCTGACCTGCGATCAGCGGCGTCATGTCGACCCCCATGGTCACAATGCGCACCTGGGCCGGATCGATCTTGTGCAGCGCCATGATCAGCTGGAGGGTGAAGCGGCCGTTGGGGTTGACCGCGACCGTCTTGCCCACGAGGTCGCGCGGATGGCGGATCGGCGATCGCGGCAAGGATATGTAGGCATAGGGCGAGTATTGGTAGCCGCAAGCGAACAGCTTGATGGGGCGCCCGGCGCCGTAGGCCACGAGCGCCTGCGACGTGGTGGAGAACTCGCCGATCTGCGCCTGGCCGGAAAGAACGGGCGGCAATGTCTGGGCATTGGGACCGCCGGCACCGAATGTGACGGCAAGGCCCTCCTCGGCGAAGAAGCCCTTCTTCTGCGCGACGATGTCGCCGATCTGGCCGTTGCCCATCAGCCAGTCGTACTGGACCAGGATCTTGGTCTGGCCCTGCGCGTTCAAGCCGCCGATCGACGTCAGTGCTCCGCCCGCGAGCCCCAGGCCCGTGGCCGACAGAAGCACGCGTCTGCGATTCAAACCCGGTCCGGTCATCGGCCGTCTCCCCGTCGTCATTGTTCGGTTGTCTTGGTGCAGCCCGGAAACGAACCGAAGCTATCGGGGACGGCCTGGCCGAAGAAGAACCAGTCGCCGCAAATCGCCGGAGCCAGAATCGGTTTTGTCAGCCGGCGTCAGTGCGTGCCGTGGCGAGCAGTCGGATGCCGGCTTCGATCTGCGCGGCGTTCATTGTCGATACCGCCAGCCGCAGGAAATGCGTCGGTCGATCGGCGCCGAGGAAAAAGCGGTCACCGCAATCGATCGACACACCGACGCGACCCGCCGCCTGCACCAGTCGACGCCCGTCGGTGCCGGCGGGCAGTTCGATCCAGAAGCTCGATGCGCCCGCGCAATGCCGCCAGCGGCAATCGGGCAGCCAACGGTCGAGGGCGGTCGCCATCGCCGCCGAACGGCGGCCGAGTTCGCTTGCTGCCCGACGGAGGTAGGCCCGGTAGTGGCCATGCTTGATGAAGATCGCCAATGCCCGCTGGTTGTTGCCGGGCGGATGGCGGTGCATGAGCCGCCGCAAAGCCCGCAATTTGCGGACGACGACAGGATGCGCCACCACGAAACCAACCCTCAGGCCCGGCGCCACCAGCTTGGAGAGGCTGCCGATGTAGACGACGCGATGGCCGGTATCGAGGCTCTTGAGTGCCGGCGGCATCGCGGCATCGCCGAGGAATTCCGTTTCGAACGTGTCCTCGACGATGACGAAGTCCCGGCTTGCCGCGCGCTCCAGCAGCGCCTGCCGCCGTGCCAACGGCATGGTCGCCGTCGTCGGGTTCTGATGGCCGACGGTGGCGTAAACCACATCGCAGGTATCGAGCTGCGGCGACAGGACAAGGCCGTCCTCGTCGAGCGCCAGCAGCCGAATATCGGCACCGGTCAGGCGCAGGATCTCCGCCATATCCGGCATGCCCGGGTTCTCGATACCCGCCCGGGTACCCTGCCGGCTGAGCAGCTGTGCCACCAGATAGCGCCCCTGCTGACCGCCCAGGGTGATGATGATTTCATCCGGACGGGCCCAGATGCCGTGGTGCGGCAGAACGTGCTTGCGCAGCTGTTCGACCAGCTCGGCATCGTCCTCGTCGACCATGTCGCGCCCCCACCGCGCGATCTCGAGTACGCTGAGGGCGGCGCGCTCGCACTCCCGCCACTGCGCGGCGGGGAAAAGGCTCATGTCCAACTGGCCGTACAGGAACGAATAGCGCGGCCCTGGTCCGGCGTCGGCACCGGCGGTCTCCGGCTCCGCGACGGGCCCGGTGCCCAACCGGCGCTGCCAGTGCAGCCCTTCGTTCCGGTTCTGGCGTGGGCGGGCGACCGGAACAGGCGGCCGATCGGCCACGAAGACACCCGACCGCTCACGGGCAACGAGATAGCCCTGCTCGACCAGCCCAGCCAGGGCGGCCATCGCCGTATTGCGCCCGATGCCCAGCATACGGGCAAGGTCGCGGCCGGACGGCAGGCGGGCACCCTGCGGCACCCGGTTGCCCTCGATCGCATCGATGACCGCCTGCATGAGCTGGATGTGGGCGCGGTCCTGGCGATCAAGCGGCGCCAGGATCCGCTCCCAGGCAACCGGAGGCTGACGGCGGTTCCGGGTGCCTGGCCAGGTCGCGACCGGTTCCGGCTGTCCTGTTTGACGTCGCGTTTGCACCACCGGCCCGCCCCAGCGCCTTATTGCAGCCGCCTATCTTCATACGGTGACTACCCGCACGCGCAAGAAATTTGCGCAGTCCGCCTGTCGGCACGGTGGTCCACCACCACGCGGGACTCGCCCACCGCCCACGCAATAGGTACAGTTTCAGGGTGGCCGGTCTTCGGCTGCCTGGCTCCCATGGGATGGTGCGGCACTCGATGTTCATCCGGCAGACCACGGTACCGTTGCGTTTCTTCCGCACGACCCCCGCGCTGCGCTGCCCGTACCTGCCCAATCGCTTTGAAACCAAGCTGGTGACCGAGCTGGGCGGCCCTGACGCGCTCGACATCCACGACCAGCTCACCGACGCCGGCTTCCGCCGCTCGCACCACTATGTCTACAAGCCGCTGTGCGGTACCTGCAGCGCCTGTGTGCCGGTACGCATCCCGGTGGACACCTTCACCCCCAGCCGCTCGCAGCGCCGGACCTGGCGCTCGAATCAGGCCGTGAGCGGTGCCGTGGTACCACCGATGGCGACCAGCGAGCAGTTCGCCCTGTTCTCGCGCTATGTGGCGGCTCGTCACGGCGATGGCGACATGGCTGAGATGGACTTCGACGACTATCGGGCAATGATCGAGGAGAGCCCGGTCGACACCCACCTGGTCGAGCTGCGCGAGGATGGCCGGCTGGTGGCCGCCTGCCTCACCGACTGGCTCGGCAACGGCATATCGGCCGTCTACAGCTTCTTCGACACCCGCCTGCGCCGCCGGGCTCTGGGTGTGCAGATCGTGATGTGGCTGGTCGAGGAGGCACGCCGGCGCGGCCTGCCCTACGTCTACCTCGGCTACTGGATATCGGGCGCCACCAAGATGGACTACAAGGCCCGCTATCGCCCGCTGGAGGCGCTGGGCACCGCCGGCTGGGAGCCGTTCGATCCCGACGGCTACGACGACGACACCCTCTAGGCAGCACGGTCGACCATGCCTCGACGCGAGCGGCCCTTCGGCAAGTCGTGGCGTGGCGGGCTGACCGGCATCACGCAATCGACGCGGGCTTACGAGGACTGGCTGCGTACCCAGTTGCCCGACGGCTTCGCCCCCACCGATCTCGATCGCAAGCATGCCAAGATGCGCGATAGCGCCTTCTCGTTCCTGCGTGCCACCTATTGGCGCTGGGCCGAGACGGTGTTCGAGGTCTGCCCGGAACTCGCCAACGCGCCGACGGTTCTGGCGGTCGGCGACACGCACCTGGAGAATTTCGGCACCTGGCGCGATGACGATGGCCGCCTGGTCTGGGGTATCAACGACTACGACGAAGCGGCCGAGATGCCGTTCGTCCTCGACCTGGTGCGGCTGGCGACCAGTGCGTTGCTGGCCCGCGGGCGGCGCGACATGCCGGCGCGCGAGGTCTGCGGTCAGATCCTGAACGGTTACCGCGATGGCCTGGCGGCACCCGAGCCGCTGGTCCTCGAGCGCGAGTACAAGTGGCTCCGTAAGGCGGTCGTCGTACCCGAGAAGGACCGCGCCGATTTCTGGCGCGGCATCGACAAGCTGCGCCGCCATCCCGATCCACCCGCGCGCTTCGCCGCCGCCCTCCAATCGGCCTTTCCCGAGCCGTCCGAGCCGCTGCTGATTCTGCGCCGCGTCGCCGGCCTGGGCAGCCTCGGTCGCCTGCGCTTGGTCGGGACTGTCCCTTGGCGCGGTGCATCGGTGGTGCGCGAGGTGAAGGCCGTCACGCCGTCCGCCTGGACCCGTGTGCCGGGGCGCCCCGATGCCGGCATTCGCTGCCAGGAGATCGCCACCGGCCGCTTCCGGGCGCCTGATCCGTGGTTCGCCCAGCACGGCGATCTGGTCGTGCGCCGACTGTCGCCCAACAACCGCAAGATCGAGGTCGACGATAATCTGTCGGCTCTGCTGGCCGCCGACATGCTATGGGCGATGGGGCGCGACCTCGCTGCCGTGCAGGCCGGGGTCGGCGACCGCCGCGATACGCTCGACACCTACCTCAAGGACTATGGCCGCGGCTGGTTGCTGGACGCCGCGGAGAAGATGGCCTCCGCCGTGCGCACCGAGTACCTGGCGTTCAGCAGTTGAGCTTTGAGCGGGCGGGCCGCCGCGCTCTCAGGGGGTCAGATCGCGTGGAGGCCCAGCAGCGCCAACGCCACGATGCCCAGCGCGATGCGGTACCAGGCGAATGGGGTGAAGCCGTAGCGGCTGATGAACGTGATCAACCGCGACACCACGATCATGGCAACGACGAAGGCGGCCCCGAAGCCCAGCGCGATCAGCACGATGCCGTCGCTGTCGGCCCCCAGCGTCGACCAGTTCTTGTAGACGTCATAGACGGTGGCGCCCAGCATCGTGGGTATGGCCAGGAAGAACGAGAACTCGGCCGACGTCGGCCGATCGACGCCCAGCAGGCGGGCCCCCATGATGGTGGCACCCGAGCGCGAGACACCGGGGATCATGGCCACGGTCTGACAGAATCCGATGCCCAGCGCCGTCTTCCAATCCAGCGAATCGACAGCCTTGATCGAAGGCCGCGGCGCCACGCGCTCGATCAGCAGGATGGCGAAGCCGCCCACCACCAGCGCCACGGCGACAACCCAGGGGTTGAACAGCACGCTCTTGATGACGCCGTGTGCCAGCGCGCCGATCACGGCCGCAGGCAGGAAGCCGATCACCACGTTGGCGGCGAACTGCCTGGCCACGCTGTCGCCGCTCAATACGCCGGCGACCGTCTGCCAGATCTTGACACGATAGAGCCAGCACACAGCCAGGATGGCACCGAGCTGAATCACGATCTCGAATACCTTGCCCTTGGGGCCTTCGAAGCCCAGCGCCTCTTCCATCAGGATCAGGTGGCCGGTGGACGACACCGGGATGAATTCGGTGAGTCCTTCCACGACGCCCAGCAACAGGGCCTTGAGCGCGATGATCACATCCATGCGGACCTCAGTCGGGCTACGTCTGTCATCCCGAGCACAGCGAGGGATCTAGGCGCCGTCCCTGGATCCCTCGCCACGCTCGGGATGACAGGAGGCGCTTGGGATGACCGTTGTGCGCAACGGAATCAGAACTTGTTGGCGCGGGGTGAGCCGAGCGGCGGCAGGCGGCCGGCCTGGGCGCGCTCGCCGATCCACTCCTTCAGATCGGCCTTGGTCTTGGTACGGCCAGCCCACTGCAAACCCTCGGCCAGCACGAAGGCCTTGGCGTCGGAGAGCCCACCGTCTTTGTGCTTCTGCAGGATCACGCCACGGCCCCGCGTCATCTCGGGCACGTCGCCGATGGGGAACACCAGCAATTTGCGGTTCTCACCGATGGCGGCGACATGGTCGGCGCCCTCGGCCACGATGCTGCAGGTCACCGCCTCTTCGCCCTCGCCCAGGTTCAGCACCTGCTTGCCGGCCTTGGTCTGCGCCACGACCTCGTCCTCGGGCACGATGAAGCCGCGCCCTTCGTAGCCGGCGACCAGGAACTTGCGGCCGCCCTTGAGCACCAGCAGGTCGACGATGTCCTGCTCGTTGCCGAGATCGATCATCAGGCGGATCGGCTCGCCATGACCGCGGGCGCTGGGCAGCCGATCGACGCCGATGGTGTAGAAGCGGCCATTGGTGCCGAACACCAGCAGCCTGTCGGTCGACAGGGCGTGCACGGCGAACTTTTCGCGATCGCCTTCCTTGTACTTCAGGTCGGCGATGCCGCCCGGCTCCAGATGGCCCTTGGCGGCGCGGATCCAGCCCTTCTCCGAGCACACCACCGTCACCGGTTCCTTCTCGATGAAGGCGTCTATCGGCACATCGACCGGCGGCGGTGCGTCGGCGATCTCGGTGCGGCGGCGGCCCTTCTCGGTCTTGGGCCCGTAGCTCTTGCGCAGCTCCTGAATGTCGGCAGCGATCTGTTGCCACTGCTTCTTGTCGTCGGCCAGAAGCGCCTTCAGATCCTTGCGCTCCTGCGAGAGCTCCTTGTGCTCCTTCTTGATCTCGATCTCTTCCAGGCGGCGCAACGCGCGCAGGCGAAGGTTGAGGATCGATTCGGCCTGCAGGTCGCTGAGCTTGAAGCGCCGCATCATCACGGCCTTGGGCTCATCCTCGTTGCGGATGATCGCGATCACCTCGTCGATGCTGAGGTAGGCGATCAGATAGCCGTCGAGGATCTCCAGCCGGCGCTCGATCTCGGCCAGACGATGGCGCGAGCGGCGCTGCAGGACGACCTGCCGGTGATCGAGCCAGGCCTGCAGCGCCTGGCGCAGATCCATCACCCGCGGCACCTGGTCTGAGTCGAGCACATTGAGGTTCAGCGGGAAACGGATCTCGAGGTCCGTGACCTTGAACATCTGCTCCATCAGGAGCTCGGCCGGCACGTTGCCGGTCTTGGGCTCGAGTACCAGGCGGACGTCCTCGGCGGATTCGTCGCGCACGTCCTCCAGCATCGGCAGCTTCTTGGCGTTGATCAGCTCGGCGATCTTCTCGACCAGCTTGGCCTTGGCCACCTGGTAGGGCACCTCGGTGATCACGATACGATACTGCCCGCGCGGCAGGCTTTCCTTCTCCCAGCGCGCCCGTACGCGGAACGACCCGCGTCCGGTCTTGTAGGCCTCGATGACCGATTCGCGCGGCTCGACCAACAGGCCGCCCGTGGGAAAATCGGGGCCCGGCACGTGCTCGACCAGGGTCTCGATGCGCGCGTTGGGCGCCTTGATCAGGTGCAGCAGCGCGTCACACAGCTCGCCCACGTTATGCGGCGGGATCGAGGTCGCCATGCCGACGGCGATACCGGCGGCACCATTGGCCAGCAGGTTGGGGAAGGCGGCCGGCAGCACCACCGGCTCGCGCTCGGCGCCGTCAAAGTTGAGGCGGAAGTCGACGGCATCCTCGTTGATGCCAACCAGCAGCGCCTGCGCGACGTCGGTGAGTCGCGCTTCGGTGTAGCGCATGGCCGCGGCGTTATCGCCGTCGATGTTGCCGAAATTGCCCTGGCCGTCGACCAGCGGATAGCGGGTGGCAAAATCCTGCGCCAACCGCACCAGCGCGTCGTAGATCGACTGGTCGCCGTGCGGGTGCAGCTTGCCCATCGTGTCGCCCACGACACGGGCGCTCTTCTTGAAGGCGCCGGTCGGGTCGAGCCGCAGCTCCTGCATGATGTAGAGCAGGCGGCGATGCACCGGCTTCAGGCCGTCGCGTACGTCGGGCAGCGAACGGGCCATGATGGTGCTGAGCGCGTACGACAGGTAGCGCTCGGAGAGCGCCGAGCCCAGGGCGACGGTACGGATGGGCGCCGGCGGTGGGGGCGGCGGCGCCGCGGTCGAGGTTCGTTTTGCCATAGATCGAGGGGTCTGTGGCCGAATCAGCCACTATTTGTTGTGCTAAGCCGTTGAAGGGTTTCGATAAACCGGTCGCGCGCCGGTGGCAAGGGTTTGTTGTGTGGCCAAAAGACGTGGCGCTCCAGGAAATAGCCCGTGAGCGCCAGCCCGACGAGCACATCGGCGGTCTGCGCGCCGCTGCGCGCCGCCAGGAAAGCCGGCAGTGCCAGAAGCTTGTCCTTGTATGGCTCGCCGGCGGACCGGCTCACTGCCCGGCCGGTACGCGGCGAGACATAGGCCAGATCCTCGGTTACTCCGGTCGCGGCGCATTTTTCCAGATCCAACCCGAAGCCCAACTCCTGCAGCAGGCCCAGTTCCAGGTGCACGTAGATGACCGGCCAGCCGTCATGACCCAGCGCCCCCAGCAGGGCCGCCACGCCTTCGAACAGGGCCGGATGCGGCTCGCGCTCGGGCAACGCGGCATCCAGGGTGGCACACGCCGCCAATAGACCAGCCAGCGCCTGGGGATCATCGAGCGCGCGGGCCGCGTGCGCCGTCAGCAGCTCGCCCTTGAACGAACCCAGTTGATCCGCTAGCCGTGCCCGCCACTCGGTCCGCACACGGTTGCCCGGCTGCCAGAGCGGCCGTTGCCGCGTGGAAGCGCCGCCGTAGACCAGTCCGGCATGGCGGCCGTGGCCGGCGGTCAACAGCGACACCACCAGCGCCGACTCGCCGTGCGCACGCGCTGCCAGCACGATGCCGTCCTCAGTCCACTCCACGGAACCCCTCGATCGTTCGCTCCCCAGCAAAGCTGGGGACGATTCACAAGCCTGTCACCGGTGCGTCATGACGCTGTTGCCGCCCCGGCGCATGGCTGGCGTGGCTTAGCAGATGAACGCCCCTCCATGAACAGCCCGAACGGGCGCTCTCTTCGCCGGCGTCGCCTGTTGCGCACAGGCACCGCGGCTGGGCTGTCGTTGTGCACATCCGCTGTCGTACCTCGCGTCTTTGCCCAGACGTCCGACCGGATGCGCCCGCAGATCCCCTTCGGCGTGCAGACCGGTGATATTGGCGCCGACGGCGCGCTGGTGTGGGCGGCCGCCGACCGGCCGGCGCGCATGATCGTGGAGTACGCTACCACCGAGAGCTTTCGTGACAGTCAGCGCCTGGTCGGCCCCAGCGCGCTCGACGTCAGCGACTACACGGCGCGCATCGCGATCACCGGCATCGCGCCGGGCCAGACCGTGTTCTATCGCGTGACGTTCCTCGATCTCGGCGATTATCGCACCCAGAGCGCACCGTCGACCGGCTCGTTCCGCGTGCCGCCGGCATCGGGCGATCGCGACGTGTCGTTCGTGTGGACCGGCGACACCGCCGGTCAAGGCTTCGGCATCAATCCCGACTGGGGCGGCATGCGGCTCTACGACGCGATGCGCCGCACCGATCCGGATTTCCTGGTGCATTGCGGCGACCAGATCTACGCCGACAACCCGATCGCGTCCCACGTCACGCTCGATGACGGCAGCGTGTGGCGCAACGTCGTCACCGAGGAGAAGGCGAAGGTCGCCGAGACCCTGCGCGAGTACCGCGGCAACTACCGCTACAACCTGATGGACGACAACGTCAGGCGCCTCAACGCGGCCGTGCCGACGATTATGCTGTGGGACGATCACGAGGTACGCGACAACTGGTTCCACGCCCAGCGCATCCAGGGTGACGACCGTTACCGCGAAAAGAGCGTGGGGCTGCTGGCCGCCCGCGGCATGCGGGCTTTCCAGGAATACAGCCCGATCCGCCTGGATCCCGACGATCCCGAACGCCTCTACCGCAAGTTCGCATGCGGCCCACACCTGGACCTGTTCCGCATCGACATGCGCTCCTATCGCGGTGACAACGGGCCCAATCGCGAGACGGCGCGCAGCGCTGCAACGGACTACCTGGGGCCGGCGCAACTGGTCTGGTTGAAGCGCGCGCTGCTGGCCTCGACGGCGACCTGGAAGGTGATCGCGGCCGACATGCCGCTGGGGCTGGTGAGCTGGGATGACGCCGGCGGCGCCGAAACGCCGGCCAATGGCGATCACGGCGCCCCGCTGGGCCGTGAGCTGGAGATCGCCGGCCTGCTGTCGTTCATCCGGCGCGAGGCCATCCACAACGTGGTCTGGATCACCGCCGACGTGCACTACTGCGCCACGCACTACTACGACCCCGGCAAGGCCACAGTCGGCGACTTCCTGCCCTTCTACGAGTTCATTTCCGGCCCAGCCAATGCTGGCGGCTTCGGCGCCCTGGAGCGCGACGGCACGTTCGGACCCCAGGTGCTGTTCCAGCGCGTGCCGCCGGCCAACCGGCAGAACCTCGCCCCCAGCCAGGGCATGGCGTTCTTCGGCCATGTGAAGGTCGATGGCCGCAGCGGGTTGATGACCGTCTCCCACCGCGATGCCGATGGGGCCATCCTGCATACGACCGAACTGGCGCCGACTCCTGGCAAGGTTTGAGCACAGGCGCTTTCCCCGATGTGCTCGACCACCGCTTTGAGCGAGATTTTTTTGAGTGGTGTCGCATCGACGCCCTCCCAAGCGTCCTTGGGATGACCGAATGGACGCAATGGAGGACGGCGCATGATGACGATCTCTGCTTTCCGGTGGGTTCCCGAGTTTGCCCAAGGCCAGGTGCGCGATCTGCGCGCCCGTTGGGCACTGGAAGAAGCCGGCCTGCCCTACCGGACACGCCTCCTGGAGCAAGGCGATCAGGACAAGCCCGACTATCGCGCCCTGCAACCGTTCGGGCAGGTTCCGATCCTGGAGGAGGACGGCCTCGTTCTCTTCGAGACAGGCGCCATCGTGCTGCACATCGGCGAGAGGAGTGAAACGCTCCTGCCAAAAGACAGGGCTGCCCGGGCCCGCGCCACGCAGTGGCTGGTGGCAGCACTCAACTCGATCGAGCCTTTTCTCATGAATGTTGTGCTGATCGACCTCTTCTACGCGAACGAGGCGTGGGCCAAACTGCGCCGTCCTGGCGCGGTCGATTTTGCGCGCAGACGCCTGTCCGCGCTTTCCCAGACGCTCGGCGACAAGCCCTACCTCGACGGCGAGCGCTTCACGGCCGGCGACCTGATGATGACAACGGTACTGCGGATTCTGAAGTACACTGACATCGTCACGAGCGACAAACGCCTCTCGGCATATATGGATCGCTGCATGTCGCGGCCCGCCTTCAAGCGCGCGTTCGATGCGCAGATGGGAGACTTTAAGGAAGCCGCGTAAGCCTCGATGCCAACAGCTCAGGCTGGTCACGGCAGCGTACGTCCGAGGCCAGTCGAGCCCACCTCATGTGAGAGGAATAATTTCTATATATTTCAATATAGTATGCGTATTTTCTAAATCAAAATTTGAGCAACCTCACAGCCCCTAATTCATCTTCCATCTTAAGATTACACCGCCACCTGATGTGCGGCGGAAACCAGGGCGCGCGCGCTGGCGCGCAGGAGCAGAATGGCTTCGCTGCTCGAAAGTACTTGAGAACTGACGAATGCGCCGTTGATCAATAAAGATAATTGGCCAGCCAACTCCTGCGGCCTGGGCACGTGCAGCCGCTCGGCGATCCCCTGCAGGCGGCGCCGCATCTCCTGCTTGTGGGCCACGGCCACCTGGCGTGCCGGATGATCGGCGTCGGGAAATTCCGCTGCGACGTTGAGTTGGGGGCAACCGCGGTAGTGCGGCCGCCCGACGCGCTCGCCGATCCAGAGGAGATGGGCCTCCAGTTCGGCGACGGGGTCCGCCTGATGAAGCCGGGCAACGCCATCCCAGCAGGCCCAGAACTCTTCGTCCTCGCGCTGCAGAAATGCCGCGATGAGATCGTCCTTGGTCCGGAAGTGGCGGTAGAGGCTGGTCTTGGCGACGCCCGCCTGCGCCACGATCAGATCGACACCGACGGCGCGGACACCCTGGCGATAGAACAACGCCGAGGCCGTCGCGAGAACCCGATCCCGCACCTCAGCCGAGTTGCCGGACGCGTCCAGCGCTTCCGCAGGCTTCACCTGATTGTCCATCAGCTCTCCCTATCATACTGTCACTTGACTCGCTACAGACCTGTTCGTACTGTTACGAAACAAACAGGTCTGTATCGCATTGGGAATGACTTATGAGACAGGAGCGCCAGGTGGGGCGGCAGCGCCCGGTCGCCGTCTTTGGTGCGTTAGGGCATACGGGACGGTTTGTGGTCGCGGCGTTATCGCGGCAGGGATTCACCCCGATCGCCATCGGTCGCGATCGCGCGGCACTGGCCGCGTCCGGGTTCGATGCGCGCGGTACTCCAACCCGGGCCGCCACCGTTGATGATCCGGCCTCGCTCGATGACGCGCTGGCCGGCGCGACCGCGGTCATCAACTGCGCCGGCCCGTTTCTGGACACGGCGGAGGCTGTGACTGCGGCGGCGCTGCGGGCGCGTATCCACTATCTCGACGTGACGGCCGAGCAGGCCAGCGCACACGCCGTGTTCACGGCATGCGATGCGGCAGCACGCGCCGCCGGCGTCATCGTCATGCCGGCGATGGGCTTCTATGGCGGCCTGAGCGACCTGCTGGCCACGGCAGCCGTCGGTGACTGGGAGCGCGCCGACGAGATCCGCATCGGGATCGCATTGGACAGCTGGCGGCCGACACGCGGTACCCGTGTCACCGGACAGCGCAACACGGCCCCGCGACAGGTCATTGCCGACGGCAAACTGTCACCGCTGGCCGCGTCGGAAACGTCGTGGGATTTCGCCGAGCCGTTCGGCCGTCAGGATGTGATGGCACTGCCGTTCTCGGAGGTCCCCCTGATCGCACGTCACCTTCGGGTGACGGAACTGCACACCTACCTCAATCACGCGCCGTTGCGCGACCTGCGCGACGCCACGACCCCGCCGCCGACTGCCGTTGATGACAGCGGACGATCAGGACAGACATTCCTGGTTGACGTGATCGCCAGGCTGGGAAACCAGACTCGCCGCACCAGCGCGCGGGGACAGGATATCTATGCCGTCACTGCGCCGCTGATCGTCGAGGCGGTACGGCGCATTCTCGATGGCGAGGCGCGGGGTGCCGGGGCTCTCGCCCCGGGCGCGGCATTCGACGCCCCGCACTACCTTCGGGCCGTCACACCCGAGCCTCTGTCAATCGATATCCCGGGTCCGTAGATGAAGGGGACTATTCCGGCTTGAGGCCGATCTCTTTCAGCACGGCCAGCATCACCTCGGTATCGCGCTTGAAGCGGGCGTTGGTCGCCTCGAAGCTGAGCGGCCCGACGATCAGGTAGTTGTTGAGAAGCTGTTTCACCTTCTCGTCGGTGCCGGCCTCGATCAGGGTGTCGGACAGCGTCTTGACGATATCCTTGGGCGTCGCAGCGGGAACAGCGAAGGCGGCGAACGCGCGGGTCTCGTACGAACTGCCGACCGCGCCCTGCTCCGTCATCGTCGGCACGTCCGGATAGGACGGCAGCCGGTCGCCCACGACGGCAATGATCTTGCCGCGCCCGGAAGCGATGACCGATGCCGCCGCCGCCGGACTGCCCGATGCACCGTCGAGCTGCTGGGCCGCGACGTCGGCGAACATCGCCGCCTCGCCGCGATACTGCACCACCTCGACCTTCAGCCCGTACTGCTTCGCCATCGTCTCGATCAGCACATGCGGCGTTGAGCCGGGGCCGTAGGCGCCCCAGTTCAGCTTGTCGACCTTCTTGGCGTAGTCGAGGAACTGCTTGAGGTTGGTCGCGCCGGTCTTTTCGGCCGCCACCACCGGCCCGCCGATGCTGGTCGTCATCGTCAGGTAGGTGAAATCCTTCTCCGGATCGTACGGCAGATCCTTCACCGTGACACGATTCTGGATCAGCGAGGAGGAGATCGTGCAGAGGATCGTGTGGCCGTCGGGCGCCGCGCGTTTGACATCGGCGACGCCGATCGTGCCACCGGCGCCGCTCTTGTTATCGACCACGACGGACTGGCCGAGCTTGCGCGAGAGGAAGTCGCCGAAAGAGCGTGCGATGCCGTCGGTCTGGCCGCCGGCCGGATAGGGTACGACGATGCGAATCGGCTTTGACGGAAAGGCGCTCTGCGCCGAAGACGTCGTGAACAAGGCCGGCGTCGCCAGTGCTCCCATACCGGCCGCGATGATGCGGCGTCGCGTCGAATTCAACAATCTTCTCCCATGTACGCGAGATCTCACGGGAGGAACACTTAGCGCCGGCCCGTATCAGCGTCTACGATCACGCATTCAATGTGTTCGGCTCCTCACCGCGTTGCGGAACGGCGCCGGGGCTCATCGCGACGCAAGCCACGCAGCGCCGCGGGATCAAACCGCGCGCCGCGCCGAGACGACCAACGCGGCGCCCGCCAGGAAGAAGACCGACGCCAGCCAGAAGATGCCCTCGAGCGCGACCCAATCGACAATGAGCCCGCCAACCGCAGCGCCCAGCGCGATCGAGATGTTGAAGATGGCCGACCACAGGGATGTCGCGGCCTCGGCGGTATCCGGCGCCGACTTCATGATCCAGTTCTGCAGACTGACCGACGTGCCACCCCAGGCGATACCCCACAAGATGAGCATGGCAATACCGCCGGTCGGCGTCCGCGCCAGCAGCGCGAATGCCACCATGGCCGCCATCAGCGCGACGTTGATCGCCAGCAGGGTGCGTGTCGCATCGCGTCCGGCGGCAGCGCCGGCGACGAAGTTGCCGAGCAGTCCGGCCGCGCCGTAGCCCAACAGCAGAGGTCCGATCAGAGCGACACCGATTCCGGACATCGTCTGCAGCGCCGGGCTGATGAACGTGTAGGCCCCGAACTGCCCCACCACCATCAAGAACGTGGCGATCAAACCACCGCGCACGCCCGCAATACCCCACTGAGCGCGCAGCTGGCGCACGCTCACCGGTCGGGTGGGCGGCAACGACGGCAGGAACAAAGCCAACGCCACGAACACCACCAGGCTGAGTCCGGCCACGGCGGCGAACGCGATACGCCAGCCGCCCATCTCCCCCAGCAACGTTCCGGCTGGTATGCCCAGAATGGACGCCGCGCCGATGCCGCCGAAGATCAGCGCCGTCGCGCGCGGCACCGACGCTGGCTCGACCAGCCGCATCGACAGTCCGCCGGCGATCGACCAGAAGCCGCCGATGCAGATGCCGACCAGGACGCGCGACGCCAGCAGGATCGTAAAACTGGGTGCCAGGGCCGAACCGATATTGGCCACCACCAGCAGCGCCACCAGGCCGGCCAGCAGCTTGCGGCGATCGAGGCTGCCGGCGGTCAGGGGAACCAGGAATGAGGCGAACGCCGCAACCACGCCCGGCAACGTTACCATGAGACCGGCCTGTCCCTCGCTGACACCGAACGTGCCGCTGACGGCCGTCAGCAGTCCCACCGGCAGCATCTCCACTGTGACAAGGGTAAAGATCCCCAGCGAGGCCGCCGCCACGGCAACCCAGGCCCTGGCCGATGTGCGCGGACCGGCATCGGCAGACGAAGGACAACTCAAACTCTGACCCATGCGAAGCTTCCTTCGTCTGTCATTCGCTACCCCACACGTCGTGTGGGTAATCGGCACACCTCCCGCGACGCGGAAGGATTGGAAGCACGGACATAGGCGCTCTGCGCTGGGGCTGCAGGCATTGAATCCGCAGGGAGGCCATACGACATTGCATGGGCGTTGGCACCTGCGATGGCGCGAGCATGGACTGGGATGATTTGAAGTTCACCCTCGCCGTTGCCCGACACGGATCACTCAGCGCCGCCGCTCGGGCGTTGGGTACCACGCAACCGACTGTCGGCCGGCGCCTCAACAATTTCGAACGGCGCCTGGGCGTCAAGCTGTTCGAGCGCAGCGTGGATGGCCTTGTCACGACACCACTGGCCGCGGCCCTCATTGAAGGCCTGGACGAGATGGAGCACGGGGCGTTGGCCATCGAGCGGCGGCTGGCGTCGCGCGACACCGGCCTTGCCGGCTTGATCACGCTCACCAGCATCGACTGGCTGGGCGACCACGTCCTGGCGCCGATCGCGGCGCGCTTTGCCGCCCGCCATCCCCAGGTCCAGATCGACCTGCTCACCGAACCACGTGACTACAACCTGGCACGCCGCGAGGCCGACATCGTGTTCCGCTTCGGCGCCTTCGAGCAGGAGAACGTCGTCGTCCGCAAGGTTGCCGACGTGGCCTACGGCTTCTACGCGTCAGACAGCTATGTCCAGCGGCACGGCCTGCCCGATTTCGACAACGGCTGCCGCGGCCACGCGATCGTCCTGCTGCATGATGAAGCCGGCCGGGTCTGCTACGGCGACTGGACACCGATGTTGGCACCGCAAGCCAGGGTAATCTTTCGCAGCAAGGGACTGCAGGCCCACTTCGCAGCGGTCGAGGCCGGCGAGGCGATGGCCACGCTTCCGCGCTTCGTGGCCGACCAGCGCCAAGGATTGCGACACATCGTGACGCCTGTTCCCGAACCGACGCAAGCCGTGCGCATGGGCGTCCACGCCGATATGCGCGACACCCCTCGCCTCCGCGCCTTCATCGACTTTGCCGCCAGCGCCCTGAAGTCGGCGGCCGCGCGCCTCAAGCCGGCAACCTGACGCATCAGCGCTCGAACACGCTCTCACGCCTCACGCCACGACAGGCGGTCCGGACGGGTCCTCTTGTGTGGGCAGCGACGCTCCTGCGACGATCGCGGGCAGGTACAACAGGAATGTCGTGCCTTCGCCCATGCTGCTGCGTAGCATCAGGAAGCCGCCGGACTGCTGCACGAAACCGTAGACCATGACCAATCCCAACCCGGTACCCTTCCCTTCAGCTTTGGTTGTAAAGAACGGCTCGAAGATCTGAGCCTGAACCTCGGGCGATATGCCACTGCCGGTGTCGCGCACGGCAATCTCGACCCAGTTCCCCTCGCGCAACTCGGGCTGGGCTTTGACATCAGCCGCCGCGAACACACGCGAGCGAGCCGTAACGCCAAGCTCGCCGCCATCCGGCATGGCATCGCGCGCATTCACCACAAGATTCAGAATGGCTGTCTCGAAGCCACTGCGATCGATCCGACAATTCGGCAAATCATGGCCTACCTCCAGCTGCAGCCTGACACGGCTCGACAGCGCACTGGAGAGCAGGCTCGCGAATTCCTGCAGTAGCGCAACCACCGACAGTTCCTGCGGTTCGGGCGGCCGTCGTCGCGCAAACATCATCAGCCGCGACACCAGATCGGAGCCACGATCGCTGGCTGTCAATGCAGACTCGATCTTCTTCTGGAGCGGCGAGTCCGTCGGCAACTCGTCGGCGATTCCTTCCAGCTTGGCGATGATAATGGCCAGCACATTGTTGAAGTCATGCGCAATGCCGCTGGTGAGTTGGCCGATCGCCTCAAGTTTCTGGCTCTGTCGCAGGATGGCTTCAACCTGCGCCAGGCGGGTCTCGGCGCGATGCTGCCGGGTGACATCCTTGATGATCACCAACCGTGCCGGCTTGCGGTAGAAGGTAACCGATCCGGTTATGACGACGCTATCAATGACGGCACCGTTCTTGGTAAAATGCTGCCACAGTCCTCGTTCTTGCATATCAAACTGCTGGTCAGTGCGAGTCGCGACTTCGGCTACACGAGCACGATCCTCGACGGAATGCAGATCGAAGATCGTGATCCGCCGGAACTCCTCGCTGTTGTAGCCGTAGGCCGCACATGCGGCTTCGTTCGCCTCCATGATCCGGTACGTCTTGCGATCATGGACCCACATGGCCATGGGATTCTTGGCGAACAGGTAGCGGAAACTCTCCTCGCCGCGCCACAGACAGTACGAGGTTATGATCGAGATCGCCAACAGCAGGATCAACGTGACACCGGCGGTGACGACGGCGCTGAATTGGATGCTGAATACGCCATGCAAAACCGTCGCGCCGAAATAGTGAGTCGACGCCATCGCGGTGTAGTCTATCGCGGTGACGGCAAAGCCGAGGATCGCGGCGGCAGCGACATGCGGCAGGCCCCTGACATACGGCACAGCCGCTCCGCCGATCCAGAACCGCACTTGCAGCGCGACAATGGCAAACACCACCGCAGCGACAAGAGACAGGACGAACAGGATCGGATCGTGCCGAACCAGCGCGTCGGTGTGAATCGCCGCCATGCCGGTGTAGTGCATGGTGCCGATGCCCGCGCCCACCAGTGCGCCCGCGATCAACAGCCGCCCCACGGTCATCGCAGGCTGCGCCATGACCTGCAACGCGACGCCGGCAGCCAGAACGGCCGGCACCACCGAGATCGCGGTGATCAGGGGATCGTATGAAACTGCAGACGGCAACTGGCGGGCCAGAATGGCCACGAAATGCATCGACCAGATGCCGCCACCCAGGGCGAGCGCGCCGACTGCAAGCCACTGCATACGCTGGACCGAGTGGCGCAACTCAACGATGCGCCCGGCGACCCGCAGAAACGCAAAGCTGGCGATCGTCGCAATGACATAGGACGCTGCGACCAACCAATAGTTGTAGGCTGCCGGCAGCGCGTGCGCCGAATCAAGCCCAACGATGAAGTAGGACTCGAAGTTCATGGTGCAGAAGCCAGGTGCGAACGGGTTTTACGCTCATTCGACGTGCAACGGTGTCAGACGGCCATGCTGCGCCTCACGTCGAACGCGATACACCAACTGCGGCCACATAATACTTCGAGGGCGTATTATTGTACAGTTGGATTGCACATTGGTGCAGGCCGGACGACTGGACTCGCGTTCACGACACCGCGATCAATCTGCCCATGGATTGAACACTATCTCAAAAATCCGATCCTTCTTTCGAAGCGATGACGCTGAGATCCCCGCGTCAATCACAGGCGCCACCGCCGCCGACCTTCCTCTCCAGGGCGGCGATGCCCGCTCTTGTGTTTCCGCGGCGGCACGTCGCCAGCGCTTCCTCCGCTTCAAGCTGGCCCTGGAAACTGCTGCCCTGGGAACTCTCGCCGCCCGTGCTTCTGTAGCGCTGGTAAAGACCATAGAGCTGCTCGCAGCGCGCCAGGCTGTCGGCCGGGTCGCTCGCCGCCGACGACGAGGATGGCTGCGCACAACCGACGCAGCCCGCCGCGACCAGGGCCTGAACGAGTCCCAGGCACAATGCGCCATGGCGCACGGCCCAATGTGTTCGCTTCATCTGGATCTCCCCTGCGGCCGGATCGGCCGTCAAAAAAGCTCCTTCATGCCCGCAGATGTTTCTATCTGCGCACGATAACGAAGGCTATCGCCTTGCACGACAACGGGCGGCCGGTCGATATCGAGGCTTTGATACAGTGCTGAGATAACGGCCGCATCAGGGTGCTCGAGGGCGAGCGATCGCAGCCGCGCACCCCGGTCCGCCATCGTGGCCATCGAGCGCGGCTTGCCGCGCCTGTCGATGATGGATGGCGCCGCGCCGTCAAGGGGAAGCGAGCCGTCATCGGGGACACTGAACTCGAACGATGGCTCGGTCCACGGCAGGGAAACCTTCCCTCCGAAGAGGCCCTGCCGGCCGGCAAGCACAACGTCGATGGTATCGGTCCTCGCAACCCAGCCCCGGAGGCGACGCCCTGCATCCCAGTCAGCCCTGACAGCCCGCTGGTTGTCGAGACCGAACCAGCGGGCGCGACCCGGCGGCGTGCCGTCGGGATCCAGAGCCACGATCTCCAGGTAAACCGTGTCACCCAACTGCAGCAGGTGGTTGTGCGTGCCCATGTAGGGGTGGCGCTGCCCGAAGGGAACATCAATGTCCAGGCACGACCGAACGTGAGCGACGCCCTCGGTCAAGGTCGGAGCGATCACGGTAAGGTGGTCGAGCTTGAGCATGCCGGCAGATTGAAGCACGTTACGACCAGGCACAATCTCGGCCCCAATACACTCAGGATAACGGCGCGATCCAGTCGATGCGCCGATCGATCCCGTGCCACCGCGTCCACAGCACAATGGGAACGATCATCAGCGCTGTCCCGCCACACAGCAGCGGCAGGAGCCACTTGCAGATGTCGCGGTCGCTGTCGGACATGTTGATGTCGAGCCACGTCGGCAGATAGCCGGCGATGATGCCGCCGGCGAGGAAGACCGCGATGACCACCAGATGAGGCAGCGCCCAGCGCAGCGTCGCGCCGGGATTGCGTCGCGCGCAGCGTGGGCAGCGCGCCACCCGGATCGTGCGCTGGATGTCCTTCACCGCGTCGGTCGCGGCGCGTCGCTGGGCCGTACCGGCCGTATTGAGGAACGACTGGGCGCCTTCGCCCATGCCGGTCACCCGCGCCGACTGACGATGGCCGCAGCGCCGGCACTGGAACCACGCCTCGCCGGAAGCCGACGTCGCGGCCAGCGTGGCGTGCAGGGGAACGTGCACCGTAAACCTCGATCTTCGACATGCAGTCGATGCAAATCGCCTACTGGGGCGTGGGCACTCACATCATAGTCCACGGATACTGGGCCGATTATCAGCCTTTCTGATCAACACGATAAGGTGCGCTTTGACTTCAGGAACGCACCGATGTGCGCTAGCGGTGCGAAGAGGCCTCGTCCCCCTCGACGGTCCGAGAGACCTTGCTTGTCGTGGCCGCCTACGCCCGCGGGTTCGCTCCGCTGCCGCCGAGATCGAGAGCCATGGCGACAAGATCGAGACCAGGTGCGAAGCCGTCCGGAACAACGCGGTCGACGATGAAGCCGAAACGTTCGAAGAAGCCGCGGCTCAGCGGCGAGGTTTCGATGCGGACGGTCCTGAAACGAGGATCCGTGGCGATGAGGTCGAGCCGGGCTGCCAGAAGTTGCCGGCCCAGACCGCACCCATGTTGATCGCGCCGCACCATGCCCCAACACAGGATCGCGACGGTGTCGTCCTGCCGCGTCGGGCCAAATCCGCCGCACGCGACGATGTCGCCGTTCAGGTCCTCCAGCACCAGATAGGGCCCCGGCAGATCATCGAGAAAGGCGGCGAAGTCCGCACGTTCCGACGGCGCGAAATACGGGGGAACATTGCTGTCGAACAGGGACAGGCAAGCCTCGCGGTCGGCGCGTTCGTAGCCTCTCATCAACGCGATGATCCTTCTGTCGATGTCAGTACCAGCATCCGTCTGGTGCCGGCTTCGACCATCCCGCGCCTAGCCGGCCGGCGGTCAACATGCCCGGCCTCATCCTGAAACAGCCAGCCGATCCTCTGACATCCGCGAAGAATACGAGATCTCGTCAAAAAAGTATCAGGAACGCCTCGCGAGCGTGGTAGCGCTCATCCTCCTGCTGGCAGAGAATGTCAGCGAAACAACGGCACCGAACACAGCCGGGATCAACCCGCAGGCTCTTCTTTGAACGCCTCCGCACAAGTCCCGTGCTGCGCTCCGAACGACATCGCTTCCCCGCCCTTCGGGGCAGACCACTCAGCAGGAACAGCAGCATGGCGCAGGATCTCTCCGGAAAAGTCGTCGCGATCACTGGGGCTGCGTCGGGCATCGGGTTGGCCTGCGCCCAGGCGTGCCTGGCGGCAGGAGCCCGTGTCGTGCTGATCGATCGCGCGCCGGATGCCCTGCAAACGGTGTGCACGACACTCGGCACCGAGGCAATCCCGCTCGAGCTCGACGTGACCAGCCGGGCGAGCGTCGCCGGCATGGTGCCATCCATCCTGCAGAAGGCAGGCCGGCTTGATGTCTTCCACGCCAATGCCGGCGCCTACATCGGCGGCGAGGTCGTGGACGGTGATCCCGATGCGTGGGACCGCATGCTGAACCTGAACGTCAATGCCGCGTTCCGCACGGTGCAGGCCGTGCTGCCGCATATGGTCGCGCAGAAGAGCGGCGACATCATCCTCACCAGTTCGGTGGCCGGGCTCGTGCCGGTGGTGTGGGAGCCGATCTACACCGCCTCCAAGCACGCCGTGCAGGCTTTCGTGCACACCGTGCGCCGGCAGGTCGCCAAGCACGGTATCCGCGTCGGCGCGATCGCGCCGGGGCCGGTGCATACCGCCCTGTTGAGCGACTGGCCCAAGGCCAAGCTCGATGATGCCATCGCCAGCGGCGGCCTGATCCAGCCCCAGGACGTGGCGGAAGCGGTGCTGTTCATGCTGACGCGGCCGCGCACCGTTACGATCCGCGATCTCGTCATCCTGCCGCTGACAACCGACCTGTGACTCAAGGGCACGCGTAGCACCATGTCGGACTGTTACCTCGGCATCGATGTCGGCACCGGCAGTGCGCGGGCCGGCGTTTTCGATCATGGCGGCAACCTGTTGGCTTCCGCGGCAACCGACATCACGCTCTGGCGCGAGCCGGGCGATATCGTCGAGCAGTCCGGCAACGATATCTGGCGCGCCGTCTGCACCAGCGTGCGCGAAGCCATGGCCGCGGCCGGTATCGCACCCGAAGCGATCAGGGGCATCGGCTGCGATGCCACCTGCTCGCTGGTCGTGCTGGGCGCCGACGGTGTGCCGCTGCCGGTCAGCAATGCCGGGGATACGGAGCGCAACGTCATCGTGTGGATGGATCATCGCGCCGTCGCACAGGCGCGCCGCATCAATGCCACGACGGAGAAAGTTCTCGCCTACGTTGGTGGCGCCATCTCGCCCGAGATGGAGACGCCCAAGCTGTTGTGGCTGGCCGAACACATGCCGCACACCTTCGCCGGCGCGTGGCAATTCATGGATCTCACGGATTTCCTGACCTGGAAAGCCACCGATAGCCTGGTGCGCTCGACATGCACGGTGACGTGCAAGTGGACCTACCTCGCACATGAGCAGCGCTGGGATGACGGCTACTTCCGCGCCGTGGGCCTGGGCATGCTGGCCGACGAAGGCTTCCGTCGTATCGGTACCGAGATCGTCCCCGGCGGTACGCCGCTGGGTCGCGGTCTGACGGCGCGCGCAGCGAACGCGCTGGGGCTGGCACCCGGGACACCGGTCGCGGCGGGATTGATCGACGCGCATGCCGGCGGCATCGGCACGGTCGGCGCGCGCGGCGGGGTCGGCACCCTGCTGTCACGCATGGCCTATGTGTTCGGCACCTCTGCGTGCACGATGGCCTCGACCACGGAACCCGCATTTGTACCCGGCGTGTGGGGCCCCTACTACGACTCCATGGTGCCTGGCTTGTGGCTGAGTGAGGGCGGCCAGTCGGCGGCTGGCGCTGCCATCGACCACCTGCTGCGCATGCATGCCGCGGCGGCGCAAACCCTGGATGACGCCATGCGTGCCGGCCTCGGCCCCAGCGCCTGGCTATCGGCCGAGGCGGCGCGCCGCGGCGGTGCGCCTGCCGTGCCGGCCCTGGTGGGCGGCCTGCATGTCGTGCCCGAGTTCCTGGGCAACCGGGCGCCGTTCGCGGACTCCGATGCGCGCGGCCTGATCGCCGGGCTGGATATGGACAACGGCCCGGATTCGCTGCTGGGCCTCTACCTCGCCGGCATGTGCGGGCTGGGCTATGGCGCACGCCAGATCGTGCGGACGCTGCGCCAGCAGAATGTGCCGATCGACACCATCGTCATCAGCGGCGGCGCTGGTCGCCAGCCTTTGGTGCGCCAGTTGCTGGCCGACGCGACAGGGGTTGCGGTCGCAACCTCGACGTCGACCGAGCCGGTTCTGCTCGGCGCCGCTATCCTCGGCGCCGTTGCCGCGGGCGGCTATCCCGATACGGCATCCGCCATGGCCGCGATGTCGGAGATCGGCACGGTCTACCAACCCGACCCAACCACCGCCGCGTGGCATCAGAAACGCTTCCAGGCCTTCGAGCGCCTGCAGGCGGTCGGACGTGCGATCCGGGATGATCGCTGAAATTCCTTTGTGATCTAAAAATCAGATGGCAAACTATTTCCCGTGTCGTCCCTGGCGGCACGGCTGCAGACGCTTGCTGCCATGGAGAGCCCGCGGACGGATCGGGTCGTGGAAACAGCCAGCGGCAGACGACCCTTGAACGCAAAGCAACAGGGAGACGCATGACCCATTTTGTCCTGGTATCGGCACGTCGAAAGGCGACGCCAGCACGTCCATCGTCCGCGGCTCCCGGCCCGGTTGCGCAGTCTGGTCGAAACTGTCCGCAGAACGTCGCTGAAAGAGTTCACGCTTTTGCGGCGTTCCTCCGGAAGAAGGAGCTCGTCAGCAACGATATCACCGTCTCCCGTCGCCCCGGCGTCGAGCTTCGCTTCTCGCGTCTCACCGATGAAGGCCAACGCTTCGCGCATCACGCTTTCCACAATTGGATGCTCGCGTTCGACCGCACGAATGCCCATGCCCGCATCGATACGAGCGCACTGGACCGCTGCTGGTCCGATTTCACGCGTTCCTTGCAGCCGCTACGGCCGCGGGCGCGTCTCAGCGACTACCGCGACAGCGATCGCGCTGATACCAGGCTTTTTCTGGTCATTCAGACGGAGGAACCCGTCGCGGCCTGGTGCCCCGCATCCGAGGCGCCATCAGCGTTGCCACCGGCGCCCTGAGCGGTACGCCGGCACCACACGTCGACAGGTCGCGGCCGTTGAACGGCGGTTGGCGGCAACTTCGTAGCACACCGCGCCGCAGTGACGCCCGCCCGCATACGTCTTCGTGTCCGGGATCACAACGCGCCTATGCGGCTGAGCCGCGCTTGGGCCGGCGAATGGCTCTCACCTTCCCGCTGCTGCCGCCGCCACAGAACAGCCGATCGCCGCCATCGGACTCCAGGCCCGACACGCCAGTGCCGGGCGGCATGTCAAGCCGCTCCAGGGTCTCCCCTGTCTTCGGATCAATCCGCCTGACGTCGCTGTCATCGCCTTCCCAGGTAGCGTGCCACAACTCACCATCGACCCAGGTCACGCCGGTGACGACGCGGTTGCATTCGATGGTACGCAGAACGGTTCCTGTCTCGGGATCGACCTGATGGATCTTCCGGGCTCGATACTGGCCCACCCAGAGCGTCCCCTCGGCCCAGGCCATGCCTGAATCTCCACCGTCGCCGGGCGCCGGAACCGAAGCAATCACGCTGCCGGTTTTCGGATCGATCTTCTGGATGCGATCTTCGGCGATCTGGTAGAGGTACCGGCCATCGAAGGCCGTTCCCGCATGCGCCGCGACCGTAATCGTCTGCACGGCCTGTCCGTTTGCAGGATCGAATGCGTTCAGCTTGTCGCCTGCGGCAAACCAGACGCTCTGACCGTCGAACGTCACCCCATGCACCTGGTCGACACCTGGAAAGGGGCCATACTCACGGATGATCTCTGCCGCGGATCGTTTCATGCTCGTGTTCCAGTGTCCTGACATCGCATCTTGCGACAGGCCGATACTAGTCGCTCGGCAAAGGCCCGGGGAGTAACAACGCTGTCGGGAATCCGGGTACCGGCGGGGTCATCCAGCGCCGCGCCGGCCCACGGCCGAACGACTGCACCTTGCCTGCCGTCGCCAGCGCCTCGAGCGCGCGTTGCACCGTCCGTGGACTGGCCCCCAGGGCCAGCGCCAATGCCGAGCTGGACCAAGACTCGCCGTCGGCCAGGAAAGCCAGTACGGCAGCATGCTCCTCATCGACCGGTGGCGCCAACACGACAACCTCGCGCGCGCGGCGCGGCACCAGCGCAAAGCCGTCTTTCGTCGCACTCACGTCCGCCACGGCTCGACACTCCGCGCGTAGCCGGCCGATTTCGACCCGCAACCGGGCACGGTGCGAGTCATCGGCGTGCTTGGCCCGGAAGGCACGGGCAATCAACGTGCTCCTCGGCACATCGGCAGGCCAGGCTTCGCCCAGCGCGGCAGCCAGGGCGAACAGCACCGGACGCGTCGCGAGCGATATCACGGTACCGGTATCGCGCACGGCATGGCGGCAGGCGTCGACAACGAGGGTTTCCGATGCCAGGAGTGCTTCGACCTCTTCCAGCAGGAGTGGACGCTGCTCACCGCGCGCGATCAGGCGTGCCGCGGGTGTGTTCATCACCAAGGCTGCGCTCTCGACTTCCGCCGTCAGCGCCGGGATGTCGGCTTCGCGCGCGGCGTTCTCGGCGCGAACGAGGGCGGCGCGCGCCGCTTTCGTCTGCAGGCGACGCATGGCAATCCCGGCAATCACCAGGTCACGAGCGACCTTCGAGGGCGGTGGAAGCGCCGAGGGGTCGAGCCCGGCAAGCGCGCGCTCGGCCTCATCGAGGCGGCCGACCAGAAGCAGGCGCCGAACCTCGAGGTTGCGGGCATGTGCAGCATTGATGTGATCGCCATGCGCCTCGAGCGTCACCCGGGCCGCGTTGAGCACCTTCGTCGGCCAGCCCAGATCGCGCGAGACCAGAGCGATCTCAGCCTCGGCAACGACACAGCGGGCGCGAGCAACGGTTTCCTTGGGACCGAAGGCGCGTGCTGCGCGCCGCAACAGGGCTTTGGCGCGATCGAGATCACCAAGCTGCGCCATCACGATGCCGCGCAGCGCCAGTGCCGGTGCGTCATCACGCAGGGCGACCCGCTTCAGCACACCCAGCAGATCGCCCTTTGCCAGGGCCCGCGCCGCCGCCGTGATCAACGAATCCATCAGAATCCCGTCACCCTTGTAACTCCCACCCTTCCGCCGTCCGCTCCTAAGTGTATCGCGTGACTGCTGCCTTGCGACAGTCCGCGGCCGTCGCACTCGCGCACAATGGGAGACGATCATGGCTAACACGAAAACGGTCTCCCCGGCAGAATGGTTGGAGGCGCGCCAGCAGCTCGGCCTGGCTGACGGGCTGTCGCTGGCAGCCACGCCGACATTCGCCATCATGGCGCTGCTGACGGGTGTTCTCGGCAACGGCCCGCTGGATATCCTTTGCTTCGCGGCGCAGGATACATCGCCGATGAGCGGCATGGTCCTGATGTACGGGCTGATGAGCGTCTTCCATCTGGCGCCCTGGCTGAGATTGATCTCCAACAGACCAAACCGTTCCCGCCGGGCCTGACCTGGCGACGGATCCAGCGATCGCAACCCTGGAGAAGACCGATGCAAGAGGCCCTCATCATCCGCCGCGAGACGCACATTCCGGCGCCGCCTGCCGCGGTGTTCGCTCTGCTGATCGACCCTGAGAAGATGCTGCGCTGGATCGGGACCGAGGCGCAGGTCGAGCCGCAGCCTGGTGGACTCTATCTCGTCAACGTCACCGGCGCGCGCATCGCCCGCGGCGCTTTCCGCGAAGTGGTGCCGGTGCACCGCCTGGCCTACAGCTTCGGCTGGGACGGCAGCACGGAGGTACCGCCAGGCTCGAGCCTGATCGAGATCGACCTGATCGAGCAGCCCGACGGAACGCTGATGCGGTTCACCCACAGCGGTCTGCCCAACACCGAGCAGTGTGATGGCCATGCGAAAGGCTGGGCTCACTACTTCGGTCGGCTGGTCGAGGTTGCCGCCGGCCGTGACCCAGGTCCCGATCCATGGCATGGCCGCGACGACGGTGTGTAGTGACGGCGTATAGACCCTGAAGTTCCACCGCGCCCGCGATAGACCGGCAGGACGGATGACAGACAGGGGCTAGGGCCGCATGATCGCGGCATGGATCTATCTGGCCCCCTTGCCTGGCTGGTGGATGAGGCCGATGCCACGCACGGCCCCGACCAGTTTCTGGCCGAGCTCGGCGGCCGGCTGTTGGCCGACGGGCTGCCGCTGGCCGCCGGCGCTCTGACGCTGGCGGTGCCGCATCCGATCATCGCCCGACGCACCTGGCAGTGGCGTGCTGAAACCGGCGCGGTGATCGAGGCGCTGGGCTTTGCCGGGGTGCCGCAGACCCAGGCCGGGCGCGATTGGCTGGCCGGACGAGGCCCGGTGTACGAGGATATCGTCGGCGCGGAAACAGACGGTACCCGGCTCGGCTGGGCCGGCACGCGACCGTTCAATCCAGCCGAAACGGACCAGCTGCGCCAGGTTACCCGTTTCGCGGCGGCGCCTTTGGCCGCCCTCGCGGCGCGGGCGGCATTGTCGGCGCTGCTGGAGGCTTACCTCGGCCGGCGCAGCGCCGCTCGCGTGCTGGCGGGCGCGCTGCACCGCGGTGCCGGCGAAACCATTCGCGCCGCCCTGCTCTATGCCGATCTGCGCGACTTCACCGCGCTGTCCGAGGCGAGCGAGCCGTCTGATGTGATCGCCGCACTGGACGCCTGGTTCGACCGCATTGCCGGCGCCGTGCATGCGTTCGGCGGCGAGGTGCTGAAGTTCATCGGCGATGGCGCGTTGGCGATCTTCCCGGTTACCGGGACACCGACCGAGGCCTGCGATGCGGCGTTGCGTGCGGTCACCGCTGCCCGTGCCGGCATGGCGCATCTGAACACCGCGCGCCAATCACGGTCGTTGCCGCCGCTGTCCTTCGGCGCGGCGCTGCACCTGGGCGAGATTCTCTGGGGCAACATCGGCGCCGCCGACCGGCTGGACTTCACCGCCATCGGTGCCGCGGTCAACCTGGTCAGCCGGCTGGAGGGGCTGTGCCGACCGCTCGGCCGGTCGGTGCTGATCTCGGGCGCTGTCGCCGCCGAGACCGCCATGCCCCTGGTGCCCGTCGGCAAGCACGTTCTGCGTGGCATCGCCGCACCTTGCACAGTCTTCACGCTGCCCGATACGTGAGGGCGGAATCCCGCCACACTTGTAACTCCCTTCCCTGCGCAGCCCGGCACTAAGTCTGTTCGTGACGCTGAACACGAACGGAGGACGAGTGATGACGACGCACAAGACCGGGACTCGCGCGGAGTGGCTGGCGGCGCGGCTTGAGCTGCTGGCTGCGGAAAAAGAGCTCACGCAACGCAGCAACGCACTGACCCAGCGTCGTCAGGACCTGCCGTGGGTGCGGATCGACACGGCCTACCGGTTCGACACCGATGCCGGCAGCGTCACGCTGGCGGACCTCTTCCAGGGGCGTTCGCAGCTGCTCATCTATCATTTCATGTTCGGGCCCGACTTCACGGCAGGGTGTCCGACCTGTTCGACCATCGCGGACGGCTTCAACGGTGTCGCCGTTCATCTGGCGAACCATGATGTGATGCTATGGGTCGTATCGCGGGCGCCGCTGCCCCAACTGCAGACCTACAAGCAACGGATGGCGTGGACGTTTCCCTGGGCGTCCTCGTCCGACAGCGACTTCAACGCCGACTTCAACGTCTGGTTCAACGAGGCGCAGCAACGTCAGGGAGACATCGAATACAACTACCGGCGCGAAAAGGTGTTCGAGTGGCGTGGTGGCCAGGAAGGCGGCGGTGCGGCAGCGGAGAACCAGCTCGCCGCGACATGCGGCATCGACGCCGCCGCATACCATCGCGATCGCCCCGGCCTGAGTGCGTTCGTGCTCCAGGACGGCGTGGTCTACCATACCTACTCTGCCTATGCGCGTGGGCTCGAAGGCATTTGGGGCATGTACCAGTGGCTCGACCGCGCACCCAAGGGACGCAACGAGACCGGCGTCTGGTGGCGTCGCCACGATGAGTACGACAGGCGTTGAGCCACGCGCCGAATTTCGCAGTACAGGAGAGACGGTCATGACAACCAGTACGCTTACCCCGCCGAAAGTCGTGTCGCGCGACGAATGGCTCATCGCCCGCAAGGTACACCTCGCCCAGGAGCGGACCTTGACCCACGCGCTGGACGCGCTGCGTGCCGAACGCCGTCGGCTGCCCTGGGTCAAGGTCGACAAATCCTACGTATTCGAGGGACCCGAGGGCCCGCGTACGCTGGTGGATCTGTTCGGCGAGCGCAGTCAGCTCGCCGTCTACCACTTCATGCTGTCGCCGGACTCGGATCATCTCTGCAAAGGCTGCTCCTTCATCGCCGACCATATCGACGCGGCGCGGCAGCACTTCGAGCAGGCCGACCTCGCCTTCGTCGCGATCTCGCGCGCGCCGCTCGCGCGGATCGATCAGGTCCGGCGGCGCCTGGGCTGGACCTTCCCGTGGGTGTCCTCGGGCAACACCGACTTCAACTACGATTTCGGCGTGTCGTTCACGAAAGAGGACCTTGCCGCCGGCCGCGCCATCTACAACTACGGCACGATCATCAAGAACAGCGAAGACATGCACGGCACCAGCATCTTCGCCAAGAACGAGCGCGGCGAGGTCTTCCACACCTACTCGACCTACCATCGCGGGGACGAGATGCTGATGGGCGCCTTCATGTGGCTGGATATGGCGCCCAAGGGCCGCAACGAGGCAAACGGCGTCATGAGCTGGGTGAAGCTGCATGATGAATACGAGCCGGGCGATCAGCATAAACACGGTTGCTGCGGCGGCTAGTACCGACGATCAGGATCGTCATCCCGAGCGCCCCTTCGTCAGGCTCAGGAGAGGGATCTTTCGATGCAGGCGCACCCGTGCGTCACTTGCAGAAGATCCCTCGCTGCGCTCGAGATGACAGCTGTATCAGGGACGCGTGATTCCGAGGACTAACCGCAGCGCCGCAGATCACGGAGAGGTCACCGCCATCGGCGTCGGGACCAAGGCCGGTGGTGCTGGCGCCGGATCTTCGTCTTCGTCGATCACGGGCAGGTACAGCAGGAATGTCGTGCCCTGCCCGACGGCACTGCGCACGGTCAGGAAACCACCCGACTGGTGCACGAAGCCGTAGACACCGGCCAGACCCAGACCCGTCCCTCGACCTTCACCCTTGGTCGTGAAGAACGGCTCGAAGATGTGCGCGCGAACCTCGGGCGTCATGCCGAGGCCGGTATCTCGCACCGCGATCTCGACCCAGTGTCCCACGCGCAGCTCAGGCTGGGTTTCGACATCGCCGGCAGTGAAAATACGCGGACAGGCCGTCACGTGCAGTTCACCACCGTCAGGCATGGCGTCGCGCGCGTTGACCGCCAGGTTCAAGATGGCCGTCTCGAAGCCGCTGCGATCCAGCCGGCAGCGCGGCAGGTCGTCGCCGATGTCGAGCAGCAATCGGATGCGCCCCGACAAGGCGCTGGTGATCAGGCTGACGAGACCCTGCAGCAGGGCTCCCACCGCGATATCGCGCGGCTCCAACGGCCGGCGGCGCGCGAACATCATCAGCCGGGACACCACGTCGGCGCCGCGCGTGCCGGCTGCCAGCGCCGATGCGATCTTTCTCTGGAACGGCGAGTCCGCCGGCAGCTCGTCGGCGATGCCCTCCAGCTTCGCCATGATGATGGCCAGCACATTGTTGAAGTCATGCGCGACGCCGCCCGTGAGCTGGCCGATGGCCTCCAGCTTCTGGCTCTGGCGCAAGCTTGCCTCGGCCTGCGCCAGGCGAGCCTCGGCGCGGCGCTGGCGTGTGACATCCTTGGCGATCACCAGCCGCGCCGGCTTGCGGTTGAATCGGATTGATCCGGAGGTGATGGCGTTGTCGATGATCGTGCCGTCCCTGGTGACCTGAGGCCACACTCCACGGTCGCGCATGTCGATTTGCGCGTCGGTGCTGGTCACCAGCTGCTTCAGCCGAGCCTGATCATCGAGCGGATGCAGGTCGAAAATACGCCGCTGCCGGAACTCCTCACTGCTGTAGCCGTACGCCGCGCGCGCCGCCTCGTTCGCCTCGATGATCCGGAACGTCTCGCGATCGTGCACCCACATCGCGTTGGGATTCTTCTCGAACAGGTAGCGAAAGTTCTCCTCGCTCTGCTGCAGGCGTTGCGTCATCACCGTAACAATCGCCATCAGCAGAACCACCGCAGCGGCAGCAGTGACAATACTCGCGAACGTCCCCGATGGCAGGCCGGTCAACCTACGCAGCGGATCGCTGACCGGGAAACAGAACATCGACTCCATCCCGGTGTAGTGCATGACGGTAACGGCGAGACCGAGGATCACGGCGCCACCAGCCTGCCGCGCGATCCTCCCCGCGTCCGAGCCGGCGGCGCCGAACCGCACCTTCAACGCGACAATCGCGAATACCGCAGCGAAGACGATGGACGCGGCGACCATCGTCAGGTCGTAGCGGACCAGCGCTTCCACCTGAAGCGCGGCCATGCCGGTGTAATGCATGGTGCCGATGCCAACGCCCATGAGCGTGCCGCCCAACACCAGCCGGCGCATGCTAACGTCAGGCCGCGCCACGACATGAAGGGTGATTCCGGCAGCCACCATGGCCGGCACGACCGACGCCACGGTGACCGCCGCACCATACGAAACCGGAACCGGCAACACATGGGCCAGCATCGCCACGAAATGCATGCACCAGATACCGCCGCCCATGGCGACGGCACCGCCGGCCAGCCAGCGCATGCGCAGGGCTGAATCGCGCAGCTCGATGATGCGGTCAGCGAACTGAAGGAACGTGAAGCTGGCAACGACCGCCATGACACATGACAGAACGACCAATCCACGATCGTATGTATCCGGCAGCGCCTGTGCCAGATCACGTCCGATGACAAAGAATGTTGCGAGATCCATAAGTCGAAGAATCGAACACCGAAGACGACGATAGAAATCCTGCGATCAACTCGGCGATAGACACCATCCGCCCCGCGGGCCACCCGCCCACGACCAACCGACGATGCCGCAACACCCCGCACCGAAACCAAAATCGTACTGAAAAAAGTTACATGCTCGGCATGCGGCCGGCATACGGGAATTGATCCAATTCGGATTCTTCGCGCAGTTGCAGAAACACCCTAGTCCGCGATGCAGGGTTACCACCCGACTGCTCTGTAGGCGCGTTGCGAAAGCGTTCTGATCACGATATTGCCGATGTCCCACGCGCCCGCGGTCATAGGCGACCCCGCCAGCCGATGTCGGCCCCACCCACATGCCTGTGTCATGGCCAACCGATCCTATCTCTATGCGCTGAGCACCCAGCCGGCACACTACGCTGACCGGCCCGAAACCATCACCGGCCTTTCAGAGTGGCCCTATGATGTCCCGCTGGCCTACTACATCCTTCTGTCCGGCAACCCGCGTCTGTGCGCATCCCTTGTCTCGGACGGCTTCGAGAACGACAGTCCCGACAATCGCACACGGCTGTACGCGATTACCGGAGATTTCGAGACCGGCCTGGCGCGCTTCGAGCGTTTTGCCGCTGTCGTGCGCCGTGCCGCGCCAGATACGTCAACGCTTCTGCGCGAGTCGTTGGCCGAAGCCGCGGGTTTCCTTACCAACCATCGCAATCGCTACTTCCTTCTGGAGACGATCGAGCTCGACTGCATGAGCGCCGCGGATGGCGCTGCCCTGCAAGAAGCCACCCAAAAGCACGTGGCAGCGGCCTGGGCCGCCGGTGCGGCCGTGGATGCGCTGTCGCGGTTTGACTTCATGGCCACGCGGCAATTCCGTCGCGCGATTGCCGATGGCCGGGACAGCTTGGCCCCTTTCAAGGGTCTGAGCTTGGCCGACGATTTCGACCATCGCGACAAGGACCGGATCATGGGTGTCGGTTTCTGGACGACGATCCTCTACTTCGCGCTCCAGGACCGCCAAGCCTTCGAAGAACGCCTTAGAACCGGCGACGGTTTGCAATAAACGAGAATCCTGTCAGCCGGCCGAGGTACGCGCGCCGAGGCTGCGCAAGCGGCCGACGATGCCGGTGGGGAAGAAGTAGACACAGAGAATGAACAGCAGGCCCAGCCACAGCAGCCAGCGGTCGGGGTGCAGCAGGTTGGCCAGCAGCGGCACGCCGGCGGTGGCCTGGCTGGCGGCGGCCATGGCGTCCTGCAGGTAGTTTTGGGCCAGGATCAGCACCGTGGCGCCCAACACGGCGCCGTATATCGTTCCCATGCCGCCGATCACCACCATCAGCAGGATGTCGACCATCAGGTCGAAGCTCAGCGTCGTGTCGGGACCGGTGTGACGCAGCCACAGCGCCAGCAGAACACCAGCCATAGCGGCCGCCGCAGCGGCGATGCAGCTGGCGATGGTACGGTAGACGACAGTGCGGTAGCCGATCGCCTCGGCGCGAAAGGCGTTCTCGCGGATCGCCATCAGCACGCGGCCGAACGGCGAGTTCACCACCCGCATCATCGCCAGCACCAAGGCCAGCGACACCACGAAAACCAGATAGTAGGCAACGATGCGGCCATTGATGGTGACACCCAGCACATCGGCATCGAACAGGCGGAACGCCGGCCTCAGCGCCTCCGGCACGCGGTAGTTCAGGCCGTCCTCGCCGCCGGTGATGCCCGACAGCTGCGAGGCCAGGATGGCGAAGGCGCTGGCCACGGCCAGTGTAATCATGGCGAAGAAAATGGTGCGCACGCGCAGGCTGAACAGGCCAATCAATGCCGCCAGCACGACGGCGATGGCGACGCCGGCCAATGTGCCCAGCGCCACGGTGCCCCAGTCCGGCGACAGGCGCGCCAGCGCGATGGCAACGCCATAGCCGCCGATGCCGAAAAACATGGTGTGCGCGAACGACACGATGCCGGTGTAGCCCAGCAGCAGGTCGTAGCTGGCCGCCAGCACGATGAAGACGCAGATCTTCACTGCCACGTTGAGTGACTTGGCGCCGGGAAACAGGAACGGCGCCAGAGCCAGCGCCACGACGATGACGATCAGCGCCGCCGCCAGCCAGCGGCTGCGCGGCAGGTCGTCGGAGAGGACGGCACGCAGCACGGCGCTCACCGCTTGGCCACGGGATAGAGGCCCTGCGGGCGCCACAGCAGGATCAGCGCCATCAACAGGATGTTGGAGCCCAACGCCACCTTCGGCGCCAGGAAGCCAACATAGTTGGCGACCAACCCCACCAGCAGCGCGCCCACGAAGCAACCGCCGACCGAGCCCAGGCCGCCGATGATGATGACGATGAAGATCAGCACCATCACCTGAGCACCGATGGCGGCCGTCACCGTCTCCTGGTAGAGCGCCCACAGGGCGCCGCCCAGCCCGGCCAGCGCCGAGCCGACCACGAAGACACCCACAAAGACTCGACGGATGCGGTAGCCCAGGGCCTCGACCATCTCGCTGTTCTCGACGCCGGCGCGTACCAAGAGCCCGATGCGCGTGCGGCTGAGCACCAGTTGCATGGCGACGAACACGACCAGGCCGACGGCGACAGCCAGCACGCGATACTTCTCGATCGCCACGTCGCCGATGATGAAGGCGCCGCGCAGCGCCGGCGGTCGCGTCAAGGTGATCTGATCAGGACCCCACACCACCTTCAGGAGCTGCTCAGCCACGATCAGGCCGCCCATCGTGACCAGGATCTGCTTGAGGTGTTGGCCGTAGACCGGTTTGACGATCACGCGCTCGAAGCCCCAGCCGAGCGCGCCACTCAGCGCCATGGCCGCCAGCACGGCCGGCGCCACGGCGGCGAGGTTGAGCCACAGGCTGTCGCTGGCCATCCACGGCCCCATTGCCAACATGACGCTGGCGGCCACGAAGGCACCCACGGCGATGAAGGCCCCATGCCCGAAATTCAGCACGTCCATCAGACCGAACGTGAGCGTCAGGCCCGAGGCCATGACGAAGATCATCAGCCCCATGGCGAGGCCGGCGACGGTGAGCGTGAGCCAGCTGGCCGGCGAGCCCACCAGCGGCAGCGAGACGATCACCAGCGCCGGCACCAGCAGCAGCGGCGCGATGTCCCGCCGTGCCTGTACGGGCGGCGGGTTGTCGGTGATGGAGGCGTCGGTCATGGCGTTCGCCTCCCCACGCAGTGGGGAGGTGCCCCGAAACGACGTTTCGACGCTTGGCGTCGAAACGTCGGTGGGCGGAGGGGAGCCGACGTGGCCTCTGTAACAAGCATCACCTTGGCTCCCCCTCCGGCCTTCGGCCACCTCCCCCAACTCCATTGGGGGAGGGAAACGCTCATTGGTGTGTATCCATGCCGAGGCCCAGCAGGTGCTGCTGCAAGGCAGTGTCGGCGGCGAACGTCTGCATGGTGTCGCTGTGCACCGTACGACCATCGTCCATCACAGCCACCGTATCGCCCAGGCGACGTGCGAAGGCGAAGTTCTGCTCGACCACCAGCAGGGTCGACTCGCTGTCCTTCAACTCGCGGAACGCTTCGATCATGTTGGCGATGATGGCGGGCGCCAGCCCCTTGGTGGGCTCGTCGATCAGCAGCAGGCGACGCGGCTCGATGATGGCGCGCGCTACGGCCAGCATCTGCTTCTGGCCGCCGGACAGCAGGCCGGCCGGCAGAGTCCAAAAGCGCTTCAGCGCCGGGAAGCGTGCGAAGATACGATCGAGGCGCTCGCTGCGCGGCGGCCCGCCGCGCGCCGCCAATACCAGGTTCTCCTGTACCGTCAGATCGGCGAAGATCGCCATCGACTCGGGCACATAGGCGATGCCCAATCGCGCGATGTCGGCGGTCTGCAGCCGCGTGATGTCGCGACCATCGAAGCGCACCTCGCCGGCGCTGGCGCGCCATAAGCCCATGATGGTGCGCAGGGTCGTGGTCTTGCCGGCGCCGTTGCGACCCAGCAGCATCGTAAGTCCGCCTTCCGGCACGTCGAACGCGACGCCGTGCAGGATATGGTAGCGGCCGATATGGGTCTCGACGCCACGCAGGCTCAGCAGCGGTTCAGCCATGGTCGGACTCCGCTGCGCCGCCGAGGTAAGCCTCGCGCACCACGTCGGAATGGATGACCTCGGCCGGCGGACCGTCGGCCACCAGTCGGCCGTGGTGCAGCACCACGATGCGGTCCGACAGCGAGCGCACGACGTCCATCTTGTGCTCGACCAGCAGGATGGTCTTGTCGCCGCGGGCCTTGATGGCGGCGATGACGTCGAGCACCGCCGGCACGTCATCGACGCTCATACCCGCCGTCGGCTCGTCGAACATGAAGACGTCGGGCTCCAGTGCCAGCAGGATAGCCACTTCCAGCTTGCGCTGATCACCGTGCGCGAGCGTGGCCGATATCGCGCCGGCGCGATCGGCCAGCGCCACGGCCTTGAGGTGCGCCATCGCCTGATCGGTGAGATCCTGGTGGCGGGCGGCGCGGCTCAGCAGGTCAAGCGTACGGCCGCTTCTGGCCTGCACGGCCAGCCGCACGTTCTCCAACGCCGTCAGGTTGGGGAACAGGTTGGTGAGCTGAAAGGCGCGACCCAGGCCGAGCTGCGCGCGCCGGGGTGCCGCGAGTGCCGTGATGTCCCTGCCCTTCAGCCGCACGCGCCCTGCCGTGGCGGCGAGCTGGCCGGAGATCAGGTTGAAGTAAGTGGTCTTGCCGGCCCCGTTGGGGCCGACGATAGCCGTCAAGGTGCCGGGATGGAAGGCGCAGGACACGCCATCGACGGCGGCATGGCCGCCGAAGCGGATGGTGAGACCCTCGGTTTCGAGCATTGGGGGGTTACGCCGTGATCTCCTCTCCCGCGATGCGGGAGAGGAAGGGGCCCATCGCGGCAGCGATGGGAAGGTGAGGGATTAAGGACGAGGTATCTCGCGCATGAAGCATGGTGCGTGAAGCCCTCACCCGCCGGACGCTGCGCGCCCGGCGACCTCTCCCGCTTGCGGGAGAGGTGACGCTCAACGCTTGACCCGGATGGGCAGCTTCATCTCGTCGGCCGGGATCTCGCGCACGAGGTCGAGCAAGTCGGTATTGTCGGGCGGATTGACCTTCATCTTCCAGTGATACATCACCTGAAGCGCCTGGTGATCTTCCTTGCGGAACGTCATCTTGCCCTTGGGCGTGTCGAAGCTCATGCCCTCCATGGCGGCAATCAGCTTCTCGCTGTCGGTCGATTTCGCCTTCTTCACCGCCTCGACGACGGCCAGCGCCGCGCTCATGCCGCCGGCCACGAAGAAGTCGGGCGGTGCGCCGTTGTTGCGCTTCTTGTACTCGGCCACCAGCCAATCGTTCACCGGGTTCTTGGGGAAGCCCCAGTAGTAATAGATCGCGCCTTCCAGGCCGGCGAACTGCTTCCAGCCCGCCATCACCGGCAGGATGTTGCCGCCGGGCGCCACCTCGATGCCGAAGCGCTCGGGCTTGAGGTCCATCAGTTTGGGCAGCGGATGGGCGCCGGCCCACACCACGGCAATGATCTTGCGGCCGGGCTTGTCCTTCAGCGCATCAAAGATACGCTGGGCCGGGGCCGTGAAGTCGGTGGTCTGCTGCGGGGCGTACTCCTCGTGCACGATCTTGGCCTTGCTGCCGACGGCGGCCAGCGCCTCCTTCAGCGAGGCAATCCCGTCGCGCCCGAAGGCGTAGTCCTGTGCCAGGGTGGCGATGTGGATGTTCTCGTCCTTCAGGGTGACGGCGCCGGCGAGCGCATCCTGGGTCGAGTTGCGGCCAGTGCGGAAAATGTAGCGGTTCCACTTGTCGCCGGTGATCTGGTCGGCCACCGCCGGCTCGACCAGCAGGATCTTCTTGTACTCCTCGGCCACTGGCAGCATGGCCAGTGCCGCGGCAGACGAGGTGGTGCCGACGGCGATGTCGACCTTGTCGTCGCCATAGGCCTGCTCCAGCGCCGCCTTGGCGACGTCGGGCTTGAGCTGGTCGTCCTTGAGGATGACCTGGATCTTGCGGCCCTCCAGCTCGAGCTTGCCCTGCGTGGCGTACTCCAGGCCCAGCATGAACCCGGCCTCGGTCTGGCGCGCATAGGCCTCCAGCGGTCCGGTCTTGCCGTAGATCAGGGCGATTTTCAGCGGCTGCTGCGCCATCGCCATGCCGGCTGCCAGCACCATGCCCACCAGGGCCAAGCCTCCCACCACGCGTCTCACGGCAGCCTCCTTGTAACAATACGACATCTTAGTTTTTGCGCTCTTGCGTAGTTGCCCGCATGCATTGGCCCGAGTCAATGCGGGACACGTGTCGGGGATCACTACACGCCCAGATAGCGCTCCCACAGCGCGCGGTCGGCAGCCAGTTCAGCCGAACCGCCGGTCCACGCCACGCGGCCGCGGTCCAGAATGGTATGCCGATCGGCGATTCCCGTGAGCCGGTCGATATGCTTGTCGATGATCAGGATGGCCAAGCCTGTCGCACGCAGGGCATGCAAGGCGCACCAGATCGCTTCGCGCAGTAGCGGCGCCAAGCCCTCGGTCGCCTCATCCAGGACCAGCAGGACGGGATTGGTCAGCAACGCCCGCCCGATCGCCAGCATCTGCTGCTCGCCGCCGGAGAGCTGTGACCCGAGGTTGCCCAGACGGTTGGCCAACGGTGGAAACAGGTCCAGCACACGCTCCAAGGTCCACGGACCGGCCACGGCACGGCGGTTGGCGGCGAACGCCACCAGGTTCTCGCGCACGGTGAGATTGGGAAAGATCCGACGCCCTTCCGGCACCAGGCCCAGCCCGGCGCGGCCGATCCAGTCGGCCCCGCGTTGCCCCACCGCCTCGCCGGCGAACCGGATTGTCCCGCCGGTGGGCCGCAGCAGGCCCGCGATACAGCGCACCGTCGTGGTCTTGCCCATGCCATTGCGCCCGAGCAGGGTCGCAGCCTCGCCCGCCGCGATGCGCAGGTCGATGCCGAACAGTACCTGGCCGGCACCATAACCGGCCGAAAGATTGTCGATCTCCAGCACGTCGCTCATGCGGTGCTCTCGCCGAGATAGGCGCGCCGCACCTCGGGATGGGCGCGAATCTCCAGCGGCGTGCCGGTAGCGATCACGCGACCGCTCACCAGGACGGAAATCCGGTCGGCAAGACGGAACACGGCATCCATGTCGTGTTCGACCAGCAGGACGCTGGTCCGGTCCTTCAAGGATTGTAACAGCTCGATGACAGGGCCTGACTCGTCCGCGCCCAGACCGGCCAGCGGTTCGTCCAGCAGCAGGACGCGTGCCCCGGTGGCCACCGTAAGGCCGATCTCCAGCCGCCGCCGCTCGCCATGGGAAAGATCGCCTGCCGCGATTTCCGATCGGGCACCCAGCCCCACCTCGTCGAGAATATGCCGTGCCTGATCGAACCATGCCGCTCGCATCACGACCGGGCGCCAGATCGCACATCGCCCCTGGCTGCGCGCCTGTACGGCCAGCGCGATATTGTCCAGCACGGTGAAAGCCGGGAAGACGCTGCTGATCTGGAACGACCGCGCCAGGCCCTGCGTCACGCGCCGATGCATCGGCCAGCCATCGATCTCGACACCACCCAGCGTGATCCGGCCGCCATCGGCGCGCTCGGCGCCCGACACGAGCTGGATGAACGTCGTCTTGCCGGCGCCGTTGGGGCCGATCAACGCGTGCAGTTCGCCGGATGCCACGGTCATGCTGGCGTCGTCCACCGCCGTGATGCCGCCGAAGCGCTTGCGCAGGCCGTGTACCTGCAGGCCCGGCGGCGCGGTCATCGTGCGACCTGCCGCCACAAACCGGCGAGACCGGCGGGAGCGAAGAGCACGACAGCCAGCAGCACCAGGCCGATGCCCAGCGCCGTGTGCGTCGTGACGTCGGAGAAGAGCTCCTGCGCCAGCAACAGCGCCGCCGCGCCCAACACGCCCCCCAGGAACCGGCCAGCGCCTCCCAGGATCACCATGACCATCAAGGTGCCCGACTGGGTCCAATGCAGCAGGCTCGGGCTGACCTGCTGGTTGAGGTCGGCGAGCATACCGCCGCCGAGGCCGGCAGCGGCGCCCGCGATCACAAAACCGGCGAGCTGAATGCGAAAGACCGGAAAGCCGATGGCTTCCATGCGCGTGTCGTTGTCGCGGATCGCCTGCAGGGCACGGCCCAGCGGGGCATTGAGCAGCTGGCGCATTCCCGTCATCAGCAGCAACACGACGACCAGCACGGCCCAATAGAAGACGGTATCGGATCCCGGATCGAGCCCGAACCCGTAGCGGGCGCGATGCGGCAGGGTCAACCCGTCGTCGCCGCCCAGCACGCGCAGCGACACCACGACGTAGTAGGCCATCTGCGCGAACGCCAGGGTGATCATGATGAAGTAGACGCCGCGGGTACGCAGCGCGACGACACCGATCATCGCCGCCAGCGCCGCGCCGGCCAGCGCCGCCGCAGGCCATGTCAGCCAGGCGATATCGGCGCCGGCGCGCACCATCACGGCCGCCGTGTAGGCGCCGGCGCCGATGAAGCAGGCATGCCCCAGGCTCACCATGCCGCCATAGCCGATCAGAAGGTTCAGGCTGCTGGCGATCAGGGCATAGATCAGCACGCGGCTGGCGAGCACGATGTAGAACGGCTGGTCCACGGCCGTGAGCACCACGGGCAGCACCGCCAGCCCCGCGACCAGCAGCAGAGTCGGCAGCGGATGCAGGCGTATATGCAACGCGCTAGCCACGCGCCGGAAACAGGCCGCGGGGGTGGAAATAGAGAACGCCGGCCATCAGTACGTAGATCAGGATCGAGGCCAGTGCCGGCCCCACTTCCGACGCCACGGCCGGCGGCGCCAGCGCGCGAAACAGCGCCGGCAGCAAGGTACGGCCGGCCGTGTCGAGAAGGCCGACGAGCAGCGCGCCGACCAGGGCGCCGCGCACCGAGCCGATGCCGCCGATCACGATGACGACGAATGCCAGGATCAGGATGTTCTCGCCCATGCCGACCTGGACCGCCAGCAGTGGCCCCAGCAGCGCGCCTGCGACGGCGCAGAGCGCGGCACCGGCGCCAAACGCGGCGGTGAACAGCCACGCCGTATTGACGCCCATGGCACCGGCCATCTCGCGATCCGAGGCACCGGCCCGCAGCCACATGCCGACGCGCGTGTGGGCCACGACGACGTAGAGCAGCAATGCGGCGGCCAGGCCGACGCCGATCACCACCAGGCGATAGGCCGGGTAACGCAAGCCGGGTGCCAGTTCGACCGGCCCCGACAAAGCCGCCGGCATGTTGAGCGCAACCGGCTGCGCGCCCCAGATGATCCGCACCAGTTCGTTGGCGATCAGGATCAGCGCGAAGGTGGCCAGCACCTGGTGCAGATGCGAGCGCCGGTACAGCGGTCGCAGGACCGTGAGTTCCAGCGCCATGCCGATCACCGCGGTGCCCACCACGGCAGCGACGATGGCAGCGACGAAGGAGCCGCTGGCCTCGGCGACGGTGGCCGCCAGGTAGGCGCCGATCATGTAGAGCGAGCCGTGCGCCAGGTTGATCATGTCCATGATGCCGAACACCAAGGTCAATCCGGCGGCCAGCAGGAACAGCATCAGCCCCAGCTGCAGACCGTTTAGCACCTGCTCGACGACCAGGGTCAGCATGGTGTCCTCCACACCGTCATCCCGAGCGCAGCGAGGGATCTTTTGATGCAGACGTAGTACGCCGCGCTCAAGAGATCCCTCGCTGCGCTCGGGATGACGGTGTGGTCGCTCGACCCGAACTTCATTTCATCGTGCAGCGCGCGGCGAACGGGTCGGCGTAGTCGCTATAGACCTTGCCGATGGTCTTATTGGTGATGCGGCCGGTGCTGTCCTTGATCACCTCGCGCAGGTGGTAGTCCTGGATCGGATAATGGTTGGTGTTGAAGCGGAATTTGCCGCGCGGGGAGTCGAACTTGGCGGCCTGCAGCGCTTTCAGGAAAGCGGCCTTGTCCTCGATCTTGCCGCCGGTGTCGCGCACCGCGGCGGCGATCAACTGGGCCGCATCGTAACCCTGCTGGGCATACATTGTGGGCAGCCGGCCGTAGGCCTTCTGGAAGTCAGCGACGAATTTCCGGTTCGCCGGGTTATCAAGATCATGCGCCCATTGCGTCGTGTTGAGGATCCCGACCATGGGTTCGCCGACGGACTTGATCGTATCTTCATCGGCAGAAAAGCCGGGTGTGTACAGCTTGGCGTCCTGCTGCGCGCCGGCGCTGACATACTGCTTGATGAAGTTGGTGCCCATACCGCCGGGCAGGAAGAAGAACACCGCGTCGGGCTTGGCGGCGCGTAGGGTCGCGATCTCCGCCGCGTAGTCGAGCTGGCCCAGCTTGGTGTAGACCTCGCTGGCAATCGTGCCCTTGTAGGTGCGCTTGAAGCCGTTCAACGTCTCGCGGCCGCCGGGATAGTTGGGTGCGATCAGGTAGACGTTCTTGAGGTTGCGGTCGTTCATCACCTGGCCCATGGCAGCCGCGGTGTCCTCGTTCTGCCACGACACGACAAAGAAGTGCGGATCGCACTTCTCCGCGGCGTAGTCCTCGGGCCCCGTGTTGGGGCTGATGTAGACGGTCTTCGAGCCCAGGATGGCCGGCATCACCGGCAGCAGCACGTTGGAGAACACCATGCCGGTGATCACGTCGACGCGGTCGCGCTTGGTGAAGCGCTCGACGACCTGCCGCGCCGTATCGGGATTCTGCTGGTCATCGACGATGGTGATTTCCGCGGCGAGGCCACCCAGCTTGCCGCTGTCGCCCTTGGCGACGAGTTCGAAGCCGTCGCGGATATCCACGCCGATCGCCGCCCCGGGCCCGGACAACGTACTCATGAAGCCGACCTTGACCTTGTCCGCGGCGTGCGCGGCCGAGGCCAGCGCCAGCACGGCGATGCCGGCCAGCAGACAGGTCTTGTTCTTCATTCTGCCCTCCCCAGATTGTCATCCCGAGCGAAGCGAGGGATCTTTTGATGCACCGTACGCCCTCTTCAGAAGATCCCTCGCTTGGCTCGGGATGACAATCTGGGGAGGACACGATACCCCTACACCCACGCTTGCAGCACGTAGTCGTACATGCCCTGCGCGTTCACCATATCGACGCGCTGCAGCTTGATGCGATAACCGTCCGGGCCGCGCTGCAGATGATGGATGTAGGAGCCGGCGAAGTGCCGGGTTGCGTCGTTGCGGAACTCCATCATGTGGAAGCGCGACCGCACGACGAGTTCGCCGCTGGCGGAGTCATCCGTCTCGATGCGTACGTTCGAAACCACGTGGTTGGTGCCCCACTCGGTCTTCTGCGACCACGCACGGGGATGCGTCATCCGCCGCAGGCGCACCGCCATCAGGTCGCGGTCCTCGTAGAAGATCGAGGGCACGCCGTCGCCGGTGGTCTGCGACGGATCGGCCGGCATCCAGTACATGCCGTCGTCGGCGAACAGATCGATGAATCCTTGCCAGTCGCCAGTGTCGAGGCACTCGGCTTGGCGGTACAGGAACTGCTCGATGCTGCGCTGCGGATCGTCACCGTTCATGGTGGCCATGGTGCTCACCTCGCGCCCATGTAGTCGACCCAGGCGCGGAACTGGTTGCGCATCGGCGCTTCGCTGGTGCCGATGCACGAAGTGACCACGCCATCCGCTTCCAGATCCTGGCCGGCATTGCGATGGAAGCTCACCCATTCGCCGCCGTCGGACGCCAGACCCTGGTGGATCTTCCAGAAATTCCACAGATCGTCGGCATTGATCAGCGTCGCCGGCGAATTGACGAGGTTGTAGTAGCCCAGCGCCCGGCGATACATCGCTTCCGGCGCGCCCTTCAGGCGGAAATGCCAGATCTCGGTCAGGGTCTTGTCGACTCCCAGCGGCCGCACGGCGCGCAACTGCTGCAGCGGCGACTGAACCGACAGGCCGGGATAGAGCAGCACATGGTGAATGTTGACGCCGAGGATCTCCTCCATGCGCGCCTCACCATAGGCCTTCTTCATCGTCTCTTCGTAGGCCAGCGTATCGGGATCGCGCGGCCGCAGGCCCATGTAGCCGGTCAGGATGCAATGGCCGTGCGGATAATTGAGGGTCTGGAACTGGTCCCACTTGGCGACCGGCGTCGTGTAGAAGGCCGACATGTAGTGATAGGAGAGCGGCGCGTGGCCGCCGCGCTTCTTCATCTCCTCCTCGACATCGAACGCCGCCTTGCCGGTCGATTCATGCGTCACCGCCGGGTGCAGCGCATCGAGCTGGTTCTCGAGGAAGATCTTCCAGTTGGAATTCTGGATCACGCGGAAGCAGGTGGGGACGACCTCCACCTCGCCCGCCGGCGCGCGGTCGCACATGTCGTCGAACGCGATCTTCGCGGCGCCCAGCCATTCCAGCAACGAGGGGCCGTCGACACTCAGGTTGGCGAAGACAAACCCACGGTAGGATTCGACGCGTGCCGCCCGCTTCATGTCGCGCAAATGGCAGTCCGCGCCGCCGGGCGCCAGGCGCGTGCCGTCATAACCCTTCGACAGCGGCACCGTCCGGCAGGTGCCGTCGGTATCGAACTGCCAGGCGTGATAGGAGCAGGTGATCGGCCCGCCGGCATTGCCGTTGCGGTTGCCGAACAGCATGGCACCACGGTGCGGGCAGCGGTTGTGCAGGACATGCACCGTGCCGTCGCGATGCCGGATCATGATCATCGGCTGACGCCCGACCTGAACGGTCCAGTAGTCGCCGGGGCTCTTCACCTGACTCTCGTGGCCGACATAGGTCCACACGCGGTGAAAGATCCGGTCCATCTCCTGCTCGAATATGCCCGCATCGGTGTAGACATGCCGATGAACACGGTCGGCTTCGACCGCCTGGCGCAAGTCCATGCCTACTTGCATCGCTTCCTCCCAACGCCGCGCAAACGCGCCTCATGATAGCCCGTCGGACGATGAGGCATTCACACCGGCCGCAGCGACTGACGGGTCAACTCGGATGGCAGCGCGGCGATGTTAGCGTGCGATGTTTGGCAGCGCCAGACTGGCCCTGGCTCATGCCCTGGGAGCGCGGGCGTCTCGCCCGCATCAAGCGAAAGCTTTGCTTTCCTCTGACATGAGCGGGCCAGAGGCCCGCGCTCCCAGGGGTCACACTTCGTAGTCCAGGCCCCATTCGCCGTAGCGCATGCGGTCCTCGGCCCAGCGCTCCTTGACCTTGACGGTCAGGAACAGGTGCACTGGCCGCCCGGCGATCTCGCTCAGCTGCTTGCGGGCGCGGCTACCGATCATCTTGATGCGCGCGCCCCCCTTGCCGAGCGCGATCGGCCGCTGGCTCTCGCGCATCACGAAGACGGCGCAGTCCACGCGCGCGCTGCCGTCGGAGCGTTCCTCCCAGGTCTCGGTCTCGACCGCAGCTTCGTACGGCAATTCGTCGTGCAGCTGCAGGAAGACCTGCTCGCGCACGATCTCGGCGGCCAGCAGGCGCATCGGCATGTCGGTAAGCTGATCCTCGGGGAAGAGCCACGGCCCCGCCGGCACGGCGCCCGCCAGCCAATCGGCGAGGTCGCCGACACCGTTGCCGGTCTTCGCCGATACCATGAAGGTGCGCTCGAACGGATGGGCTGCGTTGGCTGCCGTCGCCAGCGCCAGCAGCTTGTCACGCCGGATGAGGTCGATCTTGTTGAGCACCAGCACGGCGGGCTTGCCGATTTCGCGCAACCGCATGGTGATGGCGCGCACCTCGTCGCCGAAGCCGCGGGCGGCATCGATCAGGAGCGCCACGAGATCGGCGTCGGCGGCGCCCTGCCAGGCAGCACGCACCATGGCGCGCTCCAGGCGGCGCTGGTGGCGATCGTGGATGCCGGGCGTGTCGACAAAGGCGATCTGCGCCCGCCCGCCGCCGGGCACGTCACGCATCGCGATGCCCAGCACACGGGTCCGCGTCGTCTGCGCCTTGGGAGACACAATCGACACCTTGCCGCCGACCAGCCCGTTCAGCAGCGTCGACTTGCCGGCATTGGGCGCTCCCAGGAGCGCCACGAACCCGGCGCGGGGGCTGCCGCTGTCAGCGGTATCGGTCATGGCGGCGGTCGAAACGGTTCACGAGACACAGAGGCCACAGAGAACGTGAGCGCACCTTCGGCACGCAGCGGGAGTCTTTCATCTCTGTGTTCCTCGGTGTCCTCTGTGCCTTTGTGGTCAAAATTTCAGGCGATCACTTCAGCGCGCCCAGCATGGCAGTGGCCGCGGCGCGCTCGGCTTCGCGCTTGGTCTTGCCGTTGCCATGCGCCGGCGTCCGGCCCCGCACCACGACTTCCATGACGAACTGCGGCGCATGGGGGGGCCCTTCGCGGCCCACCTCGCGGTAGCTCGGCAGCGGCAAGCCGCGGCCCTGGGCCCATTCCTGCAGTGCCGTCTTGGGGTCACGCGGCGGCTTGGGATCATGCTCGATGCGGGGCAGCCAATAGCGCTCGACAAAAGCGCTCGCCGCCGGCAGACCACCATCGCGATACAGGGCCCCGATCACCGCCTCGCAGGCATCAGCCAGAATGGCCGGCTTATGACGGCCGCCTGTCGCCTCCTCCGAGTCGGCCAGCGTCAGTCGCCCGCCCAGTTCGATAGCGCGCGCCACATCGGCCAGGGTTTCGGCCCGCACCAGCGCGGCGTGGCGGCGCGCCAGTTCACCCTCGCTTTCGTCGGGGAAGCGGCGGATCAGCAGATCGGCCACGGCCAGCGACAATACGCGATCACCCAGGAATTCCAGCCGCTCGTTGCCGTGCCGCAAATCGATGTTGCGGCCACGCTGGCGATCGACGGCACTGCGATGCGTCAACGCCTCGCGCAGCAGATCGCGATTGGCAAACGTATGTCCGAGCGCCGCCACAAAGGCCTGCCCGGGATCATCGCCGCCCGACGTGTCACGTCCCACGCCTCCCCCCTTCGTGGCCGACTTAACGAATGCCATGAAATATGCGGCTGAACCGGATGGCCTCGGGCCACTTCCACACTTCCCACAGCGATGCCGATCCATCATGCGAGAAGAAGATGAATTCGGCCCGGCCCACCAGGTTCTCGATCGGAACGAAACCGACCTGGCTGCTGAGCACGCGGCTGTCGGCCGACTCGTCGCGGTTGTCGCCCATCACGAAGACGTGTCCCTGCGGCACCAGGAACTCACGGGTGTTGTTGGGATCGTCGCCCGCTTCCTTGGGTGCACCCAGGGGCCTTTTCTTCTGGATGAAGTGCGGCGTGCCACCGGGCAGCACCTCGACATAGATCTGACCATCGCTCGAGCCGCCGGCTGGCCGCGGACCAACTTCCTGCGCCGGGCGCATATCGACCGGCTTGTCGTTGACGAACAGGACGCCGCCCTTCACCTGGACGCGGTCACCGGCCACACCGATGATTCGCTTGATGTAATCGGTGCGGTTGTCGCCCGGCCACTTGAAGACCGCGACGTCGCCGGCATGCGGCGGACGCTCAAGAACGCGGCCGGAAAACGGGGCCATCGACAGCGGGAAGGAGTGCTTGCTGTAACCGTAGGAGTACTTGGAGACGAACAGGTAGTCGCCCACCAGCAGGGTCGGAATCATCGAGCCGCTGGGAATGTTGAAGGGCTCGAACAAGAAGGTGCGCGCCACAATGGCGATCAGGACGGCGTAGACGACGGTCTTCACCGTCTCCATCCAGCCGCCCGTTTGTTCTTTGCGACTCAGAGACTTACGGTTTTCCATTGCGTGCCCACGCGAGGTGCCGTGCCGAGGGTAGCAGGGCAGCGGGCGGGTATAGCAACAAAGGCCCCGGAAGTCTTGCCCTTAGCGCGGTTTGCTGCGGTGCCGGTCGGTCGCGCGGCGTTCTGGCGCGACAGCGAGCAGTCACTCCGGCAGAGCTTCGATAATCACGAAAGCCTGCGCCATCGGGAAATCATCGGTGATGGTGAGGTGGACCTCGGCGCGCATGCCGACCGGCGTGATGCTCTGCAACTGCTTCAACGCCCCGCCCGTGAGCAGCATCGTGGGCTTGCCGCTGGGCTTGTTGACCACGCCCATGTCGCGCCAGTAGACGCCGCGCCGCAGGCCGGTACCCAGGGCTTTGGAACAGGCCTCCTTGGCGGCAAAGCGCTTGGCGTAGCTGGCGGCCCGATCGGCGCGACCGTCCGAGCGCTTGCGCTCGACCTCCGTGTAACAACGATCGACAAAGCGCTCCCCATGCCGCTGCAGGGTCTTGTCGATCCGCCTGATGTCGACCAGGTCGCTGCCGATACCGATAATCATGGCCCCGGAGATAGCCCGTCACTCGGCCGGATGCCAGCCTGCCGACAGCGCGCACGTCCCGGATCAGTCGGTCGACGAGGAACCGCTGTCCGAGCTGCCGCTGTCGGACCCACCGCTATCCCAACCGCTGTCGGAGGTCGATCCGCTATCGGTATCGGCGCCACCGCCGGACCTGTCGCCGCCATGGCCAGTCGCCTCCGAACCCAGAACTGCGGATCCGATGGCGGCGCCGGCCGCAACGCCGGCCGCGGTGGCCACCATGGGGCCCGATAGGGAAGACGATCCGCCGGTCGCCCCATATGAAGATGATGACCGGTCGGGCCAGTTCGTATCGGTATCGGTTCGATCGTAGCCGGAGCCCGGCCTCCTCCGAGGCCGCCTGAGCGATCGTATGAGTGCAAAAATCAGCACCCCGGCTGCGACGACAATGAAAAATGGCAGATCGAACGGCATGTCGCTTCCTTTACCTCGGGGTGCCGCAGAAACGTCCACTCGGTCGTTTTCTCACGGCACGGCAAATATGAGCGAGCATTCAATCTCTTACTGACAGTGATGGCGAAATGAGTCAATGGATTTCCGGTCAGGCGGCGGTGTGCATCTCTGCACCAGCACCACGACGGGAACGAGGACGCATGCAATTGAACAGATCGTTGCCGCGGGTACGACGGCATGTGATCGCCGTGATGTATCTCATCAGCCTCGCGGGACTGATATCGGCCTGCGATGACAGCCCGCCGCCGGAAGCGGCGCAACGGGCCATCACCCACTGCGCGGACGCCGTCTGGATCAACGCCAACATGACCATGCCGACCATGCCCGACTGGATGAAACCCAAAGGCGGGCCGGACCTGCAACGCGTGGGTGACGCGGCACGGGCTGCAGTTCAGAAACGCGGCCAGGAGAAGGTGACGGCAGCCGTGCGCACGGCAGCGCGCGCCCGCAAGGGAGCCGGTGACTCGATCGACGTTGCCGGCGAGGCCCCGATAGGCGACGGCTTCCGGCTTCAGTTCTCCTGCACCGTGGACGGCGACAAGGTCACGTCCGCCAAGGCCAGCATGGTCAGCGGATCGTAGCCGCGCACGATCGCCACGCGATCAGTTCTGGCGGCCGGTCTTGCTTTCCGTCGGCAAGGCCGTACCGGAGGCCCAGGCGGCGGCAAGCGCCTCGACCTCGGCGCTCAATGCACTGATGGTCGCGGTGCTGGAAGGCGCCGTCGGTATCAACGATGGCATGCGCGACCATCCTGCTTGCCCAACGACAACCTTTTCTCGCCGCAACCGTCGCGGCACGTCGTGCGGTGGGACGTGCTACCCCAGTGATCGCATCAGCCGGATTCACATCGAGCGGGTACGCGTGATGCGTTATCGCTGACATGCCATCGCCAGGCGGCCGTAGGCCGACTCGGTACGAAAAGACATGCTCTGCGCCGTGTAACCGGTCAGGACGAGGTTGAACGGTGTGTTGCCGCTTTGCTTGAAGGCCTGGCCGCGACCGACGATTCCGCCCTGCTCCACCTGCCATTGACCTTGGGCCTGGAACGGGTCGTTGTAGCCGTTCGTTTCGGCATAGTAGACACCCTGCGCTTCGAAGCTGCCGTTGCCGTACAAGGCCAGTGTGAAGGTATAGCTGTAGTTCTCGAAGCGGTTGTTCGATACCGTCTGATTGACGAGCTGACACCGCCATTGACCGACGTATTGTTCGGCCTGCGCGTGCGCCGGACGCGCGGCGACGTCGAGACCCGACGCCACCCCGATCAGCACCCCGAGAACGCTGCCCAATCTCTCAAGCCCTACAGCAAAACGCATGTCCGTCCCACCCAACGCTGATGCAGCCCGCCAGCGATCCGCCGGCAGCCTCATTTCATCGCCCACGGCTCGCGTGTGTCAGAGGGCATCACGGGGCATTGCAGGATAAATTGGGGCACTGAGCGAAAGACGCGCGTTCAAGCGCGACGCCGCGTTGAAACTCAACGGCATGTCGCGTCAGGCTGCTTCAATCTGCGGCCAGGATCAGACCGCACTGCGTCAGGCGGCAGCCGCGACCTCGACGCCGGTGTCGTTGTAGCAGGCGCCCTCGGCCAGATCGGCGCGCTCGTCGGCCGACACGAGCGCACTGATCGTCTGCCCGGTGGTGCTGGTGGCCAGCCAGGCACCCTTCTCGGACGCCACCACACCCGGCGGCACGGCGTCGGTCACCAGCAGTGGCAAGACGACCTCGCCCAGGTCGTTCCACACCCGCACGCTCTTGGCGTGCTCCAGGCGGCGCCTGCGGGCATCGTCCGGGTGCATCATCAACGGCGGGGCTTCAGCCGGCGCACCGCCATGCCCCAGCAGGGTCGACGAAATGCGCTTGTCCGAGGCCGGCGAAATCAGCGCCAGCGGGAACCGACTGGTGTGCGGCCGGAAGGCCGGCAATCGCGCCGCCGTACCCCAGCGCGTGGCCAGCGTGTCGGAAATGAGCTCGACCTTGCCCGACGGTGTTGCCGGCATGACGTTGTCGAACAGCGCCAGCGGCCGGCCATCGGGCGCCGTCATGCGCAATGCCTGGCTTGTCGGAATGCGGCTCGGAACCACACCGCGCAGTCGCGGATGACTGCCGTCGACGGCATCGTCCATCAGCATGCTGTCGCTGGCCGCGAAGCAGTCGTCGTCGAAACCGAAACGCCTTGCCAGCCGGCGGAAGATCTCGGTGTTGGGCAATGACTCACCGACCGGTGCAATGACGGCCTCGGCCCGCTGCAGCCAGTGATGGCCGTAGGCGCCGTAGAGATCGTCGCACTCGAAATGCGTCGCCGACGGCAGCACGACATCGCAATAGTGCATGCTTTCGGTCATCGCGATCTCGATGCCGACCAGAAAGATGTCGTCCCGCGCCAGGCCACGCTTGAGGCGGTTCTGGTCGGCATGCACCACGAGCGGGTTGTGGTTGTAGATGAAGAGCGCCCGCAAGGGCGGGTCGATGTCATCGCGCTCGAGGTGGCGACCGACATCCAGGATGTTCAGCGTGCGCGTGCCGGCGGGCATCAGATCGGGCCGCTGCAGCTTCGCCATGGTCTTGGGTACGGCGTGGCTGGCGCCCAGCACGATGCCGCTGGTGGCGCTCAGCTTGCCCATCAACGCCGGCAAGGCGATCGCCGCACGTATGCCGCTGCCGCCGTTGCGACCGCGTTCCAGTCCGTTGCCCGGCGCCAACACCAGCGGATCGGCATCGGCCATCCACCGTGCCAGCTGGCGGATGTCGTCGGCTGGCACGCCGCAAGCCTCGGCGGCGGCGGCGATCGTCCACGGCCGCGCCTGGTCCATGAACGCGGAGTAACCCTCGACGTGCCGCGCGATGAACGCCTGATCGTGAGCGCCGATACGCTCGAGTTCGACTGCCAGCGCGAACCCCAGCACGACGTCCGTGCCCGGCCGCAGCGCCAGACGCAGGTCCGCCTGCGCCGCGATCTTGGTCCGCAGAGGATCGATCACCACCAGGCGCCCGCCCTTGCGCTTGGCGGTGCGGATATTCCGCACCAGGTGTAAATTGGAAACGGTCGCGTTGTTGCCCCACACGATGTTGAGCTGCGCATCCGCCGCGGCATCCGGGCCGAGGCCGGGAACCGCGCCATAGGTGCCGCTCCACGCCTCGCTGCGCACGCCGCCGCACAAGGCACGCCGATAGAGCTGCGAGGCACCCAGCTTGTGAAAGAACCGCAACGACATGCTGTCACCCGACAGCAGGCCATGCGGTCCGGCGTAGTTCAGCGGCATCACGGCTTGCGGCCCGAAGCGCTCGATGACCGCTGTGACGCGCTGGTGGATGAGATCAAGTGCCTCGTCCCAGCTGGTGCGCTCGAAGCGACCCGAACCACGCGGGCCGACGCGCTTCAGTGGAAACTGCAGGCGGGCATCGCCATGCACGAACGCATCCGTATGATGGGCAACCTTGTTGCAGATGACGCCGTCGGTATAAGGCAGCGCCGTCGAGCCGCGCACCTTCACGATGCGGCCATCATCAACGGTGACCGTCAGGCTGCAGGTGTCGGGACAATCCAGGGTGCAGACGCCGGCGCGTTCAAGAACAGCCATGGTCGACTCCGCTCGGTTCGGCGCTACCCGCCGTTGATGCCGCGCGCCTTGTCCATGAGGCGGCGCATGTGCGTGAGGCTCTCCTTCCAGCCGATGAAGATCGCCTCGCCCACCAGGAAGTGGCCGATGTTCAGCTCCATCACCTCGGGGATGGCGGCAACTGCCTCGACATTGTCGTAGGACAGGCCATGGCCCATGTGGCACTCCAGCCCCAGCGTGCCGCAGGTGGCGGCCGCCTTGCGCAACCGCTCCAGTTCCGCCGTGCGTGCCCCACCCTCGAGTTCACAATAGCGGCCGGTATGCAGTTCGACCACCGGCGCGCCCAACGCCACGGCGGCATCGAGTTGGCGCCGATCGGGCTCGATGAACAGCGACACGCGGATACCGGCTTCGCGCAGGCGCGCCACACGCGGTGCCAGGTGATTGTGCTGGCCCGCCGCATCGAGACCGCCTTCGGTGGTGCGCTCCTCGCGCCGCTCCGGGACGATGCAGGCCGCGTGTGGCTTGTGGCGCAAGGCGATGGCGACCATCTCGTCGGTCGCCGCCATCTCGAAGTTCAGCGGCAGCGGCACCTCGCGCACCAGGCGTTCGATATCGGCATCGACGATATGGCGGCGATCCTCGCGCAGATGCGCCGTGATGCCATCGGCGCCGGCCTCGGCCGCCAGCGCCGCAGCGCGGACCGGATCGGGATGATGACCGCCGCGCGCGTTGCGCACGGTTGCCACGTGATCGACATTGACGCCCAGACGGATACGACGCGTGCTCATGCCGGACCTTCTGCAGTAGCGGGCGGCGCCAAACTTAGGTGCGGCCCTGCGCGGCGTCCGCCGCGAACTTGTCCGCATTGTCGCTGGCTTCAGCCGAGCGGTGCTGCCTTGGAGCCGACCAAACACTCATCCACCGCGCGCGGCCTTGACTCGGACGGACAACAGGCAGAGGCTTGTACTGTCTGTTCGTCCCCCTTGCGCGCCGCTAGCGCGAACGAAGGGTGGCGCTGCTGGCAGCGCGGGACGGCAGGCGGCGCGACAACCAGCTCGGGAGACATGCCACGCATGGATACTCCACCGGGCCAGCGACCCGGGTCTCGTTGAGCATTCGGCGGGACCATGACCTGGACAGTCGATCGCATTCCTTGGCCAAGGACACTCCGGGTCATCGACAATCACGACTGACTTGACTAGAGCGAACCGACGACCAACGCCTTTGGCCAGGTGTTGGAGACGCGGTGCGAAATAGGCCACTCTCCACGAGCGGCCTGGGCAAGAGGCCCACCGAGCCCCGCTTCCCGACCCGTTCGGGACGGGGCTCATCATTTGGGGATCACGCCCTCAAACGCCGAAGACCAGATCCGGTGTTGTCTTCAGGCGCGCGATGTCACGCCGCGGCGGCGCACCGAACAAGCGGCCATATTCGCGGCTAAACTGCGAGGGGCTGTCGTAGCCAACGGCATGACCTGCCGTGGCGGCATCGGCGGCCTCGCTCAGGATCAGGCGGCGGGCTTCCTGAAGCCGCAGCTGCTTCTGATATTGCAGCGGACTCATGGCCGTGACGTTCTTGAAATGCTGATGCAGAGCCGACGGGCTCATGCATGCCTCGGCAGCGATCACATCGATGCTGAACGGCTTGGTGAAGTTGTGCTTGATCCAGCCGATGGCGCGATTGACCTGCTGCAGCTTGCCGTCGGCGAATGCAATCTGCTGCAGCCTGGCCGCCTGCTCGCCTGTCAGGAGCCGATAGAGGATCTCGCGCTCCGCCAAGGGGGCGAGAATGGCGATATCGCGTGGCGCCGCCAGCAGCCGTGCGAGCCGGGTTGCGGCATCCAGAAGGTCCGACGTCATCGCGCTCAGTCCCAGCGCCGGCGCGGGTTGCCGGTGTTCACGGGCGCGCACACCGGTTTCCAGCAGCAAGGCCCCCAAGGTCGCGGGATCAAGATCAAGACGCAGGCAGAGATACGGGCTCCTGGGGCTGGCCTTCAGGACCTGGCCGATGACCGGCACGTCGACCGACACGATCAGGTACTGCGCTTTGTCATAGACATGGATCGCGTCGCCAACGATCACCTGCTTGCGGCCCTGCGCGACGAAACACACCGCCGGCTGATGCAGCACGTGCAGCGGCATGGTCGGTCGCGACGCGCGGATCAGGAACAGGCGCGCAATGGGCGTGGCATGAATGCCGTCCTTGCCGGCGAATCGTTCAATCAACTCGGCCAGTTCGAGTCCTGCTTCCACGCGCCGCGCTCCAACATTCTCGTGATCGGATCTCATCCCGCAGCATAGACGATCGCGGCCTGCAAGCCGATCACAACACCGCGACCCTGGAGGATCAGGCAAGAACCGGCCAGTTCCGGTCTACCGCCCCGGCAATCACCGCGCCCACAGTCCCTCGCATCGACCGGTGCGCCGCGCCGGCTCAGCTACCCGGGACGCCATGCCGACATTGAATGAGAAAGTCATCGCCATCACCGGCGCCAGCAGCGGCATCGGCGAGGCCACCGCCAGGCTGCTGGCGCAACGCGGCGCCCGCGTCGTCATCGGCGCGCGACGCACGGCGCGCCTCGAGACGCTGGCAGCGGCGATCACCGCCGATGGCGGTATCGCGCGCCTGCGTGCGCTCGACGTGACCGACCGTACCGACATGCAGGCATTCGCCGCCTTCGCGACGGACGCGTTCGGGCGCCTCGACGTGATGGTGAACAATGCCGGCGTCATGCCGCTGTCGCCGCTATCGCTGCTGAAGGTCGACGAATGGGACCGCATGATCGACGTCAACATCCGTGGCGTTCTGCACGGCATCGCGGCCGCGTTGCCGATCATGCAGGCGCAGGGCACGGGCCAGATCGTGAATATCTCGTCGATCGGCGGTCACGCCGTCTATCCGACGGCTGCGGTCTACTGTGCCACCAAGTTCGCCGTGCGCGCGATCTCCGACGGCCTGCGCCAGGAGACCGACAGGATCCGGATTACGGTGGTCAGTCCCGGCACCGTTGAATCGGAACTGGCCGACAGCATCTCGGACCCGCAGACACGCGAGGGCATGCGGGCATTCCGCAGGATCGTCATCAGCCCCGATGCGATCGCACGCGCCGTCCTGTTCGCAATCGAGCAACCCGACGATGTCGATGTCAGCGAGATGATCGTTCGCCCGACGGCAAGCCCCTATTGAGCATGAGGAACACCATGACCATGAAGTACGTGATCGCAACCGCGGTGATCATCGCCGCGACCGCCCCTGCGGTTGCCGATCCGCTCAAGAGCGAGCGCCGCCAGCGCGGCGAAGCGGTGGTCGGGACACTAAACGCAGGCAAGAGTCAGCCGGCGCTCGAGGCATTGCGCCAGGAGTTCCCTTTCCTGGCCGATGCGATCACCGACTACGCTTTGGGCGATGTCTGGTCACGGCCGGGCCTCGACCCGCGGACGCGCCAGCTGGCCACGGTGGCGGTATTCGCCGCGCTGGGCAACCGGACGCAGATGAAAATCCATGCCGGCTACGCGCTCAACGTCGGCGTCGCGCGCGATGACCTGAAAGAGGTCATCTACCTGACAACCGTCCATGCCGGCTTTCCGCGCGCCATCGATGCCGCACAGACGTTGATCGAGCTGTTCGGAGAAAGAGATCGGGCTGGAGAATCGCGATGAACGCCTCGAAGAACCGGACAGTACGCCGCCGCCACGTGCTGCGTGCGATGAGCGCACTAGCCGCTGGCGCCGTCGCCGCGGAGGCCGCCACCACGACCGCGAACGCACAACAGGGGGCTCCCATGGCGGATCAGCATTTCGTCGGCATGTGGGTGACCGCTGATGGCCATGTCCGTCTCGAACTGCGGTCGGACGGACGCTACGACGAGGCCCGCGGTACGCGCAAAAGTGCCTATACCGGCCGATACTCGGTGCGCGGCGACGTCCTGCACTTTGTCGATGATTCCGGCTTCACGGCGACGGGCCGCGTGGTCGATGGCACGCTCACGGTTGGACCTGACACATTTCGGCGTGAATGACAGGATATCCTCTGGCCGATTGACGCTGGCGATCCCAGGTAAGGGCCCATGAACGACATCGATATCGAGCAGATTGCAGCATGGGTGGTTCATCGCGGCCTGACCGGCGCCTCGGAGACCGACCTGATGGATGGTTTTTGCGCCCGCTGCAGCGCAGCCGGCCTCGAACTGTCGCGCGGCCTCGCCATCATTGACACGCTGCATCCCACGTACGAGGGGCGCGCTTTCCGCTGGCGCAACGATGACGTCGAGGAAAGCGCCCTCATCGAGTTCGGTCCAACCAACGAAGGCGAGGCGGCGGAGAACTGGCAGAAAAGCGCTTTCTATCACATCCTGACGACCGGGGCCGATGAGATGCGCTGCCCGCTGGGACCGACCGACCCGGTGAACTTTTCGCAGCTTCAGATGCTGCGCGAGCAAGGGCAGACGGAATACTTCGCGCTGATACAGCGCTTCGCCGACAAGGGCACGATCGGCGAAATGGATTGCTTCTACTCGTCGTGGACGACGGCACATCCCGATGGTTTTCGCGAATCCACCTTGGCGGCCCTGCGCCGGCTGACGCCGTCGCTGGCGCTGGCGATCAAATGCGCATCGCTGACCCGCATCGCCGGCACCCTGGTCGAGGTCTATCTCGGCCAGGACGCCGGCCAGCGCGTGCTGAGCGGCCGCATCTCGCGCGGCGTGGCCGAGCGCATCAGCGCCGTGCTCTGGTTCTCCGACCTGCGCGGCTACACCGCCATCACCGACACCGCCCCTCCCGACGAGGTCATTCCACTGCTGAACGACTATGCGGATGCCGTCATCACATCGATCCGCGAGGCCGGCGGCGAGGTGCTGAAGCTGATCGGCGACGGCACGCTGGCGATCTTCAAGTCCGACGACCGGGCCGAGGCCTGCCGCGCCGCGCTGCGCGCCGAGGCGGCGCTGCGCGAGCGCCAGCGTGCACTCAACGCGCAGCGCATGGATCAGAACCGGCCGGTGACGTCGGTCTATCTCGGCCTGCATATCGGCGACGTGTTCTACGGCAACATCGGCAGCCACGACCGCCTTGACTTCACGGTCATCGGTCCGGCCGTGAACGAGGTCAACCGCATCGCCTCGATGTGCCGGTCGGTCGACCGCCCCGTCGTGCTGTCGTCCGAATTCGTGACGGCAACGCCTGACCCGGAGCGCAGGAACCTGGTATCCGTCGGCCGCTACGCGCTGCGCGGTGTCGGGCGCGCGCAGGAGCTGTTCACCATCGACCCCGCCTTGCTGTGAAGCATCGCTACGGCGGACGCGTGCGCCGGAAGCAAAGGACACCGAGCGGTCGCACGTGATAGCTTCCCCGCATGAGGGGAGAGCCGTGAGCGAGGTGCGGGTCGAACGCCGGTTGGCGGCGATCGTCTGCGCCGATGTGGTCGGCTACAGCCGCCTGATCGGCGCCGACGAGACCGGCACGGTGGCGGCGTGGCGCGCCCATCGCGAGGCGATCCTGCCCATCGCGACCAATTATCGCGGCCGACTGGTCGGCACGCAGGGCGACGGGTTGCTGTTCGAGTTCGCCAGCGTCATCGATGCGGTGGCGGGCGCACTGGCCATCCAGGCCTGCATGGCCGAGCGCAGCCTGGCCGAACCCGAAGACCGGCGCTTCCGACTGCGGGTGGGCATCAACCTGGGCGACATCATCGTCGAGGGCAGCGACATCCTGGGCGACGGGGTCAACGTCGCGGCGCGGCTGGAGGCGCTGGCCGATCCCGGCATGATCTGCGTCTCGGATGTCGTGCGCGAGCAGGTCCAAGGCAAGCTGCCGGTCGTGTTCGACGACCTGGGGCCACGCTCGGTCAAGAACATCGCGCGCGCCGTGCATGCCTGGCGCGTGCGGCCGGCCGGCAGCGTACCGCCACCGGCCAGCGCGGCTGCGACAGCCGCGGACACACCGGCGCCGCCACCGCGACGATCCGTGTCGCGGCCGGCGATCATGACACTGGCCGTGCTGCTGGTGCTGGGCATCGCGACGCTCGGCACCTGGCTGGGCGGGACCTGGCCATGGAGCGGCACATCGCGGCCCACGGGGGTCGCCATCATGGTGCTGCCGTTCGAAAGTCCGACCGGTCAGGATCAGGAATATTTCAGCGACGGCATCACCGAGGACATCATCACGGCGCTGTCCAAGATGGCGGCCCTTGCCAACCAGCAGAACCTTCGTGTCATCGGCCGCAGTACCTCGTTCTCCTGGAAGGGCCGCAAGATCGACGTGCGCCAGCTGGGCCGCGAGCTGGGCATCACGCACGCGCTGGTGGGCAGCGTACGCCGCGAGGGTGGACGCCTGCGCATCTCGGCAGAACTGATCGATGCCTGGACCGGCCGTTCCGACTGGGCCGAGCGCTATGACCGCGATACCGGTGCCGTGTTCGATATCCAGGACGAGGTCACCGGCAAGGTCGTGAGCACATTGATCGCCATGCTGGATGTTACGTCCGCCGGCAACAATCCGATGGGCAGACCCAGCGGCAAGGGCGGCACGCCAGGCGCCGAGGATTCTGAGGAGCGGCAGCGACGCGAAGAAGCGGAGGCGCGCGCAAGAGCCGCCGAGGCGCGTCGCCGCGAGGATCAAGCACGCAAGCAGCCCGAGCGTGGCCCCCAGGCGCCGCGGCCGGCGCCCGATTCCACCACCTCGCCGCCGGCGCCGTCGGCACCTGCCCCCGCGCCCAAGGCGGCGCGGCCATCGTCGCCCGTTCCG
>NZ_VOHA01000011.1 GCF_007859315.1 Reyranella sp. CPCC 100927
CCGCCGCCCGCATGGCCTTCGCCGGCGGTACTTCCTTCGGCGTCCAGGGCGTGCCCATCGCCCGCAACGCCGTCGTCGTCGAGGCCGGCTTCGATCTCAAGGTCGGGTCGTCCTTTACCGTCGGTGCCGGCTATTCGGGCGTCCTCGCCTCGGGCGCCCGCGACCACGCCTTCAAGGGCAATCTCTCCTACAAGTTCTGAGCCCTGGGAGCGCGGGCGTCTCGCCCGCTCATGTCAGGCGAAGCAAAGCTTTCGCCTTGATGCGGGCGGGACGCCCGCGCTCCCAGGACATCTCGTCCTTGGTCCCTCACCCTCCCTCTCCCGCTCGCGGGAGAGGGGTGAACGCGAAGAAGATTCACTCTGATTCCGGTTCAATCTCCGGGGGACCACGCCACGCAGCCGATCCTTAGATGTGTAAACTTATGACGACGAAAATTTTGCACAGTCATATGAGTGTCGCACTATGGCGTCGTCACATCCCATTCATACGACCCATCAGCGTCGTTTCGAGCATCGCCTCTTCAAATGGGCGCTGCTGAGCACGCTCACGCTGCCCGTTCCGGCCGCCGCCCAACTCATCAACTGGACCAATCCGGGTGAAGGGTTTTGGCAGGACCCTGCGAACTGGAGCTCCGGAGCGGTACCGACATCATTTAATTCCATCCGGATGACCAACGGCGGCAGCGCGATCATCGACGCGATCGCGGCGGTCGCCAACAATCTGGACGTGCGCAGTGCCGGCACGAGCATGATCACCATTCGCAACGGCGGCACATTGACCTCGGGGGACTCCGTCATCGGAGCCACCGGGGGCAGCGGCGCCGTCGTCGTGGACGGCGCCGGCTCGCGGTGGACGATTGGTAGTAATCTTACAATCGCCAGCGGCGCGTCGACGGGAACGGTGACCGTGACCGGGCCAGGGTCGCAGGTCACGGCGCGTGAAGCGGACGTCAGCCGGGGCACTGGCAACGGCGCGATCAATGTCCTCGACGGCGGCGCGGCAACGTTCACCGTGCAGTTCCTCGTCGGCTACGACGCGGGCGCCGTCGGCAGCGCGACGGTCAGCGGCACGGGATCGAGCCTCGTGGTGGGACAGGTTTTCAGGCTCGGCAACGGCACCGGCGCCACCGGCAGGCTGACCGTGGCCGACGGCGGCACCGTGACGGTCAACGCCGGCGCCGGCTCTATCGTCTTCGGCGCCGGTACGGCAAGGGGCTTCATCAACATCGGCGCCGCGCCGGGCGATGCGGCGGTCGCGCCCGGCACGCTCAACATCGCGGGCATCGCTGGCGGCGGCCCTGGCAGCGAGATCAACTTCAATCACACCAGCGCCGCCTACATCTTCGCGCCGCAGATCAACGGTGGCGCTGCCGTGCGCGTCTTCAGCGGCACGACCACACTGACGGCGGCCAACAACACCTATACCGGTGGCACGGTCCTGAACGGCGGCACGCTTGGTGTGGCCGCCGATACCGCCCTGGGCGATGCCGCCGGCGGTCTCTCGTTCGACGGCGGCACGTTGCGCGTCATCGGCACCGGCTTCACGTCGACCCCGCGCACGATCACCTGGGGCGCCGGCGGCGGCGGCTTCGACATCGCCGATCCGGCCAACAGTTTCACGGTGAGCCAGGTGCTGTCGGGCACCGGCGGCCTGGTCAAGCAGGGCGCCGGCACCCTGGTGCTGACCGGCCTCAACACCTACAGCGGCGGCACCACCATCAATGCCGGCACCTTGCAGCTGGGCAACGGCGGCCCCACGGGCTCGATCACCGGCAATGTGATCAACAATGGCGTGCTCGCCATCAACCGGAACGCCGGGTTGACCCTGAACGGCGTGATCTCCGGCAGCGGGTCGTTGTTCCTGACCGACGGCAGCGACGCGATCCTCACCGCCGACAACACCTATACCGGCGGCACCACCATCAGCAATGGTGTTGACCTGCAGCTGGGCGGCGGCGGCGCGACGGGCTCGATCATCGGCAATGTGATCAACAATGGCACACTCGCCGTCAGCCGGACCGGCACGCTGGTCCTGGACGGCGTGATCTCCGGCACCGGGTCGTTGTTCCTGGGCGGCGCCGGCGGCACCACGATCCTCACGGCCGCCAACACCTACAGCGGCGGCACCCTCATCTTCAGCGGCGACACCCTGCAACTGGGCAACGGCGGCGCGACGGGTTCGATCACCGGCGCCATCGAGATCCGGGGCACGCTCGCGATCAACCGCTCGGATGTCTACATCGTCGACAACGTGATCGTCCGCAACGGCGCGCTGCGCCAGATCGGCACCGGCACCACGGTGCTGACCGGCGACAACAGCGCCTTCAATGGCACTGCCTTCGTCGCCAGCGGCACGTTGCGGGTCGACAGCAAGCTGGGGACCGGGCCGGTCAGCGTGCAATCAGGCGGTACATTAGGCGGCATCGGCACCATCGGCGGTGCCGTCACGGTGGCCGACGGCGGCACGCTGCTGGGCACCCAGGGCCAGACCCTGACCATGGGATCGCTGACGCTCAGTGGCGCCTCGAACATCAACGTCACGCTGGGCGCACCCGGCACCACCGGCCTGTTCAACGTCACCGGCAACCTCACGCTGGACGGCAGGCTCAACATCACCGACGCCGGCGGCTTCGGCCCCGGCGTCTATCGCCTCATCGACTACAGCGGCGCGCTCACCGACAACGGCCTTGCCATCGGCAGCGTGCCCGGTGGCGTCAATGCCGCCGACCTGCTGGTCCAGACCTCGGCCAACCAGGTCAACCTCGTCAACCGCGCCGGGGTCAGCCTGAACTTCTGGGACGGCGATGCGCCGGCCAACCCGAACAACAACACCGTCGACGGCGGCAACGGCACCTGGACCGCCACCAACGGCAACTGGACCATTCCATCAGGCGCCAGCAACGGCCCGATGCAGCCGCAGCCCGGCTTCGCCATCTTCCAGGGCGCCCCCGGCACCGTCACCGTCGACAACAAAGCCGGCGCGGTCGCCGTCACCGGCATGCAGTTCGCGGTCAACGGCTATCGCGTGCAGGGCGGCGCCATCACCCTGGCCGATCCGCAGAGCATCATCCGCGTCGGCGACGGCAGCGCCGCCGGCGCCGAGATGGCCGCCACCATCGCCGCACCCCTGGCCGGCAGCGGCGGCCTGGTGAAGTCGGATCTCGGCACCCTGGTGCTGACCGGTGCCAACACCTACACCGGCGCCACCACCATCAGCGCCGGCACGCTGCGCATCGGCGCCGGCGGTTCCATCGCCGCCAGCAGTGCCGTGACGCTCAGCGCAGCGGGCGCCACGCTCGACATCGCCGCTGCCGGCAATTCGTTCGTGCGCAACCTTGCCGGCGTCGCCGGCACCAGCGTCGTGCTGGGCGGCAACCTCATCATCACGTCCACCACCGACACCACCTTCGCCGGAAGATTCTCCGGCGGCGACGTCCTGTTCAAGGACGGCGCCGCCACACTGACGCTCACCGGCGCCAACACCCACACCGGCGTCACCAACATCTCCGGCGGCACCCTGGCGCTGGGACCTGGCGGCTCCGTCGCCATGAGCGCCGGGGTGGTCATTCTCTCAGGGGCCACGTTCGATATCACCGCCGCCGGCGATCAGACCGTGCGGGCGCTCGCCGGCAGTGCCGGCGCCACCGTGGCGCTGGGTGCCAACACGCTCACCGTGAACACCGCCAATTCGATTTTCAGCGGTGTGATCACCGGCAGCGGCGGCCTGGTCAAGACAGGGACCGGCGCACAGGCACTGGACGGCACCAACACCTACACCGGCGCCACCACCATCACCGGCGGCACCTTGCTGCTGGCCACCACGGACGCGATCGCGACCAGCCGTTCGGTCACGCTCAGCGCATCCGGCGCCACACTCGCGCTGGGCAGCGACACGACGGTGCAGAACCTGGGCGGCGTCGCCGGCGCGTTCGTGACCCTGGGCGCCAGCACGCTGACGGTGACATCGAGCAAGGACACCATTTTCGCCGGCGCCATCAGCGGCACCGGCGGCCTGGTGAAAGCCGGCGCCGGCACGCTCGAACTGACCGGCACCAGCACCTACAGCGGCGCCACGACGCTGACCGCCGGCCGCCTGACGGTGAACGGTTCGATCGCCAGCTCCGTCGTCAGCGTCACCGCCGGCACGCTGGCCGGCACCGGCACCGTCGGCGGCATCGTCGCGACCGGCGGCACGGTCAGCCCCGGCAATTCCATCGGCACCCTCAACGTCGTTGGCAACATCAGCTTCGCACCCGGGTCGACCTACGAGGTCGAGATCGAGCCCGCAGGCACCAGCGACCGCCTGCATGCCACCGGCACCGCGACGCTGACCGGCGGTACCGTCTCCGTCATCAAGGCCGCGGGCAGCTACACCGCCGGCACCCGATACACCATCGTCACCGCCGACGCCGGCGTCACCGGCACCTTCTCGGGTTTCACCCAGAACCTGCCCTTCATCAACCTCGCGCTGGCCTACGATCCCACCAACGTCTATCTCGACGTCACCCGCAACACCGTCGCCTTCTGCGACGTCGCCGCCACGCGCAACCAGTGCGCCACCGGTCGTGGCGCCGAGAGTCTCGGCGCCGGCAACACGCTCTACGACATCATCGCCAGCCTGCCCGACACCGCCTCGGCGCGGCAGGCGTTCGACGCGCTCTCCGGTGAGATCCATGCCTCGACCCGGAGCGCGCTGATCGAGGACAGCCACTATCTGCGCGATGCCGTCGTCGCCCGCACGCGGCTGTCCGGCACGTCCTCGACCGGCGCCGCGCCGCAGTTCGCGGCCCTGGCGCAGGCCACCGACCAGAGCCAGCGCCCGCAGGACGGCACCGCCATCACCGCCTGGTTCCAGGGCTTCGGCGCCATCGCCCGCACCTCAGGCGACGGCAACGCCGCCACCGCCAAGCGCACGACAGGCGGCTTCTTCGTCGGCGCCGATACCAAGATCGCCGAGACATGGACCGTCGGGCTCGCCGCCGGATACAGCCGCTCGACGCTCGATGTCGACGGCCGCTCCTCGCGCGCCACCATCGATTCCTATCACCTCGCCCTCTACGGCGGTGCACAGTTCGGGCCGATCGGTCTGCGGCTCGGTGCGTCTCATACCTGGCACTCCATCGACAGCAGCCGCAGCATCGCCTTCCCGGGCTTCGCCGATGCCGCACGTGCCGATTACAAGGCGCGCACGACCCAACTCTTCGGCGATGTCGGCCACGCACTCGCCCTCGGCGACGTCGCGGTGGAGCCGTTCGCCAACCTCGCGTGGGTCCATCTCAGCACCAACCGCTTCGGCGAGCGCGGCGGCATCGCGGCGCTGCGCGCCCGCGGCGGCAGCGACAGCAACCTGTTCTCGACACTCGGCATTCGCGCTGCGGCTCAGGTATGGAACGACCAGAACAAGACGCTCACCTTGCGCGGCACCTTGGGCTGGCGCCATGCCTTCGGTGACGTCACACCGGCGGCGCGGCTGGCGTTCGCCGGTGGAGCCTCGTTCGGTGTCGAGGGCGTGCCCATCGCGCGCAACGCCGTCGTCGTCGAGGCCGGTTTCGATCTCAAGGTCGGCTCCTCCTTCACCGTCGGCGCCGGATACGCCGGCGTCCTCGCGTCGGGCGCCCGCGACCATGCCTTCAAGGGCAACCTCACCTACAAGTTCTGATCCCCGGGAGCGCCGGCGTCTCGCCCGCATCTTCGTAGCACCAAGACGTGAGCGGGCGGGACGCACGCGCTCCCAGGGATTCGCCCGCTGCGCGGGAGAGGGCGTTTCTTGTGCAAAAAGATTGGGGGCGCCGGAATATGCCCTGCGTGTGCGTGTTCGCTGGACTGGTGGTGGTAACCAACGAAGTACCAACGTACTCGCGCAGGGGGAGCAACGACATGGTCAAGCGCTACGACATCCCGCCGACTCTCGATCACCAGCGCATGTGGAAGTTCTACGACATCAGCGACCCCGTCGGGATACCGCTGGCGCCCAAGGACACCCGGAACCCGCCCAATCACCGGCTCGACGTCCTGCTGGTCCAGTACATGCTGAACAAGCATTACGACGGTGCGTCCCTCAAACCCGCGGGCACGCTGCACGCCGACGGCATCTTCGGTCCCATGACCCACTACTGGATGATGTTCTTCTACGTCGAACAGGATTCGAAGAGCGAACTGGGCCAACTTCCCGAGCGCGGCAATTTCGTGCCGTTCATGCGCAACACGTACAAGATATTCACCGACCGGGCGCAGAGCCTGATCGGCGTGCTGAACAACAGGACGTATCGCAAGGTCCCCAGTCTCTTTGCGGAAGTTCCGAGGCCCGATCCGCACATGCCCGCCGACCTCAAGCACGCGCTCTTCAAACCCTGAGGGCTGCGGCCGCTAGAAGCGGGCGTAGATCAGCACCAGCGTCACGATACCCAGCACCAGGGCCAGGACCGGCAGGCTGGGCACGCCCAGCGTGGCCAGCGCGATGCCGCCCAGAGCGCCGCCGCAGCCGATGCCGAGATAGATCGCCGATGAGTTCAGCGCCAGGGTCATCTGGCCGGCGGCCTTGGAGAGGTCGAGCAGCTTGTGCTGGATCGGCACCAGGTACATGTAACTGACGGCGCCCCACGCGAAGCTGGCGGCGATCGCGGCCAGCGGCACCTGGCGCAGCAGGTAGATGGCGGCCAGCAGCAGCGTCTGCGCCGCGAGCGCCAGCAAGAGCACGCGCCGGGGGCCCAGGCGGTCAGTGACGATGCCGACGACGATGTTGCCGATGATGGCGCCGATGCCGAAGGCCAGCAGGATCGCGGGCAACACAGCGGAGCCGAGAAAGTCGACGTCCGCGAAGACGACGGTGACGTAGCTGTAGAACACATACTCCGACAGCACCGCGAGGAAGGTGATCGACACGGTGGTCAGCACCCGGCGATCACCCACCGGCGCCAACCGCGCCCACAATGTCGTCGGACCATCCGGCGGCAGCGCCGGCAGCAGCGCGGCCAGCATCACGAACTTCACCGCCCCCATCGCGGCGATGATCAGGAAAAGCAGGCGCCAGTCGATGACCTGGCCCAGCCACGTGCCGAACGGCACGCCCAGCGCCGTGGCCACCGTCATGCCGCCGAACACGATCGACAGCGCCGTGCCGCGCCGCGCCGGTGCCGACACGCTGGTGGCAATGGTGAACGCCAGCGGCATGAACATGCCGGCGCCCAGCGCCGCCACGACGCGGCCGACCATCATCGCGACATAGGTGTCGGCAAAGCCGCACAGGACGTTGCCGGCGATGAACGCGCTGGACGCCATCAGGATGGCGCTGCGGCGGTCATAGGCGCTGAACAGCCAGCCGCATAGCGGCGCGAACAGCGCGTAGCAGAACGAGAACACGGTGACGAGCTGGCCGGCCTGCGCGCTCGACACGCCGTAGGTGGCGGCGATCTTGTCCAGCACGCCGATCACCATGTAGCCGTCGGTGCCGATGGCGAACGCGCCCAGCGCCAGGACGGCCAAGGTCACCGGCTGGCGCAGCGCCGGCTGCTCGATCGCACTCAACGTCAACTCCCCTCGCTCTATCCGAGTACCAGCGATCGTTCGACTGCGAGTCGCCCTTTGTCGTCCCGAGCGCAGCGAGGGATCTTTTGATGCACTACGCGCCATCTTCAAAAGATCCCTCGCTGCGCTCGGGATGACAGTTTCGGTCTGTAACCCATGTCGGCAACCCTGCATAGCGCACCTGCCCGGCGCCGATGGATCGTGGCCACACAACAGGTGACGCCTGCGGTGGCAATGATCTACGCTTCCATCCAATAAAGCCTGGGAGAAACGCCTGATATGAGCCACCGTACCCTGTCCCGCCGCCGTGCCCTCAAGGGTGCCGCCGCCATCGGCGGCCTGGCCGCGCCGATGCTGAACACCGTCACGACGTTCGCGCAGAGCGGCGCCTTCAACTGGCAGCGCTTCAAGGGCCAGTCGATCGAAGTGGTGATGGAGACCGGTCCGCGCGCCGACCTGGTCAAGCGGCACGCCAAGGAGTTCGAGCAGCTCACCGGCATCTCGATGGGGCTGGAGATCATCCCCGAGCAGCAGGCGCGCCAGAAGACGACGATCGAGCTGAACTCCGGCAAGCCCGCCTTCGACCTGTTCAACATCGCCTATCACGTCCAGAAGCGGCAGGTCGAGAAGGCCAAGTGGCTGTTTGACGTGACGCCATGGACGCGCGATCCGCAGATGACGCCGGCGGCCTACGAATTCGCCGACATCTCCAAGCCCGGCCTGGACTACGCGACGCAGAGCGACGGCAAGATCACCAGCCTGCCGATGTTCGTCGACTATTTCATGCTGTACTGGAACAAGGAGCTGTTCGCGAAAAAGAACCTGGCACCGCCCAAGACGCTGGACGAGATGTTCGACGCCGCGGTCAAGCTCAACGACCCCGACAACGGCATCGCGGGCTATGTCGGGCGCGGCCTGCGCAATGCCAACGTGGTGCTCTACACGCAGTACCTGTCGGGCTGGGGCCAGCAGACGACGACCAAGGACAACCCGCCGCAACTGCTGACCGACACGGCCGATGCCATCGCCGCCGCCGAGTACTACAAGAAGCTGCTGACCACGGCGGCGCCCAAGGGCGTGACCGGCTTCAACTGGAACGAATGCCAGGGCCTGTTCATGCAGGGCCGCGCCGCGATGTGGCTTGACGGCATCGGCTTCGCGCCGCCGGCCGAGGACAAGACCAAGAGCCGCGTCGTGGGCAAGGTCGGCTACGCACTGCCGCCGGCCGGCCCCAAAGCGCATCACTCCGTGTTCTTCGGCGGCGGCGCCGCCATCCCCGCCGCCAGCAGCAAGAAGGAGGCGGCCTACATGGTGGCGCTGTGGATGACCGGCCGCCAGATGACCAGCCGCATGCTGCAGACTGGCGGCGGCGTGCCGTTCCGCTCGGCGCCGCTGAAGGACAACGAGGTGCTGTCGCAGCTCACGATCCCGCGCGAGTGGGCGGAGACGGCAGCGGGCTGCGCGCCGATCTCGATGCCGGGCCTGCCGGTGATCGTGCCGGTGACGCAGTTCCGCGACACCATCGGCACGGCGCTCACCAACCTGCTGGGCGGCGCCGATGCGGCCACCGAGATGAAGCGCGCCACCGCCGAGTTCAAACCCATCCTCGAGAAGAGCGAGCAGGGCTGACCGGCAACCCATGGCCGGTGTCGACATTTCGGCGGGCACCGCGACGCGGCGATCGGACGATCGCCGCCTGCGCCCTTATCTCGCCTTCATCTGGCCGGCGCTGGTGGTGTGCACGGCGCTGATCATCTTCCCGTGGCTGTTCACGATCTGGATGAGCCTGAACGACTGGCATATCGGCAGCGCCCGCACGTTCATCGGCCTGGAGAACTACATCAAGCTCGCCAGCGACCGCCGCTTCCTGGAGTCGATCGGCCACACCTTCTACTTCACCGTGCTGGCGGTGTTCCTGCCGCTGGTGCTGGGCACGGTCTCGGCCCTGGTGTTCCACAAGAAGTTCCGCGGCCGCGGCTTCTTCCGCACGCTGTTCATCATGCCGATGATGGCAACGCCGGTGGCGGTGTCGCTGGTGTGGACCATGATGTTCCATCCGCAGCTGGGCGTGCTGAACTACCTGCTGAGCCTGGTCGGCCTGCCGCCCTCCCAATGGGTGTTCGCCACCAGCACCGTGATCCCGAGCCTGGTGCTGGTCGAGATCTGGCTGTGGACGCCGTTCGTGATGATCATCGTGCTGGGCGGACTGGCGTCGCTGCCGACCGAGCCCTACGAGGCGGCGCTGATCGACGGCGCCACGCAGTGGCAGATGTTCTGGAACATCACCTATCCGCTGGTGCTGCCGTTCCTCGTCGTGGCCATGATCATCCGCACCATCGATGCGCTGAAGGCATTCGAGACCATCTGGGTGATCTGCAACGGCGGACCGGGCACGGCATCGGAAACGCTCAACGTCTATCTCTACGCGCAGGCGTTCGCCTACAACCAGGTCGGCACGGCATCGGCGGTCGTGGTGGTGTTCTTCGCCATCATCGTGGCGCTGTCGCTGGTGCTGCTGTGGGCGCGGCAGAAGGCCAAGTGGGCATGACAGCAACGACCGACAGCGACGCGCCCCTGCTGGCGCCGGCCCGCGCCGCGGTGCGGTCGCGCACGCGCCGCAGGCTGCGCCGCGCGCTCGACAAGATCGGCCTGGCGCTGGCGGTGACGGTGCTGCTGGCGCCCTGCCTGTTCGTGTTCTTCTGGATGCTGTCGCTGTCGCTGAAATACGACATCGACAATACGGCATGGCCGCCGGTGTTCATCCCGACCCAGCCGACGCTCGACAATTTCGTGCACGTCTTCAACGAAAGCCCGATGCTGCTCTATTTCTGGAACAGCATCCAGGTCACCGGCTCGGCCACCCTGGTGGCGCTGCTGCTGGGCGTGCCGGCGGGCTACGGCATCGCCAAGGCACGCGCCCATGGCCTGGCCGCCATGCTGCTGCTGAGCCGCATGACGCCAGGGCTGTCCTACCTGATCCCGCTGTTCACCCTGTTCCAGATCACCGGCCTGATCGGCACCGTGTGGCCGATCGCGCTCACCCACATGGTGATCACCCTGCCGATCGTGGTGTGGATCATGATCGGCTTCTTCGAGACCCTGCCGCAGGAACTCGAGGAAGCCGCCCGCATCGACGGCGCCTCGCTGTGGCAGGCATTCCGCTACATCGCCCTGCCGCTGGCGCGGCCGGGCATCGTCGTGGGCGCCATCCTGTCGTTCATCTATTCGTGGAACAACTTCATCTTCGGCGCCGTGTTCGCCGGCCGCACCACGCGCACCATGCCGGTCGCCGTCTACAACATGCTGACCTTCGAGAGCTTCGCCTGGGGCCCGCTGGCGGCCGCCGCCATCGTGGTGATGCTGCCGGTGATCCTGCTCACCATCATCATCCAACGCGAGATCGTGCAGGGCCTGGCGGCCGGCGGGGTGAAGTAGTCCCCGGGAGCGCGGGCGTCCCGCCGCTCAGATGCGGGCGGGACGCCCACGCTCCCAGGGGCCATCAAGCCGCCATCTGCAGGATGGCCTTCACGTCGGCGGGGCCGTCGATCTTGCGCGGGTTGGTGTAGGTCCAGCGGTCGTGCATGGTGTTCTCGGCCAGCAGGTCGAACTGGTCGGCGCCGACGCCGACCGCCTGCAGCGAGCGCGGCAGGCCGAGACCCGCGATCAGTTCGTGCAGCGCGTCGCCCGCATCGGCGCCGGGGCGGCCCAATGCCGCGCTGATGATGGCCTGGCGTTCGGCGTTCACCGGCTTGTTCCACTTCATCACGAAGGGCAGCATCACGCACGACGTGTAGCCGTGCGGCACGCCCGCGGTGCCGCCCAGGATGTGGCCGATGGCGTGGCTGGCGCCCTTGTCGACGCCGGCCTGCGAGCCCACCACCGACAGCCACATGCCCTGCAGGCAATCGAGCCGCGCCGCGAGGTCGCCCTCGTTCGCCTTCACGGCGCGCAGGCCGCGGCTCAGCAGCTTGAGCGCATGGATGTCGGCGGCCTCGGCATAGGCGTTGCAGCGCGGCGAGCAGATGTCCTCGGCGGCGTGGTCGACGGCGCGGATGCCCGACGACAGGAACAGCCACAGCGGCGTGTGCACGGTCACGGCCGGGTCGAGCACCACCGTGCGCGGCACATGCAGCGCGTGGAAGTACGACTCCTTCTTCTTCGTGGCCGTGTCGGTGCAGCCGGCGCCGGGATTGAATTCGCCGGCCGACAGCGTGGTGGGCACCGCGACCTGGCGCACGACCGGGGCTTTCAACGGCTTGCGCGTCGGCGGCGTGGCGTTGGTGATGCGCCTGTAGTCGTCGAGCTGCGCGGCAGCGGTGACATCGTTGGCGAGGCAGAGCTGCACCAGCTTGCCGGCATCGGTCACCGAACCACCGCCGATCGTGACGATCAGGTCGGCCTTGGCGTCGCGCGCGGCGTTGGCGGCCTCGACGCAGTCGGTGCGCGGCGTGTGGGCGGCGATGCGATCCCAGGTCGTGGCGTGGCGGTTGCCCAGCCCGGTCACGAGGCGCGACACGACATCGGTGGTGCGATTGAGCGTGCCGCTGGCGATGACGAAGATCCGGGTCGCGCCCAGGCGGGTCGCTTCCTCGGCCACGACATCGGCGCATGCCCGGCCGAAGATGACCTGGTCCATGTCGGGATAGCGATAGACACCGGCCTGCATCGAGATCTCCGTCAATCGGGGGGCCGGCACAGTGCGGTGCGGGCGGCGACGGCGCAACATTTTGGGTTGCCGGCTCACTGTGCGCATAGGTGTCAGGTCGCGCGTGCATTGCCAGAAAGGCTGCCGCGGCCCCATACTGGCGCCTTCGAGATTCGAGAGGGAGCGCACCATGGACACCGTCATCTTGGACAAGCCGAAGAAACAGGCCCATGCGTCCAAGGCCAAGCCCCGGTACGTGCCGGGCCGCCGCGAGTTCTTCAAATACCGTGAGCTGGGCGTCACCGAGGCCAGCAACGGCAGCATGCGCGCGCAGGTGACGTCGGCCACGCAGGGCATGTCGCGGCCGACTGGCTGGCACTACCACGTGTGCGAATCGCAGCTGGTCTACATGCTGAGCGGCTGGGTCGACCTCGAGTTCGAGGACGGCGAGACCATCCGCGTCGAGGCCGGCGACTCACTCTACATCCCCGGCGGCCTGCGCCACAACGAGATCAAGACCTCGGACACGTTCGAGCTGCTGGAAGTCTCGGTGCCGGCCGACATGGGCACCGTCGCCTGCGATCCGCCGGCGGGACGTTAATTCCCTTCCCCGCTTGCGGGGAAGGTGGCCGAAGGCCGGATGGGGACCCGACGAGATCTTAGTAACTGAGACCACGTCGGGTCCCCTCCGCCCACCGACGTTTCGACGCGAAGCGTCGAAACGTCGTATCGGGGGCACCTCCCCAACTTCGTTGGGGAGGACTATTCGAACGCGAACGACGTCATCGACAGGGTGCCGTTGGTGAAGCTGCGGTGCAGGGCGCGGCCGCGGGCGCCCTCGCCGGCAGCGCCCAGGGCCACGAACAGCGGCAGGAAATGCTCGTCGGTGGGATGCGCCATCAGCGCATCGGGGGCCTGACGCTTCCAGTCGACCAGCGCCTCGACATCGCCCGCCTCCACCCGCGCCACCAGCCAGTCATCGAAGCGCTGCGCCCAGTCGGCCACCACGCCGTGCTGGCCGCGCATCAGCACCCGCAGGTTATGGGTAGCGCTGCCGCTGCCCAGCACCAGGACGCCCTCGGCCGCCAGCGGCGCCAGCGCACGGCCCACCGCCAGGTGATGGGCCGCATCGAGATAGGGTTGCACCGCCAGCTGCAGGATCGGGATGTCGGCCGCCGGCCAGCCCAGCAGCGCCGGTACCCAGGCGCCGTGATCCAGTCCCTGCTCCGGATCGACCGCCGCGGTCATGCCGGCAGTATCCAGTGCAGCCACGATGCGTTCGGCAATGTCGGGCGCGCCCGGCGCCGGATACCGGAACGTGTAGAGCTGCGGCGGGAAGCCGTAGAAATCATGCACCGTCTCGGGCCGTGGCGCCGTCGAGACCGCCGGCACGCGCGTCATCCAGTGCGCCGAGACGGCGACGATCGCCGTGGGCCGCGCGACCATCTCGCCGAGCTGGCGCAGGAAGCGCGTCGCCGGCACGTCCTCGAGGATCAGCATCGGTGAGCCGTGAGATACGAACAGCGGGGTCATGCCTGCTCACAAGGTTGGCCGATCGCCACCGTGCCAGCGCCTTGATGGTTCGACAAGCGGGCGCCGAATGCTGCTATCGTTGACCTGCCACCGGTGCGATGTGGCGTTTCCCAGGGGAGTGAGGGTGATGTCCGTGTTGGGCAAGACGGCGGCCGCAATGATGGCCGGCCTGGTTGGGGCAAGTCTGCTGTGGTCGGCAGCGCAGGCGCAGACCACCTTGCGCGTGGTGGCGCATTCGGACCTGAAGGTGCTGGATCCGATCTGGACCACCGCCTACATCACCCGCAACCACGGCTACCTGATCTACGATACCCTGCTGGCGCAGGACGGCGATCTGCACATCCGCCCGCAGATGGCTGACTGGAAGGTCAGCGACGACAAGCTTACCTACACCTTCACGCTGCGCGATGGCCTGGAATGGCATGACGGCCAGCCGGTGACCAGCGCGGACGTGGTGCCCTCGATCAAGCGCTGGGCCGAGCGCGACGGCATGGGCCAGCAACTGTGGCAGTTCGTGAAGGAGCTGAAAGCGGTCGACCCCAAGACGGTGCAACTGGTGCTGAAGGAGCCCTACGGGCTGGTGCTGGAGGCGCTGGGCAAGCCGAGTTCGACGGTGCCCTTCATCATGCCCAAGCGCGTCGCCGAGACGCCGTCGAACCAGCAGATCAAGGACATGATCGGCTCGGGGCCGTTCATCTTCAAGCAGGACGAGTGGAAGCCGGGCGACAAGGTCGTCTACGTGAAGAACGCGAAGTACAAGCCGCGCGCCGAGCCGCCCTCCGGGCTGGCCGGCGGCAAGGTCGCCAAGGTCGATCGCATCGAGTGGCTCTCGATCCCCGATGCGCTGACGGCGGTCAACGCGCTGATCGCCGGCGAAATCGACATGATCGAGCTGCCGCCGCCCGACCTCTTCCCGGTGATGAAGGACGAGAAGAACATCCAGATCTACGGCTGGAATGTGCTGGGCAGCCAGATCATCGCCCGCCTCAATCACCTTCACCCGCCCTTCAACAACGTGAAGGCGCGCCTGGCGGTGCTCTACGCCACGGCGCAGGAGGACTACCTGCAGGCGCAGGTCGGCGACAAGGACATCTATACCGTCTGCAACGCGCCGCTGGTCTGCGGCACGCCGCAGGCCAAGACCTATGGCGACCTGCTGATCAAGCCCGACCTCGCCAAGGCGCGCCAGCTGCTGAAGGAGTCGGGCTACGACGGCACGCCGATCGTCATCATGCACGCCACCGATCTGCAGTCGACCAACCGGCTGCCGCAGGTCGCCAAGGCCCAGCTCGAGAAGGTCGGCTTCAAGGTCGACATGCAGTCGATGGACTGGCAGTCGGTGGTGTCGCGGCGGGCCAAGAAGGATCCGCCGGCCCAGGGCGGCTGGCACATGTTCTTCACCACCGCCGTCTCCGTCGACGCGGCCAACCCGGTCAACATCTTCACCAGCGGCGGCTGCGACACGGCATGGTTCGGCTGGACGTGCGATGAGGAACTGGAGAAGGCGCGCACCGCGTATTCGCGTGCCACCGACGATGCGACCCGCAAGGCGCTCTCCGACAAGATCCAGGACCGCATCACCGAGCAAGGTCACCATCTCGTGATCGGCCAGTTCAAGCAATACGGCGCCTACCGCAAGGACCGCATGGAAGGCTGGCTGCCCGGGCCTGTCGCCGTGTTCTGGAACATCAGCAAGAAATAGCCGCAAGGGGCGCGCCGCGGCCGACGGCGCGCCTCGCTGCATCCGCTGAGGTACCGGGCGCGTAACTATATGGAATAGACGTAACGCCGGAGGTGTTCAGATCTGGGAACCCTTGTGTCATTCAGCCCCGTGCGCCGGGAGGAAAGATGGACGACGAACGGCACGCTGTGTCCTGCCCGATGGATTTCATCCTGCGAATCCTGATGGGCCCCTGGACCACCTACATCCTCTACACCCTGGGCGAGCATGGACCGCAGCGCTTCGGCGAACTGAAGCGCCGGGTGACCGGCGTGTCGGCCAAGATGCTGACCGAACGCCTGCGCTCGCTGGAACAGGCCGAGCTGATCAGCCGGCACTACGAGCCCACCATCCCGCCCAAGGTCACCTACGCGCTCACCGCGCGCGGTCGCGAACTCGGCGGCGTGCTGGACCAGCTCTCGGCGCTGGGCAGCAAGTGGCTGGCCGAGGACAGCACCCGCGCCCCGCGCATCGCCCAGGCAGCGGAGTAGGCCTTAGTCCCTCTCCCGTTTGCGGGAGAGGGAGGGGCCCGTTGCGCGCAGCGCAATGGGAGGGTGAGGGGCCACACACGAAGCGCCTCGTCCTTATCCCCTCACCTTCCCATCGTGCTGCGCACGATGGGCCCCTTCCTCTCCCGCTCACGGGAGAGGAAATCCGAACTACCCCTCGTACGGCGTGCCGAGGTGGAAGAGGCAGTCGCCGCGTTCGCTGCGGCCGGGCACGCGCTTGCAGATCACCAGGCCATCGCGTTCGAAATGCGCCACGCTGGGCTCGCGCCAGGGCGTGTCGTGGAAGTGGATACGGCCGGCCGGCTGGCCGCGCTTGACCTCGTCGCCCAGCTCGACCAGCGGCTCGAACACGCCGCCGTCGGGCGCGTAGACGTAGTAGTCGTTACCGCCCATCGTCAGGAAGCGGGTCGGCGGCGTCGCCGGCACCGGCCCGGTATAGGCGCCCAGATGCGCCAGCACACGGCGCACGCCCTCCTCGGCCAGCTTCAGCACCGAGGGCGTCACCTGGCCGCCGCCGCCCAGCTCGGTGCCGATGCTGATCACGCCCTGCCGGCGCGACGCTGCCGTCAAGGTGCGGTCCATGCCCTGCAGCGCCGAGCCGATCCAGCCCAGCGGCGCGCCGAACGCGCGCATCATGCCCAGCAGCTTCTCCATGCCGGCCGGCTCCGGATCGCGCCGGCACAGGGTGCTGGGGATGTACATCAACGAACTGCCGCCGGAGTGCAGGTCGATCGAGTAGTCGCACTTCGGCAGCAGCACATGCTCGATGAAGAACGCGATCTGGCGCGTGATGTCGCCATCGGGGTCGCCGGGGAAGCTGCGGTTGAGATTGCCGTCGTCGATCGGCGAGGTACGCATGCCAGCCAGCGCCGCCGGGAAGTTGGCTGACGGCAGGATGATGATGCGGCCCCGCACCTGCGAGGGGTCGAGCCCGCGGATCAGCCCGCCCAGCGCCAGCTGGCCCTCCCATTCGTCGCCGTGGTTGCCCGCCATCATCAGCACCCGCGGGCCGTCGCCGTTCTTGATGCAGGCCACCGGGATCGGCAGCCAGCCATAGGCCGAGCGGTGCACCGAGTGCGGCACCCGGATGAAGCCTGTCTGCTTGCCGTCCTTGGCCAGGTCGAGCTCGAGAAAAAGTCGGCTGCGTGCGCCGGCGTCGATGCCTGCCTCCCCTCCACGGTCCACACAAAAGAAGAGCCCGGCCGCCCTTACGCGATCCAGCCGGCGCTCCCGCGGACGCGACTGTGCGGCGCCCGACCCGCGCGCCGCAAGACTGCCTGTTGCACGCCCCCTGAGATTATCCACAGGGTGTGGCAAATCTGTCACAAAACGAACATACCCACCATCGGCAGGGGCATCCTAAGCTTCGACCTACTTTCCCTTGCGTGCCCGGGTCTCTTCTCGCAATTCGTTCTTCTTTTGTCCGACCTTCAATCCGCCCCGGACCGATTCTCTTAAAGGCCGATCCTAATGTCTTTGATCAAGTTATCCGCCCGACCTAATCTCCTCTCACATTTTGTGTTTTCAGTATTTTCATTCGATTGCCAAAAATTCATTCAGGCCAAAAATGATTGACGTTGAGTCGATGCGCCGAGGGGCGGCGCGGGTGGTCCTGACCCTGGGTCTGGCGTGCGGTGTCATCGCCGCCGGACATGCCAGCGATACCCTCTCTCCGGCAGCGTTGCAGGATGCGGCCAGCGCTTTTGACGAGGCCGCCTTGCGTGTGAACGACTCGCAGCCGGCCGACCTGGTGCGCTGGAGCGGCCCGATTTTCCTCGCTGTCGCCGACGGCGATGGCATGCAGGCGATCGCGGCAGAGGTGGAAGCCTCGGTGCGGTCAATGGCCGCCATCGCGCGGGTGAGCGTCCATCGCGTGAGCGTCAACGATTCGCGGCGCAATTTCCTGGTACGCCCGGCCGACACCGGCGGCCGGGTCGCGTGCCGCGCCAGCGTCTATTCGCAGTACGGCCGCATCGCCGGTGCCGAGGTCGAGGTCTATGTCGGTGGCCGCGGCTCGCTGACACGCTGCATCAACCATGAGGTGATGCATGCCTTCGGCTTCCGCTCGCATGCACACGGCGCGCTCAGCATCCTGAGCTACAAGCAGGCGCGCCAGACCCAGCTGTCGGCGCTGGACCGCGTCATGCTGGAAACCCTGTACGATCCGCGCCTGCAACCCGGCATGCGGCCGGCCGAAGCCACCACGGCGGCGTGCACGGTGATCGGTGAAAAGCTGGGCCTGACGGCGCGCGACGCCACCATCCAATGCGGCGGCCGCGGCACCTCAGGCCGGCAGGTTGCCCTGTTCGGGCGGCGCGATCGCGATCAGTAGAGCGCCGCGCCAGGCGGTACGATTTTGGACCGATTTCCGGGCGCGCGCTCTGTTAACCCGATTGATGAGCTTAGGATTCCCGTCTAACATTTTCTGATATTTCGCGTTTTTGTTCAGCTCACCGAATTTCTCAACAAAGCCATTTCGAGTCATCCATGATGAGACTCGCCACCTGGGTGGCTTTTGCGATCGCCATTGCCTGTGGACCGTTGAAGCCGGCAGACGCCAGCGACGGCCCAGGCCACCTGTCGTTGGACGGCGTGGCGCGTGCCTTCGACGATGCGGCGCTGCGCGTCAACAACGCGCCAGCGACCGAGTTGGCACGCTGGACCGACCCGATCTACCTGGCGCTCGCCGACGATGCTGGCATGGCCCCGATCGCCCCCGCCGCCGAAGCCGCCGTGCGCGCCCTGGCGGCCATCGCGGGGGTACCGGTCACGCGCGTGGCCTGGCGGGATCGGCGGGTCAATTTCCGGATCCAGCCCGGCCAAGGCGACCGCGCCGGCAAATCGCCTTGCCGCTCCACCGTCGACTGGACCGAGTCCGGGCGCATGGTGCGGGCCGAGATCTACGTCAACCTGGCCAACGCCGAGCGCATCACGCGCTGCATCAACCACGAGACCATGCATGGCTTCGGCTTCCGCTCCCATGCCCATGCCGCGCTCAGCGTGCTGAGCTACACCCACGCCGGGCAGGCCGAACTGACCGCCGTCGACACCATCCTGATCGAGACGCTGTACGACCGGCGCCTCAAGCCCGGGATGCCGGCCGAGACGGCAGCACCGCTTGCCTGCAGCATCATCGCCGAGAAGATCGGCGCCACGGCGGCGGCGGCAACGCTCTGCCCTGGCCGCGGCGCCACGGCCAAGCGTGGCCTGGCCGCGTTCGGCGGTCCGCGGTCGCTGGCCGATTCGCCGCCGACGCTACCCGCGCTGCAGCCCGGCTACCGCGGCGACGGCCTGTAGCGGCCGGCCGTCGGCGTCCGACCAGCCACCGCCCAGCGCCTTGTAGAGATTGATCGCGGCGATGAAACGCGCCAGCTGGGCCTGGGTCAGCGCGTCGGCCGTCTCGACGGCGTTGCGTTGCGCATCGAGCACCGCCAGGAAATCGATGGCGCCGGTGTTGTAGCGCACATCCAGCAGCGCCAGTGCGCGGCGGGCCTGGGCGTCGGCCTCGCGGTCCAGCGCGATCGCGCGCTGGTTCAGCGTGCTGGCGTAGAGCGCATTCTCGACGTCGCGGAAGGCGGCGATCACGGCACCGTCGTAGAGCGCGACCTGCTCGCGGTAACGCGCGGCATCGAGCTTCTCCTGACCCGACAGGCGGCCGCCGGCCAGGATCGGTGCCGTCAGCGACCCGACGATCGACGCCACCGCGCTGCCGGGATTGAACAGCGCGCCCAACGCGTTGCTGGCCAGACCGCCGGCAGCCGTCAGCACGATGCTGGGAAAGCGCGCGGCGTGCGAGGATTCCCAATCGCCATGCATCCCTCGCACGTTGGCCTCGCTGCGACGCAGATCGGGCCGGCGCAGCAACAGTTCGGACGGCAGGCCGGCCACGACAGGCGGCACACGCAGCTGCTGCAGCGAGCGGGTGGTGACGCTGAAACCCTCGGGATTGCGTCCCACCAGCACGGCCAGCGCCGCGATCGCCTGGTGTTCCGCCAGCTGCAGGTCAGGCAATGCTGCCTGCTGGCGGGCCGCGATGCTGCTCTGTTGCGCCAGTTCGACATCCGACGCGCTGCCCGCGTGGTCGCGCGTGCGCAGGATGCCCAGCATGCGCTGGGCGGTATCGATGGACTGTGCCATCTCGCGCTGACGATCGCGCAACGACAGGATCTGGAAGAACGTGGCGGCGACATCACCTTCCAGGGACAGCGCCATCGCCTGGCGGTCATAGACACTGGCCTCGACTCGCGCCCGTGCCGCGGACGCCGCGGCGCCGTACTTACCGAACAGGTCGATTTCGTACGATGCCTGCACGCCGGCGAAGAGGTCCTTCGACGTCGCCTTCTGCTCGCGCCCCGGCTCGAAACCGGCGCCCAGGGTGGGCCAGCGCGGCGCGCCCGCGATCCTGGCCCGCGCCGCCGCCTCGTCGATGCGAATGGCTGCGGCCTGCAGGTCGTGATTGTTGGTGCTCGCCTCCACGATCAGGGCATTCAGCTCATCGCTGCCGAAGGCCTGCCACCAGCGCGGATCGGGCCAGATGCCGGCGCCCGCCGCGCCGGCATCCCAGCCGTCCGGGGCCTGCGTAGCCGGCGGCTGGTAGGACGGCACCGTCGTGCAGGCGGATACGACGATGGCCAGGGCGAGTACGCCCGCCGCGCGCAGGAGCATGATTTTCATCACTCGGCCCCCAGGGCGACCACCGGGTCCAGGCGCGCCGCCTTGCGCGCCGGCAGGTAGCCAAAGACGAGCCCGGTGAAGAAGGCGCAGGCGAAGGCCACCAGCATGGGCCACAGCGCCACCACCACGGGCTGGCCCAGCCGGGAGAACAGCCAGGCGAAGCCGACGCCCAGCGCCACACCGACCACGCCGCCGATGGCGCAGACCACCAGGGCCTCGGTATTGAACTGCAGCATGATGTTGAGACGCCGGGCACCGGTGGCCATGCGGATACCGATTTCGCGGGTCCGCTCCGTCACGCTCACCAGCATGATGTTCATCACGCCGATGCCGCCGACGACCAGCGATATGGCGGCGATGGCGGCCAGCAGCAGGGTGAGCGTGTTGGCGGTCTGGCTGGCGGTCGCCAGCACCGACGCCATGTTGCGGATCTGGAAGTCCTCGCTGCCGTGGCGGGCCACCAGCGCCTGCCGTACGGCCTCCTGCACCTGGTCGATGCGCTTCACGTCGCGCACGTCGACCGTGATCGAGCGCAGATAGCGCTGGCCCTGCAGGCGCAGGCGGCCGGTCGTGATGGGCACGAACACGAGGTCATCCTGGTCGACGCCGTGCGGCGTGGCACCCTTGGCCGACATCACGCCGATCACCTGGAACGGCACGTTGTTGAGCAGCACGTAGGTGCCGATCGGGTCCTTGCCGGCCGGATACAGGTTGCGCGCCACCGTCTGTCCCAGCACCGCCACCGGCGCGTAGCGCTGCACGTCGCCCCTGGTGAAGAAGCTGCCCGCCGCCAGCGGCCAGCTGCGCGCCTGCGGGATGCCGGCGCCGGTCGCGGTCGCCGACGTCGTGTAGTCGGCATTGCCGTAGCGGATCGTGACCTGGACCCCGAACTCGGGGATCGCCGAGAGCACGCCGTCGAGACCGGCCAGCGCCTCGGCGTCCGCGGCCACCAGGGTGGCCGGCGTCGCGCCTGAATTACGCAGGTTGGGCGCACCCGGCCGCACCAGCAGCAGGTTGCTGCCCATCGAAGCGATGTTGTGCAGGACCTCGCGCTTGGTGCCGTCGGCCACCGCCACCAGGGTGACCACCGAGGCGACGCCGATCACGATTCCCAGCAGCGTCAGCGCGGTGCGAAAGATGTTGGTGCGCAACGACCGCAGCGCCATCTTCGCGGCCGCGGCGATGTCGTCCATGACCGGCAGCCGTGCCCGCTGGCGCAGCACCACGCGCGGATCCGGCGCGAAGACGCGGCCCGCGGGTTGCGTCCGCTCCGTGGCCTGCTGGTCGCGTACGATCAGGCCGTCGCGCAGCTCGATGATGCGGTCGGCGCGGTTGGCGACGGTCTGGTCGTGGGTGATCAGCACCACGGTATGGCCCGCCTGATGCAGGCCCTTGAGCTGTCGCAGGACCTCGGCACCGTTGCGGCTGTCGAGCGCGCCGGTCGGCTCGTCGGCGAGGATGACCTTGCCGCCGTTCATCAGCGCGCGGGCGATGCTGACACGCTGCTGCTCGCCGCCCGACAGCTGGCGCGGCCGGTGATCGCCGCGCGCCGCCAGTCCCAGCATGTCGAGCAACTCGACGGCGCGCGCGCTGCGCTCGCGGCGCGACAGGCCGGCGTAGATCGCCGGAATCTCGACGTTCTCGGCCGCCGTCGCGGTGGCCAGCAGGTTGTACTGCTGGAAGATGAAGCCCAGCGCCTCGCGGCGCAGCACCGCCTGGCTGTCGGCATCGAGCGCCGCCACTTCGCGACCGGCAAAGCGGTAACTGCCGGATGTCGGCCGGTCGAGACAGCCGAGGATATTCATCAGGGTCGATTTGCCGGAGCCCGATGCACCCATGATGGCGACGAACTCGCCGGCGCGGATCGACAGCGTCACACCCTTCAGCACGTCGATGGTCATGCTGCCGCGCACGAACTGCTTGCGCACGTCACGCAGATCGATCAGCGGCGGGTCGATCGTGTCGGTCATGAGGGCGCCGCTCACAGACGGGGCCACTTGAAACGGAACGTGGTGGCGCTGTCACCCGGGACACTGGTGCCCGCGTCCGGCACGATGACCCGTTCGCCCGGCGCCACGCCGGACTTGATCTCCGCCGTCACGCGATTGCTGACGCCGACCTCGACATGGCGCAGCACGCGCTTGCCGTCCGGCTGGACCACCTCCAAGGTGACATCGCCGGCACCGGGACCATCGGATATGCGCAGGGCCGCCGCCGGTACCACCAGCACATCCTGTGCCTGCCGGATCCGGAAGAAGACCTGTGCGCTCATGGAGGGCAGCAACGCCTTGTCGCGATTGTCGACATCGAACAGCGCGTTGTAGAGGACGACGTTGTTGACGATCTCCGGCGTCGGCAGGATCTGCCGCAGCGTGCCGCTCCAGCGCCGGTTGGGCCGGCCCAGGGTCGTGAAGTACGCGTCCATGCCCTCGGTGAGCTTGGGGATGTCCGCCTCCGACACCTGGGTCCACACGGTCATGGTGTCGAGATTGGCGATGCGCAGGATGACAGGTGCCGTCTGGGTGGCATTGAGCGTCTGGCCCTGGCGCGCCGTCAGCGACACCACGGTGCCGGCCATCGGCGCATGGATCAGGGTGTACTGCAGGCTGGCCTCGTCGGCGCCAAGGTTGGCCCGGGTCTGGCGGATCTGGGCCTCCAGCGCCGACACTTCGGCGCTGTTCTGCTCCAGCGCCGTGACGGCGGCGTCGTAGGCCTCCTGGCTGGTGGCCCGCGCCGGCAGCATCTCCTTCTGGCGCTCGAGCTGCCGATCGAGCAGGTGCCGGCCGGCGGTCTTGAGCCGCAGCTGCGCCTCGAGATTCTCCAGCGCGGCGCGGTCGGCGGTGACCCTGGCCTGATACAGGGTCGGCTCGATCTCGGCGACCAGCTGGCCCTGCATCACCCGGTCGCCGATCGCGACGTGGATCGCCTGCAGCTGACCCGACACCTGCACCCCGACATCGACATATTGCGATGGCTGGAGCGAACCCAGCGCGGTGACGACGTCCTCGACATTGCCGCGCACGACGGGCGCCGTGTCATGGCGCGCGGCCGGTTCGCCCGCCGCCAGCGACGGCGGCGCCACGATGCCGGCTGTCGCCAGCATCAGAACGACGATCACGCCAATCGACTGCTGCCGCATGCCAAGCTCGCTCCATGACCTCAGCGGGCATGTAGGCAGCGAACCTGACAACAGCCTTGATCACCCCGAATTGATGCGGTGGCTCCGCGTGACGGCAGGCTGACCGTCGTACGAGAGCGCATCGGTTTCAAGCCCACGCTGTCATCCCGAGCGTAGCGAGGGATCTTCCCGGCCGCGAGCCTAACGCTGAAAGATCCCTCGCTACGCTCGGGATGACAGCGTGAGCGTATGACGTCACAGGCTGTCAGGACGACGGAGGCCGATTCCGTCAGCGCATAAACCGCCTCAGGGCGATCGCAGTTCGTTCGACAGGTTGCCGGTGTCGATGCGCGGGCGCGCTGCGGTGCGCGTCCAGTCGCGCCGCGCGGCGGCCGCGGCGGCGACGGCAAGGCCGATCGCGAGCACGATCCAGGCTGGCCGGATGCTGGGCGAGAACATCAGGTTGGCAGCCAGAACCCGGGTCGGATCGACGCCGAGCTTGATCCAGTAGTAGATCGACTCGCCGATGGCCGTGCCGGCGGTCGCCAGCACCGTCAGCAGCAACGGCCACCAGTCCGCCAGGCGGCCCTCCCAGCGGCCGCGCCAGACCACCACGCGATACGCCATCAGCCAGACGAACAGCCCGGCCATCACCCAGGGCTCGTTCACGTTGAACTTGGTCTGCATGAAGAAGTGCACGACCGACAGCAGCGCCGCGGCGTAGACCAGCTGATGCAGCCGCCGCCAGCGCCGGCCGCCCAGGCGACGCACCATGCCGTCGGTCGAGGTGATCGCCATGGCGGTCAGCACCAGCAGCGAGATGAAGCCGATGGCGAGGTAGATGCGCGACACGATCTCCAGCGCCACCTTGCGCAGGTCCAGCGACTCGTCGGCGATGTAGAGGCAAAGATGAACGGCGGCATAGGCAAAGGCGGCGACACCGACCATGCGCCTGATCTGCATCAGGCGCGGCCAGCGCAGCAGGCGACGGCCCGGCGTGATGGCCAGCGAGATCAGGATCAGCTTCAGGGTCCAGTTGCCGACCTGGTGGATCGCCTCGTTGAGCGCGCGCGGCCCCAGGGCGCCGCTGACGTAGCGTTCGGCGATCACGGCGGCCGGTACGAAGAGAAGGATGAAGACGGCGAGCTTGAAGGGCGAGAACCGTCCGGCAGGATCAAACCACGGCATTCAGTCAGCGTACCTCTGTTCAACAGCGATATGGCCGATGGCGCCGGTGCGAACGATACACAGTTCGCGCTCCCGCCTTCACCATTGTGTGAGAGTTTTCCTCACTACGCCGTGCAGTGTTCCGAACGCCATCAAGCGGCGGCGGCGGTCCGGCTCTTGGCTGCCAGCCGGCGCTGATGGCCCTTGCCCCACTGCGCAAGCCCGACCACGGCGGCGTTCAGGGTCGTGCCGTACTCGGTCACCGAATACTCGACCTTTAGCACGGCACCGGGAAAGACTTCGCGGCGCACCAGGTCGTCGGCTTCCATCTCGCGCAACTGCTGCGCCAGGACCTTCTCGCTGATGCCCGGCAACCGGCGCTTGAGTTCGCCGAAGCGCCGCGGCTTGAGATGGATCTCCCACAGGATGTGGGTCTTCCATTTGCCGCCGATCGCACCGAGCGCGGCGTCAAAGCCACAATCAACAAGCTGCGGTTGCGTCATCGAGATCGCTCCTTACCTGGCGGTCAGCGCTTACTTTATAGTGCGTAATTTACAGGGCGAGAAAGCCCGACTTATCACTCGGCAACACCCATGGGGGACCCGGCGACGCATCGCTGCCCGGTACAGGAGTTGCCCGCAATGACGACAATCTGTGTCTTTGGCGCCGGACGCATGGGCTCTGCGCTGGCCCGCGCCTTCCTGAAAGCCGGATATGAGACCCGCGTGTGGAATCGCACGCCGGAGCGCTGCAGGCCGCTGGCCGATCTCGGTGCCCGCATCGCCGCTTCGCTCGACGAAGCCGTGGCCGCATCCGACATCGTCGTCGTCAATGTCCTCGACTACGCCGCCGCCGATACCCATCTGCAATCGCCCGCCGTGAGCCGCGCACTCGGCGGCAAGCTGCTGGTGCAACTGACATCGGGTTCTCCCGACCAGGCGCGCCAGACGGCCGCGTGGGCCGACCGTCACGACATTCGCTACCTGGACGGCGCGATCATGGCGACACCGAACGTCATCGGCGAGCCCTTCGCAACGATCCTCTACGCCGGCGACCGCCCGACATTCGACGTGAACAAGGCCGTGTTCGACGTGCTGGGCGGCAACATGGTTCATGTGGGCGACAATGTCGGTCACGCATCGGCGCTCGATATCGCGCTGCTCAGCGCGCTGTGGGGGAAGCTGTTCGGCACACTGCAGGCCATCACCGTCTGCCAGGTCGAGGGAATCGCGCTGGACGCCTATGCCCACCATCTGCAGCCTTTCACGAAGATCATCCTGGACGCGACGGACGACCTGATCGCGCGGGCGCGCGAGCGGCGCTACCGTGGCGACGACGACACCTTGGCGTCCATCGCAGCGCACCACGGCGCTTTCCAGCACCTGATGTCGCTATGCAGCGAGCGGCAGCTGAACCGCGCCCTGCCGGATGCTTTCGACGGCATCTTCAGGGCCGCCATCGCCGCCGGCCACCTGCACGACGACTTCGCCGCGCTCGTCCCGTTCATGCGCTGAGGCGTCGGCCGCTTCTGCCCTCCCCGGCCTGCCGGGCGGGCCGCGCCCGCGGGAAGGGATTTCCACAGTCACGCGTACGTCAAGACATGGTCATGCGATGGTTAAGCATTGCCGCGATCCTCGGTACGGGCCGTCCACCGGGGAGATCATGTGATGAGCACCGAGCTTCGCGTCGCCACGTTCAACGCATCGCTGAACCGCGCCACCGAAGGCGCCCTCATCACCGACCTCAGCACGCCCGGCAACGTCCAGGCGCGTGCCGTGGCCGAGATCATCCAGCGCGCGGCACCCGACATCGTGCTGGTCAACGAATTCGATTTCGACACGCGCGGCCCCAACGGCAGCTCGCTGGCCGCATCGCTGTTTTCGCAGAACTACCTTTCGGTGTCGCAGAACGGCGCCGCGCCGATCGACTTCCCCTATGTCTACATCGCACCCTCCAACACCGGCATCGCCTCGGGCTTCGACCTCAACAACAACGGCGCTGTGGTAACCACGCCGGGCGCGCCGGGCTACGGCGATGACGCGCTGGGCTTCGGCGCTTTCCCCGGCCAGTTCGGCATGGTGATCTATTCGCGCCATCCCATCGACGCCGCCAACGTACGCACGTTCCAGAATTTCCTGTGGAAGGACATGCCGGGCGCCCGGCTGCCCGACGATCCCAACACGGCGCAGCCGCAGGACTGGTACTCGCCGCAGGAGCTGGCGGCACTGCCGCTGTCGTCCAAGAGCCACTGGGACATCCCGGTCACGGTGAACGGTGAGACCGTGCACATCCTGGCGGCGCACCCGACGCCGCCGGTGTTCGACGGCCCGGAAGACCGCAACGGCTTGCGCAACGCCGACGAGATCCGCTTCTGGGACGACTACGTGACGCCGGGCGCCGGCGGCTACATCTATGACGATCACGGCGGCACCGGCGGCTTGGCGCCGGGCGAACGCTTTGTCATCGTGGGCGACTACAATGCCGATCCCAACGATGGCGACAGCGTCGACAAGGCGATCCAGCAGATCCTGAACAATCCCAGCGTCGATGGCAGCGTGGTGCCGACCAGCGCCGGCGCGATACAGCAGTCGGCGCTGCAGGGCGGCGCCAATGCCACGCATGTCAGCGATCCGGCACGCGACACCGCCGACTTTGCCGACGGCACGCCGGGCAATTTGCGCGCCGACTACGTGCTGCCCTCGCAGGTCGGCCTCGACGCCAAGGGCGGCGGCGTGTTCTGGCCGTTGAACGACGATCCGACTTTCGGCCTGGTCGGCACGTTCGACCCCGGCTTGCCCGGTGGCTTCCCCAGCTCCGACCATCGCCTGGTGTACATGGACCTGGCCGTGACCGACGACCAGCGCCGCGATGCCACCGGCCTGGATTTCCTGGGCCAGCTCACCTTCCCCACCGGCCTGCAGTTCGAGGATACCGAGGTCGGTGGCCTGTCGGGTATCACCTACGACGCCGCGCGCGGCGTCTTCTACGCCATCGCCGACGATCGCAGCCAGATCGACCCGGCGCGTTTCTACACGCTGTCGATCGACATCGCCGACGGTACCCTCGGCGCGGGCGACGTCGCCTTCACCGATGTGACGACGCTGCTGGGCGCCAACGGCCAGCCCTTCCCGGCGCTGTCGCTCGATCCCGAGGGCATCGCGCTGACCGACCGCGGCCTCTTCATCTCGTCGGAGGGTGACGCCAACGCCGGCGTGGCGCCGTTCGTCAACCTGTTCTCGCTGCAGGGCCAGCAGCTCGCCACCCTGCCCGTCGATGCCAAGTTCCTGCCCAGCGCCAACCACGGCATCCGCAACAACCTCGCCTTCGAGAGCCTCACCGTCACGCCCGACCAGCGCACGCTCTACACGGCAACCGAGAACGCGCTGTTCCAGGACGGCCCGGCCGTCACGCTGCAGAGCGGCTCGGCGTCGCGCATCATCCGCTACGACCTGGTGAGCGGACAGCCGGTGGCCGAGTATGTCTACGTCACCGATGCCGTCGAGACGCCGCCGGTGCCGCCCGACGGCTTCGCCAACAACGGCCTGGTTGACATGCTGGCGATCGACAACGACGGCACGTTCCTGGCCATGGAGCGCGGCTTCTCCACCGGTGCCGGCAACTTCATCCGCCTCTACGAGGTGCGCACCCAGGGCGCCACCGACGTCTCGCACACCGCGGCCATCCCGACGACGATCGAGGACGGCGAGTTGGTGGTGAACGTCGATGCGCCGGTGCAGAAGGAGCTGCTGTTCGACCTTGCCGATCTCGGCATCCCGCTCGACAACGTCGAGGGCATCTCGTTCGGCCCGCGCCTGGCCGACGGGCGTCAGTCGATCATCCTGGTATCGGACAACAATTTCGCCGGCACGCAGTTCACCCAGTTCCTCGCCTTCGCGATCGACCTGCAGGACATCCCCACGATCGCGCCGGTACTGGAGACGCCGCCGGAGAGCCGCTTCCCCGATCCGACGGTCGACGTGGAAGGCCCCGATCCCGACGACCCGGCGATCTGGCTCAACCCCGACGACCCCAACGCCAGCGTGGTGGTCACCGCGCACAAGGAAGGCGGGCTGCGCGTCTATGACCTGGCCGGCCACGAGATCCAGTCCATCGAACCCGAGGGCATCCGCTACAACAACGTCGACGTGCTCTACAACGTGAAGGTGGACGGCACGTTCACCGACCTGTTCGTCGCCTCCGACCGCGCCAACGACACGCTCGCGATCTTTGCCGTCGACCCGCAGACCCGCGCCCTCACCAACGTGACGTCGGCCACCGTGCCGGCCAGCATCTTCGGCGTCGACGACGGTGAGGCCACGGCCTATGGGCTCGACGCCTACACCGGCGCCGACGGCCAGGCCTACGTGTTCGTCACACAAGCCGGCGGTGATCACATCGCGCAGCTGCGCCTGGTGAACGACCCGGGCGGCAAGGTCTCGTTCGAGTTGGTCCGCACCTTGACCCTGCCCAATCCCGACGACGTCGATCCCGAGGACCTGCAGTCCGAAGGCATCGTCGTCGATGACATCACGGGCATCGGCTACGTATCGCTGGAGAGCGGCGGCATCTACAGCTTCAACGCCGATCCCACCAGCGACGGCCGCTTCACCGCGTTCGTGGCGCGCGACGCCGATTTCCTGGTGCCCGACCTCGAAGGGCTCTCGATCCGCTACGGCAACGACGGCTCACGCCAGCTCTTCGTGTCGAGCCAGGGCGACTCGACGTTCTCCGTGATCGACCTCGACACCGGCGATTTCCTCGGCCGCGTCGCCGTCGCCGGCGGCCAGGGCATCGACGGAGTCGAAGAGTCGGACGGACTCGACATCTTCTCCGGCGCGCTGGGCAACGCCTTTCCCAACGGCCTGGTGGTGATGCAGGACGGCTCCAGCGCGCCGCAGACCGTGTTCCCCGATCCCGGCAGCGGCGAGATCCAGAACTTCGACGCCAACTTCAAGTATGTCGATCTGGCCCAGGCGCTGCGTGCGATCGGCCTCGATCCCACGCCGCTCGCGCGCGACCCGCGTGATCGCGACAAGACCGGCGGCGAGGGCGACGACGTCATGCGCGGCGGCCCCGGCGACGACAGGCTGGCAGGCCACGACGGCGATGACCGCATCGACGGCAAAGGTGGCGACGATCACCTGCTGGGCGGTGCCGGCAACGACCGGATCGACGGTGGCGACGGCAACGACGTGATCGACGGCGGTGCCGGCCGCGACGTGATCGACGGCGGCCGCGGCGATGACGTGCTGATCGGCGCGCTGCCCTCGGGCGGCCATGGCTGGCCGCATGGCCCGTGGTCAGCCGAGGACAAACTCGCTCTGCTGTGGGGCCACGGCGGCCGCCGCGGCGAGGTCTATGACGGCGGCGACGGCAACGACACGCTGGATTTCAGTGCCGTCGATGACGACATCAGGCTCGATCTGGCCGACGGTGCCACGCGCTTTGGCACCGCCACCATCATCGATATCGAGAACGTCACCGGCGGCGCCCACGATGACCGGCTGTCGGGCAACGACGCGGCCAACACGCTGCGCGGCAATGCCGGCGACGACGATCTCGACGGCGGCCGCGGCAACGATCGCCTGTTCGGCGGCGATGGCGATGATCGGCTCGACGGCGGCCGCGGTCGGGACGTGCTGGTCGGCGGCACGGGCGACGACACGCTGCGCGGCGGCGACGGCATCGACTGGTTCGTGTTCACGACGCCGGCGGACGGAACCGACCGGCTTCGCGATTTCCAGACGCGCGGCGACGCACGCGACCAGATCGTGTTCGCCGCCACGCTGTTCACGAACTTCACCGGCGATGACGGCGCCGATCTGGTTGCCGGCGGCTTCCTGCGCGCCCGCACCACGCACGGCCAGACGGACATCCAGGTCGATGCCGACGGCGGCGGCAACACCTGGACCACGATCGCGGAACTGTCGGGCCGCGTCTCGACCGATACGCTGGCCCAGCAGGTGATCATCCAGCACGATCCGCTGGTGTGATCCTGGGAGCGCGGTCCTCTTGACCTCTCCCCACCGGGGAGAGGTCGGCGCGCGGGCGCCGGGTGAGGGGGCCGCCGCGCACGCGAGGTGCTTCTCGTCGAACGCCGCGTGCGGCTTCGACGCCCCCTCACCCGACGCGCGCTGCGCACGCGTCGACCTCTCCCCGGTGGGGAGAGGTCCATCTGCTACAGGATGCGGCCGCCCTTGGTGGTGCATTCCAGGGTGGTGGATACGGGGGTCCAACCCTGGCCCTTGCACGCGTTCATGCCCTTGCAGGACGAGCTTGCGCTCTTGCAGGCGCTGGTGCCTTTGCACGCATTGATGCCGGCGCATTTCAGCGTGCCCTGTTGTGCCTGGGCGACGGTCGCGACCGTACCTGCAGCGAACAGCGCCGCCGCGGCGGTGGCAAGAACGAGGGTCGAGCGATGAGCCATGGAGGTCTCCCGTTGAATCGGGCGGCGCCTGGTTGGATCGCCGCCATGCGGAATACCCGCGGACCATCCCGTTCGGATGTTTCACCATCGCGTGATCGCGCTTCAGCGTTTTCGCGGCCGTCCTGAAACTCCGGAAATCCGGTGCGCCATGGCGGCCTCTTATTTGCTGCCACCGCCACCAGAACCACCACCTCCGCCGGAGCCACCGCCTCCGCCTCCAGAGCCGCCGCCACCTCCTCCACCGGAGCCACCTCCGCCGGAACCGCCGCCGCCTCCACCAGAGCCGCCGCCAGCACCGCCACCTCCGGAACCGCCGGCGCCAGAACCACCAGCGCCACTGCCGGCACCACTGCCGCCAGCACCAGAACCACCAGCGCCGCTGCCGGCGCCGCTGCCGCCGGCACCAGAGCCACCGGCGCCACTGCCGGCACCGCTACCGCCGGCACCAGAACCGCCTGCGCCACTGCCAGCACCGCTACCGCCGGCACCGGAACCGCCTGCGCCACTGCCAGCACCGCTACCGCCGGCACCGGAACCGCCTGCGCTACCGCCGGCACCGCTGCCGCCAGCGCCAGAACCGCCAGCACCCCCGGCCGAGCCACCCGCCGCACTGCTCGTGCTGCCGACGCCGCTTTCGCCACCGCCTTCGCCATTGATCCCATGGTTGGCGAAGGGATCCACGGCGCGCGTCGAGCGTCGGGGTGACGCTGCGGCCGGCAGTGGTGGCGGCGGCGATACCGGCATGGCAACGACCGGTTCCGGCTCCGGCGGAATCACCACCATGTCGGGCGTGGGTTCCGCTGACTGCGGCGGCGGCCGGACGACGCGCGGTTTCGGCCTGGGCACCGGGTTGGCCGGTGCCGGCTTGGCGGCTGCCGGTGCCACGGTCCGGGCGATCACCGGTTTCGGTGGTGGCGGCGGTGGCAACTGCGTATCCGCCGGTTTCGGTGGCGTCGGCACGGCCAGCACATCGAGGGGAATCGTGGCCCGGTTCGAGATGCCCGGCCCCGGTATGGACCCGGGTATGGTGTTCTGCAGCATGATGTCGGGCATCACCGCCGGACGCGGCGCATCGGCGACGGGTGCCGGCACCGTATCGACCGACGGAATCACGGTCTGATCGGCCGGGCCGGGCTTGGGCGACGCCGGACGCTGCGGCGCGGCCGCCGCGATCGGTGCGACGGGCTGTACCTTGAGCACGGGCATGCCGGGCAGCGGTGTGTGCGACACCCTCATCGCCGCCAAAGCAAGGTCGGATGCACCTGGCTCAGCCGTGGGCGCCGCCGGCGGCGCGCGCACGATCGGCCGGGACTCGGGTACGCTGCCCTGTCCTGCACGCCGGATGAGCGATGGCATGGTACCGACGGCCGACGGCGTCGAGTCCGACACGCCAGGCGGCGATGTCGGTGACGGCTCCGTCGGCACGATCGTGCGATCGGACGTCCCCAGCAGGGCATTGGGCACGCCCGGCACGGTGGCCGCGGTCATTTCCCGCGACTCGTCGGGCGCCGGACGGCCCGGCCTGTGCGCGCCGCGGAAGGAGTGCAGGTCGACAGGAAGCGCCGCCTCGCCCGGCGCTGCGGTGTCGCGGCCAGCGACCGCTTCGGCAGGTTGCTCGGTCCCCATGCGCCCGGCGACCAGCAGGCCGATAAAGACAATGTGCAGCACGAGCGATCCGATGATCGGGAACGTTGCACCTTCTCCGAATCTTGCTGCCGCCATGGCAAGACCTTCCCCTGACGACTCCAGACGCATTGACGCATCGAATGTCGACGGGCGGGGCCGGGAAAGGTTTCGTGCCGCGGGGGCACGACGATCAGAACAGCCGTGACCGTTTCGTGCCATCGGTCCCGAGCGGCCGGCCCGCGTATCCCGGGCCGTCCACCAGCGGCGCCATGGCCGCAACCGCCGTGGCGTCGATGCACACGCGCATGCCGTCCCGGATCGGCCCCCGAAGCGGGCGCAGTCCGGACGGCGAGAGGGTCAGCAAGCCGCTGGCCTGCAGCGCCTGGATGCGGCTGCGTGACAGCGCGAGTTCGTTCGCCAGCAGGCGATCGACGCGCAGGCTGGTCGGCGCCGTCACGGTCAGCCGGATCTCCGCCGCTCCGGTCGTGTCCGTGACCAGCAGCCGTTTCTCGACATCGACGGCGGCGGACTCTTCGATGCGCGCCGACCATCGCTTCAAGGCATCGATGTCGAAGGCCAGGCGCCGCAGCCACCGCGCGTCGTTGGTCTGCAGGGCCTGCAGGAGCGCCGGATCGATGTTGCGCACGTTCTGGCGTTCGAGGAGCGGCCGGTTCCAGGTGCTGCCGCAGTCGGCGCATCGGTAGATCAGCCAGGCATCGAGGCGCTTGCCGTTGGCGTTAACCCTGGCCTTGTCGCTGCAGCAGAACGGCCGCGGGCCGCTGCACCGAGGGCACGTCAACCATGGCCGTGGGGTGATCCGGGGCGTGATGATCCATTGAACACAAAAGAGACCCGACATGCCGACTTGCCCTTCCCGACGGGAAGTTCATCAAGTCGACGGCGTGAGGAGCCCCGGTCAGGGGCACGGCGTGGCGCGGAAGGAACGACGGGAGAGCTGATGCGCGGCGCGGTGACAGCGGCGGCGGATCGAGCCTGCCAAGCCGGTCTCAAGCCGCCCACGATGACGAACGCACGTTCTCGAATTCGGCAGCGCGACACGCGCTGCCCTGCGCTTCCAGTGAACTGGCGAGACCGGCGTTTACGATGGCAAGACAGGAACCTCGGGAAAAACCCGGCGCTCTCTAGCCCAGAAAGATCAGGCTGGTAAAGCCCGTTGGCGCATCAGGCCGTCAGTTTCTGGCCGATGACGCGGCGCTTGCGGTTGATTTCGCGCAGGTACTCGATGCCGTCGGCGGCGATGGCGTCGCCCACCATCGAGTCACCCTCGCCCACCAGCTCGCCGAGATCGACCCAGGGGCTGTACACGTGCCTGGTGCGGTCGGTGATGATGCCGGCCTTCAGCAGGGTCTTGATCAGCACGCGGAAGATGTTGGTGCTCTCCTGCATGGAGTTGCGCCGGCTGTCGCGGCCATAGGCTTCGCGCACCGCGTCGCGCACCCACTGCCAGTCGAGGCCGAACTCGTCGTAGATGTAGGTGCGCTGACTGATGCTGGTGAGGTTGAACAGCAGCGACTCGAAGACATGGGCGGCCCAGTCCTCGACCTTCTCGTGCTCCTCCGCCGACAGCTTGGGCAAGGTCCGGTCGGCCCAGATCTTGCCGAACTTGTGGTGGAAGGCCTCGTCGGTCATCACCAGCTGCACCAGCCGCTTGAGCAGCGGATCGCGGGTGTGGGCGTGGGTGTCGGCGAAGGCGCCCATCGCCAGACCCTCGAGCATGATCTGCATGCCGACCAGCTTCTTGTAGACGATGGGCGACAGCACGATGTCGTTGAGGAACTTGCCGAGCTCGTCGGCGCAGGGATAGGCCTTGCCCCAGCGCACCTTGATGTAGCGGCCGAAGCCCGCGACGTGGCGCGCCTCCTCGCGCGCCTGGTTGGCGGCGTATTCCTGGGCGCCGGGATCGAGCAGGATGTCGCACAGCGAGGCCGACAGCGACAGTGCGCCCTGCTCGCCATGCAGGATGCCCGACATGCGGAAGCGCGTGATGTTGTTGGCCAGACGAATGCGCTGGCTCTCGTCGAGACGATCGGAGACGGCCGAGTTCAACTCCGGCACCCGGTCGGGCGGCATGATGTACTCGCGCTCGATGTCGAAGGGCTGCGCGTAGTCGAGATAGGCCGGGTTGAACGGATCCCAGAAGTGATCGTGCGTGGCGCCGATGATGCCGTCGAAGGCATCCGAGCGCATCTCGTAGCGATCGACCTCGATCATCGCCGGAAAATCATCCGGCGCCACCACGCTGTAGGCCGGGTCGTGCGTGATGTGCGCGTCGTCCGGGTGGTGGGTCATGAGGTTCCTCCGCACGTGTGACATTTTTTCTATTTCAGGTCAGAAAATTGTAGCTCTGGCGCCACGCAAAATCTACCCGCATAGAGGAACAATACTGCAAAAAGACCCGAAAATGCCGGCGGAAACCCTAGGGCCAGCGCAACGAGGCAGCGCGGCCCGGATCGTGTCGTCGGCACAGGAGAGCTTGTCGGATTGACGATGCGCGGTATCAGCCATCACAGTTGGTGCTACAGCGATCTCCACCAAGGAAGAAAGACAATGCACCGCTCGGCCGCGTTGCTTGCGACGGTCCTCTTCCTCGCCGCCTGGGCGGCATCCGCCGCGCCGCAAGAGGAGCAATACGGCAGGGATGAGGGCTATCCCGTCGGCGATCGGGCAACCGCTTTCCAGCAGCGATATCTGGTGGGCACGTTCAGCAACACCGAGAAGCTGGCGCCGTTCCACACGGTTGCGGCGCCACCGCACGCATCCCCGCTGCTTAGCACCGATGCGATGTTCGATATCACCTACACCCACGGCGACAAGCGCAAAACGATCGAGGACTACCTCGCCACCAATCCGGTCACCGGCCTGTTGATCCTGCGCGACACCCGGATCGCGTTCGAGCGCTACCAGTATGATCGCACGGCAGCGCACAGGTTCTACTCCGCCTCGATGGCGAAGACCGTGACTGCCCTGCTGATTGGGATCGCGTTGCGCAACGGCAAGATCCGGTCGGTCGACGATACCGCCGAAACCTACGTACCTGACTTGCGTGGTTCCGCCTACGGCGCCACGCCGTTGCGCGCCCTGCTGCAGATGTCGTCGGGCATACGGTACGTCGAGCAGTACAACGGCGCCGATGACCAGGCGCGATTATGGCGTGCGATGTTCGCCCAGGATGGCCCCACCGTTCTCGATGTCCTGAAATCTTTCAGCGACCGGCCCTGGCCGCCCGGCACGCACTTCAACTATGCCGGCGCCGATACGATGGTACTGGGACTTGCCCTCCGCGCCGCCACGGGCCAGCCCCTGGCGACCTACTTGTCAGAGAAAATCTGGCAGCCGATGAGCGCCGGGGCGAACGCCTCCTGGCTGATCGACCGCTCCGGACAAGAGCTGAGCTCGTGCTGCCTCAACGTCACGCTGCGCGACTACGGGCGGCTCGCGCTGCTGATGGCAAACGATGGCCACGCGAACGGAATGCAGATCGTCCCGGCCGACTGGATACGCGACATGACCACGGTGCCCGACGATCGCGCGCATCTGAAGCCGTACGTCGCGACGCGATCCTATGGTTATGGCTACCAGACATGGATCCTGCCGGGCGCCGAGCGGCAGTTCGCGCTTCTGGGCGTGCACGGCCAGGCGATCTATGTGCATCCCCGGCTGAAGCTTGCGATGGTGAACACGGCCGTTCGTCCACGGCCCGTCGACCCGGGTATTTTCGAAACATCGGCCCTGTGGCGCGCCGTCGCCGCCGCCGCCGAGAAATAGGTCTGCCTTCTTTACAACGGTCGACACCAAGGACAATCCGTCCCTGCCCCGCACGCGGGAACGATCGAGAGAACGCGATCGAACCGCAACGGGATGAATGGCGTGCTGGTCCGAGGCTGACTAAGGCTGGCCTCGCCCCAGCGAGGGCTGTAGGATAAGCGATTACGCTCGCCAGTATCGGCCAATTGGCGCCTATGATCGACGCCGCAATCACCAGCACAAGCAGAAGCCGGCTCAGATATTCGCCGACAGCGGTGCCCGCTCGGAGGACAACATCCAGCTTAAGGAGGATCGCGAGATCGAGGCCTACATCTCGACCGACCCGCCAGAAGCATGGGCAGGCTGCCGGCGACGGGGCCCCTTGAGAACCCCGATCGCATGCGCAGGCAGACCGTCGAACCTGCTCCGGCCGGATCTAACACACGCGAGGCTTTCGCAGGTTCCTCGCGCGGGGTTGAACAAATCGCTGCCAAGCGGTCAGTGCTGCCAGTTCCAGTTGGGTGCCCTCGAACAAAGGCCTATGGGAGGAGTGCACAATGGGCAAGAAGAACAGGGAGACTGAGGCCGCGCCGAATGACGGCGAAGTGCGCGAGAATGTGGTCGAGGGTGTCGAGCGGGAGGCAGCATGGCAGCTCGACCATGACGACTCCGACAAAAAGAAGAAGAAGAAAAAGGACAAGAAGAAGAAAAATTCGGACCAGGACCGCAAGCCCTACAAATACACCGATGAGCTGGTGAAGCTGCAGTTCGAATTGATCAAGCTGCAGGATTGGGTGCAGAACGAAGGGCTGAAGGTCGTCGTTATCTTCGAAGGGCGCGATGCCGCCGGCAAAGGCGGTGTCATCAAGCGCATCACCGAAAGTCTCAACCCGCGCGTATGCCGAATCGTGGCACTCGGCACGCCCACCGAACGCGAGCGCGGTCAGTGGTATTTCCAGCGCTATGTGGCGCAGTTGCCGGCCAAGGGCGAGATCGTGCTATTCGACCGCTCCTGGTACAACCGCGCCGGTGTCGAGCGTGTCATGGGCTTCTGCACCAAGGCCGAATACAAAGAGTTCCTGCGCGCCTGCCCGTTGTTCGAGGAGATGCTGATCCGATCGGGCATCATCCTTGTCAAATACTGGTTCTCGGTCAGCGACGAGGAGCAGGAGCTGCGCTTCGAGGAGCGCATCAAAAACCCGATCAAGCGCTGGAAGCTCTCGCCGATGGACCTCAAATCGCGCGAGCACTGGGTCGAATATTCGCGCGCCAAGGACACGATGCAGAAATTCACCGACACCGAACTCAGCCCGTGGAACGTGGTCGACGCGAACAACAAGAAGAAGGCGCGTCTCAATTGCATCAGCCACCTGCTGTCGATGATCCCGTACAAGGAAGTCCAGCCGCCGAAGATCAAGCTTGCGCCACGCCAGAAGGACGACGGTTACGTACGGCCGCCCAAATCCGGCCAGCGCTGGGTGCCGGAAATCTACTGAAACGTCGGAGCACCACGGGACGGACGCGGCGGGCCTAAGGCCCGCCGCCAACGCGAACACCGGGCCGCCCTGCACAGGGAACGCCAGGGATAAGCACCCCGGCAGGCCGGACGCGGGCCGACGAGCCGCTACGCGGATCGCAACGGCCGACCACGCTGCCCCCAATCCAACTTGTGGCTCCTCCTACAAACGATCGTTTGTGGCCGCGCGGTCTCTTGGACATGGTTCGGCCGGTCAACGGAGGGCAGCGTATGATTTCGAGGCGATGGGTGACGGCCGGCATCGGTGCGGGCGTTGCGGGCGGGTTGATGATCCGCAGCGGAACGGCGCCGGCGGCGGATGGCTGGCCGGTGGTTGTCGGCGATGCGTGCCGGCGTATCGAGGCCAAGGTGGGCGGCCGCCTGGGCGTTGCGGTGATGGACACGACGAGCGGAACGCGCGCCAGCCACCGCGGCGGTGAGCGATTTCCGATCCTGAGCACGTTCAAGGCGCTGGCCTGTGGCGCCGTGCTGAAGCGGGTTGACGATGGCAAGGAAACCCTGGGGCGCCGCATCCAGTACTCGGCGGGCGACCTCGTTCCCCATTCACCGACGACGAAAGCGCACGTGGCCGACGGCATGACGCTTGCAGACCTGTGCACGGCAACGATGACGTTGAGCGACAACACCGCCGGCAACCTCATCCTTCAGGCGCTTGAAGGACCCGAGGGCCTGACCCGGTTCGTGCGCGGGCTGGATGACAAGATCACCCGCCTCGATCGGTGGGAAGTCGCCTTGAACGAGGCCGCGACAGGCGACCCGCGGGACACGACAACGCCCGACAGCATGGCCGAGAACCTGCGCAAGCTCGTCCTTGGCGACACGCTGTCCGCTTCATCCAGAAACCAGCTGACCGCCTGGCTGGTGGCGAACAAGACCGGCGACGCGCGGCTGCGGGCGGGCCTGCCCAAGACCTGGCGCGTCGGCGACCGAACGGGCACGGGCGACAACGGCGCAACCAACGACGTTGCCGTCGCGTGGCCTCCCGGGCGCGGCCCGATCATCATCTGCGTCTACCTGACTGAAACCAGGGCGGCGCTCGACGATCGGAACGCGGCGATCGCCGCGATCGGATGGACCGTCGCCTCGGCGCTGGCGGCTTGACGGCGCGGCGCTCGTGTCAGCCGGCGCATGGGCATCGGAGAAGCGCGCATGAATGCCCCGCGTTCACCGGATCGAACCCTGTAGCCCGGAGGCTATCGCCGCAGGCTCCTCCGCGGGATCGTCGAACGCCGACGACACTCGGATCTTCGGGTTGGGATCCGGAATATAATTGCGAATGACTCGCATTTGCAATATATGCCGATGCCTGTCGGCGGTCCGTCCCGCCGCCGGCGGCTGCGCCGAACCTGCGGAGGTGATTGTGAGTGCGTTGAGAAACGAGTCCGTCTTGTCCGTACATCATTGGACCGACGAGTTGTTCAGCTTCCGCACGACGCGCGACAAGGGTTTCCGCTTCGCCAGCGGCCAGTTCACCATGATCGGACTCAAGATCGACGGCAGGCCGCTGTTGCGCGCCTACTCGATCGCCAGCGCCCACTACGACGAGGCGCTGGAGTTCTTCTCGATCAAGGTTGCCGACGGCAAGCTCACGTCGAAGCTCAAGGATCTCACGCCGGGCGATTCGGTGCTCGTCGGCAGCAAGGCAACCGGCACCCTGCTGCTCGACAGCCTGACGCCGGGCCGCAACCTCTACCTGCTGGGCACCGGCACGGGCCTCGCACCCTTCCTCTCGCTGGTGCGCGACCCCGACGTCTACGAACGCTACGAGAAGGTGATCCTGGTCCATGGCTGCCGCCACGTGCGCGATCTTGCCTATCGGTCCCGGATCGCCGACGAGTTGCCGGCCGACGAGATCCTGGGCGACCTGGTGCGCGACAAGCTCATCTACTATCCGACGGTGACCCGCGAGCCGTTCCGATATCGCGGGCGCATCTCGCATCTGCTCGAGAACGGCACGCTGGCACGCGATGTCGGCCTGCCGCCGCTCAACCGCGAGGCCGACCGCTTCATGCTGTGCGGCAGCGCGCAGATGCTGGCCGACCTGCGCGCGATCCTGGAAGATGCCGGCCTCGCCGAAGGCAGCACGACAACTCCCGGTGAATTCGTGGTCGAGAAAGCCTTCGTCGGCTAGGCCGGGCTACAGCGAGGACAGTAACCTTGCTGTCGCACCGAGCCGCCGGTTGTTGACCGCCATCACGAAAGGAGTAGCCTTCGTCGCGCAGGCCGCGGCGTGATCGCGGGCGCACGGCAAAAGTCGGGATCGGGTACGTCGCATGGGACTGGACAGCGTACTCAGGGCAATGGCGCCCGGCGCCGGACCGCTGGACTTTCTGTCGCTGCTCGTGGCGGCGACCCTTGTCCTGGTGGTGACCATCGTCGGCACCGGCCTGTTCCTCGAAGTCATGAACGCCCGCCACCCGGAACTCAAGGTGCAGAGGCACCGGGTCAACAGCCGCAAGTGGCAGGAGCTGGCCTATGCGCCGGTCTCCGTCCTCACGACATCGCTGTGCTTCACCGCCGGCCTGTTCGCGCAGACCCAGGGCTGGACGCTGGCCCCGCTGGAGCTGTCGTGGTGGTCCGTGCCCCTGATGTTCGTGATCAACCTGGTGCTCTACGACGCCTGGTTCTATTGGGTGCATCGCCTGCTGCATTGGCGGCCGATGATGCGCTTCCATCTGGTGCATCACGCCAGCCTGGTGCCGACCTGCTGGTCGAACCACCACGATTCGCTCTTGGACTCGTTCGTCTTCCAGTTCTACTTCACCCTGATCGTCTTCGTGCTGCCGATCCCCTGGCCGGTCCTCGTGGCGTACAAGATCTTCGACGAGATCATCGGCATGGTTGGCCATTCCGGCTACGAGCATTTCGCCTCGCCCCTGGCGCGCACGCCGTGGCCGCTGTCCAGCACGGTGTTCCACGACCAGCACCACAGCCATTTCCGCTACAACTACGCCCAGACCTTCTCGTCCTGGGACCGCTGGATGGGCACGCTCTATCCCGGCTACGACGCCGCCGTGGCCGACTTCGAGCCCGAAGCGGTCAAGCGCCGGACCGCGAGCGCGGACTAGGTAGTGAACCTATTGACGTGGGACGACGCGTTGGCGAAGCGGTCCGTTCTTTCCACTCCGATTGCGTTCCGATAGCATAATCTGATGGACGTTCTGGACTGGTTGGCCCGCTGGTATGAGGCCCAGTGCGATGGAGAATGGGAGCACGGCTTCGGCCCCTCGATCAGCACCATCGATAACCCGGGCTGGTCGTTGAAAATCGACCTCGCAGGAACGGACTGTGACGGCCAGACGCTTGATCGGATCGACCACAATTATGGGCACGAAACCGACTGGTGGACATGTTGGACGGAGGACAACGTGTTTCACGGCGTTGGTGGCCCCCTCCACCTTCGGTCGCTTCTCGAGACGTTCCGAGATTGGGCGACCAACACCCGCTAGAGCGGTTCATCCACCCGCTAGAGCGGTTCATCGTGTGATGGAATCGCCATTGCCGTCGTCCTGAGCGCAGCGAAGGACCTTGCGGTGGATCGCTCAAAGAGCGTCGGCGCTGGTGATCATCAGCGCCGACAGCGGCTATACCAACACCGCAGGATCCTTCGCTGCGCTCAGGATGACAGCGGCGGCCGACCAGGCCTCTCTGCTCCTATCAAAACGTGAAGCGCTCTAGCTGCGAAGCGACTGTGGCTACGTGCTTAGATGAGTCTACGGCCTAGTCTGGATTGTAGGTCCCCGTTGCCCTGACAGAACGCGATCCATCGGATCGCGACTTGTCATCCCGAACGCCGCGAGGGATCTTCGTGACGGGCCTGCACGCCGCCAAAGATTCCTCGCTTCGCTCGGAATGACAGCCGGCTTCGCTCGGACCGACAGCCGGCGGTCACGAAATCGGCAGATCGGCCGGCTGCCGCAGGTCAACTCGCGTTGCGCGGCGTCCGGTCGTGCCAGATCCACCAGTCGTAGGGGTCGGTCTGGGGATAGCCGTCGGGCGAGTCCTCCCACTTCTCCTGGCGCCCCAGCGCGGTGATGTCGAGGTAGGCCCAGGTGCCGCCCATCGCCTCGTCGCCGCGGCCGTTGATGAAGTAGGTGCGGAACACGCGATCGCCGTCGCGGATGAAGGCGTTGGTGCCGTGCCACTCGTCGACCCCGAAGTCCTTGTCGAAGTCGTCGGCGGTCGTGAACCAGGGGATCTTCTCCCATCCCATGCTCGACTTGAGGCGGGCGATGTTCTGCTGCGGGGCGCGCGACACGAAGACGAGCGTCGTGTCACGGGCGTTCAGATGGGCGGGATGGGCGACCTGGTCGGCGACCATGGAACAGCCGACGCAGGCATAATCGGGATAGCGGCCCACACCGGGTTCGTAGAAGGCACGGTAGACAATCAGCTGACGGCGGCCCTCGAACAGGTCGAGGAGGCTCACCGTGCCGTCGGGCCCCTGGAACGCATATGTCTTCTCCACGGCCAGCCACGGCATGCGCCGTCGCGCGGCAGCGAGCGCATCACGGGCGCGGGTCACTTCCTTTTCCTGCACGCGCAGCTGCTGGCGAGCGGCCTCCCATGTCGGCGCCGAGACGATCGGGGGTGTCTTCATGGAAACGTCCTCCTTTGTCCGCTCAGGTCCCAACGCGTCCATGCTCGCCCCGGTTTCCGCACCTCACCATCGGTTGAACACGCTTTGCGCGTGGCGCGCCCTGGGTCCGGCCGCACCGGCCAGCGCCGCAGCCTCGAGCATCGAAAACGCGTGAAATTCAGCGGCTTGCGGTCCAAATTCATCTTCGCGCATCATCCGATCGACCGACGCGCCGGCCGGAACGATCGGGTAGTTGTCGTCACGCGGCATCACGAGGTGAGCGCGACATGAGCCCTTCGCCCCCTATTGCGCCCGACGCCGGCGACTGCACCGTCGTCCGGTTCTCTTCCGAGGACTATGCGCCGCATGAGCGCCTTGCCGCCTGTCGCGAGATCTACGGCCGCACGCTGTCCAAGCGGGAGATCGAGCCCTGCTCGGCCGAGCCGTTTCGCACCGAGGCCACCCTGTGGCGCATGCCAGGGCTGGGGGTTGCGAAGGCCCGCCGGTCGGCGGCGGCCTATCGTCTGCCGCGGGAGTTCGTCGACAGCGACGATGTTTTCGTGACCGTCGGATTGACCTCCCGCTACGAGGTGCATCAGTTCGGCCGCGGGCTCGATCTGAAACCTGGCGAGGCGAGCCTCATGACAGCGGCGGCGCCGGCATGCCTGAAGGTGCCGGCGTTCGGCCGATACATCAACGTGCGGGCGCCGCGGCACATCCTGTCGTCGTTCGTCACCGATCTGGACGCCGCCTATGGCCGGCCCATCCCCGCCGACGATCCGGCGCTGCGGCTCCTGATCCACTACATCGGTCTGCTCGAGGAGACGGAAGGTCTCGCCGCGCCTGATCTGCGGCGGCAAGCCGTAACCCACGTGCATGACCTCATGGCGCTGGCCATCGGCGCGACGCGCGAGGCCGCCGAGCTTGCCAAGCGCCGGGGTGGGCAGGCGGCGCTGCTGCGCGCGATCAAGCAGGACATCGAAGACGGGCTTGACCGGCCCGACCTGTCCGTGGCGACCATCGCCGCGCGGCATGGGGTCAGGCCACGGTGGGTCCAGCGCCTGTTCGAACGCGAGGGCACGACCTTCACGGAGTATGTTCTGGCGCAACGTCTTGCGCGCGCGCACCGCCTGCTGCGGAGTCCGCGCTATGCGCGTCTGAAGATCAGCGCCATCGCGCTCGATACCGGGTTCGGGGATCTGTCCTACTTCAACCGCGCGTTTCGCCGGCGCTATGGCGTGACGCCCTCCGACCTGCGCGCCGCGGCGACCGCTGCTGACTGATTGCGCAGGCCGCCTTGGAAGCCTGCGGACACCGCGGTCGGGGCGACAACCATCGGAGGAGTAGCGCCATCGACATATGATCGATGGACGGCTCGAAACCACGTGCCGCGACAGTCGACGCCAGAAAAGAAAAGGCCGGGTCACAAGGACCCGGCCAAGTCAAACAGGGAGGCTTCACGTCTGGGAGACGTAGGATCCGAAGATCCCTGCCCGGGAGGCCCGAGCCCACTGCCGTTGCGCGCAGCAATGCGGCGCATCAGTAGTGATCCAAAGATGAGGGTACACGTGCCGGTTTACTATGGGGAATAACTCATCTCAGCCATGCGGACCCCGCATCACCCTTGCGGAAATGCAGGTATGCGCAAAAACTCGGCAGACGGACGCTTGCGCTGTTTCGATCCGTTGTTTGTACGCATGTCAAAATGCGCTGCGTCCGGGCACGCGTCGGCGCGCGCGCTGCTCACGTTGGCGACGTTGTAGGATAGGCTCCAGACGGAATCTTGAAGGCTGAGCTATCGCACTGCCTCTTCGAGGCGCGGCCCGGCGGGCCGCGCCTCAGGGTGAGGCTCGTCCAGACTCAGAAGCGGGTCTCTGCGACCTTGCGCAAAAGGAAGTCGCGGAACACGGCGATGCGTTTGGAGTGACGCAATTCCTCGGGGTAAGTAAAGAACACGTCCGTTGTCCGGACGTTGACCTCGGGCAGCACCTGCACCAGCTTGGTCGACTGCCGCGCCAGATAGTCGGGCAGCGAGGCGATCCCCAGGCCGTTCTCCACAGCGCGGAAGATGCCGTAGGTGTTGTTCACCCGCAGCACGACCTTGCGTGGCTTGTTGTCGGGGTTGCCCGCCTGCAGCAGCCAGTTGACGTTCTGCACCGGCGCGCGCGCGTCTTCGCCGAAGATGATGAGGCGGTGGTTGTCGAGGTCCGACACCTTGGTGGGCTTGCCGTACTTCTCGATATAGCCGGGCGCCGCATAGACGTGGCTGTGCACCGTCATCAGGTGGCGCTGCACCAGCCCGGGCTGACGCGGCGCGATGAAGCGCAGCGCCACGTCGGCCTCGCGCATGCCCAGGTCCAGCTCGTTGTCCGACAGGATCAGGCTGACGTCGATCTCGGGATAGGTGCTGATGAACTCGTGGATCTGCGCCGTCAGCCACACCGAGCCGAAGCCGATGGCGGCGGTGATCTTCAGCCGGCCGACCGGTTTGTCCTGGTTGGCGTGCAGCAGCGTCTCGGCCGTCGCCACCTTGCCGGCCATCTCGCGCGCGGTGCGATACAAGAGCTCGCCCTGCTCGGTGAGAATGAGTCCGCGGGCGTGGCGGTGGAACAGCATGACGCCGAGCTGTTCCTCCAACGCCCCGATCTGCCGGCTGATCGCCGACTGGCTCAGTTTGAGCTGGTCCCCTGCATGCGTGAAGCTGCCCGCGTCTGCCACGGCGTGGAAGATGCGCAGCTTGTCCCAGTCCATTTTACCGATTCCTCCCTGGCTCTTGTTCGTGCTCTCCCGGTCCGACGGGAGAGGGACACTCAACGCCACCGACTACTCCGCTGCCTTGGCCTGCGTGGCCTCGTGGGCCGCCAGGAAGCGCTCCGCATCCAGCGCCGCCATGCAGCCGGTTCCGGCGGCGGTGACGGCCTGGCGATAGATCTTGTCCTGTACGTCACCGGCGGCGAAGACGCCCGGTATGTCGGTCTCCACGGTTCCCGGCCGCGTCACGATGTATCCCTCGGGATCCATCGAGAGCTTGCCCTTGAACAGCTCGGTGGTGGGTGTGTGGCCGATGGCGATGAACACGCCGTCGGTACGCAGCACCTGCGTGGCACCGGTCTTGACGTTGCGCACGCGCACGCCCTGGACCAGCGGGTGCGGTGCCGTCTCGCCGACGATCTCCTCGACCACGCTGTCCCACACCACGCTGACCTTCAGATTGCGGAACAGCCGCTCCTGCAGAATCTTCTCGGCCCGCAGCGAGCTACGGCGGTGGATCAATGTCACCTTGGTGGCGTGGTTGGTGAGGTACAACGCCTCCTCGACGGCGGTGTTGCCGCCGCCCACCACGATGACCTCCTTGCCGCGGAAGAAGAAGCCATCGCAGGTGGCGCAGGCCGACACGCCGCCGCCGCGGAAGGTTTCCTCTGACGGAATGCCTAGCCAGCGCGCCTGCGCCCCGGTGCTGATGATCAGGGTGTCGCCGACGTAACGATCGCCCGAGTCGCCGGTCGCCACGAAGGGCCGGCGCGACAGGTCGACATCCGTGATCACGTCGAACGCGACCTGCGTGCCGACATGCTCGGCCTGCTTCTGCATCTGCTCCATGAGCCAGGGGCCCTGGATCACGTCAGCGAAGCCCGGGTAGTTCTCGACATCGGTCGTGATGGTGAGCTGCCCGCCCGGCTGCAGGCCCTGGACCAGGATCGGCTTGAGGCTGGCGCGCGCAGCATAGATCGCGGCCGTATAACCCGCCGGTCCCGACCCGATGATCAGAACCTTGCTCTGATGCGTCGTGCTCATCCCTGTCATCCCTACGTCTCTTGCATATGTACCACAAAGACGCAGAGCTCAAGCCCTATCGGCTTGATTCATGCACAGTTCAAGAAAATGGCAGTGGCCGTATGCAGAACGGGACGAGAGCACATCAACGGCGAGAAGAAAAGGCTCATTCCGCCCGAAAAATGCCCACTTCGGGACATTCACGTAATTTTATTGCTTTTCACTGTCTGAATGGCCTAGAACCCCGCCAACCTGGGAGCCATTGATGCCGAGCAGCCGCGTTAAACTGGACAAGATCGACCGTCGCATCCTGTCTGACCTACAGGACGACGGTCGCATGACCAATGTCGATCTTGCCAAGCGCGCCGGCATTTCGGCCCCACCGTGTCTCAGGCGCGTGCGGGCATTGGAGAAGGCCGGCGTGATCCGCGGCTATCATGCCGACATCGCCCCCGACTCGCTGGGCTACACCGTCACCGTGTTCGGGCTGGTCGGCCTGAACAGCCAGGCCGAAGCCGACCTGCGGGCATTCGAGGAGCTGATGGCGTCGTGGCCCAATGTCCGCGAGTGCCACATGCTGGCCGGCGAAGCCGATTTCCTGGTGAAGATCGTGGCCGAGGACTGGGACGCCTATCAGCGCTTCCTCACCACCAAGCTGACCTCGGCGCCCAATGTCAGCCACGTGAAGTCGCTGATGGTCTTCCGCACCGCCAAGCATCAACCCGGCGTGCCGATCCCGGCGGAGTAAGCCTGGGAGCACGGCCTGGCTGCCCGCGCTCCCGGCAATCAGCGCCCCTTGAAGGCGGGCTTGCGCTTTTCCATGAACGCGGTGCGACCTTCCTTGTAGTCGTCGCTGGCGAAACAGGCATCGACGGCAGCCTGCACGGTGGCGAGGTCGCGCTTGTCGGGATCCTTGGTCGCGGCGTTGATCGCCATCTTGGCCGCCTTGACGGTGAGCGGCGCATTGCCGGCAATAGTGGCCGCGTACTTGCGCACGTAGGGCTCCAGCTCGGCGACCGGCACGATGCGGTTCACCAGTCCCATGACGCGCGCCTCTTCGGCGGTGAACTGGCGCGCCGTGAAGAAGATCTCCTTGGCGAACGACGGTCCCACGACATCGGCCAGCCGCTTGATGCCGCCATAGGCATAGCCCAAACCCAGCTTGGCGGCCGGCACGGCGAAGGTCGAGGTGTCGCCGCAGATGCGCAGATCCGTGGTGAGCGCGATGCCCAGGCCGCCGCCGATGCAATAGCCGCGGATCATCGCGATGGTGGGCTTGGTGGCGTTGATCAGGGCGGCGTTGGCGCGATCGCCCGCCTCGTTGTAGACCTTGATCGCATCAGCCGTGCCGCGCTTCTGCTCGAACTCCGAGATATCGGCGCCGGAGACGAACGCCTTGTCGCCGGCACCCGCCAGCACGATCACACGCACGTTGGGATCGGCTTCGTAGTCGGCGAGGATCCTGGGCACGGCTAGCCACATGTCGTAGGACACGGCATTCAGCTTTTCCGGCTGGTTGAAGATCATCCAGCCGATGCCATCCTCCTTGCGCGCGATCATCTTTGTCGTGCCGGTGTCCATCGTCTGGTCCTTTCTTCTGATCTCCTCCCCACGCCGTGGGGAGGTGCCCCCGCTACGACGTTTTCGACGCCTCGCGTCGAAAACGTCGGCGGGCGGAGGGGAGGCGACGTGGTCTTCACAACAAAGACTCCGTCGGGTCCCCCTCCGGCCTTCGGCCACCTCCCCCAGCGAAGCTGGGGGAGGGATAATCACACCACGTTGCGTTTGCGCAGATCGGCAATCCTGGCGTCGTCGTAGCCGATGCCGCGCAGGATCGCGTCGGTGTGTTCGCCCAGTTCCGGCGTCGCGCGGTCGATCACGCTGGGCGTGCGGCTGAGCCGCACCGCCTGGTCCACCACGGCGACGTCACCCTTGCGCGGATGGTGCAACGGCGCGGCCGCACCGAGGTGCCGGACCTGCGGATCGGCGAACACCTGGTCGATGGTGTAGATCGGACCGCAGGGCACGCTGGCCTTGTTGAGGCGCTCGATCAGCTCGGCGCTGGTGTACTTGCGGCTGTAGGTGCCGATATCGGCGTTGAGCTGCTGGCGGTTCTTCGAGCGGTCGGCGTCGGCCTTGTACGCCGGATTGTCGAACAGCGCCTGCGCGTCCATCGCCTCGCAGAACCGCTTCCAGATGCGCTGGCCCGAGGCCGCGATATTGATGTGCCCGTCCTTGGTCGGGAACACGCCGGTGGGAATGCTGGTCGGGTGGTCGTTGCCGGCCTGGCCCGGCACTTCCTTGTTCACCAGCCAGCGCGCTGCCTGGAAATCGAGCATGGCAATCTGCGCCTGCAGCAGCGAGGTCTGCACCCACTGTCCCTCGCCCGACTGCTCCCGCTCCAGGAGCGCGATCAGAATGCCCTGGGCCGCGAAGAGGCCGGAAGTCAGATCGGCGACCGGGATGCCGACGCGCACCGGACCCTGGCCCGGCAGGCCGGTGATCGACATCAGGCCGCCCATGCCCTGCGCCACCTGGTCGAAGCCCGGCAGCAGCGCGTAAGGACCGTCCTGGCCGAAGCCCGAGATGCTGGCGTAGACGATGCGCTTGTTGATCTTGCGCACCGTCTCGTAGTCGACGCCCAGGCGGTGTTTCACGTCGGGGCGATAGTTCTCGACCACGACGTCGGCATCGGCCACCAGCGCCTTGAAGACCGCCACGCCATCGGGCTCCTTCAAGTTCAAGGTCAGGCTGCGCTTGTTGCGATGCAGGTTCCAGAAGTCCGGACCCAGGCGCGGACCACCCATGCCCTCGCCTTCCTCGGCCGACGGCGGCATCTCGATCTTGATGACATCGGCGCCCCAGTCGGCGAGCTGGCGCACGCACGTCGGACCCGCGCGCACGCGGGTGAGATCGAGCACCTTGAAACGCGCCAGTGGTCCTTGTCCGGCCATGCCGTCTCCTCCGAGTCGAGACCATGGTGGTAGCACCGGCGACGGGTCATGCACGAGTCCCCTGACATGCACGGCCGCCCAACGAAAAACGCCCGGCCGAAGCCGGGCGTCGTGCAGCGCTATCGCCTGGGAATGCGGGCCAGAGGCCCGCGCTCCCAGGGGTCACTTGAATTGCACCTGCATGATCTCGTAGCTCTTGGTGCCGCTGGGCGTCTGCACCTCGACGGTGTCACCCACGGTCTTGCCGATCAGGGCCTTGCCCAGCGGCGCCGTGACGGAGATGCGGTGCTTCACGAGATCGGCCTCGAACGGGCCCACGATCTGGTAGCGGACCTCTTCGTCGGTGTCCTCGTCGGCGAGTTTCACGGTGGCGCCGAACTTGATCATCTTGCCGCCCTTGAGCTTGGCGACGTCGATGACATCGGCACGCGCAATCACGTCCTCGATCTCGAGAATGCGGCCCTCGACGAAGCTTTGACGTTCGCGCGCGGCGGCATACTCCGCGTTTTCCGACAGGTCGCCATGGGTGCGCGCCTCCGAGATCTGCCGAATGATGCTCGGCCGCTCGGTCGTCTTGAGGGTCTTCAGCTCATCTTCAAGAGCCTTGAACCCGGCGGGCGTCATGGGAACCTTGTCCATCGTTCAATCCGTGGAAAAAGAAACGGCCGGCGTTGAGGGCCGGCTCATTCGGGACACTATAACCGGATTTGGGGGTTGGGGAAACCCATCGCAAGAGGCTCCGGCCCCCCGTCCGGGCGCCCTGATGTCACGGTTTGGCCTCCACCGCGGCGGTGCGGACCTGGGCCCGGCGGACCGCCTCGCGATGCGAGATATACATAGCGCTGGCGAAAATCACTGCCGCGCCAATGAAAGTCCACATACTGGGCTGTTGATAGAACAGAATAAATCCAAACACGGTATTCCAGATCAGCGACAGGAAGCCGATCGGCTGCACGGCTGAAATCTCCGCCACCTGGTATCCATATTGCATGACCAGGTGCCCCACCGTACCGAACAGGCCGGCCAGGAGGAACCAGCCGATATGCTCCCAACTCGGCGTCTGCCAGAAGACGATGGCAAACGGCGCCGCGAACAGCACGATGAAAACGTTCTGCCAGATCACGATGGTGTCGGCGTCGTCGGTGCGCGCCAGCGCCTTGGCCATCAGGTTCGAAGCCGAGAACAGCGGCGTGGAGGCGAGCGCCGCCAGCACACCGATGCCCAGCGCCGTGAAACCGGGACGCACGATCAGCATGGCGCCGATGAAGCCCACGATCACCGCCATCCAGCGCCGCAGCCGCACGTCCTCGCCCAGGAACAGGGCGGCACCCAGGGTGATGAAGATCGGACCGGTGAAGCCCAGTGCCGTGAGGTCGGCCAGCGTGACCAGCGGCAGCGCCACGAACCACAGCTGCATGCCGCTGGTGTGCAGGGCGCCGCGGATCGCGTGCAGGCCCAGGCGCTCGGTGCGGAACGGCTCGACGAAGCCCTTGCGCCAGAAGATCGGCAACAGAAACAGCGCGCCGAACAGATAGCGGCAAAACGCCATCATGTAGGAGTTGAGTTCGCCGGCCGGAAAGAACGTGCAGACATTCAGCGCCGCAAACAGAACGCCCGAGATCGCGACCAGGATGATGCCTTGCAGGTTGCCGGACATCGCCGCCCAGCGGGCGCGCCATTGCATCATCGCCGGCCGTCCCGCAGTCGCAACACTTCACTCTCCAGGCTGTCGATGTAGGGGTCGCGCACGCCGAGCTCGCGCAGCTGATCGGCGGTCTCGAACAGATAGGCGCGGCAGGTACCGCGCCGGCCTTCGGCATGGGCAATGTGATCGGCTTTGCGGTCCATATCAAGGCGGCCGCAATATTGCGGGTGCGTCGGATTGATGACGAAGGTGACGGCCCGCAAATGCTGGCCGGCCGCATCGACGACGCCGACCCAGACCGCATCGTAGATGCCGCTCAGCATCTCGCGGTTGAACAGGATCGAGAGCTCGCCCTCGACCTCGGCCGCCGCGATGCGATAGGCCATGCCATCGCACACGCCGCCCTTCTCGATAGCCAGCATCAGGCCCGGCTTCTCCGGCGTGCCCCGCCCCAGCGGCGTCCAGAAGCAGAAGCTGCGGCGATAGCCCTCGAGCCGGGCCGGACGGCGCTCGACGAAATGGAACGCGGGATTCCACATCAGCGAACCGTAGCCGAACACCCAGGCGTCGGTACCGCGCGTCCACCAGGACAAGGCCTCGGCCAGCCGTCGCTCCCGCTCCGGGCGCGAGAGGAAGTAGTCGAAGCCGGCGGCCTTCGCTTCGCTGGCGATCTGGTCGACGCGTTCGGGCGTCAGTTCTTCGCGTTTGAGCACGTCACCCTGTGTCTTTTCTTGCCGGCGCGCGCCGGATCAGGCGTAGGCGATCCCCATGGTTTCGGCGATGCAGGCCGGCTTGTCGCCGCCGTCACGCTCGATCGTCCATTCATAAGTCATGCGCATGCCATTGCCCGGCATGGGATCGGCGGCCAGCAGCTTCTGGCGCGCGCGCAGCCGGCTGCCGACCGGCACCATGCTGGTGAAGCGCACCTTGTTGCAGCCATAGTTGATGCCGCGCGACACTTTCGTGATCTTCAGGATGTCGTGCGCAAACATCGGGATCAGCGACAAGGTGAGAAAGCCGTGCGCGATGGTCTTGCCGTCGGGCATCTCCTTCTTCGCCTTCTCGACATCGACATGGATCCACTGGTGATCGCCGGTGGCGTCGGCAAACAGGTTGATGCGCTCCTGCGTGACCTCGACCCAGTCGCTGACGCCGATCTCCTGGCCGACCAGCTTCGCCATGTCCTGCGGGGTCTCGACTTCACGCTTGGCCATCGTTGCCTCCCTGTTCCGGCAATGCGCCACAGTGGGGGCGCCATTGCGGGCATCGCCTTGCAGATCACAATGCCGGCCGCCATAAATCAACGTTTAATCACGCAGGCCGCCCATACGCGCCGAGAGGAACCATGACCGAACAGACCGTGCAGTACGCCGTCGCCGACGGCATCGCCACCGTCACCCTCAACCGGCCCGACAAGCTCAACGCCTGGACCCGGCAGATGCAGGGCGAGGTCAAGGACGCGATGCTGCGGGCGGCGGCCGACGCGGCGGTGCGCGCCATCATCCTGACCGGCGCCGGCCGCGGTTTCTGCGCCGGCGCCGATATGGAGGTGCTGACGGCCGCCAGCAGCGGCGCCGGTGCTGCCGTCAGCGGCGCCGTGCCGCGGCCGGCGGTCGACCCGACTGCATCGGTGAATGCGCGCGCCGATTTCCGCATGACCCATTCGTATTTCCCGGCGATCCCCAAGCCGATCGTGGCGGCGGTCAACGGCCCCTGCGCCGGGCTGGGCTTCGTGATCGCGCTGTACTGCGACATGCGCTTTGCCGGCGAGAGCGCGATGTTCACCACCTCCTTCGCGCAGCGCGGCCTCATCGCCGAGCACGGGCTCTCCTGGCTGCTGCCCAAGCTGGTGGGCCTGCCGCACGCCGCCGACCTGCTCTACTCGGCGCGCAAGGTGCGCGCGCCGGAGGCCCTGCAGCTGGGCCTGGTGCAACGGTTGTTCCCCGACCAGGACCTGATGGCGCAGACGCGCGCCTACCTGAAGACCATCGTCGAGGACGTCTCGCCGCGCTCGGTCGCGGTCATGAAGCGCCAGATCTGGGAGGCGCAGTTCCAGACGCTGTCGGAAGCCACCGTGATCGCCAACCACGAGATGGAACAGAGCTTCAGCACCGCCGACTTCAAGGAGGGCGTGGCGCACTTCCTGGAGAAGCGCAAGGCCCGCTTCACCGGACGGTGATTTCCTGGGAGCGCGGGCGTCCCGCCCGCTCATCCCTCGGCGCTACGCGCAGAGGCGCAAGAAAGATGCGGACGAGACGTCCGCGCTCCCAGGAATTCACGTCGGCTCGGTCTCGCTGGTCTTGGGCTGCCACAGCAGCAGGCGCTTTTCGACCACGCCGACGGCCATGTCGAGCAGCAGCGCGAACGCGGTCAGCACCAGGATGCCGGCGAACACGGTATTGATGTCGAACGTGCCCTCGGCCTGCAGGATCAGGTAGCCGACGCCGCGCGCCGAGCCGAGATATTCGCCGACCACGGCGCCGACGAAGGCGAGCCCGACCGCGTTGTGCAGGCTGGCGAAGACCCAGCTCATGGCGCTGGGCAGATAGATGTGGCGCAGCAGATGGCGCTTGTTGGCGCCCAGCATGCGGGCGTTGGCGATGATGGTGGGACTGACCTCGCGCACGCCCTGGTAGACGTTGAAGAACACCACGAAGAACACCAGGGTCACGCCCAGCGCCACCTTCGACCAGATGCCGAGCCCGAACCAGACCGCGAAGATCGGCGCCAGCACGACGCGCGGCATCGAGTTGAAGCCCTTGATGTAGGGATCGAAGATCGCCGACGCGGTCGGTGCCAACGCCAGCCACAGGCCGATGCCCAGCCCCAGGACGGAGCCGACGACAAACCCCAGCGCCGTCTCCAGCAAGGTGATGGCCAGATGCGAGAAGATCTCGCCGGAGACGAACCAGTTGATGATGATCTCGAACACCCGGAACGGCTTGCCGAAGAAGAAGGCGGCGCGCCCGGGGTCGTCGAAATAGATCGGCGGCAGGAAGGCCGGGTCCGTCAGCGCCCACCAGATGCCGATGGCAACGCCCAGCACGAGCAGCCGCAGCACCGTCAGCTGGAGTTGGCTGATCTTCATGGGTGTGCCGTTTTCGGACCGCGCGCGTCCACGCGCGCATCAGGCTTTCGCTCTTCGCTTCGCTGCGAGCGAGTGCGCGCGTGGACGCGCGCGGTCCGAAACAACACGCTAGGCCGCTCTCTGCCGGGCATAGGCCTTCAGGACCTCTTCCTTCATGGTGTTCCAGATCTCGCGGTGCAGTTCGTTGAAGCCTGATGTCATGCGGATCTCCGAGACATCGCGCGGGCGCGGCAGGTCGACCTTGAAGTCGCCGATGGGTCGCGTCGCCGGTCCCGCCGACAACACGACCACGCGATCCGACAGCGCGATCGCCTCCTCCAGGTCATGGGTGATGAACAGCACCGATTTGCGGCTTTCGGCCCACAGCGCCAGCAGTTCGTTCTCCATCAGCTGGCGCGTCTGCACGTCGAGCGCCGAGAACGGCTCGTCCATCAGCAGGATGTCGGGGCTGAGGATCAGGGTCTGCGCCAGCGCCAAGCGCTTGCGCATGCCGCCCGACATCTGGTGCGGATAGCGATCGCCGAACCCGGCCAGACCGACCCGGCGCAGCCAGTCCTCGCCCTGGCGCAATGCCTCGGCGCGCGACACGCCGCGGAACTCCAGGCCGGCCACGACATTATCGATGCCGCGCCGCCAGGGCATCAGCGCGTCGGCCTGGAACATGTAGCCGGCGCGCCGGTTGACGCCGCGCTCGGCCACCAGGCGCTCGCCGAACACATCCACCGTGCCCGACGACGGTGCCAGCAGGCCGGCGGCCACGTTGAGCAGGGTGGACTTGCCGCAGCCGGTCGGACCGACGACGGAGACGAACTCGCCGGCCTGCACCGCCAGGGTCGTGTTGGCGACCGCCGTGTAGGCATCACCGCCGTCGCGGCCGGCGAAGCGGCAGGTGACGTCGTTGAAGGCGAGCGCCGGCGTACCGGTCGACGTCATCCGGCTCAGGTCTTCTGGCCGGCGCGCTTGACGAACTCGTTCGTCCAGGTCGATGCGAGCGTCGCCTTGTCCGGCTTGATATCCTTGTCGCCCTCGGCCAGGAACTTCAGGCAGTTCGCCGGGCCATCATCGGGCATCACGCCATCGGGAGAGATCGTCTCGCGCACGCTGCTGAAGGCCGTCATGTAGAGCTTGGGATCGCCCAGCAGATAGTTCTCCGGCACCGTCTTGGCGACCTCTTCCGGCGTCGCCTTGTGCAGCCACTGGTTGGCGCGCACGATGGCGTTGGCCAGCGCCTGTGTCGTCCCGGGCGTCTTCTTCACCAGGTCAGGCTGGGCGTAGAGGCAGGCGGCCGGCATCGAGCCGCCGAACAGCTCCTGATTGCCCTTCATGGTGCGCGTGTCGACCATGACCTTGATCAGCCCCTTCTGGTCCAGCATGGTGATCGACGGATCGGTCTGCGAGATGCCGTCGATCTCGCCCTTCTCGACCGCTGCGATCACCGACGCACCGGCACCGACGCCGATAGCCACGATGTCGCTCGGCTTCAGGCCACCCTTGGCGGCCCAGTAGTTCACCAGCATGTGGGTCTGCGAGCCGGGCGCGCTGACGCCGAACTTCATGCCCTTGATGTCGGCGGGACCCTTCACCTTCGCGGCGCGGTCTTTCAGCAGCGCGATGCTGAGCTGCATGCCGCGGCCGATCAGGGCGAAGCCGATGATGGGCTGGCCGCGCTGCTGCATACGGATCGTGTGTTCGTAGGCGCCGGCCACGACATCGGCGCTGCCGCCCATCAATGCCTGCAGCGACTTGGCGCCACCCTGGAAGTCGTTGATCTCGACATCCAGGCCCTCGTCCTTGAAGTAGTTGAGACGCTCGGCGATGGTCAGCGACAGGTAATACAGCCCAGACTTGCCGCCGACGGCGAGCACGACCTTGGCCTTCTCGGGCTTGGCGATGGCCGGGCGGCCCAACGCCACGCCCAGCGTTCCGACCGCGGCCGATGTCAGCAACAGGCGGCGGCGCCCCATGCGCGTGTCATGCATCGTTTCCTCCAACCTCTCGTATGGACGAGCTTGTTCACTTGCGTGCAGCTTGCCGCAAGCCACGGGCAGCGTCCACTCCCGGCGGACCGGTGCGGCAAGAGAGCACCCGTCGCTCGGGCTTCAGTTCCCGGATTTGGGCGCCGGACTGTCGCCCACGATGCGCACGACAGTGCCGTCCGTGATGCCATCCGGCGGCGTCTCGATGATGCGATCGGATGCGGCAAGGCCCGATGCCATCTCGACCACGCGGCCCAGATCGCGCGCCACCACGACGGTCTTGAGAACGACGCGGTTCTGCGCATCGACGGTGGCGACGCGCAGCCCGTCCTGGCCGAAGATCAAGGCGCTGGCCGGCACGCTGAGCACGTCCGTCGGCTGCGGCAGATCGAGCCGCACGTTGGCGAAGGCACCCGGCATCAACTCGCCCGCGGCATTGTCGACCACCAGCTGCATGCGCGTCGTGCCCGACGCCGGATCGACGGCCTGCGCCGAGGCCTCGACCGTCGCGGCGAACACGCGGGCGGGATATTCCGGCACCGTGATTCGCGCCTTGGTTCCCGGCTTCACGCCGGGCACGAAGCTCTGCGGCACGTTGACGTAAAGGCGCAGCTTGCGCACGTCGGCGACCACGAACAGCGGCATGCCGCTGCCGCTGTCGGCATTAATCAAGGCGCCGAGATCGGTGTTGCGTGCCGTCACGACACCATCGAACGGCGCCAGGATCTGCTTGAAGCCGGCCATCGTCTGCAGCCGATCGACATTGGCGCGCGCCGCCCTGGTCTGGGCCTGCTTGACGCGATGGTCGGCGACCTTCTCCTCGATCGACTGCTGGGAGACGGCGTTCGATCCGGTCAGCGCCTGCCAGCGCCGGGCGGTGACCTCGGCCAGGGCCTCGGCGGCCTCGGCGCTGGCCAGGCTGGCCCGGGCCTGCAGCAACTGCTGATCGAGGTCCGGCGCCTCGATCTCGGCCAGCACCTGCCCGGCCTTGATGGGCGCACCGATATCGACGGACCACGTCTTCAGGTACCCGGCGACACGGGCATAGAGTGCGGCGCGGGCATAGGCATCGAGGCGGCCGGGCAGGTCCAGGAAGGCGGCGTTGGTCCGCTTGCCGGGCTGCACGACGCTGACTGGGGGTACCGCCTGGGCCTCCGTCCATTCGCGCAGCCGGCTGTCATCGGCAAAGCGGCTCGCGATGCCGTTGCCGACCACGAGGCCGGCGATCAGCAACGCGGCCACGCCGACCATCACCCTCTTCCGGCGCGGAACGGGTACGGCGGTGTCCTGGGGATCAGGCGGCATGAGGGGCTCCGGCGGGCGCGCCGCGGCGGCGCCCATGCACGACACTGAAGACGACGGGTACGAAAACGAGCGTAGCGACTGTTGCAAACACCAGGCCACCGATCACGGCCCGCCCCAGCGGGGCATTCTGCTCGCCGCCCTCGCCCAGGCCAAGGGCCATCGGGGCCATGCCGATGATCATCGCCAGTGCCGTCATCAACACCGGGCGGAAGCGGATGAAGCCGGCCTCCAGCGCCGCCGTCGCGGCATCGCCCACCGCTTCCAGGCGCTCGCGCGCGAAGCTGATCACCAGCACGCTGTTGGCCGTGGCCACGCCCATGCACATGATGGCGCCGGTCAGCGCCGGCACAGACAGCTCGGTGTACGTCGCGAACAGCATCCAGACGATGCCGGCCAACGCCGCCGGCAGCGCCGAGATGATCACGAACGGATCGCTCCAGGACTGGAAGTTCACGACGATCAGCAGGTAGATCAGCACGATCGCGCCCAGCAGGCCGAACAGCAGGCCGCTGAAGGCATCGTTCATCGTGCGGACCTGCCCTTGCAGCACGACGGCCGTGCCCTTGGGTGCGTCCTTGGCCGTATCAGCGATGATCCTGCGAATGTCGTCGGCGACGGCGCCGAGATCGCGGCCCTGCGTCGTGGCGTAGATCTGCACCATGGGCTGGATGTTGTAGTGCGACACCACGGCATTGGCGGTCGAGCGCCTGATGTCGGCGATGCCGCCCAGGACCTGCGCGTTGCCGCCGCCGGCGGCGGCCGACACCGGCAGGTTGCGCAACGCCGCCAGCGAGTCCAGGCGATACTGCGGCGCCTGCATCACGATCTGGTACGACACGCCGTTGTCGGGATTGAGCCAGTAGGTGGGCGCCACCTGGCTGCTGCCGGCCAACGACACGACCATGCTGTTGGTCACGTCACGCGTGGTCATGCCGACATTCTGGGCCCGCGTGCGATCGACATCGACGTTGAATACCGGACTGCCGCGCGACTGCTGGATGCGCGCATCGGCAACGCCCGGCACGCGCCGGATCTGCGCCAGGAGCTTGTTGGCATAGTCGAAGTTGGCCGCCAGGTTGGGGCCACGCAGCTGCAGGTCGATCGGCGCCGGCGCACCGAAATTCAGGATCTGGCTCACGATGTCGGCGGGCAGGAACGAGAAGCTGGTATCGGGAAAGCGCCGCGGCAGTTCCTCGCGCAGGCGCTTCACGTAGGACGCGGTCGGCGCGTGGCCGGGCTGCAGGCGGATCTGGATATCGCCGTCCTGCGAGCCGATGGTGCCGGTGTTGTTGTAGGTCATGTTGATGCCGCTGACCGGCATGCCGATGTTGTCGACCATCGTCGCCAGTTCGGACGGCGGGATGATCTGGCGGATCGCGGCCTGGATGGCGGCGAAGCGCACGGCGCTTTCCTCGACGCGCGTGCCGATCGGTGCGCGCACATGCATCAGGATCTGGCCGGAGTCCACGGCCGGGAAGAAGTTGCGTCCCAGGAACGGCACCAGCAGGAACGAGGCCAGCACCACGACCATGAAGCCTGTCATGAACAGACGCGGGCTGGCGAGCGCCGACGACAGCAGCCCGCGGTAGCCCACGCGCAACGCCTCGAAGCGTGTCTCGAAGCCGTGCTGGAAGCGCACCAGCGGGTTGCGCGACGACGGCCGCGGCGCCTCGGCATCGTGCGCGTCATGGCGCTGCAGCAGGTACTTCGCCATGGTCGGCACCAGGGTGCGCGACAGGATAAACGAGCACACCATGGCCAGCATCACGGCCTCGGCCATCGGCACGAACAGGAAGCGCGCCACACCCTGCAGGAAGAACATGGGCACGAAGACAATGCAGATGCAGAGCAACGAGACGAAGGCCGGCACCACGATCTGCCGGGCGCCGTCGAGAATGGCGGGTTCGACGTCCTTGCCCTGCTCCAGGTGCCAGTTGATGTTCTCGATGGTGACCGTGGCGTCGTCGACCAGGATGCCGACAGCGAGCGCCAGGCCGCCCAGGGTCATGATGTTCAGCGTCTCGCCCAGCGCCGCCAGTCCGGCGATGGCACCCAGGACGGAAAGCGGAATCGAGATGGCGATGATGACCGTCGAGCGCCAGCTGCCCAGGAACAGCAGGATCATCAGGCTGGTGAGCGCGGCGGCGATCACGCCCTCATAGGCCACGCCGGAAATCGCCCCTTCGACGAACAGCGACTGATCGCCGATCGGCACGATGCTCAGCGTCTCGGGCAGGACCGGTTTGAGACCCGCCACCTCGCGCTTGATGCCGTCGATGATCGCCAAGGTCGAGGTCGCGCCGTTCTTGAGGATCTGCATCAACACCGAGCGGCCGCCGTCGACGTGCACGATGTTGGTCTGCGGCGGGTTGCCGTCACGCACCTGCGCCACGTCGCGGATATAGACCACGGTGCCGTTGGCGGTGCCGATCGGCAGATCGCCCAGCGCAGCGATCTCGGACGGTGCCGTGTTGAGCTGGATCGTGTACTCGAGGCTGCCGATCTTCTGGGTGCCGACCGGCGTCAGCAGGTTCTGCGCCGCCAGCGCATTGGCGACATCCTGGCCCGACAGGCCGCGCGCGGCGAGCGCCGCCGGATCGAGATCGATCTGGATCTGCCGCGTCTTGCCGCCGAACGGAAACGGAATCGCCGCGCCCGGCACCGTCACCAGCGGCGTGCGCACCGTGTTCAACGCCAGGTCGGCCAGCGCCTGCTCCGACAAGCCGGCACCCGACAGCGCCAGCTGGATGATCGGCACGGTCGAGGCGTTGTAGTTGAGGATCAACGGCGGCGTGATGCCGGCCGGCATCTGGCGCAGCACGGTCTGCGACACCGCCGTGACCTGCGCATTGGCCGTGCGGATATCGACGCCGGGCTGGAAGAAGATCTTGACGATACCGATGCCGGTGTACGAGTTGCCCTCGATGTGCTCGATGTCATTGACGGTGGTGGTCAGGGAGCGCTGATACGGCCCCAGGATGCGCCCGGCCATCTGATCCGGCGGCAGGCCGGTGTAGCCCCACACCACCGCGATGACCGGGATGCGGATCTCCGGAAAAATGTCGACCGGCATGCGCAGCGCCGCCAGCGGGCCCGCGATCATGACCAGCAGCGCCATCACGACGAATGTGTAGGGCCGCCGCAGGGCGACGCGGACAATGCCCAGCATGCCGCTCAGGCCTTCCGCGGTGGGCGCACCCGCCCGTCGGCGCAGGGCAGCGGGCCGCGCCGAGACGAGGGCGAGCGATGACGCAACAACGACATTGCAGTGCAGCAATATAAGGCCGCCAAGCTGCAATGCGAAGAAAGCCCGCGCCGTGCGACCATTCGACCAGCCATGCAGCCGGTACCGTGGAGTCTAACGCGGTTTTGATTTGGACGGCTGCCCCGGGAGCGCGGGCCTCCCGCCCGCTCATATCAGGTGGAGCGGGCCTTTGGCCTGATGCGGGCGGGACGCCCGCGCTCCCAGGTTACTTGAACACCCGCTCCTGCCACCACGGGAAGTAGCTCGGCATGTCCGTGCTGACCTTGTCGGGGTAGTTGGCCTTGCGCTTCTCCAGAAACGAGACAACGCCCTCGCGCACGTCGGCCGACTTGCCACGCGCATAGATGCCCTTGGAGTCGACCTTGTGCGCCTCCATCGGGTGATCGGCGCCCAGCATCTTCCAGATCATCTGCTTGTTGAGCGCCACCGACACCGGCGCGGTGTTGTCGGCGATCTCGCGCGCGAGCTTGTAGGCTTCGGGCAGCAGCTCGGCGGGCTTGTGAACCGAGCGCACCAGGCGGCCACGCAGCGCCTCCTCGGCACCAAAGACACGGCCGGTCATCACCCACTCGAGCGCCTGCTGCGGTCCCACCAGGCGCGGCAGGAACCAGCTCGAGCAGGCCTCCATCACGATGCCGCGGCGGGTGAAGACGAAGCCGTAGCGCGCCTCCTCGGACGCCAGGCGCACGTCCATGGCCAGCTGCATCGTGATGCCCACGCCGACCGCCGGCCCGTTGCAGGCGGCGATCAGCGGCTTCAGGCAGTCGAACAGCCGCAGGGTCAGCAGGCCACCGCCGTCGCGGTGGCCGTCGAGCCCGGGATCGACCGGGCCGCGGTTCTCGGCGTTGAAGGTGTTGGCACCGCCCGACAGATCGGCGCCGGCGCAGAAGCCGCGACCGGCGCCGGTGAAGACGATGGCGCGCACGTCATCGTCGCGATCGGCGCGGTCGAGGGCATCGAGCAGCTCCGACAGCATGCGCCCGGTGAAAGCGTTGAGCTTGTCCGGCCGGTTCAGCGTGATGGTGAGAATGCCGTCCTTGGCGTCGTACTTGATCTGCTCGTAGTCCATCGTTTGCTCCATTGTTTGGGGTCTTCCCTTCCCCGCTTGCGGGGAAGGTGGCCGAAGGCCGGATGGGGAGCCGACGTGGTCTCTGCTACCAAAACCACGTTAGGTCCCCTCCGCCCCTTCGGGGCACCTCCCCACTCTCGTGGGGAGGAAATTTACGCAGCGTCGGCGCGGGCCATGTCGGCGCATTTCTCGCCGATCATGATGCAGGCGGCGTTGGTGTTGCCCGACACCACCTGCGGCATCACCGAGGCGTCGGCCACCCGCAGGCCATCGATGCCGCGCACGCGCAGGCGCTCGTCGACCACGGCCATCGTGTCGTTGGCCGGACCCATCTTGCAGGTGCCGGCGGGATGATAGATCGACCCGCCGTTGCCACGCAGAAAGTCCAGCCACTCAACGTCGCTCTGCACCTTGGGGCCGGGCAGCAGTTCCTCGGCGATCCAGTCCTTCAGCGCCGGCTGCTGCGCGATGCGGCGCACGGCCTTCAGGCCATCGATCGCGGCGCGGCGGTCGGCCGCGTCCGCCAGGTAGTTGGCCACCATCGCGGGGTACTGGCGCGCATCGGCCGAGCGCAGGGTCAGGCGGCCGCGGCTCTGCGGGCGCGACTGGTTCATCGTTACCGTGAAGCCGGGGAAGTCGTGCAGGCTCGTGCCCATCTTGTCGGTCGAGAACGGGATGAAGTGCAGCTGGATGTCGGGGTCCTCCAGCTCAGGCCGCGTGCGCAGGAACACGCCGACCAGCCCGGCACCCACGGTCAAAAGGCCGCGCCTTCCGAACGCATAGTCCAGCCCCATCTTCATCTTGCCGAACAGGCTGCCGGCCGCCTCGTTCATCGTGCCCGGCTTGGCGCAGCGATAGAGCTGGCGGCACTGGTAGTGGTCGTGAAGGTTCTCACCCACGCCCGGCAGGTGACGCCGCACCGCGATGCCGGTCTCGGCCAGATGCTCGGCCGGGCCTATGCCCGAAAGCATGAGCAGCTGCGGCGAGTTGATGGCGCCGCCGCACAGGATGACCTCGCGCCCGGCCTTGGCCGTCTCGACGCGATCGCCCACGCGGTAGCGCACGCCGGTGGCGCGGCCATCCTCGATCTCTATCTTTTCGGTCAGTGCGTCGGTGAGGATGCGCAGGTTGGCGCGCCCGCGCGCCGGCTGCAGGTAGGCACGGGCGCTGGAGCACCGCCGGCCGCCCTGCGTCGTGAGCTGGTAGTAGCCAACGCCCTCCTGCTTGTGCCCGTTGAAATCGTCGTTGCGCGGGTAGCCGGCCTGGACGGCAGCCTCGAGGTAGGCGTCCGACAGCGCATTGCGCCAGCGCATGTCGTCGACACCCAACCCGCCCTCGCCGCCATGGAGGTCATCGCCGCCGCGCACGTTGCGCTCGGCCTTCTTGAAGTATGGCAGCACGTCGTCGAAGCCCCAGCCGGCATTGCCGAGCTGGCGCCAGTAGTTGAAGTCCGACGGGATGCCGCGAATGTAGATCAGGCCGTTGATCGAACTGGAACCGCCCAGCGTCTTGCCGCGCGGCCAGTAGATCTTGCGATCGCCGAGGTGCGGTTCGGGCTCGGTCTCGTACTTCCAGTTCACCTTCTCGTCGAGAAAGGTGCGGGCGTAGCCGATCGGGATGTGGATCCACATATGGTTGTCGGCCGGCCCGGCTTCGAGCAGAAGCACCTTGTGCCGCGTGTCCGCGCTCAGCCGAGCCGCCACGGCGCAGCCCGCCGAGCCGGCACCGACAACGATGTAGTCGTAGCTATCCGCCACCCGTCTCTCCTTTGCGGCGCCGCGCGAACACACCATGCTAAGGCGCCATGCGCCGCCCGACGAGGCGTCTCGCTGCGATCGTATCGCATGGCGGCAGGCCGCTCCCTGCGGCTTGCAACGCCGGCATAGTAGCGCGCTGCGCGCACTTATCTAGGCGGGCGTGAGCAGTTCCGCGAGGCTTTGGCGGCGATTGCGCTGGAGGACGTCGTCGATCGGCTGAACCGCCGTGCCGCGGACCAGGGCAACGATGCGCCGCGGATCACCATGGGCGACAAAGCGACCGTCAGGCGCCAGCGCGATGGAGTCGTATTCGTCGCCGAACAAGGTTGCCGCCAGCTGGCCGCTCTGGATGTTCCACAGCCGCACCGTCTTGTCGCGGCCTCCGGTTGCCAGGAACCGTCCGTTCGGCAGGAACGTAATCGATGTCACGCCATCCTCGTGCCCGTCGAGTGCCAGCAACCGCAGACCCGTTGTCGTATCCCAGAGATATACCGAGCCGCCGTTGTCGCCTGTCGCCGCCACGCGACCATCGGCGGAGAAAGCGACGGCGATGACGATGGCGGCATGCCCTGTCAGGGTGTGACGTTTCGTGCCCGACACGGCGTCCCACAGAATGGCGGTCTTGGACCAGCCGCCGGTGAGCAGCCCCTTGCCGTCGCTCGAGAGCGCGAGCGTACTGACGCCGAGTTCATCCGCCGCGATGGTACGAACGGTCTTGCCTGACGCGGCATCCCATATCACGACGGTCGCCTTGTCACCGGCCGATACAAGCCGCTGTCCGTCGCCGGAGGTCACGACGGCATAGACCGCGTTGGTATGATCATCGAAGCTGCGCAGCAGGGCGCCCGACGTTGCGTCCCACAGCTTCATGGTCCTGTCCTCGCTGCCCGATACGATGCGCCGGCCGTCGGCCGAGACGGCGACGGATATGACCGGCCCCCGGTGGCCTTTGAAGCTGCGTACCGTCCGGCCGGTGTCGATCTCGCGCAGGATCAAGACATCGGCACCGCCCGGTGCCCTGTAGTCGCGGGGCGGTGCACCCTCACCCGTCAAGACCAACCTGCCATCGGGGAAAATCGCCGTCGCGTTGACGTCATGGCTGGAGTCGTCCCCCAGGCGCCGACGGATCGTACCGCTGGTCAGGTCCCACACCAGCGCGCCATGCGGCTGGGCCGAGACCAGAGCACCACCGTCCGGCGTAACGGCAATGGACCGCACGTCGCCACCCCGTGGCGGCGTGACACTGTCCACGACCACGCCGGTATCCCGGTGCCATTGCGTGAAAGACCCGAACCGACCGACGGCGAGTACGCCCCGCCGGTTCGGCAGGAAGGCCACGGCTTCGGCATCCCAGTTCTCGCGGTAGGCCCCTGGATTGAACTGGGCGAACCGACGGATCCGTTCGCCCGTGGCGACATCCCACATCTGCAGCACCAGCTTCGAGTACTCGTCGGCGGTGAGCAAATACTGCCCGTCGGACGAGAAAGCCGCCGTGCCGGCACGATCGGCGGGGGTACTGAAGCGGCGCCTGATATCACCGCTGGCGACGTCCCACAGCGTCATCGTCCGCGACGTGAACAGGCTTTGGCCATCCGGCGAAAAGACGATGTCCGAGAATACGGCGCTGACGCCCTCGGCGGCGTAGGCTGGCAGGTCGCGCAGCACCTTGCCGCTCGCCAGATCCCACAGTGTCAGCATCCTCTCGCCGGCCGACGCCGCGATCTTGCCGTCGGGGGAAACGGCGACCGCCAAGGTGGCGCCATCATGCCCCTCCAGGCGCCGCACCAGCGTGGCGCTGGTCGTGTCGAACAGCTCCACGGCCACGCTGTGTCCGATCTGCGCCTTGCTCCCGGCCAGGACATGACGACCGTCCGGCGTCACCGCAATCGACACGATGTCCTGCTCCGCGGTCGCGAAGCGACGCATCGCGGCGCCGCTCTCGACATCCCACAGCACCATCGTCTTGCCGCGATCGCCCGACACCAGGTGCCGTGAATCGCCGGAAAATGCGACCGACAGGATCGCAGTGTCATGACCGCGCATCGTGCGCAGGAGTCTGCCTGTTTCGGCGTCCCACAGCTTCACCACATGCTCATCGCTGCTGCCGGTCGCCACCAGCCGATTGTCGGGCGATATGCGTATGGCGCGGATCGGCCCGGGCACCTGGTCACGATCGTTGTGGCCGATCTGAAGCACCGTACGGAGGGCCGCACCATCCGCTGCGACCGGCGGCGCGGCCAATGCCGCGCCCGTTCGCCCCATACCGGGAAGTGCCAGTGCGGGTACTGCCGCCAGGGCGAGCAGAAGCCGCCGTCGGTGATGGTCGATCCTATCGGTCATCCCGACACCCGTTCGCGGCGCTTTCGGCATTCATTCCTCGCAGGGACGACAGCGCCACATCATCAGGGAAATTCGCGTCGAAACTGCGGCGGACGGTTGGCCGGCGGCCGATCGGTCATGTCGGATGCCGCCGCGTTGGGCCGCGCAATCTCGCATCGCGGCACGCTGTCATTGCTTTGACCACAAAGCTCCACTAGCCGGGAAAGACGACAACCAGCGTGGAGCTCGACAATGGCCCTGATTTCCTGCCCCGAATGTGCACGCCAGATCTCCGACAAGGCAATCGTCTGCGTCGGATGTGGCGTTCCACTGAAGGCAGAGGGATCACGCTGGACGTTCGGGAAAGTCGCCGGCACCTGGGTGCTCGCCTCCACGGCCGACACCCTCATCCGCGGCGTGGTGTTCATCGTGGCCGCCGCCGTCGTGGCGGTGGTCGCGCTTCTCGTGTCCGGACGACACGGCTGAACCGTACGACGTCAGCGCGGCGCGGGCTCTACAGCCTGGACAGGTGGTAACCCAGCAGCTCGCCCAGCCGGCTGCGACCGATGGGTTCGCGGTAGGCGCGCTGGATGAACGATACATCCATGTTGCTGTTGCCTTCGACCACCATCGGACCGTCGGTGGTGAGCGCCAGGTCCCAGCCGATGACGATGCGGCGGCGAAACACGCGATGGGCGCGCAGCGCGAGTTCGCGCAACGCCGGCCATTGTTCGATCCGCCGCCCCAGCACCGGCGCGCCGGTCACGGGATGCGAGTCGTACCAGGCAAGGCAGGTTTCGGGATCATCACCCGTCAGCCAACCCAGGTCGCCGGTCTCGACATCGATGGCGGCACCGTATTCCGCGTCGGGGCGCGTATCCCAGTCAGGCTCGATCTTGGCGAGGATGCGCAGCATCGCGTGCGTCACCTCGGGCGCACCGTCGCGATCGAGGCAGGTCACGGCGCGGATGACCATCAGCGAGTCCTTGGCAAGGTCGGCCAGGTCAGGATGGTTGTAGAGGCGTGGCTGGAGGATGACGGGCACCGTCTTCGTGCCCACCATCGTCAATGATTGCCGGCGCATGTCGTCGACGATCTCATCCAAGGAGAGCAGCCGTCCCTGCCGATCGACATAGTCGAACGGCGCAACACGGTGAAACTGGCCGGTCTTCTTCGTGCCGCGCCCCCGCATCAACTTGGCGAACAGGTCGCGATCGAAGGCGGTGATGTCATCGCGCCACGATACCTGGCCATCGATCGCCGTCAGCAGAATCGGCGGCGTCGCAATACCGGCGGCGGCACAGGCAGCACCGAAAGCCGCCTTGTCGGTGAGGTCGTGCGCGATGGTGTCATCGCGCGGCTGCAAGGCGTTCAATGCGGCGAACAGGCCGTTCTTGGTCTCACGCCGGGTCAGATAGTACGCGGCGCGGGCGCGGCCGTCGGGACGATAGAGCTCGAACAAATAGTAACTGACGGCGTCGATGCCCTGCAGAACACCCATGCGCAGCAGATCGGCGAACTGGCGCATCAACGGCGTTCCCACCGCTTGCCGCACGCGTGGCCCGATCCGACTGCCGAACAGGATCACCATACCCACGGCCTCGACCTGCCGCAGGACGGGACGATGCAGGATATCGAAGCGCGTCGGATAGCGCGCCACACGAAACAGGCGCAGATCGGAGAACAGCGCGCGCGCCACGGCGCCGATCGCCACCGGCGTCAGCGCCGGCGCCGGCAAGGCACCCGCGGCCCTGAAGACCGGCGCCGACACGTCGAGGAGCCGCCGGACGACGGCTGCCGGCGTATCCGCGGCCAGGCTGCTGAAGAGCAGCGCCGACAGGATGCACAGCAGGCCCAGCAACGACGTGTAATCCTGACAGATATCGAGGAGATCGTCCGACAGCGGGATGACACTCTCCGCAACCTTCAGCCCGACGGACACCAGCATGAGGGCGAGGCCTACCCGCCCCCAGAAGCGAACGCGCGAGCGGCTGGCACGCAGCTGCGTGCACTGATGAAAGCAGAACCCCGCGATCAGCCACGGCGGGATCTCGGCCCAGTTCCGGTCGACCGGCGTGAGCGCGTAGCCGCCGAACCAGTCGGCCGTCACACTGACGGTGATGAAGGCGATCCCAATCGCAGCGAACAACCATCCTGTGCGCAGCGCTGAATCGGGCCAATGGCGGTAGAGCTGTACTGCCGTCAGCACCAGGCCACCCATCACGACAATACTGACACAGACTTCAGTTGGAGAATCGACTCGCCATTTCGAATGACCGATCCCGATCTGCACCAGCAGCGAGACCAGCGCGTAAAGAGTGGCGAGCGCGAGGATCGCCTGCGGATGGATCCGCTGGTCCAGGGACAACGAGCGAGGTTTCATGGAAAGAGCTTCCGGCTAGGGGCCGCCTGCTATATGGGCTGCCGGCCTTACAAGCAACTGATGGCGATACCTTTGGCGCGTCTCAGGTGACCGCGCCGTCATCGCCATGAACCGCTCACCTGATCGTGTTTTCCGCGAGTGGCTACTAGCGCATCCAGCAGACGGTTTGCCTCCCGATTGACACAAATCAAGCATCACGTTCTGCAATGGCATCCCGAGAAATGCTCCGGCATCGGACAGCCAGCATGATCCCGGGGAACATCGAGGATCAGTACCATGATCAGAACACACGACCACACCCTTGGTGACCTCAACAAGCTGGATGCGCGCATCGAGTTCAGAATCCGCGAGTTCCGGGAGCGAGGCGAATTCTCGAACATCGACGATACATACCTGGACGACCTGGAGAAGAAACGCAGCAAGGCGCGTCAGCGGCTGGACGCGGCAGTCCAGCGCGGCAACATCATCACGATCCTCGGGGCCGAAATACGACGCGAACTGCTTGCCATTCTGGACGAGGTGACTCGTTTCATCGAACGACTTGAAGCGACGTCGATGAAAAGACCGAACTGAGGTGTGTGGGTATATCGATCGATCCCGCCGTGGGGGTTTGACGCCTCGCCACAGGTGACTGTAAATCGTGCCTGACAACAAGGGAGTATCGCGTTGGCGCGGCCGGCACGTTCACCTGACAGCACGATCGCCTCTGCCCCTGCACCTCGGTACGTCTCACACGATCGGCCTGCGCGCAGCGCCGCACCGTGACTGCCTATCGCATCGCCGTGGTCGGCTGCGGTGTCGGCGGCATGGCCGTCGCCACCCTGCTGGCAGAGGCCGGCCATGACGTCACGGTCTATGAGCGCTTCGCGGAGCCGCGCCCGCTGGGCGCCGGCCTGTTGTTGCAGCCGACCGGACTGAAGGTCCTGCACCGGCTGGGCATCGAAACCGCGGCGCTCGAGGCGGGCGCGCGGATCGCCGGCATCGACGGGCGCACCACGCGGGGCCGCCAGGTATTGCACCTGGCCTACAGCGATCTCGATGCGCGGCTGCACGGACTGGGCATTCATCGCGGTGCGCTGTTTCGCCTGCTGTTCGACCGCCTGAAGCGCTCGCCCGCGACGCTGGTAACGGCGTCCGAGGTGGCCGCCATCGCAACGACGGCCACGCAGGCGACGCTGCGCTTCACCAACCGTACCGCGCCGGTGTCGGTCGACCTGGCGCTGGTGGCGGACGGTGCGCACTCCGCATTGCGCACGCAGTTCGGCATCCCACATCGCGCGCCGGTCTATCCCTGGGGCTGCCTATGGGTGACCTTGCCCGATCCGCAGGCGCGATTCGCCGGAGTGCTGCACCAGCGCTTTGCGGACAGCCGCGTGATGGTCGGCGCATTGCCGGTCGGTCGCCGACCGGATGATCCCGCCGGCACACCCTGCATCACCGTGTTCTGGAGCCTGCCGGCACGCCATATCGATGCGGCGCGCACGGCCGGCATCGCGGCGCTGAAGGCCAATATCGGGCGCCACTGGCCCGATCTCGCCGAGCCCCTGGCCGACCTGCGCGACATGGAGCAGGTTGCGGGCGCCACCTACCGCCACGTCGCCATGCCGCGCTGGTCGCGTGATCGGGTCGCCTTTCTCGGCGACTGCGCGCACGGCACATCTCCCCAGCTGGGCCAGGGCGCCAACATGGCGCTGCTCGATGCGGCCACGCTGGCGAGCGCGTTGGCGCAAACCAACGACATCGCGAGCGGCCTTGCCATGGCTGAAGCCGCCCGCCAGGGTCCGACGCGCTTCTACCGTCAGGCCAGCCATCTGCTGACCCCCTTCTATCAGTCGCACCTGATGCCGCTGGGTTGGCTGCGCGATCTCAGCTTCGGCACGCTCTGCACGCTGGCGCCGACGCGCAACATGATGCTCTCGACCTTGGCCGGCGTGCGCCGCAGCTGGTGGCACACATTCGACCTCGACGCCGATGGACGGCCCGACCTGCCGCTGGTGTAGCCCGCACGCCGGCTGCTATCGGCCGTCGGCACCCGGAACATAGATCAGGCGGCCGTCGGGCAGGCGGTACGTGATGCCGACCCGCACACCCTGCCCTTCGCCGATCTGGCCACTGGATTGGTAGCGCGTCAGTTCCTTGCCGTCCTTGACCGTGATGCGCATATCCGGCGCGCCCGGGTTCTCGACCGTCACCACCTTGCTGGCGCTGAACGGGTTGAGGGGGTTGTTCACGATGGCGACCATCAGGATGGCAATCACGACCAGAAAGAGGTCGATCAGGTTGACGACGGAGAGGACCGGATCGTCGGCATCATCATCGGCCAGGAACCGCATCACGATGTCTCCCGCGCGCGTTCGATGGCGCGCAGTTCCTGAAGCAGCCAGCGGCGGCGGACGGTGAGCATGAAGAAGGCGAGACTGGCGCTGATCAGCGCCAGGATGACCGACGAGAACGCCACCACCAGGTTCTCGCCCATCGCCTTGGCATCGTTGTTCGTCAGCGCCAGCAGCGCCGGGCCCATGGGAATCATCGTCGCCACCAGACCCAGCATCGGCGTGCTGCGGGCAACCACGCGCAGCCACTCCAGGCGCTTCAGGATCCAGATCTCCAGGTCGTCGGAATTGCAATTGGTCTGGCGGTGATGCGCCGCCAGACGGGAGCGATGAACGCCGCGCCAGCGTTGCCAGGCCTCCATGGCGAAAGCACCCAGCGCGACAAAGACGTAGACCAAAGCCACCAGAACCAGGACGAGCACCGGCAACAGGAACAGGCGGGTGACCTCATAGAGACTCGATTCCAAGGCTGTCATGACACTCCCTCTCGCGCGCCTGCGTTGCTGCGGGCCTGCCACGCCATGCCGACCAGGAAACAGGTGCACAGCGCCGACAGGCAGAGCCAGGCCAGCCACGCCGATGGCTCGGTGGTTTGCCGCGGCACAGGTGCCAGGACCTGACCTTGCACCGGCTCGGGCGCACGTCCGGCGGGCGGCACAGCGGACTGCGCCGGCGCTGCTGTCGCCGACAGGCCGAAGCCCGCCGCAGCCTGCGTCACGAAGGCGCGCGTGGCCTCGGCGCCGATATCGACGCCATGATCGCGCGCCAGTTGCTGCCAGCGCTCGACAAGTTCGCGCCGCGTCTGTTCGCTCGCATCCCAGTAGCCTTCGCGAATCGCTTCGACGAGGCGTTCGACGACCTGCGCCTGGGCCGTCGGATTGTGCTGTGCGAACCAGCCGTTCAGATCCAGCTTGCGCTGGTCGCGCACGAACGTGTCGTGAATGGCCTGCCACTGGTCGGCCCGCACCGTATCCGGCGCCGTCACCTGCCAGCCCCAGACATTGTTCACGATCTTCAGAATTTCGACGGTGCCGGCATAGCCTTCGCGCTTCATCGCGCCGATCCAGTGCGGGTTGAGGTATCGCGCCCGCAGTTCGTCGGCCAGCAGGCGCGCTGCCGGAGTCATCCGCGCCTTGGCGTCGCGCAGGTCAGCGACGTACAGGTCGGGCGCATTGCCCGTCAGATGGCGCACGGCCAGCGACAGGCCGCCGAGATACTCGAACGGATGGTCGGTCGAGAGCATGCCGTGCAGCCGCGACGAGCGTGCCAGGACAGCCGCCTGCACGCCATGCAGCTGCAGGGCGAACAGGTTGCCGTCATCCAGCCGCACGCCCCAGTCGCGCTTGCCGTAGGCATACTGCAGGCGCGCCAGGAAACGCTCAGCCAACGGCGCGTCGCTGTCCCATGACGCGGAGCGCAAGGTCGCGTCCGGCAGGCCGCTGCCATAGTCGCCCGGTTCATTGCTGAACAGCCGCAGGCTCGCCAGCTGCTGCGCGCGTTGCGGCGCGACACCGCGCGCCTGCAGCTGCTGCATGATCTGTCGCGTGTTGTGCGCCACTGCATTGCCGGGCTCGTCGAGCATGGCCAGACGCTCGATCGCGTCGGCCAGCAGTCGCATGAAGCCGTCGAACTGATCGCGGTAGACGCTGGTGACCTGCAGCACGACATCGATGCGCGACCGTCCCAGTTCGGACGCGGGAATGATGTCGAGCGCGACGACCCGCCCACCGCTGTTCCACACCGGCCGCAGGCCCAGCGCGTGCAGCACCTGGCTTTCCAGCACGCCAAGATGGCGCAACGCCTCCGACGACCACAGTGAGAAGGCGAGCTTCTCGGGAGGCTTGCCGTCATGCTGCAGACGATAGGCATCGAGAAGCTTCTGCAAGGCCTCGTGCCCGGTGTCGTAGGCAGCGCGGGTCGGAATCTTGTCGGGTTCGAAGGCGAAGAGGTTGCGACCGCTGGGCACATCGGGGTTGCGTATCGGATCGCCGCCCGGCCCTGGCGCCACGAACCCGCCGGAGAGGCCGGCCAGCAGCGCCTCGATCTCCTGCGGGTCGCCGAGGTGCCGGTCGAGCGCGACGGCACGCGCCAGCACCTGCCGCATGCCGGCGTCCACGTCCGCCATCGGTACGCCCTCGCGCAGATAGCGTCGCAGATAGCGATAGGGCTCGCTGTCCTGCAGCGCCGCAAAATCCTCGGCGAAGACCTCCTGCGAATCCAGGCCCAGCCGCCGGTAGTACGACTCGCCCAGTTGCTGCATCACCGTGGCCAGACGATGCTCCGGCGCCGCGGGGTCGCCGAACGTATGCAACCCCAGCGGCAGCGCGTGGCGCGCCAGTTGATGCAGATGATCGTGCAAGGCACCGACGAAGCCGTCAGGGTCGCGCGTCATGGCGGCCTCGTCCCAGCCGAGATCGCGCTGCAGGTTGCCTTTCAGCACCGCCGCGCGGATCTGCGTCGCGGTGCGATCACGGGCCGGTCCTTCGGCAAGCTGAAGGTAATCGTGGATCAGCACATGCAGGTCGCGCAGTTCGTCATAGAGGCCAGCTGGCGCGAAGGCGGGCGTCTGATGGCTCACGACGACGGCACGCCCGCGCCGCCGGGCCTGGATGGCTTCGCCGATATTGTCCTGGATGTAGGGGTAGAAAACCGGCAGGTCGCCCACGGCGAGAAACGGAAAGTCGCTGGCCGCCAGGCCGCGATCCTTGCCCGGCGTCCATTCCTGCGTGCCGTGCGTGCCCAGATGGATTAGCGCGTGCGCGCCCTGCACCTGGCGGACATACAGGTAGGCCGCCAGATAGAGATGATCCGGCGGCGTGCGCGTGTCGTGATACGCCTTGGCGGAATCGCCGCCGCGCGGCGGCTGCGGCATCACGACAAGCTTGCCCAGCCGCAGACGCGGAACGATGAACTGCGCCTGGCCATCGACCTGCCGCACCGCCGCATGCGCCTCGGGTTGCCCCCAGCGCTCGACGAGCGCGACACGCACCGTCTCGGGCAACCCGTCGAACCAGGCGCGATAGCGCGCCACCGGGACAGCTTCCGCCAACCCATCGGCCAGCAGTTTCTCGAGTACCTCGGGCCGATAGAACGCCGCCAGCATCGACTGTCCGGCGTCGATCAGCTGCCGTTCGTCAGCCGGCGTCACGTCATAGCCGGCCGCTGACAACGCCTTACTGATCCGCTCGAGGCTGCGCGGCACATTGAGGTGCGAGGCCGACAGGTTCTTTTCGCCGATCGGGTAGTTCCAGAACATCAACGCCAGGCGCTTGTCCGCCACCGGCGTGCGCCGCAGGGCGGCAAGCGCGGCGGCCTTGTCGAGCAGCGCAGCGACCTGCTCGGGCAGCGGCGTCGGCTCGCCATTCTCCACGGCATCGATCACCAGCGGATCGCTGACACCCCAGCTCTCGGGCAGGCTGAGGAACGGCGCCACGATGTGCGGCGGCACACCGCTGGTGGCCCGGCGCCACGCTGCCGGATCACCTTCGCGGAAGGTGATGGTCTGCAGCACCGGCCGGTCGAGCGCCTGGAACTCGGCCAGGCGCACCGGGCCGTTCAACATGTGCTGCAGGTTGACCAGCACGTCGGGACTGGCGGACCCCAGCGTGCTCTGCAACGCGCGCGGATCGGCCGCCTCGAACCAGAACACCAGCGGCACCAGACCGCGCGCTTCGCTGGCCGCCACCAGCGCATCGATGACGCGGGTCTGCATGTTGGCCAGTGCGCTGGCATGAACGGCGAACGCAATGCGCGGCGCATCCGGCCGCCAGCGATCAGCCCCCCAGGCCAGATAGGTCTCGACCTGCGCAAACGGCTGTGGCGCCCGGGGGTGATAGAAACCGGCCTTGGGCAGGACCGCCGGTGGTGCCACCGACGCAACGTCGCCGCCGGCCTGCCATTGCTTGATGTAGCCGACCAGCCGACGCAGGTTGGCCTCGCCGCCGTTGGCGTAGTACGCGACGAGGCGCTGCGCGTGCTCAGGCGCGATGCGATCGAAGGCCGGGGGACCGCCGCCGATGCGGATCCAGGGGATGGTGCTCTGAGTCAGGGCCGTGCCCAGGCGCGCCTGTACGGCTGCCAGGTCGTTCGGCCGCGGCGTGTCGAGGATCACGAGGTTGGCGCCGGCAATCCAGGCAGCCGGGTCGCCCGGCGCGGCGTCGATGTAGACGGGCTCGACCATCACACCGGCCTCACGTCCCCATGCGGCGAGCCTGGCGAACTTGGCCGGCAGCACGAAGTCGTTGGTGACGATGCGCACCACCGGCTCGGCCTGCGCAGTGCTCGCCGAGAAGAGAGCGCACACCAAGGCCATCACGCGCGCGATCGTGGGCATGTCAGAACCTGTAGTTGAGGCCGACCCAGTAGAGGCGACCCGGCTCGGCATAGGTGAACAACGACGATTTTTCGGCGAGGCGTTCGTTGGCGATGTTCTGGACGCCGGCGCGCATGGTGACCGTGTCGGTCAGTCGATGACTGAGGTCGATCGACCACAGCGTATAGCCCGGCAGACGCCGGCCGCCGGTCGCGGTCGGATACACGATCTGCCGCCCGACATAGTCACCGCGCAGTTGCACGGTCGTGCCTTCGCGCGGCGTCCAGCCCAGCGTGACGTTGCCGCTGTGCCGCGGGCGCTCCGGCAATTCCTGGCCCGTCGTGCGGTTCTTGGTGTCGAGAAACGTGTAGTTCGCATCCAGGCGCAGCTGCCAGGGCAGCGCCACGCCACCGGCGATCTCGACACCGCGAATGCGCGCCTTCTCGACATTCTCGTACGTGCGAATCTCGCGACCGCGGATACCGCAGAAGCGTACGCACGCGGTCTGGATCAGGTTCTTCAGGTCGTTCTGAAACACCGTGGCGCGCAACGACCATGACGCCGCCTGGTAGTCGGCACCGAACTCGTAGGATGTGTTGATCTCCGGCCGCAGATCGGGGTTGCCCACGATGGTGAAGCGGCCGGCCGCCGCCACGGCGCGGTACTCCGGCGACAGCTGCTTCAGGGTCGGCGCCTTGAAGCCGCGACCGACGCCGACCCGAAATGTCAGCGCGTCATTCCAGTGATGCACCAGATAGGCGCGCGGACTGTTCTGCCAGCCGAATGCATCGTGATGATCGAGCCGATTGCCGATCACCAGCGACCAGTCGGCGCCCAGCGTGATCTCGTCCTGCAGGAAGAGCGCCTGGTGCGTCGCCTGCGCCCGGCCGCGGCGGTTGACCGTGCTGTCCTTCAGGCGCTCCTCGCGCCATTCACCGCCCAGCGTGATGCGATTGAAGCCGAACGCACCGAACGTCAGATGGCCATCGACAATGTCGTCGGTCAGCCGGTGTGGCCCCGACGGTGTCCCCTGCGAGCGCCGGCTCTCGCGATAGAGGGTCGATCGATAGGCACGCAGCGTGCTGCTGCCCCAACCCCAGTCTCCTTGATGGGTCAGCGAGAACTGCTGGCGCTCGACATCATCGGTCGTCTTGTAGAACGACGGCGCGGGGCCCTCCGACAACAGCTTGTACAGGCGCCGATCGACGCCATAGCCGTAGCTGAGGTCGATGCGCTGCGCCTGATCGGGCGTCCATGTCAGAACCGCCTTGCCGGCGGCGCTGTCGCGCTTCTCGAGTTCCGACCGGCGCGGCTCGGTGGGATCGGGGGCCAGCTGGCGACCGCTGGCCTCGCCATAGAGGCTGAGCGCGAGACGACCGGGCACCAGCGGACCGCCGGCATAGCCGCCGAACTGATACGTATCGCCGCCGCGACGCTGCTGCAGGCCACCGGTGCCGGAGAAACCGCCGTGCCAGGCATCCGTGGCGCGTCGCGTGATGACGTTGATGACTCCACCCAGCGCTTCGGAGCCGTAGAGCGAGGACATCGGACCGCGCACCACCTCGATGCGCTCGATGGCCTCGACCGGAATCCAGTTCAGGTCGTAGTCGGCATGGGCGATGGCGCTGCCCGCGGTGTTGACGCGCTTGCCATCGACCAGGATCAGCGTGTGTTCGCTCGGCATGCCGCGGATGCTGATGCCGCGCCGGTTGAGGCCGATACCGCCGATGGTGATTCCCGGCGTGCCGCGCAGAGCATCCGACAGATCCTGGACCGGTCGCCGGCTCAGCTGATCGCGCGTCACCACGGTAACTGTCGCCGGCGCGTCGCGCAGCTTGCGTTCGGTCGTCGTGGCGCTGACGACGACCGCGGGCAGCTCCTGGGATTCCTGGGCCTGCCCCTCGCCCGACATCATCGGCGCCACTGCCAGCAGAGACCAGTACAGCCGTCTTCGCGAGCGGTTGAACCGACAACGCATTCCCGAACTCCCCAACGCACCTTTCCGATCGCGAATTATAGAATGTTATAACGTAACATTTCCGATTGCAACAAAGTCTGGGCCGTCTGTCATCCCGCGCGCTGGCGCGGGATGACAGACGGCGCGTTAGCCGCGTGTCAGCGGCTTGTACCTGATGCGATGCGGCTCAGTGGCGTCGGCGCCCAGGCGACGGCGCTTGTCTTCCTCGTAGTCCTGGAAGTTGCCCTCGAACCACACGACCTCACTGTCGCCCTCGAAGGCGAGGATGTGGGTGGCGATGCGATCGAGGAACCAGCGATCGTGGCTGATGATGACGGCGCAGCCGGCGAAATCACCCAGCGCCTCTTCCAGCGCCCGCAAGGTGTCGACGTCGAGGTCGTTGGTCGGCTCGTCGAGCAGCAGGACGTTGGCGCCGCTCTTGAGCATCTTGGCCAGATGCACGCGGTTGCGCTCGCCGCCCGACAACTGGCCGACCTTCTTCTGCTGGTCGGCGCCCTTGAAGTTGAAGCCGCCGCAGTAGGCGCGGCTGGGCATCTCGCGCTTGCCGATCTGCAGAACGTCGAGCCCGTCGGAGATCTCCTCCCACACGCTCTTGTTGGGATCGAGCGTATCGCGCGACTGATCGACATAGCCCAGCTTCACCGTCGAGCCGACGGTGAACGTGCCGGTGTCGGCCTTGTCCTGGCCGGTGATCATGCGGAACAGCGTGGTCTTGCCGGCGCCGTTGGGGCCGATGATGCCGACGATGCCGCCGGCCGGCAGCTTGAAGTTGAGGTTGTCCATCAGCAGGCGATCGCCGAAGCCCTTGGCGACGTGATCGGCCTGGATCACGAGATCGCCCAACCGCGGCCCGGCCGGGATGACGATCTGCGCCTTCTCGAGGTTCTGCTTCTCGCCCTCGGCCAGCATCTGCTCGTAGGCGGCGATACGCGCCTTGCTCTTGCTGCGCCGCGCCGCCGGGCTCTGGCCCATCCATTCCAGTTCGCGCTGCAGAGTGCGCCGGCGGGCGTCGGCCGACCTCTCTTCCTGCACCAGCCGCTGTTCCTTCTGCTGCAGCCACGAGGAGTAGTTGCCCTCCCATGGAATGCCCTGGCCACGGTCAAGCTCGAGGATCCAGCCCGCGACGTTGTCGAGGAAGTAGCGATCGTGGGTGATCGCCACGACGGTGCCGGGGAACTCCTTGAGGTAGCGCTCCAGCCACGCCACCGACTCGGCGTCGAGGTGGTTGGTGGGCTCGTCCAGCAGCAGCATGTCGGGCTTGCTGAGCAGCACGCGACAGAGCGCCACGCGGCGGCGCTCGCCGCCCGACAGCTTGGACACATCGGCATCGCCCGGCGGGCAGCGCAGCGCGTCCATGGCGATCTCGACGGTGCGCTGGATATCCCAGGCATCGGCGGCGTCGATCTTCTCCTGCAGTTCGGCCTGTTCGGCGATCAGCTTCTCCATCTCATCGGGATCGCTGACCTCACCCAGCTGGTTCGACACTTCCTCGAAGCGCTGCACCAACTGTGCCGCTTCACCGACGCCATCCATCACGTTGCCCAGGGCATCCTTCGACGGGTCGAGTTGCGGCTCCTGGGCCAGGTAGCCGACCTTGACGCCGTCGGCCGCCCACGCCTCGCCGGTGAAATTGTCGTCCTGGCCGGCCATGATGCGCAGCAGGGTCGATTTGCCGGCGCCATTGAGGCCCAGCACACCGATCTTGGCGCCCGGCAGGAAGCTGAGCCAGATGTCCTTCAAGACCTGCTTGCCGCCAGGCCAGGTCTTGGACAGACCCTTCATCACATAGATGTACTGGTACGCGGCCATGATGGATTCCTGCTGCGCGAAATTTCGGGGGCAATCGGGCCGCTTCTCTAGCGGAGCCGCGCTGCGATGGCAACGTAACCACCGCGCTCTTGCATCGCCTTTTCCCGGCCCGTGAAATCGCCTTAAATGCCTCTTGTGAACCGGTTTCGAGGGGATGGGGAGCAATGAGCAGGGGCAAGATCGCGGCCATCGTCGCCGGCGGCATCGCCGCCGTGCTGGTCATTGCCTTCTTGGTCTATCGCATGGTGGTCCAGGAGGCCGGGCCGGCGTTCGACCAGTCCTTCAACGAAAGCTTCCTTGATAACTGCCTGAAATCGGCGCGTGGCGCCTTGACGCAGCAGGGCAAGACCGGACCCGACGCCGAAGCCCTGGTGCAGCGTTACTGCACCTGCGCGCTTGACGTCGTCAAACCCATGCCGGCTGCCGACAAGATCCTGCTGGGCAATTCGGAGGCGAAGCAGCGCGAGGTCATGGCAGAAGTGCAGAAACGGTGCCGGTAAGCCGCCGGTAAGCGGCGCACCATCGACGGACGGATCGGAGGATAGTGACGGATGAGCGGGCGGTTGAACGGCAAGGTGGCGCTGATCACGGGCGGCGCATCGGGACTGGGTGAATGCGCGGCGATCCTGATGGCGCAGGAAGGCGCCAAGGTCGTGATCGCCGACATCCAGGCCGACAAAGGCAAGGCCGTGGCCGGCAAGATCGGCAGCGCCGCATCGTTCGTGCTGCTTGATGTGACCAGCGAAGCGCAATGGCAGGCAGCGATCGCCGCGGCGGTCGCCACGTTCGGCGCCCTGCACGTGCTGGTGAATTCGGCCGGTATCGGGCTGGGCAAGACCGTGGAGGATATCGAGCTCGAGGAGTGGCGCCGCGTGCACGCGATCGATCTGGACGGCGTGTTCCTGGGCTGCAAGCACGGCGTGCGCGAGATCAAGAAGCATACCGGGGCGCTGGGCGGCTCGATCATCAACATCTCGTCGATCTCGGGCATCATCGCCGGCGCCAACATGGCGGCCTACAACTCGGCCAAGGCCGGCGTGCGGTTGTTGTCGAAGTCGGTGGCGCTACATTGCGCCAAATCGGGCTACAACATCCGCTGCAATTCGGTGCACCCGACCTTCATCGACACGCCGATCCTCGACCGCTACCGCACGCGCTTCGGCGACGAGGTCATGCAACAGAAGCTCGGCCGCCAGGTGCCGATCGGACGGCTGGGCCGGCCCGAGGAAGTCGGCTGGCCGATCGTGTTCCTCGCCTCCGACGAATCGAGCTTCATGACCGGTTCGGAAGTGGTGGTCGACGGCGGCATCAGCGCGATGTGACGGTCGCGCAAGCGACCGTCATCCCGAGCGGCACGAGGGACCTTCTGCGGCAGGCGTTCTTACTGAGAAAAGATTCCGCGCTACGCTCGGCATGACAAAGGGAACGGAGGCTATCCATGCTCCTGGCAATCGACGGACACCGCGTCTACTACGATATCGTCGGCCCCGATCAGGCGCCGGTCGTGTGCTTCACCCATTCGCTGTCGTCGGACGGCGGCATGTGGCAGGAGCAGGTGCCGATCCTGCTGGGCGCCGGCTTCCGCGTGCTGCGGCTGGACATGCGCGGCCACGGCGGCAGCGACCCGGTGGCCGGCGACTACACGATGTCGATCCTGGCCGGCGACGTGATCAAGGCGCTCGACACGTTGGGCATCGACAAGGTGCATTACATCGGCCTGTCGATCGGCGGCATGATCGGCCAGGCCCTGCTGCTGGACCACGGCACCCGGCTGCTGTCGGCGATGCTGTGCGACACCCTGCCCGGCACGCCGCCCGGCTCGGAGGCCTCGTGGGAGGAGCGCAAGGCGGCGGTGCGGCTGGCCAACGGCCTGGCCACGATCGCCGACGGCACCATGGACCGCTGGTTCACGCCGGCCTTCAAGAACCGCAACCCGGCGCGCTGGACGCAGATCCGCGACACCATCGTGGGCACGACGGCGCAGGGCTTCCTGGGCTGCGCCGCCGCGATCCAGAACTTCAACTTCGAGAACCAGCTGCACTCCATCAAGGTGCCGACCCTTGTCGTCTGCGGTGACCAGGACCCCGGCACGCCGCCGGACGCCAACAAGCTGATCGCATCCAAGATCCCGGGCGGCCGCTACGAGGAGATCAAGGACGCCCGCCACCTGCCCAACGTCGAGCACCCCGACACGTTCAACCCGGTCATGGTGTCGTGGCTGCGGCAGAACAAATGACGCGCGAGGCCATCGACGTGGTGCGCGCCCACTACGACGCCCTCGGCCGGCGCGATCGCCCCGGCGTGCTGGCGACGGTGGCCGACGACGTCGACTGGCAATTCACAGGTCCGCCGACCATCCCGTTCGCCGGCGCTCACCAGGGCCGCGCGGCCGTCGCGGCGTTCCTGGCGACGATCGCCAATAGCGTCGACGTGCTGGCGTTCGATGTCGAGCGGATGATCGCCGATGGCGACACCGTCGTCGTGTTCGGCCGCGAGCATTTCCGGGTACGGGCGACGCGACGCGCCTGGGACGTCGACTGGATCCAGGTCCACACCGTTCGCGACGGCGTCATCAGCCGCTTTCGCGAGTACACCGACACCGCCGCGATCGCCGCGGCCTACGACGCCTGAATGGCGCAGCATCACAGCAACGAGGAAAGACCATGCAATTCGGCTTCAGCGAGCAGCAACAGGCGATCCGCGACAGCGTGGCGAAGCTGTGCACGCAGTTCGACGATTCCTACTGGCTGAAGAAGGACAAGGAAGGCGGGTTCCCCAACGACTTCTATGCCGCCATGGCGGAAGCCGGCTGGCTGGGCATCGCCATGCCGGAGGAATACGGCGGCGCCGGGCTGGGCGTCACCGAGGCCGCGGTGATGATGCAGACCGTGGCCGAATCGGGTGCCGCCCTGCAGGGCGCCTCGGCGATCCACCTCAACATCTTCGGGCCCAACCCCATCGTCGTGTTCGGCACCGAGGAGCAGAAGAAGCGCATTCTGCCCGACATCATCCAGGGCAAGGTCAAGGGCTGCTTCGCGGTCACCGAGCCCAACGCCGGGCTGAACACCACGGCGCTGGAGACGCGCGCCGAGCGTGACGGCAACGGCTATGTGGTCTACGGCAAGAAGGTGTTCATCACCACGGCGCAGATCGCCGACAAGATGCTGCTGATCGCCCGCACCACGCCGCGCGACCAGTGCAAGCGGCCGACCGACGGACTGTCGCTGTTCTACACCGACTTCGACCGCTCCAAGATCGAGGTGCGCGAGATCGACAAGATGGGCCGCAAGGCGGTCGACACCAACCAGGTGTTCATCGACGGGCTGAAGGTGCCGCTGGAGGACCGCATCGGCGAGGAAGGCAAAGGCTTCCAGTACCTGCTGCACGGCCTCAATCCCGAGCGCATCCTGATCGCGGCCGAGGCCATCGGCATCGGCCGCGCGGCGTTGAAGCGCGCGACGCAATACGCCAAGGAACGCGTCGTGTTCGGCCGCCCCATTGGCAAGAACCAGGCGATCCAGCATCCGCTGGCCGAAAGCTGGATGCAGCTGGAGGCCGCCGACCTGATGGCCTTCAAGGCCGCCTGGCTCTACGACAACGGCCAGGAGTGCGGTGCCGAGGCCAACGCCGCCAAGTATCTCGGCGCCGAGGCCGCCTTCGAAGCCTGCCAGCGCGCCATCATGACCCACGGCGGCTACGGCTATACCAAGGAGTTCCACGTCGAGCGCTACCTGCGCGAGGTCATGATCGCGCGCATCGCGCCGGTCAGCCCGCAGCTGATCCTCTGCTACATCGCCGAGAAGGTGCTGGGGCTGCCGAAGTCGTATTGATGAACCTCTCCCGCAGGCGGGAGAGGTCGACGGACGCGATGCGTCCGGCGGGTGAGGGACTACACACGAAGCGTCGTGTCCTTGGCCCCTCACCTTCCCATCGTGCTACGCACGATGGGCCCCTTCCTCTCCCGCCTGCGGGAGAGGAGATCACGCTGGCAGCGGCGCAGCCTGCGCGGGACCGGCGGGCAAATCCCTGGCGGCCGCCGACTCGGGTTCGACGACGCGGGCCACCGAGCGGCGCTCGGCATCGATGCGCTCGATCAGGTAGAATGCCCGCTCGGCGCTGCCCAGCAGCGCCAGGATGGCGCCACGCTCGACCCAGGGTAATTCGGCACCCAGTTTCAGGCACCGCTCGCGCAGCGCCTCGAGACCGGGCAGGCGCGGCTCGGCCAAAGCCGATACCGGCGAGGCGTTGGCGTCCTCCGGTGCGATCGCCCGCATCGCCTCGGCGATCTGATCGATCGTGGCATTGACCAGTTCGCGGCCGATGTCACCGAAGATCTGGCGTTCGACGCGCCGGCCGACCTGGTACAGCGTCTCGCCGAGACTGGCGGTGAAGTCCTCCTCCTCGATCAGGCTCGCCAGCAGGTTGGCCTTGGCGTAGGGCATGTCGGGATCGAACATCGCGGCAGTGTACTGCCGGATGTCCCGGCTCAGCGTATCGATGGCCGCGTAATGCTCCTGCGCATCGTCCGGGGCGTTCTCGGCGCCGCGCGCGATCGCCAGGAATTCCTTGGCCGCATCGAGGTAGCGCACGGTCTCCTTCTGCACCGCCGGCACGCCCTTGGTCAGGTCCTTGCCGTGGCGCGGATCGAGGTAGCGCGGGACCGAGTAGTCCTCCTTGTCGTCGGCCACGTTGTGCCCGACACGGGACAGGACGCGATAGAAGACCTCGGTGAACGGGAACAACAGCGCAGTGTTGAAGATGTTGAAAGCCGTCGAGTAGAGGCCGACCGCGACCGGCACCAGCGGGAAGGTTTCCTTGCCGTTCACGATCTCGGGTGTCCCCGGATCGCCGCCGAACCAGCCCATGACCCAGACCAGCAGGTTCATGGACACGAAGAACAGCGGGATCATCACCGCCACGCCGATGATGTTGAACGAGATATGGGCGTAGGCGGCGCGCTTGGCGTTTTTCGACAGATTGAGCGATGCCATCCACGAGGTGATGGTGGTGCCCAGATCGGCGCCCAGCGAAAACGCCACGGCCGTCTGCCAGTCGAGCACACCGGCCGAGCCCAGGCCCATGACGATGCCGATGGTTGCCGACGAGGAGTGGATCATGGCGGTGATCAAGGCTGCGATCACCACGCAGTAGATCAGCGCGACGTAGTTGTCGGCCTTCAGGCTGGCCAGCAGCTGCATCACCTCGGGCATGCCGCGCAGCGGCCGCAGGCCGCCGGTCATCAGGTTCAGGCCGTAGAAGATCAGCGAGAAGCCCATGCACGCGAGCGCGATGTTGCGAACCTTGTCGTCCTTGGCGAACACGTAGATGAGCGCGAAGATACCGCCCAGAATCAGACCCAGCGGCCCCAGCGGCAGCGCGATCAGGCCATTGCCCAAGGTGGTGCCGATGTTGGCGCCCATGATGACGCTGATCGCCGGCCGCAACCCGAGCACGCCGGCATTGACCAGGCCCACGGTCATGACCGTCATGGCGGTACTGGACTGGATGACGCCGGTGATGACCGTGCCGGCGGCCAAGCCCGTAACCGGCGTGCCGGCGACCTTGGCCAGGAATGCCCGCATCTTGTTGACGGCGAGCGCCTGGATGCCGTTGCTCATGAACTCCAGGCCGAGCATGAAGATGCCCAGCCCGCCGACCACCGGCACGAGAATGTCCTTGAAGATGTCAGCCTGCATCGCACGAAGCCCCCAAACGAGCCTGGGCGAACGTCAGCGCGTTCGGGATGCGGAACACACGTCCTTCGCGGCACGACACGGCCGCTCGGGAAACACCGTGCACAATTCCGGCAGCAACGCCGCAACAGCGCACGGGTCGGCATCGACCCGAACCTGACGACCCCAGACAACTTGCGTGATTGTTGCCCGGCCAACATGACAGGGTTACGACATCTCCAAGACAGTCGGGTGCGACGGTCCGCTAGGATTGGCGGACAGACAAAGTCATTGGCGACGACAGCGGTGAGGAAACAGGCATGCCGGGCGCTCTGGAGGGTGTGAAGATCGTCGACCTGACAGCGGTGCTGCTGGGGCCATTTGCCACGCAGCACATGGCCGACATGGGCGCCGACGTCATCAAGATCGAACCACCGGAAGGCGACCTGCTGCGCAATTCCGGCCGCGGGCCGTCGCCCAAGATGGGACCGATCTACGTCGCGGCCGGTCGCAACAAGCGCTCGGTGTGCCTGGACCTGAAGAAGCCCGCCGCCGTCGCGGTGGTGAAGCGCCTGGTGAAGGACGCCGACATCTTCATCCACAACAGCCGCCCGCAGGCGATCGAACGGCTGGGGCTGGGATACGACGATCTGAAGAAGATCAAGCCCGACATCGTCTATGCCTATGCGCTGGGCTACAAGCGCAGCGGGCCCTACGGCCACAAGCCGGCCTTCGACGACCTGGTCCAGGGCGCCAGCGGCGCTGCGTCCCTGCAATCGCGCGTCGATGGCGGGCCGCCGCGTTTCATGCCCAGCCTGATCGCCGACAAGACCACCGGCCTGCACCTGGCCATGGCCGTGCTGGCCGCGCTGTTCCATCGCCAGCGCACCGGCGAGGGCCAGATGATCGAGGTGCCGATGTTCGAGACCCTGGTCTCGTTCTGGATGACCGAGCATCTGTTCGGCGAGACGTTCGATCCGCCCACGGGCGCCATGGGCTACGACCGCATCATCAACAAATACCGCCATCCGTTCAAAACCAGGGACGGCTATATCTGCGCCCTGCCCTACACCGACCGGCACTGGCTGAAGTTCTTCGAATTGGCCGAGCGCCCCGACATTGCCAAGGACCCGCGCTTCAGCGACGGCCCGACGCGGGCGCGGCACTACTCGGAACTCTACCAGGTGCTCGATACCCTGCTGCTGAACCGCACCACCGAGGAATGGCTCGACCTGTTCGACAAGGCCGACATCCCGGCGATGCCGGTGCGCACCCTGGAGGATATCCCGCGCGATCCACACCTGGTAGCGACCGGCTTTTTCAGCGAGCGCGAGCATCCGACGGAAGGTCGCATCACGACCATGGCCAGCCCGCTCGACTTCTCGGCGACGCCGACCAGCTTCCGCCGTCATGCGCCACGGCTGGGCATCGACGGACCCGACGTGCTCAAAGCGCACGGCTACACGCAGGCCGACATCGACCGCCTGATGGCCGAAAAGGCGCTGCTGATCCCGACCTTCGAGCAGGCCGCACCGCCGGCGCAGGCACCCGCGGCGTCGTAGGCCGGACGGCCGCGACCGGTCAGAAAGGATTGCCGATGAGTGCCTATGCCTTGATCGCCAAGCATGTCGACGCCGCCCTGGCGGAGGCAGCCTCGCAATCCATTTCGGCCGATGTCGTTGCCCGCAATCTGCTGGCCGAGGCGGTTCGCATTTTCAAGCAGGAGGGCCGGCCGCTGGACGACATCGCCGCCGAACTGGTGGCCACGGCCGAGAACCTCGATGACGACGAGGCCATGGGCTTCATGCGACCCTGACGGGCTCGTTCCGTCGATGGCAGGCCGTCACTGCACTGTCATTGTCTGATCCTACCAATGGACGCGCAGTCACGTTGGGGGATGTATCGTGAAACGCTCGGCCGTGCTCGGCTTTGCCGCGCTTTGTGTCGCCGCCTGGATGGGTGCCGCCAGCGCCCAGGAGGTTACGACGATCACGGGCGCCGGCTCGACCTTCGCCCATCCGGTTCTCACCAAATGGTCACGCGCCTATCGTCAGGGCGGCAGCGGCGACTTCCCGACCACCAATTCCGGTCTCGAGGACCCGCAGAGCGGCTCGATCCTCGACTATGAGCCCAGCGGCTCATTGGCCGGCACGATGCGGGTCAAGGACCGTGCCGTCGACTTCGGTGCCTCCGACGCACCCTTGAAATCGGATGAGCTCGCCAAACTGGGGCTCGGCCAGTTTCCCATCGTGATCGGCGGCGTGGTGGTCGCGGTCAATGTCGAGGGTATCGGCCCTGGCCAGATCAAGTTCACCGGACCGCTGCTGGCCGACATCTTCATGGGCAAGGTCACGACGTGGTCGGACCCGGCGATCAAGGCGGTCAACCCCGACCTCAAGCTGCCCGATGCCAAGATCGCGGTGATCCACCGCGCCGAAGGCTCCGGTACGACATTCAACCTCGCCGACTATCTCGCCAAGGTAAGCCCGCCATGGCGCCAGGCGATGGGTGTCGACACCGTGTTGAAGTGGCCGACCGGTACGGGCGCCAAGGGCAACGAGGGCGTCGCGCAGGCGGTGAAGAGGACCAACAACGCCATCGGCTACGTCGAATACACGCAGGCCGTCCAGGCCAAGCTCACCACCGCGCTGATCCAGAACAGCGCCGGCACGTTCGTCAAACCGGATACCCAGAGCTTCCAGGCGGCCGCCGCGCGCGCCGACTGGAGCAAGACCAGCGACTTCCACCTGCTGCTCACCGATGCGCCCGGCACCGACGCCTATCCGATCGCTGCGACGGTGTTCGTGCTGATGCACAAGCAGCCGACATGGCTGCAGAACCCGCGCGCTACGCTCGACTTCTTCCGCTGGACGTTGGATCACGGCGCCAAGCACGCCGCCGATCTCGGCTACGTGCCGCTGCCGCCAAGCCTAGCGACCCAGGTCAAGGACTACTGGTCGAAGACGTTCAAGGTCGGGTACTGAGGTCGCCGTCGTCCTGAGCGGAGCGAAGGACCCCGCGGTAGATCATTCAAAAGATACCGGCGCTGGTGATCACCAGCGCCGGTTATGTTTGATGCGAACACCGCAAGATCCTTCGCTACGCTCAGGATGACGGTGACCAGGATGACGGCGACGCGCTTACGCGGAATGCCGGTCAGATCCGCTGGTCCATCTCCAGCGCCGGCTCCGGCACATCGACGCAACCGATGATGCGCGCCGGCACGCCGGCGGCGGTGCAGCCCGCCGGCACCGGCTCGAGCACGACGCTGCCGGCGGCGATCTTGGCGCAGGCACCGACCTCGATGTTGCCCAGCACCGTGGCGTTGGCGCCCAGCAGCACGCCGCGACGGATCTTGGGATGGCGATCGCCGCGCTCCTTGCCGGTGCCGCCCAGGGTGACGCCGTGCAGCATCGACACGCCGTCCTCGACCACCGCGGTCTCGCCGATCACCACGCCGGTGGCATGGTCGATCATGATGCCCTTGCCGATGCGGGCCGCCGGGTTGATGTCGACGCCGAACAGGGAGCTGGCCCGGCTCTGCAGGAAGAACGCCATGCCCTTGCGGCCACGCTTCCACAGCCAGTGGGCGGCACGATGCGTCTGCAGCGCATGGAAGCCCTTGAACCACAGGAACGGATCGAGATGCGAGGTGCAGGCCGGATCGCGCTCGTTCACCGCAACGATGTCGGCCCGTGCCGCCACGCCGATCTCGGGGTCGGCCGAGAATGCCTCATCGAATGTCTGGCGAATGAGCATCGCCGGCGTTTCGGGCGTGCCCAGCGTGCGGGCAAGGTGATAGCTGAGCGCTGCTTCGAAACGCGGCTGGTTGAGGACGGCGGCGTGCAGCAGGCCACCCAGGCCCGGCTCCGTCCGCGCCAGATCTTCCGCTGCCGCACGGACAGACGCCCAGACCGGGTCCACGGCAGCGATTTTGGTAATCGCACTGTGATCCATCACTTCCTCCGATGACCCGCCGCAATGGGTACGCTTGGACAGCAAGCCTTACCTTGAATGCGAACAACTGCAAGCCCGCGTCACACGAGTTTTTGTAGCCCCTCAAACAAGAAAGACTCGGGCGACACCCGTTCAGGCGCTCGCACGCCGCTCCAGCTCGGCAATCAGCGCATCAAGGCCGTTGCGCTGAATGTAGCCGTTGAAATCGGAACGGCGCGTGATGGCCATGCTGACGCCTTCGATGGTGACGTCGACAATCTTGCCGTTCACGACCTCCCAGACCAGCCGGATGGCCGGTCCGCCGTTGGGCTGCACGATCTGGCTGTTCACCAGATCCTTGGGCGGCTGGTGCGTCACCTTGCCCACCACCAGCGACTGGCCTGAGTACTCACGGAAGCGGCTGGAATAGGCCCTGACCTCCGAGCGCTCGAAAGCCGCCAAAAAGCGCTGCTGCTGCTGGGGGGTCGCGGCATTCCAGTGCCGTCCCAGCACGGTGCGGCCGATCGCCGGCAGGTCGAAGCTCTGGCGCAGCATGGTCGACATCTCGCGCTCGCGCTCGGCGTCCGACACGCCCGACTTCAACAGCGTCAGCAGCCGGTTGGCGATATTGTTGATCAGTGCCGCTGCATCCTGCGCGGCGGCCGGTGCCGCGGCAAAGCCCGCGCCGGCAACCAAGCCGCAGGCGGCACCCAGGACAAAGCGACGCGACAGCGTCGGTATCGACACGGCAGGCCTCCCGAATAAAAAGCGGATTAACGCGCCAGACCGATTTCAGCGCGCCCGGCGACATCGAGCGGGAGCGCTGCGGTCGAGACGACACCACGCTGGCGGATCTGGGCGGCGCGATGCTGCGTATAGGCGCTGCGAATAGCGCTGTAGAAGTCGACCGAGTTCTTTTCGATATCGTCCAGCGCCTGCAGCGTACGCGAGCGGGCGTCCGCCGCCTCCAGGCCGCCGCGAACGTAGAGCAGATAGTCGACATTGAGTTCCGCCGCGGCGAACCGGAACGGATCCACCAGGTAATCGACCAGCAGTCCCACCGCGTCACGTGCGTTGGAGGGCCCGGCGAGCGGCAGCACCAGGTACGGGCCGCCATCTTCCGGCGGCGCCTTGGCCCACACGCCCAGCGTCTGGCCAAAATCTTCCTTGGTGCCCGGCAGGCCCATGTTCTTGGCAACGTCGAAGAGGCCCAGCACGCCGATGGTGGAATTGATCAGAAAGCGCGCCACCGTCTGGGCCGAGCGGGTCCCCTCGCCCTGGGCCAGTTCGTTGAACGCCGTCACCGGCTCGCCGAGGTTGTTGAGCAGGTTGCGGGTACCACGCTGCACGCCCGGCGGCGTCAGGTCGCGGTACGTCACCGCCAGCGGCCGCAGGATGAACGTATCCAGGGTCTTGTTCAGGGCGAACATGAAGCGGTTCGGCGTCTCAAGGGGATCCCAGACCTCCCCTTCCTCACGAGTCGCGCAACCGCCGACCAAGCTCCCCGCCACGGCGAGGACTGCGATGGTGCGGCACGCGCCCGAAACCCAACCCCGAAGCATCATGGACATCCCGTTAAGCCGCCTACGCCAGCGAGGCAGTATGGCGAGGTGAACCCTTAAATCTCAATGCAAAAGTAAGAGAGCGACCACTGACTGCGACGTTCAACCCCGGTGGCCGCCGAAAACCTTGATCTGAGCGGGTTTATAGCACGCGCCCTCTGAGCCTTCCATGACACCGTCATGGAAATGTCGCCCAGATTTTGTGCCATTGACGGCAAAAAGTTCTTCGAAAGTTCCGCCACTTGTCGCGATACATCCGGCAGCTAGACAAACGCATAAAAATATCCTTATATGTATGTATGGATGATTTGCTCTCAGTTCTGCGGACGGTCGCCGAGGAGACGCGGCTGCGGATCCTGGCGCTGGCAGCCCGCGACCAGCTCACGGTCAGCGAGTTCGTCGACATCCTCGGCCAGTCGCAACCGCGCGTGTCGCGCCACCTCAAGCTCCTGGTCGAAGCCGGACTGATGGAGCGCATCCGCGAGGGCCAGTGGGCCTATTTCCGGCTGGTGCGCGACCTGGGGTCGAGCCAATCCCTGGTGCGCGAGGTCATCGCCCGCTTGCCGACCGATAATGACCTGCTGGCCGCCGATCAGGCGCGCCTGACCGATCTCAAGCGCCGGCGCGAGAACCGCGCCATCGCCTATTTCCGGCAGAACGCCCAGCGCTGGGATCAACTGCGTGCCCTGCATGTCGCCGACACCGAGATCGAGGCGGCGCTGCTGGCACAGCTGCCTGAAGACACCGAGTCGCTGCTGGATATCGGCACCGGCACCGGCCGCATCCTCGAGGTGCTGGCGCCGCACGTGGAGCACGCCGTCGGCATTGACCAGTCGCGCGAGATGCTGGCCGTGGCCCGCAACAACCTGGCGCGCATCGGCAACGGCAACGTCGAGATCCGGCAGGCCGACATGTATGCCCTGCCGTTCCCGTCGCTGTCCGTCGACGTCGTCACCATCCATCAGGTGCTGCACTACGCCGAGGATCCGGCCGCCGTGCTGCGCGAGGCGGCGCGCGTGCTGAAGCCGGGCGGCACGATGCTGGTGGTCGACTTCGCCCCGCACGATCTCGTCGAACTGCGCCGAGAGCATGCCCATGTCCACCTGGGTTTCGCCGACAACCAGGTCAGAGGCTGGCTGACGGCCGCCGGCCTGTTGAGCGAGCCACCGACCCACTTGCCCGGCCGCCGGCTGATGGTCGGCATCTGGCGTGCACGCCGCCCGGAGCGGCGCGAACAGCCGTCGCTGTCGGACGGCAGCAAGCCCAACCACGACACCTTGAGCTGACGCGCGTCACGACGCCGACAGGAGTGCGATGAGTCCCGACACCGGTCCCCTTTCCACGTCAGTGCCGACCAGCGAGTTCCCGGCGCGCAAGCCATCCAAGCTGGTGGTATCCTTCGAGTTCTCGCCGCCGCGCACCGACACGATGGCCGAGACCCTGTGGAACTCCATCGAGCGGCTGGCGCCGCTGCAGCCGGCCTTCATGTCTGTCACCTACGGCGCCGGCGGCTCGACGCGCCAGCGCACGCACGAGACCGTGGTGCGCATCAAGCGCGAGACCGGCATCGAACCCGCGGCGCATCTGACCTGCGTTGCCGCCACCTGTGGCGAGATCGATGACGTCGCGCGCGCCTACTGGGACGCCGGCATCCGCCATATCGTGGCGCTGCGCGGTGATCCGCCGCGCGAGAGCGGTGGCAAGTATGTCGCGCATCCCGGCGGCTATGCCAACGCCGCCGCGCTGGTTGCCGGCCTGAAGCGGATCGGCGATTTCCAGATCAGCGTCGCGGGTTATCCCGAATGCCATCCTGATTCGGCGGATGACATCACCGACCTCGACAATCTCAAGCGCAAGGTCGACGCCGGCGCCGATCGCTGCATCACGCAGTTCTTCTTCGACGTCGAGGACTTCCTGCGTTTCCGCGACCGCGCCACGGCCGTCGGCGTGCAGGTGCCGATCGTGCCCGGCATCATGCCGGTCTCCAACTTCGCGGGCATCACCCGCATGGCCGGCATGTGCGGCGCCAAGGTACCGGGCTGGCTCGCCGCGCTGTTCGAGGGATTGGACGACGATCTCGAAACGCGCCGCATGATCGCCGCCACGGTGGCGGGCGACCTCTGCCGCAAGCTGGAGTCGGAGGGCGTTTCGGCCTTCCATTTCTATACCCTGAACCGGGCCGACCTGACCTACGCGCTCTGCCATCTGCTGGGCGTGCGGCCACAGGCGCGGCCCCGCGCGGAGTGATCGTGATGCGACGCGACGAGAAGGCTGACCTGCTGCGCCGGCTGGCGCGCGAGCGGATCCTGGTGAAGGACGGCCCTTATGGCTCGATGGTGCAGAACTACGGTCTGGACGAAGCGGGCTTCCGCGGCGGCCAGACGTTCAATCAGGACCAGAAGGGCAACAACGATCTGCTGAACCTCACGCGGCCCGACGTCATCGGCGAGATCTGCGAGGCCTATCTCGCGGCCGGCGCCGACATCGTGGCCACCAACACCTTCAACGCCAACGCCATCAGCCAGGCGGACTACGGCATCCAGTCCATGGTGCGCGAGATCAATCTCGCCGCGGCGCGGCTCACGCGCGCGGCGGCCGATCGCTGGAGCGCCAAGACGCCGGACAAACCGCGCTTCGTCGTGGGCGCCCTGGGGCCGACCAACAAGACGCTGTCCGTATCGCCCGACGTCAACAACCCGGGCTACCGCGCCGTCAGCTTCGACGAGGTGAAGACCATCTACCGCGAACAGATCGATGGTCTGCTCGACGGTGGCGTCGACTTCATCCTGATCGAGACGGTGTTCGACACCCTCAACGCCAAGGCTGCGATCGTGGCCGCCGACGAAGCGGCGGAAGAGCGCGGCGAGGAACTGCCGGTCATGGTCTCCATGACCCTGACCGACCTCGCCGGCCGCAACATCTCGGGCCAGACCGTCGAGGCGTTCTGGCATTCGGTGCGCCACATCCGGCCGCTGACCATGGGCATGAACTGCTCGTTCGGCGCCACCGAGCTGCATCCCTATGTCGGCGTGCTGAATGCCCAGGTCGACACCTTGCTGTGCGTCTACCCCAACGCCGGGCTGCCCAACGAGATGGGCGCCTATGACGAGGCGCCCGAGACGACAGGACGCCTGGTGCGCGGCTGGGCCGAGAGCGGCTGGCTCAACATCGTGGGCGGCTGCTGCGGCACCACGCCCGACCACATCCGCGCCATCGCCCAGGCCGTGAAGGGCATTGCGCCGCGTACCCCCACCGTTCTGCCGCCCGCGCTGCGCCTGTCGGGCATGGAAGCCGCGAGTTTCTTCTGATGTCACAGCGTGTAGCGACGTTCATCAATATCGGCGAACGCACCAACGTCACCGGATCGGCCAAGTTCAAGAACCTGATCCTGGCTGGTGACTATACGGCCGCGGTCGACGTGGCGCGCCAGCAGGTCGAAGCCGGCGCGCAGATCATCGACGTCAACATGGACGAGGGCCTGCTCGACGCCGAGAAGGCGATGGACACGTTCCTCAAGCTGATTGCCGCCGAGCCCGACATCGCCCGCGTGCCGATCATGATCGACAGCTCCAAGTGGAGCGTGATCGAGGCCGGCCTGAAGTGCGTCGCCGGCAAGGCGATCGTGAACTCGATCAGCCTCAAGGAAGGCGAGGCGCCGTTCATCGCCCATGCCCGCAAGGTGCGCCGCTACGGCGCCGCCGCCGTCATCATGGCGTTCGACGAGAAGGGCCAGGCCGACAGCATCGAGCGCAAGGTCGCGATCTGCAAACGCGCCTACGACGTGCTGGTGAACAAGGTTGGCTTCCCGGCCGAAGACATCATCTTCGATCCCAACATCTTCGCCGTCGCCACCGGCATCGAGGAGCACAACAACTACGGCGTCGACTTCATCGAAGCGGTGCGGCGCATCAAGGCCGAGTGCCCGCACGCCAAGATCTCGGGCGGCGTCTCCAATCTCTCCTTCTCGTTCCGCGGCAACGAGCCGGTGCGTCGCGCCATGCACTCGGTGTTCCTGTACCATGCCATCCAGGCCGGCATGGACATGGGCATCGTCAACGCCGGCCAGCTCGACGTCTATGACCAGATCCCGGCCGAACTGCGCGATGCCTGCGAGGACGTGATCCTCAACCGCCGGCCCGACTCGACCGAGCGCATGCTGGAGCTGGCGCCGCGCTACAAGAAGGAAGGCGCCGTCGCTGAGACCGTCGAGGCCGAATGGCGCTCGTGGGGCGTCGCCAAGCGACTGGAGCACGCGCTGGTCAAGGGTATCGACCAATGGGTGGTCGACGACACTGAGGAGGCGCGCAAGTCGGCCCGGCGGCCGATCGAGGTGATCGAAGGGCCGCTGATGGCGGGCATGAACGTGGTCGGCGACCTGTTCGGCGCCGGCAAGATGTTCCTGCCGCAGGTCGTGAAGTCGGCGCGCGTGATGAAGAAGGCGGTGGCCCATCTCATCCCGTTCATCGAAGCCGAGAAGACCGAGAAGTCGAAGCCCAAAGGCAAGATCGTGATGGCCACGGTCAAGGGTGACGTGCACGACATCGGCAAGAACATCGTCGGCGTCGTCCTGCAGTGCAACAACTTCGAGGTCGTCGATCTCGGCGTGATGGTGCCGGTGCAGGACATCCTGAAGGCGGCCAACGAGAACGACGCCAACTTCATTGGCCTATCGGGCCTGATCACGCCGTCGCTCGACGAGATGGTGACGGTGGCCGAGGAGATGACGCGGTCGGGCTTCAAGATCCCGCTGCTGATCGGCGGCGCCACGACATCGCGGGTCCACACGGCGCTGCGCATCGCGCCGAAGTATCACGGCCCCACCGTGCATGTGCTCGACGCCTCGCGCGCCGTCGGCGTCTGCACCACTTTGGCCTCCGACACGCAGGCCAGCGATTTCACGGCCCAGGTTGCGGCCGAGTACGAGGAGATCCGGCGCCAGCGCGCCGGCGGACAGAAGGACAAGCTGGCAACGCTGGCCGCTGCGCGTGCCAACGGCCTGAAGATCGAGTGGAACGGCCACAAGACGCCCCGACCGAGCTTCATCGGCACCAACGCCTTCAGTGACTATCCGCTCGAGGATCTCATCGAGCGCATCGACTGGACGCCGTTCTTCCGCTCGTGGGAACTGGCCGGCAACTATCCCAAGATCCTCGAAGATCCCGTCGTCGGCGAGAGCGCGCGCCAACTCTATGACGATGCGCGCCGCATGCTCGACCGCATCGTCGCTGAGAAGTGGCTGGTGGCCAAAGGCGCGATCGGCTTCTGGCCGTGCCGGCGCGAGGGCGATGACGTGGTGCTGTACGAAGATGAGGCGCGTGCCAAGGAGCTGTCGCGCCTGTTCTTCCTGCGCCAGCAGATCGACAAGCGCGAGGGACGCGCCAACATGTGCCTGGCCGACTTCGTCTCGCCCGACGAAGACTATCTCGGCGCCTTCGCGGTGACGGCGGGCCACGGCATCGAGGCGCATCTGCAGCGCTTCAAGGCGGCGCACGACGACTATTCGAGCATCCTGCTCAAGGCGCTGGCCGACCGCCTGGCCGAGGCCTTCGCCGAACGCCTGCACGAGCGCGTGCGCAAGGAGTTCTGGGGCTACGCCCAGGACGAGAGCCTGAGCAACGACGAGCTGATCCACGAGAAGTACCACGGCATCCGTCCGGCGCCGGGCTATCCCGCCTGCCCCGACCACTCGCAGAAGCCCGAGCTGTTCCGGCTGCTGAACGCCGGACAGAACGCCGGCATGAGCCTGACCGACGGTTTCGCCATGCTGCCCACCGCCGCCGTGTCGGGCTACTACTTCGCCCATCCGCAGGCGTCCTATTTCGGCGTCGCCCGCATCGGCAAGGATCAAGTCGAGGACTTCGCCGCCCGCCGCGGCGTGCCGGTGGCGCAGGCGGAGAAGTGGCTGCGGCCGAACCTGGGATACGACGCCTGATTTCTCGGCCGGGCTCCGGCGGTCATGGAAAAGGACGCGCTTCTTCTGGGCGTACCCGCGGACCGGATGGTGTCGCTCTACGGCACGACACCACCACGCGCCGATGCAGGCCTTGAAGACGTCGCGCGCGCAGCGGAGCGGCTGGCGGATCGCGTGCGCGCGCTGCCGATCGACGGCCTCGTGGTCTACGACGTGCAGGATGAGGCGACGCGCACATCCATACGTCGCCCCTTCCTGCCGACGATCGACCCCCGCCACTACAGCCGCCAGCTGCACCAACTGACGGGCAAGCCGACCGTGACCTACAAGTGCGTCGCGGACATGACGCGCGCCGATTGGTCGCCGTGGTTGGCAGAGACGCATCGTGACTATGGAATCGACCACCTGTCTCTCGTTGGCCTGCCATCATCGCGTGGCGCCACAAGCGTACTGCCCCTGTCCGAGGCAACGCGGCTAGCGGCGACACATCTGGCGGGATTCACGCTCGGCGGCGTCGCGATCGCCGAGCGTCACGGACACGGGCGGAACGAAAGCGAGCGGATGCTGCGCAAAGCCGCCGACGGATGCCGCTTCTTCATTTCCCAGGCCGTCTACGACGCCGAAACGACGATACGGCTGCTGACCGACTATGCCCGCGACTGCGCGCGCGAGGGCGTTACTCCCCGACGGGTCATCCTGACATTCATCCCGTGCGGACGCGCCAGGACGCTCGCGTTCATCCGCTGGCTCGGCATCGCCATCACCGACGCGACGGCGGCATCGATCTTCGCCGACGCCGCGCCGCTCAGCCGGTCGATTGCGATCTGTCGCGACCACCTGCAAGCCATCCTCAGCCAGGATTATGTGCGGACGATCCCGCTGGGACTGAACGTCGAGAGCGTGTCGATCTACAAAGACGAAATCGACGCCTCGATCGATCTGCACCACGCCTTGCATGACGTGGCGCGGGAGTTCCTGAACACGCCGGCTGCCGGTCTCTAGAGCGGTTCATCGTCTCATGGAATCGCCGTTGCCGTCGTCCTGAGCGCAGCGAAGGACCTTGCGGTGGATCGCTCAAGGAATGTCGGTACTGGTGATCATCAGCGCCAACAGCAGTTACGCCAACACTGCGGGATCCTTCGCTGCGCTCAGGATGACGGCGACGGCGGAGATCGAGCAACCGCGTGCGGCCATTCGATCGGAACAGCCCCCAGCGTTCAGCTCGTCCAAGCAGCCGGGTGCCTGACAACAGCGCCAGGCGCTACACTGTCACGACTTGCTTGCCTGGAGACGCGCGTGAGTTCGTTCTACGACGGCGTCGGCTCGATCTTCGTCGAAGCCTATGACGCCTTCTACGGTGCCGATCCGCCGGCGATGCTCGCGGGCGACATCGCGTTCTATGAGCGGCTGGCGCGGGCAACCGGTGGGCCGGTTCTCGAACTGGCGTGCGGTACCGGCCGCGTCACCGTGCCCTTGGCCGAAGCGGGATTGGACGTCACCGGCGTCGACAACGCCGAGGCCATGCTCGCCATCGCCGCCCGGCGCGTGCAGGCTGCACCCACACCGGTGCGCGAGCGCCTGACCCTCGTCCAGGGCGACATGACCGACCTGGACCTGGGGCGGACGTTCGGACTGGTGTTCGTGGCGTTCCGGTCGTTTCAGCTCCTGCTGACCGTCGAACGCCAACGCCAGGCGCTGGGGGTCATTCGCCGTCACATGCAGCCCGGCGGCCGCCTGGCGCTGCATCTGTTCGATCCGCGCCTCGAGCTTATGGTCGGTGACGGCGGTGCCGGCCGCATCGCGTCGGGCACGCACCCTGTCACCGGGCGCCGCTACGTCGCCGAGGTGCTGCGCGCCAATATCGACCCTGTCGCGCAGGTGCGCTGGGACCTCTGGCGCTACGCCGAAGTCGGCGACAATGACGCCGTCCTTGCCGAAGCGACGCGCGAGATGGCGTTGCGCTGGACCTACCGGTGGGAGCTGCGCCACCTGCTCGAGCTCTGCGGCTTCACGATCGAGGCCGACTACAGCGATTTCAGCGGCTCCGGGCCGGAATACGGCCGGGAGCTGATCGTGGTCGCGCGCTGACTAGGTGCAACATTGTTGCCTTCGATGTCCTTGAAACGCCACGATTGGCACTACACATCGCAGACAACTCGAACAGGGAGACTGTCGCGATGCAATGTCCTGTCTGCACCACCGAACGCCTGGTCATGGCCGACCGCCAGGGCATTGAGATCGATTATTGTCCCAAGTGCCGCGGCGTCTGGCTGGATCGCGGCGAGTTGGACAAGCTCATCGAGAAATCCACCGGTGGTGTGCAGCAGCGTACCGAGCGGCGGGATGACGACGAGCGGCGCGAGGCGCCGCCACCCCGCCACTATGAACGGGATGATCACCACTACGACCCGCGCTACAAGAAGCACGACGATGACGACTACAAGTACGGCAAGGGCCGCCGCCGCAAGTCGTTCCTCGGCGATATCTTCGATTTCGACTGATTGAGGCATCCATCCTCCCCAGCTTTGCTGGGGAGGTGCCCCAATACGACGTTTCGACGCTTGGCGTCGAAACGGTGGGGAAGGCGACGTGGTCTTGATAACTGAGACTACGTTGGTTCCCCCTCCGGCCTTCGGCCACCTCCCCCACCTGCCGGTGGGGAGAATGCCCCCTTACGACAGCGTGCACCCCGCGACCGTGATGCGGTGCATGAGGCGCTGCTCGCCGTGATAGTCGTTGGCGGCATAGTGCCAGGTCGCGCGGTTGTCCCAGAAGGCGAGCGCGCCCGGCGTCCAGCGGAAGCGGCAGGTGAATTCCGGACGCGTCGCGTGCCGGTAAAGGTGCTCCAGCAGCGGCTTGCTGTCGGCTTCCGACCAGCCGTCAAAGCGCACCGTGAAACCCGGGTTCACGTAGAGCGCCTTGCGGCCCGACTCGGGATGCGTGATCACCACCGGATGCGTGACATCACCGCGCACGGCGTGCGCGTTGCCGATGCGGCCTACGGTATCGGCAGTCTGCTTGTGGTAGCCCTTGGCGCCGAACACGTGCTCGTCGGAGTGGATGGCACGCAGGCCCTCCAGGGTCTGGCGCAACCCGTCCGACAGCGCCTCATAGGCGGCGTACATGCTGGCGAACAGCGTGTCGCCGCCCTCGTCCGGCACCTCGCGCGCCAGCAGGATCGAGCCCATGGCCGGCGCCGGATCGTAGCTGTGATCGGTGTGCCAGCCGCCGCCGATGTTGGTCTTCTGCGCCTTCTCCTTGCGCACCTCGGCGATCTCAGGATAGCCCTCGACCGGCGTGAAGAAACGGTTGATGTCGATCGGGCCCCAACGGCGCGCGAACTGGATATGCTGTTCGGGCGACAGGTCCTGATCGCGGAAGAAGATCACACCGTGATCGACGAAGGCGCGGCGGACCTCGTCCCATTGGCGGTTGGACAGCCGCGTCAGATCGACGCCGGAAATCTCCGCGCCGCAGCCGCCCGTCACCCGCCGCACCTGGATCGTTTCGTACGTCATGACCGTCTCCTCACCGGCTGATGCTTGACCCGTTCACCTCTACCCTATAATCTGAACCAGAACCATGATTCAGATTATGAGTCAAGCCCTCCCCCCGACCGACGGCGACAGGACCGGTGCCCTGCCCGCCAAGCAGGCGCGCAGTCGCCGCACGCGCGATCAGTTGCTGGCCGCGGGTTATCGCCTGGTCGAGGTGCGCGATTTCGAGGCGGTGTCGATCGCCGACATCGCCAAGGCCGCCGGCTGCTCGGTGGGCGCCTTCTATTTCCGCTTCGCCGACAAGGATGCGTTCTTCCGCGCCCTGATCGCCCACCGTCTGGAAGAAGCACGCACCGGCATCGCCGCCCTGCTGGATACGCCTGATGACGGCGATCCCCTGGAAGCGCTGGTGGCCATGATCACCGAGACGTTCCGGCGCCGGCCGGGCTTCCTGCGTGCCGCCCTGCGCAAGAGCATGGAAGATCCGTCGGTGTGGGAGCCCATGCGCGCGCATGGGCATTTCGTGGCCGACCGCTACCTCGACCGCCTGGCGCGGGATGCCGGCGATCGGCCGGCCCAGGCGCTGGAGCGGCGCATCCGTTTTGCCTTCCAGATCATGAACGGCACGCTGATCAACGCCCTGATCAACGCGCCCGGTCCGCTGCAACTCGACCATCCGACGCTGACGGAAGAGCTGGTGCGCGCCATGCGGCTGGTGATTGCCGCCGACACATCGTCACCAGCGGGTCGGCAAGGCGGCCGGACCGTCATGCGTCGGGAATAGCGGCAGCACCTCCTGCGCGATCTCCTCGATGATCTCGTCGACCGGCCTTTGCGCGAACTGGATGCCGAGCGCGGCATGATTGACACCGATTGACTGCCACTCCTCCAGGAGCTGGATCAGGCCCTTGCGGCCGGTGCGCAGCACGAACCCACCCCGCAGCGCCATGCGCGGGTGATCGGGGTCGTCGACGAGGTCGATCCATTCGTTGGTCATGTGCGGGCGAAAGGCGCCATCCGGAATCATCGCACGCCAGGCATCGATCTTGGGCTTGAGCGCCATCACGTCCTGGCGCGTTACCGCGGGTCCCGGGTAGCTCAACCACCCATCGGCGTGCTCGGCGATCCACGCCGGCGTCTGGCGGCTGGAGCCCGTGACAATGAGCGGGATCGCGCCGGTCGCGGGCTTCGGCAGGAGTTCGACCCCTGGCGGGATCACGCCGAGGGGCGAGTGGATGGCGCCGCGTCGCGCGGCGGTCAGCGCACGAAACAGGTGCACCGATTCGGCGAACCGTACACTGCGCCCATCCATGTCGATGCCATACGCGGGGAACTCCACCGGCCGATCGCCCGATGCGATGGCCAGCACCAGCCGACCGCCCGACAGCTGATCGACGGTGACCGCCGCCTTGGCGAGGTCGATCGGATGGCGCAGGGTGAAGATGGCACTGCCGGTCACCAGCGCGACGTTGCTGGTTCGCGCCGCGAGATACGCGAGATAGCCGAACGGATCGAAAAGCTGACCGGCGTCGCCGAAACTCGGATCGAACAGGGGCACGTCGCGCACCCAGACGGCCGCAAAATTCCGGCGGTCGATCGCCGCGACGTGATCGGCCTGGTTTTCGAGAACCCGCATGTCGCCCTGGTAGAACCGCAGCGGCAGGAAGATGCCGACGGTCAACTTGTCCGATGCGAACATGCGCCGGAAGCCGGGATGGGCGCCGAAGATTGAGCTGCCGGCTGCCGGTGCCGGCGATGATGTCCTGATGGCCGCTGCCGTCGTCCCGAGCGCGTTCATGCCTCAACTCCTGGTCCGGATGTTGCTGTTCCGGCATCAATTATGGAGACACGCTAAATTCTGATGCCGGGATGCGTTCGAGAGATATGTTGCAATTCTTCGGTAAACGAGCGATTCCTTCTCATTCCTGAATTTAGAATGCCTAAATCATATGAACAGGGTTCTACCGCTCCTGGGTTTGCGCGCTTTCACCGAAGTGGGACGGCATGGGAGCGTGAAGGCGGCGGCCGTTGTGATGGGCGTCACGCCCGGCGCCGTCAGCCAGCAGATCAAGGCGCTGGAGGCGCAGGTCGGTGTCGCTTTATTCGAACGGGAGCAGCGCGGCCTGCATCTCAGCGAGGCCGGCGCGCGCGTCCACGCAACGCTTGCCCGTGCCTTCGATCAGATCGAGACGGCACTCGCGGCGCTGGACGCCATTCATGCGCACCAGACGCTGACCGTCAGTGCCGTCCCGTCATTCGCGGCCTCGTGGCTCGCCCCCCGCCTCGGTCATTTCACGCAACGGCATCCCACCATCGAGGTGCGCCTCGAAGCAACGTCGTCGCCCGTCGATCTGAGGCGTGATCGCGTCGACGTCGCCATCCGGCACGGTCTGGGGGACTATCCCGGACTGCGCGCGACCCATCTCATGACGCCCGTCTTCATTCCCGTCGCAAGCCCTGACCTGCTGGCGAAAGGCCCGCCGATCAGCGCCCCGATCGATTGCCTGCAGTACCCACTGCTCCAGGACTCCGATCGCGCCGACTGGCTCCTGTGGCTGCGCGCGCACGATGTCGCAGACGATCCGCGGGCCGAGCGCGGTACGAGCTTCGACGATGATTTCCTGCTGATCCGCGCCGCGGGCGCCGGCCAGGGCATCGCCCTCATCCGCGATATCTACGCCCGCGAGGAGATCGCCGCCAGACGGCTCGCCGTCGCGCTCGACTGCCCGTGGCCGGCCCGGTTCGCCTACTACGTCGTGACCCGGCCCGGCGCCCTGCAGCAGCCGGCAACGGCAGCCTTTGTCGCCTGGCTCGCCGAAGAAGCAAAGGCCGCCGGCTAGCCGCGGAAGCTGGCATCCATCTCGCGCTCGAAGAGCGCGTAGCCCGACTCCTTGCCGACCGTCAGGAACCGGCGGCCATCGCGCACTTCGACGATGGGCAGGATCGGCTTCGGCAAGTAGCTGCCATAGTGCGCCAGCAGGGCCGCAACGGTCGGGATCTCGGCCAGCTTCATCAGGTTGAGCTTGGTCGGAAACAGCATGGTGCGATGCCCCGCCTCGGCGTCGGCGATCGCCTGCGCCGGCTGGATCCACACCGAATCGACGGACTCGTGGCCGTCGTGCAGGGCCACCTGGTCCGACGGCGCCGCCGCCACGAAGAAGCGGGTGTCGAAGCGCTTGGGCACGAAGGTGGGCGTGATCCAGTGCGCATACGGCAGCATCGTATCGCAGGCCAGCACCAGGTTCTCGACACGGGCCATGTCGGCCATCGTCACTTCGCCTTTCACCATTGCCTGGCGATAGCGGTCCTCGATCGGCTTGAGCGCCGCGGCGGCGATCAGGTCGGCGGCGCCGCGCCGACGGGCCAGCAGGACGCCGGTCTCCTCGAAGGCCTCGCGGATACCGGCCACGCGAAACGCCAACTCGGCATCCGATGCGCCATCGATGCCCGTGCACAGGTCACGCAGACGCGGATCACTGTCGGCGGCATCGACCTTGCCGCCCGGGAAGACCAGCGCGCCGGATGCGAAATCAATCTGGTGATGGCGCACCACCATGAACACCTCGGGCGTCGACGCCGGATCGCCGTCGACGGAAGGCCGCAGCAGCAGCACGGTGGTGGCGGGGACTGGCGTTACCGGCGGTTTCTTCTCGGACATGTGTTCCTGTGTTCTTCGCTGATCGCGGTCATGCGCGGGTCGGATCGTCGGATACCTGCACCAGCAGCTTGCCGAAGTTGCGGCCCTTGAGCAGGCCGATGAAAGCCTCAGGCGCCTTGTCGAGGCCCTTCACGATGTCTTCGCGGTACTTGATCTTGCCCGCCTTCACCGCGGCCGGCACGTCCTGCCAGAAGCCCTGCATGTCGGCGAAGTGGTCGCTGACGATGAAGCCCTTGACCAGCGCCCGCTTGACCAGCAGCAGCCGCCAGTCGGGGCCGGGATTCATCTGCATCTCGTTGTACTGCGAGATCAGACCGCACAGCGGCACGCGCGCGAAGTCGTTGAGCTGCGGCAGCACGGCCGCCTGCACGGCACCGCCGACATTCTCGAAATAGACGTCGATGCCCTTGGGACAGGCTTCGCGGATCGCCTTGAACAGATTGGCGCCGGCCGCCTTGTAGTCGACGCAGGCATCGAAACCGAGTTCCTTGATCACGTAGTCGCATTTGTCCTGGCCACCGGCGATGCCCACGGCGCGGCAGCCCTGCAGCTTGGCGAGCTGCCCCACCACGGAGCCGACGGCGCCCGAAGCAGCCGACACCACGACCGTCTCGCCCGCCTTCGGCGCGCCGATCTTCATGAGGCCCCACCACGCGGTCTGCCCCGGCATGCCCAGCACCGACAGCGCCGTCGAGAGCGGCGCCACCTTCGGATCGAGCTTCATCGACATCGCACCCGTCGACACGGCATGGCTTTGCCAGCCCGAATACTCGACGACGAAATCACCTTCCTTGAACTTCGGATTGCGCGACGTCACCACTTGGCCAACCGTACCGCCGACCATCGCATCGCCGAGATTGAGGTTGGCGGCGTAGCCCTTGGCCTCGCTCATGCGGCCGCGCATGTAGGGATCCAGCGACAGCCAGATGGTGCGCGACAGGTATTCGCCGTCCTTGGGTTCCGGCAGCGGCGCGTCGACGACATCGAAGTTCGCCGGTGTCGGCTCGCCCTGAGGACGCGACTTCAACAGCACGCGGCGGTTCGTCTCGGCCATTGGGAATCCCCTCCCTTTGAATTATGCCGGGCACCGTAGTCGCATCACCGCGGGGGCGCCAGCGTATGGATTTGCTGGGCGAAACCATGGGAACGACGCCTGACGTCCGACGTTGGCGTCACAGCCAGCCATTGTGACGGCGTGCGATTGATGGGCCCGCTGCAATTCGTTTTCCTGGGACTTGCCACTGCGCTCGGCCTGGTCGTCCTGGGCGTGCTGCTGTCCATCGTCATTGCCTAGATGCCAACGGTCAGGCGGAGTGAAAGATGAGTCTCGTCGATCCGCAAGCTTTCTGGAAGCTGCTCGCCGGCATGCCGGTGTGCATGCTGGTGACACGCGACGGCCTCTCGTTGCGCTCGCGCCCGATGGCACCCAACATCGATCCGGCTCAAGAAGAGATTCGGTTTCTGACCCGACGCTCCTCGCACAAGGCGGACGAGATCGACGATATCGGCGAGGTCAATCTCGCCTTTCTCGCCACCGACCGGGAGGACTACGTGTCGGTCTCAGGGACAGCGACGCTGACCCAGGACCGCGACCTGATTCGAGCGATCTGGACGTCGAACGACGACACCTGGTTTCCGGAGGGTCCCGACGGTCCTGACATGGCGGCGATCCGCGTGCGCCCGTCCCAGGCCGAATACTGGGACGCCAAGGGCGGTGACCGGCGCTATGCGTGGCTGAGTTTCCATCACACATGACAAAGCCCGCCGGTCTCCCGGCGGGCCCATTCCTCTCGACCGTGCGTCGCGCGCGGAGCGCGCTGGTCTCACGTGTTCGGCGTCAGAAGCCGGCCATCATGCGCGGCACGGCGAAAGTAAACGCCGATGCCAACAACACGCCGAGCATCAGTGCGATGAACACATAGGCGACGACTTCCCACCATGCCGCATGGTCGCTGGCATGGTGATGCACGTGGTCAGCGATGAAACGATGGAAGCGATCGACCGTGGCCATGTTTGCCTCCAGCTGCAGGTAATGCCTTAACGGCATCGGCAGGTGTCAGTTGCCTCGGTGTCTAATGATGTAAGCCTTCCCGGCGCGCCGCTCAAGTACGGGAACCGCATGGCTGCAACGCTCGTTATCGGGGTGAGTGATTGGTCAGGAGGCCGCCGGAAATGCGCAGCAAGCTGCTGCATGAAGATGATGGCCAGCGGACATACGCCATCGTCCTGGAAAGCGGCGAGGAAGCACTTGAATCGCTGCGGAAATTCGTCGCGACCGAGGACATCGGCGCGGCGCAGTTTTCGGCGATCGGTGCACTGAGCGCGGCCGTGCTGAACTATTTTGACTGGGAGCGCAAAAAGTATCTTCCCATCCCGGTAGACGAGCAGGTCGAAGTTGCCTCGCTCACGGGCGATGTCGCGCTCTCCCCCGACGGCAAGCCGGCCCTGCACATCCATGCCGTGCTCGGCCGCCGCGACGGCACGGCGCTGGCCGGCCATCTCACCCAGGCGCAGGTACGCCCCACGCTGGAAGTGGTGCTCACCGAATCGCCGGTGCATCTGCGCAAGCGCTTCGATCCTGCGAGCGGCCTGGCCCTGATCCGACCAGACCTTTGACCCGGCTCTAGCGATACCACGGCTTCGCGCACCGAAACGCCGATGGCATGCGTGGCTCGACTTGCATCACCGCGCCTCGCATCATCCGCCGTGATGACTCCATCAATACCTCGCACTTTCGTCTGCCTGTCGGGCGCCTGGATGGGCGGCTGGTCGTGGACCTTCGTGGCCGACAGGCTGCGTGCGGCCGGACACATCGTCTTCACGCCGACCTTCCGCGGCCTGGCTGAACGGGCCCACGAGCTGTCGGCCGAGACCAGCAACGAGAGCTGCGTCGACGACGCCATCGCCTGCCTCGCCGACAACGACCTGCGGGACGTCGTGCTGGTCGGCCACTCCTTCGGCAGCCTGATCGCGGGGCTGGTGGTCGATCGTGCGCCAGGATACGCATCGCATCTCGTGATCATTGACGGCGGTATCCCGCGCGACGGCCAGTCGATCTTCGGTCGCATCCCGCAGCACATCGCCGACAAGCGTCAGAGGCTCGCGACCGAGATCAACGGCGTCAAGGTCCTGCCGTTCGCACCCGTGACCAGCCTGATCATCGACGACAGCGACCTGGCGCAGTGGACCCACCGGCAGCTGACGCCGCATCCCCTGCGCTGCTATGTCGATCCCATCCGCCTGCACAACCCGCCGGGCAACGGCGTACCGATGACCTACATCGCCTGCGTCAAGCCCCGCTATCCGGTGTCCGCCGGCAATCACGAACGCGTTCAGGCGATGCCCGATGTGCGCTTCCGCCCCATCGAAGCCGGCCACAACTGCATCATCTCGGCGCCCGACCTGGTCGCCGCCGAACTGCTGGCGGTGCCGTAGCGCTTGGACCGCGGGCGTCCACGCCCGCATCGCCCGAAGCGCACGCGCAGGGCGACGGCCATTCGGCGTTGCACGCCGATGCGCGCGTGGACGCGCGCAGTCCAAAAAGACGAACACTTGCTTCCGATGTCACCGCTTCGCTACGGTCGTTCCATGACAACGCTGCCCTACCCCCTCGTCGACCTCGACCTCACCGCACCGCTCGATCGCCATCACGCCACCGTGCTGCCGGAATGGATCGACTGGAACGGCCACATGAATGTCGGCTTCTACGTCGTGGCCTTCGACAAGGCGACCGACACGTTCTGCACGCAGCTCGGCGTCGGCTGGGAGTACACGCGCGACAAGGTCGGCATGACGTTCGTGCTCGAGGCGCATGTCACCTACGATCGCGAGGTGCGCGAGGGCGACCCGCTGCGCATCACCACGCAGGTCCTCGACTACGACAGCAAGCGCGTGCACTACTTCCACACCATGCATCATGGCAGCGAAGGCTGGGTATCGGCCACCAACGAGCTGATCCTGATGAACATCGACTTCCAGACGCGGCGCTCGGCACCGTGGCCGGCCGAGACCTATCGCCGACTGGAACAGATGGCCGCGGCGCATGCCAAGCTGTCCAAACCGGAGAAGGCCGGTCGCGTCATTGCAATCCGGCGGCGCTGAGATACCCGCGCTGCCGACCCGGCGCTGTTCAGCTTCCCGCCAGGGCCTGCAAGGCCGCGCCGCGAATCCGGTAGGGTAGCCACGTCTCGATATGGGTGCAGCCGATTGCCTCGTAGAAGCGGCGCGCCGGATTCCAGTGCAGCACGTTGAGATCGATGCGGCCGTAGCCCTTGTCGCGGCACTCGCGCGCCAAGGCCGCCATCAGCGCCCGGCCGACACCGGCCTGGCGCACATCCTGCTCAACCCAGATGTCCTCGACGAAGAGGCCGCGACCGGCTTCCCAGACCGAGTAGTTGAACGTGTAGAGCGCGAAGCCCACCGGCTTGCCACCAAGCTCGGCTATCATGGTGGCAAACTTCGCGTCCGGGCCGAAACCGTCGCGGGCCAGTACCTCCGGCGTCGCCTTCACGGCGTCGGGTTCACCCTCGAACGTGGCGAGCGCAACGCAGAAGCGGTGAATGGTGGCGGCGTCGGCGAGTGTCGCCGGACGGACAGTGACCTGGGACATGGTTGGCTCAAAACGCGAGATAGCCGCCGTCGACCGGCAGCACGACGCCGGTAATATAGCTGGCGGCGTCGGAGCACAGGAAGACGACAGGCCCGGCCAGTTCGTCCGGGGCGCCGCACCGGCGCAGCGGCACGTGCGTGAGGTACTGGCGCAGGCGCTCGGGATCGGCACGGGTCTGCGTCGTCATCTCCGTTTCGATGATGCCGGGCGCGATGGCGTTGACACGCACGCCATGCGGCGCCAGCTCGTTGGCCAGCGCCCGCGTGAACTGCGCGATCGCCCCTTTGGACGCTGAATAGGCCGCCGAGTTGGGCGGTCCGACGAAGGACTGGATCGAGGCGACATTCACCACGCTGCCTTTCGTGGCCTTGATCTGCTCGACGAAAGCCGTGGTGACGTTGAAGGTGCCGTCGAGATTCACGTCGAACGTGGCACGCCATTTGTCGCGCGCATCGGCATCCGACAGGCCGCCGCGCAGCAGGATGCCGGCATTGTTGACCAGGATCGATGCCTTGCCATGCCTGGCTTCGACGTTGCGCGCGAGCTGCAGGCAGGCCGCGGCGTCGCGCACATCGAGTGTCACGGCGTGCGCCGCACCGCCGGCGCTCTGGATCGCCGCCGCGCTCTCTTGCGCCAGGGCGCCATCGACATCCGTCACGATCACGACGGCGCCCGCCTTGGCCAGCCCGAGCGCGATCGCGGCACCATTGCCGCGGCCGGCGCCTGTGACGATCGCGACGCGGCCGCTCAGAAGATTATCCGTCACGCTCCACCTCTCTCGTATCCTTCCCCCGGAGGGGGAAGGACTTCAACGCTCAGGGCGCCAGGCCGGCCCGCGCCGCGTCGATCGCTTCGCGGATGGCGGCTTCGTCGCCGACCTGATTGGCCAGCAGCAGGATCAGGCGGGCGTCGAAGGCGCGGGATTGCGCCTCGTCGAGACCTTTGTGGGCGTCCACGAGCAGGTTGTACACGTCATCCGGCCGCGCCAGGTTGAGGTCACGCCGCAACGCCATGGTCCCTCCTTCAGCAGCCCGTGGCCCGGCGCACGCCGTCGGCCAGCGCGGCCAGATCCAGCGCGCGCCATCGGCCGGCGATGACCTGATCGGGCCGCACCAGATAGGTCGTGCCTGGCCGCGCATCGCAGCGCCGCGCCAGCAGGCCTTGGGTATCGTGCAGCGCGGTCCAGCCCGCAGGCGACGCTCCAGGGTCCGACACGATGGCCAGGCGCTCGACATCGATCGGCCCGGCCAGACGTGCCGCGGCATCCGCCGGCAGCGTCTGTGGCGCATCGGTGAACGTCACGACAGCAAATCGCCCCGCGACCCGTTCTGTGGTCCAGGTGCTGCTGCCGTTGGCCAGCGGCGCATCCGGCAGCACATCGCCGGGAACCGGAGCCTGCGACCAGTCACCGTCGTCGTTGGTCGCGTGCAAAGGCGAATCGGCACACCGGGTCGGTCGCGTCAGGCGGCCGCTGTTGACCATGGCGCGTGCGAAGGGAAAGGCGCGGGCCAGATCCAGGACGGCATCGCGCAACACATGGCTGGCAGTAAACTTGGGTGTGATGAAATCAGTGCTGCGGGTCGATTGGCGGATGTTCTCCCGCGCCGCCTGCACGCGCTCGTGGTTGTAGCTCTCCAGCAGCGCTGCCGGCGCGTCGCCCTTGACGACGAGCGCCAGCTTCCAGCCGAGATTGTCGGCGTCCTGCACGCCGGAATTGCCGCCGCGCGCGCCGAACGGCGAGACCACGTGCGCGGCATCACCGGCGAAGATCACCCGGCCGTGCACGAAGCGCGACAGCATGCGGCAGGTGAACTTGTAGATGCTGGTCCACTCGTGCTCCCAGCGTGCCTCGGGTCCGAACATCATGCGCAGGCGCCGGTCGATGTTCTCGATCTTGCGCTCCTTGTCGGCGTCGGCCTCGCGGCCGAGCTGAAAGTCGATGCGCAGCACGTCGTCGGCCTGGCGATGCAGCAATACCGAGTTGTCGGGATGGAACGGCGGGTAGAACCAGTATTTGCGGATGTTGGGCAGCGCCGTCTTCATGTGGATGTCGGCGATCAGGAACTGATCGTCGAAGACTTCGCCTTCGTAGGGCAGCTTCAGCAGGCCGCGCACCGCGCTGCGCACGCCATCGCAGGCCACCAACCACTGCGCACGCAACATGTAGCGCCCGTCGGGTGTGTCGACATCGACGGCGACATGGTCGTTGGCCGGCCGCACGTCTGCCACCTTGTTGCGAAACCGCAGGTCGACGCCCGGGACCTCGCGGCAGCGCTCGATCAGGAACTGCTCGCAATAGTATTGCTGCAGGTTGATGAAGGCCGGGAACCGCTGGCCCGGCTCCGGCTGCATGTTGAAGCGATAGACCTGCTGTTCGCCGACATAGAGCTCGCCAGTGTCCCAGGTGACGCCCTTGGCCACCATGCGGTCGGCGACGCCCAGGCGATGCCAGACCTCCAGCGTGCGCTGGGCCTGGCAGATCGAGCGGCTGCCGATGCTGACCGTGTCGTCCTCGTCGAGCACGGTGACCGGCACGCCCTTCAGCGCCAGGTCGAGCGCGAGCGTGAGGCCGACCAGCCCGGCGCCGACGATCACCACTGGATAGGTCGGCGCAGCACAGGCGCCGACCGTGAGTTCGGGCGGCGGTGTGTAGTCATACTTGGGATAGACGTAGCTGCCCATCGGCGCAGCCTTCCCGGTTGGCCAAAGCGCGATGCTATTCCAGCGACTTCCACATCTCGATGTCGCGCTCGGCCGTCCAGATGCGCGGATGCTCGATGCCCTTGGCCTCGTCGTAGGCGCGCGACACGTCGAAGGGCATGCAATGCTCGAAGATCACCCAGTTACCGTAGCGTGGGCCGAGCTTGGCCATGGCGGCATCGTAGGCGGTCTTGAGGTCACCGCCGGCCTGCGCCCGCTTCTTCACTTCGGCATAGAGCTCGGTGATGAACGCCTGCGTGCCCGCCAGCCCTTCCTCGACCGCCTCCGGCGTCATCAGCGCATCGCCGCGGCCCGGCACCAAAGCCTCCGCCTTGAGGTCGCGCAGCCGCTGCAGGGTCTGCGGCCAGTCCTCGAAATAGGCGTCGCCGGCGTAGGGCGTGGCGCCGAACTCGACCAGGTCACCCGAGAACAGCACCCGCTCGTCGGGCAGCCAGGCGATGGTGTCGCCCTTGGTGTGGCCACGCCCGGCATGGATGATGTCGACCTGGACCTTGCCCAGCCAGATCGTCATGCGGTCGTTGAAGGTGATGGTGGGCCAGGTCAGCCCGGGGATCGACTCGGCGTTGCGGAACAGGCGCGGGAAGCGCTGGAATTCCGACTTCCAGTCCTGCATGCCGCGCTCGACGATCAGTTCGCGCGTGGCTTCGCTGGCAATGATGTGCTCGGCACCGTAGGCCGAAGCGCCCAGTACGCGTACCGCGTGGTAGTGACTGAGCAGCACGTACTTGATGGGCTTGTCGGTCACCGTGCGGATGTGCTCGATGACCTGCTGCGCCATGGCAGGCGTTGCCTGGGCATCGAGCACCATCACGCAGTCGTCACCAACGATGACGCCGGTATTGGGATCGCCCTCGGCGGTGAAACCGTAGGCGTGCTCCGACAGCCGGCTGAAGGTGATCTTCTTGTCTTCCAGGTCTGCCTGCGAGGCGAAGGCCTTGACCATCGTCGTCCCTCCTCTGCGCCGTCCAGCGCGGCCGCTGTCCAACGGCCAATTAGTTTCATGTGTAACTATATAGGCCCAACAGGCGAGTCAACTCAATCGGCAATGGCAGTTAGAGGCTCGAATCGAGCTTGAGGTACCGGTAGCGGTCGATCGAACGCACCGGTACATCCTCCGCCACGCCATCGCGTTCGATACCGAGCGTCACCACCGTACCGCTGTTTCCGGTGGCCCACAGCTTGCGATAGAAATCGGCGACTTCCTCCACCTCGCTGCCGCCGACATCGCGAATGATGTCGCCGCGACGCAGGCCGGCCTTGTCGGCGGGACTGTCGGGTGAAACGTAGGCGATGACCAGCCGGCCATCCACCTCCTGGGTGTAGACACCGATCCAGGGCTTGGAGGTCGGCGGCCGTTTGCCCTCCTTCATGACCGCGATGATCGGCTTCAGCCGGTTGATCGGGATGAACATGTTGCCGGGCAGTGTGCCGCCGTGGGCACGATAGGCATCGCCGACGAACAGCGAGCCGATGCCCAGCAGGTTCCCCTCGTCGCTCAGAAGCGCGGCACCGCCGAACAGTCCGTAGGGTGGCGAGGTGAAAACGGCATTTTCCAACAGATACTCCCAGTAGCCGGCGAACTCGCGACGATCGACCACCACGGCGCGCTGCGCCATCTCCTCGCCACCGTGACCGGCGACCGTCACGACATCGCGGAATTTCAGAACGTCGGAATCGCCAAACGGCAACGCGTTCGCCCGCAACGGCAGTGCCGTGCGCAACAGGCCGAAGCCGGATTCGTAGTCGTAGGCCAGCACGGTGGCCGATACGCGCCGGCCGCCGGCCTCGATGACCTCGACCGCTTCTGCTTCCATGACGAGATAGCCGACCGTCAACACCAGGCCGCTGTCGTCGATCAACACACCATGGCCCGCCCGCTCGGTGCCCAGCGTCTCGGCCGAGCGTGCCGTGCGCGGAATGGTTGCCTTCAGCGCGACGACCGCCGGCAACGCGCGTTTCACGGCATCCGGCAGGCGGACGCGCTCGCTCTGCGGGCCCGGCGCCTGCTGCGCCTCAGCGGCCCCGCTCAGAAAAACCGGCACCAGGCTGGCGATGGCGATATTGCGCCACCGCGATTTGTTGTCCTGACGCGGCATCGTGCCCTCCTTCTGCCGGCACGGCGCTGCTGCGCCCTCCTCGTCCCGGGAACGTTAGCACGATGACGTTGCGGTGAAAAATGTTCGCCGTAGCCCCCGACGGGCCTCGAATGGCAGCCCGGCGACAGCGGCCGGCCGTGGGTTATTGCAGCCCTTGTGTCGTTGCCACTTCTTCAACCCCAGCCATGCCGAATCGCGGCAACTTCCCCGGCTATTGCGCGTTGGCCTCTAGAGCGCGCTACGGCGGGTGCAAACCTGCGGCGGCGGGCCCTAGTCGGCAAAGTGGAGAAAGCCATGAAAACCAAGCATGTGACCGTCCCCGTAGTGGCGTCGGCACTGGCCGTGTCGCTTGCGTTGACCGGACCCGTGCTGGGCCAGACGACGTCGCCCGGCCAACCGCCGTCATCACCGCCGCCGGTGAGCTCGACTACGGACAAGGGCGTTGTGCCTGATGGCGCCGTGGCGCGCGCCAATGCCATGATCGGCACGTCGGTCCGCAACAGTGCGGGCGACAAGATCGGCACCATCGACGATCTGTTGATGGGCAACGACTCCAAGGTCAACTACGCCGTGCTGAGCGTGGGCGGCTTCCTGGGCATCGGCGACCGGCTGGTCGCGGTCCCGATCAGTGACCTGCAGATGGCGTCGGACCACATGGTCTATCCGTCCGCCACCAAGGAATCGGTGTCCAAGATGCCGAAGTTCGATCGCAGCGCGGTCTATTATCCCGGCTACGTGAAGGAGGTTCCGCGCACGCCGCCGCCGAGCACGGGTGGATCGACGCCGCGTACCACCAACTAGGTGTGCGCGCCTCGTCCGATGACGGGGCAAGGTGACCGGCACAGCGCGGTGAGCGATCACCGCGCTGTGCCACGTTATGGGACTACGCGAGGTCGCCCGACTTCCACAGCAGGGGAAACCTGCTGCTCCGAGACAGCTTCTCGCCGGCCGGAAACCCCTCCTCGGGATAGGTGATCGGATCCTGAAAGCCTCGCTTGGGTTCGAAGACGGCATCGTCGCCGATCCACCGCGTCGAATAGGCGACACGACGCTGCGTCTTGGAATGATTGCCCCGCGATGAATGCATGATGCGGGCGTTGAACAGCAGGCCATCACCAACTTGAATATCCCATGAGGCGATATCGTAGACATCGCGCTGGCGATGATACTCGGGCGTCTTTTCTGTTTCGGTGGCAAAGCGTTCACTGGCCGCATCGCCGAACGCCGAGGGCAGATAGAGCCGGCCCTTGTCGCTGCCCTTGACGAACTCCAGCGCGCCGCTATCCACGGAGCACGGAGTCAAAGCCAACCAGAACGAACAGATCTGCGTGCCGCCGCATCCCCAATAGGGCATGTCCTGGTGCCAATAGTAGCTGTCCTTGGCGCAATCCTTGTCGAGCATGAAGAGGTGATCGAAGTAGAACCGCACCTCCTGCGATCGCAGCGCCTGGCCGGCGATCGCAGCCATGCGTGACGTCATGCAGAAATCGTTGAAGACCGGGTCCTGCTTGTAACATTCGCGCTCGCTGAGGAACGTACCGTCCTTCGCGAGATTGTTGGCGAATTCGCCGGGCTTTTCCTTGCGGAAATCCTCCAGGCGGCGATCTGCTGCCGCGAGGAGGCGTGCACACGTGGTCGCATCGGCCAGCGCCTCCAGATGAACGACCCCGTCACGGTGGAATGTCTCGATCTCCGCCGACGTCAGGTCGCGCACACCCGTGGCGTTCCCGAGTGTTTGGGCCATGGGCTTCCTCCAGGTCACGCTTGTTTGTCTTTTTCCCTTTGCCGACAATAAATATGAATATCGATATTCACAACAGGCGGGCGACGGCCGTCGCATCCATGCAGCAAAGGGTGGGTTCCCATGACACCGGCGTTCGCGTTCGTGATGACGGTCCATCTGCGCATCGGGCCGCAGCCGGTGCAGCGGATCGGGCCGCTGCCGACGGGCGGCGACCGTCTCTTCGTGCCCCTCGCCGACGGTGTCTTCGAGGGGCCGCGGCTGCGCGGCAAGGTGCTGCCCGGCGGGGGCGAGTTTCCCCTGATCGCGCCCGAGGGCGTGCTGCGCATCGACGCGCGCTACTGCCTGCAGGAAGACGACGGCACGGTGATCCTGTTGCGCAACCGCGGCATCCGCCGGGCGCCACCCGAGGTATTCGCCCGCTGGCGGGACCCGGCCGTCACCGACAAACCCAAGCCATCGGAGTTCTACATGCGGGTCGTGCCCACGTTCGAAGTGCAGACCGGCCCGCATGACTGGCTGACGCAGAACATCTTCTTCGGCATCCTGTCCGACACGCCGTCGCCGGAACCGTGGCGCCTGTCCATCGATTATTTCCAGCTGCTGTAGGGTCATCCCTTCCCCCCGCGAAGGCGGGGAGAAGGACATACCCTCAGCCGATGCCGATACAGACCTTGCCGAAGTGCTTGCCCGCGCTCATGTGCGCCATGGCGTCGGCCCATTTGTCCAACGGGAAGACGCTGTCCACCACGGGCTCCAGCTTCGCCGCATCGATCGCCTTGATCATCTGTTCGAGATCGGCGCGGCTGCCGACGGTGATCCCCTGCAGGCGCAAATTGCTCATCACCACCAGCGCCACCGGCACGTCGCCCGCGGCGCCATCGAGCACGCCGATCATGCTGAGCGTGCCGCCGAAGCGCGTCGCCCGGATCGATTGCGCCAGCGTGCCGGCACCGCCAACTTCCACCACCTGATCGACACCCTGACCGCCGTTGGCCGCCCGCGCCGCCTTGCCCCATTCCGGCGTCGTCTTGTAGTTGATCGTGACATCGGCGCCCAGCTGCTTCAGGCGCGCGATCTTCTCGCTGCTGGAGGACGTGGCGACAACGCGGCATCCGCGCAGCTTCGCGAACTGCAAGGCGAAGATCGACACGCCGCCGCTGCCCTGTGTCAGCACCACATCGCCCGGCTCGGTCGTCGCCTGCGCCACCACGGCACTCCACGCCGTGACGCCCGCGCACGGCAGGCAGGCCGCAGCCTCGTAGGAAAGGTGCGATGGAATGACGGACACACCGCTCTCGTGGAATACGCCGAACTCACGCAGCGCGCCATCGTTGGGACCGCCCAACGGCGCCTTGTCGGGTACGGCACGCGGATCGAGCCGATGTGCCGGACCCGCGAGCCACTTCTGGAAAAAGCTCATCGTCACGCGATCACCCGGCTTCACGCGCGTGACGCCGGGGCCGACGTCAGCGACCTCGCCGGCGCCATCCGACACCGGCACGAATGGCGGCTTGGCCACCGATCCGTAACCGCCCTTGACCATCAGCAGGTCGCGGTAGTTGAGCGAGGCGGCGCGAATGCGCACCAGCACCTGGCCCGGACCGGGCTTGGGCACGGGCAGGTCACGCATCTCGAGCTTGCCAAATGATTCAAGGACGACGGCTTTCATGGGGCGGAATCCACTGGGTTGCGACAGATGATATCGAGGATGGCCGTGACATTCCCGGCGGGCAAGCAGAGGGCCGGCTACCGTCATCACGCTGCGAAAATGCCCCGCCCTGTTCCTGCCGCATTTGGCTGGCCTTGACGCTGTCATCGCCACCGTCGTGTAGTGGCGGGTCGGTCGCCATGCGCCGTCGCACAAGAGGAGGAAAAACCGATGATCCGCCGTCGTCAGATGCTTATCGCTGCGATCGCGGCATCACTGATGACCCCGGCCGCGGCCATCGCGCAGGCACCGACGGCGAGCCTGAATGAACTGATCGCCAAGCACGCGAAAGCCAATGGCGTGCCCGAGTCGTTGATCCATCGCATCTGCCACGAAGAGAGCCGCTACCATCCCCGCGTGGTCGGCGGCGGCGGCGCCATGGGCCTGATGCAGATCAAGTACACCACCGCACGCGGCCTGGGCTATCGCGGCCCCGCCTCCGGTCTGCTCGACCCCGACATTAACCTCACCTGGGGCGTGCGCTATCTCGCCGGTGCCTACCGGATGGCGCAAGGCAACGCCGAAGTCGCACGCGTTCTCTACGGCACGGGATATTAGCCGCCGGCTGTCATTCCGTCCTGTCATCAAACCAACATCACCTATCCTTTAAGTTGTCACGCGCTAAACAGGCAGCGTGAGGACGGGAGTGAACAACAAGCACAGCGGCAAGCTGCTGAAACAGGCCGTTCACCGCAACGGTGTCTTGTCCCGCGACGGGATCCTCGAACATCTGTTCACCTGGGCCTTCAAGGGGCTGGTCTATCCGCAGATCTGGGAAGATCCGGAGATCGACCTCGAGGCTCTGGCCATCGCGCCGGACCATCACGTGGTCGCGATCGCCTCGGGTGGTTGCAACATCCTCTCCTACCTGACGGCTGACCCGCAGCGCATCACGGCGGTCGACCTCAACCGCGCGCATGTCGCGCTCAACCGCCTGAAGCTCACGGCGGCGCAGCGCCTGCCCAACTGGTCGGCCTTCTACCGCTTCTTCGGCGAAGCCGACGACAAGGCGAATGTCACCGCCTACTGGCGCTTCCTGGCGCCGCATCTCGATACCGAGGCGCGTGCCTACTGGGAAGGCCGCGGCCTGTTCGGCCTGGGCCGTCGGCGGGTGTCGCTGTTCGCGCGCAACTTCTATCGCCATGGGCTGCTCGGCCACTTCCTCAGCGCCGGCTACTGGGCGGCACGGATCTACGGCGTCGATCTGCGCCATGCCCTGCGCGCGCGCACGCTCGACGAGCAGCGCAGCTTCTTCGACACGGCACTGGCGCCGCTGTTCGACAAGAAGCTGGTGCGATGGGCGACCAGCAATCGCATGTCGCTGTACGGCCTGGGCATCCCGCCGGCGCAATACGATGCGCTCGCCGCCGCATCGGAGGGCCACGTGGCCACGGTGCTGCGGGCGCGCGTCGAGCGTCTGGCGTGCGGCTTCAGCTTCGAGGACAACTACTTCGCCTGGCAGGCCTTCGGTCGCGCCTACGCCGACGACGGCGCCGGCCCCTTGCCGCCCTACCTGCGGCGCGACCATTTCGAGGTCGTGCGCGCAAGGGCCGATCGTGTCGAGGTTTTGCATCGCTCCCTTACCGACTACCTCGAGAGCCGGCCGCGTGGTTCAGTCGACCGCTTCGTGCTGCTCGATGCGCAGGACTGGATGACGGACGCTCAGTTGAACGCGTTGTGGCAGCAGATCACGCGCACGGCACGGCCGGACGCCCGGGTGATCTTCCGCACCGCCGCCGAACCCAGCCTGCTGCCCGGACGTGTCAGCGATGACACGATGGCCCATTGGCACTACGACGATGCGACGTCACGGGCCTTGGCCGCGCGTGACCGCTCGGCCATCTACGGTGGCTTCCACCTCTACGTGCGGCGAGGCTAGGCCGTGGACACCGCGAACGCCGCGGTGCTGATGGACCGGATGTACCGGCATCAGCGGCATGTCTATAACCTCAGCCGCAAATTCTACCTGCTCGGTCGCGACCAATTGATCGCGCGGCTGGCACCGCCGGCGGGCTGTACCGTGCTGGAGGTCGGCTGCGGCACCGGGCGCAACCTGATCGCTGCGTCGCGCCGCTACCCCGCCGTCCGCTTCCACGGGCTTGACGTGTCGACCGCCATGCTGGCGACCGCCCGGCATCACATCGTGCGCAGCGGACTGGCGTCGCGCATCCGTCTGGTCCAGGCGGATGCCGTCACGCTCGATCCGATCCGCCATTTTGGTCTGACACGGTTCGACCGCATCTTCATATCCTACAGCCTGTCGATGATCCCGGCCTGGCGTGACATCGTCGCCGGCATGCCGCGCCTGATGTCGCCCGACGGCGAACTGCATATTGTGGACTTCGGTGATCAGGATGGTGTGCCGCGCTGGCTCCGCGCCGGGCTGCGGCACTGGCTTGCCCTGTTCGACGTTACGCCCTGCGATGACCTCGCGGCGGTAGTGTCGGCGGTCGCCCACCGTGCCGGCATGTCTGCCCGCGTCGAATCCCTCTACAGAGGCTATGCGCGCTACGCCGTGATGCGGACGGCCTGATCGACCACGACTGCCTCCCTCGCCCACCACAGGATGCTGGGCTATGGTAGGCCATGGCCTTGCCTCGCCCAGCACTGCTTCCTCAGCCGATCGGCGCGCCCAGCGGCGGATTTGCCGCTGCCGTGCCGTACAGGATTGATTGTCCAGGGGGTCGCTTCCGGGCGATTTGTGTCCTATTACCTCTGCGACAGCTCGGGTTGAGCGCGTTGCGGAGTTTCTGAATGGCAGCAGCAAAAAAGAAAGCGGCAAAAGGTGCGACATCACCGGCGACCAAGAAGGCCGCGGTGAAGAAGGTCGCCGCCAACAAGCCCGCGGCGAAGTCAGCAGCGCCAAAGAAGCCTGCGCCGAAGAAGGCAGCGACCAAGATGGCGGCGCCGAAGAAACCAGCCGCTGTCGTGGCGAAGACCAAGCCGAGCGCCAAGCCTGCCAAACCGCCGTCCAAAGCGGCGCTCGCCGTCGCCAAACCGAAAAGCACCACGAAGCCAAAGGCAACGGCGTCGGTGACGACCGCGCTGCGCAACGCGGCCGCCGCCGTTGTCAAACAGAAGCCGGCTGTGACGACCGTGCGCCCGAAGTCCAAGGCCGCAACGTCACCCACGCCGGCGATTCAGTCGACATCACGGCCGCCGCAACCCGCCGTCGACACCGCCTTGCTCCATGACACGGTGAGCTGGGCCAAGGCCGCCGGCGCCGATGCCGTCGATGCGATCTATGTCGAGGGCACGCAGCTTGCCGTCAGCCAGCGACTGGGCGAGCGCGAACAGCTGGAGCGCAGCGAGGGTCGCGATGTCGGCCTGCGCGTCTTCGTCGGCACACGCCAGGCCATCGTCTCGACGACCGATCTTAACGTTGCCGCCTTGAAGGAACTGGCGCAGCGCGCCGTGGCGATGGCACGCGCCGTGCCCGAGGATCCCGTATGCGGCCTGGCGCCATCGGACCTTCTGGCCCGGCAATGGCCTGACCTCGATCTCGACGATGGCGCCGAGGCATCGGTCGACCAGCTGGCCGACTGGTGCGCGCGGGCCGAGGACGCAGCGCGTGCCATCAGCGGCGTCACCAATTCGGAAGGTGCCTCGGCGTCGTGGGGACGCACCCGCGTGGCGCTGGCAGCCAGCAACGGCTTCGCCGGCACCTACAGCCGGGGCGGCTACTCGCTCTCCTGCTCGGTACTGGCTGGTGACGGCACCGGCATGGAGCGGGACTACGACTGGACCAGCGGCGTCTATGTCGACCAGCTCGAAGCGCCGGAGAAGATCGGCCGCACCGCAGGCGAGAACGCCGTCAAGCGCCTCAATCCGCGCCGCATGAAGAGCACCAAGGCGCCGGTCGTCTATGACCAGCGGATCGCGTCGGGCCTGGTGGGCCACCTGGCCGGCGCCATCAACGGGCGGGCTATCGCCCGCAAGACGTCGTTCCTGCTCGACAGGCTGGGCCAACGCATCTTCAAGGCCGGCATCCGCATCGTCGATGACCCGCATCGCAAGCGCGAATCGGGATCGCGGCCGTTCGACGGCGAGGGCCTGCCGACCCGGCGCTGGAACATCATCGACGATGGCGTACTCACCACGTGGGTGCTCGACATGGCCTCGGCCCGCCAGCTCGACCTGGCGCCGACAGGCCATGGCAGCCGCGGCGTCTCCGGACCGCCCAGCCCGTCGACCAGCAACCTCTACCTGGAGCCCGGCGATCAGTCGGTCGACGACCTGATCGCCGACATCGAGAACGGCCTCTACGTGACCGAGCTGATCGGATTCGGTGTCAATGGCGTCACCGGCGACTACAGCCGCGGCGCCGCCGGCTTCTGGATCGAGAACGGCAAGCTGACCTTTCCCGTCTCGGGCATGACGGTGGCCGGCAATCTCAAGGACATGTTCCTCAACCTGACGCCGGCGAACGACCTGGTCTTCAAGGGCGCCGTCAACGCACCCACCGTGCGCGTCGACGGCATGACCATTGCCGGCGAGTAGCGTCGTCCAGCCAGGGGTGTCCTGATATGAACACCATCATCTCCTTCGTCCGACGGCAGCGCTCGTCGACCACCGCAATCCTCCTGGCTGGCGGCCTGCTGGCCACCATGGGCAACTCATCGGCCACCGCCCAATCATCGGATTTCCGCGCCTGCCTTGATGCCATCCGGGACACAGCGGCCGGCCAGGGCGTGCCGCAGGCCGTCGCGGATCAGGCCTTGCGCACGATCACGCCGGATCCTCGCGTCATCGACCTCGACGGCAAGCAGCCGGAATTCACGCTGACGCTGGGGCGCTACCTGGGCAACGCAATCAGCGCCGAGCGCATTGCCAAGGGCCAGCAATTGCTGGCGCGGCACCGCGCGCTGCTGGATCCGGTCGAGCGCGAATACGGCGTGCAGAGTGCCTATCTCGTGGCGTTCTGGGGCCTGGAGACCAACTACGGCACGATCATGGGCGACTTCTCCGTGATCCGATCGCTGGCGACCCTGGCGTGCCAGACCAAGCGCGGCGCATTCTTTTCCAACGAACTGGTGCAGGCGCTGAAGATCCTGTCGCGCAACCATATGAGCGCGGCGCAGATGAAGGGCTCATGGGCGGGCGCCATGGGCAACACGCAGTTCATGCCCTCGACCTACGTCAACTACGCCGTCGATCGCGACGGCGATGGCCGGGTCGATCTGTGGGCCAGTCTGCCCGACGTCTTCGCCTCGTCGGCCAACTTCCTGTCCAAGAGCGGCTGGAAGCGCGGCCAGCCCTCGCACGAAGAAGTGGCGCTGCCACAGGCGTTCGATTATGCGCGGGTCGACCTGTCGACCGAACGGACGGCACGCGAATGGCAAGCCCTGGGCGTGCGCTACGCCGATGGCCGCTCGCTCAACGATTTCGGCGAGCGCGCCGCCATCGCGCTGCCCGCCGGCTATCGCGGTCCGGCATTCCTGCTGTGGCCGAACTACAAGACGATCATGGTGTGGAATCGCTCGCAGCTCTACGCCCTGTCGGTGGGTGAGCTGGCGCGCCAGATCCAAGGTGGTTCGGGCCTGATGCGACAGCCGCCGGCCGACGACCAGCCGCTGTCGCGCGAGGCGGTGTTCGACCTGCAGGGGCGCCTGCAGCGGCTCAATCTCTATAGCGACGAAATCGACGGCCTGCTGGGCCCGCGCACCCGGGCCGCCATCCGCGACTTCCAGGTCCGCGCCGGCGTCATCGCCGACGGCTACCCGACCCTGGACACCCTGGCCCGCCTACGCACCGCCGCACCGTAGTTTTGGACCGCGCGCGTCCACGCGCGCATCGGCGCATTGAGCGCCGACGATCCTTCGCTCTGCGCTCCGCTCCGAGCGAATGCGGGCGCGGACGCCCGCGGTCCGAAGGCACCCTCGCCGACCTTTCCCCGGTGGGGAGAGGTTAACTAGGTGGCATCAGCAGCCGCAGGCGGCGGGGGGCGACGGCGACGATGACGGGCAGCGCCGCGGTGTGATCGCCGTCGACCTGAACCGGCTCGATGCCGCCGCCCGATGGCGCCACGCTGTCGATGCGCACATGCTGGCCCTCGACGACGCGATAGCCCGACGCGGCCGGTAACCGGCCCATCACCAGGGCCGCGCCGTAGCGCATCACCTGTGTGCGGCCACCGCGTTCGAACAGACACACCGACAGGACAGGCCGGCGCAGATCGGCGGCCGGTGCCACGACGAACGCACCGCCATAAAACCGGCCGTTGCTGACCACCGCCGATGCGACGTCGCAGGACGCGCCATCGATCGACACCCGGTAGCGCCGGTCGCGATAGCGGGCCATCTCGACCAGGGATCGCCAGACATAGGCACCCTTCCCGAAGCGGCGCTTCAGGTCGGTATCGACCCCGGCCACGACATGGGCGTCGAACCCGGCGCCCACCATCAGCAGGAAATAGGAGTCCGTGCCGGCGGCATCCGTCAGCTTGCCGGCCATGACGGGCGTCGGGTCGCCCCGGGTCAGCGCCGCCGCCAGCTTCTCAATACGCGTGCCGACTCCGATCTCGCGGGCCAGCACATTGGCAGTGCCGAGCGCAATGATACCCAGGGCCAGGTCATCGACCGGACGGGTCATCAGGCCATTCACGACCTCGTTGATCGTACCGTCGCCGCCGGCCGCCACGACCACATCGTATCGCGCGGCATCGGCATCCCGGGCCAGCCGCTCGGCGTCACCGCGCGCCGCCGTATCCACGACGTCGACCATCAGGCCGCTGGCGCGAACCTGCGCCAGGACCGCGTCAAAGACCCGCGGATGGCGGCGGCCGGCCGTCGGGTTGCGGATCACCAGGAGGCGGCGCGGGGGAAGAGTGGTGGCGGACTGCATACCGGACTGTGTGGAGCGTTCGTGGTGTGTTGGAAAGGTCACACTGTCTGGCCGTAATCGAACCGCCGCACAAGAGTCACAATGCCATCATCGACCAACCGTACAACAACGCCATTGAATCAACCCTTCGTGCCTTGCGCAACGAGAACCGGCAAGAGATGGTTCGATGAACGCGCTGCGGCCGGCGCCGGCCAGATGGCGGACGATATACCTCTCGGATATCCATCTGGGCACCCGAGGCTGTCAGGCCGAGATGCTGCTTGACTTCCTGCGCAACAACGAGAGCGACTACCTCTACCTGGTCGGCGACATCGTCGACGGCTGGCGCCTGAAACGCTGGTGGTACTGGCCGCAGGCCCACAACGATGTCGTGCAGAAGGTCCTGCGCAAGGCGCGCAAGGGCACCAAGGTCATTTACGTGCCCGGCAACCACGACGAGGCGGCGCGCGATTACTGCGGCCTGCTGTTCGGTGGTGTCGAGGTTGTCGAAGAGGCGATCCACGAAACCGCCGATGGTCGCAAGCTGCTGATCCTGCACGGCGACATTTTCGACGGTGTGGTGCGCCACGCGAAGTGGCTCGCTGTCCTGGGTGACTGGGCCTACGCGCTGGCGCTGAAGCTCAACTACATCTTCAACGGCATCCGTCGCGCGCTCGGCCTGCCCTACTGGTCGCTGTCGGCGTACCTCAAACACAAGGTCAAGAACGCCGTCGAGTACATCGGCCGCTTCGAGACCGCCGTCGCCGCCGAGGCGCGCCGCCGCGGCGTGGACGGCGTGGTCTGCGGCCACATCCACCATGCCGAGATCCGCGACATCGAGGGCGTGCTGTACTGCAACGACGGCGACTGGGTCGAAAGCTGCACCGCGCTGGTCGAGGACCGCAACGGGCACATGTCGATCCTGCGCTGGAGCGACGAGCGCGCCCGTCGACTGACGCCGATTCCGGCGCCGGCGCGACTGGCCGCCGAGTAGGTTCCGCGTGCGGATCGCCATCGTCAGCGACGCCTGGCTGCCTCAAGTCAACGGCGTCGTCCGTACCCTGGACACGGTACGCGGCGAACTCGTGGAGATGGGCCACACCGTCGAGATGTTCGGCCCCGACCGTTTCCGCACCTGGCCTTGCCCGACATATCCCGAGATCCGCCTGGCGCTGTTTCCAACGCGCCGGCTGGCCACGTTGCTGCGGAGCTTTGCGCCCGAGGCGATCCATATCGCCACCGAAGGGCCGCTGGGCATGGCCGCACGCCGCTTCTGTCTCGACAACAAGCTGCCGTTCACGACCGCCTACCACACGCGCTTCCCCGAATACGTGCGGGCGCGCTTCCTGTTCCCGACCGCATGGACCTACGCGATCATGCGCCGGTTCCATGGGCCGTCGTCGGGCGTGATGGTATCGACCGACAGCATCCGCCGCGATCTCGCGGCCCGCGGCTTCCGCAACATCAAGTCGTGGACCCGCGGCGTCGATCTGGAGCTGTTCCGCCCGCGCGATCCCGGCCCGACGCCGGAGGATCCGCAACGGCCGATCTGGCTCTATGTCGGCCGCGTCGCAATCGAGAAGAACATCGAGGCGTTCCTGGCGCTGGACCTGCCGGGAAGCAAGTGGGTGGTGGGCGGCGGCCCGCTGCTGCCCAAGTTCGTCGCACGCTATCCCGACGTGCGCTTCACCGGCCAGCAGCAGGGCGAGCAGCTCGCGGCGCTCTATCGCGCCGCCGACGTGTTCGTCTTTCCCAGCCGCACCGATACGTTCGGGCTGGTGCTGCTCGAAGCGCTGGCCTCGGGCCTGCCGGTCGCGGCCTATCCGGTGCCGGGCCCGCGAGACGTCATCGGCGATGCACCCGTTGGCGCTCTGAACGACGATCTGCGCGCTGCGGCGCTGATGGCGCTGGACGCCGATCGCGCCGCCTGCCGTGCGCATGCCGCGCGCTACTCCTGGAGGCGGACGGCCGAAATTTTTTTCGGGAACTTGGCGCCGTTCCAGGCGCCTGACGCCGGATGGCGCCAGACAAGACCCCAGCCTTCCGTTCACGCCGGGCAAGAAGGCATCGCCAGCAGGGCTGGCTGAGTTTTGCCTGGGAGCGCGGGCGTCCCGCCCGCATCGGCGCCCGGCACCGAAAGGCATGAAGCGGGCGGGACGCCCGCGCTCCCAGCAATTACTCAGTTCGTCGGTTCGCCGGCGGCGATCCAGGCCTTGTAGGCGGCCTTGGTTTCATCGTTGGGCGGATAAAGCCCCGGGATCGCCTTGCCCTTCATCACCTGCAGGGCAATGAACTTCTCGAGGTGCTCCTGGTCGGCGGAATCGCGGGCCACTTCATCGGCGATGTGACGCGGCACCACGACGACACCGTCGGCATCGGCGATGATCACGTCGTTGGGGAACACCGGCACGCCACCGCAGCCGATCGGACGCTGCACGTCGATCGGCATCAGGCTGGTCATGCTGGGCGGTGCCGTCGGACAGACGGCGAAGACCGGCAGGTTCATCGTCGCCAGCACCGGCGCATCGCGCATGCCGCCGTCGGAGACGACTCCGGCAATGCCGCGTACCATCATGCGCGCCGCCAGGATGTCGCCGAACGTGCCGCTGCGCAGTTCACCGCCGCTCGACACCACGACGACGGCGCCCGCAGGCGCGAGCTCAACGGCTTCGCGTTGTGCGTTGCTCGGATCCGTCGGCTTGGGCGGCGGCGTGAGGTCTTCGCGTCCGGGAATGTAGCGCAGGGTAAAAGCCGGCCCGACCATGCGCGCGGCGTTGGGGTTCATCGGCCGCAGGTTGATCGCCATCTGGCGCAGGCCACGCTTCATCAGCTGCATGGTGATGGTGGCGGTGCTGGCGGCCTGGAACTGCTTGATCGTTTCCGGTGACAGCGGCTTGAAGACAACGGCCTCGCTCATCTGCGTTTTCTCCCTCGATCGTTCAGAACAAGCTGCCCTGCGGGCCACCGTCGCGGCGGCGTGGTGGTGGTGGTGGTGTCTTGGCCGCGGTGAGCGCCGGGGCCGCAGCAGGCTTGGCCCCTCTATCGCTGGTGGTGGCATCGTCGATGGTGGCACCGGCGACACCGTCGGCGAATTCGATGTGGACGGCGCTGCCGGGCTGGGCTGCCGCCACCGACATCACCGTATGACCGGACGAATCGCGCACCAGGGCGAAGCCGCGCGCCAAGGTACCCTTGAAGGAATAGCTCTCCAGCAGCTTGCCCAGGCCGTCGAGGGCGGTGGCGTGTTGATCGGCAAGCCCGCGCATCGCCCGTGCCAATCGATCCGACAGCGTCATGACGCGATCCCCGGCGCGCTCGCTCTTCTGCACCGTCTCGCCGGCGTAGCGGCGCAAGGCACCGGTCAGCGCCCGCCACTCGCCGGCCAACAGCTGCGCCTTGGCATCGATGGTCTCGCGCGGCGTGCGCAGGCGATCGGCGATACCGACGAAGGCGGCCTGGCGCAGCGCCACCAGATTGGTCGTCGCGCTCGCCAGGCGCTCGCCGCTGACGTCAAGGCGCTGCGCCCGGTCCTCGATCAGGCGGAGGGGATCGGGCAACCCACGCGCCAGCCCGGCGAGTTCGGTCTCGGCTTCGCGCAGGCGTCGATTCAGCGCGCTCAACAGCCGGCCGTCGCTGTCGCGAACCTTCGCCAGCAGCTCGGCTCGCACCGGTACCGCCATCTCGGCCGCCGCCGTGGGCGTGGGCGCGCGCCGGTCGGACACGAAGTCGATCAGCGTGGTGTCCGTCTCATGGCCCACCGCCGAGATCAACGGGATCGCCGACGCTGCGGCAGCGCGGACCACGACCTCCTCGTTGAAGGCCCAGAGATCCTCCAGGCTGCCGCCGCCGCGCGCCACGATCAGCACATCGGGCCGCGGCACGGCGCCACCCGGCGCCAGGCGGTTGAAGCCGGCGATGGCCGCCGCCACCTCGGCCGCCGCCGTGGCGCCCTGCACCGCGACCGGCCAGATCAAGACATGACGCGGGAAGCGATCGGCCAGCCGGTGGAGGATGTCGCGGATCACGGCGCCGCTGGGTGACGTCACCACACCGATCACGTCGGGCAGGAACGGCAGCGGGCGCTTGCGGTCGGCATCGAACAGGCCTTCGGCCTGCAGGTTCTTGCGGCGCTCCTCCAGCAGCTTGAGCAGGGCGCCCTGGCCCGCCAGCTCCAGCCGGTCGATGATGATCTGGTAACGGGACGATCCCGGATAGGTCGTGATGCGGCCGCTGGCGATGACCTCCAGCCCGTCCTCGACCTTCAGCCCCAGCCGCAACAGCGTGCTCTTCCAGACCACCGCATCGAGCACGGCGTCCACGTCCTTGAGCCTGAAGTAGCAGTGGCCGGACCGCGGGAAGCTGGGCTGCGAAATCTCGCCGCGCACCCGCACGCGCGGAAACGCCTGCTCGATCTCGCGCTTCAAGGCGAAGGCAAGCTCGGAAACCGTGTATTCCGGCACATTGTGGCCGGCGCCCTCCGGCACCGCTTCGTGTTCGTTCATGGCCATGCCCCACCATATCGGTCCCGGCACGTGGAAAACCACCCCTGATGGCGCTTTGCAGGCCGGTCGTTTCCGTGGTTTTGTCCGCCCGCTTCGCGCGGGGACAAGGGAGACTGGATGATGCGAATCCTGGTGGTCGGCAGCGGCGGACGCGAGCATGCGCTGTGCTGGGCGATCGCCGCCTCGCCGCTGTGCGAGACGCTTTACTGTGCCCCCGGCAATGCCGGTATCGAGGAGGTCGCCCAGTGCGTCGCCATCGGCCAGGAGGACCTGCCGGCCCTGGTTGATTTCGCCCGCCGCGAGCGCATCGATTTCGTCGTCGTCGGTCCCGAGGGACCGCTGGTGGCCGGCCTGGCCGACCAGCTGACGGCAGCCGGCATCAAGGTCTTCGGCCCGTCGGCGGCCGCGGCGCGGCTGGAGGGCTCCAAGGGCTTCACCAAGGACCTCTGCCGCAAGTACGCCATCCCCACGGCGGCCTATGAACGCTTCACCGATATTGCGGCGGCCACTGCCTACATTCAGCGCCAGGGCAATGCCTGGAAGGACCAGCCGATCGTCGTCAAGGCCGACGGGCTCGCTGCCGGCAAGGGCGTGATCATCGCCCCGAGCGCCGAAGAGGCAATCGCGGCCACGCGGGACATGCTGTCGGGCAACAGCTTCGGCGCCGCCGGCAGTTCGGTGGTGATCGAGGAATTCATGCAGGGCGAGGAGGCCAGTTTCTTCGCCCTGGTCGACGGCGTGCATGCGCTGCCGCTGGTCGCCGCCCAGGACCACAAGCGCGTGGGTGACGGCGACACGGGCCCCAACACCGGCGGCATGGGCGCCTATTCGCCGGCGCCGTGCATGACACCGGCCCTGGCCGAGCGCGTGATGGACGAGATCATCCGGCCCACGGTGCGTGCCATGACGGCCGAAGGCGCGCCCTTCCGTGGCGTTCTGTTTGCCGGCCTGATGCTGACCGCCAGCGGACCCAAGCTGATCGAATACAACTGCCGCTTCGGCGATCCCGAGTGCCAGGTGCTGATGATGCGCCTGAAGTCGGATCTGCTGCCGGCGCTGATCGCCACCGCCGATGGCGCGCTCGACCACTTCGACCTGCGCTGGCATGCCGAGACGGCACTGACTGTCGTGATGGCTGCCGAGGGCTACCCGGAGGCGCCGAAAAAGGGCAGCGAGATCCGCGGATTGGAGGCCGCCGGTGCGGTCGAGGGCGTCACCGTCTTCCACGCCGGCACCCGGCGCGACAACGGCCGCATCCTGGCCAACGGCGGCCGCGTGCTGAACGTCACCGCCATGGCGCCCACCGTCGAGGAAGCCCGCCGCCGGGCCTATGCCGCCGTCGACCAGATCGACTGGCTCGGCGGCTTCTGCCGCCGTGATATTGCATGGCGGGCTCTTGCTGCGGGTCCATAGACAGCGGGCAGTGCGATCCGTACCCTTGTCGCAGTGCACAAAATTTGATTTCGGATTGCAAAATGCCCGACTCCCTTGACCAGGCACAGCGACTGCTGGCCCAGCTGCGCTTCCCCCACGGTGATCCGCCGGATGCCGGCACCATCAAGAACGTGGCGCCGTCAGTGTACTGGCTGCGCATGCCGCTGCCGTTTCAGCTCAATCACATCAATCTGTGGCTGGTCGAGGAACGCGACGGCTGGGTCATCGTCGACACCGGCATCAACATGGAAGAAACCCAGCGCTACTGGGAGACCATCTTCGCGCAGCAACTGGGCGGCAAGCCCGTGACGCGGGTCGTGGTCACCCACATGCACCCCGACCATGTCGGCCTGGCCGGCTGGTTGTGCGAGCGCTGGGGTGCGACCTTGCACATGACGCTGGGCGATTACATGAGCTCGCAGGCGATCCGCAACGGCATCGTCGACGGCGCCGAGACACGCGGCACGCACCTGCTGTCCAACGGCGTGCCGGCGGACCTGGTCGAGACGTTCGCCCGCCATCGCGGCGGCTACAGCAAGGGCGTCGGGCCGCTGCCGACCAGTTTCGAGCGGCTCATCCATGGCCATCCACTGGTCATGGGCGGGCGGCGCTGGCAGGTCATCGTGGGCCGCGGCCATGCCCCCGAACACGCATCGCTTTGGTGTCCCGATCTCAACGTGCTGATCTCCGGCGACCAGGTTCTACCCAAGATCAGCACCAATGTCGGCGTGTGGCCCAACGAGCCGCGCGCCGATGCGCTGTCGTGGTTCCTCGACAGCTTCGCGCGCTTCCGCGCCCTGCCCGCCGACGCCCTGGTTCTGCCCTCGCACGGCTTCCCGTTCGTCGGCTTGCACACCCGGCTGGACCAGCTTACGGCCCACCACGACGCGCGCCTGTCGGAAATAGCCGCCGCCACCGCCGCACGCGGCGAGGTCGGCGCCACGGCATGGGACATGGTGCCTACTCTCTTCCCGCGTCATCTCGACAACAACCAAGTGGTCTTCGCCTTCGCCGAGACACTGGCGCACATGCATTGCCTGGAAACCCGCGGCCATGTCGTGCGGCGCACCGGCACCGACGGCATACACCGCTTCGTTGTCGTGAAGCCGGTGCCGGCGGCGATGCCGTCCGATGGTGATTCGGAAGTGTTCGAAGTGGTTTGAGCGCACCAAAAGCGGCACTCTCAAACAATTCCTTATAGGAACCATCGCGACGTTTAATTGGCGTCCGACAAGCGACTCCTGCATGTTGGTGAGCAAATGCTCACATATCCGCAGCGAGGCGCCGATGCGTAACAACGTCACCTTGGTCATGACCCGTCGGCCTCGCGTCGAGTTCGTCTGGCTGCACAAGCAGGAGATGCACAAGGGTCGCAAGGTCAGCACCAGTTACTACGAGGTCATCGACGACGCCGAGGAGGAGCGCCAGCTCTTCGGCACGCTCGATCCTGACTCTCACAAGAGGGTTGGCGGCGACAAAGCCGCAAAGAAAGCCATCAGCGGCCAGTGGGGCACCATGGCGGTCGTCAGTGGGCCGGTCGTCGGCGCGGCCCACCGCGGAACACCATCCCTCGTCGGGCGCTCGGTCATCTGTGGACTCGCACAAAGCCGGATGCCACCCGGTGCCAAGCCGCAGGTCGAGCAGATCACCCTGGCCGGGCAGACCGTGTCACTGGTCACGGACGGCAGCGTCCCGCTCAAGACGGTGGCCGAATTCGACACGATGGAGCGATACCGCACCAACGACAACAAGGATGCCTGGTATGTCCGGCTCCCGGTTCAGCCGTGGAATCCCTATGCATTGGACATCACCACGAACGCCCAGGTCGGGCGGTTTCACGAGAAGATGGGTATTCGTGCTGGCCAGATCGGCAAATGCTTCGTGGTCCGAGGTCACAGCGTCAAGCAACGCAACGGCAATTCCGCCGGCATCCTGGTGCACGAAGCGCCCAACCCGTCATGGCTGACTGGGTGCATCGCGCCCCGCCTGAAGAACCACCGCGACTTCGCGGGCGAAACCCGATCCTGTGTCCAGGCCCTGGATGTGATCTACAAGGCGATGGGCCACAGCCGCCGCTGCCACCTGATCATCGTCGATTAGCCCCGCGATCGCTCGCGTGTGAGTCGCGACCGTCACCCCGAGCGCAGCGAGGGATCTTTCGATCACGACCGGCCCTCACACCCCCGAAAGATTCCTCGCTTCGCTCGGAATGACAGCCGGGCGGATGGTCACACATCCTTCAGCAGCGATGGGTCGCGCAGGGTGGTGTCCTGGCCGCGCACAGGATCGCGGATCGCGACGGACAGGCTGCGGGCGCCCTTCCATTCGTGGGCCGGCCGCACCTGCCCGTCGCTGCCGACCTGATCCAGACCCCAGTAGATTTCGAGCCGATGGCCATCGGGATCCCGGAACTCGACGGCGATCTGCACGCCCGCGCGACGGCGCCCCTCGAAGTCGATCGTCACACCGAGCGCACGCAACCGGTCTCGCGCCAGAAGCACCTCGTCCAACGAGCTGACCTCGAAAGCCAGGTGATTCAGTTCAGCGCTGCTGGAGGGCTGCGCCAGGCCGCCGACCAATGCGAGGCCATGATGATCAGCGTTGAAGCGCATGAACACCATGCCGCCGGGCATCATGTCCTCGCCGTAGATGTCGGAGATCTGAAGGCCCAGCACCTCGGTATAGAACTTCACCGACCGCTCGAGATTCGTGCAGTTCAGCACCACGTGGCCGATCTTGTTGATGCGAAACGGCATGCCCTGCGGGCGGTCGTACGCCCGCAGCCGCTCGCGATCGATGCCTGAACTCATGGCCTCCTCCCACCCGTCATGCGTGCGCCTTCATCGTCGTCTCGTCCCACAGGCGGATCCGGTAGCCATCCGGATCGGACAGCTCGGCGCCGTAGCCCCAGAACATCTTGGCGGGTGCATGGTTGAACGCGACACCGCGTCGTGACAACGCGGCGTGCGTTGCATCGACATCATCGACCTGGAACCAGAGCGCGATGCCGCCACCGCCAGGCGCGGTCTGGGCCTGCACCAGGAAGATCGTGAAGTCGAATTGATCGCGTACGGCCGCTGTCAGCCGGTCGGGAATCTCGAACTCGACCGACATCCCCAAGGTCGCGACATACCAGTCGCGCGACGCCTGCCAGTCGGCGACCGGCAAGGCGAGGTGATCGAACTTCAGCATGCGCGTTCCTCCACCGCATGTGAGGAGGAACTATAGCGCAACGCCTTCAGCGCGCGCGCATGACTATTTTACCGCGATGGCCTCGATCTCGACCAGCAACGCAGGGGAAGCCAACGCCTTCACGAACAGAAGGGTGGTGGCCGGCGGCGGCGTGGGCAACAGGCCACCGCCCGCTGCCATGAAATCGCCCAGCAGGCTTTCGTCGGTCAGGTAGATCGTCGCCTTCGCGATATTGCTGGCATCCATGCCGGCATCGGCGAGAACCGTGTTCATGTTGGCGATCGCGGTGCGGGTCTGATCCTGGATACCCTCCGCCACGCTGCCGTCGGCCCGTACGCCAACCTGGCCGGAAACGAATACGATCTTCTGAAACGACGTCGCCTCGACACCCTGGCTGTAGGCAACCGGTGCCGGCAGCCCTGCCGGATTGAATTTTCGCAGCATCGATATCTCCTGCAGCCGGGGTTAGGCGGGAATCACGATGTGGCCGACATCGGGGTTCGATCGTCCTTCCAGGACCTGGGCGTAAACACGCAGGAGCGCCTCCGGACCACGGTGATGCTCGATGCGCAACCAGCCATTGTCGGCCACAAACGCACGCATGGCGGCATTGAAGCGCGCCTCCAGTGTTGCCGCGCCCCATTCGTCGAGCCGCTTGCGCACCTGGTCGGGGGCGAAGAACAGTGTGGGCTCGGGTCCCGGCAACGCGTCGCCGCCGCCGGCACCCATGGCCTGCCAGTGGGTACCGCCCACGATCGCGCTGTGGGCCAGCGCATCGCCGAAGCGATGATGCACGGCGCCAACCACCGCCGGATCGCCCGCGAAGTCGACGAACACGACCGGCGCCGGCACGTCGAGCTCTGCCACTTGCGCGTAGGGTTCGACACGATCGAAGAAACCCAGCCCGCGCAGGAAATCGACGCGCGACGGCGCGCTGAGACCGGTAACGGCAACACCGCGGCGGTGCAGCAGCCAGGCGAGACCCAGCGCCGTCTTGCTGGAAGCGCTCGACAGCAGCACGGACCGCCCGCCGAACAAGGCCTGCTCCGACAACAGGTCGTCGATCAAGAACGACGTCATGAACAGCGGACGCAGCAAGGCGCGGTAGTCATCGATGCCGGCGTCATCCGAAACGGCAGCGTAGCGATTGTACGTCGCGGGCAGATCGGCGCGATGGGGTGCGGCATCGACGAAACCGCCGGCCGCCGCCTGCAGCGTCGCCGTCATATGACTCGAGGGCGGCAGATAGCCGAAGACCCTCTGGCCGACGGCAACATCGGGCCTCCCGGAGCGGATCACACGCGCGTAGCCCCAGACCGGGATGCGGCCCAACCCCGCCTCCGCCGGAAAGAACCGCCAGTAGCCGAAGGACTCGCCGATCACACCGTAGGTGATGTTGTTGGCGGTCAGCGCAAAGCGCTCGACGGCCAGCAGGCTTTGGTCCGATGCCAACGGCACATCGTTCGGATCGGCTGCCGGCACCATCCGCGCCTGGCACAGATCACTTTTCGCCACCACGAAATCCCAGGCTGTGCTCATGAGGGCCTCCATAGTTTTACTTTGTAAATTTATGTTGTAAGATATAAACCGAAAATCCAGTCCGATCAAGCCGCCTCGCGACCATCCATGCCCCGTGTCCTCTCCTCGTCCGACGTCGAAGATTTCCGTGACCGGTTGACCGATGCGGCCGAGCGGCTGTTCGGGCGTCATGGGCCGGAACGCATGACGATGCGCCACGTCGCCGCCGAGCTGGGGGTCAGCCCGATGACTCCCTACCGCTATTTCAAGGACAAGGACGACATTCTGGCCGCGGTGCGCACCCGAGCTTTCAACCGGATGGCTGCCGCGGTCGAGGCCGCGTTCGCCAGCGCAACCGATCCGGTGGCCCGCTCACGCGAGGTCGGACGCGCTTACGTGACGTTCGCGCTGGAGCATCAGCACGCCTATCGGCTGATGTTCGACCTGTCGCAGTCGACCGAAGCCGACTATCCGGATCTCGTGGCCGCGTGCACGCGAGCGCGCGCCATGATGACACGCCAGGCCGCCGAGTTGATCGACGCCGGGCTGATCACCGGCGAGCCCGAGATGGTGGCGCACATGTTGTGGTCGGCGCTGCATGGCGCGGTTGTTCTGCAGATGGCCGACAAACTGTCGCCGCACATCGATCCGGTAACGCTGCGGCGGGAAACGTTCCTCACGCTCCTGAAAGGACTAGGACTGGATCTCCAATCCTCGTCCCGCCATCGACCGGCGCCGCGGCACGCCGCCGCGACCCGTTCTACAGGGCGTCGCACACCGCGTCCGTGACGCTCGACGTGCCGGCGGTCCCGCCAAGATCGCGGGTCAGCATCCGGCCGTCAGCCGTCACCTTTTCAATAGCCGCCATCAGGCGCTGCGCGGCATCCTTCTCGCCCAGGTGCTCCAGCATCATCACCGCCGACCAGAAGGTGCCGATCGGGTTGGCCAGCCCCTTGCCCATGATGTCGAAGGCCGAGCCGTGGATCGGCTCGAACATCGAGGGATAGCGGCGCTCGGGATTGATGTTGCCGGTCGGCGCGATCCCGATGCTGCCGGCCAGCGCCGCCGCGAGATCGCTCAGGATGTCGGCGTGCAGGTTGGTGGCGACAATGGTGTCGAGGCTGTCAGGCCGGTTCACCATGCGCACCGTGGCGGCGTCGACCAGCTCCTTGTCGACGGTGACGTCGGGGAAGTCCTGCGCGACCTCGGCGGCGATTTCATCCCACATCACCATGCCGTGGCGCTGGGCGTTGGACTTGGTGATCACGGTGAGTTTCCGGCGCGGCCGCGAGCGCGCCAGCGCGAAGGCAAAGCGCATGATGCGGGTCACGCCGGCACGGGTGAAGATCGAGACCTCGGTCGCCACCTCCTCGGGGTGGCCGCGGTGCGAGCGGCCGCCCTGGCCGGCGTACTCGCCCTCGCTGTTCTCGCGCACGATCACCCAGTCGAGCTTGCCCGGCGGGCAATCAGCCAGCGGGCTCCTCAGCCCGGGCAGGACGCGGGTCGGCCTGACATTGGCGTACTGGTCAAAGCCCTGGCAAATCTTCAGCCGCAGGCCCCACAGGGTCACGTGGTCAGGCACAGCCGGATCGCCAACCGCACCGAAATAGATGGCATCGAATGGCTTCAGCGTCGCCAGTCCGTCCTCGGGCATCAGCGCGCCCGTCCGCCGGTAGAAATCCGAGCCCCAGTCGAAGCTGGTGACGTCGAGGCGGAATTCGTTAGTCAGCCGCGCCAGCCGCTGCAGCACCGTGAGCCCGGCCGGGATCACTTCCTTGCCAATGCCGTCGCCGGGGATGGCGGCGATCCTGTATTCGCGCACGGTGTTTTCCTCTGCTCAGTCGCCGGAGCGGGCACCTTAGCCGGCCCAGGGGTGCGCGGTCATGGCCTTCCTCCTGCCCTCGCCAAGCGGTGCCACCTGTTCTATAAGCCCGCCGCCCGCTGGCCTGTGTCGCCGGAAGGGGCATGGAGGAGAAGATGACCGGGATCTCCCGCGGCATGGCCATCGCCGTTGCCGCCATGGTCGGCGCCGTCGCGCTGTCCAACTATGTCGTGCAGTTCGAGATCTTCACGCTGTCGGTGCTGGGCACCGTGACGTGGGGTGCGCTGACCTATCCGGTGACGTTCTTCGTCACCGACCTCGCCAACCGCGCCTTCGGTCCGCAACGGGCGCGACAGGTGATCTATGCCGGCTTCGCGGTCGGCGTGGTGGTGTCGCTCCTGCTGGCGCCGTGGCGGATCGCGGTGGCGTCGGGCACCGCATTCCTGGTCGGCCAGCTGCTCGACATTGCCGTCTTCAACCGACTGCGCCAGGCCCCCTGGTGGCAGGCACCGTTCGCCGGCTCGGCACTGGGCTCGATCATCGACACGGTGCTGTTCTTCTGCGTGGCCTTCATCGGCATCTTTCCGTTGCTGCCGGCCGGCCTTGGGCCGTCGGTGCTGTCCCTGATCCAAGGCGACCTGATCGTGAAGCTGTCGTTCGCGCTGTTCTTCCTGGCCCCGTTCCGCGCCCTGATGGGGCGCATCGTGCCGATGAAGCCAATCACGGCATCGCGCTGAGCGCGGCGGCATCGTGCGCGTCGACCTGTTCGACTTCGACCTGCCCGAGCGGCTGATCGCGCAGCGGCCTGCCGTGCCGCGCGATGCCGCGCGGTTGCTGCACCTGCCTCGCGACGCCGCGGCGGCAGAGCATGCCGTACGGGATCTGCCGGATTTGCTGCGCCCGGGCGACCTGCTGGTGTTCAACGACACGCGCGTCATCCCAGCCCGGCTCTACGGCCGACGGGCGAGCGGCGGTAAGATCGAAGCATTGCTGCTGGGACCGACCGACAGCGGTGCGTGGACGGCCATGGTGCGCGGCGTGGCGAAACTGCGCCTCGACGCCCGGCTCACGTTCGAGGGCGGTTTGTCGGCCGCGGTGACGGCGATCGGCGGCGACGGCACGGTCGTGCTCGACTTCGGCCTCGCCGACAGTGCCGTGCTGGCTGCACTGCGGGCGCACGGTCACATGCCGTTACCGCCCTACATCCGCGGCGGACGCGACGATGCCCACGACCGCCACGACTATCAGACCGTCGTGGCGCGCCATGACGGCGCCATCGCGGCACCGACGGCGGCGCTGCACTTCACCGAGGCGTTGCTGGCGCGCCTGCGCGATGCCGGCGTCGCGACGGCCGCCGTGACCCTGCATGTCGGCATCGGCACCTTTCAGCCCGTGCGCGTCGACGACACCGATGCACACGTCATGCACATCGAACACGGCGAGCTGGGCCCCGATACGATCACCGCGATCGACACCTGCCGAGCCCGCGGTGGCAGGGTGATCGCCGTCGGCACCACCAGCCTGCGCGTGCTCGAGGCGGTCGCGGCGCACCACGACGGCGCGCTGGTACCATGGCGCGGCGACATCGACCTCTTCATCACGCCCGGCTTCCGGTTCCGCGCCGTGGACCTGTTGATGACCAACTTCCACCTGCCGCGCTCGACGCTGTTCATGCTGGTATCGGCTTTCGCCGGCCTGCAGCGCATGCAGGCGCTTTACGCCGACGCGATCGCGCGTGATTTCCGATTCTATTCCTATGGCGATGCCTCCCTGCTGGAGCGGCGGGAGGCGGTATGACCGGCTCAGCGATGGCGTTGGACGCACGCCAGCAGTTCATTCAGCGCCACCGACGTGCCGACCAGGGTGATGGAGAAACCGTTGGCGCCTTTTGGCTCGAAATACATCCGATTGCCCTGCCGGATTTCGTGGAACAGCTGCTGCGAGTCGGCCAGCAGCACCAGCAGCCGGGTCGGCCCCAGCGCCCGCGCCGTGCCGTTGCGCCGCCCAAAGGAATCGACCCAATAGCTGATCCCGCCTTCCGAGCCGGTGCGCCAATTCCAGTTCGGGTTGTTGATCGCGATGCCCCAGGTCAGGCTGCGGGTCAACATGAAGATCACCGAGGCGCCGCCGCCATACTGGCCCGAGGCCGTACAGTTCTGCAACGAGCCGTTCTCGGCGTTGGCCTCCACTGTCCACGAACCGGTGTTATAGCGTTGGATCACCTCGGCACCGGCGACCCCCGTGGTCAGGAACGCCGTCAACCCCAGGATCGCCGCCAGATATCTACGCATCGTGTCTCACCCCAATACCCGTACGGGCTTCCCTTACGCCATCCGGCATACGCCAGTGGCCGCCCGCCAGGCCCCTTTTCGGGCAGCCAACGTGGCCGCCGCCCCAACCGGCCCATTTTATGCGATTTTGCGCGTTTCTTCGAGAGCTTCGATGCGGCGCGCCACACCGCTAAACAATGAACAGCCATGACCACTGAATTTTCCCTGCTGACATCGGACGGCAGCGCGCGCCGGGGACGGCTGAAGACCGCCCATGGCACGGTCGAAACACCCGCCTTCATGCCCGTGGGCACCGCCGCGACGGTCAAAGCCATGCTGCCGCAATCGGTTGCCGCCACCGGTGCCGAGATCGTGCTGGGCAATACCTATCACCTGATGCTGCGGCCGGGCGCCGAGCGCGTCGAGCGACTCGGCGGGCTGCACGCGTTCATGAACTGGCCGGCGCCGATCCTTACCGATTCCGGTGGTTTCCAGGTGATGTCGCTCAGCAAGCTGCGCCAGATCGATGCCGACGGCGTCGACTTCCAGTCGCACATCGACGGCTCCCGGCAGCGGCTGACGCCGGAAAGCTCGATCGCCATCCAGCGCCAGCTCGACGCCGACATCACCATGAGCTTCGACGAGTGCACCCCCTTCCCGGCCACGCAACCACAGGCGGCGACCTCGATGCGGTTGTCCATGCGCTGGGCCGAGCGCGGCAAGCGTGCCTTCGTGCCGCGGTCCGGTTACGGCCTGTTCGGCATCGTGCAGGGCAGCACCTACGAGGATCTGCGCCTGGAGTCGGCCCGCACCCTCACGAACATCGGCTTCGACGGCTACGCCATCGGTGGTCTGGCGGTCGGCGAAGGCCAGCCGGCGATGTTCCGCACCTTGGACATCACCGTGCCGGCGCTGCCGGATGACCGGCCGCGCTATCTGATGGGCGTCGGCCGTCCGGCCGACATCGTGGGCGCCGTCCAGCGCGGCATCGACATGTTCGACTGCGTGATGCCGACCCGCGCCGGGCGCACGGCACAGGCGTTCACCTGGCGCGGCGAATTGAACCTGCGCAATGCGCGGCACCGCGACGATCCCAGGCCGCTATCGGATGGCTGCGCCTGCCCCGCCTGCACGGGACATAGCCGCGCCTACCTGCACCATCTCATCAAGAGCGACGAAATCCTCGGCGCCATGCTGCTCACCTGGCACAACCTGCACTTCTATCAGGACGTCATGCGCGGCCTGCGCGGCGCCATCGAGAAAGGCGGCATGGCGGACTGGACCGGCTGGTTTCACGAAGAGCAGGCCAAGGGCGACATCGCGGCGCTGTAGGCTATCGATAGGCTGCAGCAAGGAAGTTGAAGTCGCCCCGCATCGGCTGAAAAACGTGGGCCTGCCGCGGCCGGCATACGAGTTCAGGCAGGCGCGCCTCGTAGGCCTGGCGGTAGTCACGCTTGAGCTGGACCTGTATCAGATCGTCGTGGCTCGCCCAGGTCTCGTAGAGCATGAAGCGTGCAGGATCATCGATGTCGCGATGCAGGACGGCATTGATGAAGGTCGGCTCGTTCCGCATGGCGTCGAGGACCGGCGTCAGCAGCGCCAGGAACTCAGCCTCGCAATCCGGCTTCACATGAATGGACACGATCACGGCCACCAGTTCACTTGAAGCTGGCTTTTGCCGAAGCATCAGATCTCTCCCGTGCTGTCATTCGCCAACACCCACACGGTGGCAGCACGCCCCGCCGGCCTCAATTACGTGACAGGTAGGGCTGACCGCGCTACGAGCGGAGCGACGGCGAGGGAGAGAGCAGTGGTGATCGCTGCCAACGACGAGCGTCTGCTGGCGCGCATCGTGGAAACGCTGGCGGCAGTGCCAGGCATTGCGGCCATCGTGCTGGGTGGTTCGCGTGCCCGCGGTACGGCAACGCCGCAGTCCGACTACGACATCGGCCTCTACTATGAGGGCGATGCGCCGTTCGACCACGCAACGCTGAGCCACGCCGCGGCAACGCTCGACGATGCCGATGCAACCGTAACGCCGATCGGCGAATGGGGACCGTGGATCAACGGCGGCGGCTGGCTGACCATCGATGGCGCACGCGTTGACCTGCTGTACCGCGATCTCGGCCGTGTCCGGGCCGTGATCGACGACTGCCATGCCGGGGCCATCGACGTCGCCTATCAGCCGGGGCACCCGCATGCGTTCGTCTCGGCGATCTACATGGGCGAAGTCGCCATCTGCCGGCCGCTGATGGAGCGCGATGCCGTGCTGCGCGACCAGATCGCCCGCACCACCCCCTACCCGGCGGCGCTGCGCACCGCGGTGATCCGGCGGTTCGGCTGGGAAGCCGGATTCGCAGCAGCCAATGCCCGCAAGAGTCTCGATCGCGGTGACAGCAACTACCTCGCCGGCTGCATCTTCCGGGCCGTCGCCTGCCTGTGCCAGACGCTGTTCGCCCACAATGGCCATTATCTGCTGAACGAGAAGGGCGCCGTGGCCATCGCCGATCGCTTCACGCAACGGCCCGAGCGCTTCGCCGCGCGGATCGCGGCGCTCTATCGCGATGCCGGTGACGGTGACGGTGACGGCGCCGCAGCACTTGATGCGCTCGACAGCCTCATCGCGGAAACGACAGCGCTGACCGGTTCATAGCCGGCGACCTTAGCGCACCACCACCGACTCGACCGACTGACGCAGCATCGCCTCGTTCTCGGCGAACAGGCGGCTGACGACGTTGGCGGTCAGAATGATGATGTGGTCGTTGGCCATGGTCACGCGCATGATGTTCTCGACCGGCTGATCGGCGGCCGGCGACTGGAATTCGATCGCATACCATTGACGCGAGCCGATCTCGACCAGGCCGTGGCGATGGACGACCGCACCGGTCTGCAGCGCGACCCGGCGCTGCATCTCGTTGCCGAGATCACCGAGCGGTGGCGGGCTGCCGGGTGGAAAGCGCAGGCGACTGACGGCGATCGTCTGCGTCAGGCCGTCGCTGCTCGTGAAGGCGAACTGCGGTGGTTGGGAGCGCGGATATTTCAGCGTGATCTCGGCCGGGGTCATCGGCCGGAAGCCGGCCGGCAGTTGCAGCGACACGGTGCCATCGTATAGCTCGGTCCGTTGCGCCGCGGCCGGCAATGCCGCCACCAGCAACAGCAGGACAAAGAGCGCCAGCCGCCTCATACGCCACTCCCCTATGCTGCGTGTCGGCCCCCTCACCGCACAGGATCATTGTGGCAACAGTAGGCGCGCGCCGGCGCTCACGCGCAAGGCCTCGCGGCGCATGGCTGCGCGTACCTGCAGAAAACCGTCAGCTGAGTGCGCGCAATGCGACGACGACCAGCACCCCCACGGCGACGGTCGCCAGCAGCGGCAAGCGCGTCGCCGCCAGGATCGTCACGGCCGCGGCCACTGTCTCCGGCCACCCGGTGGTCAATGCGGTGGGAGCGATCACCGCCACCAGCACGGCCGGTGGGATGGCATCGAACGCCGCCTTGGCACGGCCCTGCAGCGCCAGCTTGCCGGTGATGAAGAAGCCGGCCACGCGGCCGAGGTAGGTCACGACCGCCATGGCGACGATGGCGGCCACGGTAGCGGGATCGAGGGTCATGGCGTGGCGCGCTCCGGCGTGGCCGCACACCAGGCGGCCGCAATCCCGGCGAAGGCGCCGGCGGCCACGTGCCATGGTGGTCCGGCGGCAATGTAGGCCAGGGCCGAGGCGGCGGCGCTGGCCGCGACGACGATCGCCGTCGCACGCCCCTTCCACAGTCCCGCAATCAGTCCGATGAAGAGCGCCGTAAAGGCGAAGTCCGCGCCCAGCCGTTTGGGATCGCCAAGGAACGAGCCCAGCCAGGCACCGAGAAAGGTACAGCCGATCCACGCCACCGGCAGCATGCCGGCCACCGCGAACCAGTACGCCGGCGTGATGCGCCGCTCGATCGCGCGCCGTTCGGCCAGGGCCCAGGATTCGTCGGTCAGTACCCACGCCGCGGCCAGGCGCTGGGCCAGCGAAAAGCCATCCATCTTCGGGTTGAGCGACGCGCCCATCAGGGTGTGGCGGGCATTGATCAGCAGCGTCGAAAATGCCAGCGCCAGGACCGGCACCGGATAGGACCACAGTTCCAGCGCCGCGAACTGCGCCCCGCCGGCGAACACGAGGATGGACATCAGGCCGGCTTCGAGCACGGATAGCCCCTTGCCGACCGCCAACGCCCCGAACAGCATGCCGATCGGGACGGCCGCGATCATGGCGGGCAGAATATCGCGGGCGCCCTCGCGCGCCGTCGCTGGTGGATTCATGCCACGACAGCCGTGCGGTAGGCCCCGGGTGTCACGCCGATGCGGGCTTTGAATGCGCGTGTCAGATGGGCCTGGTCACAGAAGCCGGTCGCCGAGGCAACCACAACCGGCGTCTCACCGCGACGCAGCCGGATCTTGGCCGCCTCGACCCGCAGGTTGATCAGCCAGGCATGCGGCGTCAGCCCGGTCTCGCGGCGAAAGGCGCGGATCAGGTGGTACGGCGACAATCCGGCCTCGGCAGCCAGCAGCGACAGCGGCAGGTCTTCGGCATGGCGCTGTTCCAAGAGCGTTTTCACGCGCGCCACCGGCCCCCGCTCGCGACCCAACGGGGCCGGCACGATCCGCGCGTGACGCACCAGGCAATGCGCATAGGCCCGCGACAGCAGCTCGTCGGCGGCCAGGGTGGCACCTTCTTCCTCGAGCATGCTGTGGGCCGCGGAGATCAGCGCCACACCGTGCGGGTCATGGACCACGGGTTCGGGAAACCAGGGCGTGCCCACGACCGGTACGCCGGAGACTTCCATGGCAATGCCCTGCAGCAGCACCACCGACGGATACGTCATGCGATAGCAATAGCCGCCGCCATAGGCCTCGCCATCATGGACATCGTGCGGATGGTTGAAGACCAGGTCGCCGGGCGTCGCGTAGCGGCGGCTGCCACGCACATTCCAGGTCTCGCAACCCGCCAGGATGCCGCCCACCACGTAGGTATCGTGAATATGCAGGGCATAGCGATGCGTGCGGAAGGTCGCCGCCAGGCACTCCAGCCCATCAAAGCGGCCGGCCATGAAGAAACGCGCGCGCTCGCCCGCGGCAAGCGGCGTCGCGGCCACGGCTTCGGCCTGGGTGATCCCGTCCATGCACCGCAGTGTAAAGCCGATCTGGCACGGCGCGTCTTGAAGAAAATTGCTGTCGGGCCCGCCTACAAAGGCTGTTCCGGCATCTCCAGTGGGGCACCTGCCGGCAGCGGGCGTGGCAAGGCCCGCCGCAAGTCATCGCGAAAATCCGACTCCGGCTGCGTTTCCAGGAACTGATCCGGCCAGCGCCGAGCGCCATCAATGGCGAGAAAGGCGGCTCGCAGAGCATCGACGGGCACCGGGCCGCCATCGTCGCTGGCCAGCGACGCGGCCCAGCGCGCCAGCAAGCCGTCCAAAGCCTCGCGGGCAGCCCGGTCGGCATCATATGGCGGGCTTGCCGCTGCCTCGGCGGCAGCCGCGGTGACGGCGCCGACCAGTCGCCGCTGCCAGTCCGGTTCGAACGGACCCCAGGCTGCCAGCCGCCGTTCGGCTGCAATCGCCAGCCGCCGGGCGACGATCGATGGTACTGGCGACAAGTCGTCTTCAGGCGACATGGCAGGCATCCTCTCACGCCGCCCGCTGCAGGCGGCGCTGCTCGAGCGTCCGCAGAGCGTGCTCTAGCGCCGCCGCGCTGCCCAGCAGAGCGCGCCGCTCGACGGGCTCCAGCGACTCGGCGCGGATCGCGGCGCGCTCCGCCGAATCGATCAGCGCGTGATCCGCCGGCGTGCGATCGGGCAGCATCGCCATGTGCAGTGCCGCCAGCGGCCGGTCGCTCAGCACATGAACGAAGCTGGGCAAGGACCGGTCTTCGAGGCGCTTCAGCTCTTCGTCCAGCAGGCGCAACGCCGGCGAAGGTGCCGTCTCTTCCGGTGTCCAGAAGAAACCGCCGCGCTGCATCGCCAGCCCGGCGCCGGTGCGGCTGGAGATCACGTTGAGCGGTATCGCCACCGCCATGCCCAGCACGATGGGCGCCACCCACCATAGAAAGTCGATGGCGTACCAGAAGACGACACCGCCCCAGGCCAGGCCGATCAGGCTATGCACCGCGTGCCGGCGTGCCGCTTCCGACCATGTGATGCCGCGGTCGTCACGCGGCTGCGAGGCCCAGCCGACACTGCTGCCGGCCAGGATGGTGAACACGAACTTGCTGTGGAACAGCATCATCACGGGTGCCAGCAGCAGAGAGAACATCATCTCGGCCACGGCGCTGCGCAGCAGCCGTCCGGCGCCGCCGAATCGCACCCGGCGTGCGCGGCTGCCCAGGGTCAGCACCAGGCTGAAGAGCTTGGGCAGGAACAGGACGGCCGCCGTAACCGCCAGCAGCGCATGGCTCTCGAACGGCCGGTACTCCGGCCAGATGGGAAAGAGATTGTAGCCGGGCAGGAAGTAGGCATGGCCGGCCAAGGCCTGCTGGATCACCACGTAGCTGCTGAGGAACAGAAGCAGCAGCCACAGCGGCGAGGCGATGAAGGCCAGCACGCCCATCGCCATGTGCAGGCGACTCACCCAGTGCAGTCGCGGCGCCTTCAGGATGCGGGCATGTTGCAGATTGCCTTGCGCCCAGCGCCGGTCGCGCACGGCATAGTCGACGATGTTGGACGGAATCTCCTCGTAGCTGCCACGCAGTTCGGGCAGGAACCAGACGTGCCAACCGCCGCGGCGCATGCAGGCCGCCTCGACGAAATCATGGCTCATGATCTCGCCGCCCAGCGGCGCCTTGCCGGGCAGCTTGGGCAGGCCGCAATGCGCAGCGAACGCCCGCGTGCGGATGATCGCGTTGTGGCCGTAGTAGTTGCCTTCGCCGGCCCACCAGAAGCTGTGGCCGACCGCCAGCAGCGGGCCATAGAGTCGGCTGGCAAACTGAAGCCAGCGCGCGAACAACGTGGTGCGGTTGGCGGCGATGGCCAAGGTCTGGATGATGCCGGCCTTGGGATTGGCCTCCATCAGCCCCGCCAACCGCACGATGGTGTCACCCTCCATCACGCTGTCGGCGTCGAGCACGACCATGTTTTCGTAGGCGCCGCCCTGTGTCCGCACCCATTCGGCGATGTTGCCGGCCTTGCGGCCAACATTGGCCGCGCGATGGCGATAGAACAGCCGGCCGCCGGCACCCAGCGCCCGGCAGGTGTCATGCCATTGCGCTTCCTCGGCCACCCAGATGTCGGCATCGGTGGTGTCGCTCAGCACGAAGAAATCGAACTGCGCCAGCTGCCCGGTGGCTTCGACCGAGCGATAGGTCGCGGCCAGGCCGGCGAACACGCGGCGCGTATCCTCGTTGTAGATCGGCATCAATATCGCGGTGCGCGCGCGCAGTGTGGGCATCGGGCCATCGGCGGCGCTCTCGCACCGCAAGGTCACCGGATGGCGGCCCAGCACCGACAGCACGAAGCCGGCGGCAGCAGCCCAGAACGACAATGCGATCCAGCCGAAGCTGACGGCAAACACCACCAGCACCGCGCCTTCGGCAACGGTCAGGGAATTGGTGCCCAGCACCACGCCCATCAGCCACGTGGCGCCGGCCGTGCTGCCGAGCACCAGCAGCGCCATCAGCCCGCGGCGCCAGAACGCCCACTTCGCCTTCGGTTCAAGGTGGAGCATGGTCAGGGCCGCCAACGGTAGGTCCAGGTCTCGGTCAGCGCCTCGTCATAGAGGCGCAGGTATGCACGCATTTCGATCGGCTTCTTGCCGTCAGGCTCGACGTCCGCCACCAGCCGCCACATCTTGGTCGAGGGGATCGACTGCAGCTCTGCGTTCACCAGCTTGCCGGCCGTGACGTTCACCTGGGCACTGACCGGATGCTCCGGTCGCAGGTTGACCAGTTCACCGCCCGCAAAGTCAACAAGCACACGGCGCGTGGTCTTGGCCGGCTTGCCACTGCCCGGGATATCGGTAAGGCCGATGCGGGTTGCCACCGCGCGTCCGCCCGGCGGGAAGCGTGCCGCATCGGCAAAGGAATGCAGGCGGTAGCGCAGCTCGATCCGCTGGCCTGCCTTGACCGGCTCGCGGCCGACCCAGAACGCCACGATGTTGTCGTGGATCTCCGAGTCGGTGGGGATCTCGATCAGCCTGATCTCGCCTTCGCCCCACTCACCCATCGTCTCGACCCAGAGGCTGGGCCGTCGGTGATAGAGCGCTTGCAGGTCCTGGTAGTGGTCCAGCGACCGGTCGCGCTGAATGAGGCCGAAGCCGCGCGGATTCTTGTCGCCGAAGCTGGAGATGTCGAGTTCGGCCGAGTTGCTGAGCGGACGCCAGATCCACTCGCCGGCACTGGTCTCGATCAACAGGCCGTCAGAGTCATGTACCTCGGGGCGGAAGTCGCCGCGTTGGCGGCGGTCGCTGTTCTTGCCGGCGAGAAACATGCTGGTGAGCGGCGCCACGCCCAGCATGCCGACGCCGTGGCGCATGAACAGGGTTGCCGTCACTTCAAGACGGGTCTCCGTGCCCGGCCGCAAGGTGAACATGTACGCGCCGGCCAGCGCCGGGCTGTCGAGCAGCGCGTAGATGACGATCTCGCGCGCCTCCGGCGTCGGTGTCACCAGCCAGAAGGTGCGGAAGAACGGGAACTCCTCCTGGCGCTGCAGGCCGGTGTCGATAGCCAACCCGCGCGCCGAGATGCCGTAGACCTGGTTGCGGCCCAGCAGGCGGAAGTAGCTGGCGCCGAGAAAGGCGGCGATCTCGTCCACCGGCTCCGGCCCATGCAGCGGGTAGTGCAGGCGAAAACCTGCCAGCGGTATCTGCTCGGGCGGCGGTTCCTTCAGCTTGACGTCACTCCAATCGAACATGTCGCGGCTGGCGACGAACGGATTGGACACGCCGTCCGTCACGATGTTGATCGAGATGGGTGCGCTGTAGATGAAACCGGCAGCGAAGAACTGGGCACGAAAGAAAGCCTTGCGATCGCTCCACAGCGATGCCGCAGGCCGGAAGCGGATCTGCTGGTAGCGATCATAGCCCAGGTCCCGCCATTCGGCTGGCAACGCGGCCGGGCTCGGCGCCTGATAGGGACCGGCGGCGACCCGGCGGGCTTCATCCAGGACCGTGGTGTAGTCGAACGATGCCGGCGGCGGCGCCGGGATCTGCCCGACCGGCGGCGGAAGCTGCGCGCGCGCGACAGAAGGCGCCAACGCCGCGGCGGCCAGCGCACCGATCGTCAGGTTTCGCCGCGTACAGCTCCGCATGATCTGACTGTCCCCCACCGAAGCGCGACGCTCCGCATCGCTTGGAACGCCGGGCGGTGGGGCAGGTTGCATCCATGCAGATTTACGCAGACTCATCAGGAAACGCTCACGCTCGCGGTTGCTCGGAGACGTCAGGCGTAGTGAATGTTTGGGACCGTATTGCGGCGCAATCGCGGGCGCCGTGCGGCGTTGTGCCTCTTCTCTGCGCGCAGACGAGAAGAAAGGATTTAGCGGCTGCGTGTCAGTGTCGCTGTGCGACGGCAGGGGCCTTCGGTTTCGCTGATACGCAAGGCGTTGCCGTCGGCGCGGCCGCTCCAGCGCGAGCGCTCGCGGTCCCGGTCACGCATGGATCGCAGGCCGATGATCGCGATGGTGCCATTGCCGTCGACGCGGCCATTCAATTGCCACAGCGCCGGAGGCGCCGGCAGCTGCTCGCCCTTCTTGCCCTGCACCCGCGGTGCACCGGTGTCAGGCTCGCTGGCGGTACCGTCGAGCAACCCGCTTTCAATCGTGATACGCACGTCCAGCAACGCACAGCGGCCCGCAGCCTCCGCACGGCCGATCCAGGCGCCGTCGGATTGTCCCCACGCGGTGGTGGCCAGCATGACGAAGCCGGTACCGACAGCCATCCGCAGGGCGCAATGCAACGACAAGGACAGCATGCTTTTGTTCTCCTCAGGACCACTCGGCATTGACGACTACCGTCGGCCGAACAATCGCTCGATATCGGCCAGCTTGAGTTCGACATAGGTCGGCCGACCGTGATTGCACTGGCCTGAATGCGGCGTCGCTTCCATCTGGCGCAGCAACGCGTTCATTTCGTCGACCGACAGCCGCCGGCCCGAGCGCACGCTGCCGTGGCACGCCATGGTGCCGCACACCTCTTCGAGCTTTTCCTTCAGCGACAGATGTTCGCCGAATTCGGATAATTCGTCGGCGAGGTCACGCACCAGGCCGGCCACGTCGGTGTCGCCCAGCAGCGCCGGTGTCTCGCGCACCGCCACCGTGCCAGCGCCGAACGGTTCGATCACCAGCCCCAGTTCGCCCAGTTGCTCAGCGCGCGCCAGCAATCGGCGCGCCGCATCGTCACCCAGTTCGACGATCTCGGGGATCAGCAGCATCTGGCGCTTCACGCCGTGCTCGGCCAGCGACTCCTTCATACGCTCGTAGACCAGGCGTTCATGCGCGGCGTGCTGATCGACGATCACCACGCCGTCCTCGGTCTGCGCCACGATGTAGGTCTCGTGCACCTGCGCCCGCGCCGCGCCCAGCGGATAGCGTCGCAGATCCTCGACCGGCGCCGCCATCTCGGCACGGGCCGAGATGTGGTCGACACCGTCGAGCGTCGCCGCCGCGGGGTGCGGTGCGAGGAACGCCGCCGCCGCTTCAGCCAGCCCGGGCGAGGGCCGCGCCATGCCGCCAGAATAAGATGAGGGCCATGCACCGCCACGCGGTCCGCCGCCCAGCGGCAGGCCGCCCACCGGCCGCACCGCGCCCAGCGCCGCCTGCGCCACCGTCGTGCTGGCACGATGGCCGGCAGCCGCCAGCGCCTGTCGGATGGCGCCCACGATCAGGCCACGCACGATGCCGGCGTCTCGGAAGCGCACCTCCGTCTTGGCCGGATGCACGTTGACGTCGACCATGCCGGACGGCGCTTCAAGGAACAGCGCCACCAGCGGATGCCGGTCACGGGCAAGGAAATCCTGGTAGGCGCCACGCACGGCACCGACCAGCAGCTTGTCGCGCACCGGCCGGCCGTTCACGAACAAATACTGATGCTGCGCCGTGCCCCGGTTGAGCGTCGGCAGGCCGACATGACCGGTCAGGACGAAACCTTCGCGTTCGGCGCGGATCGGCAGGCTGTTCTGGGCGAAGTCGCGGCCCATGATGGCGGCGAGGCGCTCCAGGCGCGCGGCGTCCTCACCGTCCTCGACCAGCGACGGTGCAATGGCAGCATAGTTGAAGAGCGTTCGGTCCTCGTCCTCGAGCGAGAAGGCGATCTGCGGATGCGCCATCGCCAGGCGCTTGATGGTGTCGGCGACCTGTGCCTGCTCGGTGCGCGGCTCCTTGAGGAACTTCAGGCGCGCCGGCACGGCAAAAAAAAGATCACGCACTTCCACGCGCGTGCCGGGCGGATGTGCCGCCGGCTGCGGTTGGCCCTTGCCGTCACCCTCGATGCGCAATGCCCAGGCACTGTCGGCGCCCTTGGGCCGCGACGTGACGACAAACCGGCTGACCGAGGCGATCGACGGCAGCGCCTCGCCGCGAAAACCCAAGGTACGGATGTCAAGCAGGTCCTCGTCGTCGGCCAGCTTGGACGTGCAGTGCCGATCGACCGCCAGCGCCAGTTCGTCCGGCGTCATGCCGACGCCGTCGTCGGTGACGGTGATCAGGCTGCGCCCGCCTTCGACCAGGCTCACCGCGACACGGCCTGCTCTCGCGTCGATGGCGTTCTCGACCAGTTCCTTCACCGCCGACGCCGGCCGCTCCACCACTTCGCCGGCGGCGATGCGGTTCACCACGGTCAGCGGCAGGCGGCGGATGGTCATGGCTCTTCTCTTTTGGACCGCGCGCATCGGCGCCCTAGCGCCGACACACCTTCGCTCTTCGCTGGCGCTCCGAGCGAATGCGGGCGTGGACGCCCGCGGTCCAAAAAGGGGCTCACCGCTTCCCCGCCAGGTACTCGCGCGTGAGCACCTTGCCCTCTTCGACGGCGGGCTGGTCGAAGGCATCGACCTGCAGCAGATCGGCGGCGATGATGGTCTCCAGCATGAAGTGCATCAGCAGCGCACCCATCACGCGCTCGTCCAGTTTAGCGATGCGCATCACCCGCGTGGGCCGTCCGTTCTTGGCCAGAGTCGCTGCGGTCGCGTCGGCCTCGGCCAGCAGCAGGTCACCCAGCGAATGGTTGGCGAGGTAGTTCAGCGACGCATCGCCGCCCAGCGCGTCAGGACGTACCTTGGCGCCCTCGCCTGCCGTATCGCGGATGATCACGGTGAAAAGCTTGTCGGCCGGCCCGTCGAGATAGAGCTGCAGCTGGCTGTGCTGATCGACCGTGCCCATGGCGCGGATCGGCGTCGTGCCCTTGCCGTTCTTGCCCAGGCTCTCGGCCCACAGCTGGCGGAACCAGAGACCGAAGTAAGCCAAGCGATCGACGTAGGGCATCACAACCGTGGTCCCCACGTTGCGCTCGCGCCACAGCCCGACCGACAACGCCGCGCCGACCGCGGGCGCACTGGTCGTGGCGTCCGTGGCCGACAACGCCGGATCGAGCACGCTCGCCGCGCCTTCGCGGATGGCGACGGCATCGAGGCCCGCGATCATCGCCGGCAGCAGGCCGACCAGCGACAACACCGAGAAGCGGCCGCCCACACCCGGGTCGTGATCGAGGATGGAACCACCGATACGCTGCGCGATCTTGCGCAGTGCGTTGTCCTTGGGCTCGGTGATGGTCAGCACGTGGTCGGCGATCTTGCCCTTGCCGAGCTTGGCCTCCAGCGCGTCGAGCACGATGAAGAGCTGGGTCAGCGTCTCCGCCGTGCCGCCCGACTTCGAGATCGGCACGAACGCCGTTTTCGCCAGGTCCAGGCGTGTCAGCAGTTCGGCGAACGTCGCCGGATCGACATTGTCCATGAACCACAGCTTGGGTGCGCCGACCGCCGGGCCGAAGCCGATGTCGGTCAGCGCCGACAAGGTCTGGCCGCCCAGGCTGGAGCCGCCGGTGCCGAGGATGACCACGTGCGCGAACTGGCGCAGCCGTTCGACATGCGGCTTCAGGGCCGCAAGATCATCGCGCGCGGCCGGCAGGCGCAACAGCGGCAACGAGCCGTCGGTCTGGCGGCGCTTGACGCCCTGCAAGGCCGGCAGGACCTGTTCCAGCTCGCGCTCGTAGGCGCGCCGCGACAGGCCGTTGGCGCCGATGGCATCGGCGAAGATGGAGTCGATCTGGTGCTGGTAGGACATGCGCCGCATATGGTTGTGAACGGGGTCCGAGACTAGAGGAGTGCCGCGGCGCGTGAAAGCGCCGGCTGGCGTGCTGTGCCTGTGGAATTCGTCAGGATAGCGGCAGGCTCAGGCGCTCAGTGACGCCACGGTCGTCAAGGTCACGCCGGCTTTCGCCATGGCCGCAGCCTGTGCCGCGCGGCTGCCGTCGAGGTCGATAGCGGCGCAGGCATCCTCGGCGACGACGACGCCAAATCCCAGGCCCTGCGCGTCCAGCGCCGAGTAGGCCACGCAGAAATCGAAGGCAAGGCCGCAGCACACGACACGCGATACCGCACGGGCGCGCAGCCAGCCGTCGAGGCCCGTCGTGGTCGTGCGATCGTTCTCAAAGAAGGCCGAATAGGAATCGACTGCCGGCCGCATGCCCTTGCGTACCACCAAGGCAGCGCGATCCGTCATCAGATCTTCATGAAAGGCCGCGCCCGACGTGCCCTGCACGCAATGATCGGGCCACAAGGTCTGTGGTCCGTAGGCAACCTCGATGGTTTCGAACGGCGCCTTGCCCTTGTGCACCGATGCGAAGGAACCGTGGCGGCGCGGATGCCAATCCTGCGTCAGCACGACGAGGTCGGCCGCAGCGATGAGCTTGTTCACGGCCGGCACGATCGCATCGCCGTGCGGTACCGCAAGCGCACCGCCCGGGCAGAAATCATTCTGCACGTCGATCACCAGCAGCGCCGTTCCCGGCCCGAGTGGCGTGTTGGTCATGGCGTTGTCCTCTTTGCTGCCTTCCCCCAGCTTCGCTGGGGGAGGTGGCCGAAGGCCGGAGGGGGACCCGACGCGGTCTCAGTTACATAGACCACGTCGGGTCCCCTCCGCCCCTTCGGGGGCACCTCCCCACTGCGTGGGGAGGAAGATTACGTATCACCGGCGCGCACGGAAGAAGTCCCGCAGGAGCTCGGCCGCATCAGTCTCGGCGATACCGGAATAGACCTCCGGCGCGTGGTGGCAGGTCGGCTGGCTGAAGATGCGCGGACCGTGCTCGACACCGCCGCCCTTGGGATCGGCGGCGCCATAGTAGACCCGGCGAAGGCGGGCGAAGGCGATCGCCTGGGCACACATGGGGCACGGCTCCAGGGTCACATAAAGATCGCAGTCAACCAGGCGCGGCGCGCCCAGGGCTGCGGCGGCGGCGCGGATCACCAGCAGTTCGGCGTGTGCCGTCGGATCGTTCATGGCCTCGACGCGATTGCCGTCCGCCGCCAGCACCGCACCGTCGGGCCCGACGACCACCGCGCCGATCGGCACCTCGTCGCGCGCCGCCGCCAATCGCGCCTGCGCCAGCGCAAGCTCCATGGGCGACGGCTTTGACATCACCCGCGACCGCGATAGGGCGCAACGCCCTGATCCGGCAACCACAGTCCCCGCGGCGGCGCGCCGGTTTGCCAGAACACGTCGATCGGCATGCCGCCGCGCGGGTACCAGTAGCCGCCGATCCGCAGCCACTTCGGCTTCAACGCCGCCACCAGCCGCTTGGCGATCAGCATGGTGCAGTCCTCGTGGAAGGCGCCGTGATTGCGGAAGCTGCCCAGGAACAGTTTCAGCGACTTGCTCTCGATCAGCTTGGCCGCCGGCGCGTAGTCGATGACCAGGTGCGCGAAATCCGGCTGGCCGGTCATCGGACAAAGCGAGGTGAACTCCGGCTGAGTGAAGCGCACGAGATAGAGCGTGCGCGGATGCGGGTTGGGTACCGTCTCCAGCACGGCCTGGTCCGGTGATGCCGGCAACGATGTTGCCTGTCCCAGCTGTTGGAGGTGCTTGTATTTGGCCATCAGGATTTGTCCCTTTGGACCGCGCGCGTCCATGCGCGCCTCATGACGTCGTCCCCGCTGCGGATGATATGTCTTGAGCGCGCGGGAACGCGCGCGGTCCGAAACTTGACGTTGCTTCGATCCGCGTGACAGTGCCGGACTGGAGGCGGAAGAAGGCGTCCTGCGGCTCGTCGAGCCAGATGATCTCGTCGGGCGACAGGCGGGCATACGCACCGCGTAGCAGGCGACCGATCGCGCCGTGCGAAAACGCCGCCACGGGCCGCGTCGCGGCCGACGTCACGAGATCAGCAAGCACCGCCTGCGCCCGCGGTGCCGCCATGGCGTAGCTCTCGCCGCCGGGCGGCTGGTGATGCCATTTCAGACTATCGCGCCGGGCCAGCGCGCCGGGCTGACGCTGCTCGATCTCGGGCCGCGTCAGGCCGTCCCAATCGCCCCAGGTGACTTCGCGCAAGCGGTCATCGAAGCGGCACTGCGCGACATCGATACCGGCCTCGGCGCAGGCAAGGTCGACCGTCTGGCGCACGCGGCCCAACGGACTGGCAAACAGCGCGACATCCCGCGGCGCGATGCCGGCCCGTTGCAACGCCGCACGCAACGCCGCGCCCACGGCACGCGCCTGGGCACGACCTTGCGCGGTGAGCGGCGAGTCGAGTGCTCCCTGAATGCGCTCGATCGTGTTCCACTCGGTGCGCCCGTGCCGGAACACATAGATCGGATGCGGGTTGCTCATGATGACGGCTGGTAGCGCAGGAAGATGATCTTGGCCGCGCCGTAGCGGCGCTCGTCGAATGCCGTGAAATCGGGCACCGCCTCGAGATCCTCCTTGGCCGCGATCTCGACGATGCAAATGGCACCCGACGCCAGCCATCCCACACGCGCCAGCGCCGCGAGCGCACGCGGGCCCAGCCCGGACCGATACGGCGGATCGAGGAACGCCAGCCCGCAGGCGGCATCACTGGGCGCCGGTTGCGGCTGTGTGGCGTCGGTGCGCAGCACGCGGGCGTTGGCGGTTTCCTTCAAGGTGCGCAGGTTCTCGCCGACGGTGCGGATCGCCTCGGACGAGCTGTCCATGAACGTCACGTGCGCCACGCCGCGCGACAGCGCCTCGATACCGAGCGCACCGCAACCGGCGAAGACATCCAGCACGCGCGCGCCCGGCAGCGGCGAGGTGCCGTCACCATTGAGGTCGGCATGCACCAGGATGTTGAACAGTGACTCGCGCGCCCGCGACGAGGTCGGCCGGATCTCGACACCCAGCGGCACCACCAGCGGGCGGCCGCGGTATTTGCCGGCCACGATGCGGGGCGGCGCCGGCGGTACATCGCGTCGCAACCGGCTCATGGCCGTCCTCCGCTGCGCCGCGCGCCACCCGACGGGCTGCGCGATGGGCGCTTGCTCGGCCGCTTGCGATCGTCGCGCGGCTTGGGCTTGGCCCAGCCCGGTTTGCGGCCACGGGCATCGACGCCCTGCTCACCGGAAACCTGCGCCACCAGCCGAGGGCTGGCCTCGATCACCGCGCCCTCCGGCAGCGCGTCCAGGGTGAAGGGACCGTAGGCGATACGAATCAGCCGGTTCACGCCCAACCCCAGATGCGCCATCACCCGGCGCACCTCGCGGTTGCGGCCTTCCTTCAGCGCGATGGTGAGCCACATGTTGCTGCGCTGCTGGCGGTCGAGCCGGGCATCGATGGCGCCGTAGGTGACGCCGTCCACCACCACGCCGTCACGCAGGCGATCGAGCGCCGCCTGGTCGATCTGGCCGTGCGCCCGCACCCGGTAGCGCCGGGTCCAACCGCTGGCCGGCAACTCCAACCGCCGCGCCAGCGCGCCATCATTGGTCAGCAACAGCAACCCCTCGGAATTGAGATCGAGCCGCCCCACCGAGACGACTCGCGGCATCTCCTTGGGCAAGGCCTGGAAGATGGTGGACCGGCCCTCGGGATCATGCGCCGTCACGACCAGTCCGACCGGCTTGTGGTAGAGCCACAGGCGCGCCTTTTCAGGCGCCGCGACCGGCTTGCCGTCGACGCGGATGTCGCTCGTGGCGGTCACCAGCGTCGCCGGCGTGTCGATGCGCTGGCCGTCGACGACGACCCGGCCTTCGGCGATCCAGCGCTCGGCATCGCGGCGCGAGCACAGGCCAGCGCGCGCCAGTCGCTTGGCGATACGTTCGCCCTTGCCGGTGTCGGCCGGCGGTTGGGGTGAAAGAGTCATGGACAGGCTTCTAGGGCGGATTTCGCCCCGGGGGAATTCGTTTGGCAGTGCCGCGACGCCGACAGGGCGACAGAAACGACAGAAACCGATTCCGGTAAGGATAGCAACAAGTTATGCCTGGGATGGCGCCCCGACAGAAACCTGACAGAAAGCGACAGAAACACCCGACCAGACCACCACCGGGGGACAGATCTCCTCAACCACGCACTCTATACAATTCTCTATTCAAGAACAAGAAAAATCGGGACACCCACCCAACCTTGCCGCTGTTCATCGGGGACGCTTATTCTACTGCAGTGCAGCACCCGAACGAGGCCCGGATGACCGCTGGTGAGCCGCAAGGCCATTCCCTCAGAATCTTGCGGCCGGCGGGGACATTGCGGACGCAGGTCGTCAGCACGCTGCGTAACGCCATCATCGACGGCACATTCAAGGCCGGCGAACGCCTGGTGGAGCGCAAGGTATGCGACCTGCTGGGGGTGAGCCGCACCCTGGTCCGCGAGGCATTGCGCCAGCTCGAGGCCGAGGGGCTGGTCGAGAACGCGCCCTACCGCGGGCCGTCGGTTGCGGTCTTGCTGCCCGCCCAGGTGCAAGAGATCTACGAGATGCGCGGCGCCCTGGAGGGGCTGGCGGCCAAGCTGTTCGTCGAGCGCGCCGCGGATTCGGCCGTCGCGGCGTTGGCCACCGCCGTCGAGACCATCGCCGACTGCTATCAGCGCGGCGATGGCGCGGGACAGCGCCAGGCGGTCGAGCATTTTTACGATCTGCTGCTGCGCGGTACGGGCAACGACATGCTGTGCCAGGCCGTGGCATCGCATCGCGCCCGGCTGGCCTGGCTGCGCGCCATCGCGCTCTCGCGCCGTGAGCGCGGACAGTCGAGCCTCGAGGAAAAGCGCGCGATCGTGCAGGCCATTGCCGCCCGCGACGCGCAGAAGGCGCGCGCCCTGGCCGAGGCGCACGTCGCCAACGCACTGGCCGGCGTGCTCGACCTGCTGAACAGCGGCGCCGTCGCGGCCGTGGACGAACGCGACACGCCGGAGCGCGCGGCGAGCTAGACTCCCTGGGAGTGGCGCGCTGCCGGCATGGCTCATCCGACCGAAACGGCGGCGAAAACCGCTGGATGTTTGTATGATGGTATACCAGACTTCACGGACCAAGCACCCCATCGAAAGCCGTGATGCCGCGTTCCGTGCCGAGAGCAACGCAGGATATCCCGACCGAACCCGCGGCCGTCGCTGAGCGCGCGACTCCCTTCGTCGAGTTCCTCGACGTCTGCAAAAGCTATGACGGCGACACGCTGGCGGTCGCCCATGTCGATCTGCGCATCGCCAAGGGCGAGTTCGTCACCTTCCTCGGCCCATCCGGATCGGGCAAGACCACCTCGCTGATGATGCTGGCGGGCTTCGAAGCCCCGACGGACGGCGACATCCGGCTGGCCGGCCGTTCCGTCCGCCACACGCCGCCGCACCAGCGCAACATCGGCATGGTGTTCCAGAATTACGCGCTGTTTCCGCACATGACGGTGGCGCAGAACATCGGCTTTCCGCTGTCGGTACGGGGCGTGAAGCGCGAGGAGATCGCACGGCGCGTCGAACGCGCGCTGGCGCTGGTGCGTCTCGACGGTCTGGGCCATCGCCGGCCGAGCGAACTCTCCGGCGGCCAGCAGCAGCGGGTGGCGGTCGCGCGCGCCGTCGTGTTCGATCCCGACCTGGTGCTGATGGACGAACCGCTGGGGGCGCTCGACAAGCAACTGCGCGAGCAGCTGCAGCTGGAGATCAAGCACATCCACGCCAATCTCGGCGTGACGATCGTCTACGTGACGCACGATCAATCGGAGGCACTTACGCTGTCCGACCGGATCGCGGTCTTCAAGGATGGCGCCATCCAGCAGATCGGCAGCGCCGTCGAAATCTATGAACGACCGGCGACCTCGTTCGTGGCGCAGTTCATCGGCGAGAGCAACCGGCTCGACGGCGCGGTCGAGGCGCGCGACGGCGATCGCTGCGTGGTGCGCGTCGATGGCGCGCTGACGGTCAGGGCCGTCCCGGTCGCCGTCGGCGACGTCGGATCGCGCACGACGCTGTCGATCCGACCCGAGCATGTCGTCATCGATCCGACGGACGGACATTGGGACAACGTCGTGCCCGCCCGGCTCGAAAACCTGATCTATCACGGCGATCATGCCCGCGCGCAGTTCCGTCTCGCCGGCGGCCATGCCTTTACCGTCAAGATCTCCAACCCGCGCCACGCCGGCGCTTTCGCCGTCGGCGTCGATGTGCGCCTGGCCTGGCGCGCCACCGACTGCCGGGCACTGGACCCGCTCGCACCCTCGACCACACCGTCGTCCTAGAGGAGTTCGCCATGCACCCTTCCAAACGCGTGGGCATTGCCATGGCGGTTTCGCTTTGCGCGCTCTGGCTGACGGGATCTGCCACGGCGCGCGAGCTTACGGTGACAGCCTGGGGCGGCTCCTCGCAGGCGGCGCAGAAGAAGATCTACTACGAAGCCTTTTCGGCGAAGAGCGGCGTGAAGCTGCTGGAAGACTCGTGGTCGGGCGGCATCGGCCTGCTGCGCACCAAGGTCCAGGGCGGCAACGCGAACTGGGATGTCGTGCAGGTCGAGGCCGACGAGGCCGTGCTGGGCTGCGACGAAGGCCTGTTCGAGAAGCTCGACTGGACGATGCTGGGCGGCAAGGACAGCTTCATCAAGGGCGCCGCGACGGACTGCGCCGTCGGATCGGTGGTCTGGACCACCGGGCTGGTCTACGACGGCAACCGCTTCAAGGACGGGCCCAAGACCTGGGCCGACTTCTGGGACGTCGCCAAGTTCCCCGGCAAACGCACCATGCGCAAAGGCGCCAAGTACACGCTGGAGTCGGCACTGATGGCCGACGGTGTCGCGCCGGCCGATGTCTACAAGGTGCTGCGCACGCCGGCCGGCGTCGATCGCGCCTTCAAGAAGCTCGACGAACTGAAGCCGCACATCGTGTGGTGGACGGCAGGCTCGCAACCGCCGCAGCTTCTGGCGTCGGGCGAGGTGGTGATGGGCGACGCCTATTTCAGCCGCGTGCTGGCCGCCAACAAGGCCGATGGCCGCAACTTCAAGGTCGTGTGGCCGGCCAGCGTCTACGCCATCGACTTCTGGGTGATCCTGAAGGGCAGCCCCAACAAGGCGCAGGCCATGCAGCTGGTCACCTTCATGACGCGGCCGGAGAACCAGAAGCAGTTCCCGCCGCTGGCGCTGCAGGGCATCACCAGCATCGAGGCCGGCAAGCAGATCGACGCCGCCGTCGTGCCCAGCATTCCGACCAGCCCCGACAACCTGCGCGTGGCCCTGCCGCTGGATGTCGAGTTCTGGGTCGACAACACCGACCAGCTCAACCAGCGCTTCAACGCCTGGGCGAGCAAGTAAGGCAAACGGCGATGGGCTTGTTCCGCTGGGAGCGCGGGCGTCTCGCCCGCACCGGCGCGCCAGCGCCGACCAGCGCCGTTTCGCCCTCTGCTGACGCTGCGGGCGAATGCGGGCGAGACGCCCGCGCTCCCAGGACAGCCGCACTGAAAGCGAAGCTGCGGCGCATCGAACGGCGGCAGGCGCTGATGGCCGGGGCGCTGGTGGCACCGCTGTTGTTGTTCCTGGCGGTCAATTTCCTGCTGCCCATCGCCCTGATGCTGTTCCGCAGCGTCGACGATCCGGATGTGCGCGCGATCATGCCGCAAACGACGGCGGCGCTCGCGATGTGGGACGGGCGTGACCTGCCGCCCGCGACCGTCGCGACGCTGATGATCGGCGAACTCGACGCCGCGCGCGGCGGCGCCGATCTCAGCCGCGCCGCCAACCGCCTGAACTACGACATCAACGGCTTTCGCTCGCTGCTGTTGAAGACGGCGCGCAACCTGCCCGCGCCAGGTGATGGCGATGCGCTGCAGGCGCTGGTGGCCGTCGATCCCCGCTGGGGTCAGACGAAGACATGGGCCGCCATCAAGCGCGCCGCCGGACCGCTGACGGGCTTCTTTCTTCTGGGCGCGCTCGATCTCAAGCAAAGCGCCAGCGGCGACATCCAGAGCGTCGGTGCCGAGCGTGCCATCTTCGTCAAGGTGCTGGGCCGCACACTGTGGATCGGCTTCTGGGTCACGGTGCTGTGCCTGGCACTGGGCTATCCGGTCGCCTACCTGCTGGCCACGGCATCAAGCCGGATCGCCAACCTGCTGATGATCCTGGTCCTGCTGCCGTTCTGGACGTCATTGCTGGTGCGCACCACCGCCTGGGTCGTACTGCTGCAGAAGGACGGGCCGGTCAACGGCCTTCTGCACGGGATCGGCCTGATCGATGAGCCGCTGCGCCTGATCTTCAACCGGGTCGGCGTGTATGTGGCGATCACCCATGTGCTGTTGCCGTTCATGATCCTGCCGCTCTACAGCGTCATGAAAGGCATCGGCCCCACGACCATGCGCGCCGCCGTCTCGCTGGGCGCCCATCCGTTCCTGGCCTTCGCGCGCGTCTATCTCCCACAGACCGTGCCGGGAATCACCGCCGGCACGCTGTTGGTGTTCATCTCGGCGCTGGGCTACTACGTAACGCCGGCGCTGATCGGCGGCGCCGACGATCAGATGCTGAGCACCTTCATCGCGTTCTACACCAACGAAACGACGAACTGGGGCATGGCCGGCGCCCTGGGCGGCATCCTGCTGGTCATCACCGCACTGCTCTACGCCGTCTACGGCCGACTGGCCGGGCGCGCTGGCCCGGGGTGGGCCTGACATGGACGGGTGGACCTCAGCGGCACGGGGCGAAGTCGCTTGGCGGCAGGTCTTTCGCTTCTATTGCGGACTGGTGTTCGTCTTCCTGGTGCTGCCCATCGCCGTGATCGTGCCGCTGTCGTTCAACGCTGGATCGTTCCTGACCTTCCCCATGCCGGGCCTCTCGCTACGCTGGTACGAAGACTTCTTCACCTCGCCCAAGTGGCTCGCCGCCGTCTACAACAGCTTCGGCATCGGTGCCGCCACGACCGTGCTCGCCACGACGCTGGGAACGACGGCCGCCATCGGACTGATGCGACTCAAGCCGCGGGCGCGCAGCGTGCTGGGCGCCGTGATCCTGGCGCCGCTGATCGTTCCCGTGGTGATCACCGGCGTCGGTGTCTATTTCCTGTATGCACCGCTGCGGCTCACCAACAACTATATCGGCCTCGTGCTGGCGCACACCGTGCTGGCGATCCCGTTCGTGGTGCTCACCGTGTCGGCGAGCCTGCACAATGTCGACGGCAGCCTGCTGCGCGCGGCGGCCAGCCTGGGTGCGTCACCCGTGGTCGCGTTCCGCCGCGTGATGCTGCCGATGATCCTGCCCGGCGTGGTCTCTGGCGCCGTCTTCGCCTTCGCGACCTCGTTCGATGAGATCGTGATGGGCCTCTTCCTGGCTGGACCGACCCAGCGCACCCTGCCGATCCAGATGTTCAACGGCGTGCGCGAGGAGATCAGCCCCACCATCACCGCCGCCGCTACCCTGCTGGTGCTGCTGTCGATCGCCCTGCTGGTGACGATCGAGATGCTGCGCCGGCGCAGCGAACGATTTTCCGCCAAAGCCAGACCTTCCTGAACCACCGAGCAGCCCTGGGAGAGAAGCCACATGACCTTCATGCCGAATTCACCGGAAGCCCGCGACGTCGCCTCCTACATCCACCCGCAGACCAACCCGCGCACCCATCGCGAGACCGGACCCAACATCATCGCCAAGGGCGACGGCATCTGGATCGAGGACAACGAGGGCAAGCGCGCTCTGGATGCTGCCGCCGGCCTGTGGTGCGCCTCGCTGGGCTTCGCCGCCAACGAGCGGCTGGCGCGGGTCGCCTACGAGCAGATGCGCAAGCTCGGCTACTACCAGACCTATCGCAGCAGTTCGAACGATCCCACCATCGACCTGGCCGAGAAGCTGCTGAAGCTGGCGCCGGTGCCGATGTCCAAGGTGCTGCTGCAGTGCTCGGGCTCGGAGGCCAACGACACCGCCATCAAGCTGATCTGGTACTATCATCACGCCATCGGCAAGCCGGCCAAGAAGAAGATCATCGGCCGCATGGCGGGCTATCACGGCAACACCGTTGCCGCCGCCAGCCTGTCGGGCAAGCCCGACATGCATGCCGACTTCGGCATTCCCCTGCCGATGATGCGCCACACCGAGTTCCCGCATTGGTATCGCCACCACCAGGAGGACGAGAGCGAGGAGGCGTTCGCCACCCGCATGGCCGAGGCGCTGGAGACGCTCATCCTCGACGAGGGGCCGGAGACAATCGCGGCCTTTTTTGCCGAGCCGGTGATGGGTGCCGGCGGCGCGGTGCTGCCGCCGCGCACCTACTTCGAGAAGATCCAGGCGGTGCTGCGCAAATACGATGTGCTGTTCGTGGCCGACGAGGTGATCTGCGGCTTCGGCCGCACCGGCAACTGGTGGGGCAGCCAGACCTTCGATCTGAAGCCCGACATGATCTCGTGCGCCAAAGCCTTGTCGGCCGCCTTCCAGCCGATCTCGGCCCTGCTGATCAACGAGAAGGTCTACCAGGCCATGCTGGTCCAGGGCGACAAGCAGGGCAGCTTCGCGCACGGCTACACCTATTCCGGCCATCCCGTGGCCACCGCCGTGGCGCTGGAAGCGCTGAAGATCTACGAGGAGACCGACATTGTCGGGCACGTGCAGACGGTCGGCCCACGGTTGATCGCGGGTTTGCGCGCGCTCGGTGACCATCCCATCGTCGGCCACGCCAACGGCGTCGGCCTGATCGCGGGCATCGAGCTGGTGGCCGACAAGGCGACGCGGCAGCCGTTCCCGGCCGAGGTGAAGATTGGCGCGATCGCCGATCGTGCCGCCCGCAAACACGGCCTGATCCTGCGCGTCATCGGCAACCGCCTCGCGTTGTCACCGCCGCTGATCATTACGGCCGCGGAGGTCGATGAACTGTTGCTGCGCCTGAAGAAGACGCTCGACGATACGTGGGCGGAAGCGCGGCAGTTCGCTCGATAGCCAAGCCCGGCGCCGGATGCTCGGATTTGTCGCGCGCCCTTCATCCGGCTCCGCACATGACGCGCTGACCGGTGCGCCTTCAAGGAGTGGCTGGCCCGGTCAGTCCTCTGCCAAATGGCCCGAACGAGCACATGGTGTCGGCTGTGATCTTCATCGCCTGCCGGCGGTGATCTTGTTCATTTCCTCGATCGACAATGACGGGCCGTTCTCCACAATGATCTTCTCACCGGGTTGAACACCCAGATGCTTCAACACATCTTTGCGGAGCGTGACCTGCCCCTTGGCGCTGACAGTGAGCGTGCTCATCCTGGCGATACCTTGCTTCGAGTGCCCGCACAGCAAGGTAAAAAGCGCCTTACTGTCAATCCACACCAACGATTGGATCCTTCTCGAGCACGGCGCGTGGTCGACGTGCCTCAGTCGCCGGACTGCTCGAAGGCGTGTGCGGCACGATAGATGGTCGCCTCGTCGAAATGGCGGCCGACCAGCATGAGGCCGACCGGCAGACCATCGATCATGCCGCACGGTATCGACATCGCCGGATGGTGGGTGAGATTGAACGGCAGTGTGTTGGCAATGGGCTCCACCGCGCGTGACACATAGACCTCACGGGCAGCGGTCGGCGCCGGCAGCGGTGTTGCGGTCATCGGCGTGGTCGGCATCAGCAGCAGATCGTAGCGCTGCAGGGCCGCGTCATAGGCCGCGGTCAGCCGTCGGGTGATGTTGAGCGCTTTGCCGTAATAGCGCGGGCCGAACTGGTTGTTGATGTGGGTACCCAGCATCAGGAACAGCTTGGTGGTTTCCGACAGCGAGTCGGCCTGGCGCCGCCAACCGCGATGGAATTCCATCAACGAGGTGGCGTAGAGATCGGGCCGCCCCTGACCGTAGCCATCGCCATGCATCATGGTCTGGGTCACGCCGCCGATGCCGATCGGCGTCCACAGCGCCGGCGCGACCAGGTGCATGGGGATCGACACCATCTCGACGCTGGCGCCCAGGTCGGCGAAGCGCCGGGCGGCGGCCCGGACGCTATCATTGACCGCGGCCTCGGCCGTGGGCTGTTCGAAACCCTCCTTGACCAGCGCGATCTTGAGCCCCTTCACGCTGCCACCCAGTGCCTCGGTGTAGGTCTCGACACGCGGTGCCTTGATGCGCGGATCGTAGCCGTCGTCGCCGGCAATGACCTCCAGCAGCAGCGCATTGTCGGCAACATTGGCGGTCATCGGCCCGGTGTGGTCGATGAAGACCTCGATCGGCATGATGCCGGTGTACGGTACCAGGCCCCAGGTCGGCTTCATTCCATAGATGCCGCAGAACGAGGCCGGGATGCGCACCGAGCCACCCTGGTCGCCGCCGACCGCCATGTCGACCTCGCCGCGCGCCACCACGACGGCACTGCCCGACGACGAACCGCCGGCTGAGTATCCCATCCGGTGGGGATTGTGCACGGGCCCGATCGAGTTGGTATGGCTGGCGCCGGAGATACAGAAGTGCTCGCTGTGCACTTTGCCCATGATATCGGCGCCGGCATCCAGCATGCGGGTGACGATGGTCGCGTCGAAGTCCGGCACATAGCCTTCCAGGGTCGACGAGCCGTTCATCATCGGCACGCCGGCCAGCATCATGTTGTCCTTCAACGCCACCGTCCGGCCCTTCAGCTTGCCGTCGGCGGCGCCTTTCACGACCGCCTTGCGATACCAGGCGTTGTACGGGTTGTCGGCCGGCGCCGGACGGTGGCCTGGCGTGCGCGGGTATTTCACGGCGGGGACTTCGTCCGGCATCGCCGCCACGGCGTTGTAGGCGTCGATCGAGCCCTGCATCAGGCCGCGGAACGAGGCGACATCGTCGTCGGTCAGGGACAGGCCGCATTGGTCGGCGACGGCGCGCACCTGATCGGGTGTGGGAAGGGTGACGGTCACGAAGGGCTCTCCAACCAAATGAAACCGGCGTAGACAGGCTGCGGCTGCCGAGCGCGCACATCGCGGCAGGTTCTGCAGCGCGATCAGGACGAGATCACCGCCGTCATCGCGCAGCCCATGGCGACGCAGCCGATGCTCGCCATGCGATGGCTACAGGGCACTGCTCTCTCCTGCCAGTGTGCACAGCAAGCGGACGAGGTCATCGGGATGGGTGACCATGGCGTCGTGGCCGGCGGCCATCTCGACGTAGCGAAAGCTTTTTTGCTGCTGCGCCCACTGTCGCGAGCCGTCGAGCGCAGCGTAGAGAGGATCGACGCAACCAATGTAGGTGCACGGCCGGCCATTGCCGATCGGGCCGTTGATGGCGAGCGGGCTGGTATAGGCGCCCAGCGGATGTGGCGTCAGGTGCCGTGTCACCCAGGCGATGTCGTCGGCGTCGCGGATACCAAAGGCTTCCGCTGACGGTGGCGGCAGACTGAGACCACCGCTGGATTCCCGGGCCAGCTTGAGCCGGGCCGCGACGCCATCGGGCGGCAATGCGTCGAATGCCGTCTTGCCGGGCTGGGTGATCAAGGAGTCGAGATAGACGAGGTGCCGGATGCGTTCGGGCATCCTGTCGGCCACCCCGCTGATGGGTGAGCCGCCGAACGAATGCCCCACCAACACCACGTCGGACAGGTCCTCCATCACGATCACATTCAGTACGTCCTCGGTGAAGGTATCGAGCGTGATGGCACGGGACATCAGATGCCGGCGTTCGCCCAGGCCGGTCAGTGTCGGGGTGAAGACCCTGTGGCCTGCCGCCCGCAGGCGATCGGCCACCCGACGCCAGCACCAGCCGCCGTGCCAGGCGCCATGCACCAACACGAAGGTGTCGGCACCGCCCTCGCCCTTCATCGTCGCACGCGTGTCCGTCATCGCAACGCCTCTCCCCTCGATCACACCAGCACCCGTTGATCGCGCGCGGACTTGCCGCCACGCGAGCGCGTCACGCTGCCGCCGCGCATCTCGATCACCGGCAGGTCGGCGAGCGCGTTCACGACGTGAGCCATCGTGGGCAGATCGGCCCATGTGGCGCGGTGGAAGCGCAGGGATGCCGTGCCGGCCTGGCGATGCTCGACCGTGTTGTCGGGATCGCCGCTGGGCGTCAGCGTGACCTGGCACACGTCAGCCTCGCCCCAGGCGCCGGTGCGCGGGGCGTATTTCAGCATCAGCGTGCCGTCCGATGCCGCCGATGGTGCCGCGGGCGGCGCATCGTGAAGCTGCGTGACCTCGAGATCGAGGAAACGAAATCCCATCCAGCCGGCCGTGCAAACTTGGCGACCATCCCACAAGCGCGGTTCGGCGATGTCGGCATAGAGCTTGGGGTGACCGATCTCGTCACGCCCGGTGATGATCGGATCGGCGAGGTTCTCCCACATCACGGCGAGAAACTTGCCTGCGGCCTTGTCGCGCCGGCCGCTGAACGTCGCCGGCCAGCTGACGTGGATCATCGTGTAGCCACGCCCGGCCAACCAATCGATGCCGGTCATATAGTGGAACTCGACGGTGACGATGGGTTCCCCCGCCAGCACGAAGCCTTCCGGCACGTGGCGCTCCAGCCGTGCCGGATCGGTCAGGAAGCGCGCCTCGACCGTGAGGCGGCGCGGACTGCGCGTCGGATCAACGGCGATACCTGTGGGTACCTGACGCGGCCCCGGTGCCGGCCCGAAATGCGTCGGCATGCGATAGATCCGGCCGGCCTCGAAACGGTAGCTCATCGCGCGCCTGCCGCCGGCAGCGAGTCCAGCAGTGGTCGTGCCAGATGCAGGACCTCGTAGGACGTGCCGCGTTCGAACCCTTCTGGTTCACGGTCTGACAACAGGATGCGCGTGAGCGCCCAGCGCCGTGGATCGACCCCGACCGCCGCAGCGACTGTTCCGGGCTGGTCGGCTGTCTCCCGGTTGCACGCGATCTCCTGAGCGAGGGTCGCCGCCAGATCGGCATCGAGCGGAATGTCCAAGGCCTGTGTGCTGGCGAAGCGGGCCTCGCGGCCGCGGCCGCGGCGGGCATCCAGCGCCACCACCGTATCGATGCCGGCGCGACCGAAGCTTATCGGTCACGACCGTGTAGCCGCCGCCGACCAGCATGTCGCGAAACGCGGTGTCGTGCTGCCACAGGTAGAGCGACGAATAGTGGTTGGCGCTGCTGCCGCGGCGGCCTTTCTCACGCAGCAGGAAGGCCTTGAAATACAGAGCCGGCACGGCGTCCCACAGCGGGCCACGCTGGCGTGCCCGCGCCCGGATCAGGCCGACATCGTAGTCGGCCGGCAGGCGATGGCCGTAGTGCGCAATGATCATCGGCAAACTCCGAGCATCTCGCGGCGGAACGTAGCGATGGCTTGATCATTGGAAAACCATATGAAAGAGTATTTCTATGATTTCCGATTGAAATGGATAACCTGTCATGAAGGCCCTCGACCTGGAGGCCGTGCAGGCGTTCGTGCTGGTGGCTGACCTGAAGAGCTTCACGCGCGCGGCGGAAGCGCTGGACACCACGCAGTCGGCGGTCAGCCTCAAGATCAAGCGCCTGGAGGACGGGCTGGGTCGCCGCCTGTTTGAACGCACGCCACGGCTGGTGCGCCTGTCGGCCGACGGCGCCGCCTTCCTCGGTGCGGCCCGCGCGCTGGTGGCCGCGCACCAGAGCGCCGTCGGCGCCTTCGCCGGCGAACAGCGACGGCTGATCGTCGGCATCAGCCATCACATCATCTGCGCCGAGCTGCCGCTGCTGCTGCGGCGCATGAACGACAGCGAGCCCGGCCTGGTGATGGAGCTGCGCGTGTCGATGTCGCGTGACGTGCTGGCCGACTTCGATCGCGGCCGCCTCGATGCGGCAATCGTCCTGCGCCATGACCATCAGCGTCGCGACGGCGATGTCCTGCTCAAGGAGGTGTTCGGCTGGATGGCGGCGCCCGACTTCGCCTATCGTCCCGGCGAGCCCTTGCGGCTGGCGACGCAAGCCGAGCCGTGCAGCGTGCGCAGCATGGCGGTCGCCGCGCTCGACGGCGCCGGCATACCGTGGACGGAAGTCTTTGTCGGCGGCGGCGTCACCACGATCGGGGCGGCGATCTCGGCCGGACTCGCCGTGGCGGCGCTGGGCCGTCGCGTCGCGCCGGCCGGCACGATCGATGTCGGCCCGCGGCTGGGGCTGCCACCGCTGCCGTCACGCGACGTGGTGCTCTATGCCAACGTCGCCGATCGCCAGGCGCGCCAGGCACTGCGCACGTTGTCCGCCGCAATCCGGGCGACCGAGCTTGCCATTGCGACGGAGATGCCGCGCGCCAAGGCCGCACGTTTGAAGGTGCGGGCGTAAGGTTGCGATGGGACTAACGATAGCTGTCGAGATCGGCTTCGCGGCCGGTCTCGCGGATCTCGGTGATGTAACGCCAGATGTCCGGACGCGAACCGTCCAGGTCCTGGAAGCCGTATTCAGCCGCCATCTGACCGGAATTGACGGATTTCTGATTCCATCGGGCGCGCGCAGGATCGGCGGCCATGGCGGCCACGGCACGCCCGACATATCGAGGCGATTCGGAGAGGGCGAAGTCCGCCGGCGCGGCCTTCCCCACGCAATCACGCCAGTTCGCTTCACCGACACCGAAGTTGTCGAGCATCATTTCCGAGCGTAGCCAGCCCGGTGAAATGGCAACCGCGGTGCCGCCATGGGACGCCAGCTCATGCCCCTGGGAGAACGCCAGGCGATTCACAGCCACCTTGGCGAGGTCGTAGAACACCGAGATCCGGTAGCGTGACGCGTTGTAGTCGCTCGTACCGTCCGTCACCTCCACCAGCAGGCCGCCAGGCCGGTCGATCAGAAGCGGCAGGAGATGATGGGATGTGACGAGATGCGTCTCGATGGCCAGCCGCAGGATCCGAAGACCATCGTCGAGACTGAGCTTCCAGATCGGGGTATTCCACTGGGCTGGTCCGCCTTTGAGCTTCTCGGCGCCCCAGATATCGTTGACGAGCACATCGATGTGGCCGTGATCGTTGCGGATCGTCTCGGCCAGATGCCTCACCTGATCGGGCTCCAGATGATCGACGGCCATGGCAATGCCGGTACCGCCGAGGCGCGTGACAAGTTCGGCGGTCTCCTCGATCGTCTCGGCGCGGTTGTACTCGGATCGCGCCTGGCGCGTCGTCCGGCCGGTGCAGATCACCGTGGCGCCCGCCTCGCCCAAGGCGGCCGCGATACCGCGTCCCGCTCCGCGCGTCGCGCCCGCGACGACCGCCACGCGGCCGCGCAACGCTTCCGGATCCGGCGACCATGCCATGGCTCGGCCTCCCTGTTCGCCGCCGCGATTGAGCCATCAAGGTTGCACCGACGGCAAGAGGTGGATCACGCTCGCTATGCCGGCCGCTGTCGCTGCAGCAGGATCAGGCCGCCGGCCGCGATCAAGGCAGCGCCGATCAAGGTGCCGGGACCGGGGACCTCGTGGAAGACGAGATAGCCGATGGCCGCTGCACCGATCAGCTCGACATAGACCAGCGGGGCCAGCGTCGAGGCGTCGGCCAGGCGAAAAGCGACGATCGACAGAATGTGACCGACGGCAGAAAAAACACCCAGGCCGACGAAGAAGACGAGATCGCTCCATGCCGGCGTCGTCCACGATGCGACCGCCTGCGGTGTCATCAGCAAGGCGCCGACCACGCATTGGAAGACCAATGTCTGCAGAGGGTCGCTGTCCTGTGCCGCCTGGCGCGTAGCGATGATGTAGAGCGCGAAAGACAGGCCAGCACCGAACGCCAGCAGAAGCCCCGGCTCGATGGTCGCACCCGGCCGCAAGATGACGAGCGCTCCGACAAAGCCCAGGACAAGGCTCAGCACCTTGCGCGCGGTCAGGCTCTCCTTGAGAACCGGGACGGACAGCACGACCGCAATGATAGGGCCCACGAAGTAGGCGCTGACCGCGGTCGCCAACGGGATGCGCGCGATCGCCATGAAATAGAGCGTCATGGAGATGACCAGGAACACGGTGCGCAAGGCGTGGGCAACGCGACGCTCGGCCGGGAAGACCCGCCGGCCGCGATAGGCGGCAGCCACCGGCAGGACGATGGCACACGCCACGACGTAGCGTGCCCAGCTGAGGAACAGCGGCGAGTAGCCGGCGCTCAGGAATTTAGCCAGTCCATCGACAAGCGGGATGATCAGCATGGCGACGATCATCAGGACAACGCCGCGCGCTATGCTGCTCGAACCGGTCGATGTCATGGCGGGTGACGCACGCTCCTCACGACGATCGACATGACAGACCATGCGCACCACCGCAAGGTCCTTCACCGCATCCGGTACGAAACTCAAACGTCATCGACAAATGAAGGATCGTCCTTCAGTGTCGCAGAGTCCGTCACACGCTATCGGTCATCTCATGCTGCGCGATCACCTGCCTCCCTGGACCTGGATCAGCCCGCTCGCGGGCTGGATATTGCTGGGCATATCCTTGTTTATTGCCCATCCGGTGTTCATCGTGGTGCTGGGTGCGGGCCTGGTCGCGTGTGTGCTGTCGGCAGTCCATCATGCCGAGGTTGTGGCCCATCGCGTCGGTGAGCCGTTCGGCACGCTGGTGCTGGCGCTGGCCGTGACGGTGATCGAGGTGGCGCTGATCGTGTCGATGATGCTGGCCGGCGGCGAGACGACGGCGTCGCTGGCCCGCGATACCATCTTCGCGGCGGTCATGATCATTCTCAACGGCATGGTCGGGCTGTGCTTGCTTGCCGGTGGCTCGCGTCACGGCGAACAGGCATTCGGCCTGTACGGCGTCAACGCGGCACTGGCAACGCTGGCGACCATGTCCGTTCTGACCCTCGTGCTGCCCAACGCCACCACAACGGTCGCCGGCCCCGTCTACTCGGGGGGCCAGCTGGCGCTGGTCGCCATCGTGTCTCTTGTGCTCTACGGCGCCTTCGTCCTGATCCAGACCGTTCGCCACCGCGATTACTTCCTGCCGGAAGGCCATGCGGCACATGATGCCGAGGCGCATGCCGCGCCGCCCAGTACGCGCGTGGCGGCGATCAGCGCGGCGCTGCTGCTGGCCTGCCTGGTGGCCGTGGTGCTGCTGGCCAAGGCGCTCGCCCCCACGATCGAGGCGGCGGTCGACGCTGCGGGCGCCCCCAAGGCTGTGGTCGGCATCATCATCGCCGCCATCGTGCTGCTGCCCGAAAGCCTGGCGGCCCTGAAGGCAGCCCGAGTCAACCGGCTGCAGACCAGCCTCAACCTGGCGCTGGGCTCGGCGCTGGCCTCGATCGGACTCACCATACCGGCCGTCGCCATGGTCGCGCTCGCCACCGGCTGGACCCTGGTGCTGGGCCTGGACCTCAAGGAGATGGTGCTGCTGGCGCTGTCGCTGCTGGTGGCGACGCTGTCGCTGGGCACCGGCCGCACGACAGTGCTGCAGGGCGCCGTGCATCTCGTGATCTTTGTCGTCTACCTGTTCACCACCATCGTGCCCTGAGCCCTGTCGTGGTCAGCCGCGGCAGGCCGCGACGAAGGCGGCGAAGATCCGCTTGTCGCCGTCGCTGATGTGGAACTCGGGGTGCCACTGCACACCCAGGCAGAAGCGCCGGCCGGTGACTTCGATGCCTTCGATCACGCCATCGTCGGCGACGGCGTTCACCACGACGCCGCTGGGCTCGTCGAGCGCCGCCTGGTGGTGGGCACTGTTGACCGGCAGGCGGTCGACGCCGACCAGGCGGTGCAGCAGGGTTCCCGGCTTGACGGCCACCTCGTGGCCGGCCTGATCGCGTGGATTGGGTTGCTCGTGCGCCAGCGCGTCGGGCACCGCGTCGGGGATGTGCTGGATCAGCTTGCCGCCCAGCACGACATGCAGCAGTTGCTGGCCGCCGCAGATGCCGAGCACCGGCATGTCACGCTCGATGGCACCGCGGGTGATGGCGAACTCGAAGGCCGTGCGCCGGTCCTTGGTGATCACCGTGCTGTGGCGTGCGCCACCGTCGTAGTATGCCGGATCGACGTCGAACGCGCCGCCGGTCACCAACACGCCATCGATGGTGTCAAGGTAGTCGACGGCCTGATCGGGCTCATGCGGTAGTGCCACCGGCAGGCCGCCGGCCGCCACCACGGCACCGAAGTAGTTCTGGCGGGCGGCGTACCAGGGGAATTTGGAGTAGCCGCCAGGCTGCTCGGCATCGAGTGTCACGCCGATAAGGGGTCGTTTCATGTGGCCCAGACTAAAGGAAGAGGATCGTCGCTAAAAGACGACATCGCCGGCAAAACCGGCATGCGCCTTATGGTCACCACCCATGGCCGCTCGGCACCGGGCGGCATTGATACGCAATGACAGTCGAATTGATACGGGATGCCAGTCGACGGACCGGCTGATCCGTACGAACAGTTGCACCTGCTCAACTGAGATTGACGCGTCGTCGATCGGCCTCGTCGGGAGAGACTCGATGTCTGTCACTTTCAACGGCTTTGGCACGGTTCCCACGGATCTCTACAATGCCGCGTTCATGAACGCGAAAACGCTGGTCCACAAAGCTGCAATGAGCGCGGGATCGCTCCTGTCTCTCCCGACGACCTCGCCGACCTACAAGAATGCCAAGGCTGCTTTCACCCGCTTCTGGGGAAAGCGTGGTCCGGCTTCCGTGAGTGCAAAACTCAATGCGATCTATATCGCGATGGTCTCCCAAGACTGGACCATCAACTATGATCCTTCGGAAAACGCATACGCCTATGTGCTCACGAGCGATTGCGTGTCGTATTCAAAGGATGACTTCACCGCGCGGATCGCCTTTTGCCCACCGCTCGTGAACACGCTTTCGGCACTGGGCACCAATTCGGCCGCCGGCACGATCATCCACGAAATCAGTCACCTGGTGCTGGGGACTGAGGACATCGAATACGGCATGAAAAGCTGCTCAGAACTCGAAGATAGAGATAAAATAATCAACGCAGACAATTTCCAGTATTATTGCGAGCTGTTTCAGCTCACATCGTTGGCGCAACTGCCCGTCCTGAGCGACAACTACAACAAGAAGCATTGGCCGCCGAAATCATGACCGGCCGGCATGCTTACTTGCACTTCACCTCTTCCTTGTACTCGCCGTCTTCCTTCCACTCCCGCTTGATCTCGCAGCGGCCGCGCCGGTATTCCTCCTTGCCGGCGCGCCGTCCGTCGCGAAAGGCGTGCTGGTGGCCCGGCTTGCATTCGACCTTCTGCTCGTACTTGCCGCCCTTGTCATACTTGCGCTCGACATCGCAGCCGCGGTCGCGGAACTTCTCCGTACGCGAATCGGCGGCGGCTTCGAAGGCGCCACCGACCAAACCCAGGCTGACGACAGCCGACGATAGAAGCAGTCTCATCGCGGCCTCCCACCGTTGACCGATGATTCACACTGTCGGCAGCAATTGTGGCCCGGGCGCGGCATGGGAAACCGACGGCGCGACGGCTCAAATTGGTCACGACGGAGTTGAGTCACCGCGCGGCAAAGCGCAGGTTGCGCCGATGACCCGCCATCCCGCTCCGGGCCTGAAACGACGCGCGCCCAGCGATCCGCGCGCGATCCGCGAGGAGATTCGCGCCGAGGCACAGCGCCTGGGGTTCGATGCCGTGGGCTTTGCCGCGGCCCAGGCGCCGCCCGAGCAGCATGACGCCCTGGCCGCCTTCGTGCACCAGGGCTGGCACGGCGACATGGACTGGCTGGCCGACGACACCGAGACCCGTGCGAACCCGGCACGGTTGTGGCCCCGCGCCGGGACATTGATTGCGCTGGGCATGACCTACACCCCGGCCCACGACCCGCTGGCCGTGCTCGCGCAGCGCGATCGTGCCGCGATCGCGGTCTATGCCCAGGGCCGCGACTACCACATGGTGGTGAAATCGCGTCTGAAGGCGCTGGGCCTGTGGATATGGAACCGCTGGGGCCGCGAGCTGAAGGTGTTCGTCGACACCGCGCCGGTGATGGAACGGCCGGCGGCAGCGCGTGCCGGGCTGGGCTGGCAGGGCAAGCACACCAACCTGGTCTCCCGCACGCACGGCTCTTGGCTGTTCCTGGGCGAGATCCTCACCACGCTGGCCCTACCGGCCGACGAGCCCGAGCGCGATCATTGCGGTACCTGCCGCGCGTGCCTGGACATCTGCCCCACCGGGGCCTTCCCCGCTCCCGGGCGGCTCGACGCGCGGCGCTGCATTTCCTACCTCACCATCGAGCATGCCGGCCCGATCCCGCGCGAATTTCGAGCCCCGATCGGCAACCGCATCTATGGCTGCGACGACTGCCTGGCCGTCTGCCCGTGGAACAAGTTCGCGCAGACCGCGCGCGAAGCAGCGTTCGCACCCCGCCCCGGCACCGCGGCACCGCGGCTGACCGACCTTGCCGCGCTCGACGACGCGGCCTTCCGCCGGTTGTTCAGCGGCACCGCGATCAAGCGCAGCGGCCGTGACCGCTTCGTGCGCAACGTCGCGATCGCGCTGGGCAATTCGGCAGATGCTCAGTCCCTGCCGGCGGTGCGGCACCTGTTGGACGACACCAGCCCATTGGTCCGTGGCGCTGCGGTATGGGCATTGATGCAGTTGTCACCGACGGCGTTCAGGGAAGAGCGCGAGCGGCGTCGGGTTGCCGAATCCGATGCCGACGTACAGGCCGAGTGGGATGCTGTCCCTGGTACTCGGAAGCACGCGTCCTGATACAGCTGTCATCCCGAGCGCAGCGAGGGATCTTCTGCAAGTGACGCACGGGTGCGCCTGCACCGAAAGATCCCTCGCTGCGCTCGGGATGATGATCCACTCTACTATTCGCTCGCTGTGACGCCCTGCGGCTTGCCGACGACGGCGGTCACCGTGGCATCCAGCTGCAAGACGCGCTGGGCGATGCGCTTGACGTCCGCCAGGGTCACGCGATCGATCAGTTCCTTGCGGCGCGTCATGTGGTCAGGCGCCAGGCCGTCGACCTGCATGGACAGCAGCAGGCCGGCAATCGACTTGGTGGAGTCCAGGGTCAGCGCCAGCGCACCGTTGAGATAAGTCTTGGCATCGGCCAACTCGGCCTCGGTGATGCCGTCCGTGGCCATCAGCGCCAGCTGTTCGCGGATGATCTTGACCGACTCGGCGACACGTTCGTTGGCGGTGCCGACCGAGGCGATCAGCAGGCCGGCCTGCCGATAGGTCGACAGCCGGCTGTAGGCGCCGTAGGCCAATCCGCGCTTCTCCCGCACCTCGTTCATCAACCGGCCGGAGAAGCCGCCGCCACCCAGCACGTGGTTCATGATCGTGGCAGCGTACCAGTCGGGGTCGTCGCGCTTGAGGCTGGGCATCGCGATCAGGGCGACGCTCTGCGGCACCTCGCGCGCCACCACCAGGGTGCGGCCGCCAGGTCGGCTGGCCTGCGGCGTCCATTTCGGGACATCGGCCGGCCCCGTGGTGGCCGGCAGCGAACCAAAGGCGCGATCGACCAGCGCCACGATCTCGGCTTCGGTCACATCGCCCACCACGGCCAGCCGCAGGCGGTCGCGCGCGAACTGGCGCTTCACCTGCTGGCGCAGATCATCGACCGTGATGGCTTCGATGCCGGCGACGGTGCCGTCGGCCGGCCGGCCGTACGGGTGGCTGCCGAACACCGCCTTCAACAGGGTGCGGTTGGCGACCGAGCCCGGCGACTGCTCGGCCTGCTTCAGGCCGCTCACGAACTGTCGCTGCAGACGCTGGATCGAGTCGGCGTCCAGCCGCGGCTCGGTCAGGGCCAGCCGCAGCAGGTCGATCGATTGCTCGCGATACTCGCGCAGCATGCGCACGCTGCCACTGAAGCGATCAACCGAGACGCCGAAGCTGAGCCGAGCCGCAATATCTTCCTGGCGACCCTTGAAGGCGGCTGCATCGTACGGGCCGGCACCTTGATCCAGCAGCGAGGCGGCAAGCTGGGCCAGTCCTTCCTTACCGGCGGGATCCTGCGCCGAGCCGCCTTCGAACGAAAAGCTGATGGCGATGACGGGCGCCGTGCGATCCTCGACCAGCCACAGCTTGATGCCGGCCGGCGTGGTCAAGGTCTTGATGTCGATAGCGAACGCCGGCGACGTGACGAGGACGGCCATCATCGCAACAATGCCGCCCAGGATGAAGCGGCGCCTTTTCGGACCGCGGGCGTCCACGCCCGCACTCGCTCGCAGCAAAGCGAAGAGCGAACGACTGTCGGCGCTTCCGCGCCGATGCGCGCGTGGACGCGCGCGGTCCCAAAACAGAAGGCGCATCAGCCGTTCTCCGGCAGCAGCAGCGACGTGACGCTGCGGGACTCGTCGAGCACGGCACGCGCCGCTTCCACGATCTGGCCCGACGTGACGGCAACGATGCGGGTCGGCCATTCATCGACGTCGGCCATGGTGCCGCCCGTCGTCAAGGTCGAGCCGTACATCTGCGGACCGCTCGTCAGCGAATCGCGAGCATAGATGGCGGCTGCCAGCAACCGGCGCTTGGCCCGGTCGATCTCGTCGTCGGTCAGACCATCACGCAGCAACCGGACAACCTGCTGCTGCGCCGCCGCCGCGGCATCAGCCACGGTCTTCTGCGGTGCCGGTGTCACGCCGATGCCGAAGCTCGTCAATCCCAGCGTCTGCGCCGAATAACCAGCGCTGGCATCTATGGCGACCTTGCTGTCCAGCACCAGGGTGCGATAGAGGCGGCCGGTCTGGCCGCCTCCCAGCGCCTGCGCCAGGACCTGCAATGCGTAGGCGTGGCGCGTCTCGCCCAGGCGGTAGCTCGGCGCCACATAGTCGCGCGACCATTCTGCCTGTGCGACCCGCCGATCGCGTCGCTCGACGGTACGCGGCAGGCCGGTGCCGATGGCAGTGCTGCGCGTGCGCGGCGGTACCTGCTTGCGTGGGACGGCTGCGTAGTACTTGTCAGCCAGCGCCCGCACGGCATCGCCCGTGGTATCGCCCGCGATCAGCAGGACGGCGTTGTTGGGCGCATAGTGGTGATCGTAGAACGACTGAGCATCGGCAACGCCCAGGCCGCGGATTTCCTGGGCAAAGCCGATCACCGGGATGCCATACCCCTGCCGCCCGTAGAGCGCCTCGCGGGTCACCTCGTCGAGTAACGCTGCGGGCTGGTTGTCGGTGCGCGTCCTGCGTTCCTCCAGCACCACATCGCGCTCGGGCAGCAATTCCTGCTCGGCCACGATCAGATTGGCCATGCGGTCGGCTTCCATCCGCATGACCAGTTCAAGCTGATCGGCAGCGATGGTCTGGTGATAGGCGGTGTAGTCGTAGCTGGTGAAGGCGTTGTCGTTGCCGCCCACCCGCGCGACGATCTTCGAGAATTCGCCGGCCGGCACCGTGGGCGTGCCCTTGAACATCAGATGTTCAAGGAAATGCGCAATGCCCGACTTGCCCGCCGGCTCGTCGGCGGAACCAACCTTGTACCAGATCATCTGGTTGACGATCGGCGCACGCGCCGAGGGCAACACGATGACCTGCAGCCCGTTGGCGAGTTCGAAGGTGGTGGTCGACGGGACCGGCGGCAAGGCCGGCATCGAGACCTTGGTCTGGGCCCGGGCCGACAGCGGTGCCATCAGGCCGAACAACGAGGCCACCGATCCGGCGGCCAGCACATCACGCCGTGTGAGCATAGCGTCCACTGTACCCGAGCCGGGTCCTGATCATCATCACGATGCCGTTGGGATTACTGAGGGCGTGGGCGTCCCCGTGCGCCACGGCGCGAGGACGCTTACGACCGACCTAGAAGATTCCTTCCAGCATGCCCCGCCGGCGGCGCTCGATGGTGGGCGTGCCACCCTTGTTGGGATCGGTGCCGGAAGCCTGCGACTCGCGCAGCCGCTGCTGCTCCTTGGCGGGGTCGAGCACGACGCCGGGTGCCGGCGTGTCCTGCCAGAAGATCAGGCTGTCGATCACGGAGCGGTTGCTGTCGGCGATCACGCGGCTTTCGCGGTTCACCTTGGACCGGATGTCCGGGTCGACCGAAGGACCGCTCTGGCCGGTCCTGGCGAGCAACGCGCTTTCGCCGGCGCTGGGCCCACCGGCCGGCGCACGGCCTCTGGCGCCCGCCGGCGCGGTGCCGCCACCAGTGCCCGTCACGATGCTGCGCGCCTCGTCCGCCGGCGTCTGCTCCTGCGGCCGCGGTGCGCCGGGTTGCGGTGGCCGCAGGTCGGCGTTGGGCGGCATGGCCAGCGGCGCGTGCGCCACGATGCGGAACTCGTCAGGCGACACCTTCTTGGCACCACCCAGATTCTGGAAGGCGGAGCACGCGCCGAGCGCCGACACTGCGCCGATCAATGCGAGACCCCGTACGACCTTGGCTTTCATGTTTGTTCCTCGTCAGCCGTCCCTGCGCCGGCTTTCCTGCGGCCGAAATACCGATTCCACCAACAATGCGGCAACACCCAGCACGATGGCGGCATCGGCCACGTTGAAGGCCGGCCAATGCCAGCCGCTGACGTGGAAATCGGCAAAATCGAACACCGCGCCCCAGAGGGCGCGGTCGATAACATTGCCGACGGCGCCGCCGATGACAAGACCGATGGCCATGGCGGTCCACCGCAACGTAATGCGCCGTAGCCATAGAAAAAGCGCAATGCTGATAGCGACTGCCACGGCCGACAGCATCCAGGGCGGCAGCACGCCGATACCGTCGCCGCCGAGCATGCCGAAGCTGACGCCGCGGTTCCACACCGTCACCAAGTCAAAAAAGCCGGGGATCACCTCGATAGCACCGCCGCGCTCGGTCAGCAGCGCTTTCAGAAGGTGCTTGGAAACCTGATCGACAATCGCAACCGCAACCGCCAGCCCCATGCCGAGACGAACCAGGGGGGTCATGCTCCTCTCCCCCGTGCAGTGGGGAGGCGCCCCTCCGGCTCGGGTGCTTCGACGCAAAGTGTTGAAGTACCGAAACGGCCACCTCCCCCCGCATGGCTGGGGGAGGGATTCTTGCCCGTCATCACGCCGCCACCTTGGGCAGCGCCTCGACGGCGTCCTCGCAGCGGTGGCAGAGTTCGGGGTGCTGTGTGGACGTGCCGACCTCGGGCAGGACCTGCCAGCAGCGCGCGCACTTGCTGCCGCCGGCAATGTCGGACACGACGCCCACGCCCGATACGTCAGGCAGCGTGAAGGCACCGGCCGGCGCCTCCCCCGCCTTCAGGGTGACGTCCGACGTGATGGAGATCTCGGCGAGATCCAGGCCAGCCAGCGCCGCGATGTAGTCCTCGGTGGCGAACACCGTGGGCGCCGCCTGTAGCGAGGAGCCGATGCGCTTCTCGGCGCGCTCGATCTCAAGCGCACCGGTCACCACCCGGCGCAGGGCGCGGATCTTGCGCCACTTCTCGCCCAGCGCCTCGTCGCGCCATGCCGCCGGGATCTCGGGATAGGTGCGCAGATGCACGCTTTCCGGCCCACCGTCGGTGCCGGCACCGGGCCGCGCCAGCCACGCCTCCTCGGCGGTGAAGCAGGCGAGCGGCGCCAGCCAGGCCGTGATGAACGAGAACAGTTCGGCCATCACCGTGCGCGCGGCGCGCCGTCGCGGCGCATCGGGCCGGTCGCAATAGATCGCATCCTTGCGGATGTCGAAATAGAAGGCGCTGAGGTCGACGGCGCAGAAATTGTGCAGGGTCGTCGAGATCGTGTGGAAGTCGAAGTCGTCGACCGCGCGCCGCAGCTCGCCGTCGAGCTCGGCCAGGCGATGCAGCACCCAGCGCTCGAGCTCGGGCATCTCCGCCACCGGCACGCGCTCGGCCGCCGTGAAGCCCGCCAGGCTGCCCAGCAGGTAGCGCAGCGTGTTGCGCAGGCGTCGGTAGGCGTCGGCGTGATGCTTCAGGATATCGGGACCGATGCGCTGGTCCTCGACATAGTCGGAGCCCACCACCCACAGCCGCAGGATGTCGGCGCCATACTGGTCGCACACGTCCTGCGGCGCGATCACGTTGCCCAGCGACTTGGACATCTTGCGGCCCTGCTCGTCGAGCGTGAAGCCGTGCGTCAGCACCGCGTCATAGGGTGCCCGGCCGCGCGTGCCGCAGCTTTCCAGCAGCGAGGAGTGGAACCAGCCGCGATGCTGATCCGAGCCCTCGAGATAGAGCGACGCCGGCCATTTCAGCTCGGGCCGGCCCTCGAGCGTGAAGCTGTGGGTGGAGCCCGAGTCGAACCAGACGTCGAGAATATCTGTCACCGCCTCGTAGCGCGCGTGATCGTAGTCGCTGCCCAGGAAGCGGTGCGGATCCACGAACCAGGCGTCGGCACCCTCCTCACGGAACGCCGCCACGATGCGCTCCATCACCTTGGGATCGCGCAACGGCTCGCCGGTCTCCTTGTCGAGGAACACCGTGATCGGCACACCCCAGGCGCGCTGGCGCGAGACGCACCAGTCGGGTCGCAGCTCGATCATCGAACGCAGGCGGACCTGGCCGGCCGGCGGCACGAAGCGGGTGGCTTCAATGGCACGCAGCGCCACCTCGCGCAGCGAGCCGTCGATGCCTTCGATCGGCCGATCCATGGCGATGAACCACTGCGGGGTGCAGCGGAAGATCACCGGTGCCTTCGACCGCCAGGAATGCGGATAGGAATGCACCAGCGAGCCCTTGGCCAGCAGGGTGCCCGACTCGGCCAGCTTGGTGATGACGGCGCCGTTGGCGTCGCCCGGCCGGCCATCCGGCGTGTAAACGCGCTTGCCGGCGAACAACGCCACCCGCGGGAAGTACGTGCCCTCGCCCGTGACGTAGTCCTCGGCCGGGATGCCGTTCTTGCGGCCGAGTTCGAAGTCGTCGGCGCCATGGCTGGGCGCGATGTGCACCACGCCGGTGCCGGCGTCGGTGGTGACGAAATCGCCGGTGAAGACCGGCGTATCGCGGTCGTAGAATGGATCGAGCCTGGCGAACGGATGGGCGCACACGGTGCCGACCAGATCGTCACCCTTGAACGTTGCCTGGCGCGACATGCGCTCGACGCGCAGCACCGCCTTGATGTCGTCGAACAGCGCCGGCGTGAAGAGCAGCTTCTCACCGACCTTGGCCAGCGAACCGTCGGCCACGGCATCGACCACGTAGACGGCGTATTCAACGTCGCCGGCCACCGCCAGCGCACGGTTGGCAGGGATGGTCCACGGCGTCGTCGTCCAGATCACGATCGATACGCCGTCCAGTGCCGCCTGCGGCGAGCGGACCACCGGGAAGCGCACATGCACCGTCGTCGACTTGTGGTCGTGGTACTCTACCTCGGCCTCGGCCAGCGCCGTCTTCTCGACCACCGACCACATCACCGGCTTGGCGCCCTTGAACAGGCCGCCGTTCATCAGGAACTTGCCCAGCTCGGCAGCGATCGCAGCCTCGGCCGCGAAGCTCATGGTGCTGTAGGGATTTTCCCAGTCGCCGATCACGCCCAGGCGCTTGAACTCCTGGCGCTGGACGTTGACCCAGTGCTCGGCGAAGGCGCGGCACTGGCGGCGGAACTCGACCACCGGCACCTGGTCCTTATCCTTGTTCTTGGCGCGGTACTCCTCCTCGATCTTCCATTCGATCGGCAGGCCATGGCAGTCCCAGCCCGGCACGTAGTGCGAGTCCTTGCCCAGCATCTGCTGGCTACGGGTGACGACGTCCTTGAGGATCTTGTTCAGTGCCGTACCGATGTGGATGTTGCCGTTGGCGTAGGGCGGCCCATCGTGAAGGATGAACTTCTCGCGGCCCTTGGACTCGGCGCGCAGGCGCTCGAACAGCCCGAGGCGCGCCCAGAAGGCCAGCAGCTCGGGCTCCTTCTTGGGCAAGCCGCCGCGCATGGGAAAATCGGTGGCGGGGAGGAAAACGGTCGATCGGTAGTCGGCGGTCACGGCGAGAACTCGTCGTTGGTGGCCGGCGCACAGCGCCGGGGCGGCGTCGAAAAAGTGAGACGAATCAGAGGATTACCCGGCCGCGATCAGCGGGCCGGGCGGCTAATTCGCCCGTCACGGGCGGGCTGCAAGCATATGACGCGCCGCAACAACATCGGCGCAAGATACGAACCGCGCCGCCGGGGGTCAAGGCAGGGCGGGATTGCCTGCCGCGCCTACCTCAGGGCGCCGTCCAGCACCAGCTTCTGCCCGTCGCTGGGAGCGCCCAGATAGGTCTCCGGCATGCCGGTGCGGTAGACCAATGCCCACGCCCGATCGCCGGCCGGGGTGAACAGGAACGCGCTGCCGGACTCCGTGCAATCCATGCGCGGCTCGCATGCCGTGACGAGCCGATAGGGCTGCCCATCGACGGTGACCTGCCGTGACGGAAACGCCAGATAATTGCCCTTTTCCTTCAGGACTTCGACCAGGTAGCCGTCGCGCTCGCCCAGGGGCCGCAGCAGGGCCGCCAGCGATGTGCGGTAGGCCGGCTGTTTGATCAGCTCGTAGAGATAGGGCTCCGCGGCCCGGGCGGATCCCATGAACAGCGATAGTCCCATCGCCACAACGATCAGTCGGCGCATCCAGTCCCCGGTGATGGCTCCTACAGCGCCGTCGGCGCGGCACAGCGGATGGTGGCGACCACCGGCCGGTGGTCGGAGCCGATATCCGGCCCGACACCATAATCGGCAACGCCACAGCCCTTGCCCAGCATGATGTGGTCGATCTTGATGCCGAGCCAGTGCGGCAGGAAGGTCGGCCAGGTGGTCGCCGCGAGATCGGCGTAGCGCAGCGGCGAGGTACGCACCAGCCGCCGCATCGGTGCGCTCCACGGCGTGGCATTGAAATCGCCCACCGCCACCACCGGCCCCGGCGCACTGGCTGCCAGCTGGGCGATGATGTCGAGTTCGGCGTTGCGGCTCTCGACATAAAGCGGGTGGATCGGCGATGCGGGATGGGCGCCGATCACCGTAAACGGCTGGCCCGCGACGTCGAAACGCGCGACCAGGATACCCTGTCCGCGCCGCGGTCCGGCAGCGACGGCAAAGGACGTCCACGGCCGACGCGCGATCATGGTGACGAACGCCGTCCGGCGGGTGGCCTGATGCGGGTAGAGATCGGCGAGCCGGTCGAAGGTGTCGGCCCAGGTCCTGTCGATCTCGGTGAGAACCACGATATCGGGCTGTTCCTGCCGCAACCACTGCTCGACGCGGTGATGCTCGCGATTGAAGAAATAGACGTTCACCGCGGCGATCTTCAGCGGCACGGGAACGTATTCCTCGGCCACGGCGGCGCGGTAGCGGGTTTCGCCCAGCATCGCGTCGATGTTGCCGAAGGCCGCGGCCACCAACATCACCAGCAGCCCCCTGCGGCGCCAACCGGCGGTCAATACCAGCGCTAGCGGGACACCCAGCACGGCTGCGGCGCCGAGGTGCGGACGGAAGTGCGCTGCGTAGTCGAGCCAGGCACTCGCCTCGCCGAAAAAACCGGCGACCGTGGCCAGCGCGATGGCGGCCACAGCCAACAGCAGCAGGACCCTCAGGCTGGCTCTCACAGCATCAATCAGTACAGCGCGCATGCACACCGTCTGTAGCATCGCGATGTGCACGACTCGTGCAAATCATCTGCCGTACCAATGCACCCTGCGCGGCTTTGCGTCGCGCGCCGTCACGTTGCCGACGGCGCACAACGAACAGTCGCCAACACCGGACGGTGGTCCGAGCCAACATCGGGTCCGACAGCGTAGTCGACCAAAGTGCAGCCGTTGCCCAGCATGACGTGGTCGATCTTGATGCCGAGCCAGCGCGGCAGGAAGGTCGGCCACGTCGTGGCGACGAGGTCGGCGTAGCGCAACGGCGTCGTACGCACCAAGCGCCGCATCGGCGCGCTCCACGGCGTCGCGTTGAAATCGCCGACGGCAGCCACCGGCCCTGCTGCCGCGACGGCCTGTTGCCCGATGGCAGCGATCTCGGCATCGCGCACGCGCATGCGGCGCCGGCCCTTGGGTGAGGCGGGATGGGCACCGATCACCGTCAAGATCGTGCCGCCGACATCGAACTTTGCCACCAGCATCGGCTGCCGCGGGCGGAGCCCCGCGATGACGTCAAGGGACGTCCACGGTCGCCGCGCGATCATGGCGACAAACGTCGTGCGCTGCAGCGCCCTATACGGGTAGACGTCCGCCAACCGATCGAGCGCCTCGATCCAGCCCGCCGACGCCTCGACGACCACCAACACATCAGGCTGTGTCTGCCGGATCCATTGCTCGACGGGCGCGTGACGGCCGTTCCTCAAATTCACATTCAACACGCCGATGGTGAGCGTTGCTCCCTCGCCATCCGCCGCCGCAGGGCGCACGCAATAGCGAAACTCGTCGCGCATGGCAGCGATATTGCCCAACGCCATGACGGCGGCCAGCCCGGCAGTGGGCGGCGAATGGAGCACCAGAATCGCCATCACGGCGACCACCGCGGCGGCGATCGCCAGATGCGGACGGAAATGCGCCGCCAGATCGAGCACTTCGTAGCGCGCACCGAAAAAGCCGGCGACGGTGCCGACCAAAACACCGGCGGCGGCCATCAGAACCGCCACCTGCAGAAGCAGTGTCAGGTCAGGGTCCATGTGCTGCTTCGGGCCGGATGGCGCGCCGCTGCCTCATTCACTCGCGCCAGCCAGGATCTTGCGCGCGGCGGCCGCGTCGGCGGCGATCTGGGCCTTCAGCGCATCGAGACCGGCGAACTTCATCTCGGGCCGGATGAAGTCGATGAACTGGGCCCGCACCGTGCGGCCATAGAGATCGCCGTCATAGTCCAGCAGATGGACCTCGAAGTTCTCGACCAGCTTGCCGACCGTTGGACGACGGCCGAGATTGGCGACCGCGTCGCGCCACACGATGCGGCCCTGCTCCTCGAGGCCGGCGCGCACGGCATAGACTCCGAAACGCGGGCGCAGATGCTGGCCCAGCGCGACATTGGCGGTGGGAAAACCGATCGTACGGCCGCGCCGGTCTCCCTGCTCGACCACGCCTTCGACTTCCCATGCCCGGCCAAGCAAGTCGGCGGCTTCGCCGACCATGCCCAACCGCAGCGCTTCGCGGATGCCGGTCGACGAGTAGATCTCGCCCTCGCGCATCACCGGGTCGAGCACCTCGACACCGAAACCAAACGCGGCGCCGAATTCGTGCAAGCGCTCGACATTGCCGCTGCGCCGGGCACCGAACGTAAAATCGTAGCCGCACACGACATGACGCGCGCCCAGGCCGCCGACCAGCACGTCCCGCACGAACGCTTCGGCAGACAACGCCGCGAAGGCCGTGTCGAAGCGCTGCGCCAGCACGGCGCCCACGCCGTGCGCGGCCAACAGCCGCGCCTTGGCCGGCAGCAGCGTCAATCGGAACGGCCCGGTGTTGGGCACGAAGAACGCGCGCGGATGCGGCTCGAAGGTCAACGCCGTCACGGGCAGCGAGCCGGTGCGCGCGAGATCGGCGGCCTTGGCCAGCAGCACCTGGTGCCCGCGGTGCACTCCGTCGAAATTGCCCAGCGGCACCACACCGCCGCGCCATGCCGCGGGTACCGCTTGCCAGTCATCAAAGATGGGGATGTCAGTCACAGCGAACCTACGCACCTTGCCCCTCCCCTTCCGGGGAGAGAGAAATTATGCCGCCGGGCGACGGGGCGCCATCGCCACGGCCTCGCCGTCGATCACGACCGTATCGCCGCAGTGGCATTCCGTCTTCAGGCGGACGCGACGGCGCGTGGCATCGATGTCGACGATCTCGACGCGCGCGGTCACCGTGTCGCCGATCTTCACGGGTGCCCGGAAGTTCAGGGTCTGCGAGACATAGAGCGAACCCGGGCCTGGCAGCTTGGTGCCGATGACGGTCGAGATGAAGCTGCCGCCCAGCATGCCGTGCGCGATGCGCTGGCCGAAGCGCGTCGTCTTGGCGAAACCATCATGCAGATGGATCGGGTTGGTATCGCCCGACACGCCGGCGAAGGCCACGATATCAGCCTCGCTGACTGTCTTGCCGAACACCGCCGACATGCCGACCTTGAGATCCTCGAGGTAATAGCCGTGCATCTCGCTGAAGTTCATTCTGATCGTCCCTCCGCTCAATGCCGCACGACCGGATCGATCGGCAGCTTCTTGTGCAGGCCGGTCATGTCCTCGAACAGCTTCGCTGCCGCCAGCAAGGCCGCCTCGCCGCGCGGCCGGCCGACCAGTTGCAGGCCCACAGGCAGGCCGCCCTTGGTGAAGCCGGCTGGCACCGAGACCGACGGCAGGCCGGTCATGGTGATGATCGACGTGATCAGCACCCAGTCGATATAGCTCGGCATCTTCTGGCCGTTGATCGCCTCGACATAGCGCTGCTCGACCGGGAACGGCGGTACCGGCGCGGTCGGCACGGCCAGGATGTCGACCCCGGCCATGAACGCCGCGAAGCGGGCATAGAGCTGCCCCTGCAGCAGCGTGGCACGACGGACATCCTCGCCCGAGAGCGACAGGCCGTACTCGATGTTCCAGATCACCTCGGGCTTCAGCAGGTCGCGCTGCGACTGCAGCAACCCGCCATGCGATGCCGCCATGTAATGGCCGCGAAACACCTGGAACGCCTCGCGCGCACCGCTGACATCGGGTGCCGTGTCTTCGACGACGGTGCCGATCTCGGCGAACCGCAATGTCGCCTGGCGGCAAATGTCCTCGATCTCGGGATCCAGCGGGCAGGCACCGTTGAAGCCGCCGCCCCACGCGACCTTCGCCGGCTTCACCGGATTGGCCACCGCCTGTGCGTAGGATACCGCCGGTGCGTCGTAGGATATCGGATCGAGCGGATGATGGCGGGCGGACGCATCCAGCATCAACGCCACGTCAGCCACGCAACGGCCCATCGGGCCATTGACCGGATACGTGTTCAGCGGCAGCAGCGCGGGGCCATAGGGTACGCGGCCAGGGCTCGGCCGGAAGCCCACCACGCCGCAGAAGCTGGCCGGCGTGCGCAGCGAGCCGCCGAGATCGGAGCCCGTCGCCAGCCAGGCCTGGCCGGTGGCCAGCGCCACGGCCGAGCCGCCCGACGAGCCGGCGCAGGTCATGCGCGTGTCCCACGGATTGCGGGTGATGCCGAACACCTCGTTGAAGGTCTGCGCGCCGGCGCCGAACTCCGGCGTATTGCTCTTGCCGATCACCAGGCCGCCCATCGCCTCCATGTGCTGGACGAACAGGCAGCTGCGTTGCGAGATATTTTCCTTGTAGATCGGCGATCCGAACGTGGTGCGCACGCCCTCGACGTCGTTGAGGTCCTTGACCGCGAACGGCAGGCCACCCAGCCAGCCTGGCGTCTGCGCATCAGGCAGCGTCAGCGATCGCGCCCTCTGCCGGGCCCGATCGAAGGTGCGGACCACCATGGCGTTGACGGCGCCATCGACGGCTGCGATGCGCGCTTCGGCAGCATCGATCAGTTCCAGCGGCGAGACTTGCTTGCGCTTCAGCAGGTCCACCGTCTCGACGGCGGTCAGACTGTAGGGTCCGCTATCGGCCACGCTCTTCCCCTCGCAAAGGAGGCGTCCCATATCACGGTGCCCGCGGGATCGCCACAGGTGGCGGCGCGCACGCCGGCGCGAACAGACTTGGATACCGCCGCCCGTCGTGCTGGAATGACCTGAATGGTCATTCATATCACTCATGAAAGGAACGCGCCGTGATGGATGGCGTGTCGGAAACCCAGGACGCCATGGCCATGCTGGCACAGCGACTGGCCACCACCTGTGGCCGCCATTTCGCTGCACCGGTGCACATCGAGGGCCTGTTCCGTCACTCCGGCGGCGCGTCGCGCCAGACCTGGGGTTTCGATGCCATCGTCGAGCGCTCCAGCGGCGCGGAACGGCTCGCCCTGGTGCTGCGCCGCGATCCGCCCCGCAATACCGACACAGCGACCGGCGGCGGCGAGTCATCGCTGGCACTGGACCGCGGTGTCGAGTTTGCGTTGCTGCGCGTGGCCGATCGACACGGCGTGCCGGTGCCCACGCCGTTGTTCCATCTCGATGCCAGCGATGGGCTGGGCGACGGTTTCGTCATGCGGCACGTGCCGGGGACAGCGATTGCGCGCGAGCTGCTGCGCGAGCCGCGCTACGCCACAGCCCGCGGCAGGATCACCGCCCAACTCGGCGGCATTCTCGCCCGCCTGCATGCTGTACCGCTGGGCGAACTGCCCAAGCTGCGACGGACCACGCCGGCCGAGGCGATCGCGCAGCAACGCCACGTGCTCGACACCATCGGCGAGCCGCATCCGGTGTTCGAGCTGGCGTTGACCTGGCTCGAGCGCCGCCTGCCCGCCGCCGCCGTGACGCCGTGCTTCGTGCACGGCGACTTCCGTACCGGCAATTTCCTCGCCGACGAAAACGGCGTGACGGCGATCCTCGACTGGGAGATCGCGCACACCGGCGATCCTCTGGAGGATCTGGGCTGGATGTGCATCAAGTCGTGGCGCTTCGGTGCCATCGAGAATCCGGCCGGCGGCTTCGGCCAGCGCGATGAATTGCATGCTGCCTATGAAGCCGCGGGTGGGCCACCGGTCGACAAGGCGCGAGCCTATTGGTGGGAAATCTTCGGTACCGCGCGCTGGGGCATCATCTGCATGGCGCAGGCCTGGAAGCATCTGTCGGGCGCCGAGCACTCGGTCGAGCTGGCGTCGATCGGCCGACGCTGCGCCGAAACCGAGGTCGACCTGCTGCAGCTGCTGGCGGAGGCATAGATGTCCCAGGATCGCCCACACGCCCCCGAGCTGCTGCGCGCCATTCGCGAGTTCCTCGGCAGCGACGTGCTGCCCAAGCTCGAGGGCCGCACCCAATTCCATCTCAAGGTGGCCATCAACTCTCTCGCCATCCTCGAGCGCGAGGCAACGCGCGGACCAACCGCTGACACCGCGGAACGGGAGCGTCTGAAAGTGCTGCTGGGCCGTGACGGATCGCTTGCCGAGCTCAATGCCGAGCTGGCGCGCCAACTGCGCGACGGAATGCGCGACGAGACCGATGCGGCCCTGATGGCGCACCTGCGCGCCACCATCACCGACAAGATCGCGATCTCCAACCCGAAATGGCGGTAGCGCCCATGGCCTTGCTGACAGTCAGCCGCCGTTGCTTGGCGGGCGCCACGCGATGACCCCTTCGGTCCGCGCCCGCACGTCGGGAGAGGCCAGGCACGTCGCAACGGCTTCATAGCCTGGTGCCCCCGGATAGGCCGCAACACATGTGGGCGGGCTGTGATTGGCGGGGCAGAGGATAATGGTCTCGTCGACACCGACCGTGGCCAGATCCAGAATGGCGTTGGAGCGTGTGAGAAGGAACAACGGCCGCGCGCCCGTGGCCCTGTTGCGCAAGTGGACGATCAGCGCCTCCTGCGTGGCCTGATCCAACCCCTGCTCCACCATGTCGACGACCAGGACGGCCGGCCCGTCGCTTTCGAGCCCCGCCAAGAGCGCGATCAGGGCTGGCGATGTGGTGGCGCCGTCCTCGACCAGCCACGCCAATGCGCGATCGACCTTGGACTTGAGCGCCGGATCAACCGCCAGCCGCGCCAAAGCGTCGGCGCCATCATCCGCCGATCGTTCCAGGCCAAGGAAGGCGGCATCGGGCAGCGTCTCGGCGATCTTGCGCGCCAGACGCGTCTTGCCGCTGCCCAGCGGACCGATGATGTAGTTGATCGGCCGGATGTCGTGCAGCTCGAACGGCTCACCGCCCCATGGCCAGGGGAGATCGAACCGCACACGAGGCTCCGCGGTCGTTCCCAGCAGATGTGCCAGCTGTCGCGCTTCCGGCGCCTCACCGCGGGTCAGATCGGCCCGAAGGCCCTGCACCTTCTCGACCGTTCCAGCGAGTTGGTGAATGCGGCTTTCGAGTACCGCCTGGTGCGCGGCAAGGGCTGCCTCCAGGCACTGGGAATCCCCTCCCACTACCTGCGCGACCTGGGCAAGGCTGAGGCCCAACGCACGCAAGGCCACGACGTCGGCCGCCTTGGCCATTTCGCCGGGACCATAGGCCCGCCAGCCCGCCGCGGTGCGCAGCGGAACGATCAGACCGCGCTGTTCGTAGAGGCGCAGGGCCTTGGCGGAAACGCCCAGCCGCTGGGCCGCTTCGGAAGCGTTCAGGAATTGCGCTGCGTGATTCACGAACCACCTCGTTGTTCGCCGACCACGATCTTATCGGGGCAGCCCCAGGGGCCGGGTCAATATCGTATTTGCGGATTTCAACAGCACGCCGTTCGACCACGCGGAGTCCGTCCGCCGGCTCGCTTCGGCCATGGCCGAATCGTCGATGCATGGCCTGAGATCGGGCATGCGCTATAGTGCCGGCATTATTCGATGGAGGCCGAATCATGCTTTCCACGAACGCCCTGGCCGAGGTCGCGGCCCTGATCGGCGATCCGGCGCGCGCCGGCATGCTGCTCGCCCTGATGGATGGCCGCGCCCGGCCGGCCAGCGAACTGGCGCTGGAGGCGCGCATCATGCCGCAGACCGCCAGCGGCCACCTTGCCAAGCTGGTGGCGGCAGGCCTGCTGGAGGTGCGCCCGGTGGGCCGCAACCGCTTCTACCGCCTGGCCGGCCCGACCGTGGCCGAGGCCATCGAAGCCATCGGTGTCGTCGCCGCCGGCCTGCACGGTGCCGCCAGCATACCGCCGCCGGCACCGGCCAGCGCCGCCTGGCGGCGCGATCCTGACCTGCGCTTCTGCCGCACCTGCTACGACCATCTCGCTGGCCAAGTCGGCATGGCGGTCACCGATGCCCTGACGCACGAGGCCGTCATCGAGCCGGCGCCAGGCAAGGACTGGCGGGTGACGTCGCATGGCGAGCATTTCTGCCGGCAGGTCGGGATCGACATCGATGCCGCCCGGGCCGCCGCGACAGCCGGACGCCGGCAGTTCGCGCGCCAGTGCCTCGACTGGAGCGAGCGGCGCCCGCATATCGCCGGCGCCTTCGGTGCCGCCATCGCCGATCTGTTCTTCCGCAAGGGCTGGACCGTGCGCAGCCGGCGTGGCCGCATCGTCACCCTGACGCCGGAGGGTCGCCGCGCGCTGGTCAAGGTGTTCGGCGCGATCGACCCAGAACTGGGTGCCTCACGACGGGCTGCGTAGGTCGTCCTGAGCGCAGCGAAGGACCCTGCGGTGGTTCGATCGAACGCAGGCGGCACCGGTGATCACCATCGTCGCCCGTGCTCTCGACCAACACCGCAGGGTCCTTCGCTGCGCTCAGGACGACACCTCACGCCATCGCGACGGCTTCGATTTCCAACAGCCAGGCCTCATCGAAGATGCCGGTGATGATCACCGTGAGCGCCGGCGTGCGCGTGCCGAGAACCTCGTTGCGCACCTGCCGGTTTTCCGCCGCATAGCGGCGGTCGGACAGGAAGATCGTCACCTTCACCAGGTTGTCCAACGTCATGTCGGCGGCGCGCAGCTGGGCCTGCACATTGGCCCATGCCTGCCGGCTCTGGCTGACGAAATCGGACGGCACGGTTCCGTCCAGCGCCATCGGTATCTGGCCGCTGACATGCACGATGCGCTGCACGCCGGTGGCCTCGACGACCTGCGCATAGCCGCCGGCGGGCGCCGGCACGTCCGGGGAATTGATCGCACGGGTCTTCATGGACGTATCTCCCTATTCCTGTTCCTTGGCCGCGCGGCCCTGGTCGGCCAGCCAGCCGTCGCCCGAAGGCACCTTCACGATGCAGCTGGCGCGCAGGACCTTGGTGTCACCCACGGTGAGGTAGATATGCGAGAACAGCAGCGAGCGCGTGGCGCGCACCAGCTCCAGCCGGCCTTCGACCCAGTCGCCCTGGCGCGCCGGCGCCACGAAGTCGAACGTCATGCTGACGGTGGGTACGAACTTGCCGCGGATGCCGGCCAACGTCGTGGCGCCCATGCCGCCGACCAGGTCGGCCACCGTCATCAGCATGCCGCCGTGCAGGGTGCCGGCCGGATTGCACATGTAAGGCTGCACACGCAGGCCCATCACGAACTCATCGCGCGTGCCCTTCTCGCCGAACTTGGCGTAGAGCGGCCCGACATGGGTGTTGAAGTTGATGACCGTGCTCTTGCGCTGGAAATCGATCAGCTTGAAGTCGGGCGGCGGGTCGTTGGGAATCGTCTTCAGTTCGAGCGTGGATAGCGGTGCGTTCATGTCTCTCAGTCCTGCGACGTCGCGTCGTCGGTCAGCATGGGATCGGACGGCAGGGCCTGCAGCGCGCGGCCGGGACGCAGCAGCGCGAACAGCCCCTGTCCGGTCATGATCGAATGGCGGCGACCATAGAGACGGCCGCTGACATGCGCCACCTGGGAATCGAAGCCGGCGCAGTGCGCCTCGGCCTCGATCCAGTCGCCAAGACGGCCATGGCTCAGGAACTCGACATTCAGGCTCAGCGTCACGCAGCGCCGGCCCGAGGCACGCCACGCCGCGGCGCCCAGCGCCGCATCGATAAACGCCGTCAGCAGCCCGCCATGGACGATGCCCAGCGCGTTGAGATGCCGCGGCAGCACGTGCAGGCCGCGCAACACCCGTCCGTCAGCCTCCGTTTTCTCGAACCACGGCCCGTTGCGCTCGGTGAAACCGCCGCGCGCGGGCAGCGCGACGAACCCGGGGGGCGGATCGATGGATACGGGATCGGGCACACGGACCTCGTGCTTTCAGGGGGCAGTTGTGGCCTGGCTGCCCGATGACATAGCGTGCCTTGATGACGGACAAAACCGTGCTGCCTGCGACCATCTATAGCATCGGCCACTCGAACCACCCGATCGAGCGGTTCATCGCGCTGTTGCGCGATGCCGGCATCGAAGCGGTACTGGACGTGCGTTCGGTTCCACAATCGCGCTACGTCCCCCAGTTCGGCCGCCAGCGGCTGGAGGCGGCGCTTGCCGCCGCCGGCCTGGGATACGTGTTCCTGGGCGATGCGCTGGGCGGCAAGCCACAGGACCCGGCGTTGCGACCGGACGGCGTGGCCGACTACGAGCTGATGGCGGCAACGCCGGCGTTCACGGCCGGCCTCGGCCGCGTAGCGGCAGAAGGGGATGGGCGGCGGGTGGCCCTGATGTGTGCCGAGAAGGCGCCGCTCGACTGCCACCGCACGGTGCTGGTTTCACGGCACCTCGCCGCGCGCGGCCATGCGGTCATGCACATCCTGGCCGACGGCATGCAGGTGGCGCACACAGCGATCGAGGCGGAATTGCTGCGGCGCCACGCGCCAGCCGACGATCTGCTGATGGCCGCCGACGGTCGTGACGTCCGTTTGGCCTTCGCCTATAGGCGCCGCTGGGAGCAGATGATGCGAAGACCGAAAAAGGAATCGCGCTGACGACCGCCCCGCGGACGTCCCTCCCGAGGCAGGCCCACCTTCCGGATCAACGATAGCCGCGTCTCTGCCCTGGCGTTTCGCCGAACAGGCGACGATAGGCCGTGGAAAAGTGGCCCATGTGCCAGAAGCCGTAGCTACCCGCGATGTCGGCGATGCTCGCCGCTTCCGGCGACACCGTCATCAGGTCGCGCCGCACGTGATTGAGTCGCAGCAACTTCAGGTATTGCTTGGCGCCAACGCCGTAGACGTCACGGAATGCGTATTCGACCGCGCGCTCGCTGGCGCGCGCGGCGTTGCAGAGATCGCGCAGCATGAGCGGCTCGCCGAGATTGGAGCGCATGAATTCCTCGACCCGCCGCACGATCGGCAGGCGATGATAGTGGGCGGTCTCGAGCCTGGCGGTTGCCTGCCGTTCCCACGGCAACAGCAGCGCACCGATCAGCGCGTCGACGAAGTCGCCATAGGCATGGCCTGGTGCCGGCAAGCGCAGCGGCCCATCCGTCGACCCGAATGCCGCACTCGCGAGCCTGCGTATCCTTACGGTCTCGGCGGAACAGCCTGTGAGGATCAGTTGCGCGCCGACCCGACCCTCCGTTGCCGGCGCGCGATGCGCCATGGCGGTCGCCACCGCGGCCTGCGGCAGGCTGAACAGCACCGCACGATGCCGCTCGGCGGTCACGATATCGAACTCGCTGCCACCGAAGGCGACACCAATGTCGTCGGCGCCAAGCATCCGGCCCGAGATGCGGCGCGGCCCCTCCGAGCCCATATCGACTTGCATGATCATGCTGCCGGCCGGCACAACACCCCACGCCCGGCCAGACCCGAATGTCGACGTGGCCTGAAAGCCCAGGGACTCCAGCTGCGCGAACGCGGTCCAGTTCTCGCCTTCCCGGTGGCTCAGCCGTTGGAATCCAAGGCCCAACCGGGCAAATGCCGCCTCCAGGATCTCAGGTTTCCTGAGCGCCACCCGACGCACATGAAGAGCCTCACCCTGCTGCCCCGAGCCGCCACGCTGCCGCTGGTCCACCGGCACATCCCAGAAAAAATGCACACATAAGGTAAAAACATTCTTACTGAATACGGTCACCGACACAAACGATATGAAGAGGTGACCAGACGTTATCTTCTGGAGATCCCGCGCAGGCGGTCACGCCGGCGACGACGACCGACAGACGCCAGTGGTCGCGAAAATCTCGGTGTCCAGACAGTCGTTCGCCAAGCGCAGCGTCTCGCGGGACAAGGCGCGGAACAACGCGAGGAACGGTTCGCTTTGCAGAATGTGGGGGTGCATCACATAGTCGCCGACCCCGCGGCGAACCAGAATACCCATCTCGACCAGCCGGTTCATCTTGCGCCGTGCGGTCTCGCGCGGCAGCAGGGTCGACTCGGCAACCGACAAGACGTTGCAACCGCGCTGCTGATCGATGTCGATCACCGTGTCGACACGGCTGAAGACCTGGCGGAAAGCCGGGTCGCGCATCCTGGTTTCGACATTGGCGATGGCGACCGTGCCGGCCACGAGGGCAAGGCTGATATCGCCGTCGAACAACGCCATCTGCAACCGACAGATCTGCTGGAAGAACCGCACGAACGCGACGGCGAAGATGCGCGAGTTGTCGTCATACTTGTGAGATGCGAGCCGGGCGCGCGGCGGCGGTGGCGCGGTCAACACATGCCGTCGCAGGACGCTACTTGACATCGGCCGGGTTCCCCTTGGGCGTCGCATTAGACGCCGGCGACGCTTGCCGATCGAACCGCGAGGCGGTGGACTTCGAGAATACCGGACAACCGTCGTTCCATGATCTGTCGCAACGGCATCCTGCCACGCTGCGTGATCCGCCGATTATCCCGATTCCGCACGTTGTGCTTTGTGTTGGATACCTCGTTGTCCCGGCACGGCCGGCAGCGGCGATCAGGCTGCCGCGCGTCGCCGGCGCTGGTTCACCCAGATGAACGCCGGCCACAGCAGCGCCGCGAACGTGAGCGCTGCCAGAATGGCGGCGACCGGGCGGCTGAAGAACGGCCAGATGCTGCCGTCTGATTTGATCAGCGAGGTAACGAAGCTCTGCTCGACCATGGTGCCCATGATGATGCCCAGCACCAGGGCGGCGACGGGATAGCCGTTGCGCTCCATCACGTAGCCGATGACGCCGAAGGCCGCCAGCGTGATGACCAGGAACAGGTTGTTGCCGGTGGCGAACGAGCCCACGGCGCACAGCAGCACGATGACCGGCATGATCGCCGATCGCGGCGCCCGCAGCACGAAACTCGCGATGCGGATCATGATGATGCCGAGCGGGATCATCAGGATGTTGGCAATGATGAAGATGATATAGAGCGCGTACATGCTCGACGCCTTCTCGGTGAAGAGCGTCGGGCCGGGGTTCAGCCCCTTCATGAACAGTACGCCGATGGCGATCGCCGTGATGGTGTCGCCCGGGATGCCGAACAGCAGCGACGGCACCCAGCCCGATGCCAGGCTGGCGTTGTTGCTGGCGCCGGCTTCGATCAGGCCTTCGGGATGGCCGGTGCCGAATTTCTCCGGCTCCTTGGAGAGCCGCTTGGACATCGCGTAGCTGACCCACGCCGCCATGTCGGCGCCGGCGCCCGGCAGCACGCCGATGATGATGCCCACGATGTTGCCGCGCACCTGCGGCTTGGGATACTTCCGGGTGAGTGCGATCATGCCCTTGAGGATGCTGCCGAAGCGCCGGCGCGGCAGGCGTGGGGGCTCGGCCGTGGTCATCGCACGCATCACCTCGGAGAGCGCGAAGACGCCGACCAGGGCCGGGATCGGCTCGATGCCGCCCAGCAGGTCGGTGGCGCCGAAGGTGAAGCGCGGCGTGCCGGCGGGATTCTCCATGCCGATGCAGGAGATCAGCAGCCCGATCAGCATGCTGGCGATGGCCTTGACCGGCGAGGAGCGCGCCACCAGGGTCGAGCACATCAGGCCGAGGAAGGCGAGCCAGAAATACTCGTAGGTCGAGAACTCCAGCGCCATGTTGGCCAGCGGCGGCGCCAGCACGATCAGCGATATGGTGCCGATGATGCCGCCGATGGCGCTGAACCAGACGCAGATGCCCAGCGCCAGCTCGGGCTGGCCCTTGCGCGTCATCGCATAGGCTTCGTCGGTGTAGGCGGCCGACGCCGGCGTGCCCGGAATGCGCAGCAGGCAACCCGGAATATCACCCGAGAAGATCGCCATTGCCGAGGCCGCGATAATGGTGGCGACAGCGGCGATCGGCGACAAATAGAACGTGATCGGCACCAGCAACGCCGTCGCCATGGTTGCCGACAGGCCGGGCAGCGAGCCGACCACCAGGCCGTAGATCGACGCCAGGAGGATCGCCAGCATCACGTCGGGCTGGAAGACCAGACGTAGGGCTTCGTAGAGCGTGTCCATCGATCGCCTGTCCCGCCTTACCAGGGCATCGGCAGCAGGCCGTCCGGCAACGGCACCCGCAGCAGCTTGTAGAAGACCAGGTGCACGCCGACCGGCGCGATCAGCGCCAGCGGTAGGGCAAGCTTCAGCCGCGCACCCAGCGCCAGCGCCGTGGCCAGCACCATGACGGCACCGGTCGGCACGAAACCGAGACGGTCGACGGCGACGACATAGAACAGCAGCAGCGCCGGCGGCAGCAGCACCTTGAGGCCGACCGCCCATTTGCTGCGCGTCGCCCCGGGCGCCGGTTGGTCGGAGTGCGCGGCGAGATCAGCCTCGGCCTCTTCCTCGAAGTGGCGGCCGATACCCAGCGCGATCAAGGCGCCGCAGATCGCAAGGCCAATCCCCACCACCATCGGGAAGACGTCGGGACCGATCTGCTGCCCAGGCACCGGCGGCAACCGCGAGCCGCCATAGGCAGCCGCGACGCCGAGGCCGACGAGGAACAGGCCGGAGACTTTGTCGGGGAGATGCATGCGGGAATCCGCTGGGAGTGCCTCATCTCCTCTCCCGCTCGCGGGAGAGGAAGGGGCCCATCGTGCGCAGCACGATGGGAAGGTGAGGGCCTAAGGGCGAGGCGTCTTGTCCTTAATCCCTCACCCGCCGGGCGCTGCGCGCCCGTCGACCTCTCCCGCGAGCGGGAGAGGTGAAGACGATCACGCCTTCTTCAGGCCGGCGGCGTCCATTGCCTTGCCCATGGCGGCATCGCTGTCGGCCATGAACGTGGCAAAGCCTGGTGCGTCGGCCCACTTCACGCCGAAGCCGCGGTTGGCCATGAAGTCGCGGAACTCCGCCGACTCGTTCACCTTCTTCAATGCCGCCGTGAGCTTCTGCGCGATATCGGCCGGCACGCCCTTGGGTGCCGCGATGCCGCGCCAGGCGCCGGTCGCGTAGTCGATGCCGAGCGCTTCCTTGAGCGTCGGTACGTCCTTGAACTGCGGGTTGCGGGCCGGCGCCATGATGGCCAGGCTCTTGGCCTTGCCGGCCTCGATCATGGTGCGCGCTTCCGGCACCGAGCAGGTGACGATGTCCAGTCCGCCCGCCGCGAGATCCTGCATCGCCGGCGCCGCGCCGTTGGACGGAACCCACGCCACGTGGTTTGGCTTCAGTCCCATCGCGACCAGCCAGCCGATCAGCGCCAGATGCCAGATGCCACCCTGACCGGTGCCCGACGCCTTGAGCTTGCCGGCCGGGCTGGCCTTGATCGCGTCGGCAAGATCCTTGATCGTCTTGTGGGGGCTGTTGACGTTGACCTGGATGCCCGGCGGATCCTCGTTCATCAGCGCCAGCGGCGCGTAGCTGCCGGGCGCCAGTTCGGTCAGTCCCTGCCAGTGCATCATGGCGATCTCGACCGTCAGCATGCCCAGCGTGTAGCCGTCGGGCGTCGCCGATGCGATGGCGGCATGACCGACGACACCCGAGCCGCCGGTGCGGTTGACGACGTTGAACGGCTGCTTGAATTCCTTCTCCAGCAACGAAGCGATGATCCGCACGGTCGCATCCGTGCCGCCGCCGGCGGCCCATGGGCAGATCACCGTCACGGGCCGGTTCGGGTAGGCCGCCTGTGCCAGCGAGGGGCCTGCGCCAGCGATCGCGCCGGCAGCGGCCGCATTCCCCAACAGTCTCCGTCTGGTCAGTCTTGTCATGACGTCACCTCCACTTGGTTGATCTCTTACCTTTGCTCTTAGACCGTCTTCCGCGCCAAGCCAACCTCCTGTCGGGGCCTCACCGGCTCCGGGTCCGCGATGCACCCGTGCAGGCCAAAACGCGAACCGCGACCTACGGCATCGTGCCGACCATGCGCGCTGCGAACGTGTTCGACGCGGCTCTTTTGCGGCGCTCGGACAGTGTCGTCACCTGCTGCCGTCAACGCGAATTTCCCGCGCGCGTTTCACCCTCTATAACAAGCGGGAACACCATCATGCGTTTGGTTCCACATGTCTTCCGAGAACGTTTTCCGGCGCCTGCTGCCGATCACGCTCGCCGTATTCGTGAGTTTTCTGACGATCGGCTTGCCGCTGCCGGTGTTGCCGCTGCACGTGCACGACACCCTGGGCATGAGCGCCCTGATCGTCGGCATCGTCGTTGGCAGCCAGTTCGCCGCGGCCCTGCTGTCGCGGGCATGGGCCGGCAACCTGGCCGATCTCGAGGGCGCCAAGCGTGCCGTCGTGACCGGGTGCATCATTGCGACGCTGTCGGGCGGCGTTTATCTCGTGTCGCTGGTCTTCATCGATCGGCCGGACCTGTCGGTCGGCTTGCTGCTGCTGGGACGCCTGCTGCTGGGCTGCGGCGAGAGCCTGATTGCCACCGGTTCCCTGGGCTGGGGGATCGGCCTGGTCGGCCCGCAGAACGCCGGCAAGGTCATGGTCTGGGTCGGGATCGCGATGTATGCCGCCTACGGCCTCGGCGCACCGGCCGGAGTCGCCCTCTATGCCGGGCACGGCTTCGGCGCCATTGCGCTCGCGACGACACTGACGCCGCTGCTGGCGCTGTCCATCGTTGCGGTGCTACGCCCGATCGCGCCGGCGGCGACACGACGCGTCCCGTTCTACAAGGTGCTGGGCGCCGTGTGGCTGCCCGGCCTAGGCCTCGCCTTCTGCAGCATCGGTTTCGGCGGCATGACCGCCTTCATCGCGCTGCTTTTTGCCCAGCGTGCCTGGGGCGATGCGTCGCTGGCCTTCACGGCTTTCGGCGGCGCCTTCATCGGTGCGCGCCTGCTCTTCGGTCATCTGCCCGACCGGCTGGGCGGCGCCCGCGTGGCGCTGGTGTGCGTGCTGATCGAAGCCGTCGGCCAGTTTCTGATCTGGGGAGCCGAGCAGACTCCGTTGGCCTATGCCGGCGCGGCCTTGACGGGGTTCGGGTATTCGCTGGCCTTTCCCGGCTTCGGCGTCGAAGCCGTTCGCCGCGCACCGCCGCAAAGCCGGGCGCTGGCCATGGGCGCCTATGTCGCCTTCCTCGATGTCGCGTTAGGTGTCGGCGGGCCGGTGACCGGCCTGATCGCCAACCGCTTCGGTGTCGATGCGGTCTTTCTGGCCGGTGCCGCGGTCGTAGCCTGCGCGATGATCATCGCGGCACGGCTGATGGCCGTCCCACCGCGGCCGGCCTGACTACGACGCACCCGACGACACGAGAGCGGGCCTCTTCACCTGCGCGGCGGCAGCACCCGCCTCCGCACGCACGACCTCGACGAAGATCTCGTTGAAGGCCGGTTGGCCGCCCGGCGACCAGGCGCCCGGACACAACAGGTTCGACACGGCACCCTCTTCTTTGGGCACGCTCCACCATTTGCCCGGCATGGCGACCACGCCGTCGACAACCGCATCCGTGATCCGAAGCGTCGCCCCAAACGCGTCGCGGCCGTTTCGCACCTTGACGGCCTCACCGTCACGCAGCCCGCGCGCCACGGCATCCGCGGCCGTCATGTCGAGCGTCGGCCGGCCTTCGGCGCGGCGATGGCGCGGCTGGTTGGCAAAGCTCGAGTTCAGGAAGAAATGGGCCTTGGGCGTCATCAGCCGCAGCATCCCGGCAGACGGCGGTGCGGGCGGCAGGGAAACACCATCCCGCGGTGCCAGGCGAAGCCCGGCGCCCGCGAGCGTCACCGGTGGTTTGGTTGTCTTGATCCATCCGGCATCCTTCAATGCCGCGAGATCGAGACCCGGCGGCAACGCGAATGCCGCAATCTCCTCATCGCTTTCGCGCATGGCCGGGTGATCGAGCCCCAGCCGCGGCGCCAGCAAGCGCATGATCTCACCGTGCGACTTCGCTTCGCCCAACGGCGCGATCGCCGGCAGGTTCACGCTGATGTAGTGATGGCCCCAGGCGCCCAGCACATCGAAGTGTTCCAGCTGCGTCGTCGACGGCAGGACCACGTCGGCAAAGCGGGCGGTGTCGGTCAGGAAATGCTCCACCACGACGGTGAACAGATCCCCGCGCGCCAGTCCCTGTTGCACCCGGCCGGCGTCCGGCTGCACCACCGCCGGGTTCGTACCCCATACCATCAACCCGTGGATGGGCGGATCGAGCGTCGGATCGGTCAAGGTCTCGCCCAGCCGCGCCATGTCGAGAACGCGCGGCGATTTGCCGGGCGGAATCAGATCGGCGCGTTCGGGACGCAGTTGATTGAGATCGGGTCGGGCGATCGCCAGCACGCCGCCGCCGCGGTGCTGCCAGTGGCCGCCCAGCACCGCCAGCGCATGCACGGCACGCACGAACGACTCGCCGTGTACGGTTTGCTGTACGCCGACGCCGGCGCGGATCACGGCCGGACGCGCGGCGGCGAATTCACGCGCCAGGCGCACCACCGTTTCCGGTGCAATCCCGCAAATGTCGGCCACACGCACCGGCGTCCACGGCGCAACGTTCCGCGCGAGGTCATCCAGGTCGGCGCAGACGGTACGGGCGTAGTCGAGGTCAGCCAGGCCTTCCTCGAGCATGACGCGGGCCATGCCGGCCGCCAGCACCGTGTCGGTGCCAGGACGCAGCGCGACATGCTCGTCGCACTGCCGGGCCGTGCGGGTGCGGATGGGGTCGATGCAAATGACCCGCGCATTGTGGCGCCGGCGGGCCTCCTGAATGAACTGCCAGTGGTGATGGCACGTCGAGAGGATGTTGACGCCCCACAGAAGGATCAGGCGGCTATCGGCGACGTCCTCGGGGTCGAAGCCCAACGGCAGCCCCTCGGCCGCGCTGGCCACGTACGAGACAGCACAAATGCCACCACCCGTCCGGCTCGCGCCCAGCGCGTGGAACAGCCGCATCAGGCCGCGGCATTGCACCATGCCCATCGAGCCGAGATAGCGGTGCGGCAACAGCGCCTCCGGCCCATGCTGTGCCGCGATCGCCGTGAAGCGCTGGGCGATCAGATCGAGCGCCGCATCCCAGGAGATACGCTCAAACTGGCCGGATCCTTTGGGGCCAACCCGTCGCAGCGGATGCAACAGACGGTCGGGGGCATAGGTGCGCGTCGGATAGTCGTTGACTTTGGCGCACAGAACACCGCGCGTGAACGGATGATCCTTGGCGCCGCGCACTGCAACGACGCGGCCCTGGTCCACCTCGGCGACCCAACTGCACGTGTCCTGGCAATCCAACGGACAACAGCCTTTGACGGTGCGGGTCTCGCCCACGGCCGACCTCCCCTGCGTGCGCTCCGGCGCCATGCTACGCGCTTCGGGTGACGGGATGCCAGCCGTAACGATGCGATGCGTGTGGTTGTCCGCCGAAACGACAGGGTCGACCATCGACTTCAAACGCTCTGCGGTCCGTGACAAACTTCTGGTCGCGCCTCGCTGCGATGGGTGGGGAAAGCGCCGCCGCGGTCGAATCCGATCTTCCGAGCTGTTTCAAAGTCGGCCCTGGATCGCGGAAGGGGATGTGACATGGTGGAGTCTGCTCGGATCGACAAGCTGATCGCAGCGGTGCCCCCTGCCTTGGCGCTTCGCGCCGGGCTGGATCTTGGCATCTTCACCCGGCTCGGCGGCAGCGCGATGACGGCTGACAGCCTTGGGGCCGCGCTCAACGTCGAGCCCGATCGTCTGTCGCGGCTCCTCTACGCGCTCGCCAGCATCGGCCTCCTCGACGTCAAGGATGGCCAATTTCGCAACGGCCCCGAAGCGTCAGCCTTCCTCGACGCGTCCAAGCCGACCTATCGCGGCGGCGACCATGCGCTCCTGCGCGAACTCTGGGGAGCCGACCTGTTGACCGCAGAGTCGCTGCGACAGAACCGGCCAGCGGCGCTGCACGACTTTTCCGAAGCGGGGCCCGAGGCCGCGGCAGCCTTCAGCCGCATGCTCGCACCGGGCGGGGTGATTTTCGGCCGACATCTGGCCCGGGAGGTCGATCTCTCGGCGATCGGTTCGGTGATCGACATCGGCGGAGGTCCCGGGACCATTCTCGTCGGACTTCGCGAACGGTGGCCGCAGATTGCGGCGACGCTGATGGAACTCCCGGCGGTCGCAGCGGTCGCGCCAGAGATCCTGTCGGAATATGGTGCCGACGACGTGGTTGTCGAAGCGGGGGACATCACCGTCGCGCCATCGATCGGTCGGCACGATCTGGCGGTCCTGAAGGCCGTCGTTCAGGTCCTTCCGCCGGACCAGGCGCGCCGTTCGATCCTGAACGCGGCGCGTTGTCTGACACCCGGCGGCGAGATCGCCATTGCAGGGTCGGGTGTCGTCGATGACGACCGCCTCGGCCCGCCCGAGGGTGTCTTTCTGAATCTCACCTTCCTGAACCTCTATCGCCACGGCGAATCGTACACTGAAGGTCAGTATCGCGCATGGATGACCGAGGCCGGCTTCCGGGATATCGCCAGGTCGCGCCTGCCGGACGGCGCCACGCTGTTTCGCGCGCGCCTCGCGGGCTGATCGTGGTTGGTTTCGGATGCGGGGCTCGCTGAGGCGCCGACCCTAACCGGGCAGCCTTGCAACCTTCAGCGCCGAGAGCTTTCGCTCAAGGTTCTCCGTCTGGCGATAGCAGGGCGTAGAGCAATCCGCTCTCGGCCGGTGTTCGCTAACCCCAAAGGGTGGCTGGGGCGCCAGGATTCGAACCTGGGGATGGCGGAATCAAAATCCGCTGCCTTACCGCTTGGCTACGCCCCATCAGGACCAGCCCCTTTGGGCGACAGGGTTCTAGTCTTTTGCCGGTGGCGGCTCAAGGGCTCCTTGCTGGCCCGGTTGTCGCTGGACGGAGGGCGTCGCGATCCGCCCTGCCAGCCCGACGGCGGCCAGCAGCCGGATGGTCAGCCAGGTCACGTCGAGTTCCCACCATTGGTGGCCGTGGCGTGCCGACCGTGGATCGGCATGGTGGTTGTTGTGCCAGCCCTCGCCGTTGCTGATGAAGCCGACCAGCAGATTGTTGCGGCTGGATTCGCCAGTCTCGTATGTGCGGTATCCCCACAGATGGGCCACCGAGTTCACCGACCAGGTGATATGCCACACCAGGACTGTACGGACGAACACGCCCCAGACCAGCAGGCTGAGCCCGAACTGCAGCGCCTGGTCGACGCTGCCGCCCAGCATCCATTCGGCGACAAAACCGCCCACGAAGAAGAGCAGCCACGACAGCAGGATCACACCGACCCAGCAGGGATACGGCTCCAGCCGGGCGTAGAACGGATCGCGCAGGATGTCCTTGGCGTAGCGTGACACCAGTCCCGGCCGGACCAGGTCCTGGTTGCGGACCACGATCCAGCCCAGGTGCGCCCACAAAAAACCGGCCCGCGGGCTATGCGGATCGGGCTGTTCGTCGGCCTGCGCGTGATGGCGGCGATGGATGGCGATCCAGCGCGCCGGCGTATCCTGCACGCAGCAGACGCCGAGGATCGCCAGAGCGTGTTCGAGCCAGGCCGGGCAGACGACGCCGCGGTGGGTCAGCAGGCGATGATAGCAGAGGTTGATCCCCAATGTTCCGAAGACGTAGAGGCCCAGGACAGCCAGCACCACGCCTGTCCAACTGAAGAACCACGGCACGAATGCCAGCAGCGCGAACGCATGGATGGCGGCGATCGCCGTCGCGTAGCTCCAGATCAGGTGCAGCGGCCGTGCCGTCTGCGGGATGTCCAACCTGCGCCCGAGATCCGACCGACCGCCACCGGCAACAACGCGATGCAAACCCAGCATCAATGACCCCACCCAGAAAGAGGCCAAGGCCAAGCGGATATCGGCTGAGCCATGGCGGCACAGGGCCATCCATGACAAGCGACCCCACCGGGACACCCCGCCCGAGGACGTACACGTGTCGCGGCAGGTCTCCTGGCTCGCGGGTTATCGCAGTGTCCGGTCTTCCCGAAGCCGGCGCTTCAGTGACGTCCGTCGGACAAACGCTCGCCGCCAACAGTTGCGGGGGCAGCTCCGGTTTTGCCGCGAAGCGCACCGGATTCCCTCTTAGCCCTCGATCTTGCGATCGAGAGACCGTGACGGCAGGCATTAGCCGTCAAAGCCGAACCGATGTCAAAGAATCGCGCAGGCCGTCCGGGCAGACCGACCTAGGGTGCCGCCTTCAGTGTCTCGCTGCCCATGAAGGCACCCTGCGCATAAAGCAGGGGCAGATTGGCGGCATCGAGCGCAACGTCGAGGATTTCGCCGATGACGATGGTGTGCGTGCCGGCCACGGTGGTGTTCACGACCTTGCAGTCGAACGTCACGGGACAACCGTGCAGCACTGGTGCACCGGTCTGCAACGTCCGCCAGTCGCCCAGATCGACGAAGCGCGCATCGCCTTCGACGCCGTCCATGCCGGCGAAGCGCTCGGCAATCGAGCGGTGGCACGGCGCCAGCACGTTCACCGCGAAGATGCGGCTGGCAACGATCAGCGGATGGGCGCTCGCGTCGCGATTGACGCACACCAGCAGTTGGGGCGGCTCGGCCGATACGGAACACACGGCCGTCGCCGTCAGGCCGCCACGCTCAGCGCCATGCCGCGTCGTGATCAGACAGACGCTGGCCGCGAGGTGGCGCATGCCTTTCTTGAAGGCCCCGGTATCCATGTTCATACGTCTCGCATCCTGAAACGACGTCCATCCTGATGATCATGGAACCACGGACCGGCAGCTTCTGTCACCGGCCGTGATGTAATGGCTGTGACGCATACATGGCGGCACAGCACCAAAAAGCAACCCGGAAGAAAGGCCAATCGGACGGGCGGGCGGATGATCAGCCGGCGTTGCGTCGTCTACGCAAAGTGCGGGATCACGGCCCGGCCGAACAGTTCGGTGGAACAGCGGGCGTCTTCGACCGACACGGTGTTGAAGTTCACCTGCAGCGATGCGCTCTCGAAACCGCCGACGCGTTTGCGGTAGTCGGCGATCTGTTCACGGATGTCATGCGGTGTCCCGATCCAGGCCGCACCCTTCTCGACCTGGGACTCGAAAGTCTCCTGTGCCAGCCCGGCGATGATCTTGTCGTAGCCCGGGTAGTCGGCCGAGCTGGTGCCCTCGGTCCAGTCGCCAGCCGCTTCGACCAGCGAACTTAGATAGCGCTCCAGCGGCGCCCGGGCGATGGCGGCGGCGGCTTCCCTGTCTTCATGGCAGAACATGTGGAACGCCAGCATGACGCGGCCATTGCCCGGATGTCCGGCGCTTTTCCAACCCTCGCGATAGAGGCCGATCAACTCGGCCATCATGCCGCCCCCCATCGGGATCGCCATGATCGAATAGCCCTTGCGGCCGGCATTGGTGAAGCTGTCGGGCGTGCCCAGGGCAGCGACCCAGAACGGCGGATGCGGCCGCTGCGTGGGGCGCGGCAGCGATGTCGTCCTCGGAAAGGAATGGAAGCGGCCCTGGTGCGCCACGTCCTCCTCGGCCAGCAGCAGGCGCACCTGTTCGATGCCTTCGTCGAAGCGTGCCTTGCTTTCGTCGAGCTTCACGCCGAAGCGGCTGAATTCATGCGGCAGGAAAGCGCGCGCGAAACCGACTTCCAGACGGCCGCCCGAGATGGCATCGAGCATGCCGATCTCGCCCGCCAGCTTCAGCGGGTTGTTGAAGGCCGGCAGCACCGCCCCGGTGATCAGCCGCGCGCGGGCCGTGCGCTGGGCGGCGGCGCTGAGGAAGACGATCGGATTGGGCGAATAGCCGCCGTAGGGATGGAAGTAGTGCTCGACAATGCGGACGTGGCCGTAGCCCAGCGGGTCGGCCAGCGCCACGAGGTCCAGCGCCTCGCGGAAGTAGCGGTCGGCCGGCTTCTGCGCCGGACCAACATCGGGGAAGAATTGCATGCCGAATTCCATGCCGTTCTCCATCACTTTCGCCAATCAATGAGTATACTCACTTTTTGGCCGGAGTCACGGCGGCGGTTGCACAGACATCGTCGCCTCCTTCAGAATGGCGCATGGACCGCGCGACGCCGCCTTTTGAGGTCAAATTCCGGTTTGAACGGGGTGACTTCGTTGCGATGACGAACGCCCTGACGCGCCCCACATGGCGCTGGCGATGGCTGGCGACCGTGGCCCTGATCGCGCTGTGGGCGATCATGCTCTATGTGATGGCAGGCTCCGTCGAGCGCGCCTGGCTGGTCGTGCGTGGCGCCGTTCAGGGCCGCCTGCCGTGGGATCTCTACGTCGTTTTTGCCATCGTCCTGCTCTTCCCGTGGCTGGGCCACCTCGTCGCGCCACTGACGGCAGCGATGGTCTTCAAGCGCAATGCGCTGGCCAACCAGGAGGTCACGTTGTCACTGGACCGGGCTGGCATTGAGGGCAGTGGCGCCGGCATCCAGTCGCGTATCGCCTGGTCGAGCGTCAGGCGGGTTATCGAGACGCCGCGTCATCTGTTCTTCGCGATCTCCAAGCGCGAAGCCGTGACGCTGCCCCGGCGCGCGTTCGGGTCGGAACAGGACTATCAAGCCGCACGCGCCTTCGCGTTGCAGCAGTGCGGTGCCACGCCGGAGAGCCGATAGCGGCCTCGCAGCCCCTATGTGCTGCTGCTCCGTCGCCGTCCGCCGGCCTTGGCGGCGGACACCGCCATCGGTGCCCGGCTCAGCGCGTTGTTGATGTCGACGAGTTTGGACAGCAAGCGCATGAACGTCCGCCGTTCCGCCGGCGTAAGCGGCGCCAGTATCCGCTCCTGGGAGCGACGCACCGTGGCCTCGGCCCTGTCCAACAGGCGCAGCGCGGTCGCGGTCGTCCGCAGGACCTTGCTGCGGCGGTCACGCTCGCTGGGCCGTCGGTCGATCAAGCGCCGGTGCTGCAGTCGCATCACCACCTCGCCCAAGGTCGACCGGTCCAGCGCAACCAGCGCCGCCAGGGTCGCCTGATCGATGTCGGGCTGCGCCCTCAGCGCCGAGAGCACGGCGTACTGGATGGGCGTGAGATCAAGGGCACGGCACTCGTCCATGAAGATCGACACCGCGATCTGCTGGCAGCGGCGAATCAAATGGCCTGGCTTCGCAAAGAGATCGTCATGCCGCATGGCGACACCATCGCGAGCCCCAGGCCGACGCGTCAAGCATCACCCCGGAATAGTTGCATACTGGAGGTCCATTCTGCATCGCGTTACCTTGTGGGCACTCAATTGTGCTTGCTACAACAAATAGAGTCCTGGAGCAGGCTCTCCTACCAGATGATGGGCTTTCGCAGTCGGTTCGATCGCAACAAAACCGTCATTTGTCTGTCATGCGCCCCCGTGCTGGGATGGCCGACAAATGGACTTGGCTGATCATCGAGACTTGCTCACCAGCGAGGCGGTACCGCCATTGCTGGCCCTGGCGCACGAAGCCCTGGCGGCGTGCCATGCCGACCTGCTGACGGCGCGACAGACCGTGCTGTCCGCCCGCGATCCCGTCGGGATCCATGGTACGCGCGTGGCTCTGCGCCGCCTGCGCGCCGCGGCGACCCTGTTCGGCCGGCCGCTGGCGGACGACATGATCCTCGCCCTGCGTGCCGATGCCAAGGTGCTGGCCGACGCCTGTGGCGCCACACGCGACCTCGACGTCTTCCTGGCCGGCGTGCTGAAGGAGGCCGACGCCAGCCTGGCGCCCTATCCCGACGTCAGCCGCGACCTGCGCGCCTTCCGGGCCGCCGCCATGCGCCTGCGCCGCACCCGTCACGACGCAGCCCGGCGCGTGCTCAGCGGCGAGACCTTCACCGCCTTCGACAGCCGCCTTGCCCGCCTGCTGGCGATGCCGGTGCGCCACATACCGGTCGTACCGCCACTGCAACTACCGGAACCGCCAGCCCCCGGAGCCAACGCCCTGCAGAGCGCCATCCCGGGCGGGCTGGTGCTGCCGCAGCCGGCGGCACCGACGACCGACCCGATGCCCGGCGTGCCGGCGGTGGCGCCGCTGCCGGATGCGCTGGATTTCGCGCGCGATATCCTACGGCGGCGCGATCGCAAGCTGCGCAAAGGGTTGGACCGCTTCGGAAAGCTGGACGGCGGTGCCCGCCACGCCCTGCGGCTGCGCGTCAAGAAACAGCGCTATGCCGCCGCCTTCCTCGCCAAGCTCTTTGACCACAAAGCCGCCGACGCCTATATCCACGCGGCAGCCAAGCTGCAGGACGCGCTGGGATTGGCCAACGATCGCATCGTCGCGGCCAAGGTCGTCGCCGACATCCGCGCCGCGGCCCGTCCCAAGGGCCGGCTGGACTGGGTTGCCGGCGTGCTGACGGGCTGGCTCGCGATGCGCGCGCAGGCCGGCGGTGACGATGAGCGAGCGTTGGCCGCGGCCGGCAAACGCTTCGTTCGGGCGTCCCGCTTCTGGCGCCGGGACGAGGACGGAGAGAAGAAATGAATGAGGCGGCGGAAGAACGAATCCCGGTGTCGGTGCTGACCGGCTTTCTGGGCAGCGGCAAGACGACGGTCCTGCGTGAACTGCTGCGCAAGCCGGAGATGGGCGACACCGCCGTCATCATCAACGAGTTCGGCGAGATCGGGCTCGATCACCAGCTGATCGAGAAGTCGGACGAGGACGGGCTGGTCACGCTCAACAGCGGCTGCCTGTGCTGCACGGTGCGCGGTGATCTGGTGCGTACCATGAGCGAGCTGTATCTGAAGCGCACGCGTGGCGAGATCACGCCGTTCAAGCGCATGGTGGTCGAAACCACGGGACTGGCCGATCCGGCCCCGATCCTCCACACCCTGATGACCGACCCCCTGCTCGCCTCGCGCTTTCGCATGGACGGCGTCGTCACCACGGTCGACGCGGTCAACGGCGCCGGCACGCTGGACAACCACGCCGAGTCGGTGAAGCAGGCCGCCGTCGCCGACCGGCTGCTGCTGACCAAGACCGATATCGCCACCGAGGCGCAGATCACGGCGCTGCGCGGCCGCCTGCACCAGCTCAACCCCGGTGCGCCACTGATGCCGGTGCAATTCGGCGAGGTGTCACCCGCCGACGTGATGAACGCCGGCCTCTACAATCCCGAGACCAAGACGGCCGACGTCAAGCGCTGGCTGCATGAAGAGGCGTACCTCGCCGAGCACGACGCGCACGGCCATCACCACCACGGTCATGGCCACGACCATCATCACGAGCACCACCATCACCGTCACGATGATGGCGGGCGGCCGTCCGGCTCCCCTGACGATCCCTTCGCCGGCCCCGGCCCGGATGAAGCGCATGCCCACCGCGACCAGGATCCGCACGACATCAACCGGCACGACGACAGCATCCGCTCGTTCTGCATCGTGTTCGACAAGCCGCTGCCCTGGGCCACCGTCGCCGCTGCCTTCGATGCGCTGGTGACCTATCGCGGTCCGGACCTGCTGCGCATCAAGGGCATCTTGAACGTCAGCGACAGCGACAAGCCGGTGGTGGTGCATGGCGTGCAGCACGTTTTCCATCCGCCCGCCGTGCTGGAAAAATGGCCGGACGAGGATCACCGCACGCGGATCGTGTTCATCACCCGCGACCTGCCCGAGGCCACCATCCGCAAGGTTTTCACGTCGTTCATCGAGAGCGCCGACAAGTGGAGCCAGGTGAACGAGGAGGCGCGCTAGTCAAGCGGCCAACGCCTCGCCCGCATGCCGCGCCAGCCTGGCGCGGATCGCCTGCAGCAGCGGACCGGCATAGACGCACTTGAAGCGCCGCACGTACTGGCCGTCGACGCCGCGGGGCGCTTCGTCTTCCGAGCCGTATCGCGCCACGTACTGGGTCCAGTTCTCGAACATCCGGCGGTTGCCGTGATTGACGTAGCTCTCGGTCGGTGCGTCGTTGGTCCACAGGACGTCGGGTGCGTCCAGTTCGAGATGGAAATACTCGATGACCTCGATCTCGGGTGCCGGCCGAATGGTGTCACCGTTCACCAGGAACGTGGCGGGCACCAGGACACCGTCGAGATAGAGCGCGTGCGCCGGTGAGACCAGCAGATCGCGCGACGGCATCGCATCACCCAACGCGCCGGCTGCGATCCGGATCGGCACGATCCTGGGGTTGACCCTGGCAACGATGGGCGCGTAGGCGCGCTGCCCGATCCACTTGAGTCGCTGAACCGTGCCGTCCAGCGTGACGACCTCATCGCCGATCGCCAACGTCTCGACCGGCACGTCGCCGCGCGGCGTGCGGACCAGGGTACCGCGCAGCAGGCAGGCATTGTCGGCCTGTGCTGTCGGCGCCGTCGCCGCGACGGCGTCGATGGCCACGCGACCGTCGCTCTCGCCCGCGATCGGTGGACCGGCCTGGGCTCCACCGCTCACGTTGACGGCTTCGATCGCTGTCAACGATGCGGCATCGGCAGGCGCCGCGGCCAGGCCGAGAACGACGGTCAATGTGAGACCGCCAATCACATCAAAAGTCATGATGAAATCCTTTCAACGGTGTGCCGCCCGTGGGCGGAGCCTGTGATCGGATAATCCCGACTCGTTGCCGGATCATAACGGTGCTGATGGCGCTGGCCCAACGGCATCTCGGTGCAGCAGCGTTTCCACCGACTATTGTCGTCCGCGCGCTGCGAAAAGTTTGCGCGCTGCCAACTATCGGAACCAGGCCTCGATGGTGCCGTCGGCGCGCACGGCAACAAGATCGTCGCGCTCATCGCCGTTGAGGTCGGCCGCCAGCACGTCCACGATCGGGGCGGTGCCACAGGACAGACGACCGGCTTCGCGCAACACGCCGCCGCGTGCCGTGACCACCGCCAGGCATTTCCAATCGCTGGTGGGCACCACGATGTCGGCGACACCATCACCGGTGACATCCAGCAGTGCACCAATACCTTGGCGGCTGTTCCCAAGGCGATGCGTGGTGTAGCCGTCCAAGGTCGACTCGGGCTCGATTCGGGCACCACGGATGTCGTCGATCTGCAATCGTCCGGCGCCGTGCGGCTCGGCGACCTCGACGATACGCCGCCGGCCGTCGCCCACGACGTCGGCAACGCCGATCACGTCCCGCCAGCGCTCGCGCATGCCCAGCGGCTCTGACACGGCGCGCGCCTCCAAGCCTGACGCCGACAGCGCATAGAGCGTCAGTGCCGCCCCTTGACGCACGTGGGAGCGAATGACCAGAAAACCGATGCCGCAGGAGTCGGCCGACGGCGCGCCGGGCTCGTCGATGTGGCGCACGATACGGTCCTCGAACACCTCGTCGAGCGGCAGTTCGACTTCATGATCGACCCAGGTCACGACGTTGTCGCCGCTCAATTGGCGCAGGCGCAGCGAGCGATATTCCCAGCGTTCGCCGAAGATGCCGCTACCGGCGCGCCGCGCGCGGTCGGCGAGCCGGACGTCGACGTGCATCGGTTGTGGTGCACGTTTGACACTGCACTGCACGCTGGGCCGTGCTGACACCGGCGGCTCGCAGGCGCCGGGATCGAGGGCCATGGTCTCGCCGCCCAACGCATGGGCCACGGCCACGGCACGCCGTCCCAACATCACACTGACGACGGGTGCGCGACCGGCCTGATCGCAAACCACGAAACGCTCGGGCTTGCCCTCGATGCGGACGCTGCGCGCCGACCCAACGTCCAAGCCGTTCTCGGCGCTGGCAGGCCAGGCACACACCGCCAGCACGAGCCCAAACACAAGCCCGTCTGGCCATACGCCAAGCCAACGCTCCCTCCGCCGCCGCATTAATGTACTCCTTGCCGGCGTTGACGCGATCCTGCGGCGGCGGACCGGCACTGTCCATGGCAATTGATGCCGACTGGTTCCTCACATCGGTGGTACCAGCCCGTCGACGCCGACCAGCACACGCGCGGCCGTGAGATCGCCACCCGCGCCCTTGGTCGCGCTGGCGAACAGATGATTGCCGGGCTTCAGCAGATCGGGCGAGCCGGTCGCAAAGGTCACGATCGGCGCTGCCGTCGGCACCGTGATCTCGATCGGCTGCGCGGCACCTTTGTAGGCGACCTTCAACGTGCGGCCGTGCGCTGCCTCCGCCACCGTCGCCACGGTGCCATTGGTCATGGTGCTCTGCGGCTGCAAGTCCCAGGGATAATGTCCTTCACCCGCGCCCCGCGCCGATTCGGGAAACACCAATACCTCCAGCGCAACCCAGTTGCCGTCGGTGCCCTTGATCGCCGCGATGCCGACGAAGCTGTTGGACTTGATGTCGGTGATATCGGCCTTGGTGACGCCGATCACGGAAAAGCCTTCGGCCAGCTTGATCGTCACCTTGTCCCCTTCACGGGTCGCCACGTTCAGCGCACGATCGCTGTAGCCGGTGATTTCACCCCGTACCCGGGTGGGCGGCGGCGACTGCTGCGCCACGGCGGCGCCCGCGATCAGCGCCACCATCGACGCGAGCATGGCGCGACGGATCATCATCATGACCTCCTTTGCTTGGGCGGCCGGAGCCTACGTCCGCTCGGAGCACGGAAGAAGTGACGATATCGTGCGTTACGCGCGATCGCGGTCCGCAGCCAGTCACCGAGCCTTCACGCCATGCGATGCGTTCACGCCCCGCTGCGCACGCGCTTCACCGCGTCCTGCCAACCGGCATAGCGCTGGTCACGGCTCGCGGCCGCCTCGCGTGGCGTGAAGGCATGGTCGAGTTGCCACGTGGCAGCGATATCCTCCAGAGAGGGAAACAGACCAGCTTGCAGGCCAGCCAGCAGAGCAGCACCCAGCGCGGTCGTTTCGGTGACGGTGGGCCGATCGACCGGCACGCCCAGCGTATCGGCCAGGCGCTGCATCAGCGGACTGTTGGCCACCATGCCGCCGTCGACACGCAAGGCATCGATGGCAGCGCCATCGGCTTTCATGGCTTCGACCAGATCGCGAGTCTGAAAGCAGACCGAATCCAATGCCGCCTGCGCGATCTCGGCCGGTCCGGTGTCGCGCGTCAGGCCCAGCAGCGCGCCACGCGCATCGGGATCCCAGTACGGCGCGCCCAGGCCGACGAAAGCCGGCACCATGACGACGCCATGGCCGGGTCGTGCGGCATCCGCCAGCGCCTCGACGTCGGCAGATTTGGCGATCAGCTTCAGCCCATCACGCAGCCATTGCACCGCGGCGCCGGCAACGAAGATGCTGCCCTCCAACGCGTACGTCGTGGTGCCGTTGAGTCGATACGCGATGGTCGTGAGCAGGCGGTGCTTGGAGCGCACGGCCGTCGTGCCGGTGTTGAGCAGCGCGAAGCAGCCGGTGCCATAGGTGCTCTTCACCATGCCGGGCTTGAGGCACGCTTGTCCTACCGTGGCGGCCTGCTGGTCACCCGCCATGCCCAGGACGGGAATCGGCGCGCCGAACAGGTCCGGCGTCGTGGTGCCGAAATCGCCGGCACAGTCGACGACCTCCGGCAACAGGGTATGCGGGATCTCGAGCAGGCGCAGCAGGTCGAGATCCCAACGCTGGCTCCTGATGTTGTAGAGCAACGTGCGCGAGGCATTGGTGGCGTCGCTGGCGTGACGCTCGCCACCGGTCAAGCGCCACAACAGGAAAGACTCGACTGTCCCGAACGCGAGCTTGTCGGCTTCGGCCTGCGCCCGCGCACCCGGCACATTGTCCAGGATCCAGGCGAGCTTGGTGCCCGAGAAATAGGGATCGAGCACCAGGCCCGTGCGCTGCGTGAACTCCGGTTCCAGTTCGGCTGCCTTCAGTTCGGCACAGCGCTCAGCCGTACGGCGGTCCTGCCAGACGATGGCGTTGTACACCGGCTTGCCGGTCTCGCGATCCCAGACGATGGTGGTCTCGCGCTGGTTGGTGATGCCGATGCCGGCGATTGCCGCCGCGTCGAGGCCAGCCTGCGCCAGCGCTTCACGGCACACCGCGACTGTTGCGCGCCAGATCTCCTCGGGATCGTGCTCGACCCAGCCGGGCGACGGGTAGATCTGCGGCAGTTCGCGCTGCGCCGTCGCAACCGGTCGCGCCGTGGCGTCGAACACAATCGCGCGCGTCGAAGTCGTTCCCTGATCAATGGCAAGGACGTGGCGGGCAGGCATGATGAGAACTCCAGAAACGATCAGTACGGCGTGCCGTCCTTGTGCTCATACCGGTACTTGCCATCGGCGCCCATGCGGGCGTGGACGTCGACGTCGGGATAGCTGACCTCGTCGCCCGGCGTGCGATCGCCGATCACCAGCAGCACGACATCCTTGTCGGTGCGATTGATGAAGCGGTGCGCAAGGCCCGTGCCGGCTGGAAAGCCGGCGCACATGCCTGCCTGCAGGATCTGGTTGCCGGCAGTGGTCTCCAGCACCACCTCGCCTTCCAGGACATAGACGAATTCGTCCTGGCGCGAGTGGGCATGACGGTTTGACGACTGTCCGCCAGGCACGATGCGTGTCAGGTTGACACCGAAGTTGGTCAACCCGATATGCTCACCCAGCCGGCGATTCCAGCGCTGCTGGTTGGCCGCACGATACGGCTCGGGATAGGTCGTGAAATTGCTCTCGGGAACCGTCAGGGGGTCAAATCCCAGCGTCTCGGCCATCGCTCACCTCTTCGTCGCCGAGCGTATCACGATTTTGGCGGTGCGCCGTCCGCCGCAACGCCATAGGTCCTTTCGGCTTCTTCCGCACTGACCAGCCCATAGGCAACATCGCGCGCGACCCGCCTGGGATCACGGGTTCGCGGATCGCCGTAACCGCCGCCACCCGGCATCTCGATGATGACGCGATCACCCGCCGGCACGATATGCAGACCCTTGTCGGGGAACTCCGTACCCGAGCTTAGGCGCAGCCGGCCGACGGCCCCTTCCCTGCCGCCGGCGCGCCCGCGGGCAGGAAACCGCACGCGCTCGAAGCGATGGTAGATGCCCATCGGTGACGGATCGCGGTTGCTGACCTCCATGACCTGGCCCAGGCCGCCGCGCTGGCGCCCGGCACCGCCCGAGTCGGTGCGCAGCTCCTTGCGCCACACGACGACGGGTGTGATCGATTCGGTCACCTCGACGGGCACGTTGCGCACGCCGCTGGGAAACGGCGTCGCCGACAGACCATCCAGCTGCGGCCGCGCGCCGGCGCCGCCGGAGTGGAAGGTCGTTACGTTGAACGCGGTACGGACCTCATCGGCACGGCCGGTCAATCCGTGCGCCGCCACCAGGCTGAGATTCCACAACGAGGACGTACCCTCGGCCGGCATGGTGCCCGGCATCGCCTGGTCGAGACAGCCGAAGACGATATCGGGCAGCATGTGGCCAATGATGGACCGCGCGTAGACTGCCGCCGGATGCTGCGCGTTCACGATGCAGGAGTCGGGCGCCGTGACGATCACCGCATCCAGGGTCCCGGCGTTGTTAGGAATCCAGGGGGCGATGGCGCATTTCACGCCAAAGGCGGTGTAGGCTTCCGTGTAGCAAAGCGGGCAGTTGATCGCGAAGCTCGATATACCCGATGTGCCGGTGTAATCGACGCGAACCACGTCGGCGTCGATGGTGAGCGAGCCGACCAGCGTCACCGGAGCCTCCAGGCCGTCGATGGTCATGCTGGACGTCCAGGTGCCGCGCGGCAGCTTGCCGATCGCGTCGGCCATGGCCTGGCGGCTGCGGCTGATGATGGTTTCCGACAGTTCCTCCAGATCGTCGAGGCCGAACTCGGCCATCATCTCGACCAGGCGGGCCGCACCGATATCGTTGCAGGCGGCAAGGCCGTAGATGTCGCCCACGACCTGGACCGGCTCGCGGACGTTGGCACGCACGATGCGCAGCAGGTCCTCGTTCATCTGGCCTGCGCGTGCCAAGGGCATCATCGGGATCTGCAGGCCTTCGTGATAGATCTGCCTGCCGGACGGACTCTGGCCGATGCCGCCGATGTCGACCACATGGGTCGTGCAGGCGAATAGCCCGACCGCGTGGCCATTCTTGAACGTGGGCGTCACCACCGTCAGGTCGAAAAGATGGCCGGTGCCCTTCCAGGGGTCGTTGGTGATCAACACATCACCGGCCACCAGGGTGTCGAGCGGATAGGCATCGAGGAAATGCCCGACCGACCGCGCCATCGAGTTGACATGGCCCGGCGTACCGGTCACAGCCTGCGCGATCATGCGCCCGCGCCGGTCGAAGACGCCGGCCGAGATATCGCCGGCCTCGCGCGCCGCCGTGCTGAAAGCGGTCCGGATCAGCGTCTGGGCCTGCTCCTCGACCACGGCGATCAGGCGGTTCCACAGGATCTGTACCTCGATTTCGCCCAGTCGATGGCTCATCGCGGCCTCCTGTCGATGACGATCTGGCCTGCACCGTTCAGCGTTGCGACGAATCCGCCAGGGATCAATGTCGACGTCTCCGCCTCGATGATGATGGCTGGCCCTTCGACCACCGCACCCGGCGGCAGGCTGTCGCGACCGTAGACGCCAGCCTCGACGGTGGCACCGCGGCCGGGGTCGAAGAGTGCCCGGCGAGCAACCGGCTCTGGTGCCGACCTGGCCGCCACCGGCGGTTCGCGCGCGGGCAGTTCCCGCGACTCGGCCAGCGACAGCGTCCAGGTCAGCGCCTCGACATCGAGCAACGGGATCGTGCGTCCGTAGAGGGCGTGATAGACCTGCTCGAAGGCATGGTGGAGGTGATCCACGCCGCCGGGCCGCAGCGCCGCATCCGGGACCGGCACAGCGACCTCGTGACCCTGGCCGCGGTAGCGCATGTAGGCCGTGCGCGTCTCCTCCAGCGCCGTGTCGGCCGCACCCAACCGCACGACCGCCTCCGCCTCGGCGCGCATGGCCGCGAACAACGATGCCACGTACTCGGGATCGTATGCTTTCAATGGCACCAGTCGCGTGCGGACGACCTCGTAGGCCATCGGTGCGCGCAGGAAGCCGTAGGCCGAACCGACGCCGGCGCCGACCGGGATGATCACGCGCGCAATGCCGAGCTTCTGCGCCAACCGCGCCGCATGCAGCGGTGCCGCACCACCAAAGGCGATCATGGTGCGCTCGGCCATGTCCTTGCCGTTTTCCACGGCATGCACGCGGGCGGCGCTGGCCATGGTCTCGGTTACCAGTTCGGTGATCCCGTGCGCTGCCTGCGTGCGATCAAGTCCGATTCGGCTGCCGACAACCGCGTCCACCGCCGCTGCGGCCACCGCCGGCGCCAGGTCGATATGGCCGCCGGCAAAGTTCGCCGGATCGAGCCAGCCCAGCAGCAGGTTGGCGTCCGTCACCGTGGGCATCGTCCCACCGCGGCCGTAGGACGCCGGTCCGGGCATCGCGCCGGCACTGTCAGGGCCGACGGTGATGCGGCCCAACGGATCGGTGCGCGCGATCGAGCCACCGCCGGCGCCGATTTCGACCATGTCGATGACGGGGATGCGGACAGGAATACCGCTGCCCTTCACGAAGCGCGCGGCGCGGCCGATCTCGAAGTGGCGCGACTGCTGCGGGCGCAGGCCATCGATCAAGGTGATCTTGGCGGTGGTGCCACCCATGTCGAAAGCCAGCGCCTTGTCGATGCCGTTCTGCGCCGCCACCGCCAGCGCCATGATGGCACCGCCGGCCGGGCCGCTTTCGACCAGGCGAATCGGAAACCGGCGCGCGGTATCGACCGTGGTGATGCCGCCGGACGACATGATCAGCAACAGCGGCCCAGAGCACCCCAGCGCCTTCAGGCCGTGGTCGAGGCGTTCGAGATAGCCCTCCATCACCGGCAGCACGTAAGCGTTGGCCGCGGTGGTGGATGCCCGCTCATACTCGCGGATCTCGGGGCAGACTTCGCTGGAAATGGCAATCACACGTGCCGGAATGCGGCGCGCGATGATCGCGCTGGCGCGTTCTTCATGGGCGGCATTGCGGTAGGCATGCAGGAAGCAGATCGCCACCGCCTCGACACCATCGGCCATGAGCCGCTCGGCGAGCCGTTCGACCGCCCGTTCGTCGAGCGGCAGCATCACATCGCCGTCGGCGGCAATACGCTCCGGAACTTCATAACGCAACGGCCGTGGCACCAGCGGCTCGGGCCGTTCCATGTAGATGTCGTATTGCTCGAAGCGGTGTTCGTAGGCGATCTCCAGCGAATCGCGGAAGCCGGCCGTGGTCAGCAGCGCCGTGCGCGCGCCCTTGCGCTCGATCAGCGCGTTTGTCGCGAGCGTCGTGCCGTGGATCACCAGGTCGAGATCCGACGCCGCCACGCCCGCCTGCGCCAGAATTCGGCGGGTACCGTCCAGCACGCCGCGCTCGGGAGCCTCCTGCGTGGTCAGCACCTTCGTCGATATGAACCGGCCGCCCACGTCGAGCACGAGATCGGTGAACGTGCCACCGATATCGACCGCCAGACGCACCGCCGCCTTGCCCATCGACTGCCTACGGCGCACGGCGTGCCGCCTGGATGGCGTGCCACACCCGGTGTGGCGTCGCCGGCATGTCGAGCGCAGTCACGCCCAACGGCACCAGAGCATCCAGGACGGCGTTCATGATCGTCTGCGGTGCGGCGATGGCGCCGGCCTGTCCGGATCCCTTCACGCCCAGCCGGTTGGCGGCGGTGGGCGCCGAAGCATCGAGCCCGCCGGCAAAGGCCGGCAGGTCGTCGGCACGCGGCACGGTGTAGTCCATGAACGAGCCGCTCAGCATCTGGCCCGACTCGGGATCGAACACGACGTGCTCCAGCATCGCCTGACCGATTCCCTGCACCACGCCGCCATGCACCTGGCCCAGGGTCAGTCGCGGGTTGAGCAGGCGGCCGAAATCGTCGACCAGCGTGTAGCGGTCCAGCCGCACGGCGCCGGTCTCAGGATCGACCTCCACCTCCGCGATGTGGCAACCGTTGGGGAATGTATAGGCATCGCTGACATTGGAGCCGTCGGCCGCCAGCCCCGGCGTCATGTCCTCGGGCAGGTTTGCCGCATCGCGTGCCGCCTCGGCCACGGCAGCGATGGCGATGCGGCGATCCGTGTCCTGCACCGTGAACGTCCCCTCGGCATAGGTCACCTGCTCGACCGACGCCTGCAACAGGTGCGCCGCGATCCGTCGCGCCTTGTCCAGCAAGCCTTCCACCGCCAGCACCAGCGCCGTGCCGCCCAGGTGCATGGATCGCGCACCGCCGTGCCCGTTGCCGCCCGGCAGCAGGCGCGTATCGCCCTGCTGGAAGCGGAACGCGGTCACCGGCAGGCCGAGCATGTCGGCCGCGACCTGCGGATACGTCGTTTCGTGACCCTGCCCGTTCGATTGCGTGCCGACCGCCAACGACACCGTACCGTCGGCCTCGAACGCGGCGCGAGCCACCTCGTTGGGCGCGCCGCGCGCGGTCTCCAGGAAACAGGCAATACCGATGCCGCGCAACAAACCGGCGGCCGCCGACTGCGCCCGTCGCGCCGCGAAGCCCGCGCGGTCGGCGGCCTCGGCGGCGGCGTCGAGATTGGCGCCGAACCGGCCGCCATCGATCTGCATGCCCATCGCGGTACGGTAGGGAAACGTCGCGATGATATTGCGCCGCCGCAGCTCCACGGCATCGATACCGAGCCGAACCGCCGCGAGATCGACCAGGCGCTCGATGATGTAGTTGGCTTCCGGCTTGCCGGCGCCGCGATAGGCGTCGATCGGTGGCGTGTTGGTGAAGGCGCCGCGCACTTCGGTGCACACCGCGGGAATGGCATAGACGCCGCCAGTGGCGCTGGCGGCGGCGTTTGTCGAACTGACCGGCCCGTTGGGGGCGAGATAGGCGCCCATGTTGGCGATGGTCTGCATATCGAGCGCCAGGAAGCGGCCGGCCGCATCGAGCGCCAGGCGGGCACGTGAAAGATTGTCCCGGCCGTGCGTGGAACTGACGAAATCCTCGATCCGTTCGGCCACCCAGCGCACAGGACGACGCAGCCGGCGTGCCGCCCATAGCACCAGCACGTACTCCGGATAGACCACGTTCTTCATGCCGAAGCCGCCGCCGACATCGGGCACGGTCAGCCGCATGCGCTCCACGGGAATATGGAAGATCATATCAGCCAGCTGGCGGCGCATGCCGTGCACGGCCTGCCCCGTGAGCGTCAGGTGCAGGAGGTCAGCATCGGGATCGTAGATGCCGATCGCTGCCCGCGTTTCGACGGACGCCACCACGATGCGGTTGTTGACCAGGGTGCATTCAACGACGTGCGCCGCCGAGGCCATCGCGGCCGCAACGGCATCGCGATCACCGCGGCGGAACAGAAACGCCGAATTGCCCGGCGCCTGGGGCCAGAGCTGCGGCGCACCTGTTGCGAGCGCCGCGGCGGCATCGGTCACACAGGGCAGCGGATGGTAGGCGACCACGATCGCTTCGGCGGCTTCGAGCGCCGCCGCCGCCGATGTCGCCACGACACAGGCGACGGGATCGCCGACATGGCGCACGACATCGCGAGCCAGGGCCGGACGCGGCGGCACGATCAGCGGCTCGACGGCATCGAACACGGTGATGCAGGGTAGGTCACCAATGCCGTCGGCCGCCAGATCGGCTGCCGTCACGACCGCCACAACGCCGGGCATGGCAGCCGCGGCGGTGATATCGACGCTCTCGATGCGGGCATGGCCATGCGGCGAACGCAGCACATGCAGGTGCAGGCAATCCGGCGCCGGGAGATTGGCGACATAGGTCCCGCGCCCGGTCAGGAACCGCGCATCCTCCAGTCGGTCCAGGGACTGTCCTAGATAGCGGTCCGGCATCGGAACCTTCCGCAACGTTCAGGGCTTGACCGGCACCACGAGCCTTGCATGCGCCTACTGGGGTGTCTAGAAAAAGAACAACGTTCTATTTTGACATCGAAGCGCTGTCGGCGATTCGATCGATACATCCCGATGCCCCGCAAAACCATCCAACAACCAGAGCGCAAGCCTCACGGATCACGACGTGCAGCCCGGTTGGCAGCGCAGGACGATGACCGCCGGACCGGGGCCGACAGCAAGCCGATCGCGGCAGTCGAACGGGCCTTGCAGGTGCTGAGCGCGTTCCGCACGGCTCCCCGCCTGACACTCAGCGAACTGTCACGGCAAACGAACCTGTTCAAAAGCACCTTGCTGCGCATCCTGGCGACACTCGAGCAATACGGTTACGTGACGCGGTTGGCCGATGGGCAGTACCGCATCGGCGGGATCGTGCACGAGTTGGGATCGGGCTATGCCGCCTCCTTCCAGCTCGAGGAGGTGATGAAGCCTGCGTTGGCGGCGCTGTCGGCCGCTACCGGCGAAAGTGCCGCCTTCTATGTCCGCGCGGGCGCGCAACGACAGTGCCTGTTCCGCGTCGACTCGCCCCAGGCCGTGCGGCACGTCATCGTCGCTGGACAGATCCTCGACCTCGACCAGGCCGCCGCGAGCCGCATCCTGCGGCAGTACGAGAACACCACCACCCGCCCCGACGCCCTGGTCGACTACGCCGACCTGTGCGTTGCCACCGCGGGACTCAGCGATCCGCAGACGGCATCGGTCGCGGCACCCATCTTCAACACCAACGGCTTCCTCGGCGTCGTGAACGTCTCGGGCCCCGTCAGCCGCTTCACCGAACCGGCTGTTGCCCGCTTCCGCACCAGGCTGGCCGCGGTGGCCGCCCGGATCTCGACCGGACTGGGCGGCCTGGCAACCCCACCCCGCCAGGCGCCAGCCAAGCGATCGACATCCCCGCGCTGAACCTGGGAGCGCGGGCGTCTCGCCGGCGCCTGTCCCTTCCCCGCTTGCGGGGAAGGTGGCCGAAGGTCGGATGGGGAGCCGACGTGGTCTCAGTTATCAAGGCCACGTCAGCTCCCCTCCGCCCCTTCGGGGCACCTCCCCAGCGAAGCTGGGGAGGACAACCATGCGAGCGGGAAGCCTTACGCTGCATTGCGCCGGCGGGCGTTCATCCAGTCGGCGAACGCCTGACGTTCGGCTGCGGTCATGTGCAGGCCTTCCTTGGTGCGGCGCCACAACACGTCGTCAGGCTCGCGCGCCCACTCGTCGCGCATCAGGTAGTCGACCTCGACCTCGTACAGGTCGCCGCCGAAATGGCGGCCGAGATCGGCTGGGGTCTTGGCCGTGCCCAGCACATCATCGCAACCGGCACCGTGGCGGCGCGCCAGCCGGTAGAGATAGGTTTGCGGCAGGCCGGCGCGCACGCCGAAGAGCCCCTGCACGAAGGACTCGAAGTCGGCGTGCGGGATCTCGCCGTCGGGCAGCGGCTCCTGGTCGGTCCACCGGCCGCCCATGCTGGGATAGTAGCGCCCGAGGTCGTCCATCGCCTGCTCAGCCAGCTTGCGATAGGTCGTGATCTTGCCGCCGAAGACGCTCAGCAGCGGCGCCTGGCCATCGACATCGTCGACCTCCAGGACGTAGTCGCGTGTCACCGCCGACGGATCATCGGTGCCGTCGTCGAACAGTGGCCGCACGCCGGCGTACGACCACACGACATCGGCTGGCGTGATCTGCTTCTCCATGTAGTGGTTGGCGAGATCACACAGGTAGGTGACCTCCTCCGGCGCGATCGTCACCGGACCCGGCGCATAGACATCGAGTTCGATGTCGGTGGTGCCGATCAGGGAGAAATCGCGCTCGTAGGGAATGACGAACACGATGCGCTGGTCGCTGTTCTGCAGGATGAAGGCGTGATCGCCATCATGCAGCTTGGGCACGACGATATGGCTGCCCTTCACAAGGCGAACGCGCTTCTTGGTCTCGACGTGGCCGACGTCGGAGAACCACTGCTTGACCCAGGGACCCGACGCATTGACCAGGCCCTTGGCGCGCACGGTGACGGACTGGCCGGTACCGACCTCCTCCAGCACGATCTCCCACACACGACCGCGCGCGCCATTCTCGACGCGGCGCGCGGCAACGCATTTGTGGCGGGCGAAGATGCTGGCGCCGCGATTGCGCGCCGACTTCAGGTTACCGATCACCAGGCGCGCATCGTCGACCCAGCCGTCCGAGTAGGCGAAGCCGAAGGTGAAGTCCGGCTTGAGTCCGGCACCGTACGGACTCTTACGCAACTGCACGCTTTCGGTCTTGGGCAGCCGCATGCGCCGATCGAGATGGTCATAGATGAAAAGCCCCAGCCGCAGCATCCAGCGTGAGCGCAGATGCGGCTCGTGCGGCAGCACGAAGCGCAGCGGCCGGGCGATATGCGCCATCTTGGCCAGCAGCAGTTCGCGTTCCTTCAGCGCCTCGCGCACCAGCCGGAACTCGTAGTGTTCGAGGTAGCGCAGGCCGCCGTGAATGAGCTTGGACGAGGCCGAGCTGGTGGCGCTGGCGAAATCGTTCATTTCGCACAGCCCGACCTTCAGTCCGCGGCCCGTCGCGTCGCAGGCGATCCCGGCGCCGTTGACACCGCCGCCGACAACGAACAGATCGAGCACGAAGGGTGAATTGGGAGAATCAGCCGACATTGTAAGACAACTGTAACGCGTTCCGTACGTGACGGCGATGCCGGGGTGGCATTATGCCTCGATCTCGACGAACAGCGGGTAGTGGTCGGAAGCCGGCGTGGTGTCGTCGATCCAGGCCCGCCGGACGCGGCTTGCCAGGTCCGCCGTCACGAAGCAGTGGTCGATCCGACCGTAGTCCGGGAAACTCTCGCGATCCTCGGCATTGCCGGCCTGGCTCCAGGCATCGACCAGACCGTCACCGGCCACAGCGCGGCCCATCACCGGATACTCGGGATCGGTGTGCGTGAAGTTGAAATCGCCCATCACGACGGCCGACGCCGGCACCGGCGGCGCCGGCTCGCTGAAGACGAGCAGATCCGTGGCGGCATTGTCCCAGACTCCGCCGCGACGGGCGGCGCCATGCACCAGCTCCAGCAGGGCCGCGATCTGCGGCAACCGTTGGCACGGCGCCAGATGCGACAGATGCAGGCTGTAGACGCGCAGTGCGCCGGACGGCGCCGCGATCACGGCCTCGACCACGCTGCGCTGCAGGTCGAACTCGGCCGACAGGATGGTCTTGGGCAGCAGGTGGCCGCGGGCCTCGCGGATCGGCCAGCGCGCCAGAACGGCATTGCCGAACGTACGGCGGCGGTTGGTGATCCGGCCATCGGCGCCAACCGCGCTGGCGTCGGCGTCGAAGGCACCGTGGAACCACACGTAGCGGTTCAGCCGGTCGGCGATCTCCGCGGCCTGGTCGGCGAAAGCGTTCAACGCCCAGCCTTGCACGACTTCCTGCAGGCAGATCACGTCGGCATCAGCCACGACGTCGGCAATACGGCCCACGTCGTATCGGTGGTCGCGGCCCAATCCATAGTGAATGTTGTAGCTGGCGAAAAGCATCGGCAGCCGGATGGATCACGCCAGCGCAATGCGCCGGCCATTGCCGGCGTCGAACAGGTGAACGTTGGCGGCATCGACATTGAATCGGCGCTGCTCGCCGCCCTTCACCTGGACGTGACCCGGCATGCGGACGGTAACGCCCTCCTTCGACTCGCCGAAATGACCATGCAGCAGCGTGTCGGCGCCCAACGGCTCGACCATCTCGATCTGCAGCGCGATGGCACCGGTACCGCCGTCGGCCAGCAGGTGCTCGGGACGCACGCCCAGGGTCACCGCGCTGCCGGCCTCGCCTTCGGCGGCCTTGCTCAGCGACAGAGTCACGCGCTGCGCATCAGCGGTTGCCAACTCCACAGAACGCCGGTCGGCACCGATCGTGCCGGACAGGAAGTTCATGGCCGGCGAGCCGATGAAGCCGGCCACGAACGTCGATGCCGGGTGTTCATAGACGTCCATCGGCGAGCCGATCTGCTCGGCCCGGCCGGCATTCATGACGATCAACCGATCCGCCAAGGTCATCGCCTCGACCTGGTCGTGCGTGACGTAGATGCTGGTGGTGCCCAGTTCGCGCTGCAGCCGCTTGATCTCCAGCCGCATCTGCACGCGCAGCTTGGCGTCAAGATTGCTGAGCGGCTCGTCGAACAGGAACACGGCCGGCTCGCGCACGATGGCGCGGCCCATGGCGACACGCTGGCGCTGGCCGCCCGACAGCTGGCGCGGCTTGCGCTGTAGCAGAGCCGACAGCTCCAGGATCTTGGCTGCCTTCTGGACGCGCTGATCGATCTCGGCCTTCGACATGCCGCGGATGCGCAAGCCGTAAGCCATGTTGTCGTACACGCTCATGTGCGGATAGAGCGCGTAGTTCTGGAACACCATGGCGATATCGCGATCCTTGGGTTCCAGCGTGTTGACCACGCGATCTCCAATCGCAACCTCGCCGCCGGTGATGCGTTCCAGACCGGCAACCATGCGCAGCAAGGTCGATTTGCCGCAACCCGAGGGACCGACGATCACGATGAACTCGCCGTCGGTGATCTCCATGTCGATGCCGTGGATGACGTCGATCTTGGCATCGTACGACTTCTTGACGCCGCGCAGGCTCACGCCGGCCATATCGCTTCCTCCGCGTACAGTCCGTCATGTCGAGCGCAGCGAGACATCTTGTGGCAACAGTGTCCCCGCAAGCAGAAGATTCCTCGCTGCGCTCGGAATGACAGGCACTTCGCTTTCACTTCTCTGTCTCCACGAGGCCGCGCACGAACTGGCGCTGCATCAGAACCACCACCAGCACCGGCGGCAGCATCGCCAGCATGCCGACCGTCATGATGAGGTTCCATTGCGGCACGCCGTCCACCACGTTGGCTTGGCGCGAGAGCGTCATGATCACGGTGTAGAAACTCTCCTCGGTCGTGATCAGCAGCGGCCACAGATACTGGTTCCAGCCGTAGATGAACTGGATCACGAACAAGGCGGCGATGCTCGTGCGGCTCATCGGCAGCAGAATGTCGAAGAAGAACCGGGTCGGGCCGGCGCCATCGACGCGGGCAGCTTCGGTGAGTTCGTCCGGCACGCTGAGGAAGAACTGGCGGAACAGGAACGTGGCGGTGGCCGAGGCGATCAGCGGCACGATCAGGCCGCCGTAGCTGTTGAGCATGCCGAAGTTGGCGACCACGTTGTAGGTCGGCACGATGCGCACTTCGATCGGCAGCATCAGGGTGATGAAGATCATCCAGAACGCGGTCATGCGCAGCGGAAAGCGGAAATAGACGATGGCGTAGGCAGCAATCAGCGAGATCGCGATCTTGCCGATGCAGACGCCCAGCGCCATGATCAGGCTGTTGGCCAGCACCTGCCACAGCGGCGTACGCGAGGCCTGCGCGAACCCCTCGCCCAGCACCCGCGTGTAATTCTCCACCATGTGTGAGCCGGGCAGCAGCGGCACCGGCGGCCTCAGCATCGTTGCGGAGTCGTGAGTCGACGCGACGAACGTGATCCATATCGGAAAGGCGATCACAGCGACGCCCAGGATCAGCACGATGTGGGCAAAGACGGTGAGCCAGGGGCGGTTCTCGACCATCGGCGCCTCAGTAATGAACCCGCCGCTCGATGAAGCGGAACTGCACGACGGTGAACGCGATCACGATGATCATGAGGATCGTCGACTGAGCGGCCGAGCCACCGAAATCCTGGCCGCGGAAGCCGTCCTTGTAGACCTTGTAGACTAGGATCTCTGTGTCCTGGCCGGGGCCACCTTGGGTCAGCGCATCGACGATGCCGAAGGTGCCGAAGAAGGCATAGATGATGTTGACCACCAGCAGAAAGAAGCCGGTCGGCGACAGCAGCGGGAAGATGATGGTCCAGAAACGCCGGCCGGGACCGGCGCCGTCGATCGCCGCCGCCTCGATCAGCGACTTGGGAATCGACTGCAGGCCGGCCAGGAAGAAGAGGAAATTGTAGCTGATCTGGTTCCAGCAGGCGGCGAAGATCACCAGCCACAACGCCTGCGTGCCGTTGACCTGATGGTTCCATTCGATGCCCAGGCCGGACAGCATGTAGGCGAGGATGCCGACACGCGGGTTGAACATGAAACCGAACAGCACGCCAGCCACCGCCGGCGCCACCGCGTACGGCCAGATCAGAAACGTCTTGTAGAGCGTGGCGCCGCGCAGGGTGCGGTCGGCCATGACCGCCAGCAGTAATGCGAACCCCAGCCCGACACTCGCCACCAGCAGGCTGAACACCAGGGTGAGGCGTGCCGAATGCCAGTAGCCGGAATCGCTCAAAAGGCGATCGAAGTGGCGGAAGCAGCGCTGCCAGGCGTCAGCCCCCAGCGGATCGGACAGCACGCCGCTGCACAGAAACTGGGCGTTGCCGCCGAACGCATCGGCGAGGATGAACGACTGCCAGACGGTCTCCGCCGATGGCCAGATGAAGAACGCGATCGTGACGAAGATCTGCGGCAGGAGCAGCAGATAGGGCAGGAGCTTGGTGTCGAACGTGACGCGCTTGTGCATTGCTGCGGTCCGCTGGACGCCCGCCGCGCTCGTTAGCGCGGCGGGTGTCCGTGGCTCTAGTTGTTGGCTGCCGCGAAGTCCTTGAGCAGCTTGTTGCCGCGCGCGACGGCATCATCGAGCGCCTGTTTGGCGTTCTTCTTGCCCGACCATACGGACTCGAGCTCTTCGTCCATCACGTCGCGGATCTGCACGAAGTTGCCGATGCGCAGGCCCTTGGAGTTCTCGGTCGGCGGGTTCAGCGTGAGCTGCTGCACGGCGATTTCACGGCCGGGGAACTTCTTGTAGAAGCCGGCTTTCTCCGTGATGTCGACCGCCGACAACGTGATCGGCACGTAGCCGGTTTCCTGGTGCCATTTGGCTTGCACGTCGCCCTTCGATAGGAAGGTAAAGAACTTGGCTACGCCGGCGTATTCTTCCTTGGGCTTGCCCTGCAGCACCCACAGCGTGGCACCGCCGATGATCGAGTTCTGCGGCTTGGCGATGAACTCGGGCCAGTAAGGCATCATGCCGATGCCGACTTTTTCGACACCCAAGGCCTTCTGAATGCCGGCGCCCGACCCCGACGACGCGATGTGCATGGCGCACTCGCCGCCGTTGAACATGGCGGTCGACTTGCCCTCGCGGCCACCATAGACGAACACCTTTTCCTTACCCCAGTCGGCCAGGGTCTGGATGTGTTTCACGCGCAGGGCGTCGTTGATCTTGAGCTCGACATTGAGGCCGGCAAACCCGTTCTGCTGCGTGGCGAAGGGCTGGTTGTGCCAGGCGCCCAGGTTCTCGATCATCGTCCAGGTCTGCCATTGCGGCGTAAATCCGCACTTGGCGCCCGAAGCGACCAGCTTCTTGCCCATCTCGCCGACCTCGGGCCACGTCTTGGGCGGCTTCTCCGGATCGAGGCCCGCCTTCTGGAACAGCTCCTTGTTCCAGTAGAACACCGGCGTCGACGAGTTGAACGGCATCGACAGCAGCTTGCCGTCGGTCGTCGAATAGTAGCCGTAAACCGGGCCGATATAGGCCTTGGGATCGAACGCCTCCTTGGCGTCGGCCATCAGCTGGTGCACGGGATAGATGGCGCCCTTGGCCGCCATCATGGTGGCGGTGCCGACCTCGAACACCTGCACGATATGCGGATGTGCGTTTTGCCGGGCGCGGAAGGCCGCGATCGCTGCCGTCAAGGTCTCGGTATACGAGCCTTTGAAAACCGGAACGACCTTGTATTCGCTTTGCGACTTGTTGAACTCTTCCGCCAGCTGATTGACCGACTCGCCCAGATTGCCGCCCATGGCGTGCCAAAACTGGATTTCCTTCTGGGCATGGGCCGGCAGTGCCGCGATCAGCGCGGCCATGGCGGTGGAAACAAGCAGACTGGTGCGCATCGACGACACCTCCCCTCTCGAATGCAACGACGTCCGCGATTAGGGCCGCCGTGTCACCGCTTGATTGCGGACTTATGACAGTAACGTTACCCCGATGACCGCCCCTGCGGAAAGAGGGGAAATGTCGTGCGCCCCTCGCGCTGACACTCAAATAGCGATCGGATCACACGACGTCAGCGACATTCGACACGGGTCGCCACGCCTTCCATTTTCGATCGAAACCAAAAGGAAGATTCCGCCCCCAAGCACTGCACTCAGGATGCGATGGCTTTGGCGGTGACGTCGGGCGCATCCGTGATGATGCAGTCGACACCCAAGGCCAGCAATGCGACGGCAACCGCCGGATCGTTGATCGTGTAGACGCTCAGCAGATAACCGGCGGCCTTGATTTCCGCCGCTCGCGCCGCCGTCAGCTTGCCGCCGTTGGTGTTGACACCAACGGCATCGACTGCCTCGGCGCGCTGGCGCCAATCATCGGCCAGTTCATCGATCAAAATGGCGCGCGGAAACGACGGCGCTGCGGCGCGGGCCGCCGCCAGCGCCTCGTCCTTGAAGCTCGACAGCAATGGCGTCGGCAACGAGGCGGGCCACCGATGTTGCAGCATCTCGACTACGGCTAAGGCCGTCTGCGCCTCGCGACCCGGACACGGCTTGATCTCGACATTGGCGCCCAGGCCAAGACCGCCCAGGCAATCGATGGCCGCCGCGAACGACGGCACCGCCTCACCGACGAAAGCCGCCCCTTTCCAGGAGCCGGCGTCAAGCACCTGGATATCAGCCCATGATGTTTCGGCGACGAGCCGGTCACTGCCAGTCGTGCGCTTCAGCGACGCGTCATGCATCAGGATCGGCACATCATCGCGCGACAGCTTGACGTCGAATTCGACCCACGGCGCACCGCGCCGCCTGGCCTCGTGCAGGGAGGCCAGCGTATTTTCCGGGGCATAGGCGGCAGCACCGCGGTGACCAATGAGTCGCGGCAGATTGAGAGACAGCGTCATCATCGCACGATAGGACGGGTGCTGCGGCTCTTTCAACAAGCCTGGAAGCGTGATCCAGGGCCATTGCATATGGAAGTTGGGCACACTTCGTGTCGTCCTCTACCTTCCCCTGCTTGCGGGGGAAGGTGGCGCGGAGCGCCGGATGGGGGGTGCTTCAACGGAAATGGTGCTTGCCATCGAGCGTCGGCGTCGTCGCACCATCCCCCATCCCCCATCCCCCCTCCCCCCTCCCCCCTCCGCCCCCCGCGCACCCTCCCCCCCAAACGGGGGGAGGTACAAACACAGACTCC
>NZ_VOHA01000012.1 GCF_007859315.1 Reyranella sp. CPCC 100927
GCCACGACGGCGACGCAGGAGATCCTTCCCGCCGTTTATCGTAAGTTAGCGCCTATGGGCGTCCCGCCCGCGCTCCCAGGCGTAGCGTCAGTCCTCGTCCCGCTGCTCGGCGACATGTTCCAGCATGTCGACGATCACACGGCGGATGTGTTCGTCATCGGCGGCGTAGAAGACGTTCTTGCCCTGCCGCTCGGCCCGCACGATGCGTGCTGCCTTCAACAGCCGCAGGTGGTGGCTGACCAGCGACAGCGACAGGTCGAGCTTCTCGGCGATCGCCGAGACGGCGGTCGGCTGCTCCAGGCAGGCCGCGACGATGCGCAGCCGGCTGGTGTCGCCCAGCAACCGGAACAGGTCGGCGAGCTGCGTGGCGCGGTCTTCCGGCAAGTCGAGACGTTGGGTCTTTACGACTGGTTTGCGCATGCTCTCACAATTGAACAGCTATTAAATTGTAATGTGGCTGTGCCGCGCCAGGCCGTCAAGCCGGCTGTCGCCCCGCGCGCCACGGCCGCTCCTGGCGCGACGGCGCAATGCCGGTGGCCAGCCGAAACACGGTTTCAGCGGCGCGTTCGCCGGAGTTCAGCGCGGCATGAACCGTACCGTAGTCGTCGCGCTCGGTCGCTTCGCCGGCGAAGAAAACGCGCTCTCCCAACGGTCGGGCATACGCCGCGCGGTCCTCGGGCAGGCTGCCGACGGCAGGATAGGAATAGCTGCCCATGGCCCAGGGGTCGGTGAGCCATCGGGTATAGCGACAGCCGACCGGATCGGGCACGTCGGTAAACAGCCGGCGCAGCGTCGCCATGGCGGTATCGCGAACCTCCTCGTCGCTGCACGTGCGTTCCAGGCGCACGGCGGCCCGCCCGTTGGCAAAGCTCAGCAGGATCGGCGCACCGGTCTCGCGTTCCAGCGACAGCCAGGTGTTGAACGCGCCGCGCGCCTCCGACGATGGCGGCAGGGACTGAAAGCGGTAGATACCTTTCGGCCAGAACGCACGCGGGAACCGCAGGTAGATCTTGCCCAGCACGCCATCGCCATAGCCGATGCGCGCAATTGCGGCGCGCTGATCGGCCGGCATCGGTGGTTCGATCGTGATGGCGTCGTCGCGCAGCAGCCCGACCGGCAGCGTCACCACGGCACGATCGGCCGTGACCTCGCCGCCCTGAGTCTGTGCCGTCACGCCGGCGTCCGACCAGCGCAGGCGCCGCACCGGCGTATCGAGCCGGATGGCAAGATTATGGGCCGCATCATCGAGAAGTGCGCCGAACCCACCCCGCGGCATGGCGTTGACCTTGAAGCCGTCGTTGGGAAACCACTCTTCGATCGCCAGGCGATCGGCCGGCGCGCCCTGCACGCCCTCACCCATCGACACGAGTTGGGCGATGACCTGTCGATCGAATTCGGGCAGCCACGATGCGCGCAGGACCGGTTCGGCGGCTGCCCCCAACGACACCGCACGCGGCTGGCCGTGCGCCGCCAGACGTTGCGCCCGCCAAGCACCCAGCCGCAGCGCCGTGGACAGTGCCAGCCGTCCCCGCCATGCGCGTCGTTGCGTGTCGGCGTAGCTCATCGGTGTACCGTCGACGATCAGGTGACGATCGCCCAGCGTCTCGACCAGGTCGACTCCCAGCGCCGCACACCAGTCCGTCAGGGGATTGTCATCGGCACCATGGACCCACGATCCGCCCACATCGATGGGCACACCCAGCGTGTTCTCGGTCCACACGCGCCCGCCGATGCGATCGCGTGCCTCCAGCACCGTCACGTCGAATCCGCTGTCGTGCAGCAGGCGCGCCGCGACCAACCCGGCCATCCCGGCACCGATCACCACCACGCGCTCGCGCGGACCATCGGCTGTGGCCATCGACCAGCTGGCGGTCCGGCGGGCTGGCGCCATCAGCGGGTGATCCCCAGAGCGCCTTCGACCTCGATCTCATGCAGAGTCGGGAATGCCGCGGCCACCAGCGGCAGCAGCGACTCGCGATCACGTGCGTCGGGCGTCACACCAAGGCAGACGGCGTAGACGCCGAGATTGCCGACGGCGGCGCGCAAGCGCTGGTGCAACGGCCGGTCGCGATCGCCGGGCAGCGGCCAGTGCGCCGCCAGCATGAGCTGCTCGACATGCTCGGCCGCCAATTCGGCGTCAGCGACCCGTCGGCGGGCGGCCTGCACGGTTTCCGCCGGCACGGTCGACCAATCGCCGTCCTTGATGCGCTGGCGCATCGCGCGCGCCAAACGCACGACGCCGGACTGCCACGGCTCGATCTCCGCCAGCAATGTCTTGAGGCGATCGACGGTCAGGGTGCCGCGGCCGGATGCACCGAGCCACACGCAGAGCAGCAGGACGTTGACATTGGCCTGGCGCCGCTCCTGCAAGGCCAGGCACGACACGGCGACACCCTCGGCGGCATAGACCTCGAGTGAAAAGTTCCAGAACGGATGCGGCAGGAAATCGCTCATCGCCGGGCCATCATGGCCATCATCGCAGAGACGCCACCCCGCAATCGCGCCAAAGACCGCTTGGCGCCGACGCACGAGACCCGTACACCCGGGGGCGTTCCTTTGCTAGGGTAGCGTCTGGAGGGGTTTGGCTGCATCCGATGGAAGAACTCGATCTCGACGCCATCCGCGCCAAACTGGCGGCGCTACAACAGGAACATCGTGACCTGGACGAAGTGATTGCGCGGCTTGCCGAGAAGGCGCCGTTCGACATGATCCAGCTCCAGCGCCTCAAAAAACGCAAACTGGGCCTCAAGGACCAGATTGCGGTACTCGAAAGCAAGTTAATTCCCGATATCATCGCCTAGTTGTCTGTGAATTTCACAATGTAAGCAATAGGTTGACCGCGCGGCGCCGGGACACGATGTTTCCCGGATGACGAGTCCTCCGGCAATTGAATCTTCTCCCCCTCCCCCTGGGCCTCCCTCGCAACCGCCGGCGTTGCGATCCGACTGTGCGTTGTTCCTCGATCTCGACGGAACGCTGCTCGATCTTGCCCTGACGCCGACGGCCGTCGTGGTGCCTGAAGGTCTGGTCGACGTCCTGCGCCGCCTCCACGGCTGGCTGCACGGTGCCCTCGCCATTGTCACCGGGCGCCCGCTTGACGACATTGATCGACTGCTGGCGCCGTTGGTGTTGCCGGTTGCCGGTAATCATGGTGCGTCCGCCCGACTGCCCGACGGTTCTCAACAGGCTCTGGCGCCGGTGTCGGCACTGCCGTCCCACTGGATCGCCCGCGCCCAGGCGGCATGCAGCCAATGGCCTGGCACCATCGTCGAACCCAAACCGTACTCGCTGGCGCTGCACTACAGGCTGGCACCCGATCGCGGTCCCGATGTCCATGCGCTGCTGAGCGAACTGGCCCGCGAGCGCGCCGACGACTACGAAATCCTCAAGGCCCATTTCGCCTTCGAACTACGGCCGCGTCACGCCGACAAGGGGCTGGCGATCGAACGCCTGATGGCACTGGCCCCGTTCAATGGACGTATCCCCATTTTTATCGGCGATGATGTGACCGATGAGAGCGGGCGTGTCGCGGCGCGCCGGCTGGGTGGCATCGGCCTGGACGTCGCCGACACTTTTGGCGGCAGCGCTGCGCGTGTCCGTCAATGGCTCAGTGCCGCAGCAACGCAAAGCGGAGAGGCATGAGATGAGGCAGCTCGACCTGGCCCCCATCGGCAATTGCGCCATCGCCAGTCTGGTGGACCGCAACGGGCGACATGTCTTTCACTGTCATCCGCGACTCGACGGCGATCCCATCTTCAATGCGCTGCTCAATGGCGATGCGCCGGATGCCGGCTTCATGGACGTGGAGCTGCGCGACGTCGCGCGCACCGAGCAGGCCTATGTGCGCAACACCGCCGTACTGCAGACGATCCTGGAGGATCGCCATGGCGCGCGCATCCGCATCTATGATTTCGCGCCGCGTTTCGAGCGCTTCGGACGCACCTTCCGGCCGCCGATGCTGGTACGTCGCATCGAACCGATGTCCGGCCATTGTCGCATCAAGGTCAGGATCCGCCCGTCCTATGATCATGGCGCCATTCCTGCGCACCCGATCCCGGGCAGCAATCACATCCGCTACACCTCGCCGGGACTGACGGTCCGTGTCACCACGGATATGCCCATCACGTTCCTGCTGCAGGAGGTCGAGTTCGTTCTCGACCGCCCCATCAACCTGTTCCTGGCACCCGACGAGACGCTGCCCGACAAGCCCGACACCTTCGCGCGCGAGGTGCTGGAGGAGACGACATCCTACTGGCAAACCTGGGTGCGCGGGCTTGCCGTTCCGTTCGACTGGCAGGACGCGGTCATTCGCGCCGCCGTCACGTTGAAACTGTGCAGTTTCGAGGACAGCGGCGGCATCATCGCGGCATTGACGACATCGGTGCCCGAGTCGGCCGACAGCGGCCGCAACTGGGATTATCGCTTCTGCTGGCTGCGCGATTCGTTTTTCACCGTCAACGCGCTCAACCGCCTGGGCGCCACGCGCACGATGGAGAACTATATCCGCTACCTGCTGGCCGCCGTGCTGGGCCAGAGCACCGTACCGATGATGCCGCTCTACCCGATCGTTCCCGGCAGTTCGCTGACCGAGATCGAAGCCACGGCGCTCGCGGGCTTTCGCGGCATGGGTCCGGTGCGTATCGGCAATGCCGCCGCCAGCCAGCGGCAGAACGATGTCTATGGCTCGCTGATCCTCGCGACCGCCCAGATGTTCTGGGACGGACGCTTGCCCAGTCCCGGCGGTGCCGATCTTTATCGCCTGCTGAAGCCGATTGCCAAACGCGCGGCCAAGGATGCCCTGAAACCCGATGCCGGTATCTGGGAGTTCCGCGGCCGCCAGCGCGTGCACACGTTCTCGGCCGCGATGTGCTGGGCGGCGCTGCATCGCATGAGCCTGATCGCCGGTCGCGTCGGCCAGCAGGCAGACGCCGCCGACTGGCAAAGCCGCGCCGCGGCGCTCAAGGACGAGATCATGCGCCGTTCCCTGCATGCCGACGGCTGGTTTGCCGGCAGTTTCGGCGGCCAGGAGATCGATGCGTCGCTGTTGCTGTTGCCGGAAATCGGCTTCGTGCAGGCCAATGACCCGCGTTTCCTGCACACCGTCAAGATCGTCGAGCAGCGCCTGCTGCGCAACGGTTTCGTCATGCGCTACGACGAGGCCGACGATTTCGGCCCGCCGGATTGCGCGTTCCTGGTATGCACGTTCTGGTATCTCGATGCCCTGACCGCAACCGGAAGGCGGGAACAAGCGTTAGAACTGTTCGAGAATATTCTTGCACGGCGGAACCATGTGGGACTGCTGTCCGAGGATATCGATCCGCGTGACGGCACACTGTGGGGGAACTTTCCCCAGACGTATTCCATGGTCGGGCTCATCCTGTCGGCGATGCGGCTCAGCCGGAGCTGGGAGGAGGGCCTATGGGGCGCCTCGTAGTCGTTTCCAACCGCGTCCCGGCATCCGGCCGCACGCCGGACGCCGGCGGGCTGGCGGTCGGCCTGCGCGAGGCTTTGCGCGGCGATGTGCTGTGGTTTGGCTGGAGCGGTGAGACGAGCGGGCAGAATGCGCCTGAAGATGTGAGCATCAACAGGACCGGGTCGGTCACTTACGCGACCATCGATCTATCCACCGAAGACTATAATCGCTTCTATGTCGGTTTCTCCAACGGCTCGCTGTGGCCGTTGTTTCATTTTCGTATCGGCCTGATGGAGTTCCGCCGCGAGTATCTCGAGGGCTATCTCGCGGTGAACCGCAAGTTCGCCGCGGCACTCGCGCCGCTGCTGCGGCCCGATGATACGATCTGGGTACATGACTATCACTTCATGCCGTTCGCCGACGAACTGCGGCGGCTGGGCATTCGCAACCGTGTCGGCTTTTTCCTGCACACGCCGTTCGTACCGGCCAGCGTTTTCGCGGCGCTGCCGCGCGGCGAGCACCTGCTGGAAGCGATGTGTGCCTATGACGTGATCGGTTTCCAGACCGAGCCGGACCGCCTGGGCTTCCTCGACTGCCTGCATCAGTTGCTGGGCATCGAGATCGGCGATGGCCGCCGCATTTTCCGCGACGGACGGACGATCTCCGTGCTGACCAATCCGATCGGCATCGATCCCGATAGCTTCGCGCAGGACGCGCGACGCACCGCGCGCAGCCAGGAAGCACGCCGCCTGCGCGAGAGCCTGGTCGGCCGTGCGCTGATCTTCGGTGTCGAACGGCTGGATTATTCCAAGGGGCTGACGCATCGCTTCGAGGGTTTCCGCCGCCTGTTGAGCCGATTTCCCGATCACCGATTGAAAGTGAGCTTCCTGCAGATCGCAGCGCGCTCGCGCCAGGATGTCAACCAGTACCGGACGCTGCGGCGCGAGCTCGACCAGCTGGCCGGCAACATCAACGGCCGCTTCGCCGAATTCGACTGGGTGCCCTTGCGCTACATGACCCGCAGCATGTCGCGCAGCACGCTCGCCGGCTTTCATCGCATCGCCAGGGTCGGCCTGGTCACGCCGTTGCGCGACGGCATGAACCTGGTCGCCAAGGAATATGTCGCGGCGCAGGATCCCGCCGACCCCGGCGTGCTGGTGCTGTCGCGCTTCGCCGGCGCGGCCCGCGAGCTGGACGCAGCGCTGATGGTCAACCCGTTCGATCCCGACGAGATCGCCGAGAGCCTGCATCTGGCCCTGTCGATGCCGGCCGAAGAGCGCATTGCGCGCCATGCCGCGCTGCTCGACCGCGTCCGCTCGGTGACGGCCCAGACCTGGTGCCGGCGCATGCTCGATGCGCTGCAGGACATCCCCAACGTCGCCGAACCGCAGCCGGTCGACGTCGTGCCTTGATCCCCTGGGAAGGCGGGCGTCCCGCCTGCGCTGCCAGGGCACTTGCGGCGGCAACGTTCATTTCTATACTCGCCGCTCCTCGGCGCGGCCCATTTTGCGACCGGGCGGCACGAGACGAGGCATGGCGACAAGAAAAACCCGCACAGCGACACGCCCCCTGGTGGGCGTCATCATGGGAAGCCAATCCGACTGGAGCACGATGCGGCACGCCGCCGATGTCCTGACGGCGCTGGGCGTGCCGTTCGAGGCACGCATCGTCTCGGCGCACCGCACGCCGCGGCGGATGATGGACTACGCGTCGGCGGCCAAGGACCGCGGACTGCAGGTCATCATCGCCGGCGCCGGCGGTGCGGCACATCTGCCGGGCATGACCGCATCGATGACCACGCTGCCGGTGCTGGGCGTGCCGGTCGAGAGCGCGGCGCTCAAGGGCATGGATAGCCTGATGAGCATCGTGCAGATGCCCGGCGGCATCCCGGTCGGCACGCTGGCGATCGGCAAGGCCGGCGCCACCAACGCCGGCCTGCTGGCCGCCAGCATCGTAGGTCTGTCCGATCCCACGATCATGGCTGCCGTCGAAGCCTGGCGCGCGCGCCAGACCAACGCCGTCGCTGACCATCCGACCAACGAGAAGGAAACGTGAGCACATCGGGCGCGCTGGCACCGGGATCGACCATCGGCATCCTGGGCGGCGGACAACTCGGGCGCATGACGGCCCTGGCGGCCGCCAATCTGGGCTACAGCTGCCACATCTTCGCGCCTGACGCCGAGTCGCCGGCCGCGTCGGTCTCGGCCGCGTGGACCCGCGCGCCTTACGAGGATCAGAACGCGCTGCGCACATTCGCCGGCAAGGTCGATGTCGTCACGTACGAATTCGAAAACGTGCCCGTGGCGTGCGTCGCGTTCCTGGAAACGCTGGTGCCGGTGCGCCCGGGCGCCGAGCTGTTGCGCGTCGCCCAACATCGCGGTCGCGAGAAAGCGTTCTTCGAAGGCATCGGTGTCCCGGTGGCGCCGTTCGCGCTGGCCGCCAGCGAGGCCGACTTCATCGTCGCGGTGCGACAGGTGGGCCTGCCCGCGATCGCCAAGACCACGACTGAAGGCTACGACGGCAAGGGTCAGGCGCGGCTGGACGCCGGCAGCGACCTTGCCGCGGTATGGGCGGCGTTGGGCCATCGCGAGTTGATCGTCGAAGGTCTGGTGGACTTCGTTGCCGAAGCATCGGTGATCGTGGCGCGCGACGCCGCCGGCGACGCACGCTGTTTTCCGGTCGGCCGCAACGTGCATCGCAACGGCATTCTGCACACCACGACGGTCCCCGCCGGTTTCGACGATGCGCTGCTGCGCCAGGCCGAGGCCGTGGGACAACGCGCCGCGGAAGCGTTCGGCCTGATCGGCATGTTGTGCGTCGAATTGTTCATCGGCCGCGACGGGCGCGTGCTGGCCAACGAGATGGCGCCCCGCCCGCACAACTCGGGCCACTGGACCCAGGACGCCTGCCTCACCAGCCAGTTCGAGCAACTGGTGCGCGCGGTGTGCGGCTTGCCGCTGGGCGCGATCGACCTTCAGGCGCGCCAGGTGGTGATGACCAACCTGATCGGCGATGACGTGAGCGAGTGGCCACGCATCGTCGCGGAACCCGGCGCCAAGCTTCATCTCTACGGCAAGCGCAAAGCGCGCGCCGGACGCAAGATGGGCCACGTCAATCGCCTGATTCTGTAGGCGATCACAGGCCGCCTTGATTGCGCCGCAAAGACAGTCAAATCTCCCTAAAGTCAAGAACAATACTCCACTTAAAGTGGTAGGGAGTGACTGTCCATGCGCACGACATCAAGTCTCGCTTTGGCATTCCTGTTATCTTCAACCGCTGTCATTCCGGCATCCGCACAACAGGCTGGCTGGGATGGCGATTGGGAGGGCACATGGCAATGTGCCGGCAACGCCAGTGCCGCCGCATTCACGGCACCGGCGATTGCAACTATAAGTCGTGGCCGGGTCAAGGCATCGCGAGCGACCGAAAACAACGATGAAATCCTGAACGGAACGATCGATGGCAGCGGTACGGTGGTCCTGACCGGCCGCGGCATCGGGCCCGATGGTCAGCCGCTGCTGTCCAGCTTCAGCGGCACCCTGTTGGGGCGCTCCTTGACAGCCAATGGCCGTATCGTGCCGCAGGGCGGCGGCGCGGTGCAGCCGTGTACCTTGGCTTTGGCGCCGGCCGGCAGTGGCGATCCAATGATCGCGCGCGGCAGCGGCTATCCAGGACGAACCCCGAATCCTTATCCGCCGGTTGATGCCTATCCATCCTCGGCCTACCCGGCGCCGTATTGGTACGATGACGACTACTACTGGCGCCGCCATCGCTGGGATCGCTGGCGACGAACGAACGCGAGTGGCGGCGGTGGCCATGCTGCACGACCGCTCTGCCCGCCAGGCCAGATGCCCAGCGGCGGACGGTGCCGGGTGCTCAGCGACGCACCGCCCGTGACGCCGCCGCCGACAAAGCCGATTGGCGGGGGGTCAACGACAGCGCCGCCACCGCCGCCGCCCGCTGCCATACCGGACAAACGGTACCCGGCAGCCGCGGCCCCGACGCCGGCGTATACGCCGCCGGCCTACACGCCGCCATCGTACAGCCCGCCCTCCTACTCGACGCCAGCGCCGCGGGAAAAGAACGTGCCTTCCTATTCACCGCCGCCTGTCGCCCGGCCGGCGGCACCGCCGCCACCGCCTCCTCCGGCCTATTCGCCGCCGCCGGTGAAGTACTCGAGCCCGCCACCGGCACCGTCGTACTCACCACCACCGGCGCCGTCATACTCACCGCCGGAAAAGTCATATTCGAGCCCGGCGCCATCACCAGCCCCGGCGCCTGCACCGGCACGGAGTGCACCGCCGCCGCCGCCACCACCACCACCGGCGAGTCCAGGCTGCTCGGGCCCCAAGTGCCCGCGGTGATCGCCTAGCGTGCCGGACCGGGGCCCGGTCGCCACCGGGCCCCGAAATCGCGGACTTGGGTCTTCAGGCGCTCGAACCGCATCACGTCCTCGATGCGTCGATCCAAGAAGGCCCAGGTTGCCGACATGCCGTCGGACCGATCATTGAGCCAATAGAGCACGGTCGACGAGTAGACCGCCGCCAGGGTCGCCCGCTTGGTGTAGAAGCTGAAGTCGGCCGAACGATCGCCCGCCGCGTACCAGATGGCATCGACCGTGCGATAGAGCAGCTGGGCCGCCAGCGGCGCGTGGATGGGCAGCGCCAGGATGGTCAGCGCGCGCCGCACGGCCTCGCGGTGGGCGGCGTTCTGCTCCAGCCGCACACGGACTCCCAAGGGAATCCGCTCGCGGATCTTCAATCCGGCAATGTTGCGCCGCTCCAGCTCTTCGACCAGCCGGCGGTCCGCCCGGGCGCTGTGATAGGCGATCATTTCCACGGCACCGCCGGGAAAGGCGACCGCGGCGTCCTCCGCCGTGATCGAACCATCGCGGACGGCCGCCCGGACGCCCGCAGGCCCCCAACCGTCGAAAGCGACGTTGAACAGGACGGCATCAAGGACCCGGTCCCGCAACTCATCGCCGGCGTCATGCTTGTCGTCCATCGGCAGGCTCCTGGCTAACCTCTTCAAGATATAGGAATTTTTTGGCTTTTCGTAGGTCTCACCGCAGGCGAAATAAGCCTTTAATACCGAATCTCCCGGGCTTCCCATCCCCCGCAAGCTGTGTTACCACCCGCCCCCTGTGCTGGGTCTGCCCGGCTCGATACCCCATTCCAGAGAGGAGTGTGAGAACAAGTGCAGGTCCTGGTTCGCGACAACAACGTCGATCAAGCGCTGCGCGTGCTGAAGAAGAAGCTCCAGCGCGAGGGCGTCTTCCGTGAGATGAAGCTGCGTCGCAACTACGAAAAGCCGTCGGAACGGCGTGCGCGTGAGCGCGCGGAAGCCGTCCGCCGCGTGCGCAAGCTGATGCGCAAGCGTATGGAGCGCGAGGGCTACTAGCCTTCCGACGTTCGGATCCTGTCGAAGCCCCCGCCTTGGCGGGGGTTTTGCTTTTTCGCACCCTCCGTTTCGACGGCGGTCTGCCGGCCCGCAGTGCGGAGTCCACCGGCCACGCTCGATTGATCGCGACGGGCGACTCGCGTAGTCGCTGGCGCCAACCTTACGAAAGGACCGCATCGTGTCGCGCCGCCAGACGCCCCTCCGCTCTTTGTCGCCGATCGGCCGCCGCCGCTTCGCGGCTTTTGCCGCGACTGCTGTGCTGGCTGCTCCCGCCATCGCCCGCGGCCAGACCGCCTGGCGGCCCAGCCGTCCGATCACGATCTATAATCCGTTCGCGCCGGGCGGTGTCACCGACATCCATATGCGCTTCCTGGCCGAACGCGCCACCAAGACGCTGGGTCAGCAAGTGCTGATCGAACCCAAGCTGGGCGCCGGCGGCACGTTGGCGGCGGCACAAATGCAGCATGCCAAGCCGGACGGCCATACGCTGGCCTGCATGAGCATCAACAGCCTGCGCTATCCGCACTACCAGGAGACCAGCTGGGATCCCCTGCGCGATTTCGCCTACATCATCGGCCTGTCGGCCTACACCATGGGCATCGTCGTGCGCACCGACTCGCGCTGGCAGACCATCGAGGAGCTGATCGCGGCCGGCAAGCGCGAGCCGGAGAAATACAACTACGGCACCAGCGGTGCCGGCGGCACCGGCCAGCTGCTGATGATCGAGGTCGAGCAGGCGACCGGCGCGAAGTTCACCTCGGTCCCCTACAAGGGCGGCGCCGAGTGGATGCAGGCGCTGATGGGCGGCCACATCGACTTCATTTCGGACGCTGCCCAGTGGGCACCGTTCGTCGAGGCCAAGCAGGCGCGTATCCTGGCCATGGCGACCGAGGAACGCTTCCCGCGCTTCCCCGACGCCCCCACGCTCACCGAGCGCGGCATCAAGGCCGTCGGCCTCAGCCCTTATGGACTGGTCGGCCCCAAGGATCTGTCGCCGGCGATCATCACGGCCGTGCACGACGCTTTCAAGGAAGCCATGGCCGATCCGGCGCACGACAAGCTGCTGGATCAGTACATCCAGGGCCCCTGGTACAAGAGCCCGGCCGACTACCGTGCCTTCGCGGAAAAATACTTCCGCGACATCAGGCCGATCCTGATGAAGGCCGGACTCGCCAAGGGATGAACCTGGGACCGCGGGCCTCTGGCCCGCTCTTGATGCGGGCGGGACGCCCGCGCTCCCAGGAAATTAGTGGCTGTGCTCGAGCGCCTTGACGATGTCCTCGGTCATCTTCTTGGCGTCGGCAAACAGCATCATGGTGTTGTCGCGGAAGAACAGCTCGTTGTCGACGCCGGCATAGCCCGACGACATGCCGCGCTTCACGAACAGCACCGTCTTGGCCTTGTCGACCTCAAGGATCGGCATGCCGTAGATCGCGCTCTTGGGATCGGTCTTGGCGGCGGGGTTGGTGACGTCGTTGGCGCCGATCACGAAGGCAACATCGGTAGCGGCGAAATCGCGGTTGATCTCGTCGAGTTCGAAGACCTCGTCGTAGGGCACGTTGGCTTCGGCCAGCAGCACGTTCATGTGCCCCGGCATGCGGCCCGCCACCGGATGGATGGCGTAGCGCACCTGCACGCCGGCCTTCTTCAGCAGGTCGGACATCTCGCGCAGCGCGTGCTGGGCCTGCGCCACGGCCATGCCGTAACCCGGCACGATGATGACGCTGCCGCCGTTCTTCATCAGGAACGCCGCGTCCTCGGCTGAGCCGGCTTTGACCGGCTTGTCGCTCTTGGCCGCCGACACCGCGGTGCCGCCATCGGTGCCGAAGCCGCCCAGGATCACGTTGAAGATCGAGCGGTTCATGCCCTTGCACATGATGTAGCTCAGGATCGCACCCGAGCTGCCGACCAGCGCGCCGGTGACGATCAGCGCCGTGTTGGCCAAGGTGAAGCCGATGCCGGCCGCCGCCCAGCCGGAGTAGGAGTTCAGCATCGAGACCACGACCGGCATGTCGGCGCCACCGATCGGCAGGATCAGCAGGAACCCCAAGGTCAGCGACAGGACGATCAGCAGGATGAAGGCAACCGGCGAGCCCTTGATCGCGAACCACACCAGCAGCGCGACCAGCGCGATGCCCAGCGCTGCGTTCAGCGCGTGCTGGCCGCGGAACACCAGCGGTGCGCCCGACATGATCGCCTGCAGCTTGGCGAACGCGATGATCGAGCCGGTGAACGTGATGGCGCCGATCGCGGTGCCCAGGCCCATCTCGATCAGGCTGCCGGTGGCGATTTTGCCGCGTACCCCAATGCCGAAGGCTTCGGGCGCCAGGAACGCGGCGGCGGCCACGAACACGGCGGCCAGGCCCACCAGCGAGTGGAAGGCGGCGACCAGCTGCGGCAGCGCCGTCATCTGGATGCGCATGGCGATGAAGGTGCCGATAGCACCGCCGATCACCAGCCCGGCCAGGATCAGCCACCAGCTCATGACGCCGGGCATCGCGACAGTGACGCCGATGGCGATCACCATGCCGATGATGCCGTAGAGATTGCCGGCGCGGGCCGATTCCGGCGATGACAATCCCCGCAGCGACATGATGAACAGGATCGCTGCGATCAGGTAGCCGTAGGACGCGAGTTCCTGAGTCATTGCCTGCTTCTCCGCCCTACTTCTTCACCGGCACGGTTTTCTTCTTGAACATCGACAGCATGCGCTGGGTCACGATGAAGCCGCCGAAAATGTTCACCGCTGCCAGCGTCACGGCGACGAAGCCGAAGATCTTGGCCGTGGTTTCCGCGCCAGTGCCACCGGCCAGGCCGGCCGCCAGCAGTGCGCCCACCACGATCACCGACGAAATCGCATTGGTGACCGCCATCAGCGGCGAATGCAGCGCCGGCGTGACGCGCCAGACCACGTAGTAGCCGACGAAGCAGGCCAGCGCGAAGATGGTCAGCAGGGTGATGAACGGCATATGGCCGCTGGCTGCCGCCGCCGGCTGCACCGGCGCTGCGGCCGCGGCGGCGGCCGCGTCGGCGTATGCCGACAATGACTTGGCCAATTCCGCAGCCTGTTTGGCGATCGCGGCGGCGCGACCTGCAAGTTCGTCGTTCATGCCTGGTCTCCCGTCAAGCCGCAGTGGTCAGCGATGGATGCACGATGGCGCCGGCTTGCGTGACCAGCGACCCTTTCACCACTTCGTCGTCGGTGCTGATCTTCAAGGCCTTGGTCTCCTTGTCGACCAGCGGCGTGATGAAGTTCAGCAGGTTGCGCGCGAACAATGCACTGGCGTCGGTGGCAAGGCCGGCCGGCAGGTTGGCCGGACCGATCAGCTTCACATCGTGCTTGATCACGGTCTTGCCGAACTCGGAGATCGGGCAGTTGCCGCCCTGCTCGACCGCCATGTCGAGGATCACCGATCCCGGCTTCATGGACTTCACCATGTCCTCGGTGACCAGCACAGGCGCCTTGCGACCCGGGATCAACGCCGTGGTGATCACGATGTCCTGCGCCTTGATATGGTCGGCAACCAGGGCGGCCTGCTTGGCCTGGTAGGCTGCCGACATCTCCTTGGCGTAGCCGCCGGCGGTCTCGGCAGCCTTGAACTCATCATCCTCGACCGCGATGAACTTGGCGCCCAGCGACTGGACCTGCTCCTTGGTCGCCGGCCGTACGTCGGTGGCCGTGACCACCGCGCCCAGGCGTCGCGCCGTGGCGATGGCCTGCAGGCCGGCGACACCCACGCCCATGATGAAGACCTTGGTCGGCGCAATGGTGCCGGCGGGCGTCATCATCATCGGAAAAGCGCGCGAGAACTCTGCCGCCGCGTCGATCACCGCCTTGTAGCCGGCGAGATTGGCTTGCGAACTCAGCACGTCCATCGACTGCGCGCGCGTGATGCGCGGCGTCAGTTCCAGGGCAAAGGCATCGACCTTGGCCGCCGCCAGCGCCTCGACCAGCGGGCGGTTGACCAGCGCGCCCAGCGGCGCGAACAGCGTCGTGCCCGGCCGCAGCAGGTCGACCTCGGCCAGGTCGCCCTCATCCGCCATCATCGGCCGCTGGACCTTGAAGACGATATCCGCCTGCTCGTAGGTGGCGCCCGGATCGGCCGCCATCGTGGCACCGGCCGCCGTGTAGTCGGCATCCGGATAGGCGGCCGCTGCCCCCGCACCTGACTCGATCACGACGTCGAAACCAAGCGCCTTCAACTTCTTTACGGTCTCCGGCGTCGCCGCAACGCGCGTTTCATTGGGCCGGCGTTCCTTCGGGATGGCGATTTTCATCAGCGCGGACCTGTCCCTGTGGGTTTTCGCGGCGCAACATGCCGCATTGCAACGGAATTTGCCAACCCTCGTGCGACGCTGCACCTCTTTCGTGTCGCACCACGAGCCGCCGCGGCATCCTTCGTGCTAACGTTTCCTATCCGTTCTGGTTGTTGAGGGAATTGGCGTGATGCAGACAAACGATCGTCCTGGCATTCTGCTGGGCTTCGGCTTCGCGCGTGCGACTCGCGACGCCTTCGGCGCCGCCTTTGATATCGTCGGCTCGATCCCCAGGCCTGACCCGGATCTGGTCACCGCCGACATGGCGGCACGGACACGCGCGCTGGTGACGGTGGGCAGCATCGGCGCCAGCGATGCACTGATGGCAGCCCTGCCGCACGCGTCGATCATCTGCTGCTTTGGTACCGGCTTCGAGCGCATCGACCTTGCTGCTGCACGCCGACGCAACATCGCGGTAACCCATAGCCCCGATGTGAACGCCGCCGACGTCGCCGACATGGCGATGGCGCTGCTGCTTGCGTCGACGCGCCACGTCGCACAAGCCGATCGCTTCATCCGCGCCGGCAAATGGGACGCGCGTCTGTCCGGCCGCTTTGGACCCGTTGCCGGCCTGGGCGGCGGCAAGCTTGGTATCCTGGGGCTGGGCGCCATCGGCACACGCGTGGCGACACGCGCCGCAGCCTTCGAGATGACGATCGGCTACCACAATCGCCGGCAACGTAACGACGTCCCCTACGCATACTTCGAGACGCCCCTGGCGTTGGCCCAGTGGGCCGACTATGTCGTCGTCGCCTGTCGCGCCGACGATACCAACCGGCACCTGGTCAACGCCGAGTTCCTGCGCGCGCTGGGGCCGCGCGGTCATCTGGTCAACGTCTCACGCGGCTCGGTGGTCGACGAAGCGGCGCTCGCTGAAGCACTGGTGGCCCACGTCATCGAAGGCGCCGGCCTTGACGTGTTCGAGCAGGAACCGCCGGTGCACCCGCGCCTGCCGACGGTGGAGAGTGTCGTGATGACCCCCCACCTGGGCGGCGGCACTGAACGTGCCTTGCGCGGCATGACCGATCTGGTGCTGCGCAACCTTCAGGCTCACTTTGCGGGTGAATCACCGATCACGCCGGTACCGCAGGAACAATGACGGCTAATTCGGCGGCACGCTGCCGATCTCGATGCGCGGCCCGCCGTGGTTGGCCGTCGAGCCGGCCAGGACGTCGTACACCGCGCGGCCGGCCGATAGATACTGGCGCACCCAGACCTGCGGCGCAGCGTCGAACGACACGTCCCGGGCGTCGAAACCATAGGCCTCGATCCCGTTCTGCCGCGCGAGCCAAATGGCGCGATGATTGTGAAACCCCTGCGAGACGACGACGTAGCGCGTCTGGGCAAAGACGTCGCGCGCCCGCAGAACCGAATCGAGCGTGCGAATGCCCGCGAAATCACGATAGATGGCGTCGGCCGGCACACCGCGCGCGATCAGGCCGTCGCGCATCGCCGTCGGCTCGTCATAGTCGCGGTAACGGTTGTCGCCGCTGACCAACAGAAACTTCACCTTGCCCGCCTTCTGCAGTTCGGCGGCGGCGTCCAGGCGATACTCGAAATAGAGGTTGCGGCGCTGACCGGCGACCCGCGGCGCTGTGCCCAGCACCAATGCCACGTCGGCTGGCGGCACGGCATCGACACGGTCCGTTGTATAGGGTAGCGCCGCATGATCGATCCACCAGTCGCACGCCCACAGAACAGCGCCGACGCCAATAACTGCCGTCAACGTCACAGCCAAAGTGGTCCTGAGCCATCGCCGACGGGGACGTTGACGCTGAAAAAGACGGCGTGGCGGCATGATGCTCCCTGATCTTCGCGAGAAATGGCAGGATATCAGCAAGGGATGGGCAAACTTAAGGCACCTGCCGCGACAAACCCCGCAGCCCGGCGCAAAATGCCTGTCGATCGATCACGTCGTTTCTGCCCTGGAGCCTCGGATGCGCACAATTCTTGCCGCCCTGGTCATGGTCATCGTGGCGGTCAGCCAGACACGCGCCGATGACGCCTACCCGCAGCGGCCCATCACCATGGTCGTACCGTTCCCGCCCGGCGGCGTCGCCGATGTCTCGGCGCGACCTGTGGCCGCAGCGCTCGAACGGATGCTGGGCCAGCCCGTCGTGGTCCTCAACAAAGGCGGTGCCGGCGGCGCGATCGGCACGGCGTCCGTGGCAACCGCCAAGGCCGACGGCTACACCCTGCTGATGGGGCTGGCCAGCATCTCGACCTTGCCCGAAGCCGATCGTCTGTTCGCGCGGCCCGCGGCGTTCGAGCTCAACCAGCTGCTGCCCTTGGCACGCGTCACCGCCGACCCGACCCTGCTCGTCGTCACCAGCGACAGCCCATATCGCACGTTGAAGGATGTGGTCGACGCCGCCCGGCAGCGGCCGGGCCTGATCCCCTACTCGTCATCCGGCAACTACGGCACCTATCACATCGCGACCGAGATGTTCGCGGCCGTGGCCGGCATCAAGATGAGCCACGTGCCCTACAATGGCGGTGGCCCGGCATTGCGCGCCATCCTCGCCAAGGAAGTCGAGCTCGGCCTGCTTGGCCCTTCCGTCGCCGCCGGCAACATCAGCGCCGGCAAGCTGCGGGCGCTGGCAAGCTGGAGCGCGCAGCGCCTGCCGCAACTGCCGGACGTGCCGACGCTCAAGGAGCTCGGCTACGACGTCGAATACTATATCTGGTCGGGTGTTTTCGCGCCGGCCGGAACGCCGGCGCCCATCGTCACCAAGTTGCGCGAGGCGCTGCGGCAGGCCGTCAACCACGACAGCGTGAAGTCGGCGTTGGCGACCGCCGGTTCACCGGTCGCCTATCTCGATGCGCCCGCGTTCGGAAAATTCTTCGAGGCTGATGCCGCGCGGCTGGGCGACGTGGTGCGCCGGATCGGCCGCATCGACTAGCCGCCTACTCGGCGGGACTCGTCACCGCCGCCGCAGGATGGTGATCCCGCCGCCGGTGGGCCACCATTTCCTGATGCAGACCACTGATCGCCGTACTGCCGGTCTTCACGAACAGGAACGGCAGCAGGCCGTGCAGCAGGCAGGCCAGGCCCGCCAGGATCATGCGGCCGCCGAAGCTGAACGCAACGCCCATATGCTCGCCGTAGCTTTCGCCCACGGTGGCAGGATGATCGGCGAAGGCGGCGAAGAGCTTACGCATGAGTACTCCTGGTAATTGAGGTCGCCGTTGCGAACCTGTCTCCAGACTAGATTCCCGGGCGGAAAAGGGTTTGCTGATTTGCGCCGGTTTTGCCAGTTTGTAGGAAAATCATGTCGCCATAGGGCAGGATCGTAGAATGATATCTCTCGATGAATTCGACCTGAAGATTCTGCGCCTCATGCAGCGCGACGCCACCTTGCCGGTCGCGGAGGTTGCCGCCAAGGTTGGCCTTTCGACCACGCCCTGCTGGCGGCGCATCCAGAAGCTGGAGGAGGCCGGCATCATCCGCCGCCGCGTCGCCCTGCTCGACCGCGCGGCGCTCAACGCCGGCGTCACGGTGTTCGTCGCGGTTCGCACCAACCAGCACAACGCGCAATGGCTGGCGAAATTCGCCAAGGCCGTAACCGACATTCCCGAGATCGTCGACTGCTATCGCATGAGCGGCGAGATCGACTATCTGCTGCGCCTGGTATTGCCTGACATCGCTGCCTACGACGCCATCTACAAGCGACTGATCGCCAAGGTCGACCTCAGTGACGTGACGTCCATGTTCGCCATGGAAGAGATCAAATCGACCACCGAGTTGCCGCTGTCGTTCGTTTCGGTGCATCGCTAAGCCGAACTAAATGCGATCCATTCTCAATTGCATTGACGACTGACCGATAGTCAGTCATTGTCTGCCACCTCGCAATCGAGGGGATGGCGATCATGGACAGAAAGCTGTTGACCCTGGCAGGACCGATCGGCGGTCCAATCGCCGTCAGTGTCATGCTCGGTCTCCTGGTGACGGCCTGCTATGTGGCGCAAGGCCTATGCCTCGCCCTGGCGCTGGCGGCCCTGTTTCGCGGCGAAGCATTGTCGGCGGCGATCACCTGGATCATCGCCTTTGCCGCCGTGGTCGGCATGCGCGGCATCCTGGTCTGGGCGACCGAGATCGCCGCCCAGCGGACGGCCCGGCGCACCAAAGAGCACCTGCGCGAGCGACTGCTGCGCAAGCTGCTGGACCTCGGGCCTGGCTACGCAGCGCAACGTCAGACCGGTGACCTGCAGACCACGATCGTCACCGGCGTCGAGGCCTTGGAGAGCTACTACAGCCGCTATCTGCCGACGATCTTCGTCGCGGTGGCGAGTTGTGCCGGCGTCCTGCTGTGCCTGGCCTACGTCGACTGGCGATCGGCGATCCTGCTGGGTGCCTTCGTCGTCGCCCTGCCGATCGCCGATCACCTGTGGCTGCGCTGGCGAATGCCCAAGTCCTCCGGGATCTTCGCCGCGATGGGTGCGTTCGCCGCCTACCTCCTCGACAGCCTGCAGGGCATCGTCACGCTCAAAGCCTTCGATGCCACGGCGCGTCGCCGCGCCGAACTCGCCGGCCGCGCCGCCGTGCTGCGGCGCGAATCGATGACGACACTGGCCGTGACACTGATGCGCACCGGGTTGACCGGCTTGATCGGCCTGGGCGGCGTCGCGGTGGTCCTGGCCGTGAATGCCTGGCGCGTCTCGGCCGGCGACCTGGCGCCCGTCGCGCTGTTCATGACCCTGTTTCTCGCCCGCGAAGCGTTTCGCCCGCTCGACCGCCTGGAGAAGGAATTCCATACCGCCTGGTCCGCCAGCGGTGCGGTCGGCCCGATCGCGGATCTGCTGGATGCACGGCCGCTCGTGCGCGAGCCGATCACGGCAAAACCGCTGCCTTCACGCAGCGATATCCGCTTCGACAACGTCACCTTCGCCTATGGCGAGGATGCGCCGGCGCTGTCGTCCCTGTCGTTCACGGTCAAGGAGCGCGAATTCGTTGCCCTGGTCGGTCCCTCGGGCGCCGGCAAGTCGACCGTCGTGGCGCTGCTGCTGCGGTTCTTCGATCCGCAGGCCGGCATGATCCGCATCGGCGGTGTCGATCTTCGCGACATGACACTGGCCGAGCTGCGGTCGCTGGTGAGCGTCGTCTCCCAGGACGTCTACCTGTTCCACGGCACGGTCGAGGACAACCTGCGGATTGCCAAGCCGGATGCCAGCACAACGGAAATCCACGCCGCCGCCAAGGCGGCGCACATCGACGATTTCATCACCGGCCTGCCGCAGGGCTATGCCACCGAGGTCGGCGAACGCGGCGCGCATCTGTCCGGTGGCCAGCGCCAACGCATCGCCATCGCGCGCGCCCTGCTGAAGGACGCGCCGATCCTGCTGCTCGACGAGGCGACCTCGAACGTCGATCCGGCGAGCGAACGCGCCATCCAGGATGCGCTGGAGACGCTGGCGCGCCGGCGCACCGCGCTGGTCATCGCGCATCGCCTCTCCACCATCCGCAGCGCCGACCGCATCCTGGTGCTGCAGGACGGCAAGGTCGTGGAACAAGGCGGCCATGCGGCCCTGGCCGCCAGCGGCGGCCTCTATTCCAAGCTGACGTTCGCGCAGGGAGAAGCGGCATGACGACGATGGCATCACGCGCACCCAGCCTGTGGGGACTGATCCCGCTGGTATCGGCGCGCAAGACCGTGCTGCTGCTGACGATCTTGTCCGGCATCCTGGCCCAGGCGGCCACGGCCGCCGCTCTGAGCATCGGCGCCTGGCTGGTCGGCAGCGCCGTCACCGGCGCAACGCCCGCCAGCCTCGTCCCCGGCTTCTGGTGGCTGGGCGGCCTGGTCCTGGTGGCGGCCATCGCGCGCTGGTGGCAGGCGCATGTCTCGCACGACCTCGCCTTCGCGCTGATCGAGATCCTGCAGGTCGGCATCTACGATGGGCTGGAGCGGGCAGCGCCGGGCTACGTGCTGGGCCAGCGCACCGGCGAGCTCGCCGCCGTCGCCACCGCCGATGCCGAACTGATGGAAATCTTCTACGCCCATACGCTGGGCGACTACATCGGCGCCGTTATCGTGCCGCTGGGTGCCCTGATCGCGCTCGCCGCCGTCAATCCGTGGGTCGCACTGGCCTTGCTGCCGTTCCTGCCGCTGCTGGCTTCCGTGCCGTTCTGGCTCGCACGGCGCGCCGGCGAGCAAGGCCGCACATTGCTGACCGCCCTGGGCGCGCTCAACGCCGATGTCGTCGAAGGCATCCAGGGCCAACGTGAACTGGCCATCTTCGGCTTCGCGCAATCCTATCTCCATCGCCTGGCCGTGCGATCCCGGTCCGTGGCGATCGAGCAGCGTCGCTATGGTTCGCGCTCGGGCCTCGAACAGGCCGCCATCGATGTCCTGCTGGCGCTCGCCGTGCTGACCGCCGCCATCGTCGGAATCGTACTGGTCTCGCAGGGCGACTTGCCGCTGGCGCTGTTCCCACTGGTCATCGTGCTGGCCGGCGCGACATTGGCCCCGATCACCGAGGTCACCCAGACCGCGCGCAAGCTTGGAGAGCTGCGGGCCGGCGCCGCGCGCATCCTGTCGATCATCCACCAGAAGCCGCAGGTCGCCGACCATGGCCGCCAGGCAGTGCCGGTGGAGACATCGGTCCAGTTCGAGCATGTCGGCTTCGGCTACGGCGGCGGACGCGGCGCCGTCCTGCGCGATCTCAGCCTCGCCATCCGGCCGGGCGAGACCGTCGCGCTGGTGGGCCGCTCCGGCGCCGGCAAGAGCACCTGCGCCAATCTGCTGCTGCGCTTCTGGGATGCCGGCAGTGGCGCCGTGCGCATCGGCGGCGTCGATGTGCGCGACCTGCCGCTGGGCGCGCTGCGTACCCTGATCGCGGCTGTGCCGCAGGACGTCCACCTCTTCAACGAGACGGTGGCCGACAACATCCGGCTCGGCTGTCCCGACGCATCCCAGGCCGAGGTCGAACAAGCCGCACGCTTGGCCCAGGCCCACGACTTCATCCTGGCCCTGCCCCAGGGCTACGACACGATCTGCGGTGAGCGCGGCGCCCGGCTGTCGGGCGGCCAGCGCCAGCGGCTGGCGATCGCGCGCGCCATCCTGCGCGATGCCCCGATCCTGATCCTGGACGAGGCGGTCTCCAACCTCGACGCCGAGAACGAACAGGCGCTGCACGCCGCGATGACCGAGGTGCGGCGGAACCGCACCGTGCTGGTCGTTGCCCACCGCCTGTCGACGATCCGCAGCGCCGACCGCATTGTCGTTCTCGACGCCGGCCGCATTGTCGAGGAGGGCCGACACGAGGACCTGCTGGCGCGCCGGGGCACATACGCCCGCCTTGTCGCGGCGCCCGAGGTGATCGCCTAGTCATCTGTCTTGCCAAGGTTCCGGCCATAGGCCACTACAGTCATATGAAAGAGATGACTCCGTCCTCGGCGCGATGCTGAGATCACAACGGACGCGGCGCGTGGCGGGGACAGACTCGCCACCCGTCGTCGCGGCGCGCCCGCGCACCAAGCCTGCCGAAGTGCGCCGCGAAGAGCTGATGGATGCGGCGGAACGACTGTTCCTGCAGAAGGGCATTGCGGCCACCAGCGTCGACGACATCGTGGCCGCGGCCGATGTCGCCAAGGGCACGTTCTATCTGCACTTCGACTCGAAAGAGACCCTGCTGCTCGCACTGCAACAGCGCTTCGTGATGGGATTTTGCGACCGTCTCCAAACAGCCATGGATCGGCGCGATCGCGATGACTGGGCCGGCCGGCTGCGGGCCTGGATCACCGCCGGCGTCAACGGTTATCTCGATCAGGTGGCGCTGCACGACGTCGTCTTCCACGAGTTCCGCCCTGATGACCGGCGCGGCAAGCACGACAACCCGGCGGTCGATCAGCTCGCCACGCTCCTCGACCAGGGCGCGCAGGCCGGTGCCTGGCAGGTCGAAGACCCGCGCCTGACGGCCGTCATGCTGTTCAACGCGCTGCACGGCGCTGTCGACGATGCGGTCGCTGCCAAGGCGAAGGTGAATCGCGCCGCGCTGGTGCGCACGCTGGACACCTTCTTCCGCCGCGCCGTCGTAATCACATAAGGCGACGACCGCTCAGGCAACCGATGCCTGCAGTCCAACGGCCTGCAGGGCAGCCTGCTGCCGCGCGCCCAGAACATCGACGTCGAAATCGCCGATCAGATCCTGGAACAAGCGGTACCAGTTGATCTCGGCGCGCAGGTGGATGAACACCGAGCCCAGCCCGATCGCGGCACGGTCCATGAACACGAATTCGCGCGGCACGGTGACACCGCCCAGCTTGCGGATCTCGCCGAACACCGAGTTGGCCGTCTCGCGCCCATACTGGCCGGCCGAGCCCTCGGCGATGCGCCGCGGCCGGTCGTCCATCAAGGGACCGTAAAGGAAGGCCGCCCAGCGGTTCAGCGCCCGGATCATCTCGCGCGACAGCTGCTTGAAGCCCCACAGCTCGTAGGCGGCGACGGCCAGTTCCTCGTTGTCGGCCAGCAGCGCCTTGTAGAGGTCGATGGATCCCTTCACGAAGCTCGGCGGGAAGATGCGCACACAGCCGAAATCCATCAGGTTCACATCGCCGTCGTCGGGCCGCACCGTGTAGTTGCCCAGATGGGGATCGCCGTGGATGACGCCATGGAAATAGAACGGCGCATACCAGGCCTGGAACATGTTGTAGGCGAGCCGATCGCGGTCTTCCTGCGGGCGGTCCTTCCAGGCGAGCAGGCTCTCGCCGTCCAGCCATCGCATGGTCAGCAACCGCTCGGTCGACAGGTCGTCGACGATCTGCGGCACGTGCACATGCGCCTCGTTGGCCAGCATGTGCGCATAAAGCCTGGCGTGCCGGGCCTCGCGCCGATAGTCGAGCTCCTCGCGCAGCCGGTCGGCGATCTCCTTGAAGATCTCGGTGGTGTGCACGGCGATGTCCATGCGCCGTGCAATACCGAAGATCACCTTGAGCTGATTGAGGTCAGCCTCCAGGGTCGAGGCCATATCAGGGTACTGCAGCTTGCACGCCACCGGGGTCCCGTCAGTCAGCACGGCACGGTGCACCTGGCCCAGCGACGCCGCCGCCGCGGCATCCTTGTCGAACCGGCTGAACCTGGTTTGCCACGCCGGCCCCAGTTCGCCCGCCATGCGGCGCTTCACGAAAGCCCAACCCATGGCCGGCGCGTTGGCCTGCAGCTGCGAGAGCTCGCGCGCATACTCTGACGGCAAGGCGTCGGGAATCGTCGACAGCAGCTGCGCCGCCTTCATCAGCGGACCCTTCAGGCCGCCCAACGCCGCGCGCAGCTCGGATGCGTTCTTGTCGCGATCGACGTCGAACCCGAGATAACGCTGCCCGGCCAGACGCGCCGCCACGCCGCCGACCGACACGCCGACCTTGGCGTAGCGGCCGACCCGGCCGAACAGGCTGTTGTCTTCGTCGTCGCGGGGCATGGCGCGCGCCTTACCTTCCCCCGCTTGCGGGGGAAGGTGCCCGGAGGGCGGATGGGGGGTGCTCGATCAGCATTGCCATCGCTGCAACAGCCCCCATCCGGCGCTTCGCGCCACCTTCCCCCGCAAGCGGGGGAAGGTAGAAGACCGCGTGCCGCGAATGCAGATGCATCACCCCATCCTCTCCAGCTCTTCGATGAAGCCCGCGAGCATCTCGAGGCCGCGGCCCCAGAAGGCCGGATCGCTGGCGTCCAGACCGAACGGCGCCAACAGCTCCTTGTGACGCAAGGTGCCGCCGGCCCGCAGCATGTCGAGGTACTTGGCCTGGAAACCCGGCGCGCCCGCCTGATAGACGGCATAGAGCGAATTCACCAGGCAGTCGCCGAAAGCGTAGGCGTAGACATAGAACGGCACATGGATGAAGTGCGGGATGTAGGCCCAGTAGTGGGCGTACTCGGGGCCGAAGCGCAGCGCCGGCCCGAGGCTCTCGGTCTGCACCGCCAGCCATACCTCGCCGATACGCTCGGCCGTCAGCTCGCCCTTGCGGCGTTCATCGTGCAGGCGGGCCTCGAAATCGTAGAACGCGATCTGGCGCACCACGGTGTTCAGCATATCCTCGACCTTGGACGCCAGCATCGCCTTGCGCGTGCGGGCATCGGGCGCGCTTTTCAGCAGCGCCTGGAAGGTCAGCATCTCGCCAAACACCGACGCCGTCTCGGCCAAGGTGAGCGGCGTGTCGGCCTGCAGGTAGCCCTGCGGCCCGGCCAGGACCTGATGCACGCCGTGGCCCAGCTCGTGGGCCAAGGTCATCACGTCGCGCACCTTGCCCTGGTAGTTCAGCAGCAGATACGGATGCACCGAGGGCACGCAGGGATGCGCGAAGGCGCCCGGCGCCTTGCCCGGACGCACCGGCACGTCGATCCAGCGATTGGCGAAGAAGCGGCTGCCGACCGCCGCCAGGTCGGGCGAGAACGCGGCGTAGGCATCGATCACGGTCTTGGTCGCCTCGGGCCAGGCGACCGTGCGGTCATCCGCGTCGGGCAACGGTGCGTTGCGGTCCCAGTAGTCCAGCACATCGACGCCGAACCACTTGGCCTTGAGCTTGTAATAGCGATGCGACAGGCGCGGATAGGCGTCCTTCACCGCCGCCACCAGCGCATCGACCACGTCATCCTCGACCTGGTTCGCGAGGTTGCGCGCCGACGGCGGGCGCGGGAAGTGCCGCCACTTGTCCTCGATCTCCTTGTCCTTGGCGAGCGTATTGGTCAGCAGGGCGAACACCTGGATGTTGTCGCCCATCACCTTGCCGAAGCTCTTGGCCGCCCGCTCGCGCACCTTGCCGTCGCGGTCCGACAGCAGGTGCAGGATCTCGGCCGAGGTCAGGTCCTTGCCGTCGAGCGGAAAGCGCAGCCGCGCCATGGTCTCGTCGAACAGCCGGTTCCAGGCGTTGCGGCCGCTGAGCTGCTTTTCGTGCAGCAGCTTCTCCAGATCGTCCGACAGCTGGTGCGGACGGAAGGACCGCGTATCGCGCAGCCAGGGCTGATACTTGGCCAACGCCGCCGATGACAGCTTGGCGTCGAGATCCTTGTCCTCGATGCGGTTGATCTCCAGCGCAAAGAACAGCAACGTCGTGGTGATCGCGGTGATCCGCTCCTGGATGTTCTGCTGGAATTGCCCGATCTTGGGATCGCTCATGTCGCCGGCATAGAGCAGCGAGGCGTAGGAGCCGATGCGGCCCAGCCGTTCCTGCAGCTGCTCGTAGGTGGCGATCGCCTCGGCCAACTGATCGCCCGTCAAACTCGCGAGCTTGCCTTCATAGCGGGTGGCAAAAGCCTTGGCGTCGGCATCGATGGACTCCAGGTCGGTCCGCAGTTGCGGCGCATCCATGCCGCCATAGAGATCGCCGAGATCCCAGGTCGGCAGATCGCCCAGCTGGGCGGCGGCCGCACCATCCGGTGCATAGACAATGGTCATATCCTGCTCCCGCGCATGAGCGCCAGATATGGGGCCTTGGCGGCCCAAAGCCAAGGAATCCTTCCCCACCACGGGCTCCCTCTCCGCCCGCGAGCGGGGGGAGAGGGAGGGGCCCATCGCGCCAGCGATGGGAGGGTGAGGTGGGCGTTGAAGCGAGCCCCGTTCTCACAAGGTCAACCGCCTGTGCTGAAGCACCCACCTCACCCTCCCGCGCCAAGCGCGGGCCCCTCCCTCTCCCCCCACTGCGTGGGCGGAGAGGGGTCAACGGTCGGGGTCCGCCTCGATGGCCTGCAGGAAGGGGCCGATCAGCAGGGCGGTGAAGGGCTCCAGGCGGGGGACGTCGGTCTCGCTGTAGTGCCGCGCGCCGGCCAGCAGGTTCATCGTGCCCAGCACGCGGCCGTCATAGATCACCGGCATGTTGATTACCGAGTCGCAGCCCAGCGACTTGATCAGCTCGTGATCGTAGAAGGCCCAGCGGATGTCATCGGCGGTGTAGCCGATATAGGCCTGCAAGCCGTCGATCACGTGCGCGCTCCACGGCGTGGCGTTCATCTCCTTGAAGCCACCGACCGGGTATTCCGTCGGCATGTTGGTGTAGATGCGCTTGGCCTTCCTGCCATCGGGCGAGCGGTACAGGAGCGTGAACAGGATGTGGCCGACGGTGTCCCGCACCGCTTGATCGAGCGCGGCATAGAAGGGTTGCGGCTGGCCGGGTTGCTTCAGCGCATCGAGACAGCGTTGAAAGGGAGTCATGATCCTCACTCATGTCGTAGGCGTTGGTCGGGGCGCCGGTGGAACTTGCTCCGGCAGGATGCCCTGCGGCCGCCAGCGCAGCACCAGGATCAGGGCAAGGCCGATCAGCATTTCGCGAATGGCGGCATGCTGCACCGGCGACAGGCCGGGAATGGCCGCGGCGGCAAACCGCGTCGACTCCAGGAAGAAGATCACCAGGTAGGCACCCAGCACGGCGCCCGACGCGCGACCGACGCCGCCGGCGGCGACCGCGAGGAAGATGTAGATCGTGATCAGCGGCTGGAAAATGTCCGGCGCGACGTAGCTGTTGAAATGGCCGTAGAGCGCGCCCGCCAGGGCGGCGATGGCGGCCGAAATGGCAAAGGCCTCGATCTTGAAGCGCAGGATGCGCTTGCCGGCAACCTGCGCCACCTGCTGATCCTCGCGCACGGCACGCAGCGCGCGACCGTAGGGCGACAGATCGAGCCGGCGCAGCAGGAACCACACCAGGCCCACGATCGCCAAGGTACCCACGGCATAGGCCACGTTGAACCAACCGCCCAGCGCCGCCTTGAGCGGTCCGGGAATGCCCGAGATGCCGTCGCTGCCGCGCGTCAGCCAGATCTCGTTGTTGGCGATCAGGCGGATCGTTTCGGCAAAGCCCAGGGTGACGATCGCGAGGTAGTCGCCGCGCAGCCGCGTCGTCGACATGGTCACGACGTAACCACCGACGGCACCGACGACGAGCGCGCCGGCAATGCCGGCGATGATCGGCACGCCCAGGTTTATGGTCAGCAGCGCCGAGGCATAGGCACCCAGCGCGAAGAAACCGGCGAGGCCGAGATTGACCATGCCGGCACCGCCCCAGATCAGGTTGAGGCTGAGCGCCAGCAGCGCGTAGAAGCCGCCGGTGGCGACGATGAAGACGAGGTAGTTGGCCCAGCCCGCCATCAGTAGGCTCGCTCGCCCAAAAGCCCGCGCGGCCGCAAGGTCAGCACCAGCAGAATCGCGACGAAACCCACGGCGCTCTTGTAGGTGGGCGCGATCGCGAGCGTCGCGAACTCCTCGGCGAGGCCGATCAACAGGGCACCGGCCACGGCGCCGGGAATGCTGCCCAGCCCGCCCACCACGGCGGCGGCGAACACCGAAAGCACGATGCGGAACCCGGTCAGCGGATCGACCGACGTATCCAGGCCCAGCAGCATGCCGCCGACGCCGCACAAGCCGGCCCCCACGAACACCGCCAGCAGTTCGACGCGGCGCGGTTCGATCCCTTTGAGCCGCGCCAGGTCGGGATTGTCGGCCGTGGCCCGCATCGCCTTGCCGATACGGGTGAAGGCGAGGAAGGCGAACAGCACGCCCATCACCGCCAGCGCCAGCATCAGGTTCTCGACCTGCTGCGGTGCCACGCGCAGGCTGCCGAAGCGGATGTCGCGCGCCAGCGGCAGATCGTAGCCGCGCAGGTCATTGCCGAACGAGAAGCGCAGGATGTTCTCGATGATGACGTTGAGCGCGATGGCGGCGATGGCGACGGTCAGCGCGCCGGCCGGCCGCAACGGCTCCAGCGCCACACGCTCGGCCAGCCCGCCGACGATTCCGGCCAGCACGAAGGCCGCCAACAGGGCCGCGACCACGGGCCAACCCAGCCAGGCGTTGGCCATCCAGCCGCCATAGGCGCCCAATGTGGCGAAGGCGGCCACCGCGAAGTTGGGATAGCGCAGCACGGCGAACATCGCCGTGAAACCGATGGCCGGCAACGCCAGGATCGTGCCGGCGACCAAGCCGTTCAACGCTGCTTGGAGGAAGGAGTCCATGGCCTACTTTGGACCGCGCGCGTCCACGCGCGCATTCGCTCGCAGCGCAGCAGCGAGCGAACAAGAAGCCGGCGCTGACGCGCCGGTGCGGGCGTGGACGCCCGCGGTCCGAACAACGCCCAACACCATCACGCGATCTTCAGCAACGTGAGCTTGTTGGCCTTGATCTGCTCGTAGCGGAACTTGCAATCGATGATGTCGCCCTTGTCATCGAAGTCGCAGGGCCCGCTGGCGCCGATATAGTCGACCTTCTCGCCGGCGGCGATGGCCTTGATGCCGTCGACGGCGTTGTCCACCGTCTTGCCACCGCCCTGGGAGATCTTGCGCACGCTGTCGCGGATGGCGGTGCCCGTCGCGTCCTTGGCGGCGGCGATCGCCATCAGGACCAGGTTGGCGTGGTCGTACACCTGGCACGTGTAGGGATCGGGGTTCTCCATGCCGACGATCTTCTTCACGCGGTCGTAGGCGGTCGCGCCTTCCGCCGGCGAGGGTGCGAACGTGTGGACGCCCTCCACCACCTCGGCCTGGCCGACCTGATCGATCAGCTTCTGGTTGATCGAGTACGCCAGGCCGATGACCTTGCCCTTGAATCCGGCACGATAGAGGTCCTTCAACAGGACGACGGTGTCGGGCGTGTAGCCGGCGGCAAAGATCGCATCGGGATTGAAGCGCAGCGCCTGGTCGACCTCGGTGCGATAGGTCGGCTTCTTGTCGTCGTAGATCAGGCTGCCCTGGTCGCCGCCACCCTTCTTGAGGGTAGCCTCCAGGGTCTTGATGCTGGTCTGCGTGAACGGCGTCTGCGGGATCATCTGGAACACGCGCTTGGCGCCGATCGACAAGAGAAACTCGCCAACCCGCGAGATCTGCAAGGTCGAGTTGGGCTGGGTACGGATCAGGTATCCCTGATGTGGCAGCTGCGTGATGCTGTCGGCACCGGAGACCGTGCACAGCATGGTCTTGCTTTCCCAGCACAGCGGCGCCACCGCCGTCGTCACCGACGACGCCCAGGTGCCGACGATGGCCGAGACCTTGTCGACATCGATCAGCTTGCGCGCCGCGCGGACACCGGCTTCCGGGTTGGTCTGGTCATCTTCGCTGACCAGCTGCACACGGCGGCCCAGCACACCGCCGGCCTTGTTGACGTCCTCGATCACGGCGGCCGCGGCCTTGGCCATCACCGGGCCATAGGGCCCACCGGCGCCGGTGAGCGGCGTCAAGGTCGCGAGCTTGATCGGATCGCCTTGCGCGCGCACGACGGCAGGCATGGCCAACGCGGCGGTGCCAGCAACCAGCGCTGCGCGACGAGTCATGCGTATGGAACGGTCAGTCACGTGAAGCTCCCCCTAGGATCATTTGTTGATGCGCAGCATAGGTTGGGCCGGTCGGGCGTTCTAGCGTTAGGTCACCAAGCGTCCCGGGGACAAAACCGGCCTCGCGAATTGCGTGACAACAATGACAACAATGACTGAAATGTTCGAAAATTGCTCAAATGACCGGACTTGTAGAAGGTCGTGAGTCCGCGTGCCGCCATACCTCGCGTTGCCCCGTTAGCCGCCCTGCACATGTTTAGGATCGACGAACTGATAACACGTTCTCAATATAAGAACAAGAAAAACTTGGAAATTCAGGACGACTCGCGGACCGATTCGGCCTGATCGAGGCCCATGTTCTGCAACGTGCCGACAACGGCGTCCAGAACCGCATCGAGCGCGCCGCCGTCGATTGCCGCCACACGCACGGCGGCGCCACCACCATCCCGCAGCGCAGTGGTCGACCCGTAGCAATCATCGCGGCCCTTGAAGAAGCACGCGATGGCCGCCTTGATTGCCTGGCACGCTCTCGCGTCCATCCGCCGGATGAGCCACACCGCTCCAAAGGCACGGAAGGCGTTGGTCACGCCTGGCGACGCGGCATCAATCACACCGTCATGGATGCGCATCCGATCCACTGCAACGAGCGCGCCGGTGGTCTTGCGCACGGTCAGATGAGCCCGCAGATCGCGCGCGCCCGACGCCATCGTCTGCGGGTCATGCAGCAGGAACCCGTCACGGATCAATACCGTGGCGCTTTCCGCCACCGTGACCTCCATCACCTGCTGGAAGGCACTGGAGGGAAACAGAATCAGCGGACGCGGCAGGTATGACAGGGACGCGTCTTCCGACGCCCGCAGCGACACGGTCTGACACGCCATCTCGCCGTTGCGCGCGGCATGGACAACCGTTGCGGAGGGCATCCTGATAACGACGTGCGCCCCCTTCCCGGCGTTCAGGCACTGGCCGAGCCGTTCGCCGCCATAGACGCCGCCCGAGACCGACTGGACGATCACATCAGCCGACGACGCGCCTGTCTGTAGCGGGGCCGTGACGTTGAAGGGATAGCTGACATGACGTCGGGCCAGCACCGTGCGAACGCCGACACGTTCGAACGCCAGGTCGAGCTGCCATTCACCCTCGCGGGTTTTATCGCTGGGAGCGCGGGCATCTCGCCCGCTCATGTTTCGTCGCTCCGCGTCGATGCGGGCGGGACGCCCGCGCTCCCAGGGACTTCACCCGTCATGCGCCGCGGTAGAGCACGGCGCTGCACAGCGCATCGGCGACGACGGCAATGCCTTCGTTGGCACGACAGTTGGTGCACACCACCGGGCGACCGTTGCGTACCGCCAGCGCTTCGGCACGCATGCGCGGCAGATCGACACCGACATAGGGATGCAGGTCGACCTTGTTGATGACCAGAAGGTCGGACTGGATCACGCCGGGCCCGCGCTTGCGCGGGATGTCGTCGCCGCCGGCGACATCGATGACGAACAGCCAATAATCGACGAGATCGAGCGAGAAGGTCGAGGCCAGGTTGTCGCCGCCGCTCTCGATCAGGATCAGGTCGAGGTCCGGGAAAGCCCGATCGAGGCTGTCGGCAGCCTCGATGTTGAGCGTCGGATCCTCGCGGATCACGGTGTGCGGGCAGGCGCCCGCCTCCACCGCCAGGATCCGCTCCGGCTCCAGCAGCTGGGCCCGCCGCAGGCGCTCGGCGTCTTCGTGTGTGACGAGATCGTTGGTGATCACGGCGATCTGGATGCCGCGGCCGCGCAGCACCGGGATAAGGCGCTCGAGCAGCGCCGTCTTCCCCGAACCCACCGGTCCGCCGATCCCGATGCGGGCGGCGCCCTGTCCCTTCGTCTTCATCGCAGCATGTACTTCCGGCTGAGGGGCACGACCGACGCCGGCGGACACATCAGCAGCTGCCCATCGGCCCGCACCTCGAAGGTGGCGGGATCAACCTCGATCTGCGGCAGCGCATCGTTGCGGACCATGTCGCGCTTGCCGAGCTGGCGCACTGAGCGGATCGGCAACATCGCCTTGCCGACCCCGAGCTTGCGCTTGACGTCCGCCTGCACCGCCAGCCGCGAGACGAAGGTGACGCCCAGATGCTGCGGCGAAACACCGGTGGCACCCCACATCGGACGCTGGATCAGCGGCTCGCTGCCGATCTGGCTGGCATTGCCGTCAGCCATCGGCGCCCAGGCGATGAAGCCGCGCTTCATCACCAGCCACGGCTTGATGCCGAAGAACGCGCGTTTCCAGAACACCAGATCGGCCATCTTACCGGACTCGATCGAGCCGACATAACCGTCGATGCCCGCGGCGATGGCGGGGTTGATCGTGTACTTGGCGACGTAGCGCTTGATGCGCTCGTTATCGGCGCGCGCGGTCTTCTCCTGCGGCAGCCGCCCGACGCGGTCCTTCATGACGCTGGCCAGCTGCCAGCACTTGGCGACGTTCTCCGCCAATCGTCCCATGCCCTGGGTGTCGGTGGCGAAGATCGAGATGGCGCCCATGTCGTGCAGGAAATCCTCGGCCGCCATGCTCTGCGGCCGAATGCGCGATTCGGCGAAGGCAAGGTCCTCGGCCAGCCGCCAGTTCATGACGTGGGCCAGCATGGTCATCGGCAGGCCCTCGTTGAGGGCATAGGCGGTATAGGGATTGGTGGGATTGGTCGATGACGGCAGCACGTTCGCCTGCCCATTGACCCGCAGCAGATCGGGCGCGTGGCCGCCGCCGGCGCCCTCGGTGTGGTACATGTGGATGGTGCGCCCGCCGATGGCGCGCAGCGTGTCCTCACAGAAACCAAACTCGTTGATCGTGTCGGTGTGGAGGTTCACGCAGAAATCGTTGCGATCGGCGGCCACCAGCGCGCCGTCGATGACGGCACCGGAGGCACCGAAATCCTCGTGGATCTTCACGCCCAGCGCGCCACCCGCCACCGACTCTTCCACGGCGCCCGGCTCGGAGCAGCCGCGGCCCAGGAAGCCGAAATTGAGGCAGGCATGATCGGTGCCTTGGATGAGCTGGCCGAGCACGTTGGGGCCTGAGCAGCTGACGTCGAAATGCGGCCCCGGCGACATGCCGATCATGGTGGTGGTGCCGCCGGCCAGCGCATGATCGTTCTGCTGCGGACACAGGAAATGCGCATGCGCCTCCACGGCGCCGGCCGTGATGATATAGGGCTCGCCGTGGAAGACCGTGGTGTTGGGTCCCGTGCGCAGCCTGGGATCGACGCCGTCCATGATGTCGGGGTTGCCGGCCTTGCCGATGCCGACAATCAATCCGTCGCGGATGCCGATATCGGCCTTCACGATTCCCTGGACGGCATCGATGATGGTGGCGTTCTGGATCACCGAATCCAACGCACCCGATGCATAGGTGCCGCTGACCTGGAACCCCTCGCCGTCGCGCATGACCTTGCCGGCGCCCGTCGTGAGCTCGTCGCCGTAGACGGTGAAGTCATGCTCGATCTCGGCCAGCAGGCTGGTGTCACCCAGACGCACGAGATCGCCGGTGGTCGGGCCGTAGGTCGCCGCGTAGTCCCGGCGGGATATCCTCGCCATGATCAAGCGCCCCGGTAGCCGTCGCGGCGCGCCGCGGCCAGCGCCGCCTGGCGCACGGCATCGTCATCGAGGGTGCCGCGGGTCAGGCCCGCCTGGCCGTGCACGACCCGCGCGCCGCCCATGGGCACCAGGCTGACGCGCTTGCGCAGCCCCGGCTCGAAGCGCACGCCGCTGCCGGAACCGACGTCCAGCCGCATACCGAAGGCCTTGCTGCGATCGAAGTCGAGCGCCCGGTTCGTTTCGAAGAAGTGGGTGTGGCTGCGGACCTGGATATCGCGGTCTCCGGTGTTGAGCACATCCAGCTCGAGGCGTGGACGACCGGCGTTGAGCTCGATCTCGCCGGATGCGGCGATGATCTCGCCCGCCTCGACGTCGTCGACCGTGTCGCGCCCCGGTGCGATCGGCCGGAAGACGATGACCATCTTCGTGCCCTGCGCGAAATTCGCTTCCACCGACACCATGTCCACCATGGCAGCGACACCGGGCTCGACGTCATCGCCAGTCAGCATCTGGCCCGCCATGTCGACGATCGCCTCGTATGTCATGCCTTTGCGCGCCGCCAGCAGCATCTCGTCGGCGATCAACGCCACCGCCTCGGGATGGGACAGCCGCACGCCGGCGGTGCGCAATCGCCGAGCGTGCTCCGCCGCCATGAAGATCGTCAGGCGATCGTACTCCGTGGGGGAAAGGTTCATCCGCCGCCGCCTTTCAGTTCGAGAACAACCGCTGCGCCTGGCCCGCATGCCGCAGCATCGCAATGTCGCTGACCGGGACAAAGGTCGATATGTCGTCGAGACCGCCTTGACCCTGTGCTGCAAGCTGCGCCATCCGTGGCCTGATGCGCGCCAGCGTACGCTGCGCGTCGAGATGCCCGATCAGTCCGAGCCGGATTGCCGCCGTGCACAGGGCCTGCGCCATCATATAGGCACTGACCGCCAGCGCCGTGGCTGCATCGAGGCCGACGCCCTTGAGCACCACGCCCTGGACGATCGGCAGATGTCCGTGTGCCCGCGCCGCATCGACAGAGGCCTTGAAGGCGACTGCGCCAAGCGTCTCGAGACGGACATGGGTGCCCAGAAGCGCCCGGCCGGCGCGACACGATCCGACGCGGGCGCTGTCCACTGTCATCAGAGCGTCAACCAGATCGTCGAGCTCAAGCAGGCGGTCTATATCTGACGCCGCGGCATGGGCATGCGCGACGACAATCCGGTCGAAGGTCGCCCATCGATGCTGCAGTTGTCCGTCGACGAAAGCCGGGAAATCATTGCGCGAGAGCTTCCCGTCAGTCACCAGCGCTTCCAGGCCCCAGGAGAAGGCGAAGCCGCCGCCCGGGAACTGGCCGTCGCCGAACTGAAGGGCCGTCAGCAGGACATCCGTGGCGTCACTCAATGATCCTGACCTTGCCGCGTTCCTGGAAGTCCCGTAGCCGCGCCAGGTAGCCCTCGACCGGACCCTCGATCGCGACCAGCAGACAACCGTCATCGAACCGGACTCGCCAATGCAAGTTGCCGGCCAGGTAGCCGAGCTCCAAGGCGGCATTGTCGCTCGGCATCAGGCGCAACCAGCGTTGCTCACCGACCCGCACGACAATGGCGCGGTGCGCATCGAGATGGACGACGGCGCCATCGAACAATTGGGCACTGCGGGGCAGCGCAACGAAGCAGGCGGTTCCGGCATCGGTATGGGCGTGAAACCGCCGCCGCGGCAGATCGACAGGTGCGACGACCAGGGTCTCGACCACGCCGTGATGGCCAATGTCATGCAACCGCTCGGCGATGGCCCCATCACCGCGTGCGCCGATGATACTCTCGATGACGATCGGATCGCTCATGTCGCGTGGCTGAAGTTTACCGGCGGCTGGCACGGCTGCGCAATATGAGACCCCGCTGTCATCCCAAGCGCAGCGAGGGATCTCCTGCGAAACGAGGCTCTGTAACCAGGAGATGTCTCGCTGCGCTCGACATGACGGACTGTCCGCACCACCGCAGGGTCCTTCACTTCGCTCAGGACGCGACTAACCACCCAAAAACAGGTCGCGCACCGACGGATCGGCCATCAGATCCGAAGCCGGCCCTTCACGTGCCACCTGGCCCAGCACCAGCACGTAGGCGCGCGCCGAGACCGTCAAGGCCTCTACTGCATTCTGCTCGACCATCAGGATCGCCACGCCGTCGCGATTGAGCGCCACGATGATGTCGAACAGCTCCTCGGCCGCCTTGGGCGACAGCCCGGCCGACGGCTCGTCCAGCAGCAGCAGGCGCGGTGCCGTCATCAGCGCCATAGCCATGGCCAGCATCTGGCGCTGGCCGCCGCTCAATGTGCGTGCCTGCGCGCGGCGCTTCTGCGCCAGCACGGGAAAGCGCGCGAACAGCGCCTCGATGCGCTCGCGCACACGGCCGGGCTCCTGGTAGGCGCCCATCTCGAGGTTCTCGCGCACCGTCATCGTGCCGAAGACGTTGTGCTCCTGCGGCACGAACGACAGGCCCAGCCGGCCAATCGCTGTCACCGGCAGGCCGGCGATCTCGGACTCCTGCAGGGACACACGCCCGGCGCTGGGCCGCAGCAGGCCGGCGATCAGCTTCAGCAAGGTCGACTTGCCGGCGCCGTTGGGCCCGATCAGCGACACGATCTCGCCGGGCGCGACCGACAGCGACGCACCACGCACGATCTCGTCGGCCGCCACGTAGCCGCCGCGCAGCCCATCGACGGTGAGCAACGTCATGCCCGCACACCCATATAGGCCTCGCGCACCCGCGCATCGGCACGCACCGTATCGAAGGTGCCCTCGGCCAGCACCTGCCCTTCGGCCATGACGATCACCGGATCGCACAGCTCGCCGATGAAACGCATGTCATGCTCGATCAGCAGCACGCTGATGCCACGCGCTGGCAGCGCGCGCAGGTGCTGAGCGATCTCGGCTTTCAACACCGGGTTCACGCCGGCGGTCGGCTCGTCGAGCAGGACCAGGCGCGGTTCGGCCATCAGCGCGCGGCCGATCTCCAGCAGCTTCTTCTGGCCGCCCGACAGGGCCGACGCCGGATTGTCGATCACCCGCTCGAGATTGAGCAGGCGCGCGATCTCGAACGCCCGCTCGGCCAGCTGCGCCTCGCGCCGGCGCGTCGCCGCCGTGCCCAGCAGCGCCGGCAACAACCCCTCGCCCGGCTGGTGGCGGCCATACAGCATCAGGTGCTGGAACACCGACAGCTTGGGAAAGCCGCGCGCGACCTGGAACGTGCGCACCAGGCCTGCGGCACTGATGACCTCGGGCGCCGCGCCGGCAAGCTCATGGCCGTCAAACCGGATGCTGCCGCTGTCCGGTGGCACCAGGCCCGACACGACATTGAACAGCGTGGTCTTGCCGGCGCCGTTGGGACCAATCAGGCCGGTGATCGATCCGCCCCGTACGGTAAGGTCGACACCGCGCAGCACCTCCAGGCCGTAGAATGCCCGGCGCAGACCCGTGATCGACAGCAGTGCGGCGTCCTTACCTTGTTTCAACGTCGTCGATCTCCATTCCCGAGAGCGCGGGCGTCCCGCCGCTCATGAAGATGCGGGCGGGACGCCCGCGCTCCCAGGGTTCGCTTCGCTCGCGATGTTAGCGTGTGGGGGAAGGGATCGCTACGCGGCAACCAGTTCCACGACAGCTCCGCAGGCGTGTTCCGGCGGAATCACGATGCCGTTGGCGGTCGACCTGGAGGATACGCCGCCCTCGTCAAGCACGCTGCGGGCCCGCCGCAGATCATCGACAACGACGCGATAGGCGACGAAGCGTGGCGTGCTGGTGTCGATCGACGCCAGTTCGGGAAACCGAGCGGCCAAGGCCGCTGGCGTCAACACGCTGACACGATCGCTCGTCGCGCCGACGGCCACGCCACCCTCGATCGCCGCCTCAGGCGCATCCAGCACGCGCGCGACATGGGTCGCGGCGGATGCCGGTTCCGACGCCACCATCACGATCTCGACCAGGCGATGCGCCCCATTGGCGTGACGCTGATAGTCCGGTTTCCAGAAGAGCTCGGGCGGATGACGCTGCTGGCAGCAGAAGAACGTCGCCTCCGGCATCTCGGTGTGAGTCGCGAAGGCCAGCGAAAAGCCGACCCGCACGGTCCGCCCGTCGGGCAGCATGGCGTCGCGGCCGAAATCGAGACGCTCATACGTCTCGAGCTTCTTGGCGCGGAATTCCGCGATATCAGCGTCGGCATCGGCGCTGGCGAGCACCACCATCATCAGGCCCTGGTGCCGATCCGCGATATAGTCGCGGGCGCGGCCACCGAAATTGAATTGCCCGGCGGCGTCGGGTGGTATGCGGGCGACATCGTCGATCGACAGCAGCTCGATGAAGTTGCCCTGCAATTGCGCCAGGTGATTGCGGGTTCCGAACGGATGAACGGCGCGCGGCGTCAGTGTGAAGCCCAGCCGGTCGTAGGCCTGCCGCATCACGTCCAGATCGGGTGCACAGAGAACGATGTGGTCGAGTTTGCGGGCCATGGTTAGCGTCCCTGGGAGCGATATTCTTTACCTTCCCCCGCTTGCGGGGGAAGGTGCCCGAAGGGCGGATGGGGGATGCTCCAACGACTTGGGCGTATCAAGAGCATCGCCTCCGCAGCAACATCCCCCATCCGGCGCTGCGCGCCACCTTCCCCCGCAAGCGGGGGAAGGTAAGAATACGACTAACAGCCATGATACTGCCGGAACCAATGCACGAACCGGGGGATGCCCTCGTCGATGGTGGTCGTGGGCATCCAGCCGAGATCGCGGGTCGTCAGATCGATGTCGGCGTAGGTTTCGGTCATGTCGCCGGGTTGCGCCGGCTTGAGCTCGATACGGGCCTTGCGGCCGGCCGCACGCTCCAGCAGCGCCACGAAGCGCATGAGCTCCTCGCTGCGATGGGCGCCGAAATTGTACAGGCGATGGCCGGGTTCGGCCGCCGGCCGGTCGTAGCAGGCCAGCACCCCGCGCGCGATGTCGTCGACAAAGCTGAAGTCGCGCTTGGCGAAGCCGAGATTGTAGATCGGGATCGTCTCGCCGGCGAAAATCGCGCGGCAGAAGATGTAGGGCGCCATGTCGGGCCGGCCCCAGGGCCCGTAGACAGTGAAGAACCGCAGTCCCGACAGCCGCAGCCCGAACAGCCGGGCGTAGGTGTCCGACATCAGTTCGTCGGCGCGCTTGGTGGCGGCATAGAGCGAGCGCGGATGGTCGACCGGGTCGCCGACCGCGAACGGAATCTTGGTGTTGGCGCCGTACACGGACGACGACGAGGCGTAGACCAGGTGCTGCAGCCCCGGCAGGTGACGGGCTGTCTCCAGCATCACCAGGTGGCCCATCACGTTGGCCTCGACATAGGCGTAGGGGTCGACCAGCGAATAGCGCACCCCGGCCTGGGCCGCGAGATGGATGATGCCGGTGATGTCGGGATGCTGCTCGACCACCTGCTGCACGCGCGCCCGGTCGGCGACGCTGCCCTCGACGAATTCGAACCGGTTATTGGTCCGTAATCCGGCCAGGCGGGCCTGCTTCAGCGCCGGGTCGTAGTAGTGGTTGAGATTGTCGAAGCCGAGCACGCCATCGCCGCGCGCCAGCAGCGCTTGGCAGACGTGATAGCCGATGAAGCCGGCGGCGCCGGTAACGAGGACAGTCATGAAGGCGCGCACTCTGCCCGCTTCGCGGCTGCGAAAGCCACTAATTTCTTTGCGCGTTTTGAACAGTTGCGGTAACGCCGCGCCGGTCCCTTTGCGATCCTGGACATGTCGCGTCTTTTATTGATGTCGCATTGCACCGTAGATTGTAACGGTTCGCAGAAAGAGTTAGCAGTACTGACCTAAACCTGCGTGGGGGCTCGGCCGTGGCCGTCACTCGTCCCATCGCTGCCGCTACTCTCGACGACAAATATGCTCTCGAGTCCGGCCGCGTCTTCCTGACCGGTATCCAGGCGTTGGTGCGCCTACCCATGATGCAACGGCAGCGCGATCTCGCCGCCGGATTGAACACGGGTGGTTACATCTCAGGCTATCGTGGCTCGCCGCTGGGCGGATTCGACCAGGCGCTGTGGCAGGCCAAATCGTTCCTCGAGAAAAACCACATCGTCTTCCAGCCCGGCGTGAACGAGGACCTGGCGGCGACGGCACTGTGGGGCACGCAGCAACTGCGTCTGCTGCCGGGCGCCCGCTACGACGGCGTCTTCGGCATGTGGTACGGCAAGGGACCGGGTGTCGACCGCACCGGCGACGTCTTCAAGCATGCCAACGTGAACGGCACCTCCCAGCATGGCGGCGTACTGGCGCTGGCGGGTGATGACCACACCGCCAAGTCTTCGACCGTCGCGCACCAGAGCGAGCTGGCGTTCATCGATGCGGCCATGCCCGTGGTCAACCCGGCCAGCGCCCAGGACGTGCTGGACCTGGGGCTGCACGCGTTCGCGCTGTCGCGCTATGCCGGCTGCTGGGCAGGCTTCAAGATCGTCGCCGAACTGGCGGACTCCTCCACGATCGTCGCCGTCGATCCCGGACGCGTGTCCATCGTGCTGCCCGGCGATTTCGAGATGCCGCCGGGCGGGCTGAACCTGCGCGCGCTCGATATCAATTTCCAGGAGCAGGAACGGCGCCTGCATCATTTCAAGCTGCCGGCGGCACAGGCCTACTGGCGCGCCAACGGACTGGACCGGGTCACGACGGGCGGTCGCGGCGCGCGACTGGGCATCATCACCGCCGGCAAGGGCTATCTCGACGTCTGCCAGGCACTCGACGACCTCGGCATCGACGACGCCGAAGCGCAGCGCCTGGGTCTTGCCGTCTACAAGGTGGGCCTCACCTGGCCGATCGAGCCGGAGGGCCTGCGCCGCTTCGTCGACGGGTTGGAGCAGATCCTGGTCGTCGAGGAAAAGCGGCCGGTGATGGAGCCGCAGATCAAGGATCTGCTGTTCAACCTGCCGGCCGACCGCCGACCGCGCGTCGTCGGCAAGACCGACGAGAGCGGTGCGCCGCTGCTGCCGGTCACCGCCGAACTGCAGCCGGCCAAGCTGGCGCAGGTCATCGCCGAGCGGCTGGGCGTCGAGCATCTGCCGCTGCCGGTGAGCCGCAGGCTCGCGCTGCTGGCCCGCCGCCAATCGGCGCCGGCGCGCAACGCGCCCAGCTTGAGCCGGCCGGCCTATTTCTGCTCGGGCTGCCCGCACAACACCTCGACGCGCGCCCCCGAGGGCTCGCACACCATGGCCGGCATCGGCTGCCACTTCATGGCGCTGTGGATGGACCGCGACACGCTCACCTACTCCCAGATGGGCGGCGAAGGCGCCGCGTGGGTCGGGCTGTCGCATTTCACCGACACGCCGCACGTCTTCCAGAACCTGGGCGACGGCACGTATTTCCACTCCGGCTACCTGGCGCTGCGCCAGGCGGTCGCCGCCAACACCAACATCACGTACAAGATCCTCTACAACGATGCCGTGGCGATGACCGGTGGCCAGCGGCACGATGGCGATCTCACGCCGTGGAAGATCAGCCGCCAGGTCCATGCCGAGGGCGTGCAGCGCATTGCGCTGGTGAGCGACGATCCCGACAAGTATCCGCCGGGCCTGGACTGGGCGCCGATCGTCACCTTCCACCATCGGCGCGACCTCGACGAGGTCCAGCGCGATCTGCGCGAGCACAAGGGTGTGTCGGTGCTGATCTACGATCAGACCTGCGCTGCCGAGAAGCGCCGGCGCCGCAAGCGCGGCCAGTTTCCCGATCCGGCCCGCCGCGTGGTCATCAACCAGGCCGTTTGCGAGGGCTGCGGCGACTGCTCAGCCAAGTCCAACTGCCTGTCCGTGGTGCCGATCGAGACCGAGTTCGGGCGTAAGCGCACCATCGACCAATCCTCGTGCAACAAGGACTACTCCTGTCTGGAAGGCTTCTGCCCCAGCTTCGTGACGGTCGAAGGCGGCCGCCTGCGCAAGGGCAAGGGCGACCGCCAGGTCGGCAGCGCGGGCCAGGAATGGCCTGATCTGCCCGAGCCGGTCCTGCCCTCGGTCGCCGAGCAGCCCTACGGCATCCTGATCACCGGCATCGGCGGCACCGGCGTGGTCACCATCAGCGCACTGCTGGGCACGGCGGCACACCTGGAGGGCCTGGGCGCCTCGATCCTCGATCAGATGGGCATGGCGCAGAAAGGCGGCGCCGTGATGAGCCATGTGCGCATCGCCCGCACGCCCGAAGCGATCCAGGCCGTGCGCCTGGGCACCGGCGGCGCCAACCTGGTCCTGGCCTGCGATATCGCCGTCGCCGGCTATCCCGATGCGCTGAGCAAGGTCGAGCAGGGCACCACGCGCGCCGTCGTCAACACGCACGCCACCATCACCGGCGACTTCACGCGTCACCCCGACATGAAGTTTCCGGACCAGGTGTTGCGCCTGTCGATCGAAGCCGCGGCCGGCGCCGACGCCTGCGACTTCCTTGATGCGCAGGCGCTGGCCACGGCGCTGCTGGGCGACTCGATCGCCACCAATCTCTTCATGCTGGGCTTCGCCTACCAGAAGGGCGCCCTGCCGATCTCGGCCGCGGCGCTGGAACGCGCCATCGAGCTCAATGGTGCGGCGGTTGCGATGAACAAACAGGCCTTCCTGTGGGGCCGCCGCGCGGCGCACGACCTGCCGGCCGTGCAGAAGCATGTAAGGCCCGTCGTGGCGGCGACCGAACCGGCGCCGTTGTCGCGCACGCTCGACGAGATCGTGGCGACGCGGGTGAAGCACCTCACCGCCTACCAGGACGCAGCCTACGCGCAGCGCTACACGGCGCTGGTCGACAAGGTGACGGCGGCCGAAGCCGCGCGCACGCCCGACGCGACCGGGCTGGCCGAAGCGGTGGCGCGCGGCTATGCCAAGCTGCTCGCCTACAAGGACGAATACGAAGTGGCGCGCCTCTACACCGACGGCACGTTCCTGCGGCAGGTGCACAGCCAGTTCGAGGGCGACTACAAGCTCAAGTTCCACCTGGCGCCGCCGCTGCTGGCCGAGCGCGACGCCCGCACCGGCCATCTGAAGAAGCAGGTCTTCGGACCCTTCATGATGACGGGCTTCGCGATGCTGAAGCGATTGAAGTTCCTGCGCGGCACGCGTCTGGATCCGTTCGGCCGCACCGAGGAGCGGCGCATGGAGCGTCAGCTCATCGGCGAGTACGCGGCGCTGATCGCGGAAATCCTGGGCAAGCTCTCGCCGCTGAACCACGGCATTGCCGTCCAGCTCGCCGCCCTGCCCGATGAGATCCGCGGCTTTGGCCACGTCAAGGACGCCAACCTGAAGAAGGTGCGCCAGAAATGGGCCGCCCTGCTCGCCACCTTCCGCAACCCCGAACCGCTGAAGCAGGCGGCGGAGTAACGCTGGTAGCGAAGCATTATTCCTGGGAGCGCGGGCGTCCCGCCCGCATCAAGGCTTTCGTCTGACATGAGCGGGCCGGAGGCTCGTGTTCCCAAGAATGAAACTATCGGTTGTAGAAACGACCAGGTCATCGCGATACCCTGCATAACGAGCAGGACGAACCACGATGACCGAACCCAATCCACACAAGGGCTGGCATTCACGCGGCTATCTCCCCCATTTCGATGCTGCCAACGTCATTCAGTCGGTGATCTTTCGCCTGGCCGACAGCCTGCCGTCATACGTGCTTGATCAAGCGCCTGACCCACGTGGCCGACGCAAGATGGCCGATGCAACCCTTGATGCAGGCATGGGCGCCTGTGCCTTGCGCGAGGCGCGTGTTGCCGGACTCGTCCAAGCGGCTCTGCTGTACTTTGATGGTGGTCGCTACCGCATGTTGGCGTGGTGCATCATGCCCAATCATGTCCACGCTCTGATCGAGCCACTGGAGGGCAACGGTCTATCCGCCATCGTGCAAAGCTGGAAATCGTTCACGGCGAAACGCGCAAATGCCATTCTTGAAAGAGAGGGGTCCTTTTGGGCTCCCGACTATTTCGATCGTTACATCCGGGACCAGGGACATTTCGAAACGTCGATACACTACATTGAGCACAACCCAGTCAAAGCTGGACTTGCACACGATGCGGACGAATGGCTCTGGAGCAGTGCGGGACGTCGCGGCTTCGGCCGTACACCGGGGACATAAGATGCGGGCGGGACGCCCGCGCTCCCAGGGAAAAGAAGCCTGGGTCGCCGGTGTGGACGGCTGTCGTGCTGGGTGGATCGCCGTCCTCAGACACGTCGAGTCCGGGACCTGGCGCTTTCACTTCGCGCTGAGGTTGGCCGAAGTCGTCGATGCCGAAGAGCAGCCAAGCATCGTCGCCATCGATATGCCGACGGGCTTCGCCGATTGTGCCGAACACGGCGGCCGCCCCTGCGAGCGGGACGCGCGCGGCCTGCTGGTGGGCAAGACGTCATCGGTGTTTCCAACGCCCTGCCGCGGCGCGCTGGAGGCCACGACGCATGCCGACGCCAGCGCCATCAATCGCCGCAGCGGACCAAACGGTGTCGGCCTGACCCGCCAGGCGTTTCATCTGTTTCCCAAGATGCGCGAACTCGATGCCTTGCTGCGATCGCGCCCAGCCCTGGTCGAGCGCGTCTTCGAGGCCCACCCGGAACTGGCGTTCATGCGCATGAACGACAGCCAGCCGGCTCTGGCGCCCAAGCGCACGGCGGAGGGACAACGTCTGCGGCAGCAGCTGTTGGCGCGGCACGGGTTCGGTGCCGCGGCCAAGGCCTGGACGGCTTATCGCCAGGAGACCGGGCTGCGCGCGACCGCCGCCGGCATCGACGATGCCCTGGATGCCGCCGCGGTCTGTCGCACGGCGCTGCTCATTCAGGGCGGCGACGCAACGCGTCTGCCAGGGACGATCGGTCGCGACAGGTTCGGCCTGCCGATGGCGATCTGGTACTGATATCCGGCGTCGCCTTCTTCCGAAACATTTTGCGTTTCCGCGTCGTGCGCTCCTATCCTGCGCGCGGCATGAAAGACAAAATCAACGGGAGGCTGTGATGGGGCGACAGGCCAAGAGCCGCATGTGGGCTGCCGTGCTGGGATTGGCCGCCGGCCTGATCGCTGGCCCGACATCGGCCGCCGACCCGGCGATCTACGGCCTCTGGCTGACTGAAACGAAGAGCGCCCATGTCGAGCTCTGGTCCTGTGCCGCGCAGGGGCGTGGACCGGTGTGCGGGCGGCTGGCGAAGCTGCTCAACCCGCGCGGACCGGACGGCAATCCGGTGCCGCCGGAGCAAGCCGTCGACTTCCGCAACGCCGACCCGGCACAACGAACCCGTCGCCTGTTGGGCGCGGTCTTCCTCTACGACTTCAAGCCGACCAGCGACCCCAACACCTTCGAGGAAGGGACCATCTACAGCGCCGAAGACGGCAAGACCTATCGCGCCAACCTGAAGCTTCAGGCCAACGGCACGCTCTTGCTGCGCGGCTATGTCGGTGTGCCGATGTTCGGCAAGTCGCAGACCTGGACACCCGTGCGCTGAGCGGGCGCCTGGTTTTCTAGGTTGTTCTGGTGGCCGCACCCGTCATCGCCGCAAGGAGCTTGTTGGCGGCACGAACGTCGCCCTCGACGACAAGACGCCGGGCCGCGGTCTTGTCGCCCCGGGTGGCATTGAAGAAATCGCGCAGCGTTCCTTTCAGCGTCGCCGTCGCAGCCGGCGGTGGGCCGTGGCTCGCGGCGATATCGCCACCCCGAGCGTCGAGCGTGAACGGGGCGCCGTCGACATCGAGCCGATAGGTCGTGCCTTCGACGAGAGTCTTTCCGTCGATGAGCGCTGCGAGCGAGCCGACGAACCACCGGGGATCGAGAATATCGTCGGTGTCAGGCGCTGTCAGTCGGCGCGCGCCCCATCGGACCAGCGCGTCCACAACCGATCGCAGGTCCCGCCCATCGGCCGTGAGTTCATACACCGTCGCCGGGGTCGGCTTGGGTGTCCGGCGATGGACCACGATGCCCGCCGCCCGCAGATCCCTCAGGCGGGTGGACAGCACGTTGGTGCCGATCCCCGGCAGTCCTTCAAGCAGGTCCGAATAGCGCCGCGGTCCGAGCAGAAGTTCCCTGACGACAAGCAGCGCCCAGCGATCGCCAACGACGTCCAGCGCGCGGGCCACGGAACAGAACTGCTTGTACCGCTTCATGGCTGTACCCTATCAGTTCGTTTTCGTTTTCGATAGTGCCCACTTGCAAAATAGAAGTATGATGACCATACTTGTCAGGCACCAGGGTCAGAGTCGGTCCATATAGGTGTATATGCACCTATATCATCCCCCATCGAAATCGAAGACCGCAGGAGCAGACCGTGAATCCATTGTCGGCAACCGCATCGAAAGCGGTCATGAGCGATCCATCGGGCAACGCGACGACCGGAGCGGCGCAAGATCGAGGCATGGCCCGTGCCGTCGTCGTCGCGGTCGCCCTCTGGCTTGCGATCACCTGGATCACGGGAACCGCCAATGTCTTTCGCGGATCGCCTTCCGAGCCGCCTCTTGCGCTGCTGGTGGCGCTGTTGACGCCGCCGCTCGCCTTCGTGATCGCCTATCGTGGATCCCGCCGCTTCCGCTCCTTCGCGCTGTCGATCGATTTGCGTCTGCTGACCGCCCTGCAGGGCTGGCGGGTGATCGGCGGCATGTTCCTGGTGCTGTTCAGTTTCGAGATGCTGCCCGGCCTGTTCGCCTATCCGGCCGGTGTGGGTGATCTCGCGGTGGGATTGGCGGCACCATTTGTCGTGCGTGCGATCGCCCGACAGTCGCCGGGATGGCAGCGCCAGGTGCTCTGGCTCAACGTTGCCGGGCTGGTTGATTTCGTCGGCGCGATCGGCACCGGCGTACTGACCAGCGCCTCCGCGCTCGGCTTTTTCGCCAGCGCCAGCCCCGGGGCTGACATGGGGGCGTTTCCACTCAGCCTGATACCGACCTTCGCCGTGCCGCTGTGGATCGTCGTGCACGTTGTGTCGCTGCTGCAGCTCGCGCGGCTGCGTTCTGCTGCAGTCGCCGCTGCCTAGGCCCGAAGGAACCGACTCCGCGAACGAGAGTCTTCAGTCGAACAGGAGGCCGTGATGTGGCCACGGGCAACAATCCGGGTAAGCGTTGCCGTTCTTGGACTGGCAGCGGGCGCGATCAGCGCCGACGGCCCATCACGGGCTGCCGGCCCGTCGGTCTACGGCGTCTGGCTTCTCGAATCGAAGAACGCGCATGTCGAGATCTGGTCGTGCGCGGCGCAAGGTCGCGGACCGGTGTGCGGGCGGCTGGCGAAGCTGCTCAATCCCCACGGACCGGACGGCAAGCCCGTGGCCGCGGAGCAGGCCGTCGATTTCCGCAATCCCGACCCGGCGCAGCGCACTCGTCGATTGCTCGACCTGGTGTTTCTCTATGATTTCAAGCCGACCAGCGACCCCAACATCTTCGAGGACGGCACCATCTACAGCGCCGAGGATGGCAAGACCTATCGCGCCAACCTGAAGCTTCAGGCCGACGGTACCCTGTTGCTGCGCGGTTATGTCGGCGTGCCGCTGTTCGGCCGATCACAGACCTGGACGCGCGTACGCTGAGGCGCGATGACCGGCCTGATCGTCAGATCATCCCCAATGCCTGCTTGTAAACGTCGAGCAGCGTTTCCTGCTCGTCACGCTCGGCGCTATCCATCTTCCGCAGTTTGATGAGCGTGCGCATGGTCTTGACGTCGAAGCCGGTGCCCTTGGCTTCGCTGTAGACGTCGCGGATGTCGGAGCCGATCGCCTTCTTTTCCTCCTCCAGCTTCTCGATTCGCTCGACGAACGACTTCAGCCGATCGGCAGCAATGTTGGAGGGTTTCTGCTTCATGGGGCTGCCGTCCGGCATAACGCTCCTCGCCCAACAGGACCACGGGGAGCGCCGACCCTAGGCGCGCAGCCGGTGTCGGTTCAATGACAGCGTGACGGGAATGATGGGGATAACGGGGGTAAGGCCGCGCTTGGCCGCACCGTTGTCATCCCGAGCGCAGCGAAGGATCTTTCAGGGCTGTCTGGTCGATGTCCGCTGAAAGATTCCTCGCTACGCTCGGAATGACGGAGGGGCTACGCTCGGAATGACGGAGGGGCTGCCCTCGCCATGACGCGGGGTTGCCTTACCCGTGTTTGTGCTTCTGCTCGGCGGCGGCGAAGCTCTTCTCGAACTGCGCCTTGCCCTCGGCCGAGGCTTCCCTCTGGTATTTCGTCTTCCACTCGTCGTAGGGCATGCCGTAGACGATCTCGCGCGCCTTGGGATCGGGGATCTCGACGCCCTGCTTGGCGGCCTCTTCGCGATACCACCGCGACAGGCAGTTGCGGCAGAAGCCGGCGAGATTCATGAGATCCAGGTTCTGCACATCGGTACGTTCGCGCAGATGATCGACCAGCCGGCGAAAAGCGGCGGCCTCGAGCTCGGTCCGGGTCTTGACGTCCATCACACCTCTCCTCTGTCGGCGCAACGGCCACAACGGATTGATATGTCTGCTTTTTTCTTTCAGTCCAATGAACCTTGAAAGGGCAGCGTATCGCCTTCTCTTACGCTATGACATGACGATCTTCGCAGCACCTGGGACGTGGTCTCGTCGGCCTTCATATCGGCGGCATGGCATGGATCGGCAAGGTCGAAAGGGACCCACACGATGACCGCAGGTCATGATCTGGACGTTTCGGCCGTCATCGATCATGGCCGGCTGGGGGCTACCCGGGTTGGCGTCTTCGTCTTGTGCGCCCTCTGCCTGATCATCGACGGCTTCGCCACCCAGGCCATGAACGCCCTCGCACCGGCGCTGATGGCCGACCTGGCCATGACTCCCACCATGGTGGGCACGGTGGCCGTGGCCGGCGCGATGGGCCTGATCGTGGGCGTGCTGCTGTTCAGTCTGTTGGCCGACAAACTGGGGCGGCGGCCTGTGCTGATCGGCGTGCTCGCCTTGTCCGCTGTCGGCATGCTGGCAGCCTCGTTCGTGACGAGTGTCGGCCAGCTGTTCCTGGTACGCTTCATCACCGGATTGGCCCTGGGTGGACTCATGCCGGGTGCTGTCGCCCTGGTCAGCGAATACTGGCCGCGGCGCGTCCGCGCGACCGTCGTCATGATCATATGGTGCGGATTGATCATCGGGACGTTCCTGGGGTCGACCCTGTCGGCGATCCTCGCCGATGCCTACGGATGGCGCTTTGTCTTCCTGTCCGCCGGTGCCGCCGCAATGGTCGTCGCCGGACTGATGTTGCTGTTCCTGCCGGAGTCGGTGCAGTTCCTGGTCGCCCAGCGCAAGGACGCCGGCCGAATCCGCGCCTTGCTGCATCGCCTCGATCCGACCTTGCCGCTCAGCGACCAGACGCGTTTCGTACTGGCGAACGAGCCGGTCGGCGGCGTACCGGTGGCGCACCTTTTCGACGCCGGCCGTGCGGGCGGAACCCTGCTGATCTGGCTCGCCCATTTCGCCCTTCTGGCGGTCGCTTATTCCCTGGCCACTTGGCTGCCGTTCGCCCTCAGGAGCGCCGATTTCACCTTCGCCGCCATCGGCCGTGCGATCGCCATCCTGAACGCCGGCGGCCTTGTCGGCATGCTGGTCCTGGGATGGCTCATCGACCGCGTCGGATTTGCCCGCGTGCTCGCGCCCGGACTCCTCGTCGCTGCGGTCGCGATCCTGCTGATCGCCCCGGCGATGGCCATGGCGCCGCTGGTGTTCGTCGTGGTCTTCGTGTGCGGGATTTTCGTCGTCGGTGGACAGGCTGCGCTGACGGCGCTCGCCGCGCGATACTATCCGACGGCCGCGCGCGCCACCGGCATCGGCTGGAGCCAGGGAATCGGCGGACGCATCAGCGCAACCCTGGTCCCCATGGTCGGCGGCATGTTGCTGGCCCAGGGCTGGTCGCACAGCGCTCTGTTCTCGGTAACCGCTGCTTGCGCCGTGCTGGCGGCAATCAGTCTGTTGCTGATCGGGATCGTGGTCGAGGGCAAATCATCGACCCGGCTGTAGCCGGCGGCCGTTGGCCACGGATTGATGGTTTGCGCCGATGCACTAGTATAATGCCTGTATTTCTCGGCTGGGCAGCCAGCTTCGCGCAACGGAACCGCACGCAATGGCCAAGAAGCTCAATCCCCTCAACCTCAACGGCCTGCAGCTCAGGACGCTCACCCTGCTGCAGGAGCTGGCGCGCTATCCCGAGATTGCCCTTACCGACGACGCCACCGGCAACGTCACCATCTCTTCCCTGCCCCAGCCGCACGGCAATCACTTCCATGTCGGTCGCCGCGTGGTGATGAGCAGCGATGCCACCGGCCTGCACAATCCATCGGTTTACATCGCCCTGGCCCGCAAGGGCCTGGTCGTTCCCAACGGCATGATCGATACACCGACACTGACGGCGGCAGGTGTGGCCTACGATACCGGTTTGCGCGACGTCATCCTGCACGGCTCGGATCACTAGAACCCGCAAGCGTGGGCCGCGATACCGGTATCGGTAGATCGTGCTGCTCGAACGCCACCAGCGCAAACGTCACGCCGTAGGCTGTCTTCAGCGCAGCGGGCGTCAGCACGTCCGACGGCGCGCCGAAGCGCAGCGCCTTGCCGCCGGCCAGCAGAAGGAGACGATCGCAGAAGCGTGCTGCCAGCGCGAGGTCGTGCAAGGCCACGGCCACGGCAACACCGCGATCGGCCTCGGCGCGCAGCGCCGTCATCGCCTCGATCTGATAGGCCGGATCGAGCGCCGCGGTCGGCTCGTCGACCAGCAGCACGTCCGCTTCCGTGGCGAGCGCACGAGCCAACATCAGACGCGCCCGTTCGCCGGCCGATAACTGGTCGAGCCTTCGGTCGGCGAACGCCGCCGTACCGGTCCGGGCCATGGCGCGATCGACCGCGCGCGCGTCGGCCGGCGACAAACGGTCGAAGCCGGCGCCGTGCGGCAGGCGTCCCAGGGTCACCACGTCGCGGCCCGACAACGGCCACTGCGGCTGCGCGACCTGCGGCAGGTGCGCGATGCGCCGCGCTCGCGCCGATGGCGTGAAGGACTGCACCCGCGCGCCGTCGAGGTGCACGGTGCCGGCGTCGGGCGTGTCGATGCCGGCCAGGATCCGCAGCAATGTCGATTTGCCGGCGCCGTTGGGGCCGACGAACCCTGTGATCGTACCGGCCGCGATCTCAGCGTCGACAGCGTCAAGCACCAGCCTGCGACCCAGTGCCCGCCGCAGGCCCTGCGCGATCAGAGCCACGACGTGCCTGCCGCGCCGTTGCTGCGGCGACGCACCGCCAGCCAACCCAGGAACGGTGCCCCCAGCAGCGCCGTCATCACACCCAGCTGCAGTTCCCGTCCCGTCGGCAGCAAGCGCACAGCGATATCCGCCGCCAGGGTCAGCGCCGCGCCGGCGCCGGCCGACGCGATCAGTGTGGCGCCGGGCCGATAGCCGACGAACGGCCTGATGGCGTGCGGCGCCATCAGGCCGACGAAGCCGATCACGCCCGATACCGCCACGGCACCACCCACCGCCAGCGCTGTACCGAGTCCGATCCAGCGCGCCACCGCCGACGGCACGATGCCCAGCGCCAGCGCCGTCTCCTCGCCCAGCGACAAGCCGTCCAGGCGGCGGCGCATCAACAGCAGCGGCACGGCGCCGAGCGCTACGCACGGCAGCGCGATCGCCACATGATCGAGGCTGCGATCGGCGAGCGAGCCCATCAACCAGAACATCACCTCGTAGAAGGCATAGGGGTTGGGCGACAGCGCCAGGCCGAACGCAGTGGCGGCGCCGGCCAGCGCATTGATCGCCACGCCGACCAGCAGCAGCGTCGCCACCGTGGCGCCACGACCGGCCCAGGCGAACAAAGCCGCCGTGCCCAGCAGCGCACCCAGGATCGCGGCGATCGGCAGCGCGCCGGGAAAAAGCCGCACCAGGCCGCTGTAGAACGCGATCACAGCCCCGAACGCCGCGCAGGCCGAGACACCCAGCACACCGGGTTCCGCCAGCGGATTGCGCAGCAAGCCCTGCATGGCGGCGCCTGCCATGCCCAGCGCGGCACCGACCACGGCACCGAGCAGCGCACGGGGCAGCCGGATCTCAAGCAGGATCAGCGCCGGCACGCTGTCGTGTCCCGACAGGATGTCCCGGATCGCCGTGCCCCAGGGCAGGCCGGCCGGGCCAACCACGATCGAGATCATGGCCAGCGCCGCCACGGGTGCCGCGACCAGCGCCCAGGTCCATCGACGCGACGGCGTCATCGGCGGCGCTCGAGCGAACGACGTGCCGCGGCGAGGCGATCCAGCGCCGCCACGTTCTGCGGACCGGCGCACAGCCACAGGCTATGCGGCATCACCAGCGTTCGCGTTGTGCCAAACGCCTGGCGCGCGGCACGGTGGGTCATCAGGGCTTCAGCCAGCGACGGCCGATCGCTGGCCGGGCTTTCGAGGATCAACAGCTCGGGCGCCGCGCGCACCAGGGCCTCCAGCGGCAGCGGCTCGAAGGGACCGGCGCTGCGTTCGGCGGCGAGGTTGCGAAAGCCGGCGCGCCGCAGCAGATCGTCCTGCAACGTGCCGCGGCCGACGGAAAAGCCGTTGGCCTGCCAGACCGCGGCCAGCGGTCGATGCTCGCCATCGGCCGGCGCGGCCCGTCGTTCCTGCATCTGCTGCGCCAATGTTGCGCCGGCCTCCGGTCGTCCCAACGCTGTCGCCAGCGACCGCACACGTGCCACGCCGTCGTCGAACGTCGACGCTTCGGGAAACTGAGCCAGCCGCACGCCGGCACGCTTCAGCAGGCCGACGACATGGGATGGCGCAAAGGCATCGAGGAACACCAGATCGGGCCGCTGGGCGAGGATCTCCTCGACACGCACGCGCACGGCGGGCAACGCCTGCGCCGCCTGCCATTGCGCCGACAGGTGGGGATCGTGCGCCATGTCGCTGACGGCGACGACCTGGCCCGGCGCGGCGAGCGCCAGGACCAGTTGATCCAGGCACAGATTGATCGACACGACCCGTGCCGGCGGCTCGCTGGCGGCGACGGGCGTGGCGAACAAGAGCACGAGGAGCGACAGGAGGCACGCCGCTTTCCGTCTCCCGCCAGCGGCAGAAGGTGGCCGTCGCATCGCGACGGCCGGATGAGGGCTCAAGGACGACGTCTTGTTCTGCTGTATCGTGTGCCGCTCGATCACATAGACCTCGACCTTGATCCCTCACCCTCCCCTGGCGCGGCGCGCCATGGGCCCATCCCTCTTCCGCTGGCCGGAGAGGGCCTGATGCTACAACGACACGCGTACGCCGAAATAGCCGCCGACATGCGGCGTCTGGAAGCCCAGCGGGCTGTCGTAGTTCTTGTTGAAGATGTTCTCGACCCGGCCGAACACCTTCACGCCGTCAGTGATGTCGTAGCTGGTGGTGAACCGCAGCGTGCGATACGCCTCCAGATGCGTGATCGGCGAGGGGAACTGGGAGAAGTCGCGGTCGGTACGCCCGCTGCGATGCGTCAGTTCGGCACCCAGGTTCCAGCGCGGCAACGGTGTCCAGTTGGCCGCGATGTCGACGGCATGGCGGGGCCGCCGCACCAACGGCTCATGCGTCTTGCGGTCCTTCGCATCCGTGTACGTATAGTCGACGCGCAAGGAGAAGTTTTCCCACGGCCGCAGTTCCAGCGAAGCCTCGACGCCCTGCGTGCGCGCCTTGCCGATGTTGGCCAGGGTCGTGCAGCCGAAATTGCAGGCGGGGTCCTGCGACGCCAGCGCCGTGCTGGCAATCAGGTTGCGGATGTCGTTGCGGAACAGGGTCACGCCGACCTTCACCTGCCCGCCCCAGAAGCTCTGGTCGACGCCGATCTCGCCGCCGATGCTGCGCTCGGGCTTCAGGTTGCGGTTGGCGAAGAAACCGAACGACGGGAAATCGAGGAAGAGCTGATCGAGACTGGGCGCCTTGAAGGCGGTGCCGAAGGCGCCGCGCAGGCGCGTGCCGGTTTCCTTGAAGGCGTAGGTGCCGCCGACCCGGAACGTCGCGGCGGTACCGAAATCGTCATGATGCTCCAGGCGGCCGCCCGCGGTCAGCGACAACGCCTCGGTCGGAGTCCAGCGCAGATTGACATAGCCACCGATCGTGCCCGTCGACTCGGATATCCGGCTGGGACGCGTGCGCAGCGAAATGCGCTCGGCATCGAGGCCGAACACCACGCCGATCTCGTCCGAGAGGCGCACGTCGTTCTTCCAGTCGAACTGCCAGCGCCGGCCGCGGTTGCGGTTGTCGGGCGCGAACGGTACGCCGTTGATGGCGTCGGTGCCGTCGAGGTCGCGCCGGTTCACCTGCACGAACGACACGCCGAAGGTCTGCTTCCACCTTCCGTCCCACAGCTGCCAGTCGGCCTGCAGGCGCTGCGAGATCTGGCGCGCGCGCTCGCGCAGATTGGGATCCTCGCTCAGGAACGCATCGTACTGGGTGCGCGACCAGCCGAGACGCGAGAACAGCGACAGCTGGAAATTGTCGGCGAGGTCGAAGCCGAAGCGACCGTTGAACGACAGGTTGCGGTAGCCGTCATCCTCGTTCTTGACACCGACCGTGTAGCGTGACGGCACAGCCGAGAAGCCGCGTGTCGTGGTGCCCTGCACGGCGAGATTGTAGTTGAAGCGCCCCTCGGATCCGCGCACGGCGCCGCCGGCGTTGAGCGTATTGAAGCTGCCGTATTCGGCGAACGCCGTCGCCTTCAAGGGGCCGCTGCCCTTGCGGGTGATCAGGTTGATCACGCCGCCGACGGCATCGGAGCCGTAGAGCGTGCTCATCGGCCCGCGCACCACTTCGATGCGGTCGACATTGTCGAGCAGGAAGTGGGCGAAGTTGGGCGCACCGTTGATCTGGCTGGGGTCACCGGCCCGCACGCCATCGACCAGCACCAGGGTGTGGTTGGCATTGGTGCCGCGCAGGAAGATGCTGGTGGCCTTGCCCGGCCCGCCGGACTGAACCACCGTGGTGCCGGGGATCGCGCCCAGCGCATCGTTGAGCGTCCGATATTGCAGGCGCTCGATATCCGCCGCCGTGATGACCGTCACCGAGGCGCTGACCTGCTGGGCCGGCACCGGTGTGCGATCGGCCGTGACGACCGTCTCGGGCAGGACGGTCGGGGGCGCCTGCCGGGCCTGGGCTGCCGTCGCGAACGCCGCCGTGATCGCCCAGGCAGATGTCAGGGTCAGGCATCTGGGACGACGGCAGTAACCAGAATCGAACGTCATCAAACGGATCTCCGCAAGCAATAGACACGCACCGGCGCGTCATCGTGCGGATGACCGTCCCATCGGATGTTCCCGTCCGGGGGAAGACGACGCTCTCGACGGCAGGTCTTCTGGCTTGCGGGTCGCCGCGTCAGGTCCGCCTTCCCGGGCCGGGGCCCAGTGGCACGATGGACCTGCGCTCGCCGCTCACAGCTGCGGGCACAGCCGCCGATTGGGTCCGAAGACCGTACGGCGTTCCCTTGTCCCCTGGCGGGGACCGTCGATGCAAAAAGCGATAGAGAGGACCCTGACCGCCGTCAAGCTTACCCTTTCCCTGGGCGGCGGCCCTATCAGCCTGGCACGAAATTGCCGTGCAGGCCCAGCGGCAGCGGATAGGGCAGGCTGGCCACGGCCAGCGGTCCGGCCGCGAGCTTGAGCGCGTCGAACACCGCCAGGCGGGTGACGCCGGCCCTGGCGTCGAGGTGAGTACCCAGCAACCAGCCCTCGCCTTCCGCGCCATCCCGGCGAGGCACGTAGACATGCTCCTCGACCAGGATCTGAGGGCCGAAGCGGTGGCTGTCGGACGTGCCGGCCTCGAGGTCCCAGCGGATGACACCGGCGCTGGGTGCGCCGACCAGGCTGTCGAGCAACACGCTCCACACGCGGCCATGGCGCCGACCGACCCGCCGCGGATCGACGCGCGGGAACTCGACGCCGCCGGCCAGCATCCGGGTGTCGGTGGTGCCCGACGGGCCCAGCCGCACCAGCATGGTCGCGGTGGCCGGCGACGGCCGCGCCTCGCCGCGCATGACGTACCGCGTGGTCTCGGTCATCACCCGCGGATCGGGATGGTGCACGCAGTCGAAGCGGATCGTGCCGTCGGCCTCCTCGAAGGCATTGCCGTAATGGAACACGAAGCACGCCGGCAGCTCGTGCCGCCGCGTGACCGTGAGTGAATTCTTGTCGACCACCAGGACACGCGCGGGCTGATCCGGCCGCCAGACATAGCAGTCGACAAACGCCAGGCCCGCTCTGACCTTGTCGCGGTCGTAGTGGATCGGCGGCAGCAGGAACACCAGATGCCGTTCGGTGACCATGAAATCATGCACCATGCCGACGTCGGGTACCGGCAGCGCCTTGGCCGCCTTCAGCGTGCCGTCGGCGCCGATATGATACAGCACCAGCAGGTCGGCTTGCGGCGCATAGCCGAAGCTCCACAGCGTGCCGTCAGGCTCCTGACGCGGGTGGGCGCTGAACGGCATGCCTTTCAGATCATCGCGCCAGACGACCGGTCCCAGCGTATCCAATGTCTGCGGGTCGATGCCGTAGGCGTCCGCCGCTTCCCACAGCGCCATGAGCCTGCCGGCATGGCTGATGACGTTGATGTTGGCGACGTTTACCGCGGCGGCGCTGGTCGGCGGCGCCAATTGGGGCAGTGACGTGCCGAACGTGTGCTCCAGCGCCCGCCCAGCCGCGATCTCGCGCCGGTACTTGTCGGTCTGCACCATCCGTCCACGATGGGCGATGCGGCCATCGCCGATGCGGAAGGCCTGGATCATGCCGTCACCGTCGAACCAGTGATGGTAGCGCAGTTCGCCGACATCGTGGCGCGCCGGACCGTTGCGGTAGAACGTGCCGGCGAGTTCGGCCGGCCACCGCCCCTCGATGGTGAGCTCGGCGCAGTCCAACTGCGGCGGCGCGCTGACATACCCCAGCAGCGACGGCTGCTCTTTCAGGGCGGCCCGGAAAGCGGCCGACCAGTCGTCAGGGGCCGCCGCGCGCGCGGAACCGGCGAGCAGCGTGGCGGAACCGGCCAGTAACGCCTGGCGGCGGGTCAGGGTCATGTCAGTACCCCAGCTTGATCGGCTGGCGGGTACCGCCAGCAGGGAGATCGAATGCGGCGGCGTCGAACGCCGGCGGCCCCATCGTGCCGCGCGCGCCGCGCGAGAAGCCGTAGCCTTCGGTGGGCATGCCGACCAGGTTGCTGTCGAGCTTGCCGTTGCGGTTGGCGTCATGGAACACCGATACCGCGTAGCGCCCCGGCGGCAGGTCGAAGACAACCCGTACCGCCGCGCCGTTGGCCGGCAGGATGGCCGCCGCAACCTGTTGGTCATCTTTCAGGAACGTTGTCGCGGCATTGAAGACCGCGATCATCACCCGGCCGTTGGCGTCGCGCAGGTCGGTGACGCTGAGGTCAAGATCGGCCGCGCAGGCTGGTCCACCCGCCAGCACGCCAAGGACGACACCAACTGCAACCCTGCGGTAAGATGACATGAAGCTTCCCTTTGTTGAGGCCATGGCCGGGTTTACGGATCGATCGCACGGCGACCAATGGTGGCTTCGCCAATGGTGGCGCGGGTTTCGCCAAACCGTGTCCATCCCATTCGCGAAGCGCCAATGGCACGCGTCATTCGGCACGCTGTCGGCTCGCGACGCGCTGACGGGGTGGCCCTGGTATGTCCTGAGCTTCGCCGGCCTGGGGGTGCTGTGCGCCTTCCTCGGCCCGTTCGGAACGTTCTCTGACATGGCGCCGCTGCCCCGGCTGGCTTACTGGGTCAGTATCTTCGTGGTGAATTGCCTGCAGGTGCTGGGGGCACTGGCGCTGCTGGCACGGCTCACCCAAGACCGTTGGTCGCTGCCGGCGCTGGCCGCCGGCGCGTCGCTGCTGGCCAGCGTGCCGGCCACCGCCGAGGTCGCGCTGCTCGAGTATGTGCTGCGGAGCAACGACCATGCCGCCAGCAGCCTGGTCGATATTTTCACCAAGGTGCTGGTGCTGACCCTGGCGGTCACGGTTCCCGGTGTGCTGCTCCGGGCCCGGCTCAAGGCGCCGGCGTCACCCGTGACGCCGCCGGCACCGGCCGGCCCTGATGGCACCGCCCTGCTGAAGCGGGTAAAGCCCGAGATGCGCGGCGATCTGTGGGCGCTGCAGATGGAAGACCACTATCTGCGCGTCCACACCAGCAGCGGCAACGACCTGATCCTGCATCGCATGAGCGATGCGCTGGCCGACGTGGCGGGGCTGGAGGGCCTGCAGGTGCACCGGTCCTACTGGGTGGCGCGCGCCGCCGTGGCCGGGACCGAACGGGACGGCCGGCGCCTGGTCCTGGTGTTGAAGAACGGTCTGAAGATCCCCGTCAGCCGCGCCAACGTCACGGCGATCAAGGACGCAGGGTGGGTTTAGGATCCCTGGGAGCGCGGGCGTCTCGCCCGCATCAAGCTATGAGCGGGCCGGAGGCCCGCGCTCCCAGGAAAGACAACAACGTCAGTCGCGCGGTTGCGGGACGATGCGCAGGTAGGGCTTGATCGCCTTCCAGCCGCCGGGGAACTTCTTCTTGGCGTCCTCGTCGGAGACGGCGGGAACGATGATCACGTCCTCGCCCTGCTTCCAGTTCACCGGCGTCGCCACCTGGTGCTTGGCGGTGAGCTGCACCGAGTCGAGCACGCGCAGCACCTCGTCGAAGTTGCGGCCGGTGCTCATCGGGTAGGTCAGCGACATCTTGATCTTCTTGTCGGGACCGACCAGGAAGACCGTGCGCACCGTGGCGTTGGTGGCCGCCGTGCGACCCTTGGACGTGTCGCCCGCATCGGCCGGCAGCATGTCATAGAGCTTGGCGACCTTCAGCTCGGGGTCGCCGATCATCGGGTAGGTCACGGCATGACCCTGCGTCTCCTCGATGTCCTTGGCCCAGCGGCCGTGGTCATCGACGGGATCGACGCTGAGGCCGACGATCTTGCAATTGCGCTTGTCGAACTCGCCCTTCAGGCCCGCCATGTAGCCGAGCTCGGTGGTGCAGACCGGCGTGAAATCCTTGGGATGCGAGAACAGGATCGCCCAGCCGTTGCCGATCCAGTCGTGGAAGGTGATGGTACCCTGCGTGGTCTCGGCCGTGAAGTTGGGCGCTTCGTCATTGATCCTGAGCGGCATTGGCAGCCTCCATAGGTTACGCTTCGAGAACAGTCACCCGACGGCAAGCCATCACAGCCCAGGCTGCCAGAGGATGAACGCTGTTGTGACCTCACGGGAATAAGGACGCGACTCATATCAGCCGCACTGTCGGAATTCAACGTTAGCCGGGCTTAAGGGTGGCTTAGTCCGGCTATCGAGCGCCGCCGCGACTGCCGCACGCACCGGCGCGGCCAGGCGCCGCGCCCACGCCACGGCACTGTCGCGCGTGCCGATCAGGTCCTGCCGGATCTCCAAAGAGCAGTGCGGCAGGCCGTGCGGATCGGCGTGCGCCGTCAACGTATATTCGTAGCTGGCGCGGGCCGAGTACGGCTCGTTGTCACCCGTCAGCACGCCGTCCAACTTGCGCAGTTCGGACAGCAACGGCACCGGCAGGCGTTCGTCGGTGCGCCACAGCACACCGAGCTCCCAGGGGCGCCGCACGCCCGCCATCACCGGGGTGAAGCTGTGCACGACGAACAGCGCCGGCTTCACGCCGCGCGCGGCGACGTCGGCGATCAAGCGCTCGACCTCGTTATGGTAGGGCCAGAAACAGGCATCGGCGCGCGCCCGGATACCGCTCTCGCTAAGGCCGGTATTGCCCGGCACCGGAGTGCCGTCGCTGGTCTCGGGGATCGAGCCCTCGCCGCCCGGCCAGCGGTTGCAGTCGATCACCAGGCGCGAATAGGTCGAGGCAACCAGCGGCGCATCCAGCACGGCCGACAGTTCGGTGGCGACATCGAGCGCCCCGATGTCCCACCCGATATGCCGCGCCAGTTCGGTCTCGGGAATGCCCAGGCTCCCGAGTGCGGACGGCACCGCCTTGCCGGCATGGTCGCACAACAGCAGCAGCGGAAGCCGGCCGGCCGGATTGACCGTGGCGAACGGCGGCGGATCGCCCACCGACAGCAGCGAATGCATGGGAAGGCGTCCCGGTCAGTGGCGCAGGTGCGGCACCAGCAACTGCCGGACCGTGGCCACCGCCTGCAGGCGGTCGAAGCCTTCGTTGAGTTGGTCCAACGTCACGCGCTGGCTCACCATGCGGTCGACCGGCAGCTTGCCCTGCTGATAGAGCGCGATGAAGCGCGGGATGTCGCGCACCGGCACGCAGCTCCCCATGTAGCTGCCCTTGATGGTCTTCTCCTCGCTCACCAGCCCGCTCTGCTTGAAGGTGAAGTCAGCACTGATCGGCGACAGACCGGCGCTCACGGTGGTGCCGCCCCATCGCGTGACCGCGTATGCCGTCTCCATGGCTTTGATCGTGCCCGCGAGGTCGAAGGCGTAGTCGACACCACCGCCCGTCATGTCGCGGACCTGGGCGACATGATCGGCGTCGCGGGCGTTGACGGTATCCGTGGCGCCCAGCTGCCGTGCCAACCCCAGCTTCTCATCCGACAGGTCGATGGCGACGATGCGCGCGGCACCACCCAGCACGGCCCCCATCAGGCCGCTCAGGCCGACACCGCCCAGCCCGACGATCGCCACCGTGCTGCCCGGCTGAATGCGCGCGGTGTTCACCACGGCCCCGACGCCGGTCACCACGGCGCAGCCGAACAAGGCCGCAACATCGAGCGGCAGACTCCTGTCGATGACAACGACCGAGCCGCGGTCGACCACCGCGTACTCGGCGAAGCAGGAAACGCCCGAGTGGTGACCGACCGGCTGCCCGTCGTGATGCAGGCGATGATGTCCCGACAGCAGGGTGCCGGCCGCGCGTGGCGATACGGAGCGTTCGCAGATGTAGGGCCTGCCCTCCAGGCAATGCCGGCAGCGGCCGCAGCTGACGTTGAAGGTGAAGCAGATATGGTCGCCGACCTTCACATCGTGCACGCCGGCGCCGACCTCGACGATCTCGCCGGCGCCTTCGTGGCCCGGCACCATCGGCACCGGACGCGGCCGGTCGCCGTTGATCACTGAGAGATCGGAGTGGCACAGGCCGGCGCCGCCCACCTTCACCAGCACCTCGCCCTCGCCTGGCGGATCGAGGTCGACCTCGGCGATCTGCAGGGGTTTGCTCTTGGCAAACGGCTGCGGCGCCGAACAGGTCGTCAGGATGGCGGCTCTCATCTTCATCGCACTGCGCTCCTCCAGCGGTCATCCGCACCGCCCGTGGGATGACAGCGGGAGCGGGATGCCGTATGCCATTGTTCGTCGCTGCTCCCATCCTTGTCGATCCCCATGGACCGCAACGCTGCCTTCTCTCTGCTGCGCGCGCTGTTCGACACCGCCGTCGGCGCCGCCAGTCCCGGCCAGTGCCTGGCGCCGCATCTGGTCGCTCTGGCACCGCCCAAGGGCCGTACCTTGGTGGTCGGCGCCGGCAAGGCAGCGGCGGCGATGGCGAAGACGGTCGAGGATCAATGGTCCGGTCCGTTGGACGGACTGGTGGTTACGCGCGAGCGCCATGGGCTGCCGCTGTCGCGCATCGAGTGCATCGAAGCCCGCCATCCGGTGCCGGACGAGCGCGGCCGCGCCGCTGCTGGCCGCATCCTGGAACGGGTCAAGGGCCTGGGTGCCGATGACCTGGTGATCTGCCTGATCTCGGGCGGCGGATCGGCGCTGCTCACCTGGCCGGCCGACGGCATCACCATGGCCGACAAGCAGGCGCTGACCCGCGACCTGCTGCGCAAGAGCGTGCCGATCGGCGAGATCAACACGGTGCGCAAGCACATCTCGGCGATCAAGGGCGGCCACCTGGCGCTGGCGGCACAGCCGGCGCGCGTGGCGACCTACCTGATCTCCGACGTGCCGGGCGATGATCCCAGCGTCATCGCGTCGGGCCCCACCGTGGCCGACGCCTCGACATTCGCCGACGCGATGGCGGTACTGCGCAAGCACGACATCACGCCGCCCGAGTCGATCCGCCGCCATCTTGACGACGGCGTGGCCGGTCGCATCAAGGAAACGCCGAAGCCCGGTGACCCGCGCCTGGCTGGCGGCATCACCGTCATGACCGTGACGCCGCAGAAGGCGCTGGAAGCCGCCGCCGCCAGGGCGCGGCAAGAGGGTTTCGATCCCGTCATTCTCGGCGATCGGCTCGAGGGCCTGTCGCGCGCGCTGGCGGCCGAGCATGCGGCCCTGATCCGGCAGCGTGTCGCCGACGGCCGTCGCGTGGCGATCATCTCGGGTGGCGAAACGACGGTCGAGGTCAAGGGCACGGGACGCGGCGGACGCAACGTCGAATACCTGCTGGCGCTGGCGCTCGATCTTCAGGGCCTGCCTGGCGTCTGGTCGCTGGCCGCCGACACCGACGGCGTCGACGGCATTGAGGAGATCGCCGGCGCCATGATCGGCCCCGACACCCTGGCGCGCGCCCGGGCCACGGGCATCGACGCCGCGGCGCGGCTGGCGGACAATGACGGCCACGGTTTCTTTGAGGCGCTTGGTGATGCGATCATCACCGGACCGACCCGCACCAACGTCAACGATTTTCGCGTCAGCCTGATCGTGCCGTAGCACGCGCTCCTCCCTCCCCATTGCGTGAGGGAGAGAATTGCCTCAGCGTGCCTCGGTTCTTGAGGTCAGTCGTGCAGAGGTGACACAGAGGAGGTTTGGAGGCTGCCCATGACCGACTTCCGCGACGACTTCGTCACCGCCAACGGTGTACGCCACCATGTCGTGTCGTGCGGCCGCGGCAAGCCGCTGGTGCTGTTGCACGGCTGGCCGGAATTCTGGCGCGTGTGGCGGCCGCTGATGGAGCGGTTGGCCGGCCGCTTCACGCTCTATGCACTGGAGTGGCGTGGCTTCGGCGACAGCGAAAAGACCTCGATGTCGCCGGCGGAGGATTGCACACCCGACATCCTGGCCGAGGACCTGCACGCGCTGCTTGACGCGCTCAAGCTCGACCGCGTCGGCCTGGTCTCGCACGACGTCGGCGCCTACGCCGCCCAGGCGTTCGCGCGCCGCTGGCCGCAGGCACTCGACGGGCTCTTCTTCTTCAACTGTCCCTACCCCGGCATCGGGCGGCGCTGGACCGATGCGCAGAGCATCCCAGAGATCTGGTACCAGACCTTCAACCAGCAGCCGTGGGCAGCGGAACTCGTCGGGTCATCGCGCGACGCGTGCCGCCTCTATATCGGCCACTTCCTGCGCCACTGGGCAGGCGATGAACACGCTTTCGATGCCGACATGGAGCTGTGGATCGACAACTTCATGAAACCGGGCAACCTGCAGGGCGGTTTCAACTGGTATCGCAGCGTCAATCGCGCCCGCCTCGCCATGATGGCCGGCACGGCGCCGGTTCCATCGCCGATCAGCGTCAGGTCACGCTTCCTGTGGGGCCGCCGCGATCCCGTGCTGCGCGCGGTCTGGACCGACCAGTTGCCCGCCTTCTTCACCGACTACCGACTGGCGTTCGCCGAATTCGCCGGCCATTTCGTGCACTACGAAGCCCCCGACCTGGCCGCCGGCGCGATATCCGATTTCTTCGGCTAGATATCCTGCATCGCGCAGCGTAGCGCTGGGAGCGCGGGCGTCCCGCCCGCATCAGCGCGTAGCGCTGAGATACGCATGAGCGGGCGAGACGCCCGCGCTCCCAGGCTACCTTCAGGATGACATGCGGGCTTGCGCGCTGGTTGGCTTGCCTGACAAGCTGCAACGACGACAGTGACAGTGAGAGACAGACATGGCGCTGCTGGGCGTGATCGCTGACGACTTCACCGGTGCGACCGACATCGCCGGCATGCTGGTAAAGGCCGGCATGCGCACGGTGCAGACGATCGGCGTTCCTGATGCTGCCGTCGCGCTCGACGAGGTCGATGCCATTGTCGTGGCACTCAAGAGCCGCACGATCCCGGCGGCCGACGCCGTGGCCCAGTCGCTGCAGGCGCTCAAGGCGCTGCAGAACCGCGGCTGCCGGCAGTTCTTTTTCAAGTACTGCTCGACGTTCGACTCGACGGACGCCGGCAACATCGGCCCCGTGGCCGATGCGCTGCTGGACGCGCTCGCCAGCGATGTCACGATCTTCTGCCCGGCCTTTCCCGCCAACGGCCGCACGATCTTCAACGGCTACCTGTTTGTCGGTCCGGTGCTGCTCTCCGAATCGGGCATGCGTCATCATCCCCTGACGCCGATGACCGATCCCAGCCTGGTGCGCGTCCTGCAGCGCCAGACCCGGCGCAAGGTCGGGCTGATTCCGCTCGGCATCGTGCAGGCCGGCGTCGAGGCCACGCGCGCCGAGATCGCACGACTGCGCGCCGGCGGCATCACGCACGCCATCGTCGATGCCGTGGCCGATCGCGACCTGATGACCATCGGCAGTGCCTGCGCTGCGTTGCCGCTGGTGACCGGCGGCTCGGGCGTGGCGATGGGACTGCCGGACAATTTCCGCCGCGCCGGCATGCTGCCGGCCCGCGATGACGCCGCCGCCTTGCCGCCGGCCCGCGGGCATGCCGCCATCCTGGCAGGCTCCTGCTCGCTCGCGACCTTGGGGCAGATTGCCGACTTCGAGAAGCGTGGCGCCGCCTTGCGCCTCGATACCGTGGCGCTGTGCGAAGGACACGATGGGGTGCCCGCGGCGCTCGCGTGGGCGCAGGCCCGGTTGGGCGACGGGACCGGTGCTGGTGTCATCCAGCGGCACGCCCGACGCTGTGAAGGTGCTGCAGGCGCGGTTCGGCGTCGAGGCGTCGAGCCAGCGCATCGAGGCTGCGATGGCACGCCTGGCGCGCGGGTTGATCGACGCCGGTGTCGGCCGGCTGGTGGTTGCCGGCGGCGAGACATCGGGTGCCGTGGTGAGCGCGCTCGGCGCGCGCGCCCTGCGCATCGGACCGGAGATCGATCCGGGCGTGCCGTGGACGGCAGCCACGATCGACGGCGATCGCACCGTGGCCCTGGCGCTGAAGTCGGGCAACTTCGGCGCCGTCGATTTCTTCACCAAGGCGTTCGGCGTTCTGTCGTGACGGCAACCGACCAACGGATCATCCCATGCTGAGACTGGCTGCTAATCTTTCCTGGCTGTACCAGGACATCCCGTTCATGGCGCGCTTCGCGGCCGCGGCCGGACACGGCTTCAAGGCCGTCGAGTTCCTGTTCCCCTACGAGTTTGCCGCCAGCGACATCGCGGCCGAGCTGAAGAAGCACGGCTTGACACAGGCGTTGTTCAACACGCCGCCGGGCGACTGGAACAAGGGCGAACGCGGGCTGGCGGCGCAGCCCGGACGCGAGGCGGAGTTCGCTGCGGCCATCGAGACGGCCTTGCAATACGCTGCGACGCTCGACTGCCCGCGTATCCACGTGATGTCGGGTCTGATCAGCACCGGGGCCGATCTGTCGTTGATGCGCCGCACCTATGTCGACAACCTCAAGCGCGCGGCGGACCGCACGGCCAAAGCGGGCGTCACGCTGTGCCTGGAACCGATCAACCGGCGCGACATCCCAGGCTATTTCCTGAACACCACGACCGAAGCCGCCGCCGTTATCGCCGCGGTCGGCGCGCCGCACATCAAGATCCAGTTCGATCTCTATCACTGCCAGGTCACCGAAGGTGATCTGGTGCGGCGCGCCGAGACGCTGCTGCCGCTGGTCGGTCATGTCCAGATCGCCGGCAACCCGGACCGCAACGAACCGGATATCGGCGAGGCCAATCACCTCCATGTGCTCGATGCACTGGACCGGCTGGGTTGGAATGGCGATGTCGGATTGGAATATCGCCCCAAAACGACGACCGCCGCCGGCCTGGGCTGGGCACGCAAGTATGGGATCACGGCGTGATGGTGTAAGACCACTTGGAATCACGAGAGGCGCTTGTCATCCCGAGCGCAGCGAAGGATCCAGAATGGCGCCGAGATCCCTCGCTACGCTCGGGATGACAGCAATTTCTGAACGGCAGGCACGCCATGACCACCAACACCTTGCGCATCGCGTTCGTCGGCTTGGGCTCGATGGGCATGGGCATGGCGAAGAACCTGCTCGCCAAGGGCCACACCGTCATCGGCGTCGACATGAACGCGGACGCCGGCGCGGCCCTGCGCGCCGCCGGGGGACAGACTGCGCCGTCGCCGAAGGACGCCGCCGCACAGGCCGACGCGCTGGTCATGGTGGTCGTGAACGCCGATCAGGTCGAGACGGTGTTGTTCGGTGCCGACGGTGCCATCGGTGCGCTGCCGCAGGGTCGAGTCGTGATGCAATGTGCCACCGTACCGCCCGGCTTCAGCAAATCGCTGGGTGAGCGGCTGGCTGCCGCGGGCCATCCGCTGCTCGATGCGCCGCTGTCCGGCGGTCGTGCGCGTGCCGATACGGGTGAGTTGACGATCATGTCATCCGGTGAGGCCGCGGCGTACGACCAGGCCCAGCCCATCCTCGACGCCGTTGCCGCCAAGGTCTACCGCCTGGGCGATACACCCGGCATCGGCTCGCTGGTCAAGACCGTGAACCAATTGCTGGCCGGCGTGCACATTGCCGCCGCGGCCGAGGCGATGGCGCTCGGCACCAAGGCTGGTGCCGATCCGCGCGCGCTCTACGACGTGATCAGCAACAGCGCCGGCAACTCGTGGATGTTCACCAACCGCGTGCCGCACATGCTCGACGGCGACTACACTCCGCTCAGTGCTGTCGATATCTTCGTCAAGGACCTCGGCCTGGTGCTCGACACCGGCCGTGCGGTGAAACAAGCGCTGCCGCTGGCCGCAGCCGCTCACCAGCTCTTCCTCATGGCGTCGGCCGCCGGCTGGGGCCGCATAGACGACTCAGCCGTCGTGAAGATTTACGAACAGATGGGCGAGTTCGATATCGCCGAACGCGCCGGCAAGAGATCCTGACACGCGCCCCTATCGCCCGTAACATTGGCGCCGTTACACTGCCCCCGTCAAACTGACACGTCGCCACGCTCGGAATCATCGGATCGCCATGCGCCGAAATCGCTGTACCAAGATCGTTGCAACCCTGGGACCGGCCACCGCCACGCCCGAGCGCATTCGCGCCCTCTTTCTGGCCGGCGCCGATGTGTTCCGGCTCAACTTCAGCCACGGCACCATCGAGGACCACCACGCCCGCGTGACGATCCTGCGCCAGCTGGAGCAGAAGCTGGGCCGGCCGATCGCGATCCTGATGGATCTGCAGGGCCCCAAGATCCGGCTCGGCACCTTCATCGGCGACAAGGTGACGCTGAAAAGCGGCGCTGCGTTCCGACTGACGCTCGACAAGGAACCGGGCGACGTCAAGCGCGCACCCCTGCCGCATCCGCCCATCTTCAAGGCCGTGCAGGTCGGCAGCACGATCCTGATCGACGACGGCAAGGTGCGGCTGCGCGTGAAGAAGCACACCGACGATGCGATCGACACCGAGGTCGTCATCGGCGGCGAGGTGTCGAACCGCAAGGGCGTCAACGTGCCCGACGTGCTGCTGCCGCTGTCGCCGCTCACCGAAAAAGACCAGAAGGACCTCGAGGCCGGCCTCGAACTGGGCGTCGACTGGGTGGCGCTGAGCTTCGTGCAGCGCGCCGGCGACATCGCCGATCTGCGCAAGCTGGTCGGCGACCGCGCCGCCATCATCGCCAAGATGGAAAAGCCGGCCGCGGTCGAGAACCTCGACGAGATCCTGGCCTTGACCGATGCGCTGATGGTGGCGCGCGGCGATCTCGGCGTCGAATTGCCGCCCGAGGATGTGCCGCCGATCCAGAAGATGATGCTGCGCGCCGCTCGCCATGCCGGCAAACCGGCGATCGTCGCGACCCAGATGCTGGATTCGATGGTGCACGCACCGACGCCGACCCGCGCCGAGGTATCGGACGTGGCAACCGCCGTCTATGACGGCGCCGATGCCGTGATGCTGTCGGCCGAGACCGCGTCAGGCGACTATCCGCTGGAAGCCGTGTCGATCATGGACCGCATCCTGGCGCGGGTCGAAAAGGATCCGACCTATCGGCAGATCATGGACGCCAGCCGCCACGATCCCGAGCCGACGGCCGCCGATGCCATCAGCGCCGCGGCGCGCCAGGTGGCACACACCTTGTCGGCGGCAGCGATCGTCACCTACACGTCGTCAGGCTCGACGACCTTGCGCGCCGCGCGCGAGCGGCCCGACGTGCCGATCCTCAGCCTGACGCCGCGACTGGCGACGGCGCGGCGCATGCCGCTGGTGTGGGGCGTGCATGCAGTGCAAAGCCCCGATGCCCACAACTTTGCCGAGATGGTGAAGCGGGCCCAGCAGGTGGCCTTGCGCGAGGGGATGGCCAAGGAAGGCGATCGCCTGGTGGTCACCGCCGGCGTGCCGTTCGGCACACCGGGCGCCACCAACATCCTGCGCATCGCACGAGCGTAGCCTGGGGGCACGGGTGTCTCGCCCATAGGCGCTAACTTTGACGATAATCGAGCCGCCAACCTCATCCTGAGGAGGCCGCGCAGCGGCCGTCTCGAAGGATGAGCTACAGACGGAGTCGTAGAAAGGACATGTTGCAACGCCTGCGCTGTTGCCACCCTTCGAGACGCGGCCCTGCGGGCCGCTCCTCAGGGTGAGGTTTCCGCGTAAGTTAGCGCCTATGGGCCAGAGGCACGCGCTCCCAGGGCTACGGCCGCACCAGCACCCAGCCCTGTTCGGCCAGTTCGATCAGAGTCACCACGCCGGCCGGTACGATCTTGGCCTGGGACACGATCGGGATGTCCTTGCCCTCGCGCTTCTTCATGGACTGGATGGTGTTGTCGCAGGCGGCAAAACCGACATTCGGCATGCCCTGCGCGAACGACTCCAGCCGCGTCTTCACCGGCGACGTGTCGGCGCGCAGCATGTGCAGGCCGGCGTTGAAGGTGACGATGACGATCTCGACCTCGTCGCCCTGGTCGGAATAGTGCCGGCTGACATTGGCGGCGACGTTCAGCGCTGCGTTCATCTTGTCCGGGTCGTTGTCGCTGACCTGCAGCGCCAGGCGATGTGTCTTGCCCGCCGCGCGTGCCGAACGCGGCAGCGCCGGCGCCACCAGCGCCGGCAGAACGAGAAACGTCTTCCTGCGATGCATGCGCTTTCTCTCCCTGCGTCGTTCTATGCGGTAACGATATCGGTTCGCGATGGCTTCTGACGATCGAACTCACGCAGCAGCGGCTGGCGCAGCCGCCGCCACAACTGGATCACGTCCTGGCGAGTCGCTGCCGCCCGGTCCGCCTTGAAGGTCGCCCCGTAACCGAGGTCACCGATCAGGTGATAGATCGCGCGGATCGACTCGAAGGGAAAGTAACCGCTGTCCGGCGCATCACGCGCTTCGTCGAGATTGCGGAACACCGAGCGGAACTCGTCGATCACCACGCTCAGCTTCTTCATCACCGTCGCGTACTGCGCCTGAGTTGGCGCCTCCAGATGGGTGTACTGGACCGCCTCCTGCACGGCATCGACCAGCTGCGACCACAGATCGCGCAGCTGCTCGAGGAAGCTGGTGCGGCGCTGGAAGCAGGCCGTCAGCCATGCCGCAGGCACGGCCGATACGAAGATCGCACCGTCCTTCAAGAGCACGTAGAGCTCATCGAAGCGGTCGACGAACTTGAACCAGGTCAGCAGCGCGCCATAGGCTACGTAGACCAGGATGGAGATGACCACCCACCGCAACAGCGCGCGCCGGGTCATGACCTATCCTTTCGGTCTCTTGTCGATCACGCGCCGGGCCTTGCCGATCGACCGCTCGACGGCGCCCGTGGCGGCAACCTGTACCGTGGCGGTGACACCGCACATGCCCTTGACCCGCTCGGCCAGCGTCGCTTCCAGTACCGACCGCTGCGCCGCATCGATGTCGTCCCGTGCCTCGACGACGATCGCCAGCGCATCCAGCGCACCCTCGCGGCTCAACTCCAGCACATAGTGCGGCGACAGGCCGTCGATCTTCAGGATCTGTTCCTCGACCTGGCTGGGAAACAGGTTCACGCCGCGCACGATCAGCATGTCGTCGCTGCGGCCGGTGATGCGCGCCATGCGCCGCATCGCCGTCACGCTGCCGGGCAGCAGCCGCGTCAGGTCGCGCGTGCGGTAGCGGATGACGGGCAGCGCTTCCTTGGTCAGCGACGTGATCACCAGTTCACCCAGTTCACCGTCGGGTACCGGACGGCCGGTCTCGGGATCGACGATTTCGGGCAGGAAGTGATCTTCCCACATCGTGAGCCCGTCCTTGCTCTCGACGAACTCCTGCGCCACGCCCGGCCCCATCACCTCCGAGAGACCGAAGATGTCGACGGCATCGATGCCCGTACGGCGTTCGATCTCGCTGCGCATGGCCTCGGTCCAGGGCTCGGCGCCGTGGATGCCGATGCGCAGCGCCGTCTCGCGCACGTCGATGCCCTGGCGGTCGAACTCGTCGGCCAGCGCCAGCATGTAGGACGGCGTCACCATGATGACCCGCGCGCCGAACTCGCGGATGAGCTGCACCTGGCGCTCGCTGAAGCCGCCCGACATCGGCACGACCGTACATCCCAACCGCTCGGCGCCGTAGTGCGCGCCCAGGCCGCCGGTGAACAAGCCATAACCGTAGGCGACATGCACGATGTCGCCCGGCCGGCCGCCGCCAGCCCAGATCGAACGCGCCATCAGATCGGCCCAGCGGTCGATATCACCTTGCGTGTAACCCACGACCGTCGGTCGGCCCGTCGTGCCGCTGGAGGCATGCACGCGCACGCAGCGTTCGCGCGGCACAGCGAACATGCCGTAGGGATAGTGATCGCGCAGGTCCGATTTCAGCGTGAACGGAAAGGCCGACAGATCGTCCAGGGTCCGCAGGTCGTCGGGATGAACCCCGGCGGCATCGCACTTGGCTCGATACGGGGCCTGATGCGTCCAGGCGTGGCGCACGCTGGTGCGCAGGCGCTCGAGCTGTACCGTGCGCAGGGCATCCAGCGACAACGACAGTTCCGGAAACGGTTCGGACATGCGCTCTCCACCCTGCAGCAGGGACGACTCCGACCTACATCATCTGGCGTCCGTGACCGGTGCCTTGGGTTCATCGGTAAAGACGAACCGGCGATAGAAGAAGGCCAGCGCCAGCAGCACCGCGCCCAGCCCGAGGAAGGAGAAGACGCGCAGCAACTCGCCCAGCCCCGACATATCGACCAGGAAGACCTTGCAGATCGTCAGGCAGACAACGGCCATGCCGGCATGGCGCGCCGCCGGCACTCGCCGCCACATGCCCAGCGCCAGCAGCGCCACGCCGAAGGCGAGCCAGACCACCGAATAGAGATAGAGTTCGGCGCCCTCGGCATCGAACGGATCGCCGCCGAAGGTCGGATGGAAGACATGGCGCACTTCCACCGACAGGAAGACGAAGAGCAGAATGACCGCGCTGGCGCCGGCGATGGCGCGCGCGGCGGTATCGGTCGAATACGATAACCACCACGCCGCGGCGGCAGCCAGCAGCGCCGGCACCGCATAGCCCAGCAGCAATCCGTTGACGATCGGCGTGGTGCCGACATCGCCGCCGACGAACACCGGATTGAGCAGCAGCGACTGGATGACAACCGCCGCGACGACCGCCAGGCCGCCGACGGCGCGCCAGGCCCAGCGTCCTCCGCTGGACGGCGACCGGCTGTCGCGTATCAGCGCCAGCAGCGCGAAGACGCCCCACGCCGCGACATAGGTCGCCCGCTCCATGAAATCCAGGCGCTCGCGCGCCAGGCCCTCGGGATGGAACAGGCTGCGGATCTCGAGCGTCACCAGCAGGAACAGGAACAGGGCCGCCGCGGCGTCGACGATCACCGTCAGCTCGTCGTCGGCCCACAGCTTCAGGAACCAGTTGGCCACCCAGAACGCCACGGCTGCGAGGCCATAGGTGTAGAGGATCCAGTTGACCACCGGCCATTGGCCCAGCGGGTAGTCGAGGACCGATGGGTTGATCACCAGACGCACGGTGACGACGCCGACGATCAACCAGCACAGCCAGCGCAGCACCGGCAGGTCGAGCTTCCAGGCGATCCACGCCACGGCCGGCAACGTGAGCGCATAGGCCATGGTGATCCACTGCCGCTGCAGTTCCAGCGGAATGGCGGCCGCGACAAAGAACGCGACACCGACCGCCACGAATCCCAGGGCCTCCGTGGCACCCGGCATCTGCAGTCGCCAGCGCGCCAGCCGCTCGGCGCCGATGAGATAGGGCACCGCCAGTCCCAGGCTGATCAGGCCCCATGTCGTGTCGGGCAAACTCTGCCGCAACGCGCCATAGGCCAACAGCAGGTGCAGGGCGGCCGCGGACACCGACACGGCAGCCCAGAAACCGGGCCGCCCGGCGTTCCACATCAGGGCGTAGGCGCCGGCCGCCAGCAGGCCGCCCATGATGCCGATGGTCCAGGCGAAGGGTTCGACCTGCTGGAATGCCGTGTCGAACCAGCGATCGCCGCGCCAGATCATGAAAGCCAGCAGCGAGAATGCCACCGGTGCAACGGCGAGCCACTGGTAGCGCGGCACGTAGCGCGCCAGCGCGAAGATCCCGGCGGCATGCAGCGCCAGGCACAGCCAGCCGGCCCACTGCAACTCCGCGCCGGCAATGCCCAACACCAGCAGCAGTCCGGTCACCAGCGTGGCCACCCACAGCTTGGCCACGACATGTGCCGGCGCACCGCCGTCCTCGCGCACCCGCTGCCAGGTCGCCCACGTGAAGAGCCCGGCAACAGCGACCTGGAACAGCGCAACCCAGATCAACTCACCGTCGTGTTTTGCCGGGTCGAACAGGCGCGCGACCAGCCAGAACACCGTCCACAGCACGTCGCCGGCCAGCACGCCCCAGCCCAGCCACCACCAGCCGCGATGACGGATCACCGCGAGCGTGCCGACCGAGATCGCCAGCAGGTAGCCGAACAGCAGCGGCACATTGGAGCTGTCGGTACCCAGGAAGATCGGCGACAGCACGCCGCCGACAAACCCCAGGGCCGCCACGAACGGGCCATGACGCAGGGCAAGCCCGATGGCGAATGCCGTCAGCGCAATGGCGAGCACGCCGGCCAGAGACTTGGGTATCAATTCATAAAGGGCAGCCGATGCCAGCAGCGCGGCAAACAGGACAGCCACGCCAGCAGCCGCCACCGCCTGCGCTATCCGCGCGTCGCGGCTGCGCAGCCACTCGGCGATCCCGACCAGGATGAAACCACCCGCCGTGCCCAGGATCACCCGCACGGTCGGCGGCAGATAGCCCTGGTCAATGGCGTAGCGGAACAGGAACAACCCGGCCAGGGCCACCGCGATGGCGCCGAGCCAGATGAACAGATTGCCGCCCAGCTTCTGCTCGAGCGTCGCGCGCGACCAGCCGCCAGAATCCGCGGTCGACGCCGCCAGCGGCGGCACCGCCACGGGTTCGACCGTCGGCGGTAGCGGTGGTGGTGGCGGCGGTGGCGGTGCGTAGCCAGGTGCCGGGATCGGCTGTGGTACTGGAACCCAGGCCTGACCGGGCGCTGGCCCAGCGTAAGGCGCGATGGGCGGTGGTGGTACCGCGACGCCAGGCGGCACATCCGGCACCGGTGCCGCTGGCGCAGCACCCGCCAGTTGCGCCTGCAGATAACGCACCTGGTGTTCCAGGGCATCGAGGCGCCGCTGCGCCGCGCCGGCACGCACGAACCCGGCAACCGCCAGGATCGGGACCACCAACACGGCAGCACCGACCAGCAGTCCCAGCAGGACCCACTCGTCCATCAGGATTGTCCCCAAGCCCCGCTCATTGTGAGCGCCTTCACGGGTTCGCCGGGCTTACTGTCACGCATTATACACAAACGCCGTCATCGCCACGCGCCTCGCGGGCTCTCGTCCTTACTGCGCGGCAATCCGCAGCGCATCGCTGGCGGCGGCGCGGTTGTCGCGCGCCAGGACGCCGCGCTTGACCACCAGGCGATGGTAGTCCTTGCGCGCGGCGCGGGTGATGTCGGCCAGCGGATCACCGTTGACGACCAGGAAGTCGGCGACATTGCCCTCGCGGATACGGCCGTGATCGGCCAGGCGCATCAGGTCGGCGGCGCTGGCCGTGGAGAAGAACAGCGAGTCGCGCGGCGTGATGCCGATCTCGCACATGTACTCGAGCTCCATGGCATTATCGCCATGCCGGTTGTACGGCGTACCGGCATCGGTACCCATGGCGATCTTGCAGCCGGCCGCATAGTACATCTTCACCGAATCGATGTGACGGCCGAAGACCCGCTGCGCCTTTTCGACCACGTACTCGGGGATCGAGCGGTCGCCCGCCTCGACGCCGCGCAGGATGTTCTTTACGGCGGCCAGCGTCGGCACCAGCCAGGTGCCGCGCGACTGCATTTCCAGCACGCACTCGTCGGTCATGAAGATGCCGTGCTCGATCGACGTGACGCCACCGCGCACGGCGTTGAGGATGCCTTCCGAGCCCTGCGCATGGCTGGCCGTGGTCTTGTGGAAACGCGTCGCCTCGGCAATGCCGGCGGCGATCTCGGCGGCCGAGTAGTGGGCGTCCTCGGGATTGACGCCCGGGGTCATCACGCCGCCGGTGGCCATGATCTTGACCAGGTCGGAGCCGGCATGGACCTGCTCGCGCACCGCCTTGACCACCTCATCGATGCCATCGGCAACGCGGCCGGTGCGGTTGCCGTGACCGCCGGTCATGCAGATCATGCGGCCGGCGCAGCGCATGGTCGGACCGAGGAAGCGGCCGGTATTGACGGCATCGCGAATGGCGAACTCGATGTAGTCCTTGCCGCCGCAATCGCGCACGGCGGTGATGCCGCCGTCCAGGGTGGCGCGCATGAACTCCAGGCCGCGCACGGCGATCTGCGCCGCGCTCATGCGGTCCTGCACGACGCCAGGGTTACCCTCGGCGCCCGACAGCGAATGGATGTGGCAGTCGATCAGACCGGGCAGCAGGGTGCCGCCTGACGTATCGATGCGCGGCCCCGCATAGCTGACGAACTCGCCGGCCGGTGCCAACCGCTTGATGCGACCGTCTTCCTCGAGCACCGCATGCCCTTCGATCGCCTTCTCGCCGTCGAAAATCTTGCCGCCGCTATACAGGGTCGCCATGGCTTCACCATGTTGCTGATCGTTGAAATGTCCGCAGAATACAATCCGTAGCACGGATTGAACGCGCGCGCCGACTCTATAATGAGGAAGCGCTCATGAATATTGTTGGTGGTGCGTCAGAGCTTGCCGCTCGCCGCCAGATCCTGGAAGCGCGGTGGCCGCTTTTCCTGCATGGCGCGGAAGGCTTCCGGCATGTCCTCGCCGTGGATGAAGGCGGCGTTCCACACGCTCATGTAGTTCAGCGCCTCGTCGACGGTGTGGTCACGCGTATAGTTGATCATTTCCTTGCTGCCGTGGATGGCGAGCGGCGATTTCGCCGCAATATCCCGCGCAATCCCCATGACATCGTCGAGCATCGCCGCCTGGGTGTCGTAGAGGCGGTTCACCAGGCCGCAGCGCTGCGCCTCGTCCGCCGACAGATTGCGGCCGGTATACGCCAGTTCACGCACCAGGCCCTGCGGGATCAGATGCGGCAAGCGCTGCAGGGTGCCGACGTCGGCGGTCATGCCGAGGTCGATCTCCTTGATGACGAAGAACGCATCGCGGGTGCAGTAGCGCATGTCGCAGGCCGATACCATGTCGACGCCGCCACCGATGCAGCCGCCCTGGATCGCCGCCAGCACCGGTACCCGGCATTTCTCGATCACCGTGAAAGAATCCTGATAGGCCAGCAGTCCGCGACGAAAGCGCTCGCGCCGGCGGGCCGGATCGCCCGCGTCCGCGGTGATATCGGCGAACGCCGACAGATCCATGCCGGCGGTGAAATGCGGGCCGGTCGACGAAATCACCACCGCGCGCACGTCAGCCCGCTGCTCGCCGATCTCGACGGCAAAAACCCGGCGGATCTCATCCCAGAAGGCACGATTCATCGCGTTGCGCTTGTCGGGCCGGTTGAATCGCACGTGCGCGACATGGTCGGTGACGCTGAAATCGAAGGTGGTGTAGGTCACGCGGCTCTCCGGCGGCTATGGGTGGGTGTCATAAAGCCCACGGGCCCGACCTTGGCAACCAGCAGTGCATCAAGACGCCACGAGGGGTTGAAGGCCCCTGCCCCCTATGGCATACCCGCCGCCGTCTCGCAGGCCGCAAACGCCGCCGCGTCGGGGCTGCCGTAGCTCAGTGGTAGAGCACTCCCTTGGTAAGGGAGAGGTCGACAGTTCAATCCTGTCCGGCAGCACCAGTTTTCCAACCCCACCGTCACCAAAGGCTCTTCCCTGCCCAGCGACCGCCGGTGTCGTCCGCGCGCGGGCGGGTCACGGGGATTTAGCGAATCCCTCAGCACGTTTATCGTGGTGAAGAGTCTCGTCTTCTGGTCGTTAAAAGCGAACGTGATTTCTAAGTTTTGTTTCTCATATGTTCCTTAGCAATTTGCAGTGAGAGCCTGTTGTTCACGTTCCATTGACACGATGTTCGGAAAATAACGGGAATTTTGCGCAAAAATGCAAATATACGTTAATTTCAGAACAAAATAGGAATATCGATTTAATGAACGATTGTCTGCGTAATGCCTGTCCAGGTGAAGCGCACTACCTCGTTACGAGCCCGGCGGTGGCGGCCGGCATTCAAGAGCGGCCAACGTACGGACGTCTGGGCCGTTCGGAGCAGGCCGCGCGCCGTACGGGGTGCATACGCCGCGCCTTCGCAGAATTTCTCTTGTCCCCAAAAGCGTACGCGTGAGGCGACGGGCGTTTGTCCGCTCCTCGACATGAAACCTCGAGCGACGACGTTCGTAACAAGCGGACGCGCTTGCGTCGTCGTCAACATCGTGTTCCCTTACGCGCACCGAATGAACATCCGTCTCCTTGTCGCCGTTGTTGCGTGCTGCGTCGCGTTGAGCGGCAACGTGCGCGCCGAAACGATCATGTCCGGCACGTCCGCCGGTCTCGATGAAGACTCCATCGCTTTGCAGGGCCAGCGTGTGCGGCTGTGGGGTATCGATGCACCCAGCGTCGATCAAACCTGCAAGCGCGGCGGCAAGACGTGGACGTGCGGCCGCGACGCCGCCCGTGCGCTCAGCCAACTGGTCACCGGCAAGACGGTGCGCTGCCTGGTGATCGTCGAGGACAAGCTGCGGCGCTTGATTGTCGGCGACTGCACCCTGGGCGGCGAAAGCCTGTCGCGCTGGATGATACGCAACGGCTGGGCAGTCATGAATCCACGCCAGACCGACGCCTACGCCAAGGAAGAAGCCGAAGCCAAGGACGCCAAGCGCGGCATCTGGTCGAGCGAGTTCGAGATGCCGTGGGACTGGCGCATCCGTCAGCGCACGAAGGGCAAGGGACAGTAAGTCGTCTTTACCGCTCCCGTGAGCGGGAGCGGTCGACGGGTGCGAAGCGCTCGTCGGGTGAGGGCTTCACGCACGACATCTCGTTTTCAATCCCTCACCCTCCCATGGCGCTACGCGCCATGGGCTCCTTCCTCTCCCGCTCGCGGGAGAGGGGACCGAACGCTACCCCTTCACCGACCGGATTGCTTCCCATACGCGATGCGGTGTGGCCGGCATCTGGATGTTGCGTACGCCCAGCGGCCAGAGTGCGTCCATGATCGCGTTGAGGGTCGTGGGCGTGGAGCCGACCGTGCCCGATTCGCCGACACCCTTGACGCCCAGCGGGTTGCTCTTGGCCGGCACCGAGTCGTCGAGCGTGTTGTTGAACGTCGGCAGATCGTCGGCCCGCGGCATGGCGTAGTCCATGAACGAGCCGGTCAGCAGCTGGCCGCTGTCGGCATCGTAGACCGCGCCCTCGAGCAGCGCCTGGCCGATCCCCTGGGCAGCACCCCCGTGGATCTGGCCGAACACGATCGGCCGGTGCAGCGGCCGGCCGACATCGTCGACCGTCGTATAGCGGGCGATCTGGACCTTGCCGGTATCGGGATCGATCTCGACCTCGGCCACATGGGCGCCATTGGGCCAGGCAATCCCGTCGACGGTGTTGACGTTCTCGATGAAGATCCGCTGGTCCGGCTGGCGGGCGGCCAGCGCGAAGAGGTCGATCGACCGGTCGGTGCCGACGATGCGGAAGGTGCCGGCGTCGTACTGGATGTCGCCGGCGGCGGCCTCCAGCGCGTCGGCGGCCAGCTCCTTGCCCTGGTCGAGCAGTTTCTGGGTCCCCGACGCCACGGCGGAGCCGCCGATATAGGCCGAGCGCGAGCCCATGGAGCCGACGCCGCCGACCCGGTCGGAATCGCCCATGGCGATCTCGATCTTGCCGGCATCGATGCCCAGCAGTTCGGCGGCAAGCTGGGTGAAGCTGGTCTGCAGCCCCTGCCCCATGCCCTGCGTGCCCATCCAGATGCGCAACTTGCCGTCGCCCAGCACCTCGTAATGGGCCATTTCATTCAGGACGTTGGCCGACGTCCATTCGACGTACGTCGCGAGACCACGCCCGTAGAGCTTGCCCCGGGTCTCGGCCGCCGCCTTGCGCGCGGCGAAGCCGTCCCAGTCCGCCGCGGTCAGCACCTTGGTGAGGAACAGGTCGAAGTCGCCCGAATCGTACTTCTCGCCCATCGCCGTCGTGTACGGCATCTGCGACGGCTGGACGAAATTGCGCCGGCGCAGTTCGGCCGGATCGATGCCGGTCTGGCGCGCCGCCGTGTCCATCAGCCGTTCGAGGTCGAGGATGCATTCCGGACGTCCGGCGCCGCGGTAGGCCCCGATGGTCGCCGTGTTGGTCAGCACGCAGGCCAGCCGCAGGTCGAGCGTCGGGATGTCGTAGGTGCCGGTCACCACCTTGGGGCCGACGAACAGCGGGATCACCACGCCGGCGCGCGCCGGGTAGGCGCCGATATTGGCCCACGCCTCCAGGCGCAGCCCCAGGATGCGGCCGTCCTTGTCCAGTGCCAGCGAGGCCTTGTGCAGCTGGTCGCGACCGGCCGTGGTGCCGGCGAACTCCTCGCCGCGCTCGGCCCGCCACTTCACCGGCCGCTTCAGCACCTTGCAGGCCCACACCGCCACCGACTCGTCGGGCTGGATGCCGACCTTCATGCCGAAGCCGCCGCCGATGTCGCGCACCAGCACGCGGACCTTGTCCTTCGGCATCTTCAGGATCGTCTCGCACAGCGTGTCGCGGGTCACCGACGGGTTCTGGCTGCCGATATGAACGACGATACGATCCTCGTCCCACTCCGCCAGGATGGCGCGCGGCTCCATGGCGTTGACGATCAGCCGCTGGTGCTCGATCTCCAGCGAGACGACGTGAGCGGCGGCCTTGAAGGCCGCATCCGTCTTGGCCTGGTCACCGAACCGGTTGACCCCGATGATGTTGCCCGGTGCGTCATGCCACACCAGCGGCGCACCGTCGGCCAGCGCCGCCTTGGTGTCGGTCACCGACGGCTGCATGTCGTAGTCGATCGCGACCAGGTCGGCGGCGTCCTGCGCCTGCGCCCGCGTCTGGGCGATCACCGCCACCACCGGCTCACCGACGTGGCGTACCACCTCGTGCGCCAGCGAGCGGCGCGGCGTCATTTCCGGCTTCTGGCCGTCGGCCCGCGGAAACATGGCCGGAAAGGCGAACGTGCCGACGCCCTCGGCTGCCATGTCGGCCCAGGTATAGACCGCCACGACGCCGGGCGCGGCCTTCGCCGCCGACGTGTCGATCGACGTGATCGTCGCGTGCGCATGCGGCGAGCGCACCAGCACCATCTCGACTTGCTCGGGCCGCGACAGGTTGTCGGCGAAACCACCCTTGCCCGTCAGCAAACGCTGGTCCTCAACACGACTGATGTACTGCGCCTTACCAAACGCCGCCATGGCTCGCTCCGCGAAACATCTATGGAAAAAGGTCGCGGACTATAGCGGCTGGCATGCGGAGGGAAACAGCTTCCGTATTGCCACATCCCGTGAATGACTATTCCGATATCAGCCATAGCGCAGCTGCAGCACCAACCGATCGTGCCGTTCCGGCGGCAACGCCTTGTGAAAACCGAAGGGATCCTCGAGGAAACCGAAGCCGGCGGGACCTTCGACGACGATCTGGCGATCCGCGCCATAGTACGCCGCCAACGCGGCCTCATCGCGAAAGGCGGAGGCGAGCACGAACCGGAGCGGTTTGTCACGGGCGGAGCCGGGAACCATGACGTGCGCACCGGAGTGCCGATCACTGGGTGTCAGATAGAAATAGGCATAGAGCCCGTTGAACCACGGCACATCGTAGTGGAAGTCGATCGTCTGGCCCAAGGCACGGCGCGCATCATCGGAAAGCGCACCGGCGAAACTCCAGAACAGGCGTACGCGCGGTGGCGGCGGCTGATATCCCAGAAACGCCGACGCGGCCTCGCGCAATCCCGGATCACCGCGGATGATCGTCACGGCGGTGCAATCCGTCGGCTGCCGCATATCCGCTACCGGCACGGGCTGGCCGTCGGCCAGCCTGCCATGGCGGATGTCGACATAACGAAATTGCTCATCGATGCCGGGGCGCGTACAGGACGCCTGCTCGGCAAAGCCGACGATCGCCGCCACCATGTCGGCCGGCAGACGCAGTCCCGCGTACAGGCCGCGCTGGCGCAACGCGGCGGCGGACACACGGGACGCGAGAGCGGGAAAGAGGGTGTCCGACTCACCTACCCCGGGCAGCAGCTGTGGCTTGGCCGCGTGCGCTGCAAGCCAGCTGTAGGCGCGCCGCATGACCGGGAACCGGCCGATCAGACGATGCGGGTGGTACCAGTGGCGCCACCGCTTGGGAAGATCTCGCACACCACACTCCACGCTGCGGACCGGCGTTGGGTGTGCGGACCTTAGTCATGGCGGCCGTGGATAGCCGTGTCATTTCCATGTCCAGTGTCGTGCGCATCATCGAGCGAGTCGATGATGCGACTGAACGACAACGACTATTTCAAGCACGGCCGATGTCAGCTTCGAGTTTTTCGCGGATCGTGGTGATCAGAATGTCCTGCAGCTTGCGCGCTGCCGTACTCTGCTTTCCCTCGGCGTGGTGCAGCAGCAGGCGGAGACTGCCGGACGACAGCGGCGGCAGGCCGTCCTGGTCTCCCAGGATGATCAGCGGCGATCGCAACCCGATCGGCGTACGCACCGAAACGCCCAACCCCGCTTCGACCGCCGACCATTGGCTGGAAAGACTGGGGCTCGAAAAGGCGAGACGCCACGGCAGCCTTTTCGCTTCAAGAGTCTGCACCGCCACGCGCCGGAACTCGCACGGGGGCTCGAACAGCACCAGCGGGATGTGATCGGCGCCCTGCCAGGACCGGTCGCTCGAACCGATCCAGACCATGGGAACGCGGCCGAGAGCGATGGCGCCGCGTGCGTTCTTGTCGCCGAACGTCAGGGCGAAATCGAGCTGCTGGCGCGCCAGCGCGTCGAGGAGAACCGCGTTGCGGTCGGCTTTCACTTCGATGACGATCGACGGATGGGCGCGCGCGAAGCGGGCAAGGATTTTCGTCAGCCAACCATCGGCGAAGTCCTGCGAAATTCCCAGGCGCACGGAACCGGCCAGCCGCAACGTCGTGACCGCCGCCACCGTTTCGTCGTTCAGCTCCAGCAAGCGGCGCGCATAGGCCAGCAGCACGTCGCCGCCCTCGGTCAGGGCCAGGCCGCGGCCGTTCTTCTGGAACAGCGGCGCGCCGGTGACCTCCTCGAGCCGCCTGAGCTGCAGGCTCACGGCGGGCTGCGAGCGTCCCACGCGCTGCGCCGCGCGCGCCACGCCGCCCAGGTCGACGACGGCGACGAACGTGCGCAACAGCGCCATGTCGAGATTCACACGTGTCGCCTCGATGGATCTGGCAGCGGTGTTCACGGGCCCCTACCGATTCGCGGGCTGCGAAATAGATTAATATTAGAAATATGTTTGTTTTGAAATATAAATTTTTCAAATATATCGGCAATCACCAGGTTTGCCCCGAGATGCTTGTTACGAACGGAGCCGATCATGATCGCGATGCAGTACAGCTTCGTGCTCCCCGCCGACTACGATATGTCGATCATCGAACGACGGGTGGCCGAGAAAGGTCACCTGCTGGATGACTTTCCCGATCTGCGGTTCAAGGCCTATCTGTTCGCCAGCCGCCGCAAGGGGCAACTGCAGAGCGTCGAGAATCTCTACGCGCCCTTCTACGTGTGGAACAGCACCGCCGGAATGAACGCGTTTCTGTGCGGTCCCGGCTTCGTCGGCGTGACGCAGTCCTTCGGCTGGCCCGTGGTCAGAACGTGGTCGGTGTGGCAGGCACAACTGTCGCCCGAGATCCATCGCGCTGTGTTCGCCACACGCGAGGTCGCCCCCATCGCGCCCCATGCCGCGCTCGCCGACCTGCGCCGGCGTGAGAGCGATGACGCCGTCGCCGATGTCGAGCGCGATGGCGTCCTGGGATCGGTGACCGCTTTCGAGCCCGCGACCTGGACCCGCGTGCGCCTGCGGCTGTGGGGCGAGGTCCGCGCGGTCGCGGCCCGCGACGGCCTGCAGGCCTACGACATCGGCCACATGTCGACGCCGGGTCTCATCCGAACCGCAGCTTGAGTGACCCACCAGATCGAAGGCCTGAAAGCGCGGGCCTCTGGCCTGCTCATGCCAGCGCACCACGCGCAGCGACGAACGCGACGCTCTCGCCTGAAAAAATGCCGGCGGGGCGACCGTGCTCCCAGGACGCACTACGCCGCCTTGGCATCCTCGCGGATCATGGCGGCCCCCTTCTCGGCGATCATGATGGTGGGCGCGTTGGTGTTGGTGGTCGTGACGCTGGGCATGATCGACGCATCGATCACACGCAGTCGCTCGATGCCGCGAACCCGCAGGCGGGAATCGACGACCGCCATGGGATCCTCGCCCATGCGACAGGTGCCGACCGGATGATAGACGGTGTTGCCCGTGCGGCGCGCGAAGTCGGCCAGGGCGTCATCCGACTCGACCTGCCGTCCGGGCACCGTTTCCTCGACGCGGTGCGGTGCGAACGCCGGTGCGGCGAAGATACGCCGCGCATGGCGGATGCCGGCGATCAGCACCTGCATATCGGCCGGCACCGAGAGGTAGTTCGGCCGGATGACGGGGCGCGCCAGCGGGTCGGCCGAGGCAGCCATGATCGTACCGCGGCTTTCCGGCCGCGCGATCGAGCAGGCGATGGTCATGCCGGGCGTGCGTTCCAGATCACCGAAGCGCTGCTGATCGTAGCTGGCCGGCGAGAACAGGAGCTGGATGTCGGGACTGGCCAGTCCCTCGCGGCTGCGGCACAGGACCATGGCACTGCTGACGCCGAAGGTGAGCGCGCCGCGCCCCACGGTCAGCCAGCGCGCCACCTCGCCGGCCAGCCGCAAGCCGCGCGACAGCTCGTTGATCGACACGGCACCTTTGACGCGCTGCGAAACCCGCGCGCAGTAGTGATCGGAGAGATTGGCGCCGACACCGGGCACGTCGTGCGCGACGGCAACGCCGATCGATTGCAGGTGTGATCCCGGTCCGACGCCCGATATCTGCAGCAGGTGCGGCGAGTTCACCGTGCCACCCGAGAGGATCACCTCGCGCGCCGCGTGAATCTGGCGCTCGGCACCGTCCTGGCGAATGGCGACGCCGGTGCACCGCTTGCCATCGAACAGCAACCGCGTCGCAACGGCATTGGTCTCGACGTGCAGGTTGGTCCGCCCCCGCGCTGCCCGCAGGAACGTCGTGGCCGTCGAGCCGCGGAAGCGGCCGTTGCGCGACATCTGGGAGTAGCCGACGCCCTCCTGCTGCGGCCCGTTGAGGTCGGGCGTGAGTGCAAAGCCGGCCTGCTGGGCGGCTTCGACAAAGCGATGCGTCAACGGCAGGGTGGTGCGGTAATCCTCGACCTGCAGCGGGCCGCCCTTGGCGCGGTTGGGACCGTCGCCCGACACATAGTTCTCCGACTTCATGAAATAAGGCAGCACATCGTCCCAGCCCCACCCACGGCAACCGCGCTGCGCCCAACTGTCATAGTCCGCTGCATTGCCGCGGATGTAGAGCATGCCGTTGATCGAGCTGCTGCCGCCCAGCACGCGCCCGCGTGGCCAGTGGATCGAGCGGTCGGCGGTGCCGGCCTCGGGTTCGGTGCCGTAGTTCCAGTTCACGGCGGGATTGCGCAGCAGCTTCAGCACGCCGGCCGGCACGTGGATCCAGGGGTTCCGGTCGCGCGGGCCGGCCTCCAGCAGCACGACGCGGGCGCCATCCTCGCTCAGCCGGTTGGCCAGCACGCATCCGGCCGAGCCGGCACCGATGATCACGTAATCCGCCTGCATCGCTGCTTCTCTCCCAGGTCTGTCATGCACTCTGGCACCTCTCCCCGCGAGAGCGGGGAGAGGTGAATAGTCCATCGCCCGTCAGCGCTTCTTGCTGGCCTGCTGGGAGAACACGAAGTTGTCGAACGTGTTCTCGGCGACGCGGAACCACAGGTACTGCTCGTCGCGGAACGGCTTCCACGACTCGAAGATCTTCTTGAACTTGGGATTCTTGGCCCCGATCTCGTCGTAGAGATCGAACGCAATGTCGTAGGCGGCCGACATCACCTCGCGCGGGAAGGGCCGCAATTCGGCGCCGGACGCAACCAGGCGGCGCAGCGCGCCCGGGCTGCCGGAATCATACTTGGCCAACACCCAGTTCATCTGCTCGCTGGCCACCGCCTGAATGGCGGTTCGATAGCTCGACGGCAGCTTCTCCCATTCCTTCAGGCTGAGATACAGGCCGGTCTGGGTGCAACCCTCCCACCAGCCGGGGTAGTAGTAGTACTTGGCGACCTTGGCGAAGCCGAGCTTCTCGTCGTCATAGGGGCCGACCCACTCGGCGGCGTCGATGGTGCCCTTTTCCAGCGCCGGATAGATGTCGCCGCCGGCGATCTGCTGCGGCACCACGCCCAGCCGGCTCAGGACCTGGCCGGCAAAGCCGGCGATCCGGAACTTCAGACCCTTGAGGTCTTCCAGCGATTTGATTTCGCGGCGGAACCAGCCGCCCATCTGCGCGCCGGTGTGGGCAATCGGCACATAGACGCAGTTGTAGTCCTTCAGGAAGTCGTTGATCAGATCCAGCCCACCGCCGGCGATGATCCAGGCATTGTGCTGGCGGGTATTCATGCCGAACGGCAACGTCGTCGCGAAGGAGAACGCCGGATCCTTGCCGACATAATAGTAACCGGCGGTGTAGCCGCCCTCGACGGTGCCGTTCTGGACGGCGTCGATCACCTGCAGGGCGGGGACGACCTCGCCCGGCGCGAACCACTTGATCTGGAACTTACCGCCGGTCAGTTCGCCGACCCGCTTCGCGAGCTCGTCCATGACCGTGGTCGGAATATCCAGGTTCTTGGGGAAGCTGGACGTCAGCCGCCAGCGCACCTCCGGGTGTTCCTGCGCGATCGCCGGCGCGGCGACGGCATGCGCGGCGACCGCTGCCGATCCGGCGCCGGCCGTCTTCATCAAACCCCGTCTTTTCATTGTGTCTGCCTATCCTCCGCACGTCCCGATGACATGCGCCGCCAGCCTAGCCCGCCTGGTACGCGGCCGGCGCACCGCCAGGTGCAGTGCTGCCGTGCGATGGTTGCGTGCCGGTCTTCCCTCGCGACACGCCTCAGACTACGCTGCGTCCGACGACTCAAATCAGTGAGGGGGATACCCATGCGCAGGCGCGCCGTCCTTGGTGCCATCGGCAGTGTCGCACTGGCACTGGCCTCCGGTGGCGCCTTCGCCCAGGACACGGTGAAGGTCGGCCTCATCCTGCCGATGACCGGTCCGTTCGCGTCGACCGGCCGGCAGATCGAAGCCGCGGTCAAGCTCTACATGGCGCAGCACGGCACCACGGTGGCGGGCAAGAAGATCGAGCTGATCGTCAAGGACGATACCGGTGTCGCCGACGTCACCAAGCGGCTGGCGCAAGAACTGGTGGTCAACGACAAGGTCGCCTTCCTGGCCGGCTTCGGGCTGACGCCGCTGGCGCTGGCGACAGCGCCGATCGCCACCGAGGCCAAGGTGCCGCAGATCATCATGGCGGCCGGCACGTCGATCATCACCGAGCGCTCGCCCTTCATCGTGCGCACCAGCTTCACCCTGCCGCAGAACACGCTGCCGATCGCCGACTGGGCCGCCAAGAACGGACTCAAGAAAGTCGTGACCCTGGTCACCGATTTCGGCCCGGGCCTGGACGCCGAGAAGACGTTCGAAGAGCTGTTCACCAAAGCCGGCGGCACCGTGCCGGAGAAGCTGCGCGTGCCGCTGCGCAACCCCGACTTCGCGCCCTTCCTGCAGCGCGCCGCCGACGCCAAGCCCGACGCCCTGTTCGTGTTCGTGCCGTCCGGTGCCGGCTCGGCAGTGATGAAGCAGTTCGCCGAGCGCGGCCTGGACAAGGCCGGCATCAAGCTGATCGGCACCGGCGACGTCACCGATGACGACATCCTCAACGACATGGGTGACGTGGCGTTGGGCGCCATCACCAGCCATCACTACTCGACGGCGCACAATTCGCCGGAGAACAAGGCCTTCGTCGAGGCCTTCCGCAAGGCCGCGGGCGGCATGCGGCCCAACTTCATGGCGGTGGGCGGCTGGGACGGCATGCACCTGATCTACCAGGCGCTCACCAAGACCGCCGGCAAGACCGACGGCGAGGCCCTGGTGGCGGCGATGAAAGGCATGGCCTGGACCAGCCCGCGCGGACCGATCTCGATCGACCCCGCCACGCGCGAAATCGTGCAGAACGTCTATGTGCGCAAAGTCGAGAGGGTCGACGGCCAGCTGTTCAACGTCGAGTTCGCCACCTTCGAGGCCGTGAAGGATCCGGCCAAGGCGGCGAAGTAGCGAAATCCTCCCCACGCAGTGGGGAGGTGGCCCGGAAGGCCGGAGGGGACCTCCACGTGGTCTTGGCAACAAAGACCTCGTCGGCTCCCCATCCGGCTCAGGTGCTTCGACGCAAAGCGTCGAAGCACCGAAACGGCCACCTTCCGCGCAAGCGGGGAAGGGAACTCCCCATGCTCACCATTCTTTTCGACGGCCTCGCCTACGGGATGATCCTGTTCGTGCTGGCGTGCGGGCTGGCGGTGACCTTGGGGTTGATGAACTTCGTCAACCTGGCGCACGGCGCTTTCGCCATGGCCGGCGGCTACATCACCGTGCTGCTGATGGGCCGGCTGGGCGTGCCGTTCCTGTGGTGCCTGCCGATCGCGTTCATCGCCACGGCCCTGGTTGGCGCCGTGCTCGAGCGAACGCTCTATGTCCATCTCTACAGCCGCCCGCATCTGGACCACGTGCTGTTCACCATCGGGCTGGTGTTCATGGCGGTGGCCGCCATCGACTATTTCCTGGGCGCGCAGCAGCAGATCATCCGCTTGCCGCAGGCCCTGCAGGGGCGCATCGAGGTGTTCGGCATCAGCGTCGGCATCTACCGTCTGTTCGTCATCGGCGTCTGCGGCGCACTGGTGGTGATCCTGCAGTCGATCCTCGCCTTCACCCGCTTCGGCAGCCGACTGCGCGCCGCCGTCGACGATGCGCGGGTGGCGCGTGGCCTGGGCATCGACGTCAACGCCATCTTCGCGCTCACCTTCGCCGTCGGCTCAGGGCTGGCGGGACTGGGCGGTGCGCTGGGCGCCGAGATCCTCGGCCTGGATCCGACCTTCCCGTTGAAGTTCATGATCTACTTCCTGATCGTGGTCACCGTCGGCGGCACCACCAGCATCACCGGTCCGTTCCTCGCCTCGATCCTGCTCGGCGTCGCCGATGTCGCCGGCAAGTACTACATGCCCAAGCTCGGGGCCTTCGTGATCTACGCCCTGATGGTCGGCGTGCTGCTGTGGCGCCCGCACGGCCTCTTCACCCGCCGCGGCGCACGCTGAGGCCGCGATGACGAGCCGTCACTGGGAGTGGGTATTCTGGATCGCGGCGATCGCCATACCACTGCTGTTCCCCAGCAAGCTGCTGCTGATCAACGAGATCGCGATCCTGGCGCTGTTCGCCCTCTCGCTCGATCTGCTGCTGGGCTATGCCGGCATCGTGTCGCTGGGCCATGCCGCGTTTTTCGGTGTCGGCGCCTACGCCGCCGGCCTGCTGGCCAAGCATGGCCTGACCGAGCCGGTGAGCGGCCTGCTGCTGGCCTCTGCCGCCGCTGCCGTCATCGGCTTTCTCAGCAGCTTCCTGGTGCTGCGCGGCTCGGACCTCACGCGCCTGATGGTGACCATGGGCGTGGCGCTGATGCTGCTGGAGGTCGCCAATCGCTTCGACACCATCACCGGCGGCGCCGACGGCCTGCAGGGCGTCACCATGGGCCCGCTCCTGGGCCTGTTCCGCTTCGACCTCTACGGCCGCACCGCCTGCGCCTACAGCCTCACGACACTGCTGGTGCTGTTCCTGGTCGCGCGCCGCATCGTGCGATCGCCGTTCGGCCTGTCGCTGCGCGCCATCAAGGGCAACCGGCTGCGTGCCACGGCGGTCGGCGTCCCCGCCGACGCGCGGCTGGTCACCGTCTACACCATCGCCGCCGCTTACGCCGGTGCCGCCGGGGCGCTGCTCGCCCAGACGACGCAGTTCGTGTCGCTCGACGTACTCGACTTCCATCGCTCGGCCGATGTGCTGCTGGTCCTGGTGCTGGGCGGCTCCGGCTATCTCTACGGCGGCCTGATCGGGGCCGCGATCTTCAAGCTGATGCAGGATGGACTGGCGGCGTGGACGCCGCAGTACTGGCAGTTCTGGATTGGCCTGGTGCTGGTGCTCATCGTCATGATCGGCCGCGAACGGCTGTCGGCCGGCGCCCGACGCATCTGGGCCCGGCTCGCGCGCCAACATGCCGGCGAGCAGCCGTCATGACCGCGGCGCTGGAGACGGTCGGCCTGCGCAAGAGCTTCGGTGCGCTGGCGGCCACGCGCGACGTGTCGCTGCGTGTCGAGGCTGGCGCTCGGCACGCCCTGATCGGTCCCAACGGCGCCGGCAAGACCACGCTGATCAATCTGCTGACGGGCGTGCTGCGGCCGGATGGCGGGCGTGTCCTTCTCGACGGCGCCGACGTCACCGGCCTGCCGCCGCAGGGCCGCGCCCGTCGCGGCATCACGCGCACCTTCCAGATCAATCAGCTGTTTGCCGATATGACACCGCTGGAAACCGTGGCGCTGGCGGTATCGGAGCGCCGCGGCCTGGGCCGGCGCTGGTGGCACCCGCTCGCCGCGCACACCGACGTTCTCGACGAGGCGACGGCCCTGCTGCAGCGCTTCGGCCTGGGCGACTCCCTGCGCACCCGCGCCGGCACCCTGCCCTACGGCAAGCAGCGCCTGCTGGAGATCGCCATCGCGATCGCCGGCGGTCCGCGCGTGCTGCTGCTCGACGAGCCGGCTGCCGGCGTGCCCGAGGACGAGCGGCACGAGATCCTGGCGATCGTCGCGGCGCTGCCCGAGGATGTCGCCGTGCTGCTGATCGAGCACGACATGGACCTGGTGTTCAGTTTCGCGCGGCGCATCTCGGTGCTGGTCGACGGCGCGCTGTTCGTCGAGGGCACACCGCAGGACGTGGCCCGCGACCCACGCGTGCGCGAGGTCTATCTCGGCGAGGCGGCGCATGGCTGAGCTGCTGAGCGTCGATCGCCTGCGCACCGGCTACGCCGAGGCTGTCGTGCTCGACGACATTTCGCTGTCGCTGGCCGAAGGCGAGGCGGTGGCGCTGCTGGGCCGCAACGGCGCCGGCAAGACAACCTTGATCACCAGCCTGCTGGGACTCACCCGGTGGCGTGCCGGCACGATCCGACTGGCCGGTCGCGACATCACGCGCCTGTCGCCGGAACGGCGCGCACGCGCCGGCATCGGCTGGGTGCCGCAGGAGCGCAGCATCTTCCGCTCGCTGTCGGTCGAGGAGAACCTGACGGCGATCCGGCGGCCGGGCCCGTGGGACGTGACGCGCGTGTTCGGCCTCTTTCCGCGGCTGGCCGAGCGGCGGCGCAACCTCGGCGATCAGCTCTCGGGCGGCGAGCAGCAGATGCTGGCGATCGCGCGGGCCCTGGTGCTCAACCCGCGCCTGGTGCTGCTCGACGAACCGCTGGAAGGACTGGCGCCGATCATCGTCGAGGAGGTGCTGCAAGCCCTGCGCCGCATCCTGCGCGAGGAAGGCCTGTCCGCCATCGTGGTCGAGCAGAAGGCACGCCAAGTGCTGGCCGTGACCGACCGCGCCGTCATACTCAACCGCGGTACTGCCGTGTATGACGGATCCAGCGCCGCCCTGCTGGCCGATCCGCATCTGCTGGAAGCACGCCTCGCGGTGGGCGACGGAACGCCGGGCGCCCCGCCGTCGTCAGGATAGACCTACGCGACCGCCACTCGTCGCCGGCGGCGCTGGTTCAGCACGATCAACGCATACACGAGCAGCCCCGGCACCGCGAACCAGTAGGGCGACATGCGATCGGCCGGTACCATGACCGCCTTCACCTCGTCGCCCTGCTTGACGCCCAGCCGTGCCGCCTGGCTGCCCAGCCGAACCGTCTGCGCGACCCACGTGCCGCCCTGATCGGCCAACGTCACGCCGGTGGCCCGGATGCGATCGAGCCCGGTCGCCCCCTGCCCCAGCGTCAGCCGCACGACACGCTCGACATCGTCACCGGCGCGATCCTGGGTCTCGAAGCGCAGGCGCAAGGCACCTTCCGCCGGCGTGGCGTCGGCCAAGGTGCGGATCGTCTCAGGCCCCTTGGTGACGTAGGGATCGACGAACCGGTCGAGCCAGAACGACGGCCGGAACAGGGTGAAGCACACCACCAGCAACAGCACCGTCTCGTACCAGCGGTTGCGGGTCAGCAGCCATCGTTGCGTGGCGGCGACGAAGGCCCCCATGGCGATCACCGAGCAGCCGATCACCATGAGGAAATGCAACGGCCCGCGGATATCGATCATCAGCACTTCGTTGTTGAAGATGAAGATGAACGGCAGCAGCGCCGTGCGCGCTTCATAGATCGTCGCCTGCCAGCCCACGGCCATGGGATCGGCGCCGGCGATGGCACCACCGGCATAGGCTGCCAATCCCACGGGGGGCGATACGTCGGCCATCAGCCCGAAGTAGAAGACAAACATGTGCACCGCGATCAGCGGCACCACGAGGTCGTTCAGCGAAGCGACCTCGACCACGACGGGCGCCATCAGCGTCGCCACGACGACGTAGCTCGCCGTCGTCGGCAGGCCGGTACCCAGCACGATGCAGATCAGCGCCACCAGCACCAGCATGGCGATGAAGTTGCCGGCCGAGAGAAACTCGACGATTTCGGCCATCACCAGGCCGATGCCGGTCAGGGTCACGGTGCCGACGATGATGCCGGCCGCCGCCGTCGCGATGCCTACGGCGGCCATGTTGCGTCCGCCGGCGTCGAGGCCCTGCACGAATTCCCGGGCACCCTGGCGCCAGTGTCCCAGCAGATCCCGTTCGCTGCGGAAGAAGGCGGTCAGGGGTCGCTGCGTCAGCACCAGGCCGCCCATAAAGACGGTGCCCCAGAAGGCGGATAGGCCGGGAGACAGTTCCTCGACCATCAGGCACCAGATCAGCACCGAGACGGGTATAAGATAATGCAGGCCCGTGCGTGCCGTTTCATAGAAGTCAGGTACAGTGACCAGTTCCTTGGTCGGATCATCGATTGGCAGGTCGGGATTCTTGGCGCGCAAGGCCACTAGCCCGATGTAACCCGCGATCAACACAACACCCATGATCCAGCCAGACGCATCACCGAAGGCCTGTTTGGTCCAGCCGAAGCCGTAATAGATCACGCTCGCCAGGATGACGAACCCGGCCAAGGTCAGCAGCGCTTTCAGGCCGCCCTGCACCCAGGCCTGGCGGTGCGTGCGCGGGATGCCGCGCATGCCGGCTTTCACCGCCTCGATATCGACGATGTAGAACAGCGCGCCGTAGATCATGATCGCCGGCAGGAAGGCGTGCTTCACCACGTCGGCGTAGGTGATACCGACATACTCGGCCATGATGAAGGCCGCCGCGCCCATGACCGGCGGCATGATCTGGCCGTTGACGCCGGCAGCGCACTCGATCGCGGCGGCCTGCGTCGGCTTATAGCCGACGCGCTTCATCAGCGGGATGGTGAAGGTGCCGGTAGTGACCACGTTGGCGACCGACGAGCCTGAGATCATGCCGGTCATGCCCGACGATACGACGCCAGCCTTGGCCGGACCGCCGCGGTAGTGGCCCAGCAGCGAGAAGGCGAGCTGGATGAAGTAGTTGCCAGCACCGGCCTTGTCGAGCAGGGCACCAAAGAGCACGAACAGGAAGATAAAGCTGGTCGACACGCCCAGCGCCACGCCGTACACGCCCTCCGACGTCAGCCAGAATTGCGACGCCGCACGGCCAATGGACGCGCCCTTGTGCGACAGCAGTTCGGGCAGCAACGGCCCCGCGAAAACGTAGAGCAGCATCAGGATGCACACGATCGGCATCCACGGACCCTCTGCGCGGCGTGACGCCTCGAGCAGCAACACGATTCCCACTGTGGCTGCAACGATATCCAGCGGCTTGATCAGGCCTGGGCGGCTGGCGAGGTCGTTGTAGAAGACGACGAGGTAAAGAACAGCCGCGATGGCCAGTGCTGCCAGGATCCAGTCGATCACCGGTACGCGATCGCGCGGCGAGGACTTGAAGGCGGGATAGGCTGCGAACGCAAGAAACAGCGCGAAGGAGAGATGGAAGCAGCGCGCTTCGGTATCGTTGAAGATGCCGAAGCCCAGTTCAAACGGTATGGGCGATGCATACCAGAGCTGGAACAGCGACCAGACGATGGCGACCGCCGAGATCAGCCGTGTAACGGCGATGCCCGGCTTGCGGCCGCCCATGTCGGCCTCGACGACGAGCGCGTGCACGTCGACGCCGGTCGGCACATTGCCCGTGCCGTTTTTCGTCTCCGCGACCATGGACCTTCCCCCGCTCTCTTGTTGATTTTCCCTTCTCCCCGCAAGCGCGGGGAGAAGGGCTTTGCAGGACTACAGCCAGCCGCGTTCCTTGTAGTATTTGGCCGCGCCGGGATGCATCGGCGCCGACAGGCCATCCTTGACCATGTTCTTGGGGTCGAGGTTGGCGAACGCAGGGTGCAGTTTCTTGAACTCGTCGAAGTTCTCGAACACCGCCTTGACCAGGGCGTAGACAACGTCGTCTGGCGTCTTGGCCGACGTCACCATGGTGGCGAGCACGCCATAGGTTTCCGTCGGGTTCGGATTGTTGGCATACATGCCGGCGGGGATCGTCACCTTGGCGTAGTAGCTGTGGTCCTTCACCAGCTTGTCGACGGCCGGGCCGGTCAGCGACACCAGCTTGGCGCCGCAGCTCGTGGTCGGATCCTGGATGTTGGCCGACGGATGGCCGACCCCGTAGAAGAAGCCGTCGATCTTGTTGTCGCACAACGCCGGGCCGTGCTCGTCGGCTTTCAGCTCGGAGGCGAGCGAGAAATCCGACAGCTTCCAGCCCAGGGCGCCGATCAGCTCCTCGAGCGACTGGCGCGTGCCCGACCCCGGGTTGCCGACATTGAAGCGCTTGCCCTTGAAGTCCTCGAACTTGCCGATATTGGCTTCCTTGCGCGCCACGACCGTGAACGGCTCGGGATGCACCGAGAACACCGAGCGCAGATCGCCATAGGCGCCACCCGACTTGAACGGCCCCTCGCCCTTCAGCGCATTGAAGTGCACGTCGGATTGAGCCAGGCCGAAGTCGAGTTCACCGGCCTTGATGGTGTTGATGTTGAAGGCCGACCCGCCGGTCGATTCGACCGAGCAACGGATGCCGTGCGCCTTGCGATCCTTGTTCAGCAGGCGGCAGATCGCGCCACCGGCGGCGTAGTAGACGCCGGTGACACCGCCGGTCCCGATGGTCACGAACTTCTGCTGCGCCTGCGCCGCACCCGGGATCATCATGCCGGCCGCAATAAGGCCAGCGATCAATGACGTTGCACCCAATACCCTGATCATTTCACCCCTCCTCCGCAATCAGCACCGGCATGTGTCGCCGGCTGCGTTACCCAATCTACCCGCGGACACCGGCGATCGCGGCATCGATGGCGCCCCCCAGCCGCTCGACGATGGTCTCGATATCCTGCGGCTGCACGATAAAGGGAGGCGCCAGTAGCACATGATCGCCCCGCGCGCCATCGATGGTGCCGCCCATGGGATATACCAGCAGTCCGCGTGCCATCGCTTCGGCCTTGATGCGGGCGTTCAGCTTCACGGCCGGATCGAACGGTTTCTTCTCGCCGCGATCCTCGACCAGCTCGATCCCCTGGAACAGGCCGCGGCCGCGGATGTCGCCGACATGGTGGTGATTGCCGAAACGCTCGCGCAGGCGACGCTGCAACAGGTCGCCCTGGCGCACCACATTGTCCAGCAGCTTGTCGCGGCGAATCACGCGCTGCACCGCCAGCGCCGCCGCGCATGACACGGGATGGCCGATATAGGTGTGGCCATGCTGGAACAGCCCGGAGCCGGCGCTGATGGCGTCCATGATCTTGCCGCCCACCAGCACGGCGCCGATGGCGGCATAGCCGCCGCCCAGTCCCTTGGCGATGGTCATCAGGTCGGGTGCAATACCTTCCTGCTGGCACGCATGCAGGGTGCCGGTGCGGCCCATGCCGCTCATCACCTCATCGAGGATCAAGAGGACGCCGTGACGGTCGCAGACCTCGCGCACCTTGCGGAAATAGCCGGGCACCGGCGGCACCGCGCCCGATGTGGCGCCAACCACGGTTTCGGCGACGAAAGCGATCACCGTGTCGGGCCCGAGCGTGCGGATCTGGGCATCGAGCTCGTCGGCCAGGCGCTGGCCATACTGCTCGGCCGTCTCGTCGTCGCGCCTGCCGCGATATTCGTAGCAGGGCGAGACATGATGGGTCTCGATCAGCAGCGGCTGGAACTGCTTGCGCCGCCATTCGTTGCCGCCGACCGCCAGCGCGCCCAGCGTGTTGCCGTGATAGCTCTGGCGGCGCGCGATGAAGTGGCGCCGCTGCGGCTGGCCTTTCTCGACGAAGTACTGTCGCGCCAGCTTCAGCGACGCTTCGATGGCCTCCGAGCCGCCCGATACGAGATAGACATGCGACATGCCGGCCGGCGCGTGCGCGATCAGATCGTCGGCCAGTTCCTCGGCGGCATCGGTCGTGAAGAAGCTGGTGTGGGCATAGGCCAGCGTATCGATCTGCGCATGCATCGCCGCCACCACGTCGGGATGGCCGTGGCCCAGGCACGAGACGGCCGCGCCGCCGCTGGCGTCGAGGTAGGCCTTGCCGTCCTTGTCGTGGATATAGAGGCCGCGCGCGGTGGCGGCGCGCGGATAGTCTTGCCGGATCTGGCGATGCAGGATGTGGGTCATGTCGGGCTCCGTCGGCGCTCGCTGCCGAGCGCATAGATATCGAGCGCGGCCAGCTCGGCCTCGGTGGCAGCGATCGCCTCCAACGCACCCTCGCCGCGACGCGTCGCCAGCAGCGCGACCAGCAGCTCCGCGACCGCGAAGGCCGGCACCATCGTGTGGAAGAACGATGGCGACTCGGTGGGTACGACGATCGCCGCATCCGCCTGCCGCGCCAGCGGCGAGGCCGTGCTGTCGGTCAACGCCACGACGCGCATGCCGCGCGCCGCGGCATGCCGCGCCAGGTCGAGTGTGGTACGCACATAGGGCTTCACGCTGACGGCGAACAGCGCATCGCCGTTGGCGGCGCCGCGCAAGGCATCGGCGCCGGTGCCGCCGGCGCCTTCGATCAGATGGCAGTCGGCGCCGGCGAACGACGCCACGTATTGAAAGTGGAAGGCCACGCTGAAGCTCGACCGCAGCCCCAGAGCGAAGATGCGGCGCGCGCCGCCCAGCACACCGGCGGCCGCATGCACCTGCGCCAGGACATCGGCATCGGCCAGGCGCTGCACGTTGCCGGCGGCCGCCGCCAGCATGTCGGCCACCAGCCGGCTCTCGCTGGCCTTGCCGCGCGCCACCAGCGCACCGCCCTTGTCGGCGAACCCGATGGCGCGACGTCGCACGGCTTGGGCGTAGAGATCGCGAACGCTTTCATAGCCCTCGAAACCCAGGCGCTGGGCCAGCCGCGTCATGGTGACGGGCGGCACGCCGGCGCGCTCGGCCTGGCTCCGCATGCTGAGCAGCGCCACGTCGTCAGGGTGGTCGAGCATCCATCGCGCCGCCGAGCGCAGCTGCGGTGGCAACGTGTCGAGCGTATCCAGCAATCGGTCCTGCAGGGGCGCCGCGGGCATGACAATGACGGTAGCGCCACCGAGCCAGTGTTGCAACATATGTTTCATCAAGTGACTAAATGATCCGATTGTTCCATCAATGCCCGAGATCCACCTGCTTTCCGGGCCTTTCTCCTGTTGCCAGCAGCGCTGACGCAGAATGTCGCAGGGCTGCCGTGGCACGCTCCACCGCATTTCCCGGCATGTCTTCTGCTTGATTTGCCCCACTCGCGCCTTCTGGCTCAGTCCTTTACTTCGAATCTGGACCTTTCATAGCCCTTACTTTGTGCTGTCCGATGAGCCAGAACGATATGCATGCGCGGGGGTGCTGAAACATGGGATTGACGCGTCGCGGCGGCCTGAAAGCCGCCCTGGGAACTGCCTTTGGCGGTGTCATCAACACGGCGCTGCCGGGCACCGCCGGTGCGCAGTCGCGCGCCGAAACCCTGCGCCAGGTCATGGGCGGCACCATCAACACGCTGGATGCGACCACACCGGGCGCGACCCGCGAGGCCTTCGGCGCCGGCATGGCCATTTACGACCGGCTGGCCTCGTTCGGGCGCAAACAGGCTGACGGGGTCTGGACTTTCGACTTCGACAACATCCGCGGCGAACTGGCGGACAAGATCGACCGCTCGGCGGATGGCCGCGCGTTCACATTCCACCTTCGCCAGGGCGCGACCTGGCATGACGGCACGCCTGTCACGGCGGCCGACGTCAAATGGTCGCTTGATCGCGCCGTATCGGCAAAGTCGCTCTCCGCCGCGCAGGTCGCGACCGGCTCGCTCACCAAGCCCGACCAGTTCCGCATCGCGGGGGACCACGCGGTCGAGGTCATGCTGGACAAACCGGACCGCCTCGCCCTGGCCAATCTGTGCACGGCGCTCTCGCCCATGATCAACAGCACGCTGGCCAAGAAGCATGCGACGGCCGACGATCCGTGGGCGCAAGCCTGGCTGAAGGAGAACACGGCGGCGGGCGGCGCCTACATGGTCGAAAGCCATCGGCCGGGCCAGCAAACGATCTTGCGGCGCCACGACGCCTGGAAAGGCGGCGCCGACGGCAAACCATCGTTCTTCCGGCGCATCATCGTCCAGACGGTGCCGGAAGCCGCGACACGCGCCAACCTGCTGGAGCGTGGCGATGCCGATCTGTCGATCGACTTGCAGGCGAGCGACATTTCTGCCCTGCAGGCACGCGGCAAGGTGAAGCTGGTTGCCATACCGCAGACCAACGGCTTTACCGGCATCGTGTTCAACACGCGCGTGGCACCGTTCGACAACGTCAAGGTACGCCAGGCCATCGCCGCAGCCCTGCCTTACGACGACATGTACAAGGCGGCATTGTTCGGTCGCGGCCGGACATTGTTCGGCGCCGACTGGAGCGAAGCGCCGAGTTCTGCATTCCCGCAGAAGCTGCCGCTGCGCACGGACCTCGCCCAGGCCAAAGCGCTGCTGGCGGAAGCCGACATGGCCAGCGGCTTTTCCACCACCTTCGCCTTCGCGGCGGGCGCTGCCGCCACCGCGGAACCAGCAGCAGCACTGATCAAGGAAGCGCTTGCCAAGATCGGAATCGACGTCTCGATCCAGAAGATGCCGGATGCGCAGATGACAACCATGGCGGTCGAGCGGCGCCTGGCGTTCTTCATCGAGTCGGGTACGGCCTGGCTGCCGGCGCCGGATTACTTCATTCGCACCTATTTCAGCGGCGATCAGCGCTGGAACTTCAGCGGCTACAAGAATGCCGAGCTCGACTCGCTGGTCCAGGCGGCACGGTTCGAGACCGACGCCGCCAAGTACGATGCCGCCTGCAGGCGGATGATCACGATCGTGGCCCAGGAAAAGCCGACCCTGATGCTGTGGCAGCCCAATCAGGACGCGGTGATGGCGCCGAACATGGAGGGCTTCACCTATTGGTTCCACCGCCAAGTGGATTATCGAGATCTGCGGCGAGCGTGAGCATGGCTGTGTTCCGGAGCATCGGCCGGCGGGTCGGGAGGCGGTTCGTGGCCTCCCTGCCCGCGTTGCTGGGCGTGGTCGTCTTCACGTTCCTGCTGATGCGCGTACTGCCGGGCGATCCGGCCGCGTTTTTCGCGTCGGGCCCCAACGCCGGGCAGGAGGAGATCGACGAACTGCGACGCCAGCTCGGCCTCGACCGCCCCATCCCGGAACAGCTCGTTCGCTATCTCTACGACATCGCAACCGGCCATCTCGGACGCTCGATCACCACCGGCCAACCCGTGGTGCGCGATCTCGCGGAGCGGCTGCCGGCATCGCTCGAGCTCAGCCTCTGTGGCCTGGTGCTGGCGTTGGCTTTGGCGCTTCCGCTGGGGATCATCGCAGCACTGAGACCGGGCTCGCCGATCGACCATGGCGTGCGCTTCCTCTGTACGCTGGGCGTCTGCGTGCCCACGTTCGTGTCCGGCCTGCTGCTGATCTATGCCTTCTACGTCCTGCTGGGCATCGCACCGGATCCGACCGGCCGCCTGGACATCTTCGCGGCAGCGCCGCCAGACATCACCGGATTCCTGATGATCGATTTCGTGCTGGTGGGCGACCTGGCCGGCTTGCGCGCCGCGGCCGCGCAGCTGCTGTTGCCGGCGATCACCATGGCCCTGTTCGTCCTGGCGCCGCTCGCCCGCATGACACGCGCGTCCCTCATGACGGTGCTGGGCAGCGACTTCATCCGCACCGCGCGGTCGATCGGCATGACGCCCTGGCGCGTGATCATGGTCTACGCGCTGCGCAACGCGCTGCTGCCGGTACTGACCATCGTGGGCATCGTCTTCTCGACCATGCTGGGCGCCAACGTGCTGGTCGAGAAAGTGTTCTCCTGGCCGGGCATCGGATCTTACGCGCTCGATGCGCTGGTCGCCTCCGACTATGCGCCCGTGCAGGGCTTCGTGCTGCTGATCGCCGTGCTCTTCGTGATCGTGAACCTCACCATCGACATTCTCTACGGCATTGCCGACCCACGCGTATCGATCGAATGAACGCCACCCTCCGCCATACCGGCTGGGTGCTGCGCAGCAACCCGGTCACGACCTTCGCCGCCGGCGGCGCCCTGGCGATGGTGATTGTCGCCATCCTGTCGCCCTGGATCGCGCCCTTCGATCCAGTCGCATCGAACGTGCCCAATGCCCTGCAGCCGCCGTCGCTGACCCACTGGGCCGGGACCGACCAGTTGGGGCGCGATATCTTCAGCCGGCTCATTGCCGCGGCAAAGCTTGATCTCGCCATCGCGGCATCCGCCGTCGGACTGTCGTTTGCGGTCGGTGCGGTGATCGGCAGCTTCTGCGGCTATCGCGGCGGACGACTCGATCGCGCGGTCGGCCGGATCGTCGACGTGCTCATGGCCTTCCCGCTGTTCGTGCTGGCCATGGCGCTCGTCGCGGCCTTGGGCAATCGGGTCGAGAACATCATCATCGCGACCGCGATCATCAACCTGCCCTTCTATATCCGCTTCGCGCGTGCCGAGGTGAATGTGCGCCGCAATGCCGGCTGGGTCGAGGCGGCGCGCGCCGGCGGCGACAGTCACATGTCGATCGTGCTGCACTTCCTGCTGCCGAATATCCTGCCGACGATGGCTGTGCAGATCTCGCTCAACCTGGGCTGGGCGATCCTCAATGCAGCAGGTCTCTCCTTCCTCGGCCTTGGCGTACAGGCGCCGACTCCCGAATGGGGCATCATGGTGGCCGAGGGTGCGCGCTTCATCAGCACCGGCCAGTGGTGGCTGGTCACTTTCCCCGGTCTGGCGCTGATGCTGGCGGTTCTCTGCTTCAATCTGCTGGGCGATGGCCTGCGTGACATCCTCGATCCGAGGATGCGCACGTGAGCGGCCCCCTGCTCCAGGTCGAGGATCTGCATGTGTCGTTCAGCACGCGCGGCGGCATCGTTGAGGCCGTGCGCGGTATTTCGTTCAGCGTCGCGCCGGGCAAGACCCTGGCTATCGTGGGCGAAAGCGGATCGGGCAAATCGGTAACGGCCTATGCCGTAACGCAGCTGCTCGACACATCGGCCCGCATTGCGCGCGGACAGATCCGGTTCCGCGGCCAAGACATCACCCGCGCCGACGCCGCGCAGATGCAGGCCCTGCGTGGCGCCGCCGTATCGATGGTGTTCCAAAGTCCACGCTCGGCGCTCAATCCGATCCGAAGCATCGGCCGGCAGATCATGGACGCAGTGGGCGCGCACCACGCCCTGCCCAAAGCGGCGCAACGGGCACGCGCGCTCGAGTTGCTCCAGGCGGTGCGTATCCCGGAAGATCGCTTCGATGCTTATCCCGGTGAGCTCTCCGGCGGCATGTGCCAACGCGTTCTGATCGCCATGGCGATCGCCGGTAGCCCCGCGCTGCTGATTGCCGACGAGCCGACCACTGGCCTGGACGTCACGACGCAGAAAGCGGTGATGGACCTGCTCGCACGCTTGATCGTCGAGCGCAACATGTCGCTGATCCTCATCACCCACGATCTTGGCCTTGCCGCGCAATACTGCGCCGACGTGGCCGTGATGCAGCAGGGCAAGATGGTGGAACAGGCGCCGGCGGCAGCGCTGTTCCGTAACCCGCAGCATGAATACACCCGGAAACTGGTGGCCGCCTCGCCGACGTTCAACTCCACCGTGGCGGATCTGGTGAGTGCCATGCCGGCCACCGACAGGCCTGGTTGCCGGCCTGAACGAAGCGTGGAGCGCCGGGAAGGCAGCACGGCGCCGCTGCTGGAAGCGCACAATCTGATCAAACGTTACGCCAACGCAACGGCCGTCGGCGACGTCTCCTTCAGCCTGAAGCGGGGCGAGAGCCTGGGCGTTGTGGGCGAATCCGGCTCCGGCAAGAGCACGATCTCGCGCATGGTCTGCCGGCTGATCGACCAGGACGGCGGGCGGATCGTGTTCAACGGCAGCGATATTGGGACCATACCAGCCCGCGACTTTCACGCATCGCCGCTGCGACGCGACATCCAGATCGTCTTTCAGGATCCGCACGACAGCCTCAACCCGCGGTTCAGCGCCTTCGACTGCATTGCGCATCCCGTCCGGCGCCTGCTGAAGCTGACGGGCACCGCGCTCCAGCGACGCGTTGCGGAAAGCGCCGAGCGCTGCGGACTGTCGCCTGACCTCCTGCCGCGTTTCCCGCATCAGCTCTCCGGCGGGCAAAAGGCACGCATCGGTATCGCGCGTGCGATCGCCGTGGAGCCGCGCCTGCTCGTGCTCGACGAGCCGACCGCCGCACTCGACGTTTCCGTCCAGGCGATCGTCCTCAAGCTGCTGGACGATCTGCGCCGGGATGAAGGGCTGGCCTTTCTGTTCGTCAGCCACGACCTGAACGTGGTGCGCATGATGTGCGAGCACATCATCGTCATGCGCCAGGGCCAGATCGTCGAGAGTGGCGCCAGCAAGGGCCTTTTCGCCGCCCCCAAAGCCGCGTACACGCGCGATCTGCTGGCGGCCATTCCACACTTCGAGCCCGAACCTGTCCTGGCAGCCGAAGCCTGACGGACGAGCACACATCGAGGAGATGACGCAGTTGCAACAGAGGATCTGGGACATCGGCACCGACATCGGCGGCACGTTCACCGATATCATCGCCGTTCGCACCGGCACCAACGAGACCCGCATCGCCAAGGTGCCGTCCCGCCCCGATGCGCCGGTGCGCGCCATGCTGGAAGCCTTGGCCGCGGTCGGACTGTCCGCCAATGACGTGCGCCGCTTCGTGCACGGCACCACGCGGGTCACCAACGCGCTCGTCGAGGAACGGCTGCCTAAGGTGGCGCTGGTCGCCACGGCTGGCTTCGAGGATGTCCTGGAGATCGGCCGCTACCGCCGCCAGGAACTCTACCGGCTCGACGTTCCACCCAAGATGCCGCCGCTGGTGCCGCCGGCCTATTGCTTCGGCCTGAAGGAACGGCTGGATCACACGGGTGTCGTGCTCGAGCCGCTGGGCGAGGACGAGATCCGGCGCCTCCTCGGCTGGCTGCGCGCGAACGAGATCCAGAGCGTCGCGATCAGCCTGCTGCATTCGTACGCCAACCCGGTTCACGAAAAGATGCTGGCCGAACGGCTGGCCGGCATCGTGCCGCATGTCTGCACATCGCACGAGATCAACCCCGAGGCGCGCGAGTACGAGCGCGCGTCGTCGACCGTCTTCAACGCGGCAGCCATGCCCATCGCGGTCGAATATCTGACGGAGCTGGAAGAGAAGCTGCCGCTGGGGCCCAGCCTCCAGGTATTTCATTCGGCCGGCGCCATGGTGCCCGTGCCGGTCGTGAAGCGTCGACCACTGGTCATGGCCATGTCGGGTCCGGCTGCCGGCGTTTCGGCCTCCGCCCGCATCGCGCGTGACCTCAATCGCGCCCGCGTGCTGACCTTCGACATGGGCGGTACGACCACCGATGTCTGCCTGATCGTCGATGGCGCTGCCGAAATGACCGATACGCGCATGATCGGCGGTCGGCCGCTGCGCCAACCGATGCTGGCCGTGCATTCGATCGGCGCGGGCGGCGGCTCGATCGTGCGGCTGGGCCCCGGTGGGCTTACGGTCGGTCCGCAAAGCGCCGGCTCCGTACCCGGACCGGCCTGCTACGGCCGTGGCGGCGCGCAGCCCACCATCACCGATGCCAACGCCGTGCTGGGCTATCTCGACCCCGAGGCGCGGCTGGGCGACTCGATCCAGCTCGATGTCGCGGCGGCACGCCGCGCCATCGCACCGATCGCCCAGGCACTCGACCTGGGCATCGCCGAGACCGCATTGGGGATCCTCCGGGTCGCCAACGCCGCCATGGCCCGTGCGCTGCGACGCGTGACGGTCGAGCGCGGCGTCGATGGGCGCGACTGCACGCTGCTGGCCTTCGGCGGCGGCGGGCCGATGCATGCGACCGGACTGGCCGAGATATACGGACTGAACGAGATCATCGTTCCGGCAGCGTCGAGCGCCTTCTCCGCGTTGGGCTGCCTCACGGCCGACTTCAGCTTCCTGCAGCAACGCACCGTGCGCATGCCGCTCGACGACTTTCCGGCCAGCGCCTTCTCGGAGCGTATCGCCGACCTGGTGCGGGAGGCGACGACACCGCTCATCGCCAACGGCGTCGCGGCCAAGGATATCGCCGTCGAGTATGTCGCACTGATGCGCTATGCCGCTCAAAGCGACAGCCTGCCCGTGCCGTTTGCCATGCCGCTCGACATTCATGTGCTGAAGGCCGATTTCCATAGCCGGCACCAGGACCTGTTCGGCTATGCGACGGCCGAGCCCTGCGTCATCGAATCGCTGCGGATTCAGGCTGTGAAGGCCTCGTCCACGCCGTTTTCGCGGCCCGATGTCGGCCGCCCACCCGTCAAGGCCCGCAGCCGCGATTGCATCTTCGTAGGGGCAACGGCGGTACCGACCGCGATCCTGCCGCGTGAAACGCTATCGGGAGTCGTTGAAGGCCCGGCCATCATCGAGGATGCCTGGTCCACTGTCGTCGTGTCCCCGGGATGGCAGGCGCGGTCGGATGCCACGGGCAACCTTTACCTCACCAGGAGCGCGGCATGAGTTCGCTTGACCCCTTCGTCGTTGAGGTTATCCGCCACGGCCTGTCGGCTGCCGCGGAGGAAATGAGCCTGGTCATGACCCGCTCGGCACGGTCGCCGCTGCTGCGCGAGGGTGGCGACCTGTCATCGGCGATCACCGATGCAGACGGCGGCCTGGTCGGCCAGGGCCGTGACATCCCGATCCATCTCGGCGCCATGGCTTTCACAGTGCGCGAACTGCTGAAAGCTTGCTCGGCTGCCGACATGCGCGAGGGCGATGCGATCATCTACAATGTCGGCGCGCTCGGCGGAAACCACCTCAATGACGCGAAGGTGGTGCGCCCCGTCTATGTCGATGGCCGGCTCATTGCCTTCGCGCTGAGCCTGGCCCACTGGCCGGACATCGGCGGCACGTGGCCCGGCAGCTACCTGGCTCAGGCCGTGGACACATTCCAGGAGGCGATGCGCATTCCGCCGGTGCCGATCGCCAGCGCCAAGGGCGTGAACCGGCCGGTGCTCGACTTCATCCTCGCCAATGTGCGCGATCCGGTGGCTTGCGAAGGCGATCTCATGGCGCAGCTCGCCGCGACGCGAGCGGCCGAACGGCGCATTCACGAGCTCTGTGCGCAACACGGAACGCAGATTTTCGTCGACACGCTGGCGCGGCTGCATGATCTCTCCGAAGCCGAGATGCGGGCCGCCATCCAGGAGCTGCCGGACGGCGTCTACGAAGGTGAAGATTTCCTTGATGACGGCGGACCGGACGGCGCGCCCGCGCGCATCCACGTGCGCATCGAGATCCAGGGCGACGAAGCCACCTTCGATCTGTCGGGCAGCAGCGATCGTGTGCCCAACTTCTGCAACACCACACCTTTCATCGCCCGTTCCGCGGTCGCTTACGCAGCCCGCATCATGAGCGGACGGGACATGCAGCAGAATGCCGGGGCACTGCGGCCACTCACCATCATCACCCGGCCGGGCTCGATCCTCGAGCCCGGTTGGAATGCCGCCGTGGCCGCCGGCAACCACGAGACATCGATGCGCGTGGTCGACGCCGTCTTCCGCGCCATGGAACACGTCATCCCCGAACGCCTGTCGGCAGGCGGCCCGGCAACCTCCGGGCTGCTGGCCTTCGCCGAACCACGCCCGGACCAGTCCTGGCGCATGCTCTACGAAGTGCACGGCGGCGGTGAAGGCGCCCGTCATGACCGCGATGGCGTGCCGGCGACACGCGTGCATCTCACCAACACGTCCAATACGCCGGCCGAGGTCATCGAAGCCAACTATGCGATACGCATCGAGCGGCAGGCGATCCGCCGCGGCGCCGGCGGGGGCGGTCAGTTCAAAGGCGGCGACGGCGTGATCCGCAGTTACCGTGTGCTGGCCCCCAGCATGTGGCTTACCACCTGCGTGGAACGAACGCGGATCTCGCCCTTCGGGCTGAAAGGCGGCGAAGCGGGAAAACCTTATGTCATCACCCTGCAACGCAATGGCACAACGGAACAACTCTCCGGCAAAGCGAACCTGCTCCTGAAGCAGGATGACGTTGTGACGTTGGAAAGCTGCGGCGGCGGCGGTTATGGACAGCCGGATGAACGGGCGCGGTAGAAGACACGGCGCACAGCGCTCCGAACGGACGCTGGGGACGCGTGACTCTGTCGCGCGTCTTCTTCCGGGTCAGCGCATGACGCGCCTCGGAGTGGCGCGCCCCCGGCGCATGACCGTTGCGTTGCGGCAGAAATCCCGGGCGTCAGGGTGACCGCGACGGAACCGCTCACTGCACGACCAGACCGCGCGCGGCGGCGCATGTCGATGGCCGGCATGCATCTGGACCGTCAGTCGGACATGCCGCTCTACCAGCAGGTCGCGGCGCATTTGCGCAACCAGATCCTCGATGGCCGTCTGCCGGCCGGGGCGCGGCTTCTGGGATCGCGCACGCTCGCCGCCGAACTCGACTGTTCGCGCGCCATCGTGCTGACCGCGTTCGACCTGCTCTACTCCGAAGGCTATCTGCAGTCGGTGCCGCGCGGCGGCGTGGTGGTCGCGTCGGTCGCCCGGCCCTCCGGCACGATCGCACCGCCGCCCGATGCAGGATCGGTTGATTCATGGCTGTCCGAGCGCTGGCGATCGGTGCTGGATACCCGATACGAGTTCGACCTCGGATCGCCATTCAGCACCGGTACGCCTGATATCGCCGATTTCCCGTTCGACGTCTGGTCGCGGCTGCTGCGACAGACCTGGCACAACCCGACGCGGTCGACCTGCATCAACATGTCGCCGCTGGGCTGGCCGCCGCTGCGCGAGGCTACGGCGGAGTTCCTGGGCGCCGTGCGCGGCCTGCTCTGCCGTTCCGAGGAAGTGGCGATTACCGCCGCAAGCTCGGGCGCGCTCGACCTCTGCTGCCGCATGCTGCTCGACCCCGGCGATGAAGTCTGGGTCGAGGAACCGGGCTTCATCGAAGCGCGCTGGGCGTTGAAAGCCGCCGGTGCCAGGCTGGTGCCCGTGCCGGTCGACGACAAGGGTCTGTGCGTTGCCGAAGGCATTCGCCGGGCGCCCAATGCTAAGCTCGCCGTGGTCACGCCCTCGCACCAGTTCCCGCTCGGCGTCGCGATGCGACTCGAACGGCGCCAGGAATTGCTGGAATGGGCCAACCGCCAAGGCAGCTGGATCATCGAGGACGATTACAACTCCGAATTCCGCCATCGCGACAACATGCCGGCCTCACTGAAGTCGCTTGATCGCTCCGGTCGCGTCATCTACCTCGGCACCTTCTCCAAGGTCATGCTGCCGAGCCTGAGAATCGGCTATCTCGTCGCCAGCCCGCGCTTCGTCGAGGCCTTCGGCCGCGGCCGCGGCCGCATCGACGTCCACACCGCGGGAACCGCCCAACCGGCGCTGGTCGAATTTCTGCGCCAAGGGCACCTGCTGCGCTATCTGCGACGCATGCGCAAAGTCTATGCCGATCGCCAGCGGGCCGTCCTCGACGCCCTCACGACGCTGATGCAGGATGATCTGGAAGTACCGCCGACACCGGCCGGACTGCATCTCACCGCGCTGTTCACGCCACGACTGGCCGCGCGCGTCAGCGACCGCGATATCTCGCGCCGCAGTCGCGCGACCGGCAACTTCATACAACCCCTGTCGCAATGCTACCTCGGCGAGCCTGAGCGACAGGGACTGCTGGTCGGCTATGGACGACTGCCGGCGGAGGAAGCGTACCCGCGCCTGGCCACGATCGCGGCGCTGTTGCGCGAGCATTCATGAGAACGATCGTCTCTTTGCGTCGAAGATGTGCGGCAGGGAATTCATAGAGCGGTTCATAGGTTGATGGAATCTGCCAGCCGTCGTCCTTATATGGGCGTTAGAGAGTCAAGAGGTAAGCGCCAAGGATGGTCCCTTAGTTGGATCGGATAGATCTTCCTTCGCCGAAGCTGATGGCGGTTGGCGAAGATGAGTGAGCGTGATGCGGCAACGTTGTCGAGCGTAACGATATGGGACGCTGGGCATTGGCAGATTGCGCGTCGCACGGACGGCATCACCTTATATCCGGTCCAGTGTCGCAGCACTGGTACCCTAATTCCGCATGCACGCGGCAGTGGCCGCGGCCGGCATGGCCCAGGAGACGATGAGACCCCTCTGAGACGTCGGCGCTGGATAAGCCCAGTCCATGGACGACTACGGTCATCATCCGCCCCCGTTCGAAGACGCTCTGTTGCCGCGGGCTCAACGCTGCGGGGCGGCGCGCAGGACGGCGCCCTCAGGCACAACGCCATGCTCCAGAAAGCGCCACAGGGCGACCATGAGCTTGCGCGCCACGGCGACGATGGTGATGCGCCGGATGCGCCCCTTCTGGGTGCCGACGCGCTCATTGAACCAGCGGCTCAAGGCGCTGCCTGGCTGGTTGCGTCGCCACAGCCAGGCCAGTTCGACGGCCATCTCGCGGGCCCGGCCATTGCCGGCCTTGCTGATCCCTTGCTCGCGGGCCGATTGGCCGCTGTCGTAGGGCGTGCCGGTCAGCCCGAAGTAGGCGCCAACCTGGCGCCGGTTCTGGAAGTCGCGCCAGAACACCTCGCCGACCAGCAGCTGGGCACTGACCGGGCCCAGGCCTTTCAACTCGATCAGCTGATTGATCCTGGCCGCCATGCTGCCTGCTTTGGCCTCGGTGCGCGCCGCCTTGGCTTCGGCCTCGATCCGGGTGATCTGCTTGTCGACCAGCGCCAGACGCTCATGTTCGTCACGGATCTCGACCACCAGGTTTGCCGGCACGGCACGGCCGTCGCCGGTGCGCGCCGTCTTCAGCTGCTCCAGGAACCCCTTGGCCCGTGGCTGCACATCGCGCACCCCTTGGCCATGCAAGAGGCCCTTGATGCGGTTGACGTGTGCGTTGCGCTCCTCGACCAGCCGATCGCGCTCACGCCACGGGCGGCGCGCATCCTCCTGCTCCACCGACGGCGCCCGCACAACGCTGCACACCCGGGGCTCGCCGCCATCATGGCGCATCAGCACTCGGATCAGATGCTCCAGGTCCAGACGGTCGGTCTTGGCCCGCCGCGACCGACGATTCACTTGGATGCTGGCCGCATCCAGCACCAAGCTCTCGACGCCGCGAGCCAGCAGTTCGCGGTGCAGCCAGAACCCGTCGTAACCGGCCTCGTAGCAGCTCACGATCCGCACCGGCAAACCCAGGCGCTTCTGCGCTTTCTCCTGCGCCTTGCGGATCACTTTCCAGGCCGCCTCGATATCGCCGCCATCCACCACATACCGGCTCAGCTTGCGGCTGCCGGACAGCACAATACCCACCTGCCAACTCGCTTTGCCCAGTTCAAACGCTACGTACAGCGTGCCACACTCTTCCACGGCGACGGGGGTGTCGGTATGTTGCGAAGACTTCATCTCTTCCTCCGTAGGTTCGGCTTTTCACACTCCAAACCTACCTCCCGACCTCTCGTCGCCACATAGAATCTGAGCGCAGCGAAGGACCTTGCGGTAGATCGCTCAATGAGTGCCGGCAATGGTGATCATCAGTACCGATAGCGCTGACAGTGGGCCCGCTTCAATGAAGCGTGACTCTCGCCATCACCATCTGGCTCACGAAACCCGGCCACAACTGGCGCTGTCAGAAACCAGTGGTGCCACCTACTGTCCCGCCCGCAGACAGATTCAGGGAACGGGCGATGGGCAGACTATTGCGGACGGGCTTGAACGCGGGCACGGAGGCGCCACGCGTGGTGGGTGGCAAAGGTGTGTACTTCCACCTGAGTGATGGCCGGCGCGTGCTGGACGGCAGCAATACCGGCGGTCCGCTGGGTCACGGACATCCCGGCATGACCGAGGCGCTGCGCAAGGCGGCCGATCTCCCCATGGTCAGCGAAGGATGGAACTGGGAAGGCCGTGACCAGGCTGCCGAAGACGTGTTCGACATCGCGCTCGCCGGCGAGGACAGGTGGGCCGGCGCCGTGCGCTTCTGCCTCAGCGGAAGCGAAGCCAACGACATCGCCTTGTCGCTGTCGCAGGCGCTTACGGGACGGCACGCCATCGCGACCCGTGAACGGGCCTATCACGGCCTGGTCGGCCTCAGCCGGGACGTGACCGTGCAGCCGCATTGGCACGGCGGCCTGGCGGCACCGGACGGCGGCACCCGGCGACCGCCCGCCTGTGCACCGGTCCACGTCCTGCCGGCACCGGAGGGGGCCGTCTATCGCAGCCGCGTGGAGACGGCGGCCCGCCCGATCGCGCCACTGGAACAGCGACTGTCCGGCGCGGCCGACATGCTGCGGCAATCGGCAGCCGTCATCCTCGACTACACGCAAGGCGGCTTCTACCACGACGGGGCCTATCAAGACGCTGTCGCGGCGATCGCACGGCAGGAGGGCGCCTTCTGGATCGCCGACGAAGTGGTGACCGCCATCGGCCGTGCCGGCCGTGCCTTCGCTTTCCAGGGCGGCACGTCTCGGCCGGATCTCGTCACTCTTGGCAAGGGGCTGGGCGGTGGCATGACGCCCGTCGCGGCGATCATCCTGTCCAAGGACCTGGCCCATGAACTGAAGGGCAAGAGTTGGCAGAACTACGGAACGCTGCGCGGGCATCCCGTCAGCATGGCCGCCGTGAGCGCCTATCTGCGCATCGTGCGGGACGACGGCCTGCTGCAGCGCGTCAGCGCATTGGAGGGCCTGTACGCCCGCCGGCTGATCGAGATCGCCCGGCGCCACCCCAGCGTCTCGCGGGTCGCGGGCCAGGGCCTGCACTGGACCATCGAGCTGCACGGACCCGACTGGCGTCAATGGCTGGCCGATACGCCTGACGCACCGATCGCCTCGCGCGTCGCCGGCAAGGCACTCGACGCAGGTGCCGTGATCGGCACCAGCGGCGAGCAAACCTCGCTCTTCCTGGCGCCGCCGCTGATCATCTCGGATGACGAGTCGGAACGACTGCTCGACATTCTTGATCACAGCCTGGAGCTCGCCGACCGGGAGCACAATTCGATGATGGAAGGGGTTCACTGATGGACGACCAGCAGCAGATTCGCGCCACCGTGCAGGGCTACTTCGACGCCCTCTACGAGGGAAGCGTCGAAACATTCCGCAAAGTGTTCCATCCGCAGGCACAGCTCTTCTCCGCCGAGGGCGGCAATAGCGATGCGCTCGATCTCGACAGCTACATGAACAGGGTCGCCAATCGGGCAGCGCCCGCGTCGCGCAACGATCCGCGGCACGATGAAATCGTCAGCGTAACCATTGCCAGCCCGTCCACCGCCCATGTGCGCGTGCGCGATGCCCTCCTACCCAATCGTTTCGTCGATGAACTGCTGCTCGTGAAGTTCGCTGACGGCTGGAAGATCGTCTGCAAAGCCTGGGCGTACGACAAAACGGCGGCATAACCTGCCCAGGGTGAGAGGCGTTACGGCATGAGCGTGGTATGGCCGGCCGGCGTCGCGCGTGACCTGGGGCCGCTGCCGCGAAGCCTCGGGCAGGCACTTCAGGACGCCGCCCACCGACGCGGCGATGCCACGGCCATCATCTTCTACGGGCTGGAGATCAGTTTCAGCACGCTGTTGGATCGCATCGAGAGGCTGGCCGCGTTCCTCCAGAACGGCTGCCGCGTGCAGATCGGCGACCGCGTGCTGCTGGACATGCAGAACTCGCCGCATTTCGTCATCGCCTATCATGCCATCGTACGCGCCGGCGCCGTGGTCGTGCCGGTGAATCCGATGAACACGGCAAGCGAGTTGGCGTTCCTCTGTGGCGACAGTGAAGCGCGCGTGGCTTTGATCGGCGTCGAGCTGCTCGACCGTTTCGCCGAACTGATGCCGGCGCCACTGCACCATGTGATCGTCGCGCAGTACGCCGACGAGATACCGCGACCGTCGCCCTTCCGCCTGCCACCGGTGATGCGCGAGAGCGCGATGCCAGCCACGTTGCCTCGCGGCGCGGTTTCCTGGCAGACGGCGCTGTCCGAAACGCGGGCACCCTTGCCCGATGCAGCGGGCCCTGACGATCTCTGCGTGTTGCCCTACACCTCGGGTACCACAGGCAAGCCCAAGGCCTGCCTGCACACACATAGCAGCGTGCTCCACACGGCCCTCGCCCAGGCGCGCTGGTATGGCCTTGATGACCAGACCGTTCTGACCGGGTTCATGCCGCTGTTCCATGCTGCGGGCATGCAGATGTCACTGAACGGCGGCATCGCGATGGGCATCACCGTCGTCATCATGACGCGCTGGGACCGCGACCTCGTAGCGCCTCTCTTCAAGCGCTATGGCGTGACGGTTTGGAGTGCCGCACCCACCATGGTGGTGGATGTCCTGTCGGCGCCGGACTTCGACGCCCGCGCCTTCGACAGATTGCGGATCGTGACAGGCGGTGGCGCTGCCATGCCCAGCGCCATTGCGGCGGAACTGGACCGCCGTTGGGGGCTTCGCTTCATCGAAGGCTACGGGCTTACCGAAACCATGTCGCCCACACACCTCAATCCGGTGGACCATCCCAAGCCGCAGTGCCTTGGAATCCCGATCCAGGGAACCGTCTCATGCGTGATCGATCCGCAGACGCTGGCGGAAGTGCCCCGCGGCGAAACTGGCGAAATCGCTGTTGCCGGACCGCAGGTGATGCGCGGTTACTGGCGGCGACCGGAAGCCGATGCCACGGTCTTCTTCGAGCGCGACGGCGTGCGCTTCCTGCGCACCGGGGACCTTGGATGGATCGACGAGGACGGCTATTTCCACATCGTCGACCGACTCAAGCGCATGATCAACGTCTCCGGCTTCAAGGTGTGGCCCTCGGAGTGCGAAGCGACGCTGTATCAGCATCCGGCCATCCAGGAGTGCTGCGTGGTGTCGTCGCCGGATTCCTATCGCGGCGAGACGGTGAAGGTCTTCATCGTCAAGCGCGCCGGTGCCGATCTCACCGGGGATGGGCTGATCGCCTGGGCGCGCAGCGCCATGGCCGCATACAAGGTGCCGCGGATCGTTGCTTTCGTCGATCGCCTGCCGCGGTCGGGCAGCAACAAGATCGATTGGCGATCGCTTCAGGCCGCCGAGTGGGAAGGAAGAACGGAGCGGGAAGCGAGCGCGTCGACTACAGCGGAATGAGCACGAGAGACAGCGCCGTCATGTGCTCAGCACGGATACGGCGTATGACCCGCCCCGCGACGTTGCCGATGCGCTCCTGAACGCGCAGCAACGTTGCCGCGGGCCCGTACAACGGCTTGCTGCAGAAGGCGACTTTGCGCACGTATTGCGGAATGTGCCAGTGCGCCTTGGTTCCGACGAGGAACTGGATCACATCGCCGGCCTTCACATGCCAGACGGTACCATCGCGGTCGGTGATGACGGCAGCGCCGTCCACGATGTGGATGGTCTCATTGATGGAATAGTGCCAATGGAAGGAACCGGCGGTGCATTCCCAGAGGTCCGTCCATACACTGCCATCGGCGCTGCGCGACAACGATGCCGTGCGCGCCGCCGGCGAGCCGTCGATGATCCAGTCCGGATTGATGGGCGTGGAACTCAACTGAGCCGCTTCGACAGCAGCTTGTATAACTGGAGGATGTAACATTCGTTAAAGTTGAGTTAGTTAAAACCAAAGTGACTCAATATCGCACTCGATATCTCATGCTTTTTCTGACGTCAAGCTGACGCCATCAAAACCTCTTGCACACCCCTGCGTCAGGCCCACACCACCCCGTCGATCAGGTTGCGCTCGTACAGCGCCGTCAGGTCGATACCCCCCTCCGGCAACGCCTCTTGCAGCCCCGCCACCGCCTGCGCCAGGCGCTTCTCCTGGTCGCGCCGCAATGTCTCCGCTTCCTCGACTGTCACGGCGGCGAACGTGACTTTCTGGCCCGGCAGCATGCGACCCAGCCTTGGCAGATCGGCTGAGATCATGGTCGCTATCTTGGAATAGCCGCCCACCGTCTGCCGGTCGGCCAGCAGCACGATAGGCAATCCGGCACCAGGCACCTGGATGGCGCCCGGCGCAATCCCATCCGATGCGATGTCCGGTCCCTTGTCGGAATGCGCAATCACGGGTCCTTCGAAGCGAATGCCCATGCGATCGGCTTCCTTGGACACCACATACTCGCTGCCCAGGAACGTCGCGTGTCCCGCCTCCGTGAAGTGGTCGGCCTGCGGACCGGTCACGACGCGAATCGGGCCGCTGCCGTAATCGAACGCCGCCGCCAGCTTGCGCTCGCTCCGCGGACGGGCTTCTGCCAGCGCCAGGGGCAGCACGTCACCGTCCCGCAGCTTGCGGCCATCCAGGCCACCGATGCCGGCGCGGGTATACGTCGACAGGCTGCCCATGAACGGCGCCAGCGCCAGGCCACCCTCGACCGCGAGATAGGCGGTGCTGACGCCGTCGATCATGCCGATGCGCAGGCGCTGCCCGCGCAGCAGCAGGTGCGAACGATTGGCTTCCAGCGGTTTGGACGGCGCATCGGGTGCAACCACCAGATCGAGCGTCACCGGCCCGACGACCGCCAGCCGTACGCTGTCGGCCTCGACCCGCACGGTCGGTCCCATGACGCCGATCTCGACCGCGCCCAGATCGTCCTTGTTGCCGACCAATGCATTGGCCAGGCGCAGCGCGATGCGATCCATGGCGCCGGCCACCGGCATGCCCAAGGCCTGGAAGCCGATCCGGCCGCGATCCTGCAAGGTGTCGAACAACCCCGCCCGCTCGATCAGGAGATGCGCGGTCATGGCCGCACCTCCAGCGTCGCCCAATCGAGCGTACCGGCATCGACCTGGGCTGTGATGGCGTCGTACTCGGCCCGGCTCACGCGGCGAAAGCGCACGACATCGCCCGGCGCCAGCAACACCGGCTGCTCGCGGCGTTGATCGAACATGCGCAGCGGCGTGCGGCCCAGCAGGTTCCAGCCGCCGGGGCTGTCAAAGGGATAGATGGTGGTCATGTTCATGGCGATGCCCACCGACGAGCGCGGCACATGTACCCGCGGCTGGCTGCGGCGCGGTAGTTCGAGGTCCTTGGCCAGGCCCACGATGTAGGCCAGGCCCGGCATGAAGCCCAGCACATAGACGTGGAAGTCGGAGGCGAGATGGCGCGCGATGACGTCCTCGGTCGTCAATCCCGTGCGCTGGGCGACATCGCCCAGATCCGGTGCGAATGCCGGATCGTCATAGCAGCACGGAATGGCCATGGTGCGGCTTGCCGCCGCTGCATCCAGCCCACCCGACACCAGTGCCTCGATGGCGGGCTGCAATTCGGCCCGCGTCGCGGCCAGCGGGTCGTAGCACACCATCAGCGCGCGCATGCTGGGGATGGTCTCGACCACCCCTGCGAGGCGACCGGCGGCGCGCTCGGCGGCGATGCGGGCGTGCAGGCCCATGACCCGGGCGTTGATCTCGGGCGCGATCGTGGTGCCGAACTCGACACTGAAAGCCGTATCGCCGCAATTGAGATACCGGACGTTCACACCCACATCCTCCAGAGGCGCCATGGACGTTGACCGCGGGGGCGCCGGGGCGCGTAAGATAGCGTCCACGACAGGTGGCACCAGTGCTTATATGGTGGCGTGTCGGCAACGCGAGGCATCCGGGCATGGCCCGGTCGGTTCCTGGCGGACAGGTTCCAGGAGGAGGCAGGCATGGCCGTCATCCGCAACAGCGAGGCGCAGGAGATCCCCTGGCGGCCGGGCTATCGCAATTTCGTGCTGGCCGGCCATGACCAGGGCCTGGCCTGCGTGGCGGGCTACAGCGTGATCGAGCCCGGCGCCGGCGCGCCGCTGCACGCCCACAAGGATGTCGACGAAATCTTCATCGTCCTGGAAGGCACGCTGGACCTGCGGCTGGGCGACGAGCAGCGCCGGGTCGAGGCCAACCACACGATCGCCATCCCCGCCGGCGTGCCGCATGCCTTTGTCGCGGTCGGCGCGACGCCGGTGCGCATGTTCACGTTCATGCCGCGCAACCGCGCGATCGCCGAAGCCACGACCTATTTCGAAGGCGCCCCGCCGGCTGGCGCCGAACAGCACTGAAACGACGCGACCTACAGGAGCATTTGCCATGGCCACCGAAGTCAACGTCAACTCCGATCTCGGCGAGAGCTTCGGCCCGTGGAAGATGGGCAACGATGCCGAGATCCTGAAGATCGTGCGTTCAGCCAACGTCGCCTGCGGCTTCCACGCCGGCGATCCCATGGTCATGGCCAAGACGGTGAAGCTCAGCCTCGAGAACGGCGTCAGCATCGGCGCCCATCCCGGTTTCCCTGATCTGCAGGGGTTTGGCCGCCGGGTGATGCGCTTCACCAATGCCGAGATCGAGATGATCATGGCCTACCAGATCGGCGCGCTGATGGCGATCGCGACCGCCCATGGTGCCAAGGTCACGCACGTGAAGCCGCATGGCATGATGGCCAACATGTCGGCCGAGGACGAGGATCTGGCGATGGCGATGGCACGCGCCATCAAGGCTGTCGATCCCAACCTGATCTTCCTCGCCCAGGCTGTCACGCCGCAGGTGACGGCGGCCCGAAAGGTCGGCCTGCGTGCCGCCGAAGAGGTGTTCGCCGACCGCACCTACACCGACAAGGGCATCCTGACGCCGCGCAAGGAGCCCAACGCCATGATCCATGACGCCCAGGAGTCGCTGCGCGCCGTGAAGCGCATGATCGAGGAACAGGCGATCTTCTCGACCAACGGCAAGAAGATCCCATGCCAGGTCGACTCGGTCTGCGTGCACGGCGACGAGCCGACGGCCGTGGCGACCGCGCGCACCGTGCGCGAAGGGCTCGAGGCAAGCCAGATCCGGATCGTGGCGTTGCCGGAGCTGAGAAGCATGCAGTAAGGCTCCACTCAAGTGCGCGTGGACAACGTGCGCAAGATGACGTGAGGCGAACGACTCGTGTGCTGGCACGCGATCACGATTACGCGGTCACCGACAACTCGAAAATAGAGACCATAGCGAAACGGCTTGAGGTGCACCCGGCGAATGTCATGGCGGATGATCCGATAGATCATAGGCGTGCGCCGCAAATGTACTTCGGCACGAGCAATGGCATGGACAAAATCAGCGACAGCCGCCGGCACCCGGTCACGAAGCCACGCGATCGCGGCGTCAATGTCGTTGGATGCCCCGGAAAATAGACGACGCGAAAGCTCACAGCTTTACGCCATGCCGCCCAGCGATCTCTTCAAGCGTGTATGATTTCTGGTCAGGGTTTTCGACGGATTCGCGATAGCGTGCGTCGAGCAGGTGCGCCAGTTCGTCCGATAGCGGCGGCAATGCCTGTTCCGTTTCGATGCTGTCCCACAGATCATCGATGAGCGCCCGGCGCTCTTCGACGCTGAGTTTGGCAATTTCGTGCAGGAGCATCGTGATAAAGGTAGCGCGCCTGCACCGTATGGCAAGTCCTATGCAGGTCCAGCGGTAGAGTTCTGATACCTAAGCCGCCGATAGCTGACGTGCGGTCGCGCTCATCAGGTCGAAGTCGCCGCCCAGGACGGCGTCCAGGCGGCCAGTTCGCCACCCCGTTCACGATATCGCGGACCAGCGGCCCGTGGCAAAGCGCCAACTTCCGGCAGATCGCGCTTCGCCCCGTCACTGTGACCGGCGCCATCCGGCGGCGTGCATCGAAGCAACGCCGATCCACGATTGCGAATCGTTTGCATTGCTGCTAGCAGCGTTCCCCGTACGTCCCCGGGACGGTCACCCAATCACGAAGAAAGACACGCCACATGGGAAGCCAAGAGAGGCCAGGCCATTCGCTGCGCGTGCTCGTGGATCACCGTGACGGCCGTATGACGACGACAGCAACAACATCCGACAGCCTCCGCACCTGGATGCTGGTCCACAAATGGACCAGCCTGGTGTCGACGGCGTTCCTGCTGATGCTGTGCATCACGGGCCTGCCGCTGATCTTCAAGGAGGAGATCCAGCACGCGATCGATCCGCCGCCCGCTCTCGCCGCGCCGACAACGCCCGGCGCAATAGTGAGCGCCGATACGATTGCCGCCAACGCGCTGGCAGCCCGTCCGGGCGAGGCCATGGTCGCCCTGTGGTTCCAGTACGACGGCAATATCATTGTCGCGCAATCGGCGGCACCCGCGACGCCGATGCCGCGCCCGAGCACACCGCAGGCGTTCGACTGGCGCTCCGGACAGTCGCTCGGGCCGCCGCGAGCCGAGTCGAGCGGCTTCATGCTGGTGGTGGAGAAACTTCATACGGAGCTGTTTGCCGGCCTGCCCGGTGCGCTGTTCCTGGGCGTGATGGGCCTGATGCTGGTGTTGGCGGTGGTGTCGGGCGTGGTGCTGTATGCGCCCTTCATGCGCCGCCTCGATTTCGGCACCGTGCGGCAGGGTGGCAGTACGCGCCTGAAGTGGCTCGACCTGCACAACCTGCTGGGCGTGGTCACCGTGGTCTGGGCGCTGGTCGTCGGCGTCACCGGGATCATCAACACGTTCCACGATCTCGCTGCCGCTGCCGTACGCGAGAACTTCCTCGACCTCGCTGCCTCGTACCGCAACGCGCCACCGCCGAAGCGCTTCACGTCAATCGACGCTGCGATCGCCGCGGCGCGCCTGGCCAAACCGGATGGAACGCTGCAATCGGTCTGGTATCCGGGCACGCGCTTCAGCACGCCGCAGCACTATGCCGTCTTTCAGCACGGCACCACGCCACTCACCAAGCGCATGCTGTATGTGGCGTTGATCGATGCCGAGACGGGGAAGCTGACCGACATGCCCGACATGCCATGGTACGCCAAGGCATTGTTCGTCTCCCAGCCGCTGCATTTCGGCGATTACGGCGGCCTGCCACTCAAGATCATCTGGGCTCTGCTCGACATCATCACGATCGTCGTGCTGGGCAGCGGCCTCTATCTCTGGCTTGACCGACGCAAGCTGCGCACCCGCGGCGCGTGAAAAGCCGGCAGCGCGGCCAGCGTCGTTGTGCTAGCGACGGCGCATCGACACCCGGAAGGGGACACCGATGGACACCGTGCTGCCCTATCGCGCCATGGCATACAACAATGCCTGGGCGAACCATCGCCTGCTCACGGCTTGCCGCCAGCTGACACCGGCAGAATTCACCGCCCAACGCACCGGCTTCTTTCCCAGCCTGCGCGCCACGCTGAACCACATCCTGATCATCGATCATTTCTACGTGGACGCCATGGAAGGCGGCACGCTCGGGCCGGCGGCCTGGGCCGAGCGTGAGCCGCACGACACCGTGGCTGTCCTGCAGGCAGCGCAAGCCGGCATGGACAGGCGCCTGATTGCCGTGGTGCAAGGCCTCGACGGCACGGGCCTGCAGCGCATCGTTCACGTGCATCGCGGGACGCGCGTGCAGCACGAGCGCATGGACCGCCTGCTGTTGCACCTGTTTCAGCATCAGACCCACCACCGCGGCCAGGCGCATGCCATGGTGAGCGGCACGTCGGTACCACCGCCACAACTCGACGAGTTCTTCTCGGCGGAAGAAGCGCCGCTGCGCGCCGCCGAGTTCGCGACGCTGGGCTGGACCGAGGACACGGTATGGGAACGCTGCGGCGCGTAGTTGGCCGGGAGCGTGGGGGCACGCCCGGCACGCTTCAACTGCCTGTGACAGGTTCGGCCAGAAGCGTGCGAATGGCGCTTTCCGTCTCCGCGTAGGCGCCCTCGCCGAAGTGCTTGAGCATGATGTGGCCGCGGCGATCGATCAGGTACACGGCCGGCCAGTATTCGTTGTCGAAGGCCTTCCACGTGGCGTAGCGATTGTCCTGGCCCACCGGATAGGTGACGCCGAGCCGGCGCATCGCAGTCTGCACGTTGGCCGTCGGGCGCTCGTGGGCGAATTCCGGCGTGTGCACGCCCACGACCACCAGGCCCTGATCCCTGTAGGTCGCGTGCCACTGCTTCACGTACGGCAGCGTGCGCAGGCAGTTGATGCAGGAATAGGTCCAGAAATCGACCAGCACGACCTTGCCGCGCAGGCCTGCCAGCGTGAGCGGCTCGCCATTGAGCCAGGTGTCGATGCCGGTGAACTCCGGGGCCGGACCATAGTCGTACAGGCCGGGATTGCCGGCGCGCGCCAGAACGACAGGCGCGGCGGCGGCCAGCAGCACAGCACCGCCCAGAGCGGTGCGACGGGATATCAGCGTCATGGTCATAGTCCTAAACGTGCGGTGGGATAGACATCCGACAGCCAGACCGTGATCAGGCCGTCGTACTGGTAGTGCATGGCAACGGCGACCAGGATCACCAGGACACCGAACGCCTGCTGCACACGGTGCGCGTGACGGGCCACGACCCTGACACGCGTCGACACGTATTGTCCGCCATAGGCGATGCCCAGCAGCGGTATGCTGGCGCCGATGGCGTAGGCGCAGAGCAACACGGCGGCACGCGCCAGGTCGGTCGACGTCGCGATCAGGGTCAAGATCGAGGCCAGCACCGGTCCGGCGCATGGCGTCCATAGGACCCCGAGCGTCGCCCCCAGCACCAGGCCACCGAGGTTGCCCGATCCCGTCCGCGCCGCAACGGCATGGGCACGCCCCAGCGGACCGCCGAGAAAAGCCATCAACCAGGTGAACGGATACGACCACACCATCAGCAGGCCGAAGCCGGTCAGCATCACGATGGCGATGGTGCGCAGGATCTCCTGGTCGAGGCCCAGCGCGTCAGCGGCGGCACCGAACACCAGAGCGACCAGTGAGAAGGCGAGCGCGAAGCCGGCGGCGATGAACAGCGGCCGCGTCCGCCGGCTCTGCCCGATCGAACCGCCGAGGATGATCGGCAGCATCGGCAGGACACAGGGCGCGCCGACGGTCAGCACACCCGCCAGCAGCGCCAGGAGGATCTCGATCATATGTCTCGGGGATGACGCTATTGCGCGCCCGCCACGCGCCGCCAGATCTGGGTCTTGCCCGTCTCCGGCGTGCCGACATAGGCATGGATCTTGAGCTGGTCGGCATTCACCAGCGACATCAGGCAATCGAAGTTCTTGCCGGTCTCGCGATTGAGGATGTGGCCCTGCCACTGGCCGTTGGCGGGCTTGAAATCGGTCAGGATCTTCATGCCCATCGGCGATGGGCCGTCGGCCATCGTCTTGGCGGGATCGGACATCGACCGGTTGGCGATCACCTTGACGACGGTACCGCACAATGCCGCACCGCAGGGTGCGATCTCGATCTCGAGATTGCCGCTTTCGGTCAGCCAGCGGCCGCGCTCGGGCGCCGACTGGGGCGCCTGCGCCATCGCGGGCAACGCCAGCAGGCCGGCGATGGCCATGGTGGACAGGATCAAGGTTCCGTGGGGTGGGGCGCGGCGCATGAGCTCTCCGGGGGTTGTGGACGCCGGAGACTGTCGCTGCCGCATGTATCTGGCCTATGTCCGAAACACCGGCCTTGCGCCTCCCTTCGTATCCAGTCCGCGGCCGGATACATTGAGATACAAGAAAAGCGCCACAGAGCCTGTGAAATGAGCTAGGACGTCGAGCGCATGCAGCGGCGCGACCACATCCTGATCGTCGATGACGACCGCGAGATCCGCGGACTGCTGACCCAGTATCTCGAAAAGAACGGCTGCCGCGCCACCGCGGTGGCCGACGGCCGGCAGATGCATGCCGCGTTGGCGGACGGCATGGTCGACCTGATCGTGCTCGACCTGATGCTGCAGGGCGAAGACGGCTTGGCGCTGTGCCGCCAGCTGCGCGCCGGCGCCGCGGGCTCGATCCCCATTCTGATGCTGACGGCGCGCGACGAGGATACCGATCGCATCGTCGGCCTGGAACTGGGCGCCGACGATTACGTGACCAAGCCCTTTGTCGCGCGCGAACTGCTGGCCCGCATCAAGGCGGTCCTGCGCCGCACCCGCATGCTGCCGCCCAACCTGCGCGCGCCAGCCGACGCCGGCCACCTGCTCGCCTTCGGCGACTGGTCGCTCGACACGACGCAGCGTCACCTGATCGACGCCGCCGGCACCCTGGTGTCGCTGAGCGGCGCCGAATACCGCCTGCTGCGCGTCTTCCTCGATCACGCGCAGCGCGTGCTGAACCGCGACCAGCTGCTGGACCTGACCCAGGGACGCGAGGCGGACGCTTTCGACCGCTCCATCGACCTGCTGGTCAGCCGGCTGCGCCAGCGGCTGGGCGATGACGCGCGCGAGCCGCGCTACATCAAGACCGTGCGCAACGAGGGCTATGTGTTCAGCGCCGCGGTCACGGCGCGCGGCGGATCGCCGTGAGCCGTTTCTGGCCGCGCTCGCTGTTCGGCCGCATCGCGCTGATCCTGTTCGTCGGCCTTGCCGCGGCGCACGGACTCACCTTCTGGCTGGTCATGCAGGAACGCAGCCAGACATCGTGGCTGATGATGATGTCCTATCTGGCCAAGGACATCGCCGCCTCGGTCGCCATCCTCGACCGCATCCCCGCCGCCGAACGTGCCGTCTGGCTCGACCGGCTGGAGCGGCGCCACTACCGCTACACGCTCGCGGCCAGGCCCGATGGCGAACCGGCCACGGACGGAACGGCACGGCAAGTGGTGCACGCTGTCGCCGGTGCCCTGGGCCCCGGCTACGCCGTCAGCGCGACACTGCCCGCGGATGACACCAGCATGCTGCAATTGCACGTGCGTCTGACAGACGGCACGCCGCTCACCATCACGCTGTCGGCGCCCGCCATGGCGATTTCGGTCTGGGTGCTGGTCGTGCTGATGCTGCAGCTTGCCCTGCTGGCGGCAGCCACGTGGCTTGCGGTGCGGCTGGCCACACGGCCGCTGGCGCAACTGGCGCACGCCTCCAACCGGCTGGGACCGACGCTGCGGGGCGACCCGCTGCCGGAAGACGGGCCGCGGGAAGTCGCCCGCGCCGCCACCGCCTTCAACGCCATGCAGCGCCGCATCGCCGAGCACCTGGGCGAACGCACGCGGATCCTGGCCGCCGTGTCGCACGATCTGCAGACGCCGATCACCCGCATGCGCCTGCGGGCGGACCTGCTGGACAACCCCGATCTGCGCGACAAGCTGAACGCCGACCTCGATACCATGCAGAGCTTGGTGCGCGAAGGCATCGCCTACGCGCGCAGCGCCCACGGCGAGGCCGAGCAGCCCCGTCGTGTCGATCTCGATGCCCTGATCGACAGCCTCGCGTGCGATTACCGCGACGGCGGCGCCACCGTCCGCCTACACGGCCGGATCGACCGGCCCGTGGTGACGCGGCCGCAGGCGGTCCGCCGCATTGTCGGCAATCTCGTCGACAATGCGCTGAAATTCGCGCGCGACGTCGAAATCCAGGTCGAACACGCGGGCGATACCGTCGCCGTCACGGTCTGCGATCGCGGGCCGGGAATCGATCCCGCCGAACTCCAGGCCGTGCTGCAGCCGTTCCATCGCCTCGAGTCGTCGCGCAACCGCGATACCGGCGGCACCGGGTTGGGCCTCGCCATCGCCCATCAGCTGGCGCAGATGCTGGGTGGCGACCTGACGCTGGGCAATCGCAGCGGCGGCGGCCTGATGGCCTGTCTCCGCTTGCCCACCGGCGTGGCGGGCACTGCCGGCCGATGAGCGGAATGCCTAGCCGCGATGCAACGGGCACAGATGAGCGCTGGCTGCGCTGGTCCGGCAAAACGGTATAGGTAGGTGGAGGCACGAACCACCGAGGAACGACCGCGATGAGCTGGCAGCCTGAATTGGACGAACTGAAGCGCCGCCAAGAGCTGGTGGCGCGCATGGGCGGGCCCGACAAGGTCAAGCGCCAGCACGACGGCGGCCGTCTCACCGTGCGCGAGCGCATCGACCGGCTGCTGGACCCCGGCTCGTTCCGTGAATTCGGCAGCGTTGCCGGCATGGCGACCTACGATGGCCAGAACGACCTGTCGGATCTGGTGGCGTCGAACTCGGTCACCGGCCGCGGCACCATCGACGGCCGCCCCGTGGCGGTGTCGGGCGACGACTTCACGGTGCGCGGTGGCTCGGCCGACGCCACCATCAAGGAGAAGAACCTGCTGGTCGAGCGCATGGCGTACGAGTACCACATGCCGCTGATCCGCCTGATCGAGGGTTCCGGCGGCGGCGGTTCGGTGAAGACCATCGAGACCACGGGCCGTGCCAACGTGCCGGGCGCCATCGGCTTCGACGTGGTGGCAGCCAACATGGGCACCGTGCCGGTGGTCGCGCTGGGCCTGGGCTCAGTGGCGGGACTGGGTGCCGCACGGCTGGCGGCGGCGCACTACTCGGTGATGGTGAAAGGCCTGTCGGCGATGTTCGTCGCCGGACCGCCTGTCGTGGCTCGGCTGGGCCAGCCGCTGTCGAAGGAAGAACTGGGCGGCTGGGAGATCCAGTTGCGCGCCGGCGCCGTCGACGAGGCGGTCGACAGCGAGGATGACGCCTTCGCCGCGGCGAAGAAATTTCTGTCGTACATGCCGCAATCGGCATTCGACCTGGCGCCGCGCGGGCCGCAGCAGGACGATCCCAAGCGGCGCGAGGAAAAGCTGCTGTCGGTGATCCCGCGCGATACGCGCAAGATCTACGCCATGCGCACCATCGTGAACGCGCTGGTCGACAAGGGCAGCTTCTTCGAGATGGGCAAGCTCTATGGCCGCTCCGTGATCACCGGGCTGGCGCGCCTGGACGGCTGGCCGGTCGCCTTCATGGCCAGCGACCCCATGCACTACGGCGGCGCCTGGACGGCTGATACCTGCCAGAAGGTGACGCGCTTCATGGACCTGGCCGAAACCTTCCGTCTGCCGGTGGTCTACCTCGAGGACTGCCCCGGTTTCTTGATCGGGCTGGAGGCCGAGAAGAGTGGCGTGATCCGCCAGGGCGTGCGGGCGATGGCGGCGATGCACCAGACGTCGATCCCGTGGTGCACCGTGATTGTGCGCAACAATTTCGGCGTCGCCGGTGCTGCGCACAAGAACACCGGCCGCATGAGCTTCCGCTATGCCTGGCCGTCGGGCCGCTGGGGCTCGCTGCCGCTGGAAGGCGGCATCGAGGCGGCGTACCGCGCCGACATCGACGCCGCACCCGATCCCGATGCCAAGCTGAAGGAGATCGAGGCGCGGCTGAACAAGCTGCGCTCGCCGTTCCGCAGCGCCGAGCGCTTCTGGATCGAGGAGATCATCGATCCGCGCGACACCCGCACACTGCTGTGCGAGTTCGCCAACCTCGCCGCCCCCGTGCGTGCCGGCAAGGCGAACTTCTGGATGCGCCCGTGACGGTATCCGGCTGGTAACACCGCTGGCGATTTCGTTATTGGCGTCGCGCGCGCAGGCGATGATGATGGCGTCCGAACAAGGTGGGGATGCGTCATGGCCAATACGACCGTCCGGACCGTAGTCTTCGGCGCCATCGCCGGCGCCATAGCCTTCCTGGTCTTCCATCAAGGCGGGTTCTGGGCCCTCACCCAGGCCGGCCTGCTCAAGGCCAGCACGTGGTCGATGGTCGCCACCAAGCCGTTCGGCGTGCCGGTGGTGATCTCCTACATCTTCTGGACGGCGCTGTGGGGCATCGCCGCGGCGCTCGTCGTGCCCCGCCTGCCGGGCGCGTTGAACGGTGTCCTCGGCTGGATCCTGTTTGCCGCCATTGTGCCCACGTTGGCCAACTGGTTCGTGGCGCTGCCGCTGAAGGGTGCACCCGTGGGCGGCGGCTTCGCCATGCCGGGTGTCGTGCTGGCGCCGCTGGTCTACGGCTTCTGGGGCTTGGGGATGTGGCTGGTCATGCAACTGCTGCAGCAGATGAGCGGCCAGCGCGCGGCGACGTAGTCCCCGCAACACAGACTGTCATCCCTCGCTGTGCTCGGGATGACAGGCGTCTTCGATCGACAGGGACTAGCCGCGCGGCTTGGCATCACGGGCCGTGAGATAGACGGCCAGACCCGCCACCACCGCCACGCCGATCGCGCCGAACGCCGCGCGGTAGGCGATCTCGGCATAGCCGCCGCCACCGGCGACCGGGAACAGGCCGATCACGATGCCGGTCAGCCACGGCATGGCGGCCGAGCCCGCGACCTGGGCGATATTCACGGTGGTGACACCGCGGCCGGCAAGATGTGCCGGAAACAGCGACCGGCCATGGGCCACGATGACGATGCCGTACGCGGTGACGGCGCAGTGCAGGCAGAGCAAGGCGGCCGCGGTCCACAGGCCGGTGCCTGCCATCAGCGCCAGCGGCCCCAAGGTGCACAGGCTCAACACCGCGCCGGCGACGATGATCCATTTGCGCGTGTTGAACAGCCGGTCCAGCGGCCCAAAGGCCAAGGTGCCGGCGATCTGGAATGCCGTCATGGCCAGCAGCACGTTGCCGCGCTGCACGGCATCGAGCCCATGTACGTCGGCGAGATACTTCCCGGCCCACACCGACAATACGGTTGCCATGCTGGCGTAGGCCACGCTGTGGATGGCCAGAACCGGCCCCAGGCCCTTGGTGCGCCAGACCTGCACCACGCCCCGCAAGGCCTCCATGATGGTCTCGCCGCGCGCCGCCGCGGGCGGACTATCGGGCGGTGCGTCGCGCACCAGCACGAAGAAGGCAGCGCCAATGACAAGCGCCACGACGGCAGCCGCGAGGTACGCGGCCCGCCAGCCGAAGGCGGCGCTGGCCGCCGCCAGCGGTGTCGTCGCCATCATCAGGCCGATCTGGCTCAAGGCGAATACCCAGCTCAGCACGGTGGCCAGCCGATCGCCGCCGAACCATCGTGAGCTGACCAGCACGGCGCTCATGAAGCTGCCGGCGCAGCCGACACCCAGCAGCAATCGGGCGGCCAGGAACTCGGCACCGCTGGTGCACAACGCCTGCCACACCGCGCCGACCACGGCGAGACCGGTCAGCGCCGTGGTGACGCGCCGCGGACCATAGCGGTCGAACAGGATGCCGACGGGAATCTGCACCAGACCGATGGCCAGGAAGAATGCGCCATTGGCGGCGCCGAATTGCTGCGCCGACAGGCCGAGATCGGCGATAAGGTCGGGCGCGATGGCAGCGGTCGAGGCGCGAAAGAACTGGCTGGCGATGGTCGTCAGCACCAGGGCGGCCAGCACGCGCGCGCGCACGCCGGCCGTTACACTTGTTGTCATGGTTATAAGACGGGTGTCGGAATCAGGCGGCGCGCGTTACCAGCTTCATCTGCTCGTCGAGGTCGTCGGCGATGAAGTGGCGCACGATCTCATCGAGATCGCGGTCGGTCTCGAAACCGAAACGTCGGGCGCGGGCGCTGTCGATCCCCTGGGGCCAGCCATCGCAGATGCGCTGGATCATGGGATCGTGCTGCCAGCTCACCGTGCCCAATCGACGGTTGCCGGCGTGGCGCTGCATGGCTGCCTCGAGCTCACGCGCCGTAACATTGATGCCGTTCAGCAACAGGGCGCGACCGGGTCCGAAGGCATCGACATCCAGGTTGTGAGCGCGCACGAAGGCATCGACGGTGCGACGCGGACTCAGTACCGCCATCACGGTCTGCGGTGTCACCGGACACACGACATCGACACCGGTCAGCGGCTCGCGCACGATCGAACTGGCCCAGGTCGAGGCCGCCTTGTTGGGCGCGCCGGTACGGACGCAGATCGTCGGCAGACGCACCGCGGTGCCGCGCAGGTAACCTTTGCGGGTGTAGTCACGCACCAGGAATTCGCCGATCGATTTCTGGGCACCGTAGGACGTCTGCGGCGTCAACGGCGTGTCGTCGGTGACGGCCGGCGGCAGGTCGCCGCCATAGGCAGCCAGCGATGAGGTGAAGATCATGCGCGGGTTGGTGCCCAGTGCACGACACGCCTCGAGCACGTAGCGCGTACCGTCGAGGTTGACCTTGTAGCCAAGGTCGAAATCGGCCTCGGCGCCGGCACTGACCACGGCGGCGAAGTGGAAGACGCTGGAGGCACCCTGCATGATCGTCTGCACGGTGGCAAAATTGGCGATATCGCCGGCCAGCGCATGCACGCGCGGATCGTCGAGCCCCGGTCCGCCGGCCTGTACGACGTCGAACAGCATCAATTCCTTGACCGGCTCGGGCTTGCCCGACGGCCCGATCAGTTCGGCACCCGCCAGGATACGGCGTGCCAGCTTCTTGCCGAGAAAGCCGGCACCGCCGGTGATCACGACTTTCATGCATATCCTCCCACGATCCTTCTCCCCTCTCCCGCAAGCGGGACCTTTGCAGAATGAGGGTATTGGGTTGTCCAGTGACAGTGAGGGATTTTTTTGCGGCCGTCGATGCCCATCGGCGGCTGGATGAGGACCGTGTGTCGGTCGATCAGTAGGCCGGGTTGATCAGCGGAGCGATCCGGCTCGCCAGGCCCAGAAGATCGCCGGCCAGCGCCAGCCGGACAGTGCCGACATGCTGCCGCCGGAACATGGCCACCGTGCACAGATACTCGACAGGGGCATTCTCAATACGAACGGGTGCGGACAGCGACGCGACGGCCTCGTGCCAGTTGCCGTCGTCCTGGCTCCAACCCTGTTCCCTTGCCAGCCGCGCCTGGCCAAGGAACGTCCGGTACGATATCGGGCGAGCCAACGGCAACGCGCGGAAGAGGTGATGGCGTTCCATGTCCGGTAGTCCCGCCTCCAGCGCCATGATTCGTCCCATGCTGCCCTGCAGGAGCGGGACCTTGATGCCCGTCGTCATGTGAAGGCGGATCGCCGCCGACCCCTCCGCCAGCATGAGCAACATCATGTAGTGCACCGATTCCCGTCGCCACAGTGACACGGAGACGTCGTACTTGCTCGCCAGCTCTTGCAGCAACGGCGCCGCGGCCTCCGGGATGTGAGGTGCGTCGGCGAACTTGCGCGCCAGCCGATATAGAGCAGGGCCGCGCATGTACAGCTTGCTTCCGGCCAGATGCTGCAGGTAACCCTCACTGACCAGGGTACGCAGGATATTGAAGGCGGTGCTCGGGTTTTGATCGGTCGCGCGTGTCAGCTCGGCGGCGCTCATGGGATGCGGATTGCCCGCGAAGTACTCCAGGACCTGCATCGTCCTCAAGGTTGCGCCAACGCGCTTCTGGTCCTGGCTGTCGGTGGTCGTCGGTCGCTGCTTCTTCGTCATCTCGGTCTCGGCCCAATGGTGCGGACACGTGGTGGCCGCACTTTAACACTGGCTGCGGTTGTGCGGCTCCGGTGCCCCGGACCACCTGAACGCCCGGGATCCCATTTTCATCGACCTATGCGCAAGCGCCTCGTCGAACCGCCCGAGCACGGCCGTCGCTTCGCAGTAATTCTCTATAGAGAATTAATAATTCTCTATAAAAAATATCCGTTGACGCGAACGATACCGGCAATCACAATGCGCACTGAGAGCCGCCAACTGCTTGGAGGCTAGCGCGGCGCGGCGCCCGTGGGCCTCGAGCGCCTTGCCGTTACCCGTCAGCCTCACGTCGTGCTTCGCCGACGAGATGCAGGATGTGGTCCTGGAGCTATCGATCCCTCATCTGCAATGACGCAGACATCCGGGCCGCCGATGCACTCATCATGCGCAGAGACAACCAACTTGCAGGACAGCGACATGCACAAGTGGCTTCGATCGACCGAATCGATTGTTTTCGAGGTCAGCGATGGCATCGCGACAATCACGCTCAACCGGCCGCAGAAGCGCAACGCGCTGACCCGACCGATGCTCGCCGAGCTGCGGCAGGCGCTCATGGAAGCGGACGACCGCAAAGCCGTGCACTGCGTCGTGCTGCAAGGCGCTGGCCCCGACTTCTGTTCCGGCTACGACATGCTCCAGAACTACGAGATGCGTGAGGGTGCGCACCAGGCCGATGGCGTCGACCACGACCCGGCACTGTACCGGGCGCCAATCGGCAACATCGACGACGACGTCTGGCGCATCGAGCGCAACCAGGCGGACATCCTCACGATATTTGACATCCACAAGCCGGTGATTGCGAAGATCCACGGGCATTGCGTCAACGGTGGTACCGATCTCGCGCTGATGGCCGACATCATCATCGCGGCGGACGATGCGCGGATCGGTTTCCCAGCCGTGCGTTCGCAAGGCTCACCGCCCTGCCACATGTGGACCTACCTCGTCGGGCCACAGTGGGCGAAGCGACTGCTGCTGACCGGAGATTTCATCCTCGGGCGCGAGGCCGCGCGCATCGGTCTCGTCCTCGCCGCGGTCGCGCCCGCACAGCTGGACGAAGAGGTGGCGCGTCTGGCGTCGCGGATGGCACTGATAGACGCCGATATCCTCGCCTGCAACAAGCGGACCGTGAACATCGCGATGGAGCTGATGGGAAGCCGCATGCTCCAGCGCCTCGCGGCCGAGACGGACGTGCGCGGGCATCTGGCACAGTCCAATCGCGAATTCCTTCGGCGCTTTGCCGACGAGGGACTCGGTGCCGCATTCCGGGCCCGCGACGAACCCTTCGGCAAGAGCATCATCGGCGAATAGCACTCCACGATCGGGGTGACAGGATGGACATGTCACGGCGAAGATTCATTTCGATGGCCGCGTGTGCGGCGGCGGTTGCCGCCCTGCCGATGCGCGCAGGCACGGCGAGCGAGCCATTGAGGCTCGTGGTTCCCTTTCCGGCGGGCGGCGTGACCGACGCGATCGGTCGCAAGATCGCCGACGGCCTGCGCGAGATCTGGAATACACCGATTGTGGTGGAGAACCGCGGCGGCGGCTCGGGCATCATCGGAGCCGCGTATGCGAAGGGCGCACCACCCGACGGCCGCACGCTGTTCTTCGGCTACGCCGGCACCCATGCCGCCAACGCGAGCCTGTTCAAGAACTTGCCGTACGACCCGATCGCTGACTTCACGCCGATCGGCCTGATCGCGGACACACCGCTCCTGATCCTCGTGAATGGGTCTGCTCCGTTCGATGATCTTCGCGGGCTGATTGCGTACGCGAAGGCACATCCAGGGAAGCTGAGCTTCGGTTCTCAAGGCAACGGCGCGCCGTCCCACCTGGTTCTGGAACTGTTCAAGGAACGCGCCGGCGTCTCGATAACGCATGTCCCCTACAAGGGACTGTCGCAGCTCGTTCCCGATCTGCTCGCCAACCGCATTGATGGCTACTTCGCGGCCCCGCTCGGCGTGACCGACCATATCAAGTCCGGCAAGCTCCGGGCACTCGCGCTCACGGCGACGTCCCCCCTCCCCGGTTTGGAGGAAGTGCCGACAACGGCAGGAGCAGGCCTGCCGAACTTTGACTATTCGTCGTGGTTCGGCCTCCTGGCTGCAGGCCAGATCCCGGAGGCCAAAGCCGACGTCATGAGCAAGGATCTGGAAAGCGTCATCCGATCGCAACCCTTTCAGAAATGGGCCGAGGACCGCTTCCTGCGTCCTTTTGCCAGCAGCAGGAGCCAGTTCGCCGATTTCATGGCCGAGCAGACCAGGCTGCTGCGCCATATCATCGTGAACACGAAAATCACACTCGACTGATGGAGATGGCCGCCCGCGCCGAGCGTCTCCTGCGACGCCAGCACTGATCGCCGGAAGACGAGCTTTCGAGCCTCCGTGCACGTCATCGCACCATCGCAATCAACGGCACGGGGTGCGTCCGGCTGCCTGCCGCCGGGTGTCTTTAAGGCGCTGCTGCTGGCCCGGTGGTCCAGCCGCCGATGGAACATCGACGGCTGGAGAAAACCCTCCACCCAATACCGAGCTTCCGCAAAGGGTCCCGCTTGCGGGAGAGGTGAGCCTACTTCTTGCCGCTGCCGCCCGTCATGTCGAGCGTGACCTGGTCGGCGACGATGATATACGTCACCGACCCGTCGGAGGCCTTGTAGGTCCACTTCTCGATCGGGCCGACCTTGTCGAGCTCGGCCGGCTTGCCGAGCACTTTTTCCAGCTCGGCCTTGGTCTTGACGCCTTCTGCCTTCTTCAGGATCTCGGCCTTGCTCGGACTCTGGTCGCAGCCGGCCAGGACCATGGCCGCCACGCCGGCGGCCAAGAAAAGACGACGATCGATCATCACACCTCGTGGGCCACTAGGCCGCCTGTTTGCCCTCGCGGCCGTCAGGCCGCCTGTTTGATCGCCTTGCCGACAATGTCGATGATCTCATCGATCTGATTCTTCTCGACGATCAGCGGCGGCGACATGGCCAAGGTATCCGCCGTTTGGCGCACCATCAAGCCCAGCTCGAAGGCCTTCACGAAGGTCGCATAGCCACGGGCACCCACCGCGCCCGGCTTGCCTTCCATGTCGATGCCGGCCGCCAGGCCGAGATTGCGGATGTCGGTCACCCCGGACACGGACTTCAGCGAGTGCACGCCGTCTTCCCAGTATGGTGACAATTCGGCTGCGCGCTGGAAGAGCCCGTCGTTCTTGTAGATGTCGAGCACCGCCGACGCGGCGGCGCAGGCCAGCGGATGCGCCGAATAGGTATAGCCGTGGAACAGCTCGATGGCGTTTTCCGGCCCCGTCATCAGGCCCTCGTAGACGTGCTTGCGCACGAAGACGCCGCCCATCGGCACGGTGGCGTTGCTGATGCCCTTGGCCACCGTCATCAGGTCGGGGATAACGCCGAAGTACTCGGCCGCGAAGCCGGCGCCCAGGCGTCCGAAGCCGGTGATCACCTCGTCGAAGATCAGCAGGATGCCGTGCTTGGTGCAGATCTCCCGCAGGCGCTGGAGGTAGCCCTTGGGCGGCGGCAGGTACCCGGTCGAACCGGCACAGGGCTCGACGATGACGGCGGCGATGGTCGAGGCATCGTGCAGCGCCACGATGCGCTCCAGCTCGTCGGCAAGTTCGGCGCCGTGTTCGGGCAGGCCGCGCGAGAAGGCGTTCTTGGCCGGCAGGTGCGTGTGCGGCAGATGATCGACGCCGGGCAGCTGGGCGGCGAAGAACTTGCGGTTGTTGGCCATGCCGCCGACCGAGATGCCGCCGAAGCCGACGCCGTGATAGCCGCGCTCGCGGCCGATCAGTCGCGTGCGCGTGCCCTCACCGCGGGCCCGCTGGTAGGCCAGTGCGATCTTCAGCGCGCTGTCGACCGCTTCAGAGCCGGAGTTGCAGTAGAAGGCGTGATCAAGGTCGCCCGGCAGCATGGCGGCATGGCGAGCCGCCAGCTCGAACGCCTTGGGATGGCCCATCTGGAAGGTGGGCGCGTAGTCCATCTCCTCGAGCTGGGCCGCGATCGCCTGCTTGATCTCCTCGCGGCCGTGGCCCGCGTTGACGCACCACAGGCCGGCGGTGCCGTCGATGACCTTACGGCCTTCCGGGGTCCAGTAGTGGATACCCTTGGCCTTGGCCAGCAGGCGCGGGTTCTTCTTGAACTGCCGGTTCGCCGTGAACGGCATGAAGAAGGCTTCGAGGTTGTTGGCAACGGGTGCAGTGCTGGCGGCCATCGACGGACTCTTTCGTCAAGCTGGAGAAAAACGGCGGGCGGACCTTAGCATAGTCTCATTATGCTGCGAGCGGCTTGGGACCGCCCGAGAGGCCAAGGCTCTCGGCCACGGCCGCGTAGACGACGCGGCCGCGATGCACATTGAGCCCTGCCTTCAAGTGCGGATCGTCGTCGAGCGCCGCCAGCCCCTTGGCAGCCAGGCGCAGGCCGAACGGCAGCGTGGCATGGTTGAGCGCGTGGCTGGATGTCAGCGGCACGGCGCCCGGCATGTTGGCGACGCAATAGTGGATTACGTTGTCCACGACATAGGTCGGCTCGGCATGCGTCGTGGCGTGTGAGGTCTCGAAGCAACCGCCCTGGTCGATGGCGACGTCGACCACCACGGCGCCCGGCTTCATGGTCGCCAGGTGCTTTCGGGTCACGATCCGCGGCGCCTTGGCGCCGGGCACCAGCACGGCACCGATCACGACGTCGGCCGCGCGCAGTTCCTGCTCGACGGCCTCCATGTGTGAATAGCGCGTGCGCACACGCCCGCCGAAGACGTCGTCCAGCACGCGCAGGCGCGGCAGCGAGCGATCCAGGATGGTGGTTTCGGCGCCCAGGCCGACCGCCATGCGCGCGGCGTGGATACCCACCGTGCCGCCGCCGATGATGACGACCCGGCCTGGCGGCACACCCGGCACGCCGCCCAGCAGCAGGCCGCGACCACCGGTGTGGCGACGCAGGGCCAATGCGCCGGCCTCGATCGACAGCCGGCCAGCGACTTCGCTCATCGGCACCAACAGCGGCAGGCCGCCCTGCGCGTCCGTCACGGTCTCGTAGGCGATGGCCGTGCAGCCGGTCTCCATCAGGCCCTTGGTCTGCTCGGGGTCCGATGCCAGGTGCAGATAGGTGAACAGGATCTGTCCTTCGCGCAGCTGCGTCCACTCCGACGGCTGCGGTTCCTTGACCTTCACCACCATGTCGGCGGCGGCGAAGATTTCCTGCGGCGTTGCAACGATGCGCGCGCCGGCCGCGCGGTAGTCGTCATCGCTGGCACCGATGCCGCCGCCAGCCTGGGTTTCGACCAGCACCTCGTGGCCGGCAGCCACGTATTCGCGGACCGAAGCAGGCGTCAGGCCCACCCGGTATTCATGAACTTTGATCTCTTTGGGCACACCGACGCGCATGAAGACCCTCCCTGGGCAGTCTCCATGGTTTAGCCGGACCCGATGTTTCGTTCCCCGAAAAGTCCGTGACAAGCCGATGGCGTTTTGCACGAATCCTGCACAAAATGGTCATCTAGCGACAGAAAAGAGCGCATGAGCTTCGATCGCATTGATATTGCCCTGCTGTCCGCACTGACGCGCAACGCGCGCGCTAGTCATGTCGAACTGGCCGAACTGGTTGGTCTTTCCAGCACCGCCTGCGCGCGGCGATTGAAGCAGCTGGAAGACAACGGATTGATCAACGGCTATCACGCCACGCTGGGCCTCAAGCAGCTCGGCTTCTCGACGACGGTCATCGTGCGCATCACGCTCGACAGCCAGAGCGAGGAAACGCTGAACGCTTTCGAGAAGGCGGTGGCGCGCTGTCCCTCGGTGGTGCAGTGCCATCTGATGTCGGGCGACGACGACTACCTGCTGACCGTGCTGGCGCGCGACATCGAGGACTTCGAGCACATCCACAAGGGCCAGCTCTCGACCCTGCCGCGCGTGGCGCGCATCCACTCCAGCTTCGCCATCCGCGAGGTGATCAACCGCCCGGTACCGCCGACGGCGCTGGAGCATCTGCGACGTGCGGCGCGCTAACACTGGATTGAGGTGGCGTCTTGAAGATGGCGCTGGCGCGCACGATGCGCTTGCCTTCGACCGTGAGGTAGCAGTTGGCGAAGGCCAAGGCGCCTGTCGCCTTCTGGACATCGGCACGCGCTTCGACCCACTGCCCCACCTGCACCGCGCCGGCGAAATCGGTCGTGAGGTTGACGGTGACTCCGCCGCGACGGCCGGTGACGCTGATCAGCGAATAGCCCAGCACCAGATCGGCCAGCGTCATCAGCAAGCCACCGTGTGCGAACCCACGGCGATTGCAATGGCGCTCTTCGATACGCAGGCCCAGCACGAGGGTCCCGTCCGCCGCTCTGCCCTCGTACAGCGGGCCCACCGCGTCAAGGAAGGCGCTGGAATAGGAGAATGGCCGGAAGCCTTCGGGTACCGCCGTCATGCGCGCGCTCCCAGCGGCAGGTTCATCGCCGTCATCAGCACGCTGGCGCACAGCGTGCGCTTGCCGCCGTCGACGGCGAAGATGTCGGCGGCATTGACGGTGACCGTGCGCCCGGGCCGCACCGTGCGGCCTTCCGCTACCAGCGCCTCGCCGCGCGCCGGCGCCAGCAGCTTCACCGTGTAGTCCAGCGAGGCCAGCGTCCAATCGGCGGCCAACAGCGTGCCGCCGGCCATGTTGCCGGCAATATCGCCAACCATGCCCACGACGCCAGCCATGAAATAGCCCTGCAGCTGCGTGAACTCCACACGTCGCGGCAGCTCCAGGTGGCATGTGCCCGGATCGAGCCGCACGATGCGCAGACCGAGATGGCTGAAGATCGGCATGGTCTGCGCGAACTGCGTCACGCGCGTGCGGAAGTCCGGATCCGGTGCGGCAAAAGCGCCGTCGCTCATGCTCCCTGCTCCTTCGACAACAGGCGGCACCGTCGCGCGGACCGGACGCGCGGACAAACGCAGCGATGACAACGTCGATTGCCCCGCACGCAACCGAATGCCCGTTTCACTACTGGAATCGTCGGCTTGCGGATCGCTGTCATCCCGCGCGTAGCGCGGGGTGACAGTCGCGCCTCAGCGCGCAGCCTCGGTCTTGAGCCAGCGACGGACGCTGCGCACACCTTGCGAGCGTGCATCGCGATTGCGATGGAGCAGCCACCAGCTTTCGCTGGGGGCGAAGCTGATGTCGAACGGCTCGACCAGGCGGCCATCGTCGAGATAGGGCTGCACGAGATCGTCGAACGCCATGGCAACACCGAGGCCACCGGCGGCGGCTTCGTAGAGCAGATGCAGGCCATCGAACCGCAATGTGCGCGCCGGCCGAAACGGCGGTACCTCGGCCTCGACACACCAGCGACGCCAGAACCCGCGCGGACGCGCAACGCCCAGCAGGGCGTGGTGCCGCAGGTCCGCCGGCGCCTTGAGCCCCCGCGGACCCCGCAACAGCTTGGGCGCGCAGACCGGCCGGCACCGCATCGGCAGCAGCCGCTCGGCCGACCAGCCGGGCCAGTCGCCGGTGCCGATGGCCACGGCAAGATCGATATCGCCGCGCCCGGCGTCGGGTGCGCCCGGTGCGGTCGCCACGCGCAGGTCGATCGACGGATGCGACGTGGTGAAATCGGCCAGCCGCGGCAGCAGCCACAGGGCCGCGAACGACGGCAGGACACACAGGGTCAGGCGGCTGCCTCGTGCCGCAGGACGTATCGCGGCGCCGGCGGCACGCAAGGCCTCGATCGCCGGCCCGATCGCCGCCAGGTATTTGTCGCCGGCCGCCGTCAACCGCAGGGCGCGGTTGAGGCGATGAAACAGGCGAACATCGAGGCTGGCCTCCAGCGCCGCGACGCGACGGCTGACGGCCGATGTCGTGAGGTTGAGTTCACGCGCCGCCGTGGTGAAGCTGAGTGTGCGTGCCGCCGCCGCGAAGGCCTCGATAGTGCCCAGCGGCGGCAGGCGCGCGGCCATCACACCGTCTCCCCGCGCAGGCGGGGAGACGGTGGCGCGAAGCGCCGGATGAGGGGCTTTGCAGTGTCGACACACCTGCGCCCTCTCATCACACAACTTGCGGCTATCGACATCGCGAAGCCCCTCATCCGGCCGCCGCTGCGCGGCGTCCACCTTCGTCCCGCCTGCGCGGGGAGAAGGACGCTAAGCGTTGACGTCGACGACGACGCGGCCACGCACTTGGCCGCCGAGGATGTCCTTAGCCAGCGCCGGCAGATCCTGCAGCGTCTTGTCGACGACCATGGCGTCGAGCTTGTCCAGCGGCAGGTCGGTGGCCAGCCGGGTCCAGGCCTCCAGCCGCGGCGCCATCGGCAGCATCACCGAATCGACGCCGCACACCGTGATGCCACGCAGAATGAAGGGAACGATGTTGCCGGGAAACGCCGCGCCGCCCGCCAGGCCGCAGACGGCGGCGGCACCACCGTACTTCACCATGGCGAGCGCCCGCGCGAACATCACGCCCGACACGGTGTCGACGACGCCGGCAAAGCGCTCGCCCAGCAGCGGGCGATCGGCCGCCTCGGTGATCTCCTTGCGCTCGATGATCGTGCTGGCGCCCAGGCCCTTCAGGTAGTCGGCTTCCTGCGGCCGCCCGGTGGCCGCCACCACGGCGTAGCCGAGCTTGGCCAGGATCGCGACGGCGACACTGCCGACGCCGCCGGCGGCACCCGTCACCAGAACCTCGCCGCGGGCCGGCGTCACGCCGTGCTTGGAGAGCGCCAGCACGCAGAGCATCGCGGTGTAGCCCGCCGTGCCGATCGCCGCCGCGCGCCTGGTCGAGATCGCCTCCGGCAGCTTCACCAGCCAGTCGCCCTTGACGCGGGCGCGCGTGGCGTAGCCGCCCCAGTGCAGTTCACCGACGCGATAGCCGTTCAGCACGACCTTATCGCCGGCCTTGAAGCTGGGACTATCGGACGCCTCGACCGTGCCCGCCAGATCGATGCCGCCGACATGCGGCCAGGTCTTCACCAATCCGCCGCCCGACGTCAGGACCAGGCCGTCCTTGTAGTTCAGGGTCGAATAGTCGACCTTCACGGTGACGTCGCCGGCCGGCAGGCGGCTGTCGTCGAGCTCCTGGACCGTGCTCGTGACCTTGCGATCGGTGCCTTGCTCTGACAGCAGCGCGCGAAACGTACCCATTAAGCTTATCCTTCCTTGCTGAGCGTATCGACGAAGCGGATCGGCGTGCCGATGGGCGTGCCCAGCAGCACATCATCGCGCATCACCACGTTGCCGCGGATGATGGTGGCCACCGGCCATCCCGTCACCGTCATGCCGGCAAACGGCGTCCAACCCGATTTGGTTGCCATCCACGATTCGGTGATCTCGCGCCGCGCCGCCAGATCGACCAGGGTGAGATCGGCGTCGTAACCCAGCGCGATACGGCCCTTGGCGGCGAGGCCGAAGATGCGGGCTGCGCCAGCCGAGGTCAGGTCGACCAGCCGCGCCAGCGACAGGCGGCCGGCGTTCAGGTGGTCGAGCAGCAACGGCAACAGGGTCTGCACGCCGGGCATGCCCGACGGCGAGCCGGGATAGGGCTTCGACTTTTCCTCGCGTGTATGCGGCGCATGGTCGGAGCCGATCACGTCGACCGTGCCGTCGCGCACGGCACGCCACAGGCCTTCGCGATGCCGCGCCTCGCGGATCGGCGGGTTCATCTGCGCGAAGGTACCCAACCGGTCGTAGCAGTCCGGCGCCGCCAGGGTGAGATGCTGCGGTGTCGCCTCGACCGTGGCGATGTCCTTGTGGTCGCGCAGGAAGAGCATCTCCTCCTCGGTCGTCACGTGCAGGACGTGCACGCGTCTGGCGTGCTTGCGCGCCAGGCGGATCAGGCGCTGGGTCGCCAGCAGCGCCGACTCGACGTCGCGCACCACGGGATGCAGGTGCGGCGTGGCGCCCGGCGCCTGTGCCAGCGCCTTGCGCGCGTTCATGCGCTCTTCGTCCTCGCAATGGACCGCCATGCGGCGCGAGCCGTGCGCCAGGATGCGATCGAGCGTGGCGTCGTCGGGCACCAGCAGGGTGCCCGTCGAGGCGCCCATGAACACCTTGACCCCGCAGCAACCCGGCAACCGCTCGAGCGCCGGCAGGTGCTCGACGTTCTCGGCCGAGCCGCCCATGTAGAACGCGTGGTCGCACCAGGCACGCCCACGCGCCAGGTTCAGCTTCGCCGCCAGATCGTCGGCATTGAGCGTGCTGGGCTTGGTGTTGGGCATCTCGAAGACGGCGGTGACGCCGCCCAGCACGGCGCCGCGCGTGCCGCTCTCCAGATCCTCCTTGTGCTCCAGGCCCGGCTCGCGGAAATGCACCTGGCTGTCGATCACGCCGGGCAGGACCGTGAGTCCGGTGGCGTCCACCACGGTGCCCGCGGCCGACGCCGGCAGATCGCCCAGGGCGGCGAACTTGCCGCCGCGCACGCCGATATCGACAGGCACCAGCCCCGCCGTGGTCCAGGCCTGCCCACCGCGCACGATCAGGTCGTAGGTTTCAGCCATCCGCGTCTCCTCAGGCAGGCCTTGTAGCGCGCGCACCGGACCGGTGACCACCCCTTGTGGGAGGTGCCACCTTTCCCCACTTCGAGATATAGTGGCCGCGATTAAGGCACGAACAACCATGAGCGCGTTGAGGTTTTCCACTGTCGTCCACCGGGGTGCGCTGCGCGTCGCGGGCGAGGACCGGGTCGGCTTCCTGCAGGGGCTGATTTCCAACGATGTCACCCGTGTTTCGCCCACGCAGGCGATCTACGCGGCCCTGCTGACGCCGCAGGGCCGTTTCCAATGGGACATGTTCATCGTCGGTACGGGCGATGTGCTGCTGCTGGATGTCGAGCGCGACCGCGCCGCCGACCTGGCGAAGAAGCTGGGCATCTACAAGCTGCGCTCCAAGGTCGTACTGGAGAACCCGGGAGACAGCGTCGAGATCGTTGTCGCCTACGGGCCAGACGCTGCCGCGGCGCTGGGCCTGCCGCCGACCGCGGGTGCGGCCAAGGCGATCGATGACGCGATCGTCTATGTCGATCCCCGCCTGCCGGCGCTGGGCGTAAGGGTCGTGGCACCGGACGGCCATGCCGCGGCGCTGTTGGCGGCCCAAGGCTTCACGCCGGCACCGCTCGACGCCTACGAGGCCCTGCGCCTGTCGCTGGGCGTCCCTGACGGCAGCCGCGACCTGCCGGTCGACAAGGCCCTGTTGCTGGAAAACGGCTTCGACGAGCTCAACGGCGTCGACTGGAACAAGGGCTGCTATATGGGCCAGGAGCTGACGGCGCGTACCAAATACCGCGGGCTGGTCAGGAAACGGCTGTTGCCGGTCGCCGTCGAGGGACCGCTGCCGGCGGCCGGCACGCTGGTGATGCTGGATGACCAGGAGGCCGGCGAAATGCGCTCGGGTGTCGCCGGAAGGGCGCTGGCGCTGCTGCGGCTGGAGGCGGTCGACAAGGTCGCCGCCGGCGGTGGCACGCTGACGGCCGGTGACACGCGGCTGACGCCGCTCCTGCCGGAGTGGCTGAAGCGGCCGGAGCCGGCGGCCTAGGCCTAGCGCCGAAAGATGTGGATCGCTCGCAGGACGAAAAGAAAGAGAAGCCCCAGCGTCGGCCACTGAAACCACAGCCGGGCACTGTTGGACAGCAGGTTGATTCCTGCCAGCAGAGCGATGATGGCGCCCGTGCGCGCCGCATCGATATAGAGGCGGCGCCAGGGGTCGTCGCGGTGGGGTGCCGGGCGATCGCTACCCGGTTCCGCCGGCTCATGACGCTCGAAAGAGGGTGCGGCGCCCCCTTGCAGCAGCACGCGATAGGTCGGCACCTGGGCCGCGATGTTCTTCACCGATTGTGGTCCCAGGTAGTCGAAGCCCAGGGACAGCTTGTCTTTGACCTGGTCGAACACGGTGCCGGAGATCAGGATGCCGCCGGGATCCGCCATGCCCTGCAGGCGCGCCGCCACGTTCACCCCGTCGCCGTAGAGGTCACCGCCCTCCACCATCACGTCACCCAGGTTGATGCCGATGCGAAACCGCATCTGCCGTTCATCGGGCAACGTGGTGTTGCGTTCGGCAAGCTCGCGCTGGACCTGCACGGCGCATTCCACGGCCTGCACGACGCTGGCGAACTCGGCCAGAATGCTATCGCCGGCCGTGCTGACGATGCGCCCGCGATGGTTGGCGATCAGTCCCGTCATCGCCTCGCGATAGGTCTTCAGGGTCGCGAACGTCCCTGCCTCATCCGCGCTCATCATCCGGCTGTAGCCGGCGACGTCGGCGGATAGGATGGTGGTGAGCTTGCGTTCGATCGACGCGGCCATGGAGACCCTTGGTGAGCGTTTCCGTCGTGCGACTCAAGCGCTTTTTGCCATGAGGGAGGAGCAAAGAAAATGACCTGGTCCATCGTCGCCCATGATCCCGCCTCCGGTGCCTTCGGCATCTGTGTCGCCACCCGGGCCTTCGCCGTCGGCGCCCGGGTGCCGCATATCGCGAGCGGCGTCGGCGCCATCGCCACCCAGGCCAACACCAATGCGCTTTACGGCACGCGCGGCCTGCGCCTGCTGACGGCCGGTGTCCCTGCCGCCGATGTCGTGCGCCTGCTGACCGAAGCCGATGCCGGGCACGACCATCGTCAGCTTCATGTTAGGGACGCCCAAGGCCGCAGCGCCGCCCACACCGGCGCGCAGTGCGTGCCGTGGTGCGGCCACCGGATCGGTGACGGTTTTTCGGTGGCCGGCAACATGCTGGCCGGGCCGCAGGTGATCGAGGAGACGGCGAAGGCCTTCGCGGCGAACGCAGCACTGCCCTTCCCGCGCCGCCTGATCGCGGCACTGAGGGCCGGCGAGGCGGTCGGCGGCGACAAGCGCGGCAAGCAGTCGGCGGCGCTGAAGATCTACTCGACCGAGGAGTATCCCGACTTCGATTTCCGCGTCGATGATCATGTCGAGCCGCTGGCCGAGCTGGCCCGGCTCGAGCAGGTCAGCCGCGAGCGCTTCGCCTACGCGCGTCTGTTCAGCCCGCGTCATGACGATCCGGTTGGCCTGACGGACTTCGCCGAGATCACGCGCCGCGTCGATGCGCTGAAGGCGACCGACACGATGTCATGAAATTGCGATCCGACGCAGCTATGCAATCCACGAGAAAGTGGATCGACGTCGCGCGAACATATTGCACTGGAGACGACCGGCAGCGGTGGCTAGCATGCGAAGAACACTGATCATTTCGCATATTCAAGCATCAAGGATTTTACAGAGTCAGATATTCATCACATGACGCTCACGACGCGGACGCTGAAACCGGCTCGTGCATAGGGCGAGCAACCCGTCCGCTCAGCGACGACATTCATGGAGGGCTTTGATGGCGCAGCCGGGAACGCCGATGGATCGGCAATTCGCGCGTGTTGTTGGACTGGGCATCGACTGCCGTGTCCGCTACCAGATCTCACGCAGCCTGTATGATCGTCTGCCGCCGGAGAAGCGTACGGAACCGTTCGAAAAGGCTCTCTACGCCACGGCGCGCGCCACCACGCCGCACGGCACGTTTTTCTTCGACTGGCTGGTGTCCCCCGCCAAGGCGGTCGCCCGCTGCCTGAACGAGGATTTCAAGGGCGTCTTTCGCCGCGAGAATCTGGCGATCAACGCGGCCGGATCAGCCGTCGACAAGGAATATGGCATCGTCTTCCAGCACGCGTTCTCGCGTGTCGAGGGCAAGGTGACGGACGCCATCGTCGACCAGGAGTACGAGGCGCAGCAGGTGAAGTTCGCCTACCTCGCCAACAAGACGCTGGCCAACTTTTCAGAGCCCGAGCCCACGCTCTACGTCATCGCCGGTGCGACGCCGTCGGATCTCGGCGCGGTGCAGGAAGCCATCGCCAACAAGAAGCCGGCCCATCCCTTCCACGTGCTGGCCGTCCGGGGCGACCAGACGACCCGCGGCTTCGTGGAAACGACCGATACCCACTCCGTCTATGTCATGACGCAGCAGGTCAACAAACCTGCCAGCCATCGATGGCAGGGCGATGACGGCGAGTGGTCGGCGCTGCTGGGCCCGATCGCGATTGCGTCGCGCGACTGACGCGCCTTCACATGTTCTTCAGGACCCGCTCATAGACCGCCTTGATGGCGGCCATGTCGCCGGGCTTGGGATCCCAGTTGAGGTGCAGCCCGTCATCCTTCCAGCGCGGCAGGATGTGCATATGAAAGTGCAGCACGCTCTGTGCTGCGGCCGCGCCGTTTGCCTGCAGCAGATTGATGCCGTCGGGCGTCAGCGTCTTGTTCACGGCCGCCGCGACGCGCTTGGCGGTGGCCGCAACCGCGCCGATCGTCTCGGCCGGGATATCGTGCACCGTGGGCCAATGTCCCTTGGCGATGGCCAATGCATGGCCTTCGTTGGCCGGGTTGATGTCCATGAAGGCGATCGTCGTGTCGTCATCGTGCAGCTTGAAGCACGGAATCGTGCCGGCCACGATCTTGCAGAAAACGCAATCGGCATCGGTGGGATGAGACATGGTGCGCTCCTCTTGCGGGCTAGTACCTGGACTCACAATTGACTGATACAGGCTGTCATCCCGAGCGTAGCGAGGGATCTTTGGATGATGGCGTGCGATGCATCAAAAGATCCCTCGCTACGCTCGGGATGACAGCGGGTTGCGAATCACCTTTCAATGATCGTGAGTACTAGCGTGCGGCCAATCGCGTTGCCGCCTGGGCGATGCGCGCGAACGGCGAACTGCCGGGCGCCAGCGCGAGGTCGCCGGCGCGCCGCAGACCCTCGCGGCCGAAGCGTTCGCGGATCGCTTCCTCGACCCAGAGCTGCGCCTGCGCATGCCGCGTCGGCGCCAACCGCCCGCCGTCGGCCAGGTGCGCGCCATGCGCCGCGATCGCCTCGATCAGCGCGTCGATGCCGGCGCGCTGCTGTGAAGACACTGCCAGCACGCGCGGCGTCCAGCCATCGCCACCGGTCTCGCCCAGGCTGAGCGCGCCGGCGACGTCGGCACGGGCGCGCTCGGCCATGGTCCCGAGATCGGCCTTGGTCACGGCCACGATGTGCGGAATTTCCACGATGCCGGCCTTCATGAACTGCAGCGAATCGCCCGAACCGGGCTGCACGCAGAACAACACGGTGTCGGCGACACCGGCAACATCGGTCTCCGACTGGCCGACGCCGACCGTCTCGATCACGACCAGATCGTAGAGCGCGCGCATGATCACCATGGCGCCCAGGGTCAGTTCGGCCAGGCCGCCCAACCGGTCGCGCGCCGCCATCGAGCGCACGAAGATGCCCTCGTCGGCCGGATCGGTGACCAGGCGCGCGCGATCGCCCAGCAGCGCGCCACCGGTGCGCCGCGACGAGGGATCGATGGCAATCACGCCGACGCTGCGCCCCGCTGCGCGCCACGCCTGGATCAGCGCCGACAGCAGCGTCGACTTGCCGACTCCGGGCGGGCCGGTGATCCCGACCACCTGGGCCCGCGGTGCGGCATAGGCGGCATCGAGCTGCCGGCGCACGTCATCGGCGTCGGGCTGGCGTTCCAGCCGCGCCAATGCCATCGCCAGCGCCGTCTTGCCGCCGGATCGCAGCGGCTCGAGCAAATCATGTCGTTCCGTTCGCACGGCGCCAATTAAGCACAGCCGTACGGAGATCGCACGTCATCCCGAGCACAGCGAGGGATCTCCTGGAAAGGAGTCTCACGCGCAGAAGATCCCTCGCTGCGCTCGGGACGACAGTCGTGATCAGTTCAAGCCGTACAGCCGCTGCACGTTTTCCCGGGTGATCTTGCGGCGCACGGCAGGGGAGAAGTTGGCCAGGTTCTCATCGAGGATCCGCCGCGACTCGGGCCACAGGCAGTCCGGGTGCGGATAGTCGGCGCCCCAGATGATGGTGTCCTCGCCGATCAGCGGCACGATGGGTTCGAGATACTGGTCCTGTTGGTAGGTCACGAATCCCTGGCGGCGGAAATAGTCGCTGGGCTTCATCTTGAAGCCCAGGCTCTTCGCGCGGTCCTCGTACTCGGTGTCCAGCCGGTCGAATACATAGGGCAGCCACGTCACGCCCGACTCGCCCAGCACGAACTTGAAGTCGGGGAAGCGCTCGCAGGCACCCGAGGCCAGGATCGAGACCAGCACCTCCATGGTGTCGAGCTGGAACAGCGCCGAGCGCACCAGCCGGTACTCGGTGAAGTATTCCTTCTCCATCTGCGGATTGTCCGGCGCGCGCAGCGCCTTGAAGCCGGTGGAGTGGAACGAGATCGGAAAACGGCATTCGGCCGATGCCTGCCACAGCGCGTCCCAGTCGCGGTGCCACAGCGGTGGCGTCATGCGCTTGAAGGCAAGGTCGCCGCCCTTCAGGCCGAGCTTGGCGCAGCGGCGCACCTCGGCGGCGGCCGCCTTGGGATCATGATTGGGAATGATCGCCAGCGGAAAGACACGGTTGGGATCGGCGCGCTTGGCGAAGTCGGCGACCCAGTCGTTGTAGATGCCGTCGCACCAGCCGCGCAGGTTGGGATCGTTGATCATCTCGTTGATCATCAGGCAGCCGTAGACGATCTCGGCGTCGAGCCCGTCGCGGTCGAGGTCGGCGATGCGCAGCTCGGGCGTGGTCGGCCGCGGCCTGGCGCCCCGCCGGTAGTCCCATTCGAAACCGTGGGCACGCATTTCGTCGACGTGCTTGAACGATCCCTGCTGGTATTTCAGAAAGCCCGGCCCGACGCCGTTCCACATGCCCTTGTCCTGGGCCTCGACGAACCAGTGCAGGCCGTCATCGAGTTCCTCGGTGCGCGGCGCCAGCAGCTTCCACTTGGCGGGCGCGGCAGCCGACCACAGGTCCGGCGGGCAATAGGTGAGATCGATGTGGTTGTCGCCGGAGATCAAGTGATGGGCCATCGTGCGTTCCTTCCTCTCGTTCCCTGGCAACAAGGCTAGGGCCGACGCGAGGTCGCGGCAACGCGCGGCGCGGGGGCCACGCATTCGATGGCGTCATGCCTCATACGCTGGGAGCGCGGGCGTCCCGCCCGCAAGGCGAAAGTCTCGCTTTCGCCAGACCTGAGCGGGCCAGAGGCCCGCAGTCCCAGGATCAGTCGGTCTTCAGCGCCACGCCGAGCGCGGCCTGGGCGGCGGCAAGGCGGGCGATGGGAACGCGGAAGGGCGAGCAGCTCACGTAGTCGAGCCCGACCTGGTGGCAGAAGAACACCGAGGCCGGATCGCCGCCGTGCTCGCCGCAGATGCCGAGCTTCAGGTCGTTGCGCGTGCGCCGGCCGCGATCGTGCGCGATCTTGATCAGCTCGCCGACGCCCTCGATGTCGAGGGTCGCGAACGGATCATGCTCGAAGATGCCGCGGCGCTGGTAGCGCTCGAGGAACGAGGCCGAGTCGTCGCGCGACAGGCCGAACGTGGTCTGCGTCAGGTCGTTGGTGCCGAAGCTGAAGAACTCGGCGCTCTCGGCGATCTCGCCGGCGCGCAGCGCAGCGCGCGGCAACTCGATCATGGTGCCGACCTTGTAGTCGAGCGTCACGCCGTTGAGCTTGCCGACCTCGTTGGCGACCTGGTCGATCACCTCCTTCATCAGGTCGAGCTCTTTCTTGGTCGCGACCAGCGGGATCATGATCTCGGCGTCGACGGTCTTGCCGTGCTTCTTGTGCACCGCGACCGCGGCCTCGAAGATGGCCCTCGCCTGCATCTCGTAGATCTCGGGGTACGAGATGCCCAGCCGCACGCCGCGATGGCCCAGCATGGGATTGAACTCGTGCAGCTTGGCGGCGCGCGCCTCGATTTCCTTCTGGGCGACACCCAGTTCCTTGGCGACCTGCGCCATGTCGGCGTCGGTCTTGGGCAGGAACTCGTGCAGCGGCGGATCGAGCAGACGGATGGTGACCGGCAGGCCGGCCATGATCTCGAACAGCTCGATGAAGTCCTGGCGCTGCATCGGCTCGATGATCGCCAGCGCCGCGCGGCGGCCCTTCTCGTCGTCGCTCAGGATCATCTGGCGCACCGCCACGATGCGGTCGCCCTCGAAGAACATGTGCTCGGTGCGGCAGAGCCCGATGCCCTCGGCGCCGAACTTGCGCGCCGTGGCGGCATCGGCCGGCGTCTCGGCATTGGTGCGCACCTTGAGCGTGCGCATGCCATCGGCCCAATCCATCAGCTCGGCGAAGTCGCCCGAGAGTGCGGGCTGGATCGTAGGCACCACGCCCAGCATCACCTCGCCGGTCGAGCCGTCGAGCGTGATCGCCTCGCCCGCCTTCACCGTGGTGCCGCGCACCGTGAGCGTGCCGGCCTTGCCGTCGATGCGCACGTCGCCGGCGCCGGCGACGCAGGGCTTGCCCATGCCGCGCGCCACCACCGCGGCATGGCTGGTCATGCCGCCCGTCGAGGTGAGAATGCCCTGGGCGGCGTGCATGCCGTGGATGTCCTCGGGGCTGGTCTCGCGCCGCACCAGGATCACCTTCTCGCCCTCGCGCGCCATCCTCTCGGCGACATCGGCGGTGAACACCACCTTGCCGAAGGCGGCGCCGGGCGATGCCGGCAGGCCCTTGGCCAGCACCTTACGTTCGGCCTTGGGATCGAGCGTCGGGTGCAGCAGCTGATCGAGCGATGCCGGCGCGATGCGCGTCACCGCTTCCTTGCGATCGATCAGCCCCTCGCGCACCATGTCGACGGCGATCTTCAGCGCCGCCTTGGCCGTACGCTTGCCGTTGCGCGTCTGCAGCATGTAGAGCTTGCCCGACTGCACGGTGAACTCGATATCCTGCATGTCGTGGTAGTGCCGCTCCAGCCGGTCGCGGATTTCGGCCAGCTGCCGGTAGACCTCCGGCATCACCTCTTCCATCGCCGGCTTGTCGGACTTCTGCGCCTCCTTGCCCTGCACCGTGAGCTGCTGCGGCGTGCGGATGCCGGCGACCACGTCCTCGCCCTGGGCATTCACGAGATATTCGCCGTAGAACAGGTTCTCGCCGGTCGACGGATTGCGCGTGAAGGCAACGCCGGTGGCGCAGTCGTCGCCCATGTTGCCGAACACCATGGCCTGCACATTGACCGCGGTGCCCCAGCTCTCGGGAATGTCGTGCAGCCGGCGATAGGTGATGGCGCGCTGGTTCATCCACGAGCCGAACACGGCGCCGACGGCGCCCCACAGCTGCTCCTGGGGATCCTGCGGGAAGGGCTTGCCCAGCTCGCGCTCGATCACCTTCTTGTACTGCTTGATGACGTCCTTCCAGTCGGCCGCCTTCAGTTCGGTGTCGAGCTGGATGTCGAGATCGAGCTTCTTCTGCTCCAGCACTTCCTCGAAATTGTGGTGATCGACCTCGAGCACCACGTTGCAATACATCTGGATGAAGCGCCGATAGGAATCATAGGCGAAGCGCTCGTCGCCCGAGGACCGCGCCAGGCCCAGCACCGTCGTATCGTTGAGGCCGAGATTGAGCACGGTATCCATCATGCCCGGCATCGAGGCGCGCGCACCGGAGCGCACCGAGACCAGCAGCGGGTTCTCCGCATCGCCGAATTTACGGCCGACGATCTTCTCGATCTGGGCCAGCGCCGCGCCCATCTGCGCCTTGAGCTCCTTGGGGTAGGCGCGGTTGTTGGCGTAGTAGTAGGTGCAGAGCTCGGTGGTCACCGTGAAGCCGGGTGGCACCGGCAGCCCGATGCTCGACATCTCCGCCAGGTTGGCGCCCTTGCCGCCCAGCAGGTCGCGCATGTCGGCCTTGCCGTCCGCCGTGCCGTTGCCGAAGCCGTAGACCCATTTCGTCATCGATCGTCTCTCACGATTGTCGCGTTCCCTATCCCTCGATCTTCGAGAAATCGGCGACGCGGTCGATTGTCACGCGAATGCGATTCAAGAGCTTGAGGCGGTTCAGCCGCAGAGCCGGATCGTCGGCGTTGACCGTCACCCGGTCGAAGAAAACGTCGATCGGTGCTCGAAGTTCCGCCAGTGCCGTCATGGCGCCCGTGAAGTCCTCACGCGCCAATGACGGTTTTGCTTTGGCGTCGACGTCCGTCAACGCCGCCGCCATGGCCTTTTCCTCCGCCGCCTGCAGTATTTGCGCATCGATGTCGCCGGCGATCTTGGCGCCGAGACCTTTTTCTTTCTTCTCCTCCGCGCGCACGATGTTGGCGGCGCGGTTGTAGGCAACGAGGAGATTCCTGCCGTCCTCGGTGCCGACGAACGCTTGCAGTGCTGTCACGCGCGCCAGCAGGCGCACGAGGTCGTCCTCGCCGCCCAGGGCGAACACCGCATCGACCAGATCGTGCCGCACGCCCTGCTCGCGCACCTGAACCTTGAGGCGATCGGCGAAGAAGCCCAGCAGGTCGCCACCCTTCGCGCCGAGCGAGGCCAGAAGCTGCGACAACGGCAAGCGAACCTGGTTCTCGACGATCAGCTGGATCGCACCCAGGGCCGCGCGCCGCAGTCCGAAGGGATCGCGCGATCCCGTGGGTTTCTCGTCGATGGACCAGAAGGACACGAGGAGATCGAGCTTGTCGGCCAGCGCCACGGCCACGGCCATCGGTGCCGTGGGGCACGTGTCGTTCGGACCCTGCGGGGCGTAGTGTGCGCCGATGGCGTCGGCAACCTGAGACGGCAGGCCTTCGTGGCGCGCGTAGTAGCGGCCCATCGTGCCCTGCAGTTCGGGGAACTCGCCCACCATGCCGCTCACGAGATCGGCCTTGCACAGACGCGCTGCCTGTTCGACCTGCATCAGGTCGACGTCCCTGAAGAAGCCGCTCTTCTCCTGCGCCACGACTTCTTTCGCCAATGCAACGATTCGCTCGACGCGTTCGTACTGGGTGCCCAGTTTGGCGTGGAAGACGATGTCCTTCAGTGCCGGCAGCCGGTCGGCCAGCGTCACCTTGCGATCCTGGTCCCAGAAGAACCGGGCATCGGCCAAGCGGGCGCGCAGCACGCGCTCGTTGCCGGCGATGATCTCGGTGCCGCCGTCGCTGGTGATCATGTTGGCCACGACCACGAAGCGGTTGGCGAGCACCCCGTCCTCCTTGCGCGTGGCAAAGTAGCGTTGGTGCGTACGCATCGAGGTGGTCAGCACCTCGGGCGGCAGGTCCATGAACGCATCGTCGATGGTGCCCATCAACGGCACCGGCCATTCGACCAGCCCGGCGACCTCGTCGATCAGCGCCTCGTCGTGATGCACGGCGATGCCGCTCTGGATGCAGAGCGTCTCGACCTTGGCGCGGATCACCGCGGCGCGCTCGACCGGATCGAGGATGACGCGCGCGGCGCGCAGCTGGCGGATATAGCCGCCAACCTCCTCGACGGTGATCTCGCCCGCCGACAGGAACCGATGGCCGCGCGTGCGGTTGCCGAAGCGGATCGGCGGCATGCCGCCACCCAGCTCGAGCTGGCCGCGCAGCGGCTTGCCGTCGAACACCGCCAGGATCGAGTGCAGCGGCCGCACCCAGGCGAACGTGCCGCTGCCCCACTTCATCGACTTGGGCCACGACATCGCCGTGATGGCGTCGATCAGGATCTGCGGCAGCACATCCTCGGTCGGGCCGCCCTTCTTGCGCGTGACGGCGAACCAGAACTCACCCTTGTCGGTCGTCCGCTTCTCGGCCTGGTCGAGCGACGCGAGCCCGGCGCCCTTCAGGAAGCCCTGGATGGCGTTGTCGGGTGCGCCCACACGCGGACCGCGCTTCTCTTCCTCGACGTCGGCACGCACCCGCGGCAGGCCGTCGACGACAACCGCCACCCGGCGCGGCCCGGCGAAGCCGCGCGTGCCGGCGAAGCCCAGGCCGGCGGCCGTCAGCCGGTCGGTGATCAGCCGCTGCATGTCCTGCGCCGCGCGCGTCTGCATGCGGGCCGGGATTTCCTCCGACAGGAGTTCGAACAGGAGCTTGGCCACGGGTCAGGCTCCCTTCCAATCAACCTCCCCCCTTGCGGGGGAGGTCGGCGGCGCGCAGCGCCGACGGGTGGGGGGTCGACAGACGCGGTGCTGCGTGTGGAGGGCCCCCTCCCCGACCCTCCCCCACAAGGGGGGAGGGGGGAGAAGACGGCGGCTCGACTGGATCGCCCTCACGACTGGCCCTCCAGCCATGCCTCGCAGCAGGCCTTGGCCAGCGTGCGCACGCGCCCGATGTAGGCCTGCCGCTCGGTGACGCTGATCACGCCGCGGGCATCGAGCAGATTGAAGGTGTGGCTGGCCTTGATGCACTGGTCGTAGGCCGGCAGCGCCAGCTTGCGGTCGCCGGCGCCCAGCAGCGCCGTGCACTCCTTCTCCGCGTCGGCGAAGTGGCGGAACAGGATGTCGGTGTCGGCGCGCTCGAAATTGTAGGTCGACTGCTCGCGCTCGTTGCGCAGGAACACCTCGCCGTAGGTTACCGGCACGGCGGAGTCGGGCCGGTTGAACGGCAGGTCATAGACGCTCTTCTTGTCGAACAGGTACATCGCCAGCCGCTCGAGCCCGTACGTGATCTCGCCCGAGACCAACTCGACCTCGATGCCGCCGACCTGCTGGAAATAGGTGAACTGGGTCACCTCCATGCCATCGCACCAGACCTCCCAGCCCAGGCCCCAGGCGCCCAGGGTCGGGCTTTCCCAGTCATCCTCGACCAGCCGCAGGTCGTGCTGGTCGGGATCGATGCCGATGGCGCGCAGCGAGCCGAAATAGGCATCCAGGATGTCACCGGGCGACGGCTTCAGGATGACCTGGAACTGATAGTAGTGCTGCAGTCGGTTGGGGTTCTCGCCGTAGCGCCCGTCCTTGGGCCGCCGCGAAGGCTGCACGTAGCAGGCGCGCCACGGCTTGGGGCCCAGCGCCCGCAGGGTGGTGGCCACGTGAAAGGTGCCGGCGCCCATTTCCATGTCGTAGGGCTGCAGCACGACACAGCCCTGGTCAGCCCAATAGTGCTGCAATGTCAGGATCAGCTCCTGGAAGCAGGTCGGCTTCGGGATGTCCATCAGACTCGGCACAGTGTTGATTCCCCACAACTTTCCGCCAAAACTAGGGCGGCTTGGGTGCGGCGCACCATATGGGCCGGTCCGGATGGGGTCAAGGCAACCGGGTGATGGCTGGCAGCGTCCCCATCCGCCGGACGAAATATTCTGTGGACTGCAAAAGGAAGCCAACCCAGCCGCCGCAGCATGGCGACATGGCGGTCCGAACAAAACGCGCCGTCAAAACGCCTGACAATAATGACAACAAATCGGCCCACGGCTTCCCATCGGCCCAAAATTCAGGTGCCGCCGGCCCGTTTGCTACCAGCCTGCATCGCGCTCTCAAATAGAGAACAATAACACCGGTGAACGCGTGGTCTAGCCGCGGGGGCAGGTCGGCCGCTCGCAGCGGCGGGCATTCACGGCGACGAAGTCGCCGCACACGGGACAGGCCCGCATGTCGTCGACCGGCTTGGGCGGCGGCGGCGGATCGTTGCGCGGCGCCGGCGCCGGGTTGCGTGGCCGCTCGAGCTGGCCGCTCTGCAGACGCTGCCACCAGCGATAGCCAAACCAGGCGGCGGCGATGACGATCGCCAGGACCAGGATCTTGCCGAAGAAACCCATGATGGGGTTGTCGCGTCGTGCGGCGGCCCTCGTCAAGCGCGGCGATCACCAGCGCGCTCCATATGGGAGCACGGACCCGACAGTCAGCCGCTGCCGGCATCGGCCTCCGATTCATGCCGGCTGAAGGCGTTTCAGGGAGGATCCAGAAAGCGCTGCCGGACATCGGGTGGCGGCATCAGGCAGGCGTCCTTCTGCCCGAACCACCTGTAGCGGTTGCGCGCGACCAGCGAATAGAGCACGTCGCGCAGCGGCCGCGGCACGATCCAGAACACCAGGCCCAGCCGCCACGGAAACGGCAGGCGCGCCAGCACACGCAGCGCCGCCGTGGATTTCGTGTAGCAGCGGCCGCCCTCAACCAGGGTGACGTTTTCCAGATCGCCGTCGGGCAGGCCGAAGCGCTTCTTCAGGGCGCCGCCCACTTTCCCTTGCGCGAACGCGAACCGGTAGACGCCGCGCCTGTCGTTGCGCAGCACGATGCCGACGCCGAACGCACAGATATTGCAAACGCCATCGAAGATCAGGATGGGACCACCGTCGGTCACATCGGCCATCGTCACGGCAAGGCTCCCGGTCAAGCCACCCATGCCCTTTACGGCAAAGGCCGCGCCGGCAAAACGAGGCTCACCGTCGCAGCCTTCTTCTGCGGGATCAGCTGCGCCTGACGTTGGGCAGCCACAGACCGGTGATCATGCCGCTGCGGCCGAGGGACACATGGGAGGTGTACGGGCCCGGGAACACCGGTTCGCGCTGCGTGAGAAAGCCCCTTTCGGTGCGCAGGCTGTTGCGCGGCGCGGGAGCGTGCAGCAGGCCCTGGCGCGGCCCGCCTTCGGTCCGGACCAACGGGGGGCGCACGAGACTCTGGCGCGACCACGGATGCGGGCCCGGCTCGATCGCGCCCCGCTCGCGCATTTGCACGAGAACCGGATCGATCCTGTCGACGATGTGCTGCGCCACATCGAACGGTCCGGCATAGATCGTGATGAACTTGCCCGCCGACGCGCCGTGATCCTCGACATTGAAGTTGGTGTATTGCCCGGGCAGCACCACCTTGTGATGCGCCTCGAGATCGCGCAGCTGCGGCAGGATCTCGCGTGCCAGCGGAGCGTGCGTCGGCTCCGACACCGAGATGTGCAGCTTGTAGCCATCGATCGCGGTGGTCTGCAGCCGCGTTTCGGCAAACCACGGGAAGTTGAATTGATATTGATCGTGTGGCTGTCCGTAAAAACTGTCTTCCAGTGGCGGTCTGCCCATCGCCCGCTCCCTGTCCTGGTCAGAGATCAGACAGGGGATCGTGCGCGTACCGCCGTCAGCGCGATATTCCCATTTGGGAACGGATCGCCGGCCCGTCAGCCGCGCTTGAGGTTGTCCAGCCAGAGCCAGGTGATCATGCCGCTGCTGCCGACCGCGGCTTCCTGCTGCGCATGACCGGTCTGGCGGTTGAGCGGGACGGGGCCCGGCTGCAGGCCGCGCTGGCGGAGGCCGGCCAGGACGGGATCAATCACGTCGATGATCCGCCGGGTCGGCCCATCGGGACCGGCGTAGACCGTGATGAACTTGCCGGCCTGCTGGCCCATGTTGAAGTTGGCATACATCTGCGGCAGCACCACCTTGTGGTGGGTATGCAGAATGCGCAGCGTCGGCAGGATCACGCGCGCCAGCGGATCATGGTGCTGCGTCGACACCGTGATGTGCAGCTTGTAGCCGCTCTGATGCCCGGTCTTCACCAGCGTTTCGGCGAACGGCAGAAAGACCTCGTACTCGTTGTCCGGCTGCCCATAGAGAAGAGTGGTCATCGGCGGCCTCGCCATAAGCGTCTCCCCACGCATATGATATGAGTGAGCATATGCTCATATACAGATCAGCGCCAGAGAAATTGCGCAATACCGCGCCCATCGGCGGGGTCAACCTGTGACGAATCCGCCATTTGACCCTCCGCGTGAAGCAGTGAAGGAATCGTAACCGGCTCGGTCCATGATGGGACAGGCCCCCATCCCCCATCGAAAACGTTCCTTGGTGATTTGCAATGCCTGACATTGTCCTGAACGTGCCTCTTGTCGGACAGAAGACCGGGCTCGACGGCCGGCCCTTGATGCAGCCCGATCCATCCGGACGCATGGCCCAGCACGGCTGGATGGCATGCTGGTACGCGTCGGCCTGCATGGTGTCGTACTTCTATCGACCGGGGCCGCGGCTGGGCCTGCCGACGGTGTGGCAAGCCGATGCCGGCCTGACGCTGCAAGCCGTGAACAGTCTCGCCATGGCGGAAGGCCTCAAGACGATCGCGAAGCCTGCCGCCGGTCTCACGTGCGATACCATCGCCGACCTGTTACGGCGCCATGGCCCCATCTGGGCCGCGGGCACCTACCTGGATGGACATCCGATGGCCGGTCACGCCATCGTGCTGACCGGCGTGCAGACGCCCTTCGTGCTCTACAACGATCCCTGGGAGCCGAAAGCCAAGAAGCGCCCGGCGCAGTGGATCAACAGCCACCTGCTGAACATCCCCAACGCGCTGCTGGTCAAAGACCAGACACGGTCCTGATCACCGACGTGCGACGTCGACGTGCGACGCCGGTCCGGCGCCGCGCCGGGCCGGAACGCGCGTCAGAGCGGCGGCGGCCGTCGCTTGATCGGCTGCGCCTTCACGATGGCGGTGTTGGTTTCGGCCTTGTCGGCGATGCGCTCCAGGATCTGATCCAGCTGCGCGATGGAGCGCAGATGCAGGCGACCGATGAAGCAGTCCTCGCCGGTGACCTTGTCGCATTCGGAAAACGCCGGCGTCTCCTCGATCAGCCGCTGAACCACATGCACCTGCCCCGGCAGCGGCTTCACGCGAACGATCGCCTGCAGCGTGTAGCCCAGGGCCTGCGGATCGATATCGACCGTGAACGATCGGATCACGCCGCGCTCCTGCAACCGCCGCAGGCGCTCGGACGTGCTGGGCGCCGACAGATCCACGTGCTGCGCCAGTTCCTTCACGGAAATCCGCGCGTCCTCGGCGAGGACGGCGATGATGCGCTTGTCCAGGTCATCCATCATTTCATCTATCCAAGGCACCGAAGCGCTCTCACCTAATACAAAAAGGAGAATACGGCAAAATACCTTCGTTCATCAATATAAACGCCAGGGATGGCCCACTATGCTGCGGCAAAGACTCGAGGAGCCCCCATGCCGCGCAATCTCGATACCGATCTTCTGCGGGCCTTCATTGCCGTTGCCGATACAGGCGGCTTTACGCGGGCTGCCGGAGTCCTGAACTGCACGCAGTCGGCCGTCAGCATGCAGATCAAGCGGCTCGAAGGCATCATCCGATCGGAACTGGTCATTCGCTCCAACAAAGGCCTGCGGCTCACGACTATCGGGGAAGGCGTCCTGGATTACGCCCGACGCATCGTCTTGCTGAACGACCAGATCGTGGAGACGGTCCTCGATCGGCGTACCAACGGTGTGGTGCGCATCGGGTTGATGGAGGACTACGCGACGGCGGTCATCCCGCCGCTGGTCAAGCGCTTCCTCGCTGCCTATCCCAACATCTACGTCGAGGTGCACACCGGTCTCAGCGCCCACATGCGCAACCAGATCGGCAAGCAGTACGACCTCGTCCTGGCGATGGAAGCGGCCGGCGGCGGCAGCGGCGAGTTGCTGCGCACGGAACGGCCGGTGTGGGCGCGAGCCCCCACCATGCCGGCGGATCATGACACCGTTCCCGTCGCGCTCTATCCACGCGACTGCGTCTTCCGCGACCTGATGATCGAATCGCTGGAAGCCGCCGGGCGCGCATGGCGGATCGCCTATCACAGCCCTTCGATCAGCGCCGTCCAGGCGGCCGTCAAGGAAGGCATCGCGCTGGGCGTCTTCAAGGCCAGCACCCTGCCCGCGCCGCTGCGGCGCCTGTCGCCATCCGATGGATTCGGCGAGATGCCGTGCGTCGATATCGTGCTGCACCGCGCATTGCGGCTGAAGCGCTCCAACCCAGCCAGCCTGTTCGCCGATTTCCTGGTCGGCGCGATGAACCCGACGGCGGCGGTCGGCAGCATGCCGCGACACGGGCACGACGGCGTCTTTCTCTTCTCCCCGCAGGAGCCGGGCAAAGGTGAACGGCCTATTCCGTAATCGCTTTGTACCGGCCGTTGCTCCAGGCGAACATCACGAACTGGGCGTCCTTCACGTCTCCCTTGTGGTCGAACGCGATCGGACCGGCGACCGTGTCGACCGGCCTGCCGTCGCGCAGCGCCTTGGTCATGGCATCGGTCTTCAACGACCCGGCGCGAGCGATGGCGGCGACGATGACTTCCAGCGCCGCGTAGCTGTAGAGCGTATAGCCGCCGGGATTGGCACCGCGCGCCTTCAGGCGCTCGACCGCTGCCGCGGCCGTCGGCGACGCCTGCGGATCGGCCGCGAACGTCATCAGCGTGCCCTCCCCGGACGCACCGGCAACTTCCCAGAACGCGGGATTGAGCGCGCCGTCGCCGGCGACCAGCGTCGCCTTGAGGCCCTGGTCCTTGGCCTGCCGCACGATCAGGCCGGCCTCCGTGTACAAGCCGCCATAGTAAATGACATCGACGCGTGCCCCCTTCAGCGCCGTGATCAGCGCCGAGAAATCCTTCTCGCCGACCGTGACGGAGTCATAGGCGACTTCCGTGATGCCCTGCCCGTTGAGCGCCTTCCTGGTCTCGTCGGCGATGCCTTTACCGAAGGCGGTCTTGTCATGGACGATTGCGATGCGCTTGCCGGCGAAGCGCCTCGCGATATAGCGGCCGGCGAACGTGCCCTGGGCATCATCGCGACCGATGGTGCGAAAGACAGTGGTCCATCCCTTCGCCGCCGCGCGGTCCGTCAGCGCCGGATTGGTGGCGGCCGGGCTGACCATCACGAGATTGGCCTCGGCATAGACAGCCGACGCCGGGATCGACACACCGGAATTCATATGACCGAGGACAGCAGCCACCTTGCGCCCGACCAGGCGGCCGGCGACCGCCACACCCTGCTTGGGGTCGGACGCATCGTCGGCGAATTCGAGCCGGATGCGGCGGCCCAGCACACCGCCCCTGGCGTTGATGTCCTGGGCAGCGACCTCGACGCCGTGGCGCATCTCCTCGCCCTGGGCCGCGTTGGGCCCGGAAAACGGCCCAGCGACGCCGACCACGATATCGTCGGCCGCCCACGCCGGACCTGGTCCACCCATGACGAGCAGCGCGCCGCTGCCCACGAACCACGATCGTCTGCTGATCAGCATGGTTTACCTCCCTGGTCTTGCTGTCATGCCGCCTGCACGCCGCCCTCGAGGTACGCTGCGCGCACCTCGGGGTTGGCCAGCAGTTCCGTGCCGGTGCCGCTCACAACGATACGGCCGGTGCGAAGCACGTAGCCGCGATGCGCCAGGCGCAGCGCTTGGTGCGCGTTCTGTTCGACCAGCAGGACGGCCAGTCCCTCCTGCCGGTTGATGTCGCCGATGGCGGCGAAGATCTGCCTGATGACGAGCGGCGCGAGCCCCAGCGACGGCTCGTCCAGAAGCAGCAATTTCGGCCGGCTCATCAGCGCCCGCGCGATGGCCAGCATCTGCTGCTCGCCGCCCGACATCGTCCCGGCGCTCTGCGCCCGCCGCTCCGCCAGGCGCGGAAAGAGCGCGAACATGCGCTCGGCATCGCGGTTGAATCCCGCCGGGTCGGCGACGACCGCGCCCAGCCTGAGGTTCTCCAGCACCGTCATGCGGGGAAAGATCCGGCGGCCCTCGGGCGCCACGGCGATGCCCCGGCGCACGATCGCGTGCGTCGGCAACGCCGTGATGTCCTCACCGGCAAACGTCATGCTGCCCGAGCGCGGCGCCGGCCGGCCGCAGACCGCCATCAGCAAGGTCGACTTGCCGGCGCCGTTGGCGCCGATCAACGTCACGATCTCGCCGGCATGAACATCCAGGCTGACGCTTCGCAGCGCCTCGACCCGGCCGTAGGCGGCGCAGACCTGCCGCAGGGATAGAAGGGGCACGCTCATGCCGCGCGCCCCCGCCCGCAGGGGTCCTCGGCTTGGTCGTCCTCGCCCAGGTAAGCCTTGATGACGCGGGCGTCGTTCCTGATGGCCTGTGGCGTTCCTTCCGCGATCTTCACGCCGTGATCGAGGACGACGATGTGATGGGAGACGTGCATCACCACGCTCATGTCATGCTCGATCAGCAGAACGCCGAGATCGTGGTTTTCACGGATGGTGTTCAGCAGGTCGTTGAGCTCCGCCGACTCGCGCGGGTTGAGCCCGGCGGCCGGCTCGTCCAGGCACAGCAGACGCGGGCGGGTGCACATGGCCCGCGCAATCTCCAGCCGGCGTTGTGCGCCATAGGGCAGACTGCCGGCAGGGGTATCGGCCTGATCGAGCAAACCGACCCGATCGAGCCAGTCCCGCGCCGTATCCAGCGCCCGCGCGCGGGCAGCGCGGTAGCGTGAGAGGTTGAGCAGGCCGGCCAGCAGGGAGGCCGCCCGCGTGATCTCCGCATGCTGGGCGACGAACAGGTTCTCCAGCACCGTCATCGCCGGGAAAAGCCGGATGTTCTGAAACGTGCGCGCGACCTTGGCCTCACCCGCGATCCGATGGCGGCTCAATCCGTTCAATTGAACGCGGCCGCCGGCGCCGTTCAGGCAGATCGAGCCGCCGCTGGGGCGGCAGAAACCGGTCAGGCAGTTGAAGACGGTGGTCTTGCCGGCGCCATTGGGCCCGATGATGGCCGTGATCTCGCCCCGGCACGCCTCGAAGGACAGGTCATCGACGGCGATCAGGCCGCCGAAGCGCATGGCGAGGTTGCGAACCTCGAGAAGGGCCGCGCCGCTCATTGCCGCGCCGTCCCCGCGATCACCGCGCCGTTGTCAAAGCGAACCGACGGCGCGCGGATTGAGACCAGGCCGCGCGGACGCCACAACATGATCGCCACCATGGCGGCGCCGAACAGCACCATGCGGTAGTCGGCGAATTCACGGCCGATCTCCGGCAGGCCGACCAGAACGAGGGCGGCGAGGACGACACCAATCTGGCTCCCCATGCCGCCCAGCACCACGATGGCCAGCACCATGGCGCTTTCCTGGAAGGTGAAACTCTCGGGACTGATGAAGCCCTGCTTGGCGGCGAAGAAGCAGCCGGCAAGTCCGCCGAACAAGGCGCCTGCCGCGAAGGCCGAAAGCTTGGCGCGAGTCGGGTTGATGCCCAGGGCGGCGCACGCGATCTCGTCCTCGCGCAGCGCCTCCCACGCCTGCCCCAGCGGCAGCTTGCGGACCCGCCATGTGAAGGCGCAAATCAGCAGCGCCAGGGCCAGGATGATGAGATACAGGAACGCGCCACGCTGCTCGGGTGCGTAGGCGACGCCGAAGAACTGCGCGAATGTCGCTTCACCGACGGGCGCCGTCGGCGCAAACGACAGCCCGAACAACGTCGGGCGCGGCAGATCGCCGATGCCGTTGGGGCCGCCGGTGACGCTCTGCCAATTGAGCAGCACCAGGCGAATGATCTCGCCGAATCCCAGCGTGACGATCGCGAGATAGTCGCCGCGCAAACGCAACACCGGAAAACCCAGCGCGACGCCCAGCGTCGCGGCAACCAGACCGGCCAGCGGCAGGCACAGCCAAAAACCGAGACCGGCATGCGTCGCCAGCAGCGCGAAGGTGTAGGCGCCGGCGGCATAGAACGCGACGTATCCGAGGTCGAGCAGGCCGGCCAAGCCGACGACGATGTTCAGGCCCCAGCCCAGCATGACGTAGATCAGCACCGTCGTTGCCAGGTCCAGGACGTAGCGGTCCGAGAACGGCAGCAGCGGTAGTGCCGCGGCGAACACCAGCCCTACGATACCGGCAATGGACGTCAACGGCGCGCCGCTGATGGTGATGGCGGCCGTCGGCGCGGCACTCGCCGGCTTGACCCTCTGGGCGAGGGCATCGGCGATCAGGCTCAGGGCGAGCCGGCCGAGGGCGACCACGATGACGGCAGCCGCCCACACGCCGAACCGGGTGTAGAGCGTCGTGCCCGATGCCGTCGCGACGATCTCCACGCCCACCAGCGGCAGGCCCATCACCGCCGTCACGACAGCCGCGATTGCCGCATCGCGCAGCCGGCGCCGCATGATCGGGCTCGGGGTTGAACCGACGGTGTCGATCCGCAGGGAGTCGGCCACCATCAGACCTTCTCCATCTCGGGTCGGCCCAGCAGCCCCGCCGGACGTACGATCAGAACGAGGATGAGGATCGCGAAAACCGCGACGTCCTTGTATTCGACGCCGACATAGCCGGACCAGAAGGCTTCGATGAGGCCGATCAGCAACCCGCCCAGGATGGCGCCCGGCAGTGAACCGATGCCACCCAGCACCGCGGCGCTGAAGGCTTTCACGCCGGCGACGAAGCCGATCATGAAATCGATGGTGCCGTAGTAGAGCAGCACCATGGTGCCGGCGACCGCCGCCAGTCCGGCGCCCATCACGAAGGTCACGGCGATCGTGCGATCGACGTCGATGCCGACCAGCGCTGCCATGGTCATGTCCTGCTCGCAGGCGCGCTGCGCCCGCCCCAGCGGGGTTGACGCGAGCATCCACGTCAGGCCGACAACGAGGAGCACCGTCACCCCGACGACGACAAGCTGCAGGTAGCTGACGGTGATCGGAAACGCCGCCGATCCGATGTCGAGTCCACCATGGACCAGCGGCGGCATCGACTTGACGCGCGCGCCCTGCAGCAGCGCGACACCGTTCTGGAGGAAGATCGAGACACCGATCGCGCTGATCAGCGGGGCAAGCTTGAAGGAACCGCGCAACGGCCGATAGGCAATCCGTTCGACCGCCCAGCCGTAGACCGCTGTCACGATCACGGCGGCCAGGAGCACCACCACGATGGCGAGCGGCACCGACGTGACTCCGGCCATCGCCAGCGCGACGAAGCCGACCAGCGCGATGAACGCGCCGACCATGTAGACTTCGCCGTGGGCGAAGTTGATCATGCCCACGATGCCGTAGACCATCGTGTAGCCGACCGCGATCAGGCCATAGATGCCGCCGATCGCGACACCGTTGACAACCTGCTGCACGAAAGCGGACACCCGCTCCTCCCGTTCCTTGGTTGGTCGTTGGCGGCTGATCAACCCTCCGCCGCGACAGGGTTGCTGAGGACGCCGATACCTTCGATTTCGACATCGCAGGTATCGCCAGCCTTCATCCACAGCGGCGGCGTGCGCGCCATCCCGACGCCGGACGGCGTACCCAGTGCAATGATGTCGCCCGGCTCGAGGGTCATCAGCAACGACAGCACCTCGACCGCTTCCTTGACGCCAAAAACGTGCTGCGCGGTATTCGATTGTTGAACGGTCTCGCCGTTCAATCGCGTGGCAATCGCGAGCGCATCGGGATCGCGCGGCAGTTCATCGAGCGTCACGATCGCGGGACCCAGGCCGCCGGTGCGATCGAAGTTCTTGCCCGCCGTCCACTGCGATGTCCGGAACTGCAGGTCGCGCAGCGAGGCGTCGTTGAAACACGTCACGCCGAACACGTGGGCGTGGGCATCGGCCGCCTTGACATGATGGGCGTGCTTGCCGATCACGACAGCAAGCTCGGCCTCATAGTCGAGCTGAGGGCTCAGGCGCGGCACCAGCAACGGCTGGCGATGCCCCGTCAGGGAGGTCGGCCCCCGCATGAACACCACCGGATAGTCCGGAATCGCGAGGCCGACCTCGGCGGCATGATCCTTGTAGTTGAGGCCCAGGCACAGCACCTTGCCGGGCCGCGGCACGACCGGCAGATACGCAACCTTCGCTGCCGGCAGGACGGCCGCCGCGGTGACGTGGGCCAAAGCCGCCGTCGTACGCGCAACCACGTCCGGCGTGGCGATGAATGCTGCCATGTCGGTCGGCACGTCACCGAGCAACGCCGTCACGCTGACAAGGTCGGCGCCGCGCGGCGTCACGATATGCTGTTCGCCCTCGACGAGCACGGAGAGAAACTGCATCTCAGGCGACGCCTTCCACGACGACCAGGTTCGCGCGCGCACACGTCTTGCGCAGCGCGAGCAGGTCCCTGTATTCGGGCGACGTGTACCAGGCGTTGGCCGCCTGCTTGTCGGGGAAGCGGATCACGACGAGGCGCGACAGCGGATCATCGCCCTCCAGCTTTTCATGGGCACCGCCGCGCACGATGTACTCGCCGCCGTACTGACGTATCGTGTCCGGTGCCTTCAACCGATAGGCCTCGAAGGCGTCGGGGTTGACGACGTCGACCTGCACGAGGACATAGGCTGCGGGCATGGATGATCCTTTCGTGTGAGCGTTGACGAACGTCGGCTCTAGAGCGCGACGACCAGGGAACCGGTGGTCCGGCGCTGCTCCAGCTCGCGATGGGCGGCCGGCAGCTCGTGAAAGCCATAGGTCTTGAGCGCGACCTGCACGTCGCCCCGCTGGAGGCGCTGCAGAACGTCTTCCGCCAGAACGCCGCGCTCGGCCCGGGTTGCCGTGTAGGCCGTGAGCGTCGGACGCGTGACGTGCAGCGCCTTGGGCGCCAGCCGCGCGATCGAAAAGGTGGACACTGGGCCGGACGCCGCGCCGAAACTCACCAGCGTGCCCCGGATCGCCAGCGCTGCCAGCGACGTCTCGAAGGTGTCCTGTCCGACGCCGTCAAGGACAGCGCTGGCACCCCTGCCGTCGGTGAGTTCCATCACCCGCGCCACGACATCGTCGACCTGCCGGTCGATGACGTGCGCGTAGCCGTTGTGAAGGGCCTGCTGCTTCTTGTGTGCGTCGCCGACCACGCCGATCGCCATGGCGCCGATGGCGCGCAGCCATTGGCCGACGAACAGTCCGACGCCGCCGGCCGCCGCGTGAACAAGGACGTGCTCGCCTGGCGCAACGCGCAGAACGCGAGTCACCAGCATGGCGGCCGTCATGCCCTTGAGGAGCGCCGCAGCAGCGACCGGAAACGTGATGCCATCCGGCAGTTTCACGAGATGCGCGGCGTCGATGACCCGCATGTCGGCATAGGCCCCGTTGGGACCGCTGGCGTAGGCGACGCGATCGCCCACCCTGACGTCGGCGACGGCGTTTCCGATTCGCGCGACCACTCCAGCCGCCTCGCCGCCCAGGCGACCCGCGGGATTCGCGTACACGCCGGAGCGGAAATAGACATCCATGAAATTGATGCCGATCGCCTCATGCCGCACCAGGACATCGGTCGGCCCCAGGTCCGGTAGCGTCTCTTCGACCAGACTGAGGTGCTCGGGGCCGCCGCTCGACGGACAGGTCCATATCCTTGCCCGCATGTGCTCACCGCCCGCTGTTCGTCGGCACCGTGATGGCGCACGGCTGGAAAGAGAAATTCCGTTGTGTCATCCGGCGCATCACGGTTCGACATCGCGCCGACGGGTCATCACGCGTGCGTGGCAGCGCCCTTCGTTCCGGACCGGGCATCGTCGACGACGGCCGCCAGCCGACGCACGCCCTCCGTGATCCGCTCGAGGCTGACCGACGAGTAGCTGAGCCGCAGGGCATTCGAATAGGCGCCCTCGTGCGAGAACGCTGCGCCCGGCACATAGGTCACGCCCGCCTGCGCGGCGCGCGGCAGCAGCGCCGTCGTGTCGACATGTGGCGGCACGGTCAGCCAGACAAAAAAGCCGCCCGACGGTTTGGACCACTGCACATCGGCGCCGAAGTGGGTCGACAGGGCCGCGAGCATGGTGTCGCGCCTTTGGCGGTATACGTCGCGCAGCATGGGGACGTGCTGCTGCATGATGAAACCCATCATGCTGGCGACGCACACCTGCACCAGGGTGCCGGCCTGGAAGTCTTCCGACTGCTTCAGCAGCGTCAGCTGATCGATCACCGTCGCGGGCGCCACGATCCAGCCGACGCGCAGGCCCGGACAGATGGATTTCGAGAACGTGCTGACATAGATCGTGCGCGCCGACTCGATGGTGTGTTCGCGCAACTCGAGCGCCAGCATTGTCGGCACGGGCGCACCGTCATACCGCATCGTCTCGTAGCAATCGTCCTCTACCAGGACGGCGTCGGTGGTCCGGGCGAGATCGATCAGCGCCTGCCGCTCGTCCAGGCTCAAGGACGTGCCTGTCGGATTATGGAATTCGGCGGCGGCATAGATCATGGCGACATCGACCGCCGGATCCTCCTGCAGCTGCTCGATGGACATGATGTCGGCGCCATGGGCCTTGAAGATACCCAGCGCGCCGGGATAGGTCGGGGTCTGAACCGCCACGCGCGCCGACGGCACCACAAGAAGCTCGGTCAGCAGGTCCAGCGCCTGCTGCGCGCCGCTGGTCACCAGGATGTTGCGAGGCGAACACGGCATGCCTTTGGCGCACATGTAGTCGCTGATCCGTTCCCGAAGCTGCGGGTCCCCGGCGTTGACGGTGTACTGCAGCGCGCGCGCCGCCGCGTCGGGATCGTCGAGTGTCTGCGACACGATCTCGCTCAGCTTGGCGGCCGGAAAGAGCGTGGCGTTGGGCTCGCCCGGACCCAGATTGATCGTATCGGCCGCGCGCGGCATCGCCGCCAACCCGAATATCGCCGAGGGCGCGATGCGCGTTGCATAGGGAGAGAAGCGCGACTGCCACGTTTTCATCGGTTACCCCACCAGCGAGCGACACCAGGCTCCTGCGATCGGCATGGCATCCTGCGGGCTCCGTGACGATCGGAGCCGTTTGCGACGGGCGAAAATCTGAGCGGCGTCGGCGCGGAAGGGAAATTCCGCGTTGTCATCCGCCGCATCACGAATCGAAATTTCAGCCCGGCAAACCGATGCCGCATCCTGCGCGCCGCACACATGATCGCTGCAGTCCGGAGGCCGGCATGATCGATCTGCACTACGTCGCCACAGGCAACAACCTGAAGGTTGCCATCATGCTGGAAGAGGCGGCGCTGCCCTACAATCTGGTGAAGTACGAGATGTATGCCGGCACCCATCTCACGCCGCAGTTTCGCCGGATCAATCCCAACAACAAGCTGCCGGCCATCGTCGACCATCAGCCGGCCGACGGCGGCGAGGCGGTCTCCGTTTTCGAATCGGGCGCCATCCTGCTCTACCTGGCGGAAAAGAGCGGCATGCTGCTGCCCCAGGATGCCCGCCGCCGGCTGCAGGCCCAGCAATGGCTGATCTGGCAGGTTGCCGGCCTGGGGCCCATGCTCGGACAGGCGCATCATTTCGTGCGCTACGCACCCGAAGGCCAGGCCTACGGCATCGAGCGTTACACGCGCGAGTCGCGCCGGCTGCTGGAAGTGCTGGAATACCGCCTCAAGCAGAGCGGCGACTACCTGGCCGGCGACTACAGCATCGCCGACATCGCCTGCTATCCCTGGGCCTCCGGTACCGGCCTGATCGGTATCGATATCGCGGCGTTCCCCGCCGTCGCGGCATGGCTTGCGCGCATCAAGGCGCGACCGGCCGTACAGCGCGCGGCCGACGCGATCCTGGACGAGAGCCGCAGCCTCTACACCCAGCCTCGTCCGGTCCTGACGCCCGAACAATGGTCCAACATGTTCGGCGACAAGCTGCTGGCCGCCGCCAAGGCGCGATAGACGCCAGTACCCGCTATCGCTCGAGTGTGACTCGGGACTGTCATCCCGAGCGCAGCGAGGGACCTTTCGATGCAGACGCACCCCGTGCGTCACTTGCAGAAGATCCCTCGCTCTGCTCGGGATGACGGCTGTATCAGTGACGAGTGATTCCCGGTACTAGGATCGAATCCAGACCCGCAGCGGTCCGATGGCATCGCACCCGACGCTGCGCGCGACATCGAGTCCCTCGCCCCGTTCGTAGCCAACGATGCGGGTGCCCGGGTACAACTGCGCCGCTTGCGCCAGCAAGCCGTGCCAGATGTCCTGGCGATCAGACGGCGCGCCAAAGACATTGGAAACGCCGACCGCATTGGCCGCTGCGTTGAGAGCACCGCCACCGACAACGGCGCCGCCGCGTTCGGCCGTGAACAACGCGATCCCCGCGCTGGTCAACAAGGGCGGTGCGAAGATCAGCGAACCCGTTCGGTCATCGGCCTCAGGATCGCCGGTAAGAGCCTGTTCCCAGGAGCGCAGCGACGCTGCGCTCGTCACGCGCACCCATCGGAGATCACCGTGCCCGCGCGGCACCGCGGACGGTTCCCGGCAGATCCATTGCGCGTCGAACAGGACATTGAATCCCCGCGACGAGAGATCCAGCGTCGAGAAGCTGTCCTTGACCGCCCAGTCGTGCCGCGGGTGCGCGGCCATCACAGCGTCGAGCACGTCGAACTGCGCGGCTCGCGCCGGCACGCCCTCGATCGTCACCGCATCCGGATAAAATCGCGGTGTCTCCTGGCGGCTGAACCATAAGCCGCCGGCGAATTCCCCGGCTCCTCCGTGGGCGCGACAGACCGCATCGCACCAGAGTGCGTTGTTGCGGGCCGCGCTGCACACGATATCGCCGGTCATCGCTCTTCATAGCGAGACCCATCGCGTAACACTACAGCCCGAAGCGGCTCCACAGCGCACGATCCTCGACCGCCATCAGCGCGCCCTCGGTGAACGCACCGCCCAGCTCGGGGTCGCTGCTCAGCCTCATGCCCAGCAGGCGCCGCAGCGGGTTGAAGCCGCGGCGCTCGCCGACCAGCGGCGTACGCACCTTGCGGCCGTAGCGCGCCCGCAGCACGTCGCGCAAATGACCGATGCCGTCGATCAGGCCCAGCTCGAGCGCCCGCCGGCCGGTCCAGAACTCGCCCTCGAACAGGGTTGTCTCATCGCCCTTCAGGCGCACGCCGCGGCGCAGCTTCACCCAGGCCTTGAAGTCGGCGTGGATGTCATCCTGCAGCCGGCGCAGGCGCACGATGTCGTCGGGGTTCTCGGGCTGGAACGGATCGAGCTGCGCCTTGGTGTTGCCGGCGGTGTGCACGCGCCGCTCGATGCCCCACCGTTCCAGCAGCCGCTGGAAGCCGAAGCTGGCGCTGATCACGCCGATCGAGCCGACGATCGACGCCGCGTCGGCATGGATGTCGTCACCGGCACAGGCCAGCCAATAGCCACCCGAAGCGGCGACATCCTCGACGAACACATGCACCGGCAGGCTGGTCTCCTCCGCCAGCAGCCGGATGCGCCGGCCGATCAGCGCCGACTGCACCGGCGACCCGCCCGGCGAGTTCACCAGCAAAGCCACCGCCGTCGCGCCGGGCAGCCGGAACGCCCGTTCCAGGCGGGCCGCAACCGTGGCCAGCGACAGGCTGCGGCCAAAGGCCTCGCGGGCGGCGATCACGCCCGACAGCCGCACTACCGGCACCAGCGGCGGCGGCTCGGCCCCGAGATACCGGACACGGGAGAACAGCGAGGATAGTGCCATGGCCCTCATCCGTTAGGTCATCACTGTATGTCGGGTGCGGACCGACCGAGCGCAAGCCACCGCGGCCGACGGTGCCGAAGCGGCGCCCTCACGGCCGGCATCAGTCGATGTTCAGCGACGCGGCGGCGCGCAGGATCGTATCGACCTCGGGTGTGTAGCCACCGCCAGCCTGGTGCAGCACCAGTCCCGGCAGGGTACGGACGCCGCCACCGGTGCCCGTGCGCGCGCGCGCGATCACGCGCTTGGCGGCAGCGCCGGCGCGCGGCAGCAGCGGCTGGACGACAAGATCGGCGGCGTGCGGACGCAGCCGATCGATGAGTTCGGCCAGGCGGTCGGCGCGGTGAACGACGCTCAACGTACCGCCCGGCCGCAGCACGCTCAGGCAGAAGGTGAGCCAGGCCGGGAGGTCGGCGGTCGATTCGACCGTGGCCAGCGCCTTGCCCGGATCCGGCGACGGATCGGCGCGCGACGCCGGCAGATAGGGCGGATTGGTCATCACATGATCGACGGCATCGAGCGCCGGCGGCATCGCCACGTCGCCGTCGATGACCTCGAAGGTCGCGGCCGCACCATTGCGCGCCGCATTGCATCGTGCCAACGCCGCATAGCGCGGCTGGACTTCCAGGCCGATCGTCCGGACACCGGCCAACCCCGCAGCGGCGGCGCGCGCCAGCAGGCACAGGCTCGCCGCGCCCACGCCGCAACCGACATCCAGGATCCTGGCGTTCGGTGCCAGCGGCACCGCAGCGGCCAGCAACACGGCGTCGACCGCCACTCGGTAGCCGCGCGCCGGTTGCAGGATCCGCACACGGCCACCCAGCAGCGCATCATCGCTGCAATCGGCGATGCCCTCAGAACGAGGCGTGGTGGTGGTCGACATGGTGGCCCATCAATGTATTGCAGCCGGGCTGCGTCCCGCTGTCACAACGCCCTTGTTTCGGTTGCACATGATTTGCACCCCTTTGTCACATGTGCGACACGTCGTACAGCGTGTGGTGTAGAAGCCCCAGGGAGCCCCGGTCTTGGCCCGGGGAGGCGAGCATGGCCGTAGTGCTGACATTTGACGACAAGCGCCGCAAGACGCCCAGTCTTGATGCGTTGGTCGCCCTGACAGCCGCCGATCTGGAGCGCGTCAACGCCATGATCGCCGCGCGCATGTCCTCGCCCGTGGCGCTCATTCCCAAGCTGGCCGATCACCTGGTGAGCGCCGGCGGCAAACGGCTGCGGCCGCTGCTGACCATCGCCGCCGCCCAGCTGTGCGGCTATCCGGGCGAGCATCACATCAAGCTCGCCGCCTGCGTCGAATTCATCCATTCGGCCACCCTGTTGCATGACGACGTGGTCGACGGCAGCGACCTGCGCCGCGGCCAGCCGGCAGCCAATGCCATCTGGGGCAACAAGGCCAGCGTCCTGGTCGGCGACTTCCTGTTCACGCGCGCCTTCGAGCTGATGGTCGAAGTCGGCTCGCTGGAGGTGCTGGGCATCCTGAGCGGCGCGTCCAGCGTCATCGCCGAGGGCGAGGTGCTGCAGCTGTCGACCGCCAACAACACGACGACCAGCGAGGACACCTATCTCGAGGTGATCAAGGCCAAGACCGCCAAGCTGTTCTCGGCTGCCGCCGAAGTGTCACCGGTGATCGCCGGACGGCCGGCGGCCGAGTGCGCGGCGCTGGCCAGCTACGGCATGAATCTCGGCATCGCCTTCCAGCTCGTCGACGACGCGCTGGATTATGGCGGCACCGCCGCCAAGCTGGGCAAGGCGGTCGGCGACGATTTCCGCGAGGGCAAAATCACATTGCCGGTGATCCTCGCCTTCCTGCGCGGCGATGCCACCGAACGTACGTTCTGGACGCGCGCCATGGAGAAGCTCGACCAGAGCGAAGCCGATCTGCCGCACGCCATCGAGCTTTTGCACCGGCACAACGCCCTGGCCGACGCGCTGGAGCGCGCCCGTCACTACGGCGCCATGGCGCGCGATGCGCTGGGTCTGTTCGCCGATGGCCCGGTGAAGCGCGCCCTGCTGGAGACCGTCGACTTCGCCATCGAACGCGCGCACTGAGGGCATCTCTGGGAGCGCGGACGTCCCGCCCGCATCAAGAGAGCCTTGCTTCACCTGACATGAGCGGGCGGGATGCCCGCGCTCCCGGAAGGCTTTCGCTTTGCGCATCGCGGCCGGGGCGATAGCATTCAGGCGCAAGCGCCCCCTCGTGCGAGAGCCCATGCCGATCGACCTGAAAGCCCATATCCGTCCGATCCCGGATTTTCCCAAGCCCGGCATCCTGTTCTACGACATCACCACCCTGCTGCTGCGTCCCGCCGCCTTGAAGGAAACCGTCGATCGCCTGGTGGAGGTGGTGCGGCCATACAAGCCGGACCTGCTGGCCGGCATCGAATCGCGGGGCTTCATCTTCGGCGCGCCGCTGGCGTATGCCCTGGGCTGCGGTTTCGCCCTCCTGCGCAAGAAGGGCAAGCTGCCCGGGCGCATCAGCGCCCACGAATACGCACTGGAGTACGGCACCGACACGCTGGAGATCCACGACGATGCCGTGCAGTCCGGCCAGCGCGTCGTGCTGATCGACGATCTGCTGGCGACCGGCGGCACGCTGTCGGCCGGTGCCCGGCTGCTGCGCCAGGTTGGTGCCACGGTGCCGGCGGCAGCCTGTGTCATCGAGCTCAGCTTTCTGGGCGGGCGGGCCAAGCTCGACATCCCGGTCGAGACGCTGGTGACGTACGATTCCTGAGCGTCACCGGGTCGAGCGCAGCCCCGGCATCGCCACAATCCGCCCCTTGGCCTGTCCGCCGTCGATGCACACATGACGGGTGCATTGACGGAGATCGCCATGGAACATCGCCTGCTGCCCGTCGCGTTGGCCGCCGCCGTCGTCCTGGCTCTTGCCGGCAACGCCCACGCTCAGGCCGGGCGGCGCGACGGTTATGACGCACAGCGCCAGCAGCAATTGCAGCGACAGCTGGACTGGCAGCGCCGCGACACCTGGCAGCGTGATCAGGACCGCCTGCGCGAGGATGGCTGGCGGCGCCAGCAGGAGCAGCAGCAGCGGCGCAACCTGCAACAGCAGGACGACATGCGCCGGCGCCAGCAGTGGCAACCGCGACAGTAGCCGTCGTGCCCGAGCCCGCGACGCCGCGGGCTCGGGCCGACGTCAGGCGGTCAGTCCTCCATCTTGAAGGACAGCTTCAGCTTGGTGCGATAGGCGCTGATCTTGCCGCCTTCGATCTGGATGTCCTGCTCGACCACCTGGGCGATGCGCAGGTCGCGCAGCGATGAACTGGCGCGCTTGACGGCGGCGGCGGCAGCCTTCTCCCATGAGTCGGGGCTGGACCCCACGACCTCGACGATCTTGTACACGCTCTCGGGCATGGTCTGACCTCCCTCGCTGCTGACCCGGGCGACGATCGACCGGGTACTTCAGGTGGCGGATCAGGCGCCGGCCTCGTAACGCAGGCCGAGCTTGAGCGTCACCTGATAGCTGGCGGCCTTGTTGTCGCGGATGCTGCCGCGCAGTTCGATCACCTCGAACCACTCCAGGTTCCGCAACGATTTCGAGGCCGTGCCGATAGCGTTATTGATGGCTTCGGAGATCGACACGTCAGACGTGCCGACGATTTCCGTCTTCACATAAGTATTCAGAACGGTCATGGCCGCGCTCCACCGACAGGTCTGCAGGAAGCCGTGGCCGCACCGGCGCACGACGAGACGCGGTGTACAAACGCCAATCGCCAGCAGTGTATCCTTCCACCACCGTCGCCGCCACTACGACTCGCCAGGGTGTCCGAGAGCCTGCCCGTTCGAATGCGATCTCCGCTGTCGATCGGAGCAGCCTCAGTCGCCCACCAGAAGGCCCTGCGGCGGCTTCTCTGGTGCGAGCTCCGCATAAGTATGCCGGCCGACGCAAATTCCGCGACGGCCGGTTAAGGCGACATAGACCTCGATCGTCTCGCCGGGCTCGATGTCCACGACCAGACCCGATGGAAATGTCACATACCCTTTGACGACTTCATAACCCGAAGCAACACGGAAGGCTTTTGGATGCATAAGGCGCCTCTTAGACGCGGATAGAACAGACCTCACAGCACGCAAACAGACATCACGCCAACAAGGCGCCGCACATACACCAAAGCACGCGATGAACCCATAACAATTACTACCGGACAACCGTCCGCATGCGGTACGTCGGCGAATACGGCAGCGATGCCCATTCGGCGTTTCGACGACCGATGGCGAACCACGACTGTGAAGGGCTGATGGTCAGGGTGGCAGGATTTGAACCTGCGACCTTCGGATTCCAAGTCCGACGCTCTGCGCAAACTGAGCTACACCCTGCCTTCACAGGAGGGTTTGATGGCTGGCTCAGGATCGCGGTCGGAACATGCGCGGTTTTTACGCGCATCATCGGCAGGATGCAACCCGGATCGCAACATGGAAGAACGACGCGTGAGCAAGGTGACACGACATGGCGAAGATCAGAGAGATCGTCATCGACTGCGATGTGCCGTCACGGGTTGCGCGCTTCTGGGCCGGCGCGCTGGATGACTACCATGTGCGTCCCTACGACGACGCCGAGATCGCGCGGCTGGCCGCAATCGGCCTGACGCCGGAAACCGATCCGGTCGTCATGGTCGATGGCCCCCCGCTGACGCTGTGCTTCCATCAGCGAGGAGGCCCACGCGCCGACCGAAACCGCATCCACTTCGATCTCGAGGCGATCGATCGGACGCAGGAGGTCGCCCGTCTGATGTCTCTCGGCGCCACGGTCCTCCGCGAGACCGAGCAATACACCTTACTGCGCGATCCCGAAGGCAATCAGTTCTGCGTGGTCGCCACGCGTGAGGTCTGACGTCAGGACGGCGGCAGCGGCCGCCAGAAGCACAGCCGCCGGGTGCGCTCCTTGCCCTGTTCGTACCAGTGGCAACGCCAGAAGTTGCCGTCGGGCGATGGCCTCGTCTCCGCGCGCGGGATCGTCTCGCCCGTCGGCACATAGCGGAAATCGCCGCCGGGGAGTTCCTCGACCAACGCGACCGGCACTCTTTTGCAATCCGTCGGATCGCAACACGCCTGTCCTTCGATGTCCTTGTATCCCCGCTGGCGTATCCAATCGTGCTCGTCATGAGCCATCGCCGACGTCGCCCAGCACAAGCCGGTCACCACAAGGATGATCGGGCGAGGCCGCTGCGCGCCGCGCTTCAGGGATCGCGGCGATGTCATCCGGTGCGTCATCCAGCAGCTCCGCCCACAGCGCAGGTTCGAATCCCTCCCTGTCCGGAAGGCTTCGCTGCTAGGACGGCAGCCGACCCTGGCAACCGACATAGGGGCGTATGGCGGCCGCGATCGGATTATTGGCAGGTGGCGAAAGGCGCAAAACGCTCCGTCGCAAACACAGGAAAGCCTGCCCGACAGGGCCAACTAACCCTTTGAAAACATTGATCGGAGAGAATTCGAACCTCCGGCCCTCTGCCATCCACCAGAGCAGCCTGAAAGGCCGTCGGGGCCATGGTCGCTGACGTCGGACGCCGCTTCGGCAAATGGCAACGGTCCAAAACCGACGCAAAAAGACCGCCGCACAGGGGGAGAGGCGTGCGGCGGTCACGAGAGAGGGCGTCGCTTGGGGAACGACGCCACCGTTTATAACGCTGCGATGGCCCAAAGGTTGCAGCCACGACCTCCTCGATCTGGCGTGGTCTGGGGACCTCAGGAAACAACCACCAACTGCTCCCGCAACGGCCTGTCGGCGAGCGCGTTCCCATGCACGCCAGTGGCCCAGACCAGGTGGGGTGTGATGCCAGGCGCAAGCAAGAGTCCACGCGCTGCGCCCGGAACCGACGGCACTCCCGCGCGCTGTGCGCGACAGCGCGGTTCCTCATAAACCCCACCCGTTGGGAGTCCCGCCGGCGCCGCCGTCTGGAGTTCTGGTCTCCGTACTACAGCGACCCTATGCCGAGGGACGGCAGTGTTCCAATCGCGTCGCTGGCGCCTGGCGCAGCATCCCGCACTCTGCGGCGACCGGCGAAGACAGGCCATTTCCCGGTAGCCGCTCGCTGATGGTCGACTCAGGCTCCCTGACCCGCGATCGCTTCCCAGAACTTCGACATGGCCGCCAGGGACGCGGCCACCGGGACACCGATGACCAGGACTAGCGTCCGCGGCGGAAACGTGCGCTACTGCCTCAACGACCGGCAAAGCCGCTGCGTCAGGCGCCGGTGGCTAAGAGTGCGCTCCCGCTTGCTTTCCAGCAGAGGAAGCCCGTGGCCCGCGTTTCCCGCGTCCATTCATTCGTAGACTACGGACCTGTCGCTGCGATCTTGGCGCGCACAGACCAATGTGTTCGCATGTGTTTTGAACGATTGGAGCGCTCGCATGAATTGAAGGCTATCAGCAAGGATCGGTGCGTCATCTCGGCTAAATCGTTGGCGCGTTCTTTCGAAGCTTTGGCGACAGCAGGGGCGCACTTTCGCGACCATCCAGAAGGAGGGTCCGCAAAGCCGCAGCTGATCGCCGATGCCGCACCGTCTGTGCTCGCTTTGACAGACTATGATCGCGCTTATGTGACGACGTATCTGCGACTGCTTGATTCAGTGACTGAAAACGCTCCCTGGGAAGACGCCGCGCGAGCACTCCTGGCAATTGACCCGCACATCGCACCCGCTCGGGCGCGCCGGCGATACAACAGCCATTTGGCCCGCGCGCGATGGATCGCCAGCCAAGGCTACTGGGATCTGTTGAAGGGTACGTGACGCGACGTGCCCGGGCTTGCCACCGGAAATCTCAGGTCGGCCACACGGAGAAAGACAGCAGATGTAGAGCAGCAGCGACGCGAGCCGTTGATCAGCGACCACATCACATGTCGTGGCCATGCCGCCGGACGAGCAGAAAGGTTAAGACTGTGCCGAACAGCGACCCGGTCGCAAACACCGGGTCGCCAGCAAAAAGGAAAAGCCGGCCCCGCAGGACCGGCTAACCCTTTGAAAACATTGGTCGGAGTGAGAGGATTCGAACCTCCGGCCCCTAGCTCCCGAAGCTAGTGCTCTACCAGGCTGAGCTACACTCCGTCAGGCCCGCGGCACCTGGTTTGCCGCGGGAGGCGCGGGTTATACCGTCGCCCCCCAGGCGCTGCAAGGCCGTGATCTCATACCTTGGCCCCGACCTTGGTGAATTTGGCGTTTTCGTCAGGCAACACGGCGAAAGCCGCGGTCGACAGCGCGATCGGCGACGGGTCGCGGTCGGTGAAGAAGGTCACCTCGCCGAACACCGTGGTGCGGCCCAGCTTCAAGGCCCGAGACTGGCCGATCACGTCGCAATCGACGGCGGCGCGCATGAAATTGGTGGTCAGCGAGATCGTGGCCATCGACGGCAGCCGGCTCAGCGCCTCGGCGAAGGTGAACACCAGCATCGTATCGGCCATCGCCATCAGCGCCTGTCCCAGCACCACGCCGCCGGCGCGCTGGATGTGCGGCGACCGTGGCAGGCGGGCGCGCAGCCCCGTAGGCGAAATCTCCTCGACCTTCAGCCCGAGGTCCGCCACCCAGGACGGGAAATGCCCGCCCGGCAGCAGCATCGCCTGCACCTGCTCGACCGTCATGAAAGCCATCGCACCCTCTGCCCGTTCCGTTAGGATGCGCGCACCGTACACGATCCGGGGATTCGTCATGAGTGCCGTCGCCGCCCATTTCGCCACCGACTATCAAGATGCGCGCCAGAAATTCTGCGCCGCGGCAGCCGCCAGCGGCGGCCGGTTCCGGTCCTACCGCAACCCGACCCTGGGCCCCGACGGCGGCCAGCTGTTCATGGATACCGTCCGGTTCGGCGACGACGACGCACCCAACATGCTGGTGCTGATGGCGGCCACGCACGGCGTCGAGGGCTTCTGCGGCTCGGGCGCCATGGTGAACTGGCTGCGCAGCGGCGGGCCGGCCAAGCTGCCCAAGGGCACCGGCGCACTGTTGATCCACGGCGTCAACCCGCACGGCTTTGCCTGGATCCGCCGCGTCAACGAGGACAACGTCGATCTCAACCGCAATTTCGTCGACCACGCCAAGCCGCATCCCCGCAACGACGGCTACGCCGAGATCGCGGCAGCGCTCAACCCGCCGGCATGGACCGAGACCGCGCTGGCGAAGGCGCAGCAGGTGCTGGATTCGTATGCCCAGAAGCACGGCGCCTTCGGCCTGCAGGGCGCCATCACCGGCGGCCAGTACACCCACAAGGACGGCATCTTCTTCGGCGGCCACAAGCCCACCTGGTCGAACCGCACCATCCGCGCCGTCATCCGCAACGAACTGGGCCATGCCAAGCGCATCGGCTGCATCGATTTCCATACCGGGCTGGGGCCGTTCGGCCACGGCGAGATCATCGGCCTGGGTGCGCCAGGCCAGCCGGCCTTCACGCGCCAGCAGGCCTGGTATGGCGATGAACTCACCTCGCCCGAGGGTGGCACGTCGACGTCGGCGATCGTGGTGGGCGTGGTCATCGACGCCTTCCCGCAGGAAGCACCCGATGCCGAGTTCACCGGCATCGCCCTGGAGTACGGCACTTACCCGGTGCCGGAGGTGCTGGACGCGGTGCGGCGCGACAACTGGCTGCATCACCACGGCGACGTGAAATCGGCGCAGGGCAAGGAAATGAAGGCCTACGTCCAGGAGCGCTTCTATCCCGCCGGCGCCAAGTGGGCCGAACTGGTCTGGGCGCGCGCCGACGAGGTGATCGGCAAGGCGGTGAAGGGGCTGAACAGCTAAGGAATTCGGACCGCGGGCGTCCACGCCCGCATCTCCGGCGAAAGCTTGCTTTCGCCTGTGCGCGTCAGCGCCGACGATTTCGCTTTCCGCTTCGCTGCAAGCGATTGCGGGCGTGGACGTCCGCGGTCCGAAAAGTACCCAGAAAAACTAACAGAGCGGTCAACGAAAACTAGGTTGTTGACCGCGGCCGCCGACCGCATGTTCGGCAGCCAAGGGACTGATCCTCCCCGACGGATCTGCGGAGATTTGACCGAGCAGCTTGCACCGCATCACCAAACGCTAAAGCGCCACGACCACGTCGTGGGCTCATCACGAGACCGGAGACCTGCGATGTCCAGACTTACCAGTCCGCTTCCCGATCACCGCACCGGCACAACCATGCCCGGCGGCCGCCTCCGTCATCGCTGTTGTTGTTGCGCCTGACGCTTGCCGTCACCCGCTGACGGCCGGTTTTCCCGCAACAGCATTCCACGGTCGGCGCCCGGCGCCAGGACCGAATGACGGAGATTGACCATGAGTGACGCCTACATCATCGAGATCGACGACCTGGCTGCCGGCATCGTGCAGCGCGAACGCGGCGGCTTCCGGTTCCGGGCCGCCCATGCCGACTTCTATCGCCTCGAAGGCCGGCTCTACGCGACGCCCTGGAAGGCCCAGCGCGCCGCCGAGGCGATCGTGCAGGCCCGCCACGACCGGCGGCGCCAGCACGCGGCATCGGCCGCACACGGCGCGGGCGACCAGCCGGCCACCGCCGGCTGGGGTCTCGCCGGGCATCACGGCGCCCCGGCTGCCCGCCCGGCGCACCTCGACATGCCGCGCTGACGCCACCGACGTCCACAGGAGACCCATCATGACCACCACGTCGCGGCACCCCGAGACACTCGCCCTGCATGCCGGTTATCGCGCCGATCCGGCCACCAATGCGGTCGCGGTGCCGATCTACCAGACCACATCGTACCAGTTCACCGACACCGAGCGTGCCGCCAACCTGTTCGCGCTCAAGGAGCTGGGCAACATCTACACGCGGATCATGAATCCGACGGCCGATGTGCTGGAGAAGCGCATCGCGGCGCTGGAGGGCGGCGTCGGGGCCCTGGCCGTGGCCTCGGGCCAGGCGGCATCGGCGCTGGCGGTGCAGAACCTGGCGCACGCCGGCGACAACATCGTGAGTTCGACCGACCTCTACGGCGGCACCTGGAATCTGTTCGCCAACACCTTGCGACAGCAGGGCATCGAGGTGCGCTTCGTCGATCCGGCGAAGCCGGAGAACTTCCTGCAGGCCACCGATGCGCGCACGCGTGCCTACTACGCCGAAACCTTGCCCAATCCCAAGCTGACGGTCTTCCCGATCCGCGAGGTCGCCGACATCGGCCGCAAGCTCGGCATCCCGCTGATCGTCGACAACACGGCGGCGCCGGTGCTGGCCCGCCCGTTCGACCATGGCGCCGCCATCATCGTCTATTCGACGACCAAGTATATCGGCGGCCACGGCACGTCGATCGGCGGCCTGATCGTCGACAGCGGCACGTTCGACTGGGCGGCGGCGCCCGAGCGCCAGCCGGCCCTGAACACGCCCGACCCCAGCTACCACGGCGCGGTCTGGGTCGATGCGGTCAAGCCGCTGGGACCGGTGGCCTACATCATCAAGGCGCGGGTCACCCTGCTGCGTGACCTCGGGCCGTCGCTGAGCCCGTTCAACGCTTTCCAGGCCATCCAGGGCCTGGAGACGCTGCCGCTCAGGATCCGCGAGCACAGCCGCAATGCCCAGGCGGTCGCCGAATACCTGTCGAAACACCGTGACGTCAGCCAGGTGATCTATCCGGGTCTGCAGGAGGGTGAGGCGCGGCGGCGCGCCGACGCCTACCTGAAGGGCGGCTATGGCGGCCTGGTGGGCTTCGAGCTGCGCAGCGGCCGCGACGCCGGCCGGCGCTTCATCGACGCGCTGCAGCTCTTCTATCACGTCGCCAATATCGGCGATGCCCGCAGCCTCGCGATCCATCCGGCGACCACCACGCATTCGCAACTGTCGCCGGCCGAGCAGGCCGCCACCGGCGTCTCGGACGGCTATGTCCGGTTGTCGATCGGCATCGAGCATATCGACGACATCATCGCCGACCTGGCCCAGGCGCTGGACGCCGCCGGCAAGGCCCGCCTGGCGGCCTGAGAGACCCCCAACGCGCCCGCAGCGACGGCGGTCCTGCTGCGGGCGTGGCCCGGTGCCAAGCCTACCCGACACGATTGGCACGGGGCGTTCGCCCTGGTCCCGCTGGATTCCTCCCTCCGGGCGGGACCAGGGCCCCTTCTTCAGCCGGCTTGCGGCCAGCGCCGCCGCCGGCTATGTGCGCGTGTCGGCCGTCATCACAGCTGTCTCCTAAGGCGCTCCTCGCTGAGGTTGAACTGATGTGCCCAGATGGATCGACGGCGCAATCGTTTGCGCTGCCCGGTCACGCAACAAGAACGATCGTATGCTGGAGCTCGTCGACCTCACGAAAATCTATCCAGGCGCCAAGGCTCCGGTGGTGGCCCTCGACAAGGTCAACCTGACCGTCGGGCGTGGCGAGATCTATGGCGTCATCGGCCGCAGCGGCGCCGGCAAGAGCACGCTGATCCGCTGCATCAACCTGCTCGAGCGGCCGACCAGCGGCATGGTGCGCGTCGACGGACACGACCTGTCATCGCTGGGCGACCGGGCACTCAACCAGGCCCGGCGCGACATCGGCATGGTGTTCCAGCACTTCAACCTGCTGTCGTCGCGCACGGCGGCCGACAATGTCGGGTTGCCGCTGGAGATCGCCGGCCACAAGCCGGCCGAGATCCGCACCCGGGTCGCCGACCTGCTCGACCTAGTTGGCCTGACCGGCGAGGCCGGCCGCTACCCCGCCCAGCTCAGCGGCGGCCAGAAGCAGCGCGTCGGCATCGCCCGGGCGCTGGCCAACCGGCCCAAGGTGCTGCTGTGCGACGAGGCGACATCGGCGCTCGACCCCGAAACCACGCTGCAGATCCTCGACCTGATCGCCGACATCAACCGGCGGCTGGGGGTGACCGTCGTGCTGATCACCCACGAGATGAACGTGGTGCGCCGGATCGCGGCCAAGGTGGCGGTGCTCGAGGCCGGCCGCGTGCTGGAGAGCGGCCCGGTGTACGACGTCTTCACCAAACCGGTGTCGGAGACAACGCGCAGCTTTGTCGCCGAGACGGTCGGCTACGATATCCCGCCGGCACTGCTGGCGCTGGCGGCACAGCATCCCGGCATCGGGCCGGCCACCCTGGTCCGGGTCGAGCTGGTGGGCGTCGCACCGGGCGAACCGCTGGTGTCGCGGGTGTCGCGCAATTTCGCCGTCGATCTGCGGATCGTCGCCGGCCGCATCGATGCCATCCAGGGCCGCCCGTTCGGCGGCATGGTGATGCTTGCCACCGGCACGCCCGATGTCATCGCGGCCGCCATCGATTACCTGCGCCAACACAACGTTCACGTCGAGGTCCTGGGTCATGTCCCCACGAATGATCGAGCTGCTTCTTGAGGCTCTGCTCGAGACGGTGGTGATGGTGGGCGCCGCCGGCGCGGTGGCGATCATTGCCGGACTGCCGCTGGGCGTATTGCTGCTGATTACCGGCAAGGGTCACATCCTGGCGAACCGGCCGGTCAACTTCGTGGTCGGCGCCCTGGTCAACGCCGTCCGCTCGACGCCCTTCATCATCCTGCTGGTGGCCATCGTGCCGCTGACGCGGTTGATCGCCGGCACGTCGATCGGTACGCAGGCGGCCATCGTGCCGCTGGCGATCGCCGCGACACCGTTCGTGGCGCGCCTGTTCGAAACGGCGATGCGCGAGGTCGATCCCGGCCTGGTCCATGCCGCACAGGCGATGGGCGCATCCCGACTGCAGATCGTTCTCAAGGTGCTGATCCCCGAGGCACGGCCGGGCCTGCTGGCGGCGGCCACGGTGATGCTGATCGGCCTGATCGGCTACTCGGCCATGGCCGGCGCCATCGGCGGCGGCGGCTTGGGCGACTTGGGCGTGCGCTACGGATACCAGCGCTTCTTGCCGGAAGTCATGGCCGCTGTAGTGATCGTCCTTATTGTGCTAGTACAGGGCGTGCAGTCTTTGGGGGATATTTTGGTTCGGCGGTTCACCCGCCGCTGACCAATACTTGCAACGAACAAGGAAAGTTCGCGTATGTACACGCCGCTTACCCGACGTCGAGCTGTCCGCCTGTCGCTTGGTCTGCTCGCCACGACCGCCGCGCCGGCAGCGGTGCTGGCGCAGAGTCCGCTCAAACCGATCAAGGTCGGACTGGTAGCCGGACCGCAGACCCCGGTCTTCGAGTTGGTCAAGGCCAATGCCGCCCGCGAGGGCCTGCAGGTGCAGATCGTCGAATTCACCGACTTCGTCCAGCCCAACGAAGCGCTGGCCGCCGGCGACATCGACGCCAACAGCTTCCAGCACGTGCCCTACCTCGATCAACAGATCAAGGATCGCGGCTACAAGTTCACGGTCATCGGCCCGACGCTGCTGGCGCCGGTCGGTGTTTATTCAAAGAAGATCAAGTCGTTGGCTGAATTGCCAGCGGGCGGCAAGGTCGCCATCCCCAACGACCCGAGCAGCGGCGGCCGCGCGCTGCATCTGCTGCACAAGGAAGGGGTCGTGAAGCTGCGGCCGGGCACCGGGCTGCTCGCCAGCGCCATGACCGATATCGCGGAGAATCCGCGCAAGATCCGCTTCGTCGAACTGCCGGCCCCGCAGTTGCCGCGCGTGCTGGACGATGTCGATGCCGCCATCATCAACACGATCATCGCGGTACCGGCCGGCCTGCAGCCCGGCCGCGACACGATCGCCATCGAAGGCATCGACTCGCCGTATGTCAACGTGATCGCGGTTCGGACAACTGACAAGAATCGGCCCGAGTTCGCCAAGTTGTTGGCCGCCTACCACTCGCCTGACGTGAAGAAGTATTTGCTCGACACCTTCAAGGGTGCGGTCCTACCCGCCTGGTAGGCAAAGCGCAGCCCGATCCCTACCTACAGACCTGGCCCCAAGAGCGCGCCGGCTGCGGCCGGCGACAGTCGTTGGCATTCGAACAACCTGCGTGGAATCCTCATCATGATCCGTCCGCTTTCCCGCCGCCACGCCACGACGTTGGCGCTGGGCGCCACCCTGGCCACCGTGATCGCACCGGCGACACGGGCACAGGCCGATCTCAAGCCGATCAAGATCGGCGTCACGGCCGGACCGCATGCGCAGATCTTTGAAGTCGTGAAGCCCCTGGCGGCGCGCGCCGGACTGCAGATCCAGATCATCGAGTTCAACGACTACATCCAGCCCAACGCAGCGCTGGCCCAGGGCGAACTCGATGCCAACAGCTACCAGCACAAGCCGTTCCTCGACCAGCAGAACAAGGATCGCGGCTACAAGCTGGTGCCGCTGGCGCTCACGGTCACCTTCCCGATCGGCATCTATTCCAAGAAGGTGAAGTCGCTATCCGAGGTCCCAAGTGGCGGCCGCATCGCCATTCCCAACGACCCGACCAACGGCGGCCGCGTCCTGTTGCTGATGCAAAAGGAGAAGGTCTTCACCCTGAAGGCGGACGTCGGCGTGCGCGCCACGGTGGCGGACATCACCGACAATCCGCGCAAGATCCGCATCATCGAGCTTGACGCCGCGCAACTGCCGCGGGCGCTGGACGACGTCGACGCGGCCGCCATCAACACCAACTACGCCGTCCAGGCCGGCCTGCAGCCCCGACGCGACGCCATCGCCATCGAGGCCGCCGACTCGCCCTACGCCAACCTGATCGCGATCCGGGCTGCCGACAAGGACCGGCCGGAATTCGCCAAGTTGGTCGCCGCCTATCACTCGCCCGAGGTCAAGAAATTCGTGCTCGACACGTTCCAGGGCGCTGTTCTGCCGGCGTGGTGAGGTGAATCACCTCCGTCATCCCGAGCGACCGCGAGGGATCTTCTGAAGGTGAAGCACGGTGCGTCTGCATCAGACGGTCCCGCGCTTCACTCGGGATGACAGGCATTGATCACGCGCTGGTCGGCAGCAGGGCCTGAACCTCGGTCGCCATTTTCGCCAGCGCGTCTTCCGGCTTGGCCTTCTGGGCCACGACCGACTGCAGGTGATCCTTGATCACGTCGGTGATCTTGAGCCCGTTCTCGCCCGGGAACGCGTACCAGCCGGTGGCCTTGGGCAATTGCCGGATGGCGATCAGGTGGTTGGGGTTCTTGTCGTAGTACGGCTTCAGCAGGTTGGGATCCTCGGTCGCCTTCAGCGCCGACGGGAAATAGCCCGTAGCCTGCACCATCAGGGTGGCACCCACCGGGCCGGTCGCGAACTTGATGTAGTCCCAGGCCGCCTTCTGCTTAGCCGGGTCCTTGGCGAACAGCATGGCGACGTTGCCGCCCAGCGGCAGCCTGCCGTCGGCCGTGGTCGGGAACGGCGCCGTGCGCAGCTTGAACTTGTCGCCGATCTGCTTGGTGACGCCGCCCAGGCGCGACGTCGAGTGGCCCCAGATGCCCATGGTGCCCGAGGTGAAATCCTGCAGCGACACGCTCTGCGAGACGTCGCGCATGGTGCCTTCGCTCACCATGCGATGCAGCGTGGCGATGCCCGTCTGGCCGGCCGGCCCGGCGAACGCCACCTTCTTCTCGTCCGGCGTCAGCATGGTGCCGCCGTTGGCGAAGACCAGCGCCTGCCACATCCAGTTGCCGGTGATGTCCCAGTCGAAATGGAAGCCCTGCGTGCTGCCGCCCAGCGCCTTGATCTTCTGCGCCATCTGGAAGATGCCGTCCCAGGTCGAGGGGAATGCCGCCGGATCGCCGCCGGCTTTCTTCACCAGGTCCTCGTTGAAATAGATGATGGGCGTCGACACCGAGAAGCCGATCCCCAGCTGCTGGCCGCCGAAACGGCCGACATCGAGCAGACCGGGCGCATGGCCGAAGCTTGCGAACTCGGCATCGGCGGCGATGAACGGATCGAGCGGCTGCGCGAGCTTGCGGTCGTGGAAGATGCGCTGCCGGTTCAGCCCCTGGTAGGCCACGTCGGGCAAGGTGTTGGTGACCGCCGCGCGCAGCGTCGCCTGCGCCATCTCCTCGTAGGCCGGCAGCGGCGCCAGGAAGGTCACCTTGTACTGCGGGTGCTTCTTCATGAACTCGGCGGCGATCTGCTCATGCAGCGTCTTGAACAGGTCCGGTGTCGAGTACTGCACCTTGATCTCGGTCTGCGCCTGGGCCCGCAACGGGCTGGCACCCAGGGCTGCCGCGGCCGCCGTGCCGGCGACGAACGCACGTCTTTTCATGTGAGCCTCCTAGCCTTTGATTCCGGTCAGCGTCATGCCTTCGATGAAGCGCCGCTGCGCCACCAGGAAAGCGATCACCAGCGGCGCGGTGATGATCACGGTGCCGGCCATCAGCGGGCCGTAGTCGGTACCGGCCTCGGTGTTGCGCAGATAGACGGTGCCCAGGGCCGGCATCGCCATGTCAGGCGAGGTGACGACCAGCAGCGGCCAGAAATAGTCGTTCCAATGGAAGACGACCGACACGATGCCGAACGCCACCAGCGCCGGCGCCGCGGTGGGCAGCATGATGCGCCACACGATCGCGAACTCCGACAGGCCGTCCAGCCGCGCGGCATGGATCAAGTCATCCGGCACGGTCTTGAAGAACTGCCGGATCCAGAAGATGCCGAACACCGAGATCATCGACGGGAAGACCAGGGCGGCGTAGCTGTCCAGCAGGCCGGCCGATGACAGCATGATGTAGTGCGGGATCGCCGGCACGTGACCCGGGATCAGCAGCCCGAACAGCACCAGCGCGAACAGCGGCTTGGCGAGGCCGAAGCGCAGCTTGGCCAGGGCATAGGCGGCGGGCAGCGCCACCAGCACCTGCAGGCTGAAGATCGTCGCCGTCACGATGGCGCCGTTCAGCAGATAGCGGTGCAGCGGCACCTTGCGGAAGGCTTCGCTGTAATTGCGCACCGCGTCCCAGCGCTGCGGCAGCAGGCGCAGGTCGGTGGTGAAGATCTCGTCGGCCGGCTTCAACGACAGCGACAGCATCCACACGAACGGCGCCAGCATGAAGACGGCGCCGATGCCCAGCAGCACGTGCCGCAGGATGGCGAACGGCAGGCCGCGGGGCGCCGTCATGCGTAGTGCACGCGCTTTTCCATCACCCGGGCCTTCACCAGGGTGAGGATCAGGACGAAGACCAGGAACACCACGGTGATCGACGCGCCGTAACCGGCGCGGAAGAAGCCGAAGCCTTCCTGGTACATGGTGTAGAGCAGCACATCGGTCGCCTTGTTGGGCCCGCCTTCGGTCAGCACGGCCACGGTGTCGAAGACCTGGAAGCTGCGGATGGCGGTGATCACCAGCACGAACAAGGTCGCCGGGCCCAGCATCGGCCAGGTCACGGTGGTGAAGCGGTCCCACCAGTTCTCGGCACCGTCGATGGCGGCGGCCTCGTAGAGGTCGCGTGGGATCGACTTCAGGCCGGCGAGGAACAGCACCATGTTCAGCCCCAGCGCCTGCCAGATGCCGATGACGGCGAGCGCCGGCAGCGCCAGGGCGGGATCCTTGAGCCAGTTGTGCTTGCCCAGGCCCACCGCGTCGAAGGCGAGATTGATCAGCCCGACGCTGGGATGGAGCATGATCTCCCACACCGTGGCCATCGCGATCAGCGTGGCGGTGACCGGCAGGAAATAGGCGGCGCGGTAGAACGTGCGCCCTGAACCGCCTGCCTCGATCAGCATCGCCACGCCCAGGCCGAGGAACACCGACGCCGGCACGACCACCGCCACGTACAGCAGCGTGTTGGCGAGCGACCGCCAGAACACGCGGTCGGCCGCCAGCTTTTCGTAATTGCCGAGCCCGATCCAGTTCAGCGTCGCAGCGCCGAATTGCCAATCGGTAAACGACAGCAGCACCGTGGCGGCGGTTGGCAGCAGCAGGATGCCCAGCAGCATGATCGCCGCCGGCGCCGCGAGCGCATAGGCCGCCAGTGCCTCCTGGCGCACGCGCCGCGCCGGCCGGCGCGCGGTCGATGCCGCCGCCTCGGCGGGCAGCGCGAGCGTGCTCATGCCGCGCGGACCCGACCGCCGTCGCGGTCGAACAACAGCACGCGCGCCGCGTCGGGCCTGATCGCGACACGCATGCCGACACGGATGTCATCGGTGCGGCTGGCCGCCAGGCGCACGGCCAGCCGGGCGGACGCCGGCTGCGGCTCGACATAGACGAAGAGGTCCGACCCCAGGTTCTCGCGATGGCGCACGGTGCCCACCAGCGCGCCCTGCTGCTCGGCGGTGCACGGCGTGACGTCGGCATGTTCGGCGCGAAACGCGACGGCGAGCGCGGTTGCCGGCGCCCTGCGCACTGTCAGCGGCAGCGTCGTGCCGGCGATCTCGACCTGGCCGGTGCTGCCGACGGCGCCGGTGATGACGTTGATCTTCGGGCTGCCGACAAACTCGGCCACCCGCAGGTCGGCGGGATCGTCATAGATGGTGGCCGGCGGCGCGCATTGCAGGACCTCGCCGTCCAGCATCACGGCGACCCGGTCGGACATGGTCATCGCTTCGGCCTGGTCGTGGGTGACGTAGATGAACGTCGTGCCCAGGCGCCGGTGCAGTTCGGCGATCTCGGCCCGCGCCTGCACGCGCAGCTTGGCGTCGAGGTTGCTGAGCGGCTCGTCCATCAGGAAGGCGCGCGGCTGGCGCACCATGGCGCGCGCCAGCGCGACCCGCTGGCGCTGGCCGCCCGAGAGCTGCGAGGGCTTGCGCTCCAGCAGATAGCCGATGTCGAGCGCGGCGGCGACGCGGCCCACCTCGCCCGCGATGTCACGGCGGATACGGCGCGCCGACGGCAACGCCCGGCGCAACACCGGCAGGCGTTGCCAGACGCGCGAGCGGCGCATCACCAGCGGCAGCGCGATGTTCTCGGCTGCCGTCATATGCGGGTAGAGCGCATAGCTCTGGAACACCATGGCGACATCGCGCTCGCGCGGCCGCAACGCATCGACCGGCCGGCCGCCGATGGCGATGCTGCCGGAGTCCTGCGCCTCGAGCCCGGCGACGATGCGCAGCAGGGTGCTCTTGCCGCAGCCCGACGGCCCCAGCAGGGTCATGAACTCGCTGTCGCCGATGTCGAGCGTCACGCCCCGCAGCACGCGGGTGGCACCGAACGCCTTGTTGACGGACCGGATCGACACACCGGACATCGCGACGCCTCCACGCAAAAACCCGCTGCTGCGGATAGGGCGCGCCAGTGACTGGTGTGTTGCGAAACAATGACGATTGAATGATGAGGCGGCCGCGTCTGTGGACGAGACCGAAAATCGTCAGCGACGATCAGACATCTGCTGCAATGGTCTACCGCACGCAGGCGCCTGCCTGAGCCGGCCGCCGGTCAGCGTTTCCCCTGCCGCGCCGCGGCGGCTTCCCGGTGGGCGATGATGCTGGTGCTGGCCAGGATGATAGCGGCGCCGGCGAATGTCGCGAGATCGGCGTTGCGGCCGAACAGGAAATAGTCGAACGCCGCCGCCCACACGATGCCCAGGAACACCGTGGGCTGCACGGCGGAGATGTCGGCCAGCCGATAGGCGCTGGTCATGAACAGGTAGCCGAGCTGGCCGAAGACACCGGCCAGCACCAGCCACGCCAGCTGCGGCACCGTTGGTACGCGCCAGTCGAGCAGCGCGAAGGGCAGGAAGCAGACTGTCGCCAGCACGCTCTGCCAGAACACGATCACCTTGGGATCGTCGCGCCCGGTGAGCTTCTTGGCGACCAGGTTCGAGCCGGCGATCACCGGTACCGAGGCCAGCATCAGCAGCGTGCCCCAGTTCAGGGTGCCGAACCCGGGCCGCACGATGATCAGCACCCCGACGAAACCTACCACGACCGCCACCCAGCGCCGTGCCCGCACCGTCTCGCCCAGGAACAACGCCGCCCCGATGGCGACGAAGATCGGGCCGCTGAAGCCCAGCGCCGCCGCCTCCGCCAGCGGGATCAGGCCCACCGCCAGGTACCACAGCACATAACCCGTGGTATGAAAGCCGGCCCGCAGGGCGTGCAGATGGATCTGGTCGGTCCGCACCGCCGCCAGGCCGGCGCCGGCCAGCAGGAACGGGGCGATCATCAGCAGGCCCGCCGTCCACCGCCCCCAGGCGACGAACAGCGGCGGCAACTCGGCCACCAGCATCTTCACCGTCGCATTGAGGCACTGGAAGAAAATGCCGGCGATCACCGCCAGCAGCAGACCGCGCGCCATCGGCGATGGCATCAGTCGCATGAAAATGCCGGCCTCGACGCCCTTGGGATCCTTACGCGCCGATATCGACATCATGCCTCGGGTACCGCTGTCGCCTATTCTAGCGCCCCGCTCACCGACCGCCAGCGGGGGTCCCGCGACGCTGCCATGTGCGCGGTCGGATTCTGCCGCATCAACCTGTGGAGAAGCACGCCGCCCCGGCGCACGCATAGTGATCCCGAATCGGCTTTTTAATAGAGTGTGCGACTCATCACAGTCGACGAGCAGCGTATGAACGATACAGATCAGGTCACCAAGGCGCGTCAGGGCATCGCATCGATCATTGCGTCAGACATCGGTGCGACGCCGCAGCAGGCAGCGGCCGCCATAACACTGCTCGACGAGGGCGCGACGGTGCCGTTCGTGGCGCGCTACCGCAAGGAGGTGACCGGCGGTCTCGACGACACGCAATTGCGTCTCCTGGCCGAGCGGCTCGCCTACCTGCGCGAATTCGATGCGCGGCGCGAGGCAATCCTGTCGTCGATCCGCGAGCAGGGCAAGCTCACGGATGAACTGGAAGCCAAGATCGCCGCCGCGCAGACCAAGGCCGAGCTGGAAGATATCTACCTGCCCTACAAGACCAAGCGGCGGACCAAGGCCGAGATCGCGCGCGAGCGCGGGCTGGGGCCGCTGGCGGAAGCCATTCTCGCCGACCGGACCGCGGTACCGGTGGAGCTGGCCGCGGCCTACGTTACGGGCGACGTGCCTGATACCAAAGCGGCGCTCGACGGCGCGCGCGACATCCTGGCCGAACGATTTGCCGAGAACGCCGATCTCGTCGGCCAACTGCGCGACTACATGAAGGAACGGGCCTTCCTGCGTTCGCGCCTCATCGAGGGCAAGCAGGAAGCCGGTGCGAAATTCTCCGACTACTTTGACCACGCCGAGCGCTGGTCCGGTGTGCCGAGCCATCGCGCGCTTGCCATGCTGCGCGGCCGCAATGAGGGCGTGCTGTCGCTGAACATCGAGGTGGACGCCGACGATGCCTCGCCGGTGAAGCCCGTGGAACGCATGATCGCACAGGCCTCTGCCATCGGGAGCACATTGCCGGGCGATCGCTGGCTGATGGAGGTGGTCGGCTGGACGTGGCGCGTCAAGCTCTCCCTGCATCTTTCTGTCGACCTGATGGGGGCTCTGCGCGAACGCGCGGAAGAAGAAGCCATCCAGGTCTTTGCCCGCAACCTCAAGGACCTGCTCCTGGCCGCGCCGGCCGGCTCGCGCGCCACGATGGGCCTCGATCCTGGTATCAGGACCGGCGTCAAGGTCGCCGTGGTCGATGGCACGGGCAAGCTTCTGGCGACGACCACCGTCTATCCCTTCCCACCGAAGAACGACGTCCGCGGCACCCAGGCCGAGCTCGCCAGCCTGATCCGCCGCCATGGCGTCGAACTCGTCGCCATCGGCAATGGCACGGGCAGTCGCGAAACCGAGAAGCTGGTGGCGGAGATGCTGGCCGACATGCCGGCACCGAAGCCGCTCAAGGTGATCGTGAGCGAGGCCGGCGCGTCGGTCTATTCCGCGTCGGAAACCGCCGCCGCCGAATTCCCGCAGCTTGACGTATCGCTGCGCGGGGCGGTGTCGATCGGGCGGCGGCTTCAGGACCCGCTGGCCGAGCTGGTCAAGATCGATCCGAAGTCGATCGGCGTGGGGCAATACCAGCACGATGTCGATCAGTATCGCCTGGCGCGCTCGCTCGACGCCGTGGTGGAAGACGCCGTGAATGCCGTCGGCGTCGATCTCAACACGGCATCCGCCTCGCTGCTGGCGCGCGTATCGGGTCTCGGCGCGTCGCTGGCCGAGGCCATCGTGAAGCACCGCGACGCCAACGGACCGTTCTCCCGCCGGCAGGACCTGCTCAAGGTCACACGGCTGGGGCCGCGCACCTTCGAGCAATGCGCCGGCTTCCTGCGCATCCCCAACGGGACCGAGCCGCTGGATGCGTCCTCCGTCCATCCGGAAGCCTACGGGGTTGCCAAGAAGATCGTTGCCGCCTGCGGGCGCGACGTGCGCACGCTGATGGGTGACAGCGCCACCCTCAAGGCGCTCGATCCGCGCGTTTTCGCCGACGAACGCTTCGGCCTGCCGACGGTACGCGACATCATCGCGGAACTGGACAAACCGGGCCGCGATCCGCGGCCGAGCTTCAAGACGGCGACCTTCGCCGACGGCGTCGACGACATCAAGGACCTGAAGCCGGGCATGCTGCTGGAAGGCACGGTGACGAACGTGGCGGCCTTCGGCGCGTTCGTCGATATCGGCGTGCACCAGGACGGCCTGGTGCATGTCTCGCAACTGGCCGACCGGTTCGTGAAGGATGCGCATGACGTGGTGAAGGCGGGCGACGTCGTGAAGGTGCGCGTTGTCGACGTCGACATCCCGCGCAAGCGCATTGCGCTCTCGATGCGGCAGGATGCGGGCCGCGGCACCGCCAGGCCGCCGCAGCGCGACGACCGACGCCAGCAGAACGCGCCGCGACACGGGCAAGCCCGAGCGGACAAGCCCCCGTCACAGGGCGCGCTCGGTGCCGCGCTGGCCGAGGCCCTCAGGAAACGTTAGCGGCCGATTGTCATGCCTGGGAGCGCGGGCGTCCCGCCCGCGCGCCCAGGATGTCGCGTTTGTACAATTGTCCCGGCCCGTTCCTCCCTAAATTGGTCGTTCACTCATCACGAGGACGGGCATGCATATCAGGACGCTCCTTGTTGGCATTGCGGCCGTGGCGACCGTTGGCCTTGCCGGCGCCGCAGCGCAGGCCGAATGGAAGCAGCAGGAACTGAAGTTCAAGCCGCCCGTGTATCTGGTGATGTCGGAAAGCGCGCCGCTGAAGACGTTGACCTTCCAGTGCGGGCCGAAGCAGGAACTGCACGCCGCGCTCTTGGCCATGGGCCTCGATGTCGAGCCGGAAGCCGACGTGCCCGGCACCATCGACACGGAGACCGGGCCGGCGAAGCTGGTGTGGAAGAGCACGAAGCAGACGAGCGGCCTGGTGCCAGTGCAGATGACCGGCGACGCCGCCGCCAAACTGATGGACCGCGTCGGCACGGCGAAGAAAGCGTCGTTCACCGTGCGGCAGAAGAGCGGCACGATCGAGACGTGGTCGTTCACAGGCGATGCGGCGCCCCGGATCGCCTGGCTGAAGCAGAAATGCGCCCTGAGGTAAGGCGGCGGCCGTCGCGCCGCCCCGACGTCAGAAGGCGCGGCTGAAGTAGGACTGCAGCGGCGCCACGTCGAGCGCGTCCGCCTTCATGGCGGCGATCCCCTCGACGGCGGCACGCGCACCGGCGGCCGTGGTGTAGTACGGGATGCGGTTCATCAGCGCGGTGCGCCGCAGGGTGAAGGAGTCGGCGGTCGACTGGGCGCCTTCGGACGTGTTGATCACCAGCTGCACGCCACCGTCCTTCATCAGGTCGACGATGTGCGGCCGTCCCTCCAGCACCTTGTTGATGCGCGTGGTCTCGACGCCCTCCTTGCCGAGATGGGCTGCGGTGCCGCTGGTGGCCACGATGCGGAAGCCGAGCTCCTGCAGCTTGCGCGCCGCGGCGACGATGCCGGCCTTGTCGCGGTCGCGCACCGAGATGAACACCGTGCCCTCGGTCGGCACCTTGGTACCGCCGCCGAGCTGCGACTTGGCGAAGGCGCGGCCGAAATCGCGATCGATGCCCATCACTTCGCCGGTGGAGCGCATCTCCGGTCCCAGCATCACGTCGACGCCGGGGAAGCGGGCAAACGGGAACACCGCTTCCTTCACCGCGATGTGGCCGCCCTTCATCACCGGATCGAGGTCGAGGTTCGCCAGCCGCTCGCCGGCCATCAGGCGGGCGGCGAACTTGGCGATCGGCAGGCCCTTGGCCTTGGCCACGAACGGCACCGTGCGGCTGGCGCGCGGGTTCACTTCCAGGATGTAGACGACGCCGTCCTTGACAGCGTACTGCACGTTCATCAGGCCGCAGACCTTCAGCGCCTTGGCCAGCGACACCGTCTGGCGCTCGATGTCCTCGACCACCGCCTGCGGCAGCGAGTACGGCGGCAGCGAGCAGGCCGAGTCGCCGGAATGCACGCCGGCCTCCTCGATATGCTCCATGATGCCGGCGACGAAGACGTTGCCCTCGGCGTCGGCCAGCGCATCGACGTCGACCTCGATGGCGTCGCGCAGGTAGCGGTCGAACAGCAGCGGGTTCTTGCCCAGCACCGTGTTGATCTGGCCGGTCTTGTCGTTGGGGTAGCGGATCCTGACATCCGGCGGCACCACTTCCGGCAGCACGCCGAACAGGTAGTCGTTGAGGCCTGTCTCGTCGCGAATGATCGCCATGGCGCGACCGCCCAGCACGTAGGACGGGCGCACGACCAGCGGCAGGCCGACGTCGGCCGCCACCATCCGCGCCTGCTCGATCGAATAGGCGATGCCGTTCTGAGGCTGCTTGAGGTTCAGCCGCTCCAGCAGCCGCTTGAAGCGATCGCGATCCTCGGCCAGGTCGATGGCGTCGGGCGTGGTGCCCAGGATCGGGATGCCGGCCGCCTCCAGCGGCTTGGCCAGCTTCAGCGGCGTCTGGCCGCCGAACTGCACGATCAGGCCCAGCAGCTCTCCCCGGCTCTGCTCCTTGCGCACCAGCTCGATGACGTCCTCGGCCGTCAGCGGCTCGAAGTACAGCCGGTCGCTGGTGTCGTAGTCGGTCGACACCGTCTCCGGGTTGCAGTTGACCATGATGGTCTCGAAGCCGGCATCGCGCAGCGCGTAGGCCGCGTGCACGCAGCAATAGTCGAACTCGATGCCCTGCCCGATGCGGTTGGGACCGCCGCCAAGGATGATGATCTTCTTGCGATCGCTGGGCTCGGCCTCGCACTCGGCCGGCTGCACGCCGTCGCCCTCGTAGCAGGAATAGAGATAGGGCGTGCGCGAGGCGAACTCGGCGGCGCAGGTATCGATGCGCTTGTAGACCGGACGCACATCGAGCGTCTGGCGCAACTGGGCGACATCGGCTTCGGTCGACTTGCCGAGCTCGGCCAGGCGCGCGTCCGAGAAGCCCATCTTCTTCAGCGCCAGCAGGTGCGCGCGATCCTTCGGCACGCCACCGGCGCGGATCGCGTCCTCGACGTCGACGATCTCCTTGATCTGGCGCAGGAACCATGGCTCGTACTTGCAGGCCTGCGCCACCTCCTCGACCGACAGGCCGTGGCGGAAGGCTTGCGCGATGGTGAGCACGCGGTCCGGCGTCGGCCGCGCCAGGGCCGCGACCAGCGCCGCCTTGTCCGGCGCGTCCTTGATCTCGATCTCGTTGAGGCCGGTGAGCCCGGTCTCCATCGAGCGCAGCGCCTTCTGCAGCGACTCCTGGAAATTGCGGCCGATCGACATCGCCTCGCCGACGCTCTTCATCGACGTCGTCAGCGACGGCTCGGCGCCGGGAAACTTCTCGAACGCGAAGCGGGGAATTTTGGTAACGACGTAGTCGATGGTGGGCTCGAACGAGGCCGGCGTCACGCCGGTGATGTCGTTGGCCAGTTCATCGAGCGTGTAGCCCACGGCGAGCCGCGCGGCGACCTTGGCGATCGGGAAGCCGGTGGCTTTCGAGGCCAGCGCCGAGCTGCGCGACACGCGCGGGTTCATTTCGATGACGACCATGCGGCCATCGCGCGGATTGACCGCGAACTGCACGTTCGAGCCGCCGGTATCGACCCCGATCTCGCGCAGCACCGCGATCGAGGCGTTGCGCATGATCTGGTATTCCTTGTCGGTGAGCGTCAGCGCCGGCGCCACCGTGACCGAGTCGCCGGTGTGGATGCCCATCGGGTCGACGTTCTCGATCGAGCAGATGATGATGCAGTTGTCGTGCTTGTCGCGCACGACCTCCATCTCGTATTCCTTCCAGCCCAGCACCGACTCTTCGACCAGCACTTCCTTGGTCGGCGAGGCCTCCAGGCCGCTCTGCACGATGTCGAAATATTCGTCGCGGTTGTAGGCGATGCCACCGCCGGTGCCGCCCAAGGTGAACGATGGCCGGATGATCGCCGGCAGGCCGACGAACTCCACAGCCTTCACCGCGTCCTCGCGGTTGTGCACGATCTGGCTGCGCGGCGAGTGGAGCCCGATGCGGGTCATGGCGTCGCGGAACAGCAGCCGGTCCTCGGCCTTGTCGATCGCCTCGGCATTGGCGCCGATCAGCTCGACGCCCAGCGCCTCGAGGCGGCCATCGCGATGCAGCGCCATCGCCGTGTTCAGCGCCGTCTGACCGCCCATCGTGGGCAGCACCGCGTCGGGCCGCTCCTTCTCGATGATCTTGGCCACCATGTCGGGCGTGATCGGCTCGATGTAGGTGGCGTCGGCCAGCCCGGGATCGGTCATGATCGTGGCCGGGTTGGAGTTCACCAGGATCACCCGGTAGCCCTCGGCCTTCAGCGCCTTGCACGCCTGCACGCCGGAGTAGTCGAACTCGCAGGCCTGGCCGATGACGATCGGGCCGGCGCCGATGACGAGGATGGATTTGATGTCGGTGCGTTTGGGCATCGCCAGCCCCTCACTTGGTCTTCTTGTGGGCCGCGATCATGTCGACGAAACGATCGAACAGGTAATGGCTGTCGGTCGGTCCGGGTGATGCTTCCGGGTGGTACTGAACGGAGAACGCCGGCTTGTCGGTGAGCCGCAGGCCCTCGTTGCTGCCGTCGAACAGCGAGACGTGCGTCACCTCGACGTTCTGGGGCAGCGATTCCGGCATGACGACGAAGCCATGGTTCTGGCTGGTGATCTCGACCTTGCCGGTCGTGAGATCCTTGACCGGCTGGTTGGCGCCGCGATGGCCGCGCGCCATCTTGGTGGTCTTGCCGCCGACCGCCAGCGCCAGCATCTGGTGGCCCAGGCAGATGCCGAACAGCGGCACGCCCGATTGCAGCACGCCCTGGATCGCCGGCACGGCATATTCGCCGGTGGCGGCCGGATCGCCGGGGCCGTTGGACAGGAACACACCGTCGGGCTTGTGGCGCAGGATGTCCTCGGCCGTCGCCGTCGCCGGCACCACCGTCACCTTGCAGCCGGCGTTGGCGAGGCAGCGCAGGATGTTGCGCTTGGCACCGTAATCGACGGCGACCACGTGGTACGTCGGCGCCGTCTGCTTGCCGTAGCCTTGGCCCAAGGTCCACACCGACTCGTCCCAGCCATAGGTCTGCTGGGTCGAGACCTCGATCGCGAGGTCCATGCCCTCGAGGCCGGGCCAGTTGCCCGCCTTCCCCACCAATGCCGGGATGTCGAACTTGCCGTCGGGCGCGTGCACGACAATGCCGTTGGGCGCCCCGCCGTCGCGGATGCGGCGGGTGACCTGGCGCGTGTCGACACCGCAGATGCCGGGCAGATTATGCGATTTCAGCCAGGCATCGAGCGGGCGCGCGGCACGCCAGTTGGCCGGCTCGGTGATGTCCTGGCGCAGCACGACGGCGCGCGCCGCCGGCGTCACGGTCTCGATGTCCTCGTCGTTGGTGCCGGTGTTGCCGATGTGGGGGAAGGTGAAGGTGATGATCTGCCCGGCGTACGACGGGTCGGTGATGATCTCCTGATAGCCGGTCATCGACGTGTTGAAGCAGACCTCGCCCACCGCCATGCCGGGCGCCCCGATTCCGCGGCCCCAGAACACGGTGCCGTCGGCCAGCACCAGGGCAGCCGTCGCCCCGGCGGGTTGTTCGGGCGCAGCCCGAGTCCCGGCGCCCGGAGCGGCACCGGTCGAAGGAGGAATGGTCATGATGGCGGATCCGATCGTGCAGACGCGCACCGGCCGGCGGGCCGGCGGCGCGAAACCCGGCGCTTTGTAATGTTCGCCCGGCGCCGCGTCAACCCCGGCCGGTTGTTAAAAACGCAAGTCATTTCAATAGGTTATTTTCGTTGATCCGGACTGACCACAGGACTATGGTGCGCCCCTTCAACGTCCCCTTGAGGCAATCATGTTGCGCGAGAAGCTCAACGAAGCGCTGAAGGATGCCATGCGCGCCAAGGATACGGCGACGGTATCGACCGTGCGGCTGGTCCTGGCCAAGTTGAAGGACCAGGATATCGACGCGCGCGGCAAGGGCAACCAGAGCGGCATTTCCGATGCCGACGTGCTGGTGATGTTCGGCGGCATGATCAAGCAGCGCAACGAGAGCATCGCCGCCTACACGCAGGGCGGTCGCCAGGACCTCGCAGACAAGGAGCAGGTTGAGATCGACGTCATCCGCCGCTTCATGCCGCAGCAGCTCGACGCCGCCGGTGTCGAGGACGCGGTGCGCAAGGGCATCGAAGCGACCGGCGCCACCAGCGTCAAGCAGATGGGCCCGCTGATGGCCTGGCTGAAGGCCAACTACGCCGGCCAGATGGATTTCTCCCAGGTCGCCGGCACGGTGAAGAAAGCGCTGGGTGGGTGAAGGCTGCTATACTGGCGTCAGGAGGGTCTCGGATGCCCGACTCCAGCGTAACGCTTAATCTGAGCGACGAAGATCGAGAGCGGCTGGCCCGCCTTGCTGCGGAGACCGGCCGGAGCGAAGGCGCGATCGCTGCAGAAGCCCTGCACGCTTATCTGGATGTGCAGAGCTGGCAACTGCGGGAGATTCGCAGGGGTCTTGCTGAAGCTGATGCAGGAGACTTTGCCAGCCCGGAAGAAGTTGAGGCGATGTTCCGGAAATGCAGGTGATGGAGCTTCACGGGCTGCGAGCGGCGGTCGTCAGCACGGTCGCATGCAGCCGGGCTCAAAAAATACCCGGCATCGTCGACGGATCCCTGGACGCATGGCGTACTGCGTGGATGACGATCTCATCGTCACTGACTTCGTAAAAAATCAGATAGGGATACGGCCGCGCCGTGACGCGGCGAATATCGGATTCCTGCGTCACGATGCCGATGCGAGGGTATTCCAAGAGGAGTTCCGTGACGCTCTTGACGCGTCGGGTGCACGCGCATGGCACCGCGCGGCGATTTTTCGGCGATGTAAGTTAGGATGGAATCCAGGTCCGCAAGTGCAGGAAGCGTATAACGCGGCCTCATAAGCCGTGTTTAGCCCACACGCTCGCGACTTCCTCGTCGGTGGCGAACTCGCCGCGGGCAGCAGCTTCCTTTGATCGCTTAATCGCAACCTGTTCGTCGGGGGTGAGCGGTACCGGTTGCGAGTCATCGCGACCTGTCAGCCTCATGATCGCCCGGGCGATATCATCCTGGTCGGTGGCGGGAAGCTGCCGCACCGCATCCAAGGCCTGATCCAACAGCTTGGTCATGCGCAGAACGTAGGCATGGTGTGCAGGTTTCGATGGCTGGAACTTTACAGCGTTATGCCCCAAATCCCCAGAACCCGGCCATCGACCCAAAACGTTCAAAGCCCTAACATCGCGCATGGCGTTTCCCCCCAACTTCATCGACGAACTGCGCAACCGGATCACGCTGTCGGAGCTGATCGGGCGGCGCGTGGTGTTGAAGCGCAAGGGGCGTGAGTATGCCGGGCTGTGCCCGTTCCATAACGAGAAGACGCCGTCATTCTGGGTCAACGACCAGAAGAATTTCTTCCACTGCTTCGGCTGCGGTGCTCACGGCGATGCCATCGGCTTCACCATGCGCATCGAGAATCTCTCGTTCCCGGAGGCGGTCGAGCGGCTGGCTGGTGAAGCCGGCCTCGCCGTTCCCGAGACGACGCCGCAGGAACGGGAGCGGGCCAAGGTCGCCGCCACCCTGCACCAGGTGGCAGAAACAGCCGCGGTGTGGTTCGAGCAGCAATTGCGCATGCCCAGCGGCAAGAACGGCCTCGACTATCTGCACGGCCGCGGGCTCGACGACGAGACCATCACCCGCTTCCGGCTGGGCTTCGCGCCAGACAATCGCGAGGCGCTGCAGGCCGCCCTGCGCCGCACCGGCGCCACCGACCGCCAGCTGGTCGATGTCGGGCTGGTGATCCAGCCCGATGAAGGCGGCCGGGCGCCCTACGACCGCTTCCGCGGCCGGGTCATGTTCCCGATCCATGACCGGCGCGGCCGCATCATCGCCTTCGGCGGCCGCATCATCGGCGCCGGCGAGCCGAAATACCTGAACTCGCCCGAGACCGCGCTGTTCCACAAGGGCGACAATCTCTACTGCCTGCACCTGGCGCGTGAGGCCGCGGCCAAGGACCGGCCGGTGATCGTGGCCGAAGGCTACATGGACGTGATCGCCCTCCATGTCGCCGGCTTCGACGGCGCCGTGGCGCCGCTGGGTACTGCGCTGACCGAGGGCCAGCTGGCCCTGCTGTGGAAAGTGGCCGACGAGCCGTTCCTGTGTTTCGACGGCGACAATGCCGGCCGGCGTGCCGCCATGCGGGCAGCCGAGCGGGCCCTGCCCCTGCTGAAACCTGGCAAGAGCCTGCGCTTCGTCACGCTGCCGGCCGGCCACGATCCCGACAGCCTGATCCGCGCCAGCGGCCCGGCCGCTTTCCAGGCCTGCCTCACGCAGGCCCGGCCTCTGGTCGACATCGTCTGGGACATGGAGGCGCTGGGCCATCCCATGGACACGCCCGAGCGCAGCGCCAGCGTCGAGACGGCGCTGCGCCAACGCATCGGCGAGATCGCCGACGCCACGGTGCGCAGCTATTACCAGGACGCCATCCGCAAGCGCCTGTGGGACGCCCGGCGCGGCGGCAGCGGCCGGCGGCCGGCCGGCCGCGGCGCGGC
>NZ_VOHA01000013.1 GCF_007859315.1 Reyranella sp. CPCC 100927
CAGTCTTGAATCAACTTTTCCCGCAAAAGGGAATCCCCTAAATGTCAACACGACCTAGTTCGGCCCGCCCCATGTCCCGCGCGTCGCACTGGTATCGCAGAGCGTGGGCGCAAAAATCGCTTTCTTGAGGTGATGAGCAGCCGTCGATGCACGTGCGGCAATATCGCCGGTGGGCGCTGCACCGGCGCGCGCAATGATGCATCGCACCGATGTCGGCGTCTCGCCGAAGCGGGCCCTGAATTGCCGATTGAAGTAGGAAATGTCGTCGAAGCCGGCAGTGCCGGCGATGTCGATGATGCGCCATGACGCGACATGCGGATCGGACAGCAGCGCGTGTGCGTAACGCAGGCGGCGGTCCAGCACATGCTGGCTGAAGGTGCGGCCGGTGCGTTCCAGCAACCGGTGCACATAGCGTCGCGATACGCCGAGCTTGGCCGCCAGCGTGCCGACCGTGAACAGCGGCTGGTTGAAATGGCGGTCCATGGCTGCCAGCACGGTTTGCACGCGCGCGGCCTGGACACCGCGGGCGGCGATCACTTCGCGGGCGTCGGATGTCGGGCCGAGGACGGCGGCGAACAGGTCCAGCAGGTGAACACCGATGCTATGCAGCAACGCCGGCTCGGGGGCCGCCTCAAGGGTTTCCAGTCCGGCGAGGTAGTGATCCAGCAGATGCAGTGTGGGCCTGCTGTGCAGCAGGCCGGTTGCGTCGTGCGGCCGACGGACGAGCCCACGCAGCGCAGCGGGATCGACACCGATGTTGCGGATGCGGATCCGTTCACCCTGGGGCGAGGTGGTACGGCACGCGCGCGTGTGGTCAAGGACGTAGCAGGCGCCGGGATCGGCCGAATAATCCAGTCCGGCTTGGCGCGCATGCACCGTGCCGCGGTGGATGAGATGCAGTGACAGCTGGTCCTGTTGGCGGAAGGTGAATTCGTACGGCGAGCGGTCGACGGTGCCGGCCCGGACGGGGCCGAAGCACCGTATGGTGAAGTCGAAGTGGGGTGCGCCACCGCTGCAATCGACGATCTCCGCCTTCATGGCGGTGCGACAGAACTCCTCGCGAAAGTAGGCAACGCGAACCGATGCCGGAATCGTTTCGCTCGAAACGCGCGACAAGAAAGGGAGGCCTTGGTCCATCGATCCAATCCGGCGGTCAACATGCGCTGCCACGCAAAAAACAGAGCCCCTCTGGTGCTCCGCACAGGCAGCCGTGCACGCTATCAATCGGCGGTGGGGTCGTCTTGGACGATAGGGAAATGCGACCAAGCCCGGGGTGAAATCACGCCGGGCGCCAGGCCCCGTCCTTGAACACCAGGCGCACCGTCTTGCGCTGGCGCGTCTTGCTGTTGGTCTCGGTGACGATGATGGCCTGCGCATCCGGCGCCCAGGCGACGTCGTAGGTCAGGCCATCGGGCTCTCCGCTGGCCTCCCATGCAACTTTCTCCGGCGTGGCGCGCGCGGGCGTGATGCGCACCACTTCCAGCGTGCGGCCCACCATCTGCGAATCGTGCCAGGAGAACGCGCGGCCGCGGTCGGGCGATACCACCGGCCGTTCCAACATCGCGGTCATGGTGCCGGTCGTGGCGGAGATCAGATAGTAATAGACGTCCTCGTACTCCTGGACGCGGACGACGTAGTAGCCGATCGTCGCCAGGAACGAATCGAACAGGTGCGCGCGCCGCGCTTCCATGCCCAGGCTGCCGTAGTCGAACAGTTTCAGCACCTTGTCGTTGCCGATCGCCAGCATCAGGATCGGGCCGGTGCGGCCGACGCGTTGCACCGGCTGCGGCGGCCGTCCGCTCGAGATCGGCAGCGGCGGGACGGTGCCCAGCCGCCGGGCTTCTTCCGGCCAGTCACGATCGGGCGTGATCGGCGCGATGATCCCGTCGTGGCCCTTCACCGCCTGGGCCAGCGTCTGCGGCGATGCCCAGCCGCCCGGGTTGCCGTCATCGATTACCGCGTTGTGGCCGGCGGCGAACGGCGGCACATGCGGTGCCGGCGGTTGCTGGGCCGATGCGATGGCGGGCAGGGCCAGCGCGGCGACAGCAGCGGCGATGAGCGCCGCGCGGCGCGTCGGGGGATGGATGCGCGACATGGAAGCTCCGGGGCGTTGTCGTTGCCTAGCGTACCTTGTCGGCCAGCGGTCCGTCGCGCCGGATCAGCGACGCGATACGCTCGTAGGGCAGCGACACTGAATAGGGGCCCGAGACGTACGGACCGACTTCGTACGTGTTGAACTCGATATCGATCCGATCGGCGCGGGCGATCCAACGACGATCTTCGAGCAGCAGCTTCAGCAGCTTGGCCGGCTGCAAGGCCTCGTCGAAGCCCGGCTGCTCGCGAAACTGCCGGCGCAGGTCGGCCTGCACCAGCGGCAGGATCTTGCTCTCGAAGCCGCGCACGAAGATGTCCGTGGGGGCGATCAGCCGGCCGGTCGGGACATCGACCATGATCGTCGTGAGGTAGCCGACCGGATGGGCGCCGCCGAGATAGACGTTGCGGGCGCCGATGATCGTCGCCAGCCGGGGAGTCGCAAACAGCAGCGTGTAGTCGAATTCGCGACTCCAGCGCTGGGTGCGGCCGGGAGCCGCGTCGCTACGGTCAGGCTTTTCGAACATGGCGTCGGCTGCCTGGGTGAGCCGGGTGTTGGCTTCTTTGTAATCGATCCCGGGACGTTCAAAGCGCGGATAGACGGCGGAGAACGCGTAGCGGATGCCGGGCACCGAGCCGCTCTCGGTGCGCGCGTGCTCGGCGATGTAGGGATAGCTGTCGCCCGTCGGCAGGACGCGCAGCCATTCCGTGCGGCGACGCGTACGCGAGAGGACGCATTCCTGCCGGTCGAGTGCACCGGCACCGGTGACGGTATCCACCGTCTCGGTGGCGCACACCCGATTGTGCGCGGCGCGCCATGACTCCTGGTCGTTGCGCAGGTGATTGCGCGCCGGCGCTGACAGCGTCTGGGACAACTGGTCGTAGGCCGCCGCGATGTCCTTGTCGGCCGCGCTCTGGCGGGCCTGCACGCAGGCGGTTTTTGCCGCCACCGTCGTCGCTTTGGCGCAGTCGGCTGCCGAGGGAACCTGCGCCTGGGCTGGCGCGGCGGTTGCCGCCAAGGCCAGCGCCATGATCACGGCCTGGCGCATATTCACCCACATCGCGTGTACATCCTTCGAATACTCAAACACACTGAAGTGTGTGATCGCTCATTTTGCCTCAAATATGGCATACCACGATGGGGTCGACCGCGTCGTGCGACATGAAGGCCGATGGCGGCGGGCGTTGCTTAACAAAAAAACACAATACTGCCGATGACGGTCGGACGGACGGCGGGGGACAATGACGCCCATGATGGGATCTGGCAGCACAATGCAATCACCGGCATCGATGGTCGCGGAAGCGAAACCGCACGTGCTGCTGGTCGAGGACGACGCCGAAATCTCCCGGATGTTGATGGGCGTGCTGTCGGAAAGCGGCTTCGGTGCGTCCGCCGTCGGGTCTGCAATCGCCATGGATGCGGTCCTGGCGCGGCGGCCGGTCGATCTCGTCGTGCTCGACGTCATGCTGCCGGGCGAGGACGGCTTCAGCATCTGTCGCCGGCTGCGGGCATCCTCGGATGTGCCCATCATCATGGTGACGGCGCGCGGGGAGGATATCGACCGGATCATCGGCCTGGAAACCGGCGCCGACGACTATGTCTGCAAGCCGTTCAACTCGCGCGAGCTGGTGGCGCGGATCCGGGCGCTGCTGCGGCGGGCCGGCAGCAGTCGCCAGGGCGACCGCCATCGCGCGCGCCTGCTGCGCTTCGCCGGCTGGCAGATCGATCCGGCGACGCGCCAGCTGCACGACCCGGAAGGGGTCCGTGTCGCCATGACGAGCGTGGAGTTCGACCTGCTGGCCGCCTTCTGCCGCAATCCCGGCCGGGTGCTCTCGCGCGAACTGCTGATCGAATTGACGCATAGCGGACTGGCAAGCCCGGTCCAGCGCAGCATCGACGTTCATGTCAGCCGCATCCGGCAGAAGATCGAGCCCGATCCCGACGACCCCAGCTTCATCAAGACGGTCCGCCTCGGCGGCTACGTGTTTACGCCGCCGGTGGAGGAGGCCTGATGCGGCTTGCTCACCGCCTGATGCCGCACGGCATCACCGGCCAGATCACGGCCATCGTCGCGCTCGCCGTGCTGCTCGGCGGCGGACTCGCCTGGTTTTTGCTCGTCCTTGTCCTGGGCAATCCTGCCTCCAGGAACAGTGACGGTGCGTCGGTGTCGCAGATCGCCACCATTACCTCCCTGGTTCAGGCGGCGCCGACGCCGGCGGAGGCCGAGACGATCGTCGCCACCGCGCGACTCGCCGGCATCGGGGTGACGCGCATCGCCCTGGCCGATCTCGATCGGCTGACGCGCCGCGCGGATCTGCCGATCGCGGCGCGGTTGGTCGCGCGCCAGTTGGCGGTGGGATGGGATATCGAGATCATCGGCGGCATCGACCATCAGCCCGACGCGACATTTCAGGCAGCCGTCAGGGTCGACGACCAATGGGCGCTGTTGTTCGATGCGCCGACATTGGCGAGCGCTGCCTGGCGGACCGTCGTGTCGCTCATGGCGATCATTCTGATCATCATGGTCTTGTTCGTGCTGTTCCTGTCAATCTACGCCGTGCGCTGGATCATCGCGCCGCTGTCCGCCGTCGGTGCCGCCGCGCAATCCTTCGGGCGCGCGCCCGAAGACGATCAGGCGGATGCCGGCCGCGGTGTGAACCGCCGGGGACCACGCGAGATCGGGCAGGTGGCGGATGCCCTCAACGACATGCGCACCCGGATCCGGGCGCTTCTCGATGATCGCCGGCGCATGCTCGCCGCCATCAGCCACGACCTGCGCACACCGCTGACCCGATTGCGGCTGCGCGGTGAGCGCGTGGCCGAGCCCGAGGTGCGGGACGGCATTCTGCGCGAGGTCGCGTCGATCAGCCGGATGCTCGACGAGACGCTGGAGTACCTGCGCCCGGGCGTACAGGATGAAGGCATGGCGCGGGTGGACCTGCCGAGTCTCCTGCAGACGATCAGCGCCGAATTTGCCGATGTCGGTCACGCCGTTGCCTATGAGGGGCCGGTGCGACTCACCTGGACCTGTCGGCCGAGCGCCTTGTCGCGCGCCATCAGCAACGTGGTCGACAACGGCGTCAAGCACGGTTCAGGCGTTCTGATCGCCCTGCGCGCGATCGACGACCGGATGGTGGAGATCGACGTTTCCGACGATGGGCCCGGCATCTCCGCTGCCGTGCGGGAGCGGGTGTTCGAGCCGTTCTTCAAGGGCGACAGCGCCCGCGGTGCGGCGGCGCGCAGCGGCTTTGGCCTGGGTCTTTCGATTGCACGCGACGTCATCCGGGATCACGACGGCAGGATCGCGCTTCTCGATCGTCTGCCGAATGGCCTCATCGTCAGGATGTCGCTGCCGCGCTGTCCGTTGCCGGCCTGACGCCACCGCCGGAAACATCTCTTAACGTAACTTAAAACAGCCCGCGCCGGCTGGTCTCTATGGTCACGGTCCTCGCTCGACCCATAGGGACCCCATGCCGAAGATGTTCTCGATCATCGCGCCGCCGGTGCGCAAGCGACTGCCGTTCGCGATTGTGCTCGCGGGCACCTGGCTCGTCATGGTCACGATTGCACCGCAGGCGTCGGCGCAGGGCGTGAGCCTGCCGGAAGGCAGCGACGCCGTGCCGGACGCGCGTCCGGCAAAAGGGAATTGGCGCGTCGCGGTTGGTGCCGGCGTCCGGTTGCGACCGAGCTATGAAGGATCGGACAGGTTCAAGGTTTCGCCGGTGCCGTTCGTCTCGGTCGACTGGAAGGATCGTATTTTCCTCGAACCGGAGCGCGGTCTGGGCGTCTACGCCCTGCGCACGGAGAACCTGCGGCTGGGGATGTCGATCGGCATGGCGCCGGGCCGTTCCAAGGACGACGACCGTCGGCTGCGCGGTCTCGATAAGATCGGCCCCGGTGCCCGCGGCCGTGTATTCGGGTTCTATACCATCGGCATGCTGCGGCTCGGCCTCGACGTCACCAAGGATTTCGGCGGCGGGGATGGCCTGATGATCCGGCCCAGTGCCGCCCTGCAGGTTCCGCTCACCGACTCGCTCAAGCTGTCGACCGGTGCCTCTCTCACCTGGGCCAACGATAAACACATGCAGGCCTTCTTCGGCATTTCGCCATCGCAAGCCCAGCAGACCCGCTACCAGCGCTTCGATGCCAAGGCCGGCATCAAGAGTGCCGATCTGCAGGTCGGGCTCGCCTGGGCCATGTCCGAGCACTGGTTCATGCAGGCCAATGTCGGTCTGAAGATCCTGCTGGGTGACGCCGCCGACAGTCCGCTGACGCGAAAGCGCGTGGCGCCATCGGCCGGCGTGGTCCTGGGCTACAGGTTCTGACCGTTGTCGCCCGATGGGGAGCCGCGGTCCGTGCGCACGCATGTCGTGTTTGTCTCCGGCCACTTCCCGCCCGAGCCCGGCGAGGCGGCCGCCGTCGGCCCCGGACGCCACGGCAGGCTTCTGGCCGCCTTTCTGGCCGACAATCTGCCGGTGTATGGCTTCACGGCAGCGGCGCCCGAGGCCGAGGACTGGGGATGGCGCATCGATCTTGAGCATGCGGCGTTCCCGTTGTGGGTCGGCTGCGGCAACGACAGGGAGATCGAGAACGGCTTCTTGTGTTTCATCGAGCCGTCCAGGCCGCGCATTCGCCGCTGGCTGAGAACGATCGACACCACCGGGCCGGTCGGGCGCGTGGCCGACGCCCTGCGCGCGATCCTGAAAGGCAGCGGCAAAATCGCACGATTGCGCTGGCGGGCGCCGGGTGAAGCGCACACCCTGAGTCCATAGAATTTACGCAATTGCGAATCAATCGCAACAACGCTAAAACCCGCGTCGGATGACGCGGGGCAGCCGACAGTGTGCCTTGGTCGTCCTGTCGACAAGGAGACGGGGCAGGCGACGAGGGCATGGCGGCGGCTGACAAAACCTCTCTGCTCGCCCTGCTGGCCGCCCATTACGGCGACCTGCTGCGCTATCTCACGCGCCGGCTGGGCAGCGCCACGACGGCGGCCGACGTCGCCCAGGACACGTACCTGCGCCTGCGCGGCGCCGCGACAGTGTCCGACATCGCCAACCCACGCGCCTATCTCTTCCAGGTCGCCGGCAATCTCGCCACCGACCGGTTGCGCAGCGACCAGGCCCACCAGCGGCGCCTGTCGCACCTCGCCCAGCATGCCGAGCGGGTGGAGCGGCGCGATCCGGAGGTGACGCTCGACTACAAGCAACGCATCACCCGGCTTGCCCAGGCGATCGACGAACTGCCGCCGCGCTGCCGCGAGGTGTTCCTGATGCACCGGTTCGATGGCCTGTCGCATCCGGACATCGCCGCCCGTCTGGGCATTTCCCGCAGCATGGTGGAGAAGCACGTCATGAAGGCGCTGGCGCATTGCCGCGACCGCCTGAGCGATCCGCCGGAAACGCCCCTTTCCCCGCCAGGAGGGACATGAGGGACAGGCCATCGAGTTTCGTCTTGAAGACGTCGCAAGACTGTAGCGGACCATTGAGCACACGCCGGATGCCTGACAGCCCACACGCCGACATCGACCAGCAGGCGCTGGCCTGGTTCGTGCGCCTGCAGTCGGGTGCGACCTCGGCCGACGAGCGGGCAGGGTTCGACGCGTGGATCGCGCGCGATCCGGCGCATCGTCGCGCCGTCGACCGGCTGGCCGCTCTGTGGTCCGACCTCGACGCCGTTGCCGATCCGCGCCGCATTGTCGTGCCGTTGCCGGCGGCGCGTGCGGCGCCGGGTCGTTTCATGCCCTCGCGCCGCCAGTTCCTGGCCGCCGGTACGGCCGCGGCCGCGTGTGCGGGCTTGGCATACTGGACCGGGGCCACGGCGTTTTTGACCAGCGACTTCCGTACCGCGACGGCCGGGCGACGCCGGGTCGACCTGCCTGATGGCTCGCAGGTGGAGCTGGATGCCGACACTGCGATCGCGGTCGATTTCACGACGGCGCGACGGCGGGTCGACCTGCAGCAGGGCCGGGCCTACGTCTTCGTCGCCGATGCCGACAGCCGCCCGTTCGACGTGGTCTGCGCCGATGGCGTGACCACGGCGCAGAGCGCTGCTTTCGTCGTTCATCGGCGGGCACGCGACGTTGCCGTCGCGGTGGTGGACGGCACAGCGTCCGTCGCCTGGCCGCGTCGTGCGGTGTCGACGACCGAAGCGCGCCTGTTCGCCGACCAGCGCCTGGCCTATGGCCCGACCGGCCTGGGTGCCGTCGAAAACACCACCGGTCGGTCCGACCTGGCATGGCGCAACGGTCGCCTGGTGTTCGAGGACCAGCCGCTGCGTCAGGTGATCGCCGACCTCAACCGCTATCGCGAGGGGGCTATCGTCGTGCTGGATAGCGGGCTGCTCGACCTGCGCATCAGCGGCACGTTCGACATCCGTCAGCCCGACCGCGTGCTGGATGCGATCCGCAGCACATTGCCGGTGCGGTCGGTCGCGCTCACCCGTTTCCTGGTCGTGCTGCGCGCGGCCTGAAATTTTCGTGCCGGCAGGTGAGGAGGCACGGGGCGGCATCCGTCTTGGCACTGATCATTATGCAATTGCGTATCAGTCGCATATTGCGCAAGGTGCCGGGGGCGAGATTGATGGGTTCGGGCGAAGCGTGGTCGGCGGTTGATGGGGCGGCACATGACAGCGGGGCGCGATGGTCGCGGCGCTGGCTGGCGGGCACGGCGATGATCGCCATGGTCGGGACCGGGACGGCGGCTGCCGAGGATCGCGGGGCGTCGCCCGGCTCGCCGCGGATCACGCCGGCGCCGCTCATGGCGCAGGCGGGCGTCGCATCGCCGGTGGCGTTTGCCATTCCGTCCCAGCCGCTGGCATCGGCACTGACGGCGTTTGGCGCGGCGGCACGGCTACAGGTGCTCTACCCCGCCGACCTCGCGCGCGGGCTCACCGCACCGGCGGTGTCGGGCACCATGACGCCCGAGGACGCCTTGCGCCGGCTGCTGGTTGGCAGCGGCCTGACCTACCGCTTCACGAACGCCGACACGGTGACCTTGGTGAAGCCGGTATCGGGCGGTGCGCTGGACGGCGCCATGCCGCTGGATCCGGTGACGGTGCAGGGCAACCAGGAACGCGCCTGGGGCCCTGCTCGCGGTTATGTCGCGCAGCGCAGCGCCACCGGCACCAAGACCGACACGCCGCTGATCGAGACGCCGCAGTCGATCTCCGTCGTGACGCGCCAGCAGATCGAGGCACAGGGTGCGCAGACCCTGAACCAGGCGCTGCGCTACACATCGGCGGTCATCCCCGAGACGCGCGGTGCCACCGCGACGCGCCTGGACCAGATGACGGTGCGCGGCTTCAGTCCGGCACAGTATCTCGATGGCCTGCGCCTGCCCGGCAGCCGCGATGCGCTGCCGCAGGTCGACATGTTCCGCCTCGAGCGCATCGAGGTGCTGAAAGGCCCCAGCTCGGTTCTCTATGGCCAGGCGCCGCCGGGCGGCATCGTCGCCATGGTCAGCAAGCAGCCGACGGCGGCGCGCTTCAACGAAATCACCCTGCAGGGCGGCACGTACGAGGATTTCCGCGGCACGCTCGACCTCAGTGGCCCAATCGACGCCGAAGGCAAGTACCGCTACCGGCTTCTGGGATCGGTGCGCGATGCCGACGGTCAGGTCAAGCACACCCGGGAGCGGCGGATCTTCGTGTCGCCGTCGTTCGCTTGGCGCCCCGACGAGAACACGACGCTCACGATCTTCGGTCACTATCAGCGCGATCCGCATGCCGGATCGTACGGCTCGGTGCCGGCCTGGGGATCGGCGCTGCGCAATCCGCTGGGCCGGATCGCCACCAACTTCTATGACGGCGAGGCGCGCTTCGAGAAGTCGGACCGCGAGCAGGCCTCCATCGGCTATGCCTTCGAGCACCGCTTCGACACCACATGGACGGTGCGGCAGAATTTTCGCTACATCCATTCGAACGGCCACTACCGCAGCCTCTACAATGCGTCGCGCCTGAACGCCGACATGCGCACGCTGTGGCTCAGCGCCATCACCACCAAGGTCGATATCGACGCCGTCGCGCTGGACAATCAGGCCCAGGCGCGCTTCACGACCGGCCCGCTCAGCCACACGCTGCTGTTCGGTCTCGACTATCGCTGGCAGGGCACCGATACGCTGTCGGGCTCGGCCGCCAACGTGGCCCGCATCGATCTGTTTACGCCCAGCTACGGCAAGCCGATCGCGACGCCCGCGTTCACCTCGGACCAGTGGCAGACGGACCGCCAGATCGGCCTCTACGTGCAGGACCAGATCAAGTTCGACCGCTGGGTGCTGCTGCTGGGCGGCCGCTACGACTGGATCAAGACGCGGTCGCGGACCAAGACGATCGCGACCGGCGCCACGAGCCGCAGCGGCCTGGATGACTCGGCATTCTCGGGCCGCGCCGGCCTCGTCTACCTGTTCGACAGCGGGTTCGCGCCCTATGTCAGCTACACGCAGTCGTTCGAACCGCAGAGCGGCTTCGGCTTTGGCGGCAAGCCGTTCGACCCGACACGCGGGCGCCAGTACGAAGTCGGCTTGAAGTACCAGCCGCCGGGCATCAACAGCGTCATCACGCTGTCCATGTTCGATTTGGTGCGCACCAACGTGCTGACGACGGATCCCGATCCGACCCACATCTGCGGCACGGGACGCTGCCAGATGACGGCCGGCGAGGTGCGCTCGCGCGGCGTCGAGATCGAGGGCAAGGCGAGCCTCACCGACGGGCTCAACGTGACGGCGTCCTATGCCTACCTCGACAACAAGACGATCAAGAGCAACAGCACGACCCTGATCGACACCATCATCGCCGGTGCACCGACCGTCACCGTGCCGCTGAAGGGCAAGGTTCCGACCGGCATTCCCAGGCACACGGCCTCGCTGTGGGTTGATTACACGGTGCAGGACGGCCGCTTCGCCGGATGGATGCTGGGCGGCGGCATGCGCTACGTCGGCACCAGTTGGGGCGATTCGGCCAACACCTTCAAGGTGTCCGACTACGTGCTGTTCGATGCGGCCGTCAGCTACGACTTCGGCCAGCTCGGTCCCCGGTTGCAGGGCCTGAAGGCGACGCTGAACGTCACCAATCTGTTCGACAAGAAGTACGTGGGCTCATGCCTGTCCTATGCCTGGTGCTGGTACGGCTACCGCCGCACGGCCATCGCCAGCCTGCGCTACCAGTGGTGAAGGGAGTAACGACATGCTGAAGACACTCATGATCGGCGGCGCAATCCTGCTCGCGGCCGGCACGGCGCAGGCCCACTACCTGTGGGCCGAACGCGACGGCAGCGGTCCGGCGCGGGCCTATTTCGGTGAATGGTCCGAGGACGTGCGTGAGAAGAAGGAGATGTACGGCAAGTATGTCGGCGCGCCGCGCGCGATCGCGCCGGACGGCAAGGAGTTGACGGTCACGTCGGGCGACACGCACCTCGACATCGCGGCGACGGCGCCCGGCGACGTTCGCGTGACGGGACGCTTCGTCACCGACAAGGGCACAGCGATTCTCTACCAGGCCAAGGCCGGTCGCACGGACACCGAAGCCAAGCTCGACCTGGAGCTGGTCCCGACGGCCGCCGGCAGCAACACCTTCGTCCTGCTGTTGAAGGGCAAGCCGCTGGCCAAGGCCGAGGTCAAGGTGTTCGGCCCGCCGAAGTGGGAAAAGCCGTTCCGCACCGACGATGCCGGGCGCGTCACCGTGCAGACGCCGTGGTCCGGCCAGTACGTAGCGGAAGTGGCTCATATCGAAAAGACCAGCGGTACCTGGGACGGCAAGCCGTTCGAACAGATCCGCCACGTCGCGACGATCACCTTCACAGGCGCACCGTGACAATCAATCGACCTCATCCTGAGGAGGCCGCGCAGCGGCCGTCTCGAAGGATGGGCTCCGGGTACGGTGCGGTGGCCCACCCTTCGAGACGCTCGCTGCGCTCGCTCCTCAGGGTGAGGTCGAACACTGAAGCGATCCCGGCAGTGAAGCGTACGACCCAGCGCGCACGCTACCGTCTGGGAGTCGCGTCGCGCGCGGTGGCGGCGGTCGCCGGCGGTTACGCTTTGTCATCGATCGCAACCGTGCTGCTGACGCTGGCGCTGCCGGCGTCGCGCGCCGAGGCCGTGTTGACGGCCACGATGCTGAGTTTCCTGGTCTATCTCGGCGCCGTCGTGTGGGTGTTCGCGGCCGCCACCGCGTGGCGCGCCTGGCTCGGGCTGATCGTGCCGGCAGCTGTTCTGGGCGGCACGGCGTGGATCCTGCGCATGGCGTCGGTCGGAGGTGCATCTTGAAGGCGGGTTTTCGTCCGTCGATGGCGTGGCTGCATACCTGGGCCGGCCTGGTCGTCGGCTGGCTGCTGTTCGCGATCTTCCTGACCGGTACGGCGAGCTACTTCCGGCCCGAAATCACCCGCTGGATGCAGCCCGAGCTGCACGCCGTGGTGCCGGCGCCGGACGCCGCCCAGCGCGCGGTGGCCCGGCTGCAGCAGGTTGCGCCGCGGGCCAACAACTGGTTCATCGAACTACCCGACGATCGCGATCCGTCGATGCAGATCTTCTGGCGTGAGGAGGGGGCCGGGCGGCGCTTCCAGCGCGAAACCCTGAACGCGGGCACCGGCGAGCCGCTGCAGGCGCGCGCCACGCGCGGCGGCGACTTCTTCTATCGCTTCCACTTCGAATTGCACATGCCGCCGCTGTGGGGCCGCTGGGTCGTCGGCGCCGCTGCCATGATCATGCTGGTGGCGATCGTCAGCGGTGTCATCACGCACCGGCGCATCTTCAAGGATTTCTTCACCTTCCGTCCGGCCAAAGCCGGCCAACGCGCCTGGCTCGACGCACACAATGCGCTGGCCGTGCTGGCATTGCCGTATCACCTGGTGATCACCTACACCGGCATGATCACCTTGATGACCATGTACATGCCGTGGGGCGTCGACGTGGCGTACGACGGCAACCGCCAGGCCTTCTTCGCCGAGATGGCGCAGAGCGCGCCGCCGAAGAAGGCGGCCGGCGTGGCCGCGCCCCTGGCGCCGATGGGCCCTATGCTGGCGCAGGCCGAGCACGTGTGGTCCGGCGCGCGTGTCAGCCGTATCTCGGTCAGCCATCCCGGCGATGCCAACGCGACCGTCCAGGTCACCCGTCATGACGGCGATGAGATGTCGCGCGCCGGCGGACGCCTGGTGTTCAATGGCGCGACCGGCGCATTGCTGACCAGGCCCGAAGCGACACCGGCGGCTGCGTCGACCCACGACATGCTTTACGGGCTGCACCTGGGCCGCTTCGGTGGCCCGCTGCTGCGCGCGCTGTTCTTTCTCTCCGGCCTGGTCGGCACGGCCATGGTCGCCACCGGCCTGGTCCTGTGGGCCGTGAAGCGTCAGACCAGGACGAGCGGCGCGGGGTGGTCGGCCTTTGGCAATCGCTGCGTCGAGGCCTTGAACGTCGCCGCCGTCACCGGCCTGCCGCTGGCCATGGCGGCATATTTCTGGGGCAATCGCCTGCTGCCTGTCGATGTAGCGGCGCGGGCCGACGCCGAGATCAGGTGCTTCTTCGCCGTCTGGATCGTGGCCGCGATCCATGCGGCGCTACGGCCGGGATTGCGCGCCTGGCGTGAGCAGCTCGTGGCCGCGGCGCTGCTGTTCGGCGGCCTGCCGATGCTCAACGCGATCACGACGTCGAGCCACCTCGCCAACACTCTGCCGCGCGGTGACTGGGGCCTTGCCGGCGTCGACCTCGTGACGATGGCGATCGGCATCGTCCTGGGACTCGTTGCCTGGCATGTCGGCTGGCGTCGTCCGCCGCGCGCCGAGGCCCGCCGTGTTGGGCGCGTGCCCATGGCGCGTGCAGCACGCGTCGGCGCGGATTGATCGACGATGGTCTCGCTTGCCCTGGCGCTGGCCTATGCCGGCTTCGTTGCGCTGTGCCTGGCAATGGATCGCCACCACGGTCAGGTCTTTCGCCATCGCGCCGTGCCCTGGCAGCGCCAGGCCCTGCGTCTGGCAGGCTGGCTCCTGCTCGCGGTCAGCCTGCCGGCTTGCCTCGCCGGCTGGGGCTGGCCCGTCGGGCTCGTCGCGTGGTTCGGCATCCTGTCGGCGGCCGGCCTGCTGCTGGTCTTTCTGTTGCCGTACGCGCCGCGTGTCACCGCGGTCCTGGCCCTCGTGCTGCCGATCTGCGCCGTGCCGTTGTTGTTGTTCTGATCCTTGCGTGGGTTCGGCCAGCTGCGAGCGGGGCTGGTGACGACTGGGACCGCGCCGCTCCAGCGGCGCTCATCAGCCGGCGCTACCTACCCCGGCGAAAGCGAAGTCTCGCCGGAAGAGCGTCGCTGGAGCGACGCGGTCCGACCCGTCATCAGCCGCAGCGCGTCTTGCTTCAGCAGCACAGGATCCTGCGCTGCGGGCATTCAACTTTCGCCGACGATCCCGCGTTCCGTGGCGATGTCGGCGAACGTCTTGATCGTGCGCTCGAACAGGTCGCTGAAACCGGCACCATCAAGGCCGACCGGATCGAAGCCCAGCCCCCGCAGGCGCTCGATCACGGCGGGATCGCGCAGCACGACAACCGTGGCGGCGTGCAGGCGCGCCTGCGCCGCATCAGGTGTTCCCTTGGGCGCCAGCAATCCGAGCCAGGTGGTCTGCACGAAGCCCGGCGCCACGGTCTGCGCGGCGGTCGGCAGGTTGGGGAATGTGGCCGGGCTGTCGGCGCTGGTCACGGCCAGCGCCAGCAGCTGGCCGGCGTTCACCTGCTGCACGCCGGCGGCGAACGTCACCACGCCGGCATCAATGGTGCCGGCCAGCAGGTCCTGCATCAGCGGGCCGCCGCCGCGGTAGGGAACATGGGTCACCCGCAGGTTGCCGGCGGCGCGCAGCAGCAGCTCGCTGGTGAGGTGTTGAGAGCTGCCGATGCCCGGCACGCCGACATTCAGTCCGCCCGGGCGTGCCTTGGCGGCGGCAACGAGATCCTGGATGCTCTTGAGCCCGGACTTCGGGTGGGTGAAGACGCCCTGCGGTGCCGAGGCCGCCAGCGTCACGGGTGCGAAGGCTGAGCGGATCGGCGTCGTGCCCGGCAGCGGCAGCGCTTCGGTCGCGGCGAAGGTGTCGTTGGCCAGCAGGAACGTGTAACCGTCCGGCGCAGCCCGCGCGGCGGTCTGCGTGCCGACGCGACCTGAACTGCCGCCGATGTTCTCGATCACGACGGTCTGGCCGAGTTGGGCGCTCAGCGGTGCCTGGATCGCGCGCGCGAGGGTGTCGACGCCGCCGCCCGCCGGCCATGGCACGATCAGGCGCAACGGCCGCGCCGAAAAAGATTCCTGTGCCTGCAGCGTGTGTGGCAGTGCGGCGGTAGCCGCTGCCGATGAAAGAAGCGTTGCAAGCCTGCGTCGGCTGATCGTCACCATGACTTCACCCCGGATCTCGGAAAAGGCGCACAGCGGGACGGCTGGGCGATGCGGTTCACGCGTCGCCCAGGCTGGGCACCCGTATGCATTGGCGTTGCCGTATTGAATGAGATGCGGGAGAGCGCCGCAAATTAGCGATTCTAAGCACCCCTGTAAGTTTCCCTGGAGGCGCCGCGGCCGTCGACACAGGCGGGGTGCGTATCTGCACGCTACTGCGATTGCTTCGCGCGCTTGCTAGCGTGCCGGCCGCCGCGGCTGGCGGGTGTGACGCTGAACATCAATGCCAGCAACGTGCTGGGCAAGCGGTACGTCGCCAATTGCTCGGCGGGAGTCTGCTACTACGGCTTGGGCCGTGCCGTGACGGCGACGCTCGCCTACCGCTGGTAAGGCCGCTCACGAACACGTTCGAGGCGTTGTGATGCTGGCGGTGCTTCGACAGCGCGCGCGGCCAGGGTCCGCCGGTCGATCTTGCCCGCCGGCGTGCGTGGCAGGCTGTCGACGAGCGTGATCGTGCGCGGCCGCTTGTAATCGACCAGGAGACGCGCGCAGTGGCTTGTCAGGGCGGCTATGTCGGTCGCTGTGCCGGGCTGCAGGGCGACGAAGCTGACCGGTATCTCACCCTTTCGGGTGTCCGGGATTCCGACGGTCGCAGCTTCGAGAACATCGGGATGACTGCACAGGACGCCATCGATCTCGGTGGGGAAGACGTTGAAACCGCCGACAATCAGCATGTCCTTCTTGCGGTCGACCAGGTAGAGCCGGCCTGCGGGGTCGAACTTTCCGATATCGCCCGTGTAGAACCAACCGGACCGCACGGCGAGCGCCGTCTCGTCGGGCCGATTGAGATATTCGTGCAGGACGGTGGCGCCCGACACCCTGACTTCTCCGGCGGTGCCGGGCGGCAGTGTCGAACCGGTCTCCAGATCGACGACCTCGACCTGCAGGTGCGGCATCGGGAAGCCGACCGAACAGTCATCGGGATCCACGTCGGCCACGCAGACCGTGATCGGCGCCACCTCGGTCATGCCGTAGGCCTGAAGCAGCGGTACGCCAGTCCTGGATCGCCACGCGCGCAGCAGGTCGGGCGGGCAGGGCGAACCGCCACAGGGACACAGGTGCAGCGACGACAGATCGTGATCGGCGAAATTTGTCGCCGCCAGAAGGCCGGAGTAGATGGGCGCCGGCCCGCCACCGAAGACGGTGATTCTGTGCTGCGCCAGCAGTTCGACAAGAGTCTCCGGCTTGTAGCGCGGTGCGATGACCAGCTCCGCTTGCATGTAGGCCGGCACTATGCAGCCCATGAGGAAACCCCAGACGTGGAACACCGGCGCGATGTTGAGCCAGGTTTCCTGTGCCAGGCGGGCAGGCCAGCACACCTGCATGCCCTCGACCGTCAGCATCAGGTCGCGGTGGGTGCGTGCCACGCCCTTGGAGCGGCCCGTCGTGCCTCCCGTGTAGAGCAGAACGGCAGGCGTGTCCGGGCGTATCTCCACGTCCGGCAGCGTGGCGGGTGACGATGCGTAATCCAGGGCGGTGACGGCCAGATAGTCGGCGTCGACAGCGGCCGCCAGCGTTGGGTCGAGAGTGCTGTCTGGTCCGGAAATCACCAGCGACGGCCGGGCGTCTTCCAACTGCAGCCGCAGTTCGCGCTCGCTGTAAGCGGGATTGATGAGGCACACCTCCGATCCGGCCGACAGAACACCGAAGACGACGACGTTGAGGTGAAGGCTGTTGGGCAGGGCGACCACGATTCGCTTGCCGCCATGCCCCCGGTCCAGGAGCGTCCTGGCGCATGCACCCGCCGCGCCGAGATATTGCCGATACGTCAGGCTCTCGGCACCGCAGCGCAGGGCCACGCGGTCGCCGGACGAGCGCCCGGCCTCGACGAGCATCGAGACGGCATCGCAGAAGCGCGGCGCAAGACTGCGATCGGCATGCAGGCGCTGGCTGCTCATGGAACGTTCCTCGCATCGTTGGGGCGCCGCAGGCGCGTGTACTCGGCCTCGATGTCGCTGACGATGGTTGCGATCGGGGCTGCGCCTGTTACCGACCCGACGCCCTGGCCGGCCGACCAGACATGCTTCCACGCCTTGGTGCCGTCCGTGATCAGGCCTGCGAAGTCGATGCCCGGTGCTGCGCTGGCGGCATCCAGTCCGGCCGCTGACAGGCTCTCCCGGAGAAAGTTTCCCGGCACGCCGGTGACGGCGCGGGTCTGGACGATGTCCGCGGCATTGGCGCGAACCAGCATCGCCCGGTAGGTCTCGCTGGCCATGCTCTCGGCGGCCGCGATGAACCGCGTGCCCATGTAGACGAGATCGGCGCCGAGCGTTTGCGCTGCCAGGATGGCGCGAGCCTCGCCAACGGCGCCGGCGAGCACCAGCGGTCCGGACCAGAAACGGCGGACCTCGGCAACGAAGGCAAACGGGCTGATGCCGCCCGTGTGTCCGCCGGCGCCGGCGCAGACGAGAACCAGGCCATCGGCGCCGGCGTCGATCGCCTTGCGCCCTTGGACGGGCGTACTGACGTCGGCGAACACCAGTCCGCCGTATGGCCGTGCCACCCTGACGGCGGGCGCCGGGCTGCCCAGTGCCGTGATCACGATGGGCGGCCGGTGACGCGAGACAAGGTCGAGTTCGGGGCCGAGCCGATCGTAGCTGCGATGGGTGACGAAATTCAAAGCCCAGAGATGATCGGTTCCCTCGAGTGCGGCGTGGATGTCAGCAAGCCACCGGTCCAGCGTTTCGATCGTGCGCGCATTGGGGGCAGGGAAGCTGCCGATGATGCCGGTTTGCGCTGCGGCGATCACAAGGTCGGGCCCGGAGACCAGGAACATCGGCGCGGCGATCACGGGCAACCGCAGACGGCCTATTGCGTCTTCGAATCTCAAGCCGTCCTCCGTCCCGGTCGGCGACCCGGCGCGCGCACTTCCCAGCCGCCGTCGCTTCGGAAGATGTCGCCCGTCGTGCAGCGCGCGTTCTCGCGTGATGCCAGCACGACATAGAGGCCGGCGTGGTCCTGCGGCTGCGCCACGAATCCCAGGGGCAGTGTTCGCGAGACCGCGTCCTCGAGCCCTTCGACGTCCTCCAGCGACCGTTCGGCCTGTCCGGCGGCGGCCGCGCCGCGCAGCCCTGTGGCCGTGGCGCCCGGCGCGACGCCATTGACACGTACATCGGGGGTGAGCTCGTAGGCGAGTTGACGGATCAGCCCGACCTGCGCGTGCTTCGAGGCGACGTAGACCGGACCACCACCACCGGCGTGAAATCCGGCATTGGAAACGGTCATGATGATAGAGCCGTGGCTCTCGCGCAGCGCCGGGACGGCGGCCTTGGCCGACAGCAGGCTGCCTTTCACGTTGACGGCCATGATTTCATCGAACGTTGCGGCAAGCACGTCGGCGTGGGTCGCTTCCAGGGACAGGAAGAAGTCCCAGATGCCGGCATTGGCCACCAATGTGTCGAGACGGCCGAAGCGGTCGAGCGTCGCCGCGACGGCGGCCGCGTTGTCGCCTGCGCTTCGCACGTCGCCTTCGATGACGCTGACGGCATCACCGTGATCGCGGATCAGGTCCGTGCCGTCGGCCGCGCTGCGGACCATCGCGCACACCTTCGCCCCCTCGGCGACGAAGCGGTCCACCACCGCGCGGCCGATGCCTGTGCCGCCGCCGGTGACGAGGGCGACGTAGCCTTCAAGCCATCCCCTGTGCATGGGCTGCCTTCATAGGAACGTGTTGATGTTTTTCGTGAGCAGCATGCTCTGTGCGAGGGTGATCAGCCGTCGGGCAAGGCGTGGTGAATCGCCGACGAGACGGATGACATCCTGTCGCCTGCCGATCAGCACCGCCTCGTCGTCGTCGCCGCGATTGCGGTAGTTCACGAAAGCCGAATGGACGTGCCACTCGTCAGGCAGCTCTGTCGGCTCGACCTCGACGTTCGTGATGATATGGACATGTCGAGTCGCGGGCGTCTCCATCCACGCGGACGGTGACGTGAAGCGGGTGACGCGACGGCGCAGGTCCTCGATGCCGTCGTCGAAGTAGGCCATCCGTTCCGGCCCGAACGGGCCGGCCGGATCGCGCTCGAACCGGTTTTCGATGACGGGCATCCAGTAGTGGATGTCGTCGGCGAGCAGCTTGAGCCAGTCATGGTAGGCCCGCGCGTCGAGCAGGCGGGCTTCGTGATGGAGGAACCGCTGCAGCCGCAATGTCATCTCGATCGGCACGTCGCCGGCCACGACGGAAGCTGCATTACACATCGGCGCCGTCCATCAGGTCGGCCCACCGCCGGTAAAAGGCGCGCTGATTGGCGTCGTTGACCTGGTAGCGATGCACGGCGCCGCGCAGGTCAGGTTCCTCGACGCGCGTATCGAGGCCGAGGCCGTAGTGCAGGGGCCGCCGGCGGGTAACGGCTCCCGCATTCGCCGCCGTCGATCCCTCCCAGTTGTCACCATCGTCCATCTCGAACACGCCGGCCGGCGAGAACGTCATCATCACGCCCTTGCGGTAGGCCGCCTTGATCTCTGCCGGCATGTTGCGATTGACGAGGACCCAGGCGTGCATCTCCGTCTGTGCCGGTCCCCGCGGCTGCCAGGTGCGGAACGTCATCTGGCCCGGCAGATAGGAGAAATTCGGGAAGACATTGGCCGAGGATATGGAGCCGACCATGCGGGCGCGGGCTTCTCCGAGCCGCGCGCGGACCACCTCGAAACGGTCGCGCAGGTAATGCCGGATCCTGGGGTCACCCAGGGTCGCGGCGTTGCCGACCATGTCCATGTTGAACTCGACGCCGTGGCCGAGGACGTTGACCGAGTAGGCGTTGCCATCCTCCGACAGGCGGGGCACAGGTCCGCCCAGCATCGCCTCGGCACCCGACCTGTGGGTCCAGCCGGCGTGCAGTGCGTCGCCGACAAAATTGTCCGCCGCGAACTTCCAGTTGCTGCGCATGACGCAGCGAGTCACCCCGGGGAGGGCTTCCGTGCCGCCCTCGTCGTTGTCGAGGACCGCGTCGAGATACCAGCGGAAATCACCGAGATAGGTTTCGAGATCGGGCGCCGCCGGGTCGAAGGTCCCGAAGACCAGGCCTTTGTAGCTTGCGACCTTGGCCACCGGTTGCAGCCCTAGCGCGGCTTTGTCGTAGCTGGAGCAGCGCTTGTAGGCGGCGGCCTCATGCATCCCGCGCAGCGATCCATCGAGCCCGAAGGCCCAGCCGTGGTAATTGCAGACGAATCCGCGGACGCGGCCCGTCTCAGCATGGCACACGCGGTTGCCGCGATGGGGGCAGGAGTTGATGAACCCGCGGATCGTCCGATCGCTTTGGCGGACCACGATCACGCTGTCCTCTCCCATGCTGGTGACACGGAAGTCGCCCGGTTCGGGGATCTGGCTTTCATGCACCAGCAACAGCCAGCAGCGGGCAAAGATCTGCTGCAACTCGCGCTGGTAGAGCTCGGAGTCCCAGAAAATGCGACGATCGACCCAGCCGTTGCTATCGTCGACCAGGTCCGCGCACCTCTGAACGGCAGCGTCCGACATCAGCGGACCTCCAGTTCCGCAAAGCCGAGGCCGGTGATCCATTCCGGCGCCGGCTCATAGGCGATGACCTTGCCTGCGCAGGATCCGACGGCCGCCATGGCGCAGACGAAATTGCGGAGCTCGAAGGCGCCGTTGCCGCCGCGGGCGAGCAACGCGTCGTCCTGGTAGGCCGCGAGCGTATCCAGGTCACCCGCCGCCACGTGACGCAGCACCTCGAGATCGAAGTCTTCGCCGACGCGCCCCATCTCTGCCATGCCGACCCAGTGGCTCATCCCGCCGCTGCCGAAGACGACGACACGGCGGTCCACTGGCCATGAACGCACGGCGTCTCGGATCATCGCGCCCAGTTGCCGCGCGCGTGACATGCGGATCATCGGCTCGACGCCGGACGCGATGTAGATGGGAACTGTCAGGACATCCCGATTCGGCGCGATGCACAGAGCGTGGGGAATCGCGATGGCGTGGTCGACCGTGAGCGTCTTGGCCACGGCCCAGTCGAAGCCGGCATCGCGTCCACGCGTGTGGAGCCATGCGGCGAGTTCGGTATCGACGGCAATTTCTCCACGCTCGATTCCCGGCAACCGCTCCAGCGGACCCTGCGCTTCATCCAGAACAATCAGCATCTGCGGCAGACACGTCGGCCCGAACAGCATGTAGTGGTCCGAGCCGATGACGATGGCGCTGTCGGCGCGAAGCGCGCCGACACGCTCGGCGATCCTGCGATAGGCGGCGCGCACGCGGTTGCGCCGGGCCTCGTCAGCCCGCTCGGCCTGCTGGAAGATCAAGGGGTCATGCGGCAGAAGGAAACCGCCGACGATCTCAGCCATGGGATGCCTCCCGGCACAAGGCGGGCTGGTTCATGCGGGCGACGTAGCCGCGCAGGTCGCGGCTGCCTTCGAGCTCCATCCAATAGCCCATCAGCAGCATCACGTTGATGCCGCGATCGGCCAGCCCGCGGACATCGAACCGCAGCACCATGTCGCGCTCCATACCGGTGAGATGCAGGCGGGCCAGCAGCGCAGCGGGATCGGACCGGAAGCGCTCCTTCGTGCCGCGGTCGATGGCAAGGTCGTAGAGCAGCTTCTCGAGTCTGCCGGTGGACATTCAAGCCTCCGCGAGATGGCGGCGGACAAGGGCCAGGAACGCGGTCTCCCGCTCGAGTTGGACCCAATGACCACACTGGCCGAACATGTGCAGGTCGGACCGCGGGACACAGCGATGGATGAGCAACCCGCAATCGGCGGGGACGACACGATCGTCGCGCCCGTGGAGCACCAGCGTTGGCTGTGCGATCGTGCTGAGGGTCGCAGGCGGGAAGCCTTTGACCGTCGCGCCCGCTTGGGTCGACGGTTGCGGGATGAGAGCCCGGAACGCGTCCTGGGCGCCGGGTCGAGCGCTTGCGACGTAGCGCTCATCCACCATGTCCGACGTGACCAGGGATTGATCGTAGGGGAAGAGTCGCAGCAGCGACGCCATCGCTTCGATTCCCGGCTCGTAGAACCATCCCGCACGCAAGCCTTCTGACAGGGGAAACTCGCCGGCAGGCGTTCCCATCAGGACGAGGCTCTGCACGCGATGGGCCGCGGCAGTGGCCACGCCGATCGCCAGTGCGCCGCCGAAGGAGTTCCCGACAAGGTGGGCGCGTTGGATTCCCAGTGCATCGAGGAAGCCCAGAAGATGCGCCACCCACAGCTTGATTCCGTAACGCTCGCCGGGCCGCGCCAAGGTGTCGCCGAAGCCCGCGATGTCCGGCACCAGAACGCGAAACCCATCGGCAAGGACTGGAGCGATCCTGGACCAGTTCGCCCAACCGGAAACGCCCGGCCCCGAGCCATGGAGGAGGACGACAGGCTCACCAGCGCCGAGCTCGCGATAGAGCGTCCTGTGTCCCGCGGCATCAATGAACCGCGGCGAGACCAGAGGCTGCGGGGTATCTCGTTTTTCCATACGGTACCGTATAGTCATGGAATCGATAGTCGGTCAATTGTGAAAATCCTTGACCGTAGATTCGGATATGAGAAAGATTCCAGAATGATCTACAGGATCACCCAGGAACATACGGTTTGGAATGGTTGTTAAGACATCAACCGCGCGGCGAACGAAGGAGGCAAGGCGGCTCCTGGCAGAAGACTGGATCGCGGCAGCTCTCGACACGCTCGCCGTGAGCGGTGTCGATGCTGTGCGCGTCGAGTCGCTGGCGCGTGATCTGTCGGTGACGAAGGGCAGTTTCTACTGGCACTTCGCGGACCGCTCGGCGCTTCTGTCGGCCATGCTTGGTTCGTGGCGGCGCCGCGCGACGCTTGCGATCATCGAACGACTCGAGCGAACGGAAGAAAGCCCGCGCGACCGGCTGCGAGGTCTCATTCGTCTGCCGTTTGCCAGCTCCCGTTCGGCCAAGGGCGCCAACCTCGAACTCGCGATCCGGCTGTGGGCCAAGCGTGATGCGGCGGCGGCCGCGGCTGTCGAGGAAGTCGACCAGCAGCGACTGGCGTATCTGGTGTCGCTGTTGCGTCAGCTGGGGCTGGCGGACGAGGGGGCCCGGATGCGCGCCTATGTGACGTACGCCTACATCATCGCAGAGGGCCTTGTGAGCCGCCCCGACAGCGCGGGTCTCGCAGAAACGTGCGAACGATGGCTGATCGGTGCCTAGAGCTCATTCGTTCGAATGGGATCACGCTGTCATCCCGAGCGCAGCGAGGGATCCAAGCGCCGTTCCTGGATCCCTCGCTGCGCTCGGGATGACGGCGGAGATTGAGTAATCGCGTGCGTCCGTTCGAACGAAACATGCCGGGCGACCCTCTCGACATCGTCGCTGCTGTCATCGACGATGCGGCCTGAGATGGAGGTGGGTCAAACGTGAGCGCGCGAGCGGCGATCATCGCCTGTGGCCTTGTCATGGCTGGCGTGGCAACCGCCCGTGCGGATTGCTTGTCCGACTTCAACGAGGTCAACCGGATCAACGCCGGTGCTGGTCCCTATGAAATCAGCGGCCGGATCTTCATCGCACCAACGGCAGCGGCCTTCCCGGACTCGCCACAGACCGTCACGACCGTGCACGTGGCGCCCCCAAAGTCGTTCCGCGTCAAGATGCGCGCCGTCGACATCATCGTCACCGACAACACGAAGGGCTGGGTCAAGAACGCGGGAGCATCCTGGGCGCCTGTGCCGCCGGACAAGCTGGCGGACCTTCAGAAGGACGCACCGTCGAAGAGCTATTTCCCCGCAAACGGTCTGGCCGATCTGCAGTGTCGCGGCACGCAGGCCGTCGACGGCAAGTCCTACCTGACGTTCACCTACAACGCGGTGATCAACGGCCGCAAGGCAGCGGTGACCGCCTATTTCGATCCCGGTTCACGCCGCCCCGTGGCCGGCGAGAGCATCGTTGACGTGGGCGGCACGAAGGCCCGCACCGCGACGCGCTACGCGTTCGATCGCGCCATCAGGATTGCGCCACCCGCACCCTGAAAACGTTGCAGCGTAAGTCTCGTCGACGTGGACGGGCTGTGCTGGCGGTCAGTGCGGCCATTTCACGGCACGCGCCGCATTCCTGGCGGCGTCGGTCTCGATGGGCCACCGGTCAGTCGCGTCTGTCGCGCCGAGATGGGGGCGACACCGTTGTTGAACCGGATGCGATGGATATAGCGCCAGCCGGCGGCAACGCCGGTGTGTTCCTGGATGCGCGCCAGCCATGGCATGGCGTCGTATTCGGTGGCGATGGGGCCTCTGCCCATGATCGACATCGAGCGCGTGGCGGTCAGGCCGTACTCTTCGTCGGCATTCATCGGCAGGTTTCGCGCCCGCGCCGCTGCGTAGTCGACGTGCTGGAATGTGCCGTCGGCGGCATATGCGTCCGGTCCCAGCCAATGGCCGACTTCGTGCGCGGCGGTGATCTGGCTGTAGGCAATGCCCTTGAAGTAGCTGGTGCTGTGGGTAACGTCCTTGTTGGTGATCACGAAGTGGTGCGAGCGGGCGGTATCGGCGTCAAACACCAGCTGGACGGCCTCGATGATCGCGCGCGGGACGATGCCTTCGCCGGAGCGCACGATCTGGACTTCGAGCGAGCAGGCGACATGGGCCGCAAGACCCGGCCGCGAGATGAACTGTTTATAGTCGGCGTCGTTCAGGCCGGTGCGACCCTCGTCACTCGGCGGCAGCAGGATGATCTGATTGTTCCAGCCGAGCTCGGCGGCACGCTTGAAGTTCAGTTCGAAGGCACGGAACTCGTCCTTCTTCCAGCTCTTGATCGCATGGACGTTGTCGGTGGTTCGCGTGTCGCTTTCGTCGAAATTCTTCGACCCGTAGCGGTAGCCGTCCTTGGCCGTTTGGCCGCCCGGGTCGACGGCCATCAGCATGACCTTGAGCCTCAGGCGCAGCTGCGCCGCAACGCCAGGGGCGGCCGGCGTGAACAGCGAGTCGAAGCTTCGTCTGAGGATCGTGGCCTTGATTGCCATGTGATACCGACGCGGCGCGGGGACGGAGGCGGTTCAATACGCTGGCGGTCGTCCGGAACAGTGTGCCGGACACCTTGTCTCACCAACGCACTGGATGGTGAGTATTCATTCATTTTATCGGTCATGTTTGTTCACGTCAATGCGTTGTGCGTGACGACCATGAATGGCGACCGGGCCCGGGCGCGGATAGTCTTCGAGAATTGCCCGATCGAATCGTCCTGAACGAGGCCTGGACATGACGAACGACGCGTTCGCCCGCGACCATGTCGCTCGCAACCTGGAGACGTACGACGCGATCGCCGATCACTACGACGGCGTCACCGCAGCACCGGCGATCCGTGCGTGGAAGGAAGCGTCCATGCGCCGGTTTGCGGCATATCTGCCGGGGACTCGGGTTCTCGTTCCCGGGTGTGGCGAGGGACGCGATTCGCGTTACCTGCAATCGCTCGATCTGGAGCCTCTGTCATTCGACCTGTCGTCGCGCATGCTGGCACTCGCCAGGGGAAAAGATCCGCACGGTCGATATACGTGCCTCGACCTGCGCGACATGAACCGACTGCCCGCGGGAGCGTTCGACGGCATTTGGGCCAGTGGATGCCTGTACCACCTGACGAAAGCCGAGTTCATTGACTGCATCGCCGCCTGTCGCGCGCTGCTGGCGCACAGCGGCGTTCTGTACGTCAGCATGAAGGAAGGGCAGGGCGAACGATACGAAGAGCCGACGCTTGGTCCCCGATATCCGGGAGGCGATGCGGCCCGTGCACTGCTGCGCGGCGTCAGGTTCTATGCCTATTACCAGCGCGACGAACTCCTGGCGGCGCTGGCTGGGTTTGATGTGCTGCATGAGCAGCGCGTGGAGCCGGCCGAAGGCGGGTTCGAGTTCTGGCTCCGCAAGAGCGATGCGTGCGCCGGGTGACAGTGAGCGGCTGGAATTTCGCGGACAGGCACGTGCGGTCCGGCTCTGGTGGCGCCATCTGAGCGTCGGCTTGCCGCTTGGCCTGCCTTGCGCATCCGTTACTCCGGGTTGTCCCACTACATCACTGGATAGCGGATAGATATGCCGACCCCGAACGTCGTCTGGTCAGGGAGATCTCAATCTCCATGACGGGAACAGACGCGAATGGGCGATGTCGCGGAAACCATCGACCGGACGGTCGAGGCAGCACCGAGCGTCGGGCTCGGCGTGCCGCTCATGCTGGCACTGGGTACATTCGCCGTCGGCACCGATGCTTTTATTGTCGCCGCCTTCCTGCCGGCGATGGCTGACGGGTTGGCGGTGACGCCGGCAGAGGCCGGTCACTCGGTGACAGCATTCGCGCTGTCTTACGCCATCCTTGCGCCGATCATCGCAACGCTGGCGTCGGCGCTGCCGCGGCGAGCACTGCTGGTGGGTGCGTTGGCGTTTCTCGCATTGGCCAACATCGGTTCGGCGTTGGCGCCGTCGCTGGGCATTCTGATCGCCACGCGCGTGGCTGCCGCCGCAGCGGCTGCCGCCTATTCACCCAATGCGGTAGCGGCTGCGGGGCTTCTCGCCAGGCCTGAGGCAAAGGCACGGACACTGGCCCTCGTGATTGGCGGCCTGACGGTCGCGACTGCCATTGGCGTGCCGCTGGGGCGCATTGCCAGCGTGGTGATCGACTGGCGCGCGGCCCTGGGTCTCGTGGCGACATTGGCCCTCATCGCCGCGGTGGGCGTCGTTGTCACAATGCCGCGCGTAGCGGGAGCATCGCGCGTTGGCATGCGGCGGATGTCGGTGCTGAAGCGTCCGGGCGTGGCGGGCACCTTGTTCCTGACGGTGCTCGGCATGTCGGCGGCGTATGCGCCGTACGCCTTCACGGTTCCCATCCTCGATGCACTGTCGATGACCGACGGTGCAGTTGTCTGCATGCTGGTTCTTTACGGAGCGGGCGCCATCGCTGGAAACTACGTCGCGGGTCTCCTGACGGATCGATGGGGCGCCGGGCGGGTTCTGCGTTTCGCGTACGCGCACATGACCGTGACGTTCGCCGGCCTTGCCGCCGCGAGCCTATGGCTCATTCAGGGCAGGCCTGTCCTGATCGGCGCGCTGATGGTGTGCTGGGGTGCCGGTGTTTGGTCGCAGAATCCGGCACAGATCCATCGCCTCATCGCCATCGCGCCGCTGGAGGCACCCTTGGTCGTGGCGCTCAACGCGTCCGCGGTCTACGTCGGGATCGCGTTGGGCACGGCACTGGGTGGCGCGACGATCGGGTTTGGAGGTTCCGTCACATTGGGGTGCGGAATGAGCTTGGCGTTGATGGCGCTTCTGTGCGCTCGGACCGAGCGGCGTTCCAGGCCTGGCGGGGAATGAGAGCTGCCGTAGGCGGAGCTAGGTCGATAGGGCCAGTTACGCCCTATGGCACGTAAATGCCCTGAACAATACCAGAACACGTGTCAAGTTCCAAAGTTGAATCAGGGGCTTAATTTCCTCCTTGTTGCATGGAACAAAAAGTGTACATTGACGCGCCTCACGGACTTATCAGCATTGCAAGGGCCCGCCGGGCCGAGAGATAAACCAAGGAGGTCGGCATGTCGCTGGCGCAGCTCAAAGTGGTTGAGAAGGACGGCATGGACAACAAGAACAAGGCGCTGGACGCGGCGCTGGCCCAGATCGAGCGTGCCTTCGGCAAGGGCTCGATCATGAAGCTCGGCCAGCGCGAGGCGCTGGAGATCGAGGCGATCTCGACCGGCTCGCTGGGTCTCGACATTGCGCTCGGCATCGGCGGCCTGCCCAAGGGCCGCATCGTCGAAATCTACGGTCCGGAAAGCTCGGGCAAGACGACGCTGGCGCTGCATTGCGTGGCCGAGGCGCAGAAGAGGGGCGGCACCTGCGCCTTCATCGATGCCGAACACGCGATGGATCCGGGCTACGCCAAGAAGCTCGGTGTCGATGTCGAGAACCTGCTGATCTCGCAGCCGGACGCCGGCGAGCAGGCGCTGGAGATCGCCGACACCCTGGTGCGCTCGGGCGCCATCGACGTGATGGTGATCGACTCGGTGGCGGCCCTGGTGCCCAAGGCCGAGCTCGAGGGCGAGATGGGCGACTCGCTGCCCGGCCTGCAGGCCCGGTTGATGAGCCAGGCGCTGCGCAAGCTCACCGCCTCGATCTCGAAGTCCAACACGCTGGTGATCTTCATCAACCAGATCCGCATGAAGATCGGCGTGATGTTCGGCAACCCCGAGACCACGACCGGCGGCAACGCGCTGAAGTTCTATGCCTCGGTGCGACTGGATATCCGCCGCATCGGCGCCATCAAGGAGCGCGAGGAAGTGGTCGGCAACCAGACCCGCGTCAAGGTGGTGAAGAACAAGGTGGCACCGCCGTTCAAGGTGATCGAGTTCGACATCATGTACGGCGAGGGCATCTCCAAGGTCGGCGAGTTGATCGATCTCGGCCAGAAGGCCGGCATCGTCGAGAAGTCGGGCTCGTGGTTCTCCTATGACGGCCAGCGCGTCGGGCAGGGCCGCGAGAACGCCAAGCAGTTCCTGCGCGACCATCCGGAGGTGGCGCAAGCCATCGAGACCGCCGTCCGTACCAATGCCGGCATCCTGTCGAACGCCTTGATGGATCCGTCCGGCGGCGGCGAGGACGACGACGAATAGGGGCGAGGGGCCCTTGCCGGCGGGCGGCCTCAGGGAGGGGCTGGCCGCCGGCGCATCTTCCGAGGCGGATCGGTCCGGGACGATCCTGACCCCATCACTCCCGGACGCTGGTGTCGCATATGACGGCACCCCAGCGGGCGGCGCACCCCACGGCGCCGCCCGCTGTGCGTTGGGATGGGTGTGATTGTTTATTTTCGTTCCGCTTGTTGTTGGAACGAGAAAATATATATCTCACGCAGTCGATACCCCATCCGCCCGGGCATGACGCGTTGCTGCCGCCGTTCGAGCAACACCACACATGCCTTCGAGAGGTGCTGCCCATGAGCGCACGACTTTCTGGCCGTAACTGGCCGCTTTCTGCCGCCACCTGGCCGCGTTGAGCCATCGCGTCCAGGACCCTGGGATCAAACGCCAATTCGACTTTCTGGCCGTATCTGCCCTTTCTGCCAGACCCTCACGGCGTCGATCGGTGCCGGTGCTGACGCACATGCTGTTCGATCGCCGCGGCAACGGCCTGGGCGTGGATGCGCGCCACCCAGTGGTCGTCGCTGTCGATCACCATGAGGCTGGCGCGCGGCAGCAGGCCGGCAAGGTGACGGCCGACGGCCAGCGGGCTGATGGCATCGGCCGTTGCCCAGATCAGCAGGGTGGGGATGTCGAGGGTCGCCAGCGCCGGCGACAGGTCGGGGCCGCGCTCGTAAACCCAGGACGGCGCCTGCGGGTAGGTGTTCCGATAGTCGGGTCGCCAGTCCGAGACGCCGAACGGCCCGAGATCGATGCCGCCCGACGTCGCGGTGAGCACCAGCGCCGGCACGCGATCGGGCCGCCGCAGCGCCGCATGCATGGCCACGACGCCGCCCATCGATTGGGCGACCAGCACGGCCGGCTGGTCGAGCTGATCGAGCAGGCGCGCGACCAGATCGTCGAACGACTGCACGCCGGGCTCGGGCGGCACGGTGCCCAGGCCGGGCCAATCGACTGGCGCCAGCGTCCAGGCCGGCGGTAACTGTGCCACGACGGGTTCCCAGAAGCTGCCCTGGCCGCTGACGCCGGGCAAGAACAGCAGACGCATGGCCTTCACCTCAATCCTGATCGAGCACCCGGCGCGCGTGGCCGAGCACGCTGTCGGCCGGTGCGCTCTCCATCTTCTCGACGACGGCCCGGCTGGCGGCCTCGAAGCGCGCCGCCCACTCCGCCAGGGGCCGCGGTTCGAGGGCGTGGCTGCGATGGCGATGCCAGTAGAGCGTCAGCGGCAGCGGCACGTAGGTCGGGCGCGGCGGCGTCTCGTCCGACGTCAGGCGCGCCAGCGCCCGCGACGGCCTGCCCAGCGGCACGGATTGGGTCCGCAACGTATCGGGACTGGCGCAGTGCGACGCTGGCGACGTCACGAGATACTCGCGGCACATCAGCGGCCGATCGGCATAGATGGAACACCGTTCGTCCTCGAGGAAGGGACAGTCGATGCCGAGGTGGAAATAGGCGTGCGCCTCGCGCGCCTGCTCGGCAATGGGGGTATCGGCATCGGCGTCGATCACGGCGTCGAGCGGCCGCCACGATGCGATCCGCCGCTCGGCATCGGCGAAGCGCGCTTCGATGTCGGCCCGTCGTGCCGCGGGCAGGCGTTCGATGAGGTCGACGATGGCATGCGCCTCGATGTCGGAAATCGCCACGAGCTGGCGACAGCAGGCGGCGCAACCGGCGCGGCAAGAGACCTGTTCGCCGCGTGCTTCGACCTTGGCGACGGCGGTGTCGATGATGTGGGATGCCAAGGCACGGAGCGGCGGCAGCACCGCCTGCGGTGGCACCCGCTCTGCCGTCGCATCCGCAGGCCCTGTCTCGGCATCGGGGCTCGTCGGTCCCGGCATGCTCAATCTCCGTGTCGGCAGCACACTGGCACGGCGCGGCGATGCGGCGCAACAAACCGCGCGGCGGATGGCGCCGCGCGGTGTTGCCTTGGGTCACGCCGCGCGCGCCGGTGCCAGGACGAGCCTCAGCGCCTCGCGCAAGAGCTCGATCATGCGGTCGATCTCCGCCTTGGTGACGGTAAGCGCCGGCATGAAGCGCAGCAGGTTGGGCCGCGGTGCGTTGACCAGCAGGCCGACCGGTTGCAGCAGCCGGGCGGCCTCGACGATGCGGGCACCGTCGGGCGTCGCCAGTTTCAGGGCGCGCAGCAGACCGAGGCCACGCTCGCCCGGCATGCCGAACTCGGCCGCCAGTCCGCTCAGCCGATGCGAGAGGTAGGCACCGCTGTCGCGCACCTGATCGAGGAAGCCGGGTGCCAGCAGGGTCTGCATGATCGCGACACCGACGGCGGTCATCAGCGGATTGCCGTTGAAGGTGCCGCCCTGGTCGCCGTGCGCGAAACACGAGACGGCTTCCTTGGCGAGCAGTGCCGCGAGCGGCACGCCGCCGCCGATGCCCTTGCCCAGCGTCATGATGTCGGGTTCGACGCCGTAGTGCTGATAGGCGAACAGATCGCCGCTGCGGCCCATGCCGGTCTGGATCTCGTCGAAGATCAGCAGCAAGCCATGTTTGCGCGTCAGCGCATGGAGGTCGCGCATGAAATCGAGCGTCGATGGCACGACGCCGGACTCGCCCTGCACGGGTTCCAGCATCACCGCGACGGTGTTGCTGTCGATCAGTGCCTCGACCGAGGCGATATCGTTGAGCTTGGCCTTGGCAAAGCCGGGGACCTTGGGCTCGAACAGCTTGTCCCACCCCGGCTTGCCCGAGGCCGACATGGTGGCGAGCGTCCGGCCGTGAAAGCCGTCGTCAAAGGTGATGATGCCGTAGGCGCCGCCTTTGTGCAGGCTACCCCATTTGCGCGCCAGCTTGATGGCGCCCTCGTTGGCTTCGCCGCCACTGTTGCAGAAGAACACGCGATCGAAGCAGCTGTGGCGCGTCAGCAGGCCGGCCAGCTGCAGCGATGGCTCGTTGTAGAACGCCGGGCTGGGCGTGATCAGCTTGGCCGCCTGGTCGGCGAGCGCGCGGGCGATCTGCGGCGGGCAGTGGCCCAGTGTGTTGACGGCCCAGCCCTGCACGAAGTCGAGGTGCCGCCGGCCGCGATGGTCGGTGAGCCAACTGCCGTCGCCGCGCACGAACACGGCGTCGGGACGCTGGGTGATGTCCATCAGACTCTGCACGGGATCCGGCGCGCTGCTCATGGCGTGTCCTTTCTGGATGTGACGACGGTGATTGACGGGAGGAGCGGGGCCTTGGCTGCGGCCCTAAAACGAAAAGGCCACGGGGGTTGCCCGTGGCCTTTTCGCGGTGGCGACGATGTTGATCGGCTAGGGATCTCGATGCAACAGCGCGCGCCCACGCAGCCCCGGGACAGGGTGCATGATGCGTCGGCGTCGGATCGTAGCGGTTCTGATCATCGCGAGCGCACTCATCGCGGAGAGATGCCGGCGTGTCAATACGTTTTGACAGCTCTCACGCATCGGCGCCTAGCGTGCGTCCGATGCCAAGCCGTCGCTGGGCGATCCGTCCAGACGCCGGAGCCGGTCGACGAAGCGATCCATCCAGGTCTGGGCTGGGTGCAGTGCCGGCGCCGGATCGGGATGCTCCGCCGCCCAGCGCAGCACGCGCGTCAAGGGCACAGCCGCCGCTGTTCCATCGTCGGCGGGCGCCTCCAGGTGACGCAACGCCAGGTGGGTGCAGGCACTGGGGACCATGCGAATCGGCATCTGCTCGTCGTCGAGATGGTCGCAGTTCTTTGCCGGCGTCGTGACGAGGTACTCGCGGCAGACCAGTGGCCGGTCCTCATAGATCGAACATTTGCTGGCCTCGAGGAAGGGGCACGGCATGTCCAGCTTGAAGTACGCCGCAATGATGTCGTGGTCCTCGGCGTTGCCGTGCGTGACCCATCGGTCGTAGTCGGCGGCGCGGTCCCAGGCTGCGATGCTCTGGTCTGCCTCTGTGAAACGGTGCCGGATCTCGCTGCGCCGCGGCTCCGGCATGGCATCGACCAGGGCGGCGAGGCGCCGCGCCTCGACTGTCGAGACCAGCACCAGCTGATGGCAGCAGGCATCGCACTCGGCGCGGCAGGAAACCGACTGGCCATTGGCCGCGACCTGAGCGGTCGCATGGCCGATCAGCGCCTCGGTGTACGCACGGAACGACGGCAGCATCTGTTCAGCCGACACAGCGCCCACGGGCATCGGTATGTCGACACCGACGGTGCGCGCCGCCGGGGTGTCGCCGCCGTCAGTGCTCGGCGCGGCGGGCTTCATGTCGCTGTTGCCGGCTATCCGATCGTCGCCGGCAGGCCGACCATCCGGCTGCTGCAGTGGGCGCACGGCGTATCCGAACGTGTCCAGGCGTTGGAGGCGGTCGAGGAAGCGATCCATCCAGACCTGGGCCGGACGCAGTGTCGGTGTCGGGCTGGGATGTTCGGCCGCCCAGCGCAGCGCGCGCGTCAGGGGCACGGACGAAGCCGTTCTCCTGTCTGGCGGCGTCTCCAGGTGCCGCAACGCCAGATGGGTGTAGACGCTGGGCACCACGTCGATCGGCAGATGCCCGTCGCCCAGCGCGGCGCAGTTCTCCGCCGGACTCGTGACCAGATATTCGCGGCAGACCAATGGCCGCTCCTCGTAGATCGAGCAGCTGCCGGCCTCCAGGAAGGGACAGGGGATGTTCAGCGTGAAGTAGGCGCTGGTGACGTCGCTGTCCTTGACGTTCTCGTGCTTGACCCATCGCTCGTAGTCGGCGGCGCGATCCCAGGTGGCGATTCGCTGCTCGGCCTCGTCGAAGCGGCGACGGATGTCGCTGCGCCGCGGCTCGGGCATGGCCTCGACGACCGCGGCGAGGCGGTGTGCCTCGATCGTCGATATGGGGACGACCTGGCTGCAGCAGGCACCGCACCCGGCGCGGCAGGAGATCGACTTTCCCGTGGCCGTGACCTGCGCAATCGCGTCGCTGACCAGGGCATTGGTGTATGTCCGGAACGACGGCAGCATGGCTTCGGCCGAAACCGTGCCCAGGGGCATCGGTATGTCGACATCATTGGTGCGTGTTGCCGCGGCGTCGCCGGCGGTGGTGGTGGGCGGTGCGCCGGTTGTCGCGTCGCCCTTGCCGAGGCGACCGAGGAAATCCTCGATCCACTCTGTGCCTCGGCGGCGGGGCAGCGTGTCGGGGTGCGCCGCGACCCAGTCCAGTGCGACCGACACTGTCAGGGCCTGCGTATCGACGTCGGCCACGCGGCGCAGCAGCGCCGACAGTTTGGGGATGGGGACGCCCTCGATTCCACCATCGTGCGGGCGCGCGCAGCGCGATGCCGGCGAGGTCACCAGGTACTCGCGGCAGATCAGCGGACGATCGGCGTGGATGGAACAGTTTTCATCCTCAAGGAACGGGCAGGGCAGGTCGAGATCGAAATAGGCCCGGTCGAACGCCCGGTCCGGCGATCGGATGTCCATCGACCGGTCGTAGAGCCCGGCGTCGCGCAGGCGCCGGCCGATCGCGGCGAAGCGGGCCTTGATGGTGTCGCGCCGCGGCTGCGGCATGGCCTCGACAAGGTCGTGCAGGAAATAGGCCTCGGGTGCCGAAATCGGCACGGCCTGGTGGCAGCAGGCACCGCAGCCCGCCTTGCAGGAGATCGTTTTGCGGCTCCCGGCGAGTTCCTGCTCCGTGGCCGTGACGACGGCATTGACGAGGTTCTGCAGGGCCGGCAGGACCGCCTGCGGTTTCACCATGTCGAGGGGCACGGTGATGCGTCCCTGCACCGAGAGCGTGCCGACCTGCAGGCGCAGGTTGGCGCTGGCCTGTCGGGCCGGATCGATGGGCGCGGCGCCGGTCGTCACGGTTGTTTCCCCTGCGTGAGGCGGTGATGCTGCGCCAGATCCTGCAGAATCCGCGAGAAGCGCTTCAACCAGTCGATGCCGCGGCGCTTGCCCTCCTTGCCGGTCTGCCGCGAAACCCACCGCAGGACGAGGGTGATCGGCATGACCGTCGATCGCGGCGGCGTGGTGTCCGATGTCAGGTACTGGAGCGCGGGGGCCACGAACTTGCGCTTCACACCCTTGATCTCGCGCCGGCGATCATGGCTGGCGCACAGTTCGGCCGGCGACGTGACGAAATACTCACGGCACACCAGCGGCCTGTCGGGGTGGATGGAGCAGCTTTCGTCCTCCAGGAACGGGCAGGCGATGCCCAGCCGGAAATAGTCGGCCAGCATCTGATCGTGATCGGCCGCGATCGCCGTGGAGGACCGCTGGATCAGCGTGTCGAGCGGGCGCCAGTCGGCCAAGCGGTTCTCGGCCTCGGCAAAGCGCTGTTTGATCGTTGTCCGCCGCGGTTCGGGCATCCGCTCGACCAGGGCGGCAAGCGCATGCGCCTCGACATCCGAGATCGGGACGAACATGCGGCAGCAGGCGCCGCAACCGGCCTTGCAGGAGATGGAGCGTCCTTCGGCGGCGACCGCCGCGAGCGACTCCCGCGTGTGGGCCTCCACCAGCTGGTACAGCGCCGGCAGGATGGCCCGGGCGGGGACGCGTTCGCTGGGGACGCTGACGGCGATACCGGGTTCTTCCGGCGGCGAGGCGCTCATATCGAACGGTTCCCCCAAGGACGCGGGCGGCCGGCGTCATGGCTGGCGCGGGCATCGGGCAGCATATGGCGTGTGTCGGGTACGATCATGCTTGCGTGGCTGTCCGCACCGGCCAGACGCCGTCCCGACTGTATGGCGCCAAGCTTGACCCGACGAGCGGCCCCTGACAAGGACGGGTTGTGGCGCAGACCCACCATGCCCGCCGTGTGGACACCGCACCGGCTGGCGCGGTAAGAACCTTGACTTTCCAATAGGATCGGTCGCGCGGGGTTGATGTCCGCCGGCCCGCGGCGTGGACACTGAGGACAATGGCAACGGCAAGCGAAATCAGGCGGACGTTCCTGGAGTTCTTCGGCGACAACGGCCATCAGGTCGTGGCGTCGAGCCCTCTCGTGCCGCGCAACGATCCGACCCTGATGTTCACCAACGCCGGCATGGTGCAGTTCAAGAACGTCTTCACCGGCCTGGAGAAGCGTCCTTACAACCGGGCCGCCAGCTCGCAGAAGTGCGTACGCGCCGGCGGCAAGCACAATGACCTCGAGAACGTGGGCTACACGGCCCGGCACCATACGTTTTTCGAGATGCTGGGGAATTTCTCGTTTGGCGACTATTTCAAGGAGCGATCGATCGAGCTGGCCTGGAACCTGATCACCAAGGAATACGGTCTGTCCAAGGATCGGCTGCTGGTGACGGTGTTCCATACCGACGACGATGCGGCCGGCCATTGGAAGAAGATCGCGGGCCTGCCCGACTCCAAGATCATCCGCATCCCGACGTCCGACAATTTCTGGGCGATGGGCGATACCGGCCCCTGCGGTCCGTGTTCGGAAATCTTCTACGACCACGGTGAGAGCATCCCCGGCGGGCCGCCGGGTTCGGCTGACGCCGACGGCGATCGCTTCATCGAGATCTGGAACCTGGTGTTCATGCAGTTCGAGCAGGTCACAAAGGATCAACGCCTGGACCTGCCACGACCTTCCATCGACACCGGCATGGGATTGGAGCGCCTGGCCGCCGTTCTGCAGGGCAAGCACAACAACTACGATATCGACCTGTTGCGGGCGCTGATCGAGGCGTCGGCGCATGTCACCGGTGTCGATCCCGATGGGCCGCAGGCGCCATCGCACCGGGTGATTGCCGATCACCTGCGGGCCAGTTCGTTCCTGATCGCCGACGGCGTACTGCCGTCCAACGAGGGCCGCGGCTATGTGCTGCGCCGGATCATGCGTCGCGCCATGCGCCATGCCCACATGCTGGGGGCCAAGGACCCGGTGATCTACAAGCTGGTGCCCGAACTGGTGCACCAGATGGGTGATGCCTTCCCCGAACTGATGCGCGCCCAGGCGCTGATCACCGAGACGCTGAAGCTGGAGGAAACCCGCTTCCGGGCCACCCTGGGTACCGGCCTGCGGCTGCTCGAGGAGGAGACCGCCAGCCTGAGCGCCGGCGGCACCCTGCGGGGCGATGTCGCCTTCAAGCTTTACGACACCTACGGCTTTCCGCTCGACCTCACCCAGGACGTGCTGCGGGCGCGCCAGATCGGCGTCGACCTCGAGGGCTTCGATCACGCCATGGCCGAACAGAAGGCCAAGGCGCGCGCCGCCTGGGCCGGCTCGGGCGAGGCCGCCAACGAGGCGGTCTGGTTCGACCTGCACGAAAGGGTGGGGGCCACCGACTTCCTGGGCTACGACACCGATACCGCCGAAGGCAAGGTCGTGGCGATCCTCGTCGACGGCAAGGAAGTGCCGGCGCTGAGCGCGGGGCAGAAGGGCCAGGTCATCGTCAACCAGACGCCGTTCTACGGCGAGTCCGGTGGCCAGATGGGTGATACGGGCCGCATCACGGCACCGGGTGGCGTCTTCGTCGTCACCGACACGCAGAAGAAGCTGGGCGATGTGCATGCCCATGTCGGCACTCTGGAGTCGGGCACGCTCAAGGTCGGCGACGACGTGACGCTGACCATCGACGTTGGCCGCCGCTCGGCGCTGCGGGCGCACCACTCGGCGACGCATCTGCTGCACAAGGCGTTGCGCAACCACCTGGGCGATCACGTGACACAGAAGGGCTCGCTGGTGGCGCCCGACCGGCTGCGCTTCGACATCAGCCATCCCAAGGCCGTGACGGTCGAGGAACTGCGCAAGGTCGAGGACGAGGTCAATGCCCACGTCCGGCTGAATGGCCCGGTCGAGACGCGGCTGATGACACCCGACGAGGCGGTGAAGGCCGGCGCCATGGCGCTGTTCGGCGAGAAGTACGGCGATGAGGTGCGGGTCCTCAGCATGGGCGGCCACGACGGCGACGAATACTCCGTCGAACTGTGCGGCGGCACCCACGCGCGACGCACCGGCGATATCGGCTTGTTCAAGATCGTGTCGGAAGGTGCCGTCGCCGCCGGCGTACGCCGTATCGAGGCGGTGGCCGGCGCGGCGGCCGAAGCCTATGTCCGCGACCAGGGAGATCGGCTGAACGAGGCGGCGTCGACGCTGCGGGTACGGCCCGACGAGGTGCCGACGCGCATCGCCGCGCTGGTCGACGCGCAACGCAAGCTGGAGCGCGAGATCACCGAAGCGCGCCGCGCGCTGGCGCTGGCCGGCGGCGGCGCGGCCAAGGCCGATAATGATCCGCGCGAGATCGCCGGCATCAAGCTGATCGCGCGCCGCCTCGACGGCGTGCCGGGCAAGGACCTCAAGGGCATGGCCGATGACTTCAAGAAGCAGGTCGGCTCCGGCGTCGTGGCGCTGATCGGCGTCGAGGACGGCAAGGCCTCGGCGGTCGTCGGCGTGACGGAGGATCTGGCCGGCCGGCTCAGCGCCGTCGATCTGGTTCGTACCGCTGTCGCCGCGCTGGGCGGCAAGGGCGGCGGCGGCCGGCCCGACATGGCGCAGGGCGGTGGGCCTGATGTCGGGCAAGCCGACGCGGCGCTCAAGGCGATCGAGCAAGCCATCGCCGCGCGGGGGGTGAACTGATGTCCGCCGCCGGCGCGCGCTATCTCGCCCTGGCGTTGGGCCTTGTGCTCGCCGCCTGTTCGGGGCCGGACTACAGCCGCGAGGGCGGCACCGACGATCAGCGACGTCGGGACGAGGCGTTATGCCGGGACCAGATCAAGGATCTGGTGGCAAAGGAGCGCGGGATCGTCGCCGACCGCGAGGCCACGTTGGGTGCCACCGACCAGCGCCTCGGCCGCACGCAGCTGCCGGGCCAGATGGCGGCGACCGACGATCGCAACCGCAGCAACCGGTTGATGAACAGCTGCATGAGCCAGCGCGGCTACGCGACCAAGAAGAGCGGCATCACGTTCTGAGCTATCTTCACATGGGATGCAGGCCGGCTGTGCCGGCAACCTTGCGATACCTGCCTTCGTTGATCTGGCGTCAGCCAAGGCAGGCCCCATGCGCGAACAGAACGATCCCTCCAGTCTCCCACAGCCGCCGCCGCCTTGCGGTCCCGCCGTGCCCGGCAAACCGACGGCGCCCAAGCGGCCGCAGGACATAGGCGACAACCGGCCCAACACCGGCGTGCCCGTGCCGGAGAACCGCACGCAGGACGACCCTGCGGAAAGCACGCCGGAGCGTCCAACGCGTCGTCGTCGGGGTTGAAATGCCCCGGCGCCGGATTCGGCTGCGTCTGCCCATCGGGCTGCGTCATGCCGCGGGACTCTCGCATCCGCCCATCGAGAGCCGCGCGCAGCAGCGGCGCGAGGTGGTGTCCTACATGATCGCGATGGTCACCTCGGCGATCATCCTGGCGGCGTTCCTGTTCTTTATCGTGCCGCGCGGTTTTGCCATGTCCCTGACGTGAGCCGGCAGCCGTTCACAGTTGTCCGGCCAACGCCGCGGCGGTGTCCTTGCCCGGTACGACAGGCACGATCTCGAAGGCGATGAGATCGGACCATTCCGTCACCCAGCGCTGCAGCAGCGCGACGTCGTCACACTCCATCACCTGGAAGCAGCGCCCGAGGTCGGCCGACACCCAGCTGCTGACGAACGTGACGCCGTCAGGCACCATGCGGCCCTTGTCGCGGAAGCGGCGATAAACCGCCTGCCGTCCTGGTTGCGGAACGTCTCGATCACCATGAATTGCATGACGGCAGCTACTCCAGCTTGATCCCGGTATCCTTCACCACCTTGGCCCAGCGCGCGGTCTCGGCCTGCAGCCAGGCGTGGCTGTCGGCCGGCTTGCTCAGCACCGGCTCGGCGCCCAGCTCCTTCAGGCGCTGAGCAACGTCGGGGAGGGCGGCGATGCGCGCGATCTCGGCGTGCAGCTTGCCGGTGATCTCCGCCGGCGTGCCTGGCGGGGCGAGAACGCCCTGGTAGGAGCCGGTGACGAAGTCCTTCAGGCCGGTGGCCTCGGCGATGGTCGGCAGGTCGGGCACTTGCGCCTGGCGTTGAGCGCTCGACACGGCCAGACCGCGCAGCTTGCCGCTCTGGACATGCGGCAGGGTGGCGACCATGCCGTTGAACAGCAGATCGGCATGGCCACCGATGACCTGTTGGATGGCCTCGGCGCCGCCCTTGAGAGGGATGTACGTCCATGACAGGCCCAACTCGAGCGCAAAACGCGCGCCCGCAAGGTGCGGTGCGCTGCCCAGGCCGGAGGTCGCGTTGTTCAGCTTGCCGGGATTGGCCTTGGCGTAGGTGATCAGGTCGGCGACGGTCTTGTGCGGCGTGCCAGGGAAGACGGCCAGCATGTGCGGCGAGTAGGCCAGCACGATCACCGGTGCGAAATCCTTGGCCAGATCGAAGGGTACCTTCATCACGCTGGGTGAGATGGCGAGCGCGCCGAGGTCGGTGAGCACCAGGGTCGTGCCGTCGGGCGCCGCCTTGGCGACGATGTCCACGGCGATGGTGCCGTTGGCACCGGGCCGGTTCTCGACGACCACCGACTGGCCGAAGGACTCCTGCAGCTTGGGTTGTAGCAGGCGCGCCAGAATGTCGGACGTACCGCCCGGCGCGAAGGGGATGAGGATCCGGATCGGCTTGGTCGGCCACGATGTCTGGGCGCGGACGATCGCCGGTGTTGCCAGCGCGGTTGCGGCCGAGGCTGCGATCAGCGAGCGGCGTGACAGAGTCATGGTGCTTCTCCCCAACAGGCTTTTTTGTATCAGACCGGTATCTGCGCCGGACGGTAGCAGGCGATGGCGTTGTGAAACAGGGCACGCTCCGACCGCACCGGATCAAGGGTGGTGGCGATCAGGTCGATGTCACTGGGATAGAACGGACGATTGGCGCGCGTGGACGGCAGATCAGTACCGAACATCAACGCGGTCTCGTCGGCGTCGGCGATGGCCTGCAGCATGGCACGCACGCCCATGGACACCCGACCGAAGCCGCTGGCTTTGACCTTGGCACCGCGCCATACCAGTTCCAGCAGCGCCGGCAGGGCGTTCTCGGTCATGCCGAGATGGTCGATCACGACGCGCGGCAAGGTCAGGAGCGTCGGTTTGAGCTCATGGAGAGCGTAGCCGTCGAGATAGAGCTCGATGTGCCAGCCGGCAAGGTCGTAGACCCGCTGCGCCATGCGCACGATGGCCGTCGGATCGGCGGTAACGCCGCGATACAGGTTGAAGCGCACGGCCCGCACGCCGACGCTGTCGAGATAGCGGATCGTCTGATCATCGACATCGTCGGGTAGCTGCGTGACGCCGACATAGCACGGGCCGAAGCGCGCCAGAGCTTCGAGCAGGTAGGTCTGGTCGTAGGCCTGGAACGAGCCGGAGACGATGGCGCCGCCGACCACGCCCAGCGGCCCCGCCGTGCTCCAGTAATCGTCGACCGTATAGGCGGGCGGCACGTAGCCGTCGTTGACCACTAGCGGGAACCGCGGGTCGATGACGTGGAAGTGGGCGTCGAAAAGGGCCATGGCTCAGGCCCGGTTCACCATACAGGATCGATCGGCGTCGAGATGCCGTGCACAGCTTCGACGATCTCGGCAGCGTCAAGCGCCAGGTCCTCGCGGAAGCGCGGGGCGATGATCTGCACACCCAGGGGCAGGCCTTTCGGCGCGTCCGGCACCGGCGTCGTGCCGACAGGCACGGCGGCCGACGGCAGGCCCAGCATGTTGACCACCGTCATCAGGGCCTGGGCATCGAGCACATGCCGGAACGTCTCGGCATCCTTGTGGTCGAAGCCGACCTCGAATGGCAGATCGCCCGAGGTGGGGCCGACGATCAGAGGATAGGTCTCCATGAAGACCGCCCAGGCGCGGCGATGGGTCAGCACCTCGGCCAGCGTCTGCATGTACTCTTTCAAGGAGATGTCAGGTTGCAGCTGTAGCCACAGGCCGGCACTCTTGCGCGCCTGGGCATCGCCGAGCTTCTCGATGCTCTCCAAGGTCAGGTGCCGGGTCTCGGTGAAGACCAGCTTGCGCCACACCTGGCAGGCGGCCTCGAATGACGGCGGCTCAACCTCCTCGACGGCGTAGCCGTTGTCGGCCAGGGCCTTGCCGGCCTTGCGCACGGCGTCGGCCACGGCGGGGTGGGTATATTGGCCCTTAGGCTGCACCACCAGCGCGACGCGAATGGGCGCTGCCGCCGGCGGACCGTCCAACGGTGCCGGAACCCAGATCGGGTCGCGCGCGTCGCATCCCGCCATGGCGGCAAGGCCTATGCGGACATCACGGATCCTGCGGGCCAGCGGACCGTTGACGGCCATGAGCTGGTTGCTCGGCGAGCGCTCGACGCTGGACGTGCGGTTGAACGCGGGAACGCGCCCCATCGTGGGGCGGATGCCGGCAAGGCCACAGGTGTAGGCCGGGTAACGGATCGAGCCGCCGTAATCGTTACCGTGCGCCAGCGGCCCGATGCCGACGGCCAGCGCGGCGCTGGCGCCGCCGGACGAACCGCCCGATGTTCGTGCCTTGCTCCAGGGATTGAGCGTCGGTCCGTGGACATCGTTGTCGGTGTGCCAGCGCAGCGAGAAGGCCGGGGTATTGGTACGACCGACGATCACGGCGCCTGCCTTCTTCCAGTTCACAACCGGCGGGCTGTCTTCCGTGGCGGTCAAATCCTTGAAGGCGACGATGCCGTTGATTGTCGGCAGGCCGATCTGGTCGATGTTTTCCTTGATGGTGACCGGCACGCCATGCAGCGGACCGAGGCGATCGCCGCGGCGCACGGCCTCGTCGGCGGCGCGGGCCGCCGTCAGCGCTTCATCGGAAAGGTCGCGCACGACCGCATTGACCTTGGGATTGACCGCATGCATGCGGTCGATCACAGCCACGGTCGCGTCGAAGCTCGAAACCTTGCGGCTGCGGATCGCCGGAGCAAGGTCGGCGGCATCCCATTGCCAGAGTTCAGTCGCGGTCATGCCAAGCGTTTCCCAATCGTGATTTCGAGTGGGCAGCTTAGCCCGGTCTCCGGGCATTCGCGACGGTTTCGAATGGCCGTTCGGCAAGCCTGCCGCGCGAAAAGGCAAGGCTGACAACCGTCGGCGGTATTACGCGTCAGCGGGAGCGTAGGGGCCCGTTCTCAAACCCAGCAGCGCGTTGCGAACGATTTCAAGCGCGGGATCATTGGGTTTGCTGCGGTGCTCGATGAGGGCCAGCGTACAGGGAACGCTCGGGTTCAGGGGACGAACGACGGCATTCGGTATCGGTTCGACAGCGGCGACGTCCGGTATGATCGACATACCCAGACCCAGCGAGACAATTCCCTTCATCGCCTCGACGGTGGCGATATGCATCGGCGTGCGCGCCAAGGGCAACTGTTTGGACAGCCACCGCTGGACCAGCGCGCTGACGGCGCCGCGCGGCTTCTCGAGCACCAGGGGTTGACTGGCGGCATACTCCGGCGTGACCGCGTCGGGGATGTCCGGCGTGGAGTCCGGCAGGATGGCCACCAGCGTTTCGGGACGCAGTGGTGTGACGCGCAGGTGAGAGTCATCGACCGGCAACGTCACCAGCGCGAGATCGATCGCGTTCTGAATGACGTTTTCCACGCTGTCGCGGGTCGTCATGTTGGTGATCACAATCTCGATGCCGGGGTGATCCTGATGCAGGCGCCGCAGGATCGGCGGCAGCGCGTAGGTCAGGGCGGTCAAGGTGGTGCCGACATGCACGCGGCCGACCCATCCGCGATGGAAGCGTCGCATGGCCGCCGCCGCCGTCTCACACTCCCGAAAGATCCGTTGGGCGTGCTCGACCAGTTCGCGGCCCGGTGTCGTCGCATGCACGGTCTTGCCCATGCGCTCGACGAGCGGTACGCCGAAGCGCTGCTCCAGTTCCCGGATCTGCAGGCTGACGGCCGGCTGGGTCAGGTTGAGCTGCCGCGCCGCTGCCGAAAAGCTGCGAAGTTCGATCACCTCCATGAGGGTTCGCAGCTGATCGAGGTTGAGGCTGCGCATCTCCAAGGAATCCCTATTGGCATGATCAGAAAAAACAATGTGCCTCGCGGCTTCGGCCGGCGCAATGATGCTGCTGCAGGTGCATCGGTTGGTTGGCTGACATGGTGTCTCAGCATCGATTCCGTGGGCTGTGGTTTGCTGCGGGCGGTCTGGTGCTGTGCATCGCCGCACTGGGTATCCATGCCTGGCACCAGGCCGAGCAGGGCGCGATTGCCGCGCGCGCCGCCGCCGAGGCCGCTGAACGACAACGCGCGACGGCGATGCGCGAACGACACGGGGAGCGCGATTGCGCCGACTGCCCGGAGATGCTCGTCCTGCCAAGGGGCAGCTTCCAGATGGGATCGCCGGCCGCCAAGGAGGGACCCCAACGTCGTGTGGCGATCGACTATGCGGTCTCGCTTGCAAAATACGAGGTGACGCGGGGGGAGTTCGAGGCCTTCGCCCGGGCCACCGGCTACCTGCCGGCCAGGGATGCTCAGCTTCCCGACCGGCCGACCGATCATTGGCGTCGGCCGGGATTTGAGCAGACGGACAGACACCCTGTCGTGAATGTCACATGGCAGGATGCAGCGGCATACGTCGCGTGGCTGCGGAAGATCACCGGCGGCAACTATCGACTGCCATCGGAGGCCGAGTGGGAATACGCGGCGCGGGCCGGCACGACGACGCAGCGCTTCTGGGGCGACGGCAGCGACGAGGCTTGTCGCTATGCCAATGTCGGTGATGTGCTGTTCGCCAAGACCCTGACAGGCGTCAAGGGCAACCTCGGCCTGTTCCATTGTACCGACGGCCACGCGTTCACAGCCCCGGTAGGGGCATTCCAACCCAATCCGTGGGGCTTTCACGACATGCTGGGAAACGCGCAGGAGTGGCTGCTCGACTGCTGGTTCGACAGTCACGCCGGTGCGCCCGTGAACGGCGCTGCGCGACTGGACGGCGACTGCTATCGCCGTGTGTTGCGGGGCGGCAGCTGGGCCAGCGGCTCCGACGGGACCAGGGTGGCGGATCGCGTTCGGGAGCTTGTCGGCTATACCCAGCCGTTCATAGGGTTTCGTGTGGCCCGGGTAGACTAGGCGCGTCGTCCACTCTCAGTTCCATCAATGCGTTGCGGACAACCTCGAGCGCCGGCTCGTTCGGCTTGCTTCGGTGCTCGACCAGCGCGAGCGTGCATGCGACCGGCGGTTCCAGCGGCCGCACGGCGACGCCGGGAATAGGGTCGGCGACGGCGATATCGGGCACGATCGAGATGCCCAGCCCGAGTTCGACGACCTTCTTCATCGCCTCGACAGTGCCCATGAGCATGGGCGTGCGCGGCAAGGGCATCTGCTTGGACAGCCATCGCATGACCAGCGCGTGAACGGCGCCGCGGGCATGTTCCAGCACGAGGGCGTGCTGGGCGGCATAGTCGGCCGTGACGGCGTCGGGGATGTCGGGCGTGGTGGCGGGCAGGATCGCCAGCAGCTTTTCCCAGCGCAACGGCGTGACTCGCAGGTGCGTGTCGTCGACCGGCAACGTCACCAGCCCGAGGTCCATTCTGTTCTGGATGATGTTCTCGACGGTATCGCGGGTCGGCAGGTTGGTGACCAGAAGCTCGATACCGGGATGCTCCTCGCGCAGCCGGCGCAGGAGCGGCGGCAGCAGATAGGTCAGTGCGGTATTCGTCGTGCCGATATGGACCCGGCCGACCCAGCCGTCGCGATAGCGGCGCATGGCGGCGGCGGCGAAGTCGCACTCGCGGAAGATCCGGTGCGCATGCTCGACCAGTTCGCGGCCCGGTGTCGTTGCGTGCACGGTCTTGCCCATGCGCTCGATGAGCGGCACGCCGAAACGCTGCTCGAGTTCCCGGATCTGAAGGCTGACCGCGGGTTGGGTCAGGTTAAGCTGACGCGCCGCGGCCGAGAAGCTGCCGTGTTCGATCACCTCCATGAGGGTCCGCAGTTGATCGAGATTGAGGCTGCGCATTGCAAAGAAATCCTTATCGGAGCGATCAGGAGATAAAAAGTGCCTCGTGTACTGCGGAGCGCTAACGTGTCATTGCAAGAGTCTCACGGGCAGGGACGGATAACCGACGCAGTCTATAGGCGGCCGGCGTCCCTCGGGGAGGCGTGCGCCGACCAGGACCTTCGTTGTACGGCCAGGCCGATGGCGGGTACATCGGCCGAATGATCTATGATGCCTGAGAAATGTCGCCGGACGTAGCCCCGGATCGTCGAATCCGGTCTAGCGCAAGTGGCAGGCCGCCAGGTGACCGGGGGCGATTTCGCGTAGCGCTGGGGCCTCGGCCCTGCAGCGGTCCACCGCATACGGGCAGCGGGGGTGGAAGTGGCAACCGGGCGGCGGTTTTACCGGGCTGGGTACGTCGCCCTGAACGACCAGCTTCTTACGCTTGATGGCGGGGTCAGGTACGGGAACCGCCGAGAGCAGCGCCTCGGTGTACGGATGCTGAGGGTTGGTGAACAGCGTCTTCTTGTCGGTGTATTCCACGATGCGGCCCAGATACATGACCGCGATGCGGTGGCTGATGTGCTCGACCACCGCCAGATTGTGCGAGATGAAGAGATAGGAGAGGCGCCGCTCGCGCTGCAGGTCCATCAGCAGGTTGATCACCTGGGCCTGGATGGACACATCAAGCGCCGACACGGGCTCATCGCCGATGATCAGCCTGGGATTGAGCGCCAACGCTCGCGCGATACCGATGCGCTGCCGCTGGCCGCCCGAGAACTGGTGCGGGTAGCTGTCCATCTGGGCACGCCGCAGGCCGACGCGCTCGAACAGCGCCGCCACGGCATCACGACGCGCGCTCGTCGCGTGTGCGCCGTGGACCAGCAACGGCTCGCCGACGATCTCGCCGGCCGTCATGCGCGGATTGAGCGACGAGAACGGATCCTGGAAGATGATTTGCATCTGCCGCCGCCACGGACGCAGGGCCTTGCGCGGCAGCCGGGAGATGTCCTGGCCACCGACATGGATCGAGCCCGATGTGGGATCGATCAGCCGCAGCACGGTACGCCCCACCGTCGACTTGCCGCAGCCGCTTTCGCCCACCAGGCCCAGGGTTTCGCCCTCGGCTATGGTGAAGCTCACACCGTCGACCGCGAAGACGTGGCCCGCGGCGCGGCGCAGCAGGCCCTTGCGGATCGGGAAGTGCTTCTTCAGGTCCCGTACTTCCAAGACCGGTGGCGCTGGTGTGCCCGGGGCCATCGCGTCAGGCATGGCCGTTCTCCGCCAATTCGTGCGATCGCCAGCAGGCAGCCCAGTGGCCCGGCTGCTTCTCCTCGTAGGCCGGGTACTGACCGTGGCAGCGGTCTTGCGCAAAGGCGCAGCGCGGCGCGAAAGCGCAGCCCTGCGGCAGGTCGGTCAGTGCCGGCACCATGCCGGGAATCTCCTGCAGCCGTGTCTCGCTCGCCGGGGTTTCGCCCCGCATCAGGCCAAGTCGCGGTATCGAGGCCATCAGACCCAGCGTGTACGGATGCAGAGGACGCGCGAAGAGATCGGTGACCGTCGCTTCCTCGACCTTGCGGCCGGCATACATGACGATCACGCGCTGTGCCGTTTCCGCCACCACGCCAAGGTCGTGCGTGATCAGGATAACGGCCGTGCCGAGTTTGCGTTGCAGTTCGACAATCAGATCGAGGATTTGAGCCTGGATGGTGACGTCGAGCGCCGTCGTCGGCTCATCGGCGATCAGGACCTTGGGGTTGCAGGCCAGTGCCATGGCGATCATGGCGCGCTGGCGCATGCCGCCGGAGAGCTGATGCGGATATTCGCGCGCCCGTTGCTCGGGTTCCGGGATGCGCACCAGCCGCAGCATGTCGACGGCCTTGTTCAGGGCTTCACGGCGCGACAGATCCTGGTGCAGGATCAGCGCCTCGCCGATCTGGCGGCCGATCGTCATCACCGGGTTGAGTGACGTCATCGGCTCCTGGAAGATCATCGAGATCTCGTTGCCGCGCACCTGGCGCATCGCCGGCTCGTCGAGCTGCATCAGGTCGACGCCATCCAGCCGTACCGAGCCGTCGACGATGCGACCGGGTGGTTGGGGGATCAGGCGCATCAGCGACAGCGCCGTGATGCTCTTGCCGCAACCCGATTCGCCTACGATCGCCAGCGCTTCGCCGCGGCTTACTGTGAACGTCACATCGTTGACCGCCTTCACGATTCCCTGACGCGTATAGAAATATGTGCTGAGGCGCTCGACGATCAGCGCCGCCCCCTCGGTGGGCGTGGTTACCGGATCCGCGCCCGCCATCAAGTGCGCTCCCGGGGATCGAGCATATCGCGCAGCGCATCGCCCAGCAGGTTGGTGCCGAACACAGCCAAGCTGATGGCGATACCCGGGAAGATAACCAGCCAGGGTGCCGTGCGAATATATTCTGCCGCCGATTCCGACAGCATGCGGCCCCAGGAGGGATGCGGCTCTGGCACGCCAAGACCGAGGAAGGACAGCGATGCTTCGGTCAAAATCGCCGAGCCAAGCTGCGCGGTGGCCAGCACGATCAGCGGCGCCAGGGTATTGGGCAGCACGTGGCGCACGGCGATGCGCAGCTCGCTCATGCCGGTGGCGCGCGCGGCTTCGACGAACGGCTGCTCACGCAGCGAGAGCGTGCTGGAACGAATGACGCGGGCGATGTTGGGCACCAGCGCGATGGCGATGGCAATAATGGTGTTCTGCAATGAAGGACCAAGCGAGGCGGCCATGACCAGCGCCATGACCAGCAGCGGCAGCGCCTGCATGATGTCCATGATGCGTTGCACGACGAGGTCGACCCAGCCGCCCAGGTAACCCGACATCAAGCCGACAATGATACCGGCCGCGCAACCCAGCGCCGTGGCGCCGACGCTGACCGCCAGCGAGATGCGCGCGCCGTGTACGATGCGGCTGAAGACATCGCGGCCCATGAAGTCGGCACCCAGCCAATAGACCGACCCCGGCGGCGTCAGCGAGTTGCGCGAACTGGTGGCCGTGGGATCGAATGTGGCGACCACATTGGCTAACAGAGCGGCCAGGACGAACACGATGACGATCACCGCTCCGGCGGCACCCAAGGGATAGCGCCGGATGAGGAAGCCGGCCGTACCCCAGGCTCCCCGCACATGCGCGCCGGCACGCAGCAACTCGGCATCATGATCAATAGTGGACAAACGCTGGCCTCCCTGGCCGGTGCGCCGTTCAATCGGCGTACTTGATGCGTGGATCGAGGATCATGTAGGTCATGTCGACGATGAAGTTGACGACCACGACCACCACCGCGATGAACATCACAAGATTCTGCACGATCGGGTAGTCCCGCCAGATGACGGCTTCGACCAGGAAACGTGCGACGCCTGGGACGTTGAACACCGTCTCGGTGACGATCAGACCGCCAATCAGGAATGCTGCCTCGATCCCGATGATCGTGACCACCGGCAGCACGGCGTTACGCAAGGCGTGATCATAGTTCACCGAGCCCGGGGTCGCCCCCTTGGAGCGGGCCGTGCGGATGTAGTCCTGGCGCAATACCTCCAGCATGGACGAGCGTGTCAGGCGCATGATGAGCGCCGAACTTCGGAATCCGACGGCTGCCGCCGGTACGCTGAGTAGTGCCAGCTCCTTCCACAGGGTCGCGGGAGGATCGGTATAGATCGGTATGAAGCCGAAATACCGCACGAACAGCATGAGGATCAGCAAGCCGAGCCAGAAGGAGGGCAGCGACAAGCCACTGAGGCTGAGGATGCGCAGGGCATAGTCAATGGCTGTGTTCTGGCGGACAGCACTGATCACGCCCAGCGGCACGCCAAAAACCACCGAAAAGATCAGCGCCAGCACCGCGAGTTTGACCGTGACGGGGATGCGCGGTGCGATCTCCTCGATGGCCGGTTTCTCGGTCACGTAGGCGAAACCGAGGTCGCCCTGCACCAAGCCTGAGATCCAATGCCAGTACTGTGTCAGGATCGGCAGGTCGAGGCCAAGGTCCCGTTCGAGCCGCGCCTTCTCTTTGGGATCCACGAACCCCGCCGCATCGAACAGGATGTCGCTGATGTTGCCCGGCACCAGCCGCAACATCACGAAGATCAGTACTGACATCCCGAACAGTGTCAGGACCATCAGGAACGTACGGCGGACAAGATAGGAAGCCACGTCGCTGTCTCCGCGAACCGACAGGGCGTGAGTCTTACTTCTCCAGCCAGACGTCGTCGAAACGCCAGCCGTTGTAGATCGAGTTGTGCTGCAGGATCAGCCCCTTCAGGCGCGGCTGCCAGCAGGTGTTCTCGACATTGTGCGAGATCACGGGGCGAGCCGCGTCCTCGGCCAGCTTGCGGTCGATCTCCCAGACCACCTTCTTGCGCTTCTCCTTGTCGATCTCGCGGGACTGCGCTTCGATCAGCTTCTCCACGTCGGGATTGCAGTAGCCGGTGTAGTTGCGCTCCGATTTGCACGTGAAGTTCTCATAGAAGTTCACGTCAGGATCGTCGACACCGACACCGGTCAGGTTCATGCCGACCGTGTAATCCTTGCGCGCGACCTTGGCGTGCCACACCGGTGTGTCGATGGGCTCGAGTTCGCCCTCGATATAGATCTTCTTGAGCTGATCAATCAGGATCACGCCCGGATCGCGGTAAATGGGAATGTTGCGCGTAGAGACTTTGACCTTGAGGGTTTTGTCCGGTCCGTAGCCCAGTCCCTCCATGATCTTGCGCGCTTCGGCGAGGTTCTTGGTGTGATCACCGAAGCCGGGCAGTTCATTGAGCATCTCCTTGGGCATTGACCAGACACCTTCCGGCGCCGGCAGCATCGAGGCGCCGAGCACGGCATGGCCGTGGCTCAGGATGTCGGAGAATGCCTTGCGATCCAGTGCCAGCAACATCGCCTGCCGGATCTTGGGATTGTCGAACGGCGGCGCTTCCTGGTTGACGATTAGATTGTTGTTGACGTTCGTCGGTCGTGCTTCGCAGACGGCTTTGGGAGCTTGCGCTTTGATGTCGTTCAGCAAGGGGAACGTGACATCCGAGTCGAACGTCAGGTCGAAGTCGCCGGCGATGAACGCCAGGATGCGGGTCGACCGGTTGGGAATGATCCGCCAGTCGATGGCGTCGAGGTAGGGATGGCCCTTGCGCCAATAGTCGGGATTCTTCACCAGTCGGATCGACTCGTTGCGCTTCATTTCCACGAACTTGAAGGGGCCCGTGCCGATCGGCTTGGTGCGCAAGTCACGCGTTGACACATGGCACGGATAGACCGGTGAATAGCCGGCAGCGAGCATGGCCATGAACGACGGCTGCGGCCGGCCCAGATTGAATGTCACTTCGTGATCGCCGTTGGCCGTGACGCTCTGGAGATTCTGCCACCAGACCCGCCGCGGATTCTTGCGGAAGGCGTCGCCCTTTTCGGATTCCTCCTGCGTGAGCTTGGTCCAGGTGCAGACGACATCCTTGGCCGTGAATGGTTTGCCGTCGTGCCACGTCACACCCTCGCGCAGCTTCATCGTCAACTTGGTGTTATCGGCATTCCATGACCAACTGGTGGCCAGCTCTGGCGTGATCTTGTCGATGCTGTTGATCTTTTCCTTGGGATCGAACATCACAAGGTTGTTGAATACCGCCATGAACGGCATGTTCGTCGAGATCGTGGCTTCCTCGTGGATCGAGGCACTGGGCGGCATGTCGCGATGGTAGATCCGCAGTGTCCCGCCGGACTGTTGTGCCACGGCCGGCGTTGTCAGCGTCACGATCCCAACAAGCGATGCGGCCACCAAGGCCATGCGACGGTTGTGCATGAGCGTTCCTCCTGTCGTTCGCCACCCGTGGCCCCGCAGACCTGGACCATCGCGGCGCCAATCTCTTGCTTTGTTGCGGGCGACGCTAACATAGGTCCGGGGCGCGCGTATACCGGCCTGCATGACTGATCTGCGGTGCCGATGACCGCTGGAGTGTCTCGCTGGCGAAGGCCTATGCTCCCGCCCGGCGCAGGCCCGGCCTGCGCTCAACGCCATGGGAGGAAGGAAGATGCTGAAGGCTCTCGGCGCAGTCGCGCTCGGCGCGTCTCTTACCTGTCTGTCCGTCCAGGCAATGGCGCAGATCGCGGTTTCTTCGAATGATCGCAAGATGGTTCTCGACAATGGCACGCCGAAGGTGATCGCCAATCCGAAGCCGGATACTGCGACGGTGATCGACCTCGGTGCGAAGCCACCCAAGGTCGTGGCCGAAATCGATGTGCCCGGCAGTGTGGTCGGACCGCCGCTGTCGGTGGCCGTGTCGCGCGACGGATCAGTGGCCTATGTCGCTTCAGCCATGAAGATCGATGCCAAGGATCCGACCAAGCAGGAGGCCGATGACAGGATCGCGATCATCGATCTGAAGGCCAGCCCTCCCAAGGTGGTTGGTCAGATCCAGGCCGGCAAGGCGCCCTCCGGTCTGTCGATATCGCCTGATGGCAGGCTGCTGGCTGTTGCCAATCGCAACGAAGGCAGTGTTTCGCTGTATGCGCTTTCCGGCAAGGAGGCACGTGAACTGACGAAGCTCACCGTCGGCAAAGAGACCTCGATGCCAAGCCATGTGGCATTCACGCCTGACGGCAAGACGGCGCTGGTGTCGATGTATGGCGACAATACGGTGAAAGTGCTCAAGGTCGACGGCGAGAAGCTCGAGGACGCCAAGCGCGAAATCTCGGTCGGCACGCGGCCTTATCCCGTCGTGGTGCATCCCAGCGGCAAGATGGCGGTGGTCGCCAACGTCGGGCGTGGCACGGGCGATGTCGACACGCTGACGATCATCGATCTGACGAAGAATCCGGCGCGCACCGTGGCGTGGGTCGACCTCGGCTACGAGACGCCGGAAGGCATGATGCTGTCGCCCGACGGCAAGTGGTGTGGTGTCGTGCTGCACAACGGCACCGGCCGGGCGAAGGATTCGCCATTCTATCATCCGTCGGGACGGCTGGTGATCTACAAGGTCGACGGCACACGTCTCACCAAAGCCGCCGAAGCGCCGATTGGGCACTGGTCGCAAGGCATCGCGTTCTCGCGCGACGGCAAGACCATCGTGGTGCAGAACATGATGGAAGAAAACGCCACGGTCTTTCGCTGGGACGGTGTCAAGCTGATCGACACCAAGCAGCCGATCAAGCTCGGTGGCGGTGGTGCTGCGATTCGCACCGCCGGCGGCTTGTGAGTGTTCCGCACTGATCGTGGGTTCATACACGCCGCGCCAGTGATTGGGGGAGAAACGATATGGAGACTTTGCTGCGGCGCCGGCCCCTGATGGCCGGAGCCGCGATGATGCTGGCCGCGGGGGCGGCGCATGCGCAGACATTTCCCAGCCACACCATCCGCCTGGTGGTGGGCTTTTCGCCCGGTGGCGGCACGGATGCACTGGCGCGTGCGTTTGCCGACAAGCTGCGCGACAACCTGGGACAAACGGTCATCGTCGACAACAAGCCAGGCGCTGGCAGCAACCTGGCGCACGAGTTCGTCGCCAAGCAGCCGCCCGACGGGTACACGCTGCTGATCGGCAGCAACACGACCATGCTGTTTCCGTTCCTGGTATCCAGGCTGGGGTACGATCCGAACACGGCCTTCACGCCGATCGGCTTTATCGCCAAACAGGATTCCGTCCTGGTCGGCTCCGGCAAGGCGCCCTATGCCGATCTCAAGGCGATCATGCAGGCTGCGCGCTCGGCGCCGGGGGCTGTCCAGTATGGAACGGCAGGCGTTGCCACGCCCATGCACCTGGCGGCCGAGCAGTTCGGCCTGGTCAACAATCTCAAACTGACTCACGTGCCGTTTCGAGGCACCGGCCCCATGGTGTCGGACCTGCTCGGGGGCCATCTGGAACTCGGCGTGTCCAGCCTGACCAGTGTTCAGCAGTATTTCGCCGACGGCCGCCTCAAACCCTATGCCATGGCCACTGCCGCCCGCTCGCCGATGGCACCCGACGTACCGACGTTCCGCGAACTGGGTGCCGGCGATGTCGAAGGTACGATCGCCTATTCCCTGATCGCGCCAGCCGGTGTGCCAGCCGCCATCGTGAAGCGCCTGAATGACGCCCTGAATGCCTCTGTCGCCACACCGCAGGCGCGTGAGGATCTCAGCAAGCGTGGCTTCGACGCCATGGGCGGTACCGCCGAGGAACTGGGACAGTGGCTTGCCCGGCAGTCGGCGATCTGGGGTCCGGTTCTACAGGCCGCCGGCGTCAAGCCGGAGTAGCGCTGCCGTGACAGGGCGGGGAGGTTGTGGCAAACGGCAACGTCGCATTGTCGCTCGGAGCATGTCATGGCGGACCGCGCCCTTGTGTTGTTCTCGGGCGGGCAGGACTCGACTGTCTGCCTGGCTTGGGCGCTGGACCGCTACGAGCATGTCGAAACCATCGGCTTCGACTATGGGCAGCGGCATGCCGTCGAAATGACCTGTCGCGGCGCAGTGCGGATGGCGCTGCGCCGGGATTTTCCGACATGGGCTTCACGGTTGGGCGATGATCACGTGCTGGATCTGCGCACGCTGGCCGCGATCGGCGATACGGCCTTGACCGGCGATGCCGCCATCGCGTTTGAGAAGAACGGTTTGCCCAACACGTTCGTACCCGGCCGCAACATTCTGTTTTTCACATACGCTGCGGCCGTGGCCTATCGGCGCGATCTGAAACGCCTGGTGGGCGGCATGTGCGAGACCGACTATTCGGGCTATCCCGACTGTCGCGATGACACACTGAAAGCACTGCAAGTGGCGTTGACTCTGGGGCTCGATCGCCGGGTTGTCGTCGACACACCTTTGATGTGGATCGACAAGGCGGACACGTGGCGACTGGCCGAACGGCTGGGCGGGCGCGCCCTGGTCGATCTCATCGTTCACGAAACGCACACCTGTTACCTGGGCGATCGAACGATGCGCCATGACTGGGGCTACGGCTGCGGCACGTGCCCGGCCTGCCAACTGCGCGCCCAGGGCTGGACGCGTTACCAGGGCACATGAAGAAAGGGCCGGGATCGCTCCCGGCCCTTGATCATCCGTGGGAAGAGGCGTCAGCCGCTTACCACTTGGCCATGCGCTCCTTCAGCATGCCGTCGAGCGTGTCGAGGAACTGCTGCGTGGTCTGCCACGGCTCGTTCGGCCCGATCAGCAGCGCGAGATCCTTGGTCATCTTGCCGCCTTCGACGGCATCGACGCAGACCTTTTCCAGCGTGTCGGCAAACTTCACGACATCGGGCGTGCCATCGAAGGTGCCGCGGTACTTCAGGCCCTGGGTCCAGGCGAAGATCGAGGCGATCGGGTTGGTCGAGGTCGCCTTACCCTTTTGGTGCTCGCGGTAGTGGCGTGTGACGGTGCCGTGCGCCGCTTCGGCCTCGACCGTCTTGCCGTCAGGCGTCATCAGAACCGATGTCATCATGCCCAGCGAGCCGAAGCCCTGGGCCACGGTGTCGCTCTGCACGTCGCCATCGTAGTTCTTGCACGCCCAGATGAAAGCGCCTTCCCACTTCAGCGCCGAGGCGACCATGTCGTCGATCAGCCGGTGTTCGTAGGTGAGCTTCTTCTCCTTGAACTTGGCGGCGAACTCCTCGTCGAACACCTTCTGGAACAGATCCTTGAAGCGGCCGTCATAGCGCTTGAGGATCGTGTTCTTCGTCGACAGGTAGACCGGCCAGCCGCGGATCAGGCCGTAGTTGAACGAGCTGCGGGCGAAGCCGATGATCGATTCGTCGATGTTGTACATCGCCATGGCGACGCCACCGCCGGGGAAATCGAACACGTTGTGCTCGATCACCTTGCCGTCCTCGCCCTCGAACTTGATCGTCAGCTTGCCCTTGCCGGGCACGACGAAGTCGGTGGCGCGATACTGGTCGCCGAAGGCATGGCGGCCGATCACGATCGGCTTGGTCCAGCCCGGCACCAGGCGGGGCACGTTCTTGCACACGATCGGTTCGCGGAAGATGGTGCCGCCGACGATGTTGCGGATCGTGCCGTTGGGCGACTTCCACATTTCCTTGAGGTTGAACTCCTTCACGCGCGCTTCGTCGGGCGTGATGGTGGCGCACTTCACGGCGACGCCGTACTGCTGGGTCGCCTTTGCCGAGTCGACCGTGATCTGGTCGCTGGTGCGATCGCGTGCCTCGACGCCGAGGTCGTAATATTTCAGATCGACATCGAGGTAGGGCAGAATCAGCTTGTCCTTGATGAACTGCCAGATGATGCGAGTCATCTCGTCGCCGTCCATCTCGACAACCGGGTTCTTCACCTTGATCTTGGCCATGGAGTTAACCTTTTGCCGTGGAAGTAAGGAGGACTCGGCGTGGCCCCACGACGCCCCGCCGGCGCGCGGGTTCTAGCGGACGGGGTGCAGACCGGCAAGGCGTCGGCGTTCTCGTTGGCGCCGCCGGCATCACGTCTTTTCAACTTTCGACGGCCGTGGGTCGAAAGGCATCGCGGTCAGCGTCGGCAGTACCGCGTCGATGGTATCGACGAACCGGATGTAGTCATGCAGTTCGGGGCGCGCGAAACGGGCTGCCACGCAACGCTCGATCAGGTCCTTGAGGGGGTCCCAGTAGCCATTGCCCTCGATGACGACCATCGGCTTGGCATGCAAGGCCAGCGTGCGCCAGGACAGGATCTCGAACAGCTCCTCCAGGGTACCGATGCCGCCGGGCAGGACGACAAAGGCATCGGCGCGTTCGAACATGGCCATCTTCCGCTCGTGCATGGTCTCGACCACGATGCGTTCGCTCAGGTGCTCGTGGCCGACTTCGGCGCGCAGCAGGAAGCGGGGGATGATTCCCACCACATGGCCGCCGGCGGTGAGGGCACCGTTGGCCACGGCACCCATCAGGCCGACCGCACCACCGCCATAAACCAGGCTGACACTGTTTTCAGCCAGCAGACGGCCAAAGCGGGTGGCTTCACTGGCGTACCGCGGGTCCAGCCCCGGGCTGGAGCCGCAGAAAACGCAGACGGCGTGCAGGGCAGGGGGTGTCACGGTGGTCATCTCGGTACTTTCGGGCCGATGGATCAGGGTTCCGTCCACAGCGAGCGTCCGGACGGCAGGTACCAAAAGCGGTTCCTGCGCGCGGCACCCGGTGGCATGATGGTGTTCCCACGAAGTGCCGCGCCGGTAAAGACGCAACGGACAGACCAATGAGTCGCGAGTCAGCCCCACCCCCGGGGTCGCCGCCGGACGTACCAGACGAGGAGACGATTCGCTCGGCCGTCGCGGCGTTGGCCAAGCAGCTTGGTCCTGCCGCGCCCCAGACCGCGCCGGCGACCGCAACGCCGCGCGAACCCGCGGAAGAACAGCTGCACAGTCCGCCGGCGACCGACAGCGCCATGGCGACCACACGGCGCCTCACCATCAATCGCCCTCAGTCGGACGCTTCCGTGCCTCCGCCGAATGACGAGGACATCTGGGTCGTTCCCGGGTCGGCAACGGCCGCGGCCGAAACGGTGGCCAGTGTGACCACGAAGTCGGGTGCGCCAACACGGGTTGCCGCGGCTTCTGCCGGCGAGCGACCTGGTTTCCGACCCTCGCGCTGGATTCCGGGTGCGGTCGTTGTCCTGCTGCTCATGGTGGCAGCTGGTTACTGGGCTGGCTTGCCGCCGTGGCAAACGGGCGATGTCAGCGTCCCGGCCGCTGCGCCGGCAAGGGGACCCGGCGGTACGCGGCCAGCGGACCGCGCGCCGCCGAGCCAGCCGGTGGATCCCGGCGCCCCACGGACCTCCGGCGTAACGCCGGCACAGCCAGACTCCGCGCCCAAGCCAGCCCCCGGGGCGTTGGATCCGGCGAAACCTGCCGACGCGACGCCCCCGGGCTCACCCGTGCCGCCAGCGGATGCCACGACGCCGGGTTCGACCGCGGCCCCCGCCGGCGCGGCGCCGAGCTTCGACATTGTGCGTATCGGGCCTGACGGGCGGGGCGTCATCGCAGGGCGAGCGGCGCCGGGCAGCCGCGTCACGGTGCTGGATGGCGATCGCGAGTTTGCCGCCGTGGTGGCCGACAGCCGCGGCGAGTGGGTGGTCGTCATCGACCCGCCGCTGGCACCGGGCGCCCACGACCTGCGTCTGGTCCAGCAGCGCGACGGCGCGGTCGTGGCGCGCTCTGACCGGACGATTACGGTGAATGTGCCGGCTGCGGTGGGCCCCGCATCGTCCAAGAGCGCGGCCGCACCGTCATCGATGCCCTTGATCGTGTCGACGCCTACAGGCGGTGGACCCAGTACGGTTATTCAGGCGCCAGGCGGGCCGGACACGCTGGCGCGATCTGGCCAGCTGGTGCTGGGCGCGGTCGACTATGACGAGCAGGGGCGCGTGGTGGCGACCGGCCAGGCGCCCCCGGGGACGACTGTTCGGGTCTACATCGACAATCGTCCGGTCGGCGATGCGACGGTGGGGCCCGATGGGCGGTGGGCGGTTCAGCCGGCGGATGCCATCGAGCTTGGTCGGCGTACGGTGCGGATCGATCAGCTTGGGCCAGGCGGGGCTGTGACGTCACGGTTGGAAGTGCCGTTCGAGCGGGTCACATTGGCACGGCCGGGGGTTGTCACGATCGCGCGCGGCGACAATCTGTGGAACATAGCCCGCGCCCGCTATGGTGACGGGCAGCGATACACCGTGATCTACGAGGCCAACAAGAATCAGATACGCGATCCTAATCTTATCTATCCCGGGCAAACGTTCGTTGTGCCAAAATCACTTGATTAATAATAGGTTAAAGAATTTTCCTAATCTCACAGATGAGATTTATCCGCGATTGCGACTGACACAGTGGGTGTAGAGCACTGAAATGTTGGCTGATTTTCTGATTCCCATCCATCGCGAGGGCTGGCGGTTTGTCGGCATCTTCGCCGGCGTCACGTTGGTAGCGGCATTGTTCATTGCGCCGCTATTTTGGCCGTTTCTGCTGCTAAGCCTCTGGTGTGTCTATTTTTTCAGGGATCCGCCGCGGTTGACGCCGCAGCGCGAAGGCCTGTTCATTGCGCCCGCCGATGGCCTGGTGCGCGATGTCGGTTTGGCGGTGCCGCCCGCGGAGCTGGGGCTGGGATCCGCTCCGATGATGCGGGTCAGCACGTTTCTCAGCGTCTTTGACGTCCACATCAACCGGGTCCCGGTTGATGCCGTGGTCGAGACCGTTGCCTATCATCCGGGCAAATTCCTCAGCGCCGCCGACGACAAGGCGAGCGAGGAAAACGAGCGGACGGCCGTCAGCCTGCGCCTGGCCGATGGTCGGTCTGCGGCCGTCATCCAGATCGCCGGACTGGTGGCGCGCCGCATCGTCTGCCACCTGAAGCCGGGGCAACCCGTGCGTGCAGGCGAGCGTTACGGCTTGATACGCTTCGGCAGCCGCACCGATCTCTACCTTCCCGACGGCGTGATGCCGCTGGTCTGTCGCGGACAACGCATGATCGGTGGCGAGACGGTAATCGCCGACATCACCACGGCCGATCCGCAGCCGCGGTCGGCGGTCGAGCTTTGAGGTAGGGAGGCCAGCCATGGCCGGCACACCACCCGGATCACCGCCACCGCGCCCCGGCGCGCTGCGCGGGTTGTCGATCAATCGGCTCCTGCCCAACGCGCTGACCACCATTGCCCTGTGCTCGGGGCTGACGGCGATTCGATACGGCTTGACCGGGGATTATCGCTCGGCCGTGCTGGCCGTGATCGTGGCGGCGATCTTCGATGCGCTGGATGGGCGGGTGGCACGCCGCCTCAATGTCACCAGCCGGTTCGGTGCCGAACTCGACTCGCTGTCGGATTTCTGCGCCTTCGGCGTCGCTCCGGCGCTGCTGGTCTACCTGTCGAGCATGGAGGCGGCGGGCAGCCTGGGTTGGGTCATCACCCTGATGTTTCCGATTTGCAGCGCCATGCGGCTGGCCCGCTTCAACGTCGGCCTGGCCGCCGACGAACCGCCGCCGGTATGGGCCGCGGCCTTCTTCACCGGCGTGCCCGCCCCGATCGGGGCGCTTCTGGTGCTGGTGCCGCTGATGCTGAGCCTCAGCCCGGACCTCAACTGGAGCTGGCTGCGGCACCCGATCGTCGGTGGCGCCTTCCTGATCGGCGTGGCGGCCTTGATGGTAAGCCGCCTGCCGACATTTTCGTTCAAGAAGGGCCGAATTCCGCCTCACATGGTGTTGCCGGTGTTCCTCGGTATCGCCCTGGTCGTGGGCCTGCTGGCGACGTCACCCTGGGTGACGCTGCCGTGTCTCATGCTGTTGTACCTGGGAAGCCTGCCGGTGAGCTGGCGGGCCTACCAGCGACTGGAAGCTACGGACCGCGCGGCGCAGGCGTCCGCCGCCGCGACGACCGAACCCGACGCCCGGCCAGCAGGAGCCGGTATCGTCGAGTTGCGACCGGCGGGCGGTAACGACGACCGCTCGCGGTTGTGAGAGACGGGATATAGTCCTCCCCACGTGGTGGGGACGGCGCATGCTTGATCCATTTGTCCGACGGCTGATTGATCCGCCGCTTGACCTGGCCGGTGCATGGCTCGCGCGCCGGGGTGTCGGCGCAAATTTCCTGACGGGCGCGGGGCTGGCCATCGGCCTGCTGACGTTGCCGCTATTGGCGGCGCAAAATTATGACGCCGCACTGCTGGCGATCCTGGCCAATCGTCTGATCGATGGTCTCGACGGCGCCGTTGCGCGACGCACCGCGCTCACTGACTTCGGCGGGTATTTCGACATTGTCGCCGACATGGTGTTCTACGCCGTCACGGTCCTGGGTTTTGCCCTGGCCGATCCCGAGAATGCGATCTGGGCGGCGGTACTGCTGACGGGGTTCATGGGCACCAGCAGCTCTTTCCTGGCCTGGGCCGCCGTTGCCGCCAAACGGGGCCACACCACGACGGATCGGGGCCGCAAGTCGATCTACTACAGCGCCGGCCTCGTGGAGGGCACCGAGACCGTGCTGTTCTTCGTGGCGATGTGCCTGTGGCCCGAGGTATTCGCCTGGCTGGCGGCGGCCTTCGCGGCCTTGTGTCTGTGGACGACGATCGTGCGCTTGACCGCTGCCGTCGACGCTTTCCGGGATGAGTGACCCCGACGTTGTCGTCAACCGCCCAGCAGGCGGGACGTCAAACCACCCGGGAGAGCCATGCCGAGCCATACCGCGGCCTTGGTCGGCAGCGGAAAGGCGATCCGGGCACGGTTTTGTGCCAGGCCGCGGCGGATGATGTTCGACGCGCGCTCGGCCGTCATCAGAAACGGCATGGGGAAGCTGTTGCCGCGCGTAATGGCGCTCTCCACAAACCCGGGACAAATGGCGCTGACGCCGACCTTGTCGGCCTTGAGTTGAATCCGCAGGCTCTCCGCCAGCACGCGGCCGGCCGCCTTGCTGGCGTTGTAGCCGGCGGCTTGCGGCAGACCGAAGAAACCGGCCAGCGAACTCACAATGCCGATCTGGCCGACACGACGCGCGCGCATTGCCGGCAGCAGCGGCAGGATGGTGTTGAGCGTGCCATCGACATTGATCGCCATGGTTCGCCGCAGCGACTCGCCGTCGCCGAGATCGCGACCCTTCTCCAGCGCCACACCGGCATTGGCGATGACCAGGTCGACGGCGCGCTCGGCATCCTGCCGCTGCAACCAGGCTTCGAGCGTCGCGCGTTCGGTGATGTCGATCGTGGCGGTCGCGACGTCGGCGCCCTTGTCCCGGCAGGCCGTGGCAACGTCGGCCAGACGCGTTGCATCGCGGCCGATCAGCGCCAGTCGTACGCTCTTGGATGCATAGTCGCGCGCCAACGCCGCGCCGATGCCGCTGGAGGCACCGGTCAGCACAATCGAGCGAAACGGCGTCACGCGGCAATTCCAAGGTCGCGCGGACGGATGAAGGCGGCGAGGTCACACCGACTGCGGCCCAGTTGACGCCAATCATCGGCGGCGAAGCGCAGCCAGGCCACGGCCCCGGTCGGGAATTTCACGCGCATCGACGCCAGCTGCACCGGATCACCAGCCGTCGCCAAAGCGACGGCGGCCTCTCCCAGTCCCTCGTTGTGGCCGATCAGCAGGGCACAGCCGATCTCACTGTCCAATTGGCGGCAGCGCTCGATCAGGTACCCGGCGTCGGCCAGGTAGAGGTCGGGTTCAAGCTGCGTTGTCGGCGCCGGTTCGTAGACGTCCAGCACATGATCCAGCGTCTCGCGGGTACGCCGCGACGTCGAGCACAGGATCAGGTCAGGGCGTATACCGCGGCGATGGAGTTCGCGGGCGACGGCGGTGGCCGCCCGCCGTCCGCGGCCGTTCAGTGGTCGGCCCTGGTCGCCGGAATCGACCGTATGCGCAACCGCCTTGGCGTGCCGCATCAGCAGCAGCTCTTTCATGGATCCACCTGTGTTCGGATTGATGGTCGGCTCGATTGCGTCACGTGTCAGGCGCCGCCGGCTTCTCCGGCCCTCCCTAGGAGGCCGCAGCATAGGTCCCACAAAGCAGCCATCAATGCATTTCTGCGCGCCGTGGCAGATTTCGGTAAGGTCGATGGGTGTCATGACTTTGCCACCGGGAGCGGGCTACTATAATTGTGGAGAGCGCCGTGCACGAGCCGGCGAAAGCGAGGTCAACGGTGAACGCGCCAGTGTCACAGGCGGCAGTGTCGGAAGTCGCGTCAACGAACAATGCGGCCCAGGCCGCGCCTGCAACATTGCCCGCGCCCGATTCGCCACGGCGGTTCATCAATCGCGAATTGTCATGGTTGGCCTTCAACACCCGCGTGCTGGAGGAGGCGAGCAATCCACGCCATCCGCTGCTGGAGCGGGTGCGCTTCCTGTCGATCTCGGCCAACAACCTCGATGAATTCTACATGGTGCGCGTCGCCGGTCTGCGCGACATGCTGCCGACCCGCGCCAATCTGCTGTCGGACGACGGCCTGACGCCAGCCGAGCAACTCGCCGCGATCCGCGCTGCGGCCACCGACCTGATGCATACGCAGCAGAACGTATGGGACGCGCTGCGCCAGGAGCTGCGCCAGTGCGACATCGCCGTGCTCGACGACAGCGAAATCACCGAAGCCGAACGCGCCTGGCTCAGCGACTATTTCACCGAGCATGTGTTCCCGGTCCTGACGCCGCTGGCCGTCGATCCGGCGCATCCCTTTCCGTTCATCCAGAACCTCGGCTTCTGCGAGATCCTGCAACTGCGCCGCGTGCAGGGCAAACGCACGCTGATGGCGCTGCTGCCGCTGCCGCCGCAGATCGATCGTTTCGTACGCCTGCCGGGTCCGTCGATCCGCTTCCTGCCGCTTGAGGAGCTCATCCAACTCTTCCTCGACCGGTTGTTCCCGGGGCACGCCGTGGTCCATCGCGGTCGCTTCCGGCTCATCCGCGACAGCGACGTCGAGATCAACGAAGAGGCCGAGGACCTGGTGCAGATCTACCAGTCGGCGCTCAAGCGGCGGCGGCGCGGCGAAGTGGTGTCGATTTCGGTCAATGCCGATATGCCCGAGGCGCTGCGCGGCTTCCTGTTCGATCAGCTCGAGCTCACGCGTGGCACCGTCGATGTGTTTGAACTCGACCGGATCCTCAATATCGGCGACGTGTCGGCACTGATCGTCGACGACCGGCCTGACCTGAAGTTCAAGCCCTACGAGCCGCGCTTTCCCGAGCGCATCCGCGACTTCGGCGGCGATTCTTTCGCGGCCATTCGCGCCAAGGACCTCGTAGTGCATCATCCGTATGAAAGCTTCGATGTGGTGGTGCAGTTCCTGCGCCAGGCGACGCGCGATCCGGCCGTGATCGCCATCAAGCAGACGCTGTACCGCACCAGCAAGGACTCGCCGATCGTCAAGGCGCTGATCGAGGCGGCCGAAGCCGGCAAGACGGTAACCGCCCTGGTCGAGCTGAAAGCGCGCTTCGACGAGGAAGCCAACATCCGCTGGGCGCAGGACATGGAGCGGGCCGGCGTGCAGGTGGTCTACGGCTTCATCGATCTCAAGACCCACGCCAAGGTCTCGATGGTCGTGCGGCGCGAGAGTAGCGGTACGCGCACCTATGTGCATTTCGGCACGGGCAACTATCATCCCGTGACGGCGCGCATCTACACCGACGTGTCGTTCTTCACCTGCGATCCGGCCATGGGCCGCGATGCCGCGAAGCTCTTCAACTATATGACGGGCTATGCCCAGCCCGAGAAGATGGAGAAGATCGCCGTCTCGCCGACCATGCTGCGCGACAAGCTAATGCGCATGATCGACCGCGAGATCGAGAACGCCAAGGCCGGCAAGCCGGCAGCGATCTGGGCCAAGATGAATTCGCTGGTCGACCCGCACATCATCGACGCGCTCTACCGCGCATCGCGCGCCGGCGTGCAGATCGATCTCGTGATCCGTGGCATCTGCTGCCTGCGCCCCGGTGTGCCGGGTCTGAGCGAGAACATCCGCGTCAAAAGCATCATCGGCCGGTTCCTGGAGCATTGCCGCATCGTCTGCTTCGGCAACGGCCACCGCTTGCCGTCGCGACACGCCAACGTGTTCATGTCCTCGGCTGACTGGATGCCGCGCAACCTCGATCGCCGCGTCGAGGTGCTGATCCCGGTCGAGAATCCGACCGTGCACCAGCAGATCCTGGAGCAGATCATGGTCGCCAATCTCAAGGACGAGGCGCAGTCCTGGGACTTGGCATCGGACGGGCGCTACAGCCGTCGCCCGTCGCCGGCCGATGCCTTCAGCGCCCACACGTATTTCATGACCAATCCGTCACTGTCGGGCCGCGGCAGCGCGCTCAAGGCCGCGTCGAGCGCCGTCCCGCGCCTGGTCCTCGACGAAGCCTGATTTATTTCGGACCGCGCGCGTGGACGCGCGTTCCGAAAGAGATCCACTCAGTCCGGCCGTGGGCCGACGTAGCGGGCGCGGGGCCGGATGATGTGGTCGCTGGCGCGTTGCTCCAGCAGATGCGCGATCCAGCCGACAGAGCGGCCCAACAGGAATAGCGCGAGCGCTGCGCCCTTGGGCAGGGCGCAGGCCCGTTCAATCGCCACCAGCGCCACATCGATGGTCGGCGGCTCGCCCAGCACGCGCGCGCCGGCCTCGACCATGCGGCGCACCAAGCGCGTCTCGGGGCGATCGCCGACGCGGTGATAAAGACGGTCCAGCAGGAAGCGCGCCCGCACGTCGCCCGCTGGATAGAGGCGATGGCCGAAACCCGGCACCCGGGCCCCGCTCTGGATCCGCTCGACCAGGGCAGCTTCGATATCGGGTGCGTCGTGCAGGACGGTGAAGAGCTCGTTGACGCGCCGTGTCATGCCGCCGTGGTAGGGGCCCTGCAGGACGGCCAGGCCGGCGATGACGGCGCCCCACGGCGTGACCCCGGTCGACGTCGCGATGCGCACGGCGAACGTCGAGGCGTTGAGTTCATGGTCCGCGCTCAACACGAGGGCGGCGCGGGCAAGGTCGGCGCCGTGCTCATCGAGGCCCCAGGCTTCGGCCAGCTGCTGATGAACAGGCGCGGCCGTGGGCAGCCGGCCGCAAATGGCGCCGGCCAGCAGACGCACGACGCGGGCACCGGTGGTCGCCGTCGCCATCGGATCGCGGGCAAAGGCCCGCGTGTCACTGGCGGCGGCCACCGGCAGGACGGCCAGGCAGCGGTCGATGGGGGCAAAAGCGGCGGCGCCGGGCCAGGTCGTTCGCAGCGACGTGCCGACCACTGGCAGGCTTTCGGGCGCGGCGAACGGGTCGATGGCGACGTCCCACAGCAGTCGCCCGACCTGCTCCAGGCCGGCTCTCTCGGCCAGTCTGCAGGCATCCTTGCCGCGATAGAGCAGGCGGTCAGCCTCGATGAGGGTCAGGCTGGAATCGAGGACCGGCGTTCCGAAATGAAGCGCCTGGCCCGCCACGGCCTCGGCACCGCGGCCGCGCGCCTTGCGCTCCGCCAGCGTGCGGATGTCCTCGGCACGGTATCGTCGCTCGCGACCGGCGGCGGTGTCCTCGGATCGCACCATGCCGCGACTGACGTAGGCGTAGAGCGTCTGCCGGTTGACGCCGAGTGCCGCCGCAGCCTCAGCGGCTGTCAGTAAAGATTGATCCGTCATGTCAATATATTGATCAATATATTCAAAATTGACAATATAATTGACCAATATCAAGTCTGCCTTGTGCGGTTAGCTGCAAGGAGGGCGAGATGAAGGTCGGACACAATGATGGCCTCGACGGCGTGATGGCCGGCGAGACGGTGCTCAGCCACGTCGACGGGGAGGCGGGCACATTGATCGTGCGTGGCCACCCGATCGAGGACCTCGTCCGACATGGCGGCCTGGAAGATGTGGCGGCTTTGTTGTGGGACGGCTTCGCGGCGGGCGGCGGTGATGCGACGGCCGTGCGGCGGGACCTCGGCGCGGCACGGCAGGCGGCGTTCGCCCTCGTACCCGGGCTGCTGTCGGTTGCCGGCCGGCTCACGCCGATCGAGGCGTTGCGCGTCGGCCTGGCGATGCTGCCGGATCAGGATGAACTGCCGGCACACCTGCGGGTCTGCGGTGCCCTGCCGGTCTACCTTGCCGCCCTGCTGCGCCACGGCACGGGGGAGGCGCCCGTGGCGCCGGACCCGACGCTGGGCACCGCCGCTGATCTGCTGCACATGCTGCGCGATAGCGCGGCACCGGCAGCCCATGTGCGCGCGCTCGACATCTACCTCGCCACCGTGGCCGATCATGGCTTCAACGCCTCGACCTTCGCCGCGCGGGTGATCGCGTCGACCCAGGCCGGGCTGATCTCGGCGGTGATCGGTGGCCTGTGCGCCCTGAAAGGGCCGCTGCACGGTGGGGCACCGGGGCCCGTGCTCGACATGCTCGACGAGATCGGCACGTTCGACAATATCGGTCCGTGGCTGGAGAAGGCCGTTGTCGATGGCAGCCGCCTGATGGGGTTCGGCCACCGCATCTACAAGGTGCGCGATCCGCGGGCGGATGTGCTGAAACAGGTCGTGCGGGACCTGGGCCCAGCCCCGGGGCGCCTGGCTTTCGCCGCCGAGGTCGAACGCCAGGCCCTGGCCACGCTGCGGCGCCTGAAGCCTGGTCGGCGCCTGGATACCAACGTCGAATTCTACACCGCGCTGGCGCTGGAGGCGGTCGGCATCCCGCGAGGTGCCTTCACGCCGCTGTTCGCGGTCGGCCGGGCCATCGGCTGGTGCGCCCATATATTCGAGCAGGAGCGGGGCGGCCGCATCATCCGGCCGCTGTCGCGCTATGTCGGTCCGACGCCGCGGCAGGCGGCATGACGGAGATGTGACAAAGGGGCCGCGACGTTCCGACGCCGCGGCCCTTTTGGACTGCGGCGGTTTTTCCTGCTGCCATCGGCAAAAGTTTTCGGCTATGCAACGCCCGCCATGCACAGCGGGCGCGTCGCCATCATCGACATCGGATCGAACTCGATCCGTCTGGTCGTCTACGAGCGAGCCAACCGCTCGCCGCTACCCGTTTTCAATGAAAAGGTGCTGTGCGGGCTGGCCCGCGAGCTGGATGTGACCGGTCGCCTGCACTCCGCGGGCGTCGAACTGGCCCTGGCCAATATCGAGCGTTTTGCCGCACTGGCGCGCAATATGCAGGTGGCGCGCCTTGATCTGCTGGCCACCGCGGCCGTGCGCGACGCCAGTGACGGCGCCGACTTCGTGCGCCGCATCGGCGCGCTGACCGGCATCAGCACCCGCATCATCAGCGGCGACGAGGAAGCCCGGCTGTCCGGCCTCGGCGTCATGTGCGGCATTCCCGTAGTCGACGGCGTGATGGGCGACCTGGGCGGCGGCAGCCTCGAACTGGTCGGCCTGTCGGGCGACAGGCTGGGGCCGTCGACCACGTTGCCGATCGGCCCGCTGCGGCTGCTGACGGCTGGCCGCGATCCCAAGCGTGCCGTGGAGCAGGCGATTGCCGATGTCGGATGGCTCGATCAGTTCCGCGGCCGCACGTTCTATCCGGTGGGTGGGGCCTGGCGTGCCTTTGCGCGCCTGCATATGGAGAAGACCGACTACCCGCTCCACATCATCCACCAGTATGCGATTCCGGCCGAGGCCGTGCGCGAACTGGCCCACATCATCGCCAGCCAGAGTTCGAAGTCGCTGGAGAAGATGGCCGGTGTCTCCAAGCGCCGGCTGGAGAGCCTGCCGTTGGCGGCGCTCGCGCTGGAACGGGTGATCGGCGCACTGAAACCGCGGCAGATCGTGTTCTCCGCCTTCGGCCTGCGCGAGGGATTCTATTTTTCCCAGCTGCCCGAAGCCGAGAAGGCGCGCCATCCGCTGATCGCTTTTGCCGAGGATGAAGGCGCCCACTGGCGGCGGTTCACGCTGTCGCCGGTCGAGATCTTCGACTGGTTGACACCGATTTTTGCCGGTGAAAGCACCAGCGAACGCATCCTGCGTCTGGCCGCGGCGCACTTGAGCGACATCGGCTGGGACGATCATCCCGATTATCGGGCTGTCATGGCTTATGAGCGGGTGCTGCAGCTGCCGGCGCCGGGCATGGATCATCACGAACGCGCCACGTTGGCGCTGACCATGGCCTGGCGCTACGACAGCAACATCAAGGACAAGACCGTGGCGACCGCCCTCACGGTGACCACGATCGAGGAGCAACGCTTCGCGCGTCGCCTCGGCACCGCGTTGCGCCTAGCCTACAACCTTTCTGGCGGCGCGCCCGGGCTGTTGTCGCAGATCGCCCTGCGGCGCTCCGAGAAGGCGATCGAACTGGTGGTTCCCGTGGCGCTGCGCAATCAGCTCGGCGACGTCACCGGCCGCCGCATGGCCGCCGTCGCCGCGGCTTTCGATTTACGCCACGAAGTCGTGTTTGCGTAAGCGCTAGGCCACGACGTCGATCAGCTGGATCTTATCGCCTTTGAGGACGAGGGCCAGTTCGCCGGCGATCAGGCGCAAGGCGTCGTTGCCGAAAATCTCGGCACGCCAGCCGTGCAGGCAGTCCGGATCGCGTTTGCCGGCGGCCAGCCGGTCGAGGTCATCGGATGACGCGACCAGGCGTGTGGCGACACCCATGGCATCGCAGCGCAACCGCAGCAGCACTTTGAGCAGGTCGACGACGGCGCCCGGCACCTGAAGCGCTTCCGCCGGCCGCTCACGCGGCGGCAGTTCCGACTCGGGAATGGCCAGCGCGCGCTCGACGATTTCAAGCACGGCCTGGCCCTGCTTGCCTTCGACGAATCCCTTGCCCAGCCCGCGCGTATGCGCCAGCTCGGCAACCGACTTCGGCACGTGGGAAGCGATCTCCAGGATCTGCTCGTCGCGCAGGATGCGCTGGCGCGGCACGTCGACCCGCTGCGCCTCGCGCTCGCGCCAAGCAGCGAGCTCTCGCAGGACCGCCAGGGCCCGCGGCGTGGGGTTGCGCGGCTTGAGCCGCCGCCAGGCCTGCTCGGGCTGGACCTGGAACGTGGCGGGATCGCGCAGGATCGCCATTTCTTCGGCGATCCAGGCGCTGCGGTGCGTCTTCTCCAGGCGGTCGCGCAGCTTCTCGTAGACGACGCGCAGGTGCGTGACGTCGGCCAGCGCATAGTGGAGTTGCTTCTCGCTGAGCGGCCGGCGGCTCCAGTCGGTGAAGCGGCTGGATTTGTCGATGCGCGCCTTGGCCATACGCGCGGCCAGCGTATCGTAGGCGACCTGATCGCCGAAGCCGCAGACCATCGCCGCGACCTGGGTGTCGAAGATCGGGTTGGGCAACCGACCCGTCAGGTTGAAGAAGATCTCGAGGTCCTGCCGTGCGGCATGGAAAACCTTGAGCACGCTCGGGTTGTCGAGCACCGCGAACAGCGGGCCCAGCTCGATGCCCGGTGCCATGGAGTCGATGGCGGCTGCCTCATCGGGCCCGCCAAGTTGCACGAGACAGAGCTGCGGCCAGTAGGTCCGCTCGCGCATGAACTCGGTGTCGACGGTGACGTACTCGGCTTCGCCCAGGCGATCGCAGAACGCCGCCAGTGCGTCTGTGGTGGTGATCAACTGCATACTGGCCGCTGTATAGCCGGTTGTCGGGGGTCCGGGAAGGCTTCGCGCACCGATACGCAGACATCCCTGGGTTTCGCATTCTTCACCGGCTCGTGATCGTACGGTTGGCAGCCGTGTCGGCAGTGCCCATTTCTTGCCGCAGCGATGCGCGGATGCCTCGCTTTTCGGACAGAGACTGGAGCGATGCCGCGCGCATCCATCACCCGGATTTCGGAGGAAGCATGGCTGTTTCCATTTCACTCAATGGCAAGGACCTGTCGCTGGACGTGCCTGAGGACATGCCGCTCCTGTGGGCGATCCGCGACGTCGTCGGCCTGACCGGCACCAAGTTCGGCTGTGGCATGGCCCAGTGCGGCGCCTGTACGGTGCACGCCGATGGCCAGCCGATCCGCTCCTGTATCACGCCGGTGTCGGCGGTGTCGGGCCAGAAGATCACCACCATCGAAGGTCTGCAGAGCAAGGCCGCGCAGGCTGTGCAGGCCGCCTGGGTGCGGCTTGAAGTGCCGCAATGCGGCTATTGCCAGTCCGGCCAGATCATGTCGGCCACGGCGTTGCTGACGCAGAACGCCAAACCCACCGATGCTGATATCGATGCGGCGATGAACGGCAACATCTGTCGATGTGCGACCTACCAGCGGATTCGTGCCGCCATCCATACGGCAGCCAAGAGCCTGCAGGGCTGAGGGAGGATCACATGTTGGGTCGTATCGACACACAAGTCGCCGCCGGTCGGCGTGGCTTCCTCGCCGGCGCCGCGGTCGGCGGCGCAGCTCTGGTGGTCGGCTTTCACTGGCGCCCGGCCAAAGCACAGATGCTGACGGCGGATGGCGCGCTGGCGCCGAATGCGTTCGTGCGTATCGGCAAGGACAACTCGGTGACGGTGTTTGCCAAGCACCTGGAGATGGGGCAGGGCTCCCACACCGGTCTGGCGACCGTCCTGGCCGAAGAACTCGATGCCGACTGGGCCAATGTGAAGGTCGTGGCGGCGCCGGCCGATGGCAAGGTCTACGGCAATATTGATTGGGGCGGCACGGTGCAGGGTACCGGTGGCAGTTCGTCGATCCATAATTCCTGGATGCAGCTGCGCAAGGCCGGTGCTGCGGCGCGCGCGATGCTGGTCGCGGCGGCGGCCAAGAGCTGGAACGTGCCGGTGGGTCAGATCAAGGTCGAGCGCGGCGTCGTGAGCCTGCGATCGGGCAAGCGCGCGACCTTCGGCGAACTGGTCGAACTGGCGGCCAAGGAGACGCCACCGGCAGATCCGCCGTTGAAGGATCCCAAGATCTTCCGGCTGATCGGCAAGGAGACGCCGCGGCTGGACGTGCAGGCGAAAAGCACGGGCACGGCAGTGTTCGCGATCGACCAGCGCATCCCCGACGCACTGGTGGCCGTCGTGCAGCGGGCGCCGCTGTTCGGCGCCACGCTGGCTTCTTTCGACGCCACCCGGGCCAAGCAGGTGCCGGGCGTCGTCGACGTGGTGCAGATTCCGGCCGGCGTGGCGGTGGTGGCGGCCAACACATGGGCCGCGATCAAGGGACGCGAGGCGCTGGCCGTGACATGGGATGACAGCGCCGCCGAAAAGCGCGACAGCGCCGCGATCATGGCGTCCTACAAGGAACTCGCGGCCAAACCCGGCACGGTCGCCAAGACGGCTGGGGACGCCGAAGCTGCGATCAAACGGGCGGTCAAAACCGTCGAGGCCGACTTCGAGTTTCCCTACCTGGCACACACGCCCATGGAACCGTTGACCTGCGTCGTGCGCCTGTCAGCCGATTCCTGCGAAATCTGGGCTGGCGATCAGTTCCAGACGATTGATCAGATCAACGCCGCCAAGGCGGCGGGGCTGTCGCCCGATCGCGTGGTGATCAACACGCTGTTTGCCGGCGGCAGCTTCGGCCGCCGCGCCAATGCCGTTTCCGATTACATCGTCGAGGGCGTGACCATCGCCAAGGCGACCGGCAAGCCCATCCGCCTGGTGTGGACCCGCGAGGACGACATCCGGGGCGGCCGCTATCGGCCGATGTACTTCCACCGCCTACGGGCTGGCCTCGACGCGCAGGGCAACATTGTCGGCTGGCAGCACCGCATCGTCGGCCAGTCGATCGTCGCCGGCACGCCGTTCGAGGGCGGCCTGGTGAAGAACGGCGTCGATGCCACCTCGGTCGAGGGTGCTTCGACCTTGCCCTACGCCATTCCCAACCTTCACGTCGATCTGCACACCACGCAGGTGGGCGTGCCGGTGTTGTGGTGGCGCTCGGTCGGCAGCACGCACACGGCCTACTCGACCGAGGTGTTCATGGACGAACTGGCGCGTGCGGCCAACAAGGATCCGGTCGTGCTGCGCCGGTCCCTGCTGGCCAAGCATCCGCGTCACCTCGCCGTGCTGAACCTCGCGGCCGAGAAGGCCGGCTGGGGCAAGCCGCTGGCCAAAGGCAAGGGCAGGGGTATCGCCGTGCACGAGTCGTTCAACTCCTATGTGGCGCAGGTCGCCGAGGTGACGGTCGACGACAAGGGCAAGGTGACGGTCGATCGCGTCGTGTGCGCCGTCGATTGCGGTATTGCCGTCAATCCCGACGTGGTGCGGGCCCAGATGGAAGGCGGCATCGGCTTCGGCCTGTCGTCGATCTTCGCCGAGGCCATCACCTTGAAGGGCGGTGCGGTCGAGCAGTCGAACTTCCACGACTACACACCGCTGCGCATCGAGCAGATGCCACGAGTCGAGGTGCACATCCTGCCCTCGGCCCAGACGCCGACCGGCGTCGGCGAGCCCGGCGTGCCGCCGATCGGGCCGGCGGTGGCGAATGCCATCTTCGCCGCCACCGGCAAGCGCATCCGCGCCCTGCCGCTGGCCAGCCAGGGCGTCCAGGTGTCGTAAGGCCAGTACCTTCCCCCGCTTCGCGGGGGAAGGTGGCGCGCAGCGCCGGATGGGGGCGTCAGTGCGGGCGTGGTGCGTAAGGGCCACCCCCATCCGCCCTTCGGGCACCTTCGCCTGCCATCCGGCGAACGTATGCGCTGCGGTTGACTTCAGCCGCGAATCTGTGCCTTTTCCCGGCTTCCGATTTCCGGTCCGGGGGTGAGGACAGCGCGTTTTGCGCCGGCGCATCGTCCGGGATCACGAGGACGATGTTCATGCACGCCTATCGCACCCATACCTGCGGGCAGCTCCGCGCCGAGCATGTCGGCCAGACCGTGCGGGTCTCCGGCTGGGTGCAGCGCAAACGCGACCATGGCGGCCTGCTGTTCATCGACCTGCGCGACCATTACGGCGTCACCCAGGTCGTGTTCGACGTCTCGGCCGCTGCGTTCGCCCAGGCCGAGGCCGTGCGCAGCGAGAGCGTGATCACCATCACCGGCAAGGTGGTGAAGCGTGAGCCCTCGACCATCAACGCCAAGCTGCCGACCGGCGAGATCGAGATCCATGCCGCTGACGTCGTCGTGCAGTCGATGGCCGATCCGCTGCCGATCCCGGTCTATGTCGAGAACGACACCACGCCCGAGGAGCTGCGGCTGAAGTACCGCTTCCTCGACCTGCGCAAGGACAAGCTGCATCGCAACATCATGCTGCGCAGCCAGGTGATCGCGAGCCTGCGGCGGCGCATGATCGAGCAGGGCTTCACCGAGTTCCAGACCCCGATCCTGACCGCCGACAGCCCCGAGGGTGCACGCTCGTACCTGGTGCCCAGCCGCCTGCATCCCGGCAAGTTCTACGCCCTGCCGCAGGCGCCGCAGATGTTCAAGCAGCTGCTGATGGTGTCGGGTTTCGACCGCTACTTCCAGATCGCGCCCTGCTTCCGCGACGAGGATGCGCGGGCCGACCGCGCGCCGGGTGAGTTCTACCAGCTTGATTTCGAGATGAGCTACGTCACCCAGGACGACGTGTTCGCCGCCATCGAGCCTGTTCTGCACGGCGTGTTCGAGGAGTTCGCCGGCTTTGGCAAGGACAAGCCCTGGCAGGTGTCGGCATCGCCGTTCCCGCGCATTCCCTACGAAGAGGCGCTGCTGAAATACGGCACCGACAAGCCCGACCTGCGCAACCCGCTGCTGGTCAGCGACATCAGCGAGGTGTTCGCCGGCTCGACCTTCAAGGTGTTTGCCTCGATCGTGGCCACGGGCGGCGTCGTGCGCGCCATCCGGGCGCCCAATGCCGCGGCGCAGCCGCGCAGCTTCTTCGACAAGCTGAATGCGTGGGCCCAGGGTGAAGGCAAGCCGGGCCTGGGCTACATCGTGCTCGAGGCCGGCAGCGGCAAGGGACCGATCGCGAAGTTCGTCGACGCGCCACGTCTGGAAAAGCTGAAGGCCCTGACGGGGGCGCAGGACGGCGATGCCGTGTTCTTCGTTGCCGACAAGAAGGAAGCGGCCTGGAAGTTCGCCGGCCAGGTACGGACCCGGGTCGGCCAGGAAATGGACCTGATCGAGAAGGGCGCCTTCAGGTTCTGCTGGATCGTCGACTTCCCGATGTTCGAGCTCGACGAGAAGAACGGCAACAAGATCGACTTCAGCCACAACCCGTTCTCCATGCCGCAAGGCGGGTTGGACGCGCTGGAGAAAGAGGATCCGCTGACCATCAAGGCCTGGCAGTACGATATCGTCTGCAACGGCATCGAATTGTGCTCGGGGGCGATCCGGAACCACAAGCCGGAGATCATGTACAAGGCCTTCGGCATTGCCGGCTACAGCCGGGAGGATGTCGAGCAGCGCTTCGGCGGCATGCTCAACGCCTTCCGTTATGGCGCGCCGCCGCACGGCGGTGCGGCGCCCGGTGTCGATCGAATCGTCATGCTGCTGGCCGACGAGCCCAATATCCGCGAGGTCATCACCTTCCCGATGAACCAGCAGGCGATGGACCTGATGATGGACGCGCCCGCCGAGGTGCCGCCCGAGCGGCTGCGCGACGCGCACGTGCGTGTCCAGCTGCCGCCGAAGAAGGCGGAATAGGGAGGCGATATCACATTGCCTCACGTAAGCAGCATCATCAGGGGGTGGTAAAATCATTTCTTATCATAAGGATATTGTGATATTCTAATCTAAAGTATGAGTTTATGAGGGTGGCGTGCGGCTGCTTGGGATCCTGGTTGTGGCGTCGATGCCGCTGTGGCTGGGTGGGTGTGCCATCCCGATCGCCGTGTCCGCCGCTTCCTATGCGCTCGACGGCGCCCTGCTGGTGACCACGGAGAAGGCCGGCACGGATCACCTGCTGTCGATCAGCGCCGGCAAGGACTGCGCCATGTGGCGAGTGGTCAAGGGCCGCGAGATGTGCGCCGACTACAAGCCCGGCGAAGGCAACCCCTACGACGTCGACTACGACGCGCCCTTCCGCGAAGTCGGCGAAGGCGGCATGGTTACTGTCTATACCGCGCCGCGCCAGGGCGGCCGGATGTTGACGGGTACCGACGCGAAGGATGCGCTGCAGGCGTGGGCACCCGCTGCGAACATGGAAGCGCCTGCCGCAGCGGCGCCACCGCCGGTGTTGGCGCCGACGCCTGCGGCTGTCGCTCCCAAGCCGGCCTCCACACGCACGCGCGCCACTCGCCCGGCCGGCAAGGTCAGGGTTGTCTCCAAGAGCCGGCCGGCGGCCAGCGTGAAGCGTCGTTAGTGCATCCGCTCGCGATGGCGGGGAGCGCGGGCGTCTCGCCGGCCTTGTGAGCCGCCTACTACCGACTATCGCTAGAGTGTGCCTCGGGATGACAGCTGTATCAGGGACACGTGATTCCGGGAACTACGCCACCGTCACGACATGGGGCGGGGTCTCCCCGCGCAGCAGCAGTGCCTCCAGATTGTCGAGCGCCCGGAAGCCCATGGCGTTGCGGGTTTCCAAGGTCGCCGAGCCCATGTGCGGTAACAGGAAAGCGGTGGGCAGGTCGTGGTAGCCCGGGTTCAGCCTGGGTTCGCCGTCGAACACGTCGAGGCCGACGGATGCCAGTTTGCCGCTGCGCACGGCGGCGATCAGCGCTGCGTCATCGACCACGGGACCGCGTGCGGTGTTCACGACAATGGCACCATCGGGCAGGCGGGCGATGCGGGCGGCGTTGAGCCAGTGGCGGGTGTCTGCCGTCAGCGGACAATTGAGTGACAGGAAGTCGCAGTGCCCCAGCATCGCCTCGGGGTCGGCGTGGAAGATCGCGCCGTTTTCCTGATCAGGGGGAAGGCGGCGGCGATTGCTGTAGTGAATGGTCATGCGAAACGCCCGGGCCCGATCGGCAACCGCTTGACCGATACGGCCCATGCCGACAATGCCCAGGCGCTTGCCGGTAACATGCGTGCCCATGAGCTGAGTTGGAGCCCAGCCCTCCCAGCGCCGCCCGCGCAGCATGTCGATGCCTTCCTGTGCCCGGCGCGCGGCACCCAGCAGGCACAGCAGCGTGATGTCGGCCGTGGCGTCGGTCAGCACGTCGGGCGTGTTGGTTACGACGATGCCGCGCTTGGCGGCGGCGGCAACGTCGATGTGCTCATAGCCGACAGAAAAAGTTGCGATGATGCGCAGCGTATCGGGGAACCGGGCGATCGCCGCTGCGTTAAGCGCATCGCCGGCGGCACACATCAGTCCCGTGCAACCATCGGCAGCCTGGACCAGCTGATCGGCGTCGTAGACCACATCGCGTGGGTTGAGCACGGCATCGAAGTTGGCCTGCAGACGGGCTTCGACGGCAGGTGGGAAAAGTCGCGTGGCCAGGACCCGTGGTTTGTGGTCGGACATGGCGCTCCTGTGGGTTTTGCGATGCGTTACGACTCGACTTTTGATCGCTAACGTCTACCTTAGCAAGGAAGGCGCCCACCTCAACATGCGGCGTAAGGATTGTCGATTTTCGCTACAATTTGTCGTCCCCTTCGCGATTTGGCTGCCGCGGGGGCGTTGCTGGTCGCGTTCGCGGATGCAACAGCGGCGGCCGACCTGGTACCGCACCGGGCCACCTATGAGATGCGCCTCAACCCCGGCCGACGGGCCGTGGGGGTGATCGATGTCCGCGGCCTGATGGTGATGGAGTCGGTCGACGCCTGCGATGCCTGGGAAACCAAGCAGCGCATCCGACTGACATTCCTGCGGCCTGATACCGAAGAATTCGTTACCGATTCAGCCTTCACCAGTTTTGAGGCGAAGGACGGCTCCAGCATGCAGTTCAGCGTGCGCAACACACAGAACGGCGAGGTGGAGGAGGAACTGCGGGGTGTGGCCGAGGTCGTTCAGGGTGGTCCCGGACGGGCCAGTTTCACGTTGCCCGAGCCGCGCAGCTTCGACTTGCCGGCCGGCACCACGTTTCCCATGGCGCATCTGTCGCGCCTCATCGAGCATGCCAAGGTCGGCGAGAAGGTTGTCGCCTACAACGTCTTCGACGGCGCCCGGCTTGATGGCGCCTTCAAGGTCAACGCTGTGATCGGCAGGGCGCCCAGGCCGGTGGCGGGAGCGGCACCCAAGGGCGATGTCGTGCTGCTGCGCAATCAGCCGGCGTGGACTGTCCGGCTGGCCTTCTTTCCCGCAGACGACCAGGCGGGTCAGCCTGAGTACGAGGTGTCCATGGACCTGCTGGCGAACGGCATTGCCCGCTCGATGGTGCTGGACTATGGCGACTTCGCCCTCGACGCGAAGCTGCAGCGCATCGAGGCGCTACCGAGGCCGAAATGCTGATCCATTCTTGCTTGCGAGTAGCCGCCGCCGCGGCGTGGTTGACGAGTGCCGGTGTCACGGTATCGGCGTCGGCGCAGGAGATGACGCCGCACCTGGCAGTCTACGAGATCGTCACCGGCCGGGCGTCCGCCGGAGCGTCGCCACCCGAGGTGCGTGGCACCTACGCGTTTCGCCTCCAAGGTGAATGTGGCGGTGGTCTGAAGTTCGAACAGCGGCTGCGGTTCGAGGCCCGCTCGCCGTCCGGTTCGGCGGAGATCGACCAGACCTCGACCGGCTCGGAATCGGCCGATGGCAAGCGCTACCGGTTTTCTCACAAGAGTTCGCTGGACGGCAAAAGCGAGCCCGAAGTTCGCGGTGAGGTGATACCGGGCGACGAGGGCCATGGGCAGGCGCGCTTCAGCCAGCCGACCGGGCGGGTTGTCCCGATTCCGGCCGGCACGTTGTTCCCGATCTCCATCATGCGCCGCACGGTCAAGGCGGCGCGCGACGGCGAGACCGGCTTCGAGGCTCGTTTCTTCATCGGCGACAAGCCGGAGGCGCCGCAATCGGTTTCCGTGCTGCTGGGCAAGCCGCCGCGGCGCGTGGCCGACCTGCCGCTGCCGCAAGGTGATCGCAGCCTGGTCGAGGGGCGCGACCGCTTCTATTTCCATGCCGCTTTCTACGATGAGGAAGCCACGTCGACTGGCGAACCGCGGCACGAGTTGAGCAGCGTGACCCTCGACAACGGCATCGAAATCTGGGGCACTCACGAACAGGGCGAACTGCGCCTGGAATACCGCCTGATTCGCATCGAAGCGCTGCCCAAGCCGGAGTGCTGAACGCCTCCGGAGAAGCGGCCGGGCGCCGGGCCTACGCAGGGTCCGGGGATTTCGGCCAGAGCCATGCAGCGCCGCGCACACCGCTGCTGTCGCCATGACGCGGCGGCACGAGCCGGGTGCGGATATGGGCCGGTTCGCTGAAAATGAAGTTGTGCCACAAGGCCGGTATGCGCCGGTAAAGCGCGGCGATGCCCGACACGCCGCCGCCGAGGACGATGACGTCAGGGTCGAGCACATTGATTACCGTTCCCAGGCTGCGCGCCAGGCGGTGACAATAGCGTTCGATCAGTGCTGTAGCCGTCAGGTCGCCCGCGTCGGCCGCGGCTGCGATGCCAGGGGCATCGAGGTGATGGCCCGTCAGGGCCGCGTGTTGGCCGGCAAGGCTGGGGCCTGACAACCACGTCTCGATGCAGCCATGGCGGCCGCAGTAACAAAGCGGGCCGGGACGTTCATCGTCGAAGGGCACGGGCAGCGGATTATGTCCCCATTCCCCGGCGATGGCCTGGGCGCCCGCAATAGGCCGGCCACCGATCACCACGCCGGCGCCCACGCCCGTACCCAGGATGACACCGAACACGATACCGGCACCCGCCGCGGCACCATCGGTCGCCTCCGACACCGCAAAGCAGTTGGCATCGTTGGCAACGCGGATCTGGCGCCCCAGCATGCGCTCCAGGTCATGATCCAGGGGATGGCCGATCAGGCGGGTCGAATTGGCGTTCTTGATCAGGCCGGTCGCGGGTGAGATCGCGCCGGGCGTGCCGACCCCGACGGAGCAGGGTGCTCCGACCTGCCGTTCCAGCCCGGTGACCAGATCGCGGATTGCCACAAGGATGTCGTCGTAGGTGCCCGGCGGCGTGGCGATACGTCGGCGTGCCATTTCGCTGCCGTCGTCGCTGAGCACAATGCCTTCTATCTTGGTGCCGCCAAGGTCGATGCCGATCCGCATGTTCCGGATCAGGCCCTTGTTGCCGTCAATCCGCAACCCCGGGACGAAAAAAGGACAGGCGCGCCTTGAGCGCGCCTGTCCCCGATCAGACGATGATGCTGGCTAGCCGTTAGTACCACCACGGCCGGTCGTGCCGGTGGCCGCGGCGGTCACGCCAGTCGACGCGCCCATCGTGGTTGCGATCGCGCCACCGCCGGTCACGCCAGTCGACACGACCGTCGTGATTGCGGTCCCGGTACCGGCCGCGATCGCGCCAGTCGACGCGCCCATCGTGGTTGCGGTCCCGCCAGCCACGGTGCTGGCCCTGATCCCAGCCCCGGTGGCGCTTGTCGCCCCATCCGTCGTGGCTGTGATGTCGATCGCGCCAGCCGTCACGGCCGTGCTTTCCGTCGCGGGCCATGGCCGGGCTGGCGATGCCGATGCTGATACCGACCACAGCGGCGATTACAGCGGCAATGAATTTGCGGGTCATTGGGTCTCCTCGCTCAGCGGACCGGGTGGGTTAGGAACTCACCAAATGTTTCCGCCAGCCCTGAACGTGGCGGTCGATCTGGTCAGCGCGGGGTCACGATTAAGGAAAGAGCGAGGCAAGCCGTGGCAAAGTGGTGACTGTTCCACTGCAAAACGTTGCAAAGCCGCTTCTAGCAGCAAGGGCCCGATCGGCTGATCGGGCCCTTGCCACGAATGATCGACGCTTATCGCCCGGTGCTGTCCGGCGTGAAGAAGGCGATGGTGCGGGCTTCGATGCTTTCGCGAGGCGGCGCGTCGGCGGGTATCGTGGGGTCGTCGAATGCCGTATGGGCGGTCAGCCGTGCCCGTCCGTCGGTCGCCGAGTCGAAGCACTTCAGGAACAACGCCTCGCTCCGTCGCATCTTGGGGAAGTAGAACCAGCGATGCCGTGGACTATAGGCGAAGGCGTAGGTCTCGCCGGTACGATCGCGATACCGCAGCTCGCTCGGGATCATGTCGTCTGGGGCCACGCTCTGGGCGTCGCACACCGCCAATGGCGAGGATAGGACCGGTTCGCGGATGGGGCGCCATACGTTGATGAAGGCGTAGCGGTGGCGCAGCAAGGCCTCGGCCTCGTCGCCGAGCAGATCGCGGATGCGTTGCGGGGCCGACGTCTCCGTGTAGTCGTTGTGGACGCGCTTGACCGGCTCGCGGATCCCGTCGGGCCGCGCGGCAGCACCCAGCCGGACGTTGTGGTCGAACACCAGCACGCGCGCTGCGCCGGTGGCATCCCTCACCAGTTGCGCGATCTCGGGGTAGTAGGCGGCGCGGATGGCATCGTCGTCGGTAAAATCCGTGACGGCGCTGGGATGGGTTCGCAGTTCGAAACCGTGCCGATCGAGCGACAAGGTATCGACCAGGGCTCGTCCGTCACGGACGGTGACAGTCTCGGCGACATACTGCCCGCTGCGCAGCGGGACGCCGGACGGCGGCTCGTACTGATAGCTGTACGGGTGCTCGCCGGTTCGCACGAGATAGTTCAGCGGCGCGTTGATTTGCCGGATCTGGGATGTGGCCGTGCTGTCCATGGCATTCTCCGTTGCCGACGGATGGGGCACACAGCGACAGCATGTCGAGCGCGTGTGCATCGTGGCTGAACGGAAAATGGTTGCGATGGGACGCCGGGTCAAAAAACCATTTCTTGTGGCGCCATGTTCAAAACTTGTGCTGCAAATGCCGCGTCGCGCGCGGCACGAGCGTTAGAACGCGATGACGTAGAGCGCGGCGAACACCATCACGACAACCAGGATCGCACCGGCCACGATGTGGAACATCAATCCGGTGGGCTTTCGGCTGTCGTGCGATGACCGCGGTTCGCGATCATGGGTGATCTTGTGCAAGGACACAGCAATGCCATTCACGCGAGACGTCAGGGCATTGGTTCTACACCGCAACCGCGCATGCACCCACGCGGCGGAACGTCGCTCGGTATGACGCAATGAATAGCCGGTCGTGTTGGCAAACAAAAAAGGCCGCCCGAGCGGGCGGCCTTTTGATGGCTGCAGCCTGGCGGCTACTTGATCTTCGATTCCTTGAACAGCACGTGCTTGCGCGCCCGCGGATCGTACTTCTTCAGCTCGAGCTTCTCCGTCTTGGTGCGCGGATTTTTCTTCGCGACGTAGAAAAAGCCGGTGTCGGCGGTGGACACCATCTTCACGAGGATCGAGGTTGGCTTGGCCATGTTGGTCCGTTCCTGGCCCCGGCCGGGGCGAAATCCGTCAAAGTTGGGCGAAAATAGTCAGGCGTGACCGGTTGTCAAGCGCCGTGGCGGGGTGCTAGCGCAGCCAATTGCCACGGGCGCCCGCGGAAGCCCAGCAAACGCCAGCCAAACGGGCCCACGGTTCATCGCGGTGGCTGATCACACTGTCGAGGCCGGTACGTTACTCTGCGGGCGTCGGATGTCCGCCGGCGCGCGTGTCGGCCGAGTGGCTGAAGCGGCGCTTGGCCCAGCCCGCGATCCGGTCGATGTAGATCAGTGACACCGGCACCACGATCAGGGTCAGCAGGGTCGAACTGATCAGGCCGCCGATCACCGCATGGGCCATCGGCGCGCGTTGCGAGCCGCCCTCGCCCAGGCCGAGCGCCAGCGGGATCATGCCGAAGATCATCGCCAGCGTGGTCATCAGGATCGGCCGCAACCGGATCGTGCCGGCCTCCAGCAGGGCGTCACGGAGCGTCGCTCCGTGAGCCCGGGCCTGGTTGGCGAAGTCCACCAGCAGGATGGCATTCTTGGTGACCAGGCCCATCAACATGATGAAGCCGATGGCGCTGAAGAGGTTCAGCGTCGTGCCGGCAATGAGCAGCCCCAGGAATACGCCGATCAGGGACAGCGGCAGCGACAGCATGATGGCCATCGGCTGCAGGAAACTGCCGAACTGGGACGCCAGGATCAGGTAGATCAGGATCACGGCCATCAGCAGCGCCTGGCCGGCATAGGCGGCGCTTTCCTGCATGTCACGGGTCGAGCCGGAGAACACGAAGCGGTAGCCCGGCGGCAGCTCTATTTTGGCGATCGCCAACTGCAGGTCGCGGCTGACCTCGCCGCCGGCGCGGCCGGCGACGTTCGCCGTGATCTGCACTTCGCGCTGCAGGTCGCGGCGGTTGATCTGTGAGGCGCCCACCGACGTGGTGATCGATGCGATCTGGCTCAGCTGCACCATGCGGGGCGAGCCATTGGCGTCCGGGCTGGTCGCGAGCCAGATGCGCTCGAGGTCCTCGCGGCTGGCCCGATCGGCCAGCGGCAGGCGCACCATGACGGTGTAGTTCTCGCCGTCGGGTGCCTTCCACAGGCTGGTTTCATCACCGGCAAACAGCGGGCGCACGGTTTCCGCCACCAGCGCCGAGTTGACGCCGAGATCGGATGCCACGTCGCGCCTCACCTTGACGCTGACGATCGGCCGCGCGGCCTTCAGGTTGCGGTCGATGTCGACCGTGCCCGGGATCGTGGCCACGATGTCCATGACCTGGCGCGACAACCGGTCCAGCGTGACCATGTCGGGGCCCTGCAGCGACAGCTGGATCAGTTTCTGCGCGCCGCCCGGTCCGCTGGCGGCAGTCACCGAGTAGACGATGCCGGGGATCGCGGCGAGCCGGTCGCGGATCGGCTGCGCCAATTGTGCCGGCGAGCGTTTGCGCTGCGTCAGGTCCTTGTAGCGTACGTAAAGGTTGGCCTGGTTCTTGCCGACCACGTAGCCGGTGTTTACCGAGCCGTAGGTGTAGGCAATCTCGGGAAAGCTGCGCACGGCCGCCTCGACCTGGCGCAGCTTGGCGGCCGTGTATTCCAGCGATGAGCCGGTCGGCGTCTCGACCGAGATGATCTGTTCGCCCAGATCCGCCTCCGGTACGAACTCCACCCCGATGAAGGGGATCAGGCCGAAGCTGCCGACAAAGGCGGCCAACGCCACCGCCAGGGTTGTCTTGCGCCAGTTCAGCGCCCAGCCCAGCAGCCGACGGTAACCGGCGGCGAGCCAACGCTGGACCGCTTCCAGCGCCCGCGCAAAGCGGCCGTTGGCGCCGTGCGCCTGCGGATCGTACCAGACGCTCGACAGCATGGGGTCGAGGGTGAAGGAGACGAACAGCGAGATCAGCACCGCGGCCGACACCATGACGCCGAACTGGAAGAAGAACCGGCCGATGATGCCGCCCATGAAGGCGACGGGCAGGAACACGGCAACAATGGTGAAGGTGGTGGCCAGCACCGCCAGCCCGATCTCGTTGGTGCCGTCCAATGCCGCCTGGCGATGCGATTTGCCCATCGCCAGGTGGCGGGTGATGTTCTCGCGCACCACAATGGCGTCGTCGATCAGGATGCCGATGACCAGGCTGAGCGCCATCAAGGTCATGATGTTCAGCGTGAAGCCGAACAGCGCCAGCACGATGAAAGCACCCAGCACCGACACCGGCAGCGCCAAACCGGTGATGATGGTGCTGCGCCACGAATGCAGGAACAGGAAGACGATGGCGACCGTCAGCAGGCCACCCTCGATCAGGGTGCGCTGCACGTTGTCGACCGAATTGCGGATGCCGCGCGAGGTGTCGACCACGATATCCAGGCGCACGTCGGACGGCAGGCCGTTCTTCATCAATTCGGCCACGGTGCGCCGTATGCCATCGGCGATCTCGATGGTGTTGGTGCCCTGCGACTTGACCACGTCGATGGCGATTGCCGGCTCACCGTTCAGCAGCGCGGCGCTCTCACGCTCCTGTTCGCCGTCCACGATCTCGGCGACCTGGCCGAGATAGACCGGCGCGTTGCCGCGGCGCGCCACGATCAGATCGGCAAAGCGCTTGGGATCGACGATCCGGCCATCGATCTCGATCACCTTGTCGTCGTTGTGCCGCGTGACGTTGCCGGCCGGGAAGTTCTGGTTCTCGGTGCGAATCGCGTTCAGCACCTCGTTGAGGCCGATGCGCAGCGCCTGCAGCCGTTCGGGGTTGAGGTGGATGTTGACCTGGCGCTTTACGCCGCCGACGATGGTGACCTTGCCGACGCCGCGCACGGTTTCCAGCCGCTTCAGCACGATGCGGTCGGCGATCGTCGTCAGGTCGCGCTTGGAGCGTACATCGGAGCGGATGGCGACCGAGACGATGGGGATGTCATCGGGGTTGAAGCGCAGGACCAGCGGTTCCTTGACCTCGTCGCGGAACGTGGCGCGTACCTGTTGCACTTTCTCGCGGACGTCCTGCAGCGCCAGCGCCGAGGGTACGGACAGCTCGAACTCGGCGATAACCACCGACTGGCCTTCGTAGGAGCGCGACGTGAGGTTCTTGACCCCGGCGATCGAGTTGACCTGCTCCTCGATCTTGCGCGAGATCTCGGTCTCCACGGTTTCCGGCGAGGCGCCGGGATACATCGTGCTGACCACCACCACCGGAAAGTCGACGTTGGGATACTGCTCAATCCCGAGCTGGCGGTAGGAAAACGTGCCCAGCACGATGAACGCCACCATCATCATGGTGGCGAACACCGGATTGTCGACCGCGATGCGTGTCAGGTTCATAGGTTTGTCCTCCCCACGAAGTGGGGAGGTGCCCCGCAGGGGCGGAGGGGATCCCCCGTGGCCTTGGTAACAAAGACCACGTCGGCTCCCCATCCGGCCTTCGGCCACCTTCCCCGCGCAGCGGGGAAGGGAAGCGAGTCCCTCATCACGGCGACACCGTCTTCACAGCCTGCCCAGGTTTAAGGCCGGGCAGGGGGGCGACAATGATGCGCTCGTCGGCACCGATGCCGCTGATCTCGATGAAGTCGCCGCGAGCCCAGCGACGGCCTTGTGTGATCGGCACGCGTACCAGGCGCCCATCGCGGATTGCCAGCACATGGTCGCCCTCGTCGTCGCGGCGAATGCCGCCGGCCGGGATCGCAATCACGCCGCGCGCTTCGGCCACAGTGACTTCGCCGGTACCGAACAGCCCGCCGCGCAGCGCGTCATCGTGATCGCCGATCTCGACGAAGACCGGCACGGAGCGCGAGCCCGGCTGCGTGGTCGGGCTGATGCGTGTGACCTTGGCCGCAAACAGGCGTTCACCGAATCCCTCGACCACGACGAGGGCCGGCTGGCCGACGCGCAAGGGCACGACGTCCGCCGCCGGGACCTGGGCGGCGACCTCGACACGACGGGTATCGAGCAAGCTCAACAGTTTGCCGTCGACCGCGATCGACTCGCCTTGGTTGGCAAAGCGCTCGCCGATGATGCCGGCGAACGGGGCCACCACGACGGCATTGCTCAGGTTTTCGTTCGCCACGGCGACTTGCGCTTCGGCCACCGCCACCATCGATTTCTTGGCCTCGGCGACGGAACGCGCCTGCTCGAATGCCGCGCGGGACCCGGCGCGTTGTTCGTAGAGCAACGCCTTGTCGGAGTGATCCTTTTCCGCCCATCGCGATTCGGCGCGGGCCGCCTCCAGGTTGGACATCTTTTCATTGAGGCGTGCCTGCAACTCGGTGATCTCGAAGCGGGCCAGAACCTGGCCTTGCGCAACCCGGTCACCCTCACGCACCAGCACCTCGGCCAGGCGCGCCGCGACCCGGGACTTCACGACCGTCTGGTCGACCGGCTGCGTCGAGCCCGTGAAACGCACTTTCTCCTTGAGCGTGCGCGGGGCGATCGTGTGGACCTCGATGTCGAGCAGTTCGAGCGGCCGTTCGGCCGGCGTCGGTGCGTTCGGTGTAAGGGCTGCCGGCTGACGCTGGGCGCCGACCAGGAGACCGACGCCGCCAACGGCGATGACCAGGGCGACGCCGGCAATCAGCAGACGACGAAACCTCATGGTCTTAGACCTTTAAGAAAGATGTCGATGTACGTCTCGAAGAATGGGTCGGCTGCCGGTGCTGGCTCCGTGTGCGCTGCCAGCGACCATTTCCAGATCGAATACATGCCCAGCGGCATGCGCAGTATCACGGCGGCGCTGTCGATGTCATCCAGCGGCCGGATCTCCCGGCGGGCGATACCGCGCTTCAGAACGTCGATGAACACCTGGAGGCCGTGGCGATCGACCTCTTCGATGAAGTAGCGGGCGACATCGGGGAAATTCCCCGCTTCGGCCACGATCAGCTTGACGACTCCGCCGGCCGGGGTGTCCGTGAAGGCCCGGGTGCGGGCGACGATCTCGCGCAGCAGAGCCTCGGTGGTGCCCTCGAAGGTCGCGACCAGATCTTCGCCGGAATGGAACGGCCCCAGGATGGCCTCGCCGATGACGGCCTTGAACAGCTCTTCCTTGCTGCGGAAGTAGAGATAGGGCAGCCCCTTGCTGACCCCGGCGGCGCGCGCGACATCATCGAGCTTCGTGGCCGCAAAGCCGCGTTCGACGAAAAGACGCAGGGCCGCGTGCACGATGTCGCGCTCGCGGTCCTCGGGGCGCCGACTGCGGCCAGCCAGCCCCGCCCCAGCCTCGGCTGGGATAATGACTGACTGGTCAGTACTCATGGACGCTCATATAATACGCGCGTTACTAGAGCGCAAGCGTTGCCCGAACGTTACGCGAGCCAGACTTCAGGGAAGGATTCCTACGGCTTCAGCAGGCGTGGCTTACGCTCGAAGACCTTCAGTGCATCGGCCAGGGTTTCGCCCTGTGCCAGCCGGCGCGGGCCGGTAAACACCTGGTAGCGATCGTGCCGCGGCTGCCCGGCGACCTTGGCGATGGCGAACAGCGGCTGTTCGCAGCTGTGGCGAAAGATCGAGAAAAGGGCCATGCCGGGCCGGAAGTCGATGGCGTAGTCGCGCCATTCGCCTGACGCGACGCGGCGGCTGTAGAGATTGAGAAGGTCCATCAACTCGCGGCGGTCGAAGGTGACCACCTTCCGGCGCGCCCGCGCCTCGGTCAACTGATACACCGTCATCGAGCCGTCGCCGATTACCGTAACTGACACCAATTTTGTTGAAATTGTTGCAGAATCCACAGGGGCGGTAAAGCCGTCCAGCACACCGTGTGAATTTGCCAAAACGCGCTTGCCGGGATAGAAACGCCGCGCAAGAAAAAATCCCCTCTTAACCACCGGATAGGGCGCGTGGCCGATATTTTCCAGGAAGTCGATGAAGCTCTACGCCAGGACCGGGCGAAGGAGTGGTGGCAGCGCTACGGCAATATGGTGATCGGCGCCGCCGTGGTGCTGATCCTGGCGGTTGCCGGCTGGAACGGCTGGAACTGGTATCAAACCAGCGAGCGCAGCAAGGCCAGCATCGTCTTCACCGGAGCTGTCGACGGTGCGGCCAAGGACCGGACGGCTGCCATCACGGCCCTGGAAAAGCTGACCACGGGTGTCGAGCCCTATGCGTCGCTGGCCCGGCTCAAGATCGCTCAGCTCAAGGCCGAGGCCGGCGACCATGCCGCGGCGGCGGCGGCCTATGCGGCGGCGTCGCCGTCAGCAAACGCGTCGGATCTGAAGGACCTGTCGGTCCTGATGGGCGTCATGCAGGCGTTCGACACCGCCAGCCCCGACGAACTCCAGGCGAAGCTGCAGCCGCTGGCCGTACAGGGACAGCCGTGGCGGCCATCGGCCCTGGAGATGATGGCGGTGGTGGCGATGAAGCGTAACGATACGGCGGCGGCGCGGACGCTGTGGGCCGAGTTGCGTGACGACACGACGACACCGCCGGGACTGCGCGAGCGGGCTCGTGAAATGGCCGCCATCCTGGGCGGCGACGGCAGCAGCAAGAAGAATTGATCGATATCGCGTAACAGGTAGGCCATGAAACAATCAGCAAGTCTTCGTTTGGCTGCCGTGCCGCTGCTCGCTGTCGGTGCCTTGGCGCTCGGCGGCTGCGATATTTTCGGCAGCTCCAAGGGCCCGCCGCTGCCCGGCGACCGGACCAGCGTCCTGGCGCCGCAAACCGAGGTCACGGCAGAAGCGGGTAGTGGCGACGTCAGCCTGCCGCGCCCTGTGGTCAACGACTCCTGGCCGCAGTCGGGCGGCTTCGCCAACTTCGCCATGCAGCATCTGGAGCTCGGCGAAAATCCGCAGATCGCCTGGACAGCCGACATCGGCGCCGGCTCGAACTCCGACCGCCAACTTCTGACCCCGCCGATCATCGCCGACGGGCGTGTGTTCGTGAAGGATGCCGAGGGTACGGTGTCGGCCTTCGAAGCCGCCACCGGCAAGCTGATGTGGCGCAAGGCGCTCAAGAACGACAAGGCCCGCGACAACGACGAATTCGGCGGCGGACTGGCCTACTACTCGGGTCGCTTGTTCGTCACCACCGGGTTCGCGTTCGTCTTCTCGCTCGACCCGAACACGGGCGACGAAGTCTGGCGCGCTCCGGTGTCGGCGCCAGTGCGTGGCGCGCCGACGGTGTTTCAGGACCGCGTGCTGGCCATCAGCATCGACGGGCGCTTGCATGCGCTGGCGGCGGCCGACGGCTCCGAGCAGTGGGATTATCCGTCGCTGTCGGAGACGGCGGCGTTCATGGCGGGCACCAGCCCGGCGGCGTCGGGCGATATCGTGGTGGCGCCGTTCAGTTCCGGCGAACTGGTGGCACTGCGCCTCGACAACGGCAAGCAGGTCTGGAACGAGTCGCTGATCGGCCAGCGTCGCGGCCCGGGTGGTCCCGTGGCGGCGATGGTCGACATTCGCGGCCGGCCGGTGATCGATCGTGACCGTGCGATTGCCATCGGCAGTGCCGGACAGATCGCGGCCATCGATCTGCGCACCGGCGCGCGGCTGTGGGAAAAGTCGATCGCGGGCGCCCAGACGCCCTGGGTCGCGGGATCGCAGGTCTATGTCATCAGCGGCAGCGCCGAGATCATCTGCCTCAACCGCAATGACGGCAAAGTCCACTGGGTGACGCCGCTGACCGCGTTCAAAGACAAGAAGAAGCGTGAGCCGATCGTGTGGGCCGGACCTGTGCTGGCCGGTGATCGGCTGCTGATCGGCGGCTCGACGGGCGAGCTGCTGTCGGTGTCGCCGTATGACGGCCGGCCCTTGGGCAAGCTGGACCTGCGTTCGCCGATCATGATCGCGCCGGTCATCGCCGACCGGACCGCCTATGTACTCACCGACACCGGACGTCTGGTCGCGCTGCGGTAGAATGTTGTTTCGGACCGCGCGCGTCCACGCGCGCACCGGCGCCTAGCGCCGGGTCATGGGCGCGCGTGGCCGCGTGCGGTCCGAAACATGAGGTCCTCTCGAGACGACACATGCGCAAGCTTGCCCTGGTCGGCCGGCCCAACGTCGGCAAATCGACCCTGTTCAATCGGCTGATCGGTCGGCGCTCGGCAATCGTTGCCGACGATCCGGGCACGACGCGCGACCGTCGCGAGGGCGCCGGCCGGCTGGCCGACCTCGAATTCACGGTGATCGACACCGCGGGCTGGGAGGAGGCCAAGGGCGAGGCGCTCGAGGCGCGCATGCGGCGCCAGACGGAGCAGGCCGTCAAGGATGCCGACGCCGTGCTGTTCCTGATCGATGCCCGGGCCGGTGTCACGCCGATGGACCAGAACTTCGCCCGTTGGCTGCGGGCGCACGCGCGCAAGACCATCATGGTGGCCAACAAATGCGAAGGTCGCGACGGTATCTCGGGCGTCGCCGAAGCCTATGGCCTGGGGCTGGGCGAGCCGGTGCCGCTGTCGGGCGAGCACGGCCTGGGATTGTCCGATCTGCGCGATGCCCTGGTGCCGTTGATCGCGCCGGAGACGGTGTCGGACGACGCGGTCGGTGACGATATCGGGCACGACGATCCTGTGGACGGCGAGGAGACCGATTGGGAAGGCGGTCCGGACGGACCACCTGACCGACCACTGCAGCTTGCCATCGTCGGTCGCCCCAATGTCGGCAAGTCCACCCTGCTGAACCGGCTGCTGGGTGAGGACCGTGTGCTGACCGGTCCGGAAGCCGGCATCACGCGCGATGCGATCGCCGTCGACTGGCGATTCGAGGAGCAACGGATTCGATTGATCGACACCGCCGGTCTGCGGCGGCGTGCCAACGTATCGGAGCGCCTCGAGGTGCTGTCGGCGCGCGATACGCTCGAAGCCGTACGTTTCGCCGATGTTGTGGTGTTAGCCATCGACGCCGGCCCGATGCTGGAAAAGCAGGATCTCGCCATCGCGCGCATGGTGGTGGAGGAGGGCCGTGCCCTGGTCATCGCCGTCAACAAGATCGACGAACTGGCACGTGGCGATGCCAAGGCACAGGCGGCGGCGTGGCGACGGCTGCGTGATCGCCTGCAGGTATCCTTGGCGCAGGTCAAGGGCGTGCCGATCGTCGGTCTGTCGGCGCACTCCGGCCGTGGTGTCGACAAGCTGATGCCGGCGGTGATGAAGATTTATGCCCTGTGGAATCGCCGCATTCCGACCGCGGCTTTCAATCGCTGGCTGACGGCGATGGTCGAACGCAACCCGCCGCCCCTGGTCGATGCACGACGCATTCGTATCCGCTATGGCTCCCAGATCAAGTCGCGGCCGCCGACCTTTGCGCTGTTCGTCAGCAAGCCGGCGGCCCTGCCTGAAAGCTATACGCGCTATCTGGTGAACGGCCTGCGCGACGACTTCGACATGCCCGGCGTGCCGATCCGCATCGTGATGCGCAAGCCGAAGAACCCGTACGTCAGCGCGGAAGACTAACCGCGGGTTGATCGAGCGCCGATCTCGCCGCGCCCAGGATACCGGCGTCATCGCCGGTCTCGGCCAGGGCGACGCGTGCCCGGGCGAGCAGGAAATGCCACGTGAAGTCGGGAAGGTGGCGGACGATAGCGTCAACGAGCGGTGCGCCGGCCTGGGCGATGCCGCCACCGACCAGGCAGGCCTGCAGGTTCAGAGCGTTGATCAGAATGCCCAGGCCGTGGGCGATGCGACGACAGACGGCGTCGATCGCCGCGCTGGCGCAGGCATCACCGGCCGTGGCGCGCTGGAAGATCTCAGCCGCGAGACAGCCGGATGTGCCGCCCGCGGTTTCATAGGCGGCGACGAAACCGCTGGCGGACGCAAAGTCTTCAAGCGTACGACGCGAGCTACGCTGATCGTCGAGGACGATCGCGCCAAGCTCTGGTGGGATGCCGTCGCCGCCGGTAACCAGCCGGCCGTCAATGACAATGCCACCGCCCACCCCGGTGCCCAGCGTAATCAGCGCGAAGCGCGACAGGCCCCGGCCGGCGCCGTAGTGTTGTTCGCCGAGCGTCGCGGCACTGCCGTCGTTCAAGGTCAAGAACGGTAACGCCAGGCGTTCGCTCACGGCCATGGCAAGCGATCTGTCTTTCAGCAGCGGCACGTTGCGCGTGCCGTCGACCATGACGCCGTCGCCGGGCTGGGCGTGGCCGGGGGCGGCAATGCCCAGGCTTGCCGCCTTCATGCCGGCCTGTGCCTCCATCGTTCGCACCGCGTTGGCCAGACTATCGGCAATCTCGTCGAAGGTACGCGAGGCGGCATAGGGGACGCGGTGACGCGCGCAAACGCGTCCATCGCGCGTGATGAGCCCCAGCTTGATCGTGGTGCCACCCACGTCGATCCCGACCGCGGGATTGCTCATGGCCGGTTGTCCGTCTTGATCGCCAACGCGGCCGACAGGCTGCCATACCGCATCGCTTCGGGGCGCAGACCACGCGCCTGTGCCAGAAGCACGGCCAGCCATTGGAAAGGCAGAATCAGGCCGAGCGCGCTCCAGGGGGCGACCGGCAGAGCCAGGTCCTTGGGCCAGTGCGAGCCGGCGGAATCGACCACCAGCAGCCTGCACCCGTGCGTTGCCATGACGGTGGCGGCACGTTCCGCCTCGGCCTGTTCGCCATCGCCCTCGGCGATGATGAATGCCAGGCTGCGGCTCGTGAGGCCATGCAGGCGTCCGTGCAGCAGTTCCTCGGTCGGGAAGGCCGCCGTGGGGAGGCCGGCCATCTCGCTGATCTTGAGCGAGGCCTCGAGCGCCAGTCCATAATGGGACCGCCGACCGGCGACCACGATCTGATCGACAGCTTCCAACGTTGGGACGAGTGTCGCGGCGGCCTCACGGGCAGGCTCGATCAGCCGTGCCAGCATCTCGCCGGTGATCGCAGCCGATGCCGGCGCACCGAGCGCCTCGGCGAGCAGGAACAACATGACCATCGAACCGAGAAACCCCTTGGTCTTCGGGCCGACCGGTTCGTCACCCACCGGCATGATCAGGACCTGGGCGCCACTGCGTGCCAGCGGTGCGTCCGGTGTTGCGGTGATGGCCAGCGTTGCGAAACCGGCCTCGACGGCCGCTTTTGCCGCGGCAATGGACGTCATGCTGGCGCCGCTTTGCGAGAGCACGACGACCAGGGGGCGGGCCGTGGCATCCCCCAGTTCGGCGACGAAGTCCTCCGGCTCCTGCACGCAGACCGGTCCACGCCGCGCAGCAGCGAAGCGCGGCCGTGCTACCTGGAGGGCGTTGAATGACGAACCGGAGCCGACCAGGGCGATGCTGTCGAACGGGCCGGGCGACCATGTTGCGGTGAAGGTGCGTGTCGAAGCGATGCAGCGGTCAAGGACTGAGGGTTGCTCACGGATGAAGGTGGGGATGGGCATGTCGATCAACCTTTTGATGCCGCCTTCGACCATGCCGCTCTTGTAGAAGCGCTGGATAGCGGCAAAGGGTACGCCTCGCGCCAGTCGTTTCGCGCCCGCACAAGTCAGACTCGGGCTGCGCGCAGCGCAACAGCAGTGTGTTGTGCGTGGCGATCGATCGTCGCCTGATTTTCACTGTCTGGTAGCGCCCTGGCTTTTCAGCCATTCGTCAGCCGCGATCCACTCGCCGTGCAGCGTGCAGGACGCTTCGGCCAGCGGCACGAATGCGGCGGCAATGGCGTCCGGCGTCGGCAGCGTTTCCGGGTTTTCGCCGGGGAAGGCATCGGCCCGCATGCGGGTGCGGGTCGGGCCGGGATTGATCAGGTTGGCCTTGACCGGCGTGTGTACCACCTCGGCGGCGTAGATGCGCACGAGGGTTTCAAGCGCAGCCTTGGTGGCGGCATAGACGCCCCAATAGGGTGCCGCATGGCGGGTAATGCCCGACGTCACGAAAATGGCGCGGCCGGCGTCGGATCGGCGCAGGAGCGGGTCAAGCGAGCGAATGAGGCGCCAGTTGGCCGTGACGTTGACGGCCAGCACACGCTCGAAAACCTTGGGTTCGATATGGCCGACGGGCGACAGGGTCCCGAGCAGGGCGGCGTTGCCGACCAGCACGTCCAGCTTGCCGAAACGCTCGAAGAGCGCGTGGCCCATGCGGTCGATGGCATCGAACTCGGTGAGGTCGAACGGTACCAGGGTCGCGCTGCCGCCGCCGGCCTTGATCGCGTCGTCGAGTTCTTCGAGTGCGCCGATGGTGCGCGCGACGGCAATGACGTGCGCCCCTTCGGCGGCGAAGCGGCGCGCCACGGCGGCACCGATGCCGCGCGAGGCGCCGGTGACCAGCGCGAGTTTACCGGCCAGCCGGCCCGCGCCCGCTGGCGGAGGGACAGCAGTCATGGTCAGGCCGATTCGCGCAACAGCGACAGTTGGCGTTGCTCGGGGTCGTCCAGGTCGTCGAGCGAGATCGGATAGTCGCCCGTGAAGCAGGCGTCGCAGAATTTGGGGCTGAAGGGATCGCGCTTGGGCTCGCCGACGGCGCGATAGAGCCCGTCCATGGTCACGAAGGCCAGCGAATCGACGCCGATGAACCGCGCCATGCTGGCCACGTCCATGCGTGCCGCCAGCAGCTTGTCGCGCTCGGGCGTATCGACGCCGTAGTAGCAGGAATGCGTGGTGGGCGGCGCGGCGATGCGCATATGCACCTCGCGCGCGCCGGCGGCGCGCACCATGGCGACGATCTTCACCGACGTCGTGCCGCGCACGATCGAGTCGTCGACCAGGATCACGCGCTTGCCCTGCAGGGTTGCGCGGTTGGCGTTGTGCTTCAGCTTCACGCCCAGATGGCGGATATGGTCGGCCGGCTCGATGAAGGTGCGTCCGACGTAATGGTTGCGGATGATGCCGAGTTCGAACGGCACGCCGGACTGCTGGGCATAGCCCATCGCGGCCGGCACGCCGGAATCGGGCACCGGCACGATCACATCGGCCGGCACGTTGCTTTCCTTGGCCAGCTCCATGCCGATGCGCTTGCGCACCTCATAGATGCCAAGCCCGTCCATGATCGAGTCAGGACGGGCGAAATAGATGTGCTCGAAGATGCAAAGCCGGCGCGGCGCCTTGTTGAACGGTTTGATCGATTTCAGGCCGTGCTCGCCCACCAGCACCAGCTCGCCCGGTTCGATCTCGCGGACGAAGGTCGCGCCAAGGATATCCAGCGCTACGGTTTCGGACGCCAGGATCCAGGCATTCTCGAAACGGCCCAGGACCAGCGGCCGCACGCCGTAGGGGTCGCGCACGCCCATCAACCCGTCGGCCGTGAGCATGACCAGCGAGTAGGCGCCCTTCACCTGCTGCAGCGCATCGATCACCCGGTCGACGACCGTGTGGTAGGTTGAACGCGCGATCAGATGGTTGATGACCTCGGTGTCCATGGTCGACTGGAACAGGCAACCGCGCTTGACCAGGTCGCGGCGCAGGATATGCGCATTGGTGATGTTGCCGTTGTGCGCCACGGCGAGGCCGCCGAACTCGAAGTCGGCGTAGATCGGCTGCACGTTGCGCAGCACGGTGTCGCCGGTGGTGGCGTAACGATTGTGGCCGACGGCGGCGTGACCCTTCAGCTTCTGGATGACGTTGGCGTCGCCAAAGATGTCACCGACCAGCCCCATGTCGCGGTGGCTGTGGAAAGCTGTGCCGTCGAACGAGACGATGCCCGAGGCCTCCTGGCCCCGGTGCTGCAGGGCGTGCAGGCCGAGCGCCGTATGAGCGGCGGCGTCGCTGGTGCCGTAGATGCCGAAAAGTGCGCACTCTTCGTGCAGGTGGTCGTCGTCGAGGGGGTTCGTGCCGGGAAACGGCGTCACCATCTTGCTCCGCCTCACACCGCGCCACCGGTCCTGCCGGAAGCGGGGCCCTTATACTCCTCTCAAATCAATTCGCCACCAGATTTAGCGTCGCACATACTGTCCTTTCCTTGGGAAAAGACGGTCCGCTACTGTTTGGGCGCCGACGGGGCCGCTGGTGGCGGCGTTGCCGGTGCGCTGGGGGCTGGCGGCGCGCCGCCGGTGGCGGGATCAGACGGCGGCGAGGCCGACCGCCCGGCGGCGCGGGCGCGCGTCTTGAAGCTCTCCGGCAGGAACGGTTCGATCCAGTCGGCCCCGGCCTTCACCATCGGATAGGTCCGGGCGTTGCTGATGATCGGCGGCGGCGGGTCGGCGGGCTTGGCAATGTAGGTGTAGAGCAGGAAGGCGGTCGACAGGAGCAGAGCGCCGCAGACAGCGCCGAACCCGAGTCCCAGGATCTTGTCGGGGATGCGCAGGGGACTGGACTGCACCATCTTGCCAAAGGCGCTCGCCAGGATGCTGAACAGCATCAGCGCGATGATGAAAATGCCCAGCAGGGTCGCGAAGTAGGCGACCTGCTCCGAGGACACGAATTTCTCGAGTTCGGGTTGCAGTGCCGGCCGCAGGTGCCAGGCAGTGATGCCGGCGCCGACCCAGGCGGCAATGAATAGCAGTGAATGTACCAGTCCGCTGGATAGGCCCATCATGGCCGTGAAGACCAGAACGGCCAGTGCGACGAAGTCGAGCGGAGTGAGGCCGAGCGATTCCATGATCCCTCAATCGTAAGAGCCCTGCCGGCGTCCGGCTGGGGCATAGGGCCGACGCCGCTCGTCCGCGTCAGGCGTTCGCCCGAGCGCACGCCCCGGCGGCCGCAACCGGGCTACAAGGTCGGACAGATGGCCAATTTCGTCAACGTTGATGCCGCCCACTGGCCGCGCTGCCGGTTGACCAGCGGCGGCGATGATGGTGGGTGACAGCGCGGTGCGAAAGCCGAGCTTGGCTGCTTCCTTCAGTCGCGCCTCGCGCTGGCCGACAGCGCGCACTTCGCCACCCAAGCCGATCTCGCCGAACACCACCATGTCTGATGGCACCGGCGTGTCGGCCAGCGACGAGATCAGCGCCGCGGCGACCGCCAGGTCTGCGGCAGGCTCGGCAATGCGCAGTCCGCCCGCGACATTCAGGTAGACGTCGTTCGGACCGATGGTGACACCGCAACGCGCCTCCAGCACGGCGATGACCATCGCCAGCCGCCCTGAATCCCAGCCGACCACGGCATGCCGCGGTGTGGCGAAGGACGAGGGCGCGACCAGGGCCTGGATTTCGACCAGCACCGGCCGCGTGCCCTCGACGCCGGCGAAGACGCAGGCGCCGGAGACCGCGCCGCGCCGCTCGGCCAGGAACAGGGCCGAAGGGTTGGCCACATCGGTGAGCCCACGGTCGGACATCTCGAACACGCCGATCTCGTCGGTCGGGCCGAAGCGGTTCTTGACCGCGCGCAGGATCCGGAACTGGTGCCCGCGCTCGCCTTCGAAATAGAGCACCGTGTCGACCATGTGCTCCAGCACCCGCGGTCCGGCGATGGTGCCTTCCTTGGTGACGTGGCCGACCAGCAGCACGGTGACGCCGCGCCGCTTGGCCAACTCGATCAAGGCCTGGGCGCTGGCGCGTACCTGGGTCACTGTGCCCGGTACGCTGTCGACCGTGTCCAGCCACATCGTCTGGATGGAGTCGATGACGGCGACCGCCGGCCCGTCACGGGCTTCCAGCGTGGCCACGATGTCGCGGATCGAGGTTGCCGCGGCGAGTTGAACGTCGGTCTGCTCCAGGCCCAGCCGCTTGGCGCGCAGCCGCACCTGGTCCAATGCCTCTTCGCCGGAGATGTAGGCGCAGCCAATGCCGCTCCTGGCCAGCGCCGCCGCCACCTGCAGCAACAGGGTCGACTTGCCGATGCCGGGATCGCCGCCGATCAGCAGCGCCGAGCCGGGCACCAGGCCGCTACCGCACACGCGGTCGAATTCGCTGATGGACGTGACCAGCCGCGGTGGCTGCTCGGAGGTGCCGGAGAGTGCCGCGAACTCGATGCGCCGACCCTTGCCGCTGCCCAGGCGGCCTGGTGGCGCGCCGGCGGCCGCCGTGCCCGCGGTCTCCTCGACGATGCAATTCCAGCCGTCGCACGCCTCGCACTTGCCCGCCCACTTGGCGTAGACCGCGCCGCAGGATTGGCAGACGAAGGAGCGCGTGGCGCGGGCCATGATCCTATGCTCCTCCTGCGCGCGTTGCCTGGTGCTGTGCGTGAAGGCGGTTGATGATGGCAGCCAGACCGTCGAAGCTGATCGCCAGGGCATTGGCCGAGATATGCACCGGACTGCCATAGATGCGCAGGTTCAGGGCGTTGAAACAGCGCCTCAGCATATTTCCCTGCCGCACATACTTCGCAGGATCGGCAACGTCCAGGGTGAGAAAACGCTCTTCACCGACGACGGTCGCGCGCACCCGCTGGATATCAAGCCAGGGTACCCGTCCGGCCGACACCAGCGTGGTGTTGTCCACGATTCCCTCGGCGTCGATAATCAGTGCCGGTGCGCGTTTCAGCACCTGCACGCCAAGGGCGATGCCCAGGGGAGCGAAAAGTCCGATCAGAACAGCAGCGCCGATCCGTCCGATGACAGGGTTGAACCGTGTCTGCTGCGCAGCCTGGATCCAAAGAAAGACGCCGAGCGCGACCATGGCGAGAGCGAACACGATCACGACACCGAAGGTGACAACCCTGGACCTGCGGAATGCAACGACGATCGGCAGCGGAACGGCGGCTGACTTGCGATCGTCACGCCATGTTTCTCCGTCGCTGCCCCACGGCGATTTCACAGCTTCTTGACCTGCATCTTGATCGGGCCCTCGGCGCGACCATGGATGAACTGATCGACGTGGGCGTTATCAGAACGATCGACCTCGGCGGTGGATCCCTGCCAGATCAGCTTGCCTTCATAGATCATGGCGATGCGGTCGCCGATCTTGCGGGCGCTGGCCATGTCATGCGTGATCGAAATGGCGGTGGCGCCCAACTCGCGCACGCACTTCACGATCAGCTCGTTGATCACGTCGGCCATGATCGGATCGAGCCCGGTGGTCGGCTCGTCGAAGAAGATGATCTCGGGCTCGCGCGCGATCGCCCGCGCCAGCGACACGCGCTTCTGCATGCCGCCTGAGAGCTCGGCGGGGTAGAGTTCCCCCACCTCGGGCGGAAGGCCGACGGCGCCCAGCTTGGTGAGCGCGATCTCCTTGGCCTTGGCCGGCGGTACACCGTCGGCCTGGATCGGACCAAAGGCAACGTTCTGCCAGACCCGCAGCGAATCGAAGAGCGCGCCACCCTGGAACAGCATGCCGAATTTCTTCATGACGCGGGCGCGCTCGGTGCCGTTGATGCCGACCGTTTCCTCGCCATCGATCCGGATCGAGCCGGCCTCTGGCCGCAGCAGGCCGAGGATACACTTCAGCAGCACCGACTTGCCTGAGCCGGATCCGCCGATGACGACCAGCGACTGGCCGCTACCGACGTCGACATCGATGCCGGCCAGCACCGTCTTGGGCCCGAACGACTTGCGCACGCCTTTGAGGCTGATCTTGGGAGCGTCCATGTCTCAGCGCGCGAAGAAGGCTTCGGTCAGGAAATAGTTGAAGGTCAGGATCAGGATCGAGGCGGACACGACCGCCGCCGTGGTGGCGGCACCGACGCCCTGGGCGCCGCCCTTGGAGTGGTAACCCTGGTAGCAGCCCATCAGCGCGATCAGGAAGCCGAACACGGCCGCCTTCACCACGCCGGAGAACACGTCCTCGAACTGCAGGTAGTCGATGGTGTTCTTCAGATAGGTGAGGTCGTTGAACTCCAGCTTATAGACCGCCACCAGGTAACCCCCCAGCACGCCGATCAGATCGGCGACCAGGACCAGGATCGGCAAACTCACGACAGCGGCGATCAGGCGCGGCGCCACCAGGTAGCGAAACGGATCGGTGGACAGGGTGGTGAGCGCGTCGATCTGCTCGGTAACGCGCATGGTGCCGATCTCGGCTGCCATGGCGGCGCCGACCCGGCCGGCAACCATGAGGGCGGCCAGCACCGGGCCCAGCTCGCGGGTGAGGGAAACGACGACGACCTGTGGAATGGCGCTTTCGGCCGAGAAGCGCGCGAAGCCGGTATAGCTCTGCAGCGCCAGCACCATGCCGGTGAAGATCGCGGTCAGGCCGACCACGGGCAGGGAGTAGTAGCCGATCTCCAGCATCTGCCGGACGATCTGCTGGCGGTAGTAGGGTGGACGCAACCCTTGGGCGATGGCCTGTGCCGCGAAGATCGTGACCGAACCCACCAGCGTCATGAACGCCAGCGTCATGCGGCCCAGCAGCGTCAATGGCGCCAACGTCACGATGCGGCACCGATATAGGCGCGGTGATAGCGCGCGCCGAGCGACGTCAGGATTTCGTAGCCGTTGGTGTGGGCCTTTTCGGCGACCTGGTCCGGCGTCTGGTGCGCGCCGATCAACTCGGCGAACGCGCCGGGTCGTACGACGGTCTCGGGCAGGTCGGTGACATCGACGGTGATGAGGTCCATGGACACGCGGCCGACGACTCTTGCCAAATGATTGTCGATCATGACCTCGCCGCGGTTGCCCAGCGCACGCAGATAGCCGTCGGCATAGCCTACCGCGATCACCGCGATGCGGCTGGGCCGCGCCGAGCGCCAGTCGTGGTTATAGCCAACCCCCGTCATGGCATCAATTTGCCGGACTTGCAGGATGCGGGCGCGCAAGGAGGCAACCTGGCGCATCGGGTTGGTGGCGCCTGGGGTCGGATTGATGCCGTAGAGTGCGGCGCCGGGCCGCATCAGGTCGAAATGGAAGTCGCCGCCCAGGAAGATGCCCGACGAGTTGGCCACCGACGCCGGTGCGCCCGGCATGCGTGAGACGAAAGTCCGGAACCGGTCAAGCTGCTCCCGGTTGATGGGATCGGCGGGCTTTTCGGCCGACACCAGATGGCTCATCAGCAGGGCCAGGCGCAGGCCGCGCAGGCGCATGCGGTCGTTGGCCAGCAGCGCTGCCTCATCGACCGTCAGACCCAGCCGGTTCATCCCCGTGTCGAGATGCACCACGGCGTCCAGCGGCTGGACATATCGCTGCGCTGCCGAACGCCAGGTCGAAACCTGGCCCAGATCGTTCAGCGCCGGCACCAGCCCCAGTTCGACGTAGTCGGCATCGGCGCCTGTCGGCAAGCCGTTAAGGACGCAGATCCAAGCGTCGGGCACGACGGCACGCACCGCAACACCCTCATCGGCATGGGCAACGAAGAAGTGGCGGCAGCCTTCAGCGAACAAGCGCTGGGCAACCGGCGCAGCACCCAGGCCGTAGGCGTCCGCCTTGAGCACCGCAGCGCAGTCGACGGGGCGTCCCGCGGCACGGCCGAGATCGCGCAGGTACCGCCAATTGGCAGCAACGGCGTCGAGATCGACGGTGAGAACAGCGTCCGCGAGATGGGCTTGAGGGGAGGGCAACATCGACACCGTGTATGGGGCAAAAGATGTGGTACATCAACACGATGTGGCGCGAAGGTATACGCGTGGCCATGTGACTTTTGTGGGTAAAGTCGACGGTTTGGCCTGGGTGGTTGAAAGACGGCGCCCGGGTGAGGCAGGGTGCGTGGGCGTTTAAGGTCCTGGGGGAGCCTCTTGATGAGCCAAGATCCGATCACGATTGCCGGCCTGTGCGGCAGTCTGCGCAAGGCGTCGTTCAACCGCCTGGCGCTGTCAATATTTGCACAGAATCTGCCGGAAGGGGCCAAAGTGGTGCCGGTCGAGATCGGCGACTTTCCGCTCTACAACCAGGAAATCCTGGAGGCCGGTGTGCCTGCCGCCGTGGCTGCGGCGCGCGACACGATCCATGGCGCCGACGCTGTCGTGATCGCCACGCCGGAGTACAACTATTCGACCTCGGGCGTGCTCAAGAATGCCATCGACTGGCTGTCGCGCACCACACCACAGCCCTTTGCCGTCAAGCCGATCGCGTTGCTGGGTGCCTCGATGGGCGTCCTCGGTACCGCCCGCGCGCAATACCACCTGCGCCAGATCATGGTGTTCCTCGATGGTCGCCCCATCAACAAGCCAGAGGTGATGATCGGTGCGGCGCATACGAAGTTCGGCGCTGACGGCACGCTGAACGACGAGATGGCCGTCAAGCTGATCAAGGACCTCGGTGCATCCCTGGTGCGCGAGGTACATCGCTACCGGGCTGCCGCCACGGTGGTGTGACAACGGGACGTTGTGGCGGCCAGCCCTCTTCACGTCTTTGGCGTGGAGAGGGCGCAGAGCGCTACGACTTCTCCGTCCCTTCCGGGCCTGTGTCCTGCCAGAACTCCATGACGGCGAAGAGCGCCACCAAGGCGCCCAGGCCGACATGCCAGAAGCGCAGGGCGCCATCACCGATGTAGCCCAGGACGTAAGGCGATATCATCAGCCACGCGCCGCAGATGAAGCCGATCGCTTCTTCCCAGTGCTCAAGCGCCAGCATTTCCAGTGCGGCCAACGCGCAAACGATCAACCCGACGACAACCGCGTTGATCACGATGGTCTGCGACAAGGTCGCCGCCTCACCCGGCGTCAGCCAGGGGGAAACGACGATCAGCGCGCCGAAGCCCATCACGGCCCAGTCCTCCCAGGACCGATGGGTACTCAACAACATCCGCATGGTGTCCATGGAACCCTCCTTGGACGCATGCCAAGGCATACCAGGACGCGATGCGAGGTCCGAAACGAACCACGCAAGGGGCCGTTCGTATACCTGACCATGTGAGCATGGGCGCGATTGGGTGCGCCGGCAAGATATCCTTTGCGGTAGTGTGGCAATCAGAATTTTCACCACGGCGCGGCAATCATGGCCCATCACAATGTAGATGAACTGCCGGTCCTGCAGGCCATCGGCCGTATCGAGACGCCGTTCAAGACGCTGGCCGACTGCCCGCGCAACGGCCGCCAGCTCGATCCGGCGCCGATCTGTCTTGCGCATGTGTTCAAGGAGTTCCAGCCCGGCCTGCAGAGCCTGGAAGGCTTCTCGCACCTGATCCTGATCTATGCGCTGCACGAGATGCGCGTGACCGAACTCACGTTCACGCCGCCGTTCGACGCCACGCCGCGGGGCGTGTTCGCCACGCGCGCGCCGCGACGACCCAACAAGCTGGGCATGTCGGTGGTTGCCTTCGACGGCTTTGCAACGGCGGATACGTTGAAGGTGCGCTACCTCGACTGCCTCGACGGCACGCCGTTGCTGGACATCAAGCCCTACCTGCCCAGCACCGACAGCGTGCCGGAAGCGACCATGGGCTGGCTCGAAAAACACCGGACGCGTTGATCCCTCTCCCGTTTACGGGAGAAGGAACTCAATACTGGTCCCGCACGTAGCTGTCGTCGGCCGGCAGGTTGTCGAACTTGGTGATGGCGCCTTCGAACTTCAGCCGCACTGCGCCGGTGGGGCCGTGGCGCTGCTTGGCGACGATCGTCTCGGCCTTGCCGTAGGCCTGCTCGCAGCGCTGCTTCCACTGGTCATGCCGTTCGTTGAAGCGTTCGTCGCTTTCGTCCGGCCGCCGCGTCGGCTCGCTGCGGGTCAGGTAGTACTCTTCGCGATAGACGAACATCACCACGTCGGCGTCCTGTTCGATCGAGCCCGACTCACGCAAGTCGGCGAGCTGCGGCCGCTTGTCCTCGCGCTGCTCGACGGCACGGCTGAGCTGCGACAGTGCGATCACCGGCACGTTCAGCTCCTTGGCCAGCATCTTCAGCCCACGGGTGATCTCGGAGATTTCCTGCACGCGATTGGCGTCGCGGCCGCGCGAGGCGCCCTGCAGCAGCTGCAGATAGTCGATCACCAGCAGGCCCAGCCCATGCTGGCGTTTCAGCCGTCGCGCGCGCGTGCGCAGCGCTTGCACGGTGAGTCCTGGCGTGTCGTCGATGAACAACGGCATCATTTCCAGTTCGCGGCTGCAGGCCAGAACCTGGTCGAAGTCGTGCGCGTTCAGTTCGCCGCGGCGGATTTTTTCCGACGACACCTCGGACCGTTCCGCGAGGATACGGGTGGCAAGCTGCTCGGCCGACATTTCCAGCGAGAAGAAGCCGACCACGGCACCTTCGGCCACCTTGGGCTGGTTGTTCTCATCGAACTCCTCGCGGTAGTTGCGCGCGGCATGGAACGCCATGTTGGTGGCCAGCGCCGTCTTGCCCATGCTGGGACGCCCGGCGAGGATGATCAGATCGCTGTGGTGGAGGCCGCCCAGCAGGTGATCCAGCGCATGCAGGCCGGTCGCGACGCCGGTCAGGCCGCTGACACGCTTGTAGGCGCTTTCCGCCTGTTCCACCGCTTCCGTGATCGCCATTTTGAACGGACGGAAGCCGCCTTCGATCTGACCGGCCGATGCCAGCTCGTACAGCTTCTTTTCGGCGACCTCGATCTGCATCAGCGCCGGCGCTTCGATGTCGCGCACGAAAGCGTCGTTCACCATCGTCTCGCCGACGTCGATCAACTGGCGCCGCAGGAAGAGGTCGTGGATCTGCCGTCCGTAGTCGCCGGCGTCGATGATGCTGATGGCGGCGGCGGCAAGTTCGGCCAGATAGTTCTGGCGGCCGGCAGCGACCAGGGTCTCGTCGTTCTCGAAGAAGGTCCGCAGCGTCTTGTAGTCGACGACCTGGCTGCGCTCGATCATGCGGGCGGCGGTATCGAAGATCCGCCCGTGCAGAGGATCGGCAAAATGCTCCGTCTTGAGGAAGTCGGAGACCCGGTTATAGGCGAGGTTGTTGACCAGAATTGCGCCGAGCAGTGCCTGCTCGACCTGGAAATTGTGCGGCGGTTCGCGGAGTTGCACGTCGTCGCCGGCATGGGGCAGGCGGGTAACGTTGCTGTCCTTGGGGGCTGGGTCCATCAACAGACGCTATTCCGTTCGTAAGAGGGGCGCACGCAGCCTTCGCCTGTGGGAACTGTGTGTATTGTCGATAAGAGCATCTCGCTCACACGGGCCAGTGCGTCCTATACCGTAATTACCTCCCCGTACATCGACGTCCATCGGCGCGTGCGTCACTCTGTAACGGTGTTGGCGGTGCTTGGCGCCACTGTTCGTTGCGTACGCCGTTCTGCGGGGTTAGTCGTAGCGGGCGCAGGCTAGTCAGCTGCCGCATCCAGCATAGGGGCTCCGATCGTATCGACGATCAGGGTCGCGAGCGCTTCGATGGCCGGTGATGTCGCTGCGCGGTTGCGCGCCAGGCCGATTTCAACGGTCGGCAGGGACGGCAGGCCGACATCGGCGGTGATGATTCGCAGATCAGGCGGCACGCTCGTTCGGGCCAGGATGGCAACAGCAAGGCCGGCACGCACGACCGCGAGCAGGCCCGTCATGCTCGGGCTTTCGTAGGCGAGGCGGCACGTCCGATCGCCCTTCGCCAGCGCCCGCAGCACGTGATCGCGCGCGACGCAGCCGGGCTGATAGAGAGCAAGCGGCAGCGGCTCGCGGCGCTCGGGATAAGCGGTACGGGGCCCGATCCAGACCAAAGGCTCGCGGCGCAGCACCTCGGCGTCCTGACCGGTACCGCGCGTGACGATGGCAAGATCGATCTCGCCCGCGTCGATGGCGGGGAACAGCCGCGCGCTCTCGCCACACGTCAGATCGACGATGATCTTCGGGTAGCGCTCGGCGAAGCGTTGCAGCAGGTCGGGCAGGAGATGGGCATAGTCATCCGGCACGCCCAGACGCACCACGGCAGAGAGCTGGTCCTCGACCAGATCGGCACGCGCTTCGCGTTCCAGTGCCAAGATGCGGCGTGCGTAGCCCGCGAGGCTTTCGCCCGCGGGCGTGAGCCGCACGCGCCGCGGTTCACGAATGAAGAGCGGGCGGCCGGCAATGTCCTCCAGACGGCGCACCTGCATGCTGACGGCGGACTGGGTACGTCCCAGGGCCGTGGCGGCGCGACTGAAGGTGCCGGCATCGGCGACGGCGACCAGCAGGCGCAGCAGATCCAGGCTTAGATGCTCGACCATCGTCAAAGCATAAGTCAAATTGAAGTGGATATTCAAATCTATTCGTTTGTGTGAAGTCGCGTGTCCGATGAGCATGCGCCATGCACACACGCACCTCATTGCTGCCGTCCTGGATAATCGCCCTGATCTGCGGCTCGCTGGTCATGACGATCGCGCTGGGCGTGCGCCAGGTCTCCGGGCTGTTCCTGCGCCCGGTCACAGCTGACCTCGGTTTCTCGCGCGAAGTCTTCGGCCTGGCGGTCGGCATCCAGAACCTGGTGTGGGGCCTCACGCAGCCGTTCGCGGGCCTGGTGGCTGATCGTATCGGGGCGCGATGGGTCGTGGTCGGCACCGGTGGTTGCTACGCGCTCGGCCTCGGCCTGGCTGCCGTGGCGGCCGATAGCGCCTTTTTTATCCTCGGCCTGGGCGTACTGGTCGGCCTGGGGCAAAGCGGCACGACCTACGCCGTGATCCTCGCGCTCATCGGGCGTCTCGTGCCCGAGAGGCAGCGTAGCCGGCATCTGGGCGTGGCATCCGCCGCCGGCTCGGTGGGCATGTTCGCCATGGTGCCGGCGACCAGCGTGCTGCTCGACGTCGCCGACTGGCGAACGACCTTCCTGGTCCTGGCCGCCGTTGCCGCGACGATGCCGTTGCTTGGCCTGGGGCTCACCGAAAAGCGGCCGCCGCCAGCCGGCGCAGCCGCGGTGCCGGTCGGCGGCGCCTTCGCCGCGGCGATCGCCGATCGTGACTACTGGTTGCTGAACCTGGGATTTGCCAGTTGCGGCTTCCAGCTTGCCTTCATCGCCACCTATCTGCCGACGATCCTCACGGACGGTGAGTTGTCCGTCGCCGTCGCAGCGGGGGTGCTCGCCTGCATCGGCGCCTTTAACATTCCAGGAACCTACCTCGCCGGTCTCGCCGGTGGCCGCCAGCCCAAGGCGCGCGTTCTGGCGGTGGTCTATATTGCTCGGGCCGCGGTCGTCCTCGGCTTCCTGGCGCTGCCGCCCTCGGCACCGTCGGCGATCGTCTTCGCGGCGTTGATCGGTCTGCTGTGGACCGGGGTCGTTCCGCTGACGTCCGGCCTGGTCGCCGATCTCTGGGGGCGGCGCGAGCTGGGATTCCTGTTCGGCATTGCCTTCGTCGGACATCAGATCGGCGCCTTTGCAGGCGCCTGGGCCGGCGGTTTCGTGTTCGACCGCACCGGCAGCTACACGCTGGTATGGGTTGCTGTCGTCGGCCTCAGTCTCAGCGCGGCGGCCTTTCACCTGATGGTGCGCGAACGGCCGCGTCCCTGCGCCTTGGAGGCCGCAGGCGATGACTAACGGCCGTATCGGCCCCACCCTGCAACTCAGCCTCGCCATGGCGATCGCCGGCACGATCGGTCTGTTCGTCAAGGAAAGCGGTGTCGGCGCGTTGAACGCCGTCTTCTGGCGGTGCGCCATCGGTGCCGCGGCGATGCTGGTTTTCTGTGTGTTGGCGGGCTACCTGCGGCGACCATTCGGCAACCGCCGTGACGTTGTTCTGACCATTGTCGGTGGCTTGTGCATCGTGGCGAATTGGGTCCTGGGATTCGAGGCGTTGGCCTCGATCTCGATCACGCTGATGACCATCGTCTATCACGTGCAGCCTTTCTGGGTGCTGCTCCTGGTCTGGTTCGCCTTCCGCGATGCGCCGACACGCGACCAGATCGTCTGGGTACTGTTCGCCTTCGCAGGACTGGTGCTGGCGGTCGGCTTCGATCCGGGATTGAAAGGGGAGGCCGGCGTCGTTTTGCTGGGCGCTGGTTTGTCACTGGCCGCCTCGCTGCTCTACGCTGGCGCCGTCGTCGCCGCCAAGGCCATCACGCAGACAAGGCCCGCCGTCGTGACCTTGGCGCATACGATCATGGGTGTCGCACTGATGGCGCCGCTTGCAACACCAGGTGCGCAGCAACTCGTCTCGCCCGCATGGCCCTGGTTGATCGGGTTGGGCGTACTGCATACGGGAATCGTCTACGTGCTGATGTATGCCGCCTATCCGCGGCTGTCCGGTGCGGCCATCGCCGCCCTGACCTTCATCTATCCGGTCACGGCGCTGATCGCCGATGCCTGGGTCTACGACGTGCGGATGACGCCGGCCCAGATCGCCGGCATGCTGGCAATCGCGACCGCGACGATTGCCGTGAACCGCAAGTGGCCAATCCGGTGGCCGCTGATGCCGCGTCGCGACGCCTAGTGGCCGCTGGCGCGTGCGACGGCTGCGATCAGCCACCGTCGAAAGGCGCTGATCCGCCTGTCCTTGGCTTGCTCGGGCCGGCAAACGAAGTACAGCGTACTGCTGCGCTCGGCACGCCCGTCGAAAGGCATCACCAACCGGGTGCCGAAACTTTGGCGGCCCTTGATCAGCGGGTACATCGCCAGCGCCACGCCGAGCCCCTGTTCGGCGGCTTCAAGTGCCGCGGGCATGGAATCGAACCAAAGATCACCGCGCGGCTTCAAATGTGCGACCCCCATTTCCTTGAGCCATGCCGGCCATGCCCGTGGCTGCTGGTCGACATGGATCAGCACCTGTCGCGCCAGGTCCGCGGGCTTGCGCAAGCCGGCGCGCGCGATGATGGGCGCGCACACCGGCTGGCTGCGCACGTCCACCAGTGGCTCCAGACGCAGTCCTGCCGAGCGCTCGCGGCCGTAGCGAATGGCGACATCGACGCCGGCGTTGTCGAAATCGGCGTACTGGTGGGTTGCTTCGATATGCACGGTCAGGTCCGGATGGCGGCTGGTGAACGCGGCCAGGGACGGGATCAACACGGTGCTGGTGAAGAACGGCAGCGCGCTGACCCGCAACTCGCGCGGGCCGCCGCGCCCGCGCCGGTGCAACGCGCGGCCGGCCTCATCAAGCAATGATAAGCCTGCCGATGCTGCGTGCAGGTAGCGCTCGCCGTCGGGCGTCAGACGCACCGCGCGCCCGGTCCGGGCAAACAGGCGCACACCGAAGCGTTCCTCCAGCCCGCGGATCTGGTGGCTGACGGCGGAGGGGCTGATCGCCAGGTCCTGCGCCGCGCGCCGGAAGCTGAGGTGGGTCGCGGCGCGTTCAAAGGCCAGCAGCGCCGACAACGGCGGGATTGCCTGCGCGGGCGACAGGGGATTTTCTGAGAGATGAGCAGATTTCATCTTAGGTGAGGATCGGCCCTTTGTTTGCCACCTGACACTTGGCCAGATTGCAGGATCGATCAAGCAGGTTCATCGGTCGTCGGCGCGTCCGATGTTGGTGGAGGGGGACGTGGCGGTATTCGACTTCGATTCGCAGAGCGGGACCTATGGGCCGTCAGCGCTGGCGTCCGGTCCGTTTGTCGGCCTGCAGGGCGGCGCGGTGGCGGGCTTGCTGACGGCCGAGATCGAGGCCCAGGCTGCGGCGCAGGGGTGGGGCAGTGCCGTCAGTGCCGCAGCCTGGTTCTTCCGACCGACACCGAAAGCGCGTCTGCGCACGCAGGTCGCTGTCGTGCGTGCCGGCGGGCGCGTTGCCGTGGTCGACAATACGCTGTGGCCGGACGGCGAGGCCGAGCCGTGCGCGACTGTCCGGGTGACGCTGGCGCGCGAGCGGGCCATCGCCGTGCCGGCCTTCGGCGGCGATGCGTTTCGCGATGTCGATCCGGCACAACTGCCGTTGCGCACGACGAGGGCGCCGCATGGCGGCCCCTGGTTCATGGATGCGATGGAAGTCCGCAGTGGCGACGGTGTCGCCTGGTTCCGCTTGACCGTGGACGTGGTCGAGGGCGCGGGCCCGCTGGCGCGGGTGCTGGGGCCGGCGGACTGGGCTCATGGCATCGCGAGGCCGCTGTCGAACGTCCTGGCCGATCCCAATCCCAACCTGACGGTCCACCTGTTCCGGCCGCCGCGTGGCGACTGGATCGGGGTCCAGCCGACCACCCGCTGGGAGCCGGCGCGCGGCCTGGGTATGGGGCGCGGTGCGCTGTTGGATGTCGAGGGGGAAATCGGCTGTGTCTCCATGGCCGTGGCGCTGATGCCGCTGCCCAAGCCGGTGCCGGCGGAGGCATGACAGGCGGCGATGCTTGTCGGCGTTAGGGCCTTCAGGCACGGTCGTTGCCGATGGAGAGGTAGCGACCATGAGCGATTGGGATCCGACCCAGTATCTGAAATTCGCCGGTGAGCGGCTGCGGCCGGCGCTGGATCTGCTGGCGCGCATTCCGGCCGCGGCGCCTGCCACCGTCGTAGATTTGGGATGCGGCGCGGGCAATCTGGCGCCCTTGTTCCAGCAGCGCTGGCCGCAGGCGAAGCTCATCGGCGTCGACTCCTCGCCGCAGATGCTGGCCAAGGCGCGCGCCGACTATCCGCAGGCCAGCTTCGTACAGGCCGATTTCGCGACATGGCGACCGGATCGGTCCGTCGATGTGCTCTACAGCAACGCGGCACTGCATTGGCTGGACGGCCACGACACGCTGTTTCCGGCATTGCTCGAGACCGTGGCGCCCGGCGGCTGGATGGCGGTCCAGATGCCACGCAATTTCGCTGCACCGTCACACACCTGCGTCATCGAAACGATCGAGCAGGGACCGTGGCGGGCAGCGCTGGAGCCGCTGCTGCGGCGCCGGCCGGTCGGCGCGCCACAGGACTATTGGCGGCTCCTGGAGGGCCGGGCCGCCTCGCTCGACATCTGTGAGATCGAGTATCTGCAGGTGCTGAAGGGCGAGAACCCCGTGGCCGAGTTCGTGAAGGGTTCGTGGCTCAAGCAGTTCCTCGACCGGCTGCAGGAGCCCGAACGCGGCGCCTTCGAGGCCGACTACCGGGCGCGCGTGCGGGCGGCCTATCCACCGGAGGCCGGCGGCAGCACGCTGTTTCCCTTCCGCCGGCTTTTCATATTGGCGCAGCGTCGTCAGTGAGGGTGGGGCCCTCGTCATCCCGAGCGCAGCGAGGGATCTCCTGCGAGCGGCGTGCTGTGCGTCTTACGCAGGAGATCCCTCGCTGCGCTCGGGATGACTCTGGCTGCGGCGGCCGTGACCGCCCCGGTTGACCGTGGTGCCACTATTACTCCGCTGCCACCGGTCGCGGCAGGGGCAAGTCGGTGGTGCGCTCGGCGTCGTACATGTAGTCGCGGGTCAGCGGCACGCTGTCGACACGCTTGGCGATCTGGATCTGGAAGACCATCTGGTTCATGTGACGGAAACTCATCTCGCACGCGGCGAGGTAGAATTCCCACATGCGGCAGAAGCGGTCATCGAGGCCGGCCAGCCGTTTGACCTCCTCGCGGTTCTGCATGAAGCGGTCACGCCAGTGCCGCAGCGTCTCGGCGTAGTGCAGCCGCAGGATCTCGATATCCGTGACCCATAGGCCCACGCGCTCGATCGACGCCAGCACCTCCGACAGGGCGGGTGTATAGCCGCCCGGGAAGATGTACTTGCGGATCCACGGGTTGGTGCCGCCGGGTGGCTCCATGCGGCCGATGGCGTGCAGTACCATGACACCGTCATCACTCAGTAGATCACGCACCTTGCTGAAGTATTCGTCGTAATGGACGGCGCCGACATGTTCGAACATGCCGACCGACACGATGCGATCGTAGCGTTCCGTCTCCAGACGGTAGTCCTGCAGCTTGAAGTTGACGCGCGTGCCTTGTCCTTCGGTCGCGGCGCGCTGCGTGGAGACGGCATGTTGCTCGCTGGAGAGCGTGACGCCGGTGACGTCGGCGCCGCTCTCGCGCGCGATGTAGAGGCCCAGACCGCCCCAGCCCGAGCCGATGTCGAGCACCTTGTGATTCGGCTCGACTCGGAGCTTGGCCAGGATGTGGCGCTTCTTGGCCGCCTGAGCCACCTCGAGAGTAGCGTCGGAATTGGGGAAGTAGGCACAGGAGTATTGTCGGTCGCGGTCGAGGAAGAGGGCGTAGAGCGCGCCGTTGAGGTCGTAGTGGTGCGCGACGTTGCGTTGGGCGCGGCCAATGGGATTGCTCTGCTGAATCCAGCGCGTGAATCGCTGCACGCGGAAGGACCAGGCCAGCCACCAGGAGCGCTCCATCGTTGCCATGTTGCGGCCGAGCAGGTCGAGAAACTCGACCAGGCGGCCGTCATCAATCGTGAGCGTGCCGTCCATGTACGCTTCGCCGATGGCCAGGCGCGGACTGAGAGCCAGCCGCCAGGGCGTCACATGGTCACGAAAGCGGACCGTGACGTCCGGTCCGGATTGACTGCCTTCGACGCGATGTGGCTGCCCCGCGGCGTCGACGAGTGTCAACGTCCCGGTGCGCACCAGCCTCCGCAGGATTTTCGCCAGCAGCATCCCAATCCCCGCCGCTGTCGTCGGGCCAGGGAAAGCATTGCCACCCGACGACGCGTACCAGTTAATGTCTCACTGCTAAATTTAGGAACGCAGTGGTGATTCTGTAAAGCCCTTCGCGGCTTTTATCAGACCACCTATGCCAGACACGCAGCCGCTGCCCTCAGGGGGGCGAGGATGGCTCGGCGCGGCGCTGATGGATGGCTGCGAGGTCGTCTGGCTCCAATGAAAAGCGCAGTTGAAACAACTCCGGGGATGCCAGCACCTCGAGGTGCTCGATAGGGTGGCCTTCGGCGTCGTTGAGTACGCGGATGGTGCGCAGGAGCGGCGAGCCGATCTTGACGTTCAGGCGCTGGCTGATCAGCGGCGTGGCGAGCGTGGCGCTGACTGTCTGGTGGCCGGAATGCAGCCGCACGCCGGCCCGATGGATCAGGTCGAACAGCGACATCCGCTCCATGTCGGCCCGACCGAAGGTAGCGCTCACCCGCTCGGCGACGAACGTGGTGAGATGCACGAAGGGCTCGCCGTTCTGCAGGCGCACGCGCACGGCGCGCTGCAGTGTTTGCGTCTCCTCCAGGCCGAAGAGTGCGCGCACGTCCGGCGGCGGCGCCTCGTGGCTGAACTCGATCACCCGTACATCCGTCGTGGCGCCCAGCCGGGTGATCTGCTCGATAATGCTGTAGATTGGCACGTGAATCGGCGAGGAGGGGGCGTCGCGGCGGATGTAGGTGCCCTTGCCCTGGCGCCGTTCGATCAGGTTTGCACGCTCCAACGTGTCGAGCGCCCGGCGAATGGTGATCCGTGACACGCCGAACTGGGTCGACAGCGCATCCTCGGTCGGCAGCATCTCGCCCGGCCGGTAGCGGCCCGACCGCAGCGTGTCGCGCAGGATCAGGTAGACCTGGTGATGCAGCGGCGAGCCCTGGACGCGCGCCAGGGCGATCGTCCCATCAGGCGGTGTTTCAGAATCGGGCATGGAGGCGTCGGTCCAGCGTCAGCATGACCGTGTTCATGGCGACGGAAAACAGCGTGATCAAGAGGGCAATGGCCATGATCGTCTTCACGTCGTGCAGGTCGATCGCCGTCATCAGCAGGAATCCCAGCCCGCGCTGGGAGGCGAACAGCTCGCCCAGCATGGTTCCCAGCAGTGTCAGCGCCGCACCCACCCGCAGGCCCGAGAAGATCTCGGGCACCGTGGCGGGGATGATGACGTGGCGCACGGTCTGCAGCGGCGTCAGCGACATCGTGCGCGCCGTGCGCAGCCAGGTGCGGTTGATCTGGCGCACGGCATTCAAGGAGAAGATGACGATCGGGATGATGCCATGCAGGGCGCCGAATGCGATCTTGGCCTGGATGCCGAGGCCGAATGCCAGCAGGATCACCGGATATAGTGTCACCTTGGGGATCGAGTACAGCGCCACGAAGATCGGCTCGGCCACGTCACCGGTCAGTCGGTGCGCGCCCAGCAACACGCCGAAGCCGACACCACCCAGCACCGCAATGGCCAGCGCCGCGAGATAGGCGGTGATCGTTTCGCGCAGATGCGGCCAGAAGCGTGCCTGTCCCATCATGTCGATGGCATGTTGCACGGTGGCCAGCGGCGACGTCATGAGGTTGTCGCCGCCGACCAGGTTGATCGCCTGCCAGACCGCCAGGATGGCGATCAGGACCAGGATGCTGTCGCGCCCTCTTGCCGCGATGGTCATGTCTGCCCCCTCATCGCGCACCGCGGCGCTGGGCCAGGCGCCGCTCCCACAGCAACACCATCGTATTCACCACCACCATGAAGCCGATCACGAAGACGATCAGTCCGTACATGCGGCGATTGTCGAAATTGTCATAGGCGTAGGCGATGGCATGGCCGACACCCGCCGTCGACAGGATGAATTCGCCGGCGATGACGCCGATGAAGGCATAGGACAACGCCAGCTTCACACCGGACAGCAAATGCGGCATCGCCGCCGGCAGACGCACCAGCACCATCTCCTGCAGCGGCGAGAGGCGATGGACACGGGCGGTGCGCATCAGCACGCGCGGCACGCGGTCGAGCCCGGTCAAGGTTGCGATGATCATCGCCACGATGCCGAAAGCGGTCGCCAGCACGATCAGCGGCCCGATACCGAGCCCGAAGACGACGATCAGCAGCGGATAGAATGCCACATGCGGGATGGCGTAGTAGGCAGCCAGCAACGGGTCGAGCGCGGCGCGCAGTCGCGGCGAAAGGTGGATCAGGAAGCCCAGAACGAAGCCGCCGGCGACGGCCAGCGACGCGGCAATTGCCACGGCGGTGAACGTCAGGCGAATGTCCGTGGCGATCTCGCCCGACGTCAAGGCTTCGACCATCGCGCGCAGCATCTCGCTGGGGGCAATGATCGCTGTGGCGGGCAGGGCACCCAGGCGGCAGGCAGCCTCCAGGCCGCCCACCATGATCGCCACCACCACAAGCCGGATCCACCCAGCGCCGCTCATTGAGCGGCGCTCATCAGCGGATCTGCCGATTGCGCGGCGGCCGGCACCTGTTGGCCCAGCGCCCGCAGCGATTCGGGCCGCAAATATGACCACAGCCGCGAGCTGACGGCGCCGAAGCGCGGGTCCTCGGCCAGCGTGGAATCGCGGTCGCGGCTCCAGCCGGTCTCGACGATGGCGATAAAGCGCCCGGGCCGGGCACTCATCACGCCGATGCGGTCCGACAGCAGGTTGGCTTCGTCGAGCGCATGGGTGATCAGCATCACGGTAGCGCCGGTCTCGCGCCACAGGCGCAAGAGCTCATCGCCCATCAGCAGACGCGTCTGTTGATCGAGAGCCCCGAACGGCTCGTCGAGCAGGATCAGCCGCGGCTGCATCACCAAGGTGCGCGCGATGCAGACACGCTGGCGCATGCCGCCGGAGAGCTGTGCCGGATAGGCCTGGGCAAAGGCCAGCAAGCCCATGAAACCCAGCGCATAGTCGACCCGGCGGCGGATCTCTGCCGGATCGGTGCCACGCCGGCGCAGGCCGAAGGCGACGTTGTCCCCGACCGTAAGCCAGGGGAACGATGCGTCTTCCTGGAACACCACGCCGATACCGTCAGGCACGTTGTCGCCCAGAGCCTTGCCTTCAAAAGAGGCCTGTCCGTCCGACGGTGGCGCGAGCCCGCTCAGCACATCCAGCAGCGTGGACTTGCCGCAGCCCGAAGGGCCCACGACGCTGAAGAACTCGCCATGCCGTAATTCCAGGTCGAGCGGTCCCAGAGCGTGGACGGGCTGCTGCCCGGCGCGCGCCGGGTAGACCCGTGTCACGCCGGCCAGGGCTGCGTGCACCGATGTGCGATCGATGGTCATCGTCACTGCCCGCGTTAGCGCATGGCCTTGAGATCGGGCGGCACGAAGCGGTCGTCGACGGCCGTCTTCCAGTCGATCGGCAGTGCCAGCGCACCCACCGAAGCCAGCGCCTCCGACATGTTGTTCATACCCTCGAAGTCGAGCCGGCCGGGATTCCACCATGTCGGCGTCTGCGCCTTGGCGTTGGCCATGGCGGCTGTCGCGATGTCGAGCGGCATGTTGTAGGCCTTGGCGAGGATCTTCGCGGTCTCCTCGGGGTTGGCGTACAGGAACTCCACGCCACGCCGACGCGCCTTGATCAGCGCCGCCAGTTCCTTGCCGCGTTTCTCGATGGTCTCGATGGTGGCGACGCCCACGGTCTGGGTGTAGCGCGGCACGTCCTTGCCGAACCAGGGCAGGGGCTTGTACTTCGCACCGTCCTTCATCTTGGTCGAGAAGATCGGCTCGGGGATGATGGCGACATCGACCTTGTCGTGTTCCAGCGCCGTGATGCCGGCGCCGATGTCGCCGGCGGCGATCAGCTTGGCGTCCGATGCCTTGAGCCCATGCGACTTCAGGGCTGCAATCACGCCGCTCTCCGACACCGATTTGGGGCGGCTGTAGGCGAAGCGCTTGCCCTTCAGGTCCTCGGGCTTGTCGATCTTCTCGCCCTCGCGTGTGATGTAGATGCCGCTGGAGCCGTCGGTGCCGGCATTGATGATGCGGATCGGAAAGCCTTCCTTGATCGCCGCCAGCGCGGCCGGCAGCGCGACCTCGGCGTAGAGCGTCTCGCCCGCCATCAGGTTGCGCACGCTGGTGCCGCCGCCCTTGGACGACAGGATGCCCGAGAGGTCGACGCCCTCTTCCTTGAAGTAGCCCTTCGCCTGCGCGATCGCGTAGGGCACGCCGTACAGCAATGCCGACCAGTGGGTGACCACGATCTCCGAGGCAGCGCGCGTGGGGGCCGCCGCCAGCATCGAGGCTGCACCCGCCAGCAGGGCCGTCCGCACGAATTTTCCGAGCCTGGAGCACTTCATGCCCTCATTCCTCCCATCTGGTTTGTTGACAAGTCATGTTGTTATCATCTTATGATGACATGTACAACAATTGCGGATCGGCAAGGAAAATTGTCATGGCCAAATCCAAGCAAGCGTCGCTGCGCAGTGTTCTGTCGTCGGGCCAGTTCGTGCTCGCGCCGGGTGTGTTCGACATGATCACCGCGCGCATTGCCGATGCGATGGGCTTTCCCGCCCTCTACATGACCGGCTATGGCGTCACCGCCTCGTACCTGGGCCTGCCCGACGCGGGGCTCGCGACCTACACCGACATGGTGGGGCGGGTGCGTACCATTTGCGAGGGCACCCGCACGCCGCTGATCGCCGATGCCGACACCGGCTACGGCGGCCTGGTGAACGTGCGCCACACCGTACGAGGCTACGAGCGGGCCGGCGCCCAGGGCATCCAGATCGAGGATCAGGAGATGCCCAAGAAGTGCGGCCACACGCCGGGCCGGCGCGTCATCGCGGCCGAGGAGATGGTGCTGAAGATCAGGGTCGCCATCGACAGCCGCGACAGCGAGGACACGCTGATCATCGCGCGCACCGATGCCCGCACCACGCTGGGCCTCGATGAAGCGCTGCGCCGCGCCGAGGCTTATGCGCGTGCCGGCGCTGACGTGATCTTCGTCGAATCGCCCGAGAGCGAGGATGAACTCGTGCGTATCGGCAAGGCCATCGACAAGCCGCTGCTGGCCAACATGGTGCAGTTCGGCCGCACGCCCGTCGTGCCGGCCGACAAGCTGAAGGCGATGGGTTTCTCGATCGCGATCTATCCCGGCCTGGCGCTGGGCGCTGTTGCAGAGGCCGCGCGGCGCACCTTCGTGCACCTCAAGGAGACGGGCTCCAGCCTCGGCATCGACGTGCCGCTCTACGAGACCAAGGTATCGGGCCAGAACCTGCACGAACTGATGGGCTTCCCCGACATCTGGGCGTTCGAGAAACAGTGGCAGCTACCGGCCCCCAAGGCGGCGGAGTAGCTGGGAGCGCGGGCGTCCCGCCCGCATTCGCCCGTAGCGACGGCGGAGGGCGAAACTTCGATGGTCGGCGCTGCCGCGCCGATGCGGGCGAGACGCCCGCGCTCCCAGCACACAACATCAAACGAGAGAGGAAGCGATGGGCGGACAAACGCTGTTCGACAAGATCTGGGCGCAGCACGTCGTGGCCGATCTCGGCAACGACACCGCGCTGCTGCATATCGACCGGCACATCATGCACGACCTCGGTGGGCCGCGCGGCCTCGCCGACGTGTTGGCCAAGGGCTATCGCGTGCGCAATCCCGAGCTGGTGTTCGCCACGCCCGATCATGCCGTGTCGAGCGCGCCGGACCGTACCGAGGACACCAATCCCACGGGCGGCAAATTCCTGCGCGACCTGCGTCGGTATGCGGCGCAGACCGGCGTCCGCCTGTTCGATCTCGGCCAGGAGGGGCAGGGCATCGTGCATGTCGTGGGTCCGGAGATGGGCATCAGCCTGCCGGGCGCCACGATTGTCTGCGGTGACTCGCATACCTGCACGCATGGCGGGTTGGGCGCGCTCGCCTTCGGCATCGGCTCGTCCGAACTGGTGCACGTGCTGGCGACGCAAACCCTGGTGCAGCGCAAGCCGCGGCGCATGCGTGTGCGCTTCGAGGGCACGCCGCAAGCCGGTGTCACGCCCAAGGACATGATCCTGTTCCTGATCGGCCGCATCGGTGCGGCCGCCGGCACCGGATTTGCCGTGGAGTATGCCGGCTCGGCGATCCGCGCACTGCCGCTGGAGGGCCGCCTCACCATCTGCAACCTGTCGATCGAGCTCGGCGCCAAGATGGGCATGGTGGCGCCCGACGACACGACCTTCGGCTATCTGCACGGCCGCCCCTTCGCGCCGCGCGACGCGATGTGGGAGCGCGCCGTGGCCTTCTGGCGCACGCTGCCCAGCGACACGGATGCATCGTTCGACGTCGAGCACGAGATCGATGCCGCCGCCATCGCGCCCCAGATCACGTGGGGCACCAGCCCGCAGGACGTGATCGCGATCGGCGACAGGATTCCCGATCCGGACAAGGCCGCCGATCCCGACCGTCGCAAGGCGATGGCGGCGGCGCTCGACTACATGGGCCTGCTACCCGGCGCGGCGATCGAAGGCACCAAGGTCGACTGGGTGTTCATCGGGTCCTGTACCAACTCGCGCCTGTCGGACCTGCGCGCCGCCGCGGCGGTCGCCAAGGGCCGCAAGGTTGCATCCGGCGTCAATGCCTGGGTGGTGCCGGGCTCGGAGATCGTGCGCCGCGATGCCGAGCGCGAGGGACTGCACGAAATCTTCCGCGCCGCCGGCTTCCAGTGGCGCCAGCCCGGTTGCTCGATGTGCGTCGCCGCCAACGGCGAGCAGGTGCCGCCCAAGGCACGCTCGGTATCAACCTCCAACCGCAACTTCGTCGGTCGCCAGGGACCGCTGGCGCGCACCCACCTCGCCAGCCCGGCTATGGCGGTGGCCGCCGCCGTGACCGGCACGATCGCCGACGTCCGCAAGCTGGGAGCGTGATATGGACAAATTCACCACGCTCACGTCCCCGGCGGCCGTTCTGCTGCGGCAGAACATCGACACCGACATCATCGTGCGTATCGAGCGTCTGATCACGCTCGGCCGCACCGAGCTGGGGCCGTACTGTTTCGAGGCGCTGCGCTATCGCGAGGATGGCGGCGACGATCCGGCGTTCTTCCTCAATGATCCCGCCTGCAAGGGCGCGCGCATCCTGTTGGCGGGCCGCAATTTCGGCTGCGGCAGTTCGCGCGAAGGTGCGGTGTGGGCACTGATGTGCGTCGGCATCCGCTGCGTGATTGCGCCCAGCTTCGGCGACATCTTCTTCAACAACTGCTTCCAGAACGGCGTTCTGCCGGTCGTGTTGCCGGCCGACAAGATCGAGGCATTGGCTGACGTCGTTCGGCGCGATCAGCAGGCACACCCGGTGACCGTCGATCTTGAACACCAAGCCGTGCGGGCCGCCGACGTGGCGATCGACTTCGAGGTCGACCCTGGCCGGCGTGAAGCGCTGCTCCTGGGCCTCGACGAGATCGGCGTCACGCTGCAGCGTGAGCCGGATATTGCCGCGTTCCAGGCCCGCGACCGTGCGCTGCGCCCGTGGATCTATTTCTGATTCAGACCTTCCCGGGAGCGCGGGCCTCTGGCCCGCTCATGCTTTGACCATGCGCTCTTTCGCTGGAGATGCGGGCGAGACGCCTGCACTCCCAGGACTCCACTGTGTGGGGAGGGCTTAAGGGTCGGCGGTGCTGGCCGCCAGCGTTGCGGTGCGATCGGTCTTCGGCTCGGATCGCGGTGCATAGCGGGCGAGGCTGTAGGGCTGGCCGCCGAATTCGGCCACCAGGCGCGCTGTGGCTTCCTCGATGCGGTCTTCAAGCTCGCGCATGAAGGTATCCTTGTCGGCCGAGGGCGCCAGTGGCGGCAGGAATTCGACGGCAGCCTTGCCCGGCGTCTTCCAGAAGCTCCAGCGTTCCCACAGGCGGCCGACGCAGGTGGCGACCGGCGTGACCGGCAGGTCCAGATCACGCGACATGTAGTAGATGCCGGTGCGATAGCGCTCCTTCTCGCCGATCGGCATGAGATGGCCCTCGGGGTAGATCGTGAGCACGCGGCGTGCCTCGATGGCGCGGCGCGCGAACGTCGCGAGGTTGCGCCGCTCGCGCTCGCCGCCGCAGGTGTCGACGCGGATCATATCAAGCCGATAGAGGATCGCGCCGATCAGCGGCCAGGAGAACAGCTCCTTCATGGCGACGAAGGCGATGCCGGGAATGAGCGCCGCCATGATCGTGCCGTCGCATTCGCTCTGGTGCTTGCTGGCGATCAGGGCCGGTCCGTCGACGGGCAGGTACTGGCGGCCGCGCACCTCGACGCTCATGCCGCCAATGGCGCGCATGGCCCACATCGTGAGGCGCGCCCAGTTGTGCAGGATCCAACGCAGCGGTCGTGGCGAGGGGATGGGCACGACGATCAGGGCGGCGAGGACGGTCAGCCCGGTGCTGGTCCAGTAGAACAGATTGAACGCCAATGAACGGAGGCGGGCCATGGGGTCCTTCAAGGCTGCGGCAGCCGTGCCGACTGTGCGTGTGCCGGTACGTCCCGTCGAGCCGGGTTGTGGTCAGTTCAATTTAGCGAGTAGTCACTCATAAAACAAGATGACGCTATAGTCATATTTTTACCAGATCGAAATCCGTTTGATTACAACTGCTTGGACCGTGCGAGCGCAACGAACTGTGCCGGTGTCAGGTCTTCGGCACGTGCCGTCTCAGCAATGCCGCAGGCAGCGAGAGCGACCTCAGGCTGAGCGAAGGCGGCCCGCAAGCTGGTCCGCAGCATCTTGCGGCGCTGGCCGAAGGCAGCTGCGGTCACCAGCTCCAGCGCCCGCAGGTCGACGGCCTGTCCCGCCGCGGCCAGGGGGACCAGACGGGCCACGGTCGATACCACCTTGGGCGGCGGCACAAAGGCTGTTGGTGCGATATCGAACAGCCGCGAGGCACCGCAGACGACCTGGGTCAGGACAGAGAGGCGGCCATAGTCCTTGGTGCGCGGCTGGGCGACGAGCCGGTCGACGACTTCCTTCTGGAACATCAGGGTCATCGATTCCAGCGCCGGCGCTGCGTGCAGCCAGCGTATCAGCAACGCGGTCGAAATATTGTACGGCAGGTTGGCCACGATCCGCCGCGGCGGCGGACCCAGCGCGGCGATGTCGACGGCAAGCGCATCAGCCTCGATCACGTCGAGGCGATCGGGATAAGCCACCGCCAACTCGCGGACCGCGGCAACGGCACGCGGATCGCGTTCGATGCACACCATGCGCTGTGCGCCCTGGCGCAACAGTGAGCGCGTCAGGCCGCCGGGACCGGGGCCGACCTCGATGGTGGTGCCGGTCGACAGATCGCCGGCGGCGCGGGCGATGCGGTCGGTGAGGTTGAGGTCGAGCAGGAAGTGCTGGCCCAGCGACCGGCGTGCCGCCAGCTCATGGCGCGCGATCACCTCGCGCAGCGGGGGCAGGGTTGTCATATCTCCATGCCCGCATCGGCGCGAAGCGCCGGCAGCTCAAGGTGTCGCCTTTCGCTATCGCTACGGACGAGTGCGGGCGTGGACGCCCGCGGTCCAGAAGAAGGCGCCATCACGCCGCGATCGCGCGAAGGGCCCTGCGGTGCGCCATGTCAGCGGCCATGTCGAGCGCCGCCAGCAGGCTGCTCGGGTCGGCGGCGCCGGTGCCGGCGATATCCAGCGCGGTACCGTGGTCGGGCGAGGTGCGGATGAACGGCAGGCCCAGCGTGACATTGACGCCGCCGGCGAAATCGATGGTCTTGATCGGGATCAGGGCCTGATCGTGATACATGCACAGCGCCAGGTCATAGCGAGCGCGGGCGGCCTCGTGGAACATCGTGTCGGGCGGCAGTGGACCGGTCGCGTCGATGCCGGCGGCGCGCAACGCCGCCACCGCCGGGGCCACGATGTCCGCGTCCTCGTCGCCCATGGTCCTGCCTTCGCCGGCATGCGGGTTGAGGCCGGCGACGGCCAGCCGGGGGGCCTCGAGGCCGAAATCGCGCCGCATCGCATCGGCGGCAATGCGTCCTGCCTGCACGATCAGGTCGGTGCTGAGGATGTCCAGCGCCCGGCGCAGGGCGACGTGGATCGTGACCGGTACGACGCGCAAGGTGCGGCAAGCCAGCATCATCACGACGTCGGCCGGCCGGCCGGGCGCGCCACCCAGCGCCGCCAGGAACTCGGTATGGCCGGGATGGGGAAAGCCGGCTGCCTGCAGCGTCTTCTTCTGGATAGGGTTGGTCACCACGGCGCTGGCGCTGCCGTCGCGGGCCAGCCGCGCCGCACGCTCGATGCTGGCAATGACCGCGCCGGCATTGCGGACGTCCAGGTGACCAGGCTGATCAGGCACCGCGAGTGGCTGCGCCATCACGGGCAGTGCGTGGGCGAAGATCCCCGGGGCCTCGGCTGGCGTTGCGATCTCGACAGTGTCGACGGCCAGATCCAGCCGCTGCGCCACGCGGCGCAGCCGGTCCGGGTCATCGACAGCGAAAAAGGCCAGCGCGCCGGCCGCGCTGCGGCGTGCCTGCCACGCCTTCAAGGTCAGCTCGCCGCCGATACCGGCCGGCTCGCCCATGGTAACGGCGACCGGCGCAAGGGTCGCCGTCGGTTTCATATGCGGCAGTCTTTCCGGATGTCGATGATGGCGTTGCGGCGGACATCCCGCATGTAGCGCCGTGCGGCCGCCTCGAGCTTGGTCATCAGGATGGTTCGCTCGACGGTGTCACGGCTGGGCAGACCATTGTCACCCTCGCGCGAGCACACCGCGACGATCTGCATGGCATTGCCGGCATGATAAGGGCCAAGGCCCTGTCCGATGCCGGCGCTGCGCGCGGCGTCGCCGATCGTCGCCGGCAGGGCGGCAGGCGAGACGCCCTCGGAGTCGGCCGATGTGCAGCCCTTGGTCCGGTCGCACTGGCGACGCAAGTCGGCGCACGATTTGGACTGGCTGATGATGCCTTGCGCCAGGCCCTTCTGGCGTTCGATCTCATCAGGCGACGAGTTGGGCGGCAACGGCAGCAGCAGCTGGATCATGTTCAGTCGTACGTCACCGCCACCACCGCTCGTGTTGGCGCCGCCGCGGCCATAGGATCGTTGCGCGAGCAGCTTCAGAATGTGCCAGCCGGCCTGCGTACGGATCGGCTCGGAGACCTGGTTGACAGACATCCGGGCGATGGCAGCATCGAGCGCCGGCTCAAGAGAGCCGGGCAGGACCCAGCCGAGGTCGCCGCCGTTGGCAGCCGAGGCACCGCTGGAGAATTGCTGGACCATCGCCGGGAACGGCGCGCCACCACGCAACTGCTCCTGGATGCGCCGTGCCGTGCGCAGGCCTTCGTCGGCCTGATCGGGCTTGTCGACGGCGATGAAGATTTCCGCCACCCGGTTCTCCGATTTGCCGACGTTGCTTTTCAGCTGGCGCAGCGAGGCGTCGACTTCGGGTGCACTGACGTTGACGCCGGCGCGCACCTTGCGCAGCACGACCTTGCTCCAGGCGATCTGGGCGCGAAACGAATCAGTCAGGACCGATAGCGGAATGCCGGCCCGGGCAAGGGAGGCCTGGGCGCCGCCCGGCGGCATGCCATTGTCCTGCTCGAGCCGCGCCAGGCGCTCGGTGATCTCGCTCTGATCGACGCTGATACCGTTGCGTCGCGCATCGTCGAGTTGCAGGCGTTCGTCGATCATCTGGCGCAGCACCTGGCGCGCCATCCGCTCGCGATTATCGGCAGAGTCGGCGACGCGGCCCACCAGCAGGGAGAAGCGCACCCGCTGAGCCAGTTCGAAAGCGGTGATCGGCAGGTCGTTGACCATGGCGGCAACGCAATGACCCTGTGCCCACGTCGGCGCGGCCGTGACGCAGGTGGCGCCGACGGCGGCTAGGAGAGCGGCAAACACGCGGGGCAGGGAGAATCGATGCACGATCAGGTTCCGGTCATTGTTACAAAAATGGCCGCTCATTATAGCTTCTGGCTGCCGGGGCACGCAAATAGCGGACAGATCATGGCTAAATCGCGGTGCTTGCGAGCACTTTTCTTCACTGGGTGCGCATGCCAAGGTGCGGCAGTCTGTTGAAATCGCTGTGACGAGGGGCTGTCATGAGAATTGTGTTCGCCGAACCCGCCAAGACGCCGGCCGGTTGTGTCGCGGTTTTCGCGATCCCGGAACGGTCGCTGCTGGGATACGGCGCGGCGCTGGACAAGGCAACGCAAGGCGCGCTCAAGCGGGCGATGGCGGCCAGCCGATTCGCCGGCAAGAAGGGGCAGATCCTCAGTATCATGGCGCCCAACGGGCTTGCGGCCGACCGGGTCGTTGTTGCCGGCCTGGGGGCGGCCAAGGAAATGACGCGCCGCAGCGCTGAAGGTGTCGGCGGCGCGCTTCTGGCCGATGCCAACAACGCCGGCCAGAAGGCATTGTCGATCCTGGTCGACGCGCCGTCCGGCAGCCCGCTGCCAGCGGCTGAACTGGCGGCGCGTGTGGCGCTGGGCCTGCGGCTACGCTCCTATCGCTTCGACAAGTACCGGACCAAGGAGAAGCCCGAGCAGAAACCGACTGTGACGTCGGTGACTGTCTACGTGCCGGGCGCGGCGACGGCGCGCAAGCACTATGCGGCGTTGGAACCGATCGCCGACTCGGTGTTCCTGACCCGCGACGTCGTGAGCGAGCCACCCAATGTGGTTTACCCGGAGAGCCTGGCCAAGCGGGCCAAGGACCTCGGCAAGCTGGGCCTGAAGGTCGAGGTGCTGGGTGAGGCGCAGATGCGCCGGCTGGGCATGAATGCGCTGCTGGGCGTCGGCCAGGGCAGCCGGCGCGAATCGCAGATGGTGGTGATGCGCTGGGACGGCGGCCGGCGCGGCGAGAAACCGCTGGCCTTCATCGGCAAAGGCGTGTGTTTCGATACCGGCGGCATCTCGCTGAAGCCGGCAGGCGGCATGGGTGACATGAAATGGGACATGGCGGGCTCCGGCGCCGTCATCGGCATCATGCGTCTGCTGGCGGCGCGCAAGGCCCGCGTCAATGCGGTCGGTCTGGTCGGTCTGGTCGAGAACATGCCCGACGGCAACGCCCAGCGGCCGGGCGATGTCGTGCGCTCGATGTCGGGCCAGACCATCGAGATCACCAACACCGATGCCGAAGGCCGGCTCGTGCTGTGCGACGTCATGTGGTACGCGCAGGAGAAGTTCGATCCACGGTTGATGGTCGAGTTTTCGACCCTGACCGGCGCCATCATCGTGGCGCTGGGCCATGAGCGCGCCGGGCTGTTCAGCAACGACACGCGGCTTTCCACGCAGCTGCGCGATTCTGGCGCGAAGGTCGGCGAGAAGCTGTGGCGCATGCCGCTGGGGAGCGGTTACGACGAGGGCATCAAGTCTGATATCGCCGACATGGTGAACAGCGCCGGTCGCGAGGGCAGCTCGATCCTGGCGGCGCAGTTTCTCAAGCGCTTCGTGCAGGGCAACCGCCCCTGGGCGCACATCGATATCGCCGGCACGGCGTGGTCCAACAAGGGCGATGCAACGACCCCCAAGGGCGCCACGGCCTACGGCGTGCGGCTGATCGACCAGTTCGTGGCCGACCACTACGAACGGTGAGCGACGTTCGCTTCTATCATCTCATGCGGGGCAGCATCGAGGACGTGCTGCCCCGCATGCTCGACCTCACTTTGGAGCGTGGCAAGCGTGCCGTGGTGCTGCTGGGCTCAGCCGAGCGGGTCGAAGCCCTCAACGCCCATCTGTGGACGTTCGATCCCGGTAGCTTCCTGCCGCACGGCAGCGCACGCGACGGCCATGCGGCGCGCCATCCGATCTGGCTGACTCACGTGGACGAGAATCCCAACGCCGCCACGTACCTGTTCGTGGCCGATGGTGCGCGCAGCGAGCACGTCGCCGACTACGAGCGCGTGTCGGAGATCTTCGACGGTCGTGATGACACGGCCGTTGCCGATGCCCGCCAGCGCTGGACCGCCTACAAGAACGCCGGCCACGCCATCGAGTACTGGCAGCAGGGCGAGCGCGGCGGCTGGGAGAAGAAGGCGTAGCTCCCTCTCCCGCCGAGCGGGAGAGGGAGGGGCCCATCGCGAAGCGATGGGAGGGTGAGGGGACAAGGACGAGGCGCCGCGTATGCGGCCCCTCACCCGCCAGGCGCTACGCGCCTGGCGACCTCTCCCGCTTGCGGGAGAGGTGAACGCATCAGCGCTGTGCCGTCGCCGTTTGCTGAGTCACGCGGCCGCGCCACGCCAGGTAGGCCAGCGCAAACGGCAGCCAACCGAACCAGCGGGCGGCCTGGATGGCGTAGTCCCGCATGGAGTTGGCCTCGAGGTAGTCGACTTCGAAGTGCCAGATGTCCTCGGCCGCCTCGAAGGCCAGCAGCCACAGCAGCAGAGCCGGCAGCAGCACCACCAGCGGCTTGTGCTTGGGCTGCAGGTGGACGCTGTACCAGGGGGCGAGCGAGATGGCGAAGATCGCGGTGATCAGGATCGGCTTGGCCGTCGGATGCGCGGAAAGCCACGACTTCAGCAAGGGCTCCTGCACGATCATGCCATAGGCGGTCCAGGCCAGCACGGCGCCGCCCAGCAGCACGACGGCGGGCCAGCGCTCGACCAGGCGGATCACGAGCTGGCTGCCCCAGACGATGATCGGCACGCTGATCAACAACCCCAGCACGATCAGCAGCATGCTGCCGTGCGCGGCACCGCCGATCGCCAGCACGTTGTCGATGCCCATCACGGCGTCGGCGATGACGACCGTGCGGATCGCAGCGCCCAGCGTCTGTGCTGCCGCGACCTTGTGGTCGCCGCCGCCGCCTTCCTGCGGATCGAGCAGCTTGCGTGCGATCCAGATCAGCGCCACGCCACCAACGACGAGGAAGCCGGGGATCTTCAACAGCCAGACGACGCCTATGGCCATCACGGCGCGAACGGCGACGGCGGCGAAGGTGCCCCAGAAGATCACCTTGCGCTGGGTGTCCTTGGGCAGGTGCCGGGCGACGAGACCGATGACCAGTGCGTTATCGCCGGCGAGCACCAGGTCGATGAGAACGATGACGAGCAGCGCGGACAGGAATGCGCTGGATAGAATATCCATTTCCATGGGGAGGCCCCTTGCGAACGAGAAGTACCGCCCGCGCGTGCGGACGGCGAACAATCACGAGGTTCGCGAGGTCTCTATCGGTACTTTGCCGGCTCGCCGGCGATCGGTCGGGGTCATGGCTTTCAGAAGCAGGACACCGACCGTTGCCATGGCGGACAGCGCGATTGCCAGTCCGCCGGCGGCGAGAATGAGCTCCAGCAGGCTCCAATGCCGAAGCCCGAGCGACGCGAGGAACTCCAGTGTCACGTCGCTGGCCAGGAACTCGGCCTCGAGGGTGGCGAGTTCCCAGGTCTCGCTGAAAATGCTCAACAGCATCATCACCACCACGCACGCGACAAACAATTGTCCGCTGCGCGACGTATCGCGAACGGGGTTCTTGCGCGCGTGGTGAGCCAGCAACATGGGCCCAAAATGAGGCTCACCGCTGCCGGTTGCAAGCGAAACCGGACATCGGATCCTCCCCGCAAGGCGTGGTTTTGGGGAGGATCGGTGCGTCAGACCGTCGCGATGGCGTTGGCGGGCGAGCCGACGGCACCAGGCAGACGCAAGGGCGGTGCAGTCAGCAGGAAACGCGAGCGCTGGTGCTGGCGTAGCCACAGGGCCAGTTCGTACAAGTACCACATCTCGCCCAGATTGACGCCAAGCTTGAACAGGCAATGATGGTGCAGCGGTAGCAGCGGCTGCTCGCCGGATCCGGCATCGCGGGCCGGCACGGCCTCGACCCCGTAATTGTCGGCGATCAGCGAGGCGATCTGGCTGTCGGTGATCCATTGCAGCAGGCGCTGGTCGCGTCCGTCCAGCACGGCGCACATGGCGTGCACTTTCTGGGGGTCGGGTTTACCGCCCATTTCGACCAGCATCGTGGCAAAACCGGTGTGCAGCAGCAGCATGTCGCCCGGTTCGACCACGACCTTGTCGGCAGTGATGATCTTCATCAGCTGGTCGTAGCCCACGAAGGTGTGGTCGCGCCCGAGATGCTTCTCGAGGTCGACAAGGACACCGCGACCCTGGATCGGCTTCTCGGCCATGTTCTCGACGCCCAGCTTGTGGGCGTAGCTTAGGTGACCGCAGCCGTCACGGCCGGCGTCGGGCTGCGGTCCGACGACGTCGGTGCCGGCCCGGTAGCCGTTGTAGTAGACCGCCTGCGGCTTGCCGTTGCCTTCGACGTCGAACTGGCTGCCGACATGGGCCAGAGTATCCCACTGGGTCGAGTATTGCAGCGTCAGCATCACGCGGTCGTCGGACACGACGTCCTGGTGGCGCGGATCGAGCTTGCCGGTAAGGAAGTTGAACCGCCAGCCGTTCTCGTCGCCGGTCGGCGACAGCACTGGTGGCAGGCGGCGCGGATTCAGCACGTTGCCGCCGGGCAGATCCAGCGGCAGGCTGAGGCAGAACGTGCGGCCTTCCTTCACTTCGGCGATGCCCTGCAGCACCTTCTGGGGGGTCAGCAGATTGAGGCGTCCCAGCTGATCATCCTCGCCCCAATCGCCCCACGTCGAACCCTCGGGGCGCTGCGTCCAGCGTTTCATCCATCTCCTCCATTGCCGTGACGGCGCATGTTGGTCGGACGCTCCGCGCAAGGTCCAGCGCTTTGCGCGTCAGCCTGACGCGCGTGTGACGCAGAGTTGAATGAACGCGATTGGAAGGTGAGGGCTCGTCCGGCGTTAATGCGGCGACTTGGGGGTACCAGGAGGATACATGATACGCCGCAGGGTTTGCTGCGCACTGGCAACGATGATCACGCTCGGAGCGCCGCTGGGCGCGCAGGCCCAGGACATGAGGCGGTGCGATCAGCTCGCAGCTTACTACGATCGCTATGGCGGCGGCCGCGTCAGCGAAGGTCGCATGCCGGTTGGGCGCATCGAACGCGAACTTGGCTACGAAGCCTGTCGTAAGGGTGACTTCGCTGGCGGCGTGAGGCTGCTGGAAGAAGCGATCCGCCGGACCGGCTACAACGTGCCACCGGCTTGATCGGACCGATCAAAGCCAGACTCTCCCCAGCCGGTGTGGGGAGAGCCTGAAGAATGTCACGCCGCCAGGCTGGTGCGGCGCGCGATTTCAGCATCGATGCGCGCCGCGAGCCCGGCACTGACCTCGGTCATCGGCAAACGCACCTCCGGGCTGTGCAACAGGCCGGCCCGCCAGAGCCAATGCTTGATGGGGGCCGGGCTGGGTTCGGCGAACAGCAGGCGCGGCAGGTCGACCAGATCGCGCCAGACCGCCAGCGCCGCACTGTGATTGCCGCCGTGCACGGCATTGTAGACGCGCGCGAACAGCCGGGTCTCGATGTGTGCCGCGGCAAGGATGCCGCCATTGGCGCCCTGGGTGAGGGCACCATAGAAAAGAGCGTCCTCGCCTGTCAGCACGGCAAAACCCGGTGGCCGCATTCGCAGCAGGTCGAAGGACTGCGCGGCGTCGACACAGCAGTCCTTGGTGCCGATGATGTTGGGCAGCTCGGCCAGCCGCAGCATCGTCTCGGTGCTCATGTTGACGCCGGTGCGATAGGGAATGTTGTAGACCATGATCGGCTTGTCGGTATCGCGCGCCAGGGTGGCGAAGTGCCGGAACAGGCCTTCCTGCGAGGGTCTCGTGTAGTAGGGGCAGGCGATCAGGTAGCCGTCGATCGGCCATGCCGACGTATGGTCCAGCGCCTTCCCCAGCTTGCGGGTGTCGCTGCCGGACACGCCGAGAAACACCGGCAGCCTGCCCTCGATGTCACCGGCGACGATGTTGACCAACCGCGCCTGCTCGTCCTCATCGAGCGTGAGGCCCTCGCCGGTGGTGGCCGCCAGGATCAGCCCGTCGATCGGCTGCGCGGCATAGTGGCGGACCAGCCGTCGCAGTGAGGTTTCGTCCAGTTCGCCATCCCGGAACGGGGTCACCAATGGCAGCCAGACGCCCTGCGGGGTTGTCGTCGTGGGAGTGGTGGTCATGATGCGCTCTCCTTGTGAAGCCGGAGGCGCGGGGCCCAAACAAAAAACCCCGTCCGATCCGGCGGGGTCCTGTGGTTCTTGCGGTGCGCGGCGTTCAGCGCAGACGAAGTCCATCGGCCCCGGGCCACGGGGCTTTTTTCGACTTCAGGATGCACTGCACGCGCATGGCCCGACAATGCTGCGGCGCCAGCCGGATGTCAATTCTGACGTTGTCATCTGCCACCCGTCAGCGTGTGGAGGGCAGGCCCGTATTCGGTTGTGCGCGTGAGTGCGATACCTGCGATCGAAACCGTGATCGTTCGCAGTGGCGAGTCGCCCCTGGGCAGCGTCGGCGAACCCGGCACGCCGGCTGTCGCCAATGGCGATGGGGCAGCGTTTGCGGCGCTCGCCGCCGCGACTGGCGCAGGTCAGCGCCCCTTGATCGTGGCGAAAGCGGCCAAAGCCCGCTTGCGTGAGGTGTCGAGGTCGACGATCGGTTCGGGGTAGTCGCGTCCCAGAGCAATGCCGGCACGGTCAAGCGTGTCGGGGCCTGCCATCCACGGCTTGTGAATCACGGCGTCCGGCAGCGCCGCGAGTTCGGGTACGTAAGTGCGGACATAAGCACCATCGGGATCAAAGCGCTCACCCTGAAGGACTGGATTGAAGATGCGGAAATAGGGCGCGGCATCGGCACCGCTGCCGGCGATCCATTGCCAGTTGAACGCATTGTTGGCGAGATCGGCGTCCACCAGCGTATCCCAGAACCAATCCTCGCCGTGGCGCCAGTGCAGCATCAGGTTCTTCACCAGGAACGAGCCGACAATCATGCGCACTCGATTGTGCATCCATCCGGTCTGCCAGAGTTGGCGCATGCCGGCATCGACAATGGGGATGCCGGTCCGGCCACGCTGCCAAGCGTGCAGTGCGTCACGATCGTCACGCCAGGGAAATGTGTCGAACGATGCCCTCAGGTTGGCTTCCGGCAGCGTGTCGTGATGGAAGAGCAGGTGATAGGCGAATTCTCGCCAGGTGAGCTCTTTCAGAAACGTCTCGGTAGACTTGCCGATGCGATCCGCGGCCAAGTGCACGGCGTGCCAGATCTGGCGCGGCCCGATCTCACCGCTCGCCAGATAGGGCGATAACTGCGACGTACCCTCGACATCGGGCCTGTCGCGTCGGGTCGCGTAGTCGGGGAGAGCCTGATCGACGAAGTCCGTCAGCCGCTGCAGTGCGCCCTGTTCGCCTGGTTGCCAGGCGGCACGCAGGCCGCCGGCCCAGTCAGGTCGGGCTGGTGTCAGCGCCCAGTCGTCGAGTGTGTCCGATACCGGCCACGTCCGTGGACTGCCGATGGCGCGCGGAGGGGGCAGCGGGGCTTGCGGTGATGGGACGGCATGGCTGGCTTTCAGGAACGGCGTGAAAACCTTGAAGGGACCGCCGGCGCCAGTCGTCATCGTCCAAGGCTCGAACAGCAGCGTGCTGTTGAAGCTATCGGCGTCGACATCCTGCGCCTTCAAGGCGCTCTTGATCCTGGTATCGATCGCGCGGCCGTCACGGTCGTAGCGTCGGTTCCAGTAGACAGCGCGCGCTCCAGTATCGCGCACCAGCTCGGCGATGATCCGAGATGCCGGCCCGCGTCGGAGGATCAGGCGGCTTCCAAGGTGGCGCAGGCTCGCGTCGAGCGAGGCAAGACTGTGATGCAGCCACCATCGAGAAGCGCCGCCCGGTCGCCAGGCGCTCTGCTCATCGTCAAGAATGAACAGCGGCAACACGCAATCGGCACGTTCGATGGCCGCGGTGAGCGCGGGATTGTCCGCCAGGCGCAGATCACGGCGAAACCAGACGATAGCGGTGCCGGACATACGCGCCGTTCAAGATGTCGGGCAGTCGGGGCGGGGCAGTGGCTTGAAAGTCACCAGGTCGGCGCTGGCGGCGATCAGCCCGGTGTTGATCGTCAGCCGGTCGAGCAGGCCGGCTTCGTGCATCAGCAGGGTGACCGTGAACAGGGCGCGTCCGCCGGCGCGCGTGAAGCTGATTTCAACCGGCCACGTGGTGCCTGCGGGCAGTTTGGGGGCATCGGGGCGGGCCGGGCGCAGGGTATCGGCCGGTATGATGCCGCCATCGATTTGCAGGGCGTCGCCTGTCAACTCGGGGTCGAACAGCGCGAAGCTGAAGCTCGTGGCGCCACCTTTGAGCGCATCGATCACGCGCGCAAACCCCGCCACCGGCAGGGCAATGTCCGCCGGCAAGTCAACTGTGACGGGCCGCGACGGCCATATGATCGTGGCCTGGGCGCTGTTCTTGCCGACCTTCACCCGGCCGCTGAGCGATTGTTCGCGGCCGTTCTGTGCCCGGCGCAGCTGGTAGTCGAACGCACTGCCATCGCGTGGTTCGGCGCCGCGCAGCTCCGACTCCGATGTCAGGCGCAGGCTGGCCGCAAGGCCGATATCGGTCTTGATGTCCCGTTCCAGTCGCCAGACCTGGCAATCCATGCCGAGCAACTGCCGCGCTGTGCCGACCTGAGGGGCCGTCGGCGACGTGCCCAGCCGTATGGCGTAGTTGCCCTCATGCGGCAGCAGGTCGGCGGCAAGCACGGGCGGGACGGCCAGCGATGCAATGACAAGGCAGGTGAGGGCGACGATACGGGACATGGATATCCGGGCCGGAGGCAGGCGTTCCTGTCGGACACGCCGAAAGATCGTGATGCCGATTGTGGGCGATCCTGTGGCCGCGGGGGAGGGGCCGCGCATCACGATCACGTTGCCGGCCCCTCGTCGTTCGAAGACCACACTGGTCACAGGTCTGCCTTCATTGGCCACATTGTCGGCGTCGCGCCGACGATTTTGGGCGCGATTCCCCGCGCGTGATGGTCATGCTTGACGGCAACCATTCGCCGTGAGCGGCGTATATCGGGTACCTGAGGAGAGACGAACGATGGCCAGAAATAGTGTTGTTGCCCTGTCCTTTGTCGCCCTGGCGGCCGCCGCTTGCGGCGACACCTGGGGTCAGCGCGCGGTGACGGGTGGTGCCATTGGTGCCGGGTCCGGTGCCGTCGTCGGCGCTGCGACCGGCGGCAGCCCGCTGACCGGCGCCGTCGTGGGCGGTGCGATTGGTGCAGGTGTTGGCGCAGCCACCACGCCCAAGCGCCGCAATCGCGACCGCTACTACGATCGCTACGACTACGATTAATCGTGCCGAGGCGGCGTGCCGCGGCGGAGCCGCAACTTTTCCACCGCGGCACCGTTAGGACGCTGTCTACGTCAAGGAGGTTTTATCGTGCGACTTACGTCTCCGTCGGTCTGCTTGTTGGCAGCTCTGGCGCTCACCGTGCCGCTCGCGGCTTGCGACGTGTTCCAGGGACGCCAGGATGTTGGTGAGTATGTCGATGACTCGGCGATCACCAACAACATTCGTGCCAAGTACATCGAAGACCCGACGGTCCACTTCGGCGATGTCGGCGTGACGACTCTGAATGGCAACGTACGCCTGAGCGGCCGGGTCAACTCCGATCGCGAACGTGCTCGTGCTGCGCAGGTAGCCTACAGCGTGAAAGGCGTCCGCAGCGTCAGCAACGAGATCATCGTGCGCTAGCCGCCATCCGTCGTCCCGGACTCTGCGGCGTCCGGGACGACGGGGTCGGCATCAGCGGCTTCAATCTCCAGTCCCAGGATCAGGTAGCTGAACGACTTGCCGTGCGAGTCGAGATTGAGCGACGTGTTGACGCCGCCCTCCAGCGCGTCCCGCAGCACGAAATTCAAACCATGCAGGTGATCCAGTTCGTAGCGCGTTACGCTGCCGCGCAGCAGCTTGGGATACGCCGCCTTGAGGCGCTCGGCCGTCAGCTGGTTCTTGAGCAGCGGATAGTCCTTGGGATCATAGGCCCAGACCGAAATGCTGGAAACATCACCCTTGTCGCCGGCGCGGGCATGGGCGATGTCATGAACCTTCAAACGCTCGCTCATGCCGTGAACATCCGCAGGGTTGGCCGCACCTGGTCGCGCGCGACCAGGGCTGAATGGGTGACGACGCTGGGCGAGATCGTTCCGCGATAACCGCCGCCGCCGGCTGGTCCGCAGCATAGCAAGGCCTCGACCTCCCATAGCATGGTGTCGATGTCCTCGCGTCGGCGCGAGCGCATGGCCACGCGCAGTCGTACGTCCTCGCTGTCGGTCGGCGGCGTGTGTGCCGTACCGTGCAGCGAGTTGACGCCGATCATGTCGATACGCAGGTCAGCCAACAGGGCATTGTTGCGCGACAGGCGCTGCCAGACGATTTCGCCGGCCAGCCGTGCTCGCGCCTGTGCATTGGGTCCGGCATAGCTGATGCCGCCCTCGGCAAGGAAACCGCCATCGAAGCCGATCGTGACCTTCAGCTTGTCGGGTCGCGGACGTCCGTCGGCGCCGTGCACATGGACCCGGTCCGGCTCCAGCTGCTCGATGGCGACGCGCGAGAAGTCAGCCGTCACATCGGGCGTCAGATACGTCGCCGGATCGTGGACCTCGTACAGCAACTGCTCCTTCACGGTGGCCGTGGTGACGCAGCCGCCGACCTCCGGCAACTTGGTGACGGTGAAGCCGCCGTCGAAGCCGACTTCGGCAATGGGAAATCCGCAATCGACCAGGCCGGGAACGTCCTTGAAGCCGGGATCCGCGAAGTAGCCGCCGGTGACCTGCATGCCGCATTCCAGCAGATGGCCGACCGCGGTGCCGCGTCCCAGCAGCTGCCAGTCGTCGAGGCCCCAGCCGAAGCGGAAGGCCAGCGGCGCCACGAACAGCGAGGGATCGGCGATGCGCCCGGCGATGATGACGTCGGCACCCGCCTTCAACGCAGGCAGCAGGGCTTCGGCGCCGAGATAGGCGTTGGCCCCGACCACCGGCAGGCCGATATCGCGGACCGTGCCGTCGCGATCGTGCAGCGCCGTGCCGGCGTTGATCTGGCGCGTCACGTCATCGCCCTCGACGCAGGCCACCTTGAGCCCGGCCAGTCCCAGCTCACGCGCGATGCCGACCGTCAGTTGGGCTGCCGCCAGCGGGTTGGCCGCGCCCATGTTGGTGATGACGACCGTGCCGTTCTTGCGGCAGGCAGCCAGCACGGCCCGCATGCGCTGGGCGGTATGGGGATTATAGCCTTTCGAACCGTCGAGCATGCGATCGCGATGGGCGAACGCCATGGTTCGTTCGCCCAGGCACTCGAACACCAGATAGTCGAGCGCGCCGCGCTGCGCGAGATCGACGGCGGGCTCCACACGATCGGAGGAAAAACCGGCTCCACAGCCGATGCGCACCGAGCGCCTCATCGGATGCACCCTGACACCAAGAGATCGCACGCCGGCGGCAACGCGGGGGCGTGCCGACCGGCATCAATTGAAAACGACTGGAAACGCACCAACACTCAGAGACCCCCAAACGGCACGTGATTGTGGATAAGCCTGCTCTCCGGCCCGATGGCGCGGTATGCGGCCCACTCAATGTGGCCCAAGTTTGGCATGCATTGCACGCCGTAATATTCCTGCACCGCAGCGCATCGAGACGGTCGGGAGTCTAGTATTCCCGCTGGGTGCAGTCTGCCGCCTTCCCGGACACTGCCGGAGATATTTGTGTGACCGGCGCTAGCGGCGCAGTGGCGGACTCGTGGCGGGACCCTTGAGTTCGATCTGGTTACCTTCCGGGTCGTCGAAATAGATCGACGGGCCGTCGCCTTCGGCGCCGTAACGCTGCACGACGTCGCCGGCCGTGATGCCGAAGGGCTGCAAGGCCTGTTGGATATCCGGTAGGCTGAACGGGTCCACGCGGAAGCAGAGGTGGTCCATGTTCGCGCCGCTGCGCGGTGCGTCACTCTTGACCAGGTCGAGCAGGCAGGCGCCGGCTCGCAGCTGCACGAGCTGCAGCTTGTCGAGTCGCCTCTCGACGTGACAGCCGAGGGCCTGCTCGTAGAAACGAATCATTCGATCAAGATCGTGGACGCGCAGGACGACGTGATCGATGCGCTGGATGCTGAACGTCATGGCGCCGCTCCGGCCAACTCAGGGATAGGCCAGAATCGTCTCGATCACCCGGTCGATCAAGAGGCGACTCTCGGCTTCCAGTGCGACCTGGACATGGCCGTCCTGGGCCAGCTGCGCCGGCAGCCGTGTGCCGGGATGAAAGGCGCGCAGATCGCAGACGGTCATGCCGCGCGTCAGGGCGCCGCCAAGCTCCACCTGCACCGTGGTCTGGCCATAGCGGATCAGGTCAGGGAAGGCGTAGGGGATGATGGCACAGACGTCGTGCATCGGCGCCAGGTCGAGGCCGAAGCTTTCGCGCTGACGGGCCAGGTAAAAGGCCAGCAGGTCGGCGATGACGCCGGCGACACGCCGGCTGCTGGAGCGCAGGCGATCGACGTCGGCCGACGTGAAGCCCGTGCGGCGCGTGACGTTCAGGCCGACCATGCGGACCGGGATGCCGCTGGCGAACACCGCGGCAGCCGCCTCGGGATCGCAGTAGATGTTGAATTCGGCGGCCGGCGTGACATTGCCGGTCGTGGTCGAGCCGCCCATGACGGTAATTTCGCGCAGCCATTGGGCGAGCCGTGGTTCACGCCGCAGGGCCAGCGCCAGGTTGGTCTGTGGTCCGATCACGGCAACCACCAGCTCGCCGCGGTGGCGCTCGGCTTGATCGATGATGAAGTCGACCGCGTGGGCGTCGACAAGCTTGAGGGACGGTTGGGGCAGGGTGGCACCGTCCAGGCCACTCTTGCCATGGATGTGCGGCGCAAATGTCGCGTTGCCCACCAACGGTGCCGCGCAGCCGCACGCCACCGGGATGTCGAGGCCGCCCAGCTCCATCAGCGCCAGCGCGTTATGCGTCGTGTTCTCGAGCGAGCTGTTGCCGTGGACTGTCGTGATGCCGACCAGGTCCAGGTGTCGCGCCGCGAACAGCAACGCCACGGCATCGTCATGGCCGGGATCGCAGTCGATCAGGATCTTGGTCACGGTGAACCTCCAGGATCTTATGGCCTGGGAATGCGCGAGTCATTGTGTCGCTTGCTGGATCCGCCGTTCATCGAGGCCTGCGGTCCGGGCGGCGCCGACGATGCTGGCCCAGGTGTCGTCCGGCAGCGGCACGCCGTCGGCCGTGCGTTGGGCACGCGTGCGAATCTCGGGTTCGCCAGGAACCAGAACGTCGCTGCCCGGTGCGGCGGGGCGTGAACTCTTGACGGCCTCGGTGTAGCGGGCGACTTCCGGATCGAAGAAATTCGACGGATCGACGACCCTGGGATCGACGAAGAAAGAGAACATGCCGTTGGCGAAACGCTGGCCATCCTGAGTGGCGCCGTTGCCGGTGAGCGCACCGCCCAACAGCTCGCACATGAAGGCGAGGCCGGATCCCTTGTGCTCGCCGAAGGCGCGGATGGCACCCTTGCCCTGGCGGTGATGGCGCGGACCGTCCGGCGTATAGTCGCCATAGAGCAGGTGAGGATCGGCGCTGGGAGCGCCATCAGGCCCGATCAACGCGTCGCCGGGGATCTTCTTGCCGCCTTGGCTCGCCACCAGGACCTTGCCCTCGGCCACGATCGAGGTGGCGAAGTCGAGCACCAGCGGCGGTTGGCCGGGGCGGGGAATGCCGACACAGTAGGGCGCGGTGGAGAAGCGCCGATCGACGCCGGCGTAGGGGGCGACCAGCACGCTGCCGCGGGCATTGACGAAATGGACCGATACCAGCCCCTCGGCCGCGGCCATCTCGGCGAAGTCGCCGGTGCGGCCGGTGTGACCGGCGTTGCGCAGGGCGATGGCGGCGAGGCCCATCTTCTTGCATTTGCCGATGCCGATCTGCACCGCCTGCGGCCCGACCGTCTGGCCGAAACCATACTTGCCATCGACCACCGCCAGCACGGGCGTGTCGACCACGACCTCGACCGTGGCATCGGCCACGATCGCCTTGTCTCGCAGCATCTGCAGGTAGCGCGGCACCCGGATCACGCCGTGGCTGTCATGCCCGGTCAGATTGGCCTCGACCAGGTACTTGCCGATGCGCGTGCTCTCTGCCGCCGAGCAGCCGGCCGCAGCGAAGATATCGCGCACGAAGTCCGACAGGGACTCGGCGGGGATGGTGACCGTCATACGCTGATCCTCTTTGCGACCGCGCGCGTCCACGCGCGCTCCAAAAGACTACTTCTTTCCCGCGCCGACGTGAGCCTGCTGCAGGCCGGCGACGTAGCCGCGATTCCATGTCGGCGTGATATGCACCTCGTTGATGCAGACATGGGCCGGCAGGCAGGCGATGTAGCGGATCAGGTCGCCGCAATCCTCCGATTGCACCATCTTGGCGCGGTCCTCCTGGCTGACCGGCACCGGCCGCTTGTCGAGGATCGGCGTTGCCACCTCGCCGGGGCAGACCACGCAGGAGCGAATGCCGTTGATGCACTCCTCCATGTTCAGGGAGTGGCTCATGGCGACGACGGCATGCTTGGCGGCGGTGTAGGCGGTGCCGCTCAAGGGGCTGACAACACGGCCGGCCATCGATGCCGTATGGATCAGCACGCCATCCTTCTGCTTGCGCATCATCGGCAACACGGCGGTGACGCAATAGAAAGCGCTGGAAAGGTTGCCCTGGATCACCGTGTCGACGCCCTCGGGTTTGAGCTGTTGCCAGCTGCGCTCCACGATGTTGAGGCCGGCGTTGTTGACGAGGATGTCGAGCCGGCCGAACGTCTTCTCGATGTCGGCGGCAATAGCAGCGACCGCGGTGGCGCTCGTCAGGTCGCCGGCCTTCACGACGGCTTTGCCGCCATCCTTCGCGATCGTGGCCGCGGTCGCCGCCAGCGGCGCCTCGCGACGACCGGTGAGGACCACTGTCGCGCCCTCCTGGGCCAGTGCAACCGCCGCTGCCTGGCCGATACCGGTGCCCGCGCCCGTGACCCACGCGATCTTGCCTTGCAACGCTCCCATGATCCCCTCGCAACGTAAGATTTGAAACGGCAACGGCGCCCGGGAGGGCGCCGCCGACCTTGTGCGACCGGATGGTCAGAGCACTTTCCCGGTGCTGTCGTCAATCAGGTGGAGGTTGTTGAGGTCGGCGATCAGCCGCATCTTGCCGCCGTCGACGGCACCGGCATTCGGGTTCACGCGGCCGCAGATCTCGGTGCCCTCGATGTTGAAGTAGACCAGGGTTTCCATGCCCATCGGCTCGGTGACCTCGAGGCCGACCTCGAAGACGTGCTGGTCGGGTTCGAGATGACGCGGCTCCTCGCGGATGTGCTCCGGCCGCAGACCGATCAGCAGGGACTCCTTGCCGGCATGCGGCTTGTAGCGTGCCGTGCGGTTGGCCGGCACTGGAAACGAGATCGTGTCCGACACACGTGCCCGCAAGGCACCGGCGGCTTCCTCCAGCTTGCACGGGATGAAGTTCATCGCCGGCGAGCCGATGAATCCGGCAACGAACTTGGTTTGCGGTGCGTGGTACAGGTCATTGGGTGCGCCCACCTGCTCGATGATGCCGCCGTTCATCACCACCACGCGATCGGCCAGGGTCATGGCTTCGACCTGGTCGTGCGTGACGTAGACGGTCGTGGTGCGCACCTTCTGGTGCACCTTCTTGATCTCGGTACGCATCTGTACCCGCAGCTTGGCGTCGAGGTTCGACAGCGGCTCGTCGAACAGGAACACCTTGGGGTCGCGTACGATGGCGCGGCCCATGGCGACGCGCTGGCGCTGGCCGCCGGAGAGCTGCTTGGGCTTGCGTTGCAGCAGTTCGGTGATGTCGAGAATGCGGGCCGCATCATCGACGCGGCGGCGGATCTCGTCCTTGGGCACCTTCTTCAACCGCAGACCGAACGACATGTTCTCGAACACGCTCATGTGCGGGTAGAGCGCATAGTTCTGGAACACCATGGCAATGTCGCGGTCCTTGGGTGGTACGTCATTGACGACGTCGCCGCCGATGGCGATTTCACCGCCGGTGATCTCTTCCAGGCCGGCGATCATGCGCAAGGTCGTGCTCTTGCCGCAGCCGGACGGACCGACCAGGACGATGAACTCCTTGTCGGCGATGTCGAGGTCGATGCCGCGGACGGCCGGCGTCTCGTCGTACGTCTTCACGAGTTTGCGCAACGTCACTTGTGCCATGGTCTCGTCAATGCTCCCTGCTGCGTTCGACGCCGCGCGCCGTCAGCCCTTGGTGGCGCCGGCTGTCAGGCCGGCAATGTAGTAGTCCATCAAAAACGCGTAGATGATCAAGGGCGGTGCCGCGCCAAGCAGGGCGCCGGTCATGATCTGCCCCCAGTTGAAGACGTCGCCCTTGATGAGGGTGGTCACGATGCCGACCGGCAGCACGAGCTGGTCGGTCGACGTCGTGAAGGCGAGCGGATAGAGGAACTGTGCCCATGAGACCGTGAACGCAAAGATCGTGGCGGCGATAATGCCCGGCAACGCCACCGGAATGAAGATCTTCGTCAGCGTCTGGCGCCAGGTCGCTCCATCGATCAGGGCCGCCTCGTCGAGCTCCTTGGGAATGCTGGCGAAGTAGCCGATCATGATCCAGGTGCAGAACGGCACGGTCAGCGTCGGATACAGGATGATCAGCGTCCACCAGTGGTTCATCAATTCGATGTCCAGCGCATCGCGAATGAAGGCGAACGTCTTGAACAGCGGAATGAAGAGCAGCGTTTCGGGGATGAGATAGGTCAGAAACACCCCCGTGGCGAGGGTGGCCGACCCCCAGAACTTCATGCGCGCCAGCGCAAAGGCTGCCAGCACGCTGATCACCATCGTGATTGCCACGACGCAGACCGACACGATGGCGGAGTTGCGGAAGAACACCAGGTACTGATTCTGGGTCAGGAGCTCGATGTAGTTGCTGAGTGTCGGGTTGAAGACCCACCACGGATTGGTCGCCGCCGATATCTCGGCGCTGGTCTTCAGCGACGTGATGAACATGTAGACCGGCGGCGTCAGGAAGAAGATCGCGAACAGGATCAGGAAGAAATACGACCAGCGCAGTGCCCAACGCCGGCTCTTGCTGATGCTGCCGTACTTCTGGCGTGGCGCCGCGGTGGCGCTGTCGGCGGTCACGACGGTCATGCTTCATTTCCCCGCTGGCTGATGTCGCGCAGGATGAATACGGCGGCGGCGGCCAGGATCGGCACCATGAACAGCGAGACAGCGGCGCCCAAGGGGATATCGCCGCTCTCGATGCCGACGCGGAACGCCCAGGTCGCGAAGATGTGCGTGTAGTCGATCGGGCCGCCCGCCGTCAGTACGCGCACGATGTCGAAGTTGGCGAATGTGACGATCAGGGAGAATAGCGCTGTGATGGCGATGATGTTGCGCATCATCGGCAACGTCACGTACCAGATTCGCTGCCACCAGGTGGCACCGTCGATGGAAGCCGCCTCATAGAGTTGCTCGGGGACCGACTTCAGTGCCGCCAGGTACATGATCATGAAGAACGGCGCGCCGATCCAGATGTTCACTAGGATCACCGAGAACCGTGCCCAGCTGCCGTTGCCCGTCCATGGAATAGGATCGATTCCGAACAGCGCCAGTATCCAGTTGAAGGCGCTGTAGGAGGGATCGAACAGCCACAGCCACGCCAACGTGCTCATCGCCGGCGGGATGACCCAGGGCACCAGCAGCATGCCGCGCCATTTGCGCTGACCCTTGGTCGGGATGTTGTGCACGAAATGCGCCACGATGAAACCGATCAGCGCCTTGAAGATGACGGCCGTGATGGCGAAGAGGCAGGACTGCTTCACGACCAGCCAGAATGTCTCGCGGCCGAACAGGAAGGTGAAATTGCCCAGCCCGACGAAGCGCTCCATCGACTTGTTGAGCATCGCGAGGTAGATCGAATAGGCGGCGGGGTAGGCCACCAGCAACAAGATGACGAGGATCAGCGGCAGCGCCATCAGGAAGGCGATCGTCGACTTGCGCTGCATCAGGCGATGCAGACTCGATCGCCCCGCTGCGCCGTTCATGGTGCCGGTACGTGATACCGCGATGTCAGCCATGGGTGCTCCTTGATCTCTTGTCGCCGGGAGCGCCCCGTTGGGGACGCTCCCGGCGATGAACGCATGCAATTCGCCTCAATCCGATCATGTCCGCATGAAACCCTCGAGTTCACCCGCGGCCCAGTTCAGCGTCTTTTCCATCGCCTCTCCCTGCGCCTGGCGCGCCACCATCTTGGTCATGATGCCTTGCGTGTAGATCTGCACGGCGATCTTCGGTGGTGCCGGCGCACCGGCCATCGACAGGACCTGATGATCGTGGGGATTGGGGTAGTGATAGAGCGTACCCTTGGGTGGGCCTTCCTCGGCCCAGGTCTTGAACGTGGTGAGCTTGGCAAACGACGGCAGGTCATAGCCGCCGCTGGCCGCCACCATCTTCTCGGCCGACGACGCTTGCGACAGGTCCATCAGCAGACTCTTGGCCGCCGGCTTGTTGCGGCTGAACGACCAGACGCCCCAGAAGTAGGGCACGAACGGCGCGAAACGGCCCTTGGGGCCGGCCGGCATACCGTGCGTCCACAGTTGCTCGGCAATCTGCGGCGCATCGCGCTTGGCCACCGCCCAGGCGCTGGGCGGGTTCATGATCGAGGTCCCCTTGCCCGACACCAGCCACTTGTTGTTGGACGAATCGTCCCAGGCCGCGATATCGGCCGGCATCACCGCCACCAGCCGCTTGTAGTAGTCCAGCGCCTGGCGCACGGCATCGGACTTCACCGTGATGTTGCCGCCGGCGTCGACCAGTTCGGCACCGAAGGACGAGAAGATCGCTCCGGCGCTGTCAACCGAATCGGCGGTCACGCCGATGCCGATCCCGAACGGGAAGCCGGCCTTGTGGCAGGCCTCCGCTGCCTTGACATAGGCATCCATGGTCCAGGTCTCGGTCTTGGGCGGGCCGCCGGCCGGGTACAGTGCCTGGATGTCGATGCCGGCATGTTGCTTTAGCAGATCGATGCGCGAGCAGGGTCCCTTGATCTGGCTGCCCACCGTGGCCGGCACCACGAGCCACTTGCCGTCGGCCTTGCCCAGGTACTCGACTGTCGCATTGACCTTGCCGTTCTGCTGGATCAGCGGACCCATCAGATCGTCGACCGGTTCGAGCAATTTGGCCTTGTCATGTGGCTCCCAGGACGGGAACGCCATGATGTCATGGCCGGACCGGGCCTGTGCCTCGGCGGCGATGGTCAGACGGTTCTTGTTGCCCTGCGAGGTGATGTAGTCGATCTGGACCTCGACCTTTTCCTTGGCCGCCCATGCGTTGACCAGATCGGTGGTGGCCTGGTTGGCGCCCGGGACCCAGTGGTCCCAGAAGCCCATCGACAGCTTGCCGGCGGCATGCGCGCCGCGCACGAACGGCGCCGTCAGGACGGCGCCCGTTGCCAGACTTTGAAACGTCCGTCGCGAAAGTTTGGACATGTCGATCCTCCTTCCGGCTCAGGTTCGCGTGAAGCCTTCGAGTTCACTGGTCGCCCAGGCGAGCGTCTTCTCCATGGCTTCGCCCTGGAAGTGCCGCACCGCCATCTTGGTCATGATGCCCTGGGTGTAGATCTGGACTGCGATCTTGGGCGGCGCCGGCGCGGCAGCGATCGACAGGACCTGATGGTTGTGCGGATTGGGATAGTGATAAAGCGTGCCTTTCGGCGGACCTTCCTCGGCCCAGGTCTTGAAGGTGGTGAGATTGGCGAACGACGGCAGGTCGTAGCCGCCGCTGGCGATCACCATCTTCTCGGCTGCCGCCGGTTGCGACAGGTGGTTGATCAGGCTCTTGGCCGCCGCCTTGTTCTTGCCGAACGCCCACGTGCCCCAGAAGAACGGCAGGAAGGGCCCGAATCGACCCTTCGGGCCGGCCGGCATGCCGTGTGTCCAGCACTGTTCGGCAATCTGTGGCGCATCGCGCTTGGCGACAGCCCAGGCGCTGGGCGGGTTCATGACCAGTGCGCCTCGGCCCGACACCAGCCACTTGTTGTTGGAGGCGTCGTCCCATGCCGGAACGTCCGACGGCAGGAACGCCAGCAGCCGCTTATAGTAGTCCAGTGCCTGACGCACCGGATCCGACTTGGCGGTGATGTTGCCCTTGGCATCCACCAGTTGGGCACCGAAGCCATGGAAGATGGCGCCAATGGTGTCGACTGAATCGGAGGTGATGCCGAGCCCGATGCCGAAGGGAACGCCCCCCTTGTGGCAGGCCTCCGCTGCTTTCAGGAACGTCTCGAGGTTCCAGGCGTCGGCCTTGGGTGCCTCGCCGGCCGGGTACATCGCCTGAATGTCGATGCCGGCATGCTGCTTCAGCAGGTCGATGCGCGAGCAGGGGCCCTTCATCTGGCTGCCCGCCGTCGCCGGCACCGCCAGCCACTTGCTGCCCTGCTTGCCGAGATACTCGACGGTCGCGTTCACGGCGCCGTTCTGCTTGATGAGCGGCTCCATCAGGTCGGTGACGGGCTCCAGCCGTTCGGCATGTTCCGCCGGCCACCACGTCGCCATCGCGATGATGTCGTGACCCGACCGCGCCTGCGCCTCGGCCTGCACCGTCAGCAACAGTTTGTTGCCCTGCGAGGTGATGTAGTCGATCTGGACCTCGACCTTCTCCTTGGCGGCCCACTCGTTGACCAGGTCGGTCGTGGCCTTGTTGGCGCCGGGCACCCAGTGGTCCCAGAAGCCGATGGAGAGTTTGCCCGCGGCATGAGCGCCGCGCACGAATGGTGCGGCTAGCGCCGTACCGGCGGCTAGCGTGTGGAACGTACGCCGTGACAGTCTGGTTGTCGCCATATCGATCCTCCCATGGAAGCGCTTTCTTTCTTGATTGGTTCGATGTGGACGGCCTATGTGCCGCGTTGTTGGTCTGGCTTACCTCCTGCGAATGTTCCCGTACGCGTTGCGGTGTTCAGGTCCGCATGAACCCTTCGATCTCGCCTGTGGCCCAGTCGAGGGTCTTCTCGATTGCCTCGCCCTGGAAGTGTCGCACGGCCACCTTGGTCATCAAGCCCTGATTGTAGATCTGTACGGCAATCTTGGGCGGCGCCGGCGCGGCGGCAATCGACAGGATCTGGTGATTGTGCGGGTTGGCGTAGTGATACAGCGTTCCCTTGGGCGGACTTTCCTCGGCCCAGGTTTTGAAGGTCGTGAGATTGGCGAACGACGGCAGATCAAACCCGCTGCTGGCGGCCACCATCCGTTCGGCGGACGACGCCTGCGAGAGATGGGTCAGCAGGCTTTTCGCCGCCGACTTGTTCTTGCCGAAGCTCCAGGCACCCCAGAAGAACGGCAGGAACGGTGAATAGCGGCCTTTTGGCCCCGCCGGCATGCCGTGTGTCCAGCACTGTTCGGCAACTTGCGGGGCGTCGCGCTTGGCGACCGCCCAGGCGCTGGGCGGGTTCATGATCATGGCGCCCTTGCCGGCGACCAGCCACTTGTTGTTGGACGCATCGTCCCAGGCCGGCGCATCGGGCGGCAGGAACGCCATCAGCTTCTTGTAATAGTCGAGCGCCTGACGCACCGGGTCAGATTTGGCGGTGATGTTGCCCTTGGCATCGACGAGCTGGGCACCGAAGCCATGGAAGATGGCGCCGATCGTATCGACGGAATCGGCGGTTGTACCCAGGCCGATGCCGAACGGCACACCGCCCTTGTGGCAGGCTGCAGCCGCTTTCAGGAACGCCTCGTACGTCCAGTCATCGGCTTTTGGAGCCTGGCCGGCTGGATACATCGCCTGGATGTCGATGCCGGCATGCTGCTTCAAGAGGTCGATGCGCGAGCAGGGCCCCTTGATCTGGCTGCCCGATGTCGCGGGCACCGCGAGCCACTTGCCGCCCTGTTTGCCGAGATACTCGACCGTCGCGTTGACGGCACCGTTCTGCTTGATCAGCGCGTCCATGACGTCGTTGACGGGCTCCAGCCGCTCGGCATGCTCGGCCGGCAACCAGGTGTTCATCGTCATGATGTCATGGCCGGAACGCGCCTGCGCCTCGGCGGCCACGGTCAGCAGCAGCTTGTTGCCCTGCGAGGTGATGTGGTCGATCTGGACCTCGACCTTTTCCTTGGCGGCCCATTCGTTGACCAGGTCGGTCGTGATCTTGTTGGCGCCTGGCACCCAGTGATCCCAGAAGCCGATGGAGAGTTTGCCGGCGGCATGAGCGCCGCGCACGAACGGTGCCGTCAGCGCGGTGGCGGCAGCGAAGCCGTGGAACGTGCGGCGCGACAGGCGGGAAGTCGACACGGCCATACTCCTTCGGAACGTCCCGGTGCGATCGGCGTATTGCAAGTCCTTGATGCAAGGTGCGGTACCCACGATCGATCGCGGGTACCGCTTTGCCGGCGGCTCAGGTCCGCATAAAGCCTTCGAGTTCGCTGGTCGCCCAGTCGAGGGTCTTCTCCATGGCCTCGCCCTGGAAGTGCCGCACCGCCATCTTGGTCATCAGGCCCTGATTGTAGATCTGCACCGCGATCTTCGGCGGTGCCGGCGCCGCGCCGACCGACAGGGTCTGGTGATTGTGCGGGTTCGGATAGTGGTACAGCGTGCCTTTGGGCGGGCCTTCCTCGGCCCAGGTCTTGAACGTGGTGAGCTTGGCAAACGAGGGCAGGTCGTAACCGCCGCTGGCCGCCACCATCTTCTCGGCTGACGACGCCTGTGAAAGGTGCATCAGCAGGCTCTTGGCCGCCGACTTGTTCTTGCCGAAGTTCCAGGTGCTCCAGAAGTAGGGCAGGAACGGCGCGAAGCGGCCCTTGGGTCCGGCCGGCATGCCGTGCGTCCAGCACTGTTCGGCGACTTTAGGCGCGTCGCGCTTGGCCACGGCCCAGGCGCTGGGCGGGTTCATGATCGAGGCGCCCCTGCCCGATACCAGCCACTTGTTGTTGGAGGCGTCATCCCATGCCGGCGCATCGGGCGGCAGGAAGGCCATCAGCCGCTTGTAGTAGTCGAGCGCCTGGCGGACCGGATCCGACTTGGCCGTGATGTTGCCCTTGGCATCGACAAGCTGGGCGCCGAAGCCGTGGAAGAACGCGCCGATGGTGTCGACCGAGTCGGTGGTCGTACCCAGGCCAATGCCGAAGGTGGCCCCGGCCTTGTGGCAGGCTTCCGCCGCCTTCAGGTAGGCGTCGTAGGTCCAGCTGTCGGCCTTGGCGGCTTCGCCTGCAGGATACAGCGCCTGGATGTCGATGCCGGCATGCTGCTTCAAGAGATCGATGCGTGTGCAGGGGCCCTTGATCTGGCTGCCCACGGTGGCCGGCACCGACAGCCACTTGCCGTCCTTCTTGCCGAGATATTCGACCGTTCCGTTGACGGCGCCGTTCTGCTTGATCAGCTCGTCCATGACGTCGTTGACGGGCTCCAGACGCTCCGCGTGCTCGTGCGGCAGCCACGTGTAGGTCGCCAGAATATCGTGGCCTGAGCGGGCCTGTGCTTCGGCGGCGATGGTCAGCAGCAGCTTGTTGTTCTGCGAGGTGATGTAGTCGATCTTGGCGTCGACTTTCTCCTTTTCTGCCCATTCCTTGACCAGATCCTCGGTCGCCTTGTTGGCGCCGGGCACCCAGTGATCCCAGAACCCGATCGTCAGCGAGCCGGCGGCGTGGGCACCCCGCACGAACGGCATGCTGACGAGCGCTGTCGACGCCAGCGCTGCCTTGGCAACTCTTCTGCGAGTCAGACTCCGAGTCTTCATGGCGTTGTCCTCCGTGGTGCGCCGGCACATGGGCTCGGCGTTCTTTCTTTCTCGCATCCCGATCGTTGCGCGATGCGTGCACTCTGTGACGGTGCTTTGGCATGGATGCTAAGCGCATTCTGCACATCAGGTCTATACCCATTGTCGGCCTAGGGTTGCATGACCAACAAATGAGCAGCCGTTTGACGCCGGCTGACGGCCACGGTGGCTGCGGCGCCCATGACGGCTGCATGGCAAGTAACCGGAAGGTTACATCGGCTGTTGACAGGCCCGCGCATCCGCCTCGATGCTGGTCGACAGTGGTCGAGGGAGGCGCGGCGTGCGGGAGAACACCGTCAAGAAGATCTGGGCCGCGGGCGGCGCCGTGGTGAACGGCTGGCTCGGCATTCCCAGCAGTGTCGCCGCCGAAAACATGGCGCAGGCCGGTTGGGATTCGCTGACCGTCGACTTGCAGCACGGCCTGGTCGACTACCAGGCCGGCGTTGGCATGATGCAGGCGGTCTGTACCACGGCCACCATGCCGTTGTGCCGGGTGCCGTGGAACGAGCCCGGCATCATCATGAAGATGCTCGATGCCGGCGCCATGGGCGTGATCTGCCCGATGATCAACTCCCGCGCCGAGTGCGAGGCTTTTGTCGGCGCCTGCCGCTACGCGCCAGTCGGCTATCGCAGCGTCGGTCCGACCCGCGCCACCTGGTGGGCCGGCGCCGACTACCTGAAGCAGGCCAACGGCCAGATCGTTACCATGGCGATGATCGAGACCCGCAAGGCGCTCGACAACCTGGACGAGATCCTGAGCGTCCCGGGGTTGGACGGCATCTATGTCGGTCCGGCCGATCTTGGCCTGTCGCTGGGCAAGGAGCCGCGCGGCGACCACACCGACCCGTTCATGGTCGACACCATCAAGGGCATCCTGGCGGCAGCCAAGAAGCACAAGATCCATGCCGGCCTGCACTGTGCCTCCACCGCCTACGCCCGGCAGGCGATCGAATGGGGCTATCAGTTCGTCACCATTCTCGCGGACAACGCGCTGTTGATGAACGCGGCCAAGCAGACCGTGGCCGAGATGCGAGCCGGCACCGGTGCCGCAACGACAGCGGCAAAGCCGACGGGTCCGTACTGAGGCAGGTTGATCGTATGGCTTCTCCGCGCAGACGCGGAGAAGGGAGGTTTCCCCGCGCGTCGCTTCGCTGCGGTCTGTAACCACCGCTTCACAGTTCCCACGCTAGAGTGCCGACCGCGGGTTCGACGCAGGGCGGGTTGGGACAGTCGATGCGGATGCAGGAGGCAGCCTCCGGAGCGATGTGGGGCCCGGTTCTGCTTCTGACGTCGGGGTTGTTCGGCGGCATCGCGTCAGCCGCCCCTCCCGCGGAAGAAGGCATGTTGCGTGACGCGCCGCCACGGGACGGCATCGTCTTCGATATTGCAGCCCAACCCCTGGCATCGGCGCTGGAAGCCTACAGCGCAATGACTGGGCTCGACGTGTTTTACGATGGTGCGCTGGCCGTGGCGATACGCTCCAGCCACGTGAAGGGGCAGTTTGCGGCACCGGCGGCACTGCATCTCCTCCTGCGGGGTACGGAACTCACTGCCCGATCGACGGGGGCGGGCAGCTTCACCATCGAACCGACGGCGAGCGCATCGGCCCGACGCGCGCCGGCCGCCGGCAGCAGTTCCTATGAGGCCTATTTCGCGCTGGTTCAGGCTAACGTCGCGCGGACCCTGTGCAGCAGTCCCCAGACTCGGCCGGGACGCTACCAGGTTGTCATCAAATTATGGATCGCGCCCACAGGCGTCATTCGGCGCACCGAATTGTCCGAGTCGACGGGCGGGCCGTCGCGTGACCAGGCCTTCTTGAATGTGCTGCGGAATCTGCAAATCGGCGCCTCGCCGCCACCGCGCATGCCTCAGCCGATCACTATGGCCGTTTTGCCGCGCACGGGGCTGCAACCGGCCGATTGCGGTGTTGTCGGCAGTCGTGCCGGCGAGCGATAGGCACGCGGATAGCCGGCAGGGGCCGGGATGGGCTGCGGCGGTTCCTCGTCGACAGCTATGATGATCTGAAGTCGCGGTTGACCCGGCGGCTGGGGTCTGCCGATCTCGCCGGCGAAGTTTTGCACGAAACGTGGCTGCGGCTGGATCGTGCCGCCGTGGCCAGCGACGTGCGCAGTCCCCGTCTCTATCTGTTGCGCGTTGCGCTGAACATCGCCTGGAAACGGCTGAAGGCCGAACCGCGCACCCTGACACTGTCCGATGCCAAGGCGGCAATGGGCATCGCCGACGAAGCGCCCGACGCGGCGCGGGCGACGTTGGCGCGTCTCGACCTGCAGGCACTCGGCCACGCCATGGCCGAGCTCACGCCGCGCCGCCGCCAAGTCCTGTTGGCCTCGCGCCTGGAAGGTATCCCGCTGCGCGAGATCGCCATCCGGCTGGGCATCTCCCAACGTTTGGTCGAACTCGAATTGAAGCACGCCCTGGCCCACTGCGCCTTGCGCCTGGACAAAACAGTAACACAGCGATTCGGTCCCCGGCCTCGCCAGGGATCTGATGACATGGCGAACAACGCCCGGGGTGAGCCGGGCGGTACGAAATCCTGAGAGCTGGTGGGGGATGCGCGGCACCATTGAACCCGACAAGATGCTGGCGCCACTGGATCGCGAGGCCCAGTACTGGGTGATGCGTTTCGCCGCGGGTGAGGCGACGTCGGCTGACCTCGATTCGCTCAAACATTGGGCCGCGCGCAGCCCTGCACACGCCCAAGCGTTCACCCGGGCGACTCGGCTATGGGAAACAGTGGGGCAAGCCGCTGAACCGTGGATGATCGATCAGGCAGCGCTGCCCGCCAGGGCGGAAAAGGCGGCCCGCGTGCACCGGCCACCGGGCCGCCGGGCCTTCCTGGCCGGAGCAATGTCCATGGCCGCTGCCGGTGCCTATGTGGCGGTCCAGCCGCCGTTGGGAGTCTGGCCGTCTCTGGCGGAACTGGCGGCGGATTGGCGGACTGACACCGGTGAGCAGCGTCGGATCGTCGTGGCCGATCACATTTCCATCGACATGAACACCCAGACCAGCGTCGCGGTGCGATCGAAGATCGCGCAGGCGCACGGCATCGAGCTGATCGCGGGCGAGGCGTCCATCTCCACGACAGGCGCCACCAGTTCGTTCACGGTCATAGCCGGTGATGGCCGGATCTCGGCCGGGCAAGCGCGCTTCAACGTGCGTTATGACGGTACTGCCGTTTCGGTGAGCTGCCTGGAAGGACAGGTCAGTATTGCGCGGCCTGATACTGTGCGTACCCTGCCGGCGCAGCGCCAGATCCTGTACTCGCATCAGGGATTTCGACCGGCGACATCGATCGATCCGGAAATGGTCACCGCGTGGCAGAACGGCCTGCTGATCTTCCAGGCGATGCCGTTGGCCCAGGCAATCGACGAGATCAACCGCTATCGTCGTGGCCGCATCATCCTGATGAATGCAGAACTGGGACGACGTTTGTTCAATGCTCGCTTTCGCATCGAGAACGTCGATGGCGTGGTGGACCAGATCCAGCAGATCTTCGGCGCACGCGTCACGTCGCTGCCGGGTGGAATCGTCCTGCTGAGCTGATTGGTCCTCCGATTTTTTTTTCGGTCGCAACACAGTCCGGGGATCTTGGTGGGTGGCCGCCTGATGTCTACAGCCGGTGGCCGCCGTGCCGTTGCGTCCGTCGAAGGGGCTTAGAATGCCTGTCGGTCTTCCCGTTTCCACGCCGTTCCCGTCGCGCCGCAGCGTGTGGCGCCGGGCATTGAATGCTGTTCTGCTGACCAGCGTCAGCACGATCACGCTGGCGCTTGCCGGTCCGGCCAGCCAGGCGCGTGACATTCTGCGCGGCAACAGCGTGGCGGCGCCGGTTGCCAATGTGACGGCGCAGCAGGCCGCGGCGATGCAACAGGCGCAGACCATGGCGCGTCAGGCGCAGAATGCGCTGGCGCGCACGACGCGCGCCTTGCAGGCCGCACAAGCGGCGCAGGTGGCGGCGCGCAGTGTCGCCCTCACCACACCCAGTGCCGTGCCCAACGGCCTGGTGCCCGGCGGCTTGGTCGTGGCGCCGGGCGCCGGTACGACGCCGGGCGTATGGGTTGGCGCCGATCTGCCGACGCAGGGACAGGCGGGTGCTCGCACCGAGGTCACCATCCGGCAAACCGATGCGAAAGCGATCCTCAACTGGCAGAGCTTCAATGTTGGCCGCGACACGACCGTCGTCTTCGACCAGTCGAAGGGCAACACGGCGGCCGATCCCAAGGGTGCGCAACAGTGGATCGCGCTCAACCGTGTGACCGACCCGTCCGGACGGCCCTCGCAGATCCTGGGCCAGATCAAGGCGGAAGGCCAAGTCTACGTCATCAACCGAAACGGCATCATCTTCGGTGGGGCCTCACAGGTGAACGTGCACAGCCTGGTGGCATCGAGCCTCAGTCTGTCCGATGCGCAGTTCAAGGCCGGCATCAACAATCCGCGCGCCGTCAGCGACGGTGGCGGCGGTAATGACTACGGCATGCCGCAATTCGGCGATCATCCGACGTGGCGGCCCAAGGACGGCGTGAAGATCGACCATCCCGACCAGGTGCCAGCGTTGCCCGTCGGTGCGCCGCCCGGTGATGTGCGCGTCGAAGCCGGTGCCGACCTCACCATGGCCAGCGGCGGCAAGGCCATGCTGTTCGCTCCGCGGGTGACTAACGGTGGAACCATCAAGGCGCCTGATGGCCAGGTGATCCTGGCGGCTGGTGAGCAGGTCTGGCTGGCGCCGGCCAAGAGCAACAACCCGGCGGCTCTGACTGTGCGCGGCCTCGATGTCGCGGTCTCGGCGCCATCACCTTATCTCTACGCCTACTATCAGCTGCAGGGCGCGCTCGGAAAGACGACGATCTACAACCCGTTCACCGTCAGCCTGCGTGATACCATCATTCCGTGGATGCTCGCGCGCGCCGAATCGGTCGGCTACAGCACGACGAACACGGGCATCATCCAGGCCGATCGCGGCAACATCACGTTGAACGCGCGCGGCATCTTTCAGAATGGTGTGTTGTCGGCAACGTCGGCGCTGAACAATCGCGAAGGCAGCATCCGGCTGCAGGCGTGGGGGCAAGGCCTGTTCGCCTATTCGAGTTCGCTCGAAGGGCCACCCATACAGCAATGGTCGGCTGGCTCCCTGACGCTGGGGCCAGGCAGCGTAACGATGGTCGTGCCCGACGCCGGTGACAAGAGCGAGATCGAGACGGCGGCGCTGGCAACCCGTTATCGGCCGGGTCGCATCGAGCTGCGCGGCGACCTGATCGCCATCGAAGCGGACGCCAGTGTCGTCGTGCCCGCCGGCATCATCAGCATCATCGCGAACAAGGATCCGACGTCCTACGACGAGCCCTCGGCGGGGGCGCGAGACTATAGGGACGGCAGCCGGGTCTATATCGGCCAAAACGCCTATCTCAGCGTGGCCGGCATCCAGGACGTCGCGGTGGCGATGGAGCGCAACTTCGTGACGGGCGAGTTCCGCATCAACGAACTGCGCGATACCGTCCTCTATCGCAATTCCTGGCTGCGCGGCCAGAAGGGCATCATCGTGGATCGCCGCGTTACCGGTCAGTTCACTGACGGACCGATGGCGGGAGTCCAATGGGTCCAGGGCAGTCCCGGTAAGTGGGTCGGCACGCCGCTGGGTGATTTCACCGGCTGGATCGGCGTCGGACGCACGGACCTGGGCGAACTGTCGACCCGGGGCGGCAGCATCAACATCAAATCGGGTGGCTCCATCATCACGCGGGCCGGGTCCTTGCTGGATATTGCCGGCGGCTCGGTGCGCTACAGCGACGGCTGGAACCGCACGACGCGGCTGCTGGGTGCCGATGGACGGCTCTACAACATTGGCGACGCGACACCTGACAGGATCTATGTCGGCATCGCCGGTCGCTTCACGCGTCGCCACAGCCGTTGGGGCATATCGGAGAGCTGGTCCAATCCGTTGATGGACCCCAAGGGCACGTTCGAAAAGGGTTACACGGAGGGCCGTGACGCGGGTTCGATCCAGTTCTTTGCCGGCGAAGCCTATGTCCTCGAGGGCAATTTCTGGGGCGGCACGATTGCGGGCGATCGCCAGATCGCAGCAGGCAAGCTCGCCAAGGCCGGCAAGCTCGTTTTCGGCGACGGCGGCGACGAGGACCGTCCTTGGCTGATCTCCGACCTGATCATCACGCGTCAGCCGCGCCGCCTGGCCGCCGACTTTACAGCGCAGAGCGCGGTGCCGATCGAATTCTACGATCCGGGCGCAGCCGAGCCAAGCCGGGCGAAGACGACCTGGGTCGATCCCGCCATTTTGAACAACGCCGGCATGGACAGGATCGATTTCAACATCAACAACAGCCTGCGCGTTGCCGCGGATGGCGATCTGGATCTCAGGCCTGGGTCCTCGCTGTCCATCACCTTCAACGTCAGCCCGAACGCGCGCCACACGAAGGTGACGATCGACGGTACCATTCGCGTTCCCGGCGGTACGGTGACGACAGGAGGCAACAGTGTCGTTCTCGGCGCCGGTGCCGCCATTGACGTCAGTGGCCAGTGGGTCAATGACGTGACCGACACGGTGCGCGTGCCGGCGCCGGCGATCCATGGTGGCAAGATCGACATATTTGCCAACGAGACGCTGCAGATCGCGCCGGGCGTTCTGTTGAACGTGTCGGGCGGTGGTTGGTACAACGCGCGGGCACGGGCGGCACCGACGCTCAAGGTCGGCGACGCCGGCTCGATCCGTATCGCCAGCGCCAATCTCGACGGCGCGCTGCTGGCCAACCTCGATGTGCGCGGGTATGCCGCCGGTTCGGGGGGCAGTCTGGAGGTGGTTGCCAGTGCGCCGATTCAGCTTGGCGGCACCAAGCCCGACGATCCGTCCACCATCCATCTGTCCGACCGCCTGTTCTCCGAGTACGGCTTCCGTGCGTTGGAGATCCGGACCACGCGGGACATCGTCGTCCCCGACGGCGTGCACATCTCTCAGACGCCGGTCAACGTCGACCTGCGCGGTCAGGATGTGTCGGGCCATGCGACCGGCACGTCGATCGCGGAGATCGGTCCGGTCCGCGTGCTGCCATTGGAGGAGCGCGTCAAGCGCCGCCCCGCATCACTCGTCCTTGGATCGCGCGGTGACAGTGTCACGATCGGCAGGGATGCCGTGCTGCGGACAGATGTCGGCGGCAGCATCGCGCTGGCATCCGGCTACAGGGAAGTCTTCTTTCCCGGCGGCAGCGATACCGTCTACGGCGACCTGATCGTGAAAGGGACGATCGAGGCGCCCGCCGGCGCCATCAGCCTGCAGTCCGCCTGGCGGATCGTGCTTGAGGATGGTTCCCGGCTGTTGGCCAGGGGCGCACCCGTGATCGCCGTCGACGGCGACGGCAATCGCACCGGCAGCGTCCGGCCTGGTGGCGCGATTGCCATCAACGCACCCATGATGGTGATCAAGCCCGATGCGGTACTGGATGTGTCGGGCGCCAGCGCCGTGATCGACCGGGTGCAGGGAGGATTGACCGGTGATCGCCGTCAATCGCTGCACCTGGACAGCAATGGCGGCACGATTTCATTCTCGGGCAAAGGGGTGATTGAGGGCAAGCTGATCGGCCAAGGCGGCGGCCCCAATGCCCGTGGCGGCGATGTCACGATCGAGGTACCCGGGTCAGCCGACCAGTCGCCGCGCCAGCAGCTCGAAGCGATCCTGCAGTTCCTCGATCCGGATTGTGTTGGTTTGCCTGGTGGCAATGGCAACTGCGGTGATTGGCAAGATGCCATCGGTTTCAATCTGGGCGACGTGATTCGCGCTTATGGCTACGAGTACGAGGGCTCCATCTTCATCTCGCGCGCCCTGTATGATGCGATGCCCGCCAGCAGTGCGCCTGAACTCCTCCTGTCGCGGAACGCCGCCAGTCCGAGCAGCGACCTGCTCAAGCCCGGCCAGTTCGGTCTCGATCCGGCCGCCGTCGAGGCCCTCAGGAGCTACCTCGGGGTTGATCTCCCCGCCTATTTCGCCAGTGCGAACGCGTTGAAACCGCTGGTCGTACGTCCGGGCTCGATCAATGACGGGCAGTTTGCCGATATACGCATCACTAGCAACAATGCCCTGATCCGCCTGGATGATGCTCAATTGTCAGCCAGCCGTCGCATCGAGGTCTCCGGTGTGCTGGTGAACGCCGGTGCCGGCAACAGTGCGCTTGTGGCGCCGCATCTCGTTCTCGGTGGACCGACGGCCGCTCGCAGTGACACCGTGTCGGGCACGCTGACCTTGCAGGGCAAGGTGATCGATCTTGGCTCGACCAGTGTGGTGGGCTTCGACCGGACGATCCTGCGCGCCGACGATATTCGCCTGAACGGCACGATCGAGCAGCCGGTCGTCGTCGACATACAGGGCAAGCTCACGATCGCCGGTCGGCTCTATCCGGTGACGGCAACCAAGGCGACGGTGCGCGCCGACAAGGCGATCGAGATCGTGCCCTATGGGCAGTCGGGGGCACCATTGTCCGCCGGTGCCACGCTGGTCCTGGAAGCGCCCATCATCGAACAGAACGGCGCGCTGTGGCTTCCTTTCGGGACTATCAACTTCAAGGCCGGCGAGCGACTGACACTGGGTGCCGGTAGTCTCACGTCGGTATCGGGTGGTGGTCTCGTCCTGCCCTATGGAACACTGAACAATAACGAGCATTGGATTGACCCGGCCAAACTTCCCGATCCACAGAAACCCAATGAGAGCATGATCGCGCCGCCGGAGAAGCGCATCTCGCTCGAAGGGCCGACAGTGGAGCTTGCCCAAGGCTCGACGATCGACATTCGCGGTGGCGGCGATCTCCACGCCTGGGAATTCGTGCCCGGTCCTGGCGGGTCGCGCGATCTGCTGGCGATGCCGGGCATGTTCGCCATCATGCCGGCGCACGCCACCTCGACTGCGCCGACTGCTGTTGCGCCGCCGCGCGATGGCAATACGCCGGCCGCCGCATTCGACGTCGGCGATCGCATCTGGCTGGCCGGTGGCAATGGCCTCGCCGCCGGCTGGTACACGCTGCTGCCGTCGCGTTACGCGCTGCTGCCGGGTGCTTATGCGATCATGCTGGCCGGCCAGTCGGGCTTGGCATCGCCGGCGCCGGCCGTGCGGTTGACCGATGGTTCGCTGGTCATGAGCGGCCGGCGCGGCAGCGCGCTGACCGGCCAACAGGATCAGCTCTTCGGTGCCTGGCGGGTTCTGTCGGGCTCCGTGCTGCGCCAATACACGGAGTACAACGAAGCGGCGGCCAACCGGTTCTTTGCTTCCGATGCGTTCAAGCTGTCACAGTATCGTCTTACCGGTGAGAACGTCGTCACCCCGCGACTGCCGATGGACGGCGGCTCTATCGTCTTCAAGGCAACGCAGGATCTGATCCTCGACGGCCAGCTGCGGTCCCGCGCCGCCGAAGGTGGTCGCGGCGGTCTCGTGGACATTGCCGGTGCGAAGATCGCCATCGTCGGTGCCGGTCAGGACGCCAGCGCGTTGCGCGGCCAGGGCTATCTGGTGATCGATTCAGCGAGTTTGACGAGTTTCGGTGCCGGCAGTCTGCTGGTCGGCGGTGTACGCACGGGCGATGCCAAGGGGATTCGGCTGGACGTGGTCGCGTCCGATATCGTCGTGCGCAACAATGATGAGAGCCGCCTGGTGGGGCCCGAGATCATCCTGGCGGCGAGCGGCAAGGTGGCTGTCGAGGCTGGTAGCGTGCTGGCGACCGAAGGAGAAGTTGGAGCCGGCGGCGGTGACCTGATTGTTTCGCCGCAACATCCGGCTGCTTATCGCGACCCCGATGGCTGGGACGACGGCGACCCGAAGGACGATATCCTGGTATCGCCATCGCGCGACTACGGTGCCCTGATCCGTGTCTCGAATGGCGATGCAGTCAGGGTCGTGCGCCAGAACGTCGATGCCAGTATCGGCGGCGTCGTGGATGTGGGGGCCGGTGCCATCCTGCGCGGCGGCAAGTCCCTGCTGATCGACTCGACCCAGACGACCAATCTCGCGGCATCAGCGCGGCTCTCCGGCGCCTCGCTGGCCTTGTCGAGCGGCCGCATCAGTCTGGGTGGTGGCCGCGAGGGACTGGTGCTCGACGCCTCGACACTGCCGCTGCTACGGGACACCCAGCACCTGACGTTGCGCAGTTACACCTCGATTGATTTCTACGGATCGATCGATCTCGGCGGTGCTGGCCTGGCGTCCGTCACGTTCGATGCGTCGGGCTTGGTGGGTCATGGCAACGGTACCATTGCCATCACCGGCGGCGCGATCGCTCTGGTCAACAACGGCAGCAGCTTCATCGAGTCGGGTGCCTCGGGCTCCGGCAAGTTGATGCTCCAGGCCGATGACGTGGTGTTGGGTGCCGGCAGCAAGACCATTCGTGGCTTCACCGATATTGCGCTGATTGCCAATCGGCGCATCATCAGCGCGGGCAATGGTACGGTCGATGCCGGCACTGCTGCTGTCGCGTTGACGGCACCGCTGCTGACGGGTCGAGGCGGCAGTGCGCAGTCGTTGATCACGACCGGCAATCTGACGGTGAGCGCCAGCGGCACAGCGCCGGAGCGCGATACCGAAAGCCTCGGTACGCGCTGGACTTTGACAGGGCGTAGCGTGCAGTTCAGTGGTCGAGTTGTGGGGCTTGGCGGCGCCGTCACCCTGACGGCCAGCGGCGGTGACGTTGTGCTGGCCGATGGCGCGTCGATCGATGTCGGCGGCTTCGAGAAGCACTTTTTCGACGTGCCCGGACATGCCGATGCCGGACGCGTGTCACTGGTCGCCGTCGGCGGTTCGGTGCGCATGGCATCGACTGCCTTGATCAACCTCGCCGGTGCTCCCAGCGGCGGCAATGCCGGCACGCTGTCGGTCACCGCGTCGGGTGGTGGTACGGTCGATCTTGGTGGTCGCATCAGTGCGCAGGCCGCTGCCGGCCAGCGGGGCGGATCCTTCGCGCTCGATATCGCGGCGTTGCCCGACTTTGCCGGCTTGACGCGGCAGCTGAACGATGCCGGCTTCTCCGCTTCGCGCCAGTTCCGCATCCGCAATGGCAACGTGGTGATCGACGGTGCGACAGCCGTGGCCGACTTCGGCCTGGTGGCCGACCAGGGTACGGTCACCCTGAGCGGCATCATCGATGCGCGCAGCACCTTTGGCGGCCGCATTGCGATCACCGCCGGCAGCGGGCTCACGATGACGGCCGATGCCCGACTACAGGCCGGTGCGATGGACGCGGAACTCGGGTCAGGCCGGGTGACATTGGAGGCGAGCGGGGGGCGGCTGGATCTGCAGGGCGGCTCGATTGACGTTGCCGGCGGCGAAGGTGGCCGGGTCCGTCTGCGCGCGGGCCAGACTTCTGGGCATGACGGGAGCGCTGTCGACAATCTGTCGGCCGTCATCGTCGGCGCCCGTTCGGCCGTTCTGGAAGGCGTGGCGCGCTACAGCATCCGTGACTACGACGGCACGACCATCGATTCGGCCATGAGCGATGCCGTCTCCCATGCCAACGTGTTCGCCAGCCACGCCGCTGACATCCAGGCGAGAATTCCAGGCGCCGCCGGCGTCACCGTAGCCGCGGGTATCGAGATCGTTCATGACGGCGACCTGGTCTTGAACAGTGACTGGAATCTCGCCGGCCTCGCGTCGCGTGAGGGCGGTCTGACGATACGCGCCGGTGGCAACCTGACGATTCGAGGTCACATCTCCGACGGGTTCTCGGCCGTCGACCGCAGTGGCGTCCTGCTCGATGCCGCATCCTGGGATCTGCGTCTGATTGCCGGCGCCGACCTCAGTTCGGCCAGTGCCACGGCTCTGATGCCGCTGGCCGGCTTGGTCGCCGGCAAGGGCTCGTTGGTGGTCGGCGACGCGGCGGCCGGCAGGCATGTCCGCACCGGAACAGGTGACATCGACGTGCGTGCGGCGCGCAACCTCGACCTGGCACACCCCCAATCGGTGATCTACACCGCCGGTCGCCGGGACATGACGGTGTTCGACGACTTCACCACCGCACCGGCCACCGCCGTCTATGGAATCCGGGGCGGTCATCTGCGCATCGCCGTGCAAGGCGACGTCAGCACCACGCTTCCGGCCAACCGGTCGGACATGCAGCTCTTCACCGAATGGCTCAAGCGGCAGGGGGCCACTGACCGGTACTACGTGTTTGCGCCTTACTTCCACGGCGCACTGGGCGACAGGCCTGCCGAGCAAAGCTCCTGGTGGATCGACCATGGCTCGTTCCAGCAGGGCGTCGGTGCGCTGGGTGGCGGCAACGTTGCGGTGACAGCCGGCGGTGACCTGGTGAATCTGCTGGTGGCACTGCCGACCAACGGCCGTGTTCGCGGTGGCCGCATAGCCCTGGAGCGCAAGCTGCTGGAGATGCGCAATGGCGGGGCGATGACGGTCGACGCCGGCGGTGTTGTCCGCGCCGGCTACTACTATGTCGGGCGCGGCGCCGGCACGATCACCGCGGGCGAGTTTGCGGTCGGCCGTGCTGTCAACATCACGACTGCGGGTGTACTGAAGAGCTACCCGATCGCGCCGGTCCTGTCGCTGGGCGACGCCACGCTGGATGTGCGCACGGCGGGCGATCTGCGCCTGCAGACGATGCTGGATCCGCTGCTCATCGGCCAGGGCAGCTTCCATGATGGCGCGTACATGAGCGGCCAGACCGATCGGAGTGCCCTCAGCCTGATCTCGGTTGGCGGCGATGTGATCCTGGTTGGTCAGACGACGTTTCTCTCCAAGGATCTTGATTTTCCCGATCCCTGGAGTGGGCCCCGTGCCTACATGCAGGTGAACAAGTTTGCCGGCAATCTCTTCCCGTCACGGACCCGCATCACCGCACTCAACGGTGTCGTCGACAATCAGGACACATTTTTCATGCTGCCGGGCAGTCGCCCCGAACTGCGCATCCTGGCGGAAAAAGACGTCCTGCCCGGCGCCATTGTCATGTCACGCGCGACGCCGGCGATGGTTCCGTCACCCTTCGAGTCGGTCGGTGGCGAGGGTGCGCCCATCCAGTTGTCCGACGGGACCTACGGTTTCCGGGCACTCATTCGAAATGACATGATCCCGCCGCCGACGAACCTCGCGGACATCATCCACATGGCGCACCTCTATGCACTGCGCAATCCCGAGCGGCTTGCCAATGCGAACGATGACGAGCCGAGTCGCATCTATTCCCGCAGCGGCTCGATTGTCGCCGTGTCGGATATGACCCCGACAGGTGAGCGCGCGAGCGTAATGACCAACGAGCAGACGTGGCTGCGGGCAGGGCGCGATATCCGCAACGGGAGTTACGACCTGCGCAACGTGCGCCGCAGCGACGTCTCGATATTCGAAGCCGGCAATGACGTCATCGGTCGTTCGATCGACATCCAGGGGCCGGGAGCCGTCGTGATATCGGCAGGGCGGGACGTCTATGCGACGGGGTTCTCGATCTACAGCCGGGGCAATCAATCCTACGACGACAACAATCGACGCATACCCCAGACTCAGATCAAGGGCCTGCCCACCGATGGTGCCTCGATCACCGTGCTGGCCGGGCTGAATGGCCAACAGCCGCGGTACCATGCTTTTGCCGCTGCCTACCTCGATCCGGCCAACGTGAACGCCATGCCGGACTACCTGACGATCACGGGATCGGACGGGAAACGGCTGCCGATCTATCTGACCGATGAGGCCGAGGAACGTAAGAACGGCAACACCCATATCGTGCGCCATGGGTTGGTTTCGTTCGTGAGGGAGATCACGGGCGAAACCTTGTCGCCGCTGGACGCGTGGGCGCGCTTTGGGATGCTGCCCAGGCTCACGCAGGAGCGCTTTCTGCGGCAGGTCTACATGCAGGAACTGCGTGCTGCGGGCCGCGACCAGAACACGCTGGGTCGTGACGACCGCCCGATCAACGGCGGCTACAATCGCGGCTACAGGGCCATCGATACGTTGTTGCCCGGTAAGGCGTGGCGCGGCGACTTCATCGTCGGCAACGCGCTGCTGCGCACCATGGCTGGCGGCGACGTTGACATTCTCACACCGGGCGGTGGTGTTCAGGTCGCGGCGTTGGGCGCACAGGTGCCCGATGGATATGGCATCGTTACGCTGGGCGGCGGCGAGATCCGCATCTTTGCCCGCGACAATGTCACCGTGAACCGTTCGCGCGTCCTCACGTTTGGTGGTGGTGACGAGATCCTCTGGTCGACGCTCGGCGATATCGACGCCGGGCGCGGCGCCAAGACCACACGTATCACCTCGGCACCTGATATCGTCACGGATGTCGACGGCAACACCGAGATCCGTGAACGGCCCGACATGAGCGGCAGCGGCATCGGGACCATTGCCGGTGTCGGTGGCGTCGAGAAGGGCGATGTCGATCTGATCGCGCCGCTGGGTACCGTCAACCCGGGTGATGCCGGCATCCGCGTCGCCGGCAACCTCAACGTCGCCGCGCTCATCGTACTGAACGTCGATAACTTCGAGGTAGAGGGTGAGATCAAGGGCGTGCCGCGGCCGACGGCGGCTGTGACGGTGGCGCCGCCGACAACCGATCCGGGTCAGGCTGCGCAGGCAGCCGACGATGCGGTCAAGAAGGCGTCAGGCCGCAACACGGATACGCCCTCCATCATCACGGTTGAGGTGCTTGGTTACGGCGGTGGTGGCTCGGCGAAAGGCGGCGACGACGAAAAGAAGAAGAGCGAGAGCGGCGGTGATACGGGCCAGCCGGTCCGCAAGGTCGATGCCGCGCCGACGCAGGACCCGGCCAGTGCCTATCAGGTCCTGGGTGCAGGCGAACTCACCGCTGAGCAGACGCGTACCCTGATCGAGCAAAGAATGCGGACGGCAGGTCAGTAGGTCCTGCGAGCGCGGGCTTCCCCGCCCGCGCTCGCCAGGCGATCAGCGACCAGGGTGGATCGGATTGCTGAACTGCCCCGTCGAGGGGCGGTACGGCATGGCGGATTTGCCGAAATTCGGTCCGTACTGCTGCCGCAGGGCTGCCTGGTTGAAGCCGCCGATCTTCACTTGCGGCGAGACGGCATCGACGGGTGCGATGTTGCGCGGCGGCTGGACGCGGCGCACCTGGTGCTCCAGGCGCTGGTTGAGGCAATCCAAGCTCGAGGTGCGCTCGCCGCCGATCTCGACTTCGATGCAGCTGCTGCTTGCGTTCGGCGTCGGCTGGCCGCCCAGCACGACGCGCCGGTCCTGCGCCTGCGCCGCTGACGCCAACAGCACCAAGCTGCCAATACACGCAATCGCCAGTCTCATCGGCTCCTCCATACGCCCGTCGCGCTATCGACATAGGTGACGGCAGACGCTGTTGCAACGGTGCGTGTCATTGCCGTTTCAATGCCACTTTGAGATGTAGCGGCTGCAACATGTCCGCGGGCGGCGGCTGGTCGATCCGGCCGCGCTCCAGGATGATGCGCAGGTCGGTATTGGCGCGCGCGTCGGGCAGCGGCGGGAAGTCGACCCGGTCGATCTTGCCGTCGGCGGCGATCCAGATCTTGACGATCAACGCGTCGGGTGCACCGGCCTCGCCGCCCGCGCGATCATGAAGATAGGCATGAAAGCGCCGGACATCCTCGTCTTCCGACTGCAGCCACTCGCCGATGCGTTGCTGTGTGCGCTGGGCGAATTGCTGCCATTCGACGGGAACAGTCGCCGCGGACCGGTAGTCGGTCCCTGGTGTGCCGCCTTGTGCTCGTACGTCGGCGGACGAGAGTGCGCCACTCAATCCAGCCGTACAAAAACCCAGCAGGCGCGCCATGCGCCGCCAATTCAGGACCATCGGGAACTCTTGATTGTTGCAACGAGCACGATTCGCTCGCCTGTATCCATAGACGATGTTCGTTACGGTTCTGGGGTGCCGTTGCGTCCTCGACAAGTCTGGCAGTTGTACGCAAGCGAATGCCCATTTGTCATGGCGTCGTAACAAGGGCCGCCTATGGCAGAGGCCGAAGTAACCGGCTCACGGGACGTTCTTTGATCACGCTTCCGGTGAGGTTGGTTCGATGACAAGACCGCGGACTCTCCCGATGAAATGCTCGACTCCGCTGCGACTCGTGCCGCGCGCCAGCATGGTCGCGGTCATCGCGTCGATCGGCATGGCCGGCATCGCGCATGCCCAATCAACCACCAGGCCAGGCGGCACGCTTCAAGTGTCGGGTGTGGTCAAGTTCGATATCGCGGCCCAGCCGCTGACGTCGGCGCTGGAAGCCTACAGCACCGCGACCGGTGTCCAGGTACTCTACGACAGTGCGCTGGCGCTGGGGCGACGATCCGCTGAAGCCAGGGGCATGCTCACGCCGCAGGCGGCGTTGACCGCCTTGCTGCGAGGCACATCTCTGGTGGCGCACTACACCGACTCGCGCGACATCATCATTGTGCCGGCGGGGGTGCAAACGGCTGCCAGCTACATGCCGCGTCCGTCGGATGGGCCTGTCTTCGCCCTGGATACACTGCATGTCCAGGGCGCCGTCGAGGTCGGCGCTTCCGACCGGCAGGGCGTGCTGGACTACACCCGTGCGCTGCAGTCCGAGATTCGTGGCGCCTTGCAGCGCGATCCCCGTACCCGGTCGGGGAGCTACAAGGTCGGCATCAACCTGTGGATCGGCGGTCTGGGTGCGGTGCAGCAGGCGCGGCTGTTTCGTTCGACCGGCGATCGCGATCGCGACGTGGCCATTGCCGACGCGTTGCAGGCGTTGACGGTGAGCCGGGCCCCGCCGGGGGGCATGCCCCAGCCCGTCAGCGTGATGATCTCGGTCAAGCCGTTCTGACGGCATGCCCGGCAAGCGCTCCATAGGCGACGGCACGCCGGAGAAATGGCCTGCGGCCAGACCGTGGGGCGATCTGCGCCAGTTCCTGGGCGTGGCCCTGTGCGTGTCGTTGCTGTGTGGGACGGGAATCTATTGGCTGCGTCATGCCCTGCAGGGACCGCCGGCGCGCAAGGCCGACCAGGTCGTCAGCGTCCGGCTCGTGGCACCGCCCAGTCCGCCGGCGCAGCCTGTGCCACCGGAAAAAAGCACCGTACCCGTCCACACACCAAAGGCGCCTGCCGAGAAGCCCGCCGAACTGCCGGAGCCACTGCTGGCCAAGCGACCGGCCGAAGCGCCGCCGGCGCTCGCCGAACCCAAACCGGCCGCAAAGGACCAGCCGGCACGGCAGGTGGTGAAGGCGCCCGACACCTACGGGATGGTTGCTGTCGATTTCCGCCGGCGGCTCTTCTCGCACCTGGAGCCGTTCCGGCATTATCCGGAAGCGGCAAAACCGGAACGCTTGAACGGCACGGTCCTGCTGGCGTTCGTCATGCGCCGCGACGGCACTGTGCTCGATATCCGGGTCAGCCGCAGCTCGGGTCACGCCGTGCTCGACAACGAGGCGATCGAGACCGTCCGCCGGGCGAGGCCGTTTCCACCCGTGCCAGCGGGTCTGCCCGATCGCGTGACGATCATGGTGCCCGTCGCCTTTTCGATGCCATGACGATCGATTTGCCATCAACTGTCGCCAAGCTGAAATTTGTCGCTGCTAGGAGCGTGCGCGTTCGCGTGCACGCCGTGGTGGTTCCGATCCTCCGACGCAAACTGCGCGCCCAGGAGGTGTGAGCGACCATGGCGGACTCGAGTCGGGCCATCCTGCGTCGCCTGCTGCTGGTCGGTTACGACGATTTTGCCCGTTGGCTGACGGCCCGGCTGGGTTGCGCCGACCAGGCGCGCGATGCCTTGCAGGACACCTTCCTGCGGCTGGAGCGGTCCGTCGAAATCGGGCCGTTGCGCAGTCCGCGCGCCTATCTCAGGCGCATTGCGCTCAACATCGCCACCAACCGCCGGATTGCCGAACGCCGGCACCTGACCGATCAGGAGACCGAAGCGTTGCTGGCGCTTCCCGACGAGACTCCCGACCCGGCGCGTACGATCGAGGCGCGGTCGGAAGTCGAGGCGCTCAAGCGCGCCCTGGCGGAAATCCCGACCCGTCGCCGCGCGATCTTCCTGGCCGCCTGGGTCGAGGAGGCGCCGCAGCAGGATATCGCAGCGCGATTTGGCATTTCCGTCCGCACCGTCCAGATCGAGCTCAAGCATGCCCTGGAGCATTGTGCGGCGCGCCTGGAACGTGACCACGGGAAAAATTTCGCCTCTGCCCCTCGCAGATTGTCGTCAAAATAGGGAAGTCCTACCATGACGGCTGTCTGCCTCAACCGGCGGCGCTACGAGGACCGCTGGAGTTATGACCGACTCGGAGGACAAGACGAACGAGCTTGACCCGCTGACGCGCGAAGCCCTTGCGTGGCTCCTGCGGCTGAAGTCGGGGGGCGTCACGCAGGCCGATGCGGATGCCCTGCAACGCTGGCGCGATCAAAGCCCGGCGCATGCCGAGGCATGGCATCAGGCCCTGCGCCTCAACAGCCTGTTGCGCGATGCCGGCGGTGCGATGGCCGGCGTTCCGGCTAGCACCGTGGTGCCCTTCAAGCCGGCGCGCCGTCCGTGGACGTCACGGCGTTTGGTGCTGGGCGGTGCGCTGGCAGCGGGTGCCGGCGGCCTGATGCTGGCGCGGCCGCCGCTGGCGCTGTGGCCGTCGCTGGTCGAGATGACGGCCGACTATCGGACCGGTCCCGGTGAGCAGAAACGCGTGGAACTCACCGAGGGTATCGCGCTGGAGCTCAACACCCGCACCAGCATCGCCGTTCGCTCGACCCGTGAAATGCCACGCATCGAACTGATCGGTGGCGAGGCGGAAATCGTTGCCCGGCGCGCGGTGTCGAGTCCCCTGGTCGTGCTGGCCGCGGACGGTATCATCAGGGCGTCGCGGGCCAATTTCAACGTACGCCATGACGGCGCTTCGGTCTGCGTCAGCTGTCTGGACGGTGCCGTGGAAGTCGAGCAGTCGCCGGATACGGCGCGGCTGCAGGCGGGCCGTCAGCTCACGTACACGGCACAGGCGCTGGGCGAGATGGTGACCATGGATGCCGCTGAGGTCAGCGCCTGGCGCTCGGGCCTGCTGATCTTCCACGACAAGCCGCTGAGCGACGTGATTGCCGAAGTGAACCGCTACCGTGCGGGCCGTATTCTTTTGGCCGGCGATCAGATCGGCCGACGGCCGGTCAACGGTGTGTTCCATATCGATCGCCTGGATGGCGTGATCGCCCAGCTCGAGAAGCTGGGCGCGCGCGCCACGCGGTTGCCCGGCGACATCGTCATCCTCAACTGACGCAGAAGTTTCATATTTCTGCGCTGCGTGTTTGACCGCCGCCGCTTGTCCTAGAGACAAGGGGACAGCAGCAAGCGAGTTCACTCGACCATCTGGCCCCGCGAGAACTTGCCTGTGCCGAGCCCTGTCGGGTTGCACAGGATCATTGAGTGCGTTCTGCGGTTTGGGGGCTGCGCGTGGTGGGTCAGCGAACTTGGAGCCTGAAGCTCCTCGTAGCGTCGTCGGTGATTGTCGCCAGCCAGATCGGGCCGGCGAGCGACGCGCTCGCGAAGGGCAAGGGCAAAACTCTGGTGGCGCAGCAGAGTACGCCTGCCGATGGGGCACCGCCCGCCGGCACGCCGCCGGCCGGTGCGCCACCGGCGGCGCCGCCGCCGGTCCAGCACCTCGACATCAACGAGTACCGTGTCGACGGCGTGACCATGCTGCCGCAGATCGAGGTGGAGGAGGCGGTCTATCCATTCCTAGGGCCGGGCCGCACGTCCGATGATGTCGAGAAAGCACGGGCTGCCCTCGAACGAGCCTACAACGCCAAGGGCTATCAGACCGTTTCCGTCGAAATTCCGCAGCAGCAGGTGCGCGACGGCATCGTCCAGATCAAGGTGACCGAAGGCAAGGTCGGGCGGCTGCGCGTGAAGGGATCGCGCTACTTCTCCCTCGATCGCATCAAGCAGGATGCGCCATCGCTGGCCGAAGGCACAGTGCCCAACTTCAACGCCGTCACCAAGGACATCGTCGCGCTCAACCAGATTCCCGACCGGCGGGTGACGCCGACCCTGAAGGCGGGCGCGACGCCGGGCACCGTGGACGTCGATCTCAACGTCCAGGACACATTCCCTCTGCACGGCAGCCTGGAGCTCAACAACCGGCGCAGCGCCGACACCAAGCCGCTGCGCCTGAGCGCGTCGGTACGCTACGACAATCTGTGGCAGCTCGGCCACAGCCTGAACGTCAGCTTTCAGGTCGCGCCGCAGGACCCCAAGGACGCCAAGGTCTTCTCGGCGTCTTATCTGGCGCGCATTCCCGGCGTGCCGTGGCTCAGCCTGCTCGCCTATGGCGTTAAGAACAACTCGGATGTCTCGACGGTCGGCGGCACCAACGTGGTGGGGCGTGGCGAAATCATCGGCACCCGAGCCATCGTCACGCTGCCGGCCAAGGACCAGGGCTTCTTCCATTCGCTGAGTGCCGGCATCGACTACAAGCACTTCGGCGAGCGGGTGAAGGTCGGCAGCGACCAGCTCACGGTGCCGCTGACCTACTACCCGATGAACCTCACCTATAACGCCACGTGGCAGGGCGAGGGTTCGCAGACCCAGGTCAGTGCCGGCATCAACTGGGCGTTTCGCGGCATGGGCAGCAAGCCCGACAAGTTCGACGCCAAGCGCTTCAAGGCGAGCGAGGGGTTCTTCTACTTCAAGGGCGAGGTGGAGCATACCCACGAGCTGCCGGGCGGACTGCAGGTGTTCGGCAAGGTCAACACCCAACTGTCACGTCAGCCGCTGGTATCCAGCGAGCAGTTCTCGGCCGGCGGCCTCGATTCGGTACGCGGCTATCTCGAGTCGGCGGCGTTGGGTGACTACGGCGCGTCCGGCACCATCGAGTTGCGCAGCCCATCCATCCCCACGCTGCTGGGCAAGGGTTTCGGTTTCATCAACGACTGGCGTGTCCACGTCTTCGCCGATGGCGCTGTGCTCAAGATCCATGAACCGCTGGCCGAGCAGGAGTCGACGTTCCGGCTGGCCAGCGTCGGCTTCGGCAGTCGCATGCGCATCGCCGACCACTTCAACGGTTCAATCGATGTCGGCTTTCCCCTGCGTATGCAGGGCAAGACGCGTGCCTTCGAGCCTTACATGACGTTCCGGCTTTGGGCCGAGTTCTGACCTCTGAAAACAACGGTAGTTCCATGCGGCGGTACTCTTTCTTCCTTTTCTGTTCTCTCCTGTTGTCGGCTCTCGCTTCATGGAGCGCGCCGGCGCAGGCGTGGTGGAACGACGAGTGGGAGCTGCGCAAGAAGCTCACGCTGAACGCCGGCCCAGCTGGCGCTGCCATCAATGAACCGATCGGCGCCATGCCGGTCCTCATCCGACTGCACTCGGGCAATTTCAAGTTCGAGGCGGCCAAGCAGGACGGCTCGGATCTGCGTTTCGTCGCCGGTGACGACAAGACGCCGCTGAAGTTCCACATCGAGAAGTACGACAGCCTGCTGGGCGAGGCGTTCGTCTGGGTCAACCTGCCCGACCTGCGACCCGGCGCCCAGAGCGATATCTGGCTCTACTACGGCAACCGCAAGGCAACGCCGGCCGAGGATGCCAAGGGCACCTACGATCCCGATACCGCTCTGGTCTATCATTTCGGCGAACGCGGCACGCCGCTGCGCGACTGGAGCGCATGGGGCAACAACGCCCAGAGTGCGGCGCCCAGCGTCGACGGCACGCTGATCGGCCCGGGCCTGCGCTTTGACGGCAAGACCACGGTCACGCTGCCGCCCAGCCCGTCACTCGCCTGGGACAACGGCGCCGCGATGACGTGGTCGGCCTGGATCAAGCCGACGCCGGGTCAGACCAATGCCGCGATCTACACCCGCCGCAGCGGTGCCACCAGCATTGCGATCGGCATCGACAAGGCGACGCCCTTCGTCGAAGTGATCGACACGTTCGGCAGCCACCGCACCAACGCGACGGCGACGGTTCGCCCCGACGCCTGGCACCATCTCGCCGTCGTTGCATCGGCGCAGACGCTCACCCTCTATCTCGACGGTGCCGCCGTTGCATCGCTGAACACGACGCTGCCGGCCATGAACGGAACAGCACTGCTCGGCGGTGATGTTGCGCCGCCGGTGCCTGCCCCGACGACGACCGATGGTGCCACGGCGCCAGCGGCACCCACGCCGACGCCGGTGCAGGCACCGTCATCGGATCCGGCAGCGCCGGCGCCGGCGCCGGATGCTACGGCACCCGCCGCGGCGCCGGTCGCCTACGCCAACTATGCCGGTGAACTGGACGAACTGCAGATCGCCAAGGTTGCGCGGCCGGCGGGTTTCCTGAAGGCGGCGACCATCAGCCAGGGGCCCGACAACGCCAAGCTGCTGGCGCTCAGCGGCGATGAGGAGACCGGCAGCTGGCTTTCAGGCTACCTCGCCGTGATCGTCAAGGCGGTCACGCTCGATGCCTGGGTCGTCATCATCATCCTCGCCATCATGGCGGTGATCTCCTGGATCGTGATTGCCGAGAAGCTCACCTATGTCGGCCGCCAGGCGGGCGCCAACAATGCCTTCCTGCGCCGCTTCCGCGAGGCGTCAGCCGATCTCACCGTGCTCGATCGCGGCGATGCCGATGAGGTGTCGTCGCTCGGTGGCCGTATCACCGAGGCCGACGCGCGGATGATGCGCAACTCCTCGCTCTATCGCATCTACCATGTCGGCGCGCAGGAGATCCGCCACCGCTTCGAGCGCGACAAATCCAGCCGCCTGCTGTCGGCCGAGTCGATCGCGGCAATCCGCGCCAGCCTCGACGGCACCCTGGCGCGCGAGATGCAGCGGCTCAACCGCCTGGTGGTGGTGCTCACCATCGCCATCTCCGGCGGTCCGTTCCTGGGCCTGCTCGGCACCGTGGTCGGCGTCATGATCACGTTTGCCGCCATCGCCGCCAGCGGTGACGTCAACGTCAACGCCATCGCGCCGGGTGTGGCGGCGGCGCTGCTGGCCACCGTCGCCGGCCTTGCCGTCGCGATCCCGGCGCTGTTTGCCTACAACTACCTGCAGACCCGCATCAAGGACGTCACCACCGACATGCAGGTCTTCATCGACGAGTTCGTGACCAAGATGGCCGAGTACTACACCAACGGCGCCGAACAGCGCGCGCTGGCGGCGGAGTAGGGGCCATGCAGCTGCATTCCGACTCCAAGCCGTACGACGACATCAACATCACGCCGATGTTGGACCTCGCCTACGTGCTGCTCGTGATCTTCATCATCATGACCACTGCCAGTGTGCAAGGGATGAAGGTGAACCTGCCGAAGGCGAGTGCCCAGCCCAGCCTCGCGCAGCCGACCACCAAGGCGATCACCGTCACCAACGAGGGTCGCCTGTTCCTCGATACTGTGCCGGTCACGCTGCCGGAGCTCGAGCAGCGCCTGCTGCAGCAGAAGGCACTGACGCCGGAGTTTCCCGTCGTCATCAAGGGCGATGGCCAGGCGCAGTACCAGGGCGTGATGGACGTGCTCGATCTGCTGGGTCGCATCGGCATCACCCAGGTTGGCCTCGCGACCAAGCCACTCGTGAAGTAGCGGCGCAAAGGCAGGCACGCGACCATGGCCCGATCCAACACCCTACCTGACTTCATCCGGCAACACGGCGTTGCGATCGGCGCCGGAGTCGCCGTGCTGGGCGTGCTGGTGGTCGTCGCCTTCCTGGTGGCCAGGGGCGATTCCAAGGCACCGCGCAAGGCGACCGAGTTCCAGGTTGTCACCATTCAGCCGCCGCCCCCTCCGCCGCCGCCACCACCGCCGCCCAAGGAGATACCGCAGCCCAAGATGATCGAGCAGCCGAAGATCAAGGAGCCCGAGGTCAAGCAGGACAAGCCGCAGGAAAAGCCGAAAGAGGCGCCGCCCAAGAAAGTCGAGGCGCCGCCCAAGGGTCCGCTTGGCGTCGACGCGAAACCGACGGGCCCGGGTGATGCCTTCAATCTCGCCGGGCGTCCCGGCGGCAACGGATTGCTCGGCGGTGGCGGCGGTGGTGGCAGTCGGTGGGGCTGGTATGCCTCGATCGTCCAGGCGCAGATCGAAGAGGCGATGCGTGCCAACAAGAAGACCCGCAATGCCTCCATCCGGATCGATGTCCAGCTGTGGGCTGATGCCAGCGGCCGACTGGTCCGCGTGCAGCTTCTGAAGTCATCCGGCGATCCTGAGATCGACGAGGCCATCCGCAGCGAGGTGCTCATGGGACTGACGCTGCGCGAGCCGCCGCCGCGCGACATGCCGATGCCCATCGTCACCCGCGTCACCGCGCGACGTCCGAGCTAGGCGCGTCGTCATCAAACAAAGTCACTTGTCGCAGAGGGGTTCGAGAGTTCGATGTCTTATAGTCGCCGTATTGCCCGCCGCCGCCGCCGCGCCGCGCCCCTGATCGCACTCGCTCTGGGCAACGTCGTCGTCCTGCCGGCCCTGGCCGAACCGCCGCGGCCGGCCAACCCGAAGATCCAGTTGGCGCAGGCGCCCGAGGGTGGTTCCACGAACGCCACCATCAACCTGATCAACCTGATGATGAAGCGCGGCCTGCTCGATCGCAGCGAAGCCGATGAACTCATCCGTCAGGCCAATGCCGAAGCCACCGCGGCCCAGCGGCGCGCCACGGCGCCCGTTACTGCCCCTGGCGGTTCAGTCTCCGGTCCGGCACCGGCCACGGGTGGGCAGATGCGCGTGACCTACGTACCCGACGTGGTGCGCAAGCAGATCAAGGACGAGGTCAAGCAGGAGGTCATGGCGCAGGCCAAGGCCGAGAACTGGGCAGCGCCCGGTGTCTTTCCCGAATGGGCATCGCGCCTGCGTTTCACGGGTGAGGTGCGTACGCGCTACGAGGGCCAGTTCTATCCGCGCGGCAACGACCTCACGGGCGGCCTCGTCAACTTCAATTCCATCAACACCGGCAGCCCTTATGATGTATCGAACGCCAACATCCGTTTCCCCCCACTGGTGAACGCCAACGCCGATCGCGACCGCTTCCGCATTCGCGCCCGGCTGGGTGTCGATGCCGATCTCGGCGAAGGCTTCTCCACCGGCCTCCACATCGGCACCGGCGACAGCAGTTCACCGGTCTCGCCCAACCAGAGCCTGGGCTTCGCCGGCTCGGGGCAGGGCGGCAATTTCTCCAAGTACGCCGTCTGGCTCGAGCGGGCCTACATCAAGTACGAGCCATGGAAGGAGCCGGGCAAGTCCGTGGCGCTCACGGTGGGGCGCTTCGACAACCCGTTCTTCGCACCCAGCCAACTGCTGTGGGATGACGATATCGGCTTTGATGGCGCTGCGGTACAGGCGCGTTACGAGGTGAGCCCCGGCATCACACCGTTCATCAACATCGGTGCCTTTCCGGTGTTCAACACGGATCTGAACTTCTCGTCGGCGCAGCCCGAGAAATACAAGAGCTACGATAAGTATCTCTATGGTGCACAGATCGGCGTCGACTGGAAAATCCGGCCCGATACCACCGCCAAGTTGGGGCTCGGCTACTATCACTTCACCAACATCGAAGGAAAACTCTCGAGCCCCTGCATCGTCGGCAATGCGTCGGACAACTGCGATACGGACCATCGGCGCCCATCGTTCGCCCAGCGCGGCAACACGTACATGGCCTTGCGCAATATCGTGCCGACGGCGGAGAACGGTTTCGGCACGACCAATCAGTTCCAGTACTTTGGTCTGGCCAGCCGCTTCCGCGAACTGTCGATCGCCGGCAAGGTCGACTACGACGGGTTCGCGCCCGTGCGCGTCTCGTTGTACGGCGAGTTCGTGAAGAACCTGGCTTTCGACAAGAAGCGGCTGAAGCAGAACGCCGTCAACAATCGTGGACCGGGTGATCCGGGCAAGTACGAAGGCGGCGACACCGGCTACTTTATCGGCCTGACCGTCGGCTCGCCGCAGTTCAAGGAGCGTTGGGACTGGGCCGTCGACGTTGGCTACAAGTACGTCGAGTCCGATGCCACCGTCGATGCCTTCTCCGACTCCGATTTCGGTCTGGGTGGTACCAACCTGAAGGGCTTCCTCGTCGGCGGTCGCGTAGCGCTGAGCCGCCATGTGTGGGCAGGCGCGCGTTGGATGAGCGCCGACTCCATCGCCGGCCCGCCGTTCTCTGTCGACATCGTACAAGTCAATCTCGGCGCGAGGTTCTGATCATGCACGCACCCGTCATGTCGATCGCGGTCGGGCTGGTGGTTGCGCTCGCAGCCGGATTCCCGGCTGCGGCTCAAGATGCCAGCCTGGAAGGGCGCCTGCGCGACGCGTTGCGCTCAGCGACGGCCCAGGTGCGTTCACTCGAGGATGAACGTGCCCGCCTGCAGGCGCAACTCGCCGAGGCCGAACGCGAAAAGGAGGTACTGCGCCAGCATGCGGCAGCTGCCGCCACGCAGGACAAGGACAAGCCGGCCAAGCCGTCGGTCGACGACGAGACGCTGGCTGAATACAAGCGGCGACTGGCCGATCAGGCCGCGGCACTGGCCCAGCTCAATGACGCGCTGGAGAAATGGAAGGCTGCCTTCAACGAGGCAGCCAACGTGGCGCGTGCCAAGGAGACGGAGCGGGCGCAGCTGGCAACCCAGGTGCCGCCGCTCACGCAGCGGCTGACGGCCTGCGAGGCGAAGAACGTCGCGCTTTTCAAGGTCGGCAACGAGATCCTCGCGCGCTACGCCGGCATCGGCTTGGGCGATGCACTGGGCGCGCGCGAGCCGTTCATCGGCTTCAAGCGCGTTGAACTGCAGAACCTGGTGCAGGACTACCAGGACAAGCTTCTGGATCAGAAGGTGACGAAATGAATCGCAAGGCCATGACGCCTGTAGCCGGCCTGTGCGCCGCTGCTCTGGCGTTGTTCATGTCCACCGCCACCGTCGCGGCTGACGACGTCATTGCGCGTATCGGCAATACCGATGTGAAGGTCGACGAGCTTCGGGCCTACATTGCCTCGCTGTCGCCGCAGGACCAGGCGGCCCTGGCCAAGGATCCCAGCCTGCTCAGCCAGAGCGTACGGACCCTGCTGGCCCGCCGTATCGTCCTGCAGGAGGCTGCCGGCAAGAAGTGGGAGCAGACCCCCGCGGTCGTGGCGCAGCTGGAGCGGACCCGCGAGGCCGTGATTGTCGAAACCTATCTGCAGTCCGTGTCGGAAGCGCCCAAGGATTTCCCGGCCGACGCCGACGTGCAGAATACGTATGAGGCCAACAAGACGGCGTTTCTCGTGCCGCGGCAATTCCATCTGGCGCAGATCTATGTCGCGATGCCCAAGGGGGCGGACAAGGCGGCAACCGACAAGGCCGAGAAGAAGGTCGCCGACATCCAGGCGAAACTGAAGCAGAAGGGTGCCGATCTCGCTGCCATCGCGCGCACCGAGTCCGAAGCGCCCGAGTCGGCCGCCAAAGGTGGTGAGATCGGCTGGGTGCTCGAAACCCAGATCCGCCCCGAGGTGCGCCAGGCGGTGGCCGGCCTCGCCAAGGGAGCCGTCTCCGAGTCGATCCGCTTCGATGACGGGTGGCAGATCATCAGGCTGATCGATACCAAGGCATCCTACACCCGGCCGCTGGCCGAGGTTCGCGGCCAGATCGTGGACAAGCTGCGTGCCGATCGTGCGCTCGCCAACCGGCGCGCCTATCTCGCACGCCTGCTGGAACAGAATCCGCCAGCCATCAACGAGCTGTTGCTGTCGAAGGTCCTGGACAGCACTGGCCACGAGCCGCGGCGTGCCGCAGCGCCGGCCGCCACCAAGTAATTCGTGAAAGGAGAAACTTATGTCGAACACGACGCAGGCTGAGGCCCCGGTGGCTGACCCGAATGCCACCGCCCTGGTGCAGTCGCTGACGCCGGAACTCGTACGCACGTTGATGCAGGATCGCGGCTACCGCGTCGAACTGGCCGGTGATCGGGATCGCCCTCTGCTGCGGTCGGCGACCAACGGCGTGATGTTCGAGGTGCATTTCCTCAATGCGCTCCAAGACGCGAGTGGCCACGCCGACATGTCGTTCGGCGCCGTATTGCAGGTTCGGGGCACGCTGCCGCTGGAGCCGATCAACGGCTGGAACGGGCTGCGCCGGTTTTCCCGCCTGCATCTTCATAACGACCTGCTGGTGCTGAGCATGGACGTCAGCGTCCTGGGCGGTGTGACCAGCGCGTTCCTGCGCGCGCAGATCGAGATCTGGGATCTGCTGGTGCATGACTGCGTGTCGTACCTGCGGGACGCGTTGCAGCGCCTGGCGGCGCCAGCCGGGCTCAACGGCGCCGAGACGGCAACGATGCCGGGCAACATGCCGGCGGCGCCGGCGCAGGCTGCTGCAGTGTCGAACTGAAGGGTTTCCAGCCGACGCCGATGGTGGTGCGTCGGCTGGCCAGGTTCCCTTGCGTGTCTGCCGGGTCGTGTTTGAGGCGGACGCGTATGGGGCCGAGTGATTCCGGTGGAGAGCAGTGAACATCCTGCGGCCCTTTCCCCGAACCCGTTGGGCTCACTGTTCCCTGGAATCACTCGGCAACCTTTTGGGCGGACAGACCTTGAAGGGGGCGAGACGTGGCTGCCGAACTTCGCGAACTCGACGTGCTGGACCGCCCTGTGCGATCGGTGGCGACAGATGATTGGCGTCAACGCTTTCTGTCGACCTGCTCGTTTCGTGCCCCCGACCAGGTCGTGGACTCGGCTTGGCATCAGCATGCGCCCTTCGCGTTCTGGCTGATCGATAAGCTCAAGCCGCGCTTCTTGGTCGAATTGGGCGCGCATCGCGGCTTCTCCTATTTCGCCATGTGCCAGGGCGTTCGCATGGCGGGGGGCAGCGCGGCCGCGTTCGCGATCGATCATTGGAGCGGCGACGATCACGCCGGCCGCTATGGCGAGGACGTCTTCGCCGGCGTCGCGCGATACAACGCACAGCACTACAGCGATTTCTCGACCCTGATGCGAATGTCGTTCGCAGATGCCCGCCGGTACTTTGACGACGGGTCGATCGATCTGCTGCACATCGATGGCCGGCACTACCACGATGACGTGAAGTCGGATTTCGAGACGTGGCTGCCCAAACTGTCCGACCGCGCCGTGGTTCTGTTCCATGACACCAATGTCCGTGAACGCGGCTTCGGCGTTCAGCGCTACTGGGCGGCGTTGTCCCAGCGTTACCCTAGCTTTGCCTTCGTGCACGGGCATGGTCTCGGTGTATTGGGCGTCGGCAAGGTTTTGCCACCTGCCGTGCGCGACCTGCTCGACGTGTCGGCGGATGAGGCGAGCGCATCGGCGATCAAGTCGGCCTATGCCCGGCTCGGCGCGGCCGTTTCGGCCGACCATCGAACCAGCGAGGCAAGGGAAGCGGCCACGGCGGCGATGCGCGGCGAGATCGATCAGGCCGCGACCGCGCTCGCGGAAGGACGCCGTCGGGCCGCAGAAATCTCGGCCCGCATGGCGGTTCTCGAAGCGCAGCGCACGGCAAGCCAGGCGCGGCATATGGATGAGCGGGCGCGGCAGGAAAGAACGATCGCGCGGCTGACGATGGAGCTGCGCGAGGCGCGTCGTGCGCAGCGCGAACTGGTTGATGACCGCCAATCCCTGAAGCGATCCTGGCTGTTCCGGGCGAACGGCGTATCGCTGGTAGTACGCCGCGGGCTCGCGGCCGTCGCCCGACGTTGGCGGCACGGCCGCATCGAACCGCTCTTCGACGCGCGATGGTACCTCCACAAGAATCCCGACGTGGCCCGTGCTGCCGTCGATCCGTTTGGCCACTATCTGTCATGTGGCGCTGTCGAAAGGCGCGACCCGCACCCGCTATTCGACACAGCGTGGTACCTCGCCAGCAACCCCGACGTTGCCGCCAGCGACATCAATCCGCTGGTCCACTATGCGCGCCACGGCGGGCTCGAAGGGCGCAGCCCGCATCCTCTGATCGAGGCCCGCTGGTATCTCCAGCAGTATCCCGACGTGTCCGAGCGCGGCCTCAGTCCACTGGCGCATTACCTGATTGATCGCGCCGACAACAGTTGCGATCCGCATCCGCTGTTTGACACATCGTGGTATCTCGCCACCAATCCCGACGTTGCGGCCAGCGGCGTCAATCCCCTCATCCACTTCGTCGAGCACGGTGCACGGGAGTTGCGCAAGCCGCATCCGCTGTTCGACTGCCGCTGGTACGTCGAGCAGTACCCGGACGTCCTGCGCGAAGGCGTCAATCCGCTCGTGCACTATCTCAGCCATGGTGCCGGCGAAGGCCGCAATCCCAGCCCGATGTTCGATACCAACCGTTACCGGAGCCGGTATCTCGGTTCGGATCCGATCAACCCTCTGGTGCACTATGCCCTGATCGGGGCGAGCAAGGGCCTTAGCCCGAGCTCGCCACACTGATCATCCCAAGGAGCGCCGGTAGCATCAGTGGATGTCGGCCGAGTCCTTCATCGCCTTGGCAAGCTTTTCGAAGCTGAAGCCTTTCTTCTTCGAAGCGTTGATGATCACTGACTCGCGCCGGCCCAAAAGCTTGGCGGCATCAGCGATCTTCTTGGCGACATCGAGCGGGATCACCACGGCGCCATGCATGTCAGCATGGATCAGGTCGCCCGACTGGGCCGACATGCCGCTGATGCTGACGGGCACGCCGACGTCGACGACGTGCACGTGGGCGTGGCTCGGCATCACGTTGCCGGCCAGCATCTGAAAGCCCTTGGCGTTCATCGGGATGTCACGCACCGAGCCGTTGGTGATCACGCCCAGCGCACCCAGGCCGCGATGCACATGGCTGTTCACCTCGCCCCAGAACGAGCCGTAACCGGGCAGGGCATCGAGATCCTGCAGCAGGATCACCGACGGCTTGGGGCCTTTGTCGACATACTCATACCAGCGCAGGCGCATGGCGCGGTCATCCGCGGGCGTGCGGAACGACGGTTCGGCGGCGCGGATCGTACCGGTGCGGGCGAAGCCGACAATGGGCGGCAGGTTGGGATAAAGGCAGCGCAGCGGCTGGGTGTTGTAGCCATGAAGGCGCCGTTGCGGCGCCACCAGTTCCAACGCGTTGCACACTGTCGGCGTGTCGAGCGCCTTGAGCGCCCGGAAATCCGCCGCCGTCAGCGTCACTTTCTCTGCCATCAACCGTCTCCCGTTCGTCCACACGCTTACTGTCGTGGGCTTTGGAAAATAGGCTGCGGGCTGTCGTGGCGGCAAGCGCAACCCCGCATGGCTTGCCTGCATCTGCCCCTTGCATCGCGCCAGCCGCCGCCGGACACTGCGGCAAACCCTGGGAGGGGTGCCATGGCGGTTCTTTCGCAAGCGCAGATCGATGATTTCCGGCGCGATGGCTACCTGGTAGCGCCCGATGCGGTGAGCCCGGCGCAGCTCGCCGCGCTGCGTGCCGAGATCGCCGCCTGGGTCGAGAAGAGCCGCGCGCATCGCACCCCGTTCGGGCCACCCACGGTCGACGGCCGGCCACGCTTTGACATGGGTACGGAACACAGCGCCGAGAAGCCGGCACTGCGGCGTATCAACAACCCGTCGGACATCTCGGCAGCCTATCTCGACGTCATGCGCCAGAGCCGCATGACCGACATGGTGGCCGACCTGATCGGACCCGACGTGAAGTTCCATCACTGCAAGATCAACCTCAAGCTGACCGGCGCCAAGACCGAGGTGCTCTACCATCAGGATTTCGCCTACACGCCGCACACCAACGACGACATCGTGACGGCACTGCTGTTCCTGGACGATATCGACGCGACCAACGGCGCGCTGACCGTGGCGCCGGGTTCGCACAAGGGCCCGGTCTATTCGCTGTTCGACGGCGATACCTTCACCGGCGCCGTGGCGCCCTCCGTCGAGGCCGAGCTGCTGGCCAGGAGTGTGCCGTGCTACGGCCCGGCCGGCAGCGTCTGCCTGATGCACACCCGGCTGGCGCACGGCTCGACGGCCAACCGCGGCAGCACAGCGCGCGGCCTCTACATCTGCGTCTACACTGCTGCCGACGCCGTTCCACTGGCGCGCAACCCCATGCCCAGCCTGCACGAGGGCGAGATCGTGCGTGGCAAGCCGGCCCGCACGGCGCGCCTGACCCAGGGCCTGGTCGAGCTGCCGCAGCAACCCAAGTCGGCGTCGTTCTTCACTGTGCAAGGTCAGGCCTCGGCGACCTCGGCCTGAGGCCATGGAACCGCGTGGCCTGCAGACGGGTTATCCCGTCAGACAGGCACGGAGACGTGACACATGGCCGGCAAGCCGCGCGTGGTCGTCGAGGCACCCTCGATACTCGGTCTGTTTCCCAAAGGCGTTGAAACGCTGCCGGATGCGCTGCTGGCCGCTGGCCTGGCGCAGCGGCTGAATGCACGTCGTGCCGGGCGTGTCGAGCCGCCGCCTTATGACCCGCAACGCGATCCCGACACGCTGCTGCTCAATCCCCAGGGCTTGGCGGAATACGCCGTGGCGCTCGCCGACACCGTCGGTGCGTTGGTGGACGATGGCGCATTCCCGGTCGTGCTGGGCGGCGACTGCTCGATTGTGCTGGGTAACCTGCTGGCGCTGCGCCGTCGTGGACGCTACGGACTGCTCTTTCTCGACGGGCATGCCGACTTCTACCAGCCCGAAGCGGAACCCAACGGCGAGGCGGCGTCGATGGACCTGGCATTCGCCACCGGGCGTGGCCCGACCATCGTCACCGATATCGAAGGCCGCCGGCCGCTGGTGCGCGATGAAGACGTCGTCGTCTGGGGACGCCGTGACGCCGCCGTGGCAGCCGAATACGGCAGCCAGCGCGTCGAGGATACGCCGATCCGCCTGATCGACCTCGATGCGGTGCGGGCGAGGGGACCAGCCGCCGCGGCGGCGGAAGCCGTCAGCGATCTCGCGCGCGCTGACCTGGAAGGCTTCTGGATTCACCTCGACGCCGATGTGCTCGACGACGCCGTGATGCCCGCGGTGGACTATCGCATGCCGGACGGTCTGACATGGGATGAACTCGCCACCGTCCTGCGCGCCGGTGTCGACAGCGGTCGTGCCGTCGGCATCAACATCACGGTCTTCAATCCCAGGCTTGACCCCGACGGTAGCATTGCGCGCACGCTCACCGACGTTCTGGTGCGTGGGCTGCACGTGTAGTACCGACGATCGCTAGAGTGTGACTCAGGATCGTCATCCCGACAGCCTGTGATTTTATCGGCCCACGCTGTCATCCCGAGCGCAGCGAGGGATCTTTCGATGCAGGTGCACCCGTGCGGCACTTTCGGAAGATCCCTCGCTGCGCTCGGGATGACAGCGGGATCAGGGACGCGTGATTCCGGGTAGTAGCGTGGCCTGATCACTCCGCGGCCCGGCGCTCGCCTTCGGCGCGCCAGGTACGCCATTCGGCCAGCGCCTGTTCCATGGTCATGAATACCGCGCCGTGCTCGAGCAGCTTCAGGATCAGGCGCTCCAGCATCATCATGCGATGACCGCGGCCGATGACGTGCGGATGGAACGTATAGGTCAGGATGCCGCGATCGCGGATGCGTGTCATATAGACGAAGTCGTCGACGAAATTCTCCAGCACGTGTGTGGCGTTCGACAGGCCTTGCTGGATGGCGCCGTTGGGATTGCGCATGTATTCGAAGTAGGGGAAGTCGTCGAGCGACCAGCTGATCGGCATCTCGACCAGGCTCGTCTCGCGGCCCCGCACGAAGGGGGTCTTCAGCTCGGCGACGTCGCCCTGGCGCGCGAAGTAGCAGTCGTAGTCGTCGCCCATCAGTGAGCTGTCGTACTGGATGCCGTGCTTGAGCAGCAGTTCGATGGTGTGCGGGCTGAGGTCCCATGACGGTGAGCGGTAGCCGCGCGCGCCCCGGCCGCTGATCTTCTTGATCGCCTCGTTGCCGCGCACGATTTCCTCTTCTTCCTCAGCGCGCTCGACCGTCGCCGGTGGCCGGTGTGTCCAGCCGTGGTGGGCCAGCTCGTGGCCCGCGTCGACATAGGTCTCGACGCTTCGCCAGGCGCTCTCGATCGTATGCCCTGGCGTGAAGAATGTCGCCTTGGCGTTGTAGCGTGCCAGCAAGTCGACGATGCGGGGAATGGCGACAATATCGAATTCGCCCCGTGAAATCGGTGTCGGCGTGGTCATGCCGCGGGCGATGAAGCCCGACATGTGGTCATGATCGAACGTCAGGCAGGCGATGTGTCGGCGCATGAGATCCTCCGTCTCTTGGTGGGATTGTCCTCGCCCGTTCGGCGCGGTGCAAGCTGTTGCGTTTCTGTGAACCGACGTTCATGATGTTTGTGGAGGCGACGTGCAAGCATGCGGCTCCACCGGATGAGGTTCGGGACAACGATCCCGCACAAAGCGCCCATACGGTGGATCCCTGGACGGGAGGATCTGGTGCCGAAAGATAGTGCAAGCCAACGCGCGGCTGGCGCGGGACGGACCGCTGCGCCCTCATCGGAGAGGGGATAGTAGCCGATGTCGGCTGCCGAATCCCTCGCCGACCGTGGCGCCGCAGCGCCGATCCTGACCGTTCAAGGTGTTTCCAAGAAATTCGGCGGCGTGACCGCGGTCCAGGATGTGTCGCTGGAGGTGCCGCGCGGCACCATCGTGTCCGTGATCGGTCCCAATGGCGCGGGCAAAACGTCCCTGTTGAACATGATATCGGGCTTCTATCGTCCCGATACCGGCTCCATTGCGCTCGAGGGCTCTGCCATCACGGCGCTGCGTCCCAGCCAGGTGGCGGCACGGGGCATTGCGCGCACGTTCCAGAACATCGCGCTCTTCAGCGGGCTGACCGTGCTCGATAACCTGATGCTGGGCCGCCACGTGCACATGCGCTCGGGCGTGTTTGCCAGTGCGCTCTATTGGGGGCCGGCGCGCCGTGAGGAGATCGCACACCGCCAGCGCTGCGAGGAGATCATCGAGTTCCTCAAGCTGCAGGATCTGCGCAAGCAGCAGACCGGCGCGCTGTCCTATGGCCTGCGCAAGCGCGTCGAGCTGGGCCGCGCGCTGGCACTGGAGCCCAAGGTGCTGCTGCTCGACGAGCCGATGGGCGGCATGAACCAGGATGAGAAAGAGGACATGGCGCGCTTCGTGCTCGACGTGAATATCGAGCGCAACGTCACCGTGGTGCTGATCGAACACGACATGGGCGTGGTGATGGATATCTCCGATCGCGTCGTGGTTCTCGACCGCGGCCGGCGCATCGGTGGCGGCACGCCCGAGGAGGTGCAGCGCAGTCCGGCCGTCATCCAGGCGTATCTTGGCACGACGAAAGGGGGCGGCCAGACATGAGCCTTGTCGACTCGCCCCACACCGGCACCTTGCCCAAGCTGCTGGCCCGCAATGCGCGGCAGTGGTCGTCCGATCCCGCCATGCGCGAAAAGACCCGTGGCATCTGGCAGACCTGGAGTTGGGCCGACTACCACACCCAGGTACGAGACTTCGCGCTTGGCCTGGCGTCGCTGGGCTTCAAGCGCGGCGAGAAGCTCACGGTCGTCGGCGACAATCGCCCGCAGCTCTATTTTGCCCAACTCGCCGCGGCGGCGCTCGGCGGCTTCTCGGTTCCGGTATACCAGGACTCGATCGCGACCGAGATCGTCTACGTGCTCAACCACGCCGAAGTGTCGATCGTCGTCGCCGAGGACCAGGAGCAGGTCGACAAGATCTTGTCGCTGAGGGATCAACTGCCCAGCCTGCGCTGGATCGTCTACGACGATCCGCGTGGCATGCAGAGCTACGCCGATCATGCGCTGATCCGATCGTTCGTCGATGTCGTCGCGGCCGGCCGCACGTATGGCAATGACAATCCCGGCTACTTCGACACCGAGCTTGCCAGGGGCGCGCCCGACGATGTGGCGATGATCGCCTATACGTCAGGCACGACGGGCAGTCCCAAGGGTGTGATGTTGACGCATCGCAACATGATCACGATCTCCGAGGGATTCGTGACCATGGAGGGCATCCGTCGCGGCGACAACTGGCTGTCCTACCTGCCGATGGCCTGGGTCGGCGACACGACGTTCACCGTGGGCGTCGGCCTGGTCGCTGGCATCACCGCGAACTGTCCCGAGAGTCCCGAGACGGTGCAGCGCGACCTGCGCGAGCTGGGCCCCAGCGGCTTGGTGGCACCGCCGCGGATCTGGGAGAACATGCTGACGTCGATTCAGGTGAAGACCGCCGACGCGACACCGCTGAAACGCTGGGTCTTCGCACACTTCCGCCGGATCGCCGAGCAGGTCGAACTGGCGCGGTCCGAGGGGCGGGCGGTACCGCTGGGGCAGCGCATGTGGTACGCGCTTGGCGAGTTCCTGGTGTATGGACCCGTGCGCGACCAGCTGGGCCTGCGCCGGGCACGGAGCTGCTACACCGGCGGCGCTCCGTTGGGGGCAGACAATTTCCGGTTCTTCCGGTCCTTCGGTATCAACCTGAAACAGGTCTATGGCGCCACCGAAGCATCGGCGCTGATCGCCTGCCAGCTCAACGATGAAGCCGATCCGAACTCCGTCGGGCGGACCCTGCCGGGTGTCGCCGTGCGGGTCGATGACCGCGGCGAGGTGATGGTATCGGGTCCCAATATCTTCAAGGGCTACTTCAAGCAGGACGAGGTCACGCGCGAGACGATCACCGCGGATGGCTGGCTGAAGACCGGCGATGCCGGCTTTGTCGATCCGCGCGGCCATCTCGTCATCATCGATCGTGCGAAGGATGTCGGCAAGCTGGCGGACGGCACGCCGTTTGCGCCGCAATTTGTCGAGAACAAGCTGAAGTTCAGTCCCTTCATCCGCGAAGCGGTGTCGTTCGGCGACGGCAAGCCCTTCGTGGCGGCGATGGTTGCCATTGACCTCAATACGGTCGGCAATTGGGCCGAGCGCAACAACCTCGCCTATACCAGCTTCATGGATCTCAGCCGCAAGCCGGAAGTGGCGACGTTGATCGGCGAGGAAATCGTGAAGTGCAACGTGACCTTGCCGGCGGCGGGGCAGGTACGCCGGTTCCTGCTGCTGAACAAGGAACTCGATGCCGACGACGCGGAAATGACCCGCACCCGCAAGGTGCGCCGACGCTTCGTAGCCGAGAAGTACGCGTCGGTGATCGAGGCGTTCTACAGCGGCAAGAACGAGGTCGAGGTGACGATGGAGATCACCTTCGAGGACGGCCGCAAGTCGACATTGACGTCGACCATCGCCTTGCATGAGACGGCGCCCGGCGCCGTGCAGCGGGCAGCCTAGGAGCGTATGCGCCATGGAATGGGAATTCACGCTGCTGCTGCTCGTCAACGGCATCCTGATCGGCCTGATGTACGCCCTGATCGCCCTTGGCTTCGTGCTGGTCTACAAGGCGACCGACGCCATCAACTTCGCGCAGGGCGAGTTCGTGATGTCGGCCGGCATCATCGCGGCTGTCGTCGTGGCGGCATCGACCAGCTTTGTTCTCGGTGCCATCGTGGCGCTGGCGGCCATGGTCATGTTCGGCTTCCTGCTCGAGCGCGCCATGCTGCGGCCGCTGCTGGGCCGGCCGATCGTGGCCGTCATCATGGCCACCATCGGTCTGGCGGCATTGTTGCGCGGCCTGATGCCGCTGGTATTCGGCGCCGGCACACGGCCGATATCCCTGCCGGAGTTCATTGGTGAGGATCCGATCCCGCTCGGTCCGGTCATGCTGCAGCCGGTCCAGTTGGTCGGCGCTGGCGTATCGATCCTGTTCCTGGCCGGCTTCAGCTGGTTCTTCCTGAAGAGCCGCATGGGGATCGCCATGCGGGCGGTGGCTGACAACCAGCAGGTCGCGATGGCCATGGGCATCAATGTCGAGCGCTATTTCGCGCTGGCCTGGGCCATGGCGGGGGTCGTGTCGGCCCTGGGTGGCGTGGTGTGGGGCTCGATGCTGGGTGTCGATGTCCACTTGGCTCTGGTCGGGCTCAAGGTGTTCCCGGTCGTCATCCTGGGTGGCCTCGACTCGATCATCGGTGCCGTCGTCGGCGGCCTGATTATCGGCATCGTCGAAAATCTGGCGGCCGGCTACATCGACCCCTATGTCGGCGGCGGCACCAAGGATTTTGCGCCCTACGTGGTGATGATTCTGGCGCTGATGATCCGGCCATACGGCATCTTCGGCAAACGCAAGATCGAACGCGTCTAGTAGCGGGCGGACCCCATGTTTCATCGCGAGTCGGGCATCTTCAAGACGACCTACGCAGCCGACATGGCGCTCTATCCGCTGCCTGTGGCGAAGGTCACGGTGGCAGCCATCGCTGCGATCGCCATCCTGTTTCCCATCGTGCTGCTGAGCCTCGCGCCGGCGCTGGTCGCGAACTACTACCTGTCGATCATCAATCTGATCTTCATCGCCATCGTGGGCGCCCTGGGACTGAACATCCTGGTCGGCTACACAGGCCAGATATCCATCGGCCATGCCGCCTTCATGTCGGTGGGCGCCTACACGGCCGCCAACCTCGCCGTGAAATTCGACCTGCCGTTCTGGATCACGCTGCCGGCGGGTGGTCTGATGGCAGCGCTGATCGGTGCCATTGTCGGCATTCCCAGTCTCCGCATCAAAGGCCTGTATTTGGCGATCGCGACGCTGGCCGGCCAGCTCATCATCGAGTGGACCATCAACCACGTGCCGGCAATCTCGGGCGGCGCCCAGGCCTCGATCGAAGTGCCCAAGCCGAGCCTGTTCGGCTACGAGTTCAAGACCCAGGGGCAGCTCTATTTCTTCCTGTTGTTCTTCGTCGCGTTGGCCGTCGTGGCGACGCTCAACCTGGTGCGCAGCCGCATCGGCCGCGCTTTTGTCGCCATCCGCGATCAGGATATCGCGGCCGAGATCATCGGCATCAACATCTATCGCTACAAGCTGCTGTCGTTCGCGATTTCCTCGTTCTATGCCGGTGTGACCGGCGTGCTTTACACGTACTATCTCGGCATCGCCAACTATGAGCAGTTCCAGATCGTCGTTTCGATCGACTATCTGGCGATGATCATCATCGGCGGTCTGGGGTCGGTGCTGGGTTCCGTCCTGGGCGCGATTTTCGTGACCTTGTTGCCGATCGCGATCACCTGGCTGGTCGAAAGTGTCGGCTCGATGATGTTCGAGATGCAGCAGATCCAGCACGTGGTGTCCAACGTGCGTGTCATCACGTTCGGCCTGCTGATCATCGTGTTCCTGATTCTCGAGCCCGAGGGGCTCAACCGCCTGTGGCGTAACATCCGTAACTACTTCAGAGTCTGGCCGTTTTCCTACTGACCGGCCTGCTGCGTGGGCAAAAGGATAGGGAGGGTAGAATGTCGAAGACTGCAAGTCGTTGGGCGTTCACGACGCTGCTTGCGGCTGGCGCCGCGCTGGCTTCTGTGCCGGCCTGGGCGCAAAAGGAGATCGTGGTCGGTGTGCAGTGCGATCGCGTCGGGCCGACGCAGACCGTCAGCACGATCATGTGCCCGGGCTTCCACGACTACATCGCGCTCGTCAATTCGAAAGGCGGCATCGAAGGCTTCAAGATCCGTGTCGTCGAAATCGACAACGAGTACAAGGTGCCGCCGGGCGTCGAAGGCTACGAGCGCCAGAAGAAGGAAGGCGCCGTTTCGATCGCGCTCTACGGTACGCCGATCGTGGCGGCCCTGACCCAGCGGCTGTCGGAGGACAAAATTCCCGGAACGTCGCCGGGCTTCGGTACCGCCACGGGTGCCGACGGCAAGCGCTACCCGTATTCGTTCCCGATCGCCGCCAGCTACTGGTCGCAGGGGGCAATGGGTGTCAAGTTCGCCAAGGACAAGCTGGGCGGCAGCCTGAAGGGCAAGAAGATTGCCTACCTGTTCTACGACAACCCGGCCGGCAAGGAGCCGCTGCCGATCCTCGAGGATCTGGCCAAGAGCGAGGGCTTCGAGCTTAGAACCTTCGCTGTGCCGGCGCCTGGCGTCGAGATGGGCGCCCAGGTCCTCGACATCGCCCAGCGTTATCGCGCCGATTTCGTCATCGCACACCTGTTCGGCCGCGCGCCGTCGGTGTCGATCAAGGAACTGAAGCGCGTCGGCTATCCGCTCAGCAAGGTGATCTCCTTCGTGTGGGGATCGGCGGAGGCCGATATCGAGGCGGCCGGTGGCTTCGGCGTTGCCGAGGGCTATTACACGATGCAGTTCGCCGGCGTCGGCACGGACTATGCCGTGCACAAGGACATCGCCGCGATGTACAAGGCGCAGGGAAAGGGCCCGCCGAAGGAAATGGCGTCGACGGTCTACTACAACCGCGGTGTCGTGTGGGCCGCCATGCACGTCGTGGCCATGCGCAACGCCATCAAGGCCAAGGGCGGCGCGGCGCCGACCGGCGAGGACGTGAAGAAGGGCTTCGAGCAGGTCAGCGCCAAGGATCTGGAAGCACTCGGTGGTGTGGCGCCGCCGCTGGCCATCACGCCCGAGGATCACGAGGGCGGCGGCTGGGTCCAGGTCTTCCAGGCCAAGGGCGGCAAGCTCGTGAAGGCCACCGAGTGGACGCAAGCCTACCGCGACGTGCTGAAGAAGCATCTTGAAGCCGAAGCCAAGAAGGCTGGCGGCTGACGGACCTATCGAGCCTTCCTCCGCGCGCGGAGGAAGGCCGACCGACAGGAGTCTGCGTCTGCCATGCTGAACCTGAACAACGTCGAAGTCGTCTACGACGGCGTGATCCTGGTGCTGAAGGGCGTGTCGATTACCGCCGGCCAGGGCAGGATCACGACCTTGCTGGGCGCCAACGGCGCCGGCAAGACGACCACCTTGAAAGCGATCTCCGGCGTTTTGCGCAGTGAACGCGGCGAAGTGACCAAGGGTGCTGTGGAACTCGATGGTCGTCGCATTGACGGCATGCCGGCCTTTGACGTCACGCGGCTGGGGCTGGCCCAGGTGTTCGAAGGCCGGCGCGTCTTCGAGCACCTGACGACCGAAGAAAACCTCATCGCGGGCGGGCATATCCGCCCCGACATGCGCGAGATCCGTACCACCATGGAGATGGTGTACGGCTATTTCCCGCGCCTGAAGGAGCGGCGGACGCAGCAGTCGGGCTATCTCTCCGGCGGGGAACAGCAGATGCTCGCGATCGGTCGTGCCCTGATGAGCCGGCCCAAGGTGATCTTACTTGATGAACCATCCCTGGGCTTGGCGCCGATGCTGGTCGAGGAGATTTTCGGCATCGTCCAGAAACTGGTGAAGAACGAAGGACTCACGGTGCTCTTGGTCGAGCAGAACGCCACCCTGGCACTCGAGATCGCCGACCACGGCTATGTGATGGAGAATGGCCGCATCGTGCTCGAGGGTGCCGCCGCCAGCCTGCGCGAGAACTCGGACATCAAGGAGTTCTACCTCGGCCTCAACGAGGTCGGCTCGCGCAAATCCTACCGCGACGTCAAGCACTACAAACGCCGCAAACGCTGGCTGTCCTGAGTCGAAAAAATACCTTCCCCCGCTTGCGGGGGAAGGTGGCGCGAAGCGCCGGATGGGGGGTGCTTCAACGGAAATGGTGCTTGCCATCGAGCGTCGGCGCCGTCGCACCATCCCCCATCCGCCCTTCGGGCACCTTCCCCCGCGAGCGGGGCAAGGTATTGCACTCACAACCCCGGCTTCAGACCCAGCGACGCGATGTAGCTCCAGCGGATGGTGCCGTTGGCGAAGCGGATGCCTTCGAGGTACTGCGCCAGCGCAGCGTCGATGCGTGCCTGAGGTAGCGGCAACGGCTCGCCCCAGCGCGAGGGCGGCCGATCGGCGATGGCGACAACGGCGTCCCAGTCGGCCGGCCGCGGGATCGACACGACGGTCGATGGCGTGTCGAGGTTCTTGTACGTCCAGAAGCTCCAGCCGATACCATGGCGCTCCTGCAGGGTGCGGAATTGCTCGTTCCACGCGTCGGTCAGCTCGCCGGTCTCTCCCAAGAACAGAGGCACGTTGTGGCGATAGCTGAAATCGAGGTGGCGCTGGATCGAATCGCGGCGTGTGCTGGCCCAGAAGCTATGGAACGTGTAGGCGAGGTTGGGCGCGAATGGCGGGCCGAACATGTCGAAGCTCGAGCTCCATTGGCCGCCGGCCAGGAAGATGATGCGGTGCGGGTCGACCGACCTGATGGCGGCTGTCGCCTCGCGATAGAACGGCTCGAGCTTGCCGTTGAGGTAGGCAACGTCGTGATAGGGAGCAATCGGCTCGTTGAGCAGGTCGTAGCCCAGGATCGTCGGATCGTCGCGGTAGCGCGCTGCGATGTGGCGCCACAGCGCGATGGTGAGTTGCCGGTGCGCCGGCACGTAGAACATCAGCGGATAACCCGGCCCGTCGTCATGGTTGATGCCGGTCTGCCCGCCGGGCGCGGCGTGCAGGTCCAGCACGACGCGCAGGCCATGCGTACGTGCCCAGCCCAGCACCCGGTCGAGCAGGGCATAGCCCTCGCCCTCGAAGCGCGGTGGGCTGCCGGCGGTCACGAAGTGCCGGTAGTGCAGGGGAATGCGGACCATGTTGAAGCCGACGGCGGCGATGAAGCGCAGGTCGTCCTCGGTGATGTAGGTGTCGCGGAACGTCTTCCAGAAGCGTGCCGCCCCCTGTGAACCAACCAGGCGCTCCATGGCGCCCTCGATCTGGCGCGGTGCCTTGGCGCGCTCGAACTTGAACATGTAGCCCTCGGGCATCATCCAGTTGCCGAGGTTGATCCCTTTCAGGAGCAGGGGCTTGCCGTCGGGGGTGACGAATCGGCGGCCCTCGATACGCACCAGGCCGTCGGCCGGTCGGGCGAGGGCCGGGGACGGCAGCACGGCGATGACAGGCAGGGCGAGGAAAAGACGGCGGCGCACGGACATCTTGGCTTCATTGTTGCGGCAGAGAGTAGATCGCGACCGGGGGTCAGCGGTAGTAAATACTTGCAAGGTGCGCGCCATCCGGCGTCGCGGCTGCGCCGTTGCCGGGGGGAAAGACGCCGACCATGTTCACGGTTTTGTGGGTTGCGCTGTGTGTGGCGGCCTTCGTGGTGTTGACCGGCCGGTTGCGGCTGCACCCCGTCGTCGCCATGGCAGGTCTCGTCGTGGCCTTCGGCGTCGCCGCCAACATGACGGCCAATTCGGTCGGTCGCGCATTCGGTATCGGCTTCGTCCACACCCTGGAGCAGGTCGGGTTGGTGCTGGTCGGCGGCGCCATCGCCGCGGCGTTCGTCGACGGTTCGGGTGCCGCAGCACGCATGGGCGCCGCCCTGGGCGGCCACCGCGGCCTGCCGATCCCCATCGGTCTCGTGGCGGGCGTCGGCGGATCTCCCACCGCGGCGCTGGCCTTGGCATTGCCGGTGGTCCGTTGGGCCGGTCCGCGTGCGGGGGTACCGCTGTCGCTGGCGCTGTTGGCGGCACATGCGTTGGTACCGCCGTCGCCCATCGCGATTGCGGCGGCCGCCGTCCTGAAGGCAGACATCTTTGCCGTCTTCGTGATCGGCGCGCCGCTGGCAGTGATTGTCGCCGTTACAGGTTGGCTGGCCGTGCGCCGCGCGCTGCCGGCTGAGGTCGATGCACCGGCGGAGTCCGCCGGCCGCCCGACCTTGCGCGACGGGCTGGCGCTGAGCCTGCCGGTACTCGTGCCATTGGCATTGCTGGTCGTTCAATCGGTGGCGCAGATCCCCAGCGAGCCGCTGGGCCGCGGCGGCGCGCGCGAATTCTATACCGGCATCAGCCGGCCGCTGATGCTGATGGTGATCGCGGTCGGCCTGGTGTTGCTATTGACCTGGCAATGGGATGGCAAGGCGCTCTCGGAGCAGGGTTGGATCGGCGCAGCGCTGCGCGGAGCCGCCGCGACTCTGCTGGTGGCGGGCATGGCCGGTGGCTTTGGCCGGGTGATCGACGAGACCGGTATTCCGACTCTGCTGGCGGAAGACGTGTCAGGCCTGAGGCTGGGCGTGCTGGGCCCCTTTCTGGTCGCGCTGCTGATCAAGACACTGATGGGCTCGTCGCTGGTCGCGACTCTGACCGCTGCGGGCATGGTTGAACCCTTGCTGCCGTCGCTGGGGTTGACCGGTGACGGCGGGCGTGTGCTTGCGGTGTTGGCGATCGGCGCCGGTGCCATGGCCGTCTGCCACATCAACGACGCCCAATTCTGGCTGACGGCGTATGCCGCGCGACTGACGCCGGGCCGCACCCTGCGGGTCTTCTCTCTCGGCACGGTGATCCAGGCGGCGCTTGCCGTCGTGATCCTGCTGCTGTTGTCGCTCGTGGTGCGCTGACCGTGCACGCCCACGAGGCCAGCGCATGAGCGCGCGTGGACGCGCGCGGTCCGAAGGAACTACACTGGCCACGTCAAAGAGGAGGCTACTATGGCGGCTGTCGATGACCTGAGGCGCATGATCGCCGACGCCACGCGCATTGTCGGCTTCACCGGCGCCGGCATTTCGACCGAGTCAGGCATCCCCGACTTTCGCTCACCCGGCGGCATCTGGACGCGCTATCGGCCGATCGAGTTCGGCGACTTCCTGGCGTCGGAGGAGGCACGCCGCGAATCCTGGCGCCGCAAGTTCGCCACCGATGCGGTAATGCGCAACGCAACCCCCAATGCCGGTCACCGCGCACTGGCGCGCCTGGTCGAACAGGGACGCATGACGGCCATCGTCACCCAGAACATCGATGGCCTGCACCAGGCCTCGGGTGTGGCCGACGACAAGGTCATCGAGCTGCACGGCAACGCCACCTATGCGGCCTGCCTGGATTGCGGCGAGCGTTACGAGCTGGAGTGGGTGCGTGCGCTGTTCGATCAGGACGAGACCTTGCCGGAGTGCCGCCAGTGCGGCGGCATCGTGAAGACCGCCACGATCTCCTTCGGCCAGTCGATGCCGGAGATCGAGATGGAGCGGGCGCGCGAGGAGACCATGGCATGCGATCTCTTCGTCGTGCTGGGCAGCTCGCTGGTGGTCTACCCGGCGGCGGCGTTCCCAATGATGGCCAAACGCAACGGTGCCAGGCTGGTGATTCTCAACCGTGATCCCACCGACCAGGATGATGCCGCGGATCTGGTGATCCACGACGAGATCGGCCCCACCATGAGCCGTGCGGTCGGCGTGAACTGACGCGCGTTGGGAGAAGCGCCGTGGCCGTGCTCTTCGCGCAGAACATCAACGTCAACTATGGCCAGGCGTACCTTGAGCTGGCGGGGCCGTTCGATGGTTCGATGGAGGATTGTTTTCGTGGACAGCAAAACGGAATCTGCGGCGCTGCCGCGTCAGACATCCTATTCCTGATGACAGGACTGCACACCGGTCAGGTCGGGTTCACGATCAATCTGTTCGAAGCGGATCAGGGCATTGATGATCGCTGGGATGAAATCGTCGAAGTTTCGCTCGTAGCGCCGAAGAACGAGATATCACTCGTGGAATGGGCAGCCGAGATCGGGCATAAGATGTTCATCGTCCCCGGCACCTATCGCGCCCGATATCATGCGCGCGGCATGCAGGCCGGAAGCGACCTGGATACGAACACAACGACATCCGCCGTTGACACGTACCGGCTGGATTTGTGGAAAGCCGACTGGGCTCCGGACCGTGTCATCAAACGGACATCCGAGATCGCAGTCTACTGGCATGACTGGGCCGCCAGTCTTGTAAAAGCCGGGTAGGACTTGGCATCGCGGGTCGGTGTCGCGCGCCATCGAAGCCATGCTCTCTAGGCTGGCCGCCAACGATCGACTATAGATCCTATGGTCTCGAAGAGAAGAGGGCGGTATGGGCAGTTTTTCACTCTTTCACTGGCTCATCGTTTTGGTGGTGTCGTTCCTCTGGATTTTTCCGATCTGGATGATTCTTCAGCGCATCGGCCGGCCAGGCCCGCTCGCGCTGGTCGCCTTGATCCCGCTGCTGGGCGTGGTGTTGCTCTGGTGGATCGCACTCTCGCGCTGGCCATCCCAGGACAGTGGCAGCGCGACCAACATGCTTCCACGGACCTGATATCCCAGTATCGACTGTCGCTCGAGTGTGAGTCGCGACTGTCGCCCCGAGCGTAGCGAGGGATCTAGGAACGGCGCCTGGATCCCTCGCTACGCTCGGGATGATGGTGTGGACGGCCCCCACCCGGCATCGATGTGCCAAACTGGTTGTGGTGATG
>NZ_VOHA01000014.1 GCF_007859315.1 Reyranella sp. CPCC 100927
GCGAGAAAACTGTCACCCATGTGCTGAGTACAATCTGTTACCCATGTGCTGCGGTCGCACTAAGGCCGGAGGGGGAGCCCACGCGGTCTCAGCCACATAGACCACGTCGGCTCCCCTCCGCCCCTGCGGGGCACCTCCCCAACTGCGTTGGGGAGGACAGAGGTGTCAACGTTTACTTTGCTTTTGGCCAGCCTTCCGACTAGAGGTATCGCCCCTGTGCCCACCCCCGTGTTCAGCCCTCGCGCCTAGCCTTATTTTCGCACGCATGGACGGTCCCAACCTCGACGACCTGCGCCAACAGATCGACGGCATCGACGATACGCTGCACGATCTGCTGATGCGTCGCGCCGAGCTGGTGGAGCGCATCGCCGCAGCCAAGGCGGCGGGCGGCCTGGCGCTGCGGCCCGGCCGCGAGGCCCAGGTGATCCGCCGCTTGCTGGTCCGTCATGGCGGGCGGTTTCCGCCAGCTTCCATGGTGCGTCTTTGGCGCGAGATCATGGGTGCCTTCACATTTCTGCAGTGCCCGATCCGCGTCGCGATCTGTCGGCCGGCCGATCAGCCCGGCTATTGGGACCTGGCGCGCGACCATTTCGGTGTGCAGATCCCGTTTACAGCCCACGAAACGCCGATCCAGGTGCTGGCGGCCGTAAGGGCTGACCCCAACGTCATCGGCGTCGTGCCGGCGCCGGCGCAGGATGAGCCGCAGCCGTGGTGGCCGCGGCTGATGAGCGGCGATCCGACCACGCCCAACATCGTTCAGAAATTGCCCTTCGTCGCCATGCCCAACAGCCGGGGCCGCGACCTCACCGGCTTCGTGCTGGCGCGGCTGGATGCCGAGCCCAGCGGCGAGGACCGCTCCTTGATTGCCATCGAGGCGCGCGAGGAGATCAGCCGCAGCCGCCTGGCGGCCGCGATCCGCAAGGCCGGCCTGCAGGATGCGACGGCTCTGTTCGACGTCGAGCAGGGCGGCACCTACTGGGACCTGATCGAAATTCCTGAATTCGTCGGTGACGCCGACCCACGGCTTGCCGCACTGGCCGTGGCGCTGGGCATCGACGGTGCCCGTGTCGTGGCGCTGGGTGCCTATGCGGTGCCGCCACTGGTGCGCTGAGCGCCCTCGCATTCATCGGAGATCATGATGACCGCTCCGCAGCCTCGTCCCGGGATCATGACCATCGCGCCCTATGTCGGTGGCAAGGACACCGTCGAGGGCAGGGCGAGGGTGATGAAGCTCTCGTCCAACGAAGGCGCGCTGGGTCCCAGCCCCAAGGCGATGGAAGCCTTCGTCAAGGCGGCCGGCGAATTGCATCGTTATCCCGACGGCGGCAGCGAGAAGCTGCGCGACGCGCTGGGGCGCCATTATGGCCTCGATCCGGCACGCATCGTCTGCGGCGCCGGCTCGGACGAGCTGCTGAACCTGCTGGTGCGTGCCTACTGCGGGCCGGGCGACGAGCTGTTGTACAGCGCGCACGGCTTCATGATGTACCCGCTCAATGCCAAGGGCGTGGGCGCCACGCCGGTGGCGGCGCCCGAGACGGACCTGCGCACCGACGTCGATGCGATGCTGGCCAAGGTGACGGCCAAGACGAGGATCGTCTGCCTCGCCAACCCCAACAACCCGACCGGCAGCTACATCACCAAGGACGATGTTCGCCGCCTGCATGCCGGACTGCCCAAGAACGTGCTGCTGGTGCTTGACGCTGCCTACGCTGAATACGTGTCGCGCAACGACTACGATGCCGGCGTCGATCTGGTGAACGCGGCCGAGAATGTCGTGATGTGCCGCACGTTCTCGAAGATCTACGCCATGGGCGGCCTGCGCCTGGGCTGGATGTACGGGCCGGCGACGATCATCGACGTCATGAACCGGCTGCGCCAGCCTTTCAATGTCAATGCCGCGGCCCAGGCGGCCGGCATCGCGGCGCTGGCCGACGTGGCGCATGCCGACGCCACCCGCACCAACAACGACATCTGGCTGCCCTGGCTGTCGGCTGAGCTGGCCAAGCTGGGTCTCGAGCCGCGTCCCAGCGTCGGCAACTTCGTGCTGGTGGGCTTCGGTACCCAGGCGCGCGCCGAGGCCGCCAACGCGCACCTGATGGAAGACGGTCTTATCCCGCGCATGATGCACGGCTACGGCCTGCCCCAGTACCTGCGCATCACCATCGGCACGGAGGACGAGGTCAAGGCGGTCCGCGACTCGCTCGCCCGCTTCGTCGCGCAACGATGAGCAACGCGACAGATAGCGCCGCCGCACCGGACGTGGCGGCCCCCATGTTCGACAAGCTGACGCTGATCGGCATCGGTCTGATCGGCGCCTCGCTTGCCCTCAAGGCACGGCAGGCAGGGCTGGCGCGCCGCATCGTCGCCGCCACGCGCCGGCAGGAGACCGCCGACACCGCCAACCGCCTGGGGCTGGTCGACGAATGCGGCACGGATCTCGCTGCGGCTTGCGTGGACGCCGACCTGGTGATCATCTGCACGCCGGTTGGCGCCTGCGGCGAGGCAACCCGGATCATCGCGCCCAGCCTCAAGCCCGGCGCCATCCTGTCCGAGGTCGGCTCGGTCAAGCAGGCCGTGATCCGCGACATGCGCCCGCACGTGCCGAAGGGCGTGCATTTCGTACCCGCCCACCCCATCGCCGGCACCGAGCATTCGGGGCCGGAGGCGGGGTTTCCCGAGTTGTTCGAGGGCCGCTGGGCCATCGTCACGCCACTGCCGGACGTCGACCGGGCCGCCGCCGACACGGTTGCCGAGTTCTGGCGCCGTTGCGGCAGCATGGTCGAGTTCATGGCGCCGGATTGGCACGACAAGGTGCTGGGCATCGTATCGCACCTGCCGCACCTGATCGCCTACACCATCGTCGGCACCGCCGACGACATGGCCGGCGAACGGCGCTCCGAAGTGATCAAGTTCGCCGCCGGTGGTTTCCGTGACTTCACGCGTATCGCGGCGTCCGATCCCACCATGTGGCGCGACGTGTTCCTGAACAATCGCGAGGCCGTGCTGGAGATCCTGGGCCGCTTCCAGGAGGACCTGTTCTACCTGCAGCGCGCCATCCGCTGGGGCGAGGGCGACAAGCTGTTCGAGTTGTTCTCCCGCACCCGGGCCATCCGTCGTGCGCTGCTCGACATGAAGCAGGCCTGAGGCGCGATTTTCGCCGCAATTGGCGATCACCAGAAGGTGGTGCAACCTCGGGTGTCCGGCTGGAGTGTAGGATCATGATCCCGCGCACTGTCATCGCTTCGATTGTCATGGTCGCGCTGGCGACCGGCGCTGCGGCCCAGATGCCGCCGGCGACCCCGCCCGCCGGTACGCCGGCGACCAAGCCGGCGACACCGCCGGCGCCGCCGACACCTGTCACGCAGCTGCAGAGCGAATTCGCGGTCGCCGTGGGCGATACCGTGATGTTCCCCTACCAATCGAACGACCTCACCTTGAAGTCGCTGAAGATCCTCGACAACCAGGCCAAGTGGCTGGTTGCCAAGCCTGACGTGAAGGTGACGCTCGAAGCCTACTGCGATGACGACATCGAGCCGGCGAAATCACGCGAGTTTTGCCTGTCGCGCGCGCGAGGGGTGCGGGACTACCTCGTGAAACAAGGCGTCCAGTCCGAACGCATTTCGCTGATCGCCTTCGACGATTCGCAGGTGACGCGCACGGCCAAGCCCGAATCGAAGAAGGGCAAAAAGGACGACAAGAACCGGCGCACCAACCGCCGCGTCTCCACCCGCGTGTCGTTGTAGGCTATTCGGACCGCGGGCGTCCACGCCCGCATCGGCGCGCAGCGCCGACGTTGGTTCGCTCTTCGCTTCGCTGCGAGCGAATGCGGGCGTGGACGCCCGCGGTCCGAAAAAGCATCGCAGGGTAGCGGCAATAGGCTTCGCGTCGCGTAGCAGGGCGGTGTAGAACGCCGGACCAGTTCGCCACTGCGTTGCCCGCTCGTGTCTCTGCGCGCCGTTCTGCCCCCCGCCATCTTCGTGTTCCTGTGGAGCACCGGCTTCATTGTCGCCAAGCTCGCCCTGCCCTACACGCAGAGCGGGACGTTCCTCACGTTGCGCTACTGGTTGGCGGCCATCCTGCTGGGTGGGGTCGCGGTGCTGGGGGCGGCGACGTGGCCGCGGCGCGCCTCGGATGTCGGCCATTGCGCCGTCGCCGGCCTGCTGATGCATTTCGTCTATATCGGTGGCGTCTTCACAGCGATCGAACGCGGACTGCCGGCCGGTGTCTCGGCGCTGATCGTCTCGCTGCAGCCGCTGCTGACGGCGGTCGCGGCCGGTCCGCTGCTGGGCGAGACCGTGACGCGCTGGCAGTGGCTGGGCCTGGTGCTGGGCCTGATCGGCACGGCCCTGGTCGTGTGGGAGAAGGCGCAGGTGGGCTCCGCGACGCTGGTGACCGTCCTGCTGTCGGTCGTGGCACTGCTGGGCATGACCGCAGGCACGCTGTGGCAGAAACGCTTCATGGGCGGTATTGACCTGCGCACCGGTACGGCGACGCAATACATCATTACGGCGATCGCCTTCTCGATCTGCACGCTGTTGTTTGAACGCATCGAGGTGACGTGGACGCTCGATCTGACCATCGCACTGGTCTGGTCGGTGCTGGCGATGAGCGTCGGTGCTGCCATGCTGCTGCTGTGGCTGATCCGGCGCGGCGCGGCGACCGGCGTGGCGGCTTTGTTCTACCTGGTGCCGCCGTGCACGGCAGTGATGGCCTGGCTGCTGTTCGGCGAGCGGCTGGGTGCGCTGGCTTTGCTCGGCATGGCCGTGACGGTCGTCGGCGTGGCACTGGCAACGCGGCGCTGATCATGGTCCGACCCACCTATCCTGCGTCGAGCACGGCGCCCATCGCGGCGCGTCCGGACTGGGTCTTCGCCTACGGCTCGCTGATGTGGAACCCGGGCTTCGCGACGCCCGAGACGCGGCCGGCACGGCTGCCCGGCTGGCATCGCGCCTTCTGCATCCGGTCCGAACACTATCGCGGCACCAAGGAGGCGCCGGGCCTGATCCTGGGATTGCTGCCTGGCGGTGTTTGCCGCGGCATGGTCCATCGGCTGCCGCAGGACGGCTATGATGTCGTGCGGCACTATCTGTGGGACCGCGAGATCATGAACGACGGCGTCTATCTGGAGACCGTGCGGCCCGTGATCCTTGCCGATGGCTCCACGGTCGAGGCGTTGGTCTACCTCGCCAACCGCGACCATTTGCAATACGCCGGCAAGCTGCCGCAGGCCGACGCGGTGCGCCTGATCCGCCAGGGTGTCGGTGTCACCGGCCGCAATCTCGACTATCTGGTGAACACCGTCGAACAACTCGAGGCGCACGGCTTCCGCGATCCGTCACTGCATGCGCTGCTCGAGGCGGTGCGTCGTACAGCGGTTCCACTGGAAAGCGATGCACCGGCCGCCGATCGTTAGGGCCCGAGTGAATCCGACGCTAACGGCGTCGTCCCGTTCATCTGTCTCGGTTCGGCGTCGTTCAAGACGAAGGTCGCCCGTGTTCGATCACGCAGAGTGCGGCATGCCCGGCACGCGATATGGAATTGAGGTTGAGTTGCATCTGGAACATCATGGGAGAACCGCGGCCGCGTCAGGACCATCGACGCCGGTCCCGACGCACGCAGTGATGCACGGTCACCTTCCACGATGGAGTCCATTGAATGATTCGCCGCTTCCGTTGCCTGGTGCTGCTTCTTTCGACTTTCTTTCTGCTGATCACGCCGCAGGCGGACGCACAGCGGATGGTGAGCGTCGCCGGCGAAGAGGTGAATCTGCGGTCGGGCCCCGGAAAACAGTATCCTGCGGAATGGATCGTGAGCCACGGCTATCCGCTCAAGGTCATCGGGCAACGCGGCAAATGGCTTGAAGTCCGCGATTTCGAGAATGACGGCGGATGGATCTATCGGCCGCTCACCGCCGGCACGCCGTATTCCATCGTGAACGTCAAGGTCGCGAACATGCGCAGCCAGCCCACGACGCGCAGTCGGATCATCGCCAAGCTCGCTTACGGCGACTTGCTGAAGACGCTCGAGCGCAAGAGCAACTGGATCAAGGTGCAGCGTGACGGCGGATTGCGGGGATGGATCGCACGGCGGCTGGTCTGGGGCTGGTAGCGCACGCCGCAACGTCAGATCCTGAAGCCCCACCGCAACGGGTCGCTGTCCTCCAACCGGAACACGCTCTCACCGGTGTAGTACGCCTCGCCGGCGACTTCGACGATCACGGCCTTGCGGTTGCCGACAGTGGTCTCGCGCACGGCATGGCCGGTGAAATGCGCGCCGGTGACGCTTTCATAGGTGCACGGCTGGCCCAGGCCGACCTGTCGTCGTGCCATCTGCAGGGCGATGCGCGCGGTCACGCCGCTGCCGGTCGGGCTGCGATCGACCTGCCGGCCGGCGAAGATGCAGACGTTGCGGCTGGGCGACGACACGCCGGTCCCGCCATCCGTGAAAATGGTGCCATAGATGAAGGCGAGATCCGGATCGTCGGGATGCTGCAGCGGGATGAAGCGCCGGACAGCGTCGGCGATCGTCTCTCCGGCATCGATCAGGGCGCGGACCGGCGTGGTGCGCACGTCGAGCCCGATGCTGGCGGCATCCAGGAACGCGTAGAAGGCGCCGCCGTAGCCGATGTCGACGGTCACCGGCCCCCAGGTCTCGGTCGGCACGATGGCATCGAGCGCAAAGGCGAAGCCGGGCACGCTCTCGAATCGCACGCGACCGGCGCGGCCGTCACTGACCGCGACATGCGCCGTGACCAGGCCGCACGGGCATTGCAGGCGCACGGTCGTTTCCGGCGCGACCGTCGCCACGCGCCCGCTGTCGACGGCCCAGCGCGCGAGCGCAATGGTGGCGTGGCCGCACATCGTGCTGTAGCCCTCGTTGTGCAGGAACAGCACGGCAAGATCGGCTTCGGGATGGTCCGGCGGCACCAGCAGCGCGCCGTACATCTCGGCGTGGCCGCGCGGCTCGTGCATCAGGGCGCGGCGCAGGTGGTCGTGCTTGTCGCGCGCTTCGCGCCGCTTGCCCAGCAGGGTTGGCGCCTCCAGTGACGGCCAGCCGTCAAGGATGATGCGCGTCGGCTCGCCGCCGGTGTGCATGTCGATGGTGCGCAGGCTCACGGTCATGGGGTCTCGACGGTTCGGTCCTTTCCGAAGGAAAGGGCAGCAGAACGCTCCTACCTTGTCGCTACACAGCAGAACGGAGTGTAGCCATGTCCCGCATCGAACACGATACCGGCGTCATCTCACGGATCAGCGCCTATAGCGATGCCGTCGAAATGCGCGGCAACCTGCGCTTCCTCAGCACCTCGGGCACGCCCGGCTTCGACCAGGAGGGCAAGCTGTCACCCGACTTCACGACCCAGGCCGAATGGGCCTGGCGCAACGTGCTGAAGGCATTGGCGTCGGCAGACATGGGTCCGCACGACATCGTGCGAGTGACACAGTACCTGGTGCGGCGCGAGGACGGACCGCTCTACCAGCCGCTGCGCACCCGTTTCCTCGACGGCGCCAAGCCGGCCTCGATGCTGATGTACGTCGCCGGTCTGCCGTGGCCCGAGATGCTGATCGAAATCCAGCTCGACGCGGTGAAAGCGGTATAGCGGGCGCCATCGCCTGACGTCTTGCTGTTGTGGTAGAAATTTCCTATATTTCTACCACAATGATGGGGCAATGGCCGATGCATCTCAATATCAAGAATGACGAGGCCCACAAGCTGGCAACGGAACTTGCACAGCTGACTGGAGAAAGCTTGACCTCTGCCGTCACTCTGGCGCTGCGGGAGCGTCTGGCCCGCGAGCGTCGGCTGCGCCAGACCGACAGCATTGCGGCCCGGCTGATGAAAATCGGCAGCCGCTATGCCGCACTGCCCGATACCGGACGAAGCCCGGACGAGATCCTCGGCTATGACGAGAACGGGCTGCCGACGTGATCGTGGTCGATAGCTCGGCCGTCATCGCCATCTTTCGCCAGGAAGATGATGCCGCGCGTTATGCGCGGAGTATCGCCGGTGACAGCGACCCGATCATATCGGCGGCCAATCTGCTCGAAGTCTCGATCGTCTTGCGGGCATTGAAGAAAATTCCTTCGGAAAAGGCCGAGCGATGGCTCGATGAATTCATCGATTTGGCAGGAATTCGAATCGAGCCTGTGACGGCGGAGCAGGCGCAAGTCGCGCGTGCGGCCCACATGCGGTTCGGCAAAGGGACCGGGCACGGCGCGGCACTGAACTACGGTGATTGTTTTGCTTATGCGCTGGCAAAGGAAACCGGTGCCCTGTTGTTGTGCAAAGGGCAGGACTTTCCGTTGACCGACATCAGCATTGCCTGATGTTGCGCTCTCGCGATTGTTGCCGCCGCGATGGCGCGAGTACGCATCGGCGGCGCATTCATCCACTGGCTATCTTTTGGCGCGCCGCAGCGATTGGCCGATGCGCTCGTTCATCATCTCGATCGAGCCGTCGGTGTAGCAGGCGATCTTGGCGCAGGCGAGGTGGCGGGCCAGAGGGTACTCGGCGCGCAGCCCGTTGGCGCCCATGGCCTGGATGCAGTCGGCGATGCGCGCCAGCGCCATCTCGGTGGCGAACTTCTTGGCGTGCGCCGCCGGCAGCACGGCATCGCCGCCGCGGTCGATCAGGCGCGCGGCGCGGTAGGTCAGCAGGCGCGCCGCCTCGAGGTCGGTCAGCGCATCGACCAGCTTCCAGCGCAGGCCCTGGTGCTCGATCACCTTGCGGCCGAACGTCTGGCGCTCGTTGGTGTAGGCCGTCGCGACATCGATCGATGCCGCCAGCATGCCGCAGCACATGGCCGCGACATAGGCGCGGGCGCCGTTGATGCCGTTGAGCGCCATCTTGAAGGCCTCGCCAGGGAGCTGCAGCACCGCGTCGTCGGGCGCAACGTAGCCCTCGAGGCGGAAGCCGCCGGCACCGTGGGCGTGGCCGCCGTGCAGTGCAAACGGCGGATCGCGGTGAAAGCCCGGCCGATCGGCCTCGACCGCGAAGCAGCCGATGCCCTTGGAGCCTTGCGACGGGTCGGTCTGCGCGTAGGTGGCCACGATGCCGGCGACGGCGGCGTTGCCGATCCAGGCCTTGGCGCCGTCGAGTGCCCAGCCGCCATCGATCTTGCGCGCGCGTGTCTTGATGGCGGCGAAGTCGCTGCCGGCGCCGGGCTCGGACAGGCCGGCGCAGCCGATCACCTCGCCGCTCAGCATGCGCGGCAGCACGCGGCCGATCAGCGCGGCGCTGCCGTCGCGTGCCATCCGCGTCGTGGCGTTGGCGTGGTTCACCAGCGAGAAGGCGAAGGCGTAGTCGTGGCGCGCGATCTCCTCGCACATGCGCAGCTTGGCGGAGAAGGAGAGCCCCCGGCCGCCATGTTTGGCCGGCAGCTCGACGGTGTGCAGTCGCTCGGCGCAGGCCGCGCGCAGGGTCTCGGTGGGATGGCGGCGCTCCCACTCCCAGCGCGCGGCGTGCGGGCCGACATGGATTTCGGCGAAAGCGCGGGCGCGCGCAATCAGATCCCGCTCGGCGGTGGTGAGGTCGGCGTCGAAGTCGCTGGTGAGGTCACTCATCGGCTGACGCTAGCGGCGGGGCCGGATGGGCTCAAGCGCCGTTCGCGCATGGCGCCAGGGCGTGACTCGTGGCATCGTAGGATATCCCGCTCTGATCGATTTCATGCGCCACCGCGGCTTCGCGCTCACAGTCCTCCTGGCCCTGGCTGTCGTGCCGCCGGCGCGTGCCCAGGCGCCCGGCCCCCAAGGTGCTGAACAGGGCAAATACCGCGAGCAGCGCTGGCTGATCCCGACCGATGACGGTTCAGGGCGGTTGATGCGCACCGTGGTGTATCGTCCGATGGGGGAGAGTCCCCGACCGCTGGTGGTGATCAACCACGGCGCGTCGATCGCCGGGCCGGCGACCGCGCCGCAGCCGCGCTTTGCCGAGGCGTCGGCGTGGTTCGTGGACCAGGGCTACGTTGTCGTGGTGCCGCAACGGCGTGGCTATGGCGAGACCGGCGGCCGGCAGAACGAGTCGTTCGGTTACTGCGACAATGCCGACTTCGTCGGTGCCGGTCGCGAGGGCGCTCGCGACATCGCTGCCGCCGTGGCTTTCATGCGCCAGCAGCCGTTCGTTCGCGCGGAAGGCCTCGTCGTTGCCGGGCATTCGGCGGGCGGCTGGGCCACCCTGGCCTACGCCAGCCTCAATCCGCCGGGTGTGGCGGCCATGATCAATGTCGCCGGCGGCCGCGGCGGGCGGCGCGACAATCTGCCCAACGACAACTGCTCACCCGAGAAGCTGGTACAGGGAGCCGGCACCTACGGCCGTACGGCGCGTACGCCGACGCTGTGGCTCTATACGGCCAACGATTCCTTCTTCGATGCAGGGCTCAGCCGGCGCATGGCCGATGCCTACCGCAGTGCCGGCGGTTCGGCGACCTACCGGCTGCTGCCGGCCTTCGGGCAGGACGGCCATGCCCTGTTTGTGGCCAGAGGCAGCGTGACGATCTGGTCACCGCATGTGAAACCACTCCTCGATCGGTCGCCCTGAGGCTCTTTCCTCTGGCCGGCGTCCATGTCATAGCGCCCCCGTGGAGGATCGACGGCATGGCTTGGCAGGGCAGGACGGTTCTGGCGGTGGTGCCGGCGCGCGGCGGCAGCAAGGGCGTGCCGCGCAAGAACATCGCCGAGGTCGGCGGCCTGTCGCTGATCGCCCGCACCGCGGCAGTCATCAAGGCTCTGCCGTGGATCGATCATGCCCTGATCAGCACCGATGATCCCGACTTCGCAGCCGAGGCACGGCGCCACGGGCTCGACGCACCCTTCCTGCGCCCGGCCGATCTCTCCAGCGACACGGCTCATGCCGCGGATGTCTGGATCCATGCCTGGCTGGCTGCCGAAGCCCAGCACGGTATGCGCTTCGAGATCTCGGTCTATCTGCAACCCACCAGCCCCTTCCGCACGCCGGCCCATGTCGAGGCCACGGTGCGGTCGATGATCGAGGGCGGCAGCGCCGCGGCCTGCACGGTCAGCCGCGTGCCGGGCCATTTCACGCCACAGAAGCTGTTGTTGCGCGATGATGCCGGCAGGTTGTCGTTCTTTGCCGCCGACGGTGCGCAGCACAAGAACAGGCAGACCATTCCACCCTACTGGTATCGCAACGGCTATTGCTACGCGGCGCTACGACCGACGGTCATCGAGCGCCGGCACATCGTCGAGGAAGATTGCATTGGCGTGCCGATCGACGAGGCGATCGTCAACATCGACGATCCCTTCGAGCTTGAGATCGCGCGCTGGTTGGCGGCGCGCGAGGCGCCGTAGACTGCGACGGTCATCCCGAGCGCAGCGAGGGATCTCCTGCTAGCGACGCATGGTGCGCCGTTCGCGGGAGATCCCTCGCTGCGCTCGGGATGACAGGTGTGTCAGCGATCAGCGCTTCCAGGTACCACAGGCCGATCAGGCCACCGACGCCGGATCGAGGTTGGCGCCGCACACCAGCACGCCGACCTTCTCGCCGGCTTCGGGCTTGTAGGCACCGGAGAGCAGTGCGGCGAGGCCGGTGGCGCCGGCCGGTTCGGCCATGACGCGCAGCTCACGCCACAGCGCGCGCTGGGCATCGCGCACAGCGTCGTCGGTGACCAGCACGCTGCGCGCGACCCGGTTGCGGGCGATCTCGAAATTGGGGGCACCGATCCGCGTGGCGCCCAGCGCGTCGGCGGCCAGTCCGCTGACGGCGACATCGACCGGCTCGCCCGCCGCCAGCGCGGCGTGCAGGCTGGGTGTGCCCTCGGTCTCGACGGCGATCACCTTCACCCGCGCGCCGCACCACAGCGCACAACCGGCGATCAGGCCGCCGCCGCCCACGGCCACCACCAGCGTGTCGAACCGCGTCTGCATTTCGAATTCCAGTGCCGTCGTGCCGGCGCCGACGAAGACCTCGGGGTCGTCGTAGGCAGCAATGGTCAGCGCGCCCGTCTCCTGGGCACGCGCTTCGCTGGCGGCCCGCGCCTCGGCATAAACGGCCCCGACCTGATGCACGACAGCGCCGTAGCTGCGCAGACGCTCGACCTTGGCCGGCGCCGAAATGGTGGGCACGAAGATTTCGGCGCGATGACCCAGCGCGCGGGCAGCATAGGCCACGGCGGCGCCGTGGTTGCCGCCCGAGGCGGCGATGACGCCGGCCGGCCCCGGTGTGCTGACCAGCAGCTTGTGGAACGCGCCGCGGCCTTTGAAGGTGCCGCTGTGCTGCAGTGACTCCAGCTTCAGCGCCAGCCCATGGGCAAGGCCGAAGGCGTCCGCCGGCAGGTCGATCACTGGCGTGTAACGGATATGGGGCTTGATGCGGACGTAGGCCGCGGCAACGGCGTCAGGCGAGACCGTTGGAACAACAGGTGCGTCGGGCATGGCCCGGTGTTAGCCAATTCCGGCGCGTCCGTCCATCGGTCGCGGCTCCATATCGGGCTTGGTCGACGCCGCGACGGTTGTGGGAGAGTTCGGGAATGGAACGGATCGTTATCGTGGGCGGCGGGATCATGGGATCCTGCATTGCCTATTATCTGGCACTGGCCGGAGCGGGCGCTGCGGTCACCGTGCTGGAACCTGACCCTACCTACGAGTTCGCGGCCACGCCGCGCGCGGTCGGTGGCATCCGCCTGCAGCATGCCGTGCGCGAGAATGTCGAAATGTCGCTCTACGGCGATCAGGTCTATTCGGCCTTCGCCGAGCATGTGCGTGGCAGCGCCGTGGAATTTGACCCGCAATTCCGACGCCGCGGCTATCTCTATCAGGTGCGCGGCGCGCAGAGCATCGCGGCGCTCGAAGCCAATGTCCGCATGCAGCGCGCGGCTGGTGTGGAGGTGCATGTCCTGGGCGTTGACGAGCTGCGCCGGCGCTACCCGTCCTTTCGCTTTGTCAGCGTGGATTGTGCCGCGTTGTCGCCCGCGGACGGGCAGATCGATCCCTACGCGGCGCTGATGGGGTTCCGCAAGGCCGCGTCAGGGTTGGGCGTGACATATGTGCAAGATCGCCTCGTCGGACTGGAGATATCAGGCGCACGGGTCACCGCGGCGCGTCTGGCCTCGGGCCGCGGCCTATCCGTCGACACACTGGTCAATGCCGCCAATTGCTGGGCGCCGGAGATCTGCGCCATGGTGGGGATGCCGGTGCCGATCGAGCCCGTGCGCCGCCAGCAATTCTTCTTCCTGACGCAGCAGCGCATCGAACCCATTCCGGCCATGCGTCGCATGGACGGTCTCGGGGTGCGCGTCCACCAGGACGGCTACATCTGCGGTTTCACCAACCCGCGGCAGCCGAGCGGCTTCAACTGGGACCTGGAGCACGAGGTGTTCGAGTCCGTGCTGTGGCCGCAGCTTGCCGAACAAAGCGCTGCCTTCGAGGCCATCAAGCCGAAAGGTGGCTGGGTCGGCCACTACGACATGAACCGACTGGACGGCAACCCGATCATCGACCGCTTCGACACGGTGCCCAACTTCATCCTGGCCGCCGGTTTTTCCGGACACGGTCTGATGCACGCGCCCGCGGTGGGGCGCGCCGTCAAAGAGCTGATCCTCGACGGCGGGTTTCGCTCCATCGATCTGTCGCGCCTGTCGTGGCGTCGCGTGGTGGATGGAGAGCCGCTGGCGGATGATGGGCCGAAGGCCTGAGTTTCGGCTTCACGCCCACGCTAGGACGTCGGCGTGCCGCCGGCGCGTCGGCGTTCGGCCTCCATGAGCTGGCGCAGCTTGCGCTGCTCCCAGTCCGGTGCCAGCAGCCGCAGCGGCCACTCGAATGTCGAGGCGGCCTGGATGGCGATCGCGATGCCCCACCCCAGCAGCGGCCAGATCGCCCAGTAGTGCCGGCTGCCGAACAGGTTGATCAGGTGCAGCATGGCGTTGACGGCAAGATAGACCGCGAGGTGACCATAGAACGCCTTGATCACCGCCAGCCGGCGCTGGGCCCGGCGTAAGACCTCGTCTTCCGGCAGGCTGGCAGCGGACATATCGTGTGTCTCCGGAGATGACATCCGGACCTCTCTGTCAGGTCGCAGTGATGGCGCGGTTTGCGTTGCCACCCACCGGCCGCAGCGCCCGCCGGTGTCGCAGCAGCAGGCAGGCCAGCCATCCCAGCGCGATGCCGGCGACCACGCCGCTCACGGCGCTGGCGGTGATCACCCATGCTGGATCACGGACCCAAGCCGGATGGAACGCGGCTGTTACACCCATCCCGTAGCGGATCGTGAAGATCGACAGACCCAGGACCATGGGAAACCAGCTTCCGGCCAGCCGCACGCGAAGACCATTCGGCTCGACTTCAAGGCCGCGCTGACGCGCGATCAGCACGCCCAGCGGGGCGCCGACTGACAGCCCGACCAGCCAGACGGGCATGGCGAGGAGGGGCTGTGCCGATGTCAGGGCATTGAAGAGTGATATGGAGGTTGCCACGACCGGCAGGATGGCGAGCCGGCCCGGGACGACGGTGCGGGTGCGCAAGCCGCTCCAGCCCAGCCACAGGATCAGGGCCAGCAACGCCCACACCCAGACCGGTGTATGGATGATCGTCTGTAAGATTGCTGACATGAAACCCTGCCGTCGTTGCTGGACCGCTGGCGTCGATATGCGCGGCCCCCTGCTCGACAGGCCATCCCAAGTTCGTGGAATCGCTGGCGTTTTGCGCCAAACAACGGCATTGATCGATTCGCGATGCGCGAATCGACGTTCTTCCAGTCGCTGCCGCAGCAGCTTTTGTACGTGCTTATCGCGGCGGCGGTCCTGGCGCTGGTCGGGCCTTACGGAACCTACCGCGACTTGCCGTTGGATCTGCGGGCTGCCTACTGGACGCTGTGCATGCTGACGGGTTGGATCCTGATGACGGCGATTGGTGCCGGCATCGACCGGATCGAACCGCTGCAGGGCTGGCCGGTGGTCGCGCGCATGGTGGTCGCGGGCTTTATCGGCGGCGTGCCGATGACGGCCATTGCCTGGAGTGCCGAGGCGCTGTTTCGTCGTGTCCCGCCGATGGCGGACTTGCCCTATCTACTGATGGACGCGACGGTGCTCACCATCGTCGTATCGGTCGCCATCGGCCAGGCGGTCGAGCTGCGGCTGCGTTCGCGTGCGGGAACAACGGAGCTGACGACGCCGTCACCGGCCGCACCTCCGCCGACACCGCCCTGCCCTGCCGAGGACATGTCGGGCGCGAGCGAGCCGGTGCCGCCAAGGTCGACGTCCGATGCCTTCCTGCGTCGCCTGCCGCCGGAACTGGGGCGTGACCTGCTGGCGTTGGAAATGGAAGACCACTATGCGCGGGTCCATACTGCCTTGGGCAGCACGCTCATTCTTCTGCGCCTGCGCGATGCTGTGGCCGAGCTGGGCGAGAGCAGCGGCCTGCAGGTGCATCGGTCGTGGTGGGTGGCGCACGGGGCCGTTGCGCAGGCCGACCGCGAGGCCGGCAAGCTGGCGCTGGTGCTGCGCAACGGCGTGCGCGTACCGGTCAGCAAGACCTACCGGGATGCCGTTAAGGCGAGCGGCTGGCTGGACCGGTAGCAGCCCGCGTTAACGAGGTTCGACGACCAGGCTCTGAACGGCGCGTCCGAAATAACCATGCCGATCGGCCAGCTTGGCGAACGCGATGCCGGTGGATGTCGGTCCCAGCCAGGTTTCGGCATCGACCAGGATCCAGTCGTCCATCGGCAGTCGGGCCAGGCTGATGGTCAAGTCACCGTTGATGAAGGTCCAGCGATCGAAATCGAGTGCGGTCGCGGTGCCGTTGCTGAAGTCCGACGTCAGCGCCGCGCGCATCAGGGCCGAGATCGGCGCGCCCTGCACGATCGGCCGATCGGCCCGGAACCACACCGATGCCGGCCCCGGTCGGCGCAGCGAGCCTTTGGCGACGCGCACCGAAACACCGGTCAGGAACGGGTTGTCGATGGAAACCTCGGCGATCTCGGTCGCCTCCCGGCACTGATCGGGCTGAGGCACGTCAAGCGGCCGATCCAGTGTCGCCGGTGGCAGGGCATGCTGCGCGGAACGGATCTTCAGCACGCTTGCCCGCACCACCTCGGTTCCCTCGGCCGCGAGCCGGACACCGCACAGCTGGATCTTGCGGCCTTCGCGGATAACCTCGGTGCTCACCGTGAGCGGCGCCACCGGCACCGGCCGCAGCAGATCGATGGTCAGCCGCGCGACCTGCATGGGCTGGTCGGCCGGTATCGCCTCGGCCGCCCAGGCGATCAGTCCCGCTGGCGCGCCGCCGTGCTGCAGTGACGTGTTCCAAGGCCCACCGGCATAGCGGCTGGGCACGGCCCGTGGGCCGTCGATGGTGTAGACCGCTTCCATGATCGACTCCGAAACGCCGTCGTCGGTCAGGCCGTGGGAGGCTGGTCGAGGAACTGGTAGTCGGCCCGAATGCGACCATCCTCGCCCAGCAGCAGGAAGTCGAAGCCGACCGACACCACGGTGTTGTCGCGCACCATTTCCCACTGGAAACGCACGGTGTCGTGGTGGCCGTCGACGGGATCGCGGGGCCGGAAGACGTGGCCGCCATCGCGCACCCACTTGTCGTAGGCCCCGGTGATGCGCGTCTCCAGCGCGGTGTAGCCGTGATAGTCCTGGTTCGGTGTGAAGTGGCTGCCGTCGTCAGCCCACAGGGCCGCGATCTGCTGGCGCCGACTCACGGGATCGGGTTCATTCCAGACGGCGACGTAGCGGCTCACCAGCTCGTGGAGGTCGGCCATGGAGTCCTCTCTTTCCAATGCGTGTTCCACCGACCTTCCGGCACGCGGGCCGGCTTTGTCGATTACGCATCAGGTAAAAGAGCTCAATCGACCGTCGCCCCGGATGCCTTCACCACCTTCGCCCACTTCTCGATTTCAGACTTCACGAACGTGCCGAGCTCGGCGGGCGACGACGTGACGACGTCGAAGCCGGCCTTCGCCGCGACCTCTTTCACGTCCGGCAGCGCCATGGCCTTGAGGGTCTCGGCGTTGAGGCGGTTGATGATGTCGGCCGGCGTGCCAGCCGGCGCGAAGAGCGCAAACCAGGCATCGGACTCGAAGCCGGGCGACAACGTCTCGGCCACGGTTGGCACATCGGGCAGTGCCGCGGCGCGCGTCTTGCCGGTGGTGGCCAGCGCCCGCAGCTTGCCGGCGCGGATCTGGCCGATCACCGACGGCATGGTCTGGAAGCTGGTCGGCACCTGACCGCCGACCAGATCCTGCACCGCCGGCGCCGTGCCCTTGTAGGGCACATGCACGGCATCGAACTTGGCCAAGCCCTTGAACAGTTCCATCGTCAGATGCGAGGCCGAGCCGTTGCCGGTGGAGGCATAGTTCACCTTGCCGCCCTGCGCCTTGGCCCAGGCGACGAAGGCGCGGATGTCGGCCGCCGGCACATCGGGATGAACCACCAGCACATGCGTGACACCAGCGACCAGGGCAATCGGCGCAAAGTCCTTGGCGGCGTCGTAGGGGTGGTTGGGGAACAGGCTCTGGTTGGTGGCATGTGTGGCGTTATTGCCCATCACCAGCGTGTAGCCATCGGCCGGGGCCTTGGCCACGAGGTCGCTGCCCAGGTTGCCGCTGGCGCCCGGCTTGTTGTCGACAATCACCTGCTGCCCCAGCGCCGCTGTCAGCTTCTCGGCGATGACGCGCGCCAGCACGTCGGTGGAACCCCCGGCCGGATAGGGGACGACAAGACGGACCGGCTTGGCTGGCCACGATTGCGCGCGCGCCGACGACGCGACGGCAGCGAAGCCGATGCCGGCAAAAAAAGCGCGGCGGCACAGGGACATGATTTGACCTCGGACAGCGACGAAAGGCGTGTGGGCCTTAGCACGCGCCGGCCTGACTGACGCCGTCTGATTTTGCGAATCGGATGTTCATTCCTGGCCCGCGGTCCTTGCGTGTGGCGGTCGTTTGATTTGCAGCGGTGTCATGCACGATAGGCATGATGGCGCTCGCAAGGATCGTCTTTCGGCCGGACCAGCGCCCTTTTCCCGCCCGATTCGCGGTCGAACATCCACCTTGCGCCGGTCGTTCCATTCGACCGGCCATTTTCATGATGACATCAGCCGATTATCCCATCGCCCTGCCGCCGCGCCACGCGCTGCACGAGTATCAGATCGAGCGGGTGCTGGGGCATGGCGGCTTCGGTATCACCTACCTCGCGACCGACTCGAGCCTGCGCAAGAAGGTCGCGGTCAAGGAATACCTGCCTGCCCAGTTCGCCGTCCGGGCCGAAGGCGCCACGGTGATGCCGCGCACGCGACGCGTGGCAGATGATTATCGCTGGGGCCTCGATCGCTTTCTGGAAGAGGCGCGCACGCTGGCGCGCTTTCGTCACGTCAACATCGTGCCGGTGTTACGATTTTTTGAAGCCAACGGCACCGCCTACATCGTGATGGAGTACGAGGAGGGCCGCTCGTTGGCCACCCTGCTGACGGGGCCCGGTCGCCTGTCGGCGGCGCGGGTGCGCACGCTGCTCGAAGGCCTGATGGATGGTCTGGCGCGTGTCCACGCGGCTGGCTTCCTCCATCGCGACATCAAGCCGTCCAACATCATCATCCGCAGCGACGGCACGCCGGTGCTGATCGATTTCGGCGCCGCACGTCAGGCCCTGCTGCGCGGCGGCGCGACGCTCACCAGCATCGTGACGCCACGCTACGCACCGCTGGAGCAATACCAGGCCGATGCCGAGCAGGGGCCGTGGACCGACATCTACGCCCTGGCCGCAGTGATGCGACATGCCATCACCGGCGATCCGCCGCCGGAAGCACCGGGGCGCGTACGCAAGGATCCCTGTCAGCCCCTGGTCGATGCCGGCATCGCCGGTCACAGCGAGCTGTTCCTCAGCGCGATTGATCACGGCTTGGCCGTCCACCCCGAAGATCGGCCGCAGAGCGTCGCCGCATGGCGTCAGTCGATGGGCCCGGCGCCGGCGGAAGCAGCCGCGCTGGAAGAGCTGGGCGACACGACACCGGCAGGTGCCCAGACGCGGCTGATGCAGGCGCCGCTGACGCTGGCGGCGTCGACGCCGCTCGTGCCGTTGCGCCTGGGCGGCGCTGATGACTCGCAGCGCGTGCGCCTGGCTGCACCGCCGCCGCGGCGGCCGGCAAGCGGCGGTGGCCGCGGGAAAAGCGTTGCGTTGATCCTGGGCGTTGTCCTGTTAGGAGCCGCCGGTCTCTACGCGTGGCGTACGTTGCCCGGCACCGGGCAATCGCAGACGGCTGATACGCAGCAACCTGCGGGCACCGCCACACCGCCGCCGACGCCAACCGCGCCGCCCGCACAAAAGGCCGCCGGGGTGCCGCCAGCGTCGGTCGTACCGAAGGGCGACCCGGTGCCGATCAAACCACCGCCGGCCGGTTCAGGATCGACGGCCGGCCAGGTCGGATCGATCGATGAGCTGCTGAGCAAAGCCAGTCAGACGCCGTCCAGTGCGCAGGCGCCTGGCGCCAGCAAGGCGGGGCGTGACAAGACGCTGGACATCGCGCGGCAGGCGGCATCGCAAGCGAAGTCGATGGCCGAGCTGGCCGAGAAGGCGCACCGACGCGCCATGGAGCGCGCCGGTGATGCCCGGATCCGTGCCGCGGAGGCCGCCAAGTCGGATCTTCCGGGCGCCGAGCGGCTCACGTTCGATGACGGGTCTGCCTATATCGGCCAGCGTGCCGATGGCCGGCGCGACGGCCTGGGGGTTGCCGAGCTGCGCAATGGCGAGCGCCAGTCCGGGGAGTGGAAAGGCGATCGCCTGGAAGGGCTGGGCATGCTGCGCGCTGGCGACGGCCGCTCCTACGAAGGCGAGTGGCGGCACGGCTTGCCGGAAGGCATCGGCGTTTTCCGCTTGAGCCGCGAAGAACGATATTTCGGTGAGGTCAAGGCCGGCCAGCCGCAGGGTGCGGGTGTCCGGACTGTAGGCGACGGGCGCGACGTCACGACCCGCGCCGGCGTCTGGCAGAACGGCGTTCTGGAGGGACCCGGGGTCGAGACCACGTCCTCGGGTTGGCGCTACGAGGGAGGCTTCCGCGGCGGCAAGCGCCATGGACCGGGAATCCTCGTGGGGCCGGACGGTGTGCGGTTCCACGGAACGTTTGTCGATGGCGTCGCTGACGGCTACGGTGTCTCCGTTGCGCCTGACGGCCACATGTCGTCGGGCGAGTGGCGCGCAGGCAGTCTGGCACGCGCCGACGACTAAGACAGGCCGGCGCTCGCCGTCGGCACGGCGACGGACGGGGGCGGCTTGACGGAGATTGTTGTCGCGATATTGGCCATCGCGCTGGCGCTGATATTGGTCAGCGTCCTGCTGCCGGTGGCCGAGCGGTTCCGCATTCCGCATACGGTCCTGCTGGCTGTCCTGGGCATCGCTCTGGGCGCGGCCGGCGCCTGGGTGGGAACGGATACGCACCGGTTCGGTCTGCCGGGTGACGTGTTCGATGGCCTGGGCACGGTCGGCGCCAGTCCGGGCGCATTCCTCTACGTCTTCCTGCCGCCGCTCCTGTTCACGGCGGGGCTGACCATCGACGTTCGCCGCCTGTTTGACGAAGTGTCGGCGGTGCTGCTGCTGGCCATTGTGGCCGTGTTCGTCTGCATCGGCGTCGTGGGCGGTGTCGTTCACGTGGCCACGGGTGTGGACATCTACGTATGCCTGCTGCTGGGCGCCGTCGTTTCGACCACTGATCCGGCAGCGGTGATCGGCATCTTTCGCGAGGTCGGCGCGCCCAAGCGGCTGTCGATCCTGGCCGAGGGCGAAGCGCTGTTCAACGATGCCGCCGCCATCGCCACGTTCGGTATCCTGATCAACGTGCTGGTCCATCACATCGTGCCCGATGCTGCGGCGCCGGGACTGGATTTCCTACGCGAGTTTGCCGGCGGCGTCGCGTTGGGCATCGTGCTGGCCTACATCGCTCTGTTCATCGTCATGCGGCTGGGCGGCTCGATCGTAGGCCTGGCTTCGGTCACCGTCGGCCTCGCCTACGTCGCCTACATCCTGGGTGACAAGTACCTGCACGTGTCCGGCGTCGTGGCGGTCGTCGTCGCGGCGCTGACATTTGCGACGCTCGGGCCAACGCGCCTGCAGCCGCATCAATGGGAGGCCTTGCGTCACACCTGGCATCAGCTCGAATTCTGGGCCAGCTCGCTGATCTTCCTGTTGGCGGCGGTGGTGGCGGCGCGCGTGCTGGCGGGGTTCCATTGGTGGCATGTCGGTGCCGTGCTGGCGCTGTACGTCGCCGCATTCGGTGCCCGTGCCTTGGTGCTGTACGGGTTGTTGCCGGTGCTGGAGGCGGTCGGCCGCGTTCAGCCCGTCGATCACCGATACAAGACCATGCTGGTCTGGGGCGGCTTGCGCGGCGCCGTAACGCTGGCGCTGGCTCTGGTCGCGTACGGCAACGAGCGGCTGCCGCAGGACGTCCGTGATTTCGTCGCCATCCTCGCGACGCTGTTCGTGCTGGCTACGCTGTTCGTCAATGCGCCCACCCTGCGGCCGCTGATGCGCTTCTTCGGCTTGAACGAGCTCGACGAGACCGACAAGGTGCTGCGCGATCGCGTGCTGCTGCTGTCGTGGGCGTCGGTGGCGACCCAGGTCCGCGAGGCGGCGAAGATCTACGGCGCCGAAGCCGACATGGCCCAGCGCCTGCCGCACCTGGAACTGGGGCATGCCTCGACGTCGCAGGCCGATATCGCGTTGCCGATCGACAAACGGGTCGCCTATGGACTGCGTACGCTCTGCGCGCGCGAGCGCGAGCTCTATCTGTGGCGGTTCGGGCACCAGTCGATCTCGCGGCACATCGCCACCATGCTGGTCGCGTCCGCCGACCGGTTGATCGACCAAGTGCAGACGGAAGGTGTCGCCGGTTATGCGCTGGCGCTGCGGCAGGACGTCGTGGTCGACCGGGGCTTTCGCATCACGCTGTGGCTGCACCAGACTTTCGGCTGGGAACGGCCGTTGTCGGACCGCTTGGCCGATCGCTTCGAGACATTGATGGTCGAGCGCAGCGTGCTGCATGAACTGAAGGCGTTCAATCGCACCGACGTGGCGGACCTGCTGGGCGCCGCCGTGGCCGACCGTCTGGCTGAGCTGTTGGACGAGCGGCTGGAAGGCATTGAAGGCGCGCTGAAGGCGTTGTCGCTGCAGTACGGCGATTATGCCGACACCATCCGTGGCCAGCACCTGCAACGCATCGCCATTCGGATGGAGGCGGATGAATACGATCGCCAGCTGGGCAATTTCGCCATCAGCCAGGAGGTCTACAGGGACCTGCAGCATGCGCTGCAGGAACGACGCGCCGAAGCCAATCGCCGGCCGCCGCTGCGGCTGGGCCTGAAGTTGACGGCGATGATCGAGCGCGTGCCGCTGTTCGCCGGCCTCGATACCGGCGAGGTGGCTGCCGTGGGCAAGCTGCTGCGGGCGCGCGTCGTGTTGCCGGGACAGAAGATCGTGGCGCGTGGCGAGCGCGGCGATGCGATGTATTTCATCGCCGCCGGCGTCGCCAAGGTGAAACTGGCGATGGGCGATGTCGAGTTGGGCGAAGGCGCTTTCTTCGGCGAGGTGGCACTGCTGGAGCACAAGCCGCGCAATGCCGACGTCGTGGCCAAGGGCGTCTGCCACCTGCTGCGCCTGGACGCCCATGCCTTCCGTCGGCTGCTGACCGCGCGTCCCGAGATGCGCCAGGAGATCGAAACGGTCGCCGCCCAGCGGCGCGGATGACAGGAAGTTGACTCAAACGCCTGAAATTTCGCGCTGCGTGGCAGCAAGGCGATGCCAGTTAACAGCTTGGTTGAAAATGAGCGCTCATATTGGTGAACCAAAAAGGGGTTTGCACTCAACATATTGACGGTTAAAAAGGCGTGGCATTTCTGCAACACCCCTTTGCAGCGGAGTGAAGCGTACATGGCGGCCGCAAAGTATGTAACGGCGTTGCTGGCGTTTGCTGTCGGCATATCGATCGTTTCAAATGGGATGGCGCAATCGACCGCGCCCAAAAAAGTCACAGTAAGCAAGGCTCCCGCCAAGCAGGCCGCTGCAACGGCCCAGAAGCCGGTGACCAAGCCCACAACCAAACCTGCGGTCGTTTCGGCGAAAACGCCCACGACCAAGACTGCTGCAACGACGCAGCGGCCGGGTGCCACGAAATCATCGGTCGCTGCCCGCCAGCAGGTCGCATCGCGGCAGAACACGCGCGTGTCCCGGATTGGCTATGGCGGCCGTGCCATCGGCTCGCGGGCGCCGGCGACGCTGCGCAGCACGCGCTTCGGCGCCGTTCCTGTGATGCCGTCGCTCTATGCGCCGCCGCAGGAAAAGCTGCCGCCGCCGCCCGACGATGGCAGCCCGCGGACGCTGTCGTTCTACAGTGTCAACAGCCAGGAATCGCTTACGGTCACCTACCGGCGCGATGGCCGCTACGTTCAGTCCGAACTCGACCGGGTGAATGCCTTCCTGCGTGACTCGCGCAACGGCGACTCGGTTCAGATGGACCCGCAGCTGTTCGACATCCTGTGGCACGTGAAGCGGTCGCTGGGCGCCGATGGACCGTACGAGGTGCTATCGGCATATCGCTCGCCCGAGACCAACGCTTGGCTTGCCAGCGCCAGCCGCGGCGTGGCCTCCGACAGCCTTCATATGCGGGGGCAGGCCATGGACGTGAAGCTGCCCGGCTATACGGCTTATCAGATTCGACAGGCGGCGCGGGACCTCGGGCTCGGCGGCGTCGGATACTATCCGCGCTCAGGCTTCGTCCACCTCGACACCGGCTCGGTGCGTTACTGGTAGACCCAGGCGCTGAGGTCAGACGATCCAACAAAAAAGGCCGGCTTCCGCCGGCCTTTTTCTTTTGGCGTCGGCGCTCAGCCCACGTGGCTGCGCAGCATCCAGGCTGCCTTGGCCAGAGCGTCCATGCGCTCGATCATCAAGTCGCCGGTTTCGGCGTCGCCCAGGCTTTCGGCCAGCTCACGCACCGGCCGGCAGCGCTGCACCAGGCTGTCGTTGTCGGCGGCGAGCTGCTCGCACATCTGGCCCCAGCTTTCGCCACCCTTGGCCTCCGGCAGCGTCGCCAGCTTGCCATAGGCAACGAAGCCGCCCGGTGCCGGAAAGCCCAGCGTGCGAATGCGCTCGGCGACCTCGTCGAGGGCAGCGTGCAGGGCCGCGTACTGCGCGCCGAACAGGGCATGCAGGCCCTGGAAGTTCGGTCCGGTGACGTTCCAGTGGAAGTTCTGCGTCTTCAGCGCCAGCAGGTAATGGTCGGCCAGGATCGCCCCCAGCGATTCGGCGACCTGCCGGCGCGCGTTGTCGGATAGTCCAAGATTAACGGCGGCCATTTTTTTTCGTGCTCCTTACTTTTGCACCACGTGTTTCAATGTAATGTCGATCGACGGCTGCTCAACCGCGACGTTCGAGCACGCCTGCAGCGACGACAGGGAGGGCTGCATGACACACAAGGTGTGGTTGGAAGTTGCCGTCAACGGACCCTGGTCGCGCCGACATCAGCCCAACATCCCGATCACCGCGGATGACATCGTGCGCGATGCGATCGCCTGCGCCGAAGCAGGGGCTGCCATCATCCACATGCACGCCTACGATTCCGTGACAGGCCGCCAGCGCGACGACTACGAGATCTATGCGCCGATCATCGAGCGCATCCGCGCTGCCGTCGATGTCGTCTGCTACCCCACGATCCCGTTTGCCGGCAGTGTCGATTCACCATCGCCGTTGACCCCGGCACAGCGCTATGCCGCCGTCGATGCCCTGGTGAAGGCCGGTCTGATCGAGTGGGTCGGGGTCGACCCCGGCTCGACGAACCTCGCGCACTATGCCGCGATCGCGGCGGCGAGGCCGGGATTCGTCTATGCCAACCCGGAAGACCATATCCGCCACGGGCTCGATCTGGCGCGCCGCCATGCACGCACGCCGTCCTACGCCATCTATGAGCCCGGTTTCCTGCGGCTGGGCGCGGCGCTGCACCGCGCTTGCCCGGGAACGCCGGTGCCGCTTTACCGCTTCATGTTCTCACAGGACATGGCGTTCGGCTTTCCGGCGCAGGATTGGGCGCTCGACGCCTACCTGCGGCTGCTGGCACTGGAGGCGCCCGACGCGCCCTGGATGATTGCAGGGCTGGGTGTCGAGATCGAGCCGCTCATCGAGACTGCCGTGCTGCGCAGAGGGCACGTCCGCGTCGGCCTGGAAGATGTGCCACTGGGTAGTGCAGCCGACAACCGGTCGCTGGTCGACCGTGCGCGCCGTCTGGTCGAGGCTGCCGGGGGCGCGCTCGCCAGCGCCGCCGACATGCGTGCGGCATTAGCGGCAGCCTAGGACAGGCACGAAGCCTACTGTCCGAAGCGTGCGTGTACGCCCCCGAGATAGGCCTGTTCCGCCGGCGTATCAGTGCGTCCGAGCGCGGCATTGCGGTGAGGAAATCGACCGAAGCGTACGACGATGTCGCGGTGATCCACCGAGTATTTGAGCGGACCGGGACCGTGCACCCGCCACAGCAATCCGATGCTGCGATTCTGATCGCCCTGCGACTCGCTGTGGTGGAAAGGCATGTACAGAAAGCTGCGTTGAACGCGCGGCAGCCTGCGATCGAAGCCGCGCGCCAGCGCTGCCCTGGCGATCCGCCGCGCGCGGGCGTCGCCGGCAAAGGCACGGCCGGTGCCGCGAAACGCGTTGCGGGTCATCTGGTCCAGCATCAGGCATAGCGCCAGAGCGCCCCGCGGCGTGCGCGCCAGATGATCGTAATGGCCATCCAGGGCTTTTTCGATCGCGGCGCCGAATCGACGGACAATCTCGGCATCGAGCGCCGGCGTGCCGTTGAACCACATGGTGCGGTCCTTGCCATGGCCGGGATGACCGGGCGGCAGGAACCAGAAGTCGAGGATGTGGGTGATGAGATCAGGCATGGCAGGGATCAGAAGTCAGTTATCAGGGATCGGTGAACAGGGCTATTCTCCTGATACCTGATCCCCGGCTCCTGATCCCCGACCATGGCCGCTGTCCGCAACATCCTTTTCATCATGTGTGACCAGCTGCGCGCCGACCATCTGTCGTGCGCCGGCCACCCGCATCTGAAGACGCCCCATATCGACGCCCTGGCGCGACGCGGCGTGCTGTTTCCGCAGGCCTACGTCCAGTCGGCGGTCTGCGGCCCGTCGCGCATGTCGTTCTATACCGGCCGCTACATGTTCAGCCATGGCGCGACCTGGAACCGTGTGCCGCTCAGCGTACGCGAGAAGACGATCGGCGATTACCTGCGGCCGGCCGGGATCCGCGTGGCTCTTGCCGGTAAGACACACGTTCTGCCGGATGTCGACGGCCTGGAGCGCTACGGTATCGAGGGCGGTTCGGCCTTCGCGGCCTTGCTGCGCAACGGCGGCTTCGAGGAACTCGACCGCTACGATGGCCACTCGCCGCCCGGCACCGAGAGCGGCTATCCGGCTTTCCTGCGTCAGCACGGCTATGCGGCCGACGATCCGTGGAGCGCATTCGTCATCGCCGCCGATGGTCCCGATGGCGAGACTCGGTCGGGATGGCACATGCGCAACGCGCGCCTGCCGGCACGGGTGAAGGAGGCGCACTCCGAGACCGCGTACATGACCGACCAGGCCATTCGCTTTGTCGAGGCACAAGGCGAGCAGCCCTGGTTCCTGCACCTGAGCTACGTCAAGCCGCACTGGCCGTATATGGCGCCGGCGCCGTATCACGCCCTGTACGGTCCGCAGGACTGCCTGCCGCTCAACCGCAGTGCGGCAGAGCTGGAGAATCAGCATCCGGTCCTGGCTGCCTATCGCCGGCACGAGGAGTCGGTCAGCTTCAGCCGGCCCGATGCGCCGGCGACGGTGCGGCCTACCTACATGGGCTTGATCGCCCAGATCGACGATCACCTGGGCCGCCTGTTCGCAACCCTGCAGCGGCTGGGCCGTTTTGACGACACGTTGATCGTGTTCACCGCCGACCACGGCGATTTCCTGGGCGATCACTGGCTGGGCGAAAAGGAGATCTTCTACGAGGAAGCGGTCCGGGTGCCGTTCATCGTGGTCGACCCCGACCCGGCGGCGGATGCCACCCGCGGCACCGTCGATCGGCGTCTGGTCGAGGGCATCGATGTGTTGCCCACGACGCTCGATGCGCTCGGGTTGCCGCCCGCGCGCCATCTCGTCGAGGGGCGGTCGCTGCTGCCGCTGACCCGGCAGCCGGCGACCGCAGGGGTGTGGCGTGACGCGGTTTTCTCGGAACTCGATTATTCCTTCCGCGAGGCGCGGCGTCTGCTGGGCCGCCATCCGCGCGATTGCCGCGCCTTCATGGTCCGCACCGAGCGCTGGAAGTATGTCTGGTGGCTGGATTTTCCGCCGCAGCTCTTCGATCTGGCGGGCGATCCCGGTGAAATGGCCGACCTCGGCCGCGATCCTGGCTACGCGACCGTGCGCGACGAGATGCATGCCCGTCTGTTCGACTGGATGCGCGCTCGCAAGACACGGGTCACCGTCGATGATGCCTATGTCGAGGCGCGCACCGCCAGCCACAAGAAGCACGGCATCTTTTTTGGCGTCTGGTAGCAAGTTGCAGCAGGCATGACCGGTGCGCGGCGATTTTGTGGCGATCAGGCACAGCCATGTGATGCGCTCGCACGTGCTGCGACGGCCAAGCGCGTTGTCCTCGTGGACGAGGCGATGTAGTTTGAAAATTGCGTTGCGTGCCGCAGAGGCCGTCCGTGTTCACCCGCCGCCGCCTTTTCTTTTCGACCGTTGCTGCGTCTCTGTCCGGCGCTGCCGCCGTGCGTGCGCAGCCTGTGGCCGAGCGTCATTTCGTGATCGGCGCCGGGCCTATCGGCGGCACTTATTTTCCCGTGGCCGGCCTGATCGCGACGGCGATCAGCAACCCGCCTGGCGGCCGCCCGTGCGAGGCCGGCGGCAACTGCGGGGTCCCCGGCCTGGTCGCCGATGTGCTGGCCACGCAGGGCTCGGTGGAAAACCTGCGCAAGATCGCCGATGGCGGCATGGAGTCGGGCCTGGCCCAGGCCGATGTCGCGCTGGCGGCCTACAAGGGTGAGGACACGTTTACCGGCCGGGCGCTCACCAACCTGCGCGCCATGGCCAATCTGTTTCCCGAGACAGTGCATGTGGTGGTCAGGCGCGGAACCGGACTGGAGACGATCGCTGACCTGCGAGGACGCATCGTTTCGCTGGGCGAGCGCGAGTCAGGGGCACTGTCGATATCACAGCGGCTGCTGTTGGCCTTCGGGATAGGCCGGCGGGACATCGATGCGCTCTATCTGTCGCCGCAAGCAGCCAGCACCCGGTTACGGGAAGGCACCATCGACGCCTTCATCATGATTGCCGGACAGCCGGCGCCGCTGTTGACGGCCATGGCGCTGCAATCGCCCATCGACCTGCTGCCGGTGCCGACGGCGATTGTCGAGAAGATGCGCGAGAGCCAGCCCTACATTACGGAAGCGACGGTTGCGACCGGTCTCTATGACGGCATCGACGCGCGTCCGTCATTTCAGGTCAATGCGCATTGGCTGGTCGCCGAGCGGGTCGAGGCCGACATCGTCTATGGCAACCTGCGGGCTTTGTTCCACCCGGCGGTGCGCGGCCGTCTGGATCGGGGATTGCCCAGCACCGCGGCGATCCGGCTGGAAACCGCGATCGACGGCCTGACCGTGCCGCTGCACGAGGGCGCAACCCGCTTCTACAAGGAACGCGGCCTGATCAAGGAGTGACCTTGCCCTCCTCTCCCGCTCGCTCGCGGGAGAGGTGAGACTACCGGAACTCGTATTCCGCGATCAGCCACGGCTCGTGGCGTGCCGCGTCGCACCACTCCTTCATGGCCGCGTGTTCCATCACCGCATCGCAGTAGCGCTGCGCCTGGGTGTCGAGCTTGACGCCGTAGGTCCGCAGGCGAGTCACGACAGGCGCATACATGGCATCGGCGATGGTGAAGGTGCCGAACAGGAAGCCGTCGTCGCGCGGCGCCGAGCCGGCAAAGCGCTTACGGCAGTCCAGCCACAGGCCGACGATGCGTTGCACCTGGGCCATGGCCTCGGGCGTCTGGCCGTGACCCGGGAACGAGGCGCGAATGTTCATCGGCATCTCGCGGCGCAGATCGGGGAAGCCAGCATGCATTTCTGCCGCGACCGACCGCGCCACGGCCCGCGCCGCGGCAGCCTCCGGCCACAAGGCGGCTTCCGGTTTCAGTTCGTACAGGTACTCGCCGATCGACAGCGAATCCCAGATCGACAGGCCGCCATGCGTCAGCACCGGTATGAAGCCGGATGGCGAGTGGCGGGCCACCTGCGCCTTGCTGTCCGGTTCATAGAGACGCACCAGCACTTCGTCGAATTCGATGCCTGCTGCCTTGCAGATCAGCCAGCCGCGCAAGGACCACGACGAATAGTTCTTGTTGCCGATCACCAGGGTGAACTCACTCATCGCAGCCTCGCGTCGCGACTTTGCACATTGCCAGCGTAACCGATTCCCGATCATGCTGGAGGTTCGTCGTCGAACATAACAACACGGAGGATACCGTGTCGCTTCCGTTTCTTGACCGTGCACCCGCTGCCGTACCGATTGCCATCGTTGCGCCAACCGACTGGTCGGCGTGGCTGAAGCGGCAGTCCGCGCACGCGCGGTCGTGGCTGCAGGCCTCTGGAATCGGTGGCAAATCTGGTGAATTCGCGTTGCTTCCCGATGACGACGGCCGGGCCGAACTGGCCGTCCTGGTACGTTCGGCCGCACCGACGATGTGGGACTATGGTGCGCTCGCAAGCAAATTGCCGCCGGGTGACTACTGCCTGATCGGCGACACGGCACCGATCTCCACCGTCGACGCCTGCATCGGCTTTGCGCTGGGGTCATGGCGCTTCACGCGTTATCGCGCGGACAACAAGGCGCGGTCGCGACTGGTGTGGCCGTCCAAATGCGACCGCAGTGCTGTCGAACGTGTCGTGAACGGTGTCTATCTGGCACGCGATCTGATCACGACGCCGTCGAACGACATGGGGCCGGCGGAACTGGCCGCCGCGGCGCGCCAACTGGCACGCCGGCATCGGGCGCGCTTCGCCGTCACGGTCGGCAACGAACTGCTGCGTCGCAACTACCCGGTGATCCACGCCGTGGGTCGTGCCTCGACGCGCGCGCCGCGCCTCATCGACATCGTGTGGGGCCGGCCCAATGCACCGAAGATCACGCTGGTCGGCAAGGGTGTCTGCTTCGATTCCGGCGGCCTCGACCTGAAGCCGGCAGCCGGCATGCTGATGATGAAAAAGGATATGGGTGGTGCCGCCACCGTGCTGGCGGCCGCCGCCATGGTGATGGCGGCGCGTCTGAACGTGCGCCTGCGCGTGCTCATTCCGGCCGTCGAGAACAGCGTTTCGGGCAATGCCTTCCGGCCGCTCGACGTGATCACGTCGCGCAAGGGCGTGACGGTGGAGATCGGCAACACCGATGCCGAAGGCCGACTGATCCTGTGCGATGCCCTGACCGAGGCGGCGCGCGAGGAGCCGGCGTTGATCATCGATGTCGCGACACTCACCGGCGCGGCCCGCGTCGCGCTGGGCCCCGATGTGCCGGCGTTATTCAGCAACGACGATGGGTTGGCCGACGGCCTGCTGAAAGCGTCGCAGGAGCGCGAGGATCCGTTGTGGCGCATGCCGTTGTGGCGCGGCTACCGCCGCTTCCTGGACAGCAAGGTGGCCGACATCAACAATGCCGGACAATCGGCGTTCGGTGGTGCCATTACCGCCGCGCTGTTCCTGCAGACGTTCGTGCCTGATTCAGTGCCGTGGGCGCACATTGATACCATGGCCTGGAATCAGTCGAGCCAGCCTGGCCGACCCGAAGGTGGCGAGGCAATGGGTGCGCGCGCGATCTACGGCATGCTGGCCGCCAAATATCCGCCGCGGCGTTAGGCGGCTCGCCCACCGTCACTGGTCGCGCAGGTCGACAGCGAGCCGGTCGGCCAGCGCATCGAGCAGATGACGCTGCGGCCCGCGTTTGATCGCGGCGAGTCGGTCGACGATGTCGGGCGTCACGCGCAGAAAGCTTTCCGGCAATCCGACGGTCTCGTCGGGAAAGAAGCGGTAGTGCGTGGTTTCCACGGGCACCAATGTCGGAATGCCGTGTTCGAGAAATGCGGCTGCCGTGCCGCTCTTGCCGATCTGTGCCAATGACGTCGCGGCGATGGCCAGATCGAGGCTGTTGATGAACTGGGAGATCATATCCGGCGAGCGTTCTCCCACCGTGACCAGGCCGTAGAGCACCCCGTGCTTTTGGCGCCACGCCTGCCATTCCGACAGCCGCCCGCCCATGCGGCCGATGGCGACGATGCAGAGCCGCCGGCCGGTCTTGCGCGCGGCCGCATCGAGCATCGGCAGCAAGGAGGGGATATCCAGGCCTGGGTAGAGTGCGCCGAACAGTCCGACGAGATAAAGTCCGTCAAGGCCGCCGGGTCCGACATCGAAACCGGCGGCAGCCAGTTCGGCCGGTAACCAGGACGCGGCGTTCTGTGTCCCCGGCGGGACGTTGCCGAAGTGGGGCACGATCTGCGCGTCGATGCCGATCTGACCGAGCATGGCACGATAGGCGGCGTTGGTGGTGTAGGTCCGAGCCGGATGAAGCGTGCGCACGAAACGCTTCACCATCCATCGCTGCATCTTGCCGATCGAACGAACGTAGGGGCCGGCGCCATCTTCTTCGCCGATCCAGGTTTCGTGGAACAGGATGGAGGCGGTGCGGCCCGCGGCCACGCGCGGCAGCAGTCGTGACGCTTGCCACATGATGCCGCGCTGGCCGTAGTCATAGACGACGAAGGCGAACAGCAGATGATGCGCGCCGACGCTGTCGAGGAAACGTATCGCGTCTGGGATGCGTTCGGCCAGCGGCCGCTGCCGGCTGAGTCGCAGGACCTCGATGGTCTGGCCCAGCGCCTCCTGGCGCTCCTGGTGCGTCCCGGTCCCGATGATCCCATCGCTCATGCCGACAAGGACGGCCGGTACGCCCCGTGCCTTCAGCGCGGCGGCCAGCAGCCGCGAATGATCACCGATTCCATCGCGCCCGGGTTCCGGCGTGCCACAGACGATGGCGAGGGTCATGGGGTGCGTCAGTAACCGGCGGCTCGATCGATCTGGTTCAGCAGAGGGCGACCTGCGCGCAGACGGCGCACATTGTCGGCGACGCTCTCGGCGGCGGTGCGCGGGTTGGTCGGTCCGGCGATATGCGGCGTCACCTTGATCTTGGGATGCGCCCAGAACGGGTGATCGCCCGGCAAGGGTTCGACATGAAACACATCGAGCACGGCGGCGGACAGATGCCCACCATCGAGTGCTGCGATCAGATCGCGATCGACCACATGCCCACCCCGCGCCATGTTGATCAGAACGGCACCCGGCGGCAGCAGGCCCAGGGTGCGGGCGTTCAACAAACCGGCGGTCTGTGGTGTCATCGGCAGAACGTCGATCAGGACGTCGGTGCGCTTGAGGAAGGCCTCGAACCCGTCGGCGCCGTGGAAGCATGTCACGCCGTCGATCGTCCGCGGTGAGCGGCTCCAGCCAGCCGTGGCAAAACCCAGTAGTGCCAGCTTGCGCGCGGTGTCGGCGCCGATTTCGCCCAGGCCCATCACGCCGACGCGGCGGGTCGCCGTATCGGTGAACGGTATGTCCCGCCACAGGTGCTGACGCTGCTGCGCCGCGTACGATTCCATGTCGCGGTGATAGTGCAGCGTCCAGTAGATGGCGTACTCGGCCATCTGTCCGACCAGGCCGGGATCGATCACGCGCACGATCGGCACATCGGCCGGCAGATCGGGATCGACCAGCAGGTGATCGACACCCATCCCGGTCGAAACGATCAGTTTCAGGTTGGGAAAGCGGGCCAGGACACCGGCCGGCGGCTTCCACGCCAGCGCGATCTCGACGTCGGACGTATCGCCGACATCCGGCCAGGCCCTGAGATCGATCGTCTCATCCAGCGCGGCGCCCAGGCGCTGCCGCCAGCCGGCAGCATCGCCGCCACCCTGGGCGTTGCTGACATACGTGAACGCACCGGCCATCGCTGTCCTCACTGCGCGACGGCGCCGGTATCGGCGCCGATCGGCTCGAGATTGAAGGCGGCTGCGATCAAGGCCTGGGTGTACGGGGTCCTGGGTGCTTCAAAGATCTGTTTGGCCGATCCCCGTTCAACCACAACGCCGCCTTGCATCACCACGACTTCGTCGGCCAGCGCCCGCACCACTTTCAGATCGTGGCTGATGAAGAGATAGGCAAGCTTGTACCGCGCCTGCAGGTCACGCAGCAGATCGACGATCTGTGCCTGTACGCTCATATCCAGCGCTGACGTAGGCTCATCGAGAACCACGAAGCGCGGTCGCAGCACCATGGCGCGGGCGATCGCGATGCGCTGGCGCTGGCCGCCGGAGAACTCGTGCGGGTAGCGATCGCGCATCGACGGGTCGAGACCGACCTCGCTCAGCACGTCATCAACCAGCTGGCGGCGCTCGGCTGGATCCTTGGCGATGCCGTGGACGTCGAGGCCCTCGCCCACGATCTGTTCGATCGACATGCGCGGGCTGAGCGAGCCGTAAGGGTCCTGGAACACGATCTGCATCTCGCGGCGCAGCGGCCGCAGCTGCGGCGGCGGTACGGCGCGCAGGTCGCGACCGTCGAACTGGATGGTGCCTTCGCTCCTCTCCAGCCGCAGCAGCGCCAGGCCAAGGGTCGTCTTGCCCGAGCCGCTCTCGCCGACGATGCCCACGGTATGGCCGGCCCGCAGCTCGATCGAAACGCCGTCGACCGCCTTGATGTAGCCGACGGTACGGCGCAGCAAGCCGCGCTTGATCGGGAAATGCACCTTGACGTCGCCGGCGGCCAACACGATGGGCGCATCGGGTGCGCCGGCGAGCGGCCGCCCCTTGGGCTCGGCCGACAGCAGGTGCTTGGTATAGGTATGCGACGGGGAGTCGAAGACCTGGGCGACCGGGCCTTGTTCGACGATGTCACCCTTGCTCATCACGCAGACACGGTCGGCCATCTTGCGCACGATGCCCAGGTCGTGGGTGATGAACAGCAGCGCCATGCCGTAGCGCTTCTGCAGGGTCTTCAACAGCTTGAGGATCTGCGCCTGGATGGTGACATCCAGCGCCGTCGTCGGTTCGTCGGCGATCAGCAGGTCGGGCTCGTTGGCGAGCGCCATGGCGATCATCACCCGCTGGCGCTGGCCGCCCGAGAGCTGGTGCGGATAGGCGTCCAGCCGCTTGGTCGCCTCCGGGATGCCGACCTGTTTCAGCAGTTCGAGCGTGCGGGTCCGCGCCGCATCGCGGGTCAGGCCCTTGTGCAGCAGCAATGTTTCGCTGACCTGCCGCTCGATCGTGTGCAGCGGGTTCAGCGACGTCATCGGCTCCTGGAAGATCATGGCGATGCGGTTGCCGCGCACCGCACGCAAGGTGTTGGCCGGGGCGCCGACCAGCTCCTCGCCGCGGAACCGGATGCTGCCGGTCGGATGCCGCGCCATGGGGTAGGGCAGCAATTGCAGGACCGACAGCGCCGTTACCGACTTGCCGGAGCCCGATTCACCCACCAGCGCCAGGGTCTCGCCGCGCTCGATGGTGAATGAGACCTTGCGCACGGCGTGCACGGCGGCCGCGCCGGCACCGAAGTCGACGGACAGGTCGCGGACCTCGAGCAGAGGGCCTTGGTGGGAATCGGGGCGGGTATCGTCAGGCGGCATCAGGCAAGGATCTTGCGCGGGTCGAAGGCATCACGCACGGCTTCACCAATAAATATCAGCAGCGTGAGCAGGATGGCGATAACGAAAAAGCCGGTCAGGCCCAGCCACGGTGCCTGAAGGTTGTCTTTGCCTTGCAACAGCAGTTCGCCCAGTGATGGCGACCCGGGCGGTAGGCCGAAATTCAGAAAATCCAGGGCTGTCAGCGTCGTCACCGAGCCGGCCGCGATAAAGGGCAGGTACGTCATGGTCGAGATCGTCGCATTGGGTAGCATGTGCCGGATCATGATTTTGCTGTCGGACACGCCCAACGCCCGCGCGGCGCGCACGTAATCGAAGTTGCGCGTCCGCAAGAACTCCGCCCGCACCAGCCCGACGAGGGTCGTCCAACTGAACAGCAGCATGATCCCGAGCAGCGACCAGAACGTCGGCTCGATGATGCTCGCCATGAGAATCAGGACATAAAGTTGCGGCAAGCTCGACCACAGCTCGAGGAAGCGCTGGAACAGCAGGTCGATGAGACCACCGAAATATCCCTGCACCGCGCCGGCGGCGATGCCGACGATGGAACTCACCACGGTCAGGATCAGGCCGAACAGCACTGATATGCGCAAGCCATAGACAAGGCGGGCGACAACGTCGCGTGACTGGCCATCGGTACCCAGCAGATTGCGCGCCGTCGGGGGCGTCGGGCCTGTCCGTCCAAGATCCTTGACCGCGTTGAAGGAGTTGAAGGGGATTAGCGGCCAGACGGCCCAGCCCTTGGCGCGGATTTGTCGGGTGAGCTCAGCGTCCGTAAAGTCGGCTGGAATCCCCAGGTCGCCGCCAAAATCGGTATCCAGATAGTCACGCAGGATGGGCGCGTAGAATGCTCCATCGTAACGCACCAGGATCGGCCGGTCATTGGCGAGGAACTCGGCGAACAGGGTCGGGACGATGAGCAGGCTGAAAATGATCAGCGACCAATAGCCCCGTTTGTTGGCGCGGAAGACCGTCAGGCGACGCCGGGTCAGCGGTGACAAGGTCATGCCCCGCGCCTTTCGAAATCGATACGCGGGTCGACCAGCACGTACATCAGATCGCCGATCAGGCCCAGGATCAATCCAAGCAGCGAGAAGATCCAGAGCGTGCCGAAAATGACCGAATAGTCGCGATTGATGGCGGCATTGAAGCCCAGGAATCCCAGGCCATCCAGGGAGAAGATCACTTCGATCAGCAGCGAGCCGGTAAAGAGAATTGAAATGAAGGCGGCGGGAAAGCCGGCGATGACCAGCAGCATGGCGTTGCGGAACACGTGTCCATAGAGCACGCGTCGTTCGCTCAGCCCTTTTGCCCGTGCGGTTTGAACGTACTGCTTGCGAACCTCGTCGATGAAGGAGTTCTTGGTCAGCATCGTGAGCGTGGCAAAGCCGCCGATGACCATCGCCACGATCGGCAGGACCAGATGCCAGAAATAGTCGAGGATCTTTCCCGTGGTCGACAGGGTGTCCCAATCGGGTGACGTCAATCCTTGGCGCGGGAAGATGTTCCAGTAGCTGCCGCCGGCGAACAGCACCACCAGCAGAATGGCAAACAGAAAGGCGGGGATGGCTGTTCCGACGATGACGACGGAGGAACTCGCGACATCGAAGCGCGAGCCATCACGCACCGCTTTGGCGACGCCCAGCGGTATCGAGATCAAATAGACCAGCAGCGTCGTCCACAGGCCCAGGGATATGGAGACGGGCAGCTTCGAGGCGACGAGTTCCAGGATCGGCTGCCCGCTCAGCGTACTGTTGCCAAGATTGAACGTCGCATAGTTGCCCAATAGCAGCAGGTACCGTTCGTGCAGCGGCTTGTCGAAGCCGTACTGTTTCTTGATGCGCTCCACGACTTCAGGCGGAATGCCACGGGCGCCGCGCGACGTGACGTCGCCGGATTGCGGTGTCGATCTGATATCGGTGCCGCCACCGCTGAAGCGCGCTGTCGGATCGGCGGCGCGTCCTTGCAATTGCGCGATAATCCGGTCGACGGGGCCACCGGGGGCAGCCTGGATGATGAAGAAGTTGAGCGTCAGGATGCCGACCAGCGTGGGCACCATCAGCAGCAGCCGGCGCAGGATATAGGCGAGCACGGCAGGCGTCCGCTACGACATCTTCGGCTGGGAGTGCGGCGCTGGCACTATCAAGGCTTGCGCTCCGGCGTGCCCGCGCGCAGCGCCTTCTCCTTCTCCGGGTCGATCCACCATGTCGAGATGCCGCGCGGCTGGTACTTCGCCAGCTTTTCCGGGCGGCTGAACTTGTTCCAGTACGCGATCCACCATGTCGTCGAATAGTACTGCGGCACGATGAAGTAATTCCACAACAGGGCGCGATCCAGGGCGCGGCTGCGCGTGATCAGATTGGGCCGGTCGGGCGCGGCGATCACCGCTTCGATCAGTTTGTCGATGGCGGGATCGGCGATGCCGATCGTGTTCTGGCTGCCGGTGGTCTTGGCGGCCGCCGCCCCCCAGAATTCACGCTGCTCGTTGCCGGGCGACAGTGACTGGCTGAAGATGACGATGGTGGCTTCGTAGTCGAACTCATCCATGCGCTTCTGATACTGCACGGGATCGACCGTGCGCAGCCGCACATCGATGCCGACCCGGCCGCACCATTCCTTGAACGGCAGGGCGAAACGCTCGAGCCGCGATTCCCCCAGCAGCAGTTCGAACGACAGTTGCTGGCCCGACTTGACGTTGGTCATCTTGCCGGCGCGCAGTTCCCAGCCGACCTCCTTCAGGAGCCCGATGGCGCGGCGCATGCCGTCGCGGTTGCTGCCCGAACCGTCGGTGACCGGCAGCTTGAATTCCTGGGTGAACAGTTCAGGCGGCAGCTGAGCGCGCAGCGGTTCGAGGATCTCGAGCTCTTCCTTCGAGGGCAGGCCCCTGGCCGCCAGTTCGGAGTTGAAGAAGTAGCTGTTGATGCGGGTGAACAGGTTCCACGACAGCGCCTTGTTGAACCACTCGAAGTCGACCAGATGTACGAAGGCTTCGCGGAAACGCCGGTCCTTGAACATGTCGCGGCGCAGGTTGAAGCCGATGCCTTGCATGGGCAGCGTGCTCTCGTGCGTCAGCTCCGCCTTCTGCACGGCACCGGATTTCACCGCCGGGAAATCGTACGACGTGGCCCACAAACGCGCCGTGAACTCGTCGCGATAGTCGACGTCGCCAGCCTTGAAGGCCTCGAACGCCACCTGTTCGTCGCGATAGTAGTCGTAGCGGACAACGTCGAAATTGTTCTGGCCACGGTTGAGCCAGAGGTCCTTGCCCCAATAGTCCTCGACCCGCTTCAGGGTGATGAAACGGCCGGCCTCGAGCTGGTCGATGCGGTACGGCCCGCTGCCCAGGGGGACCTCCATGCTGGCGCGGTCGAACGGGCGGCTGGACCACCAGTGCTTGGGCAGGATGGTCAACTGGCCGATGATCACCGGCAGTTCGTGGTTGTCGCCGCCGCGGAAACTGAACTTCACCCGGCGGTCGTCGAGTGCCTCGGCGCCGACCACGTCGTGGTAGTACACGGCATACAGCGGCTGGCCCTTCTCCTTCAGGATGTTGAAGGAGAACACGACGTCTTCCGGCGTGACGGGCTTGCCGTCGTGCCAGCGCGCGTTGCTGCGCAGGGTGAAGATCACCCACGAGCGGTCGGGAGGCGTTTCGATGGTTTCCACCAGCCGGCCGTACTCGGTGGAGACCTCGTCATAGACGGTTTCCAACAGCGGCTCGTAGATGCCGGCGGCGGCGCGTGCGGGCGTGCCCTGCAGGATAAAGGGATTGAGCGAGTCGAATGTGCCGCGTCCGGCCAGCCGGATCGTGCCGCCCTTGAGCGCATTGGGATTGGCGTAACTGAGGTGCTTGGCGTCAGCCGGGTAGCCAGGCTCGCCGTGGATGGCGATGCCGTGCGAGACGATGGTCTTGCCGCCGCCGCCCTGGGCCCGCGCCAGCGTCGGGAACGCGGGTGTGGCGGCAAGGCCGGCCAGGACGGAGCGACGTCGAATTCCAGGCAGAAACATGCACTCGGCCTCCACAATGGGTCCAAGCCTACGGTGTCAATATGGTGAAACCAAGAGGACTCCCGTCACGAAGGAGAGAGTCTGGTCCGCCGGGAACGGTTTTCCGAGGTTCGGCCACTAGCCGTGGCGTTCGCCCGACAGGATGGCCTGCGCCGCGCGGTGGACGGCAGCGTCGCCGGCGGCAATCACATGGCCCTCCGAATCCTTGTCGAGCGGCTGGCCGCGCCAGTCCGTCATCAGCCCGCCGGCACCCTGAATGACGGGGACGACGGCACAGAAATCGTGCAGCTTGAGGCTGGACTCGATCACCAGATCGACGCAGCCCGACGCCAGCAGCCCGTAGCTGTAGCAGTCACCGCCCCAGCGGAAGAGCTTGACCTTGTCGGCAAGCGCGCGATGCGAGCCTGCCTGGTCCTCCGCGAACATCTGTGGCGCGGTCGAATACATGTAGGCCTTGGCGAGGGCATCGCAGGTCCGCGTCGCCACCGGTGTGCCGTTGAACGTGGTGCGCCGGCCGTTCACGCCCAGCCAGCGTTCCTCCAGGATGGGTTGGTCGATGATGCCCAGCACCGGTCGGCCGCGATGCAGCAGCCCGATCAGCGTGCCGAAGACGGGCATGCCGGTGATGAACGCCCGGGTCCCGTCGATGGGATCCAGCACCCAGACCCATTCGGCGTCGAGGCGCTCGCTGCCGTGCTCTTCGCCCCAGACGCCGTGTTCGGGCACCTCGCGGCCCAGGATGGCGCGCATCGCCACTTCCGCCTCGCGATCGGCGATCGTCACCGGCGAGTCGTCGTCCTTGTCGTCGATTCCGACCGGTGTGCGGAAATAGCGGCGCACGACCGGCCGCGCCGCATCGGCCAGGCGATGCGCCAGCGCGACAAAGGCATCGGGAACCGAAACGGGCGTGGTGCTGGTCATGCGAGCCCTCTCTGGCACAGCCCCAAATGAGAACGGGGCGGTCATTGCCGCCCCGCAGAAATGAACGTCCAGCGGATCGGCCGCTACTTGAGGCTCTTCAGGAACGCGATGACGTCGCCGCGATCCTTGTCCTTGGACACGCCGACGAACGCCATCTTGGTGCCCTTGATGAAGTTGGCCGGCTTGAACAGGAACTCGTTGAGATCCTCTTCGGTCCACTCGCCGCCCTTGCTGGTCATGCCGGACGAATACGAGAAGCCGGCAAGATGCGCCTTCTTGTTGCCGACGATACCGAACAGGTTCGGCCCCACCTTGTTGGCGCCGCCCTTCTCGCTGGTGTGGCAGGTCATGCACACCTTCTTGAAGGTGGCCTCGCCCGCGGCAGCGTCCGTACCGGTGGCCGGCGGCGCCTTGGCCGGCGCGGCATCGGCCGGTCCGGGGGCCGCGGCGACCTCTTCCTTGACCTCGATATGTGGCTTCTCCGGCATATGCGGGTGAACCAGGGCGTTCGAGACCTTGCCGATGATCATCACGCCCAGGCAGGCCGCGAGCACGGCGCCGGCGATCTTGTTGAATTCGAACGAGTCCATGGCCCCCTTCCGGACACGCAGACAATCTGCGGCGGCACCGACGTGCCACCAGCAACGGCAACGCGTCTACCACAATCGCCGCACGGGCAGTAGTATTCTGTCGCCGCGCTTTCGCGGGGCGCGGCATGTCGTCGCAATTTGCCGCTAACATCCTCTTTTGACACATAAATTCATGGTTTCGTCAGCTGGCTCCGGCGTTCGCAATCCGGTCGTGCTGATCCCCGCCCGCATGGCCTCGACCCGCCTGCCCAACAAGCCGTTGGCCGATATTCACGGCGTGCCGATGATCGTCCATGTCTGGCGGCGCGCCATGGAGGCCGATATCGGCCCCGTCGTCGTCGCCGCTGCCGAGCCCGAGATCATCGCGATCGTCGGGGATGCCGGCGGCCGTGCCGTCCTCACCGATCCCGGCCATCCGTCGGGGTCCGATCGCATCCACGAGGCACTGGGGCAGATCGATCCGGACCGGCGCCATGACGTGGTGGTGAACATCCAGGGCGACCTGCCTACGCTGGCGCCTGACGTCGTGCAGGCGGCGCTCGAGCCGATGATCGAGCCGGCCGTCGACATCGGCACCCTGGTGGCCGAGATCCGCACCGACTACGAGCGCGAGGCGTCGCAGGTGGTCAAGGCCGTCGCCGGGTTCGCGCCGGGTCGGGCGATCGCCCGTGCTCTCTATTTCAGCCGCACCCAGGTGCCGACCGGGCCGGGTGCGCTCTATCACCACATCGGGCTTTACGCATACCGGCGCGCGGCGCTGGAGCGGTTCGTCGCCCTGCCGCCGGGCGTGCTGGAGCAACGCGAGCGGCTCGAGCAGCTGCGGGCGCTGGAGGCCGGGATGCGCATCGACGTGCGCCTGGTCGATACGGTGCCGCTGGGAGTCGATACGCCCGATGACCTCGAGGAAGCGCGCCGGCGCCTGGCGCCGTGACAGCTTCTGGCGTCGCGGTTCATTTCCCGCTAGAGCAGCGTCCCTGGGAAACAATCGAACGTCGGATCAGTCATGGCCGCCCGCCGCAAGACCTTGCCACGCCCCAACAACACCATCGCGTTCCAGGGCGACTTCGGCGCCAATTCCGACATGGCATGCCGGTCGGCGTTTCCCTACATGACGACGTTGCCGTGCCCGACTTTCGAAGCCGCGATGGAAGCGGTGCGCAAGGGTCGCGCGGCACTGGCGATGATTCCGGTCGAAAATTCGATCGCCGGCCGGGTGGCTGATCTGCACAGCCTGTTGCCGCACACCAACCTGCGGATCGTGGCCGAGCACTTCCAGCGAGTCGAGCATTGCCTGGTGGCAGTCTCGGGTGCGTCGCTCAAGACCGTGAAAAGCGTGCGCAGTCATGTGCAGGCACTGGCGCAGTGCCGTGGCTTCCTGAAGAAGCACCGGCTGACGCCGCACATCCATGCCGACACCGCGGGCGCCGCGCGCGAGATCGCCGAGTTGGGTGACAAGACGGTTGCAGCGATTGCCTCGTCGTTGGCGGCGCGGATCTACGGGCTGCACGTGTTGGCCCGCAACATCGAAGATGCCGATCACAACACGACGCGCATGCTGGTTTTTTCGCGTGAGCCGGCGGCGCCGGAGTGGCGCACGGTGCCCTGTCTGACGGCCTTTCTCTTCCGGGTGAAAAGCCGTCCGGCGGCGCTCTACAAGGCGCTGGGCGGCTTCGCCACCAACGGCGTCAACATCACCAAGTTGGAGAGCTACCTGTCGGGTGCGGCGTTCGAGCAGGCGCTGTTCTATGCCGAAGTGGAAGGGCACACGGAGCAGCGGTCTCTACAGCTGGCGCTGGAGGAACTCGAATTCTTCTCCGAAGAGTTCAAGATGCTGGGCACCTTTCCGGCGCACCCGTTCCGGCGCAAGGGCTGGGAGGCGCCGACGCGGCCAGGAACGTGAGTCGAGTGATTCCTCGTTCATCGCAGCGGTTACGATATCTAAACTGATTCCACTGGAACAACGGCGGCCGTACCACCATATCCACCCGGCTTGGTAGGGATCCGTCCGGCGTCCGTCGGATGTCGGCCCGGAATTGATACAACTAGCCCGGGCTTCCGTCTTGGCTTACAGGCAGGCACGACGATTTTCGCGCAGAGACAGGCGGCAGCGCCCCGCGTGGTGTCGCAGCCTGCCTGCCTCGGTGCGTGGTAGGGGATACCAATGAAGAAGGCATGGGCTTTGTCGCGAGCGCCGTGGGCGGGGCCGTTGGGAGTCGTGACCCTGGCCATGGTGTTCGCCGTTGCGGGCTGCGAGCGCAAACAGCAGGACCAGCAGGGCGGTGGCCCGCCGCCGGTGACGGTTGCCAAGCCCGTGGTCAAGGAAATCGTCGAGATGGACGAATTCACCGGCCGCTTCGAGCCGGTGGGCGCGGTCGAGGTGCGGGCGCGGGTCGGCGGCTATCTCGAGTCGGTGCACTTCAAGGAAGGCGCCGTGGTCAAGGAAGGCGACTTGCTGTTCGTCATCGACCGGCGGCCCTTCAAGGCTGTGCTCGATCAGGCTGAATCATCGCTGGTGGCGGCGCAGACGCGGTTCGATCTCGCCAAGGTCGAGCTCGAGCGCGCCGAGCGGCTGGCCAAGAGCGGCGCCGGCACCGAGCAGTCGCTGGATCAGCGCCGCCAGGGCTACCTGTCGGCGCAAGCCGATCTCGCCGGTGCCAAGGCATCACTGGAGCAGTCGCGGCTGAACTACGAGTTCACCGAAATCCGGGCGCCGATCACCGGCCGCATCTCGCGCAAGCTGATCACCGAGGGCAACCTCATCAACGCCAACACGACGCTGTTGACGACGATCGTCTCCATCGATCCGATCTACTTCTATTTCGACATCGACGAGCGCTCCTACCTCGCCTACCAGCGACTGGCGCAGCAGGGCAGCAACAGCACCGGCAATGGTGGCAGCACCGGCCTGCCGGTGATGGTGATGCTGACCGACGAAAAGGAGTACAGCCACAAGGGTACGCTGGACTTCACGGACAATCGCCTTGATGCCGCGACAGGTACGATGCGCTTGCGCGCATCGTTTCCCAACAAGGACCTGTTCCTGACGTCGGGTCTGTTCGGTCGCATCGCCGTGCCGGGCAGCCCGAAATACAAGGGTGTCATGGTGCCGGATGAGGCGATCCTCACCGACCTCGATCGCCGCTTCGTCTACGTCGTTGCTGCCGACGGCAGCGTGAAGCAGCAGCCGCTGCGTCTGGGATCGCGCACCGACAATTACCGCATCGTTCGCGATGGGCTGAAGGGCGACGAGACCGTCGTGATCAACGGCCTGCAGCGCGTGCGGATGGGGGGCGGCAAGGTGACGCCGCAGCCGGTCGAGTTGCCGCCGGTGTGGAAAGGCCTCATGGCGCTTGGGCCGCCGCCAGGCGCCGGTGGTCCGCCCGGTGGCGACAAGCCAGGCGGCGACAAGAAGCCGGACGACAGCAAGAAATAGACAGGTCGGGAACTCGTCATGAAGTTCGGACATTTCTTCGTCGATCGGCCGATCTTTGCAGCGGTCGTGTCGATCGTGATCGTGATCGTCGGCGTGATCGCTTATACCCGCCTGCCGATCACCGAGTACCCTGACATCGCGCCGCCGTCGGTGTCGGTGGTCACGACCTATCCCGGTGCCGATGCCGAGACCCTGGCCCGCACGGTGGCGACGCCGATCGAGCAGGAGATCAACGGTGTCGAGGGCATGCTCTACATGTCCTCGTATTCGACCAGCGACGGCACGCTGCAGCTCACCGTCGTGTTCCGTCCCGGCGTCGATCTCGATATCGCCCAGGTACAGGTGCAGAACCGGGTGGCGGTGGCCGAAGCGCGCCTGCCAGAAGAAGTACGCCGCCAGGGTATCCAGGTGCGCAAGCGGTCGGGCGACTTCCTGCTGGTCGTGCATCTGCTGTCGCCGGACAAGAGCTATGACGAACTCTATCTCGCCAACTACATGCAGCTGCGCATTCGTGAGCAGCTTCTGCGGCTGGACGGCGCCGGTGACGTCATCGTCTTCGGCGGTAGCGAGTATTCGATCCGCATCTGGCTCGATCCGGCACGCCTGGCCGCCTATTCGCTGACCAGCGGCGAAGTGGTGGCGGCGCTGCGGGCGCAGAACGTGCAGGTATCGGGTGGTCAGCTCGGCCAGCAGCCGGCGCCGACCGATACCGCCTTGCAGGCCATTGTCACCACGCAAGGTCGCTTCCAGGACGTACGCCAGTTCCGCAACGTGATCGTCAAGGCCGGCGAGGACGGCAGGCTGGTACGCCTGCAGGACATCGCGCGTGTCGAGATGGGCGCCAAGGATTACGGCAGCCGCAGCTACCTCGACAGCCAGGTGGCCATTGCGCTGGGCGTATTCCAGCGGCCCGGCACCAACGCGCTGGCCACGGCCGAGCAGGTCAAGGCCAAGATGGATGAGCTCCAGCGGGATTTCCCGCCGGGGCTGAAGTACGACATCATCTACAATCCGACCGAGTTCATCGTGCAGTCGATCGACGCGGTCTACGAGACGCTGATCGAGGCCATCCTGCTGGTGGCGTTGGTCGTGCTGATCTTCCTGCAGAACTGGCGCGCGGCTCTCATCCCCATTCTTGCGATCCCGGTGTCGCTGATCGGCACGGCGGCCTTCATGCTGGCCTTCGGCTTCACGCTCAACGTGCTGACGCTGTTCGGCATGGTGCTGGCGATCGGCATCGTGGTCGACGACGCCATCGTCGTGGTCGAAAACATCGAGCGCAATATCGCCGAGGGCCTGTCGCCCCGCGAGGCGGCGCATCGCACGATGGGCGAAGTCGGCACGGCGGTGGTGGCCATCGCCGTGGTGTTGGCGGCGGTGTTCGTGCCGACGGCCTTCATTCCCGGCATCTCCGGTCAATTCTATCGCCAGTTCGCGCTCACCATCGCGGTCTCGACAATCATCTCGGCCTTCAATTCGCTGTCGCTGTCGGCGGCGCTGGGCGCCATCCTGCTGAAGCCGCATCGCAGCGGGGAACACCAGCGGTCGCGGTTCCTGCCGATCTGGATCGGGCAGGTCGTTGCCCGGAAGTTCAACACCGGCTTTGACCGGACCAGCCACGCCTATGCTGGCGGCGTGCGCTCCATCATCCGGCACCGGGCGATGAGCTTGATCGCCTATGCCGTGTTGGTGGGGGCGACGGTCTACATGTTCGGGCATGTGCCGCAGGGCTTCATTCCGCCGTTGGACCGTGGCTACGCCATTGTGATCGCGCAGCTTCCCGACGGCGCCACGCTGGATCGCACCGACGCGGTGGTGAAGAAGGCGGAGAAGTTCATCGAACAGACTCCCGGTGTCGCCCATATCGTATCGATCCCGGGCTTCAACGGCGCGACGTTCACCAACTCGCCCAACGCGGCCGTGGTCTTCGTCACGTTCAAGCCGTTCGAGGATCGGCTGCCGCAGGGGCTCACGTCGGACCGCATCATCGGCGACATGATCGGCCGCCTGCAGGGCATCGAAGAGGCCTTCGTTCTGGCGGTGCCGCCGCCGGCGGTGCCCAGCATCGGCAACAGCGGCGGCTTCAAGATGCAGCTGCAGAACCGCACCAGCGACGATATCGGTCCGCTGCTGATGGCGGCCTATCAGATGATGGGTCGCGCACGGACCGTGCCGACCGTCACCGACGTGTTCACGACGTTCTCGGTATCATCGCCGCAGGTCTATCTGAACATCGACCGGGTCAAGGCGCAGATGCTGAACGTGCCGCTGTCGTCGGTATTCGAGGCGTTGCAGGTCAATATCGGGTCGGCCTACGTCAACGACTTCAATGCCTTTGGCCGCGTGTTCCAGGTCCGTATCCAGGCCGACGCCAAGTACCGCCTGGAGCGTGCTGACATTCAGCAGCTCAAGGTCCGCTCGGCGACCGGCGAGTTGGTGCCGCTCGGCACCCTGCTCGATGTCGTCGATGCGTCGGGGCCTGACCTGGTCCAGCGCTATAACATGTATGTGTCGGTGCCGATTCAGGGCAACACGCCGCCCGGCATCTCGACGGGCGCGTCATTGGACGCCATGGAGAAGTTGGCACGCGAGTCGCTGCAGCCCGGTCAAAGCTTCGAGTGGACCGAACTGGCGCTGCAGGAGCGCTCGGTCGGCAACACGGCGGTCTTCATCTTCGCGCTGTCGATCCTGTTCGTCTTCCTGGCCCTGTCGGCGCAGTACGAAAGCTGGACCTTGCCGCTGGCCATCATGCTGATCGTGCCGATGAGCATGTTGTTCGGCCTGATCGGCGTCTGGGTCGCCGGCATCGACAACAACGTGCTGGTGCAGATCGGCCTGGTGGTGCTGATCGGCCTGGCGGCCAAGAACGCGATTCTGATCGTCGAGTTCGCCCGCCAGCAGGAGCATGCCGGGCTCGATCCGATCGCGGCGGTGATCGAGGCCTGCCGTCTGCGCCTGCGGCCGATCCTGATGACGGCGTTCGCCTTCATCCTGGGCGTGCTGCCGCTGGTGACGTCATCGGGTGCCGGCGCCGAGATGCGCCGGGCACTGGGTACCACGGTGTTCGCCGGCATGATCGGTGTGACGTTGATTGGCTTGTTCCTGACGCCGGTGTTCTACGTCTCGATCCGTTTCCTGGAGGAGCGTTTGCGCCGCCGTCCGGCACCCGCACCGCAGGCGCCGGCGGAGTAACCTGGGGGCGCGGGTGTCCCGCCCGCTCTTGCTCATGTCAGGCGAAAGCAAGGCTTTCGCCTGATGCGGGCCTGAAACCGGGCCCTCCCAGGAAACACGACCATGCAGTTCCTCGCTCACCTGTCGCCGTTCTGGGCTGGCGTGGCCGGCGCCGTCATCGCCGGCTTCCTGGGCACTGCCGTCGGCGGCGTGCCGGTCATGGTCGTTCGGTCGTTGCCGGAACGCCTGGGCAATGCGCTCCTGAGCTTCGCGGCCGGCGTCATGCTGGCCGCAACGTTCTTCTCGCTGCTGTTGCCGGCTTTGGAACTGGCGCGAGAGGAAACATCCGGCCGGGTGCCGGCAGCCATCGGCGTGATCATCGCGCTCGCCATCGGCGGGCTGGTCATCGCCATGACGCATCGCGTGACGCCGCACGAGCATTTCGGCCGCGGCCGTGAGGGTCCGCACGTCCAGCGCATCCGGCGGGTCTGGTTGTTCGTGATCGCCATTGCGATCCACAATTTTCCTGAAGGTCTGGCGACCGGCGTGGCCGCCGGCAACCCGGCACCGCATATGCCGGGGGAGATCCCCGGCCTGGGTGTCGTGATCGGCATCGGCCTGCAGAACATGCCCGAAGGCCTCGCCGTCGCCGTCGGCCTGCTGTCGCTGGGCTATGGCCGGGCGCGCGCCTTCATGGTTGCGGCGGCCACCGGACTGATCGAGGTCGTGGGTGGTGTCGCCGGCGCGGCCGCCGTGTCGGTCTCGCACGCGCTGCTGCCCTGGGCGCTGGCCTTCGCCGCCGGCGCCATGCTGTTCGTGATCAGCCACGAGATCATCCCGGAAACCCATGCCCCCGAAACCGGCGGCACCATCAGCGCTACCGTGGCGCTGTTCATCGGTTTCGCGACGATGCTCTTTCTCGATCACACGCTGGGGTAGACGGCGATACTATTCCGCTGCTTTCGCTGCTGCCGGCTGCGGTTTGAACTGCAGGATCGTTGCGGCCCGATGATAGGGCGTCGGCAGCGGCGGGCTCTCGGCGCCCAGCGCACGCGCGGCGTTCCAGCCCCAGCGCGGGTCGGCGAGAAACGAGCGCGCCAGCGCCGTGCAGTCGGCGTCGCCTGATGTCACGATCTGCTCGGCCTGCTCCGGCTCGGTGATGATGCCGACAGCCCAGGTCTTGATGCCGACCTCCTGGCGGATACGGGCGGCGAACGGCACCTGGTAACCGGGCCCGAACGCGATCTTGGCGTTGGGCACGGCGCCGCCCGAACTCACGTCGATGAAGTCGCAGCCCAGCGCCTTCAGCGCCTGCGCGGTCGCGAGGGTATCCTCGATCGTGACGCCGCCCTCGACCCAGTCGATGGCCGACAGCCGCACGCCCAGCGCGCGCTCGCGTGGCCAGGCGGCACGGCAGGCCTCGAACACCTCGAGCGGAAACCGGCGCCGCTTTTCGGCGCTGCCGCCGTACGCATCATCGCGCCGGTTGCTGAGCGGCGACAGGAACTGGTGCAGCAGATAGCCGTGCGCGCCGTGCAACTCGACGACATCGAAGCCCAGCCGCGCGGCGCGCTGCGTGGCGGCGACAAAGGCAGCCTTGATCGTCTTCAGTTCGGCATGGTCGAGCGCCACTGGCGTGTGCCACTTGGCGGTAGGCGCCGGCACGCTGGCGCCGCCGGTCACGAATCCGACGCCGGGTCCGGTTGCGTCGAAGGCGATCGCCGACGGCGCCACGGTGGTCCATGGTGTATCCGGGGTGTCGGCGGCGCTCAGTGGACCGCCACCGCGCCAGGGGCGTTGCGCCGATGCCTTGCGACCGGCGTGGCCGATCTGGATGCCAAGGCGGATGGACGGCATCCAGGCGCGCACCCAGTCGACGATGCGCTGCAGCGCCGCTTCGTTTTCGTCGCTGTAGAGTCCCAGGCAGCCATGCGTGATGCGGCCGCGGCGCTCGACGTGCGTCGCCTCCACCACCAGCAGTCCGGCGCCGCTGGCGGCAAGCTGCCCCAGATGGGCGAGATGCCAATCGGTCGCCGAGCCGTCGACGGCCGAGTACTGGCACATGGGCGAGACCACGATCCGGTTGGGCAACACGACGTCGCCGCCAAGGGGCAGGGGCGTAAAGAGGGCAGGCGGCATGGCACTCTCCGAACGTGGAATGACGCATATTTTGCTGTCATCCCGAGCGCAGCGAGGGATCCAGGGGCGACGCCTGGATCCCTCGCTGCGCTCGGGATGACAGGTGCTGCAGTAGGCCGCCTACGCCGTCGGCGGCGGGCCGGCTTCGTGACCCAGCCAGTCCTCGATCAGGCGGCGCGCGATGCTGTCTTTGCGCGGCATGAAGAACGAGCCGTCCTTGGGCAGGTTGTCGGGATGCAGGTCGGCACGGCTCATCCAGCGCGCGCTCTCCAGCTCCGATTGGTTGACGTCGATCTCCAGCGACTGGGCCTCGGCATGGAAGCCGATCATCACCGATGCCGGGAATGGCCACGGCTGCGAGGAGTGATAGCGCACGTTGCTCACGCGCACCTTGACCTCTTCGTACACTTCGCGGGCCACGGCATCCTCGAAGCTCTCGCCCGGCTCGACGAAGCCGGCCAGGGTCGAGTGCATGCCGCGCGGGAAGTGCTTGCTGCGCCCCAGCAGGCATTTGTCGCCGTGATGCACCAGCATGATCACGGCCGGGTCGGTGCGCGGGAAGTGCTGTGCCTTGCACGCTTCGTTGGTGCACAGTCGCTCGTGGCCTGCCTTGGCGACCTTGGTCGGCGCGCCGCAGACGCCGCAGAATTTGTGGCGCCGGTGCCAGTAGGTCATGCCGCGCGCATAGGCCAGGATCGACCCTTCGCGGGCGAACAGCAGGGCGCCGACCTGGCGCAGGTCGACGAACTCGCCCAGCCCATCGGCCGGCATGTCGAAGCCGGTCACGTCGAGCGCGAAGAAGGTCTCGCCCTCGACGTGTCCCAGGAAGATCGGCGAGGCACCGCCGCGGATGAACGCGCGCGCCATCATCCCCTGCAGGAACACCGGCTCCGGCTGGCCTTTGTTGTTCACCAGGTTGCGCTCGTTGTCGATCGGCACGAACTTGGTTTTCGAGCCGACCAGCAGATCCTCGATATGCTCTTCATCCTCGCGCTGGTGCGAGGCACGGTCGATCTCGGCGCTGGAATAGGGATTGGGCTGCATTGCGTTCGGGCGCCACTGGCAGTCATGGGGACGGGTCGCCGACAATGGCACCGCAGGCGGCCAGCGGCAACCGGTCCGCCGTGCTAGCATGGCTGCCTTTCCAGCCGGCGTGAGGCTCCATGCGCGCGCATCTGAGGCAATTGGTCTTGTCGTCCGTCGTGATCGGGCTGCTTGCGGGCGTGGCCGCGGCGCAGACTCATCCGGCGCTGAAGGACGCCAAGCTGCCACCGCTGCTGCCGATCTCTCTGCTGGCCGATGGCGATCCCGAAACGCGCAGCAATTTCCAGATTTCGCCCAACGGTAAGACGATCGCGTGGCTGCAGCGCATCGGCGGCCGGCGTCAGATCCACATTCGGCCGGTCGAAGGCGGGGATCCCGTCGTCGTGCGCCTGTCGCGCGATGTCGGCTCGTACCACTGGACCGCCGGCAGCCGATTCATGACCGTGGCGATCGATCCGGTGTCGGGTTCTGAGAACGACCAGATCCTGATCGTCGACACGCAGGCGCCGACCGCGACGCCGCGCAACGTCACGCCCTGGCAGGGGACCCGCAACTGGGTGCTGTCGCCACGCGACATGCACGATGCGATCTATCTGTGCAGCAACCGTCGCGACCGCCGCTACTTCGATCTCTACAAACTGGCACTGACGGCGGACGCCGAGCCGCAGCTGGTGGCCGAAAACCCGGGCACGGTGTCGAGCTGGTTCTTCGATCCCGCCGGCACCATGATTGCGCGCATGACCCGGCCCAACGATGCTGGCCGCCGGTCGTTCGAGCGATGCGACGACGGCGGCAACTGCGGCCGGCTGTTCGATCTCGACCTGGAAGAGTCCGTCAGCATGCTGGGCGGCGCCCAGGGTGAGCCGACCGTCTGGGCGCTGTCCAATCGCGGCCGTGACAAGACCGCACTGGTCCGGCTCGATCTCAAAACCGGCAGTGAAACCGAGGTTCATGCCGATCCTGCGGTCGACATCAGCAGTGTGCGGCTGAGTGCTGACCTGCGTCAGCCTCTGCTCGCTGTATCGTGGCCCGACCGGCAGCGGCTGCACTTTTTCGATTCCGCATTGGAGGCCGACCTCAAGCCGTTGGCAGGCGATGCCGGCGATGTCGTCAACATCGTCTCCAGCGACCAGGCCCGGCGCTGGCTTGTCGTGACCGTCAGCGGTCCCGTGAAGCCGGCGCGTACGCTGCTGCTCGATCGCCACACGGGCCAGCGCGCGTTGCTGTCGGTGAGCCCGTGGGAGGCCTGGCGCGAAACCCTGTCGGAGACCCAGCCGGCCAGTTTCGCAGCGCGCGATGGCCGTACCATCCCGGCCTACGTCACGGTGCCGCGCGGCGCGTCGGGCCAGCGGCTGCCGACCGTGATGTTCATCCATGGCGGTCCGTGGGTGCGCGATTTCGGCACGCTCGATTCGCGCGTGCAGTTCCTGGCCAACCGCGGTTACGCCGTGGTCCAGGTCAACTATCGTGGCTCGGCGGGCTACGGAAAGACCCACCTGTGGTCGGCAGTCGGCGAGTTCGGCCGCAAGATGTCCGATGACATCGACGATGCGGCGCGTTGGGCTGTCGACACCGGCATCGCCGATCCCGATCGCATCGCCATCATGGGCGCCAGCTACGGCGGTTACGCCACCATGGTCGGGATGACGCGCACACCCCGGCTCTACGCCGCGGGTGTCTCCTTCGTCGGTCCTGCCGATCTGCCGGCCCTGATGGACCTCATGCCGGAATACTGGGAGCCCTACCGCTGGCACCGCTTCCTGGGCAAACCCGGTGATCCCGAGGCCCGTGCCCGCATGTGGGATGTCTCGCCCCTGCGGCTGGCCGACAAGGTCGAGCGCCCCATGCTGATCATCCACGGCGCCAACGATCCACGGGTGCGCCGGGACCAGAGCGAACGCTTTGCCGGTGCGCTGCGCTCGTTCGGCAAGCCGGTCGAGCTGCATGTCTTTGCCGATGAAGGGCACGGGCTCAACCGTCCCGCCAACCGGGCCCGCTACTACACCATGGTCGAAGCCTTCCTGGCGCGCCACCTGGGCGGTCGCACCAGCCCGCCGCGCGACAATGTCCTGGCGCCCGCGTCCGGCGGCAAACCCGAAACCGCCCGCGAGCGTCGTTTGGGGCCGGCTGACGGCAATCCCTGACGGCGCCGTTGCAGATGTCGCATCAGGAACGCTGATTCACATTAGCATTTGCCTGCAACATATTGCTGAATCGGCGGAAATCGCCGATTCGCAGATCAGAACGTCAAAATATCGTTAAAATAAGATTCAATTATTTCAATAGTTTAATCATTATTATTGACCATGATGCGCGATATTTTTACATTGTGTTCATTCTGAACGGATCGGCATTCGTCGAACGGGATTTTTACAAACGAATTTGACGGCGCGGGCGGAATTGCCGCCCGCCACTTCCTGACACCGAAGACCGGAGCAAGGGCGCGACCCGCGTTGCGCCAAAGGGAGTGGTCGTGCCTCGCAGGGGCCGCCGTGGGGACGGGGGATCAAGATGGCGACGGTCACACGTTTCTGGGCCCGGGCGGCAGGTTGCCGGACATCCGCTGCAGCGCTGCTGTCGGCGTTCAAGACCGATACGCGCGGCGCGTCGATGATCATGGTTGCCGTGGCCCTGCCGGTCGTCATCGGTGCCCTCGGCCTGGGGATCGATACCGGCCTGTGGTACCTGGAGAAGCGCAAGCTGCAGCAGGCGGCCGATAGCGCGAGCCTCGGCGCCGTGCGGGTGCTGCAGAACGGCGGATCGCTCGCCGATGCCAAGATGGCCGCGCTCAATGATGCGCGCCGCAACGGCTACACCGCCCAATGCGACGGCTGCTTCCAGTCACCGCCGACCAGCGGTCCGTACGCCGGCAAGAGCAACGCGGTCGAAATCACCTTCAAGCGCGACCTGCCGCTCGTCTTCAGCCGCTACTTCATCAAGACGGCCCAGACCGTCTCGGCGCGCTCGGTGAGCTACCAGTCCGGCGTACAGGGCAAGAATCTCGAAGTGGCCATGATGCTCGACGTCAGCGGCTCGATGGACGGCTCCAAGCTTGAGGGCATGCAGGACGCCGCCAAGGCCTTGATCGACATCGTCGTGCAGCCGACGCAGGCGCCGTTCAAATCGCGTGTGGCGATCGCGCCCTATTCGTCGGCGGTCAATGTCGGCCGCGACTATTACCAGGCCGTCACCAACAAGACCTCGACAACGTGGTCCACTGTTGTCGAGCGCACCGGCACATCGGCGTTCACCGATGACGCCCCGGCATCCGGCAAATATTTCGGCGCTTTCAGAACCAAGAAGAGCAGTGCGCAGGGGCAATATGCCTCCCAGGTCGCCAACTATTCGTCCAACGTGCCGTCGAGCGCGCTGGTCCACCCGCTGACGACCGACAAGACCAAACTGAAGGACACGATCGACGACTTCACCGCCAAGGGCTCGACCGCCGGCCATCTGGGCGTCGCCTGGACGTGGTACCTGCTGTCGCCCAAGTGGTCCAACGTGTGGACGGGCGACACCACGCCGGCCGCCTACGATGCGACCAAGACGCTGAAGGTCGCGGTGCTGCTGTCGGATTTCGACATGAACACCTACTACGAAACCGCCAACGGCAATTCGTCGGTACAGACGCAGACCCTGTGCACCAAGATGAAGGCGGCGGGAATCACCGTCTACACGGTTGGCTACAATGTCGACTCGCGCAACAGCACGGCCGTGAATCTTTGGAAGAATTGCGCCAGCGACGACAAGAAGTGGTACTCCGCCAAGAATGTCGAGGAGTTGAAGGCCGCCTTCCGCACGATCGCCCAGGCGGCCGTGGGCGGCGTCATGACCATGGGACCGGGTCTGGTCGAGTAGGCGCGCGTTTGCCGGGGCGTGGCGGCGCACATGTCGCAGGGCGGCTGTCAACAGGCCCATCATTGCCCTTGCGGCGGGCGCCCGGAGTCCTGATATAACCCCCTCGGGAGGCCGGCGTGGACGCAGTCTTCGCCAACCCGGTCAGGTCCGGAAGGAAGCAGCCGTAACGAATTCGCTGCGGGTCGTGTCCGGTCTCCCACCCGCGCTGCAAGCACACGCAGCCCGCGCCGACGAGGCCGGGCGCCATTCGGGGCGGTCGCCGCATGAACGACATCGCCGACGGTTCGCCCTACCACGTCCTCGCCCGTAAGTACCGGCCGGCCGACTTCTCCACCCTGATCGGGCAGGAGGCGATGGTGCGCACCCTGCGCAACGCGCTGGAGTCGGGGCGGCTGGCGCATGCCTTCATGCTCACCGGCGTGCGCGGTGTGGGCAAGACCAGCACCGCGCGCATCATCGCCAAGGCGCTGAACTGCATCGGGCGCGACGGCAAAAGCGGCCCGACGATGGATCCGTGCGGTGCCTGTGAGCATTGCGTGGCGATCGCCGAGGACCGCCATGTCGACGTCCAGGAGATGGACGCCGCCAGCCGCACCGGCATCGACGATATCCGCGAGATCATCGAGGGCGTGCGCTATCGCCCGGCATCAGCGCGCTACAAGGTCTACATCATCGACGAAGTGCACATGCTCTCGCGCCAGGCCTTCAACGGCCTGCTCAAGACGCTGGAAGAGCCGCCGCCGCATGTGAAATTCCTGTTCGCCACCACCGAGATCCGCAAGGTGCCGGTGACGGTGCTGTCGCGTTGCCAGCGCTTCGACCTGCGCCGCGTGCCGATCGATGTGCTGTCGGCGCATTTCGCGCGCATTGCCGAGGCGGAAAAGGTCGAGATCGCGCCGGAAGCGTTGCGCCTGGTGGCCCACGCCGCCGACGGTTCGGTGCGCGACGGCCTGAGCCTGCTCGACCAGGCGATCGCCCACGGCGGCGGCGTGGTCGATGCCGGCCAGGTGCGCGACATGCTGGGGCTGGCCGATCGCGGCCGCGTGTTCGACCTGTTCGACCTTCTGATGAAGGGCGACGCGCCGGCGGTGCTGGCGCTGCTGGGCGACATGTACGATTCCGGCGCCGACCCGGTGGTGGTGTTGCAGGATCTGCTGGAACTGACGCACTGGCTGACCCGTCTCAAGGTGGTGCCCGATGCTGCCGCCACGGCAGCCGAGCTGGAGCGCACGCGCGGCGCCGACATGGCCAAGCGTCTGGCCATGGCCCACCTGACGCGGGCCTGGCAGATGCTGCTGAAGGGACTGCAGGAAACCCAGAGCGCGCCCTCGCCGATCCGCGCCGCTGAAATGGCGATGATCCGGCTGTGCTATGCCGCCGACCTGCCGACCCCGGCGGAGGCGCTGCGGGCGTTGAACGACGCGAGTGCCGGCAGCGTCGGCGCGGCGCCACCTGCTGGCCGCGGTGCGCCCGCCGGTCCCGCCGGGGGTACCGGTACCGCGGTGCGCACGCCGCCTGCCCCACCGCCGCGTCCGTCGCCGCCGCCGAATGCGCCGGTGGCGCGGCTGGCGTCCGTCAATGCCGCGGTGGCCGTCGCGCCGGCAGCCGGTGCCGTACCGGCACAAGCCGATGCGCCGCCCAAGCCATCGCCGGCAACCTTTGCCGAGATCGTGGAACTGTTCGAGCAGCGGCGCGAGCCGAAGCTGGCGCACCATCTCAGCCGCGATGTCTACCCGGTGCGGTGTGAGCCGGGCCGGCTGGAGTTTCGCCCGCAGCCCACGGCGCCGCGCGACTTGGCGCCGCGCGTCGCCGACGTCCTCTCGCAGTGGACCGGGCGGCGGTGGATGGTGTCGGTGTCGGGCGATGCCGGCGAGCCGACCTTGCAGCAGCAGCGCGTCGCGGCCGAAGATGCGCGACGGGCACGGGCGATGGCGCACCCGATGGTGCAGGCGGCGATGGAACTTTTCCCGGGCGCGACGCTTGAAGCGGTGCGTTCGAAGGACGAGGCTGGACCAGCGACCATCGTGGCCGAGAATGCCGGTGTCAGCGACGATGTACCCGAGGCGGAGGAGTACCCGACCGACGCCTACGAGGAGATTCCCGAACGCGACTATTGAGAAGCGTTCAACACGGAAAGCGAACGAACCATGCTCGGTGGATTGAAGGATCTGGGCGCCCTGATGAAGCAGGCGCAGGAGATGCAGCAGAAGATCGGCGAGCTGCAGGAGCGTCTGGCGGACAGCGAGGTGGTCGGCCAGTCCGGCGCCGGCCTGGTCAAGGTGACGCTCAACGGCAAGAACGAGATGCGTCGGGTCGAGATCGACCCGTCACTGCTGGTGGCCGACGAAAAGGGCGTGCTGGAAGACCTGATCGTGGCTGCCACCAACGATGCGCGCATCAAGGTCGAGACGCTGGTGCAGGACCAGATGCGTGGCCTCACCGGCGGCTTGCCGCTGCCGCCGGGTTTCAAGCTATGAACTTGTCCCTGCCTTCCCCCGGAGGGGGAAGGTGCCCGAAGGGCGGAAGGGGGATGTTCGAGCGGTTTCGGCTCTACGACGTTGCATTGATTCTCTTGAAACATCCCCCTTCCGGCGCTACGCGCCACCTTCCCCCTCCGGGGGAAGGACAAGTTCCATGAACGGTCCCGAGATCGTGCGCATGATCCAGCTCCTGGCCAAATTGCCGGGGCTGGGCCCGCGTTCGGCGCGGCGTGCGACGCTGCACCTGCTGAAGAAGCGCGAAGCGTTGATGCGACCGCTGGCGCAGGCGCTGGGACAGGCCGCCGACGCCATCCGCACCTGCTCCGTCTGCGGCAACTTCGACACCGTCGATCCCTGTACCGTCTGTCGCGACGACCGGCGCGACGCCGCCACCATCTGCGTCATCGCCGACGTCGCCGATTTGTGGGCGATGGAGCGTGGGCACGTCTTCAGCGGCCGCTATCATGTGCTGGGCGGCACGCTCTCGGCGCTCGACGGCGTCGGGCCGGAGGATCTCAACATCGCCGCCCTGGTGGCGCGCGTACGCAGCGGCGGCGTGAACGAGGTGATCCTCGCCACCAACGCCACCGTCGATGGCCAGACCACCGCGCACTACATCGCCGATCGTCTGGCCGAGTTCGGCCACGTCAAGGTCTCGCGTCTGGCCCACGGCCTGCCGGTCGGTGGCGAGATCGATCACCTCGACGACGGCACGCTGTCGGCGGCGTTCAAGGCCCGGCGGGTCGTTTAGACTAGAAGCGGTTGTCATCCCGAGCGTAGCGAGGGATCTCCCGCGAACGGAGACTCCCTTTCGAGGAGATCCCTCACTGTGCTCGGGATGACAGTCTGAGACGCTCTGGAAATCAGCGCGTGGCGTCATTGCCTGTCGCTCAATCTGCTGTTTTGCGATTCGCCAGGCCATGGCGCCTCAGGTCGGCTGCTGAGATCTGGCGCTTCGCGACGGCATATCGTCGATCCGGATAACGTTGCCGGTGGCGACCCCATGCTACGGGATCGTCGATCTCGGGTCCGGCCAGCACGGTCTCGCCGGTGGCGGCATCGCGCACGGCTGGCGTGATCAGGCGCCTGACGGTGATGACGGTGGGCGCGGCATGGGCGCGGCCGCTCTTCGATAGCACACGCTGGATCGTGGCGCGGTATTGCGGCTGCGGCAGTTGCGCCAGCACAACCTCGTACCAGATGCCGTCGATGCAACGCAGTTCGCGCTCGGCGCTCAACGCGATGCGTTCGACGGGCGGCGTCCGACGCTTTTCCTCCGCCATCTTTTGGCGGTGGGTTTTCGCCTCTGGCAGATTGGCCGTGCGCTTCAGGATGCCGTCACGCGGGTCAACGTAGAGCGGTTGGGGCCACGGATCGCGGGACGGTTGCTGGGGGCGTCGTTTGATTCCCCAGCCTGGCTGGACGATCACGACGTCCTCCAGGAGTGCGTGCACGTGCTGCTGTACGGCGTTGCCGGGGCGCAGACAGGTGTCGATCTCAGCGTGGACTTTTTTCCACGGCCGGCCGACCTGCTTGTCAAGAAAGCGGCGCAGTGGCGCAATGTAGACATTGAACCCTTTCTGGCCGCTGTGCTCCGCCTGGAACCGTCGCAGCCCTTGCTTGCTGGGCAATCCCTCAAGCTGAGTACGGTGGCGCTTGTTCGGGACGCTGCACAGCGTGCGCGGACGTCCCAGGATCACACGCGCCATGTCATCGCGCATGCTTCTTCTCCATGCGAGATTCGCGTCGCTGCGATATCCAGGCTGATCGGGGTGCAACGGACAAATGCAATCGATGCAGAATCGCCGGCCACAGCGGGGGCGGCTGTATCTGCTTGCTGCCTTGTACTGTCAACGGCAACTGCCAGGGGTATCGGCGCATAAATCATGCATGGCCGCTCTTGCTTCAACACATCGGCGGGTGCCGAAAGCAGCTTGGATACGTTGGACGGGGGTGATACCGACGACGATCGGAATGCGGGAGTGATCATGAAACCCACGGCGAAGCAGCGGATCGCGGTTCTGGGCATGGGCCAGATGGGATCGGGGATGGCCGGACGGTTGGCGGAGGCTGGCCACGATGTCCTGGGCTACGACATCAACCCGCGTACGCGCACCGATCTCGCCGGCAAGGGCATGGCGATGGCCGACACCGTCAAGGCGGCATTGGACGGTCGCGACGTGATCCTGACCAGCCTGCCCGATCCCAAGGCCGTGCTGGCCGGATGGCTGGGCGAGGCCGGTCTCGTCGCGCTGGCGGCGCCGGGCAGCTTGTGCATCGAGCTCAGCACCATCGATCCCGGCACCATGCGCGAGGTCGGCGCGGCCGCCGCGGCGCGTGGCCTCGACGTGGTCGACTGTCCGGTCAGCGGCAGTCCCGCCGAGGCGCGCCAGGGCAAGCTGGTACTGATCGCCGGTGGCGAGCGCGCCACGGTCGAGCGTGCCAGCCCGGTGCTGTCGCTGCTCGGCGAGACCTGGCGCTACACCGGCGGCGTGGGCACGGCCAAGGTCGTGAAGATCGTCAACAACATGATGTCGATGGGCAACGTGCTGATCGCGGCCGAGGCCTTTGCGCTGGGCACCGCCGCCGGTGTCGAACCGGAGACGCTCTATGATGTGCTGTCGGTCAGCGGCGGCCGCTCGCACCATTTCACCAAGCGCTTCCCCAATGCGCTCAAGGGCAACTTCGATCCCGGCTTCAAGATGGAACTGGGCGAAAAGGATCTGGCGCTAGGCATCGAACTGGGCCGCACGGTGAACCTGCCGACACCGGGTGCCTCAGCCGTACGGGAACTCTATGCCCTGGCGCTGGCCGAAGGCCATCGCGGGCGCGATATCGTATCGCTGCTGGCCATGTACCAGGCGTGGAGCCAGCGCCGCAACAGCTGACGGTCACGCGAACGCCCCATCGTCATCCCCGAGCGCACCCACCGTCATCCCGAGCGCAGCGAGGGATCTTTTGATGCACTGCGCGCCATCTTCAGAAGATCCCTCGCCTCGCTCGGGATGACGGTCTCTGTATCAGCTCCGTGCGTGCTGGCCGGCGCTGTGGCCGGACAGGCGTCCGAAGACGGCGCCTGACATCAGGCCGGCGCCACCGAGATAGTTGCCGTAGAAGATTCCGCCGACCAGTTCGCCCGCGGCGTACAGCCCGGGGATCGGGGCGTCGGTCACATCAAGCACACCGCCGTGCTCGTTGATGCGCAGACCGCCGAACGTGAAGGTGATACCGCAGGTCACCACGAAGCCGGTGTAGGGTGGCCGATCGATCGGGAGTGCCCAGTTGGATTTTGGCGGTGTGATGCCCTTGGTGCCCTTGCCGTCGAGAATCGCCGGATTGTAGTCGCCCGGCTGGCAGGCGGCGTTGAACGCCGTCACCGTGCGCGCCAGTCCTTCGGGGTCTATGTCGAGCTGCTGTGCCAGACCCTCGATCGTGTCGGCCTGCGCCTTGGTCACCTGTCGGATGCGGTATTCGTCGCGCACCATGTCGATGGTCTTGGCGTCGAAGATCTGCACCGCCGCGCGCTGCGGCTGCTTCATGATCTCGCGGCCGTACTTGGCGTAGGTATGGTTGCGGAAGTCGGCGCCCTCGTCGACGAAGCGCTCGCCGTTCAGGTTCACCACGATACCGATCGGGTAGGAGTGCTTCTGGAAATTGTCGAGCACCGTGCGATCGCCAAACGGCGGTGCACTGATGTCCCAGGCCACGGCGTGGCACGTCGACCAGCCGCCGAACGGCTGGGCGCCGATATCGAGCGCAGCCTTGATGCCGTCGCCGGTGTTGTGCCGCGTGCCGCGCACCCGGCACAGTTCCCAGCCGGGACCGAGATAGCGCGTGCGCATCTCAGGATTGGCCTCGAAGCCGCCGCATGCGAGGACCACCGCCTTGGCGTCGATGTCCGCATAGCCGTCCGGGCCCTTCACTGTGACTCCGGTGACCGCGCCACGGCGGTCCTGTAGCAGGCGCACCAGCCGCGTGGCGTAGCGGATCTCGATCTTCTGCCGTTCGGCCGCCTTGAGCAGCTGGTCGACCAGGCCCCAGCCGCCGCCGACGGCCTCGATGTTGACGCCGCCGTAGAAGTGATGCTTGCCATTCAGCTTGTAGGACTGGCGTCCGAACATCGGGATGAAGCGCACGCCATTGTGGCGCATCCAGCGCATGGTATCGCGCGAGCGGCCAACCAGCAATCCGGCCAGCGTCTCGTCGCTGTTGTGTTCGGTGACCCGCATCAGATCATCGAGATACGTCTGGGCCGGCAGCGTCGGCAGGATGATCTGTTCCGCCTCGGCCGCCGACAGGTCGTTCAAGATGTCGTGACGCAGATCGTCCAGCCCGTCATGCACGAAGCGAAAGCCACCGGCGGTGAACAGCGAGTTGCCGCCGCGCTCCTCGATCGGCGCCTTCTCCAGCATCAGCACGCGGGCGCCTTGCTCGGTCGCTGACAGCGCCGCGCAGATCGCGGCGTTGCCCAGGCCCACCACGATGACGTCGATCTTGTCTGCCATTCTCTGTTCCTCGTGGCTGGCGGATTTCATTGACGCTCAGGTGCCGCGATAGAGCACATGGCCGTCGAACAGGCGTCGCGCGGTGCGGTAGATGGCGCCGTACTGGGCGTGCGGTCCGTTGCCGCCGTCCGTCACGTTCGCATCCACGACCGTGACTCCCGACGGCTGCGCGATGCGGATCGGTCCGCTGGCCGCCACGCTCAGCGCGTGCGGGATGCTGCCCGGCACCCTGGCGGCCACCGCCAGGCAGATGGCGCCGGTGACGGGAACGGCCCGGTGAGGTTGGCCGACCGAGATCATGCGCACGCCGATGTCGCTGTCGGCGGCCGCAAGCGCGCGGCCGGCGAGCGTGCGGGCCTCGCCGGGACGGCAGACCAGGGCGATCTTGGGCACGCTCGCGATGGCGGCGGCAGCCGTGCCGTCGGTTGCGATTCCCATGGCCACCGACGCGGCGCGCCTGATGTCCTCCATGCGTGCCAGGAAGCGGGTATCGGCCTCCAGCGCGTCGGGCAGTTCGGCACCGGTCTTGTCCAGCGTTTCGGCCGCGACGAAGACACAGGGGTTGGCGGCATCGATGCATGACGCTGCGATGCGGCCCAGGCCGGGAACCGCCAGCATGTCGCGGGCTTGCCCGGTCGGCAGCAGCTTGCCGGTCTTGGCGCCGCCCGGCTCGACGAATTCCAGCCGGATCGGTGCCGCTGTCCCGGCGACACCGTCCAGCGCCAGGTCGCCGGCGTCGGCCAGCGCGCCATCGGCAACGGCGAAGCGCGATACGATGATCTTGCGCGTGTTGGTGTTGTGGATGCGTACGATAGCTTCGCCGTCGCGCGGTGCGGCGGCGAGATGTTCCTCGATGGCGAACGGGCCCACTGCCGAGGACATGTTGCCGCAATTGCCGCTGTAGTCGACGCTGGCATCGCGGATCGATACTTGCGCGAAGGTGTAATCGACGTCGGCATCGGCGCGGCTGGGCGGCCCGATCACGCACACCTTCGACAGCGACGAGAGGCCGCCGCCCATGCCGTCGAGCTGACGCCCGTTGGGGTCGGGCGATCCCATGGCCGCCAGGAAGATCGTATCCCATGCGGCGCGGTCGGCGGGCAGGTCCTGCTGCCGGAACATGATGGCCTTGGACGTTCCGCCCCGCATGAAGGCGGCTCGAATGCGTGTCTGAGCCATGCCGGTCCTCGTCGATGGGCACTGCTGCGGTATCGATCGGCCGTCACCTTATGGCATGCCGTGCCCGGCAACGAACGCAGAGGGGAGATCGCCGCTATGCCTCAAGCGTCGATCACGGCAACCAGCTGGCCTTCCGATACGGCGTCCGATTCGGCAACGCGGATCTCGCTGACGACGCCAGAGCAGGGCGCCAGGACCGGGATCTCCATCTTCATGGATTCCAGAATCAGGATCGTGTCCTCGGCGCTGACCCGATCGCCGACCTGGGCCTCGATTTTCCATACCTTGCCGGAAATCTCCGACTTCACCGGCGTCTTGCGCATCGTGCTCCCCTATCTTTTTCGATCCCGGCGCCAACGTTTCGGTTGAACGCCCGAGGTCCGGGGATATAATTAATGGTCAACCAACAAGTAATCAAGGCCGTGGCAATAGCTCCTTCACCGCGCTTGAAGCGTCGTTCGCAGGAAGATCGCCGCGCCGAGTCCGATCGGCGCATTATCGGCGCCGCCATCCAGCTGATCGCGCGCAAGGGCTCGGCCGGCACGACCCTGGCCGAGATCGGGGTTGCCGCCGGCTACAGCCGTGGCCTGCCCAGCGAGCGTTTCGGCACCAAGCATGCTTTGCTGGATGCCGTCATCGATCGCACCGAGGCTGCGTTCCAGGCGCAGCTGGCCATCGATGTCGGCGGTAAATCCGGCCTGGCAGCGGTGGAAGCGCGCATGGAAGCGCATGTGAATGGCGCACTGCGCAGTCCCGACGGCGTGCGGGCGCTTTACCTGATCTATATGGAGTCGCTGACCGTCGCGCCGGAGCTGCACCCGCGCATAGCGGCGCAGGGTAATGCCTACCGCGAGGGGTTCGTGCGCCATCTGCGCGAGGCGCGCCGCGCCGGCGAAGTGCGCGCCGATACCGACCTGCAGCTTCACGCGACCATGATACTGGGCGCGCTGCGCGGCGTGTTGACCCAGTGGGTGATCGATCCGGCTGCGGTCGATCTGACGGCCGCGAAAGCGGCGCTGGTGGCCTTTGCGCGTCGCGCGCTGACGTCGGGTGTCGTTGCGCCTGGCAAACGCGGCCGTGCAGGCAGCGACGCATGATAGCGATACCGGCGGACGTCGGGTCGGCACGGAATAGGGGAGGATACCGGATGAAGCGTCGACAGGTTCTTGTCGCGTCGTCAGCGTCGCTGGTGCTGTGGCCGGGCGCGCTGCGCGCAACGCCGCTGCCTGACACCGGGCTGCGGATCATCTTCGGCTATCCGCCCGGCGGTGCCGGCGACTTCATCGCGCGCCTGGTCGCCGAGCATGCCGCCCGGACGCTGGCGCGCAACGTCATCGTCGTGAATCAACCCGGAGCCACCGGGCTGGTCGCCATCGACAACCTTCGGCGAGCGGCGCCCGACGGCGCCACGATCGCCATGGTACCGATGACCGGCGCGGTGCTGATGCCGATGGTGAACAGCCGCGCCCGGTTCGACTTCATGACCGATGTCGATCCGGTGATTCACGGCGTCAGCTATTCGTTAGGCTTTGCCGCCGCCATCAATACAGGCGTGAAGACCTGGCCGGATTTCCTGGCATGGGCGCGCGCCAACCCGACCAAGGTCATGTATGGCGGCTCCGGCCTGGGCAGCATATCCCATCTGTTCGGTGCCATGATGAAGCAGGTCCTGGGCATTGACCTGCAATACGTACCCTATCGGGGTGGTGCCGATCTGAACAATGCCGTCATGGGCGGGCATCTGCCGTTCGCCATCGGCGTGACTTCCGATTTCGCCGAACCGCACAAGTCGGGTCGCATGCAGGTGCTCGCCGTATCGTCGGCGCAGCCCGACGTGTCGCTGCCCGATGTGAAGACCTTTGTCGCACTGGGCTACCAGGATCTGCAGTGCGAGCCGTGGTTCGGCTTTTTCGCGCCGCCGGGCACGCCCGCCGCACTGTTGGCGGCCTGGAACGGTGCCATCAATACCGCGCTGGCCGATCCCACGGTCCGCGAGCGCATGACGCGCGCCGGCTTTGTCGTGGGTGGTGGCAGCGGCGAGGCGCTGCGCCAGCGCATGGCGGCCGACAAGGCCCGCTGGCAGCCGGTGGTGACCACATCCGGCGTGAAGATGGATGAATAGCCGCGCATCGCGACGACAAGCGGGGGAAGATAGTGAGTTTTGAAGCCAAGACGGCTGCCTTCGCGCGCCGCCGTGACAAGGCCCTGGCGATGGGCTCGGTACGCCATCTCGCCGAACGCAAGGCGCAGGGTATCCTCAATGTGCGTGAGCGCGTCGCGGCGCTGGTCGAGCCGGGAAGCTTCGAGGAGTTCGGGCTGTTCGCGACCGGCATCAATCCGCAGATGCGCGATCGCACGCCAACCGATGCCGCGGTGTGCGGCTTCGGCCGTGTCGATGGCCGATTGATGGGCATCAATGCCGCCGACTTCTCGACCATGGCGGCATCGTCGGGGCGGGTGCAGATCAAGAAGTACAATCACATCCGCGACCTCTGCATCACCAACGGCCATCCGCTGATCAACCTGATGGAGTGCGGCGGCGGGCGAATTCCTGATGTCATGGGTGCTGCCGGTATCGGTGCCGGTGGCGAGTCCGGTCGATATTTCCGGCCGCGCATCGTGCCGACCGCGGCCGGCGTGCTGGGCGCTACCTATGGCCGTGGTGCGTTCATGTGCGTGCTGTCCGATTTCACCGTGATGCGGCGCGGCGCTGTGCTCGCGGTATCGAGTCCCAACGTGACGTCGAGTTCGATTGCCGAGGCCGAAACGCCGGACGACCTGGGCGGCTGGCCCGTCCACAGCGAGGTCACCGGGCTGGTCGATCTGGTGGTCGACAGTGACGACGAAGCGCTGGCCGCCATCCGCCGCTTCCTGTCCTACCTGCCGGATCACCACCGCCAAGCGCCGCCGCGTGCACCGGTGCCGGCCGGCGCCGACGACGGTGCCGCGCGCCTGCCCGACCTCGTGCCGGACGAGCGGCGCCGGGTCTACGACATCCGCCGCGCCATCGAGGCGATCGTCGATCCCGGCAGCTTCTTCGGCCTGAAGGAGCGCTTCGCCCGTGCGGCCGTTACCGGCCTGGCGCGGCTCGATGGGCAGACCATCGGCGTGATCGCGACCAACCCGCGCGTCAAGGGCGGTGCGCTCGACGCCGATGCCTGCTCCAAGATCACCAGCTTCATCGTGCTGTGCGACAGTTTCAATGTGCCCATCGTGCTGATGGCCGATACGCCGGGCTTTCTCATCGGCGGCGAGCAGGAACGGCGCGGCATGGCCGGCCGGATCATGAATTTCCTGGCGGCGCTCGAGGAGGCGACGGTGCCCAAGCTGGCGCTGGTGCTGCGCAAGAGCTTCGGCCAGGCCTACATCAACATGGGTGGCGGCAAGGGCGACGAGACGGCGGCGTGGTTCTCCTCCGAGATCAGCTTCATGGATCCCGAAGTTGCCGTCAGCGTCATCTTCGCCGGACGCGGCGCGGTCGACGGCAAATCGCGCGCCGAGATGGCAGCCGAGGTGGCGGCCGATACGTCGCCCTACAATCTGGCCGCGCCGTATCTCGCACACGCCGTGATCGATCCGCGCGACACACGCGCCTACCTGAAATCGCGCTTGGCAATCCATAGCCGGTCGTTGACCGGCGGCGTCGGCGAACATCGCCTGGCCAATTGGCCGCCTGTATCATTTTAAGGCACGCGAGAGTAGGGTCCGACCCAGCGGACCAAGACTGGGTGCAGGACGGCAATGGCGTCGACGGAACCATGGCAGGCGGCGCGTGCCGCCGAGATCATCGCTGCCGGTGCGCGCGAGAAGGGCGCCACCTTGCCGATTCTCCATACCCTGCAGGCTACCTTCGGCCATGTGCCGCCCGAGGCGATCGTGATGGTAGCCGACGCGCTGAACCTCACTCGTGCAGAAGTGCATGGCGTCGTGAGTTTCTATCACGACTTCCGGCAGGCCCCGGCGGGTCGCCATGTGCTGAAGTTGTGCCGGGCCGAGGCCTGCCAGTCGATGGGCGCTGACGCGTTGGCAGCGCAGGCGCAGGCCGCGTTGCAGATGGCGTGGGGCGAGACCAGTGCCGATCAGGCGGTGACGTTGGAGCCGGTCTACTGTCTGGGGCTGTGCGCGACGGCGCCGGCGGCGCAGTTGGACGGCCGGCCGGTCGGTCGCCTGACCGGTGCGCGGCTGACAGACTTGTTGAACGAGATCCGGACCTAGCCATGCCCGCCGTCCGTCTTTTCGTTCCCCGTGATGCCGGCGCGCTGGCCGTCGGCGCCGAGGCCGTGGTCGCTGCACTGCAGGCCGGCATGGCGCAGCGTGGCCTGGCCGCCGATATCGTGCGTACCGGTTCGCGCGGCCTTTACTGGCTGGAACCGATGGTCGAGGTCGCCACCGCGGCGGGTCGCATCGCCTACGGGCCGGTGACGCCCGCCGAGGTCGGCGCGCTGCTCGATGCCGGCCTGCTGTCGGCCGGACCGCATGCCCTGCGGCTGGGTCCGCCGGAAGAGATCCCGTTCCTGAAGCGCCAGACGCGGCTTACCTTCGCGCGCTGCGGTGTAATCGATCCGTTGTCGGTCGACGATTACCGTGCCCATGGCGGTTGGCGCGGACTGGAGCGTGCGGTTGCCATCACCCCGGCCGATATCGTCGAGACCGTGGTTCAGTCCGGCTTGCGCGGACGTGGCGGCGCCGGCTTCCCGACCGGGGTGAAGTGGCGCACTGCCGCCCAGGCATCGGCGGCGCAGAAATACATCGTCTGCAACGCCGACGAGGGCGACTCCGGCACGTTCGCCGATCGCATGATCATGGAGGGCGATCCCTTCATGTTGATCGAGGGCATGGCGATCGCCGGCATCGCGGTGGGTGCGACCTGCGGCTATGTCTACATCCGCTCGGAGTATCCCGAGGCCATCGCCACGATGCGCGCCGCCATCGATGCGGCCCGTCGCGGCGGCTATCTCGGCGCGGCGGTGATGGAGTCGCCGCATGCCTTCGACCTGGAAGTGCGTGTCGGCGCCGGTGCCTATGTCTGCGGCGAGGAGACGGCGCTGCTCGACAGCATCGAGGGCAAGCGCGGCCAGGTGCGCGCCAAGCCGCCGCTGCCGGCGCATCACGGCCTGTTCGGCTGTCCCACCGTGATCAACAACGTGCTGTCGCTGGCGGCCGTGCCGTTCGTTCTCGCCGAGGGGGCTGCCGCCTACGCCGCGCTGGGCTTTGGCCGCTCGCGCGGCACCATGCCGATCCAGCTTGCCGGCAACGTGAAGCATGGCGGCCTGTTCGAAACCGCCTTCGGCCTGACCCTGGGCGACTTGGTCGATGACATTGGTGGTGGTACGGCCAGTGGCCGGCCGGTACGCGCCGTGCAGGTCGGCGGTCCGCTGGGCGCGTATTTCCCGCGCGCCCTGTTCGACACGCCATTCGACTATGAAGCCTTCACGGCGCGCGACGGGCTGATCGGCCATGGCGGTGTCGTGGTGTTCGACGACACCGTGGACATGGCGCGCCAGGCGCGTTTCGCCATGGAATTCTGCGCCATCGAATCCTGCGGCAAGTGCACGCCGTGCCGCATCGGTTCCACCCGTGGCACCGAGGTGATCGATCGCATCATCCGCGGCGAGGGTGACCGCGCTGCTCACGTAGCGCTGATCACCGATCTCTGCGAGACCCTGAAATTCGGCTCGCTGTGCGCGCTGGGCGGCTTCACGCCGTATCCCGTGATGAGCGCCATCCGGCATTTCTCCGAGGATTTCGGCGTGGGCGTTTGACGCGTGAGGCGGTCAACGCTGGCGCCACGCACATTGACTAATCCCGGTGTGCGGCTCACGCTTCTCGATGCGCGGATCAAGAATGCAGCGTGGGGCCGATGATCCAGTCCACGCATGACGGATTGCTGGAGATTGTCGGGCTGATCCAGGATGCCGCTCTGGATCCGCCACTGTGGCAGGACGTGCTGACAACGCTCATGCGACGGCTTGATGGGGTTGCCGGAGGCCTGTGGCTCAATGATCCCGCCCAGGCGACGTGCGTGCCGCTCGCCCATACCGGTCTCGATCCGGCCTATACGGATCGCTATTCCCAGCACTATCTGCATGTCGATCCCGTCTTTCGCATCAAGTCGCGGCTACCGGTCGGCCACGCGGTGGCGACGTCGATGCTGATGCGACAGGACGCCTTCACCCGGACGGAGTTCTACAACGATTGGTTCCGGCCGCAGGGCTTTCACGAAGCCATCGGCGCAGCCGTGCATCGCACGGCGCCACGCTTCACGTGGCTGTCGATCGTTCGTCCCCAGACGACCGATGCACCGACGGTGGACGACATCGCAACATTGGCCGGGCTGGTGCCGCACATGATGCGGTCGCTGACTGTGGCGCAGCGCCTGGACATGCTGACGGATCGCCAGCGTGCGCTGCGTGACGCGCTGGCGGCCGTGACCCATGCGGTGATGCTGGTCGATCGACGCGGTCGGCTGCTCTTTGCCAATGCGGCGGCTGAAGCGCTTTTGGGTCCGCGGCAACCTCTGACGATCAGACAGGGACGTGTGAAGGCGCGCGATCCGATGGTCGATGTGGTCGTGCAGGCCACTCTGGCACGGGCTCTGCCGGACGCCGGCGATGAACGTCGCGGCATTGCGGAACTGGCCATCCCGCGGGATGGACGGCGGCCGCTGGTGTTGAGCATTGTGCCGGCCCATGCGCACAACGTCGATCGCCTGGATCCGGATCAGCGGGTCGCGGCGATGATCATGGCTGCCGAGCCAGAGATGCGGCCATGGTCCCGTCTCGATGGTGTCATCGATGCCTACGGTCTGACGCCGGCGGAGGGCAGGGTGCTGAACGCCATTGTCGACGGCGATGGGCTGGCCGGGGCCGCGGCGCGGCTGGGCATCGGCCGGGCCACCGTGAAGACCCATCTCAATCGGATCCTGGCCAAGACCGGCACCACGCGGCAGAGCGATCTGATCCATCTCGTCGCCACCATGCTGCCGACGCGGCACGGATGATGGATCCGGTGCCCGCCTTGCTTCCCCGCTGCTCAGGTCGCCCCGACGTCAACCTTTAGGTTGATGCGCACGCGCCCTTGCTGAGGGCACCATGGTGGAGGAGACGATGCTTGGGGGCCATGCGACTGGTGGAGATCGCGTGTCGGATGGGGCTTCATCGCAGCGACATGATCTGCTGGACACCATCGGGTTGATCCAGGACGCCGCGCTTGATCCGTCGGCGTGGGTGGGCGCCGTCGAGCGCATGATGCTGCTGTTCGACGGGATCGCTGGCGTGCTGGTGATCAACAGTGCCGACGCCGACAATGGTCGCACTGTCGTGCAAACGGGCGTCGATCCCAACTATCAGCAGCGGTACTTTGACGAATTCGCCCGTCTTGATCCGGTGTTCGATCCGCGGTCGCCGCTGATGGTGGGCCGCCCGGTCTGTCTGTCGCCCTTCACGCCCGGCGGCCTGTTCACGAACAGCACGTTCTACAACGAGTGGTTTGTGCCCCAGGGATTTCACGACGGGTTGGGTGCGGTCGTCTACAGCCGGGGCACTCGCCGGCTGTGGCTGTCCGTTGCACGGCATGGCAGCGGCCACGCGGCGGATCAGGTGGGCCGGTTCGCGCTGTTGCTGCCGCATGTGATGCGGTCCCTGCGTGTGGCCGAGCGGTTGGACATGGTGAGCAACCAGCAGCGTGCACTGGGCGACGCGCTGGCCGTCGTTTCGCACGCCGTCATGCTCGTCGACCGCCGTGGCCGGCTGGTCTTCGCCAATCCGGCGGCCGAGGTTCTGTTGGGGCCGGACCAGCCGATGAGCGTTGAGCAGGGGCTGTTAACGGCGCGCGACCCGGTAACCGCTGCTGCGCTCGAGGCGGCTCTGGCTGCGGCCATGATTGACGCCGACGACGGCCAGGGCGGCGTCCGCGACATCGTGGTGCCGCGGGACCGGCGGCGACCGCTGTTGCTGAGCGTAGTGCCTGTCGGGCGGCGTGCAGCGGATCACGCCGACCTTGATGTGCCGGTCGCGGCCATGATCCTCGTTGCCGATCCGGATGTCCGGCCCTGGGCGCGGCTCGATGGGTTTGCCCGCGCCTACGGGCTCACGGCGGCCGAGGGTAAGATTCTCGACGCTTTGCTCGATGGGGAGGGGGTGGATCGGGTCGCCGAGCGTCTGGGGATTGGCCGGGCCACCGTGAAGACGCACTTGAATCGGATCCTCGCCAAGACAGGTACCGCGCGGCAGAACGAGTTGATCCGCCTGGTGGCAGGGTCATTGTCGCCGCTTCGCAAATAGAAGTGTACGCTCACTTGTAAAACGCTTAGCAATCTGACATCATGTCCCCGACGACGGCGGATTTGACCACGTCTTGCGATGGCTCCCGACCGTGGCAAGGCGCTTACGGGGTATGGACGGATGCTGCCAGCGTTGTCGGACTCGGACCTGGGCGTCGTTGAAGCACTGCAAGAGGCAGCGCTCGATCCGAGCCTGTGGAGCGAGGCCGTCGGGCACGTTGCAAGCCGGATCGGCGGTATCGGCGGCGGCATCCTCACGCAGGATCCTGTGCTCCGGACGGGATCGGCCCTGGCAGGATTCGGCATCGAGCTCTCCCGCACGCACCAGTATTTCGAGCACTACGCCCATGTGAACCCGATGCTCCACGGCGTCACCGTTCCGGCGCTGGGACAGCCGCTGACGACGGCGATGCTGATGCCGCGCCACGCGTTCACGATGACCGAGTTCTTCAATGACTGGATCCGGCCACAGGATTTCAGCGACGCGGTCGGCGTGGTGGTGCATCGCGACGGCGCGCAGTTCACCTGGTTGTCGGCAATGCGGCCACGGCGTGCCGAGGCGCTCGATCAGGACGACCTCGATACCCTGGCGCGGTTGGCCCCGCATGTGACGCGCGCGCTGCGCGTGGCACAGCGCCTGGGTGTGCTCGATGATCGTCATCGTGCGTTGCAGGACGCGCTTGCCCATGTGACGCATGCGACGATGCTGGTCGATCGGCGCGGTCGGCTGGTCTTCGCCAATCCGGCGGCCGAGGCGCTTCTGGGCGCGCGCGACCCGCTGACCGTGGCGCATGGGCGTGTGAGCGCACGCAACGCCGCCGCGGATGCCGTGTTGCAGGCGGCCCTCGCGCGCAGCGCGGCAGGCTCGCGCGATGCGTTGCCTGGCGTTACGGATGTCACCTTGCCGCGGGATGGACGGCGACCTTTGGTGCTGAATGTGGTACCGGCCGGTGAGCGCAGTGCCGATCGACTGGACCCCGAGTTGCGGGTCGCGGCGATCCTGATCGTGGCTGATCCCGACGTGCGGCCGTGGCCGCGGATCGAAGGCTTCCTGCATGCCTACGGCCTGACGCCTGCCGAAGGCAGGGTGTTGAACGCCGTCATCGACGGCGACGGGGTGGACGGGATCGCCGGTCGGCTGGGTGTCGGCCGGGCCACGGTGAAGACCCATCTCAACCGGATTCTGGCCAAGACCGGCACCACGCGGCAGAACGAGCTTGTCCGGCTGGTCGCCGGCACCCTGCCGCCGTTGCGCGGTTGACGGACGTCTGCCTGGCGATGTCGGCGACCGGTGACCTTCACATAGTCGGTTTGATCCAGGACGCCGCCCTCGACCCGACGCTCTGGCCCTCGGTTGTCGAACGCTTGGTGCACCAACTCGACGGCGCCGCCGGCGGCCTGGTCGTCAGCGATCGTCGCAGCGGGTTCACGCTGGCGGCTCAGGGATTCGATCCGGCCCGCGTGGGGCAGTATTTTGACCACTACGTGCATCTCGATCCGATGCTGCGGGGCCGATCGTCCCTGGGCCATCCGATGATTTCGTCGACGCTGTTGCCCGATGGTGCCTTTCTGAAGAGCGAATTCTTCAACGACTGGTTCGCACCTCAAGGATTTCGCGACTGTCTCAGTGCCGTCGTGCATCGCGAGACCGAACGTTTGACCCGGATTCACATCGTTCCACGCCAATGCCCGGAGGATCTCTCGGCGCGGGACATGGGCAGGTTCGCCCGGATCCTACCGTTTCTCATCCGCGCGCTGCGCGTGTCGCAACGGCTCGAGCTGCTGAGCGACCGGCTGTGCGCTCACCGGGATGCGCTGGGCACCGTCGCACATGCGATCATGTTGCTCGATCGCGGCGGCCGCCTGGCGTTTGCCAATCCGCCAGCGGAGAAATTGCTGCGCGCGGCGAAGCCTCTTGCCCTGAGGGACGGCCGCCTGGTGGCATGCGATGCGGGAACCAACGCTGTGCTGCAGGCAGCGATGGCGCGTGCCATGCACGAGGGTGGCGACGAACTCGGCGGTGTTCAGGAACTGACCGTGCAGCGGCTACGACGACGGTCGTTGATGATGAGTGTCGTGCCGATCAGCCGGCGCATGACGGATCGCGTCGAGGCCAGCGGGCAACCGGCTGCCATGATCATGGTCGTCGATTCGGAGGTGCGGCCGTGGTCCCGGTTGGACGGCGTTGTTCGTGCTTATGGCCTGACGTCGGCCGAAGGTCGGGTCCTGGAGGCCATTGTCGATCGGGCCGGGCTGGGCGAGGCAGCCGATCGGCTGCGTATCAGCCGGGCCACCGTAAAGACCCACCTGAATCGGATCCTGGCCAAGACCGGCACCACACGGCAGAGCGAATTGATCCGGCTGGTTGCCGGCTCGCTGCCGCCGCTGAACGGCTAACGTCAGGGCCGGCTCTGCAAGTCAATCAGTCCGCCGGGCCGAGCAAGGGTGTCTAGCCTGCCAACTGTCCCTGCAGCACGGCCCATTGGTCCAGGATCGGCAGGACACGATCTTCGCCTTCCGCCGGCAGACTGAACACCACGCGGTCGATACCGATCTTCCGGCAGAAGCGCAGGCGCTCGATATCGGGCGGCGTGCGGAAGATCGAGATCGGCACGTCAGCCGGATCGCGGCCAGCCTCCCGCGCCATGGCGCGGAACGCCTCGACCAACTTGCCCAGCCCGTCCTTTTCCAGGCGGTCGGCGTGCGGGATCCAGCCATTGCCGTAGCGCACGGCGCGCCGCGCGGCGAAGGGAAACGCACCACCCACGATCACCGGCGGATGTGGCTTCTGCACCGGCTTGGGCCATTGGTTCATCGGATCGAAATTGACGAACGCGCCGTGATACGACGCCGCATCGCGGGTCCAGATCGCTTTCATCGCCGCGATGCGCTCGCTCACCAGCTTGTGGCGCGTGGCGAAGACCGTGCCGTGGTTCTCCATCTCGTCCTGGTTCCAGCCGTTACCGACACCGAACAGGAAGCGTCCGGCCGACAGCTGGTCCAGAGTCGACACCATCTTGGCGGTGATGATCGGATCGCGCTGGTTCACCAGGCAGATGCCGGTGCCGACCTTCAGCGTCGTCGTGACGGCAGCCGCGGCGCCCAGCGCCAGGAACGGGTCCATCAGTTCGTAGTAGGGCCGGATCAACGGTCCGCCGCCGGGATACGGGCTCTTGCGCGACAGCGGGATGTGCGTGTGCTCCGGCACCCACAACGATTCGAAACCACGATCTTCCAGGGCCCTGCCCAGCGCGGTGGGGCTCATGGAGTCTGCGGTGAAGAACATCACGGCGCCGATTTTCATGGTGATGACCTTTCGCGCCCGATCGTTGTCGTCGCGGTGATCATGCGCGCGCCGTCCATGCCTCTCAATGGAATGTGCGGCCCGAGTCGATCACCAGAGTCTGGCCGGTCATGGTGTTGGTGCGGCACATGGTGACCACCTGGTCGGCGACATCGTCCTTGTCGGCCGCCTTGCGCAGCAGTGCGGTCTTGGCGGCGGTCTCGATCTGCTCCGGCCGCAGGTTCGCGGTGGCGCGCGTGCCCTCGAGCAGGCCGGGTGCGACGCAGTTCACCAGCACCTCGGGCGCCAGTGCCACGGCCATGCACTTGGTGAGATGGATCAGGCCGGCCTTGGACACGGCATAGGCGATCGAGGAACCGGTGGGGCCCAGGCCCGCGACCGAGGAGATGTTGACGATCCGCCCGTTGCCTTGGCGCTTCATGACCGGGGCGACGGCCTTGCAGCACAGCATCGGGCCGGTGAGATTGATGTCGATGATCTTCGTCCATTCCTCGTAGGTGAGGTTGTCGAGATCGGGGAAGGGGATTGCCTTGTTGTAGGCGGCGTCGTTGACCAGGATATCGAGCCGCCCGAAACGCTTCACGACATCGTCGACCAGACGCTGCACCTGATCGCGCTGGGTCACGTCGCAGCCGAAGGCAGCGGCCGAGACCTGATGCTTCTCCAGGTCGCGCGCCACGCCCTCGGCCTGATCCCGGCTGCGGGCATAGACGACGGCGATGTGACAGCCTTGCGCGGCGAGCGCGTGGCAGATGCGCTGGCCCAACCCGCCATTGCCGCCGGTGACGACGGCGACCGCCCCCTTCAGGTCCATGCGTTCCTCCCTTGCATCAACCACAGTGTCATCCCGAGCGCAGCGAGGGATCTTCCAGGAGTGGAGTCCCCTGTCGTGGGAGATCCCTCGCTGCGCTCGCGATGACGGAACTAGCCCAGCCTCAATTCCGGATAGCCGCCGGCCGCGGCTTCGTCGCAGCGCGCGCGGTAGGCGGGTGCGCTGCCGCTGTAGCGCGCGACGGTGCGGACCTGCTTGCCCTCGACGTTCTTGTTGATGCCGGTCATCCATGAATCGACTTCATTGGACAACAACCCCATGCCCAGCGCGCGGACATGGTCGGTCCACGACGCCACGCCCTGCGGTGTCGCCTCCAGGCGGGTGAGGTTGTTGTCGCGCGCGTGGCGGACCAAGCCCGTCACCCATTCGACGTTGTATTCGATGCTGCGCGGGATGTTGCCCAGCGCGGTGTGCGGGCCCATCAGCATCATCATGTTGGGAAAGCCTTCGACCAGCACGCCGAGATAGGTCTGCGGCCCGTCCTTCCACGCATCCTTGAGCCGCTGCCCATCGATGCCGCGCAGGTCGATACGGTCGTAGGCGCCGGTGATGGCATCGAAGCCGGTAGCGTAGATGATGATGTCGAAGGCGTGCTCGGCATCGCTGGTCTTGATGCCGTCGGGCGTGACGCGTTCGATCGGTGTCTCGTTGATGTCGACCAGCGTCACGTTGGGCTGGTTGTAGACCTCGTAGTACCGGGTCTCCAACGGGACGCGGCGGGTGCCGAAACCGTGGTTCTTGGGGATCAGTTTTTCCGCGACCACCGGATCCTTCACGCGCTGCCGGATCTTGCGCGCGACGAAGTCGGAAATCACGGCGTTCGCCTTGCGGTCGACCAGGATGTCGCGGAAGTTGCCCTGCCAGATGCCGAAGCCGCGATCGGCGTAGAGCCTTTCGAAGACGGCCTCGCGTTCCTCCGGCGTCACCTCGAACGTGCCGCGCGGATCGGGCGTGTGCAGGAAGCAGGCGAACGTTTCCTGGCAGCGCTTGAAGATGTCCGGATAGTCGGCCCTGATCTTGGCCATTTCCCGGGCGTCGATCTTGCCGTTGTGCAGCGGCGCGCACCAGTTGGGCGTGCGCTGGAAGATCGTGAGGTGACCGGCGGTCTTGGCCACCTCCTGGATCGTCTGCACGCCGGTGGCGCCGGTGCCGATCACCGCCACCCGCTTGCCCTCGAAGCGCACGGGCTCGTGCGGCCAGCGGGCGGTGTGAAAGGACTGGCCCTTGAACGTGTCGACACCCGCCATCCGCGGCATGGTCGGTGCCGACAGCAGGCCGATGGCGGTGATCAGGAAGCGGCAGCGATAGCGGCTGCCGTCTTCCAGCGTCACGTCCCAGGCTCGCGTAGCCTCCTGGTAGTGGGCCGACGTCACGCGACTCTTGAACTGGATGTCGCGGCGCAGGTCGAACTTGTCGGCGACATGGTTGAGATAGCGCAAGGTTTCAGGCTGCGGCGAGAAGTGCTCCGTCCAGTCCCACTCATCCAGCAACTCCTGCGAGAAGGAATAGCCGTAGGAATAGCTTTCCGAATCGAAGCGGGCACCCGGATAGCGGTTCCAGTACCAGGTGCCGCCGACGCCGGTGCCGGTCTCGAGCACCCGTACCCGCAAGCCCAGTTCGCGCAAGCGATAGAGCTGGTACAGGCCGGACATGCCGGCTCCGATGATGATGGCGTCATAGTCCAGAGCCGATGCCGTTCCGGCGGGCGGCTGGTTGTCTTGCGAGGCGGCCATTGGCTGTCGCTCCTGCAGGCGATGTCGACAAATCTGCTGCCCATTAAAGCAGATCGCGGCCGGGCAATCCCGCCCGGTCGCGTAAATCTGACATGCAGGCAGGAGGGGCCGGCCGGCCTTGGCCGCCGCCCAGGCACTACCAGGGCAACGTGAAGGTTTTGCAGTTGGTGAAGGACTTCATGGCCTCCTGGACACCCTCCTTGTAGCCCAGGCCGGAATCCTTGATACCACCGAACGGGGTCAGCTCGATGCGGTAGCCTGGCACCTCCCACAGGTTCACGGTGCCCACGTTCAGTTCCTGCGCCAGCCGGGTGGCGACGTCCATGCGGTTGGTGCACACACCGGAGGACAGGCCGAAGGCTGTACCGTTGGCGATGGCGATAGCCTCATCAACGTTCTTGAAAGTGATGATTGGCGAGACCGGGCCGAAGGTTTCCTCGGACACCACGGTCATGCCGGGCTGCACCCGGTCCAGCACCGTCGGCGCGTAGAGTGCGCCGTCGCGCTGGTTGCCGGCCAGCAGCCGCGCACCGTGCGCGATGGCCTCCTGAACGCGCGCCTCGAACAGTCGCGCGGCCGGTTCGTCGATGACGGTGCCCATCTGGTTGGTGCGATCCGCTGGGTCGCCATGACGCCAGCGGCGCGTTTTTTCGACTACCTGTTCCGTGAAGCTGTCCGCCACGGCCTGGTGAACCAGCATGCGCTTGACGGCGGTGCAGCGCTGGCCCGAGTTCTTGTACGAGCCCTGCACGGCAAGATCAGACGCCTTGTCGAGGTCGGCATCGTCCATGACGATCAGCGGATCGTTGCCGCCAAGTTCCAGGACGATGCGGCGATAGCCTGCCTTGGCCGCGATGTATTTGCCGATGCCGACGCCGCCGGTAAAGGTGATGAGGTCGACATGCGCGTGCGTCAGAAGCTCGTCGCAGATCTCGGGCGGATCGCCTGTCACGACCTGCAGCATCTGTGGCGGCAGCCCGGCCTCGTACAGCAGGTCAGCGAAGTACAACGCTGACAGCGGTACCTTTTCAGACGGTTTGAGGATCATGCGGTTGTTGGTGGCGATGCTGGGCACCACCTTGTGCGCCACCTGGTTCATCGGGTGGTTGAAGGGCGTGATGGCGGTGATCACGCCCAGCAGCGGCTCGCGCATGGTGATGACCTTGCGTTTCTTGCCGTGCGGTGTGAGATCACACGAGAAGACCTGGCCGTCGTCGCGCAGCACCTCGCTGGCGCCGAAGCCCAGTACGTCGCAGACGCGGCCGATCTCGTACAGGCTGTCCATCTTCGACAACCCCGATTCAGCGGTGATCAGGTCGGAGGCCTCCTCGCTCCGCTTGCGCAGCAGCGCGGCGGCCCGCTGCAGGATCGCGGCCCGCTCGTAGCGCGACAATGTCGGTCGGTAGGCATGGCCGATCGCGATCGCGCGCTGGACGTCCTCGACGCTGGCCGCCGCAACCGTGCCGACGCGCTCGCCATTGTAGGGATTGAAGACGTCGAGGCCACGCTGCGTGCGCCGCTGCTCGCCGCCGATGCGCAGTCCCTCGATCCGATAGAGGGCGCTGTCGCGAATCCGGTGATCGCTCATGCGACCTCCATGGCCTGGGTGCCGATGAAATTGCGGCCCCGCGCGCCGGTCAGGGCATGCGCCACCATGCTGGCGGCCTGGTCGTCGCTGACGCCGTAGTCGGCAAACCGGGTCTTGACTCCGAGTTGCTCGATGAACGACGTCAGGCGTTGCGGCGCCTGGTCGAGTGGCCCCAGCGCGCGCGCCAGCACCCGGTCACGCTCGATACTGCGTCCCAGCGCGCGCTGGAGCACCATCGGCAACGAGAACGAGCAGGCAATGCCATGCGGCAGCCCGTAGCGCAGTGTCATTTCGTAGGAGATCGAGTGCGCCAGCGCGGTGCGGGTGTTGCTGAACGCCATGCCGGCCTTCAGCGCCGCCAGCGCCATGCGCGCGCGCAGGGCCAGGCTGGAGGGCTCTTGCATCAGCGCGGGCAGTGTCGCCAGGATCTCGCGTGCCGCGGCAATCGCAAACGTGTCGGACAGCGGATTGGCATTCACGTTCCAGATCGATTCGAGCGCGTGCGACAGTGCATCGAGTCCGCTATGCAGGGTCACCCCGGCTGGCAGCGACAGCATCAACTCGGGGTCGACGATCGCGATGCTGGGCCAGGTCTCGGCGAGGTGCAGCGAATGCTTCACTTGGCGGCGGCGATCCCAGATCGTTGCCCAGGGTGTCACCTCGCTGCCGGTGCCGGCCGTGGTCGGCACGGCAATCAAGGTCTTCACGCGTGTCGGCGTGATCGCACGGCCGGCCGAGAGCGCCGCCATGATCTCGTCGAAACCGCCGCTTTGCGTGCCCACCATCAGTGCCTTGGCGGTGTCGATCGCGCTGCCACCGCCCAGTGCGATGATGGCATCGACGTCGCCGGCATGGGCCCAGAACGCGTCGTATTGCGCGGTCAGTTCGGCGACATCGGGATTGGGCTGCAGATTGTCGATGACGCCACGCAACTGGGTCTTCAACAGCGCCTCGATACGCGCCACGAGGCCCAGGGCACGTGCTTCCGGGAAGGTCACGAGGATGGCACGGCGAGAGCCCAGCAGGCCGGGCAGGGACGACAAGGTTCCTGCCCCGTACACGCTGCGTACGGGATTGAAGTACTCGAGCGACATGTAGGCCTCTACGTGGGCGGATTGACGTGGTTCAGCGCCAGGTCGAAGACGTCGAAGTTGCGCAGCCGGCGGTCGGCCGGCACGTCGCGCAGCGTGCGGTTGAACAGCAGCGGCACCTTTTGCTCCGAGAGCCCGCCGTGCGAACGCAGCGGCACGGTAAGGCCGCTGAGGTCATGCAGCGCCGGACGCGTCCCAAGCACGGTCAGATGGTCGGCGACGACCACCAGGTCGCCGATGCGGTCGGCCGGCAGCTCGAAGCGTCGTGCCGCCGCCTCACGGGCCAGCACCAGGTCGACACCAGGCAGGCTCTCCAGCGCTGCCTGGGCAGCCGCGACATCGGTGGGCGGCAGGTAGACGGTGGCGAACGAGCCCAGCGCACCGTGGTGCACCACATAGGGATCAGTGATCGGCAGGATGACGCGCGCGACGTCCGCGCCCAGCCGAGCGTCGAGCACAGCTTGCAGGAAGATCACCTGCGGCCTGCCGGCGGCGTCGGTCTTGGGGCTCATGCCGTGATCGGCGGTGAGCGCGATGGTAGCGCCCGCGGCGTCGAGCTGCGCCAGGTAGCCATCCATCATGGCGTAGAATGCGTTCGCCTCCGACGTGCCGGGCGCACATTTGTGCTGCACGTAGTCGGTGGTCGACAGGTACATCAAGTCAGGACGCCGGGTCTGCATCAGCTTCACGCCGGCGGCGAAGACGAACTCGCTGAGATCGGCGCTGTAGACCGAGGGCACCGGCCTGCCGACCAAGGCCAGCACCTCGTCGATGCCGCACTCGGCCACGGTCGCGCGGTCGGCCTTCTCCGCCGAAAAGCAGATTCCTGCCAGCCCATGGCCGAGCAGCGTGCGCAGCTTGTCCTTTGCGGTGACCACGGCCACCCGCGCACCGGCCTGCGCGAACGCCGCCAGCAAGGTCGGCGCGCGCAGGTAGGCGGGGTCGTTCATCATCACTTCCTTGCCGCTCAAGACGTCGAGGAAGTAGTTGCCGCTGATGCCATGTACCGATGGCGGTGCGCCGGTCACGATCGAGAGGTTGTTCGGGTTGGTGAAGCTCGGCACCACGCAGTCGCCGATCAGCGAGCTGCCACGCCGCAGCATCGACGTCAGGAACGGCACGGCGCCGGCCTGGATGGCCTGGGTGATGTAGTCGGGCTCGCAGCCATCGACGCAGACCACGACCACCGGGTGTTGCGGGCGCGCGTAGGTGCGGCCGTTGACGCTTACGGGTTGGGCAAGACGGTCCATCATCGGCTCCCCTGCTGGATACGGGCGCGCAACTGGGTCGACATGTAGTCGGCGGCCATCACCATGACGATGATGACGAGGATGCAGGTCGCCGTATCCTGATACTGGAACAACTTCATACTGCCCACCAGCTCGAAGCCGATGCCGCCGGCGCCCACCATGCCCAGCACCGTGGCCTGGCGCAGGTTGGTCTCGAAGCGGTAGAGCACGACCGCGATCCAGGCGGTGATCACCTGCGGCAGCACACCGAAGATGATGATCTGGATGGGCCCAGCGCCGGTCGAGCGCAGCGCCTCGATCGGTCCCTGATCGATCTCCTCGATCGACTCGGAGAAGAACTTGCCCAGCATGCCGGCGCCGTGCACGGCCAGCGCCAGCACGCCGGGGAACGGTCCCAGGCCGACGGCGGCGACGAACACCAGCGCCAGGATGATCTCGTTGATGCCGCGCGTGATGTTCAGCACCTGCCGCACGGCGTGGTACACGGCCATATTCGGTGTCAGATTGCGCGCGGCGAGGAAGCAGACCGGCAGCGCCAGGATCACCGCCAGCAGCGTGCCCCAGATCGCGATCTGGATCGTCTCGATCGCCGGCTGCACCAGCTTGTCGAGAAAGGCCCAGTTGGGCGGAAACATGCGCGACAGGAAGTCGGCGATCCAGGGCAGGCCCTTGGCGAGCTCGCCGAAGCTGACCTGGCTGCCGCGCGCCGCCCACCACAGCAGCACGGCAGCGGCCGCGGCGATGCCGGCGCGCGGCCACCAGCCGAGATTGCCTGACGGGCGGGCGATCAGCAGGGTGTAGGAACCGATGTTCATCAGGCTTCCTCCAGCGCGAAATCGCGCAGGCGTGGGGCGGGTCTGTCGATCACCGGTGCCGCCGCGTTCCCGCTCTCCTCGAGGCCGGGATAAATGCAGCGCAGTACATCATCGGAGAGCTGGTCGGGCGCGCCATCGAAGACAATGCGGCCGGATGAGACGCCGACAATGCGCTCGCTGAACTCGCGCGCGTAGTCGATCTGGTGCAGGTTGCAGACGACGGTGATGCCGAGCTCGCGGCTTGCCTGTTTCAGATACGTGAGCACCGTGCGCGATGTCTTGGGATCGAGGCTCGCCACCGGTTCGTCGGCGAGGATGACCTTCGGCTGCTGGGCGAGCGCACGCGCGATGCCGACGCGCTGCTTCTGCCCGCCCGAGAGTGTGTCGGTGCGCAGCTCGGCCTTGTCCTCGAGCTCGACCCGGTGCAGGCATTCGCGCGCGATTGCTATGTCGGCGCGCGGGAAAACCTGGAGCCAGGACAGCAGCGAAGGCACCGCGCCCAGGCGGCCGGTGAGCACGTTTTTCTGTACCGACAGGCGCGGCACCACGTTGTAGTGCTGGAAGATCATCGCCACGCTGCGGCGCAGCCGGCGCAGGCTGGTCGCGCCGTCACTCGTCTGTTGTCCGTCGACTTGAATGTCGCCGCGGGTCGGCGGGGTGAGTCGGTTGATGCAGCGCAGCAGCGTCGACTTGCCGGCGCCCGACGGGCCGAGAATGACCACGAATTCGCCGGGTGCAACGTCAAGATCGATGTCCTTCAGCGCGTCAAAGGCGCCGTAGCTCTTGGTCAGGCCGCGGATCCTGATCACTTCATCGTCCTCAGGTCGAGGTTGAGCAGCTTGGCGGCATCGCGAATGACGTCGTAGGCCGCGTCGTTCGTCGGATGGAAGCCGTTGAGCTCACCCTGGTCCGACCACGGTACGTTCTTCACTTCGAGGAAGGCGGCCTGGATGCGTTTCTTCAGGTCGGAATCGAGATCCTTACGCCAGACCGTGGGCGATTCGGGGATCGGCTCTGACTTCCACACCACCACCAGGTCTTCCCGCTTGGCGAGTCCCTTGGCGATGGCGGCGTCCAGGATGCGATCGGCGATCGCTACGGCATCGACCTTGCGGTTCTGCACCGCCACGGCATTGGAGTCGTGCGAGCCGGAGAAGATGACGCGGCCGAAATCCTTCTCGGGATTGAACCCAGCCTTCATCAGGCCGGCCTTGGGAAACAGATGCCCCGATGTCGAGCTGGGATCGACGAAGGCGAAGGTTTTTCCCTTCAGGTCGGTGACGCTTTTGATGCCACTCTCTTTATGGGCGACGATCAGGCTGTGGTAGAACGTGCGGCCCGCCTTCTTGGTCTCGGCGACGGCGAACGCCTCGATCGGGGCCACCGTGGCGCCGAGCACGTACGAGAATGGGCCGAGATAAGCCACGTCGAGCCGCTTGGAACGCAGGGCCTCGATCACGCCGTTGTAGTCGGCGGCGACGAACGGCTTGACCGTCATGCCCAGCGCCTTGGCCAGCTGGTCCATCATCACTTGGCTGTTGGCAATCATCGCCCGCGAATCTTCTGACGGGATCAGCCCGACGGTCAGCGTGCTCGCTGCTCGTGCCGGCCGTGCGGCGATGGCGAGCGGCGTGCCGGCAAGCGCCAGGCCCGCGGCGAGGACATGTCGTCGTGTGGTAGCCATGGGGATTCCTCCAGAACGCTTCTTTGTTGTGATGGGAGGATTTTCGGTCCGGGCTTTCTATCGAACCAATTCAAATATCTGGCCAGTTGCATTGATAAAATCTATAGTTGGCGCGAACGGAGGAATCGCGTCCATGCGCCTGACGCAGCTGCGTTCTTTCCACGCCGTCGCCACCACGGGCAGCTTCACCCAGGCGGCTGAGCGGCTGCATGTGAGCCAGCCGACCGTGACCACGCAGGTCAAGCTGCTGGAGGATCACTACAAGGTCGAGCTGTTCCACCGCCATGGACGCCGCGTGCGGCTCAGCGAAATGGGTGAACAACTGCTGCAGTTGTCGCGCCAGATCTTCAGCCTCGAGGCCGACGCGGTGCAGCTGCTGGGCGATGCCGGCGAACTGCGGTCAGGCCATCTGCGGGTGGCGGCAGTGGGGCCATCGCATGCCACCAGGATGCTGGTGGCCTTCAACCAGCGCTATCCCGGTATCCGGATCTCCGTCAGCACCGGCAATTCGCAGGACGTGCTCGACCGTCTGCTCGACTACCGCGCCGATGTCGGCGTACTGGCGCAGGTGTTTCGCGATCCGCGGTTCGTGTCGAAGCCGTTCAGCGAACACCCGGTCGTGATCTTCACATCGGCCGATCATCGCTTCGCGCGCCGGCGCAGCATCCGCATCGCCGAGCTCCATGGCGAGAAGCTGATCCTGCGCGAACCGGGATCAACGACGCGCAGAGCGCTCGAGGCCGCGCTCAAGGCGGCACGTGTGGAGCCTCACGTCGTGATGGAGATCGCCAGCCGCGAGATCATCCGCGAGGCAGTGGCGCAGGGCATCGGGATCGCCGCGGTGTCCGACGTGGAGTATGTGCCGGGACCGGGACTGCACGCCGTGCGGATCGCCGATGCCCAGGTGCGCACCTATGCCCATGTCGTGTGTTTGGCCGAGCGGCGCGACATGCGCATGGTTCGTGCCTTCTTCGATGCCATTGGACCGTAGGCCGACAATCACCGTCCCCTGGTACGGAAGGCTGTCATCCCGAGCGCAGCGAGGGATCTGGGGAACGGCGCCTGGATCTCTCGCTGCGCTCGGGATGACGGGTGGTGCGATTCACCGGTCCACGAAAGCGATGGTCGGCATTTTGTAGTTCAGGGCGCTGGTCGTGCCTGCGGTGATGTCGAGCGTCACGCCGGTGATCTTGCCGGCCAGGTCCGATGCCAGAAAGACGGCCGCGTTGGCGATATCCTGCATCAACGGCATTGCCTTCAACATGGTGTCGTTCTTCAGCCGCGCGAAGAAGTCTGTCACATCGTCACCGCCCTGGGCGGCAGCCTCTCGGAAGGGCCGCGAATCGGGTGAGCCAGCCGAGCGGATGTTGACGACGCGCACGCCGTGCGCGCCCAGTTCAGCCGCGAGGTTTCTGGAGAACGCCTCGATTGCGCAGCATGCCGGTCCGAAGCCGCCGACCATCGGGTAGCCGATTCCCGCGGGCGTCGCGGTCAGCGAGAGCACCACACCCGACCGTTGCCGTGACATGATCCGACCGGCGGCCGTGGCCGTGAGAAAATGCGTCAGCATGGCGATCCGCACGGGGCGCACGAAGTCGTCAGCCGACATGTCCACCAACGGCATGCCCTGTCGATCGGCCAGGTTGATCAGGTTGAACGAGATATCGAGGGTTCCCGACGTCGCCACGACCCGCTCGGCGTGGCGGTTCACGGCCGGCCCGTCCAGTGCGTCCACCACGTCGGCGTCGGCCTGGCCACCGGTGGCCCGGATCTCTTCGGCGACGTTCAGTGCATTCTCCAGGCGGCGCGCCGTCACAAAGACCTTGGCGCCGGCCGCGGCCAGCGCCTTCGCCACGGCGCCGCCCAGCGAATCGCCGACGCCGTAGAGCACGGCATTTTTGTTGGCCAGAATCATCGGTTTCTCCCTGATCGGACTTGCCTCCATCGGAGGACGATCAAGGGTGGCCAGAATCGACAGGCCGGGTTGCCTTTTGAGAAGGAACAGTGGCGGCACCCGGCAGGCCGTCGCGCCACGGCCTTGGCACCGGCGCACCGCTGGTGCCAGGGCAGGGCTGGCTGCTGGTTCTTCAGGCTGCTTTGCGCTGGGTGATGGCGGTCGTCAGTCGCGACACGATCTCGCGCGCCGGGAAGGTTTTCAAGCTGTCATGCTCGGTCGCGGCGGCACCCGTCGACGGACCCGAAACGACCACGAACGGAACATTGTGCGCCGCCAGGACATCGGCGATGGGCGTTGCGTGTTTGCCGCGAACATCGAGATCAAGCGCAACGGCATCAGGTGGCGTAACGGATAGCTCCCGCAACGCCCCTTCGAGGGTGCGGACCAGCTTGACGCCGCGACAGCCCTCGTCGCTGAACTCGCGCAGGAGCTTCAGCCCGACACCAAAATCACTCTCAACGATCAGAACGCGACATTCACTCAGCGGTTTCATGACACTGGCTCTGTTTCAAGCCTCAACCCTCGGCAATTCAACGCCCATGGCAAGTCGATGTTCCTGATGACACGGCCATGGAACGCTGTGCCTGCAACGATATTTAGGTTTGCATTGCGGCGGACTTGAGGCGCGGCGCGACGTCGCGGCAGAATCTCACGAGGCTCTCGTTCATGTGATCCGGCCGCAGGCCCGGTGGCACCGCCCAGGTGACGAGATCGGTGATGCCGTGGTCGCGGATGAACGCTGACAGCTGCGTGACGCAGTGATCGACGTTGCCCACGACCCAGGTCTGGGGGATGGGGGGTGCATCGGCGTTGCTTGCGACGCCGCCCGGGCCGGTGCCGGGCGTGAAGCTGCGATAGACCTGATGGCGGTAACGCTCGGCAGCACGTACGCGTGGCCAGTCACGGTCGACATCGTCGGTCACCAGGCACGAGCGGATGATGCCGACGCGGTAGCGCTGTGGGTCTCGTCCCGACTCGTGCAACGCCGCCCGCCAGGGATCGAGGGCAGCGGCCCGTGGTCCTTGCGGCAGCAGATGACTGTCGAATCGCGCCGCACGCTGGGCACCGGCCTCCGACATCGCCGCCACCCAGAGCGGCGGCCCGCCGGGCTGCACGTAGCCTGGCCGGATGATCACGTCGTTGAACGTATAGCGCTTGCCATGGAAGCTGAACCGCTCGCCGCTGAAGCAGCGGCGCAGCACCGCGATGCCTTCGTCGGTGAGCGACACGCGACGCGACACCGGCAGGCCGAAGCCGTTGAACTCGTGTGGCGCATAACCCATGCCGACGCCGATCTCGATGCGGCCGTTGCTGAGATTGTCCAGCACGGCGAGATCCTCGGCGAGACGGACAGGATGGTTGAACGGCAGCAGGCAGACGTCGGTCGAGATGCGTACGTGTTGCGTGCGTGCGGCGATGGCGCCAGCCACTGGAGTCCACGACGGCAGGTAGCCGTCGTCGAGAAAGTGGTGCTCGGTGAACCAGACCAGGTCGAGCCCGAGCCGGTCGAGCATCGCGACCTGGTCGATGATCGCCGCATAGAGATCCGGCATGCTCATGCCGGAATCCGCCGGATTGCGGAAATCGTAGACAGTGCCGATGCGAAGCGGCGGCCGCATGACGTTGGCTCCTGCGCGCGTGGCTAAGTCCCTCACGTCGCCCGCGTTGGCGGGGGCGCCGTCCTGCGAAGGGCGGCGTCAGCTCACCGGATCCAGCACCACGACCGGGATTTCACGCGCGCCGGCCTTGCGCTGATAGTCGGCGAACGGCGGCCAGATACCGACAGCCTGGTCCCACAACCGCGTGCGCTCCTCGCCGCTGGCCGTGCGCGCGCGGGCCCGGATCTTGGCGGTACCGACCTGGACGTCGACCTCGGGATTGGTTCGGAGGTTGCGATACCAGCCGGGATGCTCCGGCGCGCCGCCCTTCGAGGCGATCACGAAATAGCTGCTGTCGCCAGCGCGGCCGTAGAACAGCGGAAACAGATAGCGATCACCCGATTTGCGTCCGGTCGTGGTCAGCAGCAGCGACGGCACGGACTTCACCGGCACGTTGGGCAGGTTGATGGTGTACATGTGGCCATCGGTGCCGCCACTCGACAGGTAGCGCTCCGCGTGATCCTTCATCCACTGCGGCAGGTTTGGTGCCAGTTTCGCCTCGGTCATCGTCGTTTCCTCTATCGTTGGCTTGGATCATCCTATCCTGTCGAACCGAGCGCACGCGAGTGGTTCCTGACGCCGCTGTATTCAGGTGATCGATGCGACGAGATGTCGGCCCGGGCGTTGCGTATGCCATTCCTCCAGCAGCACGCGCGGGTCGGCGTCCAACTCCCGGCGGCTGCGAAGGACGAGGCCCTGCGCCTGCAATTGCGTCTGGGGTGCGGCAGTGCCGGAGAACACCTGTCGTCCCGGCATCACGCTGACATCGGCGCACGAGAGGTAGAAGACGTCGTAGCCGATATCCAGGAAGCACGAGAGGTAGAAGACGTCGTAGCCGATATCCAGGAACAGGTCGAAGACCTCTGTGCCGCCCAGCACGGCCGCGACCGCGTCGGATGCCGAGCCCAGACAGCGCCAAGCCTCCGAGAAGGACGCCCCGCGCGGATTCCACTGGACCGCGTGGTCATTTGTCGGATCGAGCGCCAGTGACGGGATTTTCCGTGTCAGGATCAAGCGCGGCCGGTCAGCCGTGTCGGCGTCATCCTCGCCGGAGTGGCGGCCATGGACGATGACGTCGGCTGCACGCACGCCCGAACGAAAGAAGTGCTGATCACCAGGCCGCTTAAGGACGCCGGGAAAAGATCCGTCTTCATACGCGATCATCCCGTTGCGCGAGATGATGGCATAACCCTTCACGATCGGCATGGCGCGTCCGGCAATTCCATGCAGCGTCAACGGAAGATGCCGCCCCTGTGTTCCCTTGCCGTCGGCGCGCAGATCTATCCCCGGTTCTCCGCTCGCTTCTTGAGCACCTCGAGGGCGCGGTCGGCATGCACGTTCATCAGGATCTCGCTGCGGATCACGTCGATCACCGTTGAGTCGGTGTCGATGACGAACGTCGTGCGCTGCACCGGCATCAGGGGCAACCACCCCCTGACCCCGAATTGTCGCGCGATGGCCTGATCGGTATCTGCCAGCAGCGGATAGCCGAGGGCGTGCCTTTGGGCGAAGCGGTGTTGCGTCTGCGGTCGATCGGGACTGATACCGACGGGCTGGGCGTCCACCGCCTTGAAGTCGCCGATCAGGTCACGGAAGTGACAGCTCTGCATCGTGCAACCGGGGCTCAGGGCGAGGGGATAGAAAAACAGGACGACCGGACCGGCCGCGAGGAAGTCCGACAGCCGACGGGGTGTCCCGGTTTCGTCCGGAAGCTCGAAGTCGGTGACGGCATCGCCCTTGCGCATGGCACCCCCCTCATCCGCAGGCGTGGTGGCAACCATAGCACAGGCCGCACGGGCGCGGGACGCGACCTGCTGATCTGCCCTGTCCTGGGGCGGCCGCTCGACAGCAGGATGCCAATACGCGAAGCTGCCGTCGGCACAGGGGGAGGAGCCTGACGATGACATCGACGGCCGAACTCGACATCGTCGTCTATGGCGCCAGCGGCTTCACGGGCAAGCTCGTCGCGGAATACCTGGCCTCCCGCTATGGCGGCGGCAGCGGCATACGCTGGGGCCTGGCCGGGCGCAGTGTGGACAAGCTCGCCGCGGTGCGCGACGCGATCGGTGCGGCGGCCGACACGCCGCTCATCGCCGCCGACGCCAGCGACCGGGCCTCGCTTGCGGCCATGGTGGATCGCACGAAAGCCGTTGTGACCACGGTCGGACCCTATCAACTGTATGGCACCGCGCTGGTGGCGGCCTGCGCGCAAGCGGGAACCGACTACCTCGATTTGTGCGGCGAGCCGGCGTGGATGCGGCAGATGATCGACGCCCATCACGCCGCCGCGCAGGCGAGCGGTGCCCGGATCGTCTTTTCCTGCGGCTTCGACTCGATCCCCTTCGAACTTGGCGTTTTCTTCCTCCAGGAGACAGCCAAGGCTCAACGGGGCAAGCCGGTCAGCCGGGTGAAGGGGCGCGTGCGCAAGATGCGCGGCACCCATTCCGGCGGAACCGCCGCCAGCATGAAGGCGACCATCGCGGCGGCGGCGCGGGATCCTGGTGTGCTGGCGCTGCTGAAGAATCCGTTTGCGCTGACGCCGGGCTTCGCGGGGCCGAGCCAGCCGCTTGGCCTGATGCCCCATTACGATGCGGATGTCGGCGGCTGGGTGGCGCCGTTCGTCATGGCGGCGATCAACACGCGCAATGTGCACCGATCCAATGCCCTGATGGGCCATCCCTGGGGAACCGATTTCGTCTATGACGAGATGATGGTTGCCGGGACAGAGGCCGTGGCCAGCGCTATTGCGGGCGCCATCCAGGCGATGGCCGGTCCCGGCGGGCCGAAGCCGGGCGAGGGCCCGTCGAAAGCCGAGCGTGAGGCCGGCTTCTACGACATTCTGTTCATAGGCCTCGGCGCGGATGGGAATCAGGTTCGTGTTGCCGTCACGGGCGACATGGATCCGGGTTATGGCTCCACGTCCAAGATGATCGCCGAGAGCGCGCTGTGCCTGGTGCACGACTCGGTCGGCACGCCTGGCGGTATCTGGACGCCCGGCGCTGCCATGGGTCATCGCCTTGTCGATCGGCTGGTCGCGCATGCCGGCCTGACGTTTCAGGTCGAAAGTGCATCATGACCGCTGCGGCCACCGACTGAATCATCGACTGAACACCACTGCGTATGGGGCAGTGGAGGTTTGCAGTCAGGCCTGGGTCACGGCCGCTTGCGGCGGTTGCGGCTTCATGGAAGCATTTGCCATCGCAACAGACGCCAATCAAAGAGGAGACGCCGATGGATGTCGGCATGATGATGCTGTTCTCCACCTACGGCTGGGAGAACTGTCCGGACCATCGCGCCTGGGAAGAGGAGATTCGCCTGGCGCGGCTCGCCGCCGATTCAGGGTTTGCCTGTCTGTGGTCGGCCGAGCACCACTTCAACGACTATTCATTCGTGCCCGACAACATCCAGCTGATGACTTATCTGACGGCGCTGTGCCCCAACATCGATGTGGGCACCGCCGCCGTCATCCTGCCGTGGCACGATCCGCTGCGGGTGGCGGAGAATGCCGTCGTGCTCGACATGCTGAGCAAGGGCCGGCTGCGCTTCGGCATGGGCCGTGGTCTGGCGCGCCGCGAGTTCGCCGCCTTCCGGGTCAGCATGGACGAGTCGCGGACGCGCTTCGACGAGGCGGCGCCGATGATCGTCAAGGCCCTGAAGACCGGCTTCATGGAGGGCGATGGTCCGTTCTATAAGCAGCCGCGCATCGAGCTGCGGCCGCGGCCGCAATATTCGTTCGACGACCGCATCTATGCCGTGGCCTCGAGCGAGGACTCCGTGGTGTCCGCCGCCAAGCTCGGTGCCCACATGGTAATGTTCGCCGACCGCCCGTGGGACATGCGCCTGCCGGTGATCGAGCGCGGCCGCGAACTGCACCGGCAGTATCACGGCACCGAGCCGCCCAACATCATGCTGACCGAGTTCTGCGTCTGCGGTACCGACCTCGCCGCGACCGAGGACGAAGCGCGCCGCTATCAGGGCAAGTTCGTGGAGAGCAATTTCTACCACTACGAATTCCTGGGCGAACACTTCAAGGCGGTGAAGGGCTACGACAGCTACCAGCAGAAAGCCGAGATCGCGCGCCAGAGCGGTCTGGAGGGTGCGGTGAAGGGCTTCATGCAGGCCGCCAGCTGGGGCACGCCGGACAAGATCCTGCGCGGGCTCGAGGAGCGCCGCCGCCTGTTGGGCGACTTCCAGCTCAATGTCGCCTTCCGCTTTGGCGGCACGCCCTACGACGTCTCCGAGCGCGGGCTCAAACTGTTCGCCAAGGAGGTGCTGCCGGTCGTCAAGTCCTGGGGGCCGACCAAGGGCGCCAAGGCGGCGTAACTTGTCATCCCGAGCGTAGCGAGGGATCTCGCGTGAATGGCGCACCGTACGTCATTCGCAGGAGATCCCTCGCTGCGCTCGGGATGACAGGTTTCAAGCGAGGCGCCGTTGCCGCGCCTCGGCGAAGCCGTGCATGCCCAGCTGCCACTGCATGCCGACGACGGCGCCCTTCATGGGCTGTAGCAGCAACAGGCAGCTGATCAGCGTGGCGGGGATCCAGATGACGAATTCCAGCCACATCGGCGGCGCCCACGCCATCTCCACCGCAAACAGCAGCGGCACGATGACGTGGCCCACGATCATGATCACCAGGTAGGGCGGGAAGTCGTCGGCGCGGTGGTGCGAGAAGGCCTCGCCGCAGGCCGGGCAGTGGTCGGCCACCTTCAGGAAGCGGCCGAACAGGCTGCCCTTGCCGCAGTTGGGGCAACGCAGCATGAAGCCGCGCCGCATGGCCTCGCCGAGCGTGACCTGTTCCTGTGTGGCGTCCATGGCGGAAACCTCTTGATCCGTTCTGATCCATACAATAAGGATTGACATCCAAACAATCCAAGACAAACGGGCAAATTGTATGGATTGGATCCCTGCATTATCCGAGTGGCAGGGCCCGGTGTTCCTGCGCATCGTCGAGGCGCTGGCCGCCGACATCGACAGCGGCCGGCTGGCACGCGGCCAGCAGCTGCCGACGCACCGGGCGCTGGCCCAGGCTCTGGATGTCGACCTGACGACGGTGACGCGCGCCTACGGCGAGGCGCGTCGGCGCGGGCTCTTGGACGCACAGGTTGGTCGCGGCACCTTCGTGTCGGAGACGACGGCGCGCGCCGCCCGCGACATCGCCTTTCCGGTCAGGATCGACCTGTCGATGAACGTGCCGCCGCAGCCGGTCGAGGCGAATCTCGAGTTGCGCATCGCCCAGGGGCTGGAGGCCATCCGCACCGGCTCGAGCTTCAGCGCCTATCTGAACTACCAGCCACCCGGCGGCAGCGACGAGGAGCGGGCAGTCGCGGCGCGCTGGCTGCGCCAGCGCCTGCCGCAAGCCGATGCCGAGCGCCTGGTGATCTATCCCGGCAACCAGGTGATCCTGTTCAACGCGCTGCTGGCGTTGGCGGCGCCGGGCGACGTGGTGCTGACCGAGGCGCTGACGTTTCCCGGCATGAAAGCCGCGGCGGCGGCACTGGGCGTCCGCCTGATCGGCGTCGCCATGGACGGCGAGGGCATCGTGCCCGAGGCGCTGCGGGCGGCGTGCAAGGCGCATCAGCCCAAGGCGGTCTACCTGACGCCGACCCAGCACAACCCGACCACCGCGACCATGGGCGCCGCACGACGCCAGGCGATCGCCGACATCATCCGCCGCAGCCGCACCGCGCTGATCGAGGACGATGCCTATGGCCTGCTCGAACCGGCGATGGCGCCGATCGCCACCTTGATCCCCGAGCGCACCTGGTTGGCGGTCGGGTTGTCCAAATGCATCGCGCCGGCGTTGCGCGTGTCGTACCTGTTGGCACCCGACGCGGCGGCGGCACAAATCATGCGCGGCAAGCTGCAGGCCACCTTGCAGATGCCGCCACCGCTGATGGTGGCGCTGGTGACGCACTGGCTGCGTACCGGCATCGCCGACAAGATCATCCAGGCGATCCGCGGCGAGGCGGCCGGGCGCCAGCTGCTGGCCCGCAAGCTTCTGAAAGGCGTTGCGTTCGCCGCCCGACCCAACGGCCACCACCTGTGGCTGCCGCTGCCGGCGCGCTGGAACCGCGTCGCCTTCCTGGCGCACGCCTTGCAGCACGGCCTGGCGGTGGTGGGCGATGATGCCTTCGCGACGGACGCCATGTCGTCGCCGGCCGTGCGCGTCTCGCTGGGGGCCGCCCGCAACCGCGCCGAACTGGCGCAGGCGCTGGAGCGCCTCGCCGGCGTGCTGAAGGCGCCGGTGCAGACCACGCAGATCGTCTAGAGCACAGGACGGAAAGGTTGATCTGTCGGGGCAATCGCCGGGGCGCGCTGACATCGTCGGCGCGGATGGTCACCGGCGCCAAACTTCTTTGACAGCAACACCGCAGGATCCTTCGCGGCGCTCAGAATGACGGCAACGTTGTCTTCGGCGATGATCTTCCCACGCCATAGCACTGCGTCGGGGAGCGAAGAGGCGTTACGAGATATTTCTGATGTCGATTTTTGGACTCTTGTCGATGCCGCACCCTGCGCTGTAACTGGCCACAAGTCCGCGTTCTCGCCGCCGGAGATGCCGGGCGCTTCGTAGGCCCGGCGTCGTGGGGCAGAGCCGCCCGCCGGCCGAACGGGCGTTTCGGCGCTGCCGTCACCGGCAAACCTCGAACGATCTGCTGCCGCGTCAGGCTTCGGCAGACCTTTGCCGAGGCAGGAGCGTTCGATGGCCGTAATCGCCCGCGCACGGGTTTCCGCAATTTCCGCAACCCGTTCTGCCGGCTCGTATGGGCTCCAGTGAGAGAAAACGCGGGGCCGTTTCTGTCGTTTGTCTGTCAGGTCAGGAAAACCCGCTCATGCCTTGGAATCGCAGCCATCCCGCACATTTGTCCTTTCTGTCACCGCTGTCGTGGCCACGGGTTTCGGCAATTTCCGCAACCCGTGCTGCGTCTTTCGCCCCAGCTCTGCCGCGGTTCTGCTTGCCCGGAAGCGGTAGCAACCGGGCGACTACCTGAAATGCCAGCGTTCACCCTGTTGCGGCAGGATGAAGCGCACGCCGACGTCGTTGCCGGCCTGCAACTCGGCCAGCATCTTGGCCTGCGGCTGCTCCGGCGTCAGCGCGTACTTGATGTGGCTGATGATCACCGGCAGGTCCTTCAGGGCGTTGCCGCCGGCCAGCCCGTCGAGCTCGCGCAGGGACATCAGGATCCATTTCGGCGTCAGGTGACCGAACAGCAGGTTGTCCGGCCGGTCGCTGGTGTAGGACGCCTCGATGACGATCGCCTTCAGCCGCCGCTGCTTCACCTTGTCGGCCACTGCCGACCAGATGTCGCGCATCCGCGTCGTTTTCTCGACCGAGTCCGGCCCGGTATCGCCGAAGCACAGGACGCCCTCGCCGTCGCTTTCGACCAGGAAGGCCGTCGACTCGACGCCGCCATGGCTCAGCGGGAAAGCCGTCACCGTCATCCTGGTGTCCTTGACCGGCATCGCGACACCCGGCGCCAGGTCGGCGATCGTGAACTTCTTGAGATGCGGTTCCTTGCCGCGATCGGTGAAGTTGGGCCACGCCCGCCAGTTGAAGTAGGTGTCGACCAGCGCCGTGCCGACCGAGGGCAGGGCATAGATCGGCTTCTTGCTGTCGTCGGGCGAGGCGATGATCAGGCCGGCGACATGGTCCAGGTGCGCGTGGCTCACCAGGTAGCCCTTGATCTTGTGGGTCAGCACATAGCCCACGCGACTGAGCGGGACATCCGCCGGCACCGTGATGTGGGCGAAGGCGCCTTTCTCCTCGGCCACGCGCAGGCCATTCACCAGCGCGCCGGCGTCGCAGGTCACGGCGTTGTCGTCATTGTGCGGCCGGATCAGGAAGGCGCTGAGGTTGCCGTCCTGGATGCCGCCCAGCGCGCCCAGCGCCACTACGTCGAAGCCGTCGGCGGCGCGCGTGACGCCCGCGACGGCCATCGTGGCCGCGACCGTTGCCGCAGCCGCGATGGCGCGTGCCCTTACCATTTGTTGCGCAGCTCGCGCAGCTTGAGGAACACGGTCTTGGGGTCGGGGTTGTCGGGCAGGTCGGGGAAGGCCTCGCGCAGGCGGCGGATCACCGACGGGCTGGTCAGCCGGAAGAACGTGTTGATCTCGCGCTCCAGCGCCAGGGTCGTGACCAGCGCCTTGGCGGGATCCTGCTGCTGCATACCCGGCAGCAGGTCCTTGGCCTTGGCGTTGTCGGGCTCGCGATCGAGCGTGAAGGCGAGGTTGTTCGCGATGTAGTCGTGGCCGGGATAGATCAGGGTGTTTTCCGGCAGCTTGTCGAGCTGCTGGGCGAAGGTGCCATAGAGCTCGCTGGGATGGCCGCCGTTGTGGCAGTTGCCCGCGCCGGCGTTGAACAGGGTGTCGCCACAGAACAGCGCCGGATGATCGCCGTGCGAGCGCAGGCAGATATGGCACATGGTGTGGCCGGGCGTGTCCATGCACTCGAGCTCGACGGTCTTGCCGACCTTGATCACGTCGCCGGCGCCCAGCCCGCGATCCAGGCCCGGGATCTTGTCCTTGGCGTTGGCATGCGCCAATACCTTGGCGCCAGTGGCGGCCACCACCTGGCGGTTGCCGCCGGTATGGTCGCCGTGTTCGTGCGTGTTCAGGATCTGCGTGATGGTCCAGCCTTTGTCCTTGGCGACCGCCAGGCACTTGGCATGATCCAGCGGATCGATCGCCAGCGCCTCGCCGGTTTCCTTGCAGGCGATCAGGTAGTTGAAGTTGCGATAGGCATTGCCGGTCCAGATCTGCTCGACGATCATGATGCGTCCTCGTGGTGTGTGTTGCCGGCAGTGTAGGGCGGCGGCGGGTGGTCGTCACCCCTGCGGTACATCGAGGGAGGAAGCAATGACGCGTTCCGTCGTGTCCATGGCGTTCTGGGTTGTGGTGGCTTCCCTGGCGGCCATGTCTACCGTCCGGGCTGAGAAATACGGCGGGATTCTCAAGATCCAGCACATGGACTCGCCGCCCAGCCCCTCGATCCACGAAGAGGCGACCGTCTCCGTTGCAGTGCCGTTCATGGCGGTCTTCAACAATCTTGTCATGTACGACCAGAAGGTGGCGCGCAACAGCTTCGACTCGATCGTGCCCGATCTCGCCACCAGCTGGTCCTGGAACGAGGACGGCACCAGGCTCGCCTTCAAGCTGCGGCAGGGCGTGAAATGGCACGACGGCAAACCGTTCACTGCCCAGGATGTGCGCTGCACGTTCGAACTGCTGCTCGGCACCGGCGAAGCCAAGCTGCGGCGCAACCCGCGATCGGCTTGGTATGGCAACGTCGAGAAAGTGACGGTCGAGGGTGACTTCGACGTCACCGTGCATGTCAAAAACCGACAACCCTCGCTGCTGGCGCTTCTGGCATCGGGCTATTCACCGATCTATCCCTGCCACGTCTCGCCGGCGGACATGCGGCGCAAGCCGATCGGTACGGGCCCGTTCAAGTTCGTCGAACTGCGCACGAACGAGGCCATCAAGCTGATCAAGAACGGCGACTACTGGAAGCCGGGCCGCCCGTTTCTCGACGGCATCGAGTACAGCGTCATCTCCAACCGCTCGACCCGCATGCTGGCCTTCATCAGCGGCGCCTTTGACATGACGTTTCCAACCGATGTCACCGTGCCGCTGCTGGCCAACATCCGCAAGGATGCACCGCACGCGCAATGCACCATGCGCACCACGGGCGTCAGCACCAATCTCATCGTCAACCGCGACGTGCCGCCGTTCGACGATCCGCGCATTCGCCGCGCCATGGCGCTGGCGCTCGATCGCCAGGCTTTCATCGACATCCTGAGCGAGGGCCTGGACAAGATGGGGGGCACCTTGCTGCCACCACCGGAAGGCGTCTGGGGGCTGCCGCCCGAGATGCTCAAATCCATCGTCAGCTACGGAGACGTCGCCAAGAACCGCGAGCAGGCGCGCGAGCTGATGAAGCAGGTGGGCTATGGCGCCGACAAGCGGCTGAAGATCAAGGTCAGCACCCGCAACATCCCCACCTTCCGCGATCCGGCGGTGATCCTGATCGACCAGCTCAAGCACATCTGGATCGATGGCGAGCTCGAGGTCATCGATACCGCCGTCTACTACAACCGCGTGTTCAACAAGAACTATACCGTGGCGATGAACCAGACCGGCTCGGCCGTCGACGATCCCGACCAGAACCTGTTCGAGAACTATGCCTGCGGCTCGCTGCGCAACTACAACAACTACTGCAACGCCGAGATGACCAAGCTGTTCGAGGCCCAGTCGCGCGAGACCGACTTCAAGAAGCGCCAGCAGATGGTGTGGGACATCGACCGACGGCTGCAGGAGGACATCGCCCGGCCGATCATCTTCCACGGCGTTGCCGCCGGCTGCTGGCAGCCGCACGTCAAGGGCGTCACCATCATGGTCAACAGCATCTATAACGGCTGGCGCTTCGAGGACGTGTGGATGGACAAATAGTCGACGCGGCGCGTCATGGTTCGATCACATTTTGCAGCGACTGTGGCCGCCGACGACGATGAGGGGCGGCCATGACGCAGCAAGCAGCCGGCGGTACGCCGCGCAACGTTCCCGACGGCGACGATCTGGCGCTGCTGATGCGTTGCTATGGTTATCGCGTCACGCGCGCCGGCACGATGACCGGTGATCCAACCCCGCCGACGCCGGCGGAACTGGCCGAAGCCGATCGCAGAGGGTGGCGGCCGCGGCACACCGAACAGCTGTCGGCCCGCGCCTTCATCACCAGGGCGGTCGCTGCCGCGCAGGCCCTGCGCCGCGATGATGTGGCGGCGGGCTTCATCGCCGGTGTCGGCGGCAGTGCCCCGCGCGGACGCCAGACGCTGATCTCTTACGCCTGGGCCATCCACTTGCCGCAGGCACTGGAAGAGTCAGCGCCGGCACTGCCCGATTGCGGTCTGGACGACCCGGTCGAGATCGATGTCGCCGACAAGCTGGTTCGCCTGGCCCTGGGATCGGTCTGGAATGAGCTGCCGGAGCACTATCTGCCAGACCTCGAAGCGGCGGCCTGCCATGGTCTGCCGAAGCCCACGGCCGAGGACACCAGCCGCTTCCGCGATCTCCTCGCCATCATCGCCGCTCAGCCGCCGGAAATCACGCCCGGCGCACTCGAGAAGGAGATCGCCCGCCGCAAGGTCATCCCGCGCAGCGATAAATATCAGCGCTACGGCATTCTCCAGGCGCTGGCGGAGGCCGGCGTGATGCCCAACCCCGATCTCGCACCGTCGCTCGACCGCCATGTCTCGCGCGCCGAGGTCCATCGCGCCCAGGCCCTCGCCAAGGGCGCGCCGCGCTCCGATATCGTGCCGCCGCTGGCGAACTGGCGCGGCGCGATGGGGATCGACCGCCAGCGGCTGCAGGCGCTGTTCGGCGTTTCGCTGTAGCGACTCGGCCGCGGCGGAAACACCGCGGTCGCGATCACCAGTCCTTCCACTTGTTGGACGGGAACTTCGTTCCGAGGTTCCAGTCCATGACTTGTTCGGGCTGGAACAGCGGTCCCAGCGTCGCCGAATAGAAGGCGATCACGGCGTCGCGCAGCGGCTTGAATTCCGCCGCCGAGATCACGGCCGATTTGTCGGTCGCCAGCTTCTTGGACATCATCAACGCCTCGGCAGCGTCATAGAGTTTGATCGACAGCGGATCCTTGCCGATCGTGGGATGCGCGGCATGGTCGATATGGGTGCCGAAACCACGGCACAGCCGTTCCACCAGGAAGGCGACACCTTCGTTGGATGCCCGCGTGAAGACGTACTTGCGGATATCGACGGCCGCGTGGGTGTACTCGTGCGCCAGCGTGAAACGAGCTTCGGCGTCACCGAGCTTGCTGGCATTGACGTAGACGACGTCGTGGACGGCATCGTAGGCGGCGACAGAGACGTTGTTCTCCAGCCGCTGGGGCGCATCGACCACGCCGACATCGTCGGTGTCCACGCGGTGCCGGATGTGATGCAGCAGGTAGCGGTGGAACAGGCACTTGCTGCCGCGTTCCTCCAGCGTGAACGAGAAATCGGTGTTGGCGAGGGCGGTGGCGACGAGGGCGTTGACCCGCATCGCGAGGGCGCGGTCGGACATGACGGTCTTCCTCCTGCAGTGCTTGACGCGGCAATCGACGCAAAGCAGGGGACGTCGGCCCCTCAGGCTGCACGCTATGTCGCGAGGGCACACCGATCATCATCCGATCGGATGAGACGGAGCCCAGTGCCGCCGGCCCTTGCGCCGGCCGCCGCCGTGGGGCACTGAAGGATCAACAAACAAGCGACTGGGAGGACGTTACATGATCAGGATTCATCCGCTTTCTCTACCCCGCCGCCGCGCGTTGCGGTTGGCCGCCGGCAGTGCGCTCGCGGCGCCGATGCTGGCCTCCGGCATGGCGCGGGCCGCCGACGAGTGGCCCACCAAGCCAGTGCGCTACATCGTCGTCTTTCCGCCCGGCGGCCCCACCGACACGCTCTCGCGCATCGTCTGCCAGGCACTCTCCGAACTGACCGGCCAGCAATTCATCGTCGAGAACAAGGCAGGCTCGGGCGGCAATATCGGCGCCGAGGCCATCGCGCGGTCGGCGCCCGACGGCTACACCATCGGCCTCTACACGGTCGCCGCGCACGCCATCGCGCCGACCCTGTATGCCAAGCTGCCGTTCGATGCCGCCAAGGATTTCACCGGCATCGCCATGCTGTGGTCGGTACCCAACATGCTGATGACGCGGCTCGATTTTCCGGCGAACACCCTGGCCGAGCTGATCGCGACGGTGAAAGCCAATCCCGGCAAGTACTCCTTCGCTTCGTCGGGCTCGGGCACCACGCCGCATCTGACCGGCGAGCTTTTCAAGCAGCTCGCCCAGGTCAACCTGCTGCACGTGCCCTATCGCGGCAGCGCGCCGGCGCACCAGGACCTGCTGGCAGGCCAGGTCGACATGATGTTCGACAACATCCCGGGTCCCCTCGGCCTGATGCGCGGCGGCAAAGTGAAGGGCTTCGCTGTGACCTCCAAGGAACGCCATCCCGCCGTGCCCGACCTGCCGGCGATGGCGGAACTGCTGCCCGGCTTCGAGATCACGTCGTGGGGCGGCATCTGTGCGCCCGCGGGTGTGCCGCCGGCGATGATCGAGCGGCTCTCGGCACTGTGCCGCAAGGCGCTGGAGAGCCCGTCGGTGAAGGAGGCGTTCGACAAGCAGGGCGCCACGCGCACCTGGATGAGCCGCGCCGACACCGAAGCCTTTCGCGCCCTGGACGAAAAGCGCTTCGCCCCCATCATCAAGGCCTCCGGCGCCAAAGTGGATTGAGTCCCTCCCCAGAGGAGTGGATACATTGTTGCCGTCGTCTTGAGAGAAGCGAGGACCTCCGGGGTTCGGCCAGTGAAGACAGCGCTGGCGACGGCTGGGACCGCGCCGCTCCAGCGGCGCGGTCCGGCCCGTCACAAGCGGCATCCTGTCCTACAGATACAGCCAGCAAAGAAACCCGTGGTATGCGGGCCGTGCTCACCGGCGGCGCGGCTGGTGGAACTCGTAGGGCGGGTAGTCCTTGGTGATGTCGGACACCACCTCGATCACGGCCGGCGTGTTGGCGGCGAGCGCCTCGCGCAGGGTGCTGCGCAGCGCGTCGGCTGTCTCCACCCGCCAGGCCGCGGCACCGAAAGAGCGGGCGTAGGCGACGAAGTCGGGGTTGCTGAGCACGGCACCGGCATGGCGGCCGTCGTACAGCCGCTGCTGGTCGCGCAGCACGTTGCCGTACGAACTGTTGTTCACCACCACCGTCACCAAATTGATGCCGAACTGCATCGCGGTGGCCAGGTCCGAACCGCCGAACAGGAAGCCGCCGTCGCCGGTGATCGACACCACGGGACGGTCGGGATGCGCCACCTTCACGCCCAGCGCGGTCGGGAAGCCGTAGCCCAGGGTGCCGGAGAAGCCCGAACTGATCAGGCCACGCGGACGGTGCACCGGATAGCCGTACCAGGCGATGTAGCCCAGCTGGGTCACCTCGTCGACCACGATGCCGTCGTTCGGCAGCACCGCGCGGATGGCATCGATGTAGCCATATTGCGGCTGCGCCTTCTGCACCGCTGCCAGCCCCGTTGCCTTGGCGTCGGCCACCGCGGCACGCCACGCCGGATCGGTACGGTGCGCGACGGCATCGGCCAGCGCGCGGGCGCCGTCGGCTGCGTCGGCGACGATCGCGACATCGACCGCCAGTCGGCGATGCTCGATCGGATCGATGTCGATGCGCGCCACCTTCAGCCCGGCCGGCGCCGGCGCCCAGCGCGCGATGGGCACATCCAGGCGCGTGCCGATGCCGATCAGCAGGTCGGTCTTGTCCCACAGCTGGAAACCCGCGACCGTGCCCAGCGACAGCTCATGGCGGGAGTCGACCACGCCCTTGCCGGTGCGGAACGCCACCACCGGCGCGCCGATCTTCTCGGCCAGGGTCAGGATCTCGGGTCCGGCGCCGGCAGCACCGCCGCCGACCCAGATCATCGGTGCCCGGGCGCCGTTGATCAGCCGCGCCAGCGCCGCGATCTTCTCGGGGTCGGGCTGCGGGTTGGCGTGGGCGCCCAGCGGCTCGACCGGCGTCACCTCGGCGCTGGCCGAGAACATGTCCCACGGCATCTCAACGGCAACCGGCCCGGGCCGGCCCGACACCATGGCCTGGAAGGCGCGCGCCATCACCTGCGGCGCCTCGGTGGGATGCTCGATGCGCTCGGCGAATTTCAGTAGCGTTTTCAGTGTCGCCAGCTGGTCGGGCATCTCGTGCAGCTGGCCGCGTCCACGGCCGATCATGGCGCTGGGGACCTGACCCGTGATGCACATCACCGGCGCGTTGAGCCCCCAGGCTGTCGTCAGCGCGCCCATGGTGTTCATCACGCCGGGACCGGGCACCACCGTGAACGCCGACGGCTTGCCGGTCGATTGCGCATAACCCAGCGCCATGTAGGCGGTGGTCTGCTCATGCCGCGCATTGATCACCCGCAGCCGGTTGGCATTGCGCGCGAAGGCGTCGAACAGGCCGTACATCTGCACGCCCGGCAATCCGAAGATCGTATCGATGCGATGGCGCAGCAGTGAATCGACAATGGCGTCGCCGCCGGTCATGCGAGGCATCGCGCGTCCTGTGTGGTTGTATCCGCGCCGCGATCTTGGCATGCCGGTGCGCCCCGCCAGAAGTGTCGCCGGGGCAGGGCAGCCGTGCCATTCCGAGCGCCGCGCGGGAACGGCGGGCCGCTCGGAATGGCCAGGATTCAGTGTGTCGTCGACTCCAGCAGCGCCCGAGTATCGTAGTATTCGTGGAAGGCGACGGCTTTCTCGTCCGCGAACTGCCAGACATCGATTTTCCACATCTCGACAACCTTGTCGGTCGCCTTGTTGCGCCACCCCATGGTTCCCATCGCGACGATGGTGTCACCGCGGCACGTGTACTGGTCCATGGTGTAGTGGATCATGTCGAACTGTGCCGTGAGACCCTTCAGGTAGTCGATCACACCATCCTTGGACATCCGGCTTTCCGTCCATTCGGCGCCGCTGCGGCCGGCGGCTGCCGACCGCAGGTCGCAACGATCGGCGAAGAGCTCGGTCCACATGTCGAAGCACTGCGCCTTGCAGTCGTTCCAGGCACGATAGGCGTGCTGCAGCCGGCTGAGATTGTCCATGCGTTGTCTCCCTGTTTATGGATGCGGTGTCCCGCACCGTGTGCAGCATATCATCGTTGCAACCGTGGCATGCAGGTGAAAAAGGGCCCGTGCCGGCCGCGGTGCCGCCCGAGCGCGGCTCCGGTATGGTGGCCATGCGCGGCGCGCCGTTTGCAGCCGCCGCCGTCTGGTCGATGATGCGCGCCGTTCTTCAGAGGGAGTCGTCATGGCAACGAACAAGAAGCGGCTGCTGGTGCCGGATATTTTCGGCATGGCGGGGCTGGACGTGCTGAAGCGGCGCGATGATATCGAGGTCGCGACCTTCCCCGGCACCATGCGCGCAGCCGATTTCCAGGCCCGGCTGCGCGATCTGGGCGAGGTCAACGGCGTCGCGCTGGGCGGCACGCCGTTCGGGCCGGCCGAGCGCGACGCCGCCAAGGGTCTGCAGGTCGTGGCCCGTATCGGCGTCGGCTACGACGCCGTCGACGTGCCGGCGCTCACCGCCAAGAAGATCCCGTTGATGGTGGCCGGCACCGCCAACTCGGCCTCGGTGGCCGAGCACGCCATCTTCATGATGATGAACCTGGCCAAGCGCGCCGTGCACTTCCACACCATGGTGCAGGAAAGCCGCTGGGGCGACCGCATGGTGCAGTTGCCGGCCGACCTGCTGGGCAAGACCCTGCTGATCGTGGGCTTCGGCCGCATCGGCACGCGCACGGCAAAACGTGCGCTGGCGATGGAGATGCCGGTGCTGGTCTACGATCCCTATGTGAAGGCCGACGCCATACGGGCGGCCGGCTGTGAGCCGGTCACCGATCTCGATGCGGCCCTGCCGCGCGCCGATTTCATCACCATCCACTGCCCCAAGACGCCGGAGACGGTGGGCATGATCGATGCCCGGCAGTTGGCGGCGATGAAGCCGTCGGCGATCCTGGTGTCGACCGCGCGCGGCGGCATCATCGTGGAGAAGGCGCTGCATGCGGCGCTGACCGGCGGCAAGCTGGCGGCGGCCGGGCTCGACGTCTTCGAGCAGGAGCCGACGCCCAAGGACAACCCGTTGCTGACCCTGCCCAACTTCGTGAGCTCGCCGCACATGGCCGGCGTCACCACCGAGGCGGTCATGCGCATGGCCGAGGCCACGGCGCTGAACATGCTGAGCGTGTTGGACGGCAAGCCCAACCGCGACAACGTCATCAACAAGGAAGTGCTGGGCTAGACGTTACACATTGTCATTCCATGCGCAGCGAGGACTCTCCTGCGCATGGAGTTTCTCTTCGCGGAGATTTCCGCGCTGCGCTCGAAATGACGGCCGACCCAGCCAAGGAGTGCGCCCCATGCAGATCGGCATCACGATGTTTCCCACCGACTACGCGATCCAGCCGCAGGAGCTGGCCGTCGAAGTCGAGAATCGCGGTTTCGAATCGCTGTGGTTCCCCGAACACAGCCACATCCCTACCAGCCGCAAGTCGCCATGGCCCGGCGGCGCCGAGCTGCCCAAGCACTACTACGACACCTATGATCCCTTCGTGGCGTTGGGCGCCGCGGCGGTGGTTACCAAGACCATCAAGCTGGGCACCGGCATCTGCCTGGTGGTGCAGCGCGATCCCATCCACACCGCCAAGGAGGTCTCGACCGTCGACCGCCTGTCCAACGGCCGCCTGCTGTTCGGCATCGGCGGCGGCTGGAACGCCGAGGAGATGGCCGACCACGGCACCGCCTTCGAGACACGCTTCAAGCTGATGCGCGAGCGTGTGGCGGCGATGAAGGAGATCTGGGCCCGCTCCAAGCCCAAGTTCGAGGGCGAGTTCGTGCGCTTCGACGAGATGATGCAGTGGCCCAAGCCGGTACAGAAGCCGCACCCGCCGATCATCGTCGGCGGCAGCTTCCCGCACGGCGCCCGCCGCGCCATCGCCTACGGCGACGGCTGGATGCCGATCGGCGGTCGCGGCGAGGACCCGCTGGAGGTGCTGCCGCGTTTCCGCCAGATGGCGGCCGAGGCGGGCCGCGATACGGCCGCCGTGCCGCTCACGCTGTTCGGCCTGGCGCGGGATCTCGACGTGCTGAAACGCCACCGCGATGCCGGCGTCGATCGCGCCGTGTTCATGGTGCCGGCGCAGGCGCGCGACAAGGTCCTGCCGCTGCTCGACGAGTGTGCCGCTCTCATGCGTGCGCTGTAGCGGAGGGCGGCGCGGCGACTGCGGTTGCGGTGTGCGTCACGTGATCTCGATGCCCGAGGGCATCGACTGGCTGTCCAAGGTCGTGCCGTAGGCGGCCAGGATCACGTCGACGTAGTCCGCCAGGCGCCAGTCATCGGGTGTCTCCAGCAGGCCGTCGAAAGCCGCGGGGTCGATGACCTGCGGCAGGCTCAGCGTTCGGTTGACGATCTCGACGAGCCGTTCGCGGAAGCGCTCGCGGGGCAGGGCCATGTCGTCGCACGAGAGCAGGTGCCCGCAGGGTGAAGTCGTCATGGCCGTCTCCGGGAAGGGTGTCGTAGGGGGTCAGCCGGCAAGCAGTGCCATGCCCTCGCTCAGGAGGATGACGACCGCCTCGCTTGCCATGTGATCGGCGTCGACGATGTCGGAGACATCGGCCAGGTCGAGGTCGAGAAAGTCCTCTGGCAGCCGGTTGGCGGGCAGCGTGATCGCCGATACCACCGGCAGGGGCAGGACCGGCATGGCCGATACGGCGCAGGGGGCGAAGCTCACGACGGCGGATACGGTCAGGGTGGCGGCGAGCAGCGTGCGGTCCATGTGAGCCTCCATCGGCTGGTGTCCGACCCCGGGGGGCGTTTTCGATGTCCGCAAGGTACCGCGCGTCCGCGTCGTGGCCGTGTCGCGGCCGGCCTTTTGTGTATCGTCTGTATCGTCGGCCGTGCGTCCCGGGCCTGCGGCGCGGCGTTGCCGCCGCAGGCCATGCTTGTGGTCGATAGCAACGTGCGCCGAATGCAAGCCGGTGCGGCGGCGGGTGGCCTAGAGTGGTGACTGGTGACCACGGGAGGATCCGGACATATGCAGCATCCAGGACGCTTGACGGGCAAGGTGGCGGTCGTGACGGGCGCCGCCTCGGGCATCGGCGCCGAGACGGCGCGGCTTTTCGCGCGCCACGGCGCCTCGGTGCTGCTGACCGACATGAACGAGGTGCTGGGCAACGCCGTCGTGAACGCGATCGTCCTGGACAAGGGCACGGCATCGTTCGCACTGCAGGACGTGAGCGACGAGGCGCGCTGGGCCGAGATCGCCGCCCAGGCCGAGCGGGCCTATGGCCGCGTCGACATCCTGTGCAACATCGCCGGCATCTCCGGCCGCGATCCCAAGCTCAACATCCAGACCAGCCACACGGCCGGGCCGCGCCTGGCCGAGCAGACCCTGGAGCAGTGGAACCAGGTGATGGCGATCAACGCCACCGGCGTCTTCCTCGGCACCAAGGCGGTGATTCCGGCGATGCAGCGCGCGGGCGGCGGCTCGATCATCAACATCTCGTCGATCTGCGGCATCGTCGGCTCGCACGCCAACGCGGCCTACCATGCCTCGAAAGGCGCCGTGCGCATCTTCTCCAAGGCCGCCGCCATCCAGTACGCGCCCGACCGCATCCGCGTGAACTCGGTGCACCCGGGTTTCGTCGACACGCCGATGACGGCGCCGGGCCACTCCAACCCCGACGTCGCCCGCAAGCGCCTGGAGGTGACGCCGTTGGGCCGCTTCGGCACGCCCTACGACATCGCCGCCGGCTGCCTGTACTTGGCCTCGGACGAGGCGTCGTGGGTGACCGGCAGCGAATTGGTAATCGACGGCGGCATGACGGCGAACTGAGATGCCCGCCGGGCACCTTTACAAAATCGTCGGGCTCGACTAAGGATCCCGCGCATGTCGCGTTTCGCCGCCAAAACCACCACCACCAAAACCACCACCTCGGGTGGGGGTACGGAGGTTTGCGCGCGCTAGACGCCAGCTGCGATTGAACCTTTCCAGGCCCCGCCGATCGGACGGGGCCTTTGTCGTTCAGGGACGCCCGTCTCCGGCTCACTTCAGGAGAAGCGTCCATGCCTCTAGATCAGCAACCCGGCTTGAAGCGGGTTGGAATTGTCGGTGCCACCGGGCTCGTCGGCGAGCTCATGCGGTCCATCCTGGCCGAGCGCGACTTTCCGATCGCGTCGCTGCGCCTTTTTGCCTCCGCCCGCTCGGCCGGCAAGCGCCTGCAATGGAAGGATCGCGACATCGTCGTCGAGGACGCCGCGGCGGCCGACTACGCCGGTCTCGACATCGTCTTCTTTTCCGCCGGTGGCGCGACGTCGCTGAGGCTGGCGCCGCTTGTCGCCGCCGCGGGTGCCATCGTCATCGACAACTCGTCGGCCTGGCGCGGCGATCCGGATGTGCCGCTGGTGGTCTCCGAGGTCAACCCGCACGCGCTGGGACGCATCTCCAAGGGCATCGTGGCCAATCCCAACTGCACGGCCATGGCCGCCATGCCGGTGCTGCAGCCGCTGCACCGGGCCGCCGGCCTGCGCCGCCTGGTGGTCAGCACCTATCAGGCAGCGTCGGGAGCCGGCGTGGCCGGTGTCCAGGAACTGGAGGTGCAGATGCGCAGCGTCGGCGCCACGCCCGGCGTGCTGGCGCGCGACGGCGGTGCCGTCGACTTCCCGGCGCCGAAGAAGTGGGCGGTACCGCTTGCCTACAACGTGGTGCCGCTGAACTACCGCCTCGTCGAGGACGGCTACAGCGAGGAGGAGGTCAAGCTGCGCGACGAGAGCCGCAAGATTCTCGACATCCCCGACCTGCCGGTGTCGGGCACCTGCGTGCGGGTGCCGGTGTACACGGGCCATTCCCTGTCGATCAACGCGCAGTTCGATCGGCCGCTGTCGGTCGATGATGCGCTGGCGCTGCTGCGCCAGGCACCGGGCGTGGTGCTGAGCGACGTGCCCAACCCGCTGGAAGCGACCGGCCGCGACGAGGTGTTCGTCGGCCGCATCAGGCGCGACCCCACGGTCGAACACGGCCTGGCGCTGTTCGTCACCGGCGACAACCTGCGCAAGGGCGCCGCGCTCAACGCCGTGCAGATCGCCGAGGTGCTCTGCGCGCAACAGGTTGTCGCGTAAAATCGCCCCCGTCGCGGTACAGGGCGCGCTATCTGCTCGCGTCCTGTACAGCGACGTAACCCGCGTCGCCGTAGCGCAAGATCACCTTGTCTGCGGTCAGCAGGGGCACGCCGACATGCCGCGCAGAGGCGATGATGATCCTGTCCGCGGGGTCCTTGAGTGCATCGCCAGGAAGCCGGACACTATCCACTGCGATTGACGGCAGCAGGGGCGTCAGACGCATGCCGGGCAACCCCAATGCCTCGTCGATCCATGCCCCTGCTTCCTTCCCAAGGGTCACTCGTCCCTTGTGCGCCAGCATGGCGACTTCCCAGGCCGTAATAGCCGACACGTGGAGAGCGTCGGCATCGGCGGCCGCATCGATCGCCCGCCGGGCGCGTTTGCCGAGCCGAGCGTCGTCCTGAACCGCCCAGATCAGCACGTGCGTGTCAATCAGCATCGTGATTGGCATTCCATGCCGTCGGACCGACCGCCGGGGTGAACGGATCGTCGAAGCGCAGCACCGAGCCGCGCATGGCGCCGATAATGCTGCGCCGCCTGGCCGGTTCCCTGACAGGCATCAGCACGGCAACCGGCTTGCCCCGCTTGGTGATCGTGACGGGCTCACGATCCTGGTTCATCTGGTCAATGATACGCAGGCATGCCGCCTTGAACTCGGCCGCTCCGATCACCTTTCCCATGATGTCCATCCGATATGACCAGTTGTACACAATACATAGTCATGTCGGGTCACGAAGGCAAGCCGCTTCGGCCGTGGGCCTCAGTTCGCCGCGAAGCAGTACAGCAATCCGGCGCCGCCCGAACTCTTGAGCGCGTCGGCGCTGCAGCCGCGTGACGGGTGCGAAGCGTTCCATGACTTCGAGGGTGCGTCGTCGCGCAGGCCCATGCGGTCGTGATGGCCGACCATGGCGGTGCCCTCGCCGCTCTTGGTCCAGTTGCCGCAGGTCATGTCCTTGTCGGCCGGTGGTGCCGTGCCGTCTTCCAGCGAGCCGGTCAGGATGTCGTGTTGGTTGACCACGAACAGCCGGCTGGGAATGCGCCGGCCAGTCTCGGCCAAGCCATTTTCCGTGTCGATGCGGTTGTGGGCTGAATGCAGGTCAGCGACGTCGGTGGCGATGCGCGTGCCGGCAGCGTTGAACCACGGGCCCTTGCCGATGCGGTCGCGCGCGTTGACCGCCGTCGCGCCGCCCGTAGCCTGGGCACTGAGATAGGCGCGCCACGTCTTGGCGCCGGCGCCGGCCTTGGCCGCCAGCGCCTGGCAATGCGCATCGGCGCCCGACAGCCCGCCATAGTCGGCGCCCTTGGGGCCGCCCGCGCTGGTGATGAAGAAGCTCATGTCGGGAAACTGCGGCGGTTGCTGTTGCGCCATAGCCTCACTGGCGAACGCCAGCGGCGCCAGTACCGCGAGCGTGGGCAGCGCGAAACGTTTCTTGCCTTCCATGACGTCATCTCCCCCAGAGCCCGCTTATCGGGCCTTCCTGTTTCGCCCCGATCGTGGCGAGGCCAAGTACGTTAACCTGGATCATGCGGGCCGATAAGGGCCAGGGCGGTCACGGAGTCGGGAGCGCGACAGCGGGAAGGGGGCGACGACGGTTGGGCCATCGCACCGGCAAAGCAACGCTGCCATCCTCGAGGATGGCAGCGTGTACGTGGCGCCGCTGCGCTATGCTATGGGCGCGACAGTCGGGTGACGCAGTCGTCGTAGGCCGCAGTGCCGGATCGGTAACCCCGGCTGACGCAGGTGTCGCTGGCGCTGGCCGGCGCAGGGGTTACCACCGTTCGTGGCGTTGTCGCCGCCGCCGGATCGGGCGTGACCACTCTTTTCTCTTCCTTGTAGGAGCACGCGCCGAGAAGCATGCATGCCGAAGCGACGGCGAGAAGAGTCTTGAGCCGCATCGAGTCCTCCAGTTCAGGCCGGTTGGCACGCGGGCGAGAACCTGCCCAGCGCGTGTTCGTCGGCGATCCCAGTTCAGCAACGCAACGGCTTCCCGCGATCCGGTGTTCCCGGTGCCACGGCTGTCACAGAGATGACGCAGGGGTCGGCTTGTTGATCGTATCGGCCAAGCCGAAGCCGAAATTACTCCCGCACCCGTCTGCCCCTGGGGCCGGTCGCGGCCATGCCCGCCGCCGCGGCCTGGGACAGCGCCCGGCCGACCGTATAGAGCTTGCGCAGCGCCGCCTCGAATATCCGGCTCTCTTCCGGGCTGAGGCAGGCTCGGAAGGCATCGTCACGCTCCTGGGCATCCGCCATCAGGTCGCGGTACAACGCCGCGCCGCGCCGGCTCAATGTGAGATCGACGGCGCGGCCGCCGGCGGGCGAGGGCTTGCGGATCACCAGGCCACGCTTCACCAGCGACGACACCGCGCGACTCATCTGCGCCTTGTCGAGACCGGCCGAGCGCGCCAGGCGGTTGAGCGACTGCGGTGCGTCCGCCGCCAGCAGCGCCAAGGTGCGCCATTCCTGCAGGGTCACGTTGAAGCGCTGGAAGCGCAGCGCGGCGCTGTGCGACATCGCGTTGGCGGTGCGGCCGACGCGATAGGAGAGCAGTTCGCGGATCGTCGTCGGCGGAATGTCTTCTGCCTTTGCTGCCGACGTCGCCCGTGCCATGCGCCCCTCTGGTTCCGATTCAGCATCCCCTGGGGGATGGACGAGGACAGCGATAGTCGCTCTCGCCCATGTTGACAACAACAACACCGTGTTGATATTGACAACACCCGCAACACCGGCGTCCTTGCATGACCAAGCCCCTGACCGGCCGCGTGCCGCCCGACGCCATTCGCCGTACCACCCTGCCGCGCCTGCCGGCCGAGGTGCTGCAGCGTTACGCTCGTCTCGACGATCTGACCGGGGCGGTGTCGGATGCCATGGACAATCTCGGCCTGTTCGGTGCCGTGCCGGCCTCGACGCTGGCCCCCACGTTGCCGGGCAAGCGGATCGTCGGCCAGGCCGTCACCGTGCGCAATGTCGAGCGCGGCGACAGCGCCACCCGCGCGGCGGCCGGCGGCAAGGGCCGGATGGGCGAGCATGAGGCCTATAATCAGGCCGAGCCGGGCGACGTCGTGGTCATCGAGGGCCTGGTCGGCATTTCCAACATGGGCGGCCAGTCGGCGACGGTGGCGCATCGCGCCGGCTGCGCCGGTGCCGTGATCGACGGTTCCTTCCGCGACCCCGGCGCATCGCGCGAGCGCGACTTTCCGATCTGGGCCCGCGGTGTGACGCCCGTCACCGGCAAGTGGCGGCTGGAGACGGTCGAGATCAACGGCCGTGTGCGTATCGCCGGCATCGCGGTCGATGCCGGCGACCTGGTGGTGGCCGACGAGGCCGGAATCGTCTTCGTGCCCTGCGCACAGGCCGAGGCCGTACTCGCCGAGGCCGAAAAGATCGACCAGGGCGACACGCGCCAGAAGGCCGACATCGCCGCCGGCGTCGATCTCGCGACGCTGGCCGCGACCCGATACAAGTAGTGGAGTAAAGCCGATGTCCGTCGAGACCGATGTCGCGGTGCGCTGCGCCGTGCAGGGCGCCGACATTCTGGGCGAGGTGCCGCTGTGGTGCAGCCGCACGCGCCGCCTGTGGTGGACCGACGTGCGCCGTCCGGCGATCCAGTCCTACGATCCCGCCACGGGGCGTCACCAGGCGCTGCGCATGCACCCGGACATCGTCAGCGGCTCGATCGCGCTCTGTGAAAAGGGTGGCCTGCTGCTGGCCGCGGCCACCGGCATCTACATCTACGATCCCGCCGGCAGCCAACCGCCGCAGCGTATCGCCGATCCGATCGGCGGCGTGCGCGGCATGCGGCTCAACGACGGCAAGTGCGATCGCCGTGGCCGCTTCTGGGTCGGCAGCATGCATGACACCGATCGCACGCAGACGGGCGTGCTCTATCGCGTCGATCCCGATGGGCGTTGCACGGCGATGCTCGACGGTTTCGTGCTGCCCAACGCGATCTGCTGGAGCCCGGATGATCGCACCATGTACTTCGCCGACACCCACAACCAGGTCATCTGGTCCTTCGACTATGACATCGAGGCCGGTGCGATCGCTAACCGGCGCGTCTTCAAGGACTGGACGCACCAGATCGGCCGGCCCGATGGCGCCACGGTCGACGCCGACGGCTTCGTCTGGAACTGCATGGTTGCCAGCGGCCAGCTGATCCGGCTGGCCCCCGACGGGCGTGTCGATCGCATCATCCAGCTGCCGGTCACCAACCCGACCTGCCCGGCGTTCGGCGGCGAAGGCTTGCGCACGCTCTACATCACCAGCCACTCGCAGCGCCTGCCGCCCGAGCAGCTGGCGCGCGAGCCGCTGGCCGGCGCGCTGCTGACGCTCGACGTCGGCGTGCGCGGCCTGCCCGAACCCCGCTTCGGCGGGTGATAGCCAAACAATCGAAGGAGGGGGTCTTGCGTAAACCATATCGGGCTATTGCCCTGCTACTGGCCGTCGGACTGTGGAGCTCTGCCGCTCACGCCGCGCCCGAGACCGTGAAGATGATCGTGCCCTTCGCGGCCGGTGGACCGGCCGACCTGATCGCGCGCGTTGTGGCGCCCGGACTCAGCGAGGCGCTGGGCAAGTCGGTGGTCGTCGATAACCGTGGCGGCGCCGGCGGCACCATCGGTGCCAACGTGGTGGCCAAGGCGCCGGCCGATGGTCTTACGCTGCTGCTCACCACCTCGTCGCTGGTGCTGAGCGCCGGCACCACGCCCAAGCTGCCGTACGATCCGCGCAAGGACCTGGCACCGGTCTTCCTGCTGGGCGAGGTGCAGAGCATGCTGGCGGTGCGCGCCGACCTGGGCGTGAGCAATCTCGCCGAACTCACCGCCAAGGCGCGCAGCGGCAAGCTCAACTACGGCTCCACCGGCGTTGGCGGCACCATGCATGTCGCGGCCGAGCTCTATGCCAAGACCATCAAGACGCCTCTGGTGCACGTGCCCTACCGGGGCGCCGGGCCGGCGCTGCTCGATCTGGTGGCCGGCACGATCGACCTGGTCAACGCCGACGTGCCGGTGCTGAAACCCTACATCGCCGAAGGCCGCATCAAGGGCATCGTGATCTTCGACACCAAGCGCGCGCCGCTGCTGCCCGAGATTCCTACGGCGCCGGAAGCCGGCATGCCGGAATTGCAGCTCACCAACTGGTATGGCGTGCTGGTGCCGGCAGGAACACCGCCTGCGCTGCGCCAGCAGATCGCCGCGGCGCTGGCCAAGGTCGTGCAGCAGCCCGAGGTCGCCAAGCGCCTGGTCGACGCCGGATTCAGCAACCCCAGGGATACGGCGGGCTTCCAGGCCCGCCTGGACGCCGACTTCGAGCGCTGGATCCCCTGGTTGCGCGACGCCAACATCCGCACGGAGTGACCCCCTTCTCCCTGCCTGTGCGGGGAGAAGTGAACAACCACCGAGGCCCGCCGATGATCTTTGAACATCGTACCTACACCGTGGCCCACGGGCAGATGGAGGACTATCTCGCGCGCTATGAAGCGCATGGCCTGCCGGTACAGCAGAAGCATCTCGGCCGGCTGCTGGGCTTTTTCGTGAGCGAGATCGGCCCTCTCAACCAAGTCGTGCACATCTGGGTCTATGACAGCCTCGCCGACCGCGAGCGTCGCCGTGCCGCGATGGAGTCCGATCCCGACTGGACGGCCTTCAAGAAGCGCAACCGCGGGACGTTCGTGGCCCAGGACGTCAAGGTGATGGTGGGCGCACCGTTCTGCCCCAACTACGTCTGAGGCGCTCGCCATGCCACCCGCACTCCCGTCGCTCGCCGATATCGTGCGCAACCCGCTGAAGGAGAAGCTGTCGCGCGGCGAGCTTGTCGCATCGATGACGGTGCGCATGGCGCGCGGTCCGGAGATCGGGCGGATCGCCGCCAGCGCCGGCTTCGATACGCTCTATATCGATCTCGAGCACAGCGCGCTGTCGCTGGAGACCACGGCGCTGGTCTGCACCGTGGCGCGCGAGGCCGGCGTGGCGCCGCTGGTGCGGGTGCCGGCGCTCGACGCCGCCCTGATCGGCCGCGTGCTCGATGTTGGCGCCATGGGCATCATCGCGCCGCAGATCCAGTCCGCCGCCGACGCGCAACGCGCGGTCAGCTGCTGTCGCTATCCGCCGCAGGGCGAGCGGTCGATCGCCACCGGCCTGCCGCTGCTGCACCACCGCAGCTTCCCGACGCAGGAGGCCTGCGCGGCGCTCAATGCCGCGGTCTTCGTGGCCGTGATGGTCGAGACGCCGCAGGCCCTGGCACACGCCGGCCCGATCGCCGCCGTCGACGGCATCGACATGCTGTTCGTCGGCGCCCATGACCTCGCGGGCGCGATGGGATGGCCGGATGCGGGGCGCGATGCGGCGGTCGAGGGCGCGTTCGACCAGGTGCTGGCGGCGGCACGCGCGCACGGCAAGACCGTGGGCGCCGGCGGCGTCGCCGGTAAACAGGCACTGCTGCAGCGCCTGGTGTCCAAGGGCGTGCGCTACATCTCGACCGGCAGCGACCTCGCCTTCCTGCTCTCGGCGGCCACGCAGCAGGCGCAGGCCGTGCGCGGCATGATACCCTGAGCGCTGGCGGAGCCCGCTGTCGCCCAGGGAGGGTTCCACATGCAGGCGCCGTCGTGAGCAGAGATTGAACGCCCTGCCGCTGCCGGCGGGCGCAGCGTCACGTGTTGAACGTTGTGCCGCCCGATTCAAGTCTGACCAGGTCGCCGTCCAGCCGGATGTGGCCGTCGGCCTCCAGCCCCACCAGCGCCTTGTTCAGACGATCGAGCGGCAGGTGCACTTTGTTCAGCACATCCTGGCGCGGAACGCGCCTGCCACGTGGAAAACTGCGCATCGCATCAAGGACGGCGGCTTCGTCGTAGGTCATGGTATTCCAATTACCTCTGTCGCGTGATTGTACTGCCTTCTGCCGTTCAAGCCCAGCCGCTGGGGCTTGCTTTTGGTGTGTCCGCGCGCCTTACGTCCGGCGCGGGCGCCAGCGTTTGAGTGCCAGGTCCAGCGCGTCGCGAATGGCCAGGTAGAACGCGGCCATACCCGCCAGTCGATCGCGTGCAGGCCCGCTCGCGGCGGTCGCAGCGCCTTGCTTCAGTCGCTGGGCGAGCGCGTCGAGCAACCGGTTCTGCGCATCCAGCATCCCTTCGTAGTTGTCGGATACGGCATAGAGCGCCCGCTTGCTGCCGCGTTCGCGGTGGCGGTCGACCAGCATGTATTGCTCCAGCAGTCGGGCTGCAACACTGGCGCTGCTTTTGCTGATCTGGAGATCCCGTTCGATGCGCTCGAGGCTGACCGGCTCGGCGCTCAGCAGCAGGTAGCCGTACAGGCGGGCCGCCGTCTGCGGCACACCCCACGGCACCAGCAATCGTGCCACGTCCTCGACAAATCGCCCCTTCGTTCCAGTCAGAGTCTTGTTTGACAAATTCGGCATATTCCGAATATGCCATACATGAAAACCATGTCTACCTGAGACTGTCGTCCCGCCCGTGGCGAAGGATCCTTCGGCCATGGGCGCACAAGTTCCCCGAACCAGGCGACAAGGAGTGCTTCCATGGCTGTCTATCTGTTGCAGCTTCTGGTGTGGACGCTTCTCATGGCGGTCCTGATCTTGTGGCCGGCGGGTACCTGGGCCTACGCCGGCGGTTGGGCGCTGATCGCGCTGTTTGCCGTCGGCGGCCTGGCGATGGTGCTGTGGCTGGCCCGGCACAGCCCGAGCCTGCTGCGCGAGCGGATGGCCTCGCCGCTGCAGCGGGCGCAGAAACCGTGGGACCGCGTCTGGCTGGGGCTGTTCGTCGTCGCCTTCTGTGCCTGGACGGCGTTCATGCCGTGGGACGCCGCGCGCGGTGGTTTCGCGGCGGTGCCGCCGTGGCTGCAGGTGCTGGGCGGCTTTGCGATCGTGGCCAACGGGCTCGGCACCTGGTGGACGTTTCGCGAGAACGCCTTCGCCGCGCCCGTCGTGAAGATCCAGGCAGGCCAGACGGCGATCGACACCGGTCCCTACCGCATCGTGCGCCATCCGATGTACGCCAGCACGCTCCTGCTGTTCATCGGCATGCCGCTGCTGCTGGGATCGTGGCTGGGGCTGGCGTTGTCCGCCGTCTTCATCCTCGCGCTTGCGTGGCGGACCGTACACGAGGAGCGCACCCTGCGCGCCGAACTGCAGGGTTATGACGCCTACGCCGCCCGCGTGCGCTACCGCTTCATCCCACTCGTCTGGTAGCGCCGTCGTCCTTGCGCCACTCAGGACGGCGGGAGGGATCGCGCCAACTGCTCGCCCATCAGGCGATGCAGCAGGTTGATCGCTTTCAAGGGACGGACCATCACCTTGAAATGCGTGATCAGGCTTCCATTGTCGCTGACGGTGATGATGTCGATGCCGTTGATCCTGATGCCGTCGATCTCGCTCTCGAACTCCAGCACGGCGCCGCGCGCGTTGCGCCATTCGTCGAGATAGCGGAACTGGGTGCCACCCAGGACCTGGCTGGCACCCACCAGGTACTTGAACGCGATCTCGCGACCGCGCTGCGGCGTGTGCACCACGGGACTTTCGAAGACGACATCGGGGTGCAGCAGGTCCCACAGCGCCGCCGAATCATGCGACTTCAGGTAGTCGTGCCAGCGTTCGAGCGCGGTCATCGGCATGGCGGTTACTCCTGGATCATCGTGTTGCGCTTCAGCCGCCGGGCCGTGCGAGGCCGTAGGCGATCAGGATCAGCGCCGCGCCATAGAGCGCCCAGCCGGGATGGCGGCCGCGCGTCGCCCACAGATTGCCCAGCGCGCCGAACAGGTAGGAACTGCCCACCAGCACGCCCGTGGCGAGTTGCGCCTCGCGCCCGAACGTCCAGGCGGCGATGATCAGGGCAAGGCCGCCCACGAACCAGTTGAACGTGCTGAACTGCAGCAGCAGTCCCACGAGTTTCCGGATCGGCGCGGCCAGCGGCGGCGCCGTGCGCGCCTGCAGCGGCTGCACCATCAGCCGCTGGGTGAGGACGCCGTGAATGATCGCGACGGTGCTGCCGATGATCCCGGCCACGGCGAGAGCCGCGTTGTGCCAATCCATGACCATACACCTCTGTATGGAAACCGTAGGCTGAGCGGGCTTGGCCCGTCAATACACATGTGTATGGTAGGCGGATGAGCGACGATGCGACGCATGATCGGCTGACCCGGGCCGACTGGATCCGGCACGGGTTGCGCACGCTCGCCATCGATGGGCCGGGCGCCCTGAAGGTGGGACCGATGGCAGCGGCGCTGGACGTGTCGCGCGGCAGCTTCTACTGGCATTTCCAGGACATCGCCGACTTCCGTGGCCAGCTGCTCCAGAGTTGGCGGCAGACCACCACCGACCAGATCATCCAGGACCTCGACGCGCACGAAGGCGAGCCCGGCCGTCTGCTCCGGCTGATGCGGCGGGCCTTCAAGGGGCGTCGACGCCTGGACCTGGCCGTGCGGGCCTGGGCCGCCCACGACGCCGCCGTGGCTGCGGCCGTGGCGTCGGTCGACAAGCGCCGGATCGCCCATCTCGCCCGCCTGCTGGTTGACGCCGGCGTCGGCCGCGCGCAGGCGAACCACCGTGCCGCTTTCTTGTACTGGGCCTATCTTGGCCAGGCCGCCGTGATGGATCGGAATACCGCGGCCATGCCTGCGGAAGCCTTGGCCGATCTCGCCCGTCTGTTCGAGACGTAACAGGTGGATGAAGGATTTGACATATTGATGCACATGATGTATGTCATGACATATGACTGAACGAACGACCGTCCGACTTCCCGATGATCTCATCCGGCGCGCCAAGCGTAAGGCTGCCGTTGAAGGCCGCTCGCTGACCGCCCTGATCGAGGAGGGGCTGCGGCGTGTTCTGAACGAACGGGCGCCCGGTAAAAGCGACAGGATCCTGCCACCCGTCAGCACCGCGACCGGCGGCCTGATGCCAGGGATCGATTTGAACGATACCGCTGCACTGCAGGAAATGGAGGACCTCGATAACGCCAGGCGGCTCAAGTGATCCTGGCTGACGTTAATGTCTTGATTTACGCATTTCGCAGCGACTCTGTGCATCATGCCGTATGCAAGCCGTGGCTCGACAAGATCATCACCGGCGACGCCCATTTTGGCATATCGCCATTGGTGTTGAGTGCGGTAGCGCGGATTGCGACCAACCCCCGGATTTTCAAGCATCCGAGCACGATCGCTGAAGTCTTCGCATACTGTAACAGCATTCTGAACCAGCCTCATTGCGAGACGGTCGAGCCGGGTGAGCAGCACTGGGCACTCTTCGAGCGCCTGTGCGTGCAAACGGGAACGCGCGGACCGCGTATCACCGATGCATGGTTTGCTGCCCTGGCGATCGAGCACGCGTGCACTTGGATCACATACGATCGCGATTATGCCCGCTTCCCGGGACTGAATTGGCAGGAGCCAGTACTGTAAGCGTTGGCCCGAAAGGCAAGGTCCTTGACTGGCGCTTGCGGCTCTGGCGGCTGCTGCACCAATGCGCCTGAAGAGCAGGTGCGTAGCGTCCATCGCGCCCAGCGCCGCGCTTGAAGCGCTAAGTTTTTGAAATCATGGGAAGAAGGGTCTGCTGCCGTCCCCGTGACTACCCCTGACCCAAATATTGTACTTTCGGGTACTAGGCCGCCGGTCAGACGCGGCCTACCTGTACGTTCGAGCGGGGAGGGGGATAAGATGAGGCCATGTCCCTGATCCACGAAACCGACTACGGCACGCCGCCGTCGCGGGCCGAAACGAGCGTCACGCTCAGCATCGATGGCTTCGCGGTCACGGTGCCCGAGGGCACGTCGGTGATGCGGGCCGCCATGGACGCCGGCATCAAGGTGCCCAAGCTCTGCGCCACCGATTCGCTCGACGCCTTCGGCTCATGCCGGTTGTGCCTGGTCGAGATCCAGGGCCGGCCCGGCACGCCGGCATCGTGCACCACGCCGGTGGCGGCCGGCATGGTGGTCTCGACCCAGACCGAGCGGCTGAAAAAACTGCGCCGCGGCGTGATGGAACTCTACATCTCCGATCACCCGCTGGACTGCCTGACCTGCGCCGCCAACGGCGATTGCGAACTGCAGGACATGGCTGGCGCCGTCGGCCTGCGCGAGGTGCGCTACGGTTACGATGGCGAGAACCATCTCGACGCGGTGAAGGACGAGTCGAACCCGTATTTCACCTTCGATCCGTCGAAATGCATCGTGTGCTCGCGCTGCGTGCGCGCCTGCGAGGAGGTACAGGGCACGTTCGCGCTGACCATCGACGGCCGCGGCTTCGAGTCCAAGGTCTCGGCCGGCATGGACCAGCCGTTCCTCGACTCCGAATGCGTGTCGTGCGGTGCCTGCGTGCAGGCCTGCCCGACCGCCACCCTGATGGAGAAGTCGGTCATCGATATCGGGCAGCCCGAGCATTCGGTGGTCACCACCTGCGCATATTGCGGCGTCGGCTGCAGCTTCAAGGCCGAGATGCGCGGCACCGAGGTGGTGCGCATGGTGCCCTACAAGGACGGCCAGGCCAATCGCGGCCACTCGTGTGTGAAGGGCCGCTTCGCCTGGGGCTACACCACGCACCGCGATCGCATCCTCAAGCCGATGATCCGCGAGAAGATCTCCGATCCCTGGCGCGAGGTGTCGTGGGAGGAGGCGATCGGCCGCGTGGCGTCGGAGTTCCGCCGCATCCAGGCGCAGTATGGCCGCGGCGCCATCGGCGGGATCACGTCCTCGCGCTGCACCAATGAGGAGACGTTCCTGGTGCAGAAGCTGGTGCGCGCCGGCTTCGGCAACAACAACGTCGACACCTGCGCCCGCGTCTGCCACTCGCCGACCGGCTATGGCCTGAAGACCACATTCGGCACCTCGGCCGGCACGCAGGATTTCGACTCGGTGGCGCACAGCGACGTCATCGTCGTGATCGGCGCCAATCCGACCGACGGCCATCCCGTCTTCGCCTCGCGCATGAAGAAGCGCCTGCGCGAGGGCGCCAGGCTGATCGTGATCGACCCGCGCCGCATCGACCTGGTGCGCATGCCGCATGTCGAGGCGGCCTATCACCTGCCGCTGCGGCCCGGCACCAACGTCGCGGTGCTGACGGCGCTCGCCCATGTGATCGTCACCGAAGGCTTGATCAACGAGGCCTTCGTGCGCGAGCGCTGCGAGCCGGAGGACTTCTCGGCGTGGGCTGCCTTCGTGGCCGAGCCGCGCAATAGCCCGGAGGCCATCGAGGCGGTCTCGGGCGTGCCGGCTGATCTGATCCGGCAGGCGGCACGGCTCTACGCCACCGGCGGCAACGCGGCCATCTACTATGGCCTGGGCGTCACCGAGCACAGCCAGGGCACCACGGCGGTGATGGCGATCGCCAACCTCGCGATGGCGACCGGCAATATCGGTCGCCCCGGCGTCGGCGTGAACCCGCTGCGCGGCCAGAACAACGTCCAGGGTTCGTGCGACATGGGCTCGTTCCCGCACGAGTTCTCCGGCTACCGCCACGTCTCGGACGATGCGGTGCGGCAGATGTTCGAGCAGCTGTGGGGCGTCTCGCTGGACCACGAGCCCGGCCTGCGCATTCCCAACATGCTGGACGCCGCCGTCGACGGTACCTTCAAGGGCGTCTATATCCAGGGCGAGGACATCGTGCAGTCCGACCCCGACACGCGGCATGTGGTCGACGGCCTCAAGGCGATGGAATGCGTGGTCGTGCAGGACCTGTTCCTCAATGAGACCGCGACCTTCGCGCATGTCTTCCTGCCGGGTTCCAGCTTCCTGGAGAAGGACGGGACGTTCACCAACGCCGAGCGCCGGATCAACCGGGTCCGCAAGGTGATGCCGCCGCGCAACGGCCTTGCCGACTGGGAAATCACGATCGCCATCGCGCAGGCGATGGGCATCGACATGCGGTACGATCATCCGTCGCAGATCATGGACGAGATCGCACGCACGACACCGACGTTCACCGGTGTGTCCTACGACAAGCTCGACGCACTGGGCTCGGTCCAGTGGCCGTGCAACGAGACGGCGCCTGAAGGCACGCCCGTGATGCACATGAATGGCTTCGTGCGCGGGCGCGGCAGGTTCATCGTCACCGAGTACGTGCCGACCGACGAACGCACCGGCCCCCGCTTCCCGCTGCTGCTGACCTCGGGCCGCATCCTCAGCCAGTACAATGTCGGCGCTCAGACGCGGCGCACCGCCAATGTGATCTGGCATGACGAGGATGTGCTGGAGATCCACCCGCACGATGCCGAACAGCGCGGCGTGCGCGACGGCGACTGGGTGCGGCTGGCTAGCCGCGTCGGCGAGACCACTCTCAAGGCCAAGGTCACCGACCGCGTGGCGCCTGGCGTGGTCTATACGACCTTCCATCATCCGCTGTCGCAGACCAACGTGGTCACCACGCAGTACTCCGACTGGGCCACGGACTGTCCCGAGTACAAGGTGACCGCGGTGCAGGTGAGCCCCTCCAACGGCCCCTCGCAATGGCAGATCGAGTACCGCGAGATGTCGGAACAGAACACCCGCATTGCTCTGCCCGTCGATGCCGCGGAGTAGCAGCCTTCATTTCCCCTCCCGCCGCGCGGGAGAGGAAGGGGCCCGTTGCGCGCAGCGCAAGGGGAAGGTGAGGGCCCAAGGACCAGGTGCCGTGTGTGCAGCCCCTCACCCGTCGGGCGCGGCACGCCCGCCGACCTCTCCCGCTTGCGGGAGAGGTGAAGAACCATGACTCTCCCATCTGCCGTGCGTCCTGTTGCGCGCGCCCAGTGGCGTGGCGGTCGTGCGTCGGCGGGCGAGCGCGTCATTCCCGAGGAAACGGCGATTGCCTTTACCTACAATCGCACGGCGCACGCCGTGATGATGGCGACGCCGTCGGATCTCGAGGACTTCGCCATCGGTTTCAGCCTCAACGAAGGCGTCATCACCAGCCCCGGCGAGATCAGCGAGCTCGAGGTCATCACGCTCGACAACGGCATCGAGCTGCGCATGACCCTGGCCGACCGGCAGGCCGATGCCTTCCTCGATCGGCGGCGCTACCTCGCCGGTCCCACCGGTTGCGGCCTGTGCGGCATCGAGAGCCTGGATGAAGCCGTACGTACGCCGCGCAGCGTGATGAGCGATCTGCGCGTGAGCGAAACCGGGATCATGGCAGCGGTCGCGGCGCTGCCGGCGGCACAGGTGCTCAACCGGCAGACCGGCGCCGTGCACGCCGCGGGTTTCTGGACCGCGCGCGACGGCCTGGTGGCGGTGCGCGAGGATGTCGGCCGCCACAATGCGCTCGACAAGCTCGCCGGTGCGCTGGCGCGTGTTGCGATACCGGCCACGCAGGGCCTCGTGCTGCTGACCAGCCGCGTGTCGGTCGAGATGGTGCAGAAGGCGGCCGCCATGGGTGCGCCCGTCATCGTGGCGGTGTCGGCGCCGACGGCGCTGGCAGCCCGTGTCGCCGAAGCGGCCGGCATCACCTTGGTGGCGGTGGCGCGCGCCGACGGCTTCGAGGTCTTCACCCACCCCGCGCGCATCACGACGGAGGCCACCGCCAGTGTCGCCTGACAAGCTCGTGTACATGGCCAACCAGATCGGCAAGTTCTTCGCCCATCAGGGCGAGGCCAAGGCGGTGCCCGCGATCGCCGATCATCTCGCGAAGTTCTGGGATCCGCGCATGCGCGCTGCCATCCAGGCCCATGTCGCGTCAGGCGGCGACACCGGCCTCGATCCAATGGTGTTGCGCGCGGTGGAGAGCTTGAAGCCATGACCCTCCCCCACGCAGTGGGGGAGGTGGCCGAAGGCCGGAGGGGGAGATCTCGTGGTCTCGGTTACATAAACCACGTCGGCTCCCCTCCGCCCCTTCGGGGCATCTCCCCACTGCGTGGGGAGGGATCAACCGACAATCACCTTCTCCTCGACGATGAACGTCTTGATGCGGCCGATGAACAGCGCGCCATCGGCGTGCAGGCGCTTGGCCTCGGGCGACGCCAGTGCGTGCTGCATGGCCTCCATGTCGTCGTACCAGAGCTCCGCGATGCCATCGACGGCGACATCGGTGGCCGGGATGTCGGGCCGCACCCGCTCACCCTGGATGTGCGACTGCACGTAGCGGCGCAGGCCGGGCACGGCGTGCGCCAGCGGCGCGTGGATCTCGACCCAGTGCTTCACGAACGCCTCGTGCGTCCAGCCGTCCTTGCGGGTCAGCAGCGAAATGCTCTTGATCACAGCGTCCTCACTCCCGTTGCCTTTTCCCCCTCCGGGGGAAGGACAGAGATCGCCATGGTATCGCCATGGCGGGCTCCCTACATTAGCAGCCGTCGCGCGACCGGAGGGCCGGCATGGACACGCTCTCGACGCTGGCCCTGAGCCTGGGTACGGGCTGGGCGAGCGGCCTCAATCCCTATGCCGCTGTGCTGGTGCTGGGGATCGCCGGCCTGTCGGGCGCCGTGCAGCTGCCGGCCGACCTGCAGGTGCTGCAGTCGCCCTGGGTGCTGGGCGCCGCCGGTGTGCTCTATGCCATCAACTTCTTCGCCGACAAGGTCCCGGCAATCGATTCGGTCAACGACTTCATCCATACCTTCCTGCGCATACCGGCGGGCGCCGTGCTGGCGGCCGGCGCCGCCGGCAACCTCGACCCCGCGGTCATGGTCATCGCCGGCCTGGTCGGCGGCACCCTGGCGGCGGGTGCGCACACCACCAAGACCGGCGTGCGGGTGATGGCCAACGCCTCGCCCGAACCATTCAGCAACATCGGGCTGTCGTTCCTCGATGACGTGCTGGCCGTCGGTATCGTGTGGGTGGCGATCAAATATGCGCTGGTGTTCTTCGTGGTGCTGGCCATCGGCCTCGTCATCATGGCCTGGCTGCTGCCCAAGATGATCCGCCTGCTGGTGGGCCTGTTCCGCCGCTTCACCGGCCGGCGGGCGGCGACGTGAGCCGATACGCTCGACAACCGGGGCCTTCGGCGCTACAGGGGCCACCATGACAACCGAGCCCCAGCGACAGCCCGCGGTCTGGCTGTTCGATCTCGACAACACGCTCTACCATTCGCGCTGCGATCTTTTCGCGCAGACCGACCGGCGCATGGGTGACTACATCTCGCGCCTGCTCGAGGTGCACTACGACGAAGCCAAGCTCATCCAGAAGGGCTATTGGCGCAAGTACGGCACCTCGCTGCGCGGCCTGATGATGGAACACAAGGTCGAACCGACCGCGTTCCTCGATTATGTGCACGATATCGACTATTCGCCGGTCGAGGTGAGTCCGCGGCTGGACACGGTGCTGGGCCGCCTGCCGGGCCGCAAGATCGTCTTCACCAACGGCACGGTGCGGCACGCGACAAGCGTGCTGGAGCGGCTGGGCGTGACGCATCATTTCGAGGATATTTACGACATCGTGGCGGCGAACTATGTGCCCAAGCCGGAGATGTCGGTGTATCGCGACGTGGTCGGGCGCTACGGGCTGGAGCCGACTCGGGCCGTCATGCTCGACGACATGACGGTGAACCTCAAGCCCGCGCATGAACTCGGCATGCGCACGGTATGGATTCGCACGCCCGAGAGCATGCGGCGGGTGGAGGGCCAGACGCTGGACCACATCCACCACCAGACCGACGATCTGCTCGAGTGGTTACACGAGTGGCTGGACGGTCCGGTAACGCCGTCATCCCGAGCGTAGCGCGGGATTCAGGGCAAGTGACAGCGACCCAAGTCGGAGGCGGTTCATGAAGGTCCTGATTCTCGGCGCCGGGGCGCTGGGCGGCTATTTCGGCGGACGCCTGCACCAGGCCGGCACCGATGTCACCTTCCTGGTGCGTGCGGCGCGGGCCGAGAAACTGCGGGCCGACGGCCTACGCATCAAAAGTCCCAAGGGCGATGCGGCGCTGACCGTGAAGGCGGTGGGCGATGGCGCGCAGGGCGGGCCTTACGATCTCGTGCTGCTGTCGTGCAAGGCCTACGACCTCGACTCGGCGATGGACGCCATTGCACCGGCGGTCGGTGGCGATACCGTGGTCGTGCCGGTGCTCAACGGCATGCAACATCTCGATGCGCTCGATGCGCGTTTCGGCCGCGACCATGTCGTGGGCGGCGTGGCGCGCATCGGCGCGACGCTGGCGCCCGACGGCACGGTGGTGCACACCAGCCCGTTCGCGGCGGTCAGCCTGGGCGAACGCGACAAGGGCCGCGCACCGCGCCCGGTGGTGGCTGCCTTCGCCGAGGCGCTGACGCGCGCCGGTATCGACGGCGGCCTGCACACCGACATCGTGCAGGACATGTGGGACAAGTGGGTGATGCTGGGCACCCTGGCATCGATGACATGCGTGATGCGTGGACCGGTCGGCGACATCCTGGCCGCCAACGACGGTGAAGCGATCGTGCGCGAGACCATCGAGGAGTGCCGCCGGATCGCGGCTGCGGCCGGTTATGAGCCGTCCGCCGGCGGCATCAAGACGGTCGAGAGTATCCTGCTGGCACGCGGCTCGATGTTCGCCGCATCGATGCTCTACGATCTGGAACGCGGCGGCCAGGTCGAAGCCGATCATATCATCGGCGGCCTGCTGGCAGGCGCCCGTACCGCTGGCATCGCTGCCCCCAATCTGCGCTTCGCCTACGCCCATCTGCAGGCCTACGAGCGCCGCCGCGCCCGTGAAAACATGAGCGATGCTTAGCTTCCCCTAGCGAAGCTGGAGAAGGTGGCCATTTCGGCACTTCGACGCTTTGCGGCGAAGTGCCTGAGCCAGAAGGGGACCCGACGAGATCTTCATGACCGAGATCACGTCGGATCCCCTCCGCCCCTGCGGGGCACCTTCCCACTGCGTGGGGAGGAAATTCACGGCAGGTGCTTGCTGAAGAACTCCAGCGTACGGCCATAGGCGATCTTGGCGGCGCTGGCGTCGTAGCTGCCGCGCTCGTCGCAATGGAAGCCGTGGTCGGCCGGGTAGTCGTAGATCGTCACGTCCTTGTGCAGTTCGCGCAGTTCGTTGACGTGCGTCATCGGGATGTGCGCGTCCTTGTCACCGAAATGCAGCATGGTCGGGCATTTCGGATTCTCGGCCTTGGCGCCATGGATGCCGCCGCCGTAGTAGCCGACCGCGACGTCGACTGGCAGCCGGCAGGCGCTGAGCCAGGTGATGGTGCCGCCCCAGCAGAAGCCGGTGATGCCGACCTTCTTGGCGCCGCGTGCCTTGAGCGCGTCGATGGCGGACTGCACGTCGCTGAGCGGTCGGTCGACGCCCAGGCCCATCACGTGGTTGCGGCCTTCGGCGATGGTCTCGGCGGTGTAGCCCAGTTCGATGCCGGGTTTGATGCGATCGAAGAACTGCGGTGCCAGTGCGACATAACCGTCGGCGGCGAGGCGGTCGGTGACGGCCTTGATGTGGTGGTTGACGCCGAAGATCTCCATCACCACGATCACATGGCCCTTGGGCGTGCCTGATGGCGTGGCGAGGTAGCCGCCGATCTCGACACCGTCCTTGGCCTTCAGGCGAATGGTCTCAGCCATACGTTCCTCCTCGAAAAGGGACGCCGACAATAGGACAAGAATCTTGTCCCGCAACGCGCGAATCCATTTGAGCCGGGCAGGGCTGGCTCGCAAAAGGGCGCCATGTACATACCTTCGCATTTCGACTTGAAGGATATCGAGGCGGCGCGGAACCTGATGCGCGCGCGGTCGTTCGCGACCCTGGTGACCACAGGCGAGGACGGTGCGCCGTTCGTCACCCACCTGCCGCTGCTGTTCGAGGACGACGGCTCGCCGCACGGCAAACTGATCGGCCACGTGGCGCGGCCCAACCCGCACTGGACCTTGTTCGGGCGCGGTGTGCCGACGTTGGCCGTCTTCCACGGACCGCACGCCTATATCTCGCCCAACTGGTACGCCAGTCCCAATCTCGTGCCGACGTGGAACTACACCACCGTGCACGCTTACGGCACGCCGCACCTCATCACCGACAATGCCGTGGCGCTGACGGTGGTCGAGCGACTGTCGGCATATTTCGAAGCCTCGTTGCCGCAGCCCTGGAGCACGGCGCGGCTGCCGGCGGGCAATGCGCTGGCGCAGATGAAAGGCATCGTCGCCTTCGACATGCCGATCGATCGGCTGCAGGCAAAATCAAAAGTCGGCCAGAACCGTCAGGCCACCGATCGACAGTCCGCCGCCACCGCGCTCGACGCGCAGGGCGGCGAGGACAATGTCGCGATCGCCGCGCTCATGCGCGATTGGACGCCCGGATGACGTCACCCAGCAGGCGGTAGCTTTCTTCCTGGGCGGAACTGGCGCGCCAGGCGAGACCGACGGTGCGGCTGGCGTCGGGGCCGGCGAGCGGCCGGGTCTCGATGCGGGTGCCGCGCAGCGCGCCGGCACGCGCCGCCATTGCCGGCAGCAAGGTGACGCCCAGGCCGGAGTCGACCATGTGGATCAAGGTCGACAGGCTGGTGGCTTCGACAGCGCGGCCGGTTGTGTTACGGCCCAGCCCGCACGCCGACAGCGCATGCTCGCGCAGGCAGTGGCCGTCAGCCAGCAGCAGCAGCGTTTCGCCTTTCAGTGCCGATGGGGCGATGGTCGCCTGCTGTAGCAGCGCATGGCCCGCGGGGGCTGCGACCAGGAACGGATCATCGAACAGCGCCAGCGTCGTGAGCCGCGGCAGGTCGTAGGGCAGGGCCAGCACCGCCACGTCGAGCGCGCCGGCCGACAGCCGTTCGACCAGCCGCGCTGTCTGGTCCTCGACCAGAAACGGCTGCAGCGCCGGGTAGCGCGCGCGCAGGGCCGGCACGAGGTCGGGCAGCAGATAAGGCGCGATGGTGGGGATGACGCCGATCTGCAGCGGCCCGCTCAGCGGTGCCGCCGCGCCGCGCGCCAGATCGACCAGGTCCTCGGCTTCGGCCAGCAGGCGGCGGGCGCGCACCACGATCTCGCCGCCGATCGGCGTCGGCGTGGCCGACCGCCGGTCACGCTCGATCAGGGGCATTCCCAGCGACATTTCGAGCTCCTTTAGCCCGGCGCTCAACGTCGACTGGGTGACGGCACAGCGTTCCGCCGCGCGGCCGAAATGGCCGGTGTCGGCCACCGCGACGAGGTAGCGCAGCTGGCGCAGGCTGGGCAGTCCTTTCATCGAAAATTCCGATCATGTCATCCAATTCAATTCATTGGATGATATATTGGATTGCGATTAATTATCAAGTGTCCCCGGTGGACACCGCCGGTGGACACACCTCACATCGAAGGAGACTGAATCATGCTGACTGTTGGCGACAAGCTTCCCGCTTTCGACCTCAAGGCCGTCGTTTCGACCGATCCGAAGACGGCTTTCACCGACGTCACCGACCGCAGCAACAGCGGCAAATGGCGCGTGATCTTCTTCTGGCCGAAGGACTTCACGTTCGTCTGTCCGACCGAGATCGCGGCCTTCGGCAAGCTCAACAGCGACTTCGCCGACCGTGACGCGGTCCTCTACGGCGTCAGCACCGACAGCGAGTTCGTGCACCTGGCATGGCGGCAGAACCATGCCGACCTGAAGGCACTGCCGTTCCCGATGCTGGCCGACATCAAGCGCGAACTGTCATCGGCGTTCGGCATCCTGGACAAGCAGGAAGGTGTGGCGCTGCGTGCGACGTTCGTGGTCGATCCCGAGGGCGTGATCCGCTTCGTGTCGGTCAACGACCTCAGCGTCGGGCGTAACCCGGCGGAGGTGTTGCGTGTGCTCGACGCATTGCAGACCGACGAACTCTGCCCGTGCAACTGGCAGAAGGGCGACGCGGTGCTGAAGCCCGCCGCCTGATGCCCCGGACGCCGGCTCCGATCTCCTTCGCGGGCCGGCGTCCACCTCTTGCTCGATTTCTCGGAGTGCTCCCATGTCCCTAGAAGCTCTGAAGACCGCGCTGCCGGACTACGCGCGCGACCTGAAGCTGAACCTGTCGAGCCTGGCGGCCGAATCGTCGCTGTCGGTTCAGCAGCGCGCCGGCACCTTCGTGGCCGCTGCCTTGGCAAGCCGGCACGACGCGACGCTGCGCGCCATCGTCGCCGAGTTCGCGCCGCAACTGTCGGCCGAGGCGTTGAATGCGGCCAAGACCGCTGCCGCGATCATGGCGATGAACAACGTCTACTACCGCTTCGTGCATCTTGTCGGCGGCGACTACAAGACGTTGCCCGCCAAGCTGCGCATGAATGCCATGGCCAAGCCCGGTGTCGACAAGGCCGACTTCGAATTGTGGTCGCTGGCAGTCTCGGCGGTGAACGGCTGCGGCATGTGCCTGGAAGCGCACGAGCATGAACTGCGCAAGGCGGGCCTGGGCGCCGAGCAGATCCAGGCTGCAGTCCGCATTGCCGCGACCGTGCATGCGGTGGCCGCGACGCTGGAGGGCGAGCAGGCCTTGACCGCCGACACCTCGACGCTGTCAGCCGCGGCGTAAACACATCGACAGTAGCAAGCCAACAGAGGAGCCAGCCATGTCGTCGCCGAGCCAGACCAAGCTGACCACCGCCGCCGGGGCGCCGGTGGCCGACAACCAGAACTCCCTCTCGGCGGGTCCGCGCGGCCCGCTGCTGCTGGAGGATTTCTGGCTGATCGAGAAGCTGGCGCACTTCGATCGCGAGCGCATTCCCGAGCGCGTGGTGCACGCCAAGGGGTCGGGCGCCTACGGCACGCTCACGATCACCCATGACATAACGCGCTACAGCAAGGCGCGGATCTTTGAAAGCGTGGGCAAGAAGACCGACCTGTTCCTGCGCTTCTCGACGGTGGCGGGCGAGCGCGGCGCGGCCGATGCCGAACGCGACGTGCGTGGGTTTGCCATCAAGTTCTATACCGACGACGGCAACTGGGATCTGGTCGGCAACAACACGCCGGTGTTCTTCGTGCGCGATCCGCTGAAGTTCCCGGACTTCATTCACACCCAGAAGCGCGATCCGCGCACCAACCTGCGTAATCCCACGGCAGCCTGGGACTTCTGGTCACGCCATCCCGAGAGCCTGCATCAGGTCACCATCCTGATGAGCGACCGCGGTCTGCCGCGCAACTATCGCCAGATCGACGGCTTCGGCAGCCATACCTTCAGCTTCATCAACGCCGCCAACGAACGCTTCTGGGTGAAGTTCCACTTCAAGACCATGCAAGGTCACGCGCACTACACGGACACCGAGGCGACAGGCGTTGTCGGCGGCGATCGTGAGAGTGCCCAGCGCGACCTGTTCGACAGCATTGAGCGTGGCGACTTCCCGCGGTGGCGGATGTGCGTTCAGGTCATGCCGGAGAAGGACGCGGCCACCTATCGCTATAATCCGTTCGACCTCACCAAGGTGTGGCCGCATGCCGATTATCCGCTGATCGACGTCGGCGTCATGGAACTCAACCGCAACCCGCAGAACTACTTCGCCGAGGTCGAACAGGCCGCCTTCACGCCGGCCAACATCGTGCCCGGCATCGGCTTCTCGCCGGACAAGATGCTGCAAGGTCGCCTGTTTTCGTATGGCGACACGCACCGCTATCGGCTCGGGATCAACCATCACCAGATTCCTGTCAACGCGCCGCGCTGCCCGTTCCACAGCTTCCATCGCGACGGCGCCGGCCGCGTCGACGGCAATCTCGGCGCCACCGAGAATTACGAGCCCAACCGTTTCGGCTCGTTCGCACAGACCGCCGCGGCAGCCGAACCGCCGCTGGCCCTCGACGGCGCCGCGGCGCGCTACGATCATCGGGTCGACGACGACTACTACAGCCAGCCCGGTGCCTTGTTCCGTCTGTTCGATGCCGCCCAGCGGCAACGGCTGTTCGACAACATCGCGCGGTCGATCGGCTCGGTGCCGGCCGACATCCAGGATCGCCAGATCGAGCACTTCCGCCGTGCCGCCCCGGCCTACGCCGAGGGCGTGATCGCCGCTCTGCGCCGCAAGTAGCCTGATTGACGTGTTGCAAGAGCCGGCCGCTGTCAGCGATGACAGCGGCCGCTTCGTGTTGGTTGACTGACCTGTGCAAACGTGGTTGTCCACTTGTTGCGATTAACGGCAAGTTCAACAAGACCGTTCGGGTGACGTGGAGGCAACGGATGCAGCGCAGGCAGTTTGTGCAGCTTGGTATGGGCGCCGCGACAACGCTTTTGCCGGTACCGGCACTGGCACAAGCCAAGGACTTTCCCAGCAAGCCGATCACCTTGATCATGCCGTGGCCGGCCGGCAGCGGCGTCGACCTGTGGCATCGCGCCATGGCCGAGGCGGCCGGCAAGCTGCTGGGGCAGCCGGTCATCGTCGACAACAAGACCGGCGGCTCGGGCACCAGCGGGCCGGCGGCCATGGCGGCCAGCGCGCGGCCGGACGGCTATACCATCGCGCAGATGCCGGTGACCTTGTTCCGCCTGCCGCACATGCAGAAGGCGCCGTACGATCCGCTGAAGGACTTCAGCTACATCCTCCACACGTCGGGCTACACCTTCGGTGTCGTGGTGCGGGCGGATTCGGAGTTCAAGGAATTCAAGCACGTCATCGCGTTCGCCAAGGCCAATCCCGGCAAGTTCACCTATGCGACGCCGGGTGCCGGCTCCTCGCTGCACATTGGCATGGAGCAGATCGCGCTGCAGGCCGGCGTGAAGTTCACCCATGTGCCGTTCAAGGGCGGTCCCGAGGGATGGGCGGCGCTGGAAGGCGGCCACGTGATGGCGGACGCCGATGCCACGGGATGGGCGCCCATGGTGGATGCCGGCAAGTTCCGCCTGTTGTGCATCTGGACGGAGAAGCGCAGCCCGCGCTGGCCCGACGCTCCGACGTTGCGCGAACTGGGCTTCAACATGGTGCTCGATTCGCCGTTCGGATTGGCGGGCCCCAAAGGGATGGACGCGGGCGTCGTCAAGAAGCTGCATGATGCATTCAAGGCTGCGCTCGATGACCCCAAGGTCCAGGAGCTGATGGCCAAGTACGACTATCCCAAGCGCTACATGAACACCGAGGACTACATCAAGTTCGTGCATCAGCAGTTTGCCGAGCAGAAGGAGATCGTCGACAAGCTCGGCCTTGCCAAGAAGTCGGGCTGATACGCCGCAAGAGCGTACCGCCGGGGTGACCAAAGGGGATCGTGAGGAGAGTCGATCAATGCGTCGTAGACACGTCATCAAGGCCACTGCCAGCGTGGCGGCGGCCGGTTTGGGCATGCCGCTCTATCTGCCTGGTGCTCGCGCGCAGGCCTTCCCCAGCAAGCCGATCAACTTCATCGTGCCATGGCCGGCCGGCGGCTCCAGCGACATCACGCTGCGCGCCTATGGCGAGGCGGCCTCGAAGGTGCTGGGCCAGCCGCTGGTGATCGACAACAAGGCCGGCGCGAGCGGTACGTTGGGCGCGGCAACGCTGGCAACGACGGCCAGACCGGATGGCTATACGATCGCGCAGTTGCCGATCAGTGTCTTCCGCCTGCCCGTGATGCAGAAGGTGGTGTGGGATCCGCTGAAGGACTTCACCTACATCTCGCACCTCAGCGGCTATACCTTCGGCGTCACCACCAAGGCCGACAGCCCGTTCAAGACCTTCAAGGACGTCATCGATTTCGCCAAGGCGAACCCCGGCAAGGTGACATATGCCACGCCGGGCGCCGGCACGTCGTTGCACCTGGGCATGGAGCAGATCGCGGCCAAGGCCGGCGTGAAGTTCACGCAGGTGCCCTTCAAGGGCGGCGCCGAGACCAATGCCGCGGTGCTGGGCGGCCACACCATGCTGCAAGCCGATTCGACCGGCTGGAAGGGCCTGGTCGATTCCGGCCAGCTGCGCCTACTTTGCGTGTGGACCGCCAAACGCGCCAAGAGCTGGCCCGATGTGCCGACCCTGAAAGAGGTGGGCTTCGACCTGGCGTTCGAATCACCTTACGGCGTCGGCGGTCCGAAGGGCATGGATCCGGCCATCGTCAAGAAAATCGACGAGGCTTTCAAAATCGCGGCCCAGGACAAGGGCGTGATCGAGACGCACGACAAGTTCGATATGCCGGTCACGTACATGGATCCCGCGGCATACGACAAGGCGGCGCGCCAGCTCTACGCCGATGAAAAAGCCGCGCTGGAGCAGCTGGGCCTGGCGAAGAAGACCTGAGGTGATCGCATGATCCGCAGTGCCGAGCTCTGGGGCGGCCTGGTCTGGCTGGCCGGCGGGCTCTTCGTCGTGTGGTCAGGATACGATCTGGAACTCGGCACGCTCAGCGAACCCGGCACCGGCTTCATGATCTTCTGGCTCGGCCTGCTGCTCAGTGCGTTCGCCGCCGTCATCGTGGGCAAGGCCGTGCTGGCGGGTGGCCCGACGCTGGCCTCCCTGTGGGCCGGCACCCGCTGGCGCAAGATCATGATCGTGATTGTCGCCTTGGCCCTCTATGCCGTGCTGTTCGAGCGCCTGGGGTTCCTGGTCTGCACGCTGCCGCTGCTGATCCTGCTGATGCGCGCCATCGATCCGGTCGACTGGAAGATCGCCATCCCGGTGGCGCTGATCGGCTCGTTCGGCATCTGGGCCGTGATGGAAAAATGGCTGAAGATCCAGCTCCCGGCGGGAACGCTCTGGGATCAGCTGGGCCTGGTCTGAGGAGCGCCACGGATGGATATCCTTGCCGGCCTGGGCCACGGCTTCTTCGTCGCGCTGCAACCCGTCAACCTGCTCTACTGCTTCATCGGTGTCTTCATCGGCACGCTGGTCGGCGTGCTGCCCGGCATCGGGCCGGTCTCCGCCATGTCGCTGCTGCTGCCGGTCACGCTGTCCGGCACGCCGGAGTCCGGCATCATCATGATGGCGGGGATCTACTACGGCTCGATGTACGGCGGCTCCACGACCTCGATCCTGGTCAACATCCCGGGCGAGGCGGCCTCGATCGTCACCGCGATCGATGGTCATCAGATGGCCAGGCAAGGCCGCGCCGGCCCGGCGCTGGGCATCGCGGCGCTGGGGTCGTTCGTCGCCGGCACGTTCGCCCTGGTGGCGCTGATGCTGGTGGCACCCACCCTGGCGCGCGTCGCCGTCAAGTTCGGGCCGCCGGAGTATTTCAGCCTTATGGTGCTGGGTCTGACGGTGCTGACGTTCCTGACCCAGGGCTCGATGCTGAAGTCGCTGATGATGGCCTGCGTCGGGGTCATCATCGGCCTGATCGGGCTGGACTCGATCAACGCCATGCCGCGCCTGACCTTCGACCGGCTGGAGCTGGTCGACGGCATCGGTCTGGTGCCCATCGTGATGGGCCTGTTCGGCATCGCCGAGATCCTGACGAACCTCGAGCACGCGATGCGCCGCGACCTGGTCGAACAGCGGATCAAAGGCATCTGGCCGTCGTGGTCCGACTGGCTGGCCAGCCAGAAGGCGATCTATCGCGGCACCGTGCTCGGCTTCTTCCTCGGTATCCTGCCGGGCGGCGGCGCCGTGATCGGATCGTTCGCCAGCTACGCCATCGAGAAGAAGCTGTCCAAGACGCCCGAACGCTTCGGCAAGGGTGCCATCGAAGGCGTCGCCGGCCCCGAGGCCGCCAACAACGCCGCCGCCGGTGGTGCGTTCATCCCGCTGATGACCTTGGGCATTCCGCCCAACGTGGTGATGGCGTTGCTGCTGGGCGCCTTCGTGGTGCACGGGCTGCAGCCCGGCCCGCTGATGATGACGCAGAATCCCAACGTCTTCTGGGGCATCGTCGCCAGCATGTATATCGGCAACGTGATGCTGCTGGTGCTCAACATGCCGCTGATCGGCGTCTGGGTGCAGCTGCTGAAGGCGCCCTACAACGTGCTGTTCCCGCTGATCGTCATGTTCTGCATCGTGGGCGTCTACGCCTCGAGCAACGCCGTGTTCGATGTCGGCGTGATGGTGCTGTTCGGCATCGTGGGCTACCTGATGCGCAAGTTCGGCTACGAGGCCGCCCCGCTGGTGCTGGCCTTCGTGCTGGGTCCGATGCTGGAGAACAACCTGCGCAAATCGCTGATCCTGTCGCAGGGATCGTTCGAGATCTTCGTGACCCGGCCGATCTCGGTGGTCTGCCTGGTCATCGCCGCTGCCGTGCTGATTGCGCCGCTCGTGCCGGTGCTGCGGCGCAAGCGGGACGCGATCCCGCTGGAGGAGGCGAACTGACTACACGTTGAAGCGGAAGTGGAAGATGTCGCCGTCCTGGGTGACGTAGTCCTTGCCTTCCAGCCGCATCTTGCCGGCGTCCTTGGCACCCTGCTCGCCGTTGCAGGCGACGAACTCGTCGTAGCCGATGGTCTCGGCCCGGATGAAGCCCTTCTCGAAATCGGTGTGGATGGCGCCGGCGGCCTGCGGCGCCTTGCTGCCGCGTTTCACGGTCCAGGCGTGTGCCTCCTTGGGGCCGACCGTGAAGAACGTCACCAGATCGAGCAGGCCGTAGCCGGCCGCGATCACGCGGTTGAGGCCGGTGTCGTGCAGGCCCAGCGACTCGAGATAGTCGCCCTGGTCCGCGGCCGGAAGCTGTGCCACCTCGGCCTCGATGGCGGCCGAGATGATGACATAGGGTGCGCCGACCGACGTGGCGTAGTCGGCGGCCTTGGCGCTGATGGCGTTGCCGCTAGCGGCCGAGCCCTCGTCGACGTTCAGCACGAACATCTGCGGTTTGGCGGTCAGCAGCTGCATGCGGCGAACGATCGGCAGTTCTTCGGCCGAAAGCTCGACCGTGCGCGCGGACTTGCCGTCGCGCAGCGCCGCCACGATGCGCTCCATGATCGGCACTTCGGCGGCGGCTTCCTTGTCGCCGCCCTTGGCCTTCTTCTGCAGGTTGGGCAGGCGCTTCTCGAGACTGTCGAGGTCGGCCAGCATCAGTTCGGTCTCGATGATCTCCGCATCGCGCACCGGATCGACGTTGCCCGCGACGTGGGTGACGTCGCCGTCCTCGAAGCAGCGCAGCACTTGGGCGATCGCATCGACTTCCCGGATATTGCCGAGAAACTGGTTGCCCAGGCCTTCGCCCCTGCTGGCGCCTTTGACCAGGCCGGCGATGTCGACGAATTCCAGCTGCGTGGGCACGAGCTTCGCGGACTCCGCGATCCTGGCCAGGACATCCAGGCGCGGGTCAGGCACCGCCACGCGACCGACGTTGGGTTCGATGGTGCAGAACGGATAGTTCGCCGCCTGGGCCGCCTGCGTGGCGGTCAGCGCATTGAAAAGCGTCGACTTGCCGACATTGGGCAGGCCGACGATGCCGCAATTGAAACCCATGGCTGGAAAAGATCCGGATCGGGAGGGTGGTGAGGCCGATATAGGACGCGACGGTTGCGGTCAACCCGTTCCGATACATGGTTTGCCCCTTACCGACGGTCACGTTTTGCGCGCACAATGCGCTACAGCTGGATGTCCCTGGATCACCAAAGGATTTTCGCATGCGTGTCGCCACCACCGTGCCGCAAGACGATCTGCGCCAGACCGCCGCAGCTGCCCGCCGGGCGGAAGCGGCCGGGTTCGACAGCCTGATCACCTTCGAAAACCGCAACGAGCCGTTCCTGGCCCATGCCGTGGCGGCCACGACGACCGATCGCATCGAATTGGGGACTGCGGTCGCGATCGCTTTCCCGCGCAGTCCGATGGTGGTGGCCAACGCCAGCTGGGATCTGCAGGTCGCCTCGCGTGGGCGCTTCGTGCTGGGTCTGGGGCCGCAGATCCGCCCCCACAACGAGAAGCGCTTCAGCGTACCGTGGACCGCACCGGCGCCGCGCATGCGCGACTATGTCGGCGCCCTGCGCGCGATCTGGACCGCCTGGGAGAAGGGCACCAAGCTCGACTACCACGGCACGCACTATACCTTCACCCTGATGACGCCCAACTTCGTGCCGCCGTCGCACCACCTGCGCATGGTGCCGATCACATTGGCGGCGGTGGGCGAGCACACCTTGCGCCTGGCCGGCGAAGTGGCCGACGGTGTGCGGTTGCATTCCTTCTGCACGCGCCGCTACCTCGAGGAAGTGGTGCTGCTGCGCCTGAACGAGGGGCTTGCCCGGAAGGATCGCAACCGCGCGCAGCTCGAGATCAGCGGCGGCGGCTTCGTTGCCACGGGCGCCGATTCGGCGGCGGTCGCCAAGGCGGTCGAATTCGTGCGGGCGCGCATTGCGTTCTATGGCTCGACACCGGCCTATTGGCCGGTCCTGGAATTGCACGGCCTGGGCGATCTCGGGCGCAAGCTCAACGCGATGTCAAAGCAGGGCCAGTGGGCCGAGATGACGGCGTCCATTGCCGATGACGTGGTCCAGCTGTTCGCCGCCGTCGGCACGCACCGCGAGATCGCCGGCGAGGTGGCCAAGCGCTTCGGCGGCCTGGTCGACACGATCTACGCCAGCGCCACCCCCACGATGCCGTCGGACCTGCCGTCGGATGTGCTGCAGGACATCCAGAGACTGTCGACGCCGTTCACCGGCTACGCGACGCCGTGGTGAAGCCACCACCGCGCCGTCGGTCGATCACGGCTGCTTTTTCTCGGGCTTCTCCGGTGGCGGACTGATCAGGTACGCCACGCGGCTCATGAACTTCTCGTCGTCGACCTTGGTGCCGCCGGCCATCAGCGGGGCCTCGGATGCCACCGCGTCCAGCACCTTGGGCAGCCAGCTCTCGCGTTCGGCCTTGCTGAAGTCCTGCAGCACGTAGCCGTGCACGAGGTCCTTGTGGCCGGGATGGCCGATGCCCATGCGCACGCGGCGGTAGTCGGGGCCCAGATGCGCATCGAGGTCGCGGATGCCGTTGTGCCCGCCGGCGCCGCCGCCGGTCTTCACCCGCACCTTGCCCGGCGCCAGATCGAGTTCGTCGTGGAAGACGATCACGTCGTTGAGGTCGAGCTTGTGGAACCGCACGGCCTCGCCGACCGACTGACCGGAATCGTTCATGTAGGTCATCGGCTTCAGCGCAAGCGCCCGCACGCCGCCGAGCGTGCCTTCGGCAACCTCGCCCTGGAAGCGCTTGCGCCACGTTGAAAAGCCATGGCGGCGGACGATGAGGTCCGCCGCCATGAATCCGATATTGTGGCGCTGCGCCGCGTGCCTGGGCCCGGGATTGCCGAGCCCGACGAGCAGAAGCATGACAGCGCCGGCGCCGCGTGGCGCCGCTTACTTCTTGGTCGGTGCAGCGGCGGCCTTGGCCGGTGCCGCTGCAGCAGCGCCCGCCGCCGGTGCGGCCGCACCCGACGCGGGAGCCGCGCCGGCAGCCGGTGCTGCGGCCGCTGCGGTTTCAGCCTCGCGGCCGACCGTCGGCGGTGCCACCGATGCGATGGTTGCATTCTTCTCGCGGCTGACCACACGCACGCCCTCGGGCAGGTTCAGCGCCGACAGATGGACCGAATGCCCGATCTCCAGGCCGGTCAGATCGACCTCGAAGAACTCGGGGATCTGGTCGGCCCGCGTGCGCACCGTGATGGCGTGGCGGATGACGTTCAGGATGCCGCCGCGCTTGATGCCGGGCGATGCGGCTTCATTGCGGAAGTGCACCGGCACGTCGACCGTGATGATCGAGCCGGCGCCCAGGCGCAGGAAGTCGAAATGCACGGGGCGATCGGTGACCGGGTCGAGCTGCACGTCGCGCGGCAGCACTTCAACCTTGGTGCCCTCGACGTCGATGGCCATGCGATGGGTCAGGAACCCCTCGCGGATCATGACGCGCAGCAACTGCTTGGGCTCCACCGAGATCGGCAGCGGGGGCTGTTTGTCACCATAAATCACGGCCGGGATCAGGCCGTCGCGACGCGCAGCCCGGGCGCCCCCTTTACCGGCCCGGTCCCGCTTCTTCGCGGCAATCGTTGTCAACTCGGACATTGTCCGTCTCTCCTTCGAGGCGCTGTCACGCCGTTCATTCGGACCGGGACTGTCCCGGTCCATCCATCGCGAGCCGGCCTCCAGGGGTGCCGCGCCCGCGCTGACGCTGGGACTGACGGCCGCCGGCGCAAGCCGGCGGCCACCAGGTTACTACGCACGATGCTCTACGCTGCACAAACCCTAGTCGAACAGGCTCGAGACCGAGCTCTCCTCGCTGATGCGCCGGATCGCTTCGGCCAGCAGGGGCGCGATGCTGATCTGGCGGATGTTCGGCGACACCCGCACCGCCTCGGTCGGCGGAATGCTATCGGTGGTCACCATCTCCTTGATCGGGGACGCAGCGACGCGCGCCACGGCACCACCCGACAACACACCGTGCGTCACGTAGGCCGACACCGATTTTGCCCCGGCATTCTTCAGTGCCACGGCGGCGTTGCACAGGGTGCCCGCCGAATCGACGATGTCGTCAACCAGAATGCACGTACGGTCGCGTACATCGCCGATGATGTTCATCACCTCGGAGACGCCCGCGCGTTCGCGGCGCTTGTCGATGATCGCGAGGTCGGCGTCAAGCCTCTTGGCCAGCGCCCGGGTACGCACCACGCCGCCAACGTCGGGCGACACCATCACCAGGCCCTCGCCATTGTAGCGCTTGGCCACATCGTCGGTGAAGGTCGGGCCGGCGAACAGGTTGTCGAGCGGGATGTCGAAGAAGCCCTGGATCTGGCCGGCATGCAGATCCATGGTCAGCACCCGGTTGGCGCCTGCCGTGGTGATCAGGTTGGCCACCAGCTTGGCCGAAATCGGCGTGCGCGGGCCGGATTTGCGATCCTGGCGGGCATAGCCGTAGTAGGGGATCACCGCCGTGATGCGCCGAGCCGAACTGCGGCGCAGCGCGTCGATGATGATCAACAGCTCCATCAGGTTGTCGTTGGTCGGGAACGATGTGGACTGGACGACGAACATGTCCTCGCCGCGCACGTTCTCCAGGATCTCGACGAACACCTCCATGTCGGAGAAACGCCGGATATTGGCCCGCACCAGCGGTAGCCCCAGCGCGGCCGATATCGCCTCGGCCAGGGGCCGATTACTGTTGCCGGTCAGAATCTTCATCTCGGCTTCCCCCGACGCGCGCCGCGTCGAATTCGCGTAAGGGCTTGGAATTCCACGATTTTTTGCCCCCGGCCGGAGGCGGCGCGCGGAACATACCGGCCTTTGCGTCAACTCGCAACCGGCTCGGGTGACCACTTTCAGCGACGGGTCATGTCGATATGGCAGGACAGGCCGGTATTGGTGCGCCCACGGCCTGCCAGGCGCCCGTCCGCGATTTGAATATCGAACGTCGCTTCGTAGGGTTTGCCGGCGCCATCGACGCCATCGCCCCGCAGCGTGGCGCGGCCATCTGCCGCAACGGTGCCCGTGAGCAGGAAGCGGCGCGGGGAATCGGATGCCTGGCCCTGGAACCAGATGTCGCCGTAGCGCACCGTCAGGTTCTCGACGGATTCGAAACGGCCCGGGGCGTCGCAGCCGAAAACCCCCTTCCAGTTGCCGTCAAATGCGCGCACCGGGGGTGATGGCGGTCGCGCCGCCGCAGGGTCGGGTTTGGCCGCGTCGGCCGGCGGATTGGACGAGGGGGCCGGAGTCGCAGGGCCACCCGGCGAGGGCAGCCAACGCGCCCAGCGGGGCTTGGGGAATTCCTCCTCGCCCTGGGCCGCCGTGCCCGGCTCGGATGCCGAGTCGACGGGTGCGGCCCAGACAAAGACCTCCAGCGTGATTCCGAACGCGGCCAGGGCGGCCAGCGCGGCATGCCGCATCAACCGTGCCGGCGGCAACCGGCGCCGGTGCGCCACGCCAGCGGGGTCCTGATAAGGGCTGAGCACACGGTAAACCGGCGCCCGACCGATGTTCTTGAGATCGAACTCGCCGTGTAGCTCCAGTGTGAAACCCTGGGTTCGCTGCAGTTGCTGCGCGACGACATCGGACACGCAGACTTCACCCGGAATGCCGGCGCTCTGCACCCGCGTCGCCGTGTTCACCACGTCGCCGCGCAGGTCGCTGCCGAGCGAGATCACGGCACCGGCGTGCACGCCGATGCGCAACGGCATCCTGTAGCTATCCGGTGCCTGCGCATCATAACCGCGGGCGTGGTACTGGATTTCCAGGGCGCATGCCGTTGCTTCGATCGCCGAACCGAAGGCGGCCAGGAAGCCGTCGCCCGTGGTATTGAAGATGACACCGCGATGGCGCGTCACGACCGGCGACAGATAGGACTCGCGCGCTTTCCAGGCGCGCACCGTGCCGCGATCGTCGTGGCGTGCCATGGACGAATAGCCGACGACATCCAGCGACAATATTGCCGCCGTGCGCATCATGGTTGAAGTGGCCGAAGGCGGCGGAGTCATGTCTGACAATCAAACGGCGGTTGTCCGTCAATTCGGCTGACGTCCGCTTGATATAGTAGGATTGCCGCCTGCGTTAAGAGGGTCTCGCGTCAATGGTCGTTCAGGCACAGCCGCACACGCCGCCGTCGGCCGGGTCGCAAGCCGACCGCAGTGCCTACGGCGGCTTCTGGCTGCGGTTCGCGGCCGCCGTGATCGATGTGGTCGCCACGTTCGTCCTGGTCGGCGTCGTTCTGCTGGGGGCCAAGCTCCTCAACATGGCCGTGGGGCGCGAGGTGTTGGGCGGCGACCGTTTCAGCAGCGTGCTGCTGATGAGCGTCGCATGGCTCTATGACGCCGGCCTCACGTCCTCCAACGCGCGGGCGACGCTGGGCAAGCTGGTTGTCGGGCTGCGCGTCGAGGATGCCGACACCCGGACGCGCGTCAATTTCCTGATCGCCTCGGGACGACACTTCGCCAAAGTGGTGTCGGTCACATTGCTGCTGCTGGGCTACGTCCCGATGTTATGGGATCCGCAGCGGCGGGCCCTGCACGATTTTGCCGCCGGCACCGCCGTCGTGAAGCGCCGCGGATAACGAATTTTCATCGCAACTGATACATCGCAGCATCAGTGTCACTGTTTGGACACTTCACGACGCGCGCGGCAGGTCGCGATACTGCGGCCATCGCTATGGCACTGCCTCATTGGGTGGAAGGAGCCACGATATGCGTCCGAAGTCAGACAAGTCAGATGCGTTGATCGAAGCCAGACGCCACTTTCTCGCCACGTGCGGCAAGTTCGCGGTGGCGACGCCACCCGCTGTTGCCTTGATGCTGTCGGCCGCCGAGCGGAACTATGCTGTCGCCGCGTCGGGCGGTGGTGGTGGTTCGCTCTCGCCGCCAGGCAACAACGGTTTCGGCAACGGTGGCGGTGACGGCGTGCCGGGCAACTCCGGCAACAACAATTCACCGAACGCCGGTGGTAAACGCGACGACACGACGCGCTGATCACCTTCTCGGATCTCGGATTGCAGCACGGGCCGGCTGACTGCCGGCCCGTGCCCGTGATGGCGACAGTTATTGACGCCAGCCGCCCGGGTGCGCCTGGCTTCGCAAAAGGCGACCGATCCACTCTTTGGCACCGCCCTTTCGCAGGTAGCGCGCCGCGTGGCGCAGTCGGCGGCGCAGCAAGGGGCCGTGATCGCCGTAGATCGCGTCCATGCGATGGGGCGCGAACGCTGACCGGATGTTGGCCACCGGCGTTCTTAGCGGCGCCAGCATCGGCACGCGCCACTGCAGCCGGCAATGTTGAACGTAGCGGCGAACTGCCGGTGAGGCTGGTTCAGGTAATGTCCATGGTGCGCCCAGCCAGCGATGCGCCATCAAGGCGTAGGCATGCAGCGGTGCCCGCAGTCGGTGCTGCATCAGGCTGGTATCGATAAAAGGCCAATCAATAGCCGGTCCGTCGGAGCGGGCCAGCATGGTGAATTCATAGAGCTGGCGCAGTTCGAACAGGCCACGATAGTAGTTCGCCAGGAAGTGAATCTGTGCATGCAGTACGTTGTGCAGAACCCGATCGGTCGGTGATGGTACGAAGAACGGCGTATTCCGTACGTTGATTTCGACGGCACGACGCCAGACGTCGCGTGCCGGCAAGACGTGCGGCGTATCGAGTAACTCGAAATGGAGATCAACCGCACCGGGGTCGCCCGGTCGGGCGAAATCGCCATAGGCGTGATGACCGTCGGCGTAACGGGCGATGATGCCGTAGCCCAGTTCATCCAGCACGGCGAAGACCCGGTCGGCGGCCTGCCGCGGGACCAGAACATCAAGATCGCGAATCATGCGACCGCTTCGTTCCGGCTCGGGATCTTGAAACAATGTGGCACCGCCCTTGAGCAGCATGCCTTGGATATCGGCCAGCGCCAGGGCGCCCATGAGTTCCAGTGCCTGCTGCCGTAATCTGGCATTGCGGCTCGCATTGCTTTCATACAGCAGCGCGAGATAGTCGCGTACGTCGTCGGGGAGTTCGTCCAGGCGCCGGGCGCGGGCAAGGGCTGCGTGAAGCGTAGGGCCAACAAGATGGTCATTCGCCAGCGCCATCGCTTGCTGCCAGGTGGCATCGCTGACGCTGTTCAAGGGCGGACCATCCGGTCGCAGACCGTTGCAGACAATGTCCAGGGCGCGCAGCGATCGGATCATGAATCGATGCGGCGTAACCGCTCCACGGCCGAATCGAGGGAACCATAGCGCAGTTCAAAGCATGGAATTGCAGCGATCCACTGCACCAGCCGGGTTACCTTCGCGGCATCGAGACTGTCGAGCGGGCAGCATTCTCCCAACAGACGGGTCAGCGCTTCCGTACGCGTGAGTTCGATCAACTCGGCGGCGGCCTGGTGCGTGCGGTGTGGAAAGACAATCCACCCCACGGGCGCATGCGTCTCAGGCGCTATCCGCGCGGTGCCCGGTGCCGGTTGCAGGTAGCGGACTCGCTTGCCGTCGGGGCGATGGTGGATCGGTTGGCGAGAGAGCGTGGGGGATTGGGTGCGCAGCAGTCGCCAGGCGCCTGGTTTGAGGCAGATCGCAAAGGACAACGGGCGCGCGGCCAACGTGTCCTGTGCCAGGACGATGGTGTCGTCGCTGAGGAGACCGAAGCCGGCCATGACCAGGGCCGCAGTCAGCGTACTCTTGCCGCTGCCTGAAATGCCCGGCAGCAACAGGCAGCGGCCGCTGTGCTCAACGCCGGCGGCATGGAAGGCAAAGGCATCCTGGCTGTGCTGCAGGGCGCGGCGGACCAAGCCAATCTTCACCAAAGGCGCGATTTCGTTCCGGCGACATCGGGTGACCGTGCCGTCCGGTTCGTGCAAGGCGAACCCGTCGCTGTGCGGCGTGACATGCAGGACGAGCGCGTCCGCCGTCGAGGTCGTAATCAACGACTCGAGCAACGGCTTGAGATCGTGCATCGGCGCCGCAGGCGTAACCCGCAGTCTGAAGGTGGTATCGAGCAGCCGAAGATGGATCGTTTCGGCATCCAGCGAGACGTCGCACTCGGCAGGCTGACGCAACAAACCCAGTGTGCGCCAGCGGTCAAGAATGTCGTGCAGGTGTGTGCGGGCAGCAGCGGTTTCGAAACCGAATGTCCGTTCCAAACCGTGCGCGATTTGCGCGAAGTCGAATCCTTCTTCCAGACAACACCAGATGTAGGTTGCCGCCGTATTGAGACTGTAGAGCCGATGCGTGTTGGCGTTGAAGAGCACACCAGCTTCATCCAGGAGATGCAGCGTGATGCCGGGGGCGGGGCCTTCTCGTACGGGCGCAGGCGGACACGTGGGTGCCCTGGACCCGGTGGTCAGGCCGTGCGATGCCTGGGCGTCGGCCGTTACAGTCTCTGGCCTGATAACGGCGGGCATGGCAGTTGATCCATGGTCAGGCCGTAGCGCTCCATCGGTGATCGGCGCGCAGTGGCGAATCGTCCTTTACGAACAACAGGTCGAGTTGTGCCAGTGCCCGGTCGAGTGGGCGGCGACCGCCACCCAGGACGTCGTAGACGACGAAACCTTGCTGGTGAAGATAGGCGACCACCTCGGCGATCTCCGGCCCGTTCTTGATGGTGGCAATCACACTGGCTTCGATCAGGATCGCATCAACGTCGTGGATCCGCTCGCCCATGCCACGCAGCACGCTCATCTCGGCGCCCTGCACGTCGATCTTGCACAGGGCGGGCCGCTCGAAACCGTCGATCGCCTGATCGAAGCGCCGTACCGGCACGGTATAGCGGCGCGTCGGGCCCAGCGGGCCGATCTCTTCATAAAAGGTCGAACCGCCGATGTCGTTGGTGCGCACGCCGATTTCGAGCTCACCCTCCTTGTCGCCCAGCGCGACGTTGAGCACCTTGGCGTCCAGCCGCCGTGAGATGTTCTCCATGTACGGCAACGACTCGCGGGTCGGATCGATCAGATAGTAGCGGGCGTCGGGAAAAGCCGCGTAGAGCTCGGGCGTCCCGTGGGCGACGCCGATGTCGAACACCGTCCGCGGCTCAAATCCCTGAGCGCGCAGGTTGCGCAGGACGAACGGCCATGCGGGCACGACACCGATCATGCGATGCAGCACCAGCGTCGAATAACTCATTGCGCGTTTGACCACGGCCTTCGCTGGATTACGCACCATCATGCTCGCCATCATGTCTCACTGCCCCGCGATGGAAAAAAAGAGGCAGCCCCGCACGGTCAGGTGTGAGGCTGTCATCAGATGTAATGGACCAGGCACGGGTTGGTCAGCAGGCCGAAACGTCAAAACACGGAATGATCACTGCGCTGTGACGGGCAGGTTTGCCGCTCTCGATCACGGCAACGTGCGCTTGATTGCTTCGAATCGCGTGTCCGCCTGCTGTCATCAGGCGCATGCTCAATGTTGAGCACAGGGGAGGGTGACATGGACGAACGTGTAGCCAAGGCACTGATCGACGTCGCCGACGTGATCAAGAATGGCCAGCAGGCGGCCGCGGCGCAGGAATCTGCATGGTCAGGGTTGGAGCAATTGGCGGCTGCCATCGGCGTGTTGGCGACGCAATGCGCCGCGCTCGAGAAGCGCTTGCAGGCGGTTGAAAGCAAAGTCGCGCACTGAGTACGCGGCGTTGTCGCTGTAGACGGCGGCAGAATGCGTTTGCCCTGGGATTTGGCCAGCGCTGATCGCGCTATCGGCTGCCGCCCTTGTTGCGGTCGCGGGCGATCAGGTCGGCAATACCGTCGGAAGCGGCCAGGGCGACGATCGGCGCCAGCCGTTCCCAGTTCCCGTCGAGGCTGCCGGCCCGCACCGTATTGGCCTGCTCCAGATCGCCGATCTGTGTGCCGTCGCCGCGACGGATCACCCAGCGGATGACGACACGCTGCCGGCCTTCGACCGGCGGTGCCAGTTCGACAGTGCCTTGGATCTGAAACGCATCCGACTCGGCACGATCCACCAGCACCATCTGGCTTTCGCCGAGCGCGCGGCGCATGGCGGATGTCATCGCCTTGCTGGCTTCCGGCACGCCGGTGACTGCCAGCACGCGCACGCGCGGGGCGTTGCTCGCCGCCGTCAGGACGGGCGCCGGTGTCGTGGGAGGCGGTGACGGTGTTGTCGCTGGCGGCGCCGGTGGCGTGACGGACGGCGGCGGTGATGGGGCTCCGGGGTAGTCCGGTGGTGTCGTTGGCGTGGGCGGATTGCCGCTGGCCGGGCCCGGATCGGCGCTGCTGGCGGGCAGCGGCGGCAAGGTGGCCGGTCCCAGAGCATCGGGCAACGCGTCGATCGGCACGTTGGCGAGATCGCCGCGGCCGAGCTGGCGGCCGATCCGGAATGCGGCCTGCGTGGCGATGCGGGAAATCAGGCGATCGTCGGCCTCGAACCAGTCCCGCGGCCTGCCGATCAGCCGCTGGTCATTGCCGCCGATCCGCTTGCCGCCCTCGTCATGCACGGTCCAGGTGATGTCGATCTGGACATCCTCGCCGGCATCGCGCGTGGCGACCGTGGCGCTGATGCGCTTCAGGGCACGCGCCGGCGCCGGCGTGGCGACGATGCCGTAGTTGCGCAGCGCCAGGGCCAGCGAAGTCGCGATTTTGTTCGCCATTTCCGGGCGCGGCCCGACGGGTGGCGCGATGACGAACTCGGGTTCTTCGCTGACGGGATGGGCACCCGGCGGCACCGCCAATGCGGCGTCGATCTTGGCGTCGGGCTGGAACGGCTTCGGCGTGTCGGCGCACGCCGCCAGCGCCGCGATCAGGGCGCCGGCGGCCGCGGCGATGCGCGTCAGCTCAGGCCAGCGCACAGGTTGCCACCAGGCCGAGCAGGCAGAGAAAGCAGAAGATCACCAGATAGGGCATGCGTGTCACGCGACCAAGGCGATGGCCGACAGGCCACGACCGTAGTCGCGCACACCATTGAGCGTGTTGTGGCGGAAGCTGAAGAATTGTCGCTGGTCTGACAGCGTGTCGTGACCGCTGGCCTCGGCGCTGGCGACGCCCAGCAGCTGCAGACGCCGCAGCAGATAGCCGGGCAGGTCGAACATGTGGTGGCCGGCCCGTTGCGCTGGCGTGAAGAAGGCGGCGTTGGCCGGATCCTGCGCCGTGAAGGGCCCCGGGAATTCGGGACCGACCTCATAGGACTGCCGCGCGATGCACGGGCCGATCGCGGCATGGATGCGCTCGCGTCGGGCGCCCAGGCGCTCCATGGCCGCGACGGTCGCATCGACGATGCCGGCCAGGGCGCCGCGCCAGCCGGCATGCGCGGCACCGACGACGCGATGCTCGGTGTCGGCGAACAGGACCGGCGCGCAATCGGCCGAGAGCACGCCCAGCGCAATACCGGGCTTGTCGGTCACCAGGCCGTCGGCTTTGGGCGCGCCCGGTGAGCGCCACAGGCGCGTGCCGTCGACGGTCAGAACCTCGGTCGAGTGGATCTGGTGTACGGTCAGCAACCGTTCGGCCGCTAGTCCGAACTGTTGCGCGGCGCGGGCACGATTCTCGGCGACGTTGTCGGGTGAATCAGCCGAGCCGTAGCCGCAGTTCAGCGACGCGAACAGCCCGCTGCTGACGCCGCCCTCGCGCGTGAAGAAGGCGTGCTGGATATGGGGGATGCGGGCGAGAGTCGGCAGCGTGATCACGGCATGGGTCCGGAACTCGGGTCGCAGGTCATGCCGGCCACGGCAAAGCCGGGCGCCGGCGGCGTCAGCGGGTCGCGTACGGCAAGCACGCGAAACAAGGTGCCCATTCGATCGGGCGCGATCAAGCGGGCCATGGCGGAGTCGATGTCCGCCGCTTGCTGCGGCGTGGCGCGCGTGCGCAACGCTTGTGCGCGCTGCTCGATGCCCAGCGCGCGCAGGAAATCGCCCTGGCCCGTCGGGCCGTCGACGGCGGCGCCGGCCTGCGTGACGGCCCGCGCCAGGGCGGCGATGTCGACATGGGCGGTCAGGTCGCTGTCGCCGATGCGGTCAAAGATGCCGATCTTGGTGTGGCGGTACATGGCCTGCAGTGTGTCGCCATGACTGCTGTCGTCGTAGCCGTAGTCGACGATCAACGCCGCGCCGCGTTGTCGCATGATGCGCTCGGTGATGGCGTGCACCAGGGACAGCGCCGCAGGTGACACTTCGATGACGGCACCATCGGGTGGATCTGCAAGGACCGAGGCGTCGAGCAGGCGCGCCAGCGGCGACGGGCCGGGCGCCACGGCAAAGGCGAACGCTTCATCGTCCGCCAACCCGATCATGCGCTCGCACCAGCCGGGCGCCGCACGCACCAGCTGGCGGATCGGCAGGGCGTCAAAGAACTCGTTGGCGATCAGCAGCAAGGGCGCATCGTCGGGCACGTCCTCGAAGCGCGTGTGCGAGTGCGCCTGCCGGCCCGACGACGCCAGCGCCGCGTGCTGCAATGCCCGCAGGGTGTCGTCGATCTCGACCAGGTGCAGATCAAGGGCGGCATGGAAACCGGGCACCCCGCGCGTGGCGCGCAGCGCGTCGACCAGCAGCGTGCCGCGACCGGGTCCAAGCTCGACCAGCCGGATCCGCGCGGGCTGGCCGATCGCCATCCAGCGCTCGGCAAGCCAGGCGCCGACCAGCTCGCCGAACATCTGGCTGATCTCCGGCGCCGTCACGAAGTCGCCGGCGGCGCCGACCGCCGGTGCGCGGCGATAATAGCCGAGCGCCGGATGCGCCAGCGCCTCGAGCATAAAATCGGCAACGGTGATCGGTCCGGTGAGCGCTATGCGCCGTCGCAGCCGATCGGCGAGCGCGGTGCTCATGCCGTGGCGGCCACCGGTGGCCGGCGCAGCGCGCGCATCATCAGCCAGACTCCGAGCGCGATCAGCGGCAGCGACAGCAGCATGCCCATGGTGAGCCAGCCACCATACAGGTAGCCCAGCTGTGCATCGGGCTCGCGAAAGAACTCGCCGGTGATGCGGGCCACGCCGTAACCGGCCCAGAAGGCGCCGCACAGGAAACCGGGACGTCGGCGCAGGCCGAACACCTTCCACAGCACCACCAGCACGATGAAGAGCACCAAGCCTTCGAGGAAGGCTTGGTAGAGCTGGCTGGGATGGCGCGCCACCTGCTTCTCGTCGTGCGGGAACACCATTGCCCACGCGACATCGCTGGCGCGGCCCCACAGCTCGCCGTTGATGAAGTTGGCTATCCGGCCCAGCATCAACCCGATGGGTGTCGCCAGGCCCATGACGTCGGCGAAAGAGAAGAATTCGATCTTGTGCCGCCGCGCATACCACACGACGGCCAACGACACGCCCAGCAATCCGCCATGGAATGACATGCCGCCCTTCCAGATCGCGAGCAGCTGGTCGGGGTTCGCCAGGTAGAACCCGGGCTTGTAGAACAGGATGTAGCCCAGCCGGCCACCCAGGATGACCCCGAGCGCCGCATAGAACAGAAAGTCATCGATCTGTTCCGGCTTCATCACCACCGGCGGCTGCGCCACGACGCGCCGCGCCAGCCACCAGGCGAAGACCAGGCCGGCGACGTAGGCAAGCGCATACCAGCGGATCGCGAAGGGTCCGATTTCGTACAGGACCGGATCGATGGCGGGATAGGGGATGACCAGGGGACTCATGGGCAAGGGGTTTAACGAGCCGTTCGGCGGCTGTCATCAAACCGTGTGACGGCAAGGGTTTAGCCGGAGGAACACAAACGTCCCGCCGACCGTTGGCGCAGGCCAGTATGTCGCATCCTTTCTTGTAAATCAATCGAATGATTGATACGATCTGGCTGGCGATAGGCGAGGAATGCCGGGCATTGACGACAGGGAAAAGTGAACGACCTCCGGTTTCGGAACGCAGCCGCGGCGGTGTCGACGGCGAGGCGACCCGACAGCGGCTGGTGCAGGTGGCGCTCGACAGCTTCGGCCGGCAGGGCTTCGAGGCGACGTCGACCCGCGCCATCGCCCAGCAGGCAAAGGCCAACATTTCGGCGATCCTCTATCACTTCGGCGGCAAGCAGGGCCTGTACATGGCCGTCGCCGAGCACATCGCCGATTTCCTCGGCAGCCGTATCGCGCCGGTGCGTATGCAGATCGAGGCGGCGCTGGCCAGCGGCAGCGTCGATCCCGATGGTGCCATCCGCCTCGTGGAGGTAGCGATCGCGCGCGCGATCACCCTGCTGGCGGAGCCCGAGAGCGAGGCCATTGCCCGCTTCATCGTGCGCGAGCAGCAGGAGCCCAGTGACGCCTTCGCGGTGATCTACGACCGCATGATGGGCGTCATGCTGCCGCTGGTGCGCCGTCTGGTCGCCATCGCCACGCACGACGATCCCCAGCGCGAGGAGGTCGGCCTGCGGACCTTCGCCATCCTGGGCCAATTCCTGGTCTTCAGGGTCGCGCGCGCCGCGGTGCTGCGCCAGATGACGTGGCACGACGTCGGCCCGGCGCAGGTGCAGGCGGCCATCAAGATCATTCAGCATTCGGTGCGCGCCATGCTGCTGGCCGCCCGGGCGGAGAATGCCAGATGATGTCCTTCCTGTGCGGCTGGGCCTTCGTCGCGTCGCTGTTCTCGAGCTGCGGCGACGCCAACACACCGACGGTGACCGGCTATGTCGAGGGCGACTATGTCTTCGTCGCGCCGGTCGAGAGCGGTCGCATTGCGCGCGTCGCCGTGCGCCGCGGACAGCGTGTCGTCGCCGGCGAGGTGCTGGTCGAGCTGGTGACGGATGACGTCGTGAACGCCCGCGCCGAAGCCGCCGGCAGATTGCGCGAAGCCGAAGCCAAGCTCGAGAACCTGCTGGTCGGTAAGCGCAAGGAAGAGATCGCGGTGACCGAGGCGACGCTGGCCGCCGCGCGCGCCGACCTGGCCGAGGCCGAGGCCAACTACCGGCGCCAGATGGAACTGGTGGATCGCAAGGTCGTATCGGAAGCCGTCGCCGACCAGGCGCGCTCGCGGCGCAACCAGGCCAAGGCGCGAGTCGACCAGATCGAAGCCGAGATCGTGGTATCCGGGCTCGGCGCTCGGCCGCAGGAGATCGAGGCGGCGCGTCGTGCCGTCGAGGCGGCGCGCGCTGCGCTGAGCCAGACCGAATGGCGCCTGGGCGAGCGCACGCTGAAAGCGCCCTCCGATGGTGTCGTCGATGACGTCGTGCGCCATATGGGCGAGACGGCCGGACCGACGGCGCCGGTGATCTCGTTTCTGCCCGACGGCGCGCGCAAGATCCGTCTCTACGTGCCCGAGCGGCTGCTGGCGCAGGTGCAGATCGGTGGTCGTCTGCCGTTTCACTGCGACAGCTGTGCGGCCGGCCTGGACGCCCGTGTCACCTACATCGCCAATACGCCCGAATACACGCCGCCGGTGATCTATTCGGTCGAGACCCGGCAGAAGCTGGTGGTGCTGATCGAGGCGGCGCTGGACGGCGACGCGGCGCGGCTCGCACCCGGACAGATCGTCGATCTGCGCCTGCCGGCCGGGCGCAAGCCGTGAGCGTCATCGCCGTCGAGGGGCTGACCAAGCGCTTCGGTACGCGCACGGTCGTCGACAATGTGTCGCTGACGGTGGAGGACGGCGAGATCGTCGGCTTCCTCGGTCCCAACGGCTCGGGCAAGACCACGACCATCCGCATGCTGTGCGGCCTGCTGACGCCGGACGCCGGCAGCGGCACATGCCTGGGCTACGACGTGCGCCAGCAATCGTGGAAGATCAAGCAGGCGGTGGGCTACATGACCCAACGCTTCTCGTTCTACGAAGACCTGACGATCGCCGAGAATCTCGACTTCGTGGCACGCCTCTATGAACTGCGGCCGCGGCAGGAACACGTGCAACGCACGCTCGATGACCTCGGCCTGACGCATCGCAAGGATCAGCTGGCTGGTACGCTCTCGGGTGGTTGGAAGCAGCGGTTGGCGCTGGCCGCGTGCGTGATGCATCACCCACGGCTGTTGCTGCTCGACGAGCCCACCGCCGGCGTCGATCCCAAGGCGCGGCGCGAGTTCTGGGACCAGGTCCACACCCTGGCCGGCAAGGGCGTGACGGTGCTGGTGTCGACCCACTACATGGACGAGGCCGAGCGCTGCCACCGTATCGTCTACATCTCCGCCGGCAAGGTGATCGCGCGCGGCACGGTCGACGAAGTGGTCGCGAACTCGGGCCTGGTGACGTACGTCGTGCGCGGCGGTGATCTGCATGCGCTGCAGGCGAAGCTTGATGGGCTGGCCGGTATCGAACAGGTGGCGCCGTTCGGCACCACGCTGCATGTCGTCGGCGCCGACATCGACAAGCTGGAAGCCGCCATCGAACCCTATCGCCACGATCCGGCGCATACCTGGAGCCGAGGTGAAACCAGCCTGGAGGACGTCTTCATCCAGCTCATGGGCGGAAAGGACCGGCCGTGAGGATGAACGTCATATCCCCCTCCCCCCTTGCGGGGGAGGGTCGGGGAGGGGGGTACCTCAAACGAGGCGCCTCGTCTGTAGACCCCCCACCCGTCGGCGCTGTGCGCCGCCGACCTCCCCCACAAGGGGGGAGGTGAAGATGACCGGCATCTCGCTGGCGCGCATCGGCGCCGTGCTGGTGAAAGAGCTGATCCAGATGAAGCGCGATCGGCTCACCTTCGCCATGATGCTGGGCGTGCCGCTGATGCAGCTCTTCCTGTTCGGCTTCGCCATCAACACCGATCCCAAGAACCTGCCGACGGCGCTGGCGGTGGCGGACCAGAGCCGGTTTGCGCGCACCTTGACCACGGCGCTGCAGAATTCCGGTTACTTCGGCATCACGCATGTCGTGGACAGCCGCGCCGAGGTCGAGCGCCTGATCGCCACCGGCGCGGTGTCGTTCGCGATCACGATCCCCGACGGCTTCGGCCGCACCCTGCTGCGTGGCCAGCGGCCGCAGCTTCTGATCGAGGCCGATGCCACTGACCCTGCGGCGGCATCCAATGCGGTGTCGGCCGCCGTCCAGATCGGCGAGAGCGCTCTGGCGCGCGACCTGATCGGTCCGCTGGCGGTGCTCAATGCCGGGCCGGCCTCGTTCGAGACGGTGGTGCACCGCCGCTACAATCCCGAAGGCATCACCCAGTACAACATCGTGCCCGGCCTGCTGGGTGTGATCCTGACCCTGACCCTGGTGATGATGACCGCGGTGGCGCTCACCCGCGAACTGGAACGCGGGACCATGGAGAACCTGCTGGCCATGCCGGTGAAGCCGGCCGAGGTGATGCTGGGCAAGATCGCGCCTTACATCGGTGTCGGTTTCGTGCAGGTGGTGATCGTGCTGTCGATGGCCTGGCTGGTGTTCGGCGTGCCGATGGCGGGTTCGCTGTCGCTGCTGCTGGCGGTGATCCTGCTGTTCATCGCCGCGCTCACCATGCTGGGCTACACGTTCTCGACCGTCGCCCGCACCCAGATGCAGGCGATGCAGATGTCGGTGTTCTTCTTCCTGCCGTCGCTCATGCTGTCGGGCTTCATGTTCCCGTTCCGCGGCATGCCGGGCTGGGCCCAGGCCCTGGGCGAGATCATCCCGCTCACCTACTTCCTGCGCGTGGTGCGCGGCATCATGCTCAAGGGCACGGGCTGGAGCGATATCGCGCAGGATGTCTGGCCGCTGGGTGTCTTCCTGGTGCTGGTTGCGTTCATTGCCCTGAAGCGATACCGCACGACACTCGATGCTGCCTAGCGCCGCACGATCCCCATGGACGGCGTGCGGTTGGCGCCCCATATAGCGTCTGTTGACGAGCCCGGAGTGCCCGCCATGCAGACTCGAAACCCGATCCTCGACGACCTCGCCAAGGTCGCCACCGGTGCTGCCAGTGCCTTCAGTGGACTGCGCGACGAAATCGAGTCGCGCGTGCGCGATCAGATGGCCAAGCTGCTCGACGGCATGAACCTGCCCAACCGCGAGGAATTCGAGGTGGTCAAGGCCATGGCCGCCAAGGCGCGCGAGGAGAACGAGGAACTGCGTGCCCGCATCGCCGAACTGGAGGCCAAGCTGGCGCAGCGGTGAGATTGTCATTCCGAGCGAAGCGAGGAATCTCCTGCGACCAGGAACGCCGTTGCCAGGAGATCCCTCGCTAGGCTCGGGATGACGGTGGACGCTACGCCGGCTGAGCGGCAAGCGCGGCATCAGCCTCCCGTCGTTCGGGGATGACCAGCACCAGAGCCGCCGCGATGGCGGCGAGCGCGATCGACGCGATCCAGACCCAGGCATATTGCGCGAAGAGGTCATACAGCCAGCCGGCCAGGAAAGCGCCGGCGGCGCCGCCCAGCGCATGTCCGGCCGCGATCAGGCCCATGGCCAGACCCATGCGGTTCAGTCCCAGGTGGCTGGCGGCGAGGCCGGCCGTTGCCGGGATGGTGGAATAGTCCACGACACCGAAGACGACCGCGAACACGAACAGTAGTTCGATGTCCTGGGTGACGAACAGCAGCAGCACGAAGCTCAGCGCGCGCCCGGCATAGATTGCGGCCAGCAGCGCCGGTCGGTTGACGCGATCGCACAGGTAGCCGGCGCCGATCATGCCCAGCAGGTTGACCGCCGACAGCACGCCATAGGCGGCGGCGCTGGGCAGCGGCGGGAACCCGCAGGCCGCGGCGTACGGCAGCAGATGCGTCTCGATCACGCCGGAGGTCGTGAAGCCGCAGATGGTGAAGCTCCAGAACAGCGCCTGGAACACACGATGACGCAGCAGGAAACCCAGCCGTTGGCGCAGCGGCGCCGACGGCGCTGACCGGGCGGCGGTGACGGTTTCCCCGCTCCGCCGCCGCAGCACGATCAGGGTCGTGACCGCGATGGCGGCGCAGCCGATGGCAATGGCGACAAAGCCGCCGCGCCAGCTGCCCTGCTCCATGATCAATGCCAGCAGGGGCACCACGAGCAGCTGGCCCGCTGTCGCCCCCGCGGTGGCGATGCCGATCGCCAGGCCACGGCCGCGGTCGAAGAGTTGCGCCACCGCCGTCGCCACCGTGTGCGTGGCAACCATGCCGAAGCCCAGTGCCGCTACGCCGGCGAAGCCGGCGAGGAACATCCACCGCGACTCCATGCCGGCGACCACCAGCAGACCGATCGCGGTCAGCGCCATGCCGGCGGCCAGCAGCGAGCGCGGGCCGTGCCGGTCGATGAATCCGCCGGCCAAGGGGGCGACACCGGCCATGACCGTGAGGGTGATGGCGCCGCCGAGCGAGACGAAAGAGCGCGGCCAGCCGAACGCGTCCTCCCACACCGGCATCACCAGGCCCAGGGCGGAGCGCGCCGAGAACGACAGGCTCAGCGCCAGGAAGCCGATCGCGACCACGATCCAGCCGGCCGACGCCAGGGTTGGCGTTCCGCGAGGGGTAGACATTATGGCCAACTCCGTTTAGCCGAACTGTTGCCTTCTCTCCCGGGTTAGTGCCGCTTTGAGCGGCAGACAAACCAGTTCCATCTCTCTTTGCGTTTAATTAAATTAAACTATGCGTGGATCACTGCCGCCGCTCGCGGCGTTGCGCGCCTTCGAGGCGGCGGCGCGCCACATGAGCTTCTCCCAGGGTGCCGCCGAACTGCGCGTCACGACCGGTGCCGTGAGCCTTCAGATCAAGGCGTTGGAGCGGGCGCTCGGTGTGTCGCTTTTCGAGCGGCGTCCGCGCACCATCACGCTGACACCGCAGGGCGCGCGCTACTTTCGGGCCGCCCGCTCGGCATTCCGCCTGCTCGAGGACGCGACGCGGGAGGTCGCGTGCGGCAGCCGGCCTGTCACGTTGACGGTGAGCTGCACCACGGGCTTTGCCGTGCAATGGCTGGTGCCGCGCCTGCCGCGCTTCCATGCCCTGTGGTCGCAGGTCGATGTGCGGATCAGCGCCAGCCAGCGCCTGGTCGACTTCGCGCAGGACGGCGTCGATTTTGCCGTCCGTCACGGACTGGGCCGCTACCCGGGCCTGAAGAGCGAACGGGTGCTGGACGATGAGCTGGTGCCCGTCTGCAGTCCGCAGTACCTCGACGCCCAGGCGCCTCTGTCCATACCCGACGATCTCGCCCGATACACGCTGCTGCATGACGAGTATCGCGACGACTGGCGGCTGTGGCTGGAGGCCGTGGGAGCGACGGCGGTTGATGTACGGTCAGGACCAGTGTTCACCGACAGCAATGGCGCCATCCAGGCGGCGCTGCTGGGCAAGGGTGTGGCGCTGGTACGGGAGTCGTTTGCCCAGGCTGAACTGGTCGAGGGGCGGTTGGTGAAGCCGTTCGCCCAGCGGTTGAAGGTCGATTTCGCTTATCACCTCGTCTACCCCGGCTGGAGCCTGACCCGGCCGGAAGCGCGCGCTTTTCGCGACTGGATCCGGCGGGAGGCGGCGGGCGAGGACTCGTAGACCGTATTTTGTCCCCATCAGAAAACGACAGAATCCACAGCCTAGATTCTTGCGCCCTGAATCCCAGCATGGCAGGCTGGCGCTATATCGAGTGGCGCCGACTTGGTTGTCCACAAGATACGGGGAATTCAAACCATCCTGATGGGCCCTTCTCCGATCCTCGAACCGCCGGATACGGCGGGTGAGGGTCGCCATCGGGATTCCGGGGAGATCGGCTGCATGGCGTTGTCGCAGCGGGAGCGTACCCGACCCAGGCCGGTCAATCCGCTGGATCTGATCGAGCGGGTCGTGCAAGCCAACGACTGGCCGTTCGACCGCACCAGCGAGCGCGAGATCGCGGCCGAGGTCGCCGGGCGGTGGTGCGACTATCGGCTGTTCTTCGCCTGGCGCGATGACGTGCACGCGCTGCATTTTACCTGCGCCTTCGACGTCCGGGTGCCGCCCGAGCGGCATCGTGATGTCTACGGCTTGCTGGCGCTGATGAACGAGAAGCTCTGGCTGGGACACTTCGACCTGTGGTCGGAGGAGAACCTGCCGATGTTCCGCCATTCCATCCCGCTGCGCGGGACGGCGGGACTGTCTGCCGAACAGCTCGAAGATCTTGTCGATGTCGCGATCGGCGAGTGCGAGCGCTTCTATCCGGCCTTCCAGTACGTGGTCTGGGCCGGCAAGACCCCGGGTGAGGCGCTGGCCGCCTCCATCCTGCAAACCGTGGGAGAAGCCTAGGGGTCAACCAGGATCCGACGCCCCCTCACGTCGGTGCGTAGTACGCGTAGCAGAGCATGGTGCGCGTAGTACGAAGTATAAGAAAGAAACGTCAGGTCCCCGACTCCGCGCCGGCTCCCTCTCCGGCGCGGTTTCGTTTTTTGATCAGCCGCGCACCGCCTTGGTGTCGACCGGCGGCTTGAGCGACACCCGGCAGGGGAAACGGTCGCAGGCGATCTCGACCTCCCAGCGCCCGTCGGCCAGCCAGGCCGCGTCGACGCCGGCGTCGTGGTGCACGTAGCCCAGGCCGACGCTGCGGCCGACCGTATGGCCGAACATGCCGGATGACGTGATGCCCACACGCTGGCCGTCGCGCCACAGCGGCTCGTCATGCAGCAGGATCGGTGCCGGGTCATCGACGGTGATGGAGACGAGACGGCGCGCCAGGCGTTGGCCGCGCTGTTTCAGCACCGCTTCGCGGCCGATGAAGTCCTTGTCGAAGGCAATGGCGAAGCCGAGGCCGGCTTCGAGCGGTGTCGTCTCGTCGGTGATGTCGTGGCCGAAATGACGGTAGCCGCACTCCAGCCGCAGCGAGTTCAGGGCATGATAGCCGGCGAGCTTCAGCTCGACCGCTTCGCCGGCCTCCAGCAGCGTGTCGAACACCTGGGCGGCGAACTCGGTGGGGACGTACAGCTCCCAGCCCAGGGTACCGACATAGGTGACGCGCGATGCGCGAACGCGGGCATGGGCGAGATCGATCTCGCGTGATGTCATGAACGGGAAGGCTTCGGCGCCGAAATCCTCAGGTGACACGCTGGACAGCAGCCGGCGCGCCTGTGGTCCCATGACACCCAGAACGGCGTAGCCCGATGTCACGTCCGTGACGGTGCAATGCGCGTCGCCCGGCATGTGCCGCCTCAGCCATGCGAGATCGCGCGTCTGGCAGATCGCCGACGTGACGACCAGGAAGGCCGCCTCGTCCAGCCGTGTCACCGTGACATCGGCTTCGATGCCGCCGCGCGGGTTGAGCCATTGCGTGTAGACCACCTTGCCCGGCGCCACCGCGACATCATTGGCGCAGATGCGGTTCAACACCGCTTCGGCGTCGCGGCCCTGGACCAGGAACTTGCCGAACGAGGTCTGGTCGAACAGCGCCACGGCCTCGCGCGCGGCGCGGTGCTCGCTGCCCGAGGCGTCGTGCCAGTTCTGCCGTCCGTAGCTGTATTCATATTCGGCAACCGCGTCGGGGGCCGAGAACCAGTTGGCGCGCTCCCAGCCGGCCGTTTCGCCGAAGCAGGCTCCCAGCACCGCCAGCCGGTCGTACAGCGGCGAGCGGCGCACGCCGCGCGCCGTCTCGACCTGGCGGTACGGCCAGTGCATGGCGTAGAGCAGGCCCAGCGTTTCCTCGGTGCGTTCACGCAGGTAAGCGCGGTTGGCCTGGAACGGCAGGACACGGCGGATGTCGACGTCCCACAGATCCATCGGCGGGTGACCGTCGACGATCCACTGTGCCAGTACCATGCCGGCGCCACCGGATGACTGGATGCCGATGGAATTGAAGCCGCAGGCGACAAAGAAGTTGCGCAGCTCAGGCGCTTCGCCCAGCAGGTAGCGGTCGTCGGGCGTGAAGCTTTCGGGTCCGTTGAAGAACGTGCGAATGCCAGCCTCGCCGAAGCGCGGTACCCGGGTCGCGGCCAGCTCGAGCTGCGGCTGGATGTGGTCCATGTCGACCGGCAGGGTGCCGAAGGCGAAATCGTCGGGCGCGGCGCGCTCGTCCCACGGCCGCGCCACCGGCTCGAACCAGCCGACCAGCAATTTGCCGGCATCCTCCTTGAAATAATTGGCGTTGTCGGGATCGCGCAGCACCGGCGTGTCGGGCGACAGGCCGGCGATGGGCTCGGTGACGACATAGAAATGCTCCGCCGCATGCAGCGGCACGGCGACGCCGGCCATGCGGCCGACGGCGTGGCCCCACAGGCCGGCGCAGTTGACGACGAACTCGGCGGCGACGTCGCCCGCCGTCGTGCGTACGCCGGCGACGGCGCCGTTGCGGGTGGTAATGCCGGTTACGCGTACGCCTTCGATGATGCGCGCGCCGCCGTTGCGGGCACCGCGCGCCAACGCCATCGCCGTGTCGACCGGATTGGTCTGGCCGTCCTTGGGGATGAACAGGCCGCCGACAAGGTCATCAGCGTTGAGCAGCGGCCACGCCTGCCTGGCCTCGGCCGGAGTCAGCAGGTGGGCGTCCAGCCCGAAATGGCGTGCCATCGAGGCACCGCGCTTCAGCTCGATCCAGCGGCCTTCCGTGGCCGCCACGGCGAGCGAGCCGCGCTGCCGGAAGCCGGTGGCGACCTCGGTCTCCGCTTCCAGGCGCGCAAAAAGCTCGGCGGTGTACTTGGCCAGCCGGGTGAGGTTGTGCGTCGCGCGCAGCTGGCCGACCAGGCCGGCGGCGTGCCACGTCGTGCCACTGGTGAGCTTGTGCCGCTCCAGCACCAGCACGTCGCGCCAGCCCAGCTTCGTAAGGTGATAGGCCAGGCTCAGCCCGGCGATGCCACCGCCCACGATCACAACGCGGGCCTGTGTCGGCAGGATGGTATCGCTCACCGTTCGTTTCCCAGCTCAGGAGAGTTCAAAAGCCGTGGTGTTTCGACCGCCGACGACCGTGCCGAGCACCTTCAGCTCAAGCAGGCGATCGGGGTCGCACTGCTTGGGGTCAGCGCTCAAGATCGTAAAGTCGGCAAACTTGCCGATTTCAATACTGCCGATCCTGTCGTCCATTCTGAGTTGATAGGCGGCGTCGATGGTGAGGGCGCGAAGGGCTTCATCGATGCCGACGACCTGCTCCTGTCCGATAACGGCGCCCTTCAATGTGCGTCGTGTGGTGGCAACACTGAGGCAGACGAGAGCATCGGGCCAGGTCATCGGCGAGTCGCAATGGTATGACGTGCGCATACCTTTCCGGGTCGCCGAGCCCGAGGGAACGAACCGGGCCGCCGCTTCCTCTCCCAGCAAGTGGTCCCGCAACGCTTCGCCCCAGAAGTAGATGTAGGGGAGGAAGAAGCTGCAGACCACGCCGAGGTCGATGGCCCTGTCGATCTGGTCTTCGCGCATGAGGCCACAATGCTCGATACGAAGCGGGCCGTTCACGGCCGTCTGTTCCCGCAGGACACGTTCGTAAGCATCGAGGACCATGTCGATCGTTCGATCGCCGTGTGCGTGCACGGACATCTGCCAGCCTTCGCTGACATACTTGGCGACGAGCTCGTACAGTTTTTCTTCGGACAGGTTGGCGTGCCCCGTGCTGTCCGGCGGAAGTCCCATTCCCTTGAGTGTCATCTCGTTGTTGAGATACGGCTTGCTCGTCCAGACATTGCCGAGCAGAACCGATCCATCGGCATGGAGTTTGGTGCCGATGACGCGATAGTCGTCGTCGCCGAAATTGAGCGGTACGGATACCTCTCCGCCTAAGTGCTTCGCTTCATATCCCACGATGCGCAACGGATTGGGACGCGACTTGATTGCCGCGTACAGCGTTTGAGAGGCACCCGGCTGGACCATGATCTCGGAGGTCGTGGTGTAGCCGGCGGCGACGAACTTGCCGATCCACTCCTCGAAGGAATTCTTCACCTTCTCCGGGCTGCGCAAACTATAAAAGCGTTCGCCGATCTCCCAAGCGGCGGTCTCGGAGAATTTCCACGGAAGCCCATCGGCGCCGTCTGCAACTCTTCCTCCCAGCGGTGCCTTGTACGTTCGGTCGATACCGAGTGCGGCGAGCGCCTGCGTGTTGATATAGACGCCATGAAAGTTGGCGGTCTGGATTGCGACGGGATTGTTCGGCGCGAGGTCGTCGAGGCTCTCGCGGGACGGCTCTTTCATTCCCGTATGGAGCTGTGGATCCAGCCCCATGAACCAGAGAAATTCCCCAGCGTCGGCCTTGGTTGCGCGCCGTCTGATCTTCTCCAAGACGGCTTGGTAGGTGGGAACGTGGACAGCGCGTACGTCAACGACGGGATCGCCCCAGGCCACGGCACTCATGAAAGGATGACTGTGGGCTTCGACGAAACCCGGCAAAAGCGTCCTGCCCTGCAGGTTTGTCCGTTCAGCATCCGCGGCGAGTGCCCGGCTGACCTCATCCAGCGAGCCGAGAGCTTCGATACGCCCATCCCTGATGCCCACGGCGTCGACGTGGGGGCGCTTGGGATCCATGGTCCGGATCGTGCCGCCGAAAAAAATCCGATCCATCGTCTACCTCATCTCGATGGCGGTGGATCAGGACACCGCGAGCACGTCTGTCGGCCGTTCGCCGTCGCTCTGCCCGAAAGGCACAAACCCTGGACAATGCGCCAGTGCAGTGTGCATCGCCGCACGATCAACATCGCCGGCGCGCGCGATAAAAACCAACTCGCTCAACGCGGGCGGTTGCCGCTGATCGCAGGCGAGATCGGCACGCTTGCCCACGCGCTGATAGACGGCGCGCTCGGCTGAACCGTTTCTCGGCGAACGTATCCGCAGCAGGCCTTTTGCTCGGAGGATGCCGACGGGCAGCGCCGCGTCGAGGGCCTGAAAATCCTGAAGTTCAATCGTCGTCTCTGACACATACGACCAGGTGTCAAAAACGTCATCGTGACGATGGTCGGTCGGATGGCGCACGCTGCTGCGGCGGGCTCCTGCGCGCGGGCCGAGCAACACGGTCGCTGGAAGGGACGCATTGGCAACGCGCAGTAGCCTCATGTGAGGCTGTGCACCAAGCAAGACCCGCTCAACGTCGGTTGCTGCTGTATCCGAAGCCATGTCCATCTTGTTCAGAAGAACGAGGTCGGACATGGCAGCCTGGTCGATGGCCAATTCGGTCGATGGGTAGTCCAAATCCATGAAACCGACGGTATCGACGACGCAAAACACACCATCGACATGGGCGCATGCAGCCACGCGGGGCGAGTCGAAAGCAGACAGGAAACCGGCAGGGTGCGAAACGCCACTGCATTCGACGACAAGGCGGCTCAAGGCGTCCCCTGATTCGCACATGCGGACGATGGCTGCTGCAAAGTCATCCTGGATCGAGCAACAAATGCACCCATTGCTCAGTGCAATCTTCGACTCCGTCCGCGCGTCGATCAGATCGCTATCGATGTTCAGGGCACCAAAATCGTTGACCAGAATCCCCAAACGCTCGCCAGAAGGGCTGTTGATCAGGCGGTTGATCAGCGTGGTCTTGCCCGCGCCAAGAAAACCGCAGATGAGCGATGTGGGAAGGCTCGCTGGCACGTTTTCATCCCGGAATTTTCTATTTGTGTAATTTTCTGTAATTTCTTCACAAACAAATGTACTGTCAAGGCACTTTTCGCCAATGAAGTCTTTTCTGGGCGGTAGCGCGGGTATCGTGATACTGCCCATGAGGACTGCGAACCAGGAATGTGCCGCTGCATGCCCGTACGTGCGCTGCGAAACGCCAAAGAGTGGTCAGTCAACGCTGCAGGCGAGAACGCCCCTGACCCGGAGGAGGCCATCGGCGGCCAGATCCGTGAACTGAGGAAACTCAAGCGCCTGACGTTGAACGAGGTCGCGAGCCGGGCCGGGATCTCGGTGAGCTATCTCAGTCAGATCGAACGAAATCGATCCAGGCTCCCCATCGGAGTCCTGAAGAGATTGAGCGACGTATTCGGCGTGCACATGAACTGGTTCTTCCAGGCCAATGCGACCAGCACGCCCGAGGAGCGGGACATCATCGTGCGCAAGGGCAATCGTCGCCAGCTGACGTTCACGGGTCTTGGCATCGTCGAGGAACTTTTGTCGCCGAACCTCAGTGGCCCGCTGGAGTTGCTGCTCAGCACGATCGCGCCTGGCGCCGACAGTGGTGACTACAGTCACGACGGGGCGGAGGCAGGCATCGTGATCTCGGGGACGCTTGATCTGGTCGTGGGTGGCCGTTCCTTCCGGTTGGAGGAAGGCGACAGTTTCGCCTTCGACAGCACCAGTGTTCATCGCTGCAGTAATCCCGGAGAGCTGGCGACCAAAGTGGTCTGGGTCATCACCCCACCGCACTATTGAGGCGTTGCGCCAGGTGAGCGACGTGCTGCGGCGCCCCTGAGTCGCCGCATGCTTCAGCTTGATCCGCCGACCCTCCATGGCCGCGACAGCCAAGCTGCACCCTTCGATCAAGCCCGAACCATCGGTCGTCGTCGTCCGCGCTCGTGCGGTCCATATCCAGGGTCGCGACGTCGTACCGACACGATGGAGATATTATGCCGAGGTCAACCCATCCTCTCGATCCGCGGGAAGAACAGTTCCGGATCGCGAGCCCTCTGGATGGCTTGCAACTGTTCCTGCGCTTCCTGCCGACTGCGCGAGCGCGGGCCGATGCACCGAAGGTCGTGCTCTATGTGCACGGTGCGACTTTTCCGTCGGCGCTCTCCATCGCGCATCGCTTTGACGGACACGCCTGGCGTGATGATCTGAACGATGCCGGCTTCGATGTCTGGGGCTTCGATTTCCTCGGTTTCGGCAATTCGGATCGATACCCGGAGATGGACGATCCGGCGGACCAGCATGCCGCCGTGGGCGACGCCGAGGCCGCGAGCCGCCAGATCGAGCAAGCCGTGCGCTTCATCTGCGATCGCCAGCGGGTGGCGCGCGTCAGCATTATCGCGCATTCCTGGGGCACGATCGCGGCGGGCCGGTTTGCCACGCAGTGCCCCGAACTGGTCGATCGCCTGGTCTTCTTCGGGCCGGTCACCTGGCGGCCACACCAGGCTGATCCGCCGCGCGCCCCTGCCTGGCGCCTCGTATCGATCGAGGATCAATGGAAACGCTTCGTCGAGGATGTCCCTGGGGGCGAGCCGGCCGTGCTGTCCCGGCGTCACTTCGATGCGTGGGCGCCGCTCTATCTCGACAGCGATCCACATGGCCGCGATCGCACACCGCCCAATGTAAAGATTCCCGGCGGTCCGTCGCAGGATATAGCCAATGCCTGGGCCGGCCATCTTGCCTATGATCCGGCGTTGATCCAGGCGCCGCTGGCGATCATTCGCGGCGAATGGGACAGTCTGGTGACGGATGCCGATGCGCGGTGGTTGTTCGACGCCCTGACGGCGTCGCCGGTGCGGCGCGATATCAAGATCGCGCGGGCCACCCATCTGATGCATCTGGAGGAAAACCGTGTCGCGCTCTATCGCGAAGCGGAGACCTTTCTACGCGGTGACGACCGGCCACGGACGGCCGCTTGATACGATGGAGGCACCCATGTTCGCCGTCATCTTTGAGGTTCAGCCCCATAAGGAACGTTGGGACGACTATCTCGATCTCGCCAAGCTCCTGAAGCCGGAGCTCGAGAAAATCGACGGCTTCATCGACAACGAGCGCTTCGCCAGCCGGCGTACCGAAGGCCGGCTGGTGTCGCTGTCGACCTGGCGTGACGAGAAGGCGGTCGTCCGCTGGCGCACGCTGGCCATCCATCACGGCGTGCAGGAGAAAGGCCGCTTCGAGGTGTTCGCGGATTATCATCTGCGCGTCGGCGAGATCACCGCCGACGACCGGGTCCCGCAGGGCCATCAGCTCGTGCAGCAGCGTCTGGATGAAACCGAGGTCGGTGCGGCCAAGGTCATCACGCTGAGCGAGCTGTCGCCGCCGACGGACGGGAGCCTCGGTGATGCTGATCAGGCGGTCCAACTGGGCCTGCCGACGCAGGGCGTCGTCGATCGCGAGGTGTTCGAGAGCATCTATACGCCTGGCAAGATCCTGCTGCTGGTGTCGTGGGCGAATGCCGCGGCGGCCAGCCGATGGACTCCACGCGTGCCGCCGGGCGGTACGCTGCGCCATCGCCATGTCAGGGTGATCCGCGACTATGGGATGTTCGACCGCCGCGAGGCGCCGCAATACTACCCCGACGCACCACGCCATCAGGACTGATACCGTCGCGGCGGCGTTTTCTGGCAGCTTTGCAGGCACCGATACCGTTTGCACCGGCTGCCGACCTTGGCCACACTGAACGGCGGTTCACACCAGGGATGGGGCAGGCATGCGCGTGGGCGTCGAAGTGGGCGGAACCTTCACCGATCTGGTCGCGGTCAGCGGCGGTCGCGTCGTCGTCACCAAAGTGCCCAGCACGCCCCGCAGTCCCGACATCGGCGCGCTCGACGCGTTGCGGGCCTCCGGCCTCGACCTCAAAAGTATCGCCGACCTCGGCCATGGCTCGACCGTGGCCACCAACGCCGTGCTGGAGCGCAAGGGCGCCAAGGTGGCGTTCATCACCACGGCGGGCTTTCGCGACCTGCTGTTCCTGCAACGCCACGACCGGCGCAACATCTACGACCTCGCCTACCAGAAGCCGTCGCCGCCGCTCTATCGGCGCGATTGCTTCGAGGTGGCCGAGCGCACGCTGGCCGACGGCACGGCAGCGACGGCGCTGGACGATGCGGCCGTCCGCGCGCAGCTGGTGCCGGCGCTGAAGGCCGGCGGCTATCGCGCGGTCGCCGTCTGCCTGCTCAATGCCTATGCCAACCCGGCGCATGAGCTGCGTGTCGCCGAGCTGATCCGCGCCGAACTGCCCGACGTGCTGGTGACCTGCTCGCACGAGGTCGTGCGCGAGTTTCGCGAATACGAACGCGCCTCGACCACCCTGCTGTCGGCCTACGTGCAGCCGGTGATCGACGGCTACCTCGATCGCTTCGCCCGCACCCTGGCCGGGGACGGCTTCGTCGGCCGCTTCACGGTGATGCAGTCCAATGGCGGGCGCCTGCCGGCGGATGCCATGCGCAAGAGCGCGATCACGGCGCTGTACTCCGGGCCGGCTGCCGGCGTGGTGGGCGCCACGCGCCAGGTCGAGCGCTCGGGCTTTCGCAACCTCGTCACCTTCGACATGGGCGGCACCAGCACCGACGTGTGCCTGGTCGAGAACGGCCGGCCATCGCTTGCGTCGGAGACCGAGATCGACGGCCTGCCGATCCGCACGCCGGTGCTCGACATCGTGTCGGTGGGCGCCGGCGGTGGCAGCATCGCCTGGATCGATGACGGCGGCATGCTGCGGGTCGGCCCGCAGAGCGCCGGCGCCGAGCCCGGACCGGCCTGCTACGGCAAGGGCGGCCGCGAGGCGACCACCACCGACGCCCATGTCGTGATCGGCACCATCCGGCCGGGCTCGTTCCTGGGTGGGCGCATGATGCTCGACGCCACGGCGGCGCACGGCGTGTTCCAGCCCATCGCCACCAAGTACGACATGAGCATCGAGCAGGCGGCGTCGAGTGTACTGCGTCTGGCCGACGCCAACATCGTGCGCGCCATCCAGCTCGTGTCGACCGAGCGTGGGCGTGATCCGCGCGATTTCGTGCTGGTGCCGTTCGGCGGCGCGGGGCCTTTGCATGCTGCCAAGGTGGCCGAGGATCTCGGCATCACCACCATCGTGGTGCCGCCCAACCCCGGCGTGATCTCGGCCTACGGCCTGGTGGCGTCCGACTACACCAAGTACGACACCATCACCCGCAAGATGCGCCTGGACGAGGCGGCGGCCGAGGATGTCAGCGACCGCTTCTGCGAGATGCGCATCCGGCTCGCGGCCCAGTTCCGCGACATGGGGCTGGCGGGCGATCTCACCTACACGCATACCCTGGAGATGCGGTTCGTCGGCCAGGCGTTCGAGGTGCCGGTCGAGATCGAGCCGGCGCGCATCAAATCGTTGGACGCTGCCTACCTCGCGGAGCGCTTCGCCGATGCGCATCATCGCGTCTTCATGCACGGCGCCGGGCTCGACCGGCCGGTCGAGATCGTGGCGCTGCGCGTCGGCGCCACCCTGCCGATCGAATCGCTGCCGACCCTGGAGCGCGAGCGCCAGCCCGATCGCGCGCCGGAGACGGCACGCATTTTCGAGGGCGAGCGCTGGGTCGACTGCCGGCGCTACGCCGCCGAGGCGATGACCGCCGGCCAGGCGATCGCCGGACCCGCCGTCGTCGAAGGCTACACCGCCACCACGTACGTTCCATCCGGCTGGTCGGCCACGATCGATGCCGCGGACAACATGGTGGTGACGAAGTCATGATCCCCCGCAACGAACACACTGTCATCCCGAGCGCAGCGAGGGATCTTCGGCGAACGGCGCACTGTGCGCCTGCGTCAGAAGATCCCTCGCTGCGCTCGGGATGACGGTTTGAACGGAGTGCGTCTATGTCCATGAACCCGATCGACTATGCCGTGATCAGCCAGGCGCTGGTGGCGGGCGCGCGCGAGATGGGCGTGAAGCTGATCCGCTCGGCCTACTCGACCATCCTGCGCGAGGCGCGCGACGGCTCGGCCGGCCTGATGGACCGCCACGGCAACACCGTGGCGCAGGCCGAGCTGATCCCCATGCAGCTGGGCCCGATCGGCGAGACCCTGCGTGCCTGCCTCAAGCGTTATCCCGTCGAGACGCTGCAGGAAGGCGATTTCCTGATCAACAACGATCCCTTCGAGGGCGGTCAGCACATCCCCGACGTCTTCATCTTCACGCCGATCTTCGTCGACGGCCAGGTCGTGGGCTTCGGCGCCAGCGTGGCGCACCACCTCGATCTCGGTGGCGGCGCGCCGGGGCTCAACATCCATGCCAGCGACGTCTATCAGGAGGGCCTGCGCATCCCGCCCTCGAAGTACAATTTCGATCGCGACTGGAGCGGCGGCGCTTTCGAGCGCCTGGTGACCGCCAATGTGCGCGTGCCCGACCTCACGATCGGCGACTTCAACGCCCAGTTCGCCGCCAACCACATCGGCGCGGCACGCGTGAAGCAGCTCTGCGCGCGCTACGGCGCCGCCGTCGTGATGGACGTGATGCGCGAGATGCAGGACTACAGCGAGCGTCGCGTGCGTGCCGCCATCGCCCAGGCCCCCAAGGGCGTCTACTACGGCGAGGACGCCGTCGACGATGATGGGCTCAGCGACACGCCGCTGGTGATCAAGACCAAGGTCACCATCGCCGACGATGGTGTCGAGGTCGATTTCGAGGGCACCTGTGCCCAGGTCAAGCGCAACCTCAACTGCCCGTATTCGTCGACCCTGAGCGCCGTGCTGTCGTGCGTGAAGTCGGTGCTGACCAGCCCCGACATTCCCTACAACGAAGGCATGGCGCGGCCGATCAAGGTCAAGGTGCCGTACGGCAGCCTGATGAACCCCAGGCCGCCGGCGCCGGTGCGCGCCCGCATGGTGCCGGCCTTCCGCGCCTTCAACGCCGTCATGAAGGCGCTGGCCCAGGCCATGCCGGAGCGCGTGATCGCCTGCGGCTTCGACACCACGACGGCGCTCTGCCTGTCGCGGCTGAGCGAGGCGGGCTACTCGGTCTATCTCGAGATCTTCGGCGGCGGCTACGGCGGCTCGAAATCGGCCGACGGCTGCGATGCGGTCGACGGGCCGCTCAGCAACTGCTCCAACGCGCCCGTCGAGTCGCTGGATCTCGACTACGACTGGTTCCGCGTCGCCGGTTACACCCTGGAGCCGGACTCCTTCGGCATGGGCGCCCAGCGTGGCGGCGCTGGCCTGCGCCGCCGCTATGAGATCCTGCGCGATGACGTGCAGCTCGCGATCTACTCCGACCGCTTCCGCCTGGCGCCTGAAGGCCTGTTCGGCGGCGAGCCTGCCAAGACCGGCGGCTGCGTGGTGGTGCGCACCGACGGCAGCACGCAGTCGCTGCGCTCCAAAGCCGCCGTCGACCTGCACAAGGGCGACGTGGTGGAGATGTCGGTCGGCGGTGGTGCCGGCTACGGCCACCCCAGCCACCGCAGCGACGCCCTGATCGACCGCGACCTGCAGGACGGCATTCTCACCCGCGATCCGCGGCTCGGACGACGGCTCGCGGCGGAGTAGCGTGCGCCGCGCGTCGGAACGGTGAGCGCCGTGGGATTGCGACGCCTGGATCCAGTGCTGGGCGAGCTTGTCAGGCATGAACGTTACGATGGCCTCTGGCGTTCATCGCCGCTGCCGGTCCCTTTGTTCGATGGCGCACCCATCGGCTTCGAATTCGAAGATCTGTCTGGTGATGGCCCTCTGCCGCTCGAACTCTCGGCCGTGGTTGCGGCCTTCCTGAGACTGACGACGGCGGATCGTGCGGCCATGACGCTGCCGATCTGGCAGAATTACCAGGAGATCCTCGAGGCCGCCGGTGATGACGCCAAGGTCGACGCCGCCCGTCCTGAAGATATCTGGCGCTTCATTTGGCCGACACACGGTGCCGTGCTGCGGTCCATCAGTGCCGCCGACAGAAACGTCTATGTTCGCATCACGTGCGGTTGCGGCTGGGAGCCAGAGCACGGATTGCAGCTTGTTTTCAGGGCAGGATGCGAACTGAGCCGGGTCAGCGAATACGATGGCCATGTCACGGAGGAGGATGCTTCCGGCATCACGACCACATGATGAGGCGAGCCTGGTTGGTGCGCGTGCATGGTTCTCGCCGAGGCGGTGCTTGCTGACCTGACGGCGTTCGTTGCTTTGCAAAGCCGCCGGGCAGCTTTGCGTGGCCGGCGACTGGCCGGGCCGGGAGGGGCCGGATATACCCAGCGGCACAACGCGTCAGGAGGAAGCCATGCCGTTCGACCTGGTGGAAGAGCACCGCATGCTGCGGGACGTGGTGGCGAAGTTCGTCGACAACGAGCTGATGCCGCTGGAGAAGGCGGTGCTGGACCGCGAGATGTCGGGCGGCAAGGTCGGCCTCACCGAGGCCGAGGAAGCGCCGATCCTGAAGAAGTGCAAGGACCTCGGCCTGTGGGGCCTCGACGCGCCGGAGGAATTCGGCGGCGCCAACCTGCCGGCGGTGGCGCTGATGGCGGTGAACGAGGAGATCGGCCGCACCGTGGTGCCTTTCACGTTCCCGCCCGACTCGCCCAACATGCACATGCTGATGGCGACGGCGAGCCCGGTGCAGCGCCGGAAATATCTCGAGCCCTACGCGCGCGGCGAGGCGAAGTCGGCGATCGCGATCTCCGAGCCCGGCGCCGGCGGTGATCCCGCCGGCATGATCACGCGCGCCGTCCAGGACGGCGATGATTGGGTGATCAACGGCCGCAAGATCTGGATCAGCCGCGTGCCGTCGGCCGACTTCACCATCGCGATGGCGCGCGTCGAGGGTTCGAGCGGCCGCCACTCGGGCATCACGGCGTTCATCATCGACAAGGGCACCAAGGGCTTCGAGATCGCGCGCGAGATCAAGATGTTGGGTGGCCAGCGCACCTACGAGGTGGTGTTCGACGATTGCCGCGTATCAGGCGAGCAGATGCTGGGCCGCATCGGCCAGGGTTTCGCGCCCATGCAATTGCGCCTCACCGTGCGCCGCCTGCAGATGGGCGCTTGGTGCATCGGCATGTCACGGCGCGCGCTCGACATGATGTGCGAGCACGCCAAGCAGCGCGTCACCTTCGGCGCCAAGTTGGCCGATCGTCAGGCGATCCAGTGGTGGGTGGCCGAGGCCGCCACCAAGATCCACGCCTGCCGTCTGATGGTGATGGACGCCGCCGCCAAGCAGGACGAGGGCCGCGATGTGCGTACCGAGGCGTCGATGATCAAGGTCTTCGCCACCGAGATGGCGACCGAGGTGATCGACCACGCCATGCAGACCTTCGGCGCCATGGGTGTCACCAAGGAACTGCCGCTGCAGCTGATGGCCGCCAAGGTGCGCACCATGCGCGTCTACGAGGGCCCCACCGAGGTGCACCGCATGGTGATCGCGCGGCGCGTGATGGGGCTGGGGCGGTAGGCTCTTTTCTTCCTGGGAGCGCGGGTGTCTCGCCCGCTTCATGATGCGGGCGGGACGCCCGCGCTCCCAGGGTCGCTGCGCGATGACGATTAGTGACTAAGCGGCCGTCTGCGCGCCGCGTACCAGGCGACCGGGCAGGGCGCCGTCGATCGCACTGCCGTCGCGCTGGGTGATCACACCGGAGACGACCGCGACATCGTAGCCCTCGGCGCGCTGCGTCAGGCGGCGTCCGCCGGTGGGCAGGTCGTAGGCCACCTCGGGCGCGCGCAGGGTGAGGCGGTCGAAGTCGATCACGTTGACGTCGGCCTTGTAGCCCGCCTTCAGCACGCCGCGGTCGCGCAGGCCGACCGCTTCCGCGGTTTCGCGCGCCTGGGCCGACACCACCCATTCGATCGGCAGGCGCGCGCCGCGCCGGCGATCGCGCGCCCAGTGGGTCAGCAGGTAGGTCGAGAAGCTGGCATCGCAGATGATGCCGCAATGGGCGCCGCCATCGCCGAGGCCGGGGATGGTGTCGCGGTGCGTCAGCATGGCGCGCGCGACCTCGAGGTCGCCATCGCTGTAGTTCAGGAACGGCACGTAGAGCATGCCGGTGCCGTCGCGCTCCAGCATCGCGTCGTAGGCGACCTCTTCCGGCCGCCGGCCGGTGCGCCGCGCGATACCGCCCAGGCTGTTCTCGGCCGGCTGTTCGTAGTCGGGCGGATCGCCCAGCAGGAAGATCTTGTCGTAGTTGGCGATGCGCATCAGCGCGTCGCGGTCATCGACCGGCTGCTCGGCCAGGATCGCGGCGCGTACCGCGGGCTTGCGCAGCTCCACCACGCGCGCCTTCAGTGGCAGGTGCGCCAGCTTCTGGTAGCTCGGGTGAGTGAAGAACGGATTGCGCGACAGTTCGAAGCCCAGCAGCAGGCCCACCGGGCGGCCGGCGACCTGCGCCTTGATCGGCAGGCCGTCGCTGGAGGCGCTCTCGATCAGGTCGAGCGTCTTGCGCCAGCGGTGCGGCGAGCGGTCGGTCTGCGCCAGCGAGATCGACAGCGGCCGGCCCGAGCGCTCGACCAGCCGGCGCAGCATGGCGAACTCGCCGTCGAGATCGCGCAGGTCGCTCACCACCTGCAGCACGCCGCGACCGGCATCCTTGAGGCCCAGCGCAATGTCGGTCAGCTCGGCCTCCTCGGCCGTCAGAGTCGGGATGTGGCGGCCGTCGCTGGCGCGGTGGTTGATGGTGCGCGAGGTGGCGAAGCCCAGCGCGCCGTCACGCACGGCCTGCGCCGCGATGCGGCGCATGGCGTTGCGGTCGGCCTCGGTCGCCGGCTCGCGATCGGCGCCGCGTTCGCCCATGACATAGACGCGCAGTGCCGCGTGCGGCAGCTGGGTGGCGATGTCGATGTCGTAGGACCGGGCCTCGAGCGCCGCGAGGTAGTCGCCGAAGCTCTCCCAGTTCCACGGCAGGCCGGCCGTGAGCACCGGTTCCGGGATGTCCTCGACGCCCTCCATGAGGCGGATCAGCAGGTCATGGTCGGTCGGCTTGCAGGGCGCGAAGCCGACGCCGCAATTGCCCATCACCACCGTGCTGACGCCGTGCAGCGAGGAGGGCGTGATGCGGTTCGACCACGTCACCTGGCCATCGTAGTGCGTGTGGATGTCGACGAAGCCGGGCGCCACGACCTTGCCGCGCGCGTCGATCTCCTCGGCGCCACGCGTTGCGATCTTGCGATCGACCGCCACGATGCGATCGCCTTCGATGGCGACATCGCCCTGGAAGGGCGCACCGCCGCTGCCGTCGACAATGGTGCCGCCGCGGATGATCAGGGTCGGATCGGTGGTCATGGGCGGGCGGCTCCGTTGTTGCTGCCCGCTATCCTACGCGCGTTGCGCCGCAATGCATGTCCGCGCGCGCATAGCTCCCCTGCCGGATGTCCCTCTCGCCCCGCGAGAGCGGGGCTGGGGAGGCATCTTCTTCCTCCCCACGCAGTGGGGAGGTGCCCCGATACGACGTTTCGATGCGAAGCATCGAAACGTCGGTGGGCGGAGGGGAGCTGACGCGGTTTATGTAACCGAGACCACGTGAACTCCCCCTCCGGCTTTCGGCCTCCTCCCCCAACTGTGTTGGGGGAGGGAACAATTACATCGCGCTTTGCAGGTAATTCTGCAGGCCGACCTGGTCGATCAGGCCGAGCTGGGTCTCGAGCCAGTCGATGTGCTCCTCGGTGTCGTCGAGGATCTCGCGCAGCAGGTGACGGGAGACATAGTCGGTCGCGGTTTCGCTGGCGCCGATGGCGGTCAGCAGGTCGGTGCGGCCCTGGCGCTCCATCGCGAGGTCCGCCTTCAGCCCCTCGGGGATGTCTTCGCCGATGCGCAGCCGGCCGAGATCCTGCAGGTTGGGCAGCCCCTCGAGGAACAGGATGCGCTCGATCAGCTTGTCGGCGTGCTTCATCTCGCCGATCGACTCTTCGTATTCCTTCTTGGCCAGGCTGTTGTAGCCCCAGTTCTTCCACATGCGCGCGTGGAGGAAGTACTGGTTGATCGCCGTGAGCTCGTTCTTCAGCACCGCATTCAGGTGCTGGATGATGATCGGATCGCCCTTCACGATCGGTACTCCCTGCTTCCGGTCGCACAGGCCGCGACCGCATGCGGGGACAATCGTCGCTTCAGCGACCGATTGCAATATCCTTATTTATCAATGGGTTATTGCGAATGCGAGTGATTATTCGGCAGCCAATGGCCAGGGACTGTCGGATGATGTCTCACGCCGTTGCTGCTGGATGCAGCGGGCGATGTCGATACCGCATTTGCCGCATTGGGGACGGGCGCCGCAGCTGCGGTAGACTTCGCCAACGGTGCGGCAGCCCCGGCCGATGGCGTCGCGGACGGCACGTTCGTTTACGGCATTGCAGATGCAGACGTACACGATCACCTCGATGCGGCAGCCGGCAGGACAACACCCAAATTACCGCCGTGAGCTCCCTAGCCCATCGGAGCAAACGCGAATCAATCGCACTCGCTGCCCACTTTTTGGCCTATCCGGGCGACGAATGCAAGTGAGTCGCAGTTGCGTGATGTGGATGGCCGATGGAGCCCCGGTTCGGGGGCCCGGCAAGCCCCCGGACCTCAGCGCTGCGGCTGCTCGCCCGTCGCCGACAGGGGAGGGTGCAATGCCGACCAGCTGCCGGTGCGCGCCAGCAGCGGTGAGTAGTCGCCGAAGGACCAGCGCAGCGGCAGGCCGCCGCTGACGCGCCGGCCCTCGACGAGGTGGAAGCGCACCAGGCGCTGGGCGCCCGCGAAGCCCCGGACCTCGTCGCCGTCCCATACGATGTCGGTCGTGCCCGTGAGGTACACCAGGTCGCCGCTCTCGAAGTCGATGAACAGCAGGCCGGCACGCGGATTGATCAACAGGTTGCCGCAGGTGTTGAAGTACGAGTTGCCGGCGAAGTCGGGGATCACAAGGCTGCGGCCGTCGTCGATGCGCACGAAACCCGGCTTGCCGCCACGATGCGAGACATCGACGCCGCCCGTGGCGTCGTCCGTGAAGGCCGTGGCGATGAACAGCGTGTCGGCGGCCGCGATCAGGTCGCGGGTGGCATGGTCGAGCGTGTCGAACTGCGACAGTGGTCGCGGTGTGCCGGATCGTCGATGTCATCGGTGACGTCTGATGCACGTGCCTGGATGTATTGCGGGCAGTTGCCGAAGCTCTGCGTGACGTGGATATCGATTGCTGCCGCGTCCAGCGCGATCACCTTGCCGTTGGCGCGGTTGCGGCGGCGCGTGTGCGGCTCGATGCCGAGCAGGCCGACATCGGCGCCGACCGCGAGCGTGGAGCCGAGCGGGTCGCCGAACAGCGGCGCGGCCGCGATCCGCATCGTCTTGTCGTCGGGCGTCGCGATGAAGCCCGGGCGACCGGCAAGCACCGACGCCCACGGTCGATTCTCGTCGTCGACCGAGCCGATCAGCAGCATCGGAAGCTGGGTGAAAAAGACGCGATGCTGCTCCGGCATGAAGTCGCGGATGGCACGCGCGCCCGCCTGCTCGGCACGGTCGCGCACGCCAGCCCGTCGCTGCGCTTCGCGCTCGCCGGCATGGAACGGTGACCCAAGGGGCGATTCCGAATCGACCATGACCGCCTCCTCGTCGCGGAACTCCGACTTGGACGTACAGCTCGTTTCGGTCAAGGCGCCGCGTCAGGCGCTTGCATGAAACCTCATCATGGGCGCCACGCGTTCGTTTATGTGACCTAGTTCTTCTTCACGTTCCAGAACACAGGCGCGGCGGCTTCGAGGAAGCCGGTGACGTTGCGGCGCTTGGCGACGGGAATGTTGAACTGGCCAAGATGCGCATGTGTTGGAAACTCGGCGATGCGCACCTGGATGGCCTCGGCCAACGCCTTCTGTTGCGTCGGATCCGTGGCGCGGGCGAAGGCGTCGCGCAGCTGCTCGATGCGCTGGTCGCACGGCCAACCGAAGGTCGCCTTGTCGCAGGCGGCGCCGACGAAGGCCGACATGATCGGATCGAGCAGGTCGGCCGACACCCAGGACGTCATGAAGCCGTGCCAGCCGCCGGCACTGGGCGGGTCCTTCTTGCCGCGACGCGAGACGACGGTCTGCCAGTCCATCGACTGCATGTCGACGGTGAAGCCGGCTTTCTCGAGCAGGGCTTTCACCACCGGCGTGAGCCGTCCGGTGTTGGTGTCGGTGGCGTAGAGCAGGACCACGGGCGTGCCGTCGTAGTTGGCTTCCTTGAGCAGCGCCCGGGCTTTGGCGACGTCGCCGTTCAGCTTGTCCTCGAAGCCCTTGTCGGTGGCGAGCGGCGTGCCGCAGACGAACAGCGCCTTGCACTCCTTGAAATACTGGGGATTGCCGATGCCGGCGACCAGGAAGTCCTGCTGATTGAGCGCGTAGAGCACGGCCTGGCGAATCCTGGGGTCGTCGAACGGCTTGTGCAGCGTGTTGAAGCGGAAGTTGTACTGACTGCCCAGCGGATTGTAGTCACGGACCTCGATCTCCTTGTCGCCTTCGACCAGCGGCAGCAACTCGATCACCGGCTGCTCGATCATGTCGATCTCGCCGTTGAGCAGGGCGTTCATCGCGGTCTGCGCATCGGGCATCGTCACCCATTCGACGCGATCCAGGTAGACGGTCTTGCCACCGGCCAGCCCGGCCGGTGGCTCGTTGCGCGGCCGGTACTCCTTGAACTTGTCGTAGACCGCCCGCTCGCCCGGCCGCCACAGGTCGCGGCGGAAGACGAACGGTCCCGAGCCGACGAACTCCGAGATCTGGGTCGTGCCCGGCGTGTCGGCGATGCGCTTGGGCATGATGAACGGCACCAGCGCACTGGGCTTGGCCAGCGACTGCAGCACCAGCCCATACGGCTCCTTCAGCACCAGCTGAAACGTCCTGGCGTCGATGACGTTCAGTGCCTGCGTGAAGGCCATCAGCTTCTGGCCCATGGCATCGCGCGTTCCCCAACGCTTGATCGACGCCACGCAATCCTCGGCCGTGACCGGCTTGCCGTCGTGGAACAGCAGGCCCTCGCGCAGAGTGAAAGTCCAGGTCAGCTTGTCGTCGCTGACCGTCCAGCCTTCCAGCATCTGCGGACGGATCTGCAGTTTGTCGTCCAGCGCCAGCAGCGTGTCGTAGACCATGTAGCCGTGGTTGCGCACGATGTAGGCGGTGGTCCAGATCGGATCGAGAATCTTCACATCCGAGTGCATCACCGCCTTCAGGGTCTGCGCTGCAGCCGGCGGCAGCGATCCCCAGGTCCATGCGCCGGCCAAAGCCATGGCGCCCGCCAGACGAGGCCAACGATTGTTGTGCATGGTCAGCCCCCAGCATGCTTTTGAACCGCAACCAGCAGGCTCCCGGTTGAGCAAGGATCATGCCGGCTATGCGCCGATTGTACGGCGCGGCGCGGCGCGTTGACCACCATCAGGCGCGGCCCTAGCGTAGGCTCAACAAGGGAGGGTGCGATGCCTGTGCGCGTCATTGGCATGATCGGTGTCACGCCGCCGGCCGGCGCCGCGTCGGTGCATGTGATCAAAGGCGGTATTTCGACCGACTATCTGCGCGCGTTTGCCCTGGCGCACGAGCAGTCCGGTTTCGACCTGGTCCTCGTCGGATACACGGCGTCCTCGGCCGAGGGCTTCCTGGTGGCGCAGTACGCCGCATCGCACACCACGACGCTGGGCTATCTCATCGCGCATCGTCCCGGCTTCGTGGCGCCGACCCTGGCGGCGCGCAAGATCGCGACCTTCGATCATCTCACCGGCGGTCGGCTGGCGCTGCACGTCATCGCCGGCGCCAGCGACGCCGAGCAGGAGGGCGACGGCGATTTCCAGCCCAAGGACGTGCGCTACCGCCGCGCCGCCGAATACATCGAGGTGATGAAGCGCGCCTGGTCCTCGCCGCGGCGGTTCGATTTCGAGGGCGAGTTCTATCGCATCAAAGGGGCACAGTCGGACGTGCGGCCGCTGCAGACGCCGCATCCGCCGCTCTTCTTCGGTGGCTCCTCGGACGGCGCGCTGGCGATGGGCGCGCAGCATTGCGACGTCTTCGCCATGTTCGGCGAACCGTTGGCGGCGACGCGCACGCGCATCGCTGAATTCCGCGCCCGCGCGGCCGCGTACGGCCGCACGCCGACGTTCAACATGTCGTTCCGGCCGATCCTGGCCGCCACCGAGGGCGAGGCGTGGGACAAGGCCAAACGGATTCTCGACTCGATCCAGACACAGCAGAATCCGACCGGGTTCGGCGCCATCAAGAAACCGCTCGACCACTCGGCGCGCCGGCTGCTCGACTTCGCCGCCGAGGGCGACGTGCATGACGCGCGGCTATGGATGCCGATCGCCGAAGCCACCGGCGCCGTCGGCAACACGTCGTGCCTGGTCGGCACGCCCGAGCAGGTGGCGCAGGCACTGCTCGAATACTACAAGCTCGGCGTTCATTCGTTCCTGATCCGAGGATTCGATCCGTTCAACGATGCTGCCGCATTCGGCCGCGAGCTGATCCCGCGGCTGCGCGCCGGGGCCGCCGCGCTCGACCGCGCCGCGGCGGCTTGATGTCGGCGCCGCCGCCGTATGATGTCGCCATCGTCGGCGGCGGGCCGGTCGGCCTGAGCGCGGCGATCATGCTGGGCGCCCTGGGCGTGCGCACGCTGCTGCTGGAGCGCAACGCCTCCACGTCGTTCCATCCCCGCGGCCACGTCGTCAATGCGCGCAGCATGGAGATCTTCCGCACATTGGGTGTCGAGGATGCGATTGCCGCCGCGTCGGTGCCGCTGGAACGGCATCAGGGCGTCGCCTTCGTGACACGGCTGGCGGGCGCCGAGATCGGCACCTTGCGCTATCGCGGCGACAGCGATCTCGATGCACTGGAGGCCAGCTACAGCCCCAGCGTGAAGCGCTCGTGCCCGCAGGATGTGCTGGAGCCGATCCTGCGGCAGCATGCCGAGGGCTGCGCGTCGGTGCGGACGCGCTTTGGTGTCGAGGTTGTGGCGATCGACCAGGATGGCGATGGCGTGACCTTGCGTTGCCAGGGCGATGGCAATGCAGCGCCGGCCGTCCGGGCACGCTACGTCATCGCCGCCGATGGCGCGCGCAGTCCGCTGCGCCACATGCTGGATGTGCCGATGACCGGGCTGGGCCGCATGGGGCACCAGATGGGCATCCATTTCGAAGCCGATCTGTGGCCGTGGATCGCGCAGCGGCCCTATCTGCTGTGGTGGATCTACAATGCCGATGCCGCCGGGCTGTTCATCGCTCTGGACGGGCGGCATCGCTGGACCTTCAATTTCGCCTACGACCCGGAGCGCGCCGCGCCGTCCGATTTCACCGAGTCGCGTTGTATCGCGATGATCCGCGCCGCCGTCGGCGTGGCCGATCTGGACGTCCGGATCCGCAGCGTCCTGCCGTGGCGCATGCAGGCGCGCCTGGCCGAGCGGTTCCAGGTCGGCCGCGTCTTCCTGGCCGGCGATGCAGCCCACCCGCTGCCGCCGACCGGCGGCCAGGGCATGAACACCGGCATCGCCGACGTACACAGTCTCGCCTGGAAGCTGGCGCTGGTCCTGCGTGGCGCCGCGCCGCCGGCGTTGCTGGACAGCTACGAGGCCGAACGCCGGCCGGCGGCCCAGACCAATGTCGATCAGAGCGTGAAGAACGCCACCAGCATGGCGTCGTCAGGCCTGGGCGGCATGCTGGCCAACGATCGTGCGCTGCTGGCGCGGATCGACGGACCGGACGGGGCCGAGGCGCGGGCGCAGCTCGCCGCGGCCATCCCGGCGCAGCGCGAGCATTTCGACTACCCGGGCCAGACCTTCGGCTACGCCTATGGATCGGCCTGCGTCATGGACGACGGCACGCCGCCGCCAGCGTTCTCGGTGCATCGTTACACGCCCAGTGCCCGTCCCGGCCATCGCGCGCCGCATGCCTGGCTTGACCGCGGCGACCGGCGGATCTCGACCATCGACCTGTCGGTTCGTGACCGCTTCTGCCTGCTGGCCGGCCCCGATGGCGCTGCCTGGTGCGCGGCGCTGACGACCGTCGCGGCCCGATCCGGCATTGATGCCACGGCCGACACCGTGGGGCCACGCGGCACGCTGGTCGACCGCGAGGACCGCTGGTGCGATCTCTATGGCGTCGGCCGCACCGGCGCCGTCCTGCTGCGGCCCGACGGACACGTGGCCTGGCGTGCCGCTGCGTCGGGCGGGGATCCCGTGCCGGAGTTGGCGGCCGTGGTGAACCAGGTGTCGTGCCGCGCCGCATTGCCGTGATCGCGCCAGGAGAATCGCATGACCAAGCCCGTCAAGCTCGCGCACGTGGTGTTCCGGACCAACCAGCTGCAGGTGATGGTCGAATGGTATTGCACCGTGCTGGAGGCACGGATTGTCCATCGCGACGAGGGGATCGTATTCCTGACCTATGACGACGAGCACCATCGCATCGCGCTGATCGGTGGTCGACCCCATCCCGGGAAAGCGACCGGCCAGCCCGTCGGCTTTGCGCATGTCGCGTTCACCTATGCCGGGCTGCCGGATCTGTTCGGCACCTACCGGAGGCTGAAGCAGGCCGGCATCACGCCGCATCGCGCGATCAATCACGGACCGACCACGTCGTTCTATTACAGCGACCCTGACGGTAATGATGTCGAACTGCAGGTCGACCGCTTCGCCGACGCCGGCGAGGCCATGGCCTGGATGCAGGGTGAGGCCTTTGCGCGCAACCCCATCGGCATCGAATTCGATGCCGAGCAAATGATCGCTCGTCTGCAATCGGGCGAGTCGCATGCCGCCCTGATGCGCCGGCCTGACGAATGACGCCGGTTGGTCTGCGAAACGTGATCTCGCCGCCCGCGCATGCGCCTTTCCTTGGCGTGTGCGCCGGGAGTATGAATCCCGTCCTTGGCACGCCGGCCGCCGCCGGCCTGTAGACGGAGGGAGTCCTGTCATGAAGCTCTACTATTCACCCGGTGCCTGCTCGATCGGCATCCACGTCCTGCTCAACGAGATCGGCAAGCCGTTCGAGATCGAAAGAGTCGACCTCGCGGCGGGCAAGCAGTACCAGCCGCCGTTCACCGGTGTTAACCCCAAGTCGAAGGTGCCGACCCTGGCGCGCGACGACGGCTCGGTGCTGACCGAGTTCCCGGCCATCGCTACGTGGCTGGCGCGTACCAACCCGGACAAGAAGCTGCTGGCCGACGATGCCGAGGGCATGGCGCGTACGCTCGAGATGCTGGACTACGTCGTGGCCTCCGTGCACATGCAGGGCTTCTCGCGCATGTTCCGGCCGGTGAACTACGCGCCCAGCGAGTCCGATCACGATGCGGTCAAGGCGCGCGGTCGCGAAATGGCGGAAAAGGCGTTCGCTCTCATCGACGAGAAACTGAAGGGCAAGGACTACGTCAACGGCACGTTCTCGATCGCCGATTGCGCGCTGTTCTATGTCGAGCTGTGGGCGACGCGCTTCAAGATCGCCCTGCCGGCCAATGTGGCGGCGCACTTCGCCCGCATGCAGGCCCGTCCGGCCGTACAGAAGACGCTGCAGGCCGAAGGGCTGGCGGGCTGACCCAAGGGCGGGACGGGCTCGCATGGCGCGGGCCCGTCCCGGCCGTCATATCAACCGACTGGCATGTCAGACCGCTTCGATCGCGCCCGCCGCCGTTGTAGTGTCGCCCCACGACGGCGCGGAGGATGCGATGGCAGGGACGGGGAAGCTGCTGCTGGTGGGATGCGGCAAGATGGGCGGCGCCATGCTGGAGGGCTGGCTGGAGCAGGGGCTCAAGCCGGCTGATTTGGCCGTCATCGAGCCTGGCGAAGCGAGCCGGCCCAAGGTGGCGGGTGCCACCATTGTCGCGGCGGTCGAGCAGATTGTCGACGGCTTCGTCCCCGACATCGTGGTGCTGGCCGTCAAGCCGCAGACCATGGGCAACGTGCTGCCCGGTCTGCGCCGTTTTGCGGGCGCGTCCACTACATTTCTGTCGATCGCCGCCGGCAAGACCATCGCCACGTTCCGCGCCGGACTGGGCGAGGAAGCGCGCATCGTTCGCGCCATGCCCAACACGCCAGCCGCCGTTCGCCGTGGCGTCACTGTGTGCGTTGCCGGCGCCGGCGTCAGTGCAACCGCCAAGGCGCGCTGCGGCGAATTGCTGTCGGCCGTCGGTGATGTGCTGTGGACCGAGGATGAAGGTTTGATGGACGCGGTGACGGCAGTGTCGGGCAGCGGGCCGGCCTATGTGTTCCTGCTGGTCGAGGCGATGGCGGCCGCTGGCGTGAACGCCGGCCTGCCGGCCGACATGGCCATGACCCTGGCGCGCGCTACGGTCGCCGGTTCAGGCGAACTGCTTCGACGCTCCAGCGAAGCGGCCTCGCAGCTGCGGATCAACGTCACCTCGCCCGGTGGCACCACGGCCGAGGCGCTGAAAGTTCTGATGTCTGATATCGGCATGCAGCCGCTGTTCGACTCTGCGATCGCTGCTGCGACGCGCCGGTCGAAGGAACTCGCGGGCTGAAATCCCTGGAGACAGCCATGGCCGACCGTGCGGCGATCCTGAGTGCGTTCCTGACGCTGCTGGCCGAGAAGGGCTGGCGCGGCTTCGCGTTGCGCGACGTGGCCGCGGCGGCCGACGCCAGCTTGGCAGACGTTTACGTGGCCTTTCCATCGCGCATGGCGTTGATCGAGGCCTTCCTGGCCGACATCGACCGTCAGGTCCTGGCGGGCGTCGCGCCGTCGCTGGATCCCGACGAGACGGTACGCGATCGCCTGTTCGATGCCATGATGCGCCGCTACGACGCCCTGCAGCCGCACAAGGCTGCCGTCGCGTCGCTGTCGGAGGGACTGCTGCGCGATCCGCTGGCGGCATTGTCGCTGTCGCGTGCGCTGGGGCGTTCCATGGCGGCGGTGCTCGAGGCTGCCGGCGTGTCGGCCGACGGTGCGCACGGCGCGCTGCGCCAGCGGGCGCTGGCCGCCATCCACCTGGCCGTGATGCGGGTGTGGTTGAAGGACGACAGCGCCGATCAGTCCAAGACCATGGCGGCGTTGGATCATCGCCTCAAGCGCGCCGAGCACTGGGCCCGGTCGCTCGACCGGTTCAGCCTGTCAGCCCGCCGGCGGCGGACGACGGCCGCTGACAGTGGCGATGCACCGGAGGCCGGTGCCTCCGAGGCGGCGACACCTTGAAGGGTTCGGGCGCTCGCCATTTACCGTGCCGCATGAGGCCGGCGGCATCGATACCCCGCTTCACGTCGCTGCAATCAGAGCATGCTTAAGTCCGTTGTCCGCCTTGTGGGGTTCGCTGTGCGAAATCACACTGGCGGAGCGATTATAAATGCCACCAGGGCATAAGATTAGGTCTTCAAAGTCATGAGATGGAATCATTGTGCGCTGCACAACGCCCCTTGACTTCCCGCATCGCAACATACATCTTGTTGCAGTGCACCATAGTTGGTGCGGAGACATCCGGATAGAAGCGGCGCTCGCGCAGCCCCGGCAGTCGAGCGTCAAACCCGTTTTATGATTCAGTAGGAGACTCCCATGACCGCTCCCTCATTCAAATTCCCGTTCGCCGACGTCGACTTCACCAAGGCGTTCGGTGAGTTCAAGGTGCCGAACTTCGACGTCGAGGCGCTGGTCGAGGCGCAGCGCAAGAACGTTGCGGCGCTGACGGCAGCCAACCAGACCGCCTTCGAAGCGGTGAAGTCGGTGGCCCAGCGCCAGGCCGACATGATCAAGATCGCTACCGAGGAGTTCTCGAAGGCAGCCAGCGAAGTGATGTCGGCCGCGACCTTCGAGGAGAAGGCCGTGAAGCAGGCCGACGTCGCCAAGAAGGCCTACGAGACCTCGGTCGCCAACCTGCGTGAGCTCGCCGACATCGTCGCCAAGGGCAACGCCGAGGCACTCGACGTCGTCAACAAGCGCATCACCGAGGCGCTGGACGAGATCAAGGTTGCCGTCGCCAAGAAGCACTAAGCGCGACGCACGAGACAACGCCGGCGGCCATTTCTCCCTCGGCTTCCCCGGCGCATCCAAGGGCCGCTCTTCGGAGCGGCCCTTTTTGCTGGTATCAGGGGCCGGTGTCGGAAGGCTCTTGTGGAGGCAGTGGTGAGCGAGTCGGCAGCCAGCACCGTGCGTGCGACGATTTCCTACGACGATTTCGACAACGTCGACATTCGCGTCGGCACCGTGGTGGAGGCCAAGCCGTTCGAGGGCGCCCGCAAGCCGGCGATCCAGCTCTGGATCGATTTCGGTCCTGACATTGGCGTGCGCAAAAGCTCGGCGCAGATCACCAAGTACTACACCCCCGAGACTGTGATCGGTCGCCAGGTCGCCGCCGTCGTGAACTTCCCGCCGCGACAGATCGCCAAGTTCATGTCGGAAGTCCTGGTGCTGGGTTTTCCCGACGGCGATGGCAGCGTCGTGATGATCGGCCCCGACCGCAACGTGCCCAACGGCGGCAAGCTCTTTTAGCGATTGCAACCCCTTGGCTTCATGGTGAGCTTGTCGAACCATGAAGCCTCAGGCACCTGACGGTGGTGCGAATCGCTTCGTGGTTCGACAGGCTCACCATGAAGCTGCTCCCATCGTCTGTTGCTTGGATTGCAACCCGCGCGGCTGTGGCGCGTTAACACAGGGGGCGCCACGGCCCCGCCGGAGCGCTCGATGGTTGGCAGGCTGAGAAGTGTCGCGGCGGCGGCGACGACATTGATCGGGCTCGTTGCGGCAAGCCAGGCGCCGTTGGCGCAGACGAGTCCGGACACACCGCCGGCGTCGCCGCCAGCGCCCAATGGGCCGTCGCCACCGCCGGCGCCGCCGGTCGGCGAAACGCCGAACACGCCATCGATTACGGTTCTCGATACCCAGGACGTGCAGGGCATCCTCGGCCGCGACGTGCGCAGCGCGGCCGACGAGAACATGGGACGTATCGTCGACGTGATCGTCGACGGCGAAGGACGGCCGCGCGCGGCGATCATCGACTTCGGCGGTTTTCTCGGTGTCGGCAGCCGCAAGATCGCTGTCGACTGGAAGGCGCTCCACTTCGTGCCGACGGCCACCAAGCGGTATCGCGTCATCCTCGAACTCACGCGCGATCAGGTGAAGCCGGCGCCTGAATACAAGGAAGGCAAGCCGGTCATCATCCTGGGACCATCGGGCAGCCTGGAACCGTTCCCATAGAAGCCATGGCTGACGGAGAACAGCACTGTCGGTAGAGCCTTCTCTGCGCCCCACCGACGGGCCCGACGGCGCCATCGGGTCCACGACCACCCGCGACCACGCACCGCCGGAGGAGCCGCGTCGGCCCGATCCGCTGCCCCCGTCGCGGCGCAGCCAGCGTGGGCTCGACTGGTTCGTCTTCTGCGTCGCCGACGTGCAGACCGGATTCGGTCCCTTCATCGCGGTCTATCTCACGACCGAGAAATGGACGCAGGTCGATATCGGCCTGGTCCTGTCGGTCGCCGGGCTCGTCTCGCTGATCGGTCAGATGCCGGGCGGCGCCCTGGTGGACTGGGCCCGTGCCGAGCGGTTCGTCGCCGGTATCGCCGTGACCATGATCGGCCTCAGTGCGCTTGCATACGCGACATGGCCGATCCTGCCGGTGGTGTTCTCGGCCGCGACCCTGCACGCTGTTGCCAGTTGCGTGCTGGGACCGGCGATCGCGGCCATCAGCCTGGGCCTGGTCGGGCATGCCGCGATCGGCGAGCGGTTCGGCCGCAACGCGCGCTTCGCATCGATCGGTACCGGATTGTCCGCCGCCGTGATGGGCGCCTGCGGCTATTTTTTCTCGGCCCAGGCGGTCTTCTTTGTCACCGCGGCGCTGGTCGTGCCCACGCTGCTGGCGCTGCGCATGATTGCGTCGGCCGAGATCGATGCCGAGCGCGCCCATGGGAACATGCCGCAACGGCAGCGCAACAAGGCCCCGGTCGACCTGCGCAGCCTCCTGCGCAAACGGTCGTTGTTGATCTTCGGCGGCTGCATTCTGCTGTTCCATCTGGCCAACGCGTCCATGCTGCCGCTGATGGGCAGTGTGCTGACGACGCGCCTCAGCGAATGGGCGACGGTGCTGATCGCCGCCTGCATCGTTGGCCCCCAGCTGGTCGTCGCGGCGTTCTCGCCCTGGGTCGGCCGCCAGGCGCAACGATGGGGGCGTCGGCCGCTCTTGCTGGTCGGTTTCGCCGCCCTGCCGATCCGCGGGCTGCTGTTCGCCACCGTAAGCGATCCCTATCTGCTGGTCGTGGTCCAGCTGCTGGACGGGGTGACGGCAGCGGTGTTCAGCGTGTTGGTGCCGTTGACGGTGGCCGACCTGACGCGGGGCACGGGGCGGTTCAATCTCACACAGGGATTCGTCGGGACCATGATGGGTGTGGGTGCTTCGCTCAGCCCGACGCTCGGCGGCTATGTGAGTGACGCCTTCGGCAGCGGCGTTGCGTTCATGAGCCTGGCGGCGATCGCCGCGCTGGGGTTGACGGTCGTATGGACGCTGATGCCCGAAACACGGCCGCGCGCCGACTGAACCGGCCGGGATGGTCACGCAAACGGATACGGTCCGTCGAAATGCCCGATGTAGCTGGTGTGGGTGATCATCGCCGAGCCGGGCTGCCAGCGGTGCAGCAGGCAGGCAGGCGGCTCGCGATAGGATGCCGGCGCTGCATCCGGCCGCAGCCGCAACGCGATCTGCGTTGCGGTGCTGGGGCAGGTGCAAACGATCGTACCGGCCCAGCGCACTTGGATTGGCCGGTGCACATGCCCGCAGAGCACGCGCTCGATGTTGTCGAAGCGGGCGACGATTTCCTCCAGCCGCACCGCGTCCCGAAGCATGTAGTCGTCAAGGTAGGGTATGCCGCTGGCAAACGGCGGGTGGTGCATGATGATCACGGTCGGCTGCGTGCGCTCCCGTGCCAGCGTGTCGGCGAGCCAGGCCAGTCCGGTGTCGTCGATGGCGCCGTGGTGAGATCCCGGTACGGTCGTATCGAGGGCCACGATGCGCACGGGATGCGCGTCGTTGACATAGTGCAAGGGCCTGCCCCGAGCGGGCAGGTAGCTGTGTTCGGCGAAGGCGTCCCGCAGGGCGTCGCGGCTGTCGTGGTTGCCGGGAATGAGCAGATAAGGCGTCTCGCACGGCGCCAGCAGCGTCCGCAGCATGGCGTATTCGGCGGGATCGCCTTCATCGACCAGATCGCCCGTCACCAGCACCAGGTCGGGGCGGGGATCGAGACCGTGCAAATGACTGATGGCGTCCTGCAGGAGGCGGTTCGAATCAACCACGCCTTTGTAAAGCTGCCCTCGCGGGCGGACGTGCAGATCGGAGATCTGAGCCAGCAACATCTGTCTTGCCTCGTTCGCAGCCTGCGCCGCTGCGTGCACAAAGCATGCCCACCGTCTTGGACATGGGAGTTCTTTTGAGTCGCGCCTGCCAGGCGGAGCGTCCAGGATTGCCCCGGTTTCCGTGCCGCGGGACGTTCCGCTCGATGCGATCGACTGATGACTGAATTGGAACTCTTCAAGCGCCTTGCCGTGGCACTGGCGATTGGCTTGCTGGTCGGACTCGAACGGGGCTGGCAGGCGCGCGAGGATGCCGACGGCGAGCGTACGGCGGGAGTGCGTACCTATGCGCTGGTCGGCCTGCTGGGCGGCGTCGCCAGTGCCTTGTCGCCCGACAACCCTATCGCGCTGGGCGTGTTCTTCACGGCCTTCACCGCCACCTTCGCGGCGTTTTATTGGCGCGAGGTCATTGCCGAGGGCAGGTTCGGCGTCACCAGTGTCGTGGCCGCCATGCTGACTTTTGCCAGTGGCGCCTATGCCGTGCGCGGCGAGCCGCAGGTGGCGGTGGCTGTTGCCGTCGTGATGACCCTGCTGCTGGCGCTGAAACAGCCTTTGCATCGCTGGTTGCAGCGGCTGACGTGGCCGGAGATTCGGGCAGCGCTGATTCTGCTCGCCATGAGTTTTCTGCTGCTGCCGGTGCTGCCCGACCGCACGGTCGATCCCTGGGAGGCGCTGAATCCGGCGGAGGTCTGGCTGCTGGCCATCATCATCGCCGCGGTGTCCTTTGCCGGCTACGTCGCCATTCGCATCATGGGCGATCAGGCCGGCATCGCGATGGCGGCGCTGGCCGGCGGATTGGCATCATCCACGGCCGCCACACTGGCCTTCGCGCGTATGGCTCGCGAGAAGCCGGCCGCGGCGCCGCTGCTGGCCGGCGGCATCCTGCTCGCCAATGTGGTGATGGTCGTGCGCGTGATGGTGATTGCCGGCAGTCTCAATACGGCGCTGATCCTGCCCTTGCTGTGGCCGCTGGGCGCCACTGCCGTCGTGCTGGCATTGCCCGGCCTGATGCTGCTGCGACACCGCGCCGAGAACGCGGACGATGGACAGCACGAGCTTGCGATGCGCAATCCGTTCGAGCTCGGCACGGCGCTCAAGCTCGCCGGCTTCATTGCCGTCGTGATGCTGGTGGCCAAGATCGTGGTCGCCAAGGTGGGGGAACAGGCTGTGCTGATCGTCGCCGCCGTTTCCGGTCTGGCCGATGTCGATGCGTTGACGTTGTCGCTGTCGCGCATGGCCGACCACGGGATTTCGACATCGACCGCGGTGGTTGGCATTGCCATCGCCGTCGCCGTCAACACGATGGTCAAGGCGGGGTTCGCGACCGTGGTCGGCACACCCCGTACGGGTGTCATCGTCGGCGCGTCGAGCGTGGTGGCGATCGCCGTCGGCGCACTGGCCTGGGTCGTGATGGACTGAGAAAGAGGTGACTACACCGGCAGGCGCATGCGCGCGCGCAGACCGCCGATCGGCGATTCCTCCAGGTGCAGTTCGCCGCCGTGGCTGCGGACCACGTCGCGCGCGATGGTCAGGCCCAGGCCCACGCCGCCGGTCATGGGATTGCGAGACGCGTCGAGACGGAAGAACGGGCGGAACACCTCTTCGCGCCGGTCGGCCGGAATGCCCGGTCCGTCGTCGTCGACGATGATCTCGATCGCCGTCTTGCGCCGCTGCGCCCGCAGTTCGACCCGGCGGCCGTGGCGCAGGGCATTGCTGACCAGGTTGCTCAGGCAGCGTTTCATCGCTGTCGGGCGAAGCTTGATCCCAAGATCACCGGAGAACGCCACGACCACGGTGCCGCCGTCGCGGCGGGCGCCGCTGGCGACGTCTTCCAACAGTTCGCCGACGTCGACCGGCACCGGCTCCTCGTCACCCTCGCCGCGGGCAAAAGCGAGATAGCCTTCGATCATGCGCTCCATCTCGACGACGTCGGCCTCCAACTCGCGCTTTTCCGGCCCGTCGTCCAGCATCGCCAGCCCCAGCTTCATGCGCGTCAGCGGCGTGCGCAGATCGTGGCTGACGCCGGCCAGCATCTCGGTGCGCTGCTGGATCTGGCGGCGCAGGCGTTCGCGCATGGTCAGGAAGGCGCGGCCTGCCTGGCGCGCCTCCAGCGACCCTTCGGGCTCGAAGTCGGCGATATCGCGGCCTTTGCCCAGGTTGTCGGCGATGCGGGCAAGCTTGCGGATCGGCTGCAGTTCGTGGCGCACGAACGCGGTGGCCAGGCCGAACAGCACCATCGCCGCCCCGATCATGGCGGCGATGAAGGCCCAGCTCGACGTCGTGTACAGCCGGCTGAGCGGCGCCAGCACTTCGATCACGCCATCCGGCACCTGCACGGCGATCAGAACGCGTTTGTCGGTCGGCGCGGTGTCGAGGTAGTAGGGCAGCTTCAGGTCGTTCTCGAGCGCGTTGGTCAGCTCGCGCTCGAGGATGCTGTAGAAGGATGGGGAACGGCGCTCGGGCAGGGTGGCGCCGGGCTTGAACGACACCACCATGCGCATGTCCTGCCGCGCCCGCTGCACGATCCACTCGAAATTGGTATCGCCCGGGAAATCGCTGTGCAGCGCCGTGATCATCTTGATGTCGCCGACCACGGCGCGCGCCAGGCGGCCGGTGACGTTGTCCCACAGCTGCTCATAGAAAACATAGGTCGCGATGAGCTGCAGCAGGATCGTGGGGATCACGATGGCCAGCGTCGCGCGCACGAACAGTGTGCGCGGCGCTACCTTGGAAACCTTGCGGCCCACGCGCAGCCGGCGCCACCACATCAGCGCGCGGCTGGCCCAGGCCGTCAGCCCGGCGGCACGGCGTGCCTGGGCCAGCGAGGGCTCGTTGGTGCGATCGGCGCTCATGCGTCACCCGCCAGGCGGTAGCCCGTGCCGCGCACCGTCTGCAGATAGCGCGGGAACTTGGGGTCATCCTCGATCTTGCGCCGCAAGCGCGTGACCTGCACATCGATTGTACGCACGTTGACCTCACCGCCGACCAGACGCGCCAGCGTCTCGCGGCTCATGTCCTGGCCGAGGTTGAGCGCGAAGACGCTCAGCAATGCGCGCTCGGCATCGGTCAGTTTCACCCGCTTCTCGCCACGGGTCAGCTCACCGCGTTTGGTGTCGAAGCGCAGCTCGCCCAGGCGCACAACGGCGACGACAGGCGCCATCGGCACCGGCGTGGCCTGCGCCGTGGCCCGCCGCAGGATGCTGTTGATGCGCAGCAGCAGTTCGCGCGGCTCGAACGGCTTGGGCAGGTAATCGTCGGCGCCGCGCTCCAGGCCGGCGATGCGATCCTTGGCGTCGCCCATCGCCGTCAGCATCAGGATCGGTATCGCCTTCTTCTGCTGGCGCAGCGCCGCCGTCAGGTCGAGGCCGTTCTCTCCCGGCATCATGACGTCCAGGACCATCATGTCGAAATCCATACTGGTCAGCCGATCGCGTGCCTCGGGGGCATCGCCCGCCACCGTGACCCTGAACCCGTTGCGTGACAGGAATGTGCGCAACAGTTCGCGCAGCCGCTGGTCGTCGTCGACCACCAGCACATGCGCCTTGTCCGCGGTCGCGTCCGACAAGATCAGGACTCAGCGCGCGCGTGTCAGTTGGCGCTCGATCTCGGGCCGTTCGTCCGGGTCGAGCATGCCCAGCAGCACCTGGTGGAACCCGGCCATTGCCGGCGCACCGGTTTCGCCGAAAGCGCGCGCGAAGCGGGCCTGCTGTCGCCCGGTCAACTCGCGCTCGAGCGCCTCACCCTTGGTCGTCAGCGCCAGCAGCCGCTGCCGCCGGTCGCGCGCGCCGGTGTCCTGGTGCACGTAGCCGCCGTCGATCAGTTCGCGCAGTACGCGCGACAGCGACTGCTTGGTGATCTTCAGGATGCGCAGAAGCCCGCCGACGGTGATGCCGGGATGCCGGCCGATGAAATAGATGGCGCGGTGGTGGGCGCGGCCGAATCCTGCGTCGGCCAGCATGGTGTCGGCCTCGCCGGTGAAGTCGCGGTAGGCGAAGAACATCAGCTCGATACTGCGGCGAAGATCCTCCTCGCGCACGAAAGCGGGCAACATGGTCAGCGGACGGGCATCGGCCATGAAGGCGTTCCTAAGGTCTTGATCACGAACAGGGTTTCTAACGATCTGTCCGGATCGGGAAAAGTCCCAAATCGGGATTTTTACCATAAGCTGTCCCGCCGTTGACTCAAGGCCTGCGCCGATGTTACCCCCGGCTCGTCCCATGAGACATTTTGTTGCGAACGAAATTCGCCGATGAAGAGGCCCTGATGTCCGTTCTTCCGTTCGATGATCGCGACGGCGTCATCTGGTCAGATGGCAAGCTGATCCCCTGGCGCGACGCGAAGGTCCATGTGCTGACGCATGGCTTGCACTACGCAAGCTGCGTCTTTGAAGGCGAGCGTGTTTATGGCGGCGAGGTCTTCAAGCTCAGCGCGCACTCCGAGCGCCTGGTGAAGTCGGCCGAGCTGCTGGGCTTCAAGCTGCCCTGGTCGGTGGCCGAGATCGACGAGGCGACGCGCCAGACGATCAAGGCCAACAATATCGTGGACGGCTATGTCCGGCCGGTGGCGTGGCGCGGCAGCGAGATGATGGGTGTCTCGGCGCAGCAGAACACGATCCACCTCGCCATCGCGACCTGGGTATGGCCCTCGTATTATACGATGGAAGCCCGCATGAAGGGCATCCGCCTGGCCATGGCCGACTGGCGCCGGCCGGCGCCCGATACGGCGCCGACGGCGTCGAAGGCGGCGGGGCTCTACATGATCTGCACGCTCAGCAAGCACAAGGCCGAGCAGAACGGCTACGACGACGCGCTGATGCTCGACTATCGCGGCCAGATCGCCGAAGCCACCGGCGCCAACGTCTTCTTCGTCATCAACGGCGAACTGCACACGCCCAAGCCGGACTGCTTCCTGGACGGCATCACGCGGCAGTTCGTGATCAGCCTGGCCAAGGCGCGCCAGATGAAGGTCGTCGAACGCGCCATCTTTCCGGAGGAGATGGCCAACGCGACGGAAGCCTTCCTGACCGGCACCGCCGCCGAGGTGACGCCGATCGGCGAGATCGGCCCTTACAAGTTCACGCCGGGCGAAGTCTGCCGCACCCTGATCGCTGACTTCGAGGCCGCTGTGCAGCCCAAGAAACAGGCTGCCGAATAAACCTTATCCGTCCTTCGGGTCTTCCCAGCGGGGCCAGTGGCCCCGCTTTTTTTGCGTCGGCGGTGCCTCCGATGACTAATAGATAAGTGATATTGACATAGTCAGTATTACTGACTTATTGTCAGTAAATTGCATATCAGCGTCTCGTAAGACAATGAAATGCCAATTCAGGAGGGACATATGGCAACTCCAGAATCGATGGATGATCGCGACGGTTGGATCTGGCTGGACGGCAAGTTGGTGCCGTGGCGCGACGCGCGCCCGCACGTGCTCACCCACGCGCTGCACTACGGGTCAGGGGTCTTCGAGGGCGAGCGCATCTATGGCGGCCGTGTCTTCCGGCTGGCGGCACACAGCGCGCGGCTGATTCGCTCGGCGCGGCTGGTCGACATGGACCTGCCGTGGACGCGCGCGCAGATCGACGCGGCGACCCGCGAGGTGGTTCGCGCCAACGGCCTGCAGAGCGGCTACGTGCGGCCGCTGGCCTGGCGCGGGTCGGAGGTGCTGGGCGTGTCAGGGCTGGGCACGGACATCCATCTCGCCATCGCGCCGTGGGCGTGGGGGGCTTACTTCTCGCCCGAGGCCAGGCTGCGCGGTATCCGTCTCACCATGGCAACGTACCGGCGTCCCTCACCCGAAAGCGCGCCCGGCGAAAGCAAGGCGACCGGCCTCTACATCATCTGCACGCTCGAGAAAGACCGGGCCATCAAAGCCGGCTTCGACGATGCCCTGATGCTCGACTGGAAGGGCCGCGTGTCGGAGGCGACCGGTGCCAACATCTTCCTGGTGATCGACGGCAAGCTGGTGACACCGCGGCCCGACAATTTCCTCGACGGCATCACACGCCGCGCGGTGATGGGCCTGGCGCAGGCGCGCGGCCTCACCGTCGAGGAGCGCGAGGTATGGCCTGACGATCTGGCGCGCGCCAGCGAGGTGTTTCTCACCGGCTCGGCGTCCGAGATCACGCCGGTGCGCGAACTGGCCGGCCAGCACTACCAGGTCGGGCCGGTCACGCCGCGGCTGATCGACGACTTCGCCAAGCTGGTGCTGCGCGACGACTGCGAAGGCTTCGGCGAGTCAACGCATCTGGCCGACGTCGAATTGGGCAAGGCGGCTTGAATAGACCCTCCCCACGCAGTGGGGAGGTGCCCCGAAGGGGCGGAGGGGACCCCTCGTGGTCTTGGTAACAAAAGACCGCGTCGGCTCCCCCTCCGGCCTTAGTGCGACCGCAGCACATGGGTAACAGATTGTACTCAGCACATGGGTGACAGTTTTCTCGC
>NZ_VOHA01000015.1 GCF_007859315.1 Reyranella sp. CPCC 100927
GGCCTCGGCCGCCTGCGCCTGGGCTGCGCGTGTTGCGTCTGCCGCGGTGGCCTGGGCGCCGCGGGCCTGCTCGACCGCCGCGCGTTCGGCGGTCTGGGCCGCCTCGACCCGCTCGGCGGCCTCATCGCGGGCCTGCATCAAGGCTTCGCGGGCGGCCTCGGCGGCAGCTTCGATGTCGGCCAGCGCCGGCAGGGTGGCGAGTTCGCTGCCGATCTGGCGGCGCTGGTTATCGGTCTCGTCGCGGCGTGCCTTCAGCCGGATCAGCCGCTCGTTGAACTCGGCGATCTCGCGCTGGACGCTGGCCATCAGCGTTTCGTCGGCCGCGATCTGGCGGGTCAGGCGATCGAGCTCGGCCTCGGCGCCGTCCATGGCGATGCGGGCCGCATCGCGGGCCTCGACGGCGGCTTCCTGCCGCTCGTCCTCGCCCACGCGTTCGCCGTTGAGTTTCTCCGCCTCGCGGCCCAGTTCGCCCAGCGCCGTCTCGGCGTCGCGGTGACGCTCGCCTTCGCGGGTCCCGTCGCTCTCGATCTGGGCCAGGCGCACCCGGCCTTCCTCGCGCGCCGCTTCGACCCGGCGCAGCTCGTCGGCCAGAGTTTCATATGCCACGCGCAGCCGCTGCAGCTTGGCGGCGGCCGCCGCTTCCTGGTGGCGCAGCGTCGGCATGTCGGCGGCGGCTTCGGTCTGTGCCGTCGCGGCGAGCGCGGCCAGCCGGGTCAGGTCGGTGACGGCCGCCGTGGCTGCTTCCAGCTCCTGGGCCGCCGTCGCCATGTCCTGGTCGGCCTGGGCCAGCTTCAGGGCCAGCACCGCCGCCTCGGCACGGCGGATGTGGTCGGACAGGTTGCGGTAGCGGCTGGCCTGGCGCGCCTGGCGCTTGAGCTGGCGGTGCTGCTCTTCCAGCGCTGCCAGCACGTCCTGCACGCGCAGCAGGTTGGCCTCGGCCGCCTTCAGGCGCAGCTCGGCCTCGTGCCGGCGCGAGTAGAGGCCGGTGATGCCCGCCGCCTCGTCGATGATGTTGCGGCGATCGACCGGCTTGGCGTTGATGATGGCGCCGATGCGGCCCTGGCTCACCATCGCCGTCGAGCGGGCGCCCGAGGCGGCGTCGGCGAACATCACCTGCACGTCACGGGCGCGCGTCTCGCGCCCGTTGACCTTGTAGAGCGAGCCGTGACCGCGCTCGATACGGCGGATCACCTCCAGCTCGTCGCTGTCGTTGAACACCGCCGGCGCCGTGCGGTTCTTGTTGTCGAGCCGCAGCAGCACTTCGGCGATGTTGCGCGCCGGCCGCTGGCCGGTGCCGCCGAAGATGACGTCCTCCATCTCGGAGCCGCGCATCTGCTTGGCCGAGGTCTCGCCCATCACCCATTTGAGGGCCTCGACGAGGTTCGACTTGCCGCAGCCGTTGGGACCGACAATGCCAGTCAGGCCCGGTTCGATGCTGAGTTCGGTCGGATCGACGAACGACTTGAAACCGGACAGGCGAAGCTTGTTGAACTGCACGTCGTGAACTCACCCAAATGGAGAACGCGGAACGGCCGACTATTTTACCAGCTTGGCCAGAGCCTCGTCCAAAGCGGCAACGGAGCGGGCCCCGTTCCAGCGTTGGCCGTTGATGAACAGGGTCGGTGTCGAGTCGACGCCGGCCTTCTCGCCGCCCTGCCGCTCGCCGACGATCGCCGTCGCGAGCTTCTGGTCGGCTAGGCAGGTCTTGATGTCAGCCTCGGTGATGCCGGCGATGCGCAGCGTCTTGCCGAGCTCCGCCATCGGCTCCTTGCTGGCGGCCCACTGGGCCTGGGTCCGGAAGATCACGTCGATGACGCCGAAGTAGCGGTCCTTGCCCGAGCACTCGGCGATCTGGGCGGCCTGCAGGGCGATCTGGTCGAGCGGGAAGTCGCGGAAGATGAACCGGACCTTGCCGCTGTCGACGTACTTCTGCTTCAGCGTCGGCAGGGTGTCGGTGTGGAAGGTGGCGCAGTGCGGGCAGGTCATCGAGGCGTACTCGATGATGGTCACCGGCGCATCGGCGTTGCCCATCACATGGTCCTCAGGCGTCACCTGAAGCTCCGCGGGTGCCTGGGCCAGCTGGACCACGGGGGGGGCAGCGCGCAGCGTGGCGCTGGGGGTAACGACCCCCAGAATTGCTGCGGCGCACAACGTGCTGCCCGCCAAGATCAACATCTTACGCATCGAACCCCCTTCAGCCCCCACATTTTGAGAGCCAGGCATGTGAAAAGTCAACGAAACCGGCCTTCCGGTTATGCACAAAATGTCGGCCGAATGTGGCGCGCCCGTAGCAGGGCCGGCAGCGGGCGGTCAAAACAACTTGAAGTCACCGTGTCCGGGTGACCCTCAGCGGCGGGTCAGGATGGCCCGACCCAGTCGTTCCAGGGCCTGGCGCAGGGCATCGTCGCCGATCGGCGCCACCTGTTCGCGCAGGGCCCGCTGGCGGGCGGCATCGAGCGGCCGCGGCATCGGCGGCGGGGCTGGGCGTGGATTGGGCAACGGCCCCTGAACGATTTGCAGGCGGGCGACGGCGGGATAGCCGAAATAGCCGTTGATGCGCTCGATCAGCTGCAGCGCCTGGTGCTGCAGTTCCAGCGCCAGCGGCCCGTCGACCCGCAGTTTCAGGGTGCCACCGCCCGTGGGCTTGCCGGTCTTGCGGGCGCCGCGGGCTTCAGGCGGCGCCGGGCCGCCCACCAGCCGTTCGGGCAGGCTGTGACGCGCGATCTCGGTGCCGGCGATGAGCGACCATTCAGCTTGCAGGCGCGCCGTGGCCGTACCGCGCCGGCGCACCAGCGGCCCGGTCAGTCGGCCGACATGGGCGCCGACGGCTTTCAGCCCGCCGCGCCGGTCCAGCGCGATGTCGCGTTCTTCATCGGCCATGCCGGCAAGTTTACGCCGGCTGCGGCGCAGAGGCGACACCAACGAAACAAAGCCGCGTCCGCCGCAACATGGGGGCGATACAGGCCAAGCGTACACCACTGCCATCACGGCACGTCGCGAAGGACGGCCCGGCAGGAGAAACGAGGACAATGACACGCAGCAAGCACGGTGCACTGAAGGCGATTGCCGTTGCGATCGCGATGACGGCGACATCCATCACACTCGGCATGGCCACCGGCGCGCGCGCCGAGGTCGTCGCCCGCTACGACGCCGAGCAGTGGGTGGTCGAGGCCAACGCCTCGGACGGTGCGTTCCAGAGCTGCACCGTTACCGCCGACTATGGTCGCGGCGCCAAGGTGATGTTCATGCTGACCCGGGAAGGCAACTGGGGCATCGGCATCGTCAATCCCGGCTTCAACCTGAACCCCGGTGTCACCGGCCAGGTCGCGTACTGGGTCGACGACGGCCGGGCGCGCAGCGGCAAGGCCAAGGCGTTGAGCGCCAAGGCGCTGATGGTGATGCTGGCCGACTCCACGCAGCTGTTCGAGGAAATCCGCACCGGTTCGCGGATGTACCTGAAGGTCGGCGACGAGACGTTCAACCTGACGCTCAACGGCACCAACACTGCGCTCTCGGCGCTGGTGGGGTGTGCCCGCCGTCACCAGCAAAACGCACGGGCCAGCTACTGACACCCGATGTGATGGAACGCCATACGGCCCTCGTCCGTTACCTTCACGTGGGTATGGATCTGGAGGTCAAGATGCCCGACACGCAGTCGAAGCTGCATCAGTTCAGCCTGGGCTTCAGTGACGACGGGCGCTTGTGCCGTATGGTGTTCGTCGATGACCAGGCGCGCTCGGTCGAATGCCTGGCCGATTTCAACGAGTTCACGCAATTCGTCTCGCGCCTGTGCGATGCGGCGACCGAAATGGCCAAGCGCCAGACGCCTGGCCCGGTGCTCGACGAGGAGCCATATCAAGGCATTCCCGTGGCGTCGGCATCGTTTCGCGCCGACCCGCAGACCGGCCATGTTCAGGGTAATCTGGTCACCGACACCGGCGATGCATTCACGGTGCAACTCGGCCCTTCGCTGGCGGCGCTGATCGCGCGTGACCTGGTGCTGGCGCTGCCCACAGGTGCGGCGAACTGACGGGCAACCCCTGATACAATTCACAGGGCGTGGCGTTCGCGATCTTGTTTTCGCAAGCTAGTTGTGATGGGTGCCTTAATCATTTGCGGGCACCCATGCGCGATACTGTCGAAACCATTACCGAACTGCCGGAAGGCCCGACGCCCGAGGTCCATGCTGGCCGACTGCTGCCGTGGTACGACCGCCATCGCCGCACGCTGCCCTGGCGGGCATTGCCGGGCGAGAAAGCCGATCCCTACCGCGTGTGGCTGAGCGAGATCATGCTGCAGCAGACCACGGTGGTGACCGTGGGCGCGTACTTCGATGCTTTCCTGCACCGCTGGCCCACGGTGCGCGATCTGGCTGCCGCGCCGCTCGACAAGATTCTGCACGCCTGGCAGGGACTGGGTTACTACGCACGCGCCCGCAATCTGCATGCCTGCGCCCAGGCCGTGGTCGAACGCCATGGCGGCCAGTTCCCCGATGACATCGAGGCGTTGAGTGCGTTGCCCGGCGTCGGTGCCTACACCGCCGGTGCCATTGCCGCCATCGCCTTCGACCGCCAGGCCAGCGCCGTCGACGGCAACGTCGAGCGCGTCATCGCGCGCCTTTATGCGCTGGAGACGCCACTGCCCGACGTCAAGCCGGCGATCCGCGACTACGCCGGGCGTCTGGTGCCGGCCGAACGGCCGGGCGACTACGCGCAGGCGATGATGGATCTGGGCGCCACGGTGTGCACGCCGCGCGCCCCGCGCTGCGTGCTGTGCCCGGTGGTCGACCTGTGCGTCGGCCGGCGGCTGGGGGTCGCCGAAACGCTGCCGCGTCGGCGCGTCAAGCCGGCGCGACCGGTGCGCCAGGGCATCGCCTTTCTGCTGATGCGCAAGGATGGCGCGGTGCTGCTGCGCCGCCGGCCACCGCGCGGCCTGCTGGGCGGCATGATCGAAGTGCCGTCAAGCCCCTGGCGGGAAGGCACGCTCGATCGCGATGACTGCCTGTCGGCCGCGCCCGTGCCGGCCTCGTGGCGGTCGCTGCCCGGTATCGTGCGCCACGTCTTCACGCATTTCGAACTGCGGCTCGAGGTCGTCGCCGCTTCGACGGCGGGCATGGCCGATGAAGTCGCCGACGCACAATGGTGCGCCATCGACCGGCTGGACGAGATGGCCTTGCCGACCGTGATGAAGAAGGTGCTGACGCACGGCCTGAAGGCGATGGCCGATGCCAACCCGGCGGCGACCTGATTTTTTTCTGCTGACGGTATTGCCAACGCCCTGTTGCCGGACAAAATCTCGGATCGCGCCCTGACTTCAGAACGAGGTTCCGATGACAGTCGCCGAGTTGATCGCCCTGCTCGAGAACGAAGATGCCGATGCGTCGATCCTGGTCAATGTCGAGGGAACGCCGCGCGAAATCTCCCATCTCGAGTCCCTTCCGCAGGAGGACGGCGAACTCGAAGTCCACATCATGATTCCGGAATGATGGTCGAAGCGCTGGCCGCGGCCTATGGGCTCGCGGCGGGCGCCAGATGCCACACGATGACCAGGATGGTGAGCCCGATCGCGACGGCGGCTGGCGCCAGCAGGATGTCGATCGCGACGTGGCTGCCACGCTGGTGTCCGTCACCGACCTCGATCTCGCGCGATTTCCAGTCATGGAACGATGTGCGTGCCGGCCGGTCTTCCTCGCGTGCCGCTTCCGGCCGCTGACGCGTGAAGCGGTTCATGGCGTAGGCCAGGCCGACGGCGATCAGGCACAGGTAGCTTACCATCGCCAGGGCGAGTCCGGTGTAGGCCTCGACGGAGTCGGGGCTCCATGTCGCGCTGAACCCCCAGGCGGCGATCAGTATCAGCAGGACGAAGCCCGCGACGCCTTTGAAGATCCAGGGATGAACATGCACGGAGTGAGGGCGCTCATCGTGCGACCGCATCATGGCCATGGCGGCCTCCGTTGTCTCGCGGTTGCTGACGATGAAGAAACACCCCGTGTGCGGCATCGGTTGCGGGCGACGTCGCTGCGGCTTCGCGACTCGCTGTCACAGCCGGAAATGCGCAGGGCTCAATGGAGCCGCGTTCGTGATCGCGGACGACGTGTCGCTGGTGCCTTGGGGGTGGGCTGGCTGTCCGATGGCGCCGCGCCGTCGATCAGGCGGTCGAACGCGGGGCCGAAGAGGGCATGCGCCACCACGGTATCGGCCGTGGCGCCCAGCGCGCGATAGAACGCAAGCGCTTCGGTGTTCCACTGCTTGGCTGTCCACCAGAAGAAGATGCATCCAGCCTGACGCGCCTCGCGCGCCACGGCGGCCATCAAGGCCCGGCCGACACCGAGGCGGCGGGCATCTTCGCGCACGAAGAGGTCCTGCAGATAGAGGCCGCGGGCGGCGTGCGGAGCGTCGTAGGCGGCATGGAACATGGCGTAGCCGACCGGCTCGCCGTCGCGTTCGGCGATCAGGGCCGTCCAGCACGGCGTTGCGCCGAATCCATCGCGGCGCGCCACGGCGGCGCTGAAGTTGCCGACCGGATCACCCTGATGCGCGTTGAGGCCGCGCGTCAGCTCGGCCAGCGCCTCGGCGTCGTCGACGGTGGCGCGTCGAACGGACACGCGTGTTGTTGCATCGCTCATGACGCACCATGGCGCTGCCGATGGTGCGAAGTCCAGGCCTACTGCAGGCGTGCGCGCATCTGCTGGCGGAGGTGATCGATGGGCAGGCGCTTGCCGTCGAAGTCGACGTGCCAGAAGGTCCAGCCGTTGCATGACGGCGCGCCCTGCACGGCGGCGCCGACTTGGTGGATCGAGCCGCGCAGATCGCCGGTCGGGCCGCTGGTCGACAGGGTGCCGTCGGCCTTCACCCGCGCGTGGATGCGGCCGGACGGATCGGCCAGCGTGACGCCCGGGGTCAGCAGGCCGGTCTCGATCAGGACACCGAACGGAATGCGCGGCTCGGCACGGCGCGCCGGCTTAGGTGCGATATCCTCGGCGGGCAGAGTGCGGACCGCGTCGATGCGCTTGCGCGCCAATTCGGCGTAGGCCTGTTCACGCTCGATGCCGATGAAGCGGCGTCCCAGCCGCTTGGCGACGGCGCCGGTGGTGCCGCTGCCGAAGAACGGATCGAGGATCACGTCACCCGGATTGCTGGCGGCCATGATGCAGCGAAACAGCAGTGCCTCGGGCTTTTGCGTCGGATGTGCCTTCTTGCCGTCGTCGCCCTTCAGCCGCTCGGCGCCGGTGCACAGCGGCAGCGTCCAGTCGCTGCGCATCTGCAGGCCTTCGTTCAATTCCTTCAGTGCTTCGTAGTTGAATGTGTAGTTCTTGCGCCGCTTGTCGCGCGCCGCCCAGATCAGCGTCTCGTGCGCGTTGGTGAAACGCTTGCCGCGGAAATTCGGCATCGGGTTGCTCTTGCGCCACACGATGTCGTTGAGCAGCCAGAAGCCGAGGTCCTGGAGCGCCGTGCCCATGCGGAAAACGTTGTGGTAGCTGCCGATCACCCACATCGTGCCGTCGGGTTTCAACACACGCCGAGCCGCCGTCATCCAGGCGCGCGTGAAGGCGTCATAGCTCGCGAAGTCCTCGAACTTGTCCCAGTCGTCGTCGACGGCGTCGACCTTGCTGTTGTCGGGGCGGTGCAGGGCGCCGGCGAGCTGCAGGTTGTACGGCGGGTCGGCGAACACCATGTCGACCGATCCGGCGGGCAGCCCGTTCAGGATCTCGATGCAATCACCGACAAGGACTTGATCGGACAGCCCATTGTCCCTCGGCATGCGCCCCATTCCTTCGCACCATGGATGTCGGCCAAGGAGGATGAGCGGCCGAGAACGCGAAGAACATGTGCACAATTGTGGATAAAGTCAATTTACTTTATTTGAATCAGTAAGTTATGTCTTTTTCTTCAAGTTATTGGCGGTGTGGATAGACGAGGACTCAAGATGTTGTGCCATCGGCCTCACAGAAGGCGGCCCAAGGGAGCGAAGCTGAAGCGGTGGTGCGGCGTCGGGCCAAGCTTCTGCAGTCCCGCGAGATGCTCGGGCACGGAATAGCCCACGTTCTTCGACCAGCCGTAACCGGGGTGGCGCTCGTGCAGGCGATGCATGATGCGATCGCGCGTGACCTTGGCGATGATCGACGCGGCGGCGATGGAGTAGCTGCGCGAGTCACCGCTGACGATGAGTTCCACCGGACAGGCCAGCCGCGGCGGCCTGTTGCCGTCGACCAGCGCGACGCAGGGCGGTGCCGGCAGGGCGCCGACGGCGCGGCGCATCGCCAGGAAGGTCGCCTGCAGGATGTTGAAGCGGTCGATCTCGCGGGCGCTGGCGGCACCGACCCCGATCAGCACCGCGTCGCTTTTCCTGAGCGCCTGGAACGCCTTCTCGCGGTCTTCGGCGGTGAGCTTCTTGGAGTCATCGAGCAGGCGCAGCAGGCTGCGCTTGGCACGCGTGCGGTCCAGAACGACGGCAGCGGCGAGCACCGGGCCGGCCAACGGGCCACGGCCGGCCTCGTCGATCCCGGCGACGGGGCCTTCGAAGCGGGTTTCAAATCGGAAATGCGGCATTGGTTACGGCAAAGAAGGGACCCTCACATTGCCCCAACTCCCGCCGCGGCACAGCGCCAAGTTTCAACAGCTGTGGAGATCTCAGAACAGCGACAGCTGATTCCGGTCCTGCTTCGAGTCCGCAGCGCCCGGCGGCACGCGAAATTGCGTGATGTCGAGCGTATAGCGAAAGCGGTTCATCTCGAACTTCCTGGTGGCGAGCGCGAAGCGCGTGCGCAGCAATTCGGCGTAGGTGCCGGTGCCGGTCATGCGCTGGGCCCAGTCCGAATCGTAGAGCTTGCCGCCCCGCGTCTGGCGTACCAGCGACAGCACGTGCTCGGCCCGGCCGGGGAAATGCTCGCGCAGCCACTCCTCGAACAGTGGCCCGATCTCGAGCGGCAGGCGCAACACGGTATAGCCGGCGCGCGTCGCGCCGGCTGCGGCGGCGGCCTCCAGGATCGCCTCCATTTCGTGATCGTTGATGGCGGGGATCATCGGCGCACTCATCACGCCTGTCGGGATGCCGGCCTCGCTCAGCTGCTTGATGGCCGCGATGCGTCGCGTGGGCGTCGAGGCGCGCGGCTCCATGACGTTGGCCAGATGCCGGTCGAGAGTGGTCACCGAGACGAACACTTCCGCCAGCTGTCGCTGCGCCATGGGCGCCAGGATGTCGATGTCGCGCGTGATGAGGTGGTTCTTGGTGACGATACCGACGGGATGATTGAACTCGGCCAGCACCTGCAGGATCGCCCGCGTCACTTTCAGCTCGCGCTCCACCGGCTGATAGGGATCGGTGTTGGTGCCCATCGCCATGACGTTGCAGCGATAGCCCTTCCGCGACAGCTCCTGGCGCAGCAGTTGGGCTGCGTCGGGCTTGAACAGCAGCTTGGTTTCGAAATCGAGGCCGGGCGACAGGCCGAGATAGGCATGGCTGGGCCGGGCGAAGCAGTAGATACAACCGTGCTCGCAACCCCGGTAGGGATTGATCGAGCGATCGAACGGCACGTCGGGCGAGGTGTTGCGGGCGATGATGGTGCGGGTGGCGTCACGCGTCAGCGTCGTGGCCAGGCGTGGCGGGTCTTCATCGTCGGGATGGGCGTTGGCCTTGGCTGCGTCGCGATCATCCGACGAACCCCAACCGTCATCGACCGCGACGGTAGACTGGCTGTCATAGCGGTTGGCCGGATTGCCGATCGCGCCACGCCCCTTGCGCGCGCGGGCGGCGACGGCCGCGTCGGGACTGTGAGGAGCCGCATCGAAGCCCTCGATGTCCGGCCCCGGCAGGGGCGTCGAACGGGGTGCCATGACCATACCCGGATGAGAACGAAAGAAGAACAAACTGACTCTGGCTGAGCCAAGAGTCAAGGCTTCCGGATGATGGCGACCGAGGCTTTGTCAGCCGCTGCGCGGCGTCTTGCCTTCGTTCAGGCGCGGCAGCAGTTCGGCGAAGTTGCAGGGCCGGTAGCGGATATCGAGCTGGTACTTGAGGATCTCATCCCAGCCATCGCGGCAGGCACCGGGCGAGCCGGGCAGGCCGAAAATATACGTGCCGCCGGCGACGCCGGCGACGGCCCGGCTTTGCATGGTCGAGGTGCCGATCTTCTGGAAGCTGATCCAGCGGAAGGTCTCGCCGAAGCCCTCGATTTCCTTCTCGAACAGGCCTTTCAGCGCCTCCGGCGTCACATCACGGCCGGTGACGCCGGTGCCGCCCGTGGTGATCACCACTTCGATGGCGGGGTCCTCGATCCAGGACGTGACCCGGCGCCGGATCTGGTCGACGTCGTCGGTGACGATGGCGCGATCGGCGAGATGGTGGCCGGCACCATTGACCCGCTCGGCCAGCGTGTCGCCCGACTTGTCGTCGGCGAGCGTGCGTGTGTCGGAAATGGTGAGCACGGCGATGTTGACCGGCTTGAAGGGCCGGCTCTCGTCGATGCGGTCCATGCGCGTCATGACATCCTCATGCCGGGCGGCGTGTTCGGGGTATCTCGATCCTGTGTTGAGGAATATATGCATTCCTTCGACGCACGTGCTCGCATTTCTCTCATGGCCGCCCAAGATCAATCGCCTGCAGCGCAAGTCTGGGACGTCGTCATCATCGGCGCCGGCCACAACGGCCTGGTGTGCGCGGCCTATCTTGCCGCGGCCGGCCTCAAGGTGAAGGTCGTTGAGCGGCGGGGTGTCGTCGGTGGCGCCGCGGTCACGGAGGAGTTCCATCCGGGTTTTCGCAACTCGATCGCGTCATACACGGTGAGCCTGCTCAACCCCAAGATCATCCGCGATCTGGACCTGCATCGCCACGGCCTCACGATCGTGCATCGGCGCCTGGACAATTTCCTGCCACTGCCGGACGGCAACTACTTCAGGGCCGGCGAGGGCATCACACAGGGCGAAATCGCACGCTTCAGTCAACGCGACGCCGCGCGCTACGACGCCTACGGCGCTGAAATCGACGCGGTCGCCGATGTGTTGCGCGATCTCGTCCTGCGGCAACCCCCGAACCTGGTCGACGGATCATGGCGCGCGCGTTTGATGGAAGGTTGGCGCACGCTCACCACGACCAACCGCTTGCGCCACCTGACGGCGCGCCAGCAGCGCACGCTCTTCGACCTGTTCACCAAGTCGGCCGGCGATTATCTCGATGGCTGGTTCGAGACCGATGTCGTGAAGGCGCTGTTCGGCTTCGACTCGATCGTCGGCACCTATGCCAGTCCCTATACGCCCAACACCGCCTACGTCCTGCTGCATCACGTCTTCGGCGAGGTGAACGGTCGCAAAGGGGCGTGGGGCCATGCGATCGGCGGCATGGGCGCGATCACGCAGGCAATGGCGCGGGCGGCGCGCGAACGCGGTGTCGACATCGAGATCGACGCGCCGGTGCGTGAGGTGATCGTGGAGAAGGGGCGCGCTGCCGGTGTCGTGCTGTCGGACGGCAGAACCGTGCGGGCCCGCGCCGTGGCCGGCAACGTCAATCCGAAGCTGCTGTTCGAACAGATGGTGCCAGCCGGCATCCTGCCGGATGAGTTCCAAAACCGCATGCAGCGTTGGCGCTGCGGGTCGGGCACGTTCCGCATGAATGTGGCGCTCTCGGCGCTGCCCAACTTCGCGTGCCTGCCCGGCAACACAGTCGCCGATCATCACACCGCGGGCATTATCATTGCCCCGTCGTTGACCTACATGGACCGCGCCTACGATGATGCCAAGCGTGATGGCTGGAGCCGGGAACCGATCGTCGAGATGCTGATTCCCTCGACGCTCGACGACAGTCTGGCGCCGCCGGGGGCGCATGTCGCCAGCCTGTTCTGCCAGCACGTGCAGCCGCAACTGTCGGACGGCCGCTCATGGGATGATCATCGCGAGGCGGTCGCTGACCTGATGATCGCGACCGTTGATCGTTACGCGCCCGGATTCGCCGCCAGCGTCATCGGGCGCCAGATCCTGAGCCCGCTCGACCTGGAACGCACGTTCGGCCTGATCGGCGGCGACATCTTCCATGGCGCGCTGTCGCTGGACCAGATCTTCAGCGCCCGGCCGATGCTGGGCTACGCGGACTATCGCTCGCCGCTGCCGGGGCTATATCTCTGCGGTTCGGGTGCCCATCCGGGCGGCGGCGTCACCGGCGCGCCCGGCCACAATGCCGCGCGTTCCATCATCGCCGACAGCCGCCGCGGATTTCGCACCTGATATCACTCCGCTGCCTTGCCGGCCGCGCCAAACACCGTCTCGTTGTCGCCGCCCAGTGCCGGGGGATCGCGCTGCAAGGCCAGGGTCTGGCCGTCGATGCGCACCGGGAAGCCGAACGTGCGGGTTGCGACACCCGACGGCAAGGTGATCGGCTGTACCCAGCCCATGTGGGCGACCTGCGGCTCGGCCAGCACCTGGGCATAGCTGTTGATGCGCCCGTGCGGCACACCACCTTTTTCAAACGCGGCAATCCAATGATCGACAGGCTGCCTGGCGAATTCGGTCTCGAGAATGGCTTTCAGCGCGACCTGGTTCTGGGCTCGCAGCGACGTGGTGGTGAAGCGGTCATCGGCCAGCAGGTCGGGTCGCGCCACGACGTCGGTCACCGACTGCCATAGCCGGTCGTTCCCGGCAGCGATCACGAAATAGCCGTCCTGGGCCTTGAACGCCTGGTATGGCGCGTTGCGCGGATGGGCCGAGCCCAGCTTGCGCGGATCGCGACCGGTGCCGAAATACTCGCTGGTCTGTAGCGCCCCGATGCCGAGGCTGGCGCCCAGCATCGACACATCGATATGGCCGCCGGCGCCGCCCATCTGCACCTCGCGCAACTTGGCGGCGATGGTGAAGGCGCCGTAGAGGCCGGCGGCGAAGTCGGATACCGGCACACCGCACTTCACCGGCGCACCGTCGGGCTCGCCGGTGACGCTCATGATGCCGGACACGGCCTGCACCGTGACATCGAAGCCGCCTTCGCCGCTGCGCGGGCCGGTCTGTCCGAACGCGGAGATCGAACAGTAGATCAGTCCGGGCTTTTCCGCCTTCAGGCTGGCGTAGCCCAGGCCGAGCCGGTCCATGACACCCGGCCGATTGTTCTCGACCACGACGTCGGCGTCCAGGATCAGCGCGCGCGCCCGCTTCTTGTGCTCGGGATTCTTCAGGTCGAGCACGACCGAGCGCTTGTTGCGGTTGAGGGACGCGAAATTCTCGCTGTAGCCGTCGGAAATCGGCGGCCACTGCCGCAGCATGTCGCCCTCGGGCGGTTCGACCTTGATGACGTCGGCGCCCAGGTCGGCCAGCAACATGCCGCAGAACGGGCCAGCCGCGACCTGGCAGAATTCGATGACCTTGACGCCAGCCAGCGGCAACATTCTCGTCGTCCTTTCCGTTCGTTTGTCATTCCGAGCGCAGCGAGGAATCTTTCGCGTTTGGCGCGCGCCGCGCATCCGTTTGGAAAGATCCCTCGCTGCGCTCGGGATGACAGTGTGTCACCGTCGCGCGTCGCGCGACTGATGGGTGGGCCATTGATACTGCACGACCTGATCGAGCGAATCGGCCTTCTGGCCCAGCCGCATGCGATAGATCCAGTAGTTGGCCAGCACGGCCTCGAGGTAGCCGCGCGTCTCGTTGATCGGAATCGACGCCGCGAACAGCAGCGGATCGCTGGCCAGATCAGCCGAGGCCAGCCAGCGGTTCACGTTGCCCGGCCCGGCATTATAGGCCGGCACGACATGCATCAGGTTGTTGCCGTAGTCGTCCAGCAGCATCTGCAGGTAGGTCTGGCCCAGCGACAGATTGTGGCTGGGTTCGTAGCGGTCGGCGCCGACCCGGTCGGGCATGTACTGGCGCTCGACCTGGCCCGCCGTGCCCGGCATCAGCTGCATCAACCCCATGGCGCCGGCCCATGAACGCGCACGCGGATTGAACGCCGATTCCTGGCGCATCACGGCGAAGACCAGGGCACGATCCACGGTGAAGCCTTCGCGTGGCGTGTAGGGCGGAATGGGGTAGAGCGCGCTGTCGAGGCCCTCGATGCGATCGGGCCGCTCGCGCGCGCCCGAGGCGACTTTGTAAGCCAAGCCGGTCAGTTTCGCCTCTTCGGCCAGCGCCAACACCGCCTCGACCAGGCGCGGATCGGCGTCGACGGCGGCGGCGTTCAGCTCGACCTCGGCATTGCTAACGGCCTTGAGCTGCAGCAGCGCCAAGGCGCGCCGTGTGGTGCGGTCATCGCGCAGCAGGCTGCGGCGCGCGCCGGTCAGTTCGGCCGCCTTCCAGTGCGGCCGAACCTCGACGCCCAGGGTGCGCAGGGCAATGAGGCCGTAGAACGTGCGGTCGTAGATCGCCGCCCGCTTCATCCACAGTCCGAAGCGCTCGGGGTTGCCGGCGGCCAGATTGGCCCGCGCCGCCCAGAACGCGCCGGCCGCGATGGTCGAGGAATAGGCGCGATCACCCGGCGTTTCGGCCACGCGCTCGAAATGGCGAGCGGCCTCGCTGAAGGCGCCCTGGCGCCAGGCGGCGATGCCGGCCTGGAAGGCGGCCGACGGCCGCTCGTCGTAGTCCTGGACGACCGGCTGGTCCTCGCCGCCGCTCTGCACCTGGCGGCTGCCGATCTCGGCGCGCCAACGCTGGATCTCGTCCGCCGGCAGCGATCGTTGCGTGTCGGGCAAGTCGAGCAGCAGGCGGGCGGCGGAAAACCCGCGATCCTCGATCATGCGCGCCAGTCGGCTGCGGATCGACGCGGCCTGTACCGATTCGCCGCCCAGCATGCGCGCGTCGGGGGCCATGGTGCGAGAGCCGGTGGCCGCGAACGTGGCCGATTGCGGCTCCGGGGCGCCGGATGGCTTGCGGGCTATTGCCGCCTTGTAGATGTTGGGGGCGTCGGGATGGTCGCCGTAGTCGCGCAGCCAGTCGGCGAGTTGCTCATAACTGGCCGTATAGCTGGACGACAGGTAGCGCTGCGCCAGCATGTAACCCAGCAGCACCTTGTCGCGCAGGGCACTGATATCGGTATCGGCGGCGGCCCAATCGCCGCTGGCCTGGGCCGCGACGATGCGCTGGTAGCGTGCGATGTCCGACGACTCCAGCACCGTTGGCGGGCTGCCGGCGATCTGCGCCGTGGGGTCGATGTCGATGACCGGCGGCGGCGGCACATAAGCTCGCCGCGGTGCCGCCTGCGGACGGAAAGCGGTGCGCTTGGCGGGCGCCGGCCGCGCTGCCGTCAACCGGGTTCCGGTGTGCCGCGTCGCGGTCGGACGCGCTGCGGTCGGGCGCGCTGCCGTCGGCCGCTGGCTGGCGGCGGCCGGCTTGGCACCGGGTTTGGCCGTGGGGACGTGGGGGCGAGGTTGCCGATTGGCCTGTGCCCATCCCTCCGCAGCCGGTCCTGCGGCCCACAGCAACAGCGCGGCGAGAGCCGGCAACACGACATGTCTCATGATTGTGGTCTCCCCCAACGCGGCGACCCAGGCCATCGGCTTGGTTAATGGATCGCAGGCGGGCCGGCAAGCGTGGCTGCGCGCATCCGTGGTGCATAGAGAAATGATTACCTGCCATGCGTTGACCCGCCTGTCCGCCGCCCTATAGTCCGCCCACCATTCGAGGATCCCAAGGAGACAGCCATGTCGCTGTGGAACCAGCGTGCGACAGCAGCGCGCGACATGCTCACCGCGGTGCGTGCGATCGAGACCGGCGAGGGCGTCACGCGCGAGGCGTTGGCCAAGATCGGTCAAAAGCTGACCGAGCTGGCGACGCAGACCGAACTCTTTCCCCTCGAGCAGTTTCCGGTCCGCGCCGACGGCGGCATCTACCGTATCGCCGAGGATCCCGATCACCGCTTTGCGCTCTACGCGTCGGCTGGCCTGGAAGGCAAGCTGGTGCCGCCGCACAATCATACGACATGGGCGTGTATCGCCGGCGTCCACGGCCAGGAGCACAATGTACGCTACAGCCGGGTCGAGGACGGTCGCAACGATCCGGACTTCATCACCCTGGAGCGCGGCGGCGAGAGCACCATCGTCAAGGGCAACGTCATCGAGTATCTGCCCGACGACTTCCACACCATCCAGGTACCGCAAGGTGGCGCGCCGGCACTGCACTTGCATCTCTATGGGCTCAGCCTCGAGCATCTGCCCGACCGGGTCACCGTGGACCCCGAGACCGGCCGCGCCATGCGCTTCATGGCCAAGCCCAAGATTCTGACGCCGCTGGTATCGGCGGCGGAGATCAAGGCGGCGCTGGGGACCGATGCGGAGTTCGCCTTCTTCGACACCCGCGAGGAGGGCGAGTTCAACGAAGGGCACCCGCTGTTCGCGACGCCGTTGCCGCTGTCCAAGCTGGAGCTGCGTGTGCGTGCGCTGGTACCCAATCCCGATGCGCACATCGTGCTGATGGACAGCGGCGAGGAAGGCCAGACGGGGCGCGCCAACCGTGCCGCCGCCCGGCTGTCGCGCTGCGGCTATGGCAACGTGGCCGTGCTGGATGGCGGGCTGAAGGCCTGGCGCGAGGCCGGTTACGAGGTGTTCGGCGGCGTCAACGTGCCGAGCAAGGCCTTCGGCGAGGTCGTCGAGCATGATTGCGACACGCCGCGCATCGAGGCGGCCGACCTGAAGAAGCTGGTCGACGAAGGCACCGATCTGGTGATCCTCGACAGCCGGCCGATGGACGAGTTCCGCAACATGTCGATCCCCGGCGGCATCGATTGCCCCGGTGCCGAACTGGTCTATCGGGTGAAGGACTTCGCGCCCAAGCCGGAAACGCTGGTTGTGGTCAATTGCGCTGGCCGCACACGCTCCATCATCGGTGCGCAGTCGCTGATCAACGCCGGGCTCCCCAACAAGGTGATCGCGCTGAAGAACGGCACCATGGGCTGGCACCTTGCCGGCCTGCAGGTGGCGCGCGGCCGGCATGACACCTACCGCGGCCAGAGCGCCGCGGCGGCGGGCTGGGCCAAGGAGGCCGCGTCGCGCGTGGCGCAGAAGGCCGGCATCCGGCCTATCCCCATGTCGGCGTTGCGTCGGATCGAGGAGGAGACCGCGGCGGCCGGCGGCAGCGTCTACAGGTTCGATGTGCGCGATCCGGCGGAATACGCCAAAGGCCATCTGGTCGGCTTCCGGCACGCCCCGGGCGGCCAGCTGGTGCAGTCCACCGATCACTATGTCGGCGTGCGCAACGCCACGATCGTGCTGCATGACAATGACGGCGTGCGGGCGATCATGACGGCGCATTGGCTGGTGCAGATGGGCTGGCAAAAGGTCCACGTGCTGAAGCATCGGCCGATGACCGATGAGATCGAGACGGGCCCGGAGCGCCGCGCCGTTCCGGGTCTCAACCGGATCAGCGTGCCCACGATCGCGCCGACCGACCTGAAGACCGCGGTCGACGCCGGCGAGGTGCTGGTGGTCGATCTCGACACGTCGCTCCGCTATCGCGACGGCCATGTGCCCGGCGCCTGGTTCGCCGTACGGGCGGGCCTGGGCAAGACTCTGGCCGACATGTTGGCGCAGACGCCCAATGCCAAGCATGTCGTACTGGTGTCACCCGACAGCGTTTCGGCGCGGCTGGCGGCGATCGATGTGATCGAGAACGGCTCGACCACGCTGCCCGTTTCGGTGCTCGAAGGCGGCATGCGGGCGTGGCGCGATACGCGTCTGCCGATCGAAAAGGGGCAGACCCGCATGGCCGATCCGCCGACCGATGTCTGGTACCGCCCCTATGACCGCACCGAGAACATCGAAGCGGCGATGAACCAGTACCTGACCTGGGAAGTCGACCTCGTGGGACAGGTTCAGCGCGATGGCGACACGCGGTTCAACGTGCTGAAGGTGTCGTGACGAACAGTTCCTTCCCCCCCGGAGGGGGAAGGAACTGAACTACAACCGATCCAGGAAAGCGCGCAGCATCGGCGCCCATTGTTCGGCGTCGGCGTGGCTGGCGAGGTGACCCTTGTCGGTGACCAGCTCGACGTAGGTGATGTCGACGCCAGCGCGGCGCAGATCGGTGGCGTAGCCCGGGCCGATGGTACCGGGGAACAACTTGTCGTTGGGTGCGATGACGTAGAGCACCTTGGCCTTGATGCGGCCGTACTCGGCCGTGATGTCGAACCGCTGAATGGCCTTGCGCAGCGCGACCAGCGAGTGGCCGTCGTAGGTCGCTGCCCAGGCGCGGGCGGTGTCGCGAATCGCCGCCTCGCGCTGTTTCGGGTCAGGGATCGAGGCGGCGAGGATCTCGCGCTGGCCGTACTGCACCAGCGTGTCGTAGCGGATGTCCTCCAGTACCTTCGCAATGCCGCCGTTGTCGTAGTACCAGCCGCCGTTCCAGTTCGGGTCGGTGGCCAGCCGCTCGATCAGCGTTTCGATGGGAGACAAACCGCCGCGCATCGCCGGCGCCGTTACCGTGGGCACGATGCCGCGCATGAAATCGGGAAATGTCACGGCCCACTGGAAGGCCTGGAAACCGCCCATCGAGGGGCCGACGACGGCTTGCAGCCGTTTCACGCCAAGTGCATCGAGCAACTGCTTCTGCGCCCGCACCGAATCGCGCAGCGTGACATCGGGGAACGTCGGGCCGTAGGGTTTGCCGGTCGTCGGGTCGATGGTGTTGGGGCCGGAGGAGCCATGCGCCGAACCCAGGGCGTTGGCGCCCACCACGAAGTAGCGCGTGGTGTCGACCGCCTTGCCTGGTCCGATCAGCGCGTCCCACCATCCGAGTTGATCCTGCGGCACGCCCTTGGCCGCCTTGCCAGGCGCATAGCGGCCGGCGACGTGGGCGCTCGACGTGTAGCCGTGGGTGATCAGGATGGCGTTGTCGCCGGTGGCGTTGAGTGTCCCGTGCGTTTCGTAGGCGACATCGCATTGTGGCAGCGTGCCGCCCAGGTCGAGCGCGAAATTGCGCGACGTGAACGTCTTGCCCTCGACGCCCGGAAGTTCGCCATCCATATCCGACCTCACAAGATTTCGTGAAGAGGCTGGCGGGGCCGGCCTCAGGAACATCATGCGGATGGTAGCATTGCCAGGACGCGCGGTTCACATGGAGACTTCAGCGATGCCGTCGTCGTCGAACATCGGTCGTCGCACGCTCATGCGTGGACTCGGTGCCGCTGGTGCCGGACTTGTCCTACCAGTCGCGGCCGGGGCGCAGCCCGTGGCGATGATCACCCGTGCCGTGCCTTCCAGCGGCGAGGCGCTGCCCGTCGTCGGGCTGGGCAGCTGGATCACGTTCAATGTCGGCAACGACCGGGCGGCGCGCGACGGCTGCGCCGATGTCATGCGTGCTTTCTTCAGCGGCGGCGGGCGATTGATCGACTCCTCGCCCATGTATGCGTCCTCGCAGGACGTCATCGGCTACGGTCTTGCCAAGCTGGGCAAGCCGGCGGCCTTGTTCGCCGCCGACAAGGTCTGGATCTCGCGTGGCGCCCGCGGTCGCGATCAAATCGAACAGTCGCGCCGGCACTGGGACGTCGCGCGTTTCGATCTCATGCAGGTACACAATCTGCTGGCCTGGGAGGAGCATCTGCCGATGCTGTTCTCGATGAAGGCGGCCGGGCAGTTGCGCTATGTCGGGATCACGACATCGGAAGGCCGTCGCCACGACGAGATCGAGCAGATCATGCGCCGCCATCCGATCGATTTCGTCCAGGTCACCTACAATGTCGTGGATCGCGAGATCGAGTCCCGCATCCTGCCGTTGGCGCGCGATCGTGGAATCGGCGTCATCGTCAACAGACCATTCCGCGAAGGCGCGCTGATCAAGAAGGTGATGCGCCATCCACTGCCGGCCTGGGCGCAGGAGATCGATTGCACCAGCTGGGCCCAGGTGATCCTCAAGTTCATCGCGTCGCATCCGGCCGTGACGTGTGTCATACCGGCAACCACGAGTGTGGCGCACGTGCGCGAGAACATGCAGGCCGCCTACAGTCGTTTGCCGGACGAGGCGTTGCGCCGGCGCATGATCGCGCATATCGAGGCGCTTTGATGCCGTCGCAGTGGTGGACCTATACCCTCTCGGACTTCCTGCTGTTCTCGCCGCGGACGTACTACCGGCTGTTCGAGTTGTATAACGCCGACATCTGGCCGGCCCAGATCATGGCGCTGCTGCTGGGGTTCGCGATTGCGGCGCTGATCGGCTGGGGCGGTGCGTGGCGCGGACGCGCTGTCACCGCGATTCTCGGCCTGTGCTGGATCTGGATCGCGTGGGCGTTTCATTACGAACGGTATGCGACGATCAACTGGGCCGCGACCTATGTCGCGCTCGGCTTCGCGGCGGAGGGATTGCTGTTGATCGGCCTGGGCCTGGCCGCACGCCGTGCCTGGCTCCCAGTCGACGACACCATTCATCGCGTGGGGCTTGGCATCTTTCTGTTTGCCCTCGTCGTCCAACCCGTGATCGGTCCTCTGACGGGCAGGGCGTTGGGGCAGGTGGAACTCTTTGGTGTGGCGCCCGACCCCACCGCTGTCGCAACGCTTGGCGCCCTGTTGTGTACGGCCGACCGCGCCTTCTGGTGGCTTGCCGCGGGGCCGCTCGCGTGGTGCGCCATCACCGGCATGACCTTGTGGACGATGGAGGCAACGGATGCCTTGGTGACGCCACTGGCGGCACTCGTGGTTGTCAGCACTGCGATTTGGAAGAGGTCAGGAACCAGAGCAAGAGGAGGAAGCGATGGCCAGCCAGCCGATACTGCCGATCAGGCTTGATTCCACCTCCAACGGTGAATTCGCCCCCGTTCCCGTCGGCCGAACCATCGCGCGGGCCAATCACGTGGCGGCCCAGCGCATCGCTGTAGCGGTCGAGCGTGAAGCCGTCCTTGCCATGGATCGACAGGCCGAGCGTGAACAGCAGCGGCAGGTCGAACACGACGAGCAACAGGACGAGCAGAGGCCAGACACGCTGTGTGTCGGCAGATGGCGGATGGATTTTCATGGAATGGTAGGCGGTGCTGCCGACAACACCGCGGTGTTCGTGGATGCGACGGGACGTTACAGGGTGAGCTTGAATGCTTCCCAGCGCTTGTTGATCACGTCGCCATTGGCGCGCCACCACTCCCCGTCCTGGCGGAATTGGCCAGCCTTGTTCTTGGCCGCCGTCGGGAAGCTGGCGAACTTCTCGGCCCCGACCAGCTTTTCGAGGTCGGGGCTGTTGCCGCCCAGCTTCAGGATCTGTGATGCGCGAACCTGGTTCTGTGGCACCGTGACTTCGTGCAGCAGCTTCATCGCCAGGGCCTTTTCGGCCGGCTTGGTGCCTTTGGGGACGACCAGGCACGAGATGTCGTACATGCCCTGCTGGTAGGTGAAATGCGCCTTGGGTTCGTCGACGACACGGGTCGACCACGAGATCGCATACTGGACCTCGTTGTCGGCCAGGAGCTGCGGCGGCTGCGCGCCGGCTTTCCACCAGATCGATATGGACTTCTTGACCGACTCGAGCTTGCGAAAGGCGCGATCGACATCGAGCGGAAAGACCTGATCCAGCGCCACACCGTCGGCGATCAGCACGAAGGGCAGCACGTAATGCGGATAGTCGGGCAGGGCCCGCTTGCCCGGGAAGCGGGCAGCGTCGAAGAAATCGCTCCACGTCGCCGGCGCCTTGGCATCGGTGCGCCACGCCATGACCGTGGAGAAATACTGGAAACCCATGGCGTAGTCGTCGCGCGCCTCGGGGAAGATCGGCAACGGGTTGATCTCTTGCCAGTCGAGCTTGTCGAGCAGTCCCAGCGCCTTGGCCTGCGCGACGTTGGGCGATCCGAGCTCGAACAGCGCCGCCGTCACATTGCCGCTCTCGACCATGGCACGCAGTTTGCCCAGTTGGTTGGGCGCCTCGCGCACCACCTTGACGCCGGTCTTTTCGGTGAACGGCTTGACGTAGGCCGCCTCGATCGATTCGCCTGATTTGCCACCGGACTCGACCATGCGGAGCGTCCGCGGTTGCGCGGCGGCCGGTCGCGACAGCCCCAGCGACGAGGCGGCAACGACGGCAGGTAGCGCCAACGTAAGGTTCCTGCGTTTCATGTTCCTCTCCTGTTCAGCGAGTCTTTCTTCATGACGGCTGAGCTGCCACGGCGCCCGGGTGTGGCGCTGTGGGCACAGCCGGTGTCAGCGGCCAGACGTCCTGGGGTTTCCAGGACACCGTGGCGGCATCTCCCGCCCGCAAAGCGGCGGCGGGTTGGCTTGACGGCACGGCCGCGATCACCTCGCGGCCCTCATCGAGGGTCACGTGAAGGCGGACCGTCTGGCCGAGATACACCGCTTCGCGCACGCGACCCTGTCGGCTCGGGTTGCCAGAGCGGTGCTGATCGGACGGGGCGACCTCGAGGCGCTCGGGACGAACGATGCCTTCGCGTCCGCCATCGGTCGGAATGAAGTTGGGAATGCCGAGGAACTCGGCGACGAAGCGATTGGCGGGACGCAGATAGGCTTCCTGCGGTGGCGCGATCTGCTGCGCCGCGCCCTTGTCGATCACCAGGATCCGATCGGAGAGCGACAGCGCTTCCTCCTGGTCGTGGGTCACCAGGATCGTGGTGATGCGCAGCGAACGCTGCAGTTCCTTGAGCTCGACCTGCAACTCCTCGCGCAGCTTGCGGTCCAGCGCCCCCAGCGGCTCGTCCAACAGCAGGATCGCCGGCCGGAATACGATCGCGCGCGCCAGGGCAACACGCTGCTGCTGCCCGCCCGACAATTGCGACGGCTTGCGGCGCTCCAGTCCGGTCAGGCGGACGATCGACAACGCTTCGGCGACACGTCGCTCCAGTTCGGCGCGCGGCGTGCGGCGCACCGACAACGGGAAGGCAATGTTGTCGAACACCGTCATGTGGGGAAACAGCGCGTAGTTCTGGAACACGAGGCCGACATCGCGGCCGGCGGCCGGCACGTGCGTGACATCGCGGTCGTCGAACAGGATCCGCCCACCGCTGGGCGTCGTCAGCCCGGCGATGAGTGTCAGCAGCGTGGTCTTGCCCGATCCGCTCGGCCCCAGGATGGTGAAGAACTCGCCATCGGCGACGACGAGGTCGATCCCCTCGATGACGCGCAGGGCGCCATAGGTCTTGCCCAGATCCTCGAGCCGGATCGCACTCATCGCGCAGCCCCTTCAGTCGACGGTCAGGGGGCGGTGACGGCGATCACCGCGTCGCGCAATGCCGACAGGAAGCGCTCGACGTCGGCCTCGCGCATGGGCGTGGAGAGAGCACCCGAGCCCGTCGGCGTGATCAAAACGCCATGCTCCAGCAGATGGCGATGAAGCCGGCTGAGCGCCTCGCGCTCGACCGGTGTGGGGTAACAAGTCCGATAGTCATGGATGGGGCGCTGATGGGGATGCAGCCGGAACAGCGACCCCAGACCCGTGATCTGCCAGGGCGCGTTCAGATCGCGGAAGACTGCCGTGGCACCAGCCCGCAAGCGGTCGCCCAACGCGTTGAGTTCCGCCAGGACCGCCGGCGTCAGCAACGTCATCGCCGCCAGGCCCGCCGTCATGGTGAGGGGATTGGCGTTGAAGGTGCCGCCGGCCGGCAGGAAGGGCTTGCCGTCACGCCAGTCGAAAACGGCCATGACGTCCCGTCGGCCGGCGACGGCGCCCACGGGCAATCCGCCGCCGATCACCTTGGCCAAGGCGACAAGATCGGGGCTGATACCGAACAGCGTGTGCGCGCCGCCGTGATGCAGGCGGAAGCTGATCACCTCGTCGAAGACGAGCAGAATGCCCAGACGCTGCGTCACCTCGCGAAGCGCCTTCAGATAGTCGGATGTCGCCGCGATCAACCCCACGCGTGAGGGCAGGGGATCGATCACCACCGCGGCCAGCGTGCTGCCGTGCCGCTCGATGCAGGCGATCGCGCGCTCGGGATCGTTGAACGGCAGGACGACCGTGTCGGCGATCACGCTGGGCGGCGTGCCCCGGACGTAGCCGACGGGCGACGGATCGCCGGCGCCCCAGGTCTGCGGTGTCGGATCGAGGCTGACTTCGACGTGATCATAGGCGCCGTGATAGGCGCCCTCGACCTTGGCGATCTTGGCCCGGCCCGTGTAGGCGCGCGCGGCCTTGATCGCCGTCATCACCGCCTCGGTGCCGCTGCCCACGAAGCGGATTTCTTGGAGGACCGGCGAACGGCGGCAGATCGCCTCGGCCAGCAGGACCTCATGTTCCGTCGGCAGGCCGAACGCCGTGCCGGACGCTGCGCACGCCGTAATCGCCCGCACGATGTCGGGATGGGCGTGGCCGTGGATCAGGGAGAAGAAATTGTTGACGAGGTCAAGGTGCTCCTTGCCGTCGGCGTCCCACACGTAAGCACCGGCGCCGCGTGATGCGTAGGGCGCGAATGGCTTCATCGCATAGGTGATTCGCGTGTTTCCGCCCGGAAACACCTTCAGCGCGCGGGCGTACAGGGCCGCCGACGCCGTGCCGGTGTTGGACGGATATGTCGACACCGCCGTTGCTTCAACCATTTCAGGCCTCCTGGCCATCGCGTACGTTATGTGACGTATGTTATCTGTTATAACAAATTTAATGAGACAACAAGGCGAGTCTCCCACGCTGTAATGGGGTATGGGTTTTCAAGGACTTGGCTGGTGAGAAAGGTTCGTGATGGAGCAACTGGCGGCCATCGAGCGCGGCGACACGCTGGGGCAGAAGGTCTACGCGCGCCTGCGCCGCGCCCTGATCGGCGGTGCGTTCCAACCCGGCGAACGGCTTACGATCCGCTCGTTGGCCCGCCTGATGGAGGTCAGCCCGACGCCAGCACGCGAGGCTCTCAACCGCCTGGTGGCCGAGGGCGCCCTGGAGTTCGAGCAGAACCGGACCTACCGGCTGCCGCGCCTGTACCCGGAGCGGGCGCGCGAACTCTACGAGATCCGCATTCCGCTCGAGGAGATGGCAACGCGCGCGGCGTTTCCGCATCTGGGGCGCGCACATATCGACATGCTGAAGGAGAACGTCGCCGGTCGTGTCGCGGCACTTGACCGGGACGACTTCAGCACGTCGCTGCAGCTCAATCGCGATTTCATCTTTGCGATTCTCGAAGCGGCACAACTACCCATCGCGCTGCGCATCCTGGAGAGCCTGTGGCTGCTCGCAGGCCCCATGCTGCACCTGTGCTACCCCGAATACGCCATCGACCGCATCGGTATCCAGCGCGCGCGCGAACAGATCGCCGCCATCGAGGCGGGCGATGTCGAGGCGCTCTGTCTTGCCTTGCGCGTGGAACGTGAAGAGGCAGCCACGCTCATCATCGCCAAGTTGGAGCGCGCCGACACGCGATAGCGCTTTGGCTGGGTGCTAGGTCGCCAGGATCTGGTCGAGCCGGTCGCGGATGTTCAACAGGTCGATCCACGATTGCCGCTTGCCGCCGGGCGAGCGCAGCAGATAGGCCGGGTGGAACATCGGCATGGCCGGAATGCGCGTGCCATCGGGCAAGGTGTATTCGAACCAGCGGCCACGCAGGCGCGTAATGCCGGTCTCGGTTTCCAGCAGGCTCTTGGCCGGCACGCCACCGGCCAGCACCAGCAGGCGGGGCCGCTTCAGTTCGATGTGGCGGCGCGCGAAGGCGACGCAGATTGCGACGTCGCTGAGGTTGGGCGTGCGGTTGCCCGGCGGCCGCCAGTTCAGGATGTTGGTGATGTAGACATCGCGTTCGCGTGTGAGCTCGATCGCCGCGAACATGCGGTCCATCAGCCGGCCGCTGACACCGACGAACGGCTTGCCCTGCCGGTCTTCGTCCTCGCCCGGCGCTTCGCCCACCACCATCACCGGCGCATCGACGGCACCGTCGGCAAACACCGTGTTTTTGGCCAGCCGCTTCAGCGAGCAACCTTCGAAAGCGCGGATGGCTGCTTCCAGTTCGGCCAGCGACGATGCGCTGGCGGCCGCGGCCCGAGCATCCTCGACCAGCTGCGGTGATTCCAGCGGCACGCGCGAGGGTGCCGTCATCGGCGGCTCGCGGACGGCGGTTCGCGGCGGTGGTGGCGTCGACGCCGGGGGGGGCGTTGTTGTCGCAGTTGTCGCAGCCGGTCGTGCCGTCAGCGCCGCCGTCAGCGCGTAGCGGTCGAGCGCGGTTTCCTCGATGGTCTCGTCAACCCCGGCGTCGGCGTACCAGCGCAACAGGGCAGCGACAGAGGTGGTGGGTGGCAACGAATCCATCGGACGGGCGTTTCGCAATGCGGCGAGCAATGATCCGCGGCCGCAGGTAGCGCGGCGCAAACGGGTACGCTATTGCTAGCATAAGCATGGGCGATGCGATGCGGTCCGTCTATCGTCCTTTTGCCAACAGGGGAGCGTCCGGCCGCGGACCCGGTGGCGCAGTGCAGAGAGGGGTCGATGTCGCGCGAGTCGATGGAATATGACGTCGTGATCGTGGGTGGTGGGCCCGCAGGCCTGTCGGCGGCGATCCGGCTGAAGCAACTCGCTGCCGAACATGGGCACGAGGTCTCGGTCTGCGTGCTGGAGAAGGGCTCGGAGATCGGCGCCCATATCCTGTCGGGTGCCGTGATCGATCCGATCGGGTTGAACGAACTGATTCCCGACTGGAAGGAGAAGGACGCGCCGATTGCGACCCAGGTGACGGACGATCGCTTCCTGTGGTTGACGCAACCGTCGTCGATCCGGTTTCCCAACTTCACCATGCCGCGGTTGATGGACAATCACGGCAACTACATCGTCAGCCTGGGCAACGTCTGCCGATGGCTGGGCCAGCAAGCCGAGGCGCTGGGAGTCGAGATCTATCCCGGTTTCGCGGCCGCCGAGGTGCTCTACAACGAAGACGGCAGCGTCAAAGGCGTCGCCACCGGCGATATGGGCATCGCCAAGGACGGCCATCACAAGGACAGCTACACGCCGGGGATGGAACTGCACGCCAAGTACACCCTGATCGCCGAGGGCGTGCGGGGTTCGCTGGCCAAGATGCTGTTCGAGAAGTTCAAGCTGCGCGACGGCGTCGACCCGCAGAAGTTCGGCATCGGCCTGAAGGAGCTGTGGGAAGTTCCCAAGGACAAGCACCAGCCGGGTCTGGTCGTGCACACCCAGGGCTGGCCACTGACCGAGTCGGGCACGCAGGGCGGCTCGTTCATGTACCACTACGACGAGAATCTCGTCTCGATCGGTTTCGTGGTGCATCTCAACTACGAAAATCCCTACGTCTCGCCGTTTGACGAATTCCAGCGGTTCAAGACGCACCCGGACGTGCGCCAGTACCTGGAGGGCGGCAAGCGCATCGCGTATGGCTCGCGCGCCATCAACGAGGGCGGCATCCAATCGATCCCCAAGCTCACGTTCCCGGGCGGGGCGCTGATCGGCTGCTCGGCCGGTTTCGTCAACGTGCCGCGCATCAAGGGCAGCCACAACGCGATGAAGAGCGGCATGCTGGCCGCCGAAGCGGCGTTCGAGGCCCTGAAGAACGGCAGCCAGGGCCGCGACGAATTGACCACCTATCCCGCAGCGCTGCGTCAGTCGTGGCTGTGGAAGGACCTCGACAAGGTGCGCAACGTCAAGCCGGCGTTGAAGTGGGGGACCCTGGTCGGCACGGTCTACGGCGGTTTTGACATGTGGATGCATGATCTGGGGATGCGCCTGCCGTGGACCCTGCACCACCACAAGGCCGACTTCGAGACGCTGAAGCCGGCCAGCGAGTGCAAGCCGATCGCCTATCCCAGGCCTGACGGCGTGGTGAGCTTCGACAAGCTGTCGTCGGTCTTCCTGTCAGCCACCAATCATGAAGAGGACCAGCCGGTCCACCTGAAGCTCAAGGATCCGTCGATCCCCATCGGCGTGAACCTGCCCAAATGGGCCGAACCGGCCCAGCGCTATTGCCCGGCGGGAGTCTACGAGGTGGTCGACGGCGACAACGGCCAGAAGCGCTTCCAGATCAACGCCCAGAATTGCGTGCACTGCAAGACGTGCGACATCAAGGACCCGTCGCAGAACATCAACTGGACCGTTCCCGAGGGCGGTGGCGGACCGAACTACTCCAGCATGTAGGGGTTATTCCCCCGGGCCGGGGCGGCGCAGCCACGTGGACGTGATGGGCCGCCCCTGCTATGCGAGGGGCTGGAGCACAGTCCCGCCCCATTTCCCTTGCAGAAAGCCGGCGGGATTTCCGACAGATATGGCGCGGAGCACGTGCGCATGAATGCCAAGGCGGGACGTTTTCTGGTCGTCGCTTCCTTCGTCACGCTCGCCCTGGGGGCGGCGGCCGTGATCGCGGTCGACCTGGTACGGCGAGAGTATCCGGCGCTGGCGCAGTCGGGGCCGGGGCGGGGCAGCGGCGATCCGCCGGCCCGGGGCCGCATGGCCCGCAGCATCGATGGCCTTTACCTGTCGGCCCGTGTCGCGGAACTGGGCAAGGACTATGAAGGCGCCCTGGCGCAGGTCGAGCAGGCTTTCCGCCGCTCCCCCGACGATCCGTACGTGCAGCTGCTGACGTTCCGTTTGCGCCTGCTGGCCGGCAAGATACCGGCTGCCGCCGAACTCGCGTCCAAGGTCCTGCCGACCAGCGCGAACGAGGGACAACCCGCGTCGAGCGAAGGCCTGCCGAACCTGACCTTGGCGGTGATGGCCATCCGCAAGGGTGACTTCAAGGCCGCCGAGTCCTACGCCGCCAATCTGGGCGACGAAGCCTCCACCGGCCTGATGCGTCCGATCATCGAGGCATGGCTCAAGGTCGCCCAGAAGGACTTCGAGGCGGCGCGCGGCCGGCTCGAAGCGGCGCGGCCCGACGACGAAGCGCTGATGGGCATGTTCCGCATCCATGAAGCGCTGATCGACGAGGCCGCCGGCGACCGCGAGGCGGCGGTGCGCAAACTGCGCGAAATCGTGAAATCGGACGAGCAGGCGCCGCTGCGTGCGGTCATGGTGTTGGCAGGCGTGCTGCGCCGGGCCGGCAAGACCGACGAAGCGCGCGAGATGCTGCGCAAGTACGGCGAGGCCAATGCCGATGCCGTGGTGCTGGACGGCCTGATCCGCAACGATTCGCTGCCGCGGCAGCCGACGGCGGCCGACATGATCGCCGACATCCTGCTCGATATCGGCGGCGCCATTGCCACTGCCCAGCGCGAGAACGCCGGTGATCTCGGCCTTGTCTTTACGTGGCTGGCGCTTGAACTGTCGCCGACGTCCGACAACGCCCACCTGCTGGCCGCCGATCTGCTCGAGGGCTTGAACCAGCCCGAGAAGGCGATCGCCCAGTTGACCGCCGTCGACAGCGCCTCGCCGCTGCAGTGGCGGGCCCGCATGCGGGCCGCCGCCCTGCTGGCGGAGGTCGGCAAGGTCGACGACGCGGTGAAAGGCCTGCAGGCGATGGTTGCCGAGCGGCCGGAGCGGATCGATGCCGCCGCGGCGCTGGGCGACCTGCTGCGCGGCAAGGAGCGCTTCGCCGAGGCGGCGAAGGCCTATGACACGGCCGTCGACCGGCTGCACAAACCCGAGGATCGGCATTGGGCGCTCTTTTATGCGCGCGGCATCACGAGGGAGCGCATCAAGAACTGGCCGGCCGCCGAGTCTGATTTCCGTCGCGCCCTGTCCATGGTCCCGCCGGTCGATGAACCCAAGCGGCGCAGCCGCGGTTTCGTCCTGAACTACTTGGGCTATTCGTGGATCGACCAGGGCGTGAACCTCGACGAAGGCCTCAAGCTTCTGATGGAAGCCGTCGAGTTGGTACCCAACGACGGGGCCATCACCGACTCGCTGGGCTGGGCCTACTATCGTCTGGGGAAATACGACCTGGCCGTCGCCCTGCTGGAGAAGGCCATCCAGCTCAAGGCCGATGACGCAACCATCGTCGAGCATCTCGGCGATGCTTATTGGCATGTCGGCCGCCAGCGCGAGGCGCGGTTCCAGTGGGAGCGGGCGCTGCGCCAGAAACCCGAACCCGATCGCGTCGAGCCGCTCAACCGCAAGCTCGCCGAGGGGCTCACCAAGGAACTCGATCAGCCGACGATCATCAGGTCGCCGGCGGAAGCACCGGCGGCGGACAAGCCGGCCGAGAAGAAGTAGTGCCGCTACCGGGGATGACGGCCGTGATCCGTGACGCGCGCCGATGATCGCGCGCAACGCGCCGGCCAAGGTGAACCTCTATTTGCGCGTCGTGGGCCGCCGCCCCGACGGCTACCATCTGCTCGACTCGCTGGTGGCCTTCGCCACGGTGGCCGATCGGCTCGAAGCCGACACCGCCGATGACCTGTCGCTCGCGCTGGACGGCCCCTTCGCCTATCCGCTGGCAGTCGAGACAACCGACGACAATCTGGTGCTGCGTGCCGCGCGCGCCCTGGCTGCCCGACTGGGGATCACGCCCCAGGCGCGCCTGCGATTGACCAAAAACATCCCGATCGCGGCCGGCCTGGGCGGCGGCTCGGCCGATGCCGCCGCGACGCTGCGTGTGTTGAACGCCCTGTGGCGGGCCGACCTGCCGGAGAGCGAGCTCGTCGCCATCGCCACCGGCCTGGGTGCCGATGTGCCGATGTGCCTGGCAGGCCGTACCACCACGGTGGCCGGCATTGGCGAGGAGATCGGCCCGGCGATCGGCTTACCCGAGTGCGGCCTGGTGCTGGTGTATCCGATGGCGCCGCTGGCGACGGTCGCGGTCTTCCGTGCCAACGCCGCCCGCATCGGCGTCGCGCCGGCCACCGCGCCCCTGCCGATCACACGCGTGCCGACGACGGTTGCCGCGTTGGCGCAGGCCCTGACCACACGCGGCAACGATCTGACCGACGCGGCGCTGTCCCTCATGCCGGAAATCGGCACCATCCTGGCGACCCTGCATGCCACGCCAGGATGCCGCTATGCCGCGATGAGCGGCAGCGGCGCCACATGCTTCGCGCTGTTCGACGATGTGCTGATGGCCGAAGCAGCACGGCTGGACATAACGCAAGCCAATCCGCGCTGGTGGACCTACAGCGGGACGTTCCTCCCGTAGCGCTACTTCTTCTTGGCAGCTTCGACCTTGTCGCGCAGAGCCTCGGCGAGCGCCGGCGAGGGCTCGCCCGTTTCCGGCATGCCCGCCGAGCGCTGGAACGACTTGATCGCGGCACGGGTCGCGGGGCCGATGGCGCCATCCGGCTTGCCGTTGTACAGGCCCAGCGCCGACAGCAGCTTCTGGATATCGGCCAACTGCTCCTTGGGATCGCTCGGCGCTGCCGGCGGCGTCAGGACCGATGCCGGGGGCGGCTTGGGGCCGGATTTGATGGTGTCGACGATCAGGCGGAATTCCGTCTCGCCCAGGGTCTGCGCACGCTGAAGATCCTCGGTCGGCAGGATCAGCTGCAAACCGGTCATCTTCTCTTCGGCCCGCTGCGCCAGGTTGCTGTGCTGCGTCATCGGGCTGGCGCGTTGGAATTGCAGTGCCATGGCGTACCAGACCACGGCCCGCACCAGGTCCCGATCAAACCCCTGCACGCCCGCTTCGTACATGTCCCCGAGCGCGTACATCGAGGCACTCATGCCGTTGCGCGCCGAGGCCAGCAGCAGTTCGCTGGCCCGCTTGTGGTCCGCCGGTACGCCGACACCCTCGCGGTACATCAGCGCCAGGTTGTGCATCGCCATCGGCACGCCCGCGGCGGCCGCCTTGGTGTACCACGCCAACGCCTGGGCCGGATCCTGCTTCAGCACGATGCCGCGCTCATACATGACGGCGACGTTGTACATGGCGCCCGGCGCGCCGCGCTCAGCCGCGCGCTGCAGCCACTGAGTACCCTCGGCCGGGTTGACCTTGACGCCAGCGCCTTCGAGGTAGCGCCGTCCCAGCTCCTCCATCGCATCGGTTTCGCCGGCTGCCGCGCGGCGCTTCACCAGATCCAATGCTTCGTCGGTGATCGGACCGGTGCGTGGCTGCAACGGTGGTCCGCTGACGGCGGGAGCCGGTGCCGGCGCTGGCGCGGCGGGCGGCGGGGTGGTCGTTGGCTGTGCCTGCAGCTCATGGTGCGGCCTGAAGGCCGACCAGGTGGATGCGCCGGCGGCGACGACCGCGATCAGTCCGGCGAGGGCGGCCATGCCGCGCGATGTCCTGGGTGCCGACAACGGCTGTGCTTCGGTGATCACGTCGGTCCTGTGCTTGATCGGCATTCTGTAGGTCATGCGAAGTCCCGGGGGTGGACGCGCGACGTTAGCCCGCCCGCGTCGGCACGGCGAGGGCGTTGATCGGCGGCCATGCGCGCCGCAAGGTCAGGATCAGCGTGGACAACAGCAGCACGGCGCCGGCTTGATGGACCGTGGCCAGGGCGATCTGCGCGCCGGTCAGGATGGTGCCGACACCCAGGCCGAGCTGGATCAGCGCCATGATGGCCACCATGGTCGTGGCGCGCCGCACGGGCGCCGAGGCCTCGATGCGTCGCACCCATACCCACAGCGCCAGGCACAGCACCACCAGAAGCTTGGCGAGCCAACGATGCGCGAACTGCGTGCCGGTCTGCGTGGCGACGAAATTCAGCCACGACGGCGACAGCTCGAACAGCCCCGGCGGCACCCAGTAGCCCGACATGGTCGGGAACGTGGTGTGGATCTGGCCGGCGCGCAGGCCGGCGACAAACGCGCCGAACGTCAGGACGATGAGCAGCAGGCCGATCAAGACCGCGGCCGCGCGGCCGATCCGTCGGTCACCGACCCGCGGTGTCAGCGGCTGAGACTGCAGCAGGCCAAGCGTGAGCCAGAGCATGTAGGCGTAGAGGCCGACGGCCAGCACCAGGTGCATGGCCAGCTTGTAGTGGCTCACGGCGGGCGCGTCCTGCAGGCCGCTGGCCACCATGATCCACCCCACCGCGCCTTGCAGGCCACCCAGCAGCAGCAGCGCGATCAGTCGCGGCTTGAGCCAGTTGGGCACGCGATGCCTGACGAAGAACCACAGCATCGGCAGGGCAAACGCCAGCCCGATCAAACGTCCCCACAGCCGGTGCAGGTATTCCAGCCAGAAGATCTCCTTGAACTGCGCGACGCTGATGCCCTGATTGACCAGACGGCCCTGCGGCGACTGGGCGTATTTCGCCAGCTCAGCTTGCCAGGCGGCTTCGCTCAGCGGCGGCAGCCAGCCGGTCACCGGCTTCCACTCCACCATCGACAGGCCCGACTCGGTCAGTCGGGTGAGCGCGCCCAGGACGATCATGGCCAGCACCATGGCCGTCACGACGGCAAGCCAGCGACCGATGGCGCGCTCATCGGCGCGGCCGGTCGTGGCGATCGCTGGTCTGTCGACGGTCGGCGTTGCCAAGCTCATGGCGCGGGTTGTGGGCAGCATGGATCACGGAGTCAACCCGCGCCAGCGTCGCGGTCGGCCATACGGGAGCCAGGATTGCCCGCCCGGGATGCGGCTTCGACAGCGAGGGATGGTGCCGTATAACCGTCGCATGCTGACGGTGCAGCTCCTGATCAACGCGCTGGCGCTGGGCGCCGCCTACGCTCTGGTGGCGCTCGGATTTGTGCTGGTGCTCAACGCTGCAGGTGCCGTGAACTTTGCCCATGGCGATATGGTGATGCTGGGCGGCGTCGCTGCCGTCACGATGGCGGCGATGCTGGCGGGCGCCGGCTGGCGATTGCCAGGCGTGGTCCTGCTGCCGCTGGTCGTGATGGTCGCGGGGCTGGTCGGTCTCGGTGTTGCTGCGCTGGGATTCTGGCCGCTGCGCGACAAGCCGCCGAGCGCGATGTTTGTCGCCACCATTGCGCTCGCCGCCGTCTTCGAGCAATCGGCGACGGCGTTCTTCGGCCCCGAGCCGCGCACCGCGCCGCCGGTGTGGGACGGGGCGCCGCTCATGATCGGTGGCGTCGCGCTCGGCCGACAACCGATTGCGCTCATCATCATCGCCGGCCTGGCGATTGCCGGTGTCTATGCGCTGCTCGAGCGGACGCAGGCCGGCCGGCGCTTCCGTGCCGTGGCGCAGGATCGCGACATGGCGCGCGCGCTGGGCATTCGTGCGGTACGCCTGGTCGTGGGTGCGTTCGTGCTGGCCGGTGGCCTGGCGGGTCTTGCCGGTGCGCTCCTGGGGCATCAGTTCTTCGTCAGTGCCGGTCAAGGGCCGGGCTACATGCTCAAGGCCTACATCGCCGCCGCCGTCGGCGGATGGGGCAGTGTGCCGGGTGCGCTGCTGGGCGCATTGCTGATCGCGCTGTTCGAGACGCTGGTATCGGCGGTGTTGTCGGCCGTGTGGGCCCAGGCGCTGCTCTACCTCGCGCTTCTGGCGATCCTGCTGTGGCGTCCGCAAGGCCTGTTCGGCGAAGTGGTCGGTCGACGCGCGTGAGTACGAAGCCATTCGCCGCCATCATGCGTGGACCCGCGCCCGTGGCGATCGTGGTCGTGGCGGCTGTTGCCTGGCTGGCCACGACGGGTGATTCGTATGCGATCCGGCTGGCGACGCTGGCCGGCACCCAGGCGCTGCTGGTCCTGGGCTACCAGCTGGTCTTCGGCCATGCCGGCGCACTCTCCCTGGCGCAGGGTGCGCTATTCGGCCTGGGTGCCTACGTGGCGGCCATGGTCTCGCTGCAGGCGCCGTGGGGTCTGTCGCTGACGCTGCCGGCGGCGGCGCTGGCGGCGATGCTGGTCGCGGCCGTGGTCGGCGCCATCGTGCTGCGCCTGGAGACCCACTACTTCGCGCTGGCGACGCTGGCCGTCGCGCAGCTCATCCACCTCGCGGCCGTCAATCTGGAGACGCTGACCGGTGGTGCCAACGGCTTGCCGGGTGTGCCGGCGGTCACACTGGCCGGCGTCGCACTCGGGCGCGGCTGGCCGATGCTCGTGCTGGCGTGGAGCCTGTTCGCGGCAGCGGCCTGGGCTGTGGCGCGTGTGCTGGCGGGGTTGAACGGTCTGGCGCTGGACCTCGCGCGCGAGCATCCGTCGGCGGCGCAAAGCGTCGGCATCGATGTCGGCGCGTTGCGCTTCACGGCCTTCGTCGCCGGCGCCGGGCTGGCCGGCCTCGCCGGTGGATTGCACGCGCATGTCGTAGGCGTAGTGTCGCCGGATGTGACCGACATGCCGGTGATGGTGGGTTGCCTGATCGCCACTGTCATCGGCGGCCGCCGTGCCGTGGCCGGTGCGGCGCTGGGTGCCATCCTGCTGACGCACGCACCGGAATGGTTTCGGTTCCTCGAGAACCGGCACCTCATCGCCTTCGGCCTGCTGGCACTGGCGATGGTGATCGTGGCGCCCAACGGCCTGGCGGATCTGCTGGCGACGGCGCGCCAGCGTCTGTGGCCACCGCAGCCGGAGACATCGAACGCTGTGCTGGCACCACCGGCGCACATCATCCGACAGGCCGGGGCGCTGCGTGTCGCGCATGTCGGCAAGGCGTTTGGCGGCGTACGTGCGTTGCACGACGTGAGCCTGAGCGTGGCACCGGGCGAAGCGGTCGGCGTGATCGGCCCCAACGGATCAGGCAAGACGACGCTGCTCAACGTCGTGACCGGCGTTCTGTCCGCTGACGAGGGCGAGGTACGCCTGGGCACCGACTCTCTGCAGCGCAAGCCTGCCTTCGCGATCGCGCGCCTGGGCATCGCGCGTACCTTTCAGCAGGCCGAGCTGTCGGCCGACACGACGGTACTCGATGCCGTCGCGACGGCGGCGTTCGCCCGCGCGCCGCGGCCCACGCGCGCGGTGGCCCGCGCCGAGGCGCGGCATTGGCTGATGCGGGTCGGCATCGTCGACGCCGCGGCGTTGCGCTGTGGTGCGCTGCCGGCCGGGCGGCGGCGATTGGTCGAGGTGGCGCGTGCGCTGATGGTGCGTCCATGCCTTCTTGCGCTCGACGAGCCCGGCGCCGGCCTGTCACGCGGCGAGCGGATCGAACTGGCGCAGCGGCTGCGCACCCTGCACAGCAGCGGTACGGCGCTTCTGGTTGTCGATCATGACATCGATTTTCTGGCCGCGTGCGTCGATCGCCTGATCTGCCTGGAGCGGGGGCGCGTCATCGCCGACGGACCCCTGCAAACCGTGCGGCGCGACCCGCAGGTGCGGCAGGCTTACTTCGGCCGCGACGATGCAGCGGTAGACTCATGACACCGGCGCTGGAGATTACCGGCCTGTCGGTCAGCTACGGCGGTGCCCGGGCGGTCGATGACGTGTCGCTCACGCTCCGCGGCGGGCAGGTGGTGGCTCTTCTGGGCGCCAACGGCGCCGGCAAGAGCTCGCTGCTGCGCGCGGTGATCGGGCTGGTGCCGGTGGTCGCCGGCCGGCTCGTCGTGAATGGCCGCGATCTCGCAAAGCTGCCGCCGGAGCAGCGTGCCGATGCCGGACTGGGTTACGTGCCGGAGGGCCGGCGCGTGTTCGCCGGCCTGACCGTGCGCGAGAACATCGAGGTCGTCGTCGACGCCGCCGCGCGTCAGCGTGCGGGACGCGTTGCCGACATGCTGGCGCTGTTTCCCGACCTGGCGGCCAAATCAACCGAGCGCGCCTGGCGGCTATCGGGCGGCCAGCAGCAGATGCTGGCGATCGCCCGCGCCTTGGCACGCAGGCCGCGGGTGCTGCTGCTCGACGAACCCTCCCTGGGCCTGGCGCCCCAGGTGGCAGCGACTGTGTTCGCACGCCTGCGCGCCATCGCCGACGATGGCGTTGCGGTCCTGCTGGCGGAGCAGAACGCAGCGCGTGCGCTGGCGATCGCCGACGAAGCCGTTGTGCTGGCGCATGGCCGCATTGCGCTGGCCGGCGCCGCCAAGACGATGTCGGCTGACGACGACGCACTGATGGCCCTGCTGGCCTGACAAGCGCCGCGTGCGGGAGCGACGTGCTTGTCGCCACGCGGCTCGTGATGATACGACGGGTGGCCCGTATCGCGGGCGTTTGCCCGCCGGACCGTCGCGTGATCGACTCTGCCTTGGCCTACATAGCGTCGCTGTTCGCGTCCACGGGCTTTTGGATGCCCGCCGTGGTCGTTTTCATCGCCGGCCTGATGCGCGGCTTCGCGGGCTTCGGCTCGGCGATGCTCATGGCGCCGGTGTTCGCCGTGCTGTTCGGTCCCACCGATATGATCGCCACTGTGGTGGCCATCGAACTGGCCGTCAGCCTGCAGCTGTTTCCCGCCGCGCGGCGCGATTGCGACTGGCGTATCATCGGCCCGATGAGCGTCGTGGCCTGTCTCGCCATGCCGCTGGGCGCCTGGCTGCTGGCCAGCGTGGACAAGGGCCTCATCGTCAAAGCGGTGTCGGGGATCATTGTCGTATTCGTCGCCATCATGGCCACCGGCGTGCGTTATCGCGGCCAGCGCTCGGTTGCCGCCGGGATGGCGGTCGGGGCGGTCTCCGGCGTGATGATGGCGACAACCAGCGTCGGCGGTCCGCCGGTGCTGATGTACCTGCTGGCCGGCAACGATCCCCCGGTGCGGCATCGCGCCAACATCATCACCTATTACATGGCGACGCAGTTCCCACTGATCCTGATCATGTTCTGGTATGGATTGGCCGGTGTCGGCTCGATCGCGCGCGGCCTGGTGCTGTTGCCGCTCATGCTGCTGGGCGCATGGGTCGGCCGCCTGCTGTTCGATCCGCGCAATGAACGTCTCTACCGCAACGTGACGCTCGTCATTCTGTTCGGTGCCGGTGCCTTCGGCCTGCTGCGCGACTGGATCATGGGGTAGGATCGTCACAAACTCGGGGAGGAGAGATTGATGCCGACAACACTGCCGTTGATCACGGCGTTCTGGGCTGGCCTGATCGGCCTGCTGGGAGTCGTGCTCTCGATCAACGTGGTGCGTCTGCGCCGCAAGCTCGATGTCGGCCTGGGCGACGGCGGCCACGAAGAACTCATCCGCGCCACACGCGTCTTCGGCAACTTCGCGGAGTATACGGCGATCTGCCTGATCATGATCGCGCTGCTGGACATGCTGGCGGGCCCGCGCTGGCTCATCCACCTCTGCGGCGCGGCGCTGCTGCTGGGGCGCCTCGTGCATGCGTGGGGAATCACCGGTAGCCGCGGCGTGTCGACGGGGCGGGTGGTCGGCATGGTGGCCACATGGGCGGTGATGCTGGTGACAGGCATCACCCTGATCTGGACCGCACGGGGCGCCGTTCTCTGATGCGCATCGTTGCCATCCGCGACATCGTCGCGCCGATCCGTTCGCAGATCGCCAACGCCTATATCGACTTCAGCCAGATGACGGCCAGTGTCGTGGCCGTCGTCACCGACCACATGGTCGACGGCAAGCCGGTGGTCGGCTTCGGCTTCAACTCGAACGGACGCTACGCTCAGCACGGCCTGCTCGGCGAGCGCTTCATGCCACGCCTGCAACTGGCCGAACCCGAGTCGCTGCTGGGCGATAACGGCCTGCTCGATCCGGCCCGGTGCTGGGCTGCGATGATGAAGAACGAGAAGCCCGGCGGGCATGGCGAGCGCTCGGTCGCCGTCGGCGTGCTCGACATGGCGGTGTGGGATGCCGTGGCCAAGGCCGAGCGCAAGCCGCTGTGGAAGCTGCTGGCCGATCGCTACAACGGCAGCCAGGCCGACGAGGCGGCTTGGGTCTACGCCGCCGGCGGCTACTATTATCCCGGCAAGGATGTCGAACAGCTCACCGAGGAGATGCGCCACTACCTCGACCTCGGCTACCGGCACGTGAAAATGAAGATCGGCGGCGTACCGTTGGCCGACGATCTGAAACGCATCGAGGCGGTTCTCAAGCTGGTCGGCGAGGGCGAACGGCTGGCCGTCGACGTCAACGGCCGGTTCGATCTGCCGACCGCGATGGCATGGGGCCGTGCGCTCGCGCCCTATGGGCTCAAATGGTACGAGGAGCCCCTGGATCCGCTCGACTACCTCGCCCATGCCGCCTTGGCGACGCAGTACGACGGCGTCATCGCCACGGGCGAAAACCTGTTCTCGATGCAAGACGCCCGCAATCTGGTCCGCCATGGCGGGCTGCGTTCGGATCGCGACATCCTGCAGTTCGATCCGGCGCTGAGCTACGGCCTGGTCGAATATCTGCGCACGCTTCAGATGTTGAAGGCCAACGGCTGGTCGCCGCGCCGCTGCGTGCCGCATGGCGGGCATCAGTTCGCGCTCAACATCGCGGTCGGCCTGCAGCTTGGCGGCAACGAGTCCTATCCGCAGGTGTTCGCGCCGTTCGGCGGTTTCGCCGACGACTGCCCGGTGGTGGACGGGCGCGTGCGGCTGCCCGACCTGCCGGGCATCGGCTTCGAGGCCAAGAACGATCTGTGGGCCGTGATGAAGACATTGCTCGACTGACGATACTGTCATTTCGAGCGTAGCGAGAAATCTTTCGTCGGTGGATGATCAAGCGCCGATCGAAAGATCCCTCGCTTCGCTCGGGATGACAGTGGCAACTGCATCACGGATGCCATCCCTGTGCGCCGATCAGCGGTACGAAGCTGACCAGGCTCAGCTGCTCTTCGTGGTCCTGGCCATCAACGCCGTGCGTCACGCGCACCAGGATCTGGCCGTGGCTATCGGGTCCGACCGGCATCACCAGCCGGCCACCCGGTTTGAGCTGTTGGCGCAAGGCTGGAGGAATCGAGGGACCGCCGGCGCTGACCACGATGGCGTCGTAGGGCGCGGCCTCCGGCCATCCCAGCGTGCCGTCGCCCAGGGCCACCTGAACGTTGTGGTATTCAAGACACGCCAGCAGCGCCCGCGCCGGTGCCGCCAGCGCTGCCAACCGCTCGACGGTGACGACATCGGCCGCCATCTGCGCCAATACGGCGGCTGCGTATCCGGAACCCGTTCCGATCTCCAGGACATGCTCGGCGCCCTGCAGCTGCAGCGCCTCGATCATATGGGCCACGATGTAAGGCTGCGAGATCGTCTGGCCTTCGCCGATCGGCAGCGGGGTGTCAGCATAGGCGGCGATCTTGAACCGATCCGGCACGAACGCATGGCGGGGTACGGCGCGCATCGCCGCCAGTACGCGGCCGTCCTCGATTCCCATGGCGGCGATCTGCCGATCCACCATGTCGTTGCGCTGCGCGGCGTACGGATCGTTCGTCATCAAGCACTCGGGCTTGCGCGCGGCTGAACCGCATGCCCTCGACTCTACGTCAGGCCGGGTTGATGCGGAACCCGTTCGGCGGCCTGGCAAGGTCCTGCTGCGGCGATCAGACCTGCAAAGCTGCAGGGGTCGCGGCACCGGATCCATGATAGCGATCACAGTCCAGTCTTCGGCGAACGGGAGCCCGACATCTCACATCTCCAAATTGCGCTCGCCGCGATGCTGGCCCAGCAGACCTGTGCAACGGTGGGGCGCTCGGTGATCCCGCTGATCGCGCCGGCGATCGTCGCCAGCCTCGATATCAGCGCAGCGCTGGTGGGTGTCTATCTCAGCCTGTCGTCGGCCGCCGCATTCCTGTCGACCTTGGGGTGCGGCGGTTTCATCCTGCGCTACGGCGCGCTGCGCATCACGCAGGTGGGCATGCTGTTCCTCGGCGGCGGGCTTGGCCTGTGCGCCACGGGCAGCCTGGCCGCCTTCGTGCCGGGCGCGCTGGCCGGTGGGCTCGGCCAGGCCGTTTCGACGCCGTCCAGCTCCCACATCCTGGGGCGCTACGCGCCGCCGCGCCTGGCGCCGCTGATCTTTTCGTTGAAGCAGACCGGTGTTCCGGCCGGGCTGATGCTGGGCGGTATCCTGGCGCCGGCGCTGGTCGAACGCGTCGGCTGGCAGGCGACACTGCTGTGCATCGCGGCGATCTGTGCCGGCACCGCGGTGGCGCTGCAGCCCCTGCGTGAGCGGTTCGATACCGATCGCAATCCGGCACAGAAATTGTCGCCGGCCGATATGCGCAGCAACGCGCTGCAGGTTTTGCGTGACCCGGCGCTGCGGCTGCTGTGCTTCACCATGTTCAGCTTCGTGGGATTGCAAGCGCTCTTCACCGGCTTCTTCGTGCTCTATCTCGTCGAGGACCTGCAGCACGACCTGGCCAATGCCGGCCTGGTCTTCTCGATCGCGGTCGCGGTCGCGGTGCCGGCCCGCATCGGCTGGGGCTGGGTGGCGTCGCGCCTGGTACGGCCCGGCACATTGCTGGCGGCCCTCGCCATCGCGATGTCGGCCGCCGCTGCCGGCACTGCGGCGATCCATGGGCAATGGCCGTTCTGGGCCATTGCTGCGGTCACGATGGTATTCAGCGCGACGGCCGTCAGTTGGCATGGCGTGCTGCTGGCCGAAGTCGCACGCCTGTCGCCCAGCGGACGCATCGGCAGCACGACCGGTGTCGTGCTGGCCTTCGGCGATGCCGGTTCGCTGCTGCTGCCGCTGGTCTTCAGCGCGATGCTGGTCCTGGCCGGCAGCTACCGTGTCGGCTTCCTGATCGGAGCTCTGCCGGCACTGGTGGTCGGGCTCTACAGCCTGCGGGCGCGCGTCAGGACAACGGCGGAGCGGACGGCACGGTAACGGTCCGACATGGGAGCGCGGGCGTTCCGCCCGCTCATACCTTGGCGCTGCGCGCCAATGCGGGCGGGACGCCCGCGCTCCCGGGATTTCCTACTCCGCCGCGATCGCGCGCAGGCCGGCGCGGCGCAGGGAACGGTCGATCCACTGCTCGGCCACCTTCTCCTGCACGCTGTTCTGGATCAGGCGCTGGCGCAGGCAGTGGAAGTCGACGCGGTCCAGCGGCTGGTCCTGATTGAAGCAGGAGAACACGATCGTCTCCTCGCCGGTCTCGGGATCGACCTGGCGCTGCAGGCACTGGGCGCAGATCTCCTTCATCATGCACTGCATCGGGCTGTTGATGCTGGCGATCGCCTTGTGCTTGGGATCGAGGAACGGCTTCAGCACGCCATGTCGTGCCTGACGCACGGCATTCATCATGCCGTCCGAGCCGATCGCGATCAGGCGGTTGGTGTGGTTGAACGGGATCGGCTGCTCACCCAGTTCACCGGCGGCGTACAGGCGCATCGCCTCGACGATGTTGGTAACGACGGACTTGTCCTGCGGCCGGCTGGGCGTGAAGCCCGGCGCCTCATCGCAGCACCAGATGATCACGTCGGCAGCTGCCTCGATCTCCTCGACCTTGTAGCGGTCCTGTATGTGCTTGTAGCCGGCGAAATACAGCACCTTGCTGCCGGCCTTGCGGAACGCGGCGCCGATCGAGAACAGCACGGCATTGCCCAGTCCGCCGCCGACCAGCGCCACGGTTTCGCCGGGCTCGATCTCGGTGGGTGTGCCGGTCGGGCCCATCAGGATCACCGGCTCACCCGGCTCCAGCAGGTCGCAGAGGTCGGACGAGCCGCCCATTTCCAGGGTGATGAGGGACAGCAGGCCTTCGTCCTTGTCGACCCAGGCGCCGGTGAGCGCCAAGCCTTCCATCGACAAGAGCGTGCCTTCGACCCGTCGGGAGTGGAACTCGTAGTTCTGCAGACGATAGAACTGGCCGGGCGAGAAGGCGCGTGCGGCGGCCGGCGCCCGCACGATGATCTCGACAATGGTCGGTGTCAGGCGGTTCACCACATGCACCGAGGCGCGCCACTGCGTGTTGGCCTCGGCCAGGATCGTCTCGGGTGCGCGGGTGGCGGCCGGCAGCTGGTCCATCACCCGGCTCACCACCGGATAGCCCTGCTTGGTACCGCCCATCGCCTTCACGACATTGCCGGCGAACGACGGGTGCAGGTCGCCGAAGAACGACACCATGCGGCCATCGTCGTGGCGATAGGTCAGCACGCGCACCGCCGTCGGCTTGGCGACGCGCTCGGGCGAGCAGGGTTCGCCGTTTTCGTCCAGGGCCCGGAAATACTTGCCGTCGAGCATCATGTGCTCGGCATCCTCTCGGGCCAGCACCGTGTTGGGCTGCGTGCCGGCGGCGACCAGGATCGAGCGCGCCGGCAGGCTCGCCTCGATGCGCTCGCCGCCCTGCTCACCCGTGACGCGCAGGGCGCTGGCGTGGCCGTACTGGTCGATCTCCACACCGATCGGCGACAGGCCCTCGGCGAAGCGAATGCCTTCCTCCATCGCCTTGTGAACCTCTTCGTGGTTCAGCGTGTACGAAGGCGACTCGATCAGCTTGCGGCGATAGGCGACGGTGACACCGCCCCAGCCGTTGATCAGTCCCGCCAGATCGGGCTCGCGGCCGTCGCGCGCCGCTGCCTCGCGCTCGGCACGGATGGCGCGGGCATGCTCGATGAACTCGTCGGCGATGGTGCGTTCCTCGGCACTCCAGCCGTCGCGCACCGTCGTCTCCCCGCGCTCAGCGATCAGGGCCTCGTGGCGTGACAGGAACTTCTCGACCTGCAGCGGGTAGTAGGCCAGCGACTCCGTCGCGGTGTCGATCGCGGTGAGGCCGCCGCCGATCACTACCACCGGCAGGCGGATCTGCAGGTTGGCCAGCGAGTCCTTCTTGGCGGCGCCGGTCAGCTGCAGCGCCATCAGGAAGTCCGACGCCTGGCGCACGCCGCGCGCCAGCTTGTTGGGCATGTCGATCACGGTCGGCTTGCCGGCACCGGCGCACAGCGCGATGTGGTCGAAGCCCATGGCGAAGGCGCTTTCGATGGTGACGGTGCCGCCGAAGCGCACGCCGCCGAACATCGAGAACTGCGCCCGCCGTTCGATCAGCAGGCGCACCACCTTCAGGAAGTTCTTGTCCCAGCGCACGGTGATGCCGTACTCGGCGACGCCGCCGAAGCCAGCCATGGCGCGATCGCCCAGATCCTCGCGCAGCTCGTCCATGCTGCGGATCGGACGGAACGGTACGCGCGTGCCGTCGGGCTTCACGCCCGAGATGTCGGTGGCCAGCGGCTCGATCTTCAGCCCGTCGATCGCCACCACGGTGTGGCCGTCGTTCATCAGGTGATGCGACAGGTTGAAGCCGGCCGGTCCCAGCCCGACCACCAGCACGCTGCGGCCGCTGGAAGCCTTGGGCAACGGCCGGCGCAGGTCGAGCGGGTTCCAGCGGGTCAGCAGCCCATAGATCTCGAAACCCCAGGGCAGCGACAGCACGTCCTTCAGGGTGCGGGTCTCGACCTGCGGGATGTCGACCGGCTCCTGCTTCTGGTAGATGCAGGCCTTCATGCAGTCGTTGCAGATGCGATGGCCGGTGGCGGCGCACAGCGGATTGTCGACGGCGACGATCGCCAGCGCACCGACCGAGAAGCCCTGGCCCTTGACCAGGTTCATCTCGGAGATCTTCTCCTCCAGCGGACAGCCGGCGAGCGTCACCCCGAAGGGTGATTTCTGGAATGCACCGGTCTTCTTGTCCTTGTAGCCCCGCGAGCAGCTGTCCTTGCCCTGGTTGTGGCACCAGATGCAGTACTGGCTCTGGTCGAGCGCATGATTGAGGTCGAAGCCGGCATCGGTCAGGGCGAAGCCCTCGCGATGACGCTGCAAGGCCAGCGGCAGCTTCAGCTTGGTCACGCCATCGGCCGCTTCGGTTTCCAGCGGCACCAGATGCTCGAAATCGAGCTTGTGCGGCTGCTTGAACAGAACGCCCGGCCGGTGCCGCTTCTTGCCCTCCGCGGCATTCAGTGCCCAGGCGGCATAGCGGGTCAGCGCGTCGATATCGGGCGTGGGCGTGGCGACCTTGTATTCGCTGCCGAGCCGCTGTCGCACGGCTTCGGCGAAGGCCAGTTCGCGCACTTCCAGATCGATCGTGGCGTCTGCCAGGTCGACGCCGGCCACCGCATTTGCCGCCGCCGTCACGGCGGCGCCGTCGAGGGCAGCCGCTTCCGGCGCCTTGACGGCGCGGGCGGCATGGCGTTGCACGAACAGTCGCTTGCAGTCATAGGCCGGCATCAGCCGGTCGTGCCGGGCGCGCAGCGCCCCGGCTTCAGCCGAGACTCCGAACAGGCCGGCGACGAAGTCCTCCACATGCGGCGCCAGATCGATCAGCAGCGTCGATTCGTCCTTGGCGGCCAGCGCGTCCGGATGGGCGCGGGCCGTCACGAAGCGGTTGTGCAACTCGACATTGGCGGCGGCCAGGCCGGCAACGAAGGCGGCATCGAGACGGGCCAGCCCGTCGCGGCGATAGAGGTCTTCGAAGGCGAGACCGTGCTGGAGGCTCAGGGCGGTCATGCTGGCTCCCGCAGCCTGGGCTGCGATTGTTTGTATACGAACGACATTAAATTGTAGCCAAGGCCGCGGCGGCATTCAAACGACGTCCCGTCGCGGCTGGAATTAGGCGTGCTCATGCGACACATGTGGCCGGCCGCGCGTCGGCCGGCAAGGTCCACTTAGATCTCGACCTGACCACCCAATTCGACAGCGCGGTTGGGCGGAATGCGGAAGAAGACCTTGGATGCCAGCGCCGTGGTCGACAGGAAGATGAACAGTGCCTGCCGAATGCGGCCCAGGGTCGAGCGCGCCGCAGGGATCAGGCTCTCGCGGCCGAGGAAGAACGAGGTCTGCATCTCGTCGTAGGCAAGACCGTGCACGCGGCATTTCGACAGCGCGCCCGGTACGTCGGGCTGTTCCATGAAGCCGTAACGCACGACGACGGCATGGAAGCCCTTGCCCAGGCGCCGCACCTCCACCCGCTTGACCTCGGCCACGCGCGGGATGTCGACCGTCAGCACCTGCAGCAGGATGATGCGTTCGTGCAGCACCTTGTTGTGCTTGAGGTTGTGCAGCAGGGCCAGCGGCACGGTGTTGATGTCGCCGGTCATGAACACGGCAGTGCCGGCGACCCGCAGTGGCGCCTCACGCATGGTCGACAGGAACAGGTCGACCGGCATGGCGCTGCCATGCAGCTTTTCGTACAGCACGGCACGCCCGCGCCGCCACGTGGTGATCACGAACCAGGCGCCCACCGCCATGGCCAGCGGGAACCAGCCGCCTTCCGGGATCTTCAGCGCATTGGCGGCAAAGAAGGCGACGTCGACCAGCCCCAGTGCCGCGAAGACCGCCAGCGCCGTCCACTTGTTCCACTTCCAGATCAGGGCGGCGACGATGGCGGCAAGCCCGGCATCGATGGTCATGGCACCGGTCACGGCGATGCCATAGGCGCCGGCAATGTTGCTGGACGAACCGAAGCCGATCACCAGCGCGATGACACCCGCCATCATGATCCAGTTCACGCGCGGGATGTAGATCTGGCCGATCTCGGTTTCCGACGTATGCCGGATGGTCATGCGCGGCAGCAGGCCGAGCTGGATCGCCTGCTGGGTGAGTGAAAAGACACCCGAGATCACCGCCTGCGAGGCGATGATGGCCGCTGCGGTGGCCAGCGCAATCATCGGGATCAGGGCCCAGTCGGGCGCCAACTCGAAGAACAGGTGATCCAGCACTTCGGGGTGGCGCAGCAGCAGTGCGCCCTGGCCGAAATAGTTGAGGACCAGGGCCGGCAGGACCATGCCGAACCAGGCGATGCGAATAGGCTTACGGCCGAAATGACCCATGTCGGCGTAGAGCGCTTCGCCGCCGGTGATGGCGAGCACGATCGCGCCCAGGGCCAGGAACGTCTTCCAGCCCAGCGCATCGATGAGGACAATGCCGTAGTAGGGATTCAGCGCTTTGAGGACCGAGGGATTGTGCGCGATGTGCCACACGCCCAGCCCGGCCAGGGTGATGAACCACAGGCACATGATCGGCCCGAACAGCTGACCCACGCGGCTGGTGCCGCGCGCCTGGATGAGAAACAACAAGGTCAGAATGCCGACCGCGATCGGCACGACGAAATGCTTCAGCCCGGGCTGGACCGCCTGGATGCCCTCGACCGCCGACAGCACGGTCATCGCCGGCGTGATCAGTCCATCGCCGAAGAACAGTGTCAGGCCGATGATCGATGCCAGCAGGATCAGCGAGCGCTGCCGGGTCGCGCCGACCGGCAAGGCATTCGACGCCAGTCGTGCCAACGCCAGCACGCCGCCCTCGCCACGGTTGTCGGCGCGCAGAATCAGGATGACGTACTTCACCGTCACGGTGAGCATGATCGCCCAGAACACCAGCGACAGCACACCCAGCACCGCCGTGGGATCCCGGACGGACAGGCCGCCGCCGGGATGGAAGGCTTCGCGGACGGTGTAGAGCGGGCTGGTGCCGATATCGCCGTAGACCACGCCCAGCGCGGCAATGGTCAGCGCCTGCAATGCACCTTTATGACGATTGTCGGTGGCGGCGCTGTCGGGGTTGTGCTCGGGCATCATGGCATCGGCCAGAGTCGGATTGCCCAGCACGGGCTCAGCCGCGGCAGCGCTGGGCGCGCCGACGACAGCCGGCTCGGGCGAAGGACCTGCTGCAACCGGTCCGTCGGCGGCAGTTCCATCCCGACCGTGACCCGGCTGCCCGGCCGGACCGGTAGAAGCGCCTGTGGCGGCGCTGTCCGAAGAAGTCATACGTAAGAAGGTCCCGGCCGGATGGCACCATCAGTCATCGTCCGGCCCGATTGAAGGGACCCCGGTCGACGTGGGGCCGCGTGATGCGCTTGCTCTCCCCGCAAGTCAAGCGATGCCGCGCTCCCAGACGTCGCAGTCTGCGCGTTCTCAAAAAAACTGACAAGTGTTTCAACAGGTTATGGCTGCAACAAAGCGGGATTGATATGGTCCACCCCGACAGACTTCGGTGAAGGAGAGGGTGACATGGCGGAGCGGCCCGAGGATGCCAAGCGGGTGCTGGCGCAAGGGACAAAACAAGGCGAGACCGATCGCGCGATCATCACCGAATGGCGTTTCCCGCCCGGCGGTCATACCGGCTGGCATCGGCATGGGCATGACTACATCGTGGTGCCGATCACATCAGGCGACCTCGCGATCTGGAACGGGACGCAGGAGATCCGCTCGCCGCTGGTCAGCGGTGTCTCCTACACCCGTGCCGCCGGCGTCGAGCACGACGTGATCAATCCCAACAGCTTCGAGTTCGTGTTCATCGAGATCGAGATCAAGCCGTAGCACGAGGTCGCTTCATGATTCGGCGCGGTGAATGCGGCGCGTTCACCGTCCTTTTGCCCGGGCGATCCCGTCGGCCAGCGCGCCCTGCAGCAGCATCACGTCGCCAGCGACCGATACCCAGTCGTAGCCCCTTTTGATAAAGGCCGCGGCCTCGGTTGCGTCGCGTGCCAGTCGGCCGGCCGATTTCCCATGCCGTCGGCAAGCGGCGATGGTCTGCTCCTCGGCAGCGACAAAGGCCGGATCGTCGAAGGCACCGGGTTTGCCCAGCGCGACCGAAAGATCGTTATGGCCGATCCACAGGACGTCGACGCCGTCCAATGCCGCGATCTGGTCGGCCGCTGCCGCACCGGCACCATCCTCGATCTGCAGGATCACCAGGGTCCGCGCGTTGTGCTCGGCAAAGCGTTCGGCCAGCGTGCCGCCGGTCATGCGATAGCGTTCATGCGCCAGGCCCATGGCCACGCCGCGATGACCGTCGGGGAAGTACTTCACCGTGCGCACGGCCTGGACGGCCTGCTCGAGCGACGAGACCATCGGGACCATGACGCCGTCGGCGCCGATATCCATGGCGCGGGCCAGGTGGTCGTAGCTTTTTGACGGCACGCGCACGATCGCCGGCAGGTCGCCGGCGTGCATGTACTTCACCGTCGCGCGCACCGTATCGAAACCGAAACCGGTGTGCTCCATGTCGATGACCGCGAAGTCGGCGCCGGCCGCCTTCAGGATCTGGCCGATCCCGGGCACGACGAATTCGAAGACGAACGTGCCGATCTTGGGTGCCGGCGTGCCGACATGCGAACGCAATCCCGTTTTGTTGCCGGATCCTGCCATCGTCTCTCCCTCGAGCTCTTGCGTGACCGTAGCGCGCGGTCTACGCGACCCTCAAGCAATGCCAGAGGGGGAGAGACATGACGCTGCCGCAGGACCTTGCCGACCGCCTGTCGCTGCCGCTGATCGCGGCGCCGATGTTCCTGGTGTCGGGGCCGGATCTCGTGGTCGAGGCCTGCCGTGCCGGCGTCGTGGGCGCCTTCCCGACGGTGAATTGCCGGACGACGGATGAGCTCGACGCCTGGCTGGCGGACATGAAGAAGCGGGTGCAAGGCGGCGAGCAGTGCAGCGGACGCCGAGCGGCACCGCTATGCCCCAATATCCTGGTGCATCCGTCGAATCACCGGCGCGATGCCGACGTTGCCGTGCTGGTCGCGCACCGGGTCGAACTGGTCATCGCCAGCGTCGGCAACCCGGCGCCGATCATTCCCGCCCTGCACGATATCGGCTGCCGGGTCCTGGCCGACGTCGCGACGCTCCGCCACGCCGAAAAGGCCATCGCATCCGGTGCTGACGGTCTGGTGCTGCTCACGGCCGGCGCCGGCGGCCAGACCGGCTGGGCCAACCCGTTCGCCTTCGTTCGCGCGGTGCGGGCGATGTGGGATGGACCGATCGTGCTGGCCGGTGGCGTGTCGGACGGCCAGGCCTTGTTCGCTGCCCAGGCGCTGGGTTGCGACCTCGCCTATATGGGCACGCGGTTCATCGCGACGCGCGAGAGCATGGCCGCGCGCGGCTACAAGGACATGCTGGTGACGTCGCGGCTGGACGACGTGCTGCTGACCAAGGCGATCACTGGCCTGGAAACCAATATCCTGCGGCCCTCGCTGCTGGCGGCAGGGCTGGATCCGGATCGGCTACCGGCCCGCGGCACCATCGACGTGGCCAAGGACATCAACCGGAGCGCGCGCGAAGAAACCGATGCCTGTGAGGCCAAGCGCTGGAAGGACATCTGGAGCGCCGGGCATTCGGTATCAGGCGTCGCCGATGTCCCGGCCGTGGCGGATCTGGTCGCGCGGACGTCCGACGAGTACGCCGCGGCGCGGCGTGACATGCTCTCGCTTTGAAAACTCTAGTGAAGCCGGTGAAACGCTTCCGTGAAGCGGAATTCGGCGGGTTGGATCAGCCCCGCGCTGGCGATGCGCACACGGTGCAGCTTGCCCTCGAGGTTGCGGTGCCAGAAGCCCAGGAAACGGGCGAGAACGGGGAACTTGGGGGCGATATCCAGGTCCTGCCACACGAACGTTTGGAGGACATGCTGGTGGTCCGGCATCCAGTACAGGATCTCAGCTGTCGTCAGGCGGTAGTTCTTGAGTTGCTTTTCGAACGCCTTGGTCATGGGAACGAGGCTCCTTGACAACGCGAACGCTGTCGAATAGTCACACGTTCCTCATCGACCTGCAAGAATTATGCAAAGAAATCAATGTATTAGCAGCAATTGGTGAAGAGTGCTGCCATTCTTGCCGCGCGTCGTCCCGGACAACCCCGCGCCGGATTGGTAAAGATCGGAAAAATAACGGCAATCCGCCTCCGCGCGCCTTGACTCATTTCCGACCGCCTCTTACATCCACGCCGCGCATTGGCACTCACTTTGAGGGAGTGCTAACGGCGATATCCAGGCCCCCATGGCTCGATTGGGGGCGCTCGTTTTTGACCTATGAGGAGGGAGTCCATGCAGTTTCGTCCGCTGCACGACCGCGTCGTGGTGAAGCGCGTCGCGGAAGAAGAGAAGACCAAGGGCGGGATCATCATTCCCGACACCGCCAAGGAAAAGCCGATGGAAGGCGAGATTGTCGCCGTCGGCCCCGGCGCCCGCGATGAGAAGGGCGTTCTCGTTGCGCTCGACGTCAAGGTTGGCGACCGCATCCTGTTCGGCAAGTGGTCGGGCACCGAGGTGAAGCTCGATGGCCAGGATCTCCTGATCATGAAGGAGTCCGACATCATGGGCATCCTCGAGGTCACGAAGAGCGCGAAGAAAGCCGCCTGATCCGTCCTGCGCCGCCGCGCGGACGGATTTTCCATTTTTGAGAGGTAGGAACGATGGCTGCTAAAGACGTACGTTTTTCGGGTGACGCGCGTGACCGCATGGTCCGCGGCGTCGACATCCTCGCCAATGCCGTGAGGGTGACGCTCGGCCCCAAGGGCCGCAACGTCGTGCTCGACAAGTCGTTCGGCGCGCCGCGCATCACCAAGGACGGCGTCACCGTCGCCAAGGAGATCGAGCTCGCCGACAAGTTCGAGAACATGGGCGCGCAGATGGTGCGCGAGGTCGCCAGCAAGACCAACGACGTGGCCGGTGACGGCACCACGACGGCGACCGTGCTGGCCCAGGCGATCGTGCGCGAGGGCGCCAAGCTGGTCGCCGCCGGCATGAACCCGATGGACCTCAAGCGCGGCATCGACATCGCCGTCGCGGCTGCGGTCGAGGACATCAAGGGCCGGGCCAAGAAGATCTCGTCGTCCGATGAAGTCGCGCAGGTCGGCACGATCTCGGCCAACGGCGAGGAAGCCATCGGCAAGATGATCGCCGAGGCGATGAAGAAGGTCGGCAACGAGGGCGTGATCACGGTCGAGGAGGCCAAGAGCCTCGAGACCGAACTCGACGTCGTCGAGGGCATGCAGTTCGATCGCGGCTACCTGTCGCCGTACTTCATCACCAACGCCGAGAAGATGACGTCGGAGCTGGAGAGCCCGTTCATCCTGCTGTTCGAGAAGAAGCTCTCGGGCCTGCAGGCGATGTTGCCGGTGCTCGAGGCGGTCGTGCAGTCGAGCAAGCCGCTGCTGATCGTGGCCGAAGACGTCGAGGGCGAGGCGCTGGCCACCCTGGTCGTCAACAAGCTGCGCGGCGGCCTCAAGGTCGCGGCCGTCAAGGCGCCGGGCTTCGGTGACCGCCGCAAGGCGATGCTGGAGGACATGGCGACCCTGACCGGCGGCCAGCTGATCAGCGATGATCTCGGCATCAAGCTCGAGAACGTCACGCTCGACATGCTGGGCAAGGCCAAGCGGGTGATCATCCAGAAGGAGAACACCACGATCGTCGATGGCGCCGGCAAGAAGAAGGACATCGAGGCGCGCATCGTGCAGATCAAGGCGCAGATCGAGGAGACCACCTCGGACTACGACCGGGAGAAGCTGCAGGAGCGGCTGGCCAAGCTGGCCGGCGGCGTGGCCGTGATCAAGGTCGGTGGTTCGACCGAGGTCGAGGTGAAGGAGCGCAAGGATCGCGTTGATGACGCGATGCACGCGACCCGCGCCGCGGTCGAAGAGGGCATCGTGGCTGGCGGCGGCGTTGCGCTGCTGTACGCCACCCGCGCTCTCGACAAGCTGCGGACCGGCAACGCCGACCAGAAGGCTGGTGTCGACATCATCCGCCGCGCGCTGCAGGCGCCGGTGCGTCAGATCGTCGAGAACGCCGGTGATGACGGCTCGGTCGTGGTCGGCAAGCTGCTGGAGTCGAAGGACGCCAACTACGGCTACGACGCCCAGAAGGGCGAGTACGTCAACATGGTGAAGTCCGGCATCATCGACCCGACCAAGGTCGTGCGCACGGCTCTGCAGGACGCCGCTTCGGTGGCCGGCCTGCTGATCACCACGGAGGCGATGATCGCCGAGCGTCCGGAGAAGAAGGCGCCGCCGATGCCGGGTGGCGCTGGTGGCATGGGCGGCATGGGCGACATGGACTTCTAAGTCCGACGCCTGTTCCGCACGGAACACGAGGGCCGGGGTGCAAACCCCGGCCCTTTTGTTTTGGCGTCGATCAGGTCACGACGCCGAGGAAGCGGTCGTTGAGCTCTTTCTGATAGTAGAAGATGCCTTTGCCCAGTTCGTCCGCCGTCCATATCCGGGTCGGATGATCGGGATAGTGCGTGTAGCCGCCGGCGAACACTTCGTTGCGATTGCCCGAGGGATCGAAGAAATAGATGGTCTGGCCGCGCGTGATGCCATGCCGCGTCGGTCCGATGTCGAGCGATACGTTGTAGCGGGCGATGATGTCGGCAGCGTGCCCCACATCGTGCCACGACTCCAGGAAGAACGCCGCGTGATGGAACTTGCCGGGCTCGGCGTGTTTCACGAAGGCGATGTCGTGCGCCTTGTTCGAGCAGCTCAGCCACACCGCGAGCGTTCCGTCCGGCATCTCGACTTTCTCCGCCACGCCGAAGCCCAGCACCTCGGTGAAGAACGCCGTCACGCCGTCGATGTCGGGGCCATAGAGCAGCACATGATCGAAGCGGGTGGCCCGCATGCCGCGCGGCTCGGACGGCCAGACGTCGGGGTTCATGATCGGCGGTGCTGTCTTTGACTGCTCGACCTGGGCGAAGAGCTCGATGCGATGTCCGGTCGGCACGACAAAGCTTACTCTGCGGCCCATGCCGGGCTGCTCGCCGGCGGGAACCTCGCGCACCGCGATGCCCTTCGCTTCGATGCGGTTCTTGAAGGCGTCGAGTTCACCGTCGCTGGCGACCTTGAAACCGACGACGTCCATGCCCGGTGTATCGGCCTCGCGCAGGATCACGCTGTGCCGGTCGAACTCGTCCCAGCCCTTGAGATAGACACGTCCATCCTTTTCGCGGCTGACCTCATCCAGGCCGATGCGGTCGACATAGTGTGTCACCGCCGCCGCCAGGTCGAGGACACGCAGCTGGACATAGCCTGGGCGCAGCACTCCCGTCAGAGACATCGCTTCCTCCTTCAACGTCGTTGGTGATCATGGCGGTCCGGTCCCGGCGACCCGGCGGGCCGGTACCAGCACCAGGTCTTCCAGGGGAAAGAGCCGGCAGGCCAGCGCGTAACCCTGGCGTTCCTCTTCCGCCGTCACATGGGCGCGGCTCATCCGGCCGGTACGATAGGCGCCCGCGCGGATGCGCACGCGGCAGAAGCCGCAGCCGCCGCCGCGGCAGCCCACGGCGATCGCCTTTCTGCCGCTGCGTTCCATGGCGATCAGCACGGGTGTGTCGGCATTGCAGGCGAATGCGCCTGCCGCGCCGTCGACCATGATCGAAAAGCGCCGCGCCACGTCGGGCACGTCTGTCGCCGCGGCAACAGGTTGCCGATCCGGATTCTGCTTGGCGCTGGACCGGAATGAGGATGGAGTGACGTCAGGCGACGGCGGGTCTGCGGGACCAGCCAGCTTCGATGGAGGGCACATGCCACGAACCGAACGCGCTCTGTCACGATCTTTGCCCGCGCGCCGGGGCGGCGCAAGCGGCCGTATCGGCCGTCCGGCCGCGCTTTCGGTCATGCCGGCATGACGGCGACGCACAGGCACGGCCATCCCGTGTCGGTGAAAGGCGTCCTTTTCGTCGACCGGCAGGTGCTGCTGCTGCGTAACGATCGCGATGAATGGGAGCTGCCCGGTGGCCGACCGGAGGCGGCTGAGACATGGCCGCAGGCGCTGCAGCGCGAGATCGATGAAGAAGCAAATCTGTCGGTCGAGGTCGGACCGCTGCTGCACGAATGGCCCTACGAAGTGCTGCCCGGCCGCTGCGTGTGGATCGCTGCCTACGGTTGCCAGCTCGCACGTGCGGCGACGGCGCTTGTCAGCGCAGAGCACCGTGAACTGCGCTTCTGGCCCGTGGGGGAGATCGGCGGCTTGTCATTGCACGACGGCTATCGCGCGGTCATCGATACGTGGAACGCTTGGGAGCGCGGGCGAGACGACCGCGCTTCCGGGTCGCTATGAAATCGTCCAGGTGATCGTGTCGCGCGGGTTTCCGGCCATGGCAACCGTCATGAACCTGTCGTGCGCCAGCGCCGCACCGACCCACAGCTCATTCCAGGCGCGCAATCCGGCGGCAGCGTCACCGTCGCTGGCGAACGCAATGCCCTTCATCAGCCGCCAACCGTTCTGCCGCACGACGGCGTTGCCGCCGTCAACGGTGCTGGCGACCTCTTCGCCCTGGGCTGCCAGCAGCGTTGCGAGATAGCGGGCAAATCCCGCTGCCCCGCCGCGCGGATCGATTCCCAATGCTGCCACCGTTTCCTCGTGGAGCTGCATGCCGATCAGTCGTGCCGTGCGACCGATCTCGGTCTCGGCATCGCGTGTACCGAGCAGATCCATCAATGTCGGCATCATCGTACGCACATACTCCATGGCATAGGAGCGATAGGTGCGGCGCAACCGCTCCGCCGGCCATGTCGCCGTATCCAGCTGCGGCTGTGCCGCCGGATCGATCCGCGGCATGCGCTCGTTGTCGACGAAGCGCACGCGCGCCTCGGGTGCCAAATCGTGGTCGTGTTCGTAGTAGTAGCCCTCCAGGCCCGGCGCGCCTGTCGTGATCATGCCGGTGCAGACAAAGCCCAGGCGTGGATTGCCCAACGAAACGCCGTTGTGTCCGTGCCAGCCGTGCAGCATGGCTTCGTTGACCGGATGCGGCACGCCGCAGGCGGCGGTGCCGCGCCAGATCCAGCGCGGCGGCGGATAGCGCACCCAGGCCTTGCGGTCCGAAACGCGCAGATACTCGGTCTTCACGCCGCCCAGCGCGTTGGAATGGTAGTGATACAGGGCACAGGCGACGGCGGCCGGCTGGTCGTCCAGGCCGAGCTTTTTCAGGCCGGGCAGGAACTTTTCGTGGTGCTGGCGGCGGAAGTGGCGGAACACGAATTCGCGCGCGGTGTCGGCGCCGCGCCGCGTCACCAGCGACAGCACCGTGCCGGTCATCAGGGCGTTGTAGAGCGCGGCCAGCGCCTGATAGGCGGCTGACATGTCGGGTTGGGCTGTCGCGGACGGATCGGTCATCGGGTTAGGCTACACCTTCTGAAGGACAAAGGAGTTCGGGAGGAACATGGCACAGTTCACCTCCGATGGCGTGGCCATCGCGTACGACGACAGCGGTCCGCGGCGCAGCGGCCGTACGGTCGTCATGGTCCATGGCTTCACGTCCAATCGCTACGAGAACTGGAAGCGCATGGGCTGGTACGACGCGCTGGAGCGCAAGGCGATCCGCGCCGTGGCGCTGGATTGCCGCGGTCATGGCGAAAGCGGCAAGCCGCACGATCCCGCCGCCTACGATCGTGCCGCCATGGTGCGTGACATCGTGGCATTGATGGATCACCTCGGCCTCGATCGGGTCGATCTCATGGGCTACTCGATGGGTGCCGGGTTGGCGCTGGCAACGGCGCTCGATCAGCCGCAGCGTATCGACAACCTGGTGCTGGGCGGCGTCGGTGGCCGCCTGCTGGAGCCCCGTCCCAACGACGGCCGCATGGCGGCGGCGATGGAAATCGACGACCCGGCCGGCATCGACGATCCACTGTTGCGCAGCTTCCGCCATTTCGCCGACGAGCAACGCGAGGATCGATTGGCGCTCGCCGCCTGTTCGCGCGCCGGCGGTGCGCCGGTCGATCGCGCGAGCTTGGCCACGCTGCGGATGCCGGTCCTGGTGGTCGTCGGCGCCCGCGACTCGCTGGCGGGCAGCCCCGACGACCTGGTGTCGGCCATTGCGGGTGCACGGGCCGTGACGCTGCCGGGCTGCGATCATTTCTCCGCCATCCCGCACGCACTGTTCAAGGCCGCAGTGTTCGATTTCCTGGAAGGATATTTGGAGTAGTTCCTCTCCCCGCGGAGGCGGGAGAAGGATTAACGCGCTGTCACGCGCGCCGGTGCCAGGGCCAGGCCAGGGGTGTCGACACGGGTGCGGAACACGGTGCCGCAATTCTCGTGTGGGCCGCCACGCGAGCCGGTGACGATGTAGAGGTCGCGCAAATCGTCACCGCCGAAGCAGAGGCTGGTGACCATGGGCAGCGGTACGGCGACGTCGGTGCGATGGCTGCCGTCGGCATTGAACACCGCGACCCGGCCGCCATGCGCGTCTGCCACCCACACGGAACCATCGCCGGCGACCTTGAGGCCGTCGGCCACGCCGTTTTCGCCCAGCGACGCGAACTTGCGCCAGGGGCCGACCGAGCCGTCGGCGTTGACGTCATAGATCCGGACCAGCCCGCCACGGGCATCCGAGTGGTACAGGCGTTTGCCGTCGGGCGAGAAGCCCAGCCCGTTGGTCAGCATGATGCCGTCCGAGATGGTGCGCGCCGTGCCATCGATGTCGATCACATGCAGGTGGCCAGGTCGCGGCGGGTCGCCGCCAAAGACGCGGAAGGCCAGGGATCCGACGTAGATGCGACCCGCAGCGTCCGTGGTGAGGTCGTTGAAGCCGATCGCTTCCGGCGTCACGTCACTGGTCAGCAGTGTCTTGCCGTCGCCGTTCGTGAGGCTGACATGGGTGATGTCGCGGCCGCCGACCACCAGCCCGCCGGCCGCGTGCAGGGCCATGCCGCCGATGCCGCGCCGCTTGGGCACTGCCAGCGAAACCTTGTCATCGCGGCCCAGGCGATAGACGCCGCCGTTCATCACGTCGCTGAAGTAGAGGCCCTGGTTGGCGTCCCATACCGGACCTTCGACCAGGCCATATCCCGTCGCCAGCGTTTCCATGGTCGTCCTCGTTGTTGTCGGTGACGATCATAGGTGTCGCGCCGCGTGCCTGGCGACCGCTGCGATGCGCGGGTCGGCTATGTCCCAACCGCTGATGACCGCACGCACGAGGGCGGGATGCTTCTTGCTGATGTCGGCCAGCGCATGGGCAGCCGACAGCCGGGTGCTCTCGTCGGCATCGCGATGCAGCGGCGCCAACAGCGCAACGGCAAGCGCGGGTTGCTCGCGAAACGGACTGCGCGCTGTCCACGGCCGCAAGCCCTCGCAGACGGCGCGCCGCATGCCGGCATTCCCTGCCTCAAGCCAATGGCGGATGACCTCCAGGCATGTCGCGTGACCCCGCCGTTCGCAGGCGGCGGCATCGCCGCTCTCGACATGGCTGCAGCAGAGCGCGCCCATCATGCGCACTTCCGTCCTCGGCGAGCGGCTGGCTTGAACGGCCAGGGTGGCCATATCGGCGGTGAGGCCGGTGCGCACCACGCGGGCGACGTAGTCCTCGATGACGCGGGAACCCCGTGGGCACTCGGGAACGCCGGCGATGATCGCCTGCGCCGTCGACGGCATGGGGGGCGCCGCGGCGCTTACACGCCCTCGACCAGGATGCCCAGGGAGCGGGTCGCCGACAGCCGCAGGTCGCGCAGCGGCCGATAGGCATCGCTGAAGTAGCAGGCGCGCAAGGCGGCCATATCGGGGAAGCCGACCACGGTGAGCCGTTCGGGTCGCCAACCGCCCTCGACGGTCTCGACCTTGTCGGTGCGGACGATGAAGCGGCCACCCTGCGGGCCGACCACGGTTGGTACCTGCTCCCGGTACTGGACCATTTTGGCCGCGTCGGTGATGCTGACGTCGACCATCAGGAATGCCCGCGACGGCGCGCACGGCTCACCCTCGACGGCGATCGCCCGCGACCGGCCGGCGGCCAGGCGCATGTTCAGCACCGGCTGATACTCCTCGCAGCTGTAGAAGCCTTTCAGCGCCGTCATGTCGGGAAATTCGATGAACACGATGCGTTGCGGGCGCCAGTCGCCTTCGACGGGCTCGGTGGTGCCGCCGCGCACCGTGAAGCGGCCGCCGAACTTGGCGACCAGGCCAGGCGTGTGCTTGCGGTACTCGGCCATGAGCGCCGCGTCCGTGGTTTCGACCTCGACAAGCAAATGAGCGGGCATGGTGCGACCTGCTGGTTGGAACAGGGGGCTGGATAGCCCGAAATCGCCCGCCGCGAAATGCACAACAACCGGCGGGCGGTCGTGGCCGCCCGCCGGTCCTGTCGTCAGAAGCGCCCGGCGTTGTAGTCCTGGATCGCCTGGACGATCTGGGCCTCGGTGTTCATCACGAACGGCCCGTACTTGGCGATCGGCTCGCGCAGCGACCGGCCTGCCACCAGCAGGGCCCGTGCCGCGCCGGTGCCGTCGGCGCTGATGGTGATCGCATCACCCGATCCCAGCACGCCCAACTCACCGCGCTTGAGACTTTCGCCGTCGCCGACCCGGATCGAACCTTCGAACGGATAGACGAACGCCGCGTAGTCCGTCGGCACCACGTGCGTGAACGACGTGCCCGCCGGCAAGCTGACATCCAGGTATGTCGGGTCGGTCGCCACGGCCTGCACGGCACCGTCGACGCCGTCCACGCGCCCGGCGATGACCTTGATGCGCACGCCATCAGCCCGGTCGAGCACGGGAATGGTCTCCGGCTCGATGTTCTGGTAGCGCGGTGCCGTCATCTTGTCGGCCGCCGGCAGGTTCACCCATAGCTGGAAGCCCCACATCAGGCCGTCTTCCTGCTCGGGCATCTCCGAGTGCACGATGCCGCGCCCGGCCGTCATCCACTGCACGCTGCCGGGCCGCAGCAGGCCGCTGTTGCCCTGGTTGTCGCCATGGCGCATCCGCCCGGCCAGCATGTAGGTGACGGTCTCGAACCCGCGATGCGGATGATCCGGGAAGCCGGCGAGGTAGTCCGACGCGGTGTCGGAACGGAACTCGTCCAGCATCAGGAAGGGATCGAGATCGGGCAGGCCCGGCCGGCCGATCAGGCGGGTCAGCCGTACGCCGGCACCCTCGCTGGTCGGCATGCCGGCGAAGACGCGCTCGACGCGGCGGGTGGTGGTGCCGGAAGCGTCGGCCCGGCGAGTGGCTTGGGTCATGGTTGGCTCCTCTTGAGAGGTTGAGTTCGCCATATGGGTATTGAGCCGGCAGTGTGGAACGCGTTCCGGACGAAGACGGTGTTCTGTAAGATCGAACGATGAAATGGCGATTCGAGGACGTGTTGACGTTCCTGCAGGTCATGGAAAGCGGCGGCATCACCGCCGCCGCGACGCGGCTCAATGTCTCGAAATCGGTGATCAGCAAGCGCATCGCCGATCTCGAGGCGGCGCTCGGCGTCGAGCTGTTTCAGCGGTCCACCCGGCATCTGCGCCCCAGCGAGAGCGGCGAAGCGTTCCACGAGAGTATCCGGCCCCTGGTGCAGCAGATCAACGACGCCGTCGAACGCATCGGCAGCCGCCCGCAGGCCTTGCAGGGGCGCCTGCGCATCACCGCGCCGATGACATTCGGCACGATGTATCTCGGATCGGTGATCTTCGAATTCGCCAAACGGCACCCCGATCTGGAACTGGCGCTCGACTACGATGATCGCATGGTCGATCTGGTGCGCGGCGGCTACGACGTCGGGGTCCGTATCGGCATCCTCAAGGAGTCGAGCCTGGTCGCCCGCAAGCTGTGCACGGTCCACCGGGCCATCTGCTGCAGCCCGGCCTATGCTCGCGACAGGGGGCTGCCCGCCACCGTCGCCGAACTCGCGGCGCACGACTGCATCGACTACGCCAACGTGAATGCCGGCACGCTCTGGCAGTTCGCGGCCCGCAAGCCTGGCGGCAAGCCGCTGTCGGTGGCGCTACGCAGCCGCATCGCAGCCAACAACGGCGAGGCGATGCGCGATGCCGCAATCGCCGGATTGGGACTGGCACTGATGCCGATGTTCCTGGCCGCCGCGCCGTTGCGTGATGGCCGGCTGATCCGCGTGCTGCCGGACGAGACGCCGCCACCCTACGCGATCCACGCCGTCTATCCGCCGACCCGCCACGTGTCGGCCAAGGTGCGGGCATTCGTCGATCACCTGATCGCGTCGTTCCGGTCGCCGCCACCCTGGGAGCGCGAGGGAACCTAGCGTCGCGGCCTGGCCGGCGTCTTGGTTTCTGTGTATACAATAAAATATCTTGCATACAATATTGTTGGATGCATACATTGACGTCCATCAACGGCCGACACCGGACGGCATCGCGGGAAGGGCGAAGACTTTAGCCGACATCGTGCCTGTTGCCCTGACGACATGATCAAGCCGACGGATCGTTCATGAAGCCGCTGTCCGATATTCGTGTTCTAGACTTTACGCACATGCTGTCCGGTCCCTATGCAACGATGCTGCTGGCCGACATGGGCGCGCAGACCATCAAGGTCGAGCCGCCAGTGACCGGTGAAGGCACACGCCGGCTGCTGGCGGACGATCCCGAATACGCGCGCGACGGCATGGGCGCGTATTTCCTGACCCTGGCGCGCAACAAGCAAAGCATCTGCATCGACATGAAGTCGGCGGAAGGCCAGCAGGTCTTTCATCGGCTGGCGCGCCACGCCGATGTCGTGGTCGAGAACTTCAGCCCCGGCGTGGCCAAGCGTATCGGCATCGACTACGAGACGCTGTCGGCCGTCAACCCGCGCATCATCACATGCTCGATCAGCGGGTTTGGCAACTCCGGCCCGGGTGCGCAGCGCCCGGCGTTCGACCTGGTGGCGCAGGGCATGGGCGGCGGCATGTCGCTGACCGGCGAGGCCGAGGGCCGGCCGCTGCGGGCCGGCATCCCCATCGGCGACCTCGGCGGCGGCCTGATGGGTGCCATCGGCATCCTGAGCGCCATCCATGCGCGGTCCGTCAGCGGCCGTGGGCAGCATGTCGACATCTCGATGCTGGACGCCCAGATCTCGATGCTGAACTACATGGCCACGATGTACCTGCTCTCAGGCAAGAGTCCGGAGCGAGCGGGCAACGGTCATTTCGTCCATGTCCCCTACGATACCTTCAAGACCGCGACGCGCGACCTGATCGTGGCCGTCATCACCGACAATTTCTGGGCCGCGCTGGTCGACATGCTGGCCGATGCCGAACTGCAGCAATCGCAGTACGACAAGCAGCCCGGCCGTCTGGCCGCCAAGGATCACATTACGGCGCGGCTGCAGGCGCACTTCCAGTCGAAGCCGTGCGAGTACTGGCTTGACCAGCTGGGACGCCGGCGCATCCCGTGCGCGCCGGTCAACGACATGGCGCATGCTGTCAACGACGATCAGGTGCGCGCCCGCGACATGATCGTCCAGATGACCTTGCCGTCGGGCACGGTGGTCGAGATGCCGGGCAATCCGATCAAGCTCAGTGCCTTCACGGACGAGGGCTACCGTCCACCGCCGTCCCTGGGCGCGCATACCGATGCGGTCCTGTCCGATCTTGCCGGCATGGCGGCCGACGACATCGAGGGCCTGCGGGCGCGGGGCATCGTGGCATGACGCCCCCGCACAATCCCGCCGTCGATGGTGATCGACGGGTCGTGATCAATGAAGTCGGGCTGCGCGATGGCCTGCAGAACTTCCCGGTCATTCTGTCCATCGATGCCAAGCTTGATCTCTACACCGCGCTTCGCCGTGCGGGGCTGCGGCGCTTCGAGTTGACGAGCTTCGTCAGTCCCAAGGCGGTGCCGGCCCTGGCGGATGCCGCCGATTTTGTCGCCCGCGTGCCGCGGGACGAGACACTTCTGACCGCGCTGGTTCCCAACCGCAGGGGCTATGAGCGGGCGCGGGCCGCGGGATTGCGCAGCGTCGCCGTCGTGCTCGCCGCGACCGAGACGCTGAACCAGAAGAACATCCGCATGTCGCTGCCGGCCGCGGCCGCCGAATGTGCCGCGGTCTGTCGGGCGGCGAAGGAAGATGGCGTGCATGTCCGCGCCTATGTCGCCGCCGCCTGCGCCTGCCCCTATGAAGGCATCACGGAGGGGACGCGCGTGATGGAACTCGCGGCCGCCATGCTCGAGGCCGGCGCCCATGAGATCGCGTTGGCCGACACGATCGGCGCCGGCCATCCGGCACAGGTCGAGGCCTTGTTCGGTGCCGCGGTGGCGCAATTCGGCGCGGCGCGGCTGGCGGCCCACTTTCATGATACCCGCGCCATGGCGTTGACGTTGAGCTGGATTGCCCTGAAAGCCGGCGTCCGGCGGTTCGACGCCTCGATCGGCGGCCTCGGCGGCTGCCCCTTCGCACCCGGCGCGTCGGGTAATCTCGCGACCGAGGATCTTGCCTTCATGCTCGAACAAAGCGGATTCGAGACTGGCCTGTCGGTCGACGGCTTGATGGCAGCGGCTGCTGTTGCCGGCCGGCTTCTGGGAGCGCCGGTCGGCGGAAAGATCGGACCTTGGTATGCAGCGCAACAACGGCACGAGGGCGCCCGTAGCGTCCATTGAACGACAGGAGGAATCGATGAACAGTCCCCATCCCGTCGGCGAGACCGGCCAGCAGGCCCGTTTGCGTATCCGCAGGGGGCAGTGGCGGGCGCCGACGGCGTACATGGCGCCCGGGTATGTCCAAGCCAACCTGGCCATTCTGCCGGCAGAGTTCGCATCGGATTTCCTGCGCTTCTGCCACCGCAATCCGAAGTCGTGCCCGCTGCTGGATGTGTCCGAACCGGGTGATCCGTTCGTGCCGCGCCTGGGCCAGGACCTCGACATCCGGACCGACCTGCCGCTCTACCGCGTGTGGGAGAATGGCGAGCTCGTCGAGGAAGTGCCCGATATCAAGCGGCACTGGCGCGACGGCCTGGTGAGCTTCCTGCTGGGCTGCTCGTTCTCGTTCGAGGACGCCCTGGTACAGGACGGCATTGCGTTGCGGCACATCGTCGATTCCACGGACCTGCCGGCCTATCGGACGTCCATCCCGACGGTGTCGTCGGGACCGTTCCATGGGCCGATGGTGGTGTCGATGCGCCTGCTGAAGCCGGCCGATGCCATTCGTGCCATTCAGATCACGTCGCGCTTCCCCAACGTGCATGGCGCACCGGTACACATCGGTCTGCCCGGGCAGATCGGCATCGCGGATCTCGCCAAGCCGGACTGGGGCGGGCCGGTCAATGCGCGCGACGACGAACTGCCGGTGTTCTGGGCCTGCGGCGTGACGCCCCAGACCGTGATCATGGAATCGAAGCTGCCGTTCTGCATCACGCACAGCCCGGCGCACATGTTGATCACGGACCTGCTCAACACGCGGCTCGCCATCATCTGAGCATCGACAAGGATTTTTCGGCATGTTGGCCATCCAGCTTCCCGCCGTCGGCGGGCCCGGCGCGTTCAGGCGCATCGACACCAAGGTACCGACGCCGGGCCCGGGCGAGATCCTGGTGCGGCAGAAGGCCGTCGGGCTGAACTACATCGACATCTACCACCGCCTGGGGCAGTACCCGGTCGAACTGCCCGGCATCCTCGGTATCGAAGGTGCCGGGACCGTGGAGGCGATCGGTGCCGGCGTGACGCGCTTCAAGGCGGGTGATCGCGTCGCCTACGGCGGGCCGCTGGGCGCCTATGCCGAGGCGCGGCTGATTCCGGAAACCGCCGGCGTGCGCATACCGTCGACCGTCGACGTCGAAACGGCGGCGGCGGCCATCCTCAAGGGGCTCACGGCGGATGCGCTGCTGACGGCGTATCGCGTGAAGCCGGGCGACACCTGCCTGGTGTGGGCCGCGGCCGGCGGTGTCGGCACCATCCTCTGCCAATGGGCCAAGACCAGGGGCGCCCGGGTGATCGGCGTCGTGGGTGGCGCGGACAAGAAAGCCCATGCGCTGAGCCATGGCTGCGATGCCGTGCTGGATCACAAGGTCGACGATATCGCCGCGCAAGCCCGGGCGCTGACGGACGGACGTGGTGTGTCGGTCGTCTATGACGGCGTGGGAAAAGCAAGCCTGCAAGCCTCCATCAACAGCCTCGCGATGCGGGGCATGCTGGTGAGCTACGGCAATGCATCGGGTCCGCCGCCGCAGGTCGATCTGTTGGCGCTGGGTCGCGCCGGCTCACTCTCCATGACGCGCATCGTGGTGTATCACTTCCACCAGACGCCGGTGGAGCTCGATCACGCCGCCAGTGCGTTGTTCGATGCCATCGGCAGCGGTGCGATCAAGGTGGCCATCGGCCAGCGCTTTGCGCTGACGGATGTCGATGCCGCCCACAGATCGCTCGAAGGCAGCCAGACCGTGGGCTCCACGCTGCTCATTCCCTGATGCGTTCCTTCCGTCTCCCCGCGCAGGCGGGAAGACGGAAGGGGTGGGCAAACGAACTCAATACCGTTCCAGCAGTGAGCCCCAGCCGGGAATGCGGTCGGTAATGCCGCCGGACCGCAGCGCCTGCCAGTAGATCGCCGTGTTGATCGCGATCACCGGTTTGCCCAGCCACAGTTCGGCACTGGCCGCCAGGCGCGCCATCGCCAGGTTGGTGCCGACCTGCACGATGGCATCGACCTGGTCGTCGTTCACCGCGAGGATGGCCTCGCGCAGGCGCTGCTCGCCGACATGGGCGATCTTGACCGGGCTCTCGCACTTCAGCCCGACGATGTTCTTCACCGTATAGCCGCACTCGCCGAAGAACCGCACGACGTTGCGGTCGCCGACCGGCTGATAGGGCGTGATCACACCCAGAGTCTTGGCGTTGAACAGGGTCAACACCTCGCGGCAGGCGTCCGAACCCATCGAGACGGGCAGGCCCGTGTGCTTGACCAGCTCGTCCTTCAGCCGCAACGAGGCGGCATAGCCGCCCCAGAACGTCTCGGCGGAAATGCCCAGCACGATATGGTCGGGCTCGCACGACATCACCGAGTCGACGGCCTGGATCTGGGCCGCCTCGATGAGCGCGATCAGCCGGTTGAAGTCGTCGTCATTGTTCAGCGCGATGTTGGGAATGACGATGCGGCTGATGTGGTTGGTGACTCCCGGCGGCCGCATGGAGTCGAACTCGGGTTGCACGCTGGTGTTGGTGGACGGCACCAGCACCGCGAACTTTTTGCGCCATCCCAGCGAGTCGGGCATGGTCAGGACCACAGCACGAGATCGTTGTTGGGCATGCGGCCGACGAACGAGCCGATGGAGATCCGGTTACGGCCCGGGCCGGCGACGCCGGCGGCGATCTCGTGCGGGTTGCGCGTGTTGAAGATCACCACGTCGGCCGTGTTGGGGTTGAAGGTGAAGGTCTTCGCGCCCTCGACGATGGCGTAGTCCAGGCCGTAGCTCTTGGGGATTTCGCCGGGCGCGCAGTCGGGAGTCCACGGCGCATTGTAGACCGTGGTGTCGCCACCTTCGATCAGCTCCTGGGCATAGAAGTTCCAGCCCAGTTGGCCATCGATCCGGGCGATGTCGTAGGTCGGCGAGTTCAGTGGCGCCCAGTCGGCGTGAAGGTCAACGCCTTCAGCAGCGATGCGGGCGATGCCCGCGTAGTAGCGCCCGAGCTCTGCCTCCTCGGCGATCTTCACGGTGCCGCCGGCCACGGCCTGCAATGTCTCCATCAGGCGATTGATGACATCGAACGACCTGTTCTGCAGGTCGTTCAGCTGTTCGTAGGCGACAGCGGCATCCTTGAAGTAGTCGGCTTTCGGCCGGTTCCAGCGATACTCGATCTGCGCCAGGCCGATATAGCCTACCTTCTTGGCGACGCTGTAGAACTTGTAGTCAGTGTCCTCGACAGCCTTGGCGAAGCCCGCGCATTCTGCGGCCGTCGCGAAGTTGCGGATACGAATGGCGGGGATCTCGTTGCGCAGGAGCGCCTCGAGCGACTGCCGCGTCAGCGTCGCCTCGCCTATCTCTTTCCATGTACCGGTGGATGCCATGGATCTGATCTCCATCTGCTGGTCAATCGGTTGGTGATGGTCTACTTCCATGTCTTGCGCGGCGGCGATTTGACTTCCACCTGCAGGCAATCCTCGAGCGCTTCGCTGTAGTGATCCACGCCGACCGGGTGGACCCAGGAACTGCCGGCCTCGGCGATGAATTCCTGGCCGCCGATCACCAGCCGCATGCGCCCCTTGATCAGATAGCCCATCGATTCGTGGTCCAGGTGCTTGTGCACGGGATCGATCAATCCCTTCTTGCGCACGACCTCCAGCATCAGGATGTCGTCACCAACCATCAGCTTGCGCACGACCAGATGGCCTTGTTCGACGACGCCTTCCACTTGCTTGATATCAAGCGGCTCAACGTCGGCGGATCGGATGAAGTAGTAGTCGGTCTTCTGCAGCTGCCGGTCGGCCGGGATCATGATGGTCTCCTCCTGAATTTGAATGGCTAATTGTATGCAATTTTTATTATTGCATGCAATCATCGAACGAAGAGATTTCGAAGGCGCCGCCACAGGACCCCGGCCACCATCGTGACCAGGTTTACATCGGTGGCGGTCCGAGCCGGCACGGCCCGATCGTTGAGGGCGGCGGCGAGGTTGGCGGCGAAGATCTCGGTCATCCGCCGCACGAAGTCCTGGACAAGCGCGCCACGCGAGAACTGGGCGAGGGCGCCGGTCAACTGATAGCGCAGAACCACATGCAGGCGCGTCGTGCCGGCGGCCGCGCCGCCCAGGACGCGGTAGTTGACCTCGCCCATCGCTTGCGAGCCGCCGGTCTCGCGGCCGGCACCGCTGATGCTGCCCGACCGCCCGGCGTCGTCGAGGCTGATGATGCCGTCGCCGTGGAAACGGGTCTTGATGGGGCCGAACCGGATCGTCATGTGGCCGCTGAGCGCCGTGCCCTCGACATGATCAATCGTCGCGCCCGGCAAGCAGGCCGCAACGCGACGCACATCGCGCAATGCATTCCAGACGGCCGCCGGATCGGCGTCGATGTCGACCTGCTGCTCCAGCGCGGTCCAGGCAGCGGCATTCGCGGATCGCGGCGGTGAGGGGGCGGGTGCTGGCGTTGCGGGCCTGGCGGCGGTCGTCCCCGGGGCAGATGCGGGCGCAACCAGCACGGCCGCCGGGGCCGCCATCACCGGGGCGGTGCTGGCCGCGCTGGCCTCGGGTACCGGATCGCGCTGCGGCAGCTTGCCCTTGGCGACTCCCCGGACCGCCGCGACAATCCCGACATAGCCGGTGCAACGGCATAGGTTGCCGCTCAGTTCCTCGCGGACGATCCTGTCGTCGACGTCGCCCAGCCGCCGCACGACGTCCCGGGCAGTGATCAGCATGCCGGGGGTGCAGAAGCCGCACTGCAGTCCGTGGTGCGACGAGAACGAACAGCGCAGTTCACCCATCAGGGCATCGTCGTCGAAACCCTCGATCGTCCTGACGTCGGTGCCGTCGCAGGCGATCGCGTAGGTGATGCACGAGCGGCTGGGGCTGCCGTCGATCATGACCGTACAGGCACCGCAGACGCCCTGTTCGCAGCCGAGATGCGTGCCCGTCAGCCCCAGAGTCTCGCGCAGGAAGTCGGCGAGGTGCTGGCGGGGCTCGACAACGGCGGACACGGTCTGGCCGTTGACGGCAAGCGTGATGGCCTTCATCGGCGGTCCAGTTCGCAAAGCGCGCGCCGGAGCGCGGTTAGATGCAGTTGCAGGAAGACGGCGTCGTGGCCCGGCATCAGGCGCCGGAGTTCCGGCCCGACTTTTTCCAGGGCGGCAGCCGTACCCGCGCTCTGCAGGGCGGCGGCGGTGTCCGTCATGACGACAGGCGTCGCCTCCACGGCGCCGCAGACGATGCGCGCGTAGTGACGATCAGGATCCACGACGATGGCGGCGATGGCCTTGGCGAACTCGCCGGTCTTGCGGCAGATCTTGTGATAGGACCAGCGGCCGTGGCGCGACAGTTTCGGGATGTCGATGGCGGCCAGGATTTCGTTCTCGCCGAGGTCGGTCGCGAAGCCGGCCAGCACGAAGCGGTCGACGGCGATCGTGCGCTCGCCGCCGGGCCGCTTGATGACAAGCGAGGCGCCCAGGGCGATCAGGGTGGAGATCCAGTCCGCCGCCGGGTCGGCGTGCGCCACGCTGCCGCCCATCGTGCCGCGGTTGCGCACGGCGCGGTAGGCAATGCGGTGGGCGACATGGGGCAACAGCCCATTGGTGACATCGGGCAGGCCGCCATCCTCGATCTCGGCATGCGTGCGCAACGATCCGATCCGCAGTGTCTCGCGCGAGCAGGCCACCTGGCGCAGTTCCGCGATGTGGCGCAGATCGACCAGCAGCGTGGGCCGCACGAGGCGCAGGTTCAGCATCGGTCCCAGGGAGCAGCCGCCAGCCATGAGCTTGGCGTCGCTGTCGGCGAGCTGGGCCAGCGCATCGTCGATGTCGCTGGCGCGGTGGTACTGGAAGGCGACGGGCTTCATAGGGCGCTCGTGCCGGCGGCATGCAATGCCCGGAGGATGCGCTCCGGTGTTGCCGGCAGTTCGTTGATTTCAACGCCCAACGGCGCCAGGGCGTCATTGATGCCGTTGACGATGGCGGCGGCCGGCGCGATGGCGCCGCCTTCGCCGGCGCCCTTGATGCCGTATTCGGTGAAGGGCGACAGCGTCTCGAAGTGCTCCAGCCGGATGGACGGCAGTTCGGTCGGGCCGGGCAGCAGATAGTCGATCAAGGTCGATGCCAGCGGTTGGCCCTGGGCATCGAACGGGCTTTCCTCGAACAGCGCCGTGCCGATGCCTTGTGCCGCGCCACCGAAGGTCTGGCCCTCGACGATCATGGGATTCACCCGCCGGCCGCAGTCCTCGACGATCACGTAGTCGAGGATCTCGACGCCGCCGGTGTCGGTATCGACGGCGACCAGGGCGGCGTGCGTCGCATAGGAGAACGCGCCGGTGTCGACGCTGGGCTTGTAGGCCTCGGTGGCTTCGAGGCCGCGGCGGTCGACGTCGTCCGGCAATTGGTCGGGCCTGAGGTACCAGATGCCGCAGATGTCGGCGAAACTCACGCTGGCCTGGCCGGCAACCAGGCGGCCGTCCTGCAGTGCGACGTCATCGGGCGTGCACTGCAGGAGATGGGCCGCGAGACGCTTGGCCTGGTCCGCGACCTGGCGGGCTGCCCGCGCGACGGCGCCGCCGGCCATGACGATGCCGCGCGATCCGATGGCACCGGTGGAGTACGGCGTCGTGGCCGTGTCGCCCAGGGTGACGGTGATGCGCTCGATGGGAATCGAGAGCACGTCGCTCGCGACCTGGGCCAGCGTGGTCTCCAGCCCTTGGCCGATGGTGTGGATGCCGGAACGGACCTCGACACCGCCGTCCGGCGTCAGCTTCACGCTGGCCTGGTCGAAGCCCGGGATGACGGTAAGCCCCCACGACGTGAACGCCTTGCCGCCATGTGCCGACTGCTCGGTGTAGACGGCGAAGCCGACGCCGATGCGGCGGCCGTCAGCCTCGCCCCGTTGCTGGCGCGCGCGGATGGCCGGCAGGTCGATCATCGCCCTGGCACGCTCGAGCGATCGCGGATAGTCGCCGCTGTCGAAATGCTTGCCCGCCACGTTGGTGTGCGGCATGGCGCTGGCGGGAACCAGGTTCTCTGCCCGTACATCGGCCGGTTCGCGGCCGGCGGCCCGGGCAACGGCATCCAGCGTCAGCTCCATCGCGAAGCAGGCGCCGGGACGCGACACGCCGCGATAGGGCACCAGGAACGGCTTGTTGGTGGCGACGGTGAACGAACGGCAGCGATAGGACGGCAGGTCGTAGGGGCCGGGCAGGTTGCCGACGATCTGGGCGCCCTCCAGGCAGGCCGTGTAAGGCCATACCGAGTAGGCGCCGGCATCGACCATGGCTTCCGCGTCGAGCCCCAGCAGGCGGCCCCGTGCGTCGGCATAGGCGGTGACCCTGTACTGGTGCTGGCGCGTGTTGGCGCCCGCCGTCAAGTGCTCGCGACGATCTTCAAGCCAGCGGAACGGCTGTTTATGGGTCAGCGCCAACCACGACAGCAGCAGTTCTTCGGGCTGCAGGATGCTCTTGTAGCCAAAGCCGCCGCCGACATCCGGCGCGATGACCCGAATGCGTTCCTGGTCGAGGTCGAGGCATTGCGCCAGGCCGGTCCGGATGACATGCGGGATCTGCGTCGAGGTGATCACCACCAGTTGCGACGCCTGGTGATCCCAATACGCGATCAGGCCCTTGCCCTCCATGGGGTGAATGCAGTGGCGGGCGGTGCGATATTCGCGGACCACCTTGATCGGGGCGTCACGCAGGGCATCGTCGATGCCGCTGTCGAAGTTCGCCAGCAGATAGATGTTGTCGTCCCACGCGTCATGTACCCGGGGCGCATCCGGTGCGCGCGCGGCATCGGCACTGACGACGGGGGTGAGCGGCTCCAGGTCGACGGCAATGCGCTCGCACAGGTCTTCGGCGGTGGCGCGCGTGCGGGCCACGGCCATGGCCAGCGCCTCGCCCACGAAGCGCACCTTGCCGCAGGCAAGCGGCGGATGGGACGATACCTTGTAGCCCGGCAGACTCGACGCCGTGACGATGGGGCGGAGGCCGCTCAGGTCGGCGGCGGTGTAGATCTGTTTTTCGGCGTCGGCGGGCTTCACGATCGACCGGATGCGCGCGTGCGCCTGCGGGCTGCGGAGAAAGGCGACGTCCTGCAGGCCCTGGATGTGAAAGTCACCGATGAAGCGCCCGCGCCCGCGCGTCAGCCGTTCGTCTTCCTTGCGACGCACGCGCGCGCCGATCCCGGTGCCAGGCATAGAGCGGTTTCCTCGGTCGCGGCGGCGCTGCAGGGCCCGTGCGGCACCCAGGCGCCGCACGGGCCGTCGATGAGGTCTATTGCGTCAGCGGGCAGCCGCCGGTCTTCATGGACTGGAATGCATTCGCGGCCGGGATTTTCGCGACGAGGTCGAGATAGTCCCACGGCTTTTTCGATTCGGCGGCACCCTTCACGCGCACCAGGTAGCGGTCATAGACGACCCGGCCGTCCTCGCGAACGTGGCCATCGCGCGTGTAGATGTCCGATACCGGCGTCTCCCGCATCGCCTTCAGCACGGCATCGGGATCCTTGCTGCCGACCTTGCGCACGGCCTTCAGGTAGTGGGTCACCGACGAGTAGACGCCGGCATGGCTGTCGCTGGGCATGCGCTTCATGACGTCGGCGAAACGCTGCGACCAGCGGCGCGTTTCGTCCGACTGGTCCCAGTACCAGGATTGGGTGAAGAACAGGCCCTGCGTCGCGGGCAGGCCCAACGCGTGGATGTCGTTGATGTAGGCGGTCGGCGTGGCGAGCTTCTGTTTCTGGGTGATGCCGAATTCGCCCGATTGCTTGATGGCGTTGGTCAGGTCGCTGCCGGCCAGTGCCAGCACGATGACCTGCGCTTTCGACGACTGCGCGGTGATCAGGAAGGAACTGTAGTCGGCCGTCGCCAGCGGCACCCGGACCGAGCCGACGACCTTGCCGCCGCCGGATGTGATCGCGGCCGAGGCGACGCTTTCGAGCGAATGGCCGAAGGCGTAGTCGGCGGTGATGAAGAAGTACGAAGTGTTGCCTTCCTTCAGCAGCTGCTGGATCAGCGGTCCGCTGTTGGACCAGCTGTCGGCCGTCCACATCAGGCCGTAGGGCGAGCAGGCCTTGCCCGTGAGGTCCGATGACGTCGACGTCGAGTGGATCACGATCTTGCGCCGGTTGCGCGCCAGGTCCTGGACACCCAATGCGATCGTCGAATTGGCGACCTCGAAGATCGCATCGACGCCCTTGCTGTCGTACCACTCGCGCGCGACAGAGAGGCCGATGTCCGGCTTGTTCTGGTGATTGGCCACCAGCACCTCGACGGGCTTGCCCAGGATCGTGCCGCCGAGATCCTCGATCGCCATTTTCGCGGCGACGACCGAGCCGCGGCCCGACGCTTCCGAATAGATGCCGTTCTGATCGTTCATGACGCCGATCACGACGGTATCGTCGGCGGCCGTCGCCGGGGTCGACAGCGACGCTGACAGCGCCAGCCCTAAAACAGATATCAATCCGGCGGCCGTCTTTTTCATCGTTATCCCCTCCTGAGGTCGATTGTGTGAAGCCCGCGGACGGCTGCACCGAAGCAGCAGTTCCGTGGCCATTGTGGCGGGCTGCTCGCTAGCTACCCCGCGAGTGCATTTTGATTGTATGCAAAATATAAAAATGTATGCAACAAAAAATATTGTATGCACTACTGCCGTCGATATAATCGCGCACCCGTTCACGTGTTCCGGTCCGATGGAAAAGACAGAAACAAGATCCGGTGCGACCACATCGCGGCTGCGGCAGATGCTGCTGGAGGGCGCCTTTCCGCCCGACAGCCGGCTGACGGAAACCGTGCTGGCGGAGCAGCTGGGCGTGTCACGCACGCCGGTGCGCGACGCCTTGAGCACATTGGCGCTCGAAGGCCTGTTGGGTTACGAGCCCAATCGCGGTTACGAGGTTCTGAGCTGCACGCTCGATGACGTGCTGGGGGCCTACGAGGTGCGCAAGACCCTCGAGGCGCTGGCCTGTCGCATCGTGGCCAAGGCCGGCCTGGATGTGCAGGCGCGCGCCCGCATGATGGACGCCAACGAGCAGATCGAGCGGCTCCTGGAGTCGGGGACATGGCGCGCCGACCGGGCGCGGCGCTGGCGCGAGCTCAACGCCAGCTTCCACAACGCCATCATCGATGCCGCGGCCAACAAATCGCTGACCCAGGCGATCCGTAACACGCAGCGCCTGCCGATCATGGTGGCCGGCGGCGGGGCGCGCTGGTTCACGCACGAGGAGCTGGTCCTGCTGTTCGACGACAAGGCCGTGCGCCGATCGCACGGTGATCACTGCAAGATCTTCAGTGCGCTCAGGACGGGCGATGGCGAGAAGGCGTCCGAGATCATGATGGCCCATATCGACCACGCCGCCGGCGTCTTGCGCGCCAATTGGGACAAACCGGGCCTGATGCGTGCCACGCAGGCGGAAAAGAAATGACGGCCGTGGATGCCATCGGTGCGAACTATGCCGGCGTCTTCGATCATCGTCTCGGATTCGGTCGTCGTCCGGCCCTGCTGCTGATCGATTTCATCGCCGCCTACACGCAACCGGATTCGCCGCTGTACGCACCGACGGCCGCCGATGCGATCGCCCACAGCGCCGGGCTCTACACGGTTGCGAAGGCGCATCGCGTGCCAGTGATCTTCACGCGCGTGCTCTACGGCGCCGGCGCGCTCGATGGCGGCCTGTTCGTCCAGAAGGTGCCGGTGCTGAAGCGGCTCGTGCCGGGTGAGCCGTTGGCCGCATTCGCGGCGTCGCTGACGCCGGATGCACAGGACGTCGTCGTGACCAAGCAGTATGCCAGCGCCTTCTTCGGGACCTCCCTGGCGAGTCTGCTGACGGCGCAAGGCGTCGACACGCTCATTGTCTGCGGGGTGTCGACCAGCGGCTGCGTCAGGGCCACCGCCGTCGACGGCATGCAGCACGGCTTCCGGGTGATCGTGCCCCGCGAATGCGTCGCCGATCGCCATCCCGAGCCGCATCAGGCGAACCTGTTCGACATCAACGCGAAGTACGGCGATGTGATCGCGGCGTCGGATGCGAAGGCATTTATCGAGAGCCGCCAGGTCTTGGAGCGACCGGAGGGCAGCCTGATGGCGTGCCCGGAGTAGCGGCGGTTTGTGCCGCCCAAGCGCTTGGAGCCATAATACTGCCGAAGCGCTACTGACCACATGCGACCTAAATAAACCACCTGCCGGGCCCTGAGGGTCCCCGGTACCGGCCGGTGCAGGTCGCAATTGCACCGGCCGGCGGGAGGATGCGTCCGTAATAACTAAACGAACGACATGTGCGTAATCCAAATGCCGGACTGTGTCAATGTTGTGACACGTTGTGACAATCCTGTACGGATCAAATCGCAGCGATAGTGTTTTTTCAGGATCAAAGCGACAATATGCGGCTCGTCGCCGGTAGGCGCTACGGCTTAGCGTAGCGGGCCCGGGCGGCTGTTTCCAGCGCCGCGCAGGTGAGCGAATCGAGGTCGAACAGCTCGGCCAGCAGGTCCAAAACGCCGATCTCCGTGTCGCGGACCTGGCCTTCCGAGGCGATCAGATCGCACGCCAGCGCGTAGGCGGTTTCGCCGAAACGACGGGATACTGTCTTGCGGATGAAGGCCGCGACTTTGTCCACGCCGCCGTCGGCGATCAGGGTGCTGGCACAGGCTTCCGTCACCTTGGGCAGGCGATCGATCTTGAAGCCGCGGAACACGGGCAGATGCTCGACCAGATCGCGCAGGGTGTCGATCTCCGTCTTCGAGAAGTCGCGGTCGGCCGCCGACGCCAACACCATCGTCCAGATCAAGCCATCCTGCAGCGCCGACATGCTCACTCCCTTCGGATCGCATCGCCCTGCACCTGTGCCCGGCGTGGCCGTGCGGGTCAAGCGAGCTCGACAACTCGACGCTTGGCGGCGCGGCCTCTAATGTGCCCACGCAGGATCTCGGGCTTCCCTGCCCGCAGAGGAAGCGGGCCCTTCGTGCAAGTCCTCCTGACTGTCGCCTTTCCCATCTTCGCCCTGATCGGGACCGGCTGGGTCGCTGGCCGCCTGCGCCTGCTGGGCGAGCACGGCACGACGGCGCTCAACGCCTTTGTCGGCTGGTTCGCGCTGCCGGCGATGCTGTTTGCGGCCTTGGCCAAGGTCAGCATCGCCGACGTGCTCAACGGTCCCTTCGTCGTCGTCTTCGGCGGCAGCATGCTGCTGACCTATGTTGCGGGGATGGTGGCGGCGCGCGTCGTGGCGCGGGCACGGTTGGCGCACATGAGTCTGTTCGGGCTGTCGGCCTCGTTCGGCAATGTCGGCTACATGGGTATTCCCCTCTGCGTCACGGCCTTTGGGTCGGAAGGGGCGTTGCCCGGCACGCTGGCGACCATTCTCGGCGCCGCCGGCATTCTCACCTTCGGGCTCATCCTGGTGGAGATCGATATCCAGGGCGGCCGGGGGACGCCGGCAGTGCGTGGCCGTGTGATGAAAGCCGTGGTGCGCAGCCCGATCGTCCAGGCCGTGACGCTCGGTGTTCTTGTCAGTGCCTTGCGCATTGCTGTGCCCGAGCCCGTGCTGCGCTTTCTCGAACTGCTGGGCTCCGCAGCAGCGCCGTGCGCATTGTTCGCCATCGGCCTTTTCCTGTCGGACAAGGGGCTGGGCACGTCCCGGCTGGAGGTTGCGCTCGCAAGCGTCGGCAAGGTGTTGCTGCAGCCGTTGATCGCGGTCGCCTTGCTGCCGTGGTTTCTTGACCTCGACACGATGTGGGGGAAAGCCGCCGTGCTGTGCGCCGCGCTGCCGACGGCCGCCAATGCCTTCGTCATCGCCAAGGAATACGAGACCTTCGTCGAAGGTGCGTCGGGCACGATCCTGGTGTCGACCGTGACGTCGGTGGCGACGGTGTCGGCACTGCTCGTGCTGTTGCGAGTCGGATGACGCGATCGGGCGTGGCACAAAGCGTTTGATGCCGACTCGCGGTGAGCCTCATACTCCCCCGGCGGTCGTGCGCCGCGAGCTTCGCAAAGGAGTGGGAGATGTTTAAAGAATTCAAAGAATTTGCAATGAAAGGCAACGTCCTCGACTTGGCGATTGGTGTGATCATCGGTGCGGCGTTCGGCAAGATCATCGAGTCGTTCGTCGGCGACATCATCATGCCGATCATCGGCATGTTCGGGACGGTCGATTTCTCGAACCTCTATGCGGTGCTCAAGGGCAGCGTGCCGACCGGAGCGTCCCTGGTCGACGCCAAGAAGGCTGGTGTCGTGCTCGGCTACGGCAACTTCATCACCATTGCCATCAACTTCCTGATCATCGCCTTCGCGCTGTTCATGGTGGTCAAGGGCGTCAATCGCGTGAAGCGCCAGGAAGAAGCCGCGCCCGCCGCGCCGCCGGCGCCGACGCGCGACCAGGAACTGCTGGGTGAGATCCGCGATCTGCTGAAGAAGTAGATTTCGACCTCTCCCGCCAGCGGGAGAGGTTCTCACGCGGGGCGGCCTGCCGACTCCAGGAATGCGCGGGTTTCGCGTATGGCGTCGGCCAGGCCGAGGCGTTGGATCGATACGCCCGGCGGAAACGCCGTCATCAGCCGTGACGGCAGCCGGTTATCCAACATCACGAACACACCATGGTCGTCGGCACGCCGCACCAGGCGGCCGAACGCCTGCTTGAGCCGGAAGCGTGTCAGCATGTCGTCGTAGGCGTTGGGCGCATGGCCTTCGGCGCGATAGGCAATCTTGCGGGCGCGGTGGAGGATGTCCGGCCGCGGCCACGGCACGCGGTCGAACACGATCAGCCGCAGCGAACGACCAGGCACGTCGACACCGTCGCGCACCGCATCGGTGCCCAGCAGGCATGATCGTTCCTCGGCGCGGAAGATGTCGACCAGGGTCGCGGCGTCCATGCCGCCGACATGCTGGGCGTGCAGCGTGATGCCGTTGGTCTCCAATGGTCCCACGATGCGGTCGTGCACGGCACGCAGCCGTCCGATGGCCGTGAACAGGCCAAGCCCGCCGCCATCGGCAGCCAGGAACAGCTCGCGATAAGCCGATGCGACCTGGTCGAGCGACTCGCGACCGACGTCACGCACGACCATCACCCGGGTTTGCGCGGCATAGTCGAACGGCGAGGCGACGGCAGCGCGAATCGCGGGCGCCAACAGGTGGCGCGCCCCGGTGCGCGCTTCGGCCACCTTCCAGTCCGCGGCTTCCTCGGTGGCGACGCCGATCGGCGGCGAGGGCGGCGGGTCGTTGGCGCCGCTCCAGTCGCGCAAGGTCGCCGACGTCACGACGACGCCATGTGCCGGCTTCACGACCGCCTCGGTGAACGGCTCCATCGGATCGAGGTAGTGGCGATACATGCCGACATCGATTTCGCGGCCGTCGATTCGCTCGAGAGCGAACCAGTCGACAAAAGCCTCGCGAGGCGTCTCGGAGTCGAGTTCGCGCAGCATCGCGATCCAGGCGCGCACCTGCAGCTCGCAGCGATTGAGCAGGGAGCGGGACACGCCCTCGATGCGGTTGCGGGCCGCCGTATCGAGCTCCGCCGCCTCGTCGTCCAGCCGGGCACGCAGGGCCTGGCGCAGGGCCGTTGCCGGCCGCAGGATGCGCTCCAGCGTCTCGGCGAAGGCCTGTGCCGCGTCGGTCACGCCCGGTCCGGGCGGGCGCACATCGCATTCGACGCCATAGGCGCTCTCGTCGGCCGTGGTCCGGGCCAGCACCTGCTGCCGGACGAGGGCCAGGAACTCCTCGGCGGCACCCAACACCGTTCCATCGCCCAGCCGCGTCTGCCAGTTGGCTGCCGGCAATTCTCGCGCCGCCATCAGCAATGCGCGTAGCGAGCCCAGGATCGCCGAGTCGTTCTCGGCCAACTCGCCGACCCGGCGCTCCAGGCCGCGGGCCCGACTGCCGCGCCGGCCCTCGGCGCCCAGCAGCCAGCGGCGCAGGTCGGAGGTCTCGATCCCGGTCAGGTGTGCCGCGAACGCGCCGTCGGCGGCATCGAACAGGTGATGGCCTTCATCGAACACGTAGCGACTGGGTCGCGCGTTGTCGTCCAGCCCACCCATCGCCGCCTGCATCATCACCAGCGCGTGGTTGGCGACCACGATGTCGGCATGCCGGGCGCGGCGGATCGTTCGTTCGACGAAGCAGCGGCGGTAGTGCTCGCAGCCGGCGTAGATGCATTCGCCACGGTGGTCGGCCAGGCGCATCAACCGGCTGCGGCCGATCAGGGCACCCAGCCAGGCCGGCAGGTCGCCGCCCATCATGTCGCCATCGCGCGTCGCCGCGATCCAACGCGCGAGCAGGCCCAGCCCGACGGCATTGGCGGGATTGCCGATGGCCCGCATCGCCGCCTCTTCGAAGTTCAGCAGGCAGAGATAGTTCTCGCGCCCCTTGCGGACCACGACCTTGGTGCGCTTGGCGATGCGGTCGGGGTGCAGGCGGTCGAGTTCACTGTCGATCTGGCGCTGCAGGTTGCGGGTGAACGTCGCAATCCACACCGGTGCGCCGTTCTTCTCGGCCCACAGCGAGGCCGGCGCGACATAGCCCAGGGTCTTGCCGACGCCGGTGCCGGCTTCGGCCAGCACGACATGCGGCTCGCCCTCGCGGTCGCGCGGCCGGAACGCCAGTGATACGGCCGAGGCGTAGTCGCTTTGTGTCGGTCGCGGCTCCGCCGGCAGGCCGCCACGCGCCAGCAACTGGGCCAGGCGCAGGCGGGCTTCCGGCGGTTCCACCGGATGCGATGCCGGTGGCGTGGCCGGCGGATCGTCCTCCCACACCGGCAGCCGCTTCCAGGCATCCAGACCGGCCAATCCGCGCGGCCGCGGCGTATCGGGAGCAATCCCCAGCGCATCCAGGACCTGCGGGCCCCATGTCCAGCCGCCATGATGCATGGCCAGCGCCAGTGCCTGGGTCTCCGGCGGCTCGCGATGGGCGCGATCGGCGACGTCGTCGAGCAACGTGCCGGCAACGGCGATCAGGGTGCGGGCCTCCGCCTCGGTGTTGGCCGGGATGGGCAGGTCCAGTGCCTCCGCCAGGCCACGCACTGTGGGCAGGCAGAAGGTTGCCGGCCGCACGAAGGCGAACAGCTCCAGCACATCGCGCGCCGGAAAGACGTCCAGACCCAGTCGCCGCGCCGTTGCCGGCAGATGGCAGACGATCGGCATCTCCAGGGTCGCCCGTGACCGTGCGGCCTCGAGCGTCAGGACATCGACGGCGCCATCCCAGCCGGCCCAAACGGCCGACCGCGCGGTCACGACCAGTGCCGCGGACGGGCTTCGGGCGCCGCCGATGGGCGGCAGGCTCTGGCTCATGGGGCGGACATAGCACAGTCAAAACCTTCCCTTCGCAGAGAAGGCGAGGAAGCCTTTTATTTGACAGATTTGTTTCATATATCATTACAGTTCCAAGAAGGAATAGTGACAAGGTTCGCACGTGGTCACCGGCCGCGCCGATGCTGATTTCCACAGCGCCTCACGCATCCAGACATTCCTGAGCGTGCTGCTGCTGGGCGCGCAGATCCTGTGCGTCGGGTGGATGGTCCACCTCGTTCTGCGGGACGAAAGCGGACGTGCCCAGCAGGCCTACGTGTTCCTGATCTTCGGGCTGCTGGCGCTCTTCGCGTACGGCTTCACGCGCCGACCGGCATTCAGCCTGGGGCTGGTGGCGCTGCTCATCATCGCCATCCATGGGCTGTCGAGCGCGAAATACGAGTATCTGCGCGCGCCCATGCTGATCGAGGACGTCTCGTTGCTGCTGCGGCCCGAGATCAGCGAGTTGCTGCTGCACGGCTATCCGCAACTGTCGTGGATCTTCCTCGGCGGGATGGTGGCGTTCATTGCGTACTGGACCGCGGCGATCAAGCTCGAAGCGCCATGGCACGCGCGGCGGCGACGCTGGGCGTCGGTGGCTGCAGTTGTCGCGTCGCTGGCGGGGTTGGGGATCGTCGTTCCCGGTCCGGGGCCGCTGGGGGTGGTGACGGCCGAGGATGCCGATCCGTCGACGGCCAACAGTGACTGGGATCTGGTCAGCCGCTTCTTCGCGTCATCCATGCATACCGGCCTCAAGCGGCCGGTCTTCGCAGCGCCGCTGGTGCCGTGGCTGGCGACGGGGACGGCGGCATCGCCGGTCGTTACCACCGGCCGACCCGATATCGTCGTGGTGCTGGAGGAGTCGACCTTCAATCCCCAGACCGTGCTGCCGTTCTGTTCGCCGCTCCTGTGCGAGCGGCCGATGCTGACCGGATCGGCCAACAGTGCCGCCGTCGGGCCGCTGCGCGTGCATGTGGTGGGCGGCCTCACATGGTTGTCGGAATTCGCCTTCCTGAGCGGCATGCCGCATTCGATGTTCGGCCAGGCCGGACAGTTCGCGCCGGCCAAGGTCCTGCCGCGCGTGAAGTACACCCTGCCGCGCTGGCTCAAGACGCTGGGGTACCGGACGGTCGTGGTGTATCCCGTCAACAAGCATGCCTATGGCGGCGCCGTTGCCTATCCGATGTATGGTTTCGACCAGGTCCTGCCGCATCCCCTGATCATCAGCGGCAAGCGCGAAGGCTACTGGGACCTTTCGGATCGCGAACTGCTGGACTACGTGCGCCAGGTGATTGCCGAGGAAGACGCCAAACCCGATCGCGAGCCATTGTTCATTTTCGTGCTGACGCTGCAGCAGCATGGCCCGCACGGATCGGCATTGAATGGCCAGCCGCCGCGTGATGACCGGCCGACATTCCCGGCGGTCGAGCCCGAGCTCAACGTCAAGCTCAACGACTACCTGACCCGGCTCCAGTGGTCCAATGACGCCCTGCGCGACTTCGATACCGCGCTCAGCCGGCGCGGCCAGCCCTATGTGCTGGCGCATTTCGGTGACCATCAACCGTCGTTCGAAGGCCTGCTGCGCGGCCAGGCCAAGCGTCCCCAGCGTCGGCAGGTGCCGGCGGATTTCGTGACCTATTTCAACATCCAGGCCGGCGGCGGCCTGCCGCGGTCGGGCTATCGGCTGGCGTTGGCGTATCCCGTGCTCGACATTGCGCTGCTGGGCGGCCTGATCATCGATGTGGCCGGCCTGCCCAAGAATCCCTACTTCGCTGCCAACATCCGGTTGCGCGAACGCTGCGAGGGCCTGTTCATCGAGTGCGCCGACAAGGAGACATTGTCGGCGTACCAGCAATATATCTTCGACGAATTGGGTGCCGTGTCGTTCTGAGCCTGTGGCGGTGAGAAGCGTTGACGCTATGAACCACCGCCCGTAGGTTGGCCTGTTCCGCGCCGGGAGCGCGGTATTTGCAGGACTTCCGAGAGCAACGGTCATCATGAGCACGGAGCGACAACTGGCGGAGCAGGCACGCGCCTGGCCTTTCGAGGAGGCGCGGAAGATCATCGCGCGGCTCGGCGGGGCTGACGTGTCGAAAACGCCGGCCAAGGGCTACGTGCTGTTCGAGACCGGCTACGGCCCCTCGGGCCTGCCGCATATCGGCACGTTCGGCGAGGTCGTGCGCACCACCATGGTGCGCCAGGCCTTCCGCCGCCTGTCCGATATCCCGACGCGGCTGTTCTGCTTCTCCGACGACATGGACGGGCTGCGCAAGGTGCCCGACAACGTGCCGAACAAGGAGATGCTGGCCGCCAACTTGGGCAAGCCGCTGACCGCGGTGCCCGATCCGTTCAGCAACGAGTATCCCAGCTTCGGCGCCGCCAACAACGCGCGCCTGCGCGCGTTCCTCGATTCGTTCGGCTTCGACTACGAGTTCCAGTCAGGCACCGACTGGTACAAGTCGGGCCGCTTCGATCCCATGCTGCGCGCCATGCTGCACCACTACGACCAGATCCAGGCCTTGATGCTGCCCACCCTGGGCGAGGAGCGGCAGCAGACCTACAGCATCTTCCTGCCGATCTGCCGCAAGACCGGCCGCGTCCTGCAGGTGCCGGTGGTGAAGACCGACGCCGATGCCGGCACCATCGTCTACCGCGACGAGGATGGCAGCCTGGTCGAGACGCCGGTGACCGGCGGCAACGTCAAGCTGCAGTGGAAGGCCGACTGGGCCGGTCGCTGGTATGCGCTCGGTGTCGACTACGAGATGTACGGCAAGGACCTGATCCCGTCGGCCGAACTCAGCGCCAGAATCGTGAAGATCCTGGGCGGGCGGCCGCCGGAAGGGTTCAACTATGAGCTCTTCCTCGACCAGGAAGGCAAGAAGATCTCCAAGTCCAAGGGCAATGGGCTCTCGGTCGAGGAGTGGCTGCGCTACGCTCCGCCGGAGAGCCTGTCGCTGTACATGCACCAGCAGCCGCGTCGCGCCAAGCGGCTCTACTTTGACGTCATCCCGCGCGCCGTCGACGAGTATCTATCGCTGGTCGAGAAGCTGCCGAACGAGGATCCGGCCAAGGCGTTGGAGAATCCGGCCTGGCATATCCATGACGGCAAGGCGCCCGAGCATCATGCCGGCGGCGTCAGTTTCGCCATGCTGCTGAACCTCGCTGGCGTAGCGCACACCGACGACAAGAATGTGCTGTGGCAGTACCTGCGCCGCTATGTGCCGGGCGCCACGCAGCAGAACGCGCCTTACCTCGACCGGCTGCTGACCAACGCGGTGGCCTACTACGTGGACTTCGTGAAGGCGCACAAGAAGTTCCGGCTGCCGACACCGACCGAGCGCGCGGCGCTCACCGATCTCGCCGATACGCTGCGCCGCATCTCCGACAATGCCACGGCCGAGTTCATCCAGAACGAGGTCTACGAAGCGGGCAAGCGGCACTTCGCGCAAGCCGAGCTGCGCCAGTGGTTCAAGACCCTCTATGAGGTTCTGCTGGGCAGCGAGCAGGGACCCCGCATGGGCGCCTTCATCAAGCTCTACGGCCGCGACAACGTCGTGCATCTGATCGACCGCGCGCTTGCCGGCGAGGATCTCGGCAAAGCGGCGTAAACCGCCTATTCGTGCCGCTTTTGGCCCATCGGGGTGGTCGCTCCACGCGACGTTGCCGCTGCGCGGGGTGACGAACAGGATCTGGACCTCCGGTGTGTGCGGCTTGCCGCTGTGCGCCACGCCGCGCGGGATCAGCAGCACGTCGCCCGGGCCGACGTGGTGTGTCTGGTCCGCATGTTCGCTTGATCGCAGCGTCATTGTCAGTCGTCCGGCAATGATGATCAGCAGTTCGTCGCCATCGTCGTGCCGCTCCCAGAAGCCGTCGGTTCCCTCGGGTGGGATACGGATGACGCCGAGCATCGCCTGACCTTGAACGGCGTAGTCGGCGAGGACGTTGGGGCGCCGGGCATCGGTGATGGCGGCGATTTGCGCTGAAATCGAAAAGCTGGTCATGGATGCATCCTCATGTGCGAGTAGCGCCGGGATCGGCCTCCAGGCGCGCGGCCAGCAGGTCGCCGAAGGCGGCGTCGGGCAGCGTGCGCCATGCCGTGATCAGCGCCTGTGCGGCTTCGCCGATTACGATGCGCAACGGTGGACGATCACTCTCCAGCGAATCCGCGACGGCGTGGGCCAGCAGGTCGGGGTCGGTACCGCCACCCTGTTCTGCCGTCGCCTGCTGGAGCATCGCCAGCATCCGGCGGCGCCGAGTTGCTAAGAGCGGGCTGTCGCTGTCGGGATGGTGAAAACCGATCCCGGTGCGCATGCCATCGGGTTCCACCAGGGTCACGTGGATCCGCGTGCCGCGCAGTTCGTGCGCCAACGCCTCGGAGATGCCTTCCAGCGCATGCTTGCTGGCCGCATAGGCGCCCAGGAACGGGGCGCCCACGATGCCGGCGAGCGAGCTGATGTTGACGATGCGCCCGGCTCCCTGATCGCGCATCACCGGCAACACGGCTTTCATCATCCGCATGACACCGAAGAAGTTCGTCTCCATCTGGTCCCGGGTGTCCGCGACGCTGGTTTCCTCGACCGCGCCCACGAAGGCATAGCCGGCGTTGTTGATCAGGACGTCGATGCGTCCTTCAGCACCCCGGACGTCGTCGACGCACGCCTGGACGGAAGCGTCGGATCGCACATCGAGCTGGAGCATCGGCCAGGCGACGTCATGCGATCCGCGCGGCTGACGGCTGGTGCCGTAGACGCGCAGTCCGCGCTGCCGGAAATGACGCGCCATGGCCTGCCCCAGACCGGAGGAGGCGCCAGTTACAAGAACAACTCCGTTCGGTGACGTTGTCATCAGCATCTCCGTTGCCGCATCTCTTTCAATATGCGAATGTTTCGTCACATTTCCTATTCGCATTCGGGAACACGGGCTTGGCCATCAGATCCGTTGCGACAAACCCACGTAAATCGCCACGTCAGGCTCGTTCACGCGCCACCGTGGATGCGCTGGTCACGGCGGCGGCTCAGGTTTTGGTGAAGCGGGGATACGATGGGACAACCACGGCGCGCGTCGCCGAGCGGGCCGGCGTCAGCGTCGGGTCGCTCTACCAGTACTTCCCCAACAAGGAGGCACTGGTCGCCGCGCTGATCGAGCGGCACGCCAACGAAATCGTCGTCGTCAACCGACGGGCCCTGGAAAGCCCCGAAGCCGCGACCTTGGAAGGCGGCCTGCGCGCCGCGATCAGAGCCGGAGTCGATTCCCACCGCATTGATCCGGTATTGCACAAGATCCTGGTCGAGCAGGTGCCGCGCATAGGTCGAATGGCCAAGGCGATGGATACCAGCCGGCAGATCACCCAGGCGCTCGAAGGCCACTTGCGCCGCCATGCCCGGATGCTGCGCCGGGGCCTGGACCCGGCGGTCGCGGCGGTCGTCGTCGAGACGGCGTTGGAAGCACTGACGCACAAGGCGGTCACCGAGCGCCGGGACCTTCTGGCCGGCGGCATCGTCGAGCGGGAAGCTTATGCGCTGATCGCGAACTACCTGCTACCACCGGGCCGCCACCGATAACATTCCAAGGAATATTTTGGGCTTGCCATTATTCATTCCGAGGAATATATACACATTCCATGGAATGGAGGAGGCGAGAATGATGGCCAGGCGCAATTTCATCCGCGTTTTGGGTGGTGGTGCAATCGTGGCGGCAGGTGCGGCGCTAGCGGTGCCGCGACTGGACGCCATGCCGGCCTCGGCGATCGAGGGATGGAGCGGGCCCAAGACCGAGGAACGCGATCCGCGGCGGCGCGCGATCGCCTGGGCGATGCTGGCGCCCAACCCGCACAACATGCAGTCGTGGCTGGTGGACCTGAAGCGGCCTGACGAAATCGTCCTTCATGTCGATCGCGATCGCCTGCTGCCGGAAACCGACCCGTTTGGTCGCCAGATCGTGGTCGGGCAGGGCGCCTTTCTCGAACTGCTGAGCCTGGCGCTGGCGGCCGAGGGCTATCGGGCCGATATCGTCTTGTTTCCCGACGGCGAATTCGCGATGGATCGTATTGACGGGCGGCCCGTTGCGCGCGTCAGGCTGGCGAAGGACGCGGCGCTCAAGGTCGATCCGCTGTTCGCCCAGATCCCGCGCCGGCGTTCGACCAAGACGCCGTATGAGGGACGGCCGCTGACGGAGGCGCACCGGCAGGCGCTGATCGTGGTGCACAACGCGGCGAGCGCGCTGCCACTGGGTTTCGCGGTCAGCGACGGACGTGCCGGCGATTTGCGTGACATCGCGACGAAGGCCAGCGATATCGAGATGAACACGCCGCGCACCCACAAGGAGAGCATCGACCGGTTGCGTATCGGTGCCGCCGAGATCGCGGCCCATCGCGATGGCCTGGTGTTGCGCGGTCCCGGCGTGTGGTTCGGACGCCAATTCGGGCTCGTCACGCACGAAAAGGCCATGACGCCGGGCACGACAGCGTGGCAGGGCGGACGCGACTACATCCTGGCGCCCTACGCCAATGCGACGTCCTTCGGCTGGATCGCGGCACCCAGCCACGGGCGATCGGCCCAGGTGCTTGCCGGCCGTGCCTATGCCCGCCTGAATCTGAAAGCGACCGAATTGGGCGTGGCCATGCAGCCGCACAGCCAGGCGCTGCAGGAGTATCCCGAAATGGCCGACCTCTACCGCGCCATCCACAAGGCAACGATCACGCCCGAAAGCCTGACGGTGCAGATGTTCTTCCGCCTCGGCTATGCTGCCACCCCGGGACCGGCGCCACGCCGGTCGCCCGACAGTATCGTGATGGGTTGAGCATGGCGGCAGCAACACGCCGTATGTCGGGCACGGCCACCGGCACCGAAGCCACCGGGACGGTGCCGGCCAGTCCAACGCCGCTGCCGTTCCGCATCATCAACTGGATCGGCATCATCGACCAGCTGGTCGGCACGCAGGCCAACCGGCTGCTCCGGCCACTCGATATGCCGCTGCCGCAGTTCATCATGCTGAACCATTTCAGTCACCGGCTGACGGAAGGCAAGACGGTGATGAGCATTGCGCGCGCCATGCAGCAGCCGCAGCCGGGGATCACCAAGACGGTTCAGAAGATGCTGGCCAAGCGCTGGCTACGCGAGCAGGCGAACCCCGAGGACGGACGTTCCAAGGTGCTGTTCCTGACGCCGGCCGGGCTCGCGCGCCACAACGAGGCCGTCGCGATCTTTGCGCGGGAACTGGCGCCGGCTTTTGGCGGCTGGTCGCCGGCGGAACTGGAACAGCTCTTTGCCCAGCTCGACCGACTGAAGATCTGGCTCGATGACAATCGCTGATGCCGCGTGCATCAGAACCGATGGCTGAGGGTTGCGTAGACTGTCCGCCGGTTACCTTCGAGCACGGTCCCCTGATAGAAGCTCGACGTAAAATAGCGCTTGTCGAACAGGTTCGCGGCGCTCACCGACAGCTTGAGGCCCTCCAGTGAGTGAATGAGGTTGCCGACCTCGTAGCTGATCGAGGCGTCGAACAGCGCATAGCCTGGGATCTTGTCGACGTTGGTGGCGTTGGTGGTGCGGCCGACATAGCGCACGCCGGCCCCCAGGCGCAGGCCTCTGAAGTCGCCGCTCTGGAAAGCATAGTCCAGCCACAGCGAGGCGCTGTGCCGCGGCACCTTCTCCAGGCGCTTGCCCTTGAGCACCGTGTCCTTGGTGACCTTGGCGTCGAGATAGGCGTAGGACCCGATCACGCTCAACCCTTCGGTCAGAGTCGTTTTGCCCTCGAGCTCGAAGCCGCGCGAGCGCGTTTCACCGGTCTGGTTGAAGAAGCCGGGATTGTTGGGATCCGCGGTCGCCACGTTGGTCTGCGTGATGTTGAAGACCGAGGCGGTCACGTAGCCGTTGATGCCGGGCGGCTGGTATTTCACGCCGGCTTCGAACTGCCGCGCCTTGCTGGGCTCGAACGGCTTGCCGTCGGAACGGTTGAAGGGCAGCGGGTTGAAGGACGTCGAGTAGCTCGCGTAGGGCACGATACCGGCCTCGAACACGTAGCCCACGCCGACGCGGTAGGAGAACGCCTTGTCCTCGCGATGCACGGCGCTGTTGGTGATGCCGTTCTTCGTGCGGCTGGTGACCCAGTCCTGGCGGGCACCCAGGGTGACGATCAGGCCGCCGACCTTGATCTGGTCCTGAACATAGACGCCGAGCTGCTGGATGTTCTGGGTGGCGCGCACGTTGGGTGCTGCCGGCAGGATGATCGGTGCGCCGTAGACCGGGTTGTAGACATCGAGATCGGCCGTGGCGCCGATCCACCGCCGGTCGCGGCGCACATAGGTCGCGAAGTCGATGCCGCCAATGATCGTGTGCTGCAACGGTCCTGTCGTGATCTTGCCTTCGATGTGGTTGTCGGTGAGGACTCCTTCCGAATCCTGTCGCCGCGCATAAGGTGTTCGCTTGTAGAAGCGATTGTTGGTGAGAGCGCCACCGTTGCTGGCGCCCATGGCCTGGTACTCGGTGTCCGTCGTGCTGTAGCGCGTGATCGAATGCAGGCGCCACGATTCGCTGAAGGCATGGTCCAGAATGTAGCCGACCGACGTGCTCTTGATCGCTTCCTTGTTGAAGTCGGGTTCGCCCAGGAACAGATCGCGGGACAGGCGGCCGTTGGGATTCGGCCGCAATGTGCCCGAAATCGGCAGGCTCTGCTCGGAACCGCCGCGGCGCAGCCAGAGGTGGTTGGCCAGCACCGTGAACGACGTGTCGGCGTTCGGCTTCCAGGTGAACGCCGGCGCGATGTAGAGGCGGCGATCCGGCGTGTGGGCGACCTGAGAGTCGGCATCGCGGGCAAGGCCGGTCAGGCGGTAGGCGAACTGGTCGTTGACGGGACCGCTGAGATCGAAGGCGCCTTGCACGCGGTTGAAGCTACCGCCCTGGACCTGCACTTCGTTCAGGCGCTCGAACAGCGGCCGCTTGGTCAGCAGGTTCACGACGCCGCCCGGCGTGCCCTGGCCGTAGAGAGCGGAGACCGAGCCCTTGATGATGTCGATGCGCTCCAGCCCGTAGGTCTCGATGTTGGAGTCGTAGTTGTTGAAACCGCCGCGCACGCCGTCCTGGTAGATGCCGAGGAAATTGATGGCGCGATAGCCGCGGATATAGATGTCGGCGGCGCCCTGGCCGCCGGGATAGTCGACGGCACGGATGCCCGGCGTGTAGCCGACCGCGGCGTTGAAATCCTGCACGCCGCGCCGGTCGAGCTCCTCGCGGGTCACGACGCTGATGGCCGCAGGCACCTCGCGCAGCGGCGTGTTCGACTTGGTCCCGGCCGTCGAGTGGGTCGCCACGATCCCCGAGGTGCCGAAGGTCGGCGCCTGGACCTGAATCGGATCCAGTGTGACCACCGGGTCGGCCGTCTGCGCCGAGGACGTCGCGACGTGAGCGAGAAGCACAGCCGGCGTCACGCCGCTCATCAATGCCGCACGCCGCACCGCTCGCGAAACACCCGCGCCATGCCGACTCAACATCACTACGCCCCCCAACGCCTGCGCTGCCGTTGGCCACGGCTGCGTCATGGTTGAGTCCCTAGAGGGCGCCTATCGCTCGTTCAACCATATTTTTAGAATGGATTTAATAAGCATTACCGATTGAAGGAATCAGGGGCCAAATAAAAAGGGGCTAGGCGAATCGCCTGGCCCCTCTGCGGTGCGCTTGCTACGGCGCGGACAATGCAGTCTTCAGCAGACCCGGTGCGCGTGGGCGTACTCGCGATAGAGCGCGGCCGCCTTGCGGTACACGGGGCCCGGCTGCAGGTCGCGGCTTTCATAGCGGATCACGGTTTGCACCTTGCCGGCGTTGCCGGTGGTGAAGATCTCGTCGGCGGTATCGAACTCACCCGGCTTCACCGTGCGCTCCTCGACCGCGACGCCGGCATCGCGCAGCAGCTTGATGGTGCGGTTGCGCGTGATGCCGGCGAGGAACGAGCCGTTGGCGGCGGGCGTGATGGCGACGCCGTCCTTCACCAGGAAGATGTTGGAGCTGCAGGTCTCGGCCACGTTGCCCAGGGCGTCGAGCACGACGCCGTTCTGGAAACCGCGCGCCAGCATCTCGGCCACGCCGCGCGAGGAGTTGGGATAGAGGCACGACGCCTTGGCGTCGGTCGGCGCGCTCTCCGGCGTCGGGCGCCGGATGGAGCGGCACAGGCCGATCGCCTGACCGGGGCCGTTGGGCAACGGCGAAACATAGACGCACAGGCAGAACTGCGTGCTGTCCGGGTCGACCGAGATCGGGCCCGCGCCGCCCTTGGTGGCCCAGAACATCGGCCGCACGTAGAGCTCGGCCTTGTCGCCGAATTTGCGGATGGCCTCTTTCGAGAGGTCCAGGATTTCCTCGGCCGTCTTGGTCGGGTTGAGACCCAACGTCCGCGCCGACCTGACGGCGCGCGCCGAATGCTGGTCGAGGTCGGGGCCGCAGCCCTCATAGGCGCGGCCGCCGTCGAAGATGATCGAGCCCAGCCAGAAGCCGTGGTCGCGCGGGCCCATCAGCGCCGGGCTGCCCTCGTGCCACTTGCCCTCCCAGAACGTCAACGTGTCCATTCTTGTCCCTCCGCCCGCCCGTGCGGGCCGTACCGAAGGACGAAAACTAGCAACTTTGCTGACCTATTCGAGTCAGAAATTGTCCGGGTACACGTACCTCTGTTGGCCCCATCCTGCCGCTCAGCGGATCCACGCAGTCCACGCCCACCAGACCAGGGCGGCTGCGAGCGCGATCCACAGCAGCACGATCACGATGGCAGCGGTACGCGATACCGGAAGACCCTCGTCGAGGCGCTGGGTGGCTTCGACACGGGCATCGGCCAGCACGACCGGCGGGGTTAGTTTCAGTGCCAGCCATAGCCCCAGCGGTACCAGAACGAGATCATCGAGGAGGCCCAGCACCGGCACGGCATCAGGGATCAGGTCGATCGGGCTGAAGGCATAGGCTGTCGCCAGCAGCGCCATGAGCTGGGCGCCCCAGGGCATGCGCGGATCCTGCGCCGCCAACCAGATGGCCAGCGCTTCCTCTTCGAGGCGTCCGGCCCAGCCCCGCCAGTGCGTGATCTTGATCATCGGTCCCTCCGTCGCCGGCGACACAAGGGGTCGCGTGGGTTCACGTCGGAAAAATCGGGACCTGCTGAGTGTGCGCCTGCGCGGCCCGGACGTCCAGCGATGCGCAGCGCCGGAGTCAGGGCGCGTGGACGTACTCGAGCTTCAATCCATCAGGGTCGGCGAAAAAGACGGCGTAGTAGCCCGGACTGTACTGCGGGTACTCGGCCGGTGGATCGAGGATGGTGGCGCCGATCGCCACCAGGCGCTCGTGGAGTTGATCGACATCGGCACGGCTGGCGGCCTGCCAGGCGACGTGATGCAGGCCGGGCGCGTAGCGACTGTGCGGACGGGATCGGCCAGCTTCATCCGCCCTCACGATGCCGATCGAGCAGAATCCGGCGTGCGGTGTCTGGAGGTTCCAGTCGAAGCCGCGATCGTCTTCCTTGACGCGCCGGTAGCCCATGAAGCCCAGCACCGCGTCATAGAAGGCACGCGATACCCAGGGGTCTTTCACCGTGAGATCGAGATGATGAATGGTGCCGCGCATGCCGAACGGCTCCCTGTCGCCGCGACGGTCCGGTTGAGCCGCCAGCGGCTGGTTCGTGCGGGACAAGCATGGACTCGTTCGCGTGTCTTGTCTTGCCCGGACGCGCGAGCCATCAGGGCGTCGCGGTCTGGCGGTCGACGTCGTAGATCACCGACTGTTCGTGCAGCCGGTGCACCTGCTGCCGTGGCAATCGCACGACCTCCGCACTGAAATACTGGGCGTTGCGGTAGGCGCGGTTGGTGACGTCCTTACCGACGCCCTTGCGCCCAGTGTAGGCCTTGTCGGCGATGCGGAAGACGAACTGATCGCCCTCGATCGCTTCGAGCCGCATCAGTCCATACGCCGGCGCTTGCGTGAAGCCCTTGGACACCTTCGACAGGTCGGCACGGTAGATGTCGCCGACGCGCGGCTGGTCGACATATGTCGCCACGTCCTGGTCGTGCTGGTGCGCGAAGACGGCGATCGCGCCGCCCAGGGCGACGAGCAGCGCCAGGCCGACCAGCCAGCCGCGGCGCCGCATGAAGGGAATGGGATCCGTCTTGCCAAGCTTGTCGGCGATGGCGCGCGGCTCAACGATATGGCCGTTGTTGCAGCGTGTGCACTGGCACACGTACTGGCGCTTTGTGACCCAGCTGAAGAGGTACCAGAGATGTGCGTACCGGTAGTTCAGCAGGATCCGGAACGGCTGATTGCCCTGGCATACGGAGCAGGGCCCAACACCTGCGTCGCGAACGGCTTCGACGGAGTTGCCTCCCGATCCCCAGACCAACATGTCAACCTCACGTGTTCGATCGTCGTGGGCCCATATAGTGAGTTCCGTAGAAGTGAGCAACCACTTATTTATTCAGTAAGGTGCGAGGAGTCGCGCGGTTCCGGGGCGGTCACGGGCCGTGCTGGCCGGGTTCGCCCGGCCCGGTCTAGAGTGCGGCAAAGACCGACCATTCGGAGGGTTCGCCCATGACCGCGCCGCTCGCCATCCGTCTGCACGCCGCCGACAACGTCGTCGTCGCCCGCATGGACATCCTGCCGGGTACCGATGTCGAGCCGGGCGTCGCGGCGATCCAGCGTGTGCCACCCGGCCACAAGATCCTGACCGCGCCGGTGACGAAAGGCGAAGCGATCCGCAAGTACAACCAGATCATCGGCTTCGCCACCGAGGATCTGCCGCCGGGCACGCACATCCACACGCACAATTGCGTCATGGGCGACTTCGAGCGCGACTATGCCTTCTGTGCCGATGCGCGACCCACCGATCATGTCCCCGAGGCGCAGCGGGCGACGTTCCAGGGCATCGTGCGTGACGACGGCCGGGTCGCGACCCGCAACTACATCGGCATCGTCACCACGGTGAACTGTTCGGCCGCCACCAGCCGCATGATTGCCAACAAGGTGGCGCCGCTGCTGGAGCAGTTCCCCAACATCGACGGCATCGTGCCGCTCACGCACGGCACCGGCTGCGGCATGGCCTCGACCGGCCTGGAGATCGACGTGTTGCGCCGGACCCTGGCGGGCTACGCACGTCATGCCAACATGGCGGCCGTCGTGGTGCTGGGCCTGGGCTGCGAGGCCAACCAGGTGGCGGGCCTGATGAACGCCGAGAAACTGAACACCGGTCCGAAGATGATCCCGATGACCATCCAGGATGAGGGCGGCGTCTCCAAGACCGTGATGCGCGCCGTGGGCTTCATCAAGGACATCCTGCCGGAGGCCAATGCCGTTGCGCGCCAGACCGTGCCGGCCGGTCACCTGACCCTGGCGCTGCAATGCGGCGGCTCGGACGGCTACTCCGGCATCTCGGCCAACCCGGCGCTAGGCGCGGCGGTCGATCTGCTGGTGCGCCATGGCGGTGCCGCGGTGCTCAGCGAGACACCCGAGATCTACGGTGCCGAGCATCTGTTGACCCGCCGCGCCGTCAGCCGCGAGGTCGGCGAGAAGATCGTCGAGCGCATCCGCTGGTGGGAGGATCACTGCGCCAAGACCGGCGGCGAGATGAACAACAACCCCTCGCCGGGCAACAAGGCGGGTGGGCTCACCACCATCCTCGAAAAGTCGCTGGGCGCGGTGGCCAAGGGCGGCACCACCAACCTGGTCGAGGTCTACAAGTACGCCGAGCCGATCACCGCGCGCGGCTTCGTCTACATGGATACGCCGGGCTACGACCCGGTGGCCGCCACCGGCCAGGTCGCCGGCGGCGCCAACGTGCTCTGTTTCACCACGGGCCGCGGCAGCGTCTTCGGCTGCAAGCCGACACCCTCCATCAAGCTGGCGACCAACAGCGCGCTCTACCGCCGCATGACCGACGACATGGACATCAACTGCGGCACCGTCGTCGACGGCGAGGAGAGCATCCAGCAGGCTGGCCAGCGCATCTTCGACCTCATCCTGCGCGTGGCGTCGGGCGAGAAGACCAAGAGCGAGGCGCTGGGCATTGGCGACGACGAGTTCGAGCCGTGGAAGATCGGCGCCACGATGTGATGGCGATCCGGTCGATCATGTAGCTGTGCAATGAGACTCAAGAACCAGAACCGCTTGCTGAGCGTGTCGCCGAGGCTGCGTTGGCGGCACAGGGCGATGTCAGTATCATCGACGTGTTCCATGGCATCGGGTGGCTCCCGGGGAGCCTGATCGATGACTGGCGGCACGGGCGGGCCGACGACCTCGAAAGCGTCATGCAGATCAACGCGCAACGGATCGACGAGGCCATCCAGCTGCTGTGGTCCTGGTCAAGGCAAAGGGCCTGATCGCGAACGAGGCGGAGTACGTCGCGCGCACCCCGCAGCGGCAGGTTCTGCGTTTCAGTGCCGATGGAAGCCCCGCTGTCGGGCAGGCGTACCGCACGCATTGGATGTCGCCGACACTGTCCGAGAAGAAGCGGGAACGCCTCGTCGAAAAGACGAGCCGTCCGCCGGAGCTGGTCGTCATCCAACCGCTGAACAAGGAATGGAAATGCCATCGCTGCGGCCAGCAGAAGGGCGATCTCCTCATCATGGAGACTCCAGGTCCTTCCTGTCTGCCCTGCGCGGGCCTCGACGATCTGATGTTCCTGGCAAGCGGCGACGCTCTGCTCACGCGCCGTGCCAAGGCGAAGAGTGCCCGCTACGCCGTGGTGGTGCGCTTCAGCCGCACCCGTCGCCGCTATGAGCGACAGGGCCTGCTGGTCGAGCTCAAGGCCTTGGCTGACGCAGAGCGCGAGATCGCCGATCAGGCACGCTGAGCCCACGGCGAACTGCACTCGCGCTCCTGGGAGCGCGGGCCTCCGGCCCGCTCATATCTCTCGGCGCTTCGCACCGATGCGGGCGAGACGCCCGCGCTCCCGGGAAGCCCATCTTAGTGCCACAAGTTGGTGCGGGCGAGATCGACCAGTTCGTCGCCGCGTCCGCTGAACACGGCCTTCAGCATATAGAGCGTGAAACCCTTGGCCATCTCGGCCGTGACGGTCGGTGGGATCGGCAGTTCGGTGCGGGCCACGACCGCATCGACCAGTACGGGGCCGTCGTGCTTCAGGGCCGCCGCGATGCCGCTTTCGACGTCGGCGGGGTCTTCGACCCGGATGCCGCGGATGCCGGCGGCTTCGGCCATCGCCGCGAAGTTCGGGTTCTTGAGTTCGGTGCCGGTGGGCAGGAAGCCGGTGGATTTCTGCTCGACCTCGATGAAACCCAGCGCGCCGTTGTTGAAGACCACGATCTTCGCCGGCAGGCCCAACTGCGGCAGGCTGAGCAGGTCTCCCATCAGCATGGTGAAGCCGCCATCGCCGGACAGCGAGATCACCTGGCGTCCGGGGAATGCCGCCTGTGCGCCGATGGCCTGTGCCATCGCATTGGCCATCGAGCCGTGCCAGAACGACCCCATCAGTCGCCGTTTGCCGTTCATTGCCAGGTAGCGTGCCGCCCACACCGTGGGCAGGCCGACATCGCAGGTGAAGATGGCATCGTCGGTGGCCAGGTCGCTGATGGCCTTGGCGATCTGTTGCGGGTGGATGGGCCGCTTGCCGGGTTTGCCGATAGCGAGCTGGTCGAGATCGCGCCGGGTGCGCTGATAGTGGGCGACAGCCTTGTCCAGGTGGGCGCGGTCGCGCTTCTCGGCCAGCAGTGGCAACAGGGCCTCGATCGTGGCGCGCACGTCGCCGACCAGGCCGAGATCGACCGCCGCGCGCCGGCCGATCTGCCCGGGGCGAATATCGATCTGTGCGATGCGAACGGATTTACCCTTGGGATAGAACTGGCGATAGGGAAAGTCCGTGCCCAGCATCAGCAGGACGTCGCAGTCGAGCATGGCGTAGTAGCCGGACGAAAAGCCGACCAGTCCGGTCATGCCGACGTCGTAGGGATTGTTCCCTTCGACATGCTCCTTGCCTTTCAGGGCATGCACCATCGGCGCCTTGAGCCGCTCGCCCAGCGCCAACAGCGCGTCGTGCGCGCCCTGGCACCCGGAGCCGCACAGCAAGGTCACGCGGGCATCGCTGTTGAGCAGGGCCGCGAGTTTTTCGAGATCATCGCGCGCAGGAACGACGATCGGCTGTCGCGGCAGCAGGCCGGCGGGTTTCGATGGCGGTGCATCCTGTGCGTTCTGAAGCGCGACGTCGCCAGGCAGCACGACCACGGACACGCCCTGCCGGCCGATCGCCTCGCGAATGGCGACTTCCAGCACGCGCGGCATCTGGGCAGGGCTGCCGGCCAGCTCGCTGTAGTGGCTGCACTCGCGGAACAGGTCTTGCGGGTGGGTTTCCTGGAAATAGCCCGAGCCGACCTCGGCCGAGGGAATGTGCGCGGCGATGGCGAGCACCGGCACCCGCGACCGGTGACAGTCGAACAGGCCATTGATCAGGTGCAGGTTGCCCGGACCGCAACTGCCGGCGCAGACCGCAAGCGCGCCGGTCAGGTGCGCCTCGGCACCCGCGGCGAACGCGGCAACCTCTTCGTGTCGCACATGCACCCACTCGATCTTGCCTTGCCGGCGCAGCGCGTCGGTCAGACCATTCAGGCTGTCGCCGACGACGCCATAGATTCTCTTCACGCCGGCGGCGGCGAGGATGGCGGCAAATTGATCAGCTACCGTTTCCGACATCGCCTCTCCTCCAGATCGAAGTGTCTCGACCTTACGTGGGAATTCCATCGAAGTCTGTCGTCCCTGGCGCAGCCAGGATCAACGGCTGCGCCAAGATGTCTCGCCGGTCAGGCGATCGAGGCGGCCCACGTGGCCGGCGTCAGGCCATAGGTGCGCTTGAACATGCGCGACATGTGGCTCTGGTCGGCGAAGCCGGCATCGAGTGCGGCCGTGGCCAAGGGGTGGCCACTCCGGATCAGCCGACGTGCCTGGTCCAGCTGGCGCATCGTACGGAAACGGCTGGGACTGGTGCCGAAAGCGGCGCGGAACTGGCGTGCCAATGTCCAGCGGTCGAGGCCCGAGATGCGTTCGAGCTCGTGGAGGGACAGTGGCGCGGCCGGTTGCGCCACGATCCGGTCGCGGACGCGCGTCAGCGACTCCAGTCGCAACGCCGTGCGGGTACCTGGCGTTCGCGCTGCCCGGCTGAGCATGTCGGCCAGCGCGGCTGCCGTCTCGATCCGGCCGATATCGTCGATCGGATCGTCGAGGCGCCACAGTGCGTGCAACGGAATGCCGTCAAAAACGCGTCGATCGACGACGGGCTCGGCGACGAAGGGCAGCGGCTTGCCGTCGAGCGCCTGTTGGACCAGCGACGGATCGAGGTAGACCATGCGATAGCCGAAACCATCGGTGGTGCCGGCCCGGCCGTCATGCGCCTCATCGGGATGAAGGATGTGGCATTGGCCGGGAAGGCAGTATCTCTGCTCGCCCCGATAGCGGAACGCCTGGACGCCCGACAGGGTGACGCCGATGGCATAGGTGTCGTGGCGGTGCGGTGAAAAGGCTGCACCCGTGAATTGCGCCTCCATGCGCTCGATCCCCGGACCGCCGCGGCCGATGCGGATGCGACTCCGTGCACGCTCATGCAAACCCGCGAGGGCGTGTCCATTGTCCTGGTCGGCCGTGGAGCGCATGCCGTCAGTCTACAGGAATTCAGGCAGTGCGCTGAAGGGACCTGGCGATCGCCGGGCAGCCCGGATGACTTGCCATCCGCGCGGGTCTACGCTGCGGACCAATCGGACATCCCACCCCTGATGCGGGCGAGACGCACATGAATGTCCAGGTCGATGCGCCGCTGCTCGAAGAGCATGTCGCCATAGCGCCGCCCGAGGGCATGGCTGTCTGGGATATCGATCCCTACAGCGACGATGTCCTGGCCGAGCCGGCGGCCTATTACGCCGAACTGCGGGCACGCGGGCCGTTTGTCTACATCCCGCGCTATGCGTTGCTCGCCTGCGGCCGCTACCCGGAGACCAAGGAGGTCTTCTCCGACTGGCAGCGCTTCGTGTCCTCGCGCGGCGTGGGCCTCACCGACTTCAAGCTGGCCAAGCCGTGGCGGCCGCCCAGCATCATCCTGGAGGTCGATCCGCCGGATCATGCCAAGACGCGGTCGGTCATGGTCCGGGTCATGTCGCCGCGTGCGCTCACCGATCTCAGGCAGGCGTTCCAGGCCGCGGCCGACGCGCTTGTCGATGCACTGCTGGCCAAGGGCACCTTCGATGCCGTGCCGGATCTCGCCGAGGCCTATCCGACCAGCGTCTTTCCGCAGGCCGTGGGGTTGACCGAGATCGATACGCGCAGGCTCGTGGACTATGGCGCGATGGTGTTCAACGCGCTGGGGCCCGACAACGCGCTGCGGCGCCGGTCGATGGCCAAGGGGCCGGATGTCGTTCCCTGGATCATGGAACAGTGCCGGCGCGAGCGTCTGGCACCCGGTGGCTTCGGCGCGATGATCTATGCCGCCGCCGACGCGGGCGAGATCACCGAAGCCGAGGCCGGCATGCTGGTGCGCTCGCTGCTGTCGGCCGGTGTCGACACCACGGTGACCGGTATCGGCAATGCGATCTGGTGTCTGGCCGGTCATCCCGGCGAATTCCAGCGGCTGCGGGAGAACCCGCGCCTGGCGCTGCCGGCATTCGAGGAGACATTGCGGATCACGTCGCCCGTGCATTCCTTCTGCCGGACCGCGAACCAGGCCACCGCCGTGAACGGCGTTGCCATTCCGCAGGATGCGAAGATCCTGTGTGTTCTGGGCGCTGCCAATCTCGATCCGGATCAATGGCCGGACGCCGATCGCTTCGATATTGCGCGCCGGCCGGCCGGACACCTGGCATTCGGCGTCGGCATCCACAACTGTGTCGGACAGAATGTCGCCCGCGCCGAAGCCAGTGCGCTGCTCACGGCGATCGCCAACAAGGTCGGCGCGATCGAATTCGCCGGCGCACCGGTCTGGCGGCCGGGGAACGCCATTCATGCACTGGACAGCCTGCCGGTCACATTCAGGGCGCCGTAGAGCGGCGCAGGCTTGCCAAGGGGATGCCGCGGTCGTCTTATCGGCGCATCGTTCAACATCCATCCATGGAAGCTCGTCATGATTCCCAAGACCCATCGCCGCGTCGTCCTGGTGCGCCGGCCGCCGGGTGAGCCGGCCGAAAGTGATTTTCGCATCGAAGAGGTGCCCGTGCCGCAGCCCGGCCCGCGCGAGGTGCTGGTGCGTGTCATCTACATGTCGCTCGATCCGTACATGCGCGGCCGCATGCGCGATGCAGCGTCCTATGCCGCGCCGGTCGGCATCGGCGAGGTGATGACCGGCGGCACGGTGGGCGAGGTGGTGGCGTCCAACCATCCCGGCTTCAAGCCTGGCGATATCGTGGAAGACCGCCTGGGTTGGCAGGAGTACGCGATCGGCGGCGGCCCGGCGTTGCGCAAGATCGATCCGTCGATCGCGCCGATCTCGACCGCCAACGGCGTGCTGGGCATGCCCGGCATGACGGCGTATTTCGGCCTGCTCGAGGTCGGCCGGCCCAAGCCGGGCGAGACGGTCGTGGTGTCGGCTGCGTCGGGTGCCGTCGGCCAGGTCGTGGGCCAGATCGCCAAGATCATGGGCTGTCGCGCGGTCGGTATTGCCGGTGGTGCTGCCAAGTGCGCCTTCGTCAAGGACACGCTCGGCTTCGATGCCTGCGTTGACTACAAAGCCGGCGGCGATCTCGACGCGGCCTTGCAGGCGGCCTGTCCCGACGGCATCGATGTCTATTTCGACAATGTCGGTGGCGTCATCACCGATGCCGCGTTGCGCCTTCTCAACGCCTACGCGCGCGTCTCGCTGTGTGGCTCGATCTCGCAGTACAACGCCGCAGCACCCGAGATGGGGCCGCGGCTGCTGGGTACGTTCGTCGGCAAGCGGGTCACGGCGCGCGGTTTCATCGTGACGGACTTCGCCGCCCACTACGGTCCGGCGCTGCGTCAGATGGGTGCCTGGATCAAATCCGGCCAGCTGAAATTCCGCGAGGATGTCGTCGAGGGAATCGACAAGGCACCACGCGCGTTCATCGGCCTGCTGCGGGGCGAGAATTTCGGCAAGCTGCTGGTGAAGCTGGGACCGGAACCGGGCGGCCGATAGCCCGCCGTCAGCCAGACGATCATCGCGGGGTGCGGTTTGTACGAAGCGAGTCTGCCGGCTTGGACCTACAGCGACCCGCGGTTCTTCGAACGGGAGCGGGCGGCGATCTTTCGTCTGGCATGGCACATCATGGGCCATGCCAGCGAGGTGCCCCACGCCGGCGACTACATCACGCTCGACATCCTGGGCGAGCGTGTCGTGACGGTGCGCGATGCTCAGGGCACGTTGCGCAGCTTCCACAATGTCTGCCGCCACCGCGCGGCCCGACTGGTGTCGCAGGCGCGTGGCCATTGCGGGGCGCGCCTGGTCTGCCCCTATCACGCCTGGACCTATGGCCTCGACGGACGCGTGGCGGGCGTGCCGTCCTGGCAGGGCTTTGAAGACCTCGACAGGTCGGCCTACAGCCTGCATCCGGTGGAGCAGGAGATCTTCCGGGGCTTCATTTTCGTGCGCTTCGCACCGGGGCTGCCCTCCGTCGCCCAGATGATGGCGCCCTACACCCACGAACTGGAACCATACGCACTGGAAAAGCTGGTGCCACAGGGGCGCGTGACCTTGCGGCCGCGGCCGGTGAACTGGAAGAACGTCGCCGACAACTATGCCGATGGTCTGCATATCGGCGTCGCCCATCCCGGCCTCACGCGCCTGTTCGGGACCAGCTACCGCATCGAGGCGCGCGACTGGGTCGACAAGATGTCGGGCGACGTGCAGGCCGTCCCATCGACGAACTGGTCCGAGCGTGCCTACCAGCGCCTGCTGCCGGCGTTGACCGAGGTGCCAGCCGATTGCCGGCGACGCTGGGCCTACTACAAGCTATGGCCCAACGTCGCCTTCGACGTCTACCCCGACCAGGTCGATTTCATGCAGTTCATCCCGGTCTCGCCCACTGAGACCCTGATTCGGGAGATCGCCTATGTGCTGCCCGGCGCCAACCGCGAGATGAGGGCGGCGCGCTACCTGAACTGGCGCATCAACCGCCAGGTGAATGTCGAGGACACGGTGCTGATTGAAGGCGTGCAGGGCGGCATGGCCTCGTCGTGCTACACCACCGGTCCGCTGTCGCCGAAGGAAGTGTGCCTGCGTGCGTTCGCCGATCGAATGCGCGCCTTGATCCCGGAAGCCCGTCACGAACGGCCGCCGTCCGCGTCCTCGCAGAGTCACGATTCCCCGGTATCAGGGGGCCACAGCAAGATGGAGCGGTGATGAGAAACGCGTCGCAGGTCGGGCCGGGACAGCCTCAGGTCGTCGTTCTCGTGGGGGCCACCGGCGATCTGGCACGGCGCAAGCTGCTGCCCGGCCTGTTCCGTCTCGCCAGCGCCGGGTTCATCCCCGGCTGCCGCATCATCGGTGTCTCGCTGGAAGATCTCGACGACGACGGCTTTCGTGCCATTGCCCACGAGGCGCTGACGCAGTTCTCCAGCCATAAGCCGAACGGCGAGGAATGGCCTGCCTTCGCCCGGACCCTGGCCTATGTCCCGCTGTCGGCTGGCGCCGGTGCCCTGAAGGCAGCGGTCGCGGCGGCCGAGCGTTCGTTGGACGGCGAGAGCCGGCGCGTGCACTATCTGAGCGTGCCGCCCAACGCAGCGCTGTCGGCCGTACGGTTGCTGGCGGACGCCGGGCTCGTCGAGCGATGCCGGATCATCATGGAAAAGCCCTTCGGCACCGATCTCGCCAGCGCCGTGACCTTGAACGCGCGCTTGCATGAGGTCTTCGCCGAAGAGCAGATCTTCCGGATCGATCATTTCCTGGGCAAGGAAGCGGCGCAAAACATCCTGGCGTTCCGCTTCGGCAACGGCCTGTTCGAGCCGATCTGGAATCGCAACTTCATCGACCACGTGCAGATCGATGTCCCCGAGACCTTGGGTCTGGGTAAGCGTGCCGCTTTCTACGAGGCGACCGGCGCGTTTCGCGACATGGTGGTGACGCACCTGTTCCAGATCCTCGCCTTCATGGCGATGGAGGCACCGACGTCGCTCGAGCCGGCACCGATCAGCGAGGAGAAGAACAAGGTCTTTCGCAGCCTGGTGCCGATCGATCCCCGCAACGTCGTGCGCGGCCAGTATGCCGGGTATCGCGGCGAAGAGGGGGTCGATCCCGAATCGGACACCGAAACCTTCATCGCCTTGAAGTGCGCGATCGACAACTGGCGCTGGGCCGGCGTGCCGTTCTTCCTGCGCACCGGCAAGCGGCTGGCCGAAGGGCAGCGGATCATTTCCATCGCGTTCCGCGAGCCGCCCAAAAGCATGTTCCCGCCCGGGTCGGGAGTCGGCGCCCAGGGGCCGGATCACCTGACCTTCGACCTGGCGGATGCCGCCAAGATGTCGCTGTCGTTCTACGGCAAACGGCCTGGCCCCGGCATGCGCCTGGACAAGCTGAGCATGCAGTTCGCCATGCGCGACACGGGGTGGGCCGGCGACGTGCTGGAAGCCTACGAACGCCTGATCCTGGACGCGATGCGCGGCGATCACACGCTGTTCACGACCGCCGAGGGCATCGAACGCCTGTGGCAGGTGTCGGCGCCGTTGCTCGAAGCACCGCCGCCGGTCCGGCTCTATTCGCCGCAGTCATGGGGCCCGAAATCCATCCACCAGCTGGTGGCACCCCACGCCTGGCGGCTGCCCTTTGAAAGGGCCTGGCGCGACCCCAATCACCTGGGCAGCTGACCGGGATGCTTCGGTCCCGCCGGGCTGCGTCAGCGCAACCCGGCGGAATCGGTGCCTATGTGTCCTCGACGTCCGCAAGGACGATGCCATGGGTGTCGAACCACCACGCCGCCGACATGCCGGGATGCCGTGGTGCCAGGCGATGGTACATCGCGCGCAGCCGCTCCTGGCGCTGGCGCTCGGCGTGGAACACCGGGTGGTCCAGCGTGCCGCCTTGCCGCCACAGGGTGCGCAACAGGCGCCGCAGCGCATAGCCCTGCGCCTTGTTGCCGGGTACGTAGCCGGCATCCAGGATGGCGCTGATGCCCTCGCGCAGGAGATCGACCGCGGACGGCGGTGGCACGCCCAGCACGTGCTCCAGCCGCTGAAGGCCGAACCCGACATCGAGGCAATCGCCGCGTGGGTTCACGATGTTGCCGATCTCGATGTCGCCGACATAGAACTCGGTGCAGTAGCCGCCCGTCCCACCGTCCGACCACGTGCAATCGGGATCAGGCCGCACCTCGATATCGGCGGGATGCAGGTCGCGCCACAAGGCCGTCCTGTCGGGGTGGACCGTGACGTGCGTCGGCGTGATGCCGATGCGGCGCAGGTAAGCGTGCCAGAACGCGATGCCGTCGCCGACCGCCATCTGGCGGAAGGAGAACAGCCCCATCATGTCGAAGCGCAGGCAGTGCGTGCCATCGCCGACCTCTTCGAGGTCGTTCAGGCGCAGGCAGGACTGGATGTTGGCGACGGTGCCGACATAGCTGGTGTCGGCGAACAGCGACTTGAAGCGCTGCATGCCCGCGGAGATGAAGAGTGTACTGTCGTCACCCTCAGGCGGGCGAACCGAGGTGTTGAGCTCAAGAGGAATATCCGCATCCAAGCAGTGCTGGCGATATTCCTCGATCAGGCGTCCCGCAGTGTCATGGCAACCTCCTCGACTGTGCCGCCGGCGGGATGCCGGGCGGACCGGACATGAATATGGTGTACGCGTTCGAAAAAATCACGCCTTTCGGGCTCATATGAGCGAGCATTCGCCACTGTCCGGTCGTCCCGATTTGCGGATCGGGATCGGGTCAATTTGGAGTATTTCGGCGCCGACAGGACAGGATTCCAGCATATAGTCGGCACAATTCAGTCGGGTTTTGATTATTCACTAATGCCATGGGATGCGGTGAGTGGGACAAGCGCTCATGAAGATTCTTCTGGTCGACGATGAACCTGAGATCCTGGACGAGCTTCGTGGGATCCTGAGCCGTCGAGGTCATACCGTGATGTGTGTCGATGGTGCGATGGCGGCGATCCACACGCTGGGCCAGAACGGGCCGTTCGACGTGCTGCTGACCGACATTCGCATGCCCGACGGCAGCGGTATCGATGTCGTGCGGGCCTGCCTCGACCTGGACCACAAGCCGGCGACCTTCGTGATGTCGGGTCACGCCAGCGAAGAGGAGATCGCGCGGGCGCGGGAGGAAGGGGCACTGGACTATTTCCCCAAACCGATCGCCTTGCGCGCTTTGATGGAGGTCCTGGCCGATTTGACCGGAAACCAGGCCCGCAACGCCATGACCGCCGTCAGGCGTGTACCCCGGACAACGCGCCGCCATTGATGGCGGGATGGCATTTGTCGACTCCATAGTCACTCTCGGTCATTTGCCGCGCGCGGGTATCACCGGCTAACCTGTTCGTACGAGGATACGAACATTCCGGAGGAACCCGATGCCCGGCGCCGTGACGCCTTTCCGTATCGCCATCGGCGACGATATCTTGGACGACCTGCGCGCCCGCTTGCGTAAGACCCGCTGGCCGGAGGCCGAGTTGGTCGGCGACTGGAGCCAGGGCGCGCCGCTGACTTGGATCCAGGAGATCTGCCGCTACTGGGCCGAGGAATACGACTGGCGCCGCCGCGAGGCGCTGCTCAACCGCTTCGCGCAGTTCACCACCGCGATCGACGGGCTCGATATCCACTTCATCCATGCGCGCTCGCCGCACGCCAACGCCATGCCGCTGATCATCACCCACGGCTGGCCGGGCTCCATCGTCGAGTTCCACAAGGTGATCGAGCCGCTGGTCGATCCGACCGCCCACGGTGGCGATGCGGCCGATGCGTTTCATGTCGTTTGCCCGTCGCTACCGGGCTTCGGCTTCTCGGCCAAGCCCACGGCCACCGGCTGGGGTGTCGACCGCATTGCGGCGGCCTGGGCGGCGCTGATGGATCGTCTCGGCTACGCCCGTTACGGCGCCCAGGGCGGTGATTGGGGGTCGGCGGTGACCGCTTCGCTCGGCACGCAGGATCCCCAGCATTGCGCCGGCATCCACGTGACCCTCGCCATGGCCAGCCGGCCCAATGTCCAGGGTGCACCGACGCCGCAGGAGGCGCGGGCCCTGAAAGGGATCAAGGACTACGCCGACTGGGATTCGGGATACTCCAAGCAGCAATCGACCCGGCCGCAGACGTTGGGCTATGGCCTGACCGATTCGCCGGCCGGCCAGGCAGCCTGGATCCTGGAAAAGTTCTGGGCCTGGACCGATTGCGACGGGCACCCCGAGAACATCCTCGGCCGTGACGAACTGCTCGACAACGTCATGCTTTATTGGGTGACGGCCACGGCCACGTCATCGGCCCGCCTCTACTGGGAAAGTTTCCGGCCCGGGACTCGGGCGTTCGACAAGATCACGGTGCCGACCGGTGTTGCGGTGTACCCCAAGGAGATCGTGACGCCGGTGCGGCACTGGATGGAAGACCGCTACGTCAACATCCGCCACTGGCGCGAGATGCCCAAGGGCGGTCACTTCGCGGCGTTCGAGCAGCCCGGTCTGTTCGTCGAGGACGTGCGCGCCTACTTCCGGACGTTGCGCTGACGCGACCGCTCACGCCGGCTGCCGCCCGAATGCCAGCCATGACAACAAGCGCACAGTAAGCGGCGGCGCTTTGGGCCAAGCTGCGGCAACGAACCAGGAGGAACCGGCCCATGAAGATCGGCGTTTTTTCCACGTTCATGTCACCGCTGGCGACGCCGCAGATGATCCGCGATTTCGGCCGGCGTGCCGAGGATATCGGGTTGGAATCCATCTGGATGGGCGAGCACGTGGCGCTGTTCGACAAGAACACCTACGGCTATCCCGGTTCGAAGGACGGCCGCATTCCCGTTCCCGATGGCGGCGGCATGCTGGATGTCACCGCTACCTTCGGCTTCCTGGCTGCCGCCACGAAGTCGGTGCGCTTCGGTACCGGTGTGGCCTTGGTGCCGCAGCGCAACCCGATCTACACCGCCAAGGAGATGTGCACGCTCGACTGGCTGTCGGACGGGCGCATCGATTTCGGCATCGGCGTGGGATGGAACAAGGAGGAGGTCGAGGCCTGCGGCTATCGCTGGGAAGATCGCGGTGCGCGCTGCGATGAGTTCCTCGAAGTCATGCGGCGCCTGTGGACCGAGCCGGTCGTCGACTTCACCGGCAAGTGGGTGAAATTCGAGACCATGCGCATGGATCCCAAGCCGATCCAGAAGCCGCACATCCCGATCATCGTCGGTGGCTATGCCGACGCAGCGATGCGCCGTGCCGTGCGCTTCGGCGCCGGCTGGTACGGCTTCAACCGCGATCCGGCCGGCACGAAGCAGATGCTGGACCAGCTCGACGCGGCGTTCGCCAAGGCCGGCCGCAAGCGCGACAAGGCGTTCCAGATCATCATCACGCCGCCGGTGTCGATGTCGGTCGACGCGATGCAGGCCTATGCCGATGTCGGCGTCGATCGCCTGGTGGTGAATCTCGGCAGCCAGCGGCCCGAGCGTGTGGGCCCGCGCCTGGCCGAGATCGAGACGCTGGTGAAAAGAGCGGGATGAAGGGGTCGAAATCATGCCCCTGGGAGCGCGGGCCTCTGGCCCGCTCAAGGCGAAGGCGTTGCTCTCGCCTGACATGAGCGGGCGGGACGCCCGCGCTCCCAGGTTCAGTCTGATCCACGCATGAGCCTCACCGCGCGGGTACCGGCGTTGGCGCCGTTCGGCGTCCGCAGCTTTCGTTTCCAGTGGCCGGCCGATCTCGCCGCCTCGTGGGCGTTCGAGATGGAGACGCTGATTCTCGGCTGGTACATGCTGGTCGAGACCGGCTCCGTCGTCATGCTGGCGCTGTTCGGCTCGCTGCAGTTCCTCGGCACCCTGGTGGCGCCGTTGTTCGGCGTGGCCGGTGATCGCATCGGCTACCGCAATCTGCTGTGCCTGATGCGCGTGGCCTATGCCCTGCTGGCAGCCATCCTGATGGTGCTCTTCTTCACCGGGACCGCGACCCCATCTGCCGTTTTTGCCGTTGCCCTGGTGGCGGGCACCATCCGACCTTCCGATCTCGTGATGCGCAACGTGCTGATCGGCGACACGATGCCGGCGGGTCTGCTGATGCAGGCCATGGGCGTCTCGCGCACCACGATGGATTCCGCCCGCGTCGCCGGTGCGCTGGCGGGCGCCGGCCTGGTCGCGACCGTAGGCATGGGCTCCGCCTATATCGCGGTGTGCGGCTTCTACGTGCTGAGCGTCCTGCTGACCCTGGGTGTTGCCGGCGGCGGTGCGTACGGTACGTCAGGGACCGTCGCCGCGCGCACGTCGCCGTTGCACGACCTGCGCGCAGGCCTTGCCTATATCTGGGCGACGCCGCCGCTGCGGGCGACCATGTATCTGGCGTTCCTCGTCAACCTTACGGTCTTCCCGCTGACCGGCGCGCTGCTGGCGCATGTCGCCAAGGACATCTATCACCTCGATCAACGCGGGCTAGGGTGGCTGGTCGCCAGCTTCGCCGGCGGCGCGCTGATCGGATCGATCGCGCTCAGTGTCCGTGGCGCGGCGATCCATCCGGCGCGGATCATGCTGGTGTTCGGCGTGCTGTGGTACGCCGCAACCATCGCCTTCGCCTGGGTGCGCGAACCGGTGCTGGGCAGCGCCATTCTGCTGTTCGCCGGCCTGGTGCAAAGCCTGTGCATGGTGCCGATGGCTGTTGCCCTGCTGCGCACCGTTCCGGCGCCGCTGCGCGGCTGCATCATGGGTGTGCGCATGCTGGCGGTGTACGGCTATCCCGTTGGCCTGCTCGCCGCCGGGCCGCTGATCGAGCGCTTTGGCTTCGCGGCGACGGCCAGTGCTTATTGCGTGATCGGTCTCGGATTTCTCCTGGTCATCGCCGTGCGCTGGCGCGAGCACCTCTGGCGCACCGACGCCGTCGCCAATACGGTGTAGTGGTGGCGAACACGTCATCCCGAGCGCAGCGAGGGATCTCCCGCGATTGACGCTGTGCGCCTTTTCGAGAAGATCCCTCGCTGTGCTCGGGATGACAGTGCTACGTCCGCGGCAGCTGGTGCTTCAGGACCTTGCCGGTCGCGTTGTGGGGCAGTTCGTCGAGAAAGCGCACTTCCTTGGGCACCTTGTAGCGCGCCAGCTGAGAGCCGCAGTGCTGCAGCACGGCCTCGTCGTCGAGGTTGGCGCCCGGCTTGAGCACGACATAGGCGCGGCCGACCTCGCCCCACTTCTGGTGCGGCACACCGACCACGGCGTTCTCCAGCACGCCGTCGAGCTGATAGATCACGTTCTCGACTTCGGCCGGGTAGACGTTCTCGCCGCCGGAGATGAACATGTCCTTCCAGCGATCGACGATATAGTAGTAGCCGTCCTCGTCCTGGCGCGCCGCATCGCCGGTGTGCAGCCAGCCGTCGGTGAAGGCGGCACGATTGGCTTCCGGTCGGTTCCAATAGCCCGGCATCACCGTCGGGCCCTTGATCATCAGCTCGCCGGTCTGGCCACGCGGCACCTCGTTGCCCTCAGGATCGCAGATCTTCAGCCGCACGTAGAGCGGCGGCAGGCCGGACGAGCCGACCTTGGCCAGCGCCTGGTCGCCCGACAGCATCAGGCCCAGCGGCCCGGTCTCGGTCATGCCCCAGCCTTGCTGCAGCATGATGCCCTTGCGGCCGTACTCCTCGATCAGCGCCAGGGGTGCCGCGGCGCCGCCGACGCCGATGCAGACGATATGGGACAGGTCGGCGCTGGCGAAGCCGGGTTCCTGCGCCAACATCAGGAAGTTGGTGGGCACGCCCAGCAGGTGGGTGAGATGCAGCTGCTTGTCGGTCAGCAGGCGCAGGAACATTGCCGGATCGAAGCTGCGCATCACCACGTTGCAGCCGCCGGTATGGAAGGTCGGGTTGGCGTAGACGTTCAGTCCGCCGGTGTGGAAGGTCGGCAGGAACACCAGGTTCTTGGACTGCGCCGTCAAGCCGACGGTCATGGCGCATTGGATGGCGTTGAAGGTGCACATCCGGTAGGTGATCTGCGCACCCTTGGGCCGCCCTGTCGTGCCCGACGTGTACATAATGGTCCAGGTGTCATCGAGATCCATCACCGGCGGCGAGAGGTCGCCCGTCGCCGCCGCCAGGCCGGCCTCGTAGGCACTGGGTTTGCCGTTGGCGAGGTTGGCGCTGTGCGGCACGCCGGCCAGGCGCGCGATCTGCGCAGCGGCATCGGCGAACTCATCGCCGAAGATCAGCACGCCGGGTGTGGCGTCCTTGCAGATGAACTCGAGCTCGGGCACGGCCAGCCGCCAGTTCAGCGGCAGGAAGATCGCGCCCAGCCGGCGACAGGCGAACTGCAGCTCGAAGACATCCGTGTCGTTCATGCTGAGCACGGCGACGCGATCGCCCTGGCGGACACCGAATGCCGTCTTCAGCCAGCGCGCGGCGCGACCGATGCGGTCATCGAACGCGGCATAGGTGAAGCGCCGGTCGGAGGCCAGATCGTGTGCCGCCGGCGCCTGCGGCATGAAGCGGGCGTGATGGGCAATCCAGTCTTCTGCTGCAATCCCTGACGTCATGCGTTTCCTCTTTTTTGCTCCTCTCCCGCTTGCGGGAGAGGTGAAAACCTACGACGAGACGATGTTGCGGGGCACGTCGCGGAACGGCTTGTTGGTGTCGACGCTGGGCTCCTTGGGCATGCCCAGCACGCGCTCAGAGATGATGTTGCGCTGGATCTCGTCCGTGCCGCCGGCGATCGAGCCGCCGGGTACCGACACCAGGATCTCGGCGATCACGCCGCCCAGCGTGCCGTCCTCGCCGCTCAGCAACGCGTTGGCGCCATCGATGTGCGTGTGAACGCGTGCTGCCGCGCGCGCCACGTGACTCGATACCAGCTTGCCCAGCGATCCCTCCGGTCCCTGCGGCCGCCCCAGCTCCTGCGCTGCACGGGCGCGGCGTGCCGTCCACTCCGCCGTCTTGGCCATGATCAGCAGCTTGGCGATGTCCTGCCGCACCACGGGGTCTTTGATCTTGCCGGTGGCCTTGGCCCGCTCCAGCACCAGGTCGACGCGGCCGGCGCGCTGCGGATACCACTTGTAGGGCTCCATGGTCGTCGCGATCTCGGCCCGCTCTTCCTCGTAGATGCGGCCCTTGCGATCCGACGCCGTGGCCCAGCTGCGCAGGCTGTCGGCGCCGCGCCGCTCGTGCATCAAGGTCGTCGTCGCCACCTTCCAGCCGTCGCCGACATCGGAGACCAGGAACTCGGGCTCGACGATGGCGTCGGTGAAGAACACCTGGTTGAACGAGGCGTGCCCGTTCATCTGCCTGAGCGGATGCACCTCCACGCCAGGCTGCTTCATGTCGAGGATGAAGTAGGCCAGCCCCTTGTGCTTGGCCACGTCCCAGTTGGCGCGCGCCAGCAGCAGGCCCCAGTGCGCCTTGTGGGCACTGGTGGTCCATACCTTCTGGCCGTTGATCACCCAGTGATTGCCCTTGAAGTCGGCGCGCGTCACGGCGCCGGCCAGGTCCGAGCCGCTGCCCGGCTCGCTGAACAGCTGGCACCAGGTATCCTCGCCGGTGAGGATCCGCCTGAGGTACTTCTCCTTATGGAAGTCGGTGCCGTGCGCCAGGATGGTAGCCGCCGCCAAGGTGCGGATGCCGGCCTTGGCGACGCCGATCGCGCCGATGCGCCGGAACTCGTCGTCGACGACCGGCACCAGCGCTTCGGGCAGGTCCCGCCCGTACCATTTCTTCGGCCAATGCGGCACACCCCAGCCCGAATCGGCGAGCTTGTTGCGCCAGTCGACCAGGCCCAGGTCCGGGCTCCAGTTGGCTTCCAGCCACGCCCGCACCTCGGCGCGGACCGTGTCTTCCGTCGGTTCGCTCATGAGCGGTCTCCTAGTGTCCCCAGGCCTGGAGCATCCGCTCGCGATGCTCGTTGGCATCGCCGAACAGGATTTCCGAGCTCTTGGCGCGTTTGAACCAGAGGTGGGTGTCGTTGTCCCAGGTGAAGCCGATGCCGCCATGCATCTGGATGGCGTGGATCGCCGTCTGCAGATAGGCCTCGGCGGCGCTCGCCTTGGCCAGTGAGGCGATCGCCGGCAGATCGTCGTCGCCGTCGTCCAGCGCCGTGGCGGCGTAGTAGGCGGCCGACTTCGCCAGCTCGACGTCGACCAGCATGTCGGCGGCCTTGTTCTTGGTGGTCTGGAACGAGGCGATCGAGCGGCCGAACTGCATGCGCATCTTGACGTAGTCCAGTGCCGCCTGACGCAGCTTCTCGGCGCCGCCCACCATTTCGTTGGCGAGCAGCACGTTGGCCTGCTGCAGGGTCTTGGCGAAAGGTCCCGCCGCTGCACCCGCGTCGCCCAGAAGCTCGGCCTCGACGCCGGCGAACTGCAGTCGCGCCAGCTTGCGAGTCTCGTCCATGGTCTTGAGCCGCCGCCGCTGCAGCCCCTTGGCGTCACCTGAGACGGTGAAGAACGACAGCCCGCTTTCGCCGCTCGACCCGGGGCTGCGGGCCAGCACGACGATCAGATCGGCGGTGTGACCGTCCAGCACGAAGCTCTTGATGCCATCCAGGCGCCAGGCACCGCCTGACGGCGTCGCGGTCATGGTGACGCCGGCGCCGTCGTTGCGGCCGTCGTCTTCCGAGAATGCCAGCGTCGCGGTGACATCGCCGGCCGCGATCGCCGGCAGCAAGGCCTGCTTCTGCGCTTCGCTTGCGGCATTCAAGATCGCCGTCGTCGCCAGGACAGCAGTCGAGAAGAACGGCGCGCACAGCAGGCCGCGTCCCATCTCCTCCAGCACGATGGCGAGCTCGGCATGGCCGAAGCCCTGGCCGCCGTAGGCTTCCGGGATGAGGATCGCTGTGAGCCCCAGCTCCTGGTTGAGCTTCTTCCAGGCGTCGCGGTCAAAGCCCGCGTCGGTCGCCATCAGGCGCCGGACTTCCGATACCGGTGAGCGCGCGTCCAGCAAGCGCCGCACGATGGTGCGGAACTCCTCCTGCTCGTGCGTGAAACTGAATCGCATGGCCAACCCTCCCGGCATTCGGCAGGGATACCATACAAATCGCTGCGCCCGCGTGGGTCGTCAAACGCGTAATGCCGGCATGCGCGCCGACGCATTCCGCGAGGCGGTCGGTCGCTTTTGCGGGTGCGCTCCCGGCGCTTAGGTGACCGGCCCTTTGCCCTGCAGCGACTCGACCAGCTTGTTGACGGCGACGGTGGCGCCCTTGCCGGCCTCGTTGCCGAAGATCAGGCGCGCCAGCTGGCCGCCGAGATAAGGATGCAGGCCGATGTCGTACAGCGTGCGGAAATCGCGGGTTTCGATCGCGTACCGTTCATCCTGGCGCAGCGGATAGCGATCGAGCACGCCGGCTTCGTTGAGGACGAATTCCTCGCGCAAGGCCGGTGACCATTTCAGATCCTGGATCAGGTCGTGCGTTGCCAGCGACGGGTCGAATCTTTCAAGGCCCATGACATCCCTCACTCGGCCGCGGCGCGCAGCTTGGGCTGGTTGGCGTCCATGTCCCACTGCACGGCACCGACGCCGCATTTGAACTCCCGATGCGCGGCATAGCCGAAGCTCTTGCCCGGTCGCGGGCCGATCGCGCCCAGCACGACGACCCAGGCCAGCAACTCGGCGGTACCGCTGGACCCGGCCGCTTCCATCCTCTCCAGGGTCAGCTCGCGCAGCAGTCGGTCGTGATCGCCCGAGGCCACGAGATCGAGGAACCAGCGGTCGAAGTCTTCATCGATGAAGTAGTAGCGCGAGCCGCCCGGTTCGTGACTCAAGCCGCCGGAGCCCAGCAGACCAACCCGCATGTCGGCGGGCAGGTCGTTGCGGATGAAATCACCCAGCGCCTGGCCGACCGCATAGCAACGGTGCTGATCGGGGATCGGCGGCACGGTGCAATTCTGCAGCACCGGCACGATCGGAACGCCCGACCCCTCGATGTCGGTCAGCAGCACCGGGACCGAGATGTTGTCGTCGAACTTCAGGTTCTCGTGCTGGGCGAACATGCGGATGCCACGCTTCGTCATGCCGCCAAACAGCGCGGCGGCGATATCCGGTGCGCCTTTTACCGTGTAATCCCGGCAACCGATCCACGGTTTGAACCACTCATAGGGCCCACGATGCTCGCCCGCCATGCCGATGAGGAAGTCGGGATAGGCACGGATGCGGCTGTTGGCGAGATGATCATTGGCGAAAATGATCAGCACATCGATCGCCGAGGACGCGATCGCCTCGCCAAGGCTGCGGTAGGTATGGGCCACCACGTCCTTGACCGGACCTGGCGCCGTCTGCATCAACCCGATCAAACCCGGCGCGTGCGGTGCGCCGGCAGCGAACCTGATCTCGGCCATGGCCTTGTCCTCCTGGTCCGAACTGTATCTCCAGTGCCGGCATTGTCATCCAAAACCGCGTGATGGCGCGGTAGCGTGTGATACCGACCATTCCCGGCGGGGCTGCCCGCTACTGGCGGATCGCCGGCAGGTGCTGGCGGAACCAGCCGCTGGTCTCGCGTATCACGTCGTCGAAAGCGGGTTGGGTATAGACTTGGTAGTGGCCGACACCCGGCAGCACGACCAGCTTCTTGGGTTCGCCGGCTTTGTCGAACAGCGACCGGCAATCCTCGGGCGGTACGAGGCGATCATCGCCGGCAGCGATCAGCAGCAGCGGCCGCGGGGCGATCTTGTCCACCACCCACTCGGGGTGGAATGACAACGTCTCGTCGATGTATTCCAGCGGAATCGTGCCGACCGCGTTGGGGTTGGCGGCGCGGGCCTTGGCCGCCAGTTCGGCCGACTGGCGGTCCGGCAACAGGACGTCCTCACGGGCGACGAACTCGGATTCGCCTGTCAGCACCCGCCGTTCGCGATCCTTTTCGGCACGGGCCAGCAGGTCGAACCACTCGTCGGGCCGCCTCACGCTGCGCATCCAGCGCCCGCCGTGTCCCATGCCGACGACGCCGACCGTGCACGTCACGCGCTCGTCGATGGCTGCGGTGAATACCACCGTGGCGCAGCCGTAGCTGGTGCCGTAGAGCCCGATGCGCTGCTTGTCGCACGACGGCTGGAGGCCGAGGAAGGTGATCGCGGCCTGCACGTCGGCAACCCGGCTGAAGGGGGCCAGCCGGCTGCGCGCACCCTCGCTTTTGCCCCAGCCCTTGTAATCGAACGTCAGCACGACATAGCCGACCTGGTTCAGGGCCGCGGCGTTGTCGGGCAGGTAGAGGTCCTTCACGCCGGTGTAGCCGTGGCACAGGACGATTCCGGCCCGTTTTTCGCCCGGCCTCAGGTCGTCGGGCAGGAACAGATCGCCGTCGAGCTTCACGCCTTCACTGTAGAACGATACGGACTGACGCATGGACCAGACTCCCCAGCGGAATGCGGCGCCGATGCTAGGCTGACGGCGCCGATCCTAGGCTGACGGCGCCGATCCTAGGCTGACGGCGCCGATCCTGCCTAGCGCTGGAGTGCTTGCCGGCTCCGGTGCTATGGTAATGGCTGTCCTGCACGGCTTGATGAGCCTCTCGATGACGTGCGTCGGCTGCGGTCAGGAGCTATCGCCGGGTTTCGCCTTCTGCCCGCACTGCGGCCTTCCTGCGCACCGCACGGGTGCCGCGCCGGCAGCCGTACCGCTGCCCATGGCGCCCAGTCCGCACCGGGAGGCCGACCGCCGCCAGGTCACGATCCTCTTTGCTGATCTTTGCGGCTTCACCGCGCTGTCCGAACGGCTTGACCCTGAGGATGTGCGGGCGTTCCAGGACGCGTTGTTCGAGGCGCTGACCCAGGTGGTCACCCGCTACGACGGTTTCGTGGCGAAGTTCATCGGCGATGCCGTGCTGGCGCTCTTCGGTGCGCCGGTCGCGCATGAGGACGATCCGCAGCGGGCGCTCGATGCGGCGCTGGCCATGCTCGCGGTCGGGCGGACACTGGACGATCAATGGACGGCGCGGCTCGGCCAGCCGGTGGCCCTGCACATCGCCGTGCATACCGGGCCGGTGGTGGCCGGCACTTTCAGCGCGGTCGCCGGCGCAGCATACGATGTGACAGGCGACGCCGTGAACACCACCGCCCGACTGCTGGGCGCAGCAGCGCCGGGAACGATCCTGGTCTCGGCGGCAACCCATGCCCTGACCCGGTATCGCTTCTCCTTCGAGCCCGCGGGTGACGTCGCGCTGCGCGGCAAAGCCGAACCAACGGTGGTCTATCGGCTGCTGGGCGCGCTTGCCGAGCCGCAATCGGCGCGCGGGCTTTCGGCATACGGGCTGGCCTCACCGCTGATCGGACGCAGCGCCGAGCTTGGTCAGCTGTTGGCGGCCTTCGATCGGATGCAGGATGGCAGCGCCCAGGTGGTGAGCCTGGTCGGCGAGGCTGGTACCGGCAAGTCGCGGCTGATGGCGGAGTTCCTGCGGCACCTGGCGGATGACGACCGGTTTCTCCGCACCGCCGTCCGGCGGGTTGCATGCGCATCCATGGGCGAGCCGGCTTACGGCGTTTTCGCGACGCTCTTTCGGGAAGGGTATGGAGTCACCCTCGACGACTCGGTCGACGTTGCACGGCAGAAGCTCGCCGCGGGCCTGCACGCGCTGGGCGCCCAGCCCGACACGGCAGCAGCGATCATGCCGGTGCTGAGCTATGTGTTGGGCATCGAGGAGGAGCGTTCCGGCGAACTGGACCCCGAGCAACTCCGGCGTCAGATCGCCCTGGCGGCGCGGATGCTGATCGAGCAGCGCCTGCTGCAAAGCCCGCTCCTCTTCGTCATCGAGGACCTCCACTGGGCCGATGCCGCCTCGGTGGATCTGCTGCGCGAGATCCTCGACGGCTTGGTGTTGCGGCCGCTGATGATGCTGATCTCGCTGCGGCCCGACGCGCATCCACTCCCGGTGGACCGGGCGGCGCAAATCGTCCTTCGGCTTGGCCCGCTGTCGGCAGACGAGACGCAGGCGCTGGTGGGCGGCCTGTTCGGCCCGGTGGACGATGTCGCCTTCGCCCAAATCCGGCAGGTCATCGCGACGCGGGCCGGCGGCAATCCGCTGTTCGTCGAAGAGATCATCCGCAGCCTGGTGACCGAAGGAACACTCGTCCGTAACCATGATCGATGGACGTATGCCGCGGTCGGCGGCGTGGACATTCCGGCCACGCTGCACGGACTGCTCCTCTCGCGCATCGACAGGCTTCCCGACGATGCGCGGCGCCTGCTCCAGGAGGCCGCAGTGCTGGGCACGGTCTTCGACGAGACGCTGCTGCGTGCCATCGCGGCAGGTGCGCGCGGTGTCGACACCGTTCTTGGTCGCCTGGTCGAGGCAGATCTGATCAGCGTGGTCGGGCACGGCCGTTACGGCTTCACGCACGCGCTGGTCCATGAAGTGGTGTACGAGAACCTGTTGCAGGCGCGGCGCAGCGCGCTGCACGAGCGGGCCGGCCGCGCGTTGGAGCGCGCGATCGGGCCGACGCCGTCGCGGCTGACCGATCTCGAGGCGCTGGGTCATCACTGGAGCCTGACGGCAGACAGGGCCAAGGGCGCGCGCTATCTGACGGCCGCCGGTGATCGGGCGCGCGCCGTCTATGCCAACGATGATGCCATCCGCCACTACGCGCGCGCCCTGCGCACGCTCGGCGAGGGCTCGACAGACGGCGGCCAGGCCCTGGAGATCCGTGAACGGCTGGCCGATGTCCTGGCGCTGACAGGAAAATGGGCAGAGGCACTGGCGCACTATCAAACGGGACGACTGGCGCTCGAAAAGGTTGCGGATCGGGAGGGCGTCGCGCGCCTGTTCCGCAAGCTCGGGGCGCTGCATTGGGAAACGGGCGACCGCGACCAGGCCAAGGCCTGCTTCACGTCGGGCCTCGAGCAGCTGGGTGACGACGGCAGCCCCGTCGAACGCGCGCAACTGTTCCAGGAGTTCGGCCGGCTCGCGTTTCGCGCCGGCGACAACGCGCAAGCCATCGCATGGGCGGAACGATCGCTCGCCGAAGCGGCACGTCAGGACGGTATCGTTCTCGACCCGGAAGATGTCCGCGACACGGCGATAACGCGGGCACAGGCCTACAATACGCTGGGCGTGGCGCTTGCCCGCACGGGCCGTCTGCCGGAAGCGGTGGGTCACATCGAGCAGAGCGTCGCGCTGGCTGAACAGCATGACCTGCTGCAGGCGACGTGTCGGGGTTACACCAACCTCGGTGTGCTCTACAGCTCGCTCGACCCACAGCGCAGCATCGAGACGTGTCTGCGTGGCCTTGAGAGTGCCAAGAAGGTCGGCGACCTTGGTTTTCAGTCGCGACTCTACGCCAACCTCGCTGTCGCCTACTGTGCCCTGACCGATCGCTGCGAGGCAGAGGGCATGGCCGCGGCGCAGATGGCGATCGATCTCGATCGCAGTCTGGGGTTGCTCGATCACCTGGCCGTGCCACTGATCGTTTTGGGTCAGATCCATCAATGCCACGGTGATCATGCCCTGGCCCGCGCGGCATACGAGGAAGCCTTACGGCTGGCGGAACGAATAGGCGAGCCGCAGCTGCTGTTTCCCTGCTATGATGGGCTTGCCACCCTCAATCTCGACGCCGGGGACGTCGCGATGGCGGAAGTCTACCTGGCCAAATCTCAAGAGGTATGTGAGCGGGCCGGCCTGGAGCCTGAGGCTCTGCTGGTCCTGCCGTTTCTCTGTTAGCGCCTGGGCATACGGGGGGATCACATGACCAGCGACGAACTGCGGCCGACGGCTTCGCCCGGTGAGCGAGCGCCTGACTTCGCGCTGCCTGCCATCGACAGCGGCGGGATCGTATCGCTGGCCGATTATCACGGGCGGGCGTCGCTGTTCCTGGCACTCTTCATCGGGCTGTGGTGTCCGTTCTGCCGCCGCGCGATCGCCCAGATCGCGACGACGGAGCAGGCGTTGAAAGCCTCAGGCGTCGAGACGCTCGCCGTTGTGGCTACATCGCCGGAGAACGCCAGGCTCTATTTCAAGTTTCGTCCCACCCGCCTGCGCCTGGCCGCCGATCCCGAACTCACCACGCACCGGGCGTACGGCGTTCCCAAACCCGCGCCGACACCAGAATTCGTGTCGGCGTTCGAAACGACCCGTATCAATCCCGACGGCATCCTGCCGGAACCGTTGCCGATCCCGGAAGCGGCTGCCGTGGTGGCAAAGCTCGACGGCTATACGGAGAACCAGGTCGATCAGGCCGATGTGGAACGACAATGGCCGCAGCTCAAGGGCCAGTTCTTGATCGACCAGAACAGCATCGTGCGCTGGGCCAACATCGAATGTGCCCGCGAAGGCATGGCCGGGATCGGCAAGTTTCCCTCGGCGGAGGAAGTTCTAGCCGCCGCGCGTGCGCTGCCGGGCTGATTGAAGAACGGCCGCGTCATCCCTCGCGTTGCTCGGGCGACAATCCCGCGCATGCTCCACATGGCATGGCTGCTATTCCCGTGAACGCTTTGCGTGTGACCACGGCAGGTGGAGAGTCGGCGCGCGATGCCATCACGGAGGACGACATCATGCGCCTGAAAGACAAAGTGGCTGTGATCACCGGTGCAGCCAACGGCATGGGCGCTGCCACCGCCCGGCTGTTCGCGCGTGAAGGCGCCAAGGCTGTGGTGGTGGCAGACGTAATCGATGCCGCAGGCGCCGCCGTGGTCGCGGATATCGAGAAAGCCGGTGGCCGCGCGGCCTACATGCACCTCGACGTCACCGACGAGGCGGCCTGGAAATCGGTGATCGACAAGACGCTGACGGCGTACGGCCGGCTCGATGTCCTGGTGAACAATGCCGGCATCAGCGGCTCGGCGGTCGAGGATCTCTTCGCCACCGATGCCTGGAACAAGCTGATGGCGATCAACGCGACGGGCGTGTTTCTCGGCACCAAGCACGCCATCGCCGCAATGCAGAAGAGCGGTGGCGGTTCGATCATCAACCTGTCCTCTGTCTCCGGTATTGTCGGCCAGCCTGGAATCCATGTCGGCTACAATGCGTCCAAGGGTGCCGTGCGGCTGCTGACCAAGGGTATCGCCGTCCAGCACGGCCGTGACGGCATCCGCGTCAATTCAGTCCACCCCGGCCTGATGCCGCCCATGATCACGTCGGGCCGCACTGCCGATCCGGCACAGCGCGCGAAGACCTTGAAGGGTGTGCCCCTGGGGCGCGCCGGCGAAGTGGACGAGGTCGCCTATGCGATCCTCTTCCTGGCCTCGGACGAGGCGTCGTACGTTACCGGCGCCGAACTGGTCGTCGACGGCGGCTGGACCGCAATGTGAAGCCTCTCCCGCATGGGCGGGAGGAGGAAATTACGCCGCCGCCAGTATCGCGCCGCGCGGATGGCAGACGTGTTCCTTCAGGACGGTGTCCGACGAGTCGATCTCGCGCAGCAGGACATCGTAGCCCCATAGATCGGCCAGGTGCTGCAGGACGTGCCGGGTGTCGTTTTCCTCGAGCACACAGCCGTTCACGGCGTTGTGGTGCAGGATCAACCGGCGGTCGCCCATGAGGTCGACATCGACGACCTCGATATTGGGGTCGATCCATCCGATATCGTGACGGCGAGCCAACTGCCGCCGGATCTGCTGGTAGCCGCGTTCGTTCTGGATCGCTTCGACCAGGATGCCTTCGGTCTCGGCTGGATCGTCGTGCAGCTGAAACATCCGCATCTCGCGGATCAGGCGCGGGCTGAGGTACTGCCCGATGAAGCTCTCGTCGCGATAGTTGGCCCAGATGTTGCGCAGTACCGCCATGGCATCGCCGGTGCCGGCGATGTCGGGGAACCATTCGCGATCCTCGTCGCTGGGGTCGGTGACGATGCGCTCGATGTCGCGCATCATCGCGAAACCCAGCGCATAAGGATTGAAACCCGAGAAGCGCGGGTCATCCCAGGTCGGCTGAAAGACGACGTTGGTGTGCGACTGCAGGAATTCCAGCAGGTGGCCGTCGGAGATGGCGCCGCGTTCGTGCAGGCGGTTCATGATGCGATAGTGCACGTAGGTTGCCGTGCCCTCGTTCATGACCTTGGTCTGACCCTGCGGATAGAAATACTGGGCGATGTGGCGCACGATGCGCAACAGTTCGCGCTGCCAGGGCGCCAGCCGCGGTGACGTCTTCTCAATGAAGTAGAGGATGTTCTCCTGCGGCAGGCCCAGCAGCGCCCGCCGCCGGTCAACGCTGAGCTCCGCGGTGTTCTTGCCCGGTCCCGTCGGGACCGTCCGCCACAGGTCGTTGAAGTTGCGCTCGCCATGGTCGCGGCGGCGCCGTTCGCGCTCCTCTTCCTGGCGCAGGTTGAGCTTCTTCTTGCCGCGATAGCGATCGACACTCTGAGCCATCAAGGCATGCGCGGCATCCAGGGTGCGCTCGACCAGGGCATGGCCGTAGCGCTCCTCGCAGCGCGTCACATAGCGCTTGGCGAACTCCAGATAGTCGAGAATGCCCTCGGCATCGGTCCACTGCCGGAACAGGTAGTTGTTCTTGAAGAAGTGGTTGTGGCCGAAGGCGGCGTGCGCGATGACCAGCGCCTGCATGGTTGCCGTGTTGTCGCCCATCAGGTAGCAGACGCACGGCGAACTGTTGATCACGATCTCATAGGCAAGTCCGCGCAGTCCGGTGCGGTAGAGCGCCTCATGCTGCGTGAAGTGCTTGCCGAATGACCAATGCTTGTAGAACAGAGGCATGCCGATCGAGGAATAGGCATCGATCATCTGCTCGGTCGTGATCACCTCGACCTGGGTCGGATAGACGTCCAGCCCCAGTTCGCCCAAGGCGATTTCCTCGCAGGCGTCATGGATCCGCTGCAGGGTGGCAAAATCCCACTCGGCGCCGTCGAACAGCCGCTCCATCACACTGCCTTCCCTTCACGACGCTGGAAGAGATCGCGAAACACCGGATAGATCTCGCTGCGGCTGCTGACCTTGCGCATGGAAAGCGGGTGGCCGTCGCCGATGAGGCGATCATAAATGCCCCACAGGGCCGAGTTCGGCATCACCGGATTGTCGTGTTGACCAGCCTCCCCGACCTCGAGATAGGCGAAGTACTGGCTTGCCGGCAGGATGGCGTCCTTCAGCAGGCTCGCCGTCAGTTCGCCATCGCCGTAGGAATTGTCGCCATCCGATGCCTGAGCGGCATAGATGTTCCAGTCCTGTGGGCGGTAGCGATCCTCGACAATGCGCCGCATCGCTTCGAGCGCGCTCGAGACCACCGTTCCGCCGGTCGCCGGACTGCGGAAGAAGGTCTCCTCGTCGACCTCCTCGGCCCTGTCGGTGTGGCGGATGAACACGATCTCGACGTGGCGATAGCGCCGCGTGAGAAAGATGTAGAGCAGCATGTAGAAGCGCTTGGCGAGATCCTTCATGTGCTCCGACATGGACCCTGATACGTCCATCAGGCAGAACATCACCGCCTGCGCCACCGGTTTGGGCACGCTCTCGAAACGCCGATAGCGGATGTCGATGGGGTCGATGTAGGGGATGCGCTGCATCCGAGTCTTGAGTGCCGCGATCTCGGCTTGCAGCGCCACGCGCCGTTCGGCGTCCTCGCAGGCGGCCAGTTCGGCTTCGAGCTGCTCGATGGTCCGTGGGCTGGGGCGGCGCAGCGCGATGCGGCGCGCCATGGCCAGACGGCTGGTGCGCGTGACCGCGAGGTTCACCGGCGAGCCGGACACCGAGTACCCGGCGCGGCGAAGGCCTTCCTGTTCGACATCGGTCAGCCGGCGCTTGGCGAGATCGGGTAGTTCGAGGTCGTCGAGGAAGAGGTCGAGGAATTCCTCCCGGGTCAGCATGAAACGGAAGGCATCCTCCGCGTCGGCGCCGCCATCGCTGGCGCCGCCGGCGCCGCGCCCACCGCCGCCCTCGGGGCGCGGCAGGATATCGCCTTCGGCGAAGGTCTTGTTGCCCGGCAGCACGTTGTCGTGAATGCCGCCGGGCCCGTGGTGGAAGCGCGGTTCGTTCAGCCCCCCTGTGGGGATGCTGATCTCGCCACCCTCGAGGATGTCCGAGATGTTGCGGTCCTGCGATGCCTCGCGCACCGCGCGTTGGATATGCGCCTTGGCCCGTCGCAGGAACCGCTGGCGGTTTTCCAGGCTCTTGCCGCTCGGGTTCAATCGCCGATCAAGAATCTGCATGGCAAGCCGCTCCCGGCTGCAGCCGGATCAAACAGATCAACCGGCCTGCTTGACCCGCATGTACCATTCGACCAGACGCCGCACTTGGCGCTCTGTGTAGCCCCGGGCGACCATGCGCGTCACGAACTCGCCGTGCTTCTTTTCGGTTTCGCCATCTTTCTTGGTGCCGAACGAGATGACCGGCAGCAGATCCTCGACCTGCGAGAACATGCGCTTTTCGATGACCTCGCGGATCTTCTCATAGCTCGTCCACGAGGGATTCTTGCCGCTGTTGTTCGCCCGCGTACGCAGGGCAAACTTGACGATCTCGTTGCGGAAGTCCTTCGGGTTGGCGATCCCGGCCGGCTTTTCGATCTTCGTCAGTTCCTGGTTGAGAAGCTCGCGATTGAGCAACTGGCCGGTGTCGGGGTCCTTGAAGTCCTGGTCCTCGATCCAGGCGTCGGCATAGTCGACATAGCGGTCGAACAGGTTCTGACCGTAGTCGGAATACGATTCGAGGTATGTCTTCTGGACCTCATTGCCGATGAATTCGGCATAGCGCGGCGCCAGCTCGCCCTTGATGAATTCAAGGTAGCGCTTCTCCAGTTCATCCGACAGCTGCTCGCGGCGAATGACCTGCTCCAGCACATACATCAGATGCACCGGATCGGCGGCGATCTCGGTGGTGTCGTGGTTGAAGGTTGCGGCCAACACCTTGAAGGCAAAACGGGTCGAGACGCCGTCCATGCCCTCGTCGACCCCGGCAGCATCCTTGTATTCCTGGACACTGCGGGCCTTGGGATCGGACTCCTTCAGCGTCTCGCCGTCATAGACCCGCATCTTGGCGTGGAGCGTCGAGTTCTCATGCTGGCGCAGGCGCGACAAGACCGAGAACCGGGCCAAGGTCTCAATGGTGGACGGTGCGCATGGTGCCGCCGTGAGCGCCGAACCCTGGATCAGCTTCTCGTAGATCTTCGCTTCCTCGGTCACCCGCAGGCAGTACGGAACCTTGACCACGGAAATGCGGTCGATGAAGGCTTCGTTGTTCTTGTTGCTCTTGAAGCTCTGCCACTCGGCTTCGTTGGAGTGCGCCAGGATGATCCCGGAGAACGGGATGGCGCCGATATTCTCGGAGCCGATGTAGTTGCCTTCCTGCGTTGCCGTCAGCAGCGGGTGCAACATCTTGATCGGCGCCTTGAACATCTCGACGAACTCGAGAATGCCCTGGTTGGCGCGATTCAGGCCGCCCGAGTAGCTGTAGGCATCGGGGTCGTTCTGAGCGAAGGCTTCCAGCTTGCGGATGTCGACCTTGCCGACCAGCGACGAGATATCCTGATTGTTCTCATCACCCGGTTCGGTCTTGGCGACCGCGATCTGCCGCAGCCGCGACGGCTGGATGCGGGCGACCCGGAAACGCGAGATGTCGCCGCCGAATTCCTCCAGTCGCTTGAGGCACCACGGGCTCATCAGCCCGGTGAGCCGCCGGCGCGGAATGCCGTAGCGCTCCTCCAGCAGGGCGCCCATCGCGTCTGGATCGAACAGCCCAAGCGGGCTTTCAAACACAGGGCTCAGTTCGTTGCCGGCCTTCAGCACGTAGATGGGGTGGACTTCCATCAGAGACTTCAGGCGCTCGGCCAGCGACGACTTACCGCCGCCGACCGGGCCCAGCAGATAGAGCATCTGCTTGCGTTCCTCGAGGCCTTGCGCGGCGTGGCGCAGGAACGAGACGATCCGTTCGATCGTTTCTTCCATGCCGTAGAAACCCGTGAACGCCGGGTAAGTACGGATGGTCCTGTTCAGGAAGATGCGGCCCAGGCGCGGATCCTTGGCCGTGTCGATGATCTCCGGCTCGCCGATCGCGGCCAGCAGGCGGTCCGTCGCGCTGGCGTAGAGCATCGGGTCGGTGCGACACGCCTCGAGATATTCCGACAGCGACATGGCCGTCTCGCGGCGCGATTCAAACGACCGCACGAGGGTGTTGAATACTGAGTCGTCCGGCATGGTATCCTCATCACTACGCTGCGAGCTATGCCAAGATCAGGCCAAACCGTCGGTCCGGCCGGATATCGCTGCTTTCGGATGGACACCTCAACTACGCTTCCAGATCAGCCCCGTTCCCGTTTCTCATTCACGTGGAGACTGTCCAGAGTATTTTCAACATTATGGCAAAAACGAGTATTCCGACCTTGTCCGTGCAGCGGCGAGGGCATCGCGTTTGCACTTGCAGCTTTTCTCGGCAGCGCTCTGAAGGTCGTCATTGTCTCCGTGCTGACGTCAACGCTCACATGCCCAGCACTATTCCGTTGATGTGGTTCGCGGAGCGCTGGCATCAACCGCTGATGTCCGCACACTAGGCGTGCCCCTCTGGCGGGCAACGCATCCCAACTGGCGACGGTGTCCATCGAAGACCGATCAATCCCCGCATAGGCGGCAGACTAAGACGCCAAAGTCAGTGTACGCTCGAAACAATTTCTACACAATATGCAGTTATTAGAATTCTGTTGATATACTGCATATAGGCGTAACCTGAGGCGTTCTCGAACATCAGCGGAACGTTCAAGTCGAAGCTAAGGCTTCGCACTATGCCTTAAATTTGAAGAGAACGCAACAAGAACATTTTCCCACCTCATCACAATTTCATACAACGCGACACACCGCGTCGTTCGCCGTGTCCAGTCCACGCCAGGCGCGCGTAACGGATTTGGTTCTTGAGCGTCACGCGCGCCGTGCATGCCTGAATCGTGGCGCTGGATCGGTGTTGTCGTGGCCGTCATCATCCTGGAAGAAAAGCACACCCGAGTTCGGGCAGAACCAGGAGAGAGACGCACCGTGGTAGTCGCGCCAGCAGTCGCTGATAAGAACATCCACCAAGCCAACGCTTTCGATCTTTCCGAAGAAGCCCTGCGGCGGCAGCGCAATTCCAAGTGGGGCAAATACAGTCCCGAGGTGTTGCCGGCCTTCGTCGCCGAAATGGACTTCGCTGTCGCCGAGCCCATTCAGCAGGCCGTGCGCCGCGTCGTCGATGGTCGTGACTACGGCTATCCGTTGCGCAACGGCGAGAAGGCGGGACTCGCCGTGGCGACGGCCTTCGCGGCGCGCATGAAGGATCGCTTCGACTGGGAGGTCGATCCGGACCTGGTGCTGCCGCTGGCCGATCTGGTTCAGGGAACCTATGCGCCGGTCCTGGCGTTTTCCGAACCCGGCGACGGCGTCGTGCTGCAGGTGCCGAACTATCCGCCGTTCCGGGATGTCATCCAGACTACCGGCCGCAAGCTGATTCCGCTGTCCATGCGCGACGATGGCACGCGCTTTGTCTGCGACACCGTTGAGATCGCCGCTGCCGTCAATGGGCGCACGCGTATCTTCGTGCTGTGCAATCCGCAGAATCCGACGGGCCGCGTGTTCACCCGCGATGAACTGCTGGCGATGGCCCGCTTCGCGATCGATCACGACATGATCATCATCTCCGACGAGATCCATTCCGATCTCGTCTATCCGGGCCACCGGCACATTCCGCTGGCGTCGCTCGGCGCCGAGATCGCCGATCGCACGATCACGATCACGTCGCCGACCAAGAGCTTCAACATCCCCGGCCTGCGCTGCGCGGTGTTGCATTTCGGGTCGGCACGGCTGCGCGATCGTTTCCTGGCGCGCATTCCGGCCCGCCTGATGGGCGATCCCAACGCCATCGGCGTCGATGCCACGGTCGCGGCCTGGGCGCACGGGCAGCCATGGTTGGACTCCGTCATGGCGCATCTGCTGCGGGCCCGCGACCGCCTGGTCGGCCGGCTGCAGGCCGAGGTGCCGGAAATCGTCTGCCGTGTACCGGAGGGCACGTTCCTCGCCTGGCTCGACTGCACCAAACTCGGCTTCAATACATCGGCCTTCGATTTCTTCCACGATCGTGCCCGCATCGCCTTCAGTGCCGGCGAGACGTTCGATCCGGCAGGCAGCCAGTTCGTGCGCTTCAACTTCGCGACCTCGATGCCGATCCTGGACAAGCTGCTGGACCAGATGGTCACCGCCATCCGGCGCTAGTGCGATCCCGGGAGCGCGGGCGTTCCGCCCGCGCTAAGCGGCCCGATCCGTGGCCGGCATCGATGTCTGGGAAAATATCCGTCGCGCCATGTCGGCAAGATAGGCGTATTCCCCGCTGGCCTCGTTGCCCCACCACATGACGCAGAGATTGTGGGATGGAATAGGGGGCTCGGCCTCCAGCACGCGCAGTTTCAGATCGTCGCCGGAGAGCCTGAGCATCTCGCGCGGCAGCAGGGCGGCGCCGGTGCCGGCACCGGCAAGGCGGGCGATCACGGTCAGCGGATTGCACGTATTCAATCGATGCGGCTTCAGCCCGCGGCTGCCGAACCACATCTGGATCGTCGTGAACAGCCCGGACGGTGGACCGTTGGTGAAGACCGGCAGATCGACCAGCTTTTCCGGCGTCGCGACATCGCCCTCGAAGGGGAGGTTGGTGCCGATGACCCACACGAGATCGATCAGCCACAGCGGCACGATGGTGATGCCGTCATGAGCACGCGGCTGGGACAGAAAGGCGATGTCGATCGAACGGTCCAGCAGTTGTTGCTCGAGACGGGTGCTGAAATCGACGGTCACATCGACCTGTAGTTCCGGTCGCTGCGTGGCCAGCGATGCCAGCAGGTCAGGCAGGATACGGGCGGCGAACGAATCAGCCGCGCCGATCCGCATCAGGCTGCGGCCGGTGCCGCCGCCGGCCGATCGGCGCTGGACCTGCTCGGCATGGACCAGGATGCGCTCCACATCGCCGTAGATCGCCTCCCCGAACGTCGTGAGCGACGGGCGATAGAGCGTGCGGTTGAAGAGCGCGGCACCCAGGACGCGTTCGAGCTCCTTGACCCGAAGGCTGACGGTGGGCTGCGACAAGTTCAGATGAGACGCCGCGGCGCGGAAGCCGCCCAGGCGGGCCACCCAGTAGAACGCTTCAGCCTGGCCGAAGGTGTAGCGCATGGCCCATGACGATAGTCATAGACTATCAAGATGCCAAGAGTTCTTATTTTAATTTGCAGCTTGGGCGATGTTACCGTGGCGAAACTCATCGTGGCGCCGGTCTTTGCTCCGCCGGCAACGTCACACAAGGGGGGAAGTTCGATGCCCAATTTCATGGCAAATCGCCGCCGAATCCTGGCTGCCGGCGCTGGCGGTGTGCTGGCGCCGTTGCTCCCCGCCAGCCTCCTGCACGCCCAGCCGAACCAGGGAAAGACGCTCTCGATCGTCCTACCGAGTAATCCCATCACGATTGACCCAATCAATCAGCTCAATCACGACGCGATGGTTCTCGGGCAAACCGTGTTCGAGAACCTGGTCGAGTACGATCTCGACGGCACGCTGAAGCCCCAGCTCGCCAAGGCGCTGCCGACCATCTCGGCCGACAAGAAGACCTACACCTTCGATCTGCGGGAGGACGTGACGTTCCAGAACGGCAAGAAGATGACCGCCGAGGACGTCAAGTACTCCTTCGACTACCTGCTTGATGCCAACAACAAGGCGGCGCGGCGCTCGTTGTTTACGCGCATCACCAAGGTCACCGTGCTGGATCCCTACAAGGTCGCGTTCGAACTGTCGGAGCCTTACGGCCCGTGGTTGTATTTCCTGACGAAGTACATGGGCATCTTCCCCGCCGGCTCGCGCCAGGAGCATGGTGACGACTATTTCAAGTCGAAGCCGGCCGGCGTCGGCACCGGTTTCGGCGTCTTCGAAACGTGGAAGCCCAACGACTACATCAGCTTCACCAAGAACAAGACCTACTGGCGCAAGGGCCTGCCGCATTGGGACAGGCTCGTCGTGAAGATGATCCCCGAGGACGCGACGCGGGTCGCCTATCTGCTGACGGGCCAGGTCGATGTCATCAGCGCGCCGCCGCCGCGCGAGTTCAATCGCCTGAAGACGATGCCGGGCGTCGCGGGAGCCTCGCGTCCGACGCTCGGCGGTGCGCTGCTGATGTACACCAACACGCTGAAGCCGCCGCTGGATGATGTGAACTTCCGCAAGGCCATCGCCTGCGCCATCGATCGCAAGACGATCGGCGAGAAGGTGTACTACGGCCTGCTGGATCCCAGCGCCGTGCCGGCACCGCCACGCGGCTGGTGGTTCAACGCTGACGCCGACAAGGAACTCGCCTTCGATCTCGACCGCGCCAAGGCCTTCCTGGCCAAGTCGAAATACCCCAGCGGGGCGGAGCTCGATCTCAGCATCCAGGCCGAGCCCTATCTGCTCGACACCAAGGATGCCGCGATTTTTGTCCAGGCCCAGCTCGCCAAGATCGGGATCAAGGTCAACCTGAAGGTCTACGAATTTTCGGTGCTGATCCAGCAGGCGATCCGCGGCGAACACCAGATGGCGCTGCAGGTCTTCATGTCACCCGGCGAGGCGAGCTACATCATCCAGGTCTGCCTGACGCCGGGGCAGGTGCTGTCGAAGAGCACCGGTTATGACAACGCCGAACTGAACGGCCTGCTGGCACAGGCATTCGCCGAAACGGAGCAGGCCAGGCTGAAGGATCTCTACGGCAAGATCCAGGCCGTCGTCGCGCGCGACGCGCCGCTGGGTGTGCTGGGCTATGTCCATGCCTCCAACCTCTGGAGGCAGGGCGTGCAGGATTTCAAGGTCAACCAGGGGCTGACCATGAGTGTCGGCGAGGTCAAGGTGTGAGACGTCACGACCAAGAGTGCAGCCGCTGATGTTTCGCCTTCTGGCAGGTCGGTTCTTTTCCTCGCTCGGCACGTTGTTCTTCGTCGGGTTGGTGCTGTTCGCCCTGACTCGCGCCGGCCCCGGCTCGCCTGCCAGGATTGTGCTGGGGGCGGACGCCACATCGGCGCAGATCACGCAGTTCGAGCAGGCCAACGGACTCGATCGGCCCTTCCTCGAACAGTACGTCACGTGGCTCGCCGATGTCCTGCGCGGTGATTTCGGCAAGTCGTTCGTGACCGGCCGCGACGTGGCCGGCGAGATCGTGGACGCATTGCCGGTCACGCTCTCGATCGTGCTGTTCGCTTTTGCCATTGCCCTGGTCTTCGGTGTTGGCATCGGCATCTGGGCGGCTTTGCGTCTGGGCGGACCGATGGCGTCGGTGACGCGGTTGGGAGTCGTGCTCGGCTTGTCGATCCCCGCCTTCTGGCTCGGCATCGTGCTGATCCGGTTCATCGCCGTCGATCTGCGGTGGCTGCCGCCGGGTGGCTACGCGCCGCTGTCGTCCGGGCTCATGACGCATCTGCAGACCATTGCGATGCCGGCGATCTCGCTTGCCGTCTATTACATCGCTGTCCTGGCGCGCATGACGCAGGCCAGCCTGCAGGAGGCGCTGCGCGGCGACTATGTCCGCACGGCACGCGCCATGGGCCTGTCGTCGCCTCGGATCGTCGTCTACGCGCTGCTCAATGCGCTGCCGCCGGTGATCAACCTGGCTGCCTTGTCCTTCGGCTACATGTTCGGCTGGGCGCTGATCATCGAGCAGGTGTTCAACATCCCGGGCCTGTCGCGCGCGTTGCTCAATGCCATCTCGCAGCGCGACTTCCTGCTGCTGCAGGGGATCGTCTTCCTGTTCACGGCGATCTTCGTGCTCGCCAATCTCGGCGCCGATCTTGTCAACCGCGTGCTCGATCCGCGGCAGAGGGCTGCGGCGTGAACCGGTTGATACAGCTCGTGCGTACCGCCGACTGGACCGGGTGGCTGGGCGCGGCGATCGTCCTCGTCATGCTGGGCGCTGCCATCGCCGCACCGTTGATCGCACCCTACGATCCGGTCGCGATCAACATCGAGCATCGCCTGACTGCACCGGATGCGACGTACTGGCTGGGCACCGACCAGGCTGGCCGTGATGTGCTGAGCCGGGTCATCTACGGCGCCCGGGCGTCGCTCGCGGTCGGCATCGGCGCCGTGATCATCGGGGCGCTGATCGGCGTCTCGGCCGGCCTCTTTGCCGCCTACAAGGGTGGGCTGGGCGATCAGATCACGATGCGGATCGTGGACGCCATCGCCTCGATTCCACTGCTGGTCTGGGCCATCGCCATTGTCGGTGTCCTCGGCGTCGGGCCGGTTGCCATCGGATCGCTGCAGCTGCCGAACGAGGTCAAGATCGTGACTCTGATCGGCTGCCTGTTCTCGCCGGTATTCGCCCGCGTAACCTACGCCGTCGCCCAGCGGATCGTCAGCGCGGACTACGTCAAGGCGCGCTACCTGCAGGGTGCGAGTCACTGGCAGATCGTCACCGGTGACGTGCTGCCGAACTGCCTGTCGCCCATCATCGTCCAGGCGACTCTGCTGGTGGCGATCGGCATCGTCATCGAAGCCTCGATCAGCTTCGTGGGATTGGGCGTGCAGCCGCCGCAGCCAAGCTGGGGGACGATGCTGTCGGATGCCCGCAACGCCATCTACTCCGGCGAATGGTGGCTGCCGGTATTCCCCGGTCTGGCCATCTCGGTGACCGTCATCGGCTTCAACCTGCTCGGCGACGCGGTGCGCGATCTGTTCGATCCCCGCCATGAAGCCCGGACATTGGTCGCATGAGCGCCCCGCTGCTCGAGGTCGAGGACCTGCATGTCGGCTTTCGCGGCGCCGATGGGATCGTCGAGGCCGTCCGCGGCGTCGATTTCAGCGTCGCGCCTGGCGAGATCGTTGGCGTCGTCGGCGAGTCGGGTTCCGGCAAGAGCCTCAGCATGCTGGCCGTGATGCGCCTGCTCGGCACGACGGCCCGTATCACCGGCGGGCGGGTGCGCTTTGCCGGCGAGGATCTCCTGGCTGCCGGCGAGGCGCGGATGCGCGACATCCGCGGCCGCGACATCGCCATGGTCTTCCAGGATCCGCAGAGTGCGCTCAACCCGGCGCTGACCATCGGTCGGCAGATGACGGACGTTGTGCGGGCACACCGGCGGGTGTCGGCCGGCGGTGCGCGCCGGATCGCGGCCGAGGCGCTGGAGCGCGTCGGCATCAGTGATGCGGCCCGCCGGCTTGACGCCTATCCGCATCAATTCTCCGGCGGCATGCGTCAGCGGGCACTGATCGCCATGGCAATCGCCTGCCGTCCGCGGCTGCTGATCGCCGACGAACCGACCACGGCCCTCGACGTCACGGTGCAGGCCCAGATCGTCAACCTGATCGCCGAGTTGCGCCGCGACCTGGACCTGGCCGTGGTCTTCATCTCCCACAACCTCCAGCTCGTTGCCGAGATCGTCGACCGCGTGATGGTGATGTATGGCGGCCGGGTTGTCGAAGACGGACCCGTGGCCGACATCGAGACAGCGGCGCGTCATCCCTATACGCGGCTGCTGAAGGCCTGCGTGCCCAGCCTGCAGGGTCCGCTGGGTCCGCTCACCACGATCGAGGGTGCCCCGCCGCGGCTTGGCCGGATGCCGGCGGGCTGTCCCTTCGCGCCACGGTGCCCGCAGGCCGTCGATCGATGCGAACGCGAGATGCCGGCACTGGTGGCCGATGCGGGACGGCGGGTCGCCTGCTGGAGGCCGCAATGAACGGCCCCATCCTGGCGCTTCGCGGTGTCACCAAATCCTATCCGCAAGGCGGCTTTCTCGATCGCCTGGTCGGGGCTGCCAGCCGTTTCGTCGCGCTCGACGACGTCACGCTGGAGGTCGCGCGCGGCGATGTCGTCGGTATCGTCGGCGAGAGCGGATCGGGCAAGTCGACCCTGGCCAGCCTTGCCGTCGGGTTGACGCGGCCGACGGCGGGCGAGGTCCTGCTCGATGGCGAACCCCTCGCGGCGTTGATGCGCGATCACGCTGCGCCATGGCGACGTCGCATCCAGATGGTGTTTCAGGATTCGAGCAGCGCGCTCAATCCACGCAAGACGATTGCGCGCTGCCTGGCGGAAACGCTGGCGCTGCGCGGCGTGCCGCATCAGGCTTGGGAAGCCGAGACCGTCGCGCTGCTCGGGCTGGTCGGGCTGGGTGCCGAAACCGCGCCGCGGCTGCCGCATGAGTTGTCGGGCGGCCAGCGACAGCGGGTCGGCCTGGCGCGCGCGCTGGCGATGAAGCCCGACATCCTGATCGCCGACGAGCCGGTCTCTTCGCTCGATGTGTCGCTGCAGGCCCAGGTGATCAATCTGTTGAGCCGTCTCGCGGTCGACCTCGGCCTCACCTTGCTCTTCATCAGCCACGATCTTGCCGTCGTACGCACGCTGTGCTCGCGCATCATCGTCATGCGCCAGGGCCGCATCGTCGAAGACGGTCCGTGCCGGGATGTGCTCGAGCGGCCAACCCATCCGTATACGCAGCTTCTGATCTCGTCCGTACCCCGGGGCATCGCCGGCCGCCGTACGGCGGTTGCTGCCGCCGCAACCGGCGCGGCCGGCTAACGCACCAACATTCCAGGCAGACACGGAGACCGGCGCCATGGCGCAGCCCAGCTACAGGATCGGCATCGACATTGGCGGCACCTTCACCGATGTCGTCGTCGCGCGCGACGATGGTCTTGTCGAGACTCGCAAGGTTCCCTCGACGCCGGATGACTACAGCCGCGGCATCGCGCTGGCGCTGAAAGCGTTGGTGGCAGAATTCGGCACCACGCCCGATCGCATCACGGGCATCGTGCACGCCACCACCGTCGCGACCAATGCCATCCTCGAACACAAAGGCGCTCGGACCGGCCTGCTGACCACGGAAGGCTTCCGCGATGTTCTCGAGATGCGCCGTCTGCGCATCCCGGTGCTCTACGACCTTCAATACGACAAACCCAAGCCGCTGGCGGCGCGCCATCTGCGTTTGGAGGTCAGCGAGCGGTTGGGGCCGGACGGATCGGTGCGCATCCCGCTGCGGGAAGCAGACGTGGTGGCGGCGGCCAGTCAGTTCCGGAAGGCGAGGGTGGAAGCCGTCGCGATCAGCTTCCTGCACGCCTACGCGAACCCCGAGCACGAGCTCATGGCCGAGCGCATTCTGCGCGCCGAGCTGGGTGACGACGTCTACATCTGCCGGGGCTCGGCGATCCTGCCGGAGATCCGCGAGTACGAGCGTACCAGTACCGTGGTGGTGAATGCCTACATCGGGCCCGTCGTGCGCAACTACGCCGCGGCGCTGACGGCGCGCCTTGCGTCGATCGGCGTCGACTGCCCGGTCGAGATGATGCATTCGGGCGGCGGCATCATGCGGCTCGGTTCGGCCGTGAAGCGCGCAGCATCCCTCGTCGAATCGGGCCCGGCCGCCGGCGTCATCGCGTGTGCCCGCCTGGTGTCCGGCGGCAATGTGCCCAGCGTCATCTCGTTCGACATGGGCGGGACGACGGCCAAGGCGGCGCTGATCGAGAATGGCGAGCCGGCACGCACCACCGAGTATGAAGTCGGCGCCGGCATCAACCTCTCCAGCAAGCTGGTCAAGGGCGGTGGCTATCCGATCAAGATGCCGTTCATCGATGTGTCCGAGATCGGCGCCGGCGGCGGCAGCATCGTCGCGATCGACCGCATGAACCAGGTATCGGTCGGCCCGCAGAGCGCGGGCGCCTATCCCGGCCCCGTCTGCTATGGGCTCGGCGGCCGGCAGGCGACGCTGACCGACGCCTTCCTGACCCTGGGCTACATCAACGACGTGGCGCTGGCCGGCGGCACCTTTCCGCTGCAAGCCGACGCCGGCCGCGCGGCGCTCCATGACCAGGTGGCCCGTCCGCTGGGCCTCGACATCACCGAATGCGCCCGCGGCGTGCTGACCTTGGCGGTCACCACCATGACGCGGGCCGTCAAGGCGGTCTCGACCTATCGCGGCCGCGATCCGCGGCAGGCCACGCTCGTTGCGTTCGGCGGCAACGGGCCGGTCGTCGCCACGGAGGTCGCCAGGGCGCTGGGAATCCGGCGGGTCGTGGTGCCGCGCGCCGCCGGCGTCTTCAGCGCGCTCGGTCTGCTGCGCTCCGATGTCGAGCAGGAATTCGTGCGGCCCTCGCGCTGTCGTCCCGATGCGTTGGACGATGCGGGTTTTGCCCGGCTCTACGCCGACCTTGCCCACGATGCCCGCACCATCCTGGCCGCCGAAGGCTACGACCTCGCACCGGCCGAGTTCCGCTATGCCGCCGACCTGCGCTATGTCGGGCAGGCCTACGAGCTCACCGTGCCGGCGCGGCAGCTTGTCCTGGCGGAGCTGGTCGAACTGTTCCACCAGGAGCACGAGCGCACCTACGGGCACCGCTCGCACAAGGACCAGGTCCACCTGGTCAATGCCCGGCTCACGGTGCGGCTGCCCGTTGTCATGCCGCAGCAGCGGTTTGCGGCGGCCGCGCCGCACAAGAGGGTCGATCGTCGCGTCTGCTTCGCCGGTACGGACCATGCTCGTCCGGTCGCCGTCATCAGCCGCGGTGACCTCGATGCCACACCGCGGCAAGGCCCCTTCATCGTCGAAGAATATGACTGCACCTGCGTCGTCGGCCCGGGGCAGGCCGCGCGCCTCGACGAGATCGGCAACATCGACATCACGCTGGAGGCGGCATGAGTCCCGCAAAGATCGACCTGATCACCCTCGAGGTCATTCGCAACGCCCTGGCCTCGACCGCCGACGAAATGGCGCTGATCGTGATGCGCAGCGCCTATTCTCCGGTCGTGCGCGATATCATGGATTATTCGACGGCGCTGTGCGACGCACAGGGACGCGTCATTGCGCAGGGTCTGACACTGCCCATCCAGCTCTGTTCTTTTCCGCGCATCATGGGGTTTGTGCGGGAGCGCTTCGGCACGTCGCTCAACAAGGGCGATGTGCTGATCGCCAACGATCCCTACGGTTCCGGCGGCCAGCACCTTCCCGACGTCTACATCCTGAAGCCGATCTTCGTGGACGACAGGCTCGCGGGTTTTGCCGCCACGGTGGCGCATCACACCGACCTCGGCGGCATCGTGCCGGGCAGCGTCGCGATCTACGCCACGGAGATCCAGCAGGAAGGCCTGCGTCTGCCGCTGCTCAAGCTCTACGAAGAGGGTAAACCGGTCGATCCCATCTTCCGCATCATCGAGGCCAATACGCGGTCGCCGGTGGAGGTGCTCGGCGATATCCGGGCGCAAATCGCCGCCTGCAATGTCGCTGAAGAAGGACTTTCCGCTCTCGTGCGGCGCTATGGCGCCGAAACGCTCGACCGTTACATCGATGCTTTGCACGACCATGCCGAGGCGATCATGCGCGATGTCATTCGCGCTTTGCCCAACGGCGTCTACCACGCGACGGATTACATCGATGGCCTGGGGGAGAATCCCGAACCGCTCGCGATCGCCGTGACGTTGACCGTTGCGGACGACACGATCGACATCGATTTCACGGGAACCGCTGGACAGGTCGAGGCTTCGATCAACTGCCCGATCTCGCTACCCGAATCCGCCGCCTTCTGTGCCATCCGGTGCCTGTCCCAGCAGGATATTCCCAACTGCGAGGGCTATTTGCGGCCCATCACAGTTCGGGCCCCCGAGGGGTGCCTGGTCAATCCACGCTACCCGGCTGCTTGCGGTGCGCGCGGTGTCGTCGGCTACCGCGTCTTCGACGCGATCATGCAGGCGATGGCGCAAGTCATTCCGGAGCGCGCCATCGGCGGTTCGGAAGGCGGTCCCTATTTGCTGGCCGGCGGCGGTACCTGCGAAGGCCGGCCCTTCGTCCTCAACGAGATGGTGGTCGGTACGTGGGGCGCGCGCGCCGGCAAGGACGGCATCGAGGGCATTTCGAATCCGGCGGCCAATCTTTCCAACCAGCCGGTCGAGATGGTCGAGGCCGACATGCCGGTGGAGGTGTTGCGTTACGGGTTCGTGCCGGATTCGGGTGGTCCCGGCGAGTTCCGCGGCGGCCTCGCGTTCATCCGCGAGTTCCGGTTTCTGGCCGATGCCCGGTTCACCCTGCGGGGAGACCGGCGCGATCATCCGCCCTATGGTTTTGCCGGCGGCCGCGGTGGCGCACCGTCCGCGCATCTCCTCATCCGCGTCGACGGCGGCAGCCAGCCGCTGCCGACGATGCCGATGGAAAGTTTTGACGCCCGGCGCGGTGACGTCTTCCGGCTGACCGGTGCCGGCGGCGGCGGCTATGGCGCGCCGCTGGCACGCGAATGCTGGCGCGTCGCGGAGGATGTCCGGGAAGGCAAGGTGTCGATCGACGGTGCCCTGCGCGACTACGGCGTGGTCTTCCAGGATGATGGCGCCACGGTTGATGCGGCCGCCACCGCCCGGGCGCGCGGGGACCGCGTGGGAAGCGGGGCATGATGGCGGCGCCGATCGGGGCTGCCGCACTCAATGTGCCGCTGGTCGGCCGGCCAGGCAGTCGGGCCCGCCTCGAAACACCCGCTGCCGTGCTCGATCTCGACATCTTCGAGCATAACCTCTCGATGATGTCGCAGACCTGCCGGCAGGCCGGTATCGGCTTCCGGCCGCATGCGAAGTCGCACAAATGCGCCGAGATCGCGCGCCGCCAGATGGCCGCGGGTGCGCTTGGCATCTGCTGCGCCAAGCCGGGCGAGTTGATGGCGTTGTTCGGCGCCGGCATCCGCGATCTGATGCTGAGTGCACCGGTCGCCAGCGCCGTGAAGATCGATCGGCTGGCACGTGCCGCCGCCGAGGGCGGGCGGATCTGCGTCGTCGTCGACCGCCCCGACCTGATCACCGCCTATGCCCAGGCGGCGTCGCGCCATGGCACCTGTTTCGACGTTCTGGTCGATCTCGATACGGGCCTCAATCGCAGCGGCGTTGCCGATGCGCAGGCGGCGGTCGACCTCGCGCGCCGGGTGACGCAGCACGCCAGCCTGCGTTATGCCGGTGTGCAAGCCTACCAGGGCCGGGTGCAGCATATCGCTGATTTCGAGGCACGCCGGGCTGCCAACGCCGAGGCAAACCACGTACTGGCAGGCATGATCGCGGCATTGCGTCAGGCGTCGCTGGCGCCGGATATCGTGTCGGGCGGCGGCACCGGCAGTCACCAGCTGGATGCACAGGCCGGCCTGCTCACCGAGGTTCAGCCGGGCTCCTATGTCTTCATGGATGAGGCGTACAATCCGGTCGACATCGATGGGCGCGGTGGACCGGGGTTCGGGCCAGCCTTGCGGGTCGCGGTGACGGTGGTGGGGCACAGTTCGACAGGCTTCGCCATCGTCGATGGCGGCAGCAAGAGCTTCGCCCTCGATGGCCCCGCGCCGCGCGTCCTTCTGGGTCAGGAGGTTGTTGGCAGGGTGGAGTGGTGTGGCGACGAGTTCGGTCGCATCCTGCCGAACGCTGGCGACGCAGCCCTGCCGATCGGGACCGTTGTTGAATGCACGGTCCCGCACTGCGATCCGACGATCAACCTGCACGACGTCCTGCACGTCGTGGCGGGCGATCAGCTTGTCGCGTTGTGGTCCGTTGAAGCCCGCGGCCGGGCCGACTGACCTTACCGCCCGGCGAGGTCGCGTCCTCGGCTAAACAAGGTCGTGATGCTGGGCGCGAAACGATCCCATAGCGGATCGATCCGGCGGCCGGTGCGGTGCAGCCGCACGTTCAGACAGGCGATCGCGCCCATGCGATAGCAGGCCAGAGCCTGGAACCAGTCGATCGCCGCAACACGCGCACCGCGCGCCTCTTCATAGAGGGTAATCAGGGCGTCGCGTTCGATGCCGACATGGGGCTGCCAGCCGGTGTCCCAACAGTGCGGGTCCGCCATCATGGCGAGCCAGCCGAGATCGAGTGCCTGGGCGCCGATGCTCGCCAGTTCCCAATCGATGATTCCGGTGAGCCGGCCATCGTCGAACAGAAGGTTGCCGGGCTGGTAGTCACCATGGACGATCCCGATCGGTCCTCCATTCGGGATGCGCGCGGCCAGCGCGTCGGCGAGCGCACGTCCCTGCTGTAGCCAATGATCCTCCGGTGCCTTGGCCAGGATCGGGGCCCAGTACGCCAGCTCCGCCGCCAGCGGCCGGGGCTGCTCCCAGTCGCGCAGTGAGCCGCGCCAATCGAAGGCGTGCAGGCGCGCCAGGGCCGCCGCAGCCTGTGTCCACAGCGCCGCGACGCGATCTTCCGCCAGATCGAACGACGCGTGCGGCTCCCAGATGATGAACGTCCGTCCAGGAAGCCGCTCCATCACGATGAAGGGCGTGCCCAGATCGCTTTCGTCCGCGGATGCCCAGGGTACGTTCGGCGCCGGCAGTCCGGCGGCATGGAGCGCCCGCAGCAGCGGCGCTTGTCGATAGACGTCGGTGTTGCCCTGCCGTTTGACGCCGAACGGCGCGAGCTTGAGTACGAAGGGCGTCACGGTTCCGTCGGACAGACGGATGGAGAAGCCGAACGTCAAACCTGCATGGCCTTCTTCCAGCAGCGCGAGCGCGAGGAGTTCGACATCGTCGCCGACATGACGGCTGATCAGCAGGCGAAGCCGTTCGGTGAGGGTACCAAGGTCCATGACGTACCGTTGACCATACGGCCGGTACCGTCGAGGGGTCGTGGACCGCATATCGAATTTTCCTGGAGAAAGGTCCAAAGGGCGGGACTTCTGAATTTCAGGCATGCGTTTAGCGGACAGCGATCACCGGTGGTCTTTGCTACGCTGGTGATCACGGAAACGCAGCACAGCCAACGGAGCAGGGCATGTACGATCTGGTGATCCGCGGCGGCAGGGTGATCGACGGCAGTGGGGCACCGGCACAGACCGCTGACGTGGCTGTGACGGACGGGCGTATCGCGGCAGTCGGCGGCAAACTGGGACCGGCGCGGCGCGAGATCGATGCCGACGGCCTGCTGGTGACGCCGGGCTTCGTCGACATCCATACGCACTATGACGGCCAGGCGACGTGGGATCCCTATCTCACGCCGTCGTCATGGCACGGCGTGACCACCGCGGTGTTCGGCAACTGCGGGGTCGGCTTCGCGCCGGTGCGGCCGGGCGCTACCGACTACCTGATCAACCTGATGGAAGGCGTCGAGGATATTCCCGGTACGGTGCTGTCCGAGGGCGTGCCGTTCACCTGGGAGAGCTTTCCGCAATACATGGACGCGCTGGCGGCGATGCCGCGCGCCATCGACATCGGCGCCCAGGTCCCGCACGCGGCGCTGCGCTTCTATGTCATGGGCGAGCGTGGCGCCGACCACGCCCAGATGCCGACCGACGACGAGCTCGCCCGCATGGCGGCGCTTCTGGAGGAGTCGCTGCTGTCGGGGGCCCTGGGGTTCACCACGTCGCGCACCACCAAGCATCGCGCGCGCGATGGCCGTCTGACACCCAGCCTCAGTGCGCGCGAGCCGGAGCTGTTCGCGCTGGCCCGCGCCATGAACCGCGCCGGTCGCGGCGTGCTGGAGGTGAACTCCGACTTCGGACCCGGCGAGTTCGAGGCGCTGCGTGCGGCGGCCGAGATCGCGCGCCGTCCGCTGTCGTGCCTGCTGGTGCAGGTCAACAAGACGCCCGACCTGTGGCGCCAGACACTGGATCAGATCCGCGCCGCGCGCGCCGCCGGCGTGGAGGCCAACGCCCAGGTCGGCTGCCGGCCGATCGGCGTGCTGCTGGGGCTGGACACCACGGTCAATCCGTTCTCCGCCCATCCGGTGTGGGCGTCGCTGCGCAACCTGTCGGCGGCGGAGCGCTATCAGCGCCTGGCCCACGACGCCGAGCTGCGGCAGCGGCTGATCGCGCCGGCCCCCGAGGGGGCCGCCTCGATCTTCGCCGCCGAGCTGTCGAAGGCTTATCCGCTGACGGCCGGTGGGCTCGACTATGAACCCGAACCCTCGAGCAGCGTGACGGCGCAGGCCGCCGCGCGTGGCGTGGACCCGCGTGCCTTGGCGCTGGACCTGATGATGGCGGACGGCGGCACGGGTCTGTTGCTGCATCCGTTCGAGAATTATTGCGGCGGCAATCTCGACGTCGTGCACACGATGCTGACCGACGATGCCTGCGTGCTGGGTGTTGCTGATGGTGGCGCCCATGTCGGCGTCATCTGCGATGCCGGTGCGCCGACCTACCTGCTGACCCACTGGGCGCGCGATCGCACCCGTGGCCCACGCCTGGCGCTGGAGTTCCTGGTGCACAAGCAGACGCGCGAAGCCGCCTTGGCCTATGGCATGGCCGACCGCGGTCTGCTGGCGCCGGGCTGCAAGGCCGATATCAACGTCATCGACTTCGATCGCCTGCGCCTGCTGGCGCCGGAAGTGGTCTACGACCTGCCCGCTGGCGGCAAGCGCCTGGTGCAGAAGGCCGAGGGCTATCGCCACATCTTCGTATCCGGTGTCGAGACGCTGCAGGCCGACCAGCACACGGGTGAACTGCCGGGCCAGCTGGTGCGTAGTTAGCCCTCTCCCGCAAGCGGGAGAGGGAGGGGCCCATTGCGCGAATCGCAATGGGAGGGTGAGGGCCCAAGGACGAGGTGTGTAACCCCTCACCCGCCGACCGCTACGCGCTCGTCGACCTCTCCCGCTCGCGGGAGAGGTAAAAAAAGGAGGAAACCCCATGAAAGCCGTCGTCTTTCTCGGAGAGCGCGAGCTCGCGTTCATGGACTTCGACGACCCGGCCCCGGACGTCGGCGAGGTCGTGCTCGAGATGAAGGCCTCGGGCATGTGCGGCAGCGACCTCAAGTACTATCGCGCGCCGAAGGACGGCGGCGGTGCCGCGGCACTGGGACTGGGCGCCCTGTCCGGCCCGGTGATCGCCGGTCACGAGCCGTGCGGCGTGGTGGCGGCCGTCGGCGCCGGCGTTCCGGAGGCGATGGCGCGGCCCGGCATGCGGGTGATGGTGCACCACTACAAGGGCTGCGGCGTCTGCAAGCACTGCCTGGTGGGCTGGACGCAGCTCTGCAGCAAGAGCGGCATGATCGTGTACGGCGCCACAGGTCACGGTGGCCATGCGCCCTATATGAAGGTGCCGGCCAGCACCCTGGTGCCGCTGCCCGATTCACTCTCCTATGAAACCGGTGCCGCGATCTCCTGCGGCACCGGCACTGCGTTCGGTGCCCTGCAGCGCATTAACCTGACCGGCCGGGATACCATCGCGATCTTCGGTCAGGGGCCGGTCGGCCTGTCGGCGACGCAGCTCGCCGCCGCCATGGGCGCCCGCGTGATCGCACTCGACATCAGCCCTGAGCGCTTGGCGCGCGCGACTGAATTCGGGGCCGACAGCGTGATCAATCCGTCGAAGACGGATGCCGTGGCGGCCATCAAGGATCTGACGCACGGCGAAGGCGTCGGTCTGACCATGGACACGACCGGTGCGGCCGATGCGCGGGCACAGGCCGTGCGCGCCACCCGGACCTGGGGCACGGCGTGCTTTGTCGGCGAGGGCGGATCGGTGACGCTCGACGTCAGTCCGGACATGCTGCGCCGCCAGGTCACCATCGTGGCCTCATGGACGTTCTCGACCGTCGGCCAGGCCGAATGCGCGCGCTTCGTGGCCGAACGCAAGGTCGACGTCGATCACCTCTTCACGCACCGTTGGCGTCTGGGGCAGGCGGACGAGGCTTATCGCCTGTTTGACAAACAGAACACCGGCAAGGGCGTCTTCCTGATGTGAGGTGCTATCGCTCGGGATGACAGCTGTATCAGAGGCCAGTCTCCAGCGCCGTCGGCCTGTCGTCAGAGGGTCGGGCCGGGATCCTTGATGGTGATGCGCCACAGGGTGCGCGGACGACTCATGTCGACCAGCGGTGCGGCGTGCAGCAGGGCGGCGTTGTCCCAGATGATGACATCGCCCGGCCGGTAGTCGTAGGTGTAGCGATAGCGCGGGTGCGTGGCGTGCGCTTTCAGGTCGTCGAGCAGGGCGATCGCCTCGACGTCGTCCATGCCCTCGATGCCGAACGAACTGCCGGAAACAGCGTAGAGCGCCGGCCGTTCCGTGTGGGTATGCCGCCGCACCAGCGGATGGCGCACCCAGTCCATCCGCGCTTGCTGCGCTGCGCTCAGTCGCGAGGCGGCCGTGCGGGATGCTTCGTCGAGATCGTCGCGGTTGCCGTAGTGGTGCCGGCACACAAGGCCATCGATGCGTGCCCTGGTATCGGCCGGCAGATCCTCCCAGGCCCGGCGCTGGTTGGCGAACGTGGTGCCGGCGCCCCTGGCCGGCACGTCGATGGCATAGAGCATCGTGCAACGCGCCGGTACGGCAAGATAGGAATAGTCGGTGTGGAAGTAAGTGCCGGCGTCGGCGAGGCCGATCGGCTCGCCGTCCTTCAGCACGTTGGACAGGATCAGGATGTTGGCGTCGGCCGGATGATGGAACTGGTCGATCACGTGCGGTTCGGGCTGGCCGAAGCGGCGCGCGAAGGCCATGAAATCGTTGGGTTGTAGTCTCTGGCCGGGCAGCACCGCCACGAGATGCTCGTGCAGCGCCGCTTCGATGGTCCCGAACGTGGGATCATCGAGATCACGGGCCAGGTCGATACCGGTGATCTCGCAGCCCAGGGCATCTGAGAGGGGGCGGATGGAGGCCATCGTCGGTACTCCTCGATCAGCGCAGGAACTCCGGCGAGATCAGCGACGGCAGGATCAGCGACACATCGGGCCATATGATCACCAGCGCCAGCACCATCAGCATCGGCACCAGCATGATCATGGTGTCCTTGAGTGCATCGCCGATGCGGATGCCCGCCACCGAGCAGGCGATCATCAGGCACAGGCCGTAAGGTGGCGTCACCAGGCCGAACGCGAGCGACACGATGCCGATCATGGCGAAGTGCACCGGATCCATGCTGACCGCCTTGGCCAGCGGCTGCAGGATGCTGCCGACGATAATGATCGCCGGGATCGCGTCGAGGAAGCAGCCGACCACCAGGAACACGAAGGCGATGAAGAAGCCGGTGACGGTCAGACCCATGCCCCAGGCCGACACGCCTTCCAGAATCGCCTTGGGGATCTGGTAGTAGGCGAGCAGCCAGCCGAAGGCGCTGGCGGTGCCGACGCAGAACAGGGCGGCACCGGCCAGCTTGCCGGTGTCGAGCAGGGCATACTGCAGGCCCTTGAAATCCATCTCGCGGTAGACGACCAGCGACAGCGCGCCGGCGTAGAGCACGGCGATGCAGGCCGACTCGGTGGCGGTGAACCAGCCGAAGATCTTGCCGCCGATGATGATGGCGGGCGTCATCAGGGCCGGGATCGAGACCCAGCTGGCGCACAGGAACTCGCGCCAGGTCGAGCGCGGGTAGGTGGGATATCCACGCGCCTTGGCATACGCGTGCACGGTCGCCATCTGCGCCAGGCCGATCAGCAGGCCGGGAATGATGCCGGCCAGGAACAGCGCGCCGATCGACACCGTGAGCACGCCACCCCACACGATCATCAGGATCGAGGGCGGGATGATCACGGCCAGCACGGCGGAGACCGCCGTGATCGCCACCGAGAAGCTGTCGTCGTAGCCTTCCTTGCGCTGGGCCTCGATGAAGATCTTGGACTGGCTGGCGGCATCGGCGGTCGATGATCCGGAGATGCCGGCGAAGAAGATCGACAGCACGACATTAATCTGTGCCAGGCCGCCGGGGAAATGGCCCACCATCGATCGCGACAGGCGCATCAGGCGATCGGTGATGCCGCCGACATTCATCAGGTTGGCGGTCAGCAGGAAGAACGGCACCGCCAGCAGGATGAAGGAGTTGTAGGCGTTGAATGTCTCCTGCACCAACGTCATCGCCGACAGCCGCGGCTCGATCACCAGGATCGGCAGGCAGGCCAGGCCCAGCGCGAAGGCCACCGGCACGCGCAGGAAGAGGAACAGGAAGAACAGCCCGAACAGGATCAGCGCTGCCATGCCGGGCGACAGTACGGCGGTGCCCATCAGGCCGACCTCCCCAACAGCACCCGCAGGTCGTCGACGAACTGCTCACCCAGGAACAGCAGCCACGTGACGCCGGTGATCGGCCAGGCGATATGGATCAGCCACAGCGGCAGTTCGGCCAGTTCGGAGATTCGGTTCCAGGCAAACTGCGTGAACTCGATTCCCGACCAGACGAAGACCAGCGCCAAAGCAAGCACGCCGAGCTTGGCCATCAGCTTGACCGCGGCCTCGGCGCGCGGCCGCAACCTGGGCCAGACATCGACCTCGAAGTGCAGGCTCTCGCGCACGCCGATCATGGCGCCGATCATGATCGTCCAGATGAAGAGAAAGCGCGCCATCTCCTCGGTCCAGATGTAGTGCGGGATCAGATCGGTGAAGCGCGAGAAGATCTGCAGCGTGACCGGTACGACCAGGATGGCGACCGACACCATCAGCAAGTACGACAGGATGCGGTGGTACCACGCGGTTGTGCGGCGCCACGGCCCTGGCGCATCGGGCGGCGTTTCACTCATGCGTCCTCGCATGATTGTTGGAAGCGAATGCGCCCGGGAGCGCGGGCCTCTGGCCCGCACGGTGCGAATCGCCGATCATGATTGGTCTGCTCCCTGAGCGCTGTGGGCGAAAGCGGGCGGGACGCCCGCGCTCCCAGGATGCTCACTTGATGGCGTTGATCTGTTCGAGGATCTTGTCGACGCCGATGTCCTTGGCATAGGCGGCCATCACCGGGTCGACCAGCTTCTTCATGGCGTCGCGGTCGGCAAACGCTAGGCGTTTCAGCTTGCCGGCTTTCTCCAGCGCCTCGAGCTTGGCGGCATCTTCCGACGACTCGACCTGGCGGCCGTAGGCACCGGCCTCCTTGCCGGCCTTGGTCACCGCTTCCTGCAGGTCCTTGGGCAGGGTCTTGAACGTCTTGCCCGAGAAGCAGATCGGCCGGATGGTGATGGCGTGCTCGGTCATCGCGAGGTTGGGGCCGACCTCGTAGAACTTCATCTGCTCGACGCCGGCTGCCTCGTTCTCGCCGGCGTGGATGACGCCGTTCTGGATGGCATTGTAGACCTCGTTGTAGGCGATCACCGTCGGCGACATGCCGGTGGCGGCGAACGTGCGGCTCCAGATCGGCGCCCCCTGGACGCGGACCTTGAGGCCCTTCATTTCGGCGAGGTTATGCACCGCCTTGTTGGCGAAGATGTTGCGCACGCCACCGCCGGCGTAGCCGATCAGCATGACGTCGGCCTTGGCCGCGATCTCGTCGGCGACCGGTTTCAGCAGGTCGGCATCGAGCACCTTGTTCCAGTGCGCCAGATCGCGGAACAGGAACGGCGCGTCGATGAACGGCGCGGCCTTGGAGAAGGTCGACATATGGGCCGGCGAGACGATGCCGTAGTCCACCGCCTTGCCCTGTGCCATGTACTCGAAATACTGCTTCTCCAGGCCCAGCGCGCTGTTCTTGTGCAGGGTGAAGTTGATCGGCTTGGCGTAGTACTTCTTCACCAGCTCCTCGAAGCGCACCAGCGCCTTGGTGAAGGCGTGGTCGTCGTTGAACTGCACCGCACCGTTGAGCGTGATCGTCTGGGCGTGACTGGTTGCGGTGGGACCCAGCGTCGCGATGGCGGACCCGGCAATGGTCGTCAACACTCGTCTGCGTTTCATGGCGTATCTCCCAACGAGCCCATCGGTCGAATGCCGATCTTTGCGTGCGTCCTGGTGTGGGACGGGGCCGGTTGCGGAAATGATAGCCATCACGTCGCGGCGGGGCAAATCGACCGGTGCGACCATGCTTTAGGGTTTGACAACGGCAACCCGAATGTGTCTTGTGCCGCGCACAATCGACTTTTGGTCTGCTTGGCCAAACCCCGCCGCGCCGCGGCGCCGTTTCCACACGCTACCCGAAAATCAGGTTGTCAAAACCGCGCAATCGTTGCGTGGTGGCGATGCGCACCGGCGCAAGAAGGACAGACGATGAGCAATATCGGAACCGTCAAGTGGTTCAACGCCCAGAAGGGCTACGGCTTCATCCAGCCGGAGGATGGCAGCAAGGACGTGTTCGTGCATATCAGCGCGGTGGAACGCGCTGGTATCCGCGGGCTGAACGAAGGCCAGAAGGTGAGCTTCGAGCTCCAGAGCGACCGCGGCAAGACGTCGGCGGTCAATCTCGAACTGGTGTGACCTCGGCGGCTGATCGCCCGGCGATCGGTCGATGAAGCGGCGCCGGACCCTGTCCGGCGCCGCTTTTCATGCGCAGCGGATGCATCGACCGGGCCTCCGGTCACCACCAAATAGCGTTTGACAGCGGCCCGTTTGACGGTGTTCCGTTGCAGCACAATCGACTTTGGTCCGCCTTGACCACTCCGCCGCGGGCAGCGGCGCCGTTTCAAGACTACCCCCAAACTAGGTTGTGCCGCCGTGCGATGTTCGCGCGGCGCATGTGTTCCCGCGCAACAGAACAGAGACCAAAGATGGCTACTGGGACGGTCAAGTGGTTCAACACCACGAAGGGTTATGGGTTCATTCAGCCGGACGGCGGCGGCAAGGACGTGTTCGTGCATGTCAGTGCCGTCGAGCGCGCCGGCCTGCGTTCGCTGCAGGAGGGCCAGAAGGTCACCTACGAGATCGCCAATGAGCGTGGCCGTTCCTCGGCCGTGAACCTGCAGGCGCAGTGACGCTGCGACCGATCCTCATCTGGATCGCCAAACGCATGGCGCCGGCATTGTCCGGCGCCGTTTGCGTTCATGGTGCCGTAAAAGGCCTGCCTCAGGGAGGGCTGCCGTGCGATTGACGCGGCGAAGCATGGTGCTGGCGAGCGCTGCATCGGTGGTGGCGCCCGCTCCGGTCGGCGCCCGGGCGTTTCCGAGCCGGCCCATTCGGATCGTCGTGCCGTATGCGCCGGGCGGTGGTGCCGACACCGTCGCGCGGCTGCTGGCGCCCAAGTTGCAGGACGCACTGGGCCAGAGCGTCATGATCGACAACAAGCCGGGGGCTGGCGGTGTGATCGGTGACGATGTGGTCGCCAAGGCGCCACCGGATGGACACACGCTGCTGCTCGGCGCCTTCGCTCATGCGGTCAATCCGTCGCTGCTGCCGCGCATGCCATTTCGCACGCCCGACGACTTTGCGCCGATATCGTTGCTGGTCGTCGTTCCCGACCTGCTGGTGGTGACGCCGTCGTTGCCGGCAACATCGGTTGCGGAACTGATCGCTCTGGCCAAGGCGCAGCCGGGTAAACTGGCCTATGGCTCTGCCGGCAACGGCACGGCCCAGCATCTGGCTGCCGAACTGTTCAAGGCCCGCACCGGCTGCGACATCCAGCACGTGCCCTATAAAGGCGGCGGCCCGGCGCTGGTCGACGTCGCAGCGGGCCACGTCCAGATGCTGTTCGGCAATATGAGCTCGGCGCTGCCGCAGGCCCAGGCCGGTCGCGTGCGTGCCGTGGCGGTGACCAGCCCGAAGCGTTCGCCGGCGGCGCCCGATGTGCCCACTGTCGCCGAGTCGGGTGTGCCGGGTTACGACGTCTACGAATGGAATGCGCTGTTGGCGCCGGCTGGCACGCCCGCCGCGGTGATCGAGCGCCTGCAGCAGGAGGCAGCCAAGGCGCTGCGCCTGCCCGACGTCGTAGCCCGCCTGGCGACGCTCGGTGCCGAGCCGGTGGGCAGCACACCCGAGACCTTCGCTGCCTTTCTGCGAACCGAGATCGCCAAGTGGGCGGACATCGTGAAGACCGCTGGCATCAAGGCCGAGTGACAATGGCGGCGGCTTTGCTTTTGCGCGCCTGCATGCGACAAGCGCGTCATGCCTGATACCTCCTTCACGGCGATCAACGGGCTCGCCGCGATCGCCGACCGCTACGATGCCTTCATCATCGACCTGTGGGGCGTCGTACATGACGGCAAGCAACCCTATCCTGGGGTGCTCGACTGTTTCGCCGCCCTCAAGCGCGCTGGCAAACACACGCTGTTGCTGTCCAACGCACCGCGGCGCGCTCATGCCGCGCTGGGCCGCCTCGCCGAGCTGGGACTCACGCGCGACCGGTTCGACGAATTGCTGACCTCAGGCGAGGACGCGTGGGAAGCCCTGCGGACGCGTGGCCGGGCCGACGCGGCACCCTTCTATCGCGACCTGGGCCGGCGCTGCTTCCTGTTCGGTGCCGCGCGCGATCTCAGCCTGTTCGAGCAGATCGATGTCGAGCGGGTGGACGATATCGCGACCGCCGATTTCATCCTCTGTACCAACCTCTACGACTACGGCGAGAAGCCCGCCGATCACGCGGCGACCTTGCGTGCGGCCGTGGCCCGTGGCCAGCCGATGATCTGCGCCAACCCCGATCTGGTGGTCGTCCATGGCGCGGCGCTGGAATATTGCGCCGGGGCCGTCGCGGCGCTGTACGAGGAGCTCGGCGGCCGCGTCGTCTATCACGGCAAGCCGCATGCGCCGATCTACGCCCGGGCGCGCGCCCTGCTGGGCGGTGCGGCGCCGGCGCGCGTGCTCTGCATCGGCGATTCGCTGCGCACGGACATTGCCGGCGCCAACGCTGCCGGACTCGACTCGCTGCTGGTGGTCGGCGGCATCCATCGCGAGGAATTCACCGGTCCCGACGGCAGGATCGATCATGCCCGTATCGAGGCTGCCTGCGCCACGGCCCACGCGCGCCCGACCTGGATCGGGCCCGGCCTGCAGTGGTGAGGATGCTCGCCGCCACGTGAGGCTTCGTGGTTTGTCGTTTGCCGTCATGCGATTAGAGTGAGGCTGTTCGGAGGAAGAGCGGCCGATGCCCAAGGTCGAATGGACGTGGCATTTCGAGGATCTGCCACCGGCTGCCGTCTGGCCGGTGCTGGCCGACACGAACCGTTTCAACGAGATCCTGGGCCTGCCGTCCTACCAGCTGGAGGAGGTCGCGCAGCCTGACGGCACGGTGTTGCGGCGCGGCACAGGCCGGGTCGCCGGCATCGACCTAGCCTGGGACGAGAAGCCCTGCGAGTGGGTGTTGCACCGGCGCTTCCGCCAGACCCGCGTCTTTTCCAAGGGGCCCTTCCGGGTCTTTGGCCCGACCCTCGATGTTACCCCGACGGGTGGCGGCAGCACGGTCATCTACGCACTGCGCTGGGAGCCGATGAACTGGCTGGGCAGGCTCACCGGCCTGCGGCTGGCGCGCAGTTCGGGCCGGCTGATCGAGCGGCGCGTCAAGGAGGGCGTCGCCTTCCTGCGCGGCGGGCCGCCGATGATGTTCGACTACACGCCGCCGGCGCCCGCGGCCGGTGTGCGCGAGCGGCTGGACGCGATGGTGCGCGATGCGGAGGCAACCGGCTACGCCCACGGCCAGGCGCGTCGCCTCGCCGATCGACTGCTGAGTGCCATGGAGGTCGACCTGCAGCGCGTGCGTCCCAAGGCGCTGGCTGCCGCCTTCGATATCGCACCACGTGATGCGATCGAGCTCTGTCTCGCCGGCGTGAAAGCACGCATGCTCGATATGAGGTGGGACCTGCTGTGCTCCAACTGCCGCGGTGCCAAGATGACGGTGTCGTCGCTGGACCAGCTGCCGCGCGGCGCCCACTGTGCTTCGTGCAACATCGACTACGACCGTGACTTCGCGCGCAACGTCGAGCTGACGTTCGCGCCGTCGCCGCTGATCCGCGCGCTGGGCACCGGCATGTTCTGCCTGAGCGGGCCGGCCACGACGCCGCATGTCGTGACGCAACAGCTGCTGGCGGCGGGCGAGCGGCGCATCGTGGCGATGGACCTGCCGCCAGGTCCCTATCGACTGCGCACGTTGCATCCCGGGCGCGCGGTGGACATCGACCACGCTGGCGGGCCATTCCCCGGCCTCCGGATCACGGCCAACGGGGTCGACGTGCTGGCAGCCGAAAAGTCGGGTGAGATCGTCTTCGTCAACGAAGCGGGCTTCGAGCTGGCGGCGCTGGTCGAGACGCGCGATTGGGTGCGCGAGGCGCTGACCGCGCACGAGGTCACGACACTGCAGGCGTTTCGCGAGCTGTTTGCCGACGCCACGTTGCGGCCGGGCGACGAGGCCGGTATCGGCCAGGTCACGATCCTGTTCACCGACCTGCGCAGTTCGACGGCGCTCTACGAGCAGATCGGTGACGCTGCTGCCTTCAACCTGGTGCGCGCGCATTTCGCGGTGCTGGGCAAGGCCGTGCGCGACGCCAACGGCGCCGTCGTCAAGACCATCGGCGATGCGGTGATGGCGGCTTTTGCCGATCCCGCCGATGCCGTGCGCGCCGCGCTGGCGATCCGCAGCGACGTGGCGGCACTCGACCGGCGCCTGTCGGCCGAGCGCGGCTTGGCTGATGGTGCGCTGGTGGTGAAGATCGGCCTGCACATGGGCCCCAGCATCGCCGTCAACCTCAACGACCGTCTCGACTATTTCGGCACCACGGTGAACATGGCCGCCCGCCTGCAAGGCCAGAGCCTGGGTGGCGATATCGTGCTCTCACGCGCAGTCGCGGATGATCCGGCCGTGCGGCCGGTTCTGGCCGATGCCGTGGTTCACGATGAGACCGTTACGCTCAAGGGCTTTGGTGCGCCGGTGCCGTTTGTGCGCATCGTCGCGTAGGCCGCATTTGGGTCAGCCCTGTAGGGCAGCGCCAACCGAAATACAGAACAGCACCAGACCCAGCGCGATCGCGGCCAGGGCGGTACGATACTCGGGTGGTACGTGCAGTTTTCCGACTGGGGGCATGCCGGTACATACGGACCGGCATGCCGCGGTATCCCTGCTATCGACCGAAAAAGGCGCCGAGCACGCCGGCGGCCTCATCGTTGGCCACCAGCCCCTGCTTGAGAAATCGCGTCATCGAGAAGAAACCGTGCAGGGTGCCAGGGAAATTTGCATAGGTGACCTTGACGCCGGCCTGACGCAGTTTCTCGGCATAGGCGTGGCCTTCGTCCTTGAGCGGATCGTAACCGGCAGTCAGCACGTACGCTGGCGGCAGGTTGGCGAAGTCCTTGGCCAACAAAGGCGACAGGCGCAGATCGCTCAGATCCGTGCCGGCCGGCACGTAATGCTGCCAGAACCAGTCCATCAGCGCCTGGGTCAGGAAATACCCTTCGCCTAGGGTGCGGCGCGACTCGGTGACCGTCGTGCTGTCGGTGGCGGGGTAAATCAGCATCTGGAACGCAGGCATCTTCTCGCCGGCGAGCTTGGTCTGCTGACAGACGACCGCCGAGAGGTTGCCGCCGGCAGAGTCGCCACCCACGGCGATCCTGTCGGGCAAGGTGTCGAAAACCAAAGCGTTGTCGCGAATATGCTGGAAGGCAGCCAGTGAATCCTCGACCGGCGCCGGGAACGGATGCTCGGGCGCCATGCGATAGTCGATGGCGATCACCTGGCACCGGCTCTTGTTGGCGATGCGCCGGCAGGTCGAGTCGTGCGTTTCCAGGTTGCCGATCACGAAACCGCCGCCGTGGTAGTAGACCAGGGTGGGCAACGGGTTCTCGTTGACGCCGGCCGGCCAGTAGCGCCGGAAGGGGATCGTGCCGCGTGGCCCGGGCAGGACGCCGTCGATCACCTTGGCAACCTCGGGCGGCTCGGCCTCGCCATCAGCCGACATCTTGTCGGCCAGTGCCCGCGCCTCGGCTGCGCCCAGGGTGTGCAATTGCGGGCGGCCGGCGGCCACCGCCTTCTCCATGAGGTCAAGCACGAAGGCGGCTTCGGCATCGAGCATGCAGGATCTCCTGTTTCGGCGAGCGGAGCGCATGGCCGGGCAGCCTTTCCGCCCGCCCGGTGATGCGCTATGAGCAGATGATCGTGCGCAGATTGCGCGAGCCGGGGCAAGACCATGGCCGAGTTTTCGAAAAAGACTGTCGACGATTGGGCCAAGCTGGCCCAGAAAGAGCTCAAGGACCGGCCGCTGGAGAGCCTGGACTGGCTGACGCCCGAGGGCATCAAGGTCAAGCCGCTCTACACGGCCGCCGACCTCGAGAATCTCGAAACGCTGGGCACGCTGCCGGGCTTCGCGCCGTTCCTGCGCGGTCCCAAGGCGACCATGTATGCCGGCCGGCCGTGGACGGTGCGCCAGTACGCCGGCTTTTCGACGGCCGAGGAGAGCAACAAGTTCTACCGCGCCAACCTGGCGGCGGGGCAGCAGGGCGTGTCCGTGGCCTTCGATCTGGCGACGCACCGCGGCTATGACAGCGATCATCCGCGCGTCATCGGCGATGTCGGCAAGGCCGGTGTGGCGATCGACTCCATCGAGGACATGAAGATCCTGTTCGACGGCATCCCGCTCGAGAAGATGAGCGTGTCGATGACGATGAACGGCGCGGTGCTACCGGTGCTGGCCGGATACATCGTCGCCGGCGAGGAACAGGGCGTGCCGCTGGCACAGCTGGCGGGCACGATCCAGAACGACATCCTCAAGGAGTTCATGGTCCGGAACACCTACATCTATCCGCCCGGACCCAGCATGCGCATCGTGGCCGACATCATCGAGTTCACGGCCAAGCACATGCCGAAGTTCAACTCGATCTCGATCTCCGGCTACCACATGCAGGAAGCCGGCGCGACGCAGGTGCAGGAACTCGCCTTCACCCTGGCCGACGGCCTGGAATACGTGCGTGCCGCGCTGGGCAAAGGACTCGACATCGACGCGTTTGCGCCCCGGCTCAGCTTCTTCTGGGCGATCGGCATGAATTTCTTCATGGAAATCGCCAAGATGCGCGCCGGCCGATTCCTGTGGGCCGAGCTGATCGCGCAGTTCAATCCCAAGAAGGCCGACAGCCTGGCGCTGCGCACGCACTGCCAGACCTCGGGCGTGTCGCTGACGGAACAGGATCCCTACAACAACGTCGTGCGCACGGCGATCGAGGCGCTGGCCGCCGTGCTGGGCGGCACCCAGTCGCTGCACACCAACGCCTTCGACGAAGCGATTGCGTTGCCGTCGGTGACGTCGGCCCGCATTGCGCGCAACACGCAGCTCATCATCCAGCACGAAACCGGCGTCACCAACGTCGTCGATCCGCTGGCCGGCAGCTACTACGTCGAAAGCCTGACCGCCAGCATGGTCGCCGAGGCGCGCAAGCTCATCCAGGAAGTGGAAGAGCTCGGCGGCATGACCAAAGCTGTCGAAGCGGGCATGCCGAAGCTGCGCATCGAGGAAGCGGCGGCGCGCCGCCAGGCGCGCATCGACCGCGGCGAGGAAGTGATCGTCGGCGTCAACAAGTACAAGCTCAAGCAAGAGGATCCGGTCGACATCCTGGAGGTCGACAACACCGCGGTGCGCGAATCGCAGTTGGCGCGGCTGAAGCGGATCAAGGCGAACCGCGACGAGGCCAAGGTCACGGCGGCCCTGGCGGCGCTGACCAAGGCTGCCACCGACGGCACGGGCAACCTGCTGGAGCTGTCGGTCGCCGCGACGCGCGCGCGCGCGACGGTGGGCGAGATTTCCGAGGCGCTGGAAAAGGTCTACACGCGCCACAACGCGGTCATTCGCTCCATCGCCGGTGTCTACAATCAGGGCTGGGAAGGCGACGAGGGCTATCGCCGCATCCAGGGCGAAATCGCTGACTTCGCCGAAACCGAAGGCCGTCGCCCGCGCATGATGGTCTGCAAGATGGGCCAGGACGGCCATGACCGCGGTGCCAAGGTGATCGCCACCGCGTTCGCCGATCTCGGCTTCGACGTCGATATCGGCCCGCTGTTCCAGACGCCCGAGGAAGCGGCCCGCCAGGCGATCGAGAACGACGTCCACGTGGTCGGTGTCTCTTCGCAGGCGGCCGGCCACAAGACGCTGGTGCCGGAGCTGATCCGGGCGCTGCGCGCCCAGGGCGGCAGCGACATCCTGGTGGTCTGCGGCGGGGTGATCCCGGCTCAGGACTACGACTTCCTGAAAGCGGCCGGCGTCAGCGCCATCTATGGCCCGGGCACCAACATTCCCAAGGCCGCGAGCGAGATTCTCACGCTGCTGCGCGCGGGCGCCCAGCAAGCGGCGTGACGCCGGGGCGCGCGTTTCCGGCGCGTGCCTTCGCTTGCCTGATTACGGCTCCATGGCGAGGCGGTCTTGTGCCGTCATCGGCCGCACCGAAAAGCTCTTCAGCTTGCCCTGCACCGTGCCGAAGCTGGTGGGCATTTCCATCTTCACCGGCAAGGGCCGCTCGAAGCCTTCCAGGGCGCTGAACCAGAGCTTCGGCGGGCTCTTCTCGTAAGCATCCGGCTTCATGCGCTGTTCTTCATAGCCGGCAATGCGTTTCATCACCGCCTCGCAGACCAGGGCTTCGCCGACGATGCCGTTCACCTCGCCGTTCTTCAGCCGGTCGATGCCGACCCGGCGCAGAGTCACATCGAAGCGCCGCTTGCCGTCGAAGATCGGGTAGACGCGATCACAGGGCGCATGTCCGCCCAGGGCACCCGAAAGCGCGGCCGTCATGGGATCGAACGCGCCGCGCTTCTGGTCGGGCGTCACTACTTTATCGTCGGTGGGGACGAACACCGGCTTGTGGTCCTCGCTGTAGGTGCCGTCGCCGCGATAGGTGACCTGCCAGGTGCGGGTATTGTTGCGGAACTGGATCCACGACCAGCCGCCCTGGGGTTGCAGGCCCTGCGGTCCCGCCGTGCCCCATGCCCGGTTGCTGCCGTTGAAGGTGGCCGAGAGGGCGGCGACGATGCCCTCCTTGCTGAATTTGGCATCGACCACGTAGCGGTCGCCGTCGATCCGCAAGTGTGATTCAGCGCGAAAGGCGCGCAAGCCGCTCACCGTGAATTCGTATTCCAGGGTAACCACGCGGCCGGTCGGGGCGGGTGGCGTCGGCGCTGCCGCTGTCCCCGTACTCAGGCCCAGCAGGACAACGGCGCACGTTGTCATGCGACCCCGAAATCCTGCCGCAGACAGCGTTGTCACGGTCTTCATCCCGGTGGCCTCCCTGCATGGCCTGCCCTCACTGTAGCAGTGCCTAAGTCCTTGGCAACGCGTGCCGGGATCGCCATGTTCGTTTCAATGAACCCGCCTGGAAACGTCCCGAAAGTCCCGATCAAGCCGACCGACGCCTGGAAGGTGATTCGTATTGTCCTGCCGTATCTCTGGCCGCGGAATGCGCCGGAATTGCGACTGCGGGTCGCTGCCGGTGCCGTCCTGCTGGTGGCCGCCAAGCTGACCAACGTCGCCGTACCGGTTTTCTACAAGCACACCGTCGATTCGCTTTCCAACCCGCTGGCCCAGGCGGTGGCCGTGCCCATCCTGCTGCTGGCGGCCTATGGCGTCTCGCGGGTCATGGCCCAGGCCTTCGGCGAGCTGCGCGATGCCATCTTCGCCAAGGTGGCGCAGCGCGCCGTCCGTCAGTTGGCATTGCAGACGTTCGACCATCTGCATCGCCTGTCGCTGCGCTACCACCTGGAGCGCCAGACCGGCGGCCTCTCGCGCGTGATCGAGCGCGGCACGCAGGGCATGAGCTTCGTCATCAGCTTCATGACCTTCAACATCATCCCGACCATCCTCGAGATCGCGATGGTGGCGGGCGTGCTGTGGTTCCTGTTCGACTGGCGGTTCTCGGTGGCCACGCTGGCCGCCATCGTGGGCTACGTGGTCTTCACCGTGAAGCTGTCGGCCTGGCGCAGCATGCTGGTGCGCCGCATGAACGACAGCGATACCGACGCCAATGCCAAGGCGATCGACAGCCTGCTGAACTACGAGACGGTGAAGTATTTCGGCAACGAGGCGCACGAGGCGGCCCGTTTCGACGTCGCCCGCCAGCGCTACGAACGCGCCGCGGTGCGCAGCCGCATCTCGCTGTCGGTCCTCAATGTCGGCCAGGGCGCCATCATTTCGCTGGGGCTTGTCGTGGTCATGGCCATGGCCGCCCAGGGGGTGATCGACAAGACAATGACCCTGGGCGATTTCGTGGCGGTCAATGCTTTCCTGATCCAGCTCTACCAGCCCCTCAACATGCTGGGTTTTGCCTTCCGCGAAATCCGCGACGGGCTGGTCAACATGGAGAAGATGTTCGATCTGCTGCACGTCGAGCAGGAGATCGCCGACAAGCCGGGGGCGCCGCCGCTGGCCGCCGGTCCGGGCACCGTCACCTTCGAGAACGTCGATTTCCGCTACGAGGCAGACCGCCAGATCCTGCACGACGTCTCGCTCACCGTGCCGTCGGGCCACACCGTGGCGATCGTCGGGCCGTCCGGCGCCGGCAAGTCGACGATCTCACGCATCCTCTATCGCTTCTACGACGTTGCCGGCGGGCGCGTGCGTATCGATGGCCAGGATATCCGAGACGTCACCCAGAAGAGCCTGCGGGCGGCAATCGGCATCGTTCCGCAGGACACCGTGCTGTTCAACGACACCGTCTACTACAACATCGCCTATGGCCGCCCCAGCGCCACGCGAGAGGAAGTCGAGGAAGCAGCCAGGCTGGCGCGGATCCACGATTTCATCGTCTCGCTGCCCAAGGGCTACGAGACCATGGTGGGCGAACGTGGGTTGAAGCTGTCGGGCGGCGAAAAGCAGCGTGTCGCCATTGCCCGCACCATTCTCAAGAATCCTCGCATCCTGCTGTTCGACGAGGCAACCTCGGCGCTCGATACCCGCACCGAACAGGAGATCCTGGCCTCGCTGCGCGAGGTGTCGCGCGGCCGCACCACGGTGGTGATCGCACACCGCCTGTCGACGGTCATCGATTCGGACGAGATCGTCGTGCTCATGGCGGGCAAGGTCGCTGAACGCGGCAGCCATGCGGCCTTGATGGCGCGCGACGGTGTCTACGCCGACATGTGGCGCCGCCAGCAGGAGGCATCCGACGAGGCCCAGCGCAAGGTCGAGGAAGCGCCGTCGCTGCGCGCCGAAGGGCGTCTGGCGGCAGCCCAGTGAGCGCCGATTCGGGCGCTGTCGCTGTGGCTGACAACGCCGCCGCGATCCGCTAGACCGACAGCAATGACTGCCGTTGCTGCAAAGGCCAAAGCCAGTGAAGACCCCCTCTACGGCCCGCTGCTGGCGGGCGACCGGCGGGCGCTGGCACGCGCCATCACCCTGGTCGAGTCGACGCGCGAGGATCATCGCGCACGCGCCGACGCGCTGCTGACGTCGCTGCTGCCCGATACCGGCAGATCCGTGCGGCTGGGGATCACGGGCGTGCCGGGCGTCGGCAAGTCGACCTTCATCGAGCGTTTCGGCCTGCACCTGATCGAGGCCGGCCACAAGGTCGCGGTACTGGCGATCGATCCGTCGTCCAAGCGCACGGGCGGCTCGATCCTGGGCGATAAGACCCGGATGGAGCTGCTGTCGCGCGACACCAACGCGTTCATTCGTCCGTCGCCGGCCGGGACCACGCTCGGCGGCGTGGCGCGCCGCACGCGCGAGGCGATGCTGCTGGTCGAGGCGGCTGGTCATGACGTGGTGATCGTCGAGACCGTGGGCGTCGGGCAGTCGGAGACGGCGGTGGCCGACATGGTCGACATGTTCGTCCTGCTGCTGCCGCCCTCTGGCGGCGACGACCTGCAGGGCATCAAGAAGGGTGTCGTCGAACTGGCCGACATGCTGGTGGTGAACAAGGCCGACGGCGATCTGGCCCGGACGGCGCAGCGCTCGGCCAACGATTATCTGAATGCACTGCGCCTGCTCTATCCCAGCAATGCGAAATGGATGCCCGAGGTGCGCACGTGCTCGGCCATGGAAGGCCATGGCATCGCCGAGGTGTGGGCGGCCGTCGGGCGCTACCGTGTCGCGCAGGGCGAGGCCGGCATCGCCAGGCGTCGCGGTGAGCAGGCGCGGGCCTGGCTGTGGAACGAGATCGGCGAGACCCTGATGGCCGCCCTGCGCCGCCATCCCGATGTCCGCCAGCAGCTGGCGGCGCTGGAGCGCGACGTCGAGCGGGGCACGTTGGCGCCCTCGGCCGCGGCGCGCCGTATTCTGGCGACGTTCCTGAGCCGATGAGCCGGCGCGCCACCACCCGGTCCGGCCGGGCCAAGAAGACCAACACGGCCAAGGGGGCGTCCGTGCGCAAGGCGCTGGCGCGCAAGCTCGGCGTGAAGCCCAAGGGCGGCCGCGGCAAGGCGGTCGTTGCAGCCCGGGTCGCCGACGAGGCGTTGCCGTTCTGGAAGCGCAAGACCTTGGCGCAGATGACCAAGCGCGAGTGGGAGTCGCTGTGCGACGGCTGCGGCAAGTGTTGCGTCAACAAGCTGGAGTACGAGGAGACCGGCGAGGTCGTGCAGACCAACACCTGCTGCCGGCTGCTCGATACCCAGACCTGCCAGTGCAGCGACTACAAGAACCGCAAGGCGATCGTGCCCGACTGCATCCAGCTGTCGCCGGATGTGGTGGCCGAGATGGACTGGCTGCCGCACTCCTGCGCCTATCGCCTGGTCCTGCAGGGGCGCGATCTCTTCTGGTGGCATCCGCTGGTCTCAGGCGACCCCGAGACCGTGCACGACGCCGGCGTCTCGGCGCGCGGCAAGGTGATCTCCGAGCTGGAGGCCGGTGATCTCACCGAACACGTGCTGGATGACTGGCTCTGAGAGCTTGAGCGGGGCGGAACGGCGTAGATGGAACAGCGTTCGACCAGACCGCGCTATCGCGGGCGTATCCTCGGACTGGCTCTTGTTGTTGTCCTGGCCGGTGGCGCCGCGGCTTGGTACGGCTGGCGCACCCAGGGTGGCCCCGCGGAACTGCCGTGCCCGACACCACAGGCCGATCGCGGCACCGCGCACTGCCTGACGGCTGTCACGCTGCCAGGAGCAAAGCTTCCTGTGACAGCGACGATCGGTCTGTCGGCGGACGGAACAATCGCCTTCGTCCAGTTGGATGCCGATCGCAATAAGCCGGTCGCGCTGAGGGGGATCTCGACACAGGATGGCCGCGAGCTCTGGCGCCTGCCCATACCGATGTCGACCGAAGCCCAGGGTGTCGTGTTCGCACCGTCCAGCAAACAGGTGGCCGTGTGGGACAAGGGGCGGTCGGTGCGGGTGATGTCCGTACCCGACGGCAAGGTCCTGTCCGACGTTACCACCGAAACCTTTTCGGCTTTCGATGTGTCGTTCTCGCCGGAAGGCGATGCGATCGTGGCGCATCATCGGCGCTACAAGCTCAGTGATCCTGCCGCGTCACCGTCGTCGGAGCCAGGCTTTCGGGCGGACGGGCGCTGCAACATCGTCGTCGGCCAGAGCAATATCGATGCGGTGCTGAGCCGCGACCGGAGTCTCGTGGTCAAGATGACCACGTCGGGCCGCTTTTCGCGGGGAACCGACTTCTGCGAGGCGAAGACCGTTCTCATCCTCGACGGGCCGGAGATGGGATTTCTGTCCTTCGCGCCGGGTGATCGCCGACTGGCCGTGGCTTACAACATCGCCGGTCGATCCAGGAGCGACTGGCGGACCCTGGTCGAGATCTACGATACCGAAGGCCGCTCCGGATCGGCGGCGCGGCTGTCCCGCATTGTGCTCGACGGTGACGTCGGCTACCGCCTTGGCTGGTCGCCGGACGGCACGCAGCTGGCCGTGATCAAGATCAAGGACCAGATCGCTACGGCGCAGGTCTACGCCGTGCCATGATCGGGACATGACATCCGTTGCAACCCTGGCCACCGAGCGCCTGCGCCTGCGGGCGTGGACGGAGGATGACCTCGCGCCGTTCGCGGCGCTGAACGCCGATCCGCGCGTCATGGCGCACTTTCCCAAGTGCCTCGATCGGGCGGAGAGCGATGCCATGGTCGCGCGCATTCACGCTCATCTCGCGCGTCACGGCTTCGGCTGGTGGGCGGTCGAGGTTCCCGCAGTGGCGCGCTTCATCGGTTTCGTCGGCCTGTCGGTGCCGTCCTTCCAGGCTCCCTTCACGCCGTGCGTGGAGATCGGCTGGCGATTGGCCGCGGAACACTGGGGGCGGGGCTACGCCACCGAGGCGGCGCGCGCGGCGCTCGCCTTCGGGTTCAACGATGTTGGGCTGGAAGAGATCGTGTCCTTCACCGCGCCGGCCAACCTGCCGTCACGTGCCGTGATGGAGCGCCTGGGGATGACGCGCAAACCCGCGGACGACTTCGAGCATCCCAACCTGCCGTCGGGCCATGCGCTGCGGCGGCACGTTCTCTACCGCCTGCACCGCAGCGACTGGAACGCGTAGGATCAGCCCGGCGGTGCCGTCGGCGCGGCCGGGCGCAGTTCGACCGACTGGAACTTGTTGGGGCAGGAGAGCTCGGTCGGATCGACCTCCTCGTCCTGGTCCTTCATCTCGATGGCGCAGAACACGAACTCGCCGCGCGGCTCGCCGTCGATGGTGATGTGATAGGAATAGGTGCCCGGCGGGTCACCATCGATGATGCACCACGAGCGCATCATATAGCCGTCGACCACGCGTTCGCGCATGCGGGTGGTGGCGCGCGTCTTGTCCGGCGACACCTCGGTCTCGGGCCCGGCGATCACGTCCTTGGCCGGCTGCGAGGTCTGCAGGACCTCGACCAGGCTGACCGTGCGGTCGGGGCCACCCAGCCAGGTGCGCCAGCCGAAGCAGGCCTTGTTGATCAGCAGCGGGATGGCGTTGGTCTCGTAATATTGCGTCGAGCCGTCACTCTTGGTGATCGACACGAACGGGATGCTGCGAACCTTGGGCGCCTTGCGATCCTGCGCCAGGGCGGCGGACAGGGAGGCGGCGACCAGCGCCGCGGCGGCGACACCGGCGAGGATGAGGCGGAAGGATCGGCTCATGGACATGTCTCCAATGTAACCCTCTTTTCGCGGCAAAAAAGCGGCAAGTCCGCCGGATTCAGGCGCGATGGTAGGGGTGACCGGCCAGAATCTGCTGTGCCCGGTAGAGTTGTTCGATCAGCAGGATGCGCGCCAGCATGTGGGGGAACGTCATCGGACCGAAAGACAACTGCAATGCACAACGTTTAAGCAGCGGGTCGGGATGGCCATCGGCGCCGCCGATCAGGAAGGCGAGGTCGCCGATGCCGGCATCGCGGCGGCCGCCGATCCAGACGGCCAAGCTGTCGCTGTCCAAGGTCTTGCCGCGCCGGTCGAGCGCCACCAGCGTGGCGCCGGCCGGGCAGGCGGCCAGCAGCAGATCGGCCTCGCGCGCCATCCGCTCGGCCGCCGACAGCGGGCGGCGTTCCTCGACCTCGCGCAGGGTCAGCGGCCAGCCGATGCGCTTGGCGTAGGAATCGTAGAGTGTCTTCTCCGGGCCGGCCTTCAGACGGCCCACGGCAGCGATGGTCAGGCGCACGGGCGCCGCTCCGGTTCAGCTTTCGGCGTCAGGCTCGCCGCCGTCTTCGGGTGACGGCGATGGCGTCTTGCGCCGGCGCGTGGCAGCCCGCGCCGGCTTGGCTTCGGCGGGATCTTCGGGGAAGCGCCACAGCCGCTCGAGCTGGTAGAGCTCGCGCACCTCGGGGCGGAAGACGTGCACGATGATGTCGCCGGCGTCGACCAGCACCCAGTCGCCCTGCGCCTTGCCTTCGACCCGCACGCCCTTGTGGCCGTCCGTCTTCAGGCGCTCCGCCAGGTGGTCGGCGATCGCCGCAACCTGGCGTGAGGAGCGGCCGCTGCACACAACCATGGCGTCGGCCACCGTGCTCTTGCCGGCGAGGTCGAGGACGACGATGTCCTCCGCCTTGTCGTCGGCGAGCGAGGCGAGGACCAGTTTCTGCAGGGCGTCGGACCGTTGGGCGCTGCGTTTCGGGCGGGCGGGAATGGGGAATCTCCTTGGACGTCAGGCCGGTTGATGTCGGGCACGCAGTGCCGTTGCCGACAACGGACTCAACCGGGAATGAATGAAGCTCCAGGCCGGCGGCGCCGCATCGACCAGCTGCCGCACGGCATGTTCGTTCAGGCGGTGCACAGGATACCGCCGGGCCACGGCGCCGGCCAGCGCGCGCGTGGCGTTGCCGGGCCGGTCGAGCACCGCGAACGGCATCAGCCGGCAGAGGTCCGGCCAGCGCTTCCAGCGCGCCATCTGGGCCAGGTTGTCGGCCCCCATCAGCCACACGAAGCGGGTGGCGGGAAACAGCAGGCGCAGCGCCGCCAACGTGTCGACGGTGTAGCGCGTGCCCAGCACCCGCTCGATGTCGGTGACCCGGATCGGCGCGTGCGCGGCCTGGTCCCGGGCCTGCGCCATGCGCGCCGCCAGCGGTGCCATGCCGTCGGACGCCTTCAGCGGGTTCTGCGGCGAGACCAGCCACCAGACTTCGTCCAGGCCCAGCCGCTGCAGCGCCGCCTCGCTGATGTGGCGATGGCCGGCATGCGCCGGGTTGAACGAGCCGCCGAGCAGGCCGACCCGGCGTGGCACGGCACCCAGACCGGCGCGGAAAGGCGCCGGCAGGTACGGACGGATGCGGTCGCGACGCACGCTCAGGATCCCAGGAACCGGCCCTTGCACGAGAGTGCGTCGAGCTTCACGGCTTCGCCCTCGGCCAGGCGGATGCCGCAGAAGCGGAAGTTCGCCACCGGTTTGCCGTCGATCAGCACGCGGTAGAGATACTCGCCCGGCGGATCGGCATCGTTGACGCACCACGTGCCGCTGACGCCGCCGCCCTGCGTGCTGACGGTGCGGCGCCAGACGGTACCGTCGGATGTTTCGTTGACCTTCACGTCTGACGTGACGTCGAAGCGGGTGGGGCCCGGCGTCTTCTGGATTTCGGTCAGCTCCACGGTGCGCACCGGTCCGGACAGCATCACGGCCCAGGTGTAGCAGGACCGCACCGGCCACAAGGGGAAGGCATCGCCGCGGGTCGGTCCGTGCGTGACGGCGCCGTGCGCATCGTGGACGGCGACGTAAGTGAAGGTGTCGACCACGTCGGATGCCGATTGGGCCTGTGCCGGACCACGGTCCAGCACGAAGGTCATGGCGGCGGCCAGCAAGGCGATCGTCTGGGGAAAGAGGGTACGTACCACGATCACGATCCCAGGAATTTCTGTGGACAGGCCAGCTCTTCCAGCCGGAACGGTTTGTCGTCAGGCACGCGGACGGCGCAGAACTTGAACTCGGCGACCAGCCGGCCTTCGACATGGACCTCGAACTTCACCTCGCCCTCGGGGTCGGCGTCGTTGACGCACCACGCGCTCTCCATGTGGCCGTCGTTGCCGACATACTCGCGCCGCCGGGCCGTGGTGGTGTCCTTGTGCTCGTTGACGGAGAAGCCGCCACCCTCGAACCGAGTCGGTGCCGGCATCTTCTGGATCTCGACCAGCTCGACGTACCGGTTGCGGTACGGCACCGTGACCACCCAGCCGAAGCACGCGCGCACCGGCCACAGCGGCACGACATTGGTTGCCACCGGCCCCTGGACCAGCTCGCGGTGCTCGTCGCGAACCTCGACGAAGGGATAGTTGCCGCCGGTGCCTCGGGCGCGATCGGCCAGCGCCGCGGACGTCATGCCCGCGACGGCGATCGCAACGGCGAGGCCCAGGCGGCGTCTCACGGGCGCACGGTGCCTTGGCCGCGCACGACGTTCTTGTACGTCGTGAGCTCGACCAGCCCGACCGGTCCGCGGGCATGCAGGCGATCGGTCGAAATGCCGATCTCGGCGCCGAGACCGAATTCGCCGCCGTCGGCGAACTGGGTCGAGGCATTGTGCATCACGATGGCGCTGTCGACCTCGTCGAGGAAGCGCGCCGCGATCGCCGCGTCGCTGGTGATGATGGCGTCGGTGTGGCCCGAGCCCCAGGTCGCGATGTGGTGCATGGCGCCATCGACGCCGTCGACGGTGGCGATGCTGACGATGGGCGCCAGGTATTCGGTGCGCCAGTCGTCGTCGGTCGCCGCCGCGATGCGCGGATCGATCGCGCGCACCGCGGCGTCGCCGCGCACCGCGCAGCCCAGCTCGATCAGGCGGTCGATCACGGGCTTGCCGTGCGTGGCGAGCGCCGACCGGTCGATCAGCACGGTCTCGGCCGCACCGCAGACACCGACGCGCCGCATCTTGGCGTTGGCCACCACGTCGCGCGCCATGGCGATGTCGGCGGCGCCGTCGACATAGACGTGGCACAGGCCCTCGAAGTGTTTCAGCACCGGCACGCGGCTTTCGGCGGCGACGCGGTCAATCAGCGCCCGGCCGCCGCGCGGCACGATCAGGTTCAGGAACCCGGTGGCCTGCAGCAGCGCGCCGACGGCAGCGCGGTCGGTGGTGAGGACCAGCTGGATGCAATCGTCGGGCAGCGTGGCCGCCGCCAGGCCGCGGCGCAGGCAGGCGGCAATCGCGCGCGATGAATGGAAGCTCTCCGAGCCGCCGCGCAGGATCACGACGTTGCCCGACTTCAGGCACAGCGCGCCGGCATCGGCGGTGACGTTGGGGCGCGATTCGTAGATCACGCCGATGACGCCGATCGGCACCCGCACGCGGCTGATGCGCAGCCCGTTGGGCCGCGTCCATGCCTCGATCACCTGGCCGACCGGATCGGGCAGCGCGACGATGTCGTCGAGGCCGGCCGCCATGCCCTCGACGCGGGCATCGTTCAGCAGCAGGCGGTCCAGCATCGCGTCGTTGAGCCCGTTGGCGCGCGCGGCATCCATGTCGCGGGCATTGGCGGCCAGGATCGCCGGGCGTTCGGCGCGGATCAGCCGCGCCGCTTCGCGCAGGGCCGTGTTCTTGGCGTCGCTCGACGCGGTGCGCAGCGCCGCGGCGGCCGCCTTCGCGCGCTGGCCGAGATCGCGCACGATGGCGGCGGCGTCAGTCTCGGTCTCGACGGGCTTGGTCTGCACGTTCATATCAGCCCCTTCCGACACACATCATAAGCCAAATCGGTGTCGCAATTGCGGCATCCGGACTGTGAATACCGTCACTCCATCGCCAGGTCGTCGCGGTGGATCAGCTCCTCGCGGCCGCGCCAGCCCAGCACGGTCTCGATATCGGCGCTGCGGCGGCCGGCGATGCGGCGCGCGTCGTCGGCGCCGTAGGCGACCAGGCCGCGGGCCAGGGTGCGGCCCTTGCGATCGCACACCAGCACGGCGGCGCCGGCTTCGAAGATTCCGTCGATGGTGACCACGCCGGCGGGCAGTAGGCTCTTGCCGGCCGCCAGCGCACGGGCGGCGCCGTCGTCGACCACCAGGGTGCCGGCCGGCTTCAACGTGCCGCCGATCCAACGCTTGCGCGCGGCATCGGGTTTCGCCGCCGGCAGGAACCAGGTGCAGCGCGCCTGGCCGTCGAGCAGGGCGGCGAGCGGGTTGAGCCGGGTGCCGTCGACGATCGCCATCCGGCAGCCCGCTGCCATGGCGATGCGGGCCGCGATCAGCTTGGTGACCATGCCGCCGTTGCTGAGCGCACTGGTGGCGGCGCCGGCCATGGCCTCGATCTCGGGCGTGATGCGGCGCACCTCGGGGATGAAGGCGGCCTGCGGGTTGCGCCGCGGGTCGGCGCTGTAGAGCCCGTCGATGTCGGAGAACAGCACCAGCGTATCGGCGCTCACCATCTCGGCGACGCGCGCCGCCAGCCGGTCGTTGTCGCCGAAGCGGATCTCGGCGGTGGCCACGGTGTCGTTCTCGTTGATCACCGGCACCGAGCCCTGCGCCAGCAGGGTGGTCATGGTCTGCCGCGCGTTGAGGTAGCGCTCGCGCTGCTCGCTGTCCTCCAGCGTCATCAGGATCTGCGCCACCACGACGTCATGACGCGCCAGGGTCTCCTGCCAGGCATGCGCCAGACCGATCTGGCCCACCGCGGCGGCGGCCTGCTTCTGCTCCAGGCGCAGCGTGCCGCGCATCATGCCCAAACGTGCCCGGCCCAGGCGGATGGCGCCGGACGACACCACCACCACCTGGGCGCCGCCCTGGCGCAGGCGCGCGATGTCGCCGGCCAGCGCATCGAGCCACTGCTGGCGCGGATCGCCCGTGGTCTCGTCGACGATCAGCGCCGAGCCGATCTTCAGCACCACGCGTCGGGCACCCGCCAGCCGTTTGTCGCCGCGCGCGGTCATGAGCGCAAGCCATGGTGAGACGAATACCTTCCCCCGTCTGCGGGGGAAGGTGGCGCGTAGCGCCGGATGGGGGATACCGGCCACGCAGACGATGCTGCTGTCGTGGTACCCGGCGTGTGATCTGCGCCCCCCATCCGCCCTTCGGGCACCTTCCCCCGCAAGCGGGGGAAGGTAAGGATCACCGCACTCACGACGCGGCCTCTTCGCGTTCGCGGCGGGCGTCGGCGGCCTTGCGCAGCAGGCGCAGCACGGGGGGCAGGCCGATGCCGGCGACGCCGGAGATCGGGTGCACCGTCTTGCGGCTGGCCTTGGCCAGTGCCGCGCGCTTGGCCTCGATCTCGTCTTCCGTCAGCGCATCGATCTTGTTCAGCGCCACGATCTCTTTCTTTTGCGCCAGCCCATGGCCGTAGGCCTTGAGCTCGGCGCGCACCGTCTTGTAGGCGCCGACCACGTCGTCCTGCGTGCCGTCGATCAGGTGCAGCAGCGCGCCGCAGCGCTCGACGTGGCCCAGGAAGCGCGTGCCCAGGCCGGCGCCGTCGCTGGCGCCCTCGATCAGGCCCGGGATGTCGGCCAGCACGAACTCGCCGTCGTCGCTGCGCACCACGCCCAGGCCGGGATGCAAGGTGGTGAAGGGATAGTCGGCGATCTTGGGCTTGGCGCGCGACACGGCGGCGAGGAACGTCGACTTGCCGGCGTTGGGCAGGCCGATCAGGCCGGCGTCGGCGATCAGCTTCAGCCGCAGCCAGATCCACATCTCCTGGCTGGGGCCGCCGGGGCCGAAGCGGCGCGGCGCGCGGTTGGTCGAGGACTTGTAGCGCACGTTGCCGGCGCCGCCGTCGCCGCCTTCCAGCAGCACCACGCGCTGGCCGATGGTCGTGAGGTCGGCCAGCAGGGTTTCGCCGTCGTCGGCCAGCACCTGGGTGCCGCGCGGCAGGCGCAGCACGGTGTCCTTGCCGCGCCCGCCGGTGCGGTCGCTGCCCATGCCGTGATGGCCGCGCTCGGCCTTGAAGTGCTGGGCGTAGCGGTAGTCGATCAGGGTGTTCAGGCCATCGACGCATTCCAGCACGATGTCGCCGCCGCGGCCGCCATCGCCGCCGTCCGGCCCGCCGAACTCGATGAACTTTTCGCGCCGGAAACTGACGCAGCCCGGCCCGCCCGCGCCGCTCTGCACGAACACCTTGGCCTGGTCGAGGAACTTCATCGTCGTGATCCGGACAAACAAAGAGGGGGAATGGCGAGCCATTCCCCCTCGGCGAATTGGAAGGTGCGGGGAACGGCTATTCGGCCGCGAGCGGCGGCTGCTGCGGCGCCGGTTCCACGCTGACGAACACCTTGCCACCCGACTTGGTGGCGAACTTCACGCGGCCGGCGACCAGGGCGAACAGCGTGTGGTCGCGGCCGACGCCGACGTTGGAGCCGGCGGCCATCTTGGTGCCGCGCTGGCGCACCAGCACGTTGCCGGCCAGCACGGCCTGGTCGCCGAAGCGCTTGACGCCCAGCCGCTTGCTCTCCGAATCGCGCCCGTTGCGCGACGAGCCGCCTGCTTTCTTGTGTGCCATTGCTCTTACTCCGAATCCTGCTGGCGCCGAGGCGGGCTCAGGCGACGATCTGATCGATCTTGACCTTCGTCATCAGCTGACGATGGCCGTTCTTGCGCCGCGAGTTCTGGCGGCGCCGCTTCTTGAAGACCAGGATGGTGTCACCCTTGACCTGCTCGACGATCGAGGCGGTCACCTTGGCGCCGGCCACGACGGGCGCGCCGACCTTGACGCCATCCTCGCCGCCGACCGCCAGCACCTCGGCGAACTCCACCGAAGCACCCTTGTCGCCGGTCAGCCGGTCGACGGTCAGCACCTCGTTGGCGGCCACCCGGTACTGCTTGCCGCCTGTGCGAATCACCGCATACATCGTCGCCACTCCGTGGGAACCTGCGGCGCCGCCCCGCGATCGTGGTCCGGCGCGCCAAAGGCCCGAAAATCGAAACAGCGGGCCAACCGCCCGCCGTGCTCAAGGCGGCGCAATATACGCACGATCGCCCCGGAGTCAACGCAACCCCGCAGGGTGGGAACCACCAATCGTTGCGACGGGCCGGGAACCATCCCGTCCGCGGTCTGCGTCAAAAGCGGTTGCGGAAATTGCGCTAACCGCGTCGGGCGGTCTCGCCGACGTCCGCCGTCACCGGACGTTCGGGTCGGGCGGAGCGGCAAAAGCCATGTGTTGTAAAACGCGCTGCCGAAATTGCGCTAATTCGATTCTCCTGTTGGAACAAAGGCTTGCGGCTGCCCCGCGGGATTTGGCGCAGATCGGTTCCGCGACGGCCCGGGGCCTGCCGTTGGTGTAATTTGTACTCTAGCGATGATCAAATTTCAAGAACAAACTGGAAACCTGCAAGCTGAAGGTCACAATGCTTGCCCCACCGGAGCGCCCTCGATATAACCCGCGCGCCCGGACCCCGCCGGAGCCGCGGAGAGGTGCCAGAGTGGTCGATCGGGGCGGTCTCGAAAACCGTTGTGCCCGCGAGGGTACCGTGGGTTCGAATCCCACCCTCTCCGCCAGTTTTCCGTAAGTGTCCAGAAGCACTTCAAGTATATGACTCTAAAGGGAAAATCCGCAACGGTACAAGGACTCGGGTTGGCCTTGACCGGGGCGGTATGTTTGAGCGCGCCGTCTCTCGATCCGACTGGCTCACCTTCGTGCACGGCGCACGTTCCACACGATCGACCTATCGTGGAATGATGGCCACAAGCACGGATCGGTAAAGATTACTTTTCTCGAAACGAAGGGCGAGAGGGACAGGCGCGCTCTTCTCGACGCCAAGAGGACCAGACGTGTCGGGTGAAGATATCGAAAGTCTGCGTAGGGCTATTGAGGCCAACGCCCGGCCACGGAACAGCTATTGGGCATGGCGCGATAAGCCCATTGCGGAGAGGGGAGCTGCAGACACGATACTTCGCGCAGCCGGACTACGGGTGGACCGCTTGGTGTCGCGAGGCGAAGGCCAAGACCCGCCGGACTGCGAGGGGATGGTTGATGGGTTATGGTCTGGAATTGAGGTAACCGAGCTGGTCCATCGTGAGACGTTAGAGCAGTCAATCACGGCGATTAGGCAGCGTAACGCAGGAAGGGAGTCTCGGCTGCCTGTAGCCTATTTTGAATGGGCGCGCGGGGACTTGCTTGCGGCCCTACAAGAGCTGATCAACGGCAAGGACAAGGCTGACCTTAAAGGTGGCCCCTATGATCAGTATATCTTAGTGATCCACACCGATGAATTTTTCCTCTTGCCTGACACGGTGGCGCGTTATGTCGAAGGCGCCATTTTCGACGTCAAATGCATTACACAAGCCTATCTTGGCCTTTCTTATCGGCCGGACACCGCAGCGGGGGAAGGTGGTCACCCGGCATTCCGTCTGAGCTTGGTCAGGGCCTAGTATCGTCATCCCTATTGCGAGGTTTGACCGGGGGCAGTTGCGATGGGTTCCAACTCCTTTCCAAGGCGGGTTGTGGAATCCGGTGCGACCTCGTCCAGGTGTCTTTCAGTTTCAGCCCGCCCATGATAAGCGCGAAGAGTGGAACGCCAGAATAAAGCATCATCGTTTGGCGAAGTATCAGCCATAACTGGCTACTGGAAGCAGTACGAATACTCTTCCAGTGTGCTCTTTCGTCTGATGCAAGATGGTACCCTAGAAGCGATCTCTGTTTCTGAGCCGTCCGCCGGCATATTCGACGACCTTGTAATCCACGTTCAAGGTCGCGTCCTCGCCACGCAAGTCAAGAGCGCGCGGGACGCAACATATGTTTCTTTGGCGACCGAGTTCAAAGGTCTGCTCATCAAAGCCATGGCTGAGTCGTGGCTCGGTCTGCAGCAACGCTACGATGCTGACGCCGTGCGTCTACGTTACATATTCCCGGGCTTTTTCAGTACCTCAGACACAGCTCTAGCGAACGCGAGCACTTCGGGCGCTCGGCATAGTGCTGAATTCGCGCGGTTCGTTTCGCGCGACGACCTCACGAGCGAGATGATTGAGACTTCGATTTGGCGGGATGCGCTGACCGATCTTCAGGTTCGGTCCGGTCTGGATAGGGCTTCATTTGTCCGATTTCTTTGCGACCTAGACTTGAAGGATGAACGCGAACTTCAAGCCAGCAGTATCGCCACGTTCCAGCCCGCAGAACGTGAGAAGGTCGAGGCCATTCGTAGCCTACTACCGATCCTGATCACGACTTCGAGCCCTGGGCAGAGATGGTCAGAGCAGGATCTGGTCGAGAAGCTGGGCTGGCGCTCGCGGCTCAGCCAGCATAACGTTCACGTATTTCCCGTTCCGTCAGACTATCAAGAAAATGAGTCTACGGAGCGCAAGCTTGTGGATCTCATTCGTCAAACGACGCAGGGATACATCGCACTTGTTGGCCCTCCGGGTACAGGAAAGTCGACTCTTCTCCAGCGGGGACTGTATTCCACGCCTGACTATAGCGTGTCTCGTTACCTGGCATTCCATCCCGGTCAGCGACATGGGCTCGGTCGTGCAGAAGCGGGAGAATTTCTGAACGATCTGATAGCCGAATTTCGCAGCCAGGGTCTCTACGCGTCCAAGTTCGCACACGACAACCTGTCGGGATTGAGGGCAGAGTTTGCGAAACAGCTCGACGCGGCAAGCGAACGGTTCCGCAAGTCGGGACGCAAAACTCTGATCGTTATTGACGGCTTGGACCATGTTCCTCGGGAAGAGAATCCTGTAGTTAGTTTTCTGGCGGAACTCCCGGCCTCGGCGGCGATTCCCGACGGCGTGGTGTTTGTGCTCGGGACTCAACGCATTGAACTGCGTGGACTACACGCAACAATCGTTCAACAGACGAGGGAAGCCAACCGCACAATTGTCATTGACCCGCTGACGAAAGCGGCCGTGTTCGCTTTGGCGGATGCAGCCACTGTGCCTAGCTTCGTCGATCGTGAGACGCTGTTTGAAAGATGTAGCGGTCATCCGCTTACCGCCCGCTACTTCATCGAAGCACTCAAGCTTGTGTCGGACGCTGACGAGGCAGAAAAAATCCTATCCGACGCGGAAGGACTTGGTCAGTCGCTGCAACAAATATACGAGAGAGTTTGGCAGAAACTCGACACTGCTCGGTCCTCACGTGCCGCCCTGGGGCTGTTGGCGCGTGCTGAGAGCACTCTCTCGAGCGAACAGCTTAGTAAGGGAAGCAACGACGAAGCTGTTGAGGATGTGTTAGCGACTGCGGGCTTCTTGCTCTCTCGAAATGTCAGTGGTCGCCTGTCAATCTTTCATAACAGCTTTCGCCTGTTCGTTGCCCAAGAGACGGGCCGGAAATTCGGCCAACCGAGTGCGGAGGTGGAAACTGATTTCCACGCTCGGCTGGCTACTATAGCGCATGACGCCCCCATCAACGATCCGCAATATTGGTTCCAATTGCGATATCGGTCGCGGGCAGGGGATTTCGACGGCGTTCGTGCGCTCGGACAGCCAACCTACTTTCGCCAATCACTCAAGGCGTTTCGTCCACCCGGCGAAATTTATTCAGACTTGCGCCTAACCTACGGTGCGGTTCGCCCAACGGGCGATCGAACTCTCTTGCTGAACAAACTTTTGATAGAAAAGGAGGTCGACTATCGACTCGAAGCGGTGAGCAACCTTGACGTCGTTGATCTGCTCATGGGTTTAGGCGACGTCGAGCTCGCGACCCGGCACGCGCTTGAGGTGGGTGAGAGCAGTGAAGGCTGGCTTGCATTGGTCGACTACTACTGGAGAAACGGCGAACCCGAGCGCGCTCGGCAAATCTTTGAAGCCAATGAGCCGCTGGAGATTCTTTTTGCCGGAGAGGGATTCGACCCCTACCAGATGAAGCGTGCTCGAGGTTGGATTCAAAGAGCGCAGCGCTTTCGGCCACTCGAAAAGCTGTCGGCATTGGTCGATTCAATCGTCGTGAAGACTCGAGCCGTGGCTGATGATGATGATGATGGTTCAGGGACGCGTCGCAGCCTAAAGTTTCATCTTGCATTGGGCGCCATCATCGACGGGCGCTTTACAGACTTGAACGCCCTGGAGCAAGTGCTGCCCCTAAACGTTGGAGAGGTTGCCTGTCTGGCGGTTCAGGCTGCTGAAGTAGCGTACTCAAGTGGCAGAACAGACGATGCGATCGTCTATTTGGAGAGCGCGACTGCAGCTAACGGCCTCGTCAAAGCCCATTCGTCTTGGAGACGCGCCGCTACCTCGATCGCACTCAAGGTCGGCAAGACCGACTTGGCGCGGCATATCGCGGCCACGCTAGCTATTCCCCGTCTTGACCGCTACGGTTCGACGCAAGACGACATGGGGGATCTGTCCCGAGCGATCATTGAGACCGCTTTCCTCGCCGCTGAGTTGCATCTAGAAATAGTGGAGGAAGCCCAGGCAGAACTGCCCGAAAAGAGCTCATTGCTCGCTAACGCACACGTGAGGATGCGCGAGATCGGCGCGCTGCAATCGCTGGCGAAGAGGCAGGATCCGAGCATAACTAGACAAGCATTGAGAACTATCGTGCTCTTCTTTGCTCAAGCGAAGCCTGATTCAGGGGATTTCGCAGCATACAGGTTCTTCGCCTCTTTGGGGAGTATCGCCCACCGCATCATCCGAATAGCAAAGGACGCGGGCGAACAATGTTTTGCCGACGTGATTGCTTTCGTCGATGAGATGCTCAACAAGAGCGACAACAACTTATCGCGATCTGACGAATTCCGACTGAATTTCGCCACTGCGGTCTTTGACGTCGACCGTGACTCTAGCATCGCACGAACTCGGCTCGATGCGACGCGATCTGCAGCACGGGCAGACCGGACACCCCAACAGGCAGTTGACTCGTATGCAGCCATCGCTCGCGCCTATGGCCATGTCGGAGAGATTTCTGAGGCGCGGGTGTCACTGGAAGCAATGCATCAGGACACTTTCGGCTATTGGCTTCGAGCGAAGAAGGAACCGCAATATACGTTCTGGGCATGGTCGTTTCTGAAAGCCTGCGAATCCTCTCCGGCGACTATGGAGCACGCGGCTCTTATATTTGCACAGTTTATTCTCGGCATGGACGAGACTGAAGGAGACGAAACAGCAGCACGCCTCGTGGCTGATCTACTTGAGGGTGCTGGGGTATGTCCGCGGGCTGCAGCCGGTATCACAGCTAGATTGCTCGACAGCGACCTCTCAACCTGGGCCAAAATTTCCGAGGCAGCGCTTGCTTCAGTGGCGAAGCACGACAGCTCATTGGCACCGCTGGTACTGATCGCCTGTTCATGTCTAGTGGTTCCCTTCGTCAACGGCGGCGGCATAGATCGATGCTTGCAAGCATGCCTACCAGCGATGTCACCTGCCGCGAGAGCTCATCCGATCGAGGTATTGGTTGCATCCATCCGTCGTTGGTGCCCGCCATCTGAGCGCGAGGTGATCCTGCGCAAGATAGTGGAGCTAGCCTCCGAAACTGAGGCGGCGCTTCAACCCCTCCTCACCGAGGTTATAGACATCACGGAAAAGTTGAGACGCGTGATCCACGGAGAATCAGGCGAAAAGTCACCCGAAAGTGGCGTTTCGCTTGATATTGAAGTTGAGTCACTGTCCAAGCTCATCAGCCATGGTGACGGGAAAACCGGCTACGGCGATCGCGTGGACTACTCTTATGCGCGTGCTGCAGAGAAATTGGCACCCACCTCATCCGAGGTCGAGATTGAGGACTTCGTCTGCCAGCGTCCTCATATTGAGGCTGACGCCAAGACTATGGTGGCCTTCGCAAGGCGGTTCCTAGCCTTTGGATACCGAACGCAAGCGCTAGAATATTTTGCAAAGGCTGAGACCGCAGCGCTCTCTGGTTATTGGTCCACCTTCATGGGCGGCCAGAAGTTGGCAGTTCAAAAGCTTCGGATCGAGTTGCAAGGAAAGTCTGCGATTGACACCGGTTTCGACGTTCTTCTGAGTGAGTTGACTACGGGGCAAACAGATGGAAGCTCGCTGTTTCTGAACCTGGACAAGGTTTTGGAACTCGTCGCCGATCCGATTCCGTTCGTTGAGTTCTGGGCAGAAACGCAGGCTCACCTGATGCAGTATCGGGAATTTCGTCTTGCGGCACCAGTTTGCCCTGTCGACGCGGTGGGGAGCCACTCCGACCTATTGGCTTTCATTGTTGCGCAAGGCTTCAGTCTTTCTTGTCCAGAACTGCTTCAGCATGCTCGTCGAGCCGGGGAGTTCATCGCGAACTCCTCAACGGATAGCGCGTTTGTCGAGAAGCTTTTTCATTTCCTGCGCGAGTTGCCTGACGGACGGCGAGAGAGTGCTGCTCTGTTGCAGCGTTTGAGAAAAATGCCTCAACTCGAGGCCTACCTTCGACGCGATTCTGAGATCGAAGCCACCAGCGACGACTTCATCGTCTCCAATATTGCCAAGCGCGCATTGCGTGATTTTGGCGAGCCTTATGAGGAACCTCCTTCGAAGGGCTTGCCCGCGTTCTATCAGTTGCTTCCGTCGGGTACTGAGCAAGCGGATAACTTTGATCCGCCACCCGGCCTGCTTTCTGGACAGCGGCCGGTTTGGTCGGGCGATCCTTGGACTTGGACATCGATGCTCCGCGGTCCTTTGAAGCTGCTGACCGATGCCTGTGACATTCCTTTGGAGCTGCTGCGTCGTCGGTGCGCAAGCTTCATGGCCAAAGACGGTGGCCGAACAGCCTTCGGTCCCGAGGTTGAAGAGGCCATCGTTCGGAAATTGCGGCGACTGCATCTTCAATTCGCGTATCGCCGGCCGATGGCATCGTCGTGTTTGCGGGCGATCGGAAAGGTCGTGCAAGAGCTGGACTTAGCAAAAGCGGTCGATCGCAACGTGCTCCACGTTCTTTGGGCAGAGATTGGCGGGCCGTCCCTTTCGGATTTCCTTATCGAGGAAGAGCCACGGCCAAATTGGCTTGCATTGCCTCCGATGCCACATCGTAAATTTGGGGGGATCGAAGCAGAGCAATGGCTTGAACAGGCTGAGACGGTGGTTCATTCAACGCTGGTGCCCGAAGCATTCGTCCTCGCGGAAGAGACCCACTTCACGGTGCAGGCGTGGCGATCATCGGCAGAGGTAATTCGGATTGCGCTTCCGTGCCCCGCGGACCTGACAAGTGGCGTCGAGCGACTGCCAAGGCTGTTCTCCTTCGACTACCTCCGTCCGATGTACAAGCGGAGTGAGAGCAAGCTCGTGTGCCGTATTCCTGGCGATCTCTTTGGCAATCTCGAAAACGAGACCATGACAATCTGTCCGTACGTAGCAAGCGATCTGGGATGGAAGCGGTTGGCCATCAACCCGCTCGAACTGCGCGACTCCTCAGGGGAGTTGGTAGCGAAGACCGTTCGCTGGGTAGAGGGAACCCAGCAAAAGGCGCAACACGGCGCTGAGCTCCATGGTGCCGGCCAGATCGTTCTGTTGACTAAGAGTGGGAAGGCACAGCTCGAAGCCAGCGGCACAAAAGTGGTAATGGGAACGAAGGTGACCGCAAGCGTCGAGGGCAAGTCGGGAGAACCTCATAGTCGGGAGATTCTGGCTGGTGGTTAGCTAAACTAGCTTGAAGCGAGCCGCGATTTGACTTTTCGTCCAGAATAACAGGCTCGCTCAGCTCGCATAACGCATGCACCACGGTCCCGCGTTGAATGAGGTGCTCAGTTTGCTGGAGCGCTATCTTTCCGCGCGATAGCATGGACGTCAATGAAGGTCAGATGCGGGGCTTGCTTCTACTGTCCGTTCCAACGGGAAAGCGTTCGATCGACGTCTCCATGGCCCTTTCATCAGGTGATGGATAGCGCGGCCGAGCTGGCTGCAGTCGCTGGCAATGGCTGATGGCAATGTCCGACCGAGAGGGGATGACGCGCGTCGCCAGGCAGTCAGCTTTCTCGCAAAGCGTCGTGCACGATACGCGTCATCCCCGCCCGAATCAGCCTTCGCGCGGCACAGGCGTGTTGAGAAGCTGCTGCTCCCAAAGATACGCGATGCCGCTGCCGCCGAAGTGCTGGATGAGAATCTCGGTCAGCGCCTCGACATGCTCGGTGCGCGCCCAATCGCGTTGCCATTCGCCGGCGAGCGCCATCACCGTCATCATGTTCGCGCCGGCCGCGATCATGCGCTGGATGGCAACGTCGTGAGACTCCTTCGAAATCCCGCCCGACGCGTCGGTGATCACGGTCACGTCCCAGCCTTCGCCGGCGGCCTGGATGGCAGGCATGGCGACGCAGACCTCGGTCCACAGGCCGGCGATGATCAGCTGCTTGCGGCCGGTCGCCTTGACGACGTTCACCACAGTCTCGTCCTGCCAGGTGTTCACCCAGGTGCGATCGATGACGTCCTGGTCCGGAAACACGTCGGTGATCTGCTTGAAGAGACGTCCACCGCGCGCCGCGATCACGCTGGTGAGAATGGTCGGAACATTGAAGGCTTTTGCCAGCTTCGCCAGCGCCGTCGCATTGTTGACCACCATCTGCGGTTCGTGGCTGTTCAGGTTCGCGAGCTGGTACGGCTGGTGGTCGATCAGAACGAGGACCGAGTCTTCGGGACGAAGAAGCGAAGCAAGGCCGTTGCGAGGGAGCATCTGGACGTCCTTTCTCTGCCGCTATGGACGGCAATGGGTTCATGGCGGCATGCGCCGGCGGTGACGTTGCCTGGACGCATTTGTCGTTCCCGTTGGTGATGCGGTAGGGCCATAGTGCGGCCAGCTGTGTCGCGAAACGGGGAACGCCGACGTGGACATCGAGGATCTGCAGACATTCGTCGCCGTGGCCGATGCCGGGGGCGTATCGGCCGCCGCGCGCCGGCTCGGCGTCTCCAAGTCAATCGTCAGTCGGCGGCTTTTGCGGATCGAAGCAGAACTCGGCGTTCAGCTGCTTGCGCGAACGACCCGCGGCGCCGCGCTGACGGAAGCGGGGCTCACGTTCCGGGATCATGCGGCCCGCGCCAGCGCCGAGATCGACACGGCCAGGGAAACGATCCTGCCGACCGGTGACCTGCGCGGTCGCCTGCGGGTTGCCATGCCGGTGTCTTTCGGCCCGACCCACTTCGCCCCCGTGCTGGCGGACATGGCGCACCAGCATCCTCAGCTCCAGATCCATACTGCCTACAGCGAACGCTTCGTTGATCTCATCGCCGAGGGTTTCGACTGCGCGATCCGGGTCGGCTACCTTCAGGACTCCAACCTGGTCGCGAAGCGCATCGGACCGATCTACGGAAAGCTCGTCGCCAGTCCGGCCTATATCAAAGCGCGCGGTTCACCCCAGACGCCGGATGAGCTCGTCACCCACCAGGCCCTCATGCAGGGGACGGAAGCCTGGCAGTTCATGGATGGCGACAGGATCGTCACGGTTCAGCCGCAGGGCCGGTTCAAGGCCGACAACGCGACGGCGCTCGCCGCCGCCGCCGTGGCAGGGCTCGGCATCGCCTGGCTTCCCGATTGCATCACACACGACCATGTGGCCTCCGGCGCACTCGTTCCGGTGATGACACGCTATCCTCCACCGTCGGCAGGCGCGTATGTCGTCCGACCGCCGGGTCAGCATCCCACACGGAAAGTCCGGGTCCTCATCGACATGCTGATCGCGTCCTTCGCCCGAAATCCGGACGTTTGGGGTCTCGACCGTTAAAGCACGAACGGCGCGACGCCGATGCCGACATAGATCACAGCCTCTTCAGCGCCAGCTGTTACCGCGGCGACAGCCGCGCCGCCGCCATGTAGCGCTCACGGTAGTAGGCGGAACCGAGCGGCGTCACCATGACCGGCGATGGCGCCGCATGTGCGGGAGCCGTGATGCTGAAGCGGCCGCCGACTCTCGATGCCAGGGGTTGTCGACCCTGGATACCGTGGCAAGATCATTGGGTCCTTTCACCAGTCCCGCGACAGAGGGGGCACCCAGGATGTTCTCCGTCTGGAACAACGAGACCCTGACCAGGACTGGCAGCCCGATCCTTGCAGATCCGGAGGAGGCATGAGAGCCGGGCCGCAACGCCGACTCACCGGGCTTGCGAAGACCCTGCTCGATTGGGCGGCCCGGGTAGGAGCCGATCCGCGCGATAGCGTCGAAACGGCCTTGCAGAAACAGGTTGCGGTCGTGCTGTGCGTCGGGACCCTGCCGCTCACGGCCTTGTGGAGTGCCGTTTACTTCGCGGCGGGCGTGCCGATCGCTGCCGCTATCCCGGCCTTCTATACGGTGTTCACGCCCATCAACACGGCGCTCTTCGCCTGGACAAGGAACCTCAGTTGGTACCGATTCAGTCAGCTCCTCACCATCCTTGTGCTCCCTTGGCTGGTGATGCTGGCGCTCGGCGGTTTTGGCGAATCGAGCATGGTCATCATCTGGGCCACGTTGTGCCCTCTGTGCTCGCTGTTGCTGGAGGATCTGCGGCGCACGATGCTCTGGATCGTCGGTTTCGTCATTCTCCTTATCGCTGGCGCGCTGCTGGAGCCATATCTCGACCCGGCTGGCCTGCCGCCGCAGCTTGTGACCTTGTTCTTCGTTCTCAACATCGGGTCGGTGACAGCCATCATCTTCGGCCTGCTGCATTACTTCGTCGGCCAGCGCAATTTTTTCCAGGAACGGTCAGAGAGCTTGCTCCTGAACATCTTGCCCAGAGACGTCTCGGAAGTCCTGAAGCGCGAGCGGCGGACCATCGCCACGCACCATCCTGCAGCCAGCATCCTGTTCGCCGATGTCGTGAATTTCACGCCGATGGCCGGCTCGATGACACCGCTTGAACTCGTCAATCTGCTCAACGAGGTCTTCCACTGCTTCGACGGCCTGGTTGACCAGTACGGGGTCGAGAAGATCAAGACGATCGGCGATTGCTATATGGTCGCCGCGGGCGTGCCAAGCGAGCGTGCGGACCATGCAGGCGCCTTGGTTGGCCTTGCGCTGGACATGCAGGCCGCCGTCAACGCGCGTCAGTTTGGTGGCAGACGGCTGTCCTTTCGGATAGGCATCAATTCCGGTCCGGTCGTGGCCGGTGTGATCGGCCGAAAAAAGTTCATCTACGATCTGTGGGGCGAAGCCGTGAACCTCGCGAGCCGCATGGAGTCACATGGCCGGAGCGGAGCAATTCAGATCACCCGTGGCACGTACGAACTTGTAAAAGGCGAGTTCGAGTGCGAAGCGCAAGGCTCTATCGAGGTCAAGGGCGCGGGTCGCTTGGAAATCTGGCACGTCAATGGCCGAAAGCCGCCTGCGGAGGGATCCGGTTGTCAGCCGATGATCCGCCAGGGCGACTAGCGCAGTTCATCGCGTGACGGAAATGGCAGGTCGAGTCGGCCACCACCGTCATCCTGAGCGAAGCGAAGGATCTTGCGGTGCGCCGACCGCACCGACTCACAGGTGCGGGATGAAGACTTCACCACAGAGGCACAGAGGACACAGAGAAACACAGAGGAAAATCTTCGCGCTCGCCGAGGGTACACCATGGCTTTATCTCTGTGTGCCTCTGTGTCCTCTGTACTACTGACGTCAACAATCGTCGCGCACTGCGATGATTCTCCTTGCGGTGGTTCGGCCAGTGAATGCCGTCGTGGCGACGGCTGGGACCGCGCCGCTCCAGCGGCGCTCATGATCCGCCGCTGCGCGTCGGGGCGTCGCTGGAGCGACGCGGTCCGACCCGTCACCAGCGCCATCACGCACTCACTTCACCATACTTTGGTTGCGGCCGACGGCCGCGCTGTGCCTCTGTGGTGAAGTCTTCCTTCTCATGACCGCGCGTTCGTGCGGGTCGACGCACCGCAGGGTCCTTCGCTTTGCTCAGGACGACAGTAGCGATTGATTCCATCAAACCATGAACTGCTCTAGCGCATGGGTTGCATCGTGGCAGGCGATCGATCGGCGGCGCCATCGTTCGGATGAGCCGCCACCAGCGGCGCCCACGGCACCTATTTCTGGCACGACCCGCACGAGCGAATGTACGTGATCTTCATGATGCAGTCGCAGACCGCGCGACTGCCGTACCGTTGCCTGATGCGCGACCTCGTCTACCAGGCGCTGACCGGCAACTATGCGCCCGCGATCCGCAGCTTGCCGAGGAAGTCGCGCTTGCCGAGCGGCACGCCCTTCTGGCGCAGGATGTCGTACGCTGTCGTGGCATGGAAATAGAAGTTCGGCAGCGAGAACGACATCAGGAAGCCCTCTGCCTTGAACGGGATTTTTCGGTCGCCGACCGAGAAGATCACGTCCTTGCCCTCGATGCCGTTCACCTCGTCGGGCTTGATCGCCTCGAGAGAGGCGCGAGCGTCGCTCACCAGCTTCTGAAGAGCGGCATAGTCCTCGCCCGCGGGCTTGGGCGGAGAGAAGGCGCCGGCTATCGCGCCCCTGACGCCGCCGGCGGCGTGGTGCGCTGCCGAGACGATCTGGAAGCGGAACGGCGCCATGTCAGGAAAAAGCTTCGTCTCCACGATCTCGTCAGGATCGAGTCCCTTCTCCTGGCAATGAGCGAGTCCCTTGGCGAGAAAGCCTTCGACGCCGCCGAGAACCTGCAGAAACGACGTGACGCTGAGGTCGTAGAGTGAAATGGCCATGAAGTCTCTCCCCTTATTAACTCGCCTTCCACCGATGGCCGCTACAACCGGCACTCATCAGCAGTGGCTCGCAGCCATTGCGGCTCTTGCTTTCATGGACCGTTCCGCTGGGCGCGAAAGGGGCGCCCCGCCGCCCGCCGCTACTGCGGCGACAGCCGCACTGCCGTGATATAGCGCTGGCGGTAGTAGTCGGAATCGAGCGGCGTCACCATGACCGGCGAGCCGGAATGGGTGGCGTGGACGAACTGGCCGTTGCCGGCATAGACACCCATGTGGGTGAAGGTGCCGCGGTAGCCGAAGAAGACGAGGTCGCCGCGCTTCAGCTCGTTGCGCGCGACAGGCGTGCCCTGACGGGCCATGTCGTGCGGCATGCGCGGGATGCGCTGTCCGAAGACCGCGCCGTAGAGATAGTAGACGAAGCCGCTGCAATCGAAGCCCGTGCTCGGCGAGACGCCGCCGTAGCGATAGGGCGTGCCCAGGTATTGCATGGCGCGCGAGACCAGGCGGTCGCCCCAGTTATTCGAGGCCGCGGCCGTGGGCGTGGTGAGTGAAACCGGCGTGGCGCCTTCCGTCTTCGGGGCACCGGCCGTCGCGCCGTTCTCGCGCAGCCATTTGGCATTGAGCCGATCGGCGGCGCCATCGTTGGGATGGGCCGCGACCCGCGGTTTGAGCTTTGCCTTCGGCGGCGGCTTGACCTGGGCCAGGGCGGGAGACGGCATACTCGCGGTCGTACACAACACCAGGGCCAGCACCGCGACCGAACAGGCTGTCGCCTGCACAATGACTCGTACGCTCGCGCGAATGCGGTGCCCGGGTCCCACCATCAACTTCTCTCCCCCTTGGGAACTCAACGCCGAGGCGGTTTAGCCACCGCCCATCCAACAGGTGTTGCATATTTGCCACAACAATTTGGGGCGGTCTATCGATCGTTTTCCGCCCGTACCAGTGTCCGCTGATCGTGGTGGCGGCCTCCACGCGCTGCTACCGAACGTTGCCGCCTATTGATCCGATTCGACGCTGCGGTTCTCGCGGCAATGCCAGAGGCGCAGGATGACGATGGTGGCGTTCGTGATCTCGTAGCGCAGCGCATAGTTGCCCACGATGATCCGGCGGACCTCTCGGGGTCTATAGGCCTCCAGCTTCTCGCCGATTCGCGGATAATCGAGCAGCCGGACAGGCGCGTGTGCAAGCTGCTGGATCACCCGCGCTGCCGCATCGGGCGCAATGGGCCGAAGGTACTCGTATAACCGCACAAGGTCCGAGGATGCCTTGCCGGTCCACTGGATTTTCATTTCACAGGCGGCGGCAGCGGCTCGTCGGTACCGAGACTGTCAGCCCATGCCTGGATTGCCTGATGATCGATCACCCGGCCAGCATCGACGTCTTCCAAGGCTTCAAGCGTCATGCGGTGACGCTCCTCCTCCTGATCGACCCAGGCTTCAAGAGCCTGCTTCATCACCCAGCCGCGCGACCGTTCCAGCCGCACCGCCATCGCCTCGACCTTTTCAGCCAGCGAAAGAGGGACATGCGCTGTCAGCACCTTGGTCTCGGTGGCCACGTTCATCACCTTCTATCAGAATGATTAGAATTTAATCGAACCCTGCAGGGTGGGCAAGAGCGAGAAGAGAGGCGATTCAGCGTTGCCGATTATGCGGAAGCTCGGGGTTCTGGCCCGGGCTCGAAACGGCTCCAGTCCCTGCCTGATGGCGCCGACGAACCGGTGAACGGCCGCCTGATCGGCGTGGTATTTCAGGTACGGAAAACCGGCTCAGGCGAAGCAGTCGCGCAGATAGTCGATGAAGGGGCGACTGTGATCCTCCTGCTGGAACAGTGGATCTTGTGCCGGCGGTCGGGCGACACATCCAGTCGGAGGGGGACCGATCAGGTCCGGGTGGATCGCGTTTTTCGGGTCAGCCCATGTTTCGAACAAGCGGCTCGATGGCGTTGCTGCAGGTCCATTGAGCCAGGACACGTCACAACGGCCCGTGCTGAAGCGCGGGCCGTTGCTTCGGCAATTCGCTCAGAGGCGATCTACTCAGCCGCGGTCAGCTCGATGGCGATGACTGTCGCTGCCTGGGCATCGGCGGCCGCACCATTCCACGCGTAGCCATTCCACGCATAGCCATTCCACAACGTGCCGTTCCATGTGAGGCCGTTCAAAGCCAGGCCGTTCTTCATGAAGCCGTTGAGGACCAGGCCGTTGCGCGCGACGCCATTCCACGCCGAGCCGTTGGGCTCGATGCCGTTCAGGGCCGTGCCATTGAACGGAATGCCATTCAGTTCGAGGCCGTTCAGTTCGAGGCCGTTCATCCTGGCACCGTTGGGCTGCATGCCGGCGCTGGCAGGGTGGGCGACGGCCACGGCGGCGGCGGCGAAGAGGGCGGCGATGAGAGTCTTGCGCAGCATGGGTATCTCCCTTGATTTGGAAGAGGGCTGAAATTGCCCTCTGTTGATGGGAGCAACCCTATCGGCGGCGCGTATCGCCACGATGTCGCCCGCCCGGCTCATGTGTACCGTCTGTATCGGCACAGGCCGGGGGCGTGGCCGGTTTGGCACCGCGCAAGCCGGTACGGCGGACGCGGCCCTGTGCGGGAGGGCAAGCGGAAAACAATCGGGTTGTCCCGGCATCCCGCCCCGGAAATTCCATATCGAGGCGCCGGGACCCGATCGTGCACCCAGGCGCTCGACCGCGCGCCCTGACGACAAAGCTCAAGCGTCGTTCCGCAGGGACGAGATCATCGAGCGCAGGATCACGTCATCTTCCGCGACCGGCGTGACAGTCGCTGGTTGACTTGTCCGACCGGGCTTACTTACTTCCGCCGCCGCCGCCGCCGCCGCCGCCGCCGCCGCCGCCGCCG
>NZ_VOHA01000016.1 GCF_007859315.1 Reyranella sp. CPCC 100927
CGGCGGCGTTTCCGCCGGCGCTCCCGGCCGTCGCGGCAGATGCAGGATCCGCGCGCTGGTGGCCGAGGCGGCGGCCGCGGCCGGCACCGGTGTTTGTGCCGGCGGCGCAACCGGTGCGGCGGCCGGCACCGGTGCAGGTGACTCGCCCGGTGGAGGCGCAGCGGCGGCAGGTTGTCCGAACACAGGCTCGACCCGCGAGACATCGACGTGGGCAGTGCCCCGCTCGCGACCGAAGACGCGCGCCAGGAGTGACGACAGGGGTGGCAGCGACGACCGCTTCGCCGCGGCGCGGGGCGCCATCGGCGGAATGTCCAGGGACGGCGGTGCGTCGGGAATCGCCTCCACCGGCTTGAGATCGGCGATCGGCGACAACGGCGCGTCGACCATCAGCGTGTCGCGCCCCGGCAAGGGCTGTCCATGCTCCGGAATGCCGGTGAACCGGGCGGGATCATACTGCGACGCATCGATCTCGCCGGGGACATCGGCATAGCCGATGGTGGGCTGCGGTGCCTCCGCTTCGGCCGGCATCTCGCGCTCCGGACGGCCGCGCCACACGGCGACGCCGGCGCGCAGCAGCATCTTCAGCAGCGAGAACGGCAATAGCAGCAGCCGCATGGCAACCGGCAGGTGGCCGCGCTTCATGCCGATCGCCGGCACCATCAGCAGGACCGCGGCGATCGCCGTGATTGGCGGCAGGAAATCCAGCAACCAACCGTCGGAGTAGGTGAGCGTGAGTTCCTTGAAGCGGGATGCCACGGCCGCGCCGGTCACGCCGCCCGGCCCGGCATGCGGCGTCCAGTGCCCGATGGCATCGAGTGCCGATGCGGCGCTGGAGGCGAGCAAGGTCGCCAGCAGGAGCAGTGCCAGGCGCAGGCCGAAGAACGGCAGCGCGTGACGGCGCATCAACATGATGCCCCATGCCGATAGCGCCACCGGTACCAGCAGCGAGCCCAGCCCCAGGCTCTGCATCATCACGTCGGCAAACGTGGCACCGGGAACCCCGAAGAGGTTGCGGGGCGCAAAGCCGGTGGCGCGATTGAGCGACGGATCCGTCGAATGGTAGGTAATGAGCGCCACCAGCGACGCAACGCCGATCGCCGCCGTCGCCAGCCCGACGATTTCCATCGCGCGGTGACGGAAGAACAGCGCCGTGCCGCCAGGCAGGAACCTGCCCGCAGCCGTGGCCGAATGCCTCAAGCTCGCCAGTGCCATGGCTATAGCAACTCCGCGATGCGTGTCAGCGCCGTGCGCGTGGTTTCGAGGTCCTGCACCATCGCCACGCGGATATAGCGCTTGCCTGGGTTCACACCGTCCACCTCGCGCGCGACATAGGCTCCCGGCAGGACCTTGATGCCGCCGTCGGCCCACAGCTTGCGGGTGACGGCTTCGCCGTCACCCACGTCGAGCCACAGGAAGAAGCCGCCGTCGGGCGTGAAGAAGCCACCCTTGTTGTGCAGGATCGACTTCGCCAGCTGGAACTTCGCCCGATAGCCGTCGCGGATGGTCTCGACATGCGCCTCGTCGCGCCACAGGGCCGCCGAGGCATTCTGGATGGGAATCGGTACCTGCACGCCGCCGTAGGTCTTCCAGCGCAGCATCATGGCGACGATCTTGGGATCGCCGGCGACGAAGCCGCTGCGCATCCCCGCCGCATTCGAGCGCTTCGACAACGAATGGAACACCGCCACGTTGGCGAACGGGTTACGGCCGCCGGTCTCGTCCATCGCCAGCGCCGCCTGCAATCCGCCCGACGGCGCGGTGTTGTTGTAGATCTCGGCATAGCATTCGTCGATCGCCAGCACCGCGTCGTGGCGCCGGCACTGATCGATCAGCTTCTGCAGGTAGGGCAGCGACGCCATCGCGCCCTGCGGGTTGCCGGGCGAGCACAGGTAGACGAGCGCCGTGCGCTTCCACGTCTCCGTCGGCACCGAATCGAAATCGGGCATGAAGCCGCTGCCGGCATCGGCATTGAGAAACAGTGGCGTGCCGCCGGTCAGAACCGTGGCGCCGAGATAGACCTGATAGAACGGGTTGGGGATCATGACGACCGGCTGCGCGCCGGCCTTGGACGGCGGCACCGCCACGGTGCCGATGGCGTAGACGCCCTCCTTGCTGCCGGCCAGCGGCAGCACATGGCGCGCCGGGTCGAGCACGCCGTCGGCAATACGATATCGACGCTGCAGCCAGCTCACGATGGCGGCGCACAGATCCGGCGTGCCCTGGTTGGGCGGGTAGCGATTGGTGAAGGCCAGGTCGCGGCTCACAATGTCACGGGCGAACGCCGGAACCGGACCCTGCGGTTCACCGACCGACATGATGATGGGCTGCGCCGGCGCCGGCAGATCGGCAATCAGCGTGGCGAGCCGCGCAAACGGGTAGTCGTTGAGGTCGGACTCAAGGCGGGGGTTGATCATTGCACTCCGGCTTTCCTGTCTTGGCGACCGGACGAGCTTCGCGCCCCCCTTGGCGTCTGGCAACGCCGCGGTGAAATCATGGCCCCAGCACCCCTTAACAACGAACTATGGGGTGATCTTAAACGACAATTATATCAATAACAAGAACAGGATAGAGTGTTTTTTTAACATGGAATTCAATGGCTTGCACAAAGCCATCCCCATCCCGCCGCGGCCCGGCGAAGGATCGAGGAGAAACCCTCGACCCTCCCGTTTCGCCGAGCCCGGCGGCATCGGACAGAAAGTGCCCTCAGGCCGCGCACGGCGCGGCGCGGCGGACCCATGTGATGCCGCGCACCGCCACCTGACCGCGCGCGTCGCGATCAAGCTGGGCGCTGATCTCGGCGCATGTCGGCGTTTCGCCCAGCGGCTTGCCGCGCCCGTCAACCTGGACCAGCGTCAGGCGATGGGAGCAGGCGCCGCTGTCGGCACAGCCGGCCTTCTGTCGTGTTGCCGAATACTGCTGCAGGAAGGCCGGCGTCCGCACGTGCTCGGCCAGCACCGCCTCGGCATCGGCCTCACGCGTGGGCCGGCGGAACGCCGCAGCCAAGGCACTGCCGGTCGGGTCGAAGGCTTCGACGTAGCGTCCACCGCTATCGCCGCCACCCGATGAACCCGTCACGCACCCCGTCACACCGGCGGCCAGGATCATGATCGCAGCGAAGTAACGCACAGTCTTCGATTCCACCATGGCATATCCCTTTCGTCGCACTGGCAGCGGCGGACGATGGGGCGCCACTTGGGCAGGTTGATGGCAGCCGCTGGCGCGGCTGCCGTTGTCTTACAGAGGCTTGGCTATAGCCAGAATCGCAATCACGGTGATCGCGGCGAGAATGAGCGGCGCGGCGAAGCGCAGGAACGCCGGCGGCGTCTGCGGCCGGTTGTTGGCCAGGCGACGCAAGGTGCCCGACTGGATGCCATGCACTGCCGACAGCATCACGACAATGATGAGCTTGACCCACAACCAGGGCGCCGCGAACCATTTCGCATCGAGCGCCATCACCAGGCCCAGGATCCACACCAGCAGCATGGCGGGCGTCGTCACCCGGCCGTCCCACGCACGCGCCCGGTTGATCAGACGCGTTTCATCACGCGATCGCGCGCCCGCCGTGGGCGACAGCGACGTCAGGAGCAGCGACAGCACCAGCATGCCGCCGATCCACGTGATGACGGCGGCGAGGTGCAGCGCCTTGATCAGGAGATAGGTCACGACCGCCTCTCGCCGGCCGGCGCCGGTGCAACGACCAAAGCATCTTCGCGCCGTTGCAGCAGGCGCATGTTCATGAAAGCACCAAACGGAATGAAGGCCACCACGATGAGCCTGACGATCTCGCCGCGTGGCCAGTCGCCGCTCGATACGGTGCTGATGACCATCCAGAGATAGATCAGAAACGCCACGCCATGGATCGGACCGACGATCGCCGTCGCCGCCGGGTAGCCCGCCAGATGTTTCAACGGCACCGCGAGGCAGATCAATACGATGAGCGTCATTCCCTCGAGCAGGGACACCAGCCGCAGCCGTCGCAGCTGCGTCCGCTCGGCCTGTCGCCAGTCAACCTCTTCGCCCGCCATCACCCGCGCTCTATCAAGAACCGCCGGCAGCGAGAATGACAAACTTCATTCGAATCCAGCCAAGCACACGGCGGCGCACGGGCTTCAATCCGAATTGGACCCGCCGGTGATCAGGCGCGCGCCGGACTGGAACGTCACGTACGACCACGTCCAGTCCATCAGCACGATCAGACGATTGCGGAAGCCGGCCAGGAACATGATGTGCACCAGTCCCCACAGCAGCCAGGCGAACAGGCCCGAGAAGCGGTAGCGCGAGAACAGGTGCGCCACGGCATGATTGCGGCCGATGGTCGCCATCGCCCCCCAGTCACGATAGACGAACGGCCGCACCGCCGCGCGCCCGGTGACGCGTGCGCGCAGCAGGTCGGCTACGTAGGCGCCTTGCTGTTTGGCGACCGGCGCCAGCCCTGGATAGGGGTTGCCGGCCGGATCGAGAGCGAGCGCGGTGTCGCCGATCACGAAAACATTGTCGTGGCCCGGGACGGACAGATCCGGCTGAACCCTGATCCGCCCGGCCCGATCGGCATCCGCCTTCAACCATTTGGCCGCCGATGACGCCCGCACGCCGGCCGCCCAGATCACCGTGGCCGACGCGATGCGCTCGCTGCCGACCACGACACCCTCGGCGTCGACCGCCGTGACCGGCACGCCCAGGCGCACCTCGACACCCAGTCGCTGCAGCGACGTATAGGCGCGCTCCGACAGGGCTTCGGGGAAGGCGGACAGCACGCGCGAGCCGGCCTCGACCAGTACGATGCGCGCCGCACGGGGATCGATCTGCCGGAAATCGCGGGCCAGCGCCCGGCGCGCCAGTTCGGCGATGGCGCCGGCCAATTCGACGCCGGTCGGACCGGCGCCGATGATGATGAAATTCAGCAGGCGCCGGCGCACGGCGGGATCTCGCTCGGTTTCCGCCGCCTCGAAGGCCGTCAGGATGCGGCGGCGAATGGCCGTGGCATCGTCGATTTTCTTCAGGCCCGGCGCGTATTGTTCCCAGTCGTCGTGGCCGAAGTAAGAGTGTCGCGCACCGGTGGCCAGGATCAGATAGTCATAGCCGACGTCATGGCCGTCGGTGTGCACCGTGCGGCCCGCGACGTCGACACCGCTGACCCGGCCCATCAGCACGCGCACATTGGCGGCGTCGCGCAGCACACTGCGGATCGGCATCGCAATCTGTGCCGGCGACAGGCCGGCCGTGGCCACCTGATACAACAGCGGCTGGAAGAGATGATAGTTGCGCCGGTCGATCACCGTGACATCGACCGGGGCACCCGCCAGGCGCTGGGCCGCCGTCAGGCCGCCGAAGCCAGCACCGACAATGACGACATGCGGACGTCGCGATGCCGGCGGCGATGCGAGGTCGTGGGGTTCCGAGGCGGACTGCGCATGGGACATGGGTCGGTCAAGCACGGTCGCCCGCCCGCCCAGCGCCGTCAACCGCGCGCCATGCCGGCCGATCGATGCGGCGATCGTCCGCCGGCGGGTTTTCCTTGCCGCTCCCTGGGCAACCTTGCCGATAATGGAAATACTCAGTTCCCATGGCGCAATTCGCCGGTGCTATCGGTTCCGGTTGAATTCACATCCGGAATTGAACCGGAATTGTGACTTTGTCCAACCGTCCAAAGTGGACTATCCTGGGTGGGTGTTTTATTTTTGCGCTTCCGTGTGATAATCGGAGCATCCGAAAACTGTACTTTTGATGTTCCATTCATAAACAGAATTTGACGGAGGTCGCGGCCATGTCTGGCGATGCGATCGTCATCATCGAAGACAATGAAGATCTCCGCGACGAGATCGTCGACTATCTCCGTCGTCGCGGTCGTGCGGCGGTCGGTTGCAGGACTCTTGCCGAGGCCCAGGACGTTTGTCGGCAGCAATCCCCTGCCGTCGTGGTCGCCGACATCCATCTGCCGGATGGCGATGGAGTCACGTTCTGCCGCGACATGGCTGAACGCTATCCGGACATCAAGTGGGTGCTGATGTCGGGCAACGCCGACCTGGTTCGACAGGGCAACCAGGCACGGACCTCGGCCTTTGCCGTGATCGACAAACCCATCCCTCTGCGTACCCTGGATCGCTTCGTCGCCGACGCAACCGTGCGCCGAGCGCGCTAAACCTGCAGTTGGCACCATGCCTGCCCCGTCCGTCCTGACGATCGTTGTGATCGATGACGAGGCTGAACTCCTCGGCGAGATCTCGCGTTTCCTGCAGCGGCGCGGACACCGGGTCCACGCCGCCGCCTCGTTCGCCGAAGGCCAGGCCTTGATCGACAGCATGATCAATCCCGACGTGCTGATCACCGATGTGCGGATGCCGGGCGGCAGCGGCCTGGACCTGGCGCGCCGGTCGCGCGGACGGCACCCGGCGTGCCACGTCATCGTCATGACCGGCCATCTCGACCAGAGCCAGATCGGTTCGGCAGAGGAACTCGGCGCCGTCGCCGTGCTCTTCAAGCCGTTCAGTTTCGGCCGCCTCCTGGCGCTGGTCACCAGCGCCACCGAGCAACGCAACGGCTCTGAGATGCCGGACATCACACACTCGGCATCGGCCGTATAAGGCAGCGCCGCCGGGCCAACTCGCGCGGGTCCACACGATCCAACCCATTGTCGACAACGGTTGAAGCGCAGCACGTCATGATCGGCAGGTGGTTGGACGTTTTTCGCCGGCTGAGCACGGCCATCGGCCCCGCCGGGCTCGTGTGGGGAGTCGTTGCGGCGATCCTCGGCCTGCTGAGCTTTGCCATTACGTTCGCCGACAGCCGCATGACGCGCGACATGGTCGAGGCGCACAACATTCGCACCGCCGCGTTCGATGTGACGACGGGCAGCAACGACCTGAACAAGGCCTTGATCGTGGTGCTCGGCGCGAGGCTCGGCGACAGATCCCGTATCTACGCCCTTACGCCTCTGGAAGCCTGGGGCCAGGCGGCGCGCCAACTACGATCGATCTGTGCCCATTCGGACTGGCGCACGGGCGAGGTCGCATTGCACGCGAACCGCGCTTGCGACGCCTTCAACGCCCTCGATATCGCCATGGTGCCGGCACTCACCGCACACGAAAAATCCGGCACGGCGATCGGCGATGACCTGGTCGCACGCCTGGCAGAACTCGTCAGGCTGACTGACGCAGCCAATACCGCGGCGCTCAGCACCCTGGAACCGCGGCACGAGACGAAAACCTCCCTGCATCTCACTGCCGTCGTCAGCACCAGCGGCTTTCTTCTGGCGGTCGTCATCTTGCTTCTGCTGGTCGGCCGCTCGGCGACGCGCCATCACGATATATCGGAGGTCGCGCGCCGGGCGCAAAGCGATGCACAAGCCAGCCGCCAGCAAGTCGTCGATGCCATCGAGACCGTGCCGGTCGGTTTCGCCTTGTACGACAAGGACGAGCGCCTGGTGCTGTTCAACCGCCAGTACAATGAAACGGTAGCGCACCTGGGCGGCGTGAACGACTCGATGATCGGTTGGCCGCTGGAGCGCATCGCCGAGCATCTTCAGCAACAATTGCTGGTGCGGTATCCCGACCAGGACGGTTCGCACTGGAAGAGCGAATATATCCGCCGGCGCCGCGAGGGGCATCGTGCCGACGTGCAACTGCTGAATGGACGCATGGTGCGGCTGCAGCGATCGTCGACACCCAGCGGCGGCACCGCGACCGTGTGGACGGATGTCAGCGACCTGATCCAGCGGGAGGAGGCATTGCGCAGCAGCGAGCGACGCTTCCAGCTGCTGGTCAACTCGCTCACCGATACCGTGTTCTCGCTGAACCGCGACAATCGCATGACCTATCTCAGCGCCGGCATCGAGGACCTGCTCGGATTCAAGGTGGATGAACTGCGTCTGCGATCGGTGTTCGAGGTGATCCATCCGGACGATCATCCCCTGCTTCATGAGGTTGCCGATCGGCTGCGCGCGCATCGCGGTTTGCCGGCTACGTTCACGTGCCGGATGCAATCCAAGGACGGTACGCATCGCATGGTCGAGATTCGATTGGCCGCCCCGGAGAAGCAGGACAATCTCAACGGCGAATTCGCCATCACCGGCCTGGTCCGCGACATCGAAGCCCAGCACGAACTGGCGCGGCGACTGCACGATCGGATGGAGCGGCTGAACTCGATTGTCCAGTCGACCGGCGCGCTGTTCCTGTTGATCGACCGCCACCAGCACATCGTGATGGCCAACAACGGTTTTCTCAGCTTCACCGGGCTCACCGAGGACCAGATCGTCGATCGGCCGTTTGCGGCACTGGCCGATTGGCGCCTCGACCCGGCGGTCGTCGAGGCCTGGCTGGGCGCCAGCGAAGCTCAGACGCTGAAAGCGGTCGACTACAACAACATGTTGACGAACGCCCGCGGCGAACGACGCACCATCCATGTCACGGCCAACCCCGTGCGCGGCACGTCAGGCCGGGTCGAACACATCGTGCTGCTGGGAGTCGACGAGACGGAGCGGCGGCAGGCGGAACTGCAACTCTTCGATACCTCGCGCCTGGCCACCCTGGGCGAAATGGCGTCCGGCATCGCCCATGAGATCAACCAGCCGCTGACGGTGATCCGCTTCGCCGCCGAGAGCCTGCAGGACGAACTGCGTGAAACGGCGGATAACACCCTTCTGGGCAACCTGCGCCGCTTCATCGACGAGAAATGTTCGCGCGTCACGGCACAGACCGAGCGCGCGGCGACCATCATCCGCGATCTGCGCGGCTTTGCCCGCAAGCCGGACGACATGCCGGAACAGTTCGACGTCGTGCAGGCGCTGCGCGTGGCCGCCACGATGATCGACGAGCAGCTTCGCCTGGCGCGCATCGACTTGCACCTCGACCTTGATCCTGCCGCGCCGCCGATCACAGGACATGCCAGCCGGCTGCAGCAGGTGATCATCAACCTGGTACTGAATGCCCGCGACGCCATCCTCGATACCCGCAATTCGGGCGGCACGATCACGATCCGGGTTCAGACGCTGCGCCAGTCGGGGCACGTCGTCATCACGGTCGAGGACGATGGCCCCGGTATTCCCGGTCACGTGCTGCCGCGGTTGTTCGAGCCGTTCTACACGACAAAGCCGACCGGGAAAGGCACTGGACTGGGCCTGTCCATCAGCTATCAGATCATCCAGCAGATGCGCGGGACGATCACCGCCGAGAACCGCGCCGAGGGCGGCGCCCGGTTCACCGTGACGTTCGACACCGCGCCGATATCCGCCACCGCCGTCAGCTGAGATCGAGCCCCCTCGCGGTGGGGGCTCCCGCTCAATGCACGCTCTCGCCGTGCAGGTTGATGTCGAGGCCTTCGATTTCCTGCTCCGGCGTGACCCGCAACCCGATGGTGGCGTCGATCGCCTTGAGGATGACGGCAGTGCCGATCGCCGACAGTGCCACGGTACAGATGATCCCGTAGAGCTGTGTCAGCACCTGCTGGCTGTTGCCGTCGATCAACCCCTTCACATCGGGTCCGGCAATCGCGCTGGTGGCGAAGATGCCCACCATCACGGTGCCGATCAGGCCGCCGACGCCGTGCACGCCGAACACGTCGAGCGAGTCGTCGTAACCCATGCGCCGCTTGAACGCGGTCGACGCATAGAAGCACCCCAGGCCGGCCACGAGGCCGATGACCAGCGCGGCACTGATATCGACGTAGCCGGATGCCGGCGTGATCGTGCCGAGGCCAGCCACGGCACCGGAGGCGATGCCGAGCACGCTCGGTTTGCCCATCGTCGCCCACTCGGCGAACATCCACGCCAGCGCCGCGGTGGCAGCCGAAACGTGGGTCACCGTCAAGGCCATGCCGGCGCGCGCATCGGCGGCGACGGCCGAGCCGGCATTGAAGCCGAACCAGCCGACCCACAGCAACGATACGCCGATCACCGTCAGCACCAGGTTGTGCGGTGCCATGTTCTCGGTCGGATAGCCGCGACGCGGCCCCAGCATCAGCGCCAGCACCAGGCCGGCGACGCCGGCATTGATATGCACGACGATGCCGCCCGCGAAATCGAGCACGCCGGCCTTCTGCAGGAACCCGCCGCCCCACACCCAGTGCGCCACCGGGCAGTAGACCAGGATCAGCCACAGCGCCATGAACCACAGCATGGCGGAGAACTTGATGCGATCGGCGGCCGACCCCACGACGATCGCCGGCGTGATGGCGGCGAAGGTGAGCTGGAACATCATGAAGATGTTTTCCGGCACCGTCTTGGCGGCGTCGTGCACGCTATCCATCTTCAGGCCGGCCATCATGAAACGCGACAGATCGCCGATGACGCTGTTGCCCGGCGTGAACACCAGGCTGTAGCCCACGACGACCCAGAGCACGGTGACCAGGGCGACGGTGGCCAGCGTCTGGGCCGTGGTGGCCAGCACGTTCTTCTTGCGCACCATGCCGGCGTAGAACAACGCTAGGCCGGGGATCGACATCAGCAGCACAAGCGATGTGGCCACGATCATCCAGGCGGTATCGCCGCTGTCGATCTTCGGCTTGTCATCGGCCGCGATCGCGATCGCCGGCAGCAGCACAACCGCCAGCCCGACAGGCAGCGGCAGACCAAGGCGGCGGACGCAAGACAGGACTGCGGGCATCGCCCATTCTCCCCGTTTTCTTATGGTGGACGTCGCGGAGTTCGTGTCAGAGCGCGTCGGTTCCCGTCTCGCCGGTGCGGATGCGCACGGCGTGGGAGATGTCGGTGATGAAGATCTTGCCGTCGCCGATCTTGCCGGTGGCCGCCGCCTTCTGGACCACCTCGATGGTGCGATCGACCAGGGCATCGTCCAGCACCATCTCGATCTTCACCTTGGGCAGGAAATTCACCGCGTACTCGGCGCCGCGGTAGATCTCGGTCTGCCCCTTCTGTCGGCCGTAGCCTTTGACTTCCGTCACCGTCAGGCCCTGGACGCCCAGCCCGGTGAGCGCCTCGCGAACTTCCTCGAGCTTGAAGGGCTTGATGATGGCGATGAGCATCTTCATGCGTGCAGCTCCACAGCGGGCGTCCATCGGGACCGCCCATCAATAGACCACACGCAGGATAACCGCCCAACTTTTGGACGGGTACAGAAGATTGATACGACGGGTCGATTCGCTGACATGACCATCAATTCAGCATGGCGCCGTATTTTTAGGCACCCTCGTCGGAAGAGCGACCCGACGAAAAAACGCCCGACACCGTGACGGCATCGGGCGTTGGAAGGTGCCACCGAACGTGCGAGGCCCGGCGGCGGAGGGAACTCTGGCGACCTCGGATGCCCGACCTGGCGGTCTGGGCCCCCGCCGCCCTTCACCCGCAACGCAAGTGAAGGGCGGCATGCCGCGCGCGGCGGCCAGGGGTGGCGGTTGAACTCAGTGCACGGTCTCGCCGTGCAGGTTGATGTCGAGGCCTTCGACTTCCTGTTCCGGATCGACGCGCAGGCCGATGATCACGTCGACGACCTTGAGGATGATGAACGTGGCGACCGCGCAGTAGAGGATGGTCACGGCGGCGCCGTAGATCTGGGTCAGCACCTGGCCGGCGTTGCCGTCGATCAGGCCGGCCAGGACCGGCTGGTTCTTCTCGTCGACCTTGCCGGTGATCGCCTGGGTCGCGAAGACGCCCGTCAGCACCGCGCCGACGAAGCCGCCGATCCCGTGCACGCCGAAGGCATCGAGCGAGTCGTCGTAGCCCAGCATGTTCTTGAGCGACGTCGCGGCCCAGAAGCACACCACGCCGGCAACCAGCCCGATGATCAGGGCTCCGGTCGGATTGACGAAGCCCGAGGCCGGCGTGATCGCCACCAGCCCGGCCACGGCGCCGGAGATGACGCCCAGCACCGACGGCTTGCCGCGCATCGCCCACTCCGCGAACATCCAGGCCAACGCCGCCGCGGCCGTGGCGATCTGCGTCACCGCCATCGCCATGCCGGCCGATGCGCCTGCCGATACCGCCGAGCCGGCATTGAAGCCGAACCAGCCGACCCACAGCAGCGACGCACCGATCACCGACAGCACGAGGTTGTGCGGCGCCAGGTTGTCGTTGCCGTAGCCCTTGCGCTTGCCCAGCACGAGGGCGCAGACCAGACCGGCAACACCGGCGTTGATGTGCACGACCGTACCACCGGCGAAGTCCAGCACGCCCCAGGTGCCGAGGAAGCCGCCGCCCCACACCCAATGGGCGATGGGCGCGTAGACCACGATCGACCACAGGCCCATGAACCACATCATCGCCGAGAATTTCATGCGCTCGGCGAACGCACCGGCGATCAGTGCCGGCGTGATGATGGCGAAGGTCATCTGGAAGCACATGAAGACCGATTCGGGGATCGTCTTCGCAAGGTCATGAACGGAGTCGACGGCCATACCGCGCAGGAAGAAACGGCTGAGGTCACCGATGATGTTGCCGCCGGTCGTGAATGCCAGGCTGTAGCCGATGATCATCCACAGCACGGTGACGAGGGCCGTGATAGCGAAACTCTGCATGGCCGTGGCCAGCACGTTCTTGCGACGGACCATGCCGGCGTAGAACAGCGCCAGGCCGGGAATGGTCATCATCAGGACCAGCGCAGTCGACGTCAGCATCCATGCGGTATCACCGGTGTCGAGCTTTGGCGCCGGCGGCGCTGCGGGTGGCGCCGCCGGCGGCGTCTGCTGCGCGAGTGCGGTTGCCGCATATATCGCGGTCAACGAAGCCCCGGCAGCCGCCAGCGCCAGACCACGTACCTTCTGCATTGTCATTGGTCTTGTTCCCCTGTCTTCCTACAGCGCATCGGCGCCCGTTTCGCCGGTGCGGATGCGAACCGCCTGCTCGACGTTGGCCACGAAAATCTTGCCGTCCCCGATCTTGCCGGTCGCCGCGGTCTTCTTGAGGGTCTCGACGACCTGCTCGACCGCACTGTCGGCGACCACCACCTCGATCTTCACCTTGGGCAGGAAGCTCACGGCATATTCCGCGCCGCGGTAGATCTCGGTCTGCCCCTTCTGCCGGCCGAACCCCTTCACCTCGATCACGGTCAACCCCTGAACGCCGATGGCGGTGAGCGCTTCGCGCACCTCGTCGAGCTTGAAGGGCTTGATGACGGCCATGACTAACTTCATCGGCTTTCCCCTTAGTCTCCGGCAGACAAGCCCCTCCCAGCACCGACGCTTGGCCGTCGAGGTGAACCTGGCCGCTGACCTTTCCGGACACTGGCTGATCAAGAACCGTGCCAACCGCGGCCCGGCTGCGACACCCGGTCCGACCGTTCCGTCATCGGCGAGCTTGGCGCCTGTCGGAAAAAAGGGCACCTAGGGGACCCATGCACCGGGAACAGCACCTTTGACGGCAAACAACGGCACCGAGGAACAGGCGGCGGACGTCGTGGTGGTCGGTGCCGGCCTGATCGGCGCGACGCTGGCGGCGGCGCTGGGATCGGCCGGTGTGCGCGTGGCTGTGATCGACCGGCTGACGGGTTCATCCCAGGTGGCCCCGACCTTCGATGGCCGGACCACCGCCATCGCCCATGGCTCGCAGCGGGCGCTAGAGACGATCGGCGTCTGGCGCTTCCTGGGACACCACGCCCAGCCCATCCTCGACATCCGGATCTCCGACGGCCGCCTCGATCCCACGGGTGGTCCGGCGCCGGTGTCGCCGTTGCACCTGCATTTCGATCATCGCCAGGCCGCCCGACCCGGCGAGGCGGTGGCGCCCATGGGCCATATCGTCGAGAACCGCCATATCCGGGCGGCCCTGTTCCGACGCCTGGAGGAACTTCCCGCCGTCAGCCTGCTGGCGCCGGCCGAGCTCTCCGGCGCCGAGCGCAGCGACAACGAGGCCCGGGTTGTGCTGGCCGATGGACGGGCGATCAATGCCGCCCTGCTGGTCTCGGCCGAAGGTCGCGGCGGCATGCTGCGCGAGCAGGCGGGAATCCGCTTGCACCGAGCCGGCTACGGACAGACGGCGATCGTCGTCACGGCCGAACACGCGCTGCCCCACCGCGGCGTGGCGCAGGAGAAATTCCTGCCGGCGGGGCCCTTCGCCATCCTGCCCATGACGGACGATCCGGCGACCGGCGCCCACCGGTCGTCGATCGTGTGGACGGAGCGCGCTGAACTGGTTCCGGCGTTGCTGCGCCTGTCCGAGGCGGCGTTCCAGAACGAGTTCGCCCGCCGGTTCGGCGAACACCTTGGCGCGGTGAAGGCGGTGGGGCCGCGTTTTTCCTATCCGCTGTCAGTCCAGACCGCCGAGCGGCTGGTGGCACCGCGCCTGGCGCTGGTCGGCGATGCCGCACATGGCATTCACCCCATCGCCGGACAGGGCTGGAACCTGGGCCTGCGCGACGTCGCGGCGCTGGCCGAGATCGTGGTCGATGCCCATCGCCTGGGCCTGGACGTCGGCCATGCCTCGGTGCTGGCCGACTACGAGCGCTGGCGCCGGGTTGACGGCCTCGCCATGATCGGCGCCACCGACGGGCTCAACCGGCTGTTCTCCAACGATGTGCTGCCGCTGCGCCTGGTTCGCGACGTCGGGCTGGCGGCGGTGAACCGCATGCCGCCACTACGACGCTTCTTCATGCGTCACGCCATGGGGTTGATCGGCGATCTGCCACGCCTGATCAAGGGCGAGGCGCTGTAGCCCTCGCGCGGGCGCCGCGCCAGCGCGGCGTTTTCGATCCGAATGCGATGCCACAGCAGCAGTGCATTCAGCGCCGACCAGACGAGCGCGATGTGCCAGGCGCCGAATGCCAGCGGCAGCACGGCGATCTCGCCGACGACGATCCAGTAATTGGGATGGCGCAGCAGCCGGTAGGGACCACGCCGGATCAGAGGCGCGTCCTCGACGGTGATGATGCGTGTCGTCCAGAACCGGCCGAGACTGGCCACGACCCAGACCCGCAGCGCCTGCAGCACGAGAAAGATCGCGACGAGCGTCCAGGATGGCGGCGTCGACCATGGCACGATGACAGCCAGGGCGAGCAGCCAGGAGCCGTGCAGCAGGATGAACAGCGGATAGTGGCGGGCACCGATCTCGCGACCGCCCTGCGCCAGCAGACGCCGCGTGTTGTGGCGTGCCAGCGCAAGCTCAGCCAAGCGCTGGACTACCACGAATGCGAGCAACCAGAGAAACGGCGTCATATGTCCATGAACTCTATCGGCTGGCTTGCGGCTTGATGCCCTTCTTGTAGTTGGCGATCGCCGCCTTCAGCGTTCGCTCCTCCTTGCAGCCGAAGGTGCAGAGTTGGCCGAGCCGGCCCAGGTGCTCCTCGGCGCGCTGCGGCTGATCCAGCATCAGGTACGCCTCGCCGATATACTCGTGCGCCCCCAGGTGCTTGGGATCGAGTGACAACGCCTTTTGGTAGAACTGCAGCGAACCCGCGGGATCACCCGATTTGCGGGTGGCATAGCCCATCAGGTTGAAGGCTTCCGGGTTGCTGGGCTCGGCGGCGATCACGCGCTGCAGCCAGCCTTTGGCATTGGCGTACTGCTTGTGGGCGATGGCCGCCTTGGCATTGTCGAAGTCCGGGTTGGAGCGTCGTGACGGCGTGTCCGATCCGCCGCTCATGGCGAGCGCGGCCGGCGCCGCGACCAATACCGACAACGCGGCGGCCATCATCGCCACGGCAGTGAATCGTCTCATGGAATGCTGCACGTATGCCTCCTTCACCCAAACAGCCGAAAGTCGACGGCCGACCAGCCTCACGCGGCCTCAAGCGTGAGGAACGAACCGGTGAAGCCCGGTCCCAATGCCGACATCAGATTGCGGCCGCGCAGGCCGCGTCGCAGCATGCGGTCGAGCACGAACATCACCGTCGCCGCCGACATGTTGCCGTAGTCGCGCAGCACGGCGCGGGCATCGACCATGCCGCCGGTCTGCAACCCGAATACTTCTTCCAGGGCGTCGATCACCTTGGCGCCGCCGGGATGGGCGATGAAGCCGTCGATGTCGGCAAGGCCAAGGCCGTGCCGGGCCAGGTAGTCGCACGCCGCCGGCCGCACCTTGTCGCGTACCAATGCCGGGATATCGCGCGAGAACAGGACCGTGAGACCATCCTCGGCCACGTCCCAGCCCATCACGTCGAGCGTTCCGGGCCACCGCCGTTCGCCCGCGTGGAGTATCGCCGGATTATCGTTGGCGATCGTCTGGGCGCGCACGACGGCCGCCGCGGCGCCATCGCCAAACAGCGCCGTGGCAATGATGTTGGCCTTGCGCCGATCACCGCTGCGGAAGGTCAGCGTGCACAGCTCGACGACCAGGAACAGGACGTTGGTGCCCGGCTCGGCGCGCGCCAGCCTGGCCGCCGCGCCCAGCCCCGTCACACCGCCGGCGCAGCCCAAACCGAAAATCGGCAGCCTTCCGACTGTTTCGCGAAACGGCAGGCGTTCCATCAGCAGGGCGTCGAGACTGGGCGTGGCAACGCCGGTCGAGCAGACGGTAACGATCTGGTCGATGTCGCCAAAGCTCAGGCCGGCGTCGGCAACGGCACGCCGGGCGGCGTCCGCGAGCAGTGCCGGCGCGTGCCGCAGGAAGGCATCATTGCGCGTCTTCCAGCCGATCGGTCGCTGATACCAATCGAGCGGCTCACACAGATGGCGGTTGTCGATACCGGCGTGCAAAAACGCCGGCAGCAGGCGATCCACGTCAACGCCGTTGGCACCGAAGTAGCGACCGGCAGCCTGCATCAGGTCGCGTTGAGGCACGGCATGCGCGGGTGCCGCAGTGGCAAGTGACAGCAGGCGAGCGATGGCGGTCATGGGATCCTTGGCCTGTGACTACAGTGTAAGGCTCGGCATTCGATGTCCGATGTTCACGTTGTCGGCATGGATGTTTCCAGCCGGTTACCAGCGGCTCGACGACTTGTTTCAAGCGGTGAACACTAGGCGGTTTCATTTCTTCCGCTGCCATGGATGAACGCACGAAGATCCCGGCGGATGCCACCGTCCGGTCCGCCCGCCGGTCGACAGCCGTGTGAAGAACCGTTAGACCGGTTGCGTGTTACTGACCGCAGTATGACGAACGATCGCGTGCCGGGCGCGTGGAGCGGGTATGCTGACCATTCGGTTGTTGGGCGAAATGGAAGTGCTGCGGGGGTCCGAGCGGCTGGATCTGCCGCGCTCGCGCAAGACCCGGGCCCTGCTGGCATACCTCGCCGTGACCGGGCGGGCGCACCGCCGGGAGCGCCTGTGCGAGCTGCTGTGGAACGTACCCGACGATCCGCGTGGTGCCTTACGGTGGAGCTTGAGCCGAATTCGCGCGCTGGTGCGCGATTCCGAATCGTCGATCATTCATGCCGACCGTGCCGTCATCCAGTTCAATGCCGACGGCACCACCGTGGACCTGCTGGCGCTGCGCGCCAGCCTGGACGACATCGACGCGGCGTCCGTGGCGCAGTTGAAGGACGCCGCCGCAGCCTTTCGCGGCGCGTTCCTCGAGGGCCTCGATCTGCCCGAGTGTCACGAGTTCCGGTCATGGGTCGTGGCTCAGCGCGAAGATGCCCGCGCGCTGCATGCGCGCATCCTGGCAGCGCTTGTCGCCCGCCTGGCGGACGACGTCGAAAGCGCACTGCCGCATGCCCGCACGCTGGTTCAGATCGATCCGCAGGACGAACAGGCCTGGAGTCGGCTGATCCGGCTTCTAGTCTCCGCCGGCCGTCAGCAGGAAGCCCGCGAGCAGTATGAGACGGCGGCCCTTGCCCTGAAGCCGGTGGGCGGCCCCAAGGACTCCCTGCTGCAGACCTGGCGTGACGTGGGTGGTGTCGTGGCGCCGCCGCGGCCGGCCACCGCGGTTCCGGTACCCGAGGCTCCCGCGCCGGCACCGCCGACATCATCGGTCTATCAGGAAATTCGTTTCTGCGTGGCCGACGACGGCGTGCGCATCGCCTACGCCACCGCCGGCCAGGGGCCGCCGCTGGTCAAGCCGGCCAACTGGATGACCCATCTGGAATACGACTGGGAGAGCCCGGTCTGGCGGCACTGGATTCGCGAGCTGGCGAGCCATCACCGCCTGGTCCGCTACGACGAGCGCGCCAACGGCCTCTCCGACTGGGACGTACCGAACCTGACGTTCGACGCCTTCCTGCGCGACCTGGAGGCCGTCGTCGACGCCGCGGGCCTGGAGCGCTTTCCCATCGTCGGTGTCTCGCAAGGCTGCGCCATTGCCATCGCCTACGCGGTCAAGCACCCCGAACGCGTCAGCAAGCTGGTGCTGTACGGCGGCTATACGCAGGGCTGGGCGCTGCGGGCGCCCGAGGACGTCGCGCGCCGGCAGGCGATGGGCGTGCTGATGGAGCTGGGCTGGGGCCAGGACAATCCGGCATTCCGACAAGTGTTCACGTCGCTTTTCATTCCCGAGGGCAGCGCCGAACAAGTGCAGTGGTTCAACGATCTGCAACGCATGTCGATATCGCCGCGCAATGCCGTGCGACTCAACGACGCTTTCGGCACGATCGATGTCCGCCCCCTGCTCTCGCAGGTGCGTACACCGACCTTGGTCCTGCATTGCCGCGACGACAACGTCGCGCCCTTCTCCGAAGGCCGGCTGTTCGCCGCGACGATACCGCAGGCACGCTTCCTGCCGCTCGATGGCCGCAACCATATCCTGCTGGAGACCGAACCGGCATGGCAGCGATTCGTCGCCGAGGTGCGCGCCTTTCTCGGCGTCAACGACCTATGATGCCGGAATAGCAGGCCCACCGCGGGGTTCGTTATCAGCCGGCCGCGCCCGGTGATGACCTTGTTCCTGCATGAGATGGCTTTGATGCGATGACATCGCCGCGCACCGAGAGCCATCCGCCGTCGCCCTGGATGCTGTGGGCCGGCTTCGCCGCGATGTGCCTGGGCATGTTCATGGCGATCCTCGACATCCAGGTCGTCGCCACGTCGCTGCCCAATATCCAGTCGGCGCTGACGATCGCGCCCGACCAGATGAGCTGGATCCAGACCTCGTACCTGATCGCCGAGGTGATCGCGATCCCGCTGACCGGCTGGCTGACGCGCGTGCTGGGCATGCGCGGCCTTTTCGTGGTCGCCGTAACGATCTTCACCTTGGCGTCCGTGGGCTGTGCCGCCAGCACCGGCTTCGGTGCCCTGGTGGCGTGGCGGGTCGTGCAAGGCTTCGCCGGCGGCACGCTGATCCCGGCCGTGTTCTCCGCCGTGTTCCTGCTGTTTCCGGCCCGCGGCCAGGCGCTGGCGACGACCATCGCCGGCGTGATCGCGGTCCTGGCGCCGACACTGGGTCCGGTCGTCGGCGGTTGGATCACCGAGACTTATTCCTGGCACTGGCTGTTCCTGATCAACGTCGTGCCCGGCGTGATCGCCACGCTGGTGGGCGGCACCCTGCTGCCACGGCAGCGCGTCGATCGCGACCATGTCCGCACGCTGGATGGGGTGTCGCTGATCCTGATGGCCGTGGCGCTCGGCACCCTGGAGATCGCCCTCAAGGAAGCGCCGTCACGCGGCTGGACGTCGCCGCTGGTGCTGGGCCTGTTGCTGCTGTTCGCTGCGACGGGCACGTCGTTCGTACGCCGCACACTGCGGAGTCACCGTCCGGTGGTTGACCTGCGCGCGCTGGCTGATCGCGATTTCGCCATCGGCTGCTGGCTCAGCTTCATGCTGGGGGTGGGGCTCTACGGCTCGGTCTACCTGATGCCGGTCTTTCTCGGTTTCGTGCGCCAGCACGGTCCGCTGCGCATCGGCGAAATCATGCTGGTGACCGGCATCCTGCAATTGCTGACCGCACCCTTGGCTGTCGCGCTGGAGCGGCGCATCGACGCGCGGTGGCTGACCGCGGCGGGCTTCACCCTGTTTGCCGTGGGGCTTGGCATGAGCTGCTTCCAGACCTGGGAAACCGACTTCGACGAGATGTTCTGGCCCCAGGTCGTGCGCGGCAGCGCCATCATGCTGTGCCTGCTGCCGCCAACCCGCCTGGCGCTCGGCCATCTGCCGCCGGCACGGGTGCCCGACGCCAGTGGGCTGTTTAACCTGATGCGCAACCTGGGCGGCGCCATCGGCCTGGCCCTGATCGACACGGTGCTCTACGGCCGGGCGCCCGTCCATGCCGAGCGAATACTGGCCCGTCTGGCCGCGGGCGATCTCGAGACCGCCCACAGCATCGGACTGCCAGCCATGCCGGGCACTGCCATGAACATGGTGCAGCCGCTGATCGAGCGGGCGGGTTTCGTGACGGCTGCCAACGAAGCCTGGGCCATGCTGGCGGCCTTCACCATCGCCGGCGTGGTGGCCCTGCCATTCGCACGCCAGCGCTCTGTCGCCCCAATAACACAAAAATAATATGTTATATTAACAAAAATCTCTCGCGAAATTCGGTAAATTCTCTATTTTACAGTTCGCGAGATAAAAATTGAGCGCGACCGTGGCCGATCTCGACCCCAGAACCATCCTTTTGCTCGGTGGCCTTGCCATCGGCGTGGCTTTCGGCGCCATCGCCCGATGGTCGGCGTTCTGCGTGCGCGGTGCGGTCGAGGACATGATCGCAACGCCTGACGCGCCCCGCCTGCGCGGCTACCTGCTGGCGGCCGCCGTCGCCGTCCTCGGCACCCAGGCGCTGGTCGCGCTGGGGCTGCTCGACCTGAGCAAGGCGCTATACATGCCGTCGCTGCTGCCGCTGGGCGGCGTGGTCCTGGGCGGTCTTGCGTTCGGCGTCGGCATGGTGCTGGCGGGCGGCTGCGGCGCACGGCTGCTGGTGCTGGCGGCCGGCGGCAACCTGCGTTCGCTGGTCACGCTGATGGTGCTGGCGATCGCCGCCTACGCTACCTTGCGCGGGCTCTTCGCCCTGCCGCGCCAGGCCTTCAGCGGCGCCACGGGTGTCGAACTCAAGGCCCTGGGGCTGGCCGACCAGAGTCTGGCGGCGCTGCCGGCCAGGATCTGGGGCGCCTCGTCGGACTGGGCGCGCGGCCTGGTCGTCGCGGCGCTGACCTTGCCGGCGCTGGCCTATGTGTTCCGCCGCCGCGTGGCGCCGCGCCACCTGATCGGCGGCGCGCTGATCGGTTTGCTGGTGCCGGCGGGATTTGCCGTCACTGGCATCCTCGCCGTCGACGAGTTCAACCCGACACCGGCCGAGAGCATCACGGTCACAGGTCCGCTGGCGCAGACCTTGATCTACGGACTGACCTACACCGGCGCCACGATGGATTTCGCGATCGCCTGGGTGCTGGGCATTCCGGTCGGCGCGGCACTGGTCGCGCTGCTGCGGCGCGAGGCGCGCCTGGAAGGCTTCGAGGGCGCCAACCACACGCGGCGCTATCTGGTGGGCGGTGCCCTGATGGGCGTCGGCGGCGTGCTGTCGATCGGCTGCACCATCGGCCAGGGCCTGACCGGCGTCTCGACCCTGTCGATCGGCTCGCTGCTGGCCATCGCGTCGATCTTCGTCGGCGCCGTGCTGGCGATGCGCTGGCGCCAGATCGTGGCCGTGGCGCGGCAGCGCATCGGCGGACAGCCCGGCACGGTGGGCGCCGTATCACACTCCTGAGTTCGACACCGTCCGCTGACAACACACAACGGCCAGCGGGCGGCCTCCCCGACGGGCGCTCCGGGTGACCGGAGCGCCCGTTTCTTATGCCGTCAGCGCCAGCGACGGCGGGTTCTTCAGGGTCTGGTAGATCACGCAGTAGCGCTCGGTGAGCTTGTAGAGCGTCGTGAGCTGCTCGGCCGTGGCATCGGTGTCGAGATCGAACGACAACCGGATATCGCGGAAACCAACAGGGGCTGCCTTGTCGACGGCGAGCGTGCCGCGGAAGTCGAGATCGCCTTCGGCGCGCACGGTGCCCTGGCGGATGGCAACGCCCAGCGATGTGGCCACCGCTTTCAGGGTGACACCGGCGCACGCCACCAACGCCTCCAGCAGCATGTCGCCGGAACAGGCCTGCGAGCCGTCGCCGCCGGTGGCCGGATGCAGGCCGGCCTCGACCAGGGCCCGCCCGGTATCGACCTTGCAGGCGATGCTTGACGAATCGAGACTGCCGCTGGCGCGCAGCGTAATGGTCGCCGCGTCGGGCGCCTGTCGATACTTCTCCTTGAGCGGCGCCTGGATGGCGCGCAGTTGTTCGAGGTCCATGGCCTGCTCCCGTGCTTCCGCGCTGCGGCTGGTGCGATTCCAATCCACGCCAGCATGGCGCCGTTTGCGCTAGAGTGGAACCCACAATGGGAGGAACCACCGGTGACACTGCTTGCTTCACCTGTTCCGGGCATCACGCTCAAGACCGTCAGCGCCAACGGCATCACCATGCGCTATGCCGAAGCCGGCAGTGGACCGCTGGTGCTGTTCTGCCACGGCTGGCCGGAGAGCTGGTATTCGTGGCGTCACCAAATCAAGCACTTGAGCGCCGCCGGCTTCCGCTGCGTGGCGCCCGACATGCGCGGCTATGGTGGCACCGACGCGCCAGCCGAGATCGAGCACTACACGATCTTGCATATCGTGGGCGACATGGTCGAGCTGGTGAAGCAGCTGGGCGAGACGCAGGCGGTGATCGTCGGCCACGACTGGGGCGCACCGGCGGCATGGAACAGTGCCATGCTGCGGCCCGACGTCTTTCGCGCCGTCGTCGGCATGAGCGTGCCGTGGGCGCCGTCGGGCTATGTCGACCTGCTGTCGGCGCTGGCCAAGATCGGCATCACCAACTTCTACATCCAGTACTTCCAGAAGCCCGGTGTCGCCGAAGCCGAGCTCGAGCGCGACGTGCGCACCGCGCTACGGCGCATCTACTACACCGCCAGCGGCGAGATGAAGGAGCGCGGCAAGGGTTTCGCGCAGCTGCCCGAAGGCGGCGGCCTGCTCGACAACACGGTCGATCCGCCGTCGCTGCCGTCGTGGCTCAGCGATGCCGAACTTGACTACTACACGGCGCAGTTCACCCGCACCGGCTTCCGCGGCGGCCTGAACTGGTATCGCAACCTGACGCGCAGCTGGTCGCTGTTCGGCCCCTGGCGCGGGGTGCCGATCCGCCAGCCCTCGATGTTCATCGCCGGCAGCCGCGATGGCGTGCTGCGCTTTCCGGCATCACAGTCCCAGCTGGATGCCTACCCGCAGACGCTGCCCGGCCTGCGCGGCAGCCACATCATCGACGGCGCCGGCCACTGGATCCAGGGCGAGCGGCCCGAGGCGGTGAACACGCTGCTGCTGGACTTCCTGAAAGGTCTGTAGCGCCTCACAACCGCACCACCGTCAGCAACGGCTCGATCGCGCGCGACGTGATCATCGCGGCCGGTGCGCCCTGAGGCGCCGGCAGGCCGATGCGGTTGTGCCAATAGGTGTCGAGCCCAACGGCGGCGGCGCCGAACAGGTCGTAACCGGAACCGGCGACGAACAGCGCATCGCGGGCATCGACGCCGAGTTCATCCAGCGCCATCCGATACGGTCGCGGATCGGGCTTGTAGAAGCCGGCGCGCTCGGCCGTGACCACGACATCGAACGGCACGCCCACCTGCTCGGCAGCGACATGCCCGAGGCGCTCTGAGCAGTTGGTGACCACCGCAAGCTGATGCGTTGCCCGCAGTGTGGTCAACGTGTCCTGTACGCCGGACCACGGCACCAGCGATGTCCAGTGCCGCTCAAGCTGCACCACGGCACCCGGATCGACGTTCGCATCCGCCGCCGCTTCGGCGACCAGCGTTTCATACGGACGATAAGCCCCGCAGGCGTACGTGCGACGCAGATAGGCAGCACGCCAGCGACGACCGATCTCGCTACTGCCGGCAGCAGCGTCCCATAACGACCAGGAATCGAGCACGGCCGTCAGGAGGTCAAACAGGACTGCACGATATCGCGTCATGAAGCGCACCCTTCGCAAATCATCCGCATAGTTCGTTCGCACACGTGCAACTTCGCATGATTTTTGCCTGCGCGTCGGCGCGGTTTCTGCAAGGATCGCCGCGCGACAATCGACTGCCTGTGGGAGGGGAGTTCATGAACGAAGACGAGAAACAAGGTCAATCGCCCGCAACGACGCGGCGCGACATGTTTCATCTATCGGCAGCGACGGCCGGCGTCGTCGCGGCGGTCGGCGCCGTCGGCGCGGTCGCCACCGCGCCGCGCGCGGCGCTCGCGCAGACCATCGATCCGTCCAAGAGCAAGCTGCAGGAGGTGCTCAAGCGCGGCAAGCTGATCGTCGGTACCGGCAGCACCAACCCGCCATGGCACTTCGAGGACCGCAGCGGCAAGCTGGTCGGCATGGACATCGACCTGTCACGACTGCTGGCCAAGAACCTGTTCGACGACTACGAGAAGGTCGAGTACGTCATCCAGGGTTCCGACGCGCGCATCCCGAGCCTGGTCACCAACAAGGTCGACATCGTGGTGCAGTGGATGACGATCACGCCGGGCCGCGCCCAGCAGGTCGAGTTCACCATCCCCTACTATCGCGAAGGCGTCGGCCTGATGATGATGGCGGGCGGCAAGTACAAGACCTTCCAGGAGGTCAAGGCCGCCGGCAAGTCGGCCAAGATCGGCGCCATGCAGAACGTCTTCATCGAGGAATGGGTCCACAAGGCGCTGCCCGAGGCGGGAGTCGACCAGTTCGACAGCCCGGACACCACGCTGCAGGCGCTCAACGCACGGCGCATCGATGCCTACCTGGGCGACCAGTCGGCGATCCGCTGGCTGATGCAGCAGTTCCCCAACCGCTATGTCGAGGGTGGCTACGGCTGGATGCCCAACTCGTACGCCTCGGCGGTGCGGCCGGGCGATCCGATCTGGCTGAACTGGGTCAACACCGTCTACAAAGAAGCGATGATGGGCGTCGACTTCGACTACTTCGCCGCCTCCTACAAGAAGTGGTTCGGCCTGGAATTACCGACACCGAAGGTCGGCTTCCCGCAGGAATTCGTCTGATCCTCCTCCCATGTCGTGGGGAGGTGCTCCCAAGGGGCCGAGGGGAGATGACGTGGTCTTGGTAATCGAGACCACGTGAGGCCCACCTCTGCCCTTCGGGCACCTCCCCACCTTCGGTGGGGGAGACTCTGCGCCGATGACCTACCAGTTCAATTTTGACGTCATCTTCCGCAGCTTCGACAAGATGCTGGCCGGCCTGTGGTTGGGGCTCTGGCTGGCGGCTTTGTCGTTGGCGATCGGCACCGTCATCGGGCTGTTCGCCGCCTACGGGCGCCAATCGCGGTTCGCGCCGTTGCGCGGGATCGTGTGGACCTATGTCGAGATCGTCCGCAACTGCCCCATCCTGCTGCTGATCTTCTTCGTCTATTTCGGGCTGCCGGAGCTGGGCATCTTCTTCCTCGACAAGACCGCGAGCTTCATCATCACGCTCTCGATCTATGCCGGCGCCTATCTCTGCGAGGTGTTCCGTGCCGGCCTCGCCTCGATCCCGGCGCGCTACGTCGAGGCGGCGAAAGCCATCGGGCTACGGCCAGTACAGCGGCAGGTCTACGTCGTGCTGCCGGTGATGTTCCGCATCACGCTGCCGTCGCTGTCGAACAACCTGATCTCGCTGTTCAAGGACACGTCGCTGGCCGCCGCCATCGCGCTGCCCGAGCTGACGTTCGTCACCCGGCAGATCAACGCCAACACGTTTCGCGTCATGGAGTCGTGGCTGACCGCCAGCGCGCTCTACCTCGTCACCTGTTACGCCATTGCCTGGCTGCTGCGCCGGGTCGAGCGGCGCTACGCCGTGATCCGGTGATCCCAATGTTCGAGCAGGGCTCCTTCCTCTACGAAGTCTGGGTGGCACGCAACGGCCTGCTGGCCGGGCTTGCCGTCACGGCGCGGCTGTCGGCGTACACCATCATCATCGGCTCGTTCATCGGCGTGCTGGGTGGCATTGCGCTGAGCTTCGGGCCCTGGCCCGTCCGCCTGCTGCTGCGCGGCTATGTCGACGCCGTGCGCGGTATCCCGGTGCTGGTGCTGATCCTGTTCAGCTACTATGGGCTGGCACTGTTGGGCGTGCAGATCTCGCCGTTCACCGCCGGCGTGGTGGCGCTGGGCGGCTTCTGCGGCGCACATATGTCGGAAACCGTGCGCGGCGCCATCGAATCGATCCCGATCGGCCAGACCGAGGCCGGCAAGGCCATCGGCCTGCGCTTCTGGCAACGCCTGCGCTACGTGCTGCTGCCGCAGGCGATCCGCCGACTGCTGCCGCCGTGGGTCAACACGGCGGTGGAGATGGTGAAGGGCACGACCTTGCTCTCCATCATCGGCGTCGTCGAGCTGCTGCTGGCGACGCAGCAGACCATCGCGCGCAACTACATGGTGCTGCAGTTCTACTTCGCCGCCGGCGCGCTCTACGTCATCTTCAACTTCATCATCTCCCAGCTCGGCGCCTTGATCGAGCGCCGCACCGCCCACTTCCACTATTGAGCCTTCATGACCCAGCCCCTCCTGCGCGCGATCGATGTCCACAAGCGCTTCGGCGCCACCGAGGTGCTGAAGGGCATCGACCTCGAGGTCCAGCAGGGCGAGGTGGTGGCGATCATCGGCGCCTCCGGCTCGGGCAAGACCACGTTCCTACGCTGCATCAACCTCTTGGAGGAATTCCACCAGGGCGAGATCCAGGTCGGCGGTGAGCGTATCGGTTACGCCGAGGGCACGCATCGCCGGCTGAGCGAGGCGGCGATCAGCGCCCAACGGGCCAAAATCGGCATGGTGTTCCAGAGCTACAACCTGTTCCCGCACATGACGGCCGAGCAGAACGTGACCCTGGGCCTGATCAAGGTGCAGGGCCGGCCGAAGGCCGAGGCAGTTGACATCGCGCGCCGCTGGCTCGACCGCGTCGGGCTGTCGGAGCGACGTGACCACTATCCCTACCAGCTGTCGGGCGGCCAGCAGCAACGCGTCGCCATCGCCCGCGCCGTGGCCATGGAGCCCAAGCTGGTGCTGTTCGATGAAGTCACCTCGGCGCTTGATCCCGAACTGGTGGCCGAGGTGCTGGCCGTGATGCAGGACTTGGCCAAGAGCGGCATGACCATGCTGGTGGTGAGCCACGAAATGCTGTTCGTGCGCGAGGTCGCCAGCCGCGTGGTGTTCATGGAAGGCGGCCGCGTGGCCGAGCAGGGCGCGCCCGGCGACCTGCTGGTGAATCCCAAATCCGAACGGCTCGCATCGTTCCTGGGCCGCTTCCACGGTGTGTTTCGGTGATGTGATCTTCTCCAGCGCAAGAGCATTCCATGAAGACGATCAAGCGACGGCGCGGCCTCGCGGCCGCTGCCGGGGGTATGGTGGCCGGCGCGATCGCGGCGCCGGCCGTGGCGCAGTCGCTGCCCGAAGTGAAATGGCGGCTGGCCTCGAGCTTCGGGCGCGGGCTCGACACGATTTTCGGCACGTCGGAGACACTGGCCCGATACGTTGCCGACGCCACCGACAACCGGTTTCAGATCCAGGCCTTCGCGGCCGATCAGATCGCGCCCGCCCGCATGGTCCTGGACGCCGTGCAGAGCGGCGCCGTCGATTGCGGCCAGTCGCCGGTCAATTTCTACCGCGGCAAGGAGCCGGCATTGGCCTTCGCTGCCGGCGTCCCGTTCGGCCTCAATGCGCGGATGCAGCACGCATGGTGGCACTTCGGCGGCGGCGTCGAGATCATCACGGCGGCGCTGGCGAAGTTCAATATCGTCGGCTTCCCGATGGGAAATTCAGGAACGCAGATGGGCGGCTTCTTCCGCAAGGAGCTGAACGCCATGGCGGATCTCAAGGGCCTGCGGTTTCGCCTCGCCGGCTTCGGCGCCGACGTGCTGGCGCGGTTCGGCGCCCTGCCCCAACAGATCGCCGCGGCCGATGTCTATCCGGCGCTGGAGAAAGGTACGATCGACGGCACCGAGTTCGTCGGTCCCTACGATGACGAGAAGCTTGGGTTCCACAAGATCGCGAAGTACTACTATTATCCAAGCTGGTGGGAAGGCAGCGTGATGTACCACCTCGTCGTCAATCTCGACCAATGGAACAAGCTGCCGAAGGCCTACCAGCACATTCTCAAGAACGCCTGCGAGGCCGCCAACAACTGGATGCTGGCGCGCTACGATGCCGTGAACGCGCCGGCACTGCATCGGATGGTGGCCGACGGCGCCGTCCTCAAGCCGTTCCCGCAGGCCATGATGGAGGGGTTCTACAAGGCAGCGCATGACATCTACGACGAGACCGCAGCGAACAGCCCGACATTCAAGCAGGCGCTGGAGTCCTACACCGGCTTCCGTGACACACAGCTGCCGTGGTGGCAGGTGGGTGAACTGTCGTACGACAGCTTCATGGTGCATATGCGCACACAACGCTGAGCGTCGTACGCTTGAGGGCAAATGGCCGAGATCACACCTCTCCCCGCTCCCGCGGGAAGAGGAGATGTAACACAGGCGGGGTTTAGGCGGCGACGTCGCCCTCGGGCCGAGGCGGCACCAGCGTGAGGACGGACGTGCGTTCGACTGGACGCAGCAGTTCCTTGCGGGCCCGCCACTGGGTCGCCGAATCGAGATCGCCGAAGAATTCCACCTCGCCGCCCGACAGCATCGCGATCGGCACGCCGGCGCGATAGAGCAGCCGGTTGCCGGCCAGCGCCGCAAGCTTCGGCCCCGGTGTCAGGATGCCGACGAGGTTGAGCGGATCGGCACCCGAGACGGCGATCCAGTCGTCGTCCGCGATCTGGCGCCGCGTCTCGCGCAACGCGCCAATGGCATCGGGCAGCGCGAACTGCTCGCCCGTGAAGCCGGCCACGAAGCGGCCACCGCGGATATCACCGCGGCTTTCGAGCCGGCGGTAGACGCGCAGCAGGTCACGCCAAGGTGGCAACCATGCGGCTTCGCGCTCCAGCATCCGCCAGAACACCACGCCGTAGCGGCGCAGCAACACCTGCGCCACGTGCTCGATCGCCGTCGCGTCATCGCCCGGCTTGGACGCTGCTGGCCGCAGGCGACGCACCAATGCCCAGCGACCGGCATCCTCCATGGCGTACGATGCCGCGCGGCGACGACGGCGGCCGCCGGCACGACGCTCGCTCGCCGGCGTCAACAGCGCGCGCAAACCACCGAAGCTGTCCGACGTGACCAGCCCCAGCGCCACCAACTCAGCCAGCGCCTCCTCCACCTGCAGGCGCAGCAGGCCGGTGCCCTGGACCAGCTCATCAAGGAACGACGCGCCATGCTCCTTAATGCAGTCGAGCACGGCGCGGGACCGCACCCCAGCCTGTGCGGCGTCACCGTGCGGTGACAGAGCGGTCCACAGCGCGGCGTGGCGGCGCTCCAGCAGCGTGATGGGCGTCGTGCGCACCGGCGCGGCGCGGCCTTCGCCGTTGCGGGCGGTGTGCGGCCGCAGCCGCAGCCACGCGATCTGTCCAGCGAGGCATCGTTCATCGAGCCAGGCCGGCCGATAGTCGCCGATGCGCGCCGCGAGAATATCGCTCTCCCACGCGCCGGCGGCCGCCTCGAAGCCTTCGAGCTGCACCACGACCGTTTCGAGCGCCTTCGGCCCGGCCATCCGCGCCGACGGTGACACACGCTGCCAGGCGAACAGGAAACGCAGGAAGTCGCGTGCCGCGACGGGCTCGATCTCGGCCCGCAGCCGCTTGATCGTGTAGCGATGGATGCGTGCCAGCAGCCGGCGTTCGCACCACTGATCGGCGTTGGCGCCGGGTGTGAAACGACCGCGCAGGGCGAAGCCTTCCGCCTCCAGTGCCGCCAGGGGTGCGGCGATCTCAGCCGGCGTCAGACCCAGCGGCAACGCCAGGGCCTCGGTATCGACTGGCCCCAAGCCCTCGAGCCGGCCACGGATGAGTTCGACCAGCGCCTCGTCACGCGACCAAGCACGTTCATCTGCCCGCGCCGGCGCCGCGATGGGCGGCGCCGTGACCACCCCCGGCCACAGGGCCTGCGCCTGCGCCAAACGCTCGGCGGCAATCCAAAGCGTCGACCCGGCAACCGTCAGGCGCGCCGCCCGCTTCTGGCCGGCGAGGGCCACCAGCCAATCGTGCCAGCCGGCTGTCGCCTGCGCCTCCTGTTCGGTCAGGAAGCCGAGCCACACCAGCGCATCGTGCAATTCATCGGCGTTCGTCGCCTCGGGCCAGGCTTCGGCACGCACACGTGCAATGGCATCGGCATCGAGCCGCCCGAGGTCGGACGCGTCGTCGGCCGATAGCCAGCGACGCGCCATCACGGCCTGCGTGCGGCGCTCTTCCAGCGGCGCGTCGTCCAGGAAGGCGTAAGGGCGTGCCGACAAAACCTCCAGCGCCAGCGGCGACGGCTGGGTGAGATCGCACGTCATCATGCGCACCGCGCCGGACTCCAGTCCGCGCAGCAGGTGCTCCAGGCCGTCGATGTCCATCGCCTCGGTCAGGCAGTCGCCGATCGCCTGCCGCACCAGCGGATGGTCGGGAATCTCGCGATCGCCCGGCAGGTTCTCGGCGCAGGCAATCTGGTCGGGAAACACCGCGCCGATGAGATCCTCGGCCGCCATGCGGGTCAGCTGCGGCGCCACCTTCTTGCCGCCGCGGAAACGCGGCAGCGCCAGCGACACGCCGCTGACCCAGCGCCAGCGCGTGGCAAACATCGGCGAGTCGAGCACGGCCTGCGTCAGCACCGTTCGAACCGATGCCGAGTGCAGATAGTGCGTAACCTCGTCGAGCGCGAAGCTGTGTGCCTCGGTGAGCGAAATCACGATGTTGTCTTCGGTCGCAGCGGCCTGGATCTCGAAGTTGAACTTGCGGCAGAAGCGCTTGCGCAGCGCCAGGCCCCAAGCCCGGTTGAGGCGGCTGCCATAGGGTGAATGCACGACCAGTTGCATGCCGCCGGCTTCGTCGAAGAAGCGCTCCAGCACGAGCGCATCGCGCGTCGGCAGCACACCCAGCGCGGCGTGACCGGCCTTGAGGTACGCCGTCAACTGCTCGGCCGCCGACTCGGCCATCGCGAGATCGTACATCAGCCAGTGCAGCGCGCTCTCGCCCGCGGGATCGCGCCGCAGATGCTGCGCCATCGTCGCGCGCAACCGCGACACAGCCCCCGACAGCTCATCGCTGCGGCCCGGCGCCTCGCCGAGCCAGAACGGAATGCTGGGCGCCAGCCCCTGTGCATCCTCGACGCGCACGGTGCCGCGCTCGACGCGCTGGATGCGGTAGCTCTTGTTGCCCAGCTGGAAGATGTCGCCGGCCATGCTCTCGACGGCGAAGTCCTCATTCACCGAGCCGATGACATGGTTCTCCGGCTCCAGCAGTACCTGGTAGTCGGCATTGTCGGGGATGGTGCCGCCCGCCGTGATCGCCGTCAGCCGCGCCCCGCGACGGCCGCGCATCACGTGGTTGACCGCGTCATGGTGGATCAGCGCGCCTCGGCGGCCGCGCCGGGTGCTGAAGCCATCGGCCAGCATCACCACGATGGCGTCAAAGTCGGCGCGGGCCAGGTCACGGTACGGCCAGGCGCGCCGCATCAGGGCATAGAGATCATCCTCCTGCCACTCGCGCGTGGCGACATCGGCCACGATCTGCTGCGCCAGCACATCCAGCGGCTGCTCGGGAATCGCCAGGCGGTCGAGTTCGCCGCGATGGACGCTGTCGAGCAGGGCGGCGCATTCGACCAGCTCATCGCGCGACAATGGGAACAGCCGGCCCTTGGGCGTGCCGTCGACGGCGTGGCCCGATCGGCCGACGCGCTGCAGGAAACTCGCGATCGAGCGCGGCGAACCCAGCTGGCACACCAGGTCGACATCGCCGATATCGATGCCCAGCTCCAGCGACGCGGTGGCCACCAGCGCCTTCAACTGGCCGTGCTTGAGCCGCTGCTCGGCATCGAAGCGCTGCTCCTTGGCGAGACTGCCGTGGTGCGCCGCGACGTTGGCCGCACCCAGCAGGTCGGAGAGCCGGCGCGTCACCCGCTCGGCAAGCCGGCGCGTATTGACGAAGACCAAGGTGGTGCGGTGCTGTCCGATGAGATCGGCCAGGCGCCGGTAGACCTGCTCCCACACATCCATCGCCATGACGGCCTCGAGCGGCGACTCGGGAACCTCCAGGGCAAGGTCGCGGTCGCGGCGATGACCGGTATCGATGATCTCGCAGGCACGGCTGGCGCCAGCCTGCGTGCCAACGAGGAACTTCGCGACCGTCTCGATCGGCTTCTGTGTGGCCGACAGGCCGATGCGCAGCAGGCGCCGGCCGCACAAGGCGTCCAGTCGTTCGAGCGACAGCGCCAGGTGACTGCCGCGCTTGTTGGGCGCGATCGCGTGGATCTCGTCGACGATCACCGTGCGGGTGGTCGCCAGCATGCGGCGTCCCGACTCCGAGCCCAGCAGGATGTACAGCGACTCCGGCGTGGTGACGACGATATGCGGCGGTTGCCGCCCCATGCGCTGGCGTTCATTGGCCGGCGTGTCGCCGGTGCGAACCCAGGTGCGGATATCGACGTCAGCCAGACCGCGCGCCTGGAGCGCGGCGCGGATGCCGGACAGTGGCGCGTCGAGGTTGATGCGGATGTCGTTCGACAGCGCCTTGAGCGGCGAGACATAGACGACCTGCGTCTCGTTCTTCAGCTCGCCGCTCAGGCCCTGGCGTACCAGATCGTCGATCGCCGCCATGAAGGCCGCCAGCGTCTTACCCGATCCCGTCGGTGCCGCGATCAGCACGTCGCGGCCGGATTTGATCGCCGGCCACGCCTGGGCCTGCGCCGCCGTGGGCGTGTTGAAACGGTCAGCGAACCAGGCGGCGACCGCGGGATGAAAGAGCGGAGTGGACGTCACGGATCCTGAACCCACGCGGCGAAAGACGGACTTTCCGGGAAGCGATCCCAGGCACAACGCAACGCCACTTTTCTTGGTTTGTTCACAGCATATGGGGGGCTTGCCCGATGAATCAATCGGCGCGTTTCCTGCTCGGGGGAACCTGCGAAGTGCAGCTAGCACAGGGGAATTAATTCATAGAAACAGGTACTTACGCGAATCCGCGCGCGACAAGGCGCTAAGGACCATCTATCGCCAACGTGAATGGTTGAAAAGTGACTAGTCATTCACATTCGACGCCATGATATGATACCACGCGGCCGCAGCCCAGGAGATAGCCGGTGAAACAGTCGCGTTCGATCTATGCACTTGCTCTTGCAGTCATGACGGCGGCCGGCAGTGCTCATGCCGATGATCCCGTGCCACTGCGCCAGCTGCTGTCGGTGGTCCCTGAGACGATCCTGGAGACGGAGGCCAAGCAGTTCCCCCTGGCCGCCACGGTCGATCTCGCCACAGCGCGACGCCTTCTGCCCGACGGCAAGGGAACCATGTCGAAGGAGCTCATGCGGCGCCTGTCGGCAGGCGGCATGATCCGGCCGCTCAGTTCGTGGTGGCGGTACCACGACATGGGCGTCTGGGAAGGGCAGGTCGCGGTGGCACCCACCGAGATCGATGCGTTCGTTGGTTACAACAGTCCGCCGCAGGAGGTTGCCGTCTGGTTCCTGCGCAACGACGCCAGCGCGAAGACGGTGTTCGACGACCTGCCCAACCGCGGCTTCACCGCCATCGAGGGCGGCATGGTGGCTAACGGCAACCCTGGCGCCATCGATATCAAGGGGCGCCGTCCCGGCGATCCCTGGCGCGGCGAACTCGGCAAGACGTCGGTGGTCGCGCGCGAGGGACGGAACCTGTTTCAAGCCGCGTTTCCCCCGGTCGTCGCCGCGGCGCGCAACGCATCGACATCGAACATCACCACGCAACCGGTCGTGGACGCGGTCCTGCGCGGTGCCGAGTCACTGTCCAAGGACGGCACTCGAATCGTGCAGGCTTTCCTGTCGTCACCGATCATCGGCTTCGACGGGTCGATGCCGATCCTGGAACCGAAGACCGTCGATGAGATGCGCAAGAAACTCGAAGAGAAGATGGCCCGCGACCGGGCCACAGGGCTGCCGCCCTACGCCATGGCGTTGATCGCCGATATCGATATGCCGGGCAAAGGACACGGCGTTGCGGTCGTATTCGCCCACCTGGGCTGTGACCAAGCCGAACTGGGCGGCAAGCAGTTCATCAAGCGCTGGAATGAGATCCCGACCTTCATGAACGGACAGACGCTGGCTCAGCTGGCGCCGACCGACGCGGCAGCCCGAACCGTGCCGGGATCGAACGGCCTGTGCGCCAATGTCGTCACCTTGACCAGCCGCACGCCTGTGGCGGGTGCCGACCTTGCCAACAGGCCCTGGGACGTCATCTACAACGCCATCATGCAGCGCGACTTCGTCGCCGCCGTCATGGCGCCGGGTGGCAGATAATGTAGCGATCGGGCGACACCGGCAGACCAGCCGCCGGCCAGCCGATCATCGCCGCACCAGCAACGCCCAGCCGGCAAAACCCGCGAGGCCGACCAGCGCGATCCCCAGGCCGATGTTGAATTGCGTGGTGTGCGACACGTAGCCCATCAGCACGGTGAGCAGCGCCGCCGCCAGCATCTGCACGAAGCCCATCAGCGCCGAAGCGGCACCGACATGACTGGCCGGCACCGAGGCCAGCGCATTGGCCATGGCATTGGGCATGTTCAGCCCATTGCCCCAGCCCATCAGGATCAGCGGAATAATCAGCGCCAGCGGGGTGACGTAACCCGCGAGCGCCCCCGCCATCATGCCCAGCGCGCCGGCGATCAGCACGAGCTGACCATAGGCGATCAGGTTGATGCTCTTCACGCGGCCCTGCAGGCGGCCCTGCACCAGGCTGCCGATGACGAAGTTGCCGGCCCAGGCCAGGGTGAACCAGCCGAACAAGGCGGCCGACACGCCCATGACCTGGATCAGCAGGATCGGTCCGCCCGAAAAGAAGATGTTGAACGCCGACGAGGCCGAGGTTGCCGCAATCATCAGGCCGACGAAGCGCCGCTCGCGCATGACGATGCGGAACCCCTCGAGATAGGCGCGCAACCAACTGGCGGCCGCCTTCGATTTCGGTGCCGTCTCGCCCAGGATCAGCCAGACCGCGATCAGCACGGCACCGCCGAATGCCGCCATCAGCCAGAAGTTCGCGCGCCAATCGAAGATCAGCAGTATCTGCCCGCCGAGCAGCGGCGCCAGCGCCGGGGCAAGCGCCATGGACGAGGCCATGTAGCCCATGGCGCGCGGCGCTTCGTGCGCGGCGCGGCTGTCGCGCACGATGGCGCGGCCCAGCACCACGCCGCCGCAGGCGCCGCAGGCCTGCAACAGGCGCGCGCCGATCAGCATCTCCATCGACACGGCAAGCGCGCACAGCACGCTGGCGATGACGAAGATCGCCAGACAGGCCAGCAGAACAGGGCGTCGTCCGATGCGGTCGGAGAGTGGGCCCACGGCCAGCTGCGCGAACGCGAAGGCCAGCAGATAGACCGACAAGGTGAGCTGTGCCGTGCCATAGGCGACGTTGAAGTGCGTGGCGATGCTGGGCAGCGCCGGCAGATAGATCGTCAGCGCCAGTTGCGAGGCAACGGTCGCGATCATCAACAGCCAGATCGGCGGCCGTGCCGTTCGCAAGCTCAAAGGTCAGGGCTCCTGGAAACCAGCAGTGACGCCAACGCCTGCTCGCGATGTCTAAAGTCCAGGGCTGGCCCGCCCCGCCGGCGGGGCGCCCTCGAAACAGGTCGTCGCGCCGGCGATGGGCGCGCGGCCTGCTGCCAGTTCATCGCGCATGGCCTCTGCCTCCTCCTTCACCGGCCGGACTCCATCTGAACCGTCGCTGCCCGTACCGTCGACCGTCAATGCGACAATCCGATCATACTCCGCATGCATCCCCATAAACGCGAAGAAGCCGATCTGCGCTGAAAACTTGAATGCCACGACGCGGCGGCCCGAACCGTACCGGGATCTGGCGGCCTGTGCGCCAATGTCGTGACCTTGACCAGCCGCACCCCGTCCCAGGCGGGAGGGTCACGAGGTTTTTTATGGCCGGTTCCGGTTTCAACTATTGGCCCTGCCCGCGGGGTGGCCCCTAGCCTGGGATGTCGGCCGCGCGGGCGGCCCGGTCGTCTTTCGAAGGCCCGTCCCCATGAAACGTCGGCAGTTCCTCACGGGTGCGTCCCTGGCGGCAGGGTCGCTGCCGATTTTGGCGCGGCCCGGCCTGGCGCAGAAGTCGGCGGCCACGACGCTGCGGGTCATCCGCAACGGCAATCTGGCGTCGCTCGATCCCATCTGGACCACGGCTCCGCCGACCAAGGACTATGCCTTCCTCACCTTCGACCAGCTGCTGGCCGTCGACATGGCGTATGTGCCGCAGCCCCAGATGGCCGAGGGATGGACGGTCGAGGACGAAGGCCGCACCTACCTGCTGGGCCTGCGCGAGGGCCTGAAATTCCACGACGGCGAGCCCGTGCGATCGGCCGACTGCATCGCCTCGATACAGCGCTGGGGTGCCCGCGACGGTTTCGGCCAACTGACGATGAAGTTCATCGACACGTTCGACGCGGTCGACGACCGGCGCTTCCGCATCAAGCTCAAGAAACCGTTCCCACTGCTGCCGGCGGCACTGGGCAAGTCGAGCTCGTCGCAGTGCTTCATCATGCCCGAGCGCATGGCCAAGACCGACCCGATGAAGGCGGTGACCGACACTATCGGCAGCGGTCCCTACCGGTTCCTGAAGGACGAATGGGTATCGGGCGCGCGCGCCGCCTGGGCCCGGTTCGACGGCTACATCCCACGCAAGGAACCGGTGAACGGCATTGCCGGTGGTCGCATCCCGGCCGTGGCGCGCGTGGCGTGGACGTTCATCAACGACTCATCGACCGCGATGGCCGCGCTCCAGGCCGGCGAGCAGGACTACTGGGATTCGCCGCCGCCCGACCTGCTTCCCATCCTCAGGGAAGATCGCAACATCGTGGTCGCGACACGCAACCCGACCGGCAACTACTACATGTTGCAGCTCAACCACACGCAGCCGCCCTTCGACAACCCGCGAATCCGCCAGGCGGTCGCGATGGCCGTCGACCAGTCCGACTTCCTGAAAAGCGCGGTCTCCGATCCGGCGTTGATCAAGCCATGCTACAGCTACTATGGCGCCGACTCGCCCTACGCCAGCGAGGATGGCGCCGACATCCTGAAAGTCAGGAGCATCGACAAGGCCAGGACCGCCCTGAAAGACGCGGGCTACGCCGGCGAACCCGTGGTCATTCTCGGCGTCATGGATTCACCTGCCACCGCGGCGATGTGCCAGGTCGCTGAAGACCTGCTGCGGCGCATCGGCATGAACGTGAAGCTGGTGGCCATGGATTTCGCGACCCTGGCGCAACGCCGGGTCAGCCGCGAGCCGGTCGACAAGGGGGGCTGGAGCCTGTTCGTCACCGTGTGGACCGGGTCGGATATCGTCAATCCCGCCGTCCATCAGATGCTGCGCGCCGGCGGCCCGACGGCGTGGTTCGGGTGGCCGAACGACCCGCAGATGGAGTCGCTGCGCGATCAGTGGGCGAACGCGACGGACGCGGACGAACAGAAGCGTCTGGCGGTCATGCTGCAGGTCCAGGCCTTCAAGACCCTGCCCTACATTCCGCTGGGCTCGGTGCTGAACCAGGTCGCCTACCGCAGGAACGTGACGGGTGTGTTCCCCAGCCCGGTGTTCGCCTACTGGAACATCGCGAAGACCTGACGCGCGGCGCGCCATGCTGGCCTACACCATTCGCCGGATCCTGATGGCCGTGCCCGTGATGGGCGTGGTGGCCGCCATCGTCTTCAGCCTGCTCTACCTCACGCCGGGTGATCCGGCGACGGTGTTGGCCGGCGACCAGGCGACGCCAGACCAGATCGAGAAGATCCGCGCCGCGCTGGAGCTCGACCAGCCGCCGCACCGGCGCTTTGCCAGCTGGGCATGGCAGATGGTGAACGGCGACCTCGGCACATCGATCTTCAGCGGCGAGCCGGTGGCGCACATGATCGGGCAGCGCCTGCAGCCGACCTTCTCGCTGCTGATCCTGGCCGTCGTGATCTCGATTACCGTCGGCGTGCCGTTCGGCGTCGTTGCGGCAGCCCGCCGCGGCGGCTGGACCGACCGTGCCCTGGTCTATTTCTCCACGCTCGGTTTTTCGATTCCCTCGTTCATCGCCGGCTATGCATTGGCGTTCATCTTCGCCACCCAGTTGCGATGGCTGCCGGTGCAAGGCTTCGCGCCGCTGTCCGACGGCGTGCCGTCGTGGCTGCGCAGCCTGATCCTGCCGGCGGTGACGCTGAGCCTGGTCTACGCCGCGCTCATCGGGCGGGTCACGCGGGCCTCGATGCTGGAGGTGCTGTCGGAAGACTACATCCGCACGGCGCGCGCCAAAGGTCTGCCGCCGTGGCGCATCCTGTTCCGCCATGCCCTGCAGAACGCGGCCGTGCCCATCGTCACCATCATCGGCATCGGCATTGCCACGCTGATCGGCTCGGCTGTGATCACCGAGAACGTCTTCGCCATTCCCGGCATCGGCCGGTTGACGGTCGATGCCATCCTGCATCGCGACTATCCGATCATCCAGGGCGTCGTGCTGCTGCTGAGCGCCGCCTATGTGCTGGTCAATGTCGCCGTCGACCTGTGCTACACGATGCTCGATCCGAGGATCCGGTATTGAGCGACGGCACGCCGCGCGATCTGCATCCGGCGGCGCCAGGCGAACCGCTTCGCCTCTCGCTGCTGCGCCTCGGGACGCGCCTGGCCGTACTGCGGCGGCACGCCGACCTTGTCATCGGCGGTGTGCTGCTGATGGCCGTGGTTGTTCTCGCCGTCGCGGGGCCGTCCCTGATCGACGCCGACCCGCGCGCATTGTCACCCGGCCGCCGCCTGCTGCCACCGTCAGCTCAGCACTGGTTCGGTACCGACCAGCTGGGGCGCGATCTGTTCGCGCGTGTGTTGCACGGGGCGCGGGTCTCGCTGCTCGTCGGTGTCGCGGTCGCCGCGCTGTCGTCCCTGCTGGGAGCGGCCGTCGGCATGCTGTCGGCTTCGGATCGGCGGCTCGATGCGGTGGTGATGCGCGTGATGGACGGCGTCATGTCCATCCCGGCCATCCTGCTGGCGATCGCGCTGATGGCCGTCACGGGCGGTTCGGTGCTCAACGTGATCATCGCCGTCACCATCGTCGAAGTGCCGCGGGTGGCGCGCCTGATCCGTGGCATCGTGCTGACGCTACGGGAACAGCCTTACGTCGAAGCCGCAATATCGGTGGGAACGACGTGGCCGAGGATCGTGGTCCGGCACCTGCTGCCGGGCATCGTCGCCCCGCTGATCGTACAGGCCACCTTCGTGTGGGCGACGGCCATGTTGCTGGAGGCCGGCCTGTCGTTCATCGGCGCCGGTACGCCGCCGACAACGCCGTCGTGGGGCAACATCATGGCCGACGGCCGCGCGCTGTGGCAGATCCGCCCGACCCTGATTTTCTTCCCGGCCGTGTTCCTGTCGGTGACCTTGCTGGCGGTCAACATGCTGGGCGACGGGCTGCGCGACCTGCTCGACCCGACCCAGAAACGCGATCCTTGAAAGTCTCTACCGGGAAGATCGGAAAGCGCTGCTTGATCGGCTTGTAAGGAAAAGTCGTTTGTCCGCATTCGCGTGCGTCCGCGATGGTGGCCGCACAGACGTGTTGGCCGAGGCGATGTTTCCTGCGACGAGCGATGCGGTCCGTTCCCGGTCGGTGATCACATTCACGCAGATCGGCACCTTCCTCGCGCTCGTCCGCGAAGGCAGTGTCGTGCGTGCCGCCGCGTCCCTGGGTCTGGGGCGTTCGACCGTCAGCGCCCATGCCAAGCTGGTTGCCGACGACATCGGGCACCAGCACTTCCGTCGCAGCAACTCGGCGCGTGTCCTGCCCACCGAGGCCGGCCTGGAAACGTACAATCGGTTCCGGACGCTACTGGCGCACGCGACCTTCTGCGCCCGGTTCTTCCGCAGCGGCCGCGCGACACCGACGTTCACTCCCATCCTGCTGCCGTCAGGCTTTCCCGGTTCCCTGCTCGATCGGGCGGTCGACCGGATCGCGGCCCAGCTGGCAATGCAGCGGCCGGACATCTGCCTGCTGCCAACCTATGTGAGGGACAATCCTGCCGCCGGTGATCTGGGTTTCACCTCCGGCGCGACCGGCACGCTGTCGGCCGCGGATCGCTGGCTGTTGATCCGTGCCGGCCGGCAGAACAGTGACGAGGCTGCCGGCGTCGGGCTGGACGCACTGGCCGACGTAAAACTCCACGCCCCACACCTGCCGGCGGACGCGCGCGCACGCCTGTCAGCGCTGGCCACGCAGGCGAAGACCACCGTCGCATGGTCCGATGACACGCTTGCCGGCGTCCTGGCCGAGATCGCGCTCACGCCCGGCACGGCTGCGATCATCCCGGCGAGCCTGTTCAACCCCAGCCTGGTCGACGAGCAGTTTACCGTCGCGCGTGTCGAGACGACGCACCTCGACCCGGTTCTGGCGGTCACCGGTGGCGCATTCCCAGACATCGCCCGGTTGCTGCGCGACGCGGTGCAGGCATCGCTCGACCAGCCTTCCGGCGTTCCGTTCCCCGTGCCGCAAACCCGGCCGCTGTCCTTGAAATACTGCCGATCGTTCATGGTCCTCTACGAGGAAGGCAATGTCGGCCGCGCGGCACGACGGCTGTCGATCGTACAGCCGGCGTTGACCGTGCAGTTGCACCACATCGAGGCGCAGGCGGGCTGTCGGCTGTTCGATCGCTCCCATCAGGGACTGCGCGCGACCGATCGCGCCGCCGCGTTGCACCACCTGCTGCGGCCGCTGATGGCGCGTTTCAGCGCGACGCTGCGCCATCTGCGCGCGACGGCCGACAAACGCGCAATGCCGATCCGGATCGGCATGATTCCGGCGCTCGACGACGAAAGCCTGATGTCGCAAGGGTTCGCCGCGGCCTTGCACAGTTGGTCCCGCCAGCATCCCGACGATGTGCTGCGCGTCATGGAGGGGTACTCCGGCACGCTGATGCGGTGGTTGCAGCGCGGTCTGGTCGATTTCGCCCTTGTCGACCGATACGTCGCCGATCCCGACCTGGCGCTCGAGGTGATCGTTGAAGACACGCTGGCCGTCGTCACGAGCGCCGCGTCAGGCCTGCTGCCGCCGGGCCCGGTCAGCCTCGGGCAGGTGCCGCGCCTGCCGTTGTTGCTGCCGTCCAGCCGACACGGCCTTCGCACGCTGCTGATGCACAGCCTCGGCCGCCATGGACTGACGCTGCAGCCCCGGATCGAGGTCGATTCGATGGCCGCCTGCCTCAATCTGGTGAAGATCGGCGACTGCGCCACGATCCTGCCGACCGGCTCCGTGAACAGGAGCCGCCATCGGCGGGGCCTTGCCATCCACGAGATCAAGGATCCGCAGATCGTGCGCTCGGTCTGCCTGGCGCGGGCGCGCAGCAAGCCGTACCGTGACGCCGAAACCGCATTTCTGGTCGAACTCCGGCAAGCCTTCGCAAGTCCGGCGCTCCACACCGGGCAGCCGCTGCTTCCATTCCTCGCAGCCATGCCGCTCGCCTCGTAACGGCCGGGGTCGCCGGCATGCCGTTCCCGCTTTTTTTATGAGACGTGCCGCGCGTTTGCATGAACCGGCACCAGGGATCGCGGGCAAAGTCCCGCCGCGTCGGTCAATGCGGAGTGCCGTCCCATGAGCAAGTTCCATCTCGGCTGGTTTCTCGGACCCGGCATCACGATCCAAGGCTGGAACGAGCCCGGGTTCGGTCACGGCTACGACTGGACGAAGCCCGACCTGTACCAGGACGCCGTGCGCGCCCTGGAGCGGGCGCGCTTCGATGTGCTGATCCTCGAGGACTCCTCGGCGGTGCCCTACACCTACAAGGGCAGCATGGACTTCTACCTGAAGCACGCCACCATGACGCCGAAGTTCGATCCGGTGATGCTGACGCCCTACCTGATCGCGGCGACCCGGCATATCGGCCTGGCGCCGACCCTGACGACGACATTCTACCCGCCGTGGCTGCTGGCCCGCAGCCTGTCGACGCTGGACCACTTCTCGAACGGCCGCATCGCCTGGAACATCGTCACCGCCACCAGCGACGCGGCGGCGCAGAACTACGGCTTGGACAAGCAGATCGAGCATGACCTGCGCTATGACATGGCCGACGAATACGTCGACCTGGTCAGCCAGTTGTGGGATGCCTGGGAGCCGGAGGCCGTGGTGATGGACGAGGCCACCCACACCTTCATCGACCCCGCCAAGGTGAAGGCCGTCCACTTCGAGGGCAAATTCTACAAGTCGCGCGGTCCGCTCAACGTGCCGCGCTCGCCGCAGGGCCGGCCGGTGTTCGTGGCCCCGGGCGGCTCGCCGCGCGGGCGACAATTCAGCGGCCGCAATGCCGAGATCGTCCTGGCCGGCGGCGAGACCATCGCCGACATGAAGGACTATCGCGACGAGGTGCACCGCCACGCCACCGCGCTCGGCCGCGATCCCGCCAAGATCAAGACCCTGTTCACGTGCGTGCCGACGGTCGTGAAGAGTGCTGACGAGGTCGACGACACCCGGAAGATGTTGGCGCAGGTGCGCCAGAAGCACGTCGAGCGCGGCCTGGCCGCGATGTCGTTCCTGTCCGGCATCGACTTTTCAACATTCGATCTCGACACGCCGGTACCCGAGATCAAGACCAACGGCATGCAGACCCTGCTGCGCACCTTCAAGAACGCCGGTCCCGATGCCACCTTGCGCGACATCGTGACCAAACCCAACGGCCAGGGCTTCACCCACATGGTGGGCACCGCGGACCAGATCGCGGGCCAGATGCAGGAGGCCATGGAGGAAATTGGTGGCGACGGCTTTCTCGTCGTCGGCCACTTCAAGCCGAAGTACATCCAGTCGATCGTGGACGAGCTTGTCCCCGCGCTGTGGAAGCGACAGCTGACGCGGCGCGAGTACGAGCACACGCACTTCCGCGACAACCTGCTGGCGTTCTGAGTTTCTGCCGATACCGGACCGTCCAGCCTGGGCGGCCATCGCCGCCATCGTGTGTCGAGCGCGCCCCGCTCCCGGCGGATCTGCATGATGCGGCCCACCGCCGGTTCGTCGCGACCGTCGCCCCCGCGCAGCGACGCTGGCGCGAGGTCTCGGCCTCTCCCTGGCGGGGAGAGGCCGAGAGGCAATGGCCGCATGCGAATGTCAACGGGCCGTCGTCGTGTCGGCCGCCGGCAGGTAGATCTCGCTGCCGGAGTTGCGAAACTTCGCCGACATGTCGCCCATGCCTTTGGCGGCGTATTCCCGCACTTCCTGCGTGATCTTCATCGAGCAGAACTTCGGGCCGCACATGGAACAGAAGTGCGCCGTCTTGGCGCCTTCGGCCGGCAGGGTCTGGTCGTGGAACTGCTCGGCCGTCGCCGGGTCGAGCGACAGGTTGAACTGATCGCGCCAGCGGAACTCGAAGCGGGCGCGACTCAGTGCATCGTCGCGAATACGGGCCGCGGGATGGCCCTTGGCAAGATCGGCGGCGTGCGCCGCGATCTTGTAGGTGACGACGCCCACCTTCACGTCGTCGCGGTCGGGCAGGCCCAGATGCTCCTTGGGCGTGACGTAGCAGAGCATCGCCGTGCCGAACCAGCCGATCATGGCGGCGCCGATGCCTGACGTGATGTGGTCGTAGCCGGGCGCGATGTCGGTGACCAGCGGGCCCAGGGTGTAGAATGGCGCCTCGCCGCAGACCTTGAGCTGCTTCTCCATGTTGGCCTTGATCTTGTGCATGGGCACATGACCCGGGCCTTCGATCATCACCTGCACGTTGTACTTCCAGGCGATCTGCGTCAGCTCACCGAGGGTTTCGAGTTCGGCGAATTGCGCCGCATCGTTGGCGTCAGCGCCGGAGCCCGGCCGCAAGCCGTCGCCCAGCGAGAAGCTGACGTCGTAGGCGCGCATGATCTCGCAGATTTCCTCGAAGCGTTCGTAGAGGAAGCTCTCGCGATGATGCGCCAGGCACCACTTGGCCATGATCGAACCGCCGCGGCTGACGATGCCGGTGACGCGCCTTGCTGTCAGCGGGATGTAGGGCAACCGCACGCCGGCGTGGATGGTGAAGTAGTCGACGCCCTGCTCGGCCTGCTCGATCAGGGTGTCGCGGAAAATCTCCCAGGTGAGGTCCTCGGCCTTGCCGCCGACCTTCTCGAGCGCCTGGTAGATCGGCACCGTGCCGATCGGCACCGGCGCGTTGCGGATGATCCATTCGCGTGTGGTGTGGATGTCGCGGCCGGTCGACAGGTCCATCACCGTGTCGGCACCCCAGCGGATCGCCCACACCATCTTCTCGACCTCCTCGCCGATCGACGAGGCCACGGCCGAGTTGCCGATGTTGGCGTTGATCTTCACCAGGAAGTTACGGCCGATGATCATCGGCTCGGCCTCCGGATGATTGATGTTGGCCGGGATGATGGCGCGGCCGCGCGCCACCTCGTCACGCACGAACTCGGGCGTCACGTGTTCGGGAAGCGCCGCATCGAAGCTCTGGCCGTCGGCCACGGTCTCGCGTGCATCCTCCAACGCACGGGCGCGGCCGAGATTCTCGCGAATGGCGATGAACTCCATCTCCGGCGTGACGATGCCGCGGCGCGCGTATTCGAGTTGAGTCACGGTCTGGCCTGATCTGGCGCGCAGGGGCCGGCGCATCAAGCCGGGAAACGCATCGCGCGCCCGTGTATCGCCGCGGCGCCGGCCGTCGTCCTCGGGCTTCCAGGTGCGGCCGTCATATTCCTCGACGTCGCCGCGCGCCAGCACCCAGGGCCGACGCAAGGGCGTCAGGCCGGCGGCGATGTCGATGCGCATCGCCGGATCGGTATAGGGACCGGAGCTGTCGTAAACGCGCACCGGCGGCTCGCCGGCACCCGGCGTCAGCTCGATCTCGCGCAACGGCACGCGGAGATCGGGATGATGAACGCCGGCGACATGAATCTTGCGCGACGCGGGCAACGGGCCGGTCGACACGGTGGTCGTCGATTGAGGGGATAGCGAGTCGGGCATGATGGTCTCCTGCACGGCGCCGGTGGTGATCCGGATCGCGAAGTGCGGGAGACGGGGCGGTGAGGCCACGAGATCCATCCCTTCGCCGGCATGATCCGGATCAGGTTCGAAGGGTCACCGCGCTGCAACGTCCGTGACGGACAGTGCCAGCAGTCTCTCAGCCCCTTGTCGGGACTCCCCTTGGAATCGAGCGCACCGTCGTCCGATGCGGCGCAACTGTCAAGGGCCGCCGCGATGGTAAGCGCGCAGCGCAGGATGCCCGACTGTGTCTCGCTGCTTGCAGCGGTACGTCCAATCGCAACCTGTCGCGCGTGGCGTCGACACTGGCACCGAACCGTGGGGTGGCGGTGGCCTGCACACCGTGGTACGACCTGAACAATCACCTAGAATGTAGAATGGCGTAGGCGGCTACGAGTGGCCACGCGATGACGGGGTGCGCGGTGCAGACCGGAGGGGTTTCATCGTTCGGTCCTTTCAGCCTGGTTGGGAGTGAAAGACTCCTCACCGGGGAAGGCGTAGTCGTGCCATCGGCTGCGTGGGACGACAGTCCTCACGCCCAGGCGCGGTAGGGCCGCCGACGTGCAGTACAGGTTTGAAGACTACGTGCTCGACCCCGAACGACGTGAGCTCACGCGCGGCGTCGAGACAGTCGCCGTTGGGCCCAAGATCTTCGACCTGCTGCTCTACCTGGTGCAGCACCGTGACCGCGTCGTCAGCAAGGATGACCTGCTGCAAGCCGTGTGGGATGGGCGGATCGTCTCAGAATCAACCCTGACCAGCCATATCAATGGCCTGCGCAAGGCGATCGGTGACAACGGCGAGACGCAGCGCCTGATCCGGACAGCGTCGCGCAAGGGGTTCCGGTTTGTTGGCGACGTCCGGGAGGAGACCCGGGCATCCGATGGCGGCGTCCCACTCGAGACCGGAACCGCCGGATCGAACAAGACGATCACGCCGGTGCTCGCCCTTCCCGACAAGCCGTCCATCGCGGTGTTGGCGTTCCAGAACCTGAGTGGCGATCCGCAGCAGGAATACTTCGCCGACGGCGTGGTGGAGGATATCATCACGGCGCTGTCGCGCATCGGCTGGCTGTTCGTCATCGCCCGCAATTCAAGCTTCACCTACAAGGGCCGGGCGGTCGATGTGAAACAGGTGGGCCGCGAGCTCGGTGTGCGCTACGTGCTGGAAGGCAGCATGCGCAAGGCTGCCAACCGCGTGCGCATCACGGGGCAGCTCATCGATGCGACGACCGGGGCGCATATCTGGGCGGACCGCTTCGAAAGCGCCCTCGACGACATCTTCGAGGTGCAGGATCGGATGGCCGAGGGAGTCGTCGGCGTCATCGCGCCACAAGTGGAACGGGCGGAGATCGAGCGCGCGATGCGCAAGCCGACCGGAAGCCTGGACGCCTACGATTGCTATCTCCGGGCGCTGCCGCACTTCCACGCCCTGACCCGCGAGGGCGTGGATCAAGCGCTTGCGCTGCTCGATCGGGCCGTTGCCATCGACCCGCACTTTGCACTGGCGAAGGCGCTGGCCGCGCGCTGCTACGCGTGGCGAAATCCCCACGGCTGGGCCACCGCGCCGGAAGCCGAAAAAGCCACCGCGGCACGGCTTGGTCAGGAGGCGTTGCGGGATGGCGCGGACGACCCGACCGTGCTGTGGATGGTGGGCTTTGCACTGTGGCAGCTTCGCATCGACCCCGAGCGGGCGCTCGCGCTGTACGACAGGTCGCTCGCCCTGAATGCGAACGGCGCGCAGGCGCTAGGCCTTCGCGGCTGGGCACTGGCGACCGCAGGGCAGCCCGACGAAGCCCTCCCACCACTTCTCAAAGCCATCCGACTGAGCCCATACGATCCGGAAGCATTCTTTACCATGACCGCCATCGGATGCACCCACCTCCTGGCCGAACGCTTCGATGAGGCCGTCACATGGACGTCCCGCGCGCTCAGGGAGCGGCCATTCTTTGCACCGGCGCTTCGCTTCCATGCGGCATGCCTGATCGGGCTCGGTCGCGTGCAGGAGGCACGCGATACGATCGCGCATCTGCTGCAACAGGAGCCTACATTGACTGTTTCAGCCTTGCGCCGGCGGGCGCCTATTTTTGATGCAAAGCTGATGGATGCTTATCTAGATGGCCTGCGAAAGGCGGGGTTGCCCGAGTAAGGCCGGCTAAGCACACGCGGCTTTTGCAGCGTGTGCTTGGCGGATTGCCCAGAGGGTCAACATCGCCCCGAAAATTGCTGGCAGGCTGACGCCTGCAAAATCGCGCAGGATGGCCGATGGCGAACAGATGCCGACGGCCACCTCCCACAGATGGAAGACGGCGTGCGCGCTCAGCCACAGCGTCGCGGCGGCCCACAGCCCGATGCGGCGTTCCGATCGGAACATGCCGATGCCGAAAGCCACACTCAGGAACAGCTGGATGATCCCGATATCGCGAATGAAGTGCTGATTGTAGAAGCCGGTCTCGGTCACGCCCGGCACGGCGTAGTACCACGTCTCCGGCGCGACGAGCATGAAGAGGCCGTTCGCGCTGAGGAAGATGCCGTTGAACGCCACCATCGTCATGATCACGATTCGGATGGCGAGTTTGTCTTGTGTGGCCGTCATGGGTTGCGCCCTTCCCGTTGAGTTCGATGACCGGTGGGCCCGCATGTGTTCAGGCCCTGATCAACGCACGCAGATCGGCATTGACCCGATCCTGATACCTCGCTCTGATGTCGTGCGGCGCACCCGGGTCGGAGATCTTCCGGGTGCCCCTGGCCAGGGTGAGAAGCCGGAACGTCCTCCTCATCCTGGGCCAGGTCAGCGACAGCGACGCCGGCCGCGGCGATGCCGACCACACCGCCCAGCAAGACATCGCGACGGAGCAGACCTGAAGAGGGGCGTGGCTCGTCCTTCATTGCGGCGATCCTTTCGCGCGATGTCCTGAGGGAGTGTCGGCGTCCTACTGGGCGGTCCATGCCCCATCGACAGCGATGGCCGTGCCAGTGATCTGATCAGCCGCCGGCGAGCAGAGGAACGCCACCGTCCCACCCAACTGCTCCGGTGTGACGAAGGCCTGCGAGGGCTGCTTCTCGCCGAGAAGCTCCATTGTCGCATCGCGGCGGCTGATCTTCTTGCGGGCCGCGATGTCGGCGATCTGCTTCTCGACCAGCGGCGTCAACACCCAGCCGGGGCAGACGGCGTTGGCCGTGATGCCGCTGCCGGCCGTCTCCAGGCCGACCACCTTGATCAACCCAACGAGCCCGTGCTTGGCCGCCACGTAGGCCGCCTTATGGACCGAGCCGACCAGACCGTGCGCCGAGGCGATGTTGATGATCCGGCCCCAGCCTTGCTTCTTCATCGGCGGCACGGACGCGGCAATGCCGTGGAATGCGGCCGACAGGTTGATCGCCAGGATCGCGTCCCACTTGGCGGCCGAGAACTCCTCGACCGGTGCCGTGAACTGGATGCCAGCGTTGTTCACCAGGATGTCGATGCGGCCCAGCTTCTCGACCGTGGCCGCGACCAAGCCGCGCACGGCGTCACCTTTCGACATGTCGGCACCGTCGTAGACGGCACGCACGCCGTGCGCGCGCTCGAGGTCACTGCGAAGCGCTTCGATTTCGTCGGCATCGCCGAACCCGTTCAGCACGATGTCGGCGCCCTGGCCGGCCAGTACCCTGGCGATGCCGAGGCCGATACCGCTGGTAGAGCCGGTGACGATCGCAACTTTGCCTTTCAACATGACCGTATTCCTTGTGATGTGGTCTGAGGGAAGCGGGTGAACTACGAAGCGCGGGTCTCGCGATGCACGTCATGGGTGACGATGCCCTGCTCCGGCGCCGGCCGGTGCAGGCGGCGCGGGTCGGCCAGGGTGCGGCGGATGTCATCCAGGCCGCTCTGCCAGTGCTCGCGCATCGCATGCAGACCGAACTCGTAGTCCTTGGAGTGGCCTTCGAAGGCCTTGGACTGGTAGATCAGGTGAATGATGTTGTGGGCCTGATGGCGGGCCAGATCGGCGATGGCCAGGACGTCCTGGTCGTTCTTCGCCGCCTCCGGCAGCTTCGCCATCAATTGCTGCAGCGCCTGGCGCATCTTCTGCATCTGCATCATGTGGCTGGTGATGGCGCGGGTCCGGCTGGAATACTGGATGTCCTTCTGCCGGCTCGACACCTCCAGCAGGTCGTTGGGCAGCCGGCCCTTGGCCGACCACAGGTCGACCTGGAAGGTCAGGGTATCGCGCCGTGGCTCGCTCGAGAGAACGCGCGCGAGCGGCGTGTTCGAGACCACGCCACCGTCCCAGTAGTACTCGCCGTCGATCTCTATGGCGGGAAAGCCCGGCGGCAGGGCGCCCGATGCCATGAAATGCTCGGCCCTCAGTCGTCGCTCCGCCGTATCGAAGTAGACGATGTTGCCGTTGCGGACGTTCACCGCCGCGACGCTGACCCTGGTGTCGCCCGCGTTCAGCAGATCGAAATCGACCAGGCGATTGAGCGTGTCACGCAGCGGCGTGGTGTCGTAGAAGCTGGTGGCGGCGTCGCCGGGAAACAGCGACATGAAGGGCGGCGGGAATCGCGGCTTGAAGAAGCCGGTCTGTCCCGTCATTAGGGCGCGCATGGCCGCGGCGGCATTGCGCGCGGAGCGCAGGTCGACGGTGAAAGGCAAGGCGCCCAGCAGGCCGTCGTGCGCCGGCCATTCCACCGGCGCGGCGCAGATGGTCTCCCAGAACTCGCGCAGCCGCCCCACGCGGTGGGATTCGGGCGAACCCGCGATCACGGCAGCATTGAGCGCGCCGATCGAAATGCCAGCCAGCCAGGTCGGCCGGATTCCAGCCTCGTGCAGGCCCTCGTAGACTCCGGCCTGGTAGGCCCCGAGCGCCCCGCCACCCTGCAGCACCAGGGCCACGACATCATAATGCGGTATCTCGATCTGCGTGGAGGCGTCGCTATCGCCGAGCTGCTGTTTATGGTTCACGTACATTGTCATTCTCCTGGGACTGACGATCCGCGTCAGACCGACATCGCGTGGCGTGGCAGACGTGTTGCCGTCTCAGCCAGGTAGTCGTGCACGACGGTGCCGAGGCCGAGCGTGAGGTCGGCGACCAGGTGCTTGGCCGACAGCACCTCCAGCACCGGCAGCTCGGCAACGGGCGCAAGCGCGTGCGGGGACAGCTGCAAGGATGCCGGGCCGCTCCAGGCCCCCTTCACGGTCACATCCTCGAGGTGATAGCGGACGAGCTCGCAGATGCGCGCCGTGCCATCGACATGCGGGATGATCTTGATCAGGAAGTTGGGCGCCGTGAGCTTCTTGGCTTCGACAGCGGCGTCGAGAGTGCGGTGCTTGTACCCCATGGTCGCGGTGGCGATGCGGACCGAGCCGTAGTTCAAGGTGCCAACCAGGGTGTCGGTCTCGACCGCGAGCGTCGGCTGCGCCAGCTTCTTGGGAAAGCCCCACAGCTCCCGCCCACCCGCGATGGGTGGATGATCATTGAGGAACATCTGATGGGTGAAGCTGCCGACCTGGCCCTGGTAGGATACCGGGATGGCCTGACCGCTTTCGGTATAGTCGCCGAAGCCCGTTGAATCCGGCATCCGGATGAACTCGTAGTTCACCACCGGCTCGAGCAGCATAAGCGGCTCCGGCACCACCCGGCGCAACGCCTCGGGATCGGTCCGGTATTGGATGATGAAGTACTCGCGGTTGACGAAGCGGTACGGGCCGGCGGGAAAAGCCGGGTTGGTCAACGGCATGGCAAATGCCGTCCTGCGAAGGGTCTCGCGGTTCATTGCTATGGGCTCCAGGCTATCGATGGCTGCGTGGGCTGCGCTCCGATGCGGAGCGCAGCCCTTGTCGCGCGAGGCGCTTAGACGTCGGTGACGCGCTCCGGCTCGGCCGATGCGAGCGCCGCAGCACGCTCGGGCTTCGGCGGGTAGATCCACACCGTGTTGATCTCCTGCTTGGTCTTCTTCGCCTCGGCGCCGACCATCTCCACCTTGCGGTCCCAGCCGCGCGTGAAGAGCGCGCCGTATTCACCGAGGTCGAGACAGGTGACATAGGCCTTCTGGTGATACGGCTTCAGCGGCTCGCCCAGCAGCTCGGCGGCGGCGTTGTGGCCGGCAAAGGCGCCCATTCGCGTGGCGTGCTGGCACGACATCAGAGCGTAGTTGCCGACATCGTCGCAGGCGGCCTTGGCAGCGTCGCCCGTCGCAAGAACACCGGGTACCGACGACACACGCAACTCGCGGTCGACCAGCAGCCGGCCGAAGTTATCGCGCTCGGCCGGGATCTGCGCGGTCAACGGCGCGGCGCGCATGCCGGCCGCCCAGATCACGGTCGCGCTCTCGATGCGCACGCCATCGCTCAGTGTGACACCGGTATCGTCCAGTGACGCGACACCGGCGCCGAGCCGGGTCTCCACATTCAGCTCGCGCAGTGCACCCGCGATGACCGGCCGCGGGCCGGCGCCCATATCCGGCGCGATCGCGTCGTTGCGCTCGACGATGACGACGCGCGGCTTGGCATTCTTGCCGAGGATCGCACGAAGCCGCGCCGGCATCTCCGTCGCCACCTCGATGCCGGTGAAGCCCCCGCCGGCGACGACGACGGTGTCGCGCGCCGCTGACGCCGGCCGATCCGCCAGGCTGTGCAGGTGCCGGTCGAGGGCAACCGCGTCGTCGCGTTGGTCGACACTGAAGGCATACTCGGCGAGGCCAGGGATGTTCGGACGGAACAGCCGGCTGCCGGTGGCCACGACCAGCCGATCGTATGGCAGTGTCTCGCGCACACCCTTGGCGGTAACGAATTGCACCGAGCGGGATTTGGTGTCGACGGTCTCGGCGAGGCCTTGCACGTAGAGAACGTCGATGGCCTTGAGGACATCCTGGAGCGGCGCGGTCAGGGTTTCCGGCTTCGGCTCATAGAGACGCGGGCGAATCACCAGAGTGGGCTCCGGTGCAACGAGCGCGATCTCGAGCTCCTGGGACGAGACGCCCTTCATGTCGCGAAGACGGGCGGCGGAGAGCGCAGCGTACATAGCGGCAAAGCCGGCACCGATGATGACGATGCGTTGGGCGGACGGTTGCTTTGGCATGGGACCCTCTGTTGGGTATCGATCACGTCCATCGCGATCGATGTGAGCGGAGGATGCCTGCAAACCGGCCGGAAGACCTTGCAGCGCCCTTGAATTGCCGTTGCAGTTATCTTGGTTATTCGTCCAAGACGGTCGCTATCCTGGTGTACGTTATTGGCGGATGTGCATCGGCCCTTCTCGTCGTCCTGAACGCAGCGAAGGACCCTGCGGTATGTCCCTCAAAGAATGACGGCGCTGATGATCATCAGCGCCGTCCGTGTCGATGCCAGTACTGCAAGATCCTTCGCTGCGCTCAGGCGGTCAGTACTCCCAATAGGCCGGTACAAAACGAAAGGCGTCGCCGGCGACCGCGACCCGGCCGAGGGACGGGAACGGCAGATGGCAGGCCACCAGCGGCTCGCGGGTCGCCGCCAGCTCCCGCAAAAGACCGATTCGGACGCGAGCAGCGTCCTCGGGGTCGTGTTCGAAGGCGTTGTACCAGTCGGGGTGGTCGAAACCGGCTGGTAGCACGGCATCGCCGAGGAACGTCAGCCGGTCGCCTCCGGACGCCAGTCGAACAACGCTGTGCCCGACGGTGTGGCCGCCGGTACGACGGACGAGCACCCCTGGCGCCACCTCATGCTCCGCCTCGAACAGCCGCAGCTGGCTACCGTACTCGGTCAAGAACCTAGCGGCGGCCGACCGAGCCGCGTCCGGAAACCACGCTGGCATGGAGGCGTTCGTGGAGAAATCGGGCGATGCCCAGAACTTGGCCTCGGCGGCAGCCGCGTGGATCGGTACGTCCGGACGCAGCCGCTCCCTCACCCCGTCGACGAGCAGCCCGCCAACGTGGTCGAAGTGCATGTGGGTAAGCACCACGTCGGTCACGGACGCTAGATCGATGCCTGCAGCCTGCAGGCGCTGGGCCCACCGCCCGGCCCGCCTGAAGTCCGGCTGCTGATCCCCGAGCCCAGAATCGATCAGTATGGTCCGGCCGCCGCTACGCACCACGACCACGTTCACCGGCCACACCATCTCGTCTGGCGGCAGGAACGTGTCGTCCAGCCAGGCCGCCACCTCGGACGGGTCGGCATTGGTGGCCAAGTTCGGGGTTTTCAGCGACAGCAGCCCATCACTGACCACCAGCACGTCAATCTCGCCGACCCGCAGCGCGTAGCGCGACGGAACCAGTTCGTCGGCCCTCGGTCTACCGAGATGCAAGGCGTTGTCCAACATGTTTGTCTCCTCCTTCGCTCGTGGTGTTGCTCCGCTAGTGGCGAGACCATGATCGCTGACGTGCCGAGCCCTCGATACCGTGCAACCTGCTAGGTTCTGCTATCCAAGAAGCAGGTAGACCTGCCCTTTGAGATGGGTTGAGGTGAGTCACGCTCGCGATTTCGCCGGCTTGGGCAACGAAGCCTACGCCGGCGAAGATGCTGATGATGTCGTACGACGCTGCGATCGACCCGTTGTTCAAGCGCATGCGGGTCGTCGCGTTCGGTGCTGACCGACAAGCGGTCAGTATTCCCAGTAGGCCGGTATGAAACGAAAGGCGTTGCCGGCGACCGCCACCCGACCGAACGGGAACGACACGTGAGCGGCCACCAGCAGCTCGCGGCTCGCCGCCAGCTCCCGCAAAAGACCGACCCGGACGCGGACCGACTCCTCGGGGTCATGGTCGAACGCGTTGTGCCAATCGGGACGCTCGAAGTGGTTATGGAACACGGCATCGCCGAGGAACGTCAGCCGTTCGCCGCCGGACGTCAGGCGGACCACGCTGTGCCCGGGGGTGTGGCCGCCGGTGCGACGGATGACCACGCCCGGCGCCACCTCGCGCTCGTCATCAAACAGCTGAAGTTGCTTGCGGTAGGTGTCCGCGAACCGCGTGGCGGCCGATCGGAGCACGTCCGGTATCCCCTTCGGAAAGGCGTTGCGGGAGAAATCGGGCGACCTCCAGAACTCGACCTCGGCAGCCGCGATGTGGATCGGCAAGTCCGGGCGAAGCCGGCTCCTCAGCTCGTCGGCAAGCAGCCCGCCGACGTGGTCGACGTGCTGGTGGGTAATCACCATGTCGGTCACGGATGCAGGGTCGATGCCGGCGGCCTGCAGTCGCTGTGCCAATCGCCCGGTCTGCGGGAAGTCCCGGAACTCCGCTCCAACGCCGGCGTCGATGAGCACGGTCCGGCCGCCACTGCGCACCACGATCACGTTCAGCGGCCAAAAGAACTTGTCCGCCGGCTGGCGCATGTCGTCCAGCCAGGCCGCCACCTCGGCCGGCTTGCCGTTGGTGGCGATCGTCGCGTCAGGCAGCGGCAGCACCCCATCGCTGATCACCAGCACGTCAATCTCGCCGACCCGCAGCGCGTAGCGCGACGGAACCAATTCATCGGCCCTCGGTCTATCGAGACGTAAGGTGTCGTCCAGCATGTTCGTCTCCTCTCTACGAGTGATGTTGCTCTGCTAGTGGTGGTGTTGCTCCGCTAGTGGCGAGACCATGATCGCGAACGTACCGGGCCCTCGATACCGTGCAGCCTGCTAGGTTCAGCTACCCAAGAAGTAGATAAACCTACACTTTGAGATAGGTTGAGGCAGATCGCGGGCCTGCGCTTCAAGCGACGAACACCGACCGCGAATGAGCCGCGATCAAACCGATGCTGCCGGACAAGCCGCGCGGCATCCCACCGATCAACGACCGGCGTGTCATCAATCGCATCTTTTGGGTAGTCGGATCAGGAGCGCCGCGGCACGAGCACTTGGCCATCCCGGGCGTGAGCCCGCCGTTCGCGAAGGTTACCGGTGGGGATGGGGCACCGATCAATCAACCTTCGGCTCGGTGGGTTCGACCCGAACATCGTCGTCTTGTCCGCTGCGATGGCTGTAGAACACCAGCGCCATCAAACCGACGGCAAGCGCCACCGTGAATATGATTCCCAGGATCAACGGTGCGACTGCCCCCGGATCGAGATCGAGGGAGCCGATTGCCGCCCAGCAGATTCCGGCGATCGCTACGATCCCGACGACGCAGGCAACAGAAAACCGGGTGATCCAGTGCGACTTGCGCATCTCCGTAACGATGCCCATCGTCCCAGCTCCTTGGCTTGAGTGCCTAAATCCCGCTTGACCATCGTAACGCGTATCTCAAGCGGTGGCATGCGCCCGCGCGGGCGCGACCGCCGGCTTCAGCGCGGCTGGCGTAAGCGGGCCGGGCGGCGCCGCGCGCATCAGACTGACCAGCAGCATGCCGGCGATGGCGGCCCAGAAGGTTACCTCGAAACCGTCGATGAAGGAGAGGACGTCGGCCTGACGCCGCACGAACGACGCCAAGGTACTGGTCGCGCGCGCCACGGCCGTCTCGGCGGCGGCGCTGTGCTCGATGAATCGTCCCTTCAGCTGGTCCAGCGCATGCGCGACTTCGCTATCGCCCGCCGACACATGCAAGCCGATCAAGTTCGAATGGACCTGCTCGCGCACGCGCAGCCAGGTGCTCATGACAGTGGTGGTGATCTCGATGATATCCAGGCGCATCACCTGGATGTAGGCAACGAGCGCGACGGTACGCGCGGGGTTCGCATTGGACACCACGAAGACCAACAGGCCGGTAAAGGTGAGGCCCTGGCCGAGGGCCTGCACGAGCGCCATGGGAATAAAATCATCGGGCGACCACTCATGCGTGATGCCGGTCCCCATCCAGCCGCTGATGGCGAAGCATGTCAGCCCGCCGAGAATCACCCACCGCGCGTCGAACCGGCGCAGCAGGAAGACCGCGGCGGCGACCACGCCAACCAGCGGCAATGCCGTGTAGTTGAGAAGCAAGTCGCCAACCTGCTCGGGTCGAAGGTGGCCGACGACGGTCAGGAAGTTCGGGACCAGCATCATGTTGGACAGGCTCGTGACCATGTAGGTCATGAGCGCCAGCATCGCGAGGCCGATGTTTCGCGACATCAGCACCGATGGATGCGCCCAGGGCTCCGGGACGACCGCTTCATTGATCAGGAAGCCGATGATTAGCGCACCGCCACCCACAAGGAGACTGGTGACGATCCCGGACTCGAACCAGTCAAGCCGGTTACCCTGGTCGAGGCCGGCGTAGATCAGGGCGAGGCCGCCGCCCAGCAGCAACATCCCGCCCCAGTCGGCCTTGGCGAGAAGCTGGCGATTGACGGTTTCCCGCGGCGTGCCCAGCCATGCCAGCAACACCATGACCACAGCGACGATGGCGTTCTGCCAATAGATCCACTCCCAGCCCAGGTGCTGCACATGGAAACCCACCAGCGATACGCCTGAATTGCCCGTGAACGACAGCCGGAACGAGTAGATCGCAAGGCCGACAACCCACCACCGCATGGGCAGATTGTGCAAGACGATCATGATCGTTACCGGGACGAAGACACCCAGCAGCAAACCATGAACGAAGTGCAGAGCGAGGAGCGCCTGGTAGTCGCGGACGAAGGGAATGGCCAGCGACAGGACGATGTAGATCAGACTGGGCGCAACGAGCACGCGGCGCACGCCGAGGACGGTCGCGAGCCAGGGTATGGCGGGTGCGACGAGGAGCTGCGGCGCGAGCGCAATCGTGGCGAGCCAGGTACCCTCGTCGAACGTCAGTCCGAAGGCGCCTCTGAGATCCGCCAGGCCGATCGCGAGCAGCCGCTGGTCGAAGCTCACGAGGAAGGCCCCGACCAATACCGCGGCCGCCCCCAGCACAGGGTTGTGGCTGGGGCGGCCTGTCGAGACAGCACCAGCACTGGTCAGCTCAGTTGCCATGGCTGCTCACCCCTTGCGCGGATTTCTTGACATCACCTGTCACGTTGATCCGTGTCACGACCGACATCCCCGGCCGCAACTGTTCGACCAATGGCTGCCCGGCGTCGAATTCGATGCGGACAGGGATTCGCTGCACCACCTTGGTGAAATTGCCGGTGGCATTGTCGGGCGGCAGCAGGGCGAAGCTCGATCCGCTCGCCGGCGAGAGCCGCTCGACACGACCACGCAGAACGGTGCCGGGGAACATGTCCACGGTCACTTCGACCGGCTGGCCCGGCGCCACGTGCGTGAGCTGCGTTTCCTTGTAGTTGGCGACGGCGTAGACATTTGGCAGCGGCACCACGGCAATCAGCAAGGTCCCGACATTGACGTAGTCGCCTTCCTGCACCCGTCGCTCGCCGACGACACCGTCGACCGGCGCCACGATACGCGTGTAGCCCAGGCGCAGTCGGGCCGTCGTCAACGCCGCCTCGGCGGCCAGGACATTGGCGTGCAGCAACGCCTGCTGGCCGTTCAAGACCTTGAGCTGGCGGCGTTGCGCTTCGATCGTCGCGTCGCTGGCAGCCTGGGCGGCCCTGGCCGTGTCGTGATTGGCCGTCGCCTGCTCAACCCGTTGGCGGGTGCCCGCGAGGCTGCCGCGCAGGAGTGCTTCCTGCCGTGCCAGTTCCTCGCGCGTTTGAACGGTACGCGCGAGCGCCGAGAGATGCTGCGCCTCCGCCTGGTCGATGGCTGCCTGCTGGAATGCCTTCTGATTCTCGAGGTTTTCCAGCTGGGCCCGTGCCGCCGCGACGCTCGCCTCGGCTTGCGCCACGACCGCGTCGTAGTCTGCCGGTTCGATTTCCAGCAGCACATCGCCCGCCTTGACGTGCTGGAAGTCTTCAACCGCAACGCGCCTGATATTGCCGCTTACGCGCGCACTCAGTCGCGTGACGTCGGAGCGCACCGTCGCGTTGTCCGTCGTCTGCACGGCGGCCGCTCCCAGCCACGCCTCCCACCGAACTGACGTGGCCGCCACAAACACGCCGACGATACCGACGGCCAGCATCGGTATGATCAGCCGGCGCAGGCTGCGCGATGGCGGCGCGGGCGGCGCAGCCGCCTCAGGGCTGCCATGGCCAGCGTTATCAGGCGTTGCGCGCCGCGGCGTGGCGTCACCTCCGCCAGGCGCTTTCAACGCAACGCCGGCGGCCTTGTCCGGCTGAGGCGGTACACGTGCCGCATCGATGAGCGCCAGCGGCAACTTGGGCGTGCTGGCCCCTTCTTTCCGGTGTTTTGGCGCCTCTTCGGCCGGGCAGCTTTGCCGAAGCGCTTCGCCCGGCAGATCCTTTTGCTTGCGTTCGATGGCATCGCTGAGGCCACCGGCCGGGTGAAGCGACCCATTGGCGTTGCTCGTCATCATATGTCCTCCAGCCGGTGTTGTGTTCGAGTGGGCGGAAGATGCGCGCGGCTCACGGTCTGTCGCGAAGCTCGGCGGGCACCGAGTCCCAGGTGCGTACAAGCTGTCCAACGGACGCCGCCTGCATCTTTCGCATGACGTTGCCGCGGTGGAGTTTGACGGTGACCTCACTGATCCCCAGGTCGAAGGCGATCTGCTTGTTGACTCGCCCGTAGGCCAGCTCATGCAGAACCTGGCGCTCACGCGGGGTCAGCGTGGCAAACCGGTCGACATGCTGCTTGACGATGCGATCCTCGGCTCGCTGCGCGACATCCCGTGCAATGCCGGCGGACACGGCATCGAGCAACGCCTGTTCCTGCACCGGCTTCGTGAGGAAATCGACGGCTCCGGCTTTCATGGCCTTGACCGTCATCGCAACGTCGGCATGGCCGGAGAGAAAGATGATCGGCTTCCTGTTGCCGATCGATGCGAGATGTTGCTGGAGATCCAGGCCGCTCAATCCCGGCATGCGGATGTCGAGGATCAGGCAACCCGGTCTTGCCGGAAGCGCGGCGCCCAGCAATTCACGCGTCGATGCGAAACAGACCGCGTCGAGGCCGACCGAGAGCAGGAGTTCCTGAAGCGCGGCCCGGACCGCCTCATTGTCGTCGACGATCAACACGAGGGGACATTGCAGATCGCCACTGTTCGCCGGCGGGCCAGACTGATGGCGCGGCAGGAGCCTGGAAGGGTCGTTTGTCATGTCATTTGACCTCATGACTGGCACGCAGCGCCTCGGCATCGCTGGCGTGAACCGGCAGCGTGAAGACGAACGTCGTCCCGCCTGGCTTGTTGGGTGATGCCCAGAGTCGGCCATCATGCGACTCGATGATTGAACGGCAGATCGCGAGGCCCATGCCCATGCCGTGCGTCTTGGTGGTGAAGAACGGCTCGAAAATCTGCTCGAACTCGGTCAGGCCGATCCCGTTGTCCCGAACCTCCACACGGATCGTCCCGGCCGCGTCGCACAGTGAGCGGATCTGCACTGATCGTGCGTCGTCCGCGACTGTATCGAGCGCGTCGAGTGCGTTACGGATGAGGTTGGTGAGGACCTGCTGGATCTGGATCCGGTCGGCGCGTGCAGGCGGAAGGTCGGGGTCGAGCTCGAACGCGACACGGATATTCTTCGTCGCGATCTCATCGGCCATCGACTGCCAGACCGCGTCGATCACTTGGTTGATATCGACCGACGTTCTTGCCCGAATACCGCCCCGACTGAAGAGCCCATCGATGCGGCTGACGAGCTCGGCAGCCGCGTGGGCGTCGCGAATGATCCGCTCCAGCGTTGTCCTGCCCCGGTCGAGATTCGGAGGATCGGCGGACAGCCAGCGTCGACACGCCTGTGAGTTGGCCACGATCGCCGCCAGGGGCTGGTTGACCTCGTGCGCAATCGAGGCGACCGCGAAGATGCCGGCATTGTTGGACCGCGAAGCGCCGCTGACGAGGGCCAGGTTTTGCTGAGAGCTCATGACGTACCTCCGGCCTGTGTCGTGATCGAGCAGGCGGAGGATGCCGGATCGCCGGCTGGAAGACCTTGCGTCGCCGTTTGATTGTGATTGAATTTCCCTTGGTTATCCGTCCAAGCGACCCGGCAGTCCGACGCTTGCGTGCGCGATCAGGGAGAGCTGGCGTGCAGTATGCGTTCGAGGACTATGTGCTCGACCCCGAACGACGCGAGCTCACGCGCGGCGCCGCGACGGTCGCCGTCGGGCCCAAGGTCTTCGACTTGTTGCTCTACCTGGTGCAGCACCGTGATCGCGTCGTCAGCAAGGACGACCTGCTGCAAGCGGTATGGGATGGGCGGATCGTTTCCGAATCGACCTTGACCAGTCATATCAATGCGGTGCGCCGGGCGCTCGGTGACAGCGGCGAGGCGCAGCGCCTGATCCGGACCGTTGCGCGCAAGGGGTTCCGGTTCGTTGGCGATATCCGGAACCTCCCGGTCCAGGATGGCGGCAGCACCATCGCGGCAGAGGCCGTAGGATCGACCGAACTCTCGGCACCAGTCCTCGCCCTTCCCGACAAGCCATCAATCGCCGTGCTGGCATTCCAGAACCTGAGCGGCGATCCCGAACAGGAGTACTTCGCCGACGGCGTCGTGGAGGACATCGTTACCGCGTTGTCACGCAATCGCTGGCTGTTCGTGATCGCCCGCAATTCGAGCTTCACCTACAAGGGCCGGGCGGTGGACCTGAAACAGGTGGGCCGCGAGCTGGGCGTGCGCTATGTGCTGGAAGGCAGCGTGCGCAAGGCGGCGAGCCGGGTTCGTATCACCGGACAGCTCGTCAACGCGACGACCGGAACAAATCTGTGGACGGACCGCTTCGAAAGCGCGCTCGATGACATCTTCGATCTGCAGGATCAGCTGGCCGAGAGTGTCGTCGGTGCTATCGCGCCACAGCTTGAACGGGCGGAAATCGCGCGCGCGATGCGCAAGCCTACGGAAAGCCTCGGCGCCTATGACTATTATCTGCGCGGTATCGCGAGCTTCCATCAGGCTACCAGCGAGGGCATCAGCGCCGCACTGGCGTTGTTCTACCGGGCCATAGAACGCGACCCCGCTTTCGCGTCGGCCCATGGCATGGCGGCGTGGTGCATTTACTGGCGCAAAATGAACGGCTGGATCGGCGACCGCGTGCGGGACTACGCCGAGGGCGCTCGATTGGCCAACCGCGCGATCGAACTGGGCGCCAACGATGCGGTCGCCCTCACGCGAGGCGGCCACGCGCTCGCCCATTTCGGCGGCGATCTCGACAATGGCATCGCGGCGGTCGACCGGGCGCTGGCGCTCAATCCCAACCTGACGATCGCCTGGTATCTCAGTGGCTTCCAGCGGATCTCCCGCGGCGAGCCTGATGATGCGATCGAGCGTTTTGCGCATGCCATGCGCTTGAGCCCGCTCGATCCCGAGATATTCCAGATGCAGACCGGCACGGCGATGGCACATATGTTCGCGCGACGCTTCGACATGGCGTCGGCATGGGCGGAAAAGGCATCCAGGACGCTGCCCGACGTGCTGCGGGTGTTCGCCTTTGGCGCCGCGAGCCACGCACTTGCCGGCCGAATGGACGAAGCACAGCGCGCCATGCAGCACGTGCGTCGTCTGGCGCCCGCCTTGCGGCTTTCCGACGTCGAGGATTGGGTCGTGCTCCGGCGACCGGACGATCTGGCCACGTTCGTGGAAGGCCTGCGAAGAGCCGGGCTGCCGGCGTGACGGCCGGGTTGGTCAACAGGGTGCGAGATCATCCACTACACAACCAGGCGCTTCCTGCCCGACGGTCAGCGCGCCGACGTACGGTTGAGCCAGTCGTCAAAACTGGTCGGCCCCAACCGCGGACGGTCGCCTGGCGTCAGCGACCGATCGTTCAGCTCGGTGCCGAAGTAGCGTGCGTGGATGTCCGCAACCACCTGGCGCGGATCACCCCGAGCGGCGAGGAACTTCCGGGCGACATGGTCGAGCGGCCAGGCATCGGGACCGGCAATTTCGACGATATCGTTCAACGGTGGCGCGACGGCCAGGTCGGCCAGCGCCGCCGCGACGTCATCCGACGCGATCGGTTGCAGGAGCGCGGGCGACAGCCGGATCACGCCGCCTTGTGCGCCGGCTTCGGCGATGGGGCCGATGAACTCGAAGAACTGCGTCGCACGGAGAATGGTGTAGGGGATCGCGGCCGCCGTGATCAGCGTCTCCTGGGCCACCTTGGCGCGGAGGTAGCCGCTGTCCGGCGCCCGATCGGCCCCGACGACGGACAAGGCAAGGTGATGCTCGACGCCCGACGCCGCTTCCGCCGCGGCCAGGTTGCGGCCGGCAGTCTGAAAGAAATCCAGGACGGCCTTGTCCTCGAACGACGGCGAATTCGCCACATCGACGACAACTGCGGCGCCCGCCAGGGCTGCCGACAGTCCTTCGCCCGTGATGGCGTTGACACCCGACCTCGGCGACGCGGCCACGACCTCATGGCCTTTCTGGCGAAGCCTGTTGACCAGATTGCTTCCGATCAGGCCACTGCCGCCGATGACGACGATCTTCATGTATCAATCTCCGCGTTGTGTCGGGTTCGACGACGCGAAGAATGCCGGATCACAGGTCGGAAGACCTTGCAGGCGTCGCCACGCGGGATTGAATTTCCCTTGGTTCTTCGTCCAAGGCCGCAGCGGCCGGTTATATTAGTTCACAGCGGCTCGAAAAATTGATGCTTTACACTCACTTGCCATCCGGAGGTGCCGCCGCTTTTCCGGCACACCAGTCAGGATCCTAACTTGCCGGTTCCGCAACGGCCGGCTCTTCCTTCACGAGAATGTCTGTGTCGATCGTTGCCGCATGATAGCCAGGGAAAGCGACATCCCAGCCGAGCGCCAAAAGTACGCCCGCGGCCATCCCTACGAAGAACGCCGAGACGATCATCATGCGAAGTTGATCGAGCTTCGGGCCGGTCACTTTCTCGTTTCGGGCAATACGCGACATCTCTGGCTCCTTGGCGACAGGTGGTTCGGGGCAGGCGCTTCGCAAATGACGTTTCCTCATGGCTCGATAGACGTCCGGGCCGCCTCAGGCTGCATGGCAGGATGTCGACAAAACATCCGAGCCGTTGGCGCGAACGGTGAGAGCCTCCCTGCCGGCGAGGCCGAAGGATGCAAGCGCTCTCAGCCACGGGGATCCGGAAAGCGAAAGGCATCCGGCCATCGCGAAGTACGCTGTTCGCGCCAGATGACAAATCGTCTGCATTGCCCTCAGCAGGGCACGTACGCTCCGCTCCGGTTGAACGCGCTGCGCTGCACCGTTCGGGGTCGGGCGGGCGCGTGCGGATGAACTCAAAGCCGTGGCCGAGCGAGCGACGAGCAGTGACGCAGCAGCGTGCGGATTGGTCTCGTGGACAGCGGCAAGCGTCGCCCTCGACGTGCTGGACATCGCGTCATCGACGCGTATCGCGCCGATGCAAACAGCCGCCAACAGTGCTGCACAGATACCCAGAGCCGGCGACACGGCCACGACCTCGCGGCCGTCGTGATGAAGCCTGTCGGCCAGACTGGTCCTGATCAGGCGGCGGTGTCCGATGACGAGGATCTTCATGGTCATTCTCCGCGTCGTGTCGTGTTCGACTGAGCGGAAGATGCCGGATCGGTCGCCAGAAGACCTTGCAGCTGCCTTCGATCGAGATTGAAATTTCCTTGATTCTTCGTCTAGAGCGCATCTCGGCTTTATGGAAACCGTTGTCATCCCGAGCACAGCGAGGGATCTCCCGGCAATGGAGTCGCCGTTCGCGGAGTTCTCTCGCTGCGGGATGACAGTGTGGTCGGACCACCGTCGGGCCTGCCAAAGCGGCTGTGACGTCTTGGACCTCGCGCGAGGTGCGCTTCCAATTTAATGAGGGCGCGACCTTAATCGGCGCGACGATGCCGTGCTCGACGAAGGCTGCTATGCTGTGGCCAGACGGTGGGTGTCCACCCTGTTGCCCTGGCTGCGTATCTGCGCCTGCGTGCGCGATCAGGGAGGACCGGCGTGCCGTACGCGTTTGAAGACTACGTGCTCGACCCTGAGCGGCGGGAACTTACCCGTGGCCCGGGCGCAATTGCCGTCGGCCCGCAAGTCTTCGACCTGCTGCTCTATCTGGTGCAGAGGCGTGAGCATGTCGTCAGCAAGGACGAGCTGCTCGATGTGGTGTGGAACGGACGGATCGTCTCTGAATCGACTCTCACCAGTCATATCAATGCAGCACGCAAGGCGGTCGGCGACAGCGGTCAGGACCAGCGCCTGATCCGAACGATCGCGCGCAAGGGATTTCGGTTTGTCGGCGACGTCACGGAAGGGCAGCCACTGGCCGGTTTCAGCCGCGAGAACACCGACGACGACGCGCGCGACGCGCTCCCTCAGGCACCGGAGCTGCCCGACAAACCATCCGTCGCAGTCCTGGCATTCCAGAACCTGAGCGGCGACTCCGAACAGGACTACTTCATCGATGGTGTGGTCGAGGACATCATCTCGGCATTGTCGCGCATTCGCTGGCTGTTCGTGATCGCCCGCAATTCGAGCTTCGCGTACAAGGGCCAGGCGGTCGACGTGAAGCAGGTGGGCCGCGAGCTCGGTGTACGCTATGTGCTGGAAGGCAGCATGCGCAAAGCTGCGAACCGCGTGCGCATCACGGGACAGCTCCTCGATGCGATGACCGGGGGGCACCTCTGGGCAGACCGTTTCGAAGGCACCCTCGGCGACATCTTCGAACTACAGGATCAGGTCACTGAGAAGGTGGTCGGCGCGATCGCAACGCACCTGGAGCGTGCCGAAATAGAACGCGCAAAGCGCAAGCCGACCGAAAGCCTCGACGCCTACGACTACTATCTGCGCGGCACGGCGAACCTGCATCGGGGCACCCGCGAGTCCATCGACGAGGCACTGGTGCAATTCCATCATGCGCTGCAGCGGGATGCGAACTTTGCGTCTGCCTACGCGATGGCGGCCTGGTGCCATTTCTGGCGCAAGGTCAACGGCTGGATGGCCGACCCACCGCAGGAGATCGCCGAAGGTGCCCGATTGGCCCGCCGGGCGGTCGCCTTGGGCCGGGACGATGCGGTCGCCCTCACGCGCAGCGGCCATGCGCTGGGCAATCTCGTCGGCGACCTGGATGGCGGTATCGCATTGCTCGACAGGGCGCTGGTGCTCAATCCGAACCTGGCAGCGGCCTGGTTCCTCGGCGGCTTCCTGAGGGTCTGGCGCGGCGAGCCGGATAGCGCCATCGAGCACTTCACGCGGGCCATGCGGCTCAGCCCCCTGGACCCTGAAATGTATCGCATGCAAGCCGGCATGGCGGCGGCGCATTTGTTCGCGGGCCGATTTGACACGGCCTCGTCATGGGCGGAGCGGGCGTTTCGGGATCTGCCGAGCTTCCTGATGGTGGTCGGCATCATCGCGGCCAGCCACGCGCTGGCCGGTCGTACAGACGAAGCGACGCGTGCGATGCACCACCTGCGCCAGCTCGATCCGGCGCTGCGCATCTCCAATATCCCGGGATGGCTGCCGATCCACCGGCCGGAAGATCTCGCCACGCTGGCGGAAGGGCTGCGCAAAGCGGGGCTCCCGGAATGAGAGCGCACGCGCGGACGGCTCATGATCGCGCAGGGTTTGCCAGAACATAGCGACATTGCATGATGTCTTCGCCCCGCGAGCGGGACCGTCGTTGGACCGTGTCGAGCGGCTGAAATCCGAGCTTGAGGAGCACTTTTCCCGATGCGGCGTTGTCGGCGGCATGGCCCGACCGCAACCGCGACAGGCCGACCTCATCGAATGCAAAGCGCACGATGGCCTTTGCCGCTTCAAACGCATAGCCTTGACCCCAAACAGGCTGCTCGTACCAGTAGCCGAGTTCGCCGTCGCCGCCGCGAACTTCATCGACGTCGACGAGACCGATGAACCTGCCGCCCCGCTCGACGGCAAACCGGAAGGCCTCGCCGGCCGCCCACTCCCGTCGGTGGTCGGCGAACCAGCGCCCGATCTCGTCCCGATCGGGCGGAAACGACGCCATGCTCAGCATGCGTGTCACGGCCCAATCCGACTGAATGTCGAAAGCGCGATCGGCGTCCGCGGCGGATGTTGGTCGCAGCACCAGGCGACTTGTCGTCAACTGTCGCCGCGGCATGGAAGAGATCGTCATGGTGTCACACGAACCGGCACACCTCCGTTGAACCATCGGGCTGATGACTTGTCCATGGTGCCGCGCTACCGTCGCTGCCTTCAATAAAAGCATCACCAATGGAGAAGCCGATGCCCAACCCGCACCTCAACGCATCGATCCGCCTGCGCGACGGCAAGATGGGCGGCTATCTCGCCAAACCCAAGAGCGGCAGCGGGCCGGGCGTGCTGGTGATCCAGGAGATCTTCGGCGTCAACAAGGTGATGCGCGACATCTGCGATTCATGGGCGGCGCAGGGATACGTCGCGCTGTCGCCCGACATCTTCTGGCGCCAGGAGGAAGGCGTCGACATCACCGACCAGAGCCAGGACGAATGGAACCAGGCGTTCGCGCTGTACAAGGGCTTTGACCAGACCAACGGCATCGAGGACCTCAAGGTCGCGCTTGCCTTCCTGCGCGCCACGACCGGCTGCACCGGCAAGGTCGGCGTCACCGGCTACTGCCTGGGCGGCTTCCTGACCTACATGATGATGTGCCACTCGGACGCCGAGGCGGGCGCGGCGTATTATGGCGTCGGCATCGACGGCAAGCTCGACGACGCCAAGGGCCTGCAGAACCCGACCATCCTGCACATCGCCGAGAAGGACGGCTTCGTGCCGCCCGAGGCGCAGAAGAAGATCCGCGACGGCCTGCAGGGCAACGCACATGTCACCGTCCATGGCTATCCCAACGACGACCATGCGTTCTGCCGCGTCGGCGGCCAGCACTACAGCGAAGCCAGCTGCAAACTCGCCAACGGCCGCACGCTGGATCTGTTCAAGAAGGCGCTGGCGTAACTTTGGACCGCGGGCGTCCACGCCGCTTTCGCTCGACGCGAAGCGTCGAGCGAAAGGCCGTGGACGCCGCACTGATGCGCGCGTGGAGGCGCGCGGTCCAAAGAAGGAAACTTCCTACTCTTCCTTCAGGAACTTCATCGCTGCACCGTTCATGCAATAGCGCAGGCCGGTCGGCTGCGGACCATCATCGAAGACATGACCGAGATGGCCGCCGCAGTTGGCGCAGTGCACTTCGACACGGCGCATGAAGAAGCTGCGGTCCTCGGTGGTGCCGACAGCCTCGGCCTTGGGCTCCCAGAAGCTCGGCCAGCCCGTGCCGCTGTCGAATTTGGTCGTGCTATCGAACAGCGGATGGCCGCAACCGGCGCAGACATAGTCGCCCTTGCCGTACTCCTTGTTCAGCGGACTGGTGCCGGCGCGTTCAGTGGCGTGCTTGCGCAGCACCATGTACTGCTCGCGCGTCAGTTCCTTCTGCCAGTCGGCATCGGGCTTTTCGACGGGATAAGCTGCAGGCTTGGTAGTGGCGGCCATGGGCGAACCTCGTGTGACAGGCTGCAAAAGATGGCCTTGCCGCGCGCCACTGAAAAGCCCCCTTGGTGGCCATCGATGACAGCCCCACCATGGCCATGGGTATCAGAATGCTGCGTTGGTCATTGCAAAACGCGCTCGCCATCACGGCATTGGTGCTGAGCCTGTGGGCTGCCAGTGGGCGATCTCCACATGCGGCGCCTGTTTCCGAGGAATTCGCGCACGAGCTCTGCACGGTGCTGGCGACGGCAACCGACGCCAGGAGCGCAGGCACACAGGAGGTGTTTGTCGCCAGCTATCGGCCCGGCCCGAAAGAGCGGGAGGTTCCACCAGCCCTGCGCAGTACCGCGTTCACCTATGACAATGCCCTGACTGTCATCGCGCTGGCGGCGTGCGGTGACGTCGAGCGCGCCCGGCGCATCGGCGCGGCATTTCTCCACGCGCTCGACAAGGATCGTAGCTTCCGCGACGGCCGTGTGCGCAATGCCTACAGAGCCGGTGCCGTTTCCACCGCCGAGGCGGCTTTGCTGCCGGGCTGGTGGGATGCCACGGCCGGTCGTTGGGCGGAGGATCCGTACCAGGACGGCAGCGCGACCGGCAATGTCGCCTGGGTGACATTGGCGTTTCTGACCCTGCACCAGGCGACGGGAGACTCGCGCTATCTCGCCGCCGCGCGAAGGACATTGGACTGGATCGAGTCGCGCACACGGACCGCCGGTGGGATTGGATTCACAGGCGGCGTGCACGGCTACGACCCCGCGCAACAGCGCCTGGGCTGGGCCTCGACCGAGCACAACATCGATATCGCCGCCGCCGCCGGCTGGTACGCGCGCGCCACCGGCGATGCGCGAATCGCCGACATGGCCCGTGCGGCGCGCCGCTTCCTCGACATCGTGTTCGTCAATGCCATCGGCTGCTTTGCCCTGGGCACGGCACCGTCCGGCACCGACCCATCCCTCGGACCGGTCACCGAGCCCGACCATCTGGCGCTCGACGCGCAGCTCTGGCCGCATCTGCTCGCCGACGCGACGCCAGCCTGGTCGGCAAGCCTGGCTTGCGTCGACAGGCACTTCGCCGTCGCGGGCGGCTATGACTTTGACAACGACCGCGATGGGTTATGGATCGAAGGCACGGCACAGGCCGCGCTGGTCTTCCAGGCGACCGGGCAGCCGGCGCGTGCCGCGGCATTGCTCGACGGCCTGCGGATCCATCGCAGCCCTGACGGCTGGCTCTACGCCACGCCGGCACCGCAGCTGACGACCGGGCTCGCCATCGGACCGGACAGCACGACGCCCGACTTCTTCTATTTCAACCGCCCCCATCTGGGGGCGACGGCATGGGCCACGCTGGCGGCCCTGGGCTGGAACCCGTTCACCGGCAGGCCTGTGCGCGCGCCACCGTGAGGTCTTGACCCTGGCCCGGAATCGGCGTTGAAGGCGGCCACAGACCGATGACCCGCGCTTCGACCACTGCCCGCACACTCGCCGACCTTGTCGCGGCCGGCGTTCTGCCGCCCACCGCGGCCGGCGATCCAGCGTTGGCGCAGGTCGCGCGCGACTATGCCATCGCCGTGACACCCGACCTGCTCGACCTGATCGAGGGCGCGCCGGCGGGCGATCCCATCGCGCGGCAGTTCATCCCCACAGCGCAGGAAGCGACGACCACATCAGACGAGCTGACGGATCCGATCGGCGATCACACCTTCGCGCCGGTCCGGGGCATCGTGCATCGCTATCCCGACCGCGTGCTGCTGAAGCCGCTGCACGCCTGTCCGGTCTATTGCCGATTCTGCTTTCGCCGCGAGCAGGTCGGACCGGGCGGTGACATGCTCGACGATGCCGGCCTCGAGGCGGCGCTGGACTATATCGCGACCCATCCGGACGTCTGGGAGGTGGTCGTCACCGGCGGCGATCCGTTCATGCTTTCACCACGGCGCATCGCCCGCATCGTGGCGGCGCTCGACGCAACAGCACATGTCGCGGTGATCCGCTTCCACACACGGGTACCGGTCGTCGAGCCGGCCCGTGTGAGCGACGCGCTGGTGGCGGCCCTGAAAACGACGCGAGCCGCGGTCTATGTCGGCGTGCATTGCAATCACGCACGCGAGCTGACGTCAGCGGCGCGGACCAGCCTGGCGACGCTGGCCGACGCCGGCATTCCACTGTTGTCGCAGAGCGTGCTGTTGCGCGGGGTCAATGACTCGGTCGAAGCGCTCGAGGCCCTGTTCCGCGCCCTGGTCGCCGCCCGCGTGCGCCCCTACTACCTGCACCATCCCGATCTCGCGCGCGGCACCAGCCATTTCCGCCTGTCCATCGACGAGGGCCAGGCGCTGATGCGCGCCCTGCGCGGCAGGCTGTCGGGACTGTGCCAGCCAACCTATGTGCTGGATATTCCCGGCGGCTATGGGAAGAGCCCGATCGGCCCGACTTATGTCGGCGATCCCGCCAGCGACGGGCAGCGCACGATCGAGGACTTCCGCGGCGATCGGCATGACTATCCCGCCCGCTAGGTCACTGGCGCTTTAAGCGCCACGGTCAGCGCGTTCCTTGCACGGTCGGCTCGTTTTTTGAGCGATCGCGGCGTGAACGATGCCGCTTTCTTCCGCTGGTCGGATCGACACCCCAGCTCCCCCGCAGTGGTACGGAACCTGCTTGTAAGCCTGCTGTCATCGATCGCGCAGCGATCGCACGTCCATGGCATGCATGCGAGGGGAAGATGGTGATCAAGCGTTTGTCGGCGGCCCTGGTGATGGCCGCCCTGTGGGGAGGAGCAGCGGTCGCGCAGACGGCGCCTGCACCAGCACCGGCATCGACGCCGGCACCCGAGCCACCGACGCCGGATCCGACGGGCCCGTTCGGCGGCAACATCACCGGCATCGTCACGCTGACATCCGACTATCGCTTCCGCGGCATCTCGCAGAGCAAGAAGGCGCCTGCCCTGCAAGCCGGCCTCACCTATGAAGTGCCGCTGTCGTTCGTCAGCTTCGCGCCCGTGTCGGTCTACGGCGGCTTCTGGGGCAGCAGCATCAACTTCTCGCCCGATGTCGATGAGTCGCTGGAGATCGACATGGTCGCCGGCGTGAAGTTCAAGTTCTTGAACGAGAAGATGGTGCTGGACCTGGGCTGGATCGGCTACCGCTATCCTGGCTCGATCAAAGGCGCCCACCTGCACTACGACGAGTTCGGCGGCGCGCTGAGCTATGATTTCGGCTTCGCCAGCATCGCGGGCCAGGTGCGCTACAGCCCCAACTTCTTCGCCCGCTCGGGCAGCGCCTGGTACAAGCAGGCGATGGTCACGGTGCCGCTGAGCTTCATTCAGATCCACGACAAGGTGTCGTTCAAGATCTTCGGCGGGCTGGGCCACCAGTCGATCCAGCACAACGCGCGCTTCGCCAACCCCGACTACTGGGACTGGCAGGTCGGCATCGTGGCCACAGTGTACGGCGTCGATCTCGGCCTCACCTACGTCGACACCAACATCTCCAAGACCCGGTGCAACGGCGGCGGCTACAAGTACTGCGCCCCGCGCGCCATCTTCAGCATCAGCAAGTCGTTCTGACGTTTTTGGACCGCGGGCGCGGACGCCCGCGGTCCAAAAAAACTCAAATCGCCGCTGGCCCCAACCCCACGCTGCGCCGAGCGGCCTGCAGGGTGTTGTGCAGCAGACAGGCAATGGTCATCGGGCCGACGCCGCCAGGCACCGGCGTGATGGCGCGCGCTGACATCCGGGCGGCTTCGAATTCGACATCGCCGATCAGCCGCTGCTTGCCGTCGGGCTTGGTGATGCGCGTAATGCCGACGTCGATCACCGTGGCGCCCGGCTTGATCCAGTCACCCTTGATCATCTCGGCGCGTCCAGCGGCAGCAACGAGGATGTCGGCGCGCCGGCACAGTGCGGGCAGATCGCGGCTGCGCGAATGGGCGACCGTCACCGTGCAATCCTCGCGCACCAGCAACTGTGCCATCGGCTTGCCGACCAGCACCGAACGGCCGACAACCACGGCATCAGCACCGGCGAGCGCGCCCAGCGAATCCTTCAGGAGCATCAGGCAGCCCAGCGGCGTGCAGGCGACCGAGAAATCGAGCGCACCGCCGGTGGACTGCACCAGCCGGCCGGCATTGGTCGCGCTCAGTCCATCGACGTCCTTGGCCGGATCGATCGCGGCAATGACGCGGCTGGACGCGATATGCGACGGCAACGGCAATTGCACCAGGATGCCATGCACCGCCGGATCGGCGTTCAGCCGGGCGACCAGCGCCAGCACATCGGCCTCCGGGACATCGCCCGGCAGCTTGTGGTCAAAACCGGCCATCCCGGCTTCGGTGACCTGCCGCGTCTTGCTGCGGACATAGACCTGGCTCGCGGGATCGTCGCCCACCAGCACCACGGCGAGACCAGGCGTCAGGCCCTTCTCCGCCTTCAGTGTCGCGACCTCGCGCGCCACCCGCTCGCGCAGGCCGGCTGCATAGGCCTTGCCGTCAATGATGCTTGCCGTCATTCAGACCTCTCCGTGCCGTTGATCCGGCGCCGACATAGATCATGAATGCGACGCGCGCCATGCCTCGATGAGCGCGCCCAGGGTGTCAGGATCGCCGGCGATGCTCACCAGCTTGCGCCGCGCGGTCGCGCCGTGGACCACCGAAAACGACGCGGCCGGCAATTTCCAGGTTCGCGCCAGCAGCCCGATCAGTGCCGCGTTGGCCTTGCCGTCTTCGGGTGCCGCCGTGACCGCGACGGCCAGCGCCTCGCCTTCGATATCGGGCACGATGCCCTCGATGGCGGCGCGGCGCGCCTGCGGCTTCACCTTCAGCCGCAGCCTCAGCCCATCACCGGCGGCCCGATAAAAGCTCACAGCAACGAGATCGGCTGTCCGGTCTCCAACGGAAAGAGGATGGCGCGCTGCAGGAAAATGATGATCAGGATCAGCACCAGAGGCGACAGATCGATGCCACCGAAGCTCGGCAGGATCCGCCGGATCGGCCGCAGCAGCGGCTCGGTGATGCGCGCCAGGAACTCCCAGATCGTGCGCACCACCTGATTCCTGTAGTTCACGACGTTGAAGGCCAGCAGCCAGCTCATGATCGCCTGGGCGATCAGCAGGTAGACAAAAAAGGTCAGCAGGAGGTTGAGCACGTAGGCGAGCGACGAAATCACCAGGGCTCTCCGAGGGGTGGGAACAGGGTCAGCGCAGGCATAGCCGAGCCCCGGGGATGCGACAAGACGGGCTCAGCTATCGACTATATGGTCATCCGAAGCATCGTCTGCGACAGCAATGCCGTCGCGGACGATTCCGGGCGGCCTTACGCCCGGGCCAGCGAAAACTCCAGGGCGCCAAAGCGGATCTTCTTCGACTGGGTTACCTCGCGGATGCCGTGGCTGGGCAGCAGCTGGGCCCCGTCGATGGCCGTGCCACCGGTCGAGCCGAGATCCTCCAGGCCCAGCCGCCCCGGCGCCAGGTGCAGGCGCGCATGCGGATTGCCGATCGACGCTTCCGGCACGATCAGGTCACCGCCGCCGCCCTGGCCGCTCACCAGGTAGATGTTCTTGCCCTCGGCCATGGTCAGCACGAAGGGCGTGCCGCCCGGACCGGGTGTCGACAGCGTCCATCCCGGACCGGACGATGCCGGCGCCGGCGGCGCTGCCGGGGGCGGGGCAGCCGATGGCGCCGGGGGTGGCGCAACCGGCGCGCCGGCTTGCGGCATGGATCGGCCGGCGATCACCGTCGCTTCCCCATCGCCGCCACCGGATGGGGTCGGCGGTGCCAACGGCGGCGGCGACACTGGCGGCTGGCCGTAAGACGGCGGCGGTGCAACCGGCGGCGGGCTGTAGCCGCCGGCACCGCCGGGCTGCGGCGGGTAGCCTGGCGGCTGGCCGTATTGCTGCGGCGGCGGATAGCCAGGTTGCTGTGGATAGCCCCCTTGTTGGGGCGGATAACCGCCAGGCTGACCCGGCTGTTGCGGGTAGCCCTGCTGCGGATAGCCCGGCGCCGGCGGGTAGCCACCGGGTTGTGGCGGGTAGCCCGGCTGTTGCGGGTAGCCCGGCGGCGCATAGCCGCCGGGCTGCGGTGGATAGCCGGTGGCCGGCGGGTAGCCGCCTTGCGGCGGATAGCCCGCGGCGCTCGGCGCAATGCCAGGAATGCCGCCGCCGAAAGGAACCGTCCCACCCTCTTTCGGCCAGCGCACGAAGGCGAACGCGTACATCAGTCCCAGTTGCGCGAGCTGGACCAGGAAGCCGACGAACGGGATCAGGCCGAGAATGAACCCGCCGATACCGATCGCCAGGGCATACCAGCCCGGATAACCCGCCTTCTCGATGATGCGCCAAGTCATCCAGATGCCCAGCGACGTAATGAGCAGCGAGATGATCAGGCCGCCGATGAGGGCGCCGCCACCGTAGTCCATTATCGGCCTCCCTGGACCTGGCGCAGCAGGTCCTGCACCGTCGAGGTGCGACCCGACTCGCCGGCCGGCCAGCGCGAGAAGGCAAGGATCGCCATGATCACGAGGGTGCCGAGCCCAAGGATCAGGTTGAGCAGCGTCAGATAGGGCGAAAACCCGGCCCGCTTCAGGATGAACCAGAAGGGCACAGCCACGATCGCGACGCCGATCAGGTAGAACACGAAAAACAGGGCCCCCAAACTGGCCGCCATACCGCCCATATCTCCCATGTCCGACCTCCTGAACCCGAGCGCCGAGGGCGCTCAGAGGGTTGCAACGGCTTCGATCTCGACCCGTGCATCACGCGGCAGCCGCGCGACCTGCACAGTGCTGCGCGCCGGTGCCGGATCGGGAAAATAGCCGGCGTAGACGCCGTTCATGGCCTGGAATTCGCCCATGTCGGCGAGAAACACCGTGGTCTTGACGATCTTCCCCAGGTCACTGCCGGCAGCCTGCAATACCGCCTGCAGGTTGCGGATAACCTGGTGCGTCTGCGCCTCGACCGTATCGCCGGCGAACTGCCCCGTCTTGGGGTCGAGCGCGATCTGCCCGGAGCAATACACCATGCCTCCGGCAACGATCGCCTGGGAATACGGACCCAGCGCGGCCGGCGCCGCTTCGGACTGCACTTTTTGTCTGCTCATGGAACCCCTCGACCGACGGCAGAAACTGACATGAGCCCATGCTCGGAGGCAAGCGCCAGCGCGTGCGGAAGCATGTTTTCTGCGCACGGCTGCGGCCCCGACTTCCTTGACTTCGGCGGTCCCCGTCACCATTATCCGCGCCGTTTTCGGGCGGGGGGCTGTAGCTCAGCTGGGAGAGCGCCTCGTTCGCAATGAGGAGGTCAGGGGTTCGATCCCCCTCAGCTCCACCATCCGACCGAAAACAACGACAACGGCGCCCCCAGGGGCGCCGTTTGTCTTTATGCACCACCAGCTGTTGTGCCATTGAGCCGCGGCCCCGATCCAACGCAGGATGACGGCATGCGTGTCCGACCACCCACGGCCGAACGGCTTGGCCTCTCTCCCGCCCAGTACAGAACCCTCAGGGGCCTGCGCACACCGGAGCGGATCCAGGATTTTGTCACGGCGCTGCCGACAAACTTCGAACTGAAGGGCGACACAGCCCTATCCGTGCGCGAAACCCTGCGGCAAGGCCATGCCCATTGCCTGGAGGGCGCTTTCGTGGCCGCCTGTGCCTTGTGGCTGGCGGGCGAGCCGCCGCTGCTGATGGATCTGCAGGCCGACGCCACCGACGACGACCATGTTGTGGCAGTCTTTCGCCGCGGCGGTGCCTGGGGCGCCATTTCGAAGAGCAACCATGTCTGGCTGCGCTGGCGCGACCCGATCCATCGCTCGCTGCGCGAACTGGCACTGACCTATTTTCACGAGTACGTACTGAAGGACCGCAAGACACTGCGGACCTATTCGCGGCCCTACGACCTGCGCCGGCTCGCCCCAAACCTATGGGTGGGCCGCGACGACAATTGCTTCGATGTCGCTGAATGGGTCGACGACAGCCGCCACTATCCGCTGATTACAGCGGCGCAAGCACGCCACCTGCGGCGGCGCGACACCATGGAGGTCAAAGCCGGGCGGCTGCTCGAGTACGCTGCGCCCAATGCGCGCAGCGCCGTGAAATACTGAGACGCGTCAGCGGGTCTTGCTCTGCCTGGTCGGTGCCTGCTGCGGCGCGAAGCGCGCCTGGCACTGATGCGTGACCTTGTTCACCCGCTGGACGGCTTCTGAATTGTTGTTCTTGTTCGCCAAGTCCTTCTCGGCCTGCATCGCGACTTCCAGCGGAACGCTCGCCTGGACCTCCTGCACGATGCAGGTGCAGTAAGGCGCACAAACACCCTGGCGATCTTTGTACAAGGCGTTGGACTGGCATGAACTCACGCATGAGTTCATCCACTGATTGGCAAACTGCGACGGATAGGGCTGCTGTGCCTGAACCACGCCTGCGGTGGCGATCGCCAGCGCAAGCGCCATCGGGACTGACCAGACTGACCTCATCAGGGTCCTCCTCGGTTGCCAATTCTCGGCATGGAAACGCTCAGGTTCAATCGTGTCCTGAGTGTGTCAACGCCGGATCCCCGCCCCGCGTTCCCGCCGGATCGCACGTCACGTCCAGAATTATCCCGAAACGCGGGCGGTGACCGTGTTCCATCCTATTACAGGATGGCGTCCGCACTAGTCGTTTCTGCCCGGCAGCAGGATCGTGAAGATGGCTCCGGCGTCGCTGTTGCGGGCGGCGATCGATCCGCCCATGTCGCGCACGATTCCAAACGCGATGGAAAGTCCCAGGCCCATGCCCTGACCCGGTGTTTTCGTCGTGAAGAACGGCTCGAACACACGCGACAACGCCTGGGCGTCGATACCGCCGCCGTTATCGGCGATGGCGATCTCCAGGCCGGAGTCGTCTTGCCGGCGCGCCGTGATTTCAACCCATCGCGAGGGCGGCGGCTGATCGATGTCGATCGATGACGGGTGGCGCGCCAGCAGCGCATCGCGTGCATTGAGCAGCACGTTGACGAAAACCTGCTCCAGCGACGGCCGATAGCCGAACGCCTCCAGCGGCCCGTCATCGAATGTCTGGCGAACCACGATGCCATCGGCCCGCATGCGGTGGCCGCAGATCACCAGGGCGCCGGCGACGGCATCACGGATGTCGAAGGCCTCGCCGTCGCCCGACGGACCGCGGCCGAACACCCGCATATGGTCGATGATGCGCGCTGCCCGCACGGCCTGGGCCGCGATCCGCTCGGCCCGGGCATGCAGGTAGTCACGTGCGTCCTCGGGCAGATCGGTCCGCTGCAAGCGGTGCTGCAGGTTTTCGGCGGCCAGGCTGATGGCGTTGAGCGGCTGGTTCAGCTCATGCGCCATGCCGGTGGCCATCTCCCCTAGGGTGACGAGCTTGGACGACTGCAGCAGCCGCAGCTCGGCCTCGCGACGCTCATGGATGTCGAGCCAGACGCCGATCACCTCGCGGCTGTGCCCCGCCGCCTCCTTCACCAGCGCCAGCTGCTCGTAGACCCAGCGCCAGCTGCCATCGCCGCAGCGCACGCGCCGCTCGGCCAGCAGCCCGCCGGTCGCGACCAGCACCTGCAACTCCGCCGCACTCAGCGCCGTCGTGGGATCGATGATCGCTTCCCACGCCTGGCGCGTGGTGATCGAACCCGGCGGGTGACCGAACTGCTGCTCCAGGGTCTGGTTGTGCGATGCCAACGACCACTGCAGGTCCGCCGCCAGCCGCAAGGTGAAGAGGACAATGGGCGCCTGGCGGACCAGCCGCTCGGCGCGTTCCTGGCGCGTGCGCGCATCGTGAGTCTGAGCGCGCAGCGCGGCACCGGCCTCCAGGAACTGGTGCGACATCCGGTCGAGTTCCGTGATGCGGGTCGGCGGCGGTGGCGCGCCGATCTCGGCCATCGACCGCGATACCGAGTCCGCCACGCCGGTCAACGACCGCGTCAGGCCCCAGCCCAACATCGAGGCGGCAATGCCACCCAGCACGCAGATCGCCGCCCCCGCCAGGAGCGCCCGCAGACCCTGGTCCAGCGCCTGGGCCTGCAGGGCGACGGGAATCTGGGCCAGCCGCAGGGTCCACGGCAAGGTTGAATCGATTGTTACATCTGCAACAAAAACGCGTGACGACCACGGCCGCGCAAAAGAGCCGTTCCCCGCCAATGCACTGCCCGACGTCTGCTGCAGGCCGGGTGTACCGACCGCTTCGAGAGTCTCGCCGTTGCGGGTACGGACTTCCAGCGCGGTGCCGTGCTCAAGCGGCGTCGAGCGCAGCAGATCACCGATCGCCGTCGACCACACCGTACCGGCAACAAGACCGAGATATTCGCCGGCGTTGGCGATCGGCACCAGGGTTGTGATGCGGGTCGCGCCACCGCTGGACGATGGTGTCGCCAGAATCACCGGTGCCGTGAACGGGCCGCGCGGCCAGCCGCGCTGATCGATATCGGTGCCGCCGTTGGCCGGCGGCCAGCGATCGACGACCCGACCGGAGGCCATCACCAACAGCACCTCGGACAGCTGCCACTGTGCCAACGCATCGGCGTGGGCATTCAACAGCGCCAAACCGGGACGCGGCAGACCACGGTAACCGAGGTACTCCTCCAGGCTGATCTGACCCGCATGCCGCAGCGTCGTGCGCATGCCGTCCCACCATCCGCGCACGACATTGCCGGTGCGTGCGGCCATGAGCTGGGTGGTCCGTTCGGCTTCCGCGATATAGCGGCTATGGCTCTGCGCGGCGTCCAGCGCCACGAGCACGACCACCGGGATGATGGTCAGCGGCAGCAGAAAAGCGCGGACGGTTTCCTGCACCGTGAGCTGGGTGGTGGTGCGCCCGTGGCTGGGCAACAGGCGTTCGGCCAACGCCGCCAGGGCCGCGCAGGCGATGCCGTTGAGGGCGTAGTTGAGCGCTACATAGGCCGCCACGCGCGGCGGCAGATCGAGCAGGCCGGCAAAGATGCCCCACAGCGCCGGCAACCCGAGCAGCAGCCAGAAAGCGCCGGCCGCCGGCGGCAGGCCCCACCCCCAGCGCCGCAGCAGCCAGACACCGCCGACCGCGGCGAGGGGAATGGCGGCCAATACCGGCGGGTTGCCGGTCAGGATCCAGCTTGCCGACAGACACAACGCGCTCACCAGCGCGAAGCGGTGTCCGTGGACCAGGAAGACGAGATAGACCAGCGACAGGCCGAGCAGGATGCGAAACTCGCCGGCGGACGGCACGAACCAGTCGATGAAGGCCGCCAGAAGGCCCGCCGCGATCGCAGCATCGATGGGCGATGCCAGGCGCTTGCGGATCCACCCTTCCCACACGGTGGTTTCATGACGCTGTGCAGTCGATGACGATAACGGCACGGGATGTCTTCAACGCTAAGCGCGGTTCATCTTGGCGCCGTCGCGTTCCACCTGCTCCAGGTAGGCCGAAAGACGCTCGATGCCACTGTCCGTCAGGCTCACGATCACACGCCGACGATCAACCGGATCGTCCTCGCGCCGCACCAGTCCCGAGGCAATCAATTGCTCGACCCGCCGCAACGCCGTCGTGGTCGGCAAGCCCGAGACCACGCAGAGGCTGGTGAGATAGGTCTGCTTGTTTTCAATATGCGCCAGCATCAGTTCGAGCAGCATGTCCCAGCTGGGGTCGAGCAGAACGCTGCTGCGGAAAATCCGCGCACGAACACGGTGCTCGCGCAGCATGGAACGGATCCGGTCGGGTCTCTCCGGCGGCCGCGCGTCCGATGCCTGCGTCCCCGGCGCGCCTTCGGTCGCCACGGGTTCCACGTTGGCTTCGCCGACCAGCAAGCGATTGAGCGTCGCGTTGATGCGCGACAACGTGTTCTGCAGTTCGGAGTAGCGCTTGCGGATGTCGGCTTGCTCGGAGCTCTGTTCGCGCGCGCCCATGCAGCGGTCCATCGCCCGGCGCACGGTCCCCACGAGGTCGGCACGTGTCACCGGCTTGCTCAGGAAATCGCTGGCGTGCAAACGCAGCGCACGGATCGCCGTATCCATCGTGCCGTGACCCGTCAGCACGATGATCTGCGGCTTGGCCGCATCGGGCTGCAGTTCGGCCAACAGCCGTTCGATGAGCTGCAGTCCATCCAGTTCAGGCATCCGAACGTCGGTCACGACCACGCCGATCTCCGGATTGGCGCCGAAGAGCCTGAGCGCTGCCGTGCCGCTGGGCGCGCGCAGAACCGCAAAGCCCTCCTCGCTCAGCGTCGTGGCCATCTCCTCAAGCAGATCCGCCTCGTCGTCGACGATCAACACGCTGGGCGGTGTCTGCGGCCCCTTGCGCAGATCACCACGGACCGACGGGTACGCTGGCCGTCGCGGCGCGTTGCCGCCTGCTGTCGCTGTCAGGGCTGGCTCAGTTTCCGGCATGGCCGATGCTTCCATTCTCAGCGTTTCCCGTCTCAGCGCTGCGCCGACTGCGACTGCCACGCCCGCGCCGCGCGCTCACCCTCGGCAACCTGGGCCGGCGTGAGTTCCTGGCGGAGCTTGGCCAGCAGCGAGCGGGCACCATCGAGCTGGCTGGAGCTCAGGAAGGTCCACTTGTAGGCTTCGACCGGATCCTTCGGCAGCCCGTCGCCCAGGTAGTGGGCCGAAGCGAGCTTCAGCTGAGCCACGGCATAGTTCTGATTGGCGGCCTGACGATAGAAATCGAGCGCGCGCCCCTTGTCCGGCGTCACGCCGATGCCGTTGGCATACGCATCGCCCAGTGTCGTCTGAGCAAAGAACGAGCCCTGATCGGCGCTGGCCTTGAGCCACACCAGACCTTTGCGGGTGTCCTTCGACACACCGTCACCGGCCATGTAGAGCATGCCGATGGCGTACTGGGCGTAGCTGTGACCGGCATTGGCCGCCTTTTCGAACCAGTAGGCCGCCTGCTTGACGTCACGCGCCACGCCCGAGCCTTCAAGGCACATGGTCGCCGCCATCACCTGGGCGAACTTGTCGCCCTCGCGCGCAGCGGAGTCGAACTCCTTGTAGGCCACGGCGTAGTTGCCCGCCTTGTATGCCGTCATCCCTTCGTTGAAGCCGGCTTGTGCTGGCACGCCGAACAGCATGGCGGAGGCCAGACCAATCGCGATTAAAGTATGCCTCACGGTAAAATCTCCCCAATGCTCAAAAACCGATTAAAAAGATGCCCCCAAACGTACAAACACTTCCCAGTTGCGCTGACTGCCGCCCTGGTTGCTGACGCGTCCGGCCAGTGGCTTGGCAGCCTCGATCTCGCCGCTGAACCTGTCGAAAATCTTGATGCGGATGCCGCCGCCCGCCGATGCGCCCTGGTTGAAGAACGGCTTGTTCACGCGGCTGCTGACCCACAAGCGCCCATAGTCGGCGAAGGCGTAGAAGTAATGGTCCAGCCACTCGCGCGGTATGAAATCGATCGGCGCCCGCCAGCGGATCTCGCCAGAGACGGCGAAGCCGTGATCGCCGACGGTTTCGAGAGTGGTAAAGGGCCGGCCATAGTCGCGGCCACCGAAGCCGAACACCTCGGCGTTGGGAACGGTCCCGGTCGCGACCTGGCCGGTGGCTTTCGTCACCAGGTTGAAATCGGGATTGCCGAACAGCGGCTGCGTGCGCTCGACGTTGAGCGTGAATTTCTGGAAGCCGGCATTCGCTTTCAACCTGCCCTTGGCCCGGGCATCGAAGACATCCAGGCCGATGCTAGCCTGCGCCGTGGCGTTCAAGATGCCGTCCAGCGAATCCTTGGTGGCGTAGACGACGCCGACGCGCGCCACCCGCAGCGAGTCGCCAGGCAGATGGAACCCTTCGATCTTGTAGTTCACGTTGACATAGTCGAGCGCCGCGAACGCCGTCATGTTCTCGGCAACGGCGCGAATGACGGGGTAGCGATACTGGATGCGGGCGTAGAACGATTCGCCCCGGAAATCGATGCGGGTGCCGTTGAAAACCGTCTTGGGCCGCTGCTGTACATACTGAACGATGGCATCGAAGCGGTCACCTTCGTCGGTGATCGGCTCGGAATGACGGAAGTCGAACAGGTGCAGGGTTTTCCACGGCGTGGCGAACAGCCAGCGCGCCTCGGTGGATTCGCCCCATCCCAACACGGAGTTGGCGATCGCACCCAGCCGGAAGTTCAGGCCGTTGCCGGGCACGTTCTGATAGTTGTCGATCTGGCCGATGCCCTGCAGGTAGGTGATCTTCGGCTGCACGATCAGCTTCAGCGCGCCGAGCTTGCCGCTGCCGTCCGGCTGCACGTCGGCGTCGATCTTGACGCCGGGAATCTCGTTGGCGATCAGCAGATAGCGCTCCAGCGCGGAGCGACGGACCGGCCGCTTGTCGCGCAGATTGCCCAGGATACCGCCGATCCTGCCGGTGACTCCGGCGCTGGCTTGCGGTCCGGCGAATTCGATGGTCGAGATGTAGCCCTCGACGACGACGATGCGAACAGTACCGTCAGCGAAGTCCTGGTTGGGCAGGAGCACGTTGTAGAAAACGTATCCGGCCTCTTCATACTTGCGCGAGATGCTGTCGATGGCCTGGCCCAGGTCGCCGAGCGTCACGGTCTTGTTGACCACGCCGGAGAACAGGTCCTGCAGGTCGGCAGCCTGGAAGCCGGTGACGCCTTCCAGGACCACCTTGCGCACCGTGATGGAGCGGCCGGCGATCGCCGGATCAATGGTGAAGCCGGGGCGGGTCTTGGGGACAGCCACGTCCCGCCGCGGTGTTGTCGGATCGACGCCCTGGATCTCGCGACCGACCCTCGAAGGATCGAGCACGGTGCCTTGGCTCCAGGAAACCGACGGATACATGAGGACGACCCCCAAAGACAGCCGGAACAAGTATTCCGAAAACTTCGATCCCAACATTTTTCAGCTTCGACTTTTGCGCATCGCGTTGAGGATGCGGTGACCCAAGGACCGGATACTCAAGCCCCCAGATCAAGCCTACTGATGGTGCCCTGAGCGGGCACGAGGGAGTTGCAAACAGCGTCCGTCTTGGACCTAACGGTTGGTCCTATTTGGACCAACCGTTGCTGTCATTTGCCGTCTAGCGACGACCGCCACCGAGGATGCCACCCAAGAGGCCGCCACCCGAGTTGCCGCCCGACGTGCTGCCCGAGCCACCACCCAGGATGCCGCCGAGCAAGCCGCCGTTGCCGCCGCTCGTGTTGCCACCGCTGGTGCCACCAGTAACGCCACCCAGAACACCACCGAGGATGCCGCCACCACCGCCGGAGGTACCGCCGGTCGTGCCACCGCTGGTGCCGCCGCCCGTGACGCCACCCAGCACGCCGCCGAGGATACCGCCGCCGCTCGTGCCACCACTCGTGCCGCCGCTGGTGCCGCCACCGCCGAGGATGCCGCCCAGGACGCCGCCGCTGGTGCCACCACTGGTACCGCCGCCACCGAGGACGCCGCCCAGAAGACCACCGCCGGCGCCGCTCGTACCGCCGCTGGTGCCACCACCGCCGAGGATGCCGCCCAGAAGGCCGCCACCTGCGCCGCTGGTACCACCGCCGCCGAGAACGCCACCCAGCAAGCCGCCATTGGCACCGCCACCCGAACCGCCGCCCAGCAGGCCGCCGAGCACGCCCGTCAGAACCGGATTGGCACCGACGTTCAGCGTGTTGCCGGTCACGCTACCCAGTTGCTGCAGCAGGGGCAGGTTGTTGGGGGTGCCGGCCGTGCTCAGCAGTGGCTGCAGCACCGGGTTGAGCACGCCACCCAAGAGGGGCTGCAGCGCTGGCGTATTCACCAGGCTGGAGACCTGCGCCAACACCGGGCCGGTCAGCGGGCCGGTCAGACCGTTGACGCCGATCGTCGGCGACAGGATCTGGCCCGTGCTGGCGAGGACCGGCGTCAGCAGACCACCGGTGCCCAGCAGCGGGTTGATGCTGAGGGTGCCGACGCGCTGGAACGTTGCCGCCAGCGAGTCGCCCAGGCCGCTGACGGCCGTACCGGTACGATCAACCGCGGTACCCAGAACGACAACCGAACCACCGAGTGGAGACGGCAGGCCGGCGCCCAGGCCGGCTACGGTGCCGCCCAGGACGGACAGCGTATCGCCGGTCAGCTTGACGACGCCCTGCGTCAGACCACCGGCCGTGCCCGTAATAGTCGGCAGCAGGACAAGCCCGGTGCCACCGATCCCGCCGGGGCCACCCGTTCCGCCGTTTCCACCATTACCGCCATTGCCACCATTACCACCGGCGCCACCATTTGCCCCATTACCACCGGCGCCGTTGCCACCACCATTGCCGCCATTACTTCCATCTTTGCCGGTTGAAGTAGTGGTTATACTTTTGTCTTTGTCGGTACAACCGACGGCGAGTGCAACAAGTGCTGCCCCAAGTGCCGCCGCCCGCAATATCTCTCGAGCGTGCATATTAAATTCCTTTGTGAAAAATCGGGCTTACTTCCCGATATTTCAAAGTAATCTTCACTCACTCAGTGCGTCAACGACACCCGGAAACTTTCGTTTTCACTTTTGGCAGCAATTCCTGCCGCCATTGAAATCATTCCCGGAGGTACACGTACCTATGGTTGTTCCGCTTACGGTTCGAATTCCATCCGGATCCGGTGGGATTGGAATGAATCCAGAAGCGCGACAAACCCTCCCCTGAGCAACAAATGCCGTTTCGCTGGTCTGCTGACCGACGTACGCGGCGAGACTTAACCCAGATCACTCTCCCCAACGGAAAAGTCCGAGAGCCTCATGGAAGCTCTCGGACCTGACGCTTCTACTGGAGGCCATCGGCCCCCTTGAGAGATCGGGAGAGGTCGCGACTGGCGGCCTCTCCCGCGACGGGGCGTGGGCTAGCGCAGGAGGCCGCCCAGCAGGCCGCCGTTGTTGCCGCTGCCCGAGCCACCGCCCAGCAAGCCACCGAGCAGCCCACCGTTGCTGTTGTTGCCCTGGCCACTGCTGGCATTGCCGCCGCCGAGGACGCCGTTGAGCAGGCCGCCGCCGCCGGACCCACCGCCCAGTACGCCGTTCAGCAGACCGCCGTTACCCTGGCCGCCGCCACCCAGCACGCCGTTCAGCAACCCACCGCCGCTGCTGCCGCCGCCCAGGACGCCATTCAGCAAGCCGCCATTGCTGCCGGACCCGCCGCCCAGCACGCCGTTCAGCAGGCCACCGTTACCGCCGCCGCCACCCAGCACGCCATTCAGCAGGCCGCCGTTGTTGCCGGAACCGCCGCCGAGCAGACCGCCCAGGATATTGCCCAGCAGCGGTGTGGATCCGGCATTGAGGCCGGCCAGGATCGGCAAGTGGTTGGCCGTGACGTTCGTGCTCAACAACGGCGCCAGGACCGGATTGAGCACGGGCTGCAGCGCCGACAGCAGCGACTGCGAATTGACGACATTGGCAACCTGCACCAGCAGCGGACCGGTGACCGGGCCCGTGACGCCCGCAACACCGATCGCCGGCGCCAGGACCTGGCCGACGCTGGTCAGGATCGGGGTCAGCAGACCGCCGGTTCCCAGCAGCGGATTGATGCTCAGGGTACCGACGCGGGTGAACATGCCGGCGAGGTTGTCGCCCAAGCCCGACACGCCCTTGCCGGTGCGATCGACGGCGACGCCCAGAACGATCACCGAGCCGCCGACCGGCTGCGGCAAGGCCTGGCCGAGCGTCGTGACCGTGCCACCCAGGATCGACAGCGAATCGCCCGTCATCTTGACGATACCCTGCGTCAGGCCGCCCGCCGTGTTGGCGACCGTCGGCAACAAGGCGAAGCCTGTGTTGTTCGGCGGCGGGTTGTTGGGTGGCGGATTGTTCGGCGGCGGCTCGTTCTTGCTGCCGCTCGTCGTCAAAGACACATCATTGCCGTTACAGCCGCCTGCGAGCGCAAGGAGCGCAGCAAGGGCTGTAGCCCGTAGAATTCCTCGAACTCGCATGATCAAATCCCTCGCGAACGTCGAGCCTCAATCTCGACATTATTTAGCTAGTACTCACCATTACTGTGCGTCAACAAATGAACGAATCTATCGTTCTCGACCACGGCGACAAATCAATCCACAAATGAACCGGTCATCCGGAATGTCGCCAAGTAAATCGTGCTGAAGTCGGTATCATTTCATTCCGGATCCGGTGAGATCGGTACTTGTTCAGCGCCCCGATCCAGGCATTCGCGACGCTTGACGCCGTCCACGAGCCGCCTACGGTGCCATGGTCGCCGGCATCGCACGAGGTCTCCATGGTCGCGCCGCCTTCATCTGTCGCAGCACCGGCAGAGCGGACCGCCGAGCAGCAGTCCGCTCTGGTGTGGTCTTACATCAAGGGCTTTCATGCGACCCATCTGATGGGAACAGGCATCGACGCCGGCCTGTTTGCCGCCATCGACCAGCGCGGCGCCGCCAGCGCGGCCGAGATTGCCGTGGCGCTGGGACTGCATGCGCCGTACGTCACCACATGGTGCCGCACGGCGTGCGCCTATGAGCTGCTGGACGCCGAGGGGCCGGAGACGTTCCGGCTGGCACCCTTCATGCGCGAGATCCTGGTGACGGCCAGCGACCCGCGCCATATCGGTGCCTACGTGACTGTGATGCAGCGCTACGGCGGGCCCGACCTTGCCGACCACGCGCGTCTGTATCGCGACGGCGGTGTTTTCACCTTCCAACAGCATGGTCGCGATTTTTCCGATCTGATCGCGGCTACCACCGGCGGCCTGCAGACATTCGTCGCACGACGGATACTGCCCGCCGTCCCGGGCGTGCGCGCAAGTCTCGAGGCCGGCTGCCGCCTACTGGATGTCGGCTGCGGCGCCGGCGGCCTGATGATGCGCATCGTCCAGGCATGGCCCAACGTCCGTTGCCACGGCGTCGACGTCGATGCGCACGGAATAGCGGCCGCACGCACGCACATCGCCGGCACCGGTCTTGCCGATCGCATCACGGTGGCGCACATCGGTGGCGAGACCGCGCAGGAGGAGAATGCCTTCGACGTCGCGACCATGTTCGAGGTGCTGCACGAAATTCCGCTGGAACACCGCAACGGCGCGATGGCGCAGACATTCCGCGCCCTCAAACCCGGCGGCCTCTTCTTCATCCTCGACGAAACCTACCCATCCACGCACGCCGATCTGCGGCGCCCGGAATACACCTTCTCGGTTCAGACCGCTTACAATGAGCTGACATGGGGCAACGTCGTGCCGACACGCGAGGTTCAGGAAGACCTGCTGCAGGGCGCCGGCTTTCGCGATATCGATCGCACCATGGTGGCCGGTATGTTCACGGTGTTGACGGCCCGCAAACCCTGACGCCGTCCGACACCCATGGCCCACACCGAACGCATCGCGCTGCCGTCACCGACACCGGGAACCGAGCGGCACCTTGTCGTGCACCGTTTCGGCGCACCGGGTGCGCGGCCCAAGGTCTGGCTGCAGGCCGCCCTGCATGCCGACGAACTGCCCGGCATCCTGGTGCTGCGCCATCTGACGGAACGCCTGGCGCGCGCCGACCGGGACGGCAGGATCGCCGGCGAGATCGCCGTCGTGCCGTTCGCCAACCCGATCGGGCTGGCCCAACATGTCGGCGGCTATCTTGTCGGTCGCTATGCGCTGGACGGCGCCGGCAACTTCAATCGCGCTTTCCTCGAGCTGCGGGCGCCGCTGGCGGATGCCGTCAAGGATCGCCTGACCGGCGACGCGAACGACAACGTCGCGCTCATCCGCAGCGCTGCCGCTCACCTGCTGGAGCGGCGCCGTGCACTGGATGAAAGCGAGGTGCTGAAGCTGACATTGCAGCGTCACGCCATCGACGCCGACATTGCGCTCGATCTTCACTGCGACGACCAGGCGGCCCTGCACCTGTACGTCGTGCCGCAACAGGCGTCGGCGCTCCATGACCTTGCGGCACGCCTGGGTGCCACCGCCGTGCTCACCGCCGCCGACTCGGGTGATGTGCCCTTCGACGAGTGCCTGAGCCGCCCGTGGCGGCATCTGGCCGAGGCCTATCCCGACAAGCCGATTCCGTCCGACGGCTGCCTCGCGGCCACAATCGAATTGCGCGGCAAGACCGACATCGACGACAGCACCGCGGCGCGCGATGCCGGCGCGCTGTTCGATTGGCTGCAGAGCCGTGGCATCATCGCAGGCACAGCGCCGCCAGCGCCCGCCGCGCTCTGCGAACCCACGCCCCTGGACGGCGTCGATGTCGTCAAAGCGCCGCATGGCGGCCTGTGGGTGCCCGCGGTCGCTCCCGGCCATCGGGTGGCAGTGGGTGATACTCTCGGCACCCTCATATCGCCGGCGCATCAGGGCAGCGACGTCGCACTGCGCACGCGTGTCGCCGGCGTCCTGTTTGCCCGGTCGAGTCCCGGCCTGGTGCGGCCCGGCGATCGCGTCGCCAAGATCGCGGGGGCCGAGCCATTGCCCGACCGCACCGGCAATCTTCTGGGTGATTGATCTCTTCCCGCCCGCGGCGCCATTGACTACATGTGCGCCATGTCCTCCATCCACAAAGCTGCTTCGACGGGCTATGCAACGGCGGCCCAAACCTATGTCACCGGACGGCCGGACTATCCGCCGCAATGCGACACCTGGCTGCGCGAAACCGTGGGGCTGGGTCACGGCAAGACGGTACTGGATCTCGGCGCCGGCACCGGCAAGTTCCTGCCCTATCTGCGCCGCACCGGCGCCCGGGTACTCGCGGTGGAGCCGGTCGACCAGATGCGCACGCGCATCGCGCAGGAGAACCCCGACGTACAGGCCCTGGCCGGCACCGCAAGCGCCATTCCTTTGCCCGATGCCGCACTCGATGCCGTCGTCTGCGCCCAGTCATTTCACTGGTTCGCCACGACCGAAGCTGTCGCCGAAATCCGCCGCGTGCTGGCGCCCAGCGGCGTGCTGGGCCTGATCTGGAACGTCCGCGACGAGACGGTGCCGTGGGTGGCGGCCCTGTCGGCGCTCACCGATCCGCTCGAAGGCGGCGCACCGCGCTACCGCACCGGTCAGTGGCGCCGCGCCCTGGTCACGGACGGGCTGTCGTTCCTCGGCGAGCAACACGCCCGCAACACTCATGTGGGCACGCCCGAGCAGGTGATTGTCGATCGTACACTGTCGGTCAGCTTCATCGCCGCCTTGCCGTCCGACGGCAAGGCCGACGTGGCGCGGCGCGTACGGGCTCTCATTGCGGCAACGCCCGAACTCGCCCGAACGCAGGAAGTTGCCTTCCCCTACGACACCGCAATGTTCGCCTATCGCAAGGTCGGCGGATGAGCATGCGATAGCTGCACGCGACTGTGGTCCGAGCGCATTGCGCCTGGGAGCGCGGGTTTTAGTAGATCGCGAACGGAAAATAGCGGTCGGCGATCTTCTTGTGGGTGCCGTCGGCCAGCAACTCGGCCAGTGCCTTGTTGAAGGTCTCGCGCAATTTCGGGTCGTCCTTGCGGAAGCCGGCGGCGACGCCCTCACCCAACGTGCGCGTGTCCTTGATGTCCTGGCCGAAGAAGGCGCAACACGCGCCCTCGGGCGAGCCCAGCCACTTCCACAACGAGACCTTGTCGCCCAGTACGGCGTCAACCTTGCCGGCCACCAGTTCGCGTCGTGCCTCCTCCGCGGTCGGGAACTGGCGCAATTTGATGGTCTTGCGGAACGTGCGATCCAGATAGTCGGCGAAGGTGGTGGCCCGCTGGGTACCCACTGTCTTGCCGCGCATCAGGACCGGCGCGCCATCGGGCACGGCCGCTTCCTTGGCCGTCACGAAGGCCGCCGGCGGCGTATAGTAGCGGCGGCTGAAGGCAACATGCTTGCGCCGCTCCGATGTGATCTGAAGCGATGCCATGGCGATGTCGTAGCGCTTGTCGAGCAGACCGGGGATGATCTCGTCCCACTTCGCAACCACGATCTTGCATTCGATCTTGGCGCGCTGGCAGATCGCCTGGGCGAGTTCGACCTCGAAGCCCGCCGGCTTGCCCTGCGCATCGACCATGTTGAACGGCGGGAAATTGCCTTCGGTGACCACGGTGGTCGCCTTGGGCGCGGCGGGCGCCGCCGGCGGCTTCGGCGCCGGCTTACCGCCTTTGGGGGCCGGGGCCGCGCGGGGCCGTGACGGCTGGTTCGGCGCCTGCGCCGCCGCCAGCACCGGTGTCAATGCCACCGCCGCCACGATCAGGCAGACGGTCAGTTTGGGCGCACGCACGAGACGCAGCAGGAAGCCAACGAACATACTGGTTGGATCGACGATCCGATGGCCGAGGTCAAGAGGCGGATTGCCGGGGCTTGCGCGCCACGACATTGACCAGCATCGCCGGCATGTAGGCTCGCGACAGCGGCAGGCGCTGGCCAGGCTGGCGCTCCAGCAGGTCCTTGTTTTCGGCATGGTCGAGCGTCAGTTGGAACAGGCCCTGTTCGACGGCGCCCATCGCGGGTGACAGCTCCAGCGCGTCTCCTCGCGTCACGCGATAGGCAACGTCGAGACCGGCGCCCGTGCCTGTGTAGAAAAGGCCGACCACGTCCAGTGCCTCGAACAGCAGCGCGATGCCGGCGAAGGACATGCGCCAGTAGTCGTCGGGCCGCGCGTGATGCGCATGAACCCATGGCACGGCCACCAGCACGTGACCGCCGGGCGCCAGGAGTGTCTGTATCGTCGCCGCCGCCTGCCATGGCGCCCGCACATGCTCCAACACGTGCTCGCACACGATCAAGTCAAAGCGCGTCCGGCCCAGCGCCTTGTCCAAGGCCGCCGCATCGGCACAGATGTCGAACACCAGATCGACGTTGTCGCCGGCTTCGATATCCAACCCGACGAAGCGGGCCCGCTTGCCGTACTTGGTGTCGACCAGATGACGCCAATTACGTTCCGCCTTATTGACCGGCGCGATGCGGGCGCCGACCTGCAGCACCGAGAGCGGACCCGTCCGGCGGTTGCCGGCGACGGTGTCGAGCAGTTCATCGACCTCTCGCGCGGCGCTGGTACCCACCACTTTGATCTGCGCCGGCTGATCCATCTCGCCGCGCCCCGCGCTCAGTCGCGCACGATCAGGATATGCAGGCGTCGCGGGCCATGCGCGCCCAGTTCGAGCTGCTGTTCCACGTCGCCGGTGCGCGACGGTCCGGTCACGGTATTGACGGTGCGCGGCATCACGCCCTCACCGTAGCGTGCCCGCAGGCGCGTGAATACCTCTTCCAGCGGCCCCACCACATCGGCTTCGCGCAGGACGACGACGTGGGTTTCCGGCAGCAGGTTGAGTGACGTGGGATGTTCGGGTCCGGATGCAAATACCAAGGTGCCGGTTTCGGCGACACCTGCCAGCGCGCCGGTGACGGTGACGCGATCGGCGTCTTCGGGCAAACCGCGACGCCGCTCCAGCATTGGCCGGCTGTTCCAGTCATAGTGATCGAGCGCCGGATCGGGCGCCATGACGACACGGGCCGGCAAATTGTTCGACGCCAGGTAGTCGCTCACCGCGCCGGGCACGTCGGCCGCCACGACGCGCGCTGTCGTTGCATGATTGAAGGCAGCCCACTGCTCGAGCAACCGCACGCGATCCTCGTGCGTACCCGCGGTGCGGGCCGGCACGATGTTGACGGGATGCTCGCGCAGGTGGGCCTCGACGGCCGCCCGCGCCTCGCCCGACAACGCGCCGCGCTTCAACGACCGGCGGATGGCGCCCAGCACCTGGTCGCGGGCGCTCATCGCCGGGCGCCGCCCCGCGCGCGCCACTGCGCGTGAAACGTGCCACCGCGTTGCGGCGCCGGAAAATCGCGATAGCGCGTCCAGCCTCCGGCCAGCGGCAGCCAGCCGTAGCGGCCGGCGACGCGGCCGAACAACGCCAGCACGCGGTTGGCAATCCCCGTCACACGGCGATAGAGCGCCGGCCGACACGCCAGGAAGGCCCACATCGCCAGGCCCTGGCGGATCGACGCCGGCGTCAGGTGACGCTCGAACTCGCGCTCGCGCCAATGCCGCATCAGCTTGGGCAAGGGAATGCGCACGGGGCAGACGCTTTCGCAGCGCCCGCAGAAGGTCGAGGCGTTGGGCAGGTTGCCGGCTTCCTCGACGCCGATCAGCTGCGGCGTCAGCACGGCGCCGATCGGCCCGGGATAGACCCAGCCATAAGCATGGCCACCGACGGCGCCGTAGACCGGGCAGTGGTTCATGCAGGCGCCGCAGCGGATGCAGCGCAACATGTCCTGCATCTGCGTGCCCAGCACGCCGCTGCGACCATTGTCGAGCAGCACGACATGGTATTGCGCCGGACCGTCGGGATCGCCGGGCCGCCGCGGGCCGGTGTTGAACGTGGTATAGCTCGACCATTCCTGGCCGGTCGCCGACCGCGCCAGCACGCGCAACAGCGTGGCGGCATCCTCCAGGGTCGGGATCACTTTCTCGATGCTGGCGAGCACGATATGAACGCGCGGCAGCGTGTTGGAGAGATCGGCGTTGCCTTCGTTGGTGACCAGCATCGAGCTGCCGGTCTCGGCGACCAGGAAATTGGCACCCGTGATTCCGACGTCGGCTTCCTGGAAGCGCCGGCGCAGCACCTGGCGCGCTTCGGCGACCAGATCACCCCGCTCGCTCAGGCGCTTGTCGAAGCCGAGCTTGCGGTGATGCTCCAGGAACGTGTCGGCGACCTGGTCCTTGGTCAGATGCACTGCCGGCGCAATGATGTGGCTGGGCGGTTCGCGGCGCAGCTGGATGATGTATTCGCCGAGATCGGTCTCGACAGGTTCGATGCCGGCGGCTTCCAGATGGTTGTTGAGCGCGATTTCCTCGGCGATCATCGACTTCGACTTGGCTACCGTACGCGCGCCCGCCTCGCGGCAGATGTCGAGGATGATGTGGCGCGCGTCCTCGGCCGTCGGCGCCCAGTGCACATGGCCGCCGAGCGCCAGGACCTTGGCTTCGAACGTCTCGAGATAGAAGTCGAGATGGGCGAGCGCATGGTTCTTGATGTCACGGGCGCGATCGCGCAGCGCCTCGAACTCGGGCAATCGTTCGACCGCCTGGCGTCGACGCTCGGAGAAGCCGACCTTGAGCAGGGCCAGCGATTGCTGAAGGTTGTCGTCGACCAGCGCGTGCTCGACATTGTCCTTGAAGGCATGGGCGGTGGACTGCATGGCTGTGCTCGCTGTCGTCCTATGCCGCTTCAGGTTCGCCGATGCCGGCGATGTCACCCATGCCGGCCAGCACCTCGGCGGTGTGGCGAACCTGGACCGGCTTGCCGTCGCGCTGCAGCTTGCCCGCCATGTTCATCAGACAACCGAGGTCGCCTGCCAGCAGCGTACCCGCTCCCGTCGCGCCGATATCGGCGATCTTGTCGTTCAGCATCGCGTTGGAAATGTCGGGATACTTGACGCAGAACGTGCCGCCGAAGCCGCAACAGACTTCCGGATTGGCCATCTCGACCAGCTTGAGCCCGGCAACGGACGCCAGCAGCGTGCGCGGCTGCGCCTTCACGCCCAGCTCGCGCAGGCCCGAGCACGAGTCGTGGTAGGTGACATTGGCGTCATAGCGTGCGGCCACGCGCTGCACCCCCAGCACGTCGACCAGGAACGCCATCAACTCATGCGTCTTGCCGGCCAGCGTTTCGGCACGGCGGCGCATCGCCGGATCATCGTCGAACAGGGCCGGATAGTGATGCGCGATCATGCCGCCGCACGAGCCCGAGGGTACGACGACGTGGTCGAAGTCGTCGAAGGCGGCGATCACTTGCGCTGCCACGGCGCGCGCATCGCGCCTGTCCCCGCTGTTGTAGGCCGGCTGCCCGCAGCAGGTTTGCACGTCGGGCACTGCCACCCGACAACCGGCGTCTTCCAGCAGTTTCACGGCAGCGAAACCGACCGACGGCCGGAACATGTCGACCAGGCAGGTGACGAACAGGCCGACCGTCAATCCGCGGCCTGGCGGCCGGTCGGACGGTGCTGCAGCGGATGTCGGCGGACGGGTCATGAAAGGGTCATACGGGATGCAGGCGCACCGGACAATGCCGCGGGCATGTCGCGCGTCCGCATGTTCGCTTGGCCAGCATCATGCCGGCAAAGCGCGGCCTGAAGAGGCGGTCTGAAACGCCTTTGTGCTCCGGCTAGAGCTTCCGGACGAAATACGGCGCCTCAGCTTCTTTTCGGCACCAGGATCCACCAGCGGCCGGTGCTGTTCATGCGGCCCGCGGTGTCGGCGGCAGCCGAGCCGGCGCCGAAGAAGACATCGCCACGCACAGGCCCCTTGATGGCCGCGCCCGTATCCTGCGCGACCATCAGCCGGCGGAAGGGCAGGGTTTCACCAGGCTTGTTCGGCGCCGGGCGGCTGGTATCGATGTAGACCGGCAGCCCGTACGGCACGAAGGCAGGATCGACGGCCATCGACCGCCCCGATGTCAGCGCCACACCCTGCGCGCCCACGGCGCCGGCACCGCCGGTATCCTTGAAGAAGACGTAGCGTTCGTTCCGGCGCATCGTCTCACGCGCCTTCGTCGGGTTCTTCTGCAGCCAGGTGCGGATGCCGGGCCACGTGGCCTCGTCCGCTTTCAGCGAACCGTCATCGATCAGCACCTTGGCCAGCGCGGTGTAGGGCCGGCTGTTGGTGCCGTCGAAACCCAGTCGCATCACGCCACCCTCGGCGAGCGCAATACGGCCCGAGCCCTGAACATGCATTTCGAACAAGCCGATCGTGTCCTCGACATAGGCGATTTCCAGCCCCTTGCCACGCAAGGCGCCGTTTTCGATCTCAGCGCGCGTCAGGTACGCCCTGTCGTTCTGCAGATCAGGTGGTCGCCGATAGACAGGGATCGTGAAGCGCCGGCTGGGCACGCGGCTGCCCTTGATCTCGGGCTCGTAGTAGCCGGTGAACCGCCCGTCGCTGCCCACGGCCAGCACATCGAAATAGCGTTCGAAGAACACACGGGCAGCACGATTGTCGCGGCCAACCGCTTCGGCGGCCGTGCACACTTTGCGCCATTGCTCCGCCGTCGTGTGCAGTTCGCCGGCGCCGGTCTGGATGCGAGTGCCGTCACCGTTTGCCAGACGCGGGCAGGAGCGGCGCAGGGCAGCGATGGTTTCAACCTGGGTATCCTGCTGCCAGCTCGGCAGATCATCGAACTTGGCGACCATCAGTGCCTGGCGGCGCGGCGACTCGCTGGCGCCACCGCCGGCGCAGCCGGCCAAAGCCAGCGCGGCAACGATGAGAACCTGCGCAGCGTACCCCCACCGGCGGGCCCCTGCTCCCTCGACCGTCTTTTTCTTGTTCATCGACCTGATCCTAATGCAAACAGCACGGCACACAACCCGCCCCACACGGGCCGAATGGGAAACTGGGATCGTGGCGATGTCGGGGCGGACCGCCCCTGATGGCGACGCTTGGCGCGACCTCTCGGACGAGGGCCGCAATCACCAATGACTACTCGGACGCCGTACGCACCAATAGCCAGTTGGGGTCGTTGGAGCGCGTATCGCGCGCGAACGTCCACAAATCGGTCACCCGTTCGACGGTGTTCGGATTGCCGTCGACCGGCAGACCATCGACGTTGCGGGTCACGTTGACCTGCTCACTGACAAACCGCACCGTGACCAGGGCCCGCGACCCTTCCATCTCGGCGTTGACGATCTCCGTCGACAGGAAGCCGACCAGGTTGGTTTCAAGCGTCTGCTGCTTGGCCTGACGATCGCGAATCGCCGACTCGAAGCTGCCGAACGTGGCATCGTCCAGCAACGTACGCAGCGTGGCGACGTCGCCCTTGGCGAACGCGCCGACAATCATCTCGAACGCGCCGCGCGCGCCCGTACCAAACCCGATCGGTTCGAAGGTCGCATCGGCGCTGCGAATGAGGCCGATGCCGGCCGTCGCTGCCGCCGACACGGTAACCGGCGCACCGCCGGTGGTCGGCGCCGGGCGATCCGGCTGCCGCGGCATCGTGACGACGTTACCGCCGTCACGACGCGGCTCACTGGTCGGGAAGGGCGGTGGCGCCGATGGCGGCGGCGCAAAGGGATCCTGCTGCTGCGTCGGCGGCCGTTCATTGCCGGTCCGGCGTCCCAGGACAGAGCGCAGCCTCAACACTAGGAAGACTGCCACCAATGCGATCAGGATGATGTCGATATTGCCCACGGGAACCCCCGGAACGAGCCGGCCCCGAGCCGTCCCTCATTACATAAGGCGTAGCCGCACAAAGGGCAAGGACATGGGGTCATCGACCATCGGCAGCCCGTAAATCGGGCAAGATCAAGGCACCCGCTCCGCTCAGGCTTCAAGTGCGGAACGAAACGCGTTCACGGTACAAGCACCACAAGATCGACCGCCCCGGCAACGCCGCTGACGATGCGCGCCGTGCGGCGTTCTCCCTGGCCCGACGGGACATAGCCCTGGTTCAGCGCCCGCGCATAGGTGTCGGCGTCGCACAGGGCGCGCACGTTCTCTTCCTTGGTGTGCTTCTCCAGTTTGGCGGCGAGGTTCACGGCATCGCCGATGACGGTGTATTCCAGCCGATCGCCATCACCCACGGCACCGAAAACGACACGGCCCGACGCCAGCGCCATGCCCACGCGGATGGACGGCTGATTGCGGGCCGCCCGTTCGGCGTTCCATAACGCGATTGCGGCGGCGGCGGCGTCGACCGCGCGCAGGGCATCGGCGGCGTAGGTATCGGTCGGCCGCGCCGCGCCGAACGAACAGAGAATGCCATCACCAAGGAACTTGTCGATACTGCCCCCGCTGGCCTGGATCGCAGGACAGATCCGCCCTTGATAGTCCTGCAGCAGCTTCATCACCGAATCGGGGTCCATCGTCGTCGACAGCTGCGTGAAGCCGCGCAGGTCCGCCATGAGTATGGTGGCATCGCGCAGGTCGCCCTCGCCGGCGGCGATCTGCCTGGCACTGTGCCGGATACGGTCGGCAACCTCCGGGGCCAGGAACCGCGACAGATCCTGGGCCGCGGCACGCTCGGCCGTGGCCCGCACCAGCAGTCGGCGGGCCCGCGCAATGGCAAGCGCCAGGATCAACGTCACCAGCAGCACGGCGACGATCTTGTCGACCTCGGCGCCGATCAGCGTGGCGTTGGTCGTCATGTACTCGACGTAGTCGTGTGTGACGTTGGCCGGACCGCCGCGCCCGCTGAGCACGAACAACAACAGGACCGCCCAGCCGAGCGCGCCCATGGCGCCGGCGAACAACACGTAGCGGGCCTCGAAACGCAGTGCGCGCAGCGCGATGAAGATGAAGACATACGTGAACGTCGGCGCCTTCAGATAGAAGGCGGCGGACTGGGCATATTTCAGGTGGAAGCTCCAGATCACGGCCATCAGCAAGGTCATGTCGATCACGGCCGAGCCATAGAGCATCCAGGGCACCAGCCGCCGGCGCAGTGCCAGGACCAAGCGCATCAATGTGGCCAGGGCGTAGATGCCGAGCACACCGAACACGAAGTCGACGTGGTCCGCGGCTCCGCGCAACGACGCCAGCGCGCCGTGCCCGGCATCGATACCCCAGAGGCCGGCGAGGAAGTCGACCGTCACCGCCAGGGTCACGGATTGCGCTTGGCCCTCGGCCATGGGCGCAGCCCCGTACAAGGTGGCGAAGAAGGCGATCGCCAAGAACTGCGCCACGCTGACGAGGACTTCGCTGCGATCCTGCTGCGCGTGGATCGTGTCGCGCACGCGCGCCGGCAGCGCATCGTCGCGGCCATCATCCATCAGCCATGTGCGCAGCCGGCCGAGCCAGGACTGTGCCGTCATGACGACAGTGTAGCCCGGTCTGCGCGGGCTGACAGCATTACGCCTTGCGCAGCCACAGACTGGTCGGGAAGCCTTCCGGATGCCGCGGCAGCGTCGATGCGATCGACGCCGACAGACGCGGCGCCAGGCGCGTGCGCGCGAAATGGCTGGCGAACATCGGCGTATAGGCACCTGTTGTCAGCAGCGCGACGACAGCGAGCTGCTCGTTGTAGTTCCGCCACGCCCAGGATGGCGGATAGTCGTCCGGTAACAGGATGTCGTGGATATGCACGATGACGCCGGTGGGAAGGTCCGGCAGCACGCGATTGAACAGCAGGTCGACGTCGCTGCCGGGCATCAGGATGTGGCTGGAATCGATGAACAGCACATCGCCTGATGCCAGCGCCGCGAACAGCCCGGGATCAGCGCGATGGACCGTTTCGCGTACGAGTCTGACGTGCGGCAGGTGGGCGATATCGGCGCGCGGCGCCGGATCGACAGCGACGATCTCGCCATCGTGGCCACCGTCGGCCAGCGCGCGCGACAGGAACCGCGTCGAATGCCCCGATCCCACTTCGACGATGCGCCGGGGGCCGTGGTCGCGGATCAGGGCATAGGCGGCGCACGCATCCAGTGTCGGAAACCAGGATTGATCGAAGCGCGGCGGCTTGCCCACGCGCGTTGCCGACGGCGACGGCGGGTCGGCGAGCACTTGCAACGGCGCCGCCCATGCATCGATGCGATCGAGCACGCCGGCGAAATCGCCTTGCCGCGCCGCGAACATCCGCTCGATGGCGACATAGGGCGGCGATTCGCCGGCCGCCGGCAATGTGTCGGCATAGCGGTAGGGGATGAACCAGCCGGCTCGACGCCAGCCCAGGACGGTCGAGAGGCCCAGCCGCAGGCGCCGCCAGGTTTCGCGCGACGTCATGGGGCGGCGATGACCGAGACCGCAGCCCATCCTTCGCGACGCCCGCTGCGCCGCCCCCTCAAGATGAGATTGCGGGTGTCCACATGTGATTGCCCGACCTCACCCTCCCTCCCGCCGCCCTCGCGGAGAGAGGTAAGAGGTGCCGTCATGGCGCGATCACCATGCCCTCGCGCGCAACGATGACGCGCGGCTGGCCGTTTCTGGCCGTACCCGGCCGGGCTGCCTGCGCGTCGCGCTCGATACCGTCCATGCAATCATCGTCATGCGAGGGATCATGGTGAAAGATCACCAGGCTGCCGACGTTGGCAGCGTCGGCGACGCGAATGCCCTCCTGCCACGTCGAATGGCCATAGCCGCGATGGGCCGGATATTCGGCATCCGTGTAGGTGCTGTCGTAGATCATCACATCGGCGTCGCGGCACAGCTCGACCACGACCGGATCCGGCGGACCGCCACGGTGTTCGGTATCGGTGATGTAGCAGATCGCCTTGCCGCCATACTCGATGCGATAGCCGGTGGCGCCGTTGGGATGGTTGAGCGGCGCCGTGCGCAGGCGCACGCCGGCTGCCGGCCGCAAGGTCTCGCCGCTGCGAAAGTCGCGGAACTCGACCTTGGCAAGAAAGATGTCGAGCGTCACCGGATACAGCGGCGCCATCATCATCTGTTTGACCACGTCGACCAGCCGCAGGATCGGCGCCAGATGCCCGGCCCACATCCTTACCTTGTTCTCGCGCGTATAAAGCGGCTTGAAGAACGACAGCCCGCAGATGTGGTCGAAGTGCGTGTGGGTGAAGAAGATGTCGAGGTCGAGCTTGTCGTTCGGACACAGCATATCGCCCAGCGGGCGCACGCCGGTGCCGGCATCAAAGATCAGGCGCCGCGACCCCGCCGTTACTTCCAGGCACGAGGTGTTGCCACCGTACCGAACATATTGCGGTCCGGCGCAGGCGATCGAACCCCGTACGCCCCAGAACCTGACCGCGAAATCACTCGCCACGCGGCTCTCCTTCCGGCACCAGCCTCACGATGCGGCGGTCCCGACACTTCCATAGTAGAATCCTGTCGCGGCCGAAGTCAGGCGGAAAGCTCCACTCGTTCCGCCACGGACCGATCCTCCACCGCCTCAATGATCTGTCGTCCTTAGTCAATTTCTATAAGCAACTTACCCTGATTCTCACCGCGGTACAGCATGGCGATCGCGTCGGGGGCCTGTTCGAAGCCCCGCAACACATGCTCGCGATACTGCAACTGACCGCCGCGCACCCATGCTGCGAGATCACGAACAGCCTCGTCATACCGATCCATCCAATCGAACAGCAAAAAACCTTCAATCCGCGCCCGTTTGACCAGCAGGTGCCGCTCGACCCGGGGACCGACCGGCCAGGGCTCCCAGGCGGCGACCGAGGCCGTGCCGCAGATCACGACCCGCGCCCGCAGCGCCAATCGGCTCACAACGGCATCGCTGATGGCACCGCTGGTGTTGTCGAAATAGAGGTCGACGCCCTGCGGACAAGCCGCATCCAGCGCGACAGAAAAGTCGCCTGCCTTGTAGTCGAGCGCCGCGTCGAATCCGAAGACATCGAGGCACTGGCGCACTTTCGCGGCACCGCCGGCGATGCCGACGACATGACACCCCTTCAGCCGGGCGATCTGGCCAACGACCGAACCGACAGCACCGGCAGCGGTCGACACGACCACGGTATCGCCGGCCTTCGGATGTCCGACGCCGAGCAATCCCCAGTACGCCGTCACACCGTTGACGCCCAGCACACCCAGGGCCGTGGACAGCGGCAGATCGCGATCGGACACGGCACGGGCGGTGGCCGCCTCGACAACGGCGTAGCGCTGCCAGCCGAACATGCCGCTCACCAGATCGCCTGGTGTGAACAGATCGCTCGTCGACGCGATCACCTCGCCCGCCGCGAACGAACGCATGACGTCGCCGACCGGTACTGGTGGCGCATAGTTTGCGACCGCGTTGACCCAACCACGCATCGCAGGATCGACTGATAAATAGCGATTGCGCACCAGGATCTGGCCGTCACCCAGTTCAGGCACCGATGTCGTCTCCAGCGCGAAGTGATCGGCCTGCGGAATCCCCAACGGGCGGGCCGCCAGAACGACACGGCGGTTTTCAAGATTGCGCGATGTCGGCACGGTCCTTGCTCCGTATCGTGTATAAGCATCCAGGTTGAGAGCGAACGTTCGGGGATGCGTTGCATTCACCCCCCTATCGGGAGCAAAATACATGCGCGCACAAGGTCCGGACGCCCCACTGGCGCCCCATCATGATGGATCCTCGGGGCGGACGCGCGCCGCGCGCGCAGCGTATCGCGGGGAAAAAACCATGAAAACCGCCAAGTTCGGGATCGGTCAGGTGGTCAAGCACCGGATCTACCCGTTCCGGGGTGTGATCTTCGATATCGATCCAGTGTTCGCCAACACCGAGGATTGGCTGATGTCGATTCCGGAAGAGGTGCGGCCGCGCCGCGACCAGCCATTCTATCATCTGTTGGCAGAGAACGCGCAAACCACCTACGTTGCCTACGTGTCCGAACAGAATCTGCTGCCCGACCGCAGCGGCAAGCCCGTCGGCCATCCGCAGATCGGCGAACTGTTTGCCGATTTCAACGGCTCGCACTACGAACCCCGCCACATCCGCGCGCATTGACGCAAGGCCCGTGCCTGAGATCGCGTCCGCCGGCTCGATCGGCCGAGGCGATATGCCGATTGCATAGACAAATACGACAAGTTCCCGCACTTATGGACCGTGGCAAGTCCGAGCGGGAGCAAACGATGCAGCGGCTCTTTGTGGCGTTGATTGTGCCGTGCCTTTTGGCATTGGTCGCTACACCGACCTTTGCGCAGATGCCGCCGGAATGGCCCGGTGCCGCGCGCGCCGTGCTGGCCGAACTCGAGAAGGGCTCGACGGTCGCCGAACGCCCCTTCAAGGACGAGGCGCGCCACGGCTGGACACTGGCGCGCAAGTGGCGCCTGCACAACAACCGCAACACCGAAATCGTCATGGCGGAGTATCTGGCCATGGTCACCTTGTGCCGCTGGTCAGGCTGCACCAAGGACACCGTCGCCGGCAAAACGATCCCCGCTCGCGCCGCCGAGGTCAAAGCCGAGAAGAAACGCTTTGCCGACGCCTACGCAATGGTCGATGCATCGTTTGCCTGGCTCAACGAGCTGACCGGTCCCGGCACCGACTCGGCGAAAAAGAACGCAACGCTGTGGGCCAAGGACAAGGATACGGCTGCCGCCGACTTCGCCGTGTCCAACATCTACGCGCTGGGCTGGATACTGGCGCGCGAGCAGCCTGACGCGGCGCGACAGGCTGCCATGATGAGCTACTTCGGCCTGTACGTGAACGAGAAGGCGTGGATCGCCGACCGCTGCCTGGACATCAGCAAGATCGCCACGATCCTCGACGCACCGCCGAAGGTCGAAAGCTGCAGCTGAGATCAGCGGCGCGTCTGTCATCCCGAGCGTAGCGAGGGATCTTTCCGCTTCAACGATCAGCAGACCGCCCGAAAGATTCCTCGCTTCGCTCGGAATGACAACGATCGACAGCTACTGCAACACCGCGTCAGTACGCAGGCGTGCGGCGGCGAAATCGACGAAGGTGCGAATCTTGGCGTTGGCGCGACGGCCTTCGGCGTGCACGAGATGAATCGGGACCGACGGTGGTTCGTACTGATCCAGCACGACACGCAACTGGCCCGCGCGCACGGCGGGCGCCACCATGTAGGAAAGCACGCGCGCCAATCCCCGACCGGCAATCGCGGCCTGGATCGCGATCTCCGCGACGTTGGCCGTCAACTGGGACGGCACATCGATCACGTCGGTGCCGCCGCCCGGCTCGGCAAATGTCCAGCCCTCGGCCGCGCCGGCCTGTGACGACAGAATGGCGCGGTGCGCCTGCAGATCGGTCGGCCGCTGCGGCGTGCCGTTGCGGGCCAGATAGTCCGGCGATGCGACGACGACGCGGCGCACCTCGCCGATGCGCTGGGCGCTCAGGCTCGAATCTTCCAGATGCGCAATGCGCACCGCCACATCGAAGCCCTCCTCGATCAGGTTGACGACGCGATCGAGCAGCACAAGCCGGGCGGAGACCGCGGCGTGTCTATCGAGGAAATCCATCAGGACGGGCGCCACGAACATGCGGCCGAACATGACCGACGCCGTGATGTTCAGCATGCCACGCGGCTCGCCATGCAGGCCGGCGGCCGAGGCTTCGGCGTCTTCGAGTTCACCGAGAATACGTTTGGCGTCCTTCACGAAACGCTCGCCGGCTTCGGTAAGCCGCACCCGCCGCGTGTTGCGCTGAAACAGCCGCACGCCCAGCCGTTCCTCCACCGCGGCAACCGCCCGTGTCACGGCCGGCGCCGACAGACCCAGGTTGCGCGCTGCGCTGGCGAAGCCGGCCGCCTCGGCCACGGCGATAAAAACCCGCAAAGTCTCCAAGCGGTCCATAGACTATTCCATTTTATGAAATAGTGGGTTGCCTTCTGTGGATGTTCATATCGATCTTGGCAATAGCATATGGGAGGTCACGCGCCATACCAACCGGGGTTCCCGTCATGACCGTCTCGCCCGCCGCTCCAGCCCAGCCGATCCGGCTGTATCGTCACCCTCTCTCGGGCCACGCCCATCGGGTCGAGCTTTTCCTGTCCTTGCTCGGCCTGCCCTATGCGCTGGCCGACGTTGACCTCAAGGGTGGCGAGCACAAATCAGCTCCCTTCCTCGCCAAGAACCCCTTCGGCCAGGTGCCGGTGATCGAGGACGGCGACGTCATCGTGGCCGACAGCAACGCCATCCTGGTCTACTTGGCGACCCGCTACGACACGGCGGGCCGTTGGCTGCCGCGCGACGCTGTTGCCGCTGCCGCTGTCCAGCGCTGGTTGTCGGCGGCGGCCGGTCCCCTGGCCTTCGGGCCGGCGGCGGCGCGGCTGGTGACCGTGTTCGGCGCGCCCTTGGACCACGAACGCGCCAAGAGCATTGCGGCGGCGCTGTTCGCCGTCCTGGAATCGCACCTCGCCGCGCGCGCTTTCGTCACCGGCGCCACGCCGACGATCGCCGACCTGGCGCTCTACAGCTACACCGCCCACGCTCCGGAAGGCGGCGTCTCGCTGCAGCCCTATCCGCACATCCGCGACTGGCTGGCGCGCATCGAGGCGCTGCCGGGCTTCGTCGCGATGCGCCAGACACCGGTGGCGGCCGCGTGATCCCATGGACGACAACCGCATCCCCTTTCCCTTCCACCCCGGCGAGTTGCAGATGCAGCAACAAGCCGGGATGGCGGCGCGTTTCGCCAAACCGGGCGCCGTGGGCATCCGGCACGCCATGCCCGATCAGCATCGCGATTTCTTCGCCCTGCTGCCGTTGCTGTTCGTCGGCAGCAGGGACGCCGGCGGCCAGCCCTGGGCTTCGGTGCTAACCGGCGCGCCGGGTTTCGCCGCGTCGCCCGACGCCAGAACGCTGCGCGTCGACGCAAGGCCCGTTCCCGGTGATCCGCTGGCGGAGAACCTGGATGTCGGCAGTGACCTGGGCCTGCTCGGCATTCAACTTGAAACGCGCCGGCGCAATAGACTGAACGGTTCGATCACGGCGCTGGATGCGGCAGGCTTCACCGTGGCCGTCGAGCAGAGTTTCGGCAACTGCGCGCAGTACATTCAGGCGCGTCGGCCCTATCGGGTCGATACGCCATCGCCTGCGCTGCTATCCGAGACGGCTCGTCTATCGGTCGATGCGCGCGCCCTTGTCGCCAAGGCGGATACCTTCTTCATCGCCTCCGCGGCGCCCCAGCAAGGGGTCGACGTTTCCCATCGCGGCGGCAAGCCTGGCTTCGTGCGCGTCGACCATGACGACAACGGCAGCGTGCTGACCGCCCCGGACTTCCGTGGCAACGCCTTCTTCAACACCATGGGCAACATCGCGCTCGATCCGCGTGCGGGCCTGCTGTTCGTCGATTTCGACAGCGGTGATCTGCTGATGCTGGCCGCGCAGGCCGAGGTTATCTGGGACGGTGCCGAGCTTGCGGCCTTCCAGGGCGCCGAACGGCTGCTGCGGCTGCGCATCACGCACGGCCGGTTGCTTCAGCGTGCGTTGCCGCTGCGCTGGTCCGCGCCCGAGTATGCGCCGCAACTGGCGAAGACGGGCGCCTGGACCTGAGAATGCCGGCGACTCAATGGTCGCCGGCATCGCCAGACGGTGCTATTGCGCGGCGATCGCGTCGGTCACGAACCGCTTCTTGTCGAAATCCTCTGCGACCTTGCCGTCGTTGGCGAGGATGGTCGATGCGTCGATCTTGGCGTACTCCATGACGCCCATGTCGGTCAGCGCCTTCTGTACCTTGGGACCGAACAGGCCGATGTCCTTGAGGATCGGCACGATGCGCGTGAAGAGCCGCGTGCGGAAAGCCTGCATGACGCCGGAGTTGAAGGCGTACTCCATCAGCTTGTCGACCGGCAGGCCCGAGCGCATCCACACCTCACTCTGGTTGAAGCGGTCGCGCATGAAGTAGAGCGCCTCGACGCAGAACTCCTCGCGCTGGGCACGCTCATGGTCGCTGAGCTGCGGGTAGTAGTCGCGCAACGCCAGGCGGCCGAAGGTGACGTGACGCGCCTCGTCCTGCATGACGTAGGCGTTGACGGCGGCCGAGAGGTTGTTCTTCGCCTGATCGCGGATGCGCTGGAACGCGGCCAGCGCCAGGCCTTCGATCAGCACCTGCATGCCGAGATAGGTCATGTCCCAGCGGCTGTCGGTCAGCGTCTGCTCGAGCAGGTTCTTCAGCGACTCCGTGATCGGATACGCCATCTTGAATTTTTCGTGGATCAGCCGCTTGTAGACCTCGACGTGGCGCGCCTCGTCCATCACCTGGGTGGCGGCATAGAACTTGGCGTTCATGTCCGGCACGGTGTTCACGATCTTGGCGGTCGCGATCAGCGCGCCCTGCTCGCCATGCATGAACTGGCAGATCGTGTGCGACGCGAGATTCCAGCGCAGCCAGATCTTCTCCTTCTCCGTCATCTTGTCCCAGAACGGAGAGCCGAAGATCGGGATCGACTCGTCGGACATCCCCATCGGGTTGTCCTCCTGCAACTCCTGCGTCCAGTCGAGCCGGTCTGTCGCGTTCCACTGCTGCTGCTTGCCTTTTTCGTAGAGGTTCAGCAGCTCGGCCGAGCCGTCCTCGTACTCCCAGGTGAAATGCATCTGGGTCTTGCCGTCGAATTTCCACTCGGTGATGTCGACGGGCAGCTCATAGATTTTCGTGGACGTCATGCTACGGCCTCCAGGCGGTCACGGCTGTCGCGCGACGCCCCAACAAGGCCGATGAACACCGACCCGGGCCGCCGCTTCCTCTCCAACGAACGGAAAATTTATGACGCTCCGTTCATATTTGTGGGCGGACGCTAGCATGTTCTGCTAGCACTGTCAGCCCGGAATCGCGCATAAGGCGGACCGCGCCGATCTTCGATGACGAGAGCCTTGATGTCGTATCACCAGTTGCGCGTCGCGCGCATCGTGCAGGAAACACCGGACGCCCGGTCCTTTGTGCTGGCCGTGCCGCCCGAACTCGCCGACCGCTTCCGCTATCGCGCCGGCCAGTTCCTGACCTTCAAGGTGCCACATCCCGACGGCACCGTGGCGCGTTGCTATTCGCTTTCCAGTGCGCCGGAGACCGACGGCGAGGCCAAGGTCACGGTCAAGCGGGTGGACGGCGGCCGCGGCTCGAACTGGTTCCATGACGCGCTGAAGGAAGGTGCCACGCTCGACGTGATGGTGCCTGCCGGCCGCTTCGTGCTGAACGGCGGCGAGGCTCCGCTGTTGTTGTTCGCCGGCGGCAGCGGCGTCACACCGGTGATGTCGCTGATCAAGTCGGCGCTGAAGACCACCAACCGGCGCATGCGGCTGTTCTACGCCAACCGCGATGCGCCATCAGTGATCTTCCAGGCCGAGTTCGACGCGCTGGCGCGTGCCCATCCCGACCGCCTGGAGGTGCGCCATCACCTCGACGACCAGCAGGGCCTGACGACGGCCGCCGAGGTCACCCAGACGCTGGCGGGATTCGAGACGGCGGAAGCCTATCTCTGCGGCCCGGGTCCGTTCATGACCCTGGTCGAGGACACGCTGCTGAAGACCGGCATGCCGCGCAACCGCGTGCTGATTGAGCGCTTCGAGGCCTCAGGCAACGAGGCCGTGCCGATGGCGCCGCCTGAGGACGGCGACGTGATCCCTGATGCGATCACCATCCACTTCGAGGGCAAAGTGCATCGCGTGCCCTATCGCAAGGGCCTGTCGATCCTCAACGCGGCGCGCGAGGCGGGCCTGTCGCCCAACTCGGCCTGCGAGGAAGGCTTCTGCGCCTCGTGCGCGGCCAAGAAGATCAAGGGAAAGATTGTGCTGGCCAACAACGACATCTACACCGAGGACGATCTCGCCAGCGGCTGGATCCTGACCTGCCAGGGCCATGCCTTCGGCGAGGAGGTCGAGATCACCTACGACGTGGTGTGAGAGCGGTGTAGTCTCCAGACAGCGCAGCGGTCTGAGAGTCCATGTCGGCACCCAGCGAAAAGCTCGTCAGTCACCTCGCTGACAAGATAAACGCCAAGATCGTGTCGGGAGAGTACCCACCCGGCACGCGACTGCGGCAGGAGGCGCTGGCGGAAGCGTTTTCGGTCAGTCGCACCCCGATCCGCGAAGCGCTGCGTCAGCTGGAAGTGAAAGGCGTCGTCCAGCACACGCCGAACCAGGGCGCGACGGTGCGCGCGCTCAGCGCCCGTGATATCCGCGAGGCGTACCAGGTTCGCGCCGAGCTGGAAGGGCTCGCTGCAGAACTCGCTGTCGAATGGATCACCGATGCGCAGATCGAGCGCATCCGGGCGGCGCAGGCGCGCTTCGCCCAGGCCGTGGAACAGCTGGCCGCGGCGAAGGACAAGAAGGGGCCGGCGCGCAACCCCGCCGCGAGGCTCCCCAACTGGGTCGAAGCCAACGACGCGTTTCACGCCGTCATCCTGGAAGCGAGCCGCAACCGACGCCTGAGCCAGGTGGCGCAGGACATGCACATCGGCTTCACGCGCGGCATCATGATGTCGGCGCTGGCGATGGACGGGCAGCGCATGCGCGAAAACGTGGCGCAGCACGATGCGATCCTGGACGCCATCGAGCGGCGTGACGCGACGGCGGTACGCCGCGCCATGACCCATCACATTCTGCGCTCGGGCGAGATCATGGTCTGGTGGCTGGAAAGTTGCGGCTACCTCGAGCGCGATTGAGTCGCGACTGTCATCCCGAGCGCAGCGAGGGATCTCCCGAGAATAGCGCTCTGCGTCACACGCAGGAGATCCCTCGCTACGCTCGGGATGACAGGTGTGTCACCAGTCATATTTCTCGGCGTCGAGTGGCTTGCGTTCCTTCACGTTGAAGCGGCCGTCGTAGACAGCGGGCTTGCCAGTCGTCGGACCCGGATACTGGACGAACAGCATGAGGCCGCCCGTCTTGGTGTGCAGCGGCGCTTCGACATGCGGATCGGGATGGAACACCATCGTGCCCGGCCCGTACATCTTGCCGCCGATGTCGAACTCGCCTTCGAGGATGTACCAGACCTGCGCGAAGTAGTGGCTGTGCATCGGGTGATGGCCGCCTGGTTCGACGCGGAAGAGACCTGCGTTCGGCTCGGTGGGACGGTCCGGTCGCGGATGGAAGAGCATTTTGCTCCACTGCCCGGGATAGCGAAGCATCTCCCAGTCCATGTCGTCGATGTGCCGGATCTCGTGTGGATGGTGCGCCGCGGTCAGGGGACCTTTCATCGGGTCCTTCTTCGGCAAGCGAGTGACATCGTCGATATCGGTCATCGTGGCGGCGTCAGACATTGGTCTCCTCCTGATTCTTACTGTATCCTATATCGACAATATTGGATACAATATCTCACGATCGGAGGCTGGCGCAAGCAGTCCGTGCCGTGCTTTTACCGTGGGGCGGCAATCGCAATGTCGTCGAGATCAGCTTCTGTCAAAAGCCGAACATTCACAGTCGGCCAACCGAGGATCGATGCCTTCAGCAGTCGGTGAATGCCGTCCAGGATGACGACCTGTCCGGTAGAGCGCGTGCGCGCATGCAACGCGAACCGCAGGTCAGCGGCCATCGTCCGTTCCCATTGAGCCGGATACCGGCTGCGATCCGCTGCCACGGCGGACGGCCGCACCTTGAACGGCTTCCCGCCGTTCGCCCAGAACGGCAGATCGAGATGCCACGCAAGGTCGATGACGGGCACCGTCACCTCGTGAAGACCCGTCAGCGCGTGAAGCGTGGCGCGATCCCAAAGGTAATCGAGTATCACGCCACGAAGCCCGTCCGACAGCTGGTTCAGCAGCGGAAATGGCTGTCGAGCCCTCACGCCATTCGGTCGATGAAGAGTCAACCGCCCTTGACCAGGGCACGCGTCGCGTTGAGCCTCAGCTCGATGAGCTGCGTTTTGAGCTTCGTTTCGCCGGCCCGGCCGTAGTCGATCACGACCACGTCGCTCAGTTCGATCGACTGTTCCAGGTTGCCGCGATCGATGACGTGCAGTTCGACGCGATTGATCGATTCGTGGCTGGTGCGGAATTTGTAGAACGGCGAGGCGTATTTGCCGCCGGCGATGGTGACGATGGCATCGACATCTTTGCCTTCACCGAACTGGATGTTCTCGGCACGATCCCAGGTGAACTTCTCGACCTTGAACCAGCCGACATAGTCGCGCGGCTCGCGCGCATCGCCTTCCAGGCCGTCGACCTTCATGAATGTCGTTTCGGACACGATCCGCCTCCTAGCGCCCAAGGCCCCTTCCCAACGCATCGTACCCGACAGCCGAGCCAGGACAAAAGCGAGTCTCAAGGTCTCCGGCGCAGGTCGGCACGCCGGCACATGCAGGACGGGCATGGCTGGCGCGATCGGCGGCGCGGGTGCTCAGCGCGCAGCCCTTGTCCCGCGGTATCCCGGCGTATCGACGAGGCTCAGCGACCGGCCGATCGCGCGATCGATTTGATGGCGCCCCGAGGGCGACCGGAGAGTTCCGCAACCTTCTGATCCTGGGCTTCGATGATCGTGCGGACGACCGCGTCGTCTTGAGCGCCATCCAGTTCCGAATTGGCGATCTTGCGGTTCGAGGTGCGTGAACCGTCCTCGTAGACGACGTCGAATGCCGTGAATTCGCCGTTGCTTTTCTTGCGAGACATCGATTGCTCCGTTGTCGAACGACCGCCGACGCCGGTCCTCGATATGTTCAGTGGTAACATCGCCCCGACACGCCTTTCCGGGCCGATCACGAGCGTGGCGAAAACGAAAGCGGCCGCCATCGCGTGCGGCCGCGCCGCCTGTTCAGTCTTTGTGCTCAGACCCGCCGTTGGGGTCTATCGGGGCAGGTCGCCCTTCGACGCCTTGCTTCGGCACGGCTTCCGCCGCGGCAGCCGCAGCCTTGCGTTCTTCTGACCGTTCTTGCCGTTGCCTCAGCTTTTCTTCACGCCGGGCTCCTTGAGCGCGGGCGCGCTCGGCGCGCTGGTGACCGTAGTTGGGTTTGAATGGCATCGATAGCCCCTGAGATGATCTTGTTCCAGACCACACAGATTGTTACGCAGATCGTCAATCAAGGCTCGACGCAGACGCCTTTGAGAAGCGGGGTCTCCCCTGCGGCAGCCTCCTTGGCCAACCGAAGCGCCCGAAGACGGGCTGTCTTGGCGGCTTCCGCTTCAAGCAATCTCACCCGTTCCTCGTCCCGCGTCTTTTGCAACGCCTTGAGGAGCTCATCTCTTCGCTGTTGGCTCGACCGCTGTAGTGCCCGGTGTCCACGGGTCGGGCTCTGCATCTCACCTGCCGCCATGGCGGGCCTCCTCCTGCTCGGATCCTTCGGCGCACGCCGCAGCACGCGTATAGAAATGCACCCAATAACAAGGCAGCAGATCGCGCTGAACTGAGCGCCAGCGCGTTTCCAAACGTCCTGCCGTCAAAATCACAATCTGCTATGGCCCGGATGGATTCGGACGCTGTCGCGCAGCCTTGTAGCACCCTTTGCCACCAAGGGCAGGGCAAATCGGCCTCTGGATCGCGCCGGACTTATATTCGTTTGTATTCGACCGACTTCGTCGTCATACCATCGACAATGCATGCATTGCCGTTTCACCCTAGGTCGACGCCGAGGGGATCGGTATGAGCTTCTGGCGGCCTGATATCTATTGGACAGACCAGCTTCGCTGGTATGAGCGGATCGGTATTGCCGGCTGGTGGCTGGGAAAGGCGGTTTTTGCCGGCAGTATCGTGGTGTCGGCCGGGTTGGTCGGCATGTCGATCTATAGTCCGCTTGCGGGCATCTCCAGCGCCACCGTCCTGCAGAGCGCCATCGTCATCCCGCTCGCCGGACTCGCCGTCCTCATCGGCACGCGCGCGGCGTTAGCGCTGGCAATCCGCAGTGCCGAAACCGGGTAACGGTCGCCGAGGCACGTTGCATGATCCGGAAGTGACTAGTCATGGTCGCGCGGTGGCGTCGCTATATCGGACAGGCGCCTGAAGTCCTCCAGCACACTCTCGATCAGCCGCTGTCGACGTGGATCTTGCGCCGCTGGTGTGGCGGCGAACAGCTCGATCAAGTACCGGGCCTTCTCGGCGGCCTCCGCCCATGTCTGCACCGACGTGGCAGCATAGACTTTCTCGAGTTCGACCTGTCGGTCCCGCAAGGCGACCTGATCCGCCTTGACCTCGGCGAGACGTCGCCGGATTTCGGTGGCCTTTTGCGCTGCCATGCCCCGGCGCTGGTCGAGTACGATCGGGTCGTCCGACATGGCCCTGGCCTCATCCGGTCTGCGGTAGCCGTCGTCCCACCATTCACGCGGAACAACCCAGCCATCGCTGTTGAAGTCGACTACTGCGCTCAAAGACCCGAACGCACAATGGCCTTGTCCCGCCGGCCAGTCGGGTTCGAGCCTGCGACTGTCTTGCGAGACCGGAACCAGCCGTTTCAATACAGGGCAGAAAAGTCAGGCAATATTTGGTTGTGCGTTTGATGTATAAAGCATACGAATATTCCTGATGAAATCTCAATACAAAAAACTGAGCACTTAATAAAATGTATTGAGGAAATCAAAGCAAAGAAGCGGCGAAAACAAGGATTGAAAGATCAACTGCCGCTGTCGGCCCCGAGATCTGCTTCGGTCTTCTTGTGGCCGGGCGCCAACTTTCGAAGACGGCGAATTTCTGGCTCCATGTCACAAAGGAGCCGTCACGAGCGTCAGCGCACAGCCAGACTGAATCTGAGCTTGTCAGATCGGACGCACACTTGAGATCGGCAATGTTGCCGGTTACTTGCCCATGGAAAGGATGAACATGGCCAAAGGACAACGTCGCAGCAACCGCGAGATCAAGAAACCCAAATCCGCCAAGAAGAAACCGGCGGCAGCCGCGCCATCGCCCTTCCTCGTGGCGCCCGCCAAGAGGAAGCCAGCCTAGAGTCTCCGACGACGGCCAACCTTAGCGTCTGCAGGTGGGCGCGTCGGGGAACGATCGGGCGGCAATGGACGGTCTGTGATCGCCCGTCTTACGGTTGCAGCCGGTAACCGCCCTTGTCCGTCACCAGGATCGCGGCGTTGGCAGGATCCTTCTCGATCTTCTGGCGCAGCCGGTAGATGTGGGTTTCCAGCGTGTGCGTGGTGACGCCGGCATTGTAGCCCCACACCTCGCCCAGCAACTGGTCGCGGCCGACAGCACGGGTGCCGGCACGGTAGAGGTATTTGAGGATCGAGGTTTCCTTCTCGGTCAGCCGCACCTTCTTCTTGCCGCCCTTCTCGAGCAGCATCTTGGCGGCCGGCTGGAACTCGTAGGGACCGATCTGCAGGATGGCGTCCTCGCTGCGCTCGTGCTGGCGCAGATGGGCGCGCAGGCGGGCCAGCAGAACATTGATGCGGAATGGCTTGGTGACGTAGTCGTTGGCACCCGAATCCAGACCCAGAATGGTGTCGGCGTCGGTGTCGGCGCCGGTCAGCATCAGGATCGGCGCACGCACGCCCTCGCGCCGCATCAGCTTGCAGATGTCCCGTCCATCGCCGTCGGGCAGCGCCACATCGAGCAGGATGGCGTCGAAGAGCTGCTTCTTGGCGATCTCCAGCCCTTCGGCGCCGGTCGACGCCTGGATGGTGGCAAAGCCGTCATAGAGCTCGAGTTGTTCGACGAGAACCGTGCGCAGCGAAGCGTCATCGTCGATCAGAAGGATTTTCTTGCCTTTGGTTGCCATCTCTTGTCCCGGAGCGATCGAGGCGGTTACGCCGCCAGCCGCCGGCGCGGATGCGGAAGGGTGGGATTGCATGGTCTTATACCATCGGGTGAGTGTGGGCGGCCATGATGGCCCGAGTATGGTTCCAATACCTGTCACGCCCGTTCACGGTCCGGTTAGAGACACGAGCGGCCCGAACACCCTGCGTCACATCCCCGGCAGGATAAAATCACAGCTTCATCAATGACTTAAGATGAGGCCACAAGGCGCTGCCAGGGTCGAGCAGGGTGTCGACGATGGAGAAATGGTTATCGCCTGATGTCTCGACAATGGCCCGGGGCGGCACGCCGGCCCGGGTCAGCGCCGCACCGTAGTCGCGGGTCTGACGCACCAGTTCAGGCAGTTCGGCGGCGCCCACCGCCAGGACCGTCGGGGGCGCCGTCCGGCCGATGTGCCGGATCGGGCTGAGCCGCGCCGCCTCGGCGGCGTCCATCCGGCAGGCCGCGTTCAGGTAGTTGAGCCGGATCGGCTCGAGATCGTAGAGACCGGAGAGCGGCAGGGCACCGGCCAAGGCGTTGGCCGGCAGGCCACGCGCCGCCCAATCGGTGTGCGCCAGGGTGGCGGCGATGTGACCACCCGCCGAATGGCCCGCCACCACGAGGCGCCCCGGATCGAGCCCGATCTCGCCCGCACGGGCATGCACCCAGTCGACGACCTGGCGCGTCTGCTCCACCAGCGCCGACATGGTGACGGTCGGACAAAGATCGTAGGTCGCCGCGATAAAGAGGGCACCCTTGTCGGTGACGCCTGATGCCAGAAAGGAATAGATATCCTTGTCGCCGCCCTGCCAGTAGCCGCCATGGATGTAGAGCAGCGCCGGGCGTCCCCCGGATGGGGCTGTTCCCGGCGGCATGAAAACATCCAGGCGTTGACGTGGCGATGGCCCGTAGGTGAGGTTGAGCCGACACGGGACCCGAGCCCGGGCGTCGGCGCTGAGCGCCATCCAGCGACCGACATAAGCGGCCTCGAAGTCCGGTACCGCCAGGCGGTTGTTGTAGGCCGCATCCAGGCCCGCCTGGTCAAAATCGCGATAGATCAAGGTCATGGAACCGATCGCCGGCAATAGGATAATCCGAGGGTAACACTTTCTCATTCCTGGAAACGGCTTGTCACGCTGGAGTGGCACGGGCCCGACAGGTAAAAGGGCGCCATCATGCCGACTCCCTCTTCCCGCCGCAGTGACGTCAAGCCGGCCGATGCCGTATCGCCGTCACGCCTGGCGATCGTCGAACGCGCGGTGGCGGAGTTGCGCCGCGGCGGCGTTGTGTTGGTTCGCGACACTGATGGATCCGCCGGTCTGGCGGCCGCCGCCGAGTCCTGTGGCGATACGACGTTATCCCGGCTGCGGGGCCTCGCCAGCGACGCGCCGGTGCTGGTGACGACGCGTCGGCGCGCCGAAGCCGTCGGCATCGAGATCCCGCCGCACATCGCCGGCGGCATGGGCGACGCCAACAAGCCGGTGACACTCGACCTGCCCTCCGGCGTGCCGGTGGACGTGATCCTGCATCCCACGACACCCGACCAGCGCGCCCATATTGCGACCCGCCATCTGTCGCGGCCGATCGCCAGCCATGCGCCGGCGATCGCGGAGGCCGCCATCGAGCTCAGCAAACTGGCGCGGCTGATGCCGGCGGTCGTGCTGGGTCCGCTGGCCCGCGACCGCACGCGGCCCTGGCGCGAGTGGGCGGCGACACGGGATGTTGCCTATGTCGATGCCGACGATGTGCGCGGCTACGAGAAGCAGGCTGCATCCGAGCTGCGGCCGGTGGCCGACGCCCGCGTGCCGCTGGAGAACGCCGAGAACGCGCGCATCGTGGCGTGGCGACCGGCCGACGGCGGCAAGGAGCATCTCGCCATCGTCATCGGCGAGATCAATCCGACAGCACCGGTTCTGGTGCGGCTGCATTCGGAGTGCTTCACCGGCGATCTGCTGGCCAGCCTGCGCTGTGACTGCGGCGAGCAGCTGCGTGGCGCCATCGCCGAGATCGCCCGCCACGGTTCGGGCGTGCTGCTGTACCTGGCGCAGGAAGGCCGCGGCATCGGGCTGGTCAACAAGCTGCGTGCCTATCAGCTGCAGGACGGCGGCTTCGACACCGTCGATGCCAACGAACAGCTGGGCTTCGATCCCGATGAACGGCTGTACTGGCCGGCCGCCACGATCCTGCAGCAGATGGGTATCGCCAAGATCCGGCTGATGACCAACAACCCCGAGAAGATCGGCCAGCTGTCGTCCTACGGCATCGATGTGGTCGAGCGTGTGCGCCACGTCTTTCCGGCCAACGGCCACAACGAGAAGTATCTGCGCACCAAGGCCGAGAAGAGCGGGCACCTGTTCTGAGTTTCGGCCGGCCTCAACCCCCAGGTTGACGGCACTTTGCGAACGGGCGATCTGCCGCTAGGGTCCGGCACCGCCTGCCACCATGTGAGTGCCGTTCGTGACCCGACCCACCATCACTTCGCTTGCCGCCGACCTTGCGGCCGGCCGCACCACCAGCCGCGCGCTTGTCGAACAGGCGCTGGCGCGCATCGCGGATCCGTCCGGCGAGGGATCGCGCGCCTTCATCAAAGTCTACCGCCAGCAGGCGCTGGCCGCCGCCGATGCCAGTGACGCACTGCGCCGGGCCGGGCTCGTGGCATCGCCGCTGGCCGGGCTGCCCGTATCGATCAAGAATCTCTGCGACGTCGCCGGCGAGACCACGTTGTCGGGCTCCAAGGCGCTCGACGATGCACCGCCCGCCAAGGCGGACGCGCCCGTCGTGGCGCGCCTGCGCGCGTCAGGCGCCGTGATCGTCGGCAGCACCAACATGAGCGAGTTCGCCTTCTCCGGTGTCGGCGCCAACCCGCACTACGGCACACCGGGCAATCCGGCCGACCGGTCGCGTGTTCCCGGCGGCTCGTCGTCGGGTGCGGCGGTCTCCGTGGCCGACGGCATGGCGGTGGCGGCGCTGGGCACCGATACCGGCGGTTCGGTGCGCATTCCATCGGCCGTGTGCGGGTTGACCGGCTTCAAGCCGACGGCGCGGCGCGTGCCGATCGACGGCGTGATTCCGCTGGCGACCTCGCTGGACTCGATCGGGCCGCTGGCGAACTCGGTCGAATGCTGCGCCATCGTCGATGCCGTCTTCGCCGCCCAGCCGATCGACGTGCCGGCACCGGCGCGACTGAATGCGCTGAGCGTCGCGGTGCCCAAGAACTATGTGATGACCGATCTCGACGCCACAGTGTCGGCCGCCTTCAGTCGCGCCCTGACGGTACTGGCGACAGCGGGTGTCCGCATTGTCGAGATCGACCTGCCGATGCTCGATGAGCTGCCGGCGATCAACGCCAAGGGCGGCTTCGCGGCATCCGAGGCCTATGCCTGGCACAAGGACCTGATCGCACGCCGGGAAAACCTTTACGACCCGATCATCGCCCCGCGCATCAAGCGCGGCGCGCAGATGAGCGCTGCCGACTACATCGAACTGCTCGGCCAGCGCGCCGATCTGCAGAAGCGCGTGTCGGCGATCACGACGAACTTCGATGCCGTCGTGATGCCGACATGTCCCATCGTGGCGCCGAAGATCGCCGACGTGGCCGATTCCGACGGCTTCACCCGCAACAACATGCTGCTGCTGCGTAACTGCAGCGTCGGCAATTTCCTCGACCGCTGCGCAGTGTCGATCCCCTGCCATCGAGACGGCGAGTTGCCGGTGGGCTTCATGGTGATGGGCGAAGCGATGAGCGACCGGCACACGCTGGCGATCGGCCGCGCCGTGGAGGCCGTACTGCGCGCCGGGTAAGGGTAAGGCTGCCTCCGCAGATCGACATGGTTGCGCCCATCGACCTCTCATTGCCGCATCACTACGACGTGCGATTCGCCGAGCTGCCGTCGGGCAACACCGAGCGGCGGGTGCACTACTACCCGGGCGGCGGAACCGACGGTGGACGCGACGGCATGTTGATCGAAGTCGCGCCCCGACACGGTGTGTCGTGGCTTGCCATGATCGCGGATGGTTATGTGTCATCGCCGGCCTGTTCTGGGCTCTTTGCCTCGCCGCATATCGATCGCCTTTGCGTCGTAGCCGCGGGACGGGCGATCGAGATCGGAACGACCGACCCGGCCCTGTGGACCGAGCTCCCCGTCTTTCCAGTAACGCATGTCGTCGTTGCGCCGACACTGCGTGCACTCGTCCTGTGCGACTTCGGGCATGTCATGGCATGGGGTGCCGACGGGCCTCTCTGGAAAACCGACCTGTCGCCGGCGGACGGTGTCATCGCTGTGAGGCTGGATGGAAACGTGCTGCGCGGCGTGCGTTCGACTTCCCACGAAGACGCAGACTTCACGCTCGACCTCACGACTGGCCGTTACGTCTAGGCTAGGTCGCTGAGTCAGCTCGGGCTCCACACCCATGGCCGCTCGGCCTTGTCCCGCGTTTGCCAGGCCGCGATCTTGTCCGTGAGCGCAAGCGTCATGCCGATGTCGTCGACGCCGTCGAGCATCGCCTTGCGGCGCTTGGGGTCGATATCGAACGGGATCTCGCGGCCGCGTGGCGAGACCACGACCTGGCGCTCAAGGTCAATGGTGACACGTGCATTACCTGGTGCGGCACGCGTTTCCTCGGCGAGCCGCTCGACCTCGGCCGACGGCAGCGCGACCGGCAGCACGCCATTCTGGAAGCAGTTGTTGAAGAAGATGTCACCGTAGCTGGGCGCGATCACTGCCTTCACGCCCATGCCCATCAACGCCCAGACCGCGCCTTCGCGACTGGAGCCGCAGCCGAAATTGTCGGCCGCTAACAGAATTGGTGCGCCGCGATACGGTGCCTGATTGAAGATGAACGCGGGATTCTCAGAACCATCCGGCTGGTAGCGGATCGATTCGAAGCAGTACGGACCCAGCTCTTCTTTCGGCAGGCTGACCAGGCGCTCGATGCGGATCACGACGTCGGTATCGACGTTCTGCCGCATCAGCGGTGCCGCGACGCCCTCGAGGCGGGTGAACTTGTCCATAGCGGCCTCGTCGCCTCACATCTTGCGCACGTCGGTGATGCTGCCCTGGATCGCCGCCGCCGCCGCCATCGCAGGTGACGCGAGATGCGTGCGCGAGCGCGGGCCCTGGCGGCCGACGAAGTTCCGGTTCGATGTCGACACCGAGCGCTGCAACGGCGGCACCGTCTCGCCGTTGGAGGCCAGACACATGGAGCAGCCCGGCTCGCGCCAGTCGAACCCGGCGGCGGCGAAAACGCGATCGAGGCCTTCCGCCTCGGCCTGCTTCTTGACGCGCTCCGAGCCCGGGACCACCCAGGCGGTGACGTGTGCCGCCTTCTTGCGGCCGCGCACGATCTGCGCTGCGGCGCGCAGGTCGGAGATGCGGCTGTTGGTGCAGGAACCGATGAACACCCAGTTGACCCGCGTGCCTTCGATCGGCCTGCCCGGCTCGAGGCCCTGATAGTCGAGTGCCGCCTTCCACGCCGCCCGCCGGTTCTCGTCGGGCGCCGCGGCGGGATCTGGCACGACACTGTCGACGGCGATCACATGCTCCGGACTGGTGCCCCAGGTGATCTGCGGCGATACTGTGGCCATGTCGATGCGATGCTCGGCATCAAAACCGGCATCATCGTCGCTGGGCAACGTGCGCCAGTGCGCAACGGCGGCGTCGAACGCAGCGCCCTTGGGCGCGAAATCGCGACCCTCGATATACTGATAAGTATGATCGTCCGGCGCGATCATGCCCATCTTGGCGCCCATCTCGATCGAGAGATTGCAGATGGTGAAGCGGCCCTCGAGCGGCAGCGCACGGATCGCCGCGCCGGCATACTCCACCGCGAATCCCGTGCCGCCGGCCGTGCCGATCGTGCCGATGAGATGCAGGATCATGTCCTTGGGCGTCACACCGGGCATCAGGCTGCCGTCGAAATCGATACGCATGCGCTTGGGCCGGCGCTGCACCAGCGTCTGCGTCGCCAGCACATGGACGAGTTCGGACGAGCCGATGCCGAACGCCAGCGCACCGAGGCCACCGTGCGTGCAGGTGTGGCTGTCGCCGCACACGATGGTAAGGCCGGGCAGGCTGAGACCCAACTCCGGCCCGATGATATGCACGATGCCGTGTCCGTCCTGGCCGAGATCGAACAGGCGCACGCCGAGATCCCTGGCGCGCCGTCGCAACGGCACCAGCAGCTTGTGCCCGGGCGCAAAGGTTTCGCTGGTGCGCCCCGGCAGCGTCGAGACCGCATGGTCGGGCGTCGCGAACGTCAGTTCCGGATGCGCGAGCCGATAGCCCTTCTCCTCGACTTCGCCCAGGGCACGCGCGCCGGAGAGATCGTGCACCAGGTTGCGGTCGATATGCAGCAGCGCGAAGCCATCACCCAGATCGGTGATGACGTGACGGTCCCAGATCTTGTCGAACAACGTCCTGCCGGCCATCGCCGCGTGTCCTTCCGCGTGTGACGTGATCGTTCCGTAGGTCATGCCACCGTGACAAGTCGCGTTTTCGCGACCGAGGCCAGACAATTCATCGCTCGACAACAAATGCAACCAACCAGCAGGATGATGCCCAAAGAGCAATCCGCTGGCTGCGGAAGAGGAAGCGCCATGCTCGACGCCGATCGTCGACCTAGCCTATGGCCATTGTTGATCAGTTGCAGCGCGATCCTGGCGATCTCGCTCGGCATCCGGCACGGCTTCGGCATCTATCTGGCCCCCATGTCACAGGACAATGGCTGGGGTCGCGAAGTGTTTGCGATCGCCATCGCGCTGCAGAACCTGGTGTGGGGCGTCGCCCAGCCGTTCGCCGGCCGCATCGCAGACCACTACGGCACCGGCCGCGCCGTCGCATTGGGCAGCGTGTTCTACGTTGCCGGCCTGATCGGCATGGCGAACATCGCATCATCCAGCGGCTTCGTGCTGTTCACCGGCCTACTGCTGGGCATCGGCCTTGCCGGCACGTCGTTCTCGGTCGTGTTCGGCGCCGTGGGACGTGCCGTCGCCCCTGAAAAGCGCAGCATGGCGTTGGGCATTTCCGGCGCCGTCGGATCGCTCGGCCAGTTCATCATGCTGCCGCTGGGCCAGTCGGTAATGGAAGCTTTCGGCTGGTCGATGGCGCTGATGTTGATGGCGGTGGTGGCCGCCCTCATGCTGCCGCTGACGCTGGGCGTGTCCGAGCGCAACAGCGCAGCCCAGGTCGCAGCGGAGATGTCGGCCGGCGACGCGCTGCGCACGGCTGCGCGGCATGGCGGTTTCTGGCTGCTGTCGCTGGGCTTCTTCGTCTGCGGCTTCCAGGTGGTGTTTATCGGCACCCATCTGCCGGCGTTCCTGGTCGACAAGGGACTGTCCGGCGGCAGCGGCGCCGCCGTGCTGGCCCTGGTCGGTCTCTTCAACGTCGTGGGCTCGTTCCTCGCCGGCTATCTGGGCACGCGCATGCGTAAGGGCTGGCTGCTGTCGGCGATCTACATCTGTCGCGCCATCGCCATCGCCCTGTTCGTCTTCCTGCCGGTCACCACCGTGTCGGCTTGGCTCTTCGGCATTGCCATGGGCTTCCTGTGGCTCAGCACCGTGCCGGTGACCAACGCGATCGTTGCCGGCATTTTCCGGCGTGCGCAACATGTCGATGCTGGCTGGGATCGTGTTCCTGTGCCACCAGATCGGCGCTTTTCTCGGCGGCTGGCTGGGTGGCTATGTCTACGATCGCCTCGGGTCGTACGACCTGGTGTGGCTGATCGCGATCGGCCTCAGCATCCTCGCCGCCTTGCTTAACGTGCCTGTAAAGGAGGAGCTGGTGGCACGGTTGCGACCAGCCTGAGGGTTCTCGTCGACCGTCCGGCACGATGCTGCACTGCATCGTTGCACGAAGATGGCGGCCGTCTTCGTGACGCCGGCGGTCAGCGCACCCGTGAAAGTGGCAATCAACAACCGGCACACGATCCGCCGGGACCACGTACCGACCGACGGACGACCTCGCATCCGATGTGCGTCATAATGACCGGGTCGGCGAACCGGGTCGGCGCTGCCATGTTTTGCATCATGAGGAATGGATGGATTTCACCCTGTGAAACCATATGTCCCGTGATATCGTTAGCCTGCCGTCGAATCGACGGTGCGCGTTGCACGACCGATTGATGTTGTCTGTGTCATCAGCCGGCGAAGCAACGCAGTGCAGGTCTATTATGACGGTTGTGCTGGCGATTTCGATCTTCGCGGCCACGCTGAACAAGGCTATGCTACCTCTCGACCGGCGGTTGCATAGGCGTTTGTGAGCGGACTGCCGACAGGGGGTTGCGTGCGCACTAGCAGTCGGCGTTCCGGGGTACCGCTCTATCACATCATCTGTCTCGTGCTGCGTGACGGAATCGACTCTGGTCGTTACAAGTCCGGCGCCGCTCTGCCGACGGAAGATGACCTGGCGCGCGACTACAACGTGTCGCGGGTGACCGTGCGGCGTGCGCTGGGTGAACTGGCAAACGCCGGCCTGATCGAGCGGCGACAGGGCAGCGGCACCTTCGTGCGGGCCCGGCCCACCGCCAACGGCAAGCCGCTGGGCCTCATCGCAAGCACGATCAGCCAGATCGACACGCTGTCCGAACGCACGACGGCGCGGATCATCGAGTTCGAGTACATCGAGACGCCACCCGAGATCAACGCCGCCTTCGGCCGGCACTCCAGCGAGCGCATGCAGCGCGCGGTACGGCTGCGCGAAGCCGATGGCGAGTCCTTGATGTACATCACGACATGGACGCCGGAAAAACTCGGCCGCGCCTACGACTCGGCCGACATGGAGCGCGAATCGATCAATCACCTGCTGGCGCGTTCCGGCGTGCGGCCGACATCGGGCGAACAGATCGTGTCGGTCACGATGGCCGACCCGGCGGTCGCGCGCCTGATGCGGCTTGACGTCGGCGCCCCCATGCTCAAGGTCATACGCCTGATGCGCGACCAGCGTCGCCGCACGGTGCAATACGTCGAAATGCTGGCGCGCGCGGACCGCTTTACGATCCGCATGAAGCTCGGCGCGTAGCGCGCAGGAAGCGCGCGTTCTCCCGGGTCAGCTCAACGGCGCCCACAGTGATTCGCGGTAGGCTTTCTCGATCCGCTCCTCGGCCTGCTTGGTGTCCTGTTCCGACATGCCGATCTGGTCGCGGATCATGCTGGCCAGCGACGGCAGCGTGCTGCGGTCGATCCGGCTCGCCGGATCCCACAGCCTGGAGCGCCGGAACGCCTTGGCGCAGTGCAGGTAGGCTTCGCGGACTTCCACGACGATCGCACACTTCGGACTCTTGCCTTCGACCGCCATCGACTCCAGCAGCTGGGGATCGGTGCTGAGTCGCGCGACGCCGTTGATGCGTGCGGTCTCGTCCATGCCAGGCAGCAGGAAGATCAGGCCGATCTTCGGATTCACCAGCAGGTTTTTCAGCGTGTCGAGGCGGTTGTTCCCGGGCCGGTCCGGAAGCGCCACCGTGTGCTCGCCGAAGACCTTGAAGGAGCCCGGCGGATCGCCGCGCGGCGTGACATCCTGGTTGCCTTCAGCATCGGCCGTGGCCACGCAGCAGAACGGCGATATCTCGATGAAGTGGCGCAGGTGCCGATCGATCCGGCCGATATCCTTGGCGACGGCCAACGTGCCGGGCTTGGCGTAACTCGCCACCAAGGCACGCGCTTCGTCGGCGTTCAGCAGGGCTGGTCCCGCCGGCGGCGGCGTCAGGCTGTCGGGCATGTCGGTCTCCGTTCGAAGGCGGGATGCTACCAAGAGCGGTGGGCGAATAGCATTCGATTTCTCCCATCAAGAGAGTCGTGACGATCGATAAAATCTTCTCCCGTTTGCGGAGAGATCCATCACTTGCTCTCAAGAACCTGCAGGCGTTTCTCGATCGCGACACGGGCGGCTGCATCCGTCGGCATCAGATCACGCAACCGGCGCAGGCGGCGGATGGCGCTGGGCTTGTCGCCAGCGGCCTCGTCGGCCTGGGCCAGGAAGAACAACGCCAGGCCGTTGTCGGGCCGGACCTTCTCCAGGCGCCTGAGGACGGCGACCGTCTCGGGCGACAATGCCTTGATGCCGGCATCGTCGCGGCGCAACCGCACCTCGGCCCATGCCGCGAGGATCTCGGGATCATCCGGCTTGAGCTTGTCGGCCGTGGCGTAGGCTTCGGCCGCCTTGTCGTGCTCGCCCAGCACGCTGCGCGCGCGCGCCAGGCGCCGCCAGCCTTCGACATCACCAGGCGTTTCCTTCAACCGCTCGGCGAGCCGATCGACCATGGCGCGGATCTGCTGGTCCCGCTGCTCGGGCGGCAGTTGCTCCAGCCGTTTGACATCGTCGGACGACGGCTGCGTCATGCCGGACGGCTTGCGATCCTTGCGATCGGGGCGAATGGTCTTGGGATCGATGCCGGCTTGCGTCGCCACCCGGGCGATCTCACGCGCCAGGGTCTCCAGCCAGGGCGCGCCATCCGGCGACTCGGCCTCGAGGTCGAGCCACCGTTTCAACGCCGATGCCGCATCGCCGGCCTGGGCGTCGGCCAGTCCGAGATAAAAACGAGCGCCGGGATTCTTGGGATCGCGCGCCAGCGCCGCGGCGAACGTCTCGCGGGCCGGCTGGGTCACCACGCCATCGGACTCGAAGGTCAACGCCTCGCCCAGCGACGACAGCACGTCGGCGCGATCCGGTGCAATCTGCTGCGCGGCACGAAAGGCGCTGACGGCCTCTTTCACACGCCCGATCGCAAGCTGCGCCCGGCCCAATCCGAGGTGAGCCTCGATATCCTTCGGATCCTTCTCGATGCGCTCGCGCAGGCGGCGGACCATTTCCATCGGCGCGGCGTCCGCCACCTTCGGCTCTGGCGGTTTGGGCCGTTCGGCAAAGGGCTGTGACGGCAATTCCGGATGGCCGACCTGGAAATAGATTCCCAACGCCGCCAGCGGCACCAGGATGGCGATGGCCGTCGGCAGGAAGCGCCGGCGTTGCGGCACAGGCACGCTCGCCGCGTCGTCGGCCGCGGCCGCCGCGAGGATCCGCCGCTCGATCTCGACGCGGGCGGCCTTTGCCTCGCTCTCGCTCAGGTGATTGGCCGCACGCTCGCGCTCGACCTCGGCCAGCTGGTCCTTGTAGATCGCCAGATCATGATCCAGGCGCCGCGTCGGCTCGAAGCGTCGCCGCAACAGCGGCATCAGCAGCGCGGCGATCGCCAGCGCCGTGATCAGCGCGAGAGCCAGCGGCAGCATCATGGCCGCGCCTCGCGATCCTCGTCGAGCAAGGTATCCAGTCGCGCGCGCTCACCAGGTGAGAGGTCGGCGGCGTTGGACAGTCCGGCCTGGCGCGCCTGCGTCCGTCGCACGCCGCGCCACAGCGCGAAGGCCGCCAGCAACAGCGCCAGCGGTGCGCCCAGCCACATCAATCCCGTGCGCCAGTCGAACGGCGGCTTGAGCAGCACGAAGTCACCGTAACGCGCACGCAGGAAGGCGATCACCTGCGCGTCGCTGTCGCCTTGCGTCAGCCGCTCGCGGATGGCGCGCCGCATGTCGCGCGCGATCTCGGCATTGGAGTCGTCGATCGACTGGTTCTGGCAGACGACACAGCGCACCTCGGCCGAGATCGTGCGCGCCCGCGCTTCCAGTGCCCTGTCGGGCAGCATTTCCGCCGGGTCGACCGCCAGTGCCGACATACTGATGCCCAGCACGAGGAGTGCCGGGAGCACGCCACTCCAGTGGCGCACCTTCGGCGAAAGCGAATGCTTTCGCCTTTGACTGAAGGGCCGGCTCATGGTTCGGCGCCGCTTGAAATCCGGCGCTATGCGCTCAGGCGAAAGCGAAAGCTTTCGCCTGAGGTGCGCCACTGGAGTGGCGCGCTCCCGGCTCACTTCGACAGCTCCTTGACCAGCGGCAGGATGGTCTTGTTGATGTCATCCGCCGTCAGCGGCCGGCGCAGATGCAGGCGCACGATGCCACCTTTGTCGATCACGAACGTCTCCGGCACGCCACTGATACCGAACTCGACGCCGGCCCTGCCTTCCTGGTCGGCGCCGATGCGCTCGTAGGGATCGCCGAGGCGCCCCAGCCAGGCTTTGGCCTCCTCGGGCTTGTTGCGATAGTTGATGCCATGCAGGCGCACGCCTTCGCTCTTCAGGCGCAGGAACAGCGGATGCTCCACCAGGCAGGGCGCGCACCACGAGGCAAAGAAGTTCACCACCGTGACCTTGCCCAACCAGTCGGCACTGGTGAGGCGACTGCCTCCGTCATGCAGCGGCGGCAAATCGATCGATGGCGCCTTGTGGCCCAGCAACGGCGCGCCGATATCGGTGGGATTGCGGCTCTGCGTCAGCGCGTAGGCGAAAAAACCGCCCATGATGACGAGCATCAGCAGCGGCAACGCATAAAGCCAACGATTGGTCACCACTCACTCCGCCGGCTGTGCCGCGGGCTTGCGCGCGGCGCGCGGCGCACCGACCCGCAGGCGCCGATCGCTCAGCGATACGAAACCACCGAATGCGGCCAGCGCCGCGCCGAGCCAGATCCATGGCGCCAGCGGATTATGGTAGAGCCGCACCGTCCAGCCGCCCTTGCCGTCCTGCTCCCCGATGGTGGCGTAGAGATCGGCAAACACTGTCGTGCGAATCGCCGCCTCGGTGGTGGCCCGCCGCTGCACGGCATAGAGCCGGCGTTCCGGCTCCAAGGTCGCCACGACCGCACCGCCGCGACGATAGACCAGCCGGCCGCGCTCGGCGGCATAGTTCGGTCCGCGCAGAGGCTGCACGCTCTCCAGTGTCACGTCGTATCCGGCATGCGCGACCGAGGCGCCCGGCTTCAGCACGACGATGGTCTCGCTCTGCCATACCGATACGCCCGTGATACCCAGGACCATCAGCCCGAGCGCGGCATGCGCAATCGTCATGCCGATTGCCGCCCGCGGCAGACCAGCGAGCCGGCGCAGCGAGTCGGCTAGCGGAACGCCGAAGAGCTGGATGCGCCGCGCCAGTTCGCGCACGGCACCCAGCACCAGCCACACGGCGACGGCGACGCCACAGGCCGCCAGCACCACCGAGTGGTGGGCGATGAACAGCGTCACTATGCCGGCGAGCACGGCCACCGCCGCGATGGCACGCAGTTGTCGCCAGGCGCCGCCGAGGTCGCCACGCTTCCAGGCCAGGAACGGCCCGATCGGCACGGCCGCCAGCAGCGGCAGCGACAGCGGGATAAAGGTGGCGGCATAGAACGGCGGACCAACCGACACCTTGCCGGCATCGAGCGCATCGAGCGCCAGCGGATAGAGCGTGCCCAGGAACACGGTCAGCGTCAGCGTGGCCAGCAGCAGGTTGTTGAACACCAGGCCGCCTTCACGGCTGATCGGCACGAAGAGACCGCCCGGTGCCAGTTTCGGTGCCCGCCACGCGTAGAGGGCCAGCCCGCCGCCGGTAACGATGATCAGGAAGCCCAGGATGTAGAGGCCGCGCGCCGGGTCCTGCGCGAAGGCATGCACCGAGGTCAGCACGCCGGAGCGCACCAGGAACGTGCCCAGCAGCGACAGGGAAAACGCCAGAATGGCCAGCAGGACGGTCCAGCTCTTCAGCGCATCGCGCTTCTCGGTGACGATCGCCGAATGCAGCAGGGCGGTGCCCAGCAGCCATGGCATGAACGACGCGTTCTCGACGGGGTCCCAGAACCAGAAGCCGCCCCAGCCCAGTTCGTAGTAGGCCCACCACGAGCCCAGCGCGATACCCAAGGTCAGGAAGCACCAAGACGCCAGCGTCCACGGCCGCACCCAGCGGGCCCAGGCGGCATCGACGCGGCCTTCGAGCAAGGCGGCGATCGCGAAGCTGAACGTGACCGAAAACCCGACATAGCCGAGATAGAGCAGCGGCGGGTGGAAGGCGAGGCCGGGATCCTGCAGCAGCGGGTTGAGGTCGTCGCCGTTGAACGGCGGCGGATCGACACGCTCGAACGGATTGGAGGTGAACAGGATGAAGGCCAGGAACCCGAGGCCGATCAGTCCCTGGATTCCCAGCACGCGCGCCCGCAGGCTGGCCGGCAGATTGCCGCCAAAGGCGGCGACGCCGGCGCCGAACAGCGCCAGGATCAGCGCCCACAGCAGCATCGACCCTTCGTGGTTTCCCCACGTACCGGAGATCTTGTAGAGCAGCGGCTTGGCCGTGTGGCTGTTGCGCACGACGTTGGCGACGGTGAAGTCCGACACCACATAGGCCTGCATCAGGGCGATGAAGGCGAGCGCCACCAGCGCCAGCTGCGCCAGCGCCGCCGTGCGGCCGACTTCCATCATGCCGGGATCGCCGCGACGGGCACCCAGCAACGGCAGCGTGCCCTGCGCCACCGCCACGCACATCGCCAGCACCAGGGCGTAGTGGCCGAGTTCGGGGGTCATGCCGTCACGTCCATCATGGCTTGCTGCCGGTTGTCGGGATCGGCTCGCCTTCCTTCCAGCGGCCGGCCTTCTTCAGGGCGTCGGCAACTTCCGGCGGCATGTACTTCTCGTCGTGCTTGGCCAGCACTTCGCGCGCCGCAAAGATACCGTCGGGCCGCATCGATCCCAGCGCGACAATCCCCTGGCCTTCGCGGAACAGATCCGGCAACACACCACGGTAGCTCACTTTCAGCGTGTGATTGGTGTCGGTCACCTCGAAGGTCGTGACCAGGCCGTCATCGCTCTTGGTCACGCTGCCGGGCGCCACCAGGCCACCGACCCGCAGGGTCGTGTTGGCGTTGGGCGGTTTCTGGGCGATCTCGGTTGGCGACTGGAAGAACACCAAGTTGTCGTTGAGCGCGACCAGCACGAGGCCCACAGCGACGGCAAGCGCACCCAGCGATCCCAGCAGCAGCCACAGCCGTTTGCGTTTGGGTGTCATGTCCGGTGCCCGGTCAGGATCGCCGCGCGCGACGGTCAAGGCCACGCGCCTGCAGCTCGCGCTGCACCCGCGCCCGCGACCACAGCGACCACAGCAGCAGGCCGCCCAGCGCCAGCACCGCAATGCCATAGGCCGGCCAGATATAGGCGCCGTGGCCACCCATCGACAGGAACCCGCCCATGCTTCCCTCCGGCCGCCTATATAGGCCGCTGTCGACCGCCTGTCGCGGCGGCGAATCGCCCCTCAGCGGCCACCCAACGCAGCCGTTTCCAGGCGCCGTCGGCCGATTTCCGTCTCGGTGCGCAACAGCACCAGGAAGACCAGGAGCGCCAGATAGGCGCCGGCCATCACCAGCAGCGGCGTCAGGATCGAGGGATGGATGGCCGGCCCGTCCAACTTCAATACCGAGGCTGGCTGATGCAGGGTGTTCCACCAGTCGACCGAGAATTTGATGACCGGCAGGTTCACCACCCCCACCAGCGCCAGCACCGCGGCAGCACGGTCACCGCGTTCGGGATCATCGAACGCGCGGCTCAGCGCGATGTGGCCGAGATAGAGGAAGAACAGCAGCAGCATCGACGTCAGCCGGGCGTCCCACACCCACCAGGTGCCCCACATCGGGCGTCCCCAGAACGAGCCGCTGACCAGGCACACCAGCGCATAGGCGGCGCCGACCGGCGCCACGGCGCGGGCCATCAATGCCGCCAGCGGATGACGCCAGACCAGCAGCGCGGCCCCCAGCCCGGCCAGCAGCGCGTAGCCCGCCATCGACCACCAGGCCGCCGGCACATGGATGAACATGATGCGCACCGTCTCGCCCTGCTGGTAGTCAGGCGGCGCCACGAACAGCGCCATATAGAGCCCGACGGCCCACAGCAGCGCGGTAAGGGCGCCCAGCCACGGCAAGATGCGGGCGCTGAAGCGCTGAAACCGCGCCGGGTTGGCGAGAATGTGGATCGACGACATGGACATTCCTGGCCGTCTCTATTCCCGGTTCTGCATGGCCTGTCTACTCCACCGCCTGCCGCAGGGCTGCCGCCATGGCCCAGGGCGTGATGGCCAGCGCACCGGCCAGGAAAGCGCCCAGCAGGGCGAAATGCGCCAGCACGCCATCACCGCTTTTCAGCGCCTCCACGGCCCCGACGCCGAAGATCAGTACCGGCACCGTCAGCGGCAGCACCAGCAAGGCCACCAGCGCGCCACCCCGACGGGCGCCCAGGGTCAAGGCCGCTCCCAGCCCGCCCAGCAGCGACAGGCTTGGTGCGCCCAGCAGCAATGATCCCGTGAGAGTCGCGATGGATGGTGCATCCAGGCCGAACAGCAGTCCCAGCGCTGGTGACAGAACCGCCAGCGGCAAACCAGTCACGATCCAGTGTGCCAAGCATTTGGCGAGCGCCGTCAGTTCCAGTGGCAACGGCGCCAGGACCAGCTGCTCCAGCGTGCCGTCGGCAAGATCGTCGGCGAAGAGGCGATCCAGTGACAACAGGGCTGCAAACAGGGCGGCGACCCACAACACGCCCGGGGCGATCCGGGCCAGGGTTTCGAGCGATGGTCCCACGCCGAGCGGAAAGAGACTGGCCGCCAGCGCGAAGAAGGCCAGCACCACGGTCGCATCGCCCGGCCGCCGCCACACCAGCCGCAGATCGCGCATCACCAGGGCAGCGAAGCGACTCATGCCACTCACACCCAGGAGTCGGCTTCGGCCGCGTCATCTGGCGCAAACCGGCCGACGTCCAGCGTCTGCGCCTCGGGCAGAACGATCTCACCATGCGTCGCGATGGCCGCGATGCCTCCTGTCGCGAGGTGGTCGGTGATCGCCGCCTGCAGGGACTGTCGCGACGCCTCGTCGAGCCCCGCTGCCGGCTCGTCGAGCAGCCAGACGGTTGCTTCGCTGAGCGCAACGCGGGCCAGCGCAACGCGTCGGCGCTGGCCCGCCGACAGGTAGCGCCCTGGCCGCTCCAGCAACGACGTCAGATCGAAGCGCGTCAGGACCCGGTCCCACAATGCATGCGCCGGCACGCTGCCGGTGCGCAGGCGCTGCGCCGCCTCGAGGTTTTCGTGCACCGTCAGGTCGCCCTTGATGGCGTCGGCGTGTCCCAGCCATGCCAGACGCGCCCGCCAGGCATCGGCGCCGGCACGCACATCCTCGCCCTGCCAGGTGATCTCCCCGCGCCGCGCTGGCGTCAGCAGGGCCACGACCCGCAGCAAGGTGGACTTGCCCGTGCCGTTGCGGCCGGTGAGCAGCACGGCGCCGCCGGCCGCCACGTCGAAACCGAGGTCGTGAAAGACGGGCCGTCCGCCGCGGCGGCAGCTCAGCGATCGGACGGACAAAACGGACATCGGGCCGGCAATAGTGGACGACGATACCGGCAGTCATAGCATGAGCCGTTCGATGCCCGTGAAGCCGGCTCAGCCGATGACAAGATTTCGGATCTGCCGTTCGAGGTCGGCAAGTTGCCGGAGCACGGTCGCAGCAGCCGGATGGTCGCGTTGCGTCAGATGGGTCTGACATCGGCCGAACAGGCCAGCCTGCTGTCGTTTGACCTGCGCCAGGGAGGGGTTCGCCGTCTCAAAGAAACTTGCGAAGTCGAGCGCACGCTTGACGCCCAGCGGCACGGCGAAGTTCAGAAGATGCCCGGTCTGAGCCGGGGTGAGTTCATCCGGCTGCGTGCGGTCGGCGAGCCAGGCGATGGCGTGCTCGTCGATGAGATGATGGCCCGCCGCGGCGTCGGCCGACGCTTCGGCATAGAGCGCCTTGAAGTGGTGGCTGGCCGCGCTTGTGATCGCCGCCGACGACGGCGTGGCGATCCGCCGCGGGTGGGACCAGGCGCGGAAGTGGCCCCGCTTGTAGGCGATCGCATCGGCCCGCCAAGCGTCAGCCAACGCCGCCTTGCTGAGGAACACTTCGGCGAAGCCTGCCGGGTCATACAGCAGAACGCTGTCGCCCTCGACCTTGTTGACGAGCACGTAGTGATCGACGCCCGGCCATGTCGGCCGGCCCGGGTTGTAGGCCAGGAAACGCATGTCCAGTGGGCCGACAACAACCGGCGAGGTGCGCAGGGCGTCTGCCAGCCAATCGAACGGCGCGGGATCAGGTGCTTCGGAGACGCGCTCGGTGAACGCGAAGCCAAGCGTGGCCAGTGCTTGCGTGATGCCCCTGTCCGGCGCCCCGGCGCGGCCACTGAAGAACGGCAGGCCGTCCTCGGCGATGAAGGCGCCCAAACCAACGCCGGACAACACCTCGATCTGTCGTGGCGATATGTGTTCGCCGTGGGCACCCAGCAGCATCGCTGTCGCGTTGGCGTAGCAATACCAGTAGCCGTCGTAAAAGGTGATGGTTGCCGTCATCGCCGTATCCTCGGCAGGCTCAGCGTTCCACCAGCGGCAGACAGAGGTCGGTGCGCCACTGCGCTGGCGGCAGCAGACGCGGATCATTGAGATACACATCGAAGGCCGGCCGATCGGCGATCTCTTCGCCGCTCTTGGGCAACCATTCGGCGTACAGCCAGCGATAGGCCGTACCGAGCTCGGCGTATGGCCCCTGGTGGTGCAGGACCGCATGCCGTCCGCCGACGAGGCCGGTCGCGCGGACGTCGCCCTCGCCCTTGGTGTCGTCCGGAACCTCCAGGCACACGTCCGTCAGCAGGCTGTCGACCGGCACGTCGAAGCAGTCGTTCAGATAGATCGCAACGCTGCTGACGGTTGCCAGCCGCCGGGCCGCGGCCCAGGCACTGAGGCGTGCGAAGGCACTGTCGAGGCCATCGTAGGAACCGACGTGGCGCGAGGCCAACAGTCGCCGCGGCGGCAGCATCTCGATGCTCACGGGGTAGGTCATGTTCCGCTCCCCTGTATCAAAGCCCGTTGTGCCGCGATCCCGCTGTTGCCGACGCTGGCGATAGACACCGGGCGGCACGCCATGCGCGACGGCAAACGCACGGACAAAGGCCGCCGTACTGCCGTAGCCGGCCGCGCGCGCGATGGCGGCAATCGACTGCTGGGTGCTGATCAACTGAGTCGCGGCGCGCTGAAGACGGCAGCGCCGCACTGTGTCGGCGACGGTTTCACCCGTTAGTGCAGAGTAGATGCGATGGAAGTGCGAGGGGGAGAAGCAGGCGACCGCCGCCAGCCGCTCGAGCTCCAACGAGTCGTCGAGATGACACGCGATATAGGTGGCAACCCGCGCGACGCGATCGGCATAGCTGTGGCGAGTCGTCGGCTTGTTCATCGTCGATGATGCTAACCGCACCCGATTGATCCGGGTTGCTGACTTGGACTGGCGCCAGAGCGTATCGCCAAAAAGAAAAGGCCGCCGTTCCGGGGGGAGGATGGAACGGCGGCCAGAGCCTCTTGCGAGGCTGAACGTGGCTTGGGGGAACCACGTTCGGGGGAGATACCCCCCTTAAGTAGGCGCGACGTGTGTCTCGCGCTAGGCCCAAATGGGGCAAAACTGTGGTATTTTAGTCACACTATGGTCGGTGCGTAAAGTACAGTTAATTCAAGTTCTTAGTTGTTTTCTGAAGGCACTCCAGGGGTTTGTGCAGTCCAATGTGCTGTTTCTGCCGGAATCGGACGCATAGCTGCAGGGTCCAGCACATACCGGACATGCAGCCGATGGGAAGTCCATCCTGTGGTTGTACGTTCCCGAACGATCCCTAGGCCGTTGCCAATCCACGCAATTCATTGGCGGCGACGGTCAGCATCGCCAAATCGACAGTGGGCTGCGATTTGAGATCGACCACCACCCGGTCGACGCGATCCAGCGATTCCTGACGGGGCGCGATCCAGGCCTCGATCAGGGCCACGACATCGATGGCGCTGGCGCCGTCCGGGGCGCCGCCCAGCGCCGAGGCCGCCAGACTGCGCTGGACCGTCGCGAAATCGTCGATCACGGCGTTACCGGCCATCATCTGCCAGTGCGTTTCGCGCGGCAGGCGGTCGGCCGCGGCCCGCAGCCAGTCGAAGCCCAGCCGGGCCCCGAGGTCGAAATAGAGGCGCGCCGCGTCGACCACGGGAACCCGCGATATCGCCGCCAATGCCGCGATGTCGCCGGCGGCCGCCAGCGTATCCAGCGCCGCCACACGGCGCGCCAGCGCCTCCGGCACGCCGGCCTGGATGAACGTACTGGCCCGTTCGGCGATGGCGGCCCGCTCGCCCTGGGGCAGCAGGCCATCGAGTTCGGCGGCCATGGTGGCGACGGCCGGGCGCAGCGCATCGACGGCCCGCGTCATGTCGACCGGCCGCGGCAGGCCGCGCAGCGCCCACAGGGTGCCGCGCTCGATCAGCCGCTGGGTGGCGATCAGCATCGCGGTCTGGGCCGGCGCGACAAGCTGGGCGTCCAGGGACTCGATCTCCGACCACAGATCGCGCAGCAGGAAGCTGTCGCGCACGATGGCGAAGCAACGCGCGATATCGGCGGTCGATGCGCCCGTGCGGTCGCGAATATCATGCACGAAAGTACTGCCCACGCGGTTGACCATCGAATTGGTCACCTGCAGGGCGGCGATCTCGCGCCGCAGCCGGTGGCGGCGGATCGACTCGCTGAAGCCCTCGCGCATGGCGAGCGGGAAATAGCGCAGCAACTCGGCTTCCAGCAGCGGATCGTCGGGCAGGTCCGACGCCAGGATCTCGTCGTGGACGACGATCTTGCCGTAGGCCAGCAGGACGCAGAGCTCGGGACGCGTCAGCGGCTGACCCGCCGACGCCCGGCGCTTCATCGCGTCGTTGTCGGGCAGGAACTCCACGGCACGGTCCAGCCGGCCGACGCGCTCGAGCGCCCGCATCATCCGCGCATGTTTCTCGTGCAGCGCCATGGCCTGCGCCGCCGCGACAGTGATCGCCTGCGTCTGCTGATAGTTGTGACGCAGCACCAGGTCGCCGACCTCGTCGGTCATCGACGCCAGCAGACGATCCCGCGCCTCCATGCCGAGCGCCTGACGGCGCACCGCGTCGCCCAGCGCGATCTTGATGTTGACCTCGTGATCGGACGTGTCGACGCCGGCCGAGTTGTCCATAGCATCGGTGTTGATCTTGACGCCGGCCTGCGCCGCCTCGATGCGGCCGCGCTGGGTGACGCCGAGATTGGCGCCCTCACCCACGACGCGGGCCCGCACGTCGCGGCCATCGATGCGCAGCGTGTCGTTGGCCTTGTCGCCAGCATCGGCGTGCGTCTCGTTCGAGGCTTTCACGTAGTTGCCGATGCCGCCGAAGAACAGCAGGTCGACGGGCGCCTTGAGGATGGCGCGCATCAGGTCGTTGGGCGCGACCTGCTCGGACTCGATGTCGAGCGCGGCGCGGGCCTCTGGCGTCACCGTTACCGACTTCGCGGTGCGCTCGACGATGAAACCACCCGGCGACAGCTTCTTGCGGTCGTAGTCGGCCCACGACGAGCGCGGCAGATCGAACAGGCGCTGGCGCTCGGCGAAGCTGATCGCCGGATCGGGGTCGGGATCAATGAAGATGTGGCGATGGTCGAAGGCCGCCAGCAGGCGGGTCTTGTCCGAACGCAGCGCCCCATTGCCGAACACGTCGCCCGACATGTCGCCGACGCCCACGGCGGAGAACGGGGTGGTCTGCGTATCCAATCCCAGTTCGCGGAAGTGGCGCTTCACGCTTTCCCAGGCGCCGCGCGCCGTGATGCCCATCTTCTTATGGTCGTAGCCGACCGAACCGCCCGAGGCGAACGCATCGGCCAGCCAGAAGCTGTACTCAGCCGACACGCCATTGGCGATATCGGAGAAGGTCGCGGTGCCCTTGTCGGCGGCGACCACCAGGTAGGGGTCGTCGCCATCATGACGCAGCACATGCACCGGCGGCACGATCTTGCCGTCGGCGTCGAGATTATCGGTGATGTCGAGCATGCCGCGGATCAAGGTCTTGTAGCACTCGATGCCTTCGGCCTGGACCTGATCACGCGTGCCACCGGCCGGCGGCCGCTTGACGTAGAAGCCGCCCTTGGAACCGACCGGCACGATGACGGCGTTCTTCACCATCTGCGCCTTCATCAGGCCCAGGATCTCGGTGCGGAAGTCTTCGCGCCGGTCGGACCAGCGAATGCCGCCGCGTGCGGCCGGACCACCGCGCAAGTGCACGCCCTCGACCCGCGGGCTGTAGACAAAGATCTCCACCATCGGCCGCGGCGCCGGCAGCTCGTCAAGATGACGGCTGTCGAGCTTGAACGAAACGTAGGGCTTGGGACGGCCATCGGCGCCGATCTGCCAGAAGTTGGTGCGATGCGTGCACTCGATGGCGTTGAGGAAACGCCGCAGGATGCGATCCTCGTCAAGGCTCGCAACCTGCTCCAACGCCGCGCTGATGGCCGTGTGCGCCTTCTCGATACGCTCCTGGCGCTCGGCGGAATCGGGGGCGCCCAGGGCCGGGTCGAGCCGGGCCCGGAACAGAGCAGCCAGATCGGCGGCAATGCCGATGTGGGAAGCCAGGGCGCGCTCGACATAGTCCTGGCTGAACGGGAAGCCGGCCTGGCGCAGGAACTTGGCGTAGGCGCGCAGCACGATCACATCGCGTGCCTCGATCTCGGCACCCAGCACCAGGCGGTTGAAGCCGTCGCTCTCCATGTCGCCGGTCCACACCGCGCCCAGCGTCTCGGCGAAGCCGGCGCGCTCGGCCGCGACATCCACGACGCGGCCATCGGCGGTCTCGAGAACGAAATCATGCAGCCACACCGGGCCGTCGGGCAGCGACAACCGGTAGGGCGTCTCGGTGAGCACGCGCAGGCCCATGGCCTCCAGCGGCGGCAGGATGTCCGACAGCGGAATCGGCTGGGCCGCCCGCATCAGCTTCACCGCCATCTGGTGCGGCGCCTGCTCGGCGCGGCGGTAGAGGTCGATGCCCAGCGGCACGCCGCCCTGGATCGACAGCGCCTGGGCGAGATCGCCCGCTGCGGCAATCCCGTCGAACGTTTCGCGGTAGGCGACAGGGAAGGCGGTCGCCATGCGCCGCGCCAGTCCCAGCCCGTCGGCTTCGCCATGACGGTCGACCAGCGCCGCCTTGAGCTTGTCGCTCCAGGTTCGCGCCGCTTCGGCCAGTTCGCGCTCGACGACATCGGCATCCGGCAGCGCGGCCATCGGGTCGGCCGGCCGCAGGGTGAACAGCACCCGCGCCAGCATCGATTCATCGCCGACATTGACGGAGAAACTCTCGACCGTACCGCGATAGGCGCGCTCGAGAATGGCGGCGAACCGCTTGCGCAGGTCACTGTCGTAGCTGTCGCGCGGCGCATAGACCAGGCAGGTCACGAACCTGCCGGCAGCATCGGGTCGCGCGAACAGCGCCACGCGCTGCCGCTCCTGCAGCTGCAGGACGCCGGTGGCCATGGCGAACAGCGTGTCTTCGTCGGCCTGGAACAGCTCGTCGCGCGGATGCGTTTCGATGATGTTGATCAGCGCCTTGCCGTCGTGGCTGGCGGGATCGTAGCCGGCGCGGTCGATCACGGCCTCGACCTTGCGCCGCAGCAGCGGGATTTCGCGCGGCGAGGCGTGATAGGCCGACGAAGTGAACAGGCCGGCAAAGCGGCGCTCGCCGGTGACCTTGCCCTTGGCGTCGTAGGTTTTGACCGCGATCACGTCCATCGTGCCGCCGCGATGGACGCGTGACGGCCGGTCGCTCTTCAGCACCAGGATCGGCGCTGTCGAAGCCGCGAAGCTGGCGAGCGCGGCGCGTCCCTGTGGATGCGGATCGAACAGCCGCTCCTCATCGCCACGCAGGATGCCAAGACCCGAACCGGGGATGACCTCGTAGCTGACAGGTCCTTTCTTGCCGCCGCCGTATTTGAACCGGCGGAAACCCAGGAAGCTGTAGTGATTATCCTCGACCCAGCGCAGGAAGGTGGCGGCCTCCTCCAGCGAAGCGCGCAGCGCCGGCATGCGGCCTGACGCCATCGCGAGTTCGCCCACGGCATCGAGTGCCGCTTGCCGCATGGCGAACCAGTCGTTGACCGCGACTTTCACCTCGTCCAGTGCGCGCGTCAGCGCCGCGGCCAGATCGGCGCGATCCGCCTCGGCGGCAATGCGATCGATCTCGATGCGCATGATGGACTCGCGCGGCGCGCCGCGCGCGGGTCCGCCGAAGGCCGTGATCTTGCCCTTGGCATCGCGAGCGACCGGCATCACGGGATGCGCCATCAGATGCACCGCCAGATCACGGCGCGTGAATTCCATGCGCACCGAGTCGACCAGGAACGGCATGTCCTCGTTGACGATCTCGACCACGGTGTAGCGGCTGCGATAGCCGTGCGTTTCCGGGGTCGGATCGTACACCCGCAACTTGGCGCCCCCTTCCGGGCGTCGCTGCATGAACGCAAACAGTACGCGGGCCTGCACCGCGCGATCGCTCGCCGGCGCGGCGGCAATATCGTCGGGTGCCAATGCTTCATAGAGACGATGGGCAAATCGCGCCGCTTCATCGCCGTCGGCGCGGGCTGCCTCGATCACCGCCGCCAGTGTCTTGTTGAGGGTCTCGTCGCCGGCCGTGCGTGCGTCCATCGTTCCCTCCCTCTGGTGGCGCCGACGCCATCCATGCCGCGTCGTCGCGGGGGGATGCTAGCGCAATCGCGCGACGCCAACCATTTCATAAAAATGTAAGCGATCACATACTCGCCCGTCACAAATGCCCCCTTGGACCACAAGCGATGGGTTCCGAGACCTGTCTAGGCACCCGCCGACGGTCATCGGCGGTTGGCTTTGATCCACAGCGCGCGGATGCCGGTCGTTACTAGGGTTTTGCTACGTGGCCATGGGCCGAGGCGCGGATTGCTTGACAATTTTGTCAGAGTGCCAAGGAATCCGCCGTGAAGCGCGGTTTGTTCTTCTTTTTGATGCAGCGCACAACAAAATCCGAGTGAGTAACATGGTCAATATTGACTTCCGCTTTTCTTCGTCTTTTCAATCCCTTGCGCGGTCATTCTTGTGATTCGCTCTTAAGGGAAAAGTTTGAGGGTGACAGCCGATGGCGGCGACATATGATCGACATATAGTGGTCAGGCTAACCACCAGGCCGATATCTGGTAGCAGTCCACAAACCATCCTGTTCACAGGGGTGGACAAGACGCTGACGGGGGCGCCAAGTGTTTGATGTAGTTCAGCTTCAGAGTGGCGGCCGCGTTGTGACCGAACGTGGTCGGGACGACAAACTCACCGCGTTCGGCAAGGCGACCTTGTCGGACCGTTACCTGCTGCCCGGGGAAAGCTACCAGGACCTGTTTGCGCGCGTGGCGTCGGCCTATGCCGACGATGATGCGCATGCGCAACGGCTCTATGAGTACATCTCCAACATGTGGTTCATGCCCGCCACGCCGGTGCTCAGCAACGGCGGCACCAGCCGCGGCCTGCCGATCTCCTGCTTCCTGAACGAGGCCAGCGACTCGCTCGAGGGCATCCTCGGGCTGTGGAACGAGAACGTCTGGCTGGCGGCGCGCGGCGGCGGCATCGGCTCCTACTGGGGCAATCTGCGTTCGATCGGCGAAAAAGTCGGGATGAACGGCAAGACCTCCGGTGTCGTGCCCTTCATCCGGGTGATGGACTCGCTGACCTTAGCGATTTCGCAGGGCTCGCTGCGCCGCGGCTCGGCCGCCGTCTACATTCCGGTCAGCCACCCGGAAATCGAGGAGTTCATCGAGATCCGCCGCCCGACCGGCGGCGATCCCAACCGCAAGGCGCTGAACCTGCATCACGGCATCCTGGTGCCGGACGCCTTCATGCGCGCCGTCGAGAACGACGAGGAATGGGCGCTGACGTCACCCAAGGACGGCGCCGTGCTGCGCAAGATCTCGGCGCGTCATCTGTGGATCCGCATCCTGACGGCGCGGGTCGAGACCGGCGAGCCCTATCTGGTCTTCATCGACCACGTGAACCGCGCCCTGCCGCAGCACCAGAAGCTGGCCGGGCTGACGGTCAAGACCTCGAACCTGTGCAGCGAGATCACGCTGCCCACCGGCATCGACAAGTACGGCCGCGAGCGCACGGCCGTTTGCTGCCTCTCGTCGCTGAACCTCGAAACTTATTTCGAGTGGCACGAGCATCCGACCTTCATCGAGGACGTGATGCGCTTCCTCGACAACGTGCTGCAGGCCTTCATCGAGAAGTCGGGCGCCGACTTCGAACGCGCCGCCTATGCCGCCATGCGCGAGCGCAGCGTCGGTCTGGGCGTGATGGGCTTCCACTCCTTCCTGCAGGCCAACAACATCCCGCTCGAGTCGGTGATGGCCAAGGTGTGGAACAAGAAGATGTTCAAGCACATCAAGCAGGGGGTCGACGGCGCCTCGGTGAAGCTGGCCGGCGAGCGCGGCGCCTGCCCGGACGCCGCCGACTTCGGCATCCAGGAGCGCTTCTCCAACAAGCTCGCGATCGCACCCACCGCTTCGATCTCGATCATCGCCGGCGGCGCCTCGCCCGGCATCGAGCCGATCGCGGCCAACGTCTTCACCCACAAGACGCTCAGCGGCTCCTTCAGCGTGCGCAACCCCTACCTGCAACTGCTGCTGGCGCAGAAGGGCAAGGACGATGAGGACACCTGGACGTCGATCGCCCTGAACCAGGGCTCGGTGCAGCACCTCGACTTCCTCGACGATCATGAGAAGGCCGTGTTCAAGACCGCCTTCGAACTCGACCAGCGCTGGCTGATCGAGCATGCCGCCGACCGCACGCCATTCATCTGCCAGTCGCAGTCGCTCAACGTCTTCCTGCCGGCCGACGTGCACAAGCGCGACCTGCATCAGATCCATCTGATGGCCTGGAAGCGCGGCGTGAAGAGCCTCTACTACTGCCGTTCGCTCAGCATCCAGCGCGCCGAAGCGGTTTCCGGCGACGCTGCCGTGTCCGCCGTGGCGATGCCCACGACCTACAAGAACGGTTCCGGCGCCCCCGCCGAGTTGCCGCTGGCCGCCGCGGCCGAGCAAAACAACAACTACGAAGAGTGTCTGGCGTGCCAGTAGAGCGTTGAGTGTCCGTTGTCGTTGTGAGGGATCCGTTCCGGAGCGTCGTTTCACGCCTTCTGTGATCGAGTCCCTCCCGCGCGCCGTGAACAACAAGTGGGGAGGGAAGCGTGATTGTCGACGTTGTGGTCGAAGGTGAGATCGTCGCGACCTATCCCTTCGACAACGGGATGATCAGCAAGCATACGCCGGTCGATTTCATTGCGCGGGAAGCCAAGCTGTGCGCCATCGAGGATGGCTATCTCACGCCGGAAAGAGCCAAACGGGCGAGCATCAGCGTTCGCCAGCCATGATGATGGGATAAGGTCAAATGTCGCTTCTCGACGCCAAGCCGATCTACAAGCCGTTCCGCTACCCCTGGGCCTATGACGCGTGGCTGACGCAGCAGCGCATCCACTGGCTGCCGGAGGAAGTGCCGCTGGCCGATGACGTGAAGGACTGGCGCAACAAGCTCAGCGAGAGCGAGCGGCATCTGCTGACGCAGATCTTCCGCTTCTTCACCCAGGCCGACGTCGAGGTGAACAACTGCTACATGAAGCACTATTCGCGGATCTTCAAACCGACCGAAGTGCAGATGATGCTGGCAGCCTTCTCGTCGATGGAGACGGTGCACATCGCGGCCTACTCGCACCTGCTGGACACCATCGGCATGCCGGAGGCGGAGTACTCGGCCTTCCTGCGCTACAAGGAGATGAAGGACAAGTACGACTACATGCAGGCCTTCAACGTCGAGTCGAAGGAAGACATCGCCAAGACGCTGGCGGTGTTCGGTGCCTTTACCGAGGGCCTGCAGCTGTTCGCCAGCTTCGCCATGCTGTTGAACTTCCCGCGCTTCAACAAGATGAAGGGCATGGGCCAGATCGTCTCGTGGTCGGTGCGCGACGAGAGCCTGCACTGCAACTCGATCATCCGGCTGTTCCGCACGTTCGTGTCGGAGAACCCCGAGATCTGGACCGAGGAGCTGCGCCGCGAGATCTATATCGCCTGCTCGACCATCGTCGATCACGAGGATGCCTTCATCGACCTCGCCTTCGAGATGGGCGCGATCGAGGGCATGAATGCCGAGGACGTGAAGCGCTACATCCGCTTCATCGCCGACCGGCGGCTCACCCAGCTCGATCTGCAGCCGATCTATCGCGTGGAGAAAAATCCGCTGCCGTGGATCGATTTCATGCTCAACGCGGTCGAGCACACCAACTTCTTCGAGAACCGCGCCACCGAGTATTCACGCGCCTCGACCCGCGGCACCTGGGACGAAGCCTTCAGCTAAGGGGTTGATCCCTACCCCGCCAGCGGGGAAGGTACGGAAAGGTTCCTCCCCGCCGCGGGAGCCTCCGCGAGGCTGCCTGATGTTGATGTGCCGTTTCATGATTGCCGGATCTGCGGCATGCGTCCTGGCGGCGGTCGGGGCGCATGCCGCCGACATCCAGGGCCACGCCGCGAGCTATCAGGTCACGGTCGAGAAGCCGCCGGAGAACACCAAGGTGACCGGCCAGGTGTCGACCACCCTGAGCAAGGCTTGCGACGGTTGGCGCTACAGCAGTGCGCTGTTCTACACCATCGAGCGCGGCACGCGCGGCAACGTGAAATCGGACTCCTTCCAGGAAGGAATGAAGTTCACCGAGGCGCTCGGCGGCACCACGCTGCAGTACGAGGGCCGCTATCACGTCGGCGGCCGCGGCGAGGAGGCCAGCGGCGCGGCGACGCTGGGGGCCGACCGGTCGGGCATCCTGGACGTGAAATCCGACAAGCTTCCCCGCAAAGTCGAACTGCCGGCGGCGACAGTCCTGCCGATCGCGCTGAGGGGCCAGCTGATCGATGCACTGAGCAACGAGGATCCCGCGCGGGCGCGCGGCCCGTTTTCGTTTCGCACCATCGAGCTGGGGCGGTTCTACGTTTCGATCGACCTGACGCTGGCGCGCGTCGCGGCCCTGCCGGCGCTCAAACCGCCGGCGCCGCGCGTCGGTTCGCCGCTTCTGCAGAAGCGCGCCTGGACGCTGAAGCAGACATCCAAGACGCTGACCGAATGGATGGAGTCGACCTTCGAGCTGCACGAAAGCGGCGTGATCACGCGCTTTACGTTTCAGCGCGACGGCATCGTCTGGCGCGCCGACCTCAAGGAGCTGAACACCTTCGCCACTCCCCAGTGCGGTGGGTGAGACCTCGGGCGTTCACACCACCTCGACCCGTGCATCGAGAGCACCGTTAGCGGCCAGCCAGCGCTCGACGGCGTGCACGGTGACAACCGAATAGCGGTTGTTGTGCCCGTCGGCGCGCGGATGATCGTCGAAGCGCACGTTCGCCTTGAAGCTGCCGCCGATCCGTTCCAGGCCCGAGAAGCGCACGACGTGCGGCTGGAACCGGGTCTGTTGCAGGTGATCGATCGCCGTCTCGCGATCACCATCCATGGCACCGATCTGCGCCAGCGCCAGGTTCTCCAGCACGAACTGATTGGAGTTCTGGTAGGAGGTGGCAAACGGATAGGCGAGCATGCTGTAGCGCGGCTGATGCAGATCGCACGCCGCGCCGGTAGCCAGGCGAACAGCCAGTCCCGCCCGTACCGCCGGGCTGGGGACCAGCACCAGTGCGTTGTAGTGCAGTGGTTCATCCAGGAAGAAATTCATCAGCCCCTGCCGGTACAGGCACGAGGCCGGTCCGCAATCGTTCAGCACATGCACCACCTGCCAGCGGCCGGCGGGATCATCGCGCCAGGCGATGCCGGCATGGGTCCAGCTGATGCCATGCCGGCTCAGGTCGGAGCCGACGCGGGCGATGATGGCGACCTCGACTCCGGTCTTGTCGAGGGCGCGCTCCAGCCGCTTTGCGGCGGCGGCGGCAGACGCCACCTTGTCGATCGAGCAGGCGCCGTCGGCACAGGCGAGTTCACTTGCCCGGGCCGGCAATGTCCCCGGAACAAGGCTCGCGACCGCGGCCGCAACCGCGCCCAGCGCCTCAATGAAGCGCCAGCGTGTCATGACGTACGAGGTGTCCCTGGTCATCGCTGGTCACGAAGGCGAGCACACGGCCATCCTTGTGCAGAATGGTGCCGGCTTCCGTGGCCGTCGCCCCGACAGCATCGCCGGCGCGCAGACCAACGGCGGCGACAGCCTTCGCCGGTACGGCGAAACTGGCCTGCACCGCGCTGTCGGAGTCGCGCAGCACCAGGGTAGCAACCCCACCCGTGATGACAACGCCGGCCGCCGACCATGTCCCGGCCCGGCTCAAGGCGGTGGCGCTATCCTGCAGGGACACATCCGTCTCCCGGCTGGCCGACCGCAATGACGACAGCTCGACGGCCGAACCGGCAATGATGGGAAAACCCACGGCCGAGAGCGCCGCCACGCTCCGCGCCTGGGCCGGCGGCGGCCCGGACAGAATGCCGGACACGACCGCGCCCAGCGCAGCCAGCCGGAAATAGGGAAGCACCATCACTGCCTCCTTTAATGATCAATCGCTCATAATTTAATGAGTCGACGCTCAGAGTCAAGGCAATAGATCAGGTGACCGATATGTTTTTCCAGGCGGAATTCTGACCTACAAGGTATCGCCCAGGCAGATCCCCAACCCGCGGGCCGTGCGGACCAGGGGCCCATGCGGGTCGACGACGCTGGGGACGGCGACGACTTCCTCCAGCGGCACGTCGATGACCTCGCGGTTCCACCACGCCACCATGCGGCCGGTGCGGCCCTGGGCCACCAGGTCGACGGCATGCACGCCCAGCGCCGAGCCCAGCAGCCGGTCTTCGGCGTTGGGCACGCCACCGCGCTGCACGTGCCCCAGCACGGTGACCCGCGTTTCCGCCCCGGTGACCCGGCCCAGTTCGACGGCGAGCCAGTGGCCGACGCCACCGGCGGCCTGGATCACGTCGCTATCGACGCCAGCCGGCTGCGCCGCCTCGGCCGCCACCACCAGCGCGAAGTTGCGGCCGGCCACGCGCAGGTCCTTCACGTGCCGGGCCACTGTCGGCAGGGTCCAGGTGATCTCCGGGATCAGCACCACGTCGGCGCCGCCCGCCACGCCGGCGGCGATGGCGATATGGCCGGCGTCGCGGCCCATCAGTTCCAGCACCATCACCCGGTCGTGGCTGGCCGCCGTCGGCTGCAGCCGGTCGAGCGCCTCGGTGGCGGTGGCGACCGCAGTGGTATAGCCGACGGCGCGCTCGGTGCGCGCCACGTCGTTGTCGATGGTCTTGGGAATGCCGACAAAGGGAATCCCGCCCTGCAGCGCCAGCCGCGACAGGATCTTGAGGCTGCCGTCGCCACCGACACCGATCAGGGCATCGAGATCGAGCGCATGGAAGCCCTCGACGATTTCCTCGGAGCGATCCTTCAGACTGCCGTCGGGCATCGGAAAGGCGAAGGGATCGCCCTTGTTGGTGGTACCCAGCACCGTACCGCCCAGCCGCAGCAAGGCGGTGTCGTCATGCTCGGGCTTCAGCTCCTCGACCTCGACGGGCCGGGCCAACAGCCCGTGCGTACCCTTGCGGATGCCGACGACATCGAAATCATAGCCATGGTGCGCGCGGCGGACCACGGCACGGATGACGGCATTCAGGCCGGCGCAATCGCCGCCGCTGGTGAGAAGACCGATCCGCTTGCCCATCGGCAATTCTCCGTCACGCGGCACACCTGGTGAACGGATGGGCGCCGCCGTCGCTCAACACCTAGCACGATGACTCCGGCGCGCGAACCGTCAGGCGACGATGTTGCACATGGGCTGTCTCATGCCCAACCGCCGGCATGTGGCAGGACATGGCCGGTGACAAAGCCGGCGCCCTCGGAGATCAGGAAGCAGATGGTGGCGCCGATCTCCTGCGGCTTGCCGAGGCGGCCCAAAGGAATCTGCGCCGTCATGCGCGCCATCGCTTCCTTGTTGGCGAGCAGCTGGGGTGGAAAATAATCGGGGTTCTCGACATAGTTCGAGCCCAGGCCGTTGACCGTGATCTGGTCCTTGCCCAGTTCCTTGGCCAGCGACGACACCAGCCCGTTGGCGGCGGCGCGCGCCGAGACGTACATCGAATAGTTGGCAATGCCGCGCATCGGCGCCGCCGAGGACACGAACAGGATGCGGCCGTAGCCCTGCTGGCGCATCAGCGGTGCGATGTGTTGCGTGAGCGCGAAGGGCCGCACCACCATGGTCTCGAACGCCGCGCGGAATTCATCGAGCTTGGCTTCGCCCAGCGGCGCGCGCGTAGCCGGCCAGGCATCGTTGTTGACCAGCGCATCGATGCGTCCTTGCGCCTTCACGGCAGCACCGATGTCCACCGGCGTCTGTGCCGCCAGCGCCGTGCTGCCCTTGAACTCCTTCTCCCATGCCTTGCGCCTGTCGGCGTCGACAAAGCTCTCGTCAGCAACCAATACCTTCGCACCCTCACCCAGCGCCGCGGCGGTGGCGGCGCGGCCGGCAAATTTGGTGACGTTACTGATCAGCACGACGCGGTCTTTCAAGAGCATGCACGGTTCCTTTCGGTGATCGCAAAGGCTAGCACGCGCGCGGCGCAGCCGATAAGGTCGCTCTGTCATGAGCCGCAGCATTGCAGTCATCGGTGCCGGACCGTCGGGCTTCTATGCCGTCGACGGACTGGTGCGCGCCTTGCCCGACGCACGGATCGATATCATCGACCGCCTGCCCTGCCCCTATGGCCTGGTGCGCTATGGCGTTGCGCCGGATCACCAGGGCACCAAGGCCGTGCAACGGCAGTTCGAGCGCCTGCTGGCGAAGCCCATCGTGCGCTTCATCGGCAATGTCGAGGTCGGCCGCGACGTCGCCATCGCCGATCTCGCGGCGTTGTACGATGCGCTGATCATCGCCACCGGCTGCAGCCGCGATCGGCGGCTCGGCATTCCGGGCGAGGACCTGGCGGGCGTCGTGGGTTCCGGCGCGTTCGTCGGCTGGTACAACGGCCACCCCGATTTCGCAGAGTTGGATCCGCTGCGGCCCGACATGCACACGGTGGCCGTGATCGGCGCCGGCAATGTCGCCATCGATGTCGCGCGCGTGCTGGCCAAGACGGCGGATGAGATGGTGAAGTCCGACATCGCGCCGCATGCCGCGGCCGCCATCGCCGGGCTCGATCTCACCGAGATCAGCCTGGTCGCCCGCCGCGGCCCGGCCGATGCGAATTTCACCGGCAACGAGCTCGCCGAAATGAGCCGGCTGGCCGCATTCCAGGCCACCGTGCAGAGCGAGGTGCTGGACGGCGTGACGGCGCCCGACAGCGATCCGGCGCCCGAGCGCATGCGCAAAGCCAAGAACCTCGAGCTCCTGCGCAGCTTCGCGGCCGCCGACACGCCACGCCGGCTGCGCTTCCAGTTCTGGGGTATGCCCGTCGCGCTGCACGGCGTCGACGGCAAGGTCCGTGAACTCGAACTGGCCGATACCCGGCATCCCGAACGACGTTGGCGCCAGCCCGCCGATCTGGTGGTGACGTGCATCGGCTACGATCCGTCGCCCCCTGTGGGACTGCTGCTGGAGCGCGGCCATATCGCGCATGACGACGGCCGCGTGCGCGACCTGCCCGGTGCCTACGTTGTCGGCTGGGCCAAGCGCGGCCCGACGGGCGTCATTCCAACCAACCGGGCCGATTCACTGGCGCTGGTGAAGGTGGTGGTCGACGATCTCGCAGCTCCGCCAGCTTCGGAGAAGGCTGGACCAGGGGGACTAGACGCGCTGCTGAGTGCACGCGGGGTCCGGATCGTCGACAGCGCGGCATGGCGGCGCATCGAAACGGCGGAGAATGCGGCCGGCCAAGCCGAGGGACGGCCGCGCGTGAAGCTGGGAACATGGCGCCTGCTTGAGCAGGCCGCCCACGGCGAGCCCTGAGGCCTTCACGTATCGAGTGCTGAAGACTCGAGGCACGCGACGATGGCCGCACGCAACGCCGCCACATCGTCATGATCCACCAGCGTCGTTCCCGGCTGTTGCATCAGGCCGCAGGCCGTGGAGGCGATGACGGGGATGCCCACGGCCTGCGCGCGCAACAGAGCGCGTGGCTGATGTTCGATGATGGCCGGCAGGACAACACCGGCCAGCCGGTCAGGCCAGGCCGGACCATCGAGGGTACGAACAGCGATGTCACCCCAGAACCGGCTGGTGTCCTCGCGCGCGCGGCCGGCGACGAGCAGGTCGACATCCAGCCCCTGCAGCGCCTCGCGCAACGCATAGACACCCTTGCGCCCCAGCGGTGAGGCGGGAAACAGCAGCGTACGGCCGCCGGGCACGCGCCGCGTCACCGATCGCGGCTGCACCCACGGCAAGAGGACCGCCTGCTCGCCCAGCAGGCCGGCGAGCCCAGCATGGGGCGTGTACAGGCGATCGGCGGCGGCGAGCGCTGATGCCTCGGCATCAACGATGTCTGGCGGCGCGCGGAAGTCACCCAAGGTGGGGCTCCCCGGATGCGCGCGCAGCGCATCGTCCAGGCGCGCCTGCAGCTCGGCGAGCGGCCAGCGTTCCATCAGCACGTCGAATGTCCGGCCCTGGAGACAGCCCAGTTGCCACAGATGCGGCAGCAGGGACTGGCTGACCACGAGATGGGTGGCGATGTAGGGAAGATGCCGGGCGTAGGTCTCGGCGAGTCGGCGATCGTAGGTCAGCGCCAGAGTCTGGATCGCACGGCCCTGGGCGGATTGCCGCCGCGATGCGATAGCCCGCGCCAGCGCCACCCTTGTCGCGCGGACCTCGCGGCCGGGCGACGCAGGCCACGCATAGCGCCGGGCGAGGGGTCCGCGCATGGGCAGGAACAGCGTGTCGGCGGGGCCCGCCTGTTCCTGGAACACGGCGGCATATTCCGGCCAGCACGCGTCGATCAGCCAGGCTGCCCGATGTGCCGGCGACAGGCCGGGCCTTGGCACATGACGAAAGCAAGAGACCTGCCCGCAGCTGACACAGTCATGGACGGTGCTCTGCGGCGCCGAGGACGGTGGTGTCTGCGTCTCATCGGCGCCGCCGATGCCGCGAAAGCGGATGTCGAGATCGACGTCGGTCATCCGCGCCTCGATCCGGAAGGCATGGCGGCTGCGAAAGCGCAGATCGACGTAGTTCCAGAACACCGTCGCGTCGCGACCCTGGACCGCACGCGATCCCGGCACCACGCGGCTGTGCGCGTGGCGTTCGACGATCTCAAAGCCGGCGCCGAGCGCGGTGTCATAGAGTGCGTTCGACAACTGGCACAAGCCGCCGCCGACGGTACTGATCATGCAGCCCTCGCGCAGCTCGCGACCGGCGACGAACCCCCGTCGCCGCGTGGCGCGGCCAATCTGCCGCCAGAAGCTGAAGACGGCGCCGGCCGGGATCTCGATCCCGTCAAGGCCGCGCAGCGCAACCCGCAGATTCTGGACCTTGCCCGCCGTCAGGGCCCATTCCTGCGGATCCGATCCGGCGGACCAGAGCGGCGATCGTGACTGTGCGATGACCGGGGCGTCGATCAGGGATGTGCCGACAGGATGCCGTTGCAGCGGCACGTCGACGGTGGCGTCCCGCCAACGGCGCCGGATCCGCAGCAGCGTCGCCTTGAGCCGGAACAGAGCCGCTTCCGGTCGCGTCGGCACCGCGCGCCGGGCCTCGGCGGCGATGGACGGAAAGAGAGCGTCGTGAGAGTCGACCATGCCGGAAGCACCCGCGGGTCGCGCAGGTTGTTCTATCGTCGCGGCGGGAATATGGCGCTTGTGCGCAACGTTGATGCGCGACAGCACCGGGCGAGAGATCACGTCGGCCTGATCCGGTACGCCCGTTTTTCCGGCACCCAGTCGCGGAACTGCACCTCGTCCGGCGGCAGGCCGCGCAGGACCTGACGCACGTCGGCGACCACCTCGGGGCGGTTTCGGTAGTATTGGTGCTGGCGATCATCGGACTCCGTCGCACTCACCCGCTCGCAGTCGACCAGGGTCACCTTCAGCGGCAGATCCGACAGCGTGCGCGGGCCGGTGGCACCCAGGCGGTCCTCGGCGTTCTTGGTGTCGCGGCTGATCTTGAGCGCACCGTCGTTGGCGGCGAAGTAGACGTGGATGGCGTCGGCAAGACCGGCCAGCGGCGCAAACTTGTAGGCCAACTCGAAGCTGTCATTGTCCTCGTCGGCCGCCATCAGGAACACGTTCTTGAACAAGCGCGGCAGCCGGTTGGCGCCATGCTCGCCCACGATCGACTGCACCGCATGGCGCAGGGCGTAGTTGCCCATGCTGTGGGCCACGAGGTGGAGGTTCTGCTCGCAGTGGGCATCGCGGCCGATGTCGGCGAGGTAGCGCAGCAGGATCGTCAGCGCCCGCTGCATCGCCGGCCCCGAGGCTCGCGCATCGTCCCGGTCGCGGTGGTAGGATACCAGCGGGATCATCTCGCCGTCGGCCGGCCAGGAAAACACGAAGACCTCGAGCGGCTTTTCGTCGAGCTGATAGACCTCCTTGAGCTGCGCGCCGCGCTCCAGCACATCCTCGAAGGTACAGGCGAAACCGTGGATCAGCACCAGGGCGTCGCTCTGGTTGTTGATCATCGAGGCCCGCAACTCATCGAAGATCTCGCGACTGCCGAATTTCTCCTTGGCCTTCTCGCGCTTGGGCGCGTCGGGGTCATCGATGATGTTTTCCGGCGCAAGATGCACCTGCTTCACCCGGTAGCGCCCGCCGCGCCGCGCCGGCGGTTCGACCTCGGCCGATCCGAAGCGCAGATAGGTGAGGCCTTTTTCGCTGAAGTTCCGGCCGAACTTGGGCGACCGTTCGGTCCCTTCGTTATGACGATTGGTCGCGAAATAGACGGTGATCATGTGTACCTCCCCCAATTTCGAGGAACGGTACATGGGCCGCTTGGAGCCGTCGAGGGTGGCCACGCATCGGTGATCGACCTGGCGCGTGATCCCATGGACGCCGCCGTGCGACCCTGTCTACAGTACCGCCCAAGCAGCGCATCGAACGCCGCAAGTTCTGGAGGAAAAACGTCATGACCCGGTCTGGATTGCGTCTCGGTTCCATCGCGTGTTCGCTGGCCTTGGCGGCGGCGGTCGCGGCCGCGCCGGCGGCAGCGCAGAAGAAAGGCGGCTCGCTCACGGTTGGGCTGGAGCTTGACATCCCTGGCTTCGATCCGCTGAAGGTCGGCGTTTACGACACGGCGGCCAACATCGCGGCCACCCTGATGCTGGAGACGCTCGTCAGCCTCGACGACAACGGCAAACCCAAGCCCAGTCTCGCGCTCTCGTGGTCCAGCTCCGAGGACTTCAGGACCTGGACCTTCAAGCTCAGGCCCGACGTCAAGTTCCACGACGGCACGCCGTTCAACGCCCAGGCGGTGAAATGGAACCTGGAGCGCCAGAAGGATCCCAAGAACAACTGCCGCTGCGCGTTCTACATCTCCAACATCGTGAGCATCGATGCCAAGGACGACTTGACGGTCGTCTACACCCTCAAGGACCCGGCGGTGAATTTCCCCGCCCTGCTCACGCGCCCGGACCAGAACCAGACGGTCCATTCGCCGACGGCGATCCAGGCCAAGGGCGACGACTACAACCGCAATCCCGTCGGCACCGGGCCGTTCGTGCTGAAATCGTGGACGGCGGGCGATCGCCTGGTCGTGGAGCGCAATCCCAACTACTGGGACAAGGCGCGCCCATACCTCGACCGCGTCGTGCTGCGGCCGCTGCCCGATGCGCAGTCACGTTTTGCCAGCCTGAAGTCGGGCGAGACCGACGTGGTGTGGGCCGACGAGGCCGAAGCCGACAACATCATGCGCGCCCGCAACGACAAGACCCTGCAGGTGCTCACCTATGCCGGTTCGGGCGCGGCCGTGAACGCCATCAACACCAAGGTCCCGCCGCTCGATGACGTTCGCGTGCGCCGCGCCTTGGTCATGGCGCTCGACCGCAAGAAAATGTCGCAGGCGCTGACCAACGGGCTGGCCCGTCCGGCCAGCAATCCCTACGGCGACGGCTCGTGGGTCAAATGCAAGGATGACGGCGCCCTGCCCGAGGATCCCAAGAAGGCGGCGGAACTGATCAAGGAATACGGCAAGCCGGTCGCCTTCAAGATGCTGTTCACCGCGACTCCGCGCGGCCGGGCCGCGGCCCAAGTGTACCAGCAGCTGTGGAAGCAGGTCGGCGCCGAGATGGAGATCGAGATGGTCGACCAGTCGACCTTCCCGCCGCGCGCCTTCCAGCGCAAGTTCGACGTCATCGGCTGGCGGATCGTCGATTTCCCGGATCCCGATGTACAGATGTTCGCCAACTTCCACACCGGCAGCCCGGTGGCGCTCGCCAACTACTCGAACCCCGAGCTCGACAAGCTGCTCCAGCGCGCCCGGGTCACGCCGGATGAGGCCAAGCGCACCGAGGACTACTGCGCCATCAGCCGGATCATCAACCAGGAGGCCATCTGGTTCTGGACCTTCCAGAATACGTATTACGCGATGGCCAAGGCCAAGGTGAAGGGCGTGCCGAAGCTGTATGGCGGCGTGATCGACGTGTCCAACGCGTGGTTAGATTAGGCATGGCCCGTTTTGTCGGCCGGCGGCTGCTCTACCTGCTGCCGGTCCTGCTTGCCGTCAGCCTGCTCACCTTCCTGATCGCCTCGCTGCTGCCGGGCGACCTCGCCTACGCCATCCTGGGCGACCAGGCGACGCCGGAGAAGCTCGCCGCGCTGCGCGCCAAGATGGGGCTCGACCTGCCGATCTGGCAGCGCTACCTGCACTGGCTGTGGGACGTCCTGCAGGGCGACCTCGGCCGATCGTTCCGCACCGGCGAGCTGGTGCTCGACGCCGTGCTGGATCGCCTGCCGGTGTCGATCGAGCTCATGATCATGGCCGAGATCATGGGGCTTTTGATCGGCATTCCGCTCGCCATCCTGTGCGCGGTGAAGAACGGCAGCGCGATCGATCGTTTCTTCACCGGCTTCGCCTTCGCCAACCTGTCGCTGCCGTCATTCATGGTGGCGATCCTGCTGATCTTCCTGTTTGCCGTGCAGTTCAACTGGCTGCCCGCGACCGGCTGGGTGCCGTTCAGCGAGGATCCGGTCGGCAATCTGCGCAGCTTCGTGTTGCCGGCGCTGACGCTCGCCTTCGCGGAATGGCCGTCGCTGATGCGGGTGCTGCGCTCCGACATGATCGCCACCCTGCAGGAGGACTACATCGCCATGGCCAAGGCCAAGGGGCTGCGGCCGGCGCGCATCCTGCTGGTCCATGCGCTGAAGCCCTCGTCGCTCACCCTGGTCACCATCACCGGCATCAACATCGGCCGGCTGATCGGCGGCGCCCTGATCGTCGAGACAATCTTCGCACTGCCCGGCATCGGTCGCCTGCTGGTGGGCGCCATCTACGCCCGCGATTTCATCATCCTGCAGGGCGTGGTGCTGTTCGTGGCCGCGGGCTTCGTGATCGTGAACTTCATCGTCGACATGCTCTACGGCGTACTCGATCCGAGGATCCGCCATGGCCGTGCTTGAGATCGATGACGACACCGCGCTGGTTGCGCCTGTCGCCAAGCGTCGCAAGCTGGGCGGCCTCTTCCTCTGCGCCGTCGCCTGGATCCTGCTGATCGGCCTGGCGGCGGTGTTTGCCGCGTTTCTGCCCATCGCCAGCCCGACCGACATGGACATGCTCGGCAAGCGCGCGCCACCCAGCGCCGCGCATTGGCTGGGTACCGACAGTCTCGGCCGCGACATGCTTTCCCGCCTGATCTACGGCGCGCGCGTCTCGCTCACGGTCGGGCTGCTGTCGTCGGTGATCGGCGTCACGGTGGGCGGCGCGCTGGGCATGCTGGCGGGCTACTTCCGCGGCCGGCTCGAGACGTTCACCGTCGGCGGTGTCGACGTGCTGCTGGCCTTCCCGCCGCTGGTCTTCCTGCTCGCCGTCCTCGCCTATCTCGGGCAAACGGTCCTGAACATCACCCTCGTGATCGGCGTGCTGAGCATCCCCGCCTTCACGCGCGTCGCCCGGGCCGTCACCCTGTCGCTCAGTGAGCGCGAGTTCGTTGTCGCCGCGCGCGCGCTCGGCGCCACGCACAGCCGCATCCTGCTGCGCGAGCTGCTGCCCAATGTCTCGCTGCCGCTGGTCGCCTTCTTCCTGCTGGGGGTCGCCGTCACCATCGTTGTCGAGGGTGCGCTGAGCTTCCTGGGACTGGGCGTGCCGCCGCCGGCGCCGAGTTGGGGCAGCATGATCGCCGAAGGCCGCGAAAGCCTCGACATCGCGCCATGGCTCGCCTTCCTGCCGGCAGGCACGATGTTCATCACGGTGCTGGCCTTCAACATCGTGGGCGATACGCTGCGGGCACTCACCGACCCGCGACCGGGGGCGTTGTGATGGCTGCGGCGGTTTCTCCCTCCTGGGAGCGCGGGCGTCCCGCCCGCTCATGCGTCGGCGCTACGCGCCGATGCGGGCCAGAGGCCCGCGCTCCCAGGGGGCGCATCCGATGACCAACCCACCGCTGCTCTCCGTCGAGGGCGTGTCGGTCGAGCTGCCGACACCGCGTGGGCAGCTGCTCGCTGTCGACAAGGTCGATCTCGAGGTGGCGGCCGGCCGTACCCTAGGCGTCGTGGGCGAATCGGGTTGCGGCAAGACCATGCTGTCGCGTGCCATCCTGCAGCTGCTGCCCAAGAAGGCGGCGCTCAGCGGCCGCATCATGTTCGATGGCCAGGACATGGTGCAGCTGTCGCCCGAGGCGCTGCGGCGATTGCGCGGACCGTCGCTCGCCGTCGTGTTTCAAAACCCGATGACGTCGCTGAACCCGGTGCTGACGATCGGCACCCAGCTCATCGAGACCCTGCAGGCGCACATGGGCATGGCGGCGCCGGCGGCCGCCAAGCGCGGGATCGAGCTGTTGGCGGCCGTGGGCATCCCGGCGCCCGAGCAGCGGCTGCGGCAGTATCCGCACCAACTGTCCGGCGGCATGCGCCAGCGGGTGGCGATTGCCATCGCGCTCTCCTGCGAGCCCAAGCTGCTGATTGCCGACGAGCCGACCACGGCGCTCGACGTTACGGTGCAGGCCCAGATTCTCGATCTGCTGGCGCGCGAACAGCAGCGCCGCCACATGGCGATGATCCTGATCACCCATGATCTGGGCGTCGTCGCCGGCCGCACCGATGAAGTGGCGGTGATGTACGCCGGCCGCGTCGTGGAGCGCGCACCGACGACGACACTGTTCTCTCACATGCGCATGCCCTACACGGCGGCGCTGCTGGCGGCGATCCCCAAGCTCGACTCGCCGCCGCACACGGCGTTGCCGGCGATCGCCGGCCGGCCGCCCGATCCAACCCGGCCGCTGCGGGGTTGCTCGTTCGCGCCGCGTTGTAGCCGTGCCGACGATCGCTGCCAGGCCGCCAAGCCACCGCTGGACACGGCCGATCACATTGGCGGCCAATATGCCTGCTGGCATCCGCTACAGCCCGCCGCGGTGGCGAGGGCATGATGGCAGCCTCGGACAATGGCACACTGCTGGCGGTGGAGAACCTCGTCGTCGAGTACCCCGTCGGCAACAAGACCGTCTATGCCGTCAGCGATGTGAGTCTGCATGTCGATCGCGGCGAAACCCTGGGCCTGGTAGGCGAGTCGGGTTGCGGAAAGTCGACGTTGGGCCGCGCCGTACTTCAACTGCGGCGTCCGACAGCCGGCACCGTGACGTTCGACGGCATCGATCTCACGAAGCTCGAAGGCGAGGCGTTGCGCCGGATGCGCCGGCGACTGCAGCTCATTTTCCAGGACCCGATCGCCTCGCTCAATCCGCGGCGGCGCATCGGCGACATTGTCGCCGAGCCGCTGGTGATCACCGGTGTCACCGATCGCGACGAGCGCGACCTGCGAGTGCGGGCGGTGCTGACGGCGGTCGGCCTCGATCCTGATCTGACCATGAGCCGCCTGCCGCACGAATTCTCCGGCGGCCAGTGCCAGCGCATCTGTATCGCGCGCGCCCTCATCCTCGAGCCCGAGCTGGTGATCTGCGACGAGCCGGTGTCGGCGCTCGACGTGTCGATCCGCGCCCAGATCCTGAACCTGCTGGAGGATATGAAGCGCCGCTACGGGCTCACCTTGCTGTTCATCGCCCACGACCTGGCGGTGGTGAAGGCGGTCAGCGACCGCATCGCCGTGATGTACCTGGGGCGCCTGTGCGAGATCGGTCCGACCGAGCAGATCTTCACCCACCCGGCGCATCCCTATACGGCACTGCTGCTGGACGCGATCCCGGTACCCGACCCGTCGGTCAAACCGGCCGCGAATGTGCCGATCGGCGAACCCCCGTCGCCGATCGCGCCGCCGTCGGGTTGTCGCTTCCGCACGCGCTGCCCGCGGGCCGACCAGCGCTGCGCCGATCAGGTGCCGGCGTTGCGCGAGATCAGCCCGGGACAGCTGGCGGCGTGCCACCATCCGCTGGGTGTTGCGAACTGACGGCGCCTACCGGTACCGGCGGGCGTCGACTTCGTAGCGCACACACCGCTCGTAGCGATCGGTGCCCGGCGTCAGGCCATAGGAGATGCAGGCGTTTTGCGAATCCGAAACCAGCGTTGATTCGGCATAGTCGCGGGCGACGCGGCCGCGACGCCGGGCGTCGGCTTCGCGGGCAACGCACGTCTCGTAAGCCGAGGTGCCGCGCGTGAATCCGTAGCTGGTGCAGGCGTTGTCCTCGCTCGTTGCCGGCACGACGACAGTCCTGCTCTCGCGAAAGGTGCAGCCGCCGACCAAGGCGCAGGCCAACAGGGCCGCGCTGAGCCCTTTCAACATGGTTGCCTCCTGACGTTGAGGGACCATCAGTCCCGCGTCAGGCAACGTACGGTTCCGCCCAAGGTTGCCAGGACAACGGCAGATCACGCGACTGCCGGCCACCGGAAAGTCATCGCGATCAGGCCTTACCCTGCGGCCAGGCCGCGTCGAGATCCCGCAGATAGCGCGCGCGCAGGTCGTCGTCGATGAAGGCCGCGACGAAGCCGTTGCGCACGAGCTGCTGTTGTTCGATTTCGGTAAGACCCAGCGCAGTGGCGCTTTGCGTGTAGTTGGCGTTCACGTAGCCGCCGAAATAGGGCGGGTCGTCGGAGTTCACCGTCACGCAGAGGCCGGCCTGCAGCAGGCGGCGCAGATTGTGCTGCGCCAGGGCCGGGAACACTTTCAGCATCACGTTGGACAGCGGGCAGACGGTGAGCGGCATGCGCTGATCGGCCAGGCGCCGCACCAGATCCGGCGACTGATCGCAGCGCACGCCGTGATCGATCCGCGCGACCTTCAGCACGTCGAGCGCTTCGACGATGTATTCCGGCGGGCCTTCCTCGCCGGCGTGCGCCGTCAGGTGCCAGCCCCAGTCCCGGGCCTGGTCATAGACGCGGGTGAACTTCGACGGCGGGTTGCCCTTCTCCGGCCCTTCCAGGCCCAGCGCCAGGATCCGGTCGCGATAGGGCGTCGCTGCCCGCAGTACGTCCAGAGCATCGTCCTGCGTCGCGTGCCGGTTCAGACCCAGGATGATGCCGCCGGTGATTCCGAAGGCGTGGCGCGCATCGTCGAACGCCGCCAGCGCGCCGTCGAGCACCGCCGCGAACGGCACGCCGCGGGGCGTATGACCCTGCGGCAGCAGGTAGGCCTCGACATGCACCACGTTGTCGCGATGGGCGCGCGCCAGATAGGCGTGCGTCAGATCATAGAAATCGCGCTCGGTCAGCAGCACGCTCTGGCCGGCCCAGTAGAGTTCGAGGAACTCCTGCAGGTTGGCGAAATCGTACGCGGCGCGCAGCTCGTCGGCCGTCTTGTAGGGAATGGCGACCTTGTTGCGTGCCGCCAGCGCCAGCAGCATGTCCGGCTCCAGCGAGCCTTCGAGATGGATATGCAGCTCGGCCTTGGGCGCAGCCTCGACGGCGGTGAGGGTCATCGCAGCCTCCGGGTTCGGAGGCTGAGTTTAGCCCAACTCTTCCTCCCCACGCAGTGGGGAGGTGCTCCCTGGGAGCGCGGGCCTCTGGCCCGCTCATATCATGCGAAAGATGCGGGCGTGGACGCCCGCGCTCCCAGGATCTCAACGGCCGTCGCGGGTGGCGCCGCTTTTCAGCATGGCGTCGATTTCGCCCTGGGCGAAACCCGACTCGCGCAGGATTTCGACGCTGTGTTCACCCAGGCGCGGCTGCAGATGGCGGACGGCGCCGGGCGTCCGGCTGAAGCGCGGCGGGATGTCGGGCATGCGCAGCTTGCCCTCGGTGGGGTGCTCGACCTCTTTCCAGAAGCCGGTGGCCTGCAGCTGCGGATCGACGAACAGGTCTTCCAGCGTGTTCACCGGTCCGTGCGGCACGTTGGAATTCTTCAGCAACGCCACCCATTCGGCGTTGGTGCGCGTGGCGCAGATCTCGGCCAGGGTGGCGTAGACCACCTCGACGTTGGTGAGGCGCGCTTCCAGCGACTGGAAGCGCGGATCGGCCATGATGTCGGGGCGGGCGACGAGGTCGCAGAACTCGCGCCAGTTGGCGTCGTTGTAGGGCAGCAAGGCAAAGAAGCCGTCCTTCGACGGATAGGGCCGCCGTTCCTTGTTGAGCACCCGCTTGTAGCCGGCGGTGTCGATCGGCGGCAGGAAGGTTTCGCCGTAGAGATGCTCGACCATGACGTAGGACACCAGGCTCTCGAACATCGGCACTTCGACCGACTGCCCGAGGCCTGATTTCTCGCGCTCGTAGAGCGCCGCCAGCACGGCCGCCACCACGGCGTTCGAGCTGGTCTTGTCGGCCACGATCGTCGGCAGGAAGCGCGGCGCGCCGGCCACCACCGTCTGCAGCGACGCCAGACCGGAACCGGCCTGGATGATGTCGTCATAGGCGGCCTTGGGCCCCATCGGTCCGTCGGCGCGATAGCCGTAGGTCGCGATGTAGATCAGCCGCTTGTTGATCTTCTCGAACGCCTCATAGGGTACGCCCAGTCGCGCCGCCGGCTCGGGCCGGTAGTTGTGCATCAGCACGTCGGCGGTCTTGGCCATCCGGAACAGGGCGGCGCGGCCGTCCTCCTTCTTGAGGTCGAGCACGATGCTGCGCTTGTTGCGGTTGCAGCCCAGGAAGAAGGCCGCCATGTTCTTGTTGCGGCGCGGACCCAGCTGGCGTGTGGTGTCGCCCTCCGGCGACTCGATCTTGATGATGTCGGCGCCGAGATCGCCCAGTTGCTGGGCAGCCCACGGTCCGAGCACGACCGACGTACAATCCAGAATGCGCACACCTGCCAAAGGCCCTGCCATCATGTCCCTCCCCGCCGCGCGCCTTCATCGTTTGCGCCACAGCGTGCGGCCACCATAGGGGGCAGGCCTCGTTCCAGCACCCCGGCTTATGCGATGCCAGCCCTGCACCATGCGGGGAGCCTTCAGGCTCTGGCGGCGGCGGTATAGCGCTGGGCCAGCGGCGAGCGCGGCCGGCTGATGTTGCGTTCACTCGCCAGCGCGGCGAGCAGGTTTCGCGCACCGGCACGCCGGGCGGCCTCGATCAACGTCAGATCGAGCAGGTCGCGCTGCGCGTGACTGCCGCCGAAGCGATGCGCGATCGGGCGCAGCGCCTGCAGGCGGTCGATCACGTCCTGGTAGCGGCCGCGGCCGAAGGCGACGAGGGCCTCGGCCACCGGAATGCCGACCTCGCGCGCCATGGCGCGGTTGCTGATATCGCCGTCGCCATCGGCGCTGCGGCGCAGCGACGCCAGCTGCCGATCGATGCGCGCCTGATCGCCAACGCCCACGAACGCCATCAGCGCATGCACATCGTTGAAGGCGTAGACGCCATCGTCGATCATCGCCGTCCAGGCGTCGGCGAGCTCCTGCCAGCGGTCACCGACGTCGTGTCCGCGCAGCATCAGGCGCCACAGCATCGCGGCGCCATCGATCAGGTCGATCGCGACGGCCGAGCGTTCGCCGCGGATCGGCCCGTCATAGAGACGCATCACCTCGTCAATCTGGTCGAGCTCGAGATGATAGAGCGCGAGATGCCACCAGTTGTGGATGTCGAAGAACGAGTCCTGGGCCCAGTGCGCACTGGTCGACGACAGCCAGCGGATGCCCTCCTCCGGCTGGTTGCGCATCTCCAGCACATGGGCCACGGCGTGATAGCCCCAGCCGTCGCGCCGATTGAGCGCCACCGCTTCCCGGCCGCGCTCTTCGGCGCGATCGTACTCGCCCATTTCCTCCAGACCGAACGCGTGCATACCGACGACCGCGTGGTAGCCGGGATCCGCCGGGGTCCAGGCATGCAGACGCCGCGCAATGCGGTCGCGCAGATTGCGGGCATCGCCGCGCAGAAAGTCGAAGAGGTGCGCGATCTGCAGCGCCACGATGTCGCGCGGGTGATCGACCAGAAGCGCTTCCCATGACAGCGCCGCACGCTCGTAGGCGCCCGACACGACGGCGTCGAGCGCCTGACGATGCTGGGCTTCGCGCGCGTCGACCGGCAACGCCTGCAGGCGATCCAGTGCCTTGCCGGCCTCGGCGAGAGCAGGCCCTTCGAGGCTCGAGGCATAGAGATAGCCCCGCAGCAGATGCCCCATGGCAAAGTCGGGCCGGGCTTCCAGCACACCCTCGATGGTACCGACAGGGTTGCCGACATAGCACTGGAATTCATCCAGCGCCGTTTCGAAACCGTCTGCGGCGGCGGCATCGGCGCCGGTCATGGCAAGGCCGCGGGCGTCCTGGATGGTCATGGCAATGCTCCCTTGATGGCGAGGGTCATCCCGAGCGGAGCGAGGGATCTTGCGCCATGAACCGTCCACAGACAGCTCAAGATTCCTCGCTTCGCTCGGAATGACGGCGCGCCCGAGTGTACACCGGTGCCGGCCGCAGCCTATCCACGGGTGCGTTGTCGTTCCGCCACGGCCCTGTCATGGGCCCGTCACAGGCTCTTTCTACATCGCGCATGTCTCGATCAGGTGGAGGGGGAGAATGAGGCTGCGCCACGTTTCGATGATGGGAGCGCTCGTGCTGGCCACGGCGCTGACGGCCGTGTCCGGCCATGCCAAGGACTATCCGGCGGAACTGGCCGGCCACGCGGTCCTGCCCGCCGCAACCTTCGTGCCGCCGCCGGCCGACGCGCCGGAGAGCTTCGCGATCTCGGGCCGCTTCGCCGAGCCGGCCAAGGGCCGCAACGAGACGGTCGGCTCGATCAAGGGCACGTCGTTCCTGTCGGACAAGGCGGCGCCACGCGAGACCGGCCTGTCGCTGCCCTTCAAGGGTCAACCCGTGCAGGGCTTCTCCGGCATCAAGAAGCTGGCCAACGGCAACTTCATCGTGCTGACCGACAACGGCTTCGGCAGCAAGGCGAACTCGTCGGACGCGATGCTGATGTTCCACGAACTGAAGATCGACTGGGCCGGCGGCAAGGTCGATCGTGTCGCCACCAAGTTCCTGCATGATCCCGATCGCAAACTGCCATTCGTGATCGTCAACGAACACACGCCCAAGCGCTATCTCACGGGCGCCGATCTCGATATCGAGTCGATCCAGCCGATCGGCGACAGCCTGTGGTTCGGCGACGAGTTCGGTCCCTACCTGGTGCGCACCGATCTCGACGGCAAGGTGACCGGCTTCTTCGAGACCAAGGTCGAGGGCAAGGTCGTGCGCTCGCCGGACCATTATGCGCTCACCACGCCGGCCGTACCGGGTCCGATCGCCTTCGACGTGCGCCGCTCGCGCGGCTTTGAAGGCATGGCTGCATCGGTCGACGGCAAGTTCCTCTACCCGCTGCTGGAAGGCCCGCTGTGGGATGCCGCCGCCAAGGCCTGGGAGACGAAGGACGGCCGGGAGTACCTGCGTATCCTGGAGTTCGACGTGGCCAAGGGCGAATACTCCGGCCGGTCGTGGAAATACCGGCTGGAGCTGAACGACAACAACATCGGCGACTTCAACATGATCGACGCCGATACCGGCCTGATCATCGAGCGCGACAACGGCGAGGGCGATCCGACCACCGCCTGCAACGGCCCGGCCAAACCGGACTGCCAGAACGTGCCGGCGAAGTTCAAGCGCATCTACAAGATCGACCTCAAGCAGGCCGATGCCGAGGGCTTCGTGAAGAAGATCGGCTTCATCGACCTGATGGCCATCGCCGATCCCAAGAAGCTGGCGCGCGCCGGCGGCAAGGACGGCACGTTCACCTTCCCGTTCGTGACCATCGAGGATGTGGCGGTGGTCGATGCCGACCACATCATCGTCGCCAACGACAACAACCTGCCCTACTCGTCCGGTCGCCAGATCGGCAGGCAGGACGACAACGAGTTCATCCTGCTGCGCGTGCCGGACTTCCTGCGCGCGAAGTAATGCGCCGGGGAGCGTGGGCACGATGCCTGCGCTCCCTGCGCGGCAGAAAGGGCAGATCCGGCCAGAAAGGCGGGATCTAGTTGATTTTATTCGCTCTTTCGGCGTCGCCACTCTTGGCCAATCGCCGGCAGAATGCGGCCAGTTACGGCCAGAAAGTCACACACGCGAGCGTCCGGAGATCCGCCCCGACAGCGCCCCGACAGGTAGCGCCAGCGTTGGCGATGTCTATATATTATTCTCTTATGGGAAACAACAAGAATCGCGTTTGGTCCGGCGAGTCCTCGCCTCAGGCGTACTGCGCCATGCCGTGACCCAACGACCAGTTTTCTTTTTTTACCTCGACAAGGCTCACGAATACGTCCTCCGGCCGAAGTCCAGGGTTCTCGCCCAGCAACGCGGCGATCCGCCGAAACAGCGCTTTCTTCTGTTCGAGTGTACGGGTGTTGTTCGCAGTGATCTGGATAAACACCAGATCGTCATGGACGCCCCCTGGACCTGGATGCCGTTCAGACTTTCGTCCGTATTGCCGAGTTGGGGAGCTTCACGCGGGCGGCCGAAGCAACGCAAACGACACAGTCGACGGTCAGCTTGAAGTTGAAGAGGCTCGAAGAGAGGCTCGGTTGTCAGCTGTTGGAGCGAACGCCGCGGTACGTGCAGCTTTCGACAAAAGGTGCGGCCTCCTCGACCGCGCTCGGGAACTTTTGGCGGCGCATGATCGTGCGTTCGCCGATTTTGTCGGAACCCGGCAGCGACTCACCATCGGTATCAGCGATCATGTTGCGGGGCCGGAGCTTCCCACGCTGATCGCGCGGATGAACAAGCACGATCCGCATCTGGTGATCGAAATCCGGATCGGATCTTCGGGCGACTTGCTTCACAGCTTCGACCGTCGCGAACTCGATACGGTGATTGTGCGGCTGCACAACGACAGAAGAGACGGGAGTATCTGGCCGACGAAAAGTTTGGCTGGTTTGCAGCGCAAGGCTGGCAGCACCGCGCCGGCGAGCCCTTGCCGGTCGCCACGATGCCCGAGCCCTGTGGCGTGCGCGTCCTGGCGGGACGGCTTCTCGATGAAGCCGGCGTGCCATGGGCGGAAGTTTTCGTGGGTGGCGGCGTCGCAGCGGTCTCAGCGGCCGTTATGGCCGGGTTGGGCGTTTCGGCACTCGCCCGGCGCATGTTGCCGTTCGGCGCGGTCGACGTCGGGCCCCGTTTGGGTCTCCCCGAACTGCCACGCTTGCCGATCATGCTGCACACAAGGATGGCGACCGGCCGACCGCGCGATGCCCTTGCCGCGCTGTCTGCTGCCTTCAAGAGCGCCGTGCGAGACTAGGCCGATGCGGCGGGAATGCGTTGGCGGCGTGGCTGACGTTGGCCGACAACCGCCAATGCTGAATCAATGGACGCCGTCCTACAAAAGCAAAGCTCGTGCACACGATGATGGCTTCGTTCACAGGGCGGCCGCTCGCTTCACATACGGTCCTCGCCCAGCCGTCCACGGACGCCGACGAAGACCTGCGGGCGGCTCATCCCGATATCCCGCAGTGTCATATATGGCACCTGGTCGAGCGCCCGTGCTGCCCGCCGGGCAGTGCGGCGCGCAGCCCATGGCCGCGCGATCCGCCGCAGTGCCGAGCGCAGAAGAATGCGACTGGCGCGCGGCAATGCCGGCGCCGCGAATGTGGCGGCGATGCTCATGATCCAGTCCCCGTGGTGATCAAGACCGGCGGCCTGCTCCGCACGGCCGGTCGTCAATCTGCTTACCCCTGCTTAAACAAAGCAGACGGCCGAATATTCCGGCGATCGGCGACGGGAGCTCAGTGCGGTACCGACTTGGAGAAGACGTTCACCACGACGACGCCGGCGATGATCAGCGCCAGACCGATGATCGCAGGCAGGTCGAGGGCCTGGCGAAACCAGACCCAGCCCACCAGCGCGATCAGCACGATGCCGATGGCGCTCCAGATGGCATAGGCGATCCCCACCGGGATCGTCCGCAGGGTCAGGGCCAGGAAGTAGAACGCGATCCCGTAGCCGACCACGACAACGATCGATGGGACCAGCCGCGTGAACTCGGCCGAGGCCTTCAGGGCCGACGTGGCGATCACCTCGCAGACGATGGCTATGCCGAGATAGAGGTAGCCCGATCCCATCGCCGTTCTCCTGATGCGCTTTCCGGTCGATTGATATATCATTATTCCAGATATACCGACCAGGAGGCGCCCATGGACGCGGCGGACCTGAGGATTTTCGAGGCAGTGGCGCGGCTGGGCGGCATGAACCGCGCGGCCACCGAGCTCAATACCGTGCAATCCAACGTCACGGCGCGGGTGCGCCTGCTGGAGGACGAGCTGCGCACGCCGCTGTTCCACCGCCACAGCCGCGGCGTGACGTTGACCCCGGCCGGCCATCGCCTGCTGCCCTATGCCGAGCGGCTGGCGCAGCTGCTGGCCGACGCCCGGCGCGCGGCCACCGATGACGGCACGCCGCGCGGGCCCTTGGTGATCGGCTCGCTGGAGACCACGGCGGCGCTGCGGCTGTCGCCCCTGCTGTCGCGCTATGCCGCAGCCTGGCCCGAGGTCGACCTGGTGCTGCGCACCGGCACGACCAGCGAAATGGTCGAGCAGGTGGCGGCAAGGCGGCTGGAAGGCGCGATGGTGTGCGGTCCCATCGATCACCCCGAGCTGCAGGGCGAGGTCATGTTCCGTGAGGAACTGGTACTGGCCACGACACGCGCCGTGCGCTCGCTGGACGAACTGATCGGCAAGGGTGACCTGAAGATCGTGGTGCTGCGCGCCGGCTGCTCCTATCGCCAGCGGCTGGAAGATGTCCTGGCGCGGCGTGGCGCCGTCGGGGCCCGTCTGCTCGAGTTCGGTACCATCGAAGCCATCCTGGGCTGCGTCGCCGCCGGGCTGGGCGCCACCCTGCTGCCGCGCGCCCTGATCACGACATCGCGTTACGCCGATCGCATCGCCGTGCACGCGCTGCCGGTCGCCGAGGCGCATGTCGAGACGCTGTTCATCCGGCGGCGTGACAGCTACGCGTCGAGCGCGCTCAGCGCCTTCCTGGAGCAGGTCCGGCCGCCAGTGCTGCAGGCGGCTGAATAGATATCTTTGATTCCGATAAGAATAATCATTTCAAACCATTTTTCATGATCATTCGCTGCTCCTAGATATGACCCGTTGCCGGAGGGCCGGGTCATGTCTGGAGAATCACGTATTTCCCATCGCTTGGCCTTGGCTGGCGCGGTTTCGGCCGGGCTGAGCGCCAGCTTTGTCGGCATCGGGCTGTCGCGGTTTGCCTACACGCCCCTGGTGCCGGCCCTGATCGATGCCGGCTGGTTCACACCAGCGGCGGCCGCCTATCTCGGGGCCGCCAACCTGGCAGGCTATCTGGCCGGCGCCCTGGCGGCCCGGCATCTGGCGGCGCGAGTCTCGGCGCCGACCGTGCTGCGCGCCATGCTGGTCCTGGCGACACTATCGTTCTTCGCCTGCGCCACGCCGCTGTCGTTCCCGTGGTTCTTCGCCTGGCGCTTCGCGTCGGGCCTGGCCGGCGGCGCCTTGATGGTGCTGGCCGCGTCCGCCGTCCTGCCGCACGTCCCGCCGCAGCGCCGTGGCGTTGCCAGCGGCATCATCTTCGCCGGCGTCGGACTGGGTATCGCGGCTTCGGGCACGCTGGTGCCGCTGCTGCTGCGCTGGGGCGTCATCGAAACCTGGTGCGTGCTCGGCACGGTGGCGCTGGCCTTCACCGTCATCGCCTGGCGCGGTTGGCCGAACGCACCCGCGGCGACCAGCGCCCCGCCGATACGGCGTCGCGGACGGCGCACCCCCGCCGCCCTGAAGGCGCTCTATGTCGAGTACGCGCTGAACGCCGTCGGCCTGGTGCCGCACATGGTCTTCCTCGTCGATTTCGTAGCCCGCGGGCTGGGCCAGGGTGTCGACGCCGGCGCGCAGTACTGGGTGCTGTTCGGGCTCGGCGCGACGGCGGGCCCGGTGCTGGCCGGTGTCCTCGCCGACCGCATCGGCTTCGGGCTGGCGCTGCGGATGGCGTTCTGCGCCCAGGCCGCCGCCGTGGGCCTGACCGTGCTGCCCGGCGGCAGCATCGGCTTGATCGCCTCGAGCCTGGTCATGGGTGCCTTCGTGCCGGGAATCGTTCCCCTGGTGCTGGGCCGCATTCAGGAATTGGCCGCCGATGCCGAAACCCGGGAGGCGGCGTGGAGCACGGCGACGACGGCGTTCGCGCTGGGTCAGGCGGCGGCCGCCTATGCGTTCTCGTTCCTGTTCGAGATGAGCGGCAACCATGTCGTGCTGTTCGAACTCGGCGCCGGCGCGTTGGTATTGGCGGTGATCATCGACGTCATCGCGGTCCGGCGTGGGCCGCAATCGCACGCCGGCGCGATCTGTGACCGTGATAAGGGCCATCACCTCAAACTGTTTCCGCGGCAGCCGGAAGTCCCGTAGCGTCCGTGCGCATCTGATGGAGTTTGCCATGCCCATCGCGACGCGCCTGACGCAGCGGCTCGGTGTCGAGCACCCGATCCTGCTGGCACCGATGGATCTGGTGGCGGACGGCCGCCTGGCCGCGGCGGTCAGCCGGGCCGGCGGGTTTGGGTTGATCGGTGGCGGATACGGCGACGAGGCCTGGCTGGCGCGGGAAATGGATGCGGCCGGCGTCGCGCGCGTCGGCGTCGGCTTCATCACCTGGAGCCTCGCCCGCCAGCCGCGCCTGCTCGACCTGGTGCTGGAGCGCCGGCCGCCCGCCATCATGCTCTCCTTCGGAGAGGTCGGGTCGCACGCGCGCAAGATCAAACAGGCCGGCGCATTGCTGATCTGTCAGGTCCAGACTCTCGCGCAGGCGCGGGACGCAACGCAGAATGGCGCCGATATCCTGGTGGCGCAGGGTGCCGAGGCCGGCGGCCACGGCGTCTCCCGCGGCACGATGGCGCTCGTGCCGGCTGTCGTCGATGTCGCGAAGGATATCCCGGTTGTCGCCGCCGGCGGCATCGGCGATGGGCGCGGACTGGCGGCGGCCCTGATGCTGGGCGCCGACGGCGTGCTGGTCGGCACGCGCTTCTACGCCACGCAAGAAGCGGCGGGCCATGCCGACGCCAAGAACCGCATCGTATCGGCCAGCGGCGATGACACCATCCGCGGCATCCTGTTCGATCTCGCGCGCCGCAATGTCTGGCCTGCGCCTTACACCGGCCGCGTCCTGCGAAACGCCTTCTCCGAGCGCTGGCGCGGTCGCGAAACCGAGTTGCTGCAGCACCAGCAGGCGGAAGCCGATCGCTATGCCCAGGCGCGGACCTCGGGTGACTTCGACGTCGCTGCCGTGATTGCCGGCGAAGCGGTGGATATGATCGGCGACATCCCGCCCGCCCAGGCTGTTGTCGAGCGCCTGGTGAGCCAGGCGGCATCCTTGCTGGCCGGGGCATCCAACCGCTATCGCTTGTTGGACCAATCCTGAACGATGGAGAGACCCGTGTCGCGCGACCTGCGAGAATTGACTGAAGCCGTCCAGCGCTACCTCGACCTCATGTACGACTGCGATGTCGCGCGGTTCGAGCGTGTCTTCTGCACGACGGCGCAACTGCACGGCTTCCGCGACGGCCAGATGACGTGCTGGCCGGCCGCGCAGTACAAGGAGATCCTCGCCGCGCGGCAGTCGCCCCAGTCGCTTGATGCGCCGCGCGAGGAGCAGATCCTGCTGCTGGACCTCGCATCGTCAGGCCAAGCGCTTGCCAAGGTGCGCGTGCGGATCAACCAAAGCGTGTTTGTCGACTATCTCACCTACCACAAGATCGACGGTGCCTGGCTGATCACCGCGAAGGGCTACCACCTCGAGCGCACGGTCTGACGCGATCAACGCACGCGGCTACAAACCCCGCTGTCATCCCGAGCGCAGCGAGGGATCTTTCGATGCAGGCGCACCCGTGCGTCACTTTCAGAAGATCCCTCGCTGCGCTCGGGATGACAGCGGGATCACCTCGAACGAAGCGTCTCAATCCAGCCGCACGGCCCAGCCCGTCAGCTCCGGTGTCGATGCCGGGTAGCGCTTCATCACCTCGGCGTCGTGGCCCGGCACCACCATGTCGACGTCGCCGCCGGCCAGCGCCTTCAGCTTGTCGTAGCCGCTCAGCATGTCGGCGACGCTGAAGACGATCGAGAACAGCTTCTCGTCGTGCAGGCCCCAGTAGTAATGACTGGCATCGGAGGCCAGCACCAGCCAGCCGTTGCGCGTCCACACCCGCACCGCCTGGATGCCGGCAGTGTGGCCGCCGATATGGTGCACGCTGAGCCCGGGCGCGATGTCCTCGTCACCGTCATGGAAGACGACGCGATCGCCATAGAGCGCCCGCACCATGGCCACGACCTCCTCGACCTCGTAGGCGTGGCGGAACGTCTTCTTGTTCATGTGGCGGCCGGTGACGAAGTTCATCTCCTTGTCCTGGATATGATACCGCGCGTTGGGGAACATCGCCCAGCCGCCGACGTGGTCGTAGTGCAGATGCGTGATGATCACGTCCTGGATGTCGTTGGGCTCGACGCCGAGGTCGCGCAGGGTCGTCGCCGGATCGCGCAGCATCTTGCGACCGCGCCGGGCGGCGACCTCGGCGCTGAAGCCGGTATCGATCACGACGGGCCGGCCGCCGATCATGCGCCGCCCGTCTTCGCCCAGCGGAATGGCCACCCATACGAAATAGTCCATCGGATAATCGGCATCGTGCGGATCAGCCATGATCTGCACTTCATGGCCCTTGCGCGGCAGATGGGCGTACTTGCAGGCATGGACTTCGTAGGTCGGCGGCGTCGCCATGGCGCTTCCTCTTGAACGGTCTGTCATCCCGAGCGCAGCGAGGGATCTCCTTGACCGGTCGCACCTTGCGTCATTCGCAGGAGATCCCTCGCTGCGCTCGGGATGATGGTGTGGACGGCCCCCACCCGGCATCGATGTGCCAAACTGGTTGTGGTGATG
>NZ_VOHA01000017.1 GCF_007859315.1 Reyranella sp. CPCC 100927
CGCGCGCCCGCCGGGCCGCGCCCGGCCGGCGGCCCGGCAGCCCAGCCGATCCTGGCCACCGGCATCGACAAGATCATTGCCGTCGCCTCCGGCAAAGGCGGCGTCGGCAAGTCGACGACGGCCGTCAACCTCGCCCTGGGGCTGGCCGCCCTGGGGTGCAAGGTCGGCCTGCTCGATGCCGACATCTACGGCCCCTCCATGCCGCGCATGCTGAAGGTGACCGAAAAACCCGATTCCAAGGACGGCAACAAGCTGCTGCCGATCGAGCGCTTCGGGCTGAAGACCATGTCCATCGGCTATCTCGTCAGCGAGGAAACGCCGATGATCTGGCGCGGCCCCATGGTGCAGAGCGCACTGGAGCAGATGCTGCGCGACGTCGAATGGGGCCAGCTCGACGTGCTGGTGGTCGACATGCCGCCGGGCACCGGCGATGCGCAGCTGACCATGGCGCAGCGCGTGAAACTCACCGGCGCCATCATCGTGTCGACGCCGCAGGACATCGCCCTGATCGACGCCCGCAAGGGCCTGAACATGTTCCGCAAGACGGCCGTGCCGGTGCTCGGCATCGTCGAGAACATGAGCTATTTCCTGTGTCCGCACTGCGGCCAGCAGTCCGACATCTTCGGCCATGGCGGCGCCGAGCACGAGGCCGAGCGGCTGGGCGTACCGTTCCTGGGCGCCGTCCCGCTGCACCTCGACATCCGCATCCATTCCGACGACGGCCACCCGATCGTGGCCGCCCAGCCCGACAGCACCCACGCCCGCATCTACCGCGACATCGCCCAGCGCGTGTGGGGTGCCTTGCAAGGCGGCCCCCAGCGCGCCGCGCCCAGGATCGTGATCAAGTGACCTTTTCACCTCTCCCGCAAGCGGGAGAGGAAGGGGCCCATCGTGCGCAGCACGATGGGAAGGTGAGGGCTTCAGGATTCGGCACCTCGTACTTATCCCCTCACCCGCCGGGCGCTGCGCACCCGTCGACCTCTCCCGCTTGCGGGAGAGGTGAAAAACCATCACCCCTTGCGCTTCACGGCGCGCCGTTTACGCAGTTTGCCCTTGGCGCGGGCCTTGCGGGCCTGATCGCGGGCGCGATCGCGCTTCTTGGCCGGCGGCTTCTTCGGCTCGAGCTTCAGGGGCGCCAACGTCGCCGGGCCGATCATGCCGTGCACGCCGATCATGGCGCCGGCGATGGTCTCCAGCGCCAGGAAGCGGCGCTCCTCGACCCAGCCGGGCAGTTGCAGGTGCAGTGCCAGTTCGCGACGGAAGCCGAAGGGATTGTAGTACTCAGGATCGCCGACCAGGATCACGCGGCTGATGCCCAGCACGCGGCAACGCGCAAGGCCGTGCCACATCAGCGCCTTGCCGTAGCCCAGGCCGCGCAATTCGGGCGCCACCGCCAGTGGCCCCAGCAACACCGCCGGCCATCGCCCGTTGATCAGGATCGGCCAGAAGCGCAGCGACGCCACCAGCTTGCGCTTGTCGTCCAGCGCCACGAAGCTCAGATCGCGCAGCGGCCGCACGCCCTCCCGCAGCTTGTAGACCGTCTTCTGCATGCGGTCGGGGCCGAAGGCGGCGGAGACCATGGCCTCGATTACCGCCGCATCGCTGCGCCGCTCGCGCACGATGCGCATCGGCTTTTGTGCCAGTTCGACCACGGATACCCCCTCCTGGCTGCCCGTCACCCCGAGCACCTGGCTGTCACCCCGAGCGCAGCGAGGGATCTTTCGATGCAGGCGCACCGGTGCGTCACTTGCAGAAGATCCCTCGCTGCGCTCGGGATGACAGTCACTGTGCTCGGGATGACAGAAATCCTAGCGCTCCAGGACCGTCATCAGTTCGCGCCACTCGCGGGCGCTGAGGCCGGAACTCTTCTGGTCGACCGCCTCGCCGGCCAGCAGCTTCTTCACCACCGCCAGCCCCGTGCGCGACAGGTTGGCGCCGCCCATGCGGTACTCGAGGAACGCCTCGTAGCACAGCGGCGTCCAGCGCTTGAGCGTGTCGATCATCACGTCGGCATAGGCGCGGATTTCGTACTGGGCGTGCGCATCGGCGCGCAGCGACAGGAAGTGCATGAGGTTGTGCAGGTCCGTCTTCCAGTACCATTGGGTATAAAAGTTCAGCGACAGGTTCATGCGCGCCAGTTCCCGCGCCAGGCCGGAGCGCTCGGGATCGAGCGGCGCCCCGTCGTCACCCTCGTTGAGCATTTCCATGTAGTGCTCGTAGACCAGCGCCGAATCCTTCTTCAGCATCTCAAAGACGCGTTCGGCTTCGCGGCCGGCGAGCACCGCATCGCGGCCCTGGCGGTTCACCCTGCTCTGTGCCGCCAGATGCTCAGGCCGCGGAATGTAGAACTCGTTGTCGAGGATCGAATAGCGCGCGGAGTACTCGTTGACGTTGGCGGTGCGGTGGCGGATCCACTGGCGCGCCACGAAGATCGGCAGCTTCACGTGGTACTTGATCTCGCACATCTCGAACGGCGTCGTGTGACGATGCCGGATGAGATAGTTGATCAGGCCGCGGTCCTCGCTGACCTTCTTGGTGCCGCGGCCGTAGGAGACGCGCGCCGCCTGCACGACGGCGGCGTCATCGCCCATGTAGTCGACGACCCGGACGAAGCCGTGATCGAGCACCGGCAGGGCCTGATAGAGGATTTCCTCCAGCGCCGGGGCCACGGCACGGCGGGTCGGCGCGGTTTCGCTACGCAGGCGCTCGATGTCGGCGGCCTGGTCAGTCGAGAGGGGCATGGCGGCGTCCGTTGTTCTTTTTGGCGGCGCCGACTGTAGGGATTTGGACCGCGGGCGTCCACGCCCGCCTTCGCTCGCAGCGAAGCGAAGAGCGAATAACGCAGTCGGCGCCAAGGCGCCGATGCGCGCGTGGACGCGCGCGGTCCGAAAGCACCTACGTAATATGCGCGCCGCGTGTTTCCACGTAGACGGCGTAGAGCGACTGGCTGCCGGTCATGAACAGCCGATTGCGCTTGCTGCCGCCGAAGCACACGTTGGAGCAGATCTCCGGCAGCTTGATCTGGCCGATGCGCGCGCCGTCGGGGGCAAAGATGTGCACGCCGTCATAGCCGTCGCCGACCCAGCCGGCGCTCGACCAGATATTGCCGTCCTCATCGCAGCGGATGCCGTCGGCGAAGCCGGTCTTGCCGTTCCACTCCATGTTCACGAACGTCTTGCCGTTGGTGAGCTTGGCGCCGTCGATGTCATAGACCCAGATCACGCTCTTGGCCTTGTCATAGTGCGACACGCCGGTGTCGGCGACGTAGAGCTTCTTGTAGTCGTGGCTGAAGCACAGGCCGTTGGGCTTGAATGGCTCGTCGGCGACCTTGGTGATGGCGCCGCTCTGGCCATCGATGCGATAGACCGCCTCCTTCTGGATCGGGCTTGCCGAGTTGGCGCTGGCCGCCAGCCGGTTGCCTTCATACTCCATCAACGAGCCGTAGCCCGGGTCGGTGAACCAGATCGAGCCGTCGTTGGGATGCACCACGGCATCGTTGGGCGCGTTGAACTCCTTGCCGTCGAACTTCTCGGCCAGCACCGTGGTCTTGCCGTTGTACTCATAGCGCACGACCTTGCGCGTGCCGTGCTCGCAGGCGATTTGCCGCCCCTGGAAATCGAATGTGTTGCCGTTGGAGTTGCCGGAGGGATAGCGGAAGCGGCGCGCGACATGACCGTCTTCCTCGAGCCAACGCAGCTGCTCGTTGTTGGGGATATCGCTCCACAGCAGGTAGCGGCCGACGCCGTTCCAGGCCGGCCCCTCCGCCCACATCGTGCCGGTATACAGCCGCATGATCGGCGTGTTGCCCAACTTGTACTTGAAGCGCTTGTCGAGCGGCACGACGTCGGGCTCCGGGTAGCGCACGGGCGGCGCGTCGGGTCCGAAATTGCGCGCGAAGGCCTGCGGCGCCATGGCGGTCGCCGCCGCCAATGCCGATGCCGCCGCCAGGAATCCGCGGCGATCAACGCCCTTCCTGGGCGCCGGCTTCCTGCCGCCGGTAAGGTCGATGAAGCGATTCGGTTGAACTCTTTCCATCGGACGTTTCTCCCTCTTGTCTGTCGTCGGTGACATCGACGCGACCGCGCAATCGCACACGGAGAAGCTGAACGCCGCAGGACGCGGAAGCATGATTCTTCCGATGACGATGATCGCGGCGGCGGCAGTCTAGGGTGGATCGCGGGCCAGGGCACGCTTCAGTGTTTTTGCAGTCGACCGCGCCCGCGGCATCGGTGATCGAAAGAAGGGAAAACGCGCGTCTTCAAATCTGCCGCCCACTCGCCTATATAGAGCAGGTCGGGAAACCGACTATGGCGATAAACGCCGCGTGACATAGGCGGATCGGACCCGGGGGCGGTACCCGGCGCCTCCACCAGTTTCACCGGTCCCGTTCATCGGGACCGGTTTTACGGGGGCGAAACAGGATCGACGGACGCAGTAAAGGCGCGGTTTTTGCTCGGCATGGTACCGCCGTTACCGGGCCAAACCACAAGTGCCAACGATAACGACGTTGCACTCGCTGCTGCCGCCTAAACAGCGGACGTAAGCGCGGTTCGGGAGGGCACCGGGCAACAGAAGCCCTCCCACTGCTCCTGCCAGCGTCAAATGCCTGCCATGTCCCAGTTGTGAACAATCGCTCATCGCGCTAGTGTGAGCGCAGAGGGATCATGGTGGACAATCCGGGCAGCCGGTCGACGGGCCGCGGCCTCCATTTCGGAGCGCTGCCGGCCGGGTATCCGTTGGGCCAATACCGCTTTCAGAGCGTGCTGGGCGTTGGCGGCTTTGGCATCACCTACCGGGCGATGGACGACCGTCTGCGCCGTCCTGTCGCCATCAAGGAGTTCCTGCCCAGCGATTTCGCCGTCCGCGTCAATGGCGTCCAGGTCCAGCCGCGCTCGCCGTCCGACCAGGAGATGTTTACCTGGGGCCTCAAGCGCTTCCTCGACGAGGCGCGCGTGCTGGCGGCACTCAACGACGCCCCCAACATCGTCCACGTCTACGACTACCTCGAGGCCAACGGCACCGGCTACATGGTGATGGAGCTGGTCGAGGGCGAGCCGCTGGACAAGATGCTGGCCCGCATCAACAAGATCTCGCCGCCGACGTTGCCGCCGTTGCTGCAGTCGCTGCTGCGCGGCCTCGAGGCCGTGCACCGCGCCGGCTATCTGCATCGCGACATCAAGCCGGGCAATGTCCTGGTGCGCCCCAACGGCGAGCCGGTGCTGGTCGATTTCGGTGCCGCGCGCATGTCCATGGGCAAGCGCACGCAGATCATGACCAGCATCTATTCGCCGGGCTATGCGCCGCCCGAGCAGTACGCCTTCGGCACCGCCGAGGCCAACAAGCAGGGACCGTGGAGCGACCTCTACGCACTCGGGGCAACGCTCTACCACGCCATCACCGGCTCGGCGCCGGCCGACTCCGTGCGGCGGCTGGCCAAGGACAACTATGTGCCGCTGACGCAGGCGGCGGCCGGCCAGTACCCGCCGGGGTTTCTCGCCGCCATCGATTCGGCGCTGTCGCTGCCCGTCGAGCGCCGTCCGCAATCGGTGCCGGCCTGGAGCCAGATGCTGTTCGGCGACAGCCGCGCCGCGCCGTATCCGCCCGGCGCCATGTCGGGGCCGGCCAGCCAACGCGGCATGTACGCGCCCGGGCCGGCCAGCGCACCCGGCGCCTTTGCCCCCGCTGGTTCCGCCTGGGGTGGCGCTGGCGGCGCGTACGGCAGCGCGCCACCAGGCCAGGGCTTCGATGCGGCGGTCGCTTCCCGCAGCGGCGCCTACGCACCGCCGACAGGACAGACACCACCGCCCTTTGCACCATCGTCGTTCGCGCCCGCGCCGGCAGCACCGCCGCCGCACAGCCGGCCGCCGGCGGCGCCACCGGCCAAGCGCAGCGGTGGCGCCGGCCTGTGGATCGCGCTTGGCGCGCTGGTCGTGCTGCTGCTCGCCGGCGGCGCCGGTGCCTACTATTACCTCTGCGTGCTGAAGACCTCGTGCGGCAGCACCGACGAGGATCCGTCGGCCTGCTATGAAGACCTCGCGCGCGCTCGTGCCGAGATCCAGCGCATCCTGGCGCGGATGCCGGGCCAGCCGGCCCCGTCATCGACGCCCAACCTCTCGTGCAAGGAAGAGCTGGCGAAGGCCAAGGCCGACCTGGCGCGACTTCAGGACCTGGAACGCAGCAAGCCGACGACGCCTCCGGTCATCACACCCAGGCCGCCGGATCCCAAGCCGACCGTCGACCCGCAGCCGCCGATACCGCCGCTCGAGCCCAAGCCACCCGTGGTGGAACCCAAACCGCCCGTCGTGGAATCCAAGCCACCGGTTGTCGACATACCGCCGCCGGTCGAGCCCAAACCGCCCATCGCCGATCCCAGGCCACCGGTGACACCGCCGGTCGACCCCAGGCCGCCGGCGCCACCGCCTGTCGCCGAACCCAAGCCGCCGCCCGTCGCGCCCAAACCGCCGGTCACGCCGCAACCGCCGCCGCCGACCGAGCCACCGTCACCCTTCGCCGTACATGAAGGTCGCTGGTTCGGCTCCGCCAATCTCATGCGCGAGCAGGCGGCGGGACGTTGCGCGCCGGTGTTCACGCTCAACGGCATGGTGCGGAACAACACCTTCTCGGGGACATCCAGCGCGCACGGCGCCACATCGATTCGCATCCGCTCGCGCACCAAGCGCGTAACCGACATGTCGCTGCCGGGTTTCACGGTAAAGTCGACCAATGGCACGTTCGACTCCTTCACCTTCGAGACGTCAACCGGCTGCATCTACGCCGTGCGCATGTTTCGCCAGTGAGAAGGTTCGCGAACGCGCAGCGACAGCGTGTTGACAGGAAGGGCGGTGCCGTCCGATTGTCACCCGTGCGCCGCGGAGGGCGCGTGTCGACCGGCGAGCAATGACGGATAAATTCCAGTACGAGACCTTGGTGGATGAAGCGCTGCGCGGCGTGGTGCGCCGTGTGTTGACGCACGCCGCCGAGCATGGCCTGCCCGGGACACATCATTTCTACATCAGCTTTCGCACCACCGAGCCGGGCGTCGAGATGCCCGACTATCTGCGCGCCAAGTACGCTGACGAGATGACCATCGTCCTGCAGCATCAGTACTGGGGCCTGGAGGTGACGGAGCAGACCTTCGAGGTGACGGTGAGCTTCAACAAGCGCAACGAGCGCCTGAAGGTGCCGTTCGCCGCGCTTTCCGCCTTCGTCGATCCCTCGGTGCGCTTCGGCCTGCAGTTCGAGAAGCGTGGCGGCGGTGGCGCACAATCATTGCCCGCACCGGACAAGCGGCCGGCGCTGGTGGGACCGGCGGCAGGCGCACCCGGCGATGGCAAGCCGACCGCCGAACCCGCACCGCCGCCCGAAGCCAGTCCCGACGCCGACGCCGACAAACCGGCCGAGGAAAAGGAAAGCGGCGCCAAGGTCGTCACGCTCGACGCCTTCCGCAAGAAGCCCTGAGGCCCGGGAGCGCGGGCGTCTCGCCCGCATCTTTATGAGCGGGCGGGACGCCCGCGCTCCCGGGTACCCTTGACGCTGCGGCGAAATCATAGTCTTACCGCGACCGGCCCGCCCCCGGGGCCCGCAGCAGAGGAAGCCGCCATGGTCGCGTTTGCCTACCAGGACATGTTCCCGCTTGGCGCCGATGCGACGCCGTATCGCAAGCTCACCTCGGATTTCGTCGGCACCACGACGCTGGCCGGCCAGGAGATACTGACAATCGCGCCCGAAGGCCTGACGCAGCTCACCGCCGCGGCCTTCCACGACATCTCCCACCTGCTGCGGCCGGGTCACCTCAAGCAGCTGCGCAACATCCTGGATGACGCCGAGGCCACCACCAACGACAAGTACGTCGCACTGGAGCTGTTGAAGAACGCCAACATCTCGGCCGGCGGCGTGCTGCCGATGTGCCAGGACACCGGCACTGCCATCGTGATGGGCAAGAAGGGCCAGCGCGTGTGGACCGGCGGCGGTGACGAGGCCGCAATCGCGCAAGGCGTGTTCAAGACCTACACCGAGACCAACCTGCGCTATTCGCAGGTGGCGCCGCTCTCGATGTTCAAGGAAGTGCAGACCGGCACCAACCTGCCGGCGCAGATCGAGATCTATGCCACCGACGGCGACGCCTACAAGTTCCTGTTCGTCGCCAAGGGCGGCGGCTCGGCCAACAAGAGCTTCCTCTACCAGCAAACGCCGGCGGTCCTGAACGAAGCATCGCTGCTGAAGTTCCTCGACACCCAGATCCGCACCCTGGGCACCGCGGCCTGCCCGCCCTATCACCTGGCCATCGTCATCGGCGGCACCTCGGCCGAACTCAACCTGAAGACGGTGAAACTCGCCTCGACGCGCTATCTCGATGACCTGCCCAGCGAAGGCAACAAGGACGGCGTTGCCATCCGCGACCGCGAGATGGAGCAGAAGGTGCTGGAGCTCACGCGCAAGATGGGCATCGGCGCGCAGTTCGGCGGCAAGTATTTCTGCCACGACGTGCGCGTGATCCGGCTGGCGCGCCATGGCGCCTCGGTGCCGATCGGGCTCGGCGTCTCGTGCTCGGCCGACCGCCAGGCGCTGGGCAAGATCACCAAGGACGGCATCTACCTCGAGCAGCTCGAAGCCAACCCGGCGCAGTACCTGCCCGAGGTCGAGCCGGCACAGCTGTCGGGCGAGGTCGTGCCGGTCGACCTCGACCAGGGCATGGCCCACACGCTCGCGACTCTCACCCGGCATCCGGTGAAAACGCGCGTCAGCCTCACGGGCACGCTGATCGTGGCGCGCGATTCGGCGCACGCCAAGCTCAAGGAGCGGCTCGACCGCGGCGAAGGCCTGCCCGACTACTTCAAGCAGTTCCCGGTCTACTACGCGGGTCCCGCCAAGACGCCGGCCGGCATGCCGTCGGGCGCGTTCGGCCCCACCACGGCCGGGCGCATGGACTCCTACGTCGATCTGTTCCAGGCCGCCGGCGGCTCGATGGTGATGCTCGCCAAGGGCAACCGCAGCAAGCAGGTGGTCGACGCCTGCAAGAAGCACCGCGGCTTCTATCTCGGCTCGATCGGCGGCCCGGCCGCGATCCTGGCCAAGAACAACATCCGCCATGTCGAGGTGCTGGAGTATCCCGAGCTCGGCATGGAAGCGATCTGGCGCATCAAGGTCGAGAACTTCCCGGCCTTCATCGTCACCGACGACAAGGGCAACGACTTCTTCAGCGAGCTGAAGATCTGAGGCTCCCGACGGGACGGATCATCATCGCGCCGCACGCGTGGCGTAGCGCAGCGCCACGACGATCGCCAGCACCACCAGCGCCGCGACGTCGATCCATGCCACGCGATCGATCTGTGCCGTCGTTGGCGCGTGCGCGCGCCATAGAATGATGAACGACAGCTTGCTGGCAACGGCCGCCACGATCAGTGGCAACCGCACGTCTGCCTGCGCCGCTGCCCACAACAGACCGGCGCCGACCAGCGCCAGCAGCACGGCGCGATGGCGCATCAGCAGCGCCAGGCTGTCGCCGGCGATGTCGATGCCATAGAGCTGATGCAGACGGGCCGTGCCCAGCACACCCAGCAAGGGCAGCAGATTCACCAGTCCGACAATGACGAGCAGTGCCTGCGCAAGACGTTCCATGACGAGTGGGCTCATATGCCACCTCCCGGTGCACCTTGACGGGCGGTATCCACGGTGGACAACTACCCAGGAGGTAAAGGCGGTGCGATGTCCGACTTCGTCGATTACGTGCGCGACCAGCTGCGCGACATCGGACCGTTCACCGTGCGTGCGATGTTCGGCGGCCATGGCCTCTACTGGCGCGGCTTGTTCTTCGGCCTGATCGCCGCCGACACGCTCTATCTGCGCACCGACGCGCGCAATCGCGACGACTACGTCGCGCGCGGCCTGTCGCCGTTCAAGCCGTGGGAGGACCGCAGCGTCACCCTGAAGGCCTACTATCCGGTACCGGAAGACGTCCTGGAGGATCCCGACACGGCGGGCGCCTGGGCGCGCGCGGCCATCGACGCGGCACAGGCCGCCGGTCCGCCGCCGTCAACCGCGCGGCGAACCACTCTGCGGCAGAGCGACGAGGCAGCGCCACGCCGCGGCCGCACGCCGCGACCGAGTGCCAAGCGGTGATCGCGCGCCGCCGCCTGTTGCAGGCGACGGCGGCGGCGGCCACCGCCATGACCGTTCGCCGCGCGATCGCTCGACCGCGCCCGCGCACCTACGTGCTCATCCATGGTGCCTGGCATGGCGGCTGGTGCTGGCAGAAGGTCGCGCCGCGCCTGACCGCGGCGGGCCACCGCGTGCTGGCGCCGTCGCTGCCGGGCCTGGCCGAACGCGCTCACCTGCTATCGGCCCGGATCGACCTCGACGCCCACATCGACGACGTCGTTGGCCTGCTCGATCGCGACGATCTGCGCGACGTCGTGCTGGTTGGTCACAGCTACGGCGGGTTGGTGATCACCGGCGTCGCTGACCGCGCCACGGCGCGCGTGGCGCACCTGGTTTATCTCGATGCCGTGATCGTCAACGATGGCGAAGCCTGGAGCGCGACGCACAGCGCCGCACTCGTGGCGCTGTGGGCCCAGCGCGCCGCGCCGTCGGGTGGGCTCAGCGTGCCGCCGATCGAGGCGGCTGCCTTCGGCATCCGCACCGCTGCCGATCGCGCCTGGGTCAATCGCCACCTCACGCCACATCCCTATCGCACCTACACCCAGCCCTTGCGGCTGGCGCGCCCACCAGGCGCCGGCCTACGCAAGACGCATATCGCCTGCCGTGGTCCCGGCGCTCTGTCGGCAGCGGCCCGGCGCGTGCGCATCGATGCCGCCGACGGCTGGCAGGTCCGCACGCTCGATGCCGCGCACGACGCCATGGTCACCGCACCGGCAGCGCTGGCCGACCTGCTGCTGGCGCTGGGGTAACGTCCCTTGCGCAACCCCCGCCGCGCGGGGAAGATGCGCCATGAACCTCGCCAAGCAGCACATTGACGTCGGCCTGTTCAGCAATCGGCGCGAGGCCCAGCTCGCCTTCTGGCAGGACACGGTCGGCCTGCCCTACGACCATCTCGGCAAGCTGGGCGGCGGCATGCAGCAGCACCGCCACCACATGAACGGCTCGATCCTCAAGATGAACCACGCGCGCGATCCGCTGCCGGCGGCGCCGCCCTCGGCCATCACCGAGTTGCTGATCGCGCGCGACGGCATCGACCGACCGCATCATCTCATCGATCCCGACGGCAACCGGACCACCCTGGTCCACGCCGGCTGCGAGGGCGTGACCGGCATCGGCGTGGTGCTGACGGTCAACGACCGCGAAGCGACGGACCACTTCTATCGCCACGTGATGCAGTTCGAGTCGCCGCGCGACGGTGTCTATCGCTGCGGCGACTCGCTGTTGATCGTGGCGGCGCAGGGCAAGGTCGAGCGCTGCGACGAGTGGCGGGCGCCGGGCTTCCGCTACATCACCGTGCAGGTGTGGGATTGCCTGGCCGAGCACGACGGCATCCTGGCGCGCGGCGGCACCGAGGGTCGCGCGCCCATCGTGCTGGGCGACACCGTGCGCTATTCCTTCGTGCGCGATCCCGATGGCACCTTCATCGAGATCTCGCAGCGCGCCTCGCTCACCGGCGGCACGCTGTGATTCCACGCTGTCATCCCGAGCGCAGCGAGGGATCTTTTGAAGATGGCGTGTGGTGCATCAAAAGATCCCTCGCTGCGCTCGGGATGACAGCTCGTCAGACGTTCTAGATCCGCGCGCCCGTCACACGCCAGGATTCGACACGGTCGTTGACGAACTCGACGGCCACCGGCCCGCGCGGACCCGACCAGGCGCGGTAGCGCGAGTCCTTCGGCTTGCCGTCCGGCGGCGACGTCGTCATGCCGCGGCAGCCGGTCAGTTGGGCAACCTCGTCATTCGTCATGCCGCGCCGCAGCTGCGCGTACGTATTGTCATCGAAGCCGCAGCCGCCCACCCAGGCACAACTGGACAGGACCGTACCGCCCGCGATGAGGATCATTGCGCCTGCCACAGCCCGTACCCCGATGCCCTTGCCGTGTCGACCGAGCGCCGCTCCGGCAGAACGCAAATTTGACATATCGCTCACCTATTTTACCGCCATTGATCGCGACGAGCACCTGGGAGATTGCAGGGCAATGACGCCTTTCCAGAGAGTTTCGGACCGGAGTCTGACACGTATTCTCCCCGGCTTCACCGCGGCATGGAAGATGGTACGGCGCCTGGCGGAAGTCTGCGCGCTGCTGGTGTTCGGTCTGGCCGCGACGAGTGCCGGCGCACGGGCGCAAACGCCTGAGGTCATCTGGTCGGGAACCAGCGCCGGCTTCGACGTGCAGTGGACCGACAGCGACATCACGGTCCGCCGCGGCCAACAGCCCGTCTTCTCGGCGCGCGCCTGGGCGGAAGCTGGCCTCGCCCATTTCATCGCCGTCAACCGTGCCGCCGGCCGCGCGCAGCCACCGGACTGCACCCTGCTGCGCAGCATCCGCCTGCTCGCGGTGGTGGGTCCGATGATGAGCCTGGAGGACCAGTTCGAAATCAACTGCCGCCGCGAGGCGCATCCCGGCGGCATGGTCCGGCTGATCACCGTCAACCTGGCCGCGACGGGATCGCTGGCGCAGGCGGGGCCAGACGCCATCGGCCGCGTCGACACGCGCCAACCCGGACGCGCGGTGTTGCTGAGTGATCTGTTTTCCGAGGCCAGTATTCTGCCGGCGCTGGCGGGCGCGCCGCCGCTGCGCGACGTGCTGCGCCGCGCGAAGCGCGAGCCGGCAACGCTGCCGGCGCTGATCGACGCCGTCGCCCACGCCATGAGCGCGGGCGACGGGTGCTACACCGTTCCGCCCGATCTGCTGGCCAGCTTCGCATTCCATCGGCTGGATGCAGACCGCGTCGTCATGCGCCTGGGCCTGCCCGGCGGCGGACCCTGCCGCCTGAACCTGACCACGGCTGATGTGTCGTTCGCAGCGCCCGAGACGTTGGCATCCGCGCTACGCAAGGCCGCCGATCGGCAGGAAGGCTTCCTGCGCGACCAGGCCGCGCCTGGCCGCAGCGCCGTGATCGAACTGCGTTCCGGTCACGGCGGCCGCTGAGCCCCGAAGCGCGGGTCTCGCGTTGTCTATGACCGCTTGGGGATATCGAGGCCGCGTTGCACGGCCGGCCGCGCCAGGCCGCGCTCCAGCCACACGGGAACGTGCTTGAGGGTATCGTACGCCACCAGCTCGCGCGCGCCATAGAAGCCGACTAGGTTGCGCACCCAGCCCAGCAGGGAGATGTCGGCGATCGTGTAATCGTCGCCCATGATCCACGACCGGCCGTCCAGCCGCGTCTCCAGCACGCCCAGCAGCCGCTTGGACTCGTCGCGGTAGCGCTCGAGCGGCCGCTTGTCCTCGATCTCGCGGCCGGCGAATTTGTGGAAGTAGCCGACCTGGCCGAACATCGGCCCGACCGCGGCCATCTGGAAGAACACCCACTGCAGGGTCTCGTAGCGGCGCGCCGGATCGTTCGGCATGAGCTTGCCGGTCTTGTCGGCAAGGTAGACCAGGATCGCACCCGACTCGAAAAGGCCCAGCGGCTTGCCGCCCGGCCCGTCGGGATCGACGATGGCGGGGATCTTGCCGTTGGGATTGAGCGACAGGAATTCCGGCGTCCAGCTCTCGTTCTTGGTGATGTCGACCAGGTGCGGCTCGTAGGGCAGCCCGATCTCCTCCAGCATGATGGATACCTTCACGCCGTTGGGCGTCGGCAGGGAATAGAGCTGAAGGCGATCGGGATGCGCCGCGGGCCAGCGCTGGGTGATCGCAAATGCGGAGAGATCGGCCATGAAAAGGCTCCGGGATCGCTGAGGGAACGTGCGGCGCGATCTATAGCCCGGTTCGCCAGCCGTCACCATCCTGCGGGCAGGTTGTCTCCTGGCACCCGCGCGATCCCTTGCATTGCCGGGGACAACGCCTCATGCATCGTCATCGGTGGCAACAGGCGCCGGCGGCAGCGCAGGCCTCTGCCGTCCCGGCGGCAGAACCGTGTTGACGAACGCGACGACCGCAGCCATGTCGTCGCACGCCTGCGTGTGCACCCCATCGACAGTCACCACGAAACCACCATCGGTCTGCCGGATGTCGAGGGCGCGGCCTGGTGTCTGGCCCCCCGGTATCTGGTCCATGGTGCCGCTCCGCCTGACGCTGCCGACCCTGCGACGCGCCTGTTCCATCGGTATTCCCCAACATTCAGGATGCGCCAACGCGCTTGTGCCGTTCAGGCTGGTCACCGCCGGCTTTCCTCGAAAATGGCCCAAAGCACCACGCCTGTCGTCAGCCATCTGAACGATGCGCCGTGACCATCGTCATGAATTCGCCACGCTCGCTTCATTGGTGGCGTGACGGTGCCCGCGCAGCACGGAGATTCATCGCGGTGAACATTTCCATCGTCCTGCCCAGCCTCGTTCTGCTGGCCACGCCGTTCACCGCCGGGCTCCTGCACCGGCCGTTCATCGTCATCGCTCCCTTGGCCATCGTGTTCAGCGGCGCGTTCATCGCCGGCAAATCGGGCGCCTGGCGACTGGCGCTGGCCCGCAAACCGGTTGCAGCCATCGCCCTGGATCTGCTGGTCACCCTGATCGTCCAGGCGATCCTGACCGCGGTACTCTATGCCATCGGCTACGGGATTGCGGCCCTTGTCGCCGGCGCCACGCCACCGGCCGGTGTCGACGCTACCGATGCCGCCCTCGTGAGCGTGGCCGTCGTCGCCGCGGTGCTCGGCGGTTTCTTCAAGATGAAAGCCGACGGTATCGCCGCTGCTGCCACGCCCGCCGGGGACGCTGGCGACGGCCCGGACGCATCCGGCATCGGCGACGGCGATCCCTACGCGCCGCTGATCGTCGAGACCGTCGAGCTGGGCGCCGACACCATCGTGATGCCGGTTCGCATCTTCGCGCTTGCCCGGAAGTTCGCCGATATGCCCGATCCGGCGGAAACGATCCGGGTCCTGCAGGCGACGGCATTCGATGACGACAGCATGTTCGTGCGCCGCATGGCGTATACGGCGCTGCGTTTCATCGGCCGCTCCGATGTCGCGACGGTCGATGTGCCCGCCTTGATCCTGCGGGGTCTCGATGACCCGCATCCCTGGGTCCGCTACGATGCCGTATGGGCCGGTGATGTCGCCGGCCTGCGCGACGAGACGTTCCAGGCCAGGCTGGCGGCGCTGGCGGGCGATGCCGATCCGGCCGATACCGCCGCGGTGCCGGCCAGCGACGCCGCGGCGCAGTTGCGGATGCGCGCCGCCAGGACGCTCGCCAAGCTCAAGGCCGGATGACCGCAGCGACGCGCCGATCAGAAATCGAAAGCGCGCTGCGCCGGCGGCGGCGGCGCGAGATGAACGCCCTCCAGTTCGAGCATCTTCATCTTGGTCGCCGCGCCGCCCGGCGCGGAGAACCCGCCGATCTTGCCGCCGGCCGCCAGGACCCGGTGGCACGGGATGATCAGCGGCACCGGGTTGTGCGCCATGGCCTGGCCGACATCGCGCGCGACCTCGGGCCCGGCACCGAGTTCCTTGGTCAGGGCGCCATAGGTGGTGGTGTGACCCCAGCCGACCCGGCGCGCCGCGGCATAGATCTGCGCGAAGAACGCATCCTGGCCGTCGAGATCAAGCGTGACGTCGGCAAAATCCGTCACCGCGCCCGCGAAGTAGCGCTTCACGGCGACCACCACGTCGGCCACCATCGGCGGCGGCGTGCCGGGCTCGGCGTCCGGCGCCCGCCGGCGCACGGCGCGTTCGGTCGCTTCGGCGGTCTTGTCCGGCAGCCGCAGCGACGTGATGCCCGCCTCGCTCCAGGCGATGCCGCAAAAGCCCAGCGCCGTTTCGAAGACGGTGTAGCGCTGCGTATTCCTGTCCATGGCACGGCCTTTCGCTTCGGGCCCGACGCATAAATCGTAACGCCGGCGCATCGATTCAAGCCGGCTGCGGCCGCGCCGGCGGCGGCCTATGATCGGACCGTCGCTGTCGTTGGGGGGGCCGCATGAAGGACCTGATCCCGTATCACGGTTTGCCGGCCGCCGTCGAAGACGCCCTCGCCGCGCTTGAGGCCGCGCCGCAATTTGACGGCCATGACGCACATTATCGGACGCTCCTGCAGGAGCGTGATCGCCGCATCACCGCGTTCCTGCTGCCGGTCCTGCCGGCGGCTGCCCTGGGCCTGCTGCTGATCTGGGCCATCCAGTTCGTCGGATGGCTGCCCGACAGTGCGCCGTGGGCGTATGCGTTCGGTCCGATCCTGTTTGTCGGGCTCGTCATGGCCGTGGTCCGGCCCAATGCCGCCCGCGACGATGCCAGGATCGGCACCGTGATCCGGAAGTGGCGCAAGGCTGCCCGGGCGCAGGGCATCACCCGTTAACACTGCAGATCGGACGCGATGTCCCCAGGCTGCGATCCGCCGGCAACGTTTCCGGTCGTGATGCGTTCATCGTCGTGCCGCAGGCACCTGCACGAACGGACTCCCATGCCGACTTCCGGTCATCGCCTGAACATCGAGCGCTACGACGATCAGTACGTCGTGACCATCGACGGCAGTCGCCGACAGGTCTGCGGCGATATCCAAAGCGTCGTCGCGCTCGTCGACGCCGTGTTGCGTGGCACCGAACCGCAAGGCTCGGCCGAGCCGGTGAGGAACGGTCACACGCGGGACGGCCACGGCTGACAGGCTTCCGGATTCAGCACGGCTTGCTGATCTGTGCTTGGCCTGACCGTGTCGCGCCGCATCGACGCCGACAGGCCCGAAACGCGTGGGATCCCGTTCGCGGCCGCAACCGTCAGCGGCACTATCAGAACGGACAGGGCACGTAGACAAGATCGTTTTCCGAGCGGGCCATGTCGATCAGCCGAGCCCGGGTGAAGGTGCCGTTGTTGTGGTGCCAGAGGCTGGCGACCTCATCAACTGCCCGCTCGTTCACACGGCTGCGCCCCAGGCTCACACAAACATGGGCTGGTGGGTTGCCGCGCACGAACACGAGATCACCCGGTTGCGGGATGAGCCCGTGCCCAAGGCTTACCGGAACGGCGGAGTCATACTTGGTGAGGAGCCGGTCGACCTTCTTGACATGGTGGAGATGGGCCTCGACGCCCCTCAGCCACTGCTGGTCCGGCCAATTCTCACGGGGTGCATGGTGAAATTTGAGCAACACGCTGTCCAGTCTCTTTCTGACATTGGCCTCGGCGACTCCATAGGCGGCGTGAAGCTGGCCTTGGGTGAGCAGCCCGGCCGCGACCGCGGTCACGAGGACGGCATCGCGACAGTTGAGGGCGGTTGTGCCGGCGGGCCGAATGCCACCATCACGTACCCAGCGGTCGAAAGCATTGATATCGGTATGTTGCGCGGTGTCCCCGTGCACATGCCGATAAGGCAGAATCGAGTCGGGTGTGCGTTGAATCCAGCGCCACTGACCGAGCAGCGACTTGGCGGTGCGGGCGAGGATCGCGCCACGTTGCATTGTTCTCGACGTCCGCATGTCCACTATTCGACGGCGGGCCGCCACGATGTACGCTGGTATGGGTTCGGGAAGCGCGGCAACGAAAGGGACGGCCGCCGCAGAGGCCGCAGCAGCCGCTGCTGTCGCAGCCGGAACAGCCGGTGGTCGAAAACGTGTGTTGTCCGCCAACTCCATAATGAACATGGTGCTGATTTGGGCGGGGACGTCACCATCGTTACAGTTGGCAAGCGACAAGGCCATGCCCAAATCGTCGATCTCCGCACCGGCGGCCTCGAAGATGTTGGCGACCTGCGCAAACGCTTTGAGATATTTTTTCAGGTACTCGATGTTGCCTGTGAGCACGTCTCTCCGTGTGTCCCACAGTGCACCCACACGCCCCGCAGTCCATGGCATGATAGCCCCCGCGTGCATCGTCGACGTCGATGACACCACGACAATCGTTGGCGTCCGCCCCGCAGGGTACACTCGGCATTGGCGCCGGACAGGATGAGAAGCCTCCGGAACCGAACCCTTCTCCGCATACAACGCACGCGACAAGGCGGGCAGAGGTTGCGTTGTCGATCGTTGGTGGACCTTCAATCCAGTACGGGCATACGTCGGCAATCGAACGCGGTCGTGAAATCCGGAAGTTCGTTGGCCGCTGATTTCGATTCCATCGACAAGGCAATCGGCCTTGCTGCGGAACGCATCGAGGTGGCGGAGGAGCGCGCAGAGTCGCCGACATACGGCGGATAAATAACCAGGTTCGGGCGCGTTTTATGGGATGGCGGGCAATACTGATCGTTGGGCGCTCAGAACACGGCCTGGCCGATCGCCAGCGCGATGATCACCACGGCGATGGCGATCACCAGGAACAGCACGAAGAGGAACTTCGCGATCCGGCCGGCGACCTCGGAGATGCCCGTGAAGCCCAGCGCGCCGGCGACGAGCGAGATGACGAACGCGATCAGTGCCCACTTGAGCATGCTTTGCCCCGATGAATGTCTGCGGTCTGTGAACGTCGTCGCGCGCAGACGGTTCCACGGGCCAGAAGCCGCTTTCAGGCCGTCACGACACCAGCCGAACGATGTCATCCACGGTGACATGAACCGGCCGCCGCGTATCGATTTCGTGATCCGATGTCTCGCGCAGCAACGGCTCGACGACGGCAACGAGATCGGCGACCTTGGCCCGTTCCGCTGCGGTGTGACCGTAGCCGTCGGCCGATCGCGCGGCCAGCCGCTCCATCAGCGTATCGACGGGTGCTGAGAGAAGGATGACGACATCGATCAACGGCAGCAGTCGACCCATGTTCCCGGCGCAGCCGCTGATGAACAGCAGGCCCTCGCCCGGCGCCGACAACAGCGCACGCACGCGATCCTCGCGCCAGACCCAGTCCTTCCCGCGGCCCGGCGTCAGGTCATCCGAGGGATCCGCGTCGACCCACTCGGACCATTCCGGCGTGTCGAGATCGTGTGCGCGATAGCCGCGCGCGGCCAGCTCCCGGATCACCGCCGTCTTCCCGGTGCCGGACATGCCGGTGATCAGGACGCGCTTCATGCACCCTCGTCGTCGCAGTGAGTACTGTCGTCCTCACGAAGGGTCGCCTACCAGTTCGACACCTTCGGAACGACGCCGATCTTGTCCGGCAGCAGGCTCGCCGGCACGGTCGCGGCACCGAACATCCAGTAGTCGGCGGCACCCCGGGATTTCATCTCGACGAAGGCGGCATGGACGCAGTTGGTCTCCCGCGGCCCATCCTCCAGGTCCTCCTTACACAGCGTATAGAGACCGGGATAATAGGGATGCCACTCGTAACGGTCCATGAACCACACGCGCAGTGTTCCCGCCGTGAAGTTCACCTCGAAGTCGAGCCGATAGATCCCGCCCCAGGCCAGCCGCGCCTCCTCCATGGCATAGGCGCCCTGGTCGAGGAAGAAATTGCCGGCAAAAACGCCGGTCTTCATGCCTTTGGGGATGTTCTCGGCGATGGCGGTCAGGACGCCCTTGTCCTGGCGCAGAACCTTGGCGAGATAGTCGCTCTGATCCATGTCCCTGCCGGTCCCGCCGAGGTAGCGCTGCATGTGCAGGCGGGCACGCGCAAGGCCGGGGCCCACGAGTTTGCCGATCGCGGCGGTGGCGAAACTTGGATAGTCCAGCTTCTTGCAAAGCCATTCGAGGTCGGGGCGGCCAGGACTATTGGGGGCCTTCTGGATCTCGGCCCATTTGCCGCAGGGTTTGTGGTTATGCAGGGGACTGGGATGATATTCGACAAGCATGGGTGCACCTCACCGGGAAGCCGATGCGGGCACCCGCGTGCCCTGTGCATTCCCGCCGTGAAGACACCTGGAAACTGCCGCTATTCCGTACCTGCGCTTCAAAGCGACAGGCAGAACACCGCCTGGCGATCAGTCGCCAGACGTTGCGGCGGCGCGTAGTTCGGACGGCGTCATGCCATAGCGTCGACGAAAGGCGCGGTTGAAGTAGGACAGGTCCCCGAAGCCGATATCGAGCGCGATGGTGCTGATCTTCAGGCCGGCGCAGTCCGGCGCTGTCAGCAGACGGTGCGCACGCGCCAGGCGCTGCTCGACGACATACTCCGTGAACGTCGTCCCCTCGCGTTCGAACAGTCGCTGGACCCACCGCGGCTTGACCCGATGCTGCGCGGCGATCGTCGTCACGGACAGGTCGGGTTGGTCGAGCCCGTTTGCGATGTCCTGCTTGATGGCGCACAGCCGCGCCGCCCGCGCACCCCCGCTCATGGCGATCCTGGCGGCATCCCGGGTCGCCCCGATGGCGAGTGCGATCAGGTCATGAATATGCGTGACCGCCTGCCGGCGCAGGTCAGGGGCCGCGAAGGTCCCGGCCGCCTCGAGGAGGCCGAAGTAGCCGGCCAGAAGCCGCAGCGCCGCGTTGTTTGCCGGAATCACCCGGCCGTAGGCGTCTTCGAGGTCGGCCACGAACGGCGCCAGCATGTGCACCGGCACGCGCAGCAGGTTGATGGAATTCTGATCGGGCCCACCGAAGAAGGCAGGTTCGCCCCCGGTCAGGATGACCGACTCGCCAAGCCCCAGCTCGAGCGTGCGGCCGCGGTGTCGAACCTCGTAACCGGCGGTGAACCCGAAGATCACGATGACATCGTCGTGCTCGAGGAACTCACGGGAGCGGTGATAGATCGCGGCCGAGCGAGAGGCCGTATACAGGGCCAGGCCGGGCATCTGGCGCAGCGTGATGGCAGTATGAAAAGAGTCTCCCGCCAGCGGCTCGACCTGCACCTTCTGCAGATTTCGGCCGAGTATCTCGTGTACGGCCTCACGGCGCTCATGCGGCGCATAGTCCTCGGTTGAGAACCGGACCACGGTGCCGTCGCGGATCTTGGCGGCAGGCGCAACACGACTCGAAGTGCTCATGTCAAGCTCACCTCGATATTGCCTTCCGCCACCCAGATCTTATCAAACTTTGCCGCTCGACGAAAACACGCAGCGCGATGTTCTCGCGAAATCCTATTTGCACATTGCATCAAGATCATAGATGGCCGGCACAGAGCTGGCGGCCGCCTGCGCGAGGGGTAGCCGGCGCGCCATCATCAACACGCTAACGCAACCGACGGCGCGTTATTCCGCACCGACGATGGCGCTGCGCCAGTGGCCGTCCCAGTCCCACTCGATTGTCGCACCAAACCAAGCGCGGACACGCCGGGATCCCTAGAAATGGCGATCCAGCGTGGCCGACGAGACCGGCGAAGGGATCGGTTCGGCGCGCGAGACATCCGCCAGGGAACGATCGATGTCGGCAGGCGACGCAACAGGTTGGCTGGCTGCAGCGCTGACGCTGTTGACCTTCTCGATGCAGTCGATGACCGCCCTGCGTCTCGTGGCGGTGGCCGCCAACATCTCGTTCATCGCCTACGCGCTGGTCACGTCACTGGCACCGGTGCTCGTCCTCCACCTTCTCCTGTTCCCCTGCAATCTCGTCCGTCTCGGCCAGCTGCTCGTCGCGCAAAGGAACCACGATCGCGCGGCGGCTTCGAAGCCCGACAACAAGAGGAAGGCGACATGATCATCTTCGGCGGCGTCGACGGCACCGGCGTCTGGAACAACGACGAGTACGCCAAGACCTTCGAGCACAGTTTCGTGCGAACGCTCTGGAGAAGCTGGAGCCTGGGGCCGCGCAACTACGAGCGCGGGCCGGTAACGTCCGACATGAAGCCGGCCGATTTCACCTACTACCTGGCCTGGCGCACCTACAGGCACGTGCTGTCTCACTGGCAGAACGACGGCGAGACCGCGGTGTTCCTGGCGGGCTACAGCCGCGGCGGCGCCGCCGTCATCGAAACCGCGAAATGGCTCAAGGCCAAGAACATCCCGGTCGAGTGCCTGGTTCTCTTCGACGCCGTGGACCGGACGAACCATGTGGGGTGGCCGTGGCAGGATACGCCGATCGCCGACACGGTCCGCAAGGTCATCTACGCGAAACGATCTCCGGCAGCGAGTTCGCGGGAGGTGACGATGGGCAACTGCGGCCTGCGGATGTGGGATGGACGGCCCACGCCTTACATCGAGTTCTTTGCAACGCACGGCGGCCTCGGCGGCGTGCCCTGGCCGGAACCCAAGGCCGGGGGCTTCATCAACGAGGGGCCTCCGGATGGCATGACGCGCGTCACCGTCGCGATGGATCGCGCCGGTGCCAATGCCGTCCAGCAATGGAGCTTCGGCCTGATCATGGACGCGATCCATGAATGCATGGAGCGGCTGAAAAAGCCGGGAGACCCGGCGACGCCGCCGCAGCCGGCTCCACGGCAGCCGGGTCCGCAGCCGAGGATCCACGTCGTTCAGCCCGGCGACTGGCTGTCGAAGATCGCGATCACCTACTACGGCGACATGAACAAGTGGCGGGTGATCTACGACCACCCGCAGAACCGACAGACCATCGGCCCCGACTACAACCTGATCAAGCCGGGACAGAGACTCGTCATCCCCTGAGCGCGTCGCGGCGGATGATTCTCCCGAACCACAAACAAGCATTCCTTTAACAATGAGAGGCACACGTCATGGATAAGCCGTCATGCATTTCCCGCGAACCGTTGGCGAAACTGGCCGAAAGCGGCAGCGCCGCGATCCTCAACTACAACCTGCCGCAATCGACCACCTATCAGGTGGTGAGCTATATCCGGCTCGACATCGATGAGACCCTGTTCAAGGCGGCCGAGCGCAAGGCACCGCCCGATAACTACTGGGACCGGTTCGATCTGGAGCGCCAGAAGATCGACCTGACGCCGGAACGGGTCGAAAGCGTGCTCACCGGCAAGAGCTACATCGGCGTCACCGAAATCATGAACGTCGGGTTGAACGCGACGGCGAAGGAACAGTCGCTGTCGTCCGGCCTGAAATTCAAGGCGGCGAATATTCCGGTCTCGACCAGGAGCGTCTCTTTCGCCACGAGCTATCTCGCGCACCGGATTGCCGAGGGCGACCGGCCCGTCCTGCACCGCCGGCCGTCGGGCAAACAGGGATTGATCTTCCAGCCGCGGCCCAAGGCGCCGCGGCCCGCCATCTATCTGGTGCTGAAGATGCGCATGGCGAGCTATCTCGGCGACTACGGCGCCGGGCAGACCCTGAGCACCTTCAGCCTGCTGCCCGGCGAGAAGACCACGATCCAGATCCGCGATTTCCGCCATAACGAGACGACGCGGACCACCTCGCAGAGCGTGCTCGACAGCTACAGCGAAAGCGCGATGGAGGATCTGCAGACGACCATCGAGGAGACCAGCTCGACCACGGCCGAGTCCTCCGGCACCGCCACGGCGGGTGGCGGGTCGAGCGGCGGCATGGAGGTGGGCCTCGACCTCGGCATCATCAAGATCGGCGGCGGATTCGATTCGGAAAGCGCCGGCTCCAACACCTTGACCGAGGCGATGAGCGAGCAGGTGAACACGCTCAACAGCGCCGTCAGCCATCATGTCCAGACCGCCGACACCCAGCGCCAGATCGAGATCAACACCGACGTCAGTTCGACCGAGGTCAGTGAGAGTGAGAAGACGGTCACCCGTACGCTGGAGAACATCAATCGCAGCCGGGTGCTAAACTTCGTCTTTCGTCAGCTCCTGCAGGAGTATTTCACGTTGACCTGGCTCGACGAGGTGTCCCTGCTCTACACCAACGGCTATGACACCAGCCGCAAGACCGGCACGCTGTCATCCATGGACAACCTGCTGAACGCCGTCCTGGCGAACGCCAAGGCGGTGGATCAGGTACGCAACGACATCTACGTGCATCTGTGCAACATCACCGACCACACCGGCACGCGCGTGGGCTTCATCGAGCAGGTCAGCGAGAAGCACGCCAACTGCATCGACCCCAAGGCAGGCGACAAGCCGATCACCTATGTGAGAAAGCGGCGCGACCTCAAGCAGAGCTACAAGGACAAGACCGTCAACGGCATCATCCTCAACGTCACCCATCGCGTGTTGCGCACCCCCGCGCTGGTCGTCGACGCGCTGCTGGGACAGGGCGAAGCGCTGGACTGCTACAACCAGCACCTGCAGGAAGCGGCTTTCGCGGGCGCCCACCTGGCCAACCGCAAGCTGGAACAGGCGCTCGCCGTGGTCGACGCCATCGTCGATCCGACCGAGAAGGCACGCCTGTACAACCACGTCTTCGGGACGTGCTGCCCCACGCCGCAAGAAGAACCCGAGGCGGAGGCGTAGGCCGTGCCCCTGCCCTTCTTCGTCAATCTGTGGGCCTGCAATCCCTGGATCGCCGAGCCCGAACGCGATGCCGCCCAGTCACAGCACGCGCTGGCCCCCGACATGCCGCCGATCACGGACGTGGTCGCGCCGGCGCCACAGGCGCCGCCCGCCGAGCCCGAGGCCGAGTTCACGTACAGCACCGAGGACTGGTACCGCAGCCTCAGCGAGACCTGGCCCGCGAAGACGGCGGTCATTGCCGCCGACCAGCACGTCGGCGGATCCATGGCGCAGGACGTCGCGGCCTTCGTCGGCAAGGAAGGCAAGCTGCAATGCTTCGACTACGCGGCGTACCAGATGCACGTCGCCAACTTCCGGACCACGGGCCGGCCGTCGCGTGACGCGCGCAACTTCCAGGTCCTGATCGAGCACCGGCAGCCTGACGGCAGCCTGCTCGACGAGGTTCAGCTTCCCGAGACGATCGAGGCGGTGCAGTACCTCAAGGAGGTGCTGCAACAGGACATCCCGGTCCTGGTCGGCATCTGCCTCAAGTACTATTCGCCGCGTCCCAACAATGTGGAGTCGACGCCTTTCGTCGAACCGACCAACCACTACGTCGTCATCGTCGGCATGGACACGGCCGACCACGGCGAGCCCTACTTCGAATACTACGACTACCGCTTTCGTCCCGGCAGCCCGGGCGGGCAGCGGTGCCGCCTCTACCTGAAGTCCACCATGAAGGTCGAATCGCTTGATGGTGGCGTGGTGCTGGCGGAGGTGCGCCGCACGATGGCGCGCTAGGGCGCCATGCGGATGGATTGAACCCTGAAAACCCGCCGGATTTTTTGTCGTCCTGAGCGCAGCGAAGGACCCTGCGGTTGATCGTTCAAAGAACGCCGGCACGGATCATCACCAGAGCCGACAGCGTCGATGCCAGCACCGCAAGATCCTTCGCTGCGCTCAAGATGTCGGTGGCGGCCAATGCCTGATTGCACCGCCGCTGATCCCGCCAGCCGCTTCAGTCCCACTCAATTGTCACGTGAGGCCAAGCGCGAACACCCGGGATCACCGAGATTGGCGATCCGGTGCAACCGCACCGCCGAGCCTGTGAAGGAGAGATCGATGAGCGACCTGTTGGCCCCGCGTGTCGCGACCAAACCCGGCCAGGCACCGCTTTCCTGCGACAGCAAGGCCGCCGCCGTGGCCATTCTCCAAGCCAGCAAGACACTCGACGCCAACACGCGGATGTCGCTCACGCCCTACCTGGTGGACGGCATCATCCGCGCCGAGGCAAGGCGAATCGGCTGGCGGGAGTGGCTCGGCGAACAGATCCTGCCCACCGACATTCCCGCCGACATGCCCTTGGTGGGCCGCCTCGGTCCCTTGGCGCGCAAGCTGCACGGGTGGACCGGCGGACAGGGCCCGGGTCAACTCTATCTCCCGGCCTACCGCGATGTTGAGACGATGCTGAAGCCGGAGCTCGATCAGTTCTGCGTGCACATGGGCGTGACCTGCCGCGCCGGCCTGCACCGCGGATGCGGCGAGGTTCCCCTGATCCGCAAGGGCTATCCCGGCGACGTCATCGACCCGATCATGGCCGACTTCTTCATCGCCGCGTATCTGGCCCTCAAGGTCAAGGACGCGTTCAAGCCCGGCCGCATCGCCGACGATCAGCTGCAATTCGGCATCGGCCTCTACTTCGGCGCCCGCGGCGCGATCGCCAAGGCGCAAGATGCCATCAGTCCGCAGGACAAGGGCAAAAGCGTGCTGCGCTACCCACCCGTCAGGGCCTGGCTGCTGGCGTCAAGCGATGCGACGGACAGGGACGTGGCGGCCTACATCCAGGAGGTGTTCGGCCGCCGTTGAGAGTCAGTGTCCGGCGTCGCCGCGAGAGTGGCGGACAACGCGAAAGAGAGTCTCGGTCTCTTGCGCACCCTGACGTCCCCAGTAGACCCGCTGGGACTCGTCGTATCCTCGATGCCGATAGCGCCGCCGCATATGCTTCAAAAGGTAGTAGTGGGCTTCCGCCGCAGAATCGAACCGAGGCCCCAACAGGCCTTCGCCGCGATCGGCGGCTTCCTTGATCACGAACATGGAGCACCCTCGGAACACGACCCGCACAAGTCGCGCACTTGTATAGTATCACGACGGGCCGTCAATCCCCCGCTGAGCACTCAGGCTGCGGTTGTCGTGCGCGCATTGCGCCGGATGGTTTGAGGCGGTTTGCCCGAAGGCGCGCAGGAAGGCGCGGCGCATGCGCTCAGGGTCGGCGAATCTGGTTTCGGCGGCGACGACGTCGATCGGGTGTCGGCTCTCTTCCATCACCAACCGGGCTCGGCGCCGAAATCCTTCTCGACCATGCCCAGCACCAGATCGATACCCGCGCTCATGCCCGCGGACGTCCACACCGGGCTGACCGCTCGATCGTCATTTTGCTCCGGTACCCACGTCGTCAGGCCTCAGTATGGTCTTTCCCTGTCTCACAGACCAATGATATATATCATCGATATCTACCAGATGCGCACATGGCCGATATCGCTACCGCAAAACTCTTCAAGCACGGCCGCAGCCAAGCCGTGCGGCTGCCCAAGGAGTTCCGCCTTCCGGGCACGGAAGTGCGCGTACGGCGCGTCGGACGCGGCGTCCTGCTGGAGCCGATCGATTTCGACATTGACGCCTGGTTCGCCGCCCTCGAACGCTACCGGGACATCCCCTTCATGGAGGAAGGACGCGAACAGCCGTCACTGCCGGAAGATGACGATGTGTCGTTCGATCGATGATTTGCCTCGACACAAACGTCGTCATCGCCGTCCTGAGAGGACAGCCCGTGTCCGTCCTCGACCAGTTCAAACGCGAATTACCGCGCGGTGAGTTGGCTCTATCGGTTATCGCCCTATCCGAACTGAGATACGGCGTCGCGAATAATGCCAGGCGCGAAGAGAATGCCGAACGCCTCGAAGTCTTTCTTCACGCCCCGATCACCGTCCTGCCATTCGATACCGATGATGCCGAAGAAGCCGGCGAGATCCGGGCTGCGCTGAAGCAAGCCGGCGCCATGATCGGCGCCTATGACATCCTGATCGCAGCTCAGGCACGGCGTCGCTCGGCCTTGTTGGTGACGGCGAATGTCGGCGAGTTCAGCCGTGTGCCGGGACTGCGACTGGCGGACTGGTCTGCCAGCTGGACTTGGGAACAGCGAACCCGGCGCGACCGTGCGACTGCCCGTCCTGGGGCAGAGACTCGGGATCCTCAGGGCTTTTTCCTGAGATAGAGACCGGCGACCGAGCCGCCCGCGTCACCACAGAAGGGCCAGGGTTGTGGTTCGCCATCGGGCGAGACCTGCTCGACCGACAGCAATGGCCCCACGCGCTTCATCAGCAGCTTCCAGCCCGGCGGAACGTTGCTGGGGGTGAAGTCGATCAGACCATCGCGCGGGACTGTGGGCGTGATCCGCACCAGGCAGAGCCAGCGCCCGATGCCGGGATCCATGGTGCTGGCGTCGATGGCATAGGTGCCCTTGGCGAATTCACCCCGGCTGTGATGGTACCCGTCATCGTCGATGCTGACGTCGCCATAGACATTGCCCCAACGGCCGACCAACCCGGGCTGGTCCTGTTCGGACACCGCATTGAGGAACCGCTCGCGCGCGTCCAACAGGATCGCGAGCGCCTTGTGCCGCTCCCTCGCCGAACGGACCGCGGCGGGAATCGCATCGCGATGCGCCCAATACGCTCTCTGGTCGTTCCTGAGTGCCAGGGCGATATCGTCGGCGAGCCGCACGCGAAGCTCGGCGTAGCGCGCCGCGACCTGATCGTTGAGCGCGACAAGCTCCGGATCGGCACAGATGATCCTCTGGGCTTCGTTTGCAGGTTCTGCGCAACGGAACTCGCTGCCGGACTGGGCACGCGCGCCACTGACCACGATGCAGGCAAAAACCATGGCGCAGAGAGCTGTCCGTGAGATCGACATCCTGTTTCTCTTCCCAACGTGCGAGACCACAAAAATCGTCACAACCACAAGGTGGGTGGTCCACCACGTCAGGGCAGGTCGAAAGCCGTCAGTTCCGAGCGTGTGACGGAGAAATTGCGCAGGACGGCGAATCGCCGGGAACCCGGTGCGACGGCAATCTGCCGACCGACACGCCCGGACACCGTGACCGTGCGAAGATGGGTACCGTCGGCAAGGCGCCACAGCGAGATGCGGCTGTTTGAGTCGTCGAGCCAAACGGCAGCCAACGTCGCCTCATCCGGTGATATTACCAGTTGCACCCGCCTGGAACGCCACGCAGCAAAAGCCGGATCACCGGCGAGATCGGCGATCACCTGGGCGGGTCCACCGGCTCGCATGACCGACAGTTTGAAATTCTTTTTGTGCCATGTTGCCGTAACGGCGCCACTCCAGGTCGTCGCCATGACAATGTCATCGTCATGGTCGAGGTTGAGTTCGGCTGACGGGACGGCGCCATTCCATGGTGTGCCTTCGGGGACCTGCCAGGCGTGACGTTTTGTAAATCCCGTGAACAGGACACGGCCGTCGGCTGAGAAACGCAGCAGAGGCGAGATCGGGTCCGGGATCAAGCTCACCCGGGTGCCGTCCGCCACGCGTATCAGGTGGATCGGCTGGTTTGCCATGTAGTCGAGCACGATTGCAGCCCAGTCACCCTGCGGTGATACCGCCAGGCGGTGTGCCGGTGCGGGCAGGTCGAGTATCCGCCGCGCGATCTCGCGTTGCTGCGCGAGAGAGTAGACGTTGAGGCTGTATTTGACATCGAGAGACACCGACCGATTGCTGACGACGAGCACCGTATCGCCATCGGCGGCAACGGCGAGGGACGTATCGAGGCCGGGGAAAACGTTCACGAGCGGAATGGTGGCAGTGCAGCCGGTGGCCTTGCAGTCACTGCCGGAACCCGAACCGGTACCGAATGAAAAGAAGATCGCCCCCACGATGGCCGCGACAATCAAAGATGCCGCAATCGCCATCACGACCATCCGGCGCCGCGGCCGGGTCGTCGTTCCACTCTCCGATTCCATCAGTTACCCGCAACATGATTGATCGCCGCATGATTCTTTGATGGCGAAGGATTCGTGTGTCAAGTGGCGGCAGGTTCCGTGGACGTCGTCGCTGGTTGGAGCCGAGGCTTGCCGATGACGCGGCTGCGCAGGATCCATTCATTGCCGGAACAAAGGCGACAGGAACGCCATGGCCGTGTGATGTAGCGTGGATCGTTTGCCGTCGCGCTGGACAGGTTACCGGACCGATCTATCGCTTGATGGCACGGGAGACGATGAGCATCGTGCGATCGTCCGGCCCGGGATCCCTGCCGCAGCGCGGATAGCTGCCGCCGATTGCGTGCACGGACAGGACCCGTTCGGTCGCGCCCTCCTTCGCGCCCCGGAAGCGGCTCCCGTCGCTATCCGTCTCGGGCTTGCCGAGGCGGCCCTCGTAGAACGCCGTCACCACCTGCGGCGGGTCGCTTGAGGTGTATGCTGTCCAGTCGATCTCGCCGGTGCTGCCGTGGACCCGCTGGTGGCACAGCTCCCGGCTCCCCGGGTATGCGGGAAACGCCTGCCAGCCCTGGGCCAGCGCAATGGCGCAGAAGCCCGGCGTGAGGACGGCGGCGACGATCGAAATCCTGCGCATGATACATCCGGCATCGAGAGGCGGCGCACCGCCGCTCACCCTGCTGGTGACAGCAAACACCAGCGGACTCACGATGACGACGGATCAGGGCGGAAGCAAGACGTTGCGCCGACCCGCGCGTGCCCTTTTCCGAGCACATTCAATTCAGCCTAAGCAGCCGACCGATGGCATCGAACAGTTTCAGATGAGCAAGAATAGCGAGCTTCGCGCCTTCCGGATTGTTGTAGAGACGATAATAGGCAAAGCCTGGCACAAGCGGGTCTGTCCCGGATGCGCTATAGGTGAATTTGTTATCGTGGATGTGTGCTATCTCTGTCTCGAGAGGCAGCTGAAAATCCCAGGTCAACCTTACACCTGGATCTACTCGATGATGGATAGTTAGAGAGGAACTCAGGGGTTTTTGCCAAACTTTCCCCTTACGCTCGTAGCCGAGCTTCGCTGCGTATTCTCCAAGCCAGTTCCCGATATCCTGCTTCTTCCCTGTCCAACCTCGCGCATCAATACCGAACCGGACAATTTCCGCTTCCTTGGAACGGGTCAGTTCCTGCTGAACTGCCGAACGGAAATCACTTTCTTGCCGGAACTTCCTTGTGAATCGATCGAGGCAAGGATCCAGATTATATCCTTGTCCCGGCCCCTGAAGCTCTTTGAACCTGGGGTTGGAAGCCAACGAATCCAGAAACTCTGAACGATAAGACGTGTCGCCCGCGAAGCTGCGGTAGTCACCGTGCACGCGTCCGGCTGCACCGAAATACTCCCGGGCAATCTCATCCCAGTACCTTGCTAGATTCGCTGCATCGCGGTCATTGCCACACTCCGCGGCAACGATACCCTGATAGGTTGATGGCAACAAAAAACCATCATTGACCAATGCCCTCTGAACCGCATGGCGGCCGGGCCAAAATGCCAAAGCTTCCAGCAACGGTTTCATCGTTCAATGCACGGGCTATCAGTGTTCATACCGTATCGCACGAAAGGCATTCCTGTCAGCGTAGGTCACACCCGACCGAAAGCAAAGTGGACTCGGCCGTACACCTGCAGCGATGGCAGTTCCTCGGCAAGCACGCGCTGACAGAGCACCGTATTTGGCGGAGTTGGTGGCAAGCTCGTGCTGTGATATTGCTGGTCACAGTTGCAATAGCTGTGTTCCCGTACACTCAGAGATGCAACACTTGGAATGGCACTGCCCTGGGGAGGAAACAGATGCCGTTCACGGGACGCCTTCGCATCTTGAACAACAAGGACCACAAAGCGCGAGCTGAGTTTCTCCAAGAGTACGGCGCAGGCATGGGAATCGCCGGAACCAATCTGGCAGAACTGAATGCTTGGATCGGTACGGAAGTGCCGGAGAGAAACGAGCAGACGAGCGTGGCAATACCGCTGCTCGCCTATGCGCGAGCGATGGTTCTCGTTCTAAGGGCACACGCAGGCACTGGCTTGGCCGCGAGAGACGAGGTTGCGTACTGCTGGGTGGAGGTCCTGCGCATCTATACGCAATCGGAGCACGATCCTTTCGTCATGCAGGAGATCTACGACGAACTGATCGCGTGCGCCGTCCCGGTCGCCGGCGATCTGGATGGGTGCAAGGCCGCGAAAGGGTCGGAGATCTCGCTTTCTCACCCCACACTCACGGCGTGCGAATGACCCCCTGATCCGAGCCATGATCGAGGCGAAGCGCGCGGCTGCCGCTTCAGATGCTCAGATCCGCGCGCGGTCGTCAGAAATGTTTATTTTCGTTCCGATTGTTTTTCGAGCGAGAAAATATATATCCCTCGCAGCCGTCACTGCCATCACCCAGGCGCCACGCGGTGCTGCCGTTCAAACAGCGCCACACACGCCCCTTGAGAGAGGTGCCCGCCATGAGCGCACGACTTTCTGGCCGTAACTGGCCGCTTTCTGCCGCCTGCTGGCCGCGTTGAGCGGCCTCGTCCAAGGCCCTGGAACCAGACGCAATCCGGACTTTCTGGCCGTATCTGCCGTTTCTGCCGGGCCTGAACCGACGCCCTGACTCGGGGCACTTTCCGCAATTTCCGCAGGCGGTTTTGACAACCGCCCGCGGGACGCCGCCCCTACTCGCCCGAGGCGGCGGCCATCTTCTTGGCGCGCTTGCGATCCTCGGGGTTGAGGTGGCGCTTGCGGATGCGGATCGACTTGGGCGTCACCTCGACCAGCTCGTCCTCCTCGATGTAGGCGATGGCCTGCTCCAGCGACATGCGCCGCGGCGGCGTCAGCCGGATCGCCTCGTCCTTCGAGGTGGTGCGGATGTTGGTGAGCTGCTTTTCCTTCAGCGGGTTCACGTCGAGATCGCTGTCGCGCGTGTGCTCGCCGATGATCATGCCCTGGTAGACCTGCACGCCGGGGTCGATGAACATCGGCCCGCGGTCCTCCAGGTACCACAGTGCGTAGGTCACCGAGACGCCGGCATCGGTGGCGATCAGCACGCCGTTGCGTCGCCCGGCAATCGGTCCCCGGTAGGCGCCATAGGAGTGGAAGATGCGGTTCATCACGCCGGTGCCGCGCGTGTCGGTCAGGAACTCGCCGTGATAGCCGATCAGGCCGCGCGAAGGCGACAGGAAGGTGAGCCGCGTCTTGCCGCCACCCGAGGGGCGCATATCCTTCAGCTCGGCCTTGCGCAGGCTCAGCTTCTCGATCACGACGCCGGAATAGGCCTCGTCGACGTCGACGACGACTTCCTCGATCGGCTCCTGGCGCTGGCCGGTCTGCTGGTCGGTGCGGAACAGCACGCGCGGGCGGCCCACCGCCAGCTCGAAGCCCTCACGGCGCATGGTCTCGATCAGCACGCCCAGCTGCAACTCGCCACGGCCGGCGACCTCGAAGGCGTCGGCGTTCTCGGTGTCGCGCACGCGGATGGCGACGTTGCCGTCGCCCTCGCGCATCAGCCGGGTGCGGATCATGCGGCTGGTGACCTTGTCGCCCTCGCGGCCGGCAATCGGCGAGTCGTTCACCTGGAACGTCATCGCCAGGGTCGGCGGATCGATCGGCTGCGACGGCAGCGCCCACTGCACGCCCACGTCGCAGATCGTGTCGGCCACGGTCGCGGTCTTGAAGCCGGCGACGGCCACGATGTCGCCCGCCTCGGCGACCTCGACGCCCTGGCGCTCCAGGCCGCGGAAGGCCAGCAGCTTGGTGATGCGCGTCTGCTCGATCAGCTGGCCGTCGCGCGAGATCGCCTTGACGGTGGAATTGGCCTTCACCGAACCCGACTGGATGCGCCCGGTCAGCACGCGGCCCAGGAACGAGTCGTACTCCAGGGTGGTCACCAGCATGCGGAACGGCTCGTCCGGCTGCACCACCGGCGGCGGCACGTGGCGCAGCACCAGGTCGAACAGCGGCGACAGGTCCTTGCGCTCGGCTTCCAGCGAGTCGGCAGCCCAGCCCTGCTTGGCCGAGGCGAACAGGGTCGGGAAGTCGAGCTGCTCGTCGTTGGCTTCCAGCGCCGCGAACAGGTCGAAGATCTCGTCATGCACCTGGTGCGCACGCGCGTCGGGCCGGTCGACCTTGTTGATCAGCACGATCGGCCGCAGGCCCAGGCGCAACGCCTTGCCGACCACGAACTTGGTCTGCGGCAGCGGCCCTTCGGCGGCATCGACCAGCACCACCACGCCGTCGACCATCGACAGGATGCGCTCGACCTCGCCGCCGAAATCGGCGTGGCCCGGGGTGTCGACGATGTTGATGCGCACGTCCTTCCACACGACGGAGGTGCACTTGGCCAGGATGGTGATGCCGCGCTCGCGCTCCAGGTCGTTGGAGTCCATGGCGCGCTCGGCCACCTGCTGGTTCTGGCGGAACGTGCCGCTCTGCTGCAGCAGTTTGTCGACCAGGGTCGTCTTGCCGTGGTCGACGTGGGCAATGATGGCGATGTTACGGATGTCCATGGGGCGGCCAGATGAGGGGATTGGCCGTGCTTATACGGGTCATATTGCACCGCAGCAAGACTGGAGTACCTTCCCCTGCCTGTGGGGGAAGGTGGCGCGCAGCGCCGGATGGGGGATGGCGTAGCGGAATCGACGTCGGACGGGCACACTTTTCGGTATCAAACAGCCCCCATCCGCCGCAGGTACTTCGACGCAAAGCGTCGAAATACCGAAACGGGCACCTCCCCCCGCAAGCGGGGGAAGGTAAGCGTCATGTCCCGTTTAGTACCATTCCGGACGCATCCGAGACATTAAATGTCGCACTTCTGTAACCAATCGTCAGACAATTGCCGGATGTTAATAAAATGTGGCAGCATCGCTGACGAATCGACTCGCATCTCCCGTTGCTTTGCGGCATACAGCTTGCGTGTCTCCGCGGCAGGGTACCGCGTGCGGACATTACAGCACTGCGGTCAGCGTTGAAGGAAGCTCGCCATGGCTCTGCCACCGGCACAGGGTCTTTATGACCCGAGAAACGAACACGATGCATGCGGCGTAGGTTTCGTGGCCAATATCAAAGGCACGAAAACCCATGACATCGTTCGTCAGGGCCTCCAGATCCTGGTGAACCTCGACCACCGCGGCGCCGTCGGCGCCGATCCGCTGGTCGGCGACGGTGCCGGCTGCATGATCCAGATGCCGGACAAGCTGCTGCGCGACTGGGCGCGGCGCGCCGGCGTCGATCTGCCGCCGCTGGGCCACTATGCCGTGGCGATGTGCTTCATGCCGCAGGACGAGAAGGCGCGCGCCTTTGCCGTCAAGCAGTTCGAGCACTTCATCAAGGTCGAGGGCCAGACCTTGATCGGCTGGCGCGACGTGCCGACCGACACCACGGGCCTGGGCGCCCGCGTGATCGAGACGATGCCGGTGATCAAGCAGGCCATCGTCGGCCGCGGCAAGGGCATCAAGGATCAGGACGCCCACGAGCGCAAGATCCTGTCGATCCGCAAGCAGACCCAGAATCCGCTGGCGGTGCTGGAGAAGAAGAAGAAGCTGCCCGGCCTGTCGCAGCTCTACATGCCGTCGTTCTCGACGCGCACGGTGGTCTACAAGGGCCTGCTGCTGGCGCACCAGGTCGAGAGCTTCTACGAGGACCTGCGCAACCCGCTCACCGAGTCGGCGCTGGCGCTGGTGCATCAACGCTTCTCGACCAACACCTTCCCGTCGTGGAAGCTGGCGCACCCCTATCGCTTCATCGCCCACAACGGCGAAATCAACACGGTGCGCGGCAACGTCAACTGGATGTATGCGCGCCGCCGCACCATGGAGTCGGACCTGCTGGGGGCCGACCTCGACAAGATGTGGCCGCTGATCCCGCACGGGCAAAGCGACACGGCCTGCGTCGACAACGCGCTCGAGCTGCTGGTGGCCGGCGGCTACCCGCTGGCGCACGCCATGATGATGCTGATCCCCGAAGCGTGGGCCGGCAACCCGCTGATGGATGCCAAGCGCAAGGCGTTCTACGAGTACCACGCCGCCCTGATGGAGCCGTGGGACGGCCCGGCCTCGATCGCCTTCACCGACGGCCGCCAGATCGGCGCGACGCTCGACCGCAACGGCCTGCGGCCGGCGCGTTTCATCGTCACCGACGATGACATGGTGATCATGGCCTCGGAATCGGGCGTGCTGCCGATTCCCGACGACAAGATCGTGCGCAAGTGGCGCCTGCAGCCCGGCAAGATGCTGCTGATCGACCTCGAGGAAGGCCGCATCATCGACGACGAGGAGCTCAAGCGCACCCTGGCCGAGGCCGAGCCCTACGAGGAGTGGCTGCGCGACACGCAATACAAGCTCGAAGAGCTGGGCGAGCTGCCCGACCAGGTGGCGCCGGCGCCGAGCAACGATCCCGCCACCCTGCTCGATCGCCAGCAGGCCTTCGGCTACACGCAGGAAGACATCCAGTTCTTCCTCGAGCCGATGGCCAAGGACGGCGACGATCCGGTCGGCTCGATGGGCACCGACACGCCGATTGCCGTGCTCTCGCGCAAGCCGAAGCTGCTCTACAACTACTTCAAGCAGAACTTCGCGCAGGTCACCAACCCGCCGATCGATCCGATCCGCGAGGAACTGGTGATGTCGCTGGTGTCGATGATCGGCCCGCGGCCCAACCTGCTGGGCCACCAGGCCGGCACGCACAAGCGGCTGGAAGTCTCGCAACCGGTGCTCACCAACACCGACCTCGAGAAGATCCGCTCGATCTCCGAGCTGCTCGACGGCGCCTTCCGCACCGCCACCATCGACTGCACCTGGCCAGCGGCCGAAGGCGCCGAGGGCCTGGAAGAGGCACTCGACCGCATCTGCCGCGAGGCGACTGATTCGGTGCTGGCCGACAACACCATCCTGATCCTGTCGGATCGCGCGGTGTCGGCCGACAACATCCCGATCCCGGCGCTGCTGGCGACCGCGGCCGTGCATCATCACCTGATCCGCCAGGGCCTGCGCATGCAGACCGGCCTGGTGATCGAGACCGGCGAGGCGCGCGAGGTGCATCACTTCTGCGCACTCGCAGGCTACGGCGCCGAGGCGGTGAACCCCTACCTCGCATTCGAGACCCTGGAGCAGATCCGGGTGCAGAACGGCCTGCCGCTGAAGGCCTACGAGGTTCAGAAGAACTTCATCAAGGCGGTCGGCAAGGGCGTGCTGAAGGTGATGTCCAAGATGGGCATCTCGACCTACCAGTCATACTGCGGCGCCCAGATCTTCGATGCCGTGGGCCTGGCCAGCGGCTTCGTCGAGAAGTACTTCACCGGCACCGCGACCACCATCGAGGGCGCCGGCCTGCAGGCGATCGCCGAGGAAAGCGTGCGCCGGCATCGCGCCGCCTACGGCGATGCGCCGATCTACCGCAAGATGCTCGACGTGGGCGGCGACTATGCCTTCCGCCTGCGCGGCGAGGATCACGCCTGGTCGCCCGAGTCGGTGGCCAAGCTGCAGCATGCCGTGCGCGGCAACCTGCCGGACGAATACAAGGCATTCGCCAAGACCATCAACGAGCAGAACGAACGGCTGCTAACCATCCGCGGCCTGATGGAGTTCAAGTTCGCCGAGACGCCGGTGCCGCTCGACGAGGTCGAACCGGCAGCCGACATCGTCAAGCGCTTCGCCACCGGCGCCATGAGCTTCGGCTCGATCAGCCGCGAGGCGCACACGACCTTGGCCATCGCGATGAACCGCATCGGCGGCAAGTCGAACACCGGCGAGGGTGGCGAGGAAGCCGACCGCTTCAAGCCGCTGCCCAATGGCGACTCCATGCGCTCGGCGATCAAGCAGGTCGCCTCGGGACGCTTTGGCGTCACCACCGAGTACCTGGTCAATGCCGATGACCTGCAGATCAAGATGGCGCAGGGCGCCAAGCCCGGCGAAGGCGGCCAGCTGCCCGGCAAGAAGGTCGACAAGAACATCGCGCGCGTGCGCTACTCGACGCCGGGTGTCGGCCTGATCTCGCCGCCGCCGCACCACGACATCTATTCGATCGAGGATCTGGCGCAGCTGATCCACGATCTGAAGAACGCCAACCCGGTGGCGCGCATCTCGGTGAAGCTGGTGTCCGAGGTCGGCGTCGGCACGGTGGCCGCCGGCGTCAGCAAGGCGCGCGCCGATCACGTCACCATCGCCGGCTTCGAGGGCGGCACGGGCGCCAGCCCGCTGACGTCGCTCACGCACGCCGGCTCGCCGTGGGAAATCGGTCTCGCCGAAACCCAGCAGACCTTGGTGCTCAACGGCCTGCGCGGCCGCATCGCGGTGCAGGTCGACGGCGGCCTGCGCACGGGCCGCGACGTCGCCATCGGTGCCCTGCTGGGCGCCGATGAGTTCGGCTTCGCCACCGCGCCGCTGATCGCCGCCGGCTGCATCATGATGCGCAAGTGCCACCTCAACACCTGTCCCGTGGGCATCGCCACGCAGGACCCGGTGCTGCGCAAGCGCTTCACCGGCGCACCCGAGCACGTGATCAACTACTTCTTCTTCGTGGCCGAGGAACTGCGTGCACTCATGGCGCAGCTCGGCTTCCGCACGCTCAACGAGATGATCGGCCGCGTCGACAAGCTCGACATGCGCCGCGCCATCGACCACTGGAAGGCCTCGGGCGTCGATCTCTCGAAGCTGCTGTACCAGGTGCCGGCCAAGCCGGGCGTGGCGATCTGGAACAGCGAAAGCCAGAACCACGGGCTGGAGAAGGCGCTCGATCACGAGCTGATCGCCGCGGCCCAACCGGCGCTCGATCGGGGCGAGCCGGTGCGCATCGAGAGCACCGTGCGCAACGTCAACCGCACCGTGGGCGCCATGCTCTCGGGCGAGGTGGCCAAGCGCCACGGCCATGCCGGCCTGCCGGAGGACACCATCGCCGTGCGGCTGACCGGCACCGCCGGCCAGAGCTTCGGCGCCTTCCTGGCGCGCGGCGTATCGCTGGAGCTGGTGGGCGACGGCAACGACTATGTCGGCAAGGGCCTGTCGGGCGGCCGCGTGGTCGTGAAGCAGCCGGATGCCAGCGATCGCGACCCGACGAAGAACATCATCGTCGGCAACACGGTGCTCTACGGCGCCATCGCCGGCGAGGCGTATTTCTCCGGCGTCGCCGGCGAGCGCTTCGCGGTGCGCAACTCCGGCACCATCGCCGTGGTCGAGGGCACCGGCGATCACGGCTGCGAATACATGACGGGCGGCGTCGTCTGCGTGCTGGGCGACACCGGCCGCAACTTCGCCGCCGGCATGTCGGGCGGCGTCGCCTATGTCTACGACGCGGGCGGCCAGTTCGACTCCTTGTGTAACAAGGCGATGGTCGAGCTCGGCCCGATCGCGCCGACCGACGACGACGCGGCGGCCGACGACAACGACCGGCCGCGCCAGCGCTCGCTCAGCGTCGACAACAACGGCATGGGCGACCTGCTGCGCTTCGACGCCGAACGCATCCGCGTGCTGGTCGAGAAGCACCTGCTCTACACCGGCAGCGCCCGCGCCCGCGCCATCCTCGACGACTGGGACAACGCGGTGAAGCGCTTCATCAAGGTCATGCCCGTCGACTACAAACGGGCGCTGATCGAACTCAAAGCCGAGCGCGACGCCACCCGCGCCGTGGCAGCGGAATGATGTCTGCGCCAGCACGCCATACCTTCCCCCGCTCGCGGGGGAAGGTGCCCGAAGGGCGGATGGGGGTGGCCTCCACACATCACGTCTGCCGGGGGGCACCCCCATCCGGCGCTACGCGCCACCTTCCCCCGCAGGCGGGGGAAGGTACATCGCCCTAGCCTTCTGGAAGCGGAGTAAGTCCCATGGGAAAGCCGACGGGCTTCCTTGAGATCGAGCGGCGCGAGCGCCCCTACGACAAGGTCGAGACGCGGATCAAGTCGTGGAAAGAATTCGTGCGGCCGCTGCCCGCCGCCGAGGTGCGTCAGCAGGGCGCCCGCTGCATGGATTGCGGCATCCCGTTCTGTCACAACGGCTGTCCGGTCAACAACATGATCCCGGACTGGAACAACCTGGTCTACCGCGACCAGTGGCAGGATGCGCTCGAGGCGCTGCACTCGACCAACAACTTCCCGGAGTTCACCGGCCGCATCTGCCCGGCGCCGTGCGAAGCGGCCTGCGTGCTGAACATCGACGACAACCCGGTGACCATCAAGACCATCGAGTGCGCCATTGTCGATCGCGGCTGGGAAGAAGGCTGGATCACCCCGCAGGTCGCTGCGCGCAAGACAGGCAAGCGCATCGCGGTGGTGGGCTCGGGTCCGGCCGGCATGGCCTGCGCCCAGCAGCTGGCGCGCGCCGGACATTCGGTGACCCTGTTCGAGAAGGCCGACCGCATCGGTGGCCTGCTGCGCTACGGCATCCCCGACTTCAAGATGGAGAAGCACTTCATCGACCGCCGCGTACGGCAGATGGAAGGTGAAGGCGTCGAGTTCCGCACCGGCGTCGAGGTCGGCACCACGATCTCGGTGAAGTCGCTGCTGGAGGGCTACGACGCGGTGGCGCTCACCGGCGGTGCCGAGGCACCGCGCGATCTCGAGGTGCCGGGCCGCGAGCTTCAGGGCATCCATTTCGCGATGGACTTCCTGACGCAGCAGAACAAGCGCGTTGCTGGTGACGAGGAGTCACGCGCCGCCCCCAAGGGCACGCTGTCGGCCAAGGGCAAGCATGTGATCGTGATCGGCGGTGGCGACACCGGCTCCGACTGCATCGGCACGTCGACCCGCCAGGGCGCCGCCTCGATCACCCAGCTCGAGATCCTGCCGCGGCCGCCGGACAAGGAAGACAAGGGCCTGACCTGGCCTGACTGGCCGCTGAAGATGCGCACGTCGTCCTCGCAGGAGGAAGGCACCGAGCGCGACTTCGCCGTGCTGACCAAGCGCGCCGTCGGGTCCAACGGCAAGATCGAGGCGCTGGAGTGCGTGCGTGTCGAGTGGGTCAAGGACGCCGCCGGCCGCATGGGCATGAAGGAAGTCGAGGGCAGCGCCTTCCAGCTCAAGGCCGACCTGGTGCTGCTGGCGATGGGCTTCGTGGGCCCGATGCGCAAGGGCATGATCGAGCAGGCGCAGGTCGAGCTCGACCCGCGCGGCAACGTGAAGGCCAACGTCACCGACTACCAGACCTCGGTGCCCAAGCTGTTCGCCGCCGGCGACATGCGCCGCGGCCAGTCGCTGGTGGTGTGGGCGATCCGCGAGGGACGCCAGTGCGCCCGCGCCATCGACGAGTCCTTGATGGGAACGACGGACCTGCCGCGTTAACGCTGTTATTCCGAGCGCCACCCCGTCATCCCGAGCGCAGCGAGGGATCTTTCCGAGACGACGCACAGTGCGTCATTCGCAAAAGATCCCTCGCTACGCTCGGGATGACGGGTATGCTCATCTTGACCCCCACTCCACCGAACCCGACATGACAGGCCGGAGGTGGTCATGAGCACCGCAGACAGCCGCATCGAAACCGACTCGCTGGGCGAAGTCGCCGTCCCCGCCGCGCGCTACTGGGGCGCCCAGACCCAGCGCAGCCTGCAGAACTTCCGCATCGGCGGCGAGCGCATGCCGGCGGCGCTGGTGACAGCACTCGGCATCCAGAAGAAGGCGTCCGCCCAGGCCAACCGCGAGCTCGGCCTGCTGCCCGCCGATATCGCCGACGCGGTTATCCGCGCTGCCGACGAGGTCATCGACGGCAAGCTGACGGACGAGTTCCCGCTGGTGGTATGGCAGACCGGCTCGGGCACGCAGACCAACATGAACGCCAACGAGGTGATCGCCGGCCGCGCCAACGAGCTGCTGGCCGGCAAGCGCGGCGGCAAGAGCCCCGTGCATCCCAACGACCACGTCAACCGCTGCCAGTCGTCCAACGACTCGTTCCCCACCGCCATGCACATCGCGGCGGCACGCGAGGTGACGCGCCACCTGCAGCCGGCATTGCGCGAGCTGCACGCGGCGCTGGCCGCCAAGGCCACGGCATTCGCGGGCATCGTGAAGATCGGCCGCACGCATCTGCAGGACGCCACGCCGCTCACCCTGGGCCAGGAGTTCGGCGCCTGGGCGCAGCAGGTCAAGAACGGCATCGCGCGGCTGGATGCCGCCCTGCCGCACGTGCTGGAACTGGCGCAAGGCGGCACCGCCGTCGGCACCGGGCTCAACGCCCATCCGCGCTTCGCCGCGCTGTTCGCTCAGAAGGTCGCGGCGCTGACCGGCCTGTCGTTCAAGACCGCGCCCGACACCTTCGAGGCGTTGGGCAGCCACGACGCGCTGGTCGAGCTGTCGGGCGCGCTCAACACCATCGCGGTATCGCTGCACAAGATCGCCAACGACGTGCGCCTGCTGGGCTCGGGCCCGCGCGCCGGGCTGGGCGAGCTGCACCTGCCGGAGAACGAGCCGGGCTCGTCGATCATGCCGGGCAAGGTGAACCCGACGCAGGCCGAGGCACTGACCATGGTGGCGGCGCGGGTGATCGGCAACAACGTCACCGTCACGTTCGCCGGCGCCAACGGGCATCTGCAGCTCAACGTCTACAAGCCGGTGATCGCCGACGCCGTGCTGCAGTCGATCCGCCTGCTGGCCGACGGCGCCGAGAGCTTTGCGCGCAACTGCGTGGTCGGCATCGAGCCCAACCGCGACCGCATCGCCGAGCAGCTCGAGCGCTCGCTGATGCTGGTGACGGCGCTCAACCCGCACATCGGCTACGACAAGGCCGCCAAGATCGCGCGCAAGGCGCACCTCGAAGGCCTGTCGCTGCGCGAGGCGGCGCTGGCGCTGGGCCACGTGACGGCCGAGCAGTTCGATGCCTGGGTGCGGCCCGAGCACATGACGGCACCCGACGAGAGCACCACGTGAGCGCAGCGGATGCGCGCATCCGCAAGCGCTCGGTGACCATCGGCCGACACCGCACCAGCATCTCGCTGGAGGCGGCGTTCTGGGACGAGCTGCAGGCCATCGCCGAACGCCGCGGCCTGTCGCTCAACGCTCTGGTGGCCGACATCGACCGCGAACGCCTGCAGGGCCGCGACCTGCGCGATGCCACCAACCTTTCGAGCGCGCTGCGCCTGCATGTGCTGGAGGCATTGAAACGGCCATGACGTCTCCCGATCAGCAGCAGTGGCACAAGCAGGTGCTGGCCTATGCGGCGGCGGTCAACGCCTACGTGGCCAACGGTCTCGCCAAAGGCTGGAAGAAGGCCGGCAAGGAACCGGCCGTGCCCGACTACACCGCCCTGCTGCCGCAGGCGCTGGCGGCAGTGCGCGAGGCCAACCGTACCGGCCGCATCGAAGAGATGCGTACGCTGTGGCCGCCGGCGCACGAGGCGCTGGCACCCCTGCTGGAGAAGAACGGCCAGGCCATCAGCGCGCTCGCCATTCTCGCGGATGGTTCCATCCTGGCGCGGATCGGCGCCGCCTATGAGGCCGGCAAGGTCGTGCGCATCATCGGCGATGCGGTCGAAGACGTGCCCGGCGTCACCACCTTCGGCCTCGGTCCCGACCGCCGCAAGATCGCGTGGGCGACGGACGCAGGTGTGCGGGTTACCGATGGCTGGCAGGGGCGCACCCTGAGCGTCTACCCGTGGCCACGCGGCGATGAGGACCTGCCGCCGGCGCCGGCCGCGCTCGAGACCAAGCCGGCGACGAAACCGGAGCACCTCGTGCCGTTCCCCGACAGCGACCGCGTCCTCTTGATCGGCACCGACGGCATCTTCGTGCTGGCGCCAGACGGCGCCCGTCGTCTGCTGCCCACGCACGAGCAGATCACCGACCACTGGAACTGGATCCTCAACGAGCATCCCACCGACCTGCCGCTCAGCGTTGCCGGTCTCGCGATGCCGCACGGCGCGGTATCGCCGGATGGCGCCCTGATCGCCGTCGGCTGCCAGGACAGCCACCATCTCGTCTTCGACCGCGACCTGCAGCGCATCGCCAGTATCGGCCCGCACGGCGAATACCCGCACTACGCCCTCTTCAGTCCCGACGGCCGCACCGTCGCCTTCAACGCCTGCCACTTCTACAACGGCGCCACGATTGCGGTACCGGTCGACCTGCTGCCCGGTCACGACTCGGATTTCTATGCCGAGGTCGAGGGCATCACGGTGATCGAGCCTGGCGCGCGCGTCTATGCCGGTGTCGCCCGCGCAGACGCGTTCATTCTCGGCGACGCCAACGGCTATGTGCGGGCGGTCAGTCGTGCGGGCGACGCGCTCTGGCAACACTTCATCGGCTCGACCATCTCGGCCATGGACCTGAGCCCTGACGGCAAGACCCTGGTGGTCGGCACCTATGCCGGCTTCGTGTCGATCATCGACCTCGACGCCGGCCGCCAGCAGCCCTATCAGATCGGCACCGGCGATCACATGGAGCGGCGGCGCTGGCTGTTCTGGAAGACCGAGGAACGCCCGCTGGCGTGGTAGCTCAGCACTTGCACAGCGACGGATCGCTGACGCGCCAGTTGGCGTAGCCGTAGGCCAGTGCCAGGCACAGCCTGCGTTGCCGGCGCAGGTCTAATATCACCGTCTCCGTGGGCGTGCTGCCAAGAAACACGGCCACCCTCACAGGACGATCGACCGGCACATTGTCGATCCGTACCGCCGGCTGACCCGTCTTGATGCGGGCGACCGGACGACCGTCGATCTTGAACGTGTATTCACTGTTGGGGCCGGGCCGCGGCTGCAACATGGGCTCCGCCAGACTCTGGTCCGCAAACGATGCGATGCAGATCGTCCCCGTCGATACCTGAGCGTCGGCCGTCCCTGCCGCCGCGATGCCGGCGACAGTGGCCGCAACGACGCAGCGCACGCCCATCGTCAGAAGATTTTCTTCAGCTTCTTCAGCGGATCGGTGGGCTTGGGCTGCTGTTGTTGCGGCGGCTGCGGCGCCGCGCCCGGCTGCTGGGCATCGGGTTGCCCCTGCGGGCGCACCGAGGCGGCGGCCGGACCGCGATCGACGGATCGGCTCGGGCTATCGACAGGGCCCTTCTGCTTGACGATCACATAGGGCGCCTGCGGCGACTCCTCGACGAACACGTTGGTGATCGCCACCATGGTCCAGGCCGGCAGGTTGATGTCGGCCTCGGTGATGGCCCAGGCGCGGTTGCCGTCGACCCGCAGGTCCTTGGTGTGCAGATTGCCGTTGCGGATCGCGATCGTGCCCGACACCGGTCCGGTACGGTTGGCGAAGCGCTCGTTGGCCACCTTCAGCGCCGCGCGCAGATCGCCCAGTTCATCACCGGCACCCGTGCCGCCGGTGAGCTTGTCGAGGCGCTTGCCCAGGCCCTTGAGCGCACTGCCGGCCAGCTTGCCGCCAAGCTGCTCCTCGACGCTGGCGTTGAAGCGCACGTTGCCGCTGACTTTGCCGTCGCCGTTGAGGCTGGACATGATGTCGGCGGTGCTGGCGAGGCTGCCGTTGAGCGTCAGGTTCACCGTCACGACGCCGTCGACGCGCTTGGTATCACCCAGCGCGCGGGCGGCCGTGCCGACATTGATGTTGCTGGCGGCCAGCCTCGCATCGAAGCTGTTGTTGACCGCGCTTACCGTGCCGCTGAGATCGATCGTGCCGCCATAGACACCGCCGGCCAGCCGCGTGATGGTGAGCACGCCACCCTTCAGCGACGCCTTGAGCACGGCGTTCTCCAGCCGCCACGGTGCCTTGCTGATCACCGGCGATGCGATGTCGACGTCGGCTTCGATGCCCTTCAGGAAGGCGAGGTTGATCGGCGCCTTGGAGTGCCGCCCGCCGCCGCTGCCACCCTGCGGTCCGCCGGCGGCCGCGGGTTGGCCGCCGCCCTGCCCGGTGAGCTGGTCGATGTTCAGTTCGCTGGTCTTCAGGTTGGCCGTGATGCGCGGCACCTGGCCACCCAGCGCCGCCGTCACCGAGCCGTCGCCACGCACGCCCTTGGCGGTGAAGTTGCCGTTGAACGCGACGGTCTTGGTATCGCCCTTCGCAGCCCCGCTGGCGCTGACCGCGCCCATGCCGTTGCCGGCCTTGTCGTTGCCCAGCGCCGACAGCAGCTTGTCGAGGTCGTTGGTCTGGAAGCTGAAGGCCGAGAGGTCGTAGCGCGGATTGCCGGCGGCCGGCGTCACCTTGCCGGTCATCTTCAGGGTCGCACCCAGCGCATGGATGGTGAAGTCCTTGAACACCAGGTCCGCTGCCGTGCCCCCGACACCGCCTTGCAGCGACACCGTGCCCAGCGGGCCCTTGACCGGCGAGCTGGCGCCGGCAAGCTTCAGCAGCCGGTCGGCATCGCTGGTCTGCACGTTCACCGACAGGTCGAAGCTGGGCGTTGCCGTCAGGTTGGCGACCGAGCCCTTCACCGCCACCGACGCACCGGCGACACTGCCGATCCGGGTGTCGCCGAAGGTCAGGCGGCCATCGCGATAGGTGACATCGGCATCGACTCCCTCGATGCGCTCGCCGTTGTAGACGATGCGCGCGACCTTGGCCTTGATCCGCGCGTCCAGCGCCGGCGGCGCGGATGCAGCACTCGGTGCCGCAGGTTTGCCCGCAGGGGGCCCCGCCGCCGGCTTGTTGCCTGTCCCGGCCGCTGCCTTCTTGGGCAGATAGGCGTCGACATCGATGGTGTCGGCCTGGAAATCGGCGGTGATGCGCATCGGCGCGCCGACTGCCACGGTGGCGCCACCGCGCGCCGTCATGCCGTCGAGCTGCACCGTGGCATCGCTGATCGCCAGCGCATTGCCCTGGGCCGACTGCAGTTTGCCCTTGAACGAGAACGCCGCCAGCTTGTCGGCCGGTACCTGCGCCACATCGACCTTGAGCCAGTTCAGCGTCTCGCGCAATTTGGGGCCGGCCAGGGACACGTCGCCGCTGTAGTATTTGCCATCGGCGCCGGCAGCCATGGTGCCGGCGAGCTGCGCATTGCCCGGCAGCAGCGCCTCGATGCGGCGCACGGCGAGTTGGCCGTTCTCCAGCGCAACATCGGCCAGCAGCTTGCGGATCGCAGCGCCGTTGTAGGTGACCTCGGCCGCGTCGAGAACCAGCTTGACCGAGAGGTTTGCGGGGGTGCCCGGTGCTGTCGGCACGGCCGCCGGACGGCCCGTGCCGGGGGCCGGTCGCGCCGGCGTCTGGGCCGGCTCATCGGCCGGGCGCCACTTGTCGAGGTCGAGCTTGGTGAAGGACAGCTTGCCGTCGATCCGCGTCGCCGGTTTGAGCGCCACGGCAAGCGTCCCGCTGCCCTGGTCGTCGCCCATCGCCAGCCTGAAGTCGCGGGCGCTGAAGGCCTCGGCGGACGCTTCGATCGCACCCTCGAACGAGACCTTGCGCGCCAGTGCCGCCGGCAGGTCGGGCCGCGGCATCACCGCGGCCATCGCCAGGCCACGGATGAAGGCCGCCAGATCCCCCGCGGCCAGCTTGGCCGTCCCGGTGAAGCGCGCCGCCGGGGTCAGCTCCGACACCGTCCCGTTCAACCGCGCCTCGCCATCGGCGGTCTTGATCATCAGGTCGACCGACACGCCGTTCGCGGCCTTGGCACCGACCTTGCCGTCCAAGTTGACCAGCACGCCGTTGACCGTGAGCGAGCCTGCCGCCGCGAACGGTCCCTGCTGCAGGGATGCCGCCGACAGGGTGAGATCCATCCGCTCGAGCCGGTACTCGCGCTTGGCGACGGCATCGCTGTAGGTGAGCGCCCCGCGCTCGATCACCACCCGGCTGATCGCGACGCTGAACTTGCTGCCGTCGCTGGCGGTGGTCGTGTTGCCGGGCGTGCTGACGGCAGGCGGTGGCGGCGCCGTGCCGTCGCCGCGCTTGAAGTCGTAGTTCGCGCGGCCGTCGGGCCCGACCTCGATCACGATCCTGGGCTCGACCAGCCGCAGTTCGCTGATCTCGATGCGGCGCGACAGCAGCGGCAGCACCGCGACACCGGCCCGCACCGACTTGAGCTCGACCATCTGGGGCGTTTTGGCGCCCGGCGTATTGGCGAACCGTACGCCCTCGGCCGAGACCGATGGGAAGGGCAGGATGGAGAGCTTCAAGGGGCCGTCGATCACCAGATCCCGGCCGGTCGCCTCCTTGGCGCTGGCGATGATCTGCGGCTTGAAGATGTTGGGGTCGACCAGGAACGGAACAGCGAGCGCCGCCACCACCAGGAAGGCCACCACACCACCGACACCGATCAGGATCTTTTTCATGGTCGCGCCTCGCCAGGCCGGGCGCGGTTGGCGCCTCGCTTTGATTGTAAGATAAATACCTGTGGAATAGCGGCGACTTTATGGTTCCTGAGAGGCTCCCATGGCCGAGATCGTCAACCTGCGGCAGGCGCGCAAGCGCAAAGCGCGAGCGGAGCGGGAACAGTCGGCCGAGGCCAACCGGCTGAAGTTCGGCCGGCCCAAAGCCGAGAAGGCCCATGACCGGCTGGAGAACGAGCGCGCGACGCGTGTCCACGACAGCCATCGCCGCGAGGATGCCGACGACGACTGATCAGCCGCGCGACACCCGCCGCGTGGTGGCGCGATCGAAAGCGAGGCGCTCGAAGAAACGGCGCGTCTCGGGCGTGGCGCCTTCGCCGGCCACGGCCCGCACGCTGCTGAGATCAAGCCGGCGGCCGCTGGCGATATCGACCAGCGCCGGCTCGACGCGGCTGCCGGTGGCGACGTTCTCGAGTTCCATCGGCCGGCCGTCCTGCGCCGCAGTGCCGAAGCGATCGCCCCACTCCTTCAGGCCGACGATGACCGAGAACAACGCCGCACCCTTGTCGCTCAGCCGATACTCATAGCGCACCGGCCGCTGCTGGTAGGCGATGCGCCGAAACACACCGGCCTCGACCAGCGCCTTGAGACGCGCCGTCAGCACGTTACGCGCGATGCCCAGGTTGGCCTGGAACTCATCGAAGCGGCGCACGCCGTACATCGCGTCGCGCAGGATGAGAAGCGTCCACGGGTCGCCCACCACGTCCAGCGCGGCAGCGATCGAGCAGTTCATGTGAGCGAAAGACGTGCGTCGCATGCGCGCGAGTATACGACAGCACAGCGAGTGCGCAATTCAGCCGGGTGCGGTTGTTTTCACGGACGGCAGCCTGCCACGGCAGTCCGAGAATAATCTCATGTCGTCGTAAACATCTCGACCGGGTCGGGCACGCCGCGCAAGCGATGACGGCCCAGCGACCGCATCGGGCGCGGGCAGACACGATTGAAGTCCGCCGACGCCAGGATCGGCACCTTCAGTACCTTGGTCATCGTCTCCAGGCGCGCGCAGCGATTCACCGCCGGCCCGATGACGGTGAAGTCGAGCCGGTCCTCGGTGCCGACATTGCCGAAGGTTACCAGGCCGACATGCAGGCCCACGCCGAAGCGGATCGCATCGCGGCCAGCTTCGACGCGACCGGCGTTGACCTCTTCGATCGCCGACAGCGCCTCGCGGGCGGCATCGACCGCACCGGATGTCGCATCAGGCAGAAACATCGCATCATCGACCGGGAAGATGGCCATCACGCCATCACCGATGAACTTCAGGATCTCGCCGCCATGCTTCTTCAAGGCCACGCCGATGGCTTCGAAGTACATGTTCAGCATGTCGAGCAGCTCGTTGCCCGGCAGCCGCTCGTTCAGGCCGGTAAAGTCGCGCAGGTCCGAGAACCACAGCACGGCGTTGATGCGATCGCCGTCGCCGCGCTTGACCAGGCCATCGAAAATGCGACGTCCTGTCTCCGGGCCGATATAAGTCTGGATGACGGTGCGCGCGACCAGCCGCGTGATATGCATCTCCACCACGGCACCGATGTGATCGATCAGCCGGCGCAGGTCGGCCAGATCAGTGTCACTGAAACCATCCGGGTAATCGGTGCTGAAGGTGATGATGGGAAACAGCCGCCCGCGACTGGTCGGTATGGCTTGGCCGAAATAGTCGGTACCGCCGTCGGCCTTCACTTCGTGCAGCACCATGTGATGCTGGTCGGTGAGGTTCTGGAGCCGGTAGCGGATGGCGCAGCCGCACTCACGGATCTCCTGAACCGGGCTGCCGATATAGGCGCTGGTGTACTGAATGCCCTGGCGGCGCGGGATCTCCGTCACCTGGATCGCCTGGTCGCGCCGCCAGACCACACCCATGGCCTGCAACTGCGGGTGGAGCAGCTCCATGCCGAGATACAAGCGCCACACCGGGATGCCCGACGCGACGGTGCGCTCCATCAGCCGGCCGACGAATGTCGGCAACTCCGGCTCGAGCCGACCCTCCCGCACGATCCAGTCGATGACCGGATCGATCCGGGTTCCGTGGCTCAGGGCAACGTCCATCACTTTGGTCCTCCACGCACCTCCTAGCACAGGATGGCGGCGCGTTCGAGGAAACCGTTAGCGCAATGACGAAGCCCCTTGGGCCAGAAGGGAAATGGCGATCGACTAGCCGGCCAAGGCGGCCTGCGACTCCTCGCCCGCGGTGCGGTAGGCCGTGTTGGTGGTCAGATCGGCGATCTTGTCGATGTTCTGTGCGACGTCCTCGATCGTCGGCTGGCCGGCAACGCGCACGCCGGGGCCCTCGCGGTACTCGACCCGCGAGAAATAGCCTACGCCGGCAGCCCAGATCTCGCCGGTACGCGTGCACTGCTCGCTGCACAGATAGCCGACCATCGGCGATACCAGCTCCGGCTTCATGCGGGCGACGACCTCCGCCGGCATCAGATCCTCGGTCATGCGCGTGCCTGCAACCGGCGCCAGCGAATTCACCATGATGTTGTACTTCTGTCCTTCCAGGCGCAGCGTGTTCATGAAGCCGACCAGGGCCAGCTTGGCCGCCGAGTAGTTGGTCTGGCCGAAATTGCCGTACAGGCCGGAGTTCGACGAGGTCAGCACGACGCGGCCGTAGGCCTTCTGCCGCAGGATCGGCCACGCCGCGTGCGTGACATAGACCGACCCCATGAGATGCACCTGCAGGACGAACAGGAAATCGTCCATCGACATATTGGGGAATGACTTGTCGCGCAGGATGCCGGCATTGTTGACCACGATGTCCACAGTGCCGAACGCATCGACGGCCGTCTTCACGATGTTGGCGGCGGCTTTCTGCTCGGCGACGCTGTCGTAGTTGGCCACCGCCTGGCCGCCGGCTGCCTTGATCTCGGCCACGACCTTGTCGGCGATCGCATTGTCGCCGCCGCGGCCATCGCGCGCGCCGCCGGGATCGTTGACCACCACCTTGGCACCGCGCGAGGCCAACAGCAGCGCATGCGCACGGCCCAGGCCGTTGCCGGCACCGGTCACGATGGCAACGCGATTGTCGAAGCGGATGGTCATGGCGTTCTCCCGATATGAACGAGGGTTCAGAGCGTCGGTTGTTCCATGACCGGCGCCGCCACTCAAGAGTGGATCACTGGTCAAACCGACAGCGCGCCCCTAGGGTTCGTCGATCCCGGGAGGAAATGCCGCATGACCGACACGACCATCACAGCCTTGCGCACGACCTTGCTCAACGTGCCCTGGGCCGGCGAGCCACCAGCCAACGGCATCATGCCGCCGACGCACCGCGCGCTGCTGGTCCTGGAGATCGAGACCAAGGGCGGCCTGACCGGCCTGGGCTACCTGCAGCCGCTGTCGGGTGGCCTGCACACGATCGATGCCTGCCTCAAGGAGATGGTGGCGCCCAAGATCCTGGGACGCGATGCCACCGAGGTCGAGGGCATCTGGCAGACCCTGTGGCGCAGCACCTACTGGGTCGGCCGCGGCGGCATCGCCACGTTCGCCTTGTCGGCCGTCGACATCGCGCTGTGGGACATTGTCGGCCAGCGCGCCGGTCTGCCGCTGCACCGCCTGTGGGGCACATGCCGCACCGAGGTGGAGGCCTACGGCTCGGGCGTCTGGCGTGGCCTGGGGCGTGACGGCATGATCGAGAAGGCGCGGCACTTCACCGCCATGGGCCTGAAGGCGATCAAGATGCAGGCGGCCCACATCCGACCCTGGCGCGAGGATGTGAGGAACGTCCACGCCATGCGCGAGGCACTGGGCCCCGACATCGAGATCATGGTCGACGTCAACATGGGCTGGACCGCCGACACCGCCATCCAGGCCGGCCACCATTTCGACGAGGCCGACATCTACTGGATGGAAGAGCCGGTGGTATGCGAGGACTTCGCCGGCTACCGCCGCGTGGCACAGGCGTTGAAGACGCGCGTGGTGGGCGGTGAAAGCCATTTCACCCGCTTCGACCTGCGCCCCTTCTTCGAGCACCCCTCAACACCCATCCTGCAACCCGACCCCATGCGCGGCGGTCTCACCGAGTTGCGCAAAATCGCCGCCGTCGCCGACACCTGGGGCATCCAGATCGCGCCCCACCTGTTCCACGAACTGCTGGTGCACCTGCTGTGCTCCATCCCCAACGCCAGCTATCTCGAGTACATGGACTGGAATGATGATCTGTGGACCACGCCGGCCATCCCGGTGAACGGCGTGCTGAAACCGAGCGATCGGCCCGGCCACGGCGTGCGCTTCAAGCCGGAGATCCTGAAGGATCACAAGGTCGGCGGCAGCGAAGTCAAACGCTGACTGCCCGCGCGCTGACGCCATCGCGTGCAGCCGGTGCGCCGCCAAGGCATCCCAGTCCCTCCAAGGTGGCGGCGACCGCCCGATCGAGCGGCGTATGCGGCTCGGCACCGAGGGTGGCAATCAGCTTGCCGTTGTCGAGTGTCACGGGCTCTCGCCACAGGTACCGCATCTCCAGCATCTCGCGAAACGTAGTCACGACCGGGGCGAGGAGCCGGATCGCCAACCACGGCAGCGCGCGGATCGGCAGTTGCGGGTTTCCAACGACGCGGCGGATCGCCTCGGCGATCTCGATCCCGCGCACCAGCGAGTGGCCGCGAAAGTGGAACACTTCGAAGGCCGCCAGTGAGTCTTCACGTTCGACCAGCTGTGCCATGGCCTCGGAAAGATCGGGCAGATAGGCCCACGCGTGCCCGACGTCGGGACGACCGGGATAAGTGACCGAGCGGACCGGCTTGCCGGGCTTCACCAGACCCTGCGCGAACCAACTGTTGCCGGCGCGCGGACCGAAGAAGTCACCGGCGCGCACGATGAGCGTGCGAACGCCGCGTGCCGCAGCCGCTTCCAGCCGCCGCTCCATTTCGACGCGAATCGCGCCTTTGCGCGTGTGCGGGTTCTGCGCCGAGGTCTCGTGCAGGATCGGAAAGGCATCAGGTCCGAAGTTGTAGATGGTGCCCGGAAACAGGATGCGGGCACCGACGGCCTCTGCGGCGGCAATCGTGCTGTCCAGCATGGGCAATGCAAGGCCGCGCCAGTTCCGATAACCCGGCGGATTGGCGGCATGAACGATGAGCTGGGTCCCGGCCGCGGCCGCCGCGACGTCGGCAGGGTTCATGGCATCGCCCTGTATCCAGTCCACCAGGCCAAGCGCCGCGAACCGCCGGGCAGCCGAGCCCGCCGTCCGGTGCAACGCCCGCACATGCCAACCGCGCTTGCCAAGATTCAATGCAAGCTCGGCGCCGATGCCACCGGTGGCGCCGATGATGAGGGCCGTCCGCCTACCGCTCATGGTGTTCTCCTGTCGTGCGTAACGACAGGAAGATGGCCCAGGATCGAATAAAAGGAATTGTATGAAACTGTAGACTAACTAACTATAGAAATTTGTATGGAGCCGAGCTGGGAACACTACCGATCGTTTCTGACGGTCCTGCGCCACGGCAGCCTGTCGGCGGCGGCGCGCACGCTGAAGCTGACGCAGCCCACGATCGGCCGCCACATCGACGAGCTGGAGCAAACCTTGCGCCTGGCGCTGTTCACGCGGTCGCGACAAGGCCTTGCACCGACCGATGCCGCGATCGAGTTGCGGCCACACGCCGAGGTCATGGAAGCAGCAGCCGGTGCGCTGGTCCGCGCGGCCTCCGGTGCAGCCGATCAGGCTCGCGGCGTGGTCCGACTGACCGCGAGCGAGATCATCGGCAGCGAGGTACTGCCGACGATCCTCGCGGCGTTCCGCGAACGCCACCCTGAGATCGTGGTGGAGTTGATGCTGTCCAACCGGACCGAGGATCTGCTCAAGCGTGAGGCCGACATCGCCGTACGCATGGTGCGACCGGTGCAAGCGGCCCTGGTGACTCGCCATCTCGGACACGTGACGCTGGGCCTGCATGCGCATCGCCGGTATCTCGAGTTGCATGGCCGGCCGCAAACCATGGACGAACTTGCCCGGCACGCGCTCATCGGTTTCGATCGCGAGAGTCCGGTTGTGCGCCATCTGCAGGAGCTCGGCTTCACGCTGACGCGCGATCTCTTTGCCCTGCGCACAGACAATGATCTCGCGCAATTGGCGGCCATCCGTGCCGGCTTCGGCATCGGCGTGTGCCAGGTCGGCATCGCGCGTCGCGACGTCGACCTTGTGCATCTGTTACCCGATCAGTTCGCTTTCCCACTCGGCATCTGGATTGCCATGCATGGCAATCTGCGCGCCAGCCGGCGCACGCGGCTGATGTTCGACCATCTCGTCGCCGGCCTCTCCGACTACATCGCCTCCGGCCGACTGCGCCGACGCCGCTAACCGCGCCGATCCCGGACGCCAGCCCGTTGCAGACCCGCCTTGCAGCTTCGGCATTGCCTTTGGGGCGCCGCTGACGCACCCTGCGGCCGCATATGAACGACCATTTACCTCGGGGCGCACGCCGCCGCACGAAGCCGCAGGAGAGCCGGCCATGAAGCTGATGTGGTTCCATCTGATGCCGTATACGGAGCTGCCCGACGACTTCAACCAGAAGCACCCGTCGGTGTGGGTCGACATCCACTCGTCGCTGTTCGATCCCAAGCGCGCGCATCACATGTACAACGACTTCATGGACGAGCTCGAGTTCGCGGCCGAGTGCGGCTTCGACGCGGTGTGCGTCAACGAGCATCACTCCAATGGTTACGGGCTGATGCCCTCGCCCAATCTGATCGCCTCGTCGCTGGCGCGGCGTACTACCGACACGGCGCTGTGCGTCATGGGCAACAGCCTGGCGCTCTACAATCCGCCGACACGGGTCGCCGAAGAGTTCGCGATGATCGACTGCATCTCTGGCGGCCGGCTGATTGCCGGCTTCCCGGTCGGCTCGCCGATGGATACCTGCTTCGCCTACGGCCAGAACCCGAGCCTGCTGCGCGAGCGCTACTACGAAGCCCATGACCTGGTGAAGAAGGCGTGGACCGAGAAGGACACCTTCGCGTTCTCCGGCCGCTTCAACCAGCAGCGCTACGTCAACATCTGGCCGCGGCCGATCCAGAATGATCCGCATCCGCCGATCTGGATTCCCGGCGGCGGCTCGGTCGAGACGTGGCGCTGGTGCGCCGAGATGGACTACGTCTACTGCTACCTGTCGTACTACGGCTACAAGGCCGGCCTCTCCACGATGCAGGGCTTCTGGCGCGAGATGGAGAAGCTGGGCAAGGACCGCAACCCCTACCGCGCCGGCTTCCTGCAATTCGTCGGCGTTGCCGAAAGCCGCGAGCAAGCATTGGAGCTCTACACCGAGCCGGCCGAATATTTCTACGGCCGCTGCCTGCACGTCGATGCGCGCTTCGCGATGCCGCCGGGCTACACCACCGAGGCCACGCAGCGTGCCGGCATCCAGGGCATGGTGGCACAGGCGGCCAACGCCGCCAGTTCCGGTGGCGACAAGAAGAAATACCGCGCCCGCACCATGAAAGAGATCGTCGACGACGGCTACGTGATCATCGGCTCGCCCGACGAAGTGGTCGAGCAGATACGCCACATCGCCACCACGCTCAATGTCGGCCACCTGATGCTGCTGCTGCAGTACGGCAACATGAGCAAGCAGTTGACGCAGTACAACACGCGGCTGTTCGCCGAGAAGGTGATGCCGAAGGTCAACGACCTGTTCTCCGAGTGGGAGGACCGCTGGTGGCCCAAGCCGATGGACCGCAACCAGCGCGCCGCGGTGCCGGCTTTCCAGCCGCGCCTGGCCGCGGAGTGATGACGTTGTCCCCTCTCCGCCCGCGCAGCGGGGGGAGAGGGAGGGGCCCGCGCGCAGCGCGGGAGGGTGAGGTGGGTGGCGCGACTGATCGCGCTCCTTCCATCAAGACCTCCTCCGGCCTAACCACCCACCTCACCCTCCCATCGCTGGCGCGATGGGCCCCTCCCTCTCCCCCCACTGCGTGGGCGGAGAGGGCATTTCTCGGAGCATCTCGTGACTGAACCACAGACGCTGACGGTCGACGTCAACGGCTTTCCCTGCCGCGTGTGGCGCAAAGGCAATGGCCCCAAGCTCGGTTTTCTCGCCGGCTTCGGCGGCCTGCCGCGATGGGTGCCCTTCCTCGACGCACTCGCCCAAAAGCACACCGTGATCGTGCCGTCGCTGCCCGGCTTTCCCGGTGCCACCGGCCACACCGTGCTCGACAATCACCTCGACTGGGTGGTCGCGGTGCACCACCTGCTGCGTCACGCCGACCTCGGCGGTGCCGATCTGATCGGCAGCTCGGTGGGCGGCGCCTTCGCCGCCGACCTGGCCGCGATCTTCCCTGGCCTCGTGAAACGGCTGACGCTGATTGCGCCCTTCGGCCTGTTCGACGAAACCGACCCAGCAACCGATCCGTGGGCTCAGCGCGCCGACAATGTCGCCGGCCTCATGTGCGCCGATCCCGCGAACTGGAAGCAACTGGTGGAGATGCCGGCCGGCGCCAACTCCATCGAGTGGCCGATCGAAATGACGCGCGCCAGCGAAGCCGCTGCCCGCGCGCTGTGGCCACTGGGCAACACGCATCTGGTCAAGCGATTGCCGCTGATCGATGTACCGACATTGATCCTGTGGGGCAGCGAGGATCGGGTCATGCCCCAGAGCTATGCCAAGACGATCGCAGCGAAGATCAAGGGCCCCAGCCGGATCCAGGTGATCGAGAAGGCCGGCCACCTCGCCTATCTCGATCAGCCGCAGGCCGTAGCGAACGCCATTGAGACGTTCGTGGCGTAACCGGGGAGCACGGGCGTCCCGCCGGCATCAAGGCGAAAGCTTTGCTTGCGCCTGTAGAACCAAGACATGAGCGGGCGAGACGCCCGCGCTCCCAGGGTGCCTCAGGGCACGAAGCTCTCACCGGCCTTGGGGAACCGCGTTTCGATCACGTAGTCCATCGCGTCGGGGACCGATCGGTCGACCGTCAACTCGGCCGGTCGATGACTGCGGGGTCGCACGTTCGTGCCCAGGCCCGCCGCCTCATGTTGCCAGCCGGACGCCTGCCATGTGGCATAGGGGACAAACGTCGTCTGTCCGCGGGTCGCGGGCTGACGGCGGGCATTGCCGGTGTTGAAGGCCGACACCGCCGCGCGCTTGCCGTAGCGCGCCAGCAGACGCGCGGCATCGATCACCATGATGACCTGGGGGTGGCGGCGGCACGCGTGCAGGTGACGATTGAGCCGCTCGACATCCGCCCAGAAGAAGACCTTGCCGTTAAGCAAGGCGTACCATTCGTCCGGCGTCATGCCGCGCAAGCAGCGCTGCAACGCCGCCGCCGGCATCGGACTCTGGTCGCGTACCACGGCGCCGTTCGACAACACGGTGCGCGTTGCCCGATGGCGCGCCAGCCGAAGCCGGTCCGCCTCGCCGTTGCCGGCAAGATCGAGCAATGCCGACGCACTCAACAGCCCATGCACCTTGATCGACGGCCAGTTGTCGGCCTCGGCCAGATGGTAGATGCGCTCGATCGCGACACGTGACGGCGAGGGCTGGCTGATGTCCGGCCGATGACGGCCGCCACGGTGTATCAACGGCAGGCACTCCTGATCTCGTGCAGATCGCGCACGATGCCACGGTATCGCACGTCCCAGAAACCATAGGCGGCGACATCGTCGGCGCTATCGCTGCGTTGGAGCATTTGCAGCAACTGCGTCAGGGCATCAACGCTGCCGCGATACGACGCCATCACAAGGAACCGGCGTTCGATATCGCTGTATCGGCGCGCCCGGTCGCCGGTGTTGGCGCTGCGCGCGGCCACGCCGGCAAAGTGGGCACCGAGTTCCGACGCCTTGACACTGCCATGCCGCGCCGCCTTGGCCAGCAGGGCAAGGGCCTTCTCGACATCGTCCGGAGCCGTGCGCGCAGCGAAGATCAGCGTCGCCAACGCCATCGCCGCGGCCGGATCGCCCGCAGCCTCCCGCGCGATGAGTTCAGCCTTGTCGGCGTCCGTCGACTTGTTCCACCGCGACTGGATCTTCACCAGCAACTGCTGCGCGCGAAAGTGCGCCAACGGTGCTGACGATCTCAGGTCCGCTTCCGTCTCGTATGAACCGCTGAGCGATTCAAGCTGAGCGGCTTCGCGCAGGTAATTCACCCGGGGCCCGCTCAGCGGCCGCCCCAGGACCGACGGTGCCGAGGCATACTCCGACAGCGCGCAGCCGAACGCGCCCACCCATTCGAACATGAGGCCGGTCGCCTGCCGTCTGCCTTCTTCAACGGGATCGAACCAGTTGCTGCCGGCCTGACCGATACACAGGCGCAACCGTTCGGACAGTGCGCCGGCAGCATAGGCCAGCACGTCCAGGTGTACCTCTTGACTGGGCGAAACCGTCAGCAGGTCGGATACGCCGGGGCACTGCTTTGCCGAGGGACCCTGCGCCAGGGTCTCGCGTGATCCGCCGGAGGCGATGCTCAGCACGACGGCCACCATCGCAGCCGCTGCTGCCCCGCCGAGGTATCGGCAACCGAGTCGCGAGATGACGTCGCTCATGAGACGCTCTCCGGCTTGTCGGCGCGGAGACAGGGTCGTTTGGCTCTATCCCCGCTTCCAGATCGTTTCCGTGCCCTTATCTTCCAGCAAGATGCCCTGTTCCGCCAGTTCCTTGCGTATCCGATCGGCGGCGGCGAAGTCCTTGGCCTGCCGCGCCGCCCGGCGGGCGGCGATCGCGGCCTCGATCTGGGCCTCGCTCGGACCGCTGTCGGCCGGCGCCCAGCGGAACCATGCTTCCGCGTCGTCCTGCAACAGCCCCAGTGCGGTGCCTGCCGCCAGCAGCGCCGCCCTGCCCGCACTCTTCTCAGCGGCACTACCGGCGCGATTGAGCGCGGTCGCCAGTTCGTGCAGGTGCGACAACGCCAGCGGCGTGTTGAGATCGTCTTCCAGCGCCGCGGCGACGTCGGCCGGCACGTCCGCGGCCGGTGCCGTTGGCGCATCGGCTGTGTTGCGTAGCGCCTGGTAGAGGCGATCGAGCTGGTTCTTCACCGTACGCAGCCCGTCCTTCGTGAAGTCCAGCGGCTGGCGGTAGTGTGCCGTCAACAGCAGCAGCCGGATGGCCTCGCCAGGAAACTCCTCGAGCAGCTCGTTCACGGTGAAGAAGTTGCCCAGCGACTTCGACATCTTTTCGCTTTTGGCGACGATGAACCCGTTGTGCATCCAATAGCGCGCCATGAGCGGCGTGCCGAACGCGCAGCGCGACTGGGCGATCTCGTTTTCGTGATGCGGGAAGATCAGGTCGATGCCGCCGGCGTGGATGTCGAAGGTCTCGCCCAGGAGCTGCCCGCTCATGGCCGAGCACTCGATGTGCCAGCCCGGCCGGCCGCGACCCCACGGGCTCTCCCAACCCGGCTGGTCCGGCGTCGACGGCTTCCACAGCACGAAGTCGGCCGGATCCTTCTTGTAGGGCGCCACGTCGACACGCGCGCCCGCGACCAGCTCGTCGCGGCTGTGGCGCGACAACTGCCCATAGTCGGCCATGCTGGGAACATGAAACAGCACGTTGCCCTCGGCGGCATAGGCATGACCGCGCGCGATCAGACGCTCGATGATGGCGATCATCTGCGCGACATACTGCGTGGCGCGCGGCTCGACATCGGGCGGCAGGGCGCGCAGCCGGGCCATGTCGCGCTGGTAGGCATCGCCTGTGCGCCGGGTCAGCGCATCGATCGACTCGCCCGACTCGCGCGAGCGGACGATGATCCGGTCGTCGATATCGGTGATGTTACGCACGTAGGTGACTCGCGGATAGCGCCGCTTCAGCAGGCGGTAGAGCACGTCGAAGACGACGACGGGCCGCGCGTTGCCGATGTGCACGTTGTCATAGACGGTCGGGCCGCAGACATACATGCGCACATGCGCGGGATCGAGCGGCGCGAAGTCTTCCTTGCGGCGTGTGAGCGTATTGTAAACAACGAGGGACATGGCCCCCTCACTCCCGGAAAAACGATGACGTGCGTGATCGATCGGCCACGGCGGGCCGGCGCTTCACATACATCGCGCACTGGCCGCAAGCCAGCGCCGGGACGGGAAGACCACAGAGATCATAGGGAGGTTTATAGCACCGAAACCGGGACCGCACAGGGGGCTTATTGGCCCCATTGTCCCTCCTAAGCCGCCTCCCCCCGCAGCCGCGCGGCCGCCCGGGAACGACCGATCAGGGGCAGCAGACGGGCCATTTCGGGGCCCTGCTCGCGGGCCGTCAGCGCCAGGCGCAGCGGGTGGAACAAGGCGCGCCCCTTGCGGCCGGACGTCGCTGCCAGCGCCGCGGTCCAGGCTTTCCAGGTCGTCTCGTCCCAGGGTTCTGCCGGCAACGCAGCCAGCGCGTCTGCCAGAAAACCCGGCTCCTCGATGACGGGCTGCAAAGGTCCCTGCACCACCGCACCCCAATCCGCCGCGTCGGCCGCCCGCGCAAGATTGCCACGCACGGCCAGCCAGAACGCCTCCCCCAACTGGGCTGTAGCGGCATCCAATTCAGGACGGACGGTGTCGAACGGCAGACCATGGACGGTGCGCTGGCTCAGCGTACGCAACTCGTCCTCGGCAAATCGCGCCGGCGCACGGCCGACACGCGCGAAGTCAACCGTGTCGATCAGCGGCTGCAACGAACTCATGGGCTCGACCGGATCGGCAGTCCCCAGGCGGGCCAACAGTGACGACACCGCGAGCGGCTCGATGCCCTCCTGTCGCAGGTCGGCCAAGGACAGCGAACCCAGCCGCTTGCTGAGGCTGCGGCCGTCGGCGCCCACCAGCAACGGCAGGTGCGCGAAAGCGGGCGGCTCGGCGCCCAGCGCCTGGAACAGCTGGATCTGCGTGCCGGTGTTGGTGACGTGATCCTCGCCACGGATCACGTGTGTGACCCTGAACTCGATGTCATCCACGACCGACGGCAGCGTATAGAGATAACTGCCGTCGGCACGGATCAGTACCGGGTCGCTCTGGCTGGACTCGTCGATGTGCTGTGGCCCGCGCGCGAGATCATTCCAGCTGACGTCGCCCGGCTCGAGCCGAAAGCGCCAATGCGGCTTGCGGCCTTCCGCCTCCAGCCTGGTGCGATCGGCATCGGACAACCGCAGTGCCGCGCGGTCGTAGATCGGCGGCTTGCCCTGTGCCAGCAGGCGCTTGCGCCGGAACTCCAGTTCCTCCGGCGTCTCATAGCAGGGATACAGGCGACCCGCCGCGATCAGCCGGCCGCGCGCGGCGTCATAGGCATCGAAGCGCGCCGACTGGCGCTCCAGGCGATCCCAGTTCAACCCCAGCCAGTGCAAGTCGTCCTGGATGCCTTGCGCAAAGGCCTCCGTTGACCGCTCGCGATCTGTGTCATCAAGCCGCAGCACGAACGTGCCGCCCCGGCGACGGGCGAACAGCCAGTTGAACAGCGCCGTCCGCACGTTGCCGACATGCAGCCGCCCGGTGGGGCTGGGTGCGAAGCGGACGATGGGCGGTGCGGTCACGGCGATCATGAGCTGCTGCGGACAATCAAGGGCGACTAGATGCCCCTTTCGGTCCGCTCAGGCAAGCTGATAGCCTCCGCAGCCCAAGACAGGGAGGAACAAGAAATGCAGCGGCGACATGTCCTGAACCTGGTGACCGGCATCGTGGCGACAGCGGCGAGCCCGTCCATCGGCCGGGCTCAGGGCAAATATCCCGACAAGCCCGTACGGCTGGTGATCCCGTTTCCGCCGGCGGGGCCGACCGACATCATCGGCCGCATGGTGGCCGAGAAGCTCACCCCTGTTCTGGGCCAGCAGATCGTCGTCGACAACAAGGCGGGTGCCGCCGGTTCGATCGGCAGCGTCGAAGTCGCCCGCGCCAAACCCGACGGCTACACGCTGCTGTTCGCCACGTCCTCGACGCACGCGATGAACCCGACCACGTTCACCAAACCGCCCTACGATGCCGTCAAGGATTTCGCGCCGGTAGCCTTGATCTGCGTCAATCCGCTGGTGCTGGTCACGCATCCGTCGATGCCCGACACCCTGCCCGGCCTGATCGACCTGATGAAGAAGAACCCGGGCAAGTATTCCTACGGTTCGTCTGGTACCGGCGGCATCACCCATTTCGCGGGCGAGATGTTCAAGACCATGGCGGGTGGCCTGCAGGTCGAGCACGTGCCCTATCGCGGCTCCAACCCGGCACTGCAGGACACGCTGGCCGGCAACGTCGCCTGGATGTTCGAGACCGTCAGCACCACCTTGCAGCACCATCGCACCGGCAAGCTGCGCATCCTCGGCTTCGCGCATGCCAAGCGCGCCGCCATCGCACCCGACATTCCCACCATCATCGAGGCGGGCCTGCCGGGGTACGAGGCCTACACGTTCAACATTGTCATGGCGCCGACAGGAACGCCGCAGCCCGTGCTCGACACGCTGCACGCCGCCTACCGCAAGATCATGACGGACGCGGCGCTGATCAAGGGCCTCGACGACATCGCCGCCGTGCCCTACGTCGACTCGACTCCGGCACTGGCCGCGAAGTTCGTCACCGACGAGATCGCGAAGTGGGCGCCGATCATCAAGGCAACCGGCACCAAGATCGAGTGACCCCCGGGACGACGATGGACGCGATACGTCTTGCGGACCTGCCGCTACGCGAGGAACTGCGCGGCAAACAGCCTTACGGAGCGCCACAGATCGAGGTGTTCGCGCGCCTGAACACCAATGAGAATCCGCACCGGCCGTTGCCGGCGCTTCTCGACGACCTGGAGAAGCGGGTTGTCGCCGCTGCCGCGGACATGAACCGGTATCCAGACCGTGACGCGGTGGCGCTGCGGACAGATCTGGCGCGCTATCTGTCGGCTCGCGTCGGCGTTCCGCTTGCCGCCGAAAACATCTGGGCCGCGAATGGTTCCAACGAGATCCTTCAGCAGCTTCTACAGGCGTTCGGCGGACCCGGGCGGTCCGCCCTGGGCTTTACCCCGGCCTACTCGATGCACCCGATCATCGCACAAGGCACCCACACCCGTTGGATCGACTGTCCGCGACGGGCAGATTTCACCTTGGACCTCGATGCCGCCCATCGGGCGCTCGCCGAGCATCGACCTGATGTGGTCTTCCTCGCCAACCCGAACAATCCCACCGGTGGAACGGTATCATTCGACGACGTGCGGAGGTTGGCCCAGGCAGCCCCGGGACTGCTCATCGTGGACGAAGCGTATGGTGAGTTCTCCGCGCAACCCAGCGCCGCGCGGCTGATCGCGGCGTTTCCGACGAAACTGGTCGTGACCCGCACGATGAGCAAGGCCTTCGCGTTCGCCGGAGCGCGGCTCGGATACTTCGCCGCCGACCCTGCCATGGTGCAGGCCATGCTCCTGGTGCGACTGCCCTACCACCTCTCGGTACTCACCCAAGCGGCCGCCCAGGCAGCACTCGCGCACGCCAAGCTGACTCTCGGCACGGTCGCGGCGGTGGTCGCGGAACGCAAACGGGTGGTCTTCCGCCTTGCCCAGTTGGGCTATCGCGTTTTCCCCTCGGACTCGAACTTCCTGCTTTTCGGGCACTTCCCCGATGAGAAGAAAGCCTGGCAGCACTACCTCGATCGCGGCGTGCTGATCCGGGACATGGGACTGCCGGGACTGTTGCGGATGAGCGTGGGACTTCCGGCGGAGGACGACAGGTTCCTGGAGATCAGCGCCGACCTGGAGCATCGGGGAAACGCGTAAGAAATAGCCTCGACGGAATCGGCACTATCAGGGGTGTCATCCCGAGCGCCCCTTTGACAGGCTCAGGAGAGGGCCTTTCGGTTCCGGCGCACCCGTGCGTCACTTGCAGAAGATCCCTCGCTGCGCTCGGGATGACAGCTGAAGCGCTATCTCATCCGCGAAACGCATTGGTGATCGGATAGCGGCGGTCGCGTGAGACGGCACGGCCAGTGATCTTCACGCCCGGCGGGGCCTGTCGCCGCTTGTACTCGGCCATTTCCAGCATGCGCCAGACGCGCTGCACGGTGGCGGGGTCATAGCCTTCCGCTTCCAGTTCCTCGGTGGCGAGGTCGCGCTCGATGAGACCCTCCAGGATCTTGTCGAGCACATCGTACGGCGGCAGCGTGTCCTGGTCCTTCTGATCGGGCTTCAGCTCGGCCGACGGCGGCTTGGTGATGATGCGTTCGGGGATGACGCGGCCGCCGGGACCCATCGCCCCTTCCGGGTGCGCCCCGTTGCGCCAGTGCGAGAGTTCGAAAACGGTCGTCTTGTAGACGTCCTTCAGAGCGTTGTAGCCGCCGCACATGTCGCCATAGAGGGTCGAGTACCCGACCGCCATCTCCGACTTGTTGCCGGTGGTCACCACCATGTGGCCGAACTTGTTGGAGATGGCCATCAGGGTCAGGCCGCGCGCGCGGGCCTGGATGTTTTCTTCCGTCGTGTCGGCGGCACGGTTGCCGAACACCGGCTTCAACATGTCGCCGAAGGCTTTCATCGCCGGCTCGATGGAAACGATGTCGTAGCGAACACCCATCGCCTCGGCACATTGTGCCGCGTCCTCCAGGCTGTCGCGACTGGTATAGGGCGAGGGCATCATCACCGTGCGCACGCGATCGGCGCCCAGCGCGTCGACGGCCACTGCCGCCGTCAGCGCCGAATCGATGCCGCCCGACAGCCCGATGATGACACCGGGAAAACGGTTCTTGTTCACATAGTCCCGCAGGCCCAGCACCATCGCCTGGTAGATCGATTCCAGGCGCGACAGCGGCGGGTGCATGGTACCGGGTGCGCAATCCCACTTGCCGTCGGCACCGCGGCGCCATGTCGTGGTGATCACCGCTTCGCGGAAGCTGGGCAGCGCGGCGCGCAGCGTCCGGTCGGCACCGATCACGAACGAGCCGCCGTCGAAGATCAGCTCGTCCTGGCCGCCGACCTGGTTGACGTAGCAGAACGGCAGGCCGCTCTCGACGACACGCGCCACGCCCAGCTGCACGCGCCGCTCGGTCTTGTCGACCTCATAGGGCGAGCCGTTGGGCACCAGGATCAGTTCACCGCCCGTCTCGGTGATGCACTCGACGACATCGGGCGTCCACACGTCCTCGCAGATCGGCACGCCGATGCGCACGTCGCGAAAGATCAACGGACCCGGCATCGGGCCTGGCGCGAACACGCGCTTCTCGTCGAACACACCGTAGTTCGGCAGATCGACCTTGAAGCGCTTGCCGGCGATCTCACCGCGGTCGAGCAGCAGGACGGCGTTGTGCAGCTTGTCGCCTTCACGCCAGGGTGTGGTGACGAACAGCGCCGGCCCACCGGCGGCGGTGTCGGCACGCAGTTCGTCGATGGCTTCGTGCAGACGCCGCTGGAATGCCGGCTTGAGCACGAGGTCCTCGGGCGGATAGCCCGACAGTACCAATTCGGAGAACACCACGGCGTCGGCGCCCTGCTTGGCGGCCTCGGCCCGCGCGGCCCGTACCTTGGCGACGTTGCCGGCAACGTCGCCAACCGTCGGGTTGAGCTGGGCAATGGCGATGTTCAGCGAGTCCGTCATTCGTCCACTCTATGTCTCAACGCCCCGGTGACAGGGCGCACCGCTATACAATGGCACAGCGCGGCCGGCCATTCGATCGCACATCCTACTTATGCTATATATGAGTATAAGGGTCCAGCGATACAGCGTCCTCCCATGCATGGCTGCCATGGGAGGACGCGGCGACTGCCGTCAGCGGCCGAAGCCCGGCAGATCGGGCGGCGGATAGTAGGGCCGATCGCCCAGAGCCTTCACGCGAGCCCAGAACTCGGGCCCGCCGGCGTTGCCCACCGCCGCCAGGTCAGCGGCTTGGCGCCACATGTTCCAGGAGTCGGGATGCAGCCGGCTGGCCTCGCCAAGATGGCGGACCGCCTCGTCGTCCTTGCCGTGCCGGCGCAGCCAGGTGCCGAGCCGGAAGTGGGCGTGGGCCAGGGCGATGTCCGGCGTGATCCGCGGCTGCTTGTCGCGGGCGGTATCGGCAGCCAGTGCATGCTTGCCGGTCAGCACCCAGTCCCGCACGGCGTCGAGGTAGGTCTTGCGCGCCGCCAGGCGGGCCGCCTGATCCTCCGGCGTCATGGTCCGGGTCGTGAGGTCCATGCGGCGGAAATGGTCGGTGGAGCCCGCGGTCTCGGCCGGGCGTACGATGCGGCCGGCCTCGTCGATCCACACCGCCTGCGGCACGTTCACCATGCCATAGAGGTCGGCGACGCGATGATCGGCATCGATCAGGGACCAATAGGTGGGCTTGGCCTGCTCGATCCATTGCCGGGCTTGCTCGGCACCGCGGCTATCCTCGGCGACGGCCACGACCATGAAATTGCGGTCCTTGAGATCCTCATACAGTAACTGCCACACGGGCAAGTCGAGACGACAGCCTCACCAACTGGCCCATGTCGTGAGGAACACCTTGCGCCCGCGCAGCGCCGAAAGCGTGTGCGGCGCGCCGTCGAGGTCAGGCAAGGTGAAATCCGGTGCCTGCAGGTCTGCCAATGCATCGTTGCGCGCATCGGCGCCGATCCCCAGCATCCAGGTCTGCCTGGTGTCATCGTGCAGCACCGGGTTACCCAGGCGCTGCCAGAACGCGGCGACATCAACCTGACCGTCGCGCGTCATATCCGACGGCAAAGGCACGCAGGCATCGTCGCGACACATGCCTTCCGGCTTCAACGTCCAGCCGGTGACCCGCTCGGCATCGCCCGCCGTCAGCCACAGGCCATCAACGGCCGAAACGGCATGTTCTTCCACCTCACTCAGTATGGTTACCATCGTTTCCTCCCGCGTCCCGTTTCACGACCGAGCAGTATCATGCGTGCCGCGGACAGGCGCACAATCGATATTCCCTGCACGCAATCGTGAAGGCTACCCCCACGCTTTCATCTCCGGCGACGGCGCGATAGGAAGGGCTGTCGATGTCCGTTCTTCCACCCGCTGAACCATCCCCGGCGCCGCCGGCCAGCGCCCTCGCGCTGCCGACGTTCCGGCTCTTCCTGGGGGCGTCGACCGCAGCGTCCTTTGCCGGTCGATCGCTGGCCGTGGTCATCGGCTTCCAGGTCTATCAGTTGACCCGCGATCCATTGGCGCTGGGTCTGCTCGGCCTGGTCGAGGCGATACCGGCCCTGTCGTTGGCCTTGTTCGGCGGTTACGTGGCCGACCAGTACAATCGCCGGACCATCACGCTGATCACGCGCTTCATGTCGATGCTGTGCGCACTGGCGCTCGCCATCGTGTCGCTGCCGGGTGCGGCAACCAGTGTCTGGGCGCTCTACGCCGTGATCTTCGTGGCCGGCATCGCGCGCGGTTTCGCCGAACCGGCATTCTCCGGCTTCGAGGCGCAGGTCGTGCCGCGCCTGCAGGCCGTCAACGCCGGTGTCTGGCTCAGCAGCGCCAGCGCAACCGCCGCCGTGCTCGGTCCGGCCGCAGCCGGATTCGCCTACGATGGCCTCGGTCCGGTCATCACGTATGCCGTCATCAGCGCGCTCTATGGGCTGTGCTGGCTGGCGATCCTCGCCCTGCCGCAACCACCGACCGTGCGCACCGGCGCGCGCGATCCGGTATGGCAGAGCATCGGCGAGGGCGTGCGTTTCGTTTTCAGCAGCCAGGTCTTCCTGGCGGCCATCGCGCTCGACCTGTTTGCCGTATTGTTCGGCGGCGCCATGGCACTGATGCCCGTGTTCGCCCTCGATCTGCTGCAGGTCGGTGCGACCGGGCTCGGCTTCCTGAATGCGGCGCCGGCGGTCGGCGCGCTTGCCGTCATGCTGTGGTCGACCCGGCGGCCGCCCGTCGCCAAGGCCGGCCGCAACCTGATGCTGGCCGTGGCCGGCTTCGGCGTCACCATGATCGTGTTCGGGCTGTCGCAGAACTTCTATCTGTCGCTGGTGGCGCTGATGTTCAGCGGTGCCTTCGACGGGATCAGCGTCGTGATCCGCCGCGCCATCCTGCGCCTGCTGTCGCCCGATCACATGCGCGGCCGCATCGCGGCCGTGAACGCCGTCTTCATCGGCTCGTCCAACGAGATCGGCGCCCTGGAGAGCGGCGTGGCGGCCAGCCTCCTGGGTGCACGGCCCGCCGTGTGGCTGGGCGGGATCGTCACCCTGCTGGTCGTCGCGACGTCAGCCTGGCGCGCGCCCGAGCTGCGTCGGCTGGCGCTCAGCGCCTATACCCGCCCTTGATCACGCCGGCGCCGCGCCGCCCTGGCGCGTGAGCGGCACGTAGTCGTACTCGCCGAGGCCCTGCAGGACCAGGAAGGTCGCCGACACCGAGCCGTCGTTGACCACGAGGTGCGGCCGGCCGGCGCGCGCGGTGTAGGTCTCGCCGGGACCAAGGCGAACATCCTCCTTGGGCTCCTGCAGGAAGACGCGGATGCGGCCGTCCAGCACATAGAACGTGTCGGCGACGTTGGTGTGATAGTGCCACGGCACCTTCTGCGTCGGGCTGATCTGCAGCTCGCTGATCCGGAACCCCGGGCGTTCGGCATGACGCGCGCGGCGTTCGACTTCATAGAGGTGACTGGCGTCCTTTACAGCGGCCATGGCAATGTCTCCTCGTCTGCTGATCTTTCGCAGCGGCTCGCAACAAATCACTTGAGGCACTGCTGATGCAACGCAGGACTCGTGCTCAAGCAACGTTGCTGTTGTCGCTGATCGTAGCAGGACCGGCAGCGGCGGACCATCGGTCTACGATGGAAGCCCTGACCAAGGACCTGCCGGCAGACGCCAAGGCGCTCGTGTACCGAATTGTCGACTGCAATCACTGGCTCGGCGAGGAGCCCTACGACGCGGAGCGCAGGAAAGAGATCGAACGCGCCATCGCCGAGCTCGGCTGCAGCAGGCTTGATCGCGATGAAGCAGCCTTGCGTCAGCGCTATGCCAACCGCCAGCGCGTGATCGAGGCCTTCGATCGCGCCCATAAGGTGGAGTGACGAACTACAGCGCCGGCGTCTTCACCGAACGGTTGCGATGCAGGAACTCGCGGCCAACCTTGACCCGCGGCACGCCGTCATACTCCACGATATCGGCCGTGGCGTAGGTCTCGGTCCAGTTGGACGGCAGGAACGAACCCGATCCGACAACGTCGATCGGCGCGCCGGCTTCGGCCATGACACGACACTTGGCTGGCCCGAATCCGGACGAAGCGACGATGCGGACTTTGTCGAAGCCGGCGGCATCGAGCTTCTCGCGCACGTGGAACAGCGCGGCGGCCGACACACCGGTACCGACCAGATGACGCAGCTCCTCCTCGGTGCGGTACCCGCGAATCGATTCGGGCGCATGCCGCTCCATCACGGCATAGGATGCCTGCGGGTCGAGGCCTTCAACATAGCGGCCGCCGGTGGTGTCGAGACGGATCGAGAGCTGGCCGGATGACGCCAGCTCGGGGAAGCGCCGGGCGACGGCCAGCGAATCCGCCACTTCCTTGGCGAAGAAGTCGACCAGCACGGTCATCGGCTCGCCGGGGAATGTCTCGTGATACATCTCGGCCGCGCGCAAGGTCGAGCCGGCGTAGCCGATCAGCGCGTGCGGCATGGTGCCCATGCCCTGGTCGCGGCCGAAGAAATGCGCCGTCGAATGCGTGGCGTTGCCGATGAAGCCGATGGCGTCGAGCTTGCGCTTGGCACGGCCTGAGCCGACCGACGCGGCGTAGGCCATCATTTCCGCCATCTCGGCACCGGCGCAGTGGCGGGCGTCCATGGCGAGGAATGCCGTCTTGGGCATCTCGGCGCACATGGTGTAGGCGTTATAGGCGGCGACGCAGGCCGGGCCGAGCTTCTGCAGGAAGATCGTTTCGAGGTCGACCAGGTGATAGAACGAGCCGGTGATGTACATGATCGGCTCGCCGGCGCCGACCCATTTGCCCTCGGGGTAGCGCAGGTCGACCTCGACCTTGGCGCCCCGCGCCGTGGTCAGTTCCTGCAGCCAGTCGAGCGCCAACCGTGGTGCGCACACCACGGGCCGCCGCATGAAGATGGCATAGGTGACGGTGCAGTCGCCGAACTTGCCGATCACGCCCTTCGTGCGATTGAAGTAGTGATCGGTGTAGCGCGAAACGTCCGGATCTGCCGGATGCATCGTGCCCTCCTCCCCTGCAATGATGGTCTGGCGTCGGCGCGTGTCACTTCCCCGACGTGCTGCTCCGCTCGCGTGCAACACGCTCGGCCTTCAGCCCCTCGGCCAGCAGGAACGCCAGTTCCAGCGCCTGGCTGGCGTTGAGCCTGGGATCGCACTGCGTCTCGTAGCGCGCCGTCAGCCCGTCGACGGTGATGTCGACGGCACCGCCCACGCACTCGGTGACCTCCTGGCCGGTCAGCTCGAAATGCACGCCGCCGGGATGCGTGCCCTCGGCGCGGTGGGCTTCGAAGAACGCCCGTACCTCGCGCAGGATTGCATCGAAGTAGCGGGTCTTCAGCCCGTTGGCCGCCTTCACCGTGTTGCCGTGCATGGGATCGCACGACCACACGACCTTGCGGCCTTCGCGATGAACCGCGCGCAGCAGCGCCGGCAGCTTGGCCGCCAGCGTGTCGGCACCCATGCGGGTGATGATCGTGATGCGGCCGGACTCGTTCTTCGGGTTCAGCACGTCGAGCAGGCGCATCAGGTCATCGGCCGACATGTCGGGGCCGGCCTTGAACCCGAGCGGGTTCTTCACGCCGCGCAGGAACTCGACATGGGCGCCGTCCGGCTGCCGCGTGCGCTCGCCGATCCATAGCATGTGCGCGCTGCAGTCGTACCAGTCGCCGCTGGTCGAATCGACGCGGGTCAGCGCCTGCTCGTAGGGCAGCAACAGCGCCTCGTGGCTGGTGAAGAAATCGGTCTCGGCGATCTGCGGCGTCGTGGCCGAGGTCAGACCACACGCGGCCATGAAGGTCAGCGTCTCGTCGAGTCGATTGGCAAGATCGGCGTAGCGCGCCGCCGCCGGCGAGGTGGCGACGAAATCGAGATTCCAGCGGTGCACCTCGTGCAGGTCGGCATAACCGCCCTGGGCGAAGGCGCGCAGCAGGTTAAGCGTCGCGGCCGACTGGTTGTAGGCCTGCACCATGCGCTCCGGGTCCGGCCGGCGCGCCTCGGGCGTGAATTCGAAACCGTTGACGTTGTCGCCGCGGTAGCTCGGCAGTTCGACGCCGCCGATCGCCTCGGTATCGGACGAGCGCGGCTTGGCGAACTGGCCGGCGATGCGGCCCAACTTCACCACCGGCATGCCGGCGCCGTAGGTCAGCACCACCGCCATCTGCAGCAGCACCCGGAACATGTCGCGGATGTTGTTGGCGGAGAAATCGACGAAGCTCTCGGCGCAATCGCCGCCCTGCAGCAGGAAGGCGTTGCCGTCCGCGACCCGCGCCAACGCCGTCTTCAGGCGCCGCGCCTCGCCGGCGAAAACCAGCGGCGGATAGCGGCGCAGCCGGGCCTCGGCGGCTTCCAGAGCCGTCTGGTCCTCATAGATCGGCATCTGCCGGGCTGGAAAATGGCGCCACGAGTCCGGTGACCACGCAAACGACGCCACGCCCGCCGGCCGGGTTTCGGTCGGTTTGCGCTGCGACGCAGCCTGAATCACGCTCATGTCAGCCTCTCCTCATCGCCGCCCCCCGGGCGGCTCGTCCTTGAACCGCCCGGTTCTACGCTTTTTCCACAGAGTCTGCCAAGCGCCGGGATGCCGTCAGGTGAGCGGAAGACCCGCGCCCGATGCCACCGGCCAATTTCTCACAGCGATTGCAGTGATTGTCCTCGGCTGAAGTCGGCGATCTCCTGCAGTGCCTGGGATGCGTCGGGGAGTTGGCCCAGGAACACGTGCCAGACATGCGGCAGCCCGGGCCAGACGCTCAGCGACACCCGCACATCAGCCTCCTCAAGACGTTGGGCAAACCGCCTGGAATCGGCCAGGAGGTACTCGCTGCCGCTGACCTGGATGAGGGTCGGCGGAAAGCGCTTGAGCACCGCGTGGGGTGCGCGCACCGGTGAAACCCTGGGGTCCGCCAGCGGGACGGCGCCGCCCGTATACATGCCATAGGCACCGGCGACGTTTTCGGCCGTGACGACGGGATCGTCGCGGCCGACCCGCTGCGCATCGGCCGCGCCATCGAGCACGCCCGCGATCAGGACCAGACGATCCGGCACACGCGCGCCGCTTGTCACCGCCTGCAGGCACGTGGCCGCCGCCAGGTTGCCGCCGGAACTGTCGCCGGCCAGGGTCAGCGACAGCGCATCCTGCGCCCCATCGGGGCCATGGCTGGCCGCCCACGCGAGGGCCGCACTGCAGTCGTCCAGCCCGGCGGGGAACACGTGCTCGGGTGCCAGGCGGTAGTCCACCACCAGAACCGCCGCGCCGCTGCGCCGCGCCAGCTCGGCCGCCAGGGCGCGATAGGCATCCGGCCCGCCGGCGGCCCAGCCGCCGCCATGGACGTAGACGATGCGACGGCGGCTCGAGCCGCCGGCGGCGACGACCCATTCGGCCGGCACGCCACCCGCCAACACCGGTGTGACGCGCACGCCGGTCAGCGCCGGCGGCGTGCCGATGTCGCCATAGTGGTTCATCGCCCGCCGCAGGATCGTCAGGAAATCTTCCGACGGCGTGGTGGGCGTGAACAGATTGGCCAGATGCTGGAATACCGCGTCGACGTCGGAACGACGGGACGGTGTGGACACGGAAGTCATGCGCTTGTCTCCGCTATCGACCCGTGGCGGGTCTCATAAGCGGACCGTGCGCAAACCGGGACCGGTCGAGAAGGACCGAACCGGCCCCCTGACGGGGACGCTTTCGCTACTGGTGGTCCAGCAAGGAGGCGATATGGCGGATCTGTCGATGCACCGCCGGGCTCGGGCCGGCCATGGATACCGGGACCCCGTCCGTCGCCCGGATTTCACGCGGCGTCTTGCCGGTGGCGGCCTTGAGGAAACGGCGGAAGCTGCGCGCGTCGGCATAACCGAGATCGGCGGCCACGGCTTCGACGCTGGCCCCGTCGGCGCGCAACAGCGCGACACCGGCGTCGGCCAGCGCCTGGCGGCGGATCTGGCGGAAGCCGCCCAGCCGCCGGCGCAAGGCTTGCGGGCTGAGGCCCTCCTGCCGCGCCAACCGGTCCAGCCGCAGCGCGGATACCGTGGCCTGCGCCAGCGTCGGCGCAGCAGCATCGCCTTCGGCGAACCGCAGCCACGGCCTCAGGCAGGCCCAGTGCGCTTCGCCGTCGGCTTGGCCGATTCGTCGCGTTGCCAACACGGCCTTGGGAAAACGCAAGGCGGCCACCGCGCCGTGGCGGACGGGTGCTTTCGCAGCCCAGTGGCGCGCGCCGAGGTTCATGTGCGCAGGGTCGCGCGTCTGCACATCGATGAGCGGTAGCGGCCTGCCGATGAAGTGACTGCAGCACACGAACAGCCAGCTGAGTGCGATGTCCTCCAGGATGAGCGATCCCGACTCGGTCTTGGCTTCGGCCCGGAACGTCAGGGTCGCGATATCCCCGGTGGCGCCTGTTTCGACGCGCACGATGGACGTCTCCAGACTGTACAGCTTGGCGACGGCATCAAGGGCAGCCTCCAGGGTCGAACACCCCAGCATGACCCGCAGCGACAGGGCGCTGTAGCTGCATTGCAGGCGCCGGGCGCCGAATCCGTGCGCGGCATCGTCGATCGCCATCGCCGTATTCATGCACAAGAGCAGATGCTGCGCCGGCGATACCCGGTCACGATCATCGCCGTAGTACAGGTCGATCAGGCTCCGGCTGAAGAGCTGGTCGCGCGACACGCCTTGCGCCTCGGCGCCGGCGCACAGCCGCATCAGCCAGCTGAGCGGTACACCCTCGACGCCCACATCCCCGGTGCGAACGTCGCTCCCGCTTTCATAAGCGTATGCCATCGTCGACCTCGCGGTCTGGTATCAGGCCACGGCCTTCAGCGCGTCGAGCGTCTCGTCCGGGCGCTCGACCATCATGAAATGCCCGCAGGCTTTCAGGGTCGTCATGCGGCTGCCGGCAATCGCGGCGGCCAGGGGCTTGCATTTGGCCACCGGCGTCATCTGGTCGCCGTCGCCGCAGACGAAGACGGCCGGACACGCCACCTGTGCGGCGCGCGCCGGCGCGTCCTTGTAGACGTTGCAGGCGGCGAGATCGTTGTGAATCACGCCGGGTGCCGCCTTGTCGAGCACGGCCAGCGACTCGCGGGTCAGCCACAGGCCGGGACTGACCATGCCGCCGATCTGAAGCGCCCGGCCCAGTCCCCAGAACGTCATCAGCTCGCGCACCTTGCTGGTGCCGGCCTTGGCCGACTCCAGCATCTCCGGATGCACCGGCATTTCGCCGGCGATGCCGCACAGGCCCAGCGCCCGGATGCGGTCGGGATAACGACCGGCGACATCGAGCGACACGAGGCCGCCCATAGAATGACCCACCAGCGCGGCCTGGCGGACACCGGCGGCATCGAGCAAGCGGATCACCCAGTCTGCCATCGCCGCGATGCTGGGCAGTGGTGGCCCGCCGGAGCGACCATGGCCCGGTAGATCGACGGCCAGGACCGAGCGGCCATGATTGGCGAACCAGCGCGTCTGCAGGCGCCACGTAGTGCGGTCGAAACCGGCGCCGTGCAGGAACACCACGACCGGCTTGGCAGGATCGAAATCGACGCCGCCGGTGGTGGCAAACACGTCGTGGCCGTCGACAGTGAATGTGGTGGTCATCGGTTCAACCCTTGTGTGCGGCGCGCAGTGCTGGAGTGAGGTCATCGATCAGGTCATCGACATCCTCCAGCCCCACCGACAGGCGCACCATGCCTTCGCCGATGCCGGTGGCGGCCAGCTGCTCGGCCGTCAGCTGCGCATGCGTGGTGGAGGCCGGGTGGATCACCAGCGATTTCGCGTCACCGACATTGGCCAGATGCGAGAACAGTCGCAGTCGCTCGATGAAGCGCTTGCCGGCCTCGCGGCCACCCTTGAGATCGAACGCGAAGATCGAGCCGCTGCCGCGCGGCAGCAGCTTCTTGGCAAGGTCGTGGTCAGGGTGGTTGGGCAGATCGGGATGGTGCACGCGCTCGACGGCGGGGTTGGTCGACAGGAACGCCGCCACCGCCTGGGCATTGGCGACGTGCTGGCGTATCCGCAGCGGCAAGGTCTCCAGGCCCTGGAGCAGGTAGAAGGCGTTCTGCGGCGACAGCGCCGGACCGAAATCGCGCAGGCCCTCGGTGCGCGCCCGCATGATGAAGGCTTGCGGGCCGAACTCGGCGAAGAAATCGATGCCGTGATAGCCGGCGTAGGGCTCGGTCAAGGTCGGGAACTTGCCCGATGCGCGCCAGTCGAAGCGGCCGGCATCGACCAGCACGCCGGCAATGGCGATGCCATGGCCGCCGATGAACTTGGTGGCCGAGTGCATCACGATGTCGGCGCCGTGCTCCAGCGGATTGCACAGCAATGGCGAGGCGAAGGTGTTGTCGATCATCAGCGGCAACCCGGCATCGTGTGCGATCTGCGCCACGGCCGGCAGGTCGAGCACCTCGCCGCCGGGGTTGCCGATGGTCTCGCCAAACACCAGGCGCGTCTCGGGCCGAATCGCCTTGCGCATGCCGTCGAGATCGCGCGGGTCCACGAACGTCGTCGTGATGCCGAAGCGCGGCAGGGTGAGCCCCAGCATGTTGCGGCTGCCGCCATAGAGCGAGGCCGAGGCGACGATGTGGCCGCCCTGTCCCATCAGGGTGGCGATGCCGATGTGCAATGCCGCCTGGCCGCTGGCCACCGCCAGGGCGCCGGTGCCCTTCTCCAGCGCCGCGACGCGTTCCTCCAGAACCGCCACCGTGGGGTTCGAGATACGGGAGTAGATATGGCCGCCGACCTCGAGGTTGAACAGGCTGGCCGCATGCTCGACGTCGCGAAAGACATAGCTGGTGGTCTGATAGATCGGCACGGCGCGGGCGCCGGTCACCGGGTCGGGCTGCTGACCGGCGTGCAGCGCCAGCGTGTCGAACTTCAGGAATTTAGCATCCGGCATTATACTGCTCCGCATTCCGCGAACGGAAACCCGACCGCCGGTGCGAGACTAGGTCGGCGCGCGCGCAAAGACAAAGGCGGCGGCAAGGCCCATTCCACAAAGGGCCACCCGGTCCGCATCGGACAAGAACCGGAGGGCCCCCATGCGATTTCCCCTGAGACTCGGAGTCCGGCTGGCCATCGCGGCAATCGCCGGCATTGCAGCGCCGGCGTTCGCCAGCGACGACCGGCCCGTTGCCGACGACGCGGCCGGTCCGCCGCCCGTGACACGCCTGATCTGCACGCCCAAGGCGCTGGGCCTGGTGTGCTCGACGACCAACATCCGCGCCGCCGTCACGGCCGGCGTCGCCGGCCGTTCCCAGACCCTGACGGCGGCGCCCTATCAGCCCTATGTTCCGCCGCGCGGCCATGCGCTGGCCGGCTTCGACGTCGACCTGACGCTCTATGCCAACCGCAGCGAAGGTGGACGTGTGTTCCTGATGGTCGATATCGGCGGCGATGCCCACGTCTTCGACCTGACCAGCCAGATCGAGCCCGGCCAGGGCGGCATCCGCACCGTGCGCTTCAGCACCGACGGCGCCATGCTGGCCGACACCGAGGGCGGCGCCAGCCGACTGCCGATCCACCTGCTGCTGACGGCACAGACGCGCACCGCCGCCGACAGCGCGCGGCTGGATGTCATCGAGATCGAGATGCGGCCGCGGTCAGGCGGGTGATATCAAGCATCCGTGAAAGCGCCCTGCGAGCGCGGGCGAGACGCCCGCGCTCCCAGGCCATATGCCGTTAACGGCAGCGCAGGTAGGCGCCTTCGTTGAAGATATTGGAGCCGCGCGGGCAGGTGCGCAGGTCAATCGACGCATCGCGCATCTGGCCGTTCTCCTTCGGGCAGCTCGCCATCAGCAGATAGCCGTCGACGATCCGCTCGTTGCGGCATTCGCGGCGATACGGGCCCGGCGGCAGGCTGTAGCGCGCATGCTGGTCGCGGTCGCGCCAGCCATCATCACGCCCACCCTGCCAACTCGGCCTGTCGCCGCACTTCAAGTAGGCGCCGTCGTTGTAGACCGCCGACCCGCGCGGGCAGGTGCGCAAATCCAAGGACGCGTCGCGCATGTCGCCATCACGCTTGGGGCATGTCGCCCGCAGCAGATAGCCGCCTTCGACGCGCTCATTGCGGCATTCCTGGCGATAGGATCCCGGCGGCAAGCCGTAGCCATGGCGATCGTTATTGCCGGTATTATACCCGCCGCCACCGCCGCACTTCAGATAGGCACCATCGTTGTAGACGGCCGATCCACGCGGACAGGTCCGCATATCCAACGATGCATCGCGCATCGCGCCGTCGCGCTTCGGGCAGGTCGCGCGCAGCAGGTAACCGCCCTCGATACGCTCGTTGCGGCATTCCTGCCGGTACGGACCGGGCGGCAAGTCGTAGGAATCCCGTGCCAGCGCCTCCCCGCTGCCCAGGGCCGCGCCAGCCAACGCCGCCACAAGCACCCAACGCTTTATTGAGAGACGGGACATCACATCCTCCCTGACAGATGCCTGACTTATCATTTTCTCTGAATTAAGTCTGAAGCGCGGCAGCTTCTCGGATTCTACTGGGCAGTCCAGCCGCCGTCGCTGACCAGCTGGGTACCCTGCATGTTGGCCGCCGCAGGTGAGCACAGGAACACGGCCATCGCCGCCAGTTGTTCGGGCGTCGTGAATTGCAGCTGCGGCTGCTTCTCGCCCAGCAGGGCGTTGCGCGCCTGCTCGACGCTGATCTTCTGTTCCGCCGCACGCGCCTCGATCTGCTTCTGCACCAGCGGCGTGAGCACCCAGCCCGGGCAGATGGCATTGCACGTCACGCCGGTATTGGCGCATTCGATCGCCACCGATTTCGTCAGGCCGATGACTCCATGCTTGGCCGCCACGTAGGCCGTCTTCTCGCCCGAGGCCACCAGCCCGTGCGTCGATGCAATGTTGATGATGCGGCCCCAGCCCGCTTTCTTCATCAACGGCAGCGCCGCGCGGATGGTGTGAAAGCTGCTCGACAGGTTGATGGCGATGATCGCGTCCCAGCGATCGACGGGAAAGTTTTCGACCGGCGCCACGTGCTGGATGCCGGCATTGTTGACCACCACGTCAACCGAGCCCAGCGTTTCGGCCGTCTTCGCCACCAGATCGGCAATCTCCGCCGGCTTGCTCATATCGGCTGGATGGTAGCCCACCTTGCCGGAACCGCCGGCGCCGATCTCCCGGCGAATCTGCTCGATCGCCGCCGCATCGCCGAAACCGTTCAGCATCACGTTGGCGCCCTCGGCCGCCAGCGCGCGGGCAATGCCCAGACCGATGCCGCTGGTCGAGCCGGTCACAATGGCGGTCTTGTTGGCAAGCGTCATCGACTTGATCTCCACTCAGGACTTCTTGAAAAACATCTGTGCCGCGGCGGCATGCGCCTGCTTGGCCTTGATCTTCACCTCGACCCGCCCGATCTCGGCCTTCAGCTCGGCAATGTAATCGCCCAACTCCTCGACCGACATGGGATCGAGATTTTTCGGCTGTGGCTTCTTGGTGCGGGGGTCCAGTTCATCATCGTCACGCGCCATGGCTCTCCTCCGACCGATCGGATGGCGGATCGATGGACGGTCCGCCCGGCCCCGGCTATAGCAGGCGTCCATCGTCCCCGAAACCCTCAGCGGAGAGCCGCATGAGCGCCCTGCCCCCGACCATGACCTGCATTGAAATCAGCACGCCCGGTGGCCCCGACGTGCTGAAACCGGCGACCCGCCCGCTGCCCGTGCCGCATGAGGGCGAAGTGCTGATCAAGGTCGCGGTTGCCGGCGTCAACCGGCCCGACCTCGCGCAACGGGCCGGCACCTACCCGCCGCCGCCGGATGCCTCGGACCTGCCGGGCCTGGAATGCGCCGGCACGATCGCAGCCCTGGGTGCCGGGGTCACGGGGTGGAAGGTCGGCGATGCCGTCTGCGCCCTGACGCCGGGCGGCGCCTACGCCGAGTATTGCCGCGTGCCGGAGCCGCAGTGCCTGCCGGTGCCCAGCGGCTTCGACATGATCCAGGCCGCGGCGCTGCCCGAGACCTACTTCACCGTCTGGCACAATCTCTTCGAGCGCGGCCGTCTGTCGGCTGGCGAAACCGTGTTGATCCATGGCGGCGCCAGCGGCATCGGCACGACGGCCATCCTGCTCGCCAAGGCACTGGGCGCCACGGTGCTGACGACGGTGCGCAACGCCGAGAAAGCCGCGGCCGTCACCAAGCTCGGCGCCGACCACGCCATCCTCTACAAGGACAACGACTGGGTCGCCGAGGCCAAGCGCCTCACCAACGGCGCCGGGGTCGACGTCGTGCTGGACATGGTCGCCGGCGACTACATCGCCAAGGACCTGCAGCTGCTGCGAGCGGAGGGCCGGCTGGTGATCATCGCGGTGCAGGGCGGTGCCAGCGCCACCATCAATGCCGCGGTGGTCATGATGAACCGCATCAGCATCACCGGCTCGACCATGCGGCCGCAGAGCATCGCCAACAAGGGCCGCATGGCGGCTGGCCTGCGCGAGAAGGTCTGGCCGCTGCTCGACAAGGGCATCATCAAGCCGGTGATCTTCAAGACCTTCCCGATGGCCAACGCCGCCGCCGCCCACGCCGAGCTCGAGCGCGCCGACCACGTCGGCAAGATCATGCTGGCGCTGTAGTTTGATCTCCTCTCCCGCTGCGCGGGAGAGGAAGGGGCCATCGCGAAGCGATGGGAAGGTGAGGGCCCAAGGACTTGGCGCCTCGTGTGTATCCCCTCACCCGATGAGCGCTACGCGCTCATCGACCTCTCCCGCTTGCGGGAGAGGTAAAGACGCTCACAAACCCAGCACTGCCTTGGCGATGATGTTGCGCTGGACCTCGTTGGAACCGGCGTAGATCGTGGCGGCGCGGTTGTTGAGGAAGAGCGGCACGGCGGTGATGCCGTAGTCGGGTGTCACCGTCGGTTCGTTCCAGCCCAAGGTGCGCGCTTCCGGCTCGTACGGTGTCGCATAGTACGCCAGCGCCTCGACGCCCAGGCCGTCGAGCTTCTGCAAGGTCTCCGAGCCGCGGATCTTCATGGCCGACGATATCGCGCCGGGGTTCTTGCCGCGGCTGAGGTCGCTCAGGACCTGAAGCTCGATCATCTCCAGCGCCTGGATCTCGATCTCCATCGCCGCCAGCCGCTCGGCGAAGTCGCGCGCTTCGATCAGGCGCGCGCTGTCGTCGGCGCGTTCCTCGCGTGCGATCCGACGCACATCCTCGAGGCGCGCATACAGATTGGGCGTATAGGCCTCGCCGCCACGTTCGAACTCGAGCAGGTGCTTGGCCACCGTCCAGCCGGCATTCTCCGGCCCCAGGCGGTTGGCCTTGGGCACCCGCACGTTGTCGAAGAAGACCTGGTTCACCTCGTGATCGCCGGCCAAGGTGATGATCGGCTGTATGGTGAGCCCCGGCGTCTTGATGTCGTCGATCAGCAGGAACGTGATGCCTTCCTGCGGCTTGCCCTCGTTCGACGTGCGCACCAGGCAGAACATGCGATTGGCGTGGTGTGCGAACGTGGTCCAGATCTTGGTGCCGTTGATCACATAATCGTCACCGTCCGAATCGGCGCGCGTCTTCAGGGATGCCAGGTCCGAGCCCGATCCCGGCTCGGAATAGCCCTGGCAAAAGACGATGTCGCCCGACACGATGCCCGGCAGATACTTCGCCTTCTGCTCGGGCGTACCGAACTTCATGACCACCGGGCCGACCATGCGCACACCCATGTTGAAGACGCGCGGCGCGTCGACGGCCGTGCATTCGCGCGCAAAGATATAGCGCTGCGTTGCCGTCCAACCGGGGCCGCCATACTCCTTGGGCCACGTCGTGGCCGACCAGCCGCGCTTGGCCAGGATGCGATGCCAGCGAAAGCCGGCCTCGATTTCGGCAAACACGCCGCCGGTGCGCGCCCCGGCCTGTCGCAGATCGGGGGTCAGGTTGTCGCGCAGGAATGCGCGCACGTCGTCCTGGAAGGCGCGGTCCTCGGGGCCAAGCGACAGGTCCATGGTATTTCCTCTCCGGCAAGCTCGTTTGTCACAGCATATGAACAGCAGTTCATACCTGTCGAGCGCGTCGCGCGCTGGACAGCCCAGTGCGAAGGGCTATGCTTCCGCCTGTCGATGCGACACCTGGAGGCCACCGATGGTCATCAGTCGCGTACGCTTTCCCCGCTTCAGATGGCGACAGGCACTCCTATCGGGTGCTGCCCTGCTCGGCCTCTCCTTTGGCCCTGATGCCGTGGCGCAGGAAGCCAAGGAAGTCGATCTGGCACTGGTCCTGGCGGTGGACATCTCCGGCAGCATCGATCCCGACGAAGCCGAGCTGCAACGCCAGGGTTACGTCAAGGCCTTCACTGATCCGCAGATCAGGAAGGCGATTCTGGGCGGCTACAACGGCCGGATCGCGGTCACCTATTTCGAGTGGTCCGATGCGTGGCGCCAGCAGCTTCTGATCGACTGGACTCTCCTCGATAGCGAGGCCGCCATCGAAACCTTCGCCAAGCGCCTGGGCGAAGTGCCGATCACCGTGTTGACCCGGACGTCGATCAGTGGCGCCATCCGCTACGCCATCCCGTTGTTCGAGCGCATGCCGTACACGACAGAGCGCATGGTGCTGGACATCTCCGGCGACGGCGCCAACAACGACGGCGAGTTGATCACCACGGCCCGCGACGAGGCGTTGGCGCGGCGGATCACCATCAACGGCCTGCCGATCATGAACGGCCGCCCCAACAAGTACGGCTTCCCGCCGGATCCCGATCTCGATCGCTACTACGAAGGCTGCGTCATCGGCGGCCCGCGCTCCTTCCTCGTCGTTGCCACCAGCTTCAACGAGTTCCACGAGGCCGTGCGCAAGAAGCTGCTGCAGGAGATCGCCAACATCACGCCCGACGGCAAGGTCCGCGCCAGCGACGTGCCGCAGCGCCGCCAGGGCGTCTCGGGCGAACGCCAGGTGGCGCAGGCCATGGAAGGCTCGATGCCGGCGCCCGGCAAGCGGCCCTATGCGCTGGGCTGCGACATCGGCGAACGGCGTTCGCGCGAATTCTGGCAACGACGGTTCCAACAGTAGCGTTCTCTCATCTCCCCGCGCAGGCGTGGAGATGAGCAGAGAGCATCATTTCGGCCTTGGTCGTACGCGTGCCGTGGGCTCGGCGACCAGGGGATCGTCGGGCCAGTAGTGCCGCGGGTAGCGGCCCTTCAGTTCGGCCTTTACGGCGCGATAGCCGCTGGCCCAGAAACTGGCCAGGTCGCGCGTGACCTGCACCGGACGGCGCGCCGGCGACAGCAGATGAATCAGCAGCGGCACCCGGCCGCCGGCGATGCGCGGCGTCGCGGCCAGCCCGAACATCTCCTGCAGGCGCACCGCCAGCACCGGCTCGTCGGGATTTGTGTAGTCGACTGCGACACGCGAGCCGCTGGGCACGGCGATGTGGGTCGGTGCCAGTTCATCCAGCTTCTGGCGCTTCGACCATTCGAGCGTGCCGTGCAGCGCCGAGGCAAGATCGACGCGATCGAGATGCGCGCGGCGCGAGACACCGTCGAGATAAGGGCCCAGCCACGTAGACAGAGATGCCAGCAATGCCGGGTCTGAAACGTCAGGCCACTCCTCGCCCAGGTGCCGCCGTAGGAACTGCACGCGCTGCTGCCAGCTCCGCAAGCCGTCGCTCCACGGCAAGCTGTCGAGGCCCAGGGCACGAAGACCATCCAGCATCGCAGCGCGCACCGCTTCGGAAGCGGGGTCCGGCAGCGCGCGTTCCTCCAGCACCAGCGTCCCCAGCCGCCGCTCGCGACGCGCCACGACGGCCTGCTCGCGGCCATCCCAGCGCAGCACATCGCGGGCAACCAGCCGGTGGTCGAACAGGTCTTCGATATCGGCCAATGCCAGCGGCGCCGCGAGAAAGATGCGGGCGTCCTGCGCACCCTCGTCGAGATCGGCCACGGCCAGCCATTCCTCGGCCGCCAGCGGATCGCCCTCCGGCAACGTCGCGCCGCGCCCACCGCTCAGCCGATAGCGGGCGCCGCCGCCGGGGCGTCGCCGGGCAACACGATCGGGGTACGCCATGGCGACGAGCCGGCCGGTATCGCGGCTATCGACGGCGCCGTTCTCGCGCACGCCCAGCCGCCGGCGCAGATCGCGCGCACTCTGGCGAACGGCGGCCAAGGTGCCGCGGTCGACCGCCGCACCCGAGACCGGCCGCGTCTCATTGAGGCTCACATCGACGCGATGGCGCAAATCGGGATCGCGCTGTCCGGGCGGAAAGCGCAACAGGTCGCGCGCGGCAATCAAAGCCGCCACCTGGCAGGCGAGCGCGCCACGTCCCTCGTCCTGGCCCCGTAGCAGCAGGTGCGCCAGACGCGGATGCTGGCCCAGCGCGGACATGGCGCGGCCGTGCGCCGTGACCGCGCCGTCGTCGTCCAGCGCCCCCAGGTCCCGCAGCAGATCACGGGCCGTCGCCAGCGCCGCCACCGGCGGTGGCGTCAGCCACGGCAACGCCGTGACATCACGCGTCCCCCACGCCGCCAGCTCCAGCGCCAGGGGTGCGAGGTCGGCGTCGAGGATCTCGGGCACACCGAACGGGCGCAGGCCGCGTTGCGTCGCCTCGCTCCACAGCCGGTAGCAGACACCCGGCGCCAGCCGGCCGGCGCGGCCACGGCGCTGGTCGGCCGACGCCTGGGTCACCCGCACCGTCTGCAGCCGTTCCATGCCGGTGCGCGGCGAAAACCGCGGCACGCGCATCCAGCCGGCATCGACCACGATGCGCACGCCATCGATGGTGAGGCTGGTTTCGGCGATTGATGTGGCCAGCACCACCTTGCGCCGACCGGCAGGCGCGGGACGGATCGCCCGGTCCTGCTCGCCCGGCGCCAGATCGCCATAGAGCGGCACCAGGTCGGTATCGGCCGGCAAGGCCCCGCGCAGGCGCTCCTCGACGCGGCGAATTTCGCCGACGCCGGGCAGGAACACCAGGGCACTGCCCGGCTCCTCGGCCACGGCACGCCGCACCGCTGCTGCCGTCACATCCTCGATGCGCCCGTCGGCATCACGCTCCAGGTAGCGCGTGTCGACCGGGAACATGCGCCCGGCGCTTTCGATGATCGGCGCACCCCCCAGCACCTGCGCCACCGCAACACCATCGAGCGTGGCCGACATGGCCAGCACCCGCAGGTCGTCGCGCAGCGCCAGTTGCGCTTCGCGCACCAGAGCCAGCGACAGGTCGGTCTCCAGGCCCCGCTCGTGCAGCTCATCAAAAATGACGCAGCCGATGCCCTCGAGCGTCGGATCGGCTTGCAGCCGACGCAGGAACAGGCCGTCCGTCACGACCTCGATGCGCGTGGCGGGACCGACCCGGCTGTCCAGCCGCACGCGGTAGCCGACGGTGTCGCCAACCGCCTCGCCCAACGTCTGTGCCATGCGCCGGGCGGCGGCACGCGCCGCGATGCGCCGCGGCTCCTGCATGATGATCTTGCGACCGGCCAGCCACGGCGCATCCAGCAGCGCCAGCGGCACGCGCGTGGTCTTGCCGGCTCCCGGTGGCGCCAGCAATACCGCTTCCGTTCGCGACAGCAGCGCCTGCTTCAGCGCCGGCAGCGCTTCCTCGATGGGCAAGGCGTCCATGGATAGCTCAGGTCCAGTCGAACGTCAGCAGCACCAGCTTCTCGACAGGTTCGTAGAACAGCAGGATCGAATCGGCGCCGTCACGGCGGTAGAGCCAACCGGGCGTCGAGGCGACAAACTCGAAACGCCGTCCCGCGGGGCTGAGCGGCCAGACCTGCGTCGGTTCCGGACCGCCTGGCCTGACGACAGGCTCGACAGGGAACTCGGTTGTCACGGTCCAATTGGCATAAGGTGTCGCGCCGCCAAGCTGCTCGACGAGCGGTTGAGGCTCCATGTTCCCGGACGATATCCGACCTTTGTCGTCGAGCATGTAGAGCCTGCCGTGTTTGCGATAGGAGGCTTCGGCCCTGCGAAAGGCGGCTTCAGCTTCTTCGTAGTGCACGGCGAGTTCGTCGTAAGCGACATGTGCGTGCTGCGGCAGGTCGTCTCTGGCATGCGCCATCAGGAAATAGCGCGAATCCCCTTGGAAGTGATAACGATTGCCGTCGAGCGCGACGATAAAGGCGTTCGTTCGCGCGAAGGTGTCATGAAAATCCACCGTGTGCTCGCCGAGGAGACCCGCATAGGGCTCTATCGGGCTGAGCATATGAACCCAGCCGGACCAGCCCGGGTTTGCAGCCTTGAGATCGACCGAGACCAAGGGATGCAGATGCCGGGCAAGGCCGACCTGCTCCGGCACGAAAACATCTTCCACCACCGGAAACGGTCTCAGAATGTCGCCGGGCCGTGTGAGATCCAAGATCGGGTTCGTCATCGTGCGATCCTGCGCGGAGTCATTCGACACGCGCGCCCGATGCCTTCACCACCGGCGCCCAGCGCGCCAAGTCCTCGGCCATGAACGTCGACAGCGCCTGCGGCGTCATGGGCAGCGCCGTGGCACCCTGTGCCTCGAATTGCGCCACGACCTCCGGCGTCGTGAGAATCCGCAGCGCGGCGTCGACCAGCTTGTCGACGATCGCCTGCGGCGTGCCGGCCGGTGCGGCGAACGCCTGCCAGGAGTCGGCGGCATAGCCCGGCAAGGTCTCGGCGATGGCGGGGATATCCGGCGCTGCCTTGTTGCGCTGCGCCGAGGTGACTCCCAGGGCGCGCACTTTGCCGGCCTTGGCCTGCGGGAAGACCGTAGGCATGTTGCCAAAGATCATATGCACCACGCCGGCCAGCAGATCCTGCAAAGCGGGGCCGCCGCCTTTGTAGGGTACGTGCAGCAGCTTGATGCCGGCCATGGTATTGAACATCTCGCCCGACAGATGCAGCGTGGTGCCGGCACCGGAGGACGCGTAGGTGTATTTGCCGGGCTCGCGCTTGGCCAGCTCGATCAGCTCGCGAACATTCTGCGCCGGCACCGACGGATGCAGCACCAGCAGGTTGGGTAGCGTGGCGATCATCGAGATCGGCGCGAAATCCTTGATCGGATCGAACGGTAATCGACTGTAGAGCGTCGGGTTGATGGCATGCGAGGCGACATTGATCATGCCCAGCGTGTAGCCGTCGGGCACGGCGCGCGCGAGCTCGCCGACGCCGATGTTGCTGCCGGCGCCGCCCTTGTTGTCGACCACGAACTGCTGGCCCAACAGGCGGCCGAGGTTCTCGGCCATGGCGCGGCCCAGGTAGTCGGTCGTGCCGCCAGCGGGGAACGGCACAATGAACCGGACCGGCCGGTTGGGATAATTCGCCTGCGCCATCGCCGGCAGCGGCAATGCTGCCGCGGCAGCCAGGCTGGAAAAGGTGCGCCGGCGCATGGTGTCCCCTCGATGATAACGAGCGATGCTAGTCGAGCATGCACGCGATTGCCAAGGCGAGCTCCCGGCTTCACCCATTTCGCTTCTTTGTCGCGAGATAGGCGATGATGCCGTGAAAGGTGTTCACTTCCTGCTCGGTGGGCAGGGCGCGCTGCAGCAGGGCGCGGATGTTGCGCACCATGTCGGGCCGCTTCTCGGGCACGCGCAGGAAGCCGCTATCGTCCAGTTCGCGTTCGAGATGGGCAAACAGGTTGGCGAGCTCGGCCTTGGTCGCCGGCCGCGTGGTGTTGGTGACCAGGGTCTCTTCCGGCACGGCATCGGCCTGCGACCATTCATAGGCGACCAGCAGCACGGCCTGCGCGATGTTCAACGACGTAAACCGGGGATTGAGCGGGATCGACAGCACGGTATCGGCGTACACCAGGTCGTCGTTTTCCAGGCCGGTACGCTCAGGCCCGAACATCACGGCGCAGCGCTCACCGGCCGCGATCCACTGATGGAGCTCAGCGGCCGCCAGCCGCGGGTTGACCACTCGCTGCGTCAGCTCGCGCGCACGCGCCGTCGTTGCGATGACCCGGGTCCGGTCGCCCACCGCGGCAGCCACCGTATCGAAGACCTGCGCCGCCTCCAGCACCGAATCGGCCCCGGATGCGGCGCGCTGCGCCGCGGGGTTGGGCCAGCCGTCGCGCGGTGCCACCAGGCGCAACTCGCCCAGCCCGCAATTGAGCATGGCACGCGCCGTCATGCCGATGTTTTCGCCCAGCTGCGGCCGCACCAGCACGATCGCCGGCGCCGGCTGGTCAGGAATGTCGCTCTTGTTGGGCCGTCCCATGCCGCGCCTTCTACACGCCGGCAGCGCGCGAGGCCATATCTCTTCTCCCCGCCCGGGCGGGGCAAGGAGACATCTACGACCGCGTCGCCAGCGGCGCCGGTTTGAGCAGCACCAGCAGCGGGATCGCCGCCAGCACGACGAACATCATGAGCTGGAAGTCGTTGAGATAGGCGATCATCGATGCCTGACGCGTCAGCTCGCCGTCCCACAGGGCAAGCGTCGTGGCGCTCTGGCCGCCGCTGCCGATGACGGCCATCCAGGACGGGTTGAGCACGGAAATCGACGGCGCCAACTCGGAGCGGGCGACCTGGGTGTTCTGCGACAGGATCGCCACCAGCGCCGCAATCCCGATGCTGCCGCCGAGATTGCGCGCCAGCGCGTTCAAGGACGCAACGTCGGTCCGCTGGCTGGGATGCAGGCTGGCGAACATGATGGTGCTGAGCGGCGGCCAGACGAAGCCCAGACCGAAACCCTGCAGCGCCCCGCTCCACACCACGGCCCAGGCGTCGATGTCGAAATTGAACTGCGTCATCTGCCAGATCGACAGCGCCGTGATACCGAAGCCGAACGCGACCACCAGGCGTGCATCGAAGCGGCCAGCGATGCGGGCGAAGATCAGCATCGCGATCATCATGCCGATGCCGCGTGGCGCCAGCATGATGCCCACCGTGATCACCGGATAACCGCGCAAGCTCTGCAGGAACGGCGGCATCAGTGCTGCCGTGGCGATCAGGATCAAACCGGCCAGCCCGGCGAACAGCAGGCCGACCGACACGTTGCGGTCCTCGAACAGGCGCAGATCGAGGAAGGGATGGTGCGTCGTCACGGCGTGGATCAGGAACATCACCAGCGCCACGCCAGCGACCACCGCCTCGATCACGATCTCGGTCGAGTGGAACCAGTCGCTGAGTTCGCCACGGTCGAGCATCAGCTGCGCCGAGCCGATGGCAAGCGCCAGCAAGGCAAACCCGGTGAGATCGAACGGTCGGCCTCGCCGTGGTCCGAGGTCGTGAATGAGGGTCACGATGCCCAGCAGGCACAGCAGACCGACCGGCAGGTTGATGTAGAAGACCCAGCGCCAGGTGAACTCCTCGGTCAGCCAGCCGCCGAGCGTCGGGCCCATGATCGGCCCGACCATGACCGCGACCCCCCAGATCGACATGACGAAGCCGTGCTCTTCCGGCGGATAGGAGTCGAGCAGGATGGCCTGTGACAGCGGCACCAGGGTGGCGCCGAAGGCACCCTGCACGGCGCGGAAGATCACCATCTGCTCCAGGGTGGCGGCTGCACCGCACAGCATCGAGGTGATCGTGAAGCCGATTACGGCGATGACCAGCAGGCGCCGGCGCCCCAGCCGGTCGGCCAGCCAGCCGGCCAGCGGCGTCAGGATCGCCGACGACACGATATAGGACGTCAGCACCCAGGAGATCTGGTCCTGCGTTGCCAACAAGGTGCCCTGCATGTGCGGCAGCGCGACATTGGCGATCGTGGCGTCGATGACATGCAGCAACGTCGCCAGCATCATCGTGACGGTGATCAGCAACCGGTACCGGCGGGTCGTAGGCTGGCTGAAAGGCGCCGCTGTCATGTTTTCGGACCGCGGACGTCCACGCCCGCATTTGCGCGCAGCGACGCGGAGAGTGACCAGCCGTTGACGCTACTGTGCACGGGCGAAAGCAAGGCTTTCACCCGAGATGCGCGCGTGGACGCGCGCGGTCCGAATGAAGAGTTCACCGCGGCGCCGCCGTAGGCCCGCCCAGCCCCAGCGCCCGCGCCATGGCCGTCGTCAACTCGCCGAGCGAGCGCACGTGACCGGTGTCGATCTCGACCAGCGCGCTCATGCCGACCCGCAACGGCGGATCGCCAGGTTCGCGGCGGACCTCGACCCGTACCGGAATGCGCTGCACCACCTTGACCCAGTTGCCCGACGCGTTCTGCGGCGGCAACACGGCGAATTCCGCGCCGGTCGCCTGCGCGATGCTCACCACCGTTCCGCGCCAGGCCCGATCGGGATAGGTATCGATGTGAACGATCGCCGTCTGGCCCGGCCGCACGCGTGTCAGGTCGGTTTCCTTGAAATTGGCCTCGATCCACAGACCTTCGTCGGCCACGACGGTCATCACCGCCGTACCGGGCGCCGCATGCGTGCCCACCGTCGGCTTGCGCGCCGCGATGCCGTCGATCGGCGCCTCGACACGCGTGCGGCGCAGGTTCAAGGCCGCCTCGTCGCGCGCCGCCTGGCTCTGCTTGACGCGCGGATGTTCGTCGGTGTGGATCTTGGGATTGCCGGCCAGCGCTGCTTCCAGGCGCATCAGCTCTTCGTTCAGCATGGCAATACGCTGGCGCGCCAGATCGAGGTCGCGCCGCGACTCATCAAGCCGCTGGCTCGAAACGACCTTGCGCTGCGCCAGTTCGTTCTGGCGGTCAAAGTCGGCGACAGCAAACGTCTCCTGGCTTTTCGCCGCCTTGATCTCCTCGCGCTTCTGGCGATAGCCCGCGCGCAACCCCCGCACGTCGGCGCGAACGGTCTCCAGTTCCGAATCGGCCCGCGCCAGCGCCAGCCGGAACGGCTCGTCCTGAATGCGAAACAGCAGCTGGCCACGCGTGACGCGCTGGTTCTCCTGCACCAAGACCTCGATGATGGCGCCGGCCACCTCGGGCGCCACCATCACTCGGTCGCCCTTGATGTAGGCGTTGTCGGTACCGACGTGGCGACCTGCGGTCAGCCAGAAGGCGATGCCTGCGATAGCGACCAGGACGGGCAGCGACCACATGAAGGCGCGGGCTACGGCGCGGCGGGTTGGCCGCCGTCGGGACGACGGCGTGTCTATCTTCGCCGAATCCGTTTCAACAGTGTCGCGCATCCCTTACCGTCTACGGGCCGGGTGCCGGCCACGCCTTGGCGGCGATGACGTCGCCTCCCTTATGACAATGATTGTGCCTGATCTTGAGCCATGCGTCGTGGCCTTTGACCCGCTGCCCTGGCATGGCTGCATTGGCCCAACCAGGGATCGCGGGCCGGAAACCATCCGTCCAGGGTCACACCGCTGGTGCGGCCCCGTCACGAAACAGCTTGTAGGTAATCGCGTCGTAGAGCGCGTTGTAGGACGCATCGATGATGTTGGGCGACACGCCGATCGTGGTCCACCGAAGCCCGTGGCTGTCGGCGCTTTCGATCATCACGCGGGTGATGGCCGCGGTGCCGCCCGCCGAGTCCAGGATACGGACCTTGAAATCGATGAGGCGCATGTCGACGAGCTCCGCGTAGTGCGGCAACAGCGCCTTGCGCAGCGCCGAGTCGAGCGCGTTGACCGGGCCGTTGCCCTCGCCGACCTCCATCACCCGGTGCCTGGCGACGTCGAGCTTCACCGTGGCTTCCGACAGGGTGATCAGCTCGCCCTTGGCGTTCCAGCGCCGTTCGGCCAGCACGCGGAAGCTTTGCAGTTCGAAATAGTCCGGCACCGTGTGCAATTCGCGTCGTGCCAGCAGTTCGAACGACGCATCGGCACCGTCATAGGCATAGCCGTTGGCTTCGCGCTCCTTCACGATCTCCAGCAGGCGCATGACCTCCGGACTCTTGGGATCGATATCGAGGCCGATCTGACGGAAGCGTGCCACGACGTTGGATCGACCGGCCTGGTCGGAGACGACGATAATGCGTTCGTTGCCCACCGCCGCCGGATCGATGTGCTCGTAGGTGCGTGGATCCTTCTCCACGGCGCTCACGTGCAGTCCGCCCTTGTGTGCGAAGGCACGTGAGCCGACGTAGGCGGCACTGCGGTTGGGCGGCAGGTTCAGGCGATCATCCAGCAGGCGCGACAGGTGCGTGAGCTTCGTGAGGTTCTCGGCCGGGATGCCGGTGTCGTAACCCATCTTCAGCATCAGGTTCGGCACCAGCGCGATCATGTTGGCATTGCCGCAACGTTCACCCAGGCCGTTGATGGTGCCCTGCACCTGCCGCGCACCGGCATGCACGGCGGCCAGCGAGTTGGCGACGGCGTTCTCCGTGTCGTTGTGGCAGTGGATGCCGACGGCGCTGCCCGGAATCTCGCGGCATACCTCGCCCACGATCCGCTCGATCTCGTGCGGCAAGGTGCCGCCGTTGGTGTCGCACAGCACCAGCCATCGCGCACCCGCACGATGCGCCTCACGCACGCAGGTCATGGCGTAGTCGCGGTTGGCCTTGTAGCCGTCGAAGAAATGCTCGGCGTCGAACATCACCTCATCGACGCGCGTCTTGGCCACGGCGATCGAGTCGGCGATCATGTCGACATACTCGGTGCGACCCAGTTCCAGCGCCACGTCGACATGGAAGTCCCAGGTCTTGCCAACCATGCAGACGGTACGCGCCTTGGTTGAAAGAATGGCATTGAGCCCGGGGTCGTTGGCGGCGCTGCGGCCAGCCCGCCGGGTCATGCCGAAGGCGACGAACCTGGCCTGGTTGAACGTCGGCGGAGCGGCGAAAAACCGGTCGTCGGTGGGATTGGCGCCCGGCCAGCCGCCCTCGATATAGTCGATGCCGATACGGTCCAGTTCGATCGCAATCGCTGTCTTGTCGGCGACGGAAAAATCGACGCCCTGGGTCTGGGCACCGTCTCGCAGCGTGGTATCGAACAGGTAGACGCGATTATCAGCAGGCATCAGAGGCTCCGGTCAGAACCCCGCTTCTTGCCGCCCCACCCGCCGGCCGTCAACCTGTTAGACGGCCGGCTCAGCCCTGTCCGTCCTGCTTCACCCGGGCGACGCGCGCATGCTCGCGATCATCACCCGTGCGCGCCTCGAAGCTGACCTTGGCTCCTGCCTGCAGCGCCTCGAATTCACCCGGCGGCAAGCTGCTGCGATCGAAGTGAATTTCATCGCCGGCGTCGGTGGTAATGAGCCCATAGCCGTCGTCGGGATAAAGTTCGGCCACGGTCCCGACACCCTGCTGGTCATGCGCCTTGACCTCGCCGCGCAGCAGGCGTGCCTGGTCCTGGAGCTGGCGGCGTGCCGTCCTGAAGGCTTCGGTGATGGCGACATGGGGATCGTGCATCACCCGGCGTTCCGACGGCAGGCGGCTTACCACGACACTGCGCTGGCCGGGCATCTCGATATACACGCGGACGCTGAACATCCCGCCCTGACGATCAGGCGCGCGCACAACGACGCGGCAGGATGTACCGCGACTGAAAAATCGTTCCAACCGACCGATTTCACGCTGGATGCGCGCCTGCACGAACTCTGACGTTTCCATATTCTCGAAGACGATGGTGGGCGCCGTCTCCATCTCGTCCTCCTCTGCCCCAACGGTTCATGGGACTTCAACGAGTTTCCGCGATCGATGTTCCAGTGCGCCATCGACCATTCGCATTCGGGCTTGACCTTGACATTAATGTCAAGGTGCTAGGTCATTGGTCATGAGGAACACCCCATGCAAATCGGTGACATATCGCGACTCCTCGGCATCAGCACGCGCGTCATCCGCCATTATGAGATCGCCGGGCTCCTGCAGCCAAGCCGTTGTGAGAATGGCTACCGCCGGTTCTCCAGGGCCGACCTCCAGCGGATCGAATGGATCCGCGACTTGATCGCTGCCGGTTTCTCGACGCGCGAGATCGCGCGCCTGGCCACCTGCCTCGAGGACGGCCCTGGTGATGGCAGCAATGCCTGCAGCGTCGCGCTGCACGACAAGCTCACTCAGATCGATCAGGCACTGGCGGTGCTGAAAGCACGCCGCCGCGTTGTTGCCGATCGCCTGGCGGTGCTGCCAGCCACGACAGCACACGCGCCAACGACGGACCAACCGCCGGCCCGCCGTCCACGGAGAGCTTGATGAAAGTGCTCAACATCCTGGTACGGCGCTATCTTCCCCTGGCAGCTCTCGATGCCGCCGTCCGCTTCCATGAGCAGATCATCGGCCAGAAGGCACGGCTGCGGTTCCACTATCCCCAGTACGACCTGGAACTGGCGCAGGTCGGTTCCATCCTGTTCATCGCCGGCACGCCCGAAAGCCTGGCGCCGTTCGTGAACACGCACGCGACGTTCATGGTCGACGGTATCGCTGCGTTCGCGCAGCACTTGCCCTCGGTCGGCGCCGAGATCCTCGAGGGACCGCAGGACGTGCCGACCGGGCAGAACATGCTCGTGCGCCATCCCGACGGCATGCTGATCGAGTACGTCGAGCACCGCGACAAACACCCTGCCGATCGCATGTATGAACCGGATGACGTCACGATCTAGGTGTGCTGCATTGCCGATCCATGCTGATCAAGCGCGCCATCCTCGACCGCATTGCCAGCGGCGTCGTCACCCTGGCCTTCCGACGCTGGCGCCGGCCGACCGTGCGGTCCGGCGGCCAGCTGCGCACCGCCATCGGCCTGCTGGCGATCGACACCGTCGAGCCGATCGGCCCTGCCGAGATCACCGAACGCGATGCGGCACTTGCCGGATATGACAATCGGCCGGCACTGCTGAAGACGCTGCCCGCCGTCGATGGCGGCACCCTCTACCGCATCGCCCTGCGACCTGTCGGACCTGACCCACGCCTTGCCCTGCGCCAGCAGGCCAAGCTGAGCGACGGTGAATGGTCCGATCTGAGCGATCGCCTGACGCGGCTTGACCGGCACAGCCCGCACGGCGCCTGGACCTGCGCTGTCCTGGACCTCATCGACCACAATGAAGGCGTGCGGGCCGGCGATCTCGCCGCGCGCCTGGGCCGGCCCCGGCTGGCTTTCAAGGCTGATGTGCGCAAGCTGAAGGCCCTGGGCCTGACCGAAAGCCTTGATGTCGGCTACCGCTTGTCGGCCCGCGGCCGCGCTGTTCTGACACGGCTGGCCCATCGCGCGTAAGCCACGCTTGCGGCGGCCGTTTCAAGCCTGTCTTGAACGGCCAGCGCTTTGTCGCCATTGTGGGCAGTCGTGGGCCGCTTGCCCACAGGAGACTTGTTGACATGGCTCTGGCCGCCGCCGTCCACCCCCCGCATATCGACGAGACCATTGCCGAGCTCAAGGCACTGTTCGGCGACCGCCTGAGCACGGCCGCCGCCGTACGCGAGCAGCATGGCAAGGACATCAGCTTTCACGATGCCCATCTGCCGGACGCGGTGGTGTTCGCGGAGTCGACCGAAGAAGTGCAGAAGATCGTCCAGATCTGCGCGCGCTACCGGACCCCGATCATCGCCTTCGGCACGGGCACCTCCCTGGAGGGCCACATCTCGGCGCCGCAGGGCGGCATCTCCGTCGACGTCAGCCGCATGAACCAGGTGCTGCAGGTCAACGAGGCCGACCTCGACGTCGTCGTGCAGCCGGGCGTCACGCGCAAGCAGCTCAACGAGTATATCCGGGCCACGGGCCTGTTCTTCCCGATCGATCCCGGCGCCGATGCCTCGATCGGCGGCATGACCAGCACGCGTGCCTCGGGCACCAACGCCGTGCGCTACGGCACCATGCGCGAGAACGTGCTCGCCCTTCAGGTTGTGACTCCTGATGGGCGGATCATGCGGTTGGGCCGGCGTGCGCGCAAATCGTCGGCAGGCTACGATCTGGTCAAGCTGTTCGTGGGTTCGGAAGGCACGCTGGGCATCATTACGGAGATCACGCTGCGGCTGTACGGCATCCCTGAATCGATGGCGGCGGCAACCTGCGCCTTCGAGTCCCTGGAAGGCGCCGTCAGCACCGTGATCCAGACCATCCAGTCGGGCGTGCCGATCGCGCGCATCGAGCTGCTGGACGACATCCAGGTCGACTCGGTGAATCGCTACTCCAAGATGAGCCTGCCCGTGAAGAACACGCTGTTCCTCGAGTTTCACGGGACCGAGGCCAGCGTGAAGGAGCAGGCCGAGATGGTGCAGGCGATCGCCAGCGACAATGACGGCGGCAGCTTCGCCTTCACCACGCAGGCCGAGGAGCGCACCAAGATGTGGCAGGCGCGCCATGACGCGGCGTGGGCCAACAAGGCGCTCAAGGCCGGCTGGGGTATGTGGGCGACGGACGTCTGCGTGCCGATCTCGCGGCTGGCCGAATGCATCCTGGCCACCAAGCAGGATATCGTGGCGTACGATCTCGTGGCACCGATCGTCGGCCATGTCGGCGACGGCAACTTCCACCTCACGATCATGGTCGATCCCGACGACCCGACCAACCTGCAGCGGGCCGAGACGGTCAACGATCGCATGGTGGCGCGCGCCCTCGAGTTGGGCGGCACCTGCACCGGCGAGCACGGCGTCGGGATGGGCAAGATCAAGTATCTTTATGCCGAGCACGGTGAGGCCGTGAGCCTGATGCGCGCCGTGAAGCGCGCGCTCGACCCCGACAACATCATGAACCCGGGCAAGATCTTCGGGCCGATGAACTGACAGCCTGTGATTTTTTGAGCCCACGCCTGTCATCCCGAGCGTGCGAGGGATCTTTTCGGCCGCGAACGGCGCGAAAAACTGCTGAAAGATTCCTCGCTACGCTCGGAATGACAGCGCGCGGCAATAAGATCACAGCCTCTGAGCGCAGCGCGAGCATCCCGCCGCTCACGTCAGGCAAAAGCTTTGCTTTTGCCGTGATGCGAGCCGGTGGCTTGCTCTGCGAGGAGTGCACGCAGTTCTGGCAGGCAAGAACCGCAGTTGGTGCCGGCCCTCAGGCGTTCGCCCAAGGCGCGCGTCGTGCGGCAGCCGCTCGCGATGGCCAGCTCGATGGCACCACGGTCAACACCGTGGCAGGCGCAGACCACCGGGCCTTGGATGCCTTGCCCAAGACTGCGGCCGGCCAGGATGGCGCGTCGCTGATCGACGGCGAGCCGCTGATGGTCGAACAGCGCGGCGGGACCACTGCGTGACGGCAAGCCGGTTGCATCGGCTGCGATATAGAAAGCGAATTGCAAGCGCTCGCCTGCAACCAGGGCAGCGCGAAGACGGCCTGCCGCAGGATCGCGATACTGCAGCCATTCGGCGGAAGACACGGTCGCGGTCGCCAGCGCCGCCAGCTTTTCCCAGGCAGCGTGCGGCGTTTCAGGGCCGGCCATTTCATAGCACCAGTGATCGGCGCCGCGGACCGCCACCCAGTAGGCATGGCCGTCGAGCGCCAGTTTCTGGCGTGACAGCACAAGTCCCTGCCATCGCGCGAGCACCGGACTGACACGCACCGGCGTCGCCTTCAGTTCAGGCTGACCCGAGTGTGGATCGGTCTGCGGATTGACCATCTCGTTCACGCGACCGGCGGCGCTCAGCGTGCCGGTCCAGTGCATCGGCGCAAAGACCGTCCCCGGCCGTTGATCTGTTGTGACGCTGACGCGCAGTGTCGCGGTGCCCCAACGGCTCTCGATCCGTGCCAGGTCACCGTCGACAAGATCGTACCGCGCCGCGTCGTGCGAATGGATGGCCAGCAGCGGCTCCGGTCGATGCGTCGACAGACGCGCGGCACGGCCGGTGCGTGTCATGGTGTGCCATTGGTCACGATAGCGACCGGTGTTCAGGATCAGGGGGAACTCGTCTGTCGCAGCGTGGCGTGGCGCACGGGGCGTCACGGCAACGAATCGACCGCGGCCGTCTGGCGTGACGAAGGTGCCGTCACCGAACAGGCGTCGCCGCGGCGCATCCTGGTCGGCACGCCACGGCCAATGAAACGGCTCAAGAGCGTCATAGGCCGAGTCCGAAATGTCGGCCACGGCACCGATATTGAAGGCGCGCGCACCGTCGTTCTCGAACGCCGAGAGGCGCGCGTGCTCGCGGAAGATGTCGCCCGGGCCACGATAGGCGAACGACTCGGCGAAGCCCATGCGGCGCGCGACCTCGCTCAGCGCCCACCAATCGGGACGCGCCAGGCCGGGTGCGGGCCGCACCGGACGCTGGCGCGAGATCCGACGTTCGGAATTGGTGACGGTGCCATCCTTCTCACCCCAGCCAGCGGCCGGCAGCAATACGTCGGCATGACGCGCCGTATCGGTGTCTCGCACGAAGTCGGAAACGACGACGAAATCGCAGGCTTCCAGCGCGCGCGCCACGCGACCGGCATCCGGCAGGCTCACGGCCGGATTGGTCGCCATGATCCAGATGGCCTTGATCTCGCCGGCCTCGATGGCGCGGAACAAGTCGACCGCCTTGTGGCCACCCGATATCGCCAGGTGCGGCGCATTCCAGAAACGACGGACCCGATCGACGCTCGCGGTGTCGTCGTAGGTCATATGTGCCGCCAATTGATTGGCCAGCGCCCCGACCTCGCGGCCTCCCATGGCATTGGGCTGGCCGGTGACCGAGAACGGCCCCATGCCCGCTCGGCCGATGCGCCCCGTCAACAGGTGCGCATTGATGATGGCGTTGACCTTGTCGGTACCGGCGGAAGACTGGTTCACGCCCTGGGAATAGACGGTGACGGTCTTTTCGGTTTGCGCGAACAGCGCGAAGAACGCCGCAATATCAGCGCTTGCCAATCCACAGAACCGCGCAACGGTTTCAACATCCGGCATCGTTGCGCGAGCGGTGGCCAGCGCCTGATCAACGTCTGATGTATGCCGGTTGACGAAGGTTCGATCGGCAGCACCGACGTCATGCAGATGCACGAGCAGGCCGTTGAACAAGGCCACGTCGCTTCCCGCCACCAGCGGCAGATGCAGGTCGGCGATATCGCAGGTTGCCGTGCGTCGCGGGTCGATAACCACGACCCGCAGCGTCGGGCGTCGCTCGCGTTCGGCCACGATGCGCTGGAACAGGATGGGATGGCACCAGGCGAGATTGGAGCCGACCAGCACGATGAGATCGGCCTGCTCGAGATCCTCGTAGACACCGGGCACGGTGTCGCTGCCGAAGGCACGACGATGGCCGGTAACCGACGAGGCCATGCACAGTCGCGAGTTGGTGTCGAGGTGGCGCGAGCCGATAAACCCTTTCAGCAACTTGTTGGCGACATAGTAGTCCTCGGTCAGAAGCTGCCCCGAAACATAGAAGGCGACGGCGTCCCGGCCGTGCGCGGCGATGACCTCCTGGAACCGGCCGGCGACGCGGTCGAGCGTCTCGTCCCAGCCGGCGGGACGCCCGTCGATCTCGGGTGCGAGCAGACGGCCGTCGAGCCCCAGCGTCTCGCCCAATGCTGACCCCTTGGAGCACAGGCGGCCGAAATTCGCCGGATGCTGCGGATCGCCCACGACCGTGACGCTGCCGTGCTCGTCGGACGTCGCCAGCAGGCCGCAGCCCACACCGCAGTAGGCGCACGTCGTGCGAACTATCTGCTGACCTCGTGCCACCGGCTGCAGCAACACGCTACACCTCCCCTTTTGCCTCCGATGGGAGACGGTGACGTCAGGCCGCTCGCGACGGCAGCTTGTGCCGCGCATAGAGGAACTCCATCACCGCGGCACGGCAGCGTGTGTATTCGGCGTCAGTCGCCAGTTCGAGGCGCCGCCGCGGGCGCGGCAAGCCGACTGCGAGCACATCGCCGATGGTCGCCGACGGGCCGTTGGTCATCATCACGATGCGATCGGAGAGCAGGACGGCTTCATCGACGTCGTGCGTAATCATCATCACCGTGTTGCCGAGCTTGGCGTGGATATCCATCACCGAGTCCTGCAAGTGCGCTCTGGTCAGCGCGTCGAGCGCGCCGAACGGTTCGTCCATCAGCAGGACCTTGGGCTGCATCGCCAGCGCCCGGGCGATGCCGACGCGTTGCTTCATGCCGCCGGAGATCTCGTGCGGCCGCTTGTCCTTGTGCTGGGCCATCTGGACCAGTTCAAGCTTGTGCATGACCCAGTCGTGCCGCTCCGACGCCGATTTGGCCCGGCCGAACACCTTGTCGACGGCGATGCGCACGTTGCCGTAGACCGTGAGCCACGGCAGCAGCGAGTGGTTCTGGAACACGATGGCGCGATCCGGTCCCGGCGCGTCGACCACCTGGCCTTCGAGAAAGACCTCGCCGGTGGTCGATTTCAGCAGGCCGCCGACGATGTTCAGCAACGTTGACTTGCCGCAGCCGGAATGACCGATGATCGAAACGTACTCGCCTTCGTCGATCCGCAGATCGATATCGCGCAGCACCTCGGTGGCGAGCGCGCCGCGCCGGAAGCTCATGCCGACCTGCTCGAAGTTGAGATAGGCCTTGGTTGCCATGACCGCGTCTCCTGCGTTCACGAAGCTGATGTGCCGTGCGACACGACATGGCCCAGCGCCGCGATCAGGCGGTCGAGCAGGAAACCGACCAGGCCGATGTAGACCAGCGCCACGATGATGTCGCTGATGCGCGAGCTGTTCCACGCGTCCCAGATGAAGAAGCCGATGCCGACGCCGCCGATCAGCATCTCGGCCGCGACGATCGCCAGCCACGACAGGCCGACGCCGATGCGCAGGCCGGTGAAGATGTAGGGGACCGTGGCCGGCAAGGTGATCTTCCAGAAAAACTCGTACCAGCTGAGCCGGATGACGGCGGCGACGTTGCGATAATCCTGCGGGATGTGGCGCACGCCGACCGACGTATTGATGATCACCGGCCAAATCGACGTGATGAAGATCACGAAAATCGCCGAGGGCTGCGCATCACGGAAACCCGCCAGCGACAAGGGCAGCCAGGCCAGAGGCGGGATGGTGCGCAGCACCTGGAAGATCGGATCGAGCCCGCGCATCGCCCAGGTGCTCTGGCCGACCACGACACCCAGTGCGATGCCGACGATCGCGGCCAATGTGAAGCCGATCGCAACGCGGCTGAGGCTCTTGGCGATGTGCCAGAAGGCACCTTTGTCGATACCGCCGTTATCGTAGAACGGATCGACGATGAAGTCCCAGGTGTCGGCCAGCACCTTGGTCGGCGGCGGCAGGCGCGAACCGGCTTGCGAGCACAGCAGCTGCCACACCACCAGCACCAGTGTCAGCACGATCAGCGGCGGGATCACGCGGCCGGCGACATCCCGCAACACCGGACCATAGCGCTCGGCCAGCGGTGGCCGTTTCAGCGGCAGTGCCACGATATCGGCCTGCGGTGCCGCCGCCGGCGCTTCGGGCGCCGCGGTCGGCTTCAGGGCCTGCACGACTGGAGGCATCATACGCTCCTTGAGAGGATATCGTCGGCTCACGCGACCTTCTTGATCGCCAGGCTTGCCAGATAGGCCTTGGGATCATCGGGATCGAAGACCTTGCCGTCGAAGAAGGTCTCCTTGCCACGCGAGGCACTGGCCGGAATGTCGGCGGCAGGCACGCCAAGCTTCTTGGCGGCAGTTCGCCACAGATCCTCCCGATTGACCTTGGCAATGATCGCCTTGGTGTCGAGATCGCGTGCCAGGATGCCCCAGCGCTGGTTCTCGGTCAGGAACCACAGCTCGTGGCTCTGGAACGGATAGGACGCATGATCGCGCCAGAACTTCATCAGCAGGTCGGTGCCGGCGGCCTTGCGGCCATCACCGTAGTTGATGTCACCCTTGATGCGGCCGAAGATGTCGGCCACGGGCACGTTGAACCATTGCCGCTTGCTGAGGATCTGGCACATCTCCTCCTTGTTCTCGAGCTTGTCGCACCATTGCTGGGCTTCCATCACCGCCATCAGCAAAGCCTCGGCGGCCTTGGGATTCTTCTCCACCCAGTCGGCGCGCACACCCAGGCTCTTTTCCGGATGGTGCTTCCAGATTTCGCCGGTGGTACAGGCCGTATAACCGATGCCCTGGTTGACGAGTTGCTCGTTCCACGGCTCGCCGACACAGAACGCGTCCATGTTGCCGACCTTCATGTTGGCCACCATCTGCGGCGGCGGCACGACGATGGTCGACACATCCTTGTCGGGATCGATGCCGCCGGCGGCGAGCCAGTAGCGGATCCACATGTCGTGCGTACCGCCGCGGAAGGTCATGGCGCACTTCACGTCGGTGCCCGCCGCCTTCTTCTTGGCAAAGGCTTCCTTGAGCGGCGACGCATCGAGCCTGGCGCCGGTGGGCAGGAACTCCTTGGCCACGGAGATCGCCTGGCTGTCGGTGTTCAACCGCGCCAGCATCGCCATCGGCACGGGCTTGTTCTCGGCCGTGACCGTGCCCAGCGAGATCAGGTAGGGCAGCGGTGTCAGGATATGGGCACCGTCGATGCCGCCGGCCGCCGAACCCAGCACGATGTTATCGCGTGTCGTACCCCAGGACGCCTGCTTGTTCACATTGGCATCCGTGAGACCGTACTTGTCGAAGAGTTTCTTTTCCTTGGCGATGATCAGCGGCGCCGAGTCGGTGAGCGCGATAAAGCCCAGCGTCACCTTGTTGGTTTCCGGTCCTGCAGCTTGCGCAAAGGCTCCGGCGGGAAAGCCGGCGCGAACGGCCGCGATCAGACCAGCCGTGGCCGTCGCACCCTTCAGCAGGTCGCGGCGCGCGATTCCGGCGCGGCGCGCACGGACGGTTGGTTTCTTGCTCATGACGATGCGGCCTCCCGAGCCGATGCGGAGTTGACATCCTTGCCGATCCCGAATCCGGCAAGGTAGGCGTCGAACTGGGCCGGATCGAAGATGCGGCCATCGCAAAACCGATCGGCGCCCAGCATGATCGCGCCACCGTCGACGGCAGCCGCCGACCACGGTTCGGCGTGCTCGCCATCGCGCTTGAAATCGACGGCCGGTATTGGCAGGCCGAGATCAGCGGCGGCGAGGCGATAGATGGTCGAGTCGTAGACGGAAGCCGCCGCTGCCGGCGCAACACCGGCGCCAACCTGCCCCCAGCGCTGCATCTGCGAGAGCGTCCAGAGCCCGCGCGATGCCCACGGAAACGTCGCGGCATGACGATGGAAAAGCAGGCCGCCCGAGGTTCCATCGCCAACATCGCGCAACGCCCTATCGACCACGGCCTCGGGCACATGCAGGATCTCGGGCCGCGCCATCCAGTAGGCCGCCTCGGCGCGGTTGGCCGGGTGGTCCAGCCACGCCCCGGCGCGCAACAACGCCCGCAGCAACGCGCGCAGCGTGGCCGGCCGGCGCGCCGCCCAGGCGGCCGTGACACCCAGCACCTTGTCCAAGGTGTTATTCCAGATGTCGTGACCCAATGCCGCGATGCGGCCGACGCCATGCGCTTCGGCCAGCTCGCTCCACGGCGCGCCGACACAGTAGCCGTCGATCCGGCCGGCGGTGAGATAGGCGATCATCTGCGGCGGCGGCACGACTTCCAGACGCACGTCGCGATCGGGATCGATACCGCCGGCCGCAAGCCAGTAGCGCAGCAGGTAGTTGTGGCTGGAGTGCGGGAAGACGACACCGAATCGCGGCAGAGGCCGGCCCGCGGCGCGGCGGTGGCGCGCCAAGCGCACCAGCGCTCGTGGAACCGACAGGTCACCAGCCCGCACACTGCTGTCTTCCGCCGCCAGTTCGTCCCACAACGACACCGACAGGGTGACGGCGTTGCCGTTGAGGTTGAGGGCCATGGGCGCGACCAGCGGCACGCGCCAGCCGCCCAGCGCGAAGGCGTTGGCAACCGGAATCGCGGCCAGCATGTGGCCGCCATCAAAGACTCCGCTGCAGACGCGATCGCGCAGGGCCGCCCACGACGCTTCGCGGACGAGGCGCACCGACAACCCTTCGGCGGCAAAGAAGCCCTTCTCGCGTGCCACCACCAGCGGCGCGGCGTCGACCAACGGCACAAAGCCGAGCGTCAGCTCCGTCTTCTCCAGTGTTCCAGCACGGGCGGCGATGTCGGTCATGAACGGCGTGACTCCTGAACGCGGGCGACGCAACGTCCGGATCATCGGACGGCCTGCGTGTCCCCGGACCGCCTTTGATCCGTATCTGGAGTCGCCCGCCGTTGGGCGACACGCTCAGCATCTCAAGAAGCGTGCCAAGTACGTGGCATCGAGCGTGGTGTGCGCCGCGCATGACGTTAGCGCGCCTTGCGCTGTCGACATCACCTGTCCGCCCGACTGCTGCACTGCACAATAATTGTTCGATCGCCCGCAATCGCTGCCCGGTAATCGGACAACGTGCGGTGCGCTACGGTTTGGGTGGTGTCAGCAGGTCGCTGACGGCGATCACCTGTTCGGCGATCTCGGCGAGGCGCTTGCCCTTGTCCATCGCCAGCTTGCGCAGGGCCCGGTAGGCCTCCTCCTCGCCCAGCTGGCGCTGCGCCATCAAAATGCCCTTGGCACGCTCGATCAATTTGCGTTCGACCAGCGAGGCACGTGCCTTGTCGAGTTCGTCGCGCAATTCCTGCAGGGCGCGAAACCGTGCGATGGCGACGTTCATGATCGGCTTGACGCGGGCCGCGCTCAGCCCGTCGACGACATAGGACGTTACGCCGGCACGCACCGCCTCGACGGCCATGGTCTCGTCGGTATCATCCACGAACATCACGATCGGACGGGCCTGCTCGCGCGATACGTGGCGCATCTGCTCCAGCATGTCGCGGTTGGGCGATGAGACGTCGACGATGATCATGTCGGGCAAATGCCGGCGCACATGATCGAGCAGATCGTCGGTGCCCGATGCCTGGGCGACGATCCGATGGCCGGCCTCGGTCAACGTACGCTCCAGCATGGCACCGCGCTGGGCGTCGTCATCGACCAGCAGGATGCGCAGCGGCGCCGACGCGCCGAAGCGATCGTTCGACCCGCTGGTGCTCATCATCGTCCAGGCATTCACGTGCTTGTCCGCCTCCAGTCCCTCCCTAGCAACCGGCGTGCCGCGCGCGTGCACAGTGAAAAGGCAACCGGCGCCACGTCCAGTCGGCATGTACGGCTAATCCATTGATCGGGCTGAAAATCACGTCGTGGCACGGCGGTTGCTACGAAGATCGCAGGCGGCAACGATGTCGCACCATTCCCGCGGCAGTGACGTCGCGCTTGGACAGGACGCCCGAGTCCACAACCATGCGTGCCCTACCGCTATTCCACGAGCTGCGTGATCGCACCTGCCTGGTGATCGGCCGGGGCGAGGTCGCCGAGCGCAAGGCCGCCGCCTTGCGCGCTGCCGGTGCCGATGTGCGTCATGCTTCTGTATTCGACAGCACAGATCTTGCCGATGCCGCGCTGGTCGTTGTTGCGGCGGCTTCCCACGATGTCGCCCGCGCTGCCTATGATGCCTGCCGGGCGCGCGGCATTCCCGTCAATGCGGTCGATCAGCCGCAATACTGCACCGTGACGTGGCCGGCGATTGTCGAACGCGGCGACGTCACCATCGCCATCGGCACCGGCGGCGCAGCACCGACACTGGCGCGACTGTTGCGCACACAGATCGAACAGGCGGTACCGCAGACCGTGGCCTTGTTGGCCGCGGTGGCCCGACGCTGGCGCCCGCTGGTACTGCGGCATTTCTCCGATAGCGATGAGCGACGACGGTTCTGGGACCGGTTTTTTGCTGGCCCCGCCGCCGAGGCAGCGCTGGCTGGCGATCGCGCCCGTGCCGAACGGCATGCCATCGCGTTGTTCGCCGACACCAGGACACGGCCGCGCACGGGCCATGTCCATCTTGTCGGTGCCGGCCCCGGCGATCCGGAACTGCTCACGTTGCGCGCGTTGCGCCTGCTGCAGTCAGCCGACGTGATCGTCCATGATCGCCTGGTGAGCGCGCCGATCCTGGCCCTGGCCCGCAAGGACGCACGCCGCATCGACGTGGGCAAGCGGCGTGCGGCGCATGGCATGGCACAAACCGAGATCAACGCGCTGCTGGTGCGGTTGGCGCACGACGGCGCGCGCGTGGTGCGCCTGAAGGGCGGCGATCCGTTCATGTTCGGTCGCGGCGGTGAGGAGATCGAGGTCCTGCTGGCCGCCGATATCCCGTTCGACGTGACACCGGCCGTCACCGCTGCATCGGGCTGTGCCGCGTATGCCGGCATCCCCCTCACCCACCGCGATGTCGCCCATAGCTGCGTTTTCGTCACCGGCCACCGCCACAACGGACGGCTCGATCTGAACTGGACGGCGCTGGCGCAGCCGGGCCAGACCATCGCCGTCTACATGGGTGTGCAGACGCTGCCGGAATTGTGCCGGCAACTGCGCGCCCACGGCCTTGCATCCACAACGCCGGCGGCGCTGATCGTCTCCGGTACGCGACCGGATCAACATGTTGTCAGAAGCACGCTCGCCGAGCTGTCTGCTGCCGTCGCCGCCAATCCACCGGCAGACATCGCGGCGCCGGCCCTGGTCATCGTCGGCGATGTCGTTGCCTTGGCCGGCCGTGCCACGACACGGCATGTCGTCAATTCGCTTTCCGCTGTCGCCGCCGAATAAAACAGAAAACGCCCGCAGCCGGGGGCCGCGGGCGTTTCGTTGACGGCAGTCGATTCGGTTACTTCGCCGCCTGGACCATGATCTCGACCACCAGGCCGGGTGCCGCGAGCTTGGCTTCCACCGTGGCGCGGGCCGGGGTGTTGCCGGGCGATACCCAGGCGTCCCACACCTCGTTCATCTGGCTCCAGGTCTTGATGTCGGTGAGCCAGATGTTGGCCGAGAGGACCTTGCTCTTGTCGGTGCCGGCCTTGGCCAGCAGGGCATCGATCTTGTCGAGGATCTGCTTGGTCTGACCCTTGACGTCCTGCGACGTGTCGTCGGCCGTCAGGCCGGCGAGATAGACGGTGTTGCCGTGCACCACCGCCTGGCTCATGCGGGGTCCCGCATTGATGCGTTCAACCATGATTCCCTCCTTTGGCGCTCACAAGGCGGCGCACCTTAGTGCAGATCGCACCGCGGTGGAATCATCGTGTTGTCCCGATCCAATACCCAGGCGACGACGCCTCACGGCAGCAACGTCGTGGGATCGACGGGTTTGTTGCGCTGACGGATCTCGAAGTGAAGCTGCGGCTGGGAGACGCCGCCAGACTGGCCGACGGTGCCGATCGCCTGCCCTTTCTTCACCGTAGCGCCCTTTGTCACCGACGCATGATCGAGATGGGCGTAGGCCGTGACATAACCGCCGCCGTGGCTGAGCAGCACGAGGTTGCCCAGTCCCCTGACTTCGCTGCCGACATAGGCCACGGAACCGCTCTCGGCTGCCTTGACGGTCGTGCCCTGCGCGGCACTGATGTTGATGCCGTCATTGCGCTGACCATCGGCGCGGTTGCCGAATCCCTGCAGCGTTGTGCCACGCACCGGCCAGTCGAAACGGGTCGATGCTGCCGGCGGCGTGCTGGACGATGCGGATGGGATCGGTACCGGCTGCGGCGCCGATCCGCCCGGAGTCGATGCCGGCGGCGTTGCTGCCGGTTTGGCGGGTGGCGCCGAGGTTCCGCCGGAGGGCGGCGGCAGGTCGGTCGATGACACACGGCCATCCGACGATGTCGGCGGCGGCGGCGACGACGATGATGGCGGGGTGGCACCCGGCGTGCCGGATACGGTCGCCTGTTCGAGGACGCGCGCGTTGGGGATTTCGATCCACTGCCCTTCCGACAGCTTGTCGCCCGACTTGAGGCTGTTGCGGTCGGTGATACGCGATGGCGGCACGCCGAAACGGCTGGCGACGCTTTCGACCGTATCGCCTTTCTGGACGACATAGATCGCCGGTGCGTCCGAGGGCGCGCCTGAACCTGGATACTCGATGGTACCCGGCCGGCCGCCATAGACGGCCCCGTCGTACCACCCGCACGACGCAGTAGTGAGACAGAGCGCAAGCACAACGCCGACCCGCAGGGGGACCGGCTGGCGGCGCGCTCGCGAGGGGGAGCGATGCGCGTTCTTATTCATGAGCGGAAGCTTAACGGAAAAAAGCCCCTGTGGGAATCGCCACCTCTCGCGCCCGCGGACGCGGTGACGCCTCAGCCCTCGTAGGTGGGCAGCGCGCCGGCAACCAGCGGCACGAACCGCACCGGCATCAGCTCCTCGCGGGTGATGCCCTGCTCGGTCTTGATGATGCGCTCGACGGTCTGGTTCACCGGGTCGGGCCCCACGGGCACCAGCATGATGCCGCCGACGGCGAGCTGGTCGATCAGGGTCTGCGGCACCTCACCGGCAGCTGCAGTCACGATGATGCGATCATAGGGGGCCTGCGGTGCCCAGCCCTTGGTGCCGTCACCGACATGGAACACGATGTTGTGCACCCGCAGATCCAGAAGCCGGCGCTCGGCATCGCGCGACAGGCTCTTGTAGCGTTCGATGGTGAACACGCGGCGCGCCAGCTTGGCCAGGATCGCGGCCTGATAGCCCGAGCCGGTGCCGATCTCCAGCACCTTCATGCGGTCGCCGACGTCGAGCGCCTGGGTCATGGCGGCAACCACCAGAGGCTGGCTGATCGTCTGGCCGAAACCGATGGGCAGCGCCATGTTGTCGTAGGCGCGCTCGACAAAGGTGCGCGAGACGAAGATCTCACGCGGAATCGCGGCCATGACCGACAGCACGCGCTCGTCGGTGATCCCGCCGCGCTGCAGATCGTTGATCAGACGCTGTTTGGCGACGCTCATGCACGCAGGCTCGGCCCTATTTGCGCGTGAAGGCGTCGCGCAGCCGACGGCGCATGGTTTCGTGCGTCAGGTCGAGATGCAAGGGATTAATGGAAATCGCCCCCCGCCGGATGGCCTCGATATCGGTGCCGGGCACCAGGTCACGTTCCGTCGGCGTGTAGTTGATCCAGTAGTACGGTGTGGCCCGCGGATCCAGGCGCTCCACGATGTGGCCACCGAAGCCGCGCTGGCCCTGCCGTGTGATCTCCATGCCGGTCACGTCGCTGGCGTCCACGTCGGGGAAATTGACGTTGATCAGCGCCTCGCGCGACCATTCCACGGCCAGCACGCGGCGGACGACCTCGGCACCATGGTGCTCGCCCGTCTGCCATTTCACCGGGTCGGGATGCTTGTAGGCCTGGCTCATGGCGATCGAGCGGATGCCGAGCAGGCAGCCTTCCATCGCCGCCGCAATGGTGCCCGAGTAGGTCACGTCATCGGCCAGGTTGGTGCCGCGGTTGATGCCCGACAGCACCAGGGTCGGCGGCTGCTCGGACAGCAAGTGGCGCACGCCGAACAGCACGCAATCGGTGGGCGTACCGTCGACCGCCCACTTGCCTTCGCTCACCTCGCGGGCACGCAGCGGTTTGGAGAGCGACAGCGAGTGGGCGGCACCCGACTGGTTCGCCTCCGGCGCCACGACCCAGACGTCATCGCTGAGCGCGCGCGCCACTTCGTACAGCGAGACGAGTCCGGGTGCATTGATACCGTCGTCGTTGGTGACCAGGATGCGTGCCTTGGCCAGATCAAGCGGTGGAAAAACCATCTGCCGTTACCTCTTGGCGGCGTGGATGACGTCCACGCCACCCATGTAAGAACGCAACGCCTCGGGCACCGTGACTGTTCCGTCAGCGTTCTGGTAGTTCTCCAGCACCGCGATCAGCGCGCGACCGACCGCCAGGCCGGAGCCGTTCAGCGTGTGCAGGAAGCGCGTACCCTTGCCCTCGCGCGGCCGATAGCGTGCATTCATGCGCCGGGCCTGGAAGTCGCCGCAGTTGGAGCAGCTCGAGATCTCGCGATAGGTGTTCTGGCCCGGCAGCCACACCTCAATGTCGTAGGTCTTGCGGGCGCTGAAGCCCATGTCGCCGGTGCACAGGGTGACGGTGCGGAACGGCAAACCGAGCCGCTTCAGCACCTCCTCGGCACAGCCCGTCATGCGCTCGTGCTCGGCCTCGGACTGCTCCGGTGTGGTGATCGACACCAGTTCGACCTTGGGGAACTGGTGCTGGCGGATCATGCCGCGCGTGTCCTTGCCGGCCGCGCCGGCTTCGGAGCGGAAGCACGGCGTCCACGCCGTGTAGCGCAGCGGCAGGTCCTTCTCGTCGATGACGCTCTCGCTCACGAGATTGGTCAGCGGCACCTCGGCAGTGGCGACCAGCCAGTAGCCGTTGGTGGTGTGAAACAGATCGTCGGCGAACTTGGTCAGGCTGGTCGTCGCATGCACGGCGTTGTCGCGCACCAGCAGAGGCGGATCGACTTCCGTGTAGCCGCTCAGCGTGCCGTCTGCCGGTGCCGTGTGCAGATCGAGCATGAACTGGGCCAACGCCCGTTCCAGGCGGGCGAGCTGGCCCTTGAGCACGACAAACCGTGCGCCCGACATCTTGGCCGCGGCGGCGAAGTCCATCAGCCCCAGTCCCTCGCCGATTCCGACGTGATCCTTGGGATCGAACGCGAAATTGCGCGGGCTGCCGACGCGACGGATTTCCTTGTTGTCGTGCTCGTCCTTGCCATCGGGCACATCGGCCGCCGGCAGGTTGGGGATGCCGGCCAGCAAATCATTGAGCTCCGCGTCGGCGGCCGCAGCCACTGTCTCCGCCGCTTTCTGCGCCTCATCCAAGCCGTTGACCTCGGCCATCAGCGCATCGGCGGGCTCGCCTTTGCCGCGGGCGATACCGATCTGCTTCGACAGCGCCTTGCGGCGCGCCTGGGTCTGCTCGCTGTCGGTGATGGCGGCGCGGCGGCGGCGATCGATCTCGAGCAGGGCCGTGGACATCGGCACGACGCCGCGACGCGCCAGGGCAGCATCGAAGGTTTCGGGATTGTCGCGGATGGTTCGAATGTCATGCATGGGAAGAACGCCTGGATGTGAGTGACGGACGGTGATGTCGGTGATGTCCGGTCAACTCGACGACGACTCCCCGGCGGGCTTGTCCACTTCGGTGCTGGCCTCCTCCGCCTTCTCTGCCTGCGCGCGCCGCTTCTCGATGATCGCGCCGATCCAGATCGATGCCTCGTAGAACAGCAGCAAGGGCGTCGCGAGCGCGAACTGGCTCACGACATCGGGCGGCGTCAGCACGGCGGCGACGATGAACGCGATCACGATCGCCCAGCGGCGCTTGGCCCGGAGCGTGGCGGTACTGACCAAGCCGACCCGGACCAGCAGGATCAGCAGGACCGGCACCTCGAAGGCAAAGCCGAAGGCGAACACCAGCTGCAGCACGCGCTCCAGGTAGTCCGACGCGCGCAGCGTCTTCTCGATTTCAGGCGGCGTGTACAACGCCAGCATGAAATTGATCACGTAGGGCATCACGATGTAGTACATCACCGCGCAGCCGGCGTAGAACATGAACGGCGTTGCAATCAGGAACGGCCGGAACGCCGACTTCTCGTGCCGGTACAGACCGGGCGCGACGAAGGCCCAGATCTGGGTCGCGATCACCGGAAAGCCCACGATGAGGGCCAGGAAGGCCGACATCTTCACGGTGACGAAGAAGAACTCGAAGATGTCGAGAACGATGACCTTGTAGCCCTCGGAGATCGCGGGCTGGATCAGGAACGAGAAGATCGGCTTGGCGAAATAGAAGCAGCCGACGAACACCAGCAGAAAGCCGAGCAAGGCGTAGATCAGGCGTTTGCGCAGCTCGATCAGGTGATCGAGCAGCGGCATCGGTTTGTCGTCTTCCGGTCCGTCGAGGGCGCTCACGGCGATGTCCAGCGTCGAGGGGGAATGGCGGTTATGCCGCCAAACCAGGGGGGTTTCCACCCCCTTTGCGGCCGAGCCGCCAAGAAGCGCGCGCTAGGCCTGCAGATAGCGCTGCTCCACATGGCGGCGGAAGGCCGCCGCCGCCAGCGGCGTGCCCGTGGCAGCCCTCAGCAGGTCGTCGGTGCTGGCCGAGGCGCCCTTGGCGTGCACGTTGGTCCGCAGCCAGCGATAGAGCGGCGCGAAATCACCGCGAGCCAGGCCCGGCTCGATATCCGGATCGGCGGCACCCGCGGCCTGGAACAACTGCGCCGCCGCCAGCGCGCCCAGGGTGTAGGTCGGGAAATAGCCCCAGGCACCATCCGGCCAATGGATGTCCTGCAGGCAGCCCTCGGCGTCGGTCGGGGGGCGGATACCCAGGCTGCGCTGCATGCCGTCGTTCCAGGCGGCCGGCAGGTCGTCCAGCGCCAAGTCGCCGGCGATCAGCGCCCGCTCCAGGCGATAGCGCAGAATGACATGCAGCGGATATGTCACCTCGTCGGCGTCGACCCGGATGAAACCCGGCTTCACGACGGTGTACAGCCGCAGCACGTTGTCGGCATCCCACGCCCGTCCCGTGCCACCGAACGCGGCCCGCATCCGCGGCGCGGCAAACGTGATGAAGGCGCGGCCACGACAGGCCTGCATCTCCAGCAGCAGCGACTGCGATTCGTGCAGCGCCATGCCGCGCGCCCGACCGACCGGCTGGTGGCGCCAGGCCGCCGGCAAGCCGGCCTCGTACATGGCGTGGCCGGTCTCGTGCAGGACACCCATCAGCGCCCGCGCGAAATCGGATTCGTCGTAGCGCGTGGTGAGCCGCACGTCGTCGGGCGTGCCTCCGGTAAACGGATGAGCCGACACATCGAGGCGGCCCTTGCCGAAGTCGAAGCCGACAGCCTTCATCATCTCGATACCGAGCTGCCGCTGCGCCTCGATCGGAAACGGGCCCGGCAACGGCAGCGCGGCCGGCCGGGCCGCCTGGTGCTGCAGCACACGCTGCAGCAGATCGGGCAGAAACGCTTCCAGTTCGGCGAACAGCGCGTCGATGCGCGCGGCGCGGCCGTCGGGCTCGTACTGATCGAGCAGCGCGTCATAGGTCGACAGGCCGAGCTTGTCGGCCTTGGCCTGTGCCGTCTCGCGCACCAGGTCGAGCACCGCCTGCAGGTGCGGCTTCAGGCTGGCGAAATCGTTCTTCGGACGCGCCGCGCGCCACGCCATCTCGCACTTGGTCGTCGCCCGCGCCATGGCTTCCACCAGCGCGGGTGACAGGGCGGTGGCGTGGATCCAACCGCGGCGCATCTCGCGCAGATTGGCGGTCTGCCAGGCATCGAGTCCACCGGCCGCCTCGGCCGCGGCCAGCAGATCACCGACCTGCGACGCGGTCAGGATCTCGTGCGCCAGCACGCCCAGCGTTGCCGTCTGTTCGCCCCGGTCCTCGGCGCTGCCCGCCGGCATCATGGTCGCCCGGTCCCAGCCGAGGATCGCCAGCGCGCCTTCAATCGCGCTCAAGCGGCGGAAGCGCGCTTCGAGGTCGTGGTAGGCCTGGTTGATGGTCATGGGCTCGATCTAGCCGCGTTCCGGCGGCGGCGGCGCGGCCGGATGCTGCCGCCGCCAGTGGTAGACGACGTAGACCGCCACCAGCGTGCAGGCCAGCAACAACCACGTGATGGCGTATTGCAGATGGTCGTTGGGCAGGTTGACGCGTGTCTGACCGCCGATCGGATAGCCGCCCGGATTGGGCTTGGCGTCCGCCGCGACCCACCAGCGATCAGCCTTCAACCCCGGCGCGTCCGGCACCCCCGCCGCACGGCGCATCGCGGCCACATCGACCGTCAGCCACACATTGCGGTCGGGCTGATTGTCGGGAATGAACCAGCCCTTGATGTCCGCTTCGGTCAGCCGGACGATGCCCTCCACCGTCACGGTGCCGCTCACCTGGCCTTCCGGCCGGCGCGCGGGATCCTTGCGCTGTTCGGGTACCCAACCGCGATTGAACAGCACGATCTCGCCGCTCTCCAGCCGCAGCGGCGTGACGATATGCACGCCGACATTGCGATTGAGGCTGCGCGCCAGCAGGTGGATTTCCTTGTCGTGCAGGAACGTGCCGACCAGCCGCACCTTGCGGTACTCGGCCGCGGCCGGGTCGGCGGCCACCGCGGCGGCGTCGATCGCCGGCTCCGCCATGCGGCTGTGCAGGCGGTCGATCAGCGCCGTCTTCCAGTTCATGCGCTGCACCTGCCAGACGGCGAGGCCCAGCATGATGACGATGGCGGGTATGGCAAAGACGGTCGGCCAGAAAGCCAGCTTGAGGCGCTGCATGATGTCTATGTGGGCTCACCATCGCCCGTCGTCGAGCGATGCTTGTATTGCTGCGCCACCAGGACGCCCTTGATCAGGCGCAGCGGGATCAGGGTGGCGACCAGAATGACCGGGAGCCAGATCACCGCGTGCAACCACATCGGCGGCTGGTAGCTGAACTCGAGCCACAGCACCAGCGGCATGATCAACGCCCCCAGGCCGAGGATCACGAACACGGCAGGGCCGTCCCCGGCGTCGTGCCCGCGCAAGTCCAGGCCGCAGACCGCGCATGAGTCGCGCACGGTCAGAAAGGCGCGAAACAGCTCGCCCTTGCCGCAACGCGGGCATTTGCCGGCGAAGCCAGTGGCAAACGACGATTGCGGCGGCCAATGGGTCATGATGCTCGTCTTGCGCCGTCGACACGGCGCTGTCACCCGGAAAAGCAAACGCCGGCCTCAGGCCGGCGTCGCCGTGTCGATGCTGTATCGGTCAGTGTGCCGCCGGCACGGCGCTGCCCAGGCCCCACCAGTAGATGGCGAAGAACAGGAACAGCCAGACCACGTCGACGAAGTGCCAGTACCAGGCCGCCGCCTCGAAGCCGAAATGATGGTCGGGCTTGAAGTGGCCCTTCATGGCGCGGAACAGGCACACGATCAGGAAGATCGTGCCCACGATCACGTGGAAGCCGTGGAAGCCGGTGGCCATGTAGAAGGTCGACGAGTAGATGCCGTCGCGGAAACCGAACGCGGCATGAGCGTACTCATAGGCCTGCACGCAGGTGAACAGCAGGCCCAAAATCACGGTCACCAGCAGGCCGCGGACGGCGCCCTTCTGATCGCCTTCGAGGATGGCATGGTGCGCCCATGTCACCGTCGTACCCGACGTCAGCAGGATCAGCGTGTTCATCAACGGCAGGTCGAAGGGATTGAACGGGCTGATGCCCTTGGGCGGCCACACGCCGCCGGTGAATTCGGCGCGGCCCGGCATGTTGGCGGCGCCGGGGTAGAGCGACGCATCGAAGAAGGCCCAGAAGAACGCCAGGAAGAAGAACACCTCCGAGGAGATGAACAGGATCATGCCGTAGCGCAGGCCGAGCTGGACCACCGGGGTGTGGTAGGTGCGCGATTCGCGGATCACGTCCTTCCACCAGAACCACATGGTGGTCAGGATGATCAGCAGTCCGGGCGCGACCTTCCACGCACCCAGGGCAGCGATGCTGGCCTTGTTCGCTTCGCCGAACATGTCGGGGTGCATGAACAGGGCGGCACCGAAGGCCAGCGCCACGCCACCGATCGAGCCGACCAGCGGCCAGACGCTGGGATCGACCAGATGATAGGGATGCTTGTTTGCGGCGTGTTCGGCAGCAGCCATCTTATCCACCCTTCCTCTTGTCCCCCGGACCGTTGCCACCCGGCACCTCGCCGACACCGGGTGTCAGCGGCTTCTGTGGCTTCTGCGCCTTTTCCAGCAATTCCTTGGCGCGTTCGGTCTTGGCCTCGAAAAATGTATAAGACAAGGTGATCGTTTTCACCCCGTCGTACTTGCGATCCTTCGCCATGTCGGGATCGACGAAGAACGTCACCGGCATCTCGACCGACTCGCCTGGCATCAGCAGCTGCTCGGTGAAGCAGAAGCACTGGATCTTGTTGAACCAGGAGCCGGCGATGTCGGGCGTGACGTTGTATGTCGCCGTGCCGACGATCGGACGCTGCGAGACGTTGGTCGCGCGATAGAAGGCCAGCTTCTCTTCGCCGAGCTTGACTCTCACTTCGCGCTGAAGCGGCTCGAATTTCCAGGGCAGGTTGCCGTCGCGGCTGGCATCGAAGCGCACGGTGACCTGGCGCTCGAGCACGCGCCCGGGGGCGCTGGCCGCAACCTGGGTCGTACCGCCAAAACCGGTGGCGCGGCAGAACATGTCGTACAGCGGCACGGCGGCATAGGCCATGCCGACCATGCCCGCCACAACCACGAACACGCCGCCGGCAAGCCGGCGGTTGCGGCGCGCCAACGCGGCCTGATCCTGACCTTCGGCGCTCATCGCGGTGGCGCTCCCGGGAACACGCCGGCGTCACCGAACCGAACGATGGTGATGGCGAAGAACAGAACACAGATGCCAATGATCACCAGCAGCACGAACCAGTTCTTGGCGCGCTGCTTGACGTGCCGCTCGCTCAGATGCGTCTTGCCGGTGTGACGGTCTGCCATCGCCATCCCCCGCCTCAGCCCAGCAACAGGCGGTCCGCGACCATGGCCACGAACAGAAGGAAGAGATAGGCCAACGAAAAGCGGAACATCGCACGTGCCGGCGCGACATCGTCATCAGCGGCACGCCACACCCGCAGCGCGTGGCCGACAAATGCCAGCCCTGCCGCGATGGAGAACGCGCCGTAGCCCCAGCCGACCACGCCGGTCAGCGTCGGCAGCAGGCCGATCGGCAGCAGCGCCACGGTATAGGCGACCATGTGCCGCTTGGTCGTCACCGTGCCGGCAACCACCGGCAGCATGGGCACGCCCGCGCGGCGATAGTCGTCGTTGCAGAACAGCGACAGCGCCCAGAAATGCGGCGGCGTCCACATGAAGATCAGCAGGAACAGCGACAGCGAGGCCCACGACATGTCGCCCGTCACCGCGGCCCAGCCGACCATCGGCGGCAGGGCGCCGGCGGCGCCGCCGATCACGATGTTCTGCGGCGTCTGGCGCTTGAGCCACATCGTATAGACGAACACGTAGAAGGCGATGGTGAAGGCCAACAGGCCGGCAGCGACCGCGTTGGTCGCAACGGCCATCAGCGCCACCGAGAAGATCGACAGCAGCACGCCGAAGCCCAGCGCGTCGTCGGCCGCCACCACGCCGGCCGGGATCGGCCGGCTGCGGGTGCGCGTCATGACGGCGTCGATGTCGCGGTCGTACCACATGTTGATGGCGCCGGAGGCACCGGCACCGATGGCGATGGCCGCCACGGCGACCGCGGCCAGCAGCGGGTGGATGTGTCCCGGCGCCAGCCACAGGCCGACGAAGCCGGTGAACACGACCAGCGACATGACGCGCGGCTTGAGCAGCGCGACATAGTCGGACACGCGCGAAACGCCCGGCTGCGCCAGGGCGTCCGCGGTATCCATTGTCGAGGCCGGCACGTTGGTCATGATCCTCAGGCGATCTCAGGTCTGTCGGTGCCGCGCCGAAACACGGCGCCGATCGGTTCAGTGGTGCGCGGACGCCGAAATCTTCGGCAGCTCGTCATAGGTGTGGAATGCCGGCGGTGACGGCACCGTCCACTCCAACGTCGTTGCGCCCTCGCCCCAGTAGTTGGCGCCGACCTTGCGGCCCATCGTGAGCGTGTGGAACACCACGAACACCCACCACAGGGTCGAGGCGAAGGAGATCAGCGCGCCGATCGAGGAGATCTCGTTCCACAGATGGAACGCATCGGGGTAGTCGATGTAGTGGCGCGGCATGCCGGCCAGGCCCGAGAAGTGCATCGGGAAGAAGGCCAGGTTGACGCCGATGAACGTCGTCCAGAAGTGGATCTTGCCGAACGTCTCGTTGTACTGGCGGCCCGACATCTTGCCGATCCAGTAGTAGAAGCCGGCGAAGATACCGAACACGGCGCCCAGCGACAGCACGTAGTGGAAGTGCGCGATGACGTAATAGGTGTTGTGCAGCGCGATATCGACGCCGGCATTGGACAACACGACGCCCGTCACGCCGCCGACGGTGAACAGGAAGATCAGCCCCAGCGCCCACAGCATGGGTGTCGGGAACCGGATCGAGCCGCCCCACATGGTGGCGATCCAGCTGAAGATCTTCACACCCGTCGGCACGGCAATCACCATGGTCGCCGCCATGAAGTAGGCGCGGGTGTCGACGTCCATGCCGACCGTGAACATGTGATGCGCCCACACGACGAAGCCGACGACGCCGATCGCGACCATGGCGTAGGCCATGCCGAGATAGCCGAAGATCGGCTTGCGCGAGAAGGTCGAGACGATCTGGCTCACGATCCCGAACGCCGGCAGGATCATGATGTAGACTTCGGGGTGACCGAAGAACCAGAACAGGTGCAGGAAGAGGATCGGGTCGCCACCACCGGCCGGGTTGAAGAAGCTGGTGCCGAAGTTGCGGTCGGTCAGCAGCATGGTGATGGCGCCAGCCAGCACCGGCAGCGCCAGCAGCAGCAGGAACGCGGTCACCAGGATCGACCACACCATCAGCGGCATGCGGTGCAAGGTCATGCCCGGCGCGCGCATGTTGAAGATGGTGGTGATGAAGTTCGCGGCGCCCAGGATCGAGCCGGCACCGGCCAAGTGCAGCGAGAAGATGGCGAAATCCATCGACGCGCCGGGATGCCCGGCCGATGAACTGAGCGGCACATAGATCGTCCAGCCCGTGCCGACACCGCCGCCGATGAAGACGGACATGATCAGGCTCACGAAGCCAGCCACGGTGAGCCAGAACGAGATGTTGTTCATGCGCGGGAACGCCATGTCAGGCGCGCCGATCATGATCGGGACGATCCAGTTGCCGAAGCCGCCGATCAGCGCCGGCATGACCACGAAGAACACCATGATCAGGCCGTGCGCCGTGACCATCGAGTTCCAGTGGTGGCCGGGGTTCTCGTGCCAGCCCATCAGCTGCACGCCGGGGTTCATCAGCTCCAGGCGCATGTAGACGGAAATGGCACCGCCGATCAGGCCGGCGCAGGCCGCCAGGATCATATAGAGCGTGCCGATGTCCTTGTGGTTGGTCGACAGGAACCAACGGACAAAGAAACCCGGGGTATGGTCGTGGTGTTCGTGGGCGCCGTGTGCGGCGTGCGTTCCGGTAGCCATGGGCGACTTCCTTCGGTTACGCGAACTCGGGGCAGCGCGCCTTAGCGCGCCGGGTTGGCAACAGGGTTGGCGGCGGCGACATCGGTCGCCGGTGCCGCGGCGGCGCTCTTACCCTGCGAGGCCACCCATTTATCGAACTCGGCCTTGGACACGGCCTTCACTGCGATCGGCATGTAGGCATGGTCCTTGCCGCAGATCTGCGAGCACTGGCCGTAGTACAGCCCCTCCTTCAGGACGCTGAACCATGTCTCGTTGGTACGGCCGATGACGGCATCCTGCTTGACGCCGAATGCCGGGACCGCCCACGAGTGCATGACGTCCGTCGAGGTGATCAGCACGCGCACGTTGGTGTTGGCGGGAACCACCAGCGGGCTGTCAGTCGCCAGCAGGCGCGGACGATCCCGCTTTTCGGTCTCGGAGAACTTCTTCCAGTCCTCCTCGGGGACCATGCGGCTGTCGATCGCCTCGATCTTCAGATCGGGATACTCGTAGGTCCAATACCACTGGTGCGCCGTCACCTTGATCGTTAGGCCGGCCTCCTTGGTGCGGTCCATGAAGTACAGCAGGCGGAACGACGGGATCGCGAGGCCGACCAGGATCACGACGGGGATGACCGTCCACGCCACTTCGATCAAGGTATTGTGCGTCGTCGTCGTGGGTGTCGGGTTCGCCGATTCGCGGAACTTGACGATCACGTAGATCATCAGCGCCAGCACGAACAGCGTAATCGCGCCGATGATCCAGAGCAGGACGGTATGCAACCACACCAGCTCCGCCATCACGGGCGTTGCCGGCTCATGCAAGTTCATCTGGCCGCGGTGCGGCAGATCAACGAACTCCGCCCACGCACCACCGGCGAACAGGCTCGCAAGGCCCAGTCCGAACAGACCCGCGAGGGCCCACGTACGCGTCCTGCCCATCATTCCTGCACGCTCCCGCTCTCCCCCGCCGCCAAGACGCCGCCAGTCATGGCGTGCCTTGCCGCACGGCCCTACAAAGACGCGGGTTATCTAGCAGAACCCATTGACGGACGTAATGGTTTTTCATCCCCGACAACCGTGCGGCAGCCCGCCGCAGTAATGCCCGCGCCGAAGCCTCGGGGTTGCCATGCGAAACAGGTCTATCTGCGCCGCGTCGACGTCAACGACCGCCCACCGCCAGCACCCGGCGCCGTTTGAGCAGGACGACGATAAAAATGAGTGCGGCAACCGCTATGCCGACGAAAACCACGCCCAGAGCCAGGGCGATCGTGGCCAGCAAACCGCTGACAAAGCCGGTCCCGACAGCCAGAACGGTCTGCGGCTGCTGGCGCCCGTCCTCGTAGGCGGCTTCGAGCCTGTAAGTGCCGGGGGCGTCAACATCGAACGCCAGGACCGAGGTCCCCGAGCGACCGCCGAAATCATAGCGCGACGAACCGCCGGGCCGTCTGGTGGCGATCTCGCGGCCGGTGGCCGCGGATCGGACGGTGACCCGTAAGCCGGAAACGCTGGGAGCCGTATAGACGCGGCCGTCGACCGTGCTGATGCGTTCGTGGAAGATCGTGTAACTGCCGGCCTGCTTCAGGTCCAGATCGCCACTGCCTGGCACCACGACCTGCACCAGGCCGGCGCCGACGTTCCCGATCCGCGATACGGCGAGCCAGACCGCGCCGGCCACGGACGCGATCAAAATCGCCGCCGCAACGACGTACCACACACGACTGGGCATTCGTATGCTCCCCTCCCCCGCCAGCACCGCGCGCCGGATCACTTCACTGTAACACCGCATGCCGGCGCCGACACCGCGTCGCGCGTCCATTCATGGACGCAGCGGCGTCGAGCACCTATGTTCGGTGCAGCAGGAGGTCCCATGTCTCAGCATCTCACGACCGCCGACAAACTATTCTTCCAGCGCGCCGGTCTGGACCGCGATCGGACCGAACGGATCGTGCGTGATGCGCTGGCCGGTGCCGACGACGGCGAGCTCTTCCTCGAATACGTCCAAAGCGAAGGCCTTGCCTGGGACGACGGCAAACTGAAGAGCGCCAGCTTCGATACCACGCAGGGCTTCGGGCTGCGCGCCGTATCGGGCGAAACCACCGGCTATGCGCATGCCTCGGCGCTGGACGAGAACGCCGTGGCGCGCGCGGCCGACACCGTGAAGGCAGTGCGTACCGGTCGCGGCGGCACGTCGAGCGACGGGCCGCGGGGCACCAATGCCCTGCTCTACACGGACGACAATCCGATTGCCGGTATCGATTTCGAGGCGAAGGTCAAGCTGCTGGCCGAGATCGATGCCTACGCCCGTGCCACCGAGCCATCGTTGCGCCAGGTATCGGCGTCGCTGGCCGCCTCGTGGCAGGTGGTGGAAATCATTCGTGCCGATGGCCAGCGCGTCGCCGACGTGCGCCCGCTGGTGCGGCTCAACGTCTCGGTTGTCGCCGCGCGCGGCGATCGCATGGAAACCGGGTCGTGCGGCAGCGGCGGCCGCACCGCCTACGGCGAAATCTTCAATCCCGATTACTGGAAGGACCAGACCGACGAGGCGATCCACCAGGCGCTGGTCAACCTCGATTCGGTCGACGCGCCCGCCGGTGAGATGCCGGTGGTGCTTGGCCCGGGCTGGTCGGGCGTGCTGTGGCACGAGGCCGTCGGCCATGGCCTGGAAGGCGACTTCCACCGCAAGAAGACATCGGTGTTCACCCGCCTGATGGGCGAAATGATCGCCTCGCCGGGAGTCACCGTGGTCGATGACGGCACAATGCGCGACCGTCGCGGCTCCTTGACGGTCGACGACGAAGGCACGCCGACCGAACGCACCGTCCTGATCGAGGACGGCAAGCTGGTCGGGCTGATGCAGGACCGCATGAACGCGCGACTGATGGGCATGCGCCCGACCGGCAACGGCCGACGCCAGAGCCACGCCCATCAGCCGATGCCGCGCATGACCAACACCATCATGCTGGCCGGCAACCGCCATCCCGACGAGATCATCAGCTCCGTCAAGCGCGGCCTTTATGCGGTGAATTTCGGCGGCGGCCAGGTCGACATCACCAGCGGCAAGTTCGTCTTTTCCTGCACCGAAGCCTACATGATCGAGGACGGCCGCGTCGGTGCGCCGGTGAAGGGCGCGACCCTGATCGGGGCCGGTGCCGAGGCGCTGACCAAGATCGGCATGATCGGCAGCGATCTGGAACTCGATCTCGGCGTCGGGACCTGCGGCAAGGAGGGCCAGGGGGTGCCGGTGGGCGTCGGCCAGCCAACCTTGCGGCTCGACTCGCTGACGGTGGGCGGTACGCGGGCCTAGCTGACCAAGAGGAAATTTGCACTCTTGTCGTTATTATCGCTTCGTTGTAGAATTGAGCGTTCGCTTCTTTTCTGCAACGAGGCGCCGAGATGTCCTACAAGGTCAACCCATTCTACAACATCGACTCGCCCGTCGGTGCGGGGCAGGCCAACAAGGCGGATGATGTCAGCCTGGTCCAATACCTTCTATTGAAGGTCGCCAGCCGGACGGCGGGCAAATGGACGCCGCCGGCAACCCCGTTGGCCGCCAACGGCACCTATACGCCGGCTCTCGGCGAATGGATCAAGTCGTACCAGGCGATCGTCAAGGCGGTACAAGATGGCGTGGTGCACCCTCAGGTCAACCCGCACTGGAAGCACTACGGCACGCTCGTTTCGCTGAACGCCAGCTATCGCAACAATTTCGGCGCCGCCCGACACGACAATCTGGCCGCCGAGCCCGACCTGCCGGCCAGTCTGCGTCTGACCCTGAGTGCCGCCAAGTCAAAACCCGACATGGGTACGACGGCCTGAACGTTTGCGATTCGCCGATGATCAGCGGGTTTCAGATACCTTGAAGGAGTCGACAAAGCGCTTGGCGGCGGCCTTGGCCGTATCATCGGCGGCATATGACGCCAGCAGCCGGTAGAGGCGGTTCTTGACCAGGACCGTGCGCATCATCACGCCGTCGCCCTTCTCCGTTTCGATGTCGAGCGCATAGCCGTCCCAACCCTCCAGGGTGAACGCCTCGTCGCGGATGTATTTGTACTTGTCCTTGGGAAAGGCTTTTTCCGCGACCCCCCGGCCCAGTTCGAGCACCATGGCCTTGCTGTCCTGCAGGCGCGGAAAGTCGGGCTTGTAGTCGATATGGTCGAAATCGAAATTCTGCCCGTTCAGCGCCGCCTGATAGACCGTCCGTGGACCGGCATACCACGCCTCCTTCTCATCGGCGGTGGCGCGCTCGACAGGCGCCGGCATTTCGACCTTGAACCGCAGGTCGGGCGCGATCACGTCCGTCCACGTCTGGGCAGCTGCCGACGACATCCAGGCGACACCGACAAGAAGCAACAGGCCCGCCACGACACGGCGATACGACGTCAGCATGCACGATCTCCCAAACGCGGCGGCAAGGTCACCGGCGCAGCGGCTTGAACGACTCGAGGAAGGCCTTCACGTTCCCGTCGGCTTCGTCCCACTGCTTGGCTTCGATGAAGGCCTCGACACGATAGACGTTGCCGCTGGTCACGCAAATACGTCCCGCGTACACAAGGTCGTTCGGCAAGCGGGCTTTCAAGACCCGGCCCGGCACGCCTTCGCCGCAATCCTGCGCCTCGTCCTGCTCGACTTTCTCCGGTTTCATGCCGTTCAGAACACGCTTCGCCGTGGCCTCGACGACTGCCGGCGCTGCTTGTCCGGCGCGCATTCCGGCGGGCCAGCGGATCGCGATGACGCTGAACGACTGCTGTGGGTTGCCCGTCACATAGTAACCGGCCGGCCGGCCGTCTTCGCGCCACTCGCGCGCCTTCACGGCATTGGGCACGCGCACGACGAAGCCGTCATCGTTCTCGCGATACTCGCGCCATGTCGACACCGGCGGCAACAGCCCGAGCTGGGCACACACGGACTGCGGCAACGCCAGAAGCGGCAAAGCAATCAAAGCCCACGTCGGTCGCAATATCGTCCCTCCACGCCTCACGTCCGCGCTACCTCAGCCCGGAGCACGGATCAACACTCTACTACGTGATCGGATAGGGCAACGGATCAGGTGGTGGACGCCCGCGTCGGCTGCCGCAGCCGCCAAGCCAGTACGGCTGCGAGCGCGAACGCCATCACGACGCACAGCAGAACGACCGACAGGGCAAGCCCGTGTCCGCCGTAGTCAACCAGCGCCGCATGGACGGCCGGCGCCACGGCGGTGCTGAACAGCGCCGGTGCCGTCATGGCGCCGATCAGGGCGCCGTAGCCGCGGGTACCGAACAGCACGAGCGGCACGATGCCGCGCACGATCGTGATCAACCCGTTGGAGGCACCCTGCAGGAAGGCGAAGGTGGCAGCGCAGACCAGCAGCGGCAGGCCGGCCAGCGCCAGCAATGCCACCGGTGTCAGGCCGATCGCGATCAGGCAGAGAGTCATCGGCTGCAGGCGGGCGGCGAACAGGATTTCCCACAGGCGGGCTGCCACCTGCCCGACGCCGCGCAACGTTGCCAATGAGACGGCAACGGCCGCGGTCAAGCCGAACACGACCAGCGTATCCACGAGGTGCGCCGAGAGCGCCGCGTTGGAATACATGAAGAGCGCGAAGCAAAGCATCAGCACGATGCGGGCGAAGCGACGCTCACCCGGCGCCAGCGTGCCCGCCGCCTGTGCCGGCGGCGGATCGCCCTCGGCTGTTGCCGCCGGTACCGAATTCGACGGCAACAGCGCATGCAGCGGCAGGCAGACAAACAGGTTCAGCAGGGCAAAAATGCCGAATGTCGCTCGCCAGCCGAACGCATCGACCAATGCCCAGCCGACGGGCCAGAACACCGTCGAGGCAAAGCCGCCATAGAGCGTCAGGATCGAAATGGCGCGGCGCGCTTCGGGGCCGGTCGCGCGGGCGAGCGTGGCGAATGCCGCCTCATAGAGCACCAGCCGCATCGCGAGGCCCAGGATCACCCATGCCGCCCAGTACATCGTGACGCTTGTCGCGACACCGGCCACGGCCAACCCCAGCGCCGCCACACCGGAGCCGGCGGCCATCGTCCAGCGGCCGCCGAACCGGTCGATCATGCGCCCGACCGGCTGGGCCAGCAGCGCGCCTAAAACCAGGGCGAAGGAGAAAGCGCCGAAGACGGTCGTCTTCGACCAACCCATGTCGGCGGCGACCGGTGTCGCCAGCACCGTCGGGGCATAGAAAGTGGTGCCCCAGCTCACGATCTGCGTGATACCCAGCACATTCACGGCGCGCCGTGCGCCGGCCGCTGGAATCAATGCCGACAGTCGTCCCCGTAATACTGCAGTCCGCAACCCGGACACCTTGCTGAAGGCGCTGACGCTCAAGGCGTCACCGCGCAGCATCAAGATCGCATTGCATCAGCGTTGTGTCGACCCAGCGATCGAATTTGAAGCCAACGCCCTCGAGCACACCGATCAGGCGAAATCCCAGACGCCGGTGGAGGGCCACCGACGCAGGGCTGTTGTCGCCGATAACGGCAATCACCCGCCGGCAGCCGCAGGCCGTACAGCGGGCGAGCAACGCCGCGAGCAGCGCCGCACCGACCCCGCGGCCATGCCAATCCTGGTCGATGTAGACGGAGTTCTCGACCGTGTAGCGATAGGCAGCACGCGGCCGATAGGGGCCAGCATAGCAGTAGCCGATCACCGCACCCTCGCACTCGGCCACGAGATAGGGCAATCCACGCCCCAGCACGTCGCGGCGCCGCCGCGCCACCTCCGCGACGGACGGCGGCTCCTCTTCGAACGAGGCCGCACCATGCAGCACGTGATGAGCGTAGATTCGCTGGATTGCCGGCAGATCGGCATCTGTCGAATCCCGCACGCGCGGGGCGATGGTCGGGTGGCTCGCCTGCTTCGGCGCTACGGCATCGTTCATATGGCTCGATCCTGCTTCGCACGTTTCCCATTGCCGATCCGAGAGCGGCCGGCCGGCGATCGCCTCGCGCCGGCTGATGCCGACGTCGCGCAGCAGGCGCTCGTCCAATTCCCTCAGCACCTGTAGCTGCCGCCATCGAGACCGTGGAGAAAGTGCAAAGTAACGCCACGCCTCTACGAGCCACGCCGCCATACCGCCCTCGAACGCGGTGGGCCATCGACAGCTGACGACTACCCCGCGTCGGCGACGACCATGCGCGTACCCGATCTAAAAGGAAAATTTATTGTCTTTATGCAGATGATTTAAAAAACTTTGCCAACATCAGCCGGCTGCATCGAGGTCCTTCACCATCAGCCAGGTTGACCCATCGTCGCGCGGCTCGTAGGCCAATACGCGATAGCCCAGCCGCTCGTAGAATGATCGAGCGCCCAGCGCCGCCGACAGACGCAGCGTGCGTACACCCTTGCCGATGGCGCGAGCCTCCAGGTGATCGACCAGGTACCGGCCGATGCCCTGGCCGTGGCGCTCGACGGCAACGAACAAGGAATAGAGTTTATCGCCACGCAGGCTGACGGTACCGGCGATCCGCCCGCCGACTTCGCCAATGAACACCTCGCGCTCGGCCATGCGACGCGAGACCATCGCCGGCGAGGAGTTGGCGCAGATGCGATCGATGATTTCGGGCTCATAGTCGGCCACGTTGCCGTGGCGGACGGCCTGCTGGATCAAATCGCTGATGGCCGCCGCATCGTCTGACGTGGCGGCGCGGATCGGAATTGGGATCATGACGCCAGCCTATCACGATGACGCACGTCGCTGTTTGAACCCGGGCATGCACAGTCTGCCCTTCGCTTGTCACAAGATTTCAATGCGATTGTCGTATGATGATCGCCAGCGGGGAACGATTCATGGAACGTCCATCCGGTCTGCTGCGTTGGCAGGCCATATCGGAATGGAGTCGGGCATGACCGCTCAGTCCCCAGTCGTGACAGGTCCTCCAGCCCTGGCGCGGCGTCGGCTGGCGCGCCGGCTGTCGCACGACACGCCACTGGCACCGCTATGTTGGCTCGTTGCCGCCGCCGGCTTGGCGGGCTCCTACTGGCTGGAACCGCTGGCATTGCAAGCGGCGTCCTGCCTCGTCGGCCTGCTTGGCGCGCTCGTTGCCCTCGTCCTGACGCTCACCGTCAACGATCGCTAACCCGCCCACGCATCGCCCTCGAAGTCCATCCGCCAGCCGTAAGTCGCGCGCAATGCGCGAGCGCCCAGCCGTAGAAACAGTGGCATCAACAGGTCGCGTACCGCCTTGCCCACAGGACCCGGGAACTTCTGCGCGCCGTTGCGCCGAGCCTCGCGAACCAGATACTCGACACGCTCCCGTCGGCGCCCTTCATAGGACGCAAAACCGGCCGACGTATCGTCGGCCCGGCCCAGGCACGACGCCAGGACCACCGAGTCCTCCATCGCCATCGAAGCCCCCTGCCCGGCATGCGGCGATGTCGCGTGCGCGGCATCGCCGAGCAGACAGACGCGTCCGCGATGCCAGGCTGGCAGCGAGGGCATATCGAAGATGGGAATGTGATCGACGGGTTGGGACACGGCACTCAGGATGGTGCTGATCGGCGCCGGTTCCCCGCGATGCGCATCGAGCAAGGCGCGGCTGTCGACCGTGCGCGCGGGACGCCGGTCCGGCACTTGCGCCTGGGCCACGGTGTCGAACCACCAGATCGTGCCGTCCGGCGCGGTGATGTGGCCGAAGAACGTCTGCCGCCCGTACGTCATATGCATGAAACCGCCGGTCGGCGGGATGTCAGTCGCACGGACGAAGCCACCGCGGCCGACCAGGCCGGTGTAGGCCGGCACGGGCGCCTCCGGAAAGACGAGCCGACGGGTTCGAGAGCGGATACCGTCGCAGCCGATCAGCAGATCGGCCTGCGCCTGACTGCCGTCGGCAAAGTGCGCCGTGACCTGGGCGCCGGCATCGTCGAGGTCGATCAGGGTGCGTCCAAACTCTATCGTCACGCCCTGGCGTACCGCGCTTTGCCGCAGGGCCCGGAGCAAATCGCCGCGACGGATCACGACGCTCTCGACGCCGTACAGGCGCTGTTGATCGCCGAAGTCGATGCTGCCAATGCGCCGGCCACGCTCGTTGAAGAACGCCATGCCCGCGAGCGGGAAGCCCGCGCCATGAACCGGTTCCAGCATGCCCAGCGTTTTCAGGACATTGAGGCCGTTGGGTGCCAGGGCGAGGAAAACGCCGGCGTCGTCGCGTGGCTGAGGATCAGCCTCCGCAATGGTCGCAGCGATCCCAACTCGACGCAAAGCGACGGCCAGGACGGGCGCGGCAATACCGCAGCCGACGATCAAGGCGCGACGCGGGCGGTTCATGGCATCACCCGTGCCGGCGGGGCGTTGCCGGCCAGCGCGGCTCGGATCCGCATGAAGCCTACGATCAGGCGCAGCATCCAACCACGCGGCAGCTTCAGGGGTCGCACCCGTGTATTGTGAAAAGCATGAATGACCCAGCGATCCGCATCGCGCTTCACCACGTAGGTCTGCAGCGAGCGCCGCGACGGTGCGACGGTGCGCTGCCACGGCAGCAGAATCGACCCGTAGCCGTGCATCACCGCTACATCCGGCGTGAGAAAGCGCACCGCGATGTCGGCCTCAAAGACGGCCCGCGAGCCCTTCAGCACGGTCTCGAAAAGCGCCCGATGCGAACGGGCATTGGCAGCACGCCCTTTCAGGTGCGATCCGTCGAACGCGACATAGTCGCAGTCCTCGGCAAACAGGGCCGCGTAGGCATCGGCGTCATTGCGATTCCAGGCCTCGGCCAGGCACTGCGTCAGGGCCCGGATGGCCACCAGATCTTCGGGCATGGGAAGCCTTGTCCAATTGATATCTTATTAACTAAGATATATATCAACTAAGCGGAGCGATGAATGATGTCAAGGAGTGCAGCCGACAAGGCGGCTTTGGTTGCGGCGGTGGAACTGGCGCTGCGGCGCATGAGCGCCCAAGGCGTGATGATCAGTCAGGCGGTCGCCAACAAGGTCGGGCTGGCCAGCACCGACCTCGAATGTCTCGACATCATCTATCTGGAAGGTCCGGTCACGGCCGGCCGGCTGGCGGCAGCGACCGGCCTCACCACGGGCGCCATCACCGGTCTTGTCGATCGATTGGAAAAGGCCGGTTTCGCACGGCGGCGGCGCGATCCCGATGATCGGCGCAAAGTGCTGGTCGAGGCGCTGCCCGAGGCCACGGCACGCATCGCACCACTCTACGGCGCGCTGCAGAAAGCCATGCAAGGCGTCTACGCACGCTATTCGAAAGCCGAACTGGCGTTGATCCTGGATTTCACCAACCGCTGCCAGGAGGTCGCCGTGCAGGAGATCGCACGGTTCGGCGAACCGCCTCGCTCACGGCAGGGCACCGCATGATACCGGCTCGCCTGCGGCCGGCGCGATGCGCACGAAGAGTTGCTGCGGCATGCCTTCCAACGACGGTTCCCAAACCTGCCAGTCGTCGACCCCGAGCCTGCGCGGCACCAGCACGCCCAGATCCTGCTCGCGAAAGACCAGGCGCACGACAACACCGTCGCGCTGCCAGATGCGTTCATCGATCGCCTGACGGCCGGATCGTGGCGCTGCCTGTACGCAGGCGTAGGTCGGCGCGCCGTACTGCGCCGTCAGCGCCGTCACGGCCGCGCGGTGGACCATCGCGACCGCCCCGTGGCGCGGCCGCTCGATCTGGATGCGCTTCAGCAGTCCGCTCGCCTTGTCCATCTGGAAGAAGACGATGAAAGGAAAGCCGCCCAGCACATAGCGCCGAACGGTCACGTCGACATAGGCGTCGCCGAAATCGAGCCGGCGATCGAGCATGGTCGCCCGCGCACCGAACTGTTGCAGCAGCTCAGCCGACGTGACGCCGAAGCGAACCCCTTCGAAGCCGCTGTCGCCCGTCGGCTGGGCGAGCGCGGGGCGTCCCAGCAGCGCCGCCGCCATCAAGGCCGCGCCGACACGAGACATCAGGCCTGTCCAACCAAAAGGCATTTGTCGTCCGTCGCCGCGGTCGACACGACCCGGCAGCAGACGAACACTGGGCTTTCATGAGGTGCCTTTCAACACTCGGGCGCGTGATAACGGTCAAACGGAATCACGGAGATCGGCACGAGTTCAACCAACAATTCGGGAATCACCAAGCCCGGTGTCTGTATCAGAATACTGGCGGGCGCCACTTCCGGGGAAAACTTCTCCGCCCGCACCTTCTGGATGACCGGCAGGTCACCCGGGTTCAAAAAGAAGATGGTCAGCGAGACGATGTCATCGAGCCTGCCGCCCACGGCCTTCAGTATGCTTTCAACGTTGTCAAAGCACTGTCGGATCTGCGCTTCACAATCGCCGGCTCCGATGAGCTTGCCATTTCCATCCCACGCGACCTGACCGGTCATGTGCAGGGTCCGCCCCTCGGGCTGAACGACCCCATGATTGAAAGCGCGGCCGTTTTGCGGCCAGCCTGTCGGCGGATTGAAGCGGGTGGTCATTGATCACCCCGCTTAGAATGCGTACGCCTTATAGAGTGCATCCGCCTTGCCGTTGAACGCCGCAGCGACACGCTCGCGCTTCTCGTCGGCCAAGGTCACGCCGCTGTCGGCGATGCGGCGCAACGGGTCGAGATACATCGTTTCGTCGCGTCCCTGCCCATCGAGTTGACGGCGCGCGCGCAGCCCCGCATCGGCGATCCCGATCATCTGTTGCGCCAGGGCCTGTACCGTCGTTTTGCGAAACTGTGTCCTCAGGCCCAGCCGGGGCACCGCCGCACGCAGCGCATCGTGTTCGGCAATGGACCAGTCCTTGACCAGGTCCCAGGCCGCATCAAGCGCGGTCTGGTCGTACAGCACGCCCATCCACAGCGCCGGCAACGCCACGATCAGGTCGCGGGGGCCGCAATCGCTGCCACGCATCTCGAGGAACCGCTTCAACCGCACCTCGGGAAAGGCCGTCGTGATGTGGTCGGACCAGTCGGTGAGGCGGGCGACGTCACCAACATCGTTGTGCAGGCGGCCGGCCATGAAATCGCGGAACGATTTACCGCTGAGGTCGATGTACTTGCCGTTGCGGTAGGCGAAATACATCGGCACGTCGAGCAGCCAGTCGACGTAGCGCTCGAAGCCGAAGCCGTCCTCGAACACGAACGGCAGCATGCCGCAGCGGTCAGGGTCGGTGTCGGTCCAGATGTGACTGCGACGGCTGACAAAACCGGTATCGACACCTTCGACGAACGGCGAGTTGGCGTACAACGCCGTCGCCACCGGCTGCAGCGCCAGCGATACCCGGAACTTCTTCACCATGTCGGCTTCGTCGGCGAAGTCGACATTGGTCTGCACCGTGCAGGTGCGCAGCATCATGTCGAGGCCCATGGTGCCCTTCTTGGGCATGTAGCTGCGCATGATCGCGTAGCGGCCCTTGGGCATCCAGTCGAAGTCCTCGCGCCGCCACGTCGGCGTATGGCCCATGCCGAGGAAACCGATGCCCAGCGGGTCGGCGATCGCCTTCACCTCCGACAGGTGCTGATCCGTTTCGACGGCACTCTCGTGCACGGTGGCGAGCGGCGCGCCGCTCAGCTCGAACTGCCCACCCGGCTCCAGCGTGATGCTGGCGCCCTCGCGGGTCAGCGCGATCGGCTTGCCGTTCTCCCGCACCTCCTGCCAGCCGAAGCGCGCGGCCAAGCCCTCGAGTATCGCCCGCACGCCGGCGGCCCCCTCATAGGGGATCGGCTGGAGCGTTGCCTGAAGAAACCCGAATTTCTCGTGTTCGGTACCGGCGCGCCACTGGGCACGCGGTTTGTTACCGGCTTCCATGTATTCCACCAGCTGGCGCCGATCGGTGATCGGCGTGCCGGCTCCGCTGGGCGGCGCGGACATCAGCAAATTCCCCCCGCCGCGTTTCGCGACACTTGAGACGCTACGCGGTCGCATAAGATTGTGAGCGGCGAGGCCGCCCCCCTGATCATGCTGTTGCTAGCAAGCCGCCGCGCCGGACTCAACCGGCCCGCTCCGTCTCGGATGAACTTTACTTACGCGTCTATGCAAGCAGATTCATGCGAGAGGCAAAACTTACGCTTGCATCGTGGTCGTCGCATAGTCCGGCCAGCGACGCGGCGTGGCCCGGCGCCAGTCGCCGACAATCGCCTGCCAAACCGACAGCGCCGACAGCGCCGCCGTATCGGCACGCAGGATGCGCGGCCCCAGCCCGACGGCATGCACGTGCGCCAGCCGCCGGACCAGATCCAGTTCGGTGCGGGTGAAACCGCCCTCGGGGCCGGTCAGCACGGCCCACGGCGCGGCGCGCGCCTGATCATCCAGGTCCGCCAGCACATCGGCGACGGGACGGCCGCCGCCGGTCTCGTCGGCCAACAGCAGGTGGCGATCCGACGGCCAGCCGGCGACCAGCGCCGCGAGGGCCACCGGCGTGCCGATCTCCGGCACCGTCAGGCGCTCGGTCTGCTCGGCCGCCTCGACGGCATTGGCGCGCAGGCGATCGACGTTGACCCGCTCGACGATCGTATGTTGCGTGATCACCGGCTGGAGGCGACACACGCCCAGTTCCGTCGCCTTCTCGGCAATGAAATCCAGCCGCGCGCGCTTGATCGGCGCGAAACACAGCCACAGATCGGGCTCCGCTTCAGGCCGGCGGGTCTGCGCCGCGACCTGCAAGGTCATGCTGCGCTTGGCGACCGCCTGGACCGTGCTGCGCCACTCGCCGTCCCGGCCGTTGAACAGCATCACCCCGGCGTCGGCTTGCAGCCGCAATACGTCACGCAGGTAGTGCGCGCGGTCGGCGTCGAGGTCGACGACTGCACCCGCCGTCAGCAGAACATCCATGAACAGACGCGGCGTCATGCCGCTACTTCACCGTGATCGTGATCTGGGGCGACATCACCGGCGGGTCATGTGGGATGTGATTTTGATCGGCCAGCAGCAGCTGCAGGGTGTGCTTGCCCGGCGGCAGGGTGAGGGTCGTTTCGGTCTGGCCATTGCCGAAATGACGGTGATGGTCATCGGTCGGAATGTTTTCGCCCATCGGTGGCAGCTTGGTGTCAACCAGCAGGTGATGGTGGCCGGTGTTCTTCATCTCGACACCCGCCGGCGCGATACCCATGCCCTTGAGGCCGAAGCGGACGGTGACGGGGCCGGAGATCTCCTCGCCATCCTTGGGGGAGATGAAGTAGACCGCGGCACCCGGCGGCGATGCGGTTCGCGGCAGCTGGGCGAAGACGGCACCACCGGCGGCCATGAACACGGCAGCAGCAAGAACGATATGACGACGCATCGTGCGTTCCCCTTCATCGCGGATGACGATCGCGGCGAGCATAGCCTGCCGGCCGCCACCGCGCCTGCGGGAAAAAGTGGTCCCGGCCTGCGGCATGGCTTCCATTGAGCGCACGCAACAGGGCAGCCATGATGGCGCCATGACACAGGCGATGCCCGCCGCGGCGCACACCGACATCAACCTCGCGCACTGGACCTTGCGCGTGCTGCCGGCCTGGATGCGCCCCTACGGCCGGCTGGCGCGCTGGGACCGGCCGATCGGCATCTGGCTGTTGCTGTTCCCCTGCTGGTGGGCGCTGGCGTTCAGCGCGCCGCTGTCGCGTGAGCAGGGGATCGGTGCATTGGCCTGGCTCATGCTGCTGTTCGCGATCGGCACCGTGACCATGCGCGGCGCCGGCTGCACCTGGAACGACTTTCTCGACCGCGATGTCGATGCGGGCGTGGAGCGCACGCGCAACCGGCCGCTGCCGGCCGGTGAGGTCACGGTCACCCGCGCCCTGATCTGGGCGGTCGTTCAGGCCGCGATCGGCGCCGTCATCCTGTTCAGCTTCAGCCCCTTCGCCATCGGCGTCGGCCTCGCCTCCCTGCTGCTGGTCGCCATCTATCCCCTGATGAAGCGCGTGACGTCCTGGCCGCAGGTCATCCTGGGATTGGCGTTCAACTGGGGCGCGCTGCTGGGCTGGGCTGTCACCCAGGACCGCATCACCTGGGGCGCGGTGGCGCTCTATCTCGGCGGCGTGGCGTGGACCCTGGTGTACGACACCATCTATGCCATGCAAGACCAGCGCGACGACGCCATCGTCGGCGTCAAATCGACGGCGCGGCGCTTCCAGGCCCATCCACGAACCTGGCTGACCTTCTTCGCTGTGCTGACCATCATCGGCTTTGCACTGGCCGGCTGGTTCACCGGGATCGGCATGGCCTACTATCTCGGCCTGGCGGCGGTGGTGGCCCATCTGGCATGGCAAGTGGTGACCTTGAAGCCGCACGATCCCGCCGACTGCCTGCATAAGTTCCGCGCCAACCGGTTCATCGGCTGGCTGCTGCTGGCCGGCATCCTGGTCGCGCGGCTGGCCTGACATGGCCCATCCCGATCCGGAAGCCTTCATCCGCACCCACACGGCTCTGGAACGGCCGGCGCTGGTGCCGGAGCTGGCGCTATGGCTGGCCGCCGAGTACCTGCCGATCTGGCAGGCGACCGAGGACTGGCTGGAAAAGAACAACGTCGATCCGCCCTACTGGGCATTCTGCTGGCCCGGCGGCCAGGCCGTGGCGCGCTACCTGCTGGACAACCCGGCCGCCGTGGCCGGCAAGACGGTCATCGACTTCGCCGCCGGCGGCGGCGTGGCGACCCTGGCCGCGATGAAAGCCGGCGCCCGCCAGGGCGTCGGCAACGATATCGATCCGATGGCCCTGGCGGCGATCCGCCTGAATGCCGAAGCCAACGATGTCACCGTCACCACCGACGGCAGCGACTGGCTGGCCGGCCCCGCTGCGTCGCCCGAAGCCGGCATCGTGATCGCCGGCGACGTCTGCTACGAGCGCGAGATGACGGCGCGGGCGATGACGTGGCTGCGTGGTCATGCCGCAGCCGGCCGGCTGGTACTGTTGGGCGATCCCGGGCGCAACTACTTCAAGGCCGAGCGGCTCGAAGAAGTGGCGCGCTATCAGATCCCGACGTCGCTGCAGCTGGAGAATCGCGGCCTGCGCGAGACGACGGTGTGGCGCGTGCTGGCCTGAGATGTCATGCACAGCACGGCTCACGCCATAAATCCGTAACTGGTTTTTAACAATCGAGATCACTACAGTCCGCGCGCATGAGCAAATCAGCGTCGACACTGACCCCGGACGATTTCGAGCGCCTCTATGCGCGCTTCAACGCGTCCGTCTGCCAATTCGACTGCGGCAAGAAGTGCTCGCCGCTCAACGGCGGCTCGCCGGTCTGCTGCTCGACGCAGGACGCCGTGCCGGTTGTCCACAAGGCCGAGTTCAAGCTGCTGCAGAACCGCACCGACCTGTGGAAGCGGTTCAAGCCCTACGATGCGGCCACGCGCAAGATCGTCGACGAACTGACGACCTCGTCGTGCGCCATCGAGTGCAAGGGCGCCGCCTTCTGCGAGCGCAATAACCGCACCATCGCCTGCCGCGCCTTTCCGTTCTTCCCCTACGTCACGCGGGGACGGCAGATCATCGGGCTCAGCGTCTATTGGATCTTCGAGGATCGCTGCTGGATGATGTCCAACATGCAGCTGGTCGAGACGGCGTTCATCAACGAATGCCTGGACACCTGGGACGGGATCTTCGCCAAGGACCACGAGGAGTGGGAGACCTACATCGACTACTCCGCCACCATGCGGCGCATCTTCAGCCGCTGGCGGCGGTCGATCCCGGTCATCGACCGCAATGGCGGCCTGCTGCTGGTCGACCCGTCGACCGGCGATGCGCGGCCCGGCCGCGGTGAGCGCGACTATCCCAAGTACGGCCCGTTCAAGAGCGAAACCGCTTACCGGCGCGCCATCAAGGCAGCCGGCGGCGAGGTGCCGGCGGAAGGCCTGAAGCCAGTCTGACCTTTTCCCTTCCCCACGTCAGTGGGGAAGGTGGCCGAAGGCCGGATGGGGAGACGACGCGGTCTCTGTTACTTAGACCACGTAGTCTCCCCTCCGCCCCTTCGGGGCACCTCCCCACTGCGTGGGGAGGAAGATCTCGACGGCAGGCGCCAACCGCTCTAATCCCTGACCCGTGTCGTCTTCTCTGCGTCTCCCTGTGGCCTGGACGGCGTTGCTGGCGTGCCCGGCGCTGTTCGCCGTCAACCAGCTCGCCGCCCGCTACGTCGACTTCGTGCCGCCCCATGCCCTGGCGCTGGGCCGCTGGGCCTGCGCGCTGCTGATCCTGCTGCCCTTTGTCGGCAGCCGGCTGTGGCAACACCGCACGGCGCTGCGGCGCGAGTGGGTGGACCTGCTGGTGCTGGGTGCGCTCGGCATGTGGGTCTGCGGCGCCTTCGTCTATATCGGCGGCCGTACCACGTCGGCCACCAACATCGGCCTGATCTATGCCGCCTCGCCGGTGGTCGTGGTCGGCGTCGCGGCGCTGGTCTACGGCGAGCGCCTGTGGCCTCGCCAACTGGCCGGCATCGCGCTCTGCCTGCTGGGCGTGCTGTGGGTCATCATCAAGGGTGACCCGGCGCGGTTGCTGTCCGTGCGTTTCGCGGTCGGCGACGTGTGGATCGCCGTCGCCTCGGCCGCCTGGGGCCTCTATTCCGTGCTGCTGAAGTATCGGCCCAGCACGCTGGATCCGACCACGCGCCTGGCCGCCATCATCGCCGGCGGCGTCGTGGTGCTGATCCCGACGACGGCTCTCGAAGCGGCGCTGCAGGGTGCGCCCGGCCTCGACGGCCGCTCGCTGCTGACGATCCTGGTGCTGGCGGTGGTGCCCGGCGTCGGCGCCTATGGCGCCTATTCCTTCGCGCTGGGGGTGCTGGGCGCCGGCCGCGCCGCGATCGGCATGTATCTTGGGCCGCTCTACACCGGCCTGATGGCCTGGCCGCTGCTGGGCGAGACGCCGATGCACTACCACATCGTCGGTGCCCTGCTGGTGCTGCCCGGCATCTTCCTGGCCACGCGACTGCCGCGGGGGCGCTAAAGCAGGCTAACCTGCCCCGCGTCGGCCACAAACGATCTCAACATCACGCCCGTCTCAACGCCTCCGGAGGCCCCTGATATGCGCCGTTTCCTCGCCGCCGCTGTCGCCCTGCCCTTCCTCGCCGCCGCCGCCCATGCCGAGGATCTCGGCTCCGCCAGCTACCGCTTCAAGTGGCTGGGGCCCAACGACCGCATCAAGGTCGAGGTGTTCGACGACCCCGCCGTTCCGGGCGTCGCCTGCTACCTCTCGCGCGCCGAGACCGGCGGCGTGAAGGGCGCCCTGGGCCTGGCCGAGGATCCCGGCGAGGCGTCGATCGCCTGCCGGCAGGTCGGCCCGATCGACGTCGAGAAGGCCAAGCGCATCAAGAGCGGCGAGGAGGTCTTCGCCCGCGGCGCCTCGCTGATCTGGAAGAAGACCCAGGTGGTGCGGTTCTACGACACCAAGCGCAACGTCCTGGTCTATCTCACGTATACTGACCGCGTGATCGAGGGCAGTCCGCGCAACTCCATCAGCGTGGTGCCGCTGCACCGGCCGCAATAAGGCTACTGTCGCAAGGGGGAAGCGACCGACATGGAACCGATCTGGATCGCCGTCGCCGCGGGCGGCGCTGTGCTGCTGGTCGTCCTGCTGCTGATGCTCGGCCGGCGCAAGGAGCGGGTCATCGACATGTCGGCGCCGGTGACGGCGGCCGACGAGAAACCGGTGGCGACCGTGGCGGCCGATACCGCCAATGAGACGACGTCCGCAGGGGAAATCCTCGAGTTTCGCGGGCAGCCTGACGCCCTGTGTGGCCTGGCCGACTGGCTGATGGAGGACGCCGCGCGCACGCTGAGCGTCGATCTGTCGGTCGACCGCGCGGCCATGACCCGCTTGGCGGACGCCGCCGAGAAGGCGTCGGCCGATCTGCTGAGCAGCGGCCACGCTGTGGTCGAGCTGCCCTACCTCGTGGCCGATGCCAGCGGGCCCAAGCACTACCGGCGCGAGATGACCCGCGAGGAGGCCGAGCTGGGCATGGTCCAGCATGGTCCCTTGCAGGCCAACGAACTGCTGGCCTGGCGCGGCCGCGACGAACGCACGGTCGAACTGGGCTTGTGGATAGACGCCGAAGCCAGCGACCAGTTCCTGGCCCCGGCCTCCGTTGTGCGGCTGGCCAACGCCACCGAGCAGGCCATGGCCGACATCGAACGCTCGGGCCGCGCCGTGGTCGACCTGCAGGGCCTGACCACGGATAAGGGCGTCGCTTTCAATTTCCGCCACGAATTCGACCGCGCGGCGCTCGACGACATGATCGGCACGGGCTGATCACGCCGCATAGAGGAACGTGCCGAGCAGGACCCAGCGGCGGGCGGCGCTGACGCGGCCGGGCTTGGCCACCAGCGGCGTCACGTAGTGCCAGAACGGCAGGCGGTAGGCGCTGACCGTGGCCGGCGCGGCCACCGATACCGTCTCGGTGAAATGCCCCGCCCTGGCATAGACCAGCCACTGGTGCGCCACCGCTGGCGCCGCGAGCGACAGGTGGACGTCGATATAGCCGGCGCGTGCCCGCCGGTTCTTCGGGTGGTGATCGTTGTGCGGTCCGGCATAGTCGCCGGGGCCGTAGCACAGCACCTGCCGGCCCCAGCCGTCGGCGAGATCGCGGCCGGCGAGCGCAGCGGCGAAGGCACGGAAGCTCTGCGAGCGCAGCATCGTGTCGAGCCCGATGCGCCGCGCGAACCGGGCGCCGGCCTCGCGGGCCGAATCGAAATACACCGTCGATACCCGCGTCGCCTTGGGCAGCCGCTCGGCGTAGTCCTCGGTCATGTCCCAGATCGTCTCCGGCGGGATCGGCCGGTCGATGCGCTCGAGCGCGTCCGTCAGGTGCCGGTCCAGCAGCGCCCGCAGCCGCGCCGCTGCCCGCGCATCGATGAGGTCATCGGCGGCGGCGAACCGGGTGCGCGGCTCGGCCAGTACGCCGGCCAGCGGGTGCGTGCCCGCCAGAACCCGCCGGCCCTGGCGCGAGAGGATGTCCGCAAACTCGCGGGGGAAGCGGTCGCTCCTGGGAGCGCGGGCGTCTCGCCCGCTCATCCGTTCCCGGCTGTCTGTTCGATCTCGATGCGGTAGCGACACATCGCATCGTCGACGGTGGCCCAGGCGCGGCCGGACCACGCCTTCTGCGCCTCCTCCGCCGTCGCGAACGGGCCCAGGCGCTCCAGGGTCTTGCCGGCCGCCGGCACCGTGAACGTCGAGTCGGCGTACTCGCCGCCCACCACCCAGTAGCGCGTCGGCGCCGCGGCGCCGACCTCCTCGGTCAGGATCGAGTAGCGGCTGTGGGCGTCGTCGACCGTCGCCCAGGCGCGGCCGGACCATGCCTTCTGTGCCTCCTCGTAGGAGCCGAACGGTCCCACCCGCACCTCGTCCTTGCCGGGCGCGAACCGGGTGAAGGTCGTGTCGCTGTATTCGCCGCCGACGACCCAATAGCGCTTCATGGCCGTGCCTCCGTTGTCGCCGCCTACGTCCGTATCTGGCGGCGTGCTTCCTCGAACCATTCCCGGTCCTCGGGCAACATGTGTGCCCGCCGCTCCTCGTGGGCACCCACGACGTCGGCGAACAGTTCCTGCGCCCGCGTCATCTGGCCCAGCGTCTGCAGCATCAGCGCGAAGCGCACCTTGGCCTCGGGACCGGGATAGGTGGGAATCAGCGACTCGTACTCCTCGACCGCCTGCTGCGTATCGCCCATCGCCTCGACCGTACGAGCGTAGAGCAGATGGCCTTCGCGCGAGACGTAACCCGGATGATGCTCCTGCACACTGTCCAGTGACTGGCGCGCGGCGGCGTAATCGCCCTTGCCGAACTCGGCACGCGCCCGGCCGATCAGCAGCGCCGGGTCGTTCGCGTAAAGCCCGGTCATCACCCGGCTGTAGAGTCCGACCGCCTCGTCGTAGAGGCCGCGCCGCACCAGCTCCTCGGCCAGGTCGATGGCGTTCTTGGGCGTCCCGGCGCGGTCGAAGGCCTTGGCCCGCTCGCGCAGCTCCTTGTCCGGGTCGAGGGTACGGCGCACGTTGGCTACCGCCTTGCGGCCCGCCGGCGTGCCGCCCAGCCCGGGCAGCACCTCGAACAGGAAAAACGCCAGGGCGCCGACGCCGGGCGCGAATATCACGACGAACGTCCACCACCGCGGATAGCCGTTCCGAAGGATATGGATGATGGCGATGATGTCGATGGCGAGCAGGATTACGCCCAGCAGCGGCACCGGTACTCTCCCCCAAAATATGGCCGGACCATAGTGAGCGTTGCGGCCACGTCAACCGACCTGCGATACAATGCCGGTGTGGACAGGATTCGACCCCGCTGCGAAAATCACCGTCAGTCGATCGTAGCAGGACGGGTGCCGCGCAACCATGCCAGAGGAGACCACGATGATCCGCTTCAACCGTATGCGCCGACACCTGAGCGCGCTGGTGATCGCCGGCGCGGCGGCTGTGGGCAGTGCCCTGCTGCCGGCGCCGGCCTCGGCGCAGATCCTCGGCCTGGTCGATGACAGCGGCGTCGTCCCGCAGGATATGTCCAGGCTCCTGCAAAAATGGGGCTATCGCGCCGAACTCAAGACCGACCAGCAGGGCGAGCCCGAGATCGTGAGCGCGTTGGAAGGCCTCACCTTCGTGGTCTTCTTCTACGACTGCAACCGGGCCCAGAAGGGCAAGTGCCTGAGCTACCAGTTCTGGGCCGGCTTCCGCGATCTCAACCCGCCGGTCACGCTGGAAAAGCTCAATGAGTGGAACGAGAAGCAGCGCTGGACCATGACCTCGACCGACGGCAATGGCCGCGTGCGCCTGAAGATGAGCGTCAATCCGCGCGGCACCGACCTCGAGGCCAACTTCAAGAACTGGCTGAACTGGTGGCAGCGCTCGCTGAGCGATTTCAAGAAGCACATCAATTTCCGCGGCTGATAGCGGCGCTGCGACCTTTACCTTCCCCCGCCTGCGGGGGAAGGTGGCGCGTAGCGTCGGATGGGGGATGTCGCCACCGAGGCAACGCCGGTTGATAGGCCCCCCATCCGCCCTTCGGGCACCTTCCCCCGCCAGCGGGGGAAGGTAAAGACACGACGACAGAACATGCCCTACGCCTCGCTGCGCGACTTCATGGACCGGCTGGAACGCGAGGGCCGGCTGGCGCGCGTGAAGACGCCGGTCTCGCCGGTGCTGGAGATGACCGAGATCCAGACCCGGCTGCTGGCCACGCAGGGCCCCGCCGTGCTGTTCGAGAACGTCACCCGGCCGGACGGCGGCGGCCGCTACGACATGCCGGTGCTGGTGAACCTGTTCGGCACCGTCGAGCGGGTGGCCTGGGGCATGGACCGCACGCCGGCCGAGCTGCGCCAGGTCGGCGAGACCCTGGCCTTCCTGCGCCAGCCCGAGCCGCCGGGCGGCTGGCGCGAGGCGCTCGACATGCTGCCGCTGCTGCGCACGGTGATGGCGATGAAGCCGCGCACGGTGGGTAGCCTGCTGGGTGGCAGCGCGCCGTGCCAGGAGATCGTGCTGACCGGCAACGACATCGACCTCGGCCGCCTGCCGATCCAGACCTGCTGGCCGGGCGAGCCGGCGCCGCTGATCACCTGGCCGTTGATCGTCACCCAGGGGCCCGCCCCCAAGAGCGACCGCCAGGACAGCTACAACCTCGGCATCTACCGCATGCAGGTGACGGGGCGGAACACCACCCTGATGCGCTGGCTGAAGCATCGCGGCGGTGCCCAGCACCACCGGCGCTGGCAGGCCTCGGGCAAGCGCGAGCCGCTGCCGGCCGCTGCCGTGATCGGCGCCGATCCCGGCACCATCCTGGCGGCGGTGACGCCGGTGCCCGACACCTTGTCGGAGTACCAGTTCGCCGGCCTGCTGCGTGGCCGCAAGGTCGACCTGGTCGACTGCAAGACCGTGCCGCTGAAGGTGCCGGCCGAGGCCGAGATCGTGCTCGAGGGCCATGTCTCGCTCGACGACTATGGCGATGAAGGCCCGTACGGCGACCACACCGGCTACTACAACAGCGTCGAGAAATTCCCCGTCTTCACCATCAGCGCCATCACCATGCGGCGCCAGCCGATCTACCTCTCGACCTTCACCGGCCGGCCGCCGGACGAGCCGTCGGTGCTGGGCGAAGCGCTGAACGAGGTGTTCATCCCGCTGCTGCAGCAGCAGTTCCCCGAGATCGTCGACTTCTGGCTGCCGCCCGAGGGCTGCTCCTACCGCATCGCCGTGGTGTCGATGAAGAAGGCCTACGCCGGCCACGCCAAGCGCGTGATGATGGGCGTGTGGTCGTACCTGCGGCAGTTCATGTACACCAAGTGGGTGATCGTGGTGGACGACGACATCGATGCGCGCGACTGGAAGGACGTGATGTGGGCGCTCTCCACCCGCATGGACCCGGCGCGCGACATCACCGTGGTCGAGAACACGCCGATCGACTACCTCGACTTCGCGAGCCCGGTGTCGGGCCTGGGCTCGAAGATCGGACTCGATGCGACCAACAAGTGGCCGGGCGAGAGCCACCGCGAGTGGGGCACGCAGATCGCGATGGACGACGCCGTGGTGAAGAAGATCGACGCGCTGTGGCCCGAGCTCGGCCTGCCGGGCAGTGGGAAGAAGATCTGGAAGACGCGGTGATTTTACCTTCCCCCGCTTGCGGGGGAAGGTGCCCGAAGGGCGGATGGGGGGTGCCCGACACACACGCCGCCTGACCGCTATGCACCCCCATCCGGCGCTACGCGCCACCTTCCCCCGCGAAGCGGGGGAAGGTATTGCGGAGCGATGAACACCCTCCTCGACAAGCTCTCTGCCTTCCCGCGCGTGCGGCTCGCGCATCTGCCGACGGCGGTCGAGCCGCTCGATCGGTTGCGGGCGCATCTGGGGGCGGCGCCGCGGCTGTGGATCAAGCGCGACGACTGCACCGGGCTGGGGCTGGGCGGCAACAAGGTGCGCAAGCTCGAGTTCGTGATGGCCGAGGCGCTGGCGCAGGGCGCCGATGCCGTCGTGTCGGGCGGCGTGGTGCAGTCCAACCACATCCGCCAGACCGCGGCGGCCGCCGCCAAGCTGGGGCTGGAGTGCCATCTCGCGGTGATGACCGGGCGCGTGCCCAAGGTCGATCCCGACTACAACGATACCGGCAACATCCTGCTCGACCGCCTGTTCGGCGCCCACTGCGTGATGCTGGACTGGAAGGCCGACCGCAACGCGGTGATCGCAAGCCTGATCGACGGGCTGAAGGCGCGCGGGCGCAAGCCCTACATGGTGCCCTACGGTGCCTCCAGTGCGCTGGGCGCCATGGGCTTCGTGCTGGCGGCGATCGAGCTGCTTGACCAGGCGCGCGCGCTGGGTACGCGCTTCACCCATGTCGTGCACGCCTCGGGCAGTGCCGGCACGCAGGCCGGACTCGCGGTCGGGCTCGCGGCGCTGGCGCCGCACGTCGAACTGCTCGGCCTCGACATCGACGCCGAGCCCGAGCGTGTCGAACGCGACGTCATGCGCGTGGCGCACGAGGCGGCGGCGATGCTTGATGTGTCCCTGCATGATCGATCCATCGCAGTGGTGCCGGGCTATGCCGGCACGGGCTACGGGTTGCCGACCGACGGCATGCTCGAAGCGGTGAAGCTGGGCGCGCGGCTGGAGGGGCTGGTGCTCGACCCGGTCTATGCCGGCAAGGGCTTCGCGGGGTTCATCGATCTCGTGCGCCAGGGGCGGTTCGGCAAGGACGACAACGTGGTGTTCTGGCACACCGGCGGCGCCCCCGCGTTGTTTGCGTATCGGTCACTGTTTTCGTGATCCATCAACGCTCTAGTGATAGACTATTGTCATGTCCGAGCCTGATCTCGCTCTCGTCCGCGAGTTCAAGCGCCGCGCCGAAGCGGCGCTGCCTGGCCGCGTCGCGCGGGTCGTGCTCTATGGCTCGCGTGCGCGCAATGAAGCGCGGCCCGACTCGGATTGGGATGTGGCTGTGTTCGTTCGTGGCAAGCCGACGACCAACGACCGAGACACCCTGTCTGACATCGGTTTCGATCTGCTGATGGAACATGGTCAATATATTCAACCAATCGCACTCGATCTGGCACGCGCCGGTGAAGAGTCGTGGTTCGTCGAAAACGTAGAACGTGACGGGATCGCTGCATGAGGCCTGAAGCGGCGCGGCGACTCGCCAAGGCCGAGCGATTTCTCCACCAAGCAACAATCCTGGACGAGACGGTGATGACGGAAACCGTCATCCATGGCGCGTACTACGCGATGTTTCATGCCGCCGCGGCGGTCCTCCTTGAGCGAACCGGCAAGGCGCCGAAGACTCACGCGGCGATGGTCGGCCAATTCAGCGGCATCGCACGTACGGCCGGCAAAGACGCTGAGCTGCTGGCGCGCCGCTTCAACAGAGCAGAAAGCCGGCGGTTGATCGCCGACTACGACGACGTCCCGGCCGAAGAGGATGACGCCGCCAGCGTTCGAGCCAGTGCCATCGAATTCCTGGCTCTTTGTCGCAGGTTGCTCGGGGTATGAACGGTTCTCCTCTCCACGTTGAGTCGTCACCTCTCCCGCGAGCGGGAGAGGTCGACGGGAGCGCGCAGCGACCGGAGGGTGAGGGGCTGAGGACCAGGCGCCTCGTCCTTGATCCCTCACCCTCCCACGCTTCGCGTGGTCCTCTCCCTCTCCCGATTGCCGGAGAGGGGCTTTCATCAATGCGCGAACATCACCGGGATCGGTGACGACAGGATCAGGTGCCTTGTCAGGCCGCCGAAGATCATCTGGCGCAGGCGGCTCTGGGTGTAGGCGCCCTTGATGATCAGGTCGGCGCCGAACTTGGTGGCCTGGTCCACCATCGCCTGGCCGGTCGACTTGCCGCCCGACTCGCAGTGCCGTGCCGTCACCGGCAGGCCGTGACGGCGCATCGCGGTGGCGAGTTCGGCGCCGGTGGGACCCTGCACCATGGCGCCCTCGATGCTGATCACCTCGATCGCCTCGGCCGCCTTGATCAGCGGCATCGCCATCGACAAGGCGCGCGCCGTCTCGGTCGAGCCGTTCCACGCCACCACCACCTTCTTGCCCACCGCGGCGTGACGGCCCGACGGCACCACCAGCACCGGCCGGCCGGAGTCGAACAGCGCGCCCTCGAACAGGCTCTCGGGCATGCGCGGCAGCGGTCCCGGCTGCGGCACCACCATCATGTCGGCGACGCGGCCGATGGTGCCGATCGCCATCGGCACCGCGTTCTGCAACTCCATCCAGGTCTGCGACACGCCGGTGCCGCTGCCGTCGCCGGCGGGGATGTTGGCGGCGGCCATCACGCGCTGGAACGCCGCCTGCAGCCCGGCCATGCGCTTGCGCTCTTCCTCGTCGTCGGCCAGCGGCGTGTCGAACGGCGCGCCCATGCCGACATCGGTCCACGCCACGCTGACGGCGCGATAGGACGGCGGCCCCAGACCGACGACATGGGCACCGAAGCGTTGCGCCAGCGCGGCGGCAGTGTCGAACGACGCCGTGTCCTCGGCGTCCCAGGCCAGAACAAGGATGGTCTTCATGGCGAACTCCCTGCGGCTTGTCTTGGACTGGCGGTTCTCGTGACCGCACGCTGCAGAGCATAAACCGAAGTGGATCAGCGCGCGACTCCAGTACCTTCCCCCGCTTGCGGGGGAAGGTGCCCGAAAGGCGGATGGGGGGCACCGGCCACACACGCCGTCTGGCCGCGAGGCACCCCCATCCGGCGCTGCGCGCCACCTTCCCCCGCGACGCGGGGGAAGGTACGAGCACTTGACTCCGGCGGTCCATGTCTTATTGATGCACCCATGACGTGGCGACTGCGACTTCGACTTATCGGCGCCGACCTCCTCTAAGGTCGGCGGCGCGCCCATGCGTGCCTCCCGTCGAAGCGTTCGTCTCTCCTGCTCCGTGCCAGCGCCATGTTCATTCATTCGCATTTCCATTCGCTGCGACTTAGCGGCGGCTTGCGGGCCTGAGCCTCGCTCGCCCGTGAGCCTCGGCGCGTCCGCCGATCTTCCCTTTCATCCGCGACACGAGAGATCCTGATCATGTCCCAGAAACCCATGATGCCCGGCGCGCGCGACAAGTACGTCCCCTTCCGCCAGGTGCCCCTCACCGACCGACAGTGGCCCAGCAAGGTGATCACCAAGCCGCCGATCTGGTGCTCGGTCGACTTGCGCGACGGCAACCAGGCGCTGATCGAGCCGATGGACGCCGACCGCAAGACCCGCATGTTCAAGATGCTGGTCGAGATGGGCTTCAAGGAGATCGAGGTCGGCTTCCCCGCCGCCTCGCAGACCGACTTCGACTTCGTGCGCCAGCTGATCGACGACAAGATGGTGCCCGCTGACGTCACCATCCAGGTGCTGACCCAGAGCCGGCCCGAACTGATCGAGCGTACCTTCGAGTCGCTGAAGGGCGCCCACCGCGCCATCGTGCATCTCTACAACAGCACCTCCACCACGCAGCGCCGCGTCGTGTTCGGCCTGGACATGAACGGCATCATCGACATCGCCGTCTCCGGCGCCAAGCTGGTGAAGAAGCTGGGCGACGAATACACGGCCGCCGGCACCGAGATCGTCTACGAGTATTCGCCCGAGAGCTTCACCGGCACCGAGCTGGAGTTCGCGCGCGACATCTGCGCCGCCGTCGCCGACGTCTACCAGCCGACGCCGCAGAAGAAGATGATCATCAACCTGCCGGCGACGGTCGAGATGGCGACCGCCAACATCTACGCCGACCAGATCGAGTGGTGCCATCGCAACTTCAAGTACCGCGACTCCTTCCTGCTGAGCCTGCATCCGCACAACGACCGCGGCACCGGCGTGGCGGCGGCCGAGCTGGGCTACATGGCCGGCGCCGACCGCATCGAGGGCTGCCTGTTCGGCAACGGCGAGCGCACCGGCAACGTCGACATCGTGACCCTGGCGCTCAACATGTACACCCAGGGCATCGACCCCGAGATCGACTTCAGCGACATCAACGGCGTGCGCCAGATGGTCGAGTACTGCAACCAGCTGCCGGTGCATCCGCGCCATCCCTACGGCGGCGACCTGGTGTTCACCGCCTTCTCCGGCTCGCACCAGGACGCCATCAACAAGGGCTTCAAGGCGCTGGAGACGTCCAACAGCAAGGAATGGGACGTCCCCTACCTGCCGATCGATCCCAAGGACCTGGGGCGCAGCTACGAGGCGATCATCCGCATCAACAGCCAGTCGGGCAAAGGCGGCATCGCCTACATCCTGAAGAACGACTACGGCATCGACATGCCGCGGCTGCTGCAGGTCGAGTTCAGCAAGGTCATCCAGCGCATCACCGACGAGACCGGCAAGGAGATCGGCCCGGCCCTGATCTGGGACACGTTCCAGAAGGAGTATCTTAAGCGGGTCTCGCCGGTCGAGTTCATCGAGCACACCACGCTGCCCACCCCCGGCCATCCCGAGCAGCGCCATCTCGACGCCAGCATCAAGTTCAACGGCTTCGAGAAGACCATCGCCGGCACCGGCAACGGACCGATCGCCGCCTACGTCGACGCGCTCGGCAAGAACTGCGGCATCCGGCTGAAGGTGCGCGACTACCACCAGCACGCTGCCGGCGCCGGCTCCGACGCCACCGCCGTGAGCTACATCGAGGCCGAGACCACCGACGGGCGCGTGCTGTGGGGCGTCGGCATGGACTCCAACATCGTCGCCGCCTCGCTCAAGGCGGTGACGAGTGCCGCGAACCGCATCGCCTCGCCGGTGAGCGCGCTGGCCTGATTCGGCTGGCAGAACGGCCAGAAAATCCCTGGGAGCACGGGCGGGATCCCCGCGCTCCCAGGCCTTGCGCCGCGCGCGAAACGAGCTGCGGAAATTGCGGAAACCCATCCGTGGACGCCGACGGCACAAGGGCCGACACGGCGCACAATCGAGCGGCCACACGCTGGGAGCGCGCGACTCCGTCGCGCGTCTTCGTCTGGATCGACACATGACGCGCCACAGAGTGGCGCGCCCCCAGCGCATGATCGAACCGCCTCAGGCCGTTTCCGTCGGGGGTAGCGGAAATTGCGGAAATCGGTTGACCGCGGCGGCGGCGACAGAAGCGACAGAAAATCATGGTCACCGCGATTCCAAGGTGTAAGCAGGTCTTCCTGACCTGACAGAAAAGCGACAGAAAGCGACAGAAAGCGACAGAAAAACGCCGGCGTCGCTCTCCTCGCCGACGACAGAAGGGGTTGCGGAAATTGCCGAAACCCGTTGGCCGCGGTGGTGGGGCCAAAATCGAAACTCCTGGGAGCGCGGGCGGGACGCCCATAGGCGCTAACTTAGCATTGGACAGCGGGAACGAGTTGAGATTCAAAGAGGTAGGGG
>NZ_VOHA01000018.1 GCF_007859315.1 Reyranella sp. CPCC 100927
ACACCACCAGGCTCTTCAGCACGTCGTCCACCTGGTCCAGGTTGACGGTCAGCTTCAAGGTGGCGTCATTCTCGACCGACGCTTCGTACTCGAAATAACCCACGCCACCCGACGACAGCATCACCCGCTTCAGCGCCAGTTCCTGCGCCAGCGCCGACGTCGACGCCAGCAGCGCGGCGGTCAGACCCGCCACGGCGGCCAGCCGGCGGCGGGAGGATTTCTTTGGTTGTGACATGAACAGTCTCCCGGACCCATAAACCGAGCGGATACTCACGCCCGATCATGACCATTTCACGGCGCCCGGCAAGCGCACGTGCAGATTGCAGGACGGAAAGCAGGAAAGACGCAGGATTTTGCAGCAACGGCCCGGCGACGATATTGCCATTTGGCAATGGCCGGCAGTTCCTGGCTCAGGTCGCCCGCGCAAGCACGTCCGGCGCATTCATGCCCTGCGTACCGCCGGGCGCCACAACCGATGCGCGCCTGCTATACGGACCGAATGCGCGACCTTGTTCTATTGCCTGGCTTCATGTGCGACGCCGACCTGTGGGCCGATATGGCCGACGACCTGCAAACCCTGGGACGCCTGCACCACGGCAACGTCTATGACGACGACAGCCTGGACGGCATGGCGCGGCGGGTGCTGCGCGACGCACCCGAACGCTTCGTGCTGGTGGGTTTCTCGATGGGCGGCTTCGTCGCCCGGGCGCTGGCGTTGATGGCGCCCGAACGCGTGTCCGGTGTCGCCTTCGTCGCCTCGTCGGCGCGCGGTTACTCGGCGAACGAAAACACGGATAAGCAGGCGAAGTTCACCGTGCGGCGGTCACGCTCTGACAACGCACCGTCACTGTCGCGTGCGTTGCATCCCGATCGCGAACGCGACCCGGTGTTGCTGGAGCGCCTGCGCGCCATGTCGAGGCGACTGGGCAACGAGGTGCTGGCCCGCCAACTGGCGCTGGTGCGGCACGACGGCTATGCCGATCTCGAGCGCATCACATGTCCGGCGCTGGTGGTGGCGTGCCGACAGGACCGCATGCGGCGCTTCGAGGAGACCGAACGCATGGCGCAGCACCTGCCGCATGCCCGCTTCGCGGTGATCGAGGATTGCGGCCACATGGCGCCGCTGGAACGGCCACGCGAACTCGCCGCCCTTCTGGCCGACTGGATCGATACCGAACGCTTGTGATCTTAGAAGTGGTTGAGTTGTGGCAGGGCGATCACCGTCGTCCTGAGCGCAGCGAAGGACCTTGCGGTGCCGGTATCCACACTGTCAGCGCTGATGAGCGCCAGCATCGCGATGCTTTTGCACCATCCACCGCAAGGTCCTTCGCTTTCGCTCAGGACGACGAGGCGCTACTCAGCGCATCCTTGAGCGCCTCGAACGGCAGGATGACGCAGTCGTGGCGGCTGCGGTAAGGCCGCACCGGAGCGAAGGCAGCGAAGTCGCCTTCGCCGCCGGCGGTGCCGCCCAGGACGGCGTCGATCTCGGCGCGCAGTGCCGTCATGTCGTTCTTGGCACGGCCTTGCGCGCGCGACGTCAGCGCCACGGCGGATGCCTGGCAGAGCGCGCAGCCGCGCACCTGGTGCGCGATCTCGGCGATGCGGCCTTGATCATCCAGGCGCACATCGATGGTGACGCGATCGCCGCACAGCGGGTTGTCGCGCCGGGCCGATGCCGTCGGCGCCTCGAGCTTGCCGGCGCCGGCCCGGCTCTTGGCCAGTGCCACGATGCGGTCGTGATAGAGCGCGTCGCTCATGCGAATCTCCGCACCGCCTCGCGCACGCCGTCAAGCAGCGCGTCGACATCGGTGTTGTCGTTGTAGGGCGCGATACAGGCCCGCGTCGTGCCGGCGATGTCGAAACGGTCCATCAGCGGCTGCGCGCAATGATGGCCGGCACGCACGGCGACACCGTAGGAGTCGAGGATCTGCGCCGTATCGTGCGGATGGACGTTGTCGAGCACGAACGACACCACCGGCAAGCGCCCCTGCAGCCCGGCAGGGCCAACCAGCCGGGCGCTCTTCACGGCGGCAAGGCCGTCCATCAAGCGCTGCGTCAGGCCCATCTCGTGACTGCCTACGGCGGTCCAGTCGAGCTCCATCATCCAGCGACAGGCAGCGCCGAGGCCGATGGCGGGGCCGATCGGCGGCGTGCCGGCCTCGAAGCGCCGCGGCGGCGGTGCCCAGGTGATCGCCTCGAAGCTGACGCTGCCGATCATCGAGCCGCCGCCCATGAACGGCGGCATCGCCGCCAGCAGCTCCGGGCGGCCCCACAACGCGCCGATCCCGTTCGGGGCGTAGGCCTTGTGGCCGGCGAAAGCGTAGAAATCGACGCCCAGCGCCGGCAGATCGATCGGCCCGTGCGGTGCCCGCTGGGCGCCATCCAGCATCACCTTGGCCCCGACCGCACGGGCGGCCGAGACGATCGCGGCGACATCGGCCACGGCACCGGTGACGTTGGAAACATGCGCCACCGAGATCAGCCGCGTGCGCGCGTTGACGATGGACGACAGCGCCGACACGTCGATGCGGCCGTCGTCGGTAACCGGCAGCGGCCGCAGCTTCAGGCCGGCACGCTGCGCCAGCTGGTACCACGGCACGATGTTGGAATGGTGCTCCAGCACCGACAGCACGATCTCGTCGCCCGGCTTCAGCAGGCTGCCATAGCTCTGCGCCACCAGGTTGATCGCCGCGGTGCAGCCGCCGGTGAAGATCACCTCGTCGGCGGCAACGCCCAGGAAGCGCGCGACATCGGCACGCGCGGTCTCGTAGGACTCGGTTGCCGCTTCGGCCAGCGCGTGCACGCCGCGCAGCACGTTGGCGCGCGCCGTGGTCTCGTAGGTGCGCACGGCGTCGAGCACGGCCAGCGGCGTCTGCGCCGAGGCGCCGTTGTCGAGGTAGTGCAGTGCCTTGCCGTTGACCGGCCGCGCCAGGATCGGGAACTGCCGGCGCAAGCTCGCGACATCAAAACTCATGACGCCTCCGCAGGAATTTCGGACCGCGCGCGTCCACGCGCGCACTCGCCCGAAGCGACAGCGAAGGGCGATTTCATAGGTCGGCGCTGACGCGCAACAGGCGAAAGCAACGCTTTTGCCGGAGATGCGCGCGTGGACGCGCGCGGTCCGAAACATGAACCGCTCATGCCGCCTCGGTGGCGCGGGCGCGGAAGGCGGCGAGCGCTTCGGGCGTGTCGAGATCGATCAGGACGCTCTCGCTGCCCATGTCCACCTCGCACACCAGATCGGTGTGCTCGCCGATGAGATGACGCGCGCCGGTGTCGCCCGACACCGTCGTCATCTCGGCGAAGAAGCGGCGGTCCCACAGCACCGGATTGCCGCGCTTGCCGCGCACCGTGGGCACACAGATCGAGCGGCCTTCGACCGGGTTGAACGCCGCGATCAGCTTGTCGAGCTGCGCCGGCGCCACCGCCGGCATGTCACCCAGGCACACCAGCGCGCCATCGACGTCGGCCGGCAGCGCACCGATGCCGACGCGCAGCGAGGCGCTCAGCCCATCGGCGAAGTCCGGGTTCTCGACAAAGCGCACCTGGGCAGCCGCCGCGCCCAGCGACGCCACGGCCGCGCGGACCTCGCTCGCCATATGGCCCAGCACCACCGTCACCGATACGGCCTGCGAGGCCAGCGCCGACTGCACGACACGCGCCACCATCGGCATGCCGTCGATCTCGGCCAAGAGCTTGTTGGGTCCACCCATGCGGCTCGACCGGCCGGCGGCCAGCACCAGGGCAGCAATGCGCGGTGCACTGGGCGGCATCTCGGCGGCACTGTCCTCGGCGGCCCCCGCGCCGGCACGCGGCACGCCGCGGCTGGGCGTCTCGGCCAGCAGGCCGCCGACGCCCATGCCCATCACCTCGCCTCGTCCTACCGGCAGCCGCGCCGCCAGGCGCTGCAGCACATTGTCGAAGCCGTTGAACTTGGGCGACTTGGCGCAACCCGGCAGGCCGATCGCCGGCTTGCCGTCGAGTTCGCCCATCAGCAGCAGGTTGCCGGGATCGACCGGCATGCCGAAATGGGTGATGCGGCCACCCGCCGCTTCGATGCCGGCGGGCACCGTATCGCGACGATCGACAATGGCCGAGGCACCCGCCACCAGGAAGAGATCGCAGCCCTCGGCCTTGAGTTCGTCCAGGGCACGCGCGATCGCCGCCTCGTCATGCGCCACGCGGCGCTCACCCAGCAGAGTGCCGCCGATGCCGACCATGCGCGCGCGCGTCGTCTCGACCGCCTTGTCGAGCACCTTGCTGCGCGTCCCGGGCAGGCTGGTCTGCACCAGCCCGGCCTTCAGCGGCTGGAAAACGGCGACCGATACCAATGGCGTGCCGCCGATCAGATCAAGCGCCCGCTGCAGCGCCGCCCGGGGCGCCGCGAACGGGATGATCTTGATCGTCGCCACCATCTGCTTGGGCGTGACGGCGGCGAACGCCGGCAAGGTCGCGATGGTGATCGCCTCGTCGAGCGCGTTCAGTGCATCGATGCGCGCGACATCCACGCTCACCACGCCGGCGGCGGCGGCGAACAGGTTGGCCCGGCCGGTGAAGGGTGCCGTCGGCGTCAACCCGACACCGGCGGCGGCCAACGCGATCGCCCGTGCCGCCTCATCCTCGTGTACGTCGTCGGCGTCGAGCGTCGCGGCGACGACATGCGCGACGCCGGCGGCCTTCAGCTTGGCCACGTCGTCGGCCGACAGGCGCCGACCCTTGGCGAAGCTCACCCCGCCATCGCGATGGGCATGCGCCAGGATAGCGCCCTCGGCGGCATCGATGGCAACGTCACCGAATTTCACCGCGAACCTCGCGTGTTACCCACCCTTCGAGACGCGCGCTGCGCGCGCTCCTCAGGGTGAGGACGAAACCTCATGCTGAGGAGGCCGCGCAGCGGCCGTCTCGAAGCATGGGCAACAAACCAGGTGCCGCTGGCCATCACGCCGCCTTGACCTTGCGCTCGGCCGGTTCGTTAAGCGCGGCGCGGGCCTGGATGATTTCGGCCAGGATCGAGATCGCGATCTCGGCCGGCGACTTGGCGCCGATATTGAGCCCGACCGGACCGTGGATGCGCGCGAACTGCGCTTCGGTGATGCCGGCTTCCAGCAACCGCGCCTTGCGCTTGTCGTGCGTGCGCCGGCTGCCCAGCGAGCCGACATAGAAGGCATCGGACCGCAACGCCACATCGAGCGCCGGGTCGTCGAGCTTGGGGTCGTGGGTGAGCGTGACGACGGCCGTGGTAGCGTCGGGCTTCAGCTTCTCCATCGCCTCGTCCGGCCAGTCCTGCAGGACGGTGACGTTGGGGAAGCGATAATCGGCGGCGAACGCGCGGCGCGGGTCGATCACGATCACATCAAGGCCCGTCATCGCCGCCATCGGCACCAGCGCCTGCGCGATGTGCACGGCGCCGACCACGATCAGCCGCGGCGGCGGGATGAAGGCCTGCAGGAACACCTTGCCGACGCTGGTGTCGACCGTGTCGCTGCGGCCGCTGGTCAGCGCTTCGCGCGCCAGCGCCACGACGTCGGCATGCGTCGCCAGATCGCCCGTCGCGCTATCGGCGCTGACCAGGGCTTCGGCACCGTCGGCGATGCGCTTGGCCAGCACGATCGCGTGGCGACCATCACGGGCGGCCTGTACGGCCTTCAGTGTCTCGAGCTTCATGGCGGCTCACCCGACCCGCTCGACGAACACCTGCACCTTGCCGCCGCAGGCCAGGCCGACATCCCAGGCCTGTTCGTCGGTGACGCCGAAATCGAGCAGCCGCGGCTTGCCGTCGCGGATGGCGTCGACGGCTTCCTTGACCACGGCGCCCTCGATGCAGCCGCCCGACACCGAGCCCATCATGTTGCCGTCCTGGTCGACCACAAGCTGGCTGCCCACCGGTCGCGGCGAGGAGCCCCAGGTCAGGGTCACCGTCGCCAGCGCGACGCCGCGGCCTGCCGCCTTCCATGACGCCGCCGTGCCGAGAATGTCCTCCGCTGCTGCTGCCGTCATCTTCCTCTCCGTCCGCTGTCGTTACGTTATATATGCCAAGATATCACGCGTTCAATTGTATGCATCCAACCCCTTTCCCTACTCCGGGAAGGGTCTTAGGCCGCCCGGGCGCGCGCCTGCCAGGCGACCAGGCCATCCATGCGCCGCGCACCGGGCGCGCCCAGCGCTTCGACAAGATCGGCCAGACTGTCGAGGTTGTGCACCGGCCGGAAGTCGTCGACATGGGCGATCATGGCGCGGTTGCCCAGCGAGCGCGGCTCGTAGCCTTCATAGCGCAGCAGCGGGTTCAACCAGATCAGCCGGCGGCAGGACTTGTGCAACCGCTCCATCTGGTCGTCCAGCCCCACCGCGCCGTCGCGATCCAGCCCGTCGGTGATCAGCAGCACCACGGCGCCCTGCCCCAGCACGCGGCGCGACCACAGGCGGTTGAACTCCTCGAGCGTCGTGCCGATGCGCGTGCCGCCCGACCAATCCTCGACCTGGGCCGAGGCCTTGGCCAGCGCCACGTCGACATCCTTGTTGCGCAGCGCGCGGGAGATGTTGGTGAGCCGCGTGCCGAAGGTGAAGCACTGCACGCGATCGCGGTCGTTGGTGATGGCGTGCATGAAATGCAGGAACATCCGGCTGTACTTGCTCATCGAGCCCGAGATGTCGCACAGGATCACCAGCGGCGGCGGGCGCAGGCGCTGCACGCGGCGCGCCAGGTCGATGACGCCGTGCGGCTTCAGCGAACGGCGGAACGTGGCCCGCATATCGATCTTCGGCCCATGCGGCGACGGTGCCGTGCGGCGCGTGCGCGCCTCGCGGATCGGCAGGCTCAGGCGGCGGATCGCCCTCATCGCCTGCGCGATCTCGGCCGCCGACATCTGCTCGAAGTCCTTCTTTTGCAACAGCTCGCGGTCGGAGAACGTCAGCGTCGCTTCCATCTCGACTTCGGGCGGCGTGTCGGCGTCGTCGGGCGCCTCGCCCTGGCCCGGCTGCAGCGCCTCCTGCAGGCGGCGGCTCATCTGCTTCTTGTCCTCGGGCGCCTCGCCGGTGTCGATCTGCGGCAGCAGCATGCCCATCATCTTTTCCAGGAGCTTGGGATTGCGCCAGAAGATGTGGAAGGCCTGGTCAAAGATCTCGCGCTGGTCGCGCCGGTTCACGAACACGCTGAACAAGGTCCAGTAGAGGTCCTCGCGCCGCTGCAGGCCGGCCGCCTCGACCGCGCGCACCGCCTCGATCACCCGCCCCGGCCCGATCGGCAGCCCGGCGGCGCGCAAGGTGCGCGCGAAATTCATGATGTTGGCCACCAGCTTGCCCTCGGCCGGCGGCTTCTGGGCGGCGGTTATCGGCATCGGTTCCGCCTGCCCGAGGAAGAAGAAGATTCACCACAGAGACACGGAGGGCACAGAGGAAGACCACTTGCGCGCCTATGGCGCGCGAAACCTCTCATCTCTCTGTGTCCTCTGTGTGGTGAACTCTTCATCATGCCCACCATCACCCCGCGGCGTGGCCGACGAGCATTTCGCTCTTCACGCGCTCGAGGATCTGGGCGGCCTCGCTGCCCTGCAGGCGTTGAATGTCGTCCTGGTACTTCAGCAGCACGCCCAGGGTGTCGTTGATGGCGCGCGGGTCGAGGTCGAGCACGTTGAGTTCGCTGAGCGCCGTAGCCCAGTCGATCGACTCGGCGACACCGGGCGCCTTGAACAAGTCCAGGTGGCGCAGCTCCTGCACGAAGCCCACGACCTGGCGGGTCAGCCGGGCCGGCGCGCCGGGCGCCTTGACGGCGAGGATCTGCTGCTCGCGCGCCGCATCGGGATAGTCGACCCAGTGATAGAAGCAGCGGCGCTTGAGCGCGTCGTGGATCTCGCGCGTGCGGTTCGACGTGATCACCACGATCGGCGCCTGCGGTGCCTTCATCGTGCCGAGCTCAGGGATGGTGACCTGGAAGTCCGACAGCACCTCCAGCAGGTAGGCCTCGAACGGCTCGTCGGTGCGATCCAGTTCGTCGATCAGCAGCACCGGCGGGCCCTCGGGCTGCGGCTGCAGCGCATCCAAGAGCGGCCGGCGGATCAGGAAGCGCTCGTTGAAGACGTCGCTGCCCAGCATGTCGCGATCGACGGTACCCTGGGCTTCGGCCAGCCTGATCTCGATCATCTGGCGCGCGTAGTTCCACTCGTAGACTGCCGAGGACGCATCCAGGCCCTCGTAGCATTGCAGCCGGATCAGCCGTCGCCCGAGGGTCTGGGCCAGGACCTTGGCGATCTCGGTCTTGCCGACACCCGCCTCGCCCTCCGTGAACAGCGGCCGGCCCAGCTTGAGCGCCAGATACAGGACCGTCGCGAGGCTGCGGTCGGCAACATAGTCACCGCCGCGCAGCAGCTCGAGCGTGGCGTCAATCGAAGCAGGAATCCGGCTGGTCATTCACAGGCTCATGGTGGTGGGAAGCGGATATTAGCGGACGGACGGAACGAATAGCCATGCGGTTTTAGCGGTCCCGATGCCCTTCCGGAGCCCCTCGATGAGCCGGTAAAATCGTCGCAGCAGCGGCGCCGAACACGCGCCCGACGGGAGACATGCGCATGTATGGCGATACGTTCAAGGGCAAGGTGGCGGTGGTGACCGGCGGTGCCCGGGGGATCGGATTGGCCTGCGCGCAAAGCCTCGGCAACCTGGGCGCTTCTGTCGCGCTCTGGGACCGTGACGCGGTCGTGGCGACCGAGGCCGCCGCCGGCATGGCGCATGCCGTCGGTATCGGCATGGATGTGACGCAGGACGCCGACGTCCGGCGCGCGCTGGCCGACACCGAGAAGGCCCTGGGCCCGGTCGACATCCTGGTGGCGAGCGCCGGCATCACCGGCCCCAACAAGACCGTGGTCGACTACACTGTCGACGAGTGGAAGCAGGTGATCGACGTCAACCTGGTCGGCCTGTTCCTGTGCAATCGCGCCGTGGCGCCGGGCATGGTGGCGCGCAAGTGGGGCCGCATCGTCAACATCGCCTCGATCGCCGGCAAGGAAGGCAACCCCAACGCCTCGGCCTACTCGGCCTCCAAGGCCGGCGTGATCGGCTTCACCAAATCGCTGGGCAAGGAACTGGCCACATCGGGCGTACTGGTGAACTGCGTCTGCCCGGCCGCCATCCGCACCGACATCTTCAAGCAGATGACCGAGCAGCACATCGCCTTCATGCTGTCGAAGATCCCGATGGGCCGTTTCGCCACGGTCGAGGAGGCCGCCGCCATGGTCACGTGGCTCGCCTCGCCGCTGTGCAGCTTCAACAACGGCGCCGTGTTCGACCTCTCCGGCGGTCGCGCAACCTACTGACCCGCACGTGCCGGCGCGTCAGCGCCGGCGCTGCTTGCGGCCCGCGGGCCCGTCGCATTGCGGCGCCAGGTTGGCGCCCAGCGCCGGCAGGACCCCCTGCACGCTGACGTCCACCATGCCGCGGATCAGCGTCTCGCGGTCGGACCACGGGAAGTCCGGCTCGGCGATCAGGGCCGCCACCAGGCCATGACAGGCGAGGAAACTCAGCTCGGCGCAGGTCACGGCGGGATGCGGCAGCTTGATGCCTTCCCGGGCGATCGCCTCGTAGACCTGCACGATCTTGCTGAACACCATGCCGCCCTTGGCGCCGGGCTGCGAGAGGTCGCTGGGATCGGTACGATGTCCGGTGAAGCGGATCGGTTCGGGCGTCGTCGCCGTCTCCAGGAACATGATCCGGTATTCGTCGGGATTCTCCAGCGCGAAGCGAATGTAGGCCTCACCCATGCGCCGCAGGCGCTGGCAGGCCGGCAGGGGTTCGCGTTCGATCTCCTCGACGCGTGCCAGCAGGCGGCTGAAGATGCGATCGCACAACTCGATCAGGATCGCATCCTTGTCCTTGAAATAGAGATACAAGGCCGGCGCCGAGACCCCCACCCGATCAGCCAGGCGCCGCATCGTCGTGGCGCGCACCCCCTCCTCCAAAAACAGCGCCTTGGCGGCTGCAATAATCTCCTCGCGTCGCGTATGGCCTTCGCCGCGCGGTTTACGGGCCGGCATCTTTGTCGCAGTCGCCTTCCTGGAAAATCCCATCGTCCCTCTTGACGCGCCCGTCATCGCTTGTATGTAATCATCGTTAAGTTAACGCTGTTAAGTTCAATTTCCAAGGCCGTCAACCGCAAGCTTACGCTTGGCGGCCGCGCTGCGCCACGCGCGAACCGAGGAGAGCCCCGATGCGCCGTCGACGGACCCTTCTGGTAGTGGGTGCGGCGATCGTCGTCCTGGCCGGCGGTGGCGCCGGCGCGGTGATGTGGCGATCGGCTGCTCCCGCCAAGGCGCCGGCGGCGGCGGCCACCGCCGCGGTGACGCCGCGGCCGGCCCGGGTGCAGGAAGTCGTGCTGCAACCCGCCACGCAGCGCATGACCCTGGCCGGCGTGGTGGCGCCGCGCATCGAGACCAATCTCGGCTTTCGCGTGAACGGCAAGATCATCGCCCGCGAGGTCGATGTCGGCTCCCGGGTCGTGGCCGGCCAGGTACTGGCGCGGCTGGACCCCAATGACCTGCAGCTGGCGCGCGACAACGCGGCGGCGGCGCTGTCGGCCACCGAGGCCGAGGAGGCCCGGGCACGCGCCGACCTGGAGCGCTATGCCGGCTTGCGCGGGTCGGCGGCTTACGTAGCGCAAACCTATGATCAGCGCCTGTCGACCGCGAATGCCGCCAGGGCACGGCTCGATCAGGCGCGCGCGCAACTGGCCACGGCCGAGAACAATCTCAGCTACGCCGCCCTGATGGCCGATGCGCCGGGAGTCATCACCGGACTCACCATGGAAGTCGGCCAGGTGGTGTCGGCGGGCCAGCAGGTGGCACGACTGGCGCGCACGGAAGAACTCGAAATCCAGGTCAACATTCCCGAGCAGCGCCTGGGCTTCGTCGGCGCGGCCAGCGACGTCGCGTTCGACCTCTGGGCCCAACCCGGGCACAGCTTCAAGGCGCGCCTGCGGGAACTGGCGCCGGCGGCCGATCCCGCCACACGCACCTACGCCGCCCGCTTCAGCCTGATCGAGCGGCCACCGGTTGCAGCCCTGGGCATGACGGCCAGCCTGATCGTGGAACGCCGTTCGGATGACAAGGTCGCCGAACTGCCCATGACGGCGATCTTCCAGCAAGGCCCCAACCCCGCCGTGTGGGTGGTCGACCGCGCCAGCAACACCGTCGCCCTGCGCCCGGTCCGCGTCCTGCGCTGGCGCGACGATACCGCGGTGATCTCGGCCGGCCTGTCGGACGGCGACCTGGTGGTCACCGCCGGCGTGCACAAGCTCGAGGCCGGCCAGCGCGTCACCCCCCGGCCCGCCGCCAACACCAGCCTTGCCACGAGCGCCGCCGACGGCTGACGCACCGCCTTCACCGAAGGCGACGTTAGAGGAACGCCATGACCGACCGCTTCAATCTCAGCCGTTGGGCACTGGAGCACCGTGCGCTCACCGTGTTCTTCATGGTGGCGCTCAGCATCGCCGGCGTCTTCTCCTACTTCAGCCTGGGACGCGCCGAGGATCCGCCGTTCACCATCAAGCAGATGATCGTGTCGGCGCAGTGGCCGGGCGCCACGGCGCCGGAGATGCAGCTGCAGGTCACCGACAAGCTCGAGACCAAGCTGCAGGAACTGCCCTACTTCGACAACGTCACCAGTTACACCAAGCCGGGCGAGACGGTGATCTTCGTGCAGGTGCGCGATGACGTGCCGCCCAAGCTGGTACCCGACCTGTGGTACCAGGTGCGCAAGAAGATCGGCGACATCCGCAACACATTGCCATCCGGCGTCCTTGGACCGTCGTTCAACGACGAGTTCGGCGACACCTATTCGCTGATCTGGGCTTTCGAGTCCGACGGCTTCAGCGACGCCGAGCTGAAGGAGATGGTGAAGGCGGCCCGGCTGCGGCTCCTGCGGGTGCGCGACGTCGTGAAGGCCGACATCTTCGGTGCCCAGGACGAGCGCATCTACCTGGAATTCTCGCACGCCAAGCTCGCCATGCTGGGCCTGAGCGTGCAGCAGTTGCTCGACGTCGTGCAGAAGCAGAACAACGTGGTGCCCGCCGGCGTGGTCGAGGGCACCTCTTCGCGCGTGGCGGTGCGTGTCGATGGCGCGCCGGCAACACCGGAGGCGCTGGCCCGCATCCCGATCGACGCCGGCGGCCGCACGCTCACCCTGGCCGACGTCGCCGAGGTCAAGCGCGGCTATGTCGATCCACGTGCCTTCTCGATGCGCTACATGGGCAAGCCGGTCCTGGGGCTGGGCATCGTGATGGCGAGCGGCGGCGACATCACCACCTTGGGCAAGGCGCTCGATGCGGAGATGGCACGCATCCAGGCCGACCTGCCGATCGGCGTCACGGTGCACAAGGTCGCCAACCAGCCGGCGGTGGTCGACAACTCGTTCTCGGAGTTCGCAACGTCGCTGGCCGAGGCGCTGGCGATCGTGCTGGCGGTGAGCTTCCTCAGCCTGGGTCTGCGCACCGGCATCGTCGTTGCGCTGTCGGTGCCCCTGGTGCTGGCCATCACGTTCACCGCGATGGAAATGATGGGCATCAATTTCCATCGCATCTCGCTGGGTGCCCTGATCATTGCGCTGGGCCTGCTGGTCGACGATGCCATCATCGCCGTCGAGATGATGCTGGTGAAGCTGGAAGAAGGCAAAAGCCGCTTCGAGGCCGCGACGTTCGCCTACACGTCGACGGCGTTTCCCATGCTGACCGGCACCCTGGTGACAGCCGCCGGCTTCGTGCCGGTGGGGTTCGCCAAGTCGAGCGCCGGCGAGTACACCAACGCCATCTTCTGGGTGACCGCGATCGCGCTGGTCGTGTCATGGTTCGTGGCGGTGCTGTTCACGCCGCTGATCGGCTACCGGCTGCTGCCGGCGCCCAAGCACCACCAACCGAACGGCAAGACTGCCCCACACGGTAATCCTGTCATCCCGGGCGCAGCGCGGGATCCAGGGTCGGCGCCGCTGCGCGGGAAGGAAACACACCATAACCCCTACGACACGCGGCTCTATCGCGCCTTCCGTCACGTCGTCGCCTGGTGCCTCACCCATCGCTGGTTCACCATCGGCACCACGGTCGCGGCGTTTGTCGGCGCGCTGTTCGCCTTCCAGTTCGTGCAGAAGCAGTTCTTCCCGCTGGCCAACCGGCCAGAGCTGATCATCGACCTGAAGCTGGCGCAGCAATCATCGTATGCCGCCACCGATGCCGAAGTGCGCCGCTTCGAGGACTGGCTGGCGCGCAACGACAAGGTCTCGACCTACGTGTCGTACATCGGCGCCGGCTCGCCGCGCTTCTACCTGCCGACCATCCCCGAGCTGCGCAACAGCAACTTCGGCCAGGTCGTGCTGGTCACCAAGAGCATCGAGGCGCGCGAGGCGCTGGTCAAGGAACTGGACGCATTGTTCGCCAGCGATTTCGAGGCGGTGCGCGCTCGTGTCCAGCGGCTGCAGAACGGACCGCCGACCGCTTATCCGGTGATGTTCCGCGTGCTGGGGCCCGATCCACAGGAGATCCGTCGCATCGCCGACCAGGTGCGGACGGTCTTCAAGGCCAATCCCAGCACCCGTGACATCAACTTCGACTGGTTCGAACTCGGCAAATCGGTGCGCCTGCAGGTCGACCACGCCAAGGCCCGCGCCTTGGGCGTCAATCCGCAGGACCTGTCGATGGCGCTGAACACGCTGCTGTCAGGCATCACGGTCACTCAGTACCGCGAAGGCGACGAGTCGATCGACGTCGTGGCACGCGCCGTCGCCGCCGAGCGCCTGAGCCTCGAGGGCCTGGACAGCGTCACGGTGCGTGGCGCCAACGGACCGGTGCCGCTGTCGCAGGTCGCGCGCCTGCAGCCGCAACTGGAGGAACCGATCCTGTGGCGCCGCAGCAAGGAGACGCTGATGACGGTGCGCGCCATGGTGATCGACGGCGTGCAGGGCCCTGACGTCACGGCGCAGATCGACCAAGCCCTGGCACCGATACGCGCCGCATTGCCGGTCGGCTATCGCATCGACGTCGGCGGCGATCAGGAGGAAAGTGCCAAGAGCCAGCGCTCGATCTTCGTGCTGATGCCGCTGATGCTGCTGCTGATGCTGACCTTCCTGATGCTGCAGCTGCAGAGCTTCTCGCGGGTGACGCTGGTGCTCCTGACGGCGCCGTTGGGCATGATCGGCGTGGCGCTGTTCCTGCTCGCCTTCGATGCCGCCTTCGGCTTCGTCTCGCTGCTGGGCGTGATCGCGCTGTCGGGCATGATCATGCGCAACTCGGTGATCCTGGTCGACCAGATCGACCAGGACATCGCGGCCGGCCGCGCCGCCTGGGACGCCATCGTCGAGGCCACCGTGCGCCGCGCGCGGCCCATCCTGCTGACCGCCGCCGCCGCCATCTTCGCCATGGTGCCGCTGTCGCGCTCGGTATTCTGGGGGCCGATGGCGATCGCGCTGATGGGCGGCCTGCTGGTCGCCACCGCGCTCACCCTGCTGTTCCTGCCGGCGCTCTATGCGGCCTGGTTCAAGGTCCGCAAGCCACAGGCACAATCGGCGGTGCCGCGCACGATCGATGACAGGTTGCCGACAACCGCCGTCGCGGCCGAATAGCTATTCGAGGCGCCGCCGTCTGCCGTACGCCGACAAGCGGCGATAGAGGGTCGCGCGCGAAATGCCCAGCGTGCGTGCCGCTTGGCTGACGTTTCCCCCTTCCCTGCCCAGCGCCGCCAGCACCAGCTGCTGCTCGGCCGATTTGAGCGTCACGGGCGCCGGCGATGCCCCGCCCTGCGCGGCCGCGACGTCGAGGATCGTTGTCGGGAGGTGGCGCAGTTGCATGACGCCATCGTTGGCCAGCAACGTCATGCGCTCCAGCGCATTGCGCAGCTCACGCACGTTGCCGGGCCAACGGTGGCTGCGGAAGGCCTCCAGCACCTCATCGTCAACGCGGATCGGCCGGTCGCCGTCGCGATGGATCCGCCGCAGCAACGCCGCGACGAGATGCGGGATATCGTCCAGCCGCTCACGCAACGGCGGCAGAACCAGGCTCGCAACATCGAGGCGATAGCACAGATCGGCACGCACGCGGCCGTCGGCGATGGCCTGCGCCAACGGACGGTTGCTGGCCGCGATCACGCGCACGTCGACCCGCCGCGGCATGCTCTCGCCAAGCCGCCACACCACATCCTCCTCGAGAACCCGCAGCAGGTACGGCTGCAGGTCCAGCGGCATATCGCCGATCTCGTCGAGGAACAGGGTGCCGCCGTGCGCGTGCTCGAACTTGCCCTTAGCGCCGCCGCGCCGCGCGCCGGTGAAAGCGCCATCGGCGTAGCCGAACAACTCGCTCGCCAGAATGTCCTTGGGCAGCGCAGCGCAATTGAGGGCAATGAACGGCCCGGCCGCGCGGGGACTGGCCGCATGAATGGCCTGCGCCAGGACGTCCTTCCCGGTGCCCGTCTCGCCTTCCAGCAGGACCGGTACAGTCTGGCGGGCGAAGGCTTCAGCTTGCCGCAGCAGCGGCTCCAGAGACGGTGATGCCTCGGCCATCGCCCGGAATGCGCCCCCAAGAGTCGATGTCCGTGTCGACGCCGGCCTGGGTTGAGGCAGCGGCACGGCGATCACGGCGCCGATGCAGCGGCCTTCGGATTGCACCGGCGTCAACCAGTCAGGATGCAGCCAGTCCGGCAGACCGCGCGGCCACGCGATGGTCTGCGCCTGCAGGCCCGCGATTTCCGACGGCGATGCGATCGATGGATCAAAGCCCAGCATGGCGACGATGCGGCGGATGTCAGGCGCTGCTTTGACCACGCGCCCACGCGCATCGCACAGGATGATGGCGCGCCCGGGTCGCGCCTGCTGATAAAAGGCCTCGATCAGCTGGCATCGATCGGCGGTCTCCTGCGCCTGGATATGGGCCTGGATGCGGTTGACCAGCGTCGCCACCAGCGGTCCCGCATTCATGACCATCATGTGATTGGGTCCCGTCACGTCGACGACGCCCAGAATGCGCCGGTCAACCGGGTCGCGGATCAGGCCGGCGTTGCAGCTCCACGGCTTGCCCGCCTCGCAGAAATGCTCCTGGGCATGGATCTGGACCGGTCGTCCCAAGGTCAGGGCGGTGCCGACGGCATTGGTGCCGCCAAGATCCTCGCCCCAACATGCGCCCGGCACGATGCGGTTCGCCGTCATCTGATCGGCCAGCGACGGATCGCCGTGCGCCGTCAGCAAGGTGCCGCGCGCATCGCTGGTGACAAGGACCATCCCCGTGCCGGCCAGCTGCGCGATCGCTGGTGCGATGCACGCACTGATCGCGGTGTAGAGCGCGCCGTTCTGGTCATAGAACTGGACCAATGCATCGCCGTCGACGATGAGCGGCGCCGCGCTGCGGCGCGGATCAACGCCTTGGCGCACACAACGTGCCCACGACTGCAGGACAACGTTGCGCACATCGCGCGCTTCGATCGGACAATCGCTGAGAAAACGTTCCCAGGCCCGTCCGACGTCGCGGAAATAGGCGCGCGTATAGAGATCCTGTCGCGGAACGTCTCGCATGACTGCGTTTCCCCCGTCGACCTGATTGCGATGCACCGGCTCGTCCGCACGCACAGACGCTGCCCGGACTCCGCAGCCACTGCCAGCAGACGACGGCGAAAGAATAACCGTAACACAAAGTGCCCGGCGGTAAATGGCCCGGCCTGTCTCACATTGCGACAGTTGTGACAGCAGACCTGTCGCGTTGTGGCACAGCCACGGCCAACAGATCGCGCGTTTCGCTGCATTCACGCATGGCACGAACCTTGCCGTACGGCTTCACAAACGACAGCGCGCCGTGCGCGCTGTCACCAACAAACGGAGGACTGCCCATGCCGAGCCCGCAATCGGCTGCGTTGAAATCCTTGTACGCGAGTTGGTCGGCTGCCTTGGCCGAGAACCCGACCATGCCGCTGGACGACCTGCGGCGCATGTTCGACCACTGGGGCGATGTCACCGGCGAACCCGGCGGCGTCGACTACATCGAAGTCGATGCCGGCGGCATTCCCGCGATGTGGGCTGTCCCCAAGAACTGTGACCCGGACCGGGTCGTGCAGTGCACGCATGGTGGCGGCTACGTCACCGGATCGATGTACACGCACCGCAAAGTGTACGGACATTTCGCCAAGGCGATCGGCTGCCGCGCGCTTATTCCCGACTACCGGCGCGCGCCCGAGCATGTCCATCCGGCGCCCGTCGACGATGCGACGCGCAGCTATCGCTGGCTGCTGGATCAGGGCATCAGGCCGCAGCATGTCGCCTTCACGGGCGACTCGGCCGGCGGCGCGCTCGCCGTCACGACGCTGTTGCGCGCACGCGAGCAGCGCCTGCCCTCGCCGGCCGCAACCATGCCCCTGTCGCCCTGGCTCGACATGGAGGCGGCGGCGCCGACCTTCAGTTCGAACCGCGACCGGGATGCATTGGTCCAGCGCGAGATCGTGTTGGGCATGGCGAGTACCTTCCTGGGCGAAGGCGGCAATCCCAAGGACAGTCTGGCCAATCCGCTGCTGGCAGACCTGCGCGGCCTGCCGCCCATGTACATCCAAGTCGGCGGCGACGAAACACTGCTCGACGACAGCCGCGCGCTGGCCGACAAGGCACGCCGCGCCGGCGTCGACGTCACGCTCGAGATCGAGCCCGAGATGCAGCACGTCTACCACTTCCTCGCCGGCCGCGCGCCGGAAGCAGACGCCGCCATTGGCCGCCTCGCCACCTGGGTCCGCCCCAAGCTTGGGCTGGGTTGATTTTCCCTTCCCCACGCAAGCGTGGGGAAGGTGGCCGAAGGCCGGATGGGGAGTCGACGTGATCTCAGTTACCAAGATCACCACGGCTCCCCTCCGCCCCTTCGGGGCACCTCCCCAACTTCGTTGGGGAGGAACATGAAGGAGGGAACGCCATGAAGTTCATGCTCTTCGTCTTGCCGACGGTACCCGCTTCGCTGGAGGATCGCGAACGGCTGCGGCCGATCGGGCGCAACAACGAGCGCTACCAGCAGATGCTGGACGAACTGCGCAAGCTTGCCATGTTCGCCGACGACGCCGGTTTCGATGTGTTCGCAACCACGGAGCATCATTTCCATTCCGAAGGCTACGAGACGTCGGTGGCGCCGCTGCTGCTCTATGCCGACCTCGCCGCACGCACCAAACGCATCAAGTTCTCGCCGCTGGGACTGGTGCTGCCGTCCTGGGATCCGATCCGCGCTGCTGAAGAGCTGGCCGTTCTCGATCACCTGACCAAGGGCCGGATGTATGCCGGCTTCGCGCGCGGCTACCAGGATCGCTGGGTGAACGTGCTGGGGCAGCAGTACCACGTCACCGGCGCGCCGATGGACGGTTCCTCGATCGACAACCACAACCGCAAGGTCTACGAAGAGAATCTCAAGGTCATCCGCAAGGCGTGGACCGAGGAGTCGTTCGACTACGATGGCGAATACTACAAGGTGCCCTATCCCTACAAAGAAGGCATCACGCGCTGGCCGGTCCATGAATGGACGCGCAAGTTCGGTGCGCCGGGCGAGATCGACGACAACGGTGTGATCCGCAAGATCTCTGTCGTGCCGCGACCCTATCAGGAACCGCACCCGCCGCTGTTCCAGCCCTTCTCGGTCAGCGAGAACACCATCCGCTACACGGCGCAGTCGAGCATCGTTCCCTGGATCCTGGTCTCCCATCCGCCCGACTTCCAGCGCCTGTGCGGGGTCTATCGCGACGTAGCCGGCCAGGCCGGGCGCAAGCTGGGACTGGGCGAGGGAGTCGGCGCTTTCCGCGCCGTCCATTTCGGCAAGACCGAGGCCGAGGCCGTCGACCTGCTGCGCCGCACGAACTTCGCCGGCTTCAACCACTATTTCGGCGGCTTCGGGTTCTGGGAGGCCTTCCGCACGCCCGAGGACCTCGCCAAATACCCAGCCAACCCGTTCACACCCCTGCCACCGTCGGAGTGGACGCTGGAGCGCATGCGCAAGGTCAAGTACGCGTTGGCCGGGACCGTGGACCAGGTGAAGGCTGAGATCGAGGCGCTGCACAAGGTCGGTGGCGATGGCGACCTCGAATGGTTCGGCTGGTTCTTCGACCAGGGCTTCATGTCGTGGGACGAGGAAATGCGCCAGATCGAGATGTTCGCCAAGCACATCATCCCGGCCTTCCGCTCCACCTCGAGTCCGCCGACGCGGGCCAAGGAGAAGGTGTAGAAACAGAGCCGAGTTGTCGCAGCGGGACGCGCCACGGGGTGGCGCGTCCTTTTTTTTGAGCGCGACCGCCCGCCGCCGCTTTTTTCCACAGTCTTTGTCGGAGTCCGGCATGCGCTGTCGTCCTTGAGACAACGACGATGGGACAGCCATGCTCTATGCCATCTTTTGCTACAATTCCGAGGCGGATGTCGGTGCCATGACACAGGAGGAGGATGCCGCGCTGACGGCCAAGCTGCGCATCGTCGAGGACAGGCTGGTCGCCGGCGGAACACTGGGCCCCTCCGCACGCCTGCAACCGACGACCGCCGCCAAGACCCTGCGCTTCGGCCCCCGGTTTCAGCTGGTCGACGGCCCCTTCGCCGAAACCAAGGAGCAGCTTCTGGGTTTCTATATCGTAAACTGCGCGACGTTCGAGGACGCCGTCGACGCGGCCCGGGTGCTGGCCCTTCCCCGCACCTCGGGTGCGCTCGAGATCCGGCCGATCGAGTCGTTCTCCCTGGGGAGCAGCCTGCCGTGACCGATCTTGCCTGGATCGATGCCGCCCTGACATCCGCGCGTCCGCAAGCGATCGGCGCCTTGTTGCGCTACTTCCGCGATCTCGACGCGGCGGAAGAGGCCTACCAGGAGGCCTGCCTGCGGGCGCTGAAGACCTGGCCCGTCAAAGGCCCGCCACGTGACCCGACCGCCTGGCTGATCTTCGTCGGGCGCAACGTCACGCTCGACGAGGTCCGCCGCCGCAGCAAGCAGCAGGCCCTGCCGCCCGACGAGATCATATCGGACCTCGAGGATACCGAGACCGACGTCGCCGACCGGCTCGACGCCTCGCACTACCGTGACGACGTGCTGCGCCTGCTGTTCATCTGCTGCCATCCGGATCTGCCGGCGACCCAGCAAATCCCGCTGGCGCTGCGCATCGTGTCCGGCCTGTCGGTCAAGGAGATCGCACGCGCCTTCCTGGTGAGCGAAAGCGCCATGGAACAGCGCATCACCCGCGCCAAGCGGCGGGTCGAGGCGGCCGACGTTCCGTTCGAGACCCCTGGTGCACCGGAACGGGCCGAGCGGCTCACCGCGGTCGCCACCATGATCTACCTGCTGTTCAACGAAGGCTATTCGGCAAGCGGCGGCGATGTGCATGTCCGCGTGCCGCTGTGCGAGGAAGCGATCCGGCTGGCCCGGCTGCTGTTGCGGCTGTTCCCGGCCGAATGCGAGGTCATGGGCCTCACTGCGCTGCTTCTGTTGCAGCACGCGCGTACGGCGGCCCGCCTCGACGCCGATGGCGCCATCGTGCTGCTGGAGGATCAGGACCGCCGCCGTTGGAACAAGGGCCTGATCGCCGAAGGGCTTGTGCTAGTCGACAAGGCGCTGCGGCATCGGCGCCCCGGCCCCTATCAGGTACAAGCCGCGATCGCGGCAGTGCATTCCCGTGCCGTCCGACCGGAGGATACCGACTGGGCGGAGATCGACCAGCTCTATGCGGCGCTGGAGACCATGCAGCCCTCGCCGGTGATCACGCTGAACCGCGCCGTGGCCGTCGCCAAGGTCCGTGGGCCGGCAGCGGCACTGGACTTGATCGAGCCGCTGGCCGTGCGACTGGATGGCTATTTCCACTTTTTCGGCGTCAAGGGTGCGCTGCTGATCCAGCTGGATCGTGCCGAAGAGGCCCGGGTCGCCTTCGACCGCGCGATCGCGCTTGCCCGCACCGCCGCGGAGGCGGCCCATATCCGGCTTCACATTGATCGGCTGATCAAGGACCACCAGAAAAAAACCAAGGATAACAAGGCCTCGGCGTAGCCTGGGGTTACCCGGAAAAAAGCGAAGCCATTGTCGGTTTGCCGCCCTGCCGTTCGTCCTCTGGGCGACGCATCTGGACGACGCCAACGGAGGATCGCCATGGATCAGCCTCGTATCGTGTCTCGGGAGGAGTGGACCCGTGAGCGCAAGGCGCATCTGGCCAAGGAGAAAGAATTTACCCGGCTGCGCGACCAGCTGAGCGCCCAGCGTCGTGAGCTGCCCTGGGTCAAGGTCGACACCACCTACGTATTCGACACCCCGAAAGGGAAACAGACGCTGGCCGACCTGTTCGATGGCCGCAGCCAGCTGATCGTCTACCATTTCATGCTCGGGCCCGATGACACGGAAGGCTGCCCCGGTTGCTCCTTCCTGGTCGACCACGTCGACGGTGCCAACCTGCATCTGGCACACCATGACGTGACGTTCGTTGCCGTATCGCGGGCGCCGTTGGCCAAGCTCAAGGCGTACAAGAAGCGCATGGGCTGGCACTTCCCGTGGGTATCGTCCGGCAACACCACCTTCAACTACGACTACAACGTGTCCTTCACCCAGGAGGACGTGGCAAAAGGCGCGGCCACCTATAACTATGAAAAGCTCGATGAGGCGATCGACGATCTGCCCGGCATCAGCGTCTTCTACAAGGATGCCAACGGCGACATCTTCCATACCTATTCCAGCTACGCCCGCGGCGGCGACATCCTGATCGGCGCCTACAACTACCTCGACCTCACGCCGAAGGGCCGCAACGAATCGAGCACCATGGACTGGGTACGCCGGCACGACCGGTACGACACGCCGTAGGATCGAAGAGGAACCGATGAAGACCTATCGCGGCAGCTGCCATTGCGGCGCTGTTCAGTTCGAGTGCGACCTCGACTTGGCCGAAGGCACAAGCAAGTGCGACTGCTCGGCCTGCACCAAGGGGCGGTTCTGGAAGGCGATCGCCAAGGCCGACGGCCTGCGTCTGCGGCGGGGTGAGGATGCGTTGACAGACTATCGTTTCGGCAGCGGGACCATCCACCATCTCTTTTGCCGGACCTGTGGCGTGAAGGTGTTCGGCCGCGGTCATATGGAGGCACTGGGCGGCACCTTCTTCGCCATCAACCTCGCCTGCCTGGATGACGTGACGCCAGCGGAACTGTTGCAGGCCCCGATCGCCTATCAGGATGGCCGCAATAACAATTGGTCGTCGCCGCCCGCCGAAACGCGGCATCTCTGACAGGGACGCCGGCGATGACGCGATCACGGGGTTTCTCTCCCGCCCGGCTTGCCCGCATGACCGATGTCATGCGCCGGCAGGTCGAGCGCGGCATGATGGCCGGCGCGGTCATCGCGCTGGCGCGCCGCGACGACGTCCATGTCGAGGCGATCGGCCTGCGAGATCGCGATACGGGCGCACCGATGCAGCGCGACACGATCTTCCGGATCGCGTCGATGACCAAACCTATCGCTGCGGCCGCCGCCATGCTGCTGGTCGAGGAGACGACGCTGCGGTTGGATGATCCGGTCGACCCGTTGCTGCCGGAACTTGCCGATCGCCGTGTATTGAAAAGGCTCGACGGCCCCCTCGACGATACCGTGCCGGCCAATCGGCCGATCACATTGCGTGACCTGCTGACCATGTGCGCGGGCTTCGGCCTTATCATGGAGCCATCGGGCGACTATCCAGTCCAGAAGGCAGTGAACGCCGCCCGGATCGGCGTTGGGGTGAACCCGCCGCCTCACGCACCCGATGCGCTGATGAAGCACTACAACGCCCTGCCCCTGATGCATCAGCCGGGCGAGAAATGGCTGTACCACAGCAGCTACGACGTCCTGAGCGTGCTGGTGGCACGCGCCGCCGGCATGCCGTTCGAGGCTTTCCTGGCGGAACGGATGTTGATGCCGCTCGGCATGAAGGATACGGCATTCAACGTTCCCGACGCCAAACGCGACCGCCTGGCGACCGGTTACGAACACGATGGTCCAGCCGATCGACTCGTGGTCAGCAGCGAAGCCGACGTGGCGGGCATCGCCAGCGGCAGCGCCGGCCTGGTTTCAACGGTCGATGACTACCTCGCCTTTGGCCGCATGATGCTGCGCAGTGGTCGTCATGGAGCGCAGCGCATTCTGGCACGACCAACCGTGGAGGTGATGACGACCGACCAGGTGACGCCGGCACAGAAGGCGGCTTCGCCCTTCGTTCCCGGCTTCTGGGACAATCGCGGTTGGGGCTTCGGTGTCTCCATGACGACGCGCCGCGACAGCATCGCCGCATCGCCGGGCCGCTACGGCTGGGATGGTGGATTTGGGACGTCCTGGTGGTGCGATCCACACGAGGACTTGGTTGCCATCCTGCTGACCCAGCGCCTGTTCGACCCAGTCGTCGATGGCATCTTCTCGGATTTCGCAACACTGGTCTATCAAGCGATCGACGATTGATTGTACAAGCAGGCGGCACCAACCGAACCGAGGCCATATGCTTTACGCCATCTTCATCTACGGTCCCGAGGCCGAAGTCGCGTCCTGGAACGAGAAGCAGCATGCCGACGTTGTCACCGAGCACACGGTCCTGCGGGAGAAGCTGACCGCGCAGGGCAAAGTCGGCCCCGTGGTGCGCCTGATGCCCACCACGACCGCAGTCACGGTGCGCAAAGGCAACGAACCGGTTGTCATCGACGGCCCGTTTGCCGAAACCAAGGAGCAGCTGCTGGGCCTCTATACGGTCGACTGTGCCACGCTGGACGAAGCGATCGACATTGCGAAGGCCATGCCGTGGGGCACTTTCGAGATTCGCCCGGTCTTCCGGTTCTTCCCGGGAGCCGCCTTGCCGGAACAAGCCTGAAAATCAAATCGGCTGCAGAAAATATCACCGTCGCTGTCGGCACGTCATCGCGTCGTTCGTCCTGTGAGTAGCCGCCACGATCCTGGTGCTCGGGGTGGCAACCCAGGCGGCAGGAGCGTGCGATGGACGGTTCGAGAGTGGTATCCCCCAACGACTGGCTGGCGGCACGCCGGCAGCTCCTGGAACGCGAGAGAGAGCTCATCCGGCTACGCGATGAGGTGAGCACAGCGCGGCGGAACCTGCCGCGCGTGCGGGTCACCAAGCCCTATGTCTTCGACGGGCCCAACGGCAGGGAAACCCTGGCGGATCTCTTCGGCAAGCGCCGCCAACTGATCATCTACCACTTCATGTTCGGGCCGGGCTGGAAAGAAGGCTGCGTGGGATGTTCGTTCCTGGCCGATCATATCGACGGCCTGCGCGTGCACATTGCCCACCGCGATATCTCCCTGGTGGTCGTCGCACGTGCCCCGATGCCTCAGATCGAAGCCTTCCAGGAGCGAATGGGTTGGCGCTTCAGGTGGGTGTCGTCATCCGGCAGCGACTTCAACTACGACTATCACGTCTCGTTCACGCGCAACGACATGATCGCGGGCCTCGTCTACTACAACTACGAAATCCGCGAGTTCATGAGCGAGGACCTGCCCGGCGTCAGCGTTTTCTACAAGGATGACGCCGGCGGCATCTTCCACACCTACTCCGCCTATGGCCGCGATGCGGAGTCCCTGTGCGGCGCCTACAGCTACATCGACCTGACGCCGCTGGGCCGCCAGGAGGAAGAAGGCCATTGGCAGGCGTGGGTGCGTCACCACGATCGGTATATCGACTAGGCGTTCCCGAAACCGTCGCGCTGGCCACATGCCGCAAGGACGTCCCATGAAATACCTGTGCCTCGTCTACCTTGACGAGACGAAACTCGATACGCTCTCTCGCAGCGAGTCAGCGACCCTGGTCAAGGAGTCCGTCGGATACGACGACGTACTGCGCCAGAGCAACCATCTCATCGTTGCGCATGCTCTCAAGCCGACCAAGTCCGCCCGAACCGTGCGGGTCCGAAAGGGTCGCGTGCTCAAGACCGACGGTCCCTTCGCGGAGACCAAGGAACAACTCATCGGTTTCCTGCTGATCACCGCCAAGGACATGGACGACGCTGTTGCCGTCGCCGCCAAGATTCCATTGGCCCACATGGGAAGCATCGAGGTGAGACCGATCCAAACGGCCGGCGATTCATCCTGAACCGGTCCGTCGTTTTGTCGATCCGCCCCGATGTCATTCGTCCTCGGATGGAATCCCTGACGGAGGCCCCGAGCAGTATCATGACGAACGAACACAATGCACAGCACTGCAGCGACATCAAATTGCGGCGGCGCACCATGCTGCTCGCCGGCAGTGCGGCGACGGTCATCGCGGGCGTGCGCGCTTCACACCAGGCCGTCGCACAAGCGGGCCCCGGTCCGATCACCGCCTTCACGTGGCGGGCACCGCAAAGCGCCCTTGATGACCTGAAACGGCGTCTCGACCAGGTGCGCTGGCCAGAGCACGAAACCGTGACCGATTGGTCGCAGGGCGTCCCGCTCGCCCGACTCCGCGCCCTGGTCGAGCACTGGCGCACCACGTATGACTGGCGCCGCTGCGAGGCGGCTCTCAACGGCCTGGGGCAGTACAAGACCCTGATCGACGGGCTCGACATCCACTTCCTGCATGTGCGCTCACCGCACGCCAACGCCCTGCCAATCATCCTCACTCACGGTTGGCCGGGGTCGGTGATCGAGTTCCTCAAGGCCATCCCGCTGCTGACCAACCCCACGGCGCACGGTGGGCGCGCCGAAGACGCCTTCCATGTCGTGGTGCCGTCGCTGCCGGGATTCGGTTTCTCCGGCAAGCCGGCAGAACGCGGTTGGAACGCCGAGCGGATCGCCCGAGCCTGGGCCGAACTGATGCGGCGCCTGGGTTATAGCCGCTATGTCGCCCAAGGTGGTGACTGGGGTGCCTTTGTGACCACCGCCCTGGCGCTGCAGCGTCCGGCAGGACTCGCCGCCATCCATCTCAATATGCCGCTGGTGCTGCCGCAGCCGCTACCGACGACCGGGTCATCCCCAGTCGAGACGCGTGCGATCGCGGAGCTGACACGCTTCCTGCAGGACGGCGCAGGGTATTTCCAGATCCAGGCGACCCGCCCGCAGACGATCGGCTATGCGCTGGTGGATTCCCCGGTGGGCCTTGCGGCCTGGATCTATGAAAAATTCCATGCCTGGACCGATAACAAGGGCGATCCGGAGACGGCGCTGACCCGCGACGAGATGTTGGACGACATCACGCTCTACTGGTTGACGGAGACAGCCGCTTCATCGGCGCGCATCTATTTCGAGCAGGCCGCCACCGGCATCTTCGGCGTGGTCGTCGACTTCCCGGTGGGCTGCAGTGTCTTTCCGCGCGAGATCGTGACGGCGCCGCGGAGTTGGGCCGAACGCGTCTACCCCAAGCTGATCCATTGGAATGAGCTCGACCGCGGCGGTCATTTCGCGGCGTTCGAGCAGCCCGTGCTGTTCGCACAGGAATTGCGCACGTGTTTCCGCTCCTTGCGCTGATAACGCTTGACCTGACGGGGCACTTCCGCCGGTGCCCCGCAGTTCCTATGTTTCCGGTGACCAGGAGACAGCAATGGAGGATTCGCCATGAAAGCGATTTGGCGTGGCCAAGTCATCGCCGACAGCGACCAGACCCTCGAGGTCGACGGCTACCGGTACTTTCCGCGCGACGCGGTGCGCATGGATCTGCTGCGGTCGACGCCCAAGACCGAGAACGATCTGAAGTGCCCGCATGGCGTGCAGTTCTACGACGTCGCCGACGGTGCCGCCAGCAGCCCACGGGCTGCGTGGTCTTACGAGGCGCCGCGGGCCGCCATGAAACCGGTCGATCATTGGATCGGCTTTTGGGAAGACGTCGAGATCAGTTGATCACGGTCGGCCTGCGCCGACGTCGGATGGAGGGATCATGACGTCTGTCGTATCAAACATTGCACCCGCCGACGCCGAGCGCGCGTTTCAGGTCGTTCTGCGCGCGTTCGAGCGCGATCCCATGGCCCGCTGGTCGTTTCCCGACGCGCAAACCTATCACGATCACTTCCCCGTCGTGATCCGGGCGCTCGGGGGCCGATCCTTCGCCCAGGGTGGCGCCCATGAAGTCGACGGGTACGCCGGCGTCGCCTTGTGGCTACCGCCCGGTGTCGAGCCGGATCACGAGACCCTTGAGGCCCTCATGACCACCAGTGACCCGACACCGCTTCAGCGCGAGGTCGCTGCCGTCGTGGAGCAGATGGCGCATTACCATCCCCCCGAGCCGCATTGGTTTCTGCCGTTCATCGCCGTCGACCCGGCGCATCAGCACAAGGGGCATGGATCGACACTACTGGCGCATGCACTGCGCCAGTGCGACCGCGACCACCTGCCGGCCTATCTGGAGTCGAGCAACCTCGCCAACATTCCGCTGTACCAGCGCCATGGCTTCGAGGTTCTGGGCACCATCCAGGTCGGGTCCTCGCCACCGCTGACCCCCATGCTCCGCAAGGCCCGCTGACAGCGAGCGCGCCATCGCGATCACGTGAACCGGCGTCACTGGACCCGGTTCGTCTTACAGGCAGACAAATCGCCAACCATCGTCGCAACGGAGGTTGATGATGGACGAAGCCCTGGCACGTGCCCTGTCGCGGGCGCTTCTGGTGCTGCGCATCACCCTGGGCGTTTTCCTGCTCCAATGGGGCGTGGAGAAGTTCGTGGTGCCGCAGAATACCACCGCGATCTGGGGTTACTTCTATGGCCTCAACGTCTCGCAGAGCGTGGGGTACGTGTTTGGCGTCGCCGAGATCGCCATTGCGCTCTGCCTCTTCCTCGGCCTGTTTCGCACGATCGCCTATGGCGCTGCGGTGGCCCTGCACACGCTCAGCGTGGTCGTGTCCTGGCGCCAGCTCATCAATCCATGGGCGGATGATTTCAGCCATCTGTTCATCGCCGGCGTGCCCGTTCTGGGCGCGATGATCGCCCTCTTTCTGCTGCGGCACTGGGATCGCGGCGTCATGGCGCAGAAACCGGCGTAGCGAAACGCAGCCCACATAATCATTTTCGTAATTGACAATGATTTCCAATTATGGAAATCATATGCCATCGCCAATGTCTTCATGAGGCCTGCCATGACCATCACGATCGTGCCCGCCTTGAGCTATGCCGATCCCAACGCTGCCGTCGCTTTTCTCGAGGCGGCGTTCGGCTTCGAACCCGGGCTCAGCGTCACCGACTCCGAAGGGCGCGTGCAGCACGCCGAGCTCACCTACGGCAACGGCCGGATCATGCTGGGGATAGCGGACTGGGCTGACTGGGCGAAAAGCCCCAAGGCGGTGTCGGGCGCCAACACGCAATGCGTTCATGTCGAGGTGGGCGACGTCGACAAGCATTGCGCGCGAGCGCGCGCCGCGGGCGCCGAGATCCTGGCCGAGCCGACCGACCAGTTCTACGGCCACCGCACCTATCGCGCCCGCGATTGCGAAGGCCATGTGTGGACGTTCGCGCAGCCGGTGCGTGAGGTCTCGCCGGCAGAAATGGAAGCCGCCACCGGCCTCAAGGTCAGGGAACGGCCGTGACATCACCGGACATCGACCGGACGCTGGCGGCACTGGCCGATCCGGTACGCCGGCAGACCATCGACATGCTGCGCCGCGGGCCGCGACGGCCCGCCGAACTGGCTGCCGCGTTCGACGTGAGCGGACCAGTGATGAGCAAGCACCTGCGCGTGCTGCGCAAGGGCCGGCTGATCGAGGAAGTGGCGGTCGAAGACGACGCGCGCATGCGGCTCTACCGCCTGCGGCCGGAGCCGTTCGAGGGCCTGGGTGAGTGGCTCGAGCAGGTGCAGGCCTTCTGGAACGATCAGCTCGGCGCCTTCAAGGATCATGTCGCACGCAAGCAGCGGGGCGGCCGGTGAGCGCCAAGGTGATGGTGGCGGTCACGGTCGCAGCCGATCCCGTCACGGCATTCGAGATCTTCACGCAGGAGGTCGATGCGTGGTGGCGGCATGGGCCGAAGTACCGCTTCCGCGGCAAGAGGTCCGGCATCATGCGGTTCGAGCCCGGCGTCGGCGGCCGGCTGGTCGAAGTCTACGACGCGGCAGCCGGCGATCTATTCGAGGTCGGCAAGATCCTGACGTGGGAACCGGGCGCGCGCCTCGCCTTCGAGTGGAAAGGCCCGAACTATCGCCCCGGCCAGGTGACCATGGTCGAGGTCCGCTTCATCGCGACGCAGGACGGCACGCGGGTCGTCGTCGAGCACAGTGGCTGGGAGAGCCTGCCGGCTGGGCACCCGGCGCGCCACGGCATGAACGAGGTGCCGTTCCTTCACAGCATGGCCGGCTGGTGGCGCGAACAGCTCGCCAGCGTGAAGGCACACGACCGGAGGACTCCATGACACCCCAGGAACTGCCACCGCCCATCATCCTCTTCCGCATGGTGACCGGCTACTACGTGTCGCGCGCGGTTCACCTCGCGGCCGAGCTTGGCATCGCCGACCTGCTGGGCCAGGGGCCGCTGCACTACGAAGCACTGGCGAGCCGTACCGCAACGCATCCGTCCTCGCTCAATCGCGTGTTGCGCCTGCTGGCGGGCGCCGGCGTGCTGAGCGAGGAGGATGGCGGCCGCTTTGCCCTGACACCCGTCGGCGCCTGCCTGCGCCGCGACGTGCCCGGCTCCATGCATGCGGCCGCATTGCTCTTCGGCGGCAACACGCAGCAGGCCTGGGGCGAGCTCCTGCACAGTGTGCGAACCGGCGAGCCGGCATACCGCCGCGTCTTCGGCGCCGATGCCTTCACCCATCTGGAGCAGCATCCCAACGACGCCAGGACCTTCGACCTCGCCATGGCCGGCTTCACGCGGATGATCGCCGGTGCCGTCGCCGCCAGCTACGACTTCTCCCCGTTCGCCACCGTGATGGACGTCGGCGGCGGCAACGGCATGCTGCTGGAGGGTGTTCTGACGGCGCATCCCACACTGCGCGGCATCGTGTTCGACCTGCCGCACGTCGTGGAGCATGCCCGCGCCCGCCTCGTCGAGACAAGCCTCGCCGATCGCTGCACGGCAGCTGCCGGCGACTTTTTCGCTGACGTGCCCGCGGGCGCCGACGCCTACATGCTGAAGCACGTCATCCACGACTGGAACGACAAGCGCGCCACGGCGATCCTCAAGAACTGCCATCGCGCCATGACGCCCGACGGCAAACTGCTGCTGGTCGAAGGCGTCTACCCGCCGCGCATCGACGGCTCGGACACGGCCTTCTCGGCGGCGGCCAACGACGTGAACATGCTGGTCTGCACCGGCGGCCGGCAGCGCTCGGAACAGGCATTCCGCGACCTCTACAACGCCGCGGGTTTCCGGCTGACGCGCATCGTGCCGACGCCGGCCCGGGTCTGCGTCATCGAAGGCGTGAAGGCCTGAACGACGAAGGGCGGCCGCGGGCCGCCCTTCTCGATGGGATAATGGTCCGATCAGCCGGCCGCGGCGACGGCGCGCTTGGCCATCACGGTGACCAGGTGGGCGCGGTATTCCGGGCTGCCATGGATGTCGCCGTTGAGCCCGTCGGCCGGCACCTTGATGCCGGCGACGGCGTCGGGCGACCAGGTCTTGGCCAGCGCGTCTTCCATCGCCTTGACGCGGAAGGCGCACGCACCGGCGCCGGTCACCGCCACGCGCGGGCCCGACGCGGTCTGCGCGACGAACACGCCGACCATGGCGTAGCGCGAAGCCGGGTTGGGGAACTTCATGTAGGCGGCCTTGGTGGCCGTCGGGAAGCTGATCGACGTGATCATCTCGCCTTCCTTCAAGGCCGTCTCGAACAGGCCCTTGAAGAAGTCGTCAGCCGCGATCTTGCGTTCGTTGGTGGTGATGGTGGCGCCCAGCGCCAGCACCGCCGCCGGATAGTCGGCCGCCGGGTCACTGTTGGCGACCGAGCCGCCGATGGTGCCGCGGTTGCGCACCTGGCCATCGCCGATGTTGGCGGCGAGCTTGGCCAGCGCCGGGATCGCCTTGGCGACGTCGGCCGAGGCCGCGACCTCGGCGTGCTTGGTCATCGCGCCGATGGTGACGGTGTTGCCGTCGACCTTGATGCCGCGCAGATCGGCGATCGCACCGAGGTCGACCACGTCCGACGGTTGCGCCAGGCGCTGCTTCAGAGTCGGGATCAAGGTCATGCCGCCGGCCATGAGCTTGCCGTCCGACGCCTTCTTCACTGTCGCTATGGCGTCAGCGACCGACTTCGGCTTGTGATACGCGAAATCGTACATTGCTGCTTCCTCCTGAACCCTGAGCGCTCAGTGCGCGTGAATGGCTTCCCACACCGCACGCGGCGTGGCGGGCATCTCGATCCGATCCTGGGCGCCGACCTGGGCCAGCGCGTCACGGACGGCGTTCATCACCGCGGCGGGTGCTGCGATGGCGCCGGCCTCGCCGCAGCCCTTCACACCCAGCGGGTTGTGCGGGCACGGCGTCACCTGGTAGCCGAGCTTGAACGACGGCAGGTTGTCGGCGCGCGGCATGGTGTAGTCCATGTACGAGCCGCTCAGCAGCTGGCCTGAGTCCTTGTCATAGACCGCGTTCTCCAGCAGCGCCTGGCCGACGCCCTGGGCGATGCCGCCATGGACCTGGCCTTCGACCACCATCGGGTTGACGATGTTGCCGAAGTCGTCGACCGCCACGAAGTTCACGATGTCGACGACACCGGTGTCGGTATCGATCTCGACCTCGCAGATCTGCGTACCCGACGGATAGGTGAAGTTCGACGGGTCATAGAACGCGTTCTCGTCCATGCCCGGCTCGAGCTTGTCGGACGGATAGTTGTGCGGCACGTAGGCCGCGAACACCGCCTGGCCCAGCGGCACCGCCTTGTCGGTACCGGCCACCTTGAAGGTGCCGTCCTCGAACACGATGTCGGCCTCCGACGCCTCCATCAGATGGGCGGCGATCGTCTTGCCCTTGGCGATGATCTTGTCGGCCGCCTTCATGATCGCCGAACCGCCCACCGGCAGCGAACGCGAGCCGTAGGTGCCCATGCCGAACGGCACCTGGGAGGTGTCGCCGTGCACGACCTCGATCTGGTCCATCGGGATGCCGAGCTTGTCCGACACGATCTGCGCGAACGTCGTCTCGTGGCTCTGGCCGTGGCTGTGCGAGCCGGTGAGGATCTGCAGGTTGCCGGTCGGGTTGAAGCGCAGCTCGGCGCTCTCCCACAGGCCGACACCGGCGCCCAGCGAACCGACCACCGCTGATGGCGCGATGCCGCAGGCCTCGATGTAGGAGCAGATGCCGACGCCCCGCAGCTTGCCGCTGGCCTTCGCTGTCGCCTTGCGGCCGGCGGCCCCGGCGTAGTCGGCGAGCTGCATCGCCTGGTCGAGGATCGGCGCATAGTTGCCCGAGTCGTAGGTCAACGCCACCGGTGTCTGGTACGGGAAGGCGGTGGGCTCGATGTAGTTGCGCCGGCGCAGCTCCGCCGCATCGATCTTCATCTCGTGCGCCGCCTTGCTGACGATCGACTCCACGAGGTACGTCGCCTCGGGCCGGCCGGCACCGCGATAGGCGTCGACCGGTGCGGTATGCGTGAACGCCGCGCGCACGTTGCAGTAGATCAGCGGCGTCGTGTACTGCCCCGCCAGCAGGGTCGCGTACAGATAGGTCGGCACCGCGGTCGCGAAGGTCGACAGGTAGGCGCCGAGGTTGGCGACCGTGTCGACCTTGAAGGCCAGGAACTTGCCGTCCTTGTCCATCGCCAGCTCGGCGTGGGTCACGTGGTCGCGGCCATGCGCGTCGGTCATGAACGATTCGCTGCGCTCGGCCGTCCATTTGATCGAACGCTGGATCTTGCCGGCCGCCCACACGACCAGGGTCTCGTCGGCATAGATGAAGATCTTGGAGCCGAAGCCGCCGCCGACATCCGGCGCCACCACGCGCAGCTTGTGCTCGGGGATGCCCAGCACGAAGGCCGACAGCACCAGGCGCGCCACGTGCGGGTTCTGGCTGGTGGTGTAGAGCGTGTACTGGCCCGTGCCACGGTCGTACTCGGCCGCCGCCGCGCGCGGCTCCATGGCGTTCGGGATCAGGCGGTTGTTGACCAGGGCCAGCTTGGTGACGTGCGCCGCCTTGGCAAACGCCGCATCGACCGCCGCCTTGTCGCCCAGCTCCCAGTCGTAGCAGAGGTTGCCGGGCACATCGGCGTGCACCTGCGGCGCGCCCGCTTCCAGCGTCTTCACGGGATCGATGCTGGCCGTCTGGACGTCGTAGTCCACCGCGATCTTCTCGGCCGCGTCCTTGGCCTGGGCGTAGGTGTCGGCGATCACCATGGCGACGGTGTCGCCGACATAGCGCACCGTATCGAGCGCGATGGCCGGATGCGCCGGCGCCCTGTGCGGCTGGCCGTGCTTGTCCTTGACCACCCAGCCGCAGATCAGGCTGCCGACCTTGGAGTCGGCGACGTCCTTGCCCGTGAAGATCTCGACCACGCCGGGGGCCGCCTTGGCGGCCGTGGTGTCGATGCTCTTGATCCTGGCGTGCGCGTGGGGCGAGCGCAGGAAATAGGCGTGCGTGCAGCGTGCCAGTTGCAGGTCGTCGACATACCGGCCGGCGCCGGTCAGGAACCGCCGGTCTTCCGTGCGCTTGATGCGCTCACCGATCTTGGCCATCGTGCCCTCCCTCGAGGAACCGTCGTCCGCTTGCTTCTCTTGTTTCGGACAGGACTCAGACGCCGGCGGCTTTCATGGCCGAGGCGCCGGCGACAATCGCCTTCACGATGTTGTGGTAGCCGGTGCAGCGGCAGATGTTGCCTTCCAGGCCGTGCCGCACGATCTCTTCGGTGACGTTGTAGTTGTGGCGCTTCACCAGATCGATGGCGCTCATCACCATGCCCGGCGTACAGAAGCCGCACTGCAGGCCGTGGTTCTCGCGGAACGCCTCCTGCATGGGGTGCAGTTCCTCGGCGCTCTTGGCCAGGCCCTCAATGGTGGTGACCTTGCCGCCCTCGGCCTGCACCGCCAGCAAGGTGCACGACTTCACCGACACGCCGTCGACGTGCACGACGCAAGCGCCGCACTGGCTGGTGTCGCACCCGACATGCGTGCCGGTCAGGCCAAGATGCTCGCGCAGGAACTGGACCAGCAGCGTGCGCGCTTCAACGTTGCCGGAGACGGTCTTACCGTTCACGGACATGGACACGGACATCGTCATTTCGCAGTGCTCCCTACCGCCACATATGGTGAAGGCGGCCGTCCTGACGACGTGCCGCGCGTCCGCAAGTGGCTCACAGCATGGCAATTTGCAGCAGTATGGGTCAAGGGGATTGGCACACGGCGGGTGAGGTCTCCCCGCTCGATGCGCCTCGTCCTTGGCCCCTCACCCTCCGACGCATCGCGTGGGCCCCTCCCTCTCCCGCTGGCGGGAGAGGGATTCTAGCGGATGGCGAAGTAGGCGATGACCAGGATCGCCACGCCGGCACCGATCAGCAGCCAGTGCTTGTAGCCGCGCTCGGCCGAATCGGTGGCGGGCCGGGCCGATGAGCCGGTGCTGTTGACACCGCTGCCCGCGCTGGTGCTGGCCGCGGCGGGTGCTGCAGCCGGCGCGGCGGGCTCGGGCGCCGGTGGCGGCGATGCATCGCCGGCTTCCGCCGTGTCGGCTGCCGGCGCGCCGCCGCCACCCACGACCTCGGAGAACTTGCTGAAGAACTCGTCGGCCAGCTTCTTGGCCGTGCCGTCGATCAGCCGGGCGCCGATCTGCGCGATCTTGCCGCCGACCTGGGCGTCGGCCGTGTAGTTCAGCACCGTGCCGCCACCGTCGGCCTCGGTCAGCTTCACCACGGCGCCGCCCTTGGCGAAGCCCGCGGCGCCGCCCTGCCCTTCGCCCGAGATCCGGTAGCCGTTGGGCGGGTCCATGTCGGACAGGGTGACCTTGCCGCCGAACTTGGCACTGACCGGCCCGATCTTCATGCGCACGGTGGCCTTCAGCTCATTGTCGCCTGACTTCTCCAGCGTCTCGCAGCCCGGAATGCATTGCTGCAGCACCGCCGGATCGTTGAGCGCTTCCCACACCTTTTCACGTGACGCCGGGATTCGGTATTCGCCGGAAAATTCCATGTTCAGTCCTTTCGCAACGACCCTACTGGCGTCGGCCTAGCGGACGGTCAAACCGGTCGGACGGCGGGCCGGTGGGGCCTCACCACTTCCCGGTAAAGGATTCCGGCGGTGGCTCGGCCAGCGGCTGGCGCAGGGAGACGTAGATCGTAGCGATATAGGGCACCGCCATCAGCAATGCCATGGCCGAAAACCAGTTGGCTTGCACATTGGTGAACAAAGCCCGGATCACCCATTTGCCGCCATCCGGCGCCGGCCAACCTGAAGCCAGGCGGGCGGCGTCGCCGTGGAGCTTGATGGCCCCCTCGGTCAGGCTGAGCGCGATGGCACCGCCCACCAGCAGGGCCGTCAGCAGCAGCTCGGGCCACAGCGGCGCGAAGCGGCTGTGGACCTTCTCCATGTGCACGTAGCCCTTGCCGCCGTCGTAGCCCAGCAGGCGCCCGAACGACAGCGCCTTGGCGACCGACTGCACACGCGGCACGTGGCCCGTGCGCAGCAGCGAGGCGAGCTTCCATACCATCAGCACGACGCTGGGCACGGCGAAGTCCATGATCGGGAAGTCGCGGTAGCGGCCATCGATGGCGATGATGCGTGCGGTATCGCCGATGCGGATGACGCCGATGTACCAGTCCACGGTCAACACGATCAGGTGGAAGACGCAGAGCACCGTGAACGCCAGGTACATCACCTGCAGCAACAGGTCGGGACGTTCCGGGATCCGTGCCCGCGGCAGGCCGCGCCAGGCGCTCCACGCCTCGCGCACCCGGGCGCCGTACAGCGACGCATCCGCCATGCGGTTGGTCAGGCTGTCGCCGATGCCGCGCAACAACGGATAGGCGAACAGCACGCCCATCACGACGTAGAACACGACACCGACGGCCCGCATGGCATAGAAGGCATGCTCGTAGTTCAGCCATGTCGCCTGAACCAGGCAGGTCACGACAGCCTGGGCGAAGAGACCGAAGGCGACGATGGCCACCGCTCCCGGGCGGCGGCGCGAGATGGCGAAGCCCAGCGCCAGCAGCACGCCACCGACGCTCGAGACAGCGAACAAGGCCCGCCAGGCGGGCTCGGCACTGACCTTGGCGCCGATCTCGAACTTCTGGTGCCGCGCGCCGTCATACAGGCCCCAGGCACCGCCGACGGTGCCTTCCTGGTGGCTCTTCCAGCCCTGGTCGAACGCCTCGACCAGGTTGTATTCGAGCTTGGCGGTCTCGGCGAGCCGCTTGAAGAGCGCGTAGTAGCGGGCCTGCTCGACCAGCCCCGGCCGCGCATCGGCGCGCATGCGCCCGGCGCTGGGCCAGCCGGTCTCGCCGATCACCACCCGCTTGTCGGGGAAGGCGCGCTTCACGCGCTCGACCACGTCCATGATGTGGGTCTTGATGGCGAGCTTGTCGTAGGCCGGATCGCCATTGGGATCGATGCGATCCATGCCGATCGGCTCATCCTCCCAGTAGGGCAGGATGTGGATGGTGATGATGTCGACTTCCTGCGCCACCTGCGGGTTGCGCAGCCAGTACTCCCACACCTCGGCGTAGGTCACCGGCTGCTTCACCTGGCGCTTGACCTGGCGGATGTAGCGGATGAGCTGGTCGGCGTTGAGGTCCTTGCGCAGCAGCACTTCGTTGCCGACGATGACGCGATCGACGTTGTCGGCATAGCGGTTGGCATGCTCGATCAGCGCCGAGATCTGCTCCAGGTTCTCGCGCTCGACACTGTTGAGCCAGGCACCGTGCCAGACCTTCAGGCCGTACTTGCCGGCCAGCCGCGGCACCGCCTCCATGCCCTCCAGGCTGGTATAGGTGCGCACCGATTGGGCGCGGCCCTGCATCAGCTTCAGGTCGGCCTCGATCTGGGCGGCGTTGGGGAATTCCCGCGTGAGCGGGCTCTGGCCCGGGCGATAGGGCGCGAAGGACAGGCCCTGGACCGGCCCCGGATGCCACGCGATCGCGCGCGGTTCGTTGGGGATACTCCACCACAACCAGTTGAGGGCCGTCACGACGACGAGAACGAGAATGGCGGCCAGTGCACGCTTCATGGTTCGTTTTAGCAGCCCTGGCCGCGAGGTCGATGGGGAAAAGTGACGGCCCGGGAGCGCGGGCGTCCCGCCCGCTCATGAGCGGGCCGGACGCCCGCGCTCCCAGGACATAAAACACCCCTCACGCTGGCGCCCACGTCGTCTCCTCGTCGAGCGGATAGACGGGGCGCGGCAGGCGGCGCCAGGGGAAGGTCGCGAGGTTGGGCGACGTGAGCCCCGGGCAGTCGACCTCGTAGGTCCGCTCGGCCGGCACGTAGCCGTCGAAGCCGGCGCGGAAATGGCCGCGGCTCTTGACGACAATCGTGCGCGCCAGTGCGGGATCCAGGCCGAACTGCTCGAACTGCATGGGATCCAGGCACTGCTGGCGGTGGGTGATCACCACCAGCTTGATGCCGTCGAGATCGAGCAGCGCCGAGGGCCCCATCTCGCAGGCCATGCCGCGGGCCAGTCCGCGGCGACCGACATAGCGGCCGTCCGACAGCGCGGCGACCGTGGCATCGCATTCCCAGGCCTGCGAAAACGCGTCCTGCTCGCGCGTATTGAAGCGGGCATGAAACGGCGCACCGCGGCCCAGGCGATGCGCTTCCTCGGCCACCGCCGCGTCGTTGAACACGCCGCAGATCACGCCCTTGGCGCCGGCGTCCTTCAGCGCCTTCAAGAGCTGCACCGTGTTGCCGCGGCCGCCGCCACCGGGATTGTCGGCGACATCGGCGAGGATGATCGGCGGCAGGCCCGGATCGTTGCCGACGGCGACCGCCATGCGCACGGCATCCTCCAGCGACGTCATGCGCCGCTTGAAGCGCTCGCGCATGTCCCAGGCGCGACTGCTGATGTCGCGGGCCAGGGCCTCCGCCGCAGCCAGATCGCGATCGCGCGTGGTGACGATGGTGGTGAGGCCATTCTTCGGGGTGTCGCTGTAGGAGAACCCGGCCATCACCGACACATTCATGACCTTGCCACCGACCTTCGAGAGGCCGTAGTTCATGACGTCGGCATACGGGCCGGTCGCGGTGAGCAGCGAGATCTGCGGCGCCACCAGCGGAATCTTCACCATCGCCGTGGCCGTGCGCACGCCGCCCAGCAGTTCGCGCATGTGCTGCGCCGCCTCGACGCCACGCTCGCGGATATCGGTGTGCGGGTTGCAGCGGTAGCCCACGAACACCGAGATGGTGTCGACCATGCGCGGCGAGACGTTGGCGTGCAGGTCGAAGGTGCCGATCACCGGCATGTCGGGCCCGACGATGCCGCGGATCATCTCGTAGAGATCGCCGTCGGGATCATCGCTCTGGGTCGACAATGCAGCGCCGTGTGAAGAGACATAGACGCCGTCGAACGGTCCCTGCTTGCGCAGGCCATCCTCGAACTCGGCCAGCAGTTCACGGAAATAGCCGTGCTCGACCGGCCCGCCGGGCTGCGCCGAGGCGATGCGCAGCGGCACCGGCGTCCAGGCGCCCGTGCGATCCATCTCGGTCACGAAGCCCGGCATGTCGGGCATCAGGCACGGCGCCGGCTTGCGTGCCTCGACCAGCAGCGCGTTGCCGCGCATGTCAACGTCGTTGGCGAAGTCCTCGCGCGTGCTGACCGGCGCGAAGCGGTTGCACTCGATGGCGAAGCCCAGCAGGGCAATGCGCGGGGATGTGGCGGTCATGGGATGCTCCTTCTTCTTATTACCTTCCCCCGCTTGCGGGGGAAGGTGGCGCGTCGCGCCGGATAGGGGGGGTCCAACGGAAATGGTGTTCGTCATCCACGTCAACGCTGTTGCAACACCCCCCATCCGCCCTTCGGGCACCTTCCCCCGCAAGCGGGGAAGGTAATCAGTTAGCGTGTCGGCCATGTCCATAGCGGTGGTTCGTCATCGACGATGATGGTCTCGCCCAGCTGCTTGTCCAGCACGATACGCCGCGCGTTGCGCTGGCCGTCGAGTTCGCTTACCAGCGGCTGGGCATGCGAGACGACGATGACCTGCGTGCGTCGCGCCGCCTGGATGATCAGCCGCGCCAGCGGCGCCAGGAGGTCGGGATGCAGGCTGGTCTCCGGTTCGTTCAGCACCATCAGTGCCGGCGGCCGCGGCGAGAGAAGTGCGGCGATCAGCAGCAGGTAGCGCAAGGTGCCGTCGGACAGCTCCGCCGCCTTCAGCGGGCGCAGCAGGCCGCGCTGGTGCATCTCGAGCTCGAAGTAACCATCGACGGCGGCGACCTCGACCGCGGCACCGGGAAAGGCATCGGCGATTGCCGCGTCGAGCGCTTCGGCATCGCCGGTCTCGCGGATGGTCTGCACCGCGGCCGCCAGATCGGTGCCATCACCGCTCAGCACCGGCGTGTAGGTGCCGACCTGGGGTCGCCGCGCCGGCGCCTCGTTGTCGCTGCGGAAATGGTCGTAGAAGCGCCAGTCGCGCATGCGCTCGCGCAGCACCAGCAGTTCCACTGCCTCGCGCGGATCGCTGCAGTGGGTCATCATGCTGTCGAATGTCGCGAGGTTGGTGAAAACCTGGCGCCATTCGCCGCCGTCGTCGCGGATACGCACACCAGGCCCGTTGCGCACGGCGAAGGCGTTGGCGCGACCCAGCACCTCGCCGGTCCACACGCTCTCGGCCTTGATCACCGGATCGCGCGTGAACGCCGACCGGGACGGGATCGGCAGGCCGAGGTCGATGGCATAGCCGTAGTCCTCGCCCGAGAAACCCAGGCGCACGCTGATCGGGTTCTTGCGCACGGTGCCCTGCACCGGCTGCTCGCCGCGCTTCATCGCGCGCGAGAAGGATTCCGGCCCCGCCCACAGGGTGGACGGCAGGCCGCCTTCCCGGGCCAGCGACTGCACCACCCTGCCCTGCGCCACGTCGGCCAGCAACCGCAGGGCGCGATAGAGGCTGGACTTGCCGCTGCCGTTGGCGCCGGTGACCACCGTCAGCGGCTCCAGCATCAGGCGCACGTCGCGCAGCGAGCGATACCCGGCAATGGCCAGACGCGTGATCATGGGATGCTCGGACTAAATCCTCCTCCCCAGCTTTGCTGGAGAGGTGCCCCGATACGACGTTTCGACGCCAAGCGTCGAAACGTCGGTGGGAGGAGGGGAGCCGACGCGGTCTTAATTACTGAAACCACGTCGGCTCCCCCTCCGGCTCAGGTACTTCGACGCAAAGCGTCGAAGTACCGAAACGGCCACCTCCCCCACTGCGTGGGGGAGGGTTACGCCTTCGCGTTCAAACCCTCGATGGCCTGGCGCACGGTCTGGTGGCCGCGGAACAGGATCATCTCCTTCCACTCGTCGGTGTCGGGATAGAACTGCTTGCGCATGGCGGCGCGGATCGGCTTGGCCTCGGCGCCCAGCGGATCACCGTACTTGTGCAGCCAATGATCGCCGCGAAAGGCGCGGCGGCCGCTTTCGCGGTCGTAGGTGCCGAACTCCAAGGTGGCCATCGTCACGCGGGCATTGGGCAAGGCGCGGTTGTAGCCATAGTGGCCCAGGCCGTCGCGGGCCTGCGAGGATGTCTGGCCGCGCTTGGACTCCGTCACCGACTCGCCCCAGAACGCGCGCACGCGCTGGGAGCCGCCGGTATCCGGGTCATAGTGCGTGATCAGCTCGCCATAGCCGAACGGGCCCAGGCCGGTGTGAAAATCGATCACGGCAATGTCGCTGCGGCGCGCCAGGTGGCGCTCGATGATGGCGTGCGTCGTGCGGTTCGACCACGACGGACCACCGCCGCCGAAGAAGAAGCCGTCGGCGTGGGTGTACTGCCCGCCCGACATGGCGCGGTTGAAGTCGACGTCGCCGACCTGGGTGCGGTAGGCCCTGAGCCTGGCTTCGGCGGCTTCGAACGCCGGCCCGCTCAGCGCCGACGGCACCAGAGCGTCGGCGATCTCGAGGTAGCCCGGATTGTCGGGATAGGGTTTGCCGTGATCGACATAGTTGCGGTTAAGGTCGTTGCCCTCCTCTGTCACCCGGCGCAGCCAGGCGAAGCCGTAGGGATTGATGGCGTGGATGAAGAGCGCCGCGGTGTCGCGCCGCAAAGCCGCCACGCCCTTGCGGGCCAACCAGTCGACCTGGAAGCCCGAGCCGCAGAAGCCCTCGACGCCGTGAGTGGACGAGACCGCCACCACCACCTTGCTGGCATCGTCCGGCCCCAGCCACGCCACGTCGGTCGACAGCGCCTCGCCGCCCGGCCCGCGCGCCGCGGTGTCGTAGCGGGACATCGTGGCACCGGCGATGCGGGCGGCGGCGAGGAACTTCTCGCGCGCCTCGCTGTAGTCGGCGGCAAAGGTTGGGTATGCGGACATCGACAAACTCCGGTGGCGGGGCCTGGGCCCGAGACTAGGACGGCCGGGCGGCGCGAAGAAGAGCCGCCGGCGAGGAGACCCGACATGCAGCACGCCGCCACGCGCATTGGCAGAAAGGGCAGATACGGCCAGAAAGTCGATTTATAATTTGATTACAAGGTCTTGGACGATATTGCTCGGCGCGGCCAGGTGGCGGCAGAAAGAGGCTCGTAAAGGCCAGAAAGTCATGCGCTCACGGTGGCACCTGATATGGATGTGCAAGGCGACGGCACCCGTGGATCGCGCCCGCCAGATCGGTGTGTCCTCCTGCGAGGCATATATATTGTTCTCGTTCCCGAAACAACCGGAACGAAACAAAACATTTCAGATGAGTCCGGGTGCCGCCGCACCGGATCCAATCAGATTTCTGAGATGTGCCACGGAAGGCATGCACGAAGCTCCGCGCAGAGGCTGGCGACCGCTTTGCGAATAGGCAGCGCCCATTGTCTCGATGGCAGAGTTACTTCGCTAACCCTGCCGGCGTATCGGCCCTACTGCTCGCGGAAGGCGCGCACGAAGCTGTCGCGCAAGGGCTGCAGCAGGTACTCGAAGAAGGTGCGCTCGCCGACCAGGATGACGCCCTCGACCGGCATGCCGGGCGTCAGATGGACGCCGTTGAGGCGCGCCAGCTCTTTTTCGTCGAACACGATATGCGCGCGGTAGTAGGACCGTTGCGTCCTCTCTTCGAGCACCGCATCGGCGGACACGAACGTGACCTTGCCGCTGATGAAGGGCACCAGGCGCTGCTTGAAGGCCGGCAGCCGGATCTCGGCCGACAGGCCGCTGTGGACGACGTCGATGTCGCCCGGCCCGACCTGGACCTCGGCCACGAGGCGATCATCCACCGGCACGATATCGAGGATCGCGTCGCCCGGCTTGACGACACCACCGACCGTGAGGATGCGCGAGTTCAGCACCGCGCCGGCGACCGGCGCGACGATCTCGCGGCGCACGGCGATGTCAGCAGCCTGCTTCTCGCGCTCTTGCGCGTCGATCACCTTCTGCCGCACGTCCGTGAGTTCGCCGGAGACATCCTGTGTCTGCTGATCACGCAGCGATCTCATCTGCGCCAGGTTCTCGGCGATGCTCGCCTGACTGCGCTTGACCTGCGATTCGAGGTCGCTGCGATTGCCGATCAGCGACGCTTCCTGCCGCTGCAAGCCCAGCAGGCGCGCCTTCTTCTCGAGCCCCAGCCGCACGACTTCGGCAACGATGACGATCTCGCTGCGCAGCAGCGTGATCTGTTCGTCATGCGACTTCATCTGCGATTCGGCGCTCGTGATCGTGGCGTTGAGCTGTACGATTTTCTCGGCAATGACGCGCATCTGGCTGTCGAGCGCGGTGCGCCGGCTGATGAACAGGGCCGTCTGCGCAGCGATCGCGTCGGCAACGCGCGGATCCTGTTTGGCCTCGATGATCTCAGGTGGCCAAGCGATCTCGCGCAGCCCGGCGAACTCGCTGTTCAGGCGAGCGTACTGCGCCATCAAGGTGACGCGCTGCGACTTGGCCGATGCGTGCTGCGCCATGCTGGCGACATCGTCGAGACGGGCCAGGACCTGTCCCGCCGTCACCTTGTCACCGTCGCGCACGAGGATCTCGCGCACGATGCCGCCCTCCAGATGCTGCACGGTGCGACGGCTGCCTTCGACCTTGATGACCCCCGGCGCCAGAGCAGCCGACGACAGCGGCGCAACCACGCCCCACACGCCGAACGTGCCGCAGAACAGCGCGATGGCGAGCAGGCCGATCGCCATCGGCACGAAAATGCGCGGGCCGTCCCTGAAACCGACCTTCGTCTTGGTCGGCGCCGGCGGCCTGACGGGCAGATAGTCCGTGATCGGGATGACGGATTGGGTTCGCGGAGTCATGACACGCCTTGTCCCAGCCGCCCGACGAAAGCGTTGCTGTTGTCGGCGGCAGCCGCCGCGGCCGCAGCCGGCGTTTGCATCACCGGTTTGATCAGCCGCTTCAACACGTCATCGCGCGGCCCGAGCACGTCGATCGCGCCATCGCGCAACACCATCACCTTGTCGACCGCATGCACGATGGCGGGGCGGTGCGTGATCAGGATCACGGTGCTCCGCATCGCCTTCAGTTGCTCCAGAGCGCGGATCAGCGACTGCTCGCCGTCGGTGTCCATATTGGCGTTGGGTTCGTCGAGCACGATGAACTTGGGCTTGCCGAACAGCGCCCGCGCCAGGCCGATGAGCTGCCGCTGGCCGCCGGACAACATGGCGCCGCCCTCGCCGATCTCAGTCTTGTAGCCTGCCGGCAGCTTCAGGATCATCTCGTGACAGCCGGCGAGCTGGGCCGCGGCGATCACGTCGTTCGGGTCGGCATTGTCGAGCCGCGCGATGTTGGTGAAGACGGAGCCGTCGAACAGCTCGACGTCCTGCGGCAGGTAGCCGAGATGCCGGCCGAGATCCTCGCGCGGCCACCCGAACATGCTTGCGCCGTCGAGGCGAACCGAGCCGACCGTCGGCTCCAGCGCGCCGATGACCAGGCGCACCAGCGTCGTCTTGCCCGCGGCCGACGGTCCGAGCAGGGCCAGTGACTCACCGGGTTCGAGGCTGAACGACACGCTCTTGATCATCGAGACCCGGCTGCCGGGGAACGTGTAGTTCAAGCGGTCGACCGCCAGCCGCCCCTTCGGCTCCGGCAACGGAATGCCCGCTGGACGCAGGCGCGGCTGGGACAGGTGGGCATTCAGGCGTTGATAGGACTGGCGGGCGGATACCACCTGCCGCCACGTGCCGATCATCTGCTCGACCGGCTGCAACGCGCGGCCCATGATGATGGACGACGCCACCATCGCACCGCCTGTGATCTCGTTCTGCAGGGCCAGGAAGGCGCCGACACCCAGGCAGGCAACCTGAATGGCCACCCGCACGAATTTGCTCAGGGCCAGCACGACGCCGGTGGTGTCCGATGCCTTGAGCTGGTCGGCGGCCACCCGCGCACCCTGCTCTTCCCAACGGCGGCGCACGGCCGATGCCATGCCCATGCTGTCGATGACCTCGGCATTGCGCGACACCGCCTCGGTGTGGCGGCTCAGGCTCATCGAGTCGGCGTTGGCGCGCTTCAGATACTTGGCAGTCAACGCGTTGTTGAGCAGTGTGACGCCAAACAGCAGAGCCGAGCCACACAACGCGATCCAGCCGATCAGGGGGTGGAACATGAAACACAGGCCGAGATACAGCGGCACCCACGGAATGTCGTAGACCGACATCATGGCCGGGCTGCCGAGGAAGTTGCGCCATGTCGAGAGGTCGCGCAGGCCTTCCATGGTGTAGCGGCTACCCCGGAGTTGCGCTTCCAGTCCGCGTTCGAAGGTTTCCGGTCCGACCGCCTGCTCGAGCCAGGCACTGGTGCGGCTCATGACGACCGTACGGACGCCGTCGAGCACGCCCTGAAAGCCCAGCGCCAGCGCCACGATCAGGCTGAGGTAGAGCAGCGTATCGACGCTGCGCGACGCCAGGACGCGATCGTAGAGTTGCATCATGTACAGCGACGTCGTCAGCGTCAGCACGTTGACGAACAGGCTGAAGACCCCGACACCGGCAAGGTGACGGTGACTGTAGCGCAGCGCGCGCTGCAGCACCGTCGAGTCTTGCTCTGCCTGATTTGACCGGCCGAACATGCTCTTATCGCCTGACAGGTCCGAGAAACGCCCTGCAGCTTGTGTCTATGCACATGGCATGACGGCCGGTCATTTTCTTCCCCCCAACTTTCCGTAAAGCCTCTCGCGTCAGCGCCATGCAAACGAACGCCGCGCGCCCCATCTTTTTTGCTTCCGCAGTCCGTTTTGTTGTTTATTCGCCAGATCGTTTGTTTCTTCACGATGCTTACGACGGCGCTGCCCCACCATACGTCCTGATCGTCACCTTGCCGTCCTTGCCGCGCACGCGCATCTTGACCAGCCGATCCTTGAAATCCTTGGCCGCGAGCTGATCGAGGAACGTCGGGATGGCGCGACGATCGCCGGCCGCGGCCATGATCCAGACGTTCTCGCCCGACGTCCAATCGGCCGGACGGAGCTTCGGCGCCTCGGTCTGCGTGTCGGAAAGCGTCTTGTCGAGGCGATCCGAAACGCGCGCCCAGAGCACTACGGCAACAGGCATTAGCCTGCTCGCTGACGTGCCCGCTTCGCCGACACGCGAGGCGGGCACGGCGGCGTGGGCCACGCCGTACTGGCGAACCACAAGGGGCGGGATCACCAGCCACTCGAGGTCGGCAAGCGTCGCGTTGCGGAAACCCTTGTCGCGCATCAGCACGGCCACAACCTGAGCAAATGACTCCGCGAAAACGTTCCGGGAAGCGCCCTTCGGGCTGTCGGTCGCGCTCGCGAGGGTGGAGCGTTGTCCGACCGACCCGTTCGTGCCGGCACTCGTCATTGATTGGTTCAGCATGACCTTCCTCATCTCGATGGGCCATGGCCCGCGACGTCAGCCGAGCCAGCGGACGTCGTGAATGGATGTGCGCTCATGGATTGGGATGAATGAACACCGGAGTGACTGGTGAGCGCGCCGGCTGCGCGGTCGGGACGCGGGCCACGCGCCGACCGGCAGTCGGCCCCGACACCAACCTGCCTGCGCAGGTCAGTGCCGGATCGTAACGGTCAAAGCAGGAAATCGGTCTGCAGGAGCGGCGCCGCGTAGTTGTGCAGCCTGACTTCGAAGTCGGCCGCATTGCCGTTCGAACCACCGACATTGGCCTGGACCAACGTGCCACCCTCGCTGTCGAGCGCGTAGCGGACCTGCCCGGCAGCCGTGAATGCCGCCGTGCCGATGAACGTGAAGTCCTGGTTGCCGCCGACACCCGCGTTGGCATCGATCGACACGAGATCGAAGACATCCTGGCCCCTGGCGAAATCGAGAACGACGTCTCGATTCCCAGTCCCGATACCCGAGTCACCGATTGCGTCGAACTCGAAGCGATCGCCGCCGGCACCGCCGAAGAGGACGTCGGCCCCTGCATTGCCGCGCAGAACGTCGGCACCGTCGAAGCCCAGCACAAGATCTGCGCCCGACCCGCCGACAAGGGACGGATTGTTGCCGATGGTGCCGGCGACCAGGTTGAAGGTCTGCGCGCCGAACTTCATTGCTTCTATGCCGCCCAGGACGTCCATGCCGTCGGGGCCGGTTATAATCACGTACGAGCCCTTGGAGTAGAATTGATGGCTCGTAACCGGGCCCGAGAAGACGGCCGTATCGTTGCCGGAGCCGCCGTCGATCGTGTCGTTGCCCTCACCACCTTCGAGCAGGTCCTTGTCGCCCCGCCCAGAGAGTGTGTCGGCACCGGCGCCGCCCTTGAGCGTATCCCGACCGTTGGTACCGGTGAGATTCTGCGAGGGCTCGGGTTGATCACCGGGCTCGCCGGGCCCGGCGAACGCACCGTTGACCACGTCCTGCGGCCGCAGCGCTCCGACCAGCGTGTCGCTGCCGCCATTGGAGGTGAAGTTGATGCTGTGCTCCGAGGTCAACCCTGCGATGTTGACGGTGTCATCGCCGCCGTTGCCGACCATGGTCACGGTGTTGGGCCGCAGGCTGGTGCCGGAGAAGTCGCCGACCACCGTGAAGGTGTCGCCTGCCGCCGTGCCTCCCGCGGCCGTGGGATCAACGCCGTTGATGCGGATTTCCTCGATTTCCCGCAATTCGGCGATGATGTTGGCGGCGCCCGTCCCGTTGCGCGTGACAACGATTTCGGTGCCGGCATTGAAGCCCGCCGTGCTGTTGCCGGGAAGCGCATCCCACGCCGCCCGGGTATAGACGTAGTATTGCTCGGCGCCGGCGGTGCCATTGATGACGAAGATATCGCCCGCGGCGCCTTCCGTGCCGCCGTTGATGACGTCGCGTCCATCGGGTCCGGCGGCATTCCAGATGAAAGTATCGCTGCCGTCGTTGCCGTTGAGCGTGTCGTTGCCCGTACCGCCGATGATCGTGTCGTCACCGGCATTGCCGTTGACTGTATCGGCGCCGCCCAGGGCATCGATCGTGTCGTTGCCGGCCGTGCCGTTGTGTGTCTGGCCAGTGTTGTTGCCGGTGATCACATTGCCGGCCGTTGCCAGGAGGAAGTCGCTGATGTCGATGGCGGCGTTGTTGGATCCGTTGATGCGGATCGTTCCCTGCACCGCCGACGCAGGACCGTTCTCCCGGATCGTGATCAGCGTGTTGGCGGCACCGCCGATCGTCGACTCGAACACCCGGCTGGTAAAGTTCGCCGCCGTAACGCCAAGGCCGCGGAGATCGATCAGATCCTGGGTTGCCGCCGTGCCGCCCGCCGAGTCGAAGCTGTTGATGACGTCGTCGCCAAAGCCGGTGGCATTGTACACGATGGTGTTGAAGCCGCCGCCGACGTCGACCAGGTCATTGCCGGCGCCGCCAATGATCGTGTCATTGTCGTCACCACCGTTGAGCGTGTCGACGCCCTCGCCGCCATCCAGCAGGTCGTTGCCGTCGAAACCGCTCAGCGTGTCGCTGCCGCCGGCGCCGAAGAGCTGGTTGGCCGCGTCGTTGCCCTGGATGACGTTGTTGAGCGTGTTGCCGGTGCCGTCGGTCGCCGTTCCCGTGAGATCAAGGTTTTCGACACCGGTGCCCAGCGTGTAGTTGATCGACGACACGACCCGGTCGATCCCGGTCGAGTCGGCCGCGGTCTCGTTCACGACATCGCCGGCATCATCGACGACGTAGACGTCGTTGTCGGCGCCGCCTGCCATGCTGTCGGCCCCAAGGCCGCCATCGAGCGTGTCAGCGCCGGCCAGTCCCACCAGCGTGTCGTTCAGATCACCGCCGGTGATGACGTTGCCGAGCGTGTTGCCGGTGCCGGCGAAGGCCGACGCGTCGATGCCTGTGTAGGTCAGGTTCTCGACGTTGGCCCCCAGGGTGTACGCCGCGAGTTCGGTCAGCACCTCATCGGTGCCGGTGCCGGCCCCGGCGGCCTCCACGATCACGTCGGCGATATCATCGACGACATAATCGTCATTGCCGGCGCCACCGACCATCGTGTCGAGATCGGCACCGCCGTCCAGCGTGTCGTTGCCCGCGCCGCCGACCAGCAGGTCGTCGCCGTCACCGCCGTTGAGGGTGTCGTCGTCGTCGTGGCCGAACAGCAGGTCGTTGCCGGTGTTGCCGTTCAACGTATCCTCGCCGGTGGTCCCCACGAGAATGGTGTTCACCAGCGGCACCGTGGCGTCACGCGTGCCGTTGTCGTCCGTGCTCAAGGCATAGTCGTCGTCGAGCAGGTAGCCGTTGAACGTGGCGCCGTTGAAGTTCACGAACTCGACCGCTTCGCCCGCCGTGTCGAAGTGATCGTTGACGGTGACCTGCTGGCCGTTGAACTGGATCACCAGGTTGTCGTTGCCACCGCCAGTGGTGACTTCGAAGAAGTTGAGGGCGGTGAGCGTGGCCGGCGCAACGCCGGCGGTGATCGATATGCGATCGGTACCGCTGGTTTCTTGGATCGTGTCCGTCCCGTCGCCGGGAGAGAACGAGTAGGTGTCGTCCCCTGCCCCGCCGTTGAGCGTGTCGTTGCCGGTGCCGCCGACCAGGATGTCGTTGCCGCCCAGGCCGTTCAGCGTATCGTTGCCGCCAAGACCCAGGATGAGGTCGTCACCGGCAGTGCCGTTGAGGGTCTCCCCTGCCCCGGTTCCCACGACGAGGCCGACGGTGCCGTCGAGGAACTGCAGGCGTTCGATGTTGCGCAACCGGTCCGATCCGTCGAGCGAATCCTCGACGATGTGGGTCACGGTGACCTCGCCGGCAGCCGTGGTGCCGAAGGCATACTCCGACCGGTTGCCCTGGTACCGGGCAATGTCAATATCGCCGGCCGTCGTGTCGATCTTGATGTCGCGGACGATCGAGAGCTGGGCTGGATTGATCTCGCCCGAGAACATCCGGTCCGCCAGCGTCGTCATGCTGGCATGGGTCTCGATCGGCGCGCCCACGCGCTGGCCGTTGACATCCAGATTGAAGACGCCGATGCGGACGTCGAGCCACCGGTCGCCATCGATGATGTCATCGCCGGCGCGGCCCATGATCGTGTCGCTGCCGTCGCCGCCGAGGATGATCTCGCCGGCGTTGTAGACGACCGTGCCCGCCGCGAGCGCGGCGACCTGCGCGTCGGTGAGACCCAGGACCTGGGCCAGGCCCGCGATCCGTTGGATCCCCTCCCTGGTAAGCGCGCTGCCGGTATAGCCTTCCGTACCGCCCAGCGTGGCCGACACGCGTTCTTCTGCCAAAGTGTCGGCGCCGACCAGGATGTCGTTGAACCTGGTGCCGGACAGGCCCTCGACCGATTCATAGGCGTCGAGCGTGCCGTTCGGGGGTGGCGTCGGGTTCTCGTCGAACACGATGCCGCGGGTCAGATCGGCGTCAACGGCAAGGGTGTTGTCCTTGTACGTCGCCCAGTCCCAGCCGGACATGCCGGCCATCTTGCCGCGTCCGGGGCTGCCGACCATGATGTCGTCGCCGCCTTCGGCGATGAACTCGTCGAAGCCGCCGTCGCCCAGGAAGACGTCGTGTCCCACGACGCCGTCGCGGGCGAAGATCTCGTCGAAATTGTCACCCGGTGCGCCATCGAAGGTGCCGGTTTCGATCCAGTCGTCACCCTCGTTGCCCAGGATACGCTCGGCGTTCTTGTTGCCGTAGATGAAGTCGTTTCCTTCACCGGCGAAGACCTCCGACCCCATGTCGGTGCCGAGGAAGATGAAGTCCTGCCCGGCGCCGCCCATGACCAGGTCGAGGCCGGGGCCGGCATGCACGACGTCGTTGCCATCGCCCGCCTTGATGTTGTCGTCGCCGCCGGTGTCACGGATGATGTCGTCGCCGGCGCCGCCATTGATGATGTCGTTGCCGAAGCCGCCCTCGAGCCGGTCGTTGCCGCCGTCGCCGTACAACGTGTCGTCGCCGATGCTGGCGATGAGGATATCGGCCGCGTCGGTACCACCCAGGACCACGTGCTCGTCGCCGGTGTAGCGCAGGTAGTTCGTGTCGGTACCCGGCGTGGCCGGATTGTTGCGGATGACAAGAGGCGTCAGGAGACTGCCGCCGAGCGGATCATCGGTGGCAAGGCGATTGTCGGCGGACTCGTCGACCGCGGTCGTCGGGTCATCTTCGAGAATCCCGTCGCGACCGGGAATGACGCTGGGGTTGAATTGCTTGGTCCGATCGACCTCCAGGATCAGGCCGGGTGTCGAGAACACATCCGACGGCAGATGGGTGGCGTCGGTATTGCGCATGATCATGGCGGCGAAGGAGTTGTTCTCCATCTCGCCGAACAGATGCAGGCCGTCGAGCCGCTGCAGGTAGTAGAAGCGGTCGCCGTTCTGCAGCTTCTCCATCTGCATTTCGAAGACGAAGTTGAAGGTCGACCCCAGCATGCCGCCGAAAGGCATGATCCTTTCGGCAAGGCCGCCGATCCAGAGATCGACGTTGTTGAGGCCACCCAGTGCATTGGCCGCGTTGTAGGCGCCGGTGCCGTTGAGGAAGTCGACCGCGTCGGCCGGGACCACGAAGGCTGGATCGTCGGCAAAGATGCCCACCGGGACACCCGTGATGAGCGTCAGCGCCGCGTCGCGCTTGCCCTCGAGGGTCGTCTGGCCGGTGATCAGCGGATGCGTGCCATACGCCGCGATGAAGTTGATGATCGACGCTTCGTTCTTGAGGTTGCCGGCGAATTCGACCCAGCTCTCGTAAGGCTTGAGGATCGAGTCGTTGTTGGTCGCCGCGTAGAATGCCGCCCTGGCGTCGTTGAGCGAGGGCACGCCGGTGTCGCGGCCGCGCGCCAAGTTGATGGTCGCGAGGTCGAGCGGCAGCCCCAGCAGGTTGTTGCGCAGGGCACTGGTGACGAACTCGTCGATCTCGTTGCCGACCTGGCGGGTCATGCCGCGGATGATCGAGCCGGCCATCTGGTCGTCGGGCAGCTCAGCGAACTCGAGCGGATTGAGGAAGCCTTCGATCAGGCCGATGTGCTCGGCGTTGAAGTCCGGGTCGTACCGGTCGATCGACTCGGTCAGCATCGAGTGACCGAAGCGATACACGACGTGCGCGAACTCGGCGACGATGGTCGGGTCGATGGTCACGTCGAAGCCGTCGGGAACGACGAAGACGTTGATGTTCGGCTGGATCTTGCGGGCGAACTCCTCGAACACGAGATGCTGATACTGCATCTCGGTACCGAACTTTGCCGCCTGGAAGAGGCGTTCGCCGTTCCAGTCGAGCGTGGCGACCTGCGCCGGAGTCGGCAGAGCGGCAAGCGGCACGTCCAGCCATTCGTTGATGAAGGCGAGATCGTTGGTGGCCAGCACCACCGACTTCGTGTGCTCCAGCAGCCGATTGTGTTCGGCATGGAATACGTGGTGGACAGCGGTCAGCCCGATGTTCTCGTTGCCGCGCCCGTCGCCGGTGACGTAATGGGCATCCAGCAGCTCGTTGTCGTACTCGGTGCTGCCGTTGCCGGGGTTGCCGAGACCGATCTCGGTGTCACCATCGGCGATCTTGCCGACAGGCACCGCCGTGTGGGCGATATCATCGAGGAAAGCATGACCCGTCCGCTCGGCGAGATGCGTGACGGTCGGCGGTCCCGACGGATTGGGCGTCACGGTCACCATGCTCAGCGGCGCGTCCGGGGTGCCGGACGCGAGCGTCGGCGGCGGCCCCACCATCACGACTTGCGGGAAGCCGGTCACCGGATTGGGGATGAAGTTACCATACTCATCCGTCGCCAGCAGCGGCAGGTTGCCGACGTGATAGTCGGTCAAGTCGATGCCCAGCATCTCCCTGGCCTGGGCCTTGACTTCGCCCCAGGTCGGCAATCCGCCATTGGCGCCGTCAAGCAGGGCCCCGGTTGCTTCCGGCCGACCGCTGGCATTCAACGCGTATTCGCGCAGGAACACCTGGTGCGAGGCGTGTGAAGTGTAGGTCTGGTTCTGGTCGACGAACGACGTCGTCGTATTGACGGGACGCACATCGTCGTCGGTGCCCATCACCCCGTCGATTCCTGGCGACACCGTCGCCCGCGTCAGCACCATGAAGTTGGTCGGGCTGGTCGGGTCGTAGAGCGGATCGTCCGTTTGCAGCGGGATGAACACGGTGCCGCTGCCGCCCTTCGAAACCAGGTCGAGGCCGTGATCGAAGAACTGACCGAACAGCGTGAACCAGGAATTGAATGACGCCGACAGGCCCTCGTCCGGCGCGCTGTTGGGCAGATGGATGTTGATGCCTTCCATCTCGATGCCGTTGGCCTCGAGCAGGTCATCAAGAGGACCACGCGCTGCGGTGAGAGCTCCATCGGCGGTGTCGAACGCGTCCTGCGTCAGCGCCGCGGCCGCTGTCGCCGCGTCGAGTGCCACCTGCGTTTCGGGCGTCGGATTCGTATCGTGCGCCTGCTGCGCCGACTCGAGCGTGCGCTGCGCCTCGACGTTGGCCCGGTGCGTGTCCTGGACGTCCTCGAACAGCGGCTTAACGAGCTGATATTCCGCCTTGATGGTCAGTGCCGTCGCCAGCTCATTGCCGGGCGCGGCGCCGGCGCGCTGGAGCGCGACCATGATCGCGGCGGGATTATCCAACGTCTGGTCGACGATCAGGTTCGAAATCGTACGAACACTCGAGTCGACGACAATCGAGTTCGGATTGTTCGACGGATTATAGTTCGGTGCCGTGGGAATTGGCGGCTGCGGACCCGGACCATCCATGTCCAGCGGCGTCCCCTGCGCTGGTCGGAAATCCGTGCCGAGAGGCTCGGGAAACGGGTTGTCGGCGGAGCCCCATTCCGGATGCAGAAGGTTGTTGTACTCGCCGTTTACGGTCCGCAACCCCCAGGAGATATTGTAGGCGGGAATGAGACCGCCGGGACCGAACAAGGGCTGGCCGTTAGCGTGCGCTTCAGAGATCTTGATTTGCTCAAGAATGAAGTCCAGGTCGGACCTGATGTAGGTTACCATGTTGTAACACCCCCCAATAAACCCAATGACTTCTCTTTGTTATGCAAAAGGTGCCTTGTGGTCAGACTACTGTCAATTGATTTTGGCTAAAACTTGCGCATTTTCAAAGACTTAAACTTAACAATTAACATTAACAAAAATTGTAAGTGCCGTGAATCCAAGTAATGATTCGTGAAAAACTATAGCGCCAAAATTTTTTATTTACGTCATCTGGCGATGGCGATGTGCCCACGTCCGCTACAGGTCGCGCCAGTGAGCGGCCGCGACCATCTGCCCGTCCGGACAACTGCTTGCTGATCGTGATACTCGCCGAAGTTGGATCGACTACATCCCTAGTTTCGGTGGCTTATCTGTTCGGGCCTTTTTGAAGAAACGCAGGAAATGTCGCTCTTTTATTTGCCACAGAGTTGTATTCGCTGAAGATCAGTGGCGACCCTGTAACTTGGTATCTCTTGCTCGTTGCCGGCAAGGTGAAACAGGAAACGGCCTCGTGCCGCCACGCCGTCGGCGGCGACATCAGGATGAGCGCCGCAGTTCACCGCGGTGGCAGTCCTCTCGCTTGCCGATAGAATGACGCCGTCGGCCATGGCGAGGACGAGTTATGAGTGCACTGACGCGGCGCGGTTTTGCCAGGATGGCTGGGACGACAGCGGTCTGCGTTTCCGCGACAGCGGGTGACGCCGCGGCCCAGCCGACCACGGACATTGCCCAGCGGTTCCCCCAGGACTTCCTGTGGGGCACGGCGACGGCATCGTACCAGATCGAGGGTGCCGTCACCGAAGACGGCCGCGGTCTCTCGATCTGGGATACGTTCTCCCGCACGCCCGGGAAGGTCCGCAACAACGACACCGGCGATGTCGCCACAGGCCACTATCACCGCTTCAAGGACGATGTGCGGCTGATGGCGGCGCTGGGGGTGAAGGCCTACCGGTTCTCGATCGCCTGGCCGCGCGTCTTCCCACAGGGCACCGGCGCCGCCCATCCCAAGGGGCTCGATTTCTATAACCGGCTGATCGACGAGCTGTTGGCGCACGGCATCGCGCCCTGGGCCACGCTCTACCACTGGGACCTGCCGCAGGCGCTGCAGGACCGCGGCGGCTGGGAGTCGCGCGACACCGCGCGCGCCTTCGCCGACTACGCCGGCCATGTCGCGGCACGCATCGGCGATCGCGTGAAGCACCTCTTCACCCACAACGAGATCTCGGCGTTCATCGAGCTGGGCTACGGCCAGGGCATCCACGCCCCCGGACTCAAACTGCCACCGAAGCGCCTGAACCAGGCCCGCCACCACGCCGTGCTGGGCCATGGGCTGGCCGTGCAGGCGATCCGCGCCGCGGCGCAACCAGGCACCCGGGTCGGGCCGGCCGAGAACATCAATGTCTGCGTGCCGGTGATCGAGACCGAAGAGCACATCCGCGCCGCCGAGCGCGCCACCCGCGAACTCAACGCCGGCTACCTGACGGTGATGCTGGAGGGCCGCTATACCGAGGCGTTCCTGGCCTGGACCGGCGCCGATGCGCCCTCCTTCACGGCCGAAGACCTGGCCGCGATCGCAAGCCCGGTGGATTTCGTCGGCATCAACATCTACGCGCCGCACAACTACGTGCGGGCGGCACCGGACACGCCGTCAGGCTTTGCTCTGGTGCCGATCACCGCCACCTTCCCGCACATGCAGACGCCGTGGCTGAAGGTCGGCCCCGAGGCGCTCTACTGGGGACCGCGCCACGTCGCCAAGCTGTGGAACGTCAAGGACATCTACATCACCGAGAACGGCTGCGCCGGCACCGACACACCGGCCGCCGACGGCATCGTCTACGACACCGACCGCGTGATGTTCCTGCGCAACTACCTCACCCAGCTGCAACGCGCGACAGCGGCCGGCGTACCAGTGCGCGGCTACTTCCTGTGGAGCCTGCTGGACAATTTCGAATGGGCCGACGGGTATGCCAGCCGCTTCGGGCTACACTACGTCGACTACGTGACCCAGAAGCGCACACCGAAGCTGAGCGCAGGGTTGTACCGTGAGATCATCGCTCGGAATGCGCTGGCGTAGGGAATGTGCTGCGTCACCTCTCGCTCAAACAGATGCATGTACCTGCTCATCACGACAGGAGCTATTGGACGCGTGTCACCCGTTCACCACGCGTCAAAAGCCTGGAGCCGCCCCCATCCTGGCGCTACGCGTCGGACACTCGCGAATGAACAGCACTTGGGTCTATTTCGGAAGCACTCCTTCGCGCCGTGCCAATTCGATAAGCGATGGGCGGATGGCATCGAGGTCCATGTTTTCGCCAAGCTTGGCCAGGCGATTGTCCCATTCAATGCTGCCGTCACGAAAATATGAGTTCCGGCGCATGCTGGTGTCGCGCGGATACGGTGCGGAGAACATTGATATGCCGTGCTCTACGATCATTGCTTGAGCGGTCAGGCCAAGCGCGCGCAACCCCGCCGCTACCTCTGGTGCAAGATCACCCGAGGCGTTGAAGAATGCTCGATGAAGGCCGCCGTTGAAGATCTGGCATTCGAAGTAGCTCACTGCGTGGATGGTCCTGAGCGACTTGGGAAGATGGGTACGAGCCTCGTCGCTCATCGTGGCCAACCGCTCGACGAGCCAATCCAGTCGATCGTCGTCGTCGAGTTCGGCGCGAACCCGTACTGCCCACGCGGCTAGCGTCGGCGTGTGTGCAACATAGGCCACGATCGCGTCGGCGAACTCTTCGCCAGACCCGAAGGCGGCATCGAGCGCGGCGAAGTCGGCATTTTCGCTGGAAGCAAGAGCGACAGCCGCCCGGAGCGCCTCAGCCTGGCGTGTGAAGCCAGCCTCCGAAAGCGCCCCGAGAATCGGTTCAACCTTCGCGAAGATATCGACTTGCTCGAACATCTCCGCCATCCGTCGGCGCTCATCCTCGGTCACGCCTGGCGCACTTGCCATGGGTTCGAATGATTGCCGGCAGGAGCGACCGACCTCGACGAAGCCACTGATACGACCGCTCATCATGTTGCCCTGGAGCGTGTTCAGCCAATAGAGCGTTGTCAGCTCTGCCCGTTCTCCCGCGTCAGGATCGGCCCTCAGTCCCGCCGCGATGACATACGACTGGGACATCGTAGCGATTTCGGTGGGGATGATCATCGGCTGGCTTTCATCTGGCCTGTATCCGGCGTGTTCCGTCCATAGATCTTCCCATCGCATATCTATGGCCGTTTCGTGTTCACGAACCAGTCGGGAGTGAACAGCGCTTGAGCCTTCTGCTTGGACGGTCTTGCAGGATCGGCGCCAGCAAATCGTAGTTACAAGTCGATCGCTTCTGCGAAGAACTCGCCGGTGACCGACGGATGTGTCGCAAGTGCCTGTTGAAAACACGACCGCCACGAGAAGGCGGTTGTCACACGGCGGCACTTCCACCCTGCCGTTCGTGCTCTCATCGGTTCCGGCGAACGCGACATTCAGCGCAATATCGCCGACCTGCGATCAAGTCGGGCCGGCCGATGTAGGCCTGCAGGCCATGTTCGTCCATGTAGGGGCTGATCGCGCCGGTCAGGTCGACTGCCGAATCGGGTGCGTCGCCGCCCAGCGCCCAGTAAACTGCTGCCGCACGCCGCAGCGTGTTAGGAATCATTCAAATGCCATGATGAGATTGCCGCCTTGCCCGCCGTTCCTGCCCGCATCCTGCCGACGATCGTCATCTCGCAGTTCGCCGCGACATCGCTGTGGTTCGCCGGCAATCGTTTCGATCGCGCTGCTGGGCCGGCTGATCGAAACCGCCGGGCCGCAATATGTATTCCTGATGCTGATGCCCGGGCCGGTGCTCGGGCTGGCGGCGTTGCGGCGGCTAGCCGCGAAGCCGGCGTGAGGGACGCGGCGGCATCGCGCCACCATGGCCGAGGATCCAGTCGCACTGGCAAGCCCTGCGGATTTCGTCGGCATCACCATCGACACCCCGCACAACGACGTGCTGGCGGCGCCCGACAGATCCTCTGGCTTCGCGCGGGTCACTGACACTGTGCTGCGATGCGTGCTTGCTGCCAGGCGTTGTGCATCGATTGGCTCAGCTTCCCCTGATTCAGAAGAGACGTGAATGAGGCCTGCACGGTGGCAGCAACAGGCCCGATGGCGTTGAGTTGTACAAGGGTTCGATCAATCGAAAGATTGCAAAGCGCGTGGGGATTTGCCGGTTGCGTCACAATCAGGAGGGAATTGGGTTGTCCCTGCTGACCCCATCGACCGGTCAGAAAGCTGTGTGCCTCACAAGCACCCTGTTTTACCGTCAGGTGGAGGTCCGTCGGGGTTCTCTGCGGCGTTGACGGTTTGAAGGTCATGTGAAAATCGACAAGACGAGGGTGAAAACTGCAAACCAGATGATTTTGAATGTAGTTGTGTTGGAAAGTAGGTTCGTTGAGCGCGTAGCACACGTTGTTGGCGAGGGCGCTCGCATAGAGCAGAAAAGCGTCACACGCTGGGACGTAGTTCCCTTGCGCCGCCGGTGGCCCCCACTGCGCCTGACCAGAGCCAGCAAGGGTCATTGAAAGTGCGATTGCCAAGGAACGCACCGATCGACGTCGCATCTGTAACTCCCAGGGCAAGCAGCCTTGATCGTCTCAAAAGAGACGCTGCGGCTTGACCAGCACCAGGCTCGCCGCAACGCCGATGGCTTTTGTGGACAGCCGACGCTTCGCCTGAAGCCTTCAACTTAGGAAGGCTGCAGCGTGCTGGCTGGATAGACGGCGAAAAAGTAAGCAGAAAAGAAAAAGCTGTCCTTGATTTTCCAGTCATGCTTCGAGATTTCGGTCGACACAACCATCGACGCAACGACGGTTTCCACCGTCTGGTCGTTCACCGTATCCTGGGACTGCACGGATTGAATGTCGTTCGTACTGCCGATCGAACTTTCACCAATCACGCCCTTCAAGACGTCAATGGCGAGGCCGACGGCAGCAATGGCTGTTCTCGGATATTCACCGGCAATGGCGCTATTGATGGCGTCCTTGGCGCCTTCCTTGTACTCGTCCAGGACTGAATCGGACGCATACTGAACGGTCGTATCAAATTGAAAGTAGAGTGCTTCCTGTGCCGGTGGCATGTCTATTTTGAAATATGTTTTAAATGAATCAGTAATTTGCTGCTGGTATTTGGAAATCAGTTCATCAATCTTATGCTTGAGATCGTCCATTTTTGAAATTTCTTTTTCGATGTCTGCGTTCGAGTGCTTATCGGACATTGTCGGATCCTCCAACGAAGGTTGATGCGTTCTGAAGGGATCGATTGCCGAGAGACGACAGATTTGTGAAAGCTCGATGGACGTTCAGCGTTGGGCCAGTGCAGCAGCGCTGACCGTCGTGACCGCCCGTCTGTCGGGTCAGGTTGAGACCACCGGCGTTTCGCGCGACCTGCCGTCCATTCGCGAAGCCGCCGACACATCGTTATAAAAAATAAATGCGCGATTAAGTCGTTACGCGTCGTCAATAACACGCAACGTCTATTGGACGTTAGGCCGGCCGTCTCCGGAGACTGGTCTTAGCGTCTCAGGCAGCGGCGTGTCGGCGGTCGACCGAACATGTGAGTCTGCGCCTAAGAGGAGGCCCGCGCCCTCGCCATGTCGCGGCAGTCGCTCGGACTGATGCCAAAGCGGCGCCTGAATGCCTTGCCGAATGCGGACAAGTCGGTGTAGCCGGCATTGAAGGCAATCAGCCCGATCGGCTGTGACACCGCGGTCTCGAGCAGCATGCGGGCGCGCTGCAGGCGAACATCACGCAGAAAGCCAGCGACCGTCTGGCCGCGATGAGCAAACAGACGATAGAGATGCGCCCGCGAACACCCGATCGCAGAGGCAATCCTGTCCGCGGTCAGATCGTCTCGCCAGTAATGCGTTTCGACATAGTGTCGCGCCGAGTCGAAGAAACGGTCCTCGAGCCGCTCGCGCGCCTCGAGCGGCTTGCCCCCCAGTTTGGCCAGGAGCGTCATCGCGAGCGCGGTGGCGGCTTGCATGGCGGCCGCGCCCTCTCGTCGATCCAAAACCGAACCGTGTTTTGCCAGGGCACGCAGATACGCCAGCATGACTGGCGTCAGGCCGCCTTTCGGCAGGAGGCGCACCGGCATACCTGGCGCTGTGAGATCGCCGCTTCCCATCGCAGCCATCACTGTGGCGCGCGACAAGGCCAGATACGATATCTCCGTGACGGTAGAGGCGCAGGAGATCGCAGGACGGTCGCAATCAAACAGGACAAGGCCGCTGCGGGAGTCCAGGATGGTGGCCTCATCTCCATGGGAGAACTGGAAGGTGCCGCGGCGTATGCAGCCGACCAGGACGAGATCACTGTCGCGCTTGCCAAAGGTGCCTCGAACGGGGTCGTTGCGAAGGTTCGCGAAGACGGCGCCATGGCCGTCCGCGCAACCGACGATCTCGCCCCGGAAGTTCTGTCCCGCGTCCGACCCGGGCAGCCTGTCGATATAGGAGCCGACGAACAACTGCCGCCAGTAATCGAAGCGTTCTCCTGCCGCCACGGTGTCCGTTGTTATCCGGCTGAACTCAAGGGATTGCGGCGCCGGTTGCCGCGCCGGCTCTGGAGGAGAATGCTGCATGGCACTGTTCCCAAAGTCGGATGGTTGTCACCCAAACCTTGTGGTTGCCCCTGCCGCGAGGCGGCCGAAACGCGGCGCCCGCGGGTCGTCAACCACGGTCTTCTCCCCCGCCGGCCGTCGTTATAACAGATGCGCCGTGCGCCAGGAACGCTCCGGATACGGAACCGCCAGCACCGCCGCCAGCCATGGCCCGATTCGGGTACGGAAATTCAGATCGCCTGGAAGACGAACGCTTCGCCGTTGCGTGTCACCCGCCCTATGCCGGGAAAGTCCAGGTGCGCGCCCGCGACGAGATAGTTCGGCTGCACGGCACGCTCCATGAGCATCAACCGCGCTTCGCGCGCCTTCGACTGGTTGCTGTCGAACTCCCACGCGACTTCCGGACGTGCGAACTGAATGGAAGGGACATGCATGGTGTCGCCCCAGGCCAGCAGGCGTCCGGCGCCACTGTCGATCTCGTAGGCCGTATGTCCCGCCGAATGACCCGCGGCCTTGACCGCCGTGATGCGCGTGCTGACCTGAAACCTGTCGTCGATCGGCCGGGTGCGATCGCGCAGCGACGCCAATCGACCACGGAAAACCGACAGTTCTTCCTGCCCGACGAAGACGTGTTCCATGCGCGGAAACGCCGCCGAGCCGTCGGGGGCGATGAGTCCGTTCACATGGTCCTCATGCGTGTGGGTCAGCGCGACGTGCGTGACGCTGTGCCTGTCGATCCCCGCTTCCTGCATCGCCGCCAACAGCGCGCCCATGGTCGGCAGCCAGCTGTTCGACGCGCCGGTGTCGATCAGGACAGAGCGCTCCGCCTCGATGATCAGGAACGCATTGACCGACAGCCGCAGCTGGCCGCCCACCAGCGCAACCCCGGCCGGTACCGTCTTGAACGCCAGCCCGGACACCTGGCGCAGTCTCGTCGGGGGCATGTCCACGTAGCCATCGCGCAGCGCTACGACCTTCACGTCGCCGAACGCAAACGAGGCATGGTTAGGTCCGCTCGCAATCAATTTCATGGCGCCCTCGGTTTGAGACACGGCGAACCTGTCCGGCATAGCGCCGGCCATCATGGCGAGCCTCTGCGCGTGATGGCAACCTCTCCGCACAAAGCTGTAGAGCGCGTTGATGAAAGCGGGCTGCCGTCATCCTGAGCGCAGCGAAGGATCTTGCGGTGTTGGCATAATCGCCGTCGGCGCCGGTGATCACCAGAGCCGACGACCTTTGGACGGCCCACCGCGAGGTCCTTCGCTGCGCTCAGGACGACGGCAGCGGCGATTCCATTAAACGATGAACGTTCCTGCCGATCAGGGAACGCGCGGACAGTAGCGGTAACGCCCACCCTGGTGCCAGAGCAGGCGATCGACAACACCGTCCGTGTTGCGGAGAAAGGTGCCCTGCGCGTCGACGAAGCGCATGAAAAAGCGATTGTCGGCCTCGGCGAACAGTTCGTACTCGGGCTGTCCGCTGCCGCGCACGAACAACCGGCCCGCTTCGGCGCGGATCACCAGTGCGAATGCCGGGGTCATCCGGTAAGTGCCCTCGTACTGCGCGAGAAGGGCGGGATCGACGCTGACCTGAGGCGGGTATTCGGCGAGCGTGAAGGCCGGATTGGTCAGCCGCAGCCCGAGGTCGTTCACCGGGTTTGCGGCATTGGCGAGCACAATGGCACCGGCGCGACGACGCGTGGAGAACCCGGCGTAGGATGCGTAGCTGCCGGTGAGACCATCCTTCCAGACGATCTCGTCGCCATGGTCCGATGTCACCGCCCAGCCCAGGCCCGCCTTCGTGCTGGCGCGATCGGTTGCACGACGGGTCTGCAACAACAGATCGGCGGCGGCGCGCAGCGGGCTGGCGGCATCGGCAAAGCATGTTGCGCGCATGAACTTGAGAAGATCGTTCGCGGTCGAGCGCAGCGCACCGGCGCCGGCAAGGGCGGCGAAATCCCAGTTCGTTCCAGCCTTGAGATTGGAGAGATGCCCCCGGGCAAGGCGCTCCCGCATCGAACCCGTCAGCGTGATGCGCGTGTCGGCGAGCCCCAGCGGCACGCAGATGCGCGACACGACAAGATCCTCGTAGCGCGCGTTGGCCTTGAGCGACAGGACGTGGCCGAGCAGGCCGAAGCCCAGGTTGGAATATTCATAGTGCGCACCGGGATCGAAGCGCAGGGCATGCCCCGACAGGAAGGCATAGAGGTGCGCGGCCGCGTAGGCAGCATAGGGATTGCTGCCACCGTCCCGAAGGTTATCGGGGATGCGCGGCAAGCCTGACGTGTTCGTCGCGAGGTCCAGGAAGGTGATCTGCCTGCCGTTGCGGGTCGGCATCCTGACGTTGGCGGGAAGATCGTTTGCGACCGGATCGTCGAGCTTGACGTCGCCGCGCGTCACCATGTCGGCCAGCAACAGGGCCGTGAAGACCTTGGTGATCGAACCGATCTCGAACACGCTATCGCCATCCAGCGGGTGGCTGTCGGCGCCGCCGCCGGCACCATGGGCGACGATCTTGTGCTGGCTGGAATCGAATGAGCAGACGACCATGCCGACGCTCTGGCGGGCAAGGTCGATGCGATCCCGCAGGATCGCGCGCGTTTCATCCTCGGACACCGGATCGGCGTGCGCTTGCGTCGCGAACACCGCGCCGGCGGCCACTCCCAGAACAAGATCTCGACGGCGAAGCACGGGACAACCTGATGATCTGAACGGATCGGGCAACGCGTCGAGAGAGTAGGCAAGGTGCTTTTTGAAGACAAGCGCCGCTCCTGGATCCCCGTTACGCTCGCACGACCATTGCGACTCACGGTCCAGCGAGAGCCGGTATTGGTTGCGCCAACGCTGAAAATCAGCTATCAGCGCGCCCCCGCAACGCCATGATGGAGGCGGCCTTGTTTGCAACCGCGCGCTTCCCGGGTTCGATCCGCGACAACTGACGCGCGGCCCGGGGTTCGATCCCGGGCGAACCCACAACGCCCGACACCGCCTGCCCTGTCGCCAGGTCGCTGGACCTGCGTTTGCGGAATGCTGTCATGACCTCGTCTCTCTCGCGGGCCTCCCGCCCGGAGGCCGCGCGTTCGCGCCTGCTGGAACGCCAGCTCCGACGATACCAGAAGCCCTTTCAAAGTGCCGTGCGGGCGCTGGCCCGGCGGCACACGCGGCTGGCGGACCTTGCCGCAAGCTTTCCGGCGCTGCTGTTTGCGCTCGCCGTCCCGCGGCTGGGAGTCAAGCCCGAGCCCGCGATCGCGCGCGTGATCCAAGGTCAAAGCCTGGCCGAGATCGCCGCTGCGGCCGGCATACCGCTGTGGCTGCGCAAGCTGTCGCCCGAAGCGCTGGCCCGTCCGATCCGGAAACTGCCCGACGGCGCCCTGTTTCGCCGGCAGATCGTGAACCACCTACCACCCTCAACCAAGCTCGCGCCGGCGTGGCTGGAGGCCGTGACGGACGTGGCCACGTTCGCCCACGAGGCGGCGGCCGTGTGGATCGCACGCGAGTTCGTCCGCGAACCCAAGCACGTGGAACCGGCGCGACTGCGGCTCCTCAGTCTCTGGTTATGGTTTTCCTGCCAGCCGGAGACGTTCGGTTACACGTTGATCGACAAGCCATGGACCCTCGACATGCGCATCGGCACCGCATTTACCGCCGCGAATGCGTGGCACACGACCCTGGAGCTGCACCTCAACCTCGGCCACCAGCCGATTGCAGACGTATGGCTCCGCGCCGGCCGCGTGGGCGGGTACGACTTTCTGCCGCTGACCTCGATTGCGGCCATCATCGAAGAAGCCGCCGCCATGAGGAATTGCGTGCGCACCTATGGCAACAGCCTGGCGCACAATCGCTCACGGCTCTGGAGCCTGCGACGGGATGGCGAGCGCATCGCCACGCTATGCGTTGCCGCTCGCAACGAGCCGCTGCTGAACATCGTCGAGCTCAGAGGCCCGGGAAACGCCGAGGCGCCGATCGACTCGTGGTGGGCGGCACGTCAATGGTTGCACATGCACGATCTGCCCCAGATCAAGACGGGGCGACGTGAGTCGGCGCCGCTCGATCGCGCCACCTGGATCGCGCTGTGGCGCCCCTACTGGCTCGCCCAGCGCCGCATTCCGAACTGGCTGCCGATCGTGCCGTCGCGCACGGCGCTCGACGCGCTCGACGCGTGATCGGCGGCGCCTCAGGTGACGCTATCGTCGACCCGCCCTTGACAGTGAGTGTACACTCATATAATATGAGCGAACGATCACGATCGCGGACGGCTGTGCGCATGCGCTACACACCGAACGAGATTTCGCCGGGCAGACAGATCGCCGCCGTCGGCATGTCGGCCCTCTTCCTGGGCTGGGCGACGCATGGCGTGCTGATCGACGATCTGTTCATCCCCGCGGGGCGCGGCGGCGGCACGGGCTCGCACTTGCACGGCGGGGCCGCGTGGATCGTGTTCGCGGCCGTGGTGTGCGTTGCCGCGAAGTGGTTGTCCGTGGTGGTGGACCACTACGATACCCGTAACAACGAGGCCGCGTACCAGCGTTTCCAGACGTTCATGTGGGTCGCCGCCATTGGCCTGGTGGTCTTCGCGAGTCTGGCCCGCCGCTAGAGCGGAACCATGCTCCCGGAAGCGCGGGCGTTGCGCCGGCGCTGCCGCGGGTCCCACGCGCTTCGGGATCAACCCGTTGCCACACACAGGGAGATCGCCGTCATGATGCTTTCACTGTCGGTCGGAACCGTCGGACGCACGACGGTGGGTGCGGTGCGCATGGAGATCGACTGGGGCCGCCGGACCTGGTCGGTCGGCGCGCGGCAACCGGGCTGGACGCAGTCGCGGCTGCCGGAGCGCGGCCCGCTCGAAGTGCGGCCCACCGGCGCGCTGTGGCTGCTGGAGCCGATTGCCCGCGCGCTCATGATCACCATCGACAACGGACCGACGGGGCCGCTCGATAGCGCGCATCGGACCGGCAACGGGACCCTGTGCGATGTGACCAATCCCCAGTGGCCGGTGACCAAGCTGAGCTGGTCGCGCGAGGAAGCGAGCACGAGCGGTCCCGCCGCGTCCGCATCCGCGCCCATCCGCACGCAGGCCGTGGCCGTGTGCACGCGCAACCTGCCGGCATCAGGCGTGCAGGAGCCGGCGAACTGCGTCGAAAGCACGCCGGGCAAGAAGAAGGGTGCCGACGGCGCCACCGGTTGCGGCGGCTTTCCCGGCTGGATGATCAAGGAACTCGGCGCCGAGAAGTTCTCCAAGCAGACCATCACAGTCAAATGGACGGCGCCGGACGGTGCCCAGAAGCAGGCCACCATCGGCGTCACCTCGCCCACGATCGGTTGGGAACAGCTGGCGCTGGGAATCGAAAAGGCCCGCGGATCGCCGCCGGGCACATTGTGGAAGCTCTACACGCCGGGCGGCCCGCGTCCGCTGCCCGGCGACATCTACACCTTGAAGAAGCCCAGCGGCGCGTTCCGGCATGTCGGCGTGATCATCGACCCGACGGGATCGGCCTGGAAGACGGCCGACGGCGGCCAGGGCCTGGGCTTCGCGGTCGGCTTCCGCGCCCGCACGTTCGATCCCAGCACCGGGAAGCTGGAGGGCGAGGACAAACAGCCGGCGTTCCTCAAGGGCTGGGTCGACCTCGAAGCCCTGCTCGAAAAAACATGACAGGCGGAACAACGGAACGCTCACCTCTCGGCGTCGGGCGTCCCACAGTGCCGGCTCAGGTCGTCCGGGTCGATCGCCGCTGCCGCGCCTGCGCCTCGCGCTGATAGACGGCGAAGATCGCCCGTCCGATCAGCGACGTCTCGGCTTTCGCGCACTGTTCGTACACACGTGCCTGCGTCGCCTGGATCGCGTTGTCGCCTGGGGCTGCGGCACCGGCCAGCTCGGCAAGGTGGGCCGCCAGGCGCGTCCGGCCGCTGTCGGCCAGCGCCGCGGCGCGCGCCGCCAGCTTGCCGGCACCGCCCGCGAGCGCGGCAAGCTCGGCGGCCAGTTCGGCCTGCGGCGCCGGCTTGAGGTGCGCGGGATTGCCGTCGAACCAGCCGGCATGCAGATGCCACAGCGCGCGCACGACGAACTCCGGATCGTCGTACTTCGGCAACAGATAGGGCCTGGCGAGCAGATCGGCGGGCGCCGACACGGCCCGCAGGATCTCGTCCAGCGACCGGCCCTCGTTCATGAGGTTCAGGGTCTGACGGCTGAGGCTCTCCAGGACCAGGGCGCCATCGCCCAGGACCTGAGCCGCCCGGCTCTCGCCGAAGACGACGGGGCCGTGGCCGGGAATCAGCGCCGCCGGCTTCAACGCCTCCATACGACGCAGCGCTGCGGCCCAGTCCGGCGCGAAGCGCTGGACCTTGCGCGGATTGCCTGCGTTCGGGAACGCCCAGATCACGAAGTCGCCGCTGGCCAGCACGCGCTGCTGCGGCAGCCAGACGAAAGTGGCGTCGTCGGTCTCGCCGCGCCCGTGGAACAGCTCGATCCGTACGCCACCGATGGTGAGCACGAGGCTGTCGTCATAGACCGCATCGGGGCGACGGTGCTGGTCCGGGAAGGTGTAGCCCGGCTGGTTGAACTGGCGACCCATCACCAGGCTGTTCAGCCCATGCGTGGCATCGTAGCGGTCGAACCGGCGCAGCACGTTGCGGTGGGCGATGACATGCGGCCGCGCGATCCCTCTTGCGCTGGCCTCGTGATCAAAGAGCTTGGCACCCCAGCTGTGGTCGATATGGCCGTGCGTGTAGATCACGGTGTGAACCGGACTGTCGTCCCAGCGGCGCAGGGCGGCGAGCATCTGGTTCGCTGTCTCGCGGCTGCCGGTGTCGACGAGCACCAGACCTGAAGCGGTGCGAATCGCCGTCGTATTGCCGAAGAGATAGCCCGTATGGATGGCAATGACACCATCGGCAATCGGTATCGCGGCGCCGCCGGACACAGCCGCCGTCCATTCCTCCATCGCCGCGGTGCCGGCCCACAGCCGCTCGAACAGCTGGTCTTGATCCATGTGGTCGCCTCGTTGCTGCGGACTCGAGGCGTCTGTCTCCGCCTGGCGCGCAAGAGCCAGCTACACTAGCCCTCCTGACATCTGCTGTCAGGAGGATGGCGTGGCGTTTCAGTCGCCGCCACAAGCCCCTTCGCCGCGTTTGAGCGAGGGACCTTGCGGTGCGTCGATCAAAACGGCGCGGTGCGTTGAAGGCAGAACGGCTTCACCACAGAGGCACAGAGATCACAGAGAGGCACAGAGGGAAGAGATGGCGCGTCGAAGGCGCGCTTTTGACATTCTCTGTGTTCCTCCGCGCCCTCTGTGCCTCTGTGGTTCATCTTTCAGCAGAACGCACACGTTCCATCGTGTGCGATCAATGCACCGCAGGGTCCTTCGCTTCACTCGGGGCGACACTAAGCGCACCCGCATGCGATAGCCCTGCCCGTCAACCGGGACGGGTCGGGGTTTCCCGCGCCGCTGGCGTCACCGGCGTCGCCCTGCCGGTGAGATAGCCGAGCAGCATCCGCGTCACCTCCTGCGTCAGCGCGCCGGATTTCAGGTCGGACAGCCGCTCCGTGGCGGCGTTGTGGATGACCGCCTCGACCGCCCGCATCGCGACGTAGACGGCAAGGTCGAGATCGGGCACCACGATTTCAGACCGCCGCGCCGCGAACGCTGCCTTAACCTGCGCGGTCAGCCGCGCACCGAACGTCGCCTCCCAGTCGACCTTGCCCAGCGGCGGCGTCTCCGACAGCACGCGGTGCAATGCCGGATCGACGAGATGCGCGCACACGACCTGCTCGATGGCCGCCCGCACCACGTCTTCGAACGGCAGGTCCTGCGCCCGCGGCGCCACCTCCTCGATCCCGTCCTCGATCGCGTTCCTGTGGCGGCGGATCAGTTCGCCCAGCAGCGACTCCTTGTTCGGGAAATATTGATAGAGCGTGCCGACGCTGACGCCCGCCTTTGCCGCCACGTGGTTGGTCGTGAATCCGCCATAGCCATCGCGCGCCAGAATCCGAGCAGCGGCTTCGAGAATCGCCTCGACCGTGGCGCGCGAACGGTCCTGCTCGGGCCTTTTCCTCAGGATCGGCGGCGTTTTGCGGCGCTTGGCCATCGGCGTTCCGGGCATGCGAGTATTCAATCCGAGCAAAAGCTCATATGATCCGAGCAATAGCTCATATCACGCAATTCTGCAACGGAGACACGCACCATGCTGCCGACAACCTGCGGCACCGGCCTTGACGATCCGAGAGTGGCAGCGACGCTCAAGACGCTGCACACGCGCACCAGGCGCGATGGCTGGGTTTTCCTGCGTGCCCTGCCCGCCATCCTTCTCGCAAAGGCAACGGGACGGGACATCTCCAAGATCGTCGAGCCCTATCTCAAGGACGCCTACATCTCCGTCGATCCCAGCCAGGGAAAGCTGCTCTACATGACCGCGCGCGCGATCGATGCGCGCCTGATCGTGGAGTTCGGCACTTCATTCGCGATCTCGACCATCTACCTCGGCGCCGCGGCGCGCGCGAACAACGGCCGCGTCATCGGCACCGAGATGGAACCCGCGAAGGTCAGGGCCGCGCGAGCCAACGTCGCGGCAGCCGGACTGGCGCCGTTCGTGGACATCCGCGAGGGCGATGCCATGCGGACACTGGCAACAGTCGAAGGTCCGATCGACCTCCTTCTGCTCGACGGTTGGAAGGACGTCTATCTGCCGATGATCAAGATGCTGGCGCCGCGGATGCACGTGGGCACCGTGGTGCTGGCCGACAACATCTTCACCTACAAGAAGGCGCTGCGACCCTATGTCGAATACATGCAAGACCGCGCCAACGGCTTCGACTCTGTCACCCTGCCGATCGGGTTCGGCCACGGCATGGAGTATTCGGTGCGCCGGCGATGAGCGTGCTGGCCGCGACATCAGCAGCGCCGGCGTCTGCCACCCGATGGTTCGATATCTATCCTTAGTGCTTGACGTGTGACTTATTTGTGATTAAATACTCACATTCTTGGTTCGATGCTCAGGAGAGTCGTCGTGCCCCTGAAAATCCCGCTATTTCTCGCGGCATCCTCGCAGCAAGCCTGGACGTGACGGCGATGTCCCTCCGCCATGACGTCCTGATGCTGCTGCGCGGCCCGGTGATTTCCGCCATCAGGTTCAGATTCCCGATCGGCCCATTACCCGGGAATGAGGAGGCCGTCGTATCGACGTCGTACCACCGGGTCGCGGATGCCATTGACAGCGGCGCCGTGCGCCTCAAGGAGGCCACCAGTTTTCCGCCCGGGATTGCGGGCGAGTACACCAGCAACACCCTGCGCCTGTCTCCCGTACGCGATCCCGCTTCACGCGCCCTGGCCGTGCACGAATGTACGCACGCCTTCTTCGACATCGCCCGCAAACGCATCTCCGACCAGAACGACGAAGCCGCCGCTTATGCGGCCGGCATGCTCTATCTCGTTCTGTGCGGACTGGGAGGTTCACCGGTGTCGGGCCCCTATGATGCCGCCCGACCCGTTGCCGAAGGCCTCCTGCAAGCGTATCGCGCCGGCACGGCAGGGGCTCCCATGGTCGATCTTGCTGCGTGGCAGGCATTGCGCACGTACATCCGGGCGCATCCCAGCTACCGCCACCTGCGAGGCCGCTGGCCCGACGACACAAGGGGCTACCCGCATGACGGCTGACGCAGCCGATGACACGCGCAGCGATCGCGTCAGGCCTCTGGCGAAGTCCACATGACAAATCCACAACGATGGGAGGCCAAGCCGATGGGCAGGTTCGTTGCTTTCATCGCGTCACTGACCGTGCTGGTGGCGATCACGATGCAGGCACAGGCGCAGAGGCCGGCGGCACTACCGCCGACGGGCGATGTCCCGGGATCGTCAGATCACCCCCTCATTCCGCGCTACAAGGGTTCCGAGATCCGCCGGCACAGCGTCGATGCGTTCGACAGCTACACCCTGGCCACGGGCCGCATCCTGAAACGAGACAAGGCACCCGTGTCCCAGGTCGCCGAAAAATCCGTCGCGTTGGAAGGCAAGGTCACGAACCTGATCTACCGCGCGCCGGTGGACCGGTCGTCGCTGGAAGTCTTCCGCAACTACGAGGAGGCCCTGAAGAACGCCGGCTTCGAGACCCTGTTCACCTGCTCGCGCAGCGAATGCGGTCCGGGCTTCAACAGGGCGATGAATCCCGACGTCCACAACAGCCTGCTGTACGACGCCAACCAGCACTACCGCGCCGCCAAGCTGGCGCGGCCGCAGGGCGACGTCTATGTCGCGCTCTATGTCACCACCGACGAGCCCAGCAAGCGCGCCTACACCAAGCTCACCGTGGTCGCGGTCAAGCCCATGGAGCAGCGCATGGTGGTGGTGAGGGCCGACGAGATGGAACAGGCGATCGCGCGCGACGGCAGGATCGCGATCTACGGCATCCTGTTCGATTTCGACAAGGCCGACATCAAGCCCGAGTCCAAGCCGCAGATCGACCAGCTCGGCGAATTGCTGAAGAAGAACCCGAAGCTCGAGGTGCTGATCGTCGGCCATACCGACGGCCAGGGTGCCTTCGACTACAACCTCACGCTATCGCAGCGCCGGGCGCAGGCGATCGTGACCGCCCTTGTCGCGACGGGCATCGCGGCCAACCGCCTGACGCCGGCCGGCGCCGGCATGGTGGCGCCGGTCGCCTCCAACCGCACCGATGAGGGGCGCGCCCGCAACCGCCGCGTCGAGATCGTCGAACGCGTCAGCGGCGGACGGTAAGCTGGGAACCGACAAACCATGGACAAGGCAGCGACGAGACCGCTTTGGCGACAAGCCCTTGAAGACACAGACTGGTCCATGCTCTGTCACGCCTACGGCACTGCCGGCGATACACCGGCCCATCTCCACGCCTTGCTGGGTGAGAACCCCGACAAACGCACAGCCGCGGAATACCACCTGAACTCCGCCATCATTCACCAAGGCACGCCGTGGCCCGCGACGGCTCCCGTGACCACCATCGTTGCCGGCATGTTGATGGACACGGCGACGGCGCCGTTCATGCAGAAAAGCCGTCAGGCCCTGATCGATTTCCTGACCGAAGTTGACGAGTCTATCGGCCAAATGTCCGCAACAGACTGGCCGAAACTGGAAACCATGGCCGCTCATGACATCAGTCCCCTGCTGGTTGCAGCGGACTACGACGCCATCTACGGGGATGAAGACGCTGCGAATGCTCTCTTTGCGCAGTCCATGCTCGACCTGCGCAACATCGCACCGCTGATCCGTGCGGGCATCGCCGCACTCAGGCCCTAGGTCTCGGCAAGAATCATGAGCCCGCGTTGAGGCGGGCGCCCCACCCCGAGAAGCAGGCCGCAGGACCGCATCTCGCAACAGCGCAGACACCGCGGTCGCACGCTTGAAGACTCTGCCTGTAGCCCATCCTTCGAGACGGCCGCTGCGCGGTTTCCTCAGGGAGAGGTGGACGCCTGCGCTTCCTGGGGTTCCTACAGCTTCACCATCACGTGGCGGGGCACCGTGTAGTCTTCCAGGGCGTACATCGACATGTCCTTGCCGTAGCCCGAGGACTTCAGGCCGCCGTGCGGCATCTCGTTGGCCAGCATGAAGTGCGTATTGATCCAGGTGCAGCCGTATTGCAGCCGGCGGGCGACCTGCATGGCCACCGCGACGTCGCGCGTCCAGACGCTGGAGGCCAGCCCATATTCCGAGCTGTTGGCCCAGTCGATCACCTGCTCGACGTCGGTGAAGCGGGTGACGGACACGACGGGCCCGAACACCTCGCGCTGCACGATCTCGTCCTCCTGGCGGGCGCCGGCGATCACGGTGGGCTCGTAGAAGAAGCCGGCGCCGGCGGCGAGGCGACCACCGGTGGTCACCTCCATGTGGCCCTGCATCTGGGCGCGCTCGACGAAGCTGGCCACACGGTTGCGCTGGCGGTCCGAGATCAGCGGCCCCAGTTCGACGCCCTCCTCGTCCTGGGTGCCGATCTTGAGCGACGCGGCGGCGCTGGTGAGGTCGGCCACGACGCGGTCATAGGTCTTGGCGCCGGCATAGATGCGGCACGCGGCGGTGCAGTCCTGGCCGGCGTTGTAGTAGCCGAAGGTGCGCACGCCGGCCACCACCTCGGCGATGTCGGCATCGTCGAACACGATCACCGGCGCCTTGCCGCCCAGTTCGAGGTGGGTGCGCTTGAGCGTGGCCGACGCCGCCTGCAGGATCTTGCGGCCGGTCGACACGTCGCCGGTCAGCGACACCATGCGCACCTGGGGATGCTCGACCAGCGGCTGACCGACGCTGTTGCCGCGGCCGCACACGACGTTCAGCACGCCCTTGGGCAGCACGTCGGCGGCCAGCCGCGCGAACAGCAAGGCCGTGAGCGGCGTCTGCTCGCTGGGCTTGAGCACCACGGTGTTGCCGGCGGCGAGCGCCGGCGCCGTCTTCCAGGCTGCCATCATCAGCGGGTAGTTCCACGGCGCGATGGAGGCCACCACGCCGATCGGATCGCGGCGGATCATGCTGGTGTGGCCGGCCAGGTACTCGCCGGCGATCGAGCCCGTCATGCAGCGCGCGGCGCCGGCGAAATAGCGGAAGCAGTCGGCGATAGCGGGAATCTCGTCACCCAGAGCCCGGGCATAAGGCTTGCCGCAGTTCAGCGACTCCAGGCGCGCGAAGCGCTCGGCGTTAGCCTCGACGAGATCGGCCAGCCGCAGCAATGCCAGCGACCGCTCCGCCGGCGTCGTCTGCGACCAGCCGTCGAAGGCGCGGTGCGCCGCCGATACCGCGCGATTGACCTGTTCCTGGGAGGCTTCCGCCACCTCGCACAGCACGGCGCCGGTGGCGGGATTGAGGATCGGTTCGACCGGGCCCTCACCGGCGACAAGCTGCTGGTCGATCAGCAGTTCGGTCTGGAACGTCTGCTTGCGGTCACCGGCCATGTCCATCTCCATACGCTCGGTCGTCAAAGCTAGCGGGCGCTGCCGTCCTCGCCGCTGCGCGTCAGCCAGTACGCAGCCACGATCGGGATGAAAGTCAGCGCGATGATGAAGACCGCCACCACATTGGTGACCGGCCGCTGGCGCGGGCGGATGAGCTCCTGCACCATCCAGATCGGCAAGGTCGTCTGCTGGCCGGCGGTGAACGTGGTGACGATGACCTCGTCGAAGCTGAGCGCAAAGGCCAGCAGCCCGCCGGCCAGCAGGGCCGAGCCCAGCTGCGGCAGCAGCACGTAGCGGAACGTCTGGAAGGCGTTGGCGCCGAGGTCCATCGAGGCTTCGAGCAGCGACGGGCTGATGCGGCGCAGGCGCGCCACGGCGTTGTTGTAGACCACGACGACGCAGAACGTGGCGTGGCCGACCACGATGGTCCAGAAGCTGAACGGGATTTCGAGCGTGTGGTAGGCTGAGCGCAACGCGATGCCCGTGATCACGCCGGGCAGCGCCAGGGGCAGGATCAGCAGCAGCGAGATCGTTTCGCGGCCGAAGAACTGCCAGCGCGCCAGCGCACCGGCGGCCAGCGTCCCCAGCACGATGGCGATGGCGGTCGACAGCGCGGCAACCTGTACCGAGAGCGTCACGGCGGCCCACACGTCGGTGCGCCCCAGCGTCACGGCAAACCATTGCGTGGTCAGGCCCGGCGGCGGGAAGACGTAGCTCTTATCCTCGCTGCTGAAGGCATAGAGGATGATCAACGCCAGCGGCACGTGCAGGAACAGCACGCCGCCCCAGGTGGCGGTCTTGAGCAGCCACGAGGCGCCGGGGGCGGATCGCGGACGACGGCTAGAGGGCATCGAACGCCCCCTTGCGCTTGGCGAGCCACAAGTAGACGCCGATCACCACGATCGGCACCAGCGAGAAGGCGGCGGCGAACGGCAGGTTACCGGCGACGCCCTGCTGACGATAGACGACCTGCCCGATATAGAGCGTCGAATTGCCGATCACCTGCGGGATGATGTAGTCGCCCAGGGTCAGCGAGAACGAGAAGATCGAGCCGGCCGCGATGCCCGGCATCGCCAGCGGCACGATCACCTTGCGGAAGGTCTGTGCCGGGTGGGCGCCGAGGTCGGCCGACGCCTCCAGGCAGGAGGCCGGGATGCGCTCGATCGCCGCCTGGATCGGCAGGATCACGAACGGCAGCCACATGTAGACAAAAACGATGAAGGTGCCCAGCGGCGAAAAGCTGAGCGAGCTGCCGCCGACCACGGGCAACGACAGGACACCATCGAGCAGCCATTGCAGCCCCACCGCCTGCAGCACCCAGGAGATCGCGCCCTCCTTGGCCAGCAGCAGCTTCCAGGCATAGAGGCGCACCAGATAGCTCGACCACAGCGGCAGCATCACGGCGACGTACAACAAGGCCTTGCCGGTGCCGCGTGCATGGCGCGCCATGTAGTAGGCGATGGGAAAGCCGATGGCGATGCAGGCCGCGGTGACCGACAGCGACATGGCGGTGCTGCGCAGAGCGACATCGAGGTTGGTCGGGCTGAAGATCGCGACGAAGTTCCCGAAGCTGATGTCGCGCACGACGGCGCCCGAGAACTCGTCGATGCTGAAGAAGGCATTGGCCAGCAGGCTCAGCAGCGAGCCGAGATAGACGATACCGAACCACAAGAGCGGCGGCAGGATCAGCAGTCCGGGCAGCAGGCCACGGCGCGAGAAGATCAGCGTCGACAGCCGGTCCGACAGCGACGGCGCCAGGCGTGTCGCAGGAACGGCCGCCGTGCTCATGCGGCACCCAGGGCGTGAACGGCGCCGTCGTCCCAGTGCAGGAAGGTGTTCTGGCCGACAGCCGGCACGCCGGTCGCCGCCGGCACGTCCGCCAGCAGCCGGGCGCCGGCAGCCACCGCCACATGCAGGCGCCAGAAGGCGCCGAAATATTGAGTCTCGGCGACGGTGCCCCCGGTGCGCGCACCGGATTCGGTGCCCAGCCGGATCAGCTCGGGCCGGATCATGGCGCTGTCGTGACCGGTCAAGGTGCGTGCGCCCTCGCCGCTCAGCACGTTGGCGGCGCCGACGAACTCGGCGACAAAACGCGTCGCGGGACGCGCGTAGAGGTCCGCCGGCGTTGCGATCTGCTCGATGCGACCCTTGTTGAACACGCCGATGCGATCGCTCATCGACAGCGCTTCATGCTGGTCGTGGGTGACGAAGATGAAGCTGATGGCGAGTTCACGCTGCAGGCTCTTGAGCTCGCTCTGCATCTGCTCACGCAGCTTCAGATCCAGCGCACCCAACGGTTCATCGAGCAGCAGCACGCGCGGCTGGCTGATGAGGGCGCGCGCCAGGGCCACGCGCTGTCGCTGGCCGCCGGAGAGCTGGGCCGGCCGGCGCTGTGCCACGTCGGGCAGCCGCACCAGGTCGAGCAGTTCGCGGGCGCGCTTCTCGCGCACGGCACGCTCGACGCCGCGCACCATCTGGCTGTAGGCGACATTGTCGAGGATGCTCATGTGGGGGAAGAGCGCGTAGTCCTGAAACACAGTGTTCACCGGCCGCGCATAGGGCGGCTGGTGCGTCACGTCCTCGCCCTGGATCAGGATGGTGCCTTCGGTCGGCAGGGTGAAACCGCCGATCATGCGCAGGCAGGTCGTCTTGCCCGAACCGGACGGCCCCAGCAGGGTGAAGAATTCGCCGGCGCGGACCTCGAGATCGACCTGGTCGACGGCACGGAACGCCTTGCCGCCGGACTGGAAGACACACGACACCCGGTTCAGCGTGACGGCGCTCGACATCGCCTCCTCCCCTTCTTGCGCTCCTACCTTCCCCCGCTTGCGGGGGAAGGTGGCGCGTAGCGCCGGATGGGGGGTGCCTCAACAAAAATGATGCTTGCCATCAATGTTGACGCTGTTGGACCAACCCCCATCCGCCCTTCGGGCACCTTCCCCCGCAAGCGGGGGAAGGTAAAAGAATGGTTAGCGGCCGCCGAGGACCGCGATGTAGTCCGATGCCCACTTGTGATAGGGCACGCACTGATCCTTCTGGCTGGCGCATTTGGTCGTCGGCGTGCGCCAGAACGAGATCTTCTCGAACGATCCCAGGCCCTGGCGTTCGCATCCGCCATCGCCCAGCAGCTTGTTGCCCTTGCAGGCCGCGAGCACGACCGGCACCGAGCCGAACCAGGCGGACAGATCGCCCTGCAGCTTGGTGTTCAGCGAATGCTCGAGCCACATGTAGGCACAGTTCGGGTGCTTGGCCTCGCTGTGCATCATCGTGGTATCGGCCCACCCGGTGGCGCCCTCGACCGGCACCACCGTCGCCACGGGCTGCTTCTTGGAGCCCAGGATGTTGGCCTGGAACTGCCAGGAGCTCGAGGCCACGACGCCTTCGTTGGTGAAGTCGTCGATCTGCACGAACGCATCGTGCCAGTACTTGCCCACCAGCTTGCGCTGGCCGCGCAGCAGATCAAGCGCCGCCTTGTACTGCGTTTCGTTGAGCTCGTAGGGATCCTTGATGCCGAGCTCGGGCTTCTTCTTCATCAGATAGAGCGCTGCGTCGGCGATGTAGATCGGACCGTCGAAGGCCTGGATGCGACCCTTGTTCGACTTGCCGTCGGGCAAGGTCTGCTCTTCGAACACCGTGGCCCAGGAGTCCGGCTTTTTGTCGCCGAACACCTTGGTGTTGTACATCAGCACGTTCCAGCCCCACTGATAGGGCACACCGTAGTGCGTGCCGTTGACGAAGTGCCAGGGCGCCTTCTGCAGCCGCGGATCGATGGTGGCGTAGCTGGGGATCAGCGCGACGTTGATGGGCTGCACCCGCTTGCCGGCGATCAGCCGCATGGAGGCGTCGCCCGATGCCGTCACGAGGTCGAAGCCGCCTTCGTTCATCAGCGCGACCATCTCGTCGGACGTGCCGGCGGTTTTCACCGTGACCTTGCACGACGTCTTCTTCTCGAACTCCGTGACCCAGTCGAAATCCTTGTTGGTCGCGCCGCGCTCGATGTAGCCGGCCCAGGCCACGATATCGACCTGTCCCTCGCCCTTGCCGATGCTCTTGAGCGGTTGCTGCGCCAGGCTGGGCACACCGACGGCCAGCGCTGTCGTCAGAACGGCTGCCGTCTTGGCGATCCTCATGGCAAGCCTCCTATTCGACTTTGTTCAAGAAATGCCGCCGGTGCGTCGGTTTCTTGCAAACCGTGCCGGAAGCCAGCACAAAACTAACGTTGACGCCGGAGGTCGCCAAATTCAGTATAGGGTGGCTTCGCTATCGAAAAAAAAGATAGCTCGTGTAACGACGCGTTCTCCCCAGGCTTTCCAGCAGCTTGCACAGGCTTCTTGCCGTGCGCCCGAGGAGACATGGCCCGCCATTTCACCCTGAGGCAGTTCCGCTATTTCCTGGCCGTGGCCGAATCGGGCTCCGTCGCGGCCGCGGCGCGCATGATCAACATCGCGCAGTCGGCGCTGACCAAGAGCATCCTCGACCTCGAGGTCACCCTGGGCATGCCGCTGTTCGAGCGTACGTCGCGCGGCATGACCTTGACCCAGGCCGGCTACCGCTTCCAGGCCAGCGCCCGCAAGGTGATCTCGTCCGTCGCCGAGGCGGGCACCATCGGCCGCGGCCGACAGGAGGAACTCACCGGCCAGCTCGCCATCGGCGTCACCAGCCTGGTGGCCGGCTACTATCTCGCCGGCCTGCTGGCCCGCTTCCGCCGCTCGCATGCGTCGGTCCGCGTGACGGTGATCGAAGACAGCCCGCAGTTCCTCGAACACCTGCTGGTCAACGGCGAGATCGACCTCGCGATCATGATCGCCAATGCATTGGGTGATCCGCAGGCGCTGGTGGTCGAGATGCTGACCAGCTCGCCCAATCGCGTGTGGCTGGCGTCGAGCCATCCGCTGGCGGCACACGCCGAGCCGACGCTGGCGGAGTGCGCGCAGCACCAGCATATCGTGCTGGAAGCCGACCGCATCGAAAGCGTGCTGCGCGCCGTGTGGACACGGCACGGCCTGCGCCCGCAGGTCATGTTGCGCACGTCGTCGCTGGAAGCGGTGCGCTCGCTGGTCGGCGCCGGCACCGGCGTCACGGTGCTGCCGGACTTCCTCTATCGGCCATGGACCTTGGATTCGGACCATGTCGAGTCCCGCACGCTGCGCGAAAGCGTGCCCAACATCGACGTCGGCCTGGTGTGGCGCCGCGGCTCGCCCGTGCGCGCTGCGATGTCGGAGTTCATCGACCTGGCACGCGAGCAGTCGCGCGCCGGGCGCGCCCGCTGACGTCAACCGCGCGACGGATCACCATGGCAAAGCCGCGCGTGCCGCCGCCGCTGATCCAGTCGCATCTGATCGCGGCGTTCGGTGCCGTCACCGACTTCCAGTCGGTGTCGGAAGGCGAGGACTTGCAGGCTTTCGGCTTCGTACGCGGCCGCGATCGCTACATCGCGCGCATCAACGCGTCGGCGGCGGGGTTTCGAAAGGACGGCTTCGTCTCGCGACGTTTCGCCGGCATGCACCTTCCGATACCTGATGTGATCGCGATCGATCGCCTCCCGACCGGCCATGCGTGCTGCGTCTCGCGGCGCGCGCCCGGCGTCACGCTGCAAGACTTGGCAGCGCGCGATCTTGCCACCGTACTGGAACCGGTGGCCGGCGTGCTCGATGCGATGGCCGACTGCGACCTGCGGGGAACCCGAGGCTTCGGTACCTTCGACGACTCCGGCATCGGCGGCTTCGCGTGCTGGCGGGATTACCTGACCAGCATCCGCGATCATGGCCGCTACGACTGGCCGGCGGCGTACCGGCACGTCGCGCGCGATCGCATCGAGCGACTGTTCGAGCCGATGACCGCCCTGCTCGACCACTGCCCCGAAGAGCGCCACCTGGTGCACGGCGATTTCGGCTCGAACAACGTGCTGGCCGACGGCGGCCGCATCAGCGGCGTCATCGACTGGTCAGACGCCCTGTTCGGCGATCCGCTCTACGACGTCGCCAACATCCTGTTCTGGCGCCCCTGGCTCATGTGCATGGAACAGCAGGCACGCTTCCTCGAACAGCAGCAGCCCGACCGCCTCGCACCCGCGGCGCGACTGCGCTGCTACCAGCTGCGGATCGGTCTCAACGTCCTCTACGACGCCGCGATCGACCGCAACGGCCACGAGGTCGCCTGGGCGCTGGCCCGATGCAACGCCATCGCGGCTCAATCATGAGACGTCGCTACGCGGTCACCGGCAGGCGCTCGCGCAGTTCGTCGACCAGCACGCGGGTGTTCTCGCTGTAGTCGACCGGCACGACCACCAAGTGCACGCCGCCGCCGGCGAACGCCTGTTCCAGCGCCGGGATGAAATCGCCGATCGCCGTCACCCGCGTGCCCTTGGCACCGTAGGACTCGGCATAGCGCACGAAATCCGGGTTGTTGAAGGTCATGCCGAAGTCGGGGAAATGATCGACCGCCTGCTTCCAGCGGATCATGCCGTAGGCGCGGTCCTCGATCACCAGCACCACCAGATTCAGCTTCAGCCGCACGGCGGTCTCCAGCTCCTGGCTGTTCATCATGAAGCCGCCGTCGCCGCACACCGCCATCACGCGGCGCTGCGGATACAGCATCGCCGCCATCATCGCCGAGGGCAGGCCAGCACCCATGGTGGCAAGTGCATTGTCGAGCAGCAGCGTGTTGGCGACGCGGGTTCGGTAGTTGCGCGCGAACCAGATCTTGTACATGCCGTTGTCGAGCGCGAGGATGCCGTCGGCCGGCATGACCTGGCGGATATCGTGCACCAGGCGCTGCGGCGTGAAGCGGTCCTCGGTGGCGCGGTCGGCGATGCGCGCCAGGATGCCCTCGCGCAGCGGCAGCATGGCACCGGCGTTGGCGATGCGGCCCTCGATGCGATCGGCCAGCAGCCGCAATGACGGGCCGATATCGCCGATCACCTCGGCTTGCGGGAAATAGACCTGCTCGACGCTGGCGGGCTGATAGCCGACATGGATCACCTGCGGGCCCGCGGCGCCCATGATGAAGGGCGGCTTCTCGATGGTGTCATGGCCGATGGTGATGATCAGGTCGGCGCGCTCGATGGCTTCGTGCACGTAGTCGCGCTCCGACAGCGCGGCGGTGCCCATGTAGAGCTCGGTGCCGCCGGAGACGGTGCCCTTGCCCATCTGGGTGGTGAAGTACGGGATGCGGGTGCGCAGCACGAACTGCCCGAGGTCCGACGTGGAGCGCGGGCGCGACGCCGCCGCGCCCAGCATCACCAGCGGACGTTGGGCTGCCAGGATCATGCCGGCGGCGCGATCAAGCGCCGCAGCACCGGCCGCCGGCAATTCGACCGGATGCGGCGCGACCAGGGGGACCGATTCACCCGTCTCGGCGGCGATGTCCTCGGGCAGCTCCAGGTGAACGGGACCGGGGCGCTCCTCCTGCGCGATGCGAAAGGCCTCGCGCACCAGGGTCGGAATCATGGCCGGCGAGACGATCTGGCGCGAGAGCTTGGTCAGCGGCTTCATCGCGGCCACGACGTCGACCACCTGGAAACGGGCCTGACGTGAGGACAGGATGCCTTTCTGGCCGGTGATCATGATCATCGGCATGGCGCCCAGCAGCGCATAGGCAGCACCGGTGGTGAGATTGAGCGCACCCGGCCCCAGGGTGGTGATGCAGACACCGGGCTTGCCGGTGAGGCGGCCGTAGGTGGCGGCCATGAAGGCGGCCGCCTGCTCGTGACGGGTCAGTACCAGCTCGATCGACGAGCGGCGCAGCGACTCGACAACGTCGAGATTCTCCTCGCCCGGCACGCCGAAGATGCGATCGACACCCTCGTTTTCGAGAGCCGCCACCAGCAGATCGGATCCCTTGGCCATCGTGCCTCTCCAAGACCGCCACACTCGCGTCTTGATGTAGGACGATCATCCCGCATGCGCCACATCCTTCGGCGCGAACACGTCAGGAATCGATGCCATCAACAGAAACCGGACCGCGGCACGAACGCCGGCCCACATGCCGACGCCGGACGCTGGGCGGCGCGCTGCTGGCCACGTTGCTGGGCATGTCCTTGCCGTCGGCTGCCGCCCCTCTGCCGCCCGCCGGGCCTGTCAACCTGTGCGGCACCATCGTCAGCGCCAAGTGGCAGGCGGCGCAGACGGCGCGCGGCATCCCGGGCATGTCCGGCACCGCGGGGCATGATCGCACGTTTCCGGCGCAGTTCACGATCCTGCTCGAAGCGGTCAGCGGCGCCGATGCCGCTACTGCGCGCAACATCAACCTGGCGTTCGGCTTATCCGACAAGGACGCACATGAAACGCCGGCCGGACCACGACGCGTCCGCCTGGGATTGAACCACGACGATCCAAACTTTCTCGACGGCGCGGGTTCGCTCTGCATCGACGGGTACAGCGTTCGCGGCGACGAGGGCGGTACCTGGACCGAGCACAAGAGCGTTGCGGTGAAACGCCGCTGACGCCGGCCTAGTACCCGCTATCGCTCGAGTGTGACTAGAGCCTGTCATCCCGAGCGTAGCGAGGGATCTTTCGATGTTGGCGCACCTGTACGTCACTTGCAGAAGATCCCTCGCTGCGCTCGGGATGACCGCTGTATCAGCGACGAGTGCTTCCGGATACCAGCGATCACGACACCACTGGCATTCACCTGAACGCGAAGATCATCGTACCCGTGCCTTTGCCGCTGATCGTCACGTTCCTGAAACCGGCGCGCTCGAAGGCCTTCTTCACGATCTGTGCCTGAAAACCCTGGCACCAGATATTCATCTCGACCTTGCCGCCGACCTGCATAACCTTGGCGGCCGCCTGGGTCGCAGCCGTCCAGTCGACATCGACGAAGCGCAGGCGTGAGGACATCATGAACGTGACGGAGCGCGGCACGAAGATCTGGTCCATGTCCTCCATGTAGCCCCGGACGTGGTTGGAAATGCCGCTGCTGGGGCCACCGGACCCGGCCTTGATCGGGTTCAGGTTGGTCATGTGCGGCGTCTCGTGGCCACCGCCGACGTTGAGCTTGCCGTTGATTGGCTTGATGCGCGTGACCTGAGACCGGCGCGCCGTGGCGACGATGTTGGTCGAGAGCGACCGCAGGGTCGTGTTCATCGCCGTCATGCTGGCGCCGGTGCCGAGCATCGCGACCGTGCCCTCGATGACGAGCTTGAACACCGCGTCGTTGATGCGGCGCAGTTCGTCGCGGGCATCGGCCGGCGACATCTTCCGCTGCTCGACGAGCAGCCGCAGGTCGGCGTTGAACTGCGTATAGACGGACAGCAGCAGCCGGGCATCGCGGGCATTGCCGCCGGCCAGGCCGAGATAGAAGGCAATGTCCTGCGGATATTCCTGATAGGCCTCGACCTGCATGTAGGTGCCTTGCCGGATCCAGACCACGATGTCGCCCCACGGCTTGACACCGGTGAACCGGTGAACGCCGCTGGGCAGCTTGAAGGCGAGAATCTGCTCGCGAACATGGGCCGGCATCCAGGCCGGCAGAGTCGCCGGCGCCTTCGCCATGATCGGCTGGATCCGGCGCACATACTGGTTGGCCAGGCCGTGCCGCAGGCTGAACACGAGATCGAGGTCACTCTTGTCGATGAGGAACCGTCGCTGGGCGCCCGCCATCGGCCGCTCGCCGGGATCGGGGCGCAACGCGTCCCGCGATGCCGGCGGCTTGGTCCACAGGAAGGCCGATGCCTGCGGTGGCGTGATGGGCTGGCTGAAAACGAGCCGGCCGGAATCGCTGGGATCAATCGTCACGGAGAGCGCCATGTGTGCCTCCAGTCGGAAGGGCCGTATGCCCTCCTGCAATGGCATCACCCTAGCGATGGCGTGTATCGCCGCGATGTCGCCTGCGCGCGTGCGTGTATCGTTTGTATTTCATACGACAGGCGGTAGAGCTTCCGGTCTTTGACAAGTGACCAATCGGCGTGATGCCACTCCCTGCAGCGCTGTGCGCAAAGGCAAACGGTTGCATACCGTCCATACGGTCGTTGCGCGCTTCCGGCGCGATGCGTCAGACTGCGGCCACTCGGCGGAAAAACAGCCGCCCGAACAAGGGGGAAGGATGCGTTTCACAATCGCCCGACGCGGTTGGGTTGTGGCTGCCGCCGTCATGGCCGGCGCTGTCATGCCCGCCACCGCGCAGCAAACCGGCATGAGCCCGCTCGATCTGTCGAATCCGGCGGCCAGCCGGCAAGACGCCAACCTGCGCTCGTTTCCCGTGCCGCCGACGGTGACGCCGTTGGAGCGCTTGCCCGTGGGCAAGCTGAAGCTGCCGGCCGGCTTCAAGGCCGAGGTGTGGTCGCACGGCCATCCCGGCGCCCGCACGATGGTGATGGGCGACAAGGGTACGCTGTTCATGGGCACGCGCCTGATCGGGCGCGTCTATGCCATCACGACCAAGGACGGCAAGCGCGAGTCCAAGGTCCTGCTGCAGGGCCTGACCCAGCCCAACGGCCTCGCCTTCCGCAACGGCGCACTCTACGTGTTCGCGATCAACCGGGTGTTCCGTTACGACAACATCGAGGACAAGCTCGACAATCCCGGTGATCCGGTCGAACTGACGGACAAGTTCAACCTGCCCGACACCGTCCATCACGGCTGGAAGTACGTGGAATTCGGGCCGGACGGAAAGCTCTACGTACCGACCGGCGTCAACTGCAACATCTGCGAGGTCAACCCCGGTATCCACGGCCAGATCCGGCGCTATAACGCCGACGGCTCGGGCATGGAGATCATCGCTCGCGGCGTGCGCAACACGGTCGGCTTCGACTGGCATCCGGCGAGCAAGGAACTGTGGTTCACCGACAACGGTCGCGACTGGGCCGGCAATGAGGGTCCGCAGGACGAGCTCAACCGCGTGGCCAAGGGCATGGACGGCGCCAATTTCGGCTTCCCCTACTGCCACGCCAACGGCATCGCCGACATCGACATCCGCCGGCCCAACCCGTGCGCGGGTGTGGTGATGCCGGCGGCGCTGCTGGGGCCGCACTCGGCCGGACTCGGCATCAAGTTCTACACCGGCACGATGTTTCCCAAGACGTACCAGAATGCCGCCTTCATCGCGCGGCGCGGCTCGTGGAACCGCGAGAAGAAGTTCGGCTACGACGTGGTGGTGGCCCGCACGCAAGCCAACGGGACCGCCACGATCGAGCCGTTCATGACCGGACTGCTCGACGAGGCCAAGAACGAGTTCGCCGGCCGTCCCACCTACGTCCTGCAACTGAAGGATGGCTCGCTGCTGGTGTCGGACGAACAGAACGGCGCCATCTACCGCATCACCTATGCCGCACCCAAGGGCGGAAAGAACTGACCGCCCACAGCATGTCTCGATCGACGGCTTCTTCCGTCGTCTTGAGCGGAGCGAAGGACCTTGCGGTGCAGTATTCAAAGAGTGGCGACACCGGTGATCATCAGCGTCAACGGTGTGCTGATGTCAGCACCGCAGGATCCTTCGCGCCTGCCCTGAGGTCTGCCGAAGGGTCGCTCAGGATGACGGCAGTGGTCGCGCTCCAGCGATACGGGGTGTTGGCCGTCGGCGTGATCGCGATGGTCCTGGCCGCTAATAGTACGGGCGCCCAGACCATGCCGATTGCCGAGCGCATCGCCCAGTGCGGCAGCTGCCACGGCGAAGACGGCAATTCACGCCTGCCGGACGTGCCGTCGCTGGCCGGGCAGCCGGCGTTCTTCGTGATGAACCAGCTGTTCCTGATGCGCGAGGGCGTTCGCCGCATCGAGGTGATGACGCCGATCGTCAAGGAACTGACCGACGGTGATCTCGATGCGCTGTCGGCGCATTACGCCCAGCTCGCACCCAAGGCCAGCGACGAGACGATCGACCCGGCAATGGTCAAGCAAGGCGATGCACTGGCCCAGAAGCTGCGCTGCGCATCGTGCCATCTGCTGACTCTCGCCGGCCAGGACCAGATGCCGCGGCTGGCGCGGCAGCGCGTCGACTACCTGTTCAGCACGATGAAGGCGATGCGCGACAATCAGCGGCCCGGCACCGATACGCAGATGAGCAGCATCGTGGCCGGCCTCTCCGACGCCGACCTCACGGCACTGGCGCACTATTCAGCGTCACGGTAGCGCGCTCCTATACCTTCCTCCGCTTGCGGGGGAAGGTGGCGCGCAGCGCCGGATGGGGGGCGCTGGAACGCAGGTGCTGTCGATAGTGGCGCCAACTCCGCTGGAACATCCCCCATCCGCCCCTTCGGGGCACCTTCCCCCACAAGCGGGGGAAGGTAAAGGTTACGTCCGCAATGTCAGGCCGCCGTCGACGACCAGGCCGTGGCCGGTGATGAAGTCGGCTTCGTCGCTGGCCAGCAGCAGGGCGCCGCGGGCGATGTCGATCGGCTTGCCCAGCCGCCGCAGCGCCGCCTTCTTGGCCCAGATGGCCGCGATCTCGGGGTTGGCGAAGCTGGCCGCCGTCATGCCGGTCTCGATGGCGCCGGGACAGATGTAGTTGGCGGTGATCCGGAACTTGCCCAGTTCCAGAGCCAGCGTGTGCGTCAACCCGGCGACGCCGGCCTTCGACGCGCAATAGGCGGCAAGCCCATAGTCGGTGTCGAACGCCATCACCGACGCCGTGTTGATGATGCGGGCGCGGCCGGTGCTGGCGGCGCGCTCACGCAGCGCCGGGATCGCCTGCCGGCACAAGCGGAAAACGGCGGTCACGTTGACATCCAGGGTGCGCGACCATTGCGCATCGGTCATGACCTCGGCCAGCGCATTGGCACTGACGCCGGCGTTGTTGAACAGGATGTCGAGCCCGCCGAAGCGCTGCAGCGCCGCACCGATGATCGCGGCCGGCGCGTTTTCATCCGTGACGTCCTGGGCCAGCGGCACGATGGCGGCGTTGCCGGCATGCGCCGTCTCGATCGCCGACTGCGGCCGGTCGACGGCCAGAACGCGAGCGCCCTCGCTGGCGAACAGCTGCGCGCTGGCCGCGCCGATGCCCGACGCCGCACCGGTGACGATCGCGATCTTGTCCTTGAGCCTGGCCATGACACTCCTCCTCGGTTGAGGGGAGCGTACGCGGATCAATGCTGCGCGACGAAGCCCCTCCGCCTCAACGTTCCGCAGGGAGAGACACGCGTATCGCATCGCGCTTTGCCATGCAGTCCTTATGGCAGTGAGGTTGGCGTGCAATCCTCAGCGACGACGCGGCTTCTTCTTCGGCAGCGCGTGCGCCCATGCCATGTCGAGCGCGCTCTTGAGTTCCGCCGCGCTGAGCTTGGCCAAGGTCGCCGTGGTCCAGCCCTGTCGGCCCCAGCCGTTGGCGATCGCCGCAAACGCCGCCGGCGCCATCATGCACTTGAATTCCTGCTCGTCGGGCGTGAACTTGAAATTGGCGGATTTGCCGTCGGCGGCCAGCGTCACATAGGTGCGCGCGACCTTGAACGCCGCACGATCGAAGTGCGGCGCCTCCGTGGTGCCATCCAGTGCCAGCGCCATGCGGCGCAGATCGCTGCCCGTCGCCATCGGCGCCAGTATGCCGTAATCTGGCACTGCAACCCACACAAGTCAGCGGCCGCGGCACAAAATCCCATGGCTGTCCCTCTCAACACCGACGCAACGATGCGGCCGACCACCACGGGCCAGCCATCGGGCGCACGCTCGCGCTACCGGACGTTCAAGCCCACCGATCCAGCGACAGTAATGGCGATCGCCTGTACATGGGAGGGGCATGCCGGGTGGACGCGTCCGTTGCGCTTGTTGCCGGACGGCTGTGTCGATCTGGTCTGGGATGGCACCGTGCTGATCGCCTGGGCCCCGCGTCCGGTTGCCTGGCGCGGCGCCTTGCAAGCGGATAGCCGCAACGTCGGTGTGAGAGTCACGTGTGGCGCAGCCGGGACCCTTCTTGGCCTGCCCGTCGACCGCCTGGCGCCAGGCGGTCTGCGGCTGCGGGACATCTGGGGGACGCTGGCCCTGGATGCCGAGATCTGTCTGGCACGGACGCCGGCACCCGACGCGCAGCGCGCGCGGCTGGAGCGCCTGGTGGTCGACCGCCTGAACGATGGCCATCGACCGGATGCATCGATCATCGACGCCGCCCGCCGCCTGGCCGCGCCCGCGGCCACCACCGTCGCGATGGTGGCGCAGGCATCCGGGCTGGGACCGCGTGAACTCCACCGTCGCTTCCGACGACACGTCGGCTACGGCCCGAAGGTATTGCAGCGCATCTTCCGGTTCGGCCACGTCATTCGATCGCTTCCCGCGGTCGCCAATGGCCGCCTGTCACTGGCGTCCCTTGCCGTGGACCTGGGCTACGCCGATCAGGCCCATCTCAGCCGCGATTGCCGGCTGATCGCGGGATCCGCGCCGGGTGCCCTGCTCCGAAGCTGGCGGCAATAGAGCGCGCCGAAACGTTCAAGACAGTCCTCCGCGTTACGGCGCAGCATCACGCCATGACCGACATCATCACCGAAACGAACCGTGTGTTCCTCGCGCCCGCCGACTATGTCGACAGCGATCACCCGCGGGTGGAACAAGCGGCGACGCACCTGACGGCGGGCGCCGTCGACGCTGCATCCATCGCGCGCCACCTGTATGTGGCGGTTCGCGAGATCCCCTATGGCGCGCCGGATTTCGATCGGCTCGAGTCGTTCAAGGCCAGCACCGTCCTGGCGGAAGGCCGTGGCTATTGCGTCGCCAAGGCATCGACGTTCGCGGCGCTCTGCCGAGCGGCCGGCGTGCCGGCGCGGCTGGGTTTTGCCGATGTCAGCAACCACCTCGCAACGGCCCGGGTGCTCGATCTGATGGGCGGCGAGCTCTTTGCCTGGCACGGTTATGCCGAGGTCCTGCTCGACGGCCGCTGGGTGAAGGTGAGCCCGACCTTCGACTCCGCGCTGTGTGCCAGAATGGGAGTCCCGCCCCTGGCGTTCGATGGCTCAAACGACGCCCACTTGCAGCCGTTCGACCGACTGGGGCGGACATTCATGCGCTACGAAAAGACGCACGGGACTTTTCACGACGTGCCAGCCCGGTTCCTGGCGACTGAAATGAGGCGCCTCTATCCCCGGGCCCATGCCGCCATCAGCGCTGGCGAATTTCGGTCGCCGGCGCCCTAGCGGCTATCGCTCGAGTGTGAGTCGCGACGGTCATTCCGAACGTAACGAGGGATCCAGGAACGGCGCCTGGATCCCTCGCCCCGCTCGGGATGACAGCTGAATCAGTGACCCGCGATTGCAGGTATCAGCATCTGAGCAATCAAAGCGGCTGGTTGAGCGCCCAGAGCACGCCGAACGGATCACGCACCTGGGCATAGCGGGCGCCCCAGAACATCTCGGAAATCGGCAGCACCGACGTCGCGCCGGCCTCGATGGCGCGCTTCCACCAGGCGTCGATATCGTTGACATGCAAGGTCATGGTGAATCCCTGCGGCTTCTCCAGCGGATGCCCATGCTCGGGGTACGCATCGGCCAGCATCAGCGAGCTGCCGTTGACATAGAGATGCACGTGCATCGTGCGGCCCTTGTCATCCGGCGGATGCGCGCCGGCCAGTTCGGCACCGAAGGCGCGCTGGTAGAAATCGGCGGCCTTCATCGCACCATCGACCTGCAGATAGGCCGTGAGCCCACCCTTCACGTCCGGCTGGGGCGCCTGCGTTTGCGTTTCCATGACGATCTCCTTTCAACCGGTCCTTCGTGCCCGCCGTGAATGGCTAAGCCTCGAAGCAAGGACGAAGCAGGAGATCGCCAACCGACAACACGGCAGAAATTTTTTGATCTCTCGACCGGCCGCCCCAGGCCGGGCCGCGCTATCGCGTCACCGGCTGCGCCGGACGCGGCAGCGCGAACATCACCTGCAGCGCGCCGGCCGCCAGGCCCATCCCGACACCCAGCCGCCACGCCAGGTCGTAAGACCCCAGCGCATCGAACAGCAGGCCGCCGCCGAAAGCGCCGAGGAAGCTGCCGACCTGGTGGCTCATGAAGGCGATGCCCTGGATCATCGCCTGCCAGCGCAGACCGAACATCTCGGCGACCGCGCCGGCAATCAACGGCCCGACGCCCAGCCACAAGAAACCCATCAGGGCAGCGAACAGCAGGGTGCTGGCCGGCGTCGGCGCTGTCATGAAAAACCATGCCAGCACCAGCGAGCGGCACACATACATCGTGCCCAGCAGCGTCTGCTTGGACCAGCGGCCGCCGGCCCAACCGAAGAACAGGCTGCCCAGCACATTGAAGCCGCCGATCACCGCCAGCGCCTCGGCACTCAACATCGGATCCATGCCGCACAGCGCCAGGTAGGACGGCAGATGCGTACTGATGAAGATCAGCTGCATGCCGCATACAAAATAGGCACCGGTCATGATCAGAAACGCCGGTCGCGTGAGCGCGGCCCGCACCGCCGCGCCGGCCGACCGGTCGTCCAGCGCGTCGCCCACGGGTGCCCGAAGCGTCACGCGATCGACCCGGCCAGCCGCCCACGCCGCCGGCAGCATGCCGATCGCCAGCACCGCGAAGCCCAGTACGCCGGCGCGCCAGCCATAACCCTCGGCCAGCATCTGGCCCAGCGGCGCCGCCACCAGAGAGCCGATCGAGCCCGCCGCCGAGACCAGGCCGAGCACTAGGCTGCGCTGCGCCGGCGGCACGGCACGCGACGCCACCGCCATGGCAATCGCCGTCGCGGTACAGGCCAGCGCCAGGCCGACCAGCACGCCGGCACCCAGCGTGACGGTGATCACGCCCTGGGCGTGGGCCATCACCAGCAGGCCGGCGACATAGAACACGGCGCCCGCCAGCATGACGGGCCGGAAACCGACGCGCACCGCCAAGGCGCCGGCGATCGGTTGCAGGAAGCCCCAGGCCAGGTTCTGGACGGCGATCGCCAGAGTGAAGTCGGCGACGGCGATCGACAGATCGCGCGTGAGCGGCGGCATGAAGAGCCCGAAGCTCTGGCGCAATCCCATGCCCAGGCTGAGCATGACCGCAGCACCGACAAGGATCGGCAGCGCTGGCCGCAACGCCTTGATGTCGCGCATGGTCGTGCCCTCCGCCGCGCCTTGAATTACACCGATCTGTGTAATTGACCTTGTGCTAGGCTTGACCGCACGTCAAGCGAGATTTACACAGGTCTGTGTAATGGAAACACGCTCCTCGCCATCGGCGTCCGACGGTGCCGTCTCGGCCAAGGACGCCATGCGCCAGCGCATCCTCGAGACCACCGACCGGCTGTTCTACGGCCACGGCATCCGTGCCGTTGGCGTCGATACGGTCGCGGCCGAAATCGGCATCAGCAAGCGCACGCTCTACAATTACTTTCCGTCGAAGGACGCGCTGATCGTCGCCTACCTGTCGCGCCGCCTGCGGCCGGCACCGTTCACCGACGCGCCGCCGGCCGAACAGATCCTGGGCGATTTCGACCGGATGGAACGAAACTTCGCGCGACCGGGCTATCGCGGCTGTCCGTTCGTGAATGCCGTCGCCGAGATGGGTGATCCGGCGCACGGCGCCAACAAGATCGCCGTCGCGTTCAAGGAGCAGCGGCGCCTGTGGTTCCGCGACCTGCTGCGCCGGCTGGAGGTCGCCGATCCGGACGGGCTGTCGATGCAGCTGATGCTGCTGGTCGACGGCGCCATCGCCGCCGCCCTGGTGCGCGGCGATCCGCGCATGGCCCGCGCCGCGCGCGAGGCGGCGCGCGTCCTGCTGGCGGCGGCGGGGGTGGATGTTGGGAGTACAAACGCTGGGGGCGCGTCACTGCGTGACGCGTCGGCGCGCAGCGCCGATCCCTTACCAGTTCAAAGCAACCCAGCGCGCAGCAACCGAAGAAAGAAGACGCGCCACGGAGCGGCGCGCCCCCAGCACCCTGCATAACCACCCAGGGCACCTCAAACGCCCGCGTACTGCCCGCCACTCGGAAAAATCACCGCGTGGTGATCACCACCTTGCCGGTGGCCTGGCGTGACAGCAGGGCGTTCATCGCCTCGGGCGCCTTCTCGAGCGGAAAGCGCATCGAGATGTGCGGCTTCAGCTTGCCCTGGCGGAACCAGGCGAACATCTCGTCGAAGTTCTTGCGCGCCTCGGCCGGCTCGCGGCCGCGCCAGGCGCCGTAGAAGACGCCGCGCACGTCGCAGCTCTTGAGCAGCGCCAGGTTGGCGGGCAGCGACGGAATACGGCCCGACGCGAAGCCGATGACCAGCAGACGACCGTACCAGGCGATGCAGCGGACCGACTCGTCGAAGGCATCGCCGCCCACCGGATCGTAGATCACGTCGGCACCGTTGCCGCCGGTCAGTTCCTTCACCTTGTCGCGCAGCTTGTCCTTGGCGTAGTTCACGAACATCGTGGCGCCGTGCTTGCGGCAGATCTCCATCTTCTCGTCCGACCCGACCGCGGCGATCACCTTGGCGCCCATCACGGCGCCCAGCTCGACGGCCGTCAGGCCGACGCCGCCGGCGGCGCCCAGCACCAGCAAGGTCTCGCCCGGCTTCAGATCGCCCCGCTGCTTCAGCGCGTAGTAGCTGGTGCCATACGTCATCGTGAAGGCGGCACCCTCCTCGAACGACATGTTGTCAGGCATCGGCAGCAGGTTGTTCTGGTCGACCACCGCCTCGTCGGCGTAGCCACCGTGGCCGATCATGCCGATGACCCGGTCGCCCTGCTTGTAGCCCTGGACACCCTCGCCGACCTCGGCCACGACACCACCGACCTCGTGACCCGGCGCGAACGGCCGCGGCGGCTTGAACTGGTACTTGTCGGCGATGATCAGGGTGTCGGGAAAGTTCACGCCGGCAGCATGAACGGCCACCCGCACCTGCCCCTTGCCCACAGGCGCCGACGGCAGCTCCTTGAGCACCAGGCTCTCCGGACCGCCGACTTTCTCGCTGATCATCGCCCGCATGGCGTCGTCTCCTCTTCGATCGATGCCATCATTGATAGCCGTTGGCCCGGCGCAGGCAAAGGCCGCACTGTTTCGCGTGTCGAGAACGCGCGGTAGCCTGGGAGGACTGGAACACCGCCCCTGCTGGGACGTTATCAGGCAGCGCACGGCACTGTGGTGGTGTAGAGGATGCTCGGTGGACGCAACGCCTTCTACGATCTCCTGGATGGTCGTCGCGCTGGCCCTGCTGCACCTGGTGGGGCTGGGAACCGCCATGCGCGCCCTGATGTTCGGCCGCACGGCCCAGGGAACCGTCGCCTGGATGATCGCCTTGACGCTGGTACCCTACGTGGCGCTGCCGCTGTACGTCGTATTCGGCCACGGCAAGTTCCAGGGCTATGTGCGGGCCCGCCGCACGCGCAACGGCCAGCTCAACGACCTGATGCGCGCCGTGCGACCGCTGCGCGCCTCGGAACGGGCACTGGATCGCGATACCGAACCGCCGGAGCTGTTGGCGCTGGAGCGTCTGGCCGAACTCCCCTTCACCCGCGGCAACAAGGCTGAGCTTTTGATCAACGGCGAACAGACCTTCCGTTCGATCTTCGCCGGCATCGCCGAGGCACGGCGCTACCTGCTGGTGCAATTCTACACCATCCATTGCGACGGCGTCGGCACGCACCTGAAGAAGGCCCTGATCGAGCGCGCCCAGGCCGGTGTCGCGGTGTACGTGCTCTATGACGAGATCGGCTGCGAGGATATGCCGCGCAGCTATGTCGACGAGCTGCGCCAACACGGCATCTTCATCAGCGCCTTCAACGAATCCAAGAGCTGGTTCGCCCGTCACTCGCGGATCAACTACCGCAATCACCGCAAGATCGTGGTCGTCGACGGGCACACCGCCTGGGTCGGCGGTCTCAACATCGGCGACGAATACCTGGGCAAGGATCCGGCGCTGGGCGCCTGGCGCGACACCCATGTGCGGGTGACCGGCCCCTCGGTGCAGGGCTGTCAGCTCAGCTTCGTCGAGGACTGGCACTGGGCCACCGGCGAGATGCTGACGCTCGACTGGCGGGCGTATCACGCCGAGCCCGACGGGCTGCCGGTGCTGGTGCTGCCGACCGGTCCGGCCGACACGGTCGAGACCTGCGCGCTGGCGTTCGGGCAGATGATCGCCGCCGCCCGCCGGCGGATCTGGATCGCCAACCCCTATTTCGTGCCCGATTCGCACATCCAGGCCGCCCTGCAGCTGGCGGCGTTCCGCGGTGTCGATGTGCGGGTGATGATCCCCGGCAAGCCCGATCACCGTACGACCTGGCTGGCGAGCCTGTCGTACCTGCCCGACATGACCGCCGCCGGCGTCAAGGTCTATCTCTACGAGGCCGCCGTGCTGCACCAGAAGGTTTGCGTGTTCGACGACCGACTGGCGACCATCGGCACGGCCAACTTCGACAATCGCTCGTTCCGCCTCAATTTTGAGATTACACTCGCCTTTCTGGACGCCCGCTTCACCCGGGAGGTGGCCGACATGCTGGCGCGCGACTTTCAGGAAAGCCGCGAGGTCGACGCCGACCTGCTCGCGTCGCGCTCGCTGGCGTTCCGCGTGGCCGTGCAGGGTGCCCGCCTGCTGGCACCGGTGCTGTGATGCGACGCGACGAACACAACGTCGCGCATCTGCCGGCCTCGATGCTGGATGTCGATGCATCGCAACCGGTCGACGCGGTCGTCAACGACCGGCTGGCACTGCGCACGCCGCCGTCGGCGACCTGCCGCGTGATGACCTACAACGTCCATTCCTGCATCGGCGCCGACCGCAAGTACGATCCCCATCGCATCCTCGATATCGTGCGGCGTATCGACGCCGATGTGGTGGCGCTGCAGGAGATGCGGGCCTATTCGGCCGTGGACGACCAGTTCCACCTGTTCCAGGAAAGCCTCAAGCCGATGGCGGCAGTGTTCGGCACGACCTTCCGCCGCACGCGGTTCAAGTTCGGCAACGCCCTGTTCGTGCGCGGCGACATCCTGGAGACGCGGCTGCTTGACCTCAGCGTGGCGCCGTTCGAGGAGCGTGGTGCCATCGACTGCACCGTGCGCGTGCGCGGCCGGCGCGTGCGCTTCATCGCCGCCCACCTGGGCCTGTTCCGGCGCGAGCGGGCCGAGCAGCTGACGCGCCTGGCGACCGCGCTGAAGCATCACGGCGAAGACACCACGGTGATCCTGGGCGACTTCAACATCTTCGGCGCCGAGCGGCGGCGGCTGCGCGCGGTCGGCGCCCCGGCGGCCCTGCCCCGCATCCGCACCTTTCCGTCGTTCCAGCCCATCATGTCGCTGGACCGGGTGTGGACCATCCCCAACGACCGGCTCGTGCGCCTGGCCCGCCACCGCGAAACCCCGGCAAAATGGGCTTCCGACCATCTGCCGCTGGTCGGCGACGTGGCGCTGACGGAATAGGAACAGATCCTTGTGGAAAGCCCCTTGGGAGCGCGGGCGTCCCGGCCGCACTCCCAGGCCACAATAGGCTGCATGTGATGCCCCACGACCGTCCCGAAGCCGAGCGCGAGTCGCTGATCGACCTGCTGCAGCAACTGTTCGCCGGGCCGCGCGAGGCGCGCGTGACGGTGGCGCAGTTGATGGACGACATGAAGGGGCGCGCTTACCCCCTGGTGGTGGTCGTCTTCGACATTCCCAACTGCATTCCCACCGGCATTCCCTGGCTGTCGACCATCACCGGCATTCCCATCGTGATCCTGCTGCTCCAGATGCTGATGGGCTACGAGGCGCCGTCCCTGCCGGCCTTCATCGGCACCAAGTCGATGCCGCGCGGCCGGCTGCAGGATTTCCTGGTCCGCGCCCGCCGCTGGATCGTGCGGCTGGAGAACGCCGTCCATCCGCGCCTCTCCGGCTGGACCACGGGCGCGGCCGGGTTCTGGCTGTCCATCGGGTTGTTGTTCAACGCCGTGATCCTGGCGCTGCCGATCCCGTTCGACAATTTCCCGCCGGCCTGGGCTGTCATGTTCTTCGCCCTGGCGTTGCTGGAACGCGACGGCTTGATGGCACTGGCCGGCTGGGTCGCGACACTGGTCACCGTGGCATGGACGGCGCTGCTGCTGATCTTCTACAGCGAGGTCATGGCCCTGGTGCCGACCTTCGGGCGCCAGATCAAGGACGCGGTGTTCGGGTGACTCGTGTCACCCTCTTCTCGAACCGGCCTGCCAGAAAGCGCGCAAAGGGCGCACGAGATCTTCCGGCCGTTCCTCCGGAAAGAACAGCTTGGCGCCCTGAACTTCGATGACGTCGCGGCAACCGGGGATCGTGTCGCGCAGCCAGTAAGCCCACTTCAATGGAAAGAAGATATCGTCAGTTCCCCACACGACCAGACTGGGGGCCTCGAGGCGCCGCAGCAGCGGTTCGACCGCAACCGTCTGATTGCAATCGAGTTTGAAGAATCGCTCCAGGTCGCGAACCCGGTCGGGGTTGGCAAACAGCGGTGCGAGGTAGGTTCGAAAGGTCTCCTCCGAAACGCTTTCGGGATGCTCCAGGCCGACGCCGAAGAACTTCCGTGCAAACGTGACGTCATTCAACATGCCGCGACCGATGCTGCCAAGCCGGCCATCGTCGACGGCCTTCATCAATGGCAGCAACGGCGCCGGCGGATAGTTGTCGTGCACATCGCAGTTGGTGAGGGTGAGGCTGCGGATCCGCGATGGATGGCGCGCGGCAAAGATCTGCGCGATCCCACCCCCGGAATCATTGGCGACGACGTCGACCTGGTCCAGGTTCAGCGCTTGGCAGACCTCCTCCAGCATCCTGGCCTGGGCGTCGAAAGAAACATCCTGGTCACCGGTGATGCGTGTGGCGCCATGGGCCAGCAGGTCGACGGCCACACATCGCCGAAGATCGCTGACCTGCGCCATCACGTGACGCCAAAGGTGGCTGTTGAGAAAGACGCCATGGACGAACAGCGCCGTCGCGCCATCGCCACGATCGACATATGCGATATCGCCGCTGGGCGTTTTTGCATACCTCATCGTGTCTGGTGCCATCTCGGTTCCCTCCACGAACGGGCCTGAGCGGGAAGAACAGCGGCTGCCCTGCATTGAACGGCAGCCGCCTTTCGCCTCACGCCCGCGTCACGTGCGCCGATACGCAAAGCCAGCGGCCGTTGCGCCGGGCCCAGACATCGGTGTAGCGGCCATTGCCCTGCTTGCCGTCGGACAGCCCATAGCTGGTGCGGGCGTGGATGATGGCGAAGTCGCCCATGATGCGGATCATCACGTCGAGAGCCTGGATGTTCGTGATCGTGACCGGCCGTGCCGTCTGCTTCAGAAAGGCGGCGCGGTCGATCAGGGTCCCGTCCGGATTGGAACAGTAGAAGTCGTCGGCCAGCATCTCGTCGAACCACTTGACGTCGGAATGCTGCACCGAGCGGATATAGTTGCTGTTGAGCGCCAGCAGTTGGTCGTGATCGGACGTCGCCTGCGTCCGGGGGGCTGCTTCGGCTGCGGCCATGGTTTCCTCCTGAAGGACCGCCGTGCGTCTGGACAACACCGCGATCCCGATGCATTGCCAAACCGATTCCAGACTGACAGTCTGTCATGTGATACAAACCGACTGTCGGTCTGTCAACAGGCGTGAGGCGCGGCAGTGGATCAAAAATCGGCCAAGGGCCAGGCGACACGGGCGCAGATCGTCGGTGTCGCCACCGAGCTGTTCTCGACGGCAGGCTACGAGGCGACCTCGATCGAGACCGTGCTGGCGAAATCCGGCGTCAGCCGCGGCGCGCTCTACCATCACTTCGAGAACAAGGAAGCGCTGTTCGTGGCTGTGTTCGAGACGATGGAAGCCCGGATCGCGCAGGCCACGGTCGACGCCTCGCGCGGCATCGCCGACCGGGTCGAGGCGATGCGCGTCGGCACCGAAGCCTTCCTCGACCTCAGCCGCGAACCGGCCATCCGGCAGATCGTGCTCACCGACGCGCCGGCCGTGCTGGGCTGGCAAAAATGGCGCGAGATCGATGCCCGTTTCGGTTTCGGCCTGCTGAAGGGATCGCTCAAGGCCGCCGCGGCGGCCGGCCGGCTGCAGCCGGATCTCGTGGACGTCTACGCCCACATCCTGCTGGCGGCGATGCTGGAAGTGGCGCTGATCATCGCCCGGGCCGACCATCCGGCCGACGCCGCCCGGCGCGGGCGCACGGCCCTGAACGACCTCATCGACAAGATGCTGGGCTCACCATCGCCCCGCCCTGCCCGGCGGAAGTCACAGTAGCCGGCGGCTCACCCGCAGGCGCTTTGGGCCAGCCGGGCGTCGTCAGGGTCGTCGAATTCGATCTCCAGGGCACGCGGCGGGCCCACGATCTCACGGCTGATCCGCCAGCTGGCCTTGAATTTCAGCCGGTCCAGGCATGCCAGTACGTCGGCCGATACCTGCAGGATCGGCCCGTAACGGATGGGAAAACGGATCGCTGTCGCCATTGCCTCACGCCCCACGCGAGAGAAAATCGTGTGATCCTATATTGAAGAGATCGCCGCCGCGTTGAAAATCTCTGCCGGATTCAATCGGACACCGATTTCATGCCGCCGGACACCATCGAACACAATGTGCTGCAGGCCGCAAGACGCGGCCATTTCCGCTACGAGTCGGGCCACCACGGCGATCTGTGGCTCGACCTCGATGCCCTGCTCGCCGACGCGCGGCGGACACGGCAATGGGCCACCGCGCTGGCCACGCGCGCGGCCGCCTGTCGCCCGGACGCCGTCTGTGGGCCGCTGACCGGCGGCGCATTCGTCGCCCAGTTCATCGCGGCGGAGATCGGTATCGAATTCGCCTTCGCCGAACGCCAGATCGATGCATCGGGCACCGCGCGCTATAGCATCCCGGCAGCGCGGCGGGCCGCGCTGAGCGGCCGGCGCGTCCTGCTGGTCGACGATGCGGTCAATGCCGGTTCCGCCTTGCTGGCGACGGCGGCGGACCTGGTGGCCTGCGGTGCCGACGTGGCCGGCTTCGCCAGCCTGATCGCGCTCGGCGATGCCGCACCACGCCTCTCGGCGCAGCGCGGTGTGCCCTTCTTTACGCTGGCATCGCTGGAACGACAGATGTGGCTGTCCCAGGATTGTCCCTTGTGCCGGGCGCAGGTGCCACTTGAACACGGCTAGAGGCCCGCGGCGGCGTCTACCAGCCGCCGCATAGTATTTCTAACAATCACGCTTAGAAAAACTAACAACCACCGACCAACCCTATCCCCTAGATGTGGCCGCCAGCTGCTCGCCCCATGGAGATCCAATGCCTGCGCCAATGCTTGCCCGGCGGAAGTTGATCGCGATCGCCGGCCTCTCGGTGCTGTCGGCCCGCCCCGCCGCCGCCGCGCCGCCGAAGGAGATCGCCATCGACTGGGCGACCTACAACCCGGTGTCGCTGATCCTCCGGGACAAGCGGATCCTGGAGGATGCGTTTGCGAAAGACGGCATCGCCATTCGCTGGGTTCAGTCCGCGGGATCGAACAAGGCACTGGAGTTCCTGAATGCGGGTTCGCTGGATTTCGGCTCGACCGCGGGTGCCGCGGCCCTGATCGGCCGCATCAACGGCAACCGTATCAAGTCCGTCTATGTCTACTCGCAGCCTGAATGGACGGCGCTGGTGACGCGGCCCGATACGGGCATCAAGGCCCCGGCCGACCTGAAGGGCCGGCGCGTCGCCGTCACCCGCGGCACCGATCCGCACATCTTCCTGGTGCGCGCCTTGGCCAATGCCGGCCTGACCGAGAAGGACGTGCGGCTGGTGCTGCTGCAGCATGCCGACGGCCGATTGGCGTTGCAGCGCAAGGACGTCGATGCCTGGGCCGGTCTCGATCCGATGATGGCGTCGGCCGAGATCGACGACGGCGCCACGCTGTTCTTCCGCGATCCGGCCGCCAATACCTGGGGCGTCCTGAATGTGCGCGAGGAATTCGCCGCCCAGAATCCCGAGATCGTAAGCCGGGTGCTGGCGGCCTATGAACAGGCGCGCCGCTTTGCCGTCGACAACCCCAAGGCACTCGCCGCCGCCCTGGTCGCCGCCACCAAGCTGCCCGAGGCGGTGATCGCCCGCCAGCTCGAGCGGACCAGCATCACCCACGGACCAATCGGCGCCGCGCAGCGCGACAGCATCCTGGCGGCGGGCATCGCCCTGCAGCGGGCGGGAGTCGTGACCGCCGACACCGACGTCGCGGCGCAGGTCAACGGCTTGCTGGACGGCCGGTTCCTCGCAGCGACGCAATGACCCCTGTGAGCGTTGCCCAGACATCGGAACCGGCGCTGGACACACCAGCCGCCCCGCCGCCGCGCCCCTTCCGCTGGCGTCTGCTGCTGGGCTTCGTGCTGCCGATCGGTGCGGCCGTCCTGTGGGAAGCCGCGGTCCGCAGCGGCCTCGCCGAGGGGCGCCTGATGCCGCCGCCCAGCCGCATCCTGGCCACGCTCGTCGATCTCGCCCGCGGCGGCGAGCTGTGGTGGCACGCGCAGGCAACCCTGGCCCGGGTCGCCGCCGGCTTCGCGCTGGGAGTTGCGGCGGGCACGGCGCTCGGCGCCCTGGCCGGCGCCTCCGGCCTGTGGCGCGCGCTGCTCGATCCCACGCTGCAGGGATTGCGCGCCATTCCGTCGATCGCCTGGGTGCCGCTGTTCATCCTCTGGCTCGGCATCTTCGAGGCCTCCAAGATCGCGCTGATCGCCGTGGGCGTCTCCTTCCCCGTCTATCTCGGCACGCTGGGCGCGATCCTCTCGATCGACCGCAAGACCATCGAGGTCGGCCGCATCTTCCGTCTGTCGGGACCGGCGCTGGTCGGCCGCATCATGCTGCCCGCCGTTCTGCCCCACTACGTCATCGCCCTGCGCTCGGGCCTGGGACTGGGCTGGATGTTCGTGGTCGCAGCGGAGTTCATGGGTGCATCCGAAGGACTGGGCTACCTGCTGGTCGACGGCCAGCAGCTGGGCAAGCCGGCGCAGATCATTTCCGCCATCGCGATCTTCGCCATCCTGGGCAAGATCACCGATGCCATTCTGGTTGCCCTGACGGCGCCGCTGTTGCGCTGGCAGGACGTGGCCGGCAGGTCCTAGCCATGCTCGCGCTGAACGCCGTCTCCAAACGCTATCCCAACGGCACACGGGCGCTGGCCGACATCTCGCTGGCCGTCGACGCCGGTGAGATCCTGGCCATCGTCGGTGGATCGGGCTGCGGCAAGAGCACCTTGCTGCGGCTGGCCGCCGGCCTCGAAGCGCCAACGACCGGAGAGGTCCAGGTCGATGGCGAACGCATCGCAGGCCCGCACCCGGCGGTCGGCCTGGTGTTCCAGGAACCGCGGCTGCTGCCCTGGCTGACGGTGGCGGGCAATGTCGGCTTCGGGCTGGCGGCGCTGGCGCCAACGGAGCGAGCAGCGAAAGTAAACGCCGCGTTGGCACGCGTCGGCCTGGCTGATTATGCCGCGCGATGGCCGCGCGAGCTGTCCGGCGGCCAAGCCCAGCGCGTCGCACTCGCCCGCGCGCTGGTCACCAATCCGCGGGTGCTGCTGCTGGATGAGCCGTTCTCGGCGCTCGACGCCTTCACGCGCGTGGACTTGCAGGACCACCTGCTCGACCTGTGGGCCGACACGCGGCCGACCCTGGTTCTGGTCACGCACGACATCGAGGAGGCGCTGGTCCTGGCCGACCGGGTGATGGTCATGCGGGCCCATCCCGGCCGGATCGCCGGTGTCCTGACGCTCGAGGCGCCGCGGCCGCGCGATCGGCAGTCCGGCACGTTCGAGCGCGCCAAGCGCCAGTTACTGGCCGACCTGGGGCGCGCCGGCACCTACCGATCGGGCGAAGAAGCGTTTCCGACGGCGGCGATTTGAGCTTTGTCCCTCTCCGCCCACGCAGTGGGGGGAGAGGGAGGGGCCCATCGCGTTAGCGATGGGAGGGTGAGGTAGGTGTTGAAGACGGACGTGATCTCATTCCAGAAATCGCGTGCGTTCTGACCACCCACCTCACCCTCCCACGCTGCGCGTGGGCCCCTCCCTCTCCCCCCGCTACGCGGGCGGAGAGGGGTTCTCATCTAATACGAGCGTGGCAGTTCCAGCACGTGTTCGGCGACGAAGTTCAGCACCATGTTGGTCGAGATCGGCGCCACGGTGTAGAGCCGTGCCTCGCGGAACTTGCGCTCGACATCGAACTCCTCGGCGAAACCGAAGCCGCCATGTGTCTGCACACAGGACTCGGCCGCCTGCCATGACGCTTCCGACGCCAGCAGCTTGGCGACGTTGGCTTCCTCGCCGCAGTTGATGCCGCTCTCATAGAGGCTCGCCGCCTTGCGCACCATGAGCTCGGCCGCCTGCAGCGCGACGTAGGCGCGCGCGATGGGATACTGAACGCCCTGGTTCTGGCCGATCGGGCGACCGAACAGGTTGCGCTCCTTGGCGTAGTTCGTCGCCTTGTCGATGAACCAGCGGCCATCGCCCAGACACTCGGCGGCGATCAGGATACGCTCGGCGTTCATGCCCGACAGGATGTAGCGGAAACCCTGCCCTTCCTCGCCGATCAGGTTCTCGGCCGGCACTTCCATGTTGTCGAAGAACACTTCGGTGCTGTTGTGGTTCATCATGGTGCGGATCGGCCGGATGGTGAGGCCCTTGCCCTTGGCCTCCTGCATGTCGACCAGGAACACCGACAGCCCGTCGGTGCGCTTCTTCACCTGGTCGCGCGGCGTCGTGCGCGCCAGCAGCAGCATCAGGTCGGAGTGCTCGGCGCGGCTGGTCCAGATCTTCTGGCCGTTCACGATGTAGCGGCTGTTGTCCTTCTTCACCGCCTGGGTGCGCAGGCTGAGCGTGTCGGTGCCGCTGGAGGGCTCGGTGACGCCGAAGGCCTGCAGGCGCAGCTCGCCGCTGGCGATCTTGGGCAGGTAGCGCGCCTTCTGCGCGGCGTTGCCGTGCCGCAGCACGGTGCCCATGGTGTACATCTGCGCATGGCAGGCGGCGGCGTTGCAGCCCGCGGCGTGGATCTCCTCGAGCACGGCGGCGGCGGCCGAAATCCCCAGCCCCGAACCACCGAATTCCTCCGGGATCAGGATCGACAGCCAGCCGGCCTCGGTCAGCGCCCGCACGAAGTCGGTCGGATAGGCCCGCTCGCGGTCGAGCCCACGCCAATAGGCGCCGTCGAACTTGCCGCAGAGCTGGGCCACGGCATCGCGGATCTCGGGATGGGTACGGGCGTACGGATGATCGCTCGGGATTACGGTCGCGGCCATGGGCTTTCCATCAGATCAAGGACTCAAGCCCGTTAGCAGACGCAACCAGGGAAGACGAGCCGGTTTTCGTCAGGGCAGCCAGCGGCGCCTCACGCAGCGGAACGCCGGCCGTCCGCAGCGATGTCCCGACGCGTCTGCTGCCACCATGCGCTGAGCGCGTTGATCAACGGCACGAGCTTGTGGCCATGCGCGGTGAGATCATAGTCGACGCGCAGTGGATAGCCGGCATGCACCGTCCGCCGCACGATGCCGGCCGCCTCCAGCTTGCGCAGTTCCAAGGTCAGGATCCGATGCGACACCGTGGGATTGTCACGTCGGAGGTCGCTGAAGCGCTTGGTTCCGTCGCGCAGGTAGTAAAGCAACAGCGTCGGCCAGCGACCGCTGAGCACCTGCATGACCTGCTCGATCGGGCAGTGCGAAACGACGTTCTTCATAGGTCCCGCCTGGTTACAGATTTGTGCGTAATTTACATGGGAACGGCAGCAACTACATTCCAGTTCGCTGCGCAGCGCGATCCCTCGGCCCTCAACACTCGGAATGTGACATGGAACCGATCCTACTCTACGGCTTCCCGCTGGGAAGCTCGATGGGACTCGTCGCTGCGCTGGAGCAGCTGGGACAACCCTATCGCCTGAGCCGCGTCGACATGCTGGTCGACATGGCAACCGACGCGTACGGCCGCATCAACGACCGCCGCGAAACACCCGTGCTGATCACCGACGATGGTCGCGTGCTGACCGAGACCATGGCCATCGCCGGCTGGCTGGAGGCACGCGACACGCAACGGCGCATCAGCTACGCGCCGGGCACACCGGACGCCGATCGCATGCACCAGATCATGGCCTTCGTGAATACCGGCTTCACCGGGTCTTTCAGCCCGCTGTGGACGGCGCTGGAAATGAAGAATCCGGACCCGGCGACGCTGGAGATCCTGCGCGCCCACGGCCGCAAGTCGGTGATCAGCCGTCACGCGCGCCTGGAGGCGATGATCGCCGACACGCCTTTCCTCGTCGGCAACAAGCTGACATTGGCCGACACTACCCTGATCGGCGTGGCGCGCTGGGCGGAATTCCACGATGCCGTCGATCCGGCCGCCTATCCCAAGCTGACGGCGCTGCGGCGGCGGATCGAGGCGGAACCGGCCGTGCGCTTCGCGCAGGCGATCGAGGATGGCCAGACGCCAGCGGGATCCGGTGCCTGCAAGGGCCATGTGCCTCTGGCCGAGGTGATCGAGCGCTTCGGCGCCCGGCGCGCGGCCTGAGATCACCCGCGCGCGGCAGCGAGCACAGTCTCGATCACTGTGCCGTGTACGGGGTGCGCGAAGCCGTCGACCGAGGCGGCGCGCACCCCGGCGACCGGATCGGCCGATGGCCCGTCGCGCACGAGGGTTTCGAGGATCTGCAGGTCGATCTGCGGCGTCACGGTCGCCAGCAGCGATGCGGCCTTCGCCGGCAACAGCAGCGACAACGCCGCCAGAAATGCGTAGGCGCCCCAGTTGGAAACGCCGCAGACCACGAGATGATCGGCCGGCGTGACGCAGGCGATCTTCTCGCCGTTGGGCACCGAGCCTGCGATCAGATCGCGCGGCAGGCTGCCCATGCCGACCTCGTTGCCGCCGTCGCCGATCGCGATGCGCACCCAGGGGCCTGCCGTGAACAGGTCATCCAGCGGCGCGGTGGTCGCCGACACGTCGATCCCGCGCATCGTATAGCAGCCGCCATCGGCGGCCCGGCCGCAGCGCTCGATGGCGATGACATGCGTCACCCCCGCCGTGCGCCAACGATCGACCAGGCTTGCAATCGCCTCGGCCTGTGCCGGCCCGGTCGGCACGACATCCAGCCCGATCCGCGCGTCGATGGCCTGGCCGGTGCCGCGCAGCGCGGCACTGACGGCACCGGCGCACGGCGTGTCGGTCGCCACGCGTACACCCCAGCCGCAGTTGGCGAAACCGATGGCAAGATGGGCGGCGCCCACCGGGCCGTCGGTCTCCGCCATCGGCGGATCGAGAGTCGGCACGAAAAAGCCGGTGATGATGCCGATGGTGGGCTGGGCGACAGCCACGATCGCACGCGCCGCGCGGGCCAGCCCGCCCTGCGTGGCCGCCATCAGCGGTGCCGCGCCGCGCCCGACCTCGCGGCAGACAACCGCTTCGATGGCGGCCAGCCGCGCATCGACATCGACCTGTTCCATCACTTCTCCTCAGCCTCATAAACGCCATCCCAGATGGCAGGCGGTTGGGCAACAAGAGTTTTCAGCCGGACGTTCATGCGCTCGTAGTATCCCGAGCCCCAATCCGCCACGTCAGCACAGGCCTTCGCCTGTTCAGCCTTGAGCCTTGCCGCCGCGAAATCACCGGCACGATATGCCACTAGGAACGCCCCGTGTGCGGCCTCCCAGGCGCGGAACGCCTCGGTATCGCGCAGGGTGGCATCGCCGATCAGGGCGAAGATGCGTTCCGGCTCGCTCCTGCCCTTCACCTTGACCAGATCGAGCTCGATGCAGGCAAAGTCCGGCGCCGACCGCCGGGTGTCCTCGCCGACGATGATCGCCACGCCATAGACCTTGCACTGACCTTCCAGGCGTGAGGCCAGATTGACGTCATCGCCCAGCACCGAATAGGTGAAGCGCTGGTCGGACCCGAAGTTGCCGACAGACGCCGGACCCGTATTGAGGCCGATTCCGATCGCCACCGGGATGTGGTTGCGCCCCTCGTCGTGCGCCTGGCTGCGCCATTCGATATTCAAGTCCTTCAGGCGCGACTGCATGGCCAGCGCCGCGCGACAGGCCCGCGCCGCATGGTCCGGCACATCGAGTGGCGCGTTCCAGAATGCCATGATCGAGTCGCCCATGTACTTGTCGATCGTGCCGCGTTCGGAAAGGATGATGTTGGTCATGGGTGTCAGGAAGCGATTCATGAACCGCGTCAGGCCCGGCGGATCGAACTGCTCGGAAATCGTCGTGAAACCGCGCACGTCGGTGAACATCACCGTCAGGATCCGCTCCTCGCCGCCGAGTTGCAGGCGCGCGGGATTGCGCGCCAGTTCCTCGACCACATCCGGTGACAGGTAGAGGCCAAAGGCACCGCGGATCTGCGCCCGCTCGCGCTCGGTCAGCATGAAACTCGACGCCGAACTGGCGGCGTAGATCAGCGCCAGCATTGCAGGTGCATAGATGGGATCGACCAGCACGCGTTCGGTGACAAAGAGAAGCCACGGTGCCCCCAGGCCGACGGCCACGCCGACAATCGCCAGCACGCCCTTCCAACCGGCCGAGACGCGCGGCATGACGAACACGAAGAGCAAACCCGCCACCAGCAGGAAGCCGGTCTCCAGCGCGCCGGCATAGAACGGCCGCGCCAGGTAGGTCTCCGTGAAGATCTGCTCGACGAGCTGGGCATGGATCTCGACGCCGGGAATGGCGCTGTCCACCGGTGTGTTGCGGATGTCCTTGAGACCGGCGGCGCTGGTGCCGACGAAGATAATACTGCCCGCGATCTTCTCCTTGTCGACCCGATCCTCCATCACGTCACGGGCGGAGATGAACCGCTCCTGGCGGTGGCCGCTGTCGTACAGCACCAGGTTGCCATGGCGGTCGGTCGGTACGATGCGATCGCCGACCCGAACGGACTGCACACCGTCCTGGAATGCCGACAGCGTTCGCGCCAGCCACCCCAGATCGCCGCCCGATGTCGCGCCGCGCACGACATATGTCGAGGCCTGCACGGCGATGCGCACCGCCTCCAGGGAAAGCGCCGGATAAACATGCGACTGCGTCTCGAGCCGCAGCAACAGGGGAACGCGGCGGATCACGGTGATGTCGTGGTCGGGCGTGATACCGCCGTTGCCCTTGGCGCCGGCTTCCAGCAACTCCAAGGTGGAAACCACGCTGGCATAGCGGTTCAGGTACAGCAGCGGATCCTCGCCACTGATCGCGTAGCCGTGTTTCAGACCTGGTGGCCGGCTCTGGCGCGTCGCGGTATCGAAGGCATAGGCCGTCACCACATTGGCATGGGCGAAGGCATCGGCCAGCAGGCGGTCGTTATCCTGCACGGCGGCGGCAATGCGCTGCACGGTCTCAGGATCGACATAGGCAATCAGCTCGCGCACCCGGCGATGCCACGACGAAGCGTCGGGCTCGGCAAACAACACGTCGAAGGCAACAACGGCCGCTCCCTGCTCACTGAGCTTGTCGACCAGCTTGGCAAGCCGATCGCGCGGCCAGGGCCACTGGCCATAGGCTGCCAGCGTTGCTTCGTCGATATCGACGATGCGCACGTTCCATTGCGGATCATAGTCACGCGGCTTCAGACGCTGGAACGCATCGAACGCGAAGTCACGCAGCTGGTTGACGCTGGGTGGGTCGGCGACGCGCAGCGCCAGCGCCGCCAACAGGACCATGAACGGCGCCACGATCGGCAAGCGCCTGCCCCATCGCCTTGCCAGCCACCCGATCATTCGCCCTTCCCCCCGGCACGACATTACGGTCAGCCGCGCCGGCCGTCCATGTCATGCCTTCCCCGCCGAGCCCCCCGATGCTATCTCCGCGTGCGATGTCGAGTTTCCCCTCTCCCGGTTCGTTGTCCGATTCCGTCGGCGGTATCTACAGCAAGGTCGTGGCGCTCGCGCTGCTGTCCACTATGGATGCCATGGTGAAGGCGCTCGGTGCGCGCTATCCGACCCTACAAATCGTCTTCTGCCGCAGCGTGTTTTCGGTACTGCCGCTTCTGTGGCTGATCCAGGCCGCCGGCGGCTGGCAAACGCTTGCCACGCGCCAGCCCCTGCTGCAGTTCGGCCGCGTGGTCGTATCGTTCCTGTCGATGTTCGGCTTCTTCTACCTCTTCCCGTTGATGCCGCTGGCGGAACTGTATGCGATCTCGTTCGCCTCGCCGTTCTTCATGACCGTCCTGGGTGTCCTGCTGCTGGGCGAGCAGGTCGGCTGGCGCCGCTGGTGTGCGGTGATCGTCGGCTTCATCGGCGTACTGATCATCGTGCAGCCGGGAACGGCAGCATTCCATCCGCTGTCGCTGGCGGTGCTGGGCACCACGTTCTGCTACGCGCTCTCGATGATCTGCGTGCGCCGCCTCAGCCGGACCGACAGCGACCAGACCATCCTGTGCTATTCCATCGCGTCGATCACCGTGAGCGGCCTGATCATCAGCGGCAACGAGATTGCCGGGCAACCGTTGGGTACCGCTTGGATCTGGCCGACATTCACCGACTGGCTATGGCTGGCCGCGATCGGTTTGACCGGCGGCTTTGGGCAGATCCTCATGACGCGCGCCTGGCGGCTGGCCCCTGCTGCCGTGCTGGCGCCGTTCGACTACGTCTCGATCGTGTTCGCGCTGAGCTACGGCTGGTTGTTCTGGCGCGAGGTGCCGACCGTCTGGTTGTGGCTGGGCCTGCCGCTGATCATCGGCTCCGGCCTCTACATGCTGCATCGTGAGCGCGTGCGTGCGCGTCAGAGGCGGTCGGGGTCCGATGACAATTCGACCGCATGATATTGCACAACAGTGACTTTTAATGTACAAGACATTGGTAAATATCGTCGATCAGGTTGAGTAGTCATCGATATCCGTCAACCTGATCAAGATCGCTCGGCTCTCGGTATGGAGGGGCGCCGGGCCACAAACAGATCACACATGCCGATGCTGCCGCATGTGTAACTAATCCTACAGCATATTGCTGCGCGTTTCGCTTTTGCGTCGCACATGTTCAGGTCCCAGGGCCTGCAAGCTATTTCATTTGGGGGTTCGAGAACGGTTTCGCCTGCGTACACGCGGACTCGCTGCGGCGACGTCCAACGCGTGACGAGGAGGTGCGCCGTAAACGCGTCAGTGTCGACCGAGGGGGATCGGTTGAACGGGCCAGGGTGGTTGCGCGCAGGTCTGCTCTCGATCTGCATGACGTTCGGGGGTCAGCACGAGTCGAACGCCCAGACGCCGCCGGCGTCAGCGGATCGCGCTGCCTATGACAGCGCATTCAAGGAGATGATCGGCGATCCCGGCAATCTTCAGAAGGCGTTCACCTTCGTCGAACGCGCGATCAAGGTCGGCGATCTGGAAGGCGCTGTCGCCGCGCTGGAACGCATGCTGATTCTCGCCCCGAACCTGCCGCGCGTACGCCTGGAGCTCGGCGTTCTCTACTATCGACTTGGTTCGTATCAAATCGCCCGGCGGTACATCGCCGAGGTACTCGCCCTGCCCGATGTGCCGCCGCCCGTGCGCCAACGCGCCGAGGCTTTTCAGGAAGAGATCGATCGCCAGATCAATCCGCACAAATTCTCCGGCACTCTGCTCTTCGGTTTCCGTTATCAATCGAACGCCAATGCCGCACCGACAGCCGGCAACGTGCGGTTCGGCGGCCTGGATGCCCAGCTCGACCGCCAGTTCACGGCCAAGAAAGACGGCAACGCCTTCGTCATCGGCAGCTTCCAGCACCTCTGGGACTTCGGCCTGCAAGGCGGCGAGTCGCTGGACACACAGGCGACGATCTACGCGGCGCGGCAGTTCAAGGCCACCGCTGTCGATCTGCTCTACGCCAGCGTCACAAGCGGCCCCCGCATGTGGCTGCTGCCCTCGCAGCTACCGCAGGTCAGCATCCGGCCTTATGTCGGGATCGACTATGTGATCCTGGGAACGTCGACGGAGTATTGGGCGCCGGGTGTCGGCGTCAATCTCGACAAGAAGTGGTCCGACGTTGCCGTGAGTTTCGTCGCCGAGGTCCGTCGCCGCGACTATCACAACAGCAAGAAGCGCCCGTTCAACGATTTCCGCACCGGCTGGGAGACGTTCGGACGCATATCCGCCGACTGGCAGGTATTGCCCTGGCTGTCGCTGGGCGCATGGGCCGGCGCCGGCCGTTTCGACGCCAAGAAACGCTTCGAAAGCTACAACGAATGGCTGCTGGGTGTCGGCGCACAGGCCATGCTCGGCCAACCGGCGTGGGCACCTGGTGAGCAGATCACGCTGACGTTGTCGGCGGCGCGCCTGTGGGACAACTACGACGCACCGGATCCCGCTCTCGATCCGGGAACGACGCGGCGCGACCGCGAGTGGCGCCTGTCGCTGACACTGCAGGTCCCGATCGCCGAGCGCCTCGCCATCGTGCTGCAGGCGGCGCGCAACGCACGGTCATCATCGCTGCCCAACTTCGACTACACGAACTACATCGGTATGGCCGGCCTGACCTGGCGCTTCTAGGCAGTGCGGCCGCCAAGGAGAGACGCATGAAGACGATCTCCATTCATCACACTCTCTCTCTCGCGATCCTGACGCTGCTCTGTATCCACGGCAGCGCGGCGGCGAAAGTCGGCGTGACCAGCTCGGCCACCGGCGAGCCCATCGGCACCCCGCCGGCGCAGCGCGAGCGCATCCTGCACGTCGGCACCGACGTCTTCGCCAACGAAGCGATTCGCACGGCGGCCAACGACCGGGCCCATCTGCTGTTCAACGATGGCACGGCGCTGACGATCGGCCCCAACAGCCAGGTGGCCATCGACCGCTACGTCTACGATCCGGACAAACGCACCGGCGACATCGCCGTGACCGTCACCAAGGGCGTGTTCCGGCTGGTCGGTGGCAACATCACCAAATCCTCGGAAGCCGTGGTCAAGACACCCTCGGCGACTATCGGCATCCGGGGCGGCATTACCGTCATCGACGCGACGGTGCCCGATGCGGTGAAGGCGTACTTCCTGTTCGGCGAACGCATGCGGGTCACCAACAACAATGGCGAACAGATCGCCCGGCGTCCCGGCAGCATCATCGAGATCGCCTTGGGACAGCGGCCGGCGGACCCGCGTCTTGCCACACGCACCGAGCTTGCAGCGCCCAAAGGGGCCTTGGAAGCGTCGTCGGCGGCACCGTCGCCGCCGGGAACGCGCGGCAGCAGCATACCCAGCGCGACCACGATCGAGCAGGGCCTGGCGCAATCCGGCGTCGGCAGCACCAATTCAAACTTGCCGCCGGAGTCCATCGCACCCCCGGGCGCCAACACGGCGCAAGGCGGTTCGGCTGCCGCCGTGGCGCAGGCCAACGCCGCCGGCACGGATGCGACCAGCCGCGCCATGCAGCGCGCGCTGGTCCAGATGACGGGGCCGGAATCAACCCCGCCAGGCCCGACGCAGCAGATCCCACCGCCGCAACAGACAACGGCACCACCGCCGCCGCCGCCGCCTCCACCGCCACAAACAACGGCACCACCGCCCCCACCGCCGCCAAGCGTGGTGACGCTCGGTAGTCAGGGGCGCTTTGTTGCCGACCCACCGTACATGGGCTTCAACAACGCGACCCTGGCCGCGCCGCGTGATCCGAGCAACAACACAGCGCTCGCCAGCGCCACCGTCACCGACAACAGCCGGCTGACGCTCACGACCCAATCGGGTGCTTCCTTCATCCTGCCTTGGAGTCCCGGCGCCGGTGCCGTGCTGTCGGCTTCCAACACCAGTTCGACCTTCGGCCCGCTCTCCGGCATCGGCCTGATTGCACCGGCAGGCGACTTCTTTGCATACGTCTTCGCACCCGACAGCGCGCCCGAAAGGGCCGGCGGAGTCTTCGGCGGCACACCGACGCCGACCGCCAGCCTGCCGACTGCCGGGTTCGCCTCCCACGTTCTCGTCGGCATCCAATCGGCAACGTCGATCTCGGCCAGTCCCTTCGTGCCGGAAGCCGACGCCCTGCGGCCGGCGATCCTGACGGCGTTCAATTCGCCGCTGCTGTCCCGTTATTCGGCGAATGCGCACGTATCGCAGATCGGTAGTGCGCCCGATCCCAACCAGCGCGCCGTTGCCATGCAAGCGTCCCTGGGCATCGTCGGCCAGGGTGCCGCACAGTCGTCCTATATGGGTCTCATCCTGGCCACCTACATCACCGACTACACCAAGCCCGACGCCATCGTGTTGTCAGGTTCGTACAACGGCTCGCTGCGTGCGTCGGCAATGGCGCGCACGGTGCGCTTCGGCGCCGCCGCCTCGACGATGGAAACACAGACGGGCACGGCGATCTATGGGCCGCAGGCGGACTACATGGTGCTGGGGCCGGACAGCCATGTGACGTCGGGCGTCGGCGACAGCGTGCGCATCGAGCAGGCCGCCTTGCGACAGCCGCATGAGAGCCCGAGCGCGACGAGCAGCTACTACCCGGTGGCGATCGCATTGCCCGCGCCAGTCCCCGACGGGCTGGGTACGCGGCGAACCACCCGGACGATGAACGGCTACGCCGGCGCCAACGTCGAGACCAGCAGCGCCGCCGGCGTGTTCTCGGAATACAGCCTGCGCAACACCCGACCGACCGACATCAGCATCACGACCGACGCCTCGAGCAACCGCGTCGAGGCCTCGCTGCGGATGAAAAGATCGGACAGCTACCACAGCGACCTGACGCTGCAGCTGGGTGGCCTGACCGGCAACAGCCGGTCGCGGTCGGCGTTCATCGACGACGGCAATTTCGCCATGACGCAGAACGCCAACGTGAGTTCGACCTACAATGACGGCAACCCGGCCAATGCGCGCGTGTTCGCCGTGACGCAGTCGACCGTGCCGGTGCACAACCTGCTGCCCGCCGGTGTGGGCTTCTGCGACTGCGCATACCTGTCCTGGGGCTATTGGGCGGGCGACGTGCGCTACGACAGCGGGCCGCGCATCAACGAGCGCGATCGCATGCACCTGGGCACCTGGGTCGCCGGCGAGTTGGCCAGCAAGTCGCAAATTCCCGTCTACGGCACCGCCACCTATAACGGCCATATCATCGGCAACGTCACCAACGGCAACAACCGCTACCTGGCGGCGGGTGCATTCCAGCACGGCTGGAACTTCGGCAGCCGCAGCGGAACGGTGACGATCACAAACTTCGATGGCGCCAACTACAGCGGCACGTCATCCGCTGCCGCGTGGACACCGCAGAATTTCGCGGCCTCGATCGCGGGCGCAGGGCGGACGGGTTCGCTGAACGGCTCCTTCTTCAGGAGCCCGGCAGACCCGGTCGCCTATCAGGCCGGGAGCTTCGCCATCAACGGCGCGGGATACAGGGCGACCGGCATCTTTGCCGGCAAACGGTGACGTCCGGGAAGGCAGGCTTGCGGCCGGCGCCCACGGACGACCGCTACGCGGCCTTCTTGCGGTCGGCGGCCAGGTTGGCGAGGGCGTTCCAGCCGCCGAACGACAGCAGGTGGGCATAGGTCCAGCCCAGCCAGCCCTTGTCGCGCCAGGTCTCGAGGGTCGCGATCGGCAGCTTGTTGAAGCGCGCCTCGTCGACCACCTTGAAGCCGGCCAGCGACAGCCGCTCGGTGCCGGCGATGGTGGCCTGGGCCTGGTTGTCGACCAGCAGGTCGGCAGCCTGCAAGGCCTCGACGTACTCGGCGGTCGCCTTGTGATTGCCCTGGTAGGCGGCACAGAACTGCAGGGCGCTGTTCACCAGTTCGGTCGGCTTTCCGGCGCCATCGAACAGCGGCAGCTTGCTGCCATCGACGACGAACCCACCGCCCTCGTCGACGGCCAGAATGAGCTGACCGCCCGTGGCCTCAATAAACACGAACGGGTAGCGGCGCACATAGGCCGGGATATAGGTCTGCGGCAGCCACGTGCCGTCGCCGCTCACGAACAGGTTTTCGTCAGCCCGCAGACCCAGCACCGCCACCGGGATCGGCACCCCCTGGCCGGAGAACACGATCGGGTAATGGCGCTGGGCCAGCGCAAACTCGGCCCCGCTCACCGGCACCGAATTGGTCCGGGCGGAAAAACCGAACCCGGGATTGTCGCGCAGCGACTTGCCCTTGTGGCGATTGGCGTCGACCGGCACCGGCTGGGTGTAGAACAGCGGCATGGGCGGTGGGGATGACGTTTGGCCGTTGGCAGTGGACACGACAAAGCCCCGTTTTCTGTACGGTTACTGGATCTTCCTGCAGTCTAATCGCCAGAACGCCTCCTGGGCCATTGTTTTTGGTCCATCAACGAATGCCGGATTCCGCATCTTGTTGACAGTTTCGCTCCCAGCACCACATTAGAAGTGAGGTGGGCCGGACGCGGCCCGGAAATCAGGGTCCAGGACCATGTCGGATCTCGTCATCGATGCGCCCCAGGTCACGCTGAGCGACAGTGCCGCCCAGCGCATTGCCTTCCTGCTGTCGCGCGAAACGGCCGAGGCCAAGCTGCGGGTCGCGGTCAACGGCGGCGGCTGCTCGGGCTTCCAGTACGTCTTCGACTTCGACACCAAGGCCGCCGACGATGATTTCGTCATCGAAAAGGGGGGCGCCCGGGTGCTGATCGACAGCGCCTCGCTGGAGCTGCTCAAGGGTAGCGAGATCGACTACGTCACCGAGATGGTCGGCTCCTCGTTCCAGATCAAGAATCCCAACGCCAGCACGTCCTGCGGCTGCGGCAACTCGTTCAGCGTCTAGCGGCCATCCTTTCCCACACGTTGGGAAAGACGCCCTACCCGCTCGCACCGGCGCGTTTCACCGTACCGGCAGCGGACGGCCGCAGATAGGCGCCCTGCTTCTGAAGCGCAGCCTGCAGTTCACCGATATCGACCGCCCGCGGCGCCACGCCACGATGGGCGGCAATGGCCGCGGCGGCGCCGGCGGCATGGCCGGTCAGCCAGCATTGCGGGATTTCGCGCATGAAGGAATGGGAAGTCGCGTCACACGACAAGTGTCGACCCGGCGCCAGCAATCCATCGACCACCTGCGGCAGCAACGCGCCATAGGGCACGGAGACGTTGCGGAACTTGGGCGACAATGAAGGGCTGACACCGACCTCGGTCGCGTACGGCGTACCGTCGTCCCACTGCGTGCGCACGACCTTCTCGACGCCGACCAGCCGGCGCGTGTGCCGCACGCCCATCTGCGGCGCGCTCTGCACGGGATAGGCGCCGGCGAAACCTGGCGCATGGGCGCGGAACACCTCCAGGTGCTGCCACATCAGCCGGCGGCAGTACGCTTCCACTTCGGTCAGGTCATCGACATTCAGGGCATCGAAGCCGGACTGGCGCGGCCCCATGAACAACGCCACGTCATCACGCCACGACGTGAAGGGCCGCTCGAAATGGCGCACCTTCTCGCGTCCCGTCGCCATGAAGTCGCTATAGCCCTTGGGATCGGACGTGCGGAAGTCCATCCAGCGCTTCATGTCGACACCGGCCCAGATCCAGGCCGTGTTCATGCAGTGGTGGATATCGTTCTTCTCAATATCGGTTTCCGACGGCACGCCGGCGCGATGGAAGATGTCGCCGTCACCGGTGGCATCGACCGTCGCCTTGGCAAGGATCGCCTGACGGCCTTCCTTGCTTTCGAACACGACGCCCCTCACCGCACCGTCCTCGACGATCGGCACCGACGCCCAACCGTGCAGCACCAGCCGCGCACCGGCTTCCTCGACCATGTCGAGCGCTGCCAGCTTCAGCCGCTCGGGACACACCATGGGTGACCAGGTGACGATGCCGTGGAAGGCCGCCGAGCGCAGCGACCAGTACGCAGCCGTGGCGGCATCGCGCGACCCCCAATCCTGGCGTGCCGGCCCGCAGACATACTCCTTGGGCAGGCGATCGAAGATTTCCTCGGCGACGCCGCGGATCACGGGCTTGCCGTCCCAGTCGGTCATGCGGTCTATCCAGAACACCAGCCCGCCGGTCGACAGTCCGCCAAGGTGGTTGTAGCGCTCCAGCAGGATGACGTCGGCGCCGAGCCGCGCCGCACTGGTAGCCGCTGCCGTGCCCGCCGGCCCGCCGCCGACCACCAGCACGTCACACTCGGCGAACACCGGCAGTGTGCGCGACGGCTCGATCCAGGTCTTTTGCGGTCGTGCGATCTGCCGCCGGCGGCGACCGCCCTCGAAGATCTCCGACGTGAAGAACAGACGCCCTTCGGTCATCGCGCGCTCCCACAGAGGCTGTGGACAATGATAGCGACTCGCCCCTCATGGTCCACCTTCCCTTCGCATCGCAGACTTGCGATGGTGCCGGCATGAAAATCGCGACCTGGAACATCAACTCCGTGCGCCGGCGCACCGGCAACCTCACCGACTGGCTGAAGCGTACGCAGCCCGACGTGCTGCTGCTGCAGGAGATCAAGTGCCAGGATGACCAGTTCCCGCGGCTGGAGATCGAAGCTGCCGGCTATTGCTGCACCGTTGTCGGCCAGAAGAGCTGGAATGGTGTGGCGATGGTCTCGCGCACGGCGCCAGAGGTGGTGCATCGCGCCCTGCCGGGCGACGATAGCGACGTGCAGTCGCGGTATGTCGAGGCGCGGTTCCAGACCAGCGCCGGTGCACTGAACGTGGCGTCGATCTATCTGCCCAACGGCAATCCGGTCGGCACGGAAAAGTTCCCGTACAAGCTCGGCTTCATGCAGCGCCTGCACCAGCGCGCGCAAGCGCTGCTCGAGAGCGAGGAATTGGTGGTTCTGGGCGGCGACTACAATGTCTGCCCGACCGACGTGGATGTCTACGATCCGCCGGCCTGGGCCGACGACGCGCTGTGCCGGCCCGAATCACGCCAGGCGCTGCGCGGGATCCTGAACCTGGGCTACACCGACGCCTACCGGGCGCTCTATCCAACCACCAAGGCCTACAGCTTCTGGGACTACCAGGCCGGCGCCTGGAACCGCAACAACGGCCTGCGCATCGACCACCTGCTGTTGTCGCCGCAAGCCGCCGACAAGCTGAAGGCCTGCACGATCGACAAGGCCGAGCGCGGCCGACCGGAGCCGTCCGACCACGTGCCGGTGTGGGTCGAATTGGATGCCGAGGTGGTGGCAGCGGCGTAGAAGCCTGGAGCGCGGGCGTCTCGCCCGCATCTCCGGCGAAAGCGTAGCTTTCGCCTTTGCGCGTAGCGCCGAGACATGAGCGGGCGGGACGCCCGCGCTCCCAGGCGCGTTACTTCTTCAGCAGGTCCTCGACCTTGGGCGTCGGGCCGGAGCCGTCGATCATGTTGGGCCGACCGGTGTAGGCCTTGGCGAGTTCCATATAGTGCAGCGCCGACCACTTGAAGACCTGCAGGTCCTTCTCGCCGATGTCGCGCATCTTTTGTGCCGGGTTGCCGGCCCATAGCTCGCCGGCCTTCACGATCTTGCCCGGCGGCACCAGCGCACCGGCCGCCACCATGGCGCCAGTCTCGACCACGGCGCCGTCCAGGACGGTGGAGTGCATGCCGACGAAGGCATCATCCTGCACGGTGCAGGCGTGCAGCAGCGCCAGATGACCGACCGTGACATTGCGCCCGACGATCGTGCCCTGGCGCGCATTGCTGACATGGATGACGACGCCGTCCTGGATGTTGCTGTTGTCGCCGATCACGATGCCCGGTCCATCGCCACGCAACACGGCGTTGAACCAGATGCCGCACATGGCGCCGATCTCGACCTCGCCAATCAGCGTGGCATTGGCGGCGATGAAGGCCGACGGGTCGACCTTGGGCACGAAGTTGTTGAACGGAACGATCAGGCCGGACATCGGCAGCTTCCTCATCTCAGCGGGCGCACCGGTTTACGCGGCGTGCCGGGCGGCGTCGAGTCATCGGAAAATACTGGTGTTCCGCCATAAGAAACGCCCCGGAGAGCGGGGCCCTCCGGGGCGGCGGCTTCGCGACCTGGTCGGATCAGGTGCTGACGGTCAGGACGGGGGTGAGGACGAGACCGAAACTCCTGAGCACACCCAGAAGCTCGCGGTGCCCAAAGGCCTGACACGCCGATGCGAAGCCGGCTTTCCGCGGTGGCTGCTGCAGCAGGGAGTACGCTGCATAGGCTTGCAGCAGGCCGGTCTGCTTGTAGTTGCTGTTGCCGTGGATCACGCAGTGGGCGCGTCCCAGTGGTCCCGTCGCGTGCACCGAGTCGAGCGAGGTGTTGATCCGCGGATTCTCGCGCGGCGGCATGCCGGCCTGCACCGATGCCGCGATCTCGGCCAACGCCTTCTCCTGCTGCTCCGGCGGCAGCGGCTTGATCTTCTCCTCGACCATCTTCTGGGTAGCGACGACGTTCAGCATCACCTCGCGGGCGAACACGCCGCCGACCACCTTGCAACTGGCCACGCGCGGATCATCCTGGAACCAAATCGGATGGCTGGTGCCGCCCCATGGCAGGGCGAGCGCCGTCGCGTGCTGGCCGGGAACGTTGACCTCTGTGGTCTCGCTCTGGTTCCACTCCACCAGCTTGTTCTGCTCGAGGTAGAACCACTTGGCCTTGAGAATGGTGAAGATCGTCTGGGTCGAGGCGTAGGTCGGGAACCCCTTCCACAGCACCAGGATGTCGAGCGTGTCGAGCCCCGGTGTCTCCAGGCAGATGTTGGCGGCGATTTCACCGGTCGTATACATCTGGGCGACACCGGGCGAGAGGAGCAGCCCCTTGCCAGCGAACGCCTTGCCCCAACGCGTTTTCGCATCCAGCACCCAGTCCTGCTCGCCGGTCGTATCCGTGTAGTGACAGCCGGTGGCGAGACAGGCTTCGACGACCTCGGGACCGTACTTGATGAACGGCCCGACCATGTTGCTGACGACCCGAGCCCCCTTGAACAGCTTGGTCAAAGCCTCGACCGAGTGCTCGACCTCCACCACTTCGTAATCGGCGGTCTCAATGCCGGGGATCTTGTCGACCACCGCCTGCACGCGGGCCTTGTCGCGGCCGGCCGCGATGAAGGGCACGTTGAGCTCGCGCAGATACTCGCAGACCAGACGGCCGGTGTAGCCGGACGCGCCATAGACGACGACAGGCCTCTTGTCGCTCATGCCTCTCTCCCTGGGAATCTTCGCCAATCGACCGTCGATTTGGACGGCTGTCACATGCCCATGCCGCCGTCGACGGGCAGCCCGACGCCGGTGATGAAGCGGGCCGCGTCGGAGCACAGGAACACGGCCGCATCGGCGACATCGCCGACTTCACCGAGCCGCCCCAGCGGGGTTTGCCCGACGACATCGCCCACGGCAGCGTCGGTGGTGGGCCACAGTCCTGCCGCCACCACATCGCCGGCGAGCTTCATGCCCATGTCGGTCGGGATCAGGCCGGGATAGATACAGTTGACGCGCACCCCATAGCCGAGCTTGCCCGCCTCCATCGCGCCGACCCGGGTCAGGCGATCGACCGCCGATTTGGTCGCGGAGTAGCCCGCGATCGACGGAAACGCGATCGTGGCGGCGACCGAGGAAATGTTGACGACGGCGCCGCCTTTGCCGGCCGGGCCGCCCGGCCGCATGGTCCGGAAGGCGTGCTTCATGCCCAGGCTAACGCCGACGATGTTGACGTCGAGCATGCGGCGCAGTTCGGCAGCGTCGATATCAACGACCAAGGCCGTGATCTCGATACCGGCGTTGTTCACCAGGACATCGAATCCGCCCAGCGTGCTGATTGTGGCTGCGACGGCGGCCTGCCAACTGGCGTCCTCACGCACATCGAGCGGCGTGAAGCCCGCTTTGGCGCCTGTTTTGGCGATCGCACTGGCAGTCTGTTGACCGAGATCGTTGAGGATGTCGCCGATCATGACCGCGGCGCCGGCTTTGGCGAGCGCTTCGGCAATGCTGGCGCCGATACCGCGCGCGCCGCCGGTGACCAGGGCCTTGCGCCCGGTCAGGTCGAAATTGCCCATTTTTGCGTCCTCCGGTTGTTCTTTTGAGCGCCGAGACTTGCCGGCGCAGTGGCCGCTCTCGCGCGCCTGTCGCGTCATCCGTTGTGGCCGACGCGGGTTCCCTCCTTCCCGCAGACAGCTTTCAAGCTGCAGTTATATTTGACAATTGTCAAGTTTTCTATTTGACGTATGTAAAGATACAATTGCGCCCAGTGCAATCGTTTGGTCTGATGTGGTATGCGTTAGGCAATCGGCGCTTGATCGCGACGATGCCCATCCCCTATGCCGATGCGGCACCAACGGAACCGGTGGCAGGTCAGCGATGCCGTCTGCAGCAATCGAACAACTCGAGCGAGCCCAGCGTCGGCGCGTCGACAAGGTCAACGAGCGCCGGGCCGAGTTGGCGGCCGCCGCGCTTCAGACGCTGTCGGAGCTGGGGTACGCCCGCACCAGCCTGCGGGAGATCGCGCAGAACTCCGAGTTCTCGCACGGCGTGCTGCACTACTACTTCAGCGACAAGGTCGACCTGATCACATGCTGCGTGCGCCACTACAAGGCGCAGTGCGTCACGCGCTACGACGCGATCACGACAACCGCGACGACCTACGACGAACTGGCCGCCGGTTTCCCCGCGGCGCTGGCCGAAACGCTGCGCCAGGAAGCGACGCTGCATCGCCTGTGGTACGACCTGCGGTCCCAAGCCTTGTTCGAACCGGCGTTCCAGAACGACGTGCTGGAGATCGACAAGACCCTGGAGACCATGATCTGGCGCATCATGACCCGACTGGCCGAACTGGCCGGCGAGGAACTGACGCTGCCGCCAGCGGTGCTCTACGCGATGTTCGACGGCCTGTTCCAGCAGGCCCTGCTGAAATTCCTGGCCGGCGACGCCACGGCGCCGACGGAGCTGCAGGCCGGCGCCCAGCTGCTCCTGACCCGCGTCTTCACGGCCGCCACCGCCCCGCGCCCGGTGGCGAAACCCGTTCTCGTCTCCAAGCGGCGTACAGCGCGGTAGGATCCTGCTGTTACGTCGAGCGCAGCGAGGGATCTCCTCGCTGCGCGCGGAACCCTGCCCTACTTGCCGTCGAGCATGCGGATGATGCCGGAGAAATCCTGTGCACCGCGACCGGCGTTCACGAACAGGCTGAAGAGCTGTGCCGCCTCGGCGCCCAGCGGCGTGGACGCGCTGGCAGCGCGTGCCGCCTCCTGCGCCAGCAACAGGTCCTTGAGCATCATCGCGGCGGTGAAACCGGCCTGGTAGTCGCGGTTGGCCGGCGAAGTCGGTACCGGCCCCGGCACCGGGCAATAGGTCGTCAGCGCCCAGCATTGGCCCGACGAGGTCGAGGCGACGTCGAACAGCTTCTGCGCATCGAGTCCCAGGCGCTTGGCCAGCATGAAGGCTTCCGACACCGCGACCATCGATACGCCCAGGATCATGTTGTTGCAGATCTTGGCGGCCTGACCGTTGCCGGCACCGCCGGCGTGCACGATGTTCTTGCCCATGCGCTCGAGAAACGGTCTGGCGCGGGCGAACGCGGCATCCGGGCCGCCGACCATGAAGGTGAGCGTACCGGCCGTGGCGCCACCGGTCCCCCCAGACACCGGTGCGTCCACCATCTCCATGCCGGCCTTGGCCGCTGCGGCCGCCACGGCGCGTGCGCTGTCGACGTCGATGGTCGAGCAGTCGATGAACAACGTGCCTTTGGCGGCGGCGCCAATCACCGTACCTTCGTAGACCTCGCGGACATGCTTGCCGGCCGGCAGCATGGTGATCACCACCTCGGCACCCTTCACCGCGTCGGCGACGTTGGCGGCCTTGGTGGCGCCATTGGCGACCGCAGCGGCAACGGCCGCGTCCGACAGATCAAAGGCCGCCACCTGGTGCTGCGCCTTCAGCAGGTTGGCCGCCATCGGCCCGCCCATGTTGCCCAGCCCGATGAATGCGATCTTCGCCATGATGTCTCCTCCGCTGCGTAGGCCAATATGTACTTCGCCATCCCGAGCGCAGCGAGGGATCTCCTGCGAATGACGCACCTGACGCCACTTTAGGAAGATTCCTCGCTTCGCTCGGAATGCCAGTTCTCAGTCGAACACCAGATCGTTGGCCACCGGATCGAAATGCGCTTCGACCATCTGCGCCGTCACGCCGTCGATGCTCGGCGGATTCCACTTCGGGCTCTGATCCTTGTCGATCAACGCGGCGCGCACGCCCTCGTAGAAATCGGCACCGGGCCGCATGCACGCCTGCGCCATGCGATACTCGATGGTCATCGTGTCCTCGAACGAGCGGTTGGCGCAGCGACGCAGCTGCTCCAGCGTGATCTTCATCGCGGTCGGCGACATCTTCGCCAGCACGTCGATCTGCTTCTGCGCCCAGTCGTCATTGCGGGCCCGGAGCTTGGTGATGACTTCCTGCAAGGTCGCCGCCGAGAAGCAGCGGTCGATATCCTCGATGATCGACGGCAACGTCGGCGCGCCGGGATCGGTCGCGAACTTCGCCACCACCGCATCGACCTGCCGCCGCGCGTTTTCGCCCGACAGATCAGCAGCGCCAAGCGCCGTCACCAGTTCCGACAGTTTGGCGCTCGGCACATGGGCCTGCACGATGCCGGCCCACAGCGCGTCGGCCGCCTTGAGGCGATGGCCGGTCAGCGCCAGGAATGCTCCCAGCGCGCCGCGCAGCCGGCACAGGAAGTAACCGCCGCCGACGTCGGGAAAGAGGCCGATCGCCGTCTCGGGCATGGCGAACAGGAATTTCTCGGTGGCGATCGAGTGCGAGCCGTGCACCGACAGGCCGACGCCGCCGCCCATGTCGATGCCATCGATCAGGCTGATCCAGGGCTTGCGGTAGCGATAGATACGGCGATTGACGATGTACTCCTCGCGGAAGAAGTCCCGCCGCAGCGTACCGTCGGGATCGTCGCGCATCTCGCGATAGAGGCCCGCGACGTCGCCGCCGGCGCAGAAGGCGCGCTCGCCGGCACCACGCACCACGACGGCCTTGACTGCCGGATCGCTCTCCCACGCCGGCAGCACGCGCTCCATCTCGCGGATCATCTCAAGGCTCAGCGAGTTCAGCGCCTTGGGTCGGTTGAGCGTGATCAGGCCCAGGCCGTGCTGCACGTCGAAAAGAATTTCTGGTTCGGTCGTCAATACGGTGCTCCTTCTCTTTCGGACCGCGGGCGTCCCCGCCCGCATTCGCTCGTAGCGCAGCGAAGAGCGAAACCGGTCGGCGCTGACGCAACAGGCGAAAGCGAAGCTTTCGCCGAAGATGCGCGCGTGGACGCGCGCGGTCCCAAACACTAACCCGTCAACAATCGGCGCGAGATCACCACGCGCATGATTTCGTTGGTGCCTTCCAGGATCTGGTGCACGCGCAGATCGCGCAGGTAGCGCTCGATCGGGAAGTCCTTGAGATAGCCGTAGCCGCCGTGCAGCTGCAACGCGTCGTTGACGATGCGAAAGCCGGCGTCGGTGGCGAAACGCTTGGCCATGGCGCTGGCCTGCGTCGCCTCCGGCGACTTGGCATCCAGCAGCGCGGCCGCCTTGTGGATCAGCAGCCGGCCCGCCTCCAGCTCGGTCGCCATGTCGGCCAGCTTGAACTGCGTGGTCTGGAAATCGGCCAGCGGCTTGCCGAACTGCTTGCGTTCGATGACATAGCGCGACGCCGCTTCCAGGCTGGCCCGCGCACCGCCCAGCGAGCAGGCGCCGATATTGATGCGCCCGCCGTCGAGCCCCATCATGGCGATCTTGAAGCCATGCCCTTCCGGCCCCAGCCGGTTGGCAACCGGTACGCGGCAATTCTCGAAGATCACCGCCGCGGTGGGCTGGCTGTTCCAGCCGAGCTTGTCCTCCTGCTTGCCGAACGACAGGCCCGGCGTGCCGCGCTCGACGACCAGGGCCGAGATGCCGCCGGCGCCATCGCCGCCCGTGCGGACCATGGCGACGTAGATGTCGCTGCGACCGCCGCCGGAGATGAACGCCTTGGTGCCATTCAGCACGTAATGGTCGCCGTCCAGCACGGCGCGCGTGCGCAAGGAAGCGGCGTCGGAGCCGGCGCTGGGCTCGGTCAGGCAGTAGCTGGCGAAATGCTCCATCGTACACAGCTTGGGCAGGAAACGATGGCGCTGCGCCTCGTCGCCGAAGGCGTCGATCATCCATGCGGCCATGTTGTGGATCGAGATGTAGGCCGCCGTGCTGGGGCAGGCTGCCGACAGCTCTTCCATGATCAGGGCCGCATCCAGGCGCGTGAGACCACTGCCGCCGACATCGTCCTTCACGTAGATGCCGCCGAAGCCGAGCTGGGCCGCGGCCCGCAGCGTCTCTTCGGGGAAAATCTTCTCGGCATCCCAGCGCGCCGCGTGCGGCGCCATTTCCGCGCTCGCGAAAGTGCGTGCGGTTTCCTGGAAAGCGCGCTGGTCGTCGGAGAGTGTGAAATCCATGCGTGTCCCGCCTTGTCGCGCGCGGAGAATAGAAGCGTACTGCCCGCTGTCAACGCGCCGCAACAGGCGTTGCCGCAGGATCGCCGAGCGAAATGCCGGAGATGTTCAGCGCCGTCGTGCACGGATCGGGCGCCGGCGGTGGCGAATCCAAACGCCGCAGGCCGAACTGCGTGCAGCCCGGGCCCTCGACCCGTCCCCGCATCGAGCGGCCGTCCGCGCCCAGGATGCCATGGAAGTTGACCACGACATAATCCGGCGGCCGCACCAGCCATCGGCTCTCATCGCTCTCCAGGACGAATTCGCGCGTCGCGGGATCCAGCCGGCCAGACATTTTGAAACATCCGGTCGGCACCCCGGGATTCTGCGGCACGGCATAGAAGTGGAACACCGCCTCGACCGCGGTGCCGAAGGACTGCCGGATGGTCAAATTGATGCCGGTCAGTCCCTGGGCACAGTCATAGGTGCCGCGCCAGTAGCCGGTCAATCTCGGCTCCTGCGCCGCCGCACCGCCGGCGACCACGACCGTCAGAGCACCTGCCAGCGCAATTCGTCTCATCCTGCCTCCTGCGGCGGTCGACCCCGTTGCAGCATGCCCCACGCCGGTCCATAACCCGGCCAGCCGGCCCGGACACGGCTGCCAGAGGGACGACATCATGCCGCCGCGTTTCACCACGCTAGGTGCTTATCCTACGACCCGCATGCGCCGCAACCGGGGCAGCGACTGGTCCCGCCGCCTGGTCGCCGAGACGAAACTCAGTGTGGACGACCTGATCTGGCCGGTGTTCGTGCAGGACGGCACCAACAGCCGCACGCCCGTGGCCTCGATGCCGGGTGTCGACCGCCTGTCGGTCGACCTGTTCGTCGAGGCGGTCAAGCAGGCGCGTGACCTGGGCATCCCCGCCGTCGCGATCTTCCCCGAGGTCGATCCCGCCAAGAAAACCAGCGACGCGCGCGAGGCCTACAATCCCGACAACCTGGTGTGCCGCGCCATCCGCGCCGCCAAGAAGGCGGTGCCCGGCATCGGCATCGTCTGCGACGTGGCGCTCGATCCGTTCAACGCCGACGGTCATGACGGCATCGTGCGCGGCGAGGAGATCCTCAACGACGAGTCGGTCGAGGTGATGATCAAGCAGGCGCTGGTGCAGAGCGAGGCCGGCTGCGACGTGCAGGCGCCGTCCGACATGATGGACGGCCGCATCGCCGCCTTCCGCCGGGCGCTGGACAAGGCGGGCTACCAGCACGTGCAGATCATGTCGTATGCCGCCAAGTACGCGTCGTGCTTCTACAATCCGTTCCGCGACGCCATCGGCAGCCTGGGTGCGCTCAAGGGCGACAAGAAGACCTATCAGATGGATCCCGCGAACACCGACGAGGCGATGCGCGAGGTCGGCCACGACATCGCCGAAGGCGCCGACATGGTGATGGTGAAGCCGGGGCTGCCCTATCTCGACATCGTGCGGCGCGTGAAGGACGCCTTCGGCGTGCCGACCTACGCCTACCAGGTGAGCGGCGAGTACGCCATGCTGCGCGCCGCCGCCGATCATGGCTGGCTGGTGTGGGACAAGGTGCTCATGGAGACGCTGGCCTGCTTCAAGCGCGCCGGCTGCGATGGCATCCTGACCTATGGCGCCGTCGACGCCGCGAAGCTGCTGCGCGGCAAATAGGGTTGCACTGGCCCGCCGGCCGGGGATTACCTTCGGGCCGATGACACGCACCATCCCGTCCGCCCGTGCCTTGCTGATCGATCAACAGGACCGCGTGCTGCTGATGCAGCTTGCCGCGGGCCATGTCGTCCTGCCCGACCGTGCAAGCGTGCCGCGCACGTTCTGGGTGACGCCGGGCGGTTCGCTCGACGACGGCGAATCGTTCGAGGCGGCGCTGCTGCGCGAGATCTGGGAAGAGACCGGCCGTCGGCTGACGCACGCCGGCCAGTGGGTCTGGACCGGCGAGAAGGAGATCGTGCGCGACGGCCACCGTGTGTTGACGCTCGCCCGTGTCTACGCCCAGCGCATCGCCACGTTCGATCCGGCGCCGCAAGGCTTGACGGCAGAAGAGCAGGCCGGCATCCGCGGTTTCCGCTGGTGGTCGGCCAGCGAGATCGCGGCCTCCGGCGACCGCTTCGTGCCGCGCCACCTGGCGCGGCTGCTCAACGACCTGCTCGCCGCGCCCTGGCCCGCCGATCCCATCGGGATCGAGGTCTAGTACCCGCTATCGCTCGAGTGTGACTCGGGACTGTCATCCCGAGCGCAGCGAGGGATCTTTCGATGCAAGCGCAACCGTGCGTCACTTGCAGAAGATCCCTCGCTACGCTCGGGATGACAGCTGTATCAGTGACGAGTGATTCCGGGTACTAGCCCTCCGCCGGGAGCGCGCCACTGGAGTGGCGCGCTCCCGGCAAATGCGGCCCGCCGCCCTGCATAAAGCTTTCGAGCGCGCGATCGTGCCAGGGTGTCGGGTTGCCGGCGGCGTGGAACCCGACATGGCCGCCGCCGTCGGCCAGCAGCGGCACCAGTGCCTTGTTCGAAACCCAATCGAAGCCGCGGTAGATCGCTATGGGAATCCACGGATCATCGGCCGCCGCGATCACCAGGGTCGGCGTGCGGATCGCCGGCATGAAGCGCACGGCCTTGTTCTTGTCGTAGTAATCCTCGGCGCCAGAAAATCCGTGTCGCGGCGCGATGAAGCGATCGTCGTATTCCCAGACGTTGCCCGCGGACATGATCGCGGCGCGCTCGGCCGCCGTCAGGCGCGCGCCCGGCGCCGTCGCTTCGCGCTTCATGGCGGCGATGATGTAGCGGTGATAGAGCCAGTTGCGCGGCCGCATCATGTACTGACAGGTCGCCGACAGGTCGATCGGCGCCGAGACCGCAGCAGCAGCCTGCAGCGGCGCGGCGGCGCCCTCCTCGCCGAGATACTTCAGCAGCATGTTGCCGCCCAGCGAGTAGCCCACCGCGACCAGCCCGCGCCCGACAAGATCGGACGGCAGCAACCGAAGGACGGCACGGAAGTCCTGGGTCCGGCCGGCGTAGTAGATGTCGCCGCACAACGGGCGCGACGGTCCGGCGGCGCGCAGGTTGAGCCGCAGCACGGGATGCCCCAGGGCCAGGAAGTGCCGCGCCGTGTTGCGCACGTAGACGCTGTCGGCGCTGCCGGTCAGCCCATGGATCAGGATCAGCGCCGGACCGCCGCCGTCATGCGACGGCCGCTCCAGGGTCGCGAGCAATGTATCGCCGCTGCCGTCGTCCATCGGCAACCGCAGCGGCGCGCACGACGCCGCACCGGTGCCCGATGGTGGAAACGACAGCTTGTTAGCCAGCGTCTGCAGGTCGCCCGTAAGCCAGGGAAATCGCGGCTGAAACGGCAGCAGGTCGAGCGAAGCGTGGTTCATTGCCCGTCGTTCTACCGCGCGCGGCGGGCAAACGCGACATCGCTCGATACGAGGTCTCAGAAGCGCCGGGTCAGTGTCGCAATGGCGGTGCGGCGGTTGCCCATGAAGCAGTCACCGAACGTGCGGCAGGCGGTGTAGTGGCGCTTGTCCAGCAGGTTGGCCGCGTTCACCGCCAGCGACCAGTTCTGCCAGTCGACCGCCACCAGCCCGTCGACCAGCGCATAACCCGGCGTATTCAGCTTGCCGGGACCGACCGACGATTGGGTCGCACCGACGTAACGCACGCCCAGACCGACGCGAACCGCCCAGTCATCGCTGAGCTTGAACGTGCGAACGCCCCAGATCGACGCCATGTGCTTGGGCACCGAATCGAGTCCCTCGCCGATTTCGGAGGAATCGCCGCTCTTGGTGATCTTGGCATCGGTGAAGGTGTAGGCACCGATCAGGTTGAGTTCCGGGGTCACCGCCCACGATGCTTCCAGTTCGACGCCGCGCGAGCGGACCTCGCCGGTCTGCACGGTATTGAGGACGTTTTCCGGATCGTTGGTCAGCCGGTTGGTCTCGCGGATATGGAAGGCCGACAGCGTGACCAGCGTTCCCGGTTCGGGCTGCCACTTGATCCCGGCCTCGTACTGGCGGCCGCGCTGCGGCTTGAAGACCTGGCCGTAGAGGTCAAGGCCGGAAACCGGCTGGAACGATTCCGAATAGCTGATGTAGGGCGACAAGCCGTAGCCGACATCGATGATGAGGCCAGCGCGCACGCTGACCGCATTGTCGACCGTGTGCGTGTCCCCGACGCGGGCCTCGGCATGGTCACGGCGGATGCCCAGGACCAGGGATGCCCAGTTGCTGTAGCGGATCTGGTCCTGGACGTAGACGCCGATCTGCGTCTGGCGCAGCTTAGGGTCGCGGACCAGCGGCGGCAGGTCGAAGTTGCCGTAGACCGGACTGTAGGCATCGATCGGCGTGGTCGATCCCGAGGCCTTGGCGCCCTTCAGGCGGAAGTTGAGGTAGTCGACGCCGACCAGGACCTTGTGCGTCAGGACGCCGGTGGTGAAGTCGAACTGCAGGTTGTTGTCGGTGGTGAAGGCCTGATTGCGCTGCCGGACTTCATAGGTCAGGCGGTCGAGCGTTCGGCCATCGGGATGGAACGGATTGGTCGGGTTCGAATAGACGTCGGGAAAGATCTCGACGAAATGCACCTTCCCCTTCACGAAGCGCGTGCTGCTGTTGACCTTCAGCCAGTCGTTGAAGCGGTGCTCGACCAGCAGCGTGCCGGCAGTCTGCTGGGTCTTCAGCGTATCGCCGGTCGGCTCGCCCAGGAACCGCCGGTCGGACAACCGCCGGCCACCCGGCGCCTTGAGAGTCGCCGCCACCGGCAGGAACTGCTGGCTCGAGGCGCTGTTGTCCTTCTGGAACAGGCCCAGGAAGGTGACGCTGGTGCGTTCGTCGGGCCGCCACATCAACGACGGCGCAAAGAGATAGCGATCGTTGGGCAGGTGGTCGGTCTGCATGCCGGCATCGCGCACGACACCCACCAGGCGCCCGGCGATCGTGCGCTCGGCGTTGAGGGCGCCGGTGACATCGAACTGCAGCTGTTTGCGATCGTAGGTGCCGTACTGCACCCCGACCTCGCCGCCGAAGTCCAGCCGCGGCCGCTTGCTCACCATGTTGACGACGCCGCCGGTCGTCCCGGCGCCGTAGAGGACGGACGACGGGCCGCGCAGCAGTTCGATGCGCTCCAATGTATAGGGATCGGGGCGCGGCATCAGGGGATAGGCGCCCGAAGCCAGCATGCGGTTCAGGCCGTCCTGGTACTCGACGACGGCGAAGCCACGGCTTTCGATGTTGTTCTGTCGCGTATCGAACCCATAGGCCTCGGCGCGCACGCCAGCCGAGTAGCGCAAGGCATCCTGCAGTTCGGTCGCACCCTGCTCCACGATCTGGCGCGACGGCACGACGCTGATCGACTGCGGGGTCTCGGTGAGCTTGGTGTCGGTCTTGGTGGCCGTCGTGGCACGATCCGCGCCGATGGTGAGCGGCTCCAGCACCGTCGTGCCGTCAGCCGGCGCCTGCTGCGCCCACACCGGGCTGATCACCGCTGTCGTTGCCACCAGGGCCACACAGCCCAGCCGCCGCCTTCCCGCGCGCGCCCTGTCGTGTCGCGCCGCGCGCGTCCGATCCACCATCTATATCTCTCCTACGCCATTCGCACTGCCACGCCGCGACTGGCGTGGACCCTGCGCTCTAGCGACATCGCTGCGCAAATGCAACTGACTTGCATTCTTGATTGTCAGTTGCCAGCCGGCTATTGCAGGGCGATGTCCGCCCCTGCCGACAGCGAGGCCCGCCTATGATGACCGCCAGGACCATCCGGATCTGGTCGGCGACGCACAAATGGACCAGCCTGATCTGCACGGCGTTCATGCTGTTGCTGTGCCTGACCGGCTTGCCGCTGATTTTCCACCACGAGCTCGACCACCTGCTCGGCAACGAGGTCGAACCGCCGGAGATGGCGGCTGGCACGCCGCATGTCAGCCTCGACACGGTCATCGCCGCCGCCAAGGCGCAGCGTCCGGGCGATGTCATTCAGTATGTCGGCTGGGATCCCGATGAGCCCGACATCGTCTTCGTCAGCATGGCCAAGACCGTCGATGCGCCGCCGTCCGAGTTGAAGCCTGTCGTGCTGGACGCGCGCACGGCCAAGGTGCTCAACGAACCCAAGACGCAGGAGGGCTTCATGTACGTGATGTTCACCCTGCACGTTGACCTGTTCGCCGGCCTGCCCGGCAAGCTGTTCCTCGGCGCCATGGGCTTGTTGCTCGTGGTGGCGATCATCTCGGGCGTGGTGCTCTATGCACCGTTCATGCGCAAGCTCACCTTCGGCACGGTGCGCGTGCAGAAATCGCGCCGCCTGAAATGGCTGGATACGCACAACCTGCTGGGCGTCGTCACCCTGGTGTGGGCGCTGGTGGTCGGCTTCACGGGCGTGATCAACACCTGGGCCGACCTGGTGATCCAACTCTGGCGCTACGACCAGCTTGCCACCATGGTGGCGCCCTATCAGGGCAAGCCGCCGGTGGCACCCGACCGCCTGGCCTCGCTCGATCGCGTGGTAGCCACGGCGCGCGAAGCGACCCCTGGCATGACGCCGAGCTTCATCGCCTTTCCCGGCACGCTGTTCTCGAGCGCCCATCATCACATGGTGGCCATGCGCGGCAATGCACCGCTGACCAAGCGCCTGATCCGGCCGGTCCTGGTGGACGGCGAGACCGCGGCCCTGACCGACACCCGCGAGCTGCCCTGGTATCTCACCGCGCTGCTGGTCTCGCAGCCGCTGCATTTCGGCGACTACGGCGGCATGCCGATGAAGATCATCTGGGCGCTGCTCGACATCGTGACCATCATCGTGCTGGGCAGCGGGCTGTATCTGTGGGTCGCGCGCCGCCGCACCAGCGTGGAGGCGCGCCTGGGCGAAACCGTGGAGGAGGACAGGGCGATACCTGACCTGACGCCCGCACCGGTCGCTCTGCGGAGGCCCGCCGAATGAACCGGACATCGAGCCCGCGCGCCGGCAACGGCCTCTGGCGCATTTTCGGCGTCCCTACCCTGTTGGGCGTGATGAGCGCCGTCGGCCTGATCTCGGCCTTGCTGGGCGACGACGTCTGGGATGCGCTCTCCTGGCTCACGCTGGGCATCCCGCTGCTGGTGATCGGCTGGTACGTCGCACGGCCGGTGCGCGGTTGACGGTTGCATGAACTGCAGGCCTCGGCGCCCGTAGACAGTGGCGGCGCGGGACGTATCTGGGCTAGACAGGGGCGTCCGCTCCCTCGCCGCACCCATGTCGTCGCTCGCCCCCACCCCGCATTGCCCTTCGTTCCGGCGATGATGCCGCCGCCATCCTACGCGCTGGGCGTGATCCTGGTCGCCGCCGGAGCGGTGTGCTGGAGCTTCGGCGGGCTGGTGGTGCGGTCCCTGCACGCCAACGCCTGGGAAGTCGTGTTCTGGCGCTCGCTGGTCATGGCGATCACGGTCGGCATCTATCTCGCCATCTGGCGTCGCGAGGCGGCGCTCTACAGCCTGCGCCATGCGCTGGCGCCGATGTTGCTCAGCGGCCTCTGCCTGTCGGGATCGTTCATCGTCTTCATCCTGGCCCTGAAGGTGGCGACCGTAGCCAACGTGCTGGTGGTCACCGCATCGGCGCCGCTGATGGCGGCCCTGCTGGCCCGCGTCGTGCTGCGCGAGCCGGTGCGCTGGAACACCTGGTTGGCGATGCTGGCGGCGCTTTGCGGCGTGGTCCTGATGGTCAACGACTCGTTCACGAGCCACGGCATGGCCGGTTCGCTGCTGGCGGTCGCCTGCGCCGCCTGCTTCGCCACCAACATGGTGGTGCTGCGCACGCGGCCCGACGTCGACATGATGCCCACGGTGGTGCTGGGCGGGCTGATCTCGGCAGCCATCAGCCTGCCGCTGGCGTGGCCCTTCCCGGCGCCATTGCATGAAGTGCCGTCGCTGGCGTTCCTGGGTGTCGTACAGCTGGGCCTCGGCCTGGTGCTGTTCACCCTGGGGATCCGCCACCTGCCGGCAGCCCAGGCCGGGCTGGTGGCACTGCTCGAGACGGTGCTGGGCCCGCTGTGGGTATGGCTCGCCTTCGGCGAGTCGCCGAGCGCGGTCGGCCTGCTCGGCGGCGCCGTCGTGCTGGGCGCACTGATCGCCAACACCTTGCTGGAGAGCCGCGCCATCCTCGCCGCGCCACGGGCACGACGTGCCTGAGCCGCCGGCGCCGGCCCGCATCCGCCCGGCATCCGCAACCCTGGTCGGCATGGGCCTGTGGGTGGCGGCGACGATGTGCGAGACGGTGATGATCGGCTGCGTGCGGATCGTCTCGCAGGACCTGCATTCGCTGCAGGTCCTGTTCCTGCGCATGTTCTGCGGCCTGCTGGTGCTGGCACCCTGGTTCATCCGGCTGGGCGCGTCGGGACTGCGCACGACGGTGTTCCCGCTGCACGCCTTGCGCTCCGGCCTGCAGATCATGGCCATGACGATGTGGTTCGCGTCCGTGCCGCTGGTGATCCTGGCCGATATCGCCGCGCTCAGCTTCCTGGCGCCGCTCTTCGCCACCGCCGGCGCGATGCTGCTGCTGGGCGAACGGGTCGGCTGGCGGCGCGGCCTGGCGCTGGCAGTGGGCTTCGGCGGTGTCCTGGTGATCGTCCGCCCGGGCGACTCGTTCAATATCGGCTGGGGCCTGCTGGTCGGCGCCGCCGCGTGCTGGGCCGGCGCCCTGCTGGTGATCAAGCGCATGGCACGCAGCGAAACGCCGGCCAGCATGACGGCGTGGGTGACCTCGCTGATCACGCCGGTGCTGGCCATTCCGGCCGCCTTCGTATGGCGCGATCCCAGCTGGGCGCAGTGGGGGCTGATGATGGTCGCCGGTTGCGCCGGCACATTCACCCATCTGCTGATGGCCCAGGCCTTCCGCCACGCCGAAGCCTCGGCCGTCCTGCCGATGGATTTCTCGCGCATGATCTGGATCACCCTGCTGGGCTACATGCTGTTCAGCGAGACGCCCACGTGGCATGTGTGGGTGGGCGGTGCGTTGATCTTCGCGGCTGCGACTTACGTCACCTTGCGCGAAGCGCGCCTCGCCCGGTCGACGAAAACGTAATCGTCACCGGCCGCCCCTGACCACACCCTCGCTGAACGCGACGCCGCCCATCATCGACCCGGTGGATCGCAGGGCCATGCTGAACCATCCCGTGACGTCGATCCCGCCGAACGGGGTGGGAAAGCCAAACAGGAAGAAGGCCCGATCGATCGCCGCCGGCGGTTGGCGCGACTCCATGCCAAGATTTACGAAATAGCCCAGGCACGGAAACGCATCGGGACCGAACTCACGTCCGGGCCGCACACGGACGCAGGTATCGCTCTCCGCCCAGCCGGTCGCGCAACACAGGGCATCATTCAGAACGGCATCGTGACCGACACCGACGGAATAGAAGGCGAAGGGCACCACGAGTTTCTGGCCCGTCCCGTCGTGCCGCAGGCTGAGCCTGCCGCCCACGGCAGCGGCGGCCAACAGCAAGGAACCTCCGTGCCGGGCGGCATCGAGCCGCCATGGCGTCCGCTGCCACGGTCCAGCCGCCCGAGGCCCCATGAGCCGCCTCCCTACGTCGCGGGCAGGGCAGCTTCAGGCGATGACGGCGCCTCGCGCCAGAGCGGCGCCACCGTGCTGGCCACCAGCCGAACGAGTTCGCTTTGACGCGACGTGAAGGTCTTGGCGAAGATGTGCTGCAGGTGGGTCTTGGCGGTCGCGCGCGCGATGCTCAGCCGCCGCGCCGCGGCATTGACGCTGTCACCGTCAACGAGGGCTGCCAGGAGCCGGGTTTCCGCCATCGTCAGACCGTAGGCTTGCGCGACGCCCTCCAGGCGTGACCACGGCTGCGCTTCGGGATCCATGACGACCGCCATGGCCGACGCCCTCACCCCCTCGACGTGATCACCTCGGCCCAACGGCACGACGGACAGCAGCAGCGGATGGCGGCCAGGCCGTGGCACCACGGCCTCGGCAACGCGTGGACCATCTTGACCGCACGCCACGGCGTCGCTGATGGCCAGCCGCAATGCCCGGTCGGCATTGAGATCGGCAGCGCGCAGTCGACGGTTGGTCGCCTGCAGGCCATCACCGACCCGGATCAGGCTTTCCGCCGCCGCGTTGGCCAGGGCGATGCAACCCGTATCGTCGATCAGGAAGATCGCCACGGCCAGGTGCGACAGGACAGTGGCCAGCACGCCGCCGACGCCCGCCTTGATTCCCAGCTCCCACAGCACCGCTGGTCGCGGCGGCCCGGCGAAGCGGTCGGTGAAGATCACATTGGCCGGGCCACGCGAAGGCAGGGCACAGACCAGACCATCAAGATTCCGCGCCACCACAGGCTCTCCCCACACGTGCCATCGGGGCGAAATCCTAGGTCGCAGACCATGCTCTCACATCGGGGCGGACACCCAATTTTGAGAGCCTGTTTACCTATTTTTCAGGCGACGGCGCCTCGGCGGACAGCAGCCACGGCTCGCTGCGCAATCGCAACATGACCTCCATCTTGTTGGCTGCGTTGAGCTTTCCGAGCACGGCAGACACGTGGTGCTCGATGGTGCGCTGGGAGCGCACCAGGCGCCGCGCGATTTCGCGATTGCCGACGCCCTGGGCGATCAGGCTGAGGATCTCCAGTTCCCGCCGCGTCAATCCCAGCGGGTGCTGCCGGGCCGTCGAGTAGGGACCGCGCCGGACTTTGGGCAGACTGCCGGCGACGCCCAGGCGGCGCGCCATCCGGCGCGCCAGCATGGCGGCAGGCAGCGCCCCGATCCCCTCGAGCGTCGCGATGGCCTGGATCAGCGCCGCCTCGGCACCGGGTCCAGTCGCGTGCATCTGGGCGAGCGCAGCCTCGTACGGCAGCCCCAGGCGCGACCATTCGGCAGCGGCTGCCAACGGCTCGCCCCGCAGTTCGGTCAGCCGCGGTACCGGCACGTGCGCGATCGACACCGGCAGCGGGTCGGTCATGCCGCTGCGCTGATGCCATACGGCGATTTCGCCCAGCTCCCATGGGTCGAAATTCCCGAGGTCCATGGTCGCGATCTCGGCCACCCGCTCGCGGCAGACGTCGATATCCTCCGCCAACCACGCCGCCTCGATCATCGCGATCCGTACCGGGACAATGTTCTGCGGCTCGCTGGTGGCCAGCGCATCCTGCAGAGCCTGCTCCAGCAGTGCGAGGCCGTCAGGCTCGCCCAGGCGCAGCCGTACCTTGCCCAGCACGGTCAATGCCGGCAGGTGCATCACCAGAGTCAGGCGCTCCAGCCCCACCACGCCGCGCGCGATGGTCTCGGCTTCACGCAGCCGACCCTGTTCCAGGCGAAGCTGCGCCTGGCGGCCGACCAGGTAGTATGTCCAGGAGTCGAGGTCGTGTCGGGTATCGAAGGCAATGCCTTCGGCCAGCAACCGCTCCGCCAGCGCGAAATCCTTGAACAGCACGGCATGCTCGCCCCAGTTGGTATAAGCGCGCGCCGCCTGCTCGTGAAACCCGTGCTCGAGGGCCAGCGACAGGCTCTCCTCCATCAGTTCGCGGCCGCCCGGACGGCCCGAGTTCAGGAGCGCCGTCGCCACCGTGTTCAGCGCATGAACGCGCGTCTCGACGTCGCCGAACCGCTCGGCGAGCGCGATCGCACGCCGACCCCAGTCGATCGCCTCATCGAAACGATCATGCAGCATGTGCAACTGCGCACGCACGGCATAGGCCGTGGCCAGCTCCTGCCCCGGCGGCAGGCTCTCCAATTCGCGCACCGCCTGGTCGGCGTGGGCTCCCGCCTGCTCCGCTTCGCCACGGTACCAGTGCAGCCGCGACAGCCAGCGCACGTTCAACCCGACCTTGTCCATGCGCCCCAGATCACGCCACAGATCGACGGCACGCCGCCGCGCGTCGATCACGGCGTCGTCGATCCTGACCAGTCCGGCCTCGTAGGACCAGTCCTCGTGCAGCTGCGCGGCCTGGCTGTCGGAGGCTTGCGCTGCGTAGCGAAGCGCGGTCGCCAGCTGCGCTGCGGCCTGCTGGTGCGCACCCAGGCGCGCGGCCTGGGCGGCGGCCTGCGGCGCCAGTTCAAGGACGCGTAACCCGTCATCGGCACCGGCGGCGTGATGGACGCGCCGCGCCAGCACGCCGCTCTCACCGGCCGCCGGCGCTTGCGACAGCGCGGCTTCGACCCGGGCGTGCAAGGTCTGCTGGATGGACATGGGCAAGCGTTCGAGCGTCGCCTGTCGTGCCAGCTCGTGACGGAATTTCAGGGCACCCATGTCATCACGCAGCAGCACGCCGCGCGCGACGCACTGATCGACCGCAGCATCGGCCTGCGGTCCCATCAGGGCGCGCACGAGCCAGCGCTCCACGCTGCCCGGCACGATGCTGATCATCTCCAGCAACGCGCGTTCGCTGGCCGTCAGCCGCGACAGCCGCGACCACACGGCGTCCCGGACCGATACCGGCAACGCGCCGGGCGCAACATCGTGACTTGCCAGCAACTCGGTCACGAAGAACGGATTGCCGGCGGTGATGCGATGAAGGTCGGTGTCGGAACGCCCGGCCTGCCGGGCCAGGGTCGCCACGGCTTCGGCGGACAGCGGATGCAGCGTCAGGCGCGTGACCGCCGACGACGGCAAATCGCCCAGCACCTGCGCCAGCGGATGGTCGGCACCAACCTCGTCCGTGCGCAGGGACATCACCAGCATGACACGCAGCAGCGACAGTCGGCGACCGAGGTACTTCACCAGGTCCAATGTCGCGTTGTCGGCCCAATGAACATCCTCGAACACCATCACCATGGTGCCGGAGGCATCCTGCAGGACATTCAACAAGGCCGGAAACAGTTGCCCCGGCGCCGCGGTCTGCCCCAGCAAGGCCGCGACCCGCGGATCGAGCATGTGGGCCATGTCGTGCAGCGGGCCCAAGGGCCGCGGCGTGAACAACGCCTCGCACCCACCCCACAGAACACGACAACCCGCATCGACACGTCGCGCGAACTCGCCCAGCAACGACGTCTTGCCGCCGCCGGCCTCGGCACCCAGCACCGCCACGCCGCCACGCCCGGCAGCCGCGCGACGCGAGATGCTCAACAAAGACTCAAGCGGGTCGTCTCGCTCGATCAACATGGGTGAACTGCCGCACGGCGCCGCGAATCCCATCAACGGTGCGCCTCAAGACACGGTATCTTCGCGCATCCGGGGCCTCAAGCGCGAGAATCGCGGGCGACCTGGACAGGCGTCACAAACACCGGGCGAATCGAGGAGTATGGCTCACATGTTCACGCCACTTGCCGGCAAACGCGTTATCGATCTGACACATGTGCTGGCCGGGCCGTACGTCACGCACATCCTGCGCCAGCTCGGCGCCGACGTGATCAAGATCGAGCGCCCCGGCACCGGCGACGTCATGCGCGCGGGCCGCCCGGGACAGTCGCCGCCCGGCCTGGGGCCGCAGTTCATCGGCCTCAACGCCGGCAAGCGTTCGCTCGCACTCGATATCAAGGATCGCCGCGGCCAGGACATCTTGCGGCGCTTGATCGCCGACGCCGACGTGCTGGTCGAGAACCTGCGCCCCGGCGAGTTGCGCCGTTTGAAGTTCGACTATGACACGCTGTCGGCGACGAACCCGGGACTGGTCTATTGCTCGGTCAGCGGTTGGGGCCAGAGCGGCGCTTTCGCCGATCGCGCCGGCTACGACCAGGCGATCCAGGCGGCCACCGGCGTGATGATGATGCAGGGCGAGCCTGGCGAGCCGCCCCTGAAGGTCGGCTTTCCCGCCATCGATATCGCCACCGGCATGAACGGCGCCTGCGCCGTCCTGTCGGCGCTGCTCGAGCGCCAGCGCACCGGCAAGGGCTGCCGCATCGATGTCGCCATGGCCGATTCGGCCTTGATGCTGATGATCGGCCCGACCGCGACCTGGACGGTGGGCCGCATACCGGGCGAACGTTTCGGCAACCGATCCCTGGCATCCAGTCCCACCTCCGGCGTGTTCGCCACGGCGGACGGCTGGCTTTCGGTGGCGGCCAACACACCCGAGCAAGGCTACCGGGCCCTGGAGATCATCGGGCAGCCGGCCCTGCGGCATGATCCGCGCTTCGCCCTGGCCGGCAGCAAAGGCGGCTTCTTCGTCGTCGCCGACCTCGACGGCGCGCGCGCCGCGTTCGCGGCCGGCCTGCGGCAGGGCACGGCCGACCATTGGGAAACGGCGTTCAACGCCGCGGGTATTGCGTCGGCCAAGATCCGCACGATCGATGGCTATCTCGATGGCGCCTATCGCCAGACGCCGGGCATTCTCCACCGGATCGACGCGCAGCCGGGCTATGACCGGCCCATCGAAACGCCGGGTGCCGGCTTCCGTGTCAATGATGTTGCAGCGGGCGTCGCCGAGCCGGCGCCGCGGCTGGGCGCCGATTCGCGAACTGTTCTGCTTGAATTGGGCCTGTCGCCTGACGAGATTGTGGAGCTGGATCGCGACAAGGTCGTCCAGATGACCTAGTTTCTTGTGCCCAAGTCGATTGCCCTGACGGGATTCTTGGGGATTGCCAAGCGCCCCTCCAGCCCATATCCCTTGCCCAACGACTGAAGGCAGACAGGAAGGCCCACTTGCAAGCTCCTCCTTCCGGGGTGCTGACAACAGCACGCCAGGTGAAGATTCCGTTTGGCCGCCTGGTCGCCTACGCAACGTTGCAGCTACCGTTGGCCATGGCGGCATTGCCTGTCGTTCTCAACGTCCCGAAATTCTATGGCGAGACGCTGGGCCTGTCGCTGGCCTCGCTGGGCCTGTTCCTGCTGGTCACCCGCGTGATCGACGCCCTGCAGGATCCGGTCATCGGCTTCATCAGCGATCGCTTGACGGTGCGCCGCAACGGGCGGCTGCTGCTGGTGGCCCTGATGCTGCCGCTGCTGATCGGTGGTTTCGCGGCACTGTTCTACCCACCGACTGACTCGCTGGGCAAGACCGGCCTGCAGATCTGGCTGCTTGTGGCTCTCGTGGTCGTGCATCTGGGCTACGCCGGTACCTCGATCAGCTACCATGCCCACGGCGCCGAGCTGAGCGACGACTACAACGAGCGAACGCGTGTCACGGTGGCCCGCGAGGTGTTCGGGCTGACCGGCATGACGCTTGCCGTCGTGCTGCCCGCCATCCTCACGTCCACCAACTTCTTCGCCGATACCAAGGTCGTTGCGGAAGAGGCCCGCACGGCGCTGGCTGCTGCCAAGGTGGCCAGCGACCAGGCCGCGGCCGCCATTGCCCAGGCCAAGCTCAGGGCAGCGCAGCACGAGGCCGAAATCAGCGGCTATGCGCTGTTCGGCCTGCTGTTCATCGGCATCGGTATCCTGTCGGCCCTGCCCGCCCTGCTGCGCTCGCCGCCCAGCGTACACGGTGCTGTCGTCCGCAAGGGGCGGCGCTCGATCTTCCATGACTTCGTGGCGCCGCTGAAGAACCCCCTGTTCCGCCGCCTGCTGCTGGTCTTCATCGTCAACGGCTCGGCGCTGGGGATCGCCGTCAGTGTCATGCTGTTCTATGTCGAGCACGTGCTGAAGGGCTCCAAGACGGAAGCCGGCATCGTGCTGCTGACCTACTTCATCGCCGGGGCGGCCAGCGTGCCGATGTGGCTGATCCTGTCGAAGCGCCTCAGCAAGGCGTCGGCCTGGTTCATCGGCATGGCCTTGACGGCGATCGCCATGTCCATCGCGGCCTTCTGCGGCCCCAGTCACCTGTGGCTGTTCGTCCTTGCATCGGCCATCACCGGGCTGGGGCTCGGCGCCGACTATGGCCTGCCGCCCTCGATCCTGGCCGACATCATCAACGCCCAGGAAGGGGCCGATACCAAGGGCGAGACCGGTGCCTATTTCGGGCTCTGGGCGCTGGCCACCAAGCTCGCCACGGCCGTGGGTGCCGCCTTCTCGCTGCCGGTGGCGGCGTGGCTCGGCTTCGATCCCGGCGCCGGTCGATACGACACGACGGCATTGGTGATCGTCTACATCGTGCTGCCGGTCGTGGTGAAAATCATCGCTGCGCTGCTGATCTGGTACATCCGCATCGAGGCGGAGCGCCCCGCCGTTCGCCATGCACTGAGTGCCAAGCACGCCTGAGCCCCCTTTGCCGTCGTTCTTCCGGTCGATAAAGGTCGCAACGGAGCAGCAAGACAGGCACAATTCATCCCCACCGTTCGAGGGATGGACATGGGTGTTCGTGTCAGAGGTCTGACAGCAGCGGGACTGACCCGACGACACGTTCTGGGTGTCGGCGTGGGCTCCGCGCTGTCGGCTCTGGCAGCACCGGCCACAGCCAACCCGCCGGCGGTGACGGCAAAAGAGACACCCTTCTGGCTGGAACGCATCAAGGCGGGGTCGCTGCCGCCGATCAAGGAGCGGTTGCCGCGTGAACCGTTCGTCGTCCGTGGTTTTGCCGGCAGCGACGGACCGGGACACTCGGGCGGGACCATCGTGACCCTGGGTGCCGAGCGCGACACGCGCCTGATGTCGCTTTATGGCTACGCCCGCATCATCGCCTTCGAACCCGACCTCAGCCTGCGGCCCGATCTCCTCGCATCGTTCACGGTCGAGGAAGGCCGGCGCTTCACATTCCGGCTGCGTGCCGGCCATCGCTGGTCGGACGGCCACCCCTTCACGGCGGAGGATATCCGTTATTGGTGGGAGGACGTCGCCAACAACCGCGAGCTGAACCCCAACGGCCCGCCGGGCGAGATGCTGATCGACGACCTGCCGCCGGTTTTCGAGGTTCTCGACCCGCAGACCGTGCGGTTCACCTGGAAGGCGCCCAATCCGTACTTCCTCGAAGCGCAGGCGCGTGCGCTACCGCTGTTCATCTATCGCCCTGCCCACTACCTGAAGCAATTCCACGCCAAGTATGCCGACCCGCAGGCGCTCGCCGAGGTGATCAAGCAGACGCGCTCGCGCGAGTGGCCGCGCCTGCATAATCGGCTGGATCAGATGTATGTCAGCGACAACCCCGACCTGCCGACGCTGATGCCGTGGTTGCCCAGGACCAAGCCGCCATCGACCCGCCTGGTCTTCGAGCGCAACCCCTTCTATCACCGTATCGACGCCAATGGCGTGCAACTGCCCTATCTCGACCAGGTCGTACTGAACGTGGTGTCGCCGACGGTGATCCCGCTCAAGGCCGGCAGCGGCGAAAGCGACCTGCAGGCGCGCTACCTGAAGTTCGACGACTTCACGTACCTCAAGAGCTATACCAAGGTCTTCCCGTTCGAGGTCTATCTCTGGGAAACCGGCAACGGATCGGAGCTGGCGCTCTATCCCAACTTCAACCACGCCGATCCGGTGTTGCGCGGGCTGTTCCGCGATGCGCGCTTCCGTCGGGCGCTGTCGTTCGCGACCGACCGCGAGGAGATCAACGAAGCGGTGTTCCTCGGCCTGGCGCGGCCGGGCAACAACACCATCCGGCCCGGATCACCGCTGTTCCAGCCCGAGTACCGCGAACGCAATACGCAGTTCGACCTGAAGCTGGCCAACCAGCTGCTCGACGAGCTCGGGCTGACGAAGCGCAACGCCGAGAATACCCGGCTGCTGGAGGATGGCAGACCGTTGCTGCTGGTCGCCGAAACGTCCGGCGAATCAAAGGAACAGGCCGACATCCTGATGCTGATGCAGACCACCTGGCGCAAGGCCGGCATCAAGCTGCTGATCAGGCCGCAAACCCGCGATCTGCTGCGCCAGCGCGTTGCCGCCGGCCAGACCATGATCGCCGTCTGGTACGGCTTTGAAAACGCCCTGCCGACCGCAGCGTCGAGTCCGCGCGAATATGCGCCCGGTACGTTGGGCGACCTGCAGTGGCCGAAATGGGGGCTGTATCGCGAGACCAAGGGCAAAGCCGGCGAACCCTGCGACATGCCGGAGATCCAACGCCTGATCGAGCTGGTCGACAAATGGGAGAAGACGGTCGACGCTGAGGATCAGGCCGAGATCTGGCGCGAGATCCTGACCGCGCATATCGAGCAGCAATATACGATCGGCATCATATCGGGATCCCTTCAGCCGGTCGTGGTCAGCAAGAAGCTGCGCAACGTGCCGAAGCACGGCATCTATAGCTGGCACCCCGGTGCCTTCTTCGGGATGTACCGCCCCGACACGTTCTGGCTGCAGCGGTAGTAAGATCGCCCGCCCCGCGAGATGCCAACGGACGGAACGGCAAGAAGGTTAACCCACGACCGCACAGAGACACAGCGCAGCCTTTGGCATTCCCTCCCCCAACGAATCGTTGGGGGAGGTGCCCGAAGGGCGGAGGGGGATGCCACGTGGTCCTGAAAACTGAGATCACGTTGCCGCAGCGACGTAACGCGGTCTTGGTGACTGACACCACGTCGGCTCCCCCTCCGGCCTTAGTGCGACCGCAGCACATGGGTAACAGATTGTACTCAGCACATGGGTGACAGTTTTCTCGC
>NZ_VOHA01000019.1 GCF_007859315.1 Reyranella sp. CPCC 100927
GAGAAAACTGTTACCCATGTGGTGAGCACAAACTGTTACCCATGTTGCGGCTGAAGACCTTCGGCCACCTCCCCCACTGCGTGGGGGAGGGAACTACATCGGTTCGATGAATCGTTTGCGGGTGGTGCGTGGCGGCGGGGGTGGGACGGTGGCGAGCGTGTTCAGCAGGATCGCGCGGGTGTCGGCGGGGTCGATCACGTCGTCGTAGAGGAAACGGGCGGCGGCCTCGGTGGCGGTGTTCTTGCGTTTCAGGTCGTCGGTCAGGTGCTTGTGCTGCTTCGCGCGCTCGGCCTCGTCGGCGATGGCATCGAGCTCGCGGCGGTAGATGATGTTGACGGCGCCTTCCAGTCCCATGCCGCCGAACTCGGCGGTGGGCCACGCCAGCAGGATCGCGGGATCGAGCGGTTGCGAGCCCATGATGTAGTAACCCAGCCCATAGGCCTTGCGCAGCACCACCGTCATCACCGGTACCGTGGCATTGGCGAGCGCCGCCAGTACCCGCGCGCTGCGCCGTACCAGGCCGGTCTTCTCGACGTCGGGACCCACCATCAGGCCCGGCGTGTCGCACAGCAGCAGCATGGGGATGTCGAAGGCATCGCAGATCTGGATGAAGCGCGCTGCCTTCTCCGACGCCGGGCTGTCGATGGCGCCGGCCAGGAACATCGGCTGGTTGGCCACCACGCCCACCGGCCGGCCGCCCAGCCGGATGAACGACGTCACGACGGCGCGCCCGAACGACGGCTTCAGCTCCAGCACGCTGCCGACATCGGCCAAGCCCTCGATCACCTTGCGCACGTTGTAGGCGCGCTTGGGGTTGTCGGGCACGATGTCGCGCAGCTTGGCGGCATCAGGCGCGTCGCCGGCCGGGCCGGGTCCGCCGAAATAGCCGAGATACTTCTTTGCCGCCGCGATCGCTTCGGCTTCGTCCTCGACCAGCACGTCGATCACGCCCGAGGCGACATGCACCGAGGCCGGCCCGATTTCTTCCGGCGTCAGCTTCACGCCCAGCGCCGCCTCGACCAGCGGCGGGCCGGCCATGCCCATGGCGGAATCCTTGGTGGCGATCAGCACGTCGCACATGCCGGCGAGGTTGGCGTGACCGGCGAAGGCGCGGCCGGGCAGGATGCCGATGGTGGGCACCAGGCCCGAGAGACGCGCGAACACCACGAACGTGGGCGTCGAGCCGCGGCCTTCCACCTTCATGTCGTGCGGCCGCGCGCCGCCGCCGTCGAGCCAGCAGATCACCGGCAGGCGATGCTTCTCGGCATGCGCGAACATGCGACTGGACTTGGCGTGGTTGATGGTGCTCTGCGTGCCGGCATAGACGGTGTAGTCGTAGAACAGCAGGTCGACCGAACGGCCGTCGATGCGGCCCGTGCCCATCACGATGCCGTCGGCGGCGCCGTCCATGCCCGCCACCGCCGGCCGCGCCAAGCCGCCATACTCGACGAACGACTCGGCATCGAGCAGCGCGGCGAGACTCTCGCGCGCCGTCCAGCGGCCGCGCTTGCGCTGCTGCGCCACCGCCGCGGGGCGCGCATCGTCGAGCCGCTCGGCACGCGCGCGCAGCGCCAGATCGAGGTCGGCACGCAGCGGCTTGCTCTCGGGATGATCAGGCATGTCAGCTCCGTTGATGTGTCGGATCGAGGCGGTCCGGCCGCACGATCGTCATCTTGTCGACCACCTGCGACAGCACCAGCGCCATGGTGTCGGTCCAGCGATCGTCGAGCCGGCCGGCGCGGATGTCGGCGGCCAGCCGGCGGTTGAGGTCGGCGAGCGTGCCGTCGGTGCCGAGGAAGGCCGCGAGTCGCGCTTGTTCGGCGGCATCGAGCGTCGGCGCCAGGCGCGCCTCGCGTTCGCCGATCGCCAGCAGGTAGGACGCGAGCTGCATCTGGTAGCGCGAGGCGCCGTCGGGCGCCGCGCTGCTGGCGTCGAGGAACGCGCGTACGGTCGACAGGATGTCGTCCAGCGTCGGGCGGTCCTGGCTCATGGGGTTTTCCTGGGAGCGCGGGCGTCCCCGCCCGCATCGGCGCGGCAGCGCCGAGGATAAGCGCCCTCTGTGTGGTCGCTTCGTCGAATGCGGGCGGGACGCCCGCGCTCCCAGGGGAACTCAATCATAGCGTCCGTCCATCGTCATCAGCAGGTCGTATTCGATCATGCTGGTGTTGCGGCCGCAGGCGGCGAAAGTCATCGAGCGGCGGCCGCCGAAGACGTGGCCATGCGCCTGCATCACGTTCAGGATCGCCCAGCGCACCAAGCCGAAGATCTCCCAGTAGCGCAGCGCCTCGACATCGATGCGCGTGCCGCCGGCCGCTTCATAGGCATCCAGCAGGTCGGCGCGCGCGCCGAAGCCGCCGACCGGCTGCGCGACGCGGCCGAAGCGCCAGGAGCGCGTGCACAGCCAGCCGAGATCCTCGGCGCCGGCACCGAGATGGCTGCACTCCCAGTCGAGCACCGCGGCGATGCCGCCCGCACCGACGATGAAGTTGCCGGTGCGCAGGTCGCCGTGCAGGAAGCGGCGCGGTCCCGATGGCGGCCGGTGCCGTTCGAGCCAGCGCAGGCCGAGTTCGATCGCGGGATGCGCTTCGTCGTAGCTGTCGAGCCGCGCGCGCTGCGCGGTGATGGGATCGTCGCTGTCGGCGTAGCGTTCGAGGAAGGCCACCTCGGCCGGGTCGATCGCATGCAGGGCGGCGAAGATGCGGCCGGCCTGCGCCGCCAGCCTGGGGCGGATGTCGGCGAAGGCGGCATCGCCCAGGATGCGGTTGGGCATGGTCTCGCCGGCAACGAAGGCGGTGACGAAGCCATGGCCGCAGCCGTCGGCGTTCTCGAACGCGAACACCGGCTCGGGCACCGGGATGGCGTGGGCGAAGGCGACCTGCAGCAGGCGGAACTGGTCGGATGACGGCAGGAACGGGCTGTTGGGCGCGACGTAGGTCTCCTGGCGCGACGCCAGGCGCCGGCGCGCCGCGCCCTCGACGAGGTCGAACACCACCGTGCGGTTCGAACCGCCCAGGGTCGGCACGACGATGTTCTCCAGCCGTGCCGCGCCGCCGAAGCGGCGGCGCACGGCGTGGCGGATATCGTCGAAGGGGTCGGGTGCGTTCAATGGCGGTTCCTTACATCCTCCCCCAACGCAGTTGGGGGAGGTGGCCGAAGGCCGGAGGGGGATCCGACGTGGTTTTGGTAACTGAGACCACGTGGGATCCCTCCGCCCCTTCGGGGCACCTCCCCACTGCGTGGGGAGGAAACTACAGCGGGTATCCCACGGGCTGGCCGTCTTCGAGGCGCTCGATGTACTCGGTCATGCCGTAGCCCACCGCGCCGTCCCAGGTGAAGCGGGTGAAGCCCTCGCCGATGCGCGACACCAGCACCGCATCGTCGACCTTGCGGCGGTTGCGCAGCGGCGCCAGCGACAGGATCTCGGCGTCGATCTGTGCCGCGCGCTTGGTCGTGCGCACGCCCAGCCGCACGCGCGCCGGATCCTGGCGCGCCGTCCAGTCGGTCAGCACGTCGAGGTCGGCGACTTCTTCGTACTGGCCGTCGACCAGCAGCACGCCGACGCGGCGCGCGTGGCCGCTGCGGTCGGCGATCTTCAGCAGCATCAGCGCGCGGCCGTCGTCGAAGTTGGCGATGAACAGGCGATAGTAGTGGATCACCTGCCAGTAGCGCGGCCCCCAGGAGTGATCGCGCCAGCCGGCGCCGTCGATCGTCCACGACTGGTCGCCCACGGTGATCGCACCCTTCACCGTGGTGTGCTGGTTGAAGTGGCCGCGCGAGAAGTCGCGGCCGTACATGGTGGGCACATCCGCCGATGTCGGCTCGCCGCCATGCATCGGCGCGTGGCCCGTGTGCTCCCAGCGCACCGAGCCCGGCACTTTCGTGGCGCGCGCGAACATCGTCTCGGGCGTGCGCAGCACCTGGGGATCATCCAGCACCATCAGCTCGCCGTCGTAGCGCATGTCGACGCGGCGGAACGGATCGACGACGTCATAGCGCAGGCCGCCGGCATCGAAGCGGTCGTTGGCCGTGATCGGCGGTCGCGCGAACTGGCAGGCGATGCGGCCGTCGGGCAGGTAGAGGCATACCGAGAGCTCGGCGTAACCCTCGTTGACGCGGTTGCCCAGGCGCATCCAGCCGCCGACGCGCTGCGCCGGATCGAAGGCGTTGGTGTAGACGCTCTCGTTGAAGTTCGCCGAGGTATCGGGCTGATGCGAATACTCGTCCTTGGGCTCGAGGCGAAACGCGTCCACAGGAAATCCTCCCGACGATTGTTGTGACCATCTGTTGCGCCGACCGTAGCAGGCATTTTTCTGCATCACGAGGGTCGCACTTTCATTCCTCCCCCAACGAAGTTGGGGGAGGTGCCCGTTTCGGTACTTCGACGCCGCTTGCGTCGAAGTACCTGAGCCGGAGGGGGAGCTGTGGTGATCTTGGTAACGAAGACCACGTCGCATCCCCCTCCGCCCTTCGGGCACCTCCCCCACTGCGTGGGGGAGGGAATACGTTCGCAGTGCGGCATGACCGCATGCCGGAAGGAGGGTCCGCTGGTCACTAGGCACGACCGGCCATCTGGGCCATCGTAGGCGGTGGAAACGCTCCCCCGATCTGCGCAGGACAACACGATGAATTTCGATTTCTCCGACGACCAGAAGATGCTGAAGGATCAGGTGCGCAAGTTCCTGACCGACAAGTGCCCGACAACGGTGGTGCGCCGCGTGCTCAATGGCGACGAGACGCACGCCGCCGAGGTGTGGGCCGGCATGGCCGAGCTCGGCCTGATGGGCACCGCGATTCCCGAGGCCTATGGCGGCACCGGACTGGGGGCGCTGGAGCTGTGCGTGATCGCCGAGGAACTGGGCCGCGCCTGCGCGCCGGTGCCGTTCTCGTCGTCGGTCTATCTCGTCACCGAGGCGATCAAGCGCTGGGGCACGGAAGCGCAGAAGAAGGCGTGGCTGCCCAAGCTCGCCGACGGCTCGGCCATCGGTACGCTCGCCACGTCGGAAGGCCCGCAGCCGGTCTCGCCCAAGGCGGTGCGCGTGGCGTTCGCCGACGGCAAGGTCACCGGCACCAAGGTGCCGGTGGCGGACGGCGAGGCGGCCACCGTGGCGGTGGTGCTGGTGAATAGCGGCGGCACCGGCGTGCGTGCGCTGTCGCTGGCGCTGGTCGATCTGGGCGGCGAGGGCGTGACCCGCACGCGCGTATCGACCGTCGATCCGGCGCGCAAGCATGCCCAGATCGCGTTCGACGGCGCGGCGGCCGAACTGCTGGGCGGCAAGGGCAAGGGCTGGCAGAACCTGAACGATCTCTATGACGGTGCTGCGGTGCTGTTCGCCTTCGAGCAGATCGGCGGCGCCGAGGCGGCGATGTGGATGGGCCGCGACTATGCCCTGCAGCGCCAGGCGTTCGGCCGCGTCATCGGCTCGTACCAGGCGATCAAGCACAAGCTGGCCGACATCTACGTGAAGACGGAGCTGGCGCGCTCGAACGCCTACTATGGCGCCATGATGTACGCCGAGGGCGGCGCCGACCTGCCGATCGCGGCGGCGGCGGCGCGCGTGGCGGCCACCGATGCGTACGACTTCGCCGCCAAGGAGAACATCCAGACCCATGGCGGCATCGGCTTCACCTGGGAGGCTGACACGCAGTTCCACTACCGCCGCTCGCGGCTCTTGGCGCTCGCCATCGGCGGCCCGACGGCGTGGAAGGACAAGCTGGTGACCCGGCTGGAACGCAAGAACGCGGCTTAATTTCCCTCCCCCACGACAGTGGGGGAGGTGGCCGAAGGCCGGAGGGGGACCTGTGGTGATCTCTGTAACTGAGACCACGTTGGGTCCCCTCCGCCCCTTCGGGGCACCTCCCCACTGCGTGGGGAGGATCATAAAAGAGGAACCCCATCCATGGACTTCAACGATACCCCCGAAGAGGCCGCGTTCCGCCAGCAGGTGCGCACGTGGCTCGATGCCAACGCCACGCGCAAGAGCGAGGACAAGACCTCGATCCGCGCCCGCGTCGATGACGTGGAGCTCTTGAAGAAGGCCAAGGTCTGGCAGGACAAGAAGGCGCAGGCCGGCTACGCGCGCATCACCTGGCCCAAGGAGTATGGCGGCCTGGACGGCACGCCGATCCAGCAGGTGATCTACAGCCAGGAGGAAGCGAACTACCTGGTGCCGCTGGGCTTCTTCGACATCGGGCTGGGCATGTGCATTCCCACCCTGATGGCCTATTGCGGGCCCGAGCACCTGCAGCGCTACGTGAAGCCGGCGCTGCATGGCGAGGAGGTGTGGTGCCAGCTGTTCTCCGAGCCGGCGGCTGGCTCCGACGTCGCCGGCATCCGCACGCGCGCCGAGCGCGACGGCGATGACTGGGTGATCAACGGCCAGAAGGTGTGGACCTCGGGCGCGCACTACAGCGACTACGGCATCATCATCACGCGCACCGATCCCAGCGTGCCCAAGCACCAGGGCCTCACCATGTTCTACCTGAGCATGAAGAGCCCCGGCGTCGAGGCGCGGCCGATCCGGCAGATCTCCGGCGCCGCCAACTTCAACGAGGTGTTCTTCACCAACGTGCGCATCCCCGACAGCCAGCGCGTGGGCAAGGTGGGCGACGGCTGGAAGGTGGCGCTGACCACGCTCATGAACGAGCGCCTGGCGGTGGGCACGCCGGCTGGCGGCGTCGACGTCGACGAGCTGCTGGAGCTGGCGCGCGACACCGAGCTGGAGGACGGCCCGGCGATCCGCAACGCCAGCGTGCGCAACAAGATCGCCGAGTGGTACGTGCAGTCCCAAGGGTTGAAGTACACCAAGTTCCGCACCTTGACCTCGCTGTCGAAGGGCCAGCAGCCGGGACCGGAATCCTCGATCGCCAAGATCGTGGCGGCGCCCAAGATGCAGGACCTCGGCGCGTTTGCGATGGAGCTGATGGGCCAGGCCGGCATCATGACCAAGGACGTGCCCGGTGCCGGCGCCTTTCAGCAGCAGTGGATCGGCGGCGCCGGCTTCCGCATCGCCGGCGGCACCGACGAGATCCTGCGCAACATCGTGGCCGAGCGCGTGCTGGGCCTGCCGCAGGACATCCGCGTCGACAAGGACATCCCCTTCAACCAGATGGGCAAGAAGTAACGCCCTCCCCCATCGCAGATGGGGGAGGTGCCCGCAGGGCGGAGGGGGACCCGACGGAGTCTCAGTTACCAGGACCACGTCGGGTCCCCTCTGCCCCTTCGAGGCACCTCCCCACTGCGTGGGGAGGAACACAATACGGGTAGCGGAAATTGCCGAAACCCCGTGTCGCGCGAGCGGTGACAGAAGCGACAGAAACGCCTGATGGCTGCGATTCCAAGGCGTGAGCAGGTTTCCCTGACCTGACAGAAACGCGACAGAAAGCGACAGAAAGCCCCCCGGCGTTCCCTCTGCGAGACGCAGAAGGGGTTGCGGCAATTGCGGAAACCCGTGCAGCGGTTCTGTTGCGGTAGCGTTGGATCATCGAACATGTCTGCCACGACAAAAGGCCTGCCGAATCGGGGATGCGGCAGCGGATCATTCTGTGTGCCTGTGACGGCGGCGACCGAAACGCCCGTTCAGCCCGGCGGCGGCTTTGCCCCCTGACGCGGGGCCCACGAAACGCCCGATGCCTCCGGCGGCGAGTAAGCGAACCTGTGGCCACTTACAGCGCAGGCTGCGGCGCCGACAAGAGTCCAAAAATCGACATCGCAGAAATATTTTCGCGACGCCTCCCTCCCCCAACGAAGTTGGGGGAGGTGCCCGAAGGGCGGAGGGGGAGCCGTGGTGATCTCGATAACGAAGACCTCGTCGGGTCCCCCTCCGGCCTTCGGCCACCTCCCCCACTGCGTGGGGGAGGGATCTACGCCAGGCTCTGCTCCAGCAGCTCCAGCGCCGCGGCGGCGAACGCGCGCATGTTGCCGATGCGATCGGCCTGCCCGGTCTCGATGGTGATCGCCTTCTCCACCGGTCCCGCGATGGCGATGCACGCATGCCCCGCGGCATCGCCGTAGCGGTTGCCGCTGGGCCCGCTGGCGCCGGTCTCGGCCAGGCCCCAGGTGGCGTCCAGCCGCGCCCGGATGGTGCGCGCCATCAGCAGTGCATAGGCCTCGGTGGCCGAGCGCAGGCCCTGGCGTGCCTCGGGCGGGATTGACAGCAGCACGTCGCCGCCGATCCGCGTGTAGACCACGGCGCCGCTGATGTAATAGGCCGACGCGCCCGGCACCGAAAGGAGCGCCGCCGACAGCAGCCCGCCGATCGAGGACTCCGAGACCGCAATCGTCTCGCCGCGCACCTTCAGTCGCGCACCGATCCGCTCGGCCTGGGGGAGGAGGGTTTGCATGGGAACTACTCCTGACAGCTTATCCTCCCCACGCAGTGGGGAGGTGCCCCGAAGGGGCGGAGGGGAGCCGACGTGGTCTCAGTTATCTATACCACGTGGGGGTCCCCCTCCGGCCTTCGGCCACCTCCCCCACAGCGTGGGGGAGGGATGAACGTCACGACCCACCGCGCAGCGCATCGAGGTTCAGCGCAATATAGTCCCCCATCCACATCGCACGGTCGCGATGATCGGTGAGCGCATCACCGGTGTTGGGATGCGTGAACACCACCAGGTCGCCGCGGTTGAGCGCCAGCCACGACACGATCTCGGTAAAGCGCTCCGGCTTGAACGCGACCTGATAGCTCCAGCGCGGATGCGGCCCGACCGGCCGCTCGTGGAAGCGCCCCATCTCCATCGCGCAGTCGAAGCGCTTCAAGATTGCCTCGCGCAGCGCCCAGGCCGCGTCGCGGCTAGCGGCATCGAAGTAGACGTGCGAATGCCAGCTCTCGATGGTGCCAACGTCCGTGTGGTCGGTCACGTGACTCTCCATATCCGTCGTTGTACCGAGCGTACCGCCGACGCATGGAACAGGTCCACTACGTCGATGCGCCGTCGCTTTTCACCACGAATGGCTGGTGCCTTGCGGCACCGGTCATCAAGTGCTTCAGCTCGGGCGGCTCCTGGAAAGTCGCCCCTTCGCGCCAGTTGTAGAGGTGCCAGTACACTTCCAGCAGCCTGCCGGTGGGAAGCGCACGATCAGCGAGCCATCGGCGGCGGCTCGATCCGCTGCAGCGGTGAAACAGATACTCGCGTGCCGACGGCGCGCTGCCGCCCGAACCGCCAGACGATATTGCGCGGCTCCGAAGGAATCCTCAGCAGATCGAGAAAAGTTCGATGAATTTGGTCGTCTGCGACTCACCATCTGTGGCAGAATCGACAAATGGCGACACCTTTAGAACCTCTGACTCTCACTTGCCCCATTCGGGGCTTGTTAAAGCCAAGGAAACGCAAAGGCTCAGATCTAAGCACGCTAGAAGAGCGTCACAGGATCGATGCAATCCGATACCTCCTATCACTCGGGTACGATCCTAAGAGGATCAAGATCGAAGCTGTCGTGGCCAAGTTTGGGCACGGCGGGAAGAATAGCTTTCGGTGTGATTTGGCAGTCCTCGACATTGACGCTGCTCTGATCGATATGTCGAGTGCAACCGCGGTTGCCGACGTGTTGAAGCACGCCGTCATTCTCGCGGAGATCAAGCGCGACGACAGCAATGCTGACTACGTCCGGACAACTCAAGTTGAGCCGTTGCTGAGATTCGCAACGCGCATAGATACGATGGGGTTGTTTTGGGATGGCGTCACGCCGAGGGTATTCTGGAAAGAATACGATGGGCAGCAGACAACAATTCGCAGTGGCCCGCTCGCATTGCTGCCAAGACCTGGGAAGCTTATCAAGGCTAAGGCACTAACCTACGAAGATCTAAGGCCACCAGAGTCCCTCCTGGACGTTTTCTCTCGAGTTGAAGATGTCCTGCATGCTGCCTCTATTTCACTCGAAGAGCGCTATGAGGTGTTGCTTCAGCTCATACTCGCGAAAATTTACGATGAACATCAAGGAGAGGGATCGCCGAAAGATCCGCTCGCATTCCAAGATTTCGAAGCAGTCGGAACTTCGGACAAGCAGGCCTCACTTGACTTGAACGCCGCGCTTTCTTCCGCGGTTGGGTTTTACAGCGCCCACTTGCCGAAGGCCATTGACGACCGGTTTCGCGTCAAGAATGACGCTCTCGCGAGGTGCGGAGAGATCATGGCCTCGCACCTGATGACCGCGGCGAACAAAGAAGTCATTCAAACCTTCTACATGAAGTTTGCGAAGGACCTCTATCGTTGGGACCTTGCGCAATACTTCACGCCACCCACGGTGACAGACTTCATTGTTGAAGTCTTAAATCCGGTAGCGGGCGAAGTTGTTAAGGACCCAGCGTGTGGAAGCGCTGACTTTCTTGTTGCTACCTTTCATCGGAGCCGTGCGAAGAAGATCAGGAACGCAGCGGATATGACCTTTGGTGCTGACAATGATGCTAAGGCTGTCCAGATCGCGGTCTTGAACATGCTACTGAATGGCGATGGCAAGACCAATATCAAAGAGGAAGACTCTCTTAGCGCAGTTGCAAAGAATCGCGAGCGGTCGATTCAGGACAAGCAGTTTCGGCCGCAACAATTCCACGCAATGGTTTGCAATCCACCGTTTGGACTCAAGATCGTCGAAAAGCGGCGATCTGTTCTGCAATGGTTTGATCTTGGTCATCTGTGGACTCGGGACAAGATCACCGGGGTCTATAAACAGCTAACAGACATCCTCGATCAGCAAGAAAAGGGTTTGTTGTTCGCAGAAGTGTGCGTTCGCGAAGCGCGCGCCGGTGGCCGGATAGCAATCATTCTTCCGAATGGATATCTCGGTAATAGGTCCGAACGCTACGTCGCCTTTCGCGAGTGGCTGCTGCGGCATTGTCGAGTTGTCTCCATTTGTGGTTTCCCAAGATTCACGTTCAAGACTTCCGGCGCCGATGTCAGCGCAAGCGTGGTGTACCTGGAGAAACGAGAGAAGCCGCTAGCCGACAGTTCGGCCGATACTGGTTACATGTTCAATGTCGAGTTGATTGAGAATGTTGGTTGGAGTGTAGGCGACAAGAATGCCCTGCCTCAATTTGTTCGCTCCGAGACTGATGGAAGCTTTTTTGTAGGTGAAGATGGCCGTAAGGTGATTCGTTCTGACTTTGAGGCCGTGCTCGCTGACCTTCGCAGCAGCCCTGCAGTCTCGCATTTTGGATGGCTGACTAGAGGGCTAAACTTGCCGCCCGCTGGTGGTACTCCACTTGGTTGGGCAAAAGCGATTTCTGTTGTAACGGGTGACCGACATAAAACTCTCGATCCCAAAAGACACTCACGCAAATATGCGGCTCTCATCGGAGACATCGCTAAGCAAGATCATGTACACCTGACAGATCTGTTCGACGTTCTGCCTCAAGGTAAATCATCCGATAGCAAGGTAGTAAATCGCGTTATTGATGCTGAGTACCATTATGTTGATATCGACAACATTGGTGCAGGCGAGTATCGGACTTCGACAATGCGAGGTTGGCAGTTGCCTCAACGAGCCAAACATTTCGCCGAAGCGATGGAGGTGTACGTCGGCTCCATTTGGAGCAGTGTTTCCAAGTGGTGTCTCATCGGAGAAAATCCGTTGCCGAATACTGTTGTAACCAACGGATGCCATCGCTTGCGACTGAAGCCCGGCAAGAAGGAGCATCTTTTAGATGCCTGCGTTTTCTTCTGCTCTGAGGCTTACACCACCCAAATGAGGGCTCTTGCGCGTGGCTCGGATGGCCTCGCGGAAATTCATGAGGACGATCTACAGCTAGTCCTTGTCCCGCTAATCAAAGATCAGGATGCACGTGCTAAACTGCAGCCGTTCGTTGAGGGACTAGTGGCTGGGCAATCAACGCTGAAGGGAACTGTGACCAACCTCTTAGCGCAACGGGGCCTTAAGCTTCCGACTCCCGCCGCCCGTTCCCATCATTCCGTGCTAGTCTGAGTCTAAAGTCCAACTGCTTGCGGGGATTGCATGTGAGGCAGTCAGTTCACGGGCCATCTCGACATTCGCCTTCCTTCAAGTCGCGAGGCGGGTGGCCGGTGCGCCGTCCAGCGTGAAGCGCATCTCGTCGCGCACCATGCCGAGCTCGGGCTCGCCGGTGCGCACCAGGCCGCTGCGGCGCTGGCCCTCGGGCAGGCGGTCGAACTCTCTCTGAGGGTCGACTGGCGCGGGCGCCAGCGGCAATGTGGCCCTGCTTTCATCCGTCGAGCGCCCGTGATCGCGTCAGGAGGGCGCGCCACCTGTCGGTGGGCGGGCCGTGGCGGGTTCCGCTGCCGCCCGTGACGCCAGCACGATGCAGACCGCGGCGGCTGCCATCAGAAGGCCGATCACGATCAACGGAATTCCGTAGGCGCCGGTGAGGTCGTGGATGACGCCGACCGCCTGCGGCCCGACATAGCCCGAAATGTTGCCGAGCGAATTGATGATGGCGATGCCGCCGGCCACGGCAGCGGTCCCCAGCCATTCGGTCGGCAGGTTCCAGAAGCAGGGCAGCGCCGAGGCGATGCCGAAGGCCGCCACGCAGAAGCTCGCGATCGCCGCCACGGGACTGACGGCGAGCGTGAGGCCGGCGCCCAGCAAGCCGATCGCGGCCAGCAGGCAGGGACCCGCCACGTGCCAGGTCCGCTCGCCCGTGCGGTCGGAGTTGCGCGACAGCACGACCATGCCGATGACACCGAACACGCCGGGAATGGCGCTGAGATAGGCGACGGTCAGGTCGCCATAGCCCATCGTCTTCATCATCAGCGGCATGAAGAAGCTGGTGCCGTAGACGCCGAACGCGATCAGGGTATAGCCCAGGATCAGCAGCAGCATGGCGGGGCTGACGATGGCCTTGCCCAGGCCAAGCGTCTGGCTCTTGAGCTGCGCGCTCTCGGCGTCCAGGCGGGCGCGCAACCAGGCCTTCTGGTCGGGGCTCAGCCACGTCGCGTCCTGCGGCCGGTCGCGGATCACGCGCGGGCAGGCGATCGCCAGCAGGCAGGCGGGAATGCCTTCGATCAGGAACATCCATTGCCAGCCCGAGAGGCCATGCCAGCCGTGCAGGCGCAGCAGGTTGCCCGAGATCGGGCCGCCGATCACGTTGGCGGCGGCGCCGAAGGCATAGAAGACGCCCATCGCCTTGCTGCGATGGCCGGACGGGAACCAGCGGGTCATGAACCAGGCGACACCGGGAAAGAACCCCGCTTCGGCGATGCCGAGCAGGAAGCGCATGACCACGAAGCTGGTGGCGTCGGTGACGAAGGCGGTACCGGCCGAGCAGGCGCCCCAGACGAACATGATAATGGTGAGCCAGCGCCGCGCGCCGATGCGCATCAGGATCGCGTTGGCCGGGAACTGGAACAGCACGTAGCTCCAGAAGAAGGCGCCGGCCGCCAGGCCATAGGCCGTCGCCGCCAGGCCGAGCTCCTGGTTCATGGTCAGCGCCGCAATCGAGACGTTGAAGCGATCGAGCGCGTTGATCAGGTAGCCGAGGCTGAGAAAGGGCAGCAATCGCCACGCGATCTTGCGCATGACGGTGTCTTCGATGTCCGCTGTCATGGGGCTTTCCTCCTGACGCCGTTACTCTCGAACAGCTGCCGGGAACAATGGTCCCGCGATGTCGGGCGGGCCATGTGCGCCCAAGAGGGATGGTGACTTGCCGAAATTGCACGGCGGCGGTGGTGTATCGGCCGACTTTGTGTCGGCTTGCCGGGATTTCAGGACGACCGAACCGTGCCACCCGATCTCGGCGCACCGTCTGCCGAGACGCTCGCGGGCGGAATGATTTTGAGCCGCTCAGAGGGTCGGCAGAGCGATGTTTCGCCGCGCGAGAATCGTCGACACGTCGTCTCTCGAGATTGTAACCATAGGTAGTACAAGTATGAGAATATTCTATGATATAGGCCTATATGGGCTTTGCGGCATAGGCAGGGACACGCGGCCAATCCTGCTTGAAAAACCCATCATGATAGGTTAGGTGCGGATGCCGACGGTTCATCGGGCGTATGGGCTGCGCTTCGTTGTCTATGTGGACGACCATCCGCCGGCACATGTCCACGTCGTGGGCGCAAGCGGCGAGGCGAAGATCGACCTGGGCGTAGAAGAAGGCCGGCCGTCCCTGCTGTGGGCCAGGGGGCTTGATCGAGCGACCCTGCGCAGGGCGATGTTGGAGGTGATGGCCCAGCGCGATCTGCTGCTTGCAGCGTGGCAGCGCATCCACGGACCGGTGCCCGAGGAGAGACACGTGATGAAGCGTGACTGGATCGATACGCAAATCGACGCGGCGATGAAGCGGGGCACCCGCAAATTCACTCGGGAGCCGCATGCCGTCAGTGCCCGCTATGACGCCCGCAGCGCCCGGGTCAAGGTGGAGCTCAGCAATGGTTGCACCTTCGCCTTTCCCGCCCGCGCCCTGCAGGGCTTGAGCGATGCCACGGACGGGCAGCTTGCGAAGATCGAGCTCTCGCCGCTCGGCGCCGGATTGCATTGGCCGTTGCTCGACGCCGACTTCACTGTCAGCGGGCTTCTGATGGGCATTTTCGGTACGCGAGCCTGGATGGCCAGGGAGATGGCCCGGCGGGCGGGCGCCACGTCCTCGCCGGCCAAGGCGGCGGCTGCGCGCCGCAATGGCCGAAAAGGGGGACGCCCGCGGAGGACACGGGGCGAGCGGGCGGCGTGAGCCGGAGCGCCCTCGGTGTTCCGGTGATGGTTATCCTGGAAGATCGCGCGCTGCGCTCGTCCCAGCAATGTCGTGCGAACGGCTGTGGAAAGAACAGCGGACCTGAAGTTCTCGGCCTAGGGGCGAGAGGGACTGGCGGAGGGCAGGCTCGATGGCCAGTGCAGATGCATATCTTGACGCCCGAGCGGAATTTGAGCGGCACAACGAGGACGTCAAGGCGCTCGCCAGCGTGCTTTCGCAAGTTGCGCGCGCCTTGGCGCAACGGCCCGGACATTTCAGTTTCACCAATTGCTCAGTGATGTTGCCGCCGCCAGCCAGTACGTGGCCATTCGCGGTCGGTGTGGACGCGAACGACTGGCGATCACCACAACAGATCCACGCGCTCCTGGCCAAATGGCACGAGGCGAGAAGCGCCATGATCAAGGCGTGGCAAGATCTTCCTGAGCACTGGCGGCGCGGCGTTCAGCCGCCGCCGACGGTCATGTGAGCCGTTCCTGGGCAAGTCGATCGGATGAAGAAAACCGGGTCTAGCTCTTCACCAGCGCAAACGACGCCATGAACCGCTCGATATCGGGCGAGGTCTTGCTGTCGGCCGGGCCGACGTAGATCATCTGGTACAGGATGTTGGCCTTGAGCACGGCCAGGATGCTCATGATGGAGTCGCCCTTCTCGATGACGAGGCGGATGGCGGGGGCGCCGTCCAGCGTGAAGCGCTTTTCGTCGCGCACCATGCCGAGCTCGGGCTCGCCGGTGCGCACCACCAGGCCGCTGCGGCGCTGGCCCTCGCGCAGGCGGTCGAACTCCTTCTGCGGGTCGGTGGGCGCGGCGCCGGCGGGATAGACGACGTGGCTGGCCATGAAGCTGCGCTGCTCCACCACGACGGTGGCGCTGTGGTAGCTCGCCGTGCCGGCCGCGGTCTTGGTCTCCTGCGAGCGCGCCGCGGGCGTGCCGGGCATGTCGATGCGGTAGCCGGCGGCGTCGGGCTTGTATTCGTGCCACTGCTGGGCGGCGGCGGCCAGCGGCCAGGTCAGCGCGGCGAGGGCGATCATCAGGGCGCGGGTGAGGGGGCGGCGGAGCATCAGGGAGACTCCGATGGTGCGGTGCCGATTGTCCTGGGCGTAGCGAAGGATCCGTCTGGCCGCCGGTTCGCACGGGTGGCAGTCGTGGCGCGCGGGGCGCCCTTTGGGGATCCCGTGCGGGTCGACGGTTTGACGGATCCTTCGCTTCGCTCTGGATGACAATGCGGGGGGCGTCGGGGTTCTGGTGAGAGGGACCGCGTGGGGTCCCCCTCCGCCCTTCGGGCACCTCCCCCACTGCGTGGGGGAGGGAAGAGGTTAGCTCTTCACGAGCTTGAACGAGGACATGAAGCGCTCGACGTCGGGGGGGAGGTCGCCGCCCTGGGGCTGGTGGTAGAGCGCCTGGTACATCATGTTGCCCTTCACCGCGATCAGCAGGTGGACGACCTGGCCGCTGCTCTCCAGCACCAGGCGGCGGGCCGGCGTGTCGCCGATGGTGAGGCGCTTCTCGCTCACCAGCTTGCCGTTCTTGAGCACGCCGTCGCGGGCGTTGTCGAGCGCCAGCTGCGGATCGGACGGCAGCGCGCCCGCCTGGTAGACGGCGTGGCTGGTGAGGTAGCCGCTCTTGCCCTGGGCGACGCGCGCCATGGTGACGGTGGCGTTGCCGGCCGGCGTCGGCTGCTCGCGGCTCTTCACGTCGGGCGTGCCGGGCAGCTCGATGCGGTAGCCGGCGCCGGCGGGCTTGTACTCCTGCCAGGACTGGGCGTGGGCCGGGAGGACGGCACACACGGCGGCGAGCGCGATGATGAGCGCCGACAGGAGATGCGGGATGCGGGGCATGGTGGGCTCCATTGTTTTCCTGTTGCCTCCTCATACGGTGGGGAGGCGCACCGTCCTGCGACGGGCTCGGGATGAGGGCGGCGGCGTCTCTGTCGCTGAAACCACGTCAGGTCCCCCTCCGCCCTTCGGGCACCTCCCCCACTACGTGGGGGAGGGATCGGACACCCGGCGCAGCTGGTCCCGCGCGCGCGAGAGGCGCGACATCACCGTGCCGACGGGGATGTTCAGCACCGCGGCGACCTCGCTGTAGGCCATGCCGTCGACGGCGACCAGCAGCAGCACCTCGCGCTGCACCGGCGACAGGCGGCCGACGGCGGCCAGCGTCTGGTTGGCGGCCAGGGTGTCGAACTGCGGCGCCGGCCAGGCCGGCTCGGGCACCTCGTCGATCGGCGCCTCCGGCGGCCGCGACGCGGCGCGGCGGCGGTGGTTGGCGTGCAGGTTGTGCATGATGGTGAACAGCCAGGCGCGCAGGTTGCCCGACGGCCGCCACAGGCGGGCGCGCGACAGCGCCCGCTCGGCGCAGTCCTGCAACAGGTCGTCGGCCGCCGTGGCGTCGCCGGTCAGCATGCGCGCATAGCGGCGCAGCGCCGGCAGGTGCTGCGGCAGCTGGTCGGCCACCGCGAGCGCCGGCGGCTGGTCGGTGTTGGCCGCCGCCGGCATGTCGCCGCCCGTCGGCAGGCCGAACGATACGCGGCTCACGCTCATGGGATCACCCGCCGCGCCGGCGACGTGATGCAGGCGTCGCCGGCGCCGTCGCGGCCGCGCGTGCCGGTGCACAGCATCTGGAAGAGCAGGGTGCCGCTCAGCAGGACCAGGGCGCCCATGACCTGGTCGTCGCGGTCGAAGGCCTGGCGCCAGGCCGGCATGTCGATGGTGCGCGGATCGTCGGCGACGGCGTCGGCGGCCACCGGCAGGTCGACGCGCTGGCCCTCGCCCGGTGAATCGCGCATGACCCAGCGCTGCGCCCACGCGGCACCGACGCCGATGTTCACGCCCAGCGACAACAGCAACATGACCCTCGCCCCGCGACTCACGACAACCCTCCTGCCTCGGCGTCTTCTGCCCGACGTCCCGTCGCTGCGTGGTGGCGCGCGGGATCGCCGTGGCGCGGCACATTGCCGAAAGGTGCGCGGGCCTCCCAATTTTCTCTTCTGATCGATTCGATAAGGGTTTCTTTGATTGTGAAGCACTTGGTGTGGAGCGCACTGCGCACCGTGTGAGCGCCGGGATTTTTCGCGCCGCATCGCGATATGCACACGCTTTTTCACGCGATCGCCGCCGCTGCTTCGTACAGGTGAAGGATGCCGTGCGCGCGGTGGCGCACCACGATGGTGGTAGCAGGGCGCAGGCGCGGGCGCCGCGCATAAGCCATGCGCCGCGGGGCGGGTGATCACATCTTTGTTAAGGCCTGGGAGCGCGGGCCTCCGGCCCGCATTTCATTCGCCGGTGCGTGCAGCCAAAGACAAGAGCGGGCGAGATCCTTCGGCAGGCTTAGGGCAGGCTGCCCGCGCTCCCAGGATCTCGCTGCGCTCGGGATGACAGTGCTTGGCGTGTGTGGCGGCTGGTACGCCCGGCGCTAGGTCCGCCGGGCGGCAGTGCCGGCGTTGATGCCGCCGTCGATCACCAGCTCGGCGCCGGTCATGTAGCTGGACAGGTCCGAGGCCAGGAACAGCACGCCGTTGGCGATGTCCTGCGCCGTGCCGGCGCGGCCCAGCGGCGCGCCGACCCGGGCGAGCTCGTGCGGGTCGATGGGCGCGTTGCGGCCGCCGCCCATGGCATTGGCCGGGATCTTGCCCCAGATCGGCGTCACGATGATGCCGGGGTGCACCGAGTTCACGCGGATGCCGTCGCCGGCGCCGGCGCATTCCATGGCGATCGACTTGGCGAACAAACGCACGGCGCCCTTGGTGGCGGAGTAACCGGCCAGGGTCGGCGAGCCGCGCAGGCCGGCCAGCGAGGAGATCATGATGATCGAGCCGCCGCGCTGGCCCCGCCGCATCGCCGGGATGCAGTGCTTCACCGACAGGAAGACGCCGTCGATGTTGATGGCGGTCTGCCGCCGCCAGTCGGCCATGGGCATGTCGACGATGGTCTGGGCCGAGACGCCGATGCCGGCGTTGGCCACCATGATGTCGAGCCGGCCGTAGCGCTGCTCGGTCTCGGCAATGATCTCGGGCCAGCGCGCCTCGTCGGTGACGTCCTGGTGCAGGAAGACGGCCTCGCCGCCGGCCGCCTTGATGCGCGCGACCAGGTCGCGGCCGCCGGCCTCGTCGATGTCGGTGGCCACCACCCTGGCGCCCTCGCGCGCCAGGGTCTCGGCGCAGGCGGCACCGATGCCGGAGGCACCGCCGGTGACGATGGCGACGCGGTTGTCGAGCAATCCCATATGCGTCTCTCCCTAGAGAAATAAGAAGAAGAGGAAGATTCACCACAGAGGCACAGAGGACACAGAGGAACACAGAGTAGGGCGATGGCGCACGTCGGGCGTGCGCAACGACTGTTCTCTGTGTCTCTTTTTCGTCTCCGCGACCGTCGCGCGGTTATCGAACTGTCCCACGTGCTTCTCTCTAGTAGGGCGATGGCGCACGCTGGTTGTTCGTAACGACTGTTCTCTGTGTTCCTCTGTGTTCTCTGTGCCTCTGTGGTGAATCTTCTCTTCCTTTTCTTCTTCCACGACCTTAACCCACGCCGAGGAATTCTTTTGTCCACCGCGCATAGTCGGCGTCGCGGGTGACGCGCTTCATCAGGTCTGCCGAGGCGATGTTGGCGAGCTTGCCGGGCGGCGTGCCGTCGCGCAGGGCCTTGAGCGTATCGTGCACGGCCTGTACCGCGGCCATGATCGGCTGGTGGCCCTGCAGGCTGATGCGCACCTTGTGGGCGGCGAGCCAGTCGCGGTCGGTGAGGTCGCCGGCGGCGCCGCCCAGGATCAGCGGGATCCCGATCGCGCCCGCCACGGCCTCGATCTGGGCTCGGCTCCTGGCGCCGACCAGGAACATCGCATCGACACCGGCGGCCTCGTAGGCACGGGCGCGCGCGATGGTGTCGTCGACCGAGGTGATGGCGAGCGCGCTGGTGCGGCCGACCACCACCAGGCCGGGATCCTGGCGGCCTGATAGCGCCGCCTTCATCTTGCCGATGCCCTCGTCGATCGAGACCAGCGCCGGTTTGGCCGCGCCATGGGGCTGCGGCAGCACGGTGTCCTCGATGGTGAGCGCGGCGACGCCCGCGGTCTCCAGTTCCTCGACCGTGCGCTTGACGTTGAGCGCGTTGCCGTAGCCGTGGTCGGCATCGACCAGCAGCGGCAGGTTGCCGGCGCGGTTGATGCGCAGGGCCTGGGCCGCGAACTCCGACAGGGTGATCACGATCAGGTCGGGCGCGCCCAGCACGGTCAGCGACGCCGTCGAGCCCGCGAACATGCCGACCTCGAAGCCGATATCCTCGGCGATGCGCGCCGACAGCGGATCGAACACCGAGCCGGGATGCACGCAGCGATCGCCGGCAAGGACAGCACGAAAGCGCCGGCGACGGTCGGTCCAGTTCATACGACGTCCTCCTCCCCAACCGCGTTGGGGGAGGGAGCTTATGTCATGACGTGCGCGCTGCGCACCTGTGCCGTGCTGCCATGCGGAAGGCGCGGCGTGACGGTGGTGGTGCAGGTCGTCTATCGTTTCCAAGGACAACAAAGGAAACCATCCATGCCCAAGCTCGACCGTGATGGCGTGCAGATCCACTACGAGGTTCATGGCGCCGGGCCGGCGATCCTGCTGAGCCACGGCTACAGCGCCACGTGCCGCATGTGGGACGGGCAGATCGCGGCGCTGAAGGATGATTACAAGGTCATCGTGTGGGACATGCGCGGGCACGGCGAGTCGGACTATCCCCGCGACCCCAAGGCCTATTCCGAGGCGCTGACCGTGGCCGACATGGCGGCGCTGCTGAAGGCGTGCGGCGAGAAGGCGGCGATCATCGGCGGCCTGTCGCTGGGCGGCTACATGTCGCTCGCCTTCAACGCCACGCATCCCGACATGACGCGGGCGCTGATGCTGTTCGACACCGGGCCGGGCTTCAAGAGCGACGAGGCGCGGGCGCAGTGGAACGCCACCGCGCGCAAGCGGGCCGACGACCTCGAGGCGCGCGGGCTCGATGCGCTGGGCACCAGCGACGAGGTGCGGCTGGGCCAGCATCGCTCGGCCGACGGCCTGGCGGGCGCGGCGCGCGGCATGCTGGCGCAGGCCGACGACCGCGTGATCCGCTCGCTCGAGGGGATCAAGGTACCGACCCTGGTGCTGGTGGGCTCGGAGGACAAGAACTTCCTCGCCGCGACAGACTACATGGCGAAGAAAATTCCGCGCACGATGAAAGCCACGATCGACGGCGCCGGCCACGCCGCCAACCTGCACAAGCCGACCGCCTTCAACGCCGCGGTGACGACGTTCCTGGGTGGGCTGATCACCGCGTGAAGGTCCCGGCGGTGTGGGGTGCGTCAATCACACCGACGGACATGTGCGCAACGAAGAGTTCACCACAGAGGCACAGAGGACACAGAGAAGGCATAGAGATGAGAGGAATGGCGCGCCTTCGGCGCGCGCGAGGATCACTCTCTGTGTCTCCTCTGTGTTCTCTGTGCCTCTGTGGTAAATCTTTCTTCTCTCTCACCACGACAGCAACGCGCATGGCTGTGTTGCGCCCGGGCTGTTCTTCGACGGGGCGGACGCGCCTACGGTTTCGCTTCGGCAGGTGAACGCACGCACGTCATGACGATCGATCGCGGCGGGCCGGCCGGAGGAAACGGAGCGGCCCCATGTTCGAGGTGCTGGACCGGCAGACGGCGCTGACCGCCAACCAGAAGAAGATCGTGTTCGCCGCCATCGTCGGCAGTGCGCTGGAATTCTTCGACTACTTCCTGATCGGCTTCGTGCTGGCCTTCATCATCGGGCCGTGGCAGCTCACCTACGGCATGTCGGCGGTGATCCTGCTGTCGTCGGGCGTCGGCGCCATGATCGGCGCCATGGTCTGGGGCTGGATGGCCGACCGCATCGGGCGGCGCAAGGTGTTCATCGCCACGGTGCTGAACTTCTCGCTGGCCACCGGGCTCTTGTACTTTACGCCGGAGAACGGCTGGATCTACCTCACCATCATGCGCTTCTTCGTCGGCTTCGGCGTCGGCGGTCTCTATTGCGTCGACCTGCCGCTGGTGCAGGAGTTCGTGCCGTCGTCCAAGCGCGGCCTGGTGAGCGGGCTGGTGACCGTGTTCATCCCCATCGGGGTCGGCATCGGCGCGCTGATGGCGGGCTACCTGACGCCGATGATCGGCTGGCAGGGGCTGTTCGCCATCGGCGTGCTGCCGGCGTTCCTCACCCTGCTGGTGCGCATCTGGGTGCCGGAGTCGCCGCGCTGGCTGGCGCGCATGGGCCGCCATGACGAGGCCCGCACGTCGCTTGCCTGGGCGCTGCAGGTCGATCCCCAGAGCCTGCCGCTGCCGACGGCGCGCGATGTCGATGTGCGGCCCACCGTGTGGCTCGAGCTCTTCAAGCACCCGCGCAGCCTGGTGGTGTCGTGGCTGGGCAATCTCGGGGCGCAGACCGGCGTCTACGGCGTCACCCTGTGGGCGCCGACCCTGTTCGTGGCGCTGCTCAAGATCCCGCCGGCCGAGGCGGCGAAGATGGTGTTCGTCATGACCGTGGGCGGCATGCTGGGCCGCATCGGCTTTTCGTATTTCTCCGAGCGCCTCGGACGGCGGGTGTCGGGCGGCCTGCTGGGCTTCGGTGCCTGCGCGCTCCTGATCCTGGCCGGCATCTTCCACGACGCGTTCCTGGCCGGCATCTCGGTGTACTGGCTGCTGCTGATCGCCGCCACGTTCTTCGCCGACGGCGGCTTCGCGGTCGTCGGCCCCTACGCGGCCGAGGTGTGGCCGGCGCACCTGCGCACCTCGGGCATGGGCTCGGCCTACGGCTTCGGCGGCCTGGGCAAGATCATCGGCCCGCTGGGCCTGGCGCTGATCATCGGCGCCTCGGACGTCTTGAAGCCGGGCGCGCCGGTGGCCAACATCGTGCCGGCGTTCATCTATCTCGGCAGCTGGTTCGCAATGGCGGGCGCGGTGTATCTTTTCCTCGGCATCGAGACCAAGGGCCGCTCGATCGAGGAGATCGACCGGTCGCTGGGTGATGATTCCTCCCCACGTAGTGGGGAGGTGCCCCGAAGGGGCGGAGGGGAGGCAACGTGGTCTTCGTAACCGAGACCACGTCGGGTCCCCCTCCGGCCTGCGGCCACCTCCCCCAACTGTGTTGGGGGAGGGAGAGTAGGAGGGCGCGGTGACACTCGACAGCCTGGAGCGGGCGGCGGCCGACTATGTGGCGCGGGCCGAGGCACTGGCGCCCAAGATTGAGGCGCTGGCCGACGACATCGAGCGCACGCGGCGCCTGCCGCCCGACCTCGTGGCCGACCTGCATGCCGCCGGCATGTTCCGCCTGCTGCTGCCGCAGTCGCAGAAGGGGGCCGAGATCGACCCGCTGACGTTCTTCCGCGTCATCGAGACCATCGCCAAGGCCGATGCCAGCGTCGCCTGGTGCCTGGGCCAGGCGGCGGGCTGCGCCATGCACGCGGCCTATCTCGACCCGCCGGTGGCGTGGAAGATCTTCGGCAGCGATCCGCAGGCGGTGTTGGCCTGGGGGCCGGGCCCGAAGGTGAAGGCCGTCGCCGTCGACGGCGGTTATCGCGTCACCGGCACCTGGAGCTTCGCCAGCGGCTGCCGGCATGCGACGTGGCTCGGCGCGCACTGCCCGATCTTCGAGGCCGACGGCACGCGCCGCCTGGATGCCGACGGGCAGCCGGCCGAGCGCACCATGCTGGTGCCGGCCGACGCGGTGACGTGGACCGACATCTGGGACGTGATCGGCCTGCGCGGCACCGCCAGCGACGCCTTCAGCCTCGACGATCACTTCGTGCGCCACGACCACGCGGTGATCCGCGACTTCCAGCGCGAGTGCCGCGAGCCGGGGCCGCTCTACCGGCTGTCGGCGATGGCGATGTACGAACTGGCGTTTTCAGGCGTGGCGCTGGGCATCGCGCGCACCGCGCTCGACGCCTTCATCGACATGGCGCGCAACAAGGTGCCGCGCGGCATGAAGAGCCCGATCCGCGACAACGCCGTGGTACAATCCAACATGGCGCAGGCCGAGGTGCGGGTGCGCGCCGCGCGGCTCTACCTGCTGCACGTCTACGAGGAGATCTGGAAAGCGGTGTCGGCGCCGGGTGGCACGTTCACGCTCGACCAGCGCATCACCGTGCGCATGGCCTCCACGCACGCCATCCACCAGGCCCGCGATGCGGTCGACGTCGTCTACAATGCCGCCGGCGCCTCGGCGATCTTCGCCGGCCACCCGATGGAGCGCCGCTTCCGCGACGTGCACACCGTGACGCAGCAGCTGCAGGGCCGCCTGTCGCACTTCGAGACCGTCGGCGCCTATATCCTGGGTGCCGATCCGGACCTGACGTTCGTTTGAAGAGGAAAGAGAAGAAGATTCACCACAGAGGCACAGAGACACAGAGGAACACAGAGAAGAAGAAATCGCGCGCCTGTGGCGCGCAAACGTTTCCTCTGTGGTCTCTGTGTTTCTCTGTGTCTCTGTGGTGAAATCTGTCTTTTCGACGTCGGGAGGTATAAGCGTGGTGCAGGAAGAGGAGGGGTTATGGTGCGTGTTCTTGCGGCGGCCGGCGTCGTGGGCAGCCTCCTCCTCTCGATGCCGGCGGCGGCCGTGATCACGTCGATCGAGATCGAGCGCACGGAACCGCTGGCGGGCGGCGCGGCGTTCGGTGCTGTCGGCGGCTATGTGCGGATGATCGGCGTTGCCCGCGGCGAGGTCGACCCCATCGATCCGGCCAACCGCGGCATCGCCAACATCGACAAGGCGCCGCGCAACGCGCGCGGCATGGTCGAGTACCGGACCGATATCGTGATCCTGCGCCCGGCCGATGCGGCCAAGGGCAACGGCCGCATCCTCTACGAGGTCAACAACCGCGGCCGCAAGATGCTGTTCGGCACGTTGATGGACGCGCCGGCCGGCAACAACAACCCCGATACCCGCGCCGAGCTCGGCAACGCGCTGCCGCTGCGCCTGGGCTTCACCCTGGTGTGGTCGGGCTGGGATGCCGATGCACCGCGCGCCAATGGCGGGCTGGCGATGACCGTGCCGGTGGCCGGCGAGGACGGCAAGCCAATCGCGGCGATGATCCGCGACGAGCTGGTGTCGGGCACGCGCGGGGCGCCGGTCGACACGTTCCGCCTCTCGTATGCGGCGGCCAGCACAGACGCCGCGCAGGCGCAGCTCACCGTGCGCCGGCACCAGGCAGAGGCGCGCCGCGCCGTGCCCGCCGGTGGCTGGGCTTTCGTCGATGCGCGCACCATCCGGCTGCTGCCCGAAGGGACAAAGCCCGAGCCGGGCTCACTCTACGAGCTGCGCTACCGGGCGACCGGTGCCAAGGTGCTGGGGCTGGGCTTCGCCGCCACGCGCGACGTGGTGAGCTGGTTGCGCCACGATCCGGCGGCGCGCGCCATCACCGGCCGCGCGATGACGCACGCACTCGCCATCGGCATCTCGCAGTCCGGCCGCTACCTGCGCGACCACATCGCGCAAGGCTTCAACAGGGACGAGCGCGGCCGGCGCGTGTTCGACGGCGTGCTGGCGCACATCGCCGGCGTCGGGCGCGTGTTCCTGAACCAGCCCTTCGCGCAGCCGGCGCGCACCAACACGCAGCACGAGGATCACGACTATCCCGAGAACGCCTTCCCGTTTGCCTCGGCACCGCTCACCGATCCGATCACCCAGACCACGGGTGCGCTGCTGCGCAACGACGGGTTCGATCCGCTGCTGATCGAGACCAACACCTCGACCGAGTACTGGCAGAAGGGTGCCTCGCTGCTGCACACCGATCCGCGCGGGGAACGCGACGTGATGCTGCCCTCGGGCGTGCGCGTCTACCTGGTCGCCGGCACCCAGCACGGCGGCCGCGCCGGCATGACCAGCGATCCGGGGCCGGCTGTCCATCCGCGCAACCCGCACAACCCGATGCCGGCGCTGCGCGCGCTGCTGGTGGCACTCGATGCGTGGGTGGTGCGCGGACGGCTGCCGCCGCCCAGCCGCGTGCCCACCATCGCCGGCGGCACCCTGGTGCCGCCGGCGGCGCTGGGTTTTCCGCCGCTGCCCGGCGTCGTGGTGGCGCGCACCGCCAACGCCGTGACGCCGCCGGGCGACTGGGTCGATCCGCAACCCGCCGGCGAGGCCTATGGCGTGTTGGTGCCCCAGGTCGATGCCGACGGCAACGAGCTGGGCGGCATCCGGCTGCCCGATATCGCCGCGCCGCTGGGCACCTACACCGGCTGGAATTTCTACAAGGCGCCCTATCCCGAGGGCGCGCTGGCCGATCGCGACGGCAGCTTCATCGCATTCGCGGCGACCAAGGCCGAGCGCGACAAGCGCGGCGATCCGCGACCGGCGATCGCCGAACGCTATGCCGACCACGCCGCCTATGAAGCGGCCGTGCGCAAGGTGGTGACCGCTTTGGTACGCGACCGCCTGCTGCTGGAGGAGGACGCCGCGGCCTACGTCGCCCGCGCCAAAGCGGAGACGCGGGTGGCGCCTTAGTCTTTTTTGGGACCGCGCGCGTCCACGCGCGCATCAGCGGCAAAAGCGTTTGCTTTCGCCGCTGACGCTCAGGACAGATGCGCGCGTGGACGCGCGCGGTCCAAAAAAATCAGGCCGGGATCTGCGGGCCTACGGTGATGCGCTGCATGCGGCGGCGCTGGCCGTTGTAGTCATTGATGGCGCTGTGCTGGGTGCAGCGGTTGTCCCATACCGTCAAGGTGCCGGGCTCCCACTGCACGCGGCAGGTGAACTCGGGGCGGATCTGGTGCTGCTGCAGCCACTCGATCAATGGCCGGCTCTCGTCCTCGGTCATGCCGTCGAAGCGGATGGTGTGGGCGCGGCTGACATAGAGCGCCTTGCGGCCGGTGTCGGGGCAGGTGCGCACGATGGGATGGATGGCCTCGTAGGTGTCGGCCTGCTCGGTGCCCTGGATCTTCATGCCGCCGATCACCTTGTGATGTGACGCGCGGCCGCCGGAGTGCTTCAGGCCGGCGCTGTTGACGCCCTTCAGGCGGCCCAGCATGTCCTTCATGGTGTCGGAGAGCGCGTCGTAGGCCGCCGCCGTGTTGCAGTAGAGCGTGTCGCCGCCCTTGGCCGGCGTCTCCAGCGCGTAGAGCACGGTGGCGAGCGGCGGCTGCGCCAGGTAGGTGGTGTCGGAGTGCCAGCCGCCGCCGAAATTGCGCGTCTCCTGCGGCTCCTTCACGATCTCGAAGATGTAGGGGTAGCCCTCCATCCCGGTGACGAAGGGATAGAAGTTGGGCTCGCCGAACCGGCGGCTGACGCTCATGATGTCGTCGGGCTGCAGTTGCTGGTCACGGATGGCGATCACCCGGAACTCCAGGAACGCCTGATGCACCTCGGACCAGGTCTGGTTGTCCATGCGCCGCACGTCGACGCCCCTGATCTCGGCGCCCAGCGACCCCGCCAGCGGCCGCACCTCGATCCTGTCGTAGCTCATCTGCCGTCTCCGCGTATCTCGCGCCATCGCTTCCGTCTATGTTTGGCTGAAGTTCACGCGATCAGGAATAGCGGAGTCGGAGGGAAGCCATGCGGAAACGGATAGCGGTGGTGGGCGCGGGCGCGCTGGGCGGCTATGTCGGCGGCTACCTGGCCCATCACGGGATGGACGTCACGCTGATCGACATGTGGCCGGAGAATATCGAGACCATCCGCAAAAGCGGCCTTGAGCTCGACGGCGTCACGCCCGAGGAGCGCTTCACCGTCACCAAGGCGCGCACCATGCACCTGACCGAGGTGCAGGACCTCAGCAAGCAGAAGCCGATCGACATCGCCTTCGTGGCGGTGAAGTCCTACGACACGGAATGGGCGACCATGATGATCCGCCCCTACCTGGCGCCGGACGGCTATGTCGTATCGCTGCAGAACTGCCTCAACGAGGAGCGCATTGCCTCCGTCGTGGGCTGGGGCAAGACGGTCGGTACCATCGCCTCGCTGATCTCGGTCGACATGCACGAGGCGGCCCGCATCCGCCGCACCATCGCCAAGGGCGGCGACAAGCATACGGTATTCCGCGTCGGCGAGGTGCATGGCCGCATCACCAAACGCATCGAGGAGCTGCGCGAGATGTTCGCGCTGATCGATAGCGCCAAGACGACGACCAACCTGTGGGGCGAGCGCTGGTCCAAGCTGTGCCAGAACGGCATGCGCAACGGCGTATCGGCCGCCACCGGGCTCAGCAGCGGTGATTGCGATCGCAACGATGCGATCCGCCGCTTCTCCATCAAGCTCGGCGGCGAGGCGGTGCGCGTGGGCCAGGCCTTGGGCTATCAGATCGAGAAGATCAGCAAGTTCGATCCCGAGCGGCTGGCGCTGGCGGCCGAGGGCGACAAGGCGGCGCTCGACGAGATCGAGAAGCTGATGGCGCCCGGCTCCAACGTGAACCCGCGCGCCGACATCCAGCGCCCATCGATGGCGCAGGACATCATCAAGGGCCGCCGCACCGAGATCGAGTTCATGAACGGCTATGTCGCCGAGCGCGGCCAGTATATCGGCGTGCCGGCGCCGTCGCACCGCACGCTCACCGACGTGGTCAAGAAGGTCGAGCGCGGCGAGCTCAAGCCCGGCCCGGCGACGTTGGGCGGGTAGACCGGCTCACGCCGCCGCTGTCATCCTGAGCGCAGCGAAGGATCCTGCGGTGTTGGCATAGCCGCTGTCGGCAGTGATGATCGCCCGTGCCGACAGTTTTCGAACGACCCACCGCAAGGTCCTTCGCTGCGCTCAGGACGACAAGAGGTAAAAAGAACGGCGTTCTATTTTCTCCTCGGCGGCTGTAGGCTCCGCGCCGAGGAGACCCGCCATGATACAGAACCTGACCCCCGCCGCGGCCGACTGGAATGCCATCCCCGGGATCGGCGAGCAGCAGCCGCGCGCGTTCGCCTATCGCCTGAAGGGCGACCGCGGCGATCGGCCCCATCGCATCGCCGCCTGGCGCGGCGAGCCGGGCACCTATCGCCGCGATGGCGGCATGCCGTGGTCCGAGACCTTCGTGGTCTACAAGGGCAAGGGCCGCATCACGGTGGGTGATGACGTGATCGACCTGTTTCCCGGCGCGATCGTCGACCTGCCGGTCGGCAAGCCCTACGTGATGGAGATCGTCGAGACCGTCGAGAAGATGGCGGTCATCACGGAGGCGGAGAAGGCGTAGCCTCCCACGGCCGGTGCCCGCGCTCCCAGGCGACGCAGGCGGCGAGCCCGGCGCGGATGTCGTAGCGTGGGGCGTAGCCCAGTTCGGCGCGGGCGCGCGTGATGTCGAGCGCCCCCTTGCGCACCACATCGATGCCGTCGGCCCAACTGTAGTTGCCGGGTCCGATCGAGAGCTGGGCGGCGGGCACAAGGTCCTTCACGATGGCGACGATCTCGGCCAGCGACGGCGCCTGGCCGGTGGCGATGTGATAGACGTCGACGCCGTGCTGCGGCTTGTCGAGCACCTTGACGATGCCCTGCACGCAGTCGTCGATGTAGACGTGATCGACGCGGAAATCGCCGCCGCGCGGGATGTGCAGCGGCCGGCCGCTCACGGCGGCATCGATCAGGGTCTTGGGCACGCGCGGACGGGACAGGCCGGGCCCGTAGACCCAGCAGGTGCGCACGTGGATGCACTCCAGCCCGCGGGCGGCGGCGATGTCGCGCGCCAGCCATTCGGCGGCGAGCTTGGAGATGCCGTAGGGCCCCACCGGCTCGCAGCGGTGCATCTCGTCGATGATCGGCACGGCGAAGGGGCCGTAGACCTCCTCGCTGCTGAGGTTGACCAGCCGGCGCACGCCGAACAGGCGCATCGATTCCAGCAGGTTCAGCGTGCCCTCGACATTGACGCGGAAAGTGCCGACCGGGTTGGCGAGCGCGTTCACGATGCCGACGACGGCGCCGCAATGCACGACCGCGTCGGGCCGGGTCTCCTGCAGCGCCGCGGCGATCTGCGGCCACTCGGTGAGATCGCCCTGGCGGAACGCGATCTGCGGCAGGCGCGCCTGGGCGACAGCCAGCATCGGCGTCCGCGCCAGGTCGACGGCGGTCACCGCATCGCCGCGCGCCGCCAGCGCCGCAACGACATTGCTGCCGATAAATCCCGCACCGCCAGTGACCAGGTAGCGCGCCATAGTTCTCCGCTATGTCGCGCCGTGGACGACGACGTCGAGCAGCACCGGGCCCGATGTGGTGGCAAGCGCCGCCTTCAGCGCCGCATCGAACTGGTCGGCTGTCTCGACTTTGTGCGCCGTCACGCCGTAGGCGCGTGCGAGGCCCGCGACATCGATGGGCGGATCGCGGAAATCCATGCCGATGGGCGTATCGTTGCCGTGGAACGCCTTGAGCCGCTGCTTGAGGATGCGGTAGCCGCCGTTGTTGGCGATCACGAAGATCAGCGGCAGCTTGTAGTGCGCCGCGCTCCACAGCGCCTGCACGCAGTACATGGCGCTGCCGTCGCCGATCACGGCGGCGACGCGCCGCTGCGGATGCGCCATCTGCACGCCGACCGAGGCGGCGATGCCCCAGCCGATGCCGCCGCTGACGTTGCCGAAGTAGCTGTAGCGGTCGCGGAACGGCCAGAAGGCCAGCAGGCTGCGCGACGAGGTCAGGCCCTCGTCGACCACGATGGCGTCGGCGGGCAGGCTCTCGCTCAGCCGCAGCATCAGCCAGTCGGGGTCGATCGGTTGGGCGCCCTGGCGCTGGCGCGCCGCGCTGGCCTTCTGGGCGCGTTGTGCCGACCAGTTGCGATCGGCGAGCGCGGCGAGCGAGGCCTTGGCGGCGGCCGCGCGCGCGGCACCACCCAGGCGCTCGAGCAGCGGGTTCAGCGCCGCCAGCGTTTCCTTCACGTCGGCGCGCAGCGCGATCTCGGCCGCGAAGTTCTTGCCCATCTCCCAGTCGCGCAGGCCGATCTGGATCACCTTGGTGTCCGGCGGCAGCGGCTCGATCGCGCTGTAGACCGACATCTGCAGCAGCTCGGCGCCGACGCAGATCACCAGGTCGTAGGGTTCGAGCACGCGGCGCACTTGCGCCTGGTCGCGGTTCAATGCGCCGAGGAAGGCGGGGTGCTCGGACAGGAAGTGGGCGCCGGTCTGCACCGACTGCTGCAGCACCGGTGCGCCCAGGATCTCGGCCAGCCGCGCCGCCTCGGGCAGCGCATCGGCGGTGACGATCTCGGTGCCGGCCATGATCAGCGGGCGCTTGGCCGCCAGGATCCGCTTGGCGCAGGCTTCGAGCGCGGCGTCCGATGGCCGCGTCCGGGTGTCGACGTGCGTCACCTCGCCGAGGTCGAGCGCCGCCTCGTTGTTGAGGATGTCGCCGGGCAGCGAGATGAACACCGGGCCGGTGGGTGCCGTCAGCGCCACCTTGGCGGCGCGCCGCAGGATGCGCGGCAGGTCCTCGATACGGTTGACCTCGGTGGCCCATTTCACGACCGGCTGCGCGATGGGCACCAGCGGCGCATAGAGCAGGGGCTCGGTCAGCCCGTGGCCCTGTTCCTGCTGGCCGGCGGTGACGATCATCGGCGTGCCCGACACTTGCGCGGTGTAGATGGCGCCGATGGCGTTGCCCAGGCCGGGCGCGACATGGACGTTGCACGACACCAGCTCGCCCGAGGCGCGCGCGAAGCCGTCGGCCATGGCGATCACCACGGCCTCCTGCAGGCCCAGCACATAGCCGATGTCGCGCTGCTCGGTGAGCGCGTGCATGATCGGCAGCTCGGTGGTACCGGGATTGCCGAACATGCGCGTGACGCCTTCGTCCTTCATCAACGCCAGGAAGGCGCTGCGGCCGGTGATGGTGTTCGAAGTCCTGGCGTCAGGCACGGCGTTCCTCCGTTTTTAAACCCTCTCCGCCCACGCAGTGGGGGGAGAGGGAGGGGCCCATCGCGTCAGCGATGGGAGGGTGAGGTGGGTGTTCGAACAGCGTGATCGTTCGTCGGCGATCGCGTCTGGTTCCAGCACCCACCTCACCCTCCCACGCTGCGCGTGGGCCCCTCCCTCTCCCCCCGCTTTGCGGGCGGAGAGGGCATTCATCAATAGCCCTCGCCCAGCAGCGGGAAGGCGCTGTGGACGTGCGGCGCCACAACCGGCGTCGCCGCATGCAGATAGGACGTGTCGACATCGGCCAGGCGCGTGACGCCGAGCAGGCCCAGGCAGCTGCGGATCTCGTTTTCCAGCAGCTCCAGCACGCGCACGATGCCGGCCTCGCCCGCCGCCGCCAGGCCGTAGCAGAACAGGCGGCCGATGCCGACGGCATCGGCGCCCATGGCGATCGCCTTCACCACGTCGCTGCCGCGGCTGAAGCCGCCGTCGACCACGACGCTGGCGCGGCCATTGACGGTGGCCAGCACCTCGGGCAGCACCTCCATGATGCCGCGGCCATGGTCGAGCTGGCGGCCACCGTGGTTGGACACGTAGATCACGTCGACGCCGTGCTGGCAGGCGATCTCGGCATCCTCGGCGGTGGCGATGCCCTTGAGCATCAGCGGGATGCGGTGCGTCTTCTTGAAGTGCGCGATGTTCTTCCAGCTGAGCGCCGCCTGGTAGTTCGTGCCGCTCAGGTTCTCGCGCCACGGCTTCACGAAGCGCCGGGCGATGTCGCGCTCGCGGCGGCTGTAGACGGCGGTATCGACCGTGATGCAGAAGGCGTCGTAGCCGGAATCGACGGCACGCTTCACCCGCTCGTCGATCCAGGCGTCGTCGCCGCGCACGTAGAGCTGGAAGACCTTGCAGCCGCCGGCGGCCTTGCCCACCGACTCGATCTCCAGCGTGGTCACCGAGCTCAGCAGCATCGCCGCGCCGAAGCGCTCGGCCGCCTTGGCCACGGTCACGCCGGCACCGGGGTCGAAGGATTCGAGCGATCCGATCGGGGCCAGCATGATGGGCAGGCGCAAGGGCTTGTCGAACAGCCGGCTGCTGGCATCGTAGGTCGAAACGTCACGCAGCACGCGCGGGCGGAAGGCGATGGAATCGAGGCTCTGGCGGTTGCGCTTCATGGTGGTTTCGGTCTCGGCGGCGCCCACCAGGTAGTCCCAGATGCGCGGCGGCAGCTTGCCGCGGGCGGCCGTCACGAACTCATGCAGGTTCTGGAACTGGTCCTCCAGGCCGCTATCCATGCGCACACGCGTATCCATCCAGGCGTCCTTCCATTGCCGCCGAGACCATAGCATGCCGGCGATCCCGGCCGACAAGCAGGGGGGTGTATGGCAGGTCCGCAGAATCCTGATATGGAAGGGCTGCCGCCGCCGGCGGCATCCGTGACTTTTGTGAGCCGCAGGCAATGACAGCGACCATCGATCCCGTCGGGCCAACCTCCCGCATCTATTTCTCGCAGCGCCTGCGCCTGCATTATGTCGACTGGGGCAACCCGGGGGCGCCGCCGCTGCTGCTGGTGCATGGCGGGCGCGACCATTGCCGCAACTGGGACTGGGTGGCGGCGGCGCTGCGCAAGGACTGGCACGTCATCGCGCCGGATCTGCGCGGGCACGGCGACAGCCAATGGTCGCCCGACGGCAACTATTCGATGGCGGGCTACGTCTACGACCTGGCCCAACTGATCCACCAGCAGGCCCTGGCGCCGGTCACCATCGTGGCACATTCGCTGGGCGGCAACATCACCCTGCGCTATGCCGGCATCTACCCCGAGCAGGTGCGCAAGCTGGTGGCGATCGAGGGCCTGGGCCCGTCACCCAAGATGCTGGCCGAGCGCGGCAAACGGACCATCGACGAGCGCATGCGCACCTGGATCGACGAGCAGCGCGGCCTGTCGGGCCGCCTGCCGCGGCGTTACGCCTCGATCGAGGATGCCTTCAAGCGCATGCAGGAGGAGAACAAGCACCTGTCGCCTGAGCAGGCGCGTCACCTCACCCAGCATGGCGTGAACCAGAACGAGGACGGCACCTACAGCTGGAAGTTCGACAACTACGTGCGGGCGTGGGCGCCCTATGACATGACCAACGAGGATGTCGAGCATCTGTGGTCACGCATCACGTGCCCGAGCCTGCTGATCTACGGTAAGGAAAGCTGGGCGTCGAACCCGCAGGACGACGGCCGCATCCGGCATTTTGCCAATGCCAAGGTGGTCTCGTTCGAGGGCGCCGGTCACTGGGTGCACCACGACCGCCTCGACGGCTTCCTGACCGAACTGCGCGGGTTCCTCTGAGTAATTCCTCCCCCACGCAGTGGGGGAGGCAACGTCACGCCGCCTGGGCCGGCTTCCAGCTCGGGTTCGATGCCGTGTCCTGATCGGGCTGCAGCACCGGCCGCCGCCGCGTGACCATGTACGCCTCGATGATCTCGACCAGGCGATCGCGGGCCCATCGCCGCGTCAGGGTGTGGTCGGCGCCATCGATCATTTCGACGCCGACCCGCTTCTGGCCGGCAAGGCGCCGGCCCTCGATCCGCAGATTGTGCATCTCCAGTTCGACCAGGCCGGGATCGTCGACGCAGTAGACCAGCAGGCTGTCGGTGCCGAGCTGCGACATCAGCCGGAAGCCGCGTGCCACTTCGCCCTCAACGCCGAACAGCGCATGTGTCGCCTTGCCGATCTCCGACCGGGTCAGGTCAACGGTGCGGCGCAGAAGGGCTCGGACGGTCGTCCACTCCTTGCGGCTACCCTTGAGAAGGCGGCGCAGCGCCTCGACCTTGCGGATCCCGCCGCGGAACTCACGGCCCAGATCACGCATCCGGGTCGAACTCACGCGCGTGGTCACCGCGAGGCTGTCGCCGTCCCGCCAGATGAAGCGTTGCAGGTTGATCATCACCTGGCCGATGACGCGGGTGTCCTGCAGGGCGGTGTAGAACGACACATAGGCGCCCGAGCACAGCCCGATCAGCACGCATTCGCGATGGCCCTGGGCCTCGAGGCAGTCCATGGCGGCGCGGACGTCGGCGCAGGCTGCCTTGTCGTACAGCTTGTTTTCCGGCCGGCCTTGCCATGCCTGGCTGTCGCCCAGTCCGGCGATATCGATGCGCATCGAGGTGATGCCGCGAGCCGCGAGCCGCCGGCCCATGCTGACCGCCATGCGGTTGGCACCGATCCGGCGATGATGGCCGGTGTTGATGAAGATCACCGCCGGCGCCGTGCGGTCGGCGTTCTCCGGCCGCGGCTCGCAGCAGATGCCGAAGAGGCGGGCTTCGTCACCGAAGAAGATCGGTGTCTCGGACGCCTGCGGCAATTCCAGGCGCGCGGTCTGTCGCGGCTCGTTCGCTGTCAGCGCCGCCGGCGCATCGGCCGTCAGCCAGGCCGTCAGCGTCGCAAACGATGCTTCCGGCGTGCGCTGGCCGAGATACACCTCGCAGATGAACTCCTCGAAACCGTCGAACGGGACGACCTCGACCTCGGCCCCCAGGTTGCGCAAGGCCTGGGCCAGCGTCCGCTCGGGCGGTCCGTCGTTGGCCGGCATGAAGAGCACGCGCGGCGCCGGCAGGCGATCGATCTGGCGCAGGTCGACACCCTTCAGCGCCTCGACCGTCTCGGCACTCAGCACGAAGCCGCCGGCTTCGATGTCGTCCGGCGAGGGCGGCGGCGGCGCGTTGTCGGGCATCGGCGAGAAGGCGGCCAGCGCCTTCATCTCGCGCGTGTAGGCACGCCCTGAAATGGTCGGCACCAGCATGGCCAGCATGTCGACATCGCCGAGTTCCTTGGCCGCCAGGGCCGCCAGCGCGCCGCCCAGGCGCAGCCCGACAAGGGCCACCTCGGTGACGCCGACCTGCTGGCGCATCCAGTGCACGGCGTCACGGATGCTGTCGAGCCAGGCCCGCAGGCGTTGCGGGTCCTCGTCGCTGCCCACGGAATCGCCGGTACCGTGGTAGTCGAAGCGCAAGGTCGGCAATCCGGCCGCGGCCAGCCGGTCAGCCAGGGCACCCCATGCGCGATGCACGGAGGTTTCTTCGTAACCATGCGGCGCACACAGCACCACCCCGCGGTTCCCCGCCGCGGGATGAAGCCAGCCGAAGCAACCGCCAAACACCACAGGCGTCATGACGATCTCCTGAAACGCACGGGAGACAGGCCGTTCAACGCATGCACCTCGCCGTCGGGAACGGCACCCGACGACGCCTCGCGCGCGATCAGCTGCACCACCCGCTCGATCCCCGGGGCAAGGTGGAACCACTCGTCGTCGCCGCGAAACCCGTCATCTTCAATATGCACCGACTGGGCACAGCGCGCGCTGCGCAGCCGCAAAGCCCAGCCGCCGTCACTTTCCTCGAGCGTGGCCGACAGGTCCAGTGCGCTGCGCGCCGTGCCGCGGCCCTGCGGGAAGTGGAACGCATCGGCCAGGCGTACGCCGGCGCCATCGGTCAACGCCGCGATCGTCACATCGTGCGGCGGCGGCCCGAAGCGATAGGCGTAGGTGATGTCGAAGAAGGTGTCCGACAGCGTGGCGGCCGCGATCTCCTGTGCCGATCGCGGCGGCAGCGTGAGCGCACGTTCGGCGCGCAGCACCGGCACGGCACCGTCGCGCAGGCAGGTCATGGACAGCGTAGCGGCAACGGTGTCGGCGGTCTCGTTCAGTACGTGGATGGCCAGCCCGTTCACGCCTTCATCCGTGACGCTCACCTGCACCGGCCGGAACGCGCGCCTGAGCGCATGCCAGGCCGCCTTGGGCGCCCCCAGCGCATCGACGACACCCCAACCGGCCCCCGGCCACAGATCCTGGTACATCCACACCAGGCCGCCGGCGCATGTCGAGCGGCCGCGCCGCCATTCGGCATAGACCTCTTCCATCACCTCGCCCGTCACGGCGCGCGACAGGCGCAGATAGCGGTCGGCATCGCCATAGCGCAGCGCCAGCGGATCGACACCGTAGAGCAGGCGCAGATAATGGTCGCGCACATCCTCGAAATCCCACGATGCGCCGGCATCGCGCGGCACGCGCGCCTTCCACTTGGGATGATGCGGCGCCGCTTCGCCGCCATCGAGCACGCGCGCCACTGTCGCCGACTCGGGCACGTTGGCGAACGCCAGACACTCGCTGGCGAAGCGCACGTCGGCGCGCCGCGCATCGTCGAGCGGCCGCAGGTAGGCGCCGACGCCATAGTAATGCGAGACGTTGCTGTTGGCCGCGAAGGGCAGCGCGCCGCCAACCGGCGAATTGGCGATATAGGGCACATCCGGCCGTACCGTGCGCACCGCCGTCGGCAGGATCTCGTCGAACAGCGGACCGCTCCAGGCGGCACGCGGCAGGCCCAGCATGGCCGCCTGCTGCGCCACCTCGCTGCCGCCGCACAGCACGGCCAGGGATGCATTGGCCTGCGTGCGATCCAGCAGTTGGTTTGCCTCGCGCGTGACGCTGTCGACAAAGACCGGATCGTTGGCCGGATAGTCGAGGTTGGCGAACATGAAATCCTGCCACACCAGCAGGCCCAGTTCGTCGCACAGCGCGAAGAAATCGTCGCTCTCGTACACCATGGTACCGCCGACGCGCACCATGTTCATGCCCGCATCGCGCATGCGCTGCAGCCACGGCGCACAGGCGGCGCGGCTGCCGGCCAACGACACCAGATCGGCGCTGCTCCAGCAGGCGCCGCGGCAGAAGACCCGCACACCGTTGACCATCAGGGCAAAGCCCTGGTCGTCGGGACCGTGGTCGACGGCCAGGGTGCGGAATCCGACGCGGCCCAGATCGATAGTGACGTCGCCGACCGAGGCGCGCACGGCATGGAGTGCCGGCGTTCCATGCGTATGAGGCCACCACAGCGCGACGTCGGCGATGCGCAGGTCGCCGCGCAGCGTCTGCATATCCTGCCAGACCAGAGGTGCGCGGACGTCGCCGACCTGCACGATGGCTTCCGGCTGACCGCGGCCGGTCCAGTCGATGGACAGTGTCAGGGCCAGCACGCCGGTGGTGTCGTCCACATGCGTGTGCAGGTCAGCCCGGCGCACGCGCAACGGCCCGGTCTGTTCCACGATTTCAATCGGCCGCCAGGGGCCGACGGCATGCACGGGCGGACACCAGCCAGGCATGTGTCCCAGCAGGGTGGTGCGGGCGAAGCGCAGCGTCGCCGGCTCGATCATGCGCGGACGCCAGCGGGCGCGGCCCTTCTTGCGGGCGAGCGCCGGATGCAGGGCCCGGAAGGCAATACAAAGCTCGTTCTCGCCACGCAGCGCGGCAGCCACGTCGTGATCGTGGAACATGTTGTCCGAACGCAGCACCAGCGCGCCGTTGAGCCAGACCTCGGCGAGAGTCGCCAGCCCCTGGAACCGGAGCGTTTGCGTCCCATCGGCGCGGAAACGCGTGCGATACCACACGTCGCGATCGTGCAATGCCGTTGGCGCGTCGAGGGTCCACAGGCCGGCGTCGCGCAGGGCTTGCGCGGCCGTGCCCGGTACGACGGCGGCCGACCAGCGGTGCGGCGCGTCCGATAACCCCGCCGGTTCCTGCACGTCACCGGGCGCCGTCACTGCCAGTTCCCAGCCTTCGCTGAGTGCAGCAACGCGTCGCCCCGAGACCGACAGGACCCGTGCCATGGAGTGTTCTCAGCCCGCTATGGAAGCGCCGGGAATCCGGCCAACCGTTGTCGGAAACTGAACAGGGATTGCACGCACGTCACCTCCAAGCAAAGGGTTTGCCATGCGATTTCGACTGTTCGTGGGCGCACAAACGTCCGCCTGTCGAGACGACGATCTGGTGCTGCGGCATGCGCCGACATGACCGATCGGTGATCCCGGCGTCGGTCGAAAACCGACGCTCCGGCATGGCAAGCTGAGGCGTACTTGTGCAAATCCCCCGGAACGGCAGAAGGTGCTCGTCACCTTGCCGCAGCGAAACCGAACGCATTACCCTTTCCGACCAGATCCCCGGACCTTCGCGTGCCGACCCGGCACGCACCGATTGCCTTCAGAAGGGAGCCGAGACTCCATCCCCACAGAGTCTCCTTACCCGTTGTTTCTGAATGCAAATAAACTCCTACGTTAAGACTGCAAAAGAGTCAAAAAATCACAAGCATACTAGATTTTGTGGTTCGTTTGTGTGCTGCGCAATCGTCCGGTCGTTCGTATACTACTGATTCTATTCTCGAAACCCTGGTGGGGCACGGCTCTGTCTTCCGGGGCACGGGTCCTACCGCTAGATCTCCAAAAACGCCGATCGTATACGGTGTGCGTACACGGCCAGTTTAAGAAGATCCGCTAAAACATGCTGGAACGGAGGGAAGTTTCACCGTTTCCGGGACCAAATAGAGCGCGGGCTCAGAAATGCCCTCAGAACCCTATTGACACAGTCATGCGTCAACATGACGCACTCCAAGTAGAGTGAGCGGAATCACTCGTGGATGGTCATGCCGACAGCCTTCGCCAGCAGTTTGCCCATGCAGCGGTTGCCGAAATCGTTGAGGTGCAGGCCGTCCGTCACCATGAACTGGGCGTAGGGCATGTGTTCGCCGGTCACCCAGTCACGCATGATCTGAAAGCGTTTGAAGACGCCGGCCTTTTGCTCGCGCGCGATGGTTTCCATGGCGCCGATGTAGTCATCCTCATTGGTCAGCGCGATGACGGCCGGCACGTATTGCGGCGTCATCAGCACGACATCGGCACCGGTTTTTTTCACCCGCTCGACACCCGTCGACAGCTTCAGCCTGAAGACATCCAGCGGCATGCCACGCAGGGCGGCGTTGGTGCCGGCCTGCCAGATCACCAGGTCGGGGTCGCGCGCGATCACGTCGCGTTCCAGCCGCTCCAGCATCTCGGTGACGTCCTGGCCGCCGATCCCCTTGTTGAACATGTTGAACTTCAGGCGCACGTCCTGGAACTGCCGCGCCAGCGTGATCTCCATCTGGCGGGGATACGTGTTGACGTCGGCCGTGGTGCCGTGGCCCTGGGTCGACGACGAGCCCAACGCCACGATCACCACTTTCTTGCGCTCGCGGACGGCGGCCTTCACCCGCGGCAACGACGTGCCGAGGTTCAGGTTCTCGGGTGCGACCGGACATTTTTCCGGGCCGGCCATCGCCGGCTCGGGCGCGGCGATCAACAGCAGGGACGCCAGCGCGGCGCCCAGCAGGGCACCACTGCGCCGCGCGGCACTGGCGGCCAGATCGATGACGTCGGGTTTGGCGGGCTGAAGCGGGCGAGGATCGGACACGTCGGTCTCAGGCGCGGCGTCAACGGACGCCGGGGCGGGGGGCAAGCGGCGGTTGGTGTCTGAACGCTTATCGGGACTCTTGTACCAATGTGCAAAATACCCTGCTCCCACCATGATGGCGAGTCCCGCGACGCTGACCGCGACGTCAAGCAGCATCGGCCGTGATACAGTCTCTGCATAGGTGCTGACCACGACGTAGCCAACGAAGGACAGGAAAGTCCCGAGGCAAAAAATAGCCAGGGAGTGTTCGCCACACCGCCGCAGGGGCTCGGCGTACCATTGCCGCAGGAAGGCCGCGCCCGGTGGCGTGATGCGGGCGACCAGGTAGGCGACCGCCAGGAAATGCATCAACCGCAGCGGGTCGAAGCTGGTCTTGTCGATCGGGTAGATCACCCGTCCGATCGCATCCGGCAGCCAGGCTTCGAGCACGGGTATGTGCCAGCCCAGCGTGACGAACCCGGCCGCAAGCAAATAGGCGATCGCCAGGCCATCCAGCACAAGGTGCGCCGGGCGCAGGCGCTGGATGATGTCCCCGGTGCTGGCCAGTGCTGCGCCTGTATAGAAGACCAATTGCCAGGCCAGTGGATTGAAGAACCAGGTATTGCCCTCGGGATGGGCAGGCAGATTCCACTCCATGCGGCGCGCAACGACGTACACAGCGAGTGAAATTCCCAACGCGAGCCCGGGGCGGCGCATGACCAGGGGGAGCATCACCGGAAAACTCAACAGCAGCACGATGTAGAGCGGCAGGACGTCGAGATTGATCGGACGGAACTTGAGCAGGGCTGCCTGGACCAGGGTCTCGTAGGGCATTTGACCCAGGCCGGTCAGATTCATGTGCTCCAGAAATGTATCACCCTTGCTATGGCTGACCGCCGTCCACGCGACCGACGCCGCCAGCACGACGAACAGCATCATGTGCGCCACATAGAGCTGCCACACCCGGCCCAGCACGCGGGCCGTGGCGCGCAGCCAACCGCCCTGGCGCATGATGCCGGCATAGGCGATCACGGCGGTGTAGCCGGAGATGAAGACAAAGATTTCGGTGGCATCGCTGAAGCCGTAGTTCCGCACGGTCAGCCAGCTCACGACATTATCGGGAATGTGGTCGAGGAAGATGAACCACAGGGCCAGGCCGCGGAAGAAATCAAGCCGCAGGTCCCGTTCACGCCGGGCGCCACCCGCGGCGGTCGTATCGACCCGCGTCAGTGCCGCGATGAACTCCCGGATCCACGTCAAGCGGTCCTCATGTCGACTGCCCTGACCATTGAACACAGCATATCGACGCCGGCCTGACGCGGCTACAGGTGCCGGCGTGTAACGCGCAGCGGCCCTGCACGATCGGCATCGCCCGTGGCGTTGTCGGCGCGGACCAGCGGCGATACGGTCCGTTGCCAGTTTGCGTTGCCTCTCTGTACTGCGCTGCAATTTCACGTGACCATGGAGGCGAGCATGAGCCCTCGTCGCAGTGCGAGCGAGATTCGCGCCGGTCTCAAGCACCCCATCATCGATGCCGACGGCCATTGGGTCGAATACACGCCGGTCTTCGCCGAGCGCATGCGCAAGGCCGCCGGCGACAAGGCGGCGGACGGGTTCCTGGCAACCCAGCGGCGGATATCCGATGCGCTCAGCGTGTCGGTTGCCGAGCGCAAGCGGCGCGGGTTGGCGATGGAAGGCTATTGGACCCGCCAGTCCACCAACACCCGTGACCGCGCCACGGCGATGATGCCGCGCCTGCTGTACGATCGGCTCGACGAGATCGGCATCGATTTCGGCATCATCTACCCAACGGCCGGGCTGGGCATCCCGCGCATTGCCGACGACGAAACGCGCCGTGCCGTGGTGCGCGGCTTCAACATCGTGACGGCCGAGTACTTCGCCAAATTGGGCGACCGGCTGACGCCGGCGGCGATCATCCCCATGCATTCGCCCGACGAGGCGATCGCCGAACTCGACTATGTCACCCGGCAACTCGGCGCCAAGGTCGGCATGTTCGGCGGCGGTTTTGCCCGCCCGCTGGCCGCGGCCGACGGTCTCGATCCGGCGCTGGGGCGCTTCACCGTGACCTACGAGATGCTGGCGCTCGACAGCGACCACAACTACGACCCGGTCTGGCAGAAATGCCGCGAGCTGGGCATTGCGCCCACCTTCCATGTCGGCGGCCGCGGCTTTGGCCTGCGCAATTCGCCCAGCAACTTCACGTTCAATCATATCGGCCACTTCGCTGAAGCGGGGCACGCCCTGGCCAAGGCGCTGTTCCTCGGCGGCGTGACGCGGCGTTTCCCCGACTTGCGCTTCGCGTTCCTCGAAGGCGGCGTCGGCTGGGGCTGTCAGTTGTTCGCCGACCTGATCGAGCATTGGGAGCGGCGCGGTCGCGAGGGCATCGCCTACATGGATCCCAAGAAGCTCGATCGCGCGCTGCTCAAGAGCCTCGTGGACCAGTACGGCTATGACGACATCGCCGCCGAACTGGCGCGGCGCGATGGCTGGCCCAGCCGCGAGGAGGACGAACTGACGGGCGGCGTCGCCGTGCTGGACGACTACGCGGCGTGCGACATCACGCGCAAGGCGGACTGGATCGATCTCTACGCCACGCCGTACTACTTCGGCTGCGAAGCCGATGACCGCATGAACGTGACGGCGTTCGGGCGCGCCAACCCGTTCGGAGCGCGCATCAATGCGATCTTCAGCTCGGATATCGGGCATTTCGACGTACCCGATATGTTGAGCCCCGTGCCCCATGCCTACGAACTGGTCGAGGACGATCTGATCACGTCAGACGATTTCCGCGACTTCACCTTCGCCAACGCCGTGCGTTTGTGGGGCACGCAGAATCCGCGGTTCTTCGAGGGGACCGTGGTCGCCGACGCCGCTGCTGCCGTGCTGAAGACGACGCCAGCCCGCGCCGCGGCGGAGTAGTTTGGTTTGGACCACGGGCGTCCACGCGCGCAGGGGCGCGCCAGCGCCGACGATCTTTCGCTCTCCGCTTCGCGACGGGCGCGTGCGGGCGTGGACGCTCGCGGTCCGAAAAACTACCGACCGTAGACGATCATCACGACCGCGACCACGGCGACCGCGAGACCGACGACTTGCACCGGCCGCAGGCGCTCGTGCAGCAGCAGGCGCGCCAGCAGGACGGTGCTGGCGGGGTAGAGCGAGGTCAGGGTTGCGACGATGGCCAGCGGCGCCGCGCGGCTGGACAGCAAGTAAAGCGCGTTGGCGGCGCTGTCGAAGGCGCCCGACAGAACAGCCCATCCCCACAACGCCGCTGCCGGCATCGGGGCCTGCCGCCAGCGCCGCACCATGGCCAGCGCCACGCCGGTGAAGATCGCCGCCGAGGTGATGCGCGCGGCGACCAGCGGCCACAACCCCGATCCGTCGCCGGTCTGCTTCATCGTGACGTAGAAGACGCCGATGCCGAGGCCGGCGGCGATCGACAGGCCCAGTGCCCGGCGGGCCGAGCCGGCGGCCATGCCGGTGCGATCCGCCTCGCGGCTGATCAGCGCCACGGCCAGGGCAGCCAGGGCGATGCCTGCCGTCGGCAGCCAGCCCGGCCAGTCGCCGCTGCCGTAGGCGAACAGGACCGGCAGCGACAACGCCGACAGCGCCGTGACCGGCGCCACCACGCTCATGCGTCCCGTGGCCAGTGCCTGGTAGAGCAGGGTGATGCCGATCGCCGTCGATATGCCGCTGGCCGCGCCCCAGATCAGATCGGGCCGCAGTACGCCGGACGCCGGCAGCAGCGCGGCCAGCACCACCAACGTGACGAGGCCCGCGATCTGGCCGACGCCCACGATGAAAAGAACAGAAGCGCGCCGTGCCGCCAGTCCACCGACGAAGTCGCCGGCGCCATAGATGGCAGCGGCGGCCAACGCGAGCAGAACGCCGAGCATGCGGCACCGTACAAGGCCCGCTCGACACATGCCATCGCCAGTGCTGGTGGACGTGTTCAGCGGATAGCGATCATGGATGTGATGGATTCGGCGCGGTCCTCGTTGAGGCGCAGGGGACGTGTTACGGACCGTGCGGCCACTGCCATAGCCTGCGGGCATGGTGGGCGATGAGGGAGGTGTTCCATGTCTGCATATCCGGCCCGAACATCGGAGAACCTTGCCGCGCTGTGCGCCGCCGACGGGGAATTTCGTCTCGCTGCCCGTTTCTGGAACGGCGGCATGCGGCTGCGCCTGGGCGAGACACTCCTGGGCGTGACGCTCGCCAACGGCGCGCCGCGTGCCGGTGATCCCGGCCGGCAGGGGGCTGGCGTCATCGATCTCGCAGCGCCTCAAGAAGCATGGGACGCCCTGCTTGCGGCCACGCCACTGCGCTTCGTCAATGACATCGCGCCGCTGGTCATGGCAGGCCAGATGGCGCTGGAAGGCGATCCGGTCGTCTATGCGCAGTACTATCCGGCCGTGATGCGCGCCATCGAACTCCTGCGGCCGCCAAGGTCGTCGGGAGCAGTGCCGCCGCCGGTCGCGGCGGGACGTTTCGACAGTCCGGTCGGGCGCTACGTGCACCTGCAGCTTGGCGGCGCGGACTACCGTGTCTATTTCGAGGAGGCGGGGGCGGGCATCCCGCTCCTGCTGCAGCACACGGCCGGCTGTCATGGCGCGCAGTGGCGCCACCTGTTCGAGCGGCCCGAGATTACCGACCATTTCCGGCTGATCGCCTATGACCTGCCGTTCCATGGCAAGTCGCTGCCGCCCGTCGGCCCCCAATGGTGGGCCAGCGAGTACCGCCTGACGGCCGCGTTCTTGCGTACGATCCCGGTGACGCTTGCATCGGTGCTCAAGCTCGATCGTCCGGTGTTCATGGGGTGCTCGGTCGGTGGTCTTCTGGCGCTGGACCTGGCGCGGCATCATGCCGAGGTGTTCCGTGCGGTGATCTCGGTGGAGGGTGCGCTGAAGGTCGATGCCGACCTGGAAGCGCTGAGCGCGCTGTGGCATCCCCAGGTCAGCAACGAGTACAAGGCGCGCATGATGGACTCATTGATGAGTCCGACATCGCCCGAGGCCTACCGCAAGGAAACCAGCCACGTCTACGCCGCCGGATGGCCACCGGCGTTCCTCGGAGACCTGCATTACTATCTGGCCGACTACGACCTGCGTGCCGAAGCGGCGAACATCGACACCGGCCGAACCGCCGTGCACATCCTCAACGGCGAATACGACTGGAGCGGCTCGATCGAGCATGGCCAGGCCGCGCATGCGGCGATCGCCGGCTCGACGTGGGCGGCGATGCCAGGCGTCGGCCATTTCCCGATGTCGGAAAACCCCGACGCCTTCGTGCGCCATCTGCTGCCGATCCTCGAAACCATCAAGAGCCGCTAGTCTAGCGTCAGGAATAACTGTCATCCCGGGCGCCCCTTCGACAGGCTCAGGAGAGGGATCTTTTGATGCAGACGCACGGTGCGCCACGTCTGGAAGATCCCTCGCTACGCTCGGGATGACAGTCGCGACTCACACGAGCGCACGGCCGCCCGATGTCCGGGCCGGCCGGTATGGCGCGAGCGCGCGACCTGTCGCATAGTCGATGGCATGAGCCGCATGTGGGATGTCATCGTGATCGGCGCCGGTCCGGCCGGCCTCAGTGCAGCGTCTGTCGTGGCGCGCGCGGGGCTGGCGTGCATGTGCATCGATCGGCTCGGCCCCGGCGGCCAGCTGATCAATTTCGGGCCACTTCATGACACGCCGGACCTGCCGGCGGGCACCACCGGTCCAGACCTGGTTGCGAGCCTGTCGGACACCATGCTGGAGGCCGGCGCCGAGTTGGCCGTCGCCGAGGTTGGCGCGTTGCGGCGTGACGGCGAGGGCTGGGTGGTCGCGACGGACGATGGCGAGCATCGCGCCCGCGGCGTGATCATCGCCACCGGACTGACGCAAGGCGCGCTGGGTATCGACGGTGAGGCGGGCTTCGAGGGACGCGGTCTGTCGTTCTGCGCCGCCTGCGACGGGCCGCTCTACGCCGGGCAGGATGTGATCGTCGCCGGCACCGACCATTGGGCGATGCAGGAGGCGATCGAGCTGGCGCAGGTTGCCGCGCGGGTGACGATGGTGCATTCCGGCGGCCCCGTGTTCGGCGCGCACGAGCGGGTGGCGACCGCGACGGCGCTGGGCAACATCGACATGGTCGAGGGCCGCATCGTGGCGCTCGACGGCGAGGACGGGCTGCAATCCGTCACGATCGCGCGCGACAGTGGCCGCGACGTCCTGCCGGCGCGGGCCGTCTTTGTCTACACGCAGCGGATTCCGGCGGTCAGCTTTGCACGTGGGTCGCTTGACCTCGACGGCATGGGCCACATCATGGCGGATGAAGACTTGCGGCTGCCGGGCCGCACGCTGTTCGCTGCGGGCGACGTGCGGGCCCGGGCGCCGCAGCGGATCGCCAGCGCGATCGCCGATGGCGAGCGTGCCGGGCATGCCGCGGTGGCGGAACTGAAGACCAGCTAGGGAGGTGCGCATGCGCATCGTCAATCCGACTTTCGGCGTATCGGCGAGCGGCGGCGAGACAGTCGCCGTCAAGCCGGTCGACTGGCGTGCCGATCCGATCGCGTTGTTCTCCAACTCCAAGCCCAATGCGCGCGAGCTGCTCGAAGGCATCCGCGCCCGGCTGGCCGATCTGCGCCCGGTCGACAACATCACGTTCGTGCACAAGAACAGCGCCAGCCAGGGCGCACCGGCCGAACTGATCGAGCAGGTCGCCGCCAACTACAGGGGTGCGCTGCTGGCGATAGCCGATTGAGGCTCCTGCTCATCGTGGAGTTTCCACGACTTCGTTGAACTGCAAAAGCGTGGCGTGGCGGCCTATGTGATCGCCACCGAGACGTTCCGGCCGCTGGTCCTGGCGCAGGCCAAGGCCCGCAAGATCGAGCCGAAACTGATTATTGTGAAGCACCCGATCGGCGGTCTCAATGCCGAGGAACTTGCCGAGCGGATCGCAACGGCGTCGAACGGGTTGATCGCGGCCATCGGTACATAACCTCCCCATCCAGTGGGGCAGGAGCCCGAAGGGGTGAAAGGAACCCGACGGAGTCTCAGTTACCCAGACCACGTCGTCTCCCACCGACGTTTCGACGCCAAACGTCGAAACGTCGTATCGGGGCACCTCCCCATCAGAGCTGGGGAAGAGACACAGGACCCATCATGAAGGACACGCCGGAGACCGAGCTGATCGACATTCCCGATGTCGACGCCGAGGCATGGAACGAGCTGGCGCTCGAGCACGGCTGGGGCGACGGCATGCCGCTGGCGATCCCGACCCAGGCCGCGGTCGACAAGTTCGTTGCCGTCTGTCGTGGCGACAACGAACCGTTCGCGCCCGTATCGCCCCGCCAAGTGGTGCCGACGCTGGGCAGCCTGGCGGCCAACGCCGTGATGGCCGGCTGCAAGCCGGACTATTTTCCGGTCGTGCTGGCAGCGCTGCGCGCGGTGCTGACACCCAACTACAACCTGCACGGCACGTTGGCCACGACGCATCCCTGCGCGCCGATGCTGTTGGTCAGCGGCCCGATCCGCCAGACGCTCGACATCAACTGCGGCAGTAACTGCTTCGGCCAGGGATGGCGCGCCAACGCCACGATCGGGCGGGCGCTGCAGCTGATCCTGCTCAATGTCGGCGGCGCCAAGCCCGGCCTGATGGATCGCGCCACCCACGGATCGCCAGCGAAATACGCCTATTGCTTCGGCGAGAACGAGGAGGAGAGCCCGTGGACGCCGTATCACGTGCGGCGCGGCTTCGCCGCCGGCGACAGCGTGGTGACGGCGATGGCGGGCGAAGCGCCGCACAACATCAACGACCACGGCAGCACCTCGGGCGAAGGCATCATGACCACGATCGAGAACACGATCGCGCAGTCCGGTGCCAACACCATCTACGGCAAGGGGCCGTACGTCCTGGTGTTGGGACCCGAGCATGCCGAAACGCTGCATCGCGACGGCTGGACAATCGAGGGCATGCAGAACCGCCTGTTCGAGCGGGCCCGCGTGCATGTCTCGCGCGTCTCGAAGGAAAACCAGGAGAGCTACGCCGGCTCGGACCACGTGCCGGTCAACGATTACTACAAGATCGCGCCGACGCCGGATGACATTCACATCCTGGTGGCCGGTGGTGCCGGCAAGCATTCGGCGTGGATCCCGTCGTTCGGCGGCACCGCGGTGCCGTCCGTCCGCATCGCCGGCGGCTAGTCGCGCACGCACGCAAACAGAGACAGCGCCGGATGCGATTTGCCGCACCCGGCTGCGCTTGCACACGCTGTGGTCACCCGATAGATAGTGAGCAATTGATCAGTTATGAGGGTGCGACCGTGGTCGACAAGGTCCAATGGACGACGCCCGCACAGCGTTCGCAGGGTGCTGCACCCGACGGTAACTTGATCGCGCTGCCAGCGGGCAGCCGTATCGGCAAGTATCAGATCGTATCGGTGCTGGGGCAGGGCGGCTTCGGGATCACGTATCGCGCCCGGGACACCGAGCTCGACCGCGATGTGGCGATCAAGGAGTACCTGCCGACCAGTTTCGCCGCGCGCCAGTCCGATTCGATGGTGCTGCCGCATTCGACCCAGTTGGCCGACGATTTCCGCTGGGGCCGCGACCGGTTCCTGGCCGAGGCCAAGACATTGGCGCACCTGGAGCATGCGACGGGCATCGTCAACGTCTATGACTTCCTGCAAGCCAACGGCACGGCCTACATGGTCATGGCCCTGGTGCCGGGCGAGACTCTGGAAGCGCGGCTGCGTCGCGACGGGCGTTTGCCGCAACCGGTCATCGAGCGTTTGCTCTATCCGCTGCTCGACGGGTTGGAGCAAGTGCATCGGGCGGGCTTCCTCCATCGCGATATCAAGCCGGCTAATATCCTGATCGACGCGCAGGGCGCGCCGTCGCTGATCGACTTCGGCGCCTCGCGCATGGCCTTGCAGGATCGCACCCAGGCGATGACCGCGGTCTATACGCCGGGCTACGCCGCCTTCGAGCAGATGTCGGCTGCACCGCAAGGGCCGTGGACGGATATCTACGCGCTGGCCGGCACGCTCTATCACTGCATCGCGGGCGTGCCGCCGCCGCCGGCGCTCGATCGCATGGTCACCGACCGGCTGGTACCGGCGGTCGAGGCCGGCCGCGGCAGCTATGCACCCGGCCTGCTGGCGGCGATCGATGCCGGTCTGGCTTTGAAGGCCGATGCCCGGCCGCAGTCGATCGTCCAGTGGCGCGCACTGTTCGCGGGCGCAGCGGCATCGCCTGCCGCGATGCCGACAGACCCCGCGACGCGGCGCATGGACCATGCGCCGGCGACGCCGCGGCGGCGGGCGTGGTTGTGGCCGGCCATCGCGGCTGTGGTGGTGCTGTGCCTGGCCGTCGGTGGCGGCGGCTATGTCGTGCTGCAAGACCGCGCTCGCGCCGAACGCGAGCGGGTCGAGCTGCATGAGAAGGCGTGGGCGCAGGCCAAGGCCGCCAACACCGCCGCTGCCTACCAGGATTATATGAATCGGTATCCGACAGGCAGTCATGCCGCGGAGGCACGCCAGGCGATCGCCACGCTGGAGCAACAAAACAAAGGCGAGGAGGATGCCTGGGCGCAAGCGCGCGGTATCAACACCGACGCCGGCTATCGCGCCTACCTCGACCGCTATCCCGCTGGCCGCTTTGCCGCTGACGCGCGCCGCGAGGTCGAGCGCATCGAGGCCGAGGCGTGGGCCCAGGCCACGAACGCCAACACGGATGGCGGCTATCAAGAATACCTCCGCCGGTATCCGGCGGGACGCTTTGTCGTCGATGCGCGCAGCGCCGCGGAGCGCATCAGCCGCCTGCGGACGCAGCAGCCGTTCCGCGACTGCGATCACTGTCCCCAGATGCTGGCGGTGCCGCGCGGCAGCTTCGTGATGGGAACGACGCCGGGCGAGGAAGACCGGGTGGAGGCGCCCTCGGATAGCCGTGGGGCGAGCCTGCCGCAGCACCCGGTGACGATCGGCAGGGACTTCGCGCTCGGCCGGTATCCCGTGACGCGCGGCGAGTTTGCCGCATTCGTGGCGGCAACCGGCTATGATGCCGGCGCGTCCTGCATCATCGTGACCAACGGCGGTGGCTATGCCGATACACAGGGAAGAAACTGGCGCAACCCGGGATTCCCGCAGACCGACCAGCACCCGGTGGTGTGTGTGTCGTGGAACGATGCGCGTGCCTACGTCGAGTGGCTGCGCAAGACGACCGGCAAGGACTACCGGCTGCCGTCGGAAGCGGAATGGGAATACGCGGCACGCGCTGGGACGACAACGGCGCGCTACTGGGGCGATTTCGCGGCCGACGCCTGCCGCTATGAAAACGTGTCGGACAAGAGTTTCGTCGACGGCCTGCGCATCACCAAGGACCGCAACAACTATTTCCAGTGTTCGGACGGCTACGTCTACACGTCGCCCGTCGGGTCGTTCGCGGCCAATCCCTGGGGTTTCTACGACATGCTGGGCAACGTGCTTCAGGCACAGTCGGACTGCCATCATGCCAGCTACAACGGGGCGCCGACGGATGGCCGCTCGTGGGACGACGGCGGCGACTGTTCCAAGCACGTCGTGCGCGGCGGCAACTGGGCCGAGGCCGCGTGGTTTGCGCGGACGGCGGCCCGCCGCGCCGGCCCGGCCGGCGTGCGTGTCAACTACGCAGGCTTCCGCGTGGCGCGCGGCAACTAGCGCGCCTCTCGTTCGAATAGTCCGACCAGACGGTCATCCCGAGCGCAGCGAGGGATCTCCCGCGAACGGAGACTCCTTTACCCCGGAGATCCCTCGCTGCGCTCGGGATGACTTCCACCAGGCCGAGATGCGCTCGTGTCGGTCTTGTGCCGAGTGCTCGCCATGACGGATGACGCGCTGCTGCTGTTTGACGAGTCGACGTCGTGGGAGACGGCGCAGGCGACGCTGGACGAGCAGGGTCTCGGCGACGGTTTGCCGCTGGTGATGCCGACGCAGCGCCGGCTCGAAGCCATGCTGGCCGGCATCGACCAGCCTGGCCGCAGTCGCGGTCCGATGCCGCCGCTGTTCGGCGAGCTCACGCCGGCAGCCGTTGCCTACAACTGTGTGCTGGCCGGCGCGCGACCGGGCGATCTGCCGGCGGTGCTGACCGCGGCCATGGCCTGCCTGGAAGCCGACTTCAACCTGCTGGGCATTCTCACCACAACCGGCACCACGGCGGTGGCGATGCTGGTGCACGGGCCGATGGCGCGGACCCTGGGCATCAATGGCGGCACCAATTGCCTGGGGCCAGGCGTGCGCGCCAACGCCACCATCGGTCGGGCGCTGGCGCTGGTCCTGCGCAATATCGGCGGTGCGCGGCCGCAGGTCGGCGACATGGCGACCATGGGCCAGCCGGGCAAGTACACGTTCTGCTTCGCCGAGAACGACGAGGCGATCTTTCCGCCGCTGCCGCTACGCCGTGGCATGGGCGCCGACGCGGTGAGCGTGCTCGGCGTATCGGGAACGGCGGAAATCCTGCCGGCGGGTGACGGCGACACGCCCGAAGCGATCCTGCGGTCAGTCGCCACGGCGATGGCCGTGGCCGCATCGGTCGCTGCGCGCAAGCCCGCGCGCGGCGAGCAGGTGCTGCTGCTGCCGCCGGAACTCGCGCGCTTCCTCGTCCAGCACGGCTGGGACCTCGCCCGCGTGCAACGTCATCTGTTCGATGCGCACGCGGTGGCGGCCGCGCCCGGGGCGATCCATGTGATCGTGACCGGCGGTCCCGGCGTCAAGATGACTCATCTGCCGCTGTGGGCCGGCGGCACCCGCGTGGTGACGCGGCCGATTGGCATCGATTGAGCGGTGTGTCATGACCACGGGCACTACGCTGACGCTGCAGCCGGTGACACAAGATGATGTCGAGCCGTTGCTGGCCATGGCACGCGCGTTTCACGCCGAGGATGGCCACGCGTTGAGCGATGCCGGTGCGCGGGCCGTGCACGTGGTCTGCGCCGGCGATCCGATGGCCCTGGCGTGGTTCCTGTGCGCCGACGGCGCGCGTGTCGGCTATGCGGTGCTGACCTTCGGTTTCAGCATCGAGCATGGCGGTCGCGACGGCTTCATCGACGACCTCTATTTGGTGCCGGCGGTACGCGGCCGTGGGCTCGGCGCCGCAGCGATGGCGATGCTGGAGCGGATCGCCGCCGAACGCGGTGTGCGGGCGCTGCATCTGGAGGTGGCGCGCGACAATGCGCGCGCCGAGGCGCTCTATCGCAGCCGCGGTTACGGCATCACCGAACGCAAGCTGATGAGCAAGAGGTTGTCCTAGACACAGCCGTCATCCCGAGCGGCGCGAGGGATCTTCTGCAAGTGACGCACGGTGCGCCCGCATCGAAAGATCCCGCGCTACGCTCGGGATGACAGTCCCGGGTCGCAGCCGAGCCCAGGCCCGCGCTCCCAGGGGGTGCTACTGCCCTCTGATCTCGGCGAGGGCGCGGCGCAGGATGGCGGCGACGCGGCGCTGCTCGTCCAATGGTGCGTGGCGCTTCTCGCGCAGCAGGCCACGCAGTTCGTGGCGGGCACCGCGCAGTTCCGAGGCCGTGCCGCGCGGATCGTCCTCGACATCCTCGCCGGCGAAGGCGCGGCGCACACGTTCCATGCGGCTGCCGATGTGCGCGAGCTGGCCCAGCAGCGCGTCGACCACACCGCGATTCTCCTCGAGATAGGCGCGGCCGCTGTCGGTGATGCTGTAGCGCTTGCGCGTGCCCTCGGCTTCGGCTGTCGCGTGGCCGAGCTCTTCGAGATAGGTCAGCGCCGGGTACACCATGCCGGGACTCGGGCTGTAGAAGCCGGATGACCGTTCTTCCAGCGCCTTGATGATTTCGTAGCCATGGCGCGGCTGCTCGGCCAGCAGGTTCAGAATGAGCAGCTGCAGGTCGCCGGCGCCCAGCTTGCGGCTCATGCCGAAGCGGCGGCCGCCGGGGCCGCCGTCTTCGCCGAAGCCCTCGGCGAACATCCGAAAGCCCCGCCCGTGACGGTGACGGCCGATGAAACTGCGCATGTTGTCGGTCCAGGACCGCTCGAACGGGCTGCCGTGACCGCAATCCCGATGATGACGCATGTGGTTTATCCTTTCGTAGAACATATATCGTAAGATATATCTTCTGACACGAAAGTCAAGCCCGGTGAAAACGAAAGCGGCTCCCGGCGCGCCTCATGAGCGCACCGGGAGCCGCGGTTCGTCGGCCGGCGTCAGCGTGCGATCTTGCTCAGGTGGCGACGACGCGCAGGTGATGATGATCGCGCCGCGCGAGCGCGGTGTAGACGTGCACGTAGTCCTCGGCCATGCGCCGCGCGGTGAAGCGCCGTTCGAACTGGCGGCGAATAGCGGTGCGCGACAGCTTGGGCAGGCGCTGCACGGCGGCAACGGCGCCCACTTCATCCTCAACGATGAAGCCGGTCACGCCTTCGTCGATGATCTCCGGCACCGAGCCGCGGTTGAAGCCGATCACCGGTGCGCCGCACGCCATCGCTTCGATCATCACCAGTCCGAACGGCTCGGGCCAGTCGATCGGCACCAGCAAGGCGATGGCGCCGCTGAGGAATTCCGATTTCTGCGAGTCGCTGATCTCGCCGATGAAGTCGACATGCGGCTGGGCCAACAGCGGCTCGATCTCCTTCTTGAAGTACGACGTGTCGGCCTTGTCGACCTTGGCCGCAATCTTGAGCGGCAAGCCGCAAAGCTGCGCGATGCGGATGGCGCGATCGACGCACTTCTCCGGTGCGATGCGTCCGAGGAACGCCAGGTATGACGGCTTCACGGGCTGCGGCATCAGCAGTTTTTCCGGTAAGCCGTGTTGCACGGTCTTGATCCATCCCGCCTGCGGCAGTGGTCGTCGCTGGGCGTCGGAGATCGAAATGACCGGGACCGACGAGAAGGCACTGAACACCGGCTGCTGCTCGGGAAGATCGAGGCGGCCATGCAGCGTGGTCACGAACGGCGTGCGCTGACGCGTGAACAGCGAGAATGGAAAATAGTCGAGATGGAAATGCAGCAGATCAAATTCATGCGCGCGCTGGCGCACGCGTTCCAGCAGCAGCATATGCAGCGACATGGGGTCGCGCACACTGGGATCCAGCCGCAGTGCGCGCGGCCACACGGCATCGAGTTCCGCCGCGGTCTCAGAATCGCCACTGGCAAACAGCGTTACGTCGTGGCCCAACGCCACCAGCTCTTCTGTCAGAAAAGAGACGACTCGTTCCGTACCGCCATAAAGCTTGGGCGGAATGGCTTCGGTGAGCGGAGCGATCTGGGCAATGCGCATGTGATAGCACCTTCTGGAAAAAAGGTTCAGTGTTGTGACTGACAAGTGCGTTGATTATCGTGCTTATGAGCGCCGGACTTGGCGCCAGACTCTGGATGCGTCTCTACCGGTAGCAACTTCAGTCGCCGGCCCGCGTCACTGCTTACATCGAAACGCCACACGGTAACGCCAACCGATCTACGCAGGAGATTGAGGCAAATGCAAGATCGCGGCCGAAACGAAGCCTCACATGTTTTTTCTACCAGCGATGAAGGAACCATCGGCACAAGTAATGCGTTGACGGCCTACGCCTTCAAACCGCTGGCGTTCATCTTGCGGTATGTGCGCCACCGCGCGCCATCGCATACGATCGTCATCCTCTCGGTTCTTGTCGCCGTTGGCTGCGCCATCTCATCGCAATACGCCATCAAGCATCTCATCGACGTGCTGTCATCGACACCCGATGCCAACGATCCTGTGTGGACGGCGTTCATGCTGCTCACCGGCTTGATCGCCGCCGACAATCTATCGTGGCGCGTGGGTGGTTGGGCCGCCAGCCACGCATTTGTCACGGTGACCGGCGATTTGCGACGTGATCTCTTTCGTCATCTCACCGGGCATGCGCACGGTTACTTTGTCGATCGCCTGCCCGGCATGTTGGCGAGCCGCATCACCGCGACCGCGAATGCCGTGTACACGACGGAAACCATGTTCACCTGGAACGTCATGCCGCCGGCCGTCGCGACCATGGGCTCGATCGCGTTGCTGAGTGCGGTCGATCCCACTCTGGCCGGAACGTTGGTGGTCATTGCCGGTATCATCGTGCTGGTGATGTTCAAGCTGGCCAGTCGGGGCCAGAAGCTGCATCACACGTTCGCGAGCAAGGCGGCGCTGGTCGACGGCGAACTGGTCGATATCATCGGCAACATCGGCGTCGTGCGTGCCTTCGGTGCCACCATGCGCGAACGTCAGCGTTTTGCAACGACGGTCCACGACGAGATGGACGCGCGCCAGCGCAGCCTGCGTTATCTCGAGAAGCTGCGGCTGCTGCATGCGGCGATGACCGCGGCATTGACGGCCGGCGTTCTGGGATGGGCATTGCTCCTGTGGCAACGCGGCGCCGTCACGACGGGCGACGTGGTACTGGTCTGCGCGCTGGGTTTCACCATCCTGCACGCGTCGCGGGATCTGGCCGTGGCCCTGGTCGAGATCACGCAGCACGTGGCCCGGCTGGGCGAGGCGCTCTCGACGCTGCTGCTGCCGCACGAGATGCGCGAGCATCCCGATGCGACATCGCTGTCGGTGCGCGGCGGTCGGGTCGAGTTCGACGGCGTCGACTTCAGCTACCCCGGCAGCCGCCCGGTATTGCGCAACTTCCGCCTGCAGGTTGCACCGGGTCAGCGCGTCGGCCTGGTCGGCCGGTCGGGCTCGGGCAAGTCGACGGTACTGGCCCTGATGCAGCGCTTCTATGACGTACAGCACGGCTGCATTCGCATCGGCGACCAGGACGTGCGGCAACTCGCGCAGCAGAGCCTGGGCGATGCGATCGCGCTGGTGCCGCAGGACATCTCGCTGTTCCATCGTTCGATCCTCGAAAATATCCGCTACGGCCGGCCGGATGCGACCGAGGCCGAGGTCGAGGCGGCTGCCGAGGCGGCGGGCTGCAAGGGCTTCATCGCCGCGCTGCCGCAGGGTTTCGCGACCATCGCCGGCGATCGCGGCGTGAAGCTGTCGGGCGGCCAGCGCCAGCGCATCGCGATCGCCCGCGCCTTCCTGAAGGATGCGCCGATCCTGTTGCTCGACGAGGCGACGTCGGCGCTGGACAGCGAATCCGAACAGGCGATCCACGAGGCGCTGGCGCGCCTGATGCGCGATCGCACGGTGATCGCCATTGCGCATCGGCTGTCGACCCTGCGCGACTTCGATCGCATCGTGGTGATGGACGCCGGCCGCATCGTGCAGGACGGCACGCCGTCCGATCTGGCACGCCGCGCGGGTCCGTTCCGTGACCTGCTGCAGCGCCAGATGGCCCAGGCCGAACGCGTCGCGGCCTGAGCGCCTCTTTCCGAACTGGGTTGCGCGCCTCTATCCTGTCGGGACATTGATGTCTCCCGACGGGGTGCTGCCATGACAAAGCAGAAGCTCGTTCTCGTGCCCGGCCTGCTGTGCGACGAGGATCTCTGGCACGATCAGCTTTCGGCGCTGGCGCCGCACGCCGATGTGGCGATCACCATGGAGCAGACGCGGTACCCGACGGTCAGCGCCATCGCGGCGGCGATCCTGGCCGCCGCGCCGCCGCAGTTCGCGCTCGCCGGCCTGTCGATGGGCGGCATGATCGCGATGGAGATCATGCGCCAGGCACCGCAGCGGGTGATGCGACTGGCGCTGCTCGATACCAGCGCGCGCGGCATCGTCGACGAAGAGCACGCCATTCGCGCCGGCCGCATCGCCCTGGTGCGGGCCGGGCATGTCGACATCATGCTGGGGCTGCAGCTGTCGCGCTTCGTGCCGATGACGCGGCTGGGCGATGCGATCCTGATCGATCGGGCGCTGAAGATGATGCGCCGTGTCGGCGCCGCCACCTATATCCGCCAGGAGCAGGCCGTGATGACGCGCAGCGACAGTCGCCCGGGACTGGCGGCGATCCAGTGTCCGACACTGGTGTTGTGTGGCCGGCAGGACGCCGCAACGCCGCTGGTCCTGTCAGAAGAAATCGCGGCGGCGATTCCATCGGCGCGGCTGGCGGTGGTCGAAGATTGCGGTCATCTGTCGACGATGGAGCAGCCCGATGTGGTCAACCGTGCGTTGCTGGATTGGCTGGCGATGTAACGGAAAGCCCTTTCGCCCGCTGCGCGGCTGTCGGATTCACACATCGTTATCGGGGGTTTCTGGGAGCGCGGGCGTCCCGCCCGCTCATGTCAGGCGAAAGCCTGGCTTTCGCCTTGATGCGGGCGGGACGCCCGCGCTCCCAGGGGCTCGCTTCGCTCGCGATGAAGAGGCTAACCGACCACGCCCTTAGCGCGCAGTGCGGCGATCGCGGTGTCGTCGCAGCCGGCGAGATCGCGCAGGACCCGGTCGCTGTCCTCGCCCAGCAGCGGCGGCGGTTCGTCGGTGCCCACCGGTGTATCCGACAACCGGTAGACCGACCCCAGGACGCGGAAGTCGCCGACATCCGGGTGATGCATCGTGCGCACCATGCCGCGGGCGGCGACCTCTTCCGACTCCAACGCCTCGGCCAGATCGCGCACCGGCCCGACCGGCAGGTGGCGCAGGCGCCGGGCCCAGTTCTCCTTGGTGTCGGTCGCCAGCACGGCATTCATCAACGCAAACAGCGCCGGCCGGTTCTGGGTGCGGCTGGCCGTGGTGGCAAAGCGCGGGTCGTCAATCCATTCGGGGCGGCCGATCGAACGGCACATCTCGGCGAACAGCTTCTGGTTCGCCACCGCCATGTAGAGCAGCCCGTTGCTGGTCGGGAAGGCATTGGTCGGCGTCGACGTCATGTGTGCATTGCCCGAGCGCGGCGGTTGCGTGCCCGAACTGAGATAATAGAGGCCGGCGTTGCCCAGAGCCGCGATGGCGACGTCGAACAGCGCCAGATCGATGTGCTGACCTCTGCCGGTGTCGCGCCGCGCATAGAGCGCGGCCAGGATCGCGCTGGTGGCGTGAACCGCGGTCAGCGTGTCGATGATCGACAACGCATGGCGCATCGGCGGGCCGTCGGGATCGCCGGTCAGCGCCATCATGCCCGACTCGGCCTGCAGGACCGGATCGAAGCCCGGCCGGTCGGCCATCGGCCCGGTCTGGCCATAGGCCGAGACCGAGAGATAGACCAGGCGCGGATGACGCTCCTTCAATGAGGCGTAGTCGAGACCGAAGCGCTTCATCACGCCGGGACGGAAGTTCTCGACCAGCACGTCGCAATCGGGCAGCAGGCGCGCGATGATCTCCTGGCCTTCCCGGGTGCCGATATCGAGCGCAACGCTCTTCTTGCCGCGATTGAAGGCCAGGAAGAAATGCGTCTGCGACCCGACCTTGGGGCCGGCCAGGCGGCGGCCGTCGTCGCCACCATCGGGGTCCTCGATCTTGATCACCTCGGCACCCATATCTGCCAACGACTGGGTGCAGGCGGGGCCGGCGATGACACGGGAGAAATCGAGTACGCGAATGCCGTCGAGCGGCGGACGACCGGAGGCAGTCATGACAGATCCTGTTCCAACGCAAAACCGCGGCGAGGCTGGCACGGTGGGCACAGTACTGTCCACGCCGTGCGCGCCATGGCTGCCGCGCGGGTGGATGAGATGAGCCTGTTGCCGGCCATGCACGACTTCGTCACGTTCTTCGGCGAACTCGGTCCGCGGTGGGGATTGGAAGCCGACCCCTGCCGTGTCCATGCCTACCTCTATCTGGTCGAGCGGCCCGCCAGCGAGAGCGACATCGCCGGTGCGCTCGATCTTGACGGCGCTGCCGTGACGGCGGCGCTCGCCTACCTCGTTCGCTGGCGCATGGTTCAGTCCGTGGGCGCCTCGCTGTGGCAGGTCGGCGGTGATCCCTGGGACATGCTGATGTCGGCGCTGGAGGCGCGGCGACAGGAGGAAATCGCGCCGGCGCTGGCGACCCTGCGCGGCTGCCGTGACGCGGCGCTGCGCGACAAGCTCGATCCATCGGTGCGTCGCCGGATTGGTGCCGTTCTCGACCTCGCCGAGGACCTCGCCGCGATCGACACCCAGGCGCGGCGATTGTCGCCGCAGTTCCTGCGGCAGATGGTCGGCCTGTCCGGCCGCGCCGCCCGCTTCATGGATCGGACGTTCGGCAGTCGACGCGACAAGCGATGATGTTCAGTGGACGGGCGTGCGCCAGCGCAAGGCGTAGCGTTCGACGCTCGACAGCAGGGCGGCGCTGACCAGGCCGATCAGGCCCAGCAGGATGACGCCGGCGAACAGATCAGGCGCGCGAAAGGCGCGGGCCGACAACAGGATCCACAGCCCGAGGCCCTCGCGGCTGGCCAGCATCTCGCCGACGACGGCTAGGATCAGCGCCACGGTCAGGCCCAGCCGCAGGCCGGCGAAGATGTCGGGCAGCGCGTTGGGCAGGGCGATCTTGGCGATCACCTCCCAGCGCGACAGGCCGAGCGCCCGGCTGACCTCGTAGAGGCGCGGCTCGACGGCGGCAAAGCCGTGCACGGTCGCCAGCAGCATCGGCCACAGGGCGCCGAAGCCGATCACCACCAGCACCATGCCTTCCGACAGGCCGAGGAAGGCGATTGCCACCGGCACGATGGCCGAGGCCGGCAGCGGCCGCAGGAACTCGAGCGTGGGACCGAGATAGGCGCGCGCCGCGGGCGAGATGCCGATCAGCGCGCCGAGCCCGATGCCCAGCAGCGACGCCAGCAGCCAGCCCCAGACCATGCGCCCGACCGTACCCAGCACTTTGTCGAGCAGTTCGCCGCTGGCGAAGCCGCGCTCGAGCGCCGCCCAGGCCTTGTCGGGTCCGGGCAGGAACACCGGCGACACCAGCCGGGCGTCGGCCGCCAGCTGCCACAGCAGCACGATGCCGAGCCCGACCAGGACGCTGGCCGCCAGCCACAGTGCGCGGCGCCAGATCATGGTGCGGCCTCGACCGCGGCGGCGGGCCCGAACAGGCGCGCCTGCGCCCACAGCAGGGCCGCGTTCAGTCCCCAGCCGACCAGGCCCACCCACAGCAGCAGCGCGAACATCAGCGCCGGCCGCAGCGATTGCTGCGCATCCATCAGCGCGTAGCCCAGCCCCAGGGTGTTGCCGGTGATCTCGACCGTGACGGCCACGATCAGCGCGATGCCGACGGCCAGGCGAAAGGCGACGAACAGGCGCGGCAGCGCGGCGGGCAGCACGATCTTGGCGACGCGTCGGCCCAGGCCGAAGCCCAGCGCCCGGCTCACCTCCAGCAGGCGCGGCTCGATGCCGGCAATGGCGGCGCGCGTCAGGATCAGGATCGGCCAGAAGGTGGCGAACGCGACGATGGCGATCTCCATGCGATAGCCGAAGCCGAAGATCAGCAGCACGATCGGGATCAGCGCCACCGACGGGATCGGCCGGAACGCTTCGACCGAGACCGCCGCCAGCCGGCTGGCGGTGCGGAACAGCCCCAGCAGGATGCCGAAGGCGAGGCCCAGGCTGGTGCCGATCGCCAGCCCGGCAAACGCGGCGATCAAGGTTTGGCCTGTGGCGTGCAGCATGGTGCCGTCGATCAGCGCCGCGGCGCCGGCAGTCGCGATCTCGCTGGGCCGCGCCAGGCTGTCGCTCTGCAAGCCGGTGGCGCGCGCCGCCACCTCGGCGGCGATCACGATGCCGGCCGGCACGACGAGGCCGCGCCATCCGCTCATGTCGTTTCCTCGTCATCCCGAGCGGGGCGAGGGATCTTCGGCGAGCGACGCGCGGTGCGCTGCGCTCGGGATGACATCGCCATCACGCCTCGGACTCCTTGATGAAGTCGAACAGGGTGCGGCGCAGGCGCAGGAAGTCGGGATGCTCGCGCGTGGTGAGCTGATCGCGCGGCCGCGACAGGCGGACATCGAACATGTCGGCGACGCGGCCGGGGTTGGGCCGCAGCGCCACCACGCGGTCGCCGAGATAGATCGCCTCCTCCAGGTCGTGGGTGACGAAGAACACCGTGGCGCCCGAGCTCGCGGCCAGCGCCAGCACCTCGTCCTGCAGCGCCTGGCGCGTCATGGCGTCGAGCGCGCCGAACGGTTCGTCCATCAGCAGCACGGACGGCGCCTGCGCCAGGCAGCGCGCGATCTGCAGCCGCTGCTGCATGCCGCCCGAGAGCTGGCCGGGAAACTTGTCGGCATGGTTCGACAAGCCGACCGTGGCGAGCAGGGCGGCGATGCGGGCCGGACGCTCGGCGCGCGGCATGCCGATCGCTTCCAGCGCGAGGCTGACATTGCCGGCAGCGGTGCGCCAGGGCAGCAGGGCCTTGCCATAGTCCTGGAAGACGATGGCGATATCCTGGCGCGGCCCGGAGACCGGCTTGCCGTCGTACAGCACTTGTCCACCGCTCGGCAGGTAGAGGCCGGCGATGAGGCGCAGCAGGGTGGTCTTGCCGCAGCCCGACGGACCCACGACGCAGACGAATTCGCCACGCCCGATATCGAGCGAAATGGGATCGAGGATCCGCCGGCCGGCCAGGGTGAGCTCGACGGCGCGGAAGCGGATCAGCGGCTCGCGCGCCGCCGGCGGGGCGAGGCTTGCTGGCGCGGTGGCCGCCCGCGCCGTCATTTCACCAACAGCTTGCCGGCGTCGGGGCCGGTCTTGAACATGTCCTGGCCCCGCATGACGTCGACCCACCATTTCAGCTGGTCCACGGTCAGGTTGGCATCGGGCTTGGAGATCAGCACCGTCTTCAGCACTTCGGGCGGCAGCTTGATGTGCTTGCCCATGTGCTCGCGGGTCTTGTCGGGATTGGCGGCGACGAACGCCGAGCCCTCGGCAATCGCCTCACGGAAGGCCGTCACGACAGCGGCGTTCTTCTGCGCCCACTCGCGCGTGGCCGCATACAGGATCTGCGGCTTGTCCTCGGGCAGATCGACCATGTAATGGAACGCCACGGTGCCGGTGCCGGCCGCGACCATGCGGCTCATGAAGGGATCGGCGGTGACCACGGCATCGACCGTGCCGCCCTTCAGCACGTCGTTCATGGTGGGGAAGGAGACCTCGACGAAGGTCACCTTGCGCGGATCGACGCCCTTCTCGATCAGCCACTGCCGGAACAGCACATGCAGGAAGGCGCCGAGGCCGGGTGCACCCACCTTCTTGCCGACGAAGTCCTGCGGCGTCTTGATCTCGACGCCGGTGCGCGCCACCACGCCGCCGCCCTTGGCGTTCTCGCGCGCCGAGACGCTGGCACCCGAGACCGCGACCAGGTCGAGGCCGCCGTCGACCGCCTGCAGGAAGACCGAGGGTGTCGGGCCGCCGAACTGGATCGAGTTCGACATCAGGGCGGCGGGGATGTTGGAGTTGATCGCGATCAGGACCAGGTCGGCGTCCAGCCCGCGCTTCTTGAAGAAGCCTTCCTCCTTGGCCACGAACGCCGAGGCGAAATCGGTGACCGCCGTGTAGCCGATCGCGATCTTGGTCTGTGCCGCCGCACTAGTGGCGAGCGCGACCGACAGCGCGGCGGCGGCGATCCCCTTGAACAACATGCGCATGGGTGCGTTCCTCTTTGGCCTTGTTGGTTGGCGGATAGACGATGGCCAGCGTCGATGCCAGATGGTCGGCGAGTTTCGCGGTGGCGCGCGTGCTGTCACGCGCCAGGGTGAGGTCGGCCAGGATCTGGTGCTCGTCGTCCAACTGGCCCGGCCTTTCGAACCGGGTCATCATCACCCGGCGATAGCGGTAGGCCTGATCGTAGAGCGCGCTGTGCAGGTCCAGCAATCGCTGCGAGCCGCAGGCGGCGATCAACGCCGTGTGGAAGGCCTTGTGCACGGCGTCGAAGTCGGCAACGCCCTCGCGAAACCGACCCGTACCGCGCGCCGTGAACTTCCGCATGCGGTGCAGGCTGGCGACGATGCCGGCTTCCCACAGATCATCGCCGCGCGCCATCGACAGCCGCAAGGCCTCGACCTCGATCAGGGTGCGCGTGCGGGTGATGTCCTCGAGATCGGCCCGGCTGACGCTGGCGACGCGAAAGCCGCGCTGGCCGATCGCCTGCACCAGGCCCTGCGAGGCCAACCGCGACAGGCCTTCGCGAATGGGCGTCGTGCCGATGTCCAGTCGCGCCGCCAAGGCCTGGATGCGCAACTTGGAGTCGGGCGCCAGGGTGCCCGACAGGATGTCGCGCTGCAGGATCGCCGTCACCCGTTCGGTGAGCGTCTCGGCGGTGGGAGGCGATTCGGTCAGCGGCACCAGGGCAGCCATGGCGCGACTGTGTCATGCGGTGGCAGGCATCGCAAATGGAATATCGACAGAATATTTTTTTATATATATTTTGAGACAGTGATCAGGAGGGAACGATGAAGCTGGCGACATACCGCCATGGCACTGACGTGAAACTGGGCGCCGTGCACCAGGACGACCGGCGGATTCTCGATCTGGCTGCCGCCGCCGGCCACGGCGCGGTGCCGCATTTCGCCTCGATGCTGGCGCTGATCGATGCCGGTCCGGCAGCGCTCGATACGGCGCGCACGCTTCTGGAGCGCCACGCCGATGATGCCGATCTGAACCATGACGTCGGCGCCGTGAAGCTGCTGTCGCCGGTGCCGCGACCGCGGCAGATTCGCGACTTCTCGGTGTTCCCCGGCCATATCCGCCAGGCGCCGGCCGGCATGCAGCGCCTGCTGGCGCGCCAGCGTGGCGACAACGCGGCCGCTGCGGCGGTGCGGCCGGCCGACGACGTGCCGCCGGTCTATCGCGCGCAGCCGATCTACTACAAGGCCAACCGCTTCTCGGTGATCGGCACCGATGAGACCGTACGCTGGCCGCGCTACAGCCAGGTGATGGATTTCGAGCTGGAGTTCGGCGTCTTCCTCGGCACCGGCGGTACCGACATCGCCAAGGGCCAGGCGCGCCGGCACATCTTCGGCTTTGCGATCTTCAACGACTTCTCGGCACGCGATGCGCAGTTCACCGAGATGCAGGGCATGCTGGGGCCGTGCAAGGGCAAGGATTTCGACACCGGCAATGCCATCGGCCCCTGGCTGGTGACGGCCGACGAGATCACCGATCCCTATGCGCTCACCATGTCGGTGCGCGTCAACGGCGAGACCTGGGCCAGCGGCACCTCGGCCGAGATGCTGCACGGCTTCGAGGACATGATCGCCTTCGTGTCGCGCGACGAGACGCTGCATGCCGGCGAATTCTTCGGCTCCGGCACGATGGGCAACGGCTGCGGGCTGGAGCTCGATCGCTTCCTCAAGCACGGCGATGTCGTCGAACTCGACGTCGAACGCATCGGCGTGCTGCGCAACACCGTCGTGCGCCAGGATTGACGGTCATCCGTGCCGCGCGCCACCATCACGCAACACACCGTCTGAACGCCCTCCGCACCCATCGAAGGATACCGCCATGCCGCGCCGTTTCGTCGACCTGTCGATCTATCTCGAAAACGACGTGATCTCCGACCCGGTGCCGTTCGGGCCCAAGATCCAGTACCACAAGCACGAGGATACGGTGGGGCAGATCGCCGGCTTCTTTCCCGGCCTGAGCAAGGACGACATGCCTGACGGCGCCGGCTGGGCGGTCGAGACCATCAACCTCAGCACGCACAACGGCACGCATCTGGACGCGCCGTATCATTTCCACCCGACGATGAACCACGGCGAACGCGCCATCACCATCGACGAGGTGCCGTTGGAATGGTGCTTCCAGCCCGGCGTGAAGCTCGATTTTCGTGACAAGGCCGACGGCTACGTCATCACCGCGCAGGATGTCGAGGACGAGCTCAGGCGCGTCGGCCATGAGCTGAAGCCGCTGGAGATCGTCGTGGTGAACACCCGCGCCGGATCGCGCTACGGCAACAACGACTACGTCAATGCCGGCTGCGGCATGGGCTACGACGCCACCATGTTCCTGCTGGAGAAGGGCGTGCGGCTGACCGGCACCGATGCCTGGAGCTGGGATGCACCGTTCTATTTCACGGCCCAGAAATACGCCGAGACCAAGGATCCTTCGATCATCTGGGAAGGCCACAAGGCCGGCCGCCACATCGGCTACTGCCACCTCGAGAAGCTGCACAACCTCGAGGCGCTGCCGCCCGACGGTTTCGTCATCTCCTGCTTCCCCCACAAGATCCGCGGCGCCTCCGCCGGCTGGACCCGCGCCGTGGCGATCTTCGACGAGTGATACCTCTCTCGATGCATCCGCCGATCTGTCATGGTGGAGACTGAGAACGCCAGGGGTGCTGGTCGCTGCGGGAGGGGCAGATGAGTGGCGCGCAGGCACCGATGATCATGACGGATGCGCGCGTGCGTGCCATCAGGTGGCGCGACCTCGGGCAGCTGTCGCGGCTTGAAACGATCGGCGAACTGCTGATGCCCGTGCCGTGGCTGGCCCTGTCCTTGGGACTGGCGCATGCCGGTCACCACGCACTGGCCCTGCCGGCGTCGTTCATGTTCTTTCTCACCGGCCTGCGGCAGATCCACGACAGCTATCACGGCACGCTGGGCCTGACGCGGCGCGGCGACGACGTGGTGATGCTCATCCAGAGCGTCCTGATGATGAGCGCCCTGCACGCGGTGAAGATCAACCACCTGCGGCACCATCGGCTCTGCATGGCGGCGGGCGATGTCGAGGCAGCCAGTGCGCGCATGAGCGCCGTCGGCGCGATCGCGTTCGGACCGCTGTTCCCGTTCGTGCTGCTGCGCGAGGCCTTCCGCAGCGGGCCGCGACGCGACCGGCGCTGGGTGCGGATCGAGCTCGGCGCCATCGCGTTGTGGGTGGTCCTCGTGTTCGGCGTGCTGGAATGGGACGCGCTGCGCTACCATGTGCTGGTGATGGCCGCCGGCGAATGCTTCACCGCGTTCTTCTGCGTCTGGACGGTGCATCACGGCTGCGACCGCGATCATTTCATCGCCCGCACGTCGCGGCGGCGGATCTGGAACACCGTCTTCTACGACATGTTCTTCCACGTCGAGCATCACCTGTTCCCCGGCGTGCCGACACGGCATCTGCATCGCCTGGCCGCACGCCTTGACGCCGCCGCTCCCGAGTTGTGCGGCAAGGACGTCTGGGTCGTCGAGGATGTGTTCGGCGCCTCCTACCCAACCGCTGTCTCAAAGTAAACTTGAATACTCACTCATTTTAAGATACTGTAGTCGGCAGCCGCTGACAGATGCCGATGCATGACCTTCGGCCGATCCTCGTGCCGGACGTCGCCGGCGTGGCCGTCCCTTGATCGGACGGCGGGTCACTCAGCGCTGACGACGGGAGGAGGATGACCACATGGGCGTTCTCGAGTTCCGGGCCATTACGATCGTTCCCGCCGGCTTACGCGGCGATGGCGCGGGTTTTTTTGCCGGAGGCCAGTTCGTCGTTCGCGCCGCCTTCGATGCGGATGATTGCGCACGCTATGAATACCGCCAGGACATCAAGGGGACGGCATCGGTGCACCAAGGTGTGCTCGGTGCCGGTGGCCCCGCCAGCCTTGGCGGCTGGCTGCCCGCAGGCGCACCGCGCAACGCCGGCCCGGACTTCACCGTTCCCGGCGGTCTGACGTCCTCCTTCAAGGAAGACGGCGAGGTGCGCGGCGGGCGCGTCGAGCGCTTCGGCCACCGGCGCAATGCTGCCGTTCTGCGTACGGGACTCGAGGACCGCTATCTCTCCGCGCAGCGAGACGGTTGCCAGTATCGCCTCCGGGACACGTGGGGCCTGCGCGGCGCCGCGCGCCCGGCGGGGCTGCGCATCACGATCGACATCATCTATCGTGGACGGATCATCGATACGGCCGATGGAAACCGCGTGATCAGAACGCTGCACTGGGGCGTCCATATCGACGATATCATCACGTAGACCGCCGTGACGATTGTCGACGCAGAGCGCTCGTCTAGCGGCGTTTCTTCTTGGCCACGGCCTTCTTGCGGGCCGGCGCCTTTTTCTTCGCCGCCGGTTTCTTCGCCGGCGCCTTCTTGACGGCCTTCTTTGCTGCCGGCTTGCGCGTGCCCGGTGCCGCCAGCGGCTCCTTCTCGCCGGGCGGCAGTTCCATCTGGAAGACGTTGAGTGTGATGGACACCAGGCTGTAGTAGCCGACGACGCCCACCAGATCGACCAGACCCTGCTCGCCCAGCGCCGCCAGCGCGCGCTTGTAGGTGGCGTTGCTGACGCGGTTGGTCGCGAAGTACTCGGTCACGGTGTCGTAGATCACGCGTTCGACGTCGCGGCGGAAACGCGGCGCCTTGCCCAGCCGTACCGCCTCGATGATGTCGTCGGGCAGGCCGGCCTGCTGTGCCAGGCGGGCGTGGGCCCAGAACTCGAACTGCGCGCGGAAGTGCTTGCCGGTCAGCAGGATGGCCAGCTCCGACAGGTCCTTGGGCAGCGAGTTGCTGAAACGGCAGTACTCGCCCAGCTTCTGCGCCCGGTCAGCCAGCACCGGGCTGCGCAGCCACGGCTCGAACGGTCCGCGCAGGCCGCCACGCGGGCCGCTCATGATCGAGTCGGCCACGGCACGCTGTTCGGGTGTCAGTTCGGCCAGGTCAAGCGGGGCAAGGCGGTACTTCTCGGCCATCCGGTGGGCTCCTCCACGATGATGGCCGCCTTAATGCCTGCATATCAGCGGGCTGTCGACTGCCCGAGTCAGCGAACACGAGTCAGCGCGAACAATCGGCAGCGCCGCGACGCGAGCGATTGGGATCGGCAAAGATGGTGTTGATCATCTGGCGCCCGGCGGCGTAGGCGCGGCCGGGCGGGAACGGGCAGGCGACATAGGCCACCCAGGTCACCTCGCTGCTGTTGGCCGTACGCAAGGTCAGGGTGATGCGCAGGATTTCATCGTTGGCATGCGGGCGCGCCTCCAGGCTGCGCACGCTGCGTTCCGGCATGGGTGGGCGGGCGTCGGGACGATCGCTGGTCGACGGCAGCTGCCCGCGCGTGCCGAGCATGACGCCCTCGGTCGTCAGGCCGCCGGCAAAGCTTTGCGTCAGGTTGACCTGCATCTTCAGCACATGGCCGCCGCTGAAGCCGACCTGGTGGCCGCGGGCGGCCAGTTTTTCCATCACCAGCCGCCGCAGGTCGCGGCCCAGCTCGCTGTCGCTGTCGAGATCGACGGCGTATTTGCCCGCCGGCATTGGCTTCTTGGCCTGGATATCCAGCGACGGGCCGGGCGGATTCTGGGCGCTGGCCGCCGGAGCCAGCACGAGCGCGACGGCGAGGAACACGGTACGCATGCGAGCACTTCCAGCAGTCATCATGGACCTCATCATGCCTGAACGCGGATGGCCATGGCACGCTGCATCAGGCGTGGATCACAAAAGCGTTTTCGCCGATCTCGTCCGGTGAGGGAAGCGCATCAAAAAACACGACCGTTTTCAGGTCAGCCGATCCCAGCCCGGCTCATCGCGACCGAGCATCCGCTTCAATGCCTCGAAATGCAGCAGTGCCTGCTGACCCTCGCCCGCCATCTGGCGCACCGTGCGCTCGACGGTCTGGGTCGGCACGATTTCCAGCGGCCGGCCGGTTTGCATCGCCAGCACTTGCACCAGCGCCGCGCGCTCGAGGTAGTAGAGTTCGTCATAGGCCATGGCGACGCTTTCGCCGGTGACGATGACACCATGGTTGCGCAGGAACAGGATCGGCTTGTCGCCCATGGCGCGGCACAGCCGGTCGCCCTCGTCATTGTCGAGCACCAGGCCGTTGTACTGCTCGTCATAGGCGATGCGATCGTGGTAGCGGAAAGCGTTCTGGGTGCACATCTCCAGCCGGCCGCCGGTCAGCGTTGTGAGTGCCGTGGCGTAGGGCATGTGCGTATGAAGCACCACCTTGGCCCGCTTGTTGCCGAGGTGCACGCGGCCATGGATGAAGAAGGCGGTCGGCTCGACCGCGTGGCGGCCCTCGATGATGGTGCCACTGGCATCCGTCATCACGATGTCGGCCGGCGTGATCTCCGACCAGTGCAGTCCCTGCGGGTTGATCAGGAAGCGATCCTCGCGGCCCGGCACCACCATGCTGAAGTGGTTGCAGACACCTTCATTGAGCTGGTGGCGCGCCGCCCAGCGCAGCGACGCGGCCAGATCGATGCGGGCCTGGGTGACAGGATCGGTGGCAGGCATGGGGCTCCCTCGGGACAACCACCTACGTTTAGGTGCTTGGAGGTGCCGGCGACAAGCCCACGGTTGTGCGCGGCGGCTTTGCGCGACACGAATTCGTCATCATTGACCGCCATTTCTGTGGCATGGTCGAGTGGATGCCAGGCAAGCGCGGAAAGGTCGTATCCGCCGCCGTACCGGCGCGCGGCGGCGCGCCCGAGGCGGCGTTGCGCCGCGCCGCGCGCTCGCCTCTGGGCGCCATGGTGGCGCGACCCTGGGTCGACCCGGTAGGGCTGGGTGCGTTGCGCCGCTGGTTCTTTCCGCTGTCGCGGTTATGGGCCGCCGCCAACGTCGCCGAAGGCGACATCGATCGCTTTTTCGCCGAACCCGGCGCCCCGGCGGATGGGCCGTGGTCGCGCCGCGTGGTGGGCGCCGTGCTGCGCCGCCATGAGGCCGCGCGCCGGCGTGCCGCCAACGAACGGGTGCACTGGGAGACGGCGGCGTTCGGCCCCGATCCGGTGCCGCCCGAGGCGCTGGGGCGTCTCGATATCGCCCGCCGCCGGGCCGCCTCGTTACACTTGGCAACGCGCGGACTGCTCTATCCGCTGCTCTATTCGCGCCGCATACCACTGGCTGCATGGTCGGTCCCGACGCCGGCCACGGTCGAGGCGGCCTATGGCGTGGGCCGCGATGATCCGGCCGCGGTGTACGCGGTGCCGACGACCATGCCCGCGATCGACGTCTCGCATCCTGCCGTGCGGCCGGGTGCCACGGAGCGCTGGTTGCGGTTCACCACGCCGCACGCACCACTGGCGGCCCGGTCGGGCTGCGCGACGGTGTACGCTCGCGTCGTCGAGCCCGACGGTCTGCCGCCACACGCGCCGACGGTGATCGCCGGCAACGGGCTGTGCGTCGAAAGCGACATCCTGGTGAACAGCATCGATCCGGGCAGTGTGCTGACGCCGCTGGGGTTCCGCGTCGTCGAGGTCGTGTCGCCGTATCATGGCATGCGCACCCAAGTAGGCACGTACGGCGGCGAGCCGTTCTTTGCCGCCGCACCCTTGGGCACGCTCGATCTGATCGTCGGTCAGACCTTGGAGACGGCGGTGCTGATCGACTGGTGCCGGCGGCAGTTCGCCGGACCGGTCGCGGTCGGCGGTATTTCCATGAGTTCGTTCGTGGCCCAACAGGCGGCCACCTATTGCCGCGACTGGCCGCAGCGCCTGCGGCCCGACGGATTGCTGTTGGTGAGCCATTCCGGGCGCATCGAGGAAGTGACGTTCTCCGGTTCGCTGATCCGCGCGCTCGGCCTCACCACCTGGTTGCAGGCGGCGGGCTGGACCCGCGAGATGCTGATGCGCTGGGAGGGCCTGCTCAATCCGTCCGGCACGCCCGGCGTGCCGCCCGAGCGCATCGTGTCCGTCCTGGGTGTTGCCGATCGCCTGCTGCCGTTCGAGACCGGCCAGGAAGTCGGGCGCGCCTGGTCGCTGCCGGCCGAGAACGTCTTCGAGCTGCAGGTCGGCCACCTCGCCATGCCGGTGGCACTGATGCGCGACGACCGCCCGCTGCTGCGGCTGAAGGCGGTGATGGAAGAAGCGTGTTGACCTCTCCCCGGTGGGGCTGTCGCATTCACACATCTCATCGCGATTTCGCTGTCATTTGCGAGCGAAGCGAGCCCTGGGAGCGCGGGCGTCCCGCCCGCTCATGTCGGGCGAAAGCAAAGCTTTCGCCTTGATGCGGGCGGGACGCCCACGCTCCCAGGAATGATCGTGTTTCTCGCGGTTCAATCGCAGCGACAATGTGTGAATCCGATAGCCCCGGTGGGGAGAGGTTAGGAAATCTCGCGCGTCATCTTGCTGCGAATGGCGCGGCCGAAATCCTCGAAGCCCTTGGCCACCACCATGAACGAGCCGGGACCGCCGATCACCTTCTCCTCGTAGTAGGTGTCGAGGTCGGTCTCGGGCGGGCGGCCGAAATTGGGCCGGTCGCTCAGGATCGGCAGGCCGTTGATGACGATGCCGCGCTTGATCAGTTCGTCGCGCACCAGTTCGGCCGGCGGGCCGTTGTTGGTCTTGCCGTCGCCCGAGATGTCGATGACCTTGCGGTTGGAGCGGAACAGCGGTTCGTCGAACTTGGCGCCGGCATAGGCCAGCGCGGCACCGACCGCGGTCCAGCTCTGCGATGTCATGGGTGAGGTGTCGAGCTTGGCGGCGAAGGAAGCCGCCGCCGCCGGGCCATCGATCATGGTCCAATCGATGGCGGTGCGCTGGTAGTGCGTGCCGGCCCATTCGACATAGGCGATGGCGATCCGCTTCAGGACGCCGCCGGTCATGGCGTCGAGCACGCGCCGGTCGGCCAGCGCATCGAGATAGCCCTGGCGCTGCAGCCGCGCTTCATCCTCGTCGATGCTGCGCGAGACATCGACGGCGATCACCAGCCGCAGGTCGACCTCGACCACCTCGTCGGCGTGCACCACAGTCGGCGCGGCGACAGCCAGGGCCGCACCACCGGCGTTGCGCAGCAGGGTCCGTCGCCGCATGCCCGCCTCCTTGTTTCGGGACGGCGGCCGGCATTTCCGGCGGCCGCCGTCGCCGCTATGGTCGCGCTAAACGCGGCGGTCGCCAAGCCCGCCGATGCGGATGCATCCCACGAGAGGAGGTTCCATGCCGCTGGCACCGTCGGCGCAGAAGGTTGAAGACTGGCTCGCGGCGCGCGGCCTGGCCGGCCGGGTGACGGAAATGCCCGACAGCACCCGCACGTCGGCGGAGGCCGCGGCGACGATCGGCTGCACGGTGGCACAGATCGCCAAGTCGCTGCTGTTTCGCGGCCGCGACAGCGGCCGGCCAGTGCTGGTGATCGCCAGCGGCATCAACCGGGTCGACGAAGCCAAAGTCGCCGGCCTGCTGGGCGAGCGCATCACCCGGCCGGACGCCGACTTCGTGCGCGGCGCCACCGGCTACGTCATCGGCGGCGTACCCCCCGTCGCTCACGACGCCGCGATCACGACCTTGATCGATGCCGACCTGCTGGCGCTCGACCCGATCTGGGCTGCCGCCGGCACGCCGTTCGCGGTTTTCCGCCTGACAGCCACGGAATTAGTCGCGCTGAGCGGCGGTCAGGTTGTTGACCTGAAACGGGCAGCCTGACACCGGCACGCAGGGGACCGGTGCCGGTCGTCCGAGGTGACTGGCTTTCGTGGAGGTGCCCATGCAGACGACAAGATCGTGGCGTGTCCTGCTGGCCATGAACGTGATTCTTCTGGTCGCGTTGACCTGGACCGGCACCCGCTCCCAGACCACGGTGCCGGTCGCCGACGTCGTGCGCGCCCGCCTCATCGAACTGGTGAACGCGCGCGGCGAGATGCGGGCTGAGCTGTCGCTCGCCGAGGGTGGTGGCGGGCAGCTACGGCTGCGCGGCGGGCAGGGCGAGATCCGGGTGAAATTCGGCGCGGCAGACGACGGTGCGATCCTGCTGATGCTCGATCACACGACCGAGCCCGGCGTCCGGCTGGCGGCGGAGCGCGCCGGGCCCAGCCTGAAGCTCACGACCCCGGGCAAGCCTGACCGGATCGTCAGCCCCTGATCTCACAGCGCCGCATAGTCGATTGCCGCGTCCTTGTTCAGCTTCGCCGTCGGCTCGGGCATCGGGTACTTCAGCCCGGTGGCGCAGTTGAACAGCATGACCTGCTCATCCTTGCGGATCTGTCCGTCGACCAGCGCCTTCAGGTAGGCGGCATAGGTCGCGGCGCCTTCGGGGCAGAGCAGCAGGCCTTCCTGTGTGCCGACTTCGGTGCGGGCAGCGTCGATGGCGTCGTCATCGACCGCGATGGCAAACCCGCCGGACTCGCGCACGGCGTCGAGGATGAGGAAATCGCCGATCGCCGCCGGCACGCGGATGCCGGCGGCGATGGTGTGTGCGTTGGCGAACAGCTCGGCATGGCGGGCGCCGCTTTGCCAGGCCTTCACGATCGGCGCGCAGCCGGTCGCCTGCACGGCGACCATGCGCGGCTTCTTGGTGAGCCAGCCGATGGCCTGCAGTTCGTTGAAGGCTTTCCACATGCCGATCAAACCGGTGCCGCCGCCGGTCGGGTAGAGGATGACATCGGGCACGTTCCAGCCGAGCTGTTCGGCCAGTTCCAGGCCCATCGTCTTCTTGCCTTCGATCCGGTAGGGCTCCTTCAAGGTCGAGAAGTCGAACCAGCCGCCGATCTCCTTGCCGCCGCCGACGATCTTGCCGCAGTCGTTGATCAGGCCGTTGACCCGCCACAGGCGGGCGCCTTGCAGCGCCGTCTCGGCCATGTTCACCACCGGCGTATCGTCGGGGCAGAGCACGATGGACTCGATACCGGCGCGCGTGGCGTAGGCGGCCAGGGCGGCGCCAGCGTTGCCATTGGTCGGCATCGCGATCTTCCGCACACCCAGTTCCTTGGCCATGCTGACCGCCATGGCCAGCCCGCGCGTCTTGAACGAGCCGGTCGGCAGGCGGCCCTCGTCCTTCACCAGGATCTCACCGCCACCCAGCTTCTTCTGCAGCCGCGGCAGCGGTACCAGCGGTGTCCAGGTCTCCCCCAGCGAAACGATGTTGTCGGACCGGCGCACTGGCAGCAGCTCACGAAAGCGCCACATGTCCTGCGGACGGTCCTTGAGCGCACTCTTGGAGACAGCGCGCTTCACGCCCTCCAGATCGTAGCGCACGACAATCGGAAACCCTTGGGGTGACAGATTGTGCAGGACGCCGACCGGCAACGCCTCGCCGGTCATGCCGCATTCAAGGCGGGACACGCAGTAGGGATAGTCGGTCATGACGCCCACACGACTGTTGCGGAATGTTCATTAAACTGCATAAAAATGGCTCCGGCGAAGACTCGCCGGAGCCAGAAGTAGATCTCCCTGAGCGCTGAAGCGCCCAGCGTCTACAGCCTATTGATCGTCGCCGTCGTCGTCGCGGTCGCGTCGGCGATCACCACGATCGGGACCGCCACGCCGGCGCTCGCCGCCGCGATCCGCACCCGGGTCGAAGCCGCCACCGCCGCCGCCAGGACCAGGGCCGGGGCCGCGGTCGAAGCCACCGCCGCCACCGCCGGGTCCACGACCATAGCCGCCGCCGCCGGGTCCGCGGCCGTAGCCGCCGCCACCACCGCCGCCGCGATCGAAGCCGCCGCCACCGCCGCCTTCGCCGCCACGGCCATAGGGACTACGCGGTGTGCGGTCGAAGCCGCCACCACCACCCCCGCCGGGGCCACGTCCATAGCCGCCGGGGCCGCGCGGGCGGAAGCCACCGCCGCCACCGCCCTCACCGTCACCGAAGGAGCGCGGGCCGCGGCCGAAACCGCCGCCGCCACCACCACCACCGCCACCGGGCTGACGTTCCACGGCCTCGCGTACGGCGAGCGCTCGCCCACCGAACTGCGAGCCATCCAACGCCTTCATTGCGGCGGTGCCGGCTTCGTCTGTCGCCATTTCGACGAACGCAAAACCGCGGCTGCGGCCGGTTTCGCGGTCCATGATGATCTTGGCTGAAGCTACCTCGCCGTAGGGCGAGAAATGCTGGGTCAGATCTTCGTTCGTGCACGTATAGGGCAGGTTGCCCACGAAAAGTTTGCGGCTCATTCCCAAGAGGCTCGTTGACGGGTGGGGAGAAAAACGATCGGGTGCGCCGCCAGAGACCCAGTGCCGCAACGGCGGCCTGGTGCCGGAAAACACATATCTGGCCTGTCGTCCAAAGACTTCCGAAGTCGCAACCGAAACCAGTTAGCCCAAGATCGGCGGCTCATGCAACCGCCGGAACTCTGCCAACCTCACGACTATGCCCCCTGCAACATCAAATGTCCACCCGTGCTTGTCGGGTTTAAACAAAGACTGCATGAGGCACTCGCTTGTGATGGTGGAAGCGCCGGTGCACGATGCCGGCCCAACACGCATTCAAATACGCACAGGAGATACCGATGATTTTGGATCACCGCACGTACGTGCTGCATCCGGGCAAGCTGCGCGAGTTCCTGACGATCTACGAAGCGGAGGGCTTCCCCGTGCAGAGCAAGCATCTCGGCAAACCGTTCGCCTGGTTCACCACGGAAGTGGGTAACGTCAACGAAATCATCCATATCTGGGCCTACGAGGATCTCTCCGACCGCCAGAAGCGGCGCGCCGCGATGCAAGCCGACCCGGCCTGGCAGGCCTATCTCGCCAAGGTGTCGAGCTTCTTCCAGACCATGACCAACCGCATCGTGGTCCCGACCAGCTTCGCGCCGATCAATCGATAGGACACATCCTTTCCGGGTATTGCGTTGGCAGCACCGGCCACGGCGCATTCGTTCTCCAGCATCACGTCATAGCGAAAGTCCATGTCCACAACCCCGTCTTCCGCTGGCACACCGACCGGCCTCATGACTCGCACCGGCGGCCAGGTGCTGGTCGACCAGCTGCGCATCCACGGCGTCGACCACATCTTCGGCGTACCGGGCGAGAGCTATCTCGCGGCGCTGGATGCGCTGCATGATGCGCGCAACGCCATCAAGTTCGTGATCTGCCGCCAGGAAGGCGGCGCCGCCAACATGGCCGAGGGCTACGGCAAGTTGACCGGCAAGCCTGGAGTCTGTTTCGTCACCCGCGGTCCGGGCGCCACCAACGCCAGCATCGGCGTGCACACGGCTTTCCAGGACAGCACGCCCATGGTGCTGCTGGTGGGGCAGGTGGCGCGCGAGCAGGAGGAACGCGAGGCGTTCCAGGAGATCGACTATCGCCGCATGTTCGGACCGCTCACCAAGTGGGCGGCGCAGATCGAGGACGCGCGGCGCATTCCCGAGTTGGTCAGCCAGGCCTTTCACCGCGCCGTGTCGGGGCGTCCCGGTCCGGTCCTGCTGGCCCTGCCGGAAGACATGCTGACCGACCTTGTCGAGGTCGCCGACGCCCTGCCGTATACGACCGTGCGGGCGGCGCCGGCGCCGCAGGACATGACGCGCCTGCACGACATGCTGGCCAAGGCCGAGCGCCCGCTGGTGATCCTGGGCGGCGGCGGCTGGACAAGCCAAGCCTGCGACGACATCCGCGCCTTCATCGAGGCCAACAAGCTGCCGGTGACCACGGCCTTTCGCAACACCGACCTGATCGACAACCGTCACCCCAATTTTGTCGGCGACGTCGGCATCGGCATCAACCCGCCGCTGGGCAAGCGGGTGCAGGAGTCCGATCTGATCATCGCCATCGGGCCGCGCCTGGGCGAGATGACCAGCGGCGGCTACACGCTGTTCGACATTCCGGTGCCGCGGCAGCCGCTGGTGCACGTGCATGCCGGTGTCGACGAACTCGGCCGCGTCTACGAAGCGGCCTTGATGATCAACAGCGGCATGGCGCAGTTCGCGCAGGCGGCGCGCGCCCTGCCGCCGGTGGCCGGGCCGCGCTGGGCCGCCGATGTGACCGTGGCGCGGGCGGACTACCTGGCCACGCTCAAGCCTTCCGACGCGGTCGGCGCCGTCAATCTCGGCGAGGTCGTGGCGTGGCTGAACAAGCGGCTGCCCGACGACGCCATCATCGCCAACGGCGCCGGCAACTACGCCGGCTGGGTGCACCGCTTCTTCCAGTACCGCGGCCTGCGCTCGCAACTGGCGCCGACCAGCGGTGCCATGGGCTACGGCGTGCCGGCGGCGATCGCGGCCAAGATCGTGGAACCGTCGCGTACCATCGTCGCCTTCGCCGGCGACGGTTGTTTCCTGATGACGGGACAGGAGTTCGCGACCGCCGTACAGTACGGCGCCAACCTGATCGTGGTCGTCGTCGACAACGGCGGCTACGGCACGATCCGCATGCACCAGGAGCGCGAGCATCCCGGCCGCGCCCATGGCGTGGAGCTGCGCAACCCCGACTTCGCTGCCTACGCGCGCGCCTTCGGTGGTCATGGCGAGACGGTGCTGAAGACCGACGATTTCGCGCCGGCCTTCGAGCGCTGCCTGGCCGTCAATCTGCCGTCGATCATCCACGTGAAGACCGAGATCGAGCAGATCACGTCGCGGACCACGATCACCAAGTTGCGCGCGGCGGCCAAGGCGAAGGGTTGAGCATTGGACGGTTTCCCCTCTCTCCAGTCTCGCGGGGAGAGGGGGTGTACAGTGAGCTTGCCTCATCATGCTGGCGATCCGACTGCTCGGCGACATGCAGGTGCTGCGCGGCACAGCGCCCCTCGAGCTGCCACGATCACGCAAGGCGCGCGCCCTGCTGGCCTTTCTGGCGGCGACCGGCCAGCCGCACCGGCGCGAGCGGCTGGGCGAGTTGCTGTGGGATGCCGCCGAGGATCCGCGCGGATCGCTGCGTTGGAACCTTAGCCAGATCCGCCTGCTGACGCCGCCGGCGGAGCGGCCGCTGATCATCGCCGAGCGCGATACGGTGCGTTTCGATCCCCAGAGCGCGTCGGTCGATCTGGCGGACATCCGCGCCCTTCTCGCCGCCGACGTGGCGGCGGCGTCGCTCGAGCAGCTGCAGGAAGCCACCGCCTGGTTCCGCGGACCGTTTCTCGACGGCCTGGAGCTTCCCGACGACCACGCCTTTCGATCGTGGTGTGTCGCCGAGCGCGAGAACGCGCGGCAGATCCACGTGATGTTGCGCACGCAGCTGGCCGATCGCCTGGCATCGATACCCGATCAGGCGCTGCCGCACGCGCGCGTGCTGGTGACGATCGAACCGCTCAGTGAACATGCCTGGAGCCGGATGATCCGTCTTCTGCTCGCCGCCGGTCGTCACCGCGAGGCGCGCGAGCAATACGAGACGGCCGGCCGCTTGCTGCGCGGCGTCGGCGGGCCGGTCGGTCCGCTGCTGCAGGTGTGGCGTGACGGTGCCCCGGCGGCGTCCCCTGCTGGGGCACCCGAACCCGCGGCGGTTGACGTGGCACCCGTGTCGGCAGTGCAGGCGGTCCGCTTCTGCACCGGGCCCGGCGACGTGCGGATCGCGCATACCGCCGCAGGCGCGGGGCCACCTCTGGTCCGGGTCGCCAACTGGATGACCCACCTCGAGCACGACCATCAAAGCCCGCTGTGGGGGCATTGGCTGCGGGAACTGGCGTCCGATCATGGCCTGATCCGCTACGATCAGCGCGGCAGCGGCCTGTCGGCACGTCGCGTCGATGATTTTTCAGTCGATGCGCTCGCGAGCGACCTTGGAGCGGTCATTGACGCGGCGGGCTTGTCGCGGGTGCCGCTGCTGGGGTTTTCGCAGGGTTGTGCGGCGGCCATTGCCTATGCCGTGCGCTATCCGGAGCGGGTGAGCCATCTCGTCTGCATCGGTGGTTTCGCCGTGGGCGCGATGCTGCGAGCCCGGCATGACGCCGCGCGCCGTCAGGCCATCGGCGTGCTGTTCGAGCAGGGGTGGGCGCAGGAAAATCCAGCCGTGCGCCAGATGATCACGTCGCTGGTCATGCCGGATGCCAGCCGGGTGCAGATGCAGCTGCTCAACGACTTGCAGCGCAGGATGACGTCGGCGGACAATCTGACCCGGATCCATGACACCTGGGGGCGGATCGACATTCGCGCGCTGCTGCCGCAGGTCCGTTGTCCGACCCTGGTCCTGCACGCGCGCGATGACGGCATCACGCCCTTCGAGGAAGGGCGCAATCTCGCCATCGCCATTCCAGGGGCCCGCTTCGTTGCCCTGGACAGCCGCAGCCACATGCCGCTGGAAAACGAGACGGCGTGGCCGCGACTGCTCGCCGAGGTCCGGGCCTTCCTGGCGGCGGAGCAACGCTGACCGGCGCGGTGCCACCTTGCCGGCCTGGATGTCCGTCGTCATGCTGGACAGCAGGAAGGTTTGGAGGGCGCCGCCATGTCCATCAGCACTGCCGCCCGCGCGATGCCCGCGCGGACATTGACGCCGACCGGCGTCGGCTTCGCCGACGGCGACTACAAGCCGGTCGAGCAGATCACCGTGTCGGTGCTGGATTACGGTTTCACCCGGTCCGACGTCACGTACGATGTCGTGCATGTCTGGGATGGACGCTTCTTCCGTCTCGAGCATCACCTCGACCGCTTTCTGGCCTCGATGGCACGGCTGCGCATGAGCATCCCGCATGACCGCGACGCCATTCGCGCCATCCTGATGGAATGCGTGCGGCGCACGGGGCTGCGCGAGGCCTATGTCGCGATGCTGTGCACACGCGGCCGTCCGCCGGCCGGCGTGCGCGATCTGCGCCAGTGCGCCAATAGCTTCGTCGCCTATGCGCTGCCGTTCATCTGGATCGCGAGCCCCGAGAAGCAGCAGAGCGGCCTGTCGGCTGTCATCGCCCCGCGGCCGCGTATCCCGGCGCAGTCGGTCGATCCCACGATCAAGAACTATCATTGGCTCGACATGGAGCGCAGCCTGTTCGATGCCTATGACGCCGGCGCCGACACGGTGATTCTGCCCAGCATGGATGGCGTCGTCACCGAAGGGCCCGGCTTCAACGTCTTTGCCGTGCGGGATGGCACCGTGATGACACCCGACAGCGGCGTGCTGGAAGGCATCACGCGCCAGACCGTGATCGACATCTGCCGCCGCAACGGCATTGCCGTCGAGATCAGGCCGGTGCCGGTGGCCGAGTTCCGTGATGCCGACGAGATCTTCCTGACGTCGACCGCCGGCGGTGTCATGCCGCTGACGCGGCTGGACGGTCGCGTCTATGGCAATGGCGCGCCCGGCGCGATGACGACACGCATCCGAGATCTCTATTGGACCTGGCATCGCGAGGAGGCGGAAACCACGCCGGTGGCCTACGACGATTGATATTCCTGGTGAGTCGCGTGGCCGATGATGTGGATCTGACGACCGCCGAGCGGCTCGTCGCGCTGTGGGATCATCTGGGCATCGCAACAGCCCACGTTGCCACGCAGATACCCGCCGATATCGCCGGCCTGGCCAGCGAGCATGGCGATCGGTTGATGGGCATCGTGCTTTGCACGCCGACGCGTCTCGATGCCACGCCGTTCACGACGCTCGCCGATCGGATCCTGATGGTGTCGGGTGACAGCGGACCGACGGTCGGCGCCACGACGCGCGCCGTCGAACGCCTGGCCGGCGCCGAGCGTGTCGTGCTCGCCGGCTATGATGCACCGGGCTGGGCCGATGTCGCCGCGGACCGGTCCGATGAACTGGCCGCCCTGATGACGGGCTTCCTCGATCGCGCCGGCGCCCGTGCGGCAATGCCCGGCACATTGTGCACCGGCACCGCCCGGCAGGGCGTGCATGGCGGCATCACGTGGCGCATCGACGGGACCGGGCCTGTCCTCGTCCTGCTGCCGTTCTTCCTGGCGCCCTCGCAATGGGCACCGATCCTGCCGCGGCTGGCGGCCCGCTTCACCGTCGTGACCTTGGGCGGGCCGCACCTGGGCGGTGTCGCCGCACTGGAAGACAGGGCGCGGGCGCCGAGCTACCGGGCGATGTTCGGAACCCTGATCGACACGATGGCGCCGTCACCCGACGCGGCCATTCTCGATGTCGGCTGCGGCAGCGGCGCGCTCGATCGCCTGTTGGCCGGTCGTCGAGGCGCGTCGCACCGTATCACCGCCGTCGACACCAACCCGTTCCTGTTGCGCGAGGCGGAGGCGCTCGCAGCGGCGGAGGGGCTCGACGGGCGTATCCGGTTTGTCGAGGGCAGTGCCGAGGCCCTGCCGTTCGACGACGGCACCTTCACAGGCGCGTATTCGGTGACCGTGCTCGAGGAGTGCGACGCCGATCTCGCGTTGGCCGAGATGATGCGCGTGGTGCGTCCAGGTGGTCGGGTCGGCGTCATCGTGCGCGCGATCGACATGCCGCAATGGTGGAACCTGGCGGTGCCGGACGCGATCCGCCGCAAGATCGATACGCCGCCGCAATCCGTCGGCCCGCGCGGCGTGGCAGACGCCAGCTTGTACCGGCGCATGCGGCAGGCCGGACTGCGCGATCTGGTCTGCTTTCCGACGCTGGTAACGCTCGATCGACCCGCCGGCCCGATCTGGCGTTACCGCGAGGATCACGTGCTGTCGCTGCTGTCATCGGACGAAACGAAGGCGTGGAGCGTGCTCCGCGATGCCGCGGCCGGCGAGAGATTGCTGTTCATGGCGCATCCCATGCACTGCGCGGTCGGCACCCGGCCTTAGCCGGAGCGAAGGGCCCCGGGAGCGCGGGCCTCTGGCCCGCTCATGTCGATGACAGCGGAGCTTTCGCAGATGCGGGCGAGACGCCCGCGCTCCCAGGGCTACAGCAGCGCGCTGTAGTAGCGGGCCAGGAAGGTGGCCTGGTAGAGAAGCGCAACGACCACCAGGACGCCGTGAAAACGCAGATCGGTCGTGCGCATCGCGACGACGCACAGCACCAGCGAGCAGGCGATCTTGATCGGATACTCCAGACCGAGCGCGTGAAAGTGTTGGGCGCCCTTGAGCCAGGTGTCGACCACGTCCAGCAGGAAGCTGACGGCGAGCAGCCCGAAGAACCAGCCGCGCCGCGACATGAAGTAGTCCTGAAATCCACTGTACTCGGCGATGTCGTCGGGGAACAGCAGGGTGCAGAGCAGGAAGTAGACCGAGGCGTAGAGCGCGACGAAGACGTAGGTCTCGAATGTCCACCGCGGTACTTCGGCGAGTCGGAATTCCCACCACCAGAAACCGATCACCGACAGCAGCATCCAGCCGACCCAACCCAGATGCGTCCACCAGATGCGGTGCCGCCGGGGATGCTGGACGAACCGTGCGACGCCGTTCAGCAGGCGGGCGATGCTGAGCCCGAGAATGATGCTGACGATCACCCGGACGTGCAGATAGAGATCGGCGTTGGCGTGTGCGTCCGGCATCGGTTCCTCTCCACTCAACGCTGTTTGACTGTCAGTTCGTCCCGGCGGTGCGCTCGCTGGTCTTGATCAGAACCTCCGATGTCAAGGTGCGGTGGACGGGACACATGTCGGCGATTTCGATCAGGCGCTTGCGCTGCGTCTCGTCGAGCGTGCCGCGCAGCACGATCTCGCGGTCGATCCGGTCGAGACGGCCGGTTTTGGTCTCGCATTCGGCGCAATCGGCGGCGTGGATCTTGGCGTGGCGCAGATATACCGACACGCGCTCCAGCGGCAGCTGCTTGCGCTCGGCATAGAGGCGCAAGGTCATGCTGGTGCAGGCGCCCAGCGCCGACAGCAGCAGGCTGTAGGGGTCGAGGCCGGAATCGAGGCCGCCGGATGCCACCGGTTCGTCGGCCGGCAGCCGGTGCTTGCCGGCGCTGATGCGTTGCTGGAAGCGGCCGCCGCCGGTTTCTTCCACCAGCACGCCGTCGACGGGACTCTGATCGACGACGTCGGCGGCACGCGTCTGGAGATAGCGCTCGACCCACGCCGCGATGACCGTGGCGGCATAGGCGGCATCGCGTGGCCGGCGCAGCAGGTGGTCGGCATCGTCGAGCGACACGAAGCTCTTGGGATGCTTGGCGGCGCCGAAGATCGCGCTGGCGTTCTTGATGCCGACGGTCTCATCGCCCGGTGCGTGCAGGATCAGCAGCGCCTTGCGCAGGTGCGCGACCCGCTCGCCGAGTTTCTGGTGGGCGACATCCTCGAGGAACTGGCGCTGCACGCGAAACGGTCGGCCGGCCAAGGTGACCTCGACCTCGCCGTGCGCCTGGATGTCGGCCAGCTTGTCGCGCAGCAGGTGCGTCACATGGCTGGGATCGCTGGGCGCGCCGATGGTGGCCACGGCGCGCACCTCGGGAATGTCGCCGGCGGCGGCCAGAACCGCGGCGCCGCCCAGGCTGTGGCCGATCAGCAGTTGCGGTGCCGCATGCGTCTGCCGCAGATGATCGGCCGCGGCCACGAGGTCGGCGATGTTGGACGAAAAGTTGGTGTTCGCGAACTCACCGTCGCTGGCGCCCAGCCCGGTGAAGTCGAAACGCAGCACTGCGATGCCCAGCCGCGTCAGGCCCTGGGCGATCCGCGAGGCGGCCAGCACATCCTTGCCGCACGTGAAGCAGTGCGCGAACAGTGCGTAGGCGCGCGGCGTGCCATCGGGCAGGTCGAGCAGGGCCGCCAGGCGCTCGCCGCGCGGATTGGGAAAGTCGAAGCGTTGGGCAGGCATGCATCTCAGGATCAAGATACACTCTTTTGCTCCTTGAACCTGTTGCGGTCCAATTGGCATCGCGGTGAGCGAGGACTACGCTGGCGCTATGCCATGCATACCGTACCCGCCAGCAACAGCGTTGGACTGGCCTGATCTGGCGGGCGTTGTCGCGCGTGTGCCATCGAATGCCGTCGTCGAGCTTGTCGGCTGGATGGCGCCGGTCGAAGCGGCGGAGCGGCACGACTATTTCCTGCTGACGCCGGAGCCGGTCTGCTGCCGGAGTTGCCTGCCTGCCGATCCGTCGCGATGCGTCGAGGTCCTGGCCAGTGAGCCGCTCGCGCTGTCGTCTTATCCTGTCCGGCTGCGCGGGCGCTGGCGTCGACTGGCGGACGATGATCCCGCCGGCTGGCGCTGGCAATTGCGCGACGCGCAGATCGTGGCCACCTTGCCGCGGCCGGATGACGGCAGCGGGCTGAGCCGGCGCCTGGTGCTTGCCGCCGCATCGCTTTTCTATCCGGCGATCGCCGCGGCGCAGGGGCCGAGCGAGGTGCCGCGGCCGACGGAATCCCCCGGTCGCGCGCAGCACCTCGAACGGGCGCGGCAACTCATCGCTCAGACGGTGAGCGTCGACATCCATAGCCACGCCGGCCACGTTCTCGGCAGCCGCAATCCTTTCACGTCAGTCGCCGACCCCATGCGCGAAGGCGGCATGGCGCTGGTCTGCCTGGCGATGGTGGCTGATTCACCGGTGATCCGGATCCTGCAGGAGCAGCGGCGCATCGTGGCAAACCGCACGCCCGAGCCGGGCGAACTCTACGCCTGGGGCCGTCGTTCCTTCGAGCGCGTGACCGACTTGGTGCGCAAGCAACAGCTGGCGGTGGTGACGAATGCCGCGACCCTGACGGAGGCGCGCCGCCGCGGCCCCGCCGTGGTGATCTCGGCCGAGGGCGCCGATTTTCTCGAGGGCCGCATCGAGCGGCTGCACGAGGCACAGGCGACCTGGTCGTTGCGGCATTTGCAGTTGACGCACTACCGGGTCAACGAGCTGGGCGACATCCAGACGGAAGCGCCGCAGCAGGGTGGCTTGACCGATTTCGGCGCCGACGTCGTGCGCACCTGCAACCGGCTGGGCATCGTGGTCGATGTGGCGCATGGCACGCTCGATCTGGTGAAGCGCGCCGCATCGGTCACCACCAAGCCGCTGGTGCTGTCGCACACATCCCTGAGCGCCAAGCCCGGCGCCCGCAGCCGGCTGATCTCACCGGACCATGCCAAGATCATCGCACGCACCGGTGGCGTGATCGGCATATGGCCGCCGGCCACGATCTTCGCCGATCTCGCCGCGTATGCCGGTGGCATCGCGCGCATGGTCGATGCCGTCGGTATCGATCATGTCGGCATCGGCAGCGACATGCTGGGCCTGCTGTCGCCGGCTGCGTTCGACAATTATCGGCAGCTGCCCGATCTCGCCGCTGCCTTGCTGGCGGCCGGCTTCAAGCCCGACGAAGCCGGCAAGATCCTCGGCGGCAACTACGTGCGCGTGTTCACGGCAACGACGGGGTAGCCTGGGAGCGCGGGCGTCCCGCCCGCATCAAGGCGAATGCTTGGCGCGTAGCGCCTGATATGAGCGGGCCAGAGGCCCGCGCTCCCAGGGCTAGCGCGCCGCCTTCGTGAACGCGAGGATCTCGTTGGTCAGGCCGACATCCTTGGTGTTGATGGCATAGACCTCGGAGATGTGGCTGTGCCCGGGAAGCTTGACCAGCTTGGGGCAGCGCTTCTCCTGGCACAGCGCGGCGTTGAGCTTCTCCGACTCCTGCTCGAAGGCCGGCGGGTCGAGCTCGGCATAGACGACCAGCAGCGGAATGCGGGCCTTGAGCAGTCCGGGCAGCGACGAGCGGTCGGCGTAGGTGGCGGTGTCCTCGCCGAAATACGCCTTCTCCGGCGGGCCCGGCGGGCGCGCCGTCAGGTCGAACAGGCCGGACACCAGGATGGCGCCCGCCAGCCCGATGCCGTCGGGGCCGTGGAATGTGGGCTGCGCCACATAGGAGGCGACATGCACGGCGCCGGCCGAATGGCCCATCAGGAAGACGCGGGCCGGATCGCCGCCATGGGCGGCGATGTTCGCGCGCACCCAGCGCACGGCGGCGCCCATGTCCTGCGCGCCGGCCGGCCACGGGTTCTGCGGCGCCAGACGATAGGTCATGTTCACGCCGATGAACCCGTTGCGGGCCGCCCACAACGGGACCTGGTCATTGAACGGTGTGCCCGGCGCCCGCTTGTTGCCGGCGACGAACCCGCCGCCATGCACGAAGATCAGCACCGGCCGCGCGCCGCTCGCCCCCTCGGTGGCGAAGACGTCCAGCAGGTTGCGATCGGCCGGCCCGTACTTGAGATCGCGTGTCACCTTGACGCCGGCATAGGGCTCCTTCTCGTGCAGCGGCGCATAGAGTGCGGCGATGTCGGGCGGATTGATGACGCGACCGAAGCCCGCGATCTTCTGGGCGATGTCAGGCGCCGCTGCGGCGACCTGCGCCCGCGCGTCGCCCGCCGTTGCGAGCAGGACGATGGAAAGACAGGCGGCGCCCAGGCCCGCCAATGGCCGTAGCATGATGTTCCCCCCTCGATAGCGATTATCGCCAGAGCGCGGTGCAACCTGGCGTAACGACGGATGTCGGCGACTACGCCGTTGCCAGCGCGTACACGCCCTCGACGCCACCGGGCAGCTGATGCTGCTGCCAGTTCTTGCCGCCGTCCTCGGTGCCGAAGACCTGGCCGCGGCGGGCAGCGCACCAGACGCGGTCGGGGTTGGCGGCGCTGGCCGCGATGATCATCAACGTGCTGTCGATCGACACGTCGTGATCGAAGCGCTGCCAGCTCTGGCCCAGGTCGTGGCTGCGGTAGAGCGAGCCGGCATCGCTCTGGGCCGCGACGCTCAACGCGGCGTACATGGTCCGGGGATCGTGCGGTGATACCTTGACGTCGCGCGCATAGGTCAGCGGCGAGAAGCGACCGATCTCCATCTCCGTCCAGCGGCCACCGCCGTCGTCGCTGCGGAACAGGCCCATGCGGTTGGCGAGGAACACGGTACCCGACTGCGCCGGGCTGATGGCGAGCGCATGCGAATCCATCATGCCCTCGGTTTCCGTGTCGCTTACGATGCGGCTCTTCAGCCGCGGCTGCTCGGCATGTTCCAGCAGGCTGTCGTTGCAGCTCTGCCAGGTATCGCCGCCGTCGTGGCTGCGCATCACGCCGCCGACTTCCAGCGCGGCGTAGAGATCGTCCGGCCGGCCGGGATCGACGACGAGCCGGATGACGCGGCAGGGGAAGCTCATGTGCACCATGCCGCGCGGTTCCGGCGGCGACAACTCGCGCCACGTCGCGCCGCCATCGCGGCTGCGATAGATCGTCGTGCCCTGGGTGCCGGCATAGATCGTCTGCGGATCCTTGGGATGGATCAACAGCGACCAGACCAGCTGCTCCTTGCCGGGCAGCGCCAGCGCGGTCCAGCTGTCGCCGCCGTCGGTGCTGCGGTAGGGGCCGGCCTGGGTGCCGGCATAGACGATGTGCGGCGCGCCGGGATGGGTGGCGAGGCACCGGACCTCCACCTTGTCCGGCAGGCCGCTGCTGAGGGTATCCCACTGGCCGCGCGCGACATCGAGACGATAGATGCCTTGCATAGGTGTGCGGGCATCGGCGCCAAACGTTTGCGCCGCGCCGACATAGACGTACGTCTTCATAGCCGCCTCGTCGTTTCTCTCCGCTGGGTTGCGGCGAGACTAGCGCGGCGGTGGACCGTGGAGAAGCTGGATGCAGCACGGACACGGCTGCATTGCAGGCGCGCTGGCCATGCCACACGCCTGTCACAAGGGTGCCGCCATCCCGGGCGTTGCGGATGGGCCTGGAAACGCAGGTTACCCGTGACGCCCGAAACGGCGGTCCGCCAGCCGCCGGCACGACGGCCAGTGGATGGCGGTTGTCAGATGAACGCAACAGCGCGGCATCTATTCCTTTAGCGCTTGCGCGGGGCTCCACCTGGTTGTATGACGACGCCATCGTGGGATTTGAAGCCGACCGGCTTGCGGCCACGTAAAAAACCGCTAAAAGGTCGGGAGCGCTTCGAAAAAAGCCCCGCCCTTCTCGGTCGGGGCTTTTTTCGTTTGCGCGGTTCAGTCGATACCGCGCTGGTCGGGAGGATGTGATGGACGGCGATTTCCGCGGGCGACGCATCGAGACACGGCAGGACGACGGGATCGCGGATTGGCGGCCGCAGACGCGCGCGGTGCGCGGCGGCCTGCGCCGCAGCGATTTCGAGGAGACATCGGAAGCGCTGTTCCTGACCTCGGGTTACGTCTATCGCAGCGCCGAGGAAGCCGAGGCGGCCTTCTCCGGCGGGCTCGACCGCTTCCAGTATTCGCGCTTCAGCAACCCGACGGTGTCGTCCTTCGAGGACCGGCTCGCCGCGCTGGAAGGCGCCGAGGCGTGTCGCGCGACGGCGACCGGCATGTCCGCCGTCTTCTATTCCCTGCTGGCGCTGTTGCGCACCGGCGATCGCGTCGTGGCGGCACGCCAGCTGTTCGGCTCGTGTCACTACATCGTCACCGACCTGCTGCCGCGTTTCGGCATCGAGAGCGAACTGGTCGACGGCACCGATCTGGACGCCTGGAAGAAGGCGCTGTCGCGTCCGGCGAAGGCCGTGCTGTTCGAGACTCCGTCCAACCCCATGCTCGACATCGTCGACATCAAGGCGGTGGTTGACCTGGCGCATGCGGCCGGCGCCAAGGTGGTGCTCGACAACGCGTTCGCGACGCCGGTCCTGCAGCGCCCGCTCGAATTCGGCGTCGATGTGGTCGTGCATTCGGCGACCAAGTACATCGACGGCCAGGGCCGCACGTTGGGCGGCGCCGTGCTGGGATCGAAGGAATACATCATCGACCAGCTGCAGCCGATCACGCGCAACACCGGCCCCTCGCTCAGCCCGTTCAATGCCTGGGTATTGCTGAAAGGACTGGAGACATTGGCATTGCGCGTCGAGCGGCACAGCGCCAACGCCGTGCGCGTCGCCGATGCGCTCGCCGGCCATCCGGCAGTGGCCCGCGTTCTCTACCCCGGCCGCAAGGATCACCCGCAGCATGCGCTGGCGATGCGGCAGATGCCGCAGGGCGGCGGCATCGTCGCCTTCGAGCTGAAGGCCGGCAAGTGGGCGGCGTTCGAGACCCTCAATCGCCTGAAGCTGATCGACATCTCCAACAACCTCGGCGACGCCAAGAGCCTGGTGACGCACCCGGCGACGACGACGCACAAGCGTATCGGCGAGGTCGAGCGGGCCAAGCTCGGCATCACCGATGGCCTGGTGCGGCTGTCGGTCGGCCTGGAGGATGCCGAGGACATCATCGCCGATCTGGTGCAGGCCTTGGCCGGCTGACGCCAAGGGCTCTCCTGTCATCCGCCGTCGCATCAGGATGAAGACGGCGCGCAAGAAGTGTGACCTGCGATGCCCCTGCGGTTGAGGACAACCCCGGGATCGCGGCGACACGCCGGTTGGTATGAGGCGTCCGGATCTTTATATCTGGACGCCATGACGACCGAGCCTGTTGCCGCGACCCTGTCGCAAAAGCTGTGGGCGGCGAATGCCGACTGGGCGCAACGCACGCTCGCGCATCCGTTTCTGCGCGGGCTGGGCGACGGCAGCCTGCCGATCGACAGCTTTCGCCGCTACGTGGCGCAGGATGCGTACTTCCTCGAGGCCTTTGCCCGGGCCTATGCCCATTGCCTGGCGCAATCGACGGCGCGCGCCGACTTGCAGGCCTTCGCCGGCCTGATCGCGGGCGTCATCGACGAACTGAAGCTGCACGCCGGCTACGCCGAGCGTTGGGGCGTCGACCTGTCCAACGTGACGCCGGGACCGGCGACGGAAGCCTACACCGGATTCCTGATCGAACTGGCGCGCATGGGCGGCATCGGGCTCACGACCGCGGCGATGACGCCCTGCATGCGCCTCTATGCCTTTCTCGGCCAGGAACTGGCCAAGGCGCCCGTGGCGCCGCCCTACGCCGAGTGGGTGCGTGCCTATGCGGCGCCTGAGTTCGAGGCGCTGGCCGTGACCCTGGAGGGGCTGGTGGACTGGCACGCCAGCGACAGCCCGGCGGTGCGCAATGCCTATCGCCGCGCGATGGAACTGGAATACGGCTTCTTCGACGCCAACCTGTGACGTCGTTCACGCCTGTGGCGCGATGCGCTCCAGCGAGTGATCGAGCAGGTGCTGCAGTTGGCTGATGGCATCGGCGCCGACGGCGGCGCGCAGATCGCTCTCGGCCTGGCGCCACAGGGGCACGGCGCGGCGGAAGATGGCCTTGCCGTCCGCCGTCAGCGCGATCGCCCGCTGCCGGCGATCCTCACCCGCCACCAGGTCGATCCAGCCGGCGCGAATCAACGGCCGGATGTTGCGGGTCAGCGTGGTGCGATCCATGCCCATGATCTCGGCGAACGTGCCGATGGGCATCGGTGGCTGTCCCATGAGATTGCCCAGCAGCGAATACTGGGTGATGCGCAGGCCCAGCGGCGCCAGGTGGTGATCGTAGATCTGCGTCACGCGGCGCGTCGTGCGGCGCAGCCGCAACAAGGTGCACTGCGGCGGCTGCAGGTCTTTCGGCAGATCAATCTTGGACGGCTCGGTCATCATGTGTTTCACGGTGCGGGTCATCCTGCCCGGAATCATAGCGTAGGTATCGCGGCGCGGAAATAATAAAGTGCATATACACTTTGATCGGCTGCCGGCGCCGCCGTGGCGGTGGCCGCGGGCCAATCGTCGCGCCAGCTTGAATGCACGCATGTGCACCCCACCTATTGCGCTCGGTATGTCTGTAATGCCTATCCATCGTCTGGCGACCGACGCCGCACGGCGATAGAATCGGAGCGCGGCAGCGGGCCGGTACGGAGCGAATGATGTTCAGCGAGGAAACGCGTGCGATCCGCGTGACGGTGGCGCCGACGTATTTACAGGACCAGTCCGAGCCCGACGACGGTCGCTGGGTCTGGGCCTATACCGTGCGCATCGAGAACCGCGGCACGGAGAAGGTGCAACTGGTGAGCCGGCACTGGATGATCACCAATGCACGCGGCCGGCAGGAAGAGGTGCGCGGTCCGGGTGTTGTCGGCAAGACGCCGACGATCGAGCCCGGCAAGTCGTTCGAGTACACCAGCGGTTGTCCGCTCGACACGCCGTCGGGCTTCATGACGGGGACCTATCAGATGGTGGCGGAGAATGGCGAGCGTTTCGACATCCGAATCCCCACATTCTCCCTCGACTTGCCGCGCGAGCACAGGGCGGCGCTGTCCCAGGAGCATCGGACTCTGAACTGAGACTATCAGCAGCCAGGAAGGATCGAGGGATGAACAAGGTGCTGAAAAGGCCCGATCTGGGTTCAGCCGCGGTCGCCGCATCCCAGGTGAAACCGTCACGCGCCGAGGCCGAAGAGGCGGTGCGTACGCTGATTCGCTGGGCCGGCGATGATCCCGACCGCGAAGGCCTGGTCGGCACGCCCGATCGCGTCGTGCGGTCGTACGAGGAATTCTTTGCCGGCTACGCCGAGGATCCGCGCGAGATCCTGGCCCGGACGTTCGAGGAAACCGACGGCTACGACGAGATGGTCGTGCTGCGCGACATCCGCCTGGAGTCGTACTGCGAGCATCACATCGTGCCGATCATCGGCAAGGCGCATGTCGGCTATCTGCCGGCCCATCGCGTGGTGGGCATCAGCAAGCTGGCGCGGATCGTCGAGGCGTATGCCAAGCGGCTGCAGATCCAGGAGAAGATGACGGCGCAGATCGCCAACTGCATCCAGGAAGTGCTCGAACCGCGCGGCGTGGCGGTCGTCATCGAGGCGGCGCACCAGTGCATGACCACGCGCGGCATCCGCAAGCCCGGTGTCGCCATGGTGACCAGCCGCATGCTGGGCTCCTTCCGCGACGATCCGTCGACCCGCCGCGAGTTCCTGGCCATGATCGGCAAGAACGGCGCCGGCGGCTACGCGTAGGTCTTCCCCTGGGAGCGCGGGCGGGACGCCCATAGGCGCTAACTTACGCATGAACCTCACCCTGAGGAGCGGCCCGCAGGGCCGCGTCTCGAAGGGTGGGCAACGACGCAGGCGCTGCGAACACGCTTTTTCCAAGACTTCGCCTATAGCCTATCCTTCGAGACGGCCGCTACGCGGCCTCCTCAGGATGAGGTCAGTGGTTGGAACATCGCCAAAAGTTAGCGCCTATGGGCGGGACGCCTGCGCTTCCAGGGAAAGAAGATATGCCGGCCCGTCGCTTGATTCGGGGGTGCTGACGTGGCGATATCCACCCTTACAAAGGGTGGAGCTTCTGAATGTCGGGAGAAATCGTCGGTTCGGTCGAAATGCTGCGACGCCTAGTGGCGTTCGACACGACGTCGCGTGAATCGAACCTGGCGCTGATTCACTACGTTCGCGACTACCTCAAGGGGCACGGCATCGAATCGACCATGGTGCCCAACGAGGACGGCACCAAGGCCAATCTCTACGCCACGGTCGGGCCGATGAAAGCGGGCGGCATCGTGCTGTCGGGGCACACCGATGTGGTGCCGGTCGACGGCCAGCCCTGGGATACCGATCCGTGGGCGCTGACCGACAAGGGCGACAAGTACTACGGCCGCGGCACGTGCGACATGAAGGCGTTCTCGGCCATCGGGCTCGCGATGGTGCCGCACTTCCTGCGCGCCAAGCTGAAGGTTCCGATCCACTTCGCGCTGAGCTATGACGAGGAGGTCGGCTGCATCGGCGCCCACTCGCTGGCCGAGCGGCTGAAGGGGGCAGTGCCGGCGCCGCGCGTCGTCGTGATCGGCGAGCCGACCATGATGACCGTGATCCATGCCCACAAGGGCGCCCGCAGCTATGTGACGACATTCACCGGTGTCGAAGCGCATTCGTCGATGACGCACCTGGGTGTCAGCGCCATCCATTTCGCCGGCGAGTTCATCGCCTTCCTCAATCGATTGGAGGCTGAACTCGAGGCCCGTGCGTCGAAGGACAGCGAGTTCATGCCGCCGATGTCGACCATCAACGTCGGCACCGTGGACGGCGGCACCGCCGGCAACATCCTGGCCCGCGAGTGCCGGTTGCTGTGGGTCTCGCGCGTGCTGCCGACCGACGACCAGGAGGAAATCGAGCGGCGCGCGTTCGACTACCTGCAGAACACGCTGCTGCCGGCGATGCGGCGCAAGCACCCCGACGCCGACATCGTGACGGAGGCGCGCTCGGCGACGCCGCCGTTCTCGCCCGAAGGCAACGACGAAGCCAAGGCATTGGCGCGCGCGTGGTCGGGCTCCAACGTCGTGGGCAGCGTGCCCTACGGTACCGAGGCCGGCATCTTCCAGCGCACCGTCGGCGCGCCCACCGTTGTCTGCGGCCCCGGCGACATCGCCCAGGCGCACCAGCCCAACGAGTTCATCCTGAAATCCCAGATCGACGCGTGCGAAAGCTTCATGCGCCGCATGGTCGAATGGGCCGAGCAGCGGCCGTGAATGGATGATGAAGGCCACGCCATGACAGCCTCGACATACACGTCGCCGGACATGCTGACCCGCCTGGTCGGCTTCGATACGACGTCGGCGAAGAGTAACCGGGCGCTGATCGACTGGGTCCGCGACTACTTCGCGGGCCATGGCGTCGGCGTGACCCTGGTGCCCAACGCGGACGGCACGAAGGCCAATCTCTATGCTTCGATCGGGCCTGCTGTCGAAGGCGGCATCGTGCTGTCGGGCCATACCGACGTCGTGCCGGTCGATGGCCAGCCGTGGGACACCGATCCATGGCGGCTGACGGAGAAGGGCGGCAAGCTCTATGGCCGCGGCAGTTGCGACATGAAGGGGTTCGTCGCCTGCGCGCTGGCCGCCGTGCCGCGCCTGAAGGCGGCGCGGCTGAAAGTGCCGGTGCACTTCGCCTTCAGCTACGACGAGGAGGTCGGCTGCCTCGGCGCTCATTCGCTGGCCGAGCGCCTGATGGGCGACGTGCCGCGGCCGCGCGCCGTGATCATCGGCGAGCCCACGATGATGGGCACGGTGAAGGGTCACAAGGGCCAGAACAGCTACCAGGTCGTGTTCACCGGTTTCGAGGCGCATTCGTCGATGACCCATCTCGGCGTCAGCGCGGTGCACGTCGCCGGCGACCTGATCCATTTCATCAACCAGCTGCAGGACGAATTTGCTGCCCGCGCGACGGACAACGGCTACATGCCGCCGTGGGGCACGATGAATGTCGGCGTGCTCAACGGCGGCACCGCCGGCAACATCCTGGCGCGCGAATGCACCCTGATCTGGGAGTACCGCCAGATTCCCGGCGACGATGCCGACGAGGCGCGCCGCCGCGTGCAGGCGCAGATCGATGACGTGCTGCTGCCGGCGATGCAACGGCGCCATCCGTCGGCCCGCATCGAGATGACGCCGCGTTTCGTGGTGCCGGCATACAAGGGCGAGGACCAGGGCGAGGCCGAGCAGCTGGCCCGCAGCTGGAGCGGGTCGAACAACGCGACCATGGTAGCCTACGCCACCGAAGCCGGCATCTTCCAGCAGACCGGAATCTCGACCATCGTCTGCGGCCCCGGCGACATCGCCCAGGCGCATCAGCCCAACGAGTTCGTGCTGGCATCGCAGCTCACCGCCTGCGATGCGTTCCTCGATCGCATGATCGCCTGGGCGGAACGCTGATGTCCTGGGACCGCGGGCGTCCCGCCCGCTCATGATCACTGGCGCTTCGCGCCAAGGCGGGCGGGACGACGCCCGCGCTCCCAGGAACCTATTTCAGGAAGCGCGACAGGTAGGCCCGCGTGTTGGCCTCGAAGACCGGCACCAGGTTGTCCATCGCGGCGATCAGCAGGTCGTGCCATACCGCCGACCGGTCGGCGTCCTTCATGCCCTCGGGGACGGTGCGCCAGGCCGAGGCCTCGGCACTGGTGCTGCCGACCGTGGCGCCCAGCCGATCGCGCACCTGCAGGGTGACCGCCAGCCGCAAGGTGAACTTGTCGGAGTCCTCGCGGATCAGCGACTCGATCAGCCCCTTGCGCGTGCGGATCTTCTCGGTGATGACGCTGGCATCCTCGATGACGAACACGGCAGCCGAATCATCGCGCCCCGGTGCCGCGGCTTCGAGATGGCGGCGCGCCCAGTCGTCGACCATCGCCAGCGGCGAGATGATCATGCGGTGTTCGACGTTGGGCACGCGTTGCGGCGGCGCGTAGGCTTGCACGACCTCGATGCGCGACACGTCCAGTCGCAGCGGCGCCGAGCCGAAATCGGGAACCGAGAAATCGAAGGACCGACGCTTGGCCGCTGCGGCGGGCGCCGGTGCCGGTTGCGATGGCAGGGGCTCACGCGGCGCGGTTGCATTCTGCGGCGGCTGCGCGCCGGGCTGCGGTGCCAGGCCGGGTTGCGGGGCGGACAGGCTCGGCATGTTCTGGGCAAACGTCGTCTGGGCCGCGACCAAAATCAGAATCACCAGCGCCCCGATCAATGCGGGCGCAACACGCGCGTGCCAGGCAGACGCCGGTATCATGGCACCGGAGTGTAAACTCGTTTACGGCGCTATTGCGGCGATCCCACCTCCAGGCGAAAACAACACTGCACCTTTCGCACCTGCGAAATGACCATCCGTATCCTGAATCAGGCGGTCTCCAGCGCGTCCAGGTCGGCGTCGGCGTAGCGATACGCGGTCGAGCAGAACTCGCAGGTGACCACGACCCGGCCGCCGGTATCGCGCAGTTCATCGAGTTCGCTGCGCCGGATCGTGCGCAGCACCCGGTCGATGCGGGCCCGCGAGCAGCGGCACTGATCGTACAGCGGCCGGCGGTCGAAGGCGCGCACGCCGTCCTCGTGGAACAGGCGCAGCAACAGGCCCTCGACCGGCAGGCCCTGGTCCACCATCTCGGCCGCCGTCGCGCTGCCCAGCAGGACGACCGCCTTGCGCCAGCGGTCCTCCCGTTCATCGGCATCCAGCTCGGCCACGAGCTGGGCCGAGGGCAGAGCCTGCAGCAGCAACGCGGCGGCGCGCCAGTGCGTGCCATCGTGGGCAACGGCCAGCTTCAGGCCGGCAGCCAGCTGCTCGGACTGGCGGAAATAGTGGTGGGCGCAATCCGCCAATGTCGCGCCGTCCAGAGCCACCACGCCCTGGTAGCGCTCGGTTTGCGGGCCCTGATCGACGGTGAAGGCCATGTGGCCCGCGCCCAGCAGTCGCGGCACCGGGCTGGACGGCAATCCCGACACCGGGTCGACAGCCGCGTCCGCCAGGACGGCGTCGAGGCGCTTGGCATCCACCTGGGCGTAGCCGCGCAGGGCGCCGTCGGATGTCAGGTCGACGACAATCAACCGCACCGGTCCGTCGCCGCGCAGCTGCAAGGTGAAGATGCCGTCGTATTTCAGCGCCGAGGCCAGCGCGGCGCCCAGCACCAGCGCCTCGGCGAGCAGCGCGGCGACCGGCGTCGGGTAGGCGTGTCGCGACAGGATGGTGTCCAGCACCGGACCCAGCCGCACAGCCCGGCCGCGCACACCCAGCGCCTCGAGCTGGAAGGGCAGCACCGAATCGCTGTGGGCGGCGAGGATGGATCCAGCACGCGTCGTAATCATGCCGACAAATCCTACAAAGCACCGATCGACACGTGCCCTGACGGGAGCCCGTGGCGTGCCGTCATCGCGCGGCGCGTGCCGTACCGATATAGGGTCTCGCCGGCCCTCTCACCAGATCCGTCAGGTCTGGCCCAGGCACCAGGCGAGAATGCCCTTCTGCGCGTGCAGCCGGTTCTCGGCTTCGTCCCACACGACCGACTGCGGCCCGTCGATGACGTCGGCGGTGACTTCTTCACCGCGATGGGCCGGCAGGCAGTGCATGAAGATGGCGTCCTTCTTGGCCAGCTTCATCATGCGGTCGTCGACCTGATAGCCGCGCAGCAGATTGTGGCGCCGGCCGGTGCGGGTCTCGTCCTCGTCGCCCATCGACACCCAGGTGTCGGTGACGACGCAGTCGGCATCCTTCAGCGCATCGACCGGATCGTGGACGACGCTGACGCGGGCGCCGCGCTTGGCTGCCCATTCCAGCACGTCGGCCGGTGGCTTCAGCTCGGGCGGGCAGGCGATGCGCAGCTGGAAGTCGAACTGCGCCGCGGCGTGGATCCAGCTCGTCGCCATGTTGTTGCCGTCGCCCGACCAGGCCACGACCTTGTCCTTGATGGCGCCGCGATGCTCCTCGAACGTCATCACGTCGGCCATCAGCTGGCAGGGATGCGTCTTGTCGGTCAGGCCGTTGATGACCGGCACCGTGGCATAGCGCGCCATCTCCAGCAGTTTTTCCTCGGCCGTCGTGCGGATCATGATGGCATCGACGTAGCGCGACAGCACGCGGGCGGTATCGGCGATGGTCTCGCCGCGGCCCAGCTGCGTATCGGTGGTGCCCAGCATCACCGTGCGGCCGCCGAGGTCGCGCATGCCGACCTCGAACGACACGCGCGTGCGCGTCGACGGCTTCTCGAAGATCAGGGCCAGCGTCTTGCCGGCCAGCGGCTGGTCGTGACCGCCATTGGCGCGGGCGCGCTTGTAGCCGCGGCTCTGGTCGAGGATGTGCCGGAGCTGCGCCGGTTCGAGTCGGTCGAGATCGAGGAAGTGCCGGGTCTCAGCCATGAGCGGCTCCCGCCGGTGCCGCGGCGTGCTTGGCCGCCAGCGCCGTGCAGGCTTCGTCGATGATGGCAAGGCCGTGGTCGAGGTCTTCGCGCGCGGCGACCAGCGATGGATAGATGCGCACCACGTTGTCGCCGGCGCCGACGGTCAGCATCTGGCGTTCGAACAGCGCGCTCACCAGATCGCCGCTGGGCACGACGCAGCGCAGGCCGCTGATGAACCCGGCGCCGCGCACTTCCGACAGAACCTTGGGGTGCTTCGCCACCAGCGCTTCGAGCTTGGGGCGGAAATAGCCGATACGCTCGCGCACGCCGTCGAAGAAGCCGGGTGCCAGCATGACGTCGAGCACGGCGTTGCCGACCGCCGTGGCCAGCGGATTGCCGCCATAGGTCGAGCCGTGCGTGCCGAAGACCATGCCGGCCGCGGCCTTTTCGGTGGCAAGGAAAGCGCCCAGCGGGAAGCCGTTGCCGATGCCCTTGGCCACGGCCATGACGTCGGGCTTCACGTCGAACCACTCATGCGCCCACAGTTTGCCGGTGCGGCCGAAGCCGCACTGGATCTCGTCGAAGAACAGCAGCAGGCCGAACTCGTCGCAAATGGCGCGCAGTGCGCGCAGGAATTCGCCGGTGCCGGGCCGCACGCCACCTTCGCCCTGGATCGGCTCGACCAGGATGGCTGCCGTCTCGTCGTCGATCGCATCGCGCACGACGTTGGTGTTGTTCAGCGGCACGTGCACGAAGCCGGGCGCCTTGGGGCCGAAGCCCTGCAGGTATTTCTCGTTGCCGGTCGCCGCCAGCGCCGTGCCGGTGCGGCCATGGAAGGCCTGGTCGAAGCAGATGATCTTGTAGCGTTGCGGCTTGTTGTTCACGTACTGGTACTTGCGCACCAGCTTGATGCCGCCCTCGATCGCCTCGGCGCCCGAGTTGCTGAAGAACATCGTGTCGGCGAACGAATGCTCGACCAGCCGCTGCGCCAGGCGCTCGCCGTGCGCGATGCGGTAGAGGTTCGACGTGTGCCACAGCCTGGCGGCCTGTTCCTGCAGCGCCTTCACGACCGTGGGGTGGCAGTGGCCGAGATTGTTGACGGCGATGCCCGACGTGAAGTCGAGGAATCGTCGGCCGTCGACGGCGTAAAGGTAGGAGCCCTCGCCACGCTCAAAGGCGACGTCCTTCCGATCGTACGTCGGCATCACGGCCGGTATCACGCGATCCTCCATCGCTTAAAAAAACACGCGACGCTCCAGTTTCGGACCTCGCCGATCACCGGATCACGCCGCTCGCCGGCACTATCCGGACGGGCCGCGGCGCTGTCAACCACATGGCGAACCGGTGGTGGAGACTGGCACCCGCGTCCGTTACAACATCGTCATGCACGACGTCAGGCGTTCGGCGCCACTGGTCTGGCTGCTGGTGGGCGACAAAGGCGGCGATACCGCGCAGCTGCGCCGGCTGGCCCGTGCGCTGGCCTGGCCGACGGTCGAGAAGCCGTTGAAATTCAACGGGCTGTACCGCCTGCCCAACCGCGTGCTGGGGGCCTCGGTCGTATCGCTGGCAGCGCCGGCGACCGCCGACCTGGCACCGCCCTGGCCCGACCTGGTGCTGTCATCAGGCCGTCGCACGGCGCCCGTCGCGCGCTGGATCCGGGACCGCAGCGGCGGGCGGGCCAAGCTGGTCAATGTCGGCCGTCCGTGGGGGCCGCTGGCCGCTTTCGACCTGGTGGTCGCGATGCCGCAATACCAGCTGCCTTCAGGCGCCAACGTCTGGCCGGCGCGCCTGCCGTTCAACCGTATCGATCCGGCTGCCATGGCCGAGGGCGCGGCAGGCTGGACCTCCCGCCTGGGCGATCTGAAGCCGCCGTTCCTGGCCGTGCTGGTCGGCGGTTCGGCGCGGCCGCTGCGCTTCGATGCCGCGGCTGGGCACGCCATCGGACGGAACGTCGATGTGCTGGCACGCGGAATGAACGGTGCGGTGCTGGTGGTGACCAGCCGCCGAACACCCGAAGCCGTGATTGCGGCACTGGAAGCCGAGATCACCGTGCCGCGGCTGGTTCACCGCTGGCGCGCCGGTGATGCGTCCAACGCGCTGGCCGGAGTCGTGGGCCTGGCCGACCGCGTGGTGGTGACGGGTGACAGCGCATCGATGATCGCCGAAGCCTGCCATAGCGGTAAACCGGTGTCGGTCGCGCCGGTGCCGCTCGATCGGTCCTGGCGCGAGCAGTTGCCGCGCATGGTGTGGCGGCTGCTGCCGCGCCCAGTCGTCGATGCCCTGTATGCCGGCGGCTGGATCACGCTGCCGCGCGATATGGCGGCACTCTGGCAGTCGCTCGCGCGCGACCACCACGTGCATATATTAGGTGAACCGATGGCGGCCACCACGGCGCCGCCCGATGACCTGCCGGCCGTGGCGGCCCGCATTCGCGCGCTGCTCAGTTAGAGCCTGAAATCCTGGGAGCGCGGGCGTCCCGCCCATAGGCGCTAACGTTGGCGATGTTCCAACCACTGACCTCATCCTGAGGAGGCCGCGTAGCGGCCGTCTCGAAGGATAGGCTACAGGCGAAGTCTTGGAAAAAGCGTGTTCGCAGCGCCTGCGTCGTTACCCACCCTTCGAGACGCGGCCCTGCGGGCCGCTCCTCAGGGTGAGGTTCATGCGTAAGTTAGCGCCTATGGGCGTCCCGCCCGCATCAAGAGCGGGCGAGACGCCCGCGCTCCCGGGGCATGACTCTAGCTGCCGATGGCAGCCGAGCGGGCCGACTCCGGTGCGGGCGGGCTCTCTTCGCTGCGCACGCGGGCGTTCACGGCCTTCATGACCGTCCATCCGAACACGACAGCCGTCAGCGTCTCGGCCACGATTCGCGACAAGGCCGCGCCGATGAGTCCGAACTGCCATGTCAGTACCAGCAGCATCGGCACCGAGATCATGGCCAGCATCAGGGCCAGCTTCAGGTTGCGCACGGCGCGGCCCATGGCGGTCAGCGCCGGCCCGAACGGCGACATCAGCACCGTGGCAACCCGCGAGATCATCAGCAGCAGGGCCGGCAGATAGGCGTCGAGGAACTGGTGCTGCGAGGCTTTGTGGAAGAAGAGATGCAGCAGGAAAGGGCCGAGCGCGGCAAAGGCGGCCACCACCAGCAGGGCGCCGACCGTCGACGTGACGCTGCTGCGCACCACCAGGCGCCGGAAGCTGCGGTAGCTGCGAGCGCTCCACAACCGGGCGAGCTGCGGAAACACCGAGATCACGAAAATCCGGGCCGGTCCCGTCAGAACCGACGAGACCTGCTTGGCGATCCGCCACAGCGCCGCGCCGGTGGGACCGGCGAAGGCGGCCACGATCAGGTCGTCGGACTGCTTGGTGATGACGCCCAGCGAGGTGCGGCCGTTGTTGGCCAGCACGAACTTCCACAGCCCAGGATGGCCTTCGGTATGGCGGGCCCATACATGACGCCAGCCCGGCACCATGTCGCGCTGACGCAGCTCGCGCCAGCCCAGCCACACTGTCAGCAGGCGGTCGATCGCGGACGAGATCAGATAGGCGGCACCGAACGCCCAGATGCTCCAGCCCAGGTAATAGAACAGCGCACACAGCCCCAGGCGGACGATCGGGCCGATCGGTTCCGTGATGGCCAGCAGGCCGAAGCGGTCGAACAGGCGCAGCACGCCGACGGGCGTGGCGCTGACGGTGAAGAAAGCGCTCAGGCTCATGAACAGCGCGAAAGGCAGATACTCGCCCGGCACCTTGATCAACGGCAGGATGACATAGGCAAGGCCGCCGCAAACCAGCAGCGACACCAGCGCCGTGCCGACGTCGAGCAGCGTGTTGAACGCGACCAGGCGCCGCAAGGCTTCCGCATCGCTGCGGCTGAGATCGTCGGCGCCATACTTCACCACCGCTTCCCAGGTCGAGAACTTCAGCGTGTTGCCGACCAGGCTGGTGAAGCTCAGGAGCGCCGTCAGGATGCCGAACTGCCACACGCCCAGGCCGGCCGTTGCGAACCAGATCGTACCCAGCCCGACAAAGGCGCTGACCGCATGGCCGGAGAACAGCTTGGCTGTATTGGCATAGAGCTGCTGCAACGAGACGTCGCGCCGCCACGCCCACAGGCGGCCGAGCCAGGTGGGCGATCTGGCCGGGGTTGGAGGCAATTCGGACGAAGACATGCCGGAGCTATGGGAAGCGGATTGCGGCAGCTTTGCGGTTGGGTGAGGGAGCGGCCCACAGGCGGCCGGCACCGAAATCATCACAAGCCGGCAGGTCCGTCAACGCGGCCACCGCGACACGCCGCCGCTGCCCCTTGCTTGTGAGCGCCCATATCATTTGCTAGAGGACCGCCGATCGCACCCGCCGCCACCCGATGCACCAGGGTGACCTTTCAACCCCTTCACCGAAGAGCAGATGACTCCCACGCCGACGCGAAATGCCGCCCTGCCGTACCGGCGCGGGGGCTTCGGTTGCCTTGCCGAGGCGCTGGACTACGCGGCGCGGAGTGAGACGGGGATGAATTTCTACGACGCCAGGGGACGCCTGACGGCAGTCCTGCCGTGGCGTGAGGCGCAGGCGCAGGCCCACATCTTTGCCCGTCGACTGATCGGCGCCGGCTTTGCCGTCGGTGATCGACTGCTGATCACCGCCGAGACCTGGCCCGGATGCATCACGGCCTTTCTCGGCGCTCAGTATGCCGGCCTGCTGCCGGTGCCGGTCGCGCTGCCGGCGGGCCTGGGCGCACGTGATGCTTATATCGAGCAGCTGCGACGACAATTGACAGCGTCGGGAGCGGTCGCGGCGCTGTCCGTTGACTCGCTGGCGGGCTATCTCGCCACGGCGGCGGAGGGCACCGGCGTGCAACTGGCCGGCCCGATGGCGGCGTTCGATGCTCTGCCGGAAAAGCCTGTCGATCTGCGGCCGCTGGGTCCCGGCCAGCAGTGCTATCTGCAGTTCTCGTCCGGCAGCACACGCTTTCCGTTGGGCGTCGATATTCGCCAGGCGCCGCTCATGGCCAATATCGACGCAACACTCTCGCCGCAAGGACTCGACCTGCGCGACGACGACCGCGCGGTGAGCTGGCTGCCCTGGTATCACGACATGGGCCTGATCGGCTTCCTGCTGGCGGCTTTGTGCAGCCAGCGCTCCGTGGACGTCATGTCGTCGAGCGATTTCGCACGCCGTCCCTTGCAGTGGCTGACACTGATCGCGCAGTCCCGGGCGACGATCACCTACAGCCCCAGCTTCGGCTATGACCTCGCCGCACGCCGGGCCCAGACGCAATCCCTGGAGGGACTCGATCTGTCGAGCCTGCGCGTGGCGGGCATCGGCGGCGACATGATTCAGGCGCCCGTGCTGCGCCGCTTCATCGAGACGTTCGCGCCGGCCGGCTTCAATCGCGGCGCATTTCTGCCGTGCTACGGCATGGCGGAGATGTGCGTGGCGTTGTCGTTTTCCGAGATCGATCGCGGCTTCATGATCGATAGCGTCGACCGTGACAGCCTGGTCGACAAACAGATAGCGGCACCGGCGACCGGCACCAACGCGCGCGAATTCGTCATCTGCGGGCGGCCGCTGCCCGGACACACGGTCGAGATCCGCGATGCGGCGGGCAAGCCCTTGGGCGAGCGGCACGTCGGCCGCATCTTCGCGCAGGGCCCCAGCGTCATGGCGGGCTACTTCGGTGAGCCCGAGGCCAGCGCCGCGGTGCTGCAGGACGGCTGGCTTGACACCGGCGATCTCGGCTACTGGTGCGAAGGCGAAATCGTCGTCACGGGCCGGGCCAAGGACCTGATCATCGTCAATGGCCGCAACATCTGGCCGCAGGACATCGAGTGGGCCGTCGAGGCCATCGCGGCGCTGCGACGCGGCGATGCCTGCGCGTTTTCGGTGCAGGACGACGACGGTGCTGAGCGGATCATTGTCGTGGTCCAGGCGTGGCCGGCTGATGCCGATGCGCGCGCGGCGCTGCGTGACGCCATCGCGCAGAAGGTGAAGGAGACGGTGGGGGTGGACGGCGTCGTGCAGCTCATCCTGCCGTCGGTCGGCCTGCCGATGACGTCTTCCGGCAAGCTCAGCCGCTCGCGGGCCCGCACCCACTGGCTGGCTGGCGCCTACGAAAACGGCGGCCGCCCGTCGAAGCCATGACTGCTCTGGAAGCGCGGGCAGCCTGCCCGCATCAAGGCAGGGCAATCCATGCACGGCTCCTCGGGCTGGGGTTGGCGCGGCACGCGAAGGTCTCGCTTTCGCCTGACACAAGCGGGCGGGACGCCCGGGCTGCCGGGGCGTGATGGGCGGTCTGGTCGCGGTCACCGGGGCGACGGGCTTCATTGGCCAGCACCTGATCGCGGCGTTGGCAGCCGCTGGCCTGCGCCAGCGGTTGCTGGTGCGGCGCCTGCCGGTGCTGCCGGCCGTGGACTCTGCCGAAGCGATCGAATTGGTGGTGGGCGATCTCGCTTCGCCCGGGGCGCTGCACCGCCTCGTCGACGGGGCCGACGTGGTGATCCACTTGGCCGGGACCATCAAGGCGACCCGTCCGGCGGACTTCCACCGGCACAATGCGCAGGGGGTACGCGACTTATTGGCGGCCATCACGGGCGCCAATGCACGAACCCGTGTCCTCCTGCTGTCGTCCCTGGCCGCCCTCGCCCCGCACCTGTCTGATTACGCCGCCAGCAAGCGCGCCGGCGAAGATTGCCTCGTCGCCGCGTCTCCGGCTGCCGGCTGGACCGCCATCCGGGCGCCGGCGGTCTATGGCCCGGGCGACCGCGAGACTCTGGCGTTCTTTCGCACGGTGAAATTCGGATGGGCGCCGGTACCAGCCGACGGCAGCGGCCGGTTGTCACTGATTCACGTCGCCGACCTGTGCGCGGTGATCGCCGCCGTCGTCGCGCACCCGCCTGCAGATGGTGTGTATGAAGTCGATGATGGTACCACTCGCGGATATTCTTTGATGGAGATGGCGGCGGTGGCGGCCGAGGTCCTGGGACGACGCGTCCGCACGATCGGGGTGCCGCAGCGTCTCATGACCGGCGTCGCCGGCCTGCAGCAGCTGCTGGCGCGGGCGACAGGCCGGCCCGCCATTCTCAGCCGCGGCAAGGTCCGCGAGATTTTCCATCCTGACTGGGTCGTCACCGATCGCCGCCTCGCCGGGGCCCTGGATTTCAAGCCGCGCTTCAATCTCAGGGACGGCTTTGCCGATACCATCCTGTGGTATTTGCGCCACAGGTGGCTGTAGCGATGACGTAACAGTGGGTAACAATTTGTTAATGGCCTGATTTGCCGAGGTTTTGTCCAATAGGCCTCCCTCTTTGTCCGGGCCGTTGGACCATGCGCAGCGCACACAAATTCAAAGTCTACGACTTCACCGACACCCTCGTTGCCGATTCCGGCTTGCCGGCGCGCGAAGAAGTTGTTGCCGAAATCGTTCAACGTCTGGAACCATTCCGAGTGGAATCGCGACCGATCCTGGGCTCCACTGTCATCACCAAGGACCTGAACATCGACTCCTTGGCAGTGATGGACATGGTGATGGAGCTCGAGGATCGATTCGATATTTCGATCCCGCTCAATGACGTCGCCGAGATCCACACCGTGGACGAACTCGCCGACGCCGTGTTGCGTAAGGTCGAGGGTCGCTGATCATGGGTATTTTTGACCGCCACCGGCAGCTTCTCGAGAGCTACCGGATGATGCGGGCAACGGGCGAAGACCCGCTGACCGTGACCATGGACCGGGTGCTCTCGCCAACCGAGGCCATCATCAATGGCCGCAAGACGCTACTGGTCGGCACCAATAACTATTTCGGCCTGACCTTCGATCCGGTGTGCGTCGAGGCAGCCATCGAAGCGACCCGCGACGAAGGCACCGGCACGACCGGCTCGCGCATCGCCAACGGCAACTATGCCCAGCATGCCGCGCTGGAGGCCGAGCTTGCCGAGTTCTACGGCATGAAGCACTGCATGGTGACCACGACCGGTTACCAGGCCAACCTCGGCATCATCTCGACCCTGGTGGGCGACGGTGATTACCTCGTCATCGACGCCGACAGCCATGCGTCGATCTACGACGCCTGCAAGCAGACCCAGGCGACGATCATCCGCTTCAAGCATAACGATCCGGCCAGCCTCGAGGCGCGCCTGCGCCGCCTGAAGGACGAGCCGGGCAACAAGGTGGTGGTGGTCGAAGGCATCTATTCGATGCTGGGCGACACCGCGCCGCTGAAGCCGTTCGTCGAGATCACCAAGCGTTACGGTGGCTACATCGTGGTCGACGAGGCGCACTCGCTGGGCGCACTGGGCGAGCATGGTCGCGGCCTGGTCGAGCAGGTGGGCGTCCTGGACCAGGTCGACTTCGTGGTCGGCACGTTCTCCAAGACCCTGGGCTCGATCGGCGGTTTCTGCGTCTCCAACCACGATGGTTTCGAGGTGCTGCGCATCGCCACGCGCGCCTACATGTTCACCGCCTCGCTGCCGCCGTCGATCATTGCCTCGGTGCGGGCGGCGCTGAAGATCGTGCGCCGCGACGGTGCCAAGCTGCGAACCCGACTGTGGGACAATGTCGCCACGCTGTATGACGGCTTGGCGGCGGCCGGCTTCCAGCTGGGGCCGGAGCACGGCCCGGTGGTGGCGGTCGTGATGCCTGATCAGATGACCACGGTCGGCGTCTGGCGCGCGCTGCTGGAGGCGGGCGTCTACGTCAACGTAGCGGTGCCGCCGGCGACGCCGGGCGGTCTGTGCCTGCTGCGTTGCTCGCTGTCGTCAGCCCATTCGCGTGGGCAGCTGAAGCATGTGGTCGAGGTCCTGACCGGCATCGGCCGCCAGTTCGGCTTGCTGCCGGCGGAGCGGGTGCGCGCGGTCGCTGGCGGCTGAACGCGCTATCCATCGCTTTCGAGAAGAACGCGGGCCGCAGAGCCCGCGTTTTTTCTTTGGTGCAATGGCTGCTCTCAGGGCTCGTTCGAATGCCCATCACGCTGTCATCCCGAGCGCAGCGAGGGATCTAGGCGCCGGCCCTGGATCCCTCGCTGCGCTCGGGACGACAGTGGAGATCGAGCGATGGCGTGCGTCCATTTCAACGAAACAGGCTCTAAGGCGCGTCGATGGCGACATGCCGCGGCTGCATGCGCACCCGCTCCAGCCAGGCGATGATGTGCGGGTAGGGCGACAGATCGAAGCCGCCCTCGTGCGCGACGTGCGTATAGGCATAGAGCGCGATGTCGGCGATCGAGTAGCGGCTGGCGACGAAGAACGGCCGTATCGCCAGGTGGGTCTCCATCACCGCCAGCGCCGCATGGCCCTTGGCCTGGCGCTCCGCCAGCTGGGCCGTGCGCGCTGCGTCGAGCAGATGGTGCTTGAGCCAGTGGCGCACCACGGCGATGTACGGCTCGTGGCTGTACTGCTCGAAGAACATCCATTGCAGCACCTGGGCCCGCTCGAGCCGATCGTTCGGCAGCAGGTCGGTGCCGTCGGCCAGGTACCACAGGATCGCGCCCGACTCGGCGAGGTGCGTGTCGTCATCCAGCTCCAGCACCGGCACGCGCCCGTTGGGGTTCTTCGACAGGAAGCCCGGCGTGCGCGTGGCGCCGTGGTCGGTGTCGTATTCGATGCGCGTGAACGATCGGCCGAGCTGCGCCAGCGCCAGGCGCACCTTGTAGCAATTGCCCGAGTCGGCGTTGCCATGCAGCGTCGTCACGGTGTTTCTCCGGCTCCTGGGAGCGCGGGCGTCCCGCCCGCGCTCCCAGGCTCTAAGCCGCAGACAGCCACGCCGCAAACGAATAGGCTCAGGTCTCAGACCAAGCAGGATTGAGCCTCGGGACACCCATGACCAGACGCCTGCCGCCGCTGATCTCGCTGCGGGCCTTCGAGGCGGCGGCGCGCCATGGCAGCTTCGTCAGGGCCGGTGCCGAGCTGGCGCTGACGCCGGCGGCCATCAGCCACCACGTGAAGCTGCTCGAGGCCCATCTGCAGGTCGCGCTCTTCACCAGGCTGGCGCGCGGCCTGCGCCTGACCGAGGCCGGCCGAGCCTGTCTGCCCGGGCTCTCGTCCGGGTTCGATGCGCTCGAGCACGCCATCACCGGCATTCGCGCCGAACGCCTGGCCGGTCCTCTGGTGATCAGCGTGCTGCCGTCCTTCGCCGCCGGCTGGCTGATCGAGCGCCTGCCGCGCTTTCGCACGCGTCATCCCGAGATCGACCTGCATGTGCGTGCCGACGTCGCCATCGTCGACCTTGACCGTGACGGCGTCGACCTCGCGGTGCGCTACGGCACCGGCCGCTTTCCAGGCCTGCGCGCCGTCGAACTGCTGCGCGAGGAGGTATTTCCCGTGTGTGCGCCGGGGCTGGTGGGCGGTGTGCGCCCGCCGCGTCGCTTCGCCGACCTGCGGCGCTACACCCTGCTGCACGATTCGGGCGCCCGCCGCAACGAACCGTGGATCAACTGGGGGCCGTGGTTGCGCGAATCCGGGCTGGAGGATATCGACCTGGCGCGCGGCCTGCATTTCACCGACAGCGCCATCCTCTACCAGGCGGCGATCGCCGGTCATGGCATTGCGATCGGACGCAGCGTGCTGGTCGGCGGCCACCTCTCGGCCGGGCGCCTGGTGAAGCCGCTGGGTACGCCACGAGTGGTCACGCATGCGTACTACGCCGTGACGCGGGCGCGGGTGACGCCAAAGGTCGATGCCTGCGTGCGCTGGCTGCTGGAGGAAGCAGCGCTGTAAAAATCGGCACCCGTTCGTGACGGACGATCGCCGTGCTACCATCGATGGACATCAATCCGGTCGGATCATCCATGGACATCTCGCTTCTGTTCGCCGCTGCCATCGCTGGCTTCGTTTACGGCATCTCGCCCGGTCCGGGTGTTCTCGCCGTGCTGGGCATCGGCGCCGGCCAGGGACGTCGCGCCGGCGCCGCCTTTCTTGTGGGCCACCTCGCCGGCGACGTGTTGTGGGCCACCACGGCGCTGGTGGCGATCATCGGCGTGACCGCGATCGGCCCACTGGTGTTCGACATCCTGGGCGCCGTCAGCGGGGTGTATCTCTTCTGGCTGGGATGGCGTGCCGTGCGGGCGCGTCGTGCCGCCGATGGCGGTACCACCACCACCGTGCGCAATCCGCTGCTGCACGGCGCCATCTTCGGACTGACGAACCCCAAGGCCTATCCGGTGGCTGTCGCCACCTTCACGGCGCTGCTGTCGGCCAAGGCCCACCTGCTCACCTGGAGCATGCTGCCGGCGCTGGTCGTGGCGAGCTGTGTCGGCGGTCTCGTCGCCTACATGATCCTGGTCGCCGTGGTGGGCGCCGAACCGGTGCGTCGCTCGTACCGGCGGCATGAGATCCTGATCACGCGCACATCGGGGCTGCTGTTCATGGGCTTCGCCGTGCACGCGCTGCTGCATGCCGCGCCCGGATTGCTGCCGCGCCGCCTGACGTAGCGACCGCACTGTGATTCGCTGCCTGCTGTCATCCCGAGCGAAGCGAGGGATCTTTTGATGCATCACGCGGCAAAAGATCCCTCGCTTCGCTCGGGATGACAGCCCGTGTCAGCGACCAGTGATCGCAGGTGGCCAACAATCCTCGGATCGGATGCGCAATGCCGGACGCTGAACAGCGCCTCATTTTTGCGATGATTGCCGCCATACTCGATACCCATGACCGTAGCTGAACAGCCCCCGATTACCGGCCAGACAACGCTGCTGCAGCGAGACTCCTTCGCATTCCTCGCGATGATGTGGCTGCCGCGGCTCCTGATCATCGTGGTGGTCGTGCTGTTCATCGTCGCTGCCGGCACGTGGCTGGCCACCCTGTCGGAGGCGCAGCGCCTGCGGTTCTCCGACGATCCGGTAGCGGGCTTCACGCGCTTCATGACGCAGCTCGGCTGGGTGCCGATCGTCTTCACGGTGCTGTTCGTTCTGTTCCTGGCTGCCGTCAACTGGCTCCAGATGGCACGGCTGCCAATGGAAAACCGCAAGGTGAGCTATGAAGCCAACCAGGACGCGCTGATCACCCGCGATGCGGCAGGCGCGGAATTCAAGCTGCCGTGGACCATGGTGCGCACGCTGCGACCAGGCAAGCATCTGCTGATCCTGAAGCTCGGCATGCGCGTCTGGCGCTACGTTCCGTGGCGCGCCTTTGCGCCGGAGGATCGGGTGCGACTGCTGGCGCTGGCGCAAGCGCGCATCGCGCCGCAAGCGTCGAGCGCTGCGGCCAAGGACCGGAGCTAGAGCCGAGGCCTACGCGGCCGGGGAGCGCCGCAACAGCAATGCCGCCAGGGCGGCCGTCCCGATCATCAGGACAGTGCTGACGACGGCAACGATGTCCAGTGCGTGGACAAACGCATCGCGCGCGAATTGCAGCAGCGCCGCGCGCGTCTCGTCGGGCAGCGTGTTGGCCGCCGCTAGCGCCGCGCCCAGTGTACTCTTGGCGGCGTCCATGATCGTGACCGGGATGTCGCCTGGGGCGGAGTGGCTCATGACGCCGCGATAGATGGCCGTGGCGACGCTGCCGAGGATGGCGATGCCGAGCGCGCCACCCAGTTCCGTGCCGGTCTCCGAGATCGCCGATGCCGCACCGGCGCGCGCCGGTGGTGCGCTGGCCACGATCAGGTCGGTGGTCAGGATGTAGACCGGCGCCAGCCCGATCGAGAAGATCACCGAAGCGGCCACCAGCAGCAGCGGTCCATTCGCGGCGTCGATCCGTGTCAGGACCGCGAAGCCGACGGCGGCGAGCAGCAGGCCGCCGCTCACCATCGTGGCGGCATTGATGCGCCGTGCGAGCGGCGCCGTGAGCATCGAGCCCACGGTGAAGCCGACGGACGAGGGTATCGTCCACAGGCCGGCCTGCCAGGGCGACAGCCCGAACACCAGCTGCAGGCACTGGGCGAACAGCAGGAACGTGCCGAACATCACGAAGAAGCCGGCCATGTTGGTGACCACCGCCGTGCTGAACGCCGGCACGCGGAAGAGCCCGAGATCGATCAGTGGGTCGGGCAGGGTGTTCTGCCGGCGCACGAAGAGGGCGCCGACGGCAATGCCGGCTGCGATCGACATGCCGGCGACAGCGTCCACGCCGTCCTCGGCCCAGCGCTTGATGCCGTAGATGGCCGCCAGCACGGCGATCAACGACAGCGTGGCGCTGGCGATGTCGTAACGGTGCGGGCTGGGATCGCGGAACTCGGGCAGCAGCAGCGGTCCCAGGATCAGCAGCAGCACCATCGCCGGTACGCCCACCAGGAACACCGACCCCCACCAGAACTGCTCCAGCAGCAGGCCGCCCACCAGCGGGCCCAGCATGCCGCCGACCGAGAAGCTGGTGGTCCACAGGCCGATGGCGAACGTGCGCTGGACCGGATCGTGAAACATGTTGCGGATCAGCGACAGCGTCGACGGCATCAAGGTCGCGCCGGCCAGGCCCAGCACGGCGCGGGTGGCGATCAGCATGTCGGCGCTGGTCGAGAACGCGGCCAGCACCGAGGCGGCGCCGAACGCGGCGGCGCCGATCAGCAACAGGCGGCGCCGCCCGATGCGATCGCCCAAGGTGCCCATGGTGATCAGCGACCCGGCGATCAGGAACCCGTAGATGTCGACGATCCACAGCAGCTGCGCGCTGGTGGGCCGCAGATCGGCGCTGAGGTGCGGCACCGCCAGGTTCAGCACCGTGAGGTCCATGGAAACCAGCAGGCACGGCAGCATCAACACCGCCAGGCCGATCCACGCGCGGTTGGAGGCAACACTCATGGCAGCAATGAAATCTCGTATGCCAGCACCCCGGCGCACGGGTACCAGCGATGGTGGCATTCATCTCTAACAGAGGACGAGCGGCTCAGGCCACGACGATGATGCCACGCGGTGCCAGCGTGAGGGCCACGGCTTCACCCGGCGCGAGGGGCCGATCGACCCGAGGACACACCGCGAAGAGGGCGCCGGCTGCGGTGTCGATCGTGTACTCCATGTGCGTACCGACATAGGCGGCCTTGGTGATCGTTCCGGCCAGCGCACCGTCGGATGCCGGGCCACGTTGGATCGCGACGGTCTCGGGTCGGATGGCAACGGTGGTCTCGCCGTCGGCGGCCCGGCTGTCATCAACGGTGAACGCGGCATCGCCCAGCCGGACGACAATGCGCTCCCCATCGAGTCGCTTCACCGTGGCGCGCGCCTGGCTGGATTCGCCCATGAAGTTGGCGACGAAGGATGTCGCCGGCCTCTCGTAGAGATCGCGCGGCAAACCGTCCTGCTCGATGCGACCCCTGCTCATCACGATGATGCGGTCTGATACCGCCAGCGCCTCCTGCTGGTCGTGGGTGACATAGACCGCCGTCAATCCCAGCCGCTGCTGCAGGTCCCGGATCTCCTCGCGCATCTGGCGGCGCAGGCGTGCGTCGAGGTTGGACAGCGGTTCGTCGAACAGCAGGACCTGCGGGCGCAGCACCAGGGCGCGGGCGACGGCGACGCGCTGCTGCTGGCCGCCCGACAATTCGCTGGGTTGGCGCCGATCGTAGCCGTCGAGTCCGACCTGGCGCAGCGCTTCGCGGGCGCGCTCGGCCGCCGGTGCCTTGGTGATGCCGGACCGGCGCAGCCCGTAGCACACGTTCTCCAGCACATTCATGTGCGGGAAGAGGGCATAGGACTGGAACACCATGCTGACGTCGCGTTCGGATGCCGACAGTGTCGTCACGTTGCGGCCGGCGATCGAGATGGTGCCGCTGGTGACGTTCTCCAGGCCGGCCAGCATGCGCAGGATCGTGGTCTTGCCGCAGCCGGACGGCCCGAGCAGGGTCACCAGGCTGCCGGCCTCGACGGTGAAGGATACGCCATTCACGGCGACGGTATCGCCGTAGCGCTTGACGATGTCGCGGAACGCGACCCCTTCTGTCATCGTCACGCCCTTCCTGCAGGTGCGGCGGCAACCGGCGCCGCCGCGCGGCGACCCAGGCGTCGCTCGCCCACCAGCAGCTGAATCAGCAGGATCGCCACCAGCATCAGCACGATCAGGGCGCAGCTGTAAGCGATTGCCAGGCCATAGTCGCCGTTGATGACACGCAATACGATGTATGTCGTCGCCAGCTCGTATTCCGCTGTCACCAGGAAGACGACGGCACTCACCGTCGTCACGCTGCGCACGAAGCCGTAGACCAGGGCTCCGACCATCGCCGGCCGCAGCAGCGGCAGCACGACATACGCCAGTGTCTGGGGCGCGCGGCCGCGCAGCATCGCCGACGCCTCGTCGAGGCTGCGGTCGATCTGGCTCATCGCCGCCATGCCGGCGCGCACGCCGACCGGCATGTTGCGGAACACGAAGCACAGCACGAGGATCAACGCCGTGCCGGTGATCTCCAGCGGCGGCACGTTGAAGGTGAATACGTAGGCGACGCCGATCACGGTTCCCGGCACAGCGAAGCTGAGCAAGGTCGCGAATTCCAGCGCCGCGCGCCCGGCGAACCGTTGTCGCGCCAGCAGCCAGGCGGCCAGCAGGCCGAGCAGGCCGGTGAGTGGTGCCGAAATGGCCGCCAGTTTCACGGTGGTCCAGAACGAATGCCATGCGGCGCCAGTCCACAACAGGCCGTCCGGGCCGCGCTCGACGGCGAAGGCTTTGGCGTAATGCTGCAAAGTCGGTGTGTAGTCGCGCCCCCAGACCTTCACAAAACCACCGACAAAGACGAAGACATAGAGCAGGCCGGTGAAGGCCGCCCACGGCAGGGCGATGGCCTGGGCGAGGCGCCGCAGGCCGTCGGGTAGCGCCACCGGCAGGCCGGCGTCACCTTTGCCGGCGATCGTGGCATAGGAACGCGTGCCCACGACGCGACGCTGCAGGAAGAAGGCCGCCAGCGCGAAGGCCAGCAACAGCAGGGCGAGCGTGGCGGCGCGACCGTAGTCGAGCTGCGCGCCGACGACAGCGAAGTAGATCTCGGTGGAGAGCACCCCGTAGTCGCCACCCAGGACGATGGGGTTGCCGAAATCGGCGATGCTTTCGATGAACCCGACCAGGAAGGCGTTGGCCAGGCCCGGCTTCATGAGCGGCAGCGACACGGTGCGGAACGTATCCCAGCGGCCGGCACGCAAGGTCTGCGAAGCCTCCTCCAGTGTCGGGCTGACGCCTTCGACGACGCCGATCATTACCAGGAAGGCAACCGGCGTGAAGGCGAAGAGCTGCGCCAGCAGCACGCCCTGGAAGCCGTAGATCCAGCGCGTGGGCGCGATGCCGAAGGCGTTGTCGAGGAACTGGTTCACCAGCCCGGCGCGACCGAACACCAGGATCAGGCCCAGGCCGATGACAAACGGCGGGGTGATGATCGGCAGGATGGTCAGCACCCGCAGGGTCTTCTTGTAGGCGAATGCGGTGCGGGTCGCGATCAGCGCGAAGGCCAGGCCCAGCACCGTGGTACCGGCGCCGCAGCACAGCGCCAGGAACAGCGTGTTCCATGCCACGCCGCAGCCACCGCCGCCCCACAGGCAGCGCAGTGTCCAGATCTTGGGCGTCGACAGGCGCTCAATGAGCAGTGCCGGCGCGAACGCGCCCTCGGTCGTGTTGAAGGCTTGCACGAGGATGCGCAGCACGGGCCACACGGTGAACAGCACGATGCTGGCCGTGACGGCGACCACAGCACCGGCGATGAATGCGTCACCTTTGAAAGCGCCGCGCGCTGCCAACCCGAGCGAGAGCAAGGCCAGTAGCGCCACCAGCACGATGGTGGCGCCGGCACCGATGCCGAACTGCCGTCCATCGATCGCGCCGAAGGCGGCGACAAGCCAGTCCGTTGTCCATCCGCTAACGCCGATGGCCAGGCCCTGCAGCCAGAACAGCACCAGGCCGGCGCCCGCGAGTCCGGTCAAGACGGTGCCGATGGTGCGTCGATGCGGTTGCAGCAGCGGAAGGCTGAGGCAGCCGAGCAGGGCGCCCAGCAACGGCCATAACCACCAGCAGCCGTGACGCAGTGCCAGTGAGAAGGCGCCGGATGCCTCGACGGTGGTGCCGAAATCGCTGACCCAGTCGAACGCAAAGACGCTGTCGGGTTGCGCGTACCACGGCAGAAAGGTGGCACCCATCAGACCCGCCGCCGTCCACAGGAGGGCGGTGCGCCGCAGAGCGGTGACCGGCGATGATGCCCTGGGCGTCATCGTGCGGCGGTCCCCGTGAACGGGGTCACTTGGCCAGCGCGCCGATCTCGGTGTCCCAGCGCGCAATCAGGCGCTTGCGTTCGGCTGTCCTGCCGTACTTGGCAAAGTCGTAGTCGATCAGCTTCATGTCAGCGAACTTCGGCGCCTCGGCGGGAACAGGCGTATCCTTGTTGGACGGCACCTGGAACTGCTTGGCCTGCGCGCCCAGCTGCTGGGCGGCAGGTGATAACGCCCAGTCGACGAACTTCCGGGCGTTCGCCATATTGCGGGCGCCCTTGATGATGCTGATCGAGCCGATCTCGTAGCCGGTGCCTTCGCAGGGCGTGGCCGTCTTGACCGGGAAGCTGGCCAGCGCCTCGGTGACGCCGTCATGCACGAAGCTGATGCTGACGGCCGTCTCACCCCGCGCCACGGCCTTCATCGGTGCCGTACCCGATCGCGTGTAGGCGTTGATGTTGGCGTGCATTGCCTTCAGGAAGTCGAAGGCCTTGTCCTCGCCCATTACCTGCACCAGCGTCGCGATCGCGACATAGGCCGTGCCGGACGAGTTGGGATTGGCCATCTGGATCTCGCCCTTGAATGGCGGCTTCAGCAGGTCGGCCCAACAGGCCGGTGGCGCGATCTTCTTCTTGGCGATCAGCTCGGTATTGTAGCCGAAGCCCAGCGCGCCGGCGTAGATGCCGACGGTGCGGTACCCGGAGTCGGCCGCCTGCTTCTGCGCCCAGGCGTGCAGCGACGGCAAAGCCGGCGACTTGTAGCTGTCGGTGAGGTTGTCTTCGGCGGCCTGAAGATGGGGATCCCCGGTGCCGCCGAACCACACATCGCTCTTGGGATTGGCGGCTTCGGCCTTGATCTGGGCAATGGTCTCGCCTGATCCCTTCTGGGTGATCGCAACCTTCACGCCGGCGTGCTTCTGGAATTCATTGGCGATCAGCGCGCACCATTCGGCCTGCACGGAGCAGTAGACGTTGAGGTTGCCCTGCGACAAGGCCGGCCCGGCCGCGAGGCTCGCGACGATGGACAGGCAGGAAACACGAAAGACATGGCGCATCGCTTCCCCCTCGTTTGCGCCAGCTAACGTGCTCGGATCGACCTCTGCAACAAATTTGTCATATAACGAGAGGACGACGGGAAACCTCTATCCCGGCGGCACGATGCCGGGGCGCGGATCGATGGGCAGCAGGCGGTCGAGGCCGGTCATGCGCTCGAACAGGGCGGCAACCTGCAATGCGCGTGCTTCGCCGCGCGCCGGCGCCACGATCTGCAGGCCGACCGGCCGGCCGAACTGGTCGAAACCGCAGGGCACCGAGACGGCCGGACACGACGTCAGCGTGATGGCGGAGGTGAGTCCGCTGCCCGCGATATAGTTGTGGAGCTTCACGCCGTCGATCACATCGCGGGCGCGCAGGCTCACGTCCCAGGCCGGCGTCGCGGCGCCGGGCGTCACCAGCACGTCGTAGGTCTGGAAGAACGCGGCGAAGCGCCGGTAGAGCGCGGCGCGTTCGCGCTCCGCCCACGCCAGGCGGCTTGGTGTCTGCTGCAGGCCGCGCTCGGTGTTCCAGATGATGTCGGGCTTGAGCTGGTCGCGGTGCGTTCCCAACTGCAACTCGCGCTCGACCACGAAATGCTGTGAGCGCAGGGCGAGAAAGATCTCGTCGACCGGTCCCAGTGTCGGAAACGCTTCCTCGACAATGCAGCCGGCCTCTTCGAAGCGGCGTACTTCGCGCGCGCAGATCTCACGCGTCTCGCGGTCGACGGGCAATGCGCCGCCGAAGGTGGTCGTGAACGCGATGCGCCAGCGTGCCGGCGACTGCGCCACGGCATCCTGGAATGACTGAACGGGCGCATCGAAGGTCAGCGGATCGAGCGGGCAGGGGCCGGCCATGGTATCGAGCGCCAGCGCCAGGTCAGGCACCGTGCGCGCCATCGGTCCCTGCACCGACAACGGCGAGAACAGGTTGTTGCTGGTGCCGCGGGTGACGCGGCCCGGCGACGGCCGCAGGCCGACGACCGAGCACAAGGTTGCCGGCCCGCGCAGCGAGCCGCCATGGTCGGAGCCGTGCGCCAGCCAGGCCTCCCCGGTCGCTAGCGCCACGGCACCGCCGCCGGTCGAACCGCCACAGGTCAGTGATGTGTTCCAGGGATTGAGCGTGCGGCCGAACACCTCGTTGAAGGTGTTGCCGCCGGCGCCGAATTCAGGCGTGTTCGACTTGGCGATGACAATGCCGCCCTTGCGCTCGATGCGTTCGACCAGCGGATGCGACGTCGCCGGCACATGATCCTTGAAGATCGGCGAGCCGTAGGTAGTGCGCACACCCGCGACATCGGCGAGGTCCTTGATGGCCACCGGCAGGCCCGCGAGCCAGCCGCGCTCGCCTTCCGCCGCGCGATCATGGTTGGCCATCAACCGCTTGGCGTGATCGCGCGCGCGGTCCAGGCACAGGGTCGGCAACGCATTGACGTGCGGCTCGACCGCCGCGATGCGCGCGGCGGCCGCGTCGATGAGATCCAGCGGTGAGATCTCGCGCCGTTTCAACAGGGCGACGGCGTCGGTGGCGGTGAGACGAACAAGCTCCGATGTCATGACACTCTCCGGCAGATGCGCGACGGTAGCGCATCGCTGCCGGTTCGTGTCGAAAGATCGGTGCTGTGATCGCTGCGCGGAGAAAAGAACGGCGGCGCTGCGGATGGCCGTTCGCCACCCGCAGCGCCGCGACGGCGTAGCGTTTTGCTAGTATCGGGAATACGTGGGCGCGGGCACGACCACCGTCGTTGCCGGCGGCGGCGCGGGTTCGGCGGCCGGGACATAGACGGTGCGCTCGGTGTGGCTGCTGCAGGCCGCAAGGGCCCCGGCCACCAGCACCGTGGACAGCAGCACCACCAGCGATCGCATCGAATTCATCGGCGCATCCTCCTTGCGGCACGCTCAGTGCCTGCTCAGTCAACGGTTCCAGGCGGTGGCGGTTCCGGCGTGCCATCGGTCGGAACCCGGTTTGTCCTGGAAGCGTTAAGCACAGGCGTAACAGTGAGGAAGGCAATGCACCGCAATCCGATGCCCGTCCTGGCGGCCAGCATCGTGGGACTCGGCCTGGCAGCCGAGGCTGCCGTCTATTGTTCCGTGATGGCCGCGCGCGCCGTCATCCAGCGCGCGAGCGCATCGCGGACAACATCGATCTCCGGGCGCGAGACGGGTTCGGGTGACGAGCTAGACTAGGCGGCCTGCGGCACCGCGGTGGAACGCAGGCCCTGCGGCGGCTTGGACGCATCCAGTTGGGCGTGCGTGTAGGTGCCCAGGCAAGCGCCGCGCTTGCCGCCGGGCGCCGCATACACGGCAAGACCTTCACCGTCCTCGAGGATCACCAGAACGCCGGGGCGGTACCATACCCCCCGGTGCAGTGCCTCATGATCGGATTCAACATGGAAGGTCTTCACGGCAGCCCTCGTACCTATCCTAGCGTGGCGTGCAGCCGCAAACTGCGCGTCACCCGGGGTTGGGTCAACGCCGACAATACCCATTTTGGGCGATATCAGTTTGCAGTCGAATGGTGCAAATAGACGTAAGGTCAGTGCGTTAGGGCGGTTTTCTTCAGTGCTGCGACAGGTGCTTTGCGTTGTCGCACCCGATGCGCGTTGCCGCCGGTGGCGGCCGCTTCGCGCAGCGCCGAAGCGATGAGCGCATCGAGCATCCAGCGGGCGATGTCCTCGACCTCGCGGTCGCTGGCGTCCCAGATATCCTTCAGCACGACATAGGGTTCGATGCCGTAGACGATCGACAGCGCCTTCAGGAGCTGGTCGAAGCGCCGCCGTCCCAGCGCCGCGCGTAGGGGCGCCGCGGCGCGCCGCAGCAGATCGCGCCGGAAGCCGCGGCGGTAGCGCGGCTCCTCGAGCAGGCCGACCCGATCCAGCGACTCGTGCTCCAGCGATAGCTGCAAGGCCGCGCGCATGTGCGGTTCGAATTCCTTGAAGCGCGGGAAGGTCTGGCTGAAGAGTTCGCGCACGCGGGCCTGGCCATCGCGGGCGCGTGGCTCGTAGCGGCGCACCGGTCCCAGGCTTTCGGCGACGACGGCGGCGATCACCGTGCTGCGGTTGGGGAAGTAGCGATAGGCGGTGGCGCGCGAGACGCCGGCGCTCAGGGCAACCTCGGCCACCGACGGCGTGCGGCCGCGCCGCACCAGCTGCATCGCCGCCGCCAGCAGGCGTTGATGCGTGCGGGCACGGGCGCCGTTGTCGCCGGCGGGCGGCAAGGTGAGCGTGCGGCGAGACCGGGCGGACATGGCGTTTCTTGACAGGGTCGAACCCCCGCCCTAGCCTTTACGAAAGTCGTGAGACGCGCGTCTCATGCGTGGCCTCTCTTGGTACGCGCGGCTCATCCAATAACAGCAAGCCGTGACCTTGGCCATTGCCAAGGCCGCGCACGGGTGGAAACGTTGAAGATCGCCGCCTACTGGTGGGCGGGGCGCCGGCATGTCGGTCAGCTCAGTGCCGACTCACGCAATGTCGTTCCGCTTGCGCTGGGTGAAAGCGCTCACACCGTGGGCGCGCTGGCGCTTGTCGACGCCATGGCCGCCGGCGCGCCGTTTCCCAAGCCGGCCGGACCGGCCTTGCCGTTGTCGGCGGTGACGCTCGACGCGCCGATCCCGGCGCCGCGGCGCAACATCTTCTGCGTCGGCATCAACTACCGGGCGCATGCGCAAGAGTTCGCCGCCAGCGGCTACGACAGCACGCCCCGCGCGCCGCAGCAGGCGGTGCCGGAGTACCCCGTCTTCTTCTCCAAGGTGCCGCAGTGCGTGATCGCGCCGGAGGCGCCGATTCGCATCCCGCAGCACCTGTCGTCGTCGATCGACTACGAGGCCGAACTGGCCGTGATCATCGGCAAGGGCGGCACCGCCATCACGCCGTCGCGCGCCATGGAGCATGTCTGGGGCTACACCATCTTCAACGACGTGACGGCGCGCGATCTGCAGCAGCGCCACCGCCAGTGGCTGATCGGCAAATCGCTCGACACGTTCGGACCGATGGGACCGTGGCTTGTCTGCACCAACGAGCTCGACGGCGCCCACACGCGCGTGCGCTGCTGGGTGAACGACGAACTGCGCCAGGACGCGCGCACCGAGGATCTGGTGTTCGACATCCCGACATTGATCGCGACGGTGTCGGCCGGCATCACGCTCTATCCCGGCGACATCATTGCCACCGGCACGCCCTCGGGTGTCGGCATCGGCTTCGATCCGCCGAAGTTCCTGCGCCGCGGCGATCGCGTGCGTATCGAGATCGACGGCATCGGCAGCCTCGTGAACCCGGTCCAATAGGTGCGGCCATGGCCAACGTGCTGTTCACCAACGTGCGCATCCTCGACGGGTCGGGCACGGCGCCGTTTGCCGGCGAGGTGCTGGTGCAGGGCAACCGCATTGCCCGCTTGGCGCGCGGCAGCCGGGCGCTGCCGACGTCAGGCATCACCGTCGTCGACGGTGCCGGCGCCACCCTGATGCCCGGCATGGTCGAAGCGCACACGCACTTCTCGTGGAACGACCAGCCCGGCCTCACCGCCATCCAGCGCATGCCCACCGAGGAGCACATCCTGTGGTGCGCCCACATCGCGCGGCGCTACCTCGACATGGGCTTCACGTCGTGCCTGGGCGCCGCCACCGCCAAACCGCGGCTCGATGTGGTGATCCGCAACGCCATCGAGTCCGGCCTGATCCAGGGCCCGCGCTATCTCGCCGCCAGTCAGGAGATCACCGTGCCCGGCGGCCTGGGCGACGAGACCCTGCCGCACCTGCCGTTCCCCGAGTTCAGTTTCGGCGCCGTGGTCAACGGCCCCGAGGAGATGCGCCGCACCGTGCGCATGTTCCTGAAATACGGTGTCGACACCATCAAGCTCAACCTGTCGGGCGAATACATCGCCGGCATCCCGGCCGAGTTCACGCCGATGTCCGACGGCGAGATCGCGATGGCGGTCACCGAGGCCAGGCGTCGCGGCAAGCGGGTGGCGGCGCACGCGCGTTCCTGCGAGTCGGTGAAGCAGTGCGTGCGCCACGGCATCGAGATCATCTTCCACGCCAGCTTCGCCGACGAGGAGGCGCTCGACATGCTGGAGGCGGTCAAGGATCGCCATTTCGTGGCGCCCGGCATCGCCTGGCTGGTCAACACGTCGTACCACGCCGCCGAGTGGGGCATCACGCCCGAGGCGGCCGCCGGCATGGGCTATCACCGCGAGCTCGAGATCGCCTGCGAGACGCTGAAGAAGATGCATCGCCGCGGCATCCGCATCCTGCCCGGCGGCGACTACGGCTTCGCCTGGATCAAGCACGGCACCAATGCCAAGGACCTCGAGTACTTCGTGAAGTATCTCGGCTTCACGCCGATGGAGGCGCTGGTGGCGGCCACGCGTTACGGCGGCGAGATCATGATGCGCGGCCGCGAACTGGGGCAGGTGAAGGAGGGCTATCTCGCCGATCTGCTGCTGGTGGACGGCGATCCGCTTGGCAATATCACCGTGCTGCAGGACCCGAAGCGGCTGCTCGCCATCATGAAGGACGGCCAGTTCGTGAAGGAACCCGAGGTCGCGGGCCAGGCCCGTCGGCTGTCGGTGGCTTAGGCGCATGATGATGCAACACACTCCCCGTCGTCCTGAGCGAAGCGAAGGACCCTGCGGTGCGCTGATCACGTGCGGTTGCGTGGTTGAACAATCGCAAGAAGGCAAACCACAGAGACACAGAGACACAGAGGAACACAGAGAGAAGGCCAGCTGCGCGCCTCCGGCGCGCGAAAATTCTTCTCTGTGCTCCTCTGTGTCTCTGTGTCTGAAAGGAAACTGGCCAAGGCGGGTCGATCACACGCTGGGGGCGCGCCACTCTGTGGCGCGTCATGTGTCGATCCAGACGAAGACGCGCGACGGAGTCGCGCGCCCCCAGCGTCTGCCCAGACCACCGTGCGCCGTTTCATTCCTTGTGGTCGGCGTAGCCGGTGCGGATCTCTGTGGTGAAATCTTCAAACCTCAGGCTGCACCAGCCTGTGTGAGCGACGCACCGCACGGTCCTTCGCTTCGCTCAGGACGACGCAAAAGGGCGCGGGTGGGGCACGTCCCATGACCACCCAGTTCATCGAGCGCATCGCGGTCGAGGTCGAGGGAACGGGCGAGGACGTGCTGCTGATCCACGGCCTGGGCGGTACGTCCAATGTGTGGATGCCGCTGATGCCGCTGTTGGCGCGCCATCGCACCGTGCGGCCGGACCTGCCGGGCTCGGGCCGCTCGGCGCGCGTCGAAGGCCCGCTGTCCATCGACCGCTTCGTGCAGGCCATACAGCGCGTCTGTGCCGCAACGCATGTCGAGCGCGCGCACGTGATCGGCCATTCCATGGGCACCATCGTGGCCTTCCATCTCGCCGTCGCCATGCCGCGGCTGGTGCGCAGCCTGGCGCTGTTCGGTCCGCTGCTGGCGCCGCCCGATGTGGCGCGTCCGGGGCTCGCAGCGCGCGGCGAAAAGGCGCGCAGCGAAGGCGCGGCGGGGATGCAGGCGATCGCCGACACCATCGTGCAGGGCGCGATGTCGGGCGAGACCCGCACGCGCCAGCCCGCGGCGGTGGCGATGGTGCGCGAGTCGCTGATGCGCCAGTGTCCGGATGGTTACGCACGGTCGTGCGATGCGCTGGCTCAGGCCCAGCCCGCCGATGCCGCCGCCATCACCTGTCCGACCTTGATGGTGACCGGCGACGAGGACGCCGTCGCGCCGCCGCAGGCGGTGCGCGCCATCGGCGAGCGCATATCCGGCGCCCGCGTCGAGATCCTGCCGCGCTGCGGCCACTGGACCACGATCGAGAAGCCCGCCGAATGCACCGACGCGCTGCGGCGGTTCTATGCGCGTATTTCCTCCCCACGCAGTGGGGAGGTGCCCCGAAGGGGCGGAGGGGAGGCGACGTGGTCTCGGTAACCAGGACCACGTCGGTTCCCCCGCCGGCTCAGGTGCTTCGACGCAAAGCGTCGAAGCACCGAAACGGCCACCTCCCCCAACTGCGTTGGGGGAGGGAAGTCAATGAAGGGAGCGAGCGATGACGAACGTGCTGTTCACCAACGTGCGCATCATCGACGGGTCCGGTGCGCCGCCCTTCGCGGGTGAGGTCTTGGTCCAGGGCAACCGAATCCTGCGTGTCGGTCGCGGCACGCGCGCCATCCCGGCCGTGGGCGCCACCGTGATCGACGGCGCCGGCGCTACCCTGATGCCCGGCATGTGCGAGGCGCACACGCACTTCTCGTGGAACGACTCGGCGACCTTGGACGGCATCCAGCGCATGCCGCTGGAGGAGCACGTGCTGTGGTCGGCCGACGTGGCGCGCCGCTACCTGCAGGCCGGCTTCACGTCCTGCGTCGGCGCCGCCTGCGCCAAGCCGCGGCTGGACGTGGTGACGCGCAACGCCATCAACGAAGGCCTGATCCCGGGACCGCGCTATATTGCCGCCAGCCAGGAGATCACCGTGGCCGGTGCACTGGGCGACGAGACCCTGCCGCACCTGCCGTTCCCCGAGTTCAGCTTCGGGGTCGTGGTGAGCGGCCCGGAGGAAATGCGCCGCGCCGTGCGCATGTTCCTGAAGTACGGCGTCGACACCATCAAGCTCAACCTGTCGGGCGACAACTTCGTGCCCGGCGCACCGGCCGAGACGACGTGGATGAGCGACGAGGAGGTCGCCATCGCCGTCAAGGAAGCCAAGATGCGCGGCAAGCGCGTGTCGGCGCACGCCCGCTCCTGCGAATCGATCAAGCAGGCCGTGCGCCACGGCGTCGAGATCATCTACCACGCGAGCTTCACCGACGAAGAGGCACTTGACCTGCTGGAGTCCAGGAAGGATCGCGTCTTCGTGGCGCCCGGCATCGGCATCCTGGTGGCGATGCTGGAGCACGCGGCGCCGTTCGGCATCACGCGCCAGAAGGCGATCGACATGGGCTACGAGATCGAACTCGCCGCTGCCGCCGAATCGCTGAAGAAGATGCACAAGCGCGGCATCCGCGTGCTGCCGGGCGGCGACTACGGCTTCGCCTTCACGCCGCACTGCGAGAACGCGCGCGATCTCGAGTACTTCGTGAAGTATCTCGGCTTCACGCCGATGGAAGCGCTTCTATCGGCTACCCAGCTCGGCGCCGGCATCATGATGAAGGAGGGCGAGTTGGGCCAGGTCAAGGACGGCTATCTCGCCGACCTGCTGCTGGTCGACGGCGACCCGCTGTCCAACCTCGCCATCCTGCGCGAGCCGCGCCGCATGCTGGCGGTGATGAAGGACGGCGTCTTCTACAAGAAACCCGAGATCGCCGCCCAGCGCACCCGCTGGTCGCAGTCGGTGGCGTGATGGTGAGTGCTGGCGATCTTCTCCTCCCCAGCTTTGCTGGGGAGGTGCCCCGAAGGGGCGGAGGGGAGCTCACGTGGTCTTGGTTACTGAGACCACGTGGGCTCCCCCTCCGGCTCAGGTGCTTCGACGCAAAGCGTCGAAGCACCGAAACGGCCACCTCCCCCTACTGCGTTGGGGGAGGGTATCCATGATGCGCCGCTGGTCCTGGGCCTGGTTGATCGCGGTGCCGCTGCTGGCACTCGCGGCATGGGGCATTGCCGACAACGCGCGGCTGTTCTTCGCCACCCTGCTCAACGGGCTCACCTTGGCGGCGCTCTATTTCCTGGTCGCCAGCGGCTTCACCCTGGTGTTCGGCCTGCTGCGCAATGTCAATTTGGCGCACGGCTCGATCTACCTGATCGGCGCCTATGTCGGCTGGGTGGTGGGCGACTACACCAGCTCGTGGTTCCTGGCCGTGGCGGCGGGCTTCCTGTTCGCCGCCCTGCTGGGGCTGGTCCTGCAGATCGGCGTGTTCCGTTTCATGCCGGGCCAGGACCTGCGCCAGACCATGGCCACCATCGCGCTCTCGATCGTCGCCGCCGACGTTGCGCTCTGGATCTGGGGCGGCGAGATCTACCAGTTCGATCCGCCGGGCTGGATCATCGGCGCAATGCCATTGCCCATCGTCGGCAAGTTCCCGACCTACCGCCTGGTGCTGTTGGCCACCGCCATCGTGATCGGCTTTGGCTTGTGGTGGTTCCTGGTGCGCACGCGCGTGGGCATGATGATCCGTGCCGGCGTCGATGATCGTGCCATGCTGTCGGCCTCGGGCGTCGACGTGCAGAAGCTGTTCGCCATCACCTTCGCCATCGGCGCTGGGCTCGCCGGTTTCGCCGGCGTGGTGGGCGGCACGGCACTGTCGATCGCACCGGGCGAGGACACGCGCTATCTGCTGGCCTCGCTGGTGGTGGTGATCGTGGGCGGCATGGGCAGCGTCACCGGCGCCGCGCTGGGCGCCGTGCTGGTCGGCGTCGCCGAGCAGTTCGGCATGGCCTACGCGCCGACCTACGGCATCATGTTCACCTTCGTCATCATGGCGCTGGTACTGGCATTCCGGCCGCAGGGCATCCTGGGGCGGCGGACATGAGCGCTGCCCAATGGCGCAAGGCCATGAACTTCAGCGCCACGTCGCGCCACTGGGCCGGCGGTCGCGTCGTGCCGCCGCCTGCCGGTCGCGCGGCGACGCCGGCATCGACGCCGCCAGCGATCAACGGCCAGCGTCTGTGGCGCCACATCGGCGCGCGGCACGTCGTCGTGCTAGCGGCGGTGCTGCTCTACCCCTGGATCGTGCCGCCGTTCTTCACCTTCCAGATCGGCGGCCAGGCGCTGGCGCTCGGCCTGATCGCGCTGTCGCTGACCTTCCTCGCCGGCTACGGCGGCATGCTGTCGCTGGCGCAGATGACCGTGGCCGGCATCGCGGGCTATGTCGTCGCCATCCTGGGCGAGAGCGGCACGCCGCAGATCAGCCTGGGCTGGCCGTGGTGGCTGGTCGTGCTGTTCGCCATCGCCGCCGGCACCGCCAGCGCCACCTTCATCGGCTGGCTGTCGGTGCGCACCGAGGGCATCTACACCATCATGATCACGCTCGCCATCGGCGTGGCGTTCTTCTACCTGGCGCAGCAGAACTACGAAATCTTCAACGGCTTCCAGGGCTTTCAGAAGGTCGTGCCGCCGGTGGTGCTGGGCGTCGATTGGCGATCGCCCGTTCCCTATTACTACCTCGTGCTGTTCTGGGCGCTCTGCGGCTACTTCTTCGTGAAGTACCTGATCCGCGCCCCGTTCGGCGTGGCGCTGCAAGGCGTGCGCGACAACGCGCGCCGCATGAGCGCACTGGGCTTCAGCCCGGTGGCGCACCGCGTGGCGGCCTATGCCGTGGCCGGCGTGATCGCCTCGATCGGCGGCGTGCTGCTGGTCTGGTACAACGGGCTGATCTCGCCCGGCTCGGTCGGCACCGGCTGGCTGATCAACATCCTGATCATCGCTGTGCTGGGCGGCCTGCGCCATCCGGTCGGGCCGTTCATCGGCGCCGTCGTGTTCGTGCTGCTGCAGAACTTCGCCATCGATCTGGTCGACCGCGAGCGCTTCAACCTCGTGATCGGCCTGATCTTCCTGGTGATCGTGCTGTTCTCGCCCGACGGCCTGCTGGGCTGGTGGGCATGGCTGCGCGAGCGTGCGGGCCGGCGGCTCGCGCGGTCCGCTGTCGGCGGCAAGGACTGGCGTTCAGTAGGCGTTCAACAAGCGCGGCCGGCAGGCCGCTCATAGAACATGAGGAGGACATCCATGACGCGGCGTACGACGTGGTTTGGGGCACTGGCGGGCGCGGCGGTCGCTGCCGTCCTGCCGGCGAGCCTGCAGGCGCAGGACACCATCAAGATCGGTCTGCTGGCGACCCTGGAGGGCCCGTTCGCGGCCGGCGGCCAGGACGGCATGCGCGGTGCCGAGCTGGCGCTGAAGCAGCGCGGCGGCATGGTGGCCGGCAAGAAGATCGAGATCATCAAGGGCTCGTCCGACGCCAAGCCCGACGTGGCCGTCAACGCCACCCGCAAGCTGGTCGAGCAGGACAAGGTGCAGATCATGGTCGGCCCGCTGTCGGGCTCGGAGGGCATCGCGGTCAAGGACTACTCCAAGTCGCAGCCCGGCGTGACCTTCATCAACGGCGGCTCGGGCGCGCAGGCCACGACCCTGGTCGATCCGTCGCCCAACTTCTTCCGCTTCAACACCGAGGGCGCGCAGTGGATGGTGGGCCTGGGCACCTACGCCTACGCCACCAAGGGCTACAAGAAGATGGCGGTGATTGCCGAGGACTACGCCTTCCCGTACTCGCAGGTGCAGGGCTTCATGGCCGAGTACTGCAAGGCCGGCGGCAAGGTCACGCACAAGGCCTGGGTGCCGCTGGGCGGCAAGGACTACTCCTCGGTGATCGCCAAGCTGCCGCAGGACGTCGATGCGCTGCTGGTGGTGCTGGGCGGCGCCGACGCCGTGAACTTCCTGACCCAGTACGAGCAGGCCGGCGGCGACAAGCCGATGGTCGGCGGCTCGATCACCGTCGACCAGACGGTGCTGAACTTCAAGGGCAAGCGCCGCGACTCGCTGGTCGGCACGCCATCCGCCGGGCCGATGGCCGACGGCATCGACACGCCGGAGTGGAAGAAGTTCGTGGCCGACTACAAGACGAACTTCAAGGACGGCTTTCCGAGCCCCTCGCTGTTCGCCACCGTGTACTATCTCAACATGAAGGCGGCGCTCGACGCGCTGGAAGCGGTGAACGGCGATCTGTCCGGCAACCAGGCCAAGTATCGCGAGGCGCTTGCCAAGCTGGTGCTCAAGAGCCCCGTGGGTGACATCAAGGTCGACGACAACCGCCAGGCGATCGGCTCGACCTACATCACCGAGGTCACCAAGGGCGCCGATGGCGTGTTCTTCAACAAGGTCGTGAAGATCATCCCCAATGTCGATCAGCGCCTGGGCATGAGCAAGGCCGACTTCGACAAGATGGGCCTGGGCTCGCGCGACGTCCCGAGCTGCCCGTAGTCTTTCCTCCCCAACGAAGTTGGGGAGGTGCCCCGAAACGACGTTTCGACGCCTGGCGTCGAAACGTCGGTGGGCGGAGGAGATCCGACGTGGTGTTCGCAATTGAGAGACCACGTCGGGTCCCCCTCCGGCCTTCGGCCACCTCCCCCAACTGCGTTGGGGGAGGGAGAGTGCCATGACCGACGCATCACCCGCCGCCCAACTGGCCACCGGCAACGCGCTCGAGCTCGAGGGCGTGACGCGGGCGTTCGGCGCGCTGCGCGCCATCGACGACGTGTCGTTCGCGGTGGCGGCCGGCGAGCGGCGCGCGGTGATCGGTGCCAACGGCGCCGGCAAGACCACCTTGTTCAACGTGATCACCGGCGACTTCCCGGCCACGGCGGGTCGCGTGCGCTTCTTCGGCGAGGATGTCACCGCCGTGCCCGCCTATGACCGCATCCGCATGGGCCTGCGGCGCACCTATCAGTCGTCGCTGCTGTTCCGCGATCTGTCGGTGTGGGACAACCTGTTCCTGGCCGTGCGCGGCGTGGCGCGCGGCCGCTTCGCGTTCCGCCGGCCGCGCGGATCGCACCCCTCGCGCGCCGCGACCGAGGACCTGCTCGAGCGCGTGCGCCTGCAGGCGGTGGCGCAGCGGCCGGTGTCGAGCCTCTCGCATGGCCAGCAGCGCCAGCTCGAGATCGGCATGGCGCTGGCCGGCGCGCCGCGGCTGATCCTGTTCGACGAGCCGGCTGCCGGCCTGTCGCCGGCCGAGCGCCGCGAACTGGTGGCGCTGCTGTCGGCGCTGCCGACGCACATGGGCTTCATCCTGATCGAGCACGACCTCGACATCGCCCTGCGCGTGGTGCAGCAGGTGACGGTGATGCACAACGGCCGCGTGCTCAAGCACGGCACGCCGCAACAGATCGAGAGCGACGCCGAGGTCGCCGCCATCTACATGGGCGGAGGCCGGCATTGATGGTTTGGGCGCTGGAAATTTTTACCTTCCCCCGCTTGCGGGGGAAGGTGGCGCGCAGCGCCGGATGGGGGGCGGCGCTGCAACGCAAGCGGCGCTTGGTTGATATGGTCAGTTTGTTGCAAGACCCCCCATCCGCCCCTTCGGGGCACCTTCCCCCGCAAGCGGGGGAAGGTAGGGGAGGCCGCCCATGAGTTGGTTCTCGCGCCCCGATCGCGCCCCGGGCGGTGCCGGCCCGATCCTGCGGGTCGAGAAGCTCAACGTCTATTACGGCCGCGCGCATGCCGTGCAGGATGTGTCCTTTACCCTCGACCGCGGCATCCTGGCTGTCGTCGGCCGCAACGGCATGGGCAAGACCACGCTGTGCAATGCCATCACCGGCCTGGTGCCGGCGTCGGGCAGCATGAAGCTGGCGGGCCGCGAGATCACCGGCCTGCCGCCGCACGCCATCACCGGCCATGGCATCGGCTATGTACCGCAAGGCCGCCGCGTGTGGCCTTCGCTCAGCGTCGACGAGCATCTGCGGCTGGCGGCGCGCAGCGCCCATCGCGGCGTGTGGACGATCGAGCGCGTCTACGATCTCTTCCCACGGTTGGCCGAGCGGCGCGGCAACGGCGGCTTCCAGCTCTCCGGCGGCGAGCAGCAGATGCTGGCCATCGGCCGCGCGCTGCTGTTCAACCCGCGCCTGCTGGTGATGGACGAGCCCACCGAGGGCCTGGCGCCGGTCATCGTCGAGCAGGTGGCCGAGACCTTGAAGACGCTGGGCGACGATGCGCTCTCGGTGCTGCTGGTCGAGCAGAATCTCGGTGTCGCCATTGATGTCGCCGACACCATCGCCGTGATGGTGAACGGCCGCATCGCGCGCATCATGCCGGCGACCGAACTGGCCGCCGATCGTGATCTGCAGCAGCGGTTGCTGGGTGTCACGACGCAAGGCAGCGAGGCCGATGACGAGCCGTCGCCTTCCGATGCGCCAGACGGTATGGAGACGCAGATCTTCACGGTGCGTCGCGCCGACGATACCCCGCCGGCTGACACCGGCACGCCGACGGCGGCCGAACCTGACGCGCGCACCGTGCGCGGCTTCACGCGCTGGAATGCAACGGACACCCGGATCGGCCCGCGCGATCAGGTCATCAGCGCGCGTGCCGATGCACCGGCCGAGCCGCCGTCGCTGACGGACGCCGCTGCCAGCCTGGCCCGCGCCGGCCGCGAGGCGCGCGTGGTCGCGCTGCCGGTCGCCACCACCATGGGCCGCGCCGCCTATATCGCCGGCACGTTCGACACCAAGGGCCGCGAGCTTCTCTTCCTGCGCAACAGCCTGGAGAAGCTCGGGCTGCGCACGGTGACGGTCGATCTCGCCACATCGGGCGCACCGTCGCCGGCGATGGTGCCGCCGCGCGAGGTGGCGCGCCATCATCCTGGTGGCGAGCGCGCGGTTTTCACCGGCGATCGCGGCTCGGCGGTGGCCGAGATGGCGATCGCCTTCGAGCGCTTTGTGCTGGGCCGGCGCGATCTGGGCGGCGTGATCTCGGCCGGCGGCTCGGGCGGCACGGCGCTGGCGACCCGGGCGATGCGCGCGCTGCCCATCGGCACGCCCAAGATCATGGTGTCGACCGTCGCCTCGGGCGATGTGCGGCCGTATGTCGGCCCGTCCGACATCTGCATGATGTATTCGGTGACCGACGTGTCGGGCATCAACAGCGTGTCGGAGAAGGTGCTGTCCAACGCTGCCCATGCGCTGGCCGGCATGATCTCCCACGCCGGCCGCACGGCCGCGACGGCGCCGACCAAGCCCGCGATCGGGCTCACCATGTTCGGCCTCACCACACCCTGCGTGCAGGGGATCACCAAGCGGCTCGACGAGCGCTACGACTGCCTGGTGTTCCACGCCACCGGCACCGGCGGCCAGTCGATGGAGAAGCTGGTCGAGTCGGGTCTGCTGGCCGGCGTCATCGACGTCACCACCACCGAGATCGCCGACGAGATCGGCGGCGGCGTGCTGTCGGCCGGCCCGGGCCGGCTCGATGTCTTTGCCAGGAGCCGCGTGCCCTATGTCGGCTCCTGCGGCGCACTGGATATGATCAACTTCTGGGCCATGGAGACCGTGCCGGCCCAGCATCGCGGCCGTACGCTGCATCGTCACAATCCCAACGTCACCCTGATGCGCACCACGGTCGATGAGTGCGCGCGCATCGGCCGCTTCCTGGTCGACAAGCTCAACCGCATGCAGGGCCCGGTGCGATTCCTGATCCCGCAGGGCGGTGTCTCGGGGCTCGACGCGCCGGGCCAGCCGTTCTGGGATCCCGCCGCCGACAAGGCGCTGTTCGACGTCATCACATCGGGCTTCCGCACCGGCGCTGACCGCCGCCTGGTCAGCCTGCCGCACAACATCAACGACCAGGCCTTCATCGATGCCCTGGTCGACAACTTCAACCAGGTCGCCGGCGCGAGCCAAACCCGCGCTGTTGTGAGGTAGCCGATGAGAGAAGAGAAGATTCACCACAGAGGCACAGAGACACAGAGGCGCACAGAGAAGAATGCCCGCGCGCCTGCGGCGCGCAATCTGCCTTCTCTCTGTGAACCTCTGTGTCTCTGTGCCTCTGTGGTGAATTCTTCTCTTTCTTCTCCTCTCTCGTCTTGGCCAGAGTAGGACCCATGCCCCGCATCGCCCGTAAGGACATCCTCGACCGCCTGCGCGGCATGATCGCGCGGGGCGAGCCCATCATCGGCGGCGGTGCCGGTACCGGCCTGTCGGCCAAATGCGAAGAGGCCGGCGGCATCGACCTGATCGTGATCTACAATTCCGGCCGCTACCGCATGGCCGGCCGCGGCTCGCTCGCCGGCCTGCTGGCCTACGGCAACGCCAACGAGGTGGTGCTGGAGATGGCGCGCGAGGTGCTGCCGGTGGTGAAGCGCACGCCGGTGCTGGCCGGCGTCAACGGCACCGACCCGTTCCTGATCGTCGATGATTTCATGCGCCGGTTGATCGAACTCGGTTTCTCCGGCGTGCAGAACTTTCCCACCGTCGGTATCATCGACGGCCAGTTCCGCCGCAACCTCGAAGAGACCGGCATGGGCTACGACCTGGAGGTCGAGATGATCCGCGCCGCGGCACGGGTCGACCTGCTCACCACGCCCTACGTGTTCAGCGAAACCGAGGCCACCGCCATGGCCCACGCCGGCGCCGATATCGTGGTCTGCCACATGGGGCTCACGTCAGGCGGCAGCATCGGGGCCGAGAGCGGGCTGTCGCTGGCCGACTGCGTGCCGCGAATCAACGCGTGGGCCCAGGCGGCGCACGCCGTCGCCCAGGACACCATCGTCCTGTGCCACGGCGGCCCGATCGCGACGCCCGAGGATGCGACGTTCATCCTGGCGCAGTGCCCGGCGTGCCACGGCTTCTACGGCGCCTCGAGCATGGAGCGCCTGCCGACCGAGCAGGCGCTGACCGAAACGACCCGCCGCTTCAAGCAGATCACGAGGTAGGCGATGGCGAAGACTCACCACAGAGGCACACAGACACAGAGAGGCACAGAGGGGAGACTGATTGCGCGCTCCAGGCGCTCGGGTTTTCTTCTCTGTGAACCTCTGTGTCTCTGTGCCTCCGTGGTGAGTCTGCCTCTTCCTCTTCCTCGTCCCGTCAATCACAAACGTACGATAACCGGGAGGCACCCATGACCGGCGCCCAATTCGGCACTTTCATCCTGGCGCTTGTCGTCATCGCCATTGTCGTGGCGATCATCGTCTGGCTGTTCAACTGGCTCTACCTGCGCTCGTCCAAGGAACGCGCCTTCGTGCGCACCGGACTGGGCGGCCAGAAGGTGGTGATGAACGGCGGTGCCTTCGTGCTGCCCATCGTGCACGAGGTGATCCCGGTCAACATGAACACCCTGCGGCTGGCGGTGGCGCGCGGCCGCGACAAGGCGCTGATCACGCGCGATCGCATGCGCGTGGACGTGATGAGCGAGTTCTACGTGCGCGTCCAGGCCGCCGACGAGGCCATCGCCGCGGCGGCGCAGACCTTGGGCCAACGCACCATGCAGCCCGACGCGCTGGGCGAACTGGTCGAGGGCAAGTTCGTCGACGCGCTGCGCACCGTGGCGGCCGAGATGACGATGGAGGAGCTGCACGAGAAGCGCGGCGACTACGTGAAGCGCGTGCGCACCGTCGTCGCCGCCGACCTGCTGCAGAACGGCCTGGAGCTGGAAACAGTGTCGCTGACCCAGCTCGATCAGACCGCGATGGAGTTCTTCAACCCCTCCAACGCCTTCGACGCCGAGGGCCTGACGCGGCTCACCGAGCAGATCGAGCGGCGCAAGAAGATCCGCAACGACATCGAGCAGGACACCATGATCGAGATTCGCAACAAGAATCTCGACACCGAGCGGCAGGCGCTGGAGATCGACCGCGAGCTGGAATACGCCCGTCTGGCGCAGGAGCGCGATCTGGAGACCCAGCGCGCCGCCCAGCGCGCCCAGGTGGCGCGCGAGCGCGCCGACAAGGACCAGGAGGCCGAGCGGGCGCAGATCGCCGCGCGCCAGTCGGTCGAGCAGGCGCGCATCGCGTCCGATCTCGCGATCGAGGAGCAGCGCATCGCCAAGGAGCGCGAGGTCGAACAGCTCGAGATCGAACGCCGCAAGTCGATCGAGCTCGCCGAGCAGTCCCGTGCCGTGGCGATCGCCGAGCAGTCCCGCGCCCAGTCCGAGGCGCAGGCCGCCGCCGACAAGGCCCGCGCCATCGCGGTGGCCGAGGAAGAGCGCGTCTTCACCGCGCGCGAAACCGAGATGGCGCAGCGCCGCAAGTCGATCGAGCTGATCGGCGCGCAGCAGGAGGCCGAGCGCGAGGCGCTGCGGCTCACCATCGCCGCTGACGCCGAGCGGGCCGCCGCTGCCGACCGTGGTGCTGCCGTGCGCGCCGAGGCCGAGGCACAGGCGGATGCCGAGAAGATCCGGGCGTTGGCGGCGCGCATCCGCCACGAGGTCGAGGCCGAGGGCACGCGCCTGATGAACGAGGCGCAGAATACGCTGACCGCCGATGCGCGGCTGTCGGCGATGCGTCTGCGCCTGATCGACAAGCTCGAAGGCATCATCCGCGAATCCGTCAAGCCGATGGAACGCATCGAGGGCATCAAGATCCTGCACGTCGACGGGCTGGGCGGCGGCGGTGGCCGCGGCGATGCCGCCGACGTCGGCGGCGGCCTGGCCGACAACGTCGTGAACTCGGCCCTGCGCTTTCGCGCCCAGGCGCCGCTGATCGACCAGCTGCTGCGCGAGATCGGCATTGAGGGCGGCGATGTCGGCCGCGCTGCCCACGGGCTGCTCGATCGCGGCAGCCAGGCCGTGGTGCCGGCCCGCACGACCCCGGGCGAGTAGGCCGTGATCAAGGTCTACACCTCCACCGTCATCGATGCGCCGGCCGATGCGGTGTGGACGCGCATTCGCGACTTCAACGGTCTGGCGGGCTGGACGCCGTTCGTGGCCGAGTCGCGCATCGAGGGTGGCCAGCCCGCCGACAAGATCGGCTGCGTGCGCAACTTCCGCCTCAAGGACGGCGGCCTGATCCGCGAGCAACTGCTGAGCCTGTCGGACTACGACTACCAGTGCTCGTATTCCATCCTCGAAAGCCCGATGGGGGTGGAGAACTACATCGCCACCCTGAAGCTGACGCCGGTCACCGACGGCAACCGCACCTTCGCCGAATGGTGGGCCGAATTCGACTGCGCCCCCGAGCGCGAAGGCCAGCTCGCCCACGACATCGGCCAGGGCGTCTTCCAGTCCGCCTTCGACTCCCTGAAGTCTCTGCTGCGCCGGTAGGGTGGAGAAGAGGGGGAGAAGAGAAGAGAAGAGGAAGATTCACCACAGAGGCACTGAGGACACAGAGGACACAGAGTGGAGCGAGACCTTCTCACCGACCGGGTCATCGGATTGGCAATCGATGTGCATCGTGCGCTGGGGCCTGGGTTGCTGGAATCTGCTTATGAAGCTTGCCTGTGCCGCGAACTCGAACTCGCAAACATTCGCTTCAAGCGTCAAGTGCCGTTGCCCATAGACTACAAAGGACTCAGGTTGGAAGCGTATCGCCTCGACATTGTGGTCGATGATTGCCTTATCCTCGAAATCAAGGCTGTCGAGAGATTGATCCCTATTCATGAAGCGCAGCTACTGACCTATCTGAAACTGAGCAAGTTGAAGGTTGGGTTGTTGCTGAATTTCGGCGCGCCGATGCTCAAGGAAGGCATAAAGCGACTGATCCTGTAGAGCCGCGATGGTTCGTTGCGCACCATTCTCTCCGTGTCCTCTGTGTTCTCTGTGCCTCTGTGGTGAATCTTCTCTTCTTCTCCTCTTCCTCTTAACGCAAAAAGAGCCGCTCGAATGATCCGCGTCACCCGTTCCGCCATTATCGATGCGCCGATCGAGCGGGTGTGGGCGGTGCTGCGCGATTTCAACAGCCATGCCGCGTGGCATCCGGCGGTGGCCCAGTCGGCGATCGAGAACGACGAGCCGTCCGACCAGGTCGGCTGCGTGCGCAGCTTCAGCCTGCGCGACGGCAACCAGATCCGCGAACAGCTGCTGGCGCTGTCGGATGCCGAGCATGTCTCGACCTACTGCATCCTCGACGCCACCTTGCCGATGCGGCGCTACGTCGCCACCCTGCAGCTCAAGCGCGTGACCGACGGCGAGCGCACCTTCTGGCACTGGCAGTCGACCTTCGACGTGCCTAAGGGCCGCGAACGCGAATTCACCGACCTCGTGGGCAAGGGCGTCTATGAAGGCGGCTTCGAGGGCCTGCGCACCTTCCTGCGCCGTCGCCCGGGTGCGCCGCTCGTGCGTGCCACCGGCGGCCCGGCGCTGGCGACGCAAGGCATCGTGGCCACGCGCTTCGGCGGCGCCGACGTGCTGGAGATGCGTCCGCTGGAGGTACGCCCGCCCGGCCCCGGCGAGGTGCGCGTGCGCCACACCGCCATCGGCGTGAACTACATCGATGTCTATGTGCGCAAGGGCCAGTATCGCCTGATCGAGCCGCCGGCGCCCCTGGGCATGGAGGCGGCCGGCGAGGTGCTGGAGGTCGGCGACGGCGTGGGCCATCTGCTGCCGGGCGATCGCATCGCCTATGCCTGCGCGCCGCCCGGCGCCTACGTCGGTGTGCGCACCGTGGCCGCCGACCAGGTCGTGGTGCTGCCCGACCATGTCGACGATGAGACGGCGGCGGCGCTGATGCTGAAGGGCATGACCGCCGAGTACCTGCTGCACCGCACGCACCGCCTGCGCGCGGGGGAGACGGTCCTGGTGCACGCCGCCGCCGGCGGCGTCGGCCTGCTGCTGTGCCAATGGGCCAAGGCGCTCGGCGCCAGAGTGATCGGCACCACCTCGAGCGACGACAAGGCCCGGTCGGCGCGCGCAAGCGGCTGCGATTTCGTGATTGTGGGCCGCGACTACCGTTTCGCGCAGGCCGTGCACGACGTCACGTCGGGCCGCGGCGCCGACGTGATCTATGACGGGCTGGGCGTGCAGGCGGCGCGCGAGAACCTCGATGCATTGGCGCCATGCGGCCACTGGGTCAGCTATGGCCAGGCCAGTGGACCGCTGGAACGTCTCAGCATCGATTCCTTGAGCGAAAAGTCCGCGACCTTCTCGCGGCCGGTATTGTTCCACCACACTGCAGACCGGACGGTGCTCACGGCGATGGCCGATCGTGTCTTCGACGCGCTGCGCAGCGGCATCCTGCGCCCCGACATCCGCCACCGCTATGCGCTGGGTGCCGCCGCGCAGGCCCATCGCGATCTCGAAAGCCGCACCACGTCAGGGCCCCTGATCCTGCTGCCGTAGTGTGTCTTGCGACCCCTCCAGGTGCGTCGTTGGAACCGGGCGACAACAGCACGGCGACTCGCTATTGCTGGTGATGCGGATTCCGGCCGGCAGGATCCGTAACCCTGGGCTTTGAGGTGCCATGACCGGCGACAAGACGGCAGAGCCGACGGCTTTGCCGACCACCGACCCAACGCCGGCAGGCGTGGCACCATCGCCCGATCCGGCGCCGCAGCCGGCGTCGTCGGGCTGGGCGCCGCTGTTGTGGATCCTGGGCGGCCTGTTGCTGGTGGCGCTGCCGTTCGGTGCCGTCGGCATACTGGCCGTGGCGGTGAGCGGCATGTTCCTCGGCAAGGAGGTCATGGAGGCGCCCGGCATTCCGCTGATGCTGGGCCTGTTCATGGTCGCCGGCGGCACGTCGGTGGGCGCCCGCGTGTGGCCCGCCTTGCGCTGGGGTGGCGGTGCCGCCGCCGTCGGCACGCTGGCGCTGGTCGCCTTCGCCGTGATCACCGGTGACCGTGTCGACGCCTACAAGGACGACGGCGTGAAGCTCACCGATGGGCTCGCCCTGGCATGGCTGGTCGTGATCGCGATCGCGGCGTGGGGCCTGCGCGGCCGTGAACGGTGGCTGGGGCCGTTGCTGGCCGCCGTGATGCTGACGTCGCGCCTCAACGTCTATCCGGCGTTTGCGATCATGGCCGCCTTCAGCAAGGCCGACGGCGCGATCATCCTGGTGCCGATCGTGGCCACCGGCATCGCCGCCGGTGCGCTGGGCGTTCTGCTGCTGGGCGCCATCGTGGCGTGGTTCGCCAGGGCGTTGCAGCGGTGGGTGGCGCCGGCAACCGTCATCGGCGTCCTGGCCGTCGCCGCCCTGGTTGTGCGAATTTTTGTCTAGGGAGGATATGCATGCCGTTCACGCGCCGTCTTTTCGTCAGCCTCATCGCTGCCATGGCCGCTGCACCGATGGCCGCCGCGCAGCCTTATCCGGCGCGGCCGATCACCATGATCGTGCCGTACCCGCCGGGTGGCGTGAACGATGTCGTGGCGCGCGCCTATGCCGACAAGCTGGGCCAGGCGCTGGGCGTTTCGGTGATCGTCGACAACAAGGCCGGTGCGGCCACCACGCTCGCCTCCAACCTGGCCGCCAAGGCGGCGCCCGACGGCTACACGATCTACGCCGGCGGCACGTCGCTGGTGATCAACCCGACCTTGCAAGGCAACGTCCAGTACGATCCGAAGAAGAGCTTCGAGCCGGTATCGCTGATGTCGGTGACGCCGTTCATCCTGCACGTGACCGCGGCCTTTCCGCCCAAGGACATGAAGCAACTGGTGGCCCATGTGAAGGCCAACCCCGGCAAGTTCAACATCGCCACATCGGGCATCGGTGCCGTCAACCACATGTCCTCGGAGCTGTTCAAGAGCCTGCTGGGCCTCGACATCGCCGTCGTGCCGTACCGCGGCGGCGCCCAAGCGGGCCAGGACGTGGCGGCCGGCCAGGCCCAGATGATGTTCTCGGCGGCGCTCGAGGCGGTGCCGCTGCTGCAGCGTGGCGCGACGCGCGCGCTCGCGGTGTCCAGCGCCACGCGCTCGCCGGCGTTCCCCGACCTGCCCACGGTCGAGGAGGCGTTGGGCATCCAGGGCCTGGCCACGGTGTTCTGGCAGGCCATGGTGGTGCCCGCCGGCACGCCCAAGCCGGTCATCGATACGCTGCAGGCGGCGATCGCCAGGATCGCCGCCGACCCCGACATGAAGGCCCGCTTCGCCCAGCAGGGCGTGGAACTGCAGTCCTCGACACCGCAGGATCTCGCCGCCCTGATGGACCGCGAGGAAAAGCGCTGGAGCACCTTGATCAAGGAAAAGGGCATCAAGGCCGAGTGATTCCCTCCCCCACGCAGTGGGGGAGGTGGCCGAAGGTCTTCAGCCGCAACATGGGTAACAGTTTGTGCTCACCACATGGGTAACAGTTTTCTC
>NZ_VOHA01000002.1 GCF_007859315.1 Reyranella sp. CPCC 100927
CCACCGCCGGCCGTCGCCGCGGCGCCACCAGCGCCAGCGCCAGCGCCAGCGCGCGCGGTGATGCGCCCGGCGCCCGAGGTCTACGATCTTCTCCTGCAGGCCCGGCTGCTCGCGGCCAAGGGCGAGCGCCCGGCGCTGCTGGAGGCCCGCGCCCTGCTGCTGCGTGCGGTGGCCCGGGAGCCGAACTACGTGCCGCTGCAGATGGCGCTGGCCGATACCTACCGAGCTGCGTACGAGCGGCGCTGGCAGGCAACCGACGGCGCCGTGGAAGGCCTTGAAGCGGCTTTGCGCAGCATCGACACGGCCTTGTCGCTGGCAGCCGACTCGCCCATGGGACTGGCGATGCGCAGCCTCGTGCTGGCACATATGGGTCGCCATGATGAAGCCCAAGCGACCGCCCAGCGCGCCATCGCGGCCAAGGACGCCGACGCCGCCGTGCTGGATCGCGCGGCGAACACCCTGGTGCTGGTCGGCGATTCCTCGGCAGCACTCGACGTGCTGGCCCGCGCGCGTACGCTCGATCCGGTGCCGTCCCCGTCAACGTTGTCTGTCTGGGCACGCGCCCTTTTTCTGCTGGGGCACGACGCCGATGCGGCAAAAAGCGCGGATGCCTGCCTCACGCGGGCACCGGCCGAACGCGACTGCCTGGAAATAGCCGCCGCGGCGGCAGCACGCCTCGACAAGCGCGATGCCGCGCGAGCGGCGCTGGCAAAGCTGACGGCGCTCGATCCCGGCTTCGGGCCGGAGACGCCGCGCACGCGCTTCGCCACGTCCTATCGCAACAGCCGCGATCTCGAGGCGATCGTCGAGGCATTGCGGAAAGCAGCGACGTAAAAACAGGCAGTTGCGACAACCGTGACAATTGGTAATGCCATTTGACTTGACGGCAACGAAGGCGGGCCTTAACCAGCGAGCGGGCCACGCCCCCCCACCGGGGCGCTTCTCTTCTGGAAGGGAGAGGCTGCATGAAGCCGAACGCTCGCCCGAATTGTCCTGATTTTTCTTCGGGCCCCTGCGCTAAGCGACCCGGATGGTCGCCCGAAGCGCTCAAAGATGCGGCAACCGGCCGCTCCCACCGCTCCAAGCTTGGCAAGAAGAAGCTGGCTGAGGTCATCGACCGGACCCGTGCCGTGCTGGGCATCCCGGCCGACTACCGCATCGGCATCGTGCCCGCGTCGGACACCGGCGCCGTCGAGATGACCTTGTGGTCGGTGCTGGGCGCGCGCGGCGTCGACGTGCTGACCTGGGAAAGCTTCGGCGAAGGCTGGGCCAACGACGTCATCAAGCAGCTCAAGCTCACCGACGCGCGCACCTTGAACGCGCCCTACGGCCAGCTGCCCGATCTGCAGCTCGTGGACTGGGGCCGCGACGTGGTGTTCACCTGGAACGGCACGACATCGGGCGTGCGCGTGCCGCATGCCGACTGGATCCGCGACGACCGCGAGGGACTGGCGATCTGCGATGCCACCTCGGCGGCGTTCGCCATGGATCTGCCGTGGACCAAGCTCGATGTCGTGACGTGGAGCTGGCAGAAAGTGATGGGCGGCGAAGGGGCGCACGGCATGCTGGTGCTCTCGCCGCGCGCCGTGGCACGGCTGACCTCCTACACGCCGCCCTGGCCGCTGCCGAAGCTCTTTCGCATGACCTCCGGCGGCAAGCTGTCGGAAGGCATCTTCAAGGGCGAGACCATCAACACGCCCTCGATGCTGGCGGTCGAGGACGCGCTCGACGGTCTGCGGTGGGGTGAAGAGGTCGGCGGCCTTCAGGGGCTGATCGCGCGCTCCACCGCCAACCTCACCGTGATCGAGAAGTTCGTGGCCGAGCGGCCATGGATCGACTTCCTGGCGGCAACGCCGTCGCTGCGCTCCAACACCTCGGTGTGCCTCAACATCGTGGCGCCGTGGTTCGTCCAGCTCGATGCCAAGCAGCAGGCGGCGGCGGCCAAGAAAATGGCCGACCTCCTGGAGGCCGAAAAGGCCGGCTACGACCTCGGGTCGTACCGCGACGCCCCGCCGGGCCTGCGCATCTGGTGCGGCGCCACCGTCGAGGCGGCCGACCTTCAGGCGCTCTTGCCATGGCTCGACTGGGCCTATGCCGAGATCGAGCGCGAGTTCGGCGCCAAGGCTGCGTAGTAACCCGAAGTAGGCCACAGCGTCACAGGGACTGCGGAGAAGACGGTTACGCGTTTTGCGCGTCGCGTTTCTCCGTGCCTGCGTGCCGCGCTGCCTTCGCTTTCCTCCTCGCGATTGAATTCCGACTCAGAGAGTCATCCCATGCCCAAGGTACTTATTTCCGACGAGCTGTCCCCGCGCGCTGTCGAGATCTTCAAGGAACGCGGTGTCGACGTCGACGTGAAGGTCGGCCTGAAACCCGACCAGCTGCGCGCCATCGTCGGGGACTATGACGGTCTTGCCATCCGCTCGGCCACCAAGGTGACCGCCGAGGTGCTGGCCGTCGCCAACAAGCTGAAGGTCGTCGGCCGCGCCGGTATCGGCGTCGACAACGTCGACATCAAGGCCGCCACGGCGCGTGGCGTGGTGGTGATGAACACGCCGTTCGGCAACGCCATCACCACGGCCGAGCACGCGATCGCGCTGATGTTCGCGGTAGCGCGCCAGGTGCCCGCCGCCGATGCCTCGACGCAGGCCGGCAAGTGGGAAAAGAACCGCTTCATGGGCGCCGAGCTGTCGTTCAAGACGCTGGGCCTGATCGGCTGCGGCAACATCGGCGGCATCGTCGCCGAACGCGCCATCGGGCTGAAGATGCGGGTGGCGGCCTACGATCCGTTCCTGTCGGAAGAGCGTGCCAAGGCGCTGGGCGTCGACAAGGTAACGCTCGATGAGCTGATCGCGCGTGCCGACTTCATCTCGATCCACACGCCGCTGACCGACCAGACCAAGAATATCCTGAGCCGCGAGCGGCTGATGAAGACGCGCAAGGGCGTGCGCATCGTCAATTGCGCCCGCGGCGGGCTGGTCGACGAGCTGGCGGTACGCGACCTGCTGATCTCGGGCCACATCGCCGGCGCCGCCTTCGACGTCTTCGCCGAAGAGCCGGCCAAGCAGAATGTGCTGTTCGGCGCCCCCAACCTGGTGTGCACGCCGCACCTGGGCGCCAGCACGCTGGAAGCGCAGGAGAACGTGGCGCTGCAAGTCGCCGAGCAGATGAGCGACTACCTGATGACCGGCGCGGTGGTGAACTCGCTCAACATGCCCAACGTCTCGGCCGAAGACGCACCGCGGCTGGCGCCCTACCTCAAGCTCGCCGAGAATCTCGGCTCGTTCGCCGGCCAGCTCACCGAGAGCGGCATCAAGGCGGTCAGCATCGAATACGAGGGCGCCGTGGCGGCGCTGAACGTGAAGCCGCTGACCCAGGCGGCGATCACGGGCCTGCTGCGCCCGCAGCTCGAGAACGTGAACATGGTGAACGCGCCGATCGTGGCGCGCGAGCGCGGTGTCGACGTGGCCGAGGTCAAGCACGACCGCGACAGCGACTACCAGACCCAGATCACCATCACCGTGACCACCGAGCGGCGCACGCGCTCGGTGTCGGGCACCTTGTTCGGCGGCAAGCACTCCCGGCTGGTCAACATCAAGGGCATCGAGATCGAGGCCGAGTTCGCCGCGCGCATGCTCTACATCACCAACGACGACAAGCCCGGCTTCATCGGCCGCCTGGGCGCGCTGCTGGGCGATGCTGGTGTAAACATCGCCACCTTCCATCTCGGCCGCGACAAGCCCGGCGGCGAAGCCATCGCGCTGGTCGCGGTCGACCAGAAGCTGGATGCGACGCTGGTCGAACGCATCGGCCAGCTCGATGGCGTGACGCAGGCCAAGGCGCTGGCGTTCTAGACGGCGCGCGCGGCCAACAGACGAGGGTTGCGGGGCAGGCTATCGACAGGCGCTGCCCCGCTCGCCATCCTGCCGACAATGCGCTTTGACGACGATCTGAAAGAAACCATCCGTGGCCGCCTGGCCACCTTCGACATCTGCTGCCGTACCGAAGGGCACGGGCTGAAGCGCGCGGCCGTGGCGATCACGGTCGTGGCGCGCGACGAGAACGATGCCTACGGCAAGCCGGGCGATGCCGCCTTTCTGCTCACGCGCCGTGCCTCCAAGCTGCGCGCGCATGCCGGCCAGCTGGCATTGCCCGGCGGTCGCATCGATGCCGGCGAAACGCCGCAGCAAGCCGCGTTGCGCGAGTTGGAGGAAGAGGTCGGGCTGTCGCTCGACGCCAGCAACGTGCTGGGCACGCTGGACGACTACCCGACCCGCTCAGGCTATCTGATTGCGCCCGTGGTGGTGTGGTCGCCGCGGGCGGCCGCCGTGTCGCCCAACCCGGACGAGGTGGAGCACCTCTACCGCATCCCGCTCAGCGAGTTGCGGCGTCCGGAGTCACCGGAGATCTTCAGTATCCCCGAGAGCGACCGGCCGGTGATCCGCCTGCCGACGCCGATGGTAAACGGTCATATCAACGCCCCGACCGCCGCCCTGCTCTACCAGTTCCGCGAAGTGGCGCTGGAAGGCCGGGCCACCCGCGTCGAGCACTTCGACCAGCCGGTCTGGGCCTGGCGCTAATTTTTCGGACCGCGCGCGTCCACGCGCGCATCGGCGCATCAGCGCCGACGATGTCGCTCTACGCTTCGCTTCGAGCGAATGCGCGCGTGGACGCGCGCGGTCCAAAATCAAGCCGGCCGTTTCCGCAGAATCACGCGGGCGTTCATCGTCATCACGACCTCGCCACGCTGATTGAGCGTCGTGTGGCGTAATAGCACCGAGCCGCGATCGGGCTTCGACGTCGACGGCCGCAAGTCACGCAACTCGGTCACGACACGCAGCGTGTCGCCCGGACGTACCGGGCGCAGGAAGCGCGTCTCGTCGAGACCGGGCGAGCCGATGGTGCAGTCGATGAAGATCCGGTCGGCCAGCCACAGCCGCAGGGTAGCGCTCATCGTGTGCAGGCCCGAGGCGATGAGGCCGCCGAAATTTCCCTTGTTGCGCGCGTACTCGGCGTCGACGTGGAACGGCTGCGGATCCCACTGCAGGGCGAAGTCGAGAATGGCGCTCTCGGTGATGGTGAGACCGCCGCTCTCGAAACGCTCGCCGTCGCGGAAATCCTCGAAATAACGCGCACTGCTCATCGTTACCCCTGCCATTGGGACAATTTCATTGTCATGGAATCGCACAGAGAAATTGTCACCGTCACAATTGTCTTGTAGCAATTGTCCTACTATTGCGGACCGGCCGATCGGATTGTCATGGTGACATTGCCACGGGCAGCCATTCCGCGCCAAGGACCTGACCCGCGATGACTCCCGCCCGCAAGAAGCGTCCCGCCTGGCGGCCGACCATCGATCCCGGTGCGTCGACACCGCTCTATATCGCCATTGCCAACCAGCTGGCCGCCGATGTCGCGTCGGGCAAGCTTGAGCCCTATGCGCGCCTGCCGACGCACCGCGACCTTGCCTGGACCCTGGGCTGCACCATCGGCACGATCACCCGTGCCTACGCCGAAGCCGAGCGGCGCGGGCTGGTGCACGGCGAGGTCGGCCGCGGCACGTATGTGCGCCCGCCGGCGATCCCCTATGCCGATCCCGTCGTGGCGCGCTCGGCGGTCAACCCGACCGGCGATCCGCGCGCGGTCATGGACGCAGCACCCTCGCGCCTGATCGATCTGGCGATGAACTGGCCGGCCGAGGTCGGCGAGGACGAGATGCTGCGCCGGACACTGATCGACATCGCCAAGATGAAGGACATCGGCTCGGTGCTGGAATTCAGCGGTCGTGCCGGCCTGGAGCGGCATCGCGCCGCCGGCGCGCGCCTGCTGGCGCGGCGCCAGCACCTCCAGCCGCGCGGCAAGACCGCCACCGCGACACCGATCGACCCGGCGCATGTGCTGATCTCGGCCGGCACGCAGCATGCGCTGATGGTCACCCTGGCGGCGCTCACCGCGCCCGGCGACGCCGTGCTGGTGGAAGACCTTACCTATCCCGGCGTCGTGTCGCTGGCGCGCCTGATGCGCCTGCGCCTGAAGTCGGTCGCCTGCGATTCCGACGGCCCGTTGCCTGGTGCTTTCGAAGCGGCCTGCCGAGTCGGCGACGCACGTGCCTTTTACATGACTCCGGTTCAGCACAACCCGACCGGCCGTACCATCAGCGAAGGACGCCGTCGTGAGCTGGCGCGTATCGCCGAGACGCACGAATTGCCGATCATCGAGGATGACGTCTACGGCTTCTTCCCGGCTGACGCGCCGCCGCCGATCGCCGCCTTCGCGCCCGACCATGTCATCCACCTGGCCGGCCTCAGCAAGATCGGCGCGCCCGGCCTGCGCATCGGCTTTCTGCATGCCCCGCCGCGTCTGGCGGCTCGGCTGGCGGCCGCCATGGCAGCCGCGTCGTGGACCGCCGCGCCGATTGCCGCCGAAGTGGCGACGCGCTGGATCGACGAAGGCGTGCTCGACGAGATCCTGCGGCGCAAACGCGAGGAGGCACGCCGGCGCTTCGACATCGCAGCACCGATCTTCCGTGAGGCCGGCATCCCGGTGCGCGCCACGGCCGAGCCGGCACCATCCTCGACGGCCACGCTGGCGGCATCGGCCCGGGCGGCACGTCCCAATGTGCGCGTCGTGGCCAGCAATGAACCCGCCGCCACCACCGAGTCGCGCCGGCGTCTGGCCGAGGCCAGCGCCAGTCACCTGGCGGCCATGCGTGGCGGCCCGACGCTGGCGCCCCCGCCGGCAACCGCCCCGCCAAAAGACACCGGCTGGCGCGAACCGGCCCATCGCCCTACCACGACCGGTGCGCGTGAGCCGGTACCGCAGAAGGCCGAGTTCATCCTGCCGCCCGATTGTTTCCACGGCTGGTTGAAGCTGCCCGATCCGTGGCGTGCCCGCGATTTTGCCTCGGAAGCCGAGGCGCAGGGCGTGCGGCTGACTCCGGCCGACGCCTTCGTGGGTGGCCGCACCGACGCCCCCAGTGCCGTGCGGCTGTGCCTGGGCAATGCCAAGACCCATGCCGACCTCAAGCGTGCATTGCACATCGTGGCGCAGCTGCTGGTTGCACCGCTCGCAGCCGCCCGCGAGGTGGTGTGAGGATTTGCACGAACTGTCATTTCGAGCGTAGCGAGGAATCTTTTTGGGGAACGGCACACGGTGCGCCCTTCCGACAAGATCCGTCGCTGTGCTCGGGATGACGGACATAGAGGACCGCTGCTCCATGATCACGTATGAAGTCAACAAGCCGCTCGATGCTGCCGACGTCGCGCGTGTGTTCGATGCCTCCACCATCCGCCGCCCGACCGGAGACCTCGTGCGCATCGCCAAGATGCTGGCGCACGGCAATCTCACGATCTCGGCGTGGGACGGCGACAAGCTGGTCGGCATCTCGCGTGCGCTCACCGACTTCGCGTACTGCTGCTATCTGTCCGACCTTGCCGTCGACAAGGCCTACCAGCGTCACGGCATCGGCAAGGAAATGATCACCATCACCCGGCGCGAGTTGGGCGATCAGGTGGCGCTGATCCTGCTCTCGGCGCCGGAGGCGATGGACTACTACCCCAAGGTCGGCTTCGAGAAGATCGCCAACGGCTATATCGTCAAACGAACACGCTGACGCCCAGGCGCCGATATCCGTTGTTGCCTTCTCGAGCCACGATGGCCAACGTCGGCCGGTGAACCGCCCACCGCCGCCGTGAGGAGCCGTCATGTCGTCGACCGTCATCTACCCGGCACGCCGCATCATCACGATGAACGCGCACGAGCCGTTTGCTACGCACGTAGCGGTGCGCGATGGGCGGGTGCTGGGTGTCGGCAGCCTCGCCGAGCTCGAGGGTTGGGGTCCCTACGACCTGGACCGGCGGTTCGAATCGCTGGTGCTGATGCCGGGCTTCGTCGAGGGCCACAGCCATGCCTTCGAAGGCGGCGTGTGGAACTTTCCCTATGTCGGCTTCTTCGATCGTCGCAGCCCCGATGGCGCCATCTCGAAAGGATTGACCAGCATCGAGGCGGTCGTGGCACGGCTGCGCGAGATTGAGCGCGGCATGACGACGACCGACGGACCGCTGCTCGCCTGGGGCTTCGATCCGATCTATTTCGGCGGCCGGCGCATGAACCGCGCCGATCTCGACAAGGTATCGGTCGAACGACCGGTACTGGTCATCCACTCCAACTTCCACGTGCTCAACGTCAATTCGCCGGTGCTGGCCAAGGCCGGCATCGACCACGCCACCAATGTCCACGGCATCGTCAAGGACGACGCCGGCCAGCCGACCGGCGAACTGCAGGAGATCGCGGCCAAGTACATGGCCTACCGTGCCAGCGGCATCAACCTCGCCGCCGCGCTGTCGGACGAAGCGGCGGTATGGCGCTTTGCGCGTGTCGCCCAGCTGGCCGGCGTGACGACCGCCACCGACCTGCACAACGAGCTGCCCGACTCGACCGTCACCGGCTACCTGCAGGCCAGCGCGCGCGAGGACTTCCCGATCCGCCTGCTGCCGGCATTCGGTGCGATCGCCCTGCCGGTCGAGGAAGGCGTGGCCAAGCTGCAGGCACTGGTGCAGCGCAACAACGAGCGGCTGCGCTTCGGCCTGGTGAAGATCATCACCGACGGCTCGATTCAGGGCCTGTCGGCGCGCATGCGCTGGCCCGGCTACTACAACGGCCTACCCAACGGCGTGTGGAACACCGGCCCGGAAGAGATCGACCGCCTGCTGCAGGCCTATCACGATGCCGGTTTCCAGGTGCACATCCACACCAACGGCGACGAGGCGTCGGAAGTGGCGCTCGACGCGATCGAGCGGGCGCTGGTACGCACCCCGCGCCGCGATCACCGGCATACCCTGCAGCATTGCCAGATGGCCGATGCCGCCCAGTTCCGGCGCATGGCAGCGCTGGGAGCCTGCGTGAACCTGTTCGCCAACCACCTCTTCTACTGGGGCGACATCCATTACGCGCAGACGCTGGGCCCGGAGCGCGCCAATCGCATGGACGCGTGCGGCACCGCGTTGCGCGCCGGTGTTCCCTTTGCCATCCATTGCGACGCGCCGGTTACGCCGATCGGTCCGCTGTTCACCGCATGGTGTGCCGTCAATCGCCTGACGGCGTCGGGTCGCACGCTGGGCGAAGCGGAAAAGATCAGCGTCGCCGATGCGCTGCGCGCCGTCACCCTGGGCGCGGCCTATACGCTCAAGCTCGATCACGAGATCGGCAGCATCGAGGTCGGCAAGCGCGCCGACTTCGCCGTGCTGCATGACGATCCGCTCGAGGCCGCACCCGAGGCGCTCAAAGACGTCCGCGTCTGGGGCACCGTTCTGGGCGGCCGCGTGTTCGAAGCGCCGGCGGGATAGGAACGCCCGTGCGGCGTCTGCCCTTCACGGTGATCGGCGGCTTCCTGGGCGCCGGCAAGACGACGTTGCTCAACCGCCTGCTGCGCGCCACGGGCGATCGGCGTTTTGCAGTGCTGGTCAACGATTTCGGCGCCGTCGATATCGACAGCCGCCTGGTGGTGGCACATGGCGGCGAGACGATCAGCCTGGCCAACGGCTGCATCTGCTGCAGCATCGGCGACAGCCTGGTGATGGCGCTGGTGCGGGTGCTGGAGAAGGCCGACGCCGTCGACCACGTCGTCGTCGAGGCGAGCGGCGTCGCCGATCCGGCGCGCATCGCCGAGCTGGCGATGATCGAGCCGATGCTGGAGCGCGACGGCGTGGTGGTGCTGGCCGACGCCAGCAGCGTGCGGGATCGCGCGTCGGATCGCTATGTTGGCGACACGGTTCAGCGGCAGCTCGACGGTGCCGACCTGCTCATCCTGAACAAGGCGGACCTCATCACGGCGACGCAACTGGCGGACGTCACGGCCTGGCTGCAAAGCCGTGTCGCAGGTGCCCGCATCGTGCCGGCGGCTCACGCCGAAGTGCCGGTTGAGGCCCTGTTCGGACTCGCGCCTGCCGATGCGACGGTCGCCCGCGCGCCGGTCGAAACGGCACAGACACCGCCTTTCCGTCGATGGTCGCTGGTGACGAATAGCCCCGTCGATCGCGCAGCCCTGCTGGAAACACTCGGCGCGCTGCCCGTGAGCGTGCTGCGCGCCAAAGGCATTGTGCGTTTCGCGGACGCACCCCAGGCGCGCAGTGTCGTGCACATGGTGGGGCGGCGTATCGACGTGCGCAGCGACGGGCCGTGGGGGATCGCCGCGCTGCGCTCGGATCTTGTCCTGCTCGGCACACCGGACATGCCCGATGACGCCGAACTGGACCGACTGTTCGCGGCAGCACTGATGCCGCCTCAGGTTCGGTAGCGCCACACCCCCAGCGCAATCCGGATGGTCAGAACGTCTCGGCCCACGGCCGCAGGTCGATCTCCAGGGTCCAGGCACTACGGTGCTGGTTGTGCAGCTGCCAATACGTGTCGGCGATGGCCTCGTAGCTCAGCAGCCCGTCGGGACCGCGCTCGTCGGCCAGCTGGGGGGCGCGGCCCAACAGGCGGGCGCCGCCGATACCGCCATCGACCACGACGTGCGCGATATGAATGCCCTTGGGACCCAGTTCGCGCGCCATGCTCTGCGATACCGCGCGCAGGCCGGCTTTTGCCGCGGCAAAGGCTGCGAAGCCCGCGCGGCCGCGCAACGAGCCCGAGGCGCCGGTGAAGAAGATCGAGCCGGCGCCGCGTGGCACCATGCGACGCGCCGCCTCGCGGCCGATCAGGAATCCGCCCAGGCAGTGTTCGCGCCACAGCTGTTCGAAATCAGCGCGCTGCAGGTCCACGAAGCTATCACGCCGGTTGTTGCCGGCGTTGTGGATGGCGATCTGCAGAGTGCCATTGGCGTCCGCCGCCGCGACGAAGCGAGTGGCATCCGCCTCCACCGCCGCGTCGCCGACCAGCGCCTCGGCACTGCCGCCGGCGGCGCGGATCTCCGCTGCCACGGCATCGACCTTGGCCTGGGTCCGGCCGACGATCACGACGTGAAAGCCTTCCCGGGCGAAGCGCCGGGCCGTGGCGGCGCCCACGCCTTCCCGGGCGCCAACGCCGACAATGAGCGCCGTATTCTTCTCGGCCATGCGATTGCTCCTGTAACGAATTTTTCCTGAGTGTGATTGGGGACTGTCATCCCGAGCACAGCGAGGGATCTTTCGACGCAGACGCACCCGCGCGTCACTGGCAGAAGATCCCTCGCTGCGCTCGGGATGACGGCAGTATCAGTGCCGCGTGATTCCCGGATTAACGACCCTGGAAGACCGCGGCGCGGCGCTCGATGAACGAGCGGATGCCCTCCTTGGCATCCTCGGTGCCCATCACGCGCTCGCGGATGGCTGGCAGCATGGCGATGGATGCCGCCTCGCCGACTTCGATGTATTTCAGCGCCGCCTCCTTGGTGACCTGAATGCCCAACGGCGCGTTGGCGGCGATCAGCCGCGCGATCGCCAGAGCCCGCTCGACTTGCTGGCCAAACGGCACGACCTCCTGGACCAGGCCGATCTGCAGCGCACGCGCGGCGGTGAATTCATCGCACAGCATCAGGTGATACATCGCATTGCCCCAGCCGGTGCGGCTGAGAAACCGGAAATGCGCGCCGCCCAACGGCGCGATGCCGCGTTTGGATTCCATCTGGCAGAAGCGCGCGTTGTCGGCGGCCACGACGATGTCGCCAGCCAGCATCAGCTCGATTCCGATGGTGTAGGTGATGCCCTGCACCGCCGTAACCACCGGCTTGCGGCAACGCCGACGCAGGCCGAACGGATCGACATTCCCCTCCGGCACGCCTTTCCAGTTCGCCGTCGGCCCGAAGAATTTCGGCATGTCCAGGCCGGCCGTGAAATGCTCGCCCTCGGCACCGATCACCGCGACCCAGAACTGATCATCGGAATCGTAGCGGGTCAGGGCATCAGAGAGCTGGTTCATCATCTCCGGCGAGAACGCATTGCGCTTGGCCGCGTTGTCGATGGTGATACGAAAGATGCGGCCGTCGGCCTGGGTGCGGACCTCGCCGGCCCGGGTTTGTTCGGTCATGGCTCGCGGCGCTCCTCATTGGGCAGGCATGATCGTCGGCAGGACTTGAACGTTCTATAAAAGAACGTACTATCAGTGCGTTCCAAAAAGGAACCTGTCAACGCCAATCGTTTTGCGCGGCAGTGGAGGAAATTTCATGCGATGGCATGAGCTCGATCGCGAGACCTGCTCGGTGGCACGCACCGTATCGGTGATCGGCGACCGCTGGACGCTGCTGGTGCTGCGCGACTGCTTCATGCGCGTGCGCCGCTTCGAAGCGTTCCAGGCGCGCCTGGGCATCACGCGCCATGTGCTGGCCGACCGGCTGCGCACGTTGGTAAAGGCCGGCGTGCTGCGTAAGGTCGCCTACCAACAGCGGCCGCGGCGCTACGAATACCGCCTGACCGACGCCGGGCTCGACCTCTATCCGGTGATGATGGCCATCGTGCACTGGGGCGACGTGCATCGTGCCGGCCGGCGCGGCCGCCCGCTGGTGCACGAGCACAAGACCTGCGGCAACCAGTTCGATCCCGTCACCGTCTGCTCGGCCTGCGGTGAGCCGATCGATCCACGCGAAGTGCATGCACATGCCGGCCCCGGCGCGCCGCCCGAACGGCGCGTGCGTGAGCGTGCCACGGCGTAAGCGCCTGCCTTGCGCTCGCCCGTGGTGCCGCTAGGATCGCGGGCCATCGAGCAGCACAAGGCACGGCGATGAAATTGCGCAGCGACCCCCCGCCCGACGACATCGAGGCGATGCGGCACTGGTTCAAGAGCCTGGAGGACTGCGTCAACGCGGTCGACTTCGCGGCCGGCCGGCCGCTGTTTGCCGAGGACATAATCGCCTTCGGCACCTTCACCGACTTCGTGGCCGAGCGCGACGACGTCGAGCGCCAGCAGTGGCGCAACGTATGGCCGACCATCCGGCGCTTCCATTGGCGGCTGGCCGACGTGAAGGGCATCGTCGCCAGCGACCGCTTGAGCGGCACCGGGCTTGCGATCTGGGACTCCGATGGCTTCCACGAAGACGGCACCCGCTTCGACCGCCGCGGCCGCGCCACGGTCGCCTTCGCGCGCCAGGCAGTGGGCGATCCCTGGGTGGCGGTGCACACCCACATGTCGCTGTTCCGCGGCACACCCGCGGTATCGCACGGCAAGTTCAGTGGCCCAGCGGGCTGAACCCCTTCCCTCCCCCAACGCAGTTGGGGGAGGTGGCCGAAGGCCGGAGGGGGAGCGCACGTGGTCTCAGTTACCAAGACCACGTCGGGTCCCCTCCGCCCACCGACGTTTCGGGGCACCTCCCCACTGCGTGGGGAGAGGTTAATTCCGCCGTGCCATGACGAAGCGCATCAGGGTTACAGTGTTGTTCTCGAAGGCGTAGGTGCAGCGCCGCAGGTATTTCTCGTAGTGATCGAAGATCTTCTCGCCGCCGTGGTTGGCGATGATCTCCGCCTTGTGCGCGCGCAGGCGCCTGAGCCACTCGCGCAGGGTCAGCGCATAATCCTCGGCGCGGCTCTCGGCATAGATCACGTCGAAGAACGGATTGGCGGCCTCGAATACCTCGTTCGGCCACGGCAGGTCCGAATCGGGAAACACGTAGGTCGGCACCGCCTTGGCGGCATAGGCGCGATCGACATAGCCCCAGCAGATGCTCTGCAGCGACAGCGCGCCACCCGTGCGCAGCCAGCCGCGGCAGCGCTCGAAGAAATTGCGATAGACCCCCTGCCGATGCGCCGCGTCGTAGCCGGGACGCACGAAATGCTCAAAGGCGCCGACGCTGACGATGCCGTCGACCGTGCCTTCGGGCGCAAACACCTCGTAGCTCTCGCGCCGGACCTCGAAGCCCGGCCAGCACTGGGCTTCCACATAGGCTGCCTGGTCGGCGCTCAAGGTCAGGCCGATGGCCCGCTCGACGCCGCGATCGAGCCCGCGCTTGAGCATCGCACCCCAGCCGCAGCCGACATCGAGCAAGGTCCTGCACTCCCCGACCCGCACAGCGTCGAGATGGAAGTCGAGCTTGGTCCGTTGTGCTTCCTCGAGCGAGCGCACCGGCATCGGGCCGCGATCGAGCGGTCCCCGCCAGCGCGCGGCGCTGTAGATCAGCAGCGGATCCAGCCATAGCCGATAGAAATCGGTGCCAACGTCGTAGTGAAAAGAGATCGCCTCCGCCGAGGCGCCGGCATAACCACCCTGAGGCACCATCAAGGTGCTATCGGCATTCATTCGTCAGTCACTTCCCCTAGAAATACGCAATCAACCGGCCTGATGCGGCCGTACAGAACCAGATCGCGATCGAGACCACCGCCTGCAGCCGGCCCATCGACGGCGTTTCGCTATCCCAGTAGCGCAGACGGTGCCGCCATAGAAGCCGGAATGTGACAGCGTTGGCGAGGCCCAGTACCAGCAGCACCATCTTGATCAGGAAGACATTGTTGGTAACCAAGGCACCGGCGTCGGCGATGAACAGAACCGAGCCGCTGACGATGGATAGTACCAACCCGATGACGGCGAAGGGCGTCAGCAGGCGTGACAGGTCCGATACCGCGATCGTGCGGCTGATTCCCAGCAGGCGCAGGTCGAGCGCCACGATCGGGCCGACCAGCAGGACCAGGCCCAGCAGGTGCGTCAGGTTGGCCAGCGGATAGATCCAGGTGGAATCACGCACGATCAAGGCCCACGCCGACGCCTCGAGTGCCGCTGCCCACGCCGGTGCCAGGGGATGCCCGTGCTCCATGGCCTGGGCGCGTCAGATGAAAACAACCATGGGATTGTGCCGGCCCTAGCGCAGTTCGACGGTCTTGCCGTCGACGGTGACGCGCTCCGCTCGCATTTCGGTCGGCGTATTGCGGCTGGGATAGCCGACAACGGTCGCCGTTTTGCCGACCGCGATGGCCTCCCGAGGCAAGCCGCGCGATTCCATGCGTGACGGCGGCGCCAGGACGATCAGCCAGCGCTTGCCGGACTCCTCCATCACCAGTTCGCCATGCGGATTCTGGTAGCGCATTTCCAGAATCGGGGCAGTCACGGTCAGGACGGTATTCGCATCGTAGCTGCTCCAGCCATGGTGCGCGAGCGCTGCCGCGGGGAGCGCGGCGATGGCCGCGGCGATGACGATCTGGCGCATGCTGCTCCTCCTCGCCGGAATCGACGGACACATCAGGAGTTTAATCGCACGCCCGCTCAACGCAAGAAACCCCACCGAAATGTGACACCGGGCGTGACTTTCGGTAGGGTCCGCGCCCAGCCATCCTCCAGGAGTATCGCATGACCGTCACCGCCCGCATTGCCTGGGTCGACAACGCACTTTTCGTCGGCGAATCCGGCTCCGGCCATACGGTGACCATGGACGGCGCACCCGATGTGGGCGGGCGCAATCTCGGCGCGCGGCCGATGGAGATGGTGTTGATCGGGATGGGCGGCTGCACCGCCATCGACGTTGTGTCGATGCTGAAGAAGCAGCGGCAGGATGTTCGTGACGTGGCCATCGAACTGGTCGCCGAGCGCGCCGACGACCACCCCAAGGTCTTCACCCAAGTGAAGGTGGTCTATCGCGTGCGCGGCAAAGGTCTCAACCGTGCCCTGGTCGAGCGCGCCGTGTCGTTAAGCGACGAGAAATACTGCTCGGCGACCGCCATGGTACGCCAGTCGGCCACCGTGACGCACGAGGTCATCCTGGAAGAGGTCACCTGACCGCCGAGGCCGTCCGCATGCCGACCCCGCCCCCCGCGCTGCCGGCTTTCGCCGGCCTTGTCCCGCCGGCTGACGGCCGGCCCTGGGTGATGGGGATCGTCAACGTGACGCCCGACTCGTTCTCCGACCCGGGCGTGCACTTCGATAGCGGGCGCGCGATTGCGGCCGGCCTGCGTATGCGTGACGCGGGCGCCGACCTCATCGACGTCGGCGGCGAGTCGACACGGCCGGGCGCCGCCGACCTGTCGATCACCGATGAGGTGGCGCGCATCGTGCCGGTCGTGCGCGCGCTGACCGACGCGGGTGCCGTGGTGTCCATCGACACCCGTCATACCGACGTTATGCGCGTGGCCCTGGATGCGGGTGCGCGAATCGTCAACGACGTATCGGCGCTGCGCGATGATCCGCAAGCCCTGCCCCTGATCGCGGCGCGCGGCTGCCCGGTGATCCTGATGTACCGGCGCGGCAGCGCGGCCACCGGCTACGCCGACGCCTCCGCCGGCGAGACACTTGCAGCGGCCGCCCGGTTCCTCGCCGAGCGCCGGGACATCTGCGTCGCGGCCGGCGTGCAGCGCAGCAACATCGCGATCGACCCTGGCGTCGGTTTTGTCGGCGGCGCGCCCGCCGACAACCTGGCACTGATCGCCGGCGTCGCGACACTGGCCGCGTTGGGACAGCCCGTCGTCATCGGTGCGTCACGCAAGCGCTTCGTCGGCACCATCAGCGACGAGCCGATCGCGGGGCAGCGCCTGGGCGGATCGGTGGCCCTGGCCCTGGCGGCGGCGGCCCGCGGCGCGGCCATCGTGCGCGTACACGACGTGCGCGAGACCGTGCAGGCACTCAAGGCCCAGGCCGCCCTGGCCGCGTTCGAGCGAGGTTCGAAATGAAATACGAGGACTAGGCGGCAACAGCACAGAAAGGCGCGGAGTCGTTCGAGAAAGGCGATCACGCCCAGGCGCTGGGCCTGTTCGAGAGCCTGGCCGCCTCGGACATCAGCCCGATCGACAGGGCGCGCATGCTGAACAACGTCGCGGTCATTCTCGAGAAGATGGGGCGCTCTGCCGATGCGCTGCGCGCCTACGACCGCGCCATCGCGCTCGAATGGACCTACAGCCGCTGCGAGAGCGTCGAACGCAAGGCCATCTACCTCGCCGACAAGGGCGACGCCGCCGGCGCGATCGCTCTCTACGAAGGCTTGTTGCTGAAACCGTACGCCACCGAAGACGAGAAGTACCGCTTTCAAACCCGCATCAGCGAATTGCAGAAGCGATAGTTCAGCCGTTGGACCTTCGCATTACGGCTGTGCCACGGGCAGCCACAGCACATCGTCGATACGGTCGGCGCCCGTGGCGAGCATCACAAGCCGGTCGAATCCCAGGGCGATGCCAGCGCAGGGCGGCAGGCCATGCGCCAGCGCCGCCAGGAAATCCTCGTCGATCGGGTAGGCATTGCCGTAGAGCGCGCGGCGCGTTGCCATGTCGGCCTCGAACCGCCGGCGCTGGACCGCGGCATCGGTCAGTTCGCCGAATGCATTGGCAAATTCGACACCGCAGACATAGAGCTCGAAGCGCTCGGCCAGGCGTGGGTCATCCGGCTTGGGCCGTGACAATGCCGCCATCGACACCGGATAATCGTAGAGGATCGTCGGACGGCCGAAACCGAGGTGCGGTTCGATGCGCTCGAAGATGACGCGGAAGAAGATGTCCTCCCAGGTATCGCTCGCGCGCGGCCGGATGCCCGCGCTTGCCGCGCTGGTGGCCAGGGCGTGCGCATCCGGCGCCTGAGGATCGGGGGTGGTCGCCAGCAGATCGATGCCGGCGTAACGGCCGAACGCGTCAGCTACCGAGAGCCGTTCGAACGGCTGGGCCGGATCGCTGACGGCGCCGCGCCACACGAACCGTGTCGCGCCAATGGATGCCAACGCTGTCCGCAACAACGCTTCGCAATCCTCCATCAGATCTTCGTAGCCCGCTTCGGCGCGATACCATTCCAGCATGGTGAACTCGGGATGGTGCAGATCGGAACGCTCGCCGTTGCGCCATACCCGTGCGAACTGGAACAGCCGCGGCACGCCGCCGGCCAACAGCTTCTTCATCGCGAACTCGGGCGACGTGTGGAGATAGAGCGGTGCGTGCGTGCCGTCAGGCGCCTCTATGTCGGTGGCGAACGCCTTGAGATGCACCTCCATGCCCGGTGATCGCTGCAGCGCCGGCGTTTCGACCTCGAGGAAGTGCTGGCTGTCGAACCAGCCTCTGAGCGCGCGCAGGATGCGGCCGCGGTTGGCCAGCAGCGGCAGGCGTTGGCCCAGGCGATCGGGCCGCCAGGAAGGCGTGGCATCGGTCATGTCGACATATTGCAGGCTTCGGCCGCCGAAATCGACAACGGCCCCGCGTGTCGGCCATGATCCGATTTCGTGTCCCTGAAGGAACTGCCACTCGCATGACCCCTGCCGCGATCGACCGCTTCTGCCGCTCCCTGCGTGGCGCTACCCGCGTCGTCCAATGGGAAGGCGTGATCGTCTTCAAGGTGGGCGGCAAGATGTTCGCCATGCTGCCGCGCGACGACGACGGCAGCGGTCGGGAACTGTGGTTCAAAGCCGACGATGCGTACTACGACACCATGAAGAATGCGCCGGGTTTCCGCCCCTGCCCGTACCTGGCGCGCGCCCACTGGGTGGCGGTGGCGCAGCCGGCGCGACTGCCGGTTGATCAGATCAGGGCCTATATCCGTCGCGCTCATGCGGTTATTGCGGCCCGCCTGCCCCGCAAAACGCAGCTTGCCCTGGGCTTCGAACCGCCACCGCGCCAGGTCCGGCGCCCACCTCGAGGCTTTGATCGCATGAGGTGAACACGCTTTCCTTCGGCCGAGAACGCGGTCATCAATCGCCTTCATTGTCCCTCATGTACACGAGCGTTCCATGCTTGATGACAAGGCTCTCGATACGATCCTGCGCAACGCACGTTCGCAGAACGGCTGGCTCGACAAGCCGGTCAGCGACGCCCAGCTGCGCGCCATCTATGACGTGATGAAATGGGGCCCGACGTCGGCCAACAGCTCGCCGGCGCGCATCGTCTGGGTCCGCACCCCCGAGGGCAAAGAGAAGCTGAGGCCGGCACTCTCGAGCGGCAACACCGCCAAGAGCATGACGGCGCCCGCCGTCGCCATCGTGGCCTACGACACACAGTTCTACGAACTGCTGCCGGCGCTGTTCCCGCACAACCCGGATGCCGTCAACTGGTTCAAGGGCCCCAGCCAGCAGGCGGTCGCAGCCAGCACGGCGTTTCGCAACGGCACTCTGCAAGGCGCCTACCTGATCGTCGCCGCCCGCGCACTGGGCCTGGACTGCGGTCCGATGAGCGGCTTCGATAGTGCCAAGGTCGACGCAGCCTTCTTTCCGGACGGCCGCTTCAAGACCAATTTCCTGTGCGGCATCGGCTACGGCGATCCGTCGAAGGTATTCGACCGCAGCCCGCGCCTGAACTTCGACGAGGCCTGCACCCTGGCGTGAGGACGTCATGCATCATCACTCTCTCGATACCTGGCGCCACGAACACGTGTTCCTCGGCGCCAGACACGACGAACAGGAGCGGCGCACCTGGCTGGTCGTCGGCCTTACCGCGGGCATGATGGTGGCGGAGATCGCCGGCGGCATCGTCTTCGGTTCGATGGCCCTGCTCGCCGATGGCTGGCACATGTCGACGCACGCCGGCGCGCTGGCCATCGCGGCGCTGGCCTACCGCTACGCCCGCACCCATGCGCGTGATCCGCGTTTCGCCTTCGGCACCGGCAAGCTGGGTGACCTCGCGGGTTTTACCAGCGCGATCGTGCTGGCGTTCATTGCGGCCATGATCGGCTATGAGTCCGTCGCGCGCCTGCTCGATCCGGTGGCGATCCGCTTCGACGAGGCGATCGCCATCGCCGCTGTCGGCCTGGCGGTCAACCTGGTGAGCGCCTGGTTGCTGGGGCACCATGGCGAGCACGGCCACGATCACGGCGACCATGATCATACCCATCACCATGACCACCACGATCACAATGCCCGGGCTGCCTACTGGCACGTGCTCGCCGATGCGCTCACCTCGGTCCTGGCGATCGTCGGGTTGCTGGCCGGCCGTTTCTACGGCTGGACCTGGCTCGACCCGGTGATGGGCATCGTCGGTGGACTGGTCATCATGCACTGGTCATGGCGGTTGATGCGCGATGCCGGCGCGGTCCTGCTCGACGCAGCGCCCGATTCCCGCCTGGAAACGGCAATCCGGGACCAGATCGAGATTGGCAGCGATCGGATCACAGACCTGCATGTCTGGCGTATCGGGCCCGGACATCATGCGGCAATCATCTCGATCGTCGCCGACATGCCGGCCGCGGTGACGGCGTACAAGGCACGCCTGGGCGGGATCTCCGGGCTTTCCCATGTTACGGTCGAGGTTCATCGCTGCGGCGCATAAGAGATCGGGAGGAAGCCATGCGGCATTTCACGGAGCATTCGATCACCGATGCGGCGCTGGCGCGCATTGCATCCGATTGCGATCCGCGCCTGCGCGAGATCATGACGTCGTTCATCCGGCACCTGCACGACTTCGTGCGCGAAACCCGCGTGACGCCCGAGGAATGGTTCAAGGGCATCCAGTTCCTGACCGAGTGCGGCACGTTCTGCGACGACAAGCGCCAGGAGTTCATCCTGCTGTCCGACACGCTGGGCGTATCGATGCTGGTCGATGCCATCGCCAACCCGGGCGGGCCCGACATCACCGAATCGACCGTGCTGGGCCCCTTCTTTCGCGAGAACCCGCCCAGCGTGCCCAACGGCGGCGACCTCGCCCCCGGCATCGCGGGCCGTCGGGTCGATGTCGACTGTCGCGTCACGTCGGAGGACGGCACGCCTATCGCGGGCGCCCAGATCGACTGCTGGCAGGCCTCGCCCGAGGGCGTCTACGACTCACAGATGGGCGACGGCGAGGCGCACAATCTGCGCGGTCGCCTGACGTCGGAACGCGATGGCCGGTTCTGGTTCCATACCACGCTGCCCTCGAGCTACCCGATCCCTCATGATGGGCCGGTGGGTGGCCTGCTGCGCGCCATGGGCCGCCATCCCATGCGGCCGGGACATCTGCACTTCTGGGTACAGGCACCCGGCCACCGGCAGGTGATCACGCATCTGTTCGTCAACGGCGATACGTATCTCGACAGCGACGTCGTGTTCGGCGTCAAGGATTCGCTGATCGTCGATTTCGGCGGCCAGGAAGGCCCGCGCCATACGGTGCGCTACGATTTCCGGCTCAAGAAAGGGGCGGCATAGAGGGCTCGCGCACGCCGCCCGGCTCAATCGACGGTATGCCAGACGCCGCCGCAGGTGCCGTTCTCCCCCCGGGTCCAGCGGCCGCCCACGCGGTGATGACCGGACAGGGACAGTGCCCGCTCGCCATCGGTCAACAGCACCAGCATGCCGTTGGGTGCCTCGACGCCTTCGTACTGCACGCCGTCGTGCTCGAAATAGATGACGCCGCCCTCGGCAACCGGCACATCGAGCCGGGCGCCGGCGCAGCCCGGCGAGACGCCCGTGCCGACGTCCAGCTGCAGGGTCCAGGTATGGGGTGCCGGCTCTGCCGCCTCCCATGGGCTGGTGGCGCCGAACAGCACGAGGGCCAGGATGTGCTCCAGCATGACGGGATTCCCTGCATACTGCGGACGTTTTTTGAGCAATTCCTCCGTTTGCCGGTCGCAGTCACCGGCATTCTGATAGGATACGGTGCGCAATCGGGCGAAACTGCGGCGCGTCCCGTATGACGCACCCCTGGCCGGTTGCCTCGATAGGGCCCCTCTGATAGGTTCCGCCCGCTTTTCGGGGGCGGGGGACCGCCCCCGGACCGTTTTCACTCCTCTCCAGTACCGGCCCCATGAAGGTTCCAATCAACTCGATCCGCGTCGGCAACGTCATCGACTACAACGGCCGCCTGTACGCCGCGATCAAGGTCGAGCACATCACGCCCGGCAAGGGCGGCGCCTTCGTCGCGCTGGAAGCCCGCGCGCTCAAGGAAGGCAACAAGCTGCAGGAGCGCTTCCGCAGCGGCGAGACCGTTGAGTTGGTCCGCATCGACGATCACGACTGCCAGTTCCTGTATAAGGACGGTGACGGCTTTCACTTCATGAACAAGGAAAGCTACGAGCAGTTCGCGATGCAGGAGGAACAGATCGGCGCCCAGCGTGCCCAGTTCCTGCAGGACGGCATGGAGGTGACAGTCTCGATGCACGAAACCACGCCCGTGGGCATCGAGATCCCCAAGTCCGTGACGCTGAAGATCGTCGAAGCCGACGCGGTGGTGAAGGGCCAGACGGCATCGTCTTCGTACAAGCCGGCAGTGCTGGAGAACGGCGTGCGAGTCATGGTGCCACCGCACATTGCCGCCGGCACGCGCATCGTGGTCAACACCGAGAGCGGCGACTACGTCGAGCGCGCCAAGGACTGATCAGGAGTCGGGCGTCGTGACGGCTGGATCTTTGCCGTTTCGACATCCTCAAGATCCCTCGCTTCGCTCGGGATGACAGATCCCGGGTAACAGCACTGCGGCGCCAGGACCCCATGCCACAACCCCCTTCCCATCGATCTGGCGGCCCGCACGGCGGATCGCGTTCCTCAGACCGTCCGGTGGCGCGCGTCGGGCGCGGCTTGCTGGGCGGCCGCGAGCGCTCGGCACCGCCGTCGCGGCGCGCCGACACGCCGAAATCGCCGACCATGACGATCATGATCCGGGCCGCATTCGCCGCTGCCCGCAGTCTGAAGCGTGATTTCGGCGAGGTCGAGCACCTGCAGTTTACCGAGAAGGGACCGGGCGACTTCGTTAGCAATGCCGATATCTACGCCCAGAAAGTGATCCGCGAGCACCTGCTGCGGGCGCGCCCTGATTACGGCTTTCTCGGCGAAGAAGGGCAACCGGCCGAAGGCAACGGCACCCATTGCTGGATCGTCGATCCGCTGGACGGCACCACCAACTTCATGCACGGCCTGCCGCACTTCGCGATCTCGATCGCGCTGGAGCAGCAAGGCGACATCGTGGCCGGCCTGGTGCTCAATCCGGCGACCGACGAGTTGTTCTGGGCCGAAAAAGGTGCCGGTGCCTTCCTGGAAACCCCCAGCATGGTGCGTTCGCGGCGCCTGCGCGTCGCCGGCCGCAAGACCCTGCTCAATGCGCTGGTGGCCACTGGCATACCGCATCCCTCCAAGGCAAAGCACGACGAGTTCCTGCGCACCTTGCGGCCAATGATGACGGCGGTTGCCGGCGTCCGGCGCTTCGGTGCGGCGGCACTCGATCTCGCCTTTGTCGCCGCCGCCCGTGTCGATGGCTTCTGGGAATTCGACCTCTCGCCATGGGATGTGGCGGCCGGCATCCTGCTGGTGAAGGAAGCTGGCGGCATGGTGAGCGACATCGCCGGCGAACCCTACCGCCTGGGCGGTGCCTCGATCCTGGCGACCAATTTCGAGCTGCACGCGCCGCTGGCGAAAGTCCTCAAGGAAGCCTGAGGACGCCTCAAAATCGACTCGATCGGCTCGAATAACAGGGGCCGTCCATGATGACAGCCATGCTTCGAGCCAGTTGGATGTCCTGGCGGTTGATTGCAACCGCCGGCGTTTTTGCCGTCGGCCTGTCCTCGTGCCCGACCCAGGCCAGGGATCCTTCCGCCGGCCGGATGGACGTGGCGCAACGGCCGACCCGGCCCGGCGAGGTACCGCCGCCGGCACCGCCACCGCCAGCTACGCAGCCGCGGACAGGCGTGGTCGAGCCTCCGCAGCCGACGCCGCCGGAGACACCCAAACCACCGCCGCCAGCCGCCGCACCCCCTGCCGCGTCAACGCCGGTGGCGGCACCGCCGCGGGTCATCTTCGAAAAAGGTGCGGCACTGCTCAGCAATGAGGCACGTACCGTGCTCGATGGCGTCGCTGCCACCCTGCAGGCCGATGCCGCCACGCGTGTGCTTCTCAAGGCCTACAGCAGCACCGGCAGCAGCATCAGCGAGATCCGCCGCCTGTCCCTGAAGCGTGGCGTGACGGTCCGTGATTACCTTGTCGCAAAAGGCATTCAGTCGACACGCATTGACCTGCAGCCGCTCGGCATCAAGCCGCTGGAGGGCCCTCAGGATTATGTCGAGGCCGTCCTGGACCGGAAGCGGTAGGTCACGCATCACGTTCCTTCGGACGATATGTGATCGCCGTGGGTGGCCCATCTATTTGCTGGGCATCGAATTAAGATGACAAAACGGCTATCCTGGCCATGCTGAGCCCCCGTTCACAGGAGTCCGCATGACCCGACCGCGCCGCTTCCTGCTGCGCATGCTGCTGTTCCTGGCGGCGGTCAGCGTCGTTGCCTGGTTCCTGCGCGAGCCTTTGGTCCGCACCTTCTGGCACAACCCGGTGATCAACGGCGCCATTCTGGTGACCTTCGTACTGGGCCTGTTGTTCATCGCCCGCCAGGTGCTTCTCCTGGAACGCGAGGTGCGATGGCTGGAAGGCGTCAGTCGCGACGAACCACCGACAGCCGGCGCCCATCGATTGCGGCTGCTGGCGCCGATGGCCACCATGCTGGGAGAACGGCGCGACAAGCTCAGGCTGTCCCCGATGGCCACCCGCTCGCTGCTCGACGGCATCGCCGCGCGCCTCGACGAGCAGCGTGAGATCTCGCGCTATGCCATCGGGCTGCTGATCTTCCTCGGCCTGCTGGGGACCTTCTGGGGCCTGCTCGATACCGTGAGCGCCGTCGGAGACGCGATCTCCCGGCTGCAATTGGGCGGCGATGGCGCACAGATGTTCAGCCGGTTGAAGGAGAACCTGGAAGGCCCGCTGAAAGGCATGGGCACTGCCTTCGGTGCATCGCTGTTCGGTCTCTCCGGTTCGCTGGTGCTGGGCTTCATGGAGCTGCAGGCCGGCCAGGCGCAGAACCGTTTCTTCAACGATCTCGAAGACTGGCTGGCGGCGCAGACCCGACTGTCGGGCGGCAGCCTGCAGGTCGAGGGCGACCAGCCGTTGCCAGCCTATGTCGAGGCTTTGCTGGAGCAAAGCGCCGAGAGCATCGACAAGCTGCAGCGCACATTGGCACGCAGCGAGGAGCAGCGCAGCGCCACCGGCGAGTCGATGGCACAGCTCGGCGAGCAGCTGGCGCTGCTCACGGATACGATCCATCAGCAGCAGTCCATGATGGCGCGCCTGGTGGAAAGCGGCATCGAGCTGCGCGAGACGGTCACGCGCATGGTCGAACGCTCGGCACAGGCCGCCCAGATGCCGGCGACGGACGAGCCTTCGCGGGCTCATCTGCGCAACCTCGAAGCCTATACCGCCCGCCTGCTCGAAGAGACCGTGCGCGGGCGCACGGCGCTGGCCGACGAATTGCGCGGCGAGTTCAAGCTGCTGGCCCGCACACTCGCGGCGCGCAGCACGGGCGGCGCCGGCCTGGCGCCAGGCACACCCAGCACCATCGCGGCCCCTGCCTTGTCGCCACCGGCGGCTGCCGGATCGGCTCCGACGCGACCAGCCAACCCGGCATCGTCACCGACGGTCGGGCCTGCCGGGCCGCGGCCGGGCATCGGCACCGTCCGCACCCCACGCGATCGCGCGGGAGACTGAGCCATGGCATCGATCGCCTCGCGCCGGCGTGGCGCCCATGCCGACTACACCTGGCCTGGCTACGTCGATGCCTTGGCCAGCCTGTTGATGGTGCTGGTGTTCCTGCTGGCGTTCTACACGGTGGCGCAATTCGCGCTGGGCAGCGCCGTCACCGAGCGCGAGCATGAGATCAGCCGTCTGAAGGGCGATGTGTCGAGCCGCGACGAGGCGATCAACCGGCTCAACCGCCAGATCGCGCAGCTGGGCGACCTGCTGAGCATGGAACGCACGCGGACCGGTGATCTCGACAAGCAGGTCACGACACTGACCACCCGGCTGCGCGACGAGACCGCAACCCGGGACGCACTGGCTCGCGACCTCGCCGCCACCCAGCAGCGCATCGAAGGCTTTACCGTCGAGCAAGGACGGCTGGGCAAACGCATCGAAGCGCTCACCGCCGAGCGCGACCAGCTCGGCAGGGACAAGGCCAGGCTCGACAAGCAGACCACCGATCTCACGGCGGCACAGGAGAAGCAGGCGCGCGAACTGACAGCCGCCATGAGCGACCGCGAGAAGCTGACGGCCGAGTTGCTGGCGCTCACCGGCGATCGCGACAAGCTGGCAGCCCTGCTCAAGGTGGCCGAAGCCAAGGCGCTGTCAACGTCGGCCGACGCCGAGAAAGCCGCGGCCGCGCTGCGCCAGGAGATCGACCGGCAGAAGCTGGAGCTGACGCGGCTGGCGGCCTCGCTGGCCGCCGCCAACCAGGAAAAAGGCAAGTTCTGGGATCAGCTCACCGAGGAACAGAAACTCTCAGCCGAATCGAAAGCCGCCCTGGTGCGGATGACGGCCGAGATGAACGCGACGCGCGCCGAGCTCGCGCGGCTGTCGGCAGCGTTGGATGCCGCCGACGCCAAGGCCAAGGAGCAGCAGGCGCAGGTCATCGATCTGGGCCAGCGGCTCAACCGCGCGCTCGCCAGCAAAGTCGAAGAACTGGCGCGCTACCGCTCGGAGTTCTTCGGCCGCATGCGAGATGCGCTCAGCAGCCAGGCCGGCATCACCATCGTGGGTGACCGCTTCGTCTTCCAGTCCGAGGTGCTGTTCGACAAGGCATCAGCCATACTCAAGCCTGAGGGCGTGGTGCGGATGACCGAGCTGGCGCTGCGCCTGAAAGAGATCGCCGCCGGAATCCCGCCCGACATCAACTGGGTGCTGCAGGTCGACGGCTATACCGACTCGGTGCCGATCAGCACGCCGCAGTTCCCGTCGAACTGGGAGTTGTCGGCGGCGCGCGCCATCGAGGTGGTGAAGTTCTTCGAGGGCCAGGGCATCCCACCACAGCGCCTGGTCGCCGCCGGCCATGCCGCCAATGCACCGCTGGATCCCGGCACCAGCGATGCCGCCCGCGCCCGCAATCGCCGCATCGAGATCCGGCTCACGAGCCGATAGAGACGTACAGCGATCCAGTGGATCGCGCGGCTTCCGTTGCTCTTCAAAGAACCGGGCAAGGAGGACACGCATGAGTGGCACGTTCGGTTTGATCGCCGCCTTGCCGGCAATGGCCCTGGTTGCGGCGGCCTTGGCCGTGCCGTCAGCGCGCGCCGCCACCGTCGTCTATGTCGGCAATGCCGAGAGCAACGAGATCTACGTCCTGCAGCTCGATCCGGCGAATGGCGCGCTGAGCCTGATCGACAAGGTGGCGCTGCCCGGAATCGCCAAGTCCGGTCCGACCAGCCCCATGGCGGTCAGCCCCGATCGTCGCTTCCTCTATGTCGGGGTCCGCTCCGAGCCGTTTACCGTCGTCGGCTTCGCGATCGATCCCGCCAGCGGCAAACTCACGCACACCGCCAACGGGCCGCTGGCGGACAGCATGGCCTACATCGCCACCGACCGCAGCGGGCGTTTTTTGCTCAGCGCGTCCTACGGCGGCAACAAGATCACGGTGAATCCGATCGGACCGCAAGGCACCGTGCAGCCGCCGTCGCAGATCGTGGCGACCGAACCCAATGCCCATGCGATTCTGGCCGACCCTGCCAACCGCCATGTGCTGTCGACCAGCCTTGGCGGTGATCGCGTACATCAGTTTCGCTTCGACGCCGGCACCGGCGCGCTGACACCCAACACACCGCCGTCGGTCGGCGTGAAAGCCAAGGCCGGGCCGCGGCATTTCGTGTTCCATCCCCAGGGAACGTTTGTCTATCTGCTCAACGAGCTCGATGCCTCGGTTGACGTCTTCGCCTACGACGCTGCATCCGGCCAGCTCAAGGGACTGCAGACGGTGTCCGCTCTGCCGCCCGGCTTTAACGACAAACCCTGGGCGGCCGACATCCACGTCACGCCGGATGGCCGGTTTCTCTACGCGTCCGAGCGAACGTCGAGCACGCTGGCTGCGTTCAAGATCGAGCCCACCGGAGGTACGCTGTCGCTCGTCGGCCATACACCGACCGAGAAACAGCCGCGCGGATTTGCGATCGACCCGTCAGGCCGCTACCTGCTGGCCGTCGGTCAGCTCTCTCATGCCCTGTCGAGCTATCGCATCGATGCCGACACGGGCCGGCTTACCCGGCTTGCGGCGTATCCGATGGGCCAGAACCCGAACTGGATTGAGATCGTCACGTTGCCTTAGCCGGTTGTCGAACCGCGGGCGTTCACGCCGGCAGGCCCGACAAAGATCAACCCACCGGCGTGAGCGGAACCCGCAGCCGTTCCGTGATCGCCGTCGGCGTTTCCGCCACGATCGCGAGCGCCGTCAAGCGTCCGGCGATACCATCGCCCGCCCCCGCATCGCGCATCTCCACCGCGATGCGGTCAGCGGTCCTGGCCACCGATTCGTCGGCTGTGTCGAACACGCCCAGCGTCAGGTGCGGCTCGAAGCGGATGGAAACGTCGCGGTACGCTGCAAGCGGGCCTTCGTGCAGCGTGCGATGCAGTTCGATCATCGCCAGATGGCCGCGATGCGGCACCAGCGTGATGTAGGCACGACCGGACGCGGGATCGGCAATCGGCGTGACCTTGCGCAGCGTGAAAGCAATCGGCGCCGTCATGGCGGCGACGTCGCGCACCCGCGCTGACAACACGCTGTCGGCCTCGGCCGGTAGCGCAAAGGCGAACGTGAAGTGCGGGCCGATCCGGTCGGCCTGCGCCGGGTGAAAGCGGGCGCGCAGCCCGGTCAGCAGCTGCGCGTCCGCCGGCGCCAGGTCAGGAAAGGCAACGACGTAGAGTCGCACGCTCATCCATAGCTCTTGGCCATGCCTGCCGCCGGATCAATCGCTGCACCATAGGGCGGGAACGGATAGCGCAGGCCGTTCTTCGACAGATGCCCCATGCCTTCGACGGCGCGCAGATATTCGTCGGGCGGGCACGCCATCAGCAGTTCGTCGTCGGCGACGCCGCCGTAGCGGCGCTCCGCGAAGCACGGCAGCGACAGCGAGGTCTGCTTTGTCGACAGCGCCCGTCCCCAGGAATCGGCACAGGCGCTTTCACCGGTGACCGTGAAGTCGTAGCGGCGGTAGCGATGGAACTGCAGGCCGTTGATGAAGAAGATCATCTGGCCGGGCGTGCCGTAGAGCAGGCAGATGTCGGGCGGATCGAGCCGCGCGGACCGCAGCGGCGCCACCACGAGGCCGTTGTATTTCCCGTTCGGCACCCGCGGCATGGTGGCCTGGTGCATGCGGGCGGCTTCCTTGTTGCCGAACCAGACGCCGTTCATGTGATCGCCGGACAGGAAGCCCTCGCCCGGATGATTCAACCCCACCACGCCGCCGCAATTGCCGCCGCGCGTGTTGTCGACCGTGATGCCCAGCGTAAAACCGGACCAGCGCGACTGGGTCACCATCTGGCACATGGTGAAACGATGGCCCTCGGTCGGCCGGCGCAGACCGGAAATCTTGTCCATGTCGGCCGGGTCCTCGAACAACTTCATGCCGATCGGCAGGGTGCGGATTCGCAGCAGGTCGTTCAGCTTTCCGGTCGCCTCGGCCAGCATCTGCCCGGTGATCGTCTCCGGCGGCGTCCAGGGCTTGACCTTGTGGCCGGGCGGCAATTCGGTAGCGGGGGCTTTTGATGCAGACATGGCTTCCTCCGTGGCAACGCAATCTGCCTATTGTAATGGCATCGTCACGCCCGTCGATGGCCCTGCGCGTGATGCCCTTGAATTGCCTGATGCCTCCCCTCACCTTGCGATGCCGCGTTCCCCCTCGCGGGCGACGGCAAACGAAAGACAGAGAACAAAAGGGTGACGAACAATGTTGGATTCCATCGCGGCACTGGCCGCCGACCCTGCCGCCTGGGTGGCGTTGGGGACTCTGATCGCGCTCGAGGTTGTGCTCGGCATCGACAATCTCATCTTCATCTCCATCCTTACCAACAAGCTGCCCGAGCATCAGCGCGCCCGGGCACGTCGGATTGGCATCGGGCTTGCCCTGATCATGCGGCTGGCGCTGCTGGGCACCATCGCGCTGATCGTACGGGCGACGGAACCGATCGAGTTGTTCGGCTACAAGCTCTTCCTGTCCTGGCGTGACCTGATCCTGATCGCCGGCGGCCTGTTCCTGGTGTGGAAGGCGACCAAGGAGATCCATCACAGCGTCGACCCCGACCCGCACCCTGACTTTCTCGACGGCCGCGAAGTGCGGATCGGCTACAGCTCCGCCATTGCCCAGATCCTGGCGCTGGACCTCGTCTTCTCCATCGACAGCATCGTCACCGCCGTGGGCATGACGCCGCACATCCCCGTCATGGTGATTGCCGTGGTCGTGGCCGTGATCGTGATGCTGCTGGCCGCCGAGCCGCTGGCGCGGTTCATCCAGAAGAATCCGACCCTGGTGATGCTGGCGCTCGCCTTCCTGCTGATGATCGGCATGACGCTGATTGCCGAAGGCTTCGGCGCCCACGTGCCCAAGGGCTACATCTATGCCGCGATGGCCTTCTCGGTGCTGGTCGAGGGGCTGAACATGCTGTCCCGCCGCGCTCACCAGCGCCGCGCCGCGGCGCTGGCGGCACGCGACGAAGCCGGCAAGACCTAAGTCGGCGCCTCATCCATCTCCCCGCCGGCGCGGGGAGATGGCATGAAGAAAGCGCGCAGTTCCCCGACGGTCTGCTCGGCGTTCTGCTCGGCAAAGAAGTGGCCGCCCGCTATCGGACGGCCCGTCACCTCGGTTGCCCACTGGCGCCAGATACCCAGCGGGCCGCCGACGGCCTCATACCAGGTGTCAAGCGCACTGCCGCTACTCCACAACACCAATGTCGGACATGAAATGCGGTGGCCCGCGCGCCGATCCTCGCTGTCGCGCGCGCAGTCGATCGTGGCCGCCGCGCGGTACTCTTCGCAGATCGCATGGACCGCATCGGGGTCCCGCAGCGCATCGATATAGGCTGCCCGCACCTCGGGCGGAAAGCTGGCTTGATCCGAACCCCACTGCCGGAGCGCATCGTCGACAACGGCGGCCGGGTCGGCGTGAATCAATCGCTCCGGCAATGGCTCGGGCTGCGCCAGCAGAGACCATGGCCAGAACGCCAAGGCAAACCGGACATCGGCGCGGCGAAACGCTTCGCTGGTCGGAATGATATCCAGAAGGGCAAGACGCTCGACCCGGTCGGGGTGATCCAATGCCAGGCGATAGCCGACACGAGCACCGCGATCATGACCGGCCACGGAAAACCGAGGGAACCCCTGCTTTTCCATCATGCGGATCATGTCGCGGGCCATGACGCCCTTGGCATACGGCGCGTGATCGTGTGTCGAAGGCGGCTTGCCGCTGGCACCGTAGCCGCGCAGATCGGCGCAGATGACCGTGAAGTCGGCCGCCAGCATTGGCGCCGCGCGGTGCCACATCACATGTGTCTGGGGAAAACCGTGCAGCAGCAACAACGGCTGTCCGCTGCCCTTGCGACGGATGAAGATCGTCGTCTCGCCGACATCGACGAGAGCCGTCTCGAAGCCATCGAACATCGCGTCACGTCAGGTTGAGGCCACCATCGGCGATGATGATTTCACCCGTCACGTAGTCATTGGCCACCAGCGCCGCAACCAGGTCGGCGATATCCTCGGGCCGCGCCATGCGGCGCATGGGCGCCTTCGTGTTCCAAAGTTCGATGGCGGCATCCCAGCCGGTCGTCATCGGCGTATCGACCAGGCCGGGCGCCACGCCGTTGACCCGGATCGTCGGGCCCAGGGTCAGCGCCAGCAGCTTGGTGACGTGATGCAGCGCCGCCTTGCTGGCGGCATAGGGGATCGAGCCGCCCTTGGGCCGCACTGCCGCGTGTGTGCCGATATTGACAATACAGGCCGGACGTCCCGACTCGGCCGACAGGCGCAGTGCCGACTCGGCCTCGGCGATCAGCACCCAAGGCGCGATGACATTCACGTCCATCATGCGGCGCCAGATCTGCGGCGTGGCCGCCTTCAGGTCCGCATGCGGGATGCGCATCGTTTCGCCGGCATTGTTGACCAGCACGTCGAGCCGGCCGTGACGCGCCAGCACGTCGGCAACCAGGCGGCGCGCCTCGGCCTCGTCGGCCAGGTCGGCCGCGACATAGTCGATCGCACCGATATCCGCGAGCAGCGACGAGGCATCGTCACGGACCCGCCGCCCGTGCGCTACGACGGCGTAGCCGTCACGCGCCAGCCGCCGCGCCGCGGCGGCGCCGATGCCCGACGTCGAACCAGTGACCAGCGCCAGCCGGCGCTCAGGAGGCAGCGGCATGCGTTGTCATCGGTATCGGCGTCAGCAACGCCGTCGAGCTCGCCGTCGCGATCAACTTGCCGGCCGTGTCATGCAGCTCGCCCTCGAGAAAGGCAACGGTGCGACCCCAGCGCTGGATCCAGCCCCTGGCCAGATAGACACCGGGATGCGCCGGCGACAGGAAGCTCACCTTGATCTCGAGGCTGGGCACCGTGACGGTGAACTTGGACCGCGCGACGCAGGCGTGCGCCATGGCGGTGTCGAGCCAGCCGGTGACGAAACCGCCCTGCACGATGCCGCCCTTGGGGCTCCACTCGATCGAGTGGCAGTGATCGCGGGTGGCCGTACAGCGGATCGTCACCCTGCCCTCCGTCGCGTCGACCTCGACGACCTCGGTACCGAGTGTCGTGTTGGCCGGCTGGCGGCGGCTATTGAAGCGCTGCAGAATCTCCTGATCGGTCATCCCGTGAGTCCATACCTGTCCGATTTTATCCTGCCGTAGCATGATCGAGGGCCGCCTGCAGCAGGTCCGGCTTCACGGCTGCAATGCACCGTCCAGCAGAAGATCCAGCGCGGTGATCAGGGTACTGCCTTCGCCGCCGGCCAGCCGGCGCTGGATGCGCCGCTCGTGCCGGCGGACCGCCGATTCGTAGACCGGCAGCAACGCTGTCCCCGTCGGGCCCAGTTCCAGTGCGTGGGTGCGCCTGTCGACCGGCGATGGGCGGCGCTTGATCAGCCCATGGTGCTCGAGCCGATCCAGGATCGGCACCAATGTCGAACGATCGACGCCGATGGCACGCGCCAGCGCGGTCTGGCTGAGCCCGACATTGCGCGACACCAGCACCAGGATCCCGAACTCGCCCGGCGTGACCGGGATCTTCGTTTCGGCCATTTCCCGGGCGAAGTCCTGGAACACGGCGACCTGCGCCCGGCGCAGGGCATAGCCGACCAATCCCGGCAGCATGCCCCGGTCAAGCCCGTCGGGGCCACCGGCACCGGGCTCGACCTGAGGCGCGGAGTTTCGACGGGATGGACGCGGCATGGCCTTCATGCTATCAGATTGTTTGGATACCAAACATTTTCCCCTTCCGCGACAGTACCGGCGGCTGGTGAATCTGTCGAGCGCAGCGGATGTCGGGCGGACGGCGCCGCACGAGAGGTCGAGCGTGGGTCATCTGGTCAAGATTTCCAACACCGGCACCGTGCTCGACTGCGGTGCCGGCGTCACCATCCTGGAGGCAGCGCTGGATGCCGGCGTCGCCTATCCGCATGGTTGCCAGTCCGGCAATTGCGGTGCCTGCAAATCCAACCTGCTCGACGGTACCGTCGACATGGAGGGCTACTCCGAATTCGCGCTTATGGATGAAGAGCGGGACCGTGGCCTCATCCTCGCCTGCCGCGCCGTACCGGACATGCCCTGCGAGGTGGCGTGGCTCGACGAAGATGACCTGATCGTCCACCCGCGCCGGATCCTCAGCACCACCGTGACGGCGATCGACGACGTCACGCACGACATCAAACGTGTGCTGCTGGACGTGAACAGCGGTGGTCCGTTCACCTTCTCGGCCGGGCAGTTCGCCAGCGTCAGCTTCGAGGGCGCACCGGCACGCGACTACTCGATGGCCAATCGACCGGACGACAGGCAGCTGGAATTCCATATCAGGCGCATGCCCGGCGGCAACACCAGCGCCCACGTGGCGAACAACGTGAAGGTCGGCGACAAGGCACGTGTCGAGGGGCCTTTCGGCACGTCGTATCTGCGCGAGAGCCATCGCGGGCCGATTCTCGCCATCGCCGGCGGCTCGGGCCTGGCCCCCATCAAGTCGATCGTCGAGCACGCGCTCGCCCGCAAGCTGCCGCAGCATATTCATCTCTATTTCGGCGTACGCAACGAGCGCGACCTCTATCTCGAACAACATTTTACCACGCTGGCCGCGGCGAATCCGACGCTGCACTTCGTCCCGGTGCTGAGCGAACCTGGGGGCGCCACAAGCCGGCGCACGGGGCTCGTGCATGAGATCGTGGGCCGCGACTTCGACGACGTCGACGGTTGCAAGGCCTACGTCGCTGGCCCGCCCGTGATGGTCGAGGCCGCAACAAAACTGCTGACGGCGCGTGGCATGCGGCGCATCGACGTGCACGCCGATGCCTTCTACACCGCCGCCGAGATGCAAGCTGCCGGCAAGAAGACCGGCGCGCAGATGTGACGGAGGATGACGTGAGCGGATTGCTCGATGGACGCGTGGCGATCGTGACCGGCGGCGGCCGCGGCATCGGCCGCGCGATCGCCGCGGCACTGGTGGGCGCCGGCGCCAAGGTCGTGATTGCCGACAACGGCACGGGCATCGATGGCAACGGCGCCGATGCCTCGGTTGCCGCCGAGGCTGCCAAGGCACTGGGGCCGCATGCGATCGCCTATGGCGACAGCGTGGCCTCGCCCAGCACCGCCAAGGCCGTCGTCGATCTGGCGGTGCGCACGTTCGATGGCATCGACATCGTGGTCAACAACGCCGCCATCCTGCGCGACTCGTTCGTCTTCAAGGCCGATCCCCGCGACTGGGAAGCGGTCATCCGCACCAACCTGTCGGCGCCCTTCTATCTCACGGCGGCCGCCAGCACCGTGATGCGCGAGCAAGGCAAGGCCGGACGCGCCGGCGGCCGCTACGACTGGGGCCGCATCATCAACATGGTGTCGTCGGCCGGCCTCTACGGCAATCTCGGCCAGGCAGCCTACGCCAGCGCCAAGGCCGGCCTGTTCGGACTGACGCGCGTCACCGCGATGGACCTGGTCCGCGCGCAGATCACCGCCAACGCCGTGGCGCCGTTCGCGCACACCCGCGTGACCGACATCATCCAGCCGGCCAACGATGCTCAGCGCAGGTACAAGGAGCGGGCACTGCGGATCGACGCCAAGCATGTCGCCAACCTGGTGCTGGCACTGTGCAGTCCGGCGGCATCGTCGATCACCGGCCAGCTGGTGGGCGTGCGCGGCCGCGAGATCTTCCTGTTCGGCCAGCCACGGCCGGTGGCACGCCTGGCCAACGCGACGGCCGACTGGGTGCCCGACGACCTGGTCGCCGCCCTGCAGCGCGAGGGCGCAGGCAAGATGACCGATCTCACCACCGATCTCGAAGCCTTCAACACCGAACCTGTCGTCTGACACGCGGCCGCACGGAGCCCTTCATGAGCGAAGCACAGCCCATCGTCGTCAAGACCATCGCCGAGCTGAAGGAAGCGCCGGAGGAATTCCGCGAAGCCGTGGCCAAGCTGGTGATCAGCCATGCGATCAACGAGCTCTACGGCGCCCAGGTTTTCGACGAGCCGGCCATTGCCCTGGCGCCGACGCCGTATGCCAAGTGGCTGACCTGCCGCGTGGCCATGGAGGAATACGGCCACCACGTACGCTTCAAGCAGCTGGGCGAGCAGATCGGCATTCCAGAAGCGCGCATGGTACCCAGCGACAGCAAACGGCCGCTGTCGATCTTCGAATTCCCTTTGAAGACCTGGGAAGAGTTCGTCACCATCAAGCTGCTGGCCGACCTGGCGGAGATCCTGCAGGTCGAGGACCTGTTGCACTGCGCCTTCCATCCGCTGCGCAACCTGGCGCGCGCCACCATGCCGGAGGAACGCTTCCATGCCCAGTTCGGCGAGGACTTCGCAGCCGAGCTGGTGAAGACACCCGAAGGCAAGGCGCGACTGCAGGACGCGATCAACCGCTACTTCCCCTATCTGCCGGCGTTCTTCGGCGGCTCAAAATCACGCAACAATGAGACGTTCCGCAAGTGGGGCATCAAGCTGCGGACCAACGACGACATGCGTGCCGACTTCCTGAACCGCGCCCGCGAGGTGACGGCGAAATATGGCCTGACCTTGCCGGAGTACCAGGCCGCGGCGTGACGGCGATCGACCCTCATCTCGATGAGGTCCGCGACGCCATCGCCACGGCGTCGTGGTTTGCTGCCGTGGGCGAGCCTTGGACCGCGGCCGACCGGAGCGATGCGGAAAGCTATATCCTCGCCCTGCGGCTGGGCGCGCTGCATGTCGCCGTCGCACGCGACTGGCACGACGCTGCCCGCATCACCCAGGACACGGGATGGTCGACGGCCTGGTGGGACGCCGAGGAGCGCCAGCGGCATGCGCTAATGGCCGATGCCGAACGGCGGTTCGACCGTCATGCGGTGATGACGGCACTAAGCACTGTGATGGCCACGGCTGGCGAGCTCGTGCACGGCCGCGCGGCGCTGGCGGCAACGCGCGCCGGGATCGCCGACCCGGCACTGACACGCGTCGCGGCCGGCGCCGCGACGATGGCTTGCCATCAGGTCGCGCTGGCCATGATCGCGCAAGCGCCACAGACGCACCCCTTCCATGTCAAGTTCCGCCTGTTTGCCAGCGGCCGCTGGCCGCTGTGCGTCGTGGGCGATTCGCTCTACGTGCTCTGAGCTGGGCTTGCCGTCGCGACATTGAGCGGCGCAGGATCAGCCGAGCCGACAGGAGAGCTACCCATGACCGGGCCCACCGTTCATCGCGCGCACTTTGCACACGCCACCGGATCGGTGCCGCAGGCACGTGGTTTTCTGCCACGACCGGAAGGGCGCATCTACTATGAGGTCACGGGTACGGGGCCGGCGATCATCTTTGCACACGGGTTGGGCGGCAATCACCTGTCGTGGTGGCAGCAGGTACCGGCGTTCTGCGCGCAGTACACGTGTGTAACCTTCGCGCACCGCGGCTTCGCGCCATCGGATCCGATCCCGGGCGGCCCCCACCCACGCGACTATGTCGATGACCTTGCCGCGCTGATCGCGCATCTCGGTCTCAGCGACGTCCGCATCGTCGCCCAGTCCATGGGTGGCTGGTCGGCTGTCGAGTACGCCTTGCGCCAGCCGCCGGCGCTCAAGGCCATGGTGCTGGCCGCCACCTCGGGCACACTCGATCCACGCGCCATCGACGGCGCCGCCGATCTGCCCGATGCATGGAGCAAGAGCGTCGAGGCGAAGTATGCGGTATTCCGCGAGCGCGGCATTCACGTCGCGGCCGGTGATCGCATGGCGATGGAACAGCCAGCGCAGCATTTCCTCTATACCGCCATCGATGCGATGAACGTCACGCTCGACAAGGAAGGCGTACGCCGGCGCCTGGGCGAGACACGCGTGCGCGGTCTCGATGACGCCCGCCGCATCACCGTGCCGACGCTCTTCATCACCGGCGAGGAGGATATTGTCTTTCCATCTCCCGTCGCGCCCATGCTGGCGGCTGCCATGCCCCATGGGCGTGCCGTGCAGATCGCCGCCGCCGGGCATTCGGCCTATTTCGAGCGCCCCGGTCAGTTCAATCGCCTGATCCGTGATTTCTTCACCAGCGTCGGCTGAGGCCAACGCGTCCGTTCGTACACGTACCCGCAGATCGAAACACGATGCGGCAATACTTCGCGACGATTGTTGAAGATCAACCAATTTGAACTCTTTCCTTTATTGTCATTCTCGATTTGTTCCCTCAGTCACCTGGCCGATGTTGCATTTTTGCAACTTTCCACTGGACTCAAACCGCAGGGTGCTGTGAAAGTCGCGCCAACCACAGGGCAGGGCCGGCCGATCCGCGCTGCTTGAGAGAGCTCCGCGGATCGCCCCACCCCGTCCCGACAAGACAAGCCGTTCTTCCGACCATGTCATGCGGGAAGGGGTTCATGCCGGACACAACCGGGCAACGGCGACGCGTTGTCGTCTATGCTTCCGCAATATCCTTGGGGCTCATGACCGCGGCAGGCGCTTTGAGCGTCGCGTGGGCAGCGCCGAACACTCAAGTCATCAGGCCGCCGCAGCAGGCGACCACAACGACACCCAAAAGCGCGGCTAAGCCCACAGCGGCCAAGCCGACAGCCCCGAAATCGACGGCCACCAAGCCGTCCACGCCAACCGGCGTCAAGCGTATCACGGCCCGTGGCGCGCCAACGAAACAGGCGCCAGAACCCAGCGCCGCAACGTCCGAAGAAGCGAAGCCGTTCGCCATCGACCCGGCGCGGCCATTGGCCGACCAGTTGGTCGCCGTCGGTGTCAATGCGAACGACGCGCGCGCCGCAGCTCAGGCTGTGACGACCCAACTGAAAGGCGGATCGCTGAGCGTGGGTAACACCGGGCGCGCCGCACTGGTTGCCGATGGTGCCAAAGGATCGCATCGCCTGCAGTCGCTGCAAATCTTTGGCGCCACGGGCATGGTTGCCGATATCGAGCGCGGCGCCGACGGCACCTTCGCCGGCAAAACGGCAACGGCCGTGGCCGGCGCACAGCCGCCGACGGTCGCGCGCCCCGCCAGCCTCAGTACCGACGCGTCGAGCGCCGATGCCGGCCAGGACGATCCGCGCATGTGGAGCACGCGCGACGGCCAGAGCCTGCGCACGGCGCGCTCCCTGCGTGACATCGCGCAGTCGACGGTCGGCCTGCGGCGTGTCTCGGCCAATGGCGATGCCAACGTCGCACTGGCCAATGCTGGTGTCGAAACCCACACCGCACGGGCAGCGGCGCAGGCGCTGGCCGCTGTCGCGCCGGCGACGCTGGACCGCCGCTCGGCCAACATCGAGGTCGTGAACGGCCGTACCGGCGATGGTCAGGTGCGGCTGTTGACGGCGACGATCTATGATCGCAATTCGCGCGGTCAGGTCTGGTGGTTCTCGCCGCGCAGCCAACCGGAGGGCTTCTTCGACGAGCAAGGCAACCGGGTCGGCGACTCGAGCATGACGTTGCCGATCGAGGGCAGTCATATCTCCTCGCCCTTCGGGACCCGGCGGTGGGGACGGTGGGCCGCCTTCCATAACGGCCTCGACGTCGCCGGCCAGTACGGCACGCCCATCGTGGCCGCCGCCGATGGCGTCGTCGACTACGCCGGCTGGTACTACAACTACGGCAAGACCGTGCGAATCGTGCACAGCGACTCGTTGGCCACCAGCTACAGCCACATGTCCAACTACGCGGTCGCGCCCGGCACGCGCGTGCGCAAGGGTCAGCTGATCGGCTATGTCGGCAGCACCGGCCGGTCGACCGGCCCGCACCTTCACTTTTGCGTGCTCGTCGACGGCCAGTTCGTGAACCCGGCCCCCTACGTTGCGGGCAACGGCGGCGGCCGGCTGAACGGTCAGGACTTGGTCTCGTTCCGCGACTGGCAGCGCACGACCGCCGGCATGGCACGGGGCGGCTCCTCCCGCCGCACGAGCAATGACCCGGACCTCCCCAACCGGTTGTAGACGCCACGCCTGGCCCTGCTACGAAACGCGCCGGCGGTCTTCCGCCGGCGCGTTTCTCTTTTGGGCGGTGCCGTCCGGGCGGTGGTCGGTGATTGCGCCCCACGAAGAGTTGGCTTTACAGTGCGTGCAACGGTCGCGTGTGCCCAGCACGCAGCCGGCGCGCCGCACCAGCGGCCTGCGAAGACAGAGGCTCTACGAAGGGATACTTCGATGATCAAGAGAATGATGGCGGCAGCCGCCGCCGTGGTTGCGGTGTCCGGCGTTACCGGCACCGCACAGGCAGGCCCGGATTTTGATACGATCAAGGCGCGCGGCCAGGTGATCTGCGGCGTCACGACGGGCATTGCCGGTTTCTCGCTGGCCGACAGCCAGGGCAAGTGGAAAGGCCTGGAAGTCGACGTCTGCCGCGCGGTCGCTGCGGCGGTGTTCGGTGATTCCGAAAAAGTGAAGTACGTGCCGACAACGGCGCAGCAGCGCTTCACGGCACTGCAGTCGAAGGAGGTCGACGTGCTGTCACGCACGACGACCTACACGCTGACCCGCGACACAGCGCTCGGCTTCGACTTCACTGGCATCACCTACTATGACGGCCAGGGCTTCATGGTGCCCAAGAAGCTCGGCGTGAAGAGCGCCAAGGAGCTCAACGGCGCCACCGTCTGCGTGCAGCCTGGCACGACGACAGAGTTGAATCTGGCCGACTATTTCCGTGCCAACAAGATGACCTTCAAGCCGGTGGTGATCGAGAACCTCGAGGAGATCCGCCAGGCGTTCTTCTCGGGCCGCTGCGACGTCTACACCACCGACGCCTCGGGCCTGTATTCGACGCGCGCCGCCAATGCGCCCAAGCCGGATGATTACCTGATCCTGCCGGAGATCATCTCCAAGGAACCGCTGGGCCCGGTCGTGCGCCACGGCGACAACCAATGGGCCGACATCGTGCGCTGGTCGCTCTTCGCCATGGTCGAGGCCGAGGAGTACGGCATCACCTCGAAGAATGTCGACGAGATGCTGAAAAGCGACAACCCCAACATCAAGCGCATCCTGGGCGCCATACCGGGCATGGGCAAGGCGTTGGGCCTCGATGAGAAGTGGGCCTACAACATCATCAAGCAGGTCGGAAACTACGGCGAAGCGTTCGAGCGCAACGTCGGCGCGGAGACGCCGCTCAAGATCGATCGGGGTCTGAACGCCCTGTGGACCAAGGGCGGCCTGCAATACGCACCACCGATCCGCTGACGCGGGCGTTGCCATGACGGCCGAAACCGCCGCCCCCAAAGGGCGGCGGTTTTCATTTGACCCCTATGGACGTAGGCCGATTCCCGGCTAGAGTAGCCACCAAGCAGGCCGACAGATGCCTGCCGAAACCGTCCACGGTCGGGTCGGGATGGACCGCGGTGCGGCAGGGAGAGTGAATGCGTAGAACGATACTGGCCAGCCGGGCCAGGTTACAGGCCCGTTCCTTACCCGCGATTCCAGCGGTTCGTCCCTGCGCGCCACCGGCGCCCGCCGGCCGCATCGGCATTCTTCTTGCTACCACCAATACTGACTGCACCGCAGCAAACGCCCTATACGTGCGAGGAAATTGACATGGCGATCGCACAGCCGGCACTGCCCAAAGCCAAGGTCGCGCCGTGGAACGATCCGATCATCCGGGGTTGGTTCTTCCAGATCGTGGTCATCGGCGCAGTGACCGCACTCACCTGGTATCTCGTCTCCAACACGATCGAGAACCTCGAGCGACAACGCATCGCCACCGGCTTCGCCTATCTGGGCCGCGAGTCCGGCTTCGAGATCGGCGATACGATGATCCCCTACTCGCCCGCCGACACCTATGCCCGTGCCCTCTTCGTCGGTATCCTCAACACGCTGCGCGTCTCCGTCCTGGGCATTGTGCTGGCCACCATCCTGGGCACGTTGATCGGCGTCGGCCGGTTGTCGCCCAACTGGCTGCTGAACAAGCTGTGCGAATGCTATGTCGAGCTCTTCCGCAACGTGCCGCTGCTGCTGTGGCTGTTCCTGATCTACAAGGTTATCAGCGAAGCCTTTCCCGGCCCGCGCCAGGCCATCGCCGCGTTGTGGGATACGGTCTTCCTCAGCAACCGCGGCCTCTACCTCCCGGTCCCCTTTGCCCATGACGTGCACGGCTGGATGGGCGTTGCGCTGCTGGTCGGCATTGCTGCGACCTGGGCGATCAGGCGCTGGGCCAAGGCGCGGCAGGCCGCCACCGGCCAGCCGTTCCCCACGATCAAGGCGGGGCTCGGCGCGATCATCGGGCTGCCTCTGCTTGTTTGGCTGATCAGTGGCGCGCCGCTCGATTTCAGCGTGCCGCACCTCAAGGGTTTCAATTTCGAAGGCGGCACGGTCATCCAGCCCGAGTTCACGGCGTTGCTGGTCGGCCTGACGCTCTACACCTCGGCGTTCATCGCCGAAATCGTGCGCTCTGGCATCCTGGCACTGCACAAGGGCCAGAGCGAAGCGGCCTACTCGCTGGGCCTGACCCGCGGCCAGGCAACCCGCCTCGTTCTGCTACCGCAGGCGCTGCGGGTCATCGTGCCGCCGATGACCAGCCAGTATCTCAACATCACCAAGAACAGCTCGCTGGCGATCGCCATCGGCTATCCGGACCTGGTCGCGGCGGTCAACGTCACGATCAACCAGACCGGCCAAGCCGTCGAGAACGTGCTGATCATCATGGCGGCCTACCTGACAGTGAGCCTCTCCATCTCGCTGTTCATGAATTGGTACAACCGCCGTATCGCTTTGAAGGAGCGCTGAGCCATGAGCCAAGCCACCGAGGCCGGCCCGGCCACGCCGCGCCCCGCAGCGCTCCCCCCCGTCGTCGATGCGGGCGCACTGGGCTGGATACGCAAGAACCTATTCAGCAGCTGGGGCAACGCCATCACCACCGTCCTGCTGATCGCCTTCATCGTCTGGCTGGGATCGTTCCTGCTCAACTGGGCCGTGTTGAAGGCCACGTTCTCGGCCGAAAGCGGCAAAGAGTGTGTCGGTACCGGTGGCGCCTGCTGGGCTATCATCGGCGCCAAGCTGCGCTACATCTTCTTCGGCTCCTTTCCCTACGACCAGCATTGGCGGCCGCTGTTTGCGATCGTGACCATGCTGGGCATGCTGGTGCTGAGCTGCGATCGGCGTATGTGGAATGCCGGCCGACTCGCGATCATCTGGGGCATCGGCACCGTCATCACGTTCATGCTGATGTTCGGCCAGATCCACATTCCGGTGACGCTGGTTTCCGCCATCATCTTCGTCGCCAGCCTGGCCGCGACTCTGTTCCGCCGCACCGTGGCCGACAACACGGAACGTACGGTCTACACGGCGGTGACCGTGCTCAGCGGCATCTATCTGATTCTGCGTGTCCTTGGCGTCTTGCCGAGCTACTCGGTTCCCATCGTGTTGTTCAGCTATGTCGAGACCGGCTCATGGGGCGGGCTCGCCGTCACCATGATTCTGGCGACTTACGGCCTGGCGTTCGCATTCCCGTACGGCATCCTGCTGGCGCTGGGCCGGCGTTCGAACCTGCCGCTGATCCGTGGCCTGTGCATCGGCTTCATCGAATTGATCCGCGGCGTGCCGCTGATCAGCCTGCTGATCATGGCCTCGGTGATGCTGCCGCTGTTCCTGCCCAGCGGCACCAGCATCGACAAGTTCCTGCGCGCCCAGGTCGCCGTCATCCTGTTCGCCGGTGCCTACATCGCCGAGATCGTGCGCGGCGGCCTGCAGGCGCTGCCCAAGGGCCAGTTCGAGGCCGCCGACGCGATGGGGCTGAACTATGTGCAGCGAACGACCCTGATCGTGCTGCCGCAGGCGTTGCGCGTCGTCATCCCGCCGCTGATCAACACCTTCATCGGCTTCTTCAAGGACACATCGCTGGTGCTGATCATCGGCATCTTCGACTTCCTGAAGACCGCCAGCCAGGCGCTCGTCGATCCGCTGTGGACGGGCTTCCCGGGCGAAATCTACCTCTTCGCAGCCGCAGTCTATTTCTGCTTCTGCTTCTCGATGTCGCGCTACAGCAAGTACCTGGAGCACGAACTGAACAAGGGAACCCGGCGCTGAAGCGCAGGAACGGAGAGCAAGCCCATGGCAGCCCTCAACGGCACGTCGACGGTCATACAGCTTGACCAGGTCAACAAGTGGTATGGCCAGTTCCACGTGCTGACCGACATCAACCTGCAGGTCAAGCAGGGCGAGAAGATCGTCATCTGCGGCCCGTCGGGATCCGGCAAGTCGACCTTGATCCGCTGCATCAACCGGCTGGAAGAGCACCAGGCGGGTTCGATCGTGGTCAGCGTCGACGGCAAGTCGATCGAGCTCAGCAATGACGTGAAGAACGTCGAAGCCATCCGCAAGGAAGTCGGGATGGTGTTCCAATCGTTCAACCTGTTCCCGCACCTGACCATCCTCGACAACCTCACCTTGGCGCCGATCTGGGTGAAGAAGATGCCCAAGAAGGAGGCCGAGGAAATCGCCATGAGCCTGCTCCATCGGGTGCGCATCCCCGAGCAGGCCAACAAGTATCCCGGCCAGCTTTCCGGCGGCCAGCAGCAGCGCGTGGCCATCGCACGGGCGCTCTGCATGCGGCCACAGATCATGCTGTTCGATGAGCCGACCTCGGCGCTCGATCCCGAGATGGTCAAGGAAGTGCTCGACGTCATGATCGAGCTGGCCAGGGAAGGCATGACCATGCTGGTGGTGACGCACGAAATGGGCTTCGCCCGATCTGTCGCCGACCGGGTCATTTTCATGGATCGCGGCGAGATCGTCGAAGAGGGACCGCCCAAGGAATTCTTCGCCAACCCGCGCAACGAACGGACCCGCACGTTCCTCAGCCAGATCCTCCATCACTGACGCGCGGTCAAACGAAAAAGCGAGAGGTCACATGACGCGGATTCTGGGCGCGGCGCTGTGCGCCGCGATGTGGCTGCTGGCATTGCCGGCGGCCCAGGCGCAGCCGACGATCCGCGTCGGCTGGACGATCCCGGCCGAGGAGTCCAAGTACTGGATGATGCGGCGCCCCGATCAGTTCACCAATCTCGGCAAGACCTACAAGGTCGAGTGGATACAGTTCCAGGGTACGGCGCCGATGGTGCAGGCGATGGCGGCCGGTGCGCTGGACTGCTCGACACAGGGCGTCCTGTCGATGGCGCAGGGCGCCATCCAGGCCAACCTCGCGACCTACATCGTGGCCCAGCACGTCGGCGAAAAGCCGGGCAGCTTCTCGGTCTACTGGGCCGTGAAGGACGATTCGCCGATCAAGACCATCGCCGACATGAAGGGCAAGAGCGTCGGCATCAACGTGTTCGGCTCCGGCATCTATGGCCCGATGGCCCTGCTGCTCAAGCGCCACGGCGTCGATGCCGAAAAGGATATCAAGCTGGTCGAAACCGGCTTTCCCGCGTCCGAGGACGCGATCCGCGCCGGGCGTGTCGATGTCGGCGTGCTGAACCAGCCCTTCGCCGCGCGCGCCGAGGCCAAGGGTGGCTTGCGCAAGCTGTTCTCGCTGGCCGACCAGCAGCAGAACATCGTGCACATCCTCGAAGTGTGCCGGAAGGACTTCGTCGATAAGAATGCCGACCTGGTGCGCGCCTATGTGCGCGACCTGACCGCCGGCATGGCCAAGGCGGTGGCCAACCGCGACGAGACGTTGAAGGTCGTCTCCGAGGTGACCAAGGCGCCGGTCCAGGTGCTCGACACCTATCTGCTCAAGCCCAACGATTTCGCCCGCGAGGCTGGCGCCAAGCCGAATTTTGAGGGCATCCAGGCCATGCTCGACATCTATGCCGAGACCGGCATGCTGCCCAAGAAGCTCGACGCCCAGACCTTCAGGCACAGCTCGATCGTCGCGCCCCTGGAGTAGTGCCGGTACCCCGTCCCGCAACGATGATCGCCATCGCTTCGGTCACCAAGACGTTCGACAGCGGCAAGGGACGCCGGCATCTGGCGCTGGCCGATATCTCGCTGGACATCGCGGCCGGCGAATTCGTCTCGATCCTCGGCCCGTCCGGCTGCGGCAAGTCGACGTTGCTCTACATCGTCGGCGGCTTCATTCCGCCGTCGACAGGTGCTGTCCTCGTCAAGGGCGCGCGCGTCAGCGGCCCCAGCCCTGACCGCGGCCCGGTGTTCCAGGAGTTCGCCCTGTTCCCCTGGAAGACTGTGTTGGGCAACGTCATGTACGGCCTCGAACGGCAAGGCGTGAGGCGTGCCCAGGCAACGGCACGGGCGCGCGAGCTGATCGCCATGGTCCACCTGGGCGGATATGAGTCGTTCTATCCCAAGGAGCTATCCGGCGGCATGAAGCAGCGCGTCGCCATCGCGCGCACGCTGGCTTACGGTCCCAGCATCCTGCTGATGGACGAGCCGTTCGGGTCGCTCGACGCTCACACGCGCACGCGTCTGCAGAACGATCTGCTGGAGATCTGGGAGCGTGACCGCAAGACGGTGATGTTCGTCACCCACAGCGTCGAGGAAGCGGTCTTCCTGTCCGACCGGATCGTGATGATGAGCCGCTCACCGGGACGCGTGAAGGACGTGATTGCCATCGACCTGCCGCGGCCGCGCAGTCGCGCCGACCTGTTGCTGGATCGCCGCTTTCAGGACTACGTGGTGAACATCGAGCGGCTGATGGAAGAACCGGCGCCGGAACCACGCCGATGACCCGCACTGGCCCCGCCCCGGCGCTGGCCGCCGCCATCGCATGCGCTGCCTTGTTCGTGGCCTGGGAGATCGGCGCGCGTCTGGCGCGCATCGACGGACTGCCGCCGGCGTCGCAGGCACTGGCGCAAGTCCCGGCCATCCTCGGCGATCCTGAAGCGCTTCTGAACATCGGCGCATCGCTGCGCCGCATGGTTGTCGGCTTCGCGCTGGGCGTGGCGGTCGCGGTCCCGGTCGGCCTGACGATGGGCCGCAGCCGGCACGTCGCGGCGTTCTTCAATCCCCTGCTGATGGTGATCTATCCGGTGCCGAAGGCGGCGCTGATGCCGGTCATCATGCTGTGGCTGGGCGTCGGTGACGCGTCGAAGACCCTCGTGATCTTCCTCGGCGTCACCTTGCCGGTGATCTACCACAGCTACCAGGGCAGTCGCGCCGTCGAGCAAAAAATGCTGTGGTCGGCTGCCGCGATGGGCATGACCGCGCCGGCCCGCCTGGTGCGCATCGTGCTGCCGGCGGCGCTGCCCGACATCCTGGCCGGCTGCCGCGTCGGCCTCGTGCTGGCGCTGATCACCATGGTCACCAGCGAAATGATCGCGCGGCAGACCGGGGTCGGCAACATCCTGTTCAATTCGCTCGACATGGCGCAGTACGACACCGTCTACGCCACGATCATCATCATCGGCGCGCTGGGCTTCGCGCTCGATGCCGCCTTTGAGTGGCTGCGTGGCCGGCTTGTGGCGTGGGCCGAGCCGGCGCACCCGATCCTGGCGGGCACGACGTGAAGGCACTGACCGCTCCCCTCGCCGCGGCCCTCATCGGCAGCGTACCGATCCTGCTCATCATTGCGCTGTGGCAGGTCATCGCCATGTCCGGCATCGCACCGCCATCCCTGCTGCCGGCGCCGGGGACGGTGTTCACGCGCCTGCTGCAGCAATTCGGCTCGCTCGCCTATCTGGATCACGCGGCGACCACGCTGGGACGATTGTTCGCCGGCTTTGCCATCGCGGTCGTGGTCGGTGTCACGCTGGGGGTTGCCATGACCGGCAGCCGCTGGGTCGGTGCCGCCATCACGCCTCTGGTGCGTGTGCTGGCGCCGGTGCCCAAGATCGCGCTCTACCCCGCCTTCATCCTGACGCTGGGGTTCGAGGATGCCTCGAAGATCGCCCTGGTGGTGGCCGATGCGGTCTTCCCGATCCTGCTGGCCACGTCACAGGGCACCGCGGCGGTCGAGCCCAAGCTCGCCTGGTCCGCCCTCGCCGCCGGCGCTTCCCGGTTGCGCTGCCTGCTGACCGTGATCCTGCCGGCGGCGCTGCCCTCGATCCTCACGGGCTGCCGCATCGCGCTCGTGATTTCCTGCATCGTGGTGTTCCTGGCCGAGATGATCACATCGACCGATGGCCTGGGGCATCTGCTGGTGCGCGCCGCCCGCAACTTCCAGTCCGTCGACATGTTCGTGCCGCTGATCACGATCTCGCTGCTGGGCCTGCTGTTGAACGCCGGTTTCAACGCGGTGCGCCGGCGTCTGCTGGCCGGCTTCCCCGAGGCCGACTAGCCTCGCGGGGCTGGCGATGCGGCATTTTTCTCATGTACCATGCCGGCAACCCAGCATGAGGAGATGGTGAATGCTCTCCGATCGGATCGAAGGGAAGTGGATTGACGCCTTCTGCGAGACGTTCGCGAAGTGCGGCGTCAAAGAGGGCGACAGCGCCGTCATCCTGTCGGAAACACAATCGCGGCAGCTCAATGTACATCTGGCCGAGCTGGCATTGCTGCGGCTGGGAAGCCGTCCCTTCCATATCGTGCTGCCAACCCCACGCAACGCGTATCCGGTACCGATCCGGTCGACCGGCGCCAGCGTGGCGATCGGCGGCCTGGCGCCCGTCGTCAGCGCGCTGGGCCAGGCGGTCTTCGTGGCCGACTGTACGCTGGAAGGCCTGATGCATGCGCCCGAGACGCCGCAGATCCTCAAGGCCGGCGCCCGTGTTCTCTACATTTCGAACGAGCACCCCGAGGCGCTGGAGCGCCTGCGGCCGGACGATCAGCTGGCAGCGCGCGTGCGGGCGGCCGCCAAGATGATGCGGGCGGCCAAACGCATGACGGTGACCTCGGCGGCCGGCACCGACATGGCCATCGACATGACCGGTGCATCGACGGCCGGAGTCTGGGGTTGGACCGACAAGCCGGGCACCCTCACGCATTGGCCTGGCGGCATGGTCGTGAGCTTCCCCAAGGGCGGCACCGTAAACGGCACGCTGGTACTCGACCGCGGTGACGTCAACCTCACCTTCAAGCGTTATCTGGAGGCGCCGGTCACGCTGACCCTGGAGAGCGACTACGTTACGCGCGTCGAGGGCAGCGGCGCCGACGCCGAGATGATGCGCGCCTATCTGGCGGCGTGGGGCGATCGCGAAGCCTACGCGGTATCCCATGTCGGGTTCGGCATGAACCAGCAGGCGCGCTACGAGTCCCTGGCGATGTACGATCAGCGCGACTTCAACGGCACCGAGCTGCGCGCCGTGGCCGGCAACTTCCTGTTCTCGACCGGCGCCAACGAGTTCGCGGGCCGCTACACGGCCGGCCACTTCGACATCCCGGTGATGCGCACCACCATCACGGTCGACAATACCGTGGTGGTACGCGACGGCGTCCTGCAGGACGTCTTCGGCTAGGGCTATTCCAGCACCGGCGGCTTGGCCAGCCCGAGCTGGCCGAGCATGGCGACGAATGCTTTCAGGCGCTCGCGGCGATGGGCGTCGAGGTCGAGATTGCCGTAGTCGAGAAAGCCCCGGCCCGTCGTGAAGCCGATATGGCCTTCCTTCATGTTGCGCTCGACGATGTCGGGTGAGGCATAGCGGTCGCTGCCCAGGGCCTGGGTCAGGTAGCGGCTGGCGTAGTACAGAATGTCGCCGCCGCCCCAGTCGATGAACTCCAGCAGGCCCAGCACGGCGAACCGGAAGCCGAAGCCGTACTTGATGGCCTTGTCGATTTCCTCCGCCGTCGCCACCCCCTCCTCGACCATGCGGGCGGCTTCGTTCATCGCCAACGCCTGGATCCGCGGCACGATGTAGCCCGGACGCGCCGCACAGACGACAGGCACCTTGCCGATTCCCTCCAGCAACGCCCGCAGCCTGGTCGTTACAGCCGCGTCGGTGCGGACGCCCGGCGACAGCTCGATCAACGGCACGAGATAGGCCGGATTGAGCCAGTGCGCGTTGAGGAAGCGCGCCGGATGCTCGACCGCATCCGAGAGATCGTCGACCAGAATGGTCGACGTCGTCGAGGCGATGATCGGCTGCGGCCCGGCCAGCCGGCTCGCCCGCGCCAGGACCGCGCGCTTGACGTCGACCACTTCCGGTACACCCTCGAAGACGACGGCCGCCGACGACAGGGCGGCAGCCGCATCGGGTTCGGCCACGACCGAGACCCGCGCCGCGATGATGTCGACGGCGTCCTCGGGGAAAACGCCGAGCTGCGCCAGAACACGCAGCGTCTGTCGTACCTCCTCGCGCGCAGCGTGCGCCAGATCAGCGAACGCAGCCGGCGCCCGCGGCTTCAGGTCGACCAGGCTCACGGGATGGCCGGCATAGGCGAACGCCACGGCGATGCCACGCCCCATGCGGCCGGCCCCCAGGGAGGCGATGGGCACCCGGACCATCAACTGAACCCCGCATTGAGGAGCTGCTGCAGGCCGGCACGGTCGAGGTGACCCAGCCCCAGACCGGTCAGGGTGCGTCCCGTTTCCAGGGCGTCGATGCCGCAGACGGCTCCGCCGATGGCGGCGAACGCGCGCGCCAGCGGCGTCGGAACACCGGCGAGTTCGCCGACCGAGACCAGGAAGGACAGCCCGATGTGCGTATCTTCCAGCATGTAGCGGTGCGCCGTGAGCACGATGCGCTCACGCCAGTCGCCGGAATCGGTCAGGCGGTCATGCGAACCGCGACCGTACATCCAGATATCGCCTTCCTTGGCATAGTGATTGGCGAGCGGAAAATGCGGTGGCCCATAGCCCAGAGCCGTGCGCACCGCGATGCGTTCGGCATCCAATGCGTCCGTCACGCGCCGGATCGCCGGCTGGGTACCCTCCTTGTGAATGTCCCAGCGCTCGAAGTGTTCGAGCGGACCGGCGTTCATCGTGATCAGCGGCGGGTGAATGATGGGGCCGGCGTTCATCAGCGCGCCCGACAGCGCATCGCCGCAGTCCTCGATCACACCCGGAAAGGCCTCGGCGATCACCTCGAGCGCCTGATCCTTGCGGGTGAGCGGAAAGACGCCGGTCGGCAGGCGTTTGGCGCGCACGGTGATGGCAACCTCGAAGGGCCCGTGCTTGCGGGTCAGCCACGGCAACGTGCCGGTCTCGGCGAAGGCGGCATCGGCGCGATTGCCGGCCGCCCGCGCCGCCTGGGCAAACAGCAGCGTGCCGAACGTACCGGGTGGCAGGTACACCACCTGTCCATCGGCAAGATGCGGCGCCAGCAGGCGCGCGATATCCCTTTGCGCCGTCGCTGGCGCCGGGCAGAGGATCAGCGCCGCGTCATGGACGGCGGCGCCCATGTCGCCGGTGACCAGCGACACGGCAACATCATGGCGTCCATTGAAGTCCTTCACCAGGATACGGCTGCCGGCATCGCGATGGGCCGCCACGGCCCCGGCATCGCGCCGCCACAGGCGAACCTCATGGCCTGCCATGGCAAGATCGCCGGCCGCCGCGAACGAGCCGTTGCCGCCGCCCAACACCGCAATGCGCATCACGCCGCTCCCGTTGTTGCTTGCGTCGCCTGTACCATTTCCTTCAACCGGAAATGCTGCACCTTGCCCAAGGCCGTGTGCGGCAGGTCGTCGACAAAGACGAAGTCGCGCGGAATCTTGAAGCGCGCGAGATGCACGGCGAGATGGTGGACCAACCCCTCGGCATCGACCGACAGGCCCGCACGCAGCACGACATAGGCAACCGGCACTTCCTGCCATTTCGGATCGGCGCGACCGATGACGGCCGATTCCGCGACGGCGGGATGATCACCCAACACGCGCTCGATCTCGGCCGGATAGATGTTCTCGCCGCCGGAAATGATCATGTTTTTCTTGCGGTCGTGGATATGAAAGTAGCCCTCGGCATCCCGCGTCGCGATATCGCCGGTGCAATACCAGCCGTCGCGCAACGCCTCGCGCGTGGCGGCTTCATTGCCCCAGTACTCCTGGAAGACATTGGGCCCGCGCACCACCACCTCGCCCGCGGTGCCGTGCGCCACCTCCCGGCCTTCATCGTCCACGACACGCGCCTCGCAGTGGATGCCGGGCAGACCGACCGCGTTGCCGCGCCCCGTATCGCCGCCGAGCCGGGTATAGACCGCGATCGGGCATGTTTCCGTCGAACCGTACACCTGCAGCACCGGGATACCACGCGCGGTGATCACGTCGATCAGCGGCTGCGGCACGATGGTCGACCCAGTGGTGACCGCACGCAAGCTGGCAAGGCTCGTGTCCTGCCAGTCCGAATGTGCCGTCAAGGCCTGGATCATGGCCGGCACGAGGACCACGAGCGTCGGCGCATCCAGGGCAAGGGCCACCAATGTCGTCTCGGGCGTAAATCGCGGATGCAGGGTCACGGTCGCGCCGACCTGCAGCGCCGGCGTGGTCTGGATGTTGAGGCCGCCGACGTGAAACAGCGGCAGCGCCGTCAGGACGTGGTCGTCGGCGGTGAGCCCGTGCACATGCTGGCTCATCGCCGCATTCCACACGAGCGCCTCCTGACGCAGGACGGCGCCTTTGGGACGCCCTGTCGTACCCGACGTGTAGACAATCAGCAGCGGGCATGTGATGTCGACATGCGGGCTGCGATCCGCGCCGCGACCATGATCCAACATCTGCTCGAACGAACCGCTTTCGGGTTGGAAATCGATGCCGACGATCCGCGCATCCGGCAACGCCTGTTTCAGCAACGGCGTGACGGCGGCGAAAGCCTCTTCGACGACCAGCACCTTCACGCCAGCATCCGACAGGATGAACGCCTGCTCTGCCGCGGCAAGACGCCAGTTGAGCGGCACCAGCATGGCGCCGAGCCGGGCGCAGGCATAGAGCAGGACCAGATAGTCAGGATGGTTCGCTGCCAGGATCGCGACCCGATCACCGGGGCCAACCCCCAGGCGCGATTTCAGGCCGCGCGCAGCGGCGCCGATGCGCTCGGCAAAGCCTGCGTACGTCAGCGTCCGGCCCAGGAAACGGATCGCCGCCTTGTCCGGCGTGAACGCGGCATTGCGCTCGATGAGATCGGAGAGATCCATCCATCAGTCTCCGCCGTGTGGCGCACCCGAATCAGTCGTCCGTCTCACCGGGCTTGTACAATGTCTCACGCCCGATGCGTTCGAGGCAGATCTCCGCCGTCCACGGCAGCATGACCGCACCACAGCGGCTGTCGCGATAGATGCGCTCCAGCGGGAACCGCTTCAGCATGGCATGCCCACCGCAGGTCCGGATCGCGGTCGTGGCAATCGCGTTGGCGTTTTCCATGACCGTGTGCTGTGCCGCATAGGCGCGCAGCACCTGCTCCCGGGTCGGATTGGCCCGCGCTTCGCTGATCGCCTGGAACCACAGCGTCTTGGTCTGCTCCAGGGTCACGGACATCGACGCAACGGCGAACTGCTTGGGCGGGAAACTGCGTCGTTTGACCGGCGGCGCACCCGGCACTTCGCCGCGCAGATACGCCACCGTGAAATCGAAGGCGGCCTGCGCGAGGCCGACATAGGTCGGTGTCAGGGTCAGGAACATGTGCGGCCAGCGCGTCGCGGCCTGGAAGTAGACCCCGCGCGGCATCAGCATCTCGTCGGCCGGCACGAACACATCCTTGAACAGCAAGGTGCGCGAGACGGTGCCGCGCATGCCCAACGGATCCCAATCGCCCGTGACCTCGACACCCTGGGCCTTGGCCGGGATGGCCAGAAAGAGCGTATTGCGCCGGCTGGCACTCTCGCCTTCGGCACGCGCTGTGCACAGGATGCCGTAGTAATCCGCCGAGCCTGACAGCGAGGCAAAGATCTTCTTGCCGTTGACGATGAAGCCGCCGTCCACCGGCCGTGCTTCAGTTCCAAACGCGACGCTGCCGGCGGCGGCCGCCCCGCCCTCCTCGGAGAAAGGCTGCGCATAGAGAGCGCCGTCCGTCACGATCCGATGATAGTGCAGCCGCCGGCGTTTCTCGTGGAGGGCGCGGTCCTCGGCGTTCATCGGCAGTTCGTCGGCCAGAACGCCGGGCCACAGCGTCGAGGCCACATGCATGTTCCACGAGAGTGCGGTGGCGCCGCAGTAGCGGCCAAGCTCGGCGGCAGCGAGACAGTAGGTCTGATAGTCGGCACCAAGGCCGCCGTCGGCCTTGGGGACACAGATCGAGAGCAGGCCTTCGCCATGCATGTCCCGGAAGTTCTCGATCGGAAACGTCGCTTCGCGATCGTAACGCGCAGCGCGCGGCGCCAACACGCGCTGGCCGAAGCGGCGCGCCAGGCTGATCAGATCGGCCTGTTCCGGTGTCAGCCGAAACGCATCCGGGTCGAACATCGGCGCATCGCCGTCGCGTGTATCGGTCTGGGGTGCAGGCATCAAACGACTCCGCTCAGGCCGCGGTGGACATTGGTAGGTCGCTCAGGAAATCGATCACCGCAGCGTCAAAGGCTGTCGGCATTTCCAGGTTGGGCAGATGACCGACACCCGCCAGGCAACAGAATCGGGCGTTTGGAATTCTGGCCGCCATCCGTTCCATCGCCGCTGCCGGCGCCGCCTGGTCGTACGCGCCGGCCAGACACAGCACCGGCACTCGGATCAGCGGCAGATTGGCACGCTCATCGAAATGGACGAGACATGCGACGGCCGCGCGATACGTCGCTTCCGGGACCGCCGACATGACCGCGACAGCCAGGTCCCGCCCGGCCGCATCCGGTGTCGGCCCCATCAGACGGTCGACCATGGACGCCGCCAGTTGCGGCATGCCGGCCCCGGCATCGAGCGGCGCCAGGCGGTCGGCGACGAATTTTCTCTGGAAGTCGCCATCGGGGCTGCCGAAGGCGGGGCTGGTATTGCAGAGAACGGCTGCCCGATAGGCAGCCGGCCGCCGCCGCAATGCCGCCTGCACCACCATGCCACCCATGGAATGACCGACGAGCACCGGCCGTTCGAGCCCCAGCCCGGCCACGGTTGCTTCGAGATCGGACGCGAGGCCGTCGAAATCCATGGCCCCAGTCAGCGGGCGACCACCGTAGCCCGGCAGGTCGATGGCAACAGGATGCTTGCCGGCGGCTGTCAGCGACATGACCTGCGGCGCCCACACGCGTGCGGCACCGCCAATGCCGTGCACGAATACGATGGTGCCACCGTCGTCGGAACCGGCAGCGCCGTGCAATGTCCCGCCGCTGGTCGCTGCGCCCACGCCGAGTCTCCTGCTGCTGCGCCTTGGATGTAAGGCCAACAGGAGCGTCCATGCCAGCGAAAAGGGCACTGGCTGGTACCAGCCAGCGCCCTCGCTGGCCGCGGTGTCACGGCTCCCTTGACAGCCGGGCACCCGGGAGGTCAACACCCTTGCGCCCTGCGATATCATCCATCCAGGTGCGGTGTCACTGCCCCGGCCAGCCCCGCGCTGGCTGCGGGCCATCCGGGAGGTTGCTTGGTGAAGATTCTTGTGACCGGCGGCGCCGGCTTTATCGGGTCGGCCGTGGTCCGGCACGCCATCCGCAGCACGACCTGGCAGGTGGTGACGCTCGACAAGTTGACCTATGCCGGCAATCGCGACTCATTGGCCGAAGCGCTCGACCATCCCCGCCACCGCTTCCATCTCACCGACATTTGTGACCGACCCGCTCTGGACCGCGTTCTTGCCGAGGAACGGCCTGATGCCATCCTGCACCTGGCCGCCGAAAGCCATGTCGACCGCTCGATCGACGGCGCGGCCCCCTTCATCACGACCAATATCATCGGCACGTGGACCTTGCTCGAAGCGGCGCTGGCCTACTGGCGCGGGTTGTCGGCCGATGCCCAGCGTCGCTTCCGGTTTCAGCACATTTCCACCGACGAGGTCTTCGGTTCGCTGGGTGCCACCGGCCTGTTCACCGAGGATACACCCTATCGGCCCAACTCGCCCTACTCTGCGAGCAAGGCATCGTCAGATCACCTGGTGCGCGCCTGGCATCATACCTATGGCCTGCCGACGCTGGCCACCAACTGCTCCAACAACTACGGCCCCTACCACTTCCCCGAGAAGCTGATCCCTCTGATCATTATCCGCGCGTTGCGCGGCGAGCCGCTGCCCGTCTACGGTAAGGGCGAGAACGTGCGGGATTGGCTGCATGTCGAGGACCATGCCGAAGCCCTGCTGGCCGTACTCGAGCGCGGCAAGATCGGTGAGACGTACAACGTCGGTGGCCACAGCGAACGACGCAACATCGATGTGGTCCGCACCATCTGCGCGCTGCTCGACGAGATGGCGCCGGATGCCCAGGGACGCCCGCACGAGCGTCTGATCCAATATGTCACCGACCGACCCGGCCACGACCAGCGCTATGCTATCGATCCGACGAAGATCGAGCACGAGATCGGCTGGCGCCCACGCCACACCTTCGAATCGGGCCTGCGTGACACGGTCCGATGGTTCCTCGAGAACCGTGCCTGGTGGGAGCGTGTCATGAGCGGCGCCTACCGCGGCGAACGCCTGGGTCTGCAGGCGTGACAACCGAAAACCGCTTCGTTCGCGGTGAGATCATGCTCCCGGCAGCGTGGTCGTCCCGCCCGCTGCAATGCGAAAGCCGTGCTTCAGCCTGAGCGCGCGGCATCGGGCCGGACAGCGCTTGATGCCGTCGCTCTGCCTACCTGCCGAGCCGGGCGCGTATCGACGTGCGCAGCAGATCGAGGCGCTTGCGATTGAGCAGCAACAGCGGCATGGCGCATACGACGGCTGCAGCGGGTACGGAAACCAGCCAATCGACCTCCCGGGCCGACCAGCCAATCCAGGCCGCGGCAATCAGCACGGCGAAGCCGACGGCACCGGTACGCCACACGGACAGTGCTGGCACATACGACGTCAGGCGCCAGCAAAGGACCATCTGGACTGCCAGGCGAAGTATGCTGATGACGAAGAACGCCGCGCCGATCGCTTCCAGGTCACTGAGGCCCATGGAACTGACATCAAGTCTGCCGGTCAGCACCGAAATCCCAAAGCCGGCAAACGCGACATACCACGGCAAATTGAAGACAGCGCTGATCAAGGGGCGGCCCCGTGCCGCGATCAGCGTGTAGAACGTAGAAAGCAAGGCCGAGAAGAAATTGGCCATCAGCATCCAGCGCAGCGGCTCGATCGCGGGCAGGAAGGCATCCGAATAAAGCAATCGCAGGACGAGGGGCATGAACAAAAGCCCGCCGCCGGCCAGCATCACGGTCAGCACGATGATCACCGGCAGAGTCTCGTCGAGCACGCGCCGGCGCTCGCCTTCATCGTGCTGCATGCTCAGCAATGGAAGCAAGTATACGCCGAATACGCCCACCAGAAGCGTGAGGTTGTGCTGCGTCAGCATCCAGGCAGCCTGGAACAGGCCGTTGCCCGCCTGTCCCTCGGTTTCGATGATGGCGGCGCGCAGCGCAAGCATGCTTGCGTTGTCGACCAGGCCAGTACCGATATTGGCGATGAAGAAATACGTAAAATGCTTCAGATCGGCTCGCGATGGGAGTTCCCGGAAGGCAGAGCCGAGGGATGGGAACCATCCTTTTTTCCGGCACACCACGCCGGCAACCACCAACTGAACGGTGATAGGTACAAGAATCATGCCGACATAGGCCAGCTGCAATCCGCCGGCAGCGGCTGTCGCCAAGGGCCACGCGAGGATCAGTGCCGCGACTGACCCGCAGATCTGGACCACGGCAAGCCAGCCGATGGCTCCCGACACGTTGATGAGTCCGGCCGCCATGACGGCCGCGAGCGCCACGCACAGAGTGATGACCAGACTGCGTATTGCAACAACAGTGTCCGCCGACGAATCCCGAAAGAAATGGTCGGCGATCAGCGGCGCGCCGATCAGCAGCACCAGCGAAAAGATTATCATGCCCGTCAGCGTCAACCAGACGCACGCAACGAGCCGCCGGCGCCGCGCCTCGCCTTCGACTGAACTGAGCGCCTGTACCTGGGCAGTTGGTCCTGCCATGGTGCCCAGATACGCCGCCATTTCGTGGATCGATCTGTACGAAGCGAGCAACCCGCTTCCGGTCGGGCCCAGAGTCACGGCCACGATCTTGTTCGTCAGGAGTCCCAGCAGCAGAGTCAAACCACTGGCACTGCCGGTGGTCGCGATCGCCTTGAGTAGTTTCAGCATGGCCTGACGACGGCAAACCAGGAGCTGGCCGCGGCCGCCATGCTTGACCGCCAGTGTCGCAGCACCACGGCCACAGGCACCACCTGGATCGTCATCACGTCAGCCCGCGCAGCGCATTGACGACGGTATCGACGTGCGCCGTCGGCATATGGGGTGAGATCGGCAAGCTGAGAATGGTTTCGGCGATTTGCTCCGCCAGCGGCTGGTCGCCACGGCCCATGCCAAGCGACGCGTAGGCCTGCTGCAGGTGGGGTGGGATCGGGTAGTGGATGAGCCAGCCGACCTTGGCCGCATCCAGCGCTTCGGTGACACGTCGGCGGTCAGGCGCGCGGACAGTGAAGAGATGCCACGCAGGATCGGCCCATTGCGGTACATAAGGCAGTTCGATGACATCGACGCCAGCCAGACGGTCGCGATAGTACGCCGCCAGCGCCCGGCGACGGTCATTCCAGGCGTCGAGCACCGGCAGCTTGGCGCGCAGGATTGCCGCCTGCAGCTCGTCGAGACGCGAGTTCACGCCGGCTTCGATATTTACGTACTTCACCTTCGAACCGTAGTTGCGCAATGTGCGCAATCGGTCCGCCAGGCGATCGTCGTCCGTCGTCACCGCACCGGCGTCGCCCAACGCACCGATGTTCTTGGTCGGAAAAAAGCTGAATGCGCCGGCATGCGCCAATGCACCGGTTCGGCGGCCCTTGTACCGAGCCCCCTGGGCCTGGGCGACATCCTCCAGCACCTTCAGGCCGTGGCGCGCGGCCAGTTCCATGATCGGGTCCATGTCCGCCGGTTGGCCGTAGAGATGCACGGGCAGGATGGCCTTGGTGCGTGCCGTGAGCGCCGCGGCCACGCGTTCAGGGTCGAGATTGGCTGTGCGGACATCGGGTTCGACGGGCACCGGACGGGCACCGGACGCCGACACGGCCAGCCATGTCGCGATATACGTGCTCGACGGCACGATCACCTCGTCCCCGGCGCCGATATCCCAGGCACGCAGCACCAGTTCCAACGCTTCCAGCCCGTTGGCGACACCCACGCAATGCTTGGTGCCGCAATAGGCGGCGAACTCTTGCTCAAAGGCCGCGACCTCGGCACCCAGCACGTACCAGCCCGAGGCGGCGACGCGGCCCATCGCGGCGTCGATCTCCTCCTTGAGTTCGAGGTAGGCAGCACGCAGGTCGAGAAACGGAATCATCGAGAGCCTCGTGTCCGGACTTCCCGCAGGAAGTCATCATAGTTGCGGATATAATCAGACTCCGCGTAACCCGTCGAAGACAGGACGAGCACCACCGTCGCCGCCGCGAAGTTGTGCAGTTCGTGCCAAACCCAGGTGTCGCAGATCAGACCCAGGCCGGGTCCTTCGAGATGTACGGTCTCGCGCCGTTGTCCGTCGTCGAGCACGACGTCGACCGCGCCACTCAGCGCAACCATGAGCAGGCGCGCGTCGCGATGGGCGTGATGCCCGCGGTTCTGGCCGGCCGGGACACCATGGATCCAGAAAGCGCGGTTGAGCGGAAAATCGAGGTCCGTGCCGGTCTCGACGAAGTTGATCCTGCCGCGCGGATCACGGGCGCCGCGCAGATCAAGCCAGCGGCAGCCAGCGACCGTCGGGGGCGTCATGGCGAGATCGCACGAACGGGATTGGCTGTCATCATCCGTCGGCCTCCTGCTGTGACGTTGGGATGCCGGCGCCGCCCCTGCAGCCACCGGTGGGTTGGGTTCTCGTTGGTGTCGGTCAGCGGGTGGAGCCGCGTGCCCGTACCGTAAGCATCCCTTCCGTAAGATCACAAGGATTTTGGCAAATTAAGGATGCAGATAAGGAGGTTAGGCGCCTCCGCCCTGATGGCCTCACGGCCGGAAGCGGCGCCACTGCATGTAGAGCACGCCGGCCATCACGATAATGCCACCCACGACCTGCTCCACCGTCGGCTGGATGCCGAACAGCATGGCGATCAGCACGCCGAACACGGGGACCGCGTTCTGCCAAAGCGAGCCCATGGCAATGCCCAAGCGGCTGATGCCGATATTCCAGGTGAAACTGCCGAACGCGGTTGCGAACACGGCGGTGACCAGCAGCCACAGAATGGCCTCACCGCCGGGCGCCACGTTCGGCGGACCCGCGATACCGGCAATGCGGCACACGAGCCAAAACAGGAACAGCCAAAAGATCGAGCCCAATGACGCGACGTAGGCACGGCGCAGCTGGCTGACCGTCGGCGCGAACCAGCGTTGGGCGAGGATCGAGTACACGGTCCACAGCACGATGCTCAACACGACCAGCGGCTCCCCGCCCTCCAGCCGCAGGCCGTTACCGCTGCCGGTGCGGCCGTAGATGGCAATCGCCCCGCCGATGATCGTCAGCAGGGCGGCCACGCCAAAACCGCGTTCAATCGGAAGCCGGGTGATCAGCCACAGGGTCGTCACGGCGTAGATCGGCGCCCCGGCCAACACAGCGGCGACCGTGATCGTGTTGGTGTAACGCAGCGCCAGATTGTAATCGATGTAGAACACGCTGACGGCCAGGCTGAGCAACAGGAAACGCGGCCACGGTATCTCCACCCACAGCGCAGCCCGGCCCTCGGTGGCCCACACCATCACGCCCAGAGCGATCGACGCCAGCACCAGGCGACAAAGTGTGAGCCAGAACGGATCCAGTGTGCGCAGCAGGACCGCCGTCAGCGGCATGTTGGCGCCCCAAAGCACCGATGTGATCACGAACGCCGCCAGACCGACCCAGACGCTGCGCCGGGGGTCCAGACCCGGCGCTGCGGTGCCGGTCGTCATCCCGCCCTCGCGCGCCGAACCTGCAGGAGCTGCATGTACACGATGCCGCCCAGCACCAACAGGCCGCCAGCGATCTGCAACGCAGTTGGCGGCAACCCGATGGCTGCCGCCGTCAGCACGGCAAACACCGGCGAGGCGTTCATATGCAGTGCCGCCACGGGCAGGCCGACCCGGCTGACACCCACGTTCCACAGCACGATCGCCACCGCGACGCCGAAGACGCAGATCCAGATCAGGTACGCCACTTCGCGCCAGGTCAGCGTGTCGGGCACGCCGCCGGCAACGCCGCCGCCCCACATGGCGACATACACCAGCACCATCCAGAACGCCGCCACCGCCGACGTGATGGTGCTCAAGCCGATCTGTCCGCGATCGCCCAACCATTGCTGGGCGCGGATTGAATACCACTGCCAGCAGATCTGGCCGATCACCAACAGCGGTTCGCCACCCTCCAGCGCCAGCCCGCGCTCGCGCGTACCCGGCGTGCCGTAGAGCACCATCAGTCCGCCCACCAGCGCCAGCCCCAGTGCGACGGGAAAACCGGGTGCCGTGCGCGTTCCCAACATGAAGCGCGCCATAACGGCCGAAATCACCGGCCCGAAGTTCAGCACGACGACCGCGGTGACAGGATGCGAGTAGCGCACGCCGATCGTGTAGAGGATGGAGAACGCCGTCATCGCCAGTCCCAGGATCGCGAGTCGGCCTGGGTTCAGTTTCCCGGGCGCCTGCGTTGGCCGCGCCGCGACCAGCAGGCACAGTGCCAGGAACGGCAGTCCCAGCACGTAGCGCAGCGCCGCCAGCAGCCAGACGTCGATGACCTCGGTCAGCACTTTCAGAAGCGGCGTCATCGTGCCCCAGATCAGGGCCGTCAACAGCAGGCCGCCGGAAGCCCACAGCAGTGCCGATCGCGGCGCGCGTTCAGCCATCGCGGCCGATCCGCGGCACAAACACATCCTGTCTGGTCATCAGCTCAGCCGTGCGATCTCATCCAGGACGGGCAGGATGAAACTGCGGAACAGCGCCGGGTTCTCGCTCATGGGGAAGTGGCCCAGCCCTTTCATGATCGTGATCTTGGCGCCGGGCACGGCCTTGCCGACCTCCAGCGTGTATTCGGGTTTGCAGGAATAATCGTATTCGCCGGTCAGCAGGTAGAGGGGACAACGCGCCGTGTCGATGCGCCGCAGCCGGTCCTGCAGGTCGCCATCGACGGTGTAGAAATGCAGATCGCCATAAAACACGCCCGGCCCGCTCTGCATGTAATGCCACAACGTCTCCCAGCGCTCGGTGTCGGGGCTCATCGGCGCCATCAGGCCCGACACCGCGCCCATCGCGGCCTCGCTGTGATCGACACCCGGGCGATCGAGCCAGCCGATGTCATAGTAGGCGCTGGGGGTTGCCGAGGATTGCAGACCGATGATGGCGCGAAACACATGCGCATGATCCGCCGCCAATCCCAGCACGACGCGACCGCCGATCGAACACCCCATCACCACGGGCTTGTCCAGTTCCAACGCCTGGGCCACCGCCACGATGATCTCGATATAGAAGTCGCGGGTGAGCTTGTATTCCTCCTGGTGCCAGCCCGCGGGCGGCGATGATTTGCCATGCCAGGGCAGGTCGAAGGCGATCACGCGAAAGCGCTGTGTGATCTGCGGGTCGTTCATCAAGGCCCGATACTGCCGCGTGTCGGAGCCCGCGGTATGCAGGCACAGCAGCGGGATGCCCTGCCCGGCCTCCTCGACATAGAGCCGATACGTCCGCCCCTGGAACGCAAACGGCAGATAACGGCCGACAACGGGTTCGAACGCGACACTCATGGCTCACCTCTGTTGCCACGCAGCGCGCCCATGACGCCCTTGACGTAGACGATGTTGGCCCACAGCGGCAGCAGGTCGCCCTCGAACCGCAGCTCGCCCTGGCGCAGAAGCCCGAAGAGGTCCTGATAATAGGGCGGCGGTACCGGCTGCCAGAACTTGGCCCACCCCTCCGCCGTACCGCGCAGTGCGAAGGACCACGACGCCATGCGAAACGGCCCCGGCTCGACGCTGGTGATGCGCCCCTCATGCACATGCACCAGCCAGGCGCGCGGCCCGGCTTCGACCAGGAAGGTTGTACTGAGGTGGCGACCGCGGCGCACGAGCACGGCATTGCCATTCACCAGGTCGGGTAGACGCTCCAGCATGTTCCCCCCATGGGCCGGTTCTTCCCCGGCGGGGGTCAGTATCAACAGGCGACCCGCCGCCACAAGGCCATGCCATGCAAGACAGGATCGCGTGGGATCCCGGCGGGTCGACCGGCGGAACCCGGCACGAGGCGACGTCGTTGACCGGTCGAACAAGGTGCCAGCGCGGAGCACTGCCATGGCCCGATGCGACCAATGCGGCAACGACTATGATAAATCCTTCCAGGTCATGCGGCACGGCAAGACCTGGACGTTCGACAGCTTCGAATGTGCAATCCAGGCCGTGGCACCGCGCTGCGCCCACTGCGACTGCCCGATCATCGGTCACGGTCTGGAGAAGGACGGCAAGATCTTTTGCTGTGCCCACTGCGCGACGCAGAAGGGCGTCCGGGAACTCCGGGATCGGGCCTGACAAAGCACCGTGGACCGGGTTCTAGCCGGCGCTTTCGATCAGGTTTTCCAGCAACCGCTTGAGCTGGGTCGTCGCCTTGTCGCCGTAGCTGTCGACGATGTGGGCTTCCTGGCTGGCCGCCAGTGAGTTCAACCGCCGGCTGAGCGCCTTGCCGCGATCGGAACAGAAGATCAGCACCTTGCGGCGATCGTTGGGATCGGAAATGCGGTAGACGAGCGAGTCCGATACCATGCGGTCGATCGTCTTGGTCAGTGTCGGATGGTTGAGCAGCGCCGCGTCGGCCAGATCCCCCATCGACCGGCCGTTGCCATCCGACAGCACCTTGAGAATGCGCCATTGCTCGACCGGCACGCCTTCGGTGCGCAACCGCTCATCGAGCTGCCGGTTGATCTCGCGGTTGGCCTGGGCGAGCAGATAGGCCAGATGAGTTGTAATGGGCGTGTTGGGGGACGACGGATCGGACACGACAAAGTCCTGCGCTGGCAGCCGCACAAGATATGTGCAATTGCCAACTATATGTCCTTCAAATATTGAAAATTCAATGTTTTTTCCCTAGGGTCTGGCCGTTCTTCACCCCCAGAATGCCGCACCCGGGGCACCTGTCGCACGGTGCGGACGTGGGTGAAGCGGAGGTCGTCATGCGGCACCTTCTTGCTCAAGCGATCGGCGGGGCCGGCAGCACATGCTGATGCCCGACAGCCGGCGCGAGGCGCTGCAGCTTTATAGGCCGCCCTTTGCCGCACTGCGCATGATCGATGACGACGTGCATGGCCCACCACGCCGCCGCGACCGCGACACGCTGCGCATCGCCCACTTCATCAGCCTGTCAGGCCCGGCTGGGATCTGGGGTCCCTGCTCCATCAACAGCGCCATGCTGGCGGTACAGGAAATCAACGCCCGTGGCGGCGTGCTGGGCCGCGAAATCGAGATCGCCATCCACGATGCCGGCGCCGCGCCGGACGAGATCGCCGACGCGGCGACCGACATCGTCAGATCAGGCTCCGCCGACATCATTCTCGGCTCGCACATGAGCGCCGTGCGCCTGATCCTGCGCGACGTCTTCACCGGCCATCTTCCCTACATCTATACGCCGATCTACGAAGGCGGCGAGCGAACGCCGGGCCTGCTGGCCATCGGCGAAACGCCGCCGCGCCAGGCGCGGCCGGCCATCATGTGGCTGACCGAGAAGAAACGGGCCCGCCGCTGGTACCTGATCGGCAGCGACTATGTGTGGCCGTGGCAGTCGCACCGGGCGGTCAAACGCTACATCGCCGAGGCCGGCGGTTGTGTCGTGGGCGAGGATTTCGTGGCGCTGGGCCGCGATGATCACACACCCTATCTCGAGCGCATTCGATCGGCGCAGCCCGACGTCGTCTTCATTTCACTCATCGGCCTGGACGGTATCCTGTTCAATCGTGCCTTTGCCGAGCACGGGCTGGCCGGCCAGATGCTGCGGCTGGCCAACTGCATGGACGAGACGGTCTCGCTCGGAATCGGTGCCGACAATACCGAAAACCTGTTTGCCGCCTCGGGATACTTCGTCAACGCACCGACAGCGGCCAACGAGGCATTTCGTGACCGCTACCATCGTGCCTTCGGCTGCTACGCGCCGGTGCCGGGCTCGACGGCCCAATCGAACTACGAGGGCCTCTACTTCCTGGATGCGCTCTCGCGCCGCGCGGGAACGCTGGAGCCGCGGTCCCTGATCGCCGCCGCCGACGGCATCACGTATCAAGCGGCACGCGGCACGGTCGGCATACAGCGGCGTCGCGCCGAGATGCCGATCTACCTGGCGCAAGCCGACGGTCTCGATTTCCGCCTGCTCGCGCAGTTCTGAACAGGGCGTCAGCGCTACACCACGCTCGTCTCGGATCGGTGAATCGCACCATTGCAAATTAATACTTGAATACGGAAAGATTTCTCATTCAAATATATTCGCTCACTTCCAAGAAGCCCGCTTGGCCGTGCTGAAAGCCGGGAAGCCGCGGGCTGACAGTTCGATCGGTTGCTGATCATGGATTTCGTCAAGCTCGCATTCGACCTGCTGGCCTTCACGTCGGTGATGGTTCTGATCGTGCTGGGCCTGGGTGTCGTTGCCAGCATGATGGGCATCTTCAATTTCGCCCACGGCGAGTTCGTGCTGCTGGGTGCCTACACGGTCTTCATTTTCCATGAGAGCGGCCTGCCGATCTGGGCCGGAATCGTCGCGGCACCGTTCGTGTTGGCGGTCTTCGGCGCGGCGCTGGAGCGATCAATCATCAGGCGTTTCTATGCCGCACCCATCATCGCCATGCTGGGCACCTATGCCATCGGCTTGGTGATTCGCGAGACCGTACGCGGTCTGCTGGGTGGCCACTACAAGTCGATACCCGAGCCGCTGCCGGGCGTCTTTACCCTCGGAGATCTCGATTTTTCCATCTGGCGCACGGTGATCGTGGCCGTCACCCTGGCCGTGATCGTCGCCAGCTGGCTGCTGCTGACCCGCACGTCGATCGGCCTGCAGATCCGCGGTTCGCTGGAAAACCCGGCGCTGGCGCGCAGCTGCGGCATCGCCACGCCGCGACTCTACACGCTCACCTTCGCCTTTGGCTCGGCACTTGCAGGGCTCGCCGGTGCCCTGATCGTGCCGCTCTATCAGTTGTCGGCCGACATCGGCCTGCGCTTCCTGGTGCAGGCATTCTTGTCCGTGATGCTGGGCGGCGTCGGCACGTTCGAAGGGCCGGTGCTGGGGGCCACGGTCGTCGGTGCCACGGCGGCGGGTCTGCCCTGGATCGTGATCCCGGTGCTGGCCGATCCGTTGGTGTTCGTCATCGCGTTGGTGATCGTCAAGTTCCGGCCACAAGGTTTCATCACACAGGGGAGGCTCTAATGACATCGCCCAAAGGAGAAAACGCGCCCGGCATGCCATCTCGCGGACTGAGCCGTCGGCGATTACTGGGCGGCGCCAGCGCGCTCAGCGCCGCCGGCTGGATCGCGGGCACATCAGGCGGCTGGCTGCTGCGCCCGAACTGGGCCAACGCCGCCGGGCCGATCAAGATGGGCATTGCCACCGACATCACCGGGGCCATCGCACCATCGGGCAATGCCAACTGGCAGGTGGCGCAGTTTGCCGTCGAGCAGATCAACCAGGCCGGCGGCATCGCCGGCAAGCCGATCGAGCTTTACCTGGAAGACACCGCGTCGGATCCCAAGGTGGCGGTCGGCAACGTCCGCAAGCTGATCCAGGAGCGCAAGGTCGACGTGGTCTTGGGTGGCATCACCTCGGCCATGCGACAGGCGATCAAGGATCCGATCGTGAATCGCGGCCGCACGCTCTACATCTATCCGCAGCTCTACGAAGGCCAGGAGTGCACCAAGAATCTCTATTGCACCGGGCCGACGCCGGCGCAGCAGTGCGACGAGCTCATTCCCTACATCATCAACAAGCTGGGCAAGAAGCGCTTTGCCCTGCCATCGGCCAACTATGTCTGGCCGCAGCTGCTGAACAAATATGCGCGCAAGGTCATCCAGGCCAATGGCGGCGAGGTCGTGTTCGAGGAATATTATCCGCTCGATCAGCCTGAGTACTCGGCCACCATCGGCAAGATCCGCGACGGCAAGGTGGATTGCGTGTTCAACACGGTCATTCCGCCCGGCCTGCAGCCGTTCGTGAAGCAGCTCTACGAGTCGGGCTTCCAGCGCAACGGCGGCGTGCTGTCGTGCGTCTACTACGACGAAAACCTGCTGAACTACCATCCGGCACATGAGATGGAGGGACTTTACAGCTGCCTCGACTACTTCCAGTCGGTGAACGACCCCTTCAGCGCCAAGCTGCAGGAAGGATACGCCAAGAAATTTCCGGACACGAAGTACCTGTTCACAGCCGGCTCGGCGTCCACCGGCATGTATCGCGGCGTGAAGTTCTATGAAGCGGCTGTGAAGGAGACCAAGGGGGACCTGGCGCGTGAGGCGGTCTCGGCCGCGATGGACAAGGCGAAGATCGCCGATGGTCCCGGCGGCGGCGCCGAGATGGTGCCCGGCAAGATGCACTGCAAGATGAACATGTACGTCGCTCAGTGCAAAGTCGAGGCCGGAAAGACGCGCTACGAGGTCATCAGCAAGGCCAACATGGTCGACCCCAAGGAGTGCTGAGGCGGTGCGCCGAATCGACAGCCTGATCCACCTTCACCCTCCAGGGGAAGGGTGGTTTTCATGACGGCAATTCTTGGCTGGCAGACACGCCGCAGCGGCAAGACGCTGCGGGTGTTGCCGATCATCGAGATCGTGACACTCGTCGTCGCGATCGCGGCGCCCTTCGCCCTGTCGAGCCGCGTCGATCTCGTGACGCTGGCGACGAACGTGCTCATCCTGTCGATGCTGGCCATCAGTTTCGACTTGTGCTGGGGCCTGTCCGGAATCATGAGTTTCGGCCAGGCGCTGTTCTTCGGCGTCGCGGGCTACGTCATTGCCCTGGTGGGGCGCGACCTCGGGTTCAGCCACATCTGGGGCACCTTGCCGTTGGCGTTGTTGAGCGGCTTCGTGCTGTCGGGACTGCTGGGGGCCTTTCTGCTGCTGGGTCGCAAGACACCGACCACCATCTTCGTCGCGCTGGGGACACTGACGGGCTCCTACGCCGCCGAGCGGCTGGTGTCGGGTTGGCAGTATGTCGGCGCCGGCAACGGCCTGTCGTCGATCAAGCTGCTGCAGGCCGGCAGCTATGAGTTTGTCGAAGGCACTGCGTTCTACTTCCTGGCGCTGGCCGTGCTGCTCGTCGTCTACACCGCATCGCGCATCCTGATGCGCTCGCAGTTGGGGCTGGTGCTGGCCGGCATGCGACAGAACGAGGAACGACTGGCCTTCTTCGGCTATCGCGTGCAGCTCTTCAAGGCGATGGTCTTCTCGGTGGCCGGCGCGGTCGCCGGCCTGTCCGGCGCTCTCTACAGCTACCACCAGGGCTTCATCGGCCCCGGCAACATGGGCCCCGGCCTGTCGACGACGGCCGTGCTCTACTGCCTGTTCGGCGGCACCGGAACCCTGATCGGGCCCATTCTCGGCACGATCGCGGTCGAGGTCATCACGTACGCGCTGGCCGACATCGATGCGATCAAGAGCATCTGGCCGGTGGTTCTCGGGCTGGTGCTTCTGGGAGTCGTGATGTTCCAGCCCAAGGGCATCCTCGGCTTCTTCGTGTCAGATCGCGAACGTGTCGGCTCCTATGGCGCGCGGCCGCAGGAGCGGGAGTAGGCCATGCTTTTTGGACCGCGGGCAGCCTGCCCTGAGCCTGTCGAAGGGTCCACGCACGCATTCGCTCGCAGCAAGGCGAAGAGCGAACGGCCTCACCGCTCCGCGCCGATGCGCGCGCGGACGCGCGCGGTCCGAAAGTAAGCGGCGATGGCGTTGCTTGAAGTCCGCAATGTCGGCAAGTCCTTCGGCGCCCTGAGCGCCTTGGACGGCATCGATGTCACCGTCGAAGCCGGAAGCTTCCATGGCCTGATCGGACCCAACGGCTCGGGTAAGAGCACCTTGCTGAAAGCCATTGCCGGCGCCCATTTCCCCGACAAGGGAACCATCACGTTCGACGGCAGCGACATCACCGCCGCGACACCCTACGAACGCGCGCGGTCCGGCCTGAGCCTGAAATTCCAGATCACGGCCGTGCTGCCGGAACTGTCCGTCTACGACAACGTGCTGCTGGCGCTGCAATCCGGCCAGAGCCTGTGGTCGCTGCTGCGCTCGGCCACGCGCCAGCGACTGAACGGCGACGTGATGACGGCCCTGGAACGCTTCCGGCTGGCCGATCGGGCTGACGATCTTGCCGGGGAGCTGAGCCACGGCCAGCAGCAATGGCTTGAAATCGCCATGGCCCTGGCGCCACGGCCCAAGCTGCTGCTGCTCGACGAGCCGACAGGCGGCATGAGCCCGGAGGAGCGGCGCGTCACCGGCGAACTGCTGCAACCCATCCGCAGCTACTGTGCCCTGGTGATCGTCGAGCACGACCTCGACTTCATCAAGGACATCTGCGACCACCTGACCGTGCTCGATCAGGGCAAGGTGCTGGATGATGGCACCGTCGCCGAGATTGAGCGCTCGACCCGTGTGCAGGAGGTCTACACCTCCCGTGTCTGACACCGACACCATCCTCCAGGTCGACAAGCTCAGCTCGGGCTATGGGCGCAGCCGAGTCCTGTTTGACCTGTCGCTCGCTGCCGGCCGCCGCGGCGCCATTGCCATCCTGGGCCGCAACGGCGTCGGCAAATCAACTCTGCTGAAGACGCTCGCCGGCGAGATCCGACCGATGAGCGGCACCATCCGCTTCGACGGCATCGAAACACAGGGCGAGCCGACCGAACGGCGCGCCCGTCGCGGCCTGGGTTACGTGCCGCAGGATCACGCCGTCTTCGGCAAGATGTCGGTGCGTGAGAACCTGCTGCTGGGCGCTGTCGGTCAGTCCGACAAGTCGAACATCGACTATGTCCTGGATTTCTTCCCCAAGCTGGCCCAGCGCCTGGGACAGACGGCCGGCACGCTGTCGGGCGGCGAGCGCAAGATGCTGGCCATCAGCCGTGCCCTGCTGGGACGCCCCAAGCTGCTGATGCTGGACGAGCCGACGGAAGGCGTCTGGATCGGCGTGATCAGCGAGATCGCCGACCGGTTGCGCGACCTGACCAAGGAGATGGCCGTGATCCTGGTCGAGCAGCATATCGAGCTCGCCCTCGACGTGGCGGACTACGCCTACGTCATGGATCGCGGCCAGATCGCCATGCAGGGCGCTGCCGACGCCGTGAAGAGCGACCCGCAGCTATTGAAATACCTGTCACCCTGAAGCGGCACAGCCGCCGACCGCACGTTCACCCAAGAAGCTGGAGGAGGAAACCATGGCCGTTCAAGTGCCCACGCCCGAGCAGATCCGGGAAGCTGCCCGCGAGGTGGGCCTGTCCCTCACCGACGCCGACGTCGAGTCCTACATCGGACTGCTGCGCCCCAACGTCGCCGCCTACAACGTCGTCGACGCCATGCCCGACAATCTGCCGCCGGTGAAGTATCCCCGCACGCCCGGCTCGCGGCCCAGCCCGGAGGAGAACAAGCACAACGCCTGGTACGTGAAGACAACGGTCAATGGTGCCGCGCGCGGCAAGCTCAAGGGCAAGACCATCGCGCTCAAGGACAACATCATGCTGGCCGGCGTGCCGATGATGAATGGCGCGGCGACCCTGGAAGGCTACGTACCCGACATCGACGCCACGGTGGTGCATCGCATCCTCGACGCCGGCGGCACGATCACCGGCAAGGCGCATTGCGAATTCTACTGCCTGTCGGGCGGCAGCCACACCAACGCCACTGGGCCCGTGCACAATCCGCACAAGATGGGCTATTCGGCCGGCGGCTCATCGTCGGGCAGCGCCGTGCTGGTGGCGCTGGGCGAGGTCGATATGGCGCTGGGCGGCGACCAGGGCGGCTCGATCCGCATGCCATCGTCGTTCTGCGGCACCTACGGCATGAAGCCGACGCATGGGCTGGTGCCCTACACCGGCATCATGCCGATCGAGATCTACGTCGATCACACCGGTCCGATGACCGCCAACGTTGCCGACAATGCCCTGCTGCTGGAGGTGATTGCCGGCGCCGATGAGTACGATCCGCGCCAGTACAACGTGAAGACACATCCCTACACCAAGATGCTGGAGGGTGGCGTCAAGGACATGAAGATCGGCGTGGTCAAGGAAGGCTTCCTGCAGGCCAACGCCGAGACGGACGTCAACGACAAGGTCAAGGCAGCGGCCAAGAAGTTCGAGGCGCTGGGCGCAACGGTGTCGGAGGTGTCGATCCCCTGGCATCTGCTGGCGCCGGCGATCTGGATGCCGATCGGCGTCGAAGGCCTGACCCAGACCATGATGTACGGCGACGGCTATGGCGTCAGCCGCCCGGACCTCTACGTGACCAGCCTGATGGACTTCCACCGCAACTGGCGCAACCGCGCTAACGAGCTGTCGGAAACCACCAAACTGATGACCCTGTTCGGCACCTATGTGCGCAAGTATTACGGCAGCCGCTACTACGGCAAGGCGATGAACATCTGCCGTCAGCTCACGGCCGCCTATGACAAGGCGCTGGCCGAATACGACCTGTTGCTGATGCCGACCACGCCGATCAAGGCGACGCCACTGCCGCCCGCGGACGCGCCGCGCGAACTCTATGTCGAGCGGGCGTTGAACATGATCTCCAATACAGCGCCGTTCGACATCACGCACCATCCGGCCATGGCCATTCCCTGCGGCGTGTCGGACGGCCTGCCGGTCTCCGTCATGCTGATCGGCAAGCATTTCGACGAGCCGACCATCTACAAGGCGGCGCTGGCCTTCGAGCAGTCGGGCGACTGGAAGAAGATGTAATCCGTAACAGCAGAGGGACCCTGGCCAGGATCCCTCCGCTTTCCAGCCGCGATCGGACGGCCGATCCTACATCAAGCGGCCTGACGCGCGGCAGGCCGCTTGAGTACCGCTTCCATGCGCGTCCTCGGCAGGGCCTGCGGGTACGTCTCGCGGATCCAGGTCACCAGTTCCTCGCGCACGAGGCATCGCAGGTCCCATGCCTTGCTGGCATCGGCGGCGCTCACCAGCGCCCGCAGCTGCATGGCGTTCTCGCCCAGGTCGGTCACCTGCAGGTTCGACACCCGTCGGTCCCATAACGGCGAGCGGTCCAGGATGCGGTCGAGTTGGGCCCGCAGGGCCGCGACGGGCAACGCATAGTCGACATAGAGGAACACCGGCTGCAACAGCTGCGAGGACTCGCGGGTCCAGTTCTGGAACGGCTTTTGCAGGAAATACGCCAAGGGCAGGATCAACCGCCGCTCATCCCATATGGCAACGACGACATAGGTCGAGGAAATTTCTTCGATCCGGCCCCACTCGTTCTCGACCACGACCACGTCGCCGATGCGGATCGGCTGCGTCATCGCGATCTGGATGCCGGCAATGAAATTGGAGATCGTCGGCTGCGCTGCCAGGCCGATGACGATCCCGGCGACTCCCGCCGATGCGAACAGGCTGAGGCCCATGGCGCGCACGGCCGGAATCGTCGTCAGGCAGAGCGCGACCGTCAATCCAGCGATGCCGGTCAGGGTTGCGCGCCGGAAGAAGTCGAGCTGGGTCCGCCGGGCGCGAGACACCGAATCGCTGCGCGTCGCATAAGGCAGGATCGCGCGATCGAAGGAGAGGCCGACGAACCGCGCGATCGCAAACCCGGCCGCGCCGATGATGCCGATCGTCAGCCCCCGTCGCAGCGTCTCGCTGACCGCGGCCGGCAGGTCCATGACCGCCAGGCTCGCCAGCAGCACCAACCCGAGGGCCAGGACACGGCCTGGCTGCCGAACGATATCAACGGCAGGACGCAGGTGCCGGCTGCGACGCGCCAGCAGCATCACGGCATCGTAAACAAGGACGGCCAGAACCAGTGCTGCTGCCACGAACGCAGCTCGCACGGGCCAGCCATCGCCAGCCAGGGCTATTGCATAGTCCATCACGACGACTCGCTGTAGGGATCAGCGTTCGGCCTCGCTGGCTAGTAACGGAAGGCGACGCTGATCGATCCAAACTGCTGCCAACGATTGCGCTCAGAGAACTCCGGCGATCGCAAAACGTGCGTCAGGCTGACGCGGACGTTGCGGAACAGGAAGGCGAAACCGGCCTGCACATCGAGCACGAATGGATAGCGATCGACGCGGTGGCTACGCCGGAAGGTGTTGCCGTCGAGAAAAATGTTCTGCAGGTGCGCCTGTCCATCGACGCCGACAAAGAAATACCAGCCGAAACCATCATGTGCGGTGAAGGTCTCCGACCCCGGCATGGCCGGACGCGCCCGCGGTGGTCCGAAATCATTACGCAGGTCATTGCCGATCCGCAGGATGCCGCCAATCGCGGCATAGGTCGCGACATTCCCGACCGCGAGGCCGACCCGGGGGATGACGTCGGATTCCAGGCCCAGCGGCAACGCCAGGTCCAGCCGCCCGACACGCCAGCGGCGCTCGAAGGTCAGGTTGATCGTGGGCTCGTTGCGCAGCTGGTTGCGCCAGCCGCGCGCTTTGTCGGCCCCGATCAACGCATGAACGTTGTTCTGCACGAAACGTCCGCCCGCGGCTGGACCGACGACGCCAAGGTCAAGCTGCAGCGTATCGAGCCGCACCGGCGTATCGCCGACAAGATGCGTGTATTGCAACGCGAAGCCGAGATAGAGCCATCCAGCGTACGGACGGTCGTTGGCGATCAGGCCACGCGCGCTGGTGTCACTGGGTGTGTAGAGATTCTGCCCGATCGATACACCCCAGCGCCGGATGATACTGTCGGCGGTGCGCTCGCCGAAAATCGTTGGTACCGACGTGGCGCTCACCAGCCAGTCGGGCATCGCCGCCGGCGCCGACAACCAGCCGAGGCGAACCCCGTTGGTGTAGTCCCGGTCGGATTTGGCCCAACGGCTGAAAAGATCGTTCTCGATCTGAAAGGTGATGATGGCCTTGGGCTCACGCTGATCCCGGCCGCCGGATGGCGGTGCCAGCGCCTCGTCGTCGGCCCAGGCAAATCCAGCACCGCAGGCCATCCCCGCAACGACCAGCCCGACAACTCTCAGGACACGCATCAGCTCTCCCTACCCCGACCGACGGCGGGACTCAGGGAGTACGCCTGGAGCGTGAAATGGTTCCGTACCTAACGGACGCGAGCCGCCTCGTAACCAACGGCCTCGCAATCGGGATAGACGTCGGGCTTTTCGCTCGACACGCGCGCCATCAGCACCGCGTCGTGTGACAGGCAGAGGTCGAGGATGGCGTGCACCAGTGTTTCCTGCAGGTTGAAGCGCCGTGCCGCCACCAAAGCGGCAATGCCCTGGCGCAGGAAATCATAGTCGAGCGTGTTGCCAACGTCGTCGTCCAGGTCGGCCGCCGGCGGTCGCAGGTAAAGTTCGACATTGATCAGCAGGGCCTGCGGCCCCTGCTTCTCGAAATCATGGATGCCGATATTGGCCATCACGCGATAATTGCGCAGGAAGATGCGCCGCATTTCGCCGTGGCGCGCCAGCAGGTCGTTTGTCATCGCCGACGCCCCCGCGCCGCGGCACGCCGGTCGAAGGCGATATCGCGCGGGCGGCCGGTCAGGTGCTCACCGCTGTCGATCACGATCGTGTCGCCGGTGTAGCTGGGCGTCGCCAGGATGAAGCGCAGGGCCGCCACGAGATGGGCGGGCGTCACACCGACCTCCAGTGGATTGGCGGTGTGCTGGGCCTCGAAACGCTCATCGGTCTGGCTGCCGCTGCGCAAGGTCAGGCCCGGTGCGATACCGGCGACGCGGATGCGCGGCGCCAGCGACTGCGCCAACATCGTCGTCAGCCCCTGCAGGCCGATCTTGCTCAATGTGTAGCTCACGAAGTCGGGATTGAGGTTCCACAGCTTCTGATCGAGCAGGTTGACGATCACGCCGCGCTCGGCCTCGGGCAGTTGGCGGGCGAATGCCTGGGCGATCAGCAGCGGTGCCCGCAGGTTCACCGCCATGTGCCGGTCGAACGACCGGGCCGTGGCCGATGGCACGCGATCAAGCTCGAACAGCGAGGCGCTGTTGACGACACAGGACAACACCATGCCCGGCACGCCGCATCGGCTGACCAGGGATTCGGCGGCCTTGGCCGATGCAAGGTCCGCCCGCATCGCTTTTGCCCCGCCACCCGATGCGCGGATGCGCCGCACCGTCTCCTGCGCCTCGGCTGCCGATTGATGATAGTGCACGAAGACGAACCAGCCGTCGGCTGCCAGTGCCTCGGCGAGCGCCTGCCCGATGCGCTTGCCGGCGCCGGTGACGAGCGCCGCCCGGCGCGGAGTATCTGCTTTCTTCATCACGCCCGATCATAGGCGCCGCCGCTGCCAGTGCAACGACGCCCTGTGGCATCTTGCCCGCTGCCCCACTACAGTGCGATGCCATGAGCGTGGAAACTGTCGATTGTGTCGTCGTCGGCGCCGGCGTGGTGGGCATCGCCATCGCCCGCGCATTGGCCCTGGCCGGGCGCGAGGTGGTGGTCGTCGAGGCGCTGGAGGCCATCGGAACCGAGACCTCCTCGCGCAACAGCGAGGTGATCCACGCCGGGATCTACTATCCCAAGGGCAGCAACATTGCCCGGCTGTGCGTTGCCGGCCGGCGCGCGCTCTACCATTACTGCGACGAGCATGGCGTTCCCTACAACAACTGCGGCAAGCTGATCGTCGCCACCACCGAGGCCGAACGCGAGACCCTGGCCAGCATCAAGGGCCGGGCCGAGGCCAATGGCGTCGAGGGCATGCGTTTCCTCACCGCCGCCGAGGCCATGGCGCTGGAGCCCAATCTGCAATGCACCGGCGCCCTGCTGTCGCCCACCACCGGCATCCTCGACAGCCATGCCTTCATGCTGGCGCTGCAGGGTGATGCCGAAAGCGCCGGCGCGGTGTTCGCCTTCCACAGCCCGGTCGAGCACGGCCGCGTCCGCGACGACGGCATCGAGCTCGATATCGGCGGTGCCGATCCCATGACTCTGCGCGCCCGGCTGGTCATCACCAGCGCCGGCCTGCATGCGCCTGATCTGGCGCGCCGGTTCCAGGGTGCGCTCTATAACACCATCCCGCAGGCCTACTACGCCAAGGGCAACTACTTCCGCCTGATGGGCAGGGCACCGTTTTCGCGCCTGATCTATCCCGTCCCGGTGCCCGGCGGCCTGGGCGTGCACATCACGCTCGACCTCGGCAACCAGGCGCGCTTCGGCCCCGATGTCGAGTGGATCGACAAGATCGACTACACCATCGACCATTCGCGCGGCGACAAATTCTACGCCGCCGTGCGGCGCTACTGGCCCGGCCTCAAGGACGGCGCGCTGCAGCCGGACTACGCCGGCTTGCGGCCCAAGATCGTGCCGCAAGGCGCGCCGGCGCAGGACTTCACCTTTCACGGTCGCGAAACGCACGGCATCCCCGGCCTGATCCATCTGTTCGGCATCGAATCGCCCGGCCTGACCGCGGCACTGGCCATCGCCGATCACGTGGCGGCAATGGCGCGCCAGTAGTCGGGATTTCCCGCCTGCCGCGATCTGCTCTAGGCTGCTGTCCAGCCGGCGCGGCAACCGCCGGCAGGAGGTCACCATCGATCTGGATCTGAACGGCAAGACGGCGCTGGTCACCGGCGCGCATCGCGGCACCGGCACGGGCATCGCCTGGGCACTGGCGCGCGAAGGCGCCCATGTCGTCGTGAACGGACCGACCGAAGAAGCGGCGGCACACACCGCCAACACCATCGTGGCCGCCGGCCACCAGGCCAGTATCGCCGCCGGCGACGTCGCCACCCAGGGCGGCGCCAACGCCGTGGTGGCGCGCCTGGTCGAGGCCAAGCGCGATGTCGACATCCTGGTCGCCAACTACGGCACCGCCGAACGCAAGCGCTGGACCGACGCCGACGATGATGCGTGGCTTGGCATGTACGAAAAGAACGTGCTGTCGGCGGTGCGCCTGATCCGGGCGCTGACCCCGGGCATGAAAGCCCGTGGTTTCGGCCGCGTGGTCCTGATCGGCACCATCGGCTCGACCCGGCCGGCGGCGCGCATGCCGCACTATTACGCCGCCAAGGCCGCGCTGCCGGCGATCACCGTCAGCCTGGCCAAGGAGCTGAGCGGCAGTGGCATCACGGTGAACCTGGTCAGCCCAGGCCTGATCGCCACCGCCGAGGTGATCGACATGGCCCGCAAGCGCGGCACCCGCGAGAACTGGCCCGAGGCCGCCGATCCCAACCCGACCGCCCTGCTGCGCCGCCTGGCGGCCAGCGACATGCCCAACCCGGTCGGCCGTGTCGCCACCGTCGACGAGGTCGGCGACCTGGTGGCGTTCCTCGCCGGCTCACGCGCCGCCTTCATCAACGGCCAGAATATCCGCATCGACGGCGGCGCGGTGGACGTGACGGTGTGACTTTGTCCCCTCTCCCGCGAGCGGGAGAGGGAGGGGCCCACGCGAAGCGTGGGAGGGTGAGGGGCCAAGCACGAGGTACCGAGTCCTTAGCCCCTTCGCGCGCGTCGACCTCTCCCGCTTGCGGGAGAGGTGAAAACGGTGCCACCATGCCAGGTAACGTTCTTCTCTGGAGGTCCCTCATGGACACCACCATGACCACGTTGGGCAGCACCGTGCGCGAGACCGGCCATGGCGCGCGCCTGAAGATCCGCCGTGGCGAACATCGGCTGCCGACGGCGGGCCTGGCGCCCGGCTATGTACAGGGCAACCTTGCCATCCTGCCGAAGGCCCTGGCGGCCGACTTCCACCGCTTCTGCCATCTGAACCCCAAGCCCTGCCCGCTGCTGGCGGCCTCGGAGCCGGGCGATCCGCGGCTGCCCAGCCTGGGCGCCGACCTCGACATCCGCACCGACATCCCGCGCTACCGCGTGTGGCGCAACGGCGAACTGGTCGAGGAAGTCGATGACCTCAAGAAGGTCTGGCGCGATGATCTCGTGGCCTTCGTGCTGGGCTGCTCATTCTCCTTCGAGGAAGCCCTGATCGAGAACGGCCTGGACCTGCGCCACATCAGCTGCGGCACCAACGTGCCGATGTACCGCACGTCGATCCAGACGGCGCCGGCGGGCCCGTTCCATGGCCGGATGGTGGTGTCGATGCGCCCGTTCCGGCCGGCCGATGCGATCCGCGCCGTGCAGGTGACGTCGCGCTTCCCCTCGGTGCACGGCGCGCCGGTGCATCTGGGGAAGCCGGAGATGATCGGCATCAACGACATCGCCAAGCCCGACTACGGCGATGCCGTGCCGGTGCACGACGACGAGCTGCCGGTGTTCTGGGCCTGCGGCGTTACCCCGCAATCGGTGATCGCCACGGTCAAGCCCGAGTTCAGCATCACGCATGCGCCGGGCTACATGCTGGTCACCGACCTGCTGAACGCGCGGCTGGCGGTGCTGTAGGCCGCCACCCTACCCCGAATACGGCAATTCCCACGACCGGCTCTCGTAGCCGGCGGCGAAGGCGTTGTTGGTCTGGTAGGGATTGCGGTTCACCAGCGGGCGGGCATAGAGCGGGTGCGTCATGCTGCGCACCTCGTGCTCGACCCTGAACAGCACCTTGCCCGTGTCGGGATCGGCGACGTCGAGAAAGCGATACTGCCACTGGCTGCTTTCCTGCGACACCAGCCCGCGCTCGAGCAGTCGGCGATAGGGTCCCGAGAAGTCGGCCAGGTAGACCTGGATGTGATGGCCGTCGTAGGCCGGCGGCGCGTCATCGGTCTCGCGGAAGCGAAGCTGCTGATCGCGACCCACGGTCACCTCGGCACAGGGGCTGCCGTCGGCATCTATCACGCGCGACGGCGCCGCGAAGATGTCGCGATAGAAGCGGCTGATCCCGGCGGCGCTGCCGACCGGTACATCGAACGTGATGTAGCCAACCCCCAGTGCGACACGGCCGAAGCGCGCATCCGGCTCGTGCACCCGGATCCGATTGCCCCACGGGCACACGGCATCGATATGGTCGGCGTGTTCCGTCACCGCGAAGCGGCTGCCCTCCAGCGCATCGCGAACGCCGGCCAGGCGCTTCAAGAGCCAGGCCCGATCGGGGATGACCAGGCCGACATGGCCGCGCAGGATCTGCGGCTTGCCGGTGGGCAGATGGAACTGGCTGCGCCCGACATTCACCCACATGTTGTCGACGCTGGTCATCATGTAGGGATCGCGCGTGAGGCCCAGCCCGGTGACATAGAACAGCGTTGCCCAGCGCTGATCAGGCACCGACACGTTCACGTGCTCCAGATGGACGATGTTGCAGACGTCCTCCTGGCTCCTGTCGAAACCGTTATGGCCTGTCATGGTCAGCCTCTCGCTTGCAGGACGCCTCAGCCCTTCACGGCACCGGCGGCCAATCCCTCGACGATGTATCGCTGCAGCAGCGCCACCAGGATCACGGTGGGCGCCAGCGCCAGCAGGCAGATTGCCATCATCAGGTTGAAGAAGACATGGACATCGCCGACCAGGCTTGCAATCACCACCGGCAGGGTCATGACGTCGGGCCGGGCGTTCAGGATCAGCGGGATCAGCAGTTCGTGCCAGGAGATGATGAACATGATCACGCCGCAGGCCGCCAGCGCCGGCGTCGACAGCGGCAGGACCACGGAGACGAACGCCCGCAGCCGGCTGCAGCCGTCGATGCGCGCCGCCTCCTCCAGCTCGCGCGGGATCGAGTCGAAATAGGGCGCCAGGATCAGGATCGCATAGGGCAGCAGGAAGCCGGTCTCGGCGATGATGACGCCGGAGAGCGTGTTGAGCTGTCCCAGCGAGCGCATCACGATATAGAGCGGGATCATCAGGACGATCACTGGCACGAAGCGCGCCACGACGTTGGCCTGCATCAGGAACACGGTCCAGCGGAAGCGCAGGCGTGCAATGGTGTAGGCCGAGAGCGAGCCGAACAGCAGGGTCAGGAACGTCACCGAGATCGCCACCACGGCCGAATTCAGGAAGGCGGTGTAGAAGCTCTTGATGTTGTCGGGCAGGTAGGTGACTTGGTCGAAGATGCGCCCCTTCTGCTCGCCCTTGGTGAGGATGACGGTGAAGTTGTCGGCCGTGACCTCCAGCGGCATCAGGCGGCGGGTATCGGCCTGCAGCGCCTTCTCCGACTGGATGCTGCCGAAGAACACCGCCACCAGCGGCAGCAGGATGAAGACGATCACCGTCACGTTGGCGACGTGCAGCAGCAGGCGTGTGGTGCGCGACGTGGCGAACATCAGAGGGTCACCCGGCGATAGATCGTGCGCAGATAGATCAGCGCCATCACGCCGATCATCAGCGCCAGGATGAAGGCCGACGCCGAGCCCATGCCGAAATTGTTCGGCGGCGAGAAGGTGATCTTGTAGCTGTACCAGGCCGCCACCCAGGTCGCATCGCCGGGGCCGCCCTGCGTGATGGCGAGGATCTCCTCGAACACGGCAAAGGCGAACGCGGTGCGCAGGATCAGGATCACGGCGATCACCGGCCGCAGCAGCGGCAGGGTGATGTGCCAGAACCGGCGCCAGGCATGGGCGCCGTCGACGGCGGCCTGCTCGTAGAGCTCGCGCGGGACGCCCTGCAGTGCGGCGTGCACCAGGATGATGGCGAACGGCAGGGTGCGCCAGATATAGGGCACCGTGACGGCATACAGCGCCGTGTCGGGGTTGCCGGCCCAGTTGACGGGATCGCTGATCAGGCCGAGCGTGAAGAGGATCCGGTTCAGGAAGCCGAACTGGAAGCTGTACATGAACGACCAGATCAGCCCGTTGGCGATCGGCGGAATGGCATACGGCAGCAGGATCAGCAGACGCGTGATCCGCGATGTCCAGATGCTCGACTGGTTGATCAGCAACGCGATCATTACCGCCAGCACGACCTCGGTGCTGACGGTGATGGCAGTGAAGACCGCGGTGTTCTGCAGCGCCGTCCAGAACAGCGGATCTTCCAGGACACGGCCGTAGTTCTCCCAACCGTTGAACGGGAACTCGCCCCGCCGCAACTGCGCCAGCCCGACACGATGCACCGACAGGTAGCCGGCGTAGAGAACCGGCCACGCCAGCACCAGGCCGAGGAACAGCAAGGTCGGCACATTCATGAAGAACGCGAACCAGCCGGCCGACATCTCGCGGCTGGACCGGCGGCGTTTGGCAGGCCGATCGATGGCCATCTTCGGCGCCGCGAGGGTCATGCTTCACCTCTCCCGCAAGCGGGAGAGGTCGGCGTGCGCAGCGCGCCGGGTGAGGGCCCAAGGACAAGGTGCCTCATCTGTGGCTTCTCATGCTCAGCACCTCATGCTTGGCCCCTCACCTTCCCATCGCTTCGCGATGGGCCCCTTCCTCTCCCGCTTGCGGGAGAGGAGCGCTCAAACCTTGCGCTTGGCGTCGGCGATGCCCTTGATCAGGTTGTCGCAGCACTGGTCGGCCGTGATCTGGCCGGTGAGGCACTTCTGGACCTCGATGTTGAGCTGGTCGGTCCACGGGAAATGCCAGGGCTGATAGATCGACGAGCACACCTCGCCGATATAGGTCGCCTGGTCCCAGATCTTCAGGATCGCCGGCACATCGCCCCACGGCGCCCAGCCCTGCTTGATGACGTCGCTGTTCATTACCGACGTGTAGCCCGACCCCAGCATGGCGTCCTTCGCCAGCCCATTGGCCTGGGTGTAGTTGCCGTCCTTGGTGCGGCCGCCGAGATACTGCAGCAGCTTCCAGGCCCACTCCTTGTCGCGGTTGGCCGACGACAGGAAATAGACGTGCGACACGCCGATGGTCTTGCCCTCGCCGGGCGAGACGTGGACCTTCACCTTGCCCGCGATCGGCGACTGCGCCGGATCGTTGGCGACATTCAGCCCATAGTGGTGGTTGGGGCCGCGGTAGAGGTTCTTGCCGGCACCGAAAGCCTTGGCCGACGTTGTGAACTGCACCTTCAACGACTCGGGGTCCGAGATGTCGAGCCCCTTCTCGAAGGTGTTGGCCCACCACTTCAGCGTCTCGCGCGCCACCGAGCCGGCGCCCAGCATGTGGTTGCCCTGCTTGTCGAAGAACGTGCCACCGCGGTTCCAGGTCATCTGGTACCAGGTGCCGGGCAGCTGTTCGAGCCCGACTCCGGCCACCCACAGCACGGGATAGCGCGACACGCCGTCCTTTTTCGCCTTCACGCAGTGCTCGATGAACTCGTCGTAGGTGGTGAACGGTTTGTCGATCTTCAGTTTCTCCATCATGTCGGCGTAGTAGTTCCACACCCACACGGCCGAAAAGTACGGCAGGCCCATGATCTTGCCGTTGACCACGGCGACCTGCTTGGTGAAGGCAGTGAAATCCTTGGCGTAGTCGGCGGCGCCGGGCAGGCCATCGAGCGGCTCGACCAGGCCCTGGTTGATGAAGTTCGGGAACGAGAACGGCGAGGATTGCGAAACGTCGATCTTCTCGCCGGCGGCGAACATGGTGGCAAGCTTGGTCGGATGGTCGTTGAACGACGAAATGGTCGAATCGACCTTGACGCCCCAGTCCGCCTCGAACTGCTTGGCGATGCGCGAATAGATGTCGCCGTAGGTCCACACCACGAAGTTCAGGCGATCGACCTTGCTGCGCGGCGCCTGGCTCCACGGGCCGCTTGCCTGGCCGAAGGCGGCCCCCGGTCCGAGCAGGCCCAGGCCCACGGCCGCACCCAGAACCCGGCGGCGGCTCAGTTCCCATTTGGCGATGACATCGTCGTTCATTTCACGATCCCCCCAAGTATTTGGCGTGGCCGGCGCACGGACCGGCATCAGACTTCACTTCGCCCGGGACGGCGGACTCAACGCAAGAACTATGCCCGTCCATGAAACCGGCAGCGCCCTACTCGGCTGCCTGCGCCTGATGCGACTCGGCGATCGACAGTGGTCGCTCGCCGGCGTTGGTCGTGCGATGCAGTTCGCGGCGGAACCCGTCGTAGTCGTTGACCGCGAAATGCTGCACGGCGCGATTGTCCCACATGGTGAGCGTATGCGGCGCCCAGCGGATCCGGCACGTAAACTCCGGCCGCACCGAGTGCTCGTTGAGATAGTTCAGCAGCGGTGCGCTCTCGCGCTCGGTCATGTCGGCGAAGCGGATGGTATAGACGCGATTGACGTAGAGCGCCGTGCGGCCGGTCTCGCCATGGACCCGCGCCACCGGATGGACCATCTCGGCCAGCGCCGCCTCGCCGGCCTGGATCTTCATGCTGCGGGCCTTGTTACGGTCGGCGTAGGTGCCTTGCGGCCCATAGGGGCGCCGGGCGCTGTGGACCGCGTTCAAGCCACCGAGCATGTGCCGCAGACCCGCCGACAGCGACTCCCAGGCGAGATACTGGTTGGCGAACATGGTGTCGCCGCCGAACGGCGGCAGTTCACGCGCATGCAGCAAGGTGAAGCTGGGCGGCCGCTCCTGAAAGCTCCAGTCGGAATGCCAGTTGCCGCCGAAATTGGCGGTGCGCCGCTCGTCGGCTTCCTTGACGACCGCAATCACGTGCGGATGCGTCTCCTCGCCCTCCACGAACGGCTCGATTCCGAAGGGTCCGAAATAGCCGGTGAAGCGCTCCAGGCCGGCATCGTCGATCGGCTGGTCGGGAAAGGTCAGGACCTGATGCTCCAGCATCGCCGCACGGATCGTCGCCACGGTCGGCGGCTCGAGCGGCCGGGTCAGATCGATACCCGTCACCTCAGCGCCACAGGCACCGGCGATGCGCTCGACCTTCAGGCCCTGCTGCGGCATGCGAAACTCCTCCCACGATCACGCTGTTCATCAGCGGTCCATCAGCTAGGTTATCGTGCGATGGCGGGAGATGCACGCCTTTCGCCGAACTGAAATAAGGGACCTTCCATGCTCAAGACGCGCTTCACCGAGATGTTCGGCGTTCAGTACCCGATCGTTCAGGGTGGCATGCAATGGGTCGGCCGCGCCGAGCTCACATCCGCCGTCGCCAACGCCGGCGCTCTGGGCTTCCTGACCGGGCTTACGCAGCCGACGCCGGAAGACCTGGTGAAGGAGGTCAAGCGCTGCCGCGACATGACCGACAAGCCCTTCGGCGTGAACCTCACCATCCTGCCGACCCTGGTGCCGCGTCCCTACGGCGAATACATCGACGCCATCATCCAGTCCGGCGTGAAGATCGTCGAGACCGCCGGCAACAATCCCAAACCATTCCTGCCCAAGCTCAAGGAAGCCGGCATCAAGGTGATCCACAAATGCACCTCGGTGCGCCACGGCGTGAGCGCCGAGCGTATCGGCGTCGATGCCATCAGCATGGACGGCTTCGAGTGCGCCGGCCATCCCGGCGAGGATGACGTGCCCAACCTGGTGCTGCTGCCGGCGGCGGCCAACGTGATCAAGATCCCGATGCTGGCCTCGGGTGGCTTCGCCGACGCGCGCGGCCTGGTGGCGGCGCTGGCGCTGGGCTGCGACGGCATGAACATGGGCACACGCTTCATGGCGACGAAGGAAGCCCCGATCCACCAGAAGGTGAAGGAGGCTATCGTCGCCGGAGACGAGCGCAGCACGGCGCTGCTATTCCGCACCATGCGCAACACGGCGCGCGTCTACGGCAACTCGGTGGCCAAGAAGGCCATCGAGATGGAGCACGAAGGCAAGACCATTCAGGAGATCGGCCCTTTGGTGGCCGGTGCGCGCGGCAAGGTGGTCTACGAGACCGGCGACCTGGAACACGGCGTCTGGTCGGCCGGCACCTGCATGGGCCTGATCCAGGACATCCCGACCTGCCAGGAGCTGGTCGAGCGCATCGTGCGCGAGGCCAAGGACCTCATCCGCCAGCGCCTGGCGACGATGGCGGCATAAGCTGCGGCGGGGCTTCGGCCTGCCGATGCCCCGCCGGCTCGACCGCGCCATGATGGCACACAACTTCCTCTTGCCTTCGCCCCCGCCGACATCGCAAATATCGCCGACAGTGCGGACGCGCATTTCGGCGTAGCGGCTGATCGGAGTGCAAGATCCGGTGGCAGATCAAGGTCGTGACCTCGACTGGGATGCGGTGATGCCGCGGCCGCGGCGGCGGTATCCGCTGCGCCGCAGCAGCGAGGAACGGCGGGAGCAGATCCTCACGGCGGCGATCCTGCTGTTCGGTCGCGATGGCTTCCATCGCACCACCGTCCAGGACGTGGCAGACGAGGCCAAGATCAGCGCCGGCCTGATCTACCAGTATTTTCGCGACAAGGAAGACCTGCTGTTCGCCGCCATCGGCGAGATCTTCGACGTCTACAAGCGCGAGATTCCGCTCGCCGTGCAGCAGCACACCGAGCCATTTGCGCAATTCAAAGCTGCGATCCAGACCTATTGCCGCGTGGTCGACGAGCACCGTGGCGCGGCCCTGCTCGGCTATCGCGAATCGCGGTCGTTATCGCGCGCCAAGATCAAGACGACGATGAAGAAGGAGCTACAATCGACATCGCTGATCGCGGGCTGCGTCGAGCGCTGCGTGACGGCCAAGATCTTCCGCCCCATCAACGTCGACGTGCTGACCTATCATCTCGTCGTGCTGGCCCATTCCTGGGCGCTGAACGCCTGGCGCCTGCCACGACTGACCCGCGAGCAGTATGTCGAGGACTGCCTCGAGATCATCCTGAAGCCAGTCCTCGCCGACTGACTGTCGCCGGCAGGCCACCGGATGGACGCCGGCCGCCTGTCCACTCCGCCCACCCCCGCAAACTCACACGCGCCAACAAACTTCTTGACTGGCGATTGTCGCCAGTGCCAAGTTTTGAATTGAATGAACATTCAAATAGCCGATTATTTCGAAGGAAATCCGCTGTTTCTCGGATTGGGGTGAGTGTTCGGGGGTAGCGCGGCAGCGGCACAAGCTGCGTCGTTGATGGATGGAGGGAACGTCGTGAAGGTGACACAGAAAGCCTATGGCCGGCGCGCCGTGACGCGCGCCATGCTGGGCGCGATGGCGCTTGGCCCCTCGCTGGCCGGCGTCGCGCGGGCGCAATCGGACATCAAGATCGGGCTCACGACCGACCTCACCGGCATCGCTGCCAGCTACACCCGATCGACGGTGAACGGCGTCGAGCTGGGCATCGACGAGGTCAACGCCGGCGGCGGGCTGCTCGGCCGCAAGGTGGCGCTGCTGGTGCGCGACTCGCAGCTCAAGCCGGACCTCGGCACCACGCACACGCGCGACCTGATCACGCGCGAGAAGGTCGACGTCCTGATCGGACCGAACTCCAGCGCTGTCGGCCTCACCGTGTCGGCGGTGGCCAGGCAGTACCAGAAGCCCGTGATCATGACGACGCCGAACACGCCGCGTCTGCCCATGGAGCTCTTCCATCCGCACTTCTTCACGCTGGTTCCCAGCGGCCTCATGGAAGCGCGTGCGATGGCCGAGGTGATGGGTCCCAAGGGCAAGAAGTTCGCCTTCATCGGCGGCGACTACGAGGCATCGCACCAGGGGCTGAAGTTCTTCAAGGAAAGGCTGGCCAAGGTCAATCCCGCCGCCGCGTTCGTCACCGAGGCGTGGCCGAAGCTGGGCGAGCCCGACTACACCAGCTACATCACCAAGCTCGCCTCGGCGAAGCCCGATGTCGTGTTCTCCTACCTCTGGGGCGCCGATCTGGTCGGCTTCATCAAGCAGGCCAAGCCCTACGGGCTGTTCAACCGCACGGCTGTCGGCACGCTGCTGTTCATGGACGACCTCAAGGCGCTGGGCCAGGAAATGCCCGACGGCATCTGGGGACAGATGCGGGCCCCCTTCTTCGCCATGCAGGGCGACACGGTGAGCCGCTTCGTCGAGCGCTACCGGGCGAAGTACAACGACTATCCCGCTGATTTCGCGATCATGGGCTACGAGGCGGTGATGGCCTATGCCGGCGCGATCAAGGACGCGCAGAGTGTCGAGGCGCCCGCCCTGGTCAAGGCGCTGGAAGCCGGCACGTTCGACCTGCTGCGGGGCAAGACCAAGTTCCGGCAGCTCGACCACCAGGGCGACGTGCCCTCGTTCATCGGCAAGACCGCGGCTGGCGACAAGGTACCGTTCAAGGTGCTGGCTGAGGTCGAGCGCGTCCCGGCCGACAAGATCTGGCCGAGCGAGGCCGAAGTGCTGGAAGCCCGCAAGGCGAAGTGACGCCGAGCAGCGCCAGCGTTCCTCCGGCAAGGCTGTCTTCACATGATGGATGAGATCCTCATCCAGGCCCTGAGCGGTCTCAGCCGGGGCATGGTTCTCTTCGTCGTCGCCTCAGGGCTGACGCTGATCTTCGGCACCATGCGCATCGCCAACTTCGCGCATGGCTCCTTCTACATGCTGGCGGCTTTCCTGACCTATTCGGTCGCGACGATGGTCGGCGACAGGACATGGGGCTTCCTCGCCGCCCTGTGCCTGGCGCCGCCGATCGTCGCCAGCGTCGGCGCCCTCATCGAATGGGGGCTGCTCAAGCGCATCGCGACGCGACCGCACCAGTACCAGCTCATCCTCACCTATGCCATCACGCTGATCGTCGCCGACGGCATCAAGATTCTGTGGGGGCGCGACTATCGCACCGTGGCGCGTCCCGCCGGCCTCGATGGCGCGATCACGATCCTCGACATGCCGTTCCCGACCTACAACGCCATGCTCATCCTGGTCGGCGTGCTCATCGCGGTCGGCCTGCACTTGCTCCTGACCCGCACCCGCTTCGGCAAGACCATCCGCGCCGCCGTGGCCGACGGCGAGATGATCGGCGCCCTGGGTGTCAACGTGCAGCGCCTCTTCACCGGTGTCTTTGCGCTGGGCGCCGGCTTGGCCGGACTGGGCGGCGTGCTCGCGGCGCCGGTCGGCTCGGTCTCGCTGGGCATCGACACCTCGATCATCATCGAGTCCTTCGCGGTGATCATCATCGGCGGCGTCGGCAACGTGATGGGGGCGCTGATCGGTGCCGTGCTGATCGGGGTCGTGCATGCCGTCGGCATCCTGTTCGCCCCCAAGCTGGCGATCGCCTTCGTCTTCATCGCCCTGTGCGCGGTCCTGCTGATCCGCCCGCAAGGCCTGCTGGGCCGCAGCACATGACCGTCCAGCCCCTGCCCCCTCTCCAGCCGGCGGCCGGCAGCGCTGCGTCGATGCGGACCAAGACGATCATCGGCGGCGGCCTGATCGTCGGGCTCTATCTCCTGCCCTTCGTGCTAGGCGAGAGCTATCTGTTCCTGTCCATCGACTTCCTGATCATGGCGCTCTTCGCCGTGAGCTACAATCTGCTGCTGGGCCAGGCCGGGATGCTGTCCTTCGGCCACGCCGCCTACTACGGGCTCGGTGCCTACACGGTCGCCATCCTGTTCAACAAGCTTGCCGTGCCGGTCCATATCGGCCTGCTGGCCAGTCCCTTCATCGCCGGCGCCATCGCGCTGGCGGTCGGCTGGTTCGCGGTGCGCGTGACCGGCATGTACTTCGCCATGCTCACGCTGGCCTTCGGCCAGCTCCTGCACACGGTGGTGATGGGCTGGTACGGTTTCACCGGTGGCGACGACGGCCTGCCGGTGATGCCACCCGATTGGCTGCTGCCGGCGCGAAACTACTATCTCTTCGTGCTCACCGTGACACTGGTGTCGCTGGCGGCGCTGCGCCTGATCACGCTGTCGGCGTTCGGGACGGCTTTGAACGCCATCCGCGAGAATCGCCAGCGCGCGATCTTTGTCGGGCTGGGCGTGCGCAACTACGAGCTGGGCGCCTTCGTCATCGCTGGCGCCTTCGCCGGGATCGCCGGCGCCATGCGCGCGCCGCTGCAGCAGATGGCGTTCCCGTCCCTGCTCCACTGGGGCCAGTCGGCCGAGCCGGTGCTGATGGCCCTGGCCGGCGGCATCCACACATTCGCCGGCCCCATCGTCGGCGCCGCCATCTTCGTCTTCACCAACTTCGTGATCACGACCTATTCCGAATACCCGCTGCTGGTGTTCGGGGTGATCGTGCTGCTCGTCGTGCTTTACCTGCCTGGCGGCGTGGCCGGCGCCGTCATCGACGCCTGGGAGCGCCTGCGGCGCCGCGCCCGATGACCGTACCATCTCCGAGCCCGGCTCCGAGCATCGTATCGGTCACGTCCGTGAGCATGCATTTCGGCGGCTTCCGGGCGCTGGACGATGTGTCCATCGACCTGCAGCGCGGCGAGATTCACGCCATCATCGGCCCCAATGGCGCCGGCAAGAGCACGCTGCTCAACGTGATCTCCGGCCTGCTGCGGCCGACACGCGGCGACGTGCATTATGGCGACCAGCGGATCACGCATGTGCCGCCGCATCGGCGGGCCCGCATGGGCATCGCCCGCTCCTTCCAGATCACCAGCATCTTTACCGGTTTCACCGTCCACCAGAACGTACAGCTGGCGCTGCTGGCCCAGCGCGGCGACTGCCGCCACCCGTTCCGCCTCACCGGTGAGCGTTACCGCGACGAGGCGCATGAGCTGCTGGCCCGCGTGCAGATCGCCGGCATGGGCGCGCGCATGGGCGGCGAGCTGGCGGCCGGTGACCGCAAGCGCCTGGAGTTCGCCATCGCGCTAGCCGGGAATCCGCAGGTGCTGCTGCTCGACGAGCCCACCGCCGGCATGAGCAGCGCCGAGCGCGAGATCGTTGTCGGAATCATCCGGTCCCTGAGCGCCGAGCGGCAGATCTCGGTGCTCTTCACCGAGCACGACATCGACATGGTGTTCGACAACGCCCATCGCATCACCGTCATGCACCAGGGCCGCCGCCTGGTGCAGGGCACGCCCGCCGCGGTGCGCAGCGATCCGCGCGTGCGCGACGTTTACCTGGGTGAGGGCGACGATGCTCACGTGTGAGGCGATCAACACGTTCTACGGGCCCGCCCATGTGCTGTTCGACGTCGACGTCAAGGTCGGCGAAGGCGACATGGTCTGCCTGATCGGTCGCAACGGCGTCGGCAAGTCGACCTGCCTGAAGTCGATCATGGGCATTGCGCCGGTCACGACCGGCCAGATCCGCCTCGACGGCACCGAGATCTCGGCGCTGCCGCCCTACCGAATCGCGCGTGCCGGCATCGGTTATGTTCCCGAGGATCGGCGCGTCTTCGCCGACCTCACCGTCGAGGAGAACCTCGAGGTCGCCGAGCGGCATGACGGCCCGTGGAACCGCAAGGCGGTCTACGAGCTCTTCCCGGCCCTGCAGGAGTTCCGCGCCCGTCGTGGCGGGCTGCTGAGCGGCGGCCAGCAGCAGATGCTGACGATCGCGCGCACCCTGGTGGGCAATCCCCGGCTGCTGCTGATCGACGAGCCGACCGAAGGCCTCTCGCCGCTGGTCGTGCGCACGCTTGAGGACATGATCCGGGGCCTGAAGGCCAAGGGCCAGACCATGCTGCTGGCGGCGCAGGACCTGCGGTTCAGCCTCTCGGTCGCCGACGTGATCTATGTCCTGGACCGCGGCCGCGTGGCGTATTGCGGCGATCGCGCCCAGGCCAGCGCCGATATCGAGCGCATCCGCCCCATCCTTTCGGTCTAGGCTGGCCGGCAATGACGCGTCCCTTGGACGAGCCCGTGAGCGCCGATATCGTCGTCGTGGGCGGCGGTGGCTCCGGCCTTGCGGCGGCGATCGAGGCCGCTTCGCGCGGCTCTTCCGTGATCCTGCTGGAGAAGAACGAGGCGACCGGCGGCAGCACGGGATGGTCCGTCGGGTCGATCACGGCCACGCGCACGCCCGATCAGAAGCGGCGTGGCATCGACGACAACGCGGACGATCATTTCACCGACCTGGGATTGCTGGCCGGCCGCCTGGTCGACAGGGACAACCTGGCACTGCGCCGCCTGTTAACACAGAACGTGACCGACACCGTCGCCTGGCTGCGCCGGCACGGTGTCGAGTTCTTTGGCCCGATGCCCGAGCAGCCGCATCGCCAGCCGCGCATGCACAACGTGCTGCCGACATCGCGCGCCTATATCTATCACCTCACGCGTGCAGCGCGGCGCGCCGGCGTCGATATCCGCCTCAACACACGGGCCCGGCGCATCCTGCTCGACGGTCCGGCGGCGACCGGCATCGAAGCCGACACGCCCGCCGGCAGCCGCCGCTTCCTGGCCCGCCAGGGCGTGATCCTGGCCGGTGGCGACTACAGCGGCAGCAGCCACTTCAAGGCGCTGTACGGCAATCCTGCCCTGGCCGCCGTTCCGGCCATCAATCGCACGAACACCGGCGATTGCCAGCAGATGGTGCTCGACATCGGCGGCGAGGTCCTCAACGGCGACCTGATCCTGGGGCCGGTGCTGCGCTTCATCGCACCCAGGCGCCGGCGCCTCTTCCAGGTCGTGCCGCCCTGGCGCAGCCTCACGTTCCTGATGCGGACCGCCCTGCACCATCTCCCCGCGGCCGTGATCCGGCCGCTGATCATGCGCTTCATGACGACGGTGATGGCGCCGGAGGCATCATTGCTGCGCGACGGCGCCATGCTCGTCGGCGCGACCGGCGCCGGCATCAACATCGGCGACGGGCCTCCCGGCCTGGCGGTGGCCGCCCAGTCCGGCAACACGGCCTATCTCGTTTTCGATCAGGCCATCGCCGAGCGCTATTCGCGCTGGCCTCATCCGGTCTCGACCGCGCCCGGCGTGGCCTACGCCTATTTCCCGGATTATCGCCGCACCCGCCCCGATCTCGTCCACAGCGCCCCGTCGCTCGCTGCCCTGGCGACACGGACCGGCATGAGCGGCAGCGCGCTGCAGGCCGCAGCCGACGCCCATCGACAGGCCCGTGCATCGGGCGGCGGCGATCTGCCGCCGCCTCTGGCACGCCCGCCCTTCCATGCGCTGGGCCCGATCCAGAGCTTCATCGTGCTGACGGATGGCGGCGTGAAGGTGGGCGACGACCTGCGCGTGATCGTCGAACGGGATCGACCTGTGGATCGCCTGTTCGCGGCCGGCTCCACGGGACAGGGTGGCGTCCTGCTGGAGGGTCACGGGCATCACCTCGGATGGGCTTTCACCTCCGGCCGCATCGCCGCGCGCAACGCGACCGCGCTGGCGCGACGGGTTCCGGCCGATGCTGATGCTTGAGGAGGGACGCAGATGATGATTCCCGACATCTCGGCGCAGACGACACCGGCGGCGCTGGCGATGCAAGCCGACAAGCGCGCCGCTCGGCCGTTCGTGCGCATGATGGGGGCGCCGTTCATCTCCTTCGGCGAGATGGAGCTGCGCACGCGGCGGCTCGCCAATGCGCTCGCCGAGCTGGGCGTCAGCCATGGCGACCGTGTCCTGGTCATGATGCGCAACAGCACGGCCTTCATCGAGACCTGGCTCGCGGTCAACCGGCTGGGCGCGGTGCTGGTCACCGTCAACACCGCCTATACCGGCGCGTTCCTGGTGCATGTCGCCAACAACTCGGCGGCACGCGTGATGGTCATCGACGCGTCGTTCCTGCCGCGGCTGCTGGAAGTCGAGGGGAAATGCAGCCATCTGCGCACGGTCATCGTGGCGCCTCAGGCACCGCGGGCACCCGACAGCCGCCTGACCTTGCTGGCGTTCGACGAGGTGCGCCACGGGCGCGAGACCGGTATCGACGTCAGGGTCACCGGCAGCGACATCGGCGCGATCATCTACACGTCCGGCACGACAGGCCCTTCGAAAGGCGTGCTGATCCCGCACGCGCAGATCTACTTCAATCCCCTGATCTATATCGAGCAGCTCGGGCTGACCGCCGACGATCGCGTGTACACCTGCCTGCCGCTGTTCCATACCAATGCCCTGATCGTGCAGGTGTTCGGCGCTCTCCTGCTGGGCGCGCCGGTCAGCATGGCGGAAATCTTCAGCGCCAGCGGCTGGGTCGACGACATCCGCGCCAGCGACGCCACCGTGACCAACCTGCTGGGGGTGATGACTGAGTTCATCTTCAAGCAGCCCGAGACACCGCGCGATCGCGAGCACAATCTGCGGATCGCGACGGCCGTGCCGATATCGCCGGTGTTCGGCGAAGCCTTCGAGCAGCGCTTCGGCGTGCAGCTGATCGAACTCTACGGATCGACCGAAGCCAACTGCCCGCTTTACATGCCGCGCGATATTCCTCGCCGCGACGGCAGCTGCGGCAAGATCGTCGACGACTGGTTCGAGTGTCGGATCGCCGATCCCGAGACCGATGCCGAGCTGCCGCCCGACTGCGTCGGAGAGCTGCAGATCAGGCCGCGCGCGCCGCACGCCTTCATGGCCGGCTACAACGCCATGCCCGAGGAGACAGTCAAGGCGTGGCGCAACCTCTGGTTCCACACCGGCGACGCCATGAAACGCGACGCGGACGGGTTCTACTACTTCATCGACCGCCTGAAGGACTGCATCCGCCGCCGCAGCGAGAACATCTCGTCGTACGAGATCGAGCAGGTCATCCTCACCCATCCGGCCGTGCTGGAGGCGGCGGTGGTCGGCATCGCGTCGCCGACCGAAGCCGGCGAGCAGGAGGTGAAGGCCTGCGTCGTGCTGCGGCCGCAGAGCGTGCTGTCGCCACAGGCGCTGTTCGCGTTCTGCGAGCCGCTCGTGCCGCGTTTTGCCGTTCCCCGCTTCATCGAGATCTACGGCGAGCTGCCCAAGACCCCGACCCAGAAGGTGCGCAAGCAGGAGCTGCGCGCGCACGGCGTGCGACAGCAGACATGGCAGGCCCCCGCGCCGCCGCGATCGCGGCCGGACAGTCGGCTGCCGCAAGCAGGAGAGAGGCGATGAACCCAAAACCCATGGCCGCGATCGCCGGCATCGGCTGGACCGAGTACTCGCGCAAGTCAGGACGCACGGTGGAAGCCCTGGCGCTGGAGGCGTGCTGGAACGCGATCAACGATGCCGGCCTGGATGCCGCGGATATCGACGGGCTCGTGAGCTACAGCCTGGGTGACTCGGTCACCACGGCCGTCATCGCGACCGACCTGGCGCTGCCGCAGCTCAATCACTTCGCGGACTTCGCCGCCGGCGGCAACATGGCGTGTGGCGCCGTCCTGCAGGCGGCCATGGCGGTGGCCACCGGGCAAGCCAACCACGTCCTGGTCTACCGCGCGCTCAACGGCGCCTCGGGCGTGCGCTACGGCGGCGCCGAGTTCAGCCGGCTGCTGGCCGAGCACGGCGTTCACTCCGACAGCGAGCCGCAGTTCCTGGATACCGCCGGCATCACCATGCCGGCGCAGCATTTCGCCCTGCTCTGCCGGCGCCACATGATCAAGCACGGCACGACCAACGACGACCTGGCGGCCATCGCCATGACCTGCCGCCAGCACGCCATCGACAATCCACGCGCCATGATGCGCAAGCCGATGACGGCGAGCGACTATGACAAGTCGCCCTGGATCGCCGAGCCTTTCCACGTCGTCGATTGCTGCCTGCAGTCCGATGGCGCCTGCGCGCTGCTGATCACCAGCCCCGAGCGCGCCCGCGACCTTGGCAAGCCGCCGGTATCGATCCTGGCCGGCATCCTCGGCGCCAGTCCCAGCAACCGCGGCGCGATGTGGGGGAACTTCTCACCCGATCACGCCGAATGCTACGGCCGGTATCTCGGCGACCGCCTGTTCCGGCAAGCCGATATCGAGCGCGCCGATCTGAGCTTCGCCCAGATCTATGACTGCTTCACCTACAGCGTGATCGGGCAGATGGAGGGCTTCGGCCTGATCGAGCCGGGCGAGGCTGGCGACTTCTTCCGGTCCGGCCATGGCAGCATCGGCGGCCGGCTGCCGATCAACACTGCCGGCGGCCTGCTTTCCGAGGCCTATATCCACGGCCTGAACCATGTCGTGGAGGCGGCAAGCCAGTTGCGCGGCGAAGCCGGCAAGCGCCAGGTCCGCGACGCCACACTGGGCCTGGTCACGGCGGGCGGCGCGACATCGACCGGCAGCGCCCTCATCCTGGGACGATAAAGCTATGCAGCAAGCCACTCTGCCCCATCCCGTCCCCACGGCGCTGAGCCAACCTTTCTGGGACGGCTGCCGGCGCCGACAGATCACGCTGCAGTGCTGCGACAGCTGCGGCCGCTTCCGCTTCTATCCCTGCGAGGCCTGCCCCTATTGCCGGTCGCGTGACTGCACCTGGACCGACGTTGACGCCCACGGCACGCTCTACAGCTGGATCGTCGTGCGCCGCTCGGTCGATGCCGTCTGGCAGGCGCGAGCGCCCTATATCGCCGGCATCATCGAGCTCGATGTCCAGAAAGGCCTGCTGATGCCGGCCATCGTGATCGATTGTCCCGTCGACAGCGTCCGTGCCGGCATGCCGGTCGAGGTCATCTTCGAGCAGACGGATGCATCGACGGTCGTGCCGCGTTGGCGGCCGGTGTCGTGAGCGACGCCGACACCGCGATGCCATTGGCTGGCCGCGTCGCGCTGGTGACCGGCGCGACCAGCGGCATCGGCCAAGCGATCGCGACCGGACTGCTCGCACGCGGCGCGCGGGTGGTGGCGGTGGGCCGCCGCCCCGACCGCCTAGCCGCGCTCGCGCAGGCCGGCGGCGGCGACGTGCTCGGCCTGGCGATCGATCTCGCCGCGCCGGACGCCGCATCGCGGATCGACGCAGCTTTGACCGGCCCGTTCGCCGACGTCGATATCCTGATCAACAATGCCGGTCACGACAGCGGCGGCAATGTCCCTTTCCACGACAGCGATATCGTGAAGTGGGAAGCGGTCGTGCAGGTGAACTTCCTGGCCATGATGCGGCTGACCCGGGCCCTGTTGCCCGGCATGGTGCGGCGCGGTCGGGGGGACATCATCAACATCTCCTCGATCACGACACGCCGCGCGGCCGCGGGCCTGGCCGCCTACGGCGCCACCAAGCACGCGGTCCACGGCTTCTCCGAGGCGCTGCGCGCCGAGTGCGGGCCATTGGGTATCCGCGTCGTCGAGATCGTTCCCGGCGTGGTGCGTACGGAGTTTGCGGCCACGCGGTGGGACGGCGACGACGCGCGCGCCGAGGCGTTCTATCGGTCCTTTCCCAGCCATCTCGCGGCCGAGGATGTGGCGCGCGCCGTCATCTTCGCCCTGCAGCAGCCGGCCGGTGTCACCGTCGCCGAGCTGACCCTGGTGCCGACAAAAGGAGCCTGAGCAGCATGGCCTCCGCCAAGGTCGCCCTCGTGGCCGGCGCACGCGGCATCGTCGGCAGCAATCTCGTCGACCGGCTCCGGGGCCGCGGCGACTGGAACGTGATCGGCATCGCCCGCACGGCAGGCTCCGCTTCCGCCGGCAGCTACCGTCACCTCGCGGTGGACCTGCTTGATTCCGGGCAATGTCGCGGCGCCGCCGATGCCTGCCGCGACGTCACGCATCTCTTCTACGCGGCACGGGCCGGCCGCGCCGATCCGGCCGACGAGGCGCACGTCAACGTCGCCATGCTGCGCAATGTGCTGGAAGGCACCTTGTCGCGTGCGGCCGACCTGACGCATGTCTCGCTGGTCCACGGCACCAAGTGGTACGGCAGCCATCTCGGACGCTACCGCACGCCCGCACGAGAAGACGATCGGCGCCTGCCCCAGATCAATTTCTACTATGATCAGCACGACTATGTCGTGCAGCGACAGCAGGGCCACGCATGGCACTGGTCCACGGTGCGCCCGCATATCGTCTGCGGCATCTCCGTGGGCTATCCCTTCAATTTCATCACGTCGCTGGCCGCTTATGGCAGCCTCTGCCGCGCGCTGGGTAAGCCGCTCGACTTCCCCGGCACCGAGGCTTGCTTCAACTCGGTATCGCAGGCCACGGATGCCGGCCTGCTGGCGGACGCCCTGATCTGGACGGCCGAGGACCCGCGTTGCGACGATCAGGACTTCAACATCATCAACGGTGACTATTTCCGCTGGTGCAATGTCTGGCCGCAGCTTGCCGCGTTCTTCGATGTGCCCGCGGGAGGCTCGACCGACACACCGATCGCGACCTCGATGCCTGATGCGGACGCGATCTGGTCGGCGCTGGTGCGCCAGCACGCGCTCCAGGATCTGCCGCTGGGCGCGCTCGCCAACTGGCCGTTCCTCGACTTCCTGTTCCGGGCCGACTGGGACGACATGTCCTCGACCGTGAAATCGCGGCAGGCCGGCTTCCACGCCGCCATGGACACAGAGGACGTGTTCCTGCGCTACCTGCACCAGCTGCGGGAACAGCGCTTCATTCCCTGATCATTCGCATACGACGGTGCCGGTCGGTAGCCGACCGACACCATCGTTTGCATGCTCAATCGAACACCACCACGCCGCGCGCGACTTCGCCGCCCATCATCGCCTTGAAGCCGTCGTTGATCTGCTCGAGCGTGTAGGTGCGGCTGATCAGGCCGTCGAGATTGAGCCGCTTGTTCATGTAGTGATCGACCAGCACCGGGAAGTCGACGCTGGGCCGCACCGAGCCGTAGAACGTGCCGCTCACCACCTTCTCGCCGAACACCATCGCGAACGGCGAATAGGTGGCGCGCATGGTGAGCGGCGGCACACCCACCGTCACGGCACGGCCGCCGGGGCAGATCGCATCGATCGCCAGCGCCTGGGTCTTGTCGATGCTGACGGCGTCGAAGGCATAGTCGACACCCAGCCCGCCGGTCAGCGCCTTGATCTGCTCAACCACCTTCTCGCCGGTGGTGTTGATGGTATCGGTGGCGCCGAAGGTGCGCGCCATCTCGAGCTTGTTGTCGCGCAGGTCGGCCGCGATGATCTTGCGCGCGCCCGACAGCACAGCGCCCTGGATGATGTTGAGCCCGACGCCGCCGCAGCCGATCACCAGCACGGTCGAGCCGGCTTCGATCTTGGCGTGCCGGGTCACGGCGCCGACGCCGGTGGCGACACAGCAGCCGACCAGCGCCGCCTGCGGCCAGGGCATGTCCTTGCGGATCGGCACCACCATCTCGGCCGGCACCACGACCTGCTCCGAGAACGTGCCGATGCGCGCCATCTGGTTGAGGCCGGTCCCCTTGTGCTTCAGCCGCAAGGTGCCGTCGAACAACGTCGTGCCCGGCGTGTTGTTGCGGCCGATGCACAGCACCGGCCGGCCGGCCGAGCAATAGCGGCACTGCCCGCATTGCGGGCGGAACGAGAAGATCACGTGATCGCCCGGCTTCACCGTGGTGACGCCATCGCCGACCGCATCGATGATTCCCGCAGCCTCGTGGCCCGGCACCAGCGGCAGCGGCGAGGGCCAGTCGCCGTTGATCATGTGCCAGTCGCTCTGGCAGACGCCGGCCGCCTTCATCTTCACGCGCACCTCGCCCGCCTTGGGCGGATCGAGCTCGACATCCACGACCTGGAGCGGTTCGTTGACCTTGAACAGGACGGCGGCCTTCATCGTTTCCTCTCCCTTCAGGGCATCCGGTGATGCAAACGATGTAGCACGCCTTGGTTCCGGCAGACATGCCTCGCTGCTGTTACGGCTCGGTGATGGCGTCGGATACCAGCGCCAGGCGGCACGCCTGATCGACGGGAAACACCTTGGCCAGCGCCGCGTGCGCGTTTCGCCACGCGACAATCGCTGCTTCCAGGCGGCGGGCACCCGTTTCGGTCAACCACACCATGCGCCGGCGATGGTCGGGGCCGACGATGGCGATCTCGACCAGCCCCGCCTCGCTCAACGCCCGCAGGTTGCGCGACAAGGTCGAGGGATCGAGGTCCATGCGCGCGGCCAGGCCGCTCAAGGTGTCGTCGGCGGTCACCGCGATCTGCGCCATCAGCCCGACCTGCGCCAGCGTGAGGCCGGTGCCGCCCATGCGGTCCTCCAGGAACTGGGTGATCCGCCGCGCGGTGAGACGGCTGTTCCACCCGGCGCACGCAGCCAGCATGGCGCCGGCATCGGTGCGCAAGGTCTTGCGGGGTTGTCTTCTGCCATCACGCATTGCATGTATCTACAATCTTTGTATATACATTGGAAGCCATAACGCAGGCGATCGGTTCGGGGGCATGACCCATGGCGGCACGCAAGACGGCGGCGCGAACGATGGTGCAGGTGAAGCGCGTCTACGAGGCGCCGGCGGCCGGCGACGGCTGGCGTGTCCTGGTTGACCGGCTGTGGCCGCGTGGCATCGCCAAGGAAGCGGCGCGGATCGATCTGTGGCTGAGAGACATCGCGCCCAGCGATGCGCTGCGCCGGCGCGTGCATGCCGATCCCTCGACATGGGACTCGTTTGTCGCCGATTACGCCTCGGAACTCACCAGCCCGCCGGCGGATGCCGCCGTGACGATCCTGCGCCAGCACATTGCCCAGGGGCCCGTCACCCTGCTCTACGCCGCCCGTGACACGGCCCGCAACAATGCCGCCGCGCTCAGGGCCTGGCTGGAGAAGAACCCGTGAAGCCTCGACACTGCGGCGAACGACCTGCAGAGGAGAACTGGCCATGCCCACGTTGACGCTGCCCACCGGCGCCACGGTCGCGTACGCCGAGACCGGCGGCGGCACCCCCGTGATCCTGGTTCACGGCTCGCCCGGCGAAGGCCGTTCCTGGGGGCGCGTCGCGCGGCACCTGGGTGACGGGTTGCGCCAACTGACGCCCGACCTGCCGGGTTACGGCCAGTCGACGCCATTGCCGGATGCGACCACGCCAGCGGCGCGCACAGCAGCCATGGCGGATGCCGTCAGCGCGGTCATCCGCGCCTGCGATGCGCCGGTCTATCTCTGCGGCCATTCCTACGGCGGCAACGTGGCGCTGCATGCCGCCGCCGCAAACGCCGCGATCGTCCGCGGTTGCGTGCTGCTGGAGCCGGTGTTCTTCCGTGCCCTGGCGCTCGCCGGCGACACGACGACGCTGCAGGCGGCGACGACCTATTTCAGCGACTACATCGCGCGGGTCCAGGCCGGCGAACCCGAGATCATCCGCCGCATGGTGGATTTCTGGTTCGGCGATGGCGCCTATGCCCGCCTGCCGCCGCCAGTGCAGCAGTTCCTGGCCGGTGCCGCCGGCAGCAATGCCCGCGATGTCGCGGGCTCGATGGCTGAAGCCCTGTCGCGCGATGCCCTGGCCACGCTGCGCGCACCGGTCATCGTCGGTTACGGCGGCGCCAGTCCGCCTGTCGTTCCCGCGATTGCCCGCGCACTCGCGGGCATCCTGCCCAACGCCCGGACCACGACGATCGAGCAGGCAACGCACGGCATGCTGGACAGTCACCCCGAACAGGTCGCCGGCCTGATCCGGCAGCTCTGCGCCGACGCTACACCAGGTTGATGCGGCAGCCGCACACCTCGACCTGGGTGTCCGAACGTCGCTTGCCGCGCTTCTCCGCCGCCGCCAGTACGCGGCCCCGGTCGGCCGCCTTCACATCGTAGGCCGACACACCCGGTCCGCGGCCATCCGCGATGGCGACGAAGCGGATCTCGCCGCCGTCGATCGCCAAGCGGTGCGCCCCACCCGACGTCGTGACCGGACGTGACAGGATGCGTCCCCACAGCGCGGCCGCCTCGACCGGATCGGTGGCCTGGATCTCGACTGCCGCCAGGCCAGCGGTTACGTCGCTGCGGCGATGCTTGAGCCAGCCTGTGCTGGCGGGCGGCCAGAACAGGGCGGCGTCGGAGTCTGCAGGCGCCACCACCGAATCGATCGACAGCAGCACGCCGGCGGTATCGCTGGGGTGGAAGTGCGTATAGCGATAGTCCGGCAGGTTCTTCTGCTCGACGGCGCGGATGCCGAGCCCCGTTACCCGCTCGCGCTCGGTGATGGCATCGGGCACCTGCAGGATCACCATGTAGCCGCCATCACCGCTGCGGCGGTCGATGTAACGGCCGGCCGACGTGCCTGCCTTCTCAGGTGCGACGATTTCAAGGAAATCATCGCCGATCGGGCAGACGACGTTGGCGAGGCCCCATTTGCCGACACCCGGATCGCGATAGGCGACATCGATGCCCAGGATGTCGCACAGCTCGGCACGCGATGCCTCGAGATCGCGCGCGACGAAGACGCATTGGCGCAACCGCATGGTTTCCTCCCTTTCTTCACCTCTCCCGCAAGCGGGAGAGGTCGACGAGCGCGCAGCGCTTGTCGGGTGAGGGCCTAAGGACTCTATACCGCGTACTCGGCCCCTCACCCTCCCATGGCGCCGCGCGCCATGGGCCCCTCCCTCTCCCGCTTGCGGGAGAGGGTTTCTTCACCGTCCCACGAACACCGGGGCACGCTTCTCCACGAACGCGCGCGCGGCTTCCTTGTGGTCCTCGGTCTCGCCGGTGCGGATCATGCGCGCCGCCTCGCTGTCGAGCGCCGCCGACAGCGTGCCTTCCTCCGCCACCTTCATGTTGTGCTTCACGTGCCACCACGCCACGCGCGGACCAGCCGCCAGCTTCTTGGCGAACGCCATGGCCTCGGCCTGCAGCTTGTCGTCATCGACGACCCAATTGGCCAAGCCCAGCTTCTCGATCTTCTCGGCGTTCAGGATCTCGGCCGTGAAATAGAGTTCGCGCGCCTTGGCGGTGCCGACCAGCTTGTGCAGGAAGAAGTGCGATCCGAAATCGCCGGAGAAGCCGACCTTGGCGAACGCCGTCGTCATGCGCGCGCTGCGGGCGGCAAAGCGCATGTCAGCGGCCAGCGCCAGCGACAGGCCGGCGCCGGCGGCAACGCCATTGACCACGGCGATGGTCGGCTTGGGCATGTCGTGCAGCATTTCCGACACGCGCATGCGGGCGCGCAGGTCGGCGATCTTGGTTTCGTGCGATGCGCCTTGCATGCGCCCGCCGGCGGCCATCGCCTTCACGTCGCCACCGGCACAGAACGCTTTCTCCCCGGCGCCGCGCAACACGACGCAGCCGACCTCGGGATCCTCGGCGCCGCGACGCAGGCCCTTGATCAGCCCGTCCATCATGTTCGCCGACAGTGCGTTCATTGCTTCCGGCCGGTTCATCACCAGCAGCAGCACGCCATCTTCCAAAGTCTCGATCAGCTCGGCCATCGCGTTTCCTCCCGAGGGGTCCATACGGTGGCCGGCATCGTGCGCCGAAGCGGCGCACGGACGCAACCGCAGACCGGCGTCGCGCTGCGAAACACCCGCGTCCGCGCCGACGAACGTGAGCCTGGACTGAGCACGCCGGCAATGTATTGGTGATACCAGCATCACACAGGAGTCGTTCGATGCGTGCCATGATCTGCCGCCAGTGGGGGCCACCGGAATCGCTGCGGCTGGAGGATGTCGCGCGCCAGCCGCTGCGGCCGGGCCAAGTACGCATCGCCGTGCGCGCGGCCGGCGTGAGCTTCGGCACATCGCTGGTGATCGCCGGCAAGTACCAGCGCAAGCCGCCCTTCCCCTTCGCACCCGGCACCGAGGTCAGCGGTACGGTGATCGAGACGGCGCCCGACGCCACGACCTTCAAGGTCGGCGACGCCGTCTATGCCGTCCTGGACTGGGGCGGCTTCGCCGAGGAAGCCGTCGCGTATGAGGTCACCGTCTTCGCCAAGCCGCCCTCGCTCGACTGGGCGCAGGCCGTTCCGCTGTCGACGTCGTATCCCACGGCCGGCGCCGCCCTGCTGTGGCCGCAGTTCATGGACCTGAAGGCTGGCGAATGGCTGCTGGTGCACGCCGCGGCCGGCGGCGTGGGCATGGCCGCGGTCGAGATCGGCAAGATCGTCGGCGCACGGGTCATCGCCACGGCCGGCGGTCCTGACAAGTGCGCCTTCGCGCGTGCCCACGGCGCCGATCATGTCATCGACTACCGCGCCGGCGACTTCCGTGAAGCGGTCCAGCAGATCACCAGCGGCCGTGGCGTCGATGCCGTGTTCGACCCGGTCGGCGGCGATGTCTTCACCCAGTCGCTGCGCTGCATGGCGCCGGAAGCCCGGATCTGCCCGATCGGGTTTGCCAGCGGTACCATCCCGTCGATTCCAGCCAACATCCTGCTGGTGAAGAACCTCACCGTGGTCGGCCTGAATCTCGGCTACTACCTGGGCTGGAGCCCACATGACGCCCGCTTCGAACAGGCGGCCCGCATGGCCGACCTGCACCGGCGCCTGCATGCCGGCGTCGAAGCCGGGGCATTACGCCCGCACGTCGATCGCACCTTCGCCTTGGAGGACGTGCCCATGGCCTTCCGCGCCCTGCTCGACCGGCAGGTCATGGGCCGCATCGTCGTCGCGATGTAACCGGCAGGCCGCCTACGGGCGGCGCAGGGACTGCACGACGGCGCGGGCGATGTCGGCGGGTGAGCGGACACCGCGTCGGTACCACGTCGGCGTCCAGTTGAGCGCACCCAGAACATGCAGGCGCAGCAGCTGGCGGTCGACGTCAGGCGGCAGCGGCAGATCGGCGATCAGCACCGTGAAGTGCTGCTCGTAGGCGTCGCGTCGCGCCACCAGCCGGCGGCGCAGTCGTGCCGGCACGTGCGACAGGTCGGCGGTCAACACCCGGGCAAACGAACTGTCGGCCAGTAAAGCCTCGAGATGGCCGACGCATGCCGCCTCGAACCGCGGCCATGGCCCGACCGCATCCGCCAGCGCCCGCTCGACCGCGGCGGTCACCTGCCCCACGCCCAGGGCATACAGTTCCTCGATCAGGGCGTCCTTGGAGTCGAAGTGATAGTACATCGAGCCGGCCAACATGCCGACCTCGCGTGCAATGTCGCGCATCGACGCCGCCTCGAAACCACCATGGGCAAAGTGCCGGGCCGCCGCCATCAGCAGCGCCAGGCGGCGATTTGATCGGGCTGCGGCGGCCGGAGCCGGCGAACGCGTGCGGGGCATGACGGCATCCTAGCAAACAAACACTTGTTTGGTAAACAGCGAGACGCTAGCCTGCTGGCCTTCTCCAGACGGTGCCGGCCATGTCCTACGTTTTCGATCTCGGTAACCCCATTACGACCGCCGATCCCTTCCCCGAGTTCGCCCGGCTGCGGCAGGACGACCCGGCGCACTGGTCGCCGGCCATGAAGGCATGGATCATCACGCGCTACGACGACGTGCGCCGGGTCACGCTCAACAACCAGCAGATCTCGGCCGATCGCCTGACCCCGTTCTTCAAGGCCAATGCCGAGTTCCAGCGCGGCGGCATCGAGAACCTGGTGCGCTACCTGAACCACTGGATGGTATTTCGCGATCCGCCCGACCACACCCGCCTGCGACGGCTGTTCAACAAGGTCTTCACGCCCACCGCGGTCGAGAACCTGAGGCCCAACATCGAGAACATCGTCGGCCTGCTGCTCGACGACATGGCCGCCAAGGCGGCCCGTGGCGAGACCGTCGACTATATTGCCGACTTCGCCTACCCGCTGCCGGCGACCGTGATCATGGACATGCTGGGCGTGCCGCGCGAGGACCTGCGTGACGTCAAGGTGTGGTCCGACGATATCGCGCTGTTCATCGGCACCGCGCAGGTCGCCGGCAACAAGTACCTGCGGGCCGAGCAGGGCGCGCGCGCCATGTCGAGCTACTTCCGCTCCCTGGTCGAGGCCCGGACCGCGGTGCCGGCCGACGACATGATCAGCAAGCTGGTGCTGGCGCGCGACGCGAACGATGCGCTGACCACGGATGAGATCATCGGCACCTGCATCCTGCTGCTGTTCGCCGGCCACGAGACCACGACGAACCTGATCGGCAACGGGTTTTTCTACTGCATGCGCTTTCGCGACCAGTGGGAACGCCTGCTGGCCGACCCGTCGCTGGCGGCCACCGGGGTCGAGGAGTGGTTGCGCTACGACGGCCCATCGGGCGCTGTGGCGCGCGTCGCGGCGGCGGATGTCGACATGCATGGCCGCACCATCCGTGCCGGCCAACGCGTCTTTGCTTTCGTCAACGCCGCCAACCGCGATCCCGAAGCCTTTGCCGACGCCGAGTCGTTCGACTTGTCGCGTGATCCCAATCCCCATCTGACCTTCGGCCACGGCATCCATTTCTGCCTCGGTGCGCCGCTGGCCCGGCTGGAAGCGCGGATCGCCGCGGTGCGGCTGGCGGAGCGTTTCCCGCGCATCCATCTGGCGATTGCAGCGCCCGATTGGCACGATTCACTGATCCTGCGCGGCGCCAAAGCGCTTCCCGTGATGTTGGCGTGATTTATGCCATCGCTATGTCGGGAAGAATGCGTAAGCGACCGAGTTCGACGTTTGAACCTCGCCAGGTCTGCCTATGATGCGGCTTGGGAGGACGTATGGACACACCACGCATCGTCATCTTGGCATCGCGGGCTGGCGAAGCGGTCGCAAGCGTTCTGCAGAAGCTGCTGATAGGCAACGGCCTGGCCAGCACGTATCTCGGATCGACAGAGCCGACCCTCGGCAACGGCCCCATCGACAGCCCTCGTCGCATGTCGCTGCGCAGCGATTTCGGAATCCGCGTCATTCTGCCGAACGACGTGGACGGCCCGCTATCGACTCGTGACGGCGTCGTCTACGACCTCGGCGTGATGTCCGGCGCGGTGGGCGTCGGCCGCTGCATCGCGCTGCTGGTCAATGTCGGGGGCATCAAGCCCGATCTGAGCGGCCTGGCGGGCCTCGTGGTCGACAATGTCACTCTCACTCCCAAGGCTGACATGGTCGCGCAGTTGCGCCCCTACGCCGGCTTGCTGGCCGATCGGATTCGCGACCTGGACAGCGGCAGTGCCGCTTTTACGATGCGACCGTCTACCGGATTGGCGGTCCACTATTTTGTCAGTTTCTTGGCACCGGTACTGGAGGCGTTGCGCGCGCGACGCACGGTGGTCGTGGTGGAGCCCGACCGACCCGGCCAACCGCATTGCACGATCGTCCAGGTGTCTGGGCGCTTGGCGGTGTGCCTTCCCGAGAGTCCGGAACGCGCCACACGCGGCGCCTGGCTGTCGCTGGCCCGCCGGCTCCAATTGAAGCGGGTGCAGTTGCGCGTCGGGCCTGAGCGCGAGGACGGCGCGCCGCGCAAGTACGAGATGTGGATCGATCCCGCCGGAGCGCTCTACGACGCACCTGCCGCCGTGGTGAGTGCGATGGAAAGCGTCCGCCGCGTCGTTGTCGACAGCACGGGACAGGACCGGCTGCCGGCGCAGACCCATGCCCTGCACAACTTCAGACGCATGCTCTGGAATCTCGGCAATGAACCCGAGCAGGCCTGGATGCAGGACCGCCTCGATATCCTGAACTGGAACGAGCTGGAGCATCGGGCCACCGGTTCCTGAGGCCCTGGAAGCGCAGGCCGCTCACCCGCGCATGTTTCGGCGCTACGCGCCTCGCGGGCGGAGCGCCCGCGCTCCCTCCAGCGCATCGAGCAATTGCGCGCGCAGCCACCGGTTGGCCGGATCCTCCTCGGCGTGCGCGTGCCAGTACAGGAACGTATCGAAGCTCGGCATCTTGAGCGGCAGCGGCAGGACCTGCGCCGCGGACGACTTGACGAGGATGCGCGCCAGCGGCTCTGTCATGGTGCACAGCAGGTCGGTTTGGCTGACGACACGGGCTGCCGCGAAATAGTGCTGGCAGCGCAGCCGCACGTGCCGGTGCAGCCCGCGCCGGCTCAGTTCATAATCCTCCAGCGCCTGCCCACGCCGGCGCGAGCTGACCACGATGTGCTCCTGCGCCAGATAGGTCTCGAGATCGACCTTGCCCTTGACCTGCGGATGGCCGCGCCGGGCGATCACGGCCAGCGGCTGCGGCGCGATCCGCGCACGGTGGACGCTGTTGGGTACTGGCAACAGCACGTCGATGGCGACGTCAATGGCACCGGCCGCCAGCTCCATCTCCAGTTCGCGCCGGCTGGATTTCACGACGGCGATGTCGATGAACGGCGCGCGCTGCGCGACGACTTTCATCAGCGGCGGCAACACGACGGACTCCAGGACATCGCGCATGCCGATTGTGAAGCGTGTGCGGGCGGTGGCCGGATCGAACCCGCTGACCCGGCTCAGCGTGGCGCCCAGCCCCTGCAGCGACTGGCGCACCGGCCCGATCATCTGCCGCGCCACCGGCGTGGGCACGATCGACTGACCCTGGCGTACGAAGAGCGGATCGTTGACGGCGCTGCGCAGGCGGGACAGCGCGTGGCTGACGGCGGGCTGCGTGAGGTTGAGACGACGGCCGGCCGGCGTGACGCCGCCCTCGGCGTAGATCGCCTCGAACACCACGAGAAGGTTGAGGTCGACCCGGGATGGATGCATGGAATTCATCTCCAGACATTCGATCAATTCATTTTTTTGATGTTACCGCTTCGCCTATGGTCCCTCAATCGTTGCGAAAGGAACCATCATGGATTTCCGGCCTTCCGACCGTGTCGTTGAACTGCAGGGCAGGATCGAGCGCTTCATGGCGGCGCACATCTACCCCAACGAGGAAGCGCTCTTTCGCAGTGCCTTCAACCAGCCCGACGACTTCCGGCAGTGGCAGCCCCTCGAGTTGCTCGAGGATCTCAAGGCCAAGGCGCGGGCCCAGGGTCTGTGGAACCTGTTCCTGCCCGAGAGCGCCCGCGGCGCCGGGCTGACCAATCTCGAGTACGCGCCGCTGGCTGAGATCATGGGCCGCTCGTGGTGGGCGCCGGAGGTGTTCAACTGCGACGCCCCCAACACCGGCAACATGGAAGTGCTGGAGCGCTACGGCACCGAGGCCCAGAAGAAGCAATGGCTCGAGCCGCTGCTCGACGGCCGCATCCGCTCCGCCTTCGCCATGACGGAGCCGGCGGTGGCGTCGTCGGATGCGACCAACATCGAAACCGACATCCGCCGCGACGGTTCGGACTATGTCGTCAACGGCCGCAAGTGGTGGACGTCGGGCGCCGGCGACCCGCGCTGCAAGATCCTGATCACCATGGGCGTCAGCGATCGGCACGCCACCAACCGTCACCAGCGGCAATCGATGATCCTGGTGCCGACCGACGCACCGGGCGTTCGCATCCGGCGCTATCTGCCGATCTTCGGCGTCAGCGATGCGCCGCACGGGCACATGGAGACCATCTTCGACAATGTGCGGGTGCCGGCCGAAAACATGCTGCTGGGTGAAGGCCGCGGCTTCGAGATCGCGCAAGGCCGCCTTGGTCCCGGCCGCATCCATCATTGCATGCGCATGATCGGGATCGCCGAACGGGCGCTGGAACGCGTCTGCCGCCGGTTGAGCGAACGCGTCGCCTTCGGCCGGCCGATCGCCGAGCAATCGATCTGGCGCCAGCGCATTGCCAAGGCACGCTGCGATCTGGAACAGGCGCGTCTGCTGACCCTGAAGGCTGCCTGGATGATGGACGAGGCCGGCAATCGCGTCGCCAAGGCCGAGATCGCCATGATCAAGATCGTGGCGCCGCAGGTCGCCAGCGAGATCATCGACATGGCGATCCAGGCCTTCGGCGGTGGCGGCTTCGCCGATACGGTGATGACCATGGCCTATGTCTATGCCCGCATCACGCGCGTGGCGGACGGCCCCGACGAAGTCCACGCCGACCAGCTGGGCCGCTTCGAACTGGCGAAACACGCGGCGCACGATGCGGCGGCAACGGGCGGCTCACCCCAGGTGATGATCGCCCAGGGCAAGGACTACGAGCGCCCCTTGCAGATGGCGGCAGAGTAGCCTTTCCGTCCCCCAGCTTCGCTGGGGTCGGATCCCCTCCGGCCCTTCGAGCCACCTCCCCACTGCGTGGGGAGGGATTCCTACGACACCGCCGTCTTCCCCTGGCCGACCGAGCCGTTGGCAGGATGCTCATCGCCCACCCGCAGGCGCGTTTCGGCCAATTCGCCGGCGGCCTCGAGGATGGGATAGGCCACCGATGTCAGGTGGCCGTTGATACGCTTGAGGTCGCGCACGATGTCCATGTGAATGGCGCTGGTCTCGATCGATTCCGGCCGTCCCTCGCGCAGGCGCGCGAAATGGCTCTCGGCGGCGCGATGCTCGGCCTCGCGCAGCGCCGTCTTGCCCGCCATCAGCCGGCGTGCCAGCGCCAGGTCGCGGGTCGCGAACACGTTGAAGGCCAGCCTGAGATTGTCCATCACCAGGCCATGGAAGGCGCGCAGCTCGTCCATGCCCTCGCTGGAAAACGCCAGGCGGTTCTTGATCTTCTTGCCCGCCAGCTCCATCAGGTTCTTGTCGATGATGTCGCCGACATGCTCCAGGTTGGTGACGAATGTCAGGATATCGGCCGACCGCTGGCTCTCCTCCAGCGAGAGTTCGGCCCGCGAAGCACTGATCAGGTAGAGCTTGATCGCCTCGTAGAGGCGGTCGACCGAGTCGTCGGCGCGTTCCACGTCTTTCATCAGCCGCGCATCGTCACGGGCGAAGACGTCGATGGTCTGCCCCAGCATGCTCTCGATGCGATCGCCCAGGTGCAGTGTCTCGCGCATCGCACAGGCCAGCGCCTCGCCCGGCGTCTCGAGCGCATGCGGATCGAGATAGCGCGGCTGGCCGGGATCGTCGGTGGCCGGCACGTCCGGCAGCAGGCGCGTGCAGGCCCAGGAAACGATACCGATCAACGGCAGGCCGACGATGGAGGCCGCGATGTTGAAGGCGAGGTGGAAGTTCACCACGGCACGTGCCGGCGTCGGGTCGATCATCGCCAGCCACGGCACCAGATTGGTTGTCAGGAACAGGACGGCCAGCGCCGGCAGCAGGCGCATGGCGAGGTTGCCCAGCGCCACCCGCCGCGCCGCCGGCTGGCTGGCGGTCTGGTCGATGAAGGGACCGACGGCACCGCCGACATTGGCGCCGAGCACCATGGCCAGCGCCACCGGCAGGGCAACGACGCCGGCAGCCGTCAGCGACATCACCAAAATCACCGTCGACAGGCTGGAATGGACCAGCCACGTCATGATGCCGGCCAGCAGGAACGCCAGGACCGGCTGATCGTGCAGCGCCCCCAGCACGGACAGAAACAGCGGCGACTGGCGGATCGGCGCAATGGCCGCGCCCAGCATCTCCAGCGACAGCAGCATCAGCCCCAGGCCGATGGCGATGCGGCCCACGTTCTTCACGCGATCCGAACTGCCGCCGGCCATGAACGTGAACACACCCACGGCCAGCGCCGCCGGCGCCAGCCACGACACGTCGAACGAGAACACCTGCGCCGTCACTGCCGTGCCGACATTGGCGCCCAGCATCACCGCCAGAGCGACCGGCAATGCCACCAGGCCGCGGCCGGCGAACGACGACAGCAGCAGCGCCGTCGCCGTGCTGCTCTGCAACAAGCCGGTCACGAACACACCGGCGCCGAAAGCCATGAAGCGGTTGCGCGAGCAGGCGCTGAGCGCCCGCCGCAGCACGGCACCGAATGCACGGGTCATGCCGGTGCGCACCATGCGCACGCCCCACAGGAGCAGCGCCACGGCACCGACAAACTCGACCAACAGGTGGAATCCACTCATCGTCTCGACCACAAACTTTGCGCACGAACACGCGCACAAGGATTCATGACGAATTTGTTACAGATATGACGTCGTTCCCCTTCACGCAATGCCCGGGAGCGCGTACGGCTCAGCGCCGCCCTCCCCCCGAAGCACTGCCGCGGATGTCGATCAGCTCGCGCCAACCCGGCATGTGCATCTGCGATGTGACGACCGGATCGTCGAGGGTAAAGACCACGCGGTCATCGGCGACCCACGCGACGCCGACGGCGTCCGCCGTGGCGCCCTTGGGGGCTGTCGCACTGAAAGAGGCACGTATCGTCGACCCGACGCGATCACGGCAATCCGGCTCACCCGAGGATTGCTCGAAGACGGCGCCCACCAGTTCCTTGTCGGCTTCGTGGTGCGCACAATACATCAGCACCGCGATGAAGCGGCCGCTGGGCGACGCCTTCCTCTGCAGCACTTCGTTGACGGGCGCAGTGCAGGCGGCGAGTACCGCCAACGTCACGACGGAGAGGAGGAAGGGTAACCAGCGACCAAGCCAACCTGCGACGCGCGTGAACACGATATCGGACCAGTTCCTTCTGCGGGCGCTGCGAGCGCCGCACTGTAGATTCCAAACAAAGGACGACGGGCTATCGTACATCGATTCAGATAGGACGATCAAACGCCGGGGCTCGCGCCAAAAGCCCTCACCGCCGGGTACCGCACTCTACTCCACCCGCTTGAATTTCTGGGCGCGACGGCCGAAGCCGACCTCGGCGGTGTAGAGGTTGCCCTTGCTGTCGATGGCGATGTTGTGGACCCACTTGAACTGGCCGGCCATGCGCCCGCCGCGGCCCCACGCCGACAGCGTCTCGCCGCTGTCGCGCAGCAACGTCACGATCTGGTTGTTGGCGCCGTCGGCGACGAAGATGAACTTCTGCGCCGGGTCGCTGGACAACACGAGATCCCACACCGAGCCGTTCTGCAACGTCTGCGGCTCAACCCGGAATTCGCGCACGTAGCTGCCGTCCTTGCGAAAGACCTGGATGCGATCGTTGGCGTGGTCGCACACATAGACCAGGCCGTCATGGCTCAGCCGCACGCAGTGCACGGGGTTGGCGAACTGCGCTGATGGCGGGGATTTGGGATCGTAAGCCGACGCCCCAGCGTCGCTGGGTGCCTTGCCGTATGCGCCCCAGTGCCGCTTGTAGGCGCCGGTCCGGCTGTCGAAGACGATGATGCGGCGATTGAGGTAGCCGTCGGCGACATAGAGTTCGCTGGCTGGCTCATCGATCACCATGTGTGCCGGCTGCCCCAGCTGCGTCGTGCTGTTGGAGCCGCCGGTCGAGCCGGCCTTGCCGATCTGCTGTAGAAACTTGCCGTCGCCGGTGAATTTCAGGATCTGGCTGTCGCCCGGCGCATTGCCCGCGATCCAGACGTTGCCGTCCTTGTCGACGAAAATGCCGTGCTCGCTCTTGGGCCATTCATAGCCCTGCCCCGGTCCGCCCCAGGACCGCAGCAGCGTACCCTCGCCGTCGAACTCCAGGACCGCCGGCGCCGGTGCGCAGCACTTGGTGGCCGGCGGCGTCAGCATGGCGCCCTTCTCGTCGTCGACCAGCGTCGCCGGCCGGTGCAGCACCCAGACGTGATCCCGGCCATCCACCGCGATCCCGGAAACCTGACCCAGGATCCAGTTGGCGGGCAGCGGCTTGGGCCAGAATGGCTCAACGACATAGCGCGGCGCGTCATCGGCACGTGCCGCCGGCTGTATGGTAAGCCCGATCGCTGACAGGGCAGCAACGATGGTGAGAAGAGCAGCATGGCGTGCGGGCATGGCGGCCTCCTGCATGGCGATCTCCGCTACGACAGCGAATGACCGGGTCCACTTTAGCGGCGCTGGCGTTCGACAGCCGCATCTTTCCCCCGCTATGGTGCCACCTTCGGAGGAGAACACCACGCATGACAGCTTTGCCGTTCCGCACCGCCCAGCAGCTTGCCGCCGCCGTGCGGTCGAAAAAGATCGGCTGCCTTGAACTACTGGACCTCTATCTCAAGCGCATCGAGCGGCATAATCCCCGGCTCAATGCTGTCATTGCGCTCGACGTGGCGGGTGCCCGCCAGCGCGCCAAGGCGGCCGACAAGGCCCTCGCCAAGGGCGATGTCTGGGGACCGCTCCACGGCGTGCCGATGACGATCAAGGAAAGCTACGACGTCGCCGGCATGCCGACCACGTGGGGCGACCCGGCGCTGCGCGCCAATATCGCCGCCCGCGACGCCCTGTCGGTGACGCGTCTGAAGGCGGCCGGCGTGACCTTGTTCGGCAAGACCAACGTGCCGCTCATGCTGGCCGACTGGCAGAGCTACAACGCCGTCTACGGCACCACCAATAATCCGTGGGACATTACACGCTCGCCCGGCGGTTCGTCGGGCGGTTCAGCCGCAGCGCTGGCCGCCGGCCTCACCGGCATCGAGGCCGGCAGCGACATCGGCGCGTCGATCCGCAACCCGGCGCATTATTGCGGCGTCTACGGCCACAAGCCGACCTGGGGCATTGTGAGCCCGCGGGGGCACGCGTTACCCGGCCGCGTCGCGCAAGGCGATATCTCCGTGATCGGCCCAATGGCCCGCAGTGCCGACGACCTGAAGATCGCGTTCGAGGCCATGGCGGGGCCGGACGACATCGATGGCGCCGGCTGGCACCTGAAGCTGCCCAAGCCGGCGCACAAGAAGCTGCGCGACTTCCGGGTCGCGGTGATGCTGGAGGATGCGAACTCTGCCGTCGACGACGAGGTGAAGACGCAGCTTCAGGACCTGGCCAATGTGCTGGGCCGCCACAAGGTGAAGGTCAGCGACACCGCCCGGCCGGATCTCGACACGGGCGAGTTGCACCGGATCTACATTCAGCTTCTGCGCTCGGCGACCTCGGGCCGCCAGACCGACGCGATGTTCGCACACAACCAGGCCGAGGTCAGCCGCCTGTCGGCCGACGACCAGAGCTACTATGCCCAGATGACCCGGGCTAACACGCTGAGTCATCGCCACTGGCTGGCCGCCAACGAACGGCGCCATCAGTTGCGGCTGCGGTGGGCTGAATTCTTCCGCGAGTACGACGTGCTGCTGTGCCCGGCCGCCGCCTCGGCGGCGTTCCCGCACGACCACGAGGGCGAGCGCCACGAACGCACCATCGAGGTCAACGGCAAGCGCGTGCCGACGACCGACCAGCTGTTCTGGGCCGGCCTCAACGGCGTCTGCTACCTGCCCGGCACGGTGGCGCCGATCGGCCTGACGAAGCGGGGATTGCCGGTGGGCGTCCAGATCATCGGCCCCCAGTACGGTGACCGCACCTGCCTGCGCTTCGCGCGCCTGCTGGAGCGCGAGCACTATGCATTCGTGCCGCCGCCGGGCTACGATTGATGCCGGCCGATCACGGAGAAAAAGAGAGACCGCATGACGTTCCGGCCCCGCGGCATCTGGCCGATGCTCTATGCCTTCTTCGATGTGAACGGAGCGCTCGACCGGCCGGCCATGCGTCGCCAGGTCGAGGCCTGCGTCCGCGAGGGCGCGCACGGCCTGGCCGTGCTCGGTCTTGCCACCGAGGTCAACAAGCTCACCGATGCCGAGCGGCGGACCTTGGTCGCCTGGTTGGCCGAGGACCTTGACGGACGGCGTCCTTTCGCCGTGACCGTTGCCGGCAACACGTCCGACGAGCAGATCGCGTTCGCCCGGTTCGCCGCCGATGCCGGGGCCGCCTGCGCCATCCTGCAGCCGCCCCGCATCGAACCGCTCGACGAGCAGACCTTGATGCGCTTTTTCGGCACCGTGGCCGACGCCAGCCCGCTCCCGGTCGGCATTCAGAATGCGCCCGAGTATCTCGGTGTCGGGCTGACGCCGGCAACCATCAAGACCCTGCATCGCAACCATCCCAACGTCGCGCTGATCAAGGGCGAGGCCCCGGCGATCACCATACGGCGCCTGATCGAAGAGACCGATGGCGCGATCACCGTGTTCAACGGTCGCGGCGGCCTGGAACTGCTCGACAATCTGCGTGCCGGCTGCGCCGGCATGATCCCAGCACCGGATTTCTTCGATCGCCAGGTCCGCATCTTCGCCCTGATGCAGTCGATCGACGATGCCGAGAACGAGAGCGTCGCCGAAGACCTCTATCGCGAGATGCTACCCGGCATCGTGTTCGTCATGCAGGCGCTCGACACTCTGGTCTGCTACGGCAAGCGCATCGCCGCGTGGCGCCTCGGCTTGCAGGGCGAAGTCCATGACCGCGCGCCCGCGCTGACCCCGACCCGCTTCGGCCTCGACGCCGCCCGCCGCTTTGCTTCGGCGCTCGGACCGTTGGCCTAGAATTCTCTTCCGCTCCGGAAGCGTCGATCGTCATCGTGCCGCGATCGGTGGCCGGCCTATGGACACATCACGCTCGGCAATCACGAAATCTGAAGCGCCTCCTCCAAACGGACGATGCGACGGAACATCAAGTCTCCGATGATGGCCGGCGACAGGGGGCGCATCATGGATGACCGTCGAGCCAGGCTCGTGGTCGGAAAAAGTGCGCACACTGGTCCATGGGGGAGATAGATCGATGTTTGTTATCTTCACGGGCCCGCTCAATGCTCACGCCAAGCTCGCGACGCGGACCAAAATGCCGAAGTCTTTCGAATCATACGAGGATGCGCGCGAATTCCTGGTGAAGCACCTCAAGCGCGATTTTCCCAAGCACGACTATGATGCCGACAGCGAAATCTGGTGGGCACGCAAGGAAACGGCCGGACCGGCCACGGGCTTCAGCATCGAACAGGCATGACTTCGGTGCGGTAGCGGGTCGCCAAGGGCGTTGCCGAGGCCGCCGGCATTTGCCGACGGGCGGATGCCGGAAACGCCAGGATACTGACCCGATCCGCCGCGCCGGCGGACTCTGACCGACGCCTCATGACATCCACATCGGGATGATCGAAGCCACGAGCAACAGGCTCAATATGACGTTGACCGCCCGCCACTGTCCCGCCGTGCGCAGCACGCGCGACAGCAGCGATCCGCCGAGACACCATGCGGTCAGCGACAAAGAAGCCGCCAGGCCGAACGTCAGCGCCAGGACGATGGCCCGCCGTACCGGGTCCGATGCCACGGTGGCGAACGAGGTCGCCGCCGCCAGGGCCATCGCCCACGCTTTCGGGTTGAGCCACAGCAGCAGAAGGCCACCCCAGAACGATGTCGGCGCGGCACCGTCGTGCGAACCCACAGGGGGCGGCCCGCTGCTGGCGATCTTCCAGGCCAGCCAGAGCAGATAAACCGTCCCGATCACCTTCATGATCGATTGAAGCGCAGGCGCCGCCTGCAGCGCCGCCGCCAGGCCGACAGCGGCCAAACCGGCGAGTGCGGCCAGGCCCGCCGCGATACCGACCAGCAACGGCACACTGCGGCGGAAGCCGAAGCGGACACCCGATGCCGTGGCCAGCGTCGTCGCCCCGCCGGGGGTTGCCGTGGCGACGAACGCGAAGAGTGCCAACGAGAGAACGGTTTCCAGCATCGTGCTCGGCTTTGCCGTGCGGCATTGCATTATAAAAGGCAATCTTCATAATATTTGACATTAGCTATCCTAATGAACGTGATGGCTCGCAATATCGATACCGGACTGCTGCGCACCTTCGTGACGACTGCAGACATGACCAGCATGACTGCCGCAGCCAATGCGCTGCACCTCACGCAAGGCGCGGTCAGCCAACAGATCCGGCGCCTGGAAGAGATGTTCGATAGCGTCCTGTTCACGCGCGACCGGCGCGGCCTGAGGCTGACCAATGACGGCGAACGCCTGCTCGGTCGGGCCCGGCAGCTGCTAAGTCTGAACGACGACATCTGGACGGCGATGACCACATCGGACATCACCGGCGAGATCCGGTTGGGCGTGCCGTATGACCTGGTGGGCACCTATCTGCCGCCCGCCTTGAAGGCGTTCGCCCACAGCCATCCGCAGGTGAACATCACGCTGGTCTGCGCCGCTTCGCCGGAACTGACCGCCGCCCTGGCCGCCGGCGCGATCGATCTGGCGGTGCTCGAAGAACCGGCTGGGCCCTCGAGCGGCGAATGCCTGGCCGTCGAGCGGCTGGTCTGGGTCGGCTGCCAGGGTGGCTCTACCTACCTGAAGCGTCCCTTGCCAGTGTCGGTGATCAGCGACACCTGTGCCTTTCGACCGGCGATCTTCGCCGCCCTGCGCCAGCACGGCGTGGAATGGCGCACCGTCTTCGACAACGGCAACATCGATGCCACGATCGCGACCGTGCGCATGGATCTCGCCGTGACCGCATGGCTCGCCTCAACGGTGCCTGCGGATCTCGCCGTGCTCGGTGTCGATTCAGCCCTGCCCGCGCTGCCGCCCTTCGCCATCAACCTGTACCTGCCGGCGTCGTCAGGCGCTCATCGCGGCGCCAGCGAACTGGCGCAGCACCTGCGCAAGGCTTTCGCACGCTCGCAACGGGTGCGGTGAGCCGTGGCCCAAACAGGCGAAGGCTTCGCCTTCTAGGGCACCACCGGCGTGGATTGTGCCGGCGCGCTCATGGCGCCGACCAGATAGCGAACCAGGGCTTCTTCGGTTGCTGCAGCATCGGACGGATCGGCGGTTCCGGCGGAGAGACGAACAAGCCGATGACGTGGTGAAAGATCGCTCACGGTGAGGACAACCGTGCTCACCATGAAGGTATAGCGCCAGTAGAATTCCGGCCGCGGAATTTCGGGACAGCACTGCGCCAGGGCGCCGACAAATCGTTGCGCGAGAGGATCGAAATGTTTTTTGATCAAGCGCATTGTCGTCGATGTCGGTCGAAGGCGGTGCTGCAAAATAAGCTGCGCCAGCAACGCGCCTTCGGTCTTCATCGCCGGATCGACATACGGGCGAATGAAAGCCCGAACGACACTGGCGAGGTCAGGTCGGGCTGATCGCCCTGCCGCATCGCGCAAAACACGCTCAAGGTCGTCGATACGGCGCTTGGAAATTCGAATCGCCAACTGCTCGAAAACGAGCTCGGCAAGCTTCGCCTTGCTTCCAAAATAGTAGTTGATGGCGCCGACATTGACTTTGGCGTGCCCCGTCAGCTCGCGAACGGACACGTTGTCGATCCCTTTTGCCGCGAACAGTTCGATCGCCGTCTCGACAATTCGCTCACGAGCCGCAGCATCGCCGGCAGCAGCAACAGACGTCATACCTTTACGTTCACCCCTGTCGAAGATCGACATTGTAGCCCCTCCCAGCCCAGTCACAACAAGGGTGGTGCGGTGCGCTATATAAAACACTTGTTTCAAACATCTGTTTGACATCGAAAGCGCATGCACCTACCTTTGCCGGCAAGCATGACGAGGGAGCCAGCGGTGCAGGATTTGACGAAACCCATTCGCCGACTGGTTACCGGCACCGATGCGCAAGGACGATCTTGCTTCGTCGAGGATGGACCATCGCGCGCCGTGAAACTCGTCGCCGACCGGCCGGGATACAGAGTCACCAACATATGGTGCACGACGCCCGGCTCCCAGGTCGACGCGCCGGAAGCCACCGCGCAGATCGCGGGGTTGTTGCCGCCCAAAGGCGGCACCGTGCTTCGGATCATTGATTTCCCCGCAGAGCCGGCGGACGGCGCGGCACGGGACGCAGCTCTCAAAGCGACTTTCCGTGACCTGTATGGGGATGCGCAACACGGCTCCGACAAGAGTGCCCATCCCGGCATGCACGAGACACCGACAGTGGACTACGCACTGGTGCTGGCGGGAACGATCATCGCGATCATGGAGACTGGGGAGCTCGAGATGAACGCGGGCGATGTGCTCGTGCAGCGGGGAACAATGCACGCCTGGGCCAATCGATCCTCGCAACCGGCGCGCATGGCCTTCGTGCTCATCGACCCAGACCGCTAACGAGGGAGGATGCGATGCGACAGCTGAAACGACGGCATCTTCTTATCGGCGGCACCGCAGCCGCGGCCTGGACACCCACCATACTTCGGGCAGACAGCAGGTACGACCCGGGTGTCAGCGATCGGGAAATCAAGCTCGGCAACACCATGCCCTACAGCGGCCCGGCCTCGGCCTATGGCGTGACCGGCAAGGCCGTTGCCGCCTATTGGACCATGGTCAACGACCAGGGCGGCATCAACGGCCGCAAGGTGACATTCATCAGCTACGACGACGCCTACTCGCCGCCGAAGACGGTCGAAATGGTGCGTAAGCTCGTCGAGGAGGACCGCGTCTTTGCGATCTTCATGTTGCTGGGCACGGCGCCCAACACCGCCGCCCGCCGGTATCTGAACGGGAAGAAGGTACCCCAGCTTTTTGTGGCATCCGGCGATTCGAAATTCGGCGACCACGCACAGTATCCCTGGACCATGGGTTGGCAGCCCAACTACGTGACCGAAGGCGGCGTCTACGCGAAACACATCCTGGCAAATCACCGAGACGGCAAGATCGGCATCCTGTGGCAGAACGACGACTCGGGGAAAGACTACACGCGCGGCTTCATGAAGGCCCTCGGCAAAAACAACGAAAAAATGGTGGTCGCGTCCGTAAGCTACGAAATATCCGATCCCACGATCGAGACTCATATCATTCAGCTCAAGAGCGCCGGCGCCACGGTCTTCGTGAATCTTGCAACACCCAAGGCCGCCGCACAGGCAATCCGCAAAGCTGCCGAGATCGGCTGGAAGCCGGCCCAGTATCTCGCCGTCATCTCCGCGTCGATCGCTGCCGTGCTCAAGCCGGCGGGCCTGGACAACAGCAAGGACATCGTCACGGCCGCCTTCCTCAAGGATCCCACGGACAATGAATGGGCGAACGCACCCGATTTCATCGCCTGGAAAGCATGGATGGCGAAATACCTGCCGGACGCCAATCCGGCGGAGTACTACAACGTCTACGCCTACGCCGGCGCGGCGACGATGCACCATTGCCTGACGCGTTGTGGTGATCTGCTGACTCGCGCGAACCTGATGAAGCAGGCCGTCAGCATGCGCGACGTCGCGATCCCCCTGGTACTCCCGGGGATCACGCTGAACACCAGCCCAACCGATTTCTATCCCATCCAGTCCGTGCGCCTGCAGCGCTTCAATGGCGAGTCCTGGCAACAATTTGGCGCCGTCATTCACGGTGACGACTAGTATTCGGAATCACGGATACAGCTGTCATCCGGAGCGCAGCGAGGGATCTTCTGCAAGTGATGCACGGGTGCGCCTGCATCAAAAGATCCCTCGCTGCGCTCGGGATGACAGTTCCGCCTCACCTTTCACCGATAGCCGGCACTAGGTTGACAGGAGACCTGCCGTGAAAAAACTCATCCGGAACGCGTTCGTGGTGTCGGTCGATCCCGCCGTCGGAAACATCGATGGTGCGGACATACTGATCGACGACGGCCGCATTGCCGCCATCGGCCGCGGGATCGACGCCGCTGATGCGGAAATCATCGATGCCGCCGGACACATCGCATCACCCGGCTTCGTCGATACACATCACCATATCTGGCAAAGCATCATCCGCGGCATCACGACGGACTGGTCGTTGGGCGACTATCTGGCGGGCATTCGCATGTTCATCGCCCGCCTCTACTCGCCCGAGGACATGTACGTGGCACAGCTGAGCGGCGCGTTGCAGGCCCTTCACGCGGGCGTCACGACCACGGCGGACTACTGCCACAACCTCAACTCGCCCGACCACGTCGAGGAAAGCATCAGAGGTGTAAAGGACTCCGGGGCTCGGATCGTCTGGTGCTATGGGTTCAATCAGCCGCCGCTGTCCAATCCCGCCTTCCCTGACTTCCGGGCTCGTGCGGATTATCTCGTTCGAACGGCACGTGATCACTTCACCGACCGCAATGCCCTCGTCACACTCGGCGTATGCCCCGAGGAGTCAGGGTTTTGGCCGGATATCGAGTCGGGGCGTGCCCAGTTCGAGAGCGCGCGAACGGTGAATGCCAGGCTGTTCTGGCACGCCAACAGCACGCGCAACGCCATCACAGGCACCCCGAACGTTGACGCCGGCCGTGCCATCGACGCGGGATTGCTTGGTCCGGACACCGTGCTGGTTCATATGAATAGCGCCACGGCAGCGGAATGGCGGCAGGTTGCGGATTGCGGTTGCCATGTATCCATAACGCCCGAAACGGAAATGCAAATGAACATGGGTTGGCCCGTCATCGGCCAGACCATGACACATGGAATCAACCCCTCCGTCGGCATCGATATTATTTCGAACAACAGCGCTGATCTTCGCTTCCAGTTGCGCCTGCTGCTGCAGGCCCAGCGCTGGGCGCAAACCGCTGATAAAACCGGCGTACTCTCATCGGGCGTGTCATTGAGCGCTGCACAGGCGTTGACGTGGGGGACCCTGAACGGCGCCCAGGCACTGGGCCTGGATCACATGATCGGCTCACTCACGCCCGGCAAGCAGGCGGATATTCTTCTGCATGACATGCGGGGGATCACGACCGCAGGATGGGATCGGTCGCAACCGGAAGCAACGCTGCTTCTTCAGTGCGGCATCGACACCCTGGCAACCGTCCTTGTCGGCGGCAAGGTCGTCAAATCGGGCGGCCGTCTTGTTGCCGACGAGGCAGAGGTATGCCGGAAGGCGGAAGCCGGAAATGCACGGATATTGGACCGGATCCGCGATAACGGCGGGCTCCGTCGCGCGCTCGACGAAAACCTGCGCCGCTATATCAAGCCATCCGACGAAACGGGCCGGGCCGTCTATTCCTACAGCTGAGCACGCCTAGTACCTGGAATCAGCTGTCATCCCGAGCGCAGCGAGGGATCTTTCGATGCGGCGCACCCGTGCGTCACTTGCAGAAGATCCCTCGCTGCGCTCGGGATGACGATCGCTACTCACATTCGAGCGATAGATGGTACTAGCCAGGACGAATGTTTATTTTTGTTCCGCTTGTTGCCTGGTCGGCCGATCCCAATATGCGCTCATCGATCAGCATCGATGGGTGATGCCGAGGTCGCTGTCGTTGGAGTCGCCCGATGTCCAGGGCAGTGCCGCACGCGTCCTATCGTCCCACCGTGGCGCGGCGGCGCGGCACAACGGCGAATTGTTGTGATTGTTGTCATTGTTGTCACGCGTTTGGGAGAGGGCGTTTTGTCCCCGGGGACGCCTGCGGGCCCTTTCCGCTTTCGCGCAATTCGCGCAAGGCAATGTCACGCCCCGTAGGACGCTTCCATCAGCCCGACATATTCCGCCTTGGTCGGCTGCCGGGGTGTCGTCGCGTGGCAGTGATCACCGAGAGCACCGTCGGCGACAGCGGAGAAGACGCTGTCCGACACGCCCATCGCCTTCAATCCCGTCGGAATACCGATGCGCGCATTCATCGCCGACACCGCATCGGCGAGGCCCTCGGCCGTTGCCTCGCGCTCGGGCAAACCGATCACCTGGGCCATGCGCGCGATCTTGTCGCCCACGACAGGCGCGTTGAAACGGATCACCGCCGGCATATAGACGGCGTTGAGCGTGCCGTGATGCAAGCGCAGGCCTTTCAGCGCGCCGGTGGGATGCGACAGCGCGTGCACGGCACCCAGCCCCTTCTGGAAGCACATCGCGCCTTCCATCGCTGCCATCGCCAGGTTCCAGCGCGCCTCTCGGTCACCGCCGTCCTTCACCGCGCGCTCGAGGTGACGCCACGCCTTGTCGAGACCGTCCAGCGCGATCGCCTCGGCCGGCGGGTTGATGGAGGGCGCCATGAACGTTTCCATGCAATGCGCGATGGCATCCATGCCGGTACCGGCGGTGAGATGCGGCGGCAGGCCCAGGGTCAGCTCGGGATCGACCAGCGCCAGCCGCGGGATCAGGTTGGGACTGCCGATGGCGAGCTTGCGGCCGCTGTCCATGATGATGACGCCGCCGCGGCTCACCTCGCTGCCGGTGCCCGACGTGGTCGGGATGGCAACGATGGGCGCCACTTTGGGCGTGATCCTGGTCATGCCGCCCTCGACCATGGCGTAGGGCTGCAGCGAGTCGCCAGGATGCGTCGCCATCAGGCCGACCGCCTTGGCGAGGTCCATCGGCGAGCCACCACCGATGGCGATGATGCCGTCGCAGCCCTGGTCCTTGTAGAGCGCCAGCGCATCGCGCATGGCGGCCTCGGTCGGGTTCTCCGGCGTGCCGTCATAGACCGTCACCGGCATGTTGCCGGGCAGCTGAGCCTTCACTTTGTCCCAGATGCCGGCGGCGATGACGCCCTTGTCCGTGATCACCAGCGGCCGGCGCATGCCCAGCAGCTGCAGCTCGGCGTCGAGCTGCTTGATCGCACCGAAGTCGAACTGGATGCGGGTGAGATAGGTGATCAATGCCATGGCTTCCTCCCGATGCTGCGCCAGCATAGCGGCCGCCGGACGTCATACAACATTCATGGCGCGATCATTGCAGCGCACCGGTCGCCTCGCCCATAGTTGCGCATCGTATGGCGGAGGAAGCGCGGGTGACTGACACCAGAAGCCTGATTGTCGTGTTCGACGGGCTGCGGCCGGATATGGTGACTCCGGCGCTGATGCCGCACCTGCACGCCTTCCAGTCCGCCTACAGCCGCTTCCCGAAGAGCCGGTGCGTCTTTCCCAGCGAGACGCGCGTCAATGCCGCGGCACTGGCCACCGGCTGCACGGCCGGCCGACATGGCGTCGTCGGCAATCAGTTCCATGCCGCCGCCGTTTTTCCCGACCGCTGGATCCGCACATCGGAGCGCGAGGACCTGCTGGCTGCCGACGCCGTCTTTACCGGCGGCCTGATCCAGGTGCCGTCGCTGGGCGAGCGCTTGGCCGCAGCCGGCCGGACGCTGGCCGCCGTGTCGACAGGCTCGACCGGGTCCGGCTGGCTGGTGCATCACCGCGCCGAGGCGCTGGGCCAGTTCCGCTGGTCGGTGCACGGGCCACTGCACAGCACGCCTGCCGATGCCTGGGCCGAGATTGAACGGCGCTTCGGACCGCCACCGGCGACAGCGACGCCGCAGACGCCCCGCATCGATCACGCAACCACGATCCTGCTCGACTACGTTCTGCCGACGCTGGATCCCGACGTCGCGATCCTGTGGTTCACCGATCCTGACTATACCTATCACTACCGCGGCATCGGATCGCCCGAGACGGTGGCGGCGTTGCTCGGTGTCGACGCCGCTTTCGGACGCATCATCGATGCCTGGCAGCGCGCACCCGATCGCGATCGGCGCGCGATCTTCGTGGTGTCGGACCACGGGCATATCACCAATCGGGACCGCATCGATCTCGCAACAGCGATGACATCGGGCGGCTTTTCAGTCGACACCCAGGCCGACGGCCCCGCCGACCTGGGGCTGGTGCCGGGCTCGGCCGCGGCGTTGACCCTTCGCCGCCGCGACAACGGACTGTCGCGCGCCGTCGTCGACTGGCTCGCCGAGCAACCCTGGTGCGGTGCGTTGTTCAGCGATGGACCGGACGCCACGGCCGGTGCCATTGCCGGTACGCACAACCGCGGGCTGCTGGGCCTCGGCAGTGGGCGGACTGCCGATCTGGTGTTCACCCTGGCGCACGATGATGCACCAGGCGACGGCGGCTGGGCGGGCGGCGGCCTGCACGACAGCAACCTGCCGCCAGCAGGCGGCAACCATGGCGGCCTGCATCCGCGCGAGATGAACAACATGCTGCTGGCCGCCGGCGCGGCGTTCCGCACCGGTTTCGTCTCGCCTTGCCCGGCTGGCATCATCGACGTAACGCCCACGGTCCTGCACCTGCTGGGACTGTCCGCCACGGGATGCGATGGCCGTGTACTGAGCGAAGCCTTGATCGATGGCGACATGCCGGTCCATGAGACGCGGCGCCTGGCGATGGCCGCCGGCCGCCACGCCCATCACGTCACCATTTCCCGCGTCGGCACGACGCAATATGTCGATGGTGGCGGCCGTGACTGAGACCATCATCATCCGCCCCGCGACGGCCGCCGATGCCGCCGACATCGCCGGCATGATCAACGCCGCGTTCGCACCGTACCTGGGCCGATTGAAACCGGGGCCCAGCGCGCTCAAGGAAACCGCCGAGACAATCGCGCCGCAACTGGCACCGCCCGGCGGCGGTGCCGTCGCATTGTGCGTCGACGGCACCGGCCGTGCATCCGCAATCGCCGGCACCGTGCTGTTCAAGCCGGAGGCTGATGATCTTTATTTCGGCCGCCTCGCCGTGCCCCAGGCACAGCGCGGGCACGGCATCGCCGGCGCCCTGATCCGCTTCGTCGAGGACGAAGCCCGGCGGCGCGCCTGCGCCGGCATCGTGCTGGGGGTGCGCATCGCGCTGCCGGAGAACCAGCGTCTTTTCGTGCACCACGGCTTCGCTGAAGTATCGCGCCATGCCCACGACGGGTATCCCGAGCCGACCTGGATCCGGATGCGCAAGCGGCTGACATCAGGGTGACCGCTTGCCGCTGCGGCGGCATGTCAAACTCTTGTCGTGGACGTGCGCTGTAATAGATCTAAGGTTCGCGTTGAGTCGCGTTTCCTGACACCAAGACAGCGAGGAACGCCATGACCATCGATCGCCAGAGCGAGCACGTGCGCGATGGCCTGCGCCGCCAGAGCGAGGCCTTCTGGGATTTTCAGGACCGACTGCTCGATCACATGGAGCGCATGAACCACACCTGGTTTCGCCGCCGCCACGAAGGCACCCACGCCGCACTGAAAGCCGCATGCAGCATGTGGACCAGCGCGACACCGGCCGATGCCATGCAGGTCTACTTGGGCTGGGCCAACGGCAGCATCGAGCGGCTGACCCGGGATGCGCTTGACGTGCAGATGCACGGCAACATCTTCGCCAACCTGATCCTGGGCGCCACGCACCAGGTCATGGGCGGACCGTCCGAGGCCGGCCAGGCCGACATCATGACGCCCACCGAAGCCGATCCGCCGGTGACCCTGAGGAACGCCGCATAAGGAAGATGCAGGCCCCCTCCGCCGTATATATAGATACCTGTGGGGCGAGTCGGAGGGGAGCATCATGGCCGAGGTCACCGTGCGCGTGCTGCGCGAGGAGCATCGCGAGGCGCTGGCGGCGTTTTTGAACAGGCGCCCGGACACCCACGTCTTCCTGCGGTCCAACCTGGCCAAGGGCGGCATGGAGGATGACGGCAAGCGCAACGACGGCACCTGGGTCGGCACGGTGAGGGACGACGGCACCGTCACCTCGGTGGCGGTGCTGCTCAGCAGCGGCGTCTGCCTTCTGCAGACGCCAGCCCACATCCACGAGATCCTCGACATGCTGGCGGCCGCGGCGCCACGGCAACCGACGATGATGTGCGGGCCGACGGATCAAATCGAGCACGGGCTTCTGCATGGCCTGGTGCGCGATCGCTCCCTGCAGAGCCGCCACGATGCTGTCGTCATGAACCTGGCCGTGGCGCAGCTGCGCGTGCCGCCATCGCTGGAGACCCGGCAAGTCGACGCCCGCCCGCCGATGGGCGAGGAATTGGCGCTGCTGGGCGAATGGCACGCTGCGTTCAACGACGAGGTGTTCAGCGACCCTCGCTCACCCGAGGCCGATCTCAAGGCCCGGCAATGGGTCCGTGCCGTCCACGACGAGCGGCGCGATACGATCGCCACTGTCGAGGACAAGCCGGTGTCCTATTGCGCCATCACGGCCAGCCTCGACGACGAGGTCAACATCGGCGCCGTCTACACGCCGCCCGAACTGCGCGGCCGCGGCTACGCGCAATGCGCCGTCGCCGCCACGCTGCGCGATGTGGCCCGGGACGGCGTGCAGCGGGCCTGCCTGACGGCCATGAAGGACAACCCGTCGTCGATCCGCACCTACACTGCCATCGGCTTCACACCGGCCTTCGACTGGACCATCGCCCGCTTCTTCCCGGAGTGATAGGGGCACTTGAACCCGCCCGCAGCGACCCCATCTCATAGCTGTCGCCGATGCCCATCAGGGGCGGCGATACCCGGCCCGCCACAAGGGGCCACCAGATGCATCGCTCACAGGAGGGTGTAACCCATGCGTGCTTTCGATTTTTCGCCGTTGTTCCGTTCGACCGTCGGTTTTGACCGGGTCTTCCAGCTCCTGGACACCGTGTCCAACGAGAGCGCCGGCAACGGTTATCCGCCCTACAACATCGAGAAGTCCGGCGACAGCGGCTACCGCATTACGCTGGCCGTGGCTGGTTTCACGGACAAGGATATCGAGGTCGTCCAGCAGGAGAACGCGCTGCGCGTCTCCGGCAAGATCGTCGACCGCGACACCAACGGCAACGGTAACGGCAGCTACCTGCATCGCGGTATCGCGACCCGTGCGTTCGACCGCCGCTTCGAGCTCGCCGACCACGTGCGGGTGACGGGCGCGGCGCTGGAGAACGGCCTGCTCCACATCGACCTCGTGCGTGAGGTGCCGGAGGAGAAGAAGCCGCGCGTCGTGCCGATCGCCGGCCCGGCGGCGAGCCGCCCGGCCCTGCAGGCCGCCGAGTAACCACCCAGGCTGCGGCCCGTCGGCCGCAGGACATCACCACCATCCCTCCCGGCGGGTTGCGCCGGGAGCCCCCACCGCGCCGGCTGCATCGGCGCGCGAAGACGGCCCGGGTCCATCTCCCCCCACCAGCCCGGGTCGTCGTGGAGGGCGTCGCGAGCGCTCGCGGCGCCCTCATTTTTTGACCAGCGGGCAGAGCCCAAATCCGCGTCGCGATGCGAGCGGAACAACAGGGTGGCGCAGCGCCCGACGCCTCTCCTACACTTCGCCCCGATCGAAGCCCGGTGGAGGAAGTGCGCCCATGAAAAGCTACAAGGTCGTTGAATTCGGCAAGCCGCTGCAGCGCGTCGAGGAAGCGACGCCGACACCCACCGGCAGCCAGGTCCTGGTCCGCATCACCGCCGCCGGCGTCTGCCACAGCGACGTGCATCTGTGGGAGGGCTACTTCGACATGGGTGGCGGCAACAAATACTCCACCCAGAAGACGATGAACCCGCCGCGCACCATGGGCCACGAGATCGTGGGCGAAGTGGCGGCGCTGGGTCCCGACACCAAAGGTGCCACGGTCGGCCAAAAGGCGGTGGTCTATCCCTGGATCGGTTGCGGCAAGTGCTGGTACTGCACGACGGGCATCGAGCATCTCTGCGCGACGCCGCAGGCGCTGGGCGTCAATGCCGACGGCGGCTACGCCGACCACGTGCTGGTGCCGCACGCCAAGTACCTGTTCGACTACACTGGCGTGCCGACCGAGCTTGCCTGTCTCTATGCCTGCTCCGGCATCACCGCCTTCGGTGCGGTGAAGAAGGCACAGGGCAATGACGGCGGCAAGCCGGTGCTGGTGATCGGCGCCGGTGGCGTTGGCCTCATGGGCGTGCAGTTCGCGCGCGTCGTGCTGGGCCGCGATCCCATCGTGGCCGACATCGATCCCAAGAAGCGCGAGCTTGCCCTGCAGCAGGGTGCCTGCGCCGCCATCGACCCGCGCGATGCCGATGCACGCAAGCAGGTGATGGCGCTGACCGGCGGGACCGGCGTCGGCGCGGCGCTGGACTTCGTCGGCGCCGAGTCGACCGCCCAGTTCGGCCAGCGCGTGTTGGCGCGCGGCGGCCGGCTGATCATCGTCGGCCTGTTCGGCGGCACCTTCTCCACGCCGCTGCCGATGTTCGCCTTCACCGGCGCCCAGTTCATCGGCTCGGTGACCGGCAGCCCCGCCGAGATGGCCGAGATGATGGCGCTGGTGCGCGCCGGCAAGGTGACGCCGGTGCCGCTCACCACCCGCAAGCTCGATGACGCTGATGCCGCCCTTCAGGACCTGCGCAAGGGCGTCATCATGGGCCGTGCGGTGCTGGTGCCCTAGCGCCGGCGCCGCTGACCACTGCCCCGATCAGGCGCAGGCATCGATCAGTTTCTGCGCCTGCTCCCTGGCGCCGGCCAGGGGAATCCTGTCCGTGCTGCCCGGTACGCGGATCGTGAGCGTGCGGCCTTCGGTGAGGATCCGCCGCAGCGATGGATCCAGTCTCGTCGTCGCGTGCAGCATGAACGAATCGTCCATCGCCAGGCGCTCCCCCGTGGCGTTCAGCACGACCTGTCCGCTCTCCGAGGCGAGGACCACGTCGACGCGCATGCCATCCTTCGCGTCCGCTGGTTCGACGATAACGGAAACCGTGAGCGCCTTCGTGGCCGGATCGCAGGAGAAGCTGATCGCCATGTCATCGGAGTCGGGCGTTCCATAGGCCAGCACGACACTGCCCACGTTGGCGGTCCCGATCCACTGCCGTTCGTCGGCCGAGGCGGTTCGTGCGCACGACAGCGCCGCCACCGCGGCGAGAATGACGGACTTTGCCCACCATGCCCTCATAATCGGACCTCTGACCCCTTGGTGAGACGCGAGGCAACAGCCTGCACTGTGCGCCAATGCTGGCTGGGTGCCGGCATTTCTCACGTGTTCTCCCGCACGATGTTGAGCCCGCAGATGTAGCCCCATGTCAGGCAGGGTCCGATCGTTGTGCCCGCCCCCACGGCCCGGGTCCCGATCGGGTTGGCCATGGCATTGCCGGCGCAGTAGAGGCCGCCGATGATGCTGTTGTCGGGCCGTAGCACCTGACCGCGTGCGTTGGTGCGCGCACCGCCCTTGGTGCCAAGGATCGAGCGGTTGAACGGCACGGCGACGAACGGGCTTTTCTCAATGGGGGACAGCGCCGGGCTTGCCTTACCCGCGACATACCGCTCCCAGGCGCTCTCGCCCCGATGGAAGTCGTCGTCCCTGCCGGCCATGGCAAAGCCGTTGAAGCGGGCGACGGTGTCGAGCAGCGCTTGTGATGGGACGCCGATCGCCTGCGCCAGCGCGGGCAGGCTACGCGCGCGGCGCAGGAAGCCCGACTCCAGCCGTGCGAGCCAGGGAAGCAGAACTGTGTGATGGAGAAAGCGGCGGTCGCCGATGATCCAGGCCGGCAGGTGCAGCGGCTGCCCGGTGGCCGGGTCGCGCCGATCCAGCGCTTCGCCGATATTGTAGTCGTATTCGCTGACGAACCGGCGGCCGTGGCGATCGACGATCAGGCAATGCGGCGAAGCCTGCAGGATGATCGGCATGCCGTGCCGCCGACCCTGATAGATCGTCGGCACGGTGGGATAGATGTTGGCCTGGTCCATGCGCTCCATCAGGGCGCCGACCGACTCGGCCATGCGCTGGCCATCGCCCGTGTTGGTCCGGGGGCTTGCCAGCCGATCGACCGGGCCCGGGAAATGGCGCGCCAGCCGCTCGGGATCCCATTCAAAGCCGCCGCTCGCCAGGACGACTCCCTGCCGGGCAAGCACCACGACAGGCTTGGCGCGGGCTGTGTACTCGATCCCTTCGATGCGGCCCGTCTCCTGGTTCTGGACCAGACGATGCACGCGGGCGTCCGTGACAATGCGACAGCCCCGGCGCAGACAGGCCTCCAGCAATCCGGCGATCAGTGCGCTGCCGCAGCCGACCCGATCCGCCAGCACCCGCTGCAGCCACGTGGGCCAGAAGCGCAACGCCGTCGCAATCGGGCGGCGATACGGCTGATAGGATTTCACCTCGTTGTAGGTGAACCGGTGGGGCAGCGTGGAGCGCCGGATCTTTCGCGCGTAGGGCCGCACGATGCGGCGGCTGAGGATGGCGGGCGATAGCATGCGACCGAACGGCTTGCCCCCTGGCGCCTCGCAGATCGGATCCGGTTCATGCACCAGCTCGAAGCGCAGCTGGGAGTTCTGCTCAAGGAACCGCAGCATATCCGGCGCATGATGCACGAAACTCTCCCACAGGGGTCGCTCCTTCTCGATCCAGCCGTCCGGCGCGGTGGCGCACAGATAGATCAACGCCGCTTCGGCGCTGTCGGCGATACCGGCGTCCCTGGCGTGATGGTTGTTGGGGATCCATGTGCCGGCGCCAGACATGGCGCTGGTGCCGCCGATGAGCTCACTCTTTTCCAGGATGACGACGCTGGCGCCATTCACGGCCGCTGCTAGCGCAGCCGACAGGCCGGCCGCGCCCGATCCGATCACAATGACGTCGACAGGTCCCACCGCCTCGTTCGAGTGGTGCCGCGCGGTGGCAGAGATTGATCCCGTCATGGTGCCTGGTGGTGATCGACCACACCACCATACGACAAGTCTCACAGGTTCTGCCGCCGTTCATTCTGGGCACGAGCAGATCCTGGCTGTCGAGCCGGCGTTGAACGCCGCTTTCGAGTCATCTAAGGTTGGGCCAATGCGGTGCGTCAGACATAACAACCGCACCGTTCAAGGGAGGGTGATGTGAAACGCGTACTCGCCCTGGCCGGCACGGCTTTTCTGGCCGCCGGCCTTGCTGGCGGAGCCCAGGCGCAGACCGAACTGACGTTCTCGACCTGGGTTCCAACGTCCCACACGCTCGTGACCTACGGCTTCGTGCCGTGGTTCCAGGAGGTCGAAAAAGCCACTGGCGGTAAGCTCAAATTCCGGGTGCTGCCCAAGCCGGTCGCTGCCCCCAACCAGCACTACGACGCGGTGGTCAAAGGTCAGATCGACGTCTCCTTTGCTACCTACGGTTATCAGCCTGAGCGCTTCATGCCCTACCTGATCGCCGAGCTGCCGCAGCTGGGTGAAACGGCCGTGGACAATGGCGTCGCCCTGTGGCGCATCCACAAGAAGTACTACGAGAAACTGGCGATCCACAAAGACGTGCATCTGATCGGCGTGATGACCCATGGGCCGGGCATGATGCACCACACCCAGAAGCCGATCATGACCCCGGCCGACCTGAAGGGTCAGAAGATCCGCGTCGGCGGCGACGTACCCAAAGCCATCGTCGAGCATTTCGGCGGCGTCGTGATCACACAGCCTGCCCCGAAGTCCTACGAGATCCTCTCGCAGGGCATTGCCGACGGAATCTTCTTCCCGGGCGAGTCGCTCAGAAGCTTCAACATCACCAAGCTTGTCCCCCACACCACCTACGTGAAGGGCGGCCTCTACTCGTCATCGTTCTGGTTCGGCATCAACAAAGCAGTATACGAAAAGCTGCCGGCAGACGTGAAGGAGGTACTGGACAAGATGGGCGGTGAAGCGTTTGCGCGCTTCATGGGGGAGAAGAGCTGGGACCGCGCCGATGCCGAGAGCCTGGCGCTGGCCAAGGAGAACAAGAACACCTTCCAGCACGCCGCGCCGGAGCTGGTGGCTGAACTGACCAAGCTCACAGCCAAGCTCGAAGCGGACTACGCAGCGCAGCTCGACAAACTCGGCCTGCCCGGCAAGCAGGTGATCGCCGATTTCCGCGCCGAGGTGGCGAAGGTCGCGGCCGGTAAATAGGCGCGCGGCCACGCGCGGGAGGGCCTGGGGATGGGCGATTCACCCGGAGCGCCGGCGCGCGGAACGTCGCTCGACGTCGTCGTGGAGCGGTGGGCGTCACGCACCCTGGGCATCGTGGCCGCGCTGACGCTGTTTGCGATGATGGTGCTGACCTTCGTCGACGTCTGGGGCCGTTATCTGCTGAGGCAACCGGTCTTCGGCGGCTATGAAGTCACCGAATTCCTGATGGGCGTGCTGATCTTTTCAGGCCTGCCCATCCTTTGCGCCCGCGAAGGGCACGTCTCGATCGACGTCTTCGACCCGCTGATCCCGAAGCGATGGCGTCGCCCGCACCTCGCGACCGTCAATCTGGTGAGCGCCGTGGCACTGGGTGTGCTTGCCTGGCGCATGTTCATCCAGGCGGCGGAGCTGTCGCGCAACCACGAAGTCACGATGACGCTCAAGATCCCGCATGGGCCCTTTGCCCTGCTCTTTGCCGTGCTCTCGGCCGCGGCCTGCCTTGCCTGTCTTGCCGTGTTCTGGGCGTACCTGCGCGGCGCGCGCCAGCCTATCGAAGGCGAGTCCGCGACATGACGATAACGCTTATTGCGTTTGCCGTCCTGCTGGTGATCTCGTTCGCGCGCGTGCCAATCGCCTTCGCCATGGGAATCGTGGGCTTTGCCGGTTTCGCCATGTTGCGCGGCGTCGAACCGGCGCTGGGCCAGCTCGAAAAGGTCGCGTTCGCGACCGGCATCAACTACGAGCTCACGGTGCTGCCCCTCTTCATCCTGATGGGCAACTTTGTGACCAGCGCGCGCCTGTCGGAAGATCTCTATGCCGCGGCCAACGCCTTCCTGGGTCACCGGCGTGGCGGGCTGGCGATGGCCACCATCGTTGCCTGCGGCGGCTTCTCCTCTGTCTGCGGCTCATCGATGGCCACGGCGGCGACGATGGCCAAGGTGGCGATGCCGTCGATGCGGAAGTACGGCTACGCCGACAAGCTCGCCGTGGCGTCGATCGCCAGCGGCGGCACGCTCGGCATCCTGATCCCTCCGTCGACCATCATGGTCATCTACGGGATCATGACGCAGACCAACATCGGGCATCTCTTCGCGGCGGGTATTCTGCCGGGCGTCGTCGCCATCCTGTTCTACCTGCTCGCCGTGCAATGGATCGTTCGCACCGACCCCGCAGCCGGACCACCCGCGGAACGCAAGGGTTGGCGCGAGCGGCTGGCGACGCTGCGCGGCGTGGGTTGGTTCCTGGCGCTGGCGGTCGCGCTGTTGCTGGCGACCCGGATCTATCGGGCCAATCCCGAGAGCTGGCTTTCGCTGGGCATCGACTGGTCGCGTTCGGCGCCGGGCCAATACCTGCTCGACCCGGTCACAGCCGGCATCGTCGGCATGGTTGCCGTCTTCGCCCTGGCGCTGGTGTTTCGCGGCGTCGTCGGCGTGATCGCGCTGTTCCTGCTGGTCATGGTCGGCATCTACGGCGGCATCTTCACGCCGACCGAGGCGGCCGGCATCGGCGCCGCCGGCGCATTCCTCTTTTCCCTGCTCCATGGCGGGATGACACTGGCCAAGCTCTATCAGGTGCTGCTCGACAGCGCGGTTACCACCGCGATGATGTTCACCGTGCTGATGGGCGCGATCCTGTTCTCCGACTTCATCAACTTCACCGGCTTCGCTGAAGCGCTGGTGACCTTCGTCAACGGTCTGGGCATCGACCGTTGGGGCGTCCTCTTCGCCATCGTGATCATCTACATCATTCTCGGCACCGCGATGGAGGAGCTGTCGATGATCCTCCTGACGGTGCCGGTGTTCTTCCCGTTGGTGATGTCGCTCGGCTTCGATCAGGCGCTGGGCGTACCGCCCGGGCTGGTGGCGGTCTGGTTCGGGATCCTCATCGTCTGTGTCGTCGAGATCGGCATGATCAGCCCACCGGTCGGCGTCAACATCTTCGTCCTGCGCAGCGTACTGCCGGACGTGCCCACGAGCCTGATCTTTCGAGGCGTGATGCCGTTCTTCACCATGGATTGCCTGCGCATCGCGGTGCTGACGGCCTTCCCCATCATCTCGATCTGGTTGCCCTCGCACATGCGCTGACGCCACTACTTCGGCAGCAGCACCAGTTGCGTCTGCAGCGTCTGGCTCAGCAGCTTGCCGGCCTCGTCGTAGAGGCGGGTCTGCCAGACGCTGGTGCGGCCGCCGACATGCAAGGGCGTTGCTTCGGCGCGCACCTTGCCGGCCTTGCAGCCGGCGAAGAAATTGGTCTTCGACTCCAGCGTCGTGGTGCCGGCACCGGCCGGCAGATTGAGGAACGCCGCCGTCGCCCCGACCTGGTCGGCCACCGCCATCAGCGCGCCGCCATGCAAGGTACCGCCCACCGTACAGAGGTCCGGCCGCCAGTCGAACTCGGCCACCACCTTGTCCTTGCGCGCCTCGATCACCTTCAGACCCAGCACAGTGCCGAACAGGCCCTGCATGCGCTCGTTGATCGCGTCGGCCGCGTTGTCGGACATCACACTCTCCATCCCGCTTTTTGATGTCCCTTGGTAGCCGGCGACGGCGGGGTCAGCAATTACCTTCGACGTTATAGGAGCACCAACAAAAACGGGGCCCGCAGGCCCCGTTCGTCGTCTCGGCGGGTCTGATCAGGCCGCCTTCTCGAGGTTGGCGTTCACGAAGTCCCAGTTCACGAGATGCTCCATGAAGGTCTCGATGTACTTGGGACGCGCGTTACGATAGTCGACGTAGTAGGCATGCTCCCAGACATCGATGGTGAGCAGCGCCGTCTTGCCGTGCACCAGCGGCAGGTCGGCATTGCCGGTCTTCATTACCGAGAGCTTGCCGCCGTCGAGCACCAGCCAGGCCCAGCCGGAGCCGAACTGCGTGGTGGCCGCGTCCTTGAAAGCCGCGAGAAACTTGTCGTAGCCGCCGAGGTCGCTGGCGATCTTGCGCGAGATAGCGCCGCTCGGCTTGCCGCCGCCATTGGGCTTCATGCTGTTCCAGTAGAACGTGTGGTTCCACACCTGGGCAGCGTTGTTGAAGATGCCGGCCTTCGCCGCGTCCTTGGACGCCGCCTGGATCACGTCCTCCAGCGGCATCGACGCCATCGGCGTATCGGCCACCAGCCTGTTCAGGTTGTCGACGTAAGCCTTGTGATGCTTGCCGTGGTGAAAGTCGAGCGTCTCGGCCGAGACATGCGGCGCAAGCGCATCCTGGGCATAAGGCAACGGTGGCAACTCAAATGGCATCTCTGACTCCGTTTTATCCGCAAGTGATGAGGCGTTGATCCCACGGCATCAACGCTCCATCTCCCATGTGGCTCCATGGGGTCGGCAGGAAACCGTTGTTACGTCAGCCCTGCAATGCGTGTGCCGCGCATGCGGCAAAACGCGCATGGCATACACGAATCGAAGCGGGGCCCCGAAGGGCCCCGCTCTGCTGCATCGTGACAGGATGATGTCTGTCTTACATCCCGGCATTCTGCTGCGCCACCATGCAGAACAGCATGGGGATCGACAGCATGGTATTGATGCGCGAGGTCATGCCGGCGAGACGCGCCGCCGGCGCCTTCTGTTCGGCCGGCACATCGACCAGGCCCAGCGCCTTCTGCTGGTTGGGCCAAATGATGAACCAGACGTTGAACGCCATGATCAGCGCCAGCCACATGCCGATGCCGATGACATGGGCGCCCTTCTGGAACGTCAGCGCCTGCACGATGTAGCCGTTCATCCACGCCAGCAGCAGCCCGGTGAGCACGGTGGCCGCCGCGCCCCAGCGGAACCAGAACAATGCCGCCGGCGCGATCACCTTGCTGACCGCCGGCTTCTGGTCGTCGGGAATCTTGGGCATTGACGGCGTCTGCACGAAGTTGAAGTACCAGAGCAGGCCGATCCACATCACACCGCTCAGCACGTGCAGCCAGCGCATGAAGAACGTGAACCAGGCATGATCCGGCTTGATCATCTGGCCAGAGAGGATGCCGACAATAATGGCAATGACGATGAGCAGCACGATGCCGGCGATGATCGTGCGCTGCAGAGATGAGAAGAATGCAGCCATGGGATTTCCCCCGTTTGTTACGCCACCTAAGCCGCGACAAACTAGCACACCGACTGCGGTGTGAATAGCCTTGCACAAGAATTTTCGTTCCCGATCAAGGATATATCCGTCAGTGTTCGTACGATATCAGCACTGCGCCGCAGCAAGAATGACAGCACCATGACGGCACCGCCTCCTGCCGATGCGCTCGACGACGCGCGGCGTGCCTGCAGCGAGCAGGCGCGCGCCGGGGATCGCGAGCGTTTCCTGTGCAGCCTGTTCGCGCCCGAACCGGCCCGCAGCGACCTGTGGGCCTTGCTGGCGTTCAATCTGGAGATCGCTCGCACGCGCGAAACGGTGAGCGAGCCCACCCTGGGCGAGATCCGCCTGCAATGGTGGCGCGAGGCGATCGAGGCGGCTGACGCCGGAAACGCCCGGCCGCATCCGGTCGTGCGTGCGCTGGCCGCGGCCATGGCCCGCGTGCGGCCGCCCCGGGAACGCTTCGAGCGACTGATCCATGCCCGCGAGCATGACCTCTACGACGATCCGATGCCTGATCTCGCCGCCCTCGAAGACTACGCCGACGCCACCTCGGGTGAGTTGTCGGTACTGGCGCTGGACATGCTCGGCGTGGCTGATGCCCCTGTGCGCGTGGCGGCGCGCCATGTCGGGATCGCCTGGGCGCTGGCCGGCGTCATCCGCGCCACCCCCTTCCTGGCGCGCCAGCGCCGACTGCTGCTCCCCGCCGATCAGCTTGCCGCCGAAAGCGTCAGCGCCGAGGCCATTTTCAGCGGCCAGCCTGAGCCTGGGCTGCGCGCCGTGCTGAAAGCTATCGCCGACCACGCCCGATACCACCTGCGGGAGGCGCGTGGCATTCAAGCGACCTTGCCACCGGCCGCGCTGCCGGCACTGCTGCCGGCGCGCCTGGCCGAGCGTCACCTGGCGTTGATCGAGGCCGATCGCTTCGATGTCTTCGCCGGCGTTCGGACCCCCAATCCGGCGCTGACGGCGGCCCGCGTCTGGTGGAGCCACGCCCGCGGCCGGTTCTGAGGTCACGCGGCGGCGACGTAGCCCGCCTCGCGCATGATCCGCGCCGCCGACTCCTGCAGTTCGCGCTTGCGCTGGCTCAGCACATCGGCCGGAAAGAGCAGGCGCCCGCCCTGCTTGCGCACAACGCCGTCGATGAGAACGGTATCGACATTGCCCGGACCGGCCTGTTCGACGATCGAGACGATCGGGTCGTAGACGGGGAACAGGTTGAGATCGCTGGCGCGCAGCAACGCGATGTCGGCCTTCTTGCCTGGCGTCAGCGACCCGATCTGCCGCTCCAATCCCAACGCCCGCGCCCCGCCGATCGTGGCCCAACCCAGCGCTTCCCGCGATACCAGCGGGGGCATATTCTGTGCCGCGTTCGCTGCCCGTGCCCGCACCTCGATCGACTGTGCGTGCAGCAGAGCGACATGCATCTCGCGGAACATCTCGCCCGAAACGGTGGGCTCGACATCCACGCCCAAAGCCGGGATTTGACCCAACGCGCGCACCCGCCAGACCAGCGGATCGGCGGCATAGGCGCGCAGTTCGCACTGTACGGTCGATATCGCCATCACGCCGGCATCGACCAGCCGCGCCAGCTCCTCATCGCCGAGATAGTTGCCGTGAACGATGGTGTGATCGTCGCCGATCAGCTTCTCGTCAAGCAGGGTGAAGTAACCACGCGGATCGATCGCCAGCGCCGGCCGCTTGGTCGCATGCGAGGATGACCGCAGCCCCAGGTCGCGCGCCAGACGGAGGTTGATGCGGGTCGGTCCCATTTCGGCCCAGTGCGGGCCCGCCACCGCCAGTGCCATGGTCACACGGGCGTCGTCGCTGGTCAGGCGCCCCTTGCGGATGCGCTCGACCCGATCGCGCGGATTGACCCGCCGCTCGAACGGTTCCAGCGCCTCCTGCGCCGGCGACAGCTTGCCGGCGCCGAGCGTGAAGACGGCGCGGATGCCGCTGTCTTCCAGCGCATCGATCGAGCGCTCCGCCTGCTCCGTGGTGGTGATGTTGTGGCAGTAGTCGAGCAGTGTCGTACAGCCGCAGTCGATCTGGTTGAGCGCGCCGATCAGGTTGCCGAGGTAGTTGTCCTGCGGCCCGAAGCGGGTCGCCATGTCGCCGTGGATATACTTGAAGTACTCGCCGCTGCGCCATTCGGAACCGATCGACCGCATCCCGGTCTGCCATGTGTGCAGATGGGCATTCACCAGGCCTGGCATCGCGATCATGTCGCGGCCGTCGATGACCGTGTGAGCCTTGGCGCCGAGCTGACGGCCGACGGCGACGATGCGGTCGTCCTCGATCAGGATATCGGCGTTCTGCAGGTCGCCCAGCGCCGGATCCATCGAGACGATCCAGCCGCAGGTGATCAATGTCCGGGCCATGGTCTCATGCCGCCCTGAGGGTGAAAGCGCCTTCGTGCATGACCCGCGCCACCGACTGGGCCAGTTGCGCCTGGCGTTGCCGCAGCGTGGCAGGGTCGACCAGCAGCTTGCCGGCGCGCTTGCGCACGATACCGTCGATGATGACCGTATCGACATTGCCGGCGTGTGCCTGCTCGACAATGCTGAGCAGCGGATCATGCACCGGGAACAGGTTGAGGTCCGTGGCGCGCAGCATGACGATGTCGGCCTTCTTGCCCGGCGTCAGCGAACCGATCTGGCGCTCCAGGCCGGCCGCGCGGGCGTTGCCGATCGTCGCCCATGTCAAGGCTTCGCGCGAACGGACCGGTATGGCCTTGAACGGCGGCTGTCCGCTGGCGGCGTTGTCGCGTTGCGATGCCCAGCGGGCATGCAGCAACGCCGCCTGCATCTCGCGAAACATCTCGCCGCTGACCATCGGCTCGATATCCACGCCAATGGACGGCATGCCGCCCAGCGCGCGCACCCGCAACGTCACGGGATCGGCCGCATGGCCGTGCATTTCGGCCATCACGGTCGCGGTGATCGATGCACCGGCTTCGACCACCGCGCGAAGCTCGGCGTCCTCGATATAGTTGCCATGAACGATGTTGTGGTCCGGCCCGATCAGGCCGGCCTCCGCCAGGCGTTGGTAGCCGCCGGGTGCAACCTGATCGGCAATTTTCTTCGTCGCATGCGAGGTCGAGAGCAGACCTAGCTCGCGCGCGAGGCGCAGGTCGTGCTCCGCGACGTCGTACGTGCCCCAGTGCGGGCCGAGGATTGCCATGGCGAGCGTCACGCGGCGAGCGTCTGACGCGAAGCGTCCCTTGCGCAGGGCCTCGATGCGATCGCGCGGATGCGGGATATGGGTATAGGGCAGGCTGCCGGGCTTGGTTGGCGGCTTGGCCGTGCCGTGCGCGAAGACGGCGCGAATGCCGGACTCCTCCAGCCCGTCGACGGACCGTTCGGCATGCTCCAGCGACGTGAGGTTGTGGCACCAGTCGAGGATCGTGGTGACGCCGCCGTCGATCTGTCCCAGCGCCCCCACCAGGTTGCCGATGTAGTTGTCCTCCGGACCGTAGCGCGTGGCCAGATTGGCGTGGATGTTGGCGTGATAGTCGGGCCCCAGCCACTCCGACCCGATGGCACGCAAGCCCGACTGCCAGGTATGGATGTGGGCATCGACCAGCCCGGGCATGACGATCATGTCGCGCGCATCGATCGTCTCATCGGCGGTCGCTTCGATGCCGCGGCCGGCGGCGACAATGCGGTCGCCCTCGATCAGCAGGCGTGCCTCGCGATGATCGCCGACAGCGTCATCCATGCTGACCAGCCAGCCGCAGTCGATCAGGGTGCGTTTCATTTCCACTGCTCCTCCACTATTCCCTCCCCCCAGCTTCGCTGGGGGAGGTGGCCGAAGGCCGGAGGGGGAATCAACGTGGTCTGAACTACATAAACCACGTCGGTTCCCCTCCGCCCCTTCGGGGCACCTCCCCAGCAAAGCTGGGGAGGAAGTATCACTCAGGTCGTGCGCCAGCGATTGACGAGCCCGTCGAGCTTCTGTTGGCCCTTGGTCAGAAGAATACCGAGCGCCGCCAGCAGCAGCAGGATCGCAAACACCTGGCCGGTTTCCAGGACCTGCCCGGCAAGCTGCAGGCGGGCGCCCAGCCCGTAGCGGGCGGTCTGCATTTCGGCGGCAACGATCAGGATGATCGAGATGCCCAATGCCAGCCGCAGGCCGCCGAAGATCGCAGGCACCGCCGCCGGCAGCACGATCTTGCGCTGGATCTGCATGCGGGTCGCGCCGAGATCACGCGCCGCCAGGATCAGACCTTCGTCGCACTGGCGCACGCCGATGATGGTGTTCACCAGGATGGGAAACACGCAACCCAGCGCGCTGAGCGCGATCTGGAAGAGATTGCCGCTGCCCAGCCAGATCACCAGCAACGGCACCAGCGAGATCTTCGGCACCGGGTAGATCGCGGCGACGAAGATGTCACAGACCGCATAGATGCGCCGCGAGGTTCCCATCAGGATGCCAAGCGCGATGCCGACGATGGCGGCCAGGAAAAAGCCGCCGAAGATGCGAAACAGCGTCAGTCCCAGGTCGTAGGCGAGGTTCTTGTGCACGAAGAGATCGAACAGGCTCACGACCACGACGGACGGCCGCGGCAGGTAGAGTTCCGGAATCTCCGCGACCTGGACCGACACTTCCCAGAACACGAGGAACAGCGCCATGGCGACGGGGCCATAGAACCAGTAGTGGTCGCGCAATCGTTCGCTTTGTACCGCCTGCGGCAACGGCGCATCGCCGTCGACGACGGCGGACGGCTTGATCTCGGACATGATGGCCTCAGTTCAGCATCGACTTGCGCACTTCGTCGCGCAGCAAGCCGTAGATCTCGGTGAACAGTTCGCCGAAGCGCTTGTTGTTCTGGGTATCGATGCCGCGCGGCCGCGGCAGATCGACATCCAGCGTCCGTGCAATGCGACCGGGACGCGCCGTCATCACCGCGACGTGGTCGCCCAGGAAGATGGCTTCCTCGATCGAGTGGGTGATCAGGATCACCGTCTTGCCGCTGCGCTCCACCACGGTCGACAGCTGTTCCTGCAGATAAAGCCGGGTCTGCGCATCGAGGGCGCCGAAGGGCTCGTCGAGAAAGAGGATGTCCGGTGACATCACGAGGCCGCGCGCCAGGCCGACCCTCTGCTTCATGCCACCCGACAGCTGGCTGGGATAATGTTTCTCGAACCCGGCCAGCTCGACGGATTTGATCGCCTCGGCGGCACGCGCATGGCGTTCGCCGGCCGATACGCCTTCGAGTTCGAGGCCGAAGGCGACGTTGTCCAGCACGGTACGCCACGGCAGCAGGTTGAAGGACTGCCAGACCGTGGCCATGCGCGGCGGGTCGCCAGCCCGACGGTTGCCCGATCCGTCACGGTAGAGGAATTGAACCTTGCCTTCGCTGGCCTCCATCAGGCCACGCAGGATCAGCAGCAACGTCGACTTGCCGCAGCCGCTGGGGCCGACGATCGATGTCACCTTGCCGGCTGGAAAGTCGCACGACACACCCGTGAGCGCCGTGGTCGGCGGTCGGTTCCGACTGAGGAACCGGTGCGACAATCGCTCGATCGAAATCGCTTCAAACTGCATCCCGGGCCAATCCTCTGCCTTCAGATGAACGGGTTCTTCTCGGCCATCCGGCGCTTGGCCTCGACAATGGCGCGGCTGTCGAACAGCTGGTCCTCGGGTACGGAACGCGCCAGAAGATCGGTGTTCTGGCGCCAGTAGTTCTGCTGCGCGATGATCGAGGGCAGGTTCGGCGTGCCGTCGATGGTCATGAACGTCCAGCGCGGCCGGGTCTCGTCGATGATCGGCGCGGTCAGTCCCGTCGCATCGGCGATGATCTTGAGAACCTCGGCATTGCCGGTCTTCGCGGCGTCCATGAAATCCATGTTGCCCTGCATGATCGCCATGCAGAAGCGCACCGCCGCGTTGTGGTTCGCGGTCAGGAACTTTTCGCTCGCCACCGAGCAGGCGAGCACGAAGTTCGGCGCGATTTCATCGCTCCACGTCGCGACCCGGCCGACACCCTGCTTCTGCGCGGCATAGGCTCCCGGCAGCGGCAGATTGATGATGCCGATACGGCCCTGTTTCATCAGCGGCAGGCTGACATTGGGCGACATGCCCCATTGCCACTCGAGATCGTCGGGCTTGAGTCCGGCACGCGCCAGGCCGTGCGCGTGCAGGTAATGGGCGACGCTGCCGCGCGAGGAGATGCCGATCTTCTCGCCCTTGGCATGACGGTAGCCATCAACCGAGCGGAAGCCCTTCTCCCATAACGCGTTGCTGACCATGATCGAGTTCGAGCCCCAGCCCGGTGCCTCCCGCCCGCGTTCCATGAACATGCGCAGCCCGGCGCCCTTGGCCATCAGGTTGAACAGACCGGCGCTCAATGTCGCCCCGGTGATATCGAGTTCGCCAGCGGCCAGCGCCGGCATCGACAGGCTGCCATCGACATGGCTAGTGGGTTCGATCGTGATGTTGAGTTTCTTGAAGTAGCCGCGTGCCTCGGCGATGAAATACGGTCCGCCCGAGATGTAGGGCGCAAATCCCATGCGGATGCGTGCCGGCGCCATGAAGTTCGATTGGGCCAACACATAGGGCGCCGGCAGCACGGCACCCGCCGCGGCCGCGACCAGAAATCCGCGTCTCGTTCCCACCCGCATCGCACGTCCCTCCCGGCAACTGTGTTTTGTTTCTGCAAACGTTTGCATCGTAGGCACCCACCCCCACGGGGTCAATCGGAGTTTCGCCGCGATCGTCGCCGACGCAGCAAACTAGTCCTTCCCTTTCCCTACAGGTCTCTCCTACGGTCTCCGTTCCAGCAGCGTCCCCCTTCTTCCCTCGGAGAGACCGTTCATGCCTGTCGCCCGTGCCAATGGACTCGACATCGCCTATGAGACCGTCGGCAACCCGGACGATCCGACGATCCTGCTGGTGATGGGCCTGGGGGCGCAGCTAACCCTGTGGAATGAACAGTTCGTGTCGGCATTGGCGGGCCATGGCCTGCGTGTCGTGATGTACGACAACCGCGACGTCGGCTTGTCGACCGACTTCGGCGCCTGGGGTCCCGCCGATATCCCCGCCGCAATGGCTGCTGCCTTCACCGGCAAGCCGATCACGGCGCCCTATACGCTGACGGACATGGCGCGCGACGGACTTGGCCTCATGGACACGCTGGGCATCGCCAAGGCCCATGTGCTGGGCCTGTCGATGGGCGGCATGATCGTGCAGCTGATGGCCGGTTGGCACCCGGCGCGGGTCACATCGTTGACCGTGGTGATGTCGACCAGCGGGCGACGGGGTCTGCCGCCGGGTAAGCCGGAGGCGATGAAGGCACTGCTGACCCGACCGCAGACGAATGATCGCGACGAGATCGTGCGCCACGCGATGTCGTTGCGAAAGATCATCGGCAGCCCTGGTTACCCGCCGGAGGAAGGACGACTGCGCACCTTCGTCGAGAAGAACGTCGACCGGCGCTACTATCCGGAGGGTGTCGGCCGCCAGTATCTCGCGGTGATGGCCAGCGGCGATCGTGTCGATCTGCTCAAGACCATCAGGGTCCCCACACTCGTCATCCATGGTGCCGAGGATCCGCTGCTGCCGGCCGACTGCGGCCGCGACGTCGCCACCCTCATCCCCGGTGCCCGCCTGGACCTGATCCCCGGCATGGGCCATGACCTGCCCGACGAACTCGCCGAGGACCTTGCCGCGCGCGTTGCCGCGCACTGCAAGGCAGCGGCCGCGGCGGACTGAGCCCTGGGTTCCTCCCCGCGCAGCGGGCAGGAATTGCTACACCCGCGTCGCCTCGGCGATCAGGTCCTGGGCTGCTTCGTCGAGCAGTTCATCGAGCGTGTCGCGGCCCATCACCTGTTCGCGGCCGATCTCCAGCAGCACCGGCACGGCCAGCGGCGAGATGCGATCGAGCCGGCGGTAGTCGATCCGCCCCTTGGCCCGGCGCAGCAGGTCGCCCAGCCGGCGGATATCGGCCAGTTGCCAGGCGGCATCCTGGCGGGTGGCGCGCAGCAGGATGTGATGGGGTTCGTGGCGGCGCAACGCATCGTAGATCAGGTCGGCACTGAACGTGACCTGCCGCCGCGACTTTTCCTGGCCCGGGAAACGCCGCTCGATCAAGCCGGCGATCACCGCGACGTTGCGGAATGATCGGCGCAGCATCGAGGACTCGTCCATCCACGCTTCGAGATCGTCACCCAGCATGTCCTCGTCGAACAAGGCCTCGACCTGCTGCGGCCGCGCCGGCTCCAGACCCCAGATCCCCAACACGTAATCGGTGGCGACAAAACCCATGGGCTTCAGGCCCAAGCGTTCCATGCGCCGGGTCAGCAGCATGCCCAAGGTCTGGTGCGCGTTGCGGCCTTCGAAGCAGTAGGCGACCAGGAATTGCTTCAGGCCGCGCGGGAACCCCTCGATCAACAGCCGATCGGCGCGCGGCAGGGTCGAGCGGATGCCCTGGATGCGCAGCCATTTGCGTACATCCTCCGGCAGATCGGCGTGGCGGCCAGGGTCGGCGATGATGTCGCGCACCCTGCCGGCGAGGTAGGTACTGAGCGGCAGGCGGCCGCCGCCATAGGCGGGGATTTTGGGATCTCCGCCATCGCGCACGCGGCTCACCTCGGCGTGCAGTTGGCGCACGCCCTCGAAGCGCAGCAGTTGGCCCGAGAAGATGAACGTGTCGCCGGCGATGAGACCCTGGATGAAGGTCTCCTCGACCTCGCCCAGCACCGGGCCGCCGCGCAGCTTCACCTTCATCAACGGCTGCTCGACAATGGTGCCGACATTCATGCGGTACTGGCGCACGACGTCGGGCCGCGTCACCTCCCATTTGCCGTCGCTGCGGGGAAACAGCCGGCGCCATTTTTCGTAGGCCTGAAGCGCATAGCCGCCGGTCGCCACGAAGTCGAACGCGTCGTCGTAGTCCTGGCGCGCCAGGTCGCGAAAAGGCGCCGCCCGGCGCACCTCGTCATACAGTGCGGCACGGTCCAGCGGCGCCGAACAGGCACATCCCAGGATGTGCTGCGTCAGCGCGTCCAGACACGGCGGTCGCGGCGGATCGCCATCGAGTTCCTTGGCCGCGACGGCTTCCTGGGCAGCGATGCATTCGAGCACTTCGAAACGGTTGCCCGGCGCCAGCAGCGCCTGGCTGGCCTCATCCAGGCGGTGGTTGGCGCGGCCCACGCGCTGCAGCAGGCGGCTCACGCCCTTGGGCGCGCCGACTTGGATGACGAGGTCGATGTCGCCCCAGTCGATGCCCAGATCGAGCGAACTGGTCGCCACCACGGCGCGCAGCCGGCCGGCGGCCATGGCCGCTTCGACCTTGCGACGCTGTTCGATCTCCAGGCTGCCATGGTGCAGCCCGATCGGCAGGTTCTCGCTGTTAAGCCGCCACAGCCCGTCGAATGTCAGCTCGGCCTGCGCGCGCGTGTTCACGAACACCAGCGTCATCCTGTGCTGGCGGATGGCGTCGTAGATGTCGGGCACCGTGTGCTGCGCCATGTGCCCGCCCCACGGAATGCGGGCATCGGGATTGAGAATCGAAATGCGCGGCCGCGCGCCGCCCTCGACCTTCACGACCTCGACGGGCGCATCGCGAAACCGGAGCCAGTCGGCGTAGAGCGGTGGATCGTCGACTGTCGCCGACAGGCCGACAAAGCGCGCCGCCGGCGCCATCGCAGCCAGCCGCGCCAAGCCCAGCGCCAGGAGATGGCCGCGCTTTGTGGTGGCGATGGCGTGCAGTTCATCGACGACGACAGTGCGCAGCCCGGAGAAGTAGTCCGCCGAATCGGGATAGGACAACAGCAGCGCCAGCGACTCGGGTGTCGTCAGCAGCATCTGGGGCGGCCGCACGCGCTGGCGCTCGCGGCGATTCTGCGGCGTGTCCCCGCTACGGGTCTCGACACGCACCTGCAGCCCCATCTCGGCGATCGGTGCCTGGAGGTTGCGATGGATATCCGTCGCCAACGCCTTCAGGGGGGAGATGTAAAGCGTATGCAGCCGCTCGACGGCTTCCCCGGTTGCCGCAAGATCGATCAGGCTCGGCAGAAACCCCGCCAGGGTCTTGCCGGCGCCGGTCGGCGCAATCAACAGCGCCGACTTCCCTTCCGCCGCCAGCCGCACCATATCCAGCTGATAGGGCCGCGGCACCCAGCCTCGAGCCACAAACCAGTCGCCGAACCGCGCCGGCAAGGGCGTCGAAGAAAACTCAAACGCCAGCTGGTGACGGGTCGGACCGCGCCGCTCCAGCGGCGCCTTCTTCATGTCACCAGTCGACGCCATGCCGAACTCCAGCGCCAATCAACCTTGTCTTCGACCAGCTTGGCCTTCACCGGGTTTTCCTCAATGTAGGTGAGGGCTGTCTGATGATGCCCCTCATCTCGAATGAAGCGATCAAAATAGTCTACATGCCAGAAGGGACCGTTGCGCTTGAGATGTCGGTTGGCCATCCGGGCCACGTACTGTTTCCATGAAGCAACGACCGCACCCAATCCATGGCCATTGAGTGTTTCAACCATGACATGAACGTGATTTGGCATGATGCACCAGGCTAGCAAGCGGTAACGTTGACTGTCGAAATGGAGCAGCGCGACCTCCATCAATCCCGCCACGACAGGATCGCGCAACCAACACGCACCAATGCCCCGATCCCCGATCCAGTAATATCTCGAATCTGCTCGTGCCTTCCGGATCATTCAGAACCTGTTTTGCGACATGCGCGGGCAAACTGTCTGCAAGCCTGAAGGTTACAGTCTGGACAAGCCGCGGTGTGTCATAGTGCGGAAGATACCCGCGCGAATGCCATCCTTTTGGTTCGCTCATTGCGCCATTTTAGGCGCAGCCTAGATTACATTGAAGAGAAGAGCGCCGCTGGAGCGGCGCGGTCCGACCCTTCACCAGCCAGGACGCGATCTCGGATGAACGCCTCGCCTTCTCCCAACGATCCGCGGTCGTGGCTCACCACCACGCCGAAGGGGTTGTATTGCGTGCCGGGTGGGTTTTTCGTCGATCCGGCGTGGCCTGTCGAGAAGGCGGTGGTCACGCATGGTCATGGCGATCACGCGCGGCCAGGCCATGGATCCGTGCTGGCGACGCTGGAGACGATCGAGATCATCAAGGTGCGCCTGGGCGCCGAGTCGATCGGCAGCCTGCAGGGCGTGCGCTACGGCGAGACAACGCGCATCGGCGAAGTCGATGTGCGGCTGGTGCCAGCCGGCCACATCCTGGGCAGCGCCCAGGTCGTCCTCGACTGGCGCGGCGCGCGTATCGTCGTGTCGGGCGACTTCAAGCGCCGGTCAGATCCGACATGCCCGCCGTTCGAGCCGGTGCCGTGCGATGTCTTCGTCACCGAGGCGACGTTCGCGTTGCCGGTCTTTCGCCACCCGCCCGACCAACAGGAGATCGCGCGGCTGCTGGGCTCGCTGCGGACGTTTCCGGATCGCACGCATCTCGTCGGCGTCTACGCGCTGGGCAAGTGCCAGCGTATCATCCGCCTGCTGCGCGCCGCCGGCTACGACCGCCGCATCTGGCTGCATGGCGGACTGATGTCGATGTGCGAACTCTATCAGCGCCACGGCATCGACTTCGGCGATATCGCCGCCGTCAATGATGCCGGACCGATACGGCGCAACGATCTCTTCCAGCACGAGACGTTCAAGAACGCCATCGTGCTCTGCCCGCCGTCAGCTCTGGCCGATCGCTGGACGCGGCGCTTCTCCGAGCCTTTGCCCGTGGCCGCATCCGGCTGGATGCGCGTGCGCGCCCGGGCGCGCCAGCGGGGCGTCGAGCTGCCGTTGGTGATCTCCGACCACGCCGACTGGGACGAGTTGCTGCAGACCGTGCGGGACGTGCAGCCCAAGATGGTCTGGGTGACGCATGGCCGCGAGGATGCGCTGGTGCACCAGGTCCAGGCGATGGGCGTGGGCGCCGAAGCGCTGCATCTCGCCGGCCGCGACGAGGAAGAGAGCTGATGCAGCGCTTCGCCGAGCTGCTGGATTCGCTCGCCTTCCAGCCTGCCCGCAACGGCAAGCTGCGGCTGATGACCGACTACATGCGCAGCGCGCCCGACCCGGATCGCGGCTATGCCTTGGCGGCACTCACCGGCACGCTGGAGTTGCCCAACGCCAAGCCGGCGCTGTTGCGCGAATTCGGCACCCAGCGCCTGGGCGAGACGCTGTTCATGCTGAGCTACGACTATGTCGGCGACCTCGCCGAAACGCTGGCGCTGATCTGGGAGCCGGCGGACAAGGTCGGCGTCGGACACAACCGGCCACCGCCGTCGCTGTCGGAGGTCGTCGAGACCCTGCGCCAGGCCAGCAAGCGCGAAACACCCCAGTTGCTCGAGCGCTGGCTCGATGCGCTGGATGCCACGGGCCGCTGGGCCCTGCTCAAGCTGGTGACCGGTGCGCTGCGCGTCGGCGTCTCGGCGCGGCTGGCCAAACAGGCTGCCGCCGACCTCGGCAAGGTCGAGATCGACGTGGTCGAGGAGGTCTGGCACACGCTGGAGCCACCCTACCAGGCGCTGTTCGACTGGCTCGAGGGCCGCACACCACGACCGGACCCGGGCAACGCGCCGGTCTTCCGGCCGGTCATGCTCGCTACCGCGCTGGAAGACTCCGACATCGGCGGCCTCGATCCTCAGGCCTACCGCGCCGAATGGAAGTGGGATGGCATCCGGGTCCAGCTCGTCGCGGGACCAGGCTACCGGCGCATGTTCTCGCGCGCCGCCGATGAGGCCGCGTCGGCGTTTCCCGACATTGTCGAGGCCATGGACTTCAACGCCGTCCTGGATGGCGAGTTGCTGGTGGCGCATCCCGTCGACGACGGTGGTGTGCGCGTGGCCCCCTTCAACGACCTGCAGCAGCGCCTGAATCGCAAGCAGACCACCGCCAAGCTCATGCAGGAGCACCCGGCGCATGTCCGCCTCTACGACGCCCTGATGATCGACGGTGAGGACCTGCGTGCGCTGCCGTTCGACGACCGTCGCGCCCGCCTCGAGGCCTGGTACGCCGCGCGCCCGCGGCCGCGGCTCGACCTGTCGCCGCTGGTGCCTTTCGACTCCTGGGACGAGCTTGCCGCCATTCGCGCCGGCACGCGCGAAGCCGGCATCGAAGGGCTGATGCTCAAGCGTCGTGACAGCCCTTATGCCGCCGGCCGCCCCAAAGGCCCGTGGTTCAAATGGAAACGCTCGGCGCTCACCGTGGATTGCGTGTTGATGTATGCCCAGCGCGGACACGGCAAGCGCAGCTCGTTCTACTCCGACTACACGTTCGGCTGCTGGCGTCCCACCGAGGGCGGCGCGCCGGAGTTGGTGCCGGTGGGCAAGGCCTATTTCGGCTTCACGGACGCCGAACTGATGAAGCTCGACAAATGGGTGCGTGACCACACCACCAACCGCTTCGGCCCGGTCCGCGAGGTCGCGCCCGGCCTGGTTCTGGAGATCGCCTTCGACAGCGTCCACCGTTCGACCCGCCACAAATCCGGCGTCGCCATGCGCTTCCCACGCGTGCATCGCATCCGCTGGGACAAGCCGCCGGCCGAAGCCGATGCACTGGCGACCCTGGAGCGGATGATCGTGGATTGAACCCTTCTCCCCGCTCCGCGGGGCGTGGAGGGTTTCTGAGGGGTCCAATTCCGCGTCCATTTTGGGGTCGAAACCCGGCCATTCCCGACCTACATTGTCGGACATGATCGACCCGTTCGGCCGTTCCATCTCATACCTGCGCGTCTCGGTGACGGACCGCTGCGACTTCCGCTGTGTCTACTGCATGGCGGAGGACATGACCTTCCTGCCCAAGGCCGAGCTGTTGACCCTGGAAGAGCTGGAGCGCGTCTGCGCTGCCTTCATCGGATTGGGCGTCAAGAAGCTGCGGCTGACCGGCGGCGAGCCGCTGGTGCGCAAGAACGTGATGTCGCTGGTCCGGGGACTTGCCGGCTACCTCGACGGCGGCGGGCTGGAGGAGCTGACGCTCACCACCAACGGCAGCCAGCTCGCCAAGCACGCCGACGAGCTGGCGCGGCTGGGCGTCAAGCGCATCAACGTCTCGATCGATACCCTGGACGCCGGCAAGTTCCGCGACCTCACCCGCTGGGGCGACCTGGCGCAGGTCATGCGCGGGATCGATGCCGCCCAGCAAGCCGGCCTGCACATCAAGATCAACGCCGTGGCGCTGAAGGGCGTCAATGACGGCGAGTTCGACGACCTGATCCGCTGGTGCCACGGGCGCGGCATGGACATGACCCTGATCGAGGTCATGCCGATGGGCGAGATCGGCACGGCAACCCGGCTCGATCAGTATCTGCCCTTGTCGATGGTGCGCATCGATCTGGCGCGACGCTGGACGCTGACCGACCTCGACGACAACACCGGCGGCCCGGCGCGCTATGTACGGGTCGAGGAGACCGGTGGCCGGCTCGGCTTCATCACGCCGCTGACCCACAATTTCTGCGAAGCGTGCAATCGAGTGCGGCTGACCTGCACCGGCACGCTCTACATGTGCCTGGGCCAGGAGGACGCTGCCGACCTGCGCGCCCCGCTGCGCCAGAGCGAGAGCGATGAACCGCTGATCGCCGCCATCCACGAGGCCATCGGCCGCAAGCCCAAGGGGCACGATTTCGTGATCGACCGCCGCCACAAGCGGCCGGCGGTGCCACGCCACATGAGCGTCACCGGCGGCTGACCGGCGGCATGGCGTTCGACGACAGATACGCCAGGGCTCTGATCAAGAAGGCGCGTCGCGGTTTCAGCGGCTATCCCGTCGCGACCATCGCCTACTACGGTCCCGACGACAGCCGAGCCACCAAGGTGGCCGTGGGAATCATCATGGCCGAAGGCGAGGACACCGCCGACCTGCAGCGCTGGTCCTCCGAGCGGGAGGATGTCCGGCGCGACGCCGGCATCCAACGCGCGATCCTCACGTTTATTCGTGCCCAGGGCGCCCAGTCCATCGCCATGGGCGACGGGATCCTGGGATGCGCGCACGAGGAAGGCATCGACTACCCCGACGGCACCGTGTGCCCGCAATGCCCTTTCTGGGCGAGCCACGACCGTCCGCTCGGTAAGCTCGTCCGGCGCACCACCTCTTAATTGCACCACCGCCATGCAGACTTGAGTGCCGCGGTCCCTTGTCAATTTAATAACGCTGCTTATGTTAGCGTCATCTATGGTAAGTCACGATGCCAAAATCGTTTGATCGGGACGTTCTCGTCCTCATCCATGACGTCGGCCGCCTCCTGCGTGTGCACGCGGATCGGCGTGCCCGATCGCACGGCATGACCCGGGCTCAGTGGGTGGTGCTGGTACGCGTGGAGCTACAACCGGGTCTGTCCCAGAACGAGCTGGCCGCCCTCCTCGAGGTCGAGCCGATCACCGTCGCCCGCCTGGTCGACCGCCTGCAAAAGCGCGGCCTGGTCGAGCGCCGCCCGGATGCCAAGGATAGGCGGATCTGGCGGCTGCATTTGCTGCCGGCGGCACAGCCGATCGTCGAAGAGGCCCACGAATACCGCGCCGAACTGAACGCCTTCATCACGCAGGGCATGCCGCCCGAACTGATCGACACCATCGTCGACGGCCTGCTGCGGATGAAAACGACCCTCACGACCGGCAACGCCGCGGACCAGGCTGCCTGAAAGGTACTGCCATGAGCACATCAACCGCCGCCCTGCGCGCCCTGAAGGAGCGCGAGGAAGACAAGGCGCCGACGTCCCCGCCGGCACACGAAGAAGACAAGGCCGCTACGACCGAGCAACCCACGACATCGGGATCGCCACCCTGGTGGACATCGCGCCGCGTCTTGCGGCCGGTCCTGATGGTGGGCGGTCTCGTCGCGGTGCTGCTGGTCGCCGGCTACATGTGGCTGACCGGTGGCCGATACGTGTCGACCGACGATGCCTACGTCCGTGCCGCCAAGCTGATGGTGTCGACGGACGTATCCGGCATTGTCGCCGGCATCGATGTCCGCGAAGGCCAGGTGGTGCGCAAGGGCGACGTGCTCTTCCGTCTCGATCCGCGGCAGTACGACATCGCCCTGGCGGGCGCCAAAGCACAGTTGGCGCAGACCGCGCTGTCGATCGAGGCCATGAAGCAGGATTATCGACGCATGCTGCGGGACGCCGAGGCCCAGCAGGCGCAGGTCGATCAGGCCGAGGCCCAGTTCCGTCGCTATGCGGCGTTGGTCACGGGTGGCAGCATCTCGCAGTCGACCTATGACGATGCGCGCTTCAAGTATGACGCCGCGCGCCAGACCCTGGCCTCGCTGCGCCAGCAGGCACAGACCCAGATCGCCAAGCTGGGCGGCAATCCCGACATCGCCGTGACCGACCATCCACAGTATCAACAGGCCAGGGCGCAGGTCGACGAAGCGCAGCGGCAGCTCGACCACAGTACCGTGCGGGCGCCGTTCGACGGCATCGTCAGCAAGGTCGATACGCTGCAGCCCGGCATGTACATGGCCGCCGACACCGCCGCCATGGCGCTGGTATCGACCGATCAGGTCTGGGTCGAAGCCAACATGAAGGAGACCGATCTCACCTGGGTGAAACCCGGCGATCGGGTCACGGTCGCGATCGATACCTATCCGGGCCGGGTCTGGGTCGGCACTGTCGATGTGGTGAGTCCTGCCAGCGGTGCCGAGTTCTCGGTGCTGCCGGCGCAGAACGCCAGCGGCAACTGGGTCAAGGTCGTGCAGCGCATCCCCTTGCGCATTGTCGTCGACCGCAAAGCCGGCGATCCGCCGCTGCGCGCCGGCATGAGCGTCATCGTCGACGTCGATACCGGCCATCGCCGCCAGCTGTCGGATATCTTGTGAATTTTTCCTCTCCCGCAAGCGGGAGAGGAAGGGGCCCATCGCGCAGCGATGGGAAGGTGAGGGACTACAGACGAAGCATTGTGCGTGAAGCCCTCACCCGGCGCTTCACGCCGACCTCTCCCGCTTGCGGGAGAGGTGAAGAGAAGAGCCCATGAGCACCACGGCAACCCCTTCTCCCACCGCTCTGCGGGGACGGGCGATCATCACGGCCTGCACGATGGCTGCCACCCTGATGCAGGCGCTGGACAGCACCATCGCCAACGTCGCGCTGCCCTACATGCAGGGCAGTCTGGCGGCGACGGCCGATCAGATCACCTGGGTGCTGACCTCCTATATCGTCGCGTCGGCGATCGCGACCGCGCCTGTCGGCTGGCTCGCCACCCGCCTGGGCCGCAAGCGCCTGTTCATCGTTGGCCTTGCCGGCTTCACCATCGCGTCGATGCTGTGCGGGCTCGCCACGTCGCTGGTCGAGATGGTGCTGTTCCGCCTCCTGCAGGGATTGTTCGGCGCCGTGCTGGTGCCGCTGTCCCAGACCACGCTGCTCGACATCTATCCGCCGGAAAAGCGCGGCTCGGCCATGGCGCTGTGGGGCATGGGCGTGATGATCGGGCCCATCCTGGGGCCGACGCTGGGCGGCTATCTGACCGACATCTACGACTGGCGCTGGGTCTTCTACGTCAACCTGCCGTTCGGCGTGGCCGCCATCGCTGGCCTGCTGATCTTCCTGCCGGAGACGGACCGCCAGCCGTTGAAGTTCGACTGGATCGGCTTCGGTGCGCTCAGTCTGGGCCTCGGCGCCTTGCAGCTCATGCTCGACCGCGGTCAGCAGAAGGACTGGTTCGGCTCGAGCGAAATCGTCATCGAGACCATTCTTGCCGGCCTGGGTTTCTACTGGTTCGTCGTGCACATGCTGACCGCCAAGAAGCCTTTCATCCCGCCGCGCCTGTTCCGTGACCGCAACCTGATGATGGCCATGGTCGTCATGTTCGCGGTCGGCATGATCCTGCTCGCCAGCGCCGCACTGCTGGCACCTTATCTGCAGACGCTGGCCGGTTACCCCGTCTTCACGGCCGGCCTGCTGATGGCGCCGCGCGGCCTCGGCACCATGGCGGCGATGATGCTGGCGGGACGTCTGTCCAACCGCATCGATCCGCGCCTGGTAATGCTGGCGGGCCTGCTGACCGTGGGCGCCACCATGTGGCAGATGACCGGCTGGACCCCGGACGTCTCGCAGCGCACGATGGTGATCTCGACCGTCGTGCAGGGCTTCGGGCTGGGCCTGATCTTCATCCCGCTGCAACTGGTCGCGTTCTCGACCCTGGCCGGCGCGTTGCGCACCGACGGCACCGCGCTGTGGAGCCTCGTGCGCAATGTCGGCGCCGCCATCGGCATCTCGCTCACCACGCTGGTGCGCGAGGAGAGCATCCAGGTCGTGCACAGCCAGTTGGCCGGCGACATCAGCCCTTTCAACCGGCTGCTGCAGGCGGGCGCGGGCGGCGGCTTCTGGAACCTGCACACGACGCCGGGCCGGATGGCACTCGATGCCGCCATCAACCAGCAGGCATCCATCATCGCCTACATCAACGACTTCAAGCTGATGATGCTGGTCTGCCTCGTGGTGATTCCCCTGCTCGCCCTGATGCGCCCACCACGTCAAGCAGCCGCCGGGCCAAGCCACGCCGCAGTGATGGATTGACGTCATCTTTTTCGGACCGCGGGCGTCCACGCCCGCATTTCGGCGCGTCAGCGCCGACGGGTTTTCGCTCTTCGCTTCGCTGCGAGCGAATGCGGGTGTGGACGCCCGCGGTCCGAAAATCAGGCCTACGCCGGCTCCAGCGCCGCAAGCACCTTCGGTGGCGACATGGGCAGGCTGTCGAAGCGATGACCAAGGGCGCCGTGGAGGGCGTTGGCGACTGCCGCCAGCGATGGCACCAACGGTACCTCGCCGACGCCGCGCACACCCTGCGGATGCTTCGGATTGGGGACCTCGATGATGACCGTATCGAGCATCGGCAGGTCGGAGGCGACGGGCATGCGGTAGTCGAGGAAGCTCGGATTATCGACCCGGCCGTTCTTGTCGTAGATGTACTCCTCGTTGAGTGCCCAGCCGATACCCTGCGCCGCGCCGCCCTGCATCTGACCCTCGACGTAGTCCGGGTGGATCGCCCGGCCAACGTCCTGGAAACAGGTGAAGCGCGTCACCGAGACTTTGCCTGTCGCCGGATCGACTTCGACGTCGCAGATCTGCGTCGCAAAGCCGCCTTCGGCACCGGTTGTGTTCAACGATACGCCGGCGCCGATCGGACCGCCGGTTTCGCTGGCCCGGGCGGCGAGTTGCGACAGCGATAGCGGCTCGAACTTGCCGGCGTTGTCACCCGCAGGCCGTGCCTCGCCGTTCTCCCAGGTGACCGCATCGGGATCGATCTTCCAGATCTTCGCCGCCCGCTCGCGTAGCGTGGAGATGACCTGCTCCGTGGACCGGGTGACCACCATGGCGGATGCATAGGTGACGCGGCTGCCGCCGGTGAGATTGCTGAAGCCGATGGAGCTGGTGTCGCCGATCAGAACCTGCACCTTGGCATGATCAATGCCCAGCAGTTCCGCCGTGATGTTGGCGGTGGAGGCGCGCGAGCCGCCGATATCCGGATGGCCCGTGATCACGACGACGGTACCGTCCTCGTTGATGTTGACCTGGGCACTCGATTCGCCGCCGGCGTTGAACCAGAATCCGCTGGCGACGCCGCGTCCCTGGTTGGGCCCCAGCGGCGCCGTGTAGTGCGGGTGCTCGCGCGCGGCCTTCAACGTCTGCTCATAGCCGATCACCGGGAAGACCGGACCGTAGGCCGCCTTGGTTCCTTGCTTGGCGGCGTTCTTCAGGCGCAGCTCGAGCGGATCCATCTTCAGCGCCTGGGCCACTTCGTCGATCACGCATTCGACCGCATACGCGCCGATCGGTGCGCCCGGCGCACGATAGGCGGCCACCTTCGACCGGTTGGAAACGACATCGAAACCCAGCGAATGAACGTTTGCGATGTCGTAGGGCGAGAAGGCGCAGCCGACCGCACCGCGGATCGGCGAGCCCGGGAAAGCGCCAGCCTGCAAGTAGTAGGTACCCTTGGCTGCAACGATCTTGCCATCCCGGGTCGCGCCGATCTTGACTGTGCTGGCCGAGCCCGACGTCGGCCCCGAAGCGCGAAAGACCTCCTCGCGCGTCATGACCATCTTGACCGGGCGGCCCGACTTGCGCGCCAGCAGCAGCGCCAACGGCTCCAGGTAGACGATGGTCTTGCCGCCGAAGCCACCGCCGATCTCCGCCGGAATGGCGCGAATGTCACTCTGCGGGGTACCGGTCAGATAAGCACACATGGCGCGGACCATGAACTGGCCCTGGCTCGAGCTCCAGATCGTGGCCTTGCCATCGGGCGCGACACTGACAAGGCAAGCGTGGGGCTCGATATAGCCTTGATGTACGGGCTCGGTCTTGAAGCTGCGCTCGACGATCACGTCGGCCGCAGCGAAACCGGCCTCGATATCGCCAAGCTTGTGCTCGATCTTGCCGGCGATGTTGGATGGCTTGCCATCAGACTGGATATGGCCGTGCAGGATCGGCGCGTCGGGCTTCATCGCCGCCTCGACATCGATGACCCAAGGCAGCACTTCGTAGTCGACCTCGATCAGTTTCAGCGCCTGCGCCGCGATCTGCTGCGTCGTTGCGGCGACGGCCGCCACGGGATGGCCGGCGAACAAAGCCTTGTCGCGCGCCATCACGTTGCGGCACATCCACCGCATGTCCTGGATCCCCACCATCACGGCACCCTTGTCGATCGGGAAATCGACGATGTCCTTGCTGGTGATGACAGCCTTGACACCCGGCAATGCAGCGGCCTTGGTCGTGTCGATCGACTTGATGCGCGCATGCGGATGCGGGCTGCGCAGGACCTTGCCCCAGATCATGCCGGGCATGGTGGTGTCGGCGGCGTAGGCGGCACGGCCTGTCACCTTGTCCGCACCGTCAGGTCGCACGGTACGTTTGCCGATCCATTTGTTGTCGGGATTGTCGAGGCTCATGGTTGTCCATCCCGTCGCATGCGGTGAGCATTTCCCGGTGACAGTCTAGCAGACACCGGCCTGACCTGAAGACCCACGGCGGTTGCACGGCGCGCAGGGCTGCCTCGGTGTTGAAGCCGATCCTGTTCGCGGTAAGACTATGCTGTCGCAGAAGCCCTATCGAACGACGCTCAGCACGTCGAAAGCGGGAAACCATGCCGATCATCGATGCACAGGTGCATGCCTACGAACGCGATCATCCGGGACGCCCGTGGGCTGCCGTACTGCACGGACCGCCGGAGGTCACGGGCGATCAACTGGTTGCCGCCATGGATGCCGTGGGCGTCGACGGTGCCATTCTGGTCTCGGTGTGGACCATGTACCGCTTCGACGCCAGCTATGCGCTCGCGGTCCATGCCGCGCACCCCGGGCGCTTCGGTCTGGTGAAACCGGTCGATCCGAACGATCCTGGCGTGGCCGATACGATCGCCGATTGGGCCGCCACCCCGGGCCGGGTCGCGATCCGCATCATGATGACACCGGATGTGTCGACCGACGCCGCCGATCCCGGCATCAACCGCGTGCTGTCTGCCGCAGCGCAACATGGGTTGCCGGTCAATCTTCTCTGTCGCGGGCGACTGGAACAGGTTGCCCGGATGGCGGCGCACAACCCCAACACCCGGCTGGTGATCGACCATCTCGGGCTGAACCAGCCGTTCGAGCCGCCGGTGCCGGCCGATCCGTTCGCCGAGTTGCCGACGCTGCTGGCGCTCGCCGCCCACGACAATGTCGTGGTGAAGATCACCGGTGCCTGCACCCTCTCGCATGAACCCTTTCCCTACAAGGACCTGTGGGATCCGCTGGGCCGCATCTTCGATGCCTACGGTTTTGATCGCTGCCTGTGGGGCACGGACTGGACCCGGGCCGTCGCACTGCTGACCTACAAGCAAGGGGTCGACGCGTTCCGTGTCACGGACCGCCTGTCCGAGAGCGAACGCGCCGCGCTGATGGGCGGCACGGTGCAGAAGGTCTACAGCTGGTCACCATCGAGGTCGTAGTGCCCGGAGCAACCTCCCGCCGGGAACGCGGCGCGAACACCTGACGCCCGCGCGCAGTAGAAAATTTCATGTGAGAACGGGTCGCCTATCCGGCGGCCCGTTCGTCCTTGGGACGATGCGCATGAAAGTGGTGAGGGCCAAATGAAGGTCTATTACGGCTGGGTCGTCGTAGCGGCAGGCGCCTTGATGGGCTGCGTCGCCATCGGCACGGTGTTCTCGCTGGCGGTTTTCCTGCAACCGATCTCGGACGCGACAGGTTGGTCACGGACCGGCATATCCACGGCGATGACGCTCGACTTTCTCGCGATGGGCGTCGCCGCTTTCGGCTGGGGCGCGGTGATGGACCGCTACGGCCCACGCATCGTGGTGCTCGCCGGCGCGGTATTGCTCGGCCTGGGTGTGGCGCTGGCCAGTCGCGCCAGCAGTCTGCTCGAGTTCCAGCTTGCGTACGGCATCGTGGTCGGCGTCGCCGCCGGCGCCGTGTTCGCCCCGACGATCGCTACCGTCACCGGCTGGTTCGAGAAGCACCGCAGCCTTGCGGTCTCGCTCGTCTCGGCCGGCATGGGCGTCGCACCACTCACGATCTCGCCCTTCGCGGCCTGGCTGATCTCATCCTACGATTGGCGCACGGCACAGATCACCATCGCCGTGCTGGCGTGGGTGCTGATGATCCCCACTGCGTTTCTGGTGCGCTCGGCACCGACCGCGCCCGCCAATGCCGCCCCCGCTCCCGGTGCGGTCGCCCCGGGAGAACCCGGCATGACCGTCGGGCAGGCGCTGCGCTCGCCGCAGTTCGTTGTACTGGCGGCAACCTTCTTCTGCTGCTGCGCGGCCCACTCCGGCCCGATCTTCCACACGGTGAGCTATGCGATGGCCTGCGGCCTGTCGACCATGGCCGCGGTCACGATCTACAGCGTCGAGGGTCTGGCGGGACTTGGGGGTCGCCTGCTGTTCGGCGTCGCCGGCGACAAGTTCGGCGCCCGTCAGGCACTGGTGGTCGGCCTGATGATCCAGGCCATCATGGCGGGGGCGTACTACTTCACGCGCCAGCTCGGCGAGTTCTACGCCGTGGCCGCCATCTTCGGCCTCGCCTACGGCGGCGTGATGCCGCTCTATGCCGTGATCGCCCGCGAATACTTCCCGATGCGCATCATGGGCACCGTCTTCGGCGCCGCCACGATGGTCTCGGCGCTCGGCATGGCGCTGGGGCCGGCGGTCGGCGGCTGGATCTTCGACGTCACCGGCGGCTACGGCTTCCTGTATATCGGCTCGCTCGGCATCGGCATCGGCGCTGCGGCCATCGCGCTGGTCTTCCCGCCAATACCGTCGCGCCACCCGGCCCAGCCTCAGCCAGCGTGATCGCGGCATCATCATCTTGATTTCTTGGTACGAAATCCGCTGTCATTCCGTGCATCGCGCGGGATGACAGCGGCCGTTGCAGGCGCTACCATCGCGCGATATGAATGGTTGTTCATATAGAGATGCAACGGGGAGCTGAGCATGGTGGCGAAGACCGGCTCGCACTATGAAGTGATCGTCATCGGCGCCGGCGTCGCCGGGATCTATCAGATCAAGCGTCTGGTCGATCTTGGCATGAATGCTACGGTGATCGAGGCGGCGTCCGGCCTGGGCGGCACCTGGTACTCCAACCGCTACCCCGGTGCCCGCTTCGATTCGGAGAGCTATACCTACGGCTACTCCTTCTCCAAGGAGCTGCTCGATGAGTGGCACTGGAAGGAGCACTTCTCCGCCCAGCCTGAGAACCTGCGCTACCTGAACCACGTTGCCGACAAGTTCGACCTGCGCCGGCACATGCAGTTCAACTGCCGCGTCGAAGCTGCCCACTTCGACGAAGCCGAGAACATCTGGCGGCTGCAGATCAACGACGGCCGCACGCTGACCTGCCGCTTTCTCGTCATGGGGCTGGGCCTGCTGTCGATTCCGACCCTGCCACGGCTGGAAGGCATGGAGAGCTTCAAGGGCCGCTCGTTCCACACCTTCCACTGGCCGCACGAGAAGCTGGATCTGTCGGACAAGAAGGTGGCCATCATCGGCACCGGCGCCACCGGCATCCAGGTCATCGGGGAGATCGCCGACAAGGTCGGCCACCTGACGGTATTCCAACGCCGCCCCAACTGGAGCGCGCCGCTCAACAACGGGCCCATCTCTGAAAAGGAGATGGCCGCCATCCGTGCCGACTATGACGAGATCTTCGCGACCTGCGCGCGTACGCCCGGCGGCTTCGTGCACGAACCCGACCGGCGCGGCTTCTACGAGGTTCCGCGCGAGGAGCGCGTGGCGCTATGGGACCGCCTCTACCGCACGCCGGGTTTTGCGATCTGGCTGGCGAACTTCCGTGAAATCTTCATGGACGAGAAGGCCAACGCCGAGTTCTCCGAATACATTGCCGACCGCATCCGCCAGCGCGTGAAGGATCCCAAGGTCGCCGAGAAGCTGATCCCGAAGGATCACGGCTTCGGCGTGCAGCGCGTGCCGATGGAGACCAACTACTTCGAGGCCTACAACCGCGACAACGTCGAACTGGTGGACATCAGCGAGACGCCGCTGGTGCGCGTGACGGAGACCGGGCTGCGCACCAGCGAACGCGACTACGATGTCGACATCATCATCTACGCCACCGGTTTCGACGCCATCACGGGTGCCTATGACCGCATCGACATCCGCGGCATCGGCGGCCAGACCTTGCGTGAGAAGTGGAAGGATGGCCCGTCAACCTATCTCGGGATCTTCATCCACGGCTTCCCGAACCTGATCATGCCCAACGGCCCGCAAAGCGGCTCGGCCTCGACCAACTACCCGCGCGGCATCGAAACCGGCGTCGACTGGTGCACTGCCTTGCTGAAGCACATCCGGGCAAACGGTTATGTGCGCGCCGAGGCCACGCAGGAGGCCGAGGATCAGTGGACCCGGCATGTGAACGACATGTACGCCATGATGCTGATGCGTCGCGCCAAGTCCTGGTTCACCGGCTACAACTCCAACGTCGCCGGCCACGAAGAGGGCCGCTTCCGCCCCATGATCTACAACGGCGGTGCCCCCAAGTACGTCAGGCGCATCAACAGAGTCGCGGGCAATGACTATGAGGGCGTTACGTTCTCGGGCGCTGCCCCCGTCGCGAGCGCAGCATCGTAGTACCCGCTATCGCTCGAGTGTGACTCGGGACCGTCATCCCGAGCATAGCGAGGGAGATGCAGGCGCATCCGTGCATCACTTGCAGAAGATCCCTCGCTGCGCTCGGGATCACAGCTGTATCAGGGACGCGTGATTCCGAGTAGACCCTAGACGAGTGCGTCACGTTACCGTGAGGTGGCAATCGGATCGGTTCCCCGCGGAACCCATTCGTTTTTTCCTTCCTGTTTTTCCAATGCGACACCGCACGGTTTGAGTCAGGCTTCAGGCTGAAAATCAGCGTCCGCAAGAGGGAGGAAGCGATGGCAAACGCAGCAGTCGCCAATGGTGCACAGCAAGTGGATGTCGCAGTCGTGGGCGCCGGTTTCGCCGGCCTCTATCTGCTGCATCGCCTGCGCAAGGCAGGTTTCTCGGCCGTGGGCCTCGAGACCGGCAACGATGTCGGCGGCACATGGTACTGGAACCGCTATCCCGGTGCGCGCTGCGACATCCAGACCACCGACTACAGCTACACCTGGGATCCCGAGTTAGAGAAGGCGTGGACGTGGTCGGAGAAATACGCCACCCAGCCCGAGATCCTGCGCTATCTCGGCTTCGTCGCCGACCGCTACGACCTGCGCCGCGACATCCGCTTCGGCACCCGGGTCAACAGCGCCACCTGGGACGACGCCACGCAGCGCTGGCGGCTCGACACCAGCGCCGGCGCGCCGGTGTCCTGCCGCTTCTACGTCATGGCCAGCGGCTGTCTGTCGCTGCCCAAGCCGCCGGAGATCGAGGGCTACAACGACTACAAGGGCGCCGTCTACTTCACCGGCCGCTGGCCGCATGAAGCGGTGGACTTCAGCGGCAAGCGCGTGGCGGTGATCGGCACCGGTTCATCGGCGATCCAGTCGATCCCGCTGATCGCCCAGCAGGCCGCTCACCTCACCATCTTCCAGCGCACGCCGAACTTCGCACTGCCGGCGCACAACGGCCCGTCGCCCGCCGATCGCATCGAGATGCGCGACAAGGATACCCCCGCCTTCCGTGAGGCCGCGCGCTGGTCGATGGCGGGCGTGCCGCTGCCGCCGGCCACCGACCACAGCTGGCAGCTGAGCGAAGCCGAACGCCACGAGCGCTTCGAGAAGGCCTGGGCTGCCGGCGATCTGGTGGTCATGCTCAGCCAACTCTGGGCCGACCAGGCTGTCGACGTCGACGGCAACACCCTGTTGTCCGACATGCTGCGCGAAAAGATCCGCGCTGCCGTCAATGACCCCGAAACGGCCGAGGCGCTGACGCCGCGCGATCATCCCTTCGGCTCCAAGCGGCCGTGCCTCGATACCGGCTACTACGCTACCTACAATCGACCCAACGTCACGCTGGTGAACCTGCGGCGCGAGCCCATCAAGCGCATCACGGCCACCGGCATTCAGACTGATAACCGCAGCGTCGACGTCGATGCCATCGTCTTCGCGACCGGCTTCGATGCCATGACGGGCGCCATCACCGCGGTGCATCCCATCTCAGGTCGCGGCGGCAAATCGATCGGCGACGTCTGGGCGAACGGGCCACAGACATATCTTGGCCTCACCGTCGCCGGCTTTCCCAACCTGTTCATGATCACCGGCCCCGGCAGCCCGTCTGTGCTGTCCAACATGATGGTGTCGATCGAACAGCACGTCGACTGGGTGACCGACCGCCTGATCGCCCTGCGTGACACCGGCTTCACCACCATGGAAGCCACCGAGGCAGCGCAAGACGGCTGGCAGCGGCACAATGCCGACTGCTCGATGATCACGCTGCACCGGCTGGCCAACACCTGGTACACGGGCGCCAACGTGCCCGGCAAAGCCCAGGGCGTGATGCCCTACACCGGCGGCGTCGGCCCCTATCGCGGTATCTGCAACGAGGTCGTCGAGCGCGGCATGCTGGGCTTCCGGCTCACCGGTCCCAACGGCGCCGAGCAGTGCAACGACGGCGAGATCGTGCGCCTGCAGCCCGACGTGCGCCTGGTGCTCAACGCGCTGGCCGACATGAAACTGCCGCCGCTGGAGTCGTTCGGCGCCCAGGGCGCGCGCGACTTCCTGGCCCAGTTCAATGCCGCCCGTCCGGCGGGCCGGCCAGTCGGCGAGGTCATTGACGGCACGCTGCCCGGCACCGATGGTCTGCTGCCCTATCGGCTGTACCGGCCGGCGACGCCGGGGCCGCATCCGGTCGTGGTCTATTTCCATGGCGGTGGCTGGGTGCTGGGCGACGAGCAGTCCGACGACCCGTTCTGCCGCGACATGTGCCGGCGCACCGACATGATCTTCGTCAGCGTCGGCTACCGGCACGCGCCCGAGCACCGCTTCCCCACGGCAGCCGAGGACAGCTACGCTGCCTTGTGCTGGATTGCAGCGCACGCGGCCGAACTGGGCGGCAAGCCGGGGCCGGTATCTGTCGCCGGCTGGAGCGCCGGCGGCAACATGGCCGCCGTGACCTGCCAGCTGGCGCGTGACCGCAAGGGTCCGCAGATCGCCGGCCAGCTGCTGCTGTGCCCGGTCACTGACTGCACGTTCGACCGGCCATCGTACGTCGACAACGCGACGGGCTACTTCCTGACGCGATCGCTGATGTACTGGTTCTGGGACCTGTACTGCTCGCCGGCCGACCGCACTGATCCGCGCGTCTCGCCGCTGCGCGGCAAGGTGGCGGGCCTGCCGCCGGCATTCGTGGTCACCTGCGAGTTTGATCCGCTGCGCGACGAAGGCATCGCCTACGCCGAGGCCATGGCCAAGGCCGGCGTGCCCGTCGAACAGCTGCAGGCGAAGGGCCACTTCCATTCGTCGTTCACCATGGTCGACGTGGTGATCACGAGCGTGTCGGGCCGCGTGCAGATGGCGCACGCCCTGCGTCGCTTCGCCGGTCTGCCGGCGGAGGAAACCCCGACCCACCAGGACAACACCGCGCAGCGACCCCTCCAAGCCGCTGCCGCCGGCGCTGCCGACTGAGGCTGCGGCCCACGTCGCGAAAAGGGACCGCCGCCGTCGTCCCCGGCGCAGCGAGGCGACAGCGGTGGACCCGTGCGAATAGCTTGTTCCACGTCAAGCCCGGCGCTCGAACGGTGGAGAAACCGATTCGAGGTGCATCGCTTGCGAGGCCGTCGCGCACGCGCATGTCGACTAGACGTCTTCATTTCCAACTCAGTGAAAGAGATAGGACCCGTCTAGCTCCCGTGATGGGACACCCAGCTCGTCCCGGGCAAACATGGCCGTCATGGCCTCGCCGAGCGGATCGGCTTCAGCCCGCAGACGTTCGCTTGCCATCCCTCGCTGGAGAACCGCTGCATCGTCGGCTACGTCGCCCATTGGCCACAGCGCTGAGCTTGCAAGACGGCGCTTCCGCATCATCAGGCTCTGGAGAAGACAGTCGAAAGATTGTTCCCGATAACCTTCGTGAATCGCCATGGGCACGTGAACCGTCACAGGTCGGGTTTGCCCGATGCGATGTACGCGGTCATTGCATTGCTCTTCGACCGCGGGGTTCCACCATCGCGACAAATGGATCACATGCGTTGCTGCGGTAAGGGTAAGTCCGGTGCCAGCCGCTTTCGGACCAAGGACAAGGAGATCGAACCCGTGATCTTCGGAGAGATGCCGTTGAAAGCGGTTCACGATCGCTTGCCGCTGAGAGATCGGCGTATCACCGTTGATAAGATCGACGCGTACGAGACCCAGCTCGCTGCGAACAAGTTCGATGAAGCGGTATTGCATCTGCCGGTGTTCAATGAAGACCAGCGCACGCTCGCCTTTTGCCTTCACGCGCCTCAAGATTTCCATTGTCGCCTCCAGGCGGCCGGAGGAGCGGGTAAAATCTTCATTGTTCATTTCTTCATCCAAGGACGGATGAACCGAAACACTGCGGATATGATGCAGCATCTTGAGCTGCGCGCCCAACCCGCCACTAGCAAGCTTGAGCCGCGCGTCATCATAGGCCAACGCCTGAGCATCCGGCATCAGGCGAGGATGAATGCGACGCGACTTTGGTGGGAGATCGGTAGCGACTGCTTCCTTCAACCGACGGATTGCCAGCGGCGGCTTTGTGTCCCTGCGCTCGAAAACACGGGAGTACAACTCCGCCATATTGGCTTCTTCCGGCTTCAGGTACCGTTGGCGAAATTCCTTGAGACTATCGAGCGAACCGGCAGCCAGCTGATCCATGACAGCCCAGAGGTCGACAGTACTGTTCTCAATGGGGGTACCCGTAAGGCCGATTCTAAAATCGGCGTTGACGGAGCGGGCGGCAACCGCGCGCAGACTGATCGGATTCTTCAGCGCCTGGATTTCGTCAAAGACAACGGCCGAAAAAGGAATGCGGGCGAGCGAGTGCTGGTAATTGGTTAACGTGGTGTAGGTCGTCAGCATCCAGAACCGGTGCGCTCTGCCCTCCGCGACAGCTTCGTGCAGCGCGCCGAAATCGAGCTTGGCTTCGCCGCTGTCAGTATCTGTCCCCCGAAATCCGGTGCGTTTGCGTCCACCGAGGCTTGAGCCGTAGAGGCGAATGAGATGGCCGAGCCCCGTCTCATCCATGTGACGGGCGACCTCCTGCTCCCAGTTTTCCAGAAGGGAGGTCGGCGCAACGACGAGAACAGGTCCACGTTTCCTGACCTCGGGACGCGCCGCCGCCGTGTTCAGCCATGCCAGGAACGCGATCGTCTGGAGCGTCTTGCCGAGCCCTTGTTCGTCGGCATTCAGAATTCCGGGCAATCCCGATCGCCACGCCTCGACCTGCCAAGCGAAGCTTTCGACTTGATGAGATTTGAGCGGCGTGCGAACCGAGCCGGGCAAGGTGTCCGCGACACCGGACGTTCTTGGCTTAAGCCTCGCATGCCATTTGACGTCTTCATAGTTGACTTGGGTATCCAGAACGAAGGGTCCGGTTTTTTCGCCATCGACCTCCCGGTCATCCTGCTCGGCAGGCTCAGCGTTAATCCTATGAAGCCGCTCGTCAAGCAGCCTGAGCATTTCCGCGCGTGCCGGCAGCAACAGATCCTCGAGCTCCACCGTCGGCCACTGCTTTTCCATCGCTGTGGCCACACGATCACGCAGGGTTTCGAGCTGCGCTGCGTCCTGCCGTCCTAGCGCATCAGCCAGACGATCGGCGAATTCTTCGGGCAGCCATGTTGTACTACTCGGCTCAATCTCACCCAGATCGGGCTTCTCGTACTTCACGATGCCCGTCACGCGTTCCGAGAATTCCAGCGTCTCTACCAGAACAGGGCCGATGGCAGCTTCGATAGCTTCCTGCTCCGCCGCTGGCGACAGTCCGTCCAGCTGTCCTGAGCGGCGAAGCTGAGCCTCCATCGCCTCGGTCAACTTCGGCAACGGGTTCTGAATAAAAGTGCGGCGGTCTTCGGGAGACGCCTTCTGCATGCTGACCATGACGGAAAGTGCCGGCGTCGCAGAGCGCTCCACGACGACATAGCGTCCCGGAGAAAGGCGATAGGCCGGCAAAGCGCCACGCCCTCTGACGAGAGACTGAAATCGTTGAAGATCGAGACCACCGACTTCACTCATCGACTCAGATGGCTCAGCAAAACCCGAGGTAACACCATGCCCATCCAGCGTATCGCTCGAAAATGGAATCACGTCGAAGTCCGTATCCCCCTTTGGAGAAATCGAGAGCCGATCAACGAGGCGCACTTCAAGACCACTGAGGAAATCGGTCATGGAGACGCGCGACGCCTCATCTCCACCCACGATCGATGCACCAGGGTCAAGCGCCTTGCGGAATCGGCCGAGCGCCTCCCAGTCCGCGGCATCGCCTTGATCTGATTGATAGGAATCCGCAACCTCGATCGCGTCCAGCATCCAGAGAGGCAGCCGTCTTGCACCCTGCGCCGTCTCCAGCATCGCGCCCGTCCGTTGCGGCAACTGGCGCTGGCCGTTGCGTGACCATTCGTAGCGAAGGCGAAAGCCGGACGAACCGACGATGCCCTCAGCGTCGGTTTTAAGGGTCATATCCACGAATGGAGGCAATCCCAGCAGCTGGCCCGCCTCGCCTGAGATTGACGCAGCGATGCGATGAGACATCACGATGCGATCAGAATCGATCGACAAAGGCTCGCGAAGCGCATCTGCGGCAGCGCGCAGATCAGCGATCGCGTACGCGAGAGGTCGCTCCCCGGCGTTGAGATGCTGCAGATCAGCTTCTGTGCTGCGGCGAACAAGACGATGAAGCAGGCCCGTGCTTTTTCTCTTCACGGTGAGAGTGATTGCGTCGGGAGACGTAGATACAAAAAGCTCCATTGCTCGACCTAAATCTGCTCCATCACCCAGCTTTGCCAATCTCCGATGTGTGACTTTGCTTTTGAGCCCGAGATCAGCCTGATTTGCTCACAATCATAGTGCCACTGATAGAGGGTGGGCGCACGCCTGTCGGTCTCGTCAAAGATGTGAACCCTATAGCTGTGGGAGCCTTCGACAACGATCTTTCTGCCAATCTTGAGCACAAGTAGGGAAGTATTCGCCCTGCTGCCGCCGGCAGTCTGACGTCCGAACCTCAGTGTTCCCTTCCCACCCCCTCGCCGCTTTGCCTCTCGTTCGGCGGAAGCACCGAAGGCCACCCAAGCTGTGTCCACCCGCCCTCGACTATGCAACCCCAGCCAGAACTTTCTTCGCGGCTCCCACATATGGCTGTCCTCTACTGCCGACACGACGTCGAGGAAGAAGCGAATGTTTTCTCCAGTCAGCCATCGAAGGATGACAGCCAGTCTATGGCTGGGCACCGCGGACCAGATCCCGCCACGCTGGACTCGTGGATCACCGTAGATGCCGATGATGCTTTCGGTCAGATAACGAAGATCCTCAGCCGAGGGTGTACGGCTTACCCAGTGCCCGAGCAGCGCCGAAATCGCCTCACCGGCCCCAGTGCTCTTGGCCTCTCGGCCGTCGGGCTTCATCCATTCAATGAGCCGCTTCATCTCAATCCTCGTGTCGAGATGCGGTTCGATTTGCGTCACATAAGCAAGATGAGCTGCGTTCATCAGACCGGGAGCATGAGGGCTGTGGATGCCGAGCTTCTGCAGGCCGGTCCAAAGATCGTCCATGGAGATCATTTTCCGCGCAACGGCATCCGCCACGACGGTTGGCGAGAGCATCTCCGGGATAGCCTCTAGCAACATGCGCCAACGTGCACCCAAACGGTCCGTCACCTCCGACAATGCACTGGCAAGCTTGTGGGTATGATCCGCGGCAGCATCGAAACTACCCATGTAGATGGAGAGCATGCCACCTAGAAAGCCGGCGCGCGTCGAGGCACGTGTCTCGCGGTAGTAGAATTCCCGTAGTCCGGAAAGATCTGGCCGCTCGCGGCGTTCTTCGTCGAACAGAGCCTTGCCGGCGCTCGTGATCAGCGATAGTTTGGTGTCTTTCCACTCGTCGCGATCGAGCCGATCGCGAACCATGGCAACGAGCTTCTCGCGATCCTTCTCCGGCGGGTTTGCAACGATATCGGGCCATCGGGCCATGATCCGCTCCGCCCTGGACATCAGCGGGCTCAGGGATGGCAGCGCCGGCCTGTTGAACTGGCGATTCTGCGACAAGGCCTCGGAGAGTGTCATTTTGCTTCTCATCGCGAGAGGCCTGCGCTCAATGCCTCCCGTATTCGCCTGATCTCCTCAGACTTGCTTGGCGCATACATGATGATGCGAAGGTCTACGCGGCGATTGGTATCACGGCCCTCCTTCGTCGCATTGTCCCTGACGGGCCTCATCTGCCCGTAGCCGGCGACCGATAATACGGGTTGCCCCCGGAAATTGAGAAATTTGACGAGCTCTGGAGCCTTCCCGAGCATCGTGGAAAAGGTATTGTTTGCACGCTCAGTTGACAAAGTAAGGTTCGGCGTGAAGTCGCCCGTCGAATCGGTGTGGCCTTCGATTTGAAGAGCCTCGATCACGGCATGTGTCGGGTTGCAGTCAGTCTTCCAATTCGAGCGAGCCCCCAGCGTGTAGCACGGAAGAATTTCCGCCAGACGGGTGGCCAGCGTTTCGACGATAGTCCTTCTCTCGGACCGAAGTAAGGGCGAGCCGGACGCAAAAAGGCCATCGCCTTGGAAACGCAGAGCGTCGATTTCTTCGCTGATGACGACCTGCAGATCGGGGAAGTCAATTTTAAGCTGCCCCTGCAGCGTTTCGAGAATGCGTCGCCGTTCGACAGCCGACAACGCGAGATAGGTTTCAAGCGGATCGACCCTGCGAAGCTTTTCAAGCTCCTGCTTCAGTTGCGCGACTTCAAGCTGCAGCTCGTCAACTTGCTTCTGTTTGGCGTCGATCGCTCCGCTGAGCTCTTTGATCGTGACCTCTAGCTGGGCGACAAGCATCCGGAGCCGCATGACCTCGTGACGTGCATCGTCCCGCTGTTGCACGACCAGATCGTAGTCGGCTCGCGGCACCATGCTTTGATCGTTGTATTTGCTGGCAAAATAGGCGAGCAGCAGGATGACGACGAAAAGGAAGCTGACAGTCATGTCCGTCATGGACATGAAAGCACTTTCCTCTTCTTCCTCCCCGTGGCGCGTTCGCTGACCGCCGCGCATCACGCTCTCCGCGATTGCGGAGCGAATTGCTCGGCCTGCTCGACGATCTCGCGCATTGTATCCAGCGCTGGACTAAGCCGATTCTGCAAGTCACGCACGTGTCCGGACATGCCCTGGACAGCCTTCTCGACATTCTCGGTATAGAGATCGAAAGCCTGGCCGAGCTTTCCATCCATATCGTCCAGCCGGTCGCCCTGTCCTCGCAATCTCTCCAGCATGACGGTCACGCCGCCGAGGGCACTCTCGATCGCCTTCGCCTCGCTGCCGAGAATTTCCCGGGCGGCGGCCAGCGCCGATGCGGCAGATTCAGCCGTCGCTTCCGCCGAACGGGAGACCGTGCTCGCCACCTGTCGGGTGCTGTCGGTCAACTGTCTAATCGAACTATCCATCCGATCGGCGATGGACTTCACCGGCGTCGCTGCCGTAACCAGCTCGGCTGCTGCGCCCTTGAATGTGCCTGCGGCTTTCTCCGATGCATCTGCGCCAGCCTTTACGCTATCGGACATGCGCTGCATGTCCGATGCACCTTGATTAAGCTGATTGATCAGAGCCTCGAGCCGCGTTCCGATTTCGGCAAGGGGTGCAAGCAATTCGGCTCCCGCCCTTTGCGAGACATCTTCGGCTACCCGTGAGATTTCCGCGCTCGTTCGGCTGAACACCTCCGCGACACTCTTGCCAGCATGGCCAATCTGGTCGGCGACCTGCTGGCTGGCAAGCTTCATGCGTTCCTGCGCGGTTTCGGTTCCGGTGCGTGCCGCCGCCTCGATCTCCTGCTTGAAGGACGCTGCTGCCCGACGCATGTCATCGGCGGCCGCTGACATCGCCCGCGCGCCCTCGCCGGTATTATCGCGGATACCCTCGAGTGTGCGGTTCATCACCGACAGGAGCTTTTCCGTACCTTCGTTGAAGGTGCCGCCAGTGACCTCCGCCGTGTTCATCAGCGCCGCACGCAAATCCTCAACCGCCTGTGCGACGCGTTCGGTCACACCCTCCATTTCGGAGCCGATTCGTCCCGAACTCTGATCGAGCCGGTCAGCAAGGGAGCCGAGCCGGTCGCTCGCATCCGAGATCTTCTGACTGGCTTCCGAGAGCGCCAGGCCAATAGACCCCGTCAGCTGGCTCGACAGACCGGAAACCATATCTCCGACGCCTTCCGTTCCCATCTTGCCAACCTTCTCGACAATTGGAGCCATGGCGTCGGCGATGGAGTTCTGGATGGCCGCAGGAAGCTCTTCTCGCAATGGACGGCCGATCTCGGCGACCAGCTCCATGCCGATCAGACGGAAATGCTCCCGTTGCTCGCGCGTCGCGTTCAGTTGCTCCGCAGCAAGCGCTTCCAAGCTGATATAGGTCAGATGTTTTTCGATCGCGCCACACAGATCATGGATGGCTTCTTCCAACCTGCCATAGACAACGCGCAGAAAGATCGTGAAGACAATCGAGCAAAATAGTCCGGTCAACGACATGATGAACTTGGCCGACGCTACGGACAGCAACTCCTGCATCGCAGCGCTGTCGATCGCGGCTCGCCCGCCAAGGCTTTGCAGAGCCGCGATCAGCCCAAGGAAAGTCAGGAACAAACCTCCTGATACGAATAACCCGGGCATTATCCGCCAGGAGCCAACACCAAATCCCAAATCTTCCGGATTGAGAAACGTGGACGGTCGCACGGCATTTCGAAGAATAATCTTGCCGTCCTCTTCATGAGGGACAAGCGTCTCACGATACTTGTGCCACGCTCTGGCTAGGTTGCGGCGATATCTATTGCTGCCGCCTTTGTCGATTACTGCGGAAAGCCGGTCTATGTCGCGGCTGAAATCGGCGCCACTCTGGCTGCTTTCTATTTGCCTCGTGAGCCAGGCAACAGCCCTCTTCTGCCGGTATATTTGTTGGATAAACAGGATCGTGCAGATTGCCAGCAGTGCAACCAATCCTAGAGCGACATATCCTGGAACCTCCTCCCTTACCAGAATATTAGCTGCCCAAAGGATAAAGCTGACAGTGGATCGACCAATTTCTTGAAACACTTAGTCTTTGCCCCCTGCGACTCTGCCCCGAAGAGTCTTCGATGAGAGAAAATAAACCAAAGGGCGGTAATGCAATCAAGGGACATATGTGGGGATGGTTGCCAGAAGCTGGAGGCGGCTGGGTTTGTTTGAACAGCGTTTTGCCTTCGATACGCGGCTCCCTGCCGGGGTCGTCAGGATGGTATGGTGACCGCTTGGGTGCAACGGACCGAGAGCGCAACCAAACAATAGTGCACCTCAAGCGCGCGGCGAAGCTCACGCCGTCAGGGGCTGCCGCAAATGGTCGAAGTGGGCTTGACCGGGGACGGTTGCCGATCAGAGCTCGAGTGTGACGTCGAGTATTGCAGAAGCTGAAGTGCTGGCCCAGCAAGATACGCGCCTCGCTGACGCTGTCGCAGGCCCGCAGATAGACTTTTATTTCGTTCGCCTCTTTTCGTTCCGTTGTGATGCACCGGATATTTGCCAACAAATGTTCTTGTTGCGTTCGAAAGACCGCCGTCGTTTTATTGCCACTTCCTGTAGACAAGTCCCGCCCATGCTTCGCCGGCATGGAGTCCGCCCGATGACGTATCGGCCATCACTGGAGATCACTGAGCCCGACATATGAAGATTGTCACTGCCATTGCCACCGCGCTGCCCGTCGCGCCGGGAACAGCCCTGTCCCCTATTTCCCGATAGCAGGAAGGGGTTAACGGCGTGTGCGTGCTTGGTCCGCGCAGCTTTCCGAACCATCGCGCAGCTTCGCGCCGCCGACGCAAGAGTGATCGCGGCTGCAGCAAGCCATTGTCATCGTTGCCGAATCCGGCATCACGCTCTTGCCGATCTTCTCGCAGGCGGATCTCGCACATGTCCGGCATTCCCCGCAAAATCCAGGACACGGGACATGCCAGTCGGGCGGCGGTAAGGCACCCGGCGCGGCGCGCTCAGGACGGCCGGATCGCGCAGCTTCGTTTGAAGTTCCGAATTGCCATCTCTGTGTTGGAGGACCGCATGCAGCCCTTGCCACTTCTGCCGACCATGGGTGTCGGCAGCTACGCCTCGCCCGGTTGGTTCGTGTCCGGCCGGGCGCGCATGCGCGAGGGTGACTTCGGGCCGGCCGACATCGACGAGATGTTCGAGGACGCAACGCGCCTGGCCATCGCCGATCAGATCGAGGCTGGCCTCGACATCGTCAGCGACGGCGAACTGCACCGCCAGCGTTTCGTCTTCGAGATGTTTCAGCACCTGCAGGGCCTCAAGCGCGTGGCACCGGGCCGCAAGCTTGGCGTGCCCGGCTACGACATGGCCCCGCACTTCATGGTCGAGAGCGCGGTTACGGCGCCGCGCGGCCTGGGCGTCATCGGCGAGTTCCAGACACTGAAGCGCCTGGCACCCGGCCGCCATCTCAAGGTGGCGTTGCCGGGACCGGTGACGTTTGCGGGCTTCATGACGCTCGGCCGTCACGATGTGGGTGAGACGATCGACGCGCTGATCGGCATCGTGCGTAGCGAGCTGGAGGACTTGGCCGCGGCGGGTGCAGACTATGTCCAGCTCGACGAACCGGGCTTGCCGGAGACGCCACTGGGCCTGTCGCTCGACGACTGTGTTGCCGTGATCAATCGTACGCTGGCCGGTTTTGCCTTCCGCCGCGGCGTGCACGTCTGTTTCGGCAACAATGCCGGCCGCCCCATGGCCGACCGTGACATCGCGCGGCTGATGCCGGGCCTCGTGGCCCTGAAGGCAGACGAGATTTCGCTCGAGTTTGCCAACCGCGAGATGGCGCAGGTCGAGGTGATGGCCGAGTTGGCACGCCGTTTTGATGTCGCAGCCGGTGTGATCGACGTGAAGAATTTCCGGCTCGAACCCAAGGAGGCCGTGGCGCAACGGATCGAGCTGTGCCTGAAACATGTGCCGGCAGACAGACTGCGCCTTACCGCCGACTGCGGCTTCTCGGCGCTGCCGCGTGGACTGGCGCGCCGCAAGATGATCGCCCTTGTCGACGGCGCGCGGATGGTGCGGTCGGCACGATAAAAATGACAAAGGGAGGGAGACGTCGTGCGCTTCTTTCGAATGATGATCGTCGCCGTGCTGACGCTGTCAGCGCCTGTCGCTCACGCAGAGACCTATCCCGCCAAGCCCATCCGCCTTGTCGTCGGCTACAGCCCGGGCGGCGGCAACGATGTCATGGCCCGCATCGTGGCGGCGAAACTGCAGGATCGCCTGGGCCAGCCGGTCGTGGTCGAGAACAAGGCCGGCGCCCAGTCGATCATCGCCGCCGAGTTCGTCGCCAAGGCGCCACCCGACGGCTACACGCTGCTGGTCGCACCCAGCGGCCCGATGACCATCAACCCGGCGATCTACAGCAAGCTGCCTTATGCGCCACGCGATGACTTCGCACCCGTCTCACTGATCGCCGAGTTCCCGCTGCTGCTGGCCGTGACCGCATCGCTGCCGGTGAAGTCGGTGGCGGAGCTCATCGCCCATGCCAAGACGCGCCCAAACGAGGCGAACTACGCATCGAGCGCCGCGCCGTTCCAGCTCGCGGCCGAACTGTTCAACCAGAAAACCGGCAGCAAATTCGTGCACGTGCCGTTCAAGGGCAGCGGCGATGCCGTCGCAGCCGTTGCGACCGGCACGGTGATCATGACCATCTCGGATGCCGGCCCGATCTCGGCCGGCCTGCAGGGCGGCGCGATCCGGGCGCTGGCAGTGACGTCGGCGACGCGCCATCCGGCGTTTGCCGGCGTGCCGACCATGGCCGAAGCCGGCATTGTCGACATGGTGATCACGCTGTGGACCGGCATCGTGGCCCCGGCCGGCACGCCGGCGCCGATCATCAAGCGCCTGCAGCAGGAGATCGCCGAGGTCATGCGCCTGCCCGATGTGCGTGAGCGCTATGCCAGCCTTGGTATCGATGCGGTGAGTTCGACACCGGAGGCGTATGCACGCCGCATCGCCGACGATATCGCGCGCTGGACGGCCATCGCCAAGGCTGCTGACATCAAACTGAACTGACGACCATGGAGCCTCTGCATGCCCGCCTTCGATCGTCGTGCCGTGATTGTCGGCGGTATCGCGGCACTGGTCGCGCCGGGCGCGCGGGCCCAGCATGAGCAGCACGGACCGCTTTACGAGCGGCTGAACCAGCCCGGGCGAGTCGGCGAACCCGAGACGGCCGCCACGCAGCGCGTGTACGACAGCCCGGCGCCCAAAGCAGCAACCCAGGGCCGCTGGGTGGCGCGCCAGCCGCTGCCGCTGCCACGCAGCGAGATGGCCTGGGCGACGGCACTCAAGGGCCAGATGCACCTGGTCGGCGGCTACGGCGAGCAACGCGTCGATCGGCCCTACCATCACGTCTACGATCCCGCCGCCGACAAATGGATCGCCGCCGAGCCGATACCACGTGGTGCCAACCATGTCGGCGTTGCGACACTGGATGACCGGCTCTACGCCATCGGCGGATTCCTCGGCCAGAACCATACGCCGCACAACGAGTGCTTCGTCTTCGGCGCCGACGGCCCGAAGTGGTCGAAGATCGCGCCGCTGCCGCAGGCCTGCGGCGCCATGGCATGCGTCGGTTTCGAGGGCAAGATCCACGCCGTCGGCGGTGCCATCGGCGATGGCTTCGAGAAGCGTCGCTCGATCGACTGGCACCTGGTCTATGATCCGGCCGCCGACCGCTGGAGCGAGCGCGCGCCGCTGCCCACCGGAAGAGACCATACGGGAACTGTTGCCGTCGACAACCGCATCCACGTGATCGGCGGCCGCGTCGATACGTTCTACACCAACTCCCACTTCCACCATACCTACGAGACCAAGGAAGACCGCTGGCGCCTGCGCAACCCGTTGCCCACGGCGCGCTCAGGCCATGGTGCGGTCGTGCATCGCGGCCGCATCTTCTGCATGGGCGGCGAAGGCGCCAATCGGGTGTTTGCGCAGAACGAGGCCTATGACGTGGCGGCCGACCGCTGGGAAGCGTACGCCCCGATGGCAACACCGCGCCACGGCCTGGGCGCGGTGGCGATCGGCGACTGGATCTATGTCGCAGGCGGCGGACCGGTCATGGGCGGCGGGATCCAGAGTGCCGTGCACGAGGCGTTCACGCTCACCTAGCACGCCCGGCTGGGCCCGATCGCCGGGCTGCTCGCCGTGGCGCGCCGTGCCGTTCGTGCGCCGTGGCGAGAAGCCAATCCCGGAACAGCTTGGCACTCGGGCTTGACGGCCTGCCCGACGGCCAGGCCAGCCTGTACGTGCCGCGCTTCACGGCCGTTTCCCGCAGCGGCGCCACCAGCCGACCGGACGCGATCTCGTCGTGCGCCAGGACGTCGCTTTCCAGAACGATACCGAACTCCTTCGCGGCGGCCTCGATCGCAACGTGCGATGGATCGATCTGGATGCCCCTGTGACGGCTGTATCCGGTCAGACCAAGCGCGGCAAACCACTGCTTCCAGCTGAACAGGTTGTCGTTGGTATGAATGAGCGCATGGTCGAGGACATCGGCCGGCGACCGGATCGGCTTGTCTGTCAGGATCCGTGGACTGCACAGCGGCTGGACGACCTCCTCCAGCAGCGGCGTCGCATGCCCATCGGCCGTGGGCGCATCCGTGTAGAGAATCGCCAGGTCGACGACATCCCAGCTGAAGCCGGCCCGTCCGGTCTCCGCCGTCAGCCGAACCTCGATACCCGGCTGCTCCTTCATGAAGGCAGGCAGCAACGGCAGCAGCCACTTGCTGGCGATCGACGGCGGGGTATGGATGGTCACGACATCGGGTGCACTGGCGTTGGCCACCTCCCGGCCTGCTTCCTCGAGAGTGGCGAGAATGCGCTGCACGCGTTCGTGGTATCGCCGGCCCAGCGCTGTCAGTTCGACACCGCGGCCAACGCGGGCGAACAGCGCGATGCCGAGAAGCCCCTCGACGGCGGCAATCTGATGACTGATGGCCGATGGCGTCAGGTGAAGTTCCTGCGCCGCAGCATTGAAGCTCGACAGCCGAGCTGCCGCCTCGAAGGCGATCAGGCTGCGCAGTGGCGGACGGTACGATCTGGCAGGCATTTCGATCAGGTCCCGACAACAGGTGACAGATTTTCATGAATCGTTGATCATTTCGAGCTTTTTTGCGCCGGTGGTTTGTCGTCTCATCATTTATCTGTTGAGCGGATTTCGTGAGATGAACGACCAGACCACGCCTCGATCGACCGACGCGCTGCGCGCCGCGGCACGCAAACACCTGCTGTTCTACGGCCGCGACTTCGCCGACGTCATCATCACGCGCGCTGCGGGCGCCTACATGTATGACAGCACCGGGCGCGCCATTCTCGATTTCTCGTCGGGCCAGATGTGCGCCACCATTGGCCACAATCATCCGGCGATCCGGACGGCGCTCGAGAAGGCGGCGCGCGACGTCATTCATCTCGACAGCACGAAGCTGGCGCCGGCCGTCATCGAACTGGCGGAAGAGCTCTGTGCGCTGCTGCCGCCGTCATTGCAGAAGGCGCTGTTCCTCAGCACGGGCAGCGAGTCCAACGAAGCGGCCATCCGGTTGGCCAAGCTCCACACCGGCGGTTTCGAAATCGCGGCGCTGAGCGGATCATGGCACGGCATGACCGCTGGCTCGCAGGCCAGCACCTATGCCTCCGGGCGACGCGGGTATGGCCCCTCTCTGCCCGGCACGTTTGCGCTGCCGCCGCCCAATGCTTTCCGCTGCCCGATCCGGCACTGTCAGGATCGCTGCACGGGCACCTGTCTCGATGTCGGCTTCGAATTGTTCGACGGCTGGAGCGTCGGTGCTGGCGCCGCCGTGATCGTCGAGCCGATCCAGAGCGCCAACGGCATGATCGTGCCGCCCGAGGGCTACCTGAAACGGTTGAAACGCTTCTGCGCCGATCGCGGCATGCTGTTGATTTTCGACGAGGCACAAACCGGACTCGGGCGTACCGGATCGATGTTCGCGTTCGAGTCCGAGGATGTGGTTCCGGATGTCATCACCCTGTCCAAGACGCTTGGCGCCGGCGTTCCCTTGTCCGCCACGATCACCAGCGACACCATCGACGCCGATGCCCGTACCAAGTCCTTCTCCTTCTACACGTCCCACGTATCGGATCCGATGACCGCCGAAGTCGGCCTGGCCGTGGTTCGTCTGATCACGGCGGAGCGTCTGGCCGACCGCGCGCGTGATCTCGGCCAGCACCTGATGGCGGGCCTGCGCGAGTTGCAGCAGCGGTTCGAGGTCATCGGCGACATCCGCGGTCGCGGCCTGCTGGTCGGCGTCGAACTGGTGGAAGACCGCCATTCGCGACGTCCGGCGCACGACCTGATGCAGCGCGTGACCCGTCGCTGCCTGGACATGGGATTGAACATCAACAAGGCCGGCGGCCCCAACGCCGTCTGGCGGATCGCACCGCCGCTCACCATAGAACCATCCGAGTTGGATGCAGGGATTGGCCTCCTTGACGAGGCGTTGAGAGGCTGCGGCGCACGCTAAGTCCAAGGGCGATGACGGCACCCCGGACGCCCCATGAGATGCCGTGCGGGCATTGCGCGGTCCAGATCATGCATGTAACGATCAGGACCGTGTCAGACAGGGGGTAAATCGATGTTCATAAGGAAAATAGCGGGTGTTTCGATCGCCGCAACCGTGGGGCTGACCGCGGCGAGCGCGGCGGCGCAGACCAAGTGGGATATGCCGACCGGCTATCCACCCACCAACTTCCATACCGAAAACATCCAGGTGTTCGCCGACGACGTGAAAGCGGTGACCGGCGGCAAGCTGCTGATCACGGTTCATGCCGGCGCGTCGCTGTTCAAGGTGCCCGAGATCAAGCGCGCGGTGCAGTCCGGTCAGGCGCAGATCGGCGAGCTGCTGCTGTCCAACTTGGAGAACGAAAACCCGCTGTACGGCGCCGACGTCGTGCCCTTCCTGGCCGCGTCCTATGGCGATGCGCTGAAGCTCTGGAAGGCGCAGAAACCCGCCATCGAAAAGAAGCTCGACGCGCAGGGCCTCAAGCTGCTGTTCGTGGTGCCGTGGCCGCCGCAGGGCATCTACACCAAGAAGGATATCAACTCGGCAGCCGATCTGAAGGGAATCAAGTTCCGCGCCTACAACGTGGCGACGACGCGTCTGGCCGAATTGACCGGCATGGTGCCCGTCACCATCCAGGCCGCCGAACTGCCGCAGGCGCTGGCCACCGGCGTGGTGCAGTCCTTCATCTCGTCCGGCTCGACCGGCTACGACAGCAAGGCCTGGGAATCGTTGACGCACTTCTATGACACACAGGCCTGGCTGCCCAAGAACATCGTGTTCGTCAACAAGGAGGCCTTCGGCAAGCTCGACGCGGCCACGCAGGAAGCCGTCCTGAAAGCGTCCGCCAAGGCCGAGGAAGCCGGCTGGAAGCTGAGCCAGGAGAAGACCGCCTGGTATCTCGACCAGCTCAAGGCCAAGGGCATGAAAGTGCAGCCCCCGAGCGAGGCGCTGAAGTCTGATCTGCGCAAGGTCGGCGACCAGCTGACCGACGACTGGCTCAAGAAGGCGGGCGACGAAGGCAAGTCGGTCGTCGATGCCTATCGCAAGATGTAAGCCCTGATCGATGCCGATATTCATTCTCCCCGCGCGGCGGGGAGAATGAAGGATGGCGCCCTGATGGTACGGGCCACTCCATGACGCTCCTACGCAAGACTCTTGATGCGCTGTACTGGGTGTGCGGCGCGGTCGCCGGCCTGTGTATCGTGGCGATCTGCGCGCTGATGATGGCGATGTCGCTGGGCCGCGAGATCGGCATCAACGTGTCCGGCGGCGATGAGGTCGCGGGCTGGCTGATGGCGGCCATGGCCTTTCTCGGCCTCGCGCATACCTTCAAGCACGGCGACCTGATCCGCGTGACGCTGGTGATCGAGCGCTTCACGGGCGCGACGCGGCGCTGGCTCGAACTGCTGGCGATCGGCACCGGCGGGCTCTTCCTCGGCCTGTTCGCCTGGTACTGCGTGCGCATGGTGTACGACTCCTGGCGCTTCAACGAATTCGCCCAGGGCGTCATCGCCATCCCGATCTGGATCCCGCAGTCGGGCCTGGCCCTGGGTGTGGTCGTGCTCTTCGTCGCCTTCCTCGATGAGTTCGTGCGCGTGCTGGCGGGCCACGCCCCCTGCTATCACCGCGAGCCGCCCAAAACGGCGGACGAGATCATCGAGCGCGCAGCCGAGAGCGGAGTCTGAACCATGGGCGTGCTCGAGATGGGCCTGTTGCTGCTGGGCATTCTCGCCCTGCTGCTCGGCGCCGGCGTGTGGATTTCGATGTCGCTGATGGCCTGCGGCTGGGCCTCGTTGCTGCTGACCGGCAAGATGACGGCGGGCGAGGTGCTGGCGACCACCGTCTGGGGCGGCTCCAATTCATGGACCCTGGCGGCCCTGCCGCTGTTCATCTGGATGGGCGAGATCCTATTCCGCACCCGGCTGTCAGAAGAGATGTTCCGTGGCCTGGCGCCCTGGCTGGGCTGGCTGCCGGGGCGGTTGATGCACGTCAACGTGTTGGGCTGCGGCATCTTCGGCTCGGTGTCCGGATCGTCGGCAGCAACCTGCGCCACCATCGCCAAGATCGCGCTGCCCGAGTTGAAACGCCGTGGCTACAACGAGTCCATGAGCCTGGGCTCGTTGGCCGGCGCCGGCACGCTGGGCATCCTGATCCCGCCATCGATCACCATGGTGGTCTACGCCGTGGCGGCCGAAGTCTCGATCATCCAGGTGTTCCTGGCCGGCTTCCTGCCCGGCCTGCTGGTGATGGCGCTCTACAGCGGTTACATCGCCATCTGGTCGCTGCTGCATCCGAGCGAGACACCGCCCGACGACATGCGCATGTCCCTGCGCGAGAAGCTCTACGAGTCGCGCAACCTCATTCCGTGCATGTTGCTGATCGCGCTGGTCTTTGCTTCGCTGCTGTTCGGCTGGGCGACCGCCACGGAATGCGCCGCCTGGGGCGTGCTCGGCTCGTTCGCGATCTCGTGGTGGTCGGGCATGCTGAGCTGGAAGTCGTTCTGGGACAGCGTCATGGGTGCCACGCGGCTCACCTGCATGATCATGCTGATCCTGGCCGGCGCCTCCTTCATGTCGGTGGCCATGAGCTATACCGGCGTGCCGCTGGCGCTGGCCCAGTGGGTGAACGGACTGGGGCTCAGCCCCTACATGCTGATCGCCGTGCTGACCTTGATGTACATCGTGCTGGGCACGGCGCTGGACGGCATTTCCATGATCCTGCTGACCACGGCCGTCGTGCTGCCGATGGTCAAGCATGCCGGTTTCGACCTGGTCTGGTTCGGCATCTTCATGGTGCTGGTCATTGAGATGGCCGAGATCTCGCCGCCAGTCGGCTTCAATCTGTTCGTCCTGCAGGCGATGAGCGGCAAGGACAGCCTCTACGTCGCCCGCGCGTCCCTGCCCTTCTTCTTCCTGCTGGTCGTCGCTGCCGCGCTCGTCACGGTGTTTCCCGACATCGTGATGTCCGTGCCGCGCTGGGCCTTCCCGGATCGATAGCCTACGCCGCCAGCCCGGCGCGGAACAGCCGCAACAGATCGAGCACGTCGTAGACGGGCAATCCCAGCGCATCGCGCAGTGCCGCTGCGTAGGGCGGCAGATTCGTGCATTCCAGCACGACGGCGCCGACATCGGGATGACGCGCCACGAGGGCTTGGCCGGCAACCAGCACTTCGCGTTCCACCGCGTCGCGATCAAGGTCCAGGGCATTGCCGAGGAACGTGTGCCCGAAAGCGCCGTCCGCAGGCATGCCGATGACAGGCGTGTCGACAGCAGCGCCGACCGCTTCCAGATGCGCCGAAGTCAGGTTGGCAGCACTGGCGGTCAGAACGCCGACCCGTTTCCCGGCCGCAACGGTGCGCGCGACCTGCGGTACCAGCAACAGCGCCGACGTCGCGACCGGAACCGGCGACACCGCCGCCAGTTCGGGCTGAAACAACGCCAGGAAGCCGCAGCTGGTGGACAGGCCGACCGCGCCGCGATCCGCAAGTCGCCGAGCGTTCTCGGCAAGCGCCGCCCGTATGCGCGCGCGGTCGGGCGTGGCCGACACGGCATCCGCCGGCCCGATGCCTTGCAGCCGTTCGTAGATCACCGGGAAGGAAAAGCTCGCCGGGTTGCCGATATCGCCGTCGATCCGCGGAAAGCGCGTATCGAGCATCAGGATGCCCAGGGGGCGCATGGCTCACGTCACCGGAATCTCTTCCGGCTCGGCCTTGAGCGCGGTCAGGGCCACCAGCAGGTCATCCACCGCGCTCTGCACCTTGGCCGGGTCGGTTCCGCGAATGATCAATGACACGCTCGGCTTGCCCTGCCGGAAGGCCGGGTAGCTGCCGATCTCGGTCTCGGGATGCTGGTCCTGCACGGCGCCCAGCTTTTCGGCGATGAAGCCCTCCGGCTGGCTGCACCGGATGGTCCGGCTGATCACCGGCCGGCCACCCACCAGCAGGTGCTTCATGGCCAGGAACATGCCTTCGACGATCATGGGCACGCCGGCGAACGTGAAGACGTTCTCCATGCGAAACCCGGGCGCCACCGAGACCGGGTTGTCGACCAAGGTGCCGCCATGCGGGATGCGCGCCATGCGCCGGCGCGGCGGCGTGAACAGCGTCGGATCGGCGTAGTAGCGGGTCAGCCGGTCGACCGCCTCCGGGTGCTCCGAGATACCGACACCGAACGCCCGGGCGATGGCGTCGGCCGTGATGTCGTCATGTGTCGGGCCGATGCCGCCGGTGGTGAACACGTAGTCGAACTTGCGGCGCACCTCATTGACGGTATCGACAATGACGCTTTCGATGTCCGGGATCACCCGGCACTCCATCAGCCGCACGCCTATTTTGTTCAGCTCCGTGGACAGGAACGGCAGGTTGGCGTCCCGGGTGCGGCCCGACAGGATCTCGTTGCCGATGATCACCAGGCAGGCAGTAACAACCTTGTCGGAACCGGCTTCTTCGCTCATCGAACACTCCTGGTTTACCCGGTTATAGGGCGCCCGCCCGCCCGCGGTCCACGGCTGCGCTGCCGGCCTGACCGGCCGCCCTTGCCGACCGGCCTCGCACATGCCACATACCCGGATATGACGTTCCAAGCCGAAAAAGCCCGTTCGGACGACTACTGGGACCAGGATCAGCGCCAGATCAAGCTGCACGGTCCGGCCGATTTCGAGGCTATGCGCAAAGCCGGCCAGCTGGCCGCCGCAACGCTCGACTTCATCGCGCCGCACGTGCGGCCGGGCGTGGCGACGGGTGAGCTCGACCGCCTGTGCCACGAGTACATCGTGGGCCACGGCGCCGTGCCCGCCCCGCTGGGCTACCGCGGCTTTCCCAAGTCGATCTGCACATCGATCAATCACGTGGTCTGCCACGGCATTCCGGGCGACAAGCGCCTGGCCGCTGGCGACATCGTCAATATCGACGTCACCGTGATCCTGGACGGCTGGCACGGCGATACCAGCCGCATGTTCTATGCCGGCGAACCCAAGCTGCTGGCACGCCGCCTGTGCGATATCACCTACGACGCCATGATGCGCGGCATTGCCACCGTGAAACCAGGCGCGCGGCTGGGCGATATCGGGCACGCGATCCAGACCTATGCCGAGGCGCAGCGCTTCTCCGTGGTACGCGATTTCTGCGGCCACGGTTTGGGCAAGATCTTCCACGACGCGCCCAACATCCTGCACTACGGCACGGCGGGAACCGGTCCCGTGCTGCAGCCGGGCATGTTTTTCACCGTCGAGCCGATGATCAATGCCGGCTCGTGGGAAGTGAAGATCCTGTCCGACGGCTGGACTGCGGTGACCCGGGACAAGGCACTGTCGGCGCAGTTCGAGCATTCGGTCGGCGTGACCGAGACCGGCGTCGAGATCTTCACCGAGTCACCGGCGGGGCTTCACAAGCCGCCCTACGACCTCGGCAAACCCGCGGCCTGACCGAACCGCGCGGCATCCCGGCGCGGCCTTTCGGTTGTACGAAAGCTGCCCTTTTCTCGCCATGACTCCCCGCCACTCTGCACCAAGGGTGAAAATGGGGTTGGGGCATGGGCCGGCGAAAGATCGGTACCGCGGTCGTCACCACCGAGCCTGACACGACGGCAGCGCCTGAGGCGCCTACAGCCGATGATGCCGGCCTGCTAACACTATTGGCGGCCGGCCTGAATGTGCGAGCGAGCCGGACACGGGACACCGCCCAGCCGGTCTGGCGTATCTCCGGCAACACGCACCATCATCGGACCCTGCTGCGCGATGCCGGTGGCACCTGGAACCGTCTCGAGCAGGCCTGGGAATTCGCCGAGAGCGATCCGACGCCTCGCCTCGTCGAGGCCCTGGCGGCGTTGCCAGCAGCTGCCGGGCACAACTCGGGCCAACCAGCAACGCCCGATCGTCCCCACTATTGGGGTCACCGCCAGCGGGTACGCGACCGCGTCCAGGCCTCGGGCGTGGAGGGCTTCCAGGACTACGAGCTGCTCGAACTGTTGCTGTTCCACGCCATCGAGCGGATCGACGTCAAGCCGCTGGCGAAGCAACTCCTGGCCCGTTTCGGTACGCTGGGCGATGTGCTGTCGGCCGACACCGAGCGCCTCAAGGATGAAGGCGTCGATCCACGCACCGTCGTGTTGTTCCGCACCGTGCGTGAGGCGGGCCTGCGGCTGGCACGCCGCGAGGTGATCGACAAGCCGGTCATCGGTTCCTGGCAGAAGCTGATCGACTACTGCCACGCCGCGCTGCAGTACGAAAAGACCGAGCAGTTCCGCATCCTGTTCCTGGACCGCAAGAACGTGTTGATCGCCGATGAAGTGCAGCAGCGCGGCACCGTCGACCACACGCCGGTCTACCCGCGCGAAGTGGTCAAGCGCGCCCTTGAGCTGAACGCCTCGGCGCTGATCCTGGTCCACAACCATCCCTCGGGCGACCCGACGCCGTCACGCGCCGACATCGACATGACGAAGGAAGTGAAGGTCGCCGCCAAGGCGCTGGGCATCGAGGTCCACGACCACCTGGTGATCGGCCGCAAGAACCACGCCAGCTTCAGGAGTCTGGGATTGCTGTCGTAACGTGTCGGTACGACCTGGTATTACCGTCAGCGACACTTGTACGCCTGCTCGGCGGAAACGAGGCACGCTGATCCGTCCGGTGCCGCCGGCTGGACGGCATCCGAACCTCAACGTGCGGCTTTCACCGCCGGTGCCTCTCCCCGTCTTCCTAGAAGAAGACGTAGGACCGGACCACGACGTTCTTGCGGCAGCGCGCGTCGGCCGGCGCGGTCGGGTCGATGCAGGCGGAGTGGAACGACCAGCGCGAGACGGAACCGTCGGTGACGGAGTCGTAGCACTTCAACATCGAGACCTCCGTCGAGGTCTGCCGCGGGAACCAGTACCACTCGTGATCGGGGCGGTGGGTGAAGCGGGTCGTCTCGCCAACGCGGTCGTCGTAGATCCGGTAGTTGGTGATGTACGGCTGGTCGGCGAAGGACGGCCAGGCGCAGAGCACGAACGGGTATTGCTCGACCGTCTCCATCGGCTTGGCGAGATTGATCGACATGAACCGCCGCGACATCTTCGCGTCGGCCTCCGCCTCCGTGTAGTGCTGGGTGCGCCCGAAGTTTCGCAGGTTCTTGGTGAGCAGTTCGCGACAGCGCACGCGTCCGCTGTTGTCGTTCAGGTCGTTGTGCACCAGCATGGCGTAGCGCGCGTTCACACCAGGATTTTTCTTGTCCTGATCTTCCGTGCGATCGCCCGCGTAATCCTTGTCGAAGACGTCGTGGTTGTAGACCAGGGCATCGGTCGCGCCCGGGAAGAACGCGAGCAGGAGCTTCTCGATCTCGGGGTAGAACACGCGCTCCACCTCCGCCGAATCGTAGAAGTTCGTACACTTGGACTCGAGATGCGCCAGCGAAACGCCGAGCCGGTCCATGGATTGGGGGCTGTTGGGCGAGAGGCCCGGATAGTACTCGCCGATACGGCGCGCGTCGCGCAGCACCTGTGGGAAGAAGAGGTCCCGCCGCCGATTGTCCTCCTCGCTCTGGCGCAGGATCTTCGCCATATCGGCGCGCGCCGGGTCGCGCCAAAGCGCGTTGGACGGGACGACGGAGTATGTCGGCCGCTCGTAGACCGTGTAAGGCAACGGCAGCACCACCCCACCGTCGGGGGCCTTGATGCCGCTCGCACGGATATGGTCGACGCAGTCGTCGTAGCTGCGGAATCCGGGGCCCCACCGGGTCTCGATCGGGCCCGGGGGTGCGTTGTCGATCATGTCGATCACGCGCTGGCTCTCGCCGTCGGCGATCTCGGCGAGTGCATCCTTGATCGCTGCGGCGGTCCCCGCATCGCCATTCCGATCGAACGACATGTAGGACAGGCCGCCGTTCGCGGCGATGGGCGGCGGCTGCCCTTCCGTGCGCTGCAACGACGGCACATAGGCGGACGACGCTGTCTCCGCCGCGACATTCTTCTCGACGACCTTGAGCTGGCCCATGGCACACCTCGGGTTGGTTTCGACGGGTACCGTGGCACACAGAGCATGCCGCTCCAGATGATGAATATTCTACAAGTCATGAGTCCAGGTCATGCGAACGGACGTCGCGCCCGCGGCGGGTGAGGTTCGGGCGGCAAGTCGGTCGGCCGCAAACGCTTTTGGCATCCCAGGGATGCCACGTGCGCGCGGACATTGCCGAGGCCGGTATCTCTGGCTCACAGTCCGTCCCCTGTGGCGCATCTTCGTCGCCCATGGAGAAGGCCGATGTCATTCTACCGAGGCATGACCTGCGAAAACGTGACCATCAACGGCGACAAGGGAGCCCCGGTCACCGCCTACGTGGCCAAGCCCTCCGGCCCGGGGCCGTTCCCCGGCGTGGTGCTCATTCACCATCTGCCGGGCTGGAGCGAGCTCTACATCGAGACAACCCGCCGGTTCGCGCATCACGGCTATCTCGCGATCTGCGCCAATCTCTACGAGCGCGAGGGCGGCCAGGCCAACCCTGATGACGTCGCCGCCAAAGTCCGCGCCGAGGGCGGCATTGCCGATGCCCAGATGGTCGGCGACACCGCGGCAGCCGTGCAGTGGGTGCGCGCGCAATCGAGCCACAACGGCAAGGTCGGCCTTCTCGGTTCCTGTTCCGGTGGCCGGCACGCGTTCATCTACGCCTGCCAGAAGAAGGACGTCGACGCCTGCGTCGACCTCTGGGGCGGCCGCGTGGTGATGGGCCAGGAAGAACTCAACGCCAAGACGCCCGTCGCGCCGATCGAGATGACGAAGGACCTCTCGTGCCCCCTGCTCGGCCTCTTCGGCAACGACGACCGCGCGCCGAGCCCGGAGCAGGTGAACCAGCATGAGGCCGAGCTCAAGAAGCACGGCAAGGCATACGAATTCCATCGCTACGACGGCGCCGGCCATGGTTTCTTCTATTGGCACCGCCCGCTCTACCGCCCCGAGCAGGCCATGGATGGCTGGAGCAAGGTATTCGCCTTCTTCGGCAAACACCTGGCGAAGTAGGATCCCTGATATGTGCACATCCATCGTGGAGATCGCGCGCGCCGAAGGCATGGCCAAACGCGGCGACGACTGGTTCCCGCTGGCCCAGGCCGTGGTGACCTATGACCACGCGCGCCACGCGCCGCTGGGCGACGTCATCACGCTCGATTTCATCAACACCGACCTCGACCCCGGCGCACGCGCCGGCGTCGAGCTGACGCTGGAGACTGCCAGGGCGCTGCGCGCCGCCCTCGACCGCGCCATCGCGGCCGCCGAGTTCGAGGAGGCGGAAGTGAGAGGTAAGGGAGCCGAGCCGCGCCTTGCTCAGGCTGCGTGATGCGAGACGTGACAGCGACCGTCGCCATCCTGGGCGAAGCGAAGGGTCGTGGCAGGCACTAAGTCTTTGTGGGCTGGAACGTGTTACCGCCACCAAGAGCGGTTGAAATCTCACTGGCGAGGTCTTTCACCGTTCGCGCGAACGTCGGCACATCGGCCTTCGACAGTCGGAATGTCGGCGCCGATGCGCTGACTGCGGCGATGATCGCTCCGCTATGGTCGCGAATAGGCGCGCCGACTGTCCGCATGCCGATATCGGACTCCTCGTCATTCAGCGTCCAGCCCTGGCGACGGTCGCGATTCAGCTGCTGCACGAACAGCTTCGGATCCGTGATCGTGTTTTCCGTCAGCGCTCGCATGTCCGACCGCGCGAGCAGATCATAAACCTGTTCGTCCGTGTGATCGAGAATGAGCGCTTTCCCGCTGCTGCTGCAATACACGGGAATACGCGAGCTCAATCGTGAGACGAGTTGCGGCGTCTTGCTGCCGCGCACCTGGCTGATGCTGATCGAGTCGAGGCCATCGAGGATCGCCAGAGTGACGCTTTCGCCGGACTGCATGGCAAAGGCCTGCAGGAACGGACGAGCGTCGCCTCCCAGGTCGACGGTGGAGAGGAAACAGTTTGCCAGGTCGAGCACGGCAGGTCCCAGCTTGTAACTGCCGCTGTCATCCTCGCGCCGCACCAGATTGGCGGCCCCCAGCGCCTGCAGCAGCCGATACACCGTGCTCTTGTTAAGGCCGAGCGCCTCCGTGAGTTCGGGAACGCGGCGGATCGGCTGGTCTGCCGTAAAGGAAAAGAGCACCGCCAAGGCACGATCGATTGCCTGGGTGCCGCCGGGTTCGGACTTGAGATCGTCGACAACAGCCGGCGACTTCGCAGCTTTCGCGCGCGACTTGCGCGCGCGTACTTCAGGTTGGGACATTCATTTCACTCTGTTCGACGAACCCTATTTGCACGGTGAACTCGTGGGCACAACACGTCCGCCCACCTCTGCATGGCCTGCGCGCGGACGTCATCCCGTCATCGCTACACGCACTTCACACGCCAGCAAATACGCTTGACAGCCGACCCTGGCTAACTCTATTTCCATTATATGGACTAATAACCATAATATGGAAATCATGACAAACCGTCCCGACTCCCGCCAGAGAACCAGGCATAGGACATGACATTCGAATTCCTGCCGGAGCAGCCGCCGATCTACCCTCCGGAAGCAGAAGATTATTCCCGGCGCGCCCTTCAGCTGTCGTTCGACGCCATCGGAAAATGCGACGTCCGAACCGACATCGCCTATGGCGCTGACGCGCGACAGATTCTGGATGTCTATCGACCGAGGGCAGATCCCCGAGAGGCCCTACCCGTTCTTTTGTTTATTCACGGCGGTGGCTGGACGAATGGATACAAGGAATGGGTGGGCTTGCTGGCGCCGGCGATCACGGCGTTCCCTGCGGTGTTTGTGTCCGTCTCGTGCCGGCTGGCGCCCGTCCATCGTTTCCCGGCACCCTTCGATGACTGCGTCGCTGCGATCAGGTGGACCTACGATCATATCGCCGGGTTCGGCGGCGATCCGGAGAAGCTGTTCGTCGGCGGCCATTCATCCGGCGGGCATCTGACGGCGCTGGCGACACTTCGCGTCGACGCACTGGCCGCCGCAGGTGTGCCGCAGACGGCAATACAAGCGTGCTTTCCCGTCAGCAGCCGCTTCAACATGGTCTTCGGCGACCCGCCACCCGGCAGCATCGAGCATCGCCATCAGTCGGTGCTGTTCGTGCCGGGCCAGGATGCTGTTCCCGCAAGTCCGTTCCATCAGATCGGCGCCAGCAAGACACCGTTCCTGCTCGCCTACGGCAGCCGGGACATACCCTCGATCATCGACAACAACGAGCAGATGTCTGCCGCCCTCAGCGCCCGCGGTGTTCCCGTGGAGCGCCTGGTTCTGGAGGGACACGATCATTTCGATACGGCGATAGAAACGCGCCATGCCGACAGCCTGTGGATACAGGCGATTCGGCGCCGGATGCGCAACGAGGTTCCAGGCTAGCCAGGCCGAAGAGCAGTGGAACAGGTGACAACCAACTGAAAAGGAGACAGACGTGACGAGCACCGTGAAAGATCTTGAAGCGGCCGTTGAGCGGCTGCTGGCCATCGAAGACATCAAGCAACTGAAGGCCCGCTACTTTCGCTTGATGGATCAGAAGAACTGGGATGCTTTCGAAAAGCTCTTCACGCCTGACGTGGTTTTCGACCTGCGCGAGGCAATCTTCGCGCGCGATCAGGTGACAAAGGAAATCCTGAAGAGCGGCGATCTCCTTGTTCGTGCCGAACAGATTGTCGACAAGGACTGGATGCAACGAGGCGCCGCCAACGTCAGGCGTTGGGAGGAGACCATCCTGACCGGCGTCGTCACCGCCCATCAGGGGCATATGCCTGAGATCGAAATCACATCTCCCACGACGGCACGTGGATACTGGCACCTCGAGCACCTGCTCCAGTTCCCGCGGAAAAATCCCTACGCCGATGTCTGGTGGTTTCCCGACAGTTCGAAGCATCCCGAGTTGCACGGTTATGGCCTCTATGACGAAACCTACGAAAAGCAGAGCGGGAGCTGGTTGATCAAAACCTTGAAGCTCACGCACTTCCGTATCGACTTGAAGTAAGCACCATACAGTCGTCGCGATCGTGCCCGGCGGTGTCGGATGCCGTCCCGCCGGGCCTTGACTCAGAGCGAGATAACAGCGTGACCGAAGCGACCGTACAGCCCAGCCCCCAGCGGAAACAGCCGTCGGCAGCGGAACTGCTGCGACAACTGGATAGACGCGAGATTTCCGCAGTTGAGCTCATGACCAAGGTTGCCGAGCGCATGCAGTCGGCAAACCGAAGACTGAACGCGCTGGTCGCCGAAAACTGGACACGCTCCCTTGAGCAGGCAGGCCGCGCGGATGCGTTGCGCAGAAGCGGTTCCGCCCTTCCCCTGCTGGGTTTGCCGGTAACGGTCAAGGATTCGATTGAGACCTGTGACTACCCATGCACTGGCGGCTCACACGCACGGGCGCATTTCATCCCCGAGCGTGATGCCCCGAGCGTCGCCCGACTGCGCGCCGCCGGCGCGATCATCGTCGGCAAGACGAATGTCCCCGAGTATTCCTCCTCCTATGAGACCGACAACCTGCTCTTTGGCCGTACGCGCCATCCCCATGACCCGGAACGAACGGCGGGAGGTTCCAGCGGCGGCGAAGGTGCCTTGCTGGGCGCGGATGCATCGATCGTCGGATTGGGGCTCGACGGCGGCGGATCGATCCGCGTGCCCAGCCATTACTGCGGCACGGTGGGGATCCGGCCGACCGTCGGCCGGGTTCCGGACACGGGCAGCTGGCCCCGCACCCGGGAGACTGGTTATCGGGACCTGATGTGCATCGGGCCGATGGCACGGTATGTCGAAGACCTGATCCTGCTGTTGCCCGTGATCTCCGGTCCCGATGGGATGGATCCCTACGCGGTTCCCGCCCCGCTCGGCGATCCGCACGGGGTCGATGTGCGTTCCCTTCGCATCGGGTTCTACGATCACGATGGTCTTGCACGCGTGAGCCCACAAACGGCCGCGGCGGTCGAGCGCGCTGCTGCTCTGCTCGCGGAACGGGGGGCGCGCGTCGAGCGCGTCACGCCACCGGATTTGTCCGAGGCCACAGCGCTCTTTCTGATGGCCGCCGGAGCCGACGGTGGCGATCGCATGCGGCACGATCTCGCGCCGGCCGGCGGCAAGCACAACGCACAGCTCCAGGCATTGCTCGATGCCTTCGGCAGCTCATTGCACTTGACCGACTTCTTCGATCTGCAAGAGAGGCTCTTTGACTTCCGGCGCCGCTACCGTGCCTTCGCGCATGATTACGACATCCTGATCTGCCCTGTCACAACGGGACCGGCACCGCGGCATGGGCAGCCGCCGTGGGGAATCGCTCCTGGCGACTACGATCGCTATGAGGGCTTCAATCACAGCCACGCGCTCAGTCTTGCCGGCATGCCGGTTGTCGCCGTGCCGGCGGGCAATCAGGATGGCCTGCCCATCGGCGTTCAGGTCATCGCCCGCCCCTATGAAGAGCACATCGCCCTGGTGGCCGCTCTTGCCGTCGAGGCCGATCTCAGAAACGCGCTGTGATCACGCAACCGCCTCCGCGTGAACCGCACGGCAATCCATCTCGTACTCCAGCCCGATCACCGGCGGCCGGCAATAGTGCCAGTCGATCCCGGCATGTGCCGCGCCGCGCCGGATGACTTCGGTCTCCATGAAGGGATGCGGGTCGTGCACCGTGTAGACGTGCGTTGCGGTGGTGTCGGGCCAGTGGAAGTCAAACAGGCCGAGCCGGCGCTCCATTTCGTCCAGCACGAAGCTGGCCTTCTCCCGGAGCGCCGCAGGGCTGGTGTCGCCGTAGGCAACGATGCGCTCGCGATAGGGCGCAGACCCGCCGCGTGCCTCGGCGCTGCCGGCGATCACGAACGAGGCCGCGGCCGCGGCATCCGCGACGGTGTATGAGAAAGCATGAAACGACGGCGTCGCCGGCGCATCGCGTTCAGGACAGACGTTGCTGCGCGCCACGGGATTGATCGTCCCATCGAACAGGCCCCACGTCCCCAGCGTGACCACATACTGCTCGTTGAAGGCTTTGAAGCCTGCATCGGAAACCGGGCTTGGTGATCGCAACTCGCAGGCACAGAAGGCCGTGAGCGGTCGGCCGGCGCGGCGAATGATCTGCTCGACTGCCGCGAAGCCCTGCGCCATGGCCATCGGCCTCTTGAACCGCACGCGCCGGATCGCAAAGCCGGGAAGCGCGGCGACACCGCTCGAATACTGGAAAACCGCGGGTATGAAACGATAACCGCCGGGTTCGAATGGCTGCGTGCCGGACATCTTGGGTCAATCCTCTGTGTCGATGGCGTTCACGGAGAATAGCTGATGGTGAAATCGCTTGATGCAGTTCATTCCAATGGAAACGTTTGCATGCAAAGGGGCCTCTCAAGCTCCCTTTAGTTATCTATCTAAAGCACTTTTCCATCCGCCGATCCAAGAATTCGTTGATCAATGCAAATTTTTATGCAAACGTTTGCATCCACTGACTTCGAGGGAGGCAACGTTGAACGGGTGGCAATCCACACGCACGCGGCGCGTCACGCTCGCCGCCATGCTGAGCGTGGCGACGGTTCTCATTGCGCCGCAGGTCGGGCACGCCGACAACGGACAGGACCTGGCGAAGGCACCGCCGGAGCAGGTCGGCATGTCGACGCAGCGCCTGGCGCGCATCAGCGCGATCTTCAAGCGCGATGTCGACCAGGGAAAGCTACCGGGTGCCGTCATGATGGTCGCGCGCAAGGGGAAACTGGTGTTCGCCGAGGCGGTTGGTTTCCAGGACAAGAACGCCGCGCGGCCGATGTCCCTGAATTCGATCTTCCGCGTCTACTCGATGTCGAAGTCGCTGACATCGGTCGCGGCCATGACGTTGGTCGAGGATGGCACCATCCAGCTGGCTGATCCGATATCGAAGTACCTGCCGGCCTTCAAAAGAATGGTCGTCAGCGTGCCGAAGATCGACCCTGCCCTCGTCCGGCTCACCTACACGATGGTGCCGGCCGAACGCGAAATCACCATTCAGGACCTGCTGCGTCACACGGCGGGACTTGCCTATGGCGAGCTGACCACCAACACGCCTGTCAGGGATGCCTATGTGAAGGCCGGGTTTGTCGCGCAGAGCGGCCCCGACTTCGACATCCGCGGCATGACCGCTGACGAGCAGGTCGAGCGCCTGTCCAAGGCACCACTGGCCACGCAGCCCGGCGCCATGTGGGAATACAGCATCGCCGTCGACGTCCTCGGACGCGTTCTCGAAGCTGCCACCGGCAAGCGCCTGTCCGAGGTTCTCGACGAGCGCCTGTTCAAGCCGCTCAAGATGGCTGACACCAGCTTCTGGGTGCCGAAGAACAAGATCGACCAGCTGGCGCAGCCCCTGCCCGTCGATCCGATCACCGGACTGCCCAACATCCTGTTCGACATGTCGACGCCGCCGAAGAACGACTCCGGCGGAGCCGGCATCGCGTCGACCGCCACCGACTATCTGCGTTTCGCCCAGATGCTGTTGAACAAAGGCCAGCTTGACGGCATGCGCCTGCTCAGCCCGACGACCGTTCGCTTGATGACCGCCGATCACCTGGGCACCCGCATCGACGACATGGTGGCGCCGGTCACGGCCCTGCTCGGCACGCCCGGCTACACGTTCGGCCTCGGCTTCGCCGTCCGGCGATCGGATGGCATCGTCGGCGAACCGGGATCATCAGGCGAATTCCTGTGGACCAGCTTCGCCGGCTCCTTCTTCTGGATCGACCCCAAGGAGCAGATCGCCGCCGTCTACATGACCCAGTCGCCGGGGCCCTTGCGCGGCCACTACCGGCGTCTGTTCAAGCAGCTCGTCTACCAGGCGGTCGTTGACTGAAGCACCGCTGTTTTCCCTTCTCCCCGCCTGTGCGGGGAGAAGTCACCATGCAAGAGGTGTCGTGCCTCAGGCGCGCGCCGCCGGAACCTCTCTGGCGACATCCTTCGCCAGCGCCGCGAACTCCTGGTCCGTCAGGGAGCGACGCTTCACGACCGCTTCCCGCTTCACGGCGTTCAGAAGGTCAGGAAAGCGGCCCTCGCCAAGATCCAGGCCCAATTCCTTCACCTTGTAGGCTACGGACACCAACCCGCTCTTTTTGCCCAGGAGAATACCGCGACGCTGTCCGACGATTTCCGGTTGATAGGCCTCGGCGGTGAACGGATCCTCGAGCAGCCCGGCAACGACCATGCCGGCCTCGTGGCGAAAAGCGTTTTCTCCGACAACTGCCTTGTTCACCTGCACGTTAATGCCGCTCAAGCCCGACACCAGCCGCGAGATCGCCGTGAGTTGCCGCAGGTCGAGTCCGGTGCGGACTCCGTAGAGCACCTCCAGGGCCATGACGATCTCTTCGATCGCGGCGTTACCGCAGCGTTCCCCCAGACCGTTGATGGTTGCCGACACATAGTCGGCACCCGCCTCGATTCCCGCCAGCGTGTTGGCGCACGCCAGGCCGAAATCGTTATGGCAGTGGATTTCCAGATCCATGCCAGGCGCTGCCATACGGATCTCCGTGGTCAGGAAACCGATGGCAGCCGGCGTGGCACACCCCGTCGTGTCGACGATGCGCAGGCGATCGACAGTCCCGGCGCGCTGCAGTTCGCCGACAAGGCGCAAGAGGAACGGATGCTCCGCCCGTGTCGTATCGTACGGACTGAAAACCACGTACAGGCCGCGTTGGCGCGCGTAGGCGGTCAGCTCGAGGGCACGGCCGATGTAGTCGTCGTCACTGATGCCCTTCAGCTTGTGCTTGCGCTCCAGGACACTGATGGGAAAGCTGAGGCGCACGCCCCACACGCCCAAGGCGGCAGCAAGGTCCATATCGGCAACCAGGCCGCGGCACAGAACGCTGATCTTGGCGTTCAGCTTCATGCCCACCATGTCGGCGATCGCCTCGCGGTCGGCCTCGCTGCTGGCGACCGTCCCGGCCTCGATCTCGTAGAGGCCGATGGCATCGAGCGCCCGCGCGATCTGCACCTTCGCGTCCTTGTCGAACACGACGCCGGCCTGCTGTTCGCCATCGCGCAGCGTGCAATCGGCAAAGCGAATCTGGCGGCCCGACGCACCCAGCGCGCTGCTGAAGCGCTGATTGAAGGGGCTCGGCCACATGCCGTTGCTGGGTCCATCCGTCATCGTATGCTCCTCGCGCTATGGGCTCAGCCCGCCTGGGCCTGTTTGCGATCGCACCAGAAGGTCCGGGCCGATCGAACCGACATCCCGGACGCCACACAGCTGCATGGTGCGCTTGAATTCATCGAGCAGGATGTCGAGCGCGCGACGCGCGCCCGGCTCTCCCGCCGCGGCCACACCATAGAGGGTTGGCCGTCCGATCATCACGGCACGCGCACCCAGCGCGAGTGCTTTCACGATGCTGGCGCCGCGCCGGATGCCGCCATCGACCATGACCTCCATCGTCGTCCCGACGGCCGCCACCACTGCGGGCAGCGCCTCGGCAGTAGCGATACCGCCATCGAGCTGTCGGCCACCATGGTTGGAGACGACGATGGCGTCACATCCCAGTGCCGCCGCCTTCGTCGCGTCCTCGGGATGGACGACGCCCTTGACCACAAGCTTGCGCGGCCAGGCATCGCGGATCGCCTTTAGTCCATCCCAGTCGAAGGCCGGGTCATAGTTTCGCCCGACCGACGAGGCCACGGCCACCGCGCCGGCGGCCGCCGGCACCAGGCCGACGAGGTTCTCCATCACCGGTATCCCGTGACGCAGAGCGCTCAAGGCCCAACCCGGCCGTGACGCGAAATCAAGGAGATTGCGCGGCGTGAAGCGGAACGGGATGGAGAAGTCGTTACGGAAGTCGCGCTCACGCTTGCCGCCGACCGGCAGGTCGACCGTGATCACCAGCGCATCATATCCGGCCACGCGCGCCCGTTCGATGAGCTTCATCGTGTTGGCGCGTTCCCGCAGGATGTAGGCCTGGAACCACAGGTGCCCTGGCGCTTCACGGGCCACCCGTTCGATGGACGCCGTGGCCGTGGTCGACAGCGCGTACGGAATGCCGGCGGCCGCCGCCGCACGCGCGATCGCGACGTCACCGCCGGGCCAACCGAAGCCCGCCGCACCGGTGGGCGCGATCACGACGGGCATGCTGACGGGCGTATCAAGGACGGTCGTTGTCATATCGATGCGCGAGACGTCAACCAGCGTGCGCGGCAGAAGGCGCAGCCGCTCGAAGACGGCGCGGTTTTCCTGCATCGTCGATTCGGTTTCCGCACCACCGTCGAAGAAGTCGAACACGGCACGCGGCAGGCGGCGTTGCGCCAGCGCACGCACGTCGTCGATGGAACGCGCCCTGGCCAAACGGGCCGGCATCGCACTGGCGGCCGATGGGCCGGCGCCGACGCGATCACCCACGGCGCTGCGATCAGCGATCGCCATGCGACCATCCCGCCGTCAATGCGGCACGGCCGACCCGGCGCGCTCGAACGCGGTGCGCACGAAGGCCGGATTGAGGATCTTGTCTGCCATCACCTGGCACCGCTTGATGAGGCGGTGCTCGTCGGGCCCGTAGTCGGGCCGCGCATTGTGAAGCGTGCACAAATTGTCCCACATCAGCACATCGCCTTCCGTCCACTCATGTGCATGGACGAACTTCGCTTGCAGCTGATGTCGGAACAGGAAATCGAGAATCTCGTCACTCTCCTGAGATGAGAGTTCGTTGATGCGAATCGAGTAACCGGGGTTGGCATAGAGCGTTTTACGACCGGTGACCGGATGCGTCAGAAACACGGGGTGCGACACGGGTGGCTTGCGGCGACGCTGCTCCTCGGTGAGCGGCGGACGCCGGCTGCCGGGTTGGCTGCGCATGTGCTCCCAGAACTTGTTGAAGTCGTGGGTAATGGTCTTGTCGGCAAGCCTGGTCTTCAGGTCACCAGGCAGTTCATCGTAAGCCGCACGCATGTCGGCAAATTCGGTCCTGCCCAACGCCTTGCCATCGCGACGCGGCACCTTGATGGCGTACAGCACGTTGGCGTAGGCGATCTCGCGGCTGTAGGACATGTCGGTATGCCAGTCCTGACCGGCGTCTGCGAGGCCGATCGGCTTGCCGTCCTCGACGATGTTGGACAGCACCATGACCTCGGGGTGGCCGGGTTCATAAAAGGCGTTCGCGACGTTGATCTCGAGGGTACCGAAGCGGCCCGCGAAGGCTTTGAGTTGCGCCGCCTCGATCACCTGCTGCGGAAAGCAGACGACACCCGAATTCCCCAGCGCGCTCAGGATCGCGGCGAAGTCCTGGTCGCTGACGGGTTTCGCGATGTCGATCCCCTTGATTTGCGCACCGAGGCCGCTGGGATTGCGTTCAATATCGAGCATTTCTGTCTCTTCATACCGCTTAAAGTGGTGAAGTAAACCCGATGCTGAGTACTATCGGCTCGCTTTGCAGCCGTCGAATAAAAGTTGTTGATAGTGCTTATTGTTGATTCCTTGGACGTACGCATCGCGGCGCCCGGCGATCATCCGTCACCGACAGCACAGAGCTTTTTGCTCCTCCATGCCGATTGGCGCGGCATGGCGTGGACTGCTAGTGTCTCGTCGAGAAAAACAAGGAACGACCGGGCCGGAGTGAATTGATGGATTTTCGGCAGATGCAGTATTTCGTGGCGCTCGTTGAAGAGAAGAGCATCACGAAGGCGGCACGGCGGCTCAACGTCGTACAGCCCGCCGTCAGCATTCAGATCAGGAAAATCGAAACCGACTTCGGTGTGTCCTTGTTCGAACGCCGCTCAGGCGGCGTCTATCCCAACGGCATCGCCAAGCGCCTCTATCCGCATTGTCTGGACATCCTGGAGCGCATGGCCAACGTGCGCAAACTGCTGGTCGAAGCGTCGGGGCGCTTCGTCGGCAAGGTATCGATCGGCATCCCGCCATCGGCGGCGCACGACATCGTGCCGCGTGTCCTGATCGACTACCATAAAGCGCATCCCGAGATGCAGATCCTCGCCCATGAAGGATACACGGCCAACCTTGTCGAATGGCTGGTCCGCGGCGTGCTCGATCTGGCCATCATCAGCTTCATCGAGGGCGATCGGCGCCTGAAGTTGCAACCGCTTATCGCCGAAGAGCTGGTTCTGGTCGCGTCGGGCGACACGAAGGTGCGCGGCAATGTCGTGCCCTGCGCCAACCTCGACAAGTTCAAGCTCGTGCTGCCCTCGTCGCAGAACCTGACACGGATCCTGATGGAGACTGAGCTTGAACGTGCCGGCCTCACACTGTCTTCCGCGATGGAAACCGATTCCCTGACCACGGTCTTTGCGCTGCTGCGCAACCCCGGCTGGGCGACGATCCTGCCGGCATCGGCCGTCAGCACGCCCAACGTGCGACGCGGCTTGAAGGTCATGCGTCTTGTCGAGCCCGTGTTGCGCCGGACGCTTGTCATCGCCACGCTGCCGAACAAGGTCATGTCGGACGCCGAAAACGTCTTCATCGACCGGCTCAAAGCAGCCTTTGCTGAAGCATCAGAGCAAGGGCACGCAGCCGGCCGCTCCGCCGCCAAGCCATAGCGGCGCATAATTCGCGTCATAACGAAAATTTAATGTACCATTGAGAGAGGCAGTGCGACTGTTCGCAGTATTGAGCGTACGCTGCGATGCATCCCACCGCGACACAGTCGATATCGAGGCCACCACGGCATGTCTTCAGCGCTCGAAATATTTCTGAATGGCAGTTTTGTCCCCGAGGCTGAAGCCAAGGTCTCCGTATTTGACCGCTGCTTCCTCTATGGCGATGGTGTGTTCGAAGGCATTGCCGTCTGGGATCGCGCGCCGTTCCGGTTCGACGCGCACATGGCCCGGCTCAAGCATGGGCTGGCCTATCTGCGGATCGAGAATCCCTACACCGACGATGAGTGGGCGCAGATCGTCGAGGATGCCATCGCACGCAACCGGATGGCGGACGGCTATCTGCGCATCCAGATCAGTCGCGGCGAGGGAATATCGTCGATCAAGTGGGAGCCGCGTCTGCTGAGAAAGCCGCAGCCCAACGTGACGATCCTGCCGATCCCCGGTTTCCGCGACTACTACAAGGGGCTGCTGGCCGAGAAGATCGAAGCCGGCCTGCGCGGCATCATGCTGTCGCGGCCGCGCATGGCGTCTGCGGCGGTGCCGTCCGGCATCAAGCATTGCAACTACCTGAACAGCGTGCTGGGTGCGATCGAAGTGACCTCGGCGCAGGCCGACGTGGGCATTGCAATCGACCAGCAGGGCTTCGTGACCGAGGGCATCGCTTACAACGTCTTTGCCGTGAAGGGACGCCGCCTGTCGACGGCACCGCTGAACCGCGACATCCTGCCGGGCATCACCCGCGACGTCGTGATCGAGGTTGCCCGGGCGCAGGGCTTCGAGGTCGTCGAAGAACTCTTCGATTCCTTCACGCTGTCGGCAGCCGACGAAGTGTTCATCTGCTCGACCCTGGAGCTGGCGGTTCCGGTGGTGGAAATTTCCGGGCGCAAGATCGGTGACGGCAAGCCCGGACCAGTGTCCAAACAGCTCGGCCACCTGCTGCTGGAGACGATGGAACGCGAAGCCCAGGACTGGCGCACGCGGCGGGCGGCGCGCGTGGCGGCGCAATGACGGCGGACGCTTCTTCCCCGTCCGGCATCCAGGCTGCTACCCGATCCTCTCCCATCGCGTCACGCACACGCTCCGCCGACGCGGCACAGCAGATCGCCCGCTCGCGTGCGCTGCTGCCCAACGGAGTCAGCGGCCGCAGCGCCTTGTCACCCGATCAGACCTTCATGGCTGCCCGCGGTGCGGGTGCACGCATCTACGACTCGGATGGTGCCAACCTCGTCGACTATCACGCCGGTGCGGGTGCTTTGATCCTGGGGCACTGCGCCCCCTCCGTCGTCGCGGCCGTGCAGGCACAGGTCGCGCTGGGATCGGTGTTCTTCGGATCGACGGCACCGGCGACACTGAGCCTAGCCGAACGCCTGGTCGCGGCGAGCCCGTGCGCCGAGAAGGTAGCGTTTGCCACCGCGGGCTCGGAGGCCACCGCGTATGCGTTGCGGATCGCCCGGGCCGCCACCGGCCGCAAGCTCTTCCTCAAGTTCGACGGCGCCTATCACGGCAACCAGGATCTGACGCAGGCCAAGGCGGCCTCCAATGACGGCCTCGGCATGCCGGAAACCGGCGGCGTGCCGTCCGAGACGGCGCGCCTTGCGCTGGTCGCGCCGTACAACGACATCGACGCCGTCCGCACGCTGGCCCATCGGCACGCGCAGGAACTCGCCACCATCATCGTCGAGCCGGTGCAGAAGCACATCTTTCCACGCCCCGGCTTCCTGGAAGGCCTGCGCCAGATCGCCCGCGATATCGGTGCGCTGTTGATCTTCGACGAGGTGGTGACCGGATTTCGGCTCGCCTACGGCGGAGCACAGAGCTATTTCGGAGTCACGCCCGACCTCGCCTGCTATGGCAAGATCATCGGCGGCGGCTATCCGCTCGGCGCCGTGGCCGGTCCATCGGCCCTGATCGATCTTGTCTCGGGTACCCGCCGGAACGAGCCGGGCTATGTGCTGTTCAACGGCACGCATCACGGCATGCCGGTGGCGGCCGCGGCCGGCCTGGCGACCTTGGAACAGGTCGGCAAGACCGGTTTCCACGACGCACTCAATGCCTGGACCGCCAACCTGCGGCGCGAACTTCAGAAGATCGCCGACCGCCACGCAACCGCGGTTCGAATCGACGGGGACGCATCCATGTGGGCCGTCACCACGCTGCCTCACCCGCCGACCTGCAATGCCGATCTCGCCCGCGAAGACAATGCCCTGCTGGGCGCCATCGATCGTGGCCTTGTTGCCGGTGGTTGCTACGTGCTGCCGGGCAATCGGCGGCTCGCGACGTCGGCACACGGCGACAGCGAACTCGAGAATACGCTGTGTGCGTTCGACAGTGCTTGCCGCGGATTGCGTTGATTGATCGCGCTGCCACAATAACAAAGGGGATCGACATGAGCACTGCATTATGGCGCACCATGCGAGGTGCATTGCTGGCTCTCGGGCTCACAGCGGCATCCGTGTGCGCCGGCCAGACTGACGCGCTGGCCCAGGGCAAGACCCGGTTGACGGTGTACACGGCGTTGGACACCGATCAGCTCGCCGCGTTCAAGAAGGCGGCCGAAGCCGACGTCCCCAACATCGATATCGTCTGGGTGCGCGAAGGCACCGGCGTCGTGGCGTCTCGCATCATCGCCGAGCGGAACAATCCACGTGCCGACCTGATCTGGGGACTGGCCGTCACCAGCGTGATCATGCTGGAGGAGCGTGGCCTCATCGAGCCCTATACGCCCAAGGATGCGTCGGAACTCGATCCCGCCTTCGTCGATGACAAGAAGCCGATGGCCTGGACCGGGATGGATGCCTACCTGTCCGTGATCTGCTTCAACACCATCGAAGCGGCCAAGAAGAACATCCCTGCGCCGAAGACCTGGGACGACCTGCTCAAGCCGGTCTATCAGAACGAAATCGTGATGCCGAACCCGGCCTCCTCCGGCGCCGGATACCTCGCTGTATCGGCATGGCTGCAGAAGCGCGGCAATGACGCCGGCTGGGCCTATCTCGATGCACTCCACAAGAACATCGCGGTCTACACTCACTCCGGCTCCGCCTCGTGCGTGCAGGCCGCCCGCGGCGAGCGCGTGGTCGGCATCGGTTTCGACATGCGTGCCGCTTCGGAAAAGACCAAGGGCGCACCGATCGACATCATTATCCCCACCGACGGCATCGGCTGGGAGATGGAAGCGACCGCCATCGTGAAAGGCACGAAGAACCTGGACGCCGCCAAGGCGCTGGCGGACTGGACGGTGTCGAAAAAGGCCAACGAACTCTATTCGAAGTACTTCCCGATCGTGGCCCGGTCGGATGTCAAGAACCTGCCGAAGAACTATCCGCAGGAAGCCCGCGGCGCGATGATCAAGAACGATCTCAGGTGGGCGGCAACCAACAACCAGGCAATCATTGCCGAATGGACCAAGCGCTACGACGGCAAGTCGGCGCCCAAGTAGCCCGCTGTCATTTGAGGCAACGACACCGGCTCCCTTTGATCTTCCGGGAGCCGGTGAGCATGAAGCAGCGCTGGAACGACAATGGCCGCACCCTATCTTGAAATTTCACATCTCTCGAAGGTCTTCAGCAGCTTCCGTGCGGTGAACGACTTTTCCCTCAACGTCAACAAGGGTGAGCTTGTTTCGCTGCTGGGCCCGTCGGGTTGCGGCAAGACCACCTTGCTGCGGGCCGTCGCTGGGTTGGATCGCCAGACGAGCGGCGAAATCCGGATTGCCGGCCGCGACGTGTCGAACACGCCCGCGTCGAAGCGCAACTTCGGCATTCTCTTTCAGTCCTACGCGCTGTTTCCCAATCTGTCGGCCGCCGACAACATCGCCTACGGCCTGGTGGCGCGACGTACGCCGCGCACCGCCATCGAAAAACGCGTTTCGGAGCTGCTCGATCTGGTCGACCTCCAAAGCCAGCGCAACAAGTATCCCGCCCAGCTTTCCGGCGGCCAACAGCAGCGGGTCGCGCTGGCGCGCGCGCTGGCCACATCACCGGAGCTGCTGCTTCTTGACGAACCGCTGTCGGCGCTCGACGCTCAGGTCCGCGTCTATCTGCGGGACGAGATTCGCAGCCTCCAGCGGCGGCTCGACATCACCACGGTCCTGGTAACGCACGACCAGGAGGAAGCGCTGGCGATTTCCGACACGGTCGTCCTCATGAACAAGGGCTCGATCGAGCAAATCGGCGCGCCGGACACGCTTTACGCCCAGCCCGCCAGCCGCTTTGCCGCCACGTTCATCGGCACGTCGTCGGCCCTGCCGGCAACGGCGCTGGGTTCCGGCACGGTTCGTCTGGGTGAGCACGTCCTGAAGACCAGGCCCTACGACGCACCATCAGCGTCATCCGTCACAATCTGCTTTCGGCCCGAGGACGTACGGCTCGTCGATACAGCCGATGACGGCAACACGATCCAAACCCGCGTGGCGCGGTTGAGTTTTCACGGCGCCTCCTGGCGGTGCGGCCTGGCACTGACCGGCGTACCCGACGCCGTCGTGCACGCCGACTTCACAGCAGCCACCGTCCGCGACACGGCACTGGCCGAGGGGGCCGCCGTTCGCGTCGCCGTCGACCCGGATCGCATCAGCGTCTTCGCGGGTTCGTGATGCGCAGCGCCACGTTCCTGACCAGGATCGCCGGCCCGGATATCAACGGCAGCCGGGTTGTCATCGGCACGACCGCGCGCCTGCTGCTGTTGGCGCTCGTCCTGTTCCTGGCCGCACCTATTCTGTCGGTCCTGGTCCGGAGCCTGCAGGACGACACCGGTCAGTATGTCGGTCTGGCCAACTATCTGCATTATCTACGGAACCCGTCGCTCAGCGTCTCGATCGGCAACACGATCCTGGTCGGTCTGCTCACGACAGTCATCTGCGTGCCGCTGAGCTTCGCTTTTGCCTATTGTCTCACGCATACCTGCATGCCGAGCAAGCGCCTGTTCGCCGCCGTGACCATGCTGCCGCTGCTGGCACCGTCACTGCTGCCCGCCATGTCCTTCGTCTACATGTTCGGACGCCAGGGCATTCTGCGCGACTGGTTTCCGTTCGAAACGGTCTATGGCCCGCAAGGCATCTGCCTCACTCAGATCTTCTATTGCTTCCCCTCGGCCGTGATGATCCTGACGGTCGCGCTGGGCATGAATGACGGCCGCCTGTACGAGGCTTCGCAGGCTTTAGGCGCCTCGCCCTTGCGCACGTTCTGGCGTGTCACGTTGCCGGCAAGCCGCTTTGGTCTCGTCAATGCCTGCTTCGTCGTATTCACCCTGGTCACAACGGATTTCGGCGCGCCCAAGATCATCGGCGGTAACTTCAGCGTTCTGTCGACCGACATCTACAAGCAGGTTGTCGGCCAGCAGAATTTCGAGATGGGCGCCGTGATCGGCGTGCTGCTGTTGCTGCCGACGATTCTCGCTTTTGCCGTCACACGCTGGCTGGAAAAGCGGCATCGGTCCGTCTTCTCCAGTCGCTCGACCATCCACCGGCCGGCACGCTCCGCCCTCGATCCGATCGCCTTCGTCTTCTGCCTGGTGATATCGGCGCTGATCTGCCTGGTGATCGGTATCGCCGGGTGGGCGTCATTCGTGAAGTTCTGGCCCTATGACCTGTCGCTGTCGCTCAATGGCTACATGTTCCAGGATGTCGACCTCAATGGCTGGAGCTCGTATGTCAACTCGCTGGAACTGTCGTTGCTTGTGACGGTCGTCGGCACGGTCGTGATCTTCATCGGCGCTTACATCGTCGAGAAGCACGAACACGCATGGCTGACGCGGTTTGCTCTGCAATTCCTGGCGATGCTGCCGATCGCGACCCCTGGCCTGATCCTGGGCCTGGGTTACATCATCTTCTTCAACGATCCAGCCAACCCGCTGTCGGCGCTGTTCGGCGGCATCACGATCATGGCCGTGAACACCATCGTTCACTTCTATACGGTGCCTCACATCACCGCCGTCACGGCACTCAAGAAGATCGATCGCGAATTCGACCTGGTCTCCGATTCGCTGCGAGCGTCCCGCCTGATGGCGTTCCGCCGGGTCACGGTACCGTTGAGCGGCTCGACCATCGCCGATATCGCAAGCTTCCTGTTCGTCAACACCATGACGACCGTGGCCGCCCTGATCTTCCTCTACACCAGTGACACCAAGACGGCGGCGATCGCGGCGATCAACATGGACGATTCCGGCATGCCGGCGTCTGCCATCGCCATGGGCATGATGATCTTCTACACGTCGGCCATTGCCCGCCTCCTTCATCTGGGCGTCGTTCGCCTCCTCGATCGGCGCATTCAGCGCTGGCGCGACCCGTCGTCCTGATCATCGACGGCGCTTTGCTGTCACCGGGCGGCGCTTCGAGCGCTGCGGCGTGGCCACCTCCGCATCGCGTGTCATCTGCATGCCGGCTTCCTGGAAGCGACGCCGGAACGCCTGACGCAGGCAACTGGACGCGTCGGTGTGCGGCAGAAGGCGCAGCAATCCCACAGCGCTGATCTCCTGTTGCCAGCGATACGGCACCTTGGCGATCAGGCCGGTGCGCAGCTCGTTGTAGACATGATGAACCTGGAAGGCCGACAGGTGATCGGAGTGCATGACGAGCGATCGCCGCAGGGCAACGTCGTCGGCCTCAAGCGCGATCTGCGGCGGCCCCGCTCCCTGGCCCGCGAACAATTCCTCGATTCGCGTGCGAACCAGGGTTCCGGATCCGCCCAGCACCCATTTCTGCTGGCACAGCTGGTCGATCTCGACATGACGTGACCGGGTCAGCGGATGGCCGGTGCGGCCGTAGATCGCCATGGCATCGTAGTAGAGCAGTTCGCAATTGAACGCGTGCTGTTCCGCTTCGCCCAGGGGCAGCATCGCCATTTCCACCGCACCTTTGCGCAGCAGTTCCAGTACCTCCGCCGGCTGCCCGATGGCGATGTGAACGCGCGCGGCGGGAAGCTCAGCCATCAGATCGAGGATCGCCAGCGAACAGGCCGCGAGCGGCACCACGGGCGCCGCGGCAAAGTGGAAATGGATGTTCGGCTCGCGCTGCGTGGCGGATACGCTGCGCTGCAGGCGCACGGCATGGGCCCGGATGGCGCGGGCGTGTTCCATGACCTGCATACCCAGCTCCGTCAGGCGCACGCCGCGGGCGCCGCGCTCGAACACCCGCCCGCCCAGCGTGCGCTCCAGCAGGGCAACGGCCCGGGTCAGGGACGGCTGCGAGATGTTGAGCGCCTTGGCGGCCTTGTTCATGCTGCCGGCCTCGGCGATGGACAGCGCCGTGAGAACGTCCGCCACCAGCCTCTCGTTATTCATATCCGTATAACCCTCGGAAATTCATTCGATTGGATTCTATAACCGCGCGGTGACATCGTCGAGCAGTCAGGCACACAGCCGTCAAGGGAACAGACCGGGGGAGGAAGCGTTGGGACGCTGGATCGAGACACTGCGCGGTTCGCGCAAGGGCGCCATCGGAACAGTCATCGCGATGACTGTCCTGACATGCGGCATTGCCGGCGCCCGGGCCCAGGATGAAATCCTGATCGGCCAGACCATTCCCTACAGCGGTCCGGTGTCTGCCCTGTCGGTCATCGGCAACACGCACCAGGCCTTCTTTACACGGCTGAACGAACAAGGCGGCATCAATGGTCGCAAGGTGAAGCTGCTGTCGGTCGACGACGGCTACAGCCCGCCCAAGACCGTCGAGATGACGCGCCGGCTGGTCGAACAGGACAAGGTGTTCCTGATGTTCGCCAGCGTCGGCACGCCGACCAACGTCGCCGTCCACAAGTACCTCAACAGCCGCAAGGTGCCGCAGCTCTTCGTGACGACCGGCGCCACCCGTTGGGCCGACCCGGCGAACTACCCGTGGACCATGGGCTGGCAGCAGTCCTACACCGGCGAAGCACGGGTGTTTGCAAAGTACATCCTCGGCAACATCAAGGATCCGAAGATCGCGATCCTGTCGCAGAACGACGAGTCGGGCAAAGACATGCTCGCTGGCTTCATCGAGGGGCTTGGCGAAGGCGCATCCAAGATGATCGTGCGATCCGTCACCTACGAGGCCACCGACCCCACCGTCGATTCGCAGATCATCGACCTGAAGGCTTCCGGCGCCAACGTCTTCATGAACTTCGCCACGCCGAAGTTCGCGGCCCAGGCGATCCGGCGCGCCCGCGATCTCGGCTGGCGCCCCACGCAGTTCGTCAGCAGCGTGTCGGCCACCATCGCGTCCGTTCTGAAGCCGGCCGGCGCCGATGCCGACAGCAACATCATCGTCACCCAGTACGTAAAGGACACGACCGACGCGACATGGAAGGACGACCCGGCCATGAAGGAATACCTTGCCTTCATGAGCAAGTACTACCCGCAGGGCAATGCCGCCGATCAGTTCGGTGTTCTCGCCTACAGCATCGCCCAGACCCTGGTTCAGGTGTTGGTCCAATGCGGCAACGACGTCACGCGCGAGCGCATCATGCGCGAAGCCGCCAACCTGCGCCAACTCAAGCTGCCGCTGTTGCTGCCGGGGATCGAGATCAACACCAGCCCGACCAACTTCCAGCCCATCCAGCAGGCGCGGCTGGCGCGCTTTGATGGTACAACCTATGTACTGTTCGGCGACGTGATCGACGTCGACCAGCCGGCACGCGCCAAGTAAGGGATCGATCTGAGGAACGTGCAGATGCGCCTCGTTTCTTTCCGCGACGCCAAGGGCGACAGCTTCGGTATCGTCGACGGTGAATCGATCACCGATCTGGGGCGACGCCTGAGCCTTCCGAGCCTCAGGGCGGCGCTGGCCGGCAACGCGCTGCCGCCGCAACGCGGCACGCAGGCCGACTACCGGCTCGCCGACGTGGAATTGCTGCCGCCGGTGCCCGACGCCGGCAAGATCATCTGTGTCGGCCTGAACTACAAATCGCACGTCGCCGAGGCCGGCCGCAGCGTTCCGCAGCAACCCAGCGTGTTCCTGCGCGCCAACAGTACCGTCGTCGGCCACGGCAGTGCGATGATCAGGCCCACGGCCTCCGATCACTACGACTACGAGGGCGAGTTGGCGCTCGTCATCGGCCGCCACGCTCGGCATGTTCCCGAAGACAAGGCCCTGGACTGCATCTTCGGCTACACCTGCTTCAATGATGGATCGCTGCGCGACTTCCAGAAGCACTCGATCACCGCCGGCAAGAATTTCCAGTCCAGCGGCGCCTGCGGGCCGTGGCTGGTGACGACGGCCGACGTACCCAAACCGACCGGCCTGACCCTGACCACCCGTCTCAACGGCCAGCAGGTCCAGCACGCCGACACCTCCGACATGATCTACTCGGTACCGGCGATCATCGCCTACGTATCGACGTTCATTGCACTGGAGCCTGGCGACATCATCGCCACCGGCACGCCCGAGGGTGTGGCGCTGGGGCGCACACCGCCGCTGTGGATGAAGCCCGGCGATCGCATCGAGGTGGAGATCAGCGGCATCGGCACCCTGGCCAATCCTGTCGTGGCCGAAGCGCCGGACAACACCCTGTAGTCGAACCGCGTACTGCGTGCAGGCGCTCATCAGAGCGATCATGGGAGGAAGACATGGTCCTTGAAGATACCGCGGTAAGAGAAACCGTGGCGGAGCGGCGCAAAGTGGCGCCGACCAAGCTTGCCCACATCGTGTTCCGAACCGCCGCCAAGCAACCGATGCTCGACTGGTACCGCGAGGTACTGGATGGCGAGATCGTGTTCGACAACGCGTTCATCGGGTTCATCACCTACGACGATGAACACCACCGCGTGGCCGTCATCCAGATGCCGGACATCGCGACGCCGGAACGCGTCGGTCCCGGTCTGCACCATATCGCGTTCACTTACGCCAACCTGGACGATCTGCTGCACACCTACGAGCGGCTCCGGGAGTCGGGCATCAAGCCCGCCTGGTGCATCAACCACGGCCCGACGACGTCGATGTATTACAGCGATCCCGACGACAACAAGGTCGAGCTGCAGATCGACAACTTCCCCTCCATGGCCGAGGCCACGGCGTGGCTCCATTCGCCTGCATTCGCCGAGAACCCTATCGGGGTCGACTTCGATCCCGAGAAGCTCCTCGCTGACTACCGGCGCGGCGTGCCGGAGGCCGAGCTCAAGAAACGTCCCAACATCGGCCCTCGCGGCCTGCCCCCGCGCTGAGCGCGGTCCGACAGCGATCGCGTCCTCAGTCGTGCCGGCGACGACAAGTGTCGCCGCCGGTCGGTAGTCCTTGTGCCCATGCCATTGCAGTCAGGCTCGTATATGTCCCCTTCTCTCGCTTCGCCTTCTCGAGCCGGTAGCGCGCACGATCGACCGATCCTGATCGTCGGCGCCGGCCCGGTCGGCCTGATGATGGCCATCTTGCTGGCCCGGCTTGGCCTGCGCTCGGTGGTCGTGGAGCGGCGCCTGCCGCGCCAGAGCAGCGCGCCGAAGGCGCATGTCATCAATCCGCGCAGCCTCGAGATCTGCCGTGCCGCCGGTCTCGACGTCGAAGAGATGTACGCGCGCGGCACACCGCGCGGCGAAGGACAGCACGTCCGGTTCGTGGAAACACTGGTCGGTTACGAGTTCGGCGTCCTGCCGCTTGATGTATACGACGCGGCATCCCTCGACCTGACCCCGACTCCTCTGCTCAATCTGGCACAGCCGCAGTTCGAGGCGATCCTGGAGCAAGCGGCAGCCCGAATGCCCGAGATCGAGATCCGGCGCGGACACACATGGTCGGCCTGCGACATGATGGAGGGCGCCGTCGAGTCGACGATCCAGACCGAGCAATCCACCTATCGTTTCACGAGTGCGTACCTGATCGCGGCGGATGGCGCCGGCAGCGCCGTGCGCGATCGGCTGGGCTTCGAGATGGACGGTGATCCCGCCGTGCGGGCGCGCGTTACGATCCACTTCGAGGCGGATCTCCGCCCCATCGTCCGCAATCGCCCCGGTATCCTCTACTGGATTTTCGATCAGGCGGCGGCGGGGACGTTCATCGCCTACGACGCCGCCTCGACATGGGTCTATTCGCCGCGCGCCATCCCGGCGACCTTCGAGCGGGAGGCCTATTCCGACGATCACTGCCAGGCGTTGATCAAGCGCGCCATTGGTACTGACGACGTCGACTTGGCCATCCGGCACGTCGTGCCCTGGATGATGGCGGCTCAGGTGGCCAAGACCTATCGCAAGGGCAACTGCTTTCTGATCGGCGATGCCGCCCATCGCTTTCCGCCCACGGGCGGGCTCGGCCTGAACACCGGCCTGCAGGACGCGCACAACCTGGCCTGGAAGATCGCCGCCGTGGAACGTGGCCTGTCCACCGATGCGCTGCTGGACACCTATGAAGCGGAGCGCCAGCCGATCGCCCGCATCAACACGGCGCAGAGCCTGAACAACTCAACCCGATTGCCGCATCTCTTCAAGATGGCGCAATCCGCACTGGAGAAGGGCGACATCCCGGCAACGACGGCCGACGCGATCCGCGCCGAGATCGATACGCATCGCGACCACTTCCTGAGCACCGGCCTGCAGCTCGGCTTTTCCTACGGACCACCCGTACAGGGGCCGGCGGATCCCTCCCGCTACGAGCCCTCCGTGCAGCCCGGCGCGCGCCTGCCGCATGCCTGGCTGCGCCATCAGGGCAAACGCCTGTCCACGCTGGACCTGCTGGACCTCACGCGCTTCACCTTGCTGACCGGCGCCAACAGCTCGACATGGCGTGCGTTTGCAGCGCAAGCCAAGAACACGCAACTCGTCGTCCTGGACGCGGACTGTCAGTTCGAGTCGCCGTGGCCGGCGGCATCCGTTCTGCACGGCACCGGCGCGATCCTCGTCCGGCCGGATGGCCATATCGGTATTGCCGTTCTCGACGACAGCGGCGAATCGCAGCAGCATGCCCGCAGCGTCCTTGAACGCTTCATGCCGGATCAGCGCCTGACCGCGGCCTAAAGGGTGCGTGCGATCAGCAGCTTCATGATCTCGTTGGTGCCGGCGTAGATCTTCTGCACCCGCGCGTCGGCATACAGCCGGGCGATGGGATACTCGGTCATGTAGCCGTAGCCCCCGAAGAGCTGCAGGCACTCGTCGATGACGCGGCACTGCGTTTCGGTGGTCCACCATTTGGCCATGGCCGCCGTCGTCGGATCGAGCGACCCGGCCAGCAAGCGCACCATCAGGTCGTCGACGAAAGTGCGTGCGATCACCGCATGCGTCTTGGCTTCCGCAAGCTTGAACTGCGTGTTCTGGAAGGTCAGCAGCGGGGCGCCGAACGCCTTGCGCTCCTTGACGTAGGCCGCCGTCAGCTCGACCGCCATTTCCATGGCGACCACCGCGCCGGAGGCGCAGATCAGTCGTTCCCAGGCGAGCTGCACCATCAACTGCACGAAGCCCTGTCCCTCGACATCGCCCAGCAGGTTCGCGCGCGGCACACGCACGTCGTCGAAAAACAGTTCCGACGTGTCCTGGGCGTGCATGCCGATCTTTTCGAGATTGCGGCCGCGGCGAAAGCCCGGCGCGTTTGCCGTTTCGACCACCAGCAGCGATACGCCCTTGGCGCCGCCCGTCGAATCGGTCTTGGCCACCACGACGATCAGGTCGGCGTTCTGGCCGTTGGTGATGAAGGTCTTCTGACCATTGAGGATGTAGGCATCCCCGTCGCGGCGCGCCGTGGTCCTCACCGACTTGAGGTCGGACCCCGTGTTGGGCTCCGTCATGGCGATGGCACCGACGAGGTCGCCCGTGGCCATGCCGGGCAGCCAGCGTTGTTTCTGCGCCTCGGTGCCATAGGCCAGGAGGTAGTGGGCCACGATGTTGGAGTGGACGCCGGCGCCGGCTCCGAAACCGCCGCCCAGCCCGGCCCGCCCGATCTCTTCGCTGATCACCAGGTCATGCGCGCGGGTCCCACCGCCCCCGCCGTAGGCCTCCGGAATGCTGGCGCACAAGAGCCCCGCGGCACCCGCCGCGCGCCAGGCGTCGCGATCGACGACGCCGGCTTTGTCCCACCGCTCGCGATGCGGCACGAACTGCCGCTCGAGAAAGCGCTTAGCTTGCTCCCGCAGGATGCTGAGTTCCTCCGTCATCCACGGCGATACGCGTGCGTCCACCGTTCCCTCCATTATTACCTACTAGTCGGTAAAATTATGGAGATGAACCGGCGAGTCAAGCCCTGCCCACTCGGGCAGTAGCTAGAACGCCGGCCCGTTCCCACATGGGGGCTCCATCCCATCGGAGACCGCCATGGCCGACGCCCTTTCCCCCAATCCCATCGAGGGCTTTTCCGCCGCGCTGGCTGGCATGGTGGCGACGGTCGCCTCTGGCATCGTTGCCGTCCGCGCCAAAGGCTCGGTGTCGAGCGGCTTTGTGTGGCAGCCGGGCTTTGTCGTGACCGCCGACGATGCACTGGCGGACGAAGGCCCGTTCGCCGTCACGCCCGCGGGCGGCGAGTCCATCCAGGCCCAGCTCGTCGGGCGGGATCCCACCACCGACATCGCCCTGCTGCGCGTCGATGGTGCTGCCGCCCCGCAATCCGTCGCGCTCACCGACGCCACCGTTCCACCGGGCGCTGTGGTACTCGCTGTCGGTGCTGACAACGGCGCGCCGACGGTCGCGCTGGGCGTGGTGTCGCGCGCCGGCGGCCCCTGGCGCTCGCTGCGCGGCGGCGAGATCGACGCCCGCATCGAGCTTGACCTTAGGATGCGGCGCAGCGCCGAGGGTGGCGTGGCGCTGGGTGCGTCCGGCCAGGCGATCGGCATGACCGTGTTCGGACCGCACCGGCGCGTCCTGGTCATCCCAGCCGCCACGATCGAGCGCGTCGCATCGACTCTGCAGCGCCATGGGCGCATCGCGCGCGGCTATCTTGGCCTCGGGCTGCAGCCGGTGGCGCTCGACGGTGGCGGCAGCGGCGCCATGGTGATCAGCGTCGATCCGCAGGGGCCGGGTGCGCGGGCCGGCCTGCACCAGGGCGACATCGTCGTGGCCTGGAACGGCGAGGTGGTCCGGCACCTGCAGACGCTCCTGCGGGCACTCGGTCCCGGCAGCGTCGGCCAGACCGTCACGCTGGGCACCCGGCGCGCCGGCGAGGCACGGCAGGTATCGCTGACCATCGCCGAAAGACCTACGACTTGATCCGGCTGGCGCTCGACATCGCCGATCCGGCGCTGGCCGACCGGCTGGCGGCGGCTCTCGCGGACGTGCCGGGCGTGCAGCTGGTCGGCCCCGGTGTCGCCGCCGATGCGTCGATCGTGGCCGCGGCGGCGGCACCATCCGAGGTCGACGTGCCCCTGACGCCGCGCGAGCTCGAGGTGTTGGCGCTGCTCGCCGAGGGTGCGTCGAACAAGACCATCGCCCGCCGGCTGGGCATCTCGGTGCACACCGCGAAGTTTCACGTCGGCTCCCTGCTCGACAAGCTCGATGCCGTCGGCCGCACCGATGCGGTCGCGCACGCCGCCCGCCGCGGCGTCATTCATCTCTGAGGTTCCTCATGTTCGATGCTGCCGCCGCACCACAGGACGGCTCGGTGCTGGATGCCTATTCGCGCGCCGTCACCCAGGTGGTCGACAGGGTCGGCCCGGCCGTCGTGCGCGTCCAGAGCCTGGCCCACGGCCGCCCGCGCGGCATCGGATCGGGCGTAGTGATCGCCGGCGACGGCCTGGTGCTGACCAACAGCCACGTCGTGGCCGGCGCCCCGCGCGTGCGCCTGGCGTTCGCCGAGGACGGCGAGGCCGAAGCACAGGTGCTGGGCGACGATCCCGACACCGACCTCGCCCTGCTGCGCACGGCGCTGCCCGACGGCACGCCGGCTGCTGTGCTGGGCGACTCCAAGCGCCTGCGGCGCGGCCAACTGGTCGTTGCGATCGGCAATCCGCTGGGCTTCGAATCGACGGTGACCGCGGGCGTCGTGTCGGCGCTGGGTCGGTCGCTGCGGGCGCGCAGCGGCCGGCTGATCGACGACATCATCCAGACCGACGCCGCGCTCAACCCCGGCAACTCGGGCGGCCCGCTGGTGGCGGCCAGCGGCGAGGTGGTCGGCATCAACACCGCGATGATCAACGGCGCGCAAGGCATCTGCTTCGCCGTCGCCAGCAACACGGCGGTGTTTGTCGTCAGCGAATTCATCAGCCACGGGCGCGTGCGGCGCGCCCACATCGGCATCGCGGCCCAGACGGTGCCCTTGCCGCGCCGCCTGGCGCTGGCCCTGGGATTGGCCCCCCGCGCCGTACGGGTCGGCGAGGTCGAGCCGGGCGGCCCGGCGGCGCGCGCCGGGCTGCAGGAAGGCGACATGCTGTTGTCGCTCGACGGACTGCCCGTCACCGGCACCGACGACCTGATCAAGCTGCTGGGCGCCGAGCGCATCGGCCGCGAGACGACGGTGAGCTTCCTGCGCGACAACCAGATCCAGCGCCGTTCACTGCATCCGATCGAGCGCGGCCGGCCGTCGACCTAACGTCAGTTGCCGCCCATCAGGGCCTCGCCGACCAGCGCCACCAGGACGATCGCGGCGGCCACGGCAACGCCGCCGATCGGCACGCGCCAGCGATCGTGCCGGTGGCCGAAGCGGGCCCACCACCAGATGGCCCCGGCGACCAGGGTGGCGTTGGCGATCAGGGCAACGAGCGTGAAATCATTCATGGCTGCATACCAGGGCGCGATTCCAGGCACTTTGACAGGGACCTGCACGCTCCTTAGGCTAATCCCGAAAGCCTGTACAGGAGGGCCCTATGCCCGCGACCTTGCTCGAGCATTACAACGTGTTTTGCAAGGACCTGAAGAAGACGGTCGATTTCTACGAAAAATACGTCGGCCTGCGCGACGGCGACCGGCCGCCGTTCCCGTTCCCCGGCGCCTGGATGTACGCCGGCGAGCAGGCGGTGCTGCACCTCGTCTCGGAGAGCGGCCGCAGCGACCACGGCAGCGGCGCCATCGATCACATTGCGCTGCGCTGCACCGATATCCGCGCCACGCTGGACCTGCTGAAGAAGGACGGCGTCGACTACATGCTGCGCAAGGTGCCGGCACGTCCGCTGCAGCAAGTCTTCGTCCACGATCCGGACGGCATCCAGATCGAGATGAACTTCTGGGACGAGGAATTGGTCGAGGGCGTGACGGAGCATCGCGACAGCACGGCGCCCACGTTCCGTCCTGAAAAAGTGCCGGCCTGAGTCGCCTGCATCCATCCTCCCCGTCGCGGCGCGGGGATGCTAGAGTCGGGCCATGCTCGACTCGCCGGCCCTCGCCGCCTTGTTCCGTACCCGCGCCGCGCTGCTGGCGCTGCGCGTGCCTTTGTCGTGGGTGAACGTCGCCACCGGTGCGCCCATCACGATCGACGGCCAGACGCTGGATGCCCGCACCCAATGGCTGCTGACGGTGTTCGAGAAGAGCCAGCGGCCCGAGATCCACAGCCTGTCGCTGCCCGCCGCGCGCACCCAGTTCGATACCTACATGCAGGCACTCTCGGCCTCGCTGCTGCCGCTGGGCATGGGCGACCCGCCGATCGGCGAGATCGTCGACCGCTCGATCCCCGGCCCGGCGGGCATGCTGCCGATCCGGATCTATCGTCCGGCCGGTGCGGCCACCGGCCAGCTGCCGGCGATGCTGTTCCTGCACGGCGGCAGCTGGTCGCTGGGCAGCCTGGATGCCTACGACCTGCCCTGCCGCTTCCTCGCCACCAGCGCCGGCTGCCTGGTGATGGCGGTCGACTACCGCCTGGCGCCCGAGCACAAGTTCCCGGCCGCGGTCGAGGACAGCCTGGCGGCGTGGCGCTGGCTTGCCGACAACGCCGAGGCGATCGGCGCCCACGCGGGGCGACTGGTGGTCGCCGGCGACGCCGCCGGCGGCAACCTCGCGGCCGTGGTGGCGCAGCAGACGCGCCACGATGCGGTGCGGCCGGCGCTGCAGCTGCTGATCTACCCGATCCTCGACCTCGGCATGACCGCGCGCTCCTACGATCTTTTCGGCGAGCGCTTCCTGACGACGCGGCGCAGCATGGAGTGGAGCCGCGATCTTTATCTCGACGATCCGGCGCAGGTCGACGACCCGCGCGTCTCGCCCCTGCGCGCGACGGATCTGTCGGACCTGCCGCCGGCGCTGATCTTCACGGCCGGCTTCGACATGGTGCGCGACGACGGCACGGCCTACGCCGAGAAGCTGCGGGCTGCGGGCGTGCGGGTCGTCTACCGCAACTTCGACAGCCTGATCCATGGCTTCATCGGCATGCGCGGTGTCCTGCAGGCCGCTGCGCGGGCCCTGGACGACATCGCCGCCGGCGTACGCCACGAACTGACGCAGTTGGGCTGACGTGCGGCAAAGCCTGAGCGTGGCTGTCACATTTTCTTGCCCCGGCGGCGCTATGCAGCCTAAACCTTTCCTATCAAGACCCTGGCATCCGGCATGAGCACATCCGACACCCTGGACCGCCCTGAAACGCCTTCCGCCGCCGACTCGCGGCGCGAACGCAAAAAACAGGAGAACCGCACCCAGCTGCTGGCGGCGGCGCGGGCCGTGTTCGCCGAGATGGGCTTCGGCGCCGCCAGCGTGCGCGACATCGTGCGCCGCACCGACCTGGCGACCGGCACGTTCTACAACTACTTCGAAGACAAGGACGCGATCTTCGCCGCCGTGGTCGGCGAGTTGACCGACGAGCTGGTGCGCCGCCACAGCGCCGGCCGCGCCAAGGCCAGCACCGCCGAAGCGTTCCTGCGCGAGCACTTCACGGTCTATTTCCGTTTCATCGTCGACGATCCCGAGCTGCTGGCGCTGGCCCGCAAGAACGTCACCGCGATCCGCACCCTGCTCGACAAGCCCGACGTGCGCACCCTGGCGCGCTGCCTGTACGACCATCTGAAGGACGCCATGGCCCGCGGCACGCTGCCGACGATGGACGCGGCGCTGTTTGCAGCAGCCCTGTCAGGAATCGCCTTCGAGGTGTCGGTACTGATGATCGCCCGCGACCCGGTCGACGCCGAGGGTGCCGCCGACTTCGCCACCCGCCTGATGCTGGGCGGCCTGCAGGGCATGGGGCCGAAGTAGCCGCTCTCCGCCCGCGTCAACGGACGGAGAGGTTCATCGTTTCTAGACTAAGCGCCCTGCGTGATGACGTTGCGCAGCACGCCGATCCCTTCGATCTCGATCTCGCAGACGTCGCCTGGCTTGAGCCAGGGCTGCGGGCTGCGCGCCATCGCCACGCCCGAGGGCGTGCCGGTGATGATGACGTCACCCGGCTCGAGCGTCATGGCCTTGCTGAGCTCGCTCACCAGGGTCGGCACGTCGAAGATCAGGTCGCCGGTGTCGCTGTCCTGCATCGTCTCGCCATTGACCCGGGTCATGATGCGCAGCGGAGCAGCGCCCTTGGGCAGCTCGTCCGGGGTGACGATGTCGGGGCCGAAGCCGCCGGTGCCGTCGAAGTTCTTGCCCAGGGTGAACTGACCACCCGACTTGCGCTGCCAGTCGCGCACCGAGCCGTCGTTGAAGCAGGCGTAGCCGCCGATGACGCCCAGTGCCTTCTCCTTGGCGACGTTGCGCGCCTTGCGGCCGATGATCACGGCCAGTTCGGCTTCCCAGTCGAGCTGCTCGGAGTGGCTGGGCCGCGGCATCTTGCCGTTGTGCGGCGTCAGCGTGTTGTTGAAGCGGCAGAACACCACCGGGTAGTCCGGGATCGGGTTCTTGGTCTCCTCGGCGTGCTTGCGATAGTTCAGGCCGATGCAGAGGATCTTGCCGGGATTGGGGATCGGTGGCAGGTACTTGGCCGACTTCTCCGACACCAGCGCGGCCGGCTTGGGCTTGGCGCAGGCCTTGGCGACAGCGTCCTGCAGCTTCTTGCCGCCGGCCAGGATTTCGACCACGGACTTGGGGCCGCGCGGCATCTGCTTGCTGAGATCGATCACCTTGCCGTCGACCTTGACGCCCACGACGGCCTTGCCATCACGCTGGATGGTACACAGACGCATGCTCTTCTCCCCTGAGGTTCCGGTGCGCGAACGCGCGGGCCGCACCATCGCGCGCGGCCGATAGGCGGTCAAGCGCGCGACTGAAAAACGAAGACGATGCCACGTCCTTCCTCCCCCAACGCAGTTGGGGGAGGTGCCCAAAGGGCGGAGGGGGAGCCGACGTGGTCTCAGTTACAGAGATCTCGTCGGGTCCCCTCCGCCCCTTCGGGGCACCTCCCCACTGCGTGGGGAGGAAGATAATGCGAAGCCCTTGCCCTCCAGCGCCGCCGGTAATGGCCCGCCGGTGACCCAGTCCAGCAGCTCGACGGTGTGGGCGATGGGGATCGCGGTGCCACCGCCGATCTGGCCGATGCAGCCGAAATTGCCGGCGGCGATCAGGTCGGGCGCGGTGCGAGCGATGTTGGCGACCTTGCGTTGGCGCAGCGTCAGGGAAAGATCGGGCTGCAGGACCTGATAGGTGCCGGCCCAGCCGCAGCACAGGTGGCCCTCCGGCACGTCCTTCACCACGAAGCCGGCCGCCCGCAGCAACGCCTTGGGCGGCTCGGTGAGCTTCTGACCGTGCTGCATCGAACAGGCGGCATGATAGGCCACCACCAGCGGCGTGCCGTCGGCGCGCACCGGCTGCCCGACCGGCCGCAGCCCGGCCGGCGCCAGCACCTCGCTGACATCCTTGGCCAGTGTCGCCACCGTGGCCGCGGACTGGCGCCACTGCGGGTCCTCGGCCAGCAGGTGGCCGTAGTCCTTCAAGGTCGTGCCGCAGCCCGACGCGTTGGCAACCACGGCATCGAGCGGCCCCTCGAGGTCGTCGACCCAGGCGGCGATGTTTTCCCGCGCCAGGTCACGGGCCTGCTCGCGCGCGCCGACATGCAGGACCGACGACCCGCAGCACCCCGCGCCGGCAGCGATCACCACCTCGATCCCGTGCCGGGTCAACAACCGCACCGTGGCTTCGTTGACCTGGGGCGCCAGCACCTGCTGGCCGCAGCCGTTCATCAGCGCCACGCGCTTGTGGCGCGTGCCCTCGGCCGCGAAGGTCTGCGGCCGGTCCACCGGCGATGGCGGCGGCAGCGGCACCGGCACCGCGTCCAGCATGGCGCGCAGCCGGCGGCCCACCGTGGCGCCGCCGACATCGCGGCTGGTATCGGGCAGCAGCCGCGCCAGCGGCTTGGCCAGTTGGCCCAGCACCAGCGACCAGCGGAACAGGCGCGGGCTGGGCATCAGCACGCCCAGCAACCGGCGCAGCAGGCGATCGCCCAGGGGCCGGCGATAGGTGTCCTCGATATGCGTGCGCGCGTGATCGACCAGGTGCATGTAGTTCACGCCCGACGGGCACGTGGTCATGCAGGCCAGGCACGACAGGCAGCGGTCGACATGGCGCGCGTCCTCGGCGGTGGCGGCGCGGCCCTCCTCCAGCATGCGCTTGATGATGTAGATGCGCCCGCGCGGGCTGTCGCGCTCGTCGCCCAGGGTCACGTAGGTCGGGCAGGTCGCGGTGCAGAAGCCGCAATGCACGCACTTGCGCAGGATCGTGTTGGCCGTCGCGATATCGGGTTCGGCGAGCTGGGCCGGGGTGAAGGCGGTTTGCATGTTGATCTATGCCAATAGCGAGCGAAGCGAGCCCTGGGAGCGCGGGCGTCCCGCCCGCATCAAGGCGAACGCTTTGCTCTTGCCTGACTTGAGCGGGCGGGACGCCCGCGCTCCCAGGATGAAGATCACGCCAGCCTCCCGCGGCTGAAGATGCCGGTGGGATCGAAGCTCTCCTTCACGCGGTGGCTGAGCGCCACCAGCGCCGGCGAGCGCGGCTGGAACACCGGCACACGCGCCCGCACCGCCTCGGGTGCCCGCACCAGGGTGGCATGCCCGCCGGCCAGCGCCGCGCGCACCACGACATGGGCGCCATCGTCGCTGCCGGCCGCGTCGAGCGACAGCCAGACCAGGCCGCCCGACCAGTCGTACAACGCCTGCGCATCGGGCCGTCGCTCACGAATGGCGGCGACGACCCGGGCGCCGTCGGTCGGCGGACAGGAGATCTTCCACAGCAGGGTTGCCTCTGACGATCGTGCGTCGGAGCCCCCCTCCCGTCGGCGCTGCGCGCCGCCGACCTCCCCCACAAGGGGGGAGGTGGATGACTCATGCCCCCTCCCCCCTTGTGGGGGAGGGTTGGGGTGGGGGGTTCCGGTGGGAGGCATGAGACCCACGTTGCGCACCTCGTCCCAGAAGGCGCGCGAGCGCATGGTGTGCAGCTCTTCCAGCGCCGGCGCCGACGCCGCGAATTGCGCGCGCAGCGCCTGCAGGCGGGCGGCGACCGAGGGTGCCACGCCCTCGACGCGGATCGCGGTCACGCTGCCGCCCTGCTGCGCCACCAGGTCGACGCCGCTGCGCGCGGCGAGCGACGCCGGCAGGTGCGCCGCCCCGCTCACCTCGTGCGGGCTGCCCATGGCATCGCACAGCGCGGCGACGGCGGCCTGATCGTCGAGCCCGACCAACAGCAGGGTGTGCACCTTCTCCGGCGCCGGCACGACCTTCACCGTGATCTCATCGAGTGCCGCCAGCGTACCCAGCGAGCCCGCCATCAGCTTGGAGAGGTCGTAGCCGGTGACGTTCTTCACCATCTTGCCGCCGGCCTTGAAGGGCTCGGCGCGGCCGTTGACGCCCTGGAAGCCCAGGAAGTGATCGCGCGCGGCGCCGGCGGCGATGCGGCGCGGGCCGGCGAGATTGCACATCAGCACGCCCGCCAGGCTGCCCTCGCCCGGCGCGCCGCCCAGGATGGCGCCGAGGTCGGGCGGCTCGAAGGCCAGCATTTGGCGGCGCTGCGCCAGCAGCGCCTCGACCTCGCGCAGCGCCGTGCCGGCCCGCACGGTGATCACCAGCTCCTCGGGCTGGTAGTCGACCACGCCCTCGATGCCGGCCAGCGACAGGGTGTGCGCGGCGGTATGCGGCGGACCATAGGCGCGCTTGCTGCCGCGCCCTTCGATGTCGAGCGCCACGGCATCGTTCAGCGCCCATGCCACGGTGCGCTGCAGCTCGCCGGCGTCGCGCGGTTTCAGAAGGACAGTCATATGGAGAAGATTTTACCGTGAATGGACTGGAACATCGTTGACCGGCGCCGGCTGATCATCGACGGTGCGCGCCGAGGGAAATCGGACGCGCCTGCGAGCTTGCCGTTGTTGGGGACGACGGCGCGGGCGTGCGGGGCGGTGGTTCCCATCGTCGCCCCGGGCCGCTGCTGAACGGGCAGCCGTGCCGCCACGACGTGGGGCAATGACGAAATGGGGAGTCCCCGATGCGCAAAGTCCTGATCGCCGCCCTTCTGGCGGCGACCACCGCCGTGCCGTTCACCGCCAGCGTGCGGGCGGAAGTCATCAACATGGCGGCCATCACCTGCAAGGAGCTGCTGGAGGGCAAGGAAGACGATATCGGCACCATCCTGATGTGGCTGCACGGCTACTACGCCGGCCGCAGCAACACCACGACCTTGGACACCGACGGCCTGACCAAGGACAGCGAGAAGATCGGCAAATACTGCGCCGAGAACCCGACCATCACCGTGATGCAGGCAATCGAGCGGATCTTCCGGTAGGGATTCGATCGTTATCATTCCACGCCGCCTCATGCCCCCTCCCCCCTTGTGGGGGAGGGTTGGGGTGGGGGGTCTGCCGGCAGGGCCTTGGCGATCTCCTCAAGAACGAAATCGGTGCGCTGGAAGACATCAGCGTTCCAGAACCGCATCACGCTGAAGCCCTGCGAGATAAGCCACGCGGTCCGACGTTCGTCATAGTCGTGGCGATCCTCGGCGTGCTGCCCGCCGTCGAGTTCGACAACGAGCTTCGCACCCAGGCAGACGAAATCGACAATGTAGCGCCCGATGGGCGCCTGTCGTCGAAACCGCCAGCCGTTGAGGGTGCGCCGCCTGAGCGCGTACCAGAGATGCCGCTCGGCATCCGTCATGTCTCGACGGAGGCGTTTGGCGCGCGTGATGGAAATCGAAGGCGTGGACGTGGGCATAGGCGACCTACCGCTTTGCGCAACCAGCAGCATCGTCTGTGGAGGCCCCCCTCCCCAACCCTCCCCCACAAGGGGGGAGGGGGAAGACCGGAAAGCACCCATCAGAATCTCGGGATGTCGGGGAATGGGACCTTGCCGTGGTGGACGACCAAGCGGCCCAGTTCGGCGCAGCGGCGCAGTTGCGGGAAGACCTTGCCCGGGTTCAGCAGGTGGTCGGGGTCGAAGGCGCATTTCAGCCGCATCTGCTGGTCGAGGTCGACCTCGCTGAACTGCACGCCCATCAGGTCGCGCTTCTCGATGCCGACGCCGTGCTCGCCGGTCAGCACGCCGCCGACCTCGACGCACAGCCGCAGGATGTCGGCGCCGAAGGCCTCGGCGCGCTGCAGCTCGTCGGCGTCGTTGGCGTCGAACAGGATCAGCGGGTGCAGGTTGCCGTCGCCGGCGTGGAAGACGTTGACGACGCGCAGGCGATGCTGCTTGGAGAGCTCGCGCATGCGCGACAGCACCTCGGTCAGCCGATGGCGCGGCACCGAGCCGTCGAGGCACATGTAGTCGGGCGTGATCTGCCCCACCGCCGGGAAGGCGGCCTTGCGGCCGGCCCAGAACAGCAGGCGCTCCTGCTCGTCGTTGCTGACCCGCACCGTGGAGGCGCCCTTGTCGCGCGCGATGGCGGCGACGCGCTCGATCAGGTGGTCGACCTCGACCGGCGGCCCGTCGAGCTCGACGATCAGCAACGCCTCGACGTCCATCGGATAGCCGGCGCCGACATAGGCCTCGGCGCAGTGCACGGCGTCCTTGTCCATCATCTCCATGCCGCCGGGAATGATGCCGGCGCCGATCACGGCGGCGACGCAATCGGCGGCGCCCGCCTCGCTGGGGAAGCCCAGCAGCACGGCACGCGCCGTGGTGGGCTTGCGCAGCAGGCGCACCGTGACCTCGGTGACGACGCCCAGCAGGCCCTCGCTGCCGGTCATGACGCCCATCAGGTCGTAGCCTTCCGAATCGAGGTGCTTGCCGCCCAGCCGCACCACCTCGCCGTTCATCAGCACCACCTCCAGGCCCAGCAGGTTGTTGGTGGTGAGGCCGTACTTCAGGCAATGCACGCCGCCGGAGTTCTCCGCCACGTTGCCGCCGATCGAGCAGGCGATCTGCGAGCTGGGATCGGGCGCGTAGTAGAAGCCCTCGTGCTGCACGGCGGTGGTGATGCCGAGGTTGGTGACGCCCGGCTGCACGCGCGCGCAGCGGTTGGGGAAGTCGACTTCCAGGATGCGATTGAACTTGGCCATGCCCAGCAGGATGGCGTCGCCCACCGGCATCGAGCCGCCCGACAGCGACGTGCCGGCGCCGCGCGGCACGACCTTCACGCCGTGGTCCTGGCAGTAGCGCAGGATCTGCGACACCTGCGCCACCGTTTCGGGCAGCACCACGACCAGCGGCATCTGGCGATAGGCCGACAGCGCATCGCATTCGAAGGGCCGCATGCCGATCTCGTCGGCGATCACGCCCTCGCCCGGCACGATGGTGCGCAACGCAGCCACGATCTCGGCGCGGCGCGCCAGGATGGCCGGATCCAGCGGCGGCATCTGCATGCTGTCTTCCTCTCCAATCGCTGCGGAGTTTCCCTCAATCACGCGCGTCGCGCATCACCTCGCGACAGGCGAGCGGCGCGATGATCTGTGATCGGCAGGCACGGATCGGCAGGGATCTGCAAAAGCGCGGCAGAAAGGGCAGATACGGCCAGAAAGTCATTTTCCCTCGCGGCTCCAAGTGCTTGCGACCCCTCGCCTGGCGCGGCCAACGGGTGGCCAAATGACGGTCAGAAACGGCCAGAAAGTCCGCCGGGTGCCGACTGTGTCTTGCCGTCGACCCGGTCAATTCATCGATCTTCGCTGTCGTCCCGAGCGCAGCGAGGGATAGGGACGGCGCCCGGATTCCTCGCTGCGGATGACAGCGTCATTGCTTGCTTCACGTCGCGGCGTTGAGAGCGTCCTTTGTACTCCCATGAAGGTCAAATATCAAGAACAAACAGACAACGCGCCACCTGAACGCACGCCGCCACGGGCTTCCTGTGTCATGTCACCGTCAAAAAATAGGTCTAGACAAGTTGTGTGCCGAGGGCGGCCCAAGGTGCCGCCTCTCCCCGTTGCCGAGGACGAACCATGCGCCCGATTTTCCACCTTTCCTTCCCCGTCACGAACATGGAGACCGCTATCCACTTCTACGTATCCCATCTTGGCGCCGAGGTCGGACGACAGGCCGAGACATTCACCGACATCCTGCTGTTCGGCGCTCAGATCACACTCCAGAACGACTCTGGAAACGTGACGGCGCCCATGCCGCGCTCACGGCACTTCGGCGCCACCATTGCCTGGGATCACTGGGAGCGGCTGGCACACGCATTCAAGGACGAAGCGTTCGTGGTCGAGCCGGCCAAAGTCTCGTACCAGGGACAGCCCATCGAACAAGGCAAGTTCATGCTGCGCGATCCCAGCAGCAACTTCATTGAAATCAAGGCTTACCGATCGCCGTCGGACGTTCTGGGGGCTTTGGCCGATCAATGAGAGGCGCCGCGTTCCTCTCCTCTGCCCGCGCGTGAGCAGAGGAGACGCCCATCTGCTGACACGATGGCCTCGTCCCTCCCCGCTCGCGCAGCTATCCTCGCGGCGCCAGTCCAGCAAAGGCCGGTCCGGGTCGCCCGTACCACGCACGGCGACCAACAGCGCAGCGCTCGCGTCATCGGAGAGTGCATGGATCCAGCGGTGTCGGATTGAAAGTCGCCGGCGGTCCGCATCGCAGGCGATGTCCGGGCCATGATACCCTCCGTGAGGATCGCCGATGGCTTTGTCCATGCTAGACTGCTGTCTACTAACGCAGTGAGCAATAATGAAATACAGAGTGCTTTGTATCGCGCTGGTCGTGTCAGCTTGCACCACGCCAATGACACCAGCTGGCATGCAGGTCCGCTTTGCGAAGAAAGAAGAGGTCGCCGGTTGTACGTTCCTAGGCCAAGTCACCGGAACATCGACACAGGCAGGCGTCCAGCGATCACAAGGGTACGAGAACGCTACCAATGATTTGCTCAACAACGCCGGCGCTCTTGGCGCGACGCATGTGGTCATGACGGACAATCGCGGTCCGCGCTATTGGTCGTTCGGTCAGAACGTGCGCGGTGATGCCATGCGATGTGGATCGCCGCCTAAGTGACTTCGTTGTCCTCCTGGAGTTTGTGATGTGATTGCAAACTCGGGACCGGGAACGAGACAGGGAAGAGCCGTTAGATTAGACGTGGGATGCAATGGGTCGCTTTCGCGCCAATGACGGCATCGCGTGATTTGCCGCCTGGCACGCCCCAGTAGCGTCACGGCGCTTCCCTACTCCTCGCCTGCGCTGCAGCTCCGCTTACAGACGCGCAAAAATCAACGATGTGTTGATGCCGCCGAAGGCAAAGTTGTTGCTCATAAACCGTTCGCAAGCGATGCGCCGTGGATTGCCAGCAAGGTAGTCGAGATCCCCGCACCGGGGGTCGATGTTCTTGAGATTGGCGGTTGGCACGAACCAGCCTTCGCGCAGCATCTCGATCCCAAGCCACGCTTCCAGCGCACCGCAGGCGCCAAGCGTGTGGCCGAAGTAGCTCTTCAGCGAATGGATTGGCGCGGCGAGTCCGAACACCGCGGCCGTCGCCGTCGTCTCGGCGATGTCACCAGCATCCGTCGCCGTGCCGTGGCCGTTAACCATGCCGATTGCCTCAGGCGACAGGTCAGCATCGCGCAACGCAAGCCGCATGGCGACTTCCATGGTCTCAGCCCGCGGCTGGGTCACGTGACTGCCGTCGGTGTTGGTGCCGTAGCCCACCACTTCGGCAAAAATCGGCGCTCCCCTGCCAAGCGCACGGTCATAGTCCTCGAGAATGAGCGTCGTGGCACCTTCACCAATGACCAGGCCGTCTCGGTCGCGGTCATAAGGCTTGGGCGTTGTTGATGGCGCATCGTTGCGGGTAGATGTCGCGAACAATGTGTCGAACACAGCTGCCTCGGTGATGTCGAGTTCCTCGGCACCACCAGCGATCATGACATCGGCCTTGCCCCACCCAATGGCTTCGTAAGCATAGCCGATTGCCTGGCTTCCCGACGTGCAGGCGCTCGATGTCGTAATAACGCGACCGGTTACGCCGAAGAACAGCCCGATATTCACAGCGGCAGTATGGCTCATCATCTGGATGTAGCTGGTGGCGTTCAGCGTCTTCGACTTGCCGTGCTGCATCAGTTCAGCAAATCCGAGAACGGGCGCCGGACTGCCGAACGATGATCCATAGGCAATCCCGGTGGTACCCGAACGAACGACAGGATCGTCCAAAAGGCCAGCCGTGGCCAGTGCCCGCTCGGTCGCTTGAACCGCCATTAGCGACACTGGTCCCATCGTCCGTGTTTTCTTGCGCGGATAGCGTTCACCACCGGAAAAGTTCGGCACAGGCGCCGCCAGACGCGTGTTGACACCCTCGAAACGATCCCATTCTGGCATCACGCGCACGGCGGTACGTCCAGCTGCGAGCGCTTCACGAATTACGGGCCAGTCATCGCCCAACGCTGTGACGCCGCCCATGCCAGTGACCACAACCCGCCGCATCAGATCATACCTCCGTTCACGGAGATCACCTGCCGCGTGATATAGCTGGCCTCGTCCGACATCAGAAATGCCACCAAACCTGCCACCTCGGCGGGCTTCCCGAACCGGCGCATCGGCACCAAAGCGCGCAGTTCATCGACCGGCAGTTCCTGCGTCATCTGGGTTTCGATCACGCCTGGGGCGACACAATTAACGGTGATGTTGCGCTTAGCGAGTTCGATCGCCAATGCTTTGGTGGCACCGATGATCCCAGCTTTCGTAGCGCTATAGTTGACCTGACCCCGGTTGCCGATCAACCCAGCGACGGATGACAGGGTGACAATGCGACCGCCTTGGCGGGCGGACACCATCGGCATGACGATCGGCTTCAGCACGTTGTAGAAACCGTCTAGATTAGTCTCCAGGACATTGTCCCAATCTGCATCCTCCATCGCTGGAAATGCGTTGTCCCGCGCAATTCCTGCATTGAGCACAACACCCCAGTAGGCGCCATGGTCTGCCATATCGGCCTCAAGCATCGCGCGACAGCGGTCCCGATCTGCGATATCGAAGGACAGTAAGCGGCCCTCAACTCCTGCTCTACGCACACCAGCCAACGCCTCATCCGCGCCCGCCAGGTCTGTGTGATAGTGAAGCACAATCGAGAAGCCGCCTCGTGCCAATCGTTCAGCAATCGCCCGCCCAATGCCCTTGCTGGCGCCGGTGACCAATACAGTCCTAGCCATCGCCATCCCCAAGTTGTCCGGCCAAGAGGGCCTCGGCATTCGCTGGCTGAAACACCGTCAAGCGGGCCATCACAGGCACTTCCTCGCCCGACCGAACGTCACAGTCGAAGACACCGACCTGCTCGTCACGAAATACCAAGTTGGACTCAACGGTCAATCGTTCACCCTCAACGAACCTTGGTCGTACTGCCCGAAAGCCACGTGCCCCCAGCAGCAAGCCTATTCGTGGCGGCACACCAGCCAACATCGCCTCGACGCCGACAAATGCTGCACATGCCTGTGCCATGTACTCAATGGCCACGTGCGTGGGGATACCACCGTCACGGAAGAACGGTGAGTCACGCCGGATCGTCAAATGTGCCGAGAGACTTCTGCCGGTAAACATATCCACCGCATCCAGCAGGATCGCCCGCCCGGCATGAGGCAGCAGCTGGTCGATCGACCAGGGCGGACGCAGCGAGTCGGTCATGCGTGGCCCATCACGAGAGCCATGTTACTCCCGCCGAACGCGAAGGAGCTTGTCAGCATCGACACACCGCGATTAGGCGGTAACCGCGAGTCCGGTGTAACCAAATTCAGTGATGGCAATTCGGGATCGGGAACACCATCCCACACATGCGGTGGCAAAAGGCAGCCCGGATTATATGCATGGGTCAACGCCAACCACAGGAACGCGGCTTCACAACCACCAGCCGCGCCCAGCATATGGCCCGTCAGCGGTTTGGTAGAACTCGCCGGCACCTGCCCGCCTAAGACCGCGGCGACGGCCTTACTTTCCATGGCATCGTTCAATGGCGTGGCGGTTCCATGGAGATTCACGTACGCGATGGCACTGCCGGGCAACCCAGCATCGGCAAGTGCCCTGCGCATGGCGCTTGCCGCTCCCAGTCCCGTCGGATCGGGTGCGCTCGCGTGGTAGGCATCCGAGCTTTCGCCTATGCCCTTCAGCATCACCTCGGCCTCGGTAGGCTCGACCAGAAACGCCGATGCACCCTCACCGATCGTGATACCGTCACGGTTGGCACTAAACGGGTTGCAATGCGTGGGCGAGAGCGCCTCAAGCGTGGCAAATCCATTGAGTGTCATACGCGAGAGCGTATCAGCGCCACCGACCACGGCTGCATCCACCACTCCCGATCGGATCAGCCGCCGCGCGGAGGCAAAAACCTTGGCGCTGGAAGAACACGCTACTGCAACCGTGTAGGCAGGCCCGCGCAAACCGAGATAGCGGACCGCATACTGCGATAGGCCACCGATTTCCTGCTGCTGGTAGTCGAACGTCGACGGCCAAACCCCTGTCCGTTTGCGCTCTGCAAACGCGGCTTCAGCATCGGCAATCCCCGACGTGCTGGTGCCCAGCACCACCGCAATCCGGTCGGGTCCATAGCGCCGTGCCGCGTCGGCGATCGGATCTCTGATCTCGTCCAAGACGACCTGCATCAGTCGATTATTGCGGCAGTCGAGTTCGGGAAATGGCGTCCGTGGCAGATCGCCAGCGACGGTACCTACCAGCACCCGTCTTTCCGGCACGAGGTCGTCGCGCGCCGCGAATGTGCCGCGGGTCCCGGAAAACAGCCCAGCGCTGTTGTCGGCCTTGCCGCGACCCAGCGGGGTCGCGATCCCCATCGCCGTCAATCCTAGCGGCCGCATCGTCATGGCGTGACCTCCGCGGACTTGATCATCAGTTCATAGCCCCACGCCAGATTCCGATAGTGCGACGACCGCGGCCAGCCCGCCAGTCGTTCCAGCGTGTGCTCGGCCCAGATTAGCTCGCGACCCTCCTGGTACAGCGCGCGGCGCCCGGGACTGACCATCAGAGTCACGGGCGATCCGCTGAAGGCGGCACGCAGGACGGTTTCGGGCCAGTAGAGAAAGACCAGATCGGCGAGCACATTGACCGGACGCAGCTGCCGTGGCACCCAGGGCGCGATGTCGGCTTCGATGCCGCGTGCCGACCATTCGATGGTCATCGCCCGGCGACCAGCACTATCGGTGCTGACCATCAGCACGCGCTGCGGTGTCACGCTGAGACGGCTTTCGAACGTCACCGACCGCTCGCCGTAGCGGGCGATGATCATCTGAGCGACGTCAACGCTGCGGCCAAGGTCGGCCGGACCGGGCAAGGTCATGATGACGCCTGGAGAAACCGCCACTACGCCATCCGGCGCGCGCCCTATCTGGCGGTCCACCGGTGTGCAGGCGACGATCAGAACGCTTAGTGCAACGAAGAGAAATCCACGCATCAAGCGAGCCCAGGACAGACGGAACCACAATCTCAAGACGTATCGTTTCTACGCCTCGCCACCGCCATTGTCATGGCCGGTTGCAGGCCTCTGCGCTGGCGCTGCCAGCGGCGCCAGAACGAACGCCAGCGCGACCCCCAGCAGCATCGTCATACCGAACGCATGAACCGCCATCGTGTCGCTCAGAGCCAGCAATCCGAACGACAACAAGGTCGACACCATCGTCAACCACACCGCCAACAGCGTCACCGGCCGGTGCTCGAATGTACTTTCAGCACAGAAGATGGCGTAGTCGACGCTGATCGAGAGCACCAGGACCAACGCCATTGCGTCAAAGAACGTGAATGGCGAACCCCAGATAGCCTTCAGCAACGGCGCCAGGACCAGGGCCATGAGCGACGGAAGCATGACGCGCAGGCCTCCAATCAGTCCAAACCGGGCCATCACCAGACCGACGACCACGACAGCGGACACGCCAGTGAGGACGAGGGCGCGGTGACGGTAGCGTGCCAGTAAGCTGCTGAAATCCGAGGCCGGATCGACAAGGCGAACCCCATCTATGTCGGCAACAGCTGCGCGAACCATGTCGACGTTGCGGACCCCTTCAAGTAGCACGATATGGACAGCACCATTGTTCATGTCCGGAAGCACAAGATCGCCTATGAAATCCGATAGGACGGGGATCGATGTGGCATCAGGAATAGTGAGCGTGCGATCGTCCGCGAGGCGCAACTCCGATTCAGGTAGTCCCAGCGCAGCAAGGTGACTGGCGAGTAGCGGTGTCTCCAGCCGCTCGCGCAGCAGCGCGCGATTAGCATGCTGCCGCTGAGCCGAAGGCACGAAGCTAGCCGGCGCCCGGTACGCGACGAGGGCCCCTTCTTTGCGCAGCACGCTCAGGCGGTCGAGGAGTTCCTCCTCCTGTCTCAGCGCCGCTTCATGATCGGCTCCCTTGACAACGAAAAACTGCGCTCCGGCCGTCAGTCCCACCAGCTGCTGAAAGCGCATTTGCTCGGACACCAAACGTGGCGACACCGCTTGCATGCGCCGGATATCATCCTCGACCGTCAGTCGCATTGCACCGAGGATTCCAAGTGCGATCAGAATGGCGAAACTGATGCGCCGCACGCTTCGCCAGCGCGGCGCATCCCAGAACCGCCACAGCATCATGGCCAGTGCCAACATGCGCGCTCCATGGGCGGCCGGCCGGCTGCGGTCAAGCAGCGGTAACCAAAGCACGACGGTTAGGTAACACGCGACAAGGCCGACGACGGAAAACACGGCAACCTGCTTCAAGCCCGGAAACGGCGCCAACAGCAGCATGGCGTAACCGACAACGGTTGTGATCAGTCCCATAGTGATGCCGGGCATGATACGCGCAAGTCGGACCTGGGGCGGTCCGGCATCTGCGGCAAACACTTCGGCAGAGTAATAAAGCGTGTAGTCAGCCGCCACGCCAATGAGGCTAACGCCGAACAACAGGGAAGCGACATGCAACTCGCCGAACATCAGCAGTGTCGCCGACAAGCCGGCGCCTACGCCGATGCCGATGGCCAGCACGCTCAGCATCAGTGGAGTCAGCGCCCGGAAGACGACCAGGATCAGCACGACGGTACCCACCGTAGACGCAAGACCCAACGTCGCTGTCTCTTCCAACGAGACCTGAGCACCGGCATGGGCGAAGAAAACCGCGCCGAGACGTAGGACCTCCAGACCCGGCGCCTTGTTCCGCTGCGTCCCTATCGCCGCGGACAGGGTAGCATCCAGGCGATCCTGAAGATCGAGTTCCATCGGCTCGCCGTTGAGGCGGCCCACAACCAGGATCCACACGGAATCGTCGTCGACCACAGTGAGCAAGCCGTCGTCGACGACAACGCGGCTGGTCGGCAACGGTAGGCTGGCTAGAAATGCCGGCATCAACAGGAACGGATCCGCGCGCAGCAGGGCCGAATCGGCCAACGAAATGAACCCGAAGATCTGAGCCTGAGCTCGGGCAGCAATGGTTTCCGGCCGTCCTTCGAGAAGGCGCTGCCGATCCGCATTCGATAGCAAACCGCGGCGATATGCAAAGAATGCGGCACCGAACTCCTGAAACCGCTCTCGACTGGCATTCGGCAGGATATCGATCGCCTTCGACGACTGCAGCGACTGGGTAATCGCGACCGCGGCCTGGCGCGCGGTGTCGCGATCCTTGTGGCCCACCAGAACGAACACACGCCGCGACAGGCTGCGGGTGACGGCCTCATTTGCACGCCGCAGCGCCGGATCGTTTTCGTCACGCGGCAGCAGCGACGCCAGATCGGTGCGCAAAGGAAGCCCGTGGTGCAGGCGCAACGCAAGGTGAACCCCGGCGGCCAGCACCACCGCCAGCCAAGCCAGCGCCAGGACACGCTTCATTTGGCAGCATGGGCGAGCAGACCAGCTTCAGCTGGCGACAGCGGGCCGCGGCTCAACACCTGGTTCGCAAAGACGATCACGTCGGTATCGCCATCAGGTTTCTCGAGGCGCACGTCGTCGACAAACTGCCGCCCCCGGACAACGATCGACTTCAGCGGCAAGGTCGCTGTACTGGCGTCCGCACGTGGTGCCAAAACAACATGCCACGAGCCCGTGTCATTGCGGCGCTGTACCAAGAACTGGCTTTCCAGCGCCCGCCAGTCGCCTGTGAGCGCACCACCCAGCATGTCGTAAAGCCTCGCCAACCCCGGCACCCGCGTCGCCGATAGGCGGGTCGTCTCACTACCATTCACCTCCTGAACCAGCCCAGCGGCTGTAATGACCGTGGTCACCTCGAACGGACGCTCAACGCGCCAGATCAGACCGCGGCCGGCAACCAGCACAAAGGCGCCCTCGGACTTCAGCGGCTGATTAAAGCCTTTCAGGTGCCGTTCCTGAACGAAGCGACCACGCATCACATCGCCTGCGGCCATGCCCGGACTCTGGGCCGGTGCCGGCCCGTCGCCGCCGAGCACCAGAACCAGCGCCGCCACAACATAAGACAACCATCTCACGACAGGTGCCTCCTGATCCGTTCAACGAAGACGCTCGGGCACTCCAGGCACAGTTCGCCGGTATCGATCTTGACGGCGACCTGAACGGTCTGGGCCTTGGTCAGCACCAGACCCGAGTCCTTATCCTTGAGGCGGTAGTCGATCTTAAGGCGGTTTTCGTACTCGGCGAGAGTAGACGTCACAACGACTTCCTGTGCCATCCGGATCGGACGCACGTACTTCACGTTCAGATGTACGATCGGAAAGACATATCCCTCCTCCTTCATCTGCCGGTAGTTGCACTGCAGGCGATCGAGCAGATCACAGCGCGCCTGTTCAAGGAACCGCGCGTAGTTGCCGTGCCACACCACGTCCATCGGGTCGAGGTCGTAGAACTGTGCCTTGACGATCGTGTCAACCGACAGCATGTCCTGTCCTGTCCGCCCAGAAGTCGAAGAAGTTGAACCATTGATACGGGTCACCCAGCGCGTGCGCCTGCAGGCGCCGCGCATACTGCTCGGCGTAGGCTGCCAGCGCCTGCGTGCGCTGGCCACGCGGCAGCACGACGCGATCAGTAAACCGTTCTACATGCAGCACGTAGCGCCCACCCTCACGTTGGCAGAACAACAGCCAGACAGGGCAATCCAGCAACGCTGCCAGGATGTACGGGCCTTGCGAGAAGCCGGCCGGCGCACCCAAAAAAGGAACCCGCGATGTCCGGTCCGCGCTCTGGATTGGCACACGGTCACCGGCAATGACCACTCGGCGACCCGCCTCGACATGCTCTTTCAAGGCGATTGCCGTGTCGGGACCGATCTGGGTCACTTCAACCGTGTTAACGGCAGCATCAGGTCGGAATTCGCGCAGGACCCGGTTGTAGTTCTGCGCGTGCCAAGTATGCACCAGGATCACGAGCCGATCCCGGGTTGGCTTATCCAGCAGAGCACGAGACAACTCGGCGTTGCCGAAATGAGAGACGATCACCAGCCCGCCGCTGGGATCATCGGTGAAGCGCGCCACAGCATCGCGGTCAGCCCACGTGATGGCATCCGGCGACAAACCGCCGGTCCAGCCAATGAAGGTGTCGAGCGCACGAGCGGCAAATGCCGAGAAATGGCGATAGCTATCCTTTAAACCTGGACGGCGCGCAGTCCCCTTGACCGTAAACGCCCGTGTGAGAAACGCGTGCGACGCCCGACGCTGCTCGCGGCCGGTCGCCAGGAAGTACAGCACGGCCGGCGCCATCATGACCAGGCACCCGCGACGGCCCAGCAACCGGTAGGCGACTGCGCACAGTCGTAGGCCCCAGTAAAGCCCCCGCTCACCCAGCGACGCCCAGTGCGTCGCTGTCCCCACGCGCGGTGGACGATGGGCGAGAATCCTCGGCAGGCGCAGCAGCATGGTCCCCACCAAGCGCGTATGCATGATGCTAATACGGACGTTGTCGCGCCACAGGTCAAAGTTCGACGTATTGCCGACAGGGTATACAACCCTAACCGGCACCATCAGAGGGGGTGTGCCACGCCAGAAGAGCCGCACCATAATGTCGGTGTCGAAATCCATGTAACGACCCGTCGACTCCTCACGCAGCAATTTCTCGACGGCCGCCAAGGGGTAGATGCGAAACCCGCACATGCTGTCGGTGATACGAAACGACAGCGTCTCGATGAAAACCCAGATATGGGTAAACCATCGCCCGATGCGCCGTCCCATGGGTGCCGAACCGTCGAAAACAGGCGCGCCGCTTACGAGTGCTGTCGGATGTTCCGTCGCCAATTCAATCATACGCGATACGGCACCGAGGTCATGCTGGCCGTCGGCGTCGACCTGCAGGGCATGCGAGAAGCCAGCGGCAATGGCCGCCCGAAAGCCCTCGACAACCGCGACACCTTTGCCGCGATTGTCGGGCAGTCGGATCACTGTCACGCCCCCAGTGGGGTCATGTAAAGCAGCCAGCACGGACGCTGCGGGCTCCGCACTGCCATCATCGATCACGTAGACCGGCAGGCCAATCTGACGCAGGACGTCGACGATACCGCGCATAGCGGCATGGTGATTGTGACTGGGGATAATGGCACAGCAATGGATCGTCATAGCCCAACCAGCACCACGCTTCCTTCGGTAACCAAGACGTCCGCCGACCGGTATGAGAACCGCAGCCTTCCCGGCTGATCGACGCGCAATTCGAGCGTCAGCGGAGAGGACGGCAGGACGATGCGCTTGTGCTTGACCTGAAGTCGGATCCCGCCATCGGCCGTCACGCCGAGATAAGTGGTCGCCAGTTGCAATGCCCAATCCACCTGGACGACTCCTGGCAGCACAGGAAAATCGGGGAAGTGGCCGGCAAAGCAAGCGAGGTCCGGCGACAGTTGCAACTGCAGCGTCACAGACTGAGCATCGCGGCAGATGATCTGCGCCAAGGGAGCGGTATCCATATTCAGTGCCCTCCCTCACTCTCCCCCAGCGCAGCTGAGGGGACATGGCCGAAGGCCAGAAGGAAAGCCCGCGTGGCTCTCGTTGTCGACACTACGTCGGCTCTCTCCGCCCACCGGCGTTTCGACGCTTCGTGCCGAAACGCCGTGTCAGGGCGCCTCCCCACCGCATAGGGAGGTGGAACAAGGAGGTCACGCCGGATCATCGAACAGCGCCCGCAGAGCTACATCCTGTCGTTTGCCCAGAGGGCCCGACGGGATCGAGTCGACGAATCGCCACCGCCGCGGCTGGCAGCTAGGCTCCAGGGTCGACGCCAGATCCCGGCGCAGCCGGCGCCCGAGGCGAAATGCACCCATGGCCTGCAGTTGGCGTCGACCGTCGGCCGTCAACTCGACAATCGCAGCCAGCGCCATCGTCGCGCCGTCCAGGGTGACAACAGCGGCCGCGGCAATCAGTGGTAAGCGCCGCAGCGCCAGCTCCACCTCCGGTAGGCTGATACGTTTACCCTCGATCTTCACGACGTGATCGGCCCTACCGTGGAAGCGAAACGCATTATCCGGTAGCACCTCCACAAGATCGCTCGACTGGAAGCGTCCGCCTAAAACATAGGGTGACGACACATTCAGGCAGCCTCCCGCATTGACGTCGATCGCGATTCCGGGCAACGGCTGCCAGGGCTCGTTGCCTTCGCGCTGCACCCGCGTGGCGATCGTGCCGGTCTCAGTGCTACCAAAGATTTCCGTCGGGCGAACGCCCAATATCGCCTCGGCTTGGTCGGCAGCGTCGCGCGGTAACGGCGCCCCCGCCGTAAAGACCTGCGCAAACCGGCGATCTGCGGATAGCGGCGCAATCCCTTTCAGGCGCGTCAGATGCGCCGGACTGGTTACGAGCACCGACTGCGGTGACGCGCGAGCCAGCAGTCCGTCCCAGAGGATGTCTGTTTCAACTGCGAATGGCCGGCCGGCAGCCAACGGCCACAGCAACCTAAAGACTAGTCCGAAGTAGTGCTGGTGCGGGACAGTGGCGTACGTCGGTGGGATAGTCGCGGCGTGGTTCCACAGGGAGTCAAGAACATCGGTCTCGATATCCATTTCGGCCAGCATCTTATTGATCCGCTTGGGCTCGCCCGTGGACCCTGATGTGTAGAACTCGAAAACGGCAATGTCCGCATTGATGCTGGCGGCCACCAGATCGCGCCCGTTGTTTCCTCGCGAGTCTCGGTCGATGCGAAACGTCGGCACGACCACCGGCAGCGCCTCGTCCACCAGCAAAAGATCGAACTGGTCCGCTAGAAGATGCATCGTATCCGGCAGGACGTTCGGTGGTACAACGACGCGGCTGCCGGCATGCAGCAAGGCGAATAGGCCGACCGCGAACCAATATGCATCGGTCGCCACGACGGCGCCGCGGCGGCAACCGCAGTCGTGGAGCGCGCCAGCCACACGCGCAACATCGGCCAAAAAGTCGCGACGCCGCAACACGGTCGCGCCGCGCCAAGCGACGGCAACGTCAAGGTCGCGCCAGCCTTGCGCCAGCCAATGCAGTCGTCCGCTCACGAGGCCCATCGCCGCAGGAGTACCTGTCGGATACTCCACTCGATGGCGAAAATAACGCCGGTGGCAAGGTAGGCTCCCAGGCTGGTCCACAGTGTCCACTGCTCCAGGCTGCCCCACACCGCGAGGCCGGCGGCCAGTGCGCCATTGCCCAGTAGGAACACGGTCCACACCCACGTCACGATCCGTGTGTAACCGATGGCCGGCGCTGGCAGAGCCGGATGCTGCAGCCGCGCCAGACGTTCGATCAGGGTCGGTGGACGCACCAGCGAGGCGGCGAACGTAACTGCCAGCGCCAGGCTCAACACTACCGGATACGCCTTGGCTGCCAGCAGCGGCGCGATCAGCAACAGCAACGCCAACACGCCGCCGCACCATACCATGCCCCATGGCCCGATCGCCGGCAGCCGGTCCGAGCGGGCGAACAAGGCACGCCCGGCCATCAGCAGCAGCGCCAGCACCACCAGCACATAGGGCGGCAGGTGGGGCAATCCCAGGTACACGATGATCGGATATGCGAGTGTGCCGACGCCGACGACGATCAACCAAGGATCAGACCACTTGCCTGACTCTGGCATCGGATCCCTCAGGCGACAACAAGGCTTCGACACAGTTAACCACATCACCCACGGTACGCACGTTCTTGAACATATCGGGTTTAATCTTTTGTCCGGTCACCTCCTGCAAGCGGACAACAAGATCAACGGCGTCGATGCTATCGAGGTCGAGATCTTCGTACAGCTTGGCATCAAGCGAAACCCGCGCCGGCGCTACCTCGAACATCTCGTCAAGATACGCACGCAGCATATCGAGGATATCGGAACGCGATAGCATGGCGGACCTATCTTTCCCTCTGAGACTGGACGAAACGGGCCAGGCTTCGCACGCTGGCGAAGTGCGCCTTGATCGTCTTGTCTACAGTCGCGATCTTGATGCCGTATGTTTGACGAAGCGCAACCCCAAGCTCCAGCGCATCAATCGAATCGAGGCCCAACCCTTCGACAAAGATCGACTCGTCGCTGTCAATGTCGTCAGGCGACAGATCCTCGAGCTTCAGCGAAGTCACGATCAACGTCTTTAGTTCGCGTTCGAGTTCTTCCATCGTCAAACCTGCTTTCGTAAAGAGATTCAAGCTCGCCCACCAAGCGCCGGGCGCCAACACCGCGATGCGGGTATTGCTTGAAGCGGTCGATGCCGACATCGCCACGGTCTTCCACATGAAACACCGGACGGTCGGCAGGAATGCGGTACCAGGGCTCGCCCTTGATCAGAGTGAGCGGCGTGCAGGTGATCGCGACCATGCGCACATCGACATCGGCGAGCAGCGCGATGTTGGCGAAGCCCCGCTTGAAACGCAGAGGTCTCCCAGGCCGCGACCGCGTTCCTTCCGGGAACACGATCAGGTTGCCGCCCCGCTCGAACGCTCGGCGACAGGCCGCGATCAGCTGGTCCGCAGGCAGGTCGCTGCGAACATAGCCCGCGGCCTTCATGACGCCCCGCAGGAAGAAACTGTGCCACAGTTCGGGTTTGACGATGCAGAAGGCTCGCGGGCTGTACGCCATCAGGAGCACCACGTCGAGCAACGTGGGATGGTTGGCGATGATCAACCGGCCACGGCAGGCCGCCAGCTGATGCCGACCAGTGATCTCGATCCGGAGCAGGCCGATGAGTCGCAGGACGAGCAGGTAAAGTTGAAACGTGCGACGAATGACGGCCTGTGTTCGCGGCACAGCGTGCATCGGCCACAGGGCAAGAACTGGAAACACGGTGGCTGCCAGCAAGCACCCGCCCACGAAGAACACGGCAAGAGCAGGTCCGGTGCACAGCGCGCGCCAGTAGAAGCTAATGAACCTGAACATGACGCCAGTGCCAGCGTTCCCGCTGGCCCAAGTAGTCGCCGCCAGGGGCGCCTGACAGCATGAAGTCAAGGAAGGACCGGGCTGCCCCCTGCGCCTGCCCGCCGCTCTCAGTGGCTTCCAGCGACAGCGCGATAGCTGGAGCACCGGCGGTCTCGGCTGCGCTCAGCAGCAGCGCCAGCACCATGGCCGGCTCCGCCGAAAGCGCCGCGAACTCGTCATAAGGCGCCGGCGTCGGGGCATCATAGGCCACCAGCAGAACCGGCTCATCCGGCGCCTCGGCAAGGCACCCGACGGCTTCGAGCAGGCCATAGCAGAAGCTGTCAACCCCAGCCGCCAGCGCCGTGTGGCCGCGATGGTTCCGGCTGGCGACCGACAACAAGCCGGCCAGAGCATTATGGACCGACAGGCTGAATGACGCCGGTGACGGCAGGTCGCCTGATGTCAGCGCTTGCAGGATTTCGACCGTGCGATCGGGTTCCCCGTGACGCGAGGCAAACACAAAGCGGGCGTCACCCACCTTCGGCAATCCCCACGCCGCACGCAGCGCGTTGCGGCCGATCTCTCCGATCCGCCGACGCAGTATAACGGGCGCGTCAGAGGCCGGTGCTGCCGCTATGCCACTGGCGCCGGACGGGCCGCCATGCCAGCGACCCTCCGCCCCCTCCTCCCAGGCGGCCCATGCTTCGATGCGGAAGGCGAGTTCGGCCACCGACATCATCCAAGTTTCGACAAACGCCTGTCGATTTCGTCTTCAAGCTCTCTGACCCGGGCATTGAAGCGGTTGTGAATGGTGCCGCCCGATTCCTTGAGGTTCGTCGAGGTCGCGTAGCGGATGTTGTATGTGGTATTGGTGTACTGGATGTTCACCGTGGCCGAATGCTGCCGCCAATCAATGGTTGCTCGCAGCTGCCCAGGGGCAACCCGCTCCACCCGCCACCCTTTGGCCTGTGCGGCCTCGATAATCCGCCGTTCTACCTGTACCGGACCTAGCGCTTGTGTAGAGGTTGCGATCGGGCGGTCCTCGACGTTGTAAATGGGCTCAACGCGGCAACCAGTTACACTCGCAGCAATGACAAGAACTGATAACAAACCGAACGTCTTGGAAGTCCCCACCATCTCCACCTCCCAACTACCACCCTTCAAACATCCTCATGGGGCCGCCGCCGCATGCAACGGCACAGCTGAAGGCAAACGAGTGCCTATCCGTTTTCGACTGGGGGCCGACAATCTGGCCCCATCCCCCCTTCATGCACCGAACCGGGTTGCTGGCGGTTGTTCGCCCCAAGCGCGACTAACCAGCCTTGGCGGTGCACACGTTTCACTCCCGTATCGCGTACGTTTCACGATGCCACATGTTTACCACAATTGCATACAGGAATGAAACATCCATTGGTTTGTACAGTGGTGCACCTACGCTCTCCGCTCGCGAGCGCGTTAGTCGGCCCCATGCGCCCCTTCGCCGATGCTCACCAACGACGCCAGGAGGCGAGGCGACGCCGAACCGCCCTGGGCAGGGCTCTCGTCCTCAGTTTGATCCGTCAATTCGGTGAGGAGGCTGCGCCGTCACTGGAGATCGACTCGCGCGGCAAGCCGTCGATTCAGCCGAGCGACGGTACAAGGCCACCGGCGGTATCGATTACCCACACAATTGACATGGTTTCTGCCGCCGCCTGCGATTGGGGTCCGGTGGGAATCGACCTCGAAATGCATGATCGGCGTCGTGACATTGCCCGGCTGGCGGCATTCGCCTTCGGCCCCTCGGAACAGGCTATGGTTCGAACGGGCGGCGCAGCAGCCTTCTACAGGATTTGGACATTGCGTGAAGCGATGGGGAAAGCGACGGGTGATGGACTATCGCTTGCTACCGACGGTATGGACCGGATCCAACCAGCCCCCTTCGAGGGCGCCTGGCGTTCGCCAGACGAAGCCTGGCAGTTTGCTCATTGCCTCATCCGACCTGATGTGAGCTTCGCTATGGCTATCCAGGCGCCCCCCGGGACGCGGCCCGACTCCTGGTCCCTCAACTCGATCACCTGGTGGGCAAACGACGCGACATCTATCGAGCAATAGCGTCGCCGCCGATCGTCCGCGCTTCCGCGGGACAACCGTTGCGATATGCGATAGCCTTGCACACAGAGGCTTGGCCATGCACGTTCGTTGTCCGAGGATTGATTTTTCCAACCTGAATCCGCGCTGGTCCTGGCATCACGAATTTGCCCAGCGTGCCAATGCCAACTCTGTTATCCCAGCCTACATTGAACCCTTCATCGTAAAGGTGATGCACCAGGCCAAAGCAAAGTTGGGGGCCGATGACCGTCAGCTGCGCGACGACATCGACATCTTCATCAAACAAGAAGTGCAACACTACAAGCTGCACAATGCGTTCAATGCCCGCATCCGGGCTGCCGGATATCCCGGTATCGCTGCTTTCGAGGACGCACTGCAAGCCCGTCTGCAACGCATCTTTGATACCAAGTCGTTGGCATTCAAGCTCGCCTATGCTGTCGGCTTTGAGTCATCGGCTCTGGTGTTTGCCCATGTCTGGTTCACGCGCTACGCCGAGTACCTCGACGGCGCTGACCCAGATGCTGTACGGCTCTGGAAATGGCATTGGGCCGAAGAGTATGAACACAGGGATGTCGCGTTCCGAGTCTACAAGACTATTGTGGGCCGCAGGGGCTTATTTGGCGGCTACTTCTACCGGGTCTCCGCGTTCCTAGCCGTTAGTCTCGATCTGATGAAATGCGCCAATGCCATCGCTTCCCACCTGCTGGCCGTCGATCGCGCGACGATGACCCCCGAACATCGTCAGGCATCGGAAGCGCGTGACAAAGCCTTCATGGCACAGTTCCGGCGCGACGCAGGCCAAGCGCTCTTGAATGTGCTGCGGCCATCATACGATCCCGCCACCGCCACACCGACGCCGCAAGCCGCGGCGTACCTCGCCAGCAACGAAATGACTGACGCACCGTAGCATCAACGCCTGCGGAGACTGCGCCCGGCGTTGCCGTGCGACGACGAGCGCCCTTATCCGCTGGCGATATGGGCTTCCGGCTTGCCGTAACGTCTCATCGACCCGCGTGCGCCAGCACAGCGTCGCAACGTGGGGCCCCTCCCTCCCCGCTCGCGCGTGATGAGTCAGAACAGGCTGCTGAAGTTGGTCGACAGCAGGACGGTCTGATCGAGAAAGATGTGCCGTTCGACGATCTGGAAGCCATCGCCCACGCGCCGCAGGCGGTCGCGGCGCTTGCCGATCCAGTGGTCGATCTTGTCGTTGAGGCGGGATCGATAGAGATGGATGGCGGCTTCCAGCGCGATCTCCGGGCCCTTCACCTCCAGGATGCGCACGTTCGATACGAAATGGCGGGTGCGCGAGGGCGGGTTCTCGGACCACGCCGAATTCAGGCGCAGCCTGTCGACCCGCATCTTGAGGTCGCTCTTGTCGTCATCGAAATAGGCCATGCCGTCGGCCTTGGCATACTCCAGGTGCAGGTTTTCGACGGTGACGGTGCGGCGGATGGGCATCCAGTAGTGGATGTCGTCGGCGATCAACGCCAGCCAGTCGTCGAACCGCCGGTCGTCGAGCAACGCCGCTTCCCGGTAGAGGAACTGCTCCACTGCGTACTGCAGGGCGATCTTTTCCGACAGGTCCGGGGACGTCACGGCGTCACCACCATTTCCCGTCGTCCCGAGCGCAGCGAGGACCTTGCGGTGGTGCAGCCAGTCCGTCATGTCGAGCGCAGCGAGACATCTCCTGGTAACGGAGTGCCCTGTCGCGCGAGATCCCTCGCCGTGCTCGGGATGACCGTGTGGTCGGACCACTGCGAGATCCTTCGCTGCGCTCAGGATGACGGCCAATCATCAGATCCGCCCGGTGGGCGCGGGCGAGCGCGTCGCCAGCAGTTCCGGCCAGTCGCGCGCCCGCAGCCATTCGGCCCAGCAGCGATAGGTCCAACGTTGGGCATGCTCGTTGACGCGGGTTTCGATCCGCTTCTGGCCCGACGGATCGACCAGCACCTCGTCCTGGCCCATCGCCATCTGCAGATTGTGCGGATAGCGGCGGCTGGCCACGCCGTGGCTCGACCGCGTGCTCTGGCTCCAGTTCTCGCCGTCGTCCTGCTCGAGCAGGCCGGCCGGTCCGAAGGCGTGCGTGATGAATTTTTTCGCCGCCCGCCGCTGAGTGTCGGTGAAGCTTTTGGGCATGACCGTGAACCACCAGATCTCGGTGCGGCCGGGCCCGCGCGGCAGGCGCAGGCTGAGCTGCAGGCCGCGCGTGGAGATCCACAGGTTGGGAAAGATGTTGGGATGCCCGATGGCGCGCACGCCGACCGGACCCATGGCCTCGCGTGTCGCCGTCGTGCGCAACGGCCGGCGTTCGACGGGCGTGGCCTTCGCGCGCTCCGCATCCGCCAGCCGGTCGATCGCCAGGCGCTCGGCGTCGCTCAGGGCGTCGAGCTTGGCCTGCTGTTCTGCCGTCACCATGGGGCCGCCGATAGCGTGACCCAGCTCGCCCAGCATCACCATCTGGGTCATGGGCATCATCAGGCGCTGGTTCAGGAAGCCGACGCTGGACGCCGAACTGTGGCTGACCTTGACGTGGTACCAGTCGAACAGATTGTCGACGGCGATCTTCCAGTTGCAGTCGATCACGTTCTTCTGGACGCCGTCGAGGCTCACGACATCGCCTTCGTTCAGCATGCTTTCGATGCCGACGCGACCGACGTCGCCGAGGTAGTCGAACAGGCAGGGCGCCGCCGGATCCAGGGTGGCGAAGTAGAACCCCTTGTAGTGGTCGACCTGGGCGGCCGGCGCCAGGCCCCATTTCGCCTGGTCGATGGCGTTGCGATAGAAGTCCGCCTTGCCCGGCACGCCGATCAAGGCCCCGTCCAGTCCATAGGTCCAACCATGGTAGCTGCAGACGAAGGTCTTCGTGTTCCCCAGCTCCGCCCGGCACAACGCGTTGCCGCGATGGCGGCAGGTGTTCAGCAGCACGCGGACCTTGTCGTCCGCGCCGCGCACGACGATGACCTGATCCTCGCCGATGTAGTTGATGAAGTAATCGCCGGCATGGGGGATCTGCGTCTCATGGCACATGAAATTCCAGGCCCGGGCGAAGATCCGCTGCAACTCCAGCTGATAGATGTCGGGATCGCTGTAGATGGACCGGTCGATCAGCCCCGCGGAAACATCCGGGATCGCGATCCCGCCCCCATCGCTCGCGCCCCTGTCGGTCGCATCCAGCCGGCGATCATCATCGCGCATGACCTGGCTCCTGTTTCGGATCCGGCATTCTTGCCTCTCCTGGCGGCAGGCGCGAGCCGCAATGCGGGCGAAAGCCGCCTGTCGGTACGATTTCCATGACGCCAGAAGGCTGCCGTCGCCGACCACCGGCCGGCGGGAAGGCCGGCGCGCAACAATTCGATCCAGAGTGATCCCGACGGCCGCGGGCACGTGGCACGACAGGACGCATATGCCATTCTCTGCCCTCGCGAGACAGCGGGACAACGGGATGCGTGGGGAGCGCATGCCGGCCGACGCAGGGGCACGCGCCGGCCAGCCCTGGCAGCAGCAAGACCGCCACCAGCCACCGACGCGTCGATGGAAAAGCAAGACAAGGGGGACGTCGTGGACAACGCCATCAAGGGACTCGGCCTGACGCCGCAGGAGACGGCGGCTGCGTTCGAGCCGTGGGTGATCGACCGCATGCCGGTCGACTCGCCGCGCTGGCGCGGCATCGTCGCACGCGAGTTCGCGAAAAGCCGGCGGCGGCTGCTCAAACGCCGATTGCTGGGATGGTGGCCCGGCGTCAAGCGAACCCAGGACGTGGTGGACCAGCGCTATTCGCACTATTGGGCGCGACGCATCTACCCCAGTCTCGACGCGCCCTGCGGCAAGGGCGACACGTCGTGGATCGAATGGCGTCATGAGGGTTTCGTCGCGCGCCGCGGCGCGATTGCCCGCCCCCTTCTGACCTATGTGGGCAAGCTGTTCGATATCCTGAACCCGGCGTCGGTGCTGGAAGCGGGCGCCGGCAACGGGATCAACCTCTTCGTCCTGGCGTCCAGCTTTCCCGGCACGCGGTTCACGGGCCTTGAGCTCACGGCGCCGGGAGTCGCGCGGATGCGGCAGGTGATCGCCGAAGCCATGATCCCGGACGCCCTGGCCACGTACACGCCGTTGTCCCTGCGCGATCGCGCCGCGCCCGGCCGTGTCGCGGTGAGCCAAGGCTCCGCCGCGGCGATGCCCTACCCGGACAAGCATTTCGATGTCGCCCTGACCATCACGGCGCTGGAGCAGATGAACGCGATCTCGGCCCAGGCTTTGGCCGAGCTGCGCCGCGTGGCGCGCCGGTACGTCGTCATGGTCGAGCCGTTCCCCGACTTCAACACGACCACCCTGCGGACGACCTACATCCGTTCCAAGGACTACTGGTCCGTGCCGGTGGCCCGTCTGGCGTCGCACGGCCTGCGGCCGGTCGCGGTCTACGATGACGTCCCGCACAAGCTGAGGCTGGGCGTCGGCATCGTCGTCGCGGCGGTGTAGCGACGGGGCGACCCGTTACGCCGCGGTCCTCATGCCCATGGCCGCGCCCTGCCGGGCATCGAATTGCTGCCGTTCCACGTCGTACTGATGCCCCCGGATCCCGCCGCGCACGGCGCCGGACTCCGCCGTGCCATAGAACGCGGCCCAGCCCTCGGGCAGCCGGCGCCAGTCGGGCGGCGCCAGCCACAGCCGGTAGAGCGTGCGCTTCCTGTCGGCCGCGGCATGGTCCTCGAAGCCGGTGCGGGAGTGCAGCATGGTGTGGTTGCACAGCAGCTGGAGGTCGCCCGCTTCGAGGTGCATCGAGAACATGGTCTGCGGCCGACGCAGCACCGCATCGAAGTATTCCATGGCCGCGCGCTGCACGGCAGACAGGCGCGGCACGCCGTCGAGCTTCTGGGCATTCTCCAGGCGATTGCGGTTCCATTTGCAGAAGACGCGGCCGTCCTCGACCGTGCAGATCGGCGACGGGTACCACGCCGCCTCGCCGTCGGCCTGCTCGCCGTTGCGGCTGAAGGTGTAGTCGCTCGCCAGCGCCGCGGCATAGTCCGGCCGTTCGGCCTGCACGATGGCATAGGCCGTCGCCGCGCTCACGCACAGGCTCATGCCGCCGACCGGCGCCTGATTGTAGCAGGACAGCAGCACGACATCGGCGCTGTCGACATGGAAATCGAGTTCGGCATTCGACGAATAGCCGCGGCCGGTCGGGCTGCGATAGGTGGTGCCGGCGTCCTGCACGGCGGTGATGTAGTCGCTGGCCCGGTTCTGCGGGCGCGCGACACCAAAATGCAGGCCGATCGCCCAGGTCATGAGCCTGAACTCGGCCGCCGTCACGCCGGCGCGCGGCAGGTTCTTCACCAGCGCCATGCCGCGGCCGTCGCGCACCTCGCGGAACGCCGCCGCCAGCGTGGGCAGGCATGGCCCCAGCGCAAAATCCTCGCGGCGCCAGTCCAGCAACGGCCGGTCCGGGTCGCCCGCGCCGCGCACGGCAGCCAGCAGCGCGGCGCTCGCGTCATCGGAGAGCCTGAGGATCCAGCCGGTGTCGGACTGAACGTCGGCGGCGGTCCACATCGCAGGCGAGGTCCGGGCCATGATGTCCTCCGTCGTCGACCGTCGTGCCGGGCACCATCAGGTATCGCGTTCCCGATGCGTGTCCAGTAGGCTGCCCCGATGCCTTGTCTGCGAGCCGTGCATGGATAGCCGTGCGGTCCGCGCCATCTTCGACGACGCGACCATCCGCGTCTACCAGGCCTACCCGGCAGAGATTGCGATCCCGGCACTGAGGCACGGGCGGTTCGTTGCGCCCTTCAAGATGGAACGGATGACGTGGATCAAGCCGTCGTTCAACTGGATGATGTATCGCTGCGGCTATGCCACGAAGCCGGGTCAGGACGTCGTGCTCGGCATCGACATCACGCGGGAGGGCTTCGAATGGGCGTTGCGCAACGCCGCCCTCTCCCACTTCACGCCTGCCGCCTACGACTCGCCTGAGGTTTGGCGCGCTGCCGTCGATCAGACGCCGGTGCGCATTCAGTGGGACCCGGAACGCGACTGGCGATTGAATCCGATTGCGGGTGTGCGATCCCTCCAGGTTGGACTTTCAGCCGATGCCGTCAGCCGCTACGTCAACCGATGGATCGTCGGCATCGCGGACATAAACTCCGTTGGCCGGCTGGCAGCGCAAGCAGCCGCCTCCGGCGCGGCGCCGCCGGCGTTGCCGTGTGACGACGAACGCTCTTATCCGCTGGCGATACGGGCTTCCGGCTTGCTCCAACCGTGAAGACGACCGCAGTGGTCCCGGCTATCCGCGCCAGTGCCGACCGGGACGGCCGATCCGTTATCCGAGATCAGGCCGTCGAGCCGCCATCCTTGTCGGGGTTCCGCTTGCGCGGAACCGCGAATTTGGACGGTTTGCTCTCGCCGCGCGAGACGGCGACCGGAACGGGGTCGAGCGGCTGATCGACATCGCTGCCGGCGTCGGATGGGCGCTCCACGGGTGCCAATCGAAGCCACGCCTCGTCAAAGGTGGCTCCGCAACCCTCAACGGCGCTGTTTTCGACCTGCGGCAGCACGCATCGGATGACCCAGCGGCCGGCGCGACAATCAATGGACAGGATGAACTCCGACGCATCTTGACCGCGCACGAGTTCCAGCAATCGGGTCTCCGCACTCATCGCCCATTGTCCTTTCCCTGGTTGCCGCCCGGGTGCGCGGTCGATCGCGCCACGCGATCGCGTTTCGGTCGGCCCATGGCAAAATCACCTGCTTGAGTTCGGTGGACGTGCGTGCCGTGGTCGTGTCCACGATCGGCGCACCAGCGCGGCGGCCGACTCCGATGTTCGTCATTCCAGGGCTGCCGGCGCCCACAGTGCACTGATATCACGGCAGGAACCAGGCAAAATCCTTTGAACCGAGGACGTCTGCCGTCTCGCCCTCAATGACGTCGCCAATGAACGTGGCAACTGAGAGGCGCTCCTCCGGTGGACGTTCCAGCGACCACGCCCAGCATCGATACACCTAGTCGTGGATGACGACACGCAGCAGCGAGGAGTGCACCTTCAATCCGCCATTGTACTCAATAAAGCCGAGCTTACGGAACTTGTTCATGAAGAAGTTGATGCGCGAGCGCGTCGTTCCGATGCGCGCCGCCAGCAGCTCCTGGCTGACTTTCGGTATGACGGTCTCCAGCGTCCCTGCTTTGCCAAAATTGGCCAGCAGCAGGAGAAGCCGCGCGAGACGCCTTTCGCTTGAATTGAACAGCTGGTCGATCAGGTCAGCCTCGATCTGGATGTTGCGTGACAGAAGGAACGCCATGAACATTTCCGAAAGACCCGGCTGTTCATGAAGCACGCGGATCATGGTCTCCTTCTCGATCCTGATCACGCTCGCGGCAGTCATCGCGCTGGCAGACGATATGTGAAGCGGCTGGCCCGCGAGACACCCCTCACCAAAAAAATCTCCCGGACCGAGGATCGCGACGACCCCTTCCTTGCCGTGTTCGGAGACGACGGTGAGTTGAATCCGGCCCTTCTGGATGTAGAAGACAGCATCGGCGGGGCCGCCTTGCTGGAAGACGATGGCCTTCGCGCTATGATTCACGCTGGATCGTCCCGCCCCCACCGACGTCAGGAATCGGCGCGCATCAAAGCCATTAGCTGTTGCGTTGCGCCCACCAGCGGGACGTGTTTTCTCCTTTGTCGCCTTCGATGCCCTCGCCGCTGCGACCGCTTTCCCGGCTTTACGGATCGGCCTGACGGCGCCGGTTGCCTTGCGCGGCATGATCGGTTCTCCCAAGTTCTGCCGAGCCCCGAGAACCTTCAGTAGAGTGACCTCGTGGTCGAGGATGTCTTGAGCGCAGCATTTTAGCTCGTTCGAAGACTGTCTTCCACCAGCCAAAGATTGCCGACACGGCCGCGCCAACGCCGTCGTTCGAACAGGAGACCGGACGGTTACAGCAGCCGGTCCGCAAATCGTACCAAGTGTTCAAAATTGGACAGCGCGCGGGCACACGGTCTGCCATCGAGTATCGGCATCCACACGTTGTTCCATGTCGCCGACGCTGCGTCGATGAGGATCGCGCTGCAGGCCCGGCACGCGCGTTGCGTGCCAGCACTATCGGTCGGGCTTGCGACTTGGGAGGCGTTTTCAACGTCGTACTGTCCGCTTCCGGACAGCGCCACCCATGGCAAGCGCCGCGGGTGCAGGCTCCCATCATGGGTCGCAGGGCACGACACCCGGGCCGATCTCGCGAAACGCCTCTCGCCCTCCCTCTTCATCGAGGCGCTCGAGGAGCGACAAGGCGATGCCCTCGAAACAAGCACCATGGTCGGTTGTATGGCCTGGAGGTAGATCATGAAGCGCATCTGTGTCGCCGCGATGCTGTCGGTAGCACTCATCGGTTCGGCCGCGTGCGACAGCGCCTCACGCGATGGTGCCCGGAGCGGGATCAGCACTGTCGGAAGTTCGCCCATCGACGCCCTGACGGTCGGCATGCCTATCGACGGCGCGGCGACCAGTGCAATCCCGGGGGATGCACCCGATACACCCGCCAACAAGAACCGGATTCGTGTCGACAAATCGCTCCGGAAAGACTGCCCGGAGCCTGGCAAGGGGGACGGTCTTCGAACGGAATCACGCGCGTCCTGCGATCGCCGATCCGAGTGACGTTCAATCGAATCGAAAAAGCATGCCGCTCCGTTGCGGTACGGGCTACCTGGAGAGTGTCATGACAATCCGTACAAGCGAACATACCGTCCGTTTCGTCCATCCGTTCCGACTGACCGGCATGGATCACCCTCAACCGGCGGGCACGTACCTGCTGGAGACGGACGAGGAACTCATCGAGGAGCTGTCGTTTCCGGTCTATCGGCGCCTCGCGACGCGGATCTTCGTTCCCGCCGGGTCAGGCAGCGTGATCGTTGAAGAAGTCATCGACGTCGACCCACGCGAACTCCAGGCGGCGCTGGAAAACGATTCTGGCGTGTCCGATACAGGCGCAGCACCCACCCCCCGGGCCGACGGCGAAGCGGGTTGATGGGGGACATACCGCACGGTAGCGCTTCATCTGTCGGAATCCGCGCTGCGTGCCGTCGACCGATCTTTATTGCTGTTGTGTTCTCCCCATTCGTCACCACGTTACGGATGAACGAGGGAGCACATTAGTATGACCCCATATCTGGCGGTTCAGACGCCGAGACCCGATTTCGAGGCCTTCCTGTTCGCGCCCATCGGCGAGGAACGCAACGGTATGACGTTGAGCGTGCTCTCGGGCCTCAGCCGCCTCGAAGTCAATCCCTGGGATGAGGCAGCAGAGCTGTCGCAGTTGCCCAAGGACCGCGCCATCGCCGCGCTGGACAGGCGCATCGCTCAGCTGCCGCTCGGCACGTGGCTGCTGTCGGATACGGCCGCCATCGCCACCCGCCTCGTCAACCTGCTGCCGAAACACGATCCTCATCCGCGGGTCCATCCGACGGCTGCGCCGGCCGATGACAAGAGATCCTCCGCGTCGCTGACGCTATGGCTGATCGCGGCCGGCATCGCTGTGCTTCTGGTGCTCGGCATACCCGGGCGCGTGGAGCATATGCTGACCGGAGACGGTGCCGTTGCGCCGATCCACACGCCATCGTCGCAGCCGTGAGCCGATCGATCGGCCGCACTGTGCCGATCACCGCGGTTCTCGTCTCCGCGCGCGCGGCAGGCTACCCCCGCTGACACGAAGGGCCATCCCGCGTGTCGACGCAGCACCGGTTCTTTCCCGTGGGCTTATATCCCACCATCGATCCGCGCCTGGTCTGGAACGTGCACTGATCGCTGGAGTCGTAGCGTGACGACGGGTCAAACCGCGACGATGACGGATAGTAATGGCCGTCGTCCGGTTGAAGCGGATGATAGGACTCGGACACCGGCTGGCAGCCGACGAATCCGAGAAGGAGAAGGAACGACAGAGCCTTGCGCATGGTCGAAACCTCGCAGATCAGCCGGAGATCTTCAGGCAATCCCGTACACCTACCGGACCTGACCGCCCCATACAGTTCAATATGAGACAACCGGCTTGAAGATGCGGGCGCCCCTGCGTCGAGGTGAGACCGATCGCGATCTTGCCGATCATTCGTCCTGTCTAGACATCGCCATAGCTGGCGTCCCCGGGATCAGCCGCGAACGGACCCAATCGCGAATCAAAGCGAAACGAGGTCCCGCAATAGGGGCATAGGATCACGTCCTGCTCGCCCATGTTGATATAGACATGCGGATGATCGTGAGGCGGGGTCACGCCGATGCAGTGAAACGCGCGCGCACCGATACGGATCTCAGCCGCCGCATTGTCGTTGCGAAACTTCGGATAGGGGCTCGCCATCAATCGAGTCCTTTATGCGTACGCGCGATAGAGCGCGTACACCACGATCGCGACGGCGAGACAAACGGGAAGGACGATGGGTGGAACGAACCACGAAGCCATGGCGCACACCTCCTACTGCTAGGCCCTGCTCTCTCGGCCGTCGATGTCCACAACAGGGATCCGCAACGATGCTGGCGCGACGGCGCAGCTGATCGTCCAGCGCTCGGCTCAGTGCCGATGGCGTTGACGAGCGACCCAGGTCCAGTCGTAGCGGATCGAGACACCACGCACTGTCCAATTCAGGACACTCGGCGTATCGCTCACGCCCAGGACTGAACGTCCGTCCGTCGTGATGGCGGGATCATCGAGCGTCCCGGTACGCGGAACCAGGCAAATCCTCAGAAGGATTGCGGTCGTGGGTCCCTTTTGACTTTCTGGCGTCTGTTGGGCATGTCGAGTGCCACTTGTTTACAATGTTCGAGCCGCGCGGCCCCTTCCAAGACGGCGGAATGAGGACTGGCAACCCGCGCGCTATGGTGCACGTAATATCCCTATCACCGGCAACGTGCTTTGCCACAGGCGCCGGTGGCTGAGAGACGGTTTTGCGCTCCCGCCTGTCGTGCACGGAGCGCCCCATGCCGTTCGATCCCAGCGCACGCAGCGACAATGCCTCATTGCTTGCTCGCAGCAAGGCCCTTTGCCGCGAAAGCGCCGAGCTGTGCCGGCATTCGCATATCCTGATAAAGACGATCCGTCGTGAGCAGCGCGCCCGCGACCGTCCCGAGCTATGGTCGCTGTACTACGATGAGCCACTGCCGAAACGGCCAGGTCATGAGCCGGAAAATTCGAACTGACCATTACTGTCGTGTTCTCCCCCTTCGTCACCACCTTATGGATGAATGAGGGAGCACCATCAGGATGATTCCATATCTGGCGGCTCAGGCGCCGAGACCCGATTTCGAGGCCTTCCTGTTCGCGCCCACTGGCGAGAATGCAACGGTATGACGTTGAGCGTGCTGTCGGGCCTCAGCCGCCTCTAAGTCAATCCGTGGGATGAGGCAGCAGAGCTGTCGCAGTTGCCCAAGGATCGTGCCATCGCCGCGCTGGACAGGCGCATTGCTCAGCTGCCGCTCGGCACGTGGTTGCTGTCGGATACGGCCGCCATCGCCACCCGCCTCGTGGACCTGTTGCCGAAGCACGATCCCCATCCGCGATCCGACCCTACGCCGGCGCGACCCTTCGCCTGCTCTCGCCAATGGCCAAGGGGTCATCGAGCGTACCGGCGCGCAGGCAATGAATCTCGGGAACACCTCTTGCAGAACGAACCGGGAATATCCACGTTCCAGTCATGGAGACTTCGGCCAAAGACTTGGCCTCGACGCACCGCGCGCCTGACGATCTTCTCCTGAATCGCGATAGAGCGACGGCGCCGTGTGGCGAGCATGACACAAGCCCCCAGGGCGCGACCGTCATCATGCCAGGCATCCAAGGGAGGGAGATCCATGCCAAGGTCAGCAGCCGTGCCGAAACGGCCCGTTCACAATCCCGGGAAGGAAGAACGCAGCCGCGATGCCGCGCGGGCCGTACAAGATTACCAAACCGCGAAGCGGGTTATCGATGCCAAGACCGCACGCCTGCGCGCGCTGCGCTTGACCAAGGAAGCCGCCGACGCACTGGAACAGAAATCCCTGAAAGCGGCAAAGGGACATCACTGACACGCCGTGCAACCCGCGCCTTCAGGTCAACCAAGCCCTCAGGTAAGCCGATGCCAGTCGTCCGACGACCGGGCGAATCTGCAATGGGACAGGCCACGCATACCGGCATGGCCGATCAACATCATGACCCGATGCGCTGATACGCGATGTCTCGCCTTTCTGGGTGACGTCATGCTCGGCCGGGGCGTGAGCCGCAGCCTTCACCGGCACGGGCCAGAATGGCTTTGGGGCGATGCCCTGCCGGTTCTGCACGCTGCGGACGCCGTGTTTGCAAATCTCGAATCTCCCATCACAGCCAGCCGCCGGCGGTGGAATGACGGCTGGAAAATGTTTCATTTCCGGGCGGACCCGACCGCGATCCGTGTTCTCGAATGCGGCCGCGTACGGTTCGTCTGCCTGGCCAACAACCACATCCTGGACTTCGCCGAGCAGGGGCTGTCCGATACTCTGGAAGCTCTCGATGCTGCCGGCATCCGCTATGCCGGTGCTGGTCGCGACGCGACCGCAGCGGCGGCACCGGCCATGCTCGAACTTCCCGGGCTGGTCGTTGGACTGATCGCCGCGACGGACAATATGCGTGAATTCGCTGCCGGCCCGAACAGGGCCGGCGTGAACTTCGCCGCGTTCACGCCGGACACGGCCGGCCTGAACTGGATCAGGCAAGCTGTCATCGAATTGCGCCGGGCCGGAGCAGCCCTTGTCGTGCTCTCGCTGCATTGGGGCCCCAACATGCGGCGCTCACCGAGCCGGCGCTTCCGCGCGTTCGCCCATGCCGTGATCGACTTTGGCGTCGATGTCGTGCACGGCCACTCGGCACACGTCGTCCAGGCGATCGAGCGCCACGGGAATGGCGTCATCCTTTATGACACCGGCAATTTCATCGACGACTATTGGAAGTTTCCACTCCGTCGTACCATCTGGTCGTTCATCTTTCTTCTCCACGTCAGCGCCGGAAGACTCGTCAAACTTCAGCTCGTTCCCGTTCTTCTTCATGCATCGCCGCTCGGGCTGGCCAAGGGCACAACTTCCCAGGCCATCAAGGAGCACATGATGTCGCTCTGCACTGAATTTGATACGCCGGCCGTCGATACGCCGGCCGGCCTGGAAATCCCGCTGACCTGAAGAGCATCCATCGCAGGCCGCGCACCGGCGTCCCATCGGGCTTGAATCGCACCAACCGGAGCGGTTGAAAGCCGCGCTGCTTCATCCAGAAAACCTCACGCGGACCTCGCCCAGCGGACCATAGTCGGCCACGTGCGCCTCGCCCGCCTTGGCGGCGACCATGCCCGTGATCGTGCCGGTGCTGACCACCTGGCCGGCTTTCAGGCCGACGCCGGTGCGCGACAGCTCGTTGGCGAGCCACGTCAACGGCACCAGCGGATGGTCGAGCGCCATCCGGGCGGTACCGCGACGGCGTTCGACACCGTTGATGCGCAAGGTGATCTCCTGGCCGGCGATGTCGCGCCGGCGCCAGTCGGCGATCGGCGGCCCGAGGATGATGGAGCCCGAACCGCTGCCGTCGGCCAGGATCGCCGGCAGCGGCGGAAAGGCCTTGTCGTTCACGAACCGGCACTCGGCGATTTCCATGCCCGGACGCAGCGACGCCACGGCGTCGGCAACCTCCTCCTGGCGATAGGACGTCGCGCGCGGCGGCAGGTCGGCACCCAGGGTCGCGGCAAACTCGACCTCGGCGACGGGGTGCAGCAGGACGCGGTGATCCAGCGTCGCCGGGCTCTCATGGATGCACCTGTTATAGACGCGACCATAGATCGGCGCCGTCGTGCGCAGCGCGCGCTGCATCTCTTCCTTGATCGCCGCGATCTTCCAGCCACCCACCGGCCAGCCCAGGTCGCCGGCCACCTGGGCGGCGACCGCGTAAGCAGCATCGTTGTCCCGCGGCACCAGGCAGGCGTCGAGCCCGCTCTGCTGCACACCCGTGCGGCGCAGGTGCGCCAACAACTGTACCAATTCGCGCAATGCAGCCTCGCTCATGACCACGCCGGGAACCGATGATATCGCGATGACGGCGGTAGCACAGGCACGGACCTGCCGTCCTCAGCCCAGGTTGAACACGCGGGCGGCGTTGCCGCCCAGGAACAGGGCCCTGGCCTCGGCGTCGAGACCGAGGCTGTCGAGGTCCTCGAGCGCCTTGGCGGGCGCGATCATCGGGTAGTTGGAGCCGAACAGGACCTTGCGGCGGCCGTGGCCGCGCATGTACTGCACCAGTTCCGGCGGATAGCGGCGCACGGTATAGGCCGAGGTATCGATATGGACGTTCTGGTACTTGGTCATCAGCGCAATGATTTCCTGCGTCCAGGGATAGCCGATATGGCCGCCGACGATCACGAGTTCGGGAAAGTCGAGCGCCACCTCGTCGAGATAGGGAATCGGCCGTCCGACCTCGGAGGGCCGCAGCGGCCCGGTATGGCCGACCTGGGTGCAGAACGGAATGCCAAGCTCGATGCACTCGGCATAGAGCGGATAGTAGCGGCGGTCGTTGGGCGGCAGCTTCCACAGCCAGGGCACGACACGCAGCGCGCGAAAGCCGAGCTGCTTCACCGCGCGGCGCAGCTCGCGCACGGCCTCCATCGGCTTGTCGAGATTGGCGCTGGCGACGCCGACGACGCGGCCGGGACAGGCGCGCACGAACGCCGCCAGCTCGTCATGCGAGATCAGCCAGCCCTCGGGGCCGCACCAGGCCGATGCCAGGCCGATCTGCACGCCGGCGGCATCCATCGCGGCGATGGTCATGTCGGGCGTGATCTCCGGGCGCATCGTCGCCTCGCGCGTCCAGCGTCGCAGGGTCGCCAGCATCTCGTGGCGGGCGAAACGCTCCGTCGTCGGCTGCATCCAGGCATCGATGATCATTTTCCATCCCTCACGAGCCGCGCGCGGCGGCGAACAATGCACGGTTCTAGGGATGGTGGGCTGTCGTGGCGTACCGCAAAGAAATCGGCGGGTGTTGCAAAAAACGCACGACCTCCGGGAGCGCGGGCGTCTGAGGCTGTAAAATTATTGACGGAGACGAGAGGACTGCCGGCGCCGGAGGCAAGGCGCGGAGGCTGATGGTGCCACGGTCAAGCGGACCGTGGCGGCCTATAGGGCGGTGCAGTCGATGCGGACTGTAGCCGCGATATTGGGTAGTGTTCTGGGTCGGGGATCTCCGGTCGGTTAATCCGCGCCGCGGGGCTTCACGCCGTACGCGGCAAGCGGGAGATGATCAGGAAGTTGTAGGCGTGAACGTGCCACAGCACGACGGCCTTCACTTTTTCGATGCCGCGCACCAACACGCCGGTCAGCCCGCGATTGCGCATGTCGGCGTGCGGCCGTTCCGTGGCAAAGCGCTGCCGGTAGAGAGCCTTGCCATCGTCACTGTTCATACGCTGATGCCAGGCGAGCACCCCCGGCCCATCGTTGACCCGCGGCGGACGGACTTGGCCGTCCTGGTTGCGAGGAAGCGGGCAAAACACCGCGACGGTGCCCTTCTCATGCTCGTGCAGAGCGGCGATATCTGTCTTGCTGTCGTACCCACTATCGGCCAGCACCTGTTGCGGGCGCTGCCCATAGCGCTGCTCGATCTCCGCCACGGTTCCTCTCAGCCGCCCACGATCGGAGCCGTTATTGTCCACCGACACACCGATGATCAGGCCTATTGGGGGCGTCGTCTTGAATTGGGCGTTGAAGCCGGGCCGATAGCCACCATCGGCCATCTTCATGATCCGAGCCTGCGCATCGCTCGTCGAGGCCCGCGGCTCTCGTTTGTTGGCCGGCTGCTTGCGCCGCTGCTCCTTGGCCTCCGCAGCCCGCTGAGCCTCGATCTCGGCCAGTGCCTGCTTGGCCTGCTCGATCCGCCGTTGGCGGTCTTCGGCTGCCCACTGGCGACGAGCTTGCCGACGCCGGTCCGATGCCCCCGGATCTCTATCCAGCTCCCCCCGCAGCTTCGCGACTTTCTCGCTGGCCAGGTCGTGCAGCTGATCCAACCGCTTCTTGCGGCGGAACGAGTTGGTACCGGCGCTCGCCCGCAGCCGCATCCCGTCGACCGCCACGCACTGCAGGTCCACCACCCCCGCAGATGCCAATGCCGCTACCGAGCGCGACAGGAGCTCGTCCAGCACCCCGCCTGCTTCGACACGGAAGTCCGACAATGTCTTGTGGCTCACTCTCACTCTACCCAGGATCCAGCGATACGATACGTCCCGTTCGCACAGCCGTGCCACTTGCCGCGCACTGCCGACGTCTTCCAGCGTCGCGTACAGCCACAGCGTCATCAGCACAGCCGGATCAATCGCCGGGCGACCCGCTCGGCCCGTGTGAGACTGGATCGCATCATACAGCCGCGACAACTCCAGGCCCTCGACATACTGCCATACCTGCCGCGCCCGATGATCCTCTGGCAGAAGTTCATCCAGGCTCGCCATCTGCCACTCCACCTGCCCGCGCTCCGCACGCACTAGGCGCAGTCCTGCCTTTTGACCCAACGCCATCTAGCGCCCCGATACTGGCTCCACGCCCCTTCGAATCACAATCCGGCCGCCAGCGGAAGACCTGCAAATATTTTCACAGCCTCTCTCGCCCGCAGGTGCGTAGCGCCCAGAACCATGAGCGAGCGGGACGCCCGCGCTCCCGGGATCAGCGGCAGGTTGACTTGCCGACGTCGAGCTTGAAGCGGCGCGGGCCGGCCCAGCCCGGCTCGCGCCGGCCGGCATCGTCGACGATGCGCACCTCGACCGTGCAGGTGCCGCCGCGGACCCGATAGAGATCGTCGGCCGGCCGCTCGATCTGGTCGATCGGTGCCCGGCCAAGCTTGTCGGCTACCTCGGCACTGTTGACGATGGCCTCGAGTTCCTTGACCCGCTGCCAGTAGGGCGGCAGGGCCGCCTGCGACGATGCCGCGGAGACCAGCAGCGCGCCGGCCAAAGCGGCGGCGGCGACGCCTTGAACGATGCGCACGAGACGCGGAGCGAGCATGATGGGTTTCTCCTTGGCCGCAGTCTTGCCCGGCATGGTGTTCTTATTGGGGCGGTCGTCTTGCCGGTGTATGATGAAACGGTTCGCCGACTAAGGAATTGGACAGGATCATGCGTAAAGTTGCCGTCCTTTGTCTTGGCATGCTGTCGGCTTTTGGCGTGCTTGTCGCCGGAGTCCAGGCGCAGCAGTACACGTATATCGGCGGCCTCTACGAGTCGGAGATGGTGAGCCTGCGGCTCCTGCTGCTCGATTCGGCATCGGGCGACGTGGCCTGGGAGTCGTCCGTGCGCAGTCCCGGCGGCCCCGGCTGTGCCGGTGGTGCCTCGGGCCTGGGCAAGATGGTGGGTGGCACGCTCGAACTGCGGCCCTACAAGCGCGAGGACGGCGCCGGCGCCTGCGTCATCTCCGTCACCTTCAGCATCGCGCGCGCCGCCAACAACCGCAGCCCGCGCAGCGCCACGCTCAGCGAACGCGATTGTCTCTACTACCACGGCGCCTCGTGCGGCTGGGAAGGTGAGGTGACCCGCAAACCCTCACCCGAGGATCAATAGGGCTGCGCGCCGGCCCCCTCACTCGCCGGGGTGTTGCAAAAAACGCATGCCCTGATATGGCTGCGCGGACGATGTGCTGCGCAGCCGGACCCCAGCCATGACGCGCCTGCCCAACCTGCGCGGCCTGGAGGCGTTCGTCACGGTCGGCGCCGGCGGCAGCATCCGTGCCGCGGCGGGCCAGCTGAATCTGACGCCGTCGGCGGTCAGCCGGCGCATCGCGGCACTGGAAGCCGACATGGGCGCCAGCCTGTTGGTGCGCACGCCGCAAGGCGTCGCCTTGACCCGCGACGGCCGCACCTTGCACCGCGTCGTGACAAAAGCGTTCCACGCCATCGCGCAGCACGTCGATGGCCAGCGCACCCAGCGACGCATCACCATCAAGGCACCGCATTCCTTCGCCTCGCGGTGGCTCGCCCGACACATGCCGCGGCTGCGCGAGCGCTATCCGACGGTGGCCTTCACCATCGAGACGTCGCCGCGCATCGAACGCCTGGGCGCCGGCGAGATCGCCATCCGTTTCGGTTTCGGCGACTGGCGCGACGGCATCGTCACCCGGCTGGTCGGGGTGCCGATGCAGGCGGTGGCCGGCCCCGCCTGGCGCGATCACGGCCGGCTGACCCGCGCCGATCTCGAGGCGACGCGCGTGCTGGTGGTCAGCGGCACGGAACGGGTCTGGTCACGCTGGCTGGGTGCCAACAAGCTTGGCCCGCTCGGCGGGCTGCAGACACTGTCGTTCGACAACACCGATGTCGCGATCCGCGCCGCCGCCGCCGGCACCGGGATCACGATCGCCGGCGCCAGCGTCGCCGAGCCGACGGGAAACAGGCTGGTGCCGTTTCCGGTGACGATGGCCGATGTCGGCGCCGGCTACTACCTTGTCGTGCCGCGCGCACAGCGCGGCATGGTGCGCGACCTCGCGCCATGGCTGCGATCGCAGTTCCGCTAGCGCCGATGCGGATTGCAGGCCTCAAGGTGATTGATCGCCCTCGAAGGATTCCCTACCCTTGGGGAAATTCGGGTGGTGGTCTTGTCGGTTTCGTCGGTCCTGATTGTTGACGATCATGAGTTGTTTCGCCGCGGCCTGATCGCGGCCATGGATCATGCCAGCGACCGGCCCATCGACTGGCTGGAAGCGGCGTCGCTGCAGGAGGCCATGGCGGTCCTGCGCGGTCGAGACGGCGTTTCCCTGGTCGTCCTCGACCTCAAGCTGCCGGATACGACCGGGTTCGGTGCTCTTGCAAGCCTGCGCCAGGCGTTCCCGGACCAGCGCATCCTGGTGATCTCGGCCAGCACCGACGACATCATCCACGCCCAGGTCGTCGCCCTGGGCGCCTGGGGTTTCGCCGGCAAGACCTCGACATCCGAAACATTTCGCAGCCTGTTCCACACGGCGCTGACATCGGATGCGCGGCCGGCGAGCGGCAGCGTCGAGCCCCTGCATGTGCGGGCGGCGCGCCGGCAACCGGTCGGCTATGCGCATCTGCAACGACTGGGCGATCGGCACATGCACATCCTGGAGCTGCTGCTGGAAGGCCGCAGCAACCAGGAAATCGTCACCGAAACCGGGCTGGCCCTGGGTACGGTCAAGAACTACGTGTCCGCGGTGCTGCTCTGCTTCGAGGCCCGCTCGCGGGCGCATCTGCTGAGCCTCTTCCGATAGCGACCGCCATGAACGGCTTCACGGCATCGCTCGTCCGGTTGTGGCAGGGTCCGCAGCCGGTGGCGCCGGATATCGCGCGTGAAGTCCTGCGCTCGCTCTGGCCGGCGACGCGGCGCGAGTCGCTGGTATCGGGGACGTTCGGCATCACGGTGCTGTGGGTCATCTTCTGGGTCTTTCGCAGCGATGTCGGCGCCCTGGTGTGGGCCGGCGTGGCCTACCTGGCGCAGGCCGTGCGCTGGTTCCAGATCCGCGCCATGCCGCTCGACGCGATGCTGCGGGCGCCGATCGACGAGATCAACCGGCGCACCGCCCTGCCGGCATTGATGTTCAGCGGCGTCTGGGCTCTGCCGCCCTGGATGTTCTACCCGGCCGACGACATGGCGTTCGTGGCGCTGATGTGTTTCTTCATCATGGGCCTGGTGCAGGCCGGCGCCGCCGGCGTTGCTTTTCACTGGCCCGTGCTGCGCGCCTTCCTGCTGCCGCCGACCCTGAGCCTGGCGCTATGCCTGTTCATCGATGGCCGCTGGCTCGCCGTCGTGCTGGGCCTCGACATCCTGGTCCTGCTGCTGGTGCTGATCCGCTTCGCCTGGACGCAGAACACCCTGGTCACCCAGTCGATCGTCAACCGGGTCGAGAACGAGCGGTTGGCCGACCAGCAGCAGCAGCGGCTGGGTGAAATCGAACGCCTCAGCGGCGAGAAGACGCGCCTGTTCGCCGCCGCCAATCACGACCTGCGCCAGCCGCTGCATTCCCTGTCGCTGTTCTCGGCGGCGCTGGCCGGCGAGGTTCGCGATCCCGGCATGCGCGACAAGCTCGCGCACATGCAGCGGGCCATTGCGTCGCTGGAGACGTCGTTCAACCTGATGCTCGACATCTCGCGGCTCGACTCGGGCACGGCGACGCCGCAGCCAGCGCCGGTGTCGCTGGCATCCATCTTCCGGGCCCTCAACGAACGCTTTGCCGATCAGGCCCGACACAAGCAACTCGCCCTGCGCTTCGCACCGACCGACGGCTGGGTGACGGGCGATCCCGTCATGCTCGACCGGCTGCTGGGCAACCTCGTCGAGAACGCGATCAAGTACACGCTGGCCGGCGCCATATGGATCGGCGCCCGCCGGCGCGCCGGCGGCCAGCAATGGCTGGTCGAGGTCCGCGACAGCGGCATCGGCATCGCGCCCGACCTGCAGGCGCGCGTCTTCGAGGAATTCTTCCAGGTCGACAACGCCAATCGCGATCGCAATCACGGCCTGGGCCTTGGCCTGTCCATCGTGCAGCGCCTGGCCCGCACGCTGGGCTACACGCTGACCCTGCGGTCGGCGCCGGGCCGCGGCAGCACGTTCTCGCTGCTGATGCCGGCCTGCCCGCCGGCCGCCGTCGCGCCGGCATCGACCGGGCGCGATACGCAAGACGGCGCGCCCCCGCTGGGCTTGCGCGTGATCGTGCTCGACGACGAAGCATCGGTGCGCGACGGCATGACGGTGCTGTTGCAGGGATGGGGCTGCGCCGTCACCACGGCGGCGACCCACGACGAACTGCAGCAGTACTTCAATGCCCGCTCGGACGACGGTGCGGCGATGCCGTGGTTCGACGTGCTGGTCGCCGACCTGCGCCTGCCCGGGCCGCAGGATGGCCTGGAGATTGCCCGCGCCGTGCTGGATCGCGGCGCCGTCGCCCGCGTCCTGATGCTGACCGGCGAGACGACTCCCGCGACCCTGGCCCGTGTCCAGGAGAGCGGCCTGCCCTTCGCGCTGAAACCGGTCGATCCCGACCGCCTTCGCGACCTCCTCGCCGGCGCACCTCGGCAGTGATCCGCTCACCGCACAGCGTTTTCTTTCAAGAGACCCTCCAGCCCGCCGATGATGCGCAGGGAGCGCAGGCCTGTGCGTTCGTCTTCCGATTTCCATTTGCTGGTCAACGTCACCGGTTGGCCAAGGTGTAGGCAATCAGGGAATCGCCCGGCGGCGTCATCATGAAGTGATGGCCGCCGGCCATGATCAGCAGGTACTGCGTCCCGTTCTGTTCATAGATGATCGGCGTCGCCTGGCCGCCGGCGGGCAGAACATCGCTCCACACCGTCTCGCCCGTCTTGATATCGATGGCGCGAATCAGGTCGTCCGTCGCGGCCGCGATGAAGATCAGACCGCCTGCCGTCACGACGGCACCGCCGTTGTTCGGCGTTCCGATCTCAAAGGGCAGGTACGACGGAATCCCGAACGGACCGTTGCGCCGCGCCGTGCCGAAGGGACGGTCCCACAACGTCTTGCCCGTCGCGAGATCGATCGCCCGGATGCCGCCATAAGGCGGCCGCGTGCACAACACGCCGGTCGGCATCTGCCAGCCGGCATTGACCTGGATGCCGTAGGGCGTCCCGGCCTGAGCGCCGGCGCCCTCCGCACCCGATGCACTGCCGACCGCCCGAGGATCGCCCACCGGGTAGAGGTTCAGGGCGTCCGCCTGCTTGCGTTCAACGAGCAGGTTGTAGTTGGGCATGTCGTTGTAGTTGGCGATGATCACGCCACGCCGGGGATCGACCGCGACACTGCCCCAGTCGGAGCCGCCGTTGTAGCCGGGATACTGGATGGTGTGGCGCCCGACCTCCGGCGGCGTGAACGGGCCTTCATAGCGGGCGCGCTTGAAGTTGATGCGGCAGATCATCTGATCGATGGGCGACAGCCCCCACATGTCGCTTTCGACCAGATTGGCCTTGCGCAGCGTGTGGTACCGCGACGACGGCTGTGTCTTGGCGCGCTGCGCCGGCTCGGCGCCACCCTGCGGCACCGGGACCTCATCGACCGCATGCAGCGGCGTTCCGGTCTGCCGATCAAGCACGTATATGTCACCGGCCTTGCTCGGCAACAGGACGGCCGGAACGTTGCCGCGTGGCGTGGGAAATTCGACCAGCGTCGGCTGCGAGCCGAGATCGTAGTCCCAGACGTCGTTGCGCACCGTCTGGAACACCCATCGCGGTTTGCCGGTGTTGACATCGAGCGCAACCAGCGCCGTGTTGTGCTTCTTCTCCTCGTCAGAGCGCAGCGACGAATAATAGTCGGCCGCCGAATTGCCCATGGGCAGGTAGACAAGGCCCAGCTTCTCGTCTCCGACAGGTATCGTCCACGAGTTCGGCGTTCCCAGCGAGTATGGCTTGCCCTCCGGCGGAAGCTTGTCGACGCCCGGCTGATTCATATCCCAGGCAAAGCGCAATGCGCCCGTCACCGCGTCATAGCCGCGGATCACGCCGGATGGCGCCCACCGGCGCTGGCCGTCCAGGACCTGGTGGCCGGTCACGATCACGCCCTGGACGATGACGGGCGGTGACGTGATGGCGGCCGTGCCGGGAATGACCGGAGTCACGGCACCTGTTTCGCTGTCCCTCTGAGCCAATCCCACTTTCAGATCGGCCGCCCCGTTGGATCCGAAATCGGCACAGGGCGCGCCCGTCCGGGCGTCGACGGCGATGAGCCGCATGTCGAGCGTGCCTTCGATGATGCGTTCGGCGCACGCCTGCCCCGGTGCCGCGTTGGGATTCCTGAAATAGGTAACGCCGCGACATGCCGCCGTGTAGGGAACCCACGCCGCCGACACCTTGGGATCATACAGCCACCGCTTCTCCCCCGTTGCCGCGCTCAACGCAAACAACTTGTTCATCGGAGTGCAGCCATAGATCGTGTCGCCGATCTTCAACGGCGTCAGCTCGGATCCGTAACTCTTCGGTATATCGCCGGTATTGAAGGTCCACGCGCGCTTGAGATTCTTGACGTTCGCCGGCGTGATCTGGGTCACGTCGGCATAACGCTGCGCACTCGGACCGCCGCCGTAGTCGCTCCACTCGCCGGCCTTGGGCATGTAGGGCGCTACGTCGAACGCTATCGTTCCGCCCTCGCTCATCTTGCCCGGCTCCGGCAGTCGATTGGCCATCGGAACCGCCACGGCCATGGCAATGGCGAAGACCGCCGCCATCCCCAACCCCAAGGCACGACCACGCCGCACCCCCGAGGAGTCAAGCCACGGCGCCACGACGGCGACCAGGATGAGCAGGATGAACGGTCCGGTAAGGCGGGGAATGAGGGGCCACGTGGACAGCCCCACCTCCCAGAAGGCCCACAGTGCCGTGAACGCGAAGGCAACGTAGTACACATACGCGCCGGCAAGGCGGTTCCGGGCGATCAGGTATCCGGCCGCAACCAGCAATACACCGGCGACGACATAGTAGAAGCTGCCACCGAGCACGGCCAGATACAGGCCGCCGCCGGCGAGGATCAGGCCGAACAACGCGAGAATTCCCGCGAGCCCCACCGCGCACAGACGCTTCAGACCCGAGCCGCTCGTCGCCTCGATCGATCGCATCGCCACTCTCCTCTACCGACATCCGCCCGGCATCCCGAGGGCCGGGTTACATCCCATGGTTCAGTATTGTCCGCGAGACAGCCACTGCAGCGCCGATATGCTTGGCAGGAAGCAGTATTCGCCGCCGCGCACCGTCACAAAGCGCGGAAGCCCCGTCAGGCGTCTGCGAATGGGGCGCGCGGGTATCGTGTGGGTGCCGTGCCCGTTGTTGGGACCGACGAGCGGGTCAACCTCCTCACCGAGCCCAACGAAGTCGCCGTTGTTGATCCAGGCCTGTTGAATGAATTCGAACTGCCGTATGAGGCTCGCGCCCATGAAGATGAAGACGATGCCCCGGTCGACACCGTCGTCTTGCACTTGATCGGCCGGCAACTCCGGGCCGTAAGCCGAGCCGCGCCGGATCAGGCGATGGCGGTTGACGTTGACGATCGATCCCGTCAGCCCGTCGCGCGGGTTGCAGCGCCGGATGTGCGATCCCAACGGACACTTCAAGCCGCGTGGATCATCCTCGTAATAGCGGAAGTCGTTGTTCCGCAGTGGATCGGCACCCAGCGCCGGATCATCTTTCTCCGGAGACAGCGACAGCGGCGCGCCGCTGCGCCACCGGCCGACCATCTTGGCGGCCAGCAGTTCTTCGTCATCCTTGTCACGCGCGTTCGCCTGCAGATAGCGCCTGAACGCCCCGACATCACAGTACATCTGCCGGAATGCGAGAAAGGCGCCGTTTTTGCCGAGGACCTCAGGCTGCGGCATCGGCGCGACCGAACCGGTTTCGTCCGGGTAGCCGAGGATGAATTCTCCGGGCATGACGGGGTCCTGTCCCGGGAGCGGCTCGACTTCACTGCCGATGATCGAAACACTGCCAATGCCGTCACGGAACCCGAAATGCTCGCGGCCCGTGCTCGGAACGCCCACATCGATCCTGTAGATCGGCTCGACGCCCGGAATGCCCTCGTAGGCGGACATGGCGATGCGGATGGGCTCGGCCAGGTCGGCTTCGCTGCCGGCGCTGATCACCACGCCGATGTGCACATCGTTGCTGCCGAGTGGCCGCACCCAATGCTCCGGCGCACTCTCACCGGTGTCGCCGAGAATCTCGGCGCGCGCCGCCATGCCGGCACGAAATTCTTCGGGGAAGCTGTTCAGGATCCGATCGGGGATGCCGAGCGCCTTGAACCCCTGCCAGGTGAACACGAGATTGACCGTATAAGGCTTCGGCGCGTCCCAGTTCGCCGCCGAGGTGACGTGCGGGAGGATCCGCTCGACCATGCGCCGGGCACCCGCACCATTCGTCACTCTGTAGAGGATGTACCGGCCACAGTAGCGCTCCGGGCGGCGGCGCAGGACAGTTCCCTGAATGTCCTCGAAGGCCAACGTCGGAGAGACCATCACGCACCCCCCACATCCGCCCGACGGCGACAGCCGGTCGGGATCGGTGCCGCTACAACTCAGTCCTGGACCGCATCGAGCAGCGCGTTGAACGACTTCAAGGCGCGCTGACCGCGCCCGATGTCGCGGACGGTGGCATCATCGTTCTGCACGTACCAGAGGTCGGCCTGAACCTGATGCTTGGCGATGTATTCAAGGGCATCGGGGTGCGCGAGACCCGGATATCCCTCCGCAACGCCCAGGAACATGTGGTCGATCCAGGGCGTGGCAAACTTGATCACGTCCAGGACGTAGGGCTTGAATTCGTCGCTGTACGTGGCCGCGAACAGGATCTGCCTGCCCTCGTTGATGAGGCAGACACGGAGATCATGGACGGTGCCGAGTTTACCTTCCCAGAACCGGCATTCCTCCTGGGCCTGGCCAATCCGCTGACGGAAGACATCGGCGCCGCCCGCCTTGACCGGCGCCACGAGCGTGAACTCCGACGTCTTGCCCATGCGCAGGCCGACACCATCGGTTTGCTGGCGCACGGGATGGATTGTCTTTTCGATTTCCGCCGCAGCGACGTCCGGCGCGATGTAACGCTTGTCTTTGGCCACGTGGAGCTCCGCTTGTGAAAGATCAACGGAACAGGTCATCCGGGGTTCGCGGCTCTTGACGCTTCACCCGGTTGACGTTGTGCCGGTGGATCGAGGACTGCCTGTAAACTTCCTTGCGAAGCCGCTGCAGGCTGCCGACCGGGTGGTGCAGCTTCGGGCAACGCCAAGGAGTCAAAGAGATGCCTTCGGCAGCGCGCAGGTTGCTGTCGTCACCAATGTCCTGGCGCGGCAGCCGCAGCTTGGCGACGGTCACGAATGGCGAGGCCTTCTCCGGCCACTCCACCGTCAGGTCTTCGAACGGCATGGTCGTCAGGTCGGTACACAGCTGAACCTGAAAGTCGAATTCGCAGGCGCGCTCGGCGATTTCCGTGACCAGTGCAGGACGAAACACTTCTTTCGCCGAGGCGGGATCCAGCATGCGCCGCTTGATCGCTGCCGCCGTTTCCGCTGTCGGCCGGATGCGAAGCTTCGCGATGTAGTCGCCGTGCCTGACAGCCCCCATGGACCAGAAACTCGACAACAGCAGGTTTTGCCATACCGCGCCGCCACCCAGCCGCAGGAACGCACCGAGTTCATCCCAAGCCCAGTCAGCCGGCGCCAGGTTGCCGAAACCAGTCACCCAGTCATGAAACATCTGATTGCGGCCATCTTTACCCCGGGCATGGTATTTCGGCAGGTCGACGAAGATCTTTTCCAGGAAGACGTACTTCTGCACCGTATTGCAGAAGAAGATCGGGCCATTGATCATGTTGAAATCCATGGTCCGGCTGTGCCGCTCGTCATCGAGCTCCATCGGTCCATCGATATCGAACAGCTTGACCGCCATGCCCACCACGGGACCAAGCGTGTCGTCCGCGCCAAGATGGGCAAGCCCGTTCGAATAGCGAACGACCGCGGCGTGCGGGCCGGGCCGGGCATAGACACCCTGCGCGTACTCCGACGGCACGCCCGGAAGAATTTCGAAGGTCGCCCGCAACAGGCCATACGCCTTGGCGTGCGCGAAACGCACGGCGGTATTGGCGCCTTCGGCGGCAACCGATTCCGATTCGTACTTCTTGATGCGATCGACAATGATTTGCTGATTGGTCTCGAAATTCTCCTCCGGCTGCTCAAGCCCGGCATGATATCGAACAAAGACCATCGAGCTTCTCTCCCCGCTGGAGTCGATGTGCCATCCAGAGATGAACGGCTGGATTCAAACCAACTTTTGGTCGATTCTCGATTGCCTCCACATCTCAATCATTAGATATCTTATTATTAACTTTCAGAGTCCTATCAAAAACATTTCCACATCACAATCTGAATCATTTGACTTCTAAGTAAATAGCAATACGCACCCGCCGAAGACGAAGCCTGCAGAGCAAAATGTCACTGCCGCATCGTATGAACACACGCCCCGCGTTTCCGCCGCGCGTTTGTTTTGGCTTCCATTAGGGATCGAACGGATACATAGTCTTTGCAGTGACGGCATGAAGATCAGTGAGGTGCTCTTGCTCGGTGACTTGAAGAAATCGTCACTTCTGCGCCCCCTCATCGGCTTCGCGGCTCTGCTGGCACTCGGTGTCGTTCTGTGGTTCGCCACGCGCCCGCCGCCGCTGACGATCCAAGGCGAGGTCACCGCCAACCGCGTGGATATCAGCGCCCGCGTCCCTGGCCGCATCACCAAGCTCAATGTCGATGCCGGCGACGACGTCAAAACCGGTGCCGTGCTCGCCGAGCTTGAAAGCCCGCAGCTGGCAGCGGGCCTCATCGCCGCGAAAGCAGCCCTCGACGTCGCCCGCGCGGATTTCGCCCGCGTCAGCAGCACCCGGCCGGAAATCATCGATGCCCGCAAGGCCGACCTGGCGGTCGCCGAGGCGGATGTCGTGCTCTACACGGCCATCTACCAGCGGCAGGCGGAACTGGTGAAAAGCGGCAACACGCCTCAGCAGCGCGTCGACGAGGCAACCCGCAACCTCTCTGCCGCCATCCGGAAGAAAGAGGCCGCCGAAGCCTCCCTGGCCCTGGCGGAGAAGGGCGCCAGCGACGAAGAAAAGGCGCTCGCCGCGGCGCAAGTAAAGCAAGCCGATGCGATCCTGGGCCAGCGTCAGACCGACGTCCTGGAACTGACCATCCGGGCGCCGATCGCGGGACAGATCACCACGCGCGTCGCCGAACTCGGCGAGAATTTCAGCGCCGGGGCACCGCTCTACGCGCTGGTCGACCTGAACGACCTGTGGTTCACCTTCAACATACGCGAGGATCTTCTGGCCGGGCTCAAGGTGGGCGACCGTTTTGACGTCACCATTCCGGCCCTGGGCTCCAAGACGATCGGTGTGCGCGTCACCATGATCAACGTGCAGGGTCAGTTCGCGACCTGGCGCGCGACACGGGCGACGGGCGATTTCGACTTGCGCACGTTTGAAGTGAGGGTGAAGCCCGAACAGGCGGTCGACCGCCTCCGTCCCGGCATGAGCGTGATTGCCGCCTGGCGGCGCCCAGCGCCCTGACATGCGCGGGTATGGCGCCGTAAAGCGAGGCTTCTGGCTTGTCTTCTGGCGGGAGTTCACTTGGCTGCGGCGGCGGCCGTTCCTGCTGTGCCTGACGACCATCGTGCCCCTGATCATCATGGCCGTGCTGATCCTGGTGTTCAGCGCCGGACTGGCAACCCGCCTGCCGATCGCGGTGCTGGATCTCGATGCCAGCGACCTGTCCCGCCAGATCGTCCGGACCGTCAACGCCACCCCCGACACGGCCGTGGCCGACCATGTGACAGACCTCGCGGCGGGCAAGCGGATGATCCTGTCCGGCAGGATCCACGGCCTGCTCATGTTGCCCAAGAACCTGGAGCGTGACGTCCTGGCCGGCCGCAGACCGGAGGTGGTGTTCTTCTACAACAACCAGTTCATGACGACCGGCGGCCTGACGTTGCGCGGCGTCAATGCCGCCGTTCCCGCCGTCGAGGGCGCTGTCCGTGTTTCGTTGCGCACCAGCCGCGGCATCGAGGCCGTCATGGCGCAGCAGGCCATCACGCCGATTCCCATCCACAGCAACACGCTGTTCAACCCGACGCTCAACTACGCGCACTTCCTGCTGGCGGCGCTGCTGCCCGCCATCCTGCAGGTCGTCATCATCGTCTCTTCGGCCTATGCGGTGGGACTCGATACGGAACACAGGCATCGCCTGCGCATCCTGCGCCGGCTGGGCAATGGCCTGTGGCCGGCCATGTTCGGCAAGCTGCTCCCCTACACGCTGCTGTTCCTGGCCGTCCTGGGCACGGCGGACGCCGTCCTGTTCGGGGTCCTGGATCTGCCGCTACGGGGCAGTCCTCTTCTCCTCGTGGCGTCGACGTTCATCTTCATCCTGACGTGCCAGTTTCTCGGCCTGCTGCTGGCGCTGCTGATAAAGCCCGTCGCCAGCGCCATCAGCGTCGCGACAATCCTGGCAGCGCCCGCTTTCGGCTTCATGGGCATCGGCTTTCCCCGCGTGGGCATGAACCTGTTCGCCTACTGGTGGGGCGCGGCGCTGCCGGGCACCTGGTACCTCTCGGCCCGTATCGACCAGACGCTCAGGGGCACGCCGTCCGAGCTCGCACTTCACCCGATGCTGGTCCTGGCCGCCTTTGCCATCGGGCTGGCGCTGCTCGCGGCGCTGCGGCTGAACATCATCCGCAAGCGCGCCGACGCGGCGGCGGCGAAACCAAGGACGGCGACATGAGCGGGATCGCCATCGCCTTCCGCCGCGAACTCAAGCGCATCTTCTCGATGAAGGAAGTGCTGTCGACCATCTTCGCCGCCGCGCTCATATACTCGCTCTACTACCCGCAACCCTACGTCAACGAGGCCCTGCGCGATATTCCAATCGCCCTGGTCGACCTCGACGGCACGACGGCCAGCCGCGAACTGGCACGCCGCATCGACGCCTCTCCCGATGTGGCGGTCGCCATGGTCCTTCCCGATCTGCCGACGGCGCAGCGCCAGGTCTACGAGCGCACGATCTCCGGCATCGTGGTCATTCCGCGCTATTTCGAACGCGAGCTGCTGCATGGCCGGGCATCGCCCATCCTGCAGTACACGGATGCCAGCTATTTCCTGGTCAACCAGCGTGTCGCCGCCGGCATCTCGGGCACGGCGCGCGCTTTCGGGGTCGAGGTGGAAGAGGCCCGTCTCGTCGCCTTGCAGGTCGATCCGCCGACGGCCGCTGCCGTCACCAGCCCGCTGCCGTTCACCGCCATTCCCCTGTTCAACCCGGCCGGCGGCTACGCCACGTACCTGCTGCCCGGGGCGTTCCTGCTGATCCTGCAGCAGACCCTGCTGGTCGCCGTCTGCCTGCTGGCGGTGACAGCGCGAAGAACGCGCTTGGAGCCGGCGACCGGTCCGGTGGCGACGGTTCTCGGCAACCTGCTCGCCTATCTCGCGGTCGAGGCGATCGTCGTGCCGATCTACCTGATCGTGACTCCCTACTTCTACGGCGTTCCCCGGCTGGGGTCGCTCGCCGATATCCTGGTCGCGGCCATCCCGTTCGTGCTTGCCGTCAGCGCCATGGGCATGGTCATCGGCTCGCTGTTCCGTTCGCCGCTCTCGGTGCAGCTCGTCGCGGCGGCCATCGGCATGCCGTTCTTTTTTCTCTCCGGGTTCTCCTGGCCGACCGAGGCGATTCCGCCGGCGCTGCACGCCGTGTCGATGTTGGTCCCCAGCACGTTCGCGGTCACCGGACTGACCATGGTCGCCCAGATGGGCGCCTCCATCGCCGAGATCAACCTTCAGTTCCTCGGCCTGTGGGCGCTCGCCATCGGCTACGTCCTGCTGGCGATTGCCCTGGAGTGGCGACGGCAGCGCCGGAACCAACCATCGACCGGGCAGATCTCCACCGCCTGACCGCAGCGATGTGACTTTCGGCACTAGTCGCGCCTCGGTACGTCGATTACAGTGATGAGCGTTCATTCATTTTATTAAGCGTAAAGGGTGACGCTCATGGACCAGGTGCACCACACGGCGGGCCGCGCTCAGGGTCCGATGGCCGCGGCGTTACGGCTGAGCGACAAGTCGGCGGTCGATGAGTCGGGCGCCGGCGCAATGTTCGTCATCGATGGGCAGCGCCGCATCCTGTTCGGCAACGACCGGGCGCTCGAGATGCTGCAGTCGATGGCCATCGTGTACGCCTGCAGCGACCGGCTCACCTTCAGCGACGAAGCGCGCGATGCTGCGTTCGCCAGCCACCTGCGCCAGATCGCACTGGGCCGCATCCGCGAGGTGAGCTTGGCCGCCGCGGACGAGCGCTATGCGGTGTCGATCGTTGCGATGACTTCGCCCACGCTGGCGGACGGTGCGACCCCCGCCCCGCCGCGCGTGCTCACGATCCGGTTCGAAACGGCGCCCGGCGCCTCGCCGCCGATCGCGGCCATTGCCGAAGACCATGCCATCACGCCGGCGGAAAGCCGCGTGCTGGATCTGGTGTCGCGCGGCCTGAACGCGGTCGAGATCGCCCGCGCCCTGGGCATCGCCGCATCGACCGTGCGGACCCACCTGCAACGCCTGTTCCAGAAAACCCAGACGACGCGCCAGACCGAACTGGTGCGCTTCGTCGCAACGTACGGCGTGCACGCCCGCATGTAGGCAGGCCTCGGCGTCGCTGGTAACCCGCTAGCATCGGCTATCGCTCGAATGTGACTCGGGACTGTCATCCCGAGCGCAGCGAGGGATCTCTTGATGCAGGCGCACCGTGCGTCACTTGCAGAAGATCCCTCGCTGCGCTCGGGATGACAGCCGGGTGCTAGGTCGCCGGCTTCTCCGAGAGCCGTGGAGTCCAATCCTCGACCGCCTGCGTGGCCAGACGTCGTTCGGCGAGAAGGCGCCATCGCTCCGGCAAGTGCGGCAAGGCGATCACGGCGTGGAGTTCGTCACGATTGAGCGTATCGACGTAGAGCAGACGCCACAGCCGGTACAAGGTCCAGTCGGGCGATCGGCGCTCGATCAGATCAAGGCAGTCGTGCGGCCGCACGATGCCCGCCTCGATCACGCGGTAGTACCAGCCGATGCGGCCCGTCTTCTGCACGCGCATCGCCATGTCGGCGACGCCGAAGCGCAGGTTGAGCCGCCAGCAGGGCTGACGCCCCTGCGAGACTTCGATCACCGCATCGCCCAGACGAAAGACATCGCCCAACGCCACCTGCGTTTCGTCCAGGCCGACGGTCGACAGGTTCTCGCCGAATGCGCCCGGCCGCCGCAGCACGGGCGCGTCCGCGATTTCCTGGCGCCAGGCGTCATAGTGGTCGTAGGCATAATGGTGGACCGCCTTCAGCGGGCCGCCATGGTTCTTGCGATCACCCTGGGCGTCGCCCTCGAAACCGTCGCGGCCCAGGCGCACCGGCCCGGCCACGGGCCGCTTGTCGATCCCGCTGGGAACCGCCTTGGCGCCCAGCGGACCGACCGCACCGATGAGCAGGGTGTTGAGTTTGGTGATCATGGATTTCGGAGACTGGCGCGGTTCTTCGTTTGATGGAATCAGCAATTCCTGTCGTCCTGAGCGCAGCGAAGGACCTTGCGGTGTTGGTATTGCCACGATCGGCCCTGACGATCATCAGGGCCGACAGTCTCTGCAGCAGCCACCGCAGGGTCCTTCGCTGCGCTCAGGACGACGGTGGTGGTCCGCAATGCGCTCACCAATGATGCGCGATCTTCAGGCGAGGCAATCGGCGTTGGCTGCCTTCTTGAGCGCGCGGCGGGCATAGTAGGCGAAGCCCACCACACTGCGCTTGGGCGCCAGCAGCCAGTCGTGCGCCTCGCGGCCCAGGGCGGGATCGATGGGCTGCACCGGGCCGGCCGCCGCCGCCAGCAGTTGCAGGCGCGCGGCACGCTCGAAGGCCAGGGCGAGCAGGCAGGTCTCCTCGACGCTGGCACCGGCCACGAGCAGACCGTGGTGCGACAGCAGCACGGCCCGCTTGCTGCCGAGCGCGCCGGAGATCAGCTCGCCCTCCTCGTTGCCGACCGGCACGCCCGGCCACTTCGCGATGAAGGCCACGTCGTCGTAGAGCAGGCAATTGTCCATGTGCGATATCGCCAGCGGCACTTCGAGCATGCCCAGCGCCGCGGTGTGCGGCGCGTGGGTATGGACGATGCAGTTCACATCCGGACGGGCCCGGTACACCCAGGAATGGAACCGGTTGGCCGGATTGGGCATGCCCTCGCCGCGGATAACGGTGAGGTGCTCGTCGACCAACAGCAGGTTGCTGGCGGTGATGTCATCGAAACCCAGCCCGAGCCGCTGAGTCAGGTAGGTCCCGGCCTGCGCCGTGCGCGCCGTGATCTGTCCGGCCAATCCTGAGTCGTGGCCGTTGTCGAACAGGATGCGGCAGGTCAGCGCGATCTTCTGTTCCAGTGTATAGGCGCTGTCCTCGAAGCGATCCTGGATCTGATCCAGCGAGCGGCGCAGCAGATCCGCCTTGGGCAGAGCGAAGGTATCGGTCGTATCCATGTCGTCACTCCCTGAGTTCGACGGTGGAGAAATTGAGATCGGGGCGGCCCGGAAACAGCGGCTGATAGCCCGGCAGAGCCTCGATCCGCGCCAGCCATGGCGGCAGATGCACGAAGCGCGCGATGTCGATGCCGCCCATCGACGCGAACCGCGTGTAGGGATAGAGCGCCACGTCGGCGATGCTGGGTCGGCCCGCGGTGGCGACCCAGCCATGGGCGCCCTGGCGCGCCAGCTGTCCGTCCAGCACCGCCAGCGCATGCAGCGCCTGGGCGCGGCAACGCACCATGTCATCGTCCTCGGCGCGGCGGTCGCGATGCAGGCTGAGGTGCAGCCGCAACTGTGCCAGCGGGTGCATGTGCTGCGCCTGCTCGAACGACAGCCACGTCAGCACCTGCGCCTGCGCGAACGTCTGTGCCGGCCAGAACGGTGTGCCGCCGGCGAGGTAGTGCAGGATCGCCAGCGACTCGCTGATGGTCCTGCCGTCGTCGAGTTCGAGTACCGGCACCATGCCCAGCGGGTTGCGCATCAGGAACGCCGGATCGCGCAGATCGCCGCGATCGATCGACAGCGTCACCCGCGGCAGGTCGACGCCCACAAGACCGGCCAGAAGGCGCACCTTCCAGGCGTTGCCCGATCGCTGCGTATCGTAGAGGCGCATGGCACAGGTCTCCGCGCGATCATCACTCGAGGCGGATATTCGCGGCCTTGACGACCACCTGCCACTTCTCCGTCTCGCGCCGCACATGCTGTTCGTACGCCGGCACGCCCGCCGGCAGCGGCTCGATGCCCAGTTCCGCCAACCGGGCCACGACATCAGGCCGCGCCAGCACACGCTCCAACGCCGCGGCGAGACGGGCGATCCGGGCCTGAGGCGTTCCGGCCGGCACCAAGATGGCGTTCCACGAGCCGATCTGAAGATCGGGCATGCCCTGCTCCGCGCTGGTCCTGAGATCGGGCGCGGCCGGCATCCGCGCCCGGGTGGTGATCGCCAGCGCGTTGAGATGACCGGCCTTGACCTGCGGCATGACCACGGGGATGGCGTCGCAGACGATCTGCACGTTGCGGCTCACCGCGGCATTGACCGCCTCGGCACCGCTCTTGAACGGGACATGCTCGATGCGGGCCTTGGTGATGAGCTTGAAGAGCTCGATGCCGAGATGGGGCGACGTGCCGTAGCCGGCGGAGCCGAAATTCAGCGTGTCGGGATGGCGACGCGCGTGGTCAACAAGCTCCGACAGGTTGCGGACCTCGGGCAGGCCGGCCACCGCCATCACGTAAGGCGAGTTGCTGACCAGCGACACGGGCACCAGTGCCGCCGGATCATAGGGCAGCTTGGGACTGATCATCTGGTTGACGATCTGCGTGCCGACCGTGCCGAGCAGCAAGGTGTAGCCGTCGGGCGCCGCCTGCGTCACGGCCACCGCGCCGATGCTGCCACCGGCGCCGGCCTTGTTGTCGACGATCACCGACTGCTTCAGTTCCTCGCCCAGGCGCTGGGCGATCAGGCGGCCGACGACATCGGTAATGCCGCCAGCGCCGAACGGCACGACCAGCCGGATCACCCGCGAGGGGTACGCCTCCTCCGCAACCGCCGGCCCTGCCGCCAGGGAGAGGACCATGACGGCGGCAGTCAGTGCACGCGCTGCGAGAGCCTTGATGGCAAGCGACATGGAGCCTCACCGAAAGAGACGATCACGGCTTTCCAACCCGCTGTGGTAATAAAGGATACAAAGCTCGTTTAGTCAACAAGTTTCCTATCGGATACAATGTCAATCAAGCTCAAGCTGCTGCGCGTGCAGGCCGGGCTCACGTTGGAAGCGCTGGCGCAGGCTGCCGACATGACGCGCGGCTATCTCTCCAAGATCGAACGCGGCCTGTCGCGGCCCTCGATCGGCGGCGCGCTCAAGCTGGCCAAGGCGCTGCATGTGCCCGTCGAGGCGCTGTTCGGCGAGCCGGGCGACCAGGATCCGGTGACGATCACGCGGGCGGCGGATGCCCGAACGAACGTCGACCTGCGTGGCTCGCCGCGCGTGGTGGCGGGGACATCACCGGGTCATCGCATGCTGGCGATCGTACTGCGGCCCGGCGAGGTCGAGGCCGGGCAGTCGCCCATGAGCCATCACGACGGCGAAGAGATTCTGTACGTGCTCAAGGGACGCATCGGCCTGCAGCTCGCCGATCGTAAGGAACTACTGGGCCCGGGCGACTGCGCGCACTTCAATTCGACGGTGCCGCACAAGATCACCGCTGTCGACGACACCACGGCCGAGGTGCTGATCGTGATTTCGACCGATCCGGCGGGTTGAGCGGTCTGCACTTTCCCATTGTCACGCGCATGCGCATACTATAGAAGTGATCACTCATTTATAGTATGCCTGGGAAGATCCGGGCGGCGTCGTTGTGTGTCTCACCATGCGTCACCGATCTCAGGATACCGACCCATGAAACTCCTCATCCATGCCAGCGGCTACACCGTGGTCCCGCCGTGGGCCAACGATCGACAGGAAATCAGCTGCACGCTCGACACGAAATGCGGCGGCATCGCCAACTGTCACTGGTCGCCCGCCAATCGCGATTTCGCCGCGGCGGGCGTCCGATCGGGCGGCAGTACCGGCGCCGGCACCGTCAAGGAGCTGCTGGACGTCATCGCCAAGCAGGCGGTCGAGTCGATCGAGGAACTGCGCATCCTGGGCCACGCCAACGACAAGGTGTTTTCGCTGGCCGGCGACGTGAAACGCGACGACGTCTACTTCTCAAACGACCAGGCGTGGATCGGGCCCTTCCCGGCCTTCGAGAGCGCCATCCCACAGTTCAAGGAGCTGCAGGACCGTTTCACCGCCGACGCCAAGATCATACTGATGGGCTGCAACGCCGGCAGCGGCAACACAGACGTCATGAAGGTGGTCAGCCACGCCTTCCTGCGGACGGTCCAGGGTTTCAAGAACAAGATCCATTTCAATTTCGAATGGGGTCCCACGGGTGCCACGGTTCGTGACCGCGGCGGGCAGCCCATCTGTACCGGCATGGCGCCGAATTCCAGCATCCTGCTTCGCGGCCGCATGGCCTATGTCACCGTGAACCTCAACGATCCGCTGGCCGATACCTCCGACAAGCCGCCGCCGATCACCGCGTTCACGACCAATGCGTGGAACCTGCAGCCTGATTCGTCCAACAACGAAGGCGACATCTTCATTGCCGTCCGCCGCACCGACGCCGGATCGGCCGCCACCGAGCTGGCATGGCGGATCATGACGGAATTCTTTCCCGGGCACGCATGGGTGGCCGGCACCGGCATCAACGACAAGTCACCGGGCCTGACGGTCATCAAGGACGGCACGAAGATGATGATCGACATCAAGCCGGCATGGGGCAAGACCACGACACCCGCGACCCTGAAGAAACGCGTGGCCGAGATGCGGCAGGCCCTGGAATTGGTCAAGAACCAGAAAACTGGATCAATCGCAATGACTTAACCGGTCATTCTCAAGTCATAACAAAAGATCGGCGGCGGAGGGAGAGCCTCCGCCGCCGATCTGATTCTGCCCGGTGGCCGACTGTCGGCCGGCCTCAGCCGGCGCGGGCCTTGAAGCGCGGGTTGGTCTTGTTGATGACGTAGACCCGGCCCTTGCGGCGCACGACGCGGCAGGCCTTGTGCCGGGACTTGATGGTCTTGAGCGACGAGCGGATCTTCATGGCCAGGTTTCCAAACAAAAACCCCGGCGGGAGCCGGGGAAATCCGAAGCGGCGCGGAACATAGTGACCACCCCCCGGCGTGTCAACCCTGAGGGCTTCCTCCTCCCCAGCTATGCTGGGGAGGTGCCCCGATACGACGTTTCGATGCCAAGCATCGAAACGTCGGTGGGCGGAGGGGAGCCGACGTGGTCTTCATTACCCCAGCCACGTGGGCTCCCCCTCCGGCCTTCGGCCACCTCCCCCAGCAAAGCTGGGGGAGGGAATTTTGCGTTTGAACGCAATTCTTTAGGCGCCACTTACCCACCGATTGAACTGGGCACGGCATTGCGCCATAGTTGGCTGTTCATGCCATGAGCCGCGGGAGGAGAAAAGCCATGCGCAAGTCTTGGAAGAAGCCGCAGGTCATCGAATTGGCCGTCGGCCTTGAGATCAACAGCTACGCCTGTCCCGAACTCTAAGACAGAGTCGGATGGCACCCGTTGAAAGTCCGGGTGCTTGGCTCCGCAGCCGGCGGCGGCTTCCCGCAATGGAACTGCCGCTGCCCGGTCTGCGCGTTAGCCTGGAACGGTGATCCGCGCGTTACGCCCCGCACCCAATCGTCGGTGGCGATTTCAGCCGATGGCGATCACTGGTTCCTGCTCAACGCCTCTCCTGATCTGAAGCAGCAGATTCTCGCCAACCCGCCGGTGCAGCCGCGCGGACAGGGCCGTCACAGCCCGATTGCGGGCGCCGTGATGACCAACGCCGACGTCGATCACGTCGGCGGCTTGCTGTCGTTGCGCGAGCGCCAGCGCCTGGTGCTGTACGGCACCGAGCGCGTGCTGGCGACCCTGGCCGCCAACCCGATCTTCACCGTGCTGGATGAAAGCATGGTCGAGCGGCGCAGCATGACGCTCGACCAACCGACCGCGTTGCAGCTGCCCGGCGGCCATCCGTCTGGCCTGACCATCGAAGCCTTCGCGGTGCCCGGCAAGCAGGCGCTGTGGCTGGAGGACCAACCCGGCAGCCGCGAGGACACGATCGGCCTGCTGCTGCGCGACACGGACGGTGCGATGCTGGCCTACGTCCCGGCGTGCGCCGCGATCACCGAGGCGGTACGCCGGCGTGTCGCCGGCGCGGCGCTGCTGCTGTTCGACGGCACGCTGTGGCGGGACGACGAGATGATCGCATCCGGCGTCGGCAGCAAGACCGGCGCCCGCATGGGCCATGTCAGCATCGGCGGCGACAATGGCGCATTGGCGGGTTGGCAAGGCGCCGATGTCGGGCGCAAGATCTTCATCCACATCAACAACACCAACCCGGTGCTGATCGACGGCTCCCCCGAACGCAACGCGGTGATCGCGGCCGGTTGGGGAATCGCCGAGGACGGCCAGGAGTTCACGCTGTGACCGCGCCCCTGCTTTCCGCCGCCGAATTCGAGGCCGCGCTGCGCGCCATCGGCGCCGAGCGCTATCACAACCTGCACCCCTTCCATCGCAAACTGCACAACGGCGAGCTCACCAAGGCGCAGGTCCAGGCCTGGGCGTTGAATCGCTACTACTACCAGGCCTGCATTCCGCTGAAGGACGCCGCCCTCATCGCGCGGGCCGACGATCCGGCACTGCGCCGCGAGTGGCGCGCGCGCCTGGTCGATCACGATGGCGAGGTCGAGGGTGACGGCGGCATCGCGCGCTGGCTGAAGCTCACCGAGGGACTGGGACTCGATCCCACCTACGTCGCGTCGACCAAGGGCATCCTGCCGGGCACACGGTTTGCCGTGGAAGCGTACGTGCATTTCGTCGCCGAGCGCTCGCTGCTCGAGGCGGTGGCATCGTGCCTGACCGAGCTGTTCTCGCCCACCATCATCCAGGAACGCGTGAGCGGCATGCTGGCGAACTATCCGTTCGTCAGCCGCCAGACGCTGGCCTATTTCGACAAGCGCCTGACTCAGGCGCCGCGTGATTCCGATTTCGCGCTGGCCTACGTGATCGAGAAGGCGCGCAACCGCGAAGAACAGGAACTGGTGCTCGAGGCGTTGCGCTTCAAATGCGGCGTGCTGTGGTCGCAGCTCGATGCGCTCTACTACGCCTATGTCGCGCCGGGCTACATCCCGCCCGGTGCCTTCGTGCCCGACGCGACATGAGCACGCCGCTGACCGCCGACAGCCGGCCGCGGCTGGTGGTGCATGCGCGGCTGCAGCATGACGCGGTGCGCGACCGCTGGGTGGTGCAGGCACCCGAGCGCCTGTTCGTGCTCGACGAGATCGCCTATGCTGTGGTGAGCCGTTGCGGCAATGGCTTGAGCGTGGCCGAGATCGCCGCCGCCCTGAGTGCCGAGTTCGACGCGCCCGTCGATGAAATCCTGGGCGATGTGCTGGCCCTGCTCCAGGACCTCGCCGACAAGGGAATCGTCCATGACCACCCTGCTTGAGCCGCAGGTCGAGGTGAAGGTCGAGCCGCCGTTGGCGCTGCTGGCCGAGCTGACGCATCGCTGCCCGCTGCGCTGTCCCTATTGCTCCAACCCTCAGGCGCTGGCGGGCCGCAGCGACGAGCTGCCGACCGAAGCCTGGCTTGACGTGCTGGCGCAGGCCGGGCGGCTGGGCATGCTGCAGGTCCACCTCTCCGGCGGCGAGCCGGCGGCACGGCGCGACCTCGAGGCACTGGTGCAGGGCGCGCGCGCAGCCGGGCTGTACACCAACCTGATCACGTCAGGCTTTCTGCTGGACCGCGACCGGCTGGAGCGGCTGAAGCAGGCGGGCCTCGATCACGTCCAGCTGAGCGTGCAGGACAGCGAAGCGACGGGCGCCGACCGCATCGCCGGCCTCGACGGCGCGCACGCACGCAAGCTCGCCATCGCGCCGGTCATCCGCGCCGCCGGCCTGCCGCTAACGCTGAACGTGGTGATCCATCGCCACAACATCGCGCGGGTACCGGATCTGATCGCACTGGCCGTGAGCCTGGATGCGGCGCGCATCGAGGTGGCGCACGCACAGTACTATGGCTGGGGGTTGGATAACCGCGGCGCCCTGATGCCGACGCGGGCTCAGCTCGAAACAGCGACGGCCCAGGTGAGCGAAGCGCGCGAACGGCTGAAGGGCCGCTTGGTGATCGACTACGTGCTGCCCGATTACTATGCGCGCCGGCCTAAGGCCTGCATGGGCGGCTGGGCGCGGCGCTTCATGGTGGTGGCGCCCGACGGGCAGATCCTGCCGTGCCACGCGGCGCCCACCATCCCCGACCTGCCATTCCCCAACGTGCGCGAGACGCGGCTGAACGAGGCCTGGTTCCGCGACCCCGCTTTCGCACGCTTCCGCGGTACCGACTGGATGCGTGAGCCGTGCCGCTCGTGCGATCGGCGCGAGATCGACTGGGGCGGCTGCCGCTGCCAGGCGCTGGCGCTGGCCGGTGCGGCCGACGCCGTCGACCCCGCCTGCGCGCTGTCGCCGCTGCACGAACAGCTGGTGGCGCTGGCCGAGCGCGAATCGGCAACCGACGCACCGGCATTTCGTTATCGCGGCAACAGCGTCTGACGCCGGTCGCACGGCAAGGCTCTTGCATACAATTCTCTCTCGCCGTGAGCGTGTTCAGGGCGACAAAATTTGTGCGCAATTTCCTGCCACCATCGGCTATCTAAATGGTTTTAAGATAGCAACCAACCATCAACGCCCCGGGAGGCAGCATGCACCGCCGTCACGCCATCATCGCGCTCTGTACCCTGCTCGCCGCGCCGCTGAGCGCCGCCGCGCAGACGCCGATTGCCGGCCTGAAGCCGGCCGACCCGCAGCCGACGGCCGACAAGCTGGCGGCCGGCCTGGCGGTCAACTACCACTTCGACTTCACCACCAACATCAGCAAGCTCAACGAAAACGGCAAGACCGTCGGTGCGCCGATCACCCACCTGGAATGGGACATGGGGTCGGGCAAGGTGCTGACCAGCGACAAGGACGATGGCGTGCAGGCGCACATCTTCGGCTTCATCCGCTTCCCGGCACCCGGCACCTATGTGTTCGAAGTGAACTCCAACGACGGCGTGCGGCTGGAGATCGGCGGCAAGAAGATCTGGGAAGATGGCGACGTGCACGCCGATCGCCTGTCGCCGGCGATCCCCGTGGCGGTGCCATCGGCCGGCCTCTATCCGATCAAGATCCTGTATTTCGAGCGGAAGAACACCGCGACACTGGAAGTGTTCTGGGCACTGCCCGGCGGCAAGCGTTCGTCGATCCCCGCCGATGCGATCGTGCATCTGAAGCGCTGATGGCCCCGGGAGCGCGGGCGTCTCGCCCGCTCATCTCCTGGCACCACACGCACAGACGAAAGCAGACTTGTGATGCGGGCGAGACGCCCGCGCTCCCAGGCTACTCCGCTGCAACCGCGTCGTTGGCGCGCGCGCGCGCCGCAAGCGGCGGTGCGCCGACGGTGCGTAACGCCATGTCGGCGTGCAGGTCGGCAACGTCCTCGGCGCGCCAGCCGTCGTGTGTCGAACTGAACCAGTAGGCAACGTCGGTGCACTGGTTGAGGATGGCCATGGCGACGATCTTGACGTCGTCGCGCTCCTTGCGCCGCAGCGCGCGGAACGTGCCGGCGGCATGTCCGCGCTCCAGGATGCGCATGATCATCTCGCGTACGCGTCGACGGCTGGCGCGGATTTCCTGCCGGCGCGGCGCATCGAGCCATTCCCACTCGCGGTTCGCCACCACCGCCTCGACCCGCTTGCGCGTGTGCCGCAGGGTGTAGGCGCGTACGAAGGCATGCAGCTGCGACACCGGCTCGTCACCGACGCCGGCCAACGCCGCAGCCAGCTCGCGCTCCAGTGCCACCTGCGTCGAGCGGATGATGGTGGCGAGCAGTTCTTCCTTCGACGAGAAATGGTTGTAGAGCGCGCCCTGCGTCAGGCCGCAGGCGTGCATGACGTCACGTACCGTCGTGACCTGGAAACCCTGGCGGGCAAACAGGTCGAACGCCGCTGCCTCGATGGCCTCGGCGGGCGGCGTATCACGTGTTTCAGTTAAGCGCACCGCCGTGCGGCGCGAGATCCGGCGTACCACGTCGCTTCCCCGTGCAGGGGCCGTCCCTCGCATGGTCGGCCGGCTGCCTTGTTTGCGCGCAGACTATCCGTTGTGGGGGTCAGGCGCAAACGATGGCAGAGGTCAGCGGGCTCCCAGTTTCTGGGCAATTGTCCAAGCCAACTCGGCGTTGGGGCGCACCAGCTTGCCCGATTCGCCGGCCAGCCGGTTGGCGGCCGTGCCGTCGAGCGAGCGGGCGTAGACACCCTGTCGGATGCAGGCCACCCGGAAGAGGTTATACGCCATGTAATATTCCCAGTTCGCCGGGATCGAGCGGCCGGTGCGTTCGCAGTACCAGCGCAACATCGCCTGTTCGTCCGGTACGCCCAGGGCGCCGAGGTCGATGTCGCCGATGCCGCCCTGCGCCTCGGGCACGCGGTACATCATGCAGAGGTACGATAATTCGGCCAGCGGATCGCCCAGGGTCGAGATCTCCCAGTCGATCACCGCCAGCACCCGCGGCTCGCTCTTGTGGAAGATCATGTTGTCCAGGCGGTAGTCACCGTGAACGATGGTGGTGTCGTCGGCCGGCGGCGCATTGGCCGGCAGCCAGTCCAGCAGCTTGTCCATGGCCGGGATGGCCTCGGTTTCCGACGCCTTGTACTGCTTGCCCCAGCGCGAGATCTGGCGCGCGACGTAGCTGCCGGGCCGACCGAAATCGGCCAGATCAAGCGCCTGCCAGTCAGCCTTGTGCAGGCGCGCCAAGGTGTCGACCTTGGCTTCATAGATGCGCGCGCGCATCGCCTGCGGCACATCCGGCAGCAGCGGATCCCACAGCACGCGGCCGTCGCAGAATTCCATGATGTAGAACGCCGTGCCCACCACGCTGTCGTCCTCGCACAGCGCATAGGCGCGTGGCGTCGGCACGTCGGTGCGGTTGAGCGCGGCGATCACGCGGAACTCGCGATCGACGGCATGTGCCGACGGCAGCAGCTTGCCCGGCGGCTTGCGCCGCAGCACGTACTGGCGGCCGCCGCCGTCGATCAGTTTGTAGGTCGGATTGGACTGCCCGCCGCGGAACTGCTCGACGGTGAGCGGCGCGGTGAAACCCTCGACCTGCGCAGCCATGTAGCGCTCGAGTGCAGCCGTGTCGAAACGGTGCCGGTCCTGTACTGCCATCGTGCCGACGAAGTCGGCGCCGCGCTTGGCCATCGTTGCTGTCCCTGGGTGAGCTTCAATCGGGGTAGAGTTTGCGTCGCCGCATCACCACATGCAATCATCCGCCGCGCGTCATTGGATAGCGGCACCAACGGAATCGGATCGCGGGGCGGAATGTCCGGCGACTCAATCGATCGACGGAGTGATGCGTGCGATTGCAGGGGCGGCCCGATCTGCGGCCGATCATTTTCGCGGTGTTGGCCGTGACGTTCGGCATCTGGTCGCTGGTGATGCTGGCGCCGCTCAGTGCCGGCACGTTGCAGCGCGTCGGCCCCGCCATGGTGCCGCGCTTTTGCGCGATCGCCCTCATCGTCATCGGGTTGCTGATCGCGGCGCGCGCCGCAACCGGTATCGCGGTGGTGCCGCCGCGGTTGTTGCCCGGCCCCCTGCGTTTCGCCTTGGCGTTTTTGCTGGCGCTGATCCTGCTGGTGCCCAACATCGCCATGCTGGCCCCCGACGTGCCGCCCATCGCCTTCCTCGCCAGCGGGCTGGAGCAATTCATGCTGATGGCGGGCCCGGGCGACATCCTGGCGTTGATCTGGCTGCGCTGGACGCTGGCGATCCTGATCGGCGTGGTGCTGGCGGGCGACGGTCTGCTGACCGGGCTGGCCTCCATGCTGATCGGCTGCCTGTTGGGACTCGCGGGCGAAGACGTCAACAGCGGCGCCGTCCGCCTGCCGCAGATCGCGGCGCTGCTGGAGGCGCATGGCTTCATCATCGAGATCGCCGTCGTGGTGGTGATGATCCTGTGCCGGGTCAATCCGCTGCCGGCGGCTTTCGCCTATATCAGTGCCCCGATTGCGGCGGAGCAGTTCCTCAGGGTCATGCTGCTGAGCCGCGGCGCGATGCTGCCGGCCATGGAACGGCCGATCGCGCTCACCCTGCTCGCGGCCATCGTCGTCATCGCCGCGGCCTTGCTGTGGTATCGCTGGCCATGGCGAGCCCGTGCCGCGTGGCTGCACACCTGATCAAAACATGGCGATTGAGCATTCAGATCTGACAGAGGCCTGACGCAGCCGTCATGAATGTGGCAATTTCATCCTTGGGCAAGCGCGCGATTTCCTGTTATCTGCCCACTCGTTGTCGCGTCAGCGTCGAGTCAGTCAAATGACGAACGGGAGCGGCTAAGCTCCGTCCAGGGAGGCGTTTTTGAACCGGTTCCTGACCAAGGATTTCCTGGCCGGGTTGATGTTCGTCGGGTTTGGTGGCCTGGCCTACATCGCGGCCTTCACTGACTTGTCCAGATACTTCGGCCAGTCGAAACTGGCGCTGGGCACCGCGGTCCGCATGGGACCGGGCTTCGTGCCTCAGATGCTGGCGTTCATCATGATGGCGCTGGGTGCCATCATCGCGATCAGCGCCGTGGTCACGGGCAGCGAACGCATCGAAGGCGGCAAGTGGAAGCCGATCGTCATGGTCACCCTGGGCGTGGTGGCCTTCGCTGTCCTGTTCGATCCGGGCAACGTACCGGCGATCGTATCGTGGTTCGTCCCCGGCCTGGCGCGCTGGGAAAACCCGGTGTCCGGCCTGCTGCCGGCTCTGATTGCGCTGGTCTTCCTGGCCGCGGCGGGCGGCGATGAGTTCAAGTGGGGTGAAACCGCCATCATGTGCGTGGCGCTGGCTGTCCTCTGCTTCGTGATCTTCAAGTGGGGCCTGTCGATGAACATCGCCATGCTCAACGGGGTGTGGTGAGATGGACATCCTCAACAACCTCGCCGTCGGGTTCGGTACTGCCGTCACGCTGCAGAACCTGATGTACTGCCTGATCGGCTGTCTGGTCGGCACGTTGATCGGCGTGCTGCCCGGCATCGGCCCGGTCGCCACCATCGCCATGCTGCTGCCGCTGACCTTCAAGCTGCCGCCCGAGGCGGCACTGATCATGCTGGCCGGCATCTACTACGGCGCCGCCTATGGCGGATCGACGACGGCGATCCTGGTGAACCTGCCAGGCGAATCCTCGGCCGTGGTGACCGCGCTCGACGGCTACAAGATGGCGCAGAAGGGCCGCGCCGGCGCCGCGTTGTCGATCGCCGCCGTCGGCTCGTTCTTCGCCGGCACGGTCGGCACCCTGCTGATCGTCATGTTCGCCAAACCGCTCACGGAAATGGCGCAGAAATTCGGTCCGTCCGAATACTGTTCGCTGATGGCGCTGGGCCTTGTGGCAGCCGTCGTGCTGGCCAGCGGTTCGGTGATCAAGGCCATCGCCATGGTGTTCCTGGGCCTGCTGATCGGACTGGTCGGTACCGACGTCAATACCGGCGCCCAGCGCTTCACCTTCAACATCCCCGAACTCAGCGACGGCATTGATTTCGCACCCATCGCGATGGGCCTGTTCGGCATTGCCGAGATCATCGCCAATCTCGAGAAGCGCGCGTCGCGCAAAGTCGAGCAGACCGTGATCACGTCGTTGTGGCCGACCCGCGAGGAGGTGCGCCAGGCGTGGCCCGCGGTGCTGCGCGGCACGGGGATCGGCTCGATCCTGGGCGTGCTGCCGGGCGGTGGCCCGACACTCAGCGCCTTCTCGGCCTATACGTTGGAAAAGAAGATGTCCAAACGGCCGCAGGACTTCGGCACCGGTGTCGTGCAGGGCGTGGCCGCGCCGGAGTCGGCGAACAATGCCGCATCGCAGACGTCGTTCATTCCGATGCTGACCCTGGGCATTCCATCCAATGCCGTGATGGCGTTGATGGTGGGCGCCATGATCATCCAGGGCATCCAGCCCGGCCCCGAGGTCATGACCAAGAAGCCGGAGCTGTTCTGGGGCATGATCGCCTCGATGTGGATCGGCAACCTGATGCTGGTCATCATCAACCTGCCGCTGATCGGCATCTGGGTGAAGCTGCTGCGGGTGCCCTACCGCTTCCTCTATCCGTCGATCCTGCTGTTCTGCTGCATCGGTGCCTATTCGCTGCAGAACAGCACGTTCCACGTGATGACGGTCGCCATCTTCGGGGTCATCGGCTACATCTTCCTGAAGCTGGGCTGCGAAGGCGCGCCCTTCCTGCTGGGCCTGGTGCTGGGACCGCAGATGGAGGAGTACTTCCGGCGCGCCATGCTGCTGTCGCGCGGCGATGCCACGGTCTTCGTGACGCGGCCACTCAGTGCCGGGCTGCTGGCGGTCACCGCCATCCTGCTGATCCTGATGGCGCTGCCGGCGCTGCGCAAGAAACGCGAAGAGGCCTTCCAGGAAGACAACTGAAGCCCATCGCCTTTCACTGAAAAAGGGGAAGCCTCGCGGCTTCCCCTTTTTGTTTCGTCGATCGGCCGCCCGCATGTCGATGGGCGTGCCGCATAAGGGGTGGACACCGCGCCGCCCGTCTGTACCATGAACGGCGGTTTACGCTGAAAAAAGAGAACCGTCTTTACGGCGGCACTTCAGGGAGGACTCGATGACTGCCCGCGTTGCGGCGGCTGTGGCCGCGTTTGTCTGCGTTGTCGCCAGTGCACTACCGTGTCTGGGCCAAGGCAAGCTACCGACCGAGATGGCATGGACGGCCTACGATACCGGCTCCTCCGGCTTCAACATCGCGGTCGCCATCGGCCAGCAGTTCAAGCAGAAGCATAGTAGCGACCTGCGCCTGTTGCCGTCGGGCAACGATACCGGCCGCCTGGCGCCGGTGCGCGCCGGACGCGCCATCGCCTCGCAGATGGGCATCGGCACCTACTTCGCGCAGGAAGGCGTGTTCGAGTTCGGCCAGAAGGCCTGGGGACCGCAGCCTACGCGCCTGCTGATGACAGCGACGTCATGCAATGGGCTGGGCCTGGCCGTCGCCAAGGATGTCGGCGTGAAGACGGCCGCCGACATGAAAGGCAAGCGCCTGGGTGTCGTGGTCGGCTCGCCGGCGCTGACGCAAGGCGCCCTGGCGCTGCTGGCGTTCGCCGGCCTGAGTGCGAGCGACGTGAAGGCGGTCGAGTTCTCGTCGAACAACGCCATGTGGAAAGGCATGGTGAACAACGAGACCGACATCGCGCTGTCGTCGACCATCTCGGGCCAGTCCAAGGAGATGGACACATCGCCGCGTGGCGTCACATGGCCGCCGATGCCGGCTGCCGACAAGGACGGCTGGGCGCGCGTCCATAAGAAGGCGCCCTACTTCGTGCCGGTCAAGGCGACCTGCGGTTCCGGCGGCCTGAGCGACGACAAGCCGGTCGAGATGGCGGGCTATGCCTATCCCATCTTCATGACCTACGCCGATCGCGGCGACGAGCAGATCTACCTGATCACCAAGGCGATGATCGACTCCTACCCCGACTACAAGGCCGGTGCGCCCGGTGCCGACGGGATGGCGCTCGACAAGCAGAATTTCACCTGGGTCGTTCCCTACCATCCCGGCGCCATCAAGGCGTTCCGCGAGAAGGGCGTGTGGACCGACGCGGCGCAGAAGCACAACGATGCGCTGATCGCACGCCAGCAGGTGATCGCGACGGCATGGAAAGCCTTCGGCGCCAACGCGCCGTCCGACGAGAAGGAATTCGCCACCGGCTGGATGAAGGCACGCGCCGAGGCCCTGAAGAAAGCCCGCATGGACGTGATCTTCGAATAGACTGGCGCGCCCGCGCCGGACCCGCATCGTACCCGGAGGTGAGCATGCCGACCATCACGAGGCATTCACGGGCGGCCACGATCTGCGCCATCGCCATCGCCATCGCCATCGCAACACCGGCGGCAGCACAGGACATCAAGCTGCCGCAGACACTGACCTTCACGGCCTACGACACCGGCTCTTCCGGTTTCAACATCGCCGTGGCGGTCGGCAAGATGCTCAAGGACAAGCACGGCACCGAGGTGCGCGTCCTGCCGGCCGGCAACGACGTGGCACGACTCGCGCCCCTGCGGGCCGGTCGCGCGCAGGTCTCCGCCAACGGCACCGGCACATACTTCGCGCAAGAGGCGGTGTTCGAATTCGCCGCCCGCGAATGGGGGCCGCAGCCGGTCCGGCTGCTGCTGGCCTCCAACGACTGCAACGGCGCATCGCTGGGCGTCGCCAAGGACACCGGCGTCAAGGCCGCCAAGGATCTCAAGGGCAAGCGCATCGGCATGGTCGTGGGCTCGCCGGCACTCAATCAGAACGCACTGGCGGTCCTGGCCTTCGGCGGCCTGACCACTGCCGACGTAAAGCTGGTCGAATTCTCGGGCTACGGCGCGATGTGGAAGGGCGTGCTCAACAACGAGGCCGATGCCGCCTTCGCTTCGACCATCTCGGCGCAGCCCAAGGAAGTCGACACCTCGCCGCGCGGCTTGCTGTGGGTGCCGACGCCACGTGCCGACACGGCCGGCTGGCAGCGCATGCATAAGCTGGTGCCGTACATTTTCCCGCACAACGCAACCTGCGGTGCCGGCATCTCGCCCCAGGCCCCGCTGGAGACCGGCACGTTCCCTTATCCGATCTTCATGGGCTACGCGTCGATACCGGCCGACACGGCCTACGGCCTGACCAAGGCGATGATCACGGGCTACGACGCCTACAAGGACGCCGCGCCCGGCGCCGCCGGTCTCGACGTGAAGCTGCAGAAGCTGGAGTGGGTCGCGCCGTTCCATGACGGCGCCATCAAGGCACTCAAGGAAGCCGGCGTCTGGACCGATGCGGCGCAGAAACACAACGACGGGCTATTGCGCCGTCAGAAGACGCTGATCGAGGCCTGGGCGGCCTTGCAGAAAGCCAACCCGCCCGACGATGCCGAAGCCTTCCGCAAGGCCTGGATGACGGCGCGCGCGGCGGCACTGAAGAGCGCCGGACTGGATGTTGTGTTCGAGTAGGGTGCGTTGCCGGCGGGAGAAACGGCATGGTTGATGTCGCCAAGAAGGTCACGTTCGATGACCCCCATGTCGCGACCGGGCCGGTCGAGGCCGAGACGACCCGCGTGCGCACCCTGCAGGGGCCATGGCGGATTGCGCTCATGGCGCTCACGGCGGTCACGATCTTCCTGTGCATCAACCAGCAGTTCGGCCTGCGCTTCTTCATCGGGTTCACGCCGCTGAACACCGAGTATTTCTACCTGCTGATCCTCTGCATGCTGCCCTTCACGTTCCTGATCTTCCCGGGCAGCACGCGGGCGGCGACCGATCGCCTGCCCTGGTACGACATCGTCTTGTTCGTCGTCACGGCCGCCGCAGCCGTCTACCTGATGATGCACATCCGCAAGTCCGCCGAGCTGGGCTGGGAGTTTGGCGGCGCACCCACCGGCGTGATCTGGGCCGGCTACGTGATGTGGTTCGTGCTGCTGGAAGCGCTGCGCCGCACCGGCGGCTGGAGCCTTCTGCTGTCGGTGCTGCCGTTCACCATCTATCCGTTGTTTGCCGAGGCGCGCTGGCTGGGGCCGCTGAAAGGCAACCAGTCGACCTGGGAGCAGGCGTCCGCCTATCACATGCTGTCGACCGAGAGCCTGCTGGGCATTCCGATCCAGGCCTTCGCCGACACCGTGATCGGCTTCCTGGTGTTCGGCACGGCGCTGATGATGACGGGCGCCGGCAAGTTCTTCATCAACCTGTCGTTCGCGCTGTGCGGCACGTTCCGCGGCGGCGCCGCCAAGGTCTGCATCTTCGCCAGCGGCCTGCTGGGCATGATGTCGGGCAGCATCGTGTCCAACGTGCTGACTGCCGGCACCATGACCATCCCGGTGATGAAGCGCACCGGGTTCCGCGCCTCCTATGCCGGCGCCATCGAGGCGTGTGCTTCCACCGGCGCGGTGCTGGCGCCACCGGTGATGGGCGCCACCGCCTTCGTGATGGCGCAGTTCATGGGTGTGACCTACGCAGAGGTCGCCGTCGCCGCTGTCATCCCGGCCCTGCTCTACTATGTCGGCCTCTTCATGCAGGTCGACTCCTACGCCGCGCGCCATGGGCTAAAGGGCTTGCCGCGCAGCGAGCTGCCCAGCGCCTGGGAATCGATCAAGGACGGCTGGTACTACGCCTTCGTCATTGTCCTGCTGATCGTGATGCTGCTGTACTTCAAGCGCGAGAGCCATGCGCCGTTCTATGCCACGGCGCTGCTGCTGGTTCTGAACCAGTGGGCGCAGCCCGGCGCCTGGCGCCTGTCCAACACCCTCAACTGTCTCGCCGCACTGGCTGCCACCGTGGCGATGGTGCTGACCAGCGACGGGTACGCCAAGGCGATGGCGCTGCCCGCCGGCACGCCAGGCGGCAACGCCTTCGATGCCTGGATGAACGCCATTCTGCTGCCGACCTTGGGCGGCATGCTGCTGCTGGTGCTGCTCAACGAGGTGTTCGGTGCCAAACGCTGGGGATTGGCGAAGTACCTCGCCTTCCTCGAGGTCAACGGCAAGACCTTCGTCGAGCTGATCGGCATCCTGGCCGGCTGCGGCCTGCTGATCGGCGCCTTCTCCATGACCGGCGTGATCTCGAGCCTGGCCAATGACCTGCTGGCATTGGCCGGCAGCAACGCGCTGCTGCTGCTGGCGATGTGTGCCATCACCAGCCTGGTCCTCGGCCTGGGGCTCACCACGACGGCCTGCTACATCTTCCTCGCCATCCTGGTCGGGCCGGCCCTGGAAAAAGCCGGCCTCAACAAGATGGCCGTGCACATGTTCATCTTCTACTGGGGCATGCTGTCGTCGATCACGCCGCCGGTGGCCATCGCCTCGTTTGCCGCCGCCGGCATCGCCGGCGCGCCAGCGATGAAGACGGGCTGGGAGTCGATGTGGGTGGGCAGCATCATCTACTTCATTCCGTTCTTCTTCGTGCTCAATCCCGCCTTCGTGATGCAGGGTTCGCTCAGCGAAGCGCTGTACCTGACAGTGACCACCGCCATCGGTACGCTGTTCATCTGCGGCGGCATCCAGGGCTATCAGGCCGGCGTCGGCGATCTGCGCGGGGCGGGCATGCTGGAATGGCCGTTGCGCGTGATGCTGGTGATCGGCGGACTCGTGCTGGCGACGCCCGGCGGCGGCATCATGCCGCTGGGCAACACGGCCATGGAGTTACTCGGCCTTGCGATCGTGGTACCCACGGTGCTGGTGGCTCTATGGCTGGTGCGTCGCTCGGCAGCGCACCCCGTGGTGCCGGTGTAAGCAAGGAAAGTGACGACATGCCTGGGATTCTCGACGGAATTCGCGTTCTTGATTTCGGCCGCTACATCGCCGGCCCCTACTGCGCCGCCCTGCTGGGCGACCTTGGCGCCGAAGTGATCCGCATCGAGAAACTGGACGGCAGCGAGGATCGCTGGACGGCGCCGGTGGTGCCCGACAAGGAGGGCATCACCTTCCTCCAGATGAACCGCAACAAGCTCGGCCTCACGCTGAACCCGACCAAGCCGGCCGGCCGCGAGGTGGTGGCGCGCCTGGTGAAAACAGCCGACGTGGTGGTCGCCAACCTGCCGGCCGACACCCTGAAGGAGATGGGGCTCGACTACGAGACGCTGTCGGCCATCAACCCGCGCATCATCCTCGCCACCACATCGATGTTCGGCTCCGAAGGCCCCTACTCCAAGCGGGTCGGCTTCGACACGATCGGCCAGGCGATGTCGGGCGCGATGTACCTGTCGGGCTGGGGCGACCGGCCGATGCGGATCGCGGTTCCCTACGTCGATTTCTCGACCGCTTATCTCAACACCATCGGCGTGCTGGCGGCGCTGATGGAGCGGCAGACCTCGGGCAAGGGCCAGAAGGTCGAGACGGCGCTGCTCAAGAGCGCGCTCAACGCCTCCAACTCAATGCTCATCGAGCAGCAGGTCATCGACGCCAATCGCACCGCGATCGGCAACCGCGGCTGGACGGCGGCACCCTCCGACTCGTTCAAGTGCACCGACGGATGGATCTATGCCATGGCGATCGGCCAGCCGCTCTTCGTGCGCTGGGCCAAGCTGATGGGCGAGGACAGCTGGCTGAGCGACCCGCGCTTCAAGGACGACCTGCAGCGCGGCAACCACGGCGAACTGATCAGCGAGCGCATGCAGACCTGGTGCGGCACGCGCACCGTCGCGCAGGCGCTCGAAGCGCTGGCCGAAGCGCGCATCCCGGCCGGCCCCGTCTACAGCCCGCAGCAGGCGCTCGACGATCCACATGTGAAGGACCAGAAGCTGTTCAAGCAGGTCGAGTTCCCCGGCGCCAAAAAGCCGGTGCCCTATCTCGATGAGGCGGTGAAGCTGTCACGCACGCCGCTGGAGATCCGCCGGCGGCCGCCGACCTTGGGCGAACATACCAACCAGGTCCTCGAGGAGGTCGGCTACAGCAAGGAGGACATCGCCAAGCTGCGCAAGGAGCGCGTGGTCTAGTCGCGGTGCCGCTGAACCGGAACCCGGGAGCGCGGGCGTCTCGCCCGCTCATGTCCTGCGAAATCAGCGCTTCCGCCTCGACGCGGGCCAGAGGCCCGCGCTCCCAGGGGTATGAAGCCGGCATATCCGAGTTGGGGAGGAATCGATGAGCAAAGATATCACACGGCGCCGGCTGGTGCGCCGCGGCGTGGCATGGGGTGCCGCCGCGGCCGGTGCCCCGGCATTGCTGGCCGGCACAGCATCGGCGCAGGCATGGCCCAGCAAGCCGGTGCGCGTCATTGTCAGCCATCCGCCCGGCGGCCTGACCGACGCCTTCGCGCGCGCCTATGCCGAATACATCTCCCAGAAGGTCGGCCAGGCCCTCGTGGTCGAGAACAAGACCGGCGCCAGCGGTATCATCGCCGCCGACTTCGTGGCCAAGTCGCCACCCGACGGCTACACGTTGCTGGTGACCATCTCGACCACGCTGGTCATGAGCCAAGCCCTGTTCAAGAGCCTGCCGTTCGATCCCAACAAGGATTTCGTGCCGATTTCGTTCATGGACGCCGGCCACCTGCCGTTCATCGTCCACAAGTCGGTGCCGGCGACCAACGTCAAGGAATTCGCCGCCTGGGCGAAGAATAACAAGGTCAGCATCGGCAGCTATTCGCCGGGCTCCTACTCGCATGTTGCTGCCGCCGAGCTGAACAAGGCGCTCGGCCTGCAGATGGAAGTCGTGCACTACCGCGGCGAAGGGCCGATGTGGCAGGACATGCTGGCGGGCACGATCCACGCCGCCAACGGCAGCGTGGCAGCCGCCACCAGCGTGCTGCAGACCGGCGCCGGCCGGGCCATCGCCGTGCCGCAGACGAAGCGCATGAAGAAGCTGCCCGACGTGGCAACGTTCCTGGAACAGGGCGTCAACGCCAAGGCGTTCCAGATCCGTGGCTGGGTCGGTCTCTTCGCGCCGGCCGGTACGCCCGAGGCGATCGTCCAGCGCCTGTCGGACCTGATGGTCGAGGCCGGCAAGACACCGCGTCTGCGCCAGATGCTGGACACCTTCGGTATCGACGAGTCCGCGACCGACCACACGACCTTCGCGCAGATCCTGCGCGACGAGAATCCCATCTGGATCGACCTCGTGAAGCAGCTCGGCATCGACCCGCAGTAGACGGTGGATGTGCTTTTCTGTCGTCCTGAGCGCAGCGAAGGCCCTTGCGGTGGTTGGTAAAGGATCGGCGGCGCTGACGATCATCCGCGCCAGTGTTCCTTGATCGCAACACCGCGGGATCCTTCGCTTCGCTCAGGATGACGGCAAGGCGCGATTCCGGGAGGGTCAGAGGAGGAGAAAGCGATGGACTTCGATGTCATGACACGCGCCAGCACCTGGGATCAGGCGGCCAACCTCGCCCGCCGCACGGAAGCGGCCGGCTTCTCCGGCATGCTGTTCACGGAAGGCCACCAGGTGCCGTGGATGAACATCGCCGCCGCCGCGTTGGCGGCGCCGTCCCTGCACCTGTCGACCGGCATCGCGATCGCCTTCGCGCGCAGCCCGATGATCTCCGCACAGATCGCCTGGGAGTTGGCGCAGAACACCCGGGGCAAGTTCCGCCTCGGGCTCGGCAGCCAGGTGAAGGCGCACATCACCAAACGATACGGCAGCACCTTCGACAAGCCGGCGCCCCAGATGAAGGACTACGTGCAGGCCGTGAAAGCCTGCCTGTCCGCCTTCCGGCGCGAGGGGCCGCTGAACCACGACGGTCCCTACTACAAGCTCAATCTGCTGACCGAGCAATGGACGCCGTCTCGCCACGACTACGAGGACGTCAAAGTGGACATCTCGGCCGTCGGGCCGATCATGGTCCGCGTGGCCGGCGAGGTTGCCGACGGCGTGCACGTGCATCCCATGCATTCGATGCACTACATCAAGAACCGCCTGCTGCCGGGCCTCGCCGAAGGCGCGGCCCGCGCCGGCCGCGATGCCGCCAAGATCGACAAGATCATCCCCGTCATCGTCGCGGCGGGCGATACGCCGGAAGGGCGGGCCACGCCGATCAAGGAGGCCAAGACGACGCTCGCCTTCTATGGCGCCACGCCGAACTATGCCTTCCAGTTCGACGACCTGGGCTACACCGGCATGCGCGACCAGTTGCGCGACTGCCTCAGGTCGAATGACAGCGCGCGCAGCGAAGCGCTGATCACCGAGGAGATCCTCAACCATTTCGCCGTGGTGGCGCGCTGGGACGACGTCGCCGACCGCCTGATCGAGCGCTACAAGGGCATTGCCTCGCGCCTCGTGATCTACCTCGCCTCGCACTGGCGCGAAGTCGATCCCAAGGTTCTCGAACGCTGGGGCGAGGTGGCGCGCGCGGTGCGCAAGGCGGCGTAGAGCGGAAGCTGATGTCATCCCGAGCGTAGCGAGGGATCTCGTGAGAATGGAGTCTCCGTTCGCGGAAGATCCCTCGCTACGCTCGGGATGACAGTTTGGTCGGAGGACGACGATGAGCCAGGACACCACACGGCGCCGGCTGCTGCACCAAGGTCTGCTGGTCGGCGCTGCCGCTCTCGGCGGCCCAGCCCTGGGATCCGGGCCGGCGCGGGCCCAGGCGTGGCCCAGCAAGCCGATCCGCATCGTGGTCAGTTTTCCGCCCGGCGGCCTGACCGATGCCTTCGCGCGTGCCTATGGCGATCACATCGCCCAGCGTGTCGGCCAGCCCGTGGTGGTCGAGAACAAGGCCGGCGCCGGCGGTATCATCGGTGCCGACATCGTCGCGAAGTCGCCGCCCGACGGCTACACGCTGCTGTTCACCATCGCCACGACCATGGTGATGAACCGCGTTCTCTATAAGAGCCTGCCCTACGATCCGGACAAGGATTTCACGCCGATCTCGTCCATGGGCGCGGGCCACCTGCCGTTCATCGTCCACAAGTCGGTGCCGGCCACGAACCTCAAGGAATTCGCGGCCTGGGCCAAGACCAACAAGGTCAGCGCCGGCAGCTATTCCGCCGGCTCCTACTCCCATATCGCCATTGCCGAGCTGAACAAGGCGCTGGGCATCAACATGGAGGCTGTGCACTACCGCGGCGAGGGGCCGATGTGGCAGGACCTCACCTCGGGCGCGATCCAGGCCGCCAGCGGCAGCCTGCAGGCGGCCGCCGGCGTCCTGCACACCGGTATCGGCCGGCCGATCGCCGTACCGCAGACCACGCGCATGAAGAAGCTGCCTGACGTGCCGACCTTCCTGGAACAGGGCGTCACCGCCAAGGCGTTCCAAATCAACGGCTGGGTCGGATTCTTCGCACCTGCCGGCACACCGGACGCCATCGTCGAGCGCCTGTCCGATCTGATGGTCGAAGGCGGCCAAACCCCGCGCATCCGCCAGATCCTCGACACCTTCGGTATCGACGAGGCTGCCAAGGACCGCAGGACTTTCGCTCAGACCATGAAAGATGAGAACCAGATCTGGATCGATCTCGTGAAGCAGCTTGGCATCACGCCGCAGTAAGCGTTTGCTTTCCCTGCCTTTGTTCACTGCTGCCGCGAGGACCCGTCGGCCGGGCACGCCATCATTGCGTGACCGCGCAATCATTTTTATCTGCGTGCGCCCGATTGACGGATGTCGGGATCATCACACTTTTGGTAAAGGGTAGCGCGTCGTGCAGGTCCACAGGAGGGATCGGTGAGCGAAGTCGTCGTCCAAACGCCGATGCAGTATCTCGACAAAGCGGTGGGTGCCTTGCGCGACCTCGGCCTGATGCCGGCCAAACAGGAGCCGGCGCCGATCAACGCGCTGCTGGAGAAGATCTCCGACCTGGAGCCCGAGAAGGTGCAGGTGATCGCCCGCACCCTGGGCCACGCCGCCGTATTCAACGAAGTGGTGCGCGATCAGATCGCGGGCATGACGATCGGCGATCGCTACAAGGCGATTACGGCAGGCTTCGATTCCATCCGCGATGACGCCAAGCGCATGGTCGACCAGCTGTCGGACTCCAAGCTCGACATCATGGAGCGCGCCACCAATGCGTGGATGAAGATCTCGCGCGGCGACATTGCCGACCGCTTCGACAAGGTGAAGGAGATCTATCTCGAGGTCACCAAGGACACCAAGGGCCAGATCGATCGCGAGCACACGATCCTCGAGTCCTACCGCGACTACAGGGGCGCGCTGAAGCAGGCAGAAGTGCTGGCGCTCGAGACGCTGAAAACGGCGACGGCCAAGCTTGACGGCGCCCGCGCGACGCTGAAGGAAGCGTCCGACAAGGTGGCCGGTTTCTCCGGCAGCGAGCCGGCCGAGCGCGCCCGCCTGGAGCTGGCACGCGACGAGCAGCTGCGCCAGGTCCAGGATGAGGAAAAGCGCTACCAGATCGCCAAGGACCTCTCGGACAACCTCACGATCTCGTACAACACCTCCGATGTCGTCATGGCGCGCCTGCAGCAGACCACCAACGCCAAGGAACGCATCTACGCCCAGTCCGTGACCTTCTTCTCGACCAACGACTCGGTGCTCACTGCGCTCAAGGCGTCGTTCACCGGCATGTTCGGGCTGCACGAGTCGACGGCCACGCTGGATGCCATGAAGGACGGCATCTCCAAGTCGCTCGATACGCTGTCGGAGATCGGCGCCAAGGTGCAGGAAGCGGCCATCAAGTCGGGTTACGGCCCCACCATCCGCGCCGACGCCGTCAAGAAGCTGGTCGACTCCGTCGTCAACTACCAGGAGCGCTCGCAGCAGATCATCGGCGAGATGCGGACGCTGGCGACCCAGAACGCAGCCGAGATCCGCGACGCCGTCGAAGACGGCAAGCGGCGGATCGCCAAGCTCGTCGCCGACGGACAGGCCCTGCCGCTCTGATGCCGGCCGACTCGCCTGCCGGCGCGGCCGCCGCACCGGCCGTGCCGCGCGCCAAGCTCGACGACCTGATGCTGGCGATGGACGTGGTCGACACGCTGCGCCATCGCGAGCGCCTGGTCGAGCGCGAGCTGGCCGAGGAGGTCCGCGAACAGCAGCTGATCGAACGCCTGCGCGATCTCTACAAGAGCCAGGGCATCGAGGTGTCCGATGCCACGCTCGCCGAAGGCGTCAAGGCGCTCAAGGAGAGCCGGTTCGTCTACACGCCGCCCAAGCCCGGGCTGGGCCGCACGCTGGCCACGCTGTGGGTGAACCGCGCCACGCACGGCAAGTGGATCGGCGGCGTGCTGGTCGCGCTTGTCGCAGCGGCCGGCGTCTACCAGTTCGCGGTCGTGGGCCCGCGCGAGCGCGACGCCCGGGCTGCCCAGGTCGAGCTGACGGAAACCCTGCCGCGCCAACTGGCCGCGGCGCACCAGGCGATCACGACCGAGGCCCAGGTACCGGTCGCGCGCCAGCGTGCCGATGCCCTGCTCGCCCAGGGCCGCGCCGCGCTCGAACGCGGCAACGCGGCCGATGCACGCCAGGCCGTGACCGAGCTCGACCGCCTGGCCGCGACCCTGCGCCAGGAGTACACGCTGCGGATCGCCGGACGGCCCGAGGACCAGACCGGCTTCTATCGCGAGCATCCGAGCTTCCAGGGGCGCGCCTACTTCGTCGTCGTCGATGCGCTGGATGCCAACGGCAACGCGGTGCGCCTGCCGGTCCGCAACGACGAGACCAGCCAGACCGAAACCGTCTCGCGCTTCGCCGTGCGCGTGCCGTTGGAGACGTTCAACGCCGTGCGTGACGACAAGGCGAAGAACGGCATCGTGCAGAATGCGCGCCTGGGCGAAAAGCGCCGCGGGTACGTCGAGCCCGACTTCCGGATGCCGGTGCTCGAAAGCCGCATCACACGCTGGTGAGATCATGTACACCGGACGCGACGCCCTCTCCTCCATCGAGCAGGCCATCAGCCGGGCCCGCGCCGACGAGAGCCGGCTCGAGAGCGCGCTGCGCTCGGCCAGCGACGAGGCCGCGCGCTTGCGGCGCGAGGAAGCCGAGGGCTTCCGGGCGCTGGCCCGCATCAAGCTCGACGCGATCACAAGCGACAAGGTCATCGGCGACCTCGACGCCACCGAGCGGCAGGCGCTGGCGATGATCGAGACGCACGAGCGCGCGACCCAGGACCTGACGCGACGACGCGACGAGACCCAGGCCACCCTCGACACGGCGGAAGCTGCCAAGCACGACGCCGACCAGGCGCTGGCCGATGCCCTGCAGGTGCTCGATCAGCAGCGCCAGCGCACGGCGGACCGGGTCAGGGCAATGAGCGACTGGCAGGCCGCGAAAGCCGCCGTCGAGGCCGCCACGAAAATCGCCGCCAACGCCGACGAGAAAGCGGCGCTCGCCGAGGCCGACCTCGCCGCCAAGCGGCAACCCTACGAAGCCGATCCGCTGTTCATGTATCTGTGGACCCGCCGGCACGGCCAGGCCGAGGACACCAGCGGCAATCTGGTGCGCTTCTTCGACCGGCGCATCGCCCGTCTGGTGGGCTACCCGGACGCGCGGGCGAACTACGCCATGCTGCAGGAAATCCCGACCCGGCTGCGCGAGCATGCCCAGGGCACGCAGCAGGACGTTGCGGCCGTGCAGGCGCATGTCGCCACGCTGGAGCGGGCGGCCCTGGTCGCCGATGGCGCCGAGGCGCTCGAGGCGAAGGTCACGGCGGCCGAAGCCGCCGTGAAGGCCGGCGAGAGCGAAGTCCTGAAGATCACCGCCGACCTGCAGGCCATCGAGGCCGAGCGGCAGAAGGTGTTCGGTGTCGGCGACGGGGGTATCTATGGTGGCGCCGTCTCGCTTCTCGCCGACGGGCTGGCGCACGATGACCTGCGCCAGCTCTACGACGAAGCCCGCCGCACGCCGAGCCTGGCCGACGACGAGGTGATCAGCGCGATCACGACGGCGCGTGCCGCCTATGAAAAGGCCGACGGCGAGGTCGCCCGCATTCGCACCAGCATCCGCGACATGGCCAACCGCCGCTGGGAGCTCGAAAGCTCCCGCGACCGCGCCCGCAGCCAGGGCTACGAGGATCCGCGCGGCACCTTCGACGACAACAACCAGGTGCTCGACGTCATCGGCACCATCCTGGGCGGCGTCCTGCGCAGCGGCGTCCTCGATCGCACGCTGAGCGACAATCACCGGTCCTCGGGCGGCTCGTCATGGCCCGGATCGTGGGGCGGTGGCGGCAGCAGTTCCAGCAGCGACGACCGCGGATCGGGCGGCGGCTGGCGCACCGGCGGCAGTTTCTGAAGGCATCAACCTCATCCTGAGGAGGCCGCGCAGCGGCCGTCTCGAAGGATGGCTACTGACTCCGTGCGGTTGCCCACCCTTCGAGACGCTCGCTCCTCAGGGTGAGGTCTGTGCGTACATTGGCGCCTATGAGCGGGCGGGACGCCCGCGCTCCCGGGATTACAGCACCTGGAACACGTCGTAGATCGGGCCGGCGGGTTCGCGGCGGCCGACGCCGACGCTCATGATGCGGTTCAGGAACGAGTACTTGTCCGACGCGGTCTCGAACAGCGGCGCGCTGCGGAAATAGTATTCGGACGGATCGACCTTCTCGCCCTTATTCAGCCGCTCGATCACCCATTGTGGGCCGTGCCGCATGCCGCGATAGCTCATGTAGATCAGCGCACCATCGTGCGTGCGCAAGGTGATGCGCACGTCGAGCATCAGCACGCCGTCCTTGCGCAGCAGCAGCCAATCGCCGCCCGGCGACGGCAGCACCGTGCCGCGCAGCTCCTCACCCTCGAACCGGCCGCCCGTCACCGTGGCGATGCGGCGATTGCCGTAGGGCGTGGCGCCGAGATCGTTCATCTCGCCGACCTCGAGCGAGATGGTGAAGAGGTGCGCGGTCCTGAGTTCGACGTCGCTCATGATGTGTCCTTTTGTTCCTGCTGCATACCCCGGGAGCGCGGGCCTCTGGCCCGCTCATGTCAGGCGAAAGCAAAACTTTCGCCCTAATGCGGGCGGGACGCCCGCGCTCCCAGGCAACTCAAATCCTGCTGCCGCGGCCTTCCCAGAACGGTGCCCGCAGCTCGCGCTTCATGATCTTGCCGATCGTGCTGCGCGGCAGCGAGTCGCGGAACTCGACGCCGACCAGGCGCTGCGTCTTGCCGAGCTGGCCGTTGGCCCACGCGAGGATGGCCGCGGCGTCGGCCGCAGCGCCATCGCGGCGCACCACCAGCGCCAACGGCGACTCGCCCCACTGGTCGCTGGGAATGCCGATCACCGCCACGTCGATCACGTCGGGATGCTTCAGCAGCAGCACCTCGATGTCGGCGGGATAGACGTTGAACCCGCCGGAGATGATCATGTCCTTGCGCCGGTCGAGCAGCTCGAGAAACCCGTCGGCATCGAAGCGGCCCATGTCGCCGGAGCGGAAATACATCAGGCCGTCCTTGTCGTGCCAGAACAGCTCGCGCGTCTTGGCCGCCTGCTTGTAGTAGCCTTTCATCATCATGGCGGCGCGGCCGACGATCTCGCCGATCTCGCCCCGCGGCAGCTCGTTGCCGGCCTCGTCGATGATCTTCATCACGCAGCCCAGGCCGGGCTGGCCCACGGTGTGCAGCTTGCCGGGATGCAGGTTGGCTTCCAGGGTGCACGAGCCGCCGCCTTCGGTGAGCCCGTAGATCTCGACCAGCCGGCCGGGCCAGCGCTTCAGGCAGTCGGCCTTGGTCTGGGCCCGCAGCGGCGCGCTGGTCGACAGCTTCATCTTGAACGACGACAGGTCGTAGCGATCGAAGTCCGGGTGCGCCAGCAGGCGCTGGTACTGGACCGGCACCAGCATGGCGTGCGTAGCGTGCTCGGCCTGGGCCAGCTCCAGGAACTGCACGACGTCGAACTTCTTCATCAGCACCACCGTGCCGCCGTGCTGGATGGTGGGCAGCATGCCGGCGATGGTGGTGTTGGAGTAGAGCGGCGTCGATACCAGGGAGATCGTGTCGGGCGCGAAATCGAAGGCCGCCAGCCGGTCGCGCATCAGCGAGCGCATGCGGTGCGAATGCAGGATGCCCTTGGGCAGCCCGGTCGTGCCGGAGCTGTAGATGATGTTGAAATCGTCCTCGGGATCGATGTCGGCGTGGAACGGCGCATCCGACTGCGCGCCGACCCAGGCCTCGTAGCCGGTCCAGCCCGCGCGCGTGAAATCGAAGGCGATGCGGCCATCCGGCACCAGCTTGTTCAGGCGGCCTTCCGCCGGCGCCACCAGGTCGAGGAACTGGCGGCCCAGGAAGAACATGCGGCTGTCGCTGTCGTCGAGCATGCCCTCCAGCGCATCGACGGCGCCCATGGTCGACAACGGCACCACGCAGACGCCGGCGCGCAGGGCGCCCATGAAGACCTCAAGATACTCGATCGAATTGATCGCCAGCACCGCGATCTTGTCGCCCTGCCGCAGGCCGCTCGCCGCCAGCGCACGCGCCACGCGGTTCAGGCGGCGATCGAAATCGCCCCAGGTGATCGCGCGTCCCTCGCACTTCACGGCGATGCGATCGGGTGCCGCAGCCGCCGTCTGGCGGATCATGTCGGGTGTCGCCTCGAAAGGCGGCAGGTCGCCCACATTGGCGGGCTTGATGTACTCGACAGACGGCGCGGCAGCGGTATCGGGCGGCATGGTGGCTCGATCTGGTTAGGCCATGTGCCGGCTTAGCGCGACGCCCCCATCGGCCGCAAGCGCCGCGGCGTGAAGGCATCGCGGATCTGGCTTGCGGGCTTCACGATGCACGGGCGGCGGGCCGCTCAACCCGACGCCACCCGCTCCCACTCCGTTTTGTACCCGCTCGCCGTCAGCCGTTGAATGCGGTTGAAACGCCGTTTCAAATAGCCGCGGACCGCTTCGATGAAAGCCGGCGCCGCGATCTCCTGCGTTGTGTTGCGGCCGCGGAACGGGCCGAACAGGGCCACGGTGTCGATCGCATCGGTATAAACCCGAGCCCGCGCGAACACGCCGTCCTGCTCGAATTCGTAGTCGATGAAGTTGTACCACTGCTCCAGTTCACCGCCGTTCCAGATCTCGTCGACTTCGTGATGGATATGGACGGGTCGGATCGGGTCGCTCTCGGACCCGACATAGCCATCAGGCGCCGCGGCCATGGACCGGCGGCGATCAGCGCTTGGGCTCGACCGTTTCGATGGGGGCGCCGGCCTTCTTCCAGGCACCGTAACCGCCCTCGATGTGGCACACCGGGGTCAGGCCCATGTCCTGCGCCGTCTTGGCCGCCAGCGCCGAGCGTACACCGCCGGCGCAGAACATCACGAACCGGTTGCCGGACTGGAAGAAGTCCTTGGCATAGGGGCTGCCGGGATCGATCCAGAATTCCAGCATGCCGCGCGTGACGTTGATGGCGCCGGGGATGCCGCCGTCGCGCCAGATCTCGCGCGGGTCACGCAGGTCGATGAACGTCACGTCGGACTTGCCGTGCGCCGCCTTGGCCTCGTCGACGGTCCAGGTCTCGACCTGGCCCATGGCCTCCTCGAACATCTGCTTGACGCTCTTCTTGATCGCGAGCGGCATCCTTCCCTCCACGGCCACCGGTGTTGTGATCTCATAGTGTCGCCGCGCGGCATTTGCCGCAAGCGGCGCGCTGGCGCATTGGCGCCGCCGCCATCGCACCGTAGAATGCGCCCGGTCACCTCCAACCCGGGCAGAGGACGATGCTGATCTTCCGGCAGCTCTTCGATCCGACCTCGTCGACGTATACCTACCTGCTGGGCGACAAGCGCGGCGGCGAGGCGATCATGATCGACCCGGTGTTCGAGCAGGTGCGCCGCGACGCCGCACTGGTCGTCGAACTGGGCCTGCGGCTGACCTGGACCTTGGAGACGCATGTCCATGCCGACCATGTGACCGGGGCATGGCTGCTCAAGCAGCGCATCGGCAGCCGCACCGCGCTGGCGTGCGACAGCGGCGCCGCCGACGCCGACCGCTACCTGGTGCATGGCGACAAGATCGCGTTCGGCCGGCGCTATGTCAGCGTGCGCGCGACGCCGGGCCATACGGGCGGCTGCCTCACCTACGTGCTCGACGACGAGAGCATGGCCTTCACCGGCGATTGCATCCTGATCCGCGGCTGCGGCCGCACCGATTTCCAGCAGGGCAATCCCGGCGCCCTCTATCGCTCGGTACACAACCAGATCCTCACCCTGCCCGACGGCTGCCTGCTCTACCCGGCGCACGACTATCGCGGCCTCACCGTCACCAGCGTCGGCGAGGAGCGGCGCTTCAGCCCGCGGCTGGGCGGCGATATCGGCGAGGACGATTTCACCGGCTACATGAACAACCTCGGCCTGCCGCACCCCAAGCAGATCGACGTGGCGGTGCCGGCCAACCTGCGCTGCGGCCGCCCCGACGACGAGGCGGCGGCACTGGCCGAGCCGACCTGGGCGCCGCTGCGCTACAGCTTCGCCGGCATCTGGGAGGTGCAGGCGCTGTGGCTGGAAGAGCACGCACGCGAGGTGCAGGTGATCGACGTGCGCCAACCCGAGGAGTTCACCGGTCCCCTGGGCCATATCAGCAACGCCACGCTGATCCCACTGGGTGAATTGGCCGGCCGCACCGGTGAACTCTCGCACGAGCGCCCCATCGTTGCCGTCTGCCGCGCCGGCGGCCGCTCGGCGCAGGCCACCGTCATCCTGCAGAAGGCCGGTTTCAAGGATGTCGCCAATCTTGCCGGCGGCATGCTGCGCTGGCGTGCCGAGGGCTGCGCCGTGGACGGCGGCGAGGCACTGCCGCGCACGGTCGAGGCGGACAGCTACGTGATCTGACGGAGTGCCCTACTGCGTACGCCAGGCACCGTCCTTCAGCACCAGCCGGATGGTCAGAGGTTCCGATTGTCCGCGCTTTTCGTCGATCAGCACCGCACTGCTGTCTGATGCCCAGCGGACGACAAACGTGACCTCGGGATCCTCGGTAGGTTCCCAGACGATCTTCTCGGGCACGGCACCGTTGGATGTCAGCGTCAGCACCTGCAGCCATCGGCCCGAATGCGGCGAATCATCCCAGGCCAGCACGCGGCTGCGATCGGGTGCCACCATCGGCTGCCCGCCGGTGATCGTGATCGCGCCGTTGGTGGCCGCGATGACGTAGTAGTACGTCTCCTCGTAGCCGCTGACACGAACGCTGTAGTAGCCGATGTCCGGCAACCAGGCGTCGAACGCGTGTTCCTTGTGGTTCTCCCAGCCGAACAGGCCCTGATCGAACAGCCGCAGATGCTTATCGTGCGCGATCGACAGGGTCAGCATCGTGCCGTTGCGGGCCACCCGCGGCGGTGGCTTGGAATCCGATCCCGCCGGCGGCAGCGGCGGCACTTTCGCCAGCGCCTGCGCCTCCTCCATCCAGCGCTCGCGCTGGTCGGGCGCCACGACCATGCCCTGCAGACTCTCCGCCATGGCCTGCGGCGAGGCCCAGCCAATCGGTTCACCGTCGGCGAGCAGCGCGTTGATCTCGCTGCTGAGCGGCGGCACCCAGGGCTGCGGCCGCTGGGCCTGCGACGCCGCCGGCAGCGCGAACATGATGGCGGCGGTAGCCAGGATCAGGCGGCGGTTGAGGATCGGTGCTTTGAACATCATGGCGCGCTCAACGCACCTTCGACGCCAGCGGCCCGTCGCGGCGTATCAGCGTGGCGATGCGGCTGTACGGCAGCCTGACGAGATAGGATCCAGCCGCGTAGGGGCCGACTTCGTAGGCGTCGAACGTCACGTCGATGCCATCGCCGCGAACCTGCCACCGGCGTGCCTCCTTCAACAGCGGCGCCAGCTTGGCCGGTTCCAGCGCATCGTCGAACCCGGGCTGCGTCTGGAACTGCTCCTGCAGATCCGCCTGGATCATCTTGAAGAAGACCGCTTCATAGCCTGGGGTGAAAAGATCCGCCGGCGTCACGACCTTGCCCGACGGGATGTCGACCATCGTTGCGGTCACCCAGGCATTGGGGTGCGCACCGCCGGCATACACGTTCATGCCTTTCACGACGGTCACCAGCGTCGGCGTTGCAAACGTGAGCGAGGTCGTGAGTTCACGGCTCCAGTCCTGATCCCGCCCGCCGACCACGTCATCCCGGTTGGGCTTGTCAAAGACCTCCTTCGTGTCATCCAGCAATGCCGCGTTGAGGCGGCCGTAGTCGACGCCGGGACGGCTGAATTGCGCGTAGATCGCCGAGAAGGCGTAGCGGATCCCTGGGATCGACCCGGCCTCGGACCTCATGCGGGACGAAATGAAGGGATAGTCGCGGCCCGTCGGCATGCTCTTGAGCCAGGCGGCGCGCAGGTGATTGAGGGCCGACAGGCATTCCTGGGTCGCGATCCGTTTCTTGTCCGCCGTGTCGGGCTCGATCTCACCGAGCGTCCGCGGGCTGTCGCACATCGGCGCACGCGCCGCCAACCACGCGGTTTGATCGTCCTGAAGATGCTGCCGAGCATTGCCTTCCAGCGCGGCAACCAGCTGACCGTACGCGCCCGACATCGCCTTGTCGGCAAACGCCAGCTGGCTTTCGGCACACGCGATCCGATCCGGCATCGCACGCGCCTTGTAGCAATCGATGCCGGGCGGTGACTGGGCGAACGCGGCGCTCGCCAATCCCCAGCAGACGGCAGCCAGAGGAAGAGAGCGCGTTACGTGCGACGGCATGGGACACCACCACCATTCGTGATGACAGATGAGTAATTGCTCATCGTGTCAAGATTTTGTTAGCCCGCGAAGCGAATTTGCAAATTCTCAGCAGCCGCGGCGCCTAAAGACCGCAAACCAAAAGCCGTGCCGACATTGTCAGCCACCTGAAAAATCACGCCCCTCCGATCGACCTCCTCCCGGTCCGAGTCATCGGCACCACGTAGCCACGCTCCACCAAAACTGCGTCGGAACCCCTACTCCCATGATGCCAACGACAAGGATGTCGCGTTTCTACAATTGACGTCCGCCGACTTCGGTTAAGCCGGCATGGCGATGCCGCTTCCCGCGATCCGCTACGACCAGCGCACATGATGCCATCGCCACCATCCGGCTCAATCGAAGGACAAAGGAAAGAAAATGGGCGACACGAGCTTCCTCCGACCTCTTGCCCACATCCCCCTGAACCCCGCGAGGGATGCGGCCGCGGCGGCGCTCACGGCCATCAGAATGAAGATGGACGAGTACGCCGGCGAGATTTTCGATCTCTGGTTCTATGGCAAGGTGAAAGACGAAGTCACGTTCGACAACGAGAAATGGGCCAACTACATGAGGCGAGAGGCTAATCTCGCCCACCACATCGATGAGGAACTGCTTGCTTTCGCCCGGTCTACCGTGGCGAAGATGAAGGCCGACCCGACATGCACTGGTCGACTGTCGAGCCCCTTCAAGCTCACCTTTCATGCAGAAGTCGGCAGCCAGGACGGTGGCTACGCGACCGGCTACGAAGTGCTTCACGGTACCAACAAGGACGCCGGCGACTTCCAGGTGGCCGGCAGCCTGAGGGTCACTTCCATATTGCCTGTCCAGGGCGCCTACACAGCCACGTTCGACAATCTGGTGTTCGTCTTCAATGACATCGTCGACGTCAACAAAAAGTATGAGAAGGACGTCGGACGTGCACGCGTCGCCGTCGACCTGGCAAACGCGTTGGACGCCGGACCGCCGCGAGACTACATCTTGCGCATCAAATGGTCGCCGTTGGACCGCAAGGTATTTCAGATCGATAACAAGGCATATCAGCTCAACAACAAGTGGTGGTAGTACGGCGCCGTTCGTCGCTCGGCCCTATGCCTTCACCGCCTTGTCGATTGCGCGTTCCAGCACGGCGCACATCGTTTCGATCTCGTCGTCGCTGACGACGAACGGCGGCGCCAGCACGATGATGTCGCGCTGGGCGCCCGTGCCGCCGGGATAGAAGTAGACGCAGTCGGCGAGGCCGTTCTGCAGCACCTTCATCGTGATGTTGGCCTCGGGCGGGAAGCGCTCCAGGGTCTCGCGGTCGCGCACGATCTCGATGGCGCGCAACAGGCCACGACCGCGCACCTCGGCCACGTTGGGATGCTGCTTCAGCCGCTGCAAACGCGCGCCGAGCTTGTCGCCCATCACGCGGGCGCGCGCCATCAGGTCTTCCTTCGACAGGATGTCGAGCACGGCGTCGGCGGCGGCGCAGGCCGCCGGATGGGCGCTGAAGGTGTAGAACATCGGCGCATCGCCCGTGCGCTGCAGCGGCTCGGCGATACGGTCCGTCGCGAACGTGCCGCCGATCGGCGCATAGCCGCCACTCATGCCCTTGGCCGTGGCGATGATGTCGGGCAGCGCCCCCTCGCCCTCGCTGGCGAAGCGCACGCCGGTGCGTCCGAACCCGGTGACCACCTCGTCGGCGATCAGCACCACGTCGTGGCGATCGCAGATGGCGCGCAGCTTGCGCCAGTAGCCGGGCGGCGGCTCGAAAGCGCCGCCGCTGGAACCGACGACCGGCTCGGCGATGAAGCCGGCGACGGTCTCGGGGCCCTCGCGTTCGATGATGGCCTCGACCTCGTCGGCGCACGCCACGTCGCAGGTCGGGTAGGTCTTGCCCAGGGGACAGCGCAGGCAATAGTGCGGCGGCGCCTTGGGCGTTTCGCGCGCCATGGCGACAATGGGCGCGCGCCGTGATGCATGACCACCGACCTCGAGCGTGGCCACGGTGGCACCGTGGTACGAGAGATCGCGGCCGATCACCTTCCAGCGGCCCGCGTTGCCTTTGGCGACGTGGTACTGGCGCGCCAGCTTGATCGCCGTCTCGACCGCCTCCGAACCGCCGCTCGACAGGTGCAGGCGCGTGAAGCCGGGCGGCAGCCAGTCGCGCTGCAACCGCTCGGCCAACGCCATACGCTGCGGCGTGACGAACGGCGGGATCACGTAGGACACCGCCGACGAGGCCCTGGCCATGGCCTCGCCCGGCTCGCGCCGTCCATGTCCGATATTCACCACCATGGCGCCGCCGGCGGCATCCAGGATCTGGCGCCCGTCACGCGTGTGCAGGTGGCACCCCTGCGCGCCGACGATGTCGATCGCCAGCGGCGAGGGTGTGAACGGCCAGTTGATGGGCGCGTCGGCCATGGGAAATCGCCTTGCTGTGTCAGTGCAACAAACCGGCTGGGCGCGGGACGTCAGATGTCGAAATCGTCGGGGTATTGATCGGGTGCGTCGCCTTTCGATCCCGCCATCCGGGGATAGCGCTTACCGGCGGCCTTCTGCCCCGTGCCGGTCATCTCGACGTGGAACAGCCACTTGGCGTTGTAGTCGTACAGCAGGACCATGACATGGCCCTGCTTGGCGAAGGCGTCGGCGACCTTGGTGTTCTGCACGCTGCCGGCCTCGGTCTTCTCGCCGGTGTCGGCAGCCAGTTCGTACATCGGCTGCTGCCGGCGCATCGTGTCCGGCTTGTCGCTGCTGTAGAAGCCGAATGGATGCTCGAAATCGAAATCGAACGAGGTCATGGCGGCCTCGGCGAGGTCGTGAAGCGAACTTGCACTCTCGATTTCGATGATGCGGTACACCGTCGGCTTCTGGTGCAACGCGACGCGAAACGTCCGTATGCCTGTGGTCACGCTGCTGTCTCCCAACTCACATTCCAGCGATGCACAGGTACTTCGTCTCGAGGTACTCGTCGATGCCGTATTTCGAGCCCTCACGGCCCAGGCCCGACTCCTTGACGCCGCCGAACGGGCCGATCTCGTTGGACAGAATCCCGGTGTTGATGCCGACCATGCCGGTCTCCATCGCCTCGGCCACGCGCCAGACGCGGCCGATGTCGCGGCTGTAGAAGTAGCCGGCGAGGCCGAACTCGGTGTTGTTGGCCAGCCGGATCGCATCGGCCTCGGTCTGGAAGCGCACCAGCGGCGCCACCGGCCCGAAGGTCTCCTCGCGCATCACGGCCATGGCCTCGGTGACGCCGGTCAGGATGGTGGGCTCGTAGAACGTGCCGCCGTTGGCATGGCGGCGGCCGCCGATGGCGACCTTGGCGCCCAGCGACACGGCATCGGCGACATGCTGCTCGACCTTCTCCAGGGCCGCCATGTCGATCAGCGGGCCTTGCGTGACGCCGTCATCCAGGCCGTTGCCGACCTTCAGCTTGGCGACGGCCGCCGCCAGCTTGCCGGCAAAGGCGTCATAGACGCCGTCCTGCACGAAGAGCCGGTTGGCGCAGACGCAGGTCTGTCCGGTGTTGCGATACTTCGAAGCGATGGCGCCCTCGACCGCCGCATCGAGATCGGCGTCGTCGAACACGACGAACGGTGCGTTGCCGCCCAGTTCCATCGACATCTTCTTCACCGTGCCGGCGCACGCCACCATCAGCTTCTTGCCGGTCTCGGTCGAGCCGGTGAAGGTGAGTTTGCGCACGATCGGGTTGGACGTCATCTCGCCGCCGATCTTGCCGGCGCTGCCGGTGATCACCGACAGCAGGCCCTTGGGCAGGCCGGCGCGCTCGGCCAGCACCGCCATGGCGAGCGCCGTGTAGGGCGTCTTGCTGGCGGGCTTCACCACGATCGGACAGCCGGCGGCCAGTGCCGGGCCGGCCTTGCGCGTGATCATGGCCGCCGGGAAGTTCCACGGCGTGATGGCGGCGCAGACACCGACCGGCTGCTTCAGCACCACCAGGCGCCGGTCGCGCCACGGGCTCTGCAACACGTCGCCGTCCACGCGCTTGCCCTGCTCGGCGAACCATTCGATGAACGAGGCGGCGTAGGCCACCTCGCCCTTGGCCTCGGCCAGCGGCTTGCCCTGCTCGCTGGTCATCAGCACGCCGATATCATCGGCCTGCGCCACCATCATGTCGGCCCAGCGGCGCAGGATGACGGCGCGTTCCTTGGCCGGCGTCGACGCCCACGCCTTCATGGCGAAGTTCGCCGCCTCGATGGCGCGCCGCGTTTCCGTCGCGCCCATGCGCGGCACGGTGCCGATCTTGTCGCCGGTCGCCGGGTTGATGACGGTGTCGCTGGTGCCGTCCTCGGCGTCCATCCAGGTTCCGGCGACATAGGCCTGCTGGCGGAAAAGATCTGAGTCCTTGAGCTGCATGATGGGTCTCCAAGCGTTGGCGCAGGCTTAGCACCGCGATTGCGTGTGAATAAACCAGTGTTTCCGGTTTAGCGATCCGCCGCAACCCGGGCTCGCCCCCAGGCCTGGGGTGTGCGCTGGGGAGCAACCCACATCGCCGCAACCACACAGCGCCGAGGTATCTCTCCACCCTCTCCCCGGTAGAGTACCCGTATGGTGGCATAGGCGCCATGCAACGCCCGAAACAGCCGCGATGAAGGCCTGGCGGCAAGGCCGCTGCCTTGATGAAACTTAGATCTCATAGCAAAATAACGCGGCGGTAACAAACGAGGTGTAGCGCTGACTGCGAACAACCCGGCTCAAAGGGTTGGCGGAGAGAAGACCGAAGAGAGAGAACGCTCAATTGGGATCAGTTCCATGAAACGCAGACTTCTGACTTCGACAGCCCTGACGCTGGTCACGACAGCAGCGTCGCCGGCACTCGCCGCCGATCCGATCAAGCTGGAGCTACGCGGATATTTCCAAGCCTTCATCTTGCTTGGCCGGATCGACAGAGATGTCAGTGGAACCACCGGCACGAGCTATCGTCCCGAGACATTCCGGTACGAAGGTGAAATCTGGTTCAGCGGCCAGTCCAAGCTCGACAATGGCACGACGATTGGCATTCGCGTGGAACTTGAAGCTTGGTCGCAAGGCGGCGGCAGTACGTCCACCAACGACCAGATGGATGAAGAGTACATTTTCGCTTTCGGGGACTGGGGTCGCATCGAGTTCGGCGGCACCAACGATGCCTCCTACAAGATGGTCTTCGCGGCTCCAACGGCCGTGCAGGGCTGGGGTTTCCAGGATCCGTCCATGGGGGCGCGATACCAGGGTTCGAACTTCTCATCATCCAACAATGCCGGGCGGGGTGGCACCGCGAATCCCGGGATGAGCGCCGCGATGGCCAACAACTCGGGCGACGCCAACAAGTTCAGCTACTTCTCGCCGCGGATCGCCGGCTTCCAGGTCGGCGCCTCGTACACGCCCCAGTTTTCCCGAACGGCCAGCCTGGCGCAGTGCGCATCCAACACCGGCGGTGGCAATATCAACAACTGCCCGCGAGACTCCAACGCTTGGAGCAGCGCGCTCGATATCGGCGCCAACTACCTGAACAAGTTCGGTGACGTGACGGTTGCGCTCTACGGCGGCTATTTCAATGCCAGCTTCGATCGCGGCAACGCCGGCGGCGCCAACAACAACAATACCAATCCCTCCGCCAACGGCCGCTGGAAGAGCTGGGCAGCCGGCGCTCAGGTCGGTGTCGCGGGCTTCACCCTGGGCGGCGGCATCGGACGCGACAACAACGGCCTGAAGGGCAACAACGGAACCCGTTGGTACGCGGCCAGCCTCATGTATGGACAAGGTCCCTGGATGGTGTCCGCCGGATGGTGGGGCGGCCGCAACGACGAGAGGTCGGTCACGTCCACGACGGCGCAGAACCGCGCCGGCCGGGACAAGATCGACATCATCGAGATCGGCGGCAACTACATGCTGTCGTCGGGCATCCGACTCGTGGGCGGCTTCAGCTACGTCATGGGCTCCGGCCAATCAAAGAGCGAAAAGGCCGACGCCTGGGCCTTTCTGTTCGGCACCGTTCTCACCTTTTGATGCCCGCGATCGGCGGCGCGCGGGGCCCCGTGTCCTTGAGTCCTCATCCTCCCTCACACGGCGGCAGAGGTGTTAAAGACGCCAGCTGGCGGCGGTCGGTGAGTCAACCTGGCAGGCGGCCGCGGTGATCGCGGCCGTGAGCTGAGCCGCGACGCGCAGTTCGGACGGCGCGATCTTGTCGCGCGTGTCGGCCGGCGTCAGCACCAGGCGCAGGTTCGCGGCGGGATCGTCGTAGCCGGCCACCAGGCGTAGCGCCGGAATGCCGGCCAGCGCGAAGTTGCCGTGGTCTGAGTTCATCATCAGCGGCCGCACGCAGCGCAGGCTGTGGCCGTTGGCCTCGGCGACGCCCAGTAGGAACGGCTCGAGCGGCGCGAAGCCACTGGTCAGCGCCGTGAGCCGGGACGCGCCCGCGATGCTGTCGAGATTGACGTTGAGCGCAATCTTGCGCCGCGCGCTCTCGTCGAGGCTGGCGACGTACTGCGCCGAGCCGGTCAGTGCCCATTCCTCGACACTGAAGAAGGCGAGCCGGAGGCCGCGCCGCCACGTGGCGACCTGCGGTGCCAGCGCGCGCGTCACCGCCAGCGCCGCCGCGACACCCGTCGCGTTGTCCATGGCGCTTTCGCTGACGTCATGGCCATCGACATGGGCGCTCAGCACGACCCACTCGTCACTGCGGCCGGGGATGTCGAAGAGCAGTGTTTGCGTCTGCGCCGGCTCTTCGTGGATGTCGAGGAAGAGCGTGACGCGCGGCCAGCCCGACGCGGTGCGCGCCAGGCGCGCTGCCGTCTCGGGCGTGATGCCGATACCGGGAATGCCGGCGCCGTTCTCGTCGCGGCCCGACGATCCCGCCACCAGCCCGCCGGGCACGGGGCCCGCGATCAGGAAGCCGACGGCACCGGCCTCGCGCGCCATGTCGTACTTGCGCCGGCGATGGATAGTGCCGGCCACGAACATCAGCTCGTGGCGCACCAGCACGATGCGGCCGGCGATCTCGCCGCGATGGGCCGCGAATTCCTCGGGCGTGCCGCGCCCCAGGTCGATCACCTCGGCCGTCAGCCCGTCGGCCGGTGTCGCCACCGAACGCACCAACGGATGGCCGGGAACCAGGCTGCCGTCGGCCAGGCGCAACTCCGTGCGCAACGCGCGCCAGCCGCCGTAGGGCACGGGAATCGACCGGCACGCCACGCCACTGGCCGCGGCGCCGCGTTCGGCGACCAGCGCCATGGCCCGCTGTTCGCTCGGCGTGCCGGCGAGCCGCCCACCCAGCGCACACAGCGCGTCGAAGTCACGCATCAACGCGGCATCACCGGCGATGCGGCCCACCAGTTCAGACGACAACAGCATCAGGCCTTCTCCCGGGCTGGAACCACGAAGTTGCGCATATGGGTGTCAAAGGTCTCGAGAAAGGCGCGCCCGATCATCGACAGCGCGCGGTCGGCGGCGTGGAAGACCGCGATCTCGTAGGGCACGATCGGGCGAAACGGCCGCACCTCCAGCCCCGCGTCGCGGAACTGCGCCGCCGAAGCCGGATCGACGATCGACACGCCGACCCCGTTGGCGACCAGGCTGCAGATGACGGCGAACAGCTCCGACACCGTGATGAAATTCAGATGCGCGGCCGCCTCGGCGAATGCCGCATTGATCACATGAAAGGCAGCCCACTCGCGCGACATGCCGACGAAGGGCAGGCCCGACAGATGCGCCGGCGTGATCACGTCGTGAGCAGCCAGTGCATGCCCCTTGGGCAGGATGGCCACGCACGCCATGCGATAGCGCGTCACCGTCAGTCCGGTGGGATCGATCGGCAGCTCGGCAATGCCGATGTCGTGCGTGCGCGAGGGAAACATGCCGCGCACCAGGTCGGAGTTGCGTGTGAAGAGCTGGATGCGCACGTTGGGCCGCTGCTTCAGGAAGGTAGCAACGACCGGCGGCAACAAGGTCACGCCGGCCATCGGATGACTGGCGACGACCAGGGAGCCCGCCTGGCCGGCGCGAATGTGCTCCACCGCGCGGCCAAGGTCCTCGATGCGGCCCAGGGTGCGCTCGACCTCCGTCCGGAATGCCACCGCTTCCGCCGTCGGCCGCAAGCGGTTGCCGACGCGCTCGAACAGCGAAAAGCCGAGTTCGTCCTCCAGGCGCGCGATTTGCGCGCTGACGGCCGGCTGCGTGATGCCCAGCGCCGCCGCCGCGTGGGTGACGGAGCCGTTCTCGACGACGGCGCGGAAGGCTTCGAGGAGGCGAATATCCATATGACTATAAAATTTGATTATTGACAGTTTTTCAAGCATGGCATGATATTTGCCAATCCTGAACCGTGGTTATTCGGGACAACCATAAAATTCTGTTGTGTAGGCATGGGAGGTTTGGTCCGTGGCCCAGGCAGGTCCAATCATTGCTGCGGAAGGCATTTCCAAGAGCTTCGGCACGGTCGAGGTGCTGCGCGGCGTGAGCCTGCCGGTAGCGGCCAAGGACGTGGTGTGCGTCGTGGGTCCCTCGGGCTCCGGCAAGACCACCTTGCTGCGGTGCCTCGCCCTGCTGGAGACGCCCAGCGGCGGGCGCATCGTGATGAACGGCACCACCATCGCCTCGGCCAAGCCCGACGCCGGCGAGAAGCGCGCCGCGCGCGCGGTGCGGCCCGAGATCGGCATGGTCTTCCAGCACTTCAATCTGTGGCCGCACATGAGCGTGCTCGAGAACATCATCGAGGCGCCGCTGCGGGTGAAAGGCATGGCGCGCGCCCAGGCGATCGCCGCGGCCGATACCTTGCTGGCCAAGGTCGGGCTGTCCGACAAACGCGACGTCTACCCGACGCGGTTGTCCGGCGGTCAGCAGCAGCGCGTGGCGATCGCGCGGGCACTGGCGATGTCGCCCAAGGTCATGCTGTTCGACGAGCCGACATCGGCGCTCGATCCCGAATTGCGTCGCGAGGTCCTCATCGTCATGCGCCAGCTCGCCGCCGAGGGCATGACGATGCTGGTGGTCACCCACGAGATGGGCTTTGCGCGCAACGTCGGCACGCGCCTGATCTTCATGGACCACGGCGAGATCATCGAGGCCGGTGAGCCGAAGGCCTTCTTCGCCGCACCGCAAACCGAGCGCGCCCAGCGCTTCCTGTTGCAACTCGACGATGGAACAGAGGGGGTAAAGCAATGACGAACGTGATGTCCCGATTGCTGCGGTTCGCTGCCGTGGCGCTGCCGGTCGCTGTGATGGCGCCGCAGGCGGCACAGGCCCAGGCCATCCAGTCGCGCCTGATCGAGGTGACGAAGTCCAAGAAGCTGCGGGTCTGCCAGTTCCCGCTCTACTATTCGATCTCGTTCCGCAATCCCAAGACGGGCGAGATCGAAGGCATCGACGCCGACCTCTCCAAGGAACTCGCCAAGGAGCTTGGCGCGCAGCTGGAGATCGTCGAGTCGAGCTTCGGCACCTTCATCGCCGACCTGCAGGCCAACAAGTGCGAGATCGGCATGTTCGGCGTCGGCGCCTCGCTCAAACGCGCCCAGGCCGTGGAATTCTCCAAGCCCTATCTGATCACCAACGTGTATGCGGTGACCCGCAAGGGCGGCCCGGTCAAGACCTGGGCCGATGTCGACAAGAAGGGCGTGAAGGCGGCGGTGTCGCTGGGCAGCTACATCGAGCCTTTCATGAAGTCCTATCTGAAGAACGCCGAAGTGGTATCGGTCGCGCCGCCCAACACGCGTGAAGGCGAGCTGGTGGCGCGGCGCGTCGATGTGATCATGACCGACTTTCCCACCGCGGTGAAGGTCACCGACGAGTTCGACTGGGCGCAGACCATCGAGCCCGACGAAAAGCTGGCGGTAACGCCTTACGCCTATGTCGTGCCGCAAGGCGACCAGATCTGGCTCAACTACGTCAACCTGTTCATCGACACCATCAAGCTCGACGGGCGCCTGAAGAAGTACGCCGAGAAGAACAAACTCGGCCCCATCGTCGCGCCGTAGAAAGGGACTGTCATCCCGAGCGCAGCGAGGGATCTCCCGCGTGCAGAGACTCCATTCCCAGGAGATCCCTCGCTGCGCTCGGGATGACGGTATCAGCCAGGAGAACGCGGTGTGACCTATCAGTTCCGCTGGGACATCATCCCCGGCAATCTCGACTTCCTGATGTCCGGGCTGGAGATGACCTTGATCATCTCCGCCACGGCGCTGGTCTTCGCCATGATCGGCGGCCTGCTGCTGGCCATGATGGACATGTCGCGCTTCTTCGTGGTGCGCAGCGTGGCTCTGGCGTTTGGCGAGATCATCCGCAACACGCCGATCCTGGTCCAGCTGCTGTGGGTCTACTACGTGCTGCCGATCGTCTTCAATATCGGCATCTCGTCGCTGTCGGCCATCCTGATCGGCTTGTCGGTCTACATGGCGGCGTTCATCTCCGAGGTCTATCGCGCCGGCATCCAGGCCGTGCCCAAGGGTCACCGCGAGGCGGCCCAGGTGCTGGGGTTGACGCCGGCACAGAGCTTGCGGCGCATCGTGCTGCCGCAGGCCATCCGCCTGACCCTGCCGCCGCTGGCGTCGAACTTCGTGCAGCTCATCAAGTTCTCGTCGCTGGGCGCGGTGATTTCCGTCACCGAGATCACGCGCCGCGGCATGGAACTGTCGGCCTCGACCTTCCGGCCGCTCGAGATCTTCTCGTTCATCGCCATCGTCTATTTCTTCATCTGCTGGCCGCTGGCCATGGCGATCCGGCTGTGGGAGCGTCGCCTTGCCCAACGCTGACGTGATGGATCTGGCCTCGCGCATCGCTGCCGCCATCGCTGCCGGCCGCGATGATCTTGTCGCCATGACGCAGCGTCTGGTGGCGACGGCATCGCCCAATCCACCCGGCGACGTGCGGCAGACCGCCGACGCCACCGACGCGCTGTTGCGCACCATCGACGGCGCGCAGATCGAACGATTCGAGACGGCACCCGGCATCGTCAACCTGGTGGCGACGATCAAGAGCGGCCGGCCCGGCCGCCGGCTGATCTTCAACGGCCATCTCGACACCTTTCCCTTGGGCGAGGATCTCGGCTGGAGCGTGCCGCCGCTGGGCGGCACGCTGCGCGACGGCAAGCTCTACGGCCGCGGCGTGTCGGACATGAAGGGCGGCATCGCGGCGTCCCTATACGCGGCACGCTTGCTGGCACAGCACCGCGACGCCTGGCGCGGCGAGATCGTGCTGACGTTCGCTGGCGATGAAGAGAGCATGGGATCGCTGGGCTCGCGCTGGCTGTTGGAGAATGTGCCGCACGCCCAGGGCGACGCGATGATCTGCGGCGACGTCGGCTCACCCATGGTCGTGCGCTTCGGCGAGAAGGGCCTGGTCTGGATCGAGATCGAGGCCACCGGCCGGCCGGCGCACGGCGCGCATGTCCACAAAGGCGTCAACGCCATCGACCTGTTGCGCGAGGCGCTCGATGCGCTGAAGCGGCTGGAGCAGCTGCCGGTCACGGCGCCGGCCGACGTGACCGCCGCGATCGCCGCCGCCAAACCGGTTTCGGAGGCACTGTCGGGCGCCGGCGAGGCCGACACCCTGCAACGGTTGACCGTGAACATCGGCACCATCGACGGTGGCGTCTCCCCCAACCTCGTGCCGACGCGTGCGAAAGCAGCGGCAGACATCCGCCTGCCCGTCGGCATCAGCCTGGAGACTGTCGCGGACGCGCTGCATCGCGCACTCGACGGACGCGACGGCGTGCGCTGGCAGGTCAGCCGGCAGTATCCGCCGAGCTTCACGCCGCCGGACCATGAGATCGTGCGCAGCACCGTCGCGGCGGCAACCAAAGTGCTGGGCCGCGCGCCGGTCACGAACATGCGCGTGGGTGCCTCCGATGCGCGGCTCTACCGGATGTTCGGCGTGCCCACGGTCATCTTCGGCCTGACGCCGTTCAACATGGGCGGACCGGACGAGCATATCCTGGTCGACGAACTGGTCGCCGTGGCGCAGGTGCATGCGCTGGCGGCGCTGTCCTTCCTGTCGCGTGCGTAACGCGTAGAGCGAGTCCGACGAATGACCATCCGTGCCGACAATCTTGCCGATGCCGAGCTGCTGCGGACCGACACCGGGTTCATGGGCGTGCCGTGGGCGGCTTCGGCCGAAGGCGCCGGTGCGGCAATCATCGGCGTGCCGTTCGACTGCGGCACGCATGCTTTCCGCATCGGCTCGCGCCAAGGACCGCAGGCGATCCGCGAACAGTCGCGCCTGGTGCGCGCCTTCGAGTCGGAAGTCGCCGACTACGACATCCGCGCCGCCCTGAAGCTGGTCGATTGCGGCGACGTGATCCTGACGCCGAGCCGCATCGAGGATGCTTTCGCGCGCATCGAGGCGGCGGCCTGGCGCATCATTGATGCCGGCGCGACGCCGATCGGCTTCGGCGGCGACGGCTCGATCTCGGTGCCGCTGGTGCGCGCGGCGGCGCGGCGATGGCCCGATCTCTGCGTACTGCACGTCGACAGTCATACCGACTGCCACCAGGTCAATCCCGAGCATCCTTACGACTCGTCAAGCCAGTTCAGCCATGCTGCGCTCGAGCAGCGCATCTCGCCCAGCGCCTCCTACCATGTCGGCATCCGCGGCTCGACCTACCGGGCCGGCGTGTTCCAGCATACGCGCGCGCTGGGCTACAACATCATCACCATGCGCGAGTACATGCGGCGCGGCGAGGCCGACGTGCTGGCCGAACTGCACCAGGCGATGAAGGGTCGCCCGGTCTACCTGTCGTGGGACATGGATGCGTTCGATCCGTCGGTGGCGCCCGGCGTCTGCACGCCGACCTGGGGCGGCTTCACGGCGCGCGAAGGGCTGCAGTTCCTGCGCGGTCTCACCGGGCTCGACATCGTTGCCGCCGACATCAACACCGTGAGCCCGCCGCACGACGTGCAGGGCATGGCCGCGCACCTCGCCGCCCACGTCGCCTTCGAGACGTTGTTGCTGCTGGAGAAGACGCCCAGCCGTCCGGGCTGAGAAGCCGATCGAGCCGCGATCGTGCCACGCTCGGCCTTTGTGGACACCAAGTAGCGTTTGGTGAGAACCGGTAACGCTTTGAATTACCACTCTAAGAAAAGTGGTGGGCGCGACAGGGATTGAACCTGTGACCCCTGCCATGTCAAGACAGTGCTCTACCGCTGAGCTACGCGCCCTTGATGCGGATCGCCCTACAAAGGTTGAGGACGTTTCCGTGAGGTCGGCGCGGTGATTAGCCGATCCATCCCGCCTTGGCAAGTCACGCCGTTGGGGGGCGCGACGGCATGTCGTCGAACGACGGGTGACGGCGCGCGTGATTCCGTTTAAGCAGGAAGGGCCATGGACTCGTCCCCTGCGCAACCTGCGCCACCTGTCGATATCCTGCACCCGCTGGCGCCGACGCTGCCGGTCGTCCTGGCGTCGCCACACAGCGGCAATTTCTATGCGCCGGACTTCCTCGGCCTCACGCACCTGGACGTCTCGGTTCTGCGCCGGTCGGAGGATGCCTACGTCGATGACCTGTTCGCGCCGGCGATCCAGCGCGGCGTGCCGATGGTCCGCGCCCTCTTCCCGCGCTCCTTCGTCGATGCCAACCGCGAGCCCTATGAGGTCGACGCGGCGATGTTCGACGGGCCGCTGCCCAGCCATGCCAATACGCGCTCGCCGCGGGTGGCGGCCGGCCTGGGCACCGTGCCGCGCGTGGCCTTCGACGGCCAGGCCATCTATCGCCGCAAGCTGCCGGTGGCCGAACTGGAACGGCGCGTCGCCTGGTACTACCGGCCCTATCACGCGGCCCTCGACCGGCTGATCGCCGAAACCCGTGAGCGTTTCGGCCACTGCATCCTGATCGACTGCCACTCGATGCCGTCAACCTCGCCGGGCGGCGGCCATCCCCCTACGGGCCGCGTGGACTTCGTGCTGGGCGACAATCATGGTGCCGCCTGTGCGCCGGCGCTGATGCACCTGGCCGAGCGCTGGCTGCACCATCACGGCTATCGCGTCGTGCGCAACCAGCCCTACGCTGGCGGGTTCACCACCCAGCACTACGGCGTGCCGACGCAGGGCGTGCACGTGTTGCAGATCGAAATCAACCGCGCGCTCTACATGGACGAAGCGTCCCTGCGTCCGCACGCCGGCTTCGAGCCGCTGGCCAAGCGGCTGGCTGACCTGGTCGAGGATGTCGGCCGGACCACGTTGGGCCACTCCGCCTTCCCCGCCTGGACCGCGCCGCGCAACGCCGCGGAGTAGACCTGTCATCCCGAGCGCTACTTCGACGGGCTCAGGAGAGGGATCTTCTGCGACCGGGCGCACGATGCGTCGCGGGCGATGACAGAGCCACAAAGAAAAAGAGCGGTGTCCGAAGACACCGCCCGAGTTTTAGGGAGGAAACGCCCAAGACGGGCATATGACAAACACAGAGGTCGCCGAGCGACGTTTGTCACAAGACGAATATGGTGCACCTGCGAACAGGAATCAAGCTTCTTTTTCCTGTTCGTTTTCAACAAGCTAAACGGCGGTTTATGTGCGTGACGGTGTTGCAATTTTGCAACGCAACAGAAACCCGCATGCGGGTCATGCGATTTGCTCATCGATCGAACCCTTGGAAGCGACCGGCGAAAACCGGCAACATCTAGCTGGATCAATCACTTGCGTCCGGACAACGGTACGGCGCTTTGGGAGGACACATGGCCCGCCGAAAAATCGTCATCGCCATGATGATGCACGAGACCAATACATTCTCTCCGGTACCGACGCCGATCGAATCCTTTGGGCGCATGGGAGCAATGTCGGGCCCGGCCGCCATTGCCGAGCTTACAGGTACGAACACCCAGACCGGCGGTTTCATCCGCGTCGCGCAGGACATCGGCGCCGAGTTCACCCTGCCCATGGCGGCCAGTGCCAACCCGTCCGGCCTGGTGCAGAAGGCGGCCTACGAGCAGATGTGCGAGGCCATCGTCGGCGAGATCCGCAAGGGCTGCGACGCCGCCTTCCTGGCGCTGCACGGCGCCATGGTGGCAGAGCATTTCGACGATGGCGAAGGCGAGCTGCTGCGCCGCATTCGCGCCATCGCGCCGGACCTGCCGGTCGCGGTCGGCCTCGATTTCCACGCCCAGATGACGGCGGCGATGATCGAGAACGCCACCGTGGTCACAGGCTACCGCACCTACCCGCACATCGACATGGGCCACACGGCCGAGCGCGCCGGCCGCACCCTGGTGCGGGCGCTCAACGGCGAGATCGAACCGAAGATGGTGTGGGGCTTCCGGCCGATGCTGACCAGCACGCTCTCGCACACGCCCTCGCGCCAGCCCATGAAGGACATCATGGACCGCGCCAACAAGGCGGAGGATTCGGGCCAGGTGCTGAACGCGTCGGTGTTCGGCGGCTTCCCGCAGGCCGACATCCCCCACCTCTCCTGCTCGGCGGTGATCGTGTGCGACAAGCGCACGGCCGAAGGCGAGATCCTGCTCAACAGCCTGCTCGATCAGGCCTGGGAGCGGCGCGAAGCCTTCCTCTACACCGGCGAAGCGTTGTCGGCACAGGTCGCGCGCGCCAAGAAACTCGATGGCGGCCCCATCATTCTCGCCGACCATGGCGACAACACCGCATCGGGCGGCACGCAGGACGTGATGAGCGTCGTCGAGGAGGCGATGAAGCAGGGCCTGGAGGACGTCGCGGCGGGACCGATCTGGGATCCGGCCAATGTCGCCAAGATGATCGAGGCCGGGATCGGCGCCACGGTGACTCTCGAGCTGGGCGGCAAGATCGACATGCCGCAGCTGAACCTCAAGGGCAAACCGCTGCGTGTCACAGGCACCGTGAAGTGCATTACTGACGGCGAATTCACCGTCACCGGCCCGATGGCGACCGGCACCAAGATCCGCATGGGTCGCACCGCCGTGCTCGACACCGGCAAGATGCAGATCGTGGTGTCGGAGAAGCGCAGCGAGCCGTTCGATCTCGGCGTCTTCACCCATTGCGGCATCGATCCGCGGCGCAAGAAATACGTTCTGATCAAGTCGCGCCAGCATTTCCGCGCCGGCTTCGAGCCGATCGCCAAGCACATCGTGATGTGCGACGGCGACGGCGTCACCAGCTCGGACCTCAAGCTGTTCGACTACAAGAGGCGCCGCGAGCCTCTCTATCCGTTCGAACCCGACCTGCAACTGGGTCGCAACGAGGCATAGGAACGGCGTTGTCGTTTCGTCGCTTGGGATCCCCCCATTTGTATTGTAGAGTATACAACTGGTTTCGCTTGGGGGGCTCAACAATGACAACGGCGAAATCGCCGAGGCGAACCGACAGAAGGCACCACGGGACACGCCTGTTGCGCGGCTGACGGCCGCCGCGATGCGCATGTCGTTGGGGAACGCCGCCCGCGGTGTCACGGGCGGAACCGCCATGGCCGGCGGTCCCGCGCTGTTTCACTTCGTCATGATCAAGCCGACGCACTACGACGACGACGGCTATCCCATCCAGTGGCTGCGCTCGGCCATCCCGGCCAACACGCTGGCCGCGGTCCATGGCCTGGCGCTCGACTGCCAGAAGCGCCAGGTGCTGGGATCCGATGTCGTGCTGCGGCTCTCGGCGTTCGACGAGACCAACGTGCGGATCCGGCCGCGCAAGATCGTCGCCGAGATCAAGCGCGCCGGCGGTCGATCCCTGATCGGTTTCATCGGCGTGCAGTCGAACCAGTTTCCGCGCACGCTCGATCTTGCCCGGCAGTTCATCGCCCAGGGCATGCAGGTCGCCATCGGCGGCTTCCACGTGTCCGGCTGCCTCTCGATGCTGCCCGAGTTGCCGCAGGAGATCCGGCAAGCTCAGGGGATGGGCATCTCGATCTTCGCCGGCGAGTCGGAAGACGGCGGCCTCGACGACGTGCTGCGCGATGCCTACGCCGGCACGCTGAAGCCGCTCTACAACCGCATGAAGGACTTGCCGTCACTCGAGGGCCAGCCGGTGCCGATGCTGTGGCGCGATGCGGTACGGCGCACGGAAGGCCATCGCTCGAGCTTCGACCTGGGCCGCGGCTGCCCGTTCCAGTGCTCGTTCTGCACCATCATCAACGTGCAGGGCCGCAAGAGCCGGTTCCGCACGGCCGACGACCTGGAACTGATCATCCGCGACAACGCCCGGCAAGGCGTGCGCAAGTTCTTCATCACCGACGACAACTTCGCGCGCAACAAGGACTGGGAGGCGCTGTTCGACCGCCTGATCCGGTTGCGCGAAAACGAGGGCCTGAAGTTCAAGCTGGTGATCCAGGTCGACACGCTCTGCCACAAGATCCCCGGCTTCATCGAGAAGGCCTGCCGCGCCGGCGTCAACCGCTGCTTCATCGGGCTGGAGAACATCAACCCCGACAACCTGATGGCGGCGAAGAAGCGCCAGAACAAGATCACCGAGTATCGCTACATGCTGCAGATGTGGCGGCGCCACGGCGTCACCACCTATGCCGGCTACATCCTGGGCTTCCCCAACGACACGCGCGCGTCGATCCTGCGCGACATCGAGATCATCAAACGCGAGCTGCCGGTCGACCTCCTGGAGTTCTTCTTCCTCACGCCGCTGCCGGGCTCGGAAGACCATCTCAACCTGCTCAAGAGCCGGATCTGGATGGACGAGGATCTCAACAAGTACGACCTGAACCACCGCGTCACCCACCACGCGCAGATGTCGGATGCCGAGTGGGAAGCCGTCTACGCGGAAGCCTGGCACGCCTACTACAGCCCCGAGCACTTCAGGACCGTGATCAGCCGCGCCGCGGCGCTGCCCGACGGCCGGCCGCGCGCCAAGATGCGCCTGATGCTGTGGTTCTACATGATGCTCTGCATCGAGCGGGTGCATCCGCTGGAAGGCGGCGTCCTGCGGCGCAAGTACCGCACCGACCGCCGCAACGGCCTGCCGATCGAGAGCCCGTTGACGTTCTATCCGAAGTACTGGGCCGAGACCGTGCGCAAGGCGTCACGCTACGCCAGGATGTTCCTGGACGGCTATCGCATCTATCGCAGCGTCGCGCGCAATCCGGGGCGAGCGGCCTACACGGACCTCGCCATCGCGCCGCCCAGCGCCGAGGAGCTCGAGACGCTGGAGATGTTCAGCCTGACATCGGGCGGCAAGGCCGCCGTGGCCCGCAAGCATCGCGACGATGACCAGCGCGCCAAGCTGTCGCGGGCGCCGGCGAGAGCGTAGTCACGACCGTCGCATTTGCCGGTCGCAACGCATGCCGCCCCCGCGACCGACGCTCCCATCTTGCGTCCTGCCCGCGGTATGTGATCTCGTCCACCTACTCACATCAGTTCCGGACCCCCCATCATGCCCGCTTACGACCTGGTTCTCCGCAACGGCACGCTGATCGACGGCAGCGGCGCGGCACGCCGCACCGCCGACGTGGCGATCAAGGGCAACCGTATCGCCGCCATCGCCGCCGCGGGCAGCCTGCGCGGGGACAACGACATCGACGTTGCCGGCAAGGCGGTCGCGCCGGGTTTCGTCGACGTGCACACGCACGACGACACGGCCCTGATCGAAAACCCGACCATGGCCATGAAGGCGAGCCAAGGCGTCACCACGGTCGTGTGCGGCAATTGCGGCGCCAGCGCCGCGCCCTATGTCCGCAAACAGGATACGCCGCACTTCCTGTCGCTGATCGTCAAGCAGGACGCCTTCCTGTCGCGCACCTTTGCCGAGTTCGCCGGCAAGGTCGAGGCGGCGAAGCCGGCGATCAACGGTGCCTTCCTGGTCGGCCACTCGACCTTGCGGCTGAGCGTCATGGGCGATGACCTCGAGCGCGCGGCGCGCCCCGACGAGGTGGCGACCATGCGCGACATGCTGGACGGAGCGCTCGCCGATGGCGCCATCGGCCTGTCGAGCGGCCTCTTCTATCCGCCGGCCATGCACGCCACCACCGACGAACTGGCGGAGATCGCCCGGCCGCTGGGCAAGCACAAGGCGGTCTACACCGCGCACATGCGCGATGAGGGCAACCACATCATCAAGGCGATGGACGAGACCTTCGAGATCGGCCGCCGCGCCGGCGCGGCGATCGTGGTGTCGCACCACAAATGTTCGAGCCGCCAGAACTTCGGCCGCATGCGCGAGACGCTGCCCAAGTTCGAGGCCGCGGCCAAGGACTGGCCGATCTCGTTCGACGTCTACCCCTACGTCGCCGGCTCCACCATCCTGCGCAAGGAGATGATCGATCGCGCCGACAAGGTGCTGGTGACGTGGTCCGATGCGATGCCGTCGGCCAGCGGCCGCGACCTGCGCGACGTGGCCAAGGAACTCGGCTGCACGCCGCATGAGGCCGCCGACCGCCTGCAGCCGGCAGGCGCCATCTACTTCCAGATGAGCGAGGAAGACGTGCAGAAGGCGCTGTCGCATCCGATGGCGATGATCGGCAGCGACGGCCTGCCGCTCGACAAGCATCCGCATCCGCGCCTGTGGGGCACCTTCCCGCGCGTGCTGGGCCACTACAGCCGCGACCTCAAGCTGTTTCCCCTCGAAGACGCCGTGCGGCGCATGACGTCGACCTCGGCCAAGAACTTCGGCTTGAGCGGCCGCGGCCTGGTGCGCGAGGGCTACTATGCCGATCTGTGCGTCTTCGATCCCGAGACGGTGGCCGACACCGCCACCTTCGAGAACCCGATCGCGCCCGCCGCCGGCATCGAGATGACGATCTGCAACGGCCGGCCGGTATGGCAGGCCGGCAAGGTCACCGACCAGCGCCCCGGGCAGGTGTTGCGGCTGCAGGCCATGCAAGCGGAGGCAGGGATTTCTGCCTAAAGTGGAAACAATTAGTAGTAGTCAACGATCGCTCACTCTGCCAAAATGTAGAACCTGTCTCGGGTTTATCCCGGGACGGCATTTGTAGGTGCGCGCCCCATTCCGGAAGCGCGCGCCAGCTCGGGGGAGTGATCCAATGGACTACAAGGCTCTCTTGTTCAGCGCCGAAGGGCGCATCAACCGCGCAAAATTCTGGGGCGGCTCGGTCCTGGTCGCGGTCATCGTGCTCGTGGTCGCCGGAATCGCGGCTCTGATCATCTCGGCCGTCGGTGACTCGGCGATCGCGACGATCATCGGCATCATCGCGGCCATCGTCTATCTCGGCGCGATCTGGCCGGCCGTGTGCCTGGGGATCAAGCGCTTCCACGACCGCAACAAGTCGGGCTGGTGGGTGCTGATCCAGTTCGTGCCGATCATCGGCGCCTTCTGGTATCTGATCGAGGCCGGCTTCCTGAAGGGTACGGACGGCCCGAACCAGTTCGGCCCCGACCCGCTGCAGGTCGGCTGACAGCTGCCCGGGAGCGCGGGCGTCCTGCCCGCAGTTCAGGCGAAAGCTCTGCTTTCGCCTGCGCGCGTCGCGCCACGATATGAGCGGGCTGGAAGCCCGCGCTCCCCGGTTTCAGGCGAACGGATCGGCGACGAAGGGCCACTGGGCGCGCGAAGCCTTCTCGTAAGGCATCTTGAGAAAGTCGGGCGCCACGGCGCCAGGCACGGCGACGTAGAGAATCTCCGACGCCACCGGCGCATACTCGGCGTGGAAGTGCTGCATCGACTTCACGACCACGACCTTCCTGGCCGCCGGATCGACACCCACATTGGTGAACGCATCGACGCTCTTGCACTGGGCGCGCAGCGTATTGCACACCACCGCGATCCCATTCACCTCGAACGCCGCCATGTCACCGACATAGACGTGGCTGCCGCCGAAGCCATGGGTGCGCGCATCACGCTTCAGCCCGATGACCTTGGCGCGCAGATCGAGCGCCGGCCCTGACATCAGCCCCAGCTTGCCGCCCAGCCGGATATCGATCTCGGCGCCCTCGCCGACCTCGAACGCCAGGCGCACCGCCATCGGATCCCAGAACATCGCGATGGCGGCGTCCTTGATGCCGCGCTCAAGCATCGCCTGCAGGATGAACGTCGAATCGCTGGCGGCACCACCGCCGGCATTGTCGGAGACGTCGGCCAGCACCAGCGGCTTGGGCTGGTTGTGGGTGGCGGCGCGCGCCAGCGCCTGGTCGAGCGTGGCGTAGGCCGGCTGGGTCTCCGCCCGCAGGCGGAAGAACTCCATGCCCAGCTCACGCGCCAGCCGTTCGGCCTTGGGTTTGTCGTTGTCGGTGATCACCAGCATCTTGCTGCCCATGTCGGGCACGTCGGCCCATGGGAAGCCGTGGATCACCGACACCGACAGCACGCCGTCCTTGCCCTGCAGCGCCGTGCACTTGTCGACGAAGCCGCGCATCGGCTGGCGCGTCGTGTGGAACACGCCGATGGTGCGGCAGTCGAACCAGCCCATCACCGGTTTGGTCTTGCCATCCAGCACATCGGCGATCAGGTCGAAGACATCGACGGCGCGATCCGACACGTCGACGTGCGGATACTCCTTGAACAGCACGATGGCGGTGGCGTTCTCCAGCTTCTGGAGTCCGACATTGGCATGCAGGTCGAGCTCGACGCCGATCGGCACATCCGGCCCCACGACCCGGCGCACATGAGCCATCAGGTCGCCTTCGGCATCGTCATAGCCTTCGGCCACCATGGCGCCATGCAGGCACAGCAGCACCGCATCGACCGGCAGCGCCGCCTTGAGATCGGCGACGATCTCATCGCGGAATTCCTCATAGACCTTGCGCACGGTCTTGCCGGCCGGCTGGGCAAAGGCACACAGACTTTCGATCACCTGCCAGCCGCGCGCCTGCGCCATGCGGCGCCACACCGCCAGCGGCGCACCGAACATCGGCGTCTTGTCGCCGTAGTTGCCCTTACGGAAGAGACAGGTGTCCTGGAACAGCTGCAGCCCGGTCGGCAGCGACGAGAACGTGTTGGTCTCCGTGCCGAGCGTAGCGGTGAAAATCTTCTTCATGAATGCGCGGGCCCCATGCCGTTGGTGCGCCCGACGCTACCCGTTCTTGCTGCTGGGATGAAAGCAAACCGCACCGATCGAGTCTCGCACGATGCGCAGACCCGTCATGCACGCCCTCTGCTGATGGCAGGCCTCAGTGGCGGCGGTCGACGATGGTGTATTCAGCGTCGCTGACCCGGCCCACGCGCGCGCGCACCGGCACCGGCGCGCGCGGCCGGAACAGGCCGCCCAGCCAATCCCGCGCCTTGTAGATCAGTGCCCCGATACCGACAGCCACCACGGCGGCCGCGACAACAGCCAAGCCGAAGGCCAGCATCGCGATCACACAGATCGCCAGCGCAAGGCCACGCAGCCAGAGTGACAAAGGTAAACGGGACATGGCTCGCAGGAGGTTCATGGTCTGGATCCCCACGGTCTACGCTCGACCAAAGCCGCGTGTAGACCACGCACGTCATGTAGTGCGTGCTGCCGCCTTTGTCACCCCTCCCCTGTTAACTTCTTGAAATAACGACCTTTATCTCACCAAGACTGAGACGAGTACCGTCCGGCACCGGCACTGGCCGGTAGGGTTCGATCTTCTGGCCAGCGACAGCAGTGCCGTTGGTCGATCCCAGGTCTTCCACCGTCAGGGTGCCCGACATGGTCCGGAAGCGGGCGTGACGACGCGAAATGCTGTCGTTGTCGATGGTCAGCTGGCAGTAGCGCGGCAGGCGGCCGAACACGATGCCGTCGGGTTGCTCGAGCAAAGCCCCGTCAAGGCGAATATCGACCGGTGTGCCGGCACGATCCGCGCCGACGAGGCGCCAGCCGGTCTGCGGCGGCGCAGCGTAGAGTGGCTGGAACGACGGGCTGACGGCAGGGCCCGCCATCGGGACCGGCGGTGCGGGCGCATAGGGCACCGGCGGCACGGGCTGAAAGAGCGGCTGCGGCGGCGGGGCCGACGCCGGCGGCGCGGATTGTTCGGTCGCGAACAGCGGCGAGGCGGTGCGCGACGACGGCTCCGCCGGCGGCCGCTGTGCCGGCATCGAGGTGGCGGCATCGGCACCGCGTTCGGCCGCGAGCACGCGGTGGATGCGCACCGCGCGTGTGATGTTCTTGACCTGCTGGTCACCCAGATCGACGAAACCGAAGCCAATCTTGCCCTCGACCGCGTCGCGCACGCGGGTAGAGACGATGACGGTGCCGGGCTCGGCCAGCGCCTGGATGCGGGCCGCCACGTTTACCTCGTCGCCGAAAATATTGTCGCCGTCGACGATGACCTCGCCCAGGTTGAGGCCGATCCGCAGCAGGACATGGCGGTCCGGCGGCCGGCCGGCATTGCGCTGCGCCATCACGACCTGCAGCTCCATGGCGCACCGCACGGCGGCCACGGCGCTGCCGAACTCCACCAGCATGGCATCGCCGGCCGTGTTCACCAGGCGTCCGGCATGACGGCCCAGCGCCGGCAGCCAGACATTGTCGAACAGGATCTTCAGCTCGCGGAAGGTGCGGGTCTCCGCGCCCTCCATGAGACGGCTGTAGCCGACCACGTCAGCATGCAGGATGGCGGCCAGGCGCCGGTCCATCGCGTTATCGCTCCTTCATCTCGAAAAACGTGATCTCATTCGGACGATCGATATACCACGCCGTGGTCGGCGCCACCTGCCCCGGCGCCACGACGGCGGGTCCGGTGGGCTCCAGCAGGAGCCAGTTCCGGCCGCCCTGGGCGATCACCGCATCGCCCTCACGGGGCGGCAGGTCGACCGCCAGGGCAACATGCTGCGGCAGGGTGACGAACAGCAGCCGCCGGTCCGGCGTCAGGGTCCGCAGGATCGCCGCCAGCGCCACCACCTTGCTGTCGCAGTCGCCGCGGTTGAGCTTGAACATCGCCGGCGGCGGCGCGTATTCGATACCCCCCGTCGTCGCCGGGCTGGTCAGGTCGTCGTAGGGGATCGACTGGATGAAGTTCAGCGCCCGCGCCAGGCGGGCCCGCTCGTCCACCCCTGCGGTCTGCGCCGCCAACGCCTTGGCCACGGGCCGCAGGCCGGATGTATTGCGCCGGGTCGCTTCCGGATAATCCATGTGGATGGCGGGACCGACGGCACGCCGCGCATGCTTGCGCAGCCACTCCTGTCGCGCACTTTCGATGATGTCGTCCATGCGGGCATTGAACGCATCGCGCTTGGCGGCGCTGTCGGCATGGATCAGGAAGGACATGCCGTCACCGACCCTCTTGGCCTCCAGGACGACGCCGGCCCGCTTGGCCTCGCGCGCCAGCGCCGCCTCGACATGACCATAGAGCAGCGGGATCAAATAGTCCCGGAACAGCACCATCGCGGCTTCGATGTCGATGGATGGCAGCTGGAAGGCGAGGTTGTGAGCGGCGCCCTCGGCGTCCTTGAAGGTGTAGGAAAACTGAACATCGCTGCCGATGGGACGCTGCGCGAAGGCGCTCTGCTGTGCATGCGCAGCGGATGCCGCGGCCGTCAGGGCGAGGCTCAGCACCGCCAACCGCGCGGCACGCCACAGCATGGCCGTGGCTGGCCGCCGATCAGCCGTGACGATCAGCGCCGCAGTCGGCCTCCGTGTTGGTTCGCAAGCTCGCACCATGTCCCGCCAGATGTGTCACCGCCAAAATCACCTGTGCCGATATCGCACAGGCGGCGGGGTCCTTGCCAGACAGGGATAAACCCTATTGCCGGCGCAGGTTCAGCGTGCACTGGGGCCGAACCGTCTCCTGGCGGCCACCCAAGGTCCGCGCCGTACCGGTGACGGCCAGGGAATCGCCGGCCGGACGTCCCCGCAGCGACGCGACCCATTCCCGCCCTTCCTGGCCGATCCATTCGAGATCGGCCACCACCGAACCCTCGCTGATGCGCAGCGCAATCCTCATGCCCTGGACCGTGGCACGCCCCTGTCCGGCCGCCACCGGGATGCTCGCCGCTCCCTTGGGTCCGCCGGGATAGCACTCGACCACGCCGCTCCACGTCCCATCGACGCCACCCGGTGTCCGCCGCGCCGCTTCTTCCTGCTGCCGGCGGGCATCAGCCTCGCTCTTGCGCCGCGCTTCATCGGCCGCCCGACGACGCGCCTCCTCGTCCTGTTGTCGACGCGCATCGGCATCGGTCTTGCGCCGTGCCTCATCGGCTGCCCGCCGACGGGCCTCCTCGTCCTGCTGCCGCCGCGCATCGGCATCGGCATTGCGGCGGGCTTCTTCGGCGGCGCGGCGCCGCGCCTCCTCCGCCTGCTGCTGTCGCGCCGCCTCGGCCGCCTGGCGGCGGGCCTCTTCCTGCTGCCGCTGCGCTGTTTCCTGCTCCAGTTGAGCCTGACGCCTTGCCTCCTCTTCGGCGCGACGCTGCGCTTCGGCCTGCTCGGCGGCGCGGCGCGCCTGCGCCTCGGCATCACGACGAGCCTGTTCTTCGGCCTGGCGGCGTGTTTGCTCTTCGGCCTCACGGCGGGCCTGTTCCTCGGCCTGCCGACGGGCCGCCTCCGCCTGGCGCTGCGCCTCCAGTTCGCGCTGCCGCGCTTCGGCGGCCAGGCGCTCGACCTCGGCGCGCTCCTGCGCGTCGCGGACATAGACATAGCCGCCGCCCGCAACGCCGGCGACGAGCAGCAACACCGCGGCGGCAATCGCCCAGCGCCGAGAACCGGGCTGTCGTGCATCGGCGCGTGACACGCGCGTCTTGGAGTCGTCGTCGGCGGCTGCCGGCGCTGCCGCCGGCAACAGCGGCGCGGCTTTCGTCGGTGGACCACCCAGCAGCATCGGGCGCCAGGCGGCGATGGTGGCCGGCCGATCCTGTGCCTTCAGCGCCAATCCGGCATCAATGCCGGCCAGCAGCCGCGCCGGGTAACGACCGGCAACGGCGCGCGACGCCGGCACCAGCCGATCGTCCAGCAACCGCTCCATGGCGGTCGGCGGCATGCTGCCGGTCACGCACTGATAGAGAGTCGCCGCCAGCCCATAGATATCCGTATAGGGACCCTGTGTCGTCGAGGTGAACTGCTCGGCGGCGGCGTAACCCGGCGTGTAGACCGCGGTCATGGCCTGCGTCCGCCCGGCGACGGCGGCACGGGCGGCACCGAAATCGAGCAACGTGGGACGCCCCTCGTCATCGAGCGTGATGTTCGAGGGCTTGATGTCGCGATGCAGGATGCCGACCCCGTGCACGCGCTCCAGGCCCTCCAGCAACGGCTTCAGCAGTGACTCGATCACTTCCGGTGCCAGTCGCCCGTCGCGCTTGAGACGCGCCTCCAGCGTCTCGCCGCGCAGCAGCTCCATCACCATGTAGGCGGTGCCGTTGGCTTCCAGAAAATCATAGACCCGCACAATGGCGGGCGCGTTCTCGAAGCGCGCCAGGGTCTGCGCCTCGGCCAGGAAGCGTTCGCGGCCCCAGCGGAAGTCGTCGGCCAGGCGGGTCGAGCGCGGCAGGACCTGGGTACCGCCGTGACGTACCGCCAGCGACGCCGGCAGATACTCCTTCACCGCAACGGCGCGATCGAGCTGTGCGTCGTGGGCGCGATAGGTGATGCCGAACGTGCCCTGCCCCAGGGTCTCGATCAGCTGGTACCGCGCCAACGGGTAGCCGGCCGGCAACGACACGAAGTCATCGCCGCTGACAATGTCGCCGGACCGGGGTGGACTCGTACGCGTTTCGTCCAAGGGCGGCTCCTGTGCCGTCATGCCGGCTGCCGCGAGCGAACCTGGATTATGACAAAATGAGTGACAACTCACAAGCAATATAGATGTGGCCCACGGGCCTCGTACTCGGAATCGCTCGTGTCATCCCGACAGCCTGTGATTTTATGGGCCCACGCTGTCATCCCGAGCGCAGCGAGGGATCTTTTCCGGCCGTGAGCGGGCCCAGAAATTGCCAAAAGATTCCTCGCTACGCTCGGAATGACAGCGCGAAGCGATAAAGATCACATCCTCCGAGCGCAGCCAGGGATCTTCCGCAAGTGATGTGCGGGTGCGCCTGCATCAAAAGATCCCTCGCCACGCCCGGGATGACTCGAGCGATAGCGGGTACTAGGCGCTGAGCGGCCAGACCGAGAAGTTCTGGGCGTCCAGGAAGCGTGCCGTTTGCGGGGCGACGCGGCCGACCGGCGCCATGGCCGGCCCGGCCGCCTCGAGAGCAATGAACACGCGGCCATCGCGGCGCACCCAGGCATCGCCTTCGCGCCACGGCACGTCGACGCCCAGGATCGCGTGTCCGGGCATGGTCGCCATGGCGCTGCGGCGATGGGGGGCCACGGCCCGCAGCACGCAGGCCAGCGCCACCGCCTTGCTGTCGCAGTCGCCGCGATTGAGATCCAGCAACGTCGGCGGCGGCGCAAAGTCGTAACCGCCGTTGCGCACGCGGTCGGTCAGTTCGTCGTAGGGAATGGCCTGGAAGAACGACAGGGCGAGCGCAACGCGGGCCCGCTCGTCGGCATTGCCGGCGATCGCCAGCAAGGCCTGGGCCAGCGGCCACAGCGCGCGCGCGTAGCGACGCGCCGCCGCGACGTAGTCGACCGAGATGGTGTTGCCATCGACGCGGCGCAGATAGGCCTCGGTGTAGCGCGCCCGGTTCTGCTCGATCGTCTGCCTGACCTGCCGGTTGGCATCGGCCAGCAGGTGCTGCGGGCCGTTCAGGCGGTAGGCGATGCCGGCCGTGTCGACGGTCATCGACCGCCGCTCGATCTCGAGTTTCACCTCCGGCCACCCGGCGGCGGTCAGCCGGATCGCGGACTCGATGTAGTCGCGCAACCCTTCAAGCGAGAACTCGCGGAACAATCGCGCGGCCTGGTCGATCTCGGCTGCCGCCAGCGCAAAACTGATATCGCGCTCGCGCTGCTCATGATCGAGCCAGCGTACGCGATACTGGCTTTGCCCGGCGTAACGCTGGCGCTGGAACGACAGCTGCCGCGCCGCCAGTGGATGGGATGCCAGCGAAACCGCCAGTCCAACCCCTCCCGCCAGCACAGCGCGGCGGCGCAGGGACATGGGTCAGCGCCCCCGGAAGACCGGCTTGCGCTTGTCGTTCACGGCGGCGATCCCTTCGACGAGGTCGTCGGACATCGCGCAGGTGCGGATGCGCTGGCGGATCACATCCTCGTCGAACACGGCGCAGGCGATGTCGTTGATCGACGCCTTCATGCCGGTGAGCGACAGCGGCGCCAGGCCGCCCAGGGTACCGGCCAGTCCGTCGACCTTGGCGGCGAACGCGGCGCGATCGACCAGCCAGTCGAGGTAGCCGATGCGATGCAGTTCGGCGTCATCGAACTCCTCGGCCAGCAGCAGGAAGCGCTTGGCGATGCCGGGGCCGAGCCGCTCGGTGAAACGCCGCAGCCCGCTGGGATAGTAGTGCAGGCCCAGCCGGCCCGCCGGCAGGAAGGCGCGCATGCCGCGGATGCCGACGCGGAAATCACAGGCCAGCGCCAGGTCGGTGCCGCCGCCATAGACGCTGCCGTTGAGCGCCCCGATGGTGGGCACGCGGCTGGCCTCCAGGCGGTCGCACAGCACCTCGAAGCCGTAGCGCCGGCCATCGCCGCCGTCCTCGTTGCCCGAGGCGGCGCCGGGCTTCAGCGAGCCCAGGTCGAAGCCGGCACAGAACGTTTTTTCACCGGCACCGGTGACGACCAGCAGGCGGACATCGGTCGCCTTCTCGATCGTATCGAGATGACCGATGAAGGCCTTGATGTCGGCCGGCGCCAGCCGGTTGTGCACCGCCGGGTTGTTGAGGGTGATGGTGGCCCGGGGGCCGTCGATGGTCAGCAGAATATGCTCGCTCATGACCGCATTTTATCGCGAGTCACCCGGCCTGCGCCATGGTCAGGAAACATTGCCGACCTGCCCGGCCGCACCTATGGTGCGCGAAAGATCACCAAGCAGCCGAGGCGTCCGCAATGACCTACACCGCACCGCTCGCCGACATCCGCTTCACCCTGCGCGAGATCGCCGGCCAGGCGGCGGTCGCCGGGCTGCCCGGCTACGAGAACGCGACCGAGGACATGATCGACGCGGTGCTGGAGGAGGCCGGCAAGCTGTCGGGCAACGCGCTGGCACCGCTCAACCGCATCGGCGACCAGAAAGGCGTCAAGCTGGAGAACGGCGTGGTGCGCACGCCCGAGGGGTTCGCCGGCGTCTACCAGCAGTTCATCGACGGTGGCTGGAACTCGCTGCCGTTCGATCCCGAGTACGGCGGCCAGGGCATGCCGTGGTTGCTGGCCACCGCCGTGCAGGAGATGTGGCAGTCGGCCAACATGGGCTTCGGGCTGGTGCTGCTGCTGAACCAGGGCGCCATCGACGCCATCCACCATCACGGCTCGGCCGAGCAGAAGGCGACCTACCTGCCCAAGATGGTGTCCGGCGCCTGGACCGGCACGATGAACCTCACCGAACCGCAGGCCGGCTCCGACCTGGCGCAACTGCGCAGCCGCGCCATACCGCAGGGTGATCACTACCTGGTCTCCGGCCAGAAGATCTTCATCACCTACGGCGAGCACGACATGGCCGAGAACATCGTGCACCTGGTGCTGGCGCGCACGCCCGACGCGCCGCCGGGCGTGCGCGGCATCTCGCTGTTCATCGTGCCCAAGTTCCTGCCCAACGCCGACGGTACGCCCGGCAAGCGCAACGACGTGCGCTGCGTGTCGGTCGAGCACAAGCTTGGCATCCATGCCAGCCCGACCTGCGTGATGTCGTTTGGCGACGATGGCGGCGCCATCGGCTATCGCATCGGCGAGGAAGGCCGCGGCCTCTCCTACATGTTCACCATGATGAACAACGCGCGGCTGGCGGTGGGCGTGCAGGGCCTGGCCATCGCCGAGCGCGCCTATCAGCAGGCCGTCGCCTATGCAAAGACCCGCGTGCAGTCGAAAGACGACACCAGGCCCGACCCCAAGCCGGTGGCGATCGTGCGCCACGCCGACATCCGGCGCATGCTGATGACGATGCGCAGCCAGATCGAGGCCATGCGCGGCCTGGGCTATTACACCGCCGCCGGTATCGATTGCGCGTTGAAGCATGCCGATGACGCCACCCGGCGCCAGGCGCAGGATCGCGTCGATCTGCTGATCCCGATCGTCAAGGCCTGGTTCACCGACCTGGGTAACGAGATCGCATCGCTGGGCGTGCAGGTGCATGGCGGCATGGGCTTCATCGAGGAGACCGGCGCCGCGCAGCATCTGCGCGATGCCCGCATCCTGCCGATCTACGAAGGCACCAACGGCATCCAGGCCCGCGACCTGGTCGGCCGCAAGGTCGCCAAGGACGGCGGCGAGGCGATGCGCGGCCTGACCGCCGAGATGCGTGGGTTGGCCACCGAGCTGTCGACGGTCACCGGCGATGACATGGCGGTCCTGGCGGACGCAGTCGGCACGGCCGCCGATGCGCTCGACGAGGCCACGGCCTGGGTGGCGGAAACCGGCAAGGCGGACCTGGGCGCCGCGCTGGCCGGCTCGGTCCCGTTCCTGCGCCTGGCGGGCACGGCGCTGGGCGGCTGGCTGCTGGCCAAGGGCGCGCTGGTGGCGCACCGCCACCTCGCCGGCCGCGCCGGTGATCCGGCCTTCAACGAGGCCAAGATCGTCACGGCGCGCTTCTATGCCGAGGTGATCCTGCCGCCGGCGCTGGCCCAGCTCGGCCCGCTGAAAAGCGCCGGCCGCACGGTGTTCGCGCTGGCCGAGGAACAGTTCTGACCTGGGAGCGCGGGCGTCCCGCCCGCATGGGCGCGAAGCGCCAGGACATGAGCGGGCCAGAGGCCCGCGCTCCCAGGGATAACGCGGTTCAGCCCATGACGGTCACAACAGCTCCCGGCGTCATCGAACTACCCGACGACGAGGCGCGTGCCTTCGCCCAATCGTTCGACCTGGCGAACCTGACGCGTGACTTCCTCGACGATCCCTTCCCGCGCTACCACGCGCTGCGCCGCTTCGCGCCGGTCAAGCGGTTGCCGGACGGCAGCGTGTTCCTCAGCCGCTACACCGACATCCAGCTCTGCTATCGCGATGCGCGCATGAGCTCGGACAAGAAGGCCGAGTTCGGACCGAAGTTCGGCGTCGGCTCGCCGCTCTATCGGCACCACACCACCAGCCTGGTGTTCAACGACCCGCCGCTGCACACGCGCGTGCGCAAGCTGCTGGCCGCCGCCTTCACGCCGCGGGCGCTGAAGGCGCTGGAGCCGCGTGTCGTGGCGATCGTCGATCACCTGCTGGACCAGGCCGCCGATGCCGGCCGCATGGACGTGATCGAGGATTTCGGCTTCGCCCTGCCGGTCGAGGTGATCTGCGACATGCTGGGCGTGCCGCGGGCCGAGCGCGACCCGTTCCGCCGTTATTCGCTGGCCATCCTGGGCGCGCTCGAGCCGGTGATCTCGGCCGAGAAACAGAAGATCGGCGACGCTGCCGTGGCCGAGTTCTCTGCCTACCTGGATGACCTCATCGCCGAACGGCGCAAGCGGCCGGCCGACGACAACGATGTGCTGGGCACCCTGATCCACGGCGAGGTCGACGGCGAGCGCCTGACGCACGAAGAACTGGTGCAGAACTGCATCTTCCTGCTGAACGCCGGGCACGAGACGACGACCAACCTGATCGGCAACACGCTCGATGCGCTGTTGCGCTTCCCCGATCAGCTGGCGCGGCTGAAAGACGATCCGACGCTGATCCGCACCGCCGTCGAGGAAGGGCTGCGCTTCGAAAGCTCCAACCAGCTCGGCAACCGCCGGCTGACGACGGACACCGTGATCGGCGGCGAGACACTGGCCGCCGGCACCTACGTCCATATCGGCATCGGCGCCGCCAACCGCGATCCGGCCGAATTTGCCGAGCCCGACCGCTTCGACGCCGGGCGCACGCCCAATCGCCATGTCGCCTTCGGTTCCGGCGTCCATATGTGCCTGGGCGCGACGCTGGCACGCCTGGAAGGCACCATCGCGCTCGACCGGTTCATCCGGCGCTTCCCGGCCTATCGCCGCGACGGCGATTTCGTCCGCGGCGGCCGCGCCCGCTTCCGCGGCTTCGCGCAGTATCCGGTGGCATGGTGATGGCCCCCTCTCCCGCAAAATCCCTTCTCCCCGCGCAGGCGGAGAGAAGGTGCCCGTTCAGGTACTTCGACGCTTCGCGTCAAAGTACCTGAGGCGGATGAGGGGCTTTGCGGTCCCGATGCAGACCGCGTTGAGGCCAGCAAAATCCCGTCTTGTCGCGATGCCGCCGAAGCCCCTCATCCGGCCGCCGCGGCGCGGCGTCCACCTTCTCCCCGCCTGCGCGGGGAGAAGGGAGATCTCTACGCGACGCGCACCTCGACGTTCCCGACCCCGGCAAAAGCCACGCGGACCGCATCACCGGCTGCCAGCGGGAACTGCCGCACGAACGAACCGGCCATGATGATGTCGCCGGCGCGGATGGCACGGCCGAACTGTGCCAGCTTGCCGGCCAGCCATACGACCGAGTTCAGGGGGTCGCCCAGCACGGCGGCACCAGTGCCCTCGGCCACCGTCTTGCCGTTCTGCTCGACGCGGCAGACGATCTCATCGAGCCGATTGTCGGCCAGCGGCACGGGCTCGCCGAGCACGACGGTTTTCTGCTGCGCGTTGTCGGCCATCGCCAACGCGATCTGGGCGCTGAGGTCGCCGCGCGTCTCGATGATCTCCAGCGCAGGATGCACACCGGCGACGGCAGCACGCGCCTGCGCCATCGTGACGGTGCCCGGCAGGCCTTGTCCCATCCTCATGCACAGCTCGCTCTCGAAGCCTGGCGCGATCAGGTCGGCGGACCGCAGCGTAGTGCCGCTGGGAACGCTCTCGAGGATGCAGCCGAACACCGGTTCGTGAAAGCCGAACTGCTCCTGGATCGGCTTGGCAGTCAGGCCGACCTTCCAGCCGATGTGGCTTTCGCCGGCGGCAACGCGCCGGTCGATCAGCCCGAGCTGGACCTGATAGGCTTCGCCCAGCGTCAGCCGGTCGAACCAGGCGCGCGGAAAATACTCGCGCCGAGTCCTCGCCTGCCAGAATTCCTCCACGACTGCCGTCGCATCGAAGGCCATGGCGTTCTCCCGTTGCGGTGAACCCTCTCCCGCTTGCGCGCGGGAGAGGGCGAAGACTCCTACTCCGCTGCTTTCGCTGTCGGCGCTGGATCGGGACGGCGCGTGCGCATAGTGACGAACTCCTCGCCGGCCGTCGGGTGGATGCCCACCGTGGCATCGAAGATCGCCTTGGTGGCGCCCGCCTTCACGGCGATCGCGATGCCCTGGATCAGTTCGGCGGCATCGTCGCCCACCATGTGCACGCCCACCACGCGATCGGAAGCGGCATCGACCACCAGCTTCATGAACGTGCGCTGCTCGCGGCCCGACAAGGTGTACTTCATCGGCCGGAAGCGCGCGTCGTAGACGTGCACGTCGCCATACACCTGGCGCGCCTGCTCCTCGCCGAGGCCGACGGTCGCCAGCTGCGGCTGCGAGAAGACGGCCGACGGCACATCGCGATGGTCGGGCTTGCGCGGGCGATTGCCGAACACCGTATCGGCGAAGCAATGCCCTTCCAGGATCGCCACCGGCGTCAGGTTCAGGCGGTTGGTGACATCGCCGACGGCATAGATGTTGTCCACCGTGGTGCGCGACCATTCGTCGACCGCCACGGCGCCGGCCTTGTCGAGATGCACGCCGACCTTCTCGAGGCCCAGGCCGGCCGTGTTGGGATGGCGGCCCGTGGCGTACATCACCACATCGGCGTCGATCGATGTGCCGTCGGCGAAGGTCGCCGTGATCGCGTTCCCGCCGCGTTGCAGGCGTGTGATCTGTGCGCCGGTGCGGAAGGCCACGCCCTTGGCGATCATGCCGTCCTGCACCGCCTGGCGGCATTCCTCGTCGAAACCCCGCAGCACGCGCTCGCGCCGGACCACCATCGTGACGTCGGCCCCCAGCCCGTTGAAGATGCCGGCGAACTCGACGGCGATGTAGCCGCCACCCACGATGACCACACGCTTAGGTAGTTCTTGTAGGTGGAATGCATCGTCGGAAACGATGGCGAGGTCGGCCCCCTCGATATCCGGCCGCCAGGGCCGCGCGCCGGTTGCCAGCAGGATCTTGTCGGCGGTCACCGTGCGCTCGCCGACCGCAATCGTGTGCGCGTCCATCAGGCGCCCACGGCCGACCACCAGGTCGACCTTGGCGCCCTTCAGCAGGTTCTTGTAGACGCCGTTCAGGCGCATGACCTCTTTCTGCACATTGTCGCGCAGGGTGGCCCAGTTGAAACTGGGATGCGCGATCGTCCAGCCATAGGCGGCGGCATCCTCGATGTCCTCCGACACGTGTGAGCCGTAGACCAGCAGCTTCTTGGGCACGCAGCCTCGGATCACGCAGGTACCGCCCACGAGGTCATCCTCGCAGATCCCGACGCGCGCGCCGTGACCGGCCGCAATACGGCTGGCCCGCACGCCGCCCGAACCGGCGCCGATGACAAAGAGATCGTAGTCAAAGCCCGCCATGGGCTACTCCTATAAGTTGCATAACTATGCCGCAATATCGCCTGATTCGCGGCGTCTCATGACCTTGTCCGTAGATAACCATATCGGCACGAAAAGAAAAACGTGAAGCCCGGGGGATACCGTGCCGCCAGTCCGCGTACCTCACCACAACGGGCCGCCCATCGGCCTCAGGGAGACTCCTGACATGTCCCGCACACGTTCGCTCATCGCCGTTCTGCTGGCCGCCACATCGCTGACGCTGACACCGGCGCTGGCCCAGGACACGACCAAGCCGGCAGCCAAGCCGGATCGCACCACGCAGCAGCGCGCCGCTTTTGACCGCCTGGACGCCAACAAGGACGGTTTCGTCGATCGCGACGAATCACACGTCGCCCGCGAAGCGATCTTCGCCCGCCTCGACGTCAACAAGGATGGCCGCCTGACGGTCGACGAACTGATGGGATCGCAACGCGCCCGCCGCCAGCCGCCGAAGAGTCAGGATGGCGGTATCAACGCAACCGATGCCACCAAGCCGGCCACCGACAGCCGCCGCACCCGCGCCGACCGCTTGCTGCAGCGCCTCGACAGTGACAAGGACGGCGTGGTCAGTCGCGCCGAGTGGCTCGCCGGCGACGATACCCGCTTCGACCGCTGCGATGCCAACAAGGACGGCAAGCTGGCCTTCGGTGAATGCAAGATGGCGCAGGCGACGCGCGGCGACCGGCGTAACCCCACTGCCCGTTAGCCCCGCGTCTCCACCAACGCGGCTGTCCGAGGGTCTCCGGGCAGCCGCGTTGGACTTTTCTGCCGGGTGCTGTCCGGTTACTCGCTTTCGTTCGTGAGCACGTCGCCGAACAACTCCCAGGTCTCGCCCTGGAAGCGTTGCAGACGCACCGACTGGATCGGATAGAAGTCGGTCGCGCTGGTATTGATCTTGATGCCCGGCAGCAACAGCGGCACCTCGAGGTCGCGCATGCTGGCCGCCTGTTTCATGACGTTGGCGCGCGTCAGTTCGTTGCCGCAGCGCTTGAGCACCTCGCGCATGGTGGCCGAGACGGCGTAGGCATAGACATTGAAGGCATCGGCGAGGTTGGCGCCGGGATTGTACTTCGCCATCCAGGCCTTCCACTGGACGAAGTCGGGCGCGGTCTCCCACTGCTTGTCCGACGGGTCCTTCAGGTAGGCGGCCGTGATGATGCCCTGGCTGTTGTCGTAGCCGGCGGGCTTCAGCACCGACGTCACCGACGCCGAGACGTTGGCGAGATAGAACGCCTCGGGCTTCCAGCCCAGTTCGGCCGCCTTGCGAATGGCCTGTGCGGCGGCCTTGGGCGCGGCGTCGTTGAAGAAGACGTTGGCGCCGGAGTTCTTGAGCTGAATGACCTGCGAGTCGACCGTCGGATCGGTGACTTCGTAGCTGACCGAAGCCACGACCAGCTTCTCGTTCTCCTTGCCCAGGCCCTTCATGAAGCCGGCGACGTAGTCCTTCCCCGAATCGTCGTTCTGCCACAGGATGGCGATCTTCGGATTCTTCACCGTGGCCAGGATGTGCTTGGCGTAGATGCCGGCCTCGGTGGCGTAGTCGGGCTGCCAGCCCATCGTCCACGGGAAGTTCTTGGGGTCGCCCCACTTCGAAGCGCCGGTGGCAACGAAGAGCTGCGGCACCTTCTTGGCGTTCATGTACTTGTGGACCGCCGTGTTGGTCGGCGTGCCCAGCAGCTGGAAGATCGCCAGGACCTGATCCTCCTCGACCAGCTTGCGCACCAGCTCCACCGTCTTGGGTGTCGAATAGCCGTCGTCGTAGGTGAGGAAGTTCACCTTGCGGCCGTTGATGCCGCCCTCGGCATTGACCATGGCCCAGTAGGCCTTGATCGCCTGGCCAATGGCGCCATAGGCCGAGAGCGGACCGCTATAGGGATTGGTGTGGCCGAGCTTGATCTCGGTGTCGGACGCGCCGGAATCGTATTTCTTCTGGGCGCTCGCCATGCGCGGCGCCAACGCCAGCGCCGATGCGCCGGCAACCACAGTCCTGCGGGTGATCCTCGCCACGTCTGTCCTCCCTGAGCGGCAGCCATCGATACGACTGCCGGAAGCTTGCATCGGCGCGAAGTAACAACCAAGACATGGCTTTCGCAGGGCGAATGCCGGGAGCGCGGCACATCACGTCCGCGCTCCCCGGTGTCGAAACGAACGATCAGGCGCTTTCGGCCGCCAGAACGTCGCCGAACAGCTCCCAGGTCTCGCCCTTGAAGCGCTGCAGGCGCACGGCCTGAATGGGATAGAAGTCGGTCGGGCTGGTGCTGACGGAGATGCCAGGCAGCAGCAACGGCAGTTTGAGCTTCTGATGGTTGGCGGCCTGCCGCATCAGGTTTTCGCGCGTGAGCTCATTGCCGCACTTCTTCAGCGTCTCGTGCATGGTGAACGAGACAGCAAAGGCATAGACGTAGTTCACGTCCTGGACGTTGCCGCCGGGATTGTACTTGGCCATCCATTCCCGCCACATCTTCATGTCGGCATCGTCATCCCACTGCTTGTCGGTGGGATCCTTGAGGTACGCGGCCGTGATGACGCCCTGCACGTTCTCGAACCCGGCGGGCTTCATCGTCGTCGACACCTGGCCGGACACGTTGTTCAAGTACTGGACCGGCCTCCAGCCGATCTCCGCCGCCTTGCGCATCGCCTGGGCGGCAAACTTGGGGATGGCGATGTTGAAGAAGACGTTGGTGCCGGCGTCCTTGAGCTGGATGACCTGCGAGTCGACCGTCGGATCGGTCACCTCGTACGTCACGTGCTTGACGATCTTGCCGACGTCCTTGCCCAGCCCCTCGCGGAAGCCGTCATAGTAGTCCTTGCCGTAGTCGTCGTTCTGCATCAGCACGGCGATCTTCGGATCCTTCACGTTGGCCAGGATGTGCTTGGCGTAGATCACGCCTTCGGTGTGGTAGTCGGGCTGGAATCCCATGGTCCACGGGAACTCCTTGGGCTTGCCCCACTTCGAGGCGCCCGTCGCGACGAACAGGTGCGGCACCTTCTTGAGGTTCATGTACTTGTGGATCGCCGTGTTGGTGGGCGTTCCCAGGGTATTGAAGGTGCACAGCACCTTCTCCTGCTCGACGAGCTGACGCACCACCTCGACGGTCTTGGGTGGACTGTAGCCGTCGTCCAAGGTGATGAATCTCACCTTGCGCCCGTTGATACCGCCCTGGTCGTTGACCATGCGCCAGTATCCGTCGATCGCCTTGCCGATCACGCCATAAGACGATGCCGGCCCGCTGTACGGATTGGTGTGGCCGATCTTGATCTCGGTATCGCTGGCACCGTCGTCGTACTTGCCCTTCTGTGCCCGTACGGCGCCACCGGCAAGCAATACAGTTGCAGCAGACACGCCTCCCACGAAACCACGTCTCGTTGTGCTCATGGTTGAAGACCTCCCGTAAACGCCGGGACTTCCGCCCGGTACACGGGAAGGATGCTGCTATTCACGCATGTCGGAAAGCGGAATTCCGGAATGCGATAGCCAAAAACCATCCAGATACGCCGCATCGTTGCGCCGGCGGCGGAGGTCGCCAGGTCCGTTCTGACGACCTCCTTTTGGTTGTATTCGGATCAGGCTAGGCGCTCTCGTTGGACATGACGTCGCCGAACAGCTCCCAGGTCTCGCCCTTGAAGCGTTGCAGGCGCACCGACTGGATGGGGTAGAAGTCGGTCGGACTGGTGTTGACGGTAATACCCGGCAACAAGAGCGGAATGGCCACCTTCTTGAGATTGCCGGCCTGCTTGATGACGTTGTCGCGCGTGAGGTCGTTGCCGCACTGCTCCAGAACCTTGTGCAGGGTCGACGAGACCGCATACCCGTAAACGTTGTTGTTGTCGGCGAGATTGGCACCGGGAAGATACTTGGCCATCCAGTCGCGCCACGTCTTCATGTCGGGGGCATCGTCCCACTGCTTGTCGGTCGGATCCTTCATGTAGGCCGCCGTGATGATGCCCTGGCTGGCCTCGAAGCCGGCCGGCTTCATCACCGAGGCCACCGAGACCGAGACGTTGTTGAGGTACTGTACCGGTTTCCAGCCGATATCGGCGGCCTTGCGGATCGCCTGCGCCGCAGCCTTCGGCGACGTGATATTGAAGAAGACGTCGGCGCCGGAGTCCTTGAGCTGGATGATCTGCGAATCGACTGTTGGATCGGTCACCTCGAAGGTTACCGCCCTGACGATCCTGCCGACGTCCTTGCCCAGCCCTTCGCGGAAGCCCTCGTAGTAGTCCTTGCCGTAATCGTCGTTCTGCATCAGCACGCCGATCTTCGGTTCCTTGATCGTCGCCACGATGTGCTTGCCGTAGATCACCGCTTCGGTGTGGTAGTCGGGCTGCCAGCCCATCGTCCACGGGAACTCCTTGGGCTTGCCCCACTTCGAAGCGCCAGTGGCCAGGAACAGATGCGGCACCTTCTTCTGGTTCATGTACTTGTGGATCGCCGTATTGGTCGGCGTGCCCAGCGTGTTGAACAGGGCCAGCACTTTTTCCTGCTCGACCAGTTGGCGCACCAGTTCCACGGTCTTGGGCGGGCTGTAGCCATCGTCAAGCGAGATGAACCGGACCTTGCGGCCATTGACGCCGCCCTGGTCGTTCACCGCCTTCCAGTAGGCATCGATCGCCTTGCCGATGGCGCCGTAGCTGGAGGCCGGGCCGCTATAGGGTATGCAGTTGCCGATCTTGATCTCGGTGTCATTGGCACCGACATCGTACTTGCCTTTCTGGGCATACGCCGCGCCACCGCTCAACAACGCCGCAGCCGAAACACCACCGACAAAACCACGCCTCGTTGTTCTCATGTCAATTCTCCTCCCGACGATCACCGCGGGATGCGGCGACCGTTCTGAACCCGCAATTGCATCTACGCGCTTTCGCTCGACATCACCTCTCCGAACAGCTCCCAGGACTCGCCTTTGAACTGCGCCAGCCGGACCGACTGGATGGGATAGAAGTCGGTCGGACTGGTGTTGACGGTGATGCCCGGCAGCAGCAACGGCACTTTCAACTTCTTGAGGCTCGCCGCCTGCTTCATCAGGTTGGCGCGCGTCAGTTCGTTGCCGCATTGCTCCAGCGTCTTGCCCATCGTGTAGGAGACCGCATAGGCAAATACATTGTTGATGTCGGCGACATTGGCGCCGGGATTGTATTTCGCCATCCACGCGCGCCACGCCTTCATGTCGTCATCGTTGTCGAACTGCTTGTCCGTGGGATCCTTCAGGTAGGAGGCGGTGATGATGTTCTGGCTGTTTTCGAAGCCAGCCGGTTTCATCACCGTCGCCACCGAGACGGACACGCTGTTCAGGTAGTGCGCCGGTTTCCAGCCGATCTCCGCAGCCCTGCGAATGGACTGCGCCGCGAACTTCGGCGTCGTGATGTTGAAGAAGGCGTTGGCGCCCGAGTCCTTGAGCTGGATGACCTGCGAATCGACGGTCGGATCGGTCACCTCGTACGTCGCATGCTTGACGATCTTGCCGACGTCCTTGCCGAGCCCAGCACGCAGCCCCTCGTAGTAGTCCTTGCCGTAGTCGTCGTTCTGCATCAGCACGGCGATCTTGGGGTCCTTCACGTTGGCCAGGATGTGCTTGGCGTAGATCACACCCTCGGTGTGATAGTCGGGCTGCCAGCCCATCGTCCACGGGAACTCCTTGGGGTTGCCCCACTTGGAGGCGCCGGTCGACAGAAAGAGATGGGGGATCTTCTTCAGGTTCACGTACTTGTGGATCGCCGTGTTGGTCGGTGTGCCCAGAGGGTTGAACAGGCACAGCACCTTCTCCTGCTCGACGAGCTGACGCACGACCTCGACGGTCTTGGGTGGGCTGTAGCCGTCGTCCAAGGTGATGAACTTCACCTTGCGGCCATTGATGCCACCTGTGTCGTTCACCATCCGCCAGTAGGCTTCCTCGGCCTTGCCGATGACACCGTAGGCCGACGCCGGCCCGCTGTAGGGATTGGTGTGGCCAATCTTGATTTCGGTGTCGCTGGCGCCCTCGTCGTATTTGCCCTTCTGCGCCTGCGCCTGCGCCGCGCCACCAGCCAGCAGCGCTGCCGTTGCCGACGCACCTCCCACAAAACCACGCCGTGTCGTTTTCATATCGTCATTCCTCCCAATCACGCCGGGACTTGTGCCCAGTCCATCGAAAAGGATGCGGCGATTTTAAACGGCCGGAAAGCTTTTCCTGGCCGCCTGTCATAGAAGAAAAGCAGCCGCCGTCTGACACGGCGGCTGCCTGGAATCCGTGACGAATTCTAGGCGCTTTCGTTCGACATCAGATCGCCGAACAGTTCCCAGGACTCACCTTTGAAGACGGACAGCCGCACCGACTGGATCGGGTAGAAGTCGGTCGGGCTGGTGTTGATGGTGATGCCCGGCAGCACCAACGGCACCGACAGCTTCTTGAGGTTGGCCGCCTGCTTCATCAGGTTGGCCCGCGTCAGGTCGTTACCGCACTGCTCCAGCGTCTTTTGCATCGTGTAGGAGACAGCATAGGCGAGCACATTCGAGGCATCGGCCGTGCTGCCGCCGGGATTGTACTTGGCCATCCACTCGCGCCAGGCCTTCATGTCCGCATCATTGTCCCACTGCTTGTCGGTGGGATCCTTCAGATAGAAGGCGGTGATGATCCCCTGGCCATTCTCGAAGCCAGCCGGCTTCATTACGGATGCCACCGAAACGGACACGTTGTTCAGATAGTGGGCGGGCTTCCAGCCGATCTCCGCCGCCTTGCGGATCGCCTGGGCCGCGAACTTCGGCGTCGTGATGTTGAAGAAGGCGTTGGCGCCGGTGTCCTTCAGCTGAATAACCTGGGAGTCGATGGTCGGGTCGGTCACTTCGTAGGTGACGTGCTTGATGATCTTGCCGACATCCTTGCCCAGCCCGTCACGCAATCCCTCGTAGTAGTCCTTGCCGTAATCGTCGTTCTGCATCAGCACGGCGATCTTCAGGTCCTTGATGTTGGCCAGCATGTGCTTGGCGTAGATCACGCCTTCGGTGTGGTAGTCGGGCTGCCAGCCCATCGTCCACGGGAACTCCTTGGGCTTGCCCCACTTGGACGCACCGGTGGCCACGAACAGGTGCGGCACCTTCTTCTGGTTCACGTACTTGTGGATCGCCGTGTTGGTCGGCGTGCCCAGGGTGTTGAACAGGCAGAGGACCTTGTCCTGTTCGACCAGTTGGCGCACCACCTCGACGGTCTTGGGCGGGCTGTAGCCGTCGTCCATGGTGAGGAACTTCACCTTGCGGCCGTTGATGCCGCCCTTGTCGTTCACCATCCGCCAGTAGGCTTCCTCGGCCTTGCCGATCACCCCGTAGGCGGACGCCGGTCCGCTGTACGGATTGGTGTGCCCGATCTTGATCTCGGTATCGCTGGCGCCTTCGTCGTACTTGCCCTTCTGCGCCCACGCCGCGCCGCCAGCCAGCATCGCTGTCGCGGCCGATGCACCGCCTACGAAACCACGCCTCGTTGTTCTCATGCCTTGATCCTCCCAGAAGGCCGGGACTGCCGCCCGGTACACCTGGAAGGATGCGTCGATTCTGCGCAGTCGTGAACTCTTTTTGTGGGCTCCGCGATAGGCGGTTCTGCCAAAAGAAACGGCCGCCGGGATTGCCGGCGGCCGCTCCTCGATCGCGAATGCTCTTTTGCGGGCTATGCGCTTTCGTTCGACATCACGTCGCCGAACAGTTCCCAGGTTTCGCCCTTGAACCGCTGCAGGCGCACCGACTGGATCGGATAGTAGTCCGTCGCGCTGGTGTTGACGGTGATGCCGGGCAGCAGCAGCGGGATCGCCACCTTCTTGAGGTTGGCGGCCTGCTTCATCAGGTTGGCCCGAGTCAGCTCATTGCCGCACTGCTCCAGCGTCTTGTGCATCGTGGCGGCGACGGCATAGCCGTAGATGTTGAAGGCATCACCCGGGTTGCCGCTGGGGTGGTACTTCGCCATCCACTCGCGCCAGGCCTTCATGTCCTCGGCATTGTCCCACTGCTTGTCGGTGGGATCCTTCAGATACTGGGCCGTGATGATGTCCTGGCCATTGTCGAAGCCGGCTGGCTTCATGACCGCCGCCACCGAGGCCGAGACGTTGTTCAGGTAGTGTACCGGCTTCCAGCCGATGTCGGCCGCCTTGCGGATCGCCTGGGCCGCGAACTTCGGCGTCGCGATGTTGAAGAAGGCGTTGGCGCCGGAATCCTTGAGCTGGATGATCTGCGAGTCGACGGTCGGATCGGTGACCTCGTAGCTCACGTGCTTGACGATCTTGCCGACATCCTTGCCCAGCCCCTCGCGGAAGCCTTCGTAGTAGTCCTTGCCGTAATCATCGTTCTGCATCAGCACGCCGATCTTGGCGTCCTTGACGTTGGCCAGCAGATGCTTGGCGAAGATCACGCCTTCGGTGTGGTAGTCGGGCTGCCAGCCCATCGTCCATGGAAAGTCCTTGGGTTTGCCCCACTTGGATGCGCCGGTGGCCAGGAAGAGGTGCGGCACCTTCTTCTGGTTCATGTATTTCTGGATGGCGGTGTTGTTCGCCGTGCCCAGCGTGTTGAACAGGCAGAGGATCTTCTCCTGCTCGACCAATTGGCGCGTGGCCTCGACGGCCTTGGGCGGGCTGTAGGCGTCATCGAGCGTGACGAACTTCACCTTACGACCGTTGATGCCGCCCTTGTCGTTGACCATCTTGAAATAGGCATCGATCGCCTTGCCGATGACTCCATAGGCCGATGCCGGTCCGCTGTACGGGCCCGTGTGGCCGACCTTGATCTCGGCGTCCGTCGCGCCGTCGTCGTACTTGCCTTTCTGAGCCAGCGCCATGCCGCTGCCGCTCAGCAACGCCGTCGCCGCCGACGCGCCACCCACAAAACCACGCCTCGTTACCGACATCACGCCTCTCTCCTTGGAATTTGCGCGCCATGCCGGCGCGGCCAATTTTATTGGCGGTTGCGGGAAGCCCGACCGCGCGTTCCTCCCTCGCGACGCCGCGGACTATCGCCGCAGTCGACGCCAAGCCAACACCACGCCGCCGGCGATGCCGGTGGGCATGACGTACATCAGCACCAGCAACAGGATGCCGTAGACCGAATAGGGTGACAGGTCATAGGGCAGGCCGATGTCGTTCTTGACGAAGTTCGACAGTGCCTGCGCCGAATTCTGGACCAGCACGGTGAAGATGCCGCCGATGATCGAGCCCGGCAGCGACGCGACGCCGCCGACGACGAGACCGATCAGCAGCGAGATCGACAGGAAGAAGCCGAAGCTGTCGGGCGCCACGAAGGCGATGGCGCTGGCCGACAGCGCGCCGGCGATGCCGGTATAGGCGGCGCTGATGCCGAAGGTGACCGTCTTGTAGCGGGCCGTGTCGATGCCCATGGTGTCGGCGGCCATGTGATGGTCGCGAATCGCCATCATGGCGCGCCCGCTGCGGCCGCGCAGCATGTTCCAGGCCCCCCAGAACAGCAGCACGGTGACGATCAGGCAATAGTAGTAGAGCCACTGGTCTTCGCTCAGCGGCAGGCCGAAAGGCGCCTCCGGTTTCAGCAGCACGATGCCCTGCACGCCGCCCGTGAGACCTTCCAGCCACTTGTATTTCAGCATCTGCGGCACGGCGAGTGCCAGCGCGAACGTCGCCAATGCCAGGTAGTGACCTTCCAGCCGCAGCGCCGGCAGGCCGAACAGGAAGCCGACGACGAAGCAGACGGCCGCCACGATCGGCAGCAGCGTCCAGTACGGCAGGTCGAGCTTGTCCATCAGGATGGCGGCGGTGTAGGCGCCGACGGCGTAGAAAGCGCCGTGCCCCAAGGAAATCTGACCGTTGAAGCCGGTCAGCAGGTTGAGGCCGAGCACCGCGATGGCCGCGATCATCATGGTGCTCATCAGGAACAGGCGGTAATCCGAGATGACATTCGGCATCACGAACTGCAGCAGCGGCAGGAGCGCCGCGATGGCCACAACGATCCAGACCCAGCGGCGGTCGGCGCCGAGCGCCGCCGGGGAAGCCGGAACGGCAGCGGCGGAAGCGGTTGCGGCGTCGGCAGGATTGGCGGTGGACATGGCTCACACCCTCTTGACGACGACGCGGCCGAACAGGCCGCTGGGCTTCAGCGTCAGCACGGTGATCACAATGATCAGCGCCACCGTCAGCTTCTCGCCGTTGCCGATGATGTAGACGCCGAGGCCCTTCTCGATGGCATTGCCGAGATAGGCCACGAGATTTTCCAGCACGCCGACGATGAAGCCGCCGAGAACGGCGCCGCCGGGATTGGAAATGCCGCCCAGCAGCGCGCCGGCGAAGGCATAGAGCAGGATGCCGGCCATCATGTTGGGGTCGAGATAGACGATGTGGGCCACCATCATGCCGGCGACGGCGCCGACGGCAGCGGCTAAGCCCCAGCCCAGAGCCAGCATCCAGTCGACCCGAACGCCCGCCAGCCGCGCTGAGACCGGGTTCTGCGCCGCAGCGCGCATCGCCAGTCCCAGGGGCGTGTAGCGGAAGAACACGTAGAGCAGCGTCAGGACGACCAGCGTGACGATGACGACGCCCAGCTGATGCGCGCCGATCAGGCCGGACATCCCGAACACGTCCTTGGGAAACGGCGTCGGATACTCCTTGATCAGGTAGCTCCACACCGTGCCGGCGACGGAGTTGCAGATGGCCAGCAGGCCGATGAACACCACGACGATCGACAATAACGGCGCATTGTGCAGTGGGCGCAGCACGATGCGCTCGATCAGCACGCCGGCGACGAACGAGATCGCGACGGCGAGGAAGAACGCGACCCAGTAGTCGAGCCCCCACTGGATGAGCTGCCAGGAGATGTAGGTGCTGAACATCGCCATCTCGCCCTGGGCGAAATTGATGTGATCCGTCGAAACGAAGATCATCACCAGGGCGAGCGCGACACAGGCATAGATCGCGCCGTTGGCCAGGCCCGAGGCGATCTGCTGGATGAGCTGTTCCAAGGTGCCGACCCCTCAATAGCCGAGATAGGATTTGCGGATGTTCTCGTCGTTCTTCACGACCGCCGATGGACCGGCCATCACGACCCGGCCGGTCTCCAGCACATAGGCGTGGTCGGCCAGATCAAGGGCCAACGCCGCGTTCTGCTCCACGAGCAGCATGCTGACCTTGGACTCCGTGTTGATGCGCCGCAGGATCCGGAAAATCTCCTGCACGATCAGCGGTGCCAGGCCGAAGGACGGCTCGTCCAACAGCATCAGCCGCGGCCGCAGCATCAGCGCCCGACTGATTGCCAGCATCTGCTGCTCGCCGCCCGAGAGGGTGCCCGCCTGCTGCTGGATGCGTTCCTGGAGCCGGGGGAAATACTCGAACACCGCGTCGAGGTCTCGCTTCACCTCGGCGCTGCGCCCGCGTGTGTAGGCGGCGATGCGCAGGTTCTCCTCGACCGTGAGGGTGGTGAAGGTGCCACGGCCCTCGGGCACGTGCGCCACGCCCAGTCGCACAATCGATTCGGTGGCGCGCCCGGTGATCACCTGATTGTCGAAGGCGACTCGTCCCTCGGTGCGCACCATGTTGCAGATGGCCCGCAGGGTTGTCGTCTTGCCGGCGCCGTTGGCGCCCAGCAGCGTGGTGATTCCGCCCTGTTCCAGGGAAAAGGCGACGTCGTAGAGGGCTTGAGTCTGGCCATAGAAGGCCTTGAGCCCGCTGACTTCAAGAAAGGCCGCCATGCTACGACGAGGTCCCCAGATAGGCGCGGATGACTTCCGGATCGCGCTGGACTTCCGCTGGCGTTCCGTCGGCGATCTTGCGGCCGAAATCGATGGCCACCACCTTGTCCGATACGCTCATCACCAGGCTCATGTGGTGCTCGACCAGCAGGACGGTGACGTGCTGAAGGTCCCGCACGCGCTTGATCTGGCCTTTGAGGACTTCGATCTCGTCGTGATTGAGACCGGCCGCCGGCTCGTCGAGCAGCAGCAGCTTGGGTCCGGCCGCCAAGGCGCGCGCCAATTCGACCCGCTTGCGGATCGGGAACGGCAACGGGCCGGCCGGCAGTGCGGCGAACGGCACGAGATCCATGAATTCGATCAGTTCGCGGGCGCGTTCGGTGGTGCGTGCTTCCTCGGCCTTGACCGACGGCAGGCGCAGGGCATTGGCAAGAAAACCGCTGGCACCCTTGCTGTGATAGCCGACCTTGACGTTGTCCAGCACGCTCATGCGATCGAACAGCGCCACGTTCTGGAACGTGCGCGCGATACCGATCACCGGGATGTCATGCCGGGGCGCATCGAGGATCGACTTGCCTTCGAACAGGATATCGCCGTCGTTGGGGACATAGAGCCGGCTGAGACAATTGAACAGCGTTGTCTTGCCGGCGCCGTTAGGCCCGATCAGACCGGCAATCTGCCCGGGAAAAACATCGAAAGTAATGCCGTCGAGCGCGACGATACCGCCGAACCGTACCGACACCCCGCGGACGCTCAGCTGCGGATCAGCATCATGCGGTCGCGCGGACGTACGCGGCGCGGCCGCAGCCATGGCTGTGGACACCAGTCTCTACCTCCTCCCAGCCCAAACACACGTCCCCGCGTTGCAGCTTGCATGTTGGCTTTTTCATGCCATCAAACATGCCGCATCGCGAAAATCCGTGATCTCCCAGACGGTTGCGGGCTTGTTAACGCCCGTTCAGTGGCGCGCACCTTGGCTCATTAGCCTGTGGGTTTCAATAGGTGAGAGTGGATCGATCCGACGCTTTCGCCGCGAACGCGGCTCGCGTTTTCGTGTCACGGAAGGACATTTCAGGCCGTGATTTGGTCGCAGTTCGGCTTCATTGGGTTGACAGTCCAGCGTTCGCTAGTCGATATCGACGCGCCACACCGTGGCATGCTGCACTGCCGTCCCCTCGCCGGCAGCGGGAGATCCCATGAACAAGACTTCAATGAACAAGATCGTGACAGTGGCTGTACTTGCGGTTGGTCTTTGCAGCGCGTCCGTTCTGGCGCAGCAGCCCACGCCGCCGCAGCCGGCACCACCGCCCGCCACGCCACCGCAGACGCCGCCCGCCGCGCAACCGCCGGCCGGGATACCCCCCACCCCGCAGGCGACCACGCCGCCGGGCGTGCCCTCCGCGCCGCCCCAGATCAACGCCGCTCCGCCGCTTCCGGACTGGTTCACCGAGATGGACATCAACAAGGACGGCGCCGTGACCCGCGAGGAATTCCTCACGGTGCGCATGAAGCTGTTCGACCAGCTCGATGCCAACAAGGATGGCTGGCTCAGCAAGGAAGAGTTCACCAAGCTGGCCGATCCGCCGTTTTCGCAGGATACGCCCGGCGGTCCGCCGGCGGACCAGCGCCGTCGTTTCTATGAAGGGCAGTTCAACCAGATCGACACCAATCGCGACGCCAAGCTCTCGCGCGAAGAAGTCCAGGTGTTCGTCAATCTGAACTTCAACGAGTTCGACATCGACCGCGACAACCGGATCACCGAGGCCGAGTTGCGGATGGTGATGCAGCAGGTCGAAGAGCGCCGCCGGCGGTCCGAAGAGGACGCCCGGCGTCGCGATGAAGGCCGCCGCCAGGCCCCGGAGATCGACGGCAACGGCGACGGTTTCGTCGACTTGAAGGAATTCATCGAGTTCAACATGGTCGGGCTGATGCAGCTCGCCGACAAGGACGGCAAGATCAGCCTGCAGGAGTACTTGTCGCTCGCCGGTCAGCCCAACGAGAACCCGCCGGGCCAGCCCAACTTCGAGCAGCGCAAGCAGATCCTCACCGCGCGCTTCCGCGAGATGGACTCCAACAAGGACGGCTTCCTCGTCCAGGCCGAGCTGCAGACATTCCTGACCGCGGTCTTCAAACGCCTCGATCTCAACGGGGACGGCAAGATCAGCAAGCAGGAGTGGGATGTCAGCCAGCGCGGTCCGCAGGCCCCTGCGGCGCCCGCCCCGAAAGGGCCGGCACCGGCACCGGCGCCCAAGCCCGGCCCGGCCCCCAAGCCGGCCGCGCCGCCGCCGCCGGGCCCTGGCGGCTTGCCGCCCGGTGGCCTGCTCCCCGGTACTGGCCCGAACCGCTGATCCTTCATTCGGCCCTTCCCCTCGGGAAGGGCCGAACCGCATCTACTCCACGACGACACTCTTGGCGAGATTGCGCGGCTGGTCGACGTCGGTGCCCTTGGCCACGGCGGCGTGGTAGGCCATGAGCTGGACCGGCACGGCGTAGAGGATCGGCGCCACGAACGGATCGACCGTCGGCATCGTCAGGCTGACGAACGCCTTGCTGCCCAGCCGCGCCACACCGGCGGCATCGGACAGCAGCACGGGCTTGCCGCCACGGGCGTGGGCCTGTTCCAGGTTCGATGCGATCTTGTCGGCCAGCGCATCGGTGGGTGCCACCACCACGACGGGCACGTCCTCGGCAATCAGCGCGATCGGCCCGTGCTTCATTTCGCCGGCCGGGTAGCCCTCGGCGTGGATGTAGCTGAGCTCCTTCAGCTTCAGTGCGCCTTCCAACGCAATCGGGTAGGCCGTGCCGCGGCCGAGATAGAGGACGTCGCGCGCTTCGGCGATCCTGTGCGCCACAGCAGCAATGGCGTCGTCGTGGTTCAGTACCTCGGCAATGCGTGATGGTACTTCGATCAGGGCTGCGACCAGCTCGGCCTCGCGCTCGCGCGAGAGCGTCCCCCGGGCCCGGCCGGCGGCGATGGCCAAGGTTGCCAGCACCACGAGCTGAGCCGTGAAGGCCTTGGTCGACGCCACGGCGATCTCAGGTCCGGCCAGGGTCGGCACGACGACGTGGGATTCCCGCGCGATCGCGCTCTCGGGCACGTTGACGACCGACAGGATGGACTGACCCTGGCTCTTGGCGTAACGCAGCGCGGCCAGCGTATCGGCGGTCTCGCCCGACTGCGATATCGCGATGCAGACGCCGCCCTGCGGCATCGGCGCCTCGCGATAGCGGAACTCCGAGCCGATGTCGGCTTCGACCGGCAGCCGGGCCACCTGCTCGAACCAGTACTTGGCGACCATGCCGGCGTAGAACGCCGTGCCGCAGGCCGTGATCGTCAGACGGGAGACGTCCTTCCAGTCGAACGGCAGCACCGGCGGCGTCACCGCGCGCGTGGTCGGGTCGAGATACGAGCGCAGGGTGGTGCTGACCGCCTCGGGATGCTCGTGCATCTCCTTGAGCATGAAATGGCGGTGATTGCCCTTGCCGATCAGTGCTCCCGACAGCGCCGTGGTGGTGATCGCGCGCTCGACCGGCTGGCCGTTGTTGAAGACGCGCGCGCCGTCCTGCCGCACGACGACCCAGTCGTCTTCCTCGAGATAGGAGATCCGCTTGGTCAACGGCGCCAGCGCCAGCCCGTCGGAGCCGAGATACATCTCGCCGTCACCGTAACCGATGGCCAGCGGGCAGTTGCGCCGCGCGCCGATCAGCAGGTCGTGCCGGCCGGCGAACAGACAGACCAGGGCGAAGGCGCCCTTCAGCCGCTCCATTGCCCGGCCCATCGCCTCCTCGGGCGTCATCTGACGCTCCAGATACGACGTCAGCAGCTGCGCCACCGCCTCGGTGTCGGTGTCGCTGTCGAAGCGCCGCCCCCGGGCTTCGAGCTCTGCCTTCAGCTCCTGGAAGTTCTCGATGATGCCGTTGTGGACGATGGCGACACGGTCGGTGGCGATCGGGTGCGCGTTGCGTTCGCTGACGCCGCCATGCGTGGCCCAGCGCGTGTGGGCGATGCCGGTGGTGCCGGCCAGCGGCTCGGCCGCAACCCGCGCATCGAGGTTCGCGATCTTGCCCTCGGCGCGGCGGCGATCGATATGGCCGTTCACCAAGGTCGCCACGCCGGCCGAATCGTAGCCGCGGTATTCAAGCCGGCGCAGACCCTCGATCAGGCGCGGCGTGACCGCGTCCCTGCCGATGATGCCGATGATGCCGCACATGCTTCGACTCTCCTGCTCAGCGCCGTGGCGCGCGGGCCTGCATCTTCCAGCCCTCATCCTTGGCTGTTTTCGCCCGCGCCTTCAGCTTGGTCCGCAGCGGCGTCGCAGCCTTGGGCTTGTCGACCTGGCGCGCGCGCCCGAAGGCCACGGCATCGGCGGCGACATCCGCCGTAATCACGCTGCCGGCCGTCACGTTGGCGCCGCGGCCGACGCGGACCGGCGCAATCATCGACGAATTGGAGCCGATAAAGGCATCGTCGCCGACCACCGTGCGCCATTTGCCGAAGCCGTCGTAATTCACGAAGATCGTGCCGGCGCCGATGTTCACCCGCGCGCCGATATCGCCGTCTCCGAGATACGAGACATGGTTGGCCTTGGTACCGTCACCCAGGGACGTGTTCTTCAGTTCGATGAAGTTGCCGATATGCACGTCGCGGCCGGTGCGGGTGCCCGATCGCACACGCGCGAACGGGCCGACACTGGAATGCGCCCCGATGGTCGCGGCCTCGATGTGGCAGAAGCCGTGAATGGTGACACCGTCGCCGACCGTGACACCTGGGCCGAAGACGGTGTTCGGTCCCACGCTCACGTCGCGGCCGAAGCGGGTGTCAGCCGCCAGCCAGACGGTCGCCGGATCGGTCATGGTCACGCCGCCATCCAGCGCGGCCTGCCGCAGGCGTGCCTGCATTGCGGCCTCGGCAGCGGCCAGATCCGTCTTGTCGTTGACGCCACGAAACTCGGCTTCGCTGCCCTCAACGGCCACGCACCGCCGGCCGGCCCGCCGGGCGATCGCTACCAGGTCGGTGAGATAGTACTCGCCCTTGACGTTGTCGTTGCGCAGGCGCCGCAGCCACGCCGGCAGCAGCGCGCCGTCGATGACCATAACTCCCGAATTCACGAAGTCGATCCTGCGCTCGTCGGCTGACGCGTCCCTGCCCTCGACGATGCGATCGAGGTCACCGGCCTCGTTGCGCACCAGCCGGCCGTAGGGCGTGGGATCGGCAGCGCGGAAGCCCAGAACGCCCAGCGCCACACGATCGCGCCCGCGGCCTGCGACCTTGCGCCGCGCCGCCAGCAATCGGCGCAGGCTCGCCGCCGTCAGCAGCGGCGAATCGCCGAACATCACCATGACATCGCCGCGAAAGCCCTTGAGCGCCGGCAGCGCCGCCTTCACGGCATGGCCGGTGCCCAAGGGACGGTCCTGGACCAGGCAAGGAACCGGTGCCACCGCGCGCGCCACATCGTCGCGACCGGGTGGTCCGACGACGACGATGCGATCCGGCCGCAGCGTCTGGGCCGCCGCCAGCACATGGCGGATCATCGGCCAGCCGGCGATCGGGTGCAGCACCTTGGGCAGGGCGGATTTCATGCGGGTGCCGGCGCCGGCGGCCAGCACGACAACGGCGAGGGGATGAGCCATGGACCAAAGACGTTCGTGGGCGATATGCCGATCGCACTATGGCGAAATTCCCGACCGCCGTCAGCAGATTGTCATATCAGGCCCGTGCGGTTGCGGGGATCCCGCACGCCCAGTGAACGCAGCACCGGCACGACTTCGGCGCTGTTGTAGGGCTTGGCGAAGAACGTGACCAGCCGATCGCCCTTGAACCGTTCGCGCAGCTCGCCGTCCTCGTAGCCGGTGGCGATGACGATGGGCAGATCGGCGTAGAGCGCGCGCAGGTCGACGGCCAGCGCATCGCCGGTGCGGTCCGGCAACCCGACGTCGAGGATCGCCGCGTCGATGCGTCCACGCAGGTCCGCGACCTTGTCCATCGCCTCGCTCGCGGAACCCACCGGTTCGACCGTGAAGCCGAAATCCTCCAGGGTGTCGGTAAGGGTCATGCGCACCAGCACCTCGTCTTCGACGACGAGAATGCGCGGCGCTGGAGTGGTGGGGGCAACCATGAGCGCTACTGTGGCAGTGCAGGCGATGCCAGCGCAAGCGTTGCGAGAAGGCTTGCGCCGCGCATTTGACGCCTCTAAGCAAGATGACAGACGCGTGACCCGACCCCATCCCACTCTTCATGCCGGCTGACATCGCTGCTTTTCCGTTTCGCACCGTCATCTTCGACCTCGACGGCACACTGATCGACAGTGCCGCCGACGTCGGCGCCGCGGTGAACCGCATGCTGGCCGATCACGGTCTGGCGCCGATCGACGTGATGGCGCAACGCGCGCTGATGGGCGAAGGCGGCCGCGTGCGCACGCGCAAGGCCTTCGCCATGCGCGGCAAGACGCTCGACGACGCGGAGCTCAACGCCCGCGTCCGCGACTTCGTGCGCTACTACGACGAACGCCCGACCGCGAGCACGATCCCCTACCCCGGCGTGATCACCACGTTGCGACGCCTCGCCGACGCCGATGTGCGGCTGGGCGTATGCACCAACAAATACGAAGGCTCGGCGCGCCAGATCATGGCGCAGCTCGGCCTGATGCCACCGATCGAGGACGTTGCCGGCGCCGACTCCTTCGATGTCCGCAAGCCGCATCCCGGGCACATCCTCCAGCTTCTCGATCGGATGGACGCCGATCCCCGAACGGCGCTGATGGTGGGAGATTCGATCCACGACGTCGAGGCCGCGCACGCCGCGAGCCTTCCGGTGATCGCTGTATCCTGGGGCTACACGCAGGTGCCGGCCCACGCGCTGGGGGCCGAGGCGGTCATTGAGCGGTTTGATGATTTGATCGAGGCCGCCCGTCGCCTGCCGCGGCGATGAGATCGGCCAGCGCACCGATCGTGCGGGCGACGGGATATGACGACTGTGCCATCGGGGTGCCGCCCTCAGGGGCAAAGGCACCGATGGCCATCGGCACGTCGGGCACGCCCCGCGTGCGAAGCCGCCGCACAAGGTGATTGATGACCGTCGCCGAGCCGGGCAGCACCATGCAGAGCGCGACGGCATCGACGGGTTCCGCGTGGTCCTCGGTCGTCACCATGCCGCGCTGGCGCAGCGCGGCGGCCACCACCGCGGCGGCGGCGTGATCGAGGTCGCTGCGGCCGCCGACACACAGCACGCGAACACCGCTCGCCGGCGGTGACGGCTGGGCGTCGTCGGGGTCCGGCTCGGCATGATCGTCCTCGACGGCGGCGATGATCTCCTCGATGCCCTCGGCCACCTGCTGCTGGCGCTCGACATCCAGCGCCGCACGCCGGCGATCGGTCTCCGCCAGCATCAGCACCGGCAGCAGAACCTTGTCGTACAACGCCGGCGCGCCGTTGTCGCGCGCGTACTCGACCGCGATCTCCACCGCATCCAGTGGCGAGCGCGCCAGCAGCCGGTGATAGACCTGTGCTTCGCTCGGCAAGGTAGGCTCGTCGGCCAGCAGGATGCCCAGGAACGCCAGCTGCGGCACGTGGCGGCCCATCACCACCAGGCAAACGGTGAGCGGCATGGCCAGCAGCAAGCCGATCGGTCCCCACAGCGCCGCCCAGGTGATGGTCGAGATCAGCACCGCCAGCGGCGACATGCCTGTGGAACTGCCGTACAGCAGCGGCTCGATGATGTGCCCGGCGATGACCTCGCACACCACGATCAACCCCAGGGTCAGCAGCGGCAAGGTCCAGCCCGGCGACACCGCGATGGCGAGCAGTGTCGGCACCAGCGCGCCGATGGCCGGGCCGGCAAAGGGCACGAACCGCAGCACGCCGCCCAGCAGTCCCCAGACCAGCGGGTTGGGCATGCCGATGGCCCACAGGCCGGCGGCCACGATGGTGCCGAAGCCGATATTGATCAGCACCTGGGTGGCCAGATAGCGGCTCAACCGCGTGACGGCATCATTGATCGCCTCGGTCGTGCGGCTGATGTCGCCGCGGCTCACGAGGTGGATCAGGCGGTCGCGCAGCGGCTCGCGCTCGAGCAGCATGAACGCCACCAGTATGATGATCAGGCCGGTCAGCAGCAGCGGCACGAGCACCGGCAGCAGGAACGCCGCCACGATATCGAGCGCGGTCGCCCCTTCGATATCCGACGGCGCCGGCCTCGGCGCCGGCGGCTGCGTGCCGGCAGGGCCCTGCGGGCGCGTCAGTTCGCTCGCCAGTTCGCGCACGCCGCTGATCGCATCGGCGACCAGGCCGCCACCGCCGCGCAGGTCCTCGATCTTCTGATGCAGGTTGCTGCGGTACTTGGGCAGGTTGGCGGCAAGGTCGGTGATCTGCCAGGCCACCAGGAAGGCCAGGCCGCCGGCCACCACCACGGCCAGCAGCACGGACAGCCCGACCGCCGGCTTCAGCCCCACGAACCGGCGCAGCCATGACACCAGCGGGCCCAGCGCGAAGCTGATCAGCGTCGTGAGCGCGATCGGAATCAGCACGTCGCGGCCGAAGTACAGGAAGCCGACCAGGATCGCCGCCGCCAGCAGGCCGGCTGCGATGGATTGCAGCGGCAGGCCGGTGCGTCCGGGCGTCGGGCCGGCAAGGGGCGGTGGCTGGGAAATCGGCAGCATCAGGCGAAAGTCCGGGAGAAAGAACGCCCAGCGCGACCATATGGTTCCGCCGCGACACAGGCTTTCTTGACAGGGCGGCGCGCCCAACCTATACGGCGCGTCCGGGATCTACGGGCGCTTAGCTCAGCGGGAGAGCACACCCTTCACACGGGTGGGGTCGTAGGTTCAATCCCTACAGCGCCCACCATTCCGATGCCGATGAATAAGGGTTTCTCGCACCCTGGCCTAAGAGACGGGCCGAGCTCCTAACTGCGCCAAGAGCACGTGAACGTGCTCGGAATTGAGGGCCGCGGTTAACGGAGTTTGACCGCTGACGCGCGACCCATTCCCAACAAGCGGCGGCGCACGGTTTCAAACCGAGCACAGCGGTGCGTCGTAGACGGATCTGCCTCAAGTCGCACTTTGGGGGTGGTTCACGCTAACGGGAGGCACGATCAGTGGACGCACTGCAGGCTGCAGCCACAATCCTCGCTGTGGTTGTCGAGCAGCACGCAGTACGACGTCACTCTATGGACGCTCAACCTTCTTACCTAAAGCAGCCGCAAGCGGTTCGTGATCCTTTGTGTTGGTCGTGAGTATGGTTGCGTCCTTTGGTGCAAAAAGGGCGAAATATGCATCTCCCAGGGATCGACAATCATCATCGGACATGCTGACCGTTGAGGACTTTCGAAGTTTCTTTAACACTGCCCTCCGCCGCGAGTCTTCACGGCGCCCGCCAGTATTTGGTATTGCGGAGAGTAACGCGCTGACGTCTGCCTGACGGCTTCTGATAGCAGGACCAAGGCAACACTCCCGATTAATCAGCCTACATCTGACAGGGTCCAAGTCTAACAGTTTGCCCACACGACGGATGTTGGGCTCAGCGTAACATGCAAGTTCTACGTGGTGGGTACCAATAGAACGCCTGCGGGCCCACGCTTGCTCGATCAAACGCCTAGTTAGAAGGCGAAACTCGTCGGCTTCTGCTTTGTCCCGCTCCTCCGGTGAGATGCCGCCGTGCGTGCTCGTGGCCAACTGAAATCTCACTAAGCTCGCTACCCTCAAGGCTTGCAGTGCACCCGCAACCCTATTGCGTTGCGGCGTTCGTGAAAGATTCTGCAAGCTCTCTATCGTTAGACTGTAAGAGCCAAGTGACGCTAACTTGTTGTGAAAGTAGCGAAAGTAGTTCAACGGCCCACGTTTAAACTCCTTAATCGCATAGACCGGCACGTGAACATCAGAATATCGACGGATGGCATTCCGTGCCGAAATGTGTTGAGTTCCTAGGTTTATCAACAGATCGCAATAGACGGTGGTGTCCAGGAAAACTGCAGCCATCAATCTTCACCGTCCGCGAGATGACCGATCTCCACGAGATTCGTGGGGTAGGGCTTCATATCGAGATCTTCCAGGTCGTTTATGAGGAGATTCGCATCGTCAAATGTAAGGAAGATCCCTTCCCGGAGAGTTTGCATAATCCGCTTTATGCAAAGAATGCGATCGCGTCTCGGTGGTTCAGTCGCAGCATTTCGAAGAGCATGAAAAACCGAGGCAATAACAAGTCCGAAACCATCACCAATCGCCCTGTGCGCGAACAATTCCGCCATGTGCGCATGAAGCAGCATCAATGCATTATCGGCATCAAACATCTCGTCGCGATTGAAGGCGTCCAGAGCGTCCTGAACTACTTCAATCACCACTCCTAACCTTGCGCGAGCCTGTCCGACTCCGACATCAAACGAATCTTGATTCGTATACAGTTTGTCGAACGCCGTTTGCGATCCACGCCTCTCACCTGAGACATCCACGACAGATTCACGAAGCACGTGGTCCGCGCTCGCTTCATCCTTAGATGTAACCTCAGCCTCAGATCGAAGTTCAACAAATTGTAACGCAGCCATGTCATCCCCCTAGTATTATTTTACTATCTCTTCGAACCGTATGAACAATTTGTTTAATCCATGCACTGGGTTTGAGTTGTCCGGCGCTTGTAGAAGAACTGATATAGTAATCAACATCCAAAAGTATTTCACTTTGTTCGTGCTTTACGCTAGCCAGCACCTCAGGATCAACTTCTATGCCGGGCGTAAATTCAACCTTTCGGGTTTGCGCTCTTAGCCGGATTAAAACACCAGACGCTTCATCTTGCCATCTTACTGCAGTCTCCGGTTCAGATACCTTCCCTTCTATGTTGAAGTGTTTTCCGCTAATTGTAGGGCCAAATGGCGTATTGCATACTAAATCTGCCGCCTCGTCAGCATTCTTGCATGTCTGATAAAATTGAAGTCGCAGGCCTACGCGGCTAAACACTTTGAGTTGTAACTCCCGGGCAATCAGAAGATAGCCATCGTCTATGTGACGAAAGACGTTGGCCAAATCTCGATCAACGCGATGAAAAGCGAAATTGAATTTATCTAGCTCTACCAGGCAGCTCGTTCGCTGGTCCAATCTGAGGCCTTGTTTGTTGGGATGAACTTCTTGGACTATCAAATCTGGCCAAGCACCTTGTAAACCATGTGCAATATAACCAGCTCGATCCCACAGTAGGAACGAAGGAATGTATCGCAGCTCGAAGTAAAGTGACTTGAGCGCGAATGAGTCGATTGAAAGAGACATGCGATCGACGTTCTTTCATCATTGATATTCGATGTATATTTTAGCAGGGTTATGCTGACAGGACTAGTATCACTGACTAACAATGGCCTGCGTTTCAGAGAACACTGACACGCATAGGTCATTGATGCGTCACGATCTTCGCCCGGCTGATTTCCCCGGCCGTTGCGGCTGCAACGGCAATCGTTCACATCAGCGTCTCAGTGGCAGCTACACCGCAAAATCGAAGGCTGCAAGCGGGTCAAACACGCTCCAACCAAGCCCTGATATCGACGGCGCCGCCGCTGGCGATGTTATCGGTGCTGCTAAAGTTGGTTAGTCGCAGCACACCCATTAGGCCGGAACCGTCATTGAACGGCTTACCGTTGCGGGGGATCGGTTGAACGGCGCCCGCGCCAAGACTGCCGGTCGTCCGGCTGGGCAGCACCCGTGCCAAGCAGCATCGCGTTGTCCAAGGTCTCGACCTTGATGTCGCCAATTCCGGTGATGTCAGTGGCGGTCCTGCTCGTGATCAAGTTTGGTACGGGTCGACGCAGTGCGATGGTCGTCACCGCAACCAACGAGAACAGCGAACCGCACTTAAACTTCAGCCAGACGGCATAATCGATCGCATATTTGCGCGACTGTGTTACCGATGCATGTCAGATCCGAACTCAGCTACAGGCTGCCATTGACATTGGTATCCCGTGCGTCTGGCTCGGAATGCCGTCGACGGTTCCGACAATACCCACGATTGCGCCCGGCACCACGACGTCCGATGAGAACGCATTGTCTCAGCGCACCCCCGTGGATCGTCAGCGCTGCACCGTTGTTCAGGCCATTCCCTAGCGTTGGGCCACCAGTGTTGCGGGCGCTGAGAATTGCAGAATCACGTCGTCGGCAATTCGATCATAGACCCAGGTAACGACATCGGCTGGGCCGGCGACAGTATTTTTCAGCCGCAGACGTTGACCGACCTGCCCAAGCACCGATGCCTTGAGCGTGACGGCGGCAATCATCGGAGATCGTTGCATCGATCCAGTTCCACCTCGGGGACAGTCCTGAGAACATATAAGGAACACACACCAAAAGCAACAAAAATATTCAAATAAAGAACAATTCTGTCTGGACTTCGATAAACGCCGCTCCCGCACTGACGCCCGGTACCGATCGCTGCGACAGGTGGGGCCGTGCTCATCGATCGCGGCGACGTCGATCACCTACACGGCTCATTCAGCATCTGACGATGCCGTTCCTGTATGCTCGCGGCCGCCGAAATGCTGTCGATCGTCATCCCCGTCCTCGACGAGGCCGCCACCATTGCCCAGGCGCTGCAGCGTCTGGCGCCTCTGCGTGAGCGCGGCGCCGAAGTCATCGTCGTCGATGGCGGCAGCAGTGATGCGACTGCAGCCCATGCGCGCCCGCTGGCCGACCGGGTCGAGCGCGCGCCCCGTGGAAGGGCATCGCAGATGAACGCCGGTGCCGCGCTGGCACGCGGTGATACGCTGATGTTCCTGCATGCCGACACGGTGCTGCCCGACGACGCCGACCGCCTCATCGCGGCGGCGCTGGCCGGCGGTGCGCGGTGGGGACGCTTCGATGTGCGCATCGAGGGTACCCACCCGATGCTGGCCGTGGTGGCGTGGTCGATGAACCTGCGCTCGCGCCTGAGCGGCATCGCCACCGGCGACCAGGCGATGTTCGTATGCCGGGAGACGTTCGCCGCCGCAGGCGGCTTCCCCGACATCGCGCTGATGGAGGACATCGCGCTCTCGCGCGCGCTCAAGCAGCGCGGCCGGCCGGCCTGTCTGCGCGCGCGCGTCACGACGTCGGGGCGGCGCTGGCAGAAGCATGGCGTGTTGCGCACCATCGCGCTGATGTGGCGGTTGCGGCTGGCCTACTTCCTGGGGGCCGATCCCTCTGACCTTGCGGTGCGCTATGGCTACCGGCCGGCGCGACGCTGAAGAGGTCGGCATCGCCGTCTTCGCCCGCGCGCCGGTCGCCGGCGCGTGCAAGACGCGGCTGATCCCGGCGCTGGGTGCCGACGGCGCCGCCGCCCTGTACGCGCGCATGACCGAGCGCACCATCGCCTGCGCGCGTGATGCCGCGGTCGGGCCGGTCTCGCTGTGGTGCGCGCCCGATACGGCGCATCCTGCTTTCCAACGCTTCACCGACATCTCCTTGCATCCGCAAACCGGTGACGGGCTGGGCGCCCGCATGCTGGCGGCGTTCGCGGCGCAGCCGCCGGGCGCCCCGCTGCTGCTGATCGGTACCGACTGCCCTGCGCTGGCCGCCGAGCACCTGCGTGCCTGTGCCGACAGCCTGCGCGACGGTTGCGATGCGGTGTTCCTGCCGACCGAGGACGGCGGCTACGTCCTGATCGGCCTGCGCGCGCCGCAACCGGACTTGTTCAACGACATGCCGTGGAGCACCGACCGGGTGATGCCGCTGACGCGCCAGCGATTGCAACGGCTGGACTTGCGCTGGCGCGAGCCGGCGACGCTGTGGGATGTCGATACGCCTGATGATCTTATGCGGTTGCGGGCGTCGGGGTTGATGGATCTGCGTTCACTGTCATTCCGAGCGTAGCGAGGAATCTCCTGCGAACGGAGACTCCTTTCCCGGAAGATCCCTCGCTGCGCTCGGGATGACGGACTGACCGCTCAGGCGGAAGACAGCACCCGGCCGGCGATGGCGTCGAGCTTGTGCAGCAGGGCGGGATCGCGCGCCTCGGGTGCGGTGATGATGGCGAAGTCGAGCGCGGTGTCGGAGCCGATCGGACACGCTTGATGCTCGGCCGGGAAGTCGGCGGCCAGGCGCGCCACCAGGCGCTTGGCGTTGTCGGCGTTGGCGTGCATGACGGCGATGATCTTGGAGACATCGACCGTGCCGTGGTCCTCGTGCCAGGAGTCGAAGTCGGTCACCATCGCGACCGAGGCGTAGCAAAGCTCGGCTTCGCGCGCGAGCTTGGCCTCGGGCATGTTGGTCATGCCGATCACGTCGCAGTTCCAGTTGCGATAGAGCCGACTCTCGGCCAGGGTCGAGAATTGCGGGCCTTCCATCGCCAGGTACGTACCGCCGCGGTGCACCGAGATGCTCTCGGCGCGCGCCGCCGCCTCCAGGCGATCGACCAGGCCGGGGCTCACGGGGTCGGCGAACGCCACGTGCGCCACGCAGCCGGTACCGAAGAAGCTCTTGGCGCGTGCCACCGTGCGGTCGATGTACTGATCGACCAGCACGAACAGGCCCGGCGGCAGGTCGGCGCGCAGCGAGCCGCAGGCCGACAGCGAGACCACATCGGTGACACCGGCGCGCTTGAGCGCATCGATGTTGGCGCGGTAGTTGATCTCGCCGGGCGGGATGCGATGGCCGCGGCCGTGGCGCGGCAGGAACACCATGGCAAGATCACCCAGCGTCCCGAAGCACAGCGCGTCGGACGGCTCGCCCCACGGCGACTCGACCTTTTTCCAGTGGACGTCGCGCAAGCCCGGCAGTTCGTAGATGCCCGAACCGCCGATCACGCCCAGAACCGCCTTCACCATTACCGTCTCCCGTCTCTCGCCTGGGAAATCTCTCGCGGATTGTTGATAGCCTGCCGTGCGCCGCGTCGATAGGGTAGCGGCGTGGAGGATGTGATGGTAGCGACCGCGCCTCAGGCGACAATACCGCGGCTTGATCCCGCCAAGTTCCGCGACCCGTGGACAACGGCCAAGGGCGAGCAGCGTGCCGAAGTGGCGCTGACGGCGCTCGACACGCTGTGGTTCAACACCGGCACGCTGTGCAACCTCACCTGTCGCAACTGCTACATCGAATCCTCGCCGCGCAACGACCGGCTGGTCTACCTCACGGCGGCCGAGGTGCGCGACTACCTCGACGAGATCGAGCGCGATGGCCTGCCCACGCGCCTGATCGGCTTCACCGGCGGCGAGCCGTTCATGAATCCCGCGCTGCCGGCGATGCTCGAGGACGTGCTGGGGCGCGGGCTGGAAGCGATGGTGCTGACCAACGCCATGAAGCCGATGCACAAGATGAGGCCGGCGCTGCTGGCGCTGCGCGAACGGCACGGCGATCGGCTCACCATCCGCGTCTCGCTCGATCATTACGGCGCGGCGTTGCACGAAGCCGAGCGCGGCACCCGCACCTGGCGTGCGACCCTGGACGGGCTGGTCTGGCTGTCGCGCAACGGCTTCAATGTGCATGTCGCGGGGCGGCGCTTCTCCGGTGAGCCCGAGGATGTGCTGCGCGAAGGATACGCGCGGCTGTTCGCCGACAACGGCGTGCCGATCGATGCGCACGATCCCGTCACCCTGGTGGTGTTCCCCGAGATGGATGCCGCCGTCGACGTGCCCGAGATCACGGTCGCCTGCTGGGGCATCCTGCACAAATCGCCCGACAGCGTGATGTGTGCCTCCTCGCGCATGGTGATCAAGCGCAAGGACGCAGCGCAGCCTGCGGTCGTGGCCTGCACCCTGCTGCCCTACGATGCGCAGTTCGAGCTGGGCACCACGCTGGCCGACGCCGCCGGCGCGGTGCGCCTGAACCATCCGCATTGCGCCAAGTTCTGCGTGCTGGGCGGCGCCGCCTGCAGCCGATCCTGAGAACCGACGGAGTTGAGTGGTCATGGCAGATGTACGCGACAATGAGGCCCTGGGACGTTACGAGCTGGCGGCGGGCGACGCGCTGGCGGTCGCCTACTACCGGCAGCAGAACGGCTGCCGGGCACTTACCCACACCGAAGTGCCGGTCGCGTTGCGTGGCCAGGGCATCGCATCGGCCCTGATCAAGGGCGCGCTGGATGATGCCCGTACGCGAGGTTTGTGCGTCATCCCGTTGTGTTCATTCGTGGAATCGTACATCCATCAACATCCTCAGTATCGCGATCTGGTGTCCTGACTGCACGTCAGCGCAATCAGTGCAGATTGTCGGCAACCAAATTCCGCTGTCCGGCGTTGTGTTCGCATCATGGCGGGCCGGTGACGGCCCAATGGCAAACATCGGGAGCACAGCATGGCGCACGACCCGACACCGCGCTTCTGGCAGCGCGAGCTTCCCAGCCCGACACCGCATCAGAGCATCGACCGGGACGAGGACACCTTCGTGGATCCCGACGACGATGAGGACTGCCGCGCGGGCCTGATGGACTTCGACCGGTTCGACGACGACGACTGAGGCTCGGACACCCTGTCATCCCGAGCGCAGCGAGGGATCTTTGGATGCAGGCGCACCCGTGCGCCACTTGTAGAAGATCCCTCGCTGCGCTCGGGATGACAGCGTGCGCCCAGAGGCTAACGGTTGGACCTCACCCCATCAAAAAATCGAGAACGATCCGCTGCCAGGCCTGCGGCACCACGTTGGGGAAGAAGTGGCCGCCCTCGGGCAGCACGACCGTGCGGCAGTCGGGCACCAGGCGACCGATCTCCTCGGTGAAGTACGCCGGCGTCACCTGATCATCCCTGGCGCCGATCGCGAGCGTTGGACACGTGATGTCGCGCAGGCGCTCGCGGCGGTCGTGCGCCACGATGGCCGCGATACGCGACAGCACGATCTCGGGCTCCGGAATGGTCTGTGACGCGATCGCCTCGTTGGCAACGAGATCGGCATCGTGATCGCGCACCCAGGCCGGCATGTTGAGCGCCAGTGCGCTCGCCTTGGTGTAGGCCTGCGGACCAAGATGCTTCAGCACCAGCGCCCGCACCTCGAACAAGCGGCGGAAGAAGGCGTCCGTCCTGGCCCAGGTGCCGCACAGCACCAGCCGGTCCAGCCGCCCGGGATGATCGGTAGCGATCACCTGGCCCATGGCGCCGCCGGTCGAGTGGCCGATGTAGTGCGCGCGCTCGAGGCCCAGCGCATCCATCAGCTGCAGCGCGTCGTCGGCCATCTGCGTCACGGAATACGCGATGCGCGACAGCGTGCTGCGACCGGTGCCGCGATGATCGTGCAGCACCACGCTGAAGTGGCGCGCGAAGGCCTCGACATGCGGCTGCCAGAAGGTGGCGACGCCGCCGAGGCCTGACACCAGCATCAGCGGCGGACCGCTGCCGTGGGTCTCGTAGTAGAGCGCGGCGCCGTCGCGCAGGGTGATGTGGGGCATGGGTTGCGAACGAGCTGTCATCCCGAGCGCAGCGAGGGATCTTTTGATGCAGGCGCGCCGTGCGCCACTTTCAGAAGATCCCTCGCTGCGCTCGGGATGACATGTGTTTTCGGATCAGCCTACTCCGCCGCGACCTTGGTGGCGCGGGCGGATTGGATGGCGCGCCAGATCGAGTGGGCGGTGGCCGGCATGTCGACGTGGGTGATGCCGGTCTCGGGATGGAGCGCATCGACGATGGCGTTGATCACCGCCGGCGGCGCGCCGATGGCGCCCGCCTCGCCGGCGCCCTTCACGCCCAGCGGGTTGGTGGTGCACGGCGAGTTGTGCAGGTCGAAGTGCACATGCGGCACCACGTCGGCGCGCGGCATGGCGTAGTCCATGAACGAGCCCGACAGCAGCTGGCCGGTGTCGTTGTCGTACACCGTATGCTCGGTCAGCGCCTGGCCGACGCCCTGGCCGATGCCGCCATGCACCTGCCCCATCAGCAGCAGCGGGTTCATCACGGCCCCGAAATCGTCGACCACGGTGTAGCGATGAATGCTGACGGTGCCGGTGTCGGGATCGACCTCCAGCTCGCAGATGTGGCAGCCGTTGGGGAAGGTCGGCTGGCTGTCCTCGCGGGTGAAGGCGTCATCGAGGCCAGGCGCCTCGCCGGACGGCAGGTTCTTGCCGTCGCGCGATGCCTTGGCGGTCTCGAACAGCGACAGCCGCCGGTCGGTGCCGACGATGGCGAAGCTGCCGTCCTTGTACTCGATGTCGCCGGTCGAGGCTTCCAGCACCGTGGCCGCCACCAGCTTGCCCTTGGCGATGATCTTGTCGGAGACGCCCAGCATCGCGGCACCGCCCACCGGCGAGGCGCGCGAGCCGCCGGTCATGCCGTCGGGCACCACGTCGCTGTCGCCCTGCACGATGCGGATGCGATCGGCATCGATGCCGAGCTTGTCGGACAGGATCTGGGTGTAGAGCGTCTCGTGGCCCTGGCCGTTGGTCTGGTTGCCGATATAGGCCGTGAGCGTATCGTCGTCGTTGAACTTGATCACCGCGGTGTCGGGCGTGCCGCCGCCGCACTTCTCGACATAGGTGGCAAGCCCGATGCCGCGCCACTTGCCGCGCTTCTTGGACTCGGCGCGCCGCGCCGCGAAGCCCTTCCAGTCCGACTGGTCCATGGCCTTGCGCATGACCGTTTCGAACTTGCCCGAGTCCATCACGTCGCCCAGCGCCGTGGTCCACGGGATCTGGTCGGGCCGCACCAGGTTGCGGGCGCGGATCTCGTCGGGGGTCAATCCGGTCTCGCGCGCGATGTGATCGACGAAACGCTCCAGCAGGTAGGCCGCCTCCGGCCGGCCGGCGCCGCGATAGGCGTCGGTGGGCACGGTGTTGGTCATGACGCCCTTCACGTTCACGTAGATCGCCGGCGTCTGGTACAGGCCGGCCAGCATGCCGGTGCCGGCCATCGTGGGAATGAAGGCGCTGAAGTGCGAGAGGTAGGCACCCAGCGCCGCGTAGGTGGTGACGCGCAAGCCCAGGAAGCGGCAATCCTTGTCGAGCGCCATCTCGGCGAACGACACGTGGTCGCGGCCCTGCACGTCCGACAGGAAGCCCTCCTGGCGGTCGGGGATCCACTTCACCGTGCGCTTGAGGGTGCGCGACGCCCACACCACCATGGGATATTCGGGGTGGACGAAGATCTTCATGCCGAAGCCGCCGCCGACATCGCCGGTGCGCACCCGCAGCTTGTCGAGGCCGATCTTCAGCACCATGTCGGCGACGTAGGGCCGGATCACGTTGACGCCCTGCGAGGACACCCACAGGGTCGAGCGGTCGCCGGCGGCATCGTACGTGCAGATGGCGCCGCGCGGCTCCATCGAGTTCACGACCAGGCGGTTGTTGACCAGGCGCAGCTTCACCACGCGATCGGCCTTGGCGAAGGCCGCATCGGTGGCTTTCTGGTTGCCCATCTCCCAGTCGAAGCACTCGTTGCCCTTGATCTGGTCCCAGATCTGCGGCGCGCCCTTCTCGGCGGCGCCGTAGGTATCGACCACCGCCGGCAGCGGATCGTAGTCGACGTCGATCAGCTCGGCGCCGTCCTTGGCCTGCTCCAGGGTTTCGGCCACCACCAGCGCCACCGGGTCGCCGACATGGCGCACGCGGCCCTGAGCCAGCATCGGCCGCTGCGTATCGCCGCGCATGGAGCCGTCGCGGTTCTGGATCGGCACCAGGCACGGCAGGTCGCCGAAGCCCGCCGCCTTGACGTCGTCGCCGGTCAGCACCAGCAGCATGCCCGGCGCCTTCTTGGCCGCCGCCGTATCGATCGCGCGAATGGCGGCATGGGCGTGCGGCGAGCGCAGCACGTAGGCGCGCGCGGCCTTCTCCTCCAGCCTCGTGTCGTCGGTATAACGGCCGCCGCCGGTCAGCAGGCGTGGATCCTCAACGCGTGTCGTCGACTGGCCGATGCCGAACTTGGTCATGCGAGACTCCTGCGCAACAGGGATGGCGTATGGCGGTGCAAGCTTAGAGGGCGGCGATGGTGCTTGCAAAGCCCGGCGTGGCGCCGTTTCCGATGCATCACCCTGTCGTGCGGAAATGGCCGAAACGTTCGTTTTGGGTGCCGGGCGGCCCGGCGGACGCGGTGAATCGCAAGGGGTAGCGGAAATTGCCGTAACCTCCTGCCCTTCTCCCCGCGCAGGCGCTACGGCGTGGACACATCTCCCGCGGACGGGCTCGTTGCCGCTGATGACGGGTCGGACCGCGTCGCTCCCGCGACGCACCGGCGCACAGCGCCGGCCTGCAGCCATGAGCGCCGCTGGAGCGGCGCGGTCCCAGCCGTCGCCAGCGCCGCTCGTGACTGGCCGAGCCACTGCAGGCCTTTCGCGGCACTCAGGACGAAATGTATCCACGCCATGGCACGCAGGCGGAGAGAGGGTGTCGTCCGTCAGTACCACCCGCCAGCGCAGCGGCGGGCGGCCGGGGCCGCGGGCGATGCGATCCATCGGCTGCAGCCGGCCCTCATCGACCAGCGCCGCGATGACCGCATCGGCGCCCGCCGCGTCGACGGCTTGCGACAGCACCTCGCGGCGGATCTGCTCGCGCGATACCGCCGCCGGGCGCTGCGCGGCAAGCCAGGACCGTACCGTCTCGACGTGGCGCTGGTGCGTGGTGCCGGCGGCGCCGAGCACCGCTCGCGCGTGCGGCCAGAAGTAATCCTGCCACAGGCCGATCGCGGCACGCAGCGTACCCGCCGACAGTCGTACCGGTTCCGCCGTACCCGCGGGCCGTGCCGACCAGGCGAGGAACGCGAGCACGCCGGCCAGGCGCAGCACCAGCGACAGGCCCTTGCGCCACCACGCGGCGTCGCGGCCCTCCAGCGCATCGCCGTACGCGGCGTGTATGCGTCTGAACGCCTCGAACAGCGCCAGCGCCTCGCTGGTCAGCGCCACGTCACGCGGTGCCGTCGGCAAATCGTGCAGCCGGGCCAGCGCATCGAGCGCCGCGGGATCACTGCCGGCGGTCACCGGCGCCAACGCCTGCAGCGCCGACCGCGGCGGACACGCGAACAGCGTGCGCGCCAGCACGCTGTCATCCTCGCCGGCACGTGCCGGCGGCAAGGCATTGGCGCGCAGCGTGCCGACGATCGAGATGGCGCTGGTGACGTCGACCGGCAGCAGGCGCAGACGCGCGATGGTCCAGCGCCGTCCAGCCCACGCCTTCAGCCAGTGGCGGCGGTCGTTGCCGGCCCGCATCGAGCGCGCGAGCCAGGCATCGAGCGCATCGGGTGCCAACAGGAGGCCGGGCGGGCTGCCGCGCAGCGCGTCGGCGACGCTCCGCAGGCGCGGATCGTCGATCATGAGTCGGCGTGGCGGTGGCGGTTCGACCGCGTCGTCCGGCAACGGATCGGGTTCGGCGGCGCCGGCAATCACCATATTGCGCACGTCACGGCGCCACAGGCTGGCAAAGGTGCGCGCCTTCTCGCGCGCGCCGGCATGACGGCGCGCGGCCCCTTCGTCCGTGGTGCCCAGACGGTCCTGCAGATCGCGCACCAGGCCCAGCGCCGCTTCCATGCCGCGACTCCTGCCCGACGACGGCGCGCCCACCAGCGCCGTCCACAGCACGCAGGGCTCGCGCCACCCTGGCATCGGGCTGATCCACCGCGCGCTGCCGATCAGGCCGGCGGCCGCACCCAGCAGCGACAGCGCGACATAGTCGAGCGGCGCCCCGGCATCGTGCGCCGCGCGCCGACACCAGTCGCGCCACAACGCCGGCAGGATGTCGACGGGAAAGGATGGTGGATCGGCGCCGTCGTTGTGGTCGAGCGCGCGCGGCGCCAGCTCGGTCCCATCATCGTCGCTGGGATCGTCTTGCTTGCGCTCAGCGAGCAGGCGTATCGCATCCGGCGGCGTGCGCGCACCGCTGTCATCCCGAGCGCAGCGAGGGATCTCCTGAGAAAGACGCACGGTGCGCTGTTCGCAGGAGATCCCTCGCTGCGCTCGGGATGACGATAGGCTCGAGTGGTCCCTCGGCGCTCGCGGCGTGCGTTCAGTGACCTCTTCCCGCCGGAGAGAGGTCGGCGCGCCAGCGCCGGGTGAGGGGGCCGCGGGTGGCACGAGATGCTTCTCATCGAGCGTCGCGTATGTCTTCAACGCCCCCTCACCCGACGAACGCTGCGCGTTCGTCGACCCTTCGGGTGCATTCAGGGCAGGCCTCTCCCCGGTGGGAAGAGGTTCATGGGCGATCGCCCTGCCCTGCACCGCCGGCACCTTCGGCGGTGGCCCGGCGTCACGCAGGCGTTGGCGCAGCATCTCGATGGTCACACCCTGTGGCAGCGAGCACGTGAGGTTCCAGCCAGGCGGCCATGCGGACGGCACATCGATGCTCACCACCGTGCGCGCCAGCCCACCCAGCCGCACCTTGAAGCGCGCCATCGCCGTGAAGCTTCCCGGATCGTTGTCGCGCCACAGGATGACGTGACGACCGCCCAGCGGCGTGGCGTCGGCGACGTTGACGCCGCCATGGCCGCCGGCCCAGGCCATGCAGACATGGTCGGGAAACAACACGCGGGCAGCGTCAGCGGCCGCCTCGCCTTGCACCACCAGCACCGGCGCCTCGGGCGCGGCGCGCAGCAGCGCAAGGCCATAGAGCGGCAGGTTGCCCGGCGGCTTGTGCCAGTACCAGACCTCGCCGTTGTGCACCGCCGACTCGGTGATCGGGCGACCCTGCTTGTCGACGAAGCCGGCGGTGGCGAAGCGCTCGCTGTAGCGCCACCATTGAAGCGGTGTGCCATGCGCGGGATGAGTCAGCTTGTCGAAATCGCGCGTGCTCATGGGTGACACCATGATGTCTGATGAGCCGTCGGCGCCGCGGCCACGATGCGGTCGCAAGCCAACGTCGGACAACCAGAGGCGCCCGGTGTGATGGAAGCGAGGGTGTTGCCTGACGCGGCAACCAGCGACACGCCCGACGTCTCGGCCCGGCGGCGGCCTGCCGTTTAACGCCCGGCCGGCGATACGCCCGTTGGGCCCGGCGGCGGGAACGCAAATGCACTGTTGCGCTATGGATATATCGGCCCGACGAGCCTGTATAGCGGAACAAAATCAAAAATTTTTGTCGCACTTAGCGATCGCTAAGATCTGCTGGAAATACGGCAGGGCGCTGTACAATAAATCCTGAACTTGGTCCCCGCCCATTACTGCACAAAAGATGGAGCCAGCACTTCCAGGAGACTGTGTGAGACGCTTCTTACTGAATCCTCGATGACATCGTAACCAGCCCGAGGAAGCGGATAGCGCGCCTCGTCCTCCAACAGAGCACGGCATCGTTCATGAAGACTGCTATCCGACGCTCCCGCAGCCATCAGGTAGCGCGGCAGACTTGCGATCTCGCTCTCGGTCGGGCAGCAATCTAGCGTTTCTTTGAATCGATGTGCGACCTGCGTGTCGCGCCCCAGCCGTTCGATGACCGCGCGATTGATGACACTCTGGAAATTCCAGATGTTAAAAACTTGCCGATTGATCATCGCCAACGCAACCTCGACAAACTCCTGAGATCCACTGCGAGCAGATGCGAGATGCGTTGCAGAGACCCAGTCGGAAGACTCCAGCGCAATCTCCATTGGAGTCCGTCGAATACCGGCGAACCAAGGATCATTTGGTTCTGTCAGCAGGAACCAGATAACACCTTCGCCGTGCCACGGCTTGAGTGTTTTACGCAGTCTTTCCCTGAGATCTGCCCTGTAGTGGAACTGGTCCCTAAGGACATAAGCGATCTCCAGGCGGGTGCGCTTAACGGCCCAAGGAGAGTGGCGTTCGTGCGGCCCCGTCACCTCTCGTTCAAACACCCGGCAACAATGATTCAGTAGCAATTCACTAGACGGCTGCTCTCTAGCAAGAGCTGCGATGCTTTTCATGCCAAGTGTCGCGTCGGTTCGATTGCAGAACGCTAGAAAATCCTGGCGAGCGGCCAATGATGCATTGATGTGGGGAGCCAAACAGTCCCACAGGTGAGCTTCATCGGCACCAAATGCACCAAATCTGGCGGGGAGACTATCTCTAAACGCCTCCCGCACCTCTTCCCATCGCTCGGCCATTAACGCCATCAAACTGTCGCTCTCCTTGCCGTAGCCTGCTCCAGTTCGAATGCGCAGAGGCTCGTCACCATACTCTACCATCGGTGGTATATCATTAACATGCCCCAAGATAAGCATGCCTGCAAAAGCAGCCGCCCTTCGTTCATCCATTTCTAGTCCAACAGCGTGAAGATCCTCCTCGACTTTTTTTAGGTGATCCGACGCAGCGAAGCTGGGGACTCGGTGCATGTACCGATGAAAGTAAATTGAGGTAGCAATCTTCAGATTTCCATCGACCTCAATGTCATAGTTCTCAAGTACGCGTTTAAAGGCTGGACGATTGTCAGCTTCAGCGAACGCTGCCTCCACGATTTCGCCGCGGAGCGCAATCGGTAGCGGGTTTGCGCAGGCCAGAATCTGAGATCGGATATCGGTGTCATCCTCATACACTCGCGCGAGCGCTGCCAACGGTGGATCCCGATCACTCAGCGCCTGAAGGGCGTATCGCCTGACAGAAGAATTGCCGGAGAAATGTGTCAATATTGTTTCGCTTGGGTCATATGCAGGCGAACCCTTGCCGACGGCTGCAAGAAGTGTGTCGACAACTTCGGTATCGTCTGATTTACACCCGAGTGCAGCGAAGCCACGAGCAATCGAATTGAACCTGGGCTGTTCCGACTCGCGAGCAAGCGACAATAGTCGCGCCCTACAAGCGTCAAAGTCATGGATAATCTGCGGTAGGAGCGGTGCGAGGTTCTCAAGTCTCTTGTCATCCCACGACACAATCTCATCCAAGAAGGAGGAGGCGACCGGATCGGAATGCCCCCAACCTTGCAGCAGAGCGCGAACGGCCCAAACGTCGCTCCACCTTTTCTCGTCATTACAGATTCCAATCAGAGCATCCCGCAGCTCGTCTCCACCGAGTTTGATGATGAGGTCCTGACAATCGTGTAGCTGATGACGTCCGAGTTTTGACTTAACGTAGCTGATGACCGCCGCCCGAATTTCAGAGTGCTCATTCGCGAAAGGAGTTACGCGATTCCATATGTCGCCATACGCAAGCGAAAAGGGATGTTCCCTCAGCAGTTCCTCCTTGACCCAATCCAACACTCTCGAGTTCTTTGGCGAACAGCGTATAAGGTAGTGCATTGCCGATCCGCGCTCGAACTCGCGATGTGAGAAGCCGCCCCGGCGAGTGGACCTAAGTGATACATCGATGAGCGCGGGGTCGTCCGGCCAGTGTTGGGATAACTGCCTACGAGCCTCCCCGCGATCCGAGTAGTCTATTTCTGGGAATTCTGAAAGAAGATCCACAATACCGTCTCGATCGCTTTGATCACCACGCGCGCCAGCGATCCGGCCCGAGATTCCGACAAACCGGATCGTAGGGTCACGTGAACTGACTGCAGCGTCATGCAGCGCGGAAAGATCCGTTGTTTTGGGCCAACCTAGGGTCAAGGCTTCGAGCATTGCAGCCGCAACCGAGGTATCCGCCGTCGAGCGAAGCGCGTCTCTCAGGTGTTGCTGTACGTTCGGCTCGCCACCATACAAGCGAGCAAGTACCCTGACTGCACTGCGCTGCTTCCCACGCTCCTCATCATGCAGTGCGCCCAGCAGCACCTTGAGTAGATCCGGTGCAGGTTTCCATCTGCCCAACGCCTCGAACAAGCCAGAGGAATATTTATCCCGGCGGGGTGCCCATGCTGCAAGGCAATCTTCTACGGACGCAGGCGATACTCCGTCACCAAGTGTGGTAAGCGCCGCTTTCAGAACCTCCCGCCGCGCCAACAACCAGTCACCGCGCTCGATTATGTTGAAGGCTCTATCAATCAGCCTCTGTGTAGTCGCCGGCTGCTTTCGGGATGAATTGAATGCTATATCTGCAAGCAGAACCTCCCGATTGACAGCGCCCTCTCGACTAACGTCCGCCGCATGAGCGGCCTCGATCGCAGCTACTACAGACTCGACTTCCGTCGGACGTGCCAACAACGCGATTAGATTCGAAATGACGTTACGCCAAAGCGGCGAGCCGGAATGGTCGCGGACGAACGCTGTGATCTCACCAAACGCCAAACGATGGATGTGCTCCGCCGCGAGGTACTCCTCAAAAACCGCATGCGCGAACCCAATCTCACCTGGGGCCCGTTCCGCTAGAAGCCCCATTGTCTCGGCGTTCACCGCGAGCATCTCGGCAGCAGCCTGCTGTGCACGTTCGCCGGAGAACACCAACGTATTCGAATCGGCCAAGTAATCTCGGATGATTCGCCTAGCCTCCTTGATATCAAAGGTGCCGCCACCACTCGCCGAACGCACCACGAATGCGAGTCGACCAAGGACAACTCGCCGATCCTCCGCATCGGGTATGTGAGTGAAACGCGCCTTGATATCACCAGCTGCTGTTGCTCGGTGTTCGGGATGAGTCTCCACCAGAATCGAAACGAGGCTTTGTATGGCCTGCATCTTGTTCCGGGGCAGCGCAATCTGTCGAATTGAAAGCGCAATAAGAGCAACCAAGAGTAAGGGATTTCCCGCGAGGGATGACAGTCGTCTATCGCGTCCGAGTTCAGCAAAGAACCGATCGAGGCGCGCCTCGATCGGTCCTTGAATCTCTGATCCGCGCTCGCTGGCGACCATTACTTTGTCGAGTCCTCTCGTAAACCACACCCCCGCTAGCGTGCGTTGCTGAGCGAGCGACAGTGACGCCAACTCTGCAACCTGCCAACCGGGAGGAATTGTCGCAATTTTGTCCAGGCCGCGCGGTCGGGCTGTCGCGATCGTTGGAAGATTGTGAGTGGCAACAAAAGCAAGGACGTGTTGAAGCGTGGTCCGTGCTGCCTGTTCCTCCGACCATTCATCTAGACCATCAATTAAGAGCAGCACGCGTCTTTCATCGATCGCGCGGTTTAATAGCAAAATGAGGTCGACGGTCAGTGCTGGCTGAAGCGTCTCAGCCACAACCTCCTTCAGACCGGCCGCCCGTTGCTGCCTTGCGCTAAGACGACTCCACCTCGAGAAGGAAATGTGGATTGGTAGCAGCCCACCCCAACGCCGAGCGCTCTGTGGAAAGATGTTTTGCTCGGTTAGCAGGTCAAGCACGAGACATCTAAGAAGCGTACTCTTGCCACTGCCCGCCTCGCCCACTATGGCAAGATGCATTCCATCTGCGAGCCAACTCGCCAACGACGCTCGCCGGACATAGTCCCGTTTCCGAATTGCTGCGGGTCGTTTCTCGTCACTTGAGTCCAGAGCCCCATTGACGTTCTTAAGCATCTGAGAATTGGCTTGTTGTGGCGGTGTCCACCCTCCTTCACTGGTGTCGCGAACGAGGACGTCTGGAGGAGCGAAACGAGCGAGCAGCGTTGGCGGAGCATCCTGCGTTGGGTCGGTTCCACCGAACGGTAATGCTACTCCAACGTCTAACAGATGGAAGTGGGCATCGTAGAATCTACGCAACTGTTCTCGTACTCTCGCGAACTCACCGCCGTCCAGGCGCGCACCCAACGCTCTTGTGGCTTCCAAGCCCAAGAAGGCTTCAACCCAGTTCCGTCCAAAAAAATCGTCAACAATGTCGGGGTGATTTCTAAGAAGGCCGCTAAGTTCCTCGCCGCCGTACGCAACAAAGGTGATCCCTTCTTCTTTCAGTGCTGCAGCCCGAGCTTCGATCTCATTCTGAACCTTAGTGTCAGCCAACGACGCTTGGACTGCGAGGATCAATCGATCAGATTTGTCTTTCCAATTTCCAGTTCGGAATTCATCCACGATCTTCTTCACATCGCTGGAGGCGATGGACGCATATCGCTTCGCTTGCCAGACTTCATACTTGCCACTCACCATGCGAACAAACAGGTCGATGCCCTGCTGAGCTTGACCCAACCGCCCGTATCGCGCGAGGTACTCTACGCGCTCAGCCCTGCCAGCCAAGCGGTAGCAAAGCCGCTCGAAGTTCTCCCAGCTAAGCTCTCCAAATGGAAGAACTTGGGCTCTTGTGGTCACCGGCGGACACGTCGGGATCCCATTGGCGGGTGCATTCAGTGCCGGGCCGGCCGTGGGAGTGAGACTCTCGCTGCCTACCATTGGACGTTGACTTCTTCCTGAGCAATTCCACCCTAGCGGTCCGACGCCGGTACAGCTTATCAATACGACTTGTGATGGCAACAGGCTTTTTGGCTAACAGGGGTCTGAGACACTCGTGACAACAATGACGGTAGGCACAAGTCAAAATTTCGGACGAAAGCTGATGTCGAACCAATAATTCCATGAATGACAGTAATCTCAGCTCTATCGAGGAACATTGAGACCATGGCAGTCCGAACGCGATCACAGAAGAAGGGTGATATAGCCGAAGAATTCGTATGCGCACTTATTGATCGCCATCCTTGCTGGCTGGCTCGCCGTCAGGATCGGGATTTTGGCGTCGACCTTGAGGCCGAACTCGCCATCCCAAGCGCGGATGATCAGCGCTTGGCAGGAAAGCTCATAAAGATCCAAGTTAAAGGCAGTGAAAGTTGGAAGCAACGCGACGGGCGGATCGCCGTTTCGCTTCATCGCGACTACTTGGATTATATCGCGCAATTCCGGTTACCGGTGCTGTTGGTGGCAGCCGACGTAAGCACAGAGAAGGCTTGGTTCATATGGCTGCAGGAGTGGCTGCTTGAGAATGAAATTCGGCTTGCCCAAGGGGAACGGACTGAAACTGTCACCGTTCACGTGCCGGCCCATCAACAACTCGATGAGGGCCTCAATGGGCCTATCCAGCGCATAGCCCGCGGAGAGGAGGCGACCGCAATGGTGCTTGCACTTCGGGAGCTGGCGACAACAGCGACAAGTACGGGTGATACTATCATACTAAAATCAGTCCTTGACTTGCTCGATAAAATTGATGAACCAAACCGCCTGTGGACGGTCCAGAAGACGATCGACGCCCTGATTGGTCTCGGTCCAAATGTGGGCTTTTGGCGAACGCAAGAACTTATCCCAAGCATACAGACGATAGTTGACCGCCTCGGGAATTCGCTGACCCAAGATCAAGTGTTGCGGTTGGTCTCTCGCGGTGAGACGTATTCCCGAGCAGGACTGCAAGGTTTGTCACGCCTGTATGACCGATGGCCAGCACATGCGCGTGAATTGAAGCTTCCTGTCGCGTTTCGCTCTATAAACCTTGAACCTGTAGCGTGGTATTGCGATTTCCGGCAGCGCTATTCTGACCTCTCCTCTTTGGATCTCTGGATCGCCTTGGGCAAGCGATCCCTCCCAGACACACAGTTTGGCCCATTGATGGTTGCGAACGATCCCGACGTGGCTGATCGAATATTTTCCAAATGGCCAAACCGAGGCGATTCCATTTTCCTTGACTGTTTGGTTTGGGTCGATCAGCCCGAGTCGGAAGAGACCGACAGAAAAAGCGATTGAAATCGTTCGGAAGCGTTGTCCGGCGCAGCCTTGTTGAACGTGACCCCCCGCGTTCGGACCACCCCAGAACTATCCGAGCGATGCGTTGATTGCACGTAAGGCGAAGGGCAATCCCTTGCAATGTAGGCACTAATGCGTCGCGTTCTTGGAAGCTGGGGCAACAGGTGATGCCATTCCCTGTTGCGCGAAGCTGCTGACAGAGGATGGGTAGAAGTCTGCGTTGCCCTAGTTCATTAGCCAGATTGCGCCATTCAGCAGCGAAGCGAACGCCACCCAAGCCGCGTATGGCACGAACAGGTACGCGGCTGTCCGATCCCGCGGCCATGACATGGTGACGAAAGCGAGAATGGCCGCGAGCAGCATCAGCACAATGACGAGCGCCGCCGCGATCTGATTGGCGGCAAAGAAAGTCGGCGACCAAAGGAAATTGAGCCCGAGCTGAATCCACCACAGCCGCATTGGCCAGCCGGTGCGATCGCGCTGAAAGGTGCGCCAGCCGGCTACCGCGATCACCACATAGAGTACCGCCCAGACGGGACCGAACAACCAGTTCGGCGGATTGAATGCCGGCTTGGCGAGCGCGGCATACCATTCGCCCGGCACAGTCAGAAAGCCGATCGCGAGCCCGCCGCCGACCGTGAGAACGAGAAACCCGACCAACGCAATCCATCGGCGCATTGCCATCTCCAGCCGCGGCGCAAAACCACTCGAACCCTGCAGCACGTATAGCCCGACGTCGGTGGCCCGGCCCTTGCGCATTTCCTATATTTCGATAATACTGGAATAATGGAATATGAAAAAGCAGCCAGCGCGTTTGCCGCGCTGTCGCAGGAAACGCGCGTCCGGCTGTTGCGGCTTCTGGCGACCGCCGGCGCCAGCGGCATGGGCGCGGGCCACGTGGCGTCGGCGTTGGGGGTTCCGCCGTCGACGCTCTCCTTCCACCTGTCGGCGCTCGAGCAGGCGGGCCTGGTCCAGGCCACCCGACGCGGGCGCCAGGTGATCTACGCCGTGCGCTTCATGGGCCTGCGCAGCCTGCTGTCCTTCATCACGGAAACCTGTTGCGCCGGACGGCCGGAATTGTGCGGCGATCTCGCGCGCCTGCTGCCTGACGTCGAGGAGGCTCCAGCCATGACCGCGGCATTCAACGTCCTCTTCCTGTGCACGCAGAACTCCGCCCGCTCCATCATGGCGGAGGCCATTCTCGAGAAGATCGGCGGCGGGCGCTTCAATGCCTATTCGGCCGGCTCCGATCCGGCGCGCCGCCCGCTGCCGGACGTCATCGCGCGACTGCAGGCGCTGGGTCACGATGTCGGCCGCCTGCGCAGCAAGTCGTGGGCGGAGTTCATGCGGTCCGACGCGCCGCGCATCGACTTCGTCATCGCGCTGTGCGACACGCCGACCGGCCAGCAATGCCCGGATTTCGGCGACAAGGCGGTCACGGGCGCCTGGCCGATGCCCGATCCCGCCAAATTCACCGGCTCGCCGGTCGAGCGCACCGTCCTGCTGAACGAGCTCTATCGCGGTATCCGCCGGCGTCTGGAAGCGTTCACCAGCCTGCCGTTCGCCACATTGGACCGCATCGCCGTCAAGGCGCGCCTGGACGAGATCGGCGACAACATGCCGGTGCGGGTCTGAAGCATTTCATCGTGAGCAACCGAACCCGTCATCCCGCGCCGCGCTCGGGATGACAGAGGTTCCTGAATCGGAGACGTCGCCAATGGCTATCGGCATCAACGGCATGGGCCGCATCGGGCGCCTCGCCTTGCGCGCGGCGCTGGGCGGCGTCGTGCGCGACCCCGGCGACCCGCGGCCCGGCGCGCGCCTGAACATCGCGCACGTCAACGAGATCAAGGGCGGCGCCGCGACGGCGGCCCACCTGCTGGAGTTCGACAGCATCCATGGCCGCTGGCGCACCACGTTCGACGTCGAGGACGACAGCGCGATCACGATCGGGAACCGGCGCATCGGTTTCAGCGCCGCCGCGGCCCCCGCCGAGGTGCCGTGGGGCGACCTGGGCTGCGACGTCGTGCTGGAATGCACCGGCAAGTTCCTGACCCCGGATCGCCTGCAGGGCTACTTCGACCGCGGCGTCCGGCGCGTGATCGTGGCGGCGCCGGTCAAGGACGCGGCGGCGCTCAACATCGTGGTCGGCGTCAATGACAGCCTCTACGATCCGGCGCGCCACCGGCTGCTGACCGCAGCGTCGTGCACCACGAACTGCCTGGCACCCGTGGTGAAGGTGGTACACGAGGCGATCGGCATCCGCCACGGCCAGATCACGACGATCCACGATCCCACCAACACCAATGTCGTGGTGGACGCGCCGCACAAGGACCTACGCCGCGCCCGCTCGGCGATGCATTCGCTCCAGCCGACGACGACCGGCAGCGCCACCGCGATCGCGCTGATCTATCCCGAGCTGAAGGGCAAGCTCGACGGCCACGCCGTGCGCGCCCCGGTGTTGAACGCCAGCCTCACCGATTGCGTGTTCGAACTCGAACGGCCGACGACCGCGGCCGAGGTGAGTGCGCTGTTCGACACGGCGGCGCGCGGCGCGCTGGCCGGCATCCTGGGCATCGAGCACCGGCCGCTGGTCTCCGTCGACTACGCCAACGACACGCGCAGCGCCATCGTCGACGCGCCCAGCACCCTGGTGACCGACGGCACCCTGCTCAAGGTCTATGCCTGGTACGACAACGAAATGGGCTACGCCTGCCGGATGGTCGACCTGGCCGGCATCGTCATCGCGGCCGGTGCGTGATGTCGGCGGCCCGCAACTACGCGATCGTCACCGCGTCGTACTGGGCCTTCACCTTGAGCGACGGCGCCTTGCGGATGCTGGTGCTGCTGCACTTCTTCCGCCTGGGCTATACGCCCTTCATGCTCGCCTTCCTGTTCCTTCTGTACGAGGCGGCGGGCATTGCCGCCAACCTCGGCGGCGGATGGCTGGCGGCGCGCTTCGGCATCACGCGCATGCTGGCGGTGGGTCTTTCCTTGCAGATCACGGGCCTGCTCATCCTCTCGGCACTGGATCCGAGCTGGAGCGCCGCGCTGTCGGTCGCCTGGGTCGTTGCGGCTCAAGGCATCGCGGGCATCGCCAAGGACATCACCAAAACGGCGTCCAAATCCGCGATCAAGGCGACCGCGGAAGCCGGCAGCGGCCAGCTGTTCCGCTGGGTCGCGTGGTTCACCGGATCAAAGAACGCCATGAAGGGCGTCGGCTTCTTCCTGGGCGGCCTGCTGCTCGACGTCGTGGGCTTCCGGCCGGCGCTGTGGCTGATGGCGGCCCTGCTGGGCGTCATCCTCGTCGCCGCAATCCTGTCGCTGCCCAGCCGGCTCGGGCGTGCATCGGCGTCGAAATCCATGCGCGAACTCTTCAGCAAGTCGTCGGGCGTGAACCTGCTGGCCGCCGCACGCATCTTCATGTTCGGCGCCCGCGACGTCTGGTTCGTGGTCGGCCTGCCCGTGTTCCTCTACGCCCACGGCTGGCGCTTCCTGGAGGTCGGCGGCTTCCTCGCGCTGTGGACGATCGCCTACGGCGGCATCCAGGCGCTGGCGCCCTCGCTGATCGCCCGCAGCGACGATGGCCTCAGCCGCGAAGTCACGGCCGCGCGGCTATGGGCGGGCCTGCTCGCCGCCGTGCCCGCGGCGCTGGCCGTCGCGGTGATGGCGCTGGGCGACGCCGGTATCGACATCGTGGTGGTTGCTGGCCTGACGCTGTTCGGCTTGCCCTTCGCGGTGAACTCGTCGCTGCACTCGTATCTGATCCTGGCTTACGCCGGCTCGGAAAAAGCCGCCGAGGATGTCGGCTTCTACTACGCCGCCAACGCCGCCGGCCGTCTGCTCGGCATCCTGCTGTCGGGCGCGCTGTATCAGGTCGGCGGCCTGGTCGTGTGCCTCGCCGGCGCCGCGGTCATGCTGGCGATCTGCTGGGCGATCACGTTCCTGCTGCCGGCGCACCCTGTCGGCGGGCGCATTCTGCCGGCGGCCCGCACAAGGTCGTGAGAGCGCGCGAAACAACCAGTTTTATGGTTGTTTTCGCCGCTGCCGTTGCTATGGTGGAGGCATGAAGTCGGATCTCGCCGCGCGCCGCCTCGCCGAACTCGGCAACGTGACCCGCCTGGATATTTTCAGGCTGCTGGTGCGGGCCGGGCACGACGGCTTGTCGATCTCCGAGGTGCGCGATCGCCTGGATATCCCGATGTCGACGCTCGCCTTCCACCTGCGCGGTCTCGTGCAGGCCGGTCTCGTCGAGCAGGAGAAGGTCGGGCGCACCGTGATCTGCCGGGGCGGCTTCGGCGCACTCCAGGAACTGGTCGGTTTCCTCCAGGACCAGTGCTGCCAGGGCTTGCCCGCCTTGCCGGCCGCAAAGCGCAAGCAAGGCGTTGCGTGACATTTTTTTGACGGAAAACAACCACAGTACTAGTAATGTCGCAATGAGGAGTTCGGCCATGAACGTCATTCTGTCCTCAAAGGCACTCGGCACTGTCGGCACGACGCCCGCGCCCGCCGTCGACTCCGTGCGACCGATCGCGGAATTGCCGGTGGCGGTGATCGGCGCCGGCCCGGTCGGCCTTGCCGCCGCCGCGCATCTGCTGGAACGCGGCCTGGAGCCCGTCGTCCTCGAAGCCGGCGACACGGTCGGCGCCGCCGTGCGCGACTGGGGCCATGTGCCGATGTTCTCGCCGTGGACCTACAACATCGACCGCGCCACCGCCGCGCTGCTGGAACGGCATGGCTGGGAGCGGCCAGACGGCGAGGCCTTCCCGACCGGCCGCGACCTGGCCGACCGGTATCTCGATCCGCTGGCCGCAACACCGGAGATGGCGCCGCGTCTGCGGCTGGGCCTGCGTGTCACCGCGATCGCGCGCACGCGCGTCGGCAAGGTGAAGACCGCCGCGCGGGCCGACCAGCCGTTCGAGATCCGCACGATGGATCGCCAGGGGCGCGAAGGGCGCATCTTCGCCCGTGCCGTGATCGATGCATCGGGCACGTGGACGTCACCCAATCCTGCCGGTGCCGCTGGCCTGCCGGCGCTCGGCGAACGACAGGCGGCAACACGCATTCGCTATGGCATGCCCGACGTGCTGGGCACCGAGAGAGCACGCTTTGCCGGCCGCCGCGTCGTTGTGCTCGGCAGCGGGCACTCGGCCATGGGGAGCCTGCTGGACCTCGCGACCCTGGCGCATGAAGTGCCGGGCACGTCTATCGTCTGGGCGTTGCGCCGGAAGGAGCTCGACAAGGTGTTCGGCGGCGGTTCCGCCGACCAGCTGGCGCAACGCGGCGCATTGGGCACGCGGCTGCGCGCCCTGGTCAGTGCCGGCACGATCGAGGTGGTCGCCCCCTTCGCGCTTGACGCCATCACGTGCTCCCCGGCGGGCAGCCTGCTGCTTGCCGGCGACGCCGATGGCGCCGCGACGACGATTGCGGCCGACGACATGATCGTGGCCACCGGCTTGAGGCCCGACCTGTCGTTCCTGGGTGAACTGCGGCTGGATCTCGATCCGGCGCTCGATTGCCCCAAGGCGTTGGCGCCGCTGATCGACCCCAACGTGCACTCCTGCGGCACGGTGCGGCCGCATGGCGCGGCCGAGCTGGCGCAGCCCGAACCCGGCCTGTTCATCGTCGGGATGAAAGCCTACGGGCGCGCGCCGACGTTCCTGCTGGCGACGGGTTACGAGCAGGCCCGGTCGGTCGTCGCTCACCTCGCCGGCGACGACGAAGCGGCACGCCGCGTCGAGCTCTGCCTTCCCGAGACGGGGGTCTGCAGCGGTCCCGCAACGGCAGCGACGATCGAGAAACCTGAGGCGACGGTACCGGTGGCATCGGGATGCTGCGGACCGGCGGCCAAAACGGCGCCCGTGACGGCATCAGGCTGCTGCGGCCCGAGGTCCGCGGCGTGATCGAGACACGCCAGGGGCGCGCCACGGGGTGGCGCGTCAGCCGCCTGCCTTTCGTCACGGTGGGCGCCTCGTGACAACGGGTGGCGGCCCTGTCTCACCGGGGCGCCTGGTGGCCATCGTTTGTGGCGCCCAGGTCATGGTGCAGATCGGCGCCTATTTCTGGCCGGCGCTCCTGCCCGGCATGATGCAGCGCTGGGCGTTGTCCAACACCGAGGCGGGCTGGATCACGGCGATCTTCTATGCCGCCTACATGCTCGCCGTGCCGGTCCTGGTGACCTTGACCGACCGCATCGACCCCAAGCGCGTCTATCTGTTCGGTGTCGGCTGCTCGGCTTTGGGGCACCTGCTGTTCGGCGCCTTCGCCGACGGGTTCTGGTCGGCGATGGCGGCGCGTGCGCTGACCGGGCTCGGATGGGCCGGCACCTACATGACCGGCCTCAAGCTGCTCGCCGATCAGGTCGAGCCGAAGATGATGTCCCGCGCCGTGACCGGGCATGCGGCCAGCATCGGCATCTCGGGCGCGATCTCGTTTCTGTGCGGCGATCTCATCGCGTCGTTTGCCGGCTGGCGGGCCGCGTTCCTGTTCGCCGGCGCCAGCGCCGCGATCGCGTGGCTCACCGTGGCCCTCGTGGCGCCCGGCCGCGCACCACCGGCGGCATCGGCGAGCACGGGGCAGAGCCTGTTCGATTTCCGGCCGGTGCTGCGCAACCGATCGGCGATGGCGTACGCGCTTGCGTATTGCGTCCATACGCTGGAGATGAATGCGCTGCGCGGCTGGGCCGTGGCCTTCCTGGCCTTCGTCGCGACGCAGACGATGACCGGTCCGGACGTGCTGTCGCCCACGGTCGTCGTCACCGTGTTGGCCCTCGCCGGCACGGTGGCGAGCGTCGTCGGCAATGAAACCGCGATCCGGTTCGGTCGCCGCCGGTTGATCGGTGCCGCGATGGGGCTGTCGATCGTCGTGGCGCTGGTGCTCGGCCTGGTCGGCTCGATGTCCTACGGCGCCGCGGTCGCCCTCATCCTCTTCTACGGCGTGGTGGTGTGGCTCGACTCGTCGTCGCTGACGGCAGGCGCCGCCGGCACCGCCGAACCGTCGCGCCGCGGCGCCACGCTCGCGATCCATTCGATGCTGGGCTACGCCGGCGGCTTCGTGGGACCGCTGCTGGTGGGCTGGATCCTCGATCTCGGCGGCGGGATGTCGCCCGCGTCATGGGGCTGGGCGTTTTTCGCCGTCGCGCTGTCGATGGCGGCGGCGCTCGCCATCTTCGTGGCGATCCGGCCGCGCGAACTGGAGGGCGACCGCGGACGACAGGAACCGCAGGCCCAGGCATCGAGGTGATCGTGGGTACTGCGCTGTTGACCGATACCGTCCGCCTGCCCGCCCGCGGCATTGTCGTATCGGCGCTGGGCGTGGCGCAGATCCTGGCGTGGGGAACGTCGTTCTACCTGCCGGCGGTGCTGGCAAAGCCGATCGCCGACGACACCCATTGGCCGCTGGCGTGGGTGGTCGGCGCGGTATCGATGGGATTGCTGCTGTCCGGTCTGATCGCACCGAGGGTGGGTCGCCTCATCGACCGCACCGGCGGCCGACCGGTCCTGGCGACCAGCGCCGTGCTGATCGCGAGCGGACACGTCATTCTGGCCGTGGCGCCCCATCTCCTCGTCTACATCCTCGGATGGCTCGTGATGGGCCTGGGCATGGGGTGCGGGCTTTATGATGCAACCTTCTCGACCCTGGGCCGCCTGTACGGCCGCTCGGCGCGCACCGCCATCACCGGCCTGACGCTATGGGGTGGTTTCGCCAGCACCGTGTGCTGGCCGTTGTCCGCCTGGCTGGTCACGCTCGTGGGCTGGCGCGGCACGTGCCTGGTCTATGCGGCATTGCACCTGGCGATCGTCCTGCCGCTGTACCTGCTGGTGTTGCCACGCCGGCCCGCCGGCGCCGCGGCGGATGCAAAACCCGCGGGCAAGGCGACACCGGACGGCGACGCGCGCCGCGAGGTGGCGGCGGGCAAACGCACGATCGTCTTTGGCCTGCTGGCGGTCGTCTTCACGGCTGCCGGCATGATCATGTCGCTGTGGTCGGTGCACCTGCTCACCATGCTGCAGGGGATCGGCGTTTCGCTCGCCGCCGCAGTCGCGCTGGGCACGCTCGTCGGGCCGGCGCAGGTCGGGGCGCGCATCGTCGAGATGCTGGTGAGCCGCTATCATCTTCATCCGATCTGGACACAGGCCGCGTCGTCGACACTGGTCGCCACGGGCCTTGTCTGCCTGGCGCTCGGCATGCCCGTCCTCGCGGTGGCGCTGATCGTCTATGGCGCCGGCAGCGGGCTTTCGTCCATCGCGCGCGGCACCTTGCCGTTGGCGCTGTTCGGACCCGAGGGCTACGCCACCTTGACGGGTAAACTGGCGATGCCGGGGCTCATTGCCGCCGCCGTTGCGCCGACACTCGGCGCCGTCCTGCTTGACCATGTCGGTGCCCACGGCACGCTCATGGCCCTGGCATCGATCGCGATTGCCAACCTGCTGCTCGTCGCGCTCCTGGGGCTTCTTGTTCGCCCTGCCACGTAGCGCGCCGGCAGGCCCTGCCGGCCACTGCGCACGATGTCCTGGACTTGTTGCACTGAAGCCGCAATCGGTTGTCCGCACGGGTTTGCCAGGAGTTTGCCCCAATGTGCTGCAACGATCGCCCCTTATCCGCCGTATCCGATTCCGACGGTGCTCGCGGTGAAGGAGCCGACGTATGGCGAAGCAGGTTCTTGTCACACTCGTTGTGGCTGCGTTGGCCGCACCCGTGCCGGCGGCGGCTCAAATGGACACGCTGACGCCCCACCTGGAAAACCAGCGGAACGCCAACATCCGCAACCACCAGCAGCGGTTACACGAGCAGAGGACGAAAGGCCCGAGGACCAGCCCACAGGGGCGTGTTACGCCGCCGCAGCGACAAACGACGCCTCACGCGCGCATCACGCCGGCCCAGCGACAAGCCGCGTGGTCGCGCCACAAGGCCGAGTATCGGCGGCGATTGTTGAGCGGCGGACCGGCCAGTGCCGATCGATGGTTGGACCAGCAGATTCTGGCCGGGCGTTAGAGTGGTGCATGCTTTATGGAATCAACCGCTGCTGTCGTCCTGAGTGAAGCGAGGGACCTTGCCGTGCGTCGACCCGCACGAACGCGCGGTCACGAGGGACGAAGAGTTCACCACGGAGGCACAGAGGACACAGAGAGCAATCTTCGCGCGCGCCGAAGGTGCGCCACGGCCTTATCTCTGTTGTCCTCTGTGTCTGAAAGGAACTGGCCAAGGCGGTTCGACCATACGCTGGGAGCGCGCCACTCCGTGGCGCGTCATGCGGCGATCGGACGAAGACGCGCCACGGAGTGGCGCGCCCCCAGCGTCTGCCCACACCACCGGGCGCTATTTCAGTCCTTGTGGTCGGCGTCGCCGGTGGGAACTCCGTGGTGAAGTCTTCCTTCTCATGACCGCGCGTTCGTGCGAGTCGACGCACGGCAGGGTCCTTCGCTTCGCTCAGGACGACAGTAGTGGTTGAATCCGCTCCGGCGCGGGCCACTCAGCCCAGACTGCATAACGGTCGAAAACGCGCGACGTGCCTTGCGACCGCCTTGAGGTCGAACCTGGCGCTGATGGTTTCCCGCACGGTGAACGTCACGGTGTCGGACGCCAGCGCGCGGCGGGCGATCTCGATGGCGCTGGCGCCGCCGAGCGTCAACATGTCGTCACTCGTCGACATGCGATGCGTCGTTGTGCCGGCAGGCGTGCGCACAACAGTGACATCTTCCCCTTCGATCTTCCAGATGGCACCAGCCCCGAAATCCACGACGATACCCAATGCATCATGCTCATCAGCGCGGCAGCCGACGACGAACATGACATCGCGGCCATCGGGCATCCTGTCGGTCAGGATGAGGCGATTGCGATCGACACCGGCCCGCCCCTTGACGCCGCTCTGCAGCGTCGCCTTGGTTTCAGCGATGGCGAGGCCGCCAAAGCCGAACAAGGCGAACAGAAGCATGATCGCCGGAGCAAGTTTAAGCGACATTCTCTTCCATTCGTGCGCCATGCCATCAGCTGCCCGCAGATGCGCGCCAGCCGATCCTGGCACGAGGCTCGATGACGAGCAACTCAGGTCACCCAGACGATTGGCGACTGCCACGTTATCGGTCTCGTGTCGGGCCTTCAGATTTTCCATTGCATCCTGATGTCCATCATCTCGTGTTGAATTGCATGCTGAGGGATCACCTTCAGTTCATAGAGCCTCAGCGCAACGTATGCCGCTGTACTGTTGAGCAAGTCCTGTGCGAGCTGTTTTTTGCCCAGCATGGAGAAGCCGTCCTTCATGACGGTGCCGCCATGGACTCTCGTCAGGAGGCCCTTCGGAAAGGCCTCCCTCGAAAGCCTGTCATCGGCTTCCAATCTCCTCGCCAGCGAAATCATGTTGTCCGCCAGCAGACGGCCTTCGGCGTCCATGACCGTCCACAGAAACGCGGCATCGGCAGAATCCGAGTTCAGTATCTCGGAGAATGCATCGTGATTGGCAAACAAGCCGCGGGCGATTCCCGCGACCTGGGCCGCCCGTTGGACGATGTTCCAAAGTCCCCTGCGCTCCTTCTCGATTCTGATCCGGCCCAAGGTGCCACCCAAACGGCCGATCGCGATGATGCCCTCAACCCAGAGATAAATAACCAGGGCGACGCCGGCGCCACCACCGGCAGCAACCCTGCCTGCACCGCGGGCGGTCGCCAGCGTCGCACCGCCATCAGCGGTCAAATAGAAGGTGACCTGTACCGCGCCCGTTGCGATGCCGCCCACCGATTTGACGATCGCTTCCCTGTCATTTCGCTGGATCGCATCGATCAGACGGATCGCATCGGTGACTGCCCCAATGGCCGCGAGCGGTGCGCCGGCATATTTGCCGATGGTGTCGGATGCGATTGCCAGCGCCTTGGCTGCTTCCGGCATCTGTTGCGCCACAACCGCCGTGACGAAGTTCAGGTTTCCCTGTGCCCCCTTCATGGCCAACTCCATCGAGAGCCGGATCAAATCCACCGTTGTGGCCGCCTTCAGCCAGGCGTTCTCCGATTTTGCCCGTTTCAATGCCGCCTGTTGATCTGCTGCCGCAAAAATCTTCAGGAGCACATCCAACTTCTGCTGATGTCCCTCGAAAAAGCTGTAGATCGCCTGTGTCTTCGAGGGCGGCAGGTTCGGCGCCAGGGTGTCGATGTTCGCAAGACTCTCTTTTGTGACCTTGTTGAGGTCCTCGAGAAGTTTCTTCACCTGATGGTCGCGTTGAAGCAGTTCCGGTTGTGCCGCGGTATGCTCACCCATGGATCTTTCCTCCGGGTTCGGGTTCTGAAACGCCCCAGACGAGCAATCGAGTTTTCCCGTGCCGCACTCCCTAGGGTGGAGGGCCGCATAGACACGACTCGAAGAAGCCTTGATCTTCCTTGCTTGCTTTACCAAGCGGGGTGCGGGTGCCATGCGTCGACAGCAGGCGCTGGACTGTCTTCAGGCAGTGCGCGCTGCGCTGATCACCGGACGCGCCTCTCCAAAGAACAAGGCCGTCTTCGACGTATTCCGTCGCATTTTTTTGCGGGATGGATGCTGGATGTGATCGGCCTGCGCCCGCTGGCTTACAGAGGCGCCGCCGCATCCGCACGCGCGGTGGCTCCAAGAGCTGGCCTCAAGAAGGGCACCATTGCCAATGCCGATGAGGCGGGCACTCGACGATCAATGACCGGTCGAACTTGGCCAACACCCGCAATGATGCGAAATAGCAGCGTACCCTGCGCCGTTGTACGGCACACGGCGCCGATCATAACCTGGCCACAAATCATTCAGTATAGTGATGTTCTTCAGGCTGGCGCTGGGGAATACCGTTGCCGCTCAGGGTCCTCGTCGCACCTTCCGGCTACAAGGAAAGTCTTGAAGCCGAAAGTGTCGCGTCGGCAATCGCGGCGGGCGCGCGTGCCGCGTCCGAGCGGGTCCAGGTCATCGAGCTTCCTCTTGCCGACGGCGGCGAAGGCACGGCACGGACCATGGCGCGGGTCACCGGAGGCCGCGTCGTCGAAGTGCGCGTCACCGGCCCCGTTGGGACACAGATCGATGCGCATTTCGCGATGCTCGGAAACAGCGACCGCCCGACTGCCGTGGTCGAGCTGGCCGCCGCGGCCGGGCTGCGCCATGTTCCCGTGGGCCGGCGCGACCCGATGCGCACCACCACGCGCGGAGCCGGCGAGTTGGTTCTTGCCGCGCTCGATGCCGGGGCCGAACGCATCGTCGTCGGCTGCGGCGATTCGGGAGTCAATGACGGTGGTGCGGGCCTGGCGCTGGCGCTCGGCATCCGCTTCCTCGACCGCGACGGCGTGGATATCACCGATGGCGGCATCGGCCTTGCCGATCTCGACCGCATTGATCGATCGGGGCTCGACCCACGTATCGGCGCGACGCGAATCGACGTCGCGTGCAACACCGCCAACGTCCTTACCGGCGAGCACGGTGTCGCGCGATTGTTCGGTCCACAAAAAGGCGCATCGGCCGACGAGGTCGAGCAGCTCGCCGCCGCGCTTGAGCATTATGCCGAAGTCATTGAGCGCCATTGCGGCCGTGACGTGCGCGCGATTCCCGGCGGCGGCGCTTCGGGCGGGGTCGGTGCAGGACTGCACGCGTTGCTCGGCGCGCAGCTCATCTCGCGTTTCGACGTTCTATTCCCGTATTTCGACGTCGACGAGCAAATCGCGCGGGCCGACCTGATCATCACGGCCGAAGGCGGTCTCGACTCCAAGACCGCGCGCGGCAAGATACCTGCCGAAATCGGCAGGCGCGGTCGCATGGCTGGCAAGCCGGTGATCGTGCTGGCCGGGACCGTCGGCGACGGGGCGCAGGTCGTGCTCGACCATGGCGTCTGCGCCTATTTCTCGACTGTCGACAAACCGCAGACCCTGGCCGAGGCGATGGAGCGGACGCGCGAGCAGCTGACGCTGATGGCCGAACATGTCATTCGGACCTTCATCGCGGGCATGGCGCTGAGCGAGAAGGCGCATGGCTGACGACCCGCCCGATCTGTTCGCCCCAGCGGAGGCGACGCGCGCAAGGCAAAGGCGCGCGCCGCCTCCGGCGTACCGCGATTTCGGCTGGGTGATCAGCGCGATGCCCGTCTTGGTTCTGATGGTCGCGCTCAGCCTTGCCACTTTCCTTCCGCGTGAGGTCGAGATGCGGGCGCGGCTGGCGCTTTTCGCTCTCGGTGCGGCGGCGATTCTGTGGACGTTCACGAAGCTGAATGCAGCCTATGTCGCGCTTGGCGCCGCGCTGTTCCTGTCGCTCACCGGCGCCATCGAGCAGGACGATCTGTTTGAAGCGCTGGGGGCGGACGTCATCTGGCTGATGATCGGCGCGTTCATGCTTGGCGCCGCGGTCCAGACGAGCGGGCTCGCCGCCCGCATGATCCGCGCGGTCGCCGGGCGTGAGGCGAGCGTGGGCAGCCTTGTCTGGCGACTCACGGCGACGCTCATTCCGCTCGCGTTCCTCATCCCGTCGACGTCGGGGCGCGCGGCGGTAGTGCTGCCGATGTTCCACCGCATCGCTGACGCCGCGGGCGATGCTCGAGTCACGCGCGCGCTCGCGCTGCTCATCCCCGCGATTATCCTCGTCTCGACCATATCCAGCCTGGTCGGCGCCGGCTCGCACCTTATCGCCAACGAACTTCTAAATGAGATCGCCGACCGTAAAATCGGCTTCGACCAGTGGATGCTGTGGGGGCTGCCCTTCGGGATCGCCGCGAGCCTGGCGACCGGCTGGGTGATCAGTCGGATGTTTCTCGACGCCGATACGCGCCGCCGCGTCGTCACCCTGGACAGCATCTCGCACGGCCCCCTCAGCCGCGACGAATGGCGTACGCTTGCCATCATCGTCGGCATGGTTGGTCTGTGGGCGACCGAAGGGCTTCATCCGCTGGAGATCGCGACGGTCGCGATCGCGGGCGGTTTCCTGCTGGCCGCGCCCGGCATCGGCGTGATCAGCTGGAAGGCCGGGCTGAAGGCGGTGAGCTGGAACCTGATCTTCTTCGTCGGCGCCGCCCTCGTCCTGGGCGAAGCGCTGATCGAAACCGGCGCGGCGAAATGGCTGATCCAGCGGATGCTCGAGGCATCGGGCCTGGCGAGCGGCGGATCACCGCTCGTGGTCATCGCCGGCTTCGCACTGTTCACCCTTACCTCGCACATCTACCTGACGTCGCACGCAGCACGCACCGCGGCCTTGATCCCGCCACTGCTCTATCTCGCCGGCGCGCTCGATCTCGAGCCCGTCGCGGTGATGTTCATCGCCACCGTCGGCCTGGATTACTGCCTGACTTTCCCGGTCAGTTCGAAGGCGCTGTTGGTGTTCCAGGAAATCGACCGCGAGACCTGGGCGCCGGCCGACCTCCTGCGTCTGTCGGCAATCATGCTGCCGATCCATGCGCTGCTGATGATCGGCTTCTATTTTCTGTACTGGCGCCATGCGGGGTTGAGTCTGTGAACGCGAAACGAATGTCGCTACGCACCAAATTGATGACGAGCTTCGCTGGGCTGGCGGCGATCGCTCTGCTGGTGATCGCGGTCGCTTTCTACACCACGCTGCGCTGGCAGGCGGCGGCCGCGGAAATGGAGATGCACTTTCAGCGGAGCCTGCTGCTCCAGAGCGTACGCGCCAATACCTTTCAGGCGCTGAAGGAAGTCGATGACGGATTGACCGGGGACCACGTCGATGCGCGTGCGGATTTCGAGGCCGCGCTCGAGCCGGCCACACGCGACTTCGCCGACTGGGCGGCGCGCGCCGACACGCCCGCAGAACGCGACGAGGTCTCGCGTGTCCGTGCGATATACGAGGAGCTGGTCGCCAGCGGGCGACGCGTATTCGACCTGATTCCGGTCGATCGCGCCGCCGCGATCCGGCTGGTCGATGACGAAGTCGATACCAAGGATCTCGCCCGCTTTCGCGAGATTACCGCGGCCGCCGTTGAGGCCGACCTTGCCATTCGCGGCCGAATCGCAGCCGAGATGCAACGGCTGCGCGAGACCGCACAGGTGATGCTCGCCATTTCGGCGATCAGCGTGATCGCATTGACGCTGCTGATCGCCGCCTATCTCTCCTCCGATCTGTTCCGTCCGCTGCGCCGCATCGCAGCCGTGCTTGACCGGCTGGCCAACGGCGATCGCGACGTGCGTGCGGATACCGGCCGAAACGATGAAATCGGCGTCGTTGCGCGCGGCGTGAACCAGCTTGCCAATACGATTGCCGCTGCGCACTCGATGCACGAGCGCACGACGGCAAGCGCGATCGGCATCGCCCTGAGCGCACGGCTGGCGATGATGCGAGAGCGCGGCGCCAGCGCGTCCGACTGGAAAGCGGTCGAGGCGATGGCCGCTGCGGTCGACTCCCCCGCGCGCACAGACACGATAGACCTGGTGGCGCTCTTCCACGCGCTCCTTGCCCGGCACCAAGGGGAACTCGTCCGCCGCGGCATCGCGATCGAGCAGCGCCTGGCCATGCCCTCGTTGCCCAAGGCGGCAAACAGCCAACTCGTCGAAGCCGCACTCGAGGCGATGCTCGTCCTCGCGCTCGACCGGCTTCCCGATCACGGCGGACGGTTGGGCATGCGTGCCTATCGTGAAAGCGACGGCAGCGCGCGGATAGAAGTAGCCGACAATGGCGGCGCGGGGGAGACCGATCTCGGCGCGCTCGAGGCGATCGCCCGCGATCTAGGCGGCAGCGCGCGACGCTTCGCCGATGCAAACGGCGAGGTTTTTCAGCTCAGCCTGGCCTGACACGCGGCCACTCTACGACGTCGCGGGTGATATCACGGCACGACCGCGGGCGGCTGCGGCAGCTGGGCCCGCAGGTTGGGGCGCAGGCTCTCGAGTCGCCCCAACACGATGCCGCAGGCATTGAGCGAGCCAGCGCTGGCCGCTCGCCCCGCCAAGGTGATGGCGGCGGTCAGGCTGGCGACGGTCGTGCCCGGCACAACGCCCCCCGCCGACGGGGCGGCGGCAGGGTCGGATTCGGCCGTGGCCTGGACCAGGGATCCTTTCAGCCGCAGCGGCACTGCCGTCCCCATCAGGGACAGATCGCGCGGCTCGGGCCATAGCAGCAGGCCCAACTGCTCGTTGCGCAGGTGGACATAGCCGCCGCCAATAGCGGTAAAGCGCGGGGCATCCAGCACCACCTTGCGGATGTTGGCGGCACCGCGCTCGCCTTCGGGCCGGCCACCGAACTCGACCTTACCGGCGGCACAGTTCAGCGCCGCGGGGCGATCGCCCAGGCCCAGCATGCGGATCCATTCCGGCGTCAATAGATGCGCGACATCGCGGGTTACCTGCGCCGAGCCGATGACAAAATCCAGGTTGCCCGCGGCCAGTCCCAGTGACTCGCGCAGCGATCGGCCGGCGCCACGCAGCTTCAGCTCCATATCGATCGCCGCGCCCTTCACCCCGGCCGATACGCCCAGCAGCATCATCAAATCTTCCAGCGGCACCTTGGATGCCGTTGCGCCGAGACTCAGCACCGGCTCCGCGCCGCTGGCATCGATCTGAGCTTCGACGCCGAGCTGGCCTGAACCGATGGTGGCGGTCGGGCGCACGGTCAGCGTGCCATCGTTGAGCGCCAGGCTCACCGACAGATCCTGGATTTTCGCCGCCGCGCCGACTACCTCGGCCACGCGCAGCGAGACCGAGCCGTTCCACCGCTTGATCGCCTCGATCGGGTACGGGTCGCCGGAGATGACGCGGTCATCGCTCGCCGCCGGCCGGGATGCTGGCACGGGTGTGGGCGGTCGTGGCTTGAGGTCGGCAAGATCGAACCTGTCGGCGGCGAGATTGGCCGTGATGACAGGCTTGTCGGTCCCGGTCGTGCGCAAGACCATGTCGCCGCGCAGGACACTGCCACCGACCTTCAGCTCGGTGATGTCGAGCTTCAGCCCCGTTTGCAGATGGGTCAGCGTGAGCTTCATCGCGTAAGGCGCCGTCTCCGGCAGCGGCACGTTCAGGAGATGCCCCAAGCTCACCAGGCTGCGGCCTTGGACCTGGGCGCCGATCTCAAGCTGCTGGGCGGCGACCTGTCCGGTGATGGAGACCGGTAGCCCGCCCAGCGTGCCTTGCATCTCGATGTCACCTGCCACGCCCTTGAGCCAACCATCGAGCGTCCCGGCTTTCTTCAGGTTCAGCGCCAGCGCCTCACCGGCGTTGATCCGGCCGACGAACTCACCGACGATCGGCGTTGTCGGCTGCGCGGCTTCGCCGGCGAAGCGGTCGATGGCGACCACGACGGCCGGTCGTTCGATGGTCTCCTTCAGCGTCAGGGTCGAGCCTTCGACTTCGATGCGGTTGACCCAGGGGAGCTGGGGCGTGACGTCGACTGGCGACCCTTTCGCCAGGTTGCCGCGGCCGTCGCGCTCGATCGAGACGTCGGCACCGAAGATCTGCAGGCGGCCAATCCGGATCTCGCCCAGCAGCAGCAGCGAGAGGGGATCGAGGTGCAGCACCACACGCTTGATACGCGCCATCTCGGGCCGCGATCCGCCCGCGGCATCGGTCAGCACGACGTCCTCGGCCACCGCCGACGGCGACAGCGAGAAGTTGATGCGCAGGCCGCCCTTCACCGCCAACTCGCGGCCGGTGGCCTTGCGCACCTGCTCGGCGATCTGATTCTGATAGCGGCTGAGATCACGGGTACTGGCCCAGAGATAAAGGCCCGCCGGCACCACAACCATCACCGCGAGAACACTCATCAGCAGAAAACGTTTCACACTCTCACCTGCCCCTTCCCAATCCTGCTGCCGATCGGCCATGGCCGATGCCCCTGACGGGGACGAACCCACTCATGCGCGGCATCTCCGGTCACGATGCGGCGACCCTCCCTGCAAAATGCGGCGCCGGCGGGGCGGACTGCCGCATGGTGACCAGGATTGAACGTATATCGTTCGAGGAAATCGGTAGGGCGATCGCTCGAGATGCGCACAAAGGGCGCTCTATCCGCGGTGGTGAGGGGGTGGCCGTGACGGCGAAGATCACCCAGGCCGAGTATCGGTCCTTTCGAACGGCGTTCGATTTTTTCAACGCGTGCGCAACGCGAGATGCTCGCCCGCGCTCGCGCCATGTTCTTCGTAACACCCCCCAGATCGTGAGCTCTCAAAGTTCTCATCGCGAAAGCTGTCGATCACCGCCCCGACTCCAGGCCGAGCGTCCACCAGAGGACGCCGGTCTGCGCGATCATCGCCCGGATCAGCGCCGCGTGACAACCCCGGACCGGCGACGGATCCGCCCCACGGTGCCACGCACATCGCGCGCCGCCGCCGTCTTCTCGGTGACGACGATCGATGCTGCATCCAGGCTCAAGGCCGGGTCGTTTCCACCTCGGCGTGGCGATCGCGCGACGTCTAGTCGTTATCGAGCTTCCGCTTGATCAGCTTGAAGCTGGGGTCGAAATCGAGGTCGTATTTCTTGCCGTCGGCGCAGGTGGCCTCGTCGACCTCGAACTCCCCGTCGTCGTCGTACTGCATCGTGCCGCCCGAGCACCCCTCGGCCTTGACGGCGGCGTCCAGCTTGGCCCTCTCGGCGTCGGTCACCGGCCGATCCTTGGCGAAGGCGGGCGCGGACACCAGCACGGCGATCGCGGACAGAATAAGGATCAGGCGCATCTCAAACCTCCACGCAGGCACACTCATGATAACGTACGCCGCTTCGACCTGTTCCGGTAGTCCGGCATAGCCTCTCAGCGGCGCCCATCGGATCGTGATCTGCCCGAGCGGGTCCCGGGCAAGCCCGTGTTCCCGCGCTGAGGCGCGCCACACGATGCGGGCGCATGGGAGGCTGGATGAGACAGGCGGTGATGATCCTGGTGGCTGTCGAGGCTTTCCTGCTGGGGCTGGGCCTGTTGAAGCTGTGGCTGACCAGAGCGAAGAGCGATCTTGCCGGACGCGGCATGGCTTCCGCCTATGTCGCGATCGCAACGATCATTGCGTCATTGCTGATGGCGCCGGCTTTCGCGGTCGCCTACCATGACACGCTGCTGTGGCTGGCGCTGACTTTGGCGGTGATCGCGGCTTTCTTCGTGCTGGTCGCGGCAGTTTCCAGCTTGTAGTGCCGATATGAACGACGAACCCGACATCGAATACGAAGCGGCGCCGATCGTCACCGAACTCAGCGGTAACGAAATGCAGGCCGATGCCGCCACGTTCGCCGGCGCCTGCGCGCTGCTGCGCCTGTTCACGTCGCGCACCTATCTGGCCGAGTCGCTGTCGCTGTTCGGCCAGCTCTGCGACACCTTCGAACAGTGGCCGCAAGCCAGACAGCGGCTCGGCAAGCAGACGCTGACCGAATGGAGGGCCGCGCTGCGCGAGCAGCGTGCCGCATTCGAACGCGGCATGGCCATGCTGGACGCGGGCAACACGGCGGCCGCTTACGCGGCGATCGCGTTGGCGATGGTGGACGCGTTGGAGCCGCGGGATGCACGCGACGAACGCCACTTCTCGCTGCGCTTTGCCGCAGCGGAAATCGGCCCGTCGCTCACCGACGTTGCCGCGAGGCTTGGCGCCATGGCAGGCCGCATCAGCATCACGCTGGCCGCACAATGGTCGTACCAGACGCTCAGCGCTGACGTGCCGCCGCAAGAAAGCGAACCGCCCACGGTTCCTGAAAAGACGCTTGCCGTGGACACAGGCGACCGGGTTCCGAGCACCGGCCTGTGGGTGCCGACGACGATCCGCTACGGCTGCCCGAATTTTCTCATCGCCGGCCAGAGCGCGGCGTCGATGACGCGCGCCGCCACGCGATACGACTACGCCGCATCGGATGGCGGCGGATTGGAGCCACCGCGGCAGGCGTGGAGCGATTACGACTACGTCGAAGAGCCTACGGTCTGGCGCCTGGTCTGGGACGACACGCGTTACCGACGCCTAATGTAAGGCGCGACTGTCATCCCGAGCGCAGCGAGGGATCTTCTGCAAGTGACGCACGGTGCGTCTGCGTCGAAAGATCCCTCGCTGCGCTCGGGATGACAATCGCGCCTCGCCACTCGCCAAGCCTACTTCTGCGGCGGCGGGAAGCGTTTGATCGCCTGCAGAAGCCAGCGGCCTTTGTCGGTGATCCAGACGTCGGTCAGCCGGAATCCGTGCCAGACCAGGTCCCGCTGCTGCAAGCCGTAGACGAACCAACTGGCGACGCCGGGGGCCGCGTCCAGCGGCAGGCTCGCCTCGAGCGCACGCGATGCCCGGGCGAACGCCTCGGGATCGTCGACCGATTGCGTCCGGTCCAGCGCCGCCTGCAGCACATCGTGAAGTATCTGCAGGGCATCGTCGGACGCACACGTGCAGTAGCCCAGCTCCTGCTTCAAGGCGTCCAGCAGTTGCTCGTGGTCGCCGATCGCCTGCCGTTTCTGCGGCAGCGGGCCATCCACGGACAGGACGATCCGCTCGGCCTCCGCCGGCGCGCAACCGTATACCGCGCACAAGATGCCGATCGACTGGGCCCGGTCCATGTCATTCATGCGGATTGCCGTATAGACCTCTTGCGGCGAGGCACCCCGATCCTTCAGGGCCCGGAAACGAGCGACGGGGTCATCATTGGACATGGACGTACGGTCTCAGCGGGTCACGCAGGTCGCGAGCGGCCTGATATCGCGCATCCGTCGCAGCAGCACGGGCACGCGCTCCGCCGCATAGCCGCGAGTCGGCGACCAGTCGCGCGGGTCGGGCAGAATGGCCGCGAGACCGGCCGCCTGGCGCGCCGACAGCGCGGCCGCACCCTTGCCATAGTAGCGCCGCGCCGCAGCCTCGACGCCGAAGATGCCGCGGCCGGTCTCCACGACGTTGAGATAGAGCTCGATGATGCGTTCCTTGCCGAGGAACAGCTCGACCACCGGCGTCCACAGCGCCTCCAGCATCTTGCGCGGCCAGCCGCCGCCGGGCCACAGGAACAGGTTGCGGGTGAGTTGCATCGAGATCGTGCTGGCGCCGCGCAGACGCTCCCCGTTGCGCGCCTCGTCGATGGCATCGCCGATCGCCGCCCAGTCGAAACCGTAATGCTGGCAGAAGCGGTTGTCCTCGGCCGCCAGCACGGCCAGCGGCATCGCCGCCGGCAAGGCGTCGAGCGCGACCCACGTGCGCGTCATGCCGTCGCCCTCGAGCGCGCGGATCACCATCAGCGGCGTCGCCGGCGGCGGCACGAACCGGTAGAGCGGTGTCACCGCGACCGGCAGCAGCAACAGCACGACGAGGGCGAGCGCGACACCACGCAGCAGTCGCGGCAGGCGGATCCGCATCCGTGCGGACGACGGTCGGACGGCAGGATCGGTTTGCGTGGTTCCGGGCTGCTGGGACATCAGCGCGTTCCGGGTGCTTCGTGTTCCGGCATGGTCGCCCGGCCGTCCATTGATATCGCAAGGAAGCGTGCGCTCACGGGACCACTCATCGAGATCTACAGTCGCAGTGTACGATCAGTCGCCCCGCTTGTCTTCAGCCTGTGCAGAGCGCCGGTTTGCGGACTTCCGCCCCCGGAACAACGTCCGGATCCTCGCGTTGATTGCAAATGCGGGCCGGGCGGCCCTTGCACAACCCGGGTCTGGAGGATGTCATGAAAGTGCGCGACGCCATGACACCCGCCGTGCAGATCATGAACCCCGACGATACGATCGCGGATGCGGCGCGCCTGATGGTCACACTCGATGTCGGCGCCTTGCCGGTAGGTGAACATGACCGCCTGGTCGGCATGATCACGGATCGCGATATCACCGCGCGCGCCGTCGCGAAGGGCAAATCGCCGGACACCCAGGTCCGCGACGTGATGAGCGCAGAGGTTCTCTACTGCTTCGACGACGAGGACGTCGAACACGTGGTCGACAACATGGGAGATGTCCAGGTACGGCGCCTGCCCGTGATGAACCGCAGCAAGCGCCTGGTCGGGATCATTTCCCTGAGCGACATCGCCATCAAGCACGTTGCCGAGGTCGTCGGCCAAAGCGTGGCCAGCATTTCGGAGCCGGGTGGTCGACATCGGCAGTCGGCATAGCCGTTTTACAGGAGGGGCGCATGGCTTCGACAAGGTCCGGACGGGCCCTGCGATTCGTTGTCGGCTTGATCGCGGCTGTGGCGCTGGCCGGCGTTTTCCTGTTCGTTGGCGGCAAAAGAGTGGAAATCCCCAGCACCGCCGAGCGCCCCCGCGGCAGCAGCGTGCCCGCGACCCCTGCCCCGCACGCCCCCATCGTCCCGAACCCGGCGACGATGGACAATCCAAAGTGACTTGAAAAGTTGAACTTCCCGCAGCGCGGAACCGCTGCCGCGTGCGTCCGTTGGCTTGCCGGTGCGCCTGTGGCGCGCCGGCTCCAAGGAGGATGCAGATGCGACAGGCACTCATGTGCGCGCTGGCGATAGCAGGGACAACCATGCTGGCCATCAGCGCGCTGGCGCAAGATCAAACCGATCAGATGTGTCGGCAACAAGCTCAACGCCTGGCGTTGGGCGGCGAGAATCTGGTCGACTTCATGGCGTATTGCAACGGCCGCCAGGTTGCCGAGAGACCGATGTCCGCCGATCGATGGCTGGCGTGCCAGGACAAGACGCGCGGCAGCAGCGGACGCGGTCCGGATTCTTCCCATACGCCGCAGCAGAAGAACGCCATGAAGGACTGCCTCGACGGCCGATAACGCGAGGCTGGCGCAGCCGACATCCATTCCTGTGGGAACCCGGGTGCAGTTGGGACGTCGTCTCGCTGCAGACTTCTCACAGGATGGATGGCGATGGCCAAGACGGGGAAACGGGGCGGCTCGCCCTCATCCAAGACCGCGCAATCACGCACACCCACACAGGATCGCAAAGCCCGCAACGGCCTCGGCCAGCGCGGACGCGGCGAGACGCACCAGGTCGCCGGCGGCGACGTGCCGGTCCTCACCACCCAGCAGGGCATCCCCGTTGCCGACGATCAGAACTCGCTGAAGATCGGCGCGCGCGGCCCGACTGCGCTCGAAGATTTTCATTTCCGCGAGAAGCTGTTCCACTTCGACCACGAGCGCATTCCCGAGCGGGTGGTTCACGCACGCGGTTTCGGCGCCCACGGTTTTTTCGAGACCTACGAGTCCCTGTCGGACATCACCCGTGCCCACCTGTTTCAACGCAAGGGCGAGCGGACGCCGGCCTTCGTGCGCTTTTCGACCGTTGCCGGCAACAAGGGCTCGGCCGACCTGGCGCGCGATGTCCGCGGCTTCGCCGTCAAGCTCTACACCCAGGAGGGCAACTGGGACATCGTGGGCAACAACATCCCGGTGTTCTTCATCCAGGATGCCCTGAAGTTTCCCGACATCATTCATGCCGCGAAGGACGAGCCGGACCGCGGCTTCCCGCAGGCGCAGACCGCGCACGACAATTTCTGGGACTTCATCTCGCTGAACCCCGAGACGATGCACATGGCGCTCTGGATCATGTCCGACCGGACGATCCCGCGCTCGTTCCGCTTCATGGAGGGCTTCGGGGTCCATACGTTCCGGCTGATCAATGCCGAGGGCAAATCGACCTTCGTGAAGTTCCACTGGAAGCCGAAGCTCGGCATGCAGTCGGTCGTCTGGAACGAGGCTGTGAAGATCAACGGCGCCGATCCCGACTTCCATCGGCGTGACCTGTGGGATGCCATCCAATCCGGCGATTTTCCCGAATGGGAGCTGGGCCTGCAGCTGTTCGACGAGGCGTTCGCCGACCGCTTCGCCTTCGACGTGCTGGATGCCACCAAGCTCATCCCGGAAGAGGACATTCCGATCCGCCGCGTCGGTCGCCTGGTGCTGGACCGCTGCGTCGACAATTTCTTCGCCGAAACCGAGCAGGTCGCCTTCTGTACCCAGAACATCGTCCCGGGCATCGACTTCAGCAACGATCCCCTGTTGCAGGGACGCAATTTCTCGTACCTGGATACCCAGCTGAAGCGGCTCGGCAGCCCCAACTTCACCTTCCTGCCGATCAACGCGCCCAAGTGTCCCTTCCACACCCTGCAGCAGGACGGCCACATGGCGTTCGTCAATCCCAAGGGGCGGGCGAACTACGAGCCGAATTCCTGGGGCGGCGCACAAGGCGGGCCGCGCGAGTCGCCCGAGCGCGGCTTTCCGTCATACCCCGAAGAAGCCGCCGGCCACAAACAGCGCGGCCGCAGCGAGACCTTTGCCGATCACTACAGCCAGGCGCGCCAGTTCTATGTCAGCCAGACGCCGATCGAGCAGGGCCACATCGCATCGGCCTTCACCTTCGAGCTGAGCAAGGTAGAGACCATCGCCATCCGCGCCCGCATGGTCGCGCACCTGCTGACCGTGGACGAGGCGCTGGGCACCACGGTCGCGCAGGGCTTACGGCTGAAGGAGATCCCGCAGGCAGCACAACCGGCGAAACCCGTCGAGACGTCCCTGGCGCCCTCGCCCGCGCTCAGCATCCTGGGCAATGGCCCCAGGAGTCTCAAAGGGCGCAGGATGGGCATCCTGGTCAGCGATGGTGTCGATGCCAAGCTGCTCAAGGCCCTCACCGACGCCCTGGCGCAGGAAGGCGCCACGTTCAGGCTGGTGGCCCCGATGGTGGGTGGCGTCGAAGCCAGCGACGGGCGCTGGGTGGACGCCCATGAAAAGATCGATGGCGGCCCATCCGTCCTGTTCGATGCCGTCGCTGTCCTGGTCTCCGACGACGGCGCGACGTCCTTGATGTCCGAACCGGCGGTGCGCGATTTCCTGGCCGACGCCTATGCCCACCTCAAATTCATCGGCTATGTGTCGTCCGCCCTGCCCGTGCTGGACAAGGCCGGCGTGCGCGCTGCCGGCGACGGCGGCATCATCGAACTGGGCAATGCCAAGAACGCGGCCCCGTTCGTGCAGGCATGCCGCGCGCTTCGCTACTGGGAACGGCTGAAGACGATCAAGAACCCATGAACCCGGCCGCCGTCGCGGCGGGCTTTGACGGCATCAGTAGATGAACTTCGACAGGATCGGGTGCCGGGCGGTAAACCGGAGCCGGGCCGCCAGTTCCTTGGCGGTCATTCTGCCGGCATAGTGGCAGTCGCACAGCAGCCGATGCGCCTCGGGCGCGGTCAGCTCGAAAAAACGGGTGCCGTGGCCGAACGTGTCGTTCGCAAGACCCTGCGTCCGCAGGACCGAGTCGCTGAACGCCAGCGCCAGCGGCGAGTCCTCGCCGCGCAGCCCTGTCCGCCGCTCGGGGGGCAGGTACTCGATTCCCCGCAGCGGCTGGACGCGTCCCTTGTGGGCTTCCAGCAGCGCGGCCCAGCGCTCCAGCTTCTCGCGCCGGGACATGGCCGCCACCGGGGCCGCCGTCGCCATTGCCTGGATCTGATCACGGGTCTTGGATTGCATCGCAGCCTCCGTCTGAAACCTGACGTGACGGACTTGCTTTTTCGACTGCTCCCTCCAGACGCCACTCGCCGCTGCAACGCCAGGGATACGCCAAAGTTCCGGCCGCAGGTCTTACGGCGACGCGGCCTTGTGCGGAAGGGTGAGCCGCACGGCAAGGCCGGCGGTGCCGTATTCAAAATTCGCCTGACCGTGGAAGCCGGTGGTCAGCTGGCGCTCGATCAGCTCCATGCCGAAGCCGCGGCGGGTGGGTGCCGTGACCGGGGCGCCGACGGACTCCAACCAGGCGATCGCCAGTCGCTCGCCATCGAGCCCCCAGGTCACATTCAGGTGGCCCTTGGACGTCGACAGCGCGCCGTATTTGGCGGCGTTGGTGACCAGCTCATGGAAGATCAGGCCAAGGCCCAGCGCACGCGATGAATCGAAGGCGACGTCGGGGCCGTTCAGCACGACGTTGCGGCCGCTCTCCTGGCGATAAGCTCGCAACTCGTTGTCGATGATCTCGCGCAACGACACGTCGCCCCACCGCTTGTTGGAGACGAGGCTATATGACTTGGCGAGCGAATTGATCCGCCCCATGAACGATTCGGTAAAGCGTTCCGGCGACGGACTGCGCGCCAGCGTCTGCGAGGCGATCGTTCCCACGACGGTCAGCATGTTGCGCACGCGGTGGTTCAGCTCTTCCACCAACACCCGCTGATGCGCCTCGGCGTCGACCAGGCCCGTCACGTCGACGAATGACACCAGCACACCTTCGACGACGTTGTTCGTGGCCCGATACGGCAAAATGCGCATCAAGTAGTGAGTCGCGCCGTCGGTGTGCCGGACATTGCGCTCGACGGTCTGTTCGGTCTCCAGCACGGTCTGGATGTCGCGCCGCAGGTCGCCGGCCTCGGCCAGGTGGCTGACGATATCGGTCAGCGGCCGGCCGCGATCGTTGGAGATCAGGTTGAAGATGCGGGGGACCGCCGGCGTGAAGCTGCGGATGATCAGCTTGCGGTCGAGAAAGATCGTCGCCACCGGCGTGGAGTCGAACACGTTGCGCAGGTCGTTGTGCGCCCGGTCGAGCTCTTCCACCTTGACGTTGAGCTCGGAATTGACGGTCTGCAGCTCCTCGTTGACCGACTGCAGTTCTTCCTTCGAGGTTTCCAGCTCCTCGTTGGTCGATTGCAGCTCCTCGTTCATGGACTGAAGTTCTTCGTTGGACGACTTCAGTTCCTCGACCGCCGTCTCGTATTCCTCGATGGTCGATTGCAGCCGTTCGCGTGTGTCGCGCAATTCGTGTTCGAGACGCTCCATCGACTTGTCGCTGCCGGCCGCATTGGAGTCCAGCTCGGCGTCCGACAGCGATCGCGGCGCGCCGATATCGGCGAAGACCACCATGAACAGGGGATCGCTCTCGGTGCCGCCCACCGGGTCGACCATGATGTCGACGAACTGGACGCGATCGCCGACTTCCACCGGAACGCTGTGCCGCGCCGCCGGGCGTCGGCCTTCCATCGCCTCGCGCAGCGCCGCCCGCAGGTCCAGGCGCAGCCCGCGGCGCGCCATCGCCAGAAGCTGCCGGTTGGGCAGGCCGGCGGCGGGCTCCAGGTACTTACCTGTGCGCGCCGAGTAATGCAGGATATCGCCCTCCCGGTTGACCACGACGTGAGCCGGCGCGAACTGCTCCATGACGCGCGCTTCGGTGGTGCGGCGCAGGTTGGCGGCAATGGCGCCACTGTCGTGCAGCGGCTCGCCGGCATGAGCGGCGGTCCGGCCGGTGCGCTGGAAGAACGGGAACTGCAGCGGTGGGATGACCTGGTCGCGGCGCCGGAAGATGCGGTTCTTCTTGTCCATCGGCGAGAAGAGGTCGGCATGCTGGCTGACGGTTTCCGACGTGCCGAGGAAAAGGTAGCCGCGCGGCTTCAAGGCGAAATGAAACACCGGCAGCACGTGGGTCTGCACGTTGACGCCGAAGTAGATCAGCAGGTTGCGGCACGAGATCAGGTCGATGCGCGAGAACGGCGGGTCGCGGATCACGCTGTGCGCCGAGAAGATGCAGAGGTCGCGGATGTCCTTGTTGACTGCGTAGCTGACATCATCGCCGGTGAAAAAGTGCTTCAGGCGCTGCGGCGAGACGTTGTCGAGCAGCGGTGCCGGATAGCGGCCGACGCGGGCCACCACCAGCGCCGCCTCGTCGATGTCGGTGGCGAAGATCTGGATCTTGGGCGGCGCCCGCAGGGTCTGCATATGCTCGCGCACCAGGATGGCGATCGAATAGACCTCCTCGCCCGTGGCGCAACCGGGGACCCAGATTCGCACCGTATCGCTGACGCCCTTGCCTTCAAACAGCTGGGGAATGATGGTCTGGCCCAGGGACTCGAAGGCATCCGGGTCGCGGAAGAAATTCGTCACGCCGATCAGCAGATCCTTGAAGAGCGAAGACACCTCGTCGGGGTCCTCACGCAGCCGCGCGACGTAGGCGTCGGCCTGATTGATCTGCATCACCTGCATGCGCCGCCGCACGCGGCGCATGAACGTCTTATCCTTGTAGCCGCGGAAATCGTGTCCCACCTGGTTGAGCAGGATCTGGCAGATCGCATCGCGGCTGGCGGCGACATCGGCGGCCGCCTCGGCTTGGGCACCTGCCGCTTCATCCAACGGCGCCTGATCCCCGATGATGCCCAGCAGTCGCTCCGCGACATGCTCGATCGGCAGCACCAGATCGACGACACCGGCGGCGATCGCGGTGTCGGGCATGCTGGCCTGGATCGGCGCGCTGCCGTCGGCACCTTGCGCCACCGTCAGGCCACCGCGTTCCTTGATGGCCTTCAGCCCGAGCGTGCCGTCGCTGCCGCCGCCCGACAGCAGGATGCCGATGGCCGATTCACCGCGCTCCTCCGACAGCGAGCTGAGAAAGACGTCAATCGGCTTGCGCTGGATTTCCGAAGCCCGGGCATGCAAATGCATGCGCCCGCCGGCCACCATGAGGATGTGGTCGGCGGGACAGACATAGACGTGATCGGCCTCGACCGAGGCGCCGTCGGTGGCTGAGAGCACCGGCATCGGCGTGTAACGAGCGAGGATCTCGGGCAGTGCGCTGGGTACGCCGCGGGCCAGGTGGGTCACCAGAATGAAGGCCATGCCGGTATCCGCCGGCATGGGATGAAACAATCCCTCCAATGCCTCGATGCCACCTGCCGAGGCGCCAATCCCGACAATGAACGATGGTGCCCGCGATGCCAAAGCCGTACTCCCGAGCCAGTGAACCGATTGTACATAGTCGGCAGCCACGACGTCCAAGCAAACGCATGCTCCGCTTAATAAAGCGGGCGGACTGAGCGCTTGATCAACTGCTGCACCAGCGGCACCACCTCGTCGCGCCCGAACGGCTTGCCGATGAAAGGACGCTGTTGATGGCGTTCCGGCACAATGGCCCGGCTGTGGCCGCTGACGATCACGAAGGCGATGTCGTGATCCTCCAGGGCATCGGCTACCGGAAAGGATTTCTGGCCCTGCAGGTTGAGGTCCAGGATCACAACGTCGGGTCTCCATTCCGCGACCTTCCCAAGCGCATCCTCGACCGTGGCCGCGAACGCGAACTGCTCGCAGCCCTCTTCCCGCAGCATGCCCTCAAGCGCCATCGACAAGAGAATCTCGTCCTCCACGATCAAAATCCGGCATCGGCTAAGCCCGGTCATCGGGCGTTCCTGATGCCGTGACGTTGACGCCCGTGGCGGCGCATTGGTTCCGCGCCGGCGGCGCGCGCTGAACCGGGCCATGTGGTGCGGGGACGCCACGCCTCTGGGGGCCCAGACGCGAAATGTCGCCCCAGGGGACGCTTGTCATCGGTCGAACCCCTCTGCACCGAGAAGGTGAGGCGACGGCGGGTTGCCAGCCGCCGTACATAGCATGGCTGCGCTCGGATTCAGCCTTGATTGGAAACGTCACCCCTGCAGAATGGTTCCGGGGATGATCATGGGGTCGGATCGGCGGTGCGGTGCTGGGCCGCCGGCCGGAACACGCCCCGGTGCATGGCGTAATTTTCCATGAGCCTGCCCCGCGGGGCACCGACTCTTTGGCACCAAGGCAACCGGACAACGCTGTTTGACGGTCGTCGATCATGTCGGAAGACCTGTTCTTGAATCTGCCAGCAGGCCCCGGCTGCGAGCGGTGTGCCAGCCGCACCTACGTGGCCAGCATCGAGCCTCATCCCGACAAACCACGGCACACGCGCCACGTCTTCGAATGCCCGCGGTGCTACCACCTGACGAGAATGACGGTTGGACGCCGCGGAGGATTGACCGATGCGATCAGCAGGGCGAGCCGCCACGTGAGCAATGCCGATCTTCTTGTCGAACGCCAGATGCGCCTGATCAAGCGCCTGCACGCCCAGGGACGCGATATCGCGCGCGCCGAGGCGCTGCTCGAGGTGTTGCAGGAATCCGCGCACGCTCTGCGACGATACCACGACTACCTGCTCAGTCGGGTGGAGCCGTCGACGCACGACCCATCGCAGTGATGGTCGCGAATCGGCACCGTCCACCCTCTACGACCCGGCCTGGTCCGACAGGAGCACGACTTTTCGCTTCACGGCGAAATCGACCACCGTCCTGATGGCCGTCATGATTTCCTCGACCTGAAACGCAGTCGGTACTTGCGGCACAGCCGCCAGGCGCTGCCGCAGATCGAACGCCATCATGCGTTCGGGCGCGACGCGCTCGTCGCTCGCGGTATGCTTGAGCCACAGGTCGACCGCGGCCAGCGCGCCGCCGATCGACTCCACGAACGTTGGTCCGGGGACAAAGCCCCAATCGACCGGCTCTTTGAATGTCCGAGGCATGGGTGCACCGTTGCGCCGCCCCGAGAACGGCGCGGCGCGACACGGGTCAAACTCTACAAGTTGACCAAGGAAGGGGGCGCCGAGCGACGGACCCGCGCGGCGTACGACGCGATGCGTGCGCCCTGGGCCTCGCGGCCGCACGCATACTTCACCATCCCCTTGATGGCGCGCTTGGCGGAGATGAGGTCAGCCTCGCTGGCGCTGACCGGAATGTGGTCCAGCAGGTCGCGCAGCGTCAGCATCAGGTCGCGTTCGCGCACCGTCTCGGCGCGCGCCGGTGTCAGTTCGAGCCACATGTCGATCGCGCCGAGCGCGCCATCGATGGAGTACAGCTTCGACGGTCCGGGCCCAACTCCCCAGGGCGCGGGTGTCTTGAAGGTCCTCATGTGCGTTGAGCCTACGTGAGTTTTCACGCGTGTGCCGTCGGTCCGACCCGACAGATCATCCTCGGCTGCGCGCCGTCGCCCGTCAAGCGCGGCGCGTCTGCCGGCGGCGTACCAACGTACGATTTTCGTCGCGTTGGACGCAGGCGCCACGCGGAGTTGCCCCTGCTCCAAAGGCCTTCACGGCGGCGTGTGATCAGCAGCAGGACGCCAGTGCCGCCCACCGTTGGCCTGCGCGCGGCTGGCCCGAACGCGAGCGTCGATGGCGAACCTCACACCGTATTGGACCCTTTCCGGCTGGGCTTTGCCGCGCAATTCCGGATACTCGGAGAGGTAGTATGGATAGCGCGTCTGCAAGCCCAGCTCCGCCCGGTTCACCATGCAGCTCCACTCATCCCGCTCGGATGTACAGAAACAACTCGGCGTCCTCGTGGTCGATGACGACGAGTCCCTGCTCGACGAGATGGTCACGACGCTCGCCGACGAGGGCTTCTCCGTGCACTCGGCCACGAGCGGGGCGGAGGCCATCCGTCATATCGAATGCAACCCGCGGATCGGCGTACTCCTCACCGACGTGCGCATGCCCGGCATGGACGGGCTGCAGCTGATCGAAGAGCTGCTGACCAAACTGCCCGCCGGCACGCCGGGCCCGCAGGTCATCGTTCTCACCGGCCACGGGACGATGGATACGGCGGTGCGGGCTCTTCAGCTGAGCGCGGACGACTTCCTGTGCAAGCCGGTGGTCCGCGCCGATCTCGTCGCCACAATCCGCCGCGCGATGGACAGGAGCCTCGATGCGCACGACCGAATCGCCGACCGCGACGGGGTTCTGAAACACCTCTCGACCATGCAGTCGACGCTGGCGGGAATCAAGACGACCGTGAATCGGTTCATCGACGGTGATGAAACACCGATCGAGATGGGTCCGGCCGCCAGTGATCCGCTCCCTGCACCCGCGGCGTCGCCAGCGGACATGTCGGCGCGCGTGCGGGCCATGTTGCATGAGCACAAGATCCGCGCCCGCGTCTTCCAGGACGGCATCTTCGTCGATCCAAGCTGGGACATGCTGCTCGATCTCATGCTGGCGCACATCGAGAAGCGCGAGATGTATCTGACCGGCCTGTGCGCCGGCTCCGGCCTGGCGCTCACGACCGCCCTGCGGCGGGTCGAGCAGCTGATCGCCGCCGGCCTGGTGCAGCGTCACGACGATCCCGCCGATCGCCGCCGCGTCATCGTCAGCCTGACGACGTGCGGCCAGGAGCGCCTTTCGGCCTATCTCGGACAAACGGAGCGCAAGCGGCCGGGCGAGAGCGCGCCAGGGCTTGCCGTCGCGGCCTCGTCGGCCGCGCGCTGACAGCGCACGTCATCATCTGCTGGTGGGTCGCTGTCATTCCGAGCGCAGCGCGGAGTCTTTTCGCCGGTTCCCGGACCCTTCACGCGGAAAGATTCTTCGCTGCGCTCGGGATGGCAGTCGAGCGACAGTCGCCCTAGGATGGCGCCCTCCGATCGACGACGCAGGGCGATCGCATGCGGGTTCTGATCATCGGTGGTGCCGGCTTCGTCGGCCTCGGCCTTGCCGAGGCGTTGTTGGCGCGCGGTGACGACGTCACCCTGCTCGATCGCCGCCCACCGCCCGCGGCGGCCGCCGCGATTCTGGGCCATCTCGGCGGCCACCTGTCGGTGGTCAGCGGCAATGTGCGCGACGAGAACGACGTTCGCTATGCCGTCGCCGACCAGCCCGACGTGGTGATCTACGGCGCGGCGCTGACGGCCGACGCGGCGCGCGAGGCAGCGGAGCCTGATCGGATCCTCGACATCAACGTCGGTGGCCTGGTGCGTACCCTGCAGGCGGTCAGCGCCGGAACCGTGCGCCGGACCATCCTGCTGAGTTCCGGGTCGGCCTACGGCGACAGTGGGTTCCAGCACGACCTGCTGCACGAGACGACGACGGCAACGCCGCGGTCGCTCTACGCTGTCAGCAAGCTCGCCGGCGAACAGTTCGCACGGCGCCTGGCCGAGCTGGGCGGGCTCGATACGCGCGTGGTGCGACTGTCGAGCGTGTTCGGGCCGTGGGAGCATGACACGGGCGTGCGCGACACGCTCAGCCCACCGTACCAGGTGGCGCTCGCCGCCCTCGAGGGCCGGCCGGCGCTGCTCCCGCGCCCCTGCCTGCGCGACTTCGTCTATGTCCGCGACGTCGCCGAAGCCATCCTGGCGCTGATCGATGCGCCATCACCCCGATACGACCTGTACAACATCGGTCCGGGCACACCCTGGAGTCTGCTCGACTGGGGCATCCTGCTGCGCGACATCGCCCGCCCCGGCTTCGAATGCCGCCTGCGCGAGGCCGGCGAAGCGGCAACCATCAACCTCCATGGCGATCGCGACCGCGCGCCGCTGGCTACGGCACGATTGGCCGATGAACTCTACAAGCCCCGCTACGGGATGACCCGATCCGCCCAGGACTACGGCGCGTGGCTGACCCGGCATGGCGCCGGCCTCATGCTGCCGTGAGGGCGCCTCTCTACGCCGCGCCGGCCTTCTGGCGCTGACCCAGCGCCACCTGCTTGACCTTGTCGAACTCGGCGCGGCGCTTGGCGACCTCCTCCGGGCTCATGCGGTCGACGTTGGAGAAGTCGAGTTTCCAATCGCCGTCGTCCGCCCAGCGCAGCGGCGACTGCACCGTGGTGCGGGGGCCGACGGCGCTCTCCAGCACCTTGAGCGCCAGGTCGAGCGTGAAGGCCTGGGTGTCGGGTTCGTGCGGCTTGCCGGCGGCATTGCCCAGCGGGAAATCACTGAACAGCAGGCGCGGCACGCCGGCGTGTTCGACGATGTCCTTGGCCGCGCCCATGATGATCGTGGCGATGCCGTTGCGTTCGAGGTGTCGAGCGACCAGACTCACGGTCTGGTGACAGACGGGTCAAGCGGGGACGAGCAGCGCCGCATCGACCTGATCCTGTCGGCAGCGCGCCAGGATCTCGGGTGCGTCGGTCTCCAAGGTGACACGCTGGCTGCGGTTGGTCGGCGCGCCATGGAAGCGTGGCGCCAGCTTGAAGCGGCCCTCGTCGGCGAACCGGCGCATCAGCGGCAGCGGGAACCACGTGTTGGAGTCGGTGGCCGTCGTATGCTTGCGGTCATAGCCGATATGGGAGATGCGCGTGTCGTGGTCGACCGCCGTGTCGCCCGAATAGACCGTGTAGAACTTGGCGCCGGCGTTGTAGGCCGCGCCCGGTCCCTGGTCGCCCTTGTCGGGCTGGTAAGGCGCCGCCGTGGTGATCAGCGCCAGCGTGCTGTCGCCGAGCTTGCGGGCCAGCGGCTGGAACGGTGCGTCCGTGTAATGCGCCCAGCGGTAAGGATTGTCGTAGCCGAGCGCCAGATAGTAGTCGCGCGTGCGACGCATGTACTCGATGGGCGCGTCGTGATCCGGCGCGAAGATGTGCGAGTCGGTCATGCGATGAGGCTAGGAGCGCGCCGCCAGCAGGTCAACCGCCGCCGCTACACCGTTGCAGGGAACGCATTGCACTGCGGACATCGCGTGACCCGCCGGAAGCGAACCCGGCCCTCCATGCACATTCTTCAGTGACACGGAAAAGGGTTCAGTTCCGGGTGCTTCTTGACTGTCGTGAATCTATTGCAGCTTGTATTTTATGTCATGAACTCTAGCACTGTTTGTGGTGTCTCGGACACCGAACAGGCGCATCGAGGGGCTCGTCATGGCATGGGATGCCTCACGCGTTAACGCACTTTGGGTCACGCAGCGCAGCCTGCTCGGAGATCCGTTTCTGGACTATCTCAAGAAATACGTCGATGCATTCGCCACGATCGCGAACGCCTTCGAAGCCGCAGGCGCGCAGATCGACGACCAGAGCATGGCGTTGGCGATGTGCAACTGCAACACGGGGGACAATGTCAACGCGATCCGCCGTATCTTTATTGGCGAACTGGAGGATGCAACGGGTATCGAACCTCCACCAGCCGCGTCGACCGTGACGTTTGTAGCCGGATCTGTCGTTCCGACGCCTCCGGGTCGAGATCCGATCCCGCCTCGGGTCTTGGCGGACCGCCAGCGCGTGGCGGCGATGCGGTCACCGCAAAAGACACGTCGTGGCGCGATCCTCGCCCGCACCGCGAGGTCCCTGCTGGGGCAGTGGCGCTGGGTTGATCGCGCCCCCGACTCGATCCTTCCCTACCGCGGACGGCGCGCCAGCCAGACGCAATACACCGACATCCATGCTTTCGATCGCTGGGTGCAAGGCGGAGGCCCCGCGCCCACCGGCACCACCGCCCTCAATTGCCGCGACGCCGTGCTGGTAACAGCGTCCGTCGCCGGGCTGCTCAGCCACGGCGAACTGCGCGCCGCCTACCGGGCAGCCGAAGTTCAGGCGAAGGCAATCCTGGGCGATGTCCTGCTCGACATGCAGCGCACAAGCGCCACCGATTGGACAAAACAGCAATCGAAAACCGGAACCAAGGCCTATGTGGCCTACGTGAAGCGGATCGACGAGACTCTCACGGCCTACCCGCACGCGGTTCCCGTCAAACGCAAGTTCGGCCTCATTCCGCAGGCGGGTGACGTGGTGTTCGTCCGCGGATCAGCCAGCGCATTGCCTGATCATGTGTGTCTGAGCCTGGGCCGCAACCGGATCAACGGCCAACTGGTCGATGAGGTCGCCAGTCTCTGGCACCACAACAACGGCACCTTCACGCGCGCCAAATTGACAGACATGGCCGACTACGAGGACGATCTGCTGTACGTGCCGTGTCCGTTCTGAACGTCGCCAGACAGAGTACCCGGCGATCAGTTTCACCCGCCTAGTACCTGGACTCACAATTGACTGATGCAGACTGTCATCCCGAGCGCAGCGAGGGATCTTTGGATGATGGCGTGCGATGCATCAAAAGATCCCTCGCTACGCTCGGGATGACAGCGGGTAGCGAATCACCTTTCAATGATCGTGAGTACTAGCGCCGCTCGGCGCGCACCTGCTTCTGTTTCTCCAGCGCGGCGAGCGCGATGCACAACGCGATGCCTTCGGCGGCAGCGCGTACCTCGTCCAGCGACGGATAGGTCGGCGCCAGCCGCAACGTCCGATCGTGCGGGTCGCGGCCCAACGGCGAGGTGGCGCCAGCCGGGGTCAGCGCCAGGCCGGCGTCCTTGGCCAGCGCCACGACGCGGCCGGCCGTACCATCGGTCGCATCGACGGTGATGAAATAGCCGCCCTCGGGCCGGGTCCAGCGTGCTGCGCCGGTGCCGCCGAGATGACGCTCCAGTGCCTCGGCAACAGCGTCGAACTTCGGCGCCAGCAGCGCGCGATGACCCTCCATGTGGCGGCGGATGCCGGCGGCATCGCGCAGGAAGCGCAGATGGCGCAACTGGTTCAGCTTGTCGGACCCGATGGTGCGCTTGCCGGCGCGGGCCAGGAACCAGCGCAGATTGGCCGGCGACGACGCGAACAACGCCAGCCCCGCACCAGCCAATGTCACCTTGGAGGTCGAGGCGAAGATGAACGGCCGGTCAGGATGGCCGGCGGCGGCGCAGGCGTCGACCACGTTGAGGATCTCGTGCTGCCGCGCCGTCAGGTGATGGACGGCATAGGCGTTGTCCCAGAACAGGCGGAAATCGGGCGCGCCGGCGCGCATGGTCGCGAGCCGGCGGACGGTCTCGTCGCTGTACACCTCGCCCGACGGGTTGGAATACTTGGGCACGCACCACATGCCCTTCACGGCGGGATCGACGGCCAACGCCTCGACCGCATCCATGTCGGGCCCCTGCCCGGTCATCGGCACCGGCAGCATGCGCACGCCATACTCCTCGCAGAGCGCGAAGTGCCGGTCGTAGCCCGGCACCGGGCAGATGAACGCCGGCGCAGCGTCCTTCGACCACGGCGCACTGCCGCCCGGAACGCCCTTCAGCAGGGCCCAGACCAGGCAGTCGTGCATCAGCGCCAGGCTGGAATTGTCGGCGATGAAAACCTGGTCGGCCGGCGTGCCCATGATCGGCGCGAACAGCGCCCGCACTTCGGGCACACCCTGCAGGAGGCCGTAGTTGCGCACGTCCTCGCCCGCGTCGGTGAAATGATCGCCATTGCCGGGCAAGGTGAACATCGGGTTCGCAAGGTCGAGCTGCGCCGCCGACGGTTTGCCGCGCGTCATGTCAAGCTTCAGGCCGCGGGCGCGGAAGGCGCCATAGGCGTTCTGCACGCGGCTCCACAAGGCGTCGAGATCGGCAGTCGACAGGTCGGCGATCGCAGGCATCGAAGGTCCAGTTTCGAGGTGAAGGTACGGTGCATGCATCATGGCGGCTAATGGCGCAACAGGATTAACCGCAGCAGGTGGACAACAGCACAGGCGCTGCGAACAGACGCCAGGGGCGTCCGGATTGACTCTCTACGGATCCGTACTATCATCTACCGATCCGTACAGAGGATTGGAAAATGCCAGACAGCAGTTCCATCAAGCATGTTCCCGTGCTCATCGTCGGCGGCGGTCCGGTGGGGCTGACCGCATCGTACCTGCTGTCGCGCCAGGGGATTCGATCGCTGCTGGTCGAACGCCATCCCGGCACCGCGGTGCATCCCAAGGCCCGCGCCATCAACGCGCGTACCATGGAGATCTACCGCCAGCACGGGCTGGAGGCGGCCATTCGCGCCGCCGGACTGCCGCCGCGGCGTGCCGGCATGGTGGTCTGGACCGAGAGCCTGGCGGGCGCCGAGATCGAGCGGCGCATCCCTGGTTCGGCGAAAGGCGATGCGGCCCGGATCACGCCGGTGCTGCCGTGTCTTTGCGCCCAGGACGATTTCGAGCCGGTGGTGCGCCGCGCCGCCGAGCGCGAAACGGCGGCGACGCTGCGGTTCGATACGGAACTGGAGGCATTCGAGCAGGACGATGCCGGCGTTACCACGACGCTGGTGAGCAAGGTCGACGGCCAGTGCGAAACCGTGCGCGCGCAATACCTGATCGCGGCCGACGGCGCGCGCAGCCAGATCCGCCAGGCGCTCGGCGTGCCGATGATCGGGCGCGACAATGTCTACGACAGCGTCAACATCCTGCTGAACGCCGATCTGCAGCCGTGGACCGCCGAGCGCCCGGCAGCGCTTTACTTCGTGCACAACCCGGACTTCAGGGCGACCTTCCTGACGATCAACGGCATCGACCGCTGGGGCTTCATCGTCAACTCCATCGGCGCCTACGGCTTCAAGCCTGATGATTTCACGCCCGAGCGGTCGATCGCGATGGTGCGGGCGGCGGTGGGCGTGCCGGAACTCGCTGTGAAGATCCTGGGGATCGCCCCGTGGGTGGCCGCCGCGCGGGTGGCCGAGCGCTTCGGCATCGGCCGGATCTTCCTCGCCGGCGATGCGGCGCACGAGATGCCGCCCACGGGCGGCTTCGGCATGAACTCCGGCATACAGGATGTCCACAATCTGTGCTGGAAGCTGGCGCTGGTGCTGCAGGATCGCGCCGCGCCATCGCTGCTGCAGACCTATCACGACGAGCGCCAGCCCGTGGGCCAGGCGATCGTCGCGCAAAGCCTGGGCAACGCCGTGTCCATGGGACGCCTGCAACGCCAGCCGGACGCCCGCGCGCGACCCGAGTACCTCAACGAACGCGGCCTGATCTTCGGCAGCCTCTATCGCTCGGCTGCCATCGTGGCCGATGGAACGCCGGCGCCTGAGGTCGGCAATCCCGTCACCGACTACGTGCCGTCCGCCCGGCCCGGTAGTCGGGCGCCGCATGTCTGGCTAACGCCGGATGACCGCAGTGCCCGCACATCGACCATCGACCTGGTGGGCCAGGGCTTTGTCATGATGGCCGGCGCGCGGGGCGAGGCGTGGGCCGGCGCCGCGCGAGACCTGACGCAGGATCTGCCGCTGGAGACGGTCACCATCGGTGACGGCGCCTACAACACCGGTGCGCGAGCCTGGCACGATGCCTACGGCGTCGACGATACCGGTGCCGTGCTGGTGCGGCCCGACGGCCACGTCGCCTGGCGCAGCGCATCGATGGCAGCCAATCCCGCGGCCGCGCTGCGCGAAGCCACTGACGCCATCCGGGGACGCGCCTAGGCGCCCTATCACGACAGCGAGGCCTGTCCGATGTCCCTGCACAGACGCGACCTGTTGACATGCCTGCCGGCAGGCATCCTCCTGCCATCGATCGCCCGGGCGCAGGCAGGCCCCTTGCGCATCATCGTGCCGTTCTCGGCTGGCTCCGGCACGGACAACAGTGCCCGGGTCTTTGCCGAGTCGCTGCGGCGCGTCACCGGTGGGGCCGTCATTGTCGACAACAAGCCCGGCGGCGGCACCACGATCGGCTCGCAGGAGGTTTCGCGATCCAGACCGGACGGCATGACCGTGCTGTACACGACGGGTGGCCACACGACGAGCGGCGTGCTGATCCGCAACCTGCCATACGATCCCGTCACCGGGTTCACGCCCATCACCATGCTGTCGCGCGGTTCGGGCTTCGCCCTCATCGTTCCCAGCACGTCGCGCTTCAAGACATTGCCGGCCTTCCTCGCCGCGGCGAAAGCCGAGCCGGGCAGGTTGACCTACGGCTCGGCCGGCACCGGCAACACCACCCACGTCATTGCAGCCCTGTTCTGCCGCAGCGCCGGCATCGAGATGACGCACATCCCCTACAAGGCCACGCCGGTGGCCGACCTGCTCACCGGGACGATCGACTCGATGTTCGTCTCACCGTCGATCGTGATGTCGTACCTGAAAGAGGGTCGGCTGCGCGCCCTCGGCGTCTCGAGCCGGGAGCGCATCTCCGAACTGCCCGACACCGCGACATTCGGCGAGGTGGGCGTCGAGGCCGACATTCCGGCATGGTCCGGTTTCTGGGCTCCGCCGATGACGCCGCCCGATGTCGTCAACGACCTCTACCGGCGCATGGCACAGGCGGCCCGTACGCCGGCGTTCGAAACGTACACGCGGGACAACGGCGGCGAGATCGTGCTGATGCCGCCCGATCGCTTCGCCGCCTATGTCGCCAGCGAAGTCGCGCGATATCGCACGCTGCTGCCGGCGCTGGGCATCCAGGTGGATTGACGGCCTATCGGTTTTCTTCCGGCGGGAAGTTCAGCTCCACGCCGATGCCGTCGGGGTCATGGAGGAAGATCTGCACGGCACCGGTGCGGGGAATGACCTGCTCGCGGAACGCGACGGACCGGGATCGCAGGCGCTCGCGCACCGCCGCGGCGTCCGTGGCGCTGAACGCGATGTGATCGAAGCGGCCGGTGTGGTCGAAATGCTGCGTGGCGCCGCGCACGACGATGCCCTCGCGCGGCTGGCGCGCGCCCAGCAGGTGGACGGTCGCGACGCCGGCCGAATAAAGCCAGTAGCCGGGGAAGCCCAGCGGCGGGCGCTCGCCGTCCTCAAGGCCAAGCACGTCGCAGTAGAAGTACTTGCTGCGCTCGAGATCGGCCGGTTCGATCGTGAGTGTTGCAGGAGACCCAGCGGCATGGTGTGCTCTTTCTGCTGTACCGATCCGTACTATCGCGACGGACGGCCCGTTCCGTCAAGCCCATTGCGACACCTTGAAGGGGCAACGTACAAGACCTGCCATGACCACGAAAAGCCGCAGCACCTCACCTCGTCGCCGTACCGGCTGGACGCGCGAGCCGCAGTTCCTGGACCTCGCCAGCGAACTGGGCGCCAAGCTGCGTGATCTTCGCGTCTCGAAGGGGTTCACGCTCAAGCAGGCCGAGGATCTGACGGGCGTGCCCCATCCTACGCTGTCCCGCATCGAAACCAGCAAGATGACGCCCACCCTGCCCCTGCTGGCCAAAGTGGTCGCCGGCCTGAAAGTGCCGTGGTCGGCCGTGCTGCCGCAATCCGTCGTATCGGACAACCCGTCGGGTCCGCCGGTGTCGTTCTCCGCCGAGCAGGCGATGGGGATCCGGCTGGGCCGCCGCGAGGCCCTGGCGCTGCACCCCGACAACCCGCTCACCGGCCGGATCGCGACGTTCATCATGTCGACCCGCCACCGCACGCTGAAAGCGGCGGGCGGGCTCGTCGGACATCCCAATACCGAGTTCTGCTTCGTCCTGGACGGCGAGCTGCGGCTGCACCTGCAAGGCAAACGCGCCCGCCTGATGCGGCCAGGCGAGAGCGCCCTGTTCGACTCACGTATCCCGCACGCCTACACAGCAGCCAGCGCCGACGTCGCGCGGTTCCTGTCCATCACCGTGCCGCACGCGAGCGCGCCCGCCGCCGCCGATGACGGGCCGGCGCCGAGGCGACCGCGAAAGCTGCCATGATGTCCTGTGATGCGTTGAACCGGTCGTACTGATCACTGGACAGGTTCAGCGCCAGGTGCGCCCCGCCAAGCGAGATTTTGCGCCATCATGAAGCGCCGTATCGCGCACATGCCGTCGAGGCGCGATCGACACGCGCCTGCAATCTGCCATCCAGCGCTTTTTCTGTCGTCGCCGGAATAGTCGCATCCGCCCCGTGTCCATGTCTGTCGGAATACACGGTGCAGGAGTCGACGTGCGGTATCTCACCCCTATCGCGGATGAGATCGACGCTGAGCTTCAGGTTGTCGAAGACGACATCTGGCAACAGATCCTGAAGGACAGCGTCGATCCATCGGCGCTGGCCGTCCCCAAGATCATCGGCAGGATTACCGAAGGCCTGGTGGTCAAGTCCTTCCGCTTCGCCGCCGACGCTTTCTTCATCGACCTGCTTCGCATCGGTGACGGATGGGCGAAGGGCCAACAAGGCGACAAGTGGGGCTACGTCGAGGATCTCGGCCGGGCCGTCGTCATCGGCGGCGCCCTTCTGCGCCTCCTGGGAGTCGCGGCCCGCGGCGAGCGGGCCGTGCGCGGCGTCAAGGTGTCCCTGGACGCCAACTCCAAGCTGCCGATGTGCGGCTTCGTTGCCGCGGTGCGCGCCGCCAATTTCCAAGGGCTCTACATCACGGTCTACGACCTGGCCCAGGCCGTGGGCGTGCCCATCGAGTACCTGGGCGGCCTGCAGGGACTGCCGGCCATCCATGATCTGACGCCGCACCTCACCAAGATCGGCGTGCTGTGGAACGAGATCAAGATGCCGGTCGTATCGACGGTGAAGGGCACCAGCAAGAGCAAACCCTGGACTCTCGAGCTATCGACCGTGCAGCATCTCGAGAAAGGCATCGCGGCGAACACGAAGGGCGACGTGTGCCTGGTGAACCTCTATTGGGACATGGCAACAGGCGCCCCGAAGCAGGCGCATACCGTGCTGGTTCGCAAGTTCGGCAAGGGGATCCAGTACATCGACCGCACCGGCAAGCGATATCGCTCGCTCGCCGAGATGGAAGGCGCCTATCCCGGCATCGGCGGCGCCCAGCCGGCGCGGGAAATGCTCCACTTCCCCGATACGCGCGTCGCCGAGGCGGCTCGCATGGCCGCATCGCCAGAAGCGCTGTTCGCGTTGATTGCGATCCGCGCGCTGCCGGCGGTCTTCGAGAGCGAGGTCCTGGCGCTGGCGCCCCGGAAGCCGCCGCCGCCTCCGGAACTGCGGAACGCCAAGGACGCCGGTCCCTGGATTCCGGGACGCACCCTGGTTGCCCCGCGCGGCGGCGCATCACTCAATGCCACGATCTACTTTCGCTACGCCGTGCAACCCGCCGACACCCTCTCGCGCATCGCCCAGCGCGCGTACGGTGATCCCAACCAGTGGAAAATGATCCTCGACGTCAACAGACAGGTCTTTGCCGGCATGACCGGTGCCCACCAATCGCTGGATATCCTGGCCGTGCGCGGAGCGGAACTGCTGTTGCCCAGCGTGATGTAGGGCCATCATATCTGCGCGGCAGCGGGAGCAGATGCGCCGTGCATGGCGGCATGACAGGATGGCGTCCCGGGAGGATCGACCATGCCGTTTTTCGAGAAGGGCGCCGTTCGCATTCACTACGAGGAAGCCGGATCGGGCTTTCCGTTGCTGATCATTCCCGGCGGCGGGTTGAATGCGACCATGGCCTTCCTGAGCGGCAGTGCGCCGTTCAATGCCATGGCGGTACTGAAGGACCGCTATCGCTGCATCACGATGGATCTGCGCAACGCCACGGGAGGCCAATCCTCGGGTCCGCTGGAGGTCGAGCGGCCCTGGGATGCCTATACCGACGATCATCTCGCCCTGCTCGATCACCTGGGCGTCCAGCAGTTCCTGGCGCTGGGCTACTGTATCGGCGGCCCGTTCATCTGGAACCTGATCAAGCGGGCGCCAACGCGCGTGGTCGCCGCCGTACTGGCACAGCCCAGCGGCTTCCGGCCGGAACTGCCCGACCAGTTCTACAACAACAACATCGCCCACTGGGGACCGGCCCTGTGCGCCCGCCGCCCCGACGTCACCCTGGAGATGGTGAGCGCCTTCCTCGACAGGATGTATCGCGCCAATGCCGACTTCGTGTTCACCGTGACGCGCGATTTTGTGCGCACCTGCCAGGTGCCGGTGCTGGTGCTGCCCGATGACATTCCGCCGCATCCCTATGCCGTGGCCATGGAGACGGTCCGGCTGGCGCCGAAATCGGAAGTGAGCCTGTATCCCTGGAAGGAGCCCAAGGAGATGATCCCGGTCGTGGTGCGCCAGGTACGCAGCTTCCTGCGCGCGCACGAGCCGGCAGCGATGGCGCGCTGAGCCGTTCGCCAGCGCAACGTTTGCCGCCGGAAACCGTTTCTGTTGCATCCCCTGCTTCAGAAGGATCATCCCGGTGACGACGATTCAGCAACGCATGGACGCCCTTCGGGCCCAGCATGACGCGGCCCGGCCGGAACAGGCAACGGATCCGGCGCCGGAAGCCAACGATTTCCACGGTTGGCGGGTCGCGACGCAGGACGCTCGTTCTGCACGCACGGTGCAAGCCTTTGGCAAACGCATGGGAAATGCGGCCTGGACCGAAGGGATCGTGCGCCCGTTCCCGGGATGATCGACCGCCACTTTCAGCGCGTGACGATGGCAGCTGCGGCGCCGGCCATCGCCACGCTGCTGCCACGGTTCACCAGGCGCAAGGCGCGCGGCGAGGTGAACAGACGGCGCGCCCGCGCGGCGGCAAGTGTATAGGCGCTGAATACAATCGCCACGATGACGGCAACCAGCACGCCCAGCTCGACGGCGCCCGGCAGCGTCAGGGCCTCGACGTCCACGACGGTGGGCAGCAGCGCGAGGAAGAACACGACCGCCTTGGGGTTGCCGAGATTGATCGCAAGACCGGCAAGGAAGAGTCGTCCACGGCTTTCGGGTGACGTATCGACGGTAGCAACCGGCCTGGCCGCCGCGGTCCAGAACCTCCAGGCGAGATAGAGCAGGTAGGCGGCGCCGGCGTATCGTATGACGATGAAAACGTCGGCGAAGGTCGATGCGATGGCTGCCAGGCCCGTGACCGCCGTCGTGAACCACAGCAAGGCACCCGCGACGAACCCGGCGATAAAAGCCGGTGCGCCCCGCGTGCCCCGGGCCAGGACGCGGGCGACAAGCGCCGTGACGCCAGGGCCCGGGAGAATGACGACGGCAAGATAGGCGGCGGCAAAGACAAACAGATTCGCGCTGTCCACGGCGGGAGCCCTTTCATCGAAGACCGGCACCGGGCGGATAAGATGTCGCATGATGGCGGGCCAGAGACGCGGCACAGCCACGCCTGCCAGCACCGCGGCAGGTGATCGCGCAATCGGGACCTGCGGTAGAACGTCACGTCATCACACAACACACAACCCGCCGACGCCCACAGGGCAGTCGGTGCCGGGGTTTAGCGTTGATTGACGTGAAACGCTTACGGCCGCCCGGGAACGGGCGACGCCTGATGGTGAACCGGTGCACGCCGAAGCGCAAGCCACGCTGCCTTGAAGGCCATTTGTTTCCTTGCGTGCAAAAATTCATTGACTTGCAATTGGAAGCATCGGGATTGAACCCAATTGTGACTGCGCGCCCCGCGCTAGTCCCGTATGTCCTCTCGCGTCGAGGCGGTGCTGTCCTGCATCGCGCGCCATCGCGCTAACGTCTCGCTGGTTTGAAGTTGGAGATCCCCGGGGTCGCACTCCACCCGGAGTCCGGGGAAGGCCGGGCGAGCGACGAAATTTTCTGCGGCGACTTTGCCCGGCCATCCCCTGCCGCATCCGCTCGCGCGGCAGGCTGCCGCCATGATTGACCTGGCGCCCTGTTCATCTAGCCTTGTCGCTTTCGCGCAGACCCGGGGTGGAGCGACATGACGTTGGCAATGAGCTGGGACGAGTGGGCGCAACACGATGCGGTGGGGCTTGCCGCGCGCGTGCGCCAGGGCGAGGTGACGGCGGTCGAGCTCGCCACCCAGGCAGCCGCCGCCATCGCGGCGACCAACCCGGCGCTCAGCGCGGTCATCGAGGTGTTCGACGATGTCGTCGCCGATCCCCTGAAGGATGGCATGAATCCGCAGGGCACCTTCGCCGGCGTGCCCTACCTGATGAAGGATCTCGGCCCGACGCTCAAAGGCCGGCTGCAGGAGATGGGCTCGCTGCTGATGCGCGGCAATCGCGCGACGGCGGACAGCTTCCTGACCACGCGCATCCGACAGGCTGGCCTCAACATCATGGGGCGCACCACGACGCCGGAATTCGGCTGCTGCAGCTCGGCCGAGAATCCGGCCGTCTACATCACGCGCAATCCGTGGGACACGGACTACACCACCTGCGGCTCCTCGGCCGGCACAGGTGCCATGGTGGCGGCGGGTGCCTTGCCGATCTCGCACGGCAGCGACGGCGGCGGCTCGATCCGAATCCCGGCCGGCGTGAACGGCGTCATCGGGCTGAAACCGTCGCGTGGCGTGTTCTCGATCGCGCCGGCGGCATCCGATCTCACCGGTCTCGTCTCGACCCAGGGCTGCCATACGCGCAGCGTGCGTGACACAGCGGCGTTCTTCGACAGCTGCCGCGGCGGCGCGCCCGGCGAATTCATGCCCTACTGGACGCCGGCAGAGCCCTATCTCGATCTGATCCAGCGCGACCCGGCGCCGCTGCGCATCGCGATGTCGCATGAATGGGGCGACTATCGCGCCACGCCGCATATCGCGGCCGAGCTGGCGCGCGTGGGCCATTTCCTGGAAGGCCTCGGGCATCGCGTCGACTGGGCCCTGCCCGCCATCGACCTGCGTGCCGCCTATGCCGCGCAGACGACGTGCTACATCAGCAACTTCGCGCAGACGATTTCCAACCTCATCGCCCCGCTGGGCCTGGAGCGGCCGCCGGTTGACCGCGTCGAACCAGTGAACATCCGGATCTGGGAGGCTGGTCGCGGCACCTCCTTCACCGAGCGGGCGCGCATGCAGACGGTGTTCAACACCACCGCCCGCGGCTTCGGCGCCTTCTTCGAGGACTGGGACATCATCCTGACGCCGATCACGGCGCTGCCGACACCGAAGATCGGCACGACGGAGTTCCTGACGATCAGCGACAACCCCTCGGTGCTCGACTGGTTCGGCAATCTCTGGCGCTTCTTCGCCTATACGCCGCTCGCCAATCTCTGCGGCATCCCCGGCATCTCCCTGCCGCTGGCGACGCACGAGAACGGCCTGCCGCTGGGCATCCAGGCCCAGGCGCGCCAAGCCAACGACGGCCTGCTGCTGCAGCTCGCCGCCCAGATCGAGCGCGCGCTCGGCGGCCAGTGGAATGCCGGCAAGGTACCTGCGGTGCATGTCGGGCGTGCTTGACGCGCGGCAGTATCCCGTGACGTTGCAGATGGGCCATGCCGTCTGCAAACCATTGCCCCCGTGCCGGTGACCCGTGCTAGGTTGCCGCCGTCGGTAATCAAACAGTCGGACTCCTGACATCGTGTCTCGAGGAGCATGTGCCGCTTCCAGCCTAGGCTGAGGAGCGGCAAGGGGTATGCCATGGCCAGCAAGAGCGAAAAGTCTCGTCTTTCGGACATCATCGGAACGCACGAAGCCGACATTCTCGCTGAATGGCTGCGCCTTCTCCTGGCCTCCGGTGGCGATACACGCATTTCGCGCGGCCAACTTGAAAGCCAGTGCCGCGAGTTTCTCGCTGCCCTGCGCGAGGCCACCTCGGCCGGCAATATTGCCGATACGATGACTCCTGGCTTCGAGCGGCTGCGCACGATGCTGGGTGACATCTCGCGGTCACGCGCCACCCAGGGTTTCTCGCCGGCCGAAACCGCGACCTTCATCTTCTCCCTCAAGGAGCCGCTGTTCGCGCGCATCCGCGCTACGCACGGCAAGGACGGCGAAGCGATCGCCGACGATACCTGGACGCTCAGCCAGCTGATCGACCGCCTCGGGCTGCATACGATGGATGTCTACCAGCGCAGCCGGGAGGAGGTCATCGCCCGCCAGCACGAGGAAATCGCCGAGTTGTCGACGCCGGTGGTCAAGCTGTGGGACGGCATCCTGGCACTGCCGCTGATCGGCACCTTGGATAGCGCCCGCACCCAGGTCGTGATGGAAAACCTGCTGCAGAGCATCGTCGACCATAGCGCCGAGATCGCGATCATCGACATCACGGGTGTCCCGACGGTCGATACCGTGGTGGCTCAGCATCTGCTCAAGACGGTCGCGGCAGCGCGTCTGATGGGCGCCGACTGTATCGTCAGCGGCATCCGCCCCCAGATCGCCCAGACCATGGTGCATCTGGGCGTCGAGCTGACCGTCGTGTCCAAGGCCAACCTGGCCGATGCGTTCGCGGTGGCGTTGAGCCGCACCGGACGCTTCGTCGCCAAGTCCAAGGCCCCCACCAGTACCGGAACCATGACGGCGCGACGGCCGGCGACCCTCTGACCGGACCCGTCCCATGGACCGCATCCCCATCCTGAAGATCGGCGACGCCCTGCTGGTGACGATCCAGGTCGACATGCACGACCGCCTGGCCACCGCGCTGGAGGAGGACCTGACGTCCAAGATTGTCGCCGTCGGCGCGCGCGGCGTGCTGATCGACATATCGGCCCTGGAAATCGTCGACAGTTTCATGGGCCGCACGCTGGCCAACATCGCCAGCGTCTCGCGCATGCTGGATGCCGAGACCGTCGTCGTCGGCATGCGGCCAGCCGTGGCCATCACGCTGGTGGAGCTGGGGCTGGAACTGCCGGGCGTGAAGACCGCCCTCAACGCCGAGCGCGGCATGGCCCTGATCCAGCACCGCACTGCCGATGAAAGCGAGCAGGCCGAAGCCGACGACGATGCCTGACAAGCTTCCCATCCGCGCCGGAGACGATGTCGTACGCGTGCGCCAGCAGGTTCGGGCACGCGCCGTCGAGATCGGCTTCAGCCTCGTGGACCAGACCAAGATCATCACCGCGGCCAGCGAGCTGGCCCGCAATACGCTGGACTACGGTGGCGGCGGCGAGGCGACGATCGACGTCCTGGCGGTGCCGAAGCCGGGCCTGCGTATCACATTCGAGGACCAGGGGCCGGGAATTCCCGACGTCGATACCGCGCTGAAGGATGGATTTACGACCGGCAACGGCCTTGGCCTGGGGCTGGGCGGTGCGCGGCGACTGGTCAACGATTTTGCCATTACATCCAAGCTGGGACAGGGAACTCAGGTCATCATCACGCGTTGGAAATGACCGACCCATGATGACCGTTTGTATGCCTGTGACGGAAGCCAGCCAGATCGCCGCCGCCCGGCGCGGCGCCGTGGCCCTTGCGCAGGCTGGGGGGCTGGGCGAAACGGATGCCGGCCGCGTTGCGCTGGTCGCCAGTGAGCTGGCAACCAACCTCGTCCGCCATGGCGGCGGCGGAAACCTGCTGGCCCGACTGGTTGAACCGGAGGCCGAGCCTGCCGGCATCGAACTGATGGCGCTCGACCAGGGGCCCGGGATAGCCGACGTCCAGGCCTGCCTGCGCGACGGTTTCTCCACCGGCGGCACCAACGGTACAGGGCTCGGGGCGATCCGCCGGCAGGCGGACGCGTTCGACATCTTTTCGCTGCCCGGCAAAGGGGCCGGCGTGCTGGCGTGTCTCAGGGCACGACGCGGCGTGGCGCCTCAGCCCGGCCCGGCATCGCGTCAGGGCTGCGTCTCGGTGCCCAAGTCCGGCGAAAATGTCTGCGGTGACGCCTGGGCAGTCTCGCAGACGGAAGGCCCGCTGACGGCGATGGTCGTCGACGGCCTTGGCCACGGCACATTTGCTGCCGAAGCGGCCCACCATGCCGTGCGGGTCTTCCGGCAGCGGCCGTTCGAAGCACCGCGGCCGCTGCTGCAGGCCATTCATGCCGCCCTGCGCCCGACGCGCGGCGCTGCTGCTGCCGTCGCGTTTGTCGACACCGAGCAATCCCGGGTCGTTTTCGCCGGCATCGGCAATATCGCCGCCACACTGATCGCCAACGGCCAGTCGCGTCGCCTGGTATCGCTCAACGGTATCGTGGGCCACACGGCGCAGCGTATCCAGGAATTCACCTACCCCTTCTCCGGCGGCCAAGCCTTGTTGATCCTGCATTCCGACGGCCTGGCGACAAGCTGGACCCTGGACCAGTATCCAGGCTTGGCCAGCCGGCACCCGAGCCTGATCGCGGGCGTGCTGTTCCGCGACTTCGGACGCGGCGGTCGCGATGATGCGACTGTTCTGGTGATCCGGAGCGCGGCGTGACGAACTGGCCCCTGCTCACGCTTTCGGTCACGACCGAGGAGGACGTCGTGCGCGCGCGCCAGCGCGCGCGACAGCTGGCTGGGCTGCTGGGCTTCGAGGCCCAGGACCAGACGCGGATCGCGACCGCGGTCTCGGAGATTGCCCGCAACACCGTTACCTACGGTCGCGGCGGGCGCGCCGAGTTCATGCTGCAGGGCAAGCACCCGGCGCAGACGCTGATGATCCGCTTCAGCGACCGCGGTCCCGGCATCACCGAGCTCGAGCGGGTCCTGGACGGCAGCTACGTATCGACAACCGGCATGGGCGTCGGCATCGCCGGGACGCGCCGCTTGATGGACGCCTTCAACATCCAGGCCGCACCGGGCGGCGGCACCGTTGTGGAAATCGGAAAGAACCTGACCACGAAGAAGGCGCCGACGCGCGCCAGACTGGCCGACGTCGCCGCCATGCTGGCACAGCCCGGCGCCATCAGCCCGTTGTCCGAACTCGAGGCCCAGAATCGAGAGCTGCTGAACAGCCTGTCGGAACTGAAAAGCCGCCAGGAGGAAGTCGGCCACCTCAGCACCGAGCTGGACGATACCAACCGCGGTGTCATGGCCTTGTATGCCGAACTCGACCAGCGTGCCGAAGCGTTGCGTCAGGCCAGCGAGGTGAAGACCCGGTTCCTCTCCAACATGAGCCACGAGTTCCGGACCCCGCTGAACTCGATCCTGGCCCTGTCCCGCCTTTTGCTGGACCGCACCGACGGTGATCTGTCAGCCGAACAGGAGAAGCAGGTTCTCTACATCCGGAAATCGGCCGAGACGCTGACCGGCATGATCAACGACCTGCTGGACATCGCCAAGGTCGAGGCCGGCAAGGTCGACGTCCAGATCGGTGAATTCACGGTCGGCGAGCTGTTCGGCGCCCTGCGCGGCGTGATGCGGCCGCTGCTTCATGGCGAAACAGTCGAACTGTTGTTCCAGGAGCGCGGTGTCATTCCGGCCCTGCACTCGGACGAAGGCAAGATCTCGCAGATCCTGCGTAACCTGATATCCAACGCACTCAAGTTCACCGAGCGCGGCGAGGTTCGCGTGACGGCCGAACTTCATGAGCCCGACCTGATCGTGTTCGATGTCGCCGACACGGGGATCGGTATCGAGGCCCAGGACCTCGGGCGCATTTTCGACGAGTTCTCGCAGGTCAGAAGCTCGCTGCAATCGCGGGCCAAGGGCTCCGGCCTGGGCCTGCCGCTGTCGCGCAAGCTGGCCGAACTGCTGGGCGGCCGCCTCAATGTCCAAAGCACGCCGGGACAGGGGTCGGTGTTCAGTCTTGCCCTCCCGGCCGACATGAGGACCGTGCAGGACCCGGTGGCACCATCGGTCATCGCGGAACGGAACAGCGCCGCCCGCCGCGTCCTGATCATCGACGACGAGGAAGCGTCGCGCTATGTGCTGCGGCAATTCCTGGCGGGGGACAGTCGAATGGAACTGACGGAGGTCGAGTCGGGGACCGAGGGATTGCGCCGCGCCCAGCAGGACAAGCCCGACCTGGTCCTGCTCGATCTGAAGCTGCCGGGCCTGGATGGTTTCGAGATATTCCGGACGCTGCGCGGCGATCCGGCGACACGGCACATCCCGATCGTCGTGGTAACCTCCTCCCTGCTGACGGATGAGGACCAGCACGCGTTGGCCGGCGCCGCCGGCATCCTCTCCAAGGCGACATTGTCGCGACCGCTGTTGTCGGCAGTGCTGGCCGACGTATGGACGCAGATCGGAGCCGCCGGATGACGACCTCGCTGCCGGCGCTCGTGCTCAATGTCGACGACAACGAGGTCGGGCGCTACACCAAGACCCGGTCGCTGCAGCGTGCCGAGTTCCGCGTGCTGGAAGCGCGCACCGGCAACGAGGCCCTGCAACTGGTTCGCTCGCATCGGCCCGACCTGGTCCTGCTCGACGTGAAGCTGCCCGACATCAGCGGGCTTGAAGTGTGCCAGACCATCAAGCGCGAGTTTCCCACGATCCTCGTTCTGCAGGTGTCGGCGTCGTTCGTGACACCCGGCGATCGCACGATCGGGCTCGAGAGCGGCGCCGACTCCTATCTGACACAGCCCGTCGAACCGGAAGAGCTCATCGCGGCGGTACGGGCGCTTCTGCGCATGCGCCGCGCCGAACAGGCAGCCCGCGACATCAACGAGCGCTATCGCGTGATCGTCGACAGCGCCATTGACTACGCCATCGTCACGACAGACCTTTCCGGCACCGTCACGAACTGGAGCGCCGGTGCCGAGGGGGTCTTCGGCTATCCGTCGGCGGAGATCATCGGGCAATCGGCGGCCGCTCTCTTCACGCAGGACGACCAGGTTGCCGGCGTGCCGGCGGCGGAGATGATGGCGGCGATGCGCGAGGGCCGCGCCGCCGACGAACGCTGGCAGGTGCGCAAGGGCGGCGCCTTGTTCTGGGCCAGCGGCCAGATGGTACCGCTGCGCGACAGCGTCGGCGGAATCAGCGGCTTCCTCAAGATCCTGCGCGACCGGACCGGGGAGAAACAGGAGGAAGAGGCGCTGCGTCTCTTCAACGACGAGCTCGAGCGCGAAGTGGGCGTGCGCACCCGCGAACTGACCGAAGCCAATGCCGCGTTGCGCAGCGAGATCGAGCAGCGGGAGAAAGCCCAGGACGCGCTGCGACAGGCGCAGAAAATGGAAGCCGTGGGCCAGCTTACCGGCGGCATCGCGCACGATTTCAACAACCTGCTGACCGTCGTGATCGGCGGCGCCGACGCCTTGCAGCGCCGGCTGGCGGCCGGGCAGCCGGATCTGCAGCGTCGCGCCAACATGATCCTCGAGGCGGCTCGCCGGGCAGCCGCCTTGACCCACCGCTTGCTGGCGTTCTCGCGCCAGCAACCGCTGGATCCCAAACCGACGGATGTCGCGGGATTGATCGGGGGAATGCTGGACCTCCTGCGTCGCACCTTGGGCGAGAAGATCGAGATCGCCGTCGTTGCCGACGACAGCCCATGGCCGGTTTCGGTCGATCGCAACCAGCTCGAAAACGCCTTGCTCAACCTGGCGGTGAACGCTCGCGATGCCATGCCTGCCGGCGGCAAGCTCACCATCGCGACCAGGAACGCCGCATCCGGCGTCGCCATGCCGGGACGCCCGCCGGAGACAGCCAGCGAAGACCACGTCATGCTGGCGGTGACGGACAACGGCATCGGTATGCCCAAGGACGTTGTCGACAAGGCGTTCGACCCGTTCTTCACCACCAAGGGTATCGGCAAGGGCACCGGGCTGGGGCTATCGCAAGTTTACGGCTTCGTGAAACAGTCCGGCGGCCACATCAACATCGACAGTGAACCCGGTCGGGGCACCACGATCGGCATTTATCTGCCACGTCTGACAAACAGCGACGTCATATCCGAACCATCGCCGCGACCGGAAGCACGCGCTTCAAGTGCGACGCACGCCGTCACAATCCTGGTCGTGGAGGATGAGGACGTCGTGCGCACTTTCAGCACCGAGACGCTGCGCGATCTGGGGTTCACCGTCCTCGAGGCGCCGGATGCCGCCACTGCGCTGAACATCATTCAGCATCACCCCGAGGTCAAAGTCATGTTCGCCGACATCGGCCTGCCCAGCGGCATGAATGGCCGCGCTTTGGCTGAAGAGGCCGTCCGCCAGCGGCCTGATCTGAAGATCCTGCTGACCACCGGCTATACGCAAAACAGCATCGTCTCCCAGGGACGCCTCGATACCGGCGTCCATCTGCTGGCCAAGCCCTTCACCTTCGAGACTTTGGGCGCCAAGATGAAGGACGTCCTTGAGGGATGATGCTCAGCGCCGCGACGACGCGGCGACAGAACCGCCTCACAGACGCTTCAGCGCCTCGAGCGTGCGCTGCAGATCCTGTTCGACGATCTCCAGCGAGATCACGGCCTCGCTGTCGTCGGCGCCCAGTTCCATGGTGACCGAGAGGTCGGCGGTGCGGGCCAGGTCACGCACCGCGGATTGGGCGAGGCGGACCTGCTTGAGCGCCAGCGAGACCGACGCGGCATCCCAGGCCGCGCTGCGTTCGAGGTGTTCGGCGCCGCCGTGCCGGTCGGCGTAACGGTCGCGGACACGGTCGGCGAGATCGGCCGGAGAAAGATGGTTAAGCATGGTTCGGCAACGTCTCCGTCGGGGGACTCGTTGCGCCAAGCCGAGGGTTCAAGCGCGCCATCAAGCCCTGGTGGGAAAGGCCCTTTTTGTTCTCCCAGAACTACGCAACCACGCAAACCATACCAGGCCATTGCTACAAGGACGTTCTACGCACCGCCGTACCGACAGGCGCCGGCAAAGATTCCCGGCGCGCCGCGCGCATCATCATCACGTCTTCAGCGCCTGGTGCGCCGCGGCCGCGCGCACCAGAGCCTGGAAGGCCGATGCATTCAACGAGTCGTCCGGGCCGATGTCGATGGCGCGGCTCGCCTTGGCATCGAGCCCGGCATTGAAAAGCCCGTGCGGGTCCTTCAGTGCGGCACCGGCAAAGAAATTCACCTTCACGTGGTCCTTGAAGGCGCCGATGGCAACCACGTTGCCGCCGCGGGTCCATACCGGCGTGCCCCATTTCCAATCCTCCGCCAGATCGGGCGCCGCGCTACCGATGAGCTGGCGCAGGTTGGCAAGAACGGGGCCGCGCCAATCCTTCAGATCGGCGATGAAACGCGTAATCGCGGCTGATGGCGAAGCCTTCTGGCTGGCCGACGGTTTTTTCATGATGACCTTCCTGGAACGCTGCATTCGCTCCAAGGACGTTCGGCCTGCCGATCTCCCGACAGCTTTATCGAATTGGCCTGTCGTGTTGGTCTAGCGATCGGCGGGCTTCGATTCCCAGCTGATGCCGGGCGCGACCTCCTGGCGGTCGACCTTGGCCGTGCCGTGGACCGGTTCGGTGCCCCGGATCAGTTCGCCGCTGCGCGCGTCGTAGACGAAGGCTGCCAGCTTGGCGACGGCCTCGTGCGTGTTGGCGCGATAGAGAACGATGGTCGCCGGCGTCGCACTGTCGAGCGCGCGCGGGTTGGGAATACCGACGAAGAAGTCCTTCTCGTTCGTCGACATCGCCCCGACGCGGACCTCGACGATGCTCGCCGCCTGCCCCCGATCGTTGGTCAGCCGTGCGCCATGGCGCATCAGGGCATAGCGCAAGGCGCTGATGGCGTACTTGTTGTCCTCCGCCGCGACGTAGGTCGTGTCGACGAAGGCGAGCCCGCGCACCTGCAGCGCCTGCGCCAGCAGGATGGCGGCGCGGTCAGCGGCGGTCGAGGTCAGCATCTGTTCCATCGCGGTCTTCGACGGGGTACCGCTCTTGACCGAACTGCAGCCCGCAACGGCAATGACCAGGAGAAGCATGACAATACGCATAGGGACAACATGGGAGGTGGCGCGGACTCGTCAACCCAACATGATGGCGAGATCCGTTCATCATCCACATGAAGGCGATCACGGGAAAGCCACGGGGCACGGCAGCGACTGACACGATTTGGTCAGAGGTCTCATCAATCGGCATCGCCTATCCTGCGGGCTGGGGGGAGTGTGCGTTGGACCGTGACGGATGCTCTTCAATTCGTACACGTTCATTCTCGCCTTCCTGCCGGCGACGCTGCTGCTGTTCTTCGTGATCGCGCGGGCGAACCACGGCGCGGCGCGGCTGTTCCTTCTGCTCGCCTCCTTCGCCTTCTATGCCTGGTGGAGCTTTGAATACGGCCTGCTGATCGTCGCCACGATCGTGGTCAACTACGCCTTCGGCCTGACGATCCAGCAACTGTCCGAGGCTGGGCATCGCCACGCGCGACTGCTGCTCGCCGTGGCAATCGGTTCGAACCTTTTGTTGCTGGGATACTTCAAGTACCGGAACTTCTTCATCGACAACGTCAACACGCTCACCGGCATGGACTGGCCGCTGTCGCCGCTGGTGCTGCCGCTGGCGATCTCGTTCCACACCTTCCAGCAGATCGCATACCTGGTCGATTCGTATCGCCGCAAGGTCGAGCAGCCGACGCTGACAGACTACGCGTTGTTCGTGCTGTTTTTCCCGCAGCTGATCGCCGGGCCGATCGTCCATCACTACCAGATCCTGCCGCAGTTCAAAGGCGCGCGGTTCTTCACCTTCAACAGCGACTCGTTCGCTGCCGGTTTGTCGTTCTTTGTCATGGGATTGGCGAAGAAGGTTCTATTGGCGGATCCGTTGGCGTCGGTAGCCGATCCCATCTTCGACGGCGCCGCCGACGATGCGCCGGCGCTGTCGCAGGCCTGGGTCGGCGTGCTTGCCTACACGCTGGGGCTGTATTTCGACTTCTCCGGCTACTCCGACATGGCGGTGGGCCTTGCCTGCATGTTCGGACTGCGGCTGCCGTACAATTTCAACTCACCTTACAAGGCGGCGTCGATCATCGACTTCTGGCGCCGTTGGCACATCACGCTGTCGCTCTGGCTGCGCGACTATCTCTACGTGCCGCTGGGCGGCAACCGGCACGGCAAGGTGCGCCGGTACGCCAACCTGATGGCGACCATGCTGCTGGGTGGGCTGTGGCACGGCGCGGCGTGGAACTTCGTGTTCTGGGGATTGCTGCATGGCCTCTACCTGGCGATCAACCATGGCTGGCTGGCGCTGCAAGCCAACCTCGAGCGTGGCCGCACCATCGTGTTGCCGCCACCGATGGCCTGGTTGCTGACGTTCGCGGCGGTGGCCTTCGCCTGGGTGTTCTTCCGCAGCACGACGGCGCAGCACGCATTCGCCATGGTCGAGGGCATGATCGGCCTCCACGGCCTGCACGACAGCGCGCTGGCGGCCGTGCTGGGTCCGGGCAAGGCGATGCTGCTGGCGGCGGCGCTCGCCATCGTGTTGCTGATGCCCAACACGCAACAGTTGGTCGACGGATCGGACGATCGCGCGTGGTTGCGCTGGCGCCCCACGATGGCATGGGCCGGCGCGATCACCGGACTGTTGCTGGCATCGCTGACGCAGATGTCGGCGGTGCGCGAGTTCATCTACTTCCAGTTCTGAGTGGTGAAGGAGAGCACGATGGGCAGCGCTCGGCTTCCGTTCTGGCCCCTGACGCGCATTCTGTCGCCGCAGCCGGCCAGCACGCGCTTCCTGATCGCCGTGCTGAGCCTGGTCACCGCCGGCCTGCTGGGCTTCGCCGCCATGATCGGCATCCTGGCACGGCTTCACATGCTGCCGCCGCCGCCCTTCACCGGCACGGCCTGCATGGACGAAAAGTTCAAGTTCCTCGCCCGGCATGATCTGCGCGGCGTCGACCTGATCGCCGTCGGCTCGTCGGTCACGTGGCGCAATCTCGATGTCGCTGCCTTTCGCCGGACCGGCATCGCCCACCGACCGCTGAATGCCGCGCCGTGCTATCTGCACATGAGCGAGACGGCTTACTTCACCGATTTCCTCCTGCAGCGCATGCACGCGGTGCGGACCGTCGTCACCGTCGTGGCACCGCGCGATTTCGAGCAATGCGCCCGATCCCGCGAGGCGTTCTTTCCTGCACCGCTGGCGGCGGCCTACATCTTTCAGTCGATGCCGGCACTGCCGATATACTTCTCGCACTTCCGGCCGCAGAAATTCTTTCCCGACGCCTGGCACATCAAGCGCATGCGCAACGCCGCCGACGGTGTCGCACCACTGGTGATGGATGCCTACGGCAGCGGGCCGCTGCGTACGCCGGTCGATTGGCTGCCGGAGCCCGTGTTCGACAACACCTGCTTCGAGGCATTGCGCGAACTGGAGCGCGTGGCCAACGTGCGCGATGCCCGCCTGGTCGTTGCGATCATTCCCCTGCAGCCGGCCTGGGGACGCAAACACGATCCCGACGGCCGCCTGATCCGCGCGTTCGAGGCACGGATCCAGACGACCGTGACCAACGCTTCGACCATCGTCCTGACCGGCGCACCGGCCACGCTGCAACACGCCGATGCGGTCCACTATCTCTGGGACAGCGCCCAGCGGTATTCGCAGCACCTCGCCAGCCGGCTGTCGGCGGCGCTCGACGATCCCGCGACCGCACAGGTGAGCAACGGCAACGCGCTGCCGAAAAAGCCGTGACTGGCCGTTACGGGAGCGTCGGCGACGGTACTTCTTTCTCGACCTCGCTGGCGAACGTCTGCATGGGCGTCTGCTTGTCCTCGACGGGTTCGGCTTCGCCGCGCGCGTCGATGGACGTGTAGGATACCTCGCCGCTGGCGGAGATGCCGGTCACGTGACGGATCTCGCCGAACGCCGTTTGATAATAGCGGTTAACGAGGATCTGAACCGGTCGCATGGTCATGCGCACCTCCCTGCCATGGATGCAACGCACAACAGCGTTCAAGGCTCCCGCCCGTAACCTCGCTCCCGTCACCGGTCAGTCACACCGATGGGTCACCGGCAAGCGCGGCGGCCCGCTCCAGGCTGATGCCCTTGACCAGCGGGTCGGCGTGGCGATGCACCAGCTGCCAGCCGGCGCCGTCGCGACGCCAGACCAGGGTGACGCGCAGCGACCAGTCCTGCGCCGGCAGGCCACCGACCGCGACGCACTGCCGCTCGATCACCACCAGCACCACCATGTCGCCCGAGGCATAGGCCTGTACCAGTTCCAGATCCGTCGTGCCGGCGCGGAAGAAATGCGCCAGCGCCGCCAGGTATCCGCTGGACATGTCGAAACCGCGCGTCGGAGCGCCACCGAAGGGCGCCATGAGCGTGTAGTCCGGCGCGTGCTGGACCAGCGCGAGGTAGCCGTCCACGTCACCGCACATCAGTGCGGCATTGGCGTCGGCGCTGCGCCGGACAAGACCGGCGATGTCGCTGTCAGTGATGCTGCCCTGCGCCACGGATACCCCCTCGCGATGCCGCGATGTTGTCGTGCACATGGACACCGGCACATTGCCCCTATTCCCGACGCGACACGAATTCGGGCGGCCCCGTTGCCCGACCTCTCGATTTTTCTGCTCCTCATCTGTTCGGGTCTTGCGCGAGCGGCGATGACACCGTGCTGTGACGACCGGTTCCGATCCGCCGCATGACTGATAGAACACGGGCTTACACGACGCCGACAGCCACTGCCGTCGCGCACCCGACCATCATGACGCCTGCCGCGATGTTCAGACGCGCCATCGCTTCCGGCGCCGCGCGTCGGCACGTCAACCGCGTGGCTGCGATCAGCAGCGCGTAGCAGGCGGCCGTGCCGACAACGATCCCCAGCGTCCACAGCGACACCGTCAGCGTTCCGGCAACGGCGCCGGCGGACAGCGCCGACGCGGCGGCGACGTAGGGCAGCAAGGTCATCGGGTTGGTGCCGGTCACCATCAGGCTGGACACGTACGCCGCCGCGATCCCGTTGCCTCGGGTTGCGGCACCGGCAGGGGCATGGGAGAAAATGGCGCGCAGCCCGATCACCGCCAGCACGAGCGCGCTCACGACCCGCGCTGCCGCGGACATGTCCGATTGAGCCTGTACCAGCAGACCCGCGCCAGCCCCCGTCAGCGCGGCGAGCACACCGTGGACCGACGCCGCGCCCAATCCGCATGCGGCAGCCAGAGCCACGCCGTCACTGAGACAGCGTTGGATGCACATGAGCGAAACCGGGCCGATCGGCAGGGCGACGCAAAAGCCGAACACCAGGCCCTGAAGGAGATGCTCCGACACCATAACCACGCGTATCCGGTCGGAGGACCGGACCTCCTGGCATGAGCGCGGATCATTCTCGGTTCATCGCATCGCCGCTCGCGTCATCCATTCGAATGAGAACGTGCTTTTTCAGCCGCCACGGTGCCGATCAGGTGCCGCCCTCTGCCGAGAGGCGATCCATCAGGCCGCGGGCAAAGGCCTCGGGGCTGGTGGCATAGCCGACATGGCCATCCGGCAACATCAGCGCCTCGCGGCCGATCGCGCGGCCCAGCGCCAGCGCCGCCTCGGCGGTCGGGTATCCCAGCGACGCGCCGCCCAATGCCGGCACGACCCGATCGGCGTGGGCGGCGACGGCGGCCATATCGAGCGCGACCGACGTATACTCGCGCAGTTCGCGCTCGAACCAGTAGGTGGCATTGGCGATCTTTTGCGCGTCGGGCCCGCGATTGGCGCCGCCGCTCATGATCGCATAGTCGATCGGCGCGAAGGTCTTGCGGCGAAATACGTCGAGCGCCGGCGCCGGCCCCGATTGCCGATAGAGGTCATAGACCTCGCGGAAAAAGGCGATCCATGCCTGGCCCTGCGGCAGCAGGCGCATGGCCGCCGGCTCGTAGGGCACGACCGCGCGGATGCAATCGGGATGATCGATCAGAAGCTGCAGGGCAATCACGGCGCCGGAACTGGTGCCGAAGACCGTTGCCGGTCCGTCGGACAGCCGGCGGATCAGGCGCATCGCGTCGTCGGCATCGATGGCCAGGCGGCGGGCGTAGTCCTGCGGCCCGCTCAGCACGCTGCGGGTGAAGCCGCGGCGATCGTAGGTGACCACGCGGTAGTGTCCCGCCAGCCGATCGGCCAGCGGCGGAAACACGTTGCCATCGCCATTGGCACCGGGAATCAACAGCAGCAAGGGTCCCTCGCCGCGCGTCTCGTAGTAGATCTGCGCACCCGGCACATCGAGAACGCTCATGTCAGTGCTCCTTCGCCAACGGTGGATCTGTTTGCCTGCGCGTGCGCGCGCAGCACGGTGGCATGGCGCAACGCCGTCGTTGCGCCGTGGTCGAGAAACGCCGCGATCGCCTTCAACTGCTGGGCGTTGAAGTCCCGGAAGACGGTGGCGACATCCGCCCGGAACGGTTCCAGCAGCTGATGGATATCGTCCAGGCGCCGCGCCACCGGCCGCAGGATCTGCTTACGCGCGTCGTCGGGATCGGGCGCGCGACGCAGGAAGCCGCCGCGTTCCAGCCGCGCCACGACACCGCTGATGGCGCCCGTCGTCAGGCCGGTGGCGGCGGCGAGCTGGCTGCCGGTCATCGCGCCCCGCTCCCGCAACAGCTCCAGGCACTTGTGGTCGGTGGGCCCCAGCCCCATCGCCTCCGCCACGGCGTGGTGAAACAGCACGATCGCCGTGCTGTAGCGCCGCGCCCGGCGCATCACGTCATCATCGGCACTTACGTCGCGTCTGGGGTCCCTGGCCATCCCTACCGTCCTCTTATCGCTTACTATATCGCTTATATACTAAGCGACTTTCAAAGCAAAGTCACTTGCGCCGGCTCCACGACAAGGCCCGAACATCAAGACGCCACAAATACGAGGCAACCGGCATGTTGACGAAGCGGGTGCCTTCGGCCGAATGAACGTGGTGGATGGCGGCGCCGGCCATCGCGTTCGGCCCGCGTTTCGTCGTGAACGGCAGGAGATCGGTGTGCACATGCGTCGTATTGGTTTGGCCGCGCTCGCGGCGGCCGGATTCGTGGCCGCGCCGGCCGTCGCGATGGCGCAGCCCTCCTTCGATTGTGCCAAGGCGCAATCGGCGGCTGAAAAGGCGATTTGCGCCGACCCGGCGCTGGCCAAAGCCGACGTTGCCATCGCCGCCCGCTTCCTTGCCATCGGCAAGACCCTGGACAGCCAGGCCGGCGAGGCCTTCGACAAGGACCAGCGCTATTTCGTCCGGGTGCGCAACATCGTGGCCGACAACGCGACCAGCCCGGCGGACCGGACAGAACGTCTGAAGGATCTTCTCGCTGAACGCGTTGCATTCCTCGGCGCGATGGAGACCGCGCCCGGCGAGGGACTGGTGGGCGAATGGCGCAATGTCGAGGGGGGCGTCACGATCGAGCGGACGGACGACGGCCGACTCACCGTGTCCATCAACACGGCGGAACCCACCACCGGACGCTGGGTCTGCGGTGCCGGCGGTCGCGGCAAACCGGACGGCAACACGCTCGCCGTCGCGGTCGAGGACGGCGATCAAGGTGAACGGTTGACGGTCACCCGCGTCGGCGTGCTGCTGAGCGTCGAAACGATTGGCGCCGACGGTCAACAGGACGGCAGCCGCAGCTTTTGCGGCCTCAACGGCTCGGTCAATGGCTGGTTTTTCAAGGTTCGCCCCCGCCGATAGCGGCACGGACCACGGCTCAGATTCAGTGAAAATTGGACGTTACACACAACCCCCTGGCGTTACCGACGTCCCCTATTGTCGGGTTGGCGCTGCGAAACCTTCATCTCCGCGCGCCTGCGAAGGACGAACCATATCAGGAACGCCACGCCAGCTAGCGGTACCGCTGCGATCACCGCCAGGTCGAGATACATCAGCACAGTTCTACATCTCCTCCACACCCACCACCAACATCCTACCGGGCGGATGGACAGCTCTGCACGTCGAACAATGCGGCGAGGCCGCAGGTCGACGTCAGCATGCCATCACCGTTGTGGCCGACGCCATCGACCAGCCAGAGGTTGTGATGCGGCGCGCCGCTGTCGCGCTGGCGCATCGTTGCGACGTAAGCCTCGCCCCGGGCGAGGCGATGAGGTCCTTGCGCTTCGGCCATGCAGCTCTTGTCGAGCGCCGGATGGTTGGGATCGGTGTCCTTGGTGCCCAGCAAATAGATCACGCGCCGCGCCACATAGGCCTTCTCCAATGCCTGTGGTGCGGACGCGGTGAGATACGGCGGGAGGGCCTCCATGCCGTATTTCCAGGCATTGAACCCTGGGCAGGCCGATGCGATCGCCGGCACCGGTCGCTCGGCGGAGAAGTAGGCATAGGATGACGGGTTGGCCACGACGTAGCGCACGCCAACGCCGGCAGCGGTCAATGCGGCATCGCCCTTGGCGGCAACGGCGTAGCGCTGCGCCACCTGCCCGCCGCCGGAATGACCGGCGACCACGACCTGCCGCAAACGGGGAAACAGCCGGCGATCGGCAAGGCGACCGAGGATGGCGTCGAGGACGGCAAACGAACTCGCCGGCTGCGGCCCCACCGCCGGCTCTCCGCCCTGCCAACTGGTCCAGGTCCAGCGCAAGGTGTCGGGCGGCAGACCGAAGGCCTTGACGTCGCCCTCGGCCAGGAATTGCGGCACGATCATCACGGCCGCCTTGCCGGCTTCACCGGCCGCCGTCTGCGCCTTGAGCGCCGACTGAAAGTAGACGTCGGCATTGCGCAGGCGTCCATGCAGAACGATGACCGCACGCTCGATCTGCGGCAACGGCTGCGACCAGTCCGCCGACACATAGAGCGGCGCAACGCCCCCACCCGGCACAGCCAGACGTTCAGGCGCGACAACCTTGACCGGGCGCTGGTGGGGACCGGGCTCGCCTTGCGCTGCAGCCTGCCCACTCACCAGGAGAAGGCTGAGAACAAACAAGAAGCAACGTGGTGAGAGCATGGCGACGGATGCCTCCATGGTGGGGGAGACCAGCCTAGCATCCCGAGCGGCGGGTTCGGAAAAGTTACCCTCGGGACTGCATTGAAATCGATTTCATCCTGAGTCCATAATTGGCCGTGAGATCGCACGGGAGGAAACGATGAAAAGGCTCGCAGGTTTGTTGCTGTCGACGGCGGCTGCCGTCGCCATGTCAGGCGCGGCATGGGCCGCCGACTTCAAGATCGGCCTGTCCAACGGTTGGGTGGGCTCGGAATGGCGCACCCAGATGATCGAGGAGGCACAGGCCGCCGCGGCGGCCTGGAAGGCCAAGGGCCATAACGTCACGGTACTGGTGCAGAGCGCCAACGTCGACGTGCCCGGCCAGATCGCCCAGGTACGCAACTTCATCAACCAGGGCGTCAACGCCATCATCATCAACCCCAACAGCCCGACGGCGTTCGATCCGGTGTTCGCGCAGGCCAAGGAGGCCGGCATCCTGGTGATCTCGACCGATGCCGAGGTGTCGTCGCCCGACGCAGTCTATGTCGGCATCGACCAGAAGGCGTGGGGTGCCGCGGCCGCCGAGTGGCTCGCCAAGACCCTGGGCGGCAAGGGCAACGTGGTGGCCATCAACGGCGTGGCCGGCCATCCCGCCAACCAGATGCGGGTGTCGGGCTACAAGGAGGTGTTTGCCAAGCATCCCGGCATCAAGCTGGTGAACGAGGTGAACGCCAACTGGGATCAGGCCCAGGGCCAGCAGGCGATGCAGAACCTGCTCGCCACCTACCCCGACATCAACGGCGTATGGGTGCAGGACGGCATGGCCGCCGGCGCCTGGAAGTCGATCATGGATGCCGGCAAGAGCGGACAGATCGCCGGCACCGGCGAGATCCGCAAGGACTTCATCGACCTGTGGACCAGCAAGAAGCTGAACTCCGGCGCCTCGGTGAATCCCCCCGGCGTGATGGCGAGCGCGCTGAATGTCGCCGTCCTGATGCTGCAGAAGAAGCAGCTCAAGACGCCGGCGACCACCGGCCGCTACAAGAACGCGATGTATCTGCCGATCCCGTTCATCGACCAGGCCAACCTCGCCGACGCCGCCAAGAAGCTCGAGGGCAAGCCAGGACACTACTCCTACACCAGCCAGCTCTCGATCGCCGACGCCGAGGCGCTGTTCAAGTAGATATCATCACCTCTCCGGCAGGCGGGAGAGGTCGACAGACGCGAAGCGGCCGGCGGGTGAGGGCCTAAGGGCGAGGCATCTCGTGTGTGGCCCCTCACCTTCCCATCGCGCTGGCGCACGATGGGCCCCTTCCTCTCCCGCGAGCGGGAGAGGAGATCAAGAGCAGATCGTCCATGGCTAAACTGAAGCTCAGCGGCATCAGCAAGACCTACGGCGCCACCGTGGCGTTGCACGATGGCGCGCTCGCGGTCGACGCCGGCGACGTGCATGTGCTGATGGGCGCCAACGGCTCGGGCAAGAGCACACTGTGCAAGGTTATCGCCGGCAGCGTGCGGCCGGACGCTGGTGCCGTGCTGATCGACGACACGCCGGTCACCATCTCGGGCCCGCGCGTGGCGCGCGCGCTGGGTATCGGCGTTTTCTACCAGGAGCTCAGCCTCGCGGCGCGGCGCACGGTGGCGGAGAACATCTGCCTGCCCGACCTGCCGATGACGGCGGGCGTCCTGGTCGACCGCAAGGCGCTCGCCGCCAGGGCGGCGCGCACCATCGCGCTGTTCGACGGCGTCGCCGGCGACGGGTTCACCGCCGACGCCACGGTCGACAGCCTGCGCGCCGATCAGCGCCAGCTGGTCGAGATCATGAAGGCGCTGGCCAGCGAAGCACCCATTCTGATCTTCGACGAACCGACCTCGGCGCTGGACCGCGCCCAGGTCGAGCGCTTCTTCGCCATCATCCGCGACCTCAAGGCACAGGGCCGCGCGATGATCTTCATCTCGCACCGCATGGACGAGATCACGGCGATCGGCGATCGCGTCACGGTGATCCGCGACGGCCGCACCGTCGGCACCTGGCGGTTGGACGAAACGGACACCGCCACCATCATCGCGCACATGGTGGGGGAGCGGAGCGAGCCCCCGGGAGCGCGGGCGTCCCGCCCGCCTCAAGACGAAACCATGAGCGGGCCAGAGGCCCGCGCTCCCAGGGACATCGCACTCTCGGTTCGCGGCCTGGGCGGATCGGGCTTCACCGACGTCACGTTCGATCTGCATCGCGGCGAGATCCTGGGTTTCGGCGGCCTGCACGGCCAGGGGCAGTCCGCCGTGTTGCGGACTCTGTTCGGTGCCCTGCCCCGCTCGGCTGGCGACGTGACGCGCGGCGATACCGCCCTGCCACTGCGAACACCGCGCGAAGCCATCCGCCGCGGCATCGCCTACGTGTCGGGTGATCGACGGCGTGACGGCGTGATCCAGGGCCGGCCGATTCTCGAGAACCTGACGCCGATCCACTATCTGCGCCAGCGACTGATGCTGGCGCGCCCCTCAGTGCTGCAGCAGAAGGCGCAGGCCGCCGTCGACGCCCTGAACACCAAGTTCGCCGGCTTCGCGCATGCGATCGACTCCCTGTCGGGCGGCAACCAGCAAAAGGTGGTGATCGCACGCTGGCTGATGGACCGGCCCGACGTGCTGCTGCTGGACGACCCCACCAAGGGCATCGACCTGGCAGCCAAGGCCGATCTGTTCGCGCTGATCCGCACGCTGGCGCGCGACGGCATGGCCATCGTGCTGTACTCGTCCGAGGATGCCGAGCTGCTGGGCAACGCCGACCGCATCCTGGTCTTCAACGGCGGACGCATCCGGCGCGAACTCGCTGGCGCCGACCGCACGCGCTACAACCTCTACCACGCCGCCTACGAGGCCGCGTGATCATGACGGCCATGAAGCGCTATCCGTTCCTGCCGGCGCTGGTGATCCTGGTCGTGCTGCTGGTGTTGAACGGCGCCTTTCAGCCCCGTAGCGTCAGCGTCGCGGGCATGACGGGCCTGGCCAAGACGTACCTCGCGCTGATGCTGCTGGCGATCGGGCAGACCTACGTCGTCTACGCCGGCGACATCGATCTGTCGGCCGGCGCGATCGTGTCGCTGGTGAACGTCAGCGTCGTGTTGCTGATGGAGCATTGGGGCGGTGACGGGCTCTCGGTATTGGCCGCGATCGCCATCGGCCTGGCGACAGGCCTGGCCTGCGGATTGATCAATGGCGTGGTGGTGGCGGCGCTGCGATTGCAGGCGATCGTGGCGACGTTCGCCACCAGCATCTTCTTCATGGGGCTGGCGCTGCATCTGATGCCGGTTGCCGGCACGCCGGCGCCGGCCGCGTTCTGGCGCACCTATGGCGGCCGCGTGCTGGAGGTGCCGTTCGTGTTCTGGGCCATCATCGCACTGGCCGCCCTGCTCACCATCCTGGCCCGCACCCGACTGGCGCTGCAGCTGCTGGCCGTCGGCGACGATGCGCAAGGCGCCTACCAGAGCGGCCTGCCGGCAACCGCCATCCGCATCAAGGGCTACGCGCTGTGTGGCGCGTTCGCGGCATTGGCCGCCCTGTGTGTCACCGGCGACACCGCCAGTGGCGATCCCCTGGTGGGCGGCAAGATGACCCTGTTCTCGATCGCCGCCGTGGTGCTGGGCGGCAGCGCGCTGTCAGGCGGGCACGGCACCGTGGTCGGCTCGCTGATCGGCGCGCTGATCATCGGCCTGATCGGCTCGCTGGTGTATTTCGTAGGCACACCCTCGGAATGGCAGAACCTGGTGCAGGGCGTCGCCATCCTGCTGGCGCTGATGGCCGGCATCCTCGTCGGCCGCAAGGCGCGCGCATGACGACGCTCGCGGCCCTCGCCACCCGCCCGCTGGTGATCGCGCTGGCGCTGATCGTGCTGCTGCTGGCGCTGGGCCAGGCCCTGTCACCGGGTTTCGCCTCGGCGCAGCAGATCCTGCGGCTGCTGATCGTGGCGGCGCTGCTGGGCATCGTGGCGGCGGGACAGAACCTCGTGATCCTGGGTGGCCGCGAAGGCATCGACCTGTCGGTGGGCGGCGTGGTGTCGCTGTCGGCGATCATCGCCGGCAACCTGATGAACGGCGCCGACGCCGGCATCCCGCTTGCCGTCCTGGCTTGCGTGCTGATCGGCGCCCTGTTCGGCCTGCTGAATGGGCTGGGCGTCACCTTGTTGCGTATCCCGCCGCTGGTCATGACGCTCGGCATGCTGGGCGTGCTGCAAGGCCTGCTGGTGGTGGTGCGCCAGGGCATCCCGTCGGGCCGCGCCGCGCCTGGGCTGTCGAGCTTCGTATCACAGCCTTTCCTGCTGGGCTTGCCTGGCATCCTCTGGCTGTGGATCGCCGTCGGCATCGTGCTGGCACTGCTGCTGAGCCGCACCGTGTTCGGCCACCGCATCTATGCCATCGGCGCCAACGAGCATGCCGCCACCATGGCCGGCGTGCCGGTGAAGGCGGTGCGCATCGCGCTGTTCACGTTGTCGGGCATCTTCGCGGCGATCGCCGGCATCTGCCTGCTGGGCTACTCCGGCTCCTCGTTCGCCAATGTCGGCGAGCAGTACATGCTGCCCTCGATCATCGCCGTGGTGTTCGGCGGCACGCCGCTGTCGGGCGGCAAAGGCGGCTACACCGGCACCATGGCCGGCGCCGTGCTGCTGGTGATCCTGCAGAGCATCCTGACCACGTTGAACATCGACGAGTCCGGCCGCCAGATGGTGTTCGGCGCCACCTTGCTGGTGCTGATGCTGTTCTATGGCCGCGGGCGGGCGATGCGCGCATGACCGGCCGCGCCAAGATCAAGGACATCGCCCGCCGCGCGCGCGTGTCGCCCGCCACGGTCTCGCGCGCGTTGTCCGACAGCGGCCTGGTGGCAGAGCCTACCCTGTCGCGCATCCGCGAGGCGGCCCGCACCTTGAACTACCGGCCCAACGTCAGCGCCCGCAACCTGCGCACGCGGCGCTCGATGGCGGTGTTGATGGTGGTGCGCGACATCGGCAATCCGTTCTACCTCGACATCGTGAAGGGCGTCGAAGCCGCCGCGCGCGCGTCAGGCTACGTCGTGCTGATGGGCAATACCGAGAACGATCCCGAGCGCGAGGTCGAGTATTTCGACATGCTGCGCGATGGCCATGCCGACGGCATGATCCTGATGACCGGCAAGCTGCCGGGTTTCGGCAGCGATCGCCTGGCCGACCGGCCGGTGGTGGTGGCATCGGAGATCATCGACGGCACGGATTTTCCGCATGTGCAGATCGACAACGTGGCAGCGGCGGCCACGGCCGTACGCCACCTGATCGATCTCGGTCATCGGCGGATCGCGCATATTTCGGGCCCGGTGCCGGAAGTGCTGTCGGTGCACCGCCAGCAGGGCTACCGCAAGGCCATGGCCGCCGCCGGCCTGCGCGCGCCACGCGGCTACATCCAGCGCGGCGACTATCTGCTGGCCAGCGGACGGGCGTGCTGCCAGGCGCTGCTTGACCTGCCGGCGCCGCCGACGGCGATCTTCTGCGCCAACGACGAGATGGCGTTCGGCGCCATCCACGAGTTGCACCAGCGCGGCCACGACGTGCCGCGCGATTTCTCGGTCGTTGGTTTCGACGATCTCTATCTCAGCGAAGCGTTTTATCCGCCGCTGACCACGATCAGCCAGCCGCGCGCCGACATCGGCCGCCGCGCGATGACGACGCTGCTGGACGTCATGTCGGGCGAGCGGCGCGCACGCACGCCAGTGATCCTGCCGACGGAGCTCAAGGTACGCGGCACGACGTCCTCCCCACGCCGTGGCAAGAACGACCTTTCGCGAAACGAAGATTCACCACAGAGGCACAGAGACACAGAGGCACACAGAGAGAAGACAAGCCGCGCGCCTCCGGCGCGCAAACATTCTTCTCTGTGATCCTCTGTGTCTCTGTGGTGAATCTTGCGATCGCTCGAAGAGGAAGATGTGTGCGATGGACGCACCGCAAGATCCTTCGCTTCGCTCAGGATAACGGGAAAACAACGAGGTACGATATGACCGGTTCAACCCCATCGCGGCTGCGGGTCGGCTTCGTCGGCACAGGCTTCATCGCCCACTTCCATTTGAAATCGATGGTCGGCGTGCGCGATATCGACGTGACTGCTGTCCATAGCCGCAGCGCCGCCAACCGCGAACGTTTCATCGCGGCGGTCGACCAACTCGAGTTGGGCACCTGCCGCGGCTACGATACGCTCGAAGGGTTGCTGCAGGCCGACGACGTCGATGCCATCTGGATCCTGTCGCCCAACGACACGCGCCTGGCCGTCATGCGCACCATCCATGCCGCGGTCACGGCCGGCCGCTCCAAGGTGTTCGCCGTCGCCTGCGAGAAGCCGCTGGCGCGCACGGTAGCCGAGGCGCGCGAGATGCTGCGCCTGGCCGAGGATGCCAAGCTCAACCACGGCTATCTCGAGAACCAGGTGTTCGCCACGCCGGTGTTGCGCGGCAAGGAGATCGTCTGGCGCCGCGCCGCGTCGGTCACCGGCCGCCCCTATCTCGCGCGCGCCGCCGAGGAACATTCCGGTCCGCACGAGCCGTGGTTCTGGCAGGGCGACAAGCAGGGCGGCGGCGTGCTGTCGGACATGATGTGCCACAGCGTCGAGGTAGCGCGGCATCTGCTGACGGCGCCCGGCGCGCCGCGCGGCTCGCTGAAGGTGACGTCGGTGAACGGCACGGTGGCCAACCTGAAATGGACACGGCCGGCCTATGCCGATGCGCTCAAGAAGCGCTATGGCGCCGAGGTCGACTACCGCACGCGGCCGGCCGAGGACTTCGCGCGCGGCACGGTGACGCTCGAGGACCAGGACGGCAATCCGCTGATGATCGAGGCCACGACGTCATGGGCCTATGTCGGCGCTGGCCTGCGCATCCAGCTCGAGCTGCTGGGCCCGGAATACGCGATGGAGTTCAACTCGCTGTCGACCGGCCTGCGAGTCTTCATGTCGCGTGCCGTCACCGGCGCCGAGGGCGAGGATCTGGTCGAAAAGCAGAACGCCGAGCAGGGCCTGATGCCGGTGCTGGAGGACGAGGCCGGCGTCTATGGCTACACCGACGAGAACCGCCACATGGTGCGCTGCTTCCGCACCGGCGAAACGCCGCTGGAGACCTTTCACGACGGGCTGGCGGTGATCGAGATCCTAATGGGCCTCTACCGCTCGGCCGAAATCGGCGCCACGGTGCACTTCCCCGCGCCGGAGCTGGAGACCTACATTCCACCGGTTGCGCGCCCGCGAGGCTGAAATCCGCAGAACGGCACAAGCGAACTTAATAGGGGTATGATTAAAGATTCCTCGCGTCGCCGCTGATAACAGCGTTACGTGTGGCGCGGGAGGTGCACATGGAAATCAACGGCGTTGCTCATACCTTCATCATCGTGGGGAACTTCCAGACAGCACGCATCTTCTACGGACAGCTGCTGCCGTTCCTCGGGATGAAAATCGTGGCCGACACGGCCAACACTTTCTACGGCGTCGGCGGCCGCACCGGGTTCGGCATCCACGCACCCTCACCCGAGGTCGCCGGCCAGCGCTTCCGCCAGGGCGCGGTCGGCCTGCACCATCACTGCTGGCGTGCCCGTGAGCGCGCCGATGTCGATGAAGCGCATGCCTTCCTGGTGAAGATCGGCGCCCGCATCGTGCACGCACCGCAAGAGGACGCCTTCGCGCCCGGCTACTACTCGGTGCTGTTCGAGGATCCCGACGGCACGCGGCTGGAGATCAACCACGTGCCCGGCCAGGGCCTGCTGACCCCCGGCGCGCGCATCGGCGGCGGCTACCAGGACGGCACGCAGAACGGGTGACGCGTTTCCTCCCCACGCAGTGGGGAGGTGCCCCGAAGGGGCGGAGGGGAGCCGACGTGGTCTTTGTTATCAAGAGCTCGTCGGGTCCCCCTCCGGCCTTCGGCCACCTCCCCCAACTTTCGTTGGGGGAGGGAATCTACCCCGCGACCTTGGGCAGCCACAGCGCGAGCTGCGGCACCCACATCAGGATGACGACGGCGAGAATGTAGACCAGGACGAAGGGCATCACGCCGGAGAAGACGTCGGTGATCGGCCCGCCGTCGCGGCGCATGCCCTGCAGCACGTAGAGCACGGTGCCGTCCGGCGGCGAGACCAGCGCGATCTCGACCAGCATGGTGACGATGACGCCGAACCAGATCGGGTCGTAGCCCAGCGCGACGACGACCGGGAAAATCACCGGGATCGTCGTCACCACCATGGAGAAGCCCTCCATGAACGTGCCCAGTGCCAGGTAGAAACCGATGATCAACAGCATGATCGCCCACGGCGGCAGCGGTATTTCGCTCACCACCTTGGCCATCGCCTGCGGCACGCCGAGGCTGACGAAGACGTAGTTCAGCACATAGGCACCGAACAGGATCAGCCCGATCAACGCCGTGTTGCGCGCCGTGGCCTCGGCCGAGGCGTTGAGCATCTTGAGCGACAGTCGGCCTTCGATCGCGGCGAAGACGATGGCGCCCATCACCCCGAGCGCCGCCGACTCCGTCGCGGTCGCAAGCCCGCCATAGATCGTGCCGAGCACGATCAGGATCAGCACCGCCGTCGGCAGCAGGTCGACGAGGCTGCGCAGCTTGACGGCGAACGGTATGCGCGGCGCGTCGGGATCGGCATGGGGCGCCGCCGTGCGGGCCTTCCACAGGATGACCAGCACGAACAGTGCCACGACGAGGATGCTGGGACCGACCGCCGCGAGATAGAGTGCACCGACCGAGGTCTCGGTGATCAGGCCGTAGATGATGAAGGTGATGCCGGGCGGGATCAGGTTGCCCAGCGCACCGCCGGCGGCGAGCGAGCCCAGCACCATCTTGGGGTCATAGCGCGAGCCCCTGAAGAAGGGCAGCGCGACCGAGCCCATGGTCGCGGCGGTGGCGACGGAAGAGCCTGATATGGCGGAGAAGACGCCGGAGGCCGCGATGTTGGTGTGCAGCAGCCCGCCCGGCAGGCGATCGAGCCAGACGTTCAACGCCTTGTAAAGCCGGTCGGACAGGCCGGCGCGCAGCAGGATCTCGCCCATCAGCAGGAAGAGCGGCACGGCGACCAGCACGAAGCTCGACGACGGCGTCCAGACCGTCTGGCCGATGAAGGTCCAGAACGGTCGGTCGGAGAAGGCAAAACCGACGATGAGGCCCAGCACGCCCAGCGCGGCACCGATATAGATGCCGGCGCCGAAGAAGAGCAGGAACAGGCCGACCAGCAGCAGCACCTCGCCGATCAGGAAATTGCCGGTGCCGACCCCGGCAAAGCTCATCACGACCATCAGGCAGACGAGGATCAGCAGGAAGACGATCGCGATCACCGTGATGTCTCCTTGCCGCTCGTCGCCGCATTGTCCTCGGGATCGGACGTACCGACGGCCTCCAAGGCCTCGGCCGCCTCTTCGTCATAGGTACGGGCGTGCAGCAGGGCCTCGGCCTCCGCCCCGCGACCGGCGATCACCAGCAGCGCGCCTTGCGCCAGCATGATCAGGGTCAGCACCAGGAACACCACGATGCCGAAGGTCCACAAGCCCTGCGGGATCCACAGCGGCGTGCGCAGCACGCTGATGTCGGTGGCGTTGAACAGCAGCGACTCGTCGACCAGGTCGAGCGCGCCCTTGGCAACGAAGCCGATGAAGACGGCGAGCGCCGCCAGGCTCAGCAGGTGCATCGGATGACGGACGCGCGGCGGCAGGTAGTTGATCAGCACGTCGATGCGGACATGAGCGCGGGTGGTCAACGTGTGAGCCAGCGCCCATGAGATGCCGAAGGCCAGCGCATAGCCGGTCAGCTCCGTCGTCGCCTGCGAGGAGAAGCCGAGGAACCGACGCGCCAACACGTCGAAGGTGATGAAGGCGGCGCATAGGATGAAGCCCCAACCGGCGGCATACCCCATCCCCTTGCCCAACCCGGCGACGAGCCGGCGACACAGGGCGGCCGCGACGATCAGCCTATCGAGCATCGCGACATTTCCTTTCGGTGCTTGTGATTTCAGCACCTCTCCCCGCTCTCGCGGGGAGAGGAAAAATTCAGCGGGCTTCGTAGCGGATGCCGGTGATCGGCGCGACCAGCCGGTTGTAGGCCTCGCCACAGCGCTCGCCGCAGCGCTTGACCCAGGCCGGCAGGACGGCGGTGCGCAAGCTGACACGCAGCGTCTCCATGTCGGCATCGGTCGGCCGCGTCACGGTCATCGGTTTGGTCTCGACGACATGGCCGATGCGGCAGCCCTCCTTCTTGCCGGCATTGCAGGCAATACCGTCCTCGGTTGCCTCCAGGCCCAGCGCCCATTGCTGGTCCTCGACCTCCTTGAAGGTCGCCTGCAGGAAATCGCGCACCGCGGGATCGAGCTTGTTCCACCACGCCAGGTTGGCGACATAGGCCGAGTTGCCCCACGATACCGGCAGCGCGTACATGTGCCGCGTCACCTCGTACCAGCGGGCGCCGTTGCCGGTCGCGGTGCCGGTGATGGCGCAGTCGACCACGCCGCGCTCGAGTGCCGAATAGACCTCGGGAAATCCGATCGCGGTCGGCTGCGCGCCGATGGCCTGCACGAAATCGTTCGACGAACCGCCCGCAGTGCGAATGCGCCTGCCCTTGAGATCGGCCAGGCTCGTCACCGGCTCGCGGCAATAGAAGACCTGCGCCGGATACGGAAACGTCGCGATGATACGCACGCCGAAGCGCTCGAGTTCCTTGTTCACGTCGGGCAGCACGGCGTCGATGACGCGGCGCGACTGGGCGTGCGAGGGATTGAGGCCGGCGAGATCGGACATTTCCAGCATCGGCACGTCACCGGCCACCGTCGGCAGCGCCGGTGCGCCGATATCGATCTGGCCCGAGCGGATGACACGCAGCAGTTCGGGGCCGGTCAGGCCACGCTCCGGCCAGCTCGCCAGGGTGACGCTGATCCGCCCGCCCGATTTCTGCGGGATGCCCTCGCGCAGCATCGGAATATCGACCTTGGTGTATTGCGGGATCGACGGCGAGAGCTGCGTCACCATGGTGACGCGCACCGCCGGCCCCGCCGGCAGGCTCTGCGCCGCGGCCGAGCCGATCCCTGCGGCAGCGACGATCAGCGTCGCCGCCACGGCCCTCGAAACTGTCATATCCTTCTCCCCCTGTATGATCCGTCGCTCGAATGTCATCCCGAGCGCAGCGAGGGATCTTTCAGCGACGACGGGTCCACAGACCGCCAAAAGATTCCTCGCTTCGCTCGGAATGACAGGAAGCGTTACTTGGCCTGATACGTCACGCCGCTGACGGGCGCGACCAGGCGATTATAGGTCTCAATGCAGCGTGTGCCGCAGCGTTGCATGAATTCAGGCAGGATCGCCGAGGTCAGCGTCGCGCGCAGCGTGTCCTGATCGGCCTGGGTCGGGCGGTTGAGTGCCATCGGCTTGCTCTCGACGATCTTGCCGATCTTGCAGCCGGCCTTGTCACCGCTGTTGCAGGCGAGACCGTCCTCGGTCGTCTCCTCGCCGAGTTTCCATTGCGCGTCCTCGACCTCCTTCATCGTGGCCTCGAGGAAGGCGCGCACCTGGGGATCGAGCTTGTTCCACCAGTTCAGATTCACGACATACATCGCGACCGACCAGAACAACGGCAGCGCGTACTGCGACTGGCTGACCTCGTACCAGCGCGCGCCGTTGCCGGAGCTGGAGCCGGTGATGGCGCAATCGACCACACCACGCTCGAGCGCAGCATAGACCTCGGGAAAACCGACCGATGTCGGCTGCGCGCCGATCGAGGTGACGAATGTGTTGGACGAGCCGCCGCTGGTACGGATGCGCTTGCCCTTGAGGTCGGCAAGGCTGGCGACCTTATCGCGGCAGAAGAAAATCTGTCCGGCGAAGGGGTACATCGCCACGATGCGCGTGTTGAAGCGCTCCAGCTCCTTGTTCAATTCGGGCAGCAATGCCTGCGAGACCTTGCGCGCCTGGCCGACCGTCGGGTTCAGGCCCGCGAGATCGACCATGTCGAGCATCGGCACCTCACCGGAAACGGTCTGCAGCGACACCGCGCCGATATCGACCTGGCCGGAACGCACGAGACGGATGACCTCGGGGCCATTGAGGTTGCGCTCGGGCCAGCTCGCCAAGGTCACCTTGATGCGGCCGCCCGATTTCTGCGGCACACCTTCACGCAGGATCGGAATGTCGACCTTGGTGTATTGCGGCAGGGCCGGCCCGACCTGGGTCACTGCCTGGATGTTGACGGTTGGACCCGGCGGCAGGCTCTGGGCGAGCGCCGATCCGCTGAAGGCGAGAGCAAGGGTCGCAAGCGAAGTGAGGTGAAATCGTTTCACAGTCGGTGCTCCTGTCGGATCAGAGGACTCGTGCAAGATGCGCGCCGCCCGACAGGTCGTGTCGGCTGCGTTGGCAATGATCAGCATGACGGGAATGACGTGTCGGGCCGCAGGGCGCATGGTTGCGCCCCGGCGCCGTCGGCTGTTCTGGCATTTCCCCCGTGCCCGTTTGATGGCCTTGCATCAATAGTGGGCTAAACCGGGCGAGGTCGTCCAGTTCGTTGCAGAACAATAATGGCGATCAAAGGAAGCAGCGCTGGATGCTCATTGGCGTCCAGGGAACGCGGGCGGTCCGCGCTCCGGGACGAAGGCCTACTCCGCAGCGGCGCGGGTGCCTTGGGCCACCACATCGGTGATGGCCTGGTCAAGGATGGCGATGCCGCGGTCGATTTCCGCGGCGCTCACCGTGAGCGGCGGTGCGATGCGCCAGATCGAGGCCATGGAACCCACCGACACGATATTCATCGACAGCCCCAGTTCCATGCAGCGGCTGGTGATGGCGCGCCCGCGCGCCACGTCGGGATTGCGCGCGTGGCGGTCCTTGACCAGTTCGACGCCCTGCAGCAGGCCGAAGCCACGCACGTCGCCGATGATCTCGTGACGGTCCTGCAGGTAGCGCAGGCCGACGGCCAGCCGCTCGCCCATCGCCAGCGCGCGGGCATTGAGCTTGTCTTCGTCCAGCACGTCGAGCACGGCCAGCGCTACCTGCGCCGGCAAGGGATCGGAAACATGCGAGGTCGCATGCATGAAGCCTTTGGCGTGGCAGTCGGCTTCGATCGCATCCGACGTGACCGTGGCGGCCATCGGCAAGCCGCCGCCCAGGGTCTTGGACAGCGTCAGGATATCGGGCTCGACGCCGAAATGCTGGAAGGCGAAGTCGCGGCCGAGGCGGCCGAAAGCCGTCTGCGCCTCGTCGAAGATCAGGAGCATGCCGCGCTTCTCGCAGTGCGCCTTCACGCGCTGCCAGTAGCCGTCGGGCGGCACGATCACGCCGCCCGAGCTCTCCACCGGTTCGGCGATCACGGCGGCGAGCGACCCGGTCGACTGCGCATCGATCATGTCGAAGCCGACATCCAGGCACGTGCCATCGCACGCCTTGCGGCAATGCCGTACCGGGCAGTGGTAGGCGTTGGGCGCCGGCAGCGCCAGCGAACCCGGCATCATCGGGCCGTAGCCCTGGCGCCCGGCGACATAGTTCACCGACTGCGCGCCCGATGTCATGCCGTGCCACGAGCCGGTGAAGCCCACGACCTCGAACCTGCCGCTGTGCAGCTTCGCCATCTTCAGCGCCGCTTCGTTCGACTCGGCGCCGGTGCTGAGGAAGAGCGCCCGCGACAGATGCGGCGGCAGCAGGCTGGCCAGCCGCTGCGAGAGCGCCACGACCGGCGGGCTCAGCATGCCGCTGAACAGATGCAGTGCGCCCTCGCAAGCCTGATGGATCGCTTCGACGATGCGCGGGTGGTTGTGGCCCAAGGTGGCGCACATCTGGCCCGAGGTGAAATCGAGGATCTCTCTGCCCTCGGTATCCCAGATCACGCTGCCGCGTGCCTTGGCGATGAGGCGGGGCACGAACGGCAGGCCGTAGCGGACGAGATGCTCTTCCGGCGGCTCGTTACTGAGGCGCGGTGTCGACATCGGTGGCTCCCTTGCTTCAGTCCGATGCCAAGGCTACAACGATATGAATTGATAGAGATTTCTTTCTTGACGCCAATCCTGACGTTTGGCGTTTCATGATCTCCCTTTTGAGAAATTTTCTTCATAGAAAGCAGGAGATAAATTGCTAAAGCGAAAGCCTGCGGAAATCGTCACTGACGCGCCGCTCGATGCCCTCGACCGCAAGATCCTGCGGTTGCTGCAACGCGACAGCGTGATCGCCAACCAGGCGCTGGCGGATGCCGTCGGGCTGTCGCCGCCGGCCTGCCTCAAGCGCGTTCGCCGCTTGCGCGCCGACGGAGTCATTGCGCGCACGGCGGCCCAGCTGGCGCCGGCGGCGCTGGGCTATCCGCTGCTCACGGTGGTGCGCATCAAGCTCGACCGGCCGCGCGAGAAGGTGATGCGCGACTTCGAGCAGCGCATGCGCGCCCTGCCGCGCGTCGTGCACTGCCTGACAGTGGCCGGCGACATCGACTATGTCATGCTGGTACGCAGCAAGGACGTGGCGCACTATCAGGACTTTGCGCGCCACGTGCTGGCGACCGCGCCGGGCATCCGCGCCTACACCAGCGAGATCGTGCTGAATGTGCCGAAATGGACGACCGAAGTCCCTGTCGACGAGACGTGAGACAAGGTCAATGCCAAGGCGTGAATGGCGCTGGTGACGGGTCGGACCGCGTCGCTCCAGCGACGCCCCACAGGCGAAAGCGAATGCTTTCGCCTGTGCGCGCAGCGCCGCATCATGAGCGCCGCTGGAGCGGCGCGGTCCCAGCCGTCGCCAGCGCCGCCTTCACTGACCGGCCCAACGCCATGGTGAGGCCCGATTCAGCTCAGGTTGAGCACGGTGGCGCCGGCAACGATCAGGGCCACGCCGCACCAGCCCACCAGGCGGATACGCTGGTCGAACAGCAGCCAGCCCAGGGCCGCGGTGGCGAGGATGCCGACGCCACCCCACAACGCGTAGGCCACCGACAGATCCATGCCCTGGATGGCCTGCGCCAGGGTTGCGAACGAGGCCAGTACGCAGGCAAGGCCCAGCAGCCCGATGCGCCGCCGGCGGAAACCGTCCGAGCGCTTCAGCAGCATCGTGCCGGTGAGTTCCAGCACGATCGACGCCGCCAGCCACAGCAGCGCCACGATATCGGGACCCAGCGACATGACATCACCATCATGCCGCGCGCGCTTCGGTGCCGCGCAGCAGCAGGCAGATACCGGCCAGGATCGTGGCCAGGCCCAGCAGCCGCAGCGGCCCGAGCGGCTCGCCGAACGCGAAGTAGCCGATCGCCGCCAGGCCGACGATGCCCAGCCCCTCCCACAGCGCGTAGGCGGCGGCTACCGGAATGGCGCGCAGCGCGACGCTGAACAGCACCAGCGACAGGCTGAGCAATCCCAGGGCGACCAGATAGCCCGTGACGGGATCGTCGGCGGCCATCTTCAGGCTCGAGGTTCCTGTGACCTCGGTCGCAATGGCCGCCAGCAGAACAAGACGATGATAATTCATGGGACACGCGCGTATCCGCACCTGACCGCACAGGGCGGTCACGGCGGCACGTCGACAACAAAGACAAACAGGAGCCGGCGCGACCCGGCAGCACATCGCGGAAGGGCGACCCGCTAACGCTGCGCCGTGACGTCGCGCGCCAGATCGCAGGGATGGCGCTGCAACATTGTGCTGCGGAGAATCCAGATATGAAGGGTCATAGCCAAATGAAGCTATGGATATGGGCCTTGAGTGTCAAGTCGAGGCGGCGTTGTGAAAACGCCTCGGCAGACACAAAACTGACATACGATTTCGCTAGGGCCACCATGCACTTAGCCGCATGATTCTCTATATTTTTCGTCGTCTCCATTTGTTCCGTCGATGGGAACCATACGACAGGTCATTTCTTGTTTCTTTCTGTCGTTACTTCACCACCAGCCATACATCACTTTTCCCGGTTGAACCGCGGCCGATCCTTGCGCATGACACCTGCCCCGTTGCCGCGTGAGGACCATGCCGACCGCCTACCTTGCCGCCGAGGATTTCACGGCACAGCTCCACGAAGAGCTGCGGCGCGCCGGCGCACGGGTAACGGCAACCCATGATCGCCTGCTGCTGGCCGACGGCGAGGCCGTGGCCAGCGCCTGGGCGGCGAATGTCTGGCATGATGTGCGCGAGGTCGCGATCGGATCGATCGGCGATGCCGCCGAGAAGCTGCGCGCCGTGCAGCGCAATTGGGCGATGTATGCGCCCCGGCATCATCGCCGCGCATCGCTGATCCAGGAGCGCCTGCCGCATGTATCGGCCAAGCCTCTGGTGTTCCCCTCTCCGGTACCGACGGCGCCGCTGGGATCATGGACGTTGCTGGCGCCCGACCGGCTGCTGTACGCGGCGCATTGCGCCTCGCCGTTCGCCAACGGCGAACTGGCCTTCGTCGAGGACCGCGACGGTCCGCCGAGCCGCGCCTATCTCAAGCTGTGGGAAGCCTTCACGCGGCTGGGCGCACGCCCACAACCGGATGCGCTGTGCCTTGACCTCGGCGCCACGCCGGGCGGCTGGACATGGGTGATGGCGTCGCTGGGCGCCCGCGTGATCGCTGTCGACAAGGCGCCGCTGGATCCAACGGTGGCCGAGATGCCGGGGGTCACGTGGCGCGGCGAGAGCGCCTTCGCGCTCGATCCGGCATCACTGCCGCGCCTGGACTGGCTGTGCTCCGACGTGATCTGCTATCCGGCGCGCCTGCTGACGCTGGTGCAGCGCTGGCTGGTGGCTGGCACGGTGCGCAACATCGTGTGCACCCTGAAGTTCCAGGGCGAGACCGACCACAATACGGCCGCGGCATTCGCCGCCATTCCCGGCAGCCGCTTGTTCCACGCCCATCACAACAAGCACGAACTCACCTGGGCGCTGCTGAGAAGCGGCGCCGCGCGCGAGCACGAGCCCTCAACGGCGGCTGGGCCTCACCACGGGTCGCAGTAAAGGCAGCTGGCGCACCCGGGGAGGTCGGTAGCTGGTGTCCTGGTAGCGGTAGCTGTCTTTGACGCGATAGCGGCCGCCACCGTAATCACCGCCGCGGTAATAACCGTCGCCGGCATAGCCACCGCCGTAGTAGCCATCGCGGTAGTAGGAGGAGCCTGGACCATGGTCGGATACGCAGGCCGACAGCACAACGGCGGCAGCCATCAAGAGCAGTGCAAGACGGGACATCGTGGCCCCTTCTTAACGGGCCGCCGTCTCCGACAGGAAACGAGGACAACGCGGCATGTGCTATTCAGCGCAGCCGTGTGTCAGTTCTAAGGTCGAATCGGGGAATCTCGGCGGCCGACAGACCCCGGCCGGCTGGTCAAGTGTAAACCGAGCGAAATGCCGCATGGCGCTCCGCTGGGCGCCGCCACCTGTCGGCGCCGGTTAGCCACCGTCGCGACGCCGACCTACGGTCCCGGCGGATTGAGCTGTTGCTGCTCCTGCACGCGGCGCCAGTACCGATCGCCGCGGTCACGGTCGTAGTAACCGCTGCGATAGCGATCCTTCGACCGGTAGCCGTCGCGGTAGCGATAGCCATCACTATAGCCACTGCCGCCGTAGTAGCCATCGCGGTAGTAGGATGAGCGTGGCCGGTCGTTCTGTACGCAGGCGGCGAGTGCCAAGGCTGTGACTGCAAGCAGTGCAAGGCGGGACATCGCGGCCCCCTTCCCACATGCCGGCGCCTGCACCTGCAGGCGCGAAAGACGGCTCCTTTGATGTGGGGGCTTGCCATGGCGCAACCAGGGTCAAATTGGGGAATCTCGGCGGCCCGATGTGGCGATCGTGCGACGGCCGCGGGAAACCTCAGGGGCCGCCGGCCGGCCGCTCCGGCGTGAGATGCCGGGTCAGTGCCCAATACACCAACGCTAGCGCACTGACTGCCGCGCCCAGCACGCACACGCCCGTCCACCCGGCCTCGGCATAAACCATCGTGGCGCCGATCGAGCCGGTGGCGGAGCCGATCGAGTAGAACACCATGTAGCCTGCGGTCAGGCGGCTCTGTGCCTCCGGCCGCACGCGATAGATCAGGCTCTGGTTGGCGACATGCACCGATTGAAGCCCGAAGTCGATCACGATCACGCCGACCGCCAGCACCCACAGCGAATACGGCAGCAGCGCAATGGGCAGCCACGCGACCAGCATGAGCGCCAACCCGATACCTGTCGTGCGCTGTGCCAGTCCCCTGTCCGACTGGCTGCCCGCCCGCGACGCGCCCAGAGCGCCGGCGGCGCCGGCAAGCCCGAACAGCCCGACCTCGGTGTGCGACAGCGACAGCGGCGGCGCGCTCAGCGGCAACACCAGCGGCGTCAGCAGCACCGTGATCGCGGTGAAGATCAGCATCGCCAGGATGGCGCGGATGCGCAGGACCGGCTCCTCGATGAACAGTGTGAACACCGAACCGATCAGGCGCGGATAGGAAATGCGCACGCCGGACCGCGGCTGGCGCGGCAACACCTTCAGCATCAGCGCGACGATCACCAGCGTCGCGATCGCCGAAACGATGTAGACCGAACGCCAGCCGAACAGATCTGACAGCGTACCCGACACGGTCCGCGCCAGCAGGATGCCGATGATGATGCCGCTGGTGACGATGCCGACCGCGCGGCCGCGCTCGCCGGGCCGGGCGAGGATCGCGGCGTAGGCGACCAGTACCTGCGTCACCACGGCAAGCAGGCCGACGGCGGCCATCGCAGCCAGCAACACCGGCGCCGTCGGCGCGAGCGCCACCGCCACCAGGGCCAAGGCCGAAAGCAGCGACTGGCCGACGATCAGGCGGCGGCGATCCCAGAGATCGCCCAGCGGCACGACCAGCAGCAGGCCCACGCCGTAGCCGATCTGGGTGATCGTCATCACGATGCCCACCGTGGCGTGGCTGATGGCGAATTCGTCGGCCATCGTGTCGAGCAGCGGCTGGGCAAAGTAGACATTGGCCACCGCCAGCCCGCAGGCCGCGGAAAACAACAGCGCCACGGCGCGTGACAACGACGACGCGGTCACGCCCGCCTCGGCGGCCGGCCGCGACGCCGACATGGCGCCGGGCGCCGTGCAGCTCTCCACACTCATTCCGCTCTCCTGGTAAAGGGCATGTGGTTTTAATTTGAAACCACATGCCCTTTACCAGGAGAGGTTTTAATTTGCAACCACTCACTGACCGGTGTAGACATCGGCATGGTCAAGAGAACCAGCCATCGCAAAGCGCAGTGCCCGGTGGCGCGTCCGCTGGATGCGATCGGCGACTGGTGGTCGCTGCTGATCGTGCGCGATGCCTTCGACGGCCTGCGCCGGTTCGGCGAATTCCAGAAGAACCTCGGGCTGGCCAAGAACATCCTGGCAGCGCGGCTGCGCAACCTGGTCGCGCACGGCATCCTGCAGACCGTGCCGGCGTCGGACGGCAGCGCCTATCAGGAGTACGTGCTGACCGAGAAAGGACGCGGGCTGTTTCCCCTGCTCGTCGCGTTGCGCCAATGGGGCGAGGATTTCTTCTTCACATCAGACGAGACCCACGTGCAGCTGATCGACCGCAAACGCGGCCAGCCCGTGCGACGGCTGGAATTGCGCGCACAGGACGGTCGGCTGCTGGGCCCCGACGACACCATCGTGAAGACGTCGTAGGGCCGACGGCAGTTCGGCCCGTCTTGTGCCGACGATCGCGGCTTTCTACTCTCGCCGCCTCACGGAGCGGGGGGTGATATGTCCGGGATGTTGCGCGGCGTGCTGTTGGCTTTTCTGATGCTGTTCGCTTCGGCGGCATCGGTGTCCGCGGCGGACTACCCGTCGAAGCCCGTACGCTGGATCGTCGCCTTTCCGCCCGGCGGCGGCACGGACTTCCTCGCCCGAACGGTCGCCGTCAGCCTCAGCAAGAAGCTGGGCCAGCCGGTCGTCATCGAGAACCGCCCCGGCGCCGCGGGCATCATCGGCGCCCAGCAGGCGGCTGTCGCCGCCGCTGACGGCTACACGATCTTCAGCGGCGACAACGGCTCCCTGGTCCTCAACCCGGCGCTGTACGCGAAGCTTCCATACAAGGCCGCGGACTTCGCGCCGGTCGGCATGATGGCGCGGTTCCCGCTGATTCTTGTGACCGCCGCATCCGGCACCTATGCCACCGTGGACGCCGTGGTCGCGGCGGCCAAGGCGGATCCGACGAAAGTCGCCTTCGCATCGCCGGGCGCCGGCAGCCCGCATCACCTGGCGATGGAACTGCTGAAGGTGCGCGCCGGTTTCGAGGCCCAGCACATCGCCTACAAGGGCGGCCCTCCCGCCGTGCAGGATGTGCTCACAGGCCAGGTCCCGATCATGATGGTCGACACCGTGTCGGCGCTGCCGCACCTCCAGAGCGGCAAGCTCAAGGCGCTCGCCGTCGCCGCCGTCGACCGGCTGCCCTATCTGCCGGACGCCCCCACGTTCAAGGAACTGGGCTACGACGGGGTCGATGTCTACGGATGGCAGGGCCTGGTCGTCCCGGCGGCAACGCCGCAAACCATTCGCGACCGGCTGACCCGCGATCTGCAGGCCAGCCTGGCGGACCCGGATGTGCAGCGGGCTTTGACGACGTTGGGCCTGGAGGTCACGCCCAGCGACGGCGCGCACATGTCGGCGGTGCTTGAAGCGGAAACAACGCGCTGGCACGCCTTGATCCGCGAGCGCGGCCTGAAGCTCGAGCAGTAGCGGCATCACGTTCACGATGGCCGCCGGCGACGATCGAGACCGTAGCCGCGCGGCGCGTGGACCACAGCGCGGCGTGGCCGCCGTCGAGGTCGCCGCCACGATCCTCGACGCGTTGCGCACCGCGCCGGCGCCGTTGGGCGTCACGGCCATCGCGCACGCCAGCGGTCTCGCCCCGTCCCGCGTCCACCACTATCTGGTCAGCCTGCTGCGCACCGGCCTGGTCCGCAAGGACGAGACCCGTTACAGCCTCGGACCGTTCGCCATCCGCATGGGCCTCACGGCGGTCGACCGGCTGGACATCCAGCACTTCAGCGCGCCCTTCCTGCACGACCTGAGCGCCCGCACCGAGGAGGCGTCATTCTTCAGCATCTGGTCGTCGCAGGGACCCGTGATCGTGCGATGGCAGCAGGGCAGCCGTCCGCTCACCGTCTACGCCCGCCTCGGCGTCGCCATGCCGCTCATCCGCTCGGCCACCGGGCAGGTCTTCACCGCCTGGGGCCCGCCCTCGCCAGTGGCCGACATCGTCGCGGCGGAACTGCGGCGCTACCCGCCGGATCAACGCCGCACCGAACGCAAGGCCGTGCAACGCCGGACGGAAGAGGCGCGACGCCACGGCTGCGGCATCACCCGCGGCGGCATGCTGCCGGAGGTCAGCGCTGTCGCAGCGCCGGTCTTCGACCACAAGGCCCGGCTGGCGGGTGCCTTGACCGTGCTGGGCCTGCGCCGCAGCTTTGACGCCGCGCCGGATGGTGCCGCCGCACGTGCCGTGCGCACGGTGGCGCGCCAGTTGTCGGCCAAGCTCGGCCACAAGATGAGCCTGATTTACGATCGGTAAATGCACGGTTGTACCGGCTGGCCGCGCCTTCCTAGTGTCGCCTGCTCGCGATGAGGAGGCGACATGGCGGATATCCGGATGCTGCGCGGCGCGCTGGTCGCCGTGCTGGCGCTGCTGGCGTCGATGACCCAGGCACCCGCGGCCGATTACCCCGACAGGTCCCTTCGCTGGGTGGTGGCGTACCCGGCCGGCGGCGGTTCGGATTTCCTGGCGCGCACCGTGGCCGTGCGCCTGAGCGCGCAGCTCGGCCAGCCGATCGTGATCGACAACCGGCCCGGCGCCGCCACCATCATCGGGGCGCAGCAGGCCGCGGTGGCGGCGGGTGACGGCTACACGATCTTCACGGCCGACAACGGTTCGCTGGTCTTCAATCCCGCGCTCTATGCCAAGCTGCCGTACAAGGTGGCGGATTTCGCCCCGATCGGCCTGATGGCGCGCTTCCCGCTGATCCTGGTCAGCACACCGGGGAGCGGTTTCGCGACCGTCCAGGCCATGATCGCGGCGGCCACGGCGGATCCAACGAAAGTCGCCTTCGCATCACCCGGTGCCGGCGGCCCGCACCACCTGGCGATGGAGCTGCTGAAAGCCCGCGCCGGCTTCGAGGCACAACATATCGCCTACAAGGGCGCCGCACCCGCCGTGCAGGACGTGCTCAGCGGGCAGGTGCCCGTGATGATGCTCGATACGGCGACGGCGCTGCCGCATCTCGCCGCCGGCAAGCTGAAGGCGCTCGCGGTGGCCTCCCATGCCCGCCTCCCGCGCCTGCCCGACGTACCGACCTTCAAGGAATTGGGCTACGACAGTGTCGAAGTTCACGCCTGGCAGGGACTGGTCGTTCCCGTCGCCACGCCGCGATCCATCCGCGACCGCCTGACGCGCGAACTCCAGGCGGCGCTGGCCGATGCCGATGTCCGCAAGGCGCTGACGGACTTCGGTCTCGAGATCACACCCGGCGACGGCGAACGCATGGCAGCGTACATCGATGCCGAGACGACGCTGTGGCACGCGCTCATCCGCCAGCGCGGCCTGAAACTCGATCAGTAGGCGCGGCCATGCTCAACATGTTCGTGCGCGACTGCTGGTATGTCGCGGCGTGGAGCCATGAAGTGGCCGGCGACTCATTGCTCGCCCGCACTGTGCTGGGCGAGCCGATCTGCCTCTTTCGCCGGGCCGACGGTACCATCGCCGCGATGGCCGACCGCTGCGCGCATCGGGGCGCCCCGCTCTCGCGCGGCCGGCGCGAAGGCGATGCCATCCGCTGCCTCTATCACGGCATGAAATTCGACGCCGACGGCGTATGCATCGAGGTGCCGGGACAGGATCGCATACCGCCGCGCGCCTGCGTGCGGCGTTACGCGGCGGTCGAGCGCAACAACTGGATCTGGATCTGGATGGGCGATGCTGCCACGGCCGATCCCGCCGCGATTCCCGATACATGGTCCCTGGGCCGGGCCGATTGGCCTTACAGGCCGGGCTATCATCTCTTCGCCGCGCCACACATGCTGATCTGTGACAACCTGCTCGACTTCTCGCACATCGGTTATGTGCACGCGAGCACGCTCGGCGGCACGGAGAGCATCGCCCTGAGCAAGCCCAAGGTGAGTCGCGAAGAGTCGTGGGTGCGCGTTGAGCGCTGGTTGATCGACGACGTGCCCGCCCCGTTCCACACGCGGGTCGCCTCATTCCCGGGGCGGGTCGACCGCTGGCACTTCTACGATTTTCACGTGCCGGGTGTCCTGGTCATGCATTCCGGTGTCCAGGCGACCGGCACCGGCGCGCCGCGTGGCGTGATCAAGGATGCGCTGGAGTTCAGAAGCTGCCAGGCGGTCACGCCGGAAACCGGCACCAGCGCCCACTACTTCTACGCGGTGCCGCGCAATTTCGCCGTCGACGATCAAACGATCACCGACAGCGTCTTCAACGATATCGTCGTGGCTTTCGAGGAGGACCGGGCCATGATCGAGGCACAGGCGCGCAACCTGCGAATGACCCCGGACTGGCCCATGGTTCCCATCGCCGCGGATGCCGCCCTGGCGCAGTTCCGCCGCCTGATGAGCGAGCGCCTGGCGGCGGACAACGCGGTGCAGACGGTGCTCGAGTGACCCTCCGATGAGGACGTCATGACCTATCTTCGCAATACCTGGTATGTCGCCGCATGGGGCGAACAGATCCGCGCCGGGGAACTGGTCACGCGCCGTATCCTCGGCGAGCCGATCGTCATGTTCCGCACCGAGGACGGCGGCATCGCGGCGATGGCGGATGTGTGCGCCCACCGCTTCGCACCGCTGCACGCGGGCAAGCTGCTGCCCGGCGATCGGCTGCAATGTCCCTATCATGGCCTGCAGTACGGACCCGACGGGATCTGCGTGCATAACCCGCACGGTCAGGGCCGCATTCCGGCATCGGCCCGCGTGCGATCATACCCGGCGCTGGAGAAGCACACCCTGGTCTGGATCTGGATGGGCGAAGACGCGCCCGATCCGTCGCGCATCCCGGACTTTTCGGTCCTCGACACGGCAAGCCCCCAGCTGACGTCCAAACGTGACTGGCTGAGGATGGATGTCGATTACCTGCTGATCACGGAGAACCTGCTCGACCTGAGCCACGTGAGCTTTCTGCACGAAGGGATTCTGGGCAACGAGGACACGGTCCCCGCCGCCATCTCGGTCGAGGAGCGCGGCGCCACGCTGTGGGTCAGCCGCGTCATGTCGAACGTCCGTCCGCCGGGTCTGTTCGACCTGATGTTCAAGCGCGACGGTGGTCGCGTCGATCACTGGGCCACGATGCGGTGGGATAGCCCCGGCTGCTTCCTCAACGATGCCGGCGTGACCCCGGTGAACCGCCCCCGCGAAGAAGGGACAGGGATTCTGGGCACGCACTTCCTGACGCCGGAAACCGCGGAGACGACACTCTATCATTTCGCGGCGGTGCGCCAGAACCCGGTCTCCTGGGGCGAGGCGATCGACACCGACATACGGGCACAGATGTCCGAACTGCGACGGCATGCGTTCGAGGACCAGGACAAGGTGATCATCGAGGCGCAGCAGCGGGCGCTTCTCGATCCCGCCGCCCGAACGGACCGTCCGGTCCTGCTGGAGATCGACGCAGGGCCTGTACGGTTCCGGCGCATTCTCGAGAGGATGCTCGCTCAAGAAGCAGCGATGCGAATTGCATCCGCGACCGCGTGAAACTAGGGTGCATCGCTTGTGATGGCGATGCGGCGCGGCGCGTAGTCGAGCCCTGGTGCGGAGGTCTTGCGTGAGTGACGGGATGCGTCTGGCCGTCGATATCGGCGGCACGTTCACCGATGTCGTGCTGGAAATTGGCGATCCCCTTCGTGGCGGCAGGCGATTGACACGCAAGGTGCTGACGACACCGCGAGCGCCGGAAGAAGCCGTGATGGAAGGCACGCGCGCCATTCTGGCTGACGCCGGGCGCGCCTTTGCCGACATCGACGTCTTCGTGCACGGCACGACCCTGGCCACCAACGCGATCATCGAACGCAAGGGCGCCCGGACGGCGCTGATCGCCACCGAGGGCTTCCGCGACACGCTGGAGATCGCCTACGAAAGCCGCTACGACCAGTACGACGTCTTCATCGAGAAGCCCAAGCAGCTGGTACCGCGGGCGCTGCGCTTCACCGTGCCGGAACGCATGGACGTGCAAGGCAACGTGCGCCTGCCGCTGGACGAGGCTGCCGTGCGCGCGCTGGTGCCGATACTGCAGCAGCAGGATGTCGGCGCCGTCGCTGTGGCCTTCCTGCATGCCTATGCCAACTCGGCGCACGAGCGACGCACGCGCGAGATCCTGTTCGAGGCGCTGCCCGGTCTGTCCGTGACACTCTCGTGCGAGGCCTGCCCCGAGGTGCGCGAGTACGATCGCACCTCGACAGCGGTCGCCAACGCCTACATCCAGCCGCTCATGGCAGGCTACCTGGCGCGCCTGCGCGATGGCTTCGCCGCCGAAGGCTTCCGCGGCATGATCTACCTGATGACGTCGGGCGGCGGACTCACGGCGCTGGAGACGGCGCGCAAGTTCCCGATCCGCCTGGTCGAGTCGGGGCCGGCCGGCGGCGCCATCCTGGCCGCCAACACCGCCGCCGAGCGCGGCGAAGACAAGGTGCTGTCGTTCGACATGGGCGGCACCACGGCCAAGATCTGCCTGATCCAGCACTACACGCCCTTCAAGTCGCGCAGCTTCGAGGTCGATCGCGCCGCGCGCTTTCTGAAGGGCAGTGGCCTGCCGCTGCGCATTCCGGTGATCGAGATGGTCGAGATCGGCGCCGGCGGTGGCTCGATCGCGCGCATCGACGAACTCAAGCGCATCGTGGTGGGACCCGAAAGTGCCGGCGCCGAGCCGGGCCCCGCCGCCTATGGCCGCGGCGGCCAACGGCCGACCGTGACCGACGCCGACGTGGTGCTGGGCAAGATCGACCCGACACGCTTCGCCGGCGGCACCATCCACCTCGATGTCGAGCAAGCCCGGAGCGCGCTCGACGTCGCGATCGGCGGTGAGCTGGCGCTGGCCAGTGAAATGGCCGCCTACGGCGTGGGCGAGATCGTTGACGAGAACATGGCCAATGCCGCGCGCGTGCATGCCGTCGAGCGTGGCGCCATCATCGGTGAGCACACCATGATCGCCTTCGGCGGCGCCGCCCCCCTGCACGCCGCACGGCTGGCCGAGAAGCTGGGTCTCAATCGCATCGTGATCCCGCCCAACGCCGGCGTCGGCTCGGCTGTCGGATTTCTGCTGGCGCCGGTCGCCTATGAGCTGATCCACTCGCGCTACATGCGGCTGGATACGTTCGACCCGGCGGCGGCCAATGCGCTGATCGACGAGATGGCGCACGAGGCGCATGCGCTGGTGGCGCCCGGCGCACGCGGCCAGAAAGTGGTCGAAACCCGTGTCGCCTACATGCGCTATGTCGGCCAGGGCCACGAGATCACGGTGCCGCTGCCGTTGCGGCCGCTGCAGGCCGGAGACACCGCCACCTTGCGCAGCGAATTCGAGCGCGCCTACGCCCAGCTGTTCGAGCGCCATATTCCCGACGCCGCCATCGAGGCGCTGAGCTGGTCGGTCACCGTCTCCACCGAGGCGCGCCGGCCGACCGCGATAGCACCGCCGTCGCGGCAGAAGGCGCCGCCGCCCGTGGGTGCCCGCCGCTTCTTCGACGCGCGCCAGTCACATCACGTCGAAGTGCCGGTCTATTGGCGCAACGACCTGGTGCCGGGTGCCACGGTGCCAGGGCCTGCGATCATCGCCGAGGACGAGACATCGACCTTCGTGTCGCAGACCTTCGACGCCTGGCTCGACGCCGCCGGCGGCATCGTGCTGGAGCGCAAACGCGCGGCTTGAGCCGCGCTGTCACACAGGTTTCCGCAAGAGCTCGGGTCGTCTCGACAAATCATCGCTCGTGTTGCAGCGCCGTGTTCTTCCATTTCGTGCCCGAGACAAGACCGCGTGAGCGTGATGGAGCGGGCCTGCGATTTTTTTGCGTGAATGGTCAAACTGTTCAAACGGATAACAGATCTTCCTATTCTTCTAGATTAACCTAATTCATTGAAACGGTTATTCTTTTTTGCAGTGCACGTTGACTCGGCAAGTCTATTTGCATTAATGTGCTTCAATATTTAAATCGTGCCAGCGCGCCCATAACCAAAAACAGAAAACTCAAAAACTGAATACTAGGGGGACACTTTCCCTCCGCCGTAGTGGTCGCGTCAGTTCCCGTCAAATCCCGTAGCCAATGCTCGCCGGCATGCCGCCACGCGAGACAGGATTGCCGTGCCCTGTAGGGTACGTCATCCCGTCACGATCGCGCGCAGCGCCGGCGACGAGCCAAGGGCAGCCGCGATGAGCACACCGGACGAAACCAACCAGACGCAGTATGACTTCTTCTCCTCATCCGACGCTGGAGCCGGAGCAGATGAATCCAGCGCGGTGCCCACGGTCAGCACCGACCTGGCCGACTATTCACCCGGCGCGACCGCGATCATCACGGCCAGCGGCTACGATATCGGCGAGACCATCGACTTCCAGGTCGTGCATGTGGTCGATGCCGGCACCGACGGCGTCTGGGGCACGGGCGACGACATATTGGGCGACAATACCGGCAGCGGTCATGAATCGTGGTCCGTCACCGATGGCGTGCGCCAGGTCGACGCCGGCGCCGATGGCATCGAGGGGACACCTGACGACGTCGTCTCCGGCGATCTCGACGGCGTGGCCAACGGCACGGTCGTCACGACCTGGTACGTCAATCCGGACGACTCGCTGGGCGCGACGTTCAGGCTGACGGCCGACGGCGATGCCGGCAACAGCGCCAGCACCAGCTTCACCGACAATCTCAGCTTGAGCCTGAAGCAATGGGCCAACGGTCCCGCGCCCAGCGGCATGAGCGCCGACGACGGATGGCAGAACGGCAACCTGAACGATACCAAGGCGCACTTCAGCGAAGGCGATTCGGTTCCTTATCGCGCCGTGATCCAGGATCTCAGCGACAACGGGTTCTACACGTTCCGCATCGGCTACGACACGATCGTCAACGGCAAGCACGCGCTCGACTACCTGACGTCCTTCGACCGCTCCTATGGCGGCGCCGGCGAGACGGTGCCCGACCCGCTGCTCGCGGAAAATCAATTCAATCCCGCCACCGTATTCAACCAGGTCCAGACGCTGGCGATCCCGACGGATCCGAATGCAGTCAACCAGATCGCGGGCAATCTCACGTTCTATGGCGGCGTGAACTTCCTGGGATTCGTCACCTGGGGCAATGACGGCAACTGGAACACAGCGGCCGACAATCAACTGGTGACGGCGGGCTCGAACGGCATCTGGGGCGACGGCGAGGACGTGCATGTGGTCGCGGGCGCCGACGGCAAATTCGGTGCCGGCGATGTGACGTTCCAGGGGGCGGCCAACCCCTACATGGTCGAAGTCAAGAACCAGGGCGGCAACACCACCACCACGACCTATCTCGCGCCCTACTTCCAGTATGTCGGCGGCAACAGCGGTTCAATCGACTCACTGGTGGTCGCCTGGGGCGGCCATATCGCGACACAGACCGACTGGGGAGCCGGAAACTCGGCAACCGCCATCTCAGGCTCGCCCTACCACACGTTCAACGGCGGCATCGTCGGCTACACCGACGGGGCGGGCGTGCAGGGCTCGCAGGATGCCCAGCTCAGCGCCGGGGCAGTCTCCAATCCGAATCTGTCCATCACCAAGACAGCGACCGTGCCGGGCGGCACGGCCGACACGGTCGGTGAGCTGATCACCTACAGCATCACGGTGCAGAACACCGGTGACGTGGCGCTGACCAACGTCGCGCTGACGGACCAGGTCGAAGGCGGCACGATCGACACCCTCACGACCCATACCGGCGACACGACCAATCCCGGCGTTCTCGATGTCGGCGAGACGTGGGTCTACACGACGACCTATGCCGTCACGCCGATGGACATCAACAGCAACGGCGGCAGCGACGGCCAGATCCACAACGTCGCCACGGTCGACACGCTGCAGACCGACCCGAAGTCGGCGACGGCGGACGTGCCGGTGGCGCAGACAAAGTCGCTCAGCATCACCAAGACGGCGATGATCACGGGCGACGCCGACGGCAAGGTCGACAGCCCCAGCGACGACGTCACCTACACCATCGCCGTGACGAACACGGGCAACACGGCATTGACCGGCGTGACCCTGACCGACCAGGTTGAAGCGGGCAGCATTGATAGCCTGACCAGCCATACCGATACCGGTGCCGGCACCCACGGCGACAACGTGCTCGATCCGGGCGAAACCTGGACCTACACGACGACATTCGACGTGACCCAGGCGCTGATCGACAGCAACGGCAACGGTGATGGCAAGATTCACAACGTTGCCACGGTCGATACGGATCAGACCACTCCGCAGAGCGCTACCGCGGATGTCGATATCGTTCCGGCCCCGGCGATCGACCTCACCAAGACCAACGCTGGCGTCTCTGACGTCGACGGTAACGGCCAGGATGCCGGCGATCAGATCACCTACACCTACGCCGTCCAGAACACCGGCAACATTACGCTCCTCAACGTATCAGTCAGTGACGACAAGCTCGGCGCCATCACGCTGACCTCAGGCCTCACCGATGCCGACGGTGACGGCTCTGCCGACGATCTCGCCGTCGGCGCCATCGTCACAGGCACGGCCACGGCGACACTGACCCAGGCCCAGCTCGACGCCGGTTCCGTGACAAATCTCGCCACCGCGTCGGGCACCCCACCGACCGGCAGCAATGTCACCGATACCGATACCAACACGGTGCCCGTCACCCAGACGCCCGCGATCGACCTCACCAAGACCAACGGCGGCATCTCCGATCTCGATGCCAACGGCCAGGATGCCGGTGATCAGATCACCTACACCTACGCCGTCCAGAACACCGGCAATGTCACCCTGTTCAATATTGCCGTCAGCGACGATAAGCTCGGCACCATCACGCTGACCTCGGGCCTGACCGACGCCGATGGCGATGGCCAGGTCGACGATCTCGCCGTCGGCGCCACAGCTACGGGCATCGCGACCGCGACACTGGCCCAGGCCCAGATCGATGCCGGCTCCGTCACAAATCTCGCCACCGCGTCGGATACCCCTCCGACCGGCAGCAATGTCACCGATACCGACACCAACACGGTGCCCATCAGCCAGACGCCCGCGATCGATCTCACCAAGACCAACGGCGGCATCTCTGACCTCGACGGCAACGGCCAGGATGCTGGCGACCAGATCACCTACACCTACGCCGTCCAGAACATCGGCAACGTCACTCTGTTCAATGTCGCCGTCAGCGATGACAAGCTTGGTGCCATCACCCTGACCTCGGGTCTGATCGACGCCGACGGCGATGGTTCTGCCGACGACCTCGCCGTCGGCGCCATCGCTACAGGTACCGCAAGCGCGACGCTGACCCAAGGCCAGGTCGACGCTGGCTCGGTCGCAAACCTCGCTACCGCCACGGGTACGCCGCCGACCGGTGCCAACGTCACAGACACCGACACCAACACCGTGCCGGTTACACAGGCCCCGGCAATCGACCTCACCAAGACCAACGGCGGTGTCTCTGACATCGACGCCAACGGCCAGGATGCCGGTGACCAGATCACCTACACCTACGCCGTCCAGAACACCGGCAACGTCACCCTGTTCAATGTCGCCGTCAGCGATGACAAGCTCGGCGCCATCACTTTGACCTCGGGTCTGACCGATGCCGACGGTGATGGCTCTGCCGACGATCTCGCCGTCGGCGCTACCGCTACAGGCACCGCGACCGCGACACTGACCCAAGGCCAAGTCGACGCAGGCGCGGTCACAAACCTCGCCACCGCGTCGGGCACCCCACCGACCGGCAGTAACGTCGCCGACACTGACACCAACACGGTGCCCATCAGCCAGACGCCCGCGATCGATCTCACCAAGACCAACGGCGGCATCTCCGACCTCGACGGCAACGGCCAGGATGCCGGTGATCAGATCACCTACACCTACGCCGTCCAGAACACCGGCAATGTCACCCTGTTCAACGTTGCTGTCAGTGACGACAAGCTCGGCAGCATCACCCTGACCTCAGGCCTGACTGATGCTGATGGCGATGGCCAGGTCGACGACCTTGCCGTCGGCGCCGCGGCTACGGGCACCGCGACCGCCACGCTGACCCAGGCCCAGATCGATGCCGGCTCCGTGACCAATCTCGCCACCGCGTCAGGCACGCCACCGACCGGCAGCAACGTCACGGACACTGACACCAACACGGTGCCCGTCACCCAGACACCGGCAATCGACCTCACCAAGACCAACGGCGGGGTCTCTGATATCGACGCCAACGGCCAGGACGCCGGCGACCAGATCACCTACACCTATGCCGTCCAGAACACCGGCAACGTCACCCTGTTCAACGTTGCCGTCAGCGACGACAAGCTCGGCGCCATCACCCTGACCTCGGGCCTGACCGACGCCGATGGTGATGGCTCTGTTGATGATCTCGCCGTCGGCGCAACCGCCACAGGCACGGCCACTGCGACACTGTCCCAGGGCCAGATCGACGCCGGCTCCGTGACCAATCTCGCCACCGCGTCAGGCACGCCACCAGCCGGCAGCAACGTCACCGACACCGACACCAACACGGTGCCCATTATCCAGGATCCCAAACTCACCATCGAGAAATCCGTCATCAGCATCACCAACCCGAACAATACCGGCGGCGGATCGGTGGTCGATCAAGCCGGTGACGTGGTCGCCTACGCCATCGTGGTGACCAACACAGGCAATGTCACACTCACCAACGTGGCCCTGGCGGATGCGCTGCTGCAGGGCGCCAACGGCACCCTGGGCAGCCCCGCCGGTGATGACGGCAATGCCGTGCTCGATGTCGGCGAAATATGGACCTACACGGGCACGTACACGGTCCAGCAGTCCGACATCGACAATCAGGGTGCCATTGATGGCACGGCCGACAACAACATCCACAATGTCGCGACCGTGGATACTCAGCAGACCGATCCACTGAGCGATTCGGCGGATGTCCCGATTGATCGCACGGTCGACCTGTTCGGCCACAAGTTCGGCGATCTCAACGGCAACGGCACCTGGGACAAGGGCCAGGGCGAAGGCGGCCTCGGCGACTGGACCGTCCAGCTGCACGAGGACACCAACCACAGCGGCCAGCTCGACGCCGGCGACGCCCTGGTGGCGTCGACCACGACAGGTGCCGATGGCGCCTACCTCTTCGACGACGTCGCGGTGGCCGGTCACACCTACTTCCTCACCGAGGTGCTGCAGGATGGCTGGAAACAGACCGCGCCGTCAGGCGGCACCTTCACGGTGCCTGTCGATACGGGTTCGCAAATCTTCGACGCGTTCGATTTCGGCAACCAGATGATCACCGGCCCGGGCGTGCGCACGCCCGGCTTCTGGAGCAACAACGGTGCGCCGTTCTGGGACGCCAAGGCGGACAACGGCAAGCACGCCGGCGATCCGTGCTTCCCCGGTGGCGAGCTGGTCTATCAGGTCGACAGCAACAAGTCCGGCGCGATTGACGGCGCCGACAAGGCCGGCGTGCTGATCGGCGACTACAACAGGAACGGCCTGATCGACGCCGGCGAGGACACGTTCTTCATTGCGCTGGCTGACGCGCAGAAGATCATCAATGCATCCCAGAAGGACCAGCAGGACGGCCGTTGGATGCTCGCCCGTGACGCGGTCGCCAGCTGGCTGAACTACCTGGCCGGCAACCCGATCGGCACCGTCGATCCCAGCGACGGCGCCTATTCGCCGCGCGAAGGACTCAACGACGCCATCGACTGGCTGCAGGTCACGACTGGCGGCAACAACACCACGACCTTCGGCAACTGGCCGGGCGGTGGCGCATCGATCAAACAGAACAGCGCGGCCTGGAACACCGGCCTGGAGACCGAGGCGGCGCGCGCCGGCGTCGAGCCGGGCGGCAACTACATCCACCAGCAGCTCGACGAATACAATAACACCGGCTCGATCGACGGCACGTTCTACGCCTTCGACGGTGACAATTGCGGCGCTGATCAGCACTTCGTGCAGTACGCCACCATGCTGAAGAGCGCGGAGGACCTGCACCTGCTCTGACTCGGCGACGCGACGGCTTCAGAGCCGTCGCGCGCCTCGGCCTGTCGTTCCCGCAGCGGCAGGCCGATTTTTCAAGGTCGACCGGGCGCCTGCCCATTGTCAGGGAGCGCCCATCGGAAGGCGCTAACATGTCCGTACGCCCGCATCGCGATGAACCGACACCCACGATCCTGCAGGCGGCGTTGCGCCGTTGCCGACAGCAATTCGTCGGCGTCGGCCTCTTCAGCCTGGCCGTCAATCTGCTGACGCTGACAACGGCGCTCTACATGATGCAGCTGTTCGATCGCGTGCTGGCGTCGCGCAGCTTGGACACCCTGCTCTACCTCAGCCTGGTGGCGGCGCTGGCGGTTGGGTTCCAAGGGGCACTGGAGGCAGCCCGAACCCTGGTGCTCAGCCGCACCAGCGCCTGGATCGAGCATGTTGTCGGGCCGGAAGTGTTCGAGCGCGGCCTGGAGGCCCGCCTGCGCGGGGGACGCTACGGCATGGAGGGCCTGCGCGACCTCGCCACCTGCCGCGGCTTTCTCAGCAGCCCGGCGATGATGTCGCTTTACGACCTGCCCTGGGTACCGATCTATCTCGCCGTCGCCTTCCTCTTTCACCCGATCATCGGCTGGATCGCAGCGGGGGGCGTCGCCGTCCTCTTCACCCTGACCTTGCTGACCAACCGGCTGTCCGGCGCCCACCTGAAGCGCGCCAACAGCGACGCCATGCATCTCAATCGACATACCGAAGCGGTATCGCGCAATGCTGAGGTCATCGACAGCATGGGCATGGTGCCGGCGATCAAGCGGCATTGGCAGGCCCAGGTGGCGCTGATGGCTGCCGACCAGCAGCGCGCCGCCGACATCACCGGCATCCTGTTGGCCATCAGCAAGTTCATGCGCGTTCTGATCCAGATTGCCTGCCTGGGCGCTGGCGCCTACCTGGCGCTGCAGAACGAGATCACCGGCGGTGCCATGGTGGCCGCCTCGATCATCATGGGCCGGGCACTGGCGCCGGTGGAGCAGGTCATCGGCACCTGGAAACAGTTCACGGCAGCCCGCCAGGGCTACCGGCGGCTGACGCTGCACCTCGGTCTGGCCCGCCTGCGCCCGGCCGGCATCCCCCTGCCCGAACCCGACGGCCGTCTCGCGATCGATCGCGTCACCTATGCCTTCGCGGGCAGCCGCGTCTCCATGATCAAGGGCATCACGTTCACGCTGGAGCCGGGCGAGTCGCTGGCAGTGCTCGGTCCGTCGGCGGCCGGCAAGACGACCCTGGCCCGCCTTCTGGTCGGCGCGATGGAACCCTCCGTCGGCGCGGTGCGGCTTGACGGTGCCAATGTCTTCGCGTGGCCGCACGAGGATCTGGGACGGCACCTCGGCTATCTGCCGCAGGATGTCGAGCTGTTCGACGGGACGGTGCTTGCCAACATCGCCCGGTTCGACGACGCCGAACCGGCTGAAGTCATCGCCGCGGCGCAGCTCGCCGGCTGCCACGACATGATCCTGCGGCTGCCCAACGGCTACGAGACGGAGATCGGCGAGGGCGGTGCGATGCTGTCCGGCGGCCAGCGGCAGCTGGTCGGCCTGGCACGCGCCCTGTTCCGCAATCCCCGGCTGGTGGTCCTCGACGAGCCCAATGCCAACATGGATACCGAAGGCGAAATGGCGCTAATGCACGCCCTGGAAAACCTCAAGGCGCGGCAAGCCACGGTCATCATGATCACGCACCGGCCATCACTGGTGCAATCGGTCGACAAGGTCCTGGTCATGCGCGACGGCACTGCCGAGAGCTTCGGGCCGCGCGACGAGGTCATGAAGCGCCTGATCCAGCCGGTCGCCCGGCCGGCATCGGCGCCCGTCCCGTCGCGGGTCGCGCTGGCGGCGCATCGCGCCGGGCAGGGTGCATCATGAGACCGTCGAAGACCCGCATCATGATCGACGGCCGGCCGTCGACCCGCTTGCCGATGCTGATCGGCACGGGCGCCATCCTGTTGTTTGCCGCCACGTTCGGGGCTTGGAGCTCGGTGGCGCCGCTGGCGTCGGCTGCCCTCGCGCCCGGCGCCATCAAGGCCGAGGGCAGCCGGCGCACCGTGCAGCACCTGGAAGGCGGCATCGTGCGCGAGCTTCTGGTGCGCGACGGCGACCGGGTGGAAGCCGGCCAGGTGCTAGCGCGCCTGGATGACGTCGCCAGCGTTGCTCAGCATGCCGCCCTGAAATCGCAGCGCATCGCGATCAAGGCGCAGCAGGCGCGGCTGGCGGCCGAATTCGCGGGGCTGCGCGAGATCACCTGGCCCGACGAGATCGGGCGGGAGAAGCACGACCCGCGCGTGGCCGACGCCATCGCCGCCCAGACTGCGCTGTTCATCAGCCGCCGTACGGCGTTGGAAAGCCAGCTCAAGGTCCTCGCCGAGCGCATCGAACAGGCCAATGCCACCATCACCAGCGCGCAGGCGCAGATCAAGTCACAGAGCGAGCAGGTCGAACTGCTGCGCAGCGAGATCGCGATCGTGGCCGAGGTGGTGCGGATGGGCCTGGAAAAGAAGGCGCGCCTGCTCAGCCTCCAGCGCCAGGAGGCAGCGCTGGTCGGCAACCGCGGTGATCTGGAAGCGCAGATCGCCCGTGGCGAAGCGAGCATCGCGGAGAACCGCGCCCAGATGAGATCGCTGCGCGACCAGCAGATCAACGATGTCGCCAGCGAGCTGACCGACGTACGCCAGAAGCTGATCGAGGCCCAGGAGAAGGAAAAGCAGGCAGCCGACATCGCCGTGCGGCGCGACATCGTGGCCCCGGTCGGTGGCAGCGTACTCAACTCCCGCTTCTTCACTGTCGGCGGTGTCGTCAAGCCGGGCGACGCCGTGCTCGACATCGTGCCGGCCGACGACCGGCTGGTGGCCGAAGTGCAGGTCTCGCCCGGTGACATCGACGTCGTGCATAGCGGACTTTCCGCGCAAGTCCGCCTGCCCGCCTTCCAGCAGCGCCTGGTACCATTCCTGACTGGCAAGGTCGTCTTCGTGTCGGCTGATGCCGTCGTCGATGATAAGGCGCAAAAATCCTTCTATCGCGCGCATATCGTGCTCAACGACGGTGAGCTGGCGCGGCTGCGCGACGTTCAGCTCACGCCGGGCATGCCCGTGGAAGGCCTGATCCTGGTCGGCGAGCGGACGTTCCTGGAGTATCTCGTACAGCCGCTGCGCGACAGCTTCGCGCGAGCTTTCCGCGAGCAATAGCCCGATCACCCTCGACACGGTGCCGCCGCGCAAAATCGCCGGGCCCGTGTCGGCGCCGCGCCTGGCTGTTCGTCCTTGAGGCATTCCGAGCCTCAAGGAGCATCGACCATGACGACAGCAACGACGCCCCATCGCGGGCAACTCTGGACCGGCCGCGTTCTGAGCGGCCTCGTGGTCCTGTTCATGATCTTCGACGGCGGCATCAAGCTGGTGCCGCTGGGCATCGTGACGGAGACGATGGCGCAACTCGGATACCCGGCCACCGACGCGCTGGCCCGTGGCCTGGGCATCCTCCTGCTGCTGAGCACCTTGCTCTACGTCGTGCCACGGACTTCGGTCCTGGGCGCGATCCTGCTCACCGGCTATCTCGGCGGCGCCATCGCCACCCAGCTGCGGGTCGGCAATCCCGTGTTCAGCCACCTGCTGTTCGGGCTCTATCTGGGCCTGATGGCCTGGGGCGGCCTGTACCTGCGCGATGCCCGGTTGCGCGCTCTCATCCCGCTGCGCCAGGGGCGCGACTGACCGACCTTGCCAAGCCCCGCCATGCCACTAGAGTAACGGCTCGCTGTGTTCCGTCCGCCCGGTTGAGCGGGCGATCAATCTCCCGGCGCGACCTTTGGCGCCACGCTCGAAGCGACATGAACGGATGCTTCCGTAAGGAGAACGAGCCATGGCAGCCAAGGACGTCAAATTCTCCACCGAGGCGCGCGATAAGATGCTGAGAGGCGTCGACATCCTCGCCAACGCGGTGCGGGTCACGCTGGGCCCCAAGGGCCGCAACGTCGTGCTCGACAAGTCGTTCGGCGCGCCGCGCGTCACCAAGGACGGTGTCGCCGTCGCCAAGGAGGTCGAGCTCGAAGACAAGTTCGAGAACATGGGCGCCCAGATGGTGCGTGAGGTGGCGTCGAGGACCAGCGACGCCGCCGGTGACGGCACCACGACGGCGACCGTGCTGGCGCAGGCCATCGTCAGGGAAGGCGCCAAGGCGGTAGCCGCCGGCATGAACCCGATGGATCTCAAGCGCGGCATCGACATGGCGGTGGAGGTCGTGCTCGAGGACCTGAAGAAGAATGCGCGCAAGATCACCCGCAACGATGAGATCGCCCAGGTCGGCACGATCTCGGCCAATGGCGACAAGGAGATCGGCAAGTTCCTGGCCGCGGCCATGCAGAAGGTCGGCAACGAAGGCGTGATCACGGTCGAGGAGGCCAAGAGCCTGGAGACCGAGCTCGAGGTCGTCGAAGGCATGCAGTTCGACCGCGGCTATGTCTCGCCCTACTTCGTCACCAACGCCGACAAGATGCGGGCCGAACTGGAGGACGCCTACATCCTGGTGCACGAGAAGAAGCTGTCGAACCTGCAGGCCATGCTTCCGGTGCTGGAAGCCGTGGTGCAGTCGGGCCGGCCGCTGCTGATCATCGCCGAGGACGTCGAGGGCGAGGCGCTGGCCACCCTGGTGGTCAACAAGCTGCGCGGCGGGCTGAAAGTGGTCGCCGTCAAGGCGCCGGGCTTCGGCGATCGCCGCAAGGCGATGCTGGAGGACATCGCCATCCTGACCGGCGGCACGCACATCTCCGAGGATCTCGGCATCAAGCTGGAGAACGTGACGCTGGACATGCTGGGCCGCGCCAAGCGGCTGGTGGTCGAGAAGGAGAACACCACGATCGTCAACGGCGCCGGCTCCAAGAAGGAGATCGCCTCGCGCGTGCAGCAGATCAAGGCGCAGATCGAGGAAACCACCTCGGACTACGACAAGGAGAAGCTGCAGGAGCGCCTGGCCAAGCTGGCCGGCGGCGTCGCGGTGATCCGCGTCGGCGGCGCCACCGAGATCGAGGTCAAGGAGCGCAAGGACCGCGTCGACGATGCCATGCACGCCACCAAGGCCGCCGTCGAGGAAGGCGTCCTGCCCGGCGGCGGCGTGGCGTTGCTGCGCTCATCCAAGGCGCTCGACAAGCTGCGCGGGCGCAACGACGACCAGAAGACCGGCATCGACATCGTGCGCCGCGCCCTGCAGGCACCGGCGCGGCAGATCGCCGCCAATGCCGGCGAGGACAGCTCGGTCGTCGTCGGCCGCGTGCTCGACAAGAGCGACTATGCCTTCGGCTACAACGCGCAGACCGGCGACTACAGCGACATGTACAAGGAAGGCATCATCGATCCGGCCAAGGTCGTGCGCGCCGCCTTGCAGGGCGCTGCCTCGATCGCCGGTCTGCTGATCACGACGGAAGCCATGGTGGCCGAGCGGCCGGAGAAGAAGGCGCCGCCGATGCCGCCGGGCGCCGGCATGGATTTCTAGGTCTAGCGCCGCACACGCGCCTGCAGTTTCGCCAGCGTCATCCCCTCGTCCCAGGTGAAGACGAAGGGCGCGTCCCTGCGGCTTGCCAGTCCGAAGATGTCACCGGCGATGCTTTCGTGCGGATGGTTGATCGGGTCTCCGCCCAGGTAGAAGAAGGGTTCCCCGCAAGACCATTCATCGCCGCGCTTTTCCGATACCGGATGGGCGGCGGCACCGGGATAGCGGAAGCACAGCATCGAATGCAGGCCCCGGGCGCCAGGGCGCGGCACTTTTTCAAGCTTCCATTCGCCGATGAACAGACGCTTTTCACCGGCGTACCAAAGAAACGCGCGGCCATCAGCGGGCGTGTAGAAGACATACTTGCTGTAATACATCCAGGTCCGATCGACCATCAGCTGCCGCCATTCTTCCAGCGGTCTGTCGGGCGGCACGAACGGTTTCGTCGGTGACGTCCAGCCATGGCCTCGCGACGAGATCGGTGATGCATACCAGCAGCCGCCCAGCGCCAGCGTGGCGATGGCCCATACGACCCGGAACATGGCCTCTTCTCCCCCGCACCCAGCGGCATTACCGATTTTCAAGAGCCGACAGGCCGCTCAGTCTAGATGAACGTCGGAATGCGTGAAGCGGGTAATTGCTCCGTAGCCGGCTGCTTCCATAACGCCAGGGCCGAGCCTGACCAAGGCCACTCCCAAACGGTAGTTTCGTACGGCCGCGCGTCGCGCTACCGACGTAACCCGACGATCTACTGTTCGCGAGGCTTGGCAATGTCACGGCTTCTCAACATCGAAGATGCTGATGGCAGTGTGACGTGCGAAATCGGCAAAACAAAGGCTGCGGTCACGCCATCGGTGGCCGCGGCCTCTTTCAGGGCCTGATGCGCCTGTGTCAGCAGTGCGATACGGCGAAGCTGCGCAGCACCAGGCGGACCAGGTTCGCCTGGCGTCGCGTCCCGGTCTTGTCCAGTGCGCGCTTGAGATACTCGCGGGCGCTCGACACGCCGATCCCCAGCGCCCGCGCTGCCTGCACGAGATCGGCGCCGCGCGACAGCAGCGCCGCAATGGACGCCTCGCGCGGCGTGAGCCCGTAGGCGGCACCCAGGCCGTGCGTGTCGATGCGCACCGGCGCGGCCGGATCGACGACGAACAGCGCCGCGCGCGGCGACTGGTGCGCGCCGTCGTCATCCAGTCCCGCCAGCGGAATGACCGTGACGACCAGCGGCGTCAGGCCCGACGGGCGTTCGAGATACAGGCGGTTTGGCGCCGCATTCTCGGGTGGACGCTCGGCCACCGCCATCCCGGTGACCGGATGGGTCGTGGCGGCGATGGCGGCTTTCAGCGCCCGCGTTTCGGCCGACGACGATGCCGTCACGCCGGCACGGTCGGCCGCCAGTCCGTCATTGTCAGCCACGATCCGCGCCGCACGCCCGTTGATGTAGGTGGGCCGCCCCATCGCATCGAGCAGGATGACACCGACGTCGAGACGATCGAGTACGGCGCCGTAGACGGTGCCAACCGCATCGAAGGCAGTCACAGTCTGCATCATGCATCCCCAGTCCAAGCGCTGTCGGCCGCCCTGCGCGGGCGTGGCACCCCATCATTTCATATACACAGCGGCCTGCTCGCACTTCCACGGATAGCAACATTTTTGCTAAAATTGCCACGCTCGGCCGGTTGCCGGCACGACTCCAATTTTTGCTGATCACGTCGATAAGGAATTCTTTGAGATGCACGGTCTCAACCCGGATCGGCTGCGCGCCCTCATCGCGGTGGTCGAGCTCGGCAGCTTCTCGGCGGCCGCGCGCCAGCTGAACCTGACGCAGCCCGCCGTCAGCCTGCAGATCCGCGAACTCGAGCGGCGGCTGGGTGTTGCGCTGGTCGAGCGCATGGGCACCCGGATCCGCGTGACGGCACCGGGCCAGTCGCTGGTCGAGCATGCACGCCAGATCCTGCGGGAGTGCGATACGGCCGAGGCCGCCATGCGCCGCTACCGCGGTGGCTGGGTGGGCCGCGTCCACATCGGCACGACCGCCTCGGCCCTGATCTATGAGCTGCCGCCGATCCTGCGCCGATTGCGCCACGACCACCCCGACATCGAATTGCTGATCACCAACATGCCGACGCGCGATGCGGTCGAAGACATCATCCAGAACCGCATTGACCTGGGCCTGGTGACGCTGCCGGTCGACGATACCCACCTGCAGGTGACGCCACTGCGCTCCGGGGCATTGCACGCGATCATCCCGGCCGCCACAGCGGATATCCCCGACGTGGTCACGCCCGATTACGCGGCACGGCAGCCGCTGGTGCTGGAACACACGCGGGGTGCCGTCCACGGCCTGGTCATGCGCTGGCTGAGCAAGCAGCTGCCGCTGACGCGCACGCCCATGCACATGGGCACGATTGAAGCGATGAAGGCACTGGTCTCCCTGGGCATGGGCATGTCGATCGTGCCCGACGCCACGATCGCCGATCCCCTGCCCGACGTCGTCGTGCGACCGCTTGACCCGCCGGTCGCCTGCACGCTGGCGCTGATCGAGCATCGCCACAAGCCGGACCATGCGGCACTCGCGACCGTGCGCGACGCGTTGCTTCAGTTGCGCACGGCACCAGCCAGCCACGACACGAAGCGTCCGAACAGGAGCACGGCCGTGGCGCTGCCGCCGGCGACGCCAGGCGTGTCACCGCTGCGGCTGCCGCGAACGCGATCGTCGCCTCCCCCGCCCGGCATGCGGACGGTCACCGGCCTGCGCAAGCCCGGCGCGATGCGATAACCCCACCACCGTGCACCACATTTCTGCTAGAAATCGCAACTTCCGATATAGGGACAGGTGGATGGAGCCACTGGATCCCACCGTGAAAGGGACGGTCCCGCGTGTTGGCCGAACAGCGTCAGAGCGTCATCGTCGCGATGGTCAACCAGCGTGGCTCGCTGTCGATCACCGATCTGCAGCGCAAGCTCAAGGTGTCGCGCGAAACCATCCGGCGCGACCTGGTGCTGCTGGCCGACCGCAACGAGCTGCGCAAGACCCATGGCGGTGCCCTGGCATTGGTGCAGGGCGAGCCCGACCTTGCAGTACGCGAAGGCATCAACGCCGACGCCAAGCACACGATCGGCCATCTCGCCGCCAGCCTGGTGCCCGATGGCGCGTCCGTGATGCTGGGCGCCGGCAGCACGGTGCAGGCGGTGGCCGATGCACTGCTCGACCGGCACAGCCTGACCATCATCACCAACGGCATTGCCGCTTCCAGCCAGTTCGCCGGCCGCAACAAGAATCGCGTCTACGTGCTGGGCGGTGAAGTGCAGACCACCAACAATGCCGCACTGGGCCGCGATGCAACGGCGATGCTGGCGCACTATTTCGCCGATTTCGCCTTCATCGGCGCCGGCGCCATTTCGCCGACCGGCTGGCTGATGGACTACACCCGCGAGGAAGCCGAACTGTACGGCCAGATGCTGCAGTCGGCCCGCACCTCCGTGGTCGTGGCCGACCACAGCAAGTTCAACCGGCACGCACCGGTGCGCGTCACCACTTTCGACAAGATCACGCACCTGGTGACAGACCGGCGACCTGACGCACCGCTGGCCAAGGTTTTCGGCAAGCTGCCGCTGGAGGTGATGGTCGGGGGCAGCCGCTAGGACGCATACCGAGCAAGACTATTCCCAAATGGGAGTAGCGCCTCGGCGGCCGATCAGGATGAATCGCGGCGCCCCAACCGACACGGAAACACCCCATGCGCCGCATCCCCGCCGCCCTGCTGGCGTCCCTCGCGGTCCTGGCACCCGGCAGTGCCCTGGCGATGACCTATGTCTATTGCATCAACGACAAGATCGAAGTCGATCAGCGCACGCTCAACCAGATGAAGAGCGATCGTGGCCATTCGACCATCTGCATCATCGGGCCGAGTTTCGATTTCGGCCCCGATGCCGTGCGCTGGGTCGAGGCGAACCTGAAATCGAAGGTTGGCGGCGCCTGCTCCTGCCGCTGATGCACGCTTCCGAGGCCACGCCCTTGTCCCTGGCACACGTATTCGACGGCCCCTTCGCACCACCGTTCGACGTCGGAACGCTGCTCGATCCGGTGACGCTGGCGGACACCGGCTTTGCCACCATCGCGCCGGATCTGGCGCGCCTGCGAATTGCGCTCGGGATCTCGGTGTTCTCGACCGCGGTATCGCCCGTGATCGAGACGATGCACGATGCCCTGCTCCAGGCCGAGGGGCGCCACGAGACGCTGGCCGGCCTGTCGCTGGGCATCGTGCTGGCGGCCGACGGCCGGTCGCCGGTCTGGATCAAGCAGCACGGCTTCGTGAAGATGTGGCCGGTCCGTCGCCATCCCCGGCACGGCCGGCAACTGCAGGGCATCTACAACACCAGTCTCATGGCGGGCATCGCGTACGGACGGCAGTTCGGCAAACTTGCCGCACGGAATCTGTTTGCCTATCTGCTGGCGCGCATGGATCCCGCCACCCGGCGGATCCACGGCGCCGACTCCCAGGCCTGGAAGGCCCGGCAATGGGAGGACTACTACCGGGCCTGCGCCAGCACGCTGAGGCGCGAGATCGACGGCCGCTAGCCGACATTGCCGACAACCAGGGCTATCGACGCGCCGCTCCCCGCGGCATAGAGTTTGCGTGTCCCGCGGCCGGGTATGATGCGCCGGCGGGGCGCGTCGTCCGTGGGGATCCGTCATATGTCGTCCAACAGCCTGAGCCAGATCGACCTGCAGATCATGTGGAACCGCCTGATCGCGGTGGTCGAAGAGCAGGCGCAAACCCTGATGCGCACCGCCTTCAGCCCGATCGTACGCGAAGCCGGCGACCTGTCGGCCGGCGTCTTCGACCTGCACGGCCGCATGCTGGCACAAGCCGTCACCGGCACGCCGGGCCACGTGAACTCGATGGCCGAGTCGGTGAAGCACTTCATCCGCCATTTTCCGCCCACGACCATGAAGCCGGGCGACATCTACATCACCAACGATCCGTGGATGGGCACCGGCCACACCAACGACTTCGTGCTGACCACGCCCTGCTTCAAGAACGGCCGGCTGGTGGCGCTGTTCTCCTGCACCAGCCACCTGACCGACATCGGCGGCATCGGTTTCGGGCCCGACGCCACCGACGTGTTCATGGAAGGCCTCTACATCCCGATGCTGAAACTCGCCGACCAGGGCCGCATGAACGAGACCCTGATGGCGATGATCCGCGCCAACACCCGCCTACCGGTCGATACCGAGGGCGACGTCTACTCGCTGGCCGGCTGCAATGACATCGGCTGCCGCCGCCTGGTCGAGATGATGGAGGAGTTCGGGCTGGCCGATCTCGACACCCTGTCCGCCTTCATCCTGGAGCGCAGCCGCGAGGCCGTGCTGGGCGAGGTCGCCAAGCTGCCCAAGGGCACCTGGCGCAACGAGATGATGGTCGACGGCTACGACGCGCCCATCAAGCTGGTCGCCACCACGACCGTGAGCGATGCCGGCATCCATGTCGACTATACCGGCACCGATCCGCAGGTGCGGCGCGGCATCAACGTGCCGATCGCCTACACCACCGCCTACACCGTCTTCGGCCTGGGCTGCGTGGTGTCGGCGCGCATTCCCAACAACGCCGGTTCGCTGGCGCCGCTGACCGTATCGGCACCGCCGGGCACCATCCTCAATGCGCAGAAACCGGCGCCGGTGCTGCTGCGCCACGTCATCGGCCAGATGCTGCCCGACGTCGCGTTCGGCTGCCTGCGCCAGGCGATCCCCGATCGCGTGCCGGCCGAGGGCACGTCGTGCCTGTGGAACCTCAACATGCGCGGCGCCGTGGCGGAGGGCGACGGCAACTACGGATTCACGATCACGGTGACCAGCAACGGCGGCACGGGCGCACGCCCACAGGCCGATGGCCTGTCGGCGACGGCCTATCCCTCCGGCGTGCGCGGCACGCCGGTCGAGATCGCCGAATCGATCGCGCCGCTGATCTTCTGGAAGAAGGAGCTGCGCAGCGACAGCGGCGGCGCCGGCGCGCGGCGCGGCGGCCTGGGCCAGACCATCGAGATCAGCTCCAGCATCGATAAGCCCTTCGACCTGCTGGCGGCGTATGACCGCATCGACTACCCGCCGCGCGGCCGCGACGGCGGCCAGAACGGCACGCCGGGCTATGTCGGCCTGAAATCGGGCGCGCCGCTCAAGGGCAAGGGTACCCAGACGGTCCCGGCCGATGACCGCCTGGTGGTGATGACCCCGGGCGGCGGCGGCCTGGGCGATCCGCGCCAGCGCGACCCGCAGCAGGTGACGCACGACGTTGCCGAAGGCCTCGTTTCGGCCGACACGGCGCAACAGACCTACGGCGTGCCGCTGAAGGCGGCGGAGTGATTTTGGACCGCGCGCGTCCACGCGCGCATCGGTGGACACGCACCGGTGCTCGCTCTTCTCTTCGCTGCGAGCGAATGCGGGCGTGGACGCCCGCGGTCCAAAAGAAAGACAAACAGGGAGACGCTAGATGACGAAGACACGCCGTGCCTTTCTCGGCACGATGGGCGGTGCGGCGGCACTGGCCGCCGGCGCCGGCAGCGCACAGGCCCAGGTCAAGTGGGATCTGTCGACGGTATGGCCTGACGGCAACTTCCACACCCAGAACGCCAAGCGCTTTGTCGAGGCGGTGAAGGCCGCGACCGGCGGTGCGGTGGACATTACGGTGAAGGCCGGCGGCCAGCTCGGCTTCAAGGGTCCCGAGCATCTGCGCGCCGTGCGTGACGGACTGGTGCCGATGGCCGACGTGCTGAACATCCAGCAGATCGGCGACGAGCCGATGATGGGTACCGAATCGGTACCGTTCCTGGTCGGCTCGGCGGACGAACTGAAGGTGCTGCACAAGTACCTGCGGCCGGAATACGAAAAGATCGCGGCCAAGAACAACCAGAAGATCATCTACATGGTGCCGTGGCCGACCCAGTACCTGCACCTGAAGGTCAAGGTCGACACGCTCGACGGCTTGAAGAACATCAAGATCCGCGTTCCCGACAAGAATGCACAGGACATGGTGTCGGCGGTCGGCATGGCGCCGGTGCTGATCCCGTGGGGCGAGACCATCCCGGCACTGGCATCGGGCGCCGTTTCCGGCGTTTCGACGTCGTCGGTATCGGGCGTCGACGGCAAGTTCTGGGAATTCCTGAAATACGTCTACCCGACCAACCACACGTGGTCGTGCCAGATCGTGACCGTCAACCTCGACGCCTGGGGCAAGCTGAAGCCCGACCAGCAGAAGGCGATCGAGGAGCTGGGTAAAAAATTGGAACCCGAGTTCTGGGCGGCATCCCTGAAGGCCGACACCGACAGCCTCAAACGGCTGACCGATGGCGGCATGGAGGTCGTCGCAATCCCGGACGCGATGATGAAGGACTTCCGCGCCAGGACGGCGCCACTTCAGCAGGCGTTCATCAAGCGCGTGCCGGCGTCCGAGAAGGTGATCAAGGCCTATCTCGCCGAGATGAAGCGCACCTGATGGCGACAGGAACACGGTTGAACGCGGCGGCGCCGGCGCCGCTGCGGCTGCTGCTGGACGGCATCGACAAGCTGAGCCGGCTGGATGGCTGGCTGGGCGCCGGCTGCCTCATCGCGCTGACCCTGCTGATGCTGGCCGAGGTCATCGTGCGCGCGCTGTCGAATGTCTTCACCTGGGTGCCGGCCGACATCCCGGTGGCCTGGGAATACAGTTCCTACCTGATGGCCGCCTGCTTCACCTTCGGCGCCGCCATGACCTTGCGTGCCGGCGGCCATATCCGCGTGTCGCTGGTATTGGCCCGCCTGTCGCCGGGCGCGCGACGCGTGCTGGAGGGCACCGCCGCGCTGATCGCCACGATCTTTATCGGCTTCATGGCCTACGCCATGGTGCGCTTCACCTGGGGCTCCTACACGCGGGGCCAGACCTCGATCTCCAGCGACACGGCGCTGTGGATTCCACAGGCAGTGATCGCGTTCGGCTTTGTCCTGCTCGCCCTGCAGTTCCTCGCCCGCACCATCCAGGCGGCGCTCGGCCTGAAGCTGGAGGATGAGAGCATGAAAGTGGCATCGGTGGCGGAGTGAAGCACCGCCCGCACGGCACCTGGCCCCTTGGGCCAGTGCGCCACTGGAGTAGCGCGCTTCCAGCGAGGATCTGATGGGTTCTGTCGTCTCAACGATGTTCGCCGTGCTGTTTTCGGCCCTGGCCGGCGGTTTGTGGATTGGACTGGCACTGGGCGCGACGGGCGCGATCCTGCTATTCATCTTCCGTGACATCCCGCTCGACAAGCTGCTGTCGCAATACGCCTGGAACATCCTGACCACGCAGGAACTGCTGGCACTGCCGCTGTTCATCGTGATGGGCGAGATCCTGTTCCGCACACGGCTGTCGCGTTCGCTGTTCGACGGATTGGCGCCGTGGGCCGGTCTGCTGCCGGGCCGGCTGCTGCACGTCAATGTCGTAGGCTGCTCGATCTTTGCCGCAATCTCCGGTTCGTCTGCGGCCACGACCCAGGTCGTGGGCCGCATGGCGCTTACCGAACTGCTCAAGCGCGGCTATTCCAAGGACATCGCGATCGGCAGCCTGGCCGGTGCCGGCACGCTGGGCTTCCTGATCCCGCCCAGCAACATCATGATCATCTACGGCGTGCTAGGCGACGTCTCGATCTTGAAGCTGTTCACCGCCGGTTTCATCCCCGGCATGCTGCTGGCCGGCTGCTTCATGGTCTGGGTGATGATCCATACCGCGATCCGCCGTGACCTTGTGCCGGAGTCCGAGCGTGCCCTGCGCCACGTGTCGATGGCCCAGCGTCTGGCCGCGCTCAAGGATCTGGCGCCGGCGATCTTCCTGATCCTGGCCGTGCTGGGTTCGATGTATGGCGGCATCGCGACGCCATCGGAAGGCGCCGCCGTGGGCGTGCTGGGCGCGCTGATCGTGGCGGCGCTGCAGGGTGGCATGACCCTGCAGGCGCTGCGCGATATCGCCGTGGGTTCGGTGCTGACCTGCTCGATGATCGCCATGATCCTGCTGGGCGCCTCGATCCTGGGCAGCGCTGCCGCCTTCCTCGGCATCCCCAAGGCGATCGCCGACTTTGTCGCGAGCTTCGGGCTGTCGCCCTTCCTGCTGATCGTGGCACTGATCGCCTTCTACCTGGTGTTGGGCTGCTTCCTCGACGGCTTCTCGATGATCGTCATGACCCTGCCGATCGTGATGCCGATCGTGAAGGCGGCCGGCTTCGACGAGGTGTGGTTCGGCATCTTCCTGGTGCTGGTGGTCGAGATGGCGCAGATCACACCCCCGGTCGGCTTCAACCTGTTCGTCATCCAGGGTCTGACCGAGGAAGGGCTCGGCTACATTGCGCGCGTGACATTGCCCTATTTGATCATCATGGTGCTGTTCACCATGATGATCACCGTGTTTCCCGAGATCGCGCTGTGGCTGCCGCAGGCGCTGGCGGGCGGCAAATAGGCGCGAACGATGAGTGATACGTACGATGTTGCCATCGTCGGCGGTGGTGCCGTCGGCAGTTCGATTGCCTATTGGCTGACGCGTGATCCGGCCTGGCGCGGCCGCGTCACGGTGATCGAACGCGATCCGACCTATGCGCGCGCCTCCTCGGCGCTGTCGGCCAGTTCCATCCGCCAGCAGTTCTCGACGCCGCTCAACATCCATCTGTCGCGCTTCGGCATCGGCTTCCTGCGCCAGGTGCGTGACCTGTTGTCGGTCGAGGGCGAGCCGCCGGTCGCGCTGGGCTTGCGCGAACCGGGCTACCTGTTCCTGGCATCGGCCGCCGGTGAAGACATCCTGCGCGACAACCATGCCATCCAACGCCGCGAGGACTGTGCCGTCGAGTTGCTGGACACCGCTGCGCTCAAGGCGCGGTTTCCGTGGATCGATACCGACGGCGTGGTGCTGGCCTCGCATGGCGTCGCCAACGAGGGCTGGTTCGACGGGCCGGCCCTGATGCAGGCCTTCCGCCGCAAGGCCCGATCGCAGGGCGCCGTCTATCTGCACGATGAAGTCGTCGGACTGGACCGCACCGGTCGTCGCATCACGGCGCTGCAACTGGCGTCGGGCAAGACGCTGACGGCCGGCCACGTGGTCAACGCCGCCGGCTGCTGGTCGGCATCGGTGGCGGCGATGGCCGGCGTGTCCCTGCCCGTCGAAGCACGGCGACGCAGCGTCTTCGTCTTCGACTGCCGTGACAAGGTCGAGCCGATGCCGCTGGTGATCGACACGACGGGCGCCTGGTGCCGGCCCGAGGGTCAGTACTTCATCGGCGGCATCTCGCCGCCGGCGGACCAGGACCCGCCGGATCTGCCGCTGGAAGCGAACCATGCCGAATGGGACGAACTGGTCTGGCCGGCGCTGGCGGCGCGCGTGCCGGCGTTTGGCGCCGTCAAGGTGGTGAGCACCTGGGCCGGCTATTACGAGTACAACACCTTCGACCACAACGGCATCGTCGGCCCGCACCCGGAGATCGCCAACCTGCTGTTCGCCACCGGCTTCAGCGGGCATGGCATCCAGCAGTCGCCCGCCGTCGGCCGGGCCGTCGCCGAGTGGCTGACCCAGGGCCGCTACGTGTCGCTGGACCTGGCGCCGTTCGGCTTCGACCGTATCGCCGCCAATCGCCCGATCATCGAACGCAACGTGGTGTGAGGAATATCTCCTGGGAGCGCGGGCCTGCGGCCCGCATCAGGCGAAAACGTTGCTTTCGCCTGACATGAGCGGGCGGGACGCCCGCGCTCCCAGGGTGCTATGGGCAAGGGAAAACGTGCTTTGACGCCTGATTTGCGGCACACTGCCGTCAACGACAACCAACGGTGCGGAGCCCCCTCATGAGCGACCCCCGTTCCTTTCCCAAGCCGCAATCGGGCATGGTGGTGCCGCGCTTTGGCGGCATCGCCACCTTCATGCGTCTGCCCGCCTTCACCGATCCGGCCGAGGTCGACATCGGCCTGGTCGGCGTGCCGTGGGACGGCGGCACCACCAATCGGCCCGGCGCCCGCCACGGTCCCCGCCAGATGCGCGACATGTCGACCCTGATGCGCCGCGTCCACCATGTCAGCAACATCGAACCCTACACGCTGGCGCGCATCGGCGATCTGGGCGACACGCCCGTCAATCCGGCCAGTGTCGACGACAGCCTGACGCGCATCGAGGCGTTCTACGCCAAGCTGCACAAAGCAGGCGTCGTGCCGCTGTCGGCGGGCGGTGACCATCTCGTCACCCTGCCGATCCTGCGCGCCATCGCCCGCAAGCGGCCGCTGGGCATGGTGCATTTCGACGCCCACAGCGACACCTGGGATACCTATTTCGGCGGCTACAAATACACCCACGGCACGCCCTTCCGCCGCGCCATCGAGGAAGGCCTGCTCGATCCCAAGCGCATCGTGCAGATCGGCATCCGCGGCTCGCTCTACGGCAATGCCGACATGGCCTGGGCCTACGACCAGGGCATCCGGGTCATCACCATCGAGGAGTATTTCGACCTCGGCGTCGACAAGGTGATCGAAGAGGCGCGCCGTGTGGTGGGCGACGGCGCCACCTATGTCAGCTTCGACGTTGACGGCCTCGATCCCGTGTTCGCGCCCGGTACCGGCACGCCGGAGGTCGGCGGCTACTCCACGCACGAGGCGCAGCGCATGATCCGCGGCCTGCGCGGACTGGACCTGGTGGGTGCCGACGTGGTTGAGGTCTCGCCGCCGTTCGATCCCAGCGGCAATACCGCACTGGTCGGCGTCACCATGATGTGGGAGCTGATGTGCCTGCTGGCCGAGTGCGTCGCAAAACGGCGGACACAGCCGACAACGAAGCGGCGACGGTTCGCCCGCCGGAATAATCACAACGTTTAAGGTCACGCACCGAAGCGCCGACTGGACACCAGCGCGGCTGCGCTCGCCAATGGCGCCCGCCATGTTGGGGGGAGCGCAATGCGTCGTACGGTCTACGCTTCGATCAAGTTCACTCTTGCCGCCGCTGCGGCGGCCATCGGGTTTGTGGCAGCGAACACAGCGGCCATCGCACAGATCCAGTTCGTGTCGCCATACCCGCCCGGCGGCGTCACCGATATCGTGAGCCGCACTTTGGCTGATGGCATCGGCAAGAGCCTCAACGAGACCGTGATCGTGCTGAACAAGCCGGGCGCGAACGGCATGATCGGTTCGGACTTCGTCGCCAAGTCACGGCCGGACGGCAAGACCTTGCTGCTGGTGGCAGCCGCGCACGCCATCAATCCGAGCATGCATGCCAAGATGGCCTATGATCCCTTCAAGGATCTCGTGGGCGTCTCCCTGATCGGCAAGACCGGTCCGGTGATCTTCGCCTCGGCCAAGGCGCCATTCACGACCCTGCAGGAGCTGGTGGCCTACGCCAAGAAGCACCCCGGCAAGGTGACATATGCATCCTCCGGTGTGGGATCCGGCGCGCACCTCGTGGGTGAACTGTTGTGCCAGACGCTCGGCATCGACATGACCCATGTCGTCTACAAGGGGTCAGAGGCCGCCCTGATCGATCTGTTCAACGGCGACATCTCGCTGTTCATCAACACCATGCAGACCTGGGCACAGCACGGCAGCAGCGGCAAGCTGCGGGCATTGGCGATCGTCAGCGAAAAGCGCTGGCCGCGGGCACCGGACGTCCCCACCGTCCACGAGACCGTCGCGCCGGGCCTGATCGCCGACAGCTTCCTCGGCGTCCTGGCGCCGGCCGGCACGGCCGCTGCTACCGTGGATACCTATTCGAAGACCATCGCCGCGATCGTCGCGCGCCAGGACGTCAGCGAACGGCTGATGGACTTCGGCATCGAGCCGACCGGATCGACACCCGCCGCCTTCGATGCCTTCATCGCGTCCGAGGCCCGGAAATGGGGTGACCTGATCCGCGCCAGGAACATCAAGCCCGACCGCTAGAGCGACTTCCTGGGAGCGCGGGCGTCCCGCCCGCTCAAGCTGAAACCGAGGCTTCCGCCTGGCATGACATGAGCGGGCGAGACGCTCGCGCTCCCAGGATTTCCATCGTCGCTCTCACTGTCATCCCCGCGAAAGCGACGACACCAGCGGCTGATCCGCGCCCACGCCCCTGCCACTCCTGCAATTTACAACAGTCCGTGGACTCGTCAGGATTCGGGCTTCGGACAACCGCGGGCCCCACGAGGACCGACATGACGTTGCTGAATTGCGATATGGGCGAAAGCTACGGAATCTGGCGGCTGGGTGATGACCGCCGGATCATGCCGGCGATCCATGTCGCCAACGTCGCCTGCGGCTTCCACGCGTCCGACTTCAACCACATGCGCGCCACGGTGCGGCTCGCCAAGGCAAACGGCGTGGCGGTGGGTGCCCATCCGTCCTTGCCGGACCGGCAGGGGTTCGGCCGGCGCGAGATGCGGATCGGCCGCGAAGAGCTGGCCAACTGCCTGATCTACCAGATCGGCGCGTTGAAAGGATTTCTCGACGCCGAGGGCATGTCGCTGTTCCACATCAAGCCGCACGGGTCCCTGTACGGCATGGCGGCACGCAATCCCGAGATCGCGCATGCCATCTGCGATGCCGCCGACATCTTCAAGGTGGCGCTGCTGGGCATGATCAACACCGAGCATGAACGCGTCTATGTCGCGCGCGGCCATCGCTTCATCGCCGAATACTATGTCGACCTCGACTATGCCGATGACGGCAGCCTGATCATCACCCAGGAGCATGATCCCGTGGATCCGCAGGAGGCCGTCAACCGCGGCCGGCGGGCGATCCGGGAGGGCCTGACGCGCTCCACCGGTGGCAAGGATATCGCCGTGCGCGCCGACACCATCTGCGTTCATTCCGATACGCCCGGCGCGCACCGGATTGCCGAGACCTTGTACAACACCCTGCTCGCCGACGGGTTGATCGAGCCCCGCCGCGCCACGGCAACGGTATCCTGAACATCCCGGGCGATTTGAGGTAGGGTCGCGGCCAGTGACAGCAGTGGAGCGGACATCCATGACCGGTTCTCGTGACGGCGCCATCGGGCGCATCGAATCGTATTTCGATGACGGCGGGTTCCTCGTCGACTTGCAACGGCGCGTGGCGATTCCCACGACCAGCCAGGAGACCGACTCGATGCCGGCCTTGCGGGCCTATCTCGCCGACGAGATGTCGCCGAGCCTGGCGCGGCTGGGCTATGCCTGCGAGATCATCGACAATCCGCGCCCGGAGTACGGGCCCTTCCTGATCGCGCGCCGTACGGAGGATCCGGCGACGCCCACGGTGCTGACCTACGGGCACGGCGATGTCGTGCGCGGCCAGGACGAGCAGTGGCGCAGCGGCCTGTCGCCGTGGACCATCGTGGTCGAAGACGGGCGCATCTATGGCCGCGGCACGGCCGACAACAAGGGCCAGCACTCGATCAACATCGCGGCGCTGGATGCCGTGCTGCGCGAGCGCGGCAAGCTCGGCTTCAATTCGACGATCCTGATCGAGACCGGCGAGGAAACCGGTTCACCCGGCCTGGCGGAGTTCTGCCGGCAGCACAAGGACAAGCTGAAGGCCGATGCGCTGATCGGCTCGGACGGACCGCGGCTGGAGCCGACGCGCCCGGCGATCTTCGGCGGCACGCGCGGTGCCATGAACTTCACGCTGTCGCTGGACCTGCGCGCCGGCGGCCATCACTCGGGCAACTGGGGCGGCTTGCTGGCCAATCCCGGCCTGATCCTGGCGCACGCCATCGCCTGCATCGCTGATGTCCGCGGCCAGATCCAGGTGCCGGAATGGCGGCCCAAGACCCTGACCAATTCGGTGCGCATGGCGCTCGCCGGCCTCACGATCGACGGCGGCCCCGATGGCCCGCAGATCGACACCGACTGGGGCGAGGAATCGCTGACGCCGCCCGAGCGCGTGTTCGGCTGGAACAGCTTCGAGGTGCTGGCCTTCAAGACCGGCAATCCCGACAAGCCGGTGAACGCCATCCCACCCAGCGCCATCGCCCATTGCCAGCTGCGCTTCGTCGTCGGCACCGATCCCAACGACATCCTGCCGGCGTTGCGCCGTCATCTCGACAAGCACGGCTTCGGCAATGTCGTGGTGGCGCCGGCACGCGAAGTGATCATGAACGCCACGCGGCTGGATCCCGACGATCCGTGGGCCAAGTGGGCCGTGGCGTCGATCGAACGCACGACCGGCCGCAAGCCCGACGTCATCCCCAATCTCGGCGGCTCGCTGCCCAACGAGGTGTTCACCGACATCCTGGGCATGCCCACGGTGTGGGTGCCCCACTCCTACGCCTCATGCAGCCAGCACGCCCCCAACGAGCACCTGCTGGCGCCTGTCGCACGCGAAGCCTTGCGCCTGATGACGGGCCTGTTCTGGGACCTCGGCGAACAGGGACGGCCGCGGTAGGCGATGACCGGGACCGGTCATCGAGGCTGCCGGTAGAGCGGCCACCGCCGGTTCACGCACGGGGCGGCTCGAAGACATAGGGCTCCAGCGACTCCTGGGCGGCCTTGCGCAGCTTGTGCCACTGGTCAGGCCCACCATAGTAGGCGAGGCTGCCAGGCTCGGCCTTGCCCTCGCCGTTATAGTAGGAGAAGCAGTCGCGGAAGGCTGCCGTGCGGATATCGGCGTCACGGCAGTGGGCGGCGTAGGCCATTTCGCTGTCCTTGGTGATATCGACCACGGCCGCGTTGCGTTCGCGCATCGTCTTGAGCATCCACACCACATAGTCGGTGTGGGCCTCAAGACCGCGCGTGAAGTTGAACTGGCCACCGCCGCCCTGCGGCCCCGACATGATGAACAGATTGGGAAAACCCTGGCTGTGCAGGCCAAGGAATGTCCGCACGCCTTCGTCGTGCCACTTCTCGCGCAGAACCCGACCACCACGGCCACGGGTCATGTTGAAGGTCGACGTCGCCATCCATTGAAAGCCGGTGGCGTAGATCAACACGTCCAGCGGATACTCGACACCGTCGTGCACGACACCGCGTTCGTTGATCCGGCCCACACCGCCGGGCGCGGTATCGACCAGAGTGACATGCGGCAGGTTGAACGTCGGCAGGAACTCGTCGTGGAAGGTCGGTCGCTTGCAGCCGTAGGGGTAGTATGGCTTCAGCGCCGCGGCCGTCTTCGGATTCTTGACGATGGCGTCGACGCGCGCGCGGATCTGCTCCATGATACGGAAATTGGTGTTGAGCTGCTTGGCCATCAGCTCTTCCGATGAGAGCTGACGCTCGTGCTTCCTGGTCGGCTTGAAGACGTCGACCCGGCCGGACAGAAAATCATCGTTGGCCTGCAGCGCCGTGCGGCCTGATGAGATCACCGCCAGCCGTTCGCGACGCGCCGTGGCCCAGCCCGGTTCCTTCGACCATTGCGCGATCTCTTCCGGTGTCGTGGCGCGCTGGTCGCGCACGTCGATCGTCGATGGCGTGCGCTGGAACACATGCAGTGTCTTCACGACCTTGGCGATCTCGGGAATCACCTGGACCGCGGTGGCACCGGTGCCGATGATGCCTACGCGCTTTCCTGTCAGGTCGATGTGATAGTTCCAGCGCGAGGTGTGGAAGGACTCGCCTTTGAACGTCTCCATGCCATCGATGCGGGCCAGCTTTGGCGTCGTCAGAATCCCGTTGGCCAACACGACGCAGCGTGCCCGCATGGCATCGCCGCGATCGGTGTGCACCGTCCACCGTCTGGTTGCTTCATCCCATGCCGTCTGTGTCACCGTGGTATGGAACAGGCAGCGATCATAGAAGCCGGACCGCTGGGCCATCATCTGGCAGTATTCGAGGATCTCGAAGCCCGACGCGAACTTCATCGTCGGGTAGTAGTTCATGTCCTCCAGCAGGGGCAGGTAGCTGTAGGCTTCGACATCGCACGCGATGCCGGGATACCGGTTCCAGTACCAGGTGCCGCCGACGTCGCCTCCCTTCTCGCAGAAGCGGACATCATTGAAGCCGGCGTCGCGCAGTTTGTGCCAGAGCAGCAGCCCGCCGAAGCCGGCACCGACGACGAGGATCTCGCAGGAGTCGGTCAGGGCATCGCGCGGTACCGGTGGCGCCGAATAGACGTCATCGAGATAGCGGGCGAACGTGCCCTCCATCGCCATGTAGTCGGCCGCGTCGCGCCGCGCTTCCTTGTAGGCGCGATATTTCGCCTGCTCCTCGGCATCGAAGACGGCGCCGACCGGCGGCTGCGGCAACGACGTGAGCGCGGCGTCCGCGACGGGCGAATAGCCTTTGCCGACAATCCTGTCGGTCGCCTTTGCGGCGCGCGTATTGAAGATCTTCAGTCCCGTCGTCTCACATATCCTGATCGGCTGCGTCATCGCCGGTTCCCGCTGGCTGTGGCCCAAGAGAAAGCTCGCCATCATTTCCCCGCGGCCGCCGCCATGCGTCAATTGCGCCCGCACCCTTCTTTTTCAGACCACCCCCCAGCGCAGCGCACGGCTGTCCTCCCCCATTGCGTGGGGAGAAGGAGACGGATCGCTCGCGATCAGATCAGGCCGCCAGCGCCAGCGGCTCGGCTTGGTAGAGGTGGACGGGGTCTTCCAGGCCGTCAAAGGACGTCGCGCCGAGATCCCGGAACCGCAGGCCGGAGCCGGCGACAAGATCCTTCACGGTGTTGGACGTGAGGATCTGGTTGGCGGCAGCGCGATTGGCGATGCGCGCAGCGACATGCACGGCGATGCCGCCGACATCCCGCTCCATCAGTTCGACCTCGCCGGTATGCAGCCCCGCGCGCACGGTGAGGTCGAGCGACTTCATGCCGCCGACGATGGCCTGGGCACAGCGCACCGCGCGCGCCGGGCCGTCGAACATGGCGAGGAAACCGTCGCCCAGCGTCTTGACTTCCTGGCCGCGAAACCGGCGCAGCTGCGAGCGCACGACGTTGTGGTGCGCCGCCAAGGTCGCGCGCCACGAGATGTCGCCGAGCTGCGAGGCCTTGGCCGTCGAATCGACGATGTCGGTGAAAAGCACGGTCGACAGCACGCGATTGGATTCCAGCGGCTCGCTGGTCACTTCGAGGAAGGCCTTGACCTCGTCGAGCAGTCGGCCGGCTTCACCCACCCAGTAATGGTGATCGACACCCGGCAGCTCGACCAGCTTGGCGCCGGGGATCGTGCGCGCCAGGTAGCGGCCCTCCGAAACATTGATCCGCACGTCGCCGGTGCGATGCAGGATCAGGGTCGGCACGCGAATCGAGGGCAGGATGTGGCGGATGTCGATCTCGACATTCATGCGTCGCAGGGCGATCACCGCGGCAGGGCTGGCGGCCAGCCGCTCGAACTTGGCCCACCACGCGCGCATCTCGGGATCGTTGCCGACGGTGGGCGAGAATTGCGGCAGGCTCGCGCCGGTACCCCAGTTCTGATGGATCGCGGCCTCGAGCGCGGCCCGGGTTTCCGGCGATACGACGGCCGATGGCGCATGGGCGTAGGCGCCGTAGAGAACGAGTGCGCTGACCCGTTCCGGATAGGTCGCGGCAAACATGGCGCACATCGCGCCGCCTTCGGACACGCCGCCCAGCACCGCCCGCTTGGAACCGGCCGCGTCGAGAACGGCGCGGATGTCGTCAATCCGCTCTTCCATGGTCGGCATGCCGACGCTGCGGTCGGACAGGCCGGTGCCGCGCTTGTCGAAGCGAATCAGCCGCGAGAACGATGCCAGGGCATGCAGGGCACGCGCCTGGAGCGGTTCCTCCCAGGCGTGCTCGACATGCGAAACGAAGCCCGGCGCGAACAGGAGGTCAACCGGCCCATCGCCCGTCACCTGGTAGGCGATATGGACGTCGCCGCTCTTGGCGTAGCGTGTTTCCCCGGACATGCTTTGCTCACAAGCAGCGATCAGGCACTGCGATTGGCGGATGTCTTTATCGTTGCCATGACTATACTTCACCCATCCCCTATTCGCGACTGAAAGGTTTGCCAGGACATGGCCCACAGAGTGCTGATCGCGCAGTTCATGCACGAGACCAATACCTTCAGCAAACTACCGACGACATTGGATGACTATCGCCGCACGTGGCTGGTCTACGGCAACGAGCTGGGCGAGCGCTTCCGCGGCACAAAAAGCGAGATCGGCGGGCTGCTCGACGCGGCCGAGACCTATGGCTGGACCTTGGTGCCCGCGCTGGCGGCCAACGCCACGCCATCGGGCAAGCTGACGCCCGAGACCTGGCAAACCATCCGCGACGGCATCGTCGGCGCCGTGCGCAACGCGGGCAAGCTCGACGGTATCTGCCTCGCCTGCCACGGCGCTGCCGTGACCGAGACATCCGACGATCCCGAAGGCGAACTGCTGGAGGCAATCCGGGCCATCGTCGGCCCGGATCTGCCGATCACCATGACCTTGGACCTGCATGCCAACGTCACCGATCGCATGGCACGCCTGGCCAGCGCGTTGATCAGCTACCGTACCTATCCACACATCGACCAGTACGAGCGCTCGCAGCAGGCAGCGGCCCTGGTGCAGTCGATGATGGAGGGCAAAACGAAGGCACAATGCCTGGTTTTGCAGCCGGCCTGCATGGTCGGCGCCGATCACGGCCGCACGACACAGCCGGGCCCCATGCGTGACCTGCTGGCCAAGGCGGACGCCTTCGAGAAGGAGCCTGGCATCAATGTCGTGAGTGTCCAGGCCGGCTTCATGCCGTCGGACATCTCCAATGTCGGCCCGTCGATCGCCGTCAGCTACGATCCGGGCGCCGAGAAACGCGCCCAGGAGATCGCCCGCCAGCTCTGCCAGGAAATCTGGGATCGCCGCGCCGAGGAGACCGTGCACCTGTTGACGGTCGAGGACGCCATCGCCAAGGCCAAGGTTCACGACGCGGCCAAGGGGCCGCTGGTGATCGCCGACGGCACCGACAATCCCGGCGGCGGTGCCTACGGCGATGCGACCCGGGTGCTGAAAGCGCTGATCGACACCGGCATCCAGGGCGCCGCTGTCGGCACCATCTTCGACCCCGCCGCCGTGCAGGCCGCCATCAAGGCCGGCGTCGGCAACACTGTCACGGTCGACCTCGGCGGCCACCATGACCCGGCTTTCGGTGCGCCGCTGACCGTGACCGCATCCGTCCGGCTGCTGTCGAACGGCGCCTTCATCAACGACGGGCCGATGGGCAAAGGTGTCGCACGATCGATGGGTGCGACGGCCGTGCTGCGCATCGGCGGCGTCGACGTGGTCACCATCTCCAACCGGCTGCAGACCACGGATTTGCAGGTGTTCCTCAGCCAGGGGATCGATCCGACCCGCTGCCGGGTGCTGGTGGTCAAGAGCATCCAGCATTTCCGCGCCGCCTACGCGCCGATCGCCGGCGAGGTGGTCGTTGTCGATTCCGGCGCGCTCTGCTCGCCCGACGCCACGCGCTTCGCCTACACCAAGCTGCGCCGCCCCGTCTGGCCGCTGGACGACGTGGCGGCGCCGTTCTGAGGTGAACGCACCACCTGGATCTCAGCGCACATAGGACCAATCCGTCGGACGCAGGACCAGGCCTGTGTGTGCCGTTTCATGCCGGCGCGACTCATGGAGCCAGGCCGCGAATGCCGGGAAGTCGCCCGGTCGGGATTGGACCTGGGTCAAGGTACGCATGTCGGGAAAGGCCCAGAGGACCACCGCCTCGGTGCCGTTGCGCAGGGCGGCCTCATAGGCACCCAACAGGCTGAAGGGGCTGCTGGAGTCAATTGCCCGGCTCATGTCGCCGAGCTGTTGCAGATAAGACGGGGCACCCCCGGGCGACAGGGAGACGATCTGCTGCAGCACGACCGGCGCCCGACGACCGGACGCGATCAAGGCGTCCCGGTTCGGGGTGTAGTCGGCGCCGACGAGCAGGCGATCAAAGCCACCCGTGCGTTCGCCGTACCAGCGCTCAAGGGGTTCGTGAAACAGCGCCGGCGTATTGTCGAAATGCCGCGCGAACCCGTCCCATCCGCCCGGCATTTCCCACAAGGTGACGATCTGCGGCCAGGCGCCGGTGAGGAACACCGGCACCCAGGCGGCGATGCACACGCTGCCGGCCGAACCGCGGGCGTTGCCTTCCGCGCGCACGACCTTGCCCAGTTCGTCGAGGTATCGCGTATGGGCACCGGGCTGCCGCACCGGATCGAGCGTCTCGTGGAAATAAAGGTTCATCACATCGCCTCCGCATGCTGGCGCAGAAAGGGCAGGATGCCGGCTAGCACCGCGTCGGGAACCTCCTCGGCCATCAGATGGCCGGCATCGACCGCCTCTCCGCTCGCCGCGTCCGTCCAGCGTCGCCAGGTTTCGAGCGGTGTTTCGCCCTCGCCGCCGTGGCGCGCCGCCTCCCACAGCACGTGGACGGGACAGGCGAGCTTGCGGCCGGCGGCAACATCAGCCGCATCGATGGCGGCGTCGATCGACGCCGCCGCCCGATAGTCCTCCATCATCGCATGACGCACCTCCGGCCGCCGGAAGCAGCGGCGATATTCCGCCATCGCCGCGGGCGTCAGGAAGCTGCGTTCGCGCGTCATCTTGCGCAGCGTCCAATCCAGGAAGAAATCGGGATCGGCGCCGGCCAGCCGCTCCGGCAGGTCGAAGGGCTGCGCGAACAAGAACCAGTGATAGGCGCCCAGCGCGAACGCCTTGTCGGCCCGCTGCCAGACCTCGTGGGTGGGAATGACGGTCAGCGATACGAACGCGCTCACGTGGCGCGGATGATCCAGTGCCAGGCGATAGCCGACACGCCCGCCGCGATCATGCCCAACGACGGCAAAACGATCGAACCCGAGATGGCGCATGACCGCGACCTGATCGGCCGCCATGGCGCGCTTGGAGAACGGCGTGTGCTGCGCATCCGTCGGCGGCGCCGTGCTGTCGCCGTAGCCACGCAGGTCGGTGGCGACCACGGTGAATATCCGTGACAGTGCGGGCGCCACGCGATGCCACGCGACATGGGTCTGCGGATAGCCGTGCAGCAGCAATAGCGGCGGACCGCTGCCGCCGATCACGCCGTTGATCACCGCATCACCTACCGGTACCTGCAACCGCCTGAACCCGTCAAACATGTCCGCTTCCAAATTTCCAGTGTGCGCACTGCGCTCGAATGTGCGATATTGTCGACATCACAGGTACACCGAGTCAACACGCGTCGGCGGGAGAGCAGCATGGCGAAAAGCGCGGGAATGCGACGCAGCGCTACTTTCGTTTCGGCCTTCGCGCGCGGCCTGCAGCTCATCGCCACCTTCGGCCCCAATGCCCAGCGCATGACGGTGGCCGAGGCCGCGGCCAGGGCTGGCTTCGACAGGGCGGTGACACGCCGATTGCTGCTCACATTGGTGGACCTCGGCTACGCCACGACGGACGGCAAGCAGTTCGAGTTGACGAGCCAGGTGCTGCGGCTGGGGTTTTCCTATCTCGCCGCGATGGGCCTGGACGTCCGCCTGCAACCCCATCTGGACGACCTGTCGCGCGCCATTCAGGAATCGGTCTCGGTGTCGATGCTGGATGGGACGGATGTGGTGTTCGTCGCGCGCTCCGATGCCGCCGGCCGGCAGATCGCCTCCTCCGTGCGGATCGGCACGCGCCTGTCCGCCTTCATCACCGCGTCGGGTCGCATGCTGCTGTCGATGCAACCGGACGAGCAGGTTCTCGCCCTGCTGCGCACAGCGAACATGCGCGCCATGACCCGCCACACGATCGTCGATCGCCGCGAACTGCTGGCGACCGTGCAGAAGGCCCGCAAGGACGGCTATGCCGTCAACGATCAGGAGACCGAGGAGGGACTTCTCGGCGCCGCCGTGCTGCTGCGCAACCGGTCCGGCCGCGCCATTGCATCGCTCAACGCGAACTCCCACATCGCGCGCGTGAAGAAGCATCAGCTGGTCCGCGACATCGTGCCGAAAATGCAGGATTGCGCCAACCGGCTGTCCAGCCTGCTCCTGTGAACAGGGCAACTATGCCAGCAAGCTCAGCAGCGTTTCCGACAAGCGCTGCGGCTGCGTGACCATGACGTCATGGCCCTCGGCCAGTTCGACAAAGCGCCAGCGGGGATCGGCGCGGACGCGTTGCTTGGTCGCATCGAGAACGGCCAGTGCCGGCGCGCTGCAGGAGATGTAGGCCAGCTTCGCGACTGACGCGATCCCGCCCGCCAGTTTGAGTGCCTGCAGGTAGGTGCCGACCGGTTGCGGTGACAGGCGCCGGTTGATCCACTCGGCGTCGGCCGGATCCGACACGCCGAAGGCGCTAGCGGGCAATGGTGGGATGTTCCAGCTTTCGCTGCTGGCGGCGTTCTCGCGGTAGGCCGCCGCGGTCGGGGCGTAGTCGAGCACGGCTTCGCCGTCCTTCGGCACGAAGCCATCGAGAACAACGAGCTGCGTGATCGCCGCCGGTCGACGGTCCGCCGCGCCGCAAACCACGAAGCCGCCGTAGCTGTGCCCGACCAGAACGACGTCGGACAGTTCCTCGGCCTCGATGTGGCCGAGCACGTCCTGGATGTGCGTATCCAGCGTGACGGCGCGCGAGATCAGGTGGCGCCGTTCGCCCAGTCCGGTCAGCGTCGGCGCCGTCACCCGATGGCCGGCCACCTCCAGGAAAGGCCGCAGTCGCGCCCAACACCAGCCGCCATGCCACGCACCGTGCACCAGAACAAAGGTCGCGGGCTTGCTGCGCGCCGCCGCGATCGATGCCACTGCCGCCGCGGCGCCGACCATGCCGATCGTGGCGGACGCACGCAGGATATGCCGTCGATCCATCGCTCCCTCCATCGGAAGACCGGTCAGCGCCCTTCCGGCCGCGGCGGCCGATAGCCGCGACGCGTATAGGGCGTCAGCGCGCCGTAGACCGGCCAACGCAGCGGTACGCCGAGATCGGCCAACGTCGATTGAAAGTCGGCCAGGCGTCCCGCATCGGCGCGCACGCCGCGCGGCGGCAGGTTGTGGCGCAGCGCGACCGCGGCGAGTGCGCCCACGGCCTCGCCGATGCTCCATTCCACGGGATGGACCCGGTAGGCGCCGCTGGTGATGCGCGTCGTGCCGATGTTCTTGCAGGCCGGCAACAGGTTATCGACCCGCACCGGCAGCAGGGCGCCGAGCGGAATCTCGAAGGGATAGGCATCGATATCCACCGTGTCGCGGCCACGGGTGCTGGGATGCAGGTCGATGCGATAGGCCCCGATGCCGACGCTGTCGGGAAACGGTTCCGCCGCCGAGCGGCCCGGCCGCGCCTGCACGCCGATATGCTGCTCCAGGACCGTGAACTCGGCCCGGATGCGACGGCCTTCGCGGTAATAGACCTGCTTGGCCAAACCATCGGCGGTACCCAGCACGTCGCCGCGCAGACGCAAACCGGGATAGCCGATGCCGCCGTCATGCCGCGGCGCCTCGGTCTGCATCCAGTAGAGAAAAGAGAGGCTGAACTGGCGGGCCTCGCGCAATGCCGCCGCCGCATCCTGCGGCGACACGCCGATCGCCGGCCGGCGCCAGTAGTCCATCTGCGGCCAGTTCGCCACCGTGATGTCGCTGGCATACGTGCCGGGCAGGAAATGGCGCCGCCACGCGATGCGGCGCGCATGCCAGAGATCGAAAACATAGGGCTCGTCCGTGTCACCCGCGAAGAGCTGACGCGTCAGCGGTCGATGAGTCACGTGGTCGCTGACCACCCAGCTGAACTGGGCTCCCGGCCAGCCGTCGATCCGCAGGTCGCGATGGAGCGCATAGTCGTCCGGGCGATCGATGGTGTGATCCTCGCCCGGCCGATGATCGAACGCCATGCACCAGGTGAGCGCCTGCTGATCGAACGGATCGGCGACCGCCAGCGCGTGCGGCTCGCCTGTTGTCGCCCGCGCTTCGGCGCCGAACACATGCTCGACTTCGGCCGCGGCCAGCAGGTCGCCGGTCTCGCTGGCATCGACGACGAGATCGGCCGCCACGAAGAGCGTGCTGCCGTCCTCGAGACGCAGGAGCTCCAGGCCCAGCACACGATCGCGGTCAATCACCGCGCGCACGAGCCTGTGACGCCGCAGCACCCGGATCCGGGCACCGCTGACAAAGGGGGCCAGCAGATCATCGATGACGCGAACGGCCACGGTCGGCTCGACGCACAGCGATCCGACGTTGCCCATGCCGGGATTCAATTCGGTAGTGCGATGTGCCTCGCCCGTCAGCGGATAGTGTGCGCGGTAGTAGTCGCGCAGCCGCCGGCGAAAATGGCCGTAGCTGCGCGAGTGCATTCCGGCCTCGATCCACGGGCCTTCGTCGAGAGGAACCCCTTGCGCCGTCAATTGACCGCCCAGCCAGTCCAGTTCTTCGACCAGGATCACGTCGACGCCCAGCGCCGCGGCGGCAAGCGTTGCCGAGACGCCGCCCAGCCCGCCGCCGAACACCAGCACCTGGCAGCGCATTTCCTTGGCGCGGCTCGAATCGTGGATGCTCACATCAGACTCCTTGAAGCCGGTCACGCATGATCCCGGTGGCGCCGCAGCCAGGCGCTGCTGGCGGTGAAGGCAAGCCGTGCGCGCTCCCGCGGCGTGCGCCCGTGATACCGGGCATGCGGTGCCTCGACGCTCAACGGCGTATCGGGCGGCAATGCCTTCAGCAGCGCATCCAGTGGCAGCGCACCTTCACCGGGATACAGGCGACCGCCTCTGGCCTCTGCCCGCAGGCGATCGGCCGCTGGCGGCGTTGCCGGCGCATCGCAGATCTGGGCGTACGACAGCATCGCTGGCGTCATGCCGGCGAGGTCGGCGGGCGTGCCGCCGGACCGGCTTAAATGCAGGGCGTCGACAAGAACGCCGGCATTGGACTGGCCGGCCGTCCGGATCACGCCTGCCGCCTCTTCCAGCGTCCTCACCTTCGAATAGGGGATGAACTCCAGCATCACCCGCAGGCCGAAGGGCGCCGCGGTCTCGCAAAGCCGCGCCACGTTGGTGACCAACCGACCGCCGTCCGGATCATTGCCGACCACCAGCAGCTGGCCAGCCCCCAGACGGGCCGACGCCTCGAAGGCCGGCAGGAAGCCGGTGACGTCGGTGTCGGGCTCCAACCAGAATGTCTCGACATCAAGGACGCTCAGCCCCGATGTCGCCAGGCAGCGCACGGTCTCACGCAACGCGGCTTCGCTGCCGAGAATGGAATCGAACGCATCCAGCGGTGACGGCGCGACCAGCCGCAACCCGACGGATTGAAAACCCGCGTCAGCCGCCGCCGCGATCAACACCGGCGGGGTTGCATCAAGAATCGTCAGATGGGCCAGCGACAGGGAATTCATATCTCACACCACGACGATGGAGCGCGGCGATCATGACGAGGCCGGATTGCCATCGTCAACATGAGAACTGCCTTGTTGTGCGTTTTTATGCATACCTGAGCGCAGAGCGCACATCCATTCTTTTGAAATTTACAAGCGCGCATTGATTGTTCTTGATCGGCGGTCTCAGCAGAGCGCAGGCGGGACCTGATCATGGTGAGTCGCGTCGAGTCACGGCCCGGCAACATGCCGAACGGCGCCACACGCCTTCTGGCCATTGTCGGGGATCCGATCGCGCAGGTGCGCGCGCCAGCCTTCTGGAGCGCGGCTTTCGGGGCACGCGGCATCGATCTGCTGTGCATACCGATCCATGTGCCGCCCGCCGATCTGCTGCCGGCGCTACGCGGGCTTCAGGTGATGCGTAATGTCGACGGCATCATTGTGACGGTGCCGCACAAGACGGCAGCATGCCGCTGCGTCGATCGCCTGTCGGCACGCGCCGCTGCGATCGGCGCGATCAACATGATGCGTCGCGAAGCGGACGATAGCTGGTCCGGCGACATCTTCGACGGCGTCGGGTTTGTCGACGGACTGGCGGCAGCCGGCATCGCACTCGACCAGCGCCGGGTTCTGCTGGTCGGCGCCGGCGGCGCTGGCACCGCCATCGGATTCGCTCTGGCGCATGCCGGGGTGCGGGAGATCCGCGTGTTCGACACCGATGGCGATCGCGCCGTCTCGTTGCGGGACAGGTTGTCCCACGGCGCCGGCCCGCCAATCAGCTGTGTCGACGCGCCCGATCCGTCGGATGTTGATCTCGCCATCAACGCGACACCGCTGGGACTGCGACCTGACGACCGCCTGCCGCTGGACGTCGACCGTCTGACGCCGGCCACCATCGTCGCCGATGTGATCATGAAGCCGCGCCAGACACGGCTGCTGCGTGCTGCAGCCGAGCGCGGCTGCCGCACGCATGATGGTGTCCACATGATGGACCACCAGGCACCGCATGCCGCCGACTTCTTCCGCTTTCCCGGCCATGACTGGAGCGTCGAGACGGTCCGGCGGCTGGTGGAGAACGAACAATCACCGGGAGGACGCTGATGAAAAGAATGGCGATTGCCCTTTTTGCGATCTGGACGATCGCGGCGCATGTGATGGCGCCGCCGTGTCAGGCGGCGGACGGAGATTTTCCATCCCGTCCCATCCGCATCGTGGCGCCGTTTCCACCGGGCGGTCCGCTGGACACGATCAGCCGCGTGCTGGCGCAGCAGCTCACCGTGCAGATGGGCCAGCAGGTGGTGGTCGACAATCGGCCGGGCGCCAGCGGCATCATCGGCGTCGACCACGTCGCCCATGCGCGACCTGACGGCTATACGCTGGTGATGACGGGCAACAGCTTCGCGATTCACGCGACGATGATGAAAAAGCTGCCCTATGACACCATCAGGGATCTCACGCCTGTCGCGCAGGTGGCCACGACGCCCCTGTGGATCGTCGCCAATCCCAGGCTGGGCGTGAACTCCGCCCGCGAGCTGGTCGCGCTGGCCAAGTCCAAGCCCGGGAAACTGACCTATGCCGGCACCATGGGCACGGTCACGCATCTGAGCGTCGAACTGTTCAAGCAGGCTCAGGGCATTGATCTCGTATTCGTGCCCTACAAGGGCTCGGCGCCAGCCATGACCGACCTCATCAGCGGCCAGGTCGACGTCATGTTCGACACGATCCCGTCGTCGCTCGGTTTCGCGCGCAGCGGCGCCCTGAAGCCGCTGGCGATCACCAGTGCCAAGCGCGTCGGCATCGCCAGCGACATTCCGGCGATCACCGAGGAAGGCCTGCCCGACCTGGATGTCGTCGGCTGGTACGGCCTGCTGGCACCGGCCGGGACGGACAAAAAGATCATCGACCGGCTCAACGCGGAAATCGGCAAGGCCCTGGCGCTGCCCAGCGTCAAGGAGCGCCTGGACGCGGCCGGCGCGGAGTCTGCCTACAGCCCCACGGACGCCTTTGCGCGCTTCATCGATAGCGAGATCACCCGCTGGAGGCAGGTGGTCGCCCGGGCCGGCATCCCGCTGATGGACTGAGCTTTGCCCGCGGCGGCACATCAAGTCGCAGCGGGCGAGAGGCTTCCCTGGCCTGACGGCGCGCGCCGGTGATGTCGCACCGCCAGGCATAAGCTGAGCAGAGCGCCGTCAGCTTCGCGTCATATTGCCAAGCGTGCTCCGACGGACCCATACTCCGGTTCAAGTGGACGGCCGCGGCCGAGCCGCATGGATCCGGGGGGTGACACGATGGCAATCGCTTTTGGCGCTCTGCGATGGTTCGCAACGACCGCCTGTTTGATGGTGCCCATGGTCTGGGGCACGCCGGCGTCGCGCGCCGAGGAGAAGGTGCTGCGTGCCGTGATGCACGCCGATGTGCGCGTGATCGATCCGATCTGGACGACGCAGACCATCGCCAACATCCACGGCATGCTGGTCTACGATACGCTGTTCGGCAACGACGCCAACATGCAGCCCAAGCCGCAGATGGTCGACAAGTACGACATCAGCGCCGACAAGCTGGTCTACACCTTCACCCTGCGCGACGGATTGAAGTTCAGCGACGGCTCGCCGGTCACCACCAAGGACGTGATCGCCTCGCTGAAGCGCTGGGGTGCCAAGGACGGCGTCGGCATGCGCCTGTTCTCGTATGTCGACAAGCTCGAGGCGGTTGACGACAAGATCTTCCGCATGACGCTCACCAAGCCCTACGGCATGGTGCTGGAATCGCTGGGCAAGACCAACAGTTCGGTCGCTGCCATCATGCGCGAGAAGGAGGCGCAGACCGACCCGCAGCAGCAGGTCAAGGAGTCGGTCGGTTCCGGCCCCTACATGTTCGCCAAGGACCTCTGGGTGCCCGGTAGCAAAGCGGTCTATCTCAAGAATCCGCACTATGTGCCGCGGCCGGGCAACGAGCCGCCCTCGTCCTTCGCCGGCAGCAAGATCGCCGGCGTCGACCGCGTCGAACTGGTGTGGATCTCCGATTCGCAAACCGCGATGTCGGCGCTGATCAACGGCGAAATCGACTTCTATGAGAACCCCGGCATCGACTTCCTGCCGATCCTCGAGAAGAGCCGCAACGTCAAGCTGATGAAGACCGGCGATCTCGACAGCACGCACGGCATGATCCGGCTCAATCACCTGCACCCGCCGTTCAACAACGAAAAGGCGCGGCAGGCGATGTACTACCTGATCAACCAGGAGGACTTCCTGCGTGCTGTCGTTGGTGATCCGAAGTACTACCGGGTCTGCCACGGCCTCATCACCTGCGGCGCACCGCTGGCCAGCGACGCCGGCAGCCAGTGGTTCAAGGAGTACAATCCCAAGAAGGCGCTGCAGCTCTTGAAGGAGGCCGGCTACAAGGGTGAGCCGATCACCATCCTGGCCGCCACGGATCACAATACCATCACGCCGGCGACGCAGGTCCTGATCCAGGCCATGCGCGATGCCGGCATCAATCTCGATGTCCAGTCGATGGACTGGGGTTCGGTCGTGTCGCGGCGCGCCAAGCGTGAGCCGCCGGCGCAGGGCGGTTGGCATATCTTCGTCACCACGACCGGCGGCGTCGGTTCGGCCAACCCTGTCCTGCATACCTGGCTCGGCGCCGCTTGCGACAAAGGGCTGTTCGGCTGGCCGTGCGATGAGAAGGTCGAGGCGCTGCGCAGCGAGTATGCCTTCGCACAAACCGACGACGAGAAGAAGCGCATCGCACGCGATCTGCAGGCACGCGCGATGGACCAAGTTGTCTACATCCCGTTCGGCCAATGGACGACGCCGCTGGCCTATCGCTCCGACCGCCTGCAGGGCATCGTGCCCAACACCGGCCTGGCGGTGCTGTGGGGCATCACCAAGAAATGACGCAAGCACTTCCCTCCCCCACGCAGTGGGGGAGGTGGCCGAAGGCCGGAGGGGGAGCCCGCGTGGTCTCTGTTACTAAAACCACGTCGGGTCCCCTCCGCCCCTACGGGGCACCTCCCCACTGCGTGGGGAGGACCGTCACATGACCGCCTACATCCTGCGGCGGCTGCTGGCGACCTTGCCGGTGATGGCGGTGGTCGCGGTGTTCGTCTTCTTCCTGCTGCGCATCGCGCCGGGTGATCCGGCAGCGATCATCGCCGGCGAGGACGCGACGGCCGAAGCCATCGAAGCGGTACGTGCCAAGCTGGGGCTCGACCGCCCGGTGCTGGAGCAGTTCGCGTTGTGGCTGTGGCGGCTGGCGCAGGGTGACTTGGGAGTCTCGATCTTTTCCAACCTGCCGGTGACCCGGCTGATCGCGCAGCGGCTGGAACCCACCATGGCGTTGACCCTGTCGACGCTGTTCGTCGCCGTAGCACTGGCAATTCCCGTGGGCGTCATCGCCGCCTGGCAGGTGCGGAAGCTGGCCGACCGGCTGGTCATGATTTTCGCCGTGCTGGGCTTCGCGGTGCCCGGGTTCCTTGCCGCCTATGTGCTGATCTACATCTTCGCGGTGCAGCTGCAGTGGCTGCCGGTGCAGGGCTATCGCCCGATCGCCGAGGGCCTGTGGCCCTTCGTCGAGGGACTGATCCTGCCGTCGATTGCCCTGGGCGTCACCTATATGGCGCTGATCGCGCGCATCACACGCGCCTCGATGCTGGAGGTGCTGTCGCAGGACTACATCCGCACCGCCAACTCCAAGGGGCTGGCCACACGCCGCGTGCTGCTGCTGCACGCGCTGAAGAACGCGGCGGTGCCGATCGTCACCGTGATCGGCATCGGCATTGCGCTGCTGATCTCCGGTGTCGTGATCACCGAGACCGTATTCAACATCCCGGGCCTGGGCCGGCTCACGGTCGATGCCGTGCTCAAGCGCGACTATCCCATCGTGCAGGGCCTGATCCTGGTGTTTGCGGCCGCCAAGGTGCTGGTGAACCTGGTGATCGACATCTCCTACGCCTTCCTCGATCCGCGCATCCGGTACTGAGCCATGGTCGCCATCACCGACGACACCGCCACGCCGCGCGCCGAGCCGCCGGCCTTGGCGCGCTGGCTGACCGCGATCCGGCGCAACCCGACGATCGCCGTCGGCGCGGTGCTGCTGGCCATCCTGGTCTCGCTCGCGATCCTGGCACCGTGGCTGACAACGGACCCGCTGAAGCAGGCGACCATCAACCGGCTGCGGCCGCCGTCAGAGCGCTTCTGGTTCGGGACCGACCAGTTCGGCCGCGACATCTTCGCCCGCACCCTGCACGGCGCGCGCGTGTCGCTGGTCGTCGGTCTGACGGTCGCCGCCATCTCCAGCGTGGTCGGGCTGGCGCTGGGCATCGTCTGCGGCTATTTCCGCCGCGTCGACGGCATCGTCATGCGGATCATGGACGGGATCATGGCGATCCCCTCGATCCTGCTGGCCATCGCCCTGATCACGCTGACCCGGCCCGGCCTGGTCGTCGTCATCATCGCCATCGTCATTCCCGAAGTGCCGCGCGTCGTGCGCGTGGTGCGCAGCGTCGTGCTGTCGATCCGCGCGCAACCCTATATCGACAGCGCCATCGCCGGCGGCACGCGCGGCTTCAAGCTGCTGGCACGCCACGTGCTGCCCAACACCCTGGCGCCGCTGATCGTGCAGGCAACCTATATCTGCGCCGCCGGGATGCTGATCGAAGCGGCGCTGAGCTTCCTGGGCGCTGGCGTGCCGCCGGAGATCCCGAGTTGGGGCAACATCATCGCCCAGGGCCGCAGCTTCTTCCAGATTGCGCCATGGACCATCCTGATCCCGGGCGCCTTCCTGGCGCTCACGGTGCTGGCGGTGAACCTGATGGGCGACGGCCTGCGCGATCGCCTCGACCCCCGGCTGGCGCGGCGGATGTGAGGGTGTTGCCGGTATGACCAACATCCTCGAGGTGCGCGATCTGGCGACGCATTTCTTCACGCTCGACGGCGTGGTGCGTGCCGTCGACGGCGTGTCGTTCGATCTGTCGCCCGGCGAGACGCTGGGCATCGTGGGCGAATCGGGCTGCGGCAAGTCGGTGACGGCATTGTCGATCCTGCGCCTGATACCGCCCGAGACCAGCCGCATCGTGGGCGGATCGGTGCGCTTCGACGGACGTGATCTTGCGGCCCTGTCCGAGACCGAGATGCGGGCGATCCGCGGTCATCGCATTGCGATGATCTTCCAGGAGCCGATGACCAGCCTGAACCCGGTACTGACCATCGGCACGCAGATCGCCGAGAATGTGGTGCGCCACACCGGTGTACCCTGGCGCGCCGCGCTGGATCGGGCGCGGGAGATGCTCGACCTGGTGAAGATCGCCGACGCGCGGCGGCGCATCGAGGAATATCCGCACCAGCTCTCCGGCGGCATGCGCCAGCGTGCCATGATCGCGATCGCCCTGTCGTGCAATCCGCAGGTGCTGATCGCCGACGAACCCACGACGGCGCTCGATGTCACCATCCAGGCGCAGATCCTGGACCTGATGCTGGAACTGAAGGAGAAGCTGGGCACCGCCATCGTCATGATCACGCACGATCTGGGGGTGATCGCCGAAACGACGCAGCGTGTCGTGGTGATGTACGCCGGCCGCAAGGTCGAGGAGGCGCCGGTGGAAGCGCTGTTCGCACAGCCGACCCATCCTTATACGCGCGGCCTGATGCGCGCCGTGCCGCGCCTGGATGCCGACGCCGAGATCGCCGGCCGCCGCCCCCGCCTGCAGGAGATCCCGGGCATCGTGCCGGCATTGAACCGGCCCATTGCCGGCTGCGCCTTCGCGCCGCGGTGCGGCTTCGCCACCGAGCGCTGCCGCGCCGAAGCACCGCCGCTGATCACGACGTCGGCAGGCCACGCCGCGGCGTGCTGGGAAACCGCGCGGGTGCTGGAGGCGGCATGACCGAGCAGCCCAGCCTCGAGGTGCGTGACCTCGTCAAGCATTTCCCGATTCATGGCGGCCTGCTGCAGCGCCGGACCGGCGCCGTTCAGGCCGTCGACGGCGTGAGCTTCGCGATCCGCCGCGGCGAGACCTTGGGCCTGGTGGGCGAATCGGGTTGCGGCAAGTCGACGGTTGGCAAGACCGTGCTGAAGCTGATGGATCCCACGTCCGGACAGATCCTGATCGGCGGCGCCGATGTCACGCATCTTGGTCCCAGCGCGATGTGGCCGCATCGGCGGCGTATCCAGACCGTGTTCCAGGACCCCTACTCGTCGCTGAACCCGCGGCTCACCGCCGGCACCATCGTCGGCGAGCCGTTGGAGAACTTCGACATCGCCCGCGGCGCCGAGAAGGAAGAGCGCGTCGCCGCCCTTTTCCAGCGCGTGGGTTTGCGGCGCGACGCCATGGTGCGCTTCACCCACGAATTCTCCGGCGGCCAGCGCCAGCGGCTGGGTATCGCCAAGGCGCTGGCGGTCAATCCCGATGTGATCGTGGCCGACGAGCCGGTGTCGGCGCTCGACGTCTCGGTCCAGGCCCAGGTGCTGAACCTGCTGATCGACCTGCAGGACGAGTACCAGCTGGCCTACCTCTTCATCAGCCATGACCTGGCGGTGATGCGCCATATCAGCCACCGCATCGCGGTGATGTACCTGGGCCGCATCGTGGAGCTCACCGACAAGCGCAGCTTGTTCTCGACGCCGCTGCATCCCTACACCGAGGCCCTGCTGGCAGCGGCACCGATTCCCGATCCGGTGCGCAAGCGCCGCGGTCGCATGATCCTGAAAGGCGACGTGCCCAGCCCGGCCAAGCCGCCCAGCGGCTGCCGTTTCCACACCCGCTGTCCCTACGCCCTGCCCGCCTGCAGCCAGGACGATCCACCGTTGGTCGAGGTCTCCCCCGGCCACCACGTGGCCTGCCTGCGCCGCCCGGTCGGCGGCGATCCAGCGCCGCTCTCTTAACCTCTCCCGCAAGCGGGAGAGGGAGGGGCCCATTGTGCGTTAGCGCAATGGGAGGGTGAGGGGCCACGCACAAGGCATCTCGTCCTTGGGCCCTCACCCGCCGAGCGCTGCGCGCTCGTCGACCTCTCCCGCTAAGCGGGAGAGGTGAAGACCGGCGGGTGGGTGACGATCGACTTCAGCTCGGGCACCGGCTTGGCGAGCTTGGTGAGATCCGGGCGCGGACGGCGCAAGGCGACGACTGCTTCGAACGCCTGCTCCATCGCGTGGGCGGCGCCCAGCAGGGCACGGTCGCCGCGGAAGCGGCCCACCACCTGCAGGCCGAACGGCATGCCGGCGTGGTCGGTGCCGCTGGGGATCGAAATCGCCGGGTTGGTGGCCAGGGTGACGAAATAGGTCGGCGCCAACCAGTGATAGTAGTTGCGCAGCTTCTGGCCGTTCATTTCCTCGAGGTAGAGCTTGGTCCACGGGAACGGCGACACCGGCGTCGTCGGCGCCAGCACCAGATCGTAGTCGCGGAACGTCTCCTGGAAGGTGCGGAAGATGCGGGTCTGCTCCAGGTGCGCCCAGGCGAAATCCGCCAGGCTCATCTTGGCGCCGATCTCGTAGTTGGCGCGCACGTTAGGGCCGAGCGACGCCGGATCCTTCTCGTAAGCCTCGCGGTAGCGGGCCAGGAAGCTTACGGCGCGGATCACGTCGAAGCAGCGGTCGGCCTCGCCGAAGTCGAACGCCACCTGATCGCAACGCGCGAAGAGATGCTGCATGGCCTGCACCTTGTCGCGCATGGTCTGGCGGATGGGTCCGTCGACCGGGCACTGACCGAAATCCTCGGTCCACGCCACGCGCAAACGGCCGAGATCGACGGGCGGCGGCACGGCGAAGGCTTCGCCGCCGGCGTCGTAGGACAGCGGATCGCGGTCATCAGGTGCCGCTTGCGCCGCCATCAATAGGCAGGTGTCGGCCACGGTGCGACCCATCGGACCCAGCACCGAGATCGGCGTCCAGCCCAGGCCACGACGCTCGACCGACACCACACCCGGCGACGGGCGGAAGCCGACGACGCCGTTCATCGCCGCCGGGATGCGCAGCGAGCCGCCGGTATCGGAGCCGGTGCACACCGGCAGCATGTCGCAGGCCAGCGCCACGGCCGAACCGCCGGACGAGCCACCGGCGTTGAGCAGTGGGTTGAACGGATTGCCGGTGGCGCCCCATACGCCGTTGCGGCTGTTGGCGCCGGCGCCGAACTCCGGCACGTTGGTCTTGCCGACGACCACCGCGCCGGCGGCGCGCACGCGCGCCACCATGGCGTTGTCCTGCGTCGGCACGAAGTCGCGGTAGAGCGGCGAGCCATACGTGGTCAGCAGCCCTTCGGTCTCCTCCAGATCCTTGATGCCGGTGGGCAGGCCATGCAGCAGTCCCAGCGCCTCGCCGTGGCGCACGGCCTGCTCGGCTTCCTTGGCTTCCTTGCGGGCCCGCTCATAGCAGGTCGCCGTCACGGCATTGACCGCCGGGTTCACCGCTGCAATGCGCGCGATGCAGGCCTCCAGCAATTCGACCGGCGAGACTTCCTTGCTGCCGATGCGGCGGCGCAGTTCCACTGCCGACAGAGACAGGAGTTGCTCGTTGGCTGCCATCGTTCGCTCTCCACGGGGCTCATTAGACGGACATCCATCCGACGCAGCCGCAGGGGCGTCAACTCTTTTCGCCCTGAGACGTGCGCCGCGCCGGACCGGTTGACGCCGCCATGAGCGCCCGCCAAGCTGACGGCACATAGGGAGGAAACCGATGAACAAGACCTTTTCGCGCCGCCGCCTGATCAAGGCTGCCGGCGCGTCCGCCGCCGTCGCGACAGCCGGCTTCCCCGCCATCCTCAAGGCTCAGGGCGGCGGCACGATCAAGATCGGCGTGCCCACGATCCTGTCCGGCCGCGTCGCCCTGCTGGGTACCAGCAGCGTCGGCGGTCTGAAGACGGTCTTCGACAAGGTCAATGCGGCGGGCGGCATCGGCGGCAAGAAGATCGAGACGGTGGTGCGCGACTCCAAGGGCCAGCCGCAGGAAGCCGCCAAGGTGACGCGCGACCTGATCAACAACGATGGCTGCCAGATCATCATCGATGCCGAGGCCTCCAGCGGCGCCTTCGCGGTGCACGAGGTGATCCGCGAAGTCGGCGTGCTGTGCATCCACACCAACTCCGAGACCACGTCGCTGACGGCGGATCCCAAGCTGCATGTACCGACGGCGTTCCGCACGGCGCGCCAGGGCATCCACGACGCGATCGGCGGCGGCGAGTACGCCGCCCGCATCGCCAAGGCCAAGAACCTCAAGAAGTGGGTGACCTGCTCGCCCGACTATGCCTACGGCCGCTCCAACACCGCGGAGTTCATGGAATATGCCAAGCACTTCGACGGCTCGATCCAGGTGGTCGAGGAGTCGTGGCCCAAGCTGTTCCAGCCCGACTACACCGAGGTGGTCACCAAGGTCCTGAATGCCAAGGCCGACGCCATGTACTCGGCCCTGTGGGGCGGCGACCTGGTGTCGTTCATCGACCAGGGCAACCTGTACGGCCTGTTCGACAAGCTGACCTGCTTCATGGTCAATCTCGGCGACTATGGCGTCGTCGACGAGGTGAAGCAGTTCCCCGAGGGCGTCCACTCGGGCGGCCGCTACAACCGCACCGTGCCGGCCACGCCGGAGAACGAAGCCTGGTATCAGGACTACGTGAAGATCAACAAGAGCAAGCCCACCAACTGGTCGTGGGAAAACGCGGTTGCCGCGCAGATGCTTGTCGAGGCGCTGACCAAGACCGCCGGCGACACCAACGGCAAGAAGCTGGCGGAGGTGATCAAGGGCATGACGATCAAGTCGCCCTGGGGCGCCGACGGAACGCTGACCATGCGGGCCGAGGACAACACGCTGATCAACTACATCATCGGCTATGGCCTGTCGCAGCCCAAGGAGCCGTTCATCAGCGCCTTCCAGTCGTCGAACTGGCAGGCGATCCTCGAGCTCGAAAAGCAGTGGAAGAAGAAGCAGGGCTACGCCTGATCTGGAAGCACCACCTTGGAAATCGACGCGCTGGCGCGCTGTTTCGGAACCGCGTCCTGCCTGGTGACGCAGCTCACCAGCGGGCTGATCATCGGCATGCTGTTGTTCTTGATCGCGTCCGGCGTGACGCTGATCTTCGGCGTGCTGAACATCATCAACTTCGCGCACGGCTCGCTCTACATGGCCGGCGCCTATGCCGCCTGGACTTTGTACCAGGTGACGGGCAGCTATTTCCTCTCGGCCGCGGGCGCCGCCGCCGTGGTCGGCATCCTGGGCGTCCTGTTCGAGCGCCTGCTGATGAGCCGGGTCTACGGCTCCAACGTGCTGATGCAGCTGCTGGTGTGCTATGCGGTCGTGCTGATCTGCGATGATCTGGTGAAGATCCTCTGGGGGCCCAGCTATCTGTCGATGGGCATGCCCAAGGAGTTCCGCCTGCCGCCTTATCGCATCTTCGGCGGCGTTGTGCCGCCGTTCTACCTGTTCATGATCGTGACCGCGATGGCGATCGGCATCGTGCTGTGGCTGGTCATCACCCGCACGCGTTTCGGGAAGATCGTACGGGCGGCGGCGATCAACGGCCCCATGGTGTCGGCGCTCGGCATCCGCGTGAACCTCTACTACGCCGCCGTCTTCGGACTGGGCAGCGCGCTCGCCGGCGTCGCGGGCGCGCTCGCCGCGCCGGTGCGATCGCTGACTCCCGGCATGGGCTTCTCGATCCTGATCGAGTCCTTCATCGTCACCGTGATCGGCGGCATGGGATCGATCGGCGGCGCCTTCCTCGCCTCGATCATCCTGGGGATGACGCGCGCCTTCGGCAGCGTCGGCTTCCCGCTGTTCGTCGACGGCGTGATGTTCCTGATGATGGCCCTGGTCCTGATCTTCAAGCCCAGCGGCCTGTTCGGCCGCGCACAAGGATAGCGCCCATGACCGGACGTTGGCGGGACCTCGGCTGGGCGGGTCTCGGGCTGGTGGCGCTGCTGCTGGTGGCCGTGGTCGACGCCCGGCCGGCGATCCGCGATTTCATCATGTTCGCCATGGCCTACGGGCTGCTGGCGATGTCGCTCAACCTGCTGATCGGCTACACCGGCCTGGTGTCGTTCGGGCATGCGATGTTCTTCGCCTCGGGTGCCTATGCCTTCGGGCTCGCCATGCAGTCCGGCCATTTCTCGGTCCCGGCCGCTTTCGTGTTCGCGATCGCACTGACCGCCGCTCTGGCCCTGGTCGTCGGCGCCATCTGCGTGCGCCTCAACGAGATCTATTTCGCCTTCCTGACGCTGGCGTTCCAGATGCTGCTCTACAACCTGATCCTGGGCTGGGTCTCGTTCACCGGCGGCGACCAGGGCTTGATGGGCGGTATCCCGCGGCCGAAATTCCTCGGCATCGATCTGGCCGACCGCTTGCAGCTCTACGTCTTCTGCTCGGTCGCGTTCGTGATCTGCATGGTGATCATGCGCCAGATCGTGACGTCGCCGTTCGGCTATACGCTGCGTCTGATCCGCGACAACCAGGATCGTGCCGCCTTCCTCGGCGTCGACGTGGTGCGCGTCAAGCTGGTCTGCTTCGTGATCTCGGCCTGCATCGCCTCTGTCGGCGGCATCCTGCTGGCGCTCTTCGTGTCGGGCGCCTACCCCAACTTCGCCTTCTGGACCACGTCGGGCGAATCCATCTTCATGATCATGCTGGGCGGCTCGCGCGTGTTCCTGGGGCCGCTGCTGGGCACGATCATCCTGCGCGTCCTGAACGACGTGACGGTGGTCTACACCAGCCATACCGAGCTGGTGCTGGGCATCGTGATCCTGATTTTCGTGCTGGGCCTGCGCAAGGGTGTCCTTGACCTGATCGCCGACCGGATCGAGACCCGCGAGCAGCAGAAGGCGTTCAGCCAGCGCGACGCCGCCGATGCCGGCAAGGCGTCCTGACATGGCGGCATCCGACGCCCTGCTCAGGATCGAGGGACTGAGCAAGTCCTTTGGCGGTGTCGCGGCCATGCGCGACGTGTCGCTGGCGTTCCCTGCCCGCTCGCTGTCGGCCGTGATCGGCCCCAACGGCGCCGGCAAGACGACATTCTTCAACCTCATCTCCGGCCGCTTCAAAGCCGATACCGGCCGCATTCTGCTCGACGGCGCCGACATCGTTGGCGCCAGCCGGCAGGAGATCGTGCGCCGCGGCATCGGCCGCGCCTTCCAGGTGGCAAGCCTGTTTCCGACCCTCACGGTGGCCCAGGCGCTCGCCGCATCGGGTCATGCGCGCCAGCGCAGCGAGACCCGCAAGCTGTCGCAGTTCCCCTCGCCGCCGGCGACCGAAGCGGCGCGCGAGGTGATGGCGCAATTGAACCTGACACGGGTGGCCGACGTGCTGAGCAGCAACCTCAGCCACGGCGATCAGAAGCTGCTCGACATCGGCTTGGCCCTGATGCTGCAGCCGCGCGTGTTGTTGCTGGACGAGCCGACCGCCGGCATGGGACCGGAGGAACGCTGGCAGATGATCGAGACCGTGCAGCGGCTGTGGCGCGAGCGTGATCTGACGTTGATCTTCATCGAGCACGACATGGATATCGTGTTCAAGGTCGCCGAGACGGTGCGCGTGCTGTCCTATGGCGCCGTGCTGGCCGAAGGCACGCCCGACGAAATCCGGCGCAATCCGGCCGTGATCGAGGCCTACCTCGGCAAATCGGCGCAGGGAGCGACCGCATGAGCGCACCAGCCGCCGATGCGCCGATCCTGAGCGTCGCCAACATCGACGTCTTCTATGGTGCCAGCCAGATCCTGTTCGGCGTGTCGCTGGATGTCGAACGCGGACAGTCGTTGGCGCTGCTGGGCCGCAACGGCGCCGGCAAGAGCACGACCATGAAGGCCATCATCGGCTTGGCGCCGCCCCGTGCCGGCACGATCAAGGTGCGCGGCCAGGAGATGCAGCGCCGTTCGGCCGACCAGATCGCACGTGCCGGCATCGGCTTCGTGCCCGAGGACCGCCAGGTCTTTCCCGAACACTCGGTCGAAGACAACCTGCTGATCGGCGCCAAGAAGAGCGCCGAGGGCCGGTCGGACTGGACGACGGCGCGGATCTACGACGTATTCCCGATCCTGGCCGGCATGCGCGGCCGCATGGCCGGACGCCTGTCGGGCGGCGAGCAGCAGATGCTGACCATTGCCCGCACGCTGATGGGCAATCCCGACGTGCTGCTGCTGGATGAACCAAGCGAGGGCCTGGCGCCGATCATCGTCGAGAAGATCGGCGAGCTGGTAAAGCAGCTGCGCCAGATGAACGTCACCTTGATCGTCGCCGAGCAGAACATGCATTTCTGCCTCGACATCGCCAGCCACGTCGCCGTGATCGACAAGGGCCACATCGTCTACCGCGACTCGATCGAGGGCCTGACGGCCAACGACGAGGTGAAGCGGCGCTATCTCGCGGTGTAGCGATCGGCCTTAGCGAACTCTCCCGTCAGCCTCGTACCTGCTGTCATCCCGAGCGCAGCGAGGGATCTTTTGACGCACCGCACGCCATCTTCAGAAGATCCCTCGCTACGCTCGGGATGACAGTTCCCGATGCGCGAACGTCGCACCATCGGCACGGGCGGGCTACCGGCTTGGCCGCGTCGTCGAGCGCAACGAGTTCGGGGCGGGCCGGCAGGTCCTGCGGCAGGCGCAGATTCCACACCAGGCCGAGACGGTGCAACGCGACCAGCAGCCACCAGCCTGGATCCCACTCGCCCGGATGCAGTCCCAGGCGGGCCGAACCGGGATAGGCATGGTGATTGTTGTGCCAGCTCTCGCCCATGGTCAGCAGCGAGGTCAGGCGGATATTGCGCCCCTGCACGGCGGCACCTCGCACTTCGTAGTGCATGTCGCCATGGTTGTGGGCGAAGTAACCGATCAGCCAGTGGCCGAATACGCCGGCCGTCACGCGCGCGCAGGTACCCCAGAACACGAAGGCCCAGCCACCGCAGGCGTACAGCAGCAGCGCCGGCGGCAATTGCTGCAACATCCATGTCCGTTCGAGGAACCGGTAGAAGCGATCCTCGGCAATGCGCGGTTCGAGCGCGAGCGCCGGCGGCCGCACCAGGCGCAGATCGCAATGCAGTTGCCACCATGCGTCCTTCCAGAACGCGCTGCCGTGGCGCAGGTAGTCGTGGCAGACCGTCAGCCGCTGCGCATAGTCGCGCAGGTCGTGCTGGCGCAGCAGGCCCAGCGGCCCGGCCAGCCCGACCTGCACGCCGCAATAGACCAGCACGTATTCCAGCCACTTCGGACACTGGTAGCTGTCATGGATCAGCTTGCGGTGGCTACCCAGCGAATGCCCCAGCAGCAGAACGGCACCCGTGCAGACGACAAAGACCAGGAAAGCCGCCCAGGTGAACGTCAGGGCGCCGCCCACCACGGCGGCAACCGCCATGCCCGTGAACCAGGCCGACTTGACCGGCGAGAAGCGCACGTCACCCAGCACGACGTCATCGACATGGTCCGTGCTGACCCGGTGAGTCTTCAGGCTGTCCGCAACCCTCTGCATGGCACCACCTCCTGCTCGGGCGGATCGTGTGGATCGTGTGGACACTGATTTCAGGCTGATGATGGACTGCGTCTTGCCGCTGCGGATGGCGCCCTCTTGCGCGCGATCGAGCGGGACTCGCGTTTCAACGGTCGTCCCACCGGGCACAATTCGAAGGCGTAGCCGGTCAGACTGTTGACCAGGCTGTCGGCATTGAGCCTGTAGAACACGAACTGGCCGCGCCGTTCGCTCATCACGAGACCGGCGTTCTCGAGAACAGACAGATGCCGCGACACGGCGGGCGCGCTCATGGCGAAGCGTTCCGCGAGGTCGGATGTACTGAGCTCGGCCTCCGACAGGTAGGCGAGAATCTGCCGGCGCGGCGCGGACGCCAGGGCGTCAAAGATTTTTCCGAGATCCGACATCTTCAATGATTAACTAATTTGTTAATTCATTAAACGACAAGGAAGTCCCCTGTCAATGCCTTGCCGCGGGTGCGATCGGGCGTCATGCCCCTGCGCCAGGCAAGGTCAAATCACGGTATCCGGCGTATTGGCTCACCTCCCGCCTACGCGGGGAGAGGTGAAACAGCAGCATCCTTGCGAGCCTTGTGACAACCCGCCTATGCTCCGGCCCGGGGTGATAGCCGGAGGATTGAGATGACCATGAGGAGAATGCTCCGCGGGCTTGCGATTGCGGCCGCGGTGGGGCTGACAGCGGGCAGCGCGGCGGCGCAGAAATCGGCCGATACGCTGCGAATCCTGTTTCGCGATGCCGTGCCCAACATCGAGCTCTACTTCAATGCCCAACGCACCGGACTGATCCTGTCGCACCTGGCATGGGACACGCTGGTGCACCGCGATCCCGTAAGTTTCGATCTGAAGCCGGGGCTGGCCACCGACTGGAAGCTGATCGAGGACAACAGCATCGAGTTCACCCTGCGTCAGGGTGTGAAGTTCCACGACGGCAGCACCATGACGGCCGACGACGTGGTCTACACCATCAACTTGGCGGCCGATCCCAACAGCAAGGTGGCGACGCCGTCCAATTATTCCTGGATCGACAAGGCCGAGAAGATCGACGACTACAAAGTGCGCGTGAGGCTCAAGAAGCCGACACCGGCGGCGCTGGAGTATGTCGCGCTGGTGCTGCCGATCAATCCCAAGGCCTACCGTGAGAAGGTCGGCGCCGAGGCGTTCTCGCGCGCGCCGGTGGGTACCGGCCCCTACAAGATCGTCAAGCTCGAACAGGCGAAGGAAGTGCATTTCGAGCGCTTCGCCGACTACTACAAGGACAGCCCCAAGGGCATGCCCAAGATCGGCAAGCTGTTCGTGCGCTTCGTGCCGGACGCAGCCACCGAGATGACTGAGTTGCTGGCCGGTCGCGCCGACTGGATCTGGAACCTCAATCCCGATCAGTTCGACAGCGTCAACAAGATGCCGACCCTGCAGGCGTTGCGCTCGGAATCGATGCGCATCGGCTACATGTCGATCGACGCCGCCGGCCGCAGCGGCGCCGACAACCCGCTCACCAAGCTCAAGGTGCGCCAGGCCATCTGGCATGCCATCGACCGCGAGACCATCGCCAAGCGCCTGGTCACCGGCGGCTCGCGCGTACCGCCGGCACCCTGCTATCCGACCCAGTTCGGCTGCGACGGCGATATCGCGGTGAAATATGACTACGACCCGGCCAAGGCGAAGGCCTTGCTGGCCGAGGCGGGCTACCCCAACGGTTTCGATACCGAGCTGGTGAGCTACATCCTGCCGCAATGGACGGCATCGGTGCAGAGCTACCTGCAGGCTGTCGGCATCCGGGCGAAGGTGAGCCAGCTGCAGGTCGCGGCCGCCATCCAGCGCGCCTGGCGCGGCGAGAACCCGCTCTATCTCGGCAGCTGGGGCAGCTACTCGGTGAACGACGTGTCGGCCATCATGCCCAACATGTTCGGCGGCGGTAACGACGACTATGCGCGTGATCCGAAGCTGCAGAAGCTGCTGGAGGAAGGCGGCACGGCCAACGATCCCGCCAAGCGCAAGGCAGCCTATTCGGCGGCCATCAAGCTTGCCACCGAGCAGGCCTACTGGGTGCCGCTGCACACCTACGTCTCCACCTTCGGCTTCGTGAAGACGCTGGACTTCAAGCCGTTCGCCGACGAGCTGCCGCGCTTCTACCTGTACAGCTGGAAATAGCTGCTACCTCGCGAGCACAGGCAAACCTGGGAGCGCGGGCGTCCCGCCCGCTCATCCTCCGGCGCTACGCACCGGTGCGGGCCAGAGGCCCGCGCTCCCAGGGGCGCATTACGGCAGTTTCCAGTTCTTTTTCATGTATTGGAACCAGACCTCTTCACGCTCCGCCCAGGCCACCAGCATGCTTTTGGAGTCCTGGAAGTAGTCGATCGGCTTGCCGATGTTGCCGGGATGCCAGGGGTCCATGTACCTGACGGCGCTATGGCTGGTGTAGGCATCGTCGATACCGTAGATCACCACGACATGGCCCATCTGGGTCGTCGTTTCGGAATTGCCGCCGAAAGCGCACCATAGATAGCCTTTGCCGGCGAGCTTGCGGTGGATGTAGGCGCCGGTGAAGACGATCTTCGGCTGCAGCAGCACGTCAAAGCCCATCTGCAGATCGAAGACGATCCGGTCCAGGCCGGATTTCAGCAGCCCGCCGCTGGCGTGGACGTGGTCCTTGTAGTGGATGGCGAGATCCTTCTGCGAAAGGCCCGCGGCCAGCGACGTGAAGATCGTTTTCGGCTTCTGCGCGGCAATCCAGCATTCCAGGGCCGCCGCCCAGCAGTTCGGATTCTTCTTGTTCTGCGCCACGACCCTTGGCGCGCCTTTGGCATACGTCAGCGCCACCGTCTACCCCCTTGGGAAAAGCCGCCACGGTCCATTGTGCCCGCCGGCGCGCGAAGCCGCGTCAACCCTAAGGTTGACGTCGGTGACTTTCGGGCCGCGTCCTTAAGCGGAACCCAGGATGCTGTGGTGCAGGAAAGCTTCGCTACCAAATGGGAGTATCGCCGGCCAATCGATGCCCGCACGATCGGCGACAAAAGCGCCACACAGAGGAGGTTGCCATGGCAGGCATGCTGGGCGTGCTTTATGGCCTTGTCGCCTACGCGTTCTTCTTCGTCACCTTTCTGTACGCCGTCGGTTTCGTCGGGAACCTGGTCGTGCCCAAGTCGATCGATTCCGGGCCGCCCGCCCCACTGCTGGAAGCTTTGGTGGTGAATATCGCGTTGCTGGGCCTGTTCGCCGTACAGCACAGCGTCATGGCACGGCCCGCCTTCAAGCGCTGGTGGACGCGCCTGGTGCCGAATTCGATCGAACGCAGCACCTACGTGCTGCTCGCCACCGCGGCGCTCGCGCTGTTGTGCTGGCAATGGCGGGCCATGCCCGATCCGGTCTGGACCGTCAGCCATCCGCTGGGCGTGGCGGCGTTGACAGCGATCTTCTGGCTGGGTTGGATCGTGCTCTTGATCAGCACCTTCCTGATCAGCCACTTCGAACTGTTCGGCCTGCATCAGGTGGTCGCAAGCCTGCTGAAACGGCAGTCGCCCCCGCCTGTCTTCAGGACGCCGCTGTTCTACCGGCGGGTCCGCCACCCGATCTATCTCGGCTTCCTGCTCGCCTTCTGGGCGACGCCCGTGATGACCGTCGGTCACCTGCTGTTTGCGATCGCAACCACGGGCTACATCCTGATCGGCATCTTCCTGGAAGAGCGCGACCTGGTGGACCTCTTCGGTGATCAGTACCGCGACTATCGGCGACAGGTCGCCATGCTCGTTCCGCTACCCGGCCGCCGATTCATCGATCGCCCAGGCCGGCCACCAGGCGGTCCTTGACCTGCAGGTTCACGGCAGCGCCTGGCGCGAGATGGCATTCGACGATGCCGGTCGGCCGCTGCGTCAGACCCGGTGCCTCGTGTCGGCAACGATCGATGACGACCGGACAACGCGGATGAAACCGGCAACCGCTGGGGATGTTGGCCGGATCGGGCAGGCTGTCGCCCAATCCGACATCGGGCACGCCCAGGCCCGGCTCCGGCGTCAGCACCGAGGCCAGCAGCGCCCGCGTGTAAGGATGCTCGGGCGTGCGGAACAACGACTCCGTCTCGGCGCGCTCGACGATGCGGCCGAGATACATCACCGCCACCTCCGTCGCGACATGCTCGACGACGGCGAGGTTGTGGCTGATGAACAGGTAGGTGAGGTTGAAGTCGCGCCGCAGCTCGGCCAGCAGGTTCAGGATCTGCGCCTGCACTGAGACGTCGAGCGCGCTGGTCGGCTCATCGCAGACGACGATGCGCGGCCGCAGGATCAACGCCCGGGCAATGGCCACGCGCTGGCGCTGGCCGCCGGACAGCTGCGCCGGCAGGCGGTCGCCCATGTCGCGCGCCAGGCCGACCCGTTCGAGGATGGCATCGACACGGCTGGCAACCTCGGCCCGGGACACGCCGCCCTGTGCCGCCAGCGGCAAGCCGACGATGTCGCGCACGCGCCGCCGCGGGTTGAGCGACGCGAACGGATCCTGGAACACCGGCTGGATCAGGCGGGCGCGGGCGCGCCGGTCCATGTCGGTGATGCGCTGGCCGTCGACGAAGAGTTCACCCGACGTCGGCGGCAGCAGCCCCAGGATCAGGCGCGCCAGGGTCGACTTGCCGCACCCCGACTCGCCCACGACGCCCAGCACGCTGCCCGGCGCCACGGCGAACGACACATCGTCAACGGCCACGATATTGCGGTCGGCCGACAACAGGCCGCCGCGCACCCTGAACGTGCGCCGTACCGAGCGCACCTCGATCGCGGCGGCAGTCATGGCGATGCTCCGTCGCGAGCCCAGTCCGGCGGCAGGCGGCAGAGGAACTCATGGCCTGTACCGGCCGAATGGCGCGGAATGGCGGCCGTGCAGGTCGCATCGGCATGGGCGCAACGGTCGCGGAACGCACAGCCGGCGAAGCCGAGTTGAATGCGGGGCACCACGCCCGGGATGGAACCCAGCGGCTGGTCACGCCGGACTTTGCCCGGTACCGGCACGCACTCCAGCAGCCCGCGCGTATAAGGGTGACGCGGGTTGGCGAACAGGCTGGCCGTCGGTGCGCTCTCCACCACCTCGCCGGCGTACATCACGGACACGTGGTGCGCCACGCGCGCCACGACACCCAGGTCGTGCGTGATCAGCAGGATCGATAGGCCAAGATCGCGCTGCAGGTTCGCCAGCAAGCGCAGGATCTGCGCCTGCACCGTGACATCCAGCGCCGTCGTCGGCTCGTCGGCGATCAGCAGTTCCGGATCGCACATCAGCGCCATGGCGATCATCACGCGCTGGCGCAGGCCGCCGGAAAGCTGATGCGGAAACTGGCCCAGCCGCATGCCGGGCGCCGTGATGCCGACGCGGCCCAGCAATTCGGCGGCGCGGTCCAGTGCCGCGCGGCGCGTCACCTTGCGATGGCGGCGCAGCACCTCGGCCATCTGCGATCCCACCGTGTAGGCGGGATTGAGACTGGTCATCGGCTCCTGGAAGATCATGGCCATGCGATTGCCGCGCAGGTGGGCCATGTCCTTGTCGGACAGGCGCAGCAGGTCGGCGCCATCGAACGCCAGGCGATCGGCCGATCGCTGGCCACCGCGCGCCAGCAGGTTCATCACCGCCAGCGCCGAGACCGACTTGCCGCATCCCGATTCACCGACCAGGCAGTGGGTTTGCCCGCGGTCGACCGTGATGGAAGCGCCGCGCACGGCAGCCGCCCGCCCGCCGAACTCGACGCGCAAACCCTCGATGTCGAGAAGAGCGGTCATGTACCAGGCCTCTCCCGCAAGCGGGAGAGGGAGGGGCCCATGGCGCGCAGCGTCATGGGAGGGTGAGGGCCCGTAGACGCGATGCGGAGCCCTGAAGCCCTCACCTCGGTATATCGGCCGGAGGCCGATGTACCTGACCGCGCGCCGTGCGCGCGTCGACCTCTCCCGCTTGCGGGAGAGGTGAAAAGCCGGTGCGCCCGCACCCTCACGTATCCGTCCCCGTGCCGAACAGGTCGCGCAGGCCATCGCCCAGCAGGTTGATGCCCAGCACCAGCACGAACAGGGCGATGCCGGGAATGACGATCACCCATGGGCTGAAGAACATGTACTCCTTGGCCTCGGCGATCATCAGCCCCCATGACGGCAGCGGCGGCGGCACGCCCAGGCCGAGGAACGACAACGCCGCCTCCAGGAGGATCGCCAGCGCCACCTCCAGCGTGGCCACGACCACGAGGTGGCTCGCGATGTTGGGCAGCACCTCGCGCAAGAGGATATGAAAGCGGGAACAGCCGGCGCACCAAGCCGCGGACACGAAGTCGAGGTTGCGCACCTGCATGGTGGTGCTGCGGGCCACGACCGCAAAGCGATCCCATAACAGCAGGCCCAAGGTCAGCACCACCAGGGTCAGGCTGCTGCCCAGCAAACCGACCACCGCCAGCGCCACCAGCACGACCGGGATCGAAAGCCTGCACGTGATGGCGAACAGCACCGCATCGTCGATCCGCCCGCCGGCGAAACCGCCGAGAATACCCAGCGAAATGCCGATCAGGCCCGACGTCACCACGGTGAGCACGCCGATCAGCATCGAGATGCGGGCACCATAGATCAGGCGCGAGAGGTAGTCGCGGCCCAGCCCGTCGGTGCCGAGCAGGTGCTGCGGATTATGCCCTTCGGCGATCCAGAACGGTGTCGCCAGTCGCTTGTTGAGATCCTGTGCGAAGGGATCGTGGGGCATGATCAGCGGCGCGAACAGCGCGCAGAACAGCACCACGCCGACGATGGCGGCGCCGACCCAGGTCGCGGCCGACCGCCAGCCGCGGCGCGGGCCCGCCGATGCGCCAACGACACTCATGCCGAGCGCAGCCGCGGATCGAGCACGGCGTTCATGAGATCAGCCAGCATGGTGAGCCCGATATAGATCACTGCCAGCACCAGCACGACCGCCTGCACCACGGGAAAGTCGTTCTTGCCGATGCTTTCCCAGGCCAGGAAGCCCACGCCATGCAGGGCAAACACCGACTCGATCACGATCGAGCCGCCCAGCATGAAGCCGAGCTGCACCGCGGCAATGGCGACGACCGGGATCGCGGCGTTGCGCAGCGCATGCTTGAGCAGGATCGAAAGACGCGACAGGCCCTTGGCGCGCGCCGTGCGGATGTAGTCGGAGCTCAGGGCCTGGATCATGCCGCTGCGTGTCAGCCGCGTGAGGGCGGGAATGGCGGAGAAGGCCAGCACGATGCCGGGCATGACATAGTGCTCCCACGAGCCGGTGCCGGAGATCGGCAGCCAGCCCAGGTGCAGGCCCAGCGTGATCATCAGCAGCAGGCCGAGCCAGAAGCTCGGCATCGCCTGGCCGATCAGCGCCACGAACTGCACCGCGCGATCAAGGGCCGTGTTCTCGCGTACCGCCGCCAGGATGCCCAGGGGCAGCGACACCACCAGGGCGATCACCAGCCCGACCAGGCCGAGGGTCACCGTGACCGGCATGCGCTCGCCGATCAGGGACGCCACCCGTTGCTTGAAAAAGTAGCTTTCCCCGAAGTCACCCAGGGCGGCGCGGCCTACCCAGTCGAAAAACTGTACCACCAGCGGCCGGTCGAGCCCATAGGCGCGCCGCACCTGCTCGACGTCCTGCTGGGTAGCGTTGGGACCGGCGATGGAGATCGCGAGATCGCCCGACAGCCGCGTCAGCATGAAAGCCAGCGTAACGACAGTGGCGGCGACCAGGAGCGCGACGATGAGGCGGCGGACGAAAAAGCGCAGCATGCGGCGCGCAGCTTAGGGGCACCGACTCCCGGCCTGCAAGACCCTTGTACACCCGCAAACTGAGGACGCGCTTGCAAGCGACCGCGCGCTCGGGAATATTCAGTCGCGATTATCCGGCGATGAGGACACGATCGATGCGCGAGACGATGTTGCTGCTGGTGGCGGCTCTTTCACTGGCCGCCTGTGGCAGCACCATCCGGCCGGCCGGCACCGCGCAGGGCGGCGTCGTCACCCCGATCCTCGGCACCGACGACCAGCAGCTTCTGGCCGCCCAGGGGCATTGCGCCCGGTACCGCAAGAACGCCCGCATGAACCAGGCGATCGAGACCGGTAGCGTCATGTTCGACTGCACCCGGTAACCTGGGAGCGCGGACCGCTACTGCCGTCGTCCCGAGCGCAGCGAGGGATCTTCTGCAAGAGACGCACGGGTGCGCCTGCATCAAGAGATCCCTCGCTGCGCTCAGGGATAGCGGGCACTAGGGCTGCGGCGGATGGGTGGCGATCCAGTGCTCGGCGATATCCTTGCGGCGGGCAATCCAGATGTCCGGGAAGCCGCTGAGATGCTCCACGAGACGTTCCAGGGCCGAGGCGCGCGCCGGGTGACCGATGATGCGGGCGTGCAGTCCGATCGACAGCATCTTCGGCTGGGTGCGGCCCTCGCGGTACAGAACGTCGACGGCGTCGCGAATAAACTGGAACCAATCCTCGGCACGGCCGAAATTGCCGCGATAGAACATCTGGTCGTTGGTTGACATGGTGTACGGGACGACCAGATGCGGCTTGCCGTCGACGCGCGTCCAGTACGGCAGGTCGTCGGCGTAGGAATCGGAGTCGTAAAGAAAGCCGCCCTCCTCCACCAGCAACCGGCGCGTGTTCGTGCTGGGCGCGTAGCGACAATACCACCCGTACGGACGCTGACCGACCGTCTGCTGGAACGACGCGATCGACTTGCGGATCAGCTCGCGTTCCTCGGCCTCCGCCATATCGAAGTGGTTCATCCAGCGCCAGCCGTGGCCGGCCACGTCCCAGCCCGACTCGCGGATCGCGGCGGCGGCCGGTGGATTCTTTTCCAGTGCCATCGCACAGCCATAGACCGTCATCGGCATCCCACGATCGGTCATGATGCGATGCACACGCCAGAAGCCTGCCCGGCTGCCGTATTCGTAGAGCGACTCGGCACCCAGGTCGCGTCCCTTGATCTGCCGCGCCGCGCCACCATCGGTCAGCGTCGTTTCGCTGAACGAGTCACCGTTGACGACCGAGTATTCCGAGCCCTCCTCGTAGTTCAGAACGAAGTTGATCGCCAGACGGGCGCCGTTGGGCCACTTCGGATCGGGTGGACGGCCACCATACCCGACGAGATCGCGCTCGTGTGCCATCATCACCCTCCCTCACCACGCCAGGTCATTCGATCAGGTATCCACCGTCGACAACGATGGTGGTGCCGGTCGTCCATCGCGACTCGTCCGATGCGAGAAAGGCGATAGCACCGGCAATATCATCAGGCTGCCCCAGGCGACCGGCCGGAATGCGGGCCAATGTCCAGGCGCGTATGTCGCTATCGGCGAAACGCTGCTCGGTCATGCCCGTCACCACCGGACCCGGCGCCACCGCGTTGACGCGAATGGCATGCGGCGCCAGGTCCAGTGCCATGCCCATGGTCAGGGAGCGCAGCCCGCCCTTGGATGCAAGATAGGCGGTCTTGTTGCGGATGGCGGCGTGGGCGAGCTGGGACGTGACGAAGACGATGGACCCGCCGGTCTTCTGCTGCACCATCTGTCGCGCCGCCGCCTGGCCCAACGTGAACGCCGCGGTCAGGTTCGTGCCCACAACGCGGTCCCACTCCGCGCGCTCCAGATCGAGCACGCTCGCCGTCGTGGTCGTCCCGACGCTGTAGACGAGGACATCCAGATGTCCCACCGTTTCCAGCGTCTGCGCGAATGCTCGCGCGACGCTGTCCGGGTCGTTCACATCCAGGGACAATGACGCAGCACGCCCACCCCCGGCCTTGATCGCATCGGCCGTCGCGGCCGCGGCCGGCCCATTCCAGTCGGCGCACACGACGTGCGCACCCTCGCGCGCCAGCAGCGCAGCGCCCGCACCGCCGATGCCGCCACCCGCACCGGCAACCAGTGCAGTCCTTCCGGCAAGACGACTCATGGCGGCTCCTTGTGTTGGCGCGATCTGCGTTCGTTACGCCGAGGCGGCCCGTTCGACCGTTTTCTCTTCGATCTGATAGTAGGTCTCGAGTCCGATCAGGCGTTCGATCTCCAGACGCGCGGCGTGCGCCTGCGCCGGATCGATCCCGACCCGGCCGGTGTCGCGCAGGCGGCCCAGCAGATCGCGGACCGCGGTGTATCCCGTGATCGCGACGCTGATGGCATCGACGCAGGCGGCATAGCCCATGGCCTGCAGGTCGGCGATGCCATAGATCGGCCGTGCCGCCCGATTGCCGGTGCTGTTCACATAGACCAGGGGCACACCGCAGTCGCGCGGCGCCTGGCGCGCCTCGGCGTCGTTGTTGGGAAACAGCATGACCATATCGGCGCCTGCCTCGGCATAAAGCCGGGCGCGCCGCACGGCCTCATCATAGCCGTCGGTCTGCATGGCGTCGGTGCGCGCGATGATCACGAAGTCAGGGTTGCGCCGGGCCTCGACCGCGTACGCGATCTTGAGCGCCATCTCCTCGGCGGGGATGACATGTTCCTGATACTGGCGGTGATAGTGCGCGCGCTTGGGGAAGACCTGGTCCTCGACATGGACGGCGGCAACGCCGACCTGTTCCAGTTCGCGAATCGTGCGCATCGTGTGCAGCGGATCACCGAAGCCGGCGCCGCCATCGACGATGACCGGTATATCGAGCGCACCGACCATCCGCCGCGACGCCTCGACCACCTCGCTCATGGTCAGCAGCGGTTCGGTGATCCCGGTCTGGGCGCCCATCGCGTAGCCGCCCAATGCGACGGCCGCGAAGCCGGCGTCCTGGGCGATGCGCGCGAAGAACGGATCAGGGCACGACGGCGCGACGACCAGTTTTCGGCTTTGCAGATGCTGGCGCAGTCGCGCGGCGGGCGTGAGTGCCACTGGACTTCCCTCCCCTCTTTGAACTGTGCGCACGGGCTGATCCGCTCGTGGCAGGCTCTGCCTCGTCGTCGCCGCGGTGCTTGAACATCGCCTCCCGCTCCTTGGGCGACCGGTACGGTCCCTCGTCGCGGCGCGAAAAATAGATGACCTGTTGATATCGGTCGGTCCGGTACTCGACATGGGAGTACTGCAGTGCCCGGCCATTGCGCGCGAAGTGCGTGCGTTCAGCGACCAGCAGCGGATGCCCGGGAGCGACCCCCAGGACCTGCGCCGAGTGCGGATCAGCCGTCTTCGCCGACGCCACCTGCCGGGTGCGAAACGGCGGCAGGCCGCAATATTCCTCGATCAACAGCACCAGCGGCCGTTCGGCAAACAGGTGCTGCGGCAGGCGTGATCCGATCTCCTCCGGGAAAAAGAGATTGGAATAGGCAAAGGGTCCGTCGCGCGTCGAGCGCACGGCGCTCACGTGCAGCAGGCGTGCGCGCGGCGGCACGTCGAGCGTCGCCGCAGCGCGCGGACTGTTGCGGGCCGCAACGTAGCGCACCGCCTTCACGTCATAGGCGCCAGAGAAGCCGACATCGATGATGTCCTCTATGCCGCCGATGCTCCACTCGCCGCCGCCGGCACCGCCACGCTTGAGGAAAGTACCGCGCCCGGCACTGCGCTCGACCAAACCCTCGGCGACCAGGCACTGCAGCGCGGCGCGCACCGTGTGTCGGCTGACCTCGAACTCGGCAACCAGGTCGGCTTCGGTGGGAAGCGCCTCGCCGACCCGGTAGCGGCCGGATGCGATGCGCTGGCGCAGCACATCGAGGATGCGGGAGTAGATCGGTACGAATGCCGGGTTCATCAGCCCGCGGGCGTCCTTCATGCGCCACGCTTACCTGCGCGCTGGCGGCAGTGTCAATTATATTGTCCGAACAAATCAAATGTCCGGACAAATTTATTGTGCTGCCGCGATCGTTTGTGATAGATCGCCGCAGTTGAGTGAAGCGAAAGTCATCGACGCATGACCGGAAAGAGCCTCAGCGGCCGCATCGCACTCGTAACGGGGGCACAGCAAGGTATCGGCAAAGCCGCCGCGCTGGCGCTGGCCCAGCACGGTGCAGATGTCGCCGTCAATTATCTGGACAATTCAGATGAAGCGCAGCGCATCGCCGACCAGATCCAGGCCCTGGGCCGGCGCGCGATCATCGTGCAGGGTGACGTCTCCCGTCCGGCTGATGCCACGGCGATGGTCGACGCCGCCGAACGCGCGCTCGGACCCGCCGACATCCTGGTGAACAACGCCGGCGTCTTTCCGCGCGTCGCATTCCTCGACATGCGCGAAGCGGACTGGGACTTCGTGCTCGACATCAACCTCAAGGGCAGCTTCCTGTGCGCCCAGGCCGCGGCGCGGCGCATGGTCGCCGCCGGACGCCAGGGCGCCATCATCAACCTGGCCTCGGGCGCCATTCGCGGCGCGCGGCTGGGCGTGCACTACACCGCAAGCAAGGGCGCCGTCGTTGCCATGACGCGCGCCATGGCGCTGGAACTCGCCCCTCATGGCATCCGCGTCAACGCCGTGGCGCCCGGCCTGACGGACACGGCGCAGCCCCGCTACGAGCACAGCGAAGAGGCGCTTCAGGCCCTGGCGCAAGCCTTGCCGTTGGCCCGCCTGGGCAAGCCCGACGACATCGCCGACGCCATCGTGTTCCTGGCCTCGGCCAGCGCCAGCTTCATCACCGGGCAGACGCTGCACGTCAACGGCGGGGGCTACATGCCCTGACCGTACAACGACACATCATCGAGACGAGCATCAAGGAGGGAACGTCCCATGAAGGGCAACGATAAGGGTCGACGCATCACACGACGTCAGGCCGTGGGGGTCATGGGTGGTGCGCTGGGCGTGTCGCTGGCGGGCGGACACACCGGCTTTGCGCAGGCACCGGCGATCAAGAGTGGCGCCGACAAGGTCGTGTTCGGCATCGGGCTCAGCGCACCGTTCCTGCCCGAGCTTCCCTGGATCACCAAGGGCATTGCCGCCAAGCACGGCCTCAACGCCGAGTACAAGATCTTCGAAAGCGGCCTGGGCGGCGTCGAGGCGGTACTGACCGGCAACGGCCACGTCTGCATCGGCAGCGAAGTCTCGATGTCGCGGCCACGGCTCAGCGGCGCCAGCATCTTCACCGTGGCACGCTGCCTGGTGGCGCGCCGCGACCAGGGCATCGGCGTCGGCCCCAAGATCCGCGCGCCGCAGGACTTCAAGGGCAAGAAGGTGGCCGTCATTCGCGTGACGGGCGCGGACTATCTGTTTTCGCGCTTTCTGGAGCGCCACGGACTGCGCGAAGGAACCGGGCCCGACGAGGTCAACGCGCTCACCGTGCAGCCGGCGGAATGGATCCCGGCCATCCAGCGCGGCGACATCGATGCCTTCTTCGGCTGGGAGCCGTGGCTGTCGAAACTGCCGCAGATCGTCAAGGGCGCCAAGGTCTACGCCTGGGCCAGCGACGACGATCTCTATCATCAGTGGCTCTTCATCGGCTTCCGCGAGGACTGGGCACGCAAGAACCCCGAGCAGGCCGGCGCCACCTATGCCTCGCTGGCCGAGGCGACCGACTGGGTGAACGCCAACAAGGACGAGGCCACGCAGCTGGCCGCCAAGACGTTCCGACTCAATCTCGAGGATCTCAAGAACCAGGTGTCCGGCGTCGACTACGTGTTCGATACCAAGCGGGCGCACTATGACCGCTTCCGCGAGATGCTCGGCTGGGCGCAGCGGCGCAACTACATCAAGATCGACAATCTCGAGAAGTTCGTGCACGAGACCTACTATCCCGACATCGCCAAGAAGTACGCGCCGTCGCGCACCGACTTCTGAGCCGAGGTGCGCGATGGCGTCCGCCCCCAGCTACATTTCTTTCCGCGGCGTGGACTTCCAGTACACGTCGCAGGGCAAGAGTCCGACCTGGATCCTCAAGGATCTCAATCTCGAGATCGCGCGCGGCGAGTTCTACGTCCTGCTCGGCCCATCGGGCTGCGGCAAGACCACCGCGCTCACCCTGCTGGCCGGTTTCGAGCATCAGGCCGCCGGCACGGTGTCGGTTGACGGCCGCACCATCACCAAGCCCGGCGTCGACCGCGTCGTCATCTTCCAGGGTGACGACTCGCTCTATGGCTGGCTCACCGCCCAGGAGAACGTCGAGTTCGGCCTGAAAATGGCCGGCATGCCGGCCAGCCAGCGCCGCGAGAAAGCCTTGCGCCAACTGGAGTTCGTCGGCCTGAAGGGTCAAGGTCACAAGTTCCCCTCACAGCTCTCGGGCGGCATGAAACAGCGCATCCAGATCGCGCGTGCGCTGGTCTGCGACAGCCCGATCCTGCTGATGGACGAGCCGTTCGCGGCGCTCGACGCGCAAACGCGCGCGGTGCTGCAGGACGAGCTGACGGCGATCCAGCGCAAGATCGCCAGCACCGTGCTGTTCATCACCCACGATATCGGCGAAGCGATCATCCTCGCCGACCGCATCGGAATCATGCGCTCGGGCCCGGCGTCGGCCCTGAAGGAGGAGATCACGATCGACCTGCCGCGGCCGCGCCGCCGCGGCGATCCGGCATTTGGCGCGCTGTACGACCGTATCCACGCCACCCTGTCGGAGGAAGTCGACAAGGTGATGCGCCGGGAGCAGGCCGCCGCATGACCCTGGCGGCCGACAACCGATCGGGGCGCGTGGCGGGACTGGATCAGGCCCGGCCGGTGACCGCGCGCCCATGGTTCCTGCGTACCCGCGCGGCGCTCAGCCTGATGAGCCGGTACACGATCGCCATCGTCGTCATCGCCGGCGCCTGGCACGTCGCCGCCGAGCAGTTCGACTCCCCCATCCTCTTTCCGGGGCCACTGAAGACCCTGGACAAGGCCATCGAGCTCGTCAGCGAAGGGCGACTGCAGGGCGACATCCTGGCCAGCCTGCAACGCATCCTGGTGGGCTTCCTGGTGGGCAGCCTGATCGGTGCTGTCGTCGGCCTGGCCATGGGCTCGTTCCGCCTAGTGGCCGACGTCCTGCAGCCACTGGTCAATTTCGTGCGTTTCATCGCGCCGATCGCCTGGATCGGCACCGTCATGGTGTGGTTCGGCCTGGGCGAGGTCAGCAAGGTCGCGCTGATCATCTATGCCACCGTCTTCGTCGTAATGCTGAGCGCGATCGCCGGCGTCGCGTCGGTGCATCGCAACAAGATCCGCGCCGCCCAGTGCCTGGGGTCGACGCCGCGACAGATCTTCGTGTGGGTGACGTTGCCGGCAGCACTGAGCTTCATCCTGACCGGCATGCGGATGGCCATGATGAACGCCTTCATGACGGTCGTATCGGCCGAGATGATCGCCGCCGAATCGGGGCTGGGCTACCTGATCTACAATTCCCGGCAGTGGATGGAAACCGATTCCATTTTTGTCGGCATGCTGACGCTGGGCGTCGTGGGCCTGCTCACCGACCGGCTGTTCGTGCTGCTGACGCGAACCGCGCTGCGGCGGTTCAGCCAGCCGTGAGCCTGCCATGAACACACGATACCGCACATGGGTGCGCGGCACGCTCAGCGTCATCGCCACCCTCATTCTCTGGGAGGCGATCGCCCGCCTGTTCTTCGTGTCGGCGGTGCTGCCGGCCCCCAGTGCGATCATCCGCGAGATGGTCGCCTATGCCGCCACCGGCCGGCTGGGTTTCGACGTGCTGATGAGCGTCCAGCGGGTTGCCGTCGGCTTCTTTGCCGGCAGCGCTCTGGGCGCCGTGCTGGGGCTGCTGCTGGGATCCCAGACGTCGGCCCGCTGGCTGCTGGATCCGCCGCTGCAGTTCTTCCGCTTCATCCCGCCGATCGCCTGGCTCACGCCGGTGTTGATCTGGTTCGGCATCGGCGAAAACGGAAAGTACGTGCTCATCACCTACACGACGACGTTCATGGTGATGATCAACACCTACGCCGGCGTGGTCGCGGTCCAGCGCAACCGCCTGCGCGCCGCGCGCTGCCTGGGCGCCGGCCCGCTACAGGTCTTCCTGTACGTCATCGTGCCATCGACCATGCCCTTCATCCTGACCGGCATGCAGATCGGCATGGCCAACTCGCTGCAGACGGTCATCGTGGCCGAGATGCTGGCCGCCAACGAAGGCCTCGGCCACCTCATCATCAGCAGCCGCGTGTCGCTCGCCACCGAACTCGCTTACGTCGGCATCTTCCTGCTGGGTGTGCTCGGACTCCTGTCCGATACCGCGTTCCGAAAGTTCGTCGCGCAGTTCGCCTGGCGCTACCGCTTCAACTGACGGATATGCGGAACGACGGACCAACCATGACGACGATCGGCGACATCGCAACCTTCGTGACCAGCAAGAATGCCGGACCATTCCTGATTGCGATCGACATCGTCTTCCCGGATCGGCAGAGCTACCGGCGCTTCATCGACACCGCGGCTCTCGATCGGCAAACGGTGGCCCGCCTGTACGGCATACCGCTCGACGACGTCATCGCCATCATCCCCTTCGATCCGGCGCATGCCGTCAAGGTGACCCTGCGCCGCCCCATCGCATCGGGAACGCCGGGCGATACCGACGTCTATGGTGCCCAGCAGCATGTGCCGATCATGCAGCACCGGATCGCATGGTGAGGCCGATGCGCGAGAGTCTGACAGTGTTCGCGCCGCAGGGCATGCTGGGGTACGGCATTCCCGAACGTTCGATGCGACTGGGCATGGCACGCCAGCCCGACGTCATCGCCGTCGATGCCGGCTCGATCGATCCCGGACCGCACTACCTGGGGGCCGGCACCTCGTTCACCAACCGCCGGTCCGTGCGTCACGATCTGGGGATGATCCTCGACGCAGCCCACGCGCACGGCGTGCCCGTGCTGATCGGCTCCGCCGGCGGCGCCGGCGGCGACGTGCATCTCGAGTGGCTCATCGACATCTACCGCGACCTCTGCCGGGAGCGCGGTTATGCATTTCGGACAGCGCGCATCAGTGCCGAGATCGACCGGTCCTGGCTCAAGCAGCGACTCGACCACGGCAAGGTCACTCCGCTCGACTGCGAGCGCGCGCTGACCGGTGCCGACATCGATGCCGCGACACGGATCGTGGGACAGATGGGCTTCGAGCCCTTCATGGCAGCCATCGACGCCGGCGCCCAGGTCGTGATCGCCGGCCGCGCCTTCGATGCCGCCATGATGGGGGCGCATGCCCTGATGCAGGGTTTCGATCGCGGCCTGGTCGTCCACATGGGCAAGCTGCTCGAATGCGGCGGTGCTGCGGCCTACCCGCGGCACGGCTCCGACGGCCTTCTCGGCATCATCGAACGCGACAGCTTCACGGTCGAGCCGCCCAATCCGGACAAGGTCTGCACCATTCAGTCGGTGGCGGCGCACTCCCTGTACGAACGGGCCGATCCCTATCACATGCACTTCCCCGGCGGCGCCATCGACCTTAATGAAGCTCGCTTCGAGCAGGTCAATCCGCGTGCCGTGCGCATCTCCGGCACGCGCTATGTCGCCGCCGACCGCTACACCATCAAGCTCGAAGGTGCCGCCCAGGTCGGCTTCCGCACGATCGCCATCGCCGGCGTGCGCGATCCGATCCTGATCGCGCAGCTGGATGCCTACATCGCCAACATCCGCAGCCGTGTTGCCGAGCGATATCCGGACGGATATCAGCTGCAGGTGCATGTCTACGGCCGTGACGGCGTCATGGGCGCGCTGGAGCCGCACAAAGCGACGCAATCGCACGAGCTCGGCCTGGTGTTTGACGTGATCGCCGCCGATCCGGAGACATCGGCCGCGGTGCTGGCACTGACCCGCTCGGTGGCGCTGCACGTGAGCTATCCCGGCCGCAAGGGAATCGCGGGCAACCTCGCGTTTCCCTTCTCGCCCTCCGATATCCAGACCGGCCCGGTCTATGCGTTCAACATCCATCACCTCGTGGCAGTCGATGACCCCTGCGAGGCCTTCCGGATGGATATCTTCGACAACTGATGGAGCGTGTCATGGCAACGGCGCACACGCCAGGCGCACCGGCAACCCGCGATTATGCCGCGCAATTCAATCCACCCTTCGGGCTCGATGCCGGCAGGACCGCGCTGGTAATCATCGATATGCAGTATGCCAGCGGCTCGCGCCATCACGGGCTGGGCGCACTCCTGCAGGCGCGTGGCGAGGCATCGCTGGGTACCTACCGGTTCGACCGAATCGAGACCGTGGTCGTTCCGACCATCGCGCGGCTGCTGGCCCGGTTCCGCGCCCACGGCCTGCCCGTGGTCTTCCTGACAGTCGGCTCGCAGCTTCCCGATTTCTCCGACCTGCTGCCGTCCATGCGGGCGTTCGCGCAGGCCATCGGCAACACCGCCGGCACGCTCGAGCACCGTATCCTCGAGGAGCTGTCGCCGCGGCGCGGCGAGCCGGTGCTGAACAAGACAACGATGAGCGCCTTTCATTCCTCGGGCTTCGAGCGCACCGTCCAGGCCCTGGGCGCCACGCAGCTGTGCTTCACGGGCATCTCGACCAACTCTTGCGTGGAAGGCACGGCGCGCGACGCCGCCGATCGCGGCTTCCAGTGCGTCATTGTCGAAGACGGATGCGGTGCGGCCGCGCAGACGCTGCATGACGCGACCTGCGTGAACTTCGCTCGCCTGCTGGGGCGGGTCGCCAACGCCGACACCGTGCTGAGCGAACTCGGCCTGGCCGACGACCGCCGCGCTGCCGTCGGTTGAACGCGCGCTGCCGCCGATGACGCTTCCCCTGCACCTCAGGCGCCTCAGCGAGTTCCTGGCGCAGACGCGCCTGGCCGACCTGCCGGCGGACATCGTCACGCAGGCCGTCACGGTCGTTGCCGATTGCCTTGCCGTGATCGCGGCGGGCGCACAGGAACCGGAGATGCGCAATCTGCGCGCGCTCGAGGGCCGGCGCAGCGGCCAACGGACCAGCACGGTCATCGGCACGCGCGGGCTGGTGGATCCGCGCGGTGCCAGCCTGTTGAACGGCACGGCAGGCACCTTCCTGGAGCTCGACGAGGGCAACCGGTTCTGCCGCGGGCATCCCGCCATTCACGTCGTGCCGGCAGCGTTCGCCGTGGCGGAAGCCGAGCGCAGGTCCGGTGCCGACTTCCTGCTGGCGGTGATCCTGGGCTACGAGGTCGCCGCCCGCATCGGCGCGGCCTGCCGGATGCGTGACGACATGCATCCGCACGGAACCTGGGGCACCGTGGGCGCGGCTGTCGGCATCGGCACGCTGCGCGGCAGCAGCCCGCAGCGCCTTGCGCGCCTGATCAGCCTCAGCGCCGGCCTGAACCTGGCCACCAGCGTGCGGGCGATGCAGGAAGGCGGCACGGTCCGCAACACCTACGCCGGCGTGGCCGGCGTCATGGCCTTGCTGGCCGACGACCTCGAGCGGGCCGGCTTCAGCGGCGAGCGCGATGCCCTGGCAACGACCTACGGCCGCATCGTGGCCGACGACTTCGATGCCGATCGCCTGCTGGACCAGCTCGGTTCCCGCTATGAAATCGGGCGCAACTATTTCAAGCAGCACGCATGCTGCCGTTACAATCACGCCGCGCTGGATGCACTGGCGCTGCTGCGTGCCGAGAATCCCGATGCGCGGATCGAGGCCGGCAACATCACGCAGATCGTCGTCGAGACCTACGCTGCCGCCGCCAGCATGAACGACCGTGAGCCGCAAAACCCGCTGGCCGCCAAGTACTCCCTGCCCTTCGCCATGGCGACCGCCATCGTCACGGGCGCCACCGGCGTGAAGAGTTTCGACGCGGCTGCCGTGGCGCACCAGCCCACACGCACGTTGGCGCATCGCGTTCATGTGGCGGAGGATCCGGGGTTGTCGGCGATGCTGCCCAACGCGCGCCCTGCCCGCCTGCGGATCGTCCTGAAGGACGGCGGCACGCTGCAGACCGAGGTCACGACCAACCTGGGCGACGCCGACTCGCCCTACACGACGGCCGAACTCACGGCCAAGTTCGACGATCTCGGTCGTGCCGTCTGGGGCGACAGGACATCCGTGCTGCGCGCCGCCGTCGCCGACCTGCCGCATCTGCCCGACTGCGCGCAGCTGGGCGCCGTGCTGCGCGAGCACATCCTCGCCTGAAGCCTTGATTTATCAGTCCCGTGAGGCCGTTGGCGGGTCTGGCGGCAAACCGAGCCATGCCCTGGCTTCTTCCATGCTGTCAAATATCTGGCAAGGTCGCTGGGTGCCCATCCGCTGCATGAAGTAGGCGCCCATTTCCCGCTCGGCATCCGACGCTGCGATGAGCGCAATCCGACCGTCCGATACGTCGTCGCGCACCCTGTCCTTCGCCTGCTGGCTGAGGGCAGCGATCTCTTTCAGACCCAGTTCAACGCCGGCGGCCTGAAAGCTGAAGATGGTCTGGTAACCGACACAGCCTTCCGCAGCCACCTCCCTCAGGTAGCCGTTGAAGTCGTCGATCCCGACTGGGCCCGTCGCCGTTGCGGTCACAAGACGGGTGCTGCGGTCAAAGGTCCACCTGATGGGCATCCGGGCCTCCACGCACTCGAAGACCGATCACGATCGCGCGTCCCAAGCAATATCAATAGAGGTTGTCTTAGCGCTTGATGCCTTCATGGCCAAGCGTCGATCAGCGCCCTACGCTGATCGACGCCAAGATGGCATGTGTTCGATCCGGGCGTCATACCGGCATGTGCACCGGCATAACGACAACATGGTTTTCAGCTGACTGTCATCAGAAGCGATAGGCGAGATTGCCCTTGATGCTGTGGTCCTGGGCATCGCCGGAGAGGACGCCGGCATAGGCGGCGCCGACGGTGAGCGATTTGCCGATCTTGAGATCGAAGCCGGCCTCGACCACCACGGCGTCACGCGCGATGGGTACGCCCTCGACACCAAACGATGTGCCGCCGACGAAGGCCAACCGCGCCGCCGGCGTCACATCGCCGAAGGCATGGCGCCAGCCCAGCTTGCCGCGCAGGGTCAAGCTCTTGCTCTCGTCGTTCCACACCTGCGCCGCCGCCCGCACGCCGAGCGTGGTGAACAGGTTGCTGTCGCTGCCGCCACGGCCGCGCAGCGCGGCAGCACCACCGCTCTCACTGACGCGGTTGCTGTCGAGATGGACCCAGGCCAGGCTGCCGAACGGCTCGATGGCGGCGCTGCCCAGCGCCAGGGTGTAGCCCACGTCGCCGAAGAGCTGCGTGGTGCGCGCGTTGTAGTCCGCCTTGGTCGAATCGGTGAAACCGCCGAAGGCGATGCCGCGCGTGGTGTCGATGCTGTGCCAGGTATGGGCGGCACCGACGCGCACGCCGACGGCACCGAACCGCGCGCCGCCGTAAAGGGCAAGGTGATAGCTGTCGATCGCGGCACGCGAGTTGCGGCCATCGACGTCGAGCGTGGTGCGGCTGTAGCCGGTGGCGAGACCGACGGTCCAGGTGCCGTCGATGGTGGTGTCGGCGCCGACGAAGAGGCCGCCGGTGCTGCGGTCGGCGCGGGCGGCATTGCCGTCGCCGCCGATATGGCCCCAGGCACCGAACGCCTGCATCCAGGCGGTGATCGCGGTGCCGTCCTGCGGCCGCTGGGCCTGGTCGTTCATCTGCGCCAGTGCCGCGAACTGCGGTGCGGCACCACCCGCTGTACCGGCCTGGGCTGTGCGGCCGACGACGGCATCGCGCAGGTAGCGGCTTTCGTCGATCAGCACGCTGCGGGTCGAGGCATGGATCTCGCCGGACAGCGCATTGAAGGCCTGCCGCGCAGCAGCCGCATCGGGCAGACTGGCGATGGCGTCATACACCGCATTGCCGGCGCCCAGGCTCTCGGCCCCGCGGCCGGTGGCGCACTGGTTGCGGCTGGCGGCGACGTCGCAGAAGGCGACGGAGTTGCGGGTGACGTCGAGATAGACGTTACCGGGATCGTAGGTCAGCGCCAGGTTGAGGAACGGCAGGTTCTGCGTGAGGCCAGAGAACGTGCCGCTGACGCCGGCATCGGCGGTGAGGATGGTGTAGCGGCTGCCGATGGCGTAGGTGCCCCCGGCCTTGACGACGGAGACGGTGCCGCCGGTGAGGGCCGCGGTACCGGTGGCGTGCAGCAGGTCGCCGGTGCCGGAAGGTTCGATCTCGACCTCGTAGGTCGCGCCGGGCGCGAAGCTGACGTTGCCCGCCACATTCAGCGTGCCGATGGAGTTGCCGGGCGCCACGGTACTGCCGCTGTTGGCGACGATGCCGCCCACGGTACCGGTGCCGGCGAGCGCACCACCGGTGACGCTGACGACGGAGGCGATGCTGCCGTTCACGGCCAGCCGCCCGGCCTCGACGGTGGTGCCGCCGGTGTAGGTGCTGGTGCCGGTCAGCACGGTGGTGCCGCTGCCGATCTGGCGCACGCCGCCGCTGCCGGAGATCGCGCCCGCGAACGTCACGGCGTCGGACCGGTTGAAGGCCAGGGTGCCGTTGTTGGCGATGGCGCCCGCGATCGCGCCTGATGTGCCGCCATTGCCCAGCTGCAGGGTGCCGGCATTGATGGTGGTGCCGCCGCCATAGGTGTTGGCGGCCGTGAGCACCGTGGTGCCGGCGCCGTTCTGCTGCAGCGCGCCGCTGCCGGTGATGGTGCCGGCCAGCACCAGCGTGTCGCTGCGGTTGAGGGCCAGCGTCGCGTTGTTGACGACATCGCCCGCGATCGCACCCGACGTGCCGCCGTTGCCCAGCTGCAGGATGCCCGCGCTGATCGTGGTGGCGCCGGCGTAGGTGTTGTTGCCGGTCAAGGTCAGCGTGCCGGTGCCGGTCTTGGTGAGGCCGCCGGTGCCGGCGATGACGCCGCTCAGGGCGAGGTCGGCATCGGTCTGCAGGGTGCCGCCGGCGCTATCAAGCGTGGCGGTGCGCGCGGTGGCGAACGCGGCCGTGTTCTGCAGGGTGCCGCCGTTGAAGGCGAGCCCGCCGCCGGCCGCACCGAGGTTGGCGTCGGCGGCGACGGCGAGCGTGCCGGCGTTGAACACGGTACCGCCGGCATAGGTGTTGGCGCCGGTGAGCGTCGTGGTGCCCGCGCCGTTGTGCTCGACAGCGCCGCTGCCGCTGATGATGCCGGCGAACGTCACGACGTCTGAACGGTTGAACGCGAAAATGCCGTTGTTGATGACGTCGCCCGCGATCGAACCCGTCGTGCCGCCGTCGCCGAGCTGCAGGCGGCCGGCGCTGATCGTCGTACCGCCGGTGTAGGTGTTGGCGGCGGTGAGCACCGTGGTGCCGGTGCCGATCTGGCTCACCGAACCGCCGCCGCTGATGATGCCGGCATGGACCAGCGTATCGCTGCGGTTGAAGGCGAGCGTGCCGTCGTTGGCGGCGTCGCCGATGATCGAGCCCGTGGTGCCGCCGTTGCCGATCTGCAGGGTACCGGCCTGGATCTGCCAGGGCGTGGCGACGGTACCGTTGCCGGTCAGGATCCAGGTGCCGGTGCCGGTCTTCTCGAAGCGGTCGAAGTTCTGGTACTGGGTGCCGACCGCCGAGACGTCGAACGTGTCGGTGCCCGTGCCGCCCAGCCGCAATGTGTCGTTGGTGCCGGCGGCGCTCACGATCACGTTGCCGATGATGATCGAGCCGGGCTGCAGCTCCAGGGTGCTTGTGTTTGCGGTCGTCGTGATGGCGTTGGCGCCGCCGCTGCCGGCGCGGATGGTGCCGCTGTTGGTCACCGCGAAATTGATAACGGTTCCCGTGGTGATGATCCCGACACCACCGGCGGCGCCACCCGCGATCGTGCCGCTGTTGGTCACCGTAAGATTAATAACGGACGCGGCGGTGCTGATCCCGCCGGCACCGATGCCGCCCTCGATCGTGCCGCTGTTGACAATCGGGCCGGTGTTGACGCGCACCAGCACAGCCGTGCTTCCAGTGGTCGGGCCGTTGCCGCCCCGGATGGTGCCGGTGTTCGTCAGGGAGGTGGGGTTTCCCCCCTGCGAGCCGATCTCGACGCCGTTGCCGCCAGTGCCACCGGCAGCCGTGCTGCTGCCGCCTTGAATGGTGCCGTGGTTGATGATCGTCGCGCCGTTGCTCGCCCGAATGCCCGACCCGCCGCCGCCTGTGCTGGCGTTGCCGCCCGTGATCGTGCCCTCGTTGATCAAGGTCGCATTGTTGAGCAACTGTGCACCGAGGCCGCCCGGGGCGGTGCCGGCGCCACCGCCAGCGCCGCCCGTCACGGATACGTTGTTGGTCACCACCGACCCGGTGTTCACGTGCAGCCCGGTCTGGCCGACCGCCGTGCCGGCGGGACCGCCCGTGCCGCCCACGATGGCGCCTGTGCCCGCCAAGGTCAGCGTCCCATTGTTGGCCACGGAGATCGCGCCGACGGCGCTGGTGGTCGCCGCATTGTATATGCCCAACAGCGTGAAGCCCTGCATGTTGATCGTGATGGGCTTGGTGATTGTGGGCAGCACCGAATTCGCCACTGCGAAACTGCCCGTCAGCGTAATCGTCGAGGTGGGATCGGGGCTGGCGTTCGCCGCGGCGATGGCGTCGCGCAGCTGCTGGTCGGTGCCGGCGGGGAAGTCCGCCGCCGACGCCGGGAACCAGCATCCGATAGCAAGGGCAGTGACGGAAATGCCGGCAAGAAGCCGCCCTCTGCCGATAGTCCATTCGCCCGAATGACAATTTACTACGCGCGCAACCATGACACTCATCCTCAAAGCGAACAATCGCGGCGAACGTATTGAGGAAGTTGTGACTCGACCAGCGGGTCACGCAAATACACCGGTCCATATCGGAGCGATCCAGAATTGAAGTTCCCACGAGAGGCGCTCGGGCACCCCGGAACTCTGACGATCGAGCCGCGATCACACCGAGTCACACACTGGCTTCAGCGCCCTGTTTGCTGCAACCGGAACGGAGATGACGATCTGCGCGTTGCCGTACCGCCATACCAAGGAGGACATCGATGGCCGATGACCCGAACAAGACCGGCAGAGCCGACCGCGACCGCATCAACATCAACCAGGATTACGAGGTCCAGGATTGGTCAAAGTCCTTGGGCGTCACGCCCGATCAGCTCAGGAAGGCTGTTCAAGCCGTCGGTCCGATGGTCGCGGACGTGAAGCGCCATCTTGGAAAGTAAGACCACAACCGCGCTGTCCGTGAACCCGCCGGCACAGCCGTGATGCTGTTCCTCATTGGTGGTCTCAGCGGCGCCTGCATCGGCGGTCTGCTCTTCCTTGCCGAGCAGGGAGCAAGCGGGAAGGAAAAGGTGATCACGATGCTGGGCGCGCTGATCGGCGGCGTTCTGGCCGGTGGCGTGGCCATGGCGCTTCTGCCCTAGGATCACGGAACGGTGCCAGATACCGGACGCGGAACTGGTCCTCGGCGCGGCTTGTACCGGGCATACCTGCTCTGGGAGGGCTCGCATGCACCCTCCAACCTCCCTTGTGGGCGGCACCATCATCCATTGGGGCCCAGAGCGTCGGCGACGCGATGATGTCCCAGGCCGTCGACGGCGGCGCGTTGATATCGATGGACCTGCGCACGATGAGAGGGCTGACGGGTATGTCATCTGCCTTTCGTGGTTGAGCACCGATCCTTGTCGCGCAGCGGCCACGCCGGACGGCCACTCCTGTCCGGAGTGGACGCCGGCCCCGGCGTCACCAATAGGGCGCGACGCCGTAATAATCGTGGATCGTCTTCTCGAAGCCGCGGTTGCCCCAGGCCGGCGTCTCTTTGGCGGCGTAGGTCGGTGCCTTCTCAAGTTGATCCTTCGTCAGACCGACCACGTAGCCGCCCTGGCGGGTGTCATACTTCAATGTCGACCATGGCAGCGGGTGATAGCGCTCGCCGATGCCCAGAAAACCGCCGAACGACATGATGGCGTAGGCAATCTTCCCCGTCCTCTTGTCGATCATGACGTCGTGGATATCGCCGAGCGAATCGCCTCCCGTGTTGTAGACGTTCGTACCCTGCACCTTGCCCGCCGAAATGAGCGAGACGGTTTCGTCGATATTGTCCATGGTCATGTCCTCGACGTTCCATGGGGCGCGGCAGATTGCAGGCGCCCGCGTGAGCTTCTTCTGAACGTCGCGGGCGCATTGCGGTTGCGCGCATTCACGTAGCGCCATGTCGCGATCACGCGTGTGATCGACGTACTGACGATCGCTGCACACGGCGCCGACTCCGAAGAGCGACGCCAAGATCGGCTATCGCTGATGTTCGCTTTTCATAACGGAGCCCACGAGAGGGCGCTCAAGCCGGCAGCAATGGCGACAATGCCCCCACCGAGAGACACTGTTCCGTCCGAGCGGGATTTTCGATCCGGGTTTTTCACGATCAGGGCTGAGCCCCAGGCCAAGGCCGGCAACCCCGCGATAATGGCGCCGATCGCGGCCACATAAATTCCGAACGTCACCACGTCCATCGTTGTCATTCCTTCATGACACACCGCCCCGCAGCGGCCTGAGATGCGACTGAGACAATCGGAAGGATTTCCCCAACGTGGCCCGGCGAGCACTGCGGTGTCAGAAGTCGACGTTCTCAATGCATCAAGGTTCCCCTGCGCGCACCCAAGCGACTCAGTCACGCGCTGGATGCGGCAACCGCGGGCGGCGGCGCAACGGGACATGCCGGCAAACACGTATGCCCTCGTCCGTTATCGACACGCTCAAGATCTCGCGGCCACCGGCGGAGCGGATCCAGCCTGCATCGGCGGCCTCGCGGACGGCGGCCTGCACCGCAGGATCGATTTTCCGGTCAAGAGCGCGCTCGAGTTCGTGCACCCTCACCCATCGCTGGGTGTCCCCCGCCGTCACGCGATGAAGGGCGTCGCGAACGCGCACCGCGAGAGGGATCTGGTTGGCCATACTGAACGAACGCCGGCCGCCGCCGTCGGCTCCCGGTCTGCGGCGCGTGCAGCGCGCGACCAATCTGATGGCCGTCGACGGAACGAGAACGGAACGGGAAAAGTGTCTAGAGCCTCTGACGGATGTCTAGACGCGGCCGGCGCCATCCAGCCGATGCGGTGTAACCAATTGAATTGAAGGGCAAAAATTGGTGAGCCCGATGGGGATCGAACCCATGACCCTCTGATTAAAAGTCAGATGCTCTACCGCTGAGCTACGGGCTCGCCAGCAGGGTGCCGACCTGCAGCACCCCCTTGCGCGGCTGGGGTATAGAGGGACGCCGACGCCGGGTCAATGTTGGAGCGTCGGGCTGTGAGTCGTCAGTTGACGCCTTCGACACCCAGGAACTTGGCTTTCAAGCGCTGGTAGACCTTGGGCGACACGAACTTGGAAATGTCGCCGCCCAGGCGGGCGATATCCTTGACCAGGCTCGAGGCGATGAACTGGTGCCGGTCCGACGCCATCAGGAAGATGGTCTCGACATTGGGTTCCATGCGCGCGTTCATGTTGGCCATCTGGATTTCGTACTCGAAGTCCGAGACCGCGCGCAGGCCGCGGATGATGATCGTGGCGTTCTGCGAGCGGGCGAAATGCACCAGCAGCGTGTTGAACGGCACCACGCTCATGCGGGCTGCCACATCGGCCGGCTGTTCGGCGATGATCTCCTGCAGCATCTCGACGCGTTCATCGAGACTGAACAGCGGGCCCTTGCCCACATTCATGGCCGGCGCCAGCACCAGCTTGTCCACCAGCCGCATGGACCGCCGTATGACCTCCTCATGGCCGCTGGTGATGGGATCGAAGGTGCCGGGATAAACGCCGATACGCTCTGCCATGTGTTTCCCCCACGCCGCGTGAACGCCTGTTCATGATGCGTTGCGTCATGGAAATCTAGCCGTATTGACGCATGCCTGTCATCCGTCTTGCGGCGGCGCAGCAAGGACTCATACAGCCCACGCTCACAGGCAATGCAGCAATCAGCACGCCATACCTTGCCCCGTCGATGAGGCCCGCCCAAGATGGTGTATCAAACCGCGGGCGCGCCGAAACGCAGGAAAGGCCATTGATGACGACCACCACGCTTCTGGCACGCCGCGAGCGGGCGCTGGGTGCCGGCGCGCCGCTGTTCTACACCGCACCACTGCACATCGTGCGCGGCGAGGGTGTGTATCTCTTCGACGCCGACGGTCGACGTTACCTCGACATGTACAACAACGTGCCGTGCGTCGGTCACGCGCACCCGCATGTCGTCGACGCCATGGTGCGCCAGCAGGGCACCTTGAACGTCCACAGCCGCTACCTGCATGAAGGCATCGTCGCGTTCGCCGAGCGCCTCGCCAAGCTGCATCCCACGGGGATGGAGAGCGTGATCTTCACCTGCTCGGGCACCGAGGCCAACGAGGTCGCGCTGCGCATGGCGCGCATGGCCACCGGCCGGCGCGGCATCATCTGCACCAACGCCACCTATCACGGCAACAGCGAGGCCGTCGCCAAACTGACCCGCCTGGGGGCGGAGCAGCCCGCCGGCGACGACGTGCGTGCCATCCCCTTTCCCGAAATGTTGCGGCCGATCGTGCCGGGCGCCAGCGAAGCCGACATCTGCGATGCCTACCTGGACCGCCTGCGCGCCACGATCCAGGGCTTCGAAAAAAGCGGCGCCGGCTTTGCCGGGCTGATCGTGTGCTCGATCCTTGCCAACGAGGGACTGCCCGACATCCCGCGCGGGTTCATGAAGCGGGCGACGGAGATGGTACGCGCTGCCGGCGGCCTGGTGATCTCCGACGAGGTCCAGGCCGGATACTGCCGCACCGGTCGCTGGTGGGGCTACGAAGTCACCGGCTTCACGCCCGACATCGTCGTCACGGGCAAACCCATGGGCAACGGCCTGCCGCTGGCGGCGACCGCCGCGAGCAAGGCGCTGATCGACACGTTCCGCGCCCAGACGCGCTACTTCAACACGTTTGCATCGAGCCCGCTGCAGGCGGCGGTCGGCATGGCCGTGCTGGATGTGATCGAGCGCGAGGGTTTGCGCGAGAATGTCGGCACGGTCGGGGCCGCGTTGAAGGCGGCCCTGGCGCAACGCAAGGGACGCTGCGCCTGGATCGGCGATGTCCGTGGCCATGGACTGTTCATCGGGATCGAGGTCGTGGCGGACGGCGGCGCGCCCGACCGCGACCGCACGATCGACATCGTCAACCGGATCAAGGACAAGGGCTTCCTCACCAGCAATGCCGGTGCCTTCGGCAATGTCGTGAAGATCCGGCCACCGCTGGTGTTCAGCCAGCGTCACGCCGAGGAATTCCTCGACGCGTTCGACACGGTGATCGACGACCTCAATGGATAGGATCGACGCCGAACGGATCTTCGCCGCGGCGGCACGGGAAGCGCTGAAAGCCTTTCCGATTGCCGACGGTGATCTGCAGCTGGTGACGGTGCGCGAGAACGTCACGTTCCGGGTCACCGACCGGCGAGACGGTGCCGTCTATGTCCTGCGTCTGCACCGCCCGGGCTACCACACGCTCGACGAACTGAACTCGGAACGGATCTGGATCCGCGCCCTGGCCGACGCCGGTATTGCCGTGCCCACGCCCGTGGCGACGCGTGATGGCCGCGAATACGTGTCGGTGGCCGTTCCCGGCACCGGCGAACATCGCCATGCCGGGATCGCGCGGTGGACCGAGGGGCGGATCCTGTCCGACGTGCTGCACGAGATCAGCGACCAGCGGGTGCTGGAAGGCTACTTCGAGCAACTCGGCGCCATCACGGCGGCCCTGCACAATCAGTCGAGCGGCTGGCAGGCGCCGCGGCCGTTCACGCGGCACACGCTCGACCGCGACGGTCTGATGGGCGATGCGCCGTTCTGGGGACCGTTCTGGGATCATGCCCTGCTGTCTTCCGGCGAGCGGCGGCTGATGCTCGCCACCCGCGATCGTATCCGCCCGGTCCTCGATCGCTACGGACAGCATCGTCAGACCTACAGCCTGATTCACGCCGACATGCATCCCGGCAACGTCCTGATCGATGGCGATCGCCTGACCGTCATCGACTTCGACGACGCCGCGTTCGGCTGGCATCAGTACGAAATCGCCGTGGCGTTGATCCACCACCAGTCGGTGCCAGCCTTCGCCGCGCTCGAAGCAGCCTTTCTGAAAGGATACCGAGAGGTGCGCGCGATCACCGACGATGCGCTCGCACTGCTGCCCATGTTCCGGTTGATCCGCGGCATGGCGCAGATCGGCTGGTACCACCAGCGGCCGGAACACAACCCGCCGCCGCGCTTCGATGCGATGAAAGACCGGGTGTGCGCGCAGTGCGAGGCGTTCGAAGAGCCGATTTGATCTTCACCTCTCCCGCTTGCGGGAAAGGTGAAGAAGTCTACTTCCCGGTCGCCTCGTCGGCCTCGGCGTCGTCCACGATGTGGGCGACGGACACCACCTTCTCGCCTTCCGATACCGAGACGATGCGCACGCCGCGCGTGTTGCGGCCGGCGATGCGGATGCCTTCGACCGGGCAGCGGATCAGCGTGCCGCCGTCGGTCATGACCATGATCTGATCGCGCGCCGATACCGGGAAGGCGGCCGCCACCGTGGCGCCTGACGATGCCAGGTTCATCAAGTCGACGCCTTTGCCGCCACGACCGGTGAGGCGATATTCGTAGGCCGAGGTACGCTTGCCGAAGCCGGTCGAGGCCACCGTCAAAACGAAGTCCTCGCGTGCCGCCAGTTCGGCGAAACGCTCCGGCGTCAGGGTGATCTGGGCACCATTGCCCTCCTCGGCGGCACCATTGGCGCCGCCGTTGGCATCCTCGGCGGCCGGCGCGTCGGCATCGCCATTGCCGTTCTCCTGCTGGCGCAGCAACCGGGCCTGGCGCAGGTAGGCGTCACGCTCTTCCGTCGTGGCGCGGCCGCTGTCGAGCAGCGTCATCGAGATCACTTCGTCGCCGTCGGCCAGGGCAATGCCGCGCACGCCGGTCGAGTTGCGGCTGGCGAAGACGCGCACCGCCGAGACCGGGAAGCGGATCGCCTTGCCCAGGCGCGTGGCCAGCAGCAGGTCCTGCTCCTCGCTGCAGACCTGGGCCGCGATCAGGCGGTCACCTTCGTCGGCGCCCTCGAACTTCATCGCGATCTTGCCGCCCTGGTTGACGCTGACGAAATCCGACAGCTCGTTGCGCCGGGCACCGCCGCGCGCGGTGGCGAACATCACCTGCAACGTCGACCAGCTGGCTTCGTCCTCCGGCATCGGCATGACCGTCGAGATGGTCTCGCCTGCCTGCAGCGGCAGCAGGTTCACGAACGCCTTGCCGCGGGCCTGCGGCGCGCCCAAGGGCAGACGCCAGACCTTGAGCTTATGCACGATGCCGCGGCTGGTGAAGAACAGCACCGGCGTGTGCGTGTTGGCGACAAATACGGTCGACACGAAATCGTCATCGCGCGTGGCCATGCCGGCGCGGCCCTTGCCGCCGCGGCGCTGGGCGCGATAGGCGGCCACCGGCACGCGCTTGACGTAGCCGCCGTGCGTGACGGTGACCACCATGTCCTCGCGCTGGATCAATTCCTCGATGTCGGTTTCCAGCTCGTCATCGACGATCTCGGTGCGCCGTGGCGTGGCGAAGCGCTCCTTGATCTCGACCAGCTCGCTGCGCATCAGCGCATAGAGCTTCTCACGCGAGGCCAGCAGCTCGAGGAAGCCACGGATCTCGCTGGCGACTTCCTGCAGTTCCTCGGCGATCTTGTCGCGCTCCAGCCCGGTCAGCCGGTGCAGGCGCAGATCAAGGATGGCGCGGGCCTGGGTCTCGGACAGGCGATAGGTACCGTCGGCGGCAACCCTGTGACCGGGTTCGTCGATCAGCTCGATCAGCACCTGGACGTCCTGCGCCGGCCAGTCGCGCGCCATCAAGCGCTCGCGCGCCGTCGTCGGGTCCGGCGAGCGGCGGATGGTCTCGATCACCTCGTCGATGTTGGCAACGGCAATCGCCAAGCCCACCAGGACATGGGCACGATCGCGTGCGGCATTGAGTTCGAAGCGGGTGCGCCGCGTGATCACGTCTTCGCGGAAGCGGATGAACGCCTGCAGCAGCTCCTTCAGCGTCATCACCCGCGGCCGGCCACCATCCAGGGCCAGCGCGTTGACCGGGAAGCTGCTGCGCAGCGGCGTAAAGCGGAACAGCTGCTTCAGCACCACGTCGGCCATGGCGTCGCGGCGCAGTTCGATCACGATACGCACGCCGTCGCGGTCGCTCTCGTCGCGCAGGTCGCCGATGCCCTCGACCCGCTTCTCGCGCACCACCTCGGCGATGCGCTCGACGATCTTGGCCTTGTTCTCCTGGAACGGCACCTCGGTGACGATGATCGCCTCACGGCCACCGCGCAGAGCTTCGAACTTGGTGCGCGCCTGCATGATGATCGAGCCGCGGCCGATCTCGTAGGCCGAGCGGATGCCGTTGCGGCCCACGATCGTGGCGCCGGTGGGGAAATCCGGGCCCGGCACGATCTCCTGCAGCCGCTGGTGTGTCAGGCTGGGATCGTCGATCAGGGCGCAGCAGGCGTCGATCAATTCACCGAGATTGTGCGGCGGGATGTTGGTGGCCATGCCGACGGCGATGCCGCCGACACCGTTGGCCAGCAGATTGGGAAAGCGCGCCGGCAGCACGGTCGGCTCACGGCCCTGGTCGTCATAGTTGGCCTGGAAATCGACGGTGTCCTTGTCGATGTCGTCCAGCATCGTCTCGGCGACGCGCGCCAGACGGGCCTCGGTGTACCGCATAGCCGCCGGCGGATCGCCGTCCATCGAGCCGAAATTGCCTTGGCCGTCGATCAGCGGCAGGCGCACCGAGAAGTTCTGCGCCATGCGCACCATGGCGTCATAGATCGGCTGGTCGCCGTGGGGGTGGTATTTACCCATCACGTCGCCGACGATGCGCGCCGACTTGCGGAACGGCCGCGACGAGTCGTAGCCGCCCTCCTTCATCGCATAGAGGATGCGCCGCTGCACCGGCTTCAGCCCGTCGCGCGCATCGGGCAGCGCGCGCGAGACGATCACGCTCATCGCGTAGTCGAGGTAGCTGCGCCGCATCTCCTCTTCGATGGTCACGGGCGCGATGTCGCCCGGCGGCGGAGGCGGCGGCTGTTGTTCTTCTGGTGCGGTGGCGTCGGTCACGCGGATACTCGTGGCGCAGGATCGATTCCGGGCTTCGCCCCGTGGCGCCGACACGGGACTTTTACAAGCAAAGTAGATCGCTAGACAGGGCCCTTACGGCGGGACCGGAAGGACGCGGCGCACACTATCAAATGGCGCGGTTTGCGCAAACGAAATCCCGCCCAATTGAGGGAGCATAAGTAGTTGATTTTTATATAAAAATTAGACCTGTGCATGCCGTTGACGGTGAATTCGGCTATCGCCGGCGCAATTGCAGATCTGGTCACCTCTCCAGGGGCAGTCACGCGCACCCGCCACTGCGACAGAAACTGCCATTTATTCTACCTATACGTGTGGATCGGCGTTACGAAGCCCAGACCGGCCTATGAGTGCCCAACGGTACGGCAGGACATGCCCAGCGGGGCGGTGTTTCCGACAGCTGGCCGGCATGGCGCACGGCCGTGAGACGGCCGAATCCGCTGTCCGATTCCTCAAGCAGATCGCGCACGTCTTCCAGCCCGGGATCGTGGCCACCCAAACCGGCCTCGAGGCGGCCCAGGCCGGCGATCCAGCGACCGGTCTGCGCCAGCGACACGCGGACATGCCAACTGCCGCCTTCGCGGGCACGGCGCAGCAGCGCGATCATGGCGCCCAGCGCCAGCAAGTACCCCGAAGCGTGATCCAGCGCCTGGCACGGCAGCGGCTTGGGCTCGGTGATGCCAGCCGCCTGGGCTTCGGCGTGATTGATGCCGCTCGCCGTCTGGACCAGGGAGTCGAAGCCGCGCCGATCCGCCCACGGGCCCGCTTCGCCATAGGCCGAGAGCGTGACACAGACGATCCCCGGACGCAGCGCCGCCAGGGTCGCCGGATCGAAGCCCAGGCCGGCGATGGCATTTGGCCGATAGCCCTGCACGAAGACGTCGGCCCCGCGCACCAGGGTCCGCAGCGTCTCCCGGCCTTCCGGCGTGCGCAGATCGATGTGGGCGGCGCGCTTGCCACGGCCGGTATCGATCACCAGCGGTTCGACCGACGGCAGCCCAGGGCCGCTGATATTCAGCACATCGGCGCCGTGCGCCGCCAGGGTCCGGCCGCAGACCGGTCCGGCGATGATGCGCGTCAGGTCCAGCACCCGAACGCCGCTCAGCGGCTGCTGCGGATCGCCGGGTAGTTCGCCGGCGGGCGCATCACCGATTTTCTCGACCCGCATCAGCGGTAGGTCGGCCAGCGCCTGGCCCTGAGGATGGGCATCCCATTCGGCCGGACTGCGCATCATCGCCACCACCAGGCCGGCATCGGCCGCGGCCTGTTCGAAGGCCTCCGCCTTCCAGCCCGACAGCGCCTTGGCCACGGCATCACGATCGTGGGCGCAGTCGAGCAGCTTCAAAACGCCATCGCGGTGGTGCGGAAAGTTGGTATGCAGACGCACCCAGCGGCCGTCACCGCAGCGATAGGTGCCGGCGATCTTGTCCCACAGTTCGGTGGCCGGGCGACCCGCTACCCGCAGGTAGCGCTCGCTGCGGAACTCGACGGCGGCATGGCGCATGTCGACCGACACGCGCTGGTGCCGGCCGGTGCGCAGCCGCCACAGCTCGGCAGCCGCGGCCGTCGCCGCCGCGATGCTGGCCTGCGCCGCGGCGCCGACCCGAAACGACGACGGCAGCACCGGCTCGGCGCCGCTCAGCGTGACATCATCAAGGGCGCCGGCATGGCCGCCGGCGACCTGCCACAAATCGGCGAGGATCTGATCAACTGTTGCAGTCATGGCGCCATCCCACCAGATTTACCCCGCCACCGGCTAGCGATCTCTCTGTCAAGACGGGGACATGATCGACTGGCACCATCGTGATCGTCGCCGTGTCCAGTCTGGAGTGCCTGCCGTGTCATCGTCCGTGCCCGCCGTGCCGTCTGTCGTCGTGTTCGACCTCGGCGGTGTCCTTGTCGACTGGAATCCGCGCTATCTGTTCAGCAAGCTGTTCGATGATGCCACGCGGCTGGACTGGTTTCTGGCCAATGTCTGCAATGGTGCGTTCTATCTGCGGCTTGATATCGATCGCGATTCGCGTGCCGCCATTGCCGATACGCTGGCCCGCTATCCCGACCATGCCGCCGAGATCGCCGCCTACGTCGAGCGGTTCGACGAGGCCATCAGCGGGGAAATCGCGCCCATGGTGGCGCTGCTCGAACGCCTGCATGCGGCGGGAACACAGCTCTACGCGCTCACCAACTGGGCGGCCGATACCTTTGCCCGCACGCGGCCACGCCTGCCCTGCCTGTCGCTGTTCCGCGATATCGTGGTCTCGGGCGAAGAGCAGCTGGTCAAGCCGGATCCGCGCCTGTTCCAGGTGCTGTTCGACCGCGGCGGCTTCGCGGCGACCGACGCCGTGTTCATCGATGACAACAAGGTCAATGCCGACGCCGCCAGCACGCTGGGGATGCGCGGCATCCACCACCGGGATCCGGCCACCACCATCGCCGCGCTGCAAGCCATGGGGTTGCCGGCTTGAAACCCCGGGAGGCGCGGGCGTCCCACCCGCGCTTCCGGGAAAAGAAGACTAGAACGGCACGTCGTCGTCGAGTTCCGGGCGGCCGCCGCCACCACCACCACTGCGGGGCGTCGATCGACCGCCGCCACCGCCACCCGAGCCGCCGCCACCGTTGCCGTTTCCATTGCCATAGTCGTCGCCACCACCACCGCCGCCGCCTTCACCGCGGCTGTCGAGCAGGGTGAGCGTGCCGCCGAAACGGGGGACGACGACCTCGGTCGTGTAACGCTCCTGGTTGTCCTTGTCGGTCCATTTGCGCGTGGCCAGCTGGCCTTCGAGATAGACCTTGGAGCCCTTGCGCAGATATTTCTGGGCGATCTCGCCGATCTTGTCGTTGAAGATCACGACGCGATGCCACTCGGTGCGTTCCTTACGCTCGCCGGTGGCCTTGTCTCGCCAGTTCTCCGACGTCGCGACCGACATGTTCACGACCATGCCGCCGCTGGGCATATTGCGAATTTCGGGGTCGCGGCCGAGATTTCCGACCAGGATGACTTTGTTGACGCTGCCGGCCATGGGGCGCTCCTTTCGGCTTTCCCGGAGCGGCAACGGCCGCTCCTACCTCACGGCGGCGAACCTAGCGCACCCGGCCTGTGGGCAACCACCAATTTTCGGTTGAAACCGGGGCCGCTGCCGAGCTCACGCCGCCGCGATCAGCATGTCCGCCAGGCCCTTGGGGTCGTCGACCATGACGTCGTGGCCGACCGGGCTGACCTGCGTCTTCCAGGCCGGATCGTCCTTGAGCTTCTCGTAGAACGCCGTGAACGGCGACGGGCTCCAGCCCGATGCATAGATATAAGTCCGCTTGGCCACCCGCTGGTAGGCACCGCTGAGCCGGGCCGGCTCGAGGAAACAGCCGACGCCCATGGGTACGCACTTGCCGTTGACCCAGCCGAGATCCTTGGCATTGACGGCAAAGGCCTCGCCGGGGATCGGATCGGTTTTGACCCCGGCGTTCTTCGCGACGCCGGCCATGAAGAACTCCTTCTGAGCCTCCGCCAGATGATTCCAGAGCGTGCTGCCATCCTCGGGCACGAAGGCATCGAGATAGACCAGCGACCGGATGCGATCGGCCAGCGCGTCGGCCACGCCGGTGATCACCATGCCGCCGTAGGAGTGGCCACACAGCACGACATCGGTCAGGTCTTCCCATTTGAAGACGTTGACGATGTCCTGGATGTGCAGGCTGAGATTCACGTTGACCATGTCGAGGTGCGAGCGCTCGCCGACACCGGTCATGGTCGGCGTGAATACGTCATGGCCCTGCGCGCGCAGCAATTTTGCCGTCCGGGCATAGCACCAACCGCCATGCCAGGCGCCGTGGACCAGAACGAATGTCGTCATCGTTTCCCCCTTGATTCTTAGAACGTCGAGACGCTGCGACCGATTGCCCGGCCTGTCACGTCGAAAATTGTCCCCCGCTCAGTTGCGCTGCGCTCATCCGGGTGTGAGGCCTTTGCATGTGGTGGCACACCGATCGGTGTATATGGTGCCGCCCCTCATCCCACCCCGTCAGCAACAAACCCATGACCGCCCGATCCTTCCACACCGCCGCGCTGAACCGCGCCCAGAGCTTCGCCATTCTGGGCGGCGCCGCCGTCATGCTCAGCCTCGCCATGGGCATGCGCCAGAGCCTGGGCCTGTTCCAACCCTCGGTGATGCGAGAGCTTGGTATCACCGCCGCCGACTTCCAGTTCGCCATCGCCGTGCAGAATATCGTGTGGGGCGTCACGCAACCGTTCATCGGTGCGCTGGTCGACCGTTACGGCACGCGCTGGGTCGCGGTGGTCGGCAGCGCGCTCTATGCCGCCGGCCTGGCGCTCACGGCATGGGCTACCGACGCGCTCACTATCACCATCGGCGCCGGCCTGCTGGTCGGCGTGGCGCTCTCCTGCACCACGTCGGGCATCGCCGCCAACATTGCCGCGCGCGTGGTGGTGCCGACGCGACGCAGCCTGGCGTTCGGCCTGGTGTCGGCGGCGGGCTCGATCGGTACGTTCGTGGCCTCGCCCTTCGCCCAGGTGCTGATGCAGGACCATGGCTGGCGCTTCGCCCTGGCGGGGTTCATCGGCATGGCGGCGGTGATGCTGCCGGCGGCCTTCATCGGCAGCGGCGCCGACCGGCTGCCCAACGCCACCGCCCGCGACAAGGACCTGACCCTGGGCCGCGCGCTCGACGAGGCGTGGCGCCACAACGGCTATGTCGTCATGGCGCTGGCCTTCTTCGTGTGCGGCCTGCAGCTGGTGTTCATCACCTCGCACCTGCCGACGTTCCTGGCCAGCTGCGGGCTTGATCCCATGGTGGGCGCCCAGGCGCTGGCGGTGATCGGGGCCTTCAACGTGCTGGGCTCATGGCTGTTCGGCTGGCTGGGTGACCGCTATCCCAAGCGCCTGCTGCTGGGCCTGATCTATGTGCTGCGCTCGCTGTTCATCGCCGCCTACTTCTCGATGCCGATCAGCCAGACGAGCACGCTGGTGTTCGCCGCCGCCATGGGCCTGCTGTGGCTGGGCGTGATCCCGCTGGTCAACGGGCTGGTGACCGAGATCTTCGGCATCCGCTTCCTGTCGACGCTCACCGGCATCGCTTTCTTCAGCCACCAGGTCGGCTCGTTCCTGGGCGCCTGGGGCGGCGGCCTGATCTACGACATGCTGGGTTCCTACGAGCGCGCCTGGCAGGTCGCGGTGCTGATCGGCCTGATCGCGGGCACCGCGCAGCTGCTGATGAACGACCGGCCGACGGCACGCGTGGCGGCGCAGGCGGCTTAGGTAGGGCCGCTCGCACTACCGGAACGGCGTAACAATTAGCTCGAAATCAACGACGCGCAGGAGCGCATTGTTGATCTGCTCCGGCGTCAGCCGCGTGGCAACCCGATCACGGATGCTGGCGGCACGACTGCGCCCCTCGGGGTCACCCGCCGCGGAAGCAGCGAGTACAAGCCATATGTAGGCCTGAATGTCATCCTGGGACACGCCATGGCCGGTGCTATAGGCGATACCAAGATCATGCTGCGCCAGAGCCTCACCTTGTTCCGCCGCGCGGCGATACCAGCGCGCTGCCTCGACAAGATCCTCCGCTACACCAACGCCACGCGCATAACGACGACCGAGGTCGCGCTGAGCCACGGCGAACCCTTGTTTGGCGGCCTGCCGCAACCATCGCAATGCCGCTTGATCGTCCTGGGCCACACCCGACCCTTCTTTATACAAGACACTCAGCCAGTACTGGGCGTGGGCATGGCCCTGGTCCGCCGCCTTGCGATACCATGCCGCCGCAGCTGCAAAATCCTGGGCCACCCCGTCACCACGGTGATGGACAACGCCGAGGGCGTACTGCGCATGGGCAAAATCTCGCTCGGCGCTGCGATGAAGGAGCTTGATCGCCGCTTCTTTGTCTTGCGCAAGGCCGCGGCCTTCGAAGTACATGACACCTAAATGAAAGTGGGCGGCGGCGTCGTCTTGCGCTGACGCGGCGCGCAGCCATTTCACCGCCTCGGTATCACTTTGCGTTACGCCGGCGCCAGAGAGATAGGCGACACCCAAACCTGTTTGCGCACCGGCATTGCCCTGTTCGGCGCTGAGACGATAGAGCTTCGCTCCCATCTGATCATTCCGGTTCACACCGCGACCGCTGAAATACATTTCAGCCAAGTAGGCCTGGGCTTCGTCGTCACCTTGCACCGCCGCAGCTTGGAACCAGGTCGCCGCCTCGATATCGCTCTGCTGCACGCCGATGCCGTCAAGGTACGCCAGGCCGAGAAGAACCTGTGCCGGTGCGGCATCCTGTTCGGCGGCACGGCGCCACCATTTCGCGGCCTCGGCCTTGTCGAGCAGGACGCCTCTACCGTCGGCATACAGCTGGCCCAGCCAATATTGGGCTTCGGCGCCACCTTCGCGGGCAGCTATGTGAAGCTGGTTCGCCGCCGCACCGTCGTCCTGGGCAGCGCCGACACCATTGGCCGCCATCACAGCGAGATAGTAATACGGACTGATCAAGCGTTGCTCGGCAGCCAGTCGATATAGTCGCACAGCCTCCACGAAGTCGCGTGGCACACCCAGACCCTGCACATAGAGATGAGCAAGATCAATCAGAGCGATGGCGAGGTCCTGGGCGACGGCGCGGCGATACCATTTTGCAGCTTCCGCATCGTCGCGCGGCACCCCATTTCCCGCCGCGTACATGCCCCCGAGACGACGCTGAGCATGTTCGTCATCCTGTTCAGCAGCCTTCCGATACCAGCGCACAGCCTCGACACCGTCACGCTGTACGCCCTTGCCGTTGCGGTAGGCATCGCCCAGCGCAACTTGCGCCTCGACGTCATCCTGCTGGGCCGCTTTGTGGTACCAGCGCACGGCCTCGGCCTCATCACGCTTTACGCCACGACCAACCGCATACAGTGCGCCCAAGAGATATTGCGCCCGGGCGTTGCCCTGGTCGGCCGCTTCGCGGTACCAGTGCGCGGCTTCGCTGTCATCGCGGTAAGGGCCATCTTCGGCGTACATCCCGCCCAGTTCGAGCTGCGCGTCCTCGTCGCCCTGTTCGGCAGCCTTGCGGAACCACCGCATCGCGGCTTCACCGTCACGCGGTACGCCATTACCGTTGCGATACAGGTTTCCCAGATAATACTGCCCCCACGCGTCACCCTGGTCGGCCGCGCGGCGATACCAGCGAGCAGCCTCCGCGTAGTGGACCGGCACGCCGCGCCCTTCCATGAACATGAAACCGAGGCTGGTCTGACCGTCTGCATCGCCCTGGTCGGCGGCCTTGCGGTACCACCGCACCGCCTCGCGGTCGTCCTGAGGCGTGCCGTGGCCGTTGAAATACAAATGACCGAGCTGGACCTGCCCCGCGGCGCTTCCCCGCTCGGCTGCTTTGCGGAACCATTTCAGCGCTTCACGATCATCCCTGGGCATGCCAACGCCCCAGTGGCACATGAAGCCGAGGTTGACCTGGCCGAGGGCATCGCCCTGTTCGCCGGCGCGACGGAACCATGTCAGTGCTTCACGATCGTCCTTCGGCGTCCCCCGACCGTTGACGTACAGGAAGCCGAGATTGACCTGAGCGGCGGCAAAGCCCTGCATAGCGGCCCTGCGATACCATGTCAGCGCTTCGCCGTCGTCCTGCGCTACACCTTTTCCGTCCTGGTAGGCAAAGCCAAGAGCGTTCTGAGCACGTGCATTACCCTTCTCAGCTAGCGGCCGGATGATGCGCAGGAACGTGGCACTATCGCCCCGATCCAGCGCCGCGTTCGCGTCTTCGAACGGGCCGGCCAGCGCCCCTGCCACCGGCTGGAGTAACAGGATCACCGCGAGCGTGAGTGTGGCGGCTATGCGCGCTATTCGGCGTTCCGGTACTTGGGTTGTCCTAGACCCGTTCACCGGATAGAGATCGCCTTTGGCGCACATCGATTGCCGCTCCTGTCATCTCGATCGGAACATATCATGAATAGAATAAAGCAAAAGTCTATGTATTTATAGTTGTAGGTCTTCTCAGAGGTAAGGCCACCACCTGGATGACGAACATGGGTTCTCAATGATTCAATATCTTGGACAGGAACTCTCTTGCGCGCGGTGAGCGGGCGTCGATATCGCCGAAGAATGCGTCCTTGCCGCAATCCTCGACGATGCGGCCTTCGTCCATGAAGATCACGCGGTGGCTGACCTTGCGGGCGAAGCCCATCTCGTGGGTCACGCACATCATGGTCATGCCGTCGTTGGCCAGGCCGACCATGACGTCGAGAACCTCGCCCACCATCTCGGGATCGAGCGCCGAGGTCGGCTCGTCGAACAGCATGACGATGGGGTCCATGGCCAGCGCCCGGGCGATCGCCACGCGCTGCTGCTGGCCGCCGGATAGCTGCGCCGGATACTTGTCTTTCTGGACCGCCAGGCCGACGCGCTCGAGGTAGCGCAGCCCCTTGGCCAGCGCCTCGGCCTTGCCGCGGCCGAGCACCCGGACCTGCGCCAGGGTCAGATTCTCGGTGACCGTCAGATGGGGAAACAGCTCGAAGTGCTGGAACACCATGCCGACCCGGGCCCGCAGCTTGGGCAGGCCCCGGCCGAGGCCGCCGACCGAAACGCCGTCGACAATGATCTCGCCCTGCTGGAACGGCTCCAGCGCATTGACGGTCTTGATCAGGGTCGACTTGCCCGAACCGGACGGGCCGCAGACCACGACAACCTCACCCTTGTCGATGCGCGTGGTGCAGTCGGCGAGCACCCGGAAGTCGCCGAACCATTTGCTGACATTGTTGATGGCGATCATGACTTACCTTCGGGAGGGCGCGCCGCGACGCTGCAGGAGGTGAACGCCCATGGTGCCCAGCGAGCACAGCGCCAGGTAGACCGCGGCAGCGAACAGGAACATCTCGACCTGCCGACCATCGCGCTGGCCGATCTTGGCCGCCGCGCCGAGGAAATCGTTGAGACTGATCACATAGACCAAAGACGTGTCCTTCAGCAGCGCCACGGTCTGGTTGATCAGCGCCGGCGTCATGTTGCGGAAGGCCTGCGGCAGGACCACGTACAGCAGAGCCTGGGCGGTGGTCATGCCCAGCGCCCGGGCGGCCTGGAACTGGCCGGCACGCACGCTGCCGATGCCGGCGCGGATGATCTCGCAATAGTAGGCCGACTCGGCCAGCACGAAAGCGGCGATGGCGGCATAGACCGGGCCGACGGCAAAATACGGATTACCGGTGATGGCGCGCACGACCAGCGGCACCAGGAAAAAGAACCAGAAGATCGTGAGGATCAGCGGGATCGACCGGAAGAAATTGACGTAGCCCGCCGCCAGCATGGCAACCGATCGGGGACCAAACAGGCGCAGGATGGCGAGCACCGTGCCGAAGGTGACGCCCAGCACCATGGCGACGGCGACCAGGAACAAGGTCGTGCCCATGCCATCCAGCAGGTACGGCCAGGCACGGGCAATCGAGGACCAATCGAAATTGTAGGTCATCACCCGCTCGCAGTCCCCAGCATGCCGGGTATCCGTGCCCGCCTTTCGACGTGGCGCATCACCAGGACGACTCCGTACGTGACCGCCATGTAGATCAGCGTCGCTGCGGTGAAGGCCTCGAAGGACTGCGCCGAGAATTCGCTGAGCTGCCGGCTCTGGCCGGTCAGTTCCATCAGCCCGATCGTCAAGGCGACCGCCGAGTTCTTGAACACGTTCATGAAATCCGACGTCAGCGGCGGCACGATGGTGCGGAAGGCCTGCGGCAGCAGCACGTAGCGATAGACGTCGACCTGCGTCAGGCCCATGGCGGCGCCGGCGGCGCGCTGTCCCGGCGGCAGCGCCTCGATGCCGGCACGCACCAGCTCGGCGACCTTGGCCGCCGTGTACAGCGACAGGCAGAGCACGACGGTCAGGAACTGGCCGGTGGTCGGCGCCAGCTGCTTGATGGCAGTGCCCCAGGCCGGCGGCAGCAACTCGGGCACGACGAAGAACCACAGGAACAACTGCACCAGCAGCGGCGTGTTGCGAAAGCAATGGACGTAGAGCAGCGCCGGCCACGCCAGCCAGCGGTTGGTCAGCGTGCGCATCGTACCCAGTACGGTGCCCAGGGCGAGGGCGAACAGCCAGGACAGCAGTGAGATCAGCAGCGTCCAGCCGAGCCCCCTGACCAGCATCCAGCCATAGAGGCCCTCGCCCGTCACCGACGGCTTGAAGAAGATCAGCCAGTCCCATGCATACGTCATGGGCTTACTGGTAGGGCCGGTCGTTGGGGTCGCGGATCAGCGCCGTCATGTCGTCCGACAGCGGCAGGTTGACCGTGATGCCGCCCTTCACGGCGATCGGCTTCAGGAAATACTTGGTGTAGAGCGCCTCGTAGCCGCCGCTGCGCATCAGGTCGGCGATGATGCCGTCGACCATCGCCTTGAACACCGCATCGTCCTTGCGCGACATGCAGGCATAGGCCTCGCGTTGCTGCGGCGCGCCGACCACCTGCCACAGCGCCGGGTTGCGGGCGCGCGCGATGTTGCTGAACAGGATGACGTCATCCTGCATCGCCGCGACGGCCCGGCCGGTCTCGACCATCAGGAAATTCTCGCTGATGTCCTTGGCCAGCACGACGTTGACCTGCCAGTTGTTGTCGCTGCTGAGCTTGCGCAGGATGCGCTCGGCTGTCGTGCCGGCGCTCACCACCACGTTCTTGCCGGCGACGTCTGGCCAATCGCGGATACCCGAGTCCTTGCGCACCAGCAGCCGGCTGCCGACGACGAAGAACGTGTTGGAGAATGACACCTGGCGTTGCCGCTCGGTGTTGTTGGTGGTCGAGCTGCACTCCAGGTCCAGCGTGCCGTTGGCGACCAGGGGAATGCGCGTCTGCGGCGTGACATTGACCGGGTTGACGCGCAGGTCGGGCATGTTGAGCCGCGACCGCAGCGCGTCGACGACCTTGAGCGCGATCTCCCACGACAGGCCGGCCTGCTGGTTCTTGTCGTCGAGATAGTTGAACGGGATCGACGCCTCGCGCGTGCCGATCGCCACCACGCCCGTCGCCTTGACCTTATCCAGGGTCGGTGACGATTGCGACCACGCGGCGGACGGGCCCAGCAACAGGATGGCAGCGGCAGTGAGCCGGCAGAACGACATGGTGTCCTCCCTCAGGACGAAGCGTTGAGGCGGGCGAAGCCGGCGTCGAGATCGGCCAGCAGGCTGTCGAGCGGCTCCAGGCCGACATGCAGACGCAGCAGCCAGCCCTCTTGCCGCGCCGAAGCCGTACGCCGCGCGGTCGACAGATCGAACGGCGCGATCAGGCTGTGCACGCCACCCCAGCTGGCGCCGATGCGGAATACCTGCATCGAATCGAGCATCGCCGACACGCGCGCGAGCGACGCCTGCCGCAGCCGTACCGCCAGCAGGCCATGGCCACCGCGGAAGAAGCGGGCATGCCGGTCGCGTTGCGGCCCGACACTGTGCGGATAGAGCACCGCCGCGACCTCGGGGCGTTGTGCCAACCACGCGACCACGGGCTCGGTTCGCCGGCCGTGTTCGGCAAGCCGGACAGACAGCGTCTGCAGGCTGCGAATCACCAGATAGGCGTCATCGGCCGCGATGCCGATTCCCAGCCGCGTGACGCCGAGCTTGATCCGGCGGAACAGGGCGTCGTCGGCGACGGTGATGGATCCCATGCACAGGTCGGAGTGCCCGGAACCGTACTTCGACAGCGCCGAGGCCACGATGTCGACGCCATGCGCGAACAGGTTCGAGAGCCCGAAGCCGTAGGAGTTGTCGGCCATCACCAGCGCGCCCGCCGCATGCGCCTCGCGGGCGATGGCATCGATGTCCTGCAGTTCCATGGTGTAGTAGCCGGGCGTCTCGAGCAGCACGAGACGCGTGGCCGGCGTCAGCAGGCCGGCGATGCTGTCGGCATCGCTGGGAAAGAACGCCACGCTGATCCCCATCGCCTGCAGGATCTCGGTGCAGAAGTCCCGGGTCGAACCGTAGACGCAATCGGCGACCAGTACCTGATCGCCGGCGCGCAGCAGCGCCAGCAGCGGACCGGTGACCGCGGCCAGGCCCGACGGCACGGCGATGCTGCGGCTGCCGCCTTCGATCGTGGCGACCATATCCTCGAGCGCACGGGTGGTCGGGGTTCCGTACAGCCCGTAGCTGTAGCCGTCGAACAGCTGACTGCGGCGGCCGAGGAAAGCGCTGGTCGTGGCGAAGGTCAGGGTCGAGGCATGGTGCACCGGCACAGTGAGCGCGGCGAACCGGCCGGCATCGGCGGCGCGATCGGGTGTGTCCATGGCCGGACAGTGGCTTGACAGGAGTATGCATTCCAATAACAGTTTGAATAAAGTCAATGCAGAATTGATATGAACCCAAGACAGGTCGAAGCGTTCCGCGCCGTGATGACATGCGGCACCACGGCGCGTGCCGCGGAATTGATCCACACCTCGCAACCCGCCGTCAGCCGGCTGATCGGCCAGCTGGAGGCAACGTTGCGCCTGCGCCTGTTCGTGCGCGAGCGCGCGCGCCTGCATCCGACGCCGGAGGCCAAGGCGCTGTTCGTCGAGACGACACGCCTGTACGCCGGACTCGACCGGCTGCGCGAGCGCGCCGCCGCGATGCGTGGCGGTCAGGGCGTCGTGCTCCACGTCACCGCATACCCGGCCATGGGCTACGGCCTGATGCCGCGGATGATCGCGCGTCTGAGGCAGGAGTTTCCCGCGCTGACCGTCTCGGTCGACATCGTGAGTTCGCCCGAGGTGCGTGACCGCGTGATGAGCGGGCGCAGCGACATCGGCTTCGCCGCCGAGGAAATCGACACCCACGGCCTGTCGACGACGGTGGTGCAGAGCAGCCGCGCGCAGCTGGCGGTGCCGGTCGGTCACCGGCTTGCGGGCCGTCGGCGCGTGCGCATCGCGGAACTCGCCGGCGAACCCTTCATCGCGTTGGCGCCGGTCGACGTGGCGCGCCGCGCGCTCACGGCCCTGATGTCCAAGGCCGGCCAGGAACTGCAGGTCGCGATCGAAACGCCCTATTCGCTGAACGTCGCGACGTTCGTGGCCGAGGGTGCCGGGATCGGCCTGGTCAATCCCCTGGCGCTCGCAAGCTACCAATCGCCGCGGATCGTACTGGTGAACCTGACCGAAGAGATCCGCTTCAACGCGCTGGCTCTGCACCCGGTGGGCGTCGTGCTGCCCGCCCAAGCCCGCCGCCTAGTCGAACTCATGTCGCAGGCACGCTAGCGGATCGCGACTGTCATTCCGAGCGCAGCGAGGAATCCAGGAACGGCGCCTGGATCCCTTCGCTGTGCTCGGGATGACAGATGTATCTGTAGCCAGATAGCCCAGGTACCAATTGAGGAGCATGGGCGCATCCCTGCCCAGATTTTTTGCACCATGTCCGTATCGTGGGCTGACCCTATAGTTCGCGATCACTTTGCACGTTTCGGGTGCTGCCGATGTCCGTTGCTGCCATTGCCGATGCCTACCACAGCCCGCGGGTCAGCCGCCGCGAGGCCGATCTGATTCTGGGCAGCGCGGCACTGATGATGACGCTGGCCATGGGCATGCGCCAAAGCCTGGGCCTGTTCCAGACACCGGCATCCCAGGGGCTCGGCATTGCCGTCGCCGACTTCGCCTTGGCGGTATCGATCCAGCAGGTCGCCTGGGGCGTGACGCAGCCCTTCGTCGGTGCGCTGGCCGACCGCTACGGCACGCGCTGGGTCGCCGTGGCCGGCAGCGTGATGTACATCGTCGGACTGATCCTGACAGCCACCGCACAGAACGCGACGATGATCATGCTCGGGGCCGGCGTGCTGATCGGCACGGCGCTGTCCTGCACGTCGTCCGGCATCACCGCCAACATCGCCGCGCGCGTCGTCGTGCCGTCGCGCCGCACCCTGGCCTTCGGCATCGTCTCGGCGGCCGGCTCGATCGGTGCCCTGCTGACGGCGCCGCTGGCGCAGTACCTGATCAAGGCCGACGGCTGGCGCGTGGGCCTGTTCGCCTTCGTGGCGCTGGGCCTGATCATGATCCCCGCCGCGCTGCTGGGCGGCCGCGCCGACAAGTTGCCCAACGGCACGGCGCAGGACCGCGAACTGACGTTCGGCGGCGCGCTGGCCGAAGCCGGCCGTCACCCCGGCTATGTCGTGATGGCGTGCGCCTACTTCGTCTGCGGCCTGCAGCTGGTGTTCCTCACCACGCACCTGCCGACCTATCTCGCCAGCTGCGGCATGGACGCCGCCTACGGGGCCTGGGCGCTGGCGCTGATCGGCGGCTTCAACATCATCAGCTCGTGGGGCTTCGGCTGGCTGGGCGACCGCTATCCCAAGCGCCTGCTGTTGGGTGCACTCTACCTGCTGCGGTCGCTGACCCTGGCGGCGTACTTCATGTTCCCGCCGACACCGATCAGCACGCTGCTGTTCGCCGCCGCCATGGGCCTGCTGTGGCTGGGCGTGATCCCGCTGGTCAACGGGCTGGTCGCCCAGATCTTCGGTCTGCGCTACCTGTCGACCCTGACCGGGATCGCCTTCCTGAGCCATCAGGCCGGCTCGTTCCTGGGAGCCTGGGGCGGCGGCTACATCTTCGACGTGCTGGGCTCCTATGACCTCGCCTGGAAGGTGGCCGTACTGATCGGCCTGATTGCCGGCACCATGCAGCTGCTGATGAACGACCGGCCCACGGCCCGGGTAGCGGCACAGGCGGCCGGATAGCCGATTAGGTTGCGGGTGGTATTCAAGCGTCCCATGACCAGATTCTGACTTTAAAATAGCCGGCATGTGCTTTCTAAATTGGACGGCTCTTGACTTTAGAATAGCCGGATGCCCGCCGTGACCGTCGTCATACCTCGCCGCGTAAAGTCCGTCATAGATGCATCGCTTGCCGACACGCGCGTCGTTCATCCGAGGGCTCGTGCTACACGATCATGATTCGGTGATCCCGTTCGGGGAAAAGCTGTATGCCGCACCCGTCTCGCAGCTCTGGACGATGTGAGACATGGGCACCAGCTCCTATGTGAGCATACGCTCGGTCCCAGGCCTCCTGACAGATTCTGTCAGTGCGGATGGGTACTGTGGATACAAAACCTGAACAGAGCAGTGGCGGCGTCACCGTCGCTTGACCATAATCGCCGGCCCCGAACGCCAGACAGACCCGCCGCCACGCCATGAGCAAGCCCGTTACCGCGTTCCGTACCGCCGCCGAGCCCAGCCGGTTCATTTCCGTGAGGGGTGCGCGCGAGCACAATCTCAAGAACGTCGATGTCGACCTGCCACGCGACCAACTGATCGTGATCACCGGGCTTTCCGGTTCCGGCAAGTCGTCGCTGGCGTTCGACACGATCTATGCCGAAGGCCAGCGCCGCTACGTCGAAAGCCTGTCGGCCTATGCCCGGCAGTTCCTCGAGCTGATGCAGAAGCCTGACGTCGACTCGATCGAGGGCCTGTCGCCGGCGATCTCGATCGAGCAGAAGACGACGTCGCGCAACCCGCGGTCGACCGTCGGCACCGTCACCGAGATCTACGACTATCTGCGCCTGCTGTTCGCCCGTGTCGGCGTGCCCTACTCGCCCGCCACCGGCCTGCCGATCGAGAGCCAGACCGTGTCGCAGATGGTCGACCGCATCAAGACCATGCGCGAGGGCACGCGGCTCTACCTGATGGCGCCCGTGGTGCGCGGCCGCAAGGGCGAGTACCGCAAGGAGCTGCTGGAATGGCGCAAGAAGGGATTCCAGCGCGTCAAAGTCGACGGCAAGCTCTACGAGATCGATGACGCGCCGACGCTCGACAAGAAGTTCAAGCACGATATCGATGTCGTGGTCGATCGCGTCGTCGTGCGGCCCGATCTCGGCAATCGCCTGGCCGATTCGCTGGAGACGGCGCTGGAGCTGGCCGACGGGCTGGCGGTAGCGGAAAACGCCGACGGCGGCGAGCGCACCACCTTCTCGGCCAAGTTCGCCTGTCCGGTGTCCGGCTTCACGATCGAGGAGATCGAGCCGCGGCTGTTCTCGTTCAACGCGCCGCAGGGCGCCTGCCCGGCCTGCGACGGGCTGGGCGTCAAGATGTTCTTCGACACCGACCTGGTGGTGCCGGACGACCGGCTGTCGATGGGGGAGAACGCCATCGCGGCGTGGAGCGACTCGCCCTACTACACCCAGACGCTGGAGAGTCTGGCCAAGCACTACAAGGTCAAGATGACCACACCCTGGCGCGACCTGCCGGCCAAGGCGCGTGACGGTATCCTCAACGGTACCGGCAACGAGGCCGTCACGATGCGTTATGACGACGGCATCCGCCAGTATCAGACCACCAAGCCGTTCGAGGGCGTGATCCCCAACCTGGCGCGACGCTGGAAGGAAACCGACTCGTCATGGATCCGCGAGGAGCTCGAGCGCTTCCAGAACGAGCAGCCCTGCGAGGCCTGCCACGGCGAGCGGCTGCGGCCCGAAGCGCTGGCGGTGAAGATCGCCGGAATGCATATCAGTGCCGTCACCCGCTTCTCGATCGCCGACGCCGTGGACTGGTTCATCAAGCTGCCCGGCCAACTCACCGCCAAGCAGCGCGAGATCGCTGCCCGCATCCTCAAGGAAATCAACGAGCGGCTCGGCTTTCTCAATAATGTCGGCCTCTCCTACCTCAACCTCAACCGCTCGTCGGGCACCTTGTCGGGCGGCGAGAGCCAGCGCATCCGCCTGGCGTCGCAGATCGGCTCCGGTCTCACCGGCGTGCTCTACGTGCTCGACGAGCCGTCGATCGGCCTGCACCAGCGCGATAACGACCGGCTGCTGAAGACGCTGACGCGGCTGCGCGATCTCGGCAACACCGTGATCGTGGTCGAGCACGACGAGGATGCGATCCGCACGGCCGATCACGTCGTCGACATGGGGCCGGCGGCCGGCGCGCATGGCGGTCAGATCGTCGCCGAAGGTACGCCCGAAGAGGTGATGCGCAATCCGGCCAGCCTCACCGGTCAGTATCTGTCGGGGTTCCGCCAGGTGCCCGTGCCGACCAACCGGCGGCGCATCGACATGAAGCGCGCGCTGACGGTACGCGGCGCCAAGGAGAACAACCTGCAGTCCGTCACGGCACGGTTTCCGCTCGGCACCTTCATCTGCGTCACCGGCGTGTCGGGCAGCGGCAAGTCGACCCTGATCGTCGAGACGCTCTACAAGGCACTGGCCAAGCGGCTCAACGGCGCGCGCGAGACCGCCGGCGAGCATGATCGCATCGACGGCATCGAGCACCTGGACAAGGTGATCGACATCGACCAGTCGCCGATCGGCCGCACGCCGCGGTCCAATCCGGCGACCTACACCGGTGCCTTTTCGCCGATCCGTGACTGGTTCGCGCAGCTGCCCGAATCGACGGCGCGTGGCTACAAACCCGGCCGCTTTTCGTTCAACGTCAAGGGCGGCCGCTGCGAGGCCTGCCAGGGCGACGGCGTGATCAAGATCGAGATGCACTTTTTGCCCGATGTCTACGTGCAGTGCGACGTCTGCAAAGGCCAGCGCTACAACCGCGAGACGTTGGAAGTGTTGTTCAAGGGCAAGTCGATCGCCGAAGTGCTCGAGATGACGGTCGACGAAGGCGTCGAATTCTTCAAAGCCGTGCCGGTGATCCGCGACAAGCTGCTGACCCTGCAGCAGGTCGGGCTGGGCTACATCCATATCGGCCAGCAAGCCACCACGCTCTCGGGCGGCGAGGCGCAGCGGGTGAAGCTGTCGAAAGAGCTGTCGCGCCGCGCCACCGGCCGTACGCTCTACATTCTCGACGAGCCGACCACCGGCCTGCATTTCGACGATGTGCGCAAGCTGCTCGAGGTGCTGCACCGCCTGGTCGAAACCGGCAACACGGTGCTGGTGATCGAACACAACCTCGAAGTCATCAAGACCGCCGACTGGGTCGTCGACCTCGGCCCCGACGGCGGCGCCGGCGGTGGCCGCATCGTCGCCGAGGGCCCGCCGGAGGACATCGCCAAGGCGGCCGAGAGCCATACCGGCCAGCACCTCGCCCCGCATCTGCGCAAGAACGGCACGACGGCCGCCCGCAAACGGGCGTGATCACATGGCCGCGACGGTCACGATCGCGCCGCTGGATGCGGCGCACGCCGCGGCGGCCACAGGTCTCACGACGGCTGTGGGATGGACTCATCGCCAGGAGGACTGGCTGTTCGCGCTGTCAGTCGGCCGTGGACTGGGCGCCTTTGACTCCGATGGCGCGTTGCGCGCCACGCTGGTGTGGTTTCCCTACGGCTCGGCGCATGGCTCCATCGGCATGATCGCCGTGGACCCGTCGCTGCAACGCAGCGGCATCGGGCGCATGCTGATGCAGCGCCTGCAGGCCGAAGCCAGCGGACGAACGCTGCTGCTGGTGTCCACCCAAGCCGGCCGGCGCCTGTACGAAACGCTTGGCTTCCACGCGATCGGCAGCAATGCGGCGCACATCGGCACCAGCATCACGGTCGAACCTGTCCATGGTGTCACCGCCGCTCGAACCGCAGATCTGGACGTGATCACGAACCTCGACGCCGAAGCCCTGGGCTATGAGCGGCGCCAACTGATCGCGGCCCTCGCCGACGCCGGCGACGTCGCCATCGTCCCCGACGACAAGGGAAGGCCCACCGGGTTTGCGATCTGCCGCCGCTTCGGCCGCGGGCATGTGGTCGGACCCGTGGTTGCCGGCAGCAGCGATCACGCGTGCCGGCTTGTCGGCTATTGGCTGGCGCGGCGCACCGGCCAGATTGTGCGTATCGACGTGCCTGCCGAGCATACGGCGCTCGCGGAGTGGCTGACCGACCGGGGCCTTGCGCGGGGCGGCGAGTCACCGATCATGGTACGGGGCGATGATGCTCCTGCCCCCGGCGCGCGCGTGCATCGGTACGCGCTGGTCAGCCAGGCCATGGGATAAAAACACGTACCGGTGTCGATTCCGATCAGGAACGCGCGTCCAGGGTAAAGGTGGCCGCATGGCGCGGCCGAACCAAGCCATGGGAGGACGAGATGGCCCAGTTCCTGTTGCTGCTGCGGGACAATCCCGAGCATTACGCCAGCCTGTCACCGGCCGAGATGCAGCGCATCATCGGCGAATACCGGGCCTGGGCCGAGGGTCTGCGGACGCGCAATCAGCTCCACAACAGCAACAAGCTGACGGACGACAGCGGCAAGGTCGTCCACCACGACGGCACCAGCGTAACGCTCAAGGACGGTCCCTATGCCGAAACCAAGGAGGTTGTCGGCGGGTATTTCCTGATCGAGGCGGCCGACTATGCCGCCGCCGTTGACATCGCGCGCAGCTGTCCGCACGTCAGGCCCGGCGCCAGGGGCAGCATCGAGGTCAGGCAGATCCACGAGATGTAAGGGCCATGACCGCCGGCGCCGCGAGCACCGATGTTCCCGGCCTCGTCGACCGGCTGTTCCGGCGCGAGGCTGGGCGGCTCACGGCCACGATGGCCCGCCGGCTGGGTCCCGGCCGGCTCGGGCTGGCGGAGGACATCGCCCAGGAGACGCTGGCGCGCGCCTTGCGCGTCTGGCCGTTCCGCGGCGTGCCCGACGATCCGGTGGCGTGGCTGCACACGGTGGCACGGCGGCTGGCCCTCGACGCCCTGCGCCACGATGCCGCCCATGCACGGCATGCGCCAGCCCTCGACATGCTGGCTGAGACTCCACTGCCGCCCGATGCGGCTTTCGCCGACGAACTGGTCGATGACGAGTTGCGCCTGCTCTTCATGTGCTCGCATCCGGACCTGTCGCCGGAGATGCGGACGGCGCTGGTGCTGAAGACCGGTTGCGGCCTGTCGGTCGAAGAGATCGCGGCCGGCCTGCTGCGCGAACGCGCGGCCGTGGCGCAATGGCTGGTGCGGGCCAAGAAGCGTATCCGCGAGCGCAACCTGGCGCTGGACATGCCGTCGCCTGGTGAACTGCCGGCGCGACTGGTGACCGTGCTCGACGCGATCTACCTGGCCTTCAATGAGGGCTGGAGCGCGTCAGCCGGTGAGCAGGTCGTACGGCCTGACGTGTGCCTGGAAATGCGGGCGCTCGCCGAACGGTTGGCGCGGCACCGCATTACCGGCACGCCGCCGACCCAGGCACTGTATGCCCTGCTGACGTTCCATTGCGCGCGCCTGGCGACGCGCACCGATACCGACGGCAACTTGCTGCTGCTGGCGGACCAGGATCGCGCGTTGTGGGATCGCGCGCTGATCGCACAGGGCCTCGCGGCCCTGGCCCGCGCCGCCGGCGGCGCGCACCTGTCCGAATATCACCTGCTGGCCGGGATCGCCGGCGAGCACGCGATCGCACCCACCTTCGATGCCACGAACTGGCAATCGATCAGGACCTACTACGACCTGCTGATCGAGACGAACGCATCCCCGGTTCACCGTCTCAACCGCGCCGTGGCTGTCGCGATGGCGTGCGGTCCCTCGGCGGGGCTGCGCGAGCTTGCCGCGCTGGAAAATGACGCCGCGCTGCGCGGCTTTCATCTCCTGCACGCAACGCGCGGTGAATTGCTGCGACGCGCCGGGCGCGATGCCGAAGCACAGGCTGCCTTTCAGCGCGCCTACGACCTGGCGCGCAGCGAACCGGCCCGCCGCTTCCTGCAGCAGCGACTGGCCTGATCAGGCCACAGCCCGTTGTCCCGTACCATCGGCAGCGCGCCCATTGTCCAGTATCAACGTTTGCGTCACCTGGCTCGCGCCGCGGGCACCGGCTTCCCAGCCGGCGACACGCATCGCCCCACTGGCTGCACACATCTCGACCGTAAGACGGGTAAAGACGTTGGTGATGGGCGACTGTGCCCAGCAGAACGGATCGCCATCACGGCCCAGCCACACCCTGAAGGCCGCCCGACGCTTGCGGTTGTTCTCGACCGGCGCGCCGGTACCACAAACGCGCGATTCCCATCCCGGTCGCTCGTCGCGCCACGCGTTGGCAACGACGGCAGCGCCGCGCAGGATGCGTGCCGTCGTCTCTTCACGCTCGATGATCACCTGTTCGCCAGGGTTGACGCCCGTCAGGGTGAAGAGCACGGGGCGTGCCACCGGTGCACTGCGCAGCAGCTGCTGTGCCTCGTCGAACGTGGCGCATGTTTCGAAGACGCGCCGCAGCAGGTGCTCGGGTGGTTCACGCCCGCCGCGCATTAGCGCGCGCAGCGAGTTGATGGCGTAGTCGAGCCAGCGCAACCACGGCCGACGGGTGAGGCGGCGCATCGGGGCCTGATTGATGGCGGCCGCGAACCGGCCGGGCGCCATGGCCGTCAGGACGCCGGCGAAACCGGGCCACGTAACGCTCAGATAGTCACCGGCGGGACCGGCTTGTCGCGCCACGTCCACCAGATGCCCCAACCCTGGAAACGGCCAGTCCAATGTACGCCGCAGGCGGGGGCCGGCACGACTGTCGTCGGCGAGCGTCGTGCACCCGAACAGATAAGCGCCGTGCAGGAACCAGATGCCCCGGCCCGGCACCGCTTGGGCGATGGCATCGATATCATCGACATAAGCCGATCCCGACCGACGCAACCACCAACGCACCAGGGGATCGCCGATGCAGGCCAGCGATTGACCCGCCGGCAGCCATCCCAGGCAGGCATCGCGAACTGCCTCGGCCTGGGTCACCCGAAGACGGGCATGGGTCAACGGCCCGCCGTCGCGCGCGTCGACGACGGCGATCGCGGGCAGCGCCGATAGATGATCGTCACTCACCATTAAGTGAGTATACACTCATTATCCAAAGATTCAAGCCGACCGAACGGACCGGCATCAAACTTTGGACGCAACGACCTCGACTTCGACCAGCATGTCGGGACTGGCCAGGCCGGCAACCAGGGCCAGCGTCGATGCTGGCATCGGATCGTGCACATACTTGTCACGGACCGAGCGATAGGCGCCGATATAGCGCGCATCGGTGAGATAGCCGTTGATCTTGACGATGTCGCCATAGCCCATGCCGGCACTGCGCAGGATGGCACCGATGTTCTTCCACACCAGGTCGCACTGCTTCTCGATGCCGGCCGCGATCTTGCCCTTGGAGTCGACACCGACTTGTCCGGAGACATACAGCAAACGCTGTCCCGGCGGCAGTTCCACCGCGTGACTGTAACGCCCCATCAGCGCGACGCCTTTAGGGTTATGACGCTTGATTGACATGACGACTTCTCCCTCCCCCTGTGAGGTATACGCTCATGCAGCTTGACGGCTGGTTGCGCCGCCACAGCGCCGGCATTATGAGTTCGCGCCAATGCCGTCTGTCATCGGGATGTAAGCCGTGTCTGGCCTTGTGATCAACCCCGTCCATATCATCGGTGGCGGACTCGCCGGTGCAGAAGCCGCTTGGCAACTGGCGCGCGCAGGATTTCGCGCGACACTGCATGAGATGCGGCCGGTGCGCGGCACCGATGCGCACCAGACTGAAACCATCGCAGAACTCGTTTGCTCCAACTCATTCCGCTCGGACGATCGCGACCACAATGCCGTCGGCCTGCTGCATGAGGAAATGCGGCGTGCCGACTCGCTGATCCTGCGCGCCGCCGATGTGCACAAGGTGCCGGCCGGTGCCGCGCTTGCCGTCGACCGTCACGGCTTCTCCGCCGCCGTGCAGGCGGCGTTGGAAGCAGAGCCGCTGATCGATATCCGGCGCGAGGAAGTCGCCGGCCTGCCGCCCGCCGACTGGGACAGCGTCATCGTCGCGACAGGCCCACTGACCTCGCCCGCCCTCGCCCAGGCCGTTCTCGACCTGACCGGCGAGAGCAACCTTGCCTTCTTCGATGCCATCGCGCCGATTGTGCATCGCGACAGCATCGACTTCGACATTGCCTGGTTCCAGTCGCGCTATGACAAGGCTGGTCCGGGCGGCGATGGCGCCGACTACATCAATTGCCCGCTCGATCGCGATCAATACTACGCCTTCATCGACGCCCTGCTGGCGGGCGACAAGACCGACTTCAAGGAGTGGGAGCGCAGTACGCCCTATTTCGACGGCTGCCTGCCGATCGAAATCATGGCCGAACGCGGCCGCGATACGCTCGCCTTCGGCCCGATGAAACCGGTCGGCCTCACGGACCCGCGGACCGGACGTCGGCCGTTCGCCGTCGTGCAGCTACGACAGGACAATGCGCTGGGCACACTGTTCAACATCGTGGGCTTCCAGACCAAGCTGAAGCACGGCGAACAGACGCGGATCTTCCGCATGATTCCGGGCCTGCAGCAGGCCGAGTTCGCGCGCCTGGGCGGCCTGCACCGCAACACCTTCATCAACAGCCCACGCCTGCTCGACGACACGCTGCGCCTGAAGGCACAGCAACGCCTGCGCTTCGCCGGCCAGATCACCGGCTGCGAAGGCTATGTCGAGAGCGCTGCCATCGGCCTGCTGGCGGGCCGCTTCGCCGCCGCCGAGCGCATGGGCCAGCAACCGGTGCTGCCGCCCCCGACAACCGCGTTCGGCGCCATCCTGGCGCACATCACCGGCGGTGCGGCAGCCGACACGTTCCAGCCGATGAACGTCAACTTCGGGCTGTTCCCCGACGTGCCGACGCCCTCGGGCGCGCGACGGCCGTTGCGTGGCAAGGACAAGAAGCTGGCGCTGACAGGCCGCGCCCTGGCCGACCTCGATGCCTGGCTGAACCCGCGGCGCGCTGTCGCGGAATGACCGAGATGGACGACGTGCCGCCGTCCCCGCCGCCCTGTGACGTCGCCTTCACGCCGTCCGTCAAGGCGGCACAGTCGCGGCTCGGGTCGCGCGCGCACATGGAGCGCATGGAGGGTGAGCGACCGTGGCTCACCGAGGTCACGGACGACCTGGCGACATTCCTGACCGTCGTCGACGCGTTCTTCTTCGCGACGGCCAGCGCCGACGGCCAGCCTTACATCCAGCACCGGGGCGGACCGCCCGGCTTCCTGAAGGTCATCGACAAGCGCACGCTGGGCTTCGCCGACTTTCGCGGCAACCGGCAATACATCACCGTCGGCAATCTTGCCGAGAACCCACGCTGCCACATCTTCATCCTGCACTTCGCCACCCGTCAGCGCATCAAGCTCTGGGGCCGCGCCCGCTATGTCGAGGACGACGCCGCGCTGATGACCCGGCTCGCGATCCCAGGGTATCGCGCCGTGGTCGAGCGCGCCGTCCTGTTCGAAATCGAGGCCTGGGACGTCAACTGTCCGCAACACATCACGCCACGCTACAGCGAAGCCGAAATCGCACCCGCGGTCGACAAGCTCGCGGCCCGGATCAAAGAGCTGGAAGACGAGGTGGCGCGACTGAAGGCGCCCGTTTAGTCACCGGAGTGGCGCGCTCCCAGCGTTACCCGCAGCGGGAATAGCCGCAGGACAGACAAAGGTCACAGCCGTCACGGTGCGTGAGCGCTGCCGCGCCGCATTGCGAGCACTGTCCCAACCGCTGGCCCTCGGACGCGCCAGGGCCACCGCCATCGGATGGCTCGCCGCCGACGGCAGCCTTCAACTGCACCGAATCGATGCTCAACGGTCGCTCGCCCGGCGCCAGGAAACCGATGTCGACCAGATGCCGTTCGATCACCGCGCCGATCGCCGCCAGCAATGACGGCACGTAGCGGCCCTCCATCCACTGGCCGCCGCGCGGGTCGAACACCGCCTTCAGCTCCTCGACCACGAACGATACATCACCACCACGGCGGAACACGGCCGAGATCATGCGCGTGAGCGCCACGGTCCAGGCGTAGTGCTCCATGTTCTTGGAGTTGATGAAGATCTCGAACGGCCGGCGGCGGCCATCCTGCACGATGTCGTTCAACGTGATGTAGATCGCGTGGTCACTGCCCGGCCATTTGATCTTGTAGGTGCTGCCCGGCAATTCGGCCGGCCGTTCCAGCGGCTGCGCAATATAGACCACGCCGTCCTTGGCCGGAGCCTTCACGGGCGCCAATGCCACTGGCGTGGCTTCCGCCGCCGAGGTGGTCAACACCGCGCCGGTCACGGCGTTGGGCCGATACGTCGTGCAACCCTTGCAGCCGAGCCGATAGGCTTCAGTATAGACGTCCTTGAAGGCCTCGAAGGAAATCGACTCCGGCAGGTTGATGGTCTTGGAGATCGAGCTGTCGACGTACTTCTGCGCCGCCGCCTGCATGGCCAGATGCGCCGCCGGCGGCAACGTCTGGGCATCGACGAAGGCGTCGGGCAGCGCCACCTCGGGGCCCTCCAGGTGCCGGAAGAGTCGGTAGGCATAGTCCGCCACCTCCTCGCTGCGACGCGATCCGTCGGGCATGGTCACGGCCCGCTCGTAGGTAAAGGCGAACACCGGTTCGATGCCCGACGACACGTTGTCGGCCAGCAGCGAAATGGTACCCGTCGGGGCGATCGAGTTCAGCAGCGCATTGCGCATGCCGTAACGCGCAATCGAATCGCGCACATCGGAGTCCAATGCGCTCACTGTCTCGCCCGCGAGGTAGCGGTTGCGGTTGAACAGCGGGAAGCTGCCCTTCTCGGCCGACAGGTCGCTGGAGGCCAGATACGATTGACGGCGCACCGCGGCCAGCCATTCCTCGGTCAACCGCAATGCTTCCGGCGAGCCGTAGCGCACACCGCACATGATCAGCGCATCGGCAAGCCCGGTGACACCCAGCCCCATGCGGCGCTTGGCCTGAGCCTCCTCCTTCTGTGCCGGCAGCGGAAAGCGCGACACGTCGATGGCGTTGTCCAGCATGCGTACCGCCAGCGGCACCAGCGCCTCGAGCGCCGCCATGTCCAAAGCCGCACTCTCTTCAAAAGGATCCTTCACCAGGCGCGCCAGATTGATCGAGCCCAGCAGGCAAGCGCCGTACGGGGGAAGTGGCTGCTCGCCGCAGTTATGGACGACGATGCCGTTGGCATCGAAGGCATTGACGCCAGGCACGCTGGCGTCAAACACCGTCTCGACGCCGTCCGCCTGTACCGAGGCGACGCGCGCTATGAAGCGCTCTCGATTCGGCTGCCGACGGTATGCCGACACGAGTGCTTTCAGGCGTATCGCCTTGGATGCATGCGTGAATCCAACCACCTCGGCGAAACGCTGGACATTGTCACCGGCGACAACGAGCTCGTGCTGGGCCTTGATGGCATAGTCCTTTAGACCGCCGCGCCCGTCCGGCAATGAGCGGGTACCGGCAGCGCGCCGCTGCGTGTAGATCGTTGAAACGATGCCGAGCCGCAGCAACATGCGCTGAACCGCTTCAAGACGCGGCAGATCGCTCTGTGCCAACCGAACGCTGACGCCCTTGGCCTGCGAACCGATCACGGTTCCATCGCAATCGAAGAACCCTCGCAGGAATCCCCGATAGAAATCGCTCGACGCGCGTTCCATGCGCGCCGTAATGGCCTTGTTGCCGGGAGACATGCCCACATCGACAGCGAGTTGCCTCACCGCGCCGGTCGCCAGTCGGAACTCCTGCCGGCCTTCAACCGCCATCCAGCCGGAGAAATCCGCACGATGCGGCAACCGCCGAGCCGCGCTCAGCGCCGCGTCCATGATGGAAACAGCGTCGGGGTCAGCGCAACCGTCGTTTACCGCCGCGGTTCGCGACCATACCGACAGGACTGCCTTGTCCGATTTGAGCGTTCCGTCGCCGACCAGCAAACCCAGCAGATAGCCGCGATCGGCATCGAATTCCCCCGACCATTCGATAATCGCGCGATGATCGTGCAGAACAACCCGATCATCGGCCGTGAGCTCACCTGCCGCCCGCCATGTCGTTTCCTGTCGCCAGCGCGTCTGCGACGACACCACGCAAACGAGATGATCGGCCGTCAATCTCAGCTGGTAGCCTTCGACCGTCGTCAGCCGTACCACCGGCTTATGTCCAGTCGCGAAAAACCCCTGTGCCGTCGTATCGTGGGGCGTGCCGTTGACGAGCAGTGTCGCCGGCCGGCCGACCAGTTCGCTCACCTGTCGCGCACCTTCAACGGTCTGAATCCAGGTATCGGCTGTGACGCAGGGGTTGGTCGCGCTGATCGATTCGCAATAGGCGAGGTTGTTGGCGCGGTTGATGCGATCGATGAAGATCACACCCGGCTCGGCGACCTCGTAGGTCGCGCGCATGATGCGATCCCACAGCGCGCGCGCACGCACCGTGCGGAAGGTGCGGCCGCCGAACACCAGCGGCCAGTCGCCGTCGGCCGTCACGGCAGCCATGAACGCGTCGCTGACCAGCACCGACAAATTGAAATTGCGCAGGCGGCGCGCGTCGCGCTTGGCGTCGACGAAATCCTCGATGTCGGGATGGTCGCAGCGCAAGGTCGCCATCATGGCACCGCGCCGCGACCCGGCACTCATGATCGTGCGGCACATCGCGTCCCACACGTCCATGAAGCTGAGCGGACCGGAGGCGTCGGCGCCGACACCCAGGACTGGCGCACCGCATGGCCGCAGGGTCGAGAAGTCGTAGCCGATGCCGCCACCGCGCTGCATGGTCAGAGCAGCTTCCTTCAGGTGCTCGAAGATGCCCGCCATGTCGTCGGGGACGGCGCCCATGACGAAGCAGTTGAACAGCGTCACATCCCGGCCGCTGCCGGCACCGGCGAGGATGCGCCCCGCAGGCAGAAACTTGTGATCGCGCAGGGCCTCGAAGAAGCGTGGCGTCCACAGGGCCGGCTCGCGTTCGTTGGCCGCCAGTGCCTCGGCCACACGCCGCCACGTCTCATCGATCGTCTTGTCCACCACCCCATCGGCGGTGGAGAGACGATATTTCATCTCCCAGATGCGGGTGGCGATCGGCGACGGAGGCATAGCGATGCCGACCATGCGGACTCTCCTGCGCGGACATCCGGAAGCGGCACGCCCCGACCCGCGGATAGCTTTACGACTCTCTGGAAACCTGAAATTTAGTCACGCCGACCATCACGGTCAACAAACCGTTCACTATTTGTTCAAAGCCCAGCGGTACCCATTATCAACAAGTGGCTTTTGATCAACGCACTGAATTGTACAGATTTTTTGCCCTTGTCCCCAGCTTCATCCACAAACGGTGCGGGACCGAAGCATCGGGCCACTCACTCTTTCGTCATCGGCGGCTCGGCGGCCAATCGCTGGGTGGCGGTCTCGATCCGGTCGCGCAGTGCCTGCATAAAATCGGCCCGCGCCATGCCGGGTGCGATCGGTGGCAGGATCTCGACGGTGATCGTACCCGGCTTCTTGATGAAGGTGCGCCGCCCCCAGAACAGGCCGGAATTCAACGCCACCGGCACCACCGGCACCTTGAGCTGTGTGTACAGTGCCGCCACGCCGGGCTGGTACGGCGCCTCGGCGCCGACCGCCGTGCGCGTGCCTTCCGGAAAGATGACAATCGGCCGGCCGGCGTCCAGCGCTCGGCGCGCATCGCGCAGGATCGAGCGCAATGCCGACGGCCCCGCAGAGCGGTCAATACCGATATTGCGGGCACGCCACATCATCCAGCCGACGACGGGGATATAGAACAGGTCGCGCTTGAGCACGAAGGCGCCGTCGGGAAAGACATGGGTGAAGGCGAGCGTTTCCCACGTCGACTGATGCTTCGATGCGATGATGCAGGGACCAGACGGCAGATTCTCGAACCCATGCACCCGGTGCGTCAGCCGGCATGTCGCCTGCAGCAGTGCGAGCGAGGCTCGTGTCCAGATGCGGGCATAGGCGGTCACGGCCCGCGCCGGCAACGCCAGCACCGGCAGGCCGACGATCGCCAGCACGGTCGACAGCAGGTAGAAGCCGACATTGAAGAGGAACGAGCCGATCGCCTGTCGCATGGTCACACGCTTATCACACCGTGGGCGAAGCGACTCACTGCAGTTCCCCTTTCAGATAGGAGTCCACAGCGGCGGCGAGATCGGCGCGGACCGCGACCGGCAACAGATCGGCGGGAACGCCGGCGGCCTGGACCTTGGTGCCTTTGCCCGTGCGCACCAGCACACGACGACATCCGGCAGCCTTCGCGGCCTGAAGATCACGCAGGTCGTCGCCGATCATCGGCGTGTCCTCGGCACCGGCGCGAAAGAGTCGCAACGCTTCCAGCAGCATGCCCGGTTCGGGCTTGCGGCGCGGCGAAGGACGGTCCGGCGGATCGGTGCAAACGAGTATGGCGTCGAGACGCGCGCCCTCGCGTGCCAGGCGCGTGCGCAGCTCGCTGTGGATACGATCCAGCATCTGCATCGATATGATATTGCGGCCGACGACGGACTGGTTGGTCACGACCGCGACGCGCACATCGGCCTCGTTGAGACGTGCAATCGCTGCTGCGGCACCGGGCAGCAGCACAAGCTCGTCCGGACTCTTCACCGAGTCCGGGCGATCGTTGTTGATCACCCCATCGCGATCGAGCAGAACCAGCCGCAGCATCACACTGTGTCTCGCTTGTTTTACAAGAGCTTGTAAACTACTGTCCGCTCGCTAATACATCTGGTATCCCTCGCTTATGCAACTCACCTGTCCGAATTGCTCGGCGCGCTATCTCGTCGATCCCGCCGCAATCGGCCCGACAGGTCGGACGGTCCAGTGTTTCCGCTGCGGCCACAAATGGCAGGCGCGGCTATCGACGCCGGTCGGTACTGCAGAGCCGGTGCCAGCACCCACGCCCGTGCCGGATTTCATCATCCGGCCGCCGAGCCAGCCCGAGGCGAACTATCTGCCGGCAATTCCGGCGGATCCGGGCATGCCCACATGGCTGAAGACCGTGCTCGGCATGCTGCTGCTGCTCGCCGTACTGGGTGGCGGCATGTATCTGTTCCGCGATCAGCTGTTTGCGACGCTGGCCGTCGATCAGGAGACGGCCAAGATCACGCGCGCCGCCGGTGCCGACGGAAAGACAGCGATCATCGTCACGGGCGACATCGTGAACACCGGCCGTGGCGAGGAAACCGTGCAGCGACTGCGCCTGCGGTTCAAGGACGTAGACGGCACGGTCATCGGCGAGCGCACCATCGCGATTACGGCCACGAGTCTCCCACCCCAAGGACGCACCCGGTTCGAGGTCCGCATCGAGGATGCTCCGGCGGCGTCCAAAGTGGAGGTAGCGGCAGAGTGATCTCGAAGGAGAGCGGGCCGGAGGCCCGCTCTCCCGGGAGACTCAGCCCTTCTGGAAATCCAGACCCAGGTCGAGCGCCGCGGCGCTGTGCGTGATCCAGCCTGCCGAGATGATATCGACGCCGCTGGCGGCAACGGCCGCGACGGTGTCGCGCGTGATCCGACCGGACGCTTCGCTCACGGCACGACCGGCGATCTTGGCCACGGCCTCCGTCATCACGGCGGGAGTCATGTTGTCGAGCAGCACGGCATCGACGCCCGCGGCCAAGGCGGCATCGAGGTCCGACAAGGTCTCGACCTCGACCTCGATCTTCACCATATGGCCGATCGCCTGCCGCGCCCGCGCGACAGCCACGCCGATACCACCGACGGCCTCGATATGATTGTCCTTGATCAGCACGCCATCATCGAGGCCGAAGCGATGGCTGACGCCACCGCCGGCGCGAACGGCGTGCTTCTCCAGTGCCCTCAGGCCCGGCGTCGTCTTGCGCGTGCAGGTGATGCGCGCGCGATGACCCTTGGCGCCGTCAACCAGCGATGCGGTCGCGGTGGCAACGCCCGACAGATGACACAGGAAGTTCAACGCCACCCGCTCTGCCGTCAGGATCGCACCGGCCGGACCGGCAATGCTGGCGACGACGTCGCCGGCGGCGACGCGACTGCCGTCGGGCCGCTGGATCGTCAGGGTGATCGCGGGATCCAGAAGCCGAAACGCGATCGCCGCGCACTCCAGGCCGGCCACGACTCCCGGCTGCCGCGTGGCGATGACGGCGCGGACGCGGGCCGATGCCGGCACGATGCTCGACGTGGTGATGTCGCCGGCGCGACCGAGGTCCTCGGTCAACGCGGCCCGGACGATGGGCTCGACCAGCAGCGACGGCAGTGGGACGAGTGAGGGGTTGGATGCGCTCACGATACGATCTCCTTCATGCGAGGCGTTGTTGTTTCCGAGGAATCCAGGTCGCGCAGAGTCAACAGGCTGCGCCGGGCGAGTGCCGGCGCTGACGCCGGATAGTCGGTACGGCAATGACCGCCGCGGCTTTCGCGGCGCCGCAATGCCGCGGCGCTCACCAGCGCACCGACCAGCGCCGCATCGGCAAGCGATCGCGAGGATGCTGTCCGTCGCAACGTGTTCAGTTCGTCGAGTGCCTGGCGCAGTCCCGTGGCGTCACGCTCGACGCCCACGCTGGCGCTCATGCGACGCCGAAGCCGCGCCATCCCGGCCGGATCATGCGGATCATCGACGCCCGCGACACGCGATCGTGCCGCCGATTGCGGGCTGGCCGTGCGTGGTGCGGCGCTTGCGATATCCGCTGCCGCGCGGGCACCGAACACCAGCGCCTCCAGCAGCGAGTTGCTGGCCAGGCGATTGGCCCCGTGCAGGCCCGTCGACGCGACTTCACCCACGGCCCACAGCCCGGATACCGTGCTGCGTCCCCGCGCATCCACCGCCACACCACCCATGTGATAGTGCGCCGCCGGCGCAATCGGGATCGGCATCGTGGCGGGATCCACACCGGCAGTGCGGCAGGCGCCGTACACGGTCGGGAAGCGCATCGGGAACGCCGCACCGACAGCCTGCCGCGCATCGAGATAGACGCGGTCGCCGGCAAGCTGCTTGCGCCAGACGGCGCGCGCCACGATGTCGCGCGGCGCCAGATCGGCCAGCGGGTGCAGCGTCGCCATGAACGGCGCGCCCGTCTTGTCGAGCAGCACGGCACCCTCGCCGCGCAAGGCCTCGGTCACCAGCGGCATGGGATCGCGGCCGGCATCGAGCGCCGTTGGATGGAACTGCACGAACTCGAGATCAGCCAGCGCCGCGCCTGCCCGCGCCGCCAGCGCCAGACCACGGCCGCGTGCCGTCACCGGGTTGCTGGTGTGCTGGTAGAGTCCGCCCAGGCCGCCCGTCGCCAGCACCACGGCATCGGCGGCGAACAAGACCGCTGCACCCCGATGACGCACGATCACGCCGCATGCCGCACCATCGACAACGGCCAGCTCCTGCGCGACAGCATCCTCGACCAGGGTGATCGACGGCGTCCGTCGAGCCGCGACGAGCAAAGCCCGCATGATCTCGCTGCCCGTCGCATCGCCGGCGGCGTGCGCAATGCGATGGCGGTGGTGACCGCCCTCGCGACCCAGGCGCAGGCTGCCGTCGGCACCACGGTCGAAGCAGACGCCCAGCGCGATGAGGTCCTCGATGCACGCGGGTGCCGCCTGCGTCACGGTGTCGACGATCGCCGGATCGGCGATGCCGCCGGCGGCCGCCAAGGTATCGGCGGCATGCAGGCCGGGATGGTCGTCGGCACTCCACGCCGCGGCAATACCACCCTGGGCCCAGGCACTGGCGGCACCTTCGCCCAGCGACGTGGCGCTCAACACCGTGACCGGCATCGGCGCCAGCCGTAACGCCGTCGCCAGGCCACCGATGCCGGCGCCAACGACGACGGCACCGGTGCGTCTGATGTCGACGGTACTCATCGCGGCTTCACCGCCAGCATGCGCTCGACCGCGCGGCGCGCCGGCGCTGCGATCGCCGCCGGCACCTCAATGGCGTGTGTCATGGTCTCCAAGGCACGCCGGATGCCGGGCAGCGTGATGCGTTTCATGTGCGGACAGAGGTTGCAGGGACGGACGAACTCCAGCTCCGGGTGCTGGGCGGCGACGTTGTCGCTCATCGAGCATTCCGTGATCAGCACCACGCGCGGCGGGCGTTTCTGCACCACGTAGTCGTTCATGCCCTGGGTCGACCCGACGAAATCGGCCGCCGCCACAACCTCGGGTGAGCATTCGGGATGGGCCAGCACGACCACGCCGGGATGGCCGGCACGCAGCTGGCGGATATCGTCGGCGCTGAAACGCTCATGCACTTCGCAGCGGCCGTGCCAGGCGATCACCTCGACCGACGTCTGGGCTGCGATGTTGCGCGCCAGATATTCGTCCGGCAGCATGATCACGCGCGGCACGCCCAGCGACTCGATGACGGCACGCGCGTTGCCTGAAGTGCAGCAGACGTCGGTTTCGGCCTTCACCTCGGCCGACGTGTTGACGTAGCTCACCACCGGCACGCCGGGATAGCGCTGCCGCAGCAGGCGCACGTCGGCGCCGGTGATGGACTCCGCCAGCGAGCAGCCGGCTTCGAGATCGGGGATCAGCACTGTCTTGCTGGGATTGAGCAGCTTGGCGGTCTCGGCCATAAAATGCACGCCGCACAGCACGATCACCGATGCGTCGGTGCGGGCTGCCTCGCGGGCCAGCGCCAGCGAATCACCGACGATGTCTGCGACGCCATGAAAGATCTCCGGTGTCTGGTAGTTGTGCGCCAGGATCACCGCATCGCGCTCGCGCTTCAGCCGCAGGATGGCATCGATGTCCTCGGCGAACGCCGGCCACTCGAACGGCGGGATCACCGTGCGCACGCGATCGTAGATCGGCGCAACGCGTGCCAGGACGTCGGCGGGAACCACGGGCGGGGTGGCGAGAGTCGTTGCCATGGGGTGCTCCTATACTCAGTTTGAGCATTAGGGTGACCCGAGAAAACCGGGGTCACCCAGTCAACTTATGCTAAGTTTGAGTATAAGGAGATTCAAGAGCCTGTTGCCGCCGCAGCGGCAGATTATTGCATGGCTGCCATGGTGCTATTCGGAGGCGCGGGCGATCGGCAGGCGCAATCCGGGCGCCAGCCGCTCGAGTACGACCTCCTCGCGGAAGCGCACCTCGCGCGCCGGACGGCCGCCGGTGGCCGTGATGATGCGGCCGGTTTCCTCGACCAGCCCTTGCTGCTCCACCAGGCGTCGGAAGTTCTGCTTGTGCAGACGCACACCGGCCAGTGCCTCGACGGCGCGCTGCAATTGCAGCAAGGTGAAACCCGAAGGCATCAGCTCGAAGACCACCGGGCGGTACTTGATCTTGCCGCGCAGGCGCGCGATCGCGGTGGCGAGGATGCGCCGGTGGTCGGCAGCCATGGGCTGGCCTTCGTGCAGCAGATCCTTCGCCTCGCCCGACAGACCATCACGGCGCGCTTCGGCAACGAGGCCGACTTCGTAGAGCAGTTCATACCGCTCCAGCACACGCTCGTCGCTCCAGGCAACGCCGTCGAACCCGAAGGCGACGATAACCCGCTCCTTGCGCGCGGCGCGTTCGACTTTGGAATCGCCCGCGGCAACCCAGCGCCGCAACGGCTTGTCGACGCGATCCAGAACCGCCGGACGGCCGTGCCGCCAATCCTCCCACGGGAAATAGCGATACCAGTCGTGCCAAGGCGCATCGACGGCGGTTGTCACCCCGGTTTCCTGAGCCAGCGCCAGATAGCCGATCGAGAGTACCCGGCTGCCGGCCGCGGCCCCGGCGTCGCTCATGCGGTCGCGGTCACCGAACGTGTACAGCTGCTCGACGTAATCCAAGCGCACACCGGTCTGGGTTTCCACCCAGGCTCGCAGGCCAGCTTCCAGCGTGCGATGGCGGTGCTCGAGCGGCCCTGAGGGCAACGCATCCAGCGCCGCCGTTCCCAGCTCGGCGCGAGCCATCCGACGATCGGCTGCCGATGCCCGATCCTGGCCGGGGGTCACGAGCACACGCGGCTGATCCCGGGTGAAAGCCACCACCACGGCCGTCAGGTCCACGACGGCAGCCTGCTCCTCGGCCGGCGACGATTTCAGTCTGGGGGCGGGGAGCATCGCCACGTGGAATCAGGACCCTTCTGCAGTGGTGGGCACAGTCTAGCCGCCGGCCACCGCCATGACGAGAGCGCAGCAGCCCTTGCGTCAGGTCGTCAAATTGACTTCATCGCACCGTCACGTCACGGTAGCGCTGTGACAGACCGCTCCTCCATCGCCATTCGCATCTCGTCGGCCGAGATCGCCGCACGAATCGAAGAATTGGCGCACGATATCCAGGCGGCGATGGCCGAGGACACGCTGATGGTGCCGATTCTGACCGGCAGCTTCGTGTTCGCGGCCGATCTGGTGCGAGCGCTGGCCCGTGCCGGTGCCGACTGGCCGCTGGATTTCATGACCTTGTCGAGCTACGGCGCGGGGACCCAATCGTCAGGCAAGATCGACATCGTGCGCGACCTGCGCGAGCCGGTCAGCGGACGCTCCGTGCTGGTGATCGACGATATCCTGGATACCGGCCGCACACTGCTGTTCGCGCGCAACCTGCTGCGCGAGCGCGGCGCCCGGGATGTGAAGATCTGCGCTCTTCTCGACAAGCCAGCGCGACGAACGGTTGACCTCGCCGCCGACTTCGTTGGTTTCGCCGTCACCGACGAATTCCTGGTGGGCTATGGCCTGGACAAGGCCGGCCGCTACCGCGGCCTGCCCTATATCGGCGCCATCGAGAGCTGATTTCCCTGAGAACGCGGGCCTCTGGCCCGCTCACGTCAGGCAAAAGCAAAGCTGCGAGGCGGGCGGAACGCCCATAGGCGCTAACTTACGCATGAACCTCACCCTGAGGAGCGGCCCGCAGGGCCGCGTCTCGAAGGGTGGGCAACGACGCAGGCGCTGCGAACACGCTTTTTCCAAGACTTCGCCTATAGCCTATCCTTCGAGACGGCCGCTACGCGGCCTCCTCAGGATGAGGTCAGTGGTTGGAACATCGCCAAAAGTTAGCGCCTATGGGCGGAACGCCCGCGCTCCCAGGCTCAGAACTGCCGCAGCAGACGGTCGATGTAGTCGAGTTCCGGCTTGGGCCGTTCCGGCTCGCCGGCGCGGCGACGCAGTTCCTCGAGGATCTCGCGTGAGCGCTGGCGGTCGAGACGATCGGGCACTTTGGTGTCGTCAGTGTCGAGCGTGTCGCCGTAGTTGCCCTCGGAGCGGCCGAACGGGTCGCGGTTCTGCGCCTGACGGCGTTCCTGGACCTCGCCGCGGTCCTGCTGGTTGCCCGGGCCACGCTGCATCCGCTCGGCCATGTCCTGCATGCCCTGCTGCAGATGGTCCAATGCCCGGCGCTGGGCGCGCGCGGCGCCCTCGTAGTCGCCGCGCCGCAGCGCCTCCTCGGCGTCGCGCATCGAGCGTTCGCTCTGCCCCAGCGATCCCGGGACGTCACCGGGCTGGTCGCCGAAGCGGCCCATGAAATCGCCCAGCCGACGACGCAGGGCCTCCTGCTGACCACCGAGCTGGTCGCCCGGCGACGTGCCCTGGCCGGGCTGCCGGCCCTGCCCGCGCTGGCCCTGCTGCTGGCCTTGTTGACCCTGCTGGCCCTGCTGGCCTTGCTGACCCTGCTGGCCTTGTTGTCCTTGCTGGCGGCCTTGCTGCTGCTGGTCACCGCGCTGGCCCTGCTGGCCACGCTGTTGGCGCTCGGACTCGCCCAGCAACTTGTTCTGCTGGCGCGCCATCTGATCCATTTCGTTCATCATCTGGCGGCCCTGCTGCTGCTGGCCCTGCTGCCCCTGCTGGCCCGGCTGCCGATCGGAGAGCATGGGCTTCATGTTCTCCATGTCCTTCAGCATCTGCTCCAGCATGCGCTTGGCCTCGTCGCGCTGGCCGTTGCGCGCCATGTCGCGCGCCCGGTCCATCATCGACTGCAGGTCCTCCGAATTCATCATCTGGTCGGGATCCATCTCCTGCGCTTCGCGCTCGGCCTTCTCGCGCTCGGCCGGATCCTTCATGCGCTCGGCGAATTCGCGCATCATGCGATCCATCGCCTCGCGCAGCTGCTGGATCAGCTTCTCGATCTCCGGATCGGGCGCGCCGCGATCCAGTGCGTCCTTCAGTTCGCGCTGGGCATCACGGAACTCACGCTGGGCGTCGGTCAGGTCGTCGGTCTCCAACCGCACGGCCAGGTCCCACATCAGCTGCTGTACCTGGGGGATCGTGCCGCCGGTCTTGTCCGATGCCAGTCGCGCGGCCGCCGTGCGCAGACCCAGGTGCACTACCGGATCGCCCTTGTAGTCGTTCGGCCGCGAATTCAGCACCAGCAGCCCCTGCGCCGTCGGCACGCGGTTGCCCTGCGGATCCTGCGACAAACCCTTGCGCAGCGCGATGATACGGCGCGCCACGGGATGCGAGAAGCGCCGTTCCGGCAGGGTGAACTGCACCGCCTTGCTGTGGCCCTGCTGGCCTGCGGCGTCGGTCGCAATCAGCTCCATCATCACGGGCAACCCGGCCCATGGATGTGGTGTCAGATCCTGGCGGACGAAATCCTCGATGCGGGTGCGGCCGGTACCGGCCAACGGCAGGTCGATGGCCACCCATTGCGGATCTTCGTCGCTGACGAAGCCGGTGAGCGCGCTGCCGTGCAGGCGCATGCGGGCCGAAATGCTCGCCACGCCGAAGTCGTCGCCGGCGATGTAGTCGATGCGCGTTTCGCGCCGCTCGGTGGCGGCCGGGTCGCGCGTGAATTCGACCGTCGGCGCCAGATCGGCCTGCAGCTTCACGACCCACGTGGCGCGCTCGCGCCCGCGCACCATCACCGCGAGCTTCTCGCCGCGATCGAGCTGCGCTTCGACCTGGTACTTCGCGCCCGACACCGACGTGAAGGGAACTTCGCGATCGTCGATCATCAGGATCGGCGCCCGACTGCCCGGCACGTTGTCGACAAAGCCGGCGATCTTGGAACCCGCCGGCACGCGCAGCACCTTGACGGGCTGCTTGTCGTCGACCGCTTCCTTGGTTTCGAGATAGATCGGCGGCTTGCGGGTATAGGCCGGCGGCGACACCCAAAGCTCGACCACCAGTGGCGGCGGCGGCGGGAACGCCGGCGAGAAGGCCGCGGCGATGCGATCGCTGCGCCAGCCACCGGCGACGACCACGGCGACGACCAGCAACAACAACGGGACCAGGCGGAACGCACGCAGGTCGAGCGCCGGCACGCCAGGACGTGGCGGGCTGTTGCGCAGGGCGGCCAGCCGTTCGGCCTCACGCTTGCGGTGTGCCTCCCAGAGGGCGGCGGCGAACGGGTCGTTCTTGCCGATCGCCAGCGAATCGGACAGCGCGACCAGCGGCCGGTGCGGAACGCCGCTGTCGGTTTCCAGCCGGCGCGCTGCATTCTCGCGTCCGGGCCAGCGGAAGCCGCGGAACAACCACCACAGACCGCCGACCAAGGCCAGGCCCAGCACAACCAGGATGGCCGTATGCGTCCACGGCTCCAGGCCGGCGAACAGGTCGAGATGGGCTGCGGCAAGGAAAAGACCGATGACGCCGATGACCGGCACCAGACGCGGCCACAGGGCTTCCCACGCCAGGCTCGAACGCGCCAGCGCGACCTTGCGGCGTACGCCGCGCGGCTCTTCCCAGGACGAGGGCTCGACCGACATGCGGGTCTCCCGCTCCTACCAGTTTCCGGCCGGGAGCCCAACACGGCTCCAGCCACGCACATACATCGTACGATTGGGCCGCCGAACCATGGCACTTCGATGGCACCGACACGCTGGACTGAGTGTATATGGTGACGACCAGGGCAGCCAGCCGCCCGCGTTCAATTTCCGGACAGTGCATAACCTGTTCAAATAACGCCCCTTTCCCGGCTAAGGTTGCCGCCGGCTGAAGAGGCGGAGGCCGCCTTGCCCACACGGATCATGGAATCGCCCACCCGCCGGTCGCCACAGGTCATTCAGCACCGGTCCGATCGCGGCTGCTGGCAGATCGCCCTTGGTACGCCCAACCCGGCGCTGGCCACTGACGTCGTCGGCTACTGGGGCTACACCGACTCCGAGATGCGGGTTCACCGACGGCGCAAGGCGCCGACCGGCCACGTGACCCTGATCGTCAATTTCGGCCCCGTCTTCCGGCTGACCGACAGCCTGCGGCCGGATGTGACGACCGAGCCGCGCCACGGCTTTATCGCCGGCATGCACGAAACCCCGGTTCTCACTGAATCGACTGGCGATTCCCACTGTGTGCAGGTTGACCTGACGCCCATTGGCGCATTCCGTTTCCTGGGCTGCCCGATGAACCTCCTGACGCATCGGATCATCGAACTGGAAGATGTCCTGGGCACCTCGGCACGCCAGCTTCGGGCGGCCCTGTATGAGGCGGGCGATTGGGCAACCCGGTTTGCGCTGCTCGACCGCATGATTGCCACCCGCATTGCCCTGGGACCTGCCACCATGCCGGATATCGCCTGGGCATGGGCCGAACTGCACCGGACGGACGGACGTGTCGGCATCGGCACCCTGACCGAGGCGCTGGGTTGCAGCCGCCAGCACCTGATCGGCGGCTTCCATCGGCAGATCGGCCTGTCACCCAAGAAGGTGGCGCGCATCCTGCGGCTCAATCGCATCCTGCGCCGGCTTGAGACGACGGATCACCCGGACTGGGCCGGCCTCGCACTCGACGGCGGCTATTACGACCAGGCGCACTTCAACCGGGACTTCCGCCGCTTCACCGGCAGCACACCGGGCGAATTCCTGCGCCATCGCCTGCCCGACCATCACGGTGTGGCCAGCGTCTGAACCGCCGCTGAAATTCGTCCAAGACGCCGCCGCCGGATCCGAGCAGTCTGCCTGCCTGGATCAATGCGGAGGAGCGGCATGGAGCCCCACAACATCCCGGCTGTGCTGAAAGACCTGCCGGAACTGAACATCACGGCGGCCACGACCGAAGCCGATGCCATCGACGCCATGCGGGTGATCGCGTCGTTCAATCAATGCATGGTCGGCGTCGTACGTTTCGCCGGGGAAACACCATGGGAGCGCCACCCCGATGACGAACTGCTCCACGTCCTCGAAGGCGCGGTGGACGTCACCGTGCTGACGGACACCGCCGCCGTCGAGACCACCGTGCGCGCCGGCTCGACGTTCATCGTTCCCGGCGGGCTATGGCACCGGCAGATGCCACGCCCCAACGTGGCGCTGATGTTCATAACCTCGAAGGACGGCAATGAAGCATCGACAGCGGACGACCCGCGGCGCTGATCAGCTCAAGCTGCCTTCGTGATCCTGCCAGATACTCGGCTCCAGCTTGAGGTACTGCTCCGCCGGATAGGTGCGCGACCAGTGGTGGGCGAGTTCGCCGCCGGTCGGATTCCACAGGCCGGGATGAGTTCGCATGTCGTGCAGGAACGCATCGAGAAGGTGGGCGCGATGCGCCCAGCCGCTGTGCTGCGGATGCAGAACCATGTGGAACTGCCGGCCTCGACGGTACTGGGCGGCGAACTCCGCGCGCCAGTTGCGATACAGGCTGTCGGCGTGCTCCAGCCCGGTTCCTTTTGACGGAAAGAGCAGAAAGAACTGGTCGTCGAAATGATAGTAGTACGGCAGGGTCAGCAACGCCCGCCGGGTCGCGAAATGGCTGACCCACCAGTGCGGAACGTCGTCGGCAAGCCCATTGCCCAGATACGCATAACCGGCATCGATCAGCAGATCGACCGTATGCGGGCTGACGGTGCCGCCGGCAAAGGGATCACTCTGTCGCGGCAGGGCGAACCAGCCGACCGGCTTGACGCCTGTCGCCTCGGCGATCAGCGCCGTGGTACGCGACAGGCGCGCCTTCTCTTCGTCTCTCTCGAGCGTGGACACGTCTTCGTGGCGGAAGCCGAGCGCCGCGATCTCGTGGCCGCTCGCCGCCAACGCCCGCAAGCGGTCCCGATAAGCCGGTGCCAGCACGCCGGGAACGGCGAAGGTCGCGCGCACGTGATGCTTGTCGAACAGCCGTAGCAACGCGTCGAGACCGCCCTGGGCAGCGAAATAAGCCGCCGGCGTCCGCATATCGGCGGCCGTCAACCCCTGCGGTCCCGACACCGGCGCAAGGCTCACCGTCACCGTCGCACAACAGCGTCGTCCCTCGGGCCAGGCGATGTCCGCATCGGCGAGCCCGACCTCGTCCGAAATCGTGTAGCGTTCCTTCCACGGCATGATTGTTCTCCCGCTCAGGCGGCCACGCGATGCGCCGGAAATGCCGCAAGGCAATGGCGCGCGACGTCTTCGCAGGTCGCAAACCAGACTCCCGGGAACGCCTTCATGCGCTGAATGAGCTTTTCGAGCGCAGCGATCCGCAGCGCACGCCCGGACACGAACGGGTGCAGGCAGATGTTGAGATAGCCGCCCTGGGCGTACTGCTGCTCGAAGGCCTGCCACCAGAGATCCATCACGCGATCGGTGTCGGTGATGCGCTGGGCGGCATTGCCGCTGCCCAGCCACGCGAAGCTGTAGAACATCGCGTCATCGATGGCGTAGTGGAACGGCAGGTTCAGCAGACCGTTCCGGCCGTCCTTGTCGTATTCGTAGTGCGGCAGGTGATCGGCCGAACCGTGCGAGTTGTAGATGTAGCCCTCGCGGATCAGCGCATCGTGGCGATGCCAGCTGCGGGTGCCGACCGGTCGCCGGCCGGAGGTCCGCTCCAGCGCCGCCGTGGCGCGGCGCAGATGGTTCGCTTCCAGCACCGGCTCGTCCGGCACCCGATGCTCCCACATGTGGTCGGCAATCTCGTGGCCGCTGGCCGCCGCGGCGCGCACGGCGCGGGGATAGAGTTCGCAGATACGGCCCGGCGTGAAGATCGTCGCCTTCACCTGCTGGCTGTCGAACAACGCGATCAGGCGCCAGATGCCGACCCGGCCGCCGAATTCACCTTTGGCCAGCTGCATGGGCGGCTCATTGAGCAGTCGCCGCAGCAACATGGCATCGAAATCGGCCGTAAAGTTGACCGCAATCTGAACGCCCTTGGGCCAGGTGAGGTTCGCAATGCGCTCATAACGCCGGCCGTTCTCGGCGACCGCATCGGTGATGCTGGCAAGAATATCGTCGTCCTGGTCGGTCATCGACATGTGACCCCCGTCTATGGCGTCGCTGCAACAGCGACACCATAGACGACAACACCCTCACGTGCCGATCAACCCCAGTTGCGGGCTGGACGGCTGCGCGTAGCGCCGCTTGGGCACACGCCCTGATCGGCTCGCGAGGCGTCCCGCATCGACGGCGTGGCGCATGGCGGCGGCCATGCGCACGGGATCATGCGCCTTGGAAATCGCGGTGTTGGCCAGCACGGCGGAGCAGCCCAGCTCCATGGCCAACGCCGCGTCGGATGCCGTACCGATGCCGGCATCAAGTACGACAGGCACCGGGCTGCGCGCGCAGATCAGTTCGATGAGATGCGGGTTGCAGATGCCCAGCCCCGAGCCGATGGGCGCGCCCAGCGGCATCACGGTGGCGGCGCCGCTGTCGGCGAGCTTGCGGCAGGTCACCGGATCGTCGTTGCAATAGGGCAGTACGACGAACCCCTTGCCGACCAGTTCCTCGGTCGCGCGCAGCAGCTCCTCGACGTTGGGGTAGAGCAGTTCGCGGTCGCCGATCACTTCCAACTTGATCCAGTTCGTCTCCAGCGCCTCACGCGCCAGTTCGGCCGTCAGCACGGCATCGCGGGCGGTCTGGCATCCGGCCGTGTTGGGCAGGAAGTGCACACGATCACCCAGCAGATCGACGAGGCTCTCCTCGTAGCCGTCCAGGCTGATGCGCCGGATCGATGCCGTCACCAGCTGGGTGCCGCTGGCGGCGATCGCGTCGAGCATCACCTGCTGATTGGGATAGCCGGCGGTGCCGACGAACAGCCGCGAGGAAAACGTGCGGCCGGCGATGATCAGGGGATCGGTGGATCCGGCAGGCGTATCGAGCATGGTCAACCACCTTTCAGTGCGCGCACGATTTCCACGGCATCGCCCGGCGCCAGCCGGGTGTCGGGCCACGCCGTGCGCGGCACGATCTGTCCGTTGACGGCGACGGCAACGCCGCGGCCTTGCGGTTCCACGCCCTTGCCGGCGACGAGATCGGCGACCGTGGCGTGGACCAGCGGTTCGCTTCTGCCGTTGATGCGGATTTCGCTGTTCACGATGGCACGCTCCTATGCCGCGGCAGCCTGTCGCTGAAACCGCGCCGCGCTCAGAGGTTGGATCAACGGATCGACGGTGCCGTGCAGCACCAGGTCGGCGATGGCACGCGCCGTGACCGGCGTCAGCAGGATGCCGTTGCGATAGTGGCCGGTGGCGTAGACGAGGCCGTCCACCGGGCCGGATCCGAGGATCGGCGTGTCGTCGCGGCTGCCGGGCCTGAAGCCGACCCAGGTCTCCTCGATCGCCAGGTCCTCGATCGCGGGAATGGCCCGCCACGCGGCCTCGATCAGCGACAGCATGCCGCCGGCGGTGATGGTGCGGTCGAACCCCTTCTCTTCGACCGTGGCGCCGATGATGAGCCGGCCGTCGTGGCGCGGCACGAGATAGACATCCGGCACGCGCAAGACATGACGCAGGATCGGCGCCGCGGGATCCATGCGCAGCGCCAGCATCTGCCCTTTGACCGGACGCACCGGCAGGCGCGCCGCCGGTGGCACCAGCGGCACGCCGCGCGACCAGGCGCCAGCGGCGAGAATCACCACGTCGGCCTCTTGCAACGCACCGCCGACCATCACGCCTTGCACGCGCGCCCCGTCGTGGACGATGTGCTCGACCGCGGTCTGCTCAAGCAGCGTTGCACCGGCCTGGCGCGCCGCCACCTGCAATGCGGCGGCCAACCGGCGATTGTCGACCTGATGGTCCTCCGGGCTCCACAGGGCGCCAATGACACCGGACGCCAGGTGCGGCTCGCGCCGCCGGACCTCGGCCGCCGACAGCCACGCCACCGGCAGGTTCAGGGTGTGCTGAAACGCGAGCTGGTGTTGCAGGCGCGCCCGGTCGTCCTCGGTGAGAGCGGCGACGATCGTGCCGTCACAGCGGCGGTCGATAACCAAACCTGTCGCCTGCTCCAGCTCGGCAGCGAAGGCCGGCCACAGCGCCTGGCTGGCGCGTCCGAGCGCCAGCAAGTGGCTTTCGCCGGGCTCGGCCTCGATGCAGGCGGCGAGCATGCCCGCCGCCGCATGACTGGCGCCGGCGCCGGCTCTGTCCTTGTCGTAGAGCGTCACGTCGGCGCCGGCCTGGGCCAGACGCCAGCCGATGGCCAAGCCGATGACTCCGGCACCAACGATGATGACTTTCAGACGCACGGACGGCGCAATGGTTGCGCTCATCGGCTGCTCCCTCCGCTGGCATGACCCAGACAGGTTCGATGGGTGTGCTCTCAGTCGCGCAAGCGCGACACCCCAGGCCGTTGAGCGAAAACGTAGCGGCTTGCCGCGCGTGCGGCAAGCCTTGTCAGGTATGCGATTGTCGAAGGCCTGTCAGGCGGTGGCGCCGCCGTCGACGGGCAAGGCCACGCCGGTGATGAACGACGCTTCGTCCGACAACAGGAACAGCGCGGCGTTGGCGATCTCCTCCGGCTGCGCGGCGCGGCCGGAGGGATTGAGCGCGGTGCTCTGTTGGACCAGCGCCTCGATATCGTTGGGCCGTGGGCCGGCGCTGTCCGGACGCGAGACGAAGACACGCAGCATCGGTGTGTCGACCATGCCCGGGCAGACGACGTTGACGCGGATCTTCTCACGCGCCAGACGCTTGGCCAGCGCGCGCACGAAGCCGACAACACCAAACTTCATGGCCGAATAGACGGGGCTGTAGGCCGAGCCCTGAATGCCCGACTGCGAGGCGGTGAAGAGCAGCGCGCCACTGCCGCGGCGGCGCAGCTCGGGAATGGCCGCGTCCGTCGTGACCAGCACGGTACGGATGTTGAGGTCCACCGCGCGCTCGAACTCGGCCATGTCGACGCCCTCGACCGCCGCTGGCCCGGGGTGGCCGACATGGTTCCACACGAAGTCCAGGCCGCCGAAAGCGTCGACAGTGCGCGCCACGATCTCGCGCGCGAACGCGTCACGGCGCAAGTCGCCCGCCAACGCCACGGCCTTGCCACCGGCGCTCACGATCTCCTGCATCACGGCCTGGGCCTTGTCGGCATCGACGTCGACAACGGCAACGGCGGCACCCTCGCGGGCAAAACGCAGCGCACCGGCCCGGCCCATGCCGGATGCCGCCGCCGTCACAATCCCGATTTTTCCCGCCAACCGCATCGCTGCCCCCGCGCCCGTGTGTCGCTGTCAGCGTCCTGTGCGCACAAGCGGAAGTCAAATGCTCCGGGGCTACAGTTTCGCAGCCCGCTACAGCCACTCGGGAACGCGATCGGCCGCGAGCAGGTCATCGAGCGATTGGCGCGGCCGGATGACCTCGTAGCGATCGCCGTCGACCAGCACCTCCGGCACCAGCGGCCGGGTGTTGTAGGTCGAGGACATCACCGCGCCGTAGGCGCCGGCCGACTTCACCACGACGACGTCGCCGGCCGCCAGCGGCGGCATCGGCCGGTTCTGGGCCAGATAGTCACCCGACTCGCAGATCGGACCGACGATATCTGTTGCCGCCAGGGTCGCACCCGCCGCCGGCTCGTGGGACGGCACGATGTCGTGCCACGCTTCGTAGAGCGTCGGGCGGATCAGGTCGTTCATCGCCGCATCGATGATAACGAACGTGCGGGCCGTGCCCGGCTTCACCAGGATGACCTCGCCCAGCAGCACGCCGGCATTGCCGACCAGAGAGCGGCCAGGTTCGAAGCTCAGCGCGCAGCCCAAGCCCGCTGTCTCCTCGCGTACCATTTCCATATAGTCGCCGACGGCAAACGGCCGCTCGTTGGACTGATCGCGATAGACGATGCCGTAGCCACCGCCGAGATCGAGGCGCTGGATATCGTGGCCATCGGTGCGCAGCTCGCCGACCAGGCCGCGCAGCTTGCGGATCGAGTCGCGATAGGGTTCCAGCGAGAGGATCTGCGAGCCGATATGCATGGCAACGCCGATCGGCCGTAGATTCTTTTTTGACGCGGCATGGGCATAGGCATCGCGCGCGAGATCGATGTCGATGCCGAACTTGTTCCCCTTGCGGCCGGTCGTGATCTTGGCGTGGGTCTTGGCATCGACATCCGGGTTGACCCGGATGGCGATGTCCACCACCCGACCCAGGCTTTTGGCCACGGCATCGAGCGTATCGAGCTCGGCGCTGCTCTCGACGTTGATCTGGCGGACGCCCGCCTCCAGCGCCTGGCGCAGCTCAACTTCCTTCTTGCCGACGCCGGAGAAGACGATGTTCGATGCCGCGACACCGGCGGCCAGCGCGCGCCGCATCTCGCCGATCGAGACAATATCGGCGCCGGCGCCCTGGGCGGCGAAGGCGCGGATCACGGCCAGGTTGCTGTTGGCTTTCACCGCGTAGTGCAACTCGGCATCGAGGCCGCGCATCGACGTCGCGAAGGCCTGGTAGTTCGCACGCAACGCCGCCAGCGAATAAACGTAGACGGGTGTACCGACATCGCGGGCGATCCGCGCCAGCGGCACCGACTCGGCGACCATCTCGCCGCCCTGGTAGACGAAGGAGTCCATGGTGAACGAAGCCTATGGTGTCTTCGATTGCGGTGTCGTCTGCCACGGCACGGGGTCGGGCTTGGGATACGTTCGCTCGGGCGTTTTGTGGCCGCTGGGCCGGTCCGGTTCGCCTCTCTTGCCGCAGGCCGCCAACGCCGGCAGCAGCAGCAGCAGCAGCGCACTCAGAAGCAGACGTCTGTTGGGAGCCATCTGTGCCTAACCCTTCCCTGCGGTCTTGGCGGCAAAGCGTCGCCGAGCCGCGGCGACCGCCTTCTTCACATTCTTGGGCGCCGTACCGCCGAAGACGGACCGCGCTGCCACCGACGCTTCCACGGTCAATGCGCGATAGACGTCCTTGGTGATCTTCGGCTCGACGGCACGCATGTCATCGAGCGACAGCGCACCGAGATCGACGCCCTTGGTGACGGCCAGCGCCACCAGCTTGCCGGTGGCATGGTGTGCCTGGCGGAACGGCAGCCCCAGGCTGCGCACCAGCCAGTCGGCGAGATCCGTGGCCGTCGAATAGTCGGCCGAGGCAACGGCATGCATGCGCTCGGTGTTGGCCTTCAGATCGCGCACCATGCCGGTCGTGGCGGCGAGGCCCAGCTCCAGCGAGTCGGCAGCGTCGAAGATTGGCTCCTTGTCTTCCTGCATGTCCTTGCCGTAGGTCAACGGCAGGCCTTTCATCACCATCGCCAGCGCCGTGAAGTCGCCCAGGATGCGGCCGCTCTTGGCGCGCGCCAGTTCGGCTGCGTCGGGGTTGCGCTTCTGCGGCATGATCGAGCTGCCGGTCGTGAAGGCGTCGGACAGCGCGATGAAGCGGAACGGCGCGCTGCACCAGATCACGATCTCCTCGGCCAGGCGCGAGATGTGCACGGCGCAGATCGTCGCCGCCGCCATGAATTCCAGCGCGTAGTCGCGATCGGCCACCGCATCGAGCGAATTGGCCATCGGACGGTCGAAGTCGAGTGCCTTGGCAGTCATGTGGCGGTCGATGGCATGCGGCGATCCGGCCAAGGCCGCGGCACCCAGCGGGCTCTCGTTCATCCGCTTGCGGCAATCGGCGAAGCGGCTGCGATCGCGACCGAACATCTCGACATAGGCCAGCAGATGGTGGCCGAACGTCACCGGCTGTGCCGTCTGCAGGTGCGTGAAGCCCGGCATGATGGTGGCCGCGTACTCTTCGGCGCGATCGATCAGCGCCGCCTGCAGGTCATGCAGCAACGCCTCGACGCGATCGACGGCATCGCGCACCCACAGCCGCACGTCGAGCGCGACCTGGTCGTTGCGCGACCGCGCGGTGTGCAGGCGGCCGGCAGCATCGCCGATGAGCTGCGTCAGTCGCCCTTCGACATTCATGTGGATGTCCTCGAGGCGCGTGGAGAAGGCAAACCCGCCGGCTTCGATCTCCTCCTCGATGCGGCGCAGGCCGGTGACGATCTTGCGCCCGTCGGCAGCCGAGATGATGCCCTGCTTCACCAGCATCTGGCAGTGCGCGATCGAGCCCCTGATGTCCTGGCGGTACATGCGCTGATCGAAGCCGATCGACGCATTGATCCGCTCCATGATCTCCGCCGGCCCCAGCGCGAACCGGCCGCCCCACATGGCATTGGATGCACCGCTGCCGTTCGCACTGCCCGCCGACGGTGCGACAGAACGGCGCCCGCGGTTTGACTTCACTTTCCTGTTCACTGTCATGACGCCAGCAATCGAAAATCGTAGGATCGCGGTTATGGCACAGCTTTCATCGCATTTCTCGCATCTCGTGCAGATCCTGAGCGCGCTTCTTCTGGCACTGCCTCTGGCCCTGCCGGCCGTGGCCCAGGACAGCAAGCCGCCACTGGCCGGCGCGATGAGCAAGTTCGAACTCCAGGCCGAGCGCAAGCCGGCGCCCCCGATCGCGTTCAAGGACAAGGCTGACGCCGATGCGACCCTCGATGCCTTCAAGGGCAAGGTCGTGTTGCTGAACTTCTGGGCGACCTGGTGCATTCCTTGCGTCAAGGAGATGCCCAGCCTGGACCGGTTGGCCGCCAAGATCGGCAACGAGAAGTTCGTGGTCGTGGCGCTGTCGCTGGACGGACCGTCGCGGCCCAAGGTCGAACCCTTCATCCGCAGCCGCAACCTGGACCATCTGCAGGTCTTCTTCGACACGCAGAAGAAGTCCTACAGCGGCCTCAACATCGCGGTGCTGCCGACGACCGTGCTGATCGACGCCCAGGGCCGCGAAGTCGGCCGCCTGCAGGGTGACGCCGAATGGGACACGCCCGAGGCCGAAGCCCTGGTGCGGCATGTAATGGGTGGTGGCAGTTGATCCTCCCCACGCAGTGGGGAGGTGTCCCGAAGGGGCGGAGGGGAGCCGACGCGATCTCGGTAACAGAGACCACGTCGGCTCCCCATCCGGCCTTTGGCCACCTTCCCCACTAAGTGGGGAAGGAAAATATTACCGTGTCGGCATCGGGCGTTCGCCCGAGTAGTCGTAGAAACCGCGGCCTGCCTTGCGGCCGACCCAGCCGGCCTCGACGTATTTCACCAGCAGCGGGCAGGGACGATATTTCGAATCGGCCAGGCCCTCGTAGAGGACCTGCATCACCGACAGGCAGGTATCCAACCCGATGAAGTCGGCCAGCTGCAAGGGGCCCATCGGATGGTTGGCGCCCAGCCGCATCGCGGTGTCGATCGACTCGACATTGCCGACGCCTTCATAGAGCGCGTAGACCGCCTCGTTGATCATCGGCAGCAGGATGCGGTTGACGATGAACGCCGGGAAATCCTCGGCGTTCGCCGGCACCTTGCCGAGCTTGATCGTCAGGTCGCGGATCGTGCGGAACGTCTCTTCCTCGGTGGCGATGCCGCGGATGAGCTCGACCAGCTGCATCAGCGGCACCGGGTTCATGAAGTGCATGCCCATGAACCGCCCGGGCCGGTCGGTCACCGACGCCAGGCGCGTCACCGAGATCGACGACGTATTGGTCGCGATCAGGGTAGCCGCCGGCAACATCGGGCAGAGCTTCTTGAAGATCTCGCGCTTGATCTGCTCGTTCTCGACGGCGGCCTCGATCACGAGGTCGCAATCCTCGAAGATCTTGTAGTCGACGCCGGTCTCGATCCGGCGCATGGCGGCGTCCCGCTCCTCCGGCTTGATCATGCCCCGACCGATCTGCCGGTCCATGTTGCCGGTGATGGTCTCCATGCCCTTCTCGACATGCGCCTGATCGACATCAACGATCTTCACGTTGAAGCCCTTCAGGGCACAGACGTGCGCAATGCCACCGCCCATTTGGCCGGCGCCGATCACGCCGATCCGCTGGATCATCGTCAATCCCCCGATAATGCCGGTATCGCCGGCCGCCCCACAGGCCGACGCCGTGCGGGTATCATTTCTTTTCGATCGCCGCTGTCAACTCGGGCACGATCTGGAACAGGTCACCGACAAGACCATAGTCGGCAACCTGGAAGATCGGTGCTTCCTCGTCCTTGTTGATGGCGACGATGGTCTTGCTGTCCTTCATCCCGGCCAGATGCTGAATCGCACCCGAGATGCCGACGGCAATATAGAGATCAGGCGCCACGACCTTGCCGGTCTGGCCAACCTGGTAGTCGTTGGGCACGTAGCCGGCGTCGACGGCGGCGCGGCTGGCGCCCAGCCCGGCGCCCAGCTTGTCGGCCAGCGCCTCGAGCATCTTGAAGTTCTCGCCCGAGGCCAGGCCGCGACCGCCCGACACCACGATCTTGGCGCTGGTCAGCTCCGGGCGCTCCGACTTGGAGACCTCGGCACCGACATAGCTGGAAAGACCGCTGGCGCCGGCGCCGGCGACCTGCTCGATGGCGGCCGAGCCGCCGCCCGCCGCCGCCTTGAAGTTGGTGGGGCGGACCGTCAGCACCTTGATCTTGTCGGCCGACTGCACGGTTGCCATGGCGTTGCCGGCGTAGATCGGCCGCACGAACGTGTCGGGGGAGACGATCGCAATCGCCTCGGAGACCTGCGCGACGTCCAGCAGGGCGGCGACGCGCGGCATGATGTTCTTGCCGACCGTATCGGCGGCGGCCACGACGTGGCTGTAGTTCGGCGCCAGCTTCACCACCAGCGGCGCGATGTCCTCGGCCACCCAGTTGGCATACGCCGCGTCCTCGGCCTGCAGCACCTTGGCGACGCCCTGGATCGCGGCGGCCGACTTGGCGGCCTCGGCCGCGTTCGAGCCGGCCACCAGCACGTGGACATCACCACCCAGCTGGGACGCAGCCGTGACGGCGTTGGCGACGTTGGCGCGAACGGCCTTGCCGTCATGCGCAGCGACAACGAGCACGCTCATCTCACAGCACTCCCGCTTCGTTCTTCAGCTTGTCGATCAGCTCGGCCACGGTCTTGACCTTGATGCCGGCCTTGCGGCCCGGCGGCTCCTCGACCTTCAGCGTCTTCAGCCGCGGCGCCACGTCGACACCCAGCGACTCGGGCGTCTGCGCATCGATCGGCTTCTTCTTGGCCTTCATGATGTTGGGCAGCGAAGCGTAACGCGGCTCGTTCAGCCGCAGATCGGTGGTGATCACCGCCGGCAGCTTCAGCTTCACGTTCTCCAGGCCGCCGTCGATCTCGCGCTTGAGCTCGGCCGAGCCGTCGGCGATCGCCAGCTTGTTGGCGAAGGTGCCCTGCGACCAGCCCAGCAGCGCCGCCAGCATCTGGCCGGTCTGGTTGCTGTCGTCGTCGATCGCCTGCTTGCCAACGATGATCAGGCCCGGCTGTTCCTTGTCGGCCACAGCCTTGAGCAGCTTGGCCACCGCCAGCGGCTGCAGCTCGGCGTCGGTGTTGACGTGCACGCCGCGGTCGGCGCCCATGGCCAGCGCCGTGCGGATCGTCTCCTGGCACTGTTGCGGACCGGCGCTGAAGGCGATGACTTCCGTCGCCTTGCCCTGCTCCTTGAGCCGCACGGCTTCTTCCACCGCGATTTCGTCGAAGGGATTCATCGACATCTTGACGTTCGCCGTCTCGACGCCCGTTTTGTCGGCCTTCACGCGGATCTTGACGTTGTAGTCGATCACACGCTTTACGGCGACCAGCACTTTCATTGGGTTTTCGCCCCCGATGATCGTTTAAAGGCGCTCCGTCCTAGGCCGCTGACCTAAACCTGTCAAGCCGATGCCGCGCTGCACAATATTATGGCGGAGCGTAAAAAGCCTAGAAATTACAATCGACTGGCCTATCTGGATCGTTCCGCAGGCCGGACATGCCGCACTGCCGCCAAGGCAGTTCGTGCATTCTCCTGGCAATTCAGCGTGTCGCCCCGGGCGACCACAGCACATCGCGGGCGCCCTTGTCATTGAGGTGGCGCGCCATGACGAACAGATGATCCGACACCCGGTTGATGTAACGCAGCGCCTCCTGGTTGACCGTCTCGCGTTGCGCCAGCGCCGTCATTTCGCGCTCGGCGCGACGCGCCACCGTGCGGGCCAGATGCAGATAGGTCGCCGCCGGCGTGCCGCCCGGCAGGATGAAGGATTTGAGCGGCGCCAGGTCGGCATTCATGGCGTCGATCTCGCGCTCCAGCCTTTCGACCTGGCTTGCCACGATGCGCAGCCGCTCGCGCGTGTTGCCTTCGGCTTCGGGGGTGCAGAGATCGGCACCCAGGTCGAACAGATCGTTCTGGATGCGCGCCAGCATGGCGTCATCATCACCGGTCGTGTGCAGGCGCGCCAGCCCGATGGTGGCATTGGCCTCGTCCACCGCACCGTAGGCGGCCACCCGCTGGTCATGCTTCTCTACGCGCTCGCCATTGCCCAGCGACGTCTTTCCCTTGTCGCCGCCGCGCGTGTAGATGCGGGTGAGTTGAACCATGACTGTCTCCTGCCGGCCTCAAGCGTTCTTGAGGAAATACCAGACGATGATCAGCACGACGGCAGCGATCTGAAAACGCACCCGCCACCACATCACCTGATTGCTGCGGCGGGCACCTTCGACCGTACCCTGGCCCGCCCGCATCATGCCGACGAAGATCGAGCCCAGCGCGCCCAGCATGCACAGCCCGGCGAAAATCAGGGCGATATAGGACAGGGCTTTGGCCATGGTCTGGTTTCCTGGAACGGCGATGTCGCTAACTTGTCATGATATGGGGTCGCGGCCTAGCGGTTGTCAGGGCCGGCCCTCATGCGCCGACCAGGTCCGGCAACCTGCGCATGTCGTCGAAAACCTCGGCACCGGCGTCGAATAACGCCGCCCGATCCTGGGGGTTGCCGCCATAGCCGAGCACCCGCATGCCGGCGGCACGGCCGGCCATCACGCCGGGCACCGAATCCTCGATCACGATGCACTCTTGCGGCGCTGCACCCATGACCTCGGCGGCATGAAGGAAGACATCGGGCGCCGGCTTGCCGCGCGACACCATCGATGCCGTGAAGATGCGCTCGACGCCGAAAAAGTCGAGCAGGCCGGTGAGCGCCAGGTTGTCGCGCACGTGCTCGTAGAGCCCTGAAGACGCCACGCACTTGGCCTGCGGCAGCCGGGCCAGCGCATCGGCGACGCCGGCGATCGGCTGCAGTCCCTCCCGCTCGAACCAGCGGTCGCTGGCAGCGAAGATGCTGTCCTGAAAATCGTCGGGCAGCGGGCGACCCAGTGCCGCCGCGACAATGGCGCAGGCGTCCGGCCATGGCCGTCCGTTGAACCGGCGCGCGCACTCGTCCACCGACCACGCGAGCCCATAGTGCGTGAGCGCATCCGCCCAGGCGAGGTTGTAAAGGCGCTCGCTGTCGATCAGCGTGCCGTCGCAGTCGAAGATGAGGAGAGTCGGCATGGCCGCCCTCCTCTACAGCATCGGTTCAGGTGGCCGAAGCTGATTCGGTCAGGCCTGTCAGCCGCAGGCTGAGTTGCCGCAGTTGCGCGCGGGCTTGGGCATCATAGGCCTGGGCGTCGGCGCGGGTCTCCCGCAGCCCGTTGAAATAGAGGCCGCCGCGTCCCTCGAGTTGCGGCGACAGAGCGAGGTTGAGGATCGCTTCGGCGCCCTCCTCGACCGTGCTCGACGGCGGCATGCCGCTGCGGCGTACCATGGTCGTGTCCATGAATGTCGCGGGATGCAGGCAGTTGGCCGTGACGCCGGAGCCGGCGAGTTCGTCGCCCAGGTCGACCGTAAACATGATCTGCGCCAGCTTGCTCTGGCGATAGGCACGCCAGCCGTCATAGGCCCGGTTCAACATCACGTCATCGAAATCGATCGCCTGCTGGCCTGCCGATGCGACATTGATCAGGCGTGCCGGCGCACTGCGCCGCAGCAATGGCAACAGCAACCGGGCCAACAGGAAACCCGAGAGATAGTTCACGGCGAAACGCAGCTCATGGCCGTCGGCGCTGACCTCGCGTCGCCCGGCCGCGCCATCGGTGCCGATGCCGGCGTTGTTGATCAGCGGATGCAGCTGGTCCGTTCGCCCGACAACCGCCTCGGCCAGACGGCGAACGTCGGCCAGCGCGGCAAGATCGGCGGCGAGAAATTCGGCACTACCGCCAGCGTCTGCGATCTCACCGACGAGCTGTTCGCCGCGCTCCCGGTTGCGGCCGTGCACCAGGACGCGCGCACCGGCGTCGCCCAGGCGCCGCGCAACAAGCCGCCCGACACCATCCGTCGATCCCGTCACGAGAACGGTCTTGCCCTGTAGCACCGTCATGGAAACCTCTGCATCAATGCTGTGGCTTCCACATAGGGTGGCCCGTCTGTGACGACCAGCCTCCCTGTCGGTCAGACGTCGGTCCGTTCTTCGGCCACCGTCTTGCGCTCGGCCATGTTGAAGCGCTTGTCGTAGATCGGCCGGCCGCCGGTGGTCGGGCCGGGGTATTGCACGATCAGGATCACGCCGCCGCTCTTGGTGTGCAGCTCGTCCTCGTAGTGCGGGTCGGCGTGCCAGATCATGGTGCCCGGTCCCCAGGTTTTCCCGGCAACCTCGAATTCGCCTTCCAGCACGTACCAGATCTGCGCGAAGTCATGCTTGTGCAAGGGATGCCACGCCCCCGGCTCCAGCCGCAGCAGACCGGCATTGGGTTCGGTCGGATTTTCCGGCCGCGGATGGAACAGCATCTTGCCGGTCTCGCCGGGCCAGCGGATCGTCTCCCACTCCAGATCATCGACATGCCGGACGACGGCCGGCGCGTGCTCGCGTTTGGCGGTGTCGCTCATCAGCGTCCTCCTCTTCTGACGGCTTTCACGTCGGTTCCGGCCAACGCCAGAAAGATCGGTGGCACCTGCGCGCTGGCACCCAACCGGGTGTGCACCATCAACATGCGCGCCGGCGTCTCACCGGCATTGCGGCCCTGATGCGCAATCGACGCGTCGAAATGCAGGGAGTCGCCGGCCTCCATCACCATGCGCTCAGCGCCGATCTGAAACTCGATGCGGCCCGACAGGATCAACAGGAATTCTTCGCCCTCATGCGCCACCAGCGCGATCTCGCGCCGCCGCGTCGGCGGAAATTCCAGTTCGAACGCATCCAGCAGCGGCTGGTGCAGATCTCCCCCCAGCCGCCGCCAGGCATAGCCGTTGGGACTGGCGATCCAGTCGGCATTCGACCGCGCCCGCCGCATCAGGACATGGGTCGGTGGCGGCGATGCCGGCCGCACCTCGCCGAAGAGCTGCGCCATCGGGACGTCGAGTGTGGTCGACAGCCGGATCAGGTTGGCGATCGAGGCGTTGGCCTCGCCGCGTTCCAACCGCGACAGGAAGGCGGCCGACAGCTCCGTGCGCGCCGCGACATCACCCAGCGTCAGGCCACGGCGCTGGCGCGCTTGGCGCAGCTGCTCGCCGAGCGAGCGTGCGAGATCGGCTACATCAGACATGCGGCCAATCTAGCGGTTGGCTCTCCATACACAAGGCGATTTGCATATAGAGCAAATTTTTATCCGATCAGCGTCGGCAGCGTCCGCATGTCGTCAAACAGGTGTCCGCCGGCCGTCACCAGACCGTCACGGTCGGCGTAGGGTGCGCCGGCATAGCAGAGCACGCGCATGCCGGCCGCGACCGCCGCCTGCGTGCCGGCAACCGCATCCTCGACGACGACGCACAGATCAGGGGTGGTGCCCATCTCGCGAGCGGCGAGGAGAAAAAGGTCGGGAAACGGCTTGCCGCGTTCGACCTGGGTGGCGCTGAAAATGCGTCCCTCGAAACGGTCCCACAGGCCAGCACCGCCCAGCGTGATGCGCATCTTGCCGAGATCACCCGACGAGGCGACGCATGTGCGATGCCCGGCCGCTTCCAGTGTATCGATGGCCGCCCCAACGCCCGGCACGGCGCCGACGCGCTCGCGCTTGAAGGCGGCGAAGGTGTCGGCCTGCAGGCGGTCGACGAAGCCCGGCGGTAGCGCCCGGCCGAGTTCCGCTTCTGCGATGGCGATACAGCTCTTCAGCGAGCGCCCGAGCAGGCGACGCATGGTCTCGGGTACGTCCCATGCCAGCCCTTCGCGGTTCAATGCCTCGGAAAAGCAGCGGTTCGATACCGGTTCGGTGTCGACCAGAACACCGTCGCAGTCGAAGATGATGAGCATGCCACCTCTGTCTCAGGCCGGCTCGCTGTGCGATCGGCAGGCCTGACGCCTCTACCACATCGAGCGATGATCTGGCATGTCCGCTCCATAGGAGCAAAAGGAGGAAACGATGAAACTGGCAGGCAAGGTCGCGGTCGTCACCGGTGCGGCCGGTGGCATCGGCGCCGCGATGGCGCGGCGCTTCGCGCAGGAGGGTGCCAAGGGCGTCGTGGTGGCCGACCTGCACGAGGAACCGCTGCGGGCGCTCGCCAAGGAGATCGGCGGACTGGCGGTGGCGTGCGACGTCGGCAAGGAAGTCGACATCGTGGCGCTGGCGACGCGGGCCGAGGAACGCTTCGGGCCGATCGACGTGTTCTGCTCCAACGCCGGCCTGGTCCGCGAGGGTGACGAGGATTCGTCTGACGGCGACTGGGCGCTGAACTGGTCGGTGCACGTGATGTCGCATGTCTACGCAGCCCGCACCGTCGTCAAGAAGATGGCGGAACGGGGCTCGGGCTACATCGTGAACACCGCCTCGGCCGCCGGGCTGCTGACGTCATTGCCGTCGGCGACCTATGCCGTCACCAAGCACGCCGCCGTGGCGTTCGCCGAGTGGCTGGCCATCACCTATGGCGATCGCGGCGTGAAAGTCTCGGTGCTGTGTCCGCAGGCCGTACGCACGGCGATGATCCAGGGCCGCGAAGGCGGCTCGGCCAGCGTCGACGGCATCATCGAACCTGAAGAGCTGGCCGACTGCGTGGTGCGCACCATGGACGCGGAAAAGTTCCTGATCCTGCCGCACCCGCAGGTACTGGAATACTTGCAGCGCAAGACATCCGACTACGACCGCTGGCTCGCCGGCATGCGCCGCCTGCGCGGCAGGAGCCGGGACGCGTAGAACCCCCTCTCCGCCCGCGGGAGCGGGGGGAGAGGGAGGGGCCCATGCCGAAGGCATGGGAGGGTGAGGTGGGTGTTGGACCGGACGTGATCTCTTGGCCGAAAAAGCACCCGTTCGAACACCCACCTCACCCTCCCACGCTTCGCGTGGGCCCCTCCCTCTCCCCCCACTGCGTGGGTGGAGAGGGCTGACTAATCCAGATCCAGCCCGTTCATGCCGGCGTTCTTGCGGGCGCGGGCGACCATGTCCTTGACGATCGGGCCCAGCGTCGCCGGGTCAGCCACGGCATCGATGGTCGGGCCGCGATGCCAGCCCTCGGCGACGGCGATGATGCCGTTACCGGCCTGGAAGACGCGGCCGGTGATATCGCCGGACTCCTCGCTCGCCAGCCACACGGCGATCGGCGCCACCCAGCGCGGGTTGCGGCGCTCGACCTCTTCCGGCGTGTACTGCCGCAGGTCGGCCGTCATGCGGGTGTGCGCCGACGGCGAGATGCAGTTCACCGTGACACCATAGCGGCGCATTTCGCGCGCGGCGATGACGGTCAGTGACGCGATGCCGGCCTTGGCGGCGCCGTAGTTGCTCTGGCCGATGTTGCCGTAGATGCCGGATACCGACGTGGTGTTGATCAGTCGCGCGTTGACCGGCGCGCCGGTCTCCTTGGCGCGATCGCGCCAGTAGGCACAGGCATGTCGCGCCGGCGCGAAGGTGCCTTTCAGGTGCACCTTGATGACGGCGTCCCACTCCGCCTCGCTCATGTTGACCAGCATGCGATCGCGCAGGATGCCGGCATTGCTGATCACGACGTCGAGCTTGCCGAACGTCTTGATCGCCTGGTCGATCATGTTCTTGGCGCCGTTCCAGTCGCTGACGTCATCGCCGTTGGCCACGGCTTCGCCGCCGGCCTTGCGGATCTCCTCGACCACCTGCTCGGCCGGCGAGAGATCCGTTCCCGTACCGTCGGCTGTGCCGCCGAGATCGTTCACCACCACCTTGGCGCCCTGCGCCGCCAGCATCAACGCGTACTCGCGCCCGACGCCGCGCGCGCCGCCGGTGACGATGCAGACGCGACCTTCACACAAACCCGCCATGGTTCCCTCCATATGATCGGCGGCCAATGATCGCCCACGCGACCTCGCCGCTGGATCGCAAGACCGGCCAAGGCTACCAACCCTGCCGGTGATCGCGGAATCGTTACGTCAAGCTCGTTCCGCTCTCCGGCTCGGATCCGGCCTGCGTTTGTCGCGAAAAAAGGGGCGCATCCTGCGCCGCCATGTCGAAACTGAGGCAACCATGGCGCCGCGCGCCCGACCTGCGGCCGATTCAAGATATTTGCTGAAGCCAAGGGATGGGGCCGTCAGCTGCGCGTAAGACCTGACGTAACGGCCTCACAAAGGAGGGGCATGTCATGCGCAGCCATCTGACCCGTACGCTCGCCATCGCCACGGCACTCGTTGTCACGGGAGTCGGTTTGAGCGCCTGCGTTTCCAACAGCTATTACGACGGCAATCCGCGCTACAGCTACGACCACCGCTATCGTGACGGCTACAAGTACCCGCGCCACGGCTATAACGACCGCCACGACGGGCGCCGCTGGGTCGATCGTGACGGCGATGGCCGCCGGGACTGGTGGGAGCACCGTCGCTAGGGTCGTGAGGCTCGACGCAACGAGCCTCACCGCCACTTCGCCAACGAGCACAACCTTAAGGTTTCGTCAGCGACAAGGCGGCCGCGCCCCAACATTGCGGCTGATCCAAGATATTTCGTGTCGGCAATAGCCGCGCGGTGCGGGGCGCCCTACTTCCCTTTCGAGCAGGCCGAGTGCCCTGCTCGAAAGGATGAGCCTATCATGCGCAACAATCTCACGCGTGTGATCATCGTTACCGCAACGCTGGTCGTTGCCGGCGCCGGATTGAGCGGGTGTGTCACCGCCTATGACCCATACCCCGCCTACAACACCTACGAGTCGCCATGGTACGGCTATGGCTGGCACGGGTACTGGGACAACGCCTGGGGTGGTTACGGCTGGGACCATCACCGGTGGGAAGCCTGGCGCCGGGAACACCCGTGGGTCAATTCACCCAACCACGCATGGACCGGCCCGCCGGCGCACGCATGGGCGAACGCCGGCAAACCCTTCCACCGCGGCTAGTTCCTGCCTTCGATCAGACCGCGACAGACGACCTGAGCCTGGATCTCGGCGGCGCCCTCGAAGATGTTGAGGATGCGCGCGTCGCACAGCACGCGGCTGATGGGATATTCCTGCGCGTAGCCGTTGCCGCCGTGGATCTGCAGCGCGTTGTCGGCGTTGCTCCAGGCGACGCGCGCGGCCAGCAGCTTGGCCATGCCGGCCTCGATATCGCAACGCCGGTCGCTGTCCTTCTCGCGTGCCGAGAAGTACGTGAGCTGGCGCGCGATCATGGTCTCGACCGCCATCCAGGCTACCTTCCCCGCCACGCGCGGGAAGGCGTAGATCGGCTTGCCGAACTGGAGGCGATCCTTGGCGTAACGCAGGCCCAGCTCCATGGCGCATTGCGCCACGCCGACGGCGCGCGCCGCCGTCTGGATGCGCGCACTCTCGAACGTCGCCATCAGCTGCTTGAAGCCGTTGCCTTCCTGGCCGCCCAGCAGGTTCTCGGCCGGCACCTCGAAGCCGTCGAAGCCCAGCTCGTATTCCTTCATGCCGCGGTAGCCCAGCACCTTGATCTCGCCGCCGGTCATGCCCTGGGCCGGGAACGGATTGTCCTCGCTGCCGCGCGGCTTCTCGGCCAGCAGCATCGAGAGTCCCTGGTACCCCGGCTTGTCCGGGTTGGTGCGCACCAGCAACGTCATGATGTCGGCACGCGCGGCGTGCGTGATCCAGGTCTTGTTGCCCTGCACCTTGTAGACGTCGCCGTCGCGGGTCGCGCGCGTGCGCAGGCTCGCCAGGTCCGAGCCGGTGTTGGGCTCGGTGAACACGGCCGTCGGCAGGATCGCGCCCTGCGCGATCTTGGCCAGGTACTTCTTCTTCTGCGCCTCGGTGCCGCCCGAGCGGATCAGTTCGCCCGCGATCTCCGAGCGCGTGCCCAGTGAGCCGACGCCGATGTAGCCGCGCGAAAGCTCTTCGGTCACGACGCACATCGCAAGCTTGCCCATGCCCGAACCACCCCACTCCTCAGGGATGGTGAGGCCGAAGACGCCCATCTCGGCCATCTTCTCGACCACCGGCAGCGGGATCAGCTCGTCCTTGAGATGCCATTCGTGTGCGTGCGGCAGCACCTCGTCACCGACGAAGCGGCGGAACTGCTCGCGCACCATTTCCAGCGCGTCGTCGTCCAGGCCCAGCGCGCCGAAATCGCCGGTGTCGAGCGAGTCGGCCAACAGCGTCGCGATGCGCAGGCGCACCGCATTGCTGTTGCCGCGCGCCACCAGCTTCTGCACCGCCGGCGTGGCCAGCGCCTGCAGTTCGCCGTCCGTCATCCCCAGATCGCTGCCGCGCACGATCTCGACCTGGCTCATGGCGATACCGCCCGACAGCTGGCTGAGGTATTCGCCATAGGCCGCCTGCAGCAGCAGCGTCTCGAGTTCGCCCAGTTTGTTTGCCGTCGCCAGCGTCTCGGCCCAGCGGCGCATCTGCACCAGGCCAGCGACGTAGGTCGCGATCCAGGCATAGCCGTGAGCGGCGAACTGCTCGCGCTCCAACAGCTTGGCATCGACGCGCCCGGAAGGTGCAATGAGCCGACGCACTGCCGCTTTCGCGGCGGTATCGAACACCAGCGCGGCGCGTTCGGCGTCAGCGCACAGGGCCAGCAGGTTGTCGAGGACGAGCGTCGAGGCAGTCGCGTCGCGCTTTTCAGCGAGGGACATCACAGACTCCAGAGATGACGACAAGACACGCTCCATGGTGCGCACAGGTCTGTGCGCACCATGGAAGCTGACTTCAGTCTTCCAGCGCGTCCTCGAGCGTCCGCAGGCCTGGCCGCTTGGCCGACACCAGAACGGCCATGTTTCCGGGCTTGTGCTGGTTCTTCCACATCTTGGTGTGGGCGCGCGGGATGTCCTCCCAGGCGAGCACCTCGGACATGCAGGGATCCAGCCGCCGCTCGATCACCAGCTGGTTGGCCTGGGCTGCCTGCAGCAGGTTGGCGAAGTGGCTGCCCTGGATGCGCTTCTGACGCATCCACACGAAGCGCGCGTCGAAGGTCAGATTGTAGCCGGTGGTGCCGGCGCAGAACACGACCATGCCGCCGCGCTTCACGATGAAGCAGGAGACCGGAAAGGTCTGCTCGCCCGGGTGCTCGAAGACGAAGTCGACGTCATTGCCCTTGCCGGTGACTTCCCAGATGGCGGCGCCGAACTTGCGCACCTTCTTCATGTACTCGGCGTAGCCCTTGGTGTCGTCGACATCGGGCAGCTGGCCCCAGCAATCGAAGTTGTTGCGCACGATGGCGCCCTTGGCGCCCAGGCTCATCACGAACTCGCGCTTGCTCTCGTCGCTGATGACGCCGATGGCATTGGCGCCCGAGACAGCGATCAGCTGGATCGCCATCGAGCCGAGGCCCCCGGCGGCGCCCCACACCAGCACGTTCTGGCCCGGCCGCAGGATGTGCGGGCGATGGCCGAACAGCATGCGGTACGCCGTGGCGAGCGTCAGCGTGTAGCAGGCGCTCTCTTCCCAGGTCAGATGCTGCGGCCGTTTCATCAGCTGGCGCGCCTGTACGCGGCAGAACTGGGCGAAGGAGCCGTCCGGTGTCTCGTAGCCCCAGATGCGCTGCGAGGGCGAGAACATCGGATCGCCGCCGTTGCACTCCTCGTCGTCGCCATCGTCCTGGTTGCAGTGCACGACGACTTCGTCGCCCACCTTCCAGCGCTTCACCTTGGAACCGACGGCCCAGACGATGCCGGCGGCATCGGAGCCGGCGACATGGAACGGCGCCTTATGGATATCGAACGGCGATACCGGCACGCCCAGGCCGGCCCAGATGCCGTTGTAGTTCACGCCGGCGGCCATCACGAGGACCAGCACCTCGTCGTCGCCGATGGCATGCGTCGGGACGACCTCGAGCTGCATCGCATCCTCGGGTGGTCCGTGGCGGTCACGCCGGATCGCCCAGGCGTACATATTCTTCGGCACGTGGCCGAGCGGCGGAATCTCGCCGACCTCGTACAGATCCTTCTTCGGCTGTCCAGCCGTCGGATGCGAGGAAACAACAGCCAGCGCTGCGGTCATTTGCGGCCCCTTGCGAACAACGTTCACGATGAACGCCATCCCCTGACACAATGTTTCTTGAGCTGAACGGTTTCCCGATCACGGGAAGTTAGCGGGCGCAGCGTAATGGTGCATCGCACAATGTCAATTTCTATTAGATCGCACCCTCAAAAAGGATAGAAAATTGCCACACGGCGGAAATAGCGCGGTTTCAGAGGGGTAAATAGTGCAGTGCCGCACGTGAGCGAGACCCCGGATCAGCTGACCGACCATTCCCAAGGTGCCTAATTCCAACGCACTAGCGTCCGGCGCTGGCGTGGCTCGCCAGTATCAACGGCGAACAATCGAGCCCAAACGCCACGGGAACAGCCTCCAGCATTAAGCTATTTCAAATAGCCGTCCTCTCTCGCCGTTTGCCCCCGGCCAATCCGCAATTTGTCAGTGGTCCACAATCATCTGTTGACATCGGACGTGAATCGCGTGTGCTATTGGCTAATTCAATTAGCCAAACGTTTTGTGCATCCAGGGAGGTTGGGTTGGTTGCATCGTGTTTGTCCGCTGTGGATGAAACGGTGAGCACCGCTTTTTCGGGGGCGTGGCAGCGCTGCGGATTGGCGCTCGATGATGCGCCGCCCGCCGAGGACAGTTGCGTGGTCTGGCTGCAGGCCGGTCCTTTCTTCGCCGATCTGCGCACGCCCCTGGCCGGCGGGTCGGCTGTCGCCACCGCTTTTTCGGGCCGAACGACCTGGGCGGCGCCGGTCGTGACCTTTCACCGCGACGTCGATCTTGCCATCCCACCCCGCACGGACAGCGGGCGCCTTCGGTTCGCCGGCGACCGGTTGATCGAGGACGGCACGGTCGCATGGGAAGGACGGACCGTCCGTTACACCGAGTACTGGGCGCGCGCTGGCCGCCCGCCGGCGCGACGGTTGGTCCTGGAGGCATTGCCCGGACAGCGCTCATCGAGGGTCGGCCGCCGTCGCTACGTCGAGGTCGACGGCCAGGCGCTGCTGATCGTCGACGACCGCGCCACGGATGGACGTTTCATCGCGGCGCATTTCGTCAACGACGACGGACACTGGCGCTGCACCCGCTGCCTCGACGGCGAGGCGCCGGCCACACCACCCTTCGGCGACGTCACGGCATCCTCTGTCCTTTCCTTCCCGCAGCCGCCGCCGTGGTCCGACACATCGTGGCACGTGCGGTGGCTCGATCTCCCGTCCCCGGCGGAAGGAGCGGGTCATGCCTGAGCAGTCAGCCTCGAGTTCTCAAATCACGCTCGCCACCGGCGTCTTCGGCGTGAACTTCATCGCCATGGCCATGGTGAACGCCCTGCCGTTCCTCACCGGCGCCAACATCGATCAGCGCGGCCTCTCCACCGTGCAGGCGGGTGCCGTGAACAGCGTCGAGCTGTTGTGCTGCGCCGTTCTTGCCATCGCCCTGGCAAGACCTTCCCTTGCGTTGCGGTCACGGCCGCTTGGCTGGGCGGCCTGCGGCCTGTTCATCGCCGGCAACCTGATGGCGATCAGCGCCGACCTCATCGTGCTGTTCGCGGCCCGTGCCGTCGCCGGACTGGGCGAAGGCCTTGCCGTCAGCGCCAGCGCGCGCGCCATGGCGCACGCCCGTTCACCCGCCAAGGTCGGTGGCTACGTCGCCACCGTCGTGGCCCTGGTCGGCGGCGGCCAGGCACTGTTGATCGAGGCCATCGTGGCGCGCCATGGCTATGCCGGCGGCTATCTCGGCCTGGCGGCAATCGGCCTGGCCTGCGGTGTCATCGCCAGCGCGCTGCCGCACAGGGCGATCACGCTCGATGCGCCCGCGCGGAGCGCCGGTGCCGCTGGCCTGCGCTGGCGCGCGGCGCTGCCGGTTCTGGTCGCCGCCTGCACGGTACTGTTCGGCGCCGGCATGGTCTGGAGTTTCGCCGAGCGTCTTGGGCTGGCGACCGGCCTGTCATCGGCCGATGTCGCGCGCACCATCAGCCTGACCGCCTTGCTGTGCATCGGTGGCGGCGTGGCCGCCGTGGCAACCGCGCGGTTCGGTCGCGACTTCCTGATGGCCGGCATCGGGGCGGCCGTGTTCGGCTTGTCCGTCGCGGCCTTCGCACTCGCCACGACGCCGTTCGCCTACGTGGCGTCGCTTTCGGTCCTGTCTTTCGCCTATCTGTATGTCGGGCCGTTCATCACGGCGATTGCGCTGCGCATCGATCCCAGCGGTGGCTTGCTGAGCGCGGCCCGGGGCGGCCAGTTGTTGACCAGCGCCGCCGCGCCCACGGTCGGCGGGCTGTTCCTGGCCTATGGCTCCGTCGAGGCGGTGGCGCTGCTGGCCACGGCGACCTCGGCCGTGGCGGTCGCGGCGATCGTCGACGCCCATCGCCAGATCCATCGGCCCATCGCGCGGTCCGCACCTGCCCTGCCCTGATCCTGCCTGGAGTGGTTCATGTCACACACCCCCACGACAGCACGCCTCGCGCCTGTGCTGGAACAGCTGCGCGCCGTCGTTGCGCGCCCGACCTCAGAGGCCGTGGCGCTGCCGCCAGCGTGCTACACCGACTCTGACTTCTACACCCTGGAATGCGAGCGGCTGTTTGCCCGCGAATGGCTGTGCCTGGGGCGCAGCGCCGACATGGCAGCGCCGGGCGACTACCTGACGTTGGATATTCCGGGCTTGGCATCGATCATGACGGTGCGGCAGCGCGACGGCTCGATCAAGGCGCTCAGCCGGGTCTGCCGCCATCGCGCCGCGCTGCTGGGTGAAACCGGCGGCGGCAGCGCCAAGCTTTTCGTCTGCCCGTATCACAACTGGGTCTACGATCTGGACGGCACGCTGCGCGGCGCACCGGCGATGCTCAAGAACCCGGCCTTCGTCCGCAAGGACTGCACCTTGCCCGCCTATCGCTGCGAGACCTGGGAAGGTTTCGTGTTCGTCAACCTCGATCCCAACGCGCCGCCGCTGGCGCCACGGCTCGCCGACATTTCACGCCGGGCCGCCCGCTATGGCCTCGCCGAGATGAAGACCGCCTTCATCGTGGAGGATACCTGGGACACCAACTGGAAGGTGCCGTTCGAGAACGGCACCGAGACCTATCATCACATCGGCGTCCACAAGGAGACGCTCGAGCCGTTCTTCCCCGGGCTCGGCACCGTGTGCGAGCCCGGTGGACCCGGCTACAACCTGCATGTCGTGCCGACCGCCAAGGACTTCCGTTTCTCGGACGTGCCGCTCGACCGGCCCGGCACCTCGACTCTCAATCCCGACCTGGGCGCCGATGAAATGGCGGGCTTCCTGATCGTCGGCATCTATCCGACATTGGCGATCGTCTTTGCCGGCGCCCATACCGTGTGGTTCACGTTCAATCCTCTGGGGGCCGAGCGCACGCACGTGCGGGTGGGACGCATCAGTCCGGCGACTTACCTGCAATTGCCCGACATCGATGAGCGCCTGAAAGAGGACCGCGTCCGCCTGGAAGAGATCATCCGCGAGGACCGGGCTTCCTGTTCCGGCGTCCAACGCGGCTTGCACATGCGCGACGCCGTCGCCGGACCGCTGTCGCACCTGGAGCTGACGGTCGCCGAATTCGGCCGCTACCTGGCGCGGCAGGTGCTCGATGATTGATAGTCAGCTGCGGGCCGGCTCCAGCAGCCGCAATGCCGTCGCCGCCATGTCGGCCTGCAGGGCATCGAGCTGCGCCGCGGTGCGCACCGGCGGCTGTGGGGTATAGGGCCAGACCAGCGCCGACAGCACCGCGCCATAGATCATGGCGGTGAAGACGCCGGTGTCCATGGCGCGAAAGAGACCCAGCGCGACACCTTTCTGCAGAATGCGCTCAAGCTTGTCGTGCACGGCCTTGATCGGTGCCACCTTGTAGGTTTCCTGGGCCGGGCCGAGCGCGGCAACGATCGCTTCATAGCCGCCCGGTGTCGCCAGATCGCGCAGCAGCATGTAGGCGTAGGCTGGACGAGTCGCGAAGAACCAGACGACGCCCCGCGCCCATTGCTCCACGGCAGGCACCGGTTCCAGGTCGACGTCGGGCAGCAGAAAGCGCGCGATGTCCTCGACCATCTGCCGGGCAAGTGTGCCGATGATCGCATCGCGGCTGGCGAAGTGCTTGTAGACCGACGGCGGCTGGATGCCGACGGCATCCGCAACGTCCTTGATGCGCAGCTCTTCAACGCCGCCGCGCGCGATCAGGCGCATCGCCTCGGCCAGGATCAACTCGCGCGTACTGGCCGGGTCTTCTTGGCGCAGGCGGCGACGGCTCGGCGCGGTCAACGATGCCTCTGCAACAGCGCGGCCAGCATCAGCGACGGCAAACCGCCCGCAGCGCCTGCCATTCGCTGGCGCTCATGGCCGGCGCGCCGGTCGTTGGCCGCTTGGTGGCTTCCAGCCGCTCGCGCGTCGGCGGATGGGTCGACAAAATGCCGGCTTCCTCGGCCGCATCGCGCGGCGCCTTGGTCGCGGTATCGCCCTTGGGCTTGCCCTTGTCGCCCGGCGTCGGCTTGTTCTGCATGTCGAGCAGCTTGCCGAAGAATGTCGACAGGCCATCGGCGCGCATACCCAGCCGGTCCATCAGCTCCAGCGCCGTGGCGTCGGCTTCGCGCTCGGCATCCCGGCTGTGGCGCAGCGCCAGCAACACGCCGCCGGCGCCGCCCAGGGTCGCGACATCGGACGAGTAGCCGCCGGTCACCAGCTTCAGCATCATGTCGAAGCCGTAGGCCCGCAGCAGACCCTTCATGGAGTGGAAGTGCACGACGTGCCCGACCTCATGGGCGATGACGCCCGCGACTTCCTCGGGTCCGCTCGCCTTGTCGATCAGGCCGGAAAACACGATCAGCCGGCCGCCCGGTACGGCGAATGCGTTCACGATCGGGTTCTGCACCACGGTCACGTCGATGCGCCGCCCGTACGTCGATACCTGCTGCAGGCGATCGATCAGCTTTTGCAAAGCCTCCTGGCCTTCGGCGCTGGTGCACTTGCGCATGTCATCGGTCATCGCGCTCACGACCGAATCGCCCAGTGAGCGCTGCCAGGCATGGGGCACGAAGGGAGCCACGACGTTGGGCAGCTTCTCGGCGGCAAACGCCATCAGGCCCACCGTCAGCGCCAGCGCGCCGGCGACACCGCCCAGCGCCGGCGCGATGCGAGGCCGCCGGTTGGCGGCTTGCTTGAGGTTTCCGCCCAGCTCGGCCAGCGATTGACGCAGCGCATCGTCCTCGATCGCCAGCCGGGTACCGGGCTGGCGCGCGCACACCAGCAGCGCATGCGGTTCGTGCTCGGCGTCCGACGCCACCTCGATCTCGGCCGTCGGCCAGCGCACGACGACCTGCCCGGCGGCGGTCGCAGCCACCAGTTCAGCCGGCGTTGCCTTGATCGTGACGGGATGCGCGACCGGATGCACGCCGTCGTAGAAGCGGGCGTGCATGGAAAGTGCGATGGCGGACTGGGTCATGTCACACGATTCCGGTGTCGAACAGGTCGAGCAGGCCTTCGCCGACGGCCGGCCCTTGTCCCAGGGCCTGGGCAACGGCCGCGGCGTCTATTTCGCCGTAGATCCAGAGCTGGTCGGCGATCAGCCTGGCCGTCCGATGCAGAACCCACGGCCAGCCGAAGCCGAGGGTGAACACCAGGATGATCCAGTTCAGCACGAGGAAGCCCCACATCTGGCCCGTGGTCACGCCGCTCACGAACTGCATGCGCCCGAACCAGGTGCGCGATACCAGGTAACGCAACAGGTAAGCCTGGTACCAACAACGCAGCGGCAGGATCACCAACCCGATCAGCGAGTAGAACGCCAACGCCACCAGGACCATGATCAGGATCACCAGCGGCGTCGGATGCGTGATCTTGTCCATCAGCGTTTCCCAGCCGCCGAGGCGGTCGATCACGCCGGACAGTCCACCCACGATGGCAACCACGATGCCGACCAGCACGAGCCAGGCCAGGATATTGAGGAAGTAGAAGCCGATGAAGCGGCCGTAGATGTCGCCTGCCTGGCCGGCGAAGCCGAAGCGCACGGTGCCGAAGGTCAGGTTCTGCAAGCGGTACTTGGCCAGCGCGACGTCGAGCACCGGTGTCATGAGCTGGCCGCTGAGCCCGTTCACCAGGCCCAGCCCAACCGAGATGCCGCCGAATTTCCACGCCGACCCTTCCAGCCCAGAGCGGATGCCGCGCCAGCGTGTGCGCGTGAGCTTGTAGCGCAAGCCGGCATAGCGGCCGACGGCCAGCAGCGGGTAGCCGGCCAACAGCAGCAGCCAGGTCGCGACGTCTGTGGCGTCGACCTCCTGCAGCAGGGTTTCGCGCGCGAACAGCCACAACGCACCCAGCACGAGGCCGCCGATCACCATCAGAAAGCCGAGACCGGTCAGGAAGCCGAGGAACAGCTCGATGCCGCGGCCGCGATACTCGAAGCGATCGTCGAACGCCTTGAAGTGCGACCACAGGTAACGACGCACGCGCGTGCGGCCCCAGAACCGGTAGACTCCCAGGGTCAGCAATGTCAGCAGCAGGCTGCGCAGATAGACGAGATAGAGTTCGCCGAGCTTGCCGTCGTAGGTCAGTCGCGTCGGTGGATTGACGTGGATCGGCGGCGCGTAGGCGACAGGCGTGCCGTAGGGCGGATAGCCGGGCGGTGCCCCGGCGTAGCCTGGCGGCATCGCGTAGCCGGGGTGAACATATCCTACGGTCGCGGCCCCCGGCGTCGCGGGTGCGCCGGTGGGCGGCGGATAACCCGGCGGCGGCGCATGGCTGGGCGGCGGGACGTAGTTCCGGGCAAAGCCCTGGCTGTGCGCAAAGCCGCCATCGCGCGGGATCGGGGGGGTATCGCTCGCCGCTGCCGGCTGCGCCTCGGGCGACGGCGTCAGCCACTGGGGCGCGGGAGTGTCGTTCGCGACGGGGGCGTCGGGGCGCTTGTCAACGCCGGATGGGGATTCGTCGTTCACTCTGCAGGCCCAAATGATTGTCTACTCATATGACTGGGCCGGCTGGCAGGCGCAACTGCCCATTCTGTGGCGACGTGAAATTACGAAAATCAGGGCTCATATAGCAACAATACGTCGAATATATTGCATCGCAGCACGAATTCCCATAGGTGATGATCAGGCCTACGCGCGTTATCGAGCCGATGGAATCCGCAATGCCCGCCGACACCCGCTCCCCTGTGCCCGCCACCGCTGCCGCACCTGCGAAGGACCGGCCGTGGATGATCCGCACCTACTCCGGGCACTCGACCGCCAAGGTGTCGAACGCGCTCTATCGCAAGAACCTGGCGCGCGGCCAGACCGGCCTGTCGATCGCTTTCGATCTGCCGACCCAGACCGGCTACGACAGCGATCATGCCTTGGCCAAGGGGGAAGTGGGCAAGGTCGGCGTGCCGGTCTCGCACCTGGGCGACATGCTGGCCCTGCTCGACGGCATTCCGCTCGACCGGATGAACACGTCGATGACGATCAACGCGCCGGCGGCCTGGTTGCTGGCGCTGTATGTCGCCGTGGCCGAGACGCAAGGCGTCGCGCGCAAGGCGCTGCAGGGCACGACGCAGAACGACATCATCAAGGAGTACCTGTCGCGCGGCACCTACGTCTTCCCGCCCGAGCCGTCGCTGCGACTGACCGCCGACACCATCGCGTTCACGGTGCGCGAGGTGCCCAAGTGGAACCCGATGAACGTCTGCAGCTACCACCTGCAGGAAGCCGGCGCGACGCCGATGCAGGAGCTGGCCTACGCACTGGCCGACGCCATTGCCGTGCTCGATACGGTGAAGGCGCGCGGCCAGCTGGCGCCCGAGGAGTTCCCGCAGGTGGTGGGTCGCATCAGCTTCTTCTGCAATGCCGGTGTGCGCTTCGTCACCGAGCTCTGCAAGATGCGCGCGTTCTGCGAGCTGTGGGATGAACTGACGCGTGACCGCTACGGCGTCGCCGATCCCAAGATGCGGCTGTTCCGCTACGGCGTGCAGGTGAACTCGCTGGGTCTCACCGAACAGCAACCGGAGAACAACGTCTACCGCATCCTGCTGGAGATGCTGGCGGTGGTGTTGTCGAAGAATGCCCGCGCCCGCTCGGTGCAGTTGCCGGCATGGAACGAGGCACTGGGCCTGCCGCGGCCGTGGGACCAGCAATGGTCGCTGCGCCTGCAGCAGATCGTGGCGCACGAGACCGACCTGTTGGAGTTCGGTGACATCTTCGACGGCAGCAAAGAGATCGAGCGCAAGGTCGCCGAGCTGAAGGCCGAGACCACAGCCGAACTGGCCCGCATCGATGACATGGGTGGCGCCATCGCCGCCGTCGAGGCCGGCTACATGAAGCAGCGCCTGGTCGAGTCGAACCTCAAGCGCATCGCGGCGATCGAAAGCGGCGCGCAGACGGTGATCGGCGTCAACGCCTTCACCGAGGGCGAGCCCAGCCCCCTCTCGGCCGGCGAAGCGGCGATCCAGACCGTCGATGCCGACGTCGAGCGCGAACAGATCGAACAGCTGCAGGCGTGGCGCGCCAAACGCGATGCGGCGACGGTCGACGCGGCGCTGGCGGACCTGTGCACCGCGGCCAAGGAAGGCCGCAACATCATGGAACCGTCGATCGCCTGTGCCCATGCCGGCGTGACAACAGGCGAATGGGGCCAGGCCCTGCGCGAGATCTTCGGCGAGTACCGCGCGCCCACGGGTGTCGGTCGCGCCGCCGGCGTCGGCAGCGATCGGCTGGAGCCGGTACGGCGCGAGGTCGAGCGCGTGTCGCGCAAGCTCGGGCGGCGGCTCAAGATGCTGGTCGGCAAGCCCGGGCTCGACGGCCACAGCAACGGCGCCGAGCAGATCGCCGTGCGCGCCCGCGACTGCGGCATGGAAGTCGTCTACGAAGGCATCCGCCTGACACCGGCCCGCATCGTCAATGCCGCACTCGAAGAGGGCGTGCACGTCGTGGGCCTGTCGATCCTGTCGGGCAGCCACGTGCCGCTGGTGACGGAAGTGATGGCCGGCATGCGCAGCGCCGGCATGACCGACGTGCCCGTCGTGGTCGGCGGCATCATCCCGCCTGAGGACGCCGAGATCCTGCTCAAGGCGGGCGTGGCACGTGTCTACACACCCAAGGACTTCGACATCACCGCGATCATGAGCGACGTTGTGACGGTGGTCGACGACGCGTGGAAGGAAGCGGCGTAGTCTTCCGACCGCCACCGTCGCTGCGCTCAGGACGACGAGTCATTCGGCCGCCGGTTACTTGCGGGACGGCGCCTCGCGGTCCCACGCCTCCTGCGATCCCTTCTTGCGCAGGACGGCACGCTGTACCTTGCCGGTCGCCGTCTTCGGCAGTTCGGACACGAACGCGACATACCGCGGCGCGGCATAGCGCGGCAGCACCTTGTCCGCGTGCCGGATCACGGCTTCGGCTGTCAGCGTCGCACCGGCGGCCGGGACGATCGCCAGCATCAGCTCGTCCTCGCCACCAGGTATGCTTGACGGCACGGCAAAGGCAGCGACCTCTTCCGCGCCCGCCAGTTGGCTGATCGCCGATTCGACTTCGGTGGCCGCTATGTTTTCACCGCGGCGCCGGATGGTGTCCTTGATCCGATCGACGAACGTCACCAGTCCGTCGGCATCCATCGTGGCGGCATCGCCGGTGTGAAACCACAGGTTCCGCCATGCCTCGACCGTGCGGTCCGGCATGTTGTGATAGCCGACCATGAAGCAGAACGGGATTTTCGGCCGCACCAGGATCTCGCCGAGCTGGCCCGGCGGCATCGGCTGATCGGTTTCCGTATCCGCCACAATCACCTCGAAGTGCGCGCGATCGACCCAGCCTGCAGCGCCAGGCCGCGACTCCCCGACCCGTCCCCAGACCGGGATGTTCACCTCGGTCATGCCGAAGCCGGAGAACACATCACGGATCCCGAAACGTTCGCGAAAGGCGGCTTCGTGCTCCGGCAGATTGGGGGCGTTGCAGAGCGCCCGCAATCCGTGCTGCGCGTCATCGTCGCGCCGCGGCTGCGCCAGCACGAAAGCGGCCAGTGCACCCAGCGCGTTGGTGACGGTGCAGCGGTGCCGGCGAATGTCGTTCAGCCATTCCGAGGCACTGAAGCGCTGACGGACGACAGCCGGGATGCCGAGCTGGAGCGTGGCCCCCAGTTGCATCAGCAGACCGTTGGCGTGGAACAGCGGCAGCGTGATGTAGAAGCGATCGTCGTGGGTCAGCTGCGTCGCCCGGATCTGGCCCATGCCATAGAGCGCGCAATGGGCATGCGGCATCAGCACGCCCTTGGACGGGCCGCTGGTGCCCGACGTGTACATCACGCAGGCGATGTCCTGGCCGCGCGGCAGTGGTCCGTCGTACGGTGGTGCCGTTCGCCAGCCCTCCCAGCTCAGAAGCTGCGGCCGGGCTGGTGTCGGGCCTGATGCACTGCCAGGAACCAGAAGCCGCTGGAGCGTATCCACGTGCGGCGCCGCCTCCATGATCGCATCCACGAAGGATGCATCGGCGATCACCAGGTCGGCACCGCAATTGCGCAACTGGTGTTGCAGGAACGCGCCCCGCAGTTCCGTGTTCAGCATCACGGCAACTGCGCCCAGCGTGCCGACCCCGAGCCACGCGCGCACGAGGTCGATCCCGTTGGGCATCATCACCCCGACCATGTCGCCGGGCTTGATGCCCAGGCTGGCCAGGTAACTCGCCACCCGGCGAACATCCTCGGCGGCCTCGCCGAATGTCAGGCTGTCGCCGCCCACCACGGTGATCCAGGGTGCCGCTGGCCGCAGCCGCCCCTGCTCGGCCAGGATCTGCGGCAGCACCCAATCGGTGGGGTTCGTCGATCGGTTCTGTGTCATCGCCTGCCTCCCTGGCCGTTCTCCACTGTGTTTACGCGACAAGGGCGGGCACAGCTACTGGTCCGCAGATCGGACGAAGCGTCGTAGACCGTCGCTCCGGGCGCGTTACAGTCGACGCGACCCATCGCATGGACCGCTACGGCTGGAGGTCGAGGCCCTTGTAGAGGGCAGCGGCGTAGTTTCCATGCGCGCGGGCGCCCTTGATGCTCTTCTTGGCCACGAGATACAGCCGGCTATGCACGGTGGGCAGCATCAAGGCCTCGTCGTGCACGAGCTGCTGAACCTTGTAGAAATTGTCGCGCCTGTCGGCGTCGCTGACCGCCGTGCGGCCGGCGTCAAGCAGCTTGTCCGTCACGGGATCGGCCCACATCGTGCGGTTGGGCGCCGGCCGGTTGTTCGAATGGTAGTAGAGGTACATCTGATCGCCCGCCGATGTGTACGGTACCGACAGGGTCCAGATGTCGTAGTCCTGCTGCGCGATCTTTTGGAAGAAGGCGGTCGGATCCCACATCTGGACCTTGATGTCGATGCCGATCTTGCGCGCGGCGCCCTGCAGCACCTCGGAAAGCTTCGGGTTCTCGCCCACTGTATAGGAGTAGAGCAGCAGCTCCAGCTTCTTGCCGTCCTTGTAGCGGAAACCGTCGGACCGCAGTTCCCAGCCCGCCTCGTCCAGCAGCTTGCGCGACGCCGCCGGATCGAACCGGGTCAACCCGTCGAGGGTGGCGGGATTGAAATCCTGCGCTTTCTCGTGAACCAGCGAGCGCGCGGGCTGGGCTTGGCCGAAGAACAGTGCCTTGTTGATCTCGTCGCGGTCCAGCACGTGGCTGAGGGCGGCGCGCACGCGTCGATCGCGCATGTATTCGCGCGTGGACTTCATGCCGAAGTAGTACATCCCGAAATAGGCGTCAGGCTCGTAGACCGCGAGATGCGGCGCCTTTCTGAAGGCATCGATCGCCTGCAGCGGATTCCAATGGCAGAAATCCGCCTGGCCCGCCAGCATCGCTGCCATGCGGGTCGTCTCCTCTGGCACGATACGCCAGATCATGCGCTCGTATTTGACCGGACCGGGATTCTTGTAGACGCCGGTGGGCCCCCATTTGTAGGCGCCATGCCGCTTGAGCACGAGCTCCTTGCGTGGTTCCCACGCCTCCCAGCACAAAGGTCCCGTGCCGTCGAATCCCTTGACGCCGAAATCCGCGCCCAGGGCCTCTACATTCTCCTTGTTGATGATGGTCGCGGCAAAGTTGGTCAGGTCGACCAGCAATTCCGCGTGCGGCCGCTTGAGCTTGTAGATGACTGTGTAGGGATCGGGCGCGGTAAGGGCGTCGATCTCGCCCAGTCGCCAGTGAAACGGATACTTCGCGGCAGGATCGGCCAGACGGGTGAAGGAGTAGATCACATCGTCCGCCGTGAGCTTCTTGCCACTGCAGAACGTGACATCGTCGCGCAGCTTGAACGTATAGGTCAGGCCGTCGGCTGACATCGTCCACGACGTCGCCAGCAGCGGCTTGACGGTCTTCAGGTCCCAGTCGAGCGCCACCAGCGTGTCGCCCATCATGAACATCGGGTGGCCCATGCCGCTCGAGGTGTTGTGGTGCGGGTCGTATCGCGGCGCGTCCTGGGTCCGGATATTGATGAGCGTCTGGGCGCGGATCGGCAGGCTCGCGAGGCCTGCCGCCGCGGCAAGGAGAAAAGCGACGGCGACACGTACAGCGGTCATGTTTCCCTCCCTCGTTCCGTCGATTGCTCACGCGACGGATTTTCCCCAGCCTAGGCGGCGTCAAGCGCCACCGCAATCGGCCGCGCCTCCTTCCGCACACACGGCAGGGACGCCGATTCTTCGATTGAGACTGCCTGTCACGCACCCTAGCCTTGCTGCAACGAAGGAAGGATTCGCCGATGCCCGAAACGTTCGACTACATCATCGTGGGTGCCGGTGCGGCGGGCTGCGTGCTGGCCAACAGGCTGAGCGCCTCGGGCCAGCACCGCGTCGCGGTACTCGAGGCCGGCGGACCGGATCGGCACATCTGGATCAAGGTGCCGGCGGGTTTCAACAAGACGGTCTACGACCCCAAGCTCAACTGGGGCTATGAGACAGCGCCCGGTCCGCACATCGACGGCCGCAAGATCATGTTCCCGCGCGGCAAGGTGCTGGGCGGCTCTGGCTCGATCAACGGCCACCTCTACGTACGCGGCCAGGCCGCCGACTATGACACCTGGGCCCAGCTCGGCTGCCGCGGCTGGTCGTGGACCGACGTGCTGCCCTACTTCAAGCGCGCCGAGCGTCGGGTCGGCGGCGAGGATGCCGTACGCGGTCGCGACGGTCTGCTCTACATCGAAGACCAGCGCGATCCACACCTGTTGAGCGATGCCTATGTCGCGGCCAACGAGGCGCTCGGCCTGAAGCGCACAGCGGACTACAACTGCGGTGACCAGGAAGGTACGTTCCTCTATCAGCAGATGATGCGTGGCGGCCGGCGCTGGAGCCCGGTCGATGCCTATCTGCGCCCGATCCTGTCGCGGCCCAATCTGCGCGTCATTCCGTGGGTACTGGCCGAGCGCGTCGTGTTCGACGGCAAGCGCGCCACCGGTGTCCGCTATCGCCGCCGCGACGGCGGCGCGGAGACACTGAACGCCAGCCGCGACGTGATCCTGTGCGGTGGCAGCATCAACACACCGCATCTGCTGCAGCTGTCCGGCGTCGGCGATCCCGCATGGCTCAACGATCTCGGCGTCGATGTCGTGCACGCCCTGCCCGGCGTCGGCCGCAATTTCCGCGACCACTACGCGGTGCGCGTCTCGGCCCTGGTCAAAGGTGCCGGATCGCTCAACGAGCGCTCGCACGGGCTGCGCCTGGTCGGCGAGGTCATCCGCTACGCCATCAATCGCAAGGGCCTGCTGGCGGCGAGCCCCTCGCATGCCGGCGGCTACGTCAAGACGCGGCCGGGGCTCGAGACGCCAGATATGCAACTCTACTTCGCACCCGCCAGCTATGCCGGTGGTCGCTACGGCACTGCGGTGCTGGACACGCGGCCGGGCATGACCTTGGGCGCCTCGCAGCTGCGCCCGGAGAGCACCGGCCATGTCAAGGCGCTGAGCGCCGACGCCGCCGCCAAGCCGGAGATCCAGCCCAACTACCTCGCCGACCAGATCGACCGCGACGCTCTGCTGGCGGCGATGAAGTACCTACGCAAGCTGCTGGCGACAAAGCCGCTGGTCGACTATGTCGACCACGAGAACTTCCCCGGGCCACAGATCAAGAGCGACGACGAACTGATGGCGCATGCGCGCGCCACCGGCTCGACGACCTATCACCCGGTCGGTACGTGCAAGATCGGCACCGATCCCATGGCGGTGGTCGACCCGCTGTCGATGAAGGTGATCGGATTGCAGGGCCTGCGCGTGGCCGACGCCTCGGTGATGCCGACCATGGTGTCGGGCAACACCTACGCCGCTACCAACATGATCGCCGAAAAGGCGTCGGACCTGATCCCGGCAGGATGACCCTGACAGCGCCACGCTTGCGCGGCGTGGCGTTCCGTGGCATCTGCCTTTGCCATGGCTGACGTCGTTGCCCTGACAATGCTTCGTTGGTGGCGCTCCTCGTAGGAGCGGCACGTCAGCCCTTGTGTGCGACCGTTGCCGCCGTGATCAGGCAGGCACAGGTCGTTTTCCCCGACAGTACTTCCGTTCGCGGCGGCTCCCTTTCCTTGGAGACGTCACGATGTCCTTCAATACCCGACCCGTCATCCTGACCGGCGACCGGACCACCGGTCCGCTGCACCTGGGCCATTACGTCGGCTCGCTGAAGAACCGGGTTGCCCTGCAGGAGTCGCATCGCCAGTTCCTGCTGCTGGCCGACACCCAGGCCCTGACCGACAATGCCCACGACCCCGGCAAGGTGCGCAGCAATGTGCTGGAGGTGGCGCTCGACTATCTTGCTGTCGGCATTGATCCGGCGAAGACGACCATCTGCGTGCAATCCGGCCTGCCGGCGCTGGCCGAGCTCACCACGCTCTACATGAACTTCGTCACCGTGGCGCGCCTGGAGCGCAACCCGACCATCAAGGACGAGATCCACGCCCGCGGCTTTGGCCGCGACATCCCGGCCGGCTTTCTCTGTTATCCCGTCTCCCAGGCTGCGGACATCACGGCCTTCAAGGCCACCGTCGTGCCGGTCGGCGAGGACCAGCTGCCCCTGATCGAGCAGACGAACGAGATCGCGCGCCGCATCAACCGCCAGATCGGTCGCGATGTGCTGCCGGAGGCCTGCGCCTTGATTCCCGAGATCGGCCGACTGCCGGGCATCGACGGCACCGCCAAGATGAGCAAATCGCAAGGCAACGCGATCCCCCTGTCGGCCTCACCCGATCTGATCCGCGAGTCGGTGCGTCGCATGTACACCGATCCCAACCACCTGCGGGTTTCCGATCCGGGGACCGTCGAGGGCAATGTCGTCTTCACCTACCTCGACGCGTTCGATGCCGACCGCTCCGCCGTCGACGCGCTCAAGGCGCACTACCGCCGCGGCGGCTTGGCGGACATGGCGGTGAAGCGGCGGCTGGAGGACATACTGCAGGCTCTCCTCGAGCCGATCCGCGCGCGCCGCGCGGCACTCGCCCGTGAGCCTGGCTACGTGCTGGACGTGCTGCGCCAGGGTACGTCGCGGGCCCGGCAGGCGACGCAGGCGACCCTGGACGAGATCCGGCACGGCCTGGGCCTGTTCACGTTCGAATTCGACGCCGTCCCGCGGAGTGCCGCCGACGGATCGCCCCTCTATCCATCGTCGCGCCCGTGACCGCGATGGATACCCGCCATGTCCCTGTCTCCCTTCCTGCGCCTGCAGGCAGCCACCGTCGGCGTTCACGCCGCCGACCAGCTGGCGCTGGCGGCGCTGCCGCTGACCGCCGTCCTGCTGCTCGACGCCGGGCCGGGGCTCGTCGGCATCCTGGTCGCAATCCAGGGTGCAGCGTGGCTGCTGGCATCGATGCCGGCGGGGATCATCGTCGATCGCCTGACGGCACCCGTGGTGCTGCTCGCCGCACCCGTGCTGTCGCTGGCCGCCGCCGTGGTCGCCCTGACCGCCGCCGTCGCCGATCTGCTGTGGCCGCTGGCTGGTGCCGCCTTCATCGGCGCGGCCGGTACGGTGTCGTTCGTGCTGGCGGCGACCGCCGTGGTCCCGCGCCTGGTGTCACCGCAACAGCTGCCGGCCGGCAACGCACGCCTGGAGCTTGGACGTGCCGCAGCGACCCTGGCGGCCCCCTTCATCGTCGGCGAACTGGCGACGCGCCTGTCGCCGACCTGGGGCTACGCACTCGCCATCGTGGCTGCGCTGTTCGCCGTCGTCTGGCTTGCAGGGCTCGACCGGCGCGCCATCGCCATCCCGCCGTCGACGCGCCAACCGATCCTCGCCGCCATCCGTGAAGGCGCCGCGTTCGTCCTGCGCCAGCGCCTGCTGCGCGGCATCGCGCTCTGCGCCATCTTCTGGAACATGGCGTTCTTCGCGCTGTGGGCCATCTTCGTACCGTTCGCCCTGAAGGTGCTCGCGCTTGACCCGCGCCAGACCGGCGCCGTGCAGATGGCCTACGGCGCCGGCCTGATCGTGGGCGCACTATCGGGTGGTGCGCTGCTGACCCGCCTGCCACCGAACGTGACCCTGCTGTTCGGCCCCGGCGTGTCGGCCATCGCCGGCATCCTGCTTCTGCTGTCGGTCCAGACGCACGGAACGATCCTGCCGGCAATCGCGTACTTCCTGGTCGGCTTCGGTCCCATGCTGTGGCTGATCTGCCAGACCACGGTGCGCCAGCTCGTCACGCCGCCCGAACTGCTGGGCCGCGTCAATGCCACGATCCAGGTCGCGATTTACGGCATGCGTCCGATCGGCGCCCTGTTGGGCGGCTGGCTGAGCGCCACGTTCGGCTACGAGGTGGCACTTTTCACTGTCGCGGTGGGCTTCGCTGCCTCGTTCAGTGTCGTGCTGCTGACACCATTGGTGAGGCTGCGCACCATGCCGACCCAGGTTGCCTCGCCCTGCTAGCACCCGCTATCGATCGAGCGTGACTCGGGAGCGTCATCCCGAGCGCAGCGAGGGATCTTTTGATGCAGGCGCACCCGTGCATCACTTGCAGAAGATCCCTCGCTGTGCTCGGGATGACAGCTGTATCAGTGACGCGTGATTCCGAGTACTAGGTCGCGCGCGGCGTCAGCACCAGGCTGGCCGTGGCGTGCAGCACCGCTTCGACCGGCGTGTGATCGAACAACCAGGCCTCGGCATGGGCCATGCGCTTGCCACGGCGGATGACGCGGGCGATGGCGACCACATCGGTCGCCGGCATGGGGCGCAGGAACGTCGTGGTCATCGTCGCCACCATGCCGAGCGAGCGACCGCTGCTGGCCGCCAGGACCGCGGCGAAGATCGCGGTATCGGCGAAACCCAGCAGTGCCGGACCGGAGAAGATGTCGCCCGGCCCCAGCAGCGCCGGCCGGAACGGAAAGCGCAGCCGCACATCCTGGTCCTGCGCTTCCTCGACAACCACGCCATGCTGGTCGATCGCCGGCAGGATGGCCGCGATCAGTCCCTGAAGCTCGTCCTCCGTCATCGGCTGCGGCCGCGGCCGGCAATGGGCCAGATGTCGACCAGGGTATGGCCCTTCACCACGTGGTAGGCGTCGTAGAGGTTCACCGTCGGATCACAGTGCGGCGGCACCAAAGTGACGACGGCGTCAATGCCCGGCCCCGACGCACCGTCGGGAAAGGTGATGCGGGCGTGCTCATCACCGGCGAAGCGGAAGCTGGTGCCCTCGGGCACGCCGGCCAGGATCGGCGGCGCGCCGGCCTCGGTCGCCATCGACTTCAGGCCGGAGTCGATGGTTGCCATGCCCGGCGTGTTGGCGCTGACCACACGCGCATCGATCTGCAGCGCCTGTTCGAACGGCAAGCCGCCGTCACCACGCAGGTCGCAGACGTTGTACTGATGGTCCATGAAGACGTAGGAGCCGACCTGCAGCTCGGTGAAGACACCCAGCGCCGCGTCGATGGCATGCGTGCCGGTGCCGCCGCCGGTCACGATTCCCGGTTTCAGGCCGGCTGCCGTGAGCTGCTCGACGATGCCCTTGAGGTAGGCCGTGCGCTCGGTGATTTCGTCACGGCGTTGGGCATAGGACTCGATATGCTGATGCCGACCGCAATAGAACTGCACGCCGGCGTAGCGCAGCGACGGCTGCGCCGCGATCTGTCGCGCCAACGCCACGGTCGCTTCCGGCGAGGCGACCCCGGTGCGGTGCAGGCCAGGGTCGATATCGACCACGACCGACAACACCACGCCGGTAGTGGCGGCAGCACGCGCCAATGCGGCGACGTTGTCGGGATGATCGGCCGTCACCATCAGGTCGGGGCTGCGCGCCGCCAGCGCCACCAGGCGCTCGATACCCGGCGCCGAGACGACGGGCGATGTGATCAGCAGCCCGCCGATGCCGGCATCGACCATGGCCTCGGCCTCGCCGAGCTTGGCGCAGCAATTGCCCAGCGCGCCGGCGGCGATCTGGCGCCGCGCGATCTCCGGGCTCTTGTGGGTCTTGGAATGCGGTCGCAGCGATATCCGGCTGTCGCGCGCGAACGATGCCATGGCGGCGATGTTGCGCTCGAGCATCTCCAGGTCAAGCACCAGAGCCGGCGTGTTCAGCAGCCCACGCGACCCCTGGCGGTCGATCAGGTGGGCATGCAGGCGGTGGGAATCGGTGGGATGCACGGCGGACTCGCAAGGATGGTTGCAGGACGAATGCCGCAGTCTAGGCTGATGATGCCGGCTCTCCAACACCTGGGAGTGCGGACGCGCCGTCCGCACCGGCGCGTGGTGCCCGGGCATGAGCGGGCCGGTGGCCCGCGTTCCCAGGTCAATAACCCTGCGCCGGCGGGTGCCCCAGGGCGCGGCGGATCCGTCGCGCCAGTTCTCGGCTGCGGAAAGGCTTCTGCAGCAGCTCGATATCGGGTGGGCGGCCGTAGCGCTCGATCGCGCTCTCGGCGTAGCCTGACGCGCACAATACCTTCAGGTCGGGTCGCAGGCGGCGGCTTTCGTCGGCAAGTTGAAAGCCGTCCATGCCGCCCGGCATCACCACGTCGGTGAACAACAGATCGATCGGCTGCGGGCCGGCGATGATCTGGAGTGCCTCGTGGCCACTGGCGGCTTCGATGACGTGGTATCCCAGATTGCGCAACAAGGTGCTGACGGTGTCGCGCACCGCCCAGTCGTCCTCGACCAGCAGGATCACCTCCGAACCGCGCGGCTGCTCACTGGGCATCGCGCTGTCGTTGTCGATGACACCGCCGCCGCCGACCTGCGGCAACAGCAACCGGACCGTCGTGCCTTCGCCGGGCACGCTGTCGATGGTCATGTGGCCGCCAGACTGCTTGACGAAGCCGAAGACCATGCTCAAGCCGAGGCCGGTTCCCTTGCCGACCGGCTTGGTCGTGAAGAACGGCTCGATGGCACGCGAGGCGGTCTCCGCCGCCATGCCGCGTCCGGTATCGACGACCCGGATCAGGATGTAGCGTCCGGGCCTGACGTCACCGATGTCTGCCGCCTGTCGCTTGTCGATGCGGCCGTTGCCGGTCTCGATCCGCAGGCGTCCGCCGCCGGGCATGGCATCGCGGGCATTGACGGCGAGATTGATGATCGCGTTCTGCAGCTGGTGCGCGTCGATATGGGCGACGGGCGGATCGGCACGCAGGTCGATCCGCAGGTCGATATCCTCGCCGAGCGGGCCTGCCAGCAGCGGCCGCAATTCCTCGATGAGCTGATTGACATCGACGGCGCGCGGCTGCAGCGGCTGCTTGCGCGCGAAGGCCAACAGCTGATGGGTCAGTTCCGAGCCCCGGTTGCTGGCCGTGAGGATGTTACGGACCAGCTCCTTGTTGGCGAGGTCGACCTCGGCCAGCTCCTCGTTCAGCAGTTCGGCGCACCCCATGATGACGGTCAGCAGGTTGTTGAAATCATGCGCCACGCCGCCGGTGAGCTGGCCGATCGCCTCCGTCTTCTGTGCCTGATGCAGTCGCTCCTCGGCCGCCTTGCGGTCGGTGACATCGATGCCGATGCCGTCCCACTGCAGGGCATCGTCGGGCAGTTTCTTGGCCGTCGTATGCAGGCGCAGCCAGCGGATCTCGCCGCCAGGACGCGTGATCAGTCGCACTTCGATCAATGCCGGACCGGGCTGTGCATTCGACGCCAGCAGCGAACGAACCAGGCGCTCGCGGTCGTCGGCGTGGACGTGATCGAGCAGGGTACCGTGGCCGCTGCTGATCTCCTCGGCCGGAACCCCGATCATCTCCTTCAACCGGTCGCTGAAGTAGGCGTTGCCGAACCTGCCGTCGACGGTCACGACCTGCCTGAAGATGAAGCCGGGCAGGTTCCCTGCGATCGCCCGCAGCCGCTCCTCGCGATCCTGCAGGGCAAGCTCGCGTTCGATCAGGTCGGTGACGTCGGTGCGGATGATCACGGTGCTGCCGTCCGGCATGCGATGATCACGGGCTCGGCACCAGCGGTTGCCGATCGCGCGCACCAACCGCGCGCCACGGCCCTCGCGATGCTCGCGCAGCCGCTCGGCGACGAAACTCTCCTCGTTGCCGATCGCCTCGACATAGTGACCGCTGGCGACGCCCGTGCGCAGGATCTCCTCGAAGGTCTGGCCCGGCTGTACCCAGTCGGTATCCGGCGGCAGCGATTCGCGATAGCGGCGGTTCATCAGGACCAGGCGGTCCTCGGCGTCGAACACGGCAAAGCCGTCCGACATGCCCTCGATGGCCATCGTCAGCAGGCCTTCGGTGGCATTGGCCTGGGCGCGCGCCTCGATTTCGGCCGTCTCGTCGCTGGCAACACAGCGATAGCCGATGAAACGCCCTTCATCGTCGAATACCGGCACACCGCTGGCGCGCCTGTAATGCGTGCGTCCCTGCGGATCGACCAGCGTGTAGCGGATGTCACGGAACGGCTGGCGCGCCTGCATCAAGGTCAGGACATCGCGCCACGTGGGATCGAGGTTGGGGTCGCTCACGCCGGCGGCTTGCCACACCGGGCGGCCCACCATCTCGTCCATCGTGCGAACGGATTTGGCGTCGGAGGCCAGAGCGGCCTGAGCGATACGCAGGTCGGCATCGGTCTCGACCCAAAGGCTGCATGCCGCCTCGATGAAATCCCGGAACCGCGCCTCGGCGTTCTGCAAAGCCCGCTCGGTTTCGCGTTGCTGCGTGATGTCATTGACGACCAGGAGGAAGGCCCGTGCCTGGTCCTCGCCATGGCCAATGACCGAAATCGTGTTGCGGACCCAGGCGACGGTGCCGTCCTTGCGCAGATAGCGCTTGTCGACGGTGGCGCTGGTACCGTCCGTTGCCGACAGACGCTCCAGCAGGGCGGGCCCCGGCGCCCGATCCTGCGGGTACGTAATGGCAATCTCGTCACAGTCCCGCAGCTCGTCGGCGCCGTAGCCGACCAGCCGCTGAAAGGCCACGTTGGCTTCCCTGATGCGCCCGTCGCGGTCGAGCACGACGAACCCGATGGCGGCGTGCTCCAGCGCCGTGCGCAGATTGCCGTCCGTCTGGTGAGGCCCCACAGCGCCCGCCGATGCTCCCGATGACTTGGCCAACGGACGATGAAGACTTTGCGTGTTCACCTGCTGAACCTTGGGCAACTGCCCTGTACGCCGTAGACCAAACGCCTGGGCATACCAAACGGCATGCCCAACTCTTACACCATGTCTCGTGACGCCTGACGTCCAACCTACGTTGGGACATCCGACAATCATCCGCGAAACGGTCCAAAGTGAAAGGGATCGGGCCTGACGATCGTGCATTGATCGTCAGACACGCAGTAATTCGTTAGAAATCAGCAGATGGCCGGCATAAACAACCGGTCAGGAACTTTGGCGTGCCCCTGACTCTATTAGACGGGACGTATTTTATACGACTGTCACGACGCCATCGGCGGATGGCTCGGCATAGAGCTTTTCGACCAGTGCGGCCCGACGCGCGAGCGCGGCGCGCTGGTTGATGTAACCCTTGTCCGTCAATTCGTTGCCGTCGACCGACGGCGGCTCGGCCATCAGCAGCACGCGCGCCACCCGCATCGAGGACCCGCGGGTACGGGCGTTCATCGCCGCCAGGCCGTCGCGCAAACGCTCGACCACGGCCTTGTGGGCCAGCAGTTCGGCCAGGCCGAGCGTACCGGCCGTATCGCCCGCCAGCTGACGACAGGCGGAAATGTTGGGAAAGCCGAGCAATCCGACATAGGGCCGGTCCTGACCAGCCACCAGCGCGTCCTGCAGCACCGGCGAGGCGGCGGCTACGGCGGCGGCACGCAGGGTGCCGACCAGGACGAAGGTGCCGCTGGTCAGCTTGAAGTCCTCGACGACGCGACCGTCGAACACCAGGCCCTGGGCCGGATCCGCCGGGTCGACGAAACGGCCGGCGTCGCCGATCTTGTAGAAGCCCTCCTCGTCGAACATCTGGGCCGTGAGCTCGGGCTGCTTGTGGTAGCCCGGTGTCACGATCACGCTGCGCAAGCGCAGCTCGTAGCGACCCTCCTCGCCGGTCGGCACCATCTTGAGTTCAACGCCGGCGTACGGCAGGCCGATCAGGCCGACCCGCTCGCTCGCCCAGTGCACGGTCGTCGCGGTCGGCGCCGTCTCGGTGCTGCCCCAGCCGGTCACGAACGGAATCCGATAGCCGGTGTAGCGCACCGCCAGCGCCTGCATGCGGCTATAGAGATCATCGGGCAAGGTGGCGCCGCCGTAGGCCAGCAGGCCGAGATTGCGGAAAAAGCGCTGCGCCAGCGCCTCGTCCTTCTCCAGCGCCGTGGCCAGCATGGCGTAACCCGCCGGTACGTTGACGAAGTAGGTCGGCGAGATCTCGCGCAGGTTGCGCAGCGTCTCGTCGAACATTCCCGGTAACGGCCGCCCGTCGTCGATGTAGGTCGTGCCGCCCTCGGCCAGATTGCCGTGCAACGTGGCGTTGCCGCCCATGGTGTGGTTCCACGGCAACCAGTCGAGAACGATGGCAGGCGGTTCGCCGTCCCGGCGCTGCCGCGACATCTGGCCCATGGCGACGTTGGCGCACATCATTTCCTGGGTGTTGACCACCGCCTTGGGCATGCCGGTCGACCCTGACGTGAACAGGTACTTGCCCACCGTCTTGCCGTCGATCAGCGCCACCGAGCGCGCCACGGCATCGGTCGGCGTCGTCGCCACCAGGTCGGCGAACGATACCGACGGCAGATCCGGCGGCGGCGCCTCGACGTGAACCAGGGTCACGCCGTCGAGATCGAGCGCGCGCAGCGCCTTGGCGAACATCGGTCCGTTCTGCACCAGCACCAGGCCGGGACGGATCAGATCGTAGACATATTTCAGCTTGGCGTTGTCCTCGCTCATCAGCGCGTAGACGGGCGATACCGGCGCCACCGGTGCGCGCGCCTGCATGGCCGCCATCGTCAGCAGCGCGAACTCGATGGAATTGCCCGACAGGATCATGACCGGCCGCTCCGGTCCGAAGCCGCGATCCAGCAGCGCCTGGGTGATGGCATCGACCTGGGCCTTGGCCGCGGCATAGCTCAGCGTCAGCCACTGGCGCTGCGGACCACGGCGCTGCGCCAGCCAGATGCGGTCGGGAGCCTGTTTCGCCCATTTTTCCAGCAGCGCCGGGATATGGCGCTCGTAGGGCGGCAATGTATGGCGCGAACGCAGCACCATGGTGCCGTCGGCCCGGCGCTCCAGCGCCACATCGCGCGGCAGGAAATCGATCGGCTTGAACGGCACCCGCTCGGGCGACTCTATGGTGATGGTGCTGTCCACGGTGGCGTTCCTCTTGGCGGTGTTTCTCGGTGTTGCCCGCATCTAGCGGGCTCTTTACCTCTCCCGCAAGCGGGAGAGGTCGACGCGCGCGGCGCGCGGTCAGGTGTATCGGCCTTCGGCCGATACACCGAGGTGAGGGCTTAAGGACGAGGCGGTTCGTTCGTAGTCCCTCACCCTCCCATCGCTTCGCGATGGGCCCTCCCTCTCCCGCTTGCGGGAGAGGGACCTCATTTCGCGGCGCGGACGGCAAATCGGCGCAACGAAATAGGGTTTCGCGGGCCGGACGGACGAGCGACGCCACCGAAAATGGTCGTTCATATGCTCGCGCGATCGGCCTACAGTCGCCGCCGGCGAGAAAGAGGCATTGGCCGGGGCCTGTTCATCGGGGACGGGCCGGGCAGCGTCGGGCCAGACGCGCCACATGAGGAGACGAGAACGATGGCGATGGATTTCGAATATTCGGATCGCACCAAGGACCTGCTGGAGAAACTCGGCAAGTTCATGGACGAAGTGATCTACCCCGCCGAGACGGCGTACGAGGAGCAGCTCAACGCCGCCAAGGACCGCTGGTTGCTGCCGCCGGTGATGGAAGAGTGCAAGGCCGAAGCCAAGAAGCGCGGCCTGTGGAACATGTTCCTGCCCAAGGACCGCGACAGCGGCGACACCCACGGCACGATGGGCCTGTCGAACCTCGACTATGCGCCGATCTGCGAGATGCTGGGCCGCTCGTCGATCGCGTCGGAGGCGACCAACTGCTCGGCGCCCGATACCGGCAACATGGAGGTGTTCGCCCGCTACGCCTCGCCGGAGCTGCAGAAGAAGTGGCTCACGCCCCTGCTCAACGGCGAGATCCGCTCGTGCTTCGCCATGACCGAGCCGGCAGTGGCCTCGTCTGATGCCAAGAACATCGAGTCGCGCATCGAGAGCGACGGCGATCATTATGTCATCAACGGCCGCAAGTGGTGGTCGTCGGGCATGGGCGACCCGCGCTGCAAAGTCATCGTCTTCATGGGCAAGAGCGATCCCAGCGCGCCGGCCTACCGCCAGCAGTCGATGATCGTGGTGCCGCGCGACACGCCCGGCATCAAGATCGTGAAGATGCTGCACGTGTTCGGCTATGACGATGCCCCGCACGGCCATGCCGAGGTGATCTACGACAACGTGCGCGTGCCCAAGTCGAACATCCTGCTGGGCGAGGGCCGCGGCTTCGAGATCGCGCAGGGCCGCCTGGGACCGGGCCGTATCCATCACTGCATGCGCGCCATCGGCGTCGCCGAGCGGGCGCTGGAGATGGCGATCAAGCGCGCCAAGAGCCGCGTCGCCTTCGGCCAGCGCGTGTCGGAGATGGGCGTCACCAAGGCCATCATCGCCGACTCGCGCATGGAGATTGACATGGCCCGCCTGCTGGTGCTGAAGGCGGCGTGGGCGATGGACAAGTACGGCAACAAGGAAGCACGCCAGCAGATCGCCATGATCAAGGTGGCGGTGCCCAACATCACCACCAAGATCGTCGACCGCTGCATCCAGCTGCACGGCGCCGGCGGCGTCAGCCAGGTCTTCAAGCTGGCCAGCATGTACGCCCATCAGCGCACCCTGCGCCTGGCCGACGGCCCCGACGAGGTCCATCGCGACCAGGTCGGCCGGCTGGAGATCGCCAAGCACAACTGAGCGACGAGCAAATCGCATCGAGCAAGGGTCGCCCACGGGCGGCCCTTTTTTCGTTTTTGTCATCCTGAGCGAAGCGAAGGATCTTGCGGTGCTTGTTTCAGGATGCCGGCGTCCCTGATGACGGGTCGGACCGCGCCGCTCCAGCGGCGCTCTTTCCGACGTAAGGCCATGAGCGCCGCTGGAGCGGCGCGGTCCCAGCCGCCACCAGGATTGCCACTGACTGAAACCCCGATCGCCGGGTCCTTCGCTTCGCTCAGGACGACACGAAACCACGCCGACAGAAGCGACAGAAAATCGGTTTCGTTGTGATCGCAACACGCTGATCGCCTGTGTTGACCTGACAGAAAAGCGACAGAAAGCGACAGAAAGCCGTGCGCCTATGCCACGGGCGCTGTCGCGAGAGCCGGATTGACGGCCCAGCGCACGCACGGTCGGCCGCGCGGCGGGCCGGCAGCCTCCAGCGACCGCAGCCAGCCGGCCACCACCAGCGCATCGGCCACGCGCTGGGTTTCGGCGGCATCGCAGGCAAGCCCGAGTGCCTTGCGACGCAGCACCGTGCGCGTGATATCGGTCACCTGCGCGCGGTGCATCCAGCGCAACGCCTTCTGCGCGCGGCGATCGCACACGCTGCTGCCCGTGGTGCGAAAGACAGCGCGCGCATGAGGCCACAAATAGTCGTGCCACAACCGGATGGCAGCACCGATCGCCCACCCCGGCACAACCGACGGCTCCGCCGTGCCGGGGGACGCGGCGGCCCAGTCGAGGAACGCCAGCACGCCGGCCAGGCGCAACACCATGCCGCTGCCCTTGCCCCACCAGTCGGCCTCCCGGCCGTCAAGATCATCACCACGGGCATAGTGCATGCGCCTGAAGGCATCGAACGGCGCCAGGGCCTCCGGCGAGAGGCCCAGGTCGCGTCGCACCTTCGGCAGATCGCGCAGCCGCGCCAGCGCTGCGCACGCAGCATCGTCCGGGGGCGGCGTCATCTGCGACAACGTGCGGAACGACGGTCGCAGTGGCCAGGCGAACAGAAAGCGCGCCACCACGTCATCATCCTCGCCGGCCAGGGTCGCCGCCAGGGCATCGGGCCGCAGCGTCCCCAGGATCGACACGGCGGCGGCGTTCGTCCGGGCAACCGACGCGATGCGGACGTTCGGCACTGCCTTGCGATGAACGCTGCAGGCGCGGGCTGCCCACGCCGCCAGCCAGAACGCGCGATTGCTGCCGTCCCTGGCGTCGCGGATCATCTCGTCCAGCCACGCGCCGCGCCCGTCGCGCGCCAGCAATACGCCACCCGGCGCCCCGGTCAACGCGCGCGACAGAGACTCGATGTCGGCATCGTCGAACACGAGCCGGCGCGGCTCGAAGCGTGGCCGGCCCGGCAGCGCCGGCGCCGGGCCGTCGGTGCGTTCGGCCTCGCGCGCCTGTTCCGCCCACCGCTCTGTCGCCGCCCGGTCCTGCTCCAGACGCAGCCGGCGTGCTCCGGTGTTGACGACAGCAAGGTCGGCGTCCACCGCCTGCAACAACCGCAACGCCGTTTCCAGCGCCGGTGACTTGCCGGACGACGGCGCGCCGACCAACGCCGCCCACAGGATGCACGGCTCCGACCACGATGGGGCCGGCGCCACGCGCCGCATGCTGCCCAGGAGGCTCGCCGCCGCCGTGATCAGCGACAGCGCAACATGGCCGACCGATGCACTGGCGCCGATGGCGCTGCGGCACACCCAGTCGCGCCAGAACGCTGGCAGCACGTCGACCGAAAACGCCGGCACGTCGCTGCGTCGATGGTCGAGCAGCGTCAGGTCAGGCTCGGGCCAGGCATCGACGGATGCGGTCACGGACGCGCTGGCAGTCTTCGCCGGACCGCCGCGTCGGGTTGCGGCTGGAACGTCATGCGCACTCATGGCGCCACCCCTCGATGTATGTGAAAGCGGCGTTCGCCTTCGCCGCGCGACAGCGGACGGATGCCTCACGACGACGGCAGCCGGCGATCCAGCCGGCACCCGTGTTCCGGCATCGAATATGCGAACGTGTGGCCAATTACAGCGCAGGGTGCGGCACCGACAAGAGTCCAAAAATCGACACCGAGAATATTTTTTCGCTAGGATTTGGCCGTCCACCTCGGACGGCGACCGGGCGACACCTCAAAACCTTAGGGCTATATGGCGACGCACACCCTCATCCTGAGGAGGCCGGCGCAGCCGGCGTCTCGAAGGATGGGCTATGGTCTCGTTCGATCGCCTCAGCCGTTGTCGAAACGCACGTATGGTAGCCCACCCTTCGAGACGCTCGCTTCGCTCGCTCCTCAGGGTGAGGTCGGCGCCATATGCGATAGCCCTCCCTCGAATCAGGAGCATGGCCCCATGCGCGCCTACGTTCTGAAGCACTACGGCGGCCCCGACGGCGCGCAGCTGATCGATGTCCCTGTGCCGACACCGGGGCCACGCGACGTCCGCGTCGACGTCCGGGCGGCCGGCCTGAACCCCGTCGACTTCAAGTTCCGACAAGGCAAGCTGCGCGCCATCCTGCGGCCGACGCTTCCGCTTGTGCTGGGCAACGAACTGGCGGGCGACGTCGTCGCGATAGGCAGCGACGTCAAACGGTTCCGCATCGGTGATACTGTTTTCGCCCGGGTCGCCAAGGACCGTGCCGGCGCCTTCGCCGAGCAAGCGTGCGTTGACGAGGACGACGCCGCGCGGATTCCGCGGGGCCTGGATTTCGCCACGGCGGCGGCGGTACCGCTGGCCGGTCTGACGGCGCTGCAGGCGTTGCGGGACGAGCTCGGCGTCGAGCCGGGGCAGAAGGTGCTCATCTCCGGCGGCGCCGGAGGGGTCGGCACCTTCGCCATTCAGATCGCCAAATGGCTGGGCGCCCATGTAACGACGACAGCGTCGGCGCGCGGCGAGGCGCTGGTGCGCGCGTTGGGCTGCGATGCGGTGATCGACTACACGGCGCAGGACCTGTCCAAAGTGGATGACCGGTTTGATGCCGGGCTTGATCTTGTCGGCGGCGACACCCTGGCGCAGATGGTCGACGTCATGAAGCCCGGCAGCCGGATCGTCTCGGTCGCCGCTCTGCCGGAGCCGCAGACGGCGATCAAGGACCTCGGCGGCAGCCGCGTCCTTGCCGCTCTGTTCTGGATCATCAGCTACGGCATCAGATCGCGCGCGCGACGCGCCGGGATCGGCTATCGATTTCTTTTCATGCACTCCAGCGGCCGCGACCTTGGCCTGCTCGGCGACCTCATCGAACAGGGTAAACTCCGGGTCATCGTCGACAAGACATATCCGTTTGCACAGATTGCCGAAGCCCTGGCCTACGTCGAAAGCGGGCGCGCCAAGGGAAAGGTGGTCGTTGCCATGCACTGACGCTTGGCTCGATCGGACGATCACCGGCGCCGTCGTTGGCCCATGGCGTACCGGCGGCGCGCGGGCCCGACCGCGTCCCTATGGCGCTGTGGCGGCAACCATCCAGCAGGCTGAGGTGAAGCGGATCTGCGTTCCATCGACGTAGCGATCAAAGGCGGCGCGAACCGTTTGAATGATCCCCGCCTGTGTGGCCGGATCGGTGTCGCGCAGGATCGCTCCGAGCGGGCCCATATGGGTCAGATAGGGGGTCAGGGCCGTCGCGGGCATGACGCACGCGACATCCATCGGGCGGATGTCGATGCTGGTCCAGCCGGCCTGCTCCAGGATGTGCCGGACCCGCCGTCCGTCCGCGAAGCCGAATTGCCCCGGTGCGTCCGGTACGCGGGCGGGCATGGTGGGCACCAGCGGCGCCGCCGCGCGCTCGGCGGTCGTCATGAACGGATTTTCCTCCGGACTGCGCCAGGCGATGAAGCGCAGGGCGGCCCGGCTTTGCGCGGCGTGCCGGAGATTGGCGAAGGCGCGGATCGGATCGTCGAAGAACATGACGCCGAAACGCGAGATGATCATGTCGAATTCCGCAGGCACGAACTCATAGGACTGCGCATCGGCGCGAATGAAGCGCACCGGCAGCCGCTGCCGCGCGGCATGGTCGTGCGCCGCCACCATCATCGGGTCGGAAATGTCGATGCCGGTGTAATGCGCACCCGCGCCGAGCCGCCTTGCCACCGCCAGCGTCGTGCTTCCCGCGCCGCAGCCCACGTCGAGCACGGCGCGCGGTGCGACCGCGACGGCCGCATCGACCAACAATGCCTCGAACGGCGCGAACAACGCGTCGATCATGGCCTGATGCTCGACCCAGGTCCGCCCGGTGGGGCCGTTCCACAGGGTGAACTGGTCGCTGCCGGGACGGCTCGGCACAGTCATCGTCATCTCCTTTTCGATTGCCCCTGGGGCATGGAGACGACACTCTCGCACTTCAAGTCGACTTGAGGTCAAGGAATGCGAGGTCTCGACATTGCGGAAGTCGCCCGGCAGTCCGGCGTCGCCGCGTCAGCGTTGCGCTTCTACGAGCGGAAGGGGCTGATCGCATCGATCGGCCGGCGCGGCCTGAAGCGCCTGTTCGAACCGGCCGTGCTCGAACGGCTGGCCTTGATCACGCTCGGACAGGCCGCGGGCTTCTCGCTCGACGAGATGGCGCTGATGTTCGCCGGCCGCGACGGCCGTCCGGACATCGATCGCCGGCGGCTGACCGAGAAGGCGGACGCGCTCGACGATACCATCCGCCGGCTGACCGCGATGCGCGATGGCCTACGCCACGCCGCCCGCTGCCCCGCGCCCAGCCATTGGGAGTGCCCCACATTCCGCCGCTACCTGAACGCCGCCGCAGCCGGCGCGTTCACCCGCGGGGCGCCGCTATCGACGACGCCGGCCGCAGTTTCCAATCTGCAGCGGAGCCAGACCGCCCCACAAGCTGCCCCAGCTGTCGCAGCACGATCAGGTGCATCATCGACCAACCGGCGTTGACGTGGTCACCTTCCGCGAAAACCAAGCTGGTTCGCAGCAATTGAGCGGACCGCACGTCTCTATCGGGTCTCTCAGCAGGCTTTGAAACAGACCCTCGCGAGCACTAGGCTGGTGGCTATAGGCGCTGTCGGGAACACCGCGCAGGCGCCGGGCGTCGATCCGCCACTCTGGTCCAGCCGCGCGATGAGCCCATCCTTCGCCGAGATTTGCGCCAACATCTTGGCATCGGCCACGATCGTTACCCTGCCTGAGACCGTTCCCGCCCGAAGGAACGCGCGGTGGCGCCCGACTTCTTTCGACCCCCTGGGTGGCACCTTTCGTTGTGCCCTCTGCGCTCCGACACGCCCGCCATGTACTATGCGCGCCGCAGAGATGATGGCACAAATTGTTCAGCGATTGTAGGCGGCAAAGTTATGGTATCTCCAGATCAGCGTGGCAGCGATCCATCGCCACACCGTCGATCGAGCAGGTAGGACCAACGTGGTGCAGTTCAACGACTGGTGCAATACTGCCGAGAGCAATGTCGGAGTTCACCCGCTTCGCATTCTTTCTGGTGACCCCGTACGACTGAACGCCGGTGTCGCTGCGATGGCTGTCATCCTGCCGACTCACTACGCGGCCGAGGAGCGTGTCGGCGCCGTTCTTCGCCGACTCGGCAAGATCGAAGCTGCCAAATTCGTTGAAGGTAAACTGCCAACAAGCAAATCCATCCGTTCAGGCGACCTTGGCGAAATCCTGGCGTCCGAATTTATCGCGACTCAAAGTGGCTTTCAGGTTCCGATCAAGCGGCTACGCTGGAAGGACCACCGCAACATGGCGATGCGTGGCGATGACGTGATCGGCTTTCACCACGACCCGCAGGCCGGCCGTCTTCTGTTCCTCAAGACTGAAGCCAAGAGCCGCGCGGCCTTAACCGCCGCGGTCGTGGCAGAAGCGCGAACGGGCCTCGACAAGGATGGCGGCCTGCCCTCGGCCCACGCCCTGTCGTTTATCGCCGACCGACTGGCAGAGCTGGGCGAAGAGGCACTAGCAGACGCTATCCTCGACGCGCTGCTCAAGCACGGCATCCAACCGCAGAACGTGAGCCACTTGCTCTTCACCTTCTCTGGTAACAACCCCGAGGCCCATCTCACCGGCTCGCTGCAGACCTATGCGGGTGGCATCGCGCAATGGGGCGTAGGGCTGCGGGTCGAAGGCCATGGTGCCTTCGTGGCCGCAGTCTACGACCTAGTGATCGCCAATGCCTACAGTTGAAAGCATCCAGGCCAACATAGATGAAGCGGTTATCCCGGGTTTCCGCGACCGGCTAATCGCGCGTGGCCAAGCCAGGGCTATGATTTGGCGCGATGGCGTGCTGCCGGCCGGTGCTCCCACCTTTTCACCCCAACTCAGCTACGACCTCCATTCCTATGGCTATTCGCTCCTGGAACTCGGCCTGCATCTCCGTGAGCTGGGCGGCGATCCGGCTCGAGCTCGCCTTGCCTTCGAACAGGCAGCGACCGCTCTGGAAGCGGTTATGGCGAAAGGGGCACGTGGCGAAAGCGACCGTGACTTCCATTTTGTCATGGCCGCGGCGGCCTATCACCTGGCCCATCTCTCGGCCCGGGCATATTCGCTGCTGACGATCGTCCAGGCCGAGGACAATTTCTCGCCGATCGAGCGCGTGCTCGCCCAGCTCATGCTTCGAGATCTGGGCGAGCTGCAGACGACCATTCTCAGCTTTCGACTTCAAGGTAACGGTAGCGACGCCACCATCACCGCCGCCTTTCACGTGCAGTGGGATCAGGCTGAGGGCGGTGAGCCGGCGGACGGCGCATCGTCCTTCTTGTTCGAAGGCATCGACCTCGCGCTCACCGACAACTTCTTCGGTGTGCTAGCGGTCTTCCTGCTTGCCGTTGAGCGTGGTGACCGGGAGCTCATGGAGCAAGCTCTCGCACGGCTTCGCGAAGGCCTCAGCATCTGCGCGGAAATCAACCTGCTGCCCCAATGGTGGGCGCACCGTGTCGCACTGCACTTGTTGTCAGATCTCTGGGACTCGACATTTCACGAACGCCTGCCATTGATTCCCGCCGGAGGCGACGCCGCCGACTGGCCATTGTTGCGTGAACTTTTCATTGCCTCGCTGGTTCGTCGACCTAGGGCCGAGATCGACCTCTGGCCCTCACAGATCGCCGCGGCCGCGCGCGCCGTGGACCAAGCCGACGACCTTGTGGTCTCACTGCCGACCAGCGCCGGCAAGACCCGCATCTCCGAGCTATGTATCCTGCGATGCCTAGCGGCGGGCCGTCGAGTCATCTTTGTAACCCCGTTGCGAGCGTTGTCGGCCCAGACCGAAGCTACCCTGCAACGCACCTTCGGACCGCTCGGAAAGACCATCTCAGCGCTCTACGGCAGCATCGGCGTCAGCGGTTTCGACGAAGATGCGATCCGCCAACGTCACATCGTTGTGGCTACCCCTGAGAAGCTCGATTTCGCACTGAGGAACGATTCGAGTCTCCTCGACGACGTTGGCCTGCTCGTTTTCGATGAAGGCCACATGATCGGACTCAGCGAACGAGAGGTCCGCTATGAGGTCCAGATCCAGCGGCTCTTGCGACGCGCAGACGCCGCACAGCGCAGGATCGTGTGCCTGTCGGCCATCCTGCCCGACGGCAACCAGCTCGACGATTTCGCCGGCTGGCTACGCCGCGACCGACCCGGCGGTTTGATCAAGAACGACTGGCGGCCGACGCGGCTGCGCTATGGTGAGGTGGTCTGGAATGGGCAGCACGCACGGCTGAACCTGCGCGTTGGCCAGGAACGCCCCTTCGTTCCGCGTTTCCTCACCGGGTTCGTGCCCCCGGTCGGCAGACGCAAGAAGACGTTTCCTGCCGATCTTGGTGAACTCTGTCTCGCGACCGCTTGGCGTCTCGTGAATGACGGTCAGTCCGTCCTTGTCTTCTGCCCCGTACGTGCCCATGTCGAGCCATTCGCTGATCGAATCCTCGACCTGCACGAGCGTGGCGCACTATCATCGTTGCTTCAGGTAGACCAAGCAGTCCTGAACACTGCGCTTACGCTCGGTGCAGAATGGCTCGGCACCGACCATTCGATCCTCCAGTGCCTGAAACTCGGCGTCGCGATTCACCACGGTGCACTGCCGGCCGCTTTCCGAAAGGAGGTCGAGCGGCTGTTGCGCGAAGGCGTTCTCAAAGTAACGATCTCATCGCCGACACTCGCTCAAGGCCTCAATCTCTCGGCGACTGCCATCATTATCCATTCGCTCTTCCGAAATCGTGAGCGGATCGAGACCTCCGAATTCAAGAATGTGGTTGGGCGTGCTGGCCGCGCCTACGTCGATGTTGAGGGTTTGGTTCTCTATCCGATCTTCGATAATCATGCGCGCCGCACAGCCCAGTGGGAAGCCTTGGTTGCGGATTTGAGCTCCCGGGAAATGGAAAGCGGTCTTGTACGATTGCTCATCACCTTGCTCTTGCGTATGAGCAAGAAGGTCAGTGGGGGGCTTGACCGACTTGTCGAGTATGTCGTCAACAACGCCGAGGCTTGGACCTTTCCGGAAGTCGCCGGCGAAGGCGCCGAGAGTCGGGAGCTGGCCCGGGCCGACTGGGACGTCTATCTCGCGACGCTGGATACCGCGATCCTCAGCTTGATCGGCGAGAACGATATCGCCGACGCGGACATTCCAGCTGCCCTCGACGACATCCTACAATCATCACTATGGGAAAGGCGCCTCAATCGGCGGAAAGACAACGTCAAAGCAGTGCTCAAGGCCGCCCTGATTTCCCGCAGCCGGCAGATCTGGGCGCAATCCACGCCCGTCAGGCGCCGAGGCTACTTCCTGGCCGGTATCGGCCTGAAAACCGGCCATGCGCTCGACGCCATAGCGGCCGACGGCAACGACCTTCTTATCAGCGCCAACGGCGCCCTCCTGAGCGGAGACGCCGACAAAGCCGTCACCGCGATCACCGCTATCGCCGAGCGCGTGTTCGCCATCAGTCCGTTCATACCCGACAAGCTACCGCCGAATTGGCGCGACATCCTTCGCTGTTGGTTGCTCGGTGAACCTCTCGCAGCCGTCGCCATTGACCAGGAAGCCGACACGCTCCAGTTCGTTGAGGGCGGTCTCGTCTATCGTCTTCCCTGGGCGATGGAAGCGATCCGCGTGCGTGGCCTCGCCAACGGCGACGTAGTCGGCGACATGGGCTTGCAGTTGGACGACTTCGAACTCGGGTTTGCCGTACCTGCCGTCGAGACCGGCACGATCCAGAGACCTGCCTCAATCCTCATTCAGGCCGGTTTTTCATCCCGGTTGGCCGCCATCAAGGCAGTGAATGACACGGCCGCGACCTTCTCGAACGCCCCCGAGCTTCAACAATGGCTCGCGTCGGACCGGGTCAAGGCACTGAGCGCCCAACCCGATTGGCCTACCCCTGAAACCAAGGCAATGTGGACCGCATTCGTCACGAACTTTATTCCACAAACGTCGACTACCTGGAAGGACCACCGCTATTGGGCGGATGTGAAGTGGAACCCCACCGCACTCCCGCCGGCTGGAACGCCTGTGCGAGTGCATCACATTCAGGACCGGCCCTTTATCCTATCCGCCGACGGCTCCCCGATTGGCGAAGCCAACATGCCGCTCAACCCCTCGCGACGCGGATTATTGCGTGCCACGGTCAGCGCGAACCCGGGCAAGATTGACCTCAGCTATCTTGGCCCAGATGACCTCTGGCTGGGTTGACCAGCCACCGGTCGGGAGCTGATCTGAAATGGATGACCAAGATGCTCAGAATTTTGGGCACCGACGTCCGCGCTCGTGTGTTGACGGTTTTCACTGCTCCCTGAGAATTGCGCCTGCATGATCACCGAGATCCCAACCGCAGCGGACTTTCACGCCGCAGGCCTCAATCAGCTCTATCTCGCCTGGCAGATCGCAATGCAAGCGACTCAGGATTACGAGGAAGCTCAGCAGCTGGCCGTTGAACTAGACGAAACCGAAGGCGTTACCGCTGCGGCGGCATACTGGCTGAAATCGCAGCCTGCGCTCGCGAACGCGTTCGGATTGGTTCAGCAGGCTATGGAGATGGCCTTGAAAGGACGGATCGCTGCGATCTCCCCCTATCTGCTGATCGCACGCGACCCGAAGGATTGGCCGAGCGGTGTCGAAACACGCTCTGTACCCTTCAGCGAGTTCCGGACGCTCGACGCCGCCGACTTGGCAAAGGTCCACAATACTTTCGCCTCTATTCCACTAGACGATGGATTCCGCGTGTTTTGGGATGGTGTTCGCCGTGACCGGAACAAAGTGATGCACTCCATCTCAACGAAGACTTTCGATCCAGCAATACTCATTCGCAGCATACTCACCGCGACAGAGGCTCTATTTCCTGAAATCCGTTGGCCGCAGCTTCTTTTCACCATGGAAGCCGAAGGAAAGTACGCCGCTTATGGTCTCTCCGTAGACGATCACCACAACATCGTTATGGGCCAAATTGACATTGCCGTTCGGCATCTCACGCCCGCGGAGAGCAAGCGCTTCTTCGGGCTGGTACCCAAACGACGCACCTACATGTGCCCGTTGTGCTGGGGTCACGCGAACCGCGACTGGCAGAATGACTGGCCGGCGCTAGCGCAGCTCAGCTCAAGATCCGCAGGCGAGATACGTCTGCGCTGCATCGTTTGCGGAGAGACAACGGAAGTGGAGCGCCGTGCCTGCATCAACCCCGATTGCAAAGGCACCGTCCTCTATGAGGATACTTGTCTGACTTGCTTATGGTCCCAGGACTCGCCGGACAACTTCCCATCGGGCCTTCAAAACGACAAGCTCACGATCAGCTATGAGTATCACTTCACCTTCAGGCGGCAGGGACTGATACAGTCTAGCTTCGGGCGCTTTACCGATCACGCCGCTGCAATCGAACATGTGCGACGTGCACTGAGCGCGCCGTATTTGCAAGTTTGGCATAGCGCAACGATCAGCCGCCGTCCCATAGGGAATGAGGTACTCGGGACGTGGATCCGGGAGCTATCCGGACTCGTCTGGCACCCCGAGATCAAAACACTCTTTGGTGACATTAGAATCGGCCCTGACAACGGGCCTCCATCATAGGCCCGCAATAATTGTATCTCAGCATCCTTGAGGGTGATGACGCGGCACTTCTTCATGTCGATATCGTCTGGCGTACTCGCGCAGCTTGACCTTCTGGACCTTGCCTGACGGCGTCATGGGAAAGCTGTCGACGATGAACACGTGGCGCGGGATCTTGAAACTCGCCACGCGGCCATAGCAGTGCTCACGGATGGCCGTGACGTCGATCGGTGCCGCTTTGCCGGTCATGATCACGAACGCGGCCGGCACTTCGTTGAGCCGGTCGTCGGGATAGCCGACAACGGAAACATCCAGGACGCCGGGCATCTCCATCAGCAAAGCCTCGACTTCCGCCGGCGCAACGTTTTCGCCGCCCACCTTCAACATGTCCTTGTAGCGCCCGGTGAAGCGCAGATAGCCGTCCGGCCGCAGGTAGCCGGCATCCCCGGTCCGCAGGAACCCGTCCGGCAGCAGCACGGCGGCCGACTCGTCGGGCATGCGGTAGTAGCCCTGCATCAGCGAGAAGCTGCGCACCTGGATCTCGCCCAGTTCGCCCGCCGGCTGGGGCCGGCCGGTTTCCGGATCGACGATGCGGACCTCGACTCCCGGCACGGGGAAGCCGGAGGCTTCGCTCCGCTGCTCCACCGAACTGTCCATGAAGCCGGCGGTGATGCCGCCCCAGGTTTCGGTCATGCCGAAGGACGGATAGATCGGACAGAATTCCTGGTTGGCACGCCGCACGATCGCCACGCAGTTGTCGGGCCCCGACGGAAAGCTTCCCATGCGCAGGCTGCCGAGATCGCGCGGCCGGCGGTGCTGGGCGTCCAGCAGGTCGCGGTAATGGGGGTCAAACCCGTGAACAATGGTGGCCTTTTCGCGCTGGATCAGGTCGAGGGTTTCCTCGGGCTCGAAAGTCTCCATCAGGATCTGCGACGCACCCAGCGCGATCGACGGCACGGTGACGAAGCCTATGGCGTACAGATGAAACAGCGGCAGGTAGTGCATCTGCACGTCGCGGAACGTCGTGCCCCAGATGACGCTGCGCACGACGCACAGACGTACGCCGGCGTGGCTCAGCATGACGCCCTTGGCATCACCGGTGGTGCCTGACGTGTAGACGATCATCGCCAGATCATCGATCGCGATCGCCTCGGCACGCGCTTCGATCGCGGCCGGGTCGACGGGGCCGGCTGCGGCGATCAGGCTGGCCAATGTGTTCGCTGAGGGCAGGCGCTTCTCGTCGACCGCGATCAGGCGACGCAGATGCGGGAACATCTCGCTGCGCAGGCTGCCGTCCGGCAGAGACGCCGCATCCGCCACCACCTCGGCCAGGATTTCGCCGTAGTCGATCGGCCCTGAACGTTCGGCATAGACCAGCGCCGTGCACTGCGACTGGGCGAGGCAATAGGCGACGTCGCGCGAGCGATAACGCGTGTTGAGCGGTACCGCGATCGCCCCGATCCGGCTGATGGCAAACAGCAGAAAGATGTACTCCGGCCGGTTGGTGAACCACAGGCCGATGCGATCGCCCGATTGGAAACCCGCCTGCATCAGCGCCCAGGCATGACGGTCGACCGCCTCATGCAGGGCCGAAAACGTCCAGCGCCGGTCGCCGAACACCAAGGCCTCGCGGCTGCCCCAGTTTCGCGCGGCACGTGCCGGCAGGTCACCGAGCCGCTGCGTCCCGAACAGGTCGATCAACGGAGTCTCCCGTCATGTGCAGTTCCCGGGAGCGCGGGCCTCTGGCCTGCATCGCCGGCAATGGCTTTGCTCTCGCCTACGTGAGAAGCATCGACCGTCGTGGTTCGCCCTTCGGGCGATAGCGGGCGGGGCGCCCGCGCTCCCAGGCTTACTTGGCCAGTCCCGGGCATTTCGACTCGGCAAGCGGTGCGTAGCCCACATCGGCGGGAATGCGGCGCACCAGTTTCAGGATATCCCACTTGGACTTCGACTCGGACGGCGCCTTGACCTCCATGAGGAAGGTGTCGTGCTGCATCAGGCCATCGGGGCGCAGCTTGCCGTTGCGCGCGAAGAAATCGTTGACCGGCATGGCCCGCATCTGCGGCAGGACCTTGTCCGGCTCGACGCTGCCGGTGGCCTTGGCGGCTGCCAGGTAGTGCGCCACGGATGAATAGATGCTGGCCTGGATCATGTTCGGCATGGCACCGCGGCGCTTGAAGAAGCGCTCGGCGAAGGCTCGCGTGCCGTCGTCGAGATCCCAATAGAAGGCGGTTGTCAGGTAGAGGCCGCGCGCCTTGTCGAGACCCAGCGAGATGATGTCGCTGTCGTAGACGATCATGCTGGCGAGCCGCTGGCCGCCACTCAACAGGCCGAAGTCGGCAGCGCCCGTCACGATATTGCGGAAGTCCTGACCGACATTGGCGACACCGATGATCTTGGCCTTGCTGGCCTGGGCCTGCAGGAGAAACGACGACATATCGGGCGTGTTGAGCGGATTCTTCACGCTGCCCAGGAACGTGCCGCCGCTCGCGGTGATCATGTCGCGGCTGATCTTTTCCATCGAATGGCCGAAGGCATAGTCGGCGGTGAGGAAGAACCAGCTGTTGCCGCCCTCCTCCAGGATCGACTTCACCGTGCCGCGCGCCAGCACGTTCGTATCGAGCATCCACTGCACGCTGTAGGGCGCACAATCCTCGTTGCTGAGACGATCGGTCAGTCCACTCGAGAACAGCACAACCTTTTTCTTCTCGCGGGCGACCGCCTGCACAGCCAGCGCCACCGAGGACACCGGCACGTCGACGATCACCTCGACATTCTCGGTGTCGAACCAGCGGCGCGCGATGTTGGCGCCAATATCCGCCTTGTTCTGATGATCGGCGGCGACGATCTCGATCTTGCGGCCGGCGACCGTGCCGCCGGCATCCTCCGCCGCCATGCGCGCGGCCTCGACCGAGTTCTCGCCGACGATCGTGGAGAACGGACCGCTGATATCGGTCAGCACGCCGATCTTGAGCGGTTTGTCCTGCGCCGTGACGGCCGCCGGCGACACGCCCAGCAGACAAAGGCTCAAGCCGACCGCAAGCCACCGCTTGACCATCGCATCCTCCCGACAGCTGCCCGCCGTTGTTTGTCGCGGCTCGGCGGTGCACGGGCGACGGTATGAAGGTCGTTCGCTTATGTCAAACGGATTCTACAATAGCGAAATCAATCTGGCGGTCTGAAACCGAGCCGCTGCGAGATGCGCATGGCACTCTGCTTGGCGGCGCGCGCGGTGGCGCCCTTGGGATCGGCGTCGGCAGGCAGGCCTGGTTTCATGACGCTGATCGCCATCACGAGCTCGCCGCGGTCATTGAAGACGGGCGCGCTGATCGAGTTCACGCCGGGAACCACGGTGCCGATGCTGCGTGCAATCCCGAGCTTGCGGACCTCGGCGACAATCTCGTCCAGTGCCGCCACGGAGATGGGTTCGGATCGGCCGGCAAAGCGGCTGCGCTCGTGCTTGAGCGCGCCGACAACCACAGGGCGCGGCATGAACGCGGCGAACACCTGACCGGCGGCTGTGTTGGCGAGCGAAAGCACCGTGCCGCTTCGGATGTAGACCTGCAGCGGGTAGTCCGCCTCGGTGAACTGCACGATGGTGGGCCCCTGATTGCCCCACACCGACACCGCCGTCGAATACTGGGAATCGACCTCGATGTGCTTGAGCTCCTCCTGGGCGATGCGCAGGGGCGACAGGCGCTGGAATGATGCCAGCCCGATCTGCAGGGCTTCCTCGCCGAGATCGTACTGGCCGGTGGCCGGATCCTGCGCGATCAGCTTCAGCTTGCCGAAGCTGACGAGATAGGGATGCGCCTTGGAGGGCGTCATATCCGCCGCCTTGGCCAGATCGCGCAACTGCATCGGGGATCGACTGCGTGCCAGTGCCAGGAGAAGCGCGCAGCCGAGTTCCACCGACTGGATGCCGCGTTGCTGGCTTTTCATGGACTGCCCTCTCTCATCTCTCATCTGCCGTTGCGACTAGTATCTGGAATCGCTGGTCGCTGACACCTGTCATCCCGAGCGTCGCGGGGGATCTCCTGCGAGCGACGCATCGTGCGCCATTCGCGGGAGATCCCTCGCGACGCTCGGGATGACAGCTCACCGCGAGATAATCATCATTCGTTATTAACGAATAAATTCGCTATTGACAAATATGACATGAGTCCGATGCTGCTGCGCAACGACGGGAGGATCAATTGGCCGAAGACGTACGACCAGCCGCGCCCAGCCTCGGGCTGACGGGAAAGCGGGTGCTGCTCACGGGCGCCGCCAGCGGCATCGGCCGTGCCACCGCGGGGCTGCTCGCCCGGCTGGGCGCCGAGTTGGTCCTGGCCGATGTCTCCCCTCTCGACGAGGTGGCGCAAGACGCGCGGCGCGCCGGCGCCACGGTCACCACGCGGGTCGGCGACCTCGCGAGTGACGACTTTCTGCAGGCGCTTGCCCGCGAGGACGCGATCTTCGCCTTCGCCAACTGTGCTGCCGTCTTCAGCCGCGACGGCTGGCGCAGCGACCTGTCCGACGCGGACCGCTTCAGCCTTCTGATGCGCATCAACGTTCGGGCGCCCATGGTCCTGGGCAACGCGTTCATCGACCGCCTGGGCTCACGCGGCGGCGGCTTCATCGTCCTGGTCGGCTCGGCCGCCGGCCGCAACGGTGGCGGCGTCGCCGGCGGTACGCCGATGGACTACGCCGCGTCGAAAGGCGCGGTCCACACGCTGGTGCGCAGCCTCTCGCGGCGCGGCGTCGGCCAGAATGTGCTTGTGAACGGCGTGGCACCGGGGCCGGTCGATACGCCGCTGGCCCAGGGGCTTCCCTTCGCGTCGTCCGCCCTGCCCCTGGGCCGCATGGGCCGCGCCGAGGAGATCGCCTGGCCGATCGCCTTCCTGTGCTCACCGGCCGCGTCCTATATCTCCGGCGCGGTGCTCGACGTGAACGGTGGCGCCTTTGTGGGCTGACGCCCGCGGCCACAGCGCAACAGCAACAACCTGACGATGGAGGTCGGCATGGACGTCGGTATGCAGATGGTGTTCACCAGCCACGGCTGGGACGGCATTTCGGACGGCCAGGTCTACGACGAAGAAATTCGCCTGGCCCTGCTCGCCGACGAGCTCGGCTTCGACGTCATCTGGTCGGTCGAACACCACTTCTTCGACTACTCGTTCTGTCCGGACAACGCGCAGCTGCTGTCCTATCTCGCCGCCCGGCTGGTGAACGCGGAAGTGGGCACCGCGGCCGTCATCCTGCCGTGGAACGACCCGCTGCGGGTCGCCGAAAAGATCGCGCTGCTGGATCATTTGGCCGGCGGACGGCTGCGGTTCGGCATCGGCCGCGGCCTGTCGCGCCGGGAGTTCGCTGCCTTTCGCGGCATCGGGATGGACGAATCGCGCGAGCGGTTCGACGAGTCGGCGGATCTGATCCTGAATGCCCTCGACACCGGCATCATGGAGGGAAACGGCAAGTTCTATCCTCAGCCGCGCACCGCCATCCGACCCAAGCCGGCACGGCCATTCGGCGATCGCCTCTACACGGTGGCGTCCAGCGACGACTCCATCGAATCCGCTGCCCGGCTGCGCGGCCGCATGGTGATGTTCGCCGATCGTACGTGGGAGCATCGTTTGCCGTCGGTCGAGAAGCATCGCCGCCGATACCGCGAACTCCATGGCACGGCGGCGCCGCCGCCGATGACCTGCGATTTCTGCTTCTGCACGGCCAATCGCGACCAGGCCGAGGACCGGGCGACGCAGTACCTGGGCACCTACCTCGACAGCATCCTCGAGCACTACGAAATCATGGGCGACCATTTCAAGACGACGAAAGGCTACGCCGCCTATGCCGACGCCGCGAAAGGCCTGAACAAGATGGGCAAGGAAGGCTTCGTCAAATCGTTCATGGGCGCCACATCGTGGGGCACGCCGGATCGCATCCTGCAGACCCTCGACGCCCGCCGGGCCCTGCTCGGCAACTTCGAACTCGCGACATCCTTCCGCTTCGGCGGCATCCCTTACGACGAGGCGGAAGCCTCGCTGCGCCTGTTCGCGGCGGAGGTCATGCCGGTGGTGAAGGCATGGCAGTGATCGCCGTGCCCTGATCGCACTCAGGCTCGGGCGCGGCGCGATGTCTTGCCGTCACGCACGGTGGAAAATGCGCCGCGGATGATCTCCACCAGGGGCGCCGCCAGATCGCGCGGCGCCTGGCGCCCGCAGAAGACGGCGATCTCCGTTGCCGGCAGGCGCGGCAACGAAAGACTGGGCGGTGCGCGCTTCAGTTCGGGCGTGATGGTGCTGTCGGCCAGCACAGTGATGCCGAACCCGGCGCCGACGGCGGCGCAAACGCCCGACAGGCTGGTGCTGGTGCACGCGATCGTCCATGGAATGTGGCGGGCATCGAGGGCTTCGATCACCAGCGGTCGGTAGAAGCAACCGTGCGCGAACAGCACCAGCGGCAGCGGACCATCCAGCGCAGCCGGATGATGATCGCGCGCAACGACCCAGCTTAGCGGCTCACGCCAGATCACGTCGCCGCGGCGCTGGCGCTGGGCGCGGCGCGCCAGCACGACATCCAGGCGACCATCGTCCAGGGCGCTCATGAGATCGGCGCTGACGGCGGTGAGCAACTCCAGCTCGACATTGGGATGACTGACCGCGAATTGGCGCAGGATGTGCGGCAGTTGGCGGACAGCGAAGTCCTCCATGATCCCCACACGCAGCGCGCCCGACAATGTCCGCCCGTGAAGCTGCGTCGCGGCGGCCTGGTGCAGCTGGATCATGCGCCGCGCGTAGCTGAGCAGGATCTCGCCTTCCGGCGTCAGCACCACGGCCTTGGTGCTGCGCTGGAACACGCGGCAGCGGTAGAGTTCCTCGACGCGGCTGATATGGAGACTGACCGTCGACTGCGACCGGTTCAACAGCCGCGCCGCCTTTGTGAAATTGGCCACGTCAGCCACGCGCACGAAGCTGACGAGGATCTCGAGGTCGGGCGCGTGGATCATTGATCTGAAATCCCGATGGGTGCGCTCGGAAAATCTCATTTCCGGCCGAACACTATCATCATTATCTTCGATAATTATACTGTCTCAATCGGCATTCATGATGACACCGCTGCCGTTGGCCCAGCGCCTCGCCGCCTTTCCGCGGCAGCGCCTGGGTCACAGCCCGACACCGATCGACGCCCTGCCCCGCCTCGGCGCTCGGCTCGGCATCGATCTGTCGATCAAGCGCGACGACGCCACCGGGTTGGGCGGTGGCGGCAACAAGGTGCGCAAGCTCGAGTTCCTGTTCGCCGACGCGCTGGCGGCGGGCAGCAACGTCGTGCTGACCGCGGGCGCCGTGCAATCCAACCATGCCCGGCTCACCGCCGCGGCCGCGGCGTCCCTGGGCCTCGACTGCGAGCTGATCCTGACCACGCCACAAACTGCGATGGACCCGGCCTACGCGTATAACGGCAACCGGCTGCTGGACGAGACCTTTGGTGCGCGCGTCCATGTCCTGCCGCCGGGCGCCGACAGCATGCCGGCGCTGGAGCATCGCGCGGCCGCCCTCCGGGCCGTCGGTGCCCTGCCCTACATCATCCCGATCGGTGGCTCCAATGCGCTCGGCACATTGGGCTATGTCAGCGCGGTTCTGGAGGTCCTGGCGCAGCAATCCGCCCATGGAACGTTCGACGCCGTCGTTGTGCCGAGCGGCAGTGGCGGGACGCAGGCGGGCGTCGCCCTGGGTGCGGCGTTGACGGGCCAGCCCTGGCGGGTGATCGGCATCAGCGTCGGGCGCGCGGCATCGGCGCAGCGCGCGCGAGTCACCGCGATTGTCGCGCAGTGCTGCGCGTTGCTGAAACTGCCGGTGCTCGAGGCCCTGCGGATCGAGGTGTTCGACGGCGCCCGTGGTCCTGGCTACGGCCTGTTCGACTCCGATACGCGCGCGGCCATTCTGGACGCAGCGCGCCTGGAAGGCCAGTTGCTGGATCCCGTCTACACCGGCAAGGCCATGGCTGGACTGCGCATGCTGGCGGCGCGTGGCGACATCGTCGCCGGCACGCGCGTGCTGTTCTGGCACACCGGCGGCATGCCGGCGCTGTTCGGATACCCGGACCTGCTCACGCCATCGGGAGGAACCGCATGACAGACGACGCGAGTCTCACGCCCGGCACGCCGCATGCCGTGCCCACCGGCACGATCAACCACCTGCGCCTGACCGTCTCCGACATTGCCCGGGCCAAGGCATTCTATGCGCCTCTGATGGCACGACTGGGTTACCGATTGGTGGAAGAGAGCGCCACGCGGCTGGCGTGGGCGGGCTGGGCCCCGCACGGCACGCTGCACTGGTTCATCATGGGCGTGTCCAATCCCGACAGCTGCAACAAGAGCCATGATCGCTATTCACCAGGCCTGCATCATCTGGCCTGGAACGTCGCCAGCCGCGCCGACGTGGATGCCTGCTACGCCCTGCTGTCGGCATGCGGCGTGCCGATCCTCGATCCGCCCGCCGCGTACGACTACGAGCCCGGCTACTATGCGTTCTTTTTTGCCGATCCCGATGGCATGAAACTCGAGATCATGCACGTCGCGCCCGAAGGCAGCCTTGCCTACTGGCGGCGCGTCACCGAGGCCAGCGCGCCGCTCACGCCGCTTGCCATCGCCGAGTCAGCCTTTACGCGCGACAAGGACCGGTAGACCGGGCGGCACCGAACATCAGACCAGCCACCAAGTGTGATTCTGATCCTGCCACACTTGAAATTATTACCATTAGTAATTTACTGAGGGTGACAAGATGCCCTGTCCGGCAATCGACCGAAAAAAGGATCTGCTCTCATGCATGCGCTTATCGTTGCCGCGCACCCCAACCCCGGCTCGTTGACGCACAACCTGGCCCGGCGCGTCGCCGCCGGCATTGCCGAGGCGGGACCGGAACACACTGTCGAAATCGCCGACCTGGCGGCGGAGGACTTCGATCCACGCTTCACCGCGACCGATGTCGCGAGCCACCTCCGACAGGTACCGGCCCCGGTGGACGTCGCCGCCGAACAGGCGCGCCTGGATCGAACCGATGCACTGGTTCTGGTCTACCCTGTCTATTGGTGGTCGATGCCGGCCCTCCTGAAGGGTTGGATCGAACGCGTGTTCGCCAACGGCTGGGCCTACGACGACGGCGATGGCAAACTCGAGAAAAAGCTTCGCCGCCTGCGGGTTCACCTCATCGCCAGCGCCGGCGCCAACCTGAGAACCTATGCCCGCCATGGCTATTTCGGCGCCATGAAAACGCAGATCGACCATGGCATCTTCGGCTATTGCGGCGCACCCGTCGTGACGTCGGAGCTTCTGATCCAGCCTGACGCTCCGGACATGACCGTGCTGCTCGACACGGCGCAGGCCATCGGGCGCCAGGTTTTCGGCGAATCCCGTCGGACGACCGCGGTGCAAGCGGCGTAGCCATCCGGCGTGTTTTCACGCGTCAGTCATCCCGAACGCAGCGAGGGATCTTCTGAAGATGGCGTGCAATGCATCAAAGATCCCTCGCTGCGCTCGGGATGACAGCGGGCAGCGAATCACCTCAATGATCGGTCGGCACTATATCTCGGCGAAGATCTCCAGCACGTTGCCGTCGGGGTCGCGGAAGAAGATCGTGCGATGCCCCCAGGGCTGGTCGGTCAGCGGCGCGACGAGCTTGACGCCCTTGGCCTCGAGCGCCGCGGCACAGTCGGCCACGACCGGGGGTGCGACGCGGAAGGCCATCTGCAGCGACAGCGCACCGGGCGCCGGCGGCGGATCGTTGAAAACCGGACCATAGGCCCGCAAGGCCAAGGTGGTCGATCCGACCTGGTACTCGAACCAGCGGTCGCCCAAGGTCCGCACCAGCGGGAACGCCATGACGGTTTCGTAGAAGTGCCGCATCGCGTCCATGTCGCGGACAAAGATGACGGTGTAGTCGATCTGGCGAATCTGGCTGAGCGCCTGCATGGTGAATCCCTGTGAAAACGGTTTGCGTTCCGCGCGCGCCGCGCCGGCGGACACTGTCAGCAGCGCGGCGCCGCGGACGAGCACATCGCGTCGATGCATCGGCACGTCCTCCGGTTGGAGGACGCAACCCTAAGCGGCGTATTAAACTGGTAAAAGATAGGATCTTATCCTAGTACAAGACTTACCATGCCCTTTGACCAGACACGGCGCGACGCGCTCGCGCAGTTCCTGCGGGGCCGGCGGGAGCGGCTGGACCCGGCGGATTTCGGCATCACCGTCGGCGGCCGCCGTCGCGCCGCGGGCCTTCGGCGCGAAGAGGTTGCCGATGCCGCCGGTATCAGCACGACCTGGTACGTCTGGCTCGAGCAGGGGCGCAACGTCAACGCATCGCCGCATGCGCTACGGTCGCTCGGCAAGGCGCTCCGGCTGAGCCCGTCGGAACAGACGTACCTGTTCCACCTCGCGCGACCGGATCTCGACTGGCAACGGGGCGCCGTCTCGCCGGGCTTGCCGACGGCCGACCTGCTGGCCCTGCTCAAGGGCCTGGCGCCGCACCCGGCCTACATCACCAATCGCTATCGGCAGGTCGTGGCCTCGAACCAGCCGGCGCGGGTATTGCTGGGCGATTTCGCCGAGGACGAATGGTCGGGCAATCTGATCGCGCGCATGTTCCTGGATCCGCTCTGGCGCGAGCGCTTCGTCGACTGGCCGACGGTGGCGCGCTCGGTGGTGGCCCAGTTCAGGCTGGCGACGGCGACGATGGCGGACGATCCCGTCATGACGTCCCTGGTGTCGCGCCTGATGGCATCGAGCGAGACCTTCGCTCAGTGGTGGCGCGATCGCGAGCTCGCGGATCCGCCGATCTGGCGCAAGACCGTACGGCATCCGCGGGTCGGCGACATGAGCTTCGATTTTGCCACCCTGCAGCCGAGTGGCCGCGACCGTGACTTCTTCGTCTCCCTCTATACGCCGGCCGACAACAAGAGCCGCGATCGCCTGGCACGCCTGCTGGCCGCCGAGACCGCCGCGCGAAAGCCCGTGACAATCGCCCGGCCGCGGCGGCGATGACATCCCGTGTTCACCCGCGATCCGCTCCGGTACAAGAAGAGTCCGAGGCGGGCGACCGCTCCTGCAGAGGATCCAGCCATGACGACCGATAGCAAGATTGTCGACGTTCTTTCCCAGGTCACGACGGCGACCATCACGACGATCCTCCTGAAGAAGGGTCTGCGCAATGTCTGGATCCGCGGCACGCGGCCGTTGCGGCCCGGCCTGCCCCGGCTCGTCGGACGCGCCTTCACGCTGCGCTTCGTGCCGGCGCGCGAGGACCTCGCAACGCCGGAGTCCTGGTCGTCACCGAAATCGACCCGCGCCGCCATCGAAGCGATGCCCGAAGGCTGCATCGCGGTCGTCGATGCGATGGGTGTCACCGATGCCGGCATCTTCGGCGACATTCTGTGTGCCCGCATGGCGCAGAGAGGCGTCGCCGCGCTGATCACCGATGGCGTGGTGCGCGACGTCGCCGGCGTCCTGACCACCGGCCTGCCCGTCTGGTGCCAGGGGGCAGCAGCGCCGCCGTCGGTCGCCGGCCTCACCTTCGTCAACTGGCAGGAGCCGATCGCCTGCGGCGGGGTCGCCGTGTTTCCCGACGACATCATCGTCGTCGATGACGACGGTGCCGTGCTGATCCCTGCCGCACTTGTCGAGGCGGTGCTGGAACTGGCACCCGAGCAGGAGCGGTTCGAAGGCTGGATCATGCAGGAGGTCAAATCAGGCGCTTCGCTGCCGGGCCTCTATCCGCCCAACGCGGAGAACAAGGCACGCTACGAGGCGACCAAGAACGGCTGAGTGATTCAGGTCCACCGCCGTCGCCGGCAGTTGGTGGCGTGCTCAGTGGTCGCCCAGTTCAGGCTGGCGACGGCGACGATGGAACCGGCGGCTCGGTGGACCAAGTGTCTACAGGGCTAAAGACCGTACTCCTGCCACACGTAGTAGTCCGTGTACTTCGGCGCAAACTCATCCCTCAGCTCATGATACATCGGCCGGGCAAGGGGAGCATTGAGGTGGTTCCGCAGTATGACCTCTGCCGCCTGCGTAAACCCGCAGGTGATGTACCACGCGCCTCGAAACGTCAACGCGCCCTCGACCATGGGGTTGGTGGAGGTCGTCACGGTCATCATGATCAATCCACCACAGGCAAAGGCCGAAGGACACGGTCGCTTCTGACGCTCCTCGTTGAGGCACCAATCCTCAATGGATTTGTTGACAGGGTCGCACAGATCGCGGAGGGCATTGTCTGCCGCCTTGGTGCAAGCGGCTACGTTTGCCAGGCTGATCGCTTTCTTGAAGAGAAGAGTGGCCGCTCTATTTGATGCAAGCGACCGGCCGCTTGCCGCCGCCAGAGAGGCCTCTCTGCTTCCTGGAAACGTCCGTGTCACTCCCGATGGCGCGGCGGCAGCAACCTGCTGTTTGGAAATGGTGTAGTCACTGCCAATGCGACGAAAGTTCTTGTTGCCATTAATCGGCACTGACGTTTCCAATATGATGTAGCTGGGCACGGGACGCTCCTGCTGATTGTCGGAGCATCAACAACACAGCCAGGCCGTCATTCCTCACTGCTTCATTTTTCCTGCGAACCGCAACGCCCCCGGATTGCTTTCGACAACCTCACCCGCTCTCCATTGGCAAAGACGCCATCGGGTTGTTGCAGCCGTCGATGGATCGCAGGAAGGTTCTAATTCTGCGCCAGCAGCGTACGCCAGCATCGGCCGGCCGGATCGCTCATCGGCGCGATGTAGCGGTCGAGCGTGATGGTCTGGCGATCCGGTTCCACGTACCGCGGCCAGGCCAGCAGGCCGCCGGCATTGGGATCGCCGGCGCGCACGAAATGGGTCCAATAGCCGCGCATCGCACCGCCGATGTGATGGTAATCGGCATCGCTGGCGCCGCGGAACATCGGGGCCTGTGCCCACGCCACGCGATCACCGAACAGGAACGGCAGCTCGATGCAGTGACATGCGCCGAAGTCTGTCGTCGGCGATGGCCAGTTGAACTGATAGACGAAGGCCGCGCGGCCGGCCTGCGCCTGGTGCCGCGCCAGCGCCAACGCGGGCGCAATGAAGCGGCGGTCGCTTGCCGCATCGGCATGCAACGCGCCGGCGTTGCGATAGCCGCGCAGCGCCGTGTACTCGGCCATGAGGGCATCAGCCTTGGCACCGAACTCGGCGCCCAGTACCGCATGCAGCTGCTCGCGGGTCATGGCCTTGAAGGCCGGATCGATGGCCGAGAAAACACTGCATTCCTCGCGCGTGTAGCCCACGATCATCTCGCACCACGACGCCGCGCCGGCCGCCGTCGATGCCAGCAGTGGCGCCAGCAGCAGATCGCCATCCAGGCAGGGCACAAAAGGCGGCGTCGAATCGCCGGGGCCGCGCGAAAAGCGCTGTGCGACGGTGCGCGCCGATGTCAGCAACGCATCGACCGGTACGCGGCGCATGGACTCGGCATCCGGCCGCACATCAAGCGCGTCGGCAAAGATCCGGCCGCGTTCCTCGGCGCGCGCCAGCGGTTCGGGTTCGAGCCCGAAGGGGCCGCTTTGCAGGATGGCGCGCCGGAACAGCGAACGCCCCTCCGCCATCACGGCCAGCGCCAGCACCGCGAAGGCACCAGCCGACTGGCCCGCGATGCAGACGTTCGCCGGGTCGCCACCGAACCCGTCGATGCATTGCTGTACCCAGCGCAGGCTGGCGCGCTGGTCGTGCAGGCCGAGATTGCCGTCGCTGACGCCGGACAGCCGCAGATAGCCCAGCGCGCCCAGCCGGCTGTTAACCGACACCACGACGATGCGGCCGGCACGCGCCAGCGCCGCGCCGGCATACCACGGCAGCGACCCGGCACCGCTCATGAAGGCGCCGCCATGGAACCACACAAGCACCGGCACCTTTTCGGTGCCGAGATCGGCCGGCGTCCAGATGGTGAGGCTGAGGCAATCCTCGCCCGGATTGCCGGCGCTCGGACCCATGGCGATTTCCAGGCGCGACGGCAGCTGCGGCGGAGTCGGCCCGTCGGCGCCGGCGTCGAGCGTTTCATCGGATCGCGGCAGCGGCTCGGGCTTGCTGAAGCGACGCGGGCCGACCGGCGGCTGCGCATAGCGCACGCCCCGAAACACATTGAGATCGCCGTCGCGACGCCCGACCAGACGGCCGAACGGCGTCGGTGCAACGGGGTTGGCCTGTGTCATGTCTTGTACCCTTCCTCGTTACGATAGGCGATGGCGGCACGTAGGTTAATCTACGGATACAACCACATGACCCATCGCAGCGGCTCTCGGTAAGAGTCGGATCGCGACCGTACTGCATGGAGCCAACATTATGACATCGACGGCTGCCCGACACCTCAAACACTCATTGACATCCATCTTCCGCCGGAAAGGGGGCGATGGCGCCTACACCCGCTTGTTCGACAACTTGGAGCCATCTCAACAAGGCGTACTGCTTTCCGCGATCTCACTCCGCCCATCGGAGCTGCCTGTCATCGGCAGCTTGCAGACATCGAATGACTGGCTCGTTCTGACAACGGAGCGGCTGGTCTGGTGCCTTGGCGGCAACCGCCTGGAGCTTGCGGTAGAGATGATTGGCGACGCGACCGTTGACCTCGCGTCGCTGCAGCGCAGGGGCATCGGTAAGATGGAGATGCGGGAGCTTCACGTCATGACAACGACTGACGAAAGACATGTCGTTGAACTGGAAGCCGGTGCCCCATTCTTCGGCGCTTGGAATGTTCTGAAGAACCTCGGCGTTCGAAATCGCAATGCGACTGGTCGCGGCTAAACGAGCCTCTCCTCGGAGCCTGCGGTCATCGGCCCTGGCCAAGTCTCAATTGCCGCCAGGTCCGAACGGATGCCGCCGCAGGCCGGCGACGATGGCAAAATAGTCGGGATGGTCGGCGGCGATCAGGCCGTGGCGCACGAAAAAGTCGATCAGCACCAGGTTGCAGTTGTACTTGAAATCGACCGTGTCGCGCACGCGGGCCACGACATCGGCCACCGGCCACAGCTCGAAGGACTCGGCCTCGCCGTCATTGCTGCGACACTCGAAGCCGTCGGGCAGCTCCAGGTCGAAGACGTACTGCACGTCGGGCTTCAGTTCCATGCCCGACTGATAGCAGTACGTGATGGCGCCGACCGCCTGGGCCTGGCGCGCGATCTCAGCGGGAATCGACGCTTCCTCGAGGCATTCCTTGATGACGTTCTCCAGCAGGCCGAGCTTCTCGGGCTGGCCGCCCGCCACCGTGTTGTCGAGCATGCCGGGATAGGTCGACTTGGTGCGCGAGCGGCGCGGCACCCAGATGTGAAGACCATCGCGGCGACGCACATAGCCGGTCAGATGCACGCCGAAGGCGCGGATGCCGAAGAACGGCACCGCGGCGCGCTCCATCGCCATCAGGGCCGGCTGTTGGAAGTCCGAGGTCACCGGGTAGCGTTCATCGCGCCAGGCCGAGAACCAGCCCTCGCGCGCGAGATCACGCAGGAACGCCTCGACCGCTTGCGTGCGGGCATCGGGCGTCGCCAGGTGGTCCGACAGCCGCCAACCGACATCAGCGGACACGAAAAGGTCCGGCCGCCGCGCCAGGACCGGCGCGAAATCACGGTGCACCCAGCCGGTGCGCGTAGCGCCAATGAACCACGGCCGAAACGGCGCCAGGTCATGCGCGTTGCAGCGCTCGATATGATCCAGGAACGACATGGCAAGCTTATAGCAGCAGAAACTGCCACGGTGACCAAGCCTGTCACGGGAGCGCATCTCGCCCGCTCATGTCAGGTGAAAGCAAAGCTTTCGCCTTGTGTCGGCGCTACGTGCCGAGGTGGGCGGGCCCCTTCGGCGCGCTCAGGGCAGGCTGCCCACGCTCCCAGGAAAGACTTTCGGTGCGCTCGAGGCGCGGGATGGAGCGGGACTCGGGAAAATCCAGCGTGATCGTGGCGCCGCCACCGGGCGTGTCACTCACATGCACCGCGCCGCCATGCATGGTCATCACCTGCGCCACAATGGCGAGACCCAGGCCGACGCCATCGTCGTCGGTCGTGGCGCCACGCGCGAACGGTTGGAACAGCCGCTCGCGGCCTTCGACCGGAATCCCCGGCCCGTGGTCGATGACCCGCACCTCGCCCGGCACGACGACCACGACGGCCACATGCCGGCACGTCCCGGCGTGGCGTACGGCATTGCGCACGAGGTTGGCGACAGCGGAGCGGATCGCGGTTTCGACGCCGCGCACCACGACCGGTCCGTCCGGCGCTGTGACTTCGATGTCGATGGCCGCGGCCAGGGCCTGCGGCACCAGCTCGGCGACGGTCGTGCGGCAAAGCAGGACCAGATCCACCGGCTGGAAGGCGTGCGGCTGGCCGGACAGGCGCGCCAGATGCAGCAACGTCGTCACGATGGACGACAGGTTCTGCACGTCGGTGGTCAGGTCCTGGCGCTGCGCCGGATCGGGCACCGCTTCGAGCTTGGTGCGCAGCCGCGTCAGCGGCGTGCGCAGTTCGTGCGCCGCGTTCGACAGGAAGCTGCGCTGTGAGAGCGCCGCATCGTCGATGCGCTGCAGGGCGCGATTGAAGGCATCGACCAGCGGCACGAGTTCCTTGGGTGCCGACGCATCGGGCAGCCGGCGGCCGGCCGGCAGGCCGTCGATCGCCTCGGCGGCGCGCGCCACGCGACTCACCGGCCGCGCGATCAGGCGCGGCAGGACGACCAGGTGCGCCACGGCCATGGCGAACAGGATGAACGCCAGCATGGAATAGAGGTTGGACGCGTCGCCGATGGTGAACAGGATCATCTCGAGAAACGGCAACTGCGAGATGCCGCCCACCTCCAGCGACACCGGGCCGACGCGCGTCGGGGTGATGACAGCCACGCTGACGGCGCCATCGGCTTCCACGGACTTGTTGCCGGCGGCTTTGAACTCCGCCAGGCGCAGGCGTCCCTGCCAGGCACCGTCATGCCCGGGGTTGGCCAGCATCACGCCGTGGGTCAGCGTCGTATCGCCATCGCTGATCACGTACCAGAGCTTGGGGTGGGCAGCGATGAACGCGGCGAGCTCGCCGTTGGGCTCCAGCGTCAGCTGGCCGGCGGCGTTGCGCGACGTCGCCGCCTGCAACAGTGATGCCGCCTTCAACGGCCCCATCATCTCCCGGTCTTCGCCGAAGTTCAGCAGGTAGGACACGACGATCAGGAAGCCGCCGGCCATGACCGCGACCAGCGAGCCGGCGAACGTCGTCGCTGCCCTGACGGTGATCGAGTGACGGCGGCTCATTGGGCGTTCAACACGTAGCCGACGCCGCGCACCGTCGTGATCTTGGCGGTGCAGCCGAACTCGCGCAGCCGCCGGCGCAGGCGCGAGACGTGGGAGTCGAGCGCATTGGACTGGATCTCGTCGTCGAAGCCGTAGACCGTGGCCTCCAGCGCCTCGCGCAGCACGACCCGATCGACCCGGCGGATCAGGATCTCGAGAATCGCGAGCTCCCGCCGCGGCAGCGGCAAGCGGACCTCGCCCTGGAAGGCGGACCGGTGCGCGATGTCGAAGCGCAGGTTGCCGACCTGCAGCAGGCCGCCCCGATCCAGGAAGTAGCGCCGCAATAGCGCCCGCACGCGGGCGAACAGCTCGACCGGTTCGAACGGCTTGCCGATATACTCATCGGCGCCGCCGTCGAGCGCGGTGGCGATGTCCTGCGGATCATCGAGCGCCGTGAGCATCAGCGTGGCCGGCCGCGGATCGTGCGCCCGCAGATCGGTCAGCAAGGTCACGCCATCGCCGTCCGGCAACCGCCGATCGACGACCACGAGCTCGAAGCGGCTGGCCGACAGCGCCGCCCGCGCGGCATCGAGGCAATCGACCCTGTCGGCCGTGCCGATCTCGCGCTCGAAGGCCGTCTGCAACCAGGCCGCCAGGTCGCGATCATCCTCTACGATCAAGACACGCATGCATCATTCCCAAGACGACGACGCCCGACGATCAGTCGATCACATCGGCGGTCACATCCAGCGGGGCAGCCACCACGTCGCCAGCCACCGGTACGACTTTCACCACCGCGCTGGTGGCGCGGAACGGCAATGCCACGACACCGCAACCGCTGAGTGCAGCCGCGGCGGCAACGATGGCCAGCAGCGCCAGCGGGCGGCTGTGGCGGCGAACAAGTGCTACAATCATGGCTCGTTCTCCAAGGCTGTCGCCGATGGGTCGGCACGATCGACAAGTGGCGTTCAAGGCCCCGTTTGCGTCGTTTGTAAGGTGACGGCGCTCACGGCTTGGCAGGCCGGCCACCGGCGCGGCCGCCGCGCACCGCGACAAGCGTCGGCCCTGCTTCCGAGCGGCGCGGCCGGCGCGCCGGCTCGGACAGTCGGCCGCCAGGCCGGACAATGCCGACAACGGCCGGGCGATCAACCTCCGGCTGCGATTGCCGATGACGCTCCGCCATGCGGCGCAGCGCGAGATGGAAAAAGATCAGCATGGGACAGCCTGCCTTGTTGTCTTGTGCCGGGGGCTCGGCGCGATGGTTCGTGGCCATCATGGTGTCGCGCGGCCGGGTTGCCGGAACGTTACCTGGGCCGGCACGAAACACTTCTAAATATTTCTGTTGCCTGCAAATTGATCGCAGCCGCAGCGGCGCATGTCAGGATGACGCCGGCTCATCAATCAAGGGGCTGCCCGCCCATCGCCGCGACAACGCGATAGCCGCCACCAGACCAACCGCCGTCAGCAATGCCATCGCATAGTAGGCCTGCGTGCCGATCCGGTCATAGAGGACGCCCGCGACCTGATAGACCAGCGCGACCGGCAGACCGTTGGCCAGGCCGTAATACAGGCTCTGCGCCAGGGTCATGGCGCTGCCCGGCACGGCGCGCTGCAGGAACGTCATCGCCGCCAGATGGGTGGCACCGAACGTGAGTGCATGCAGCGCCTGCAGGACCAACAGCGCCGGCAGCGAGTCGCCCAGCGCCGGCATGAGAGCCCAGCGCACGACGCTGCCGCCGGCGCCCAGGATCATCAGCCGCACCGGTCCCAACCGCGCCGACACGGCCCCGGCGAAGAAGAACAGGACGATTTCGGCAAGGATGCCCTCGGCCCACAGGAAGCTGATGGTGCCATCGCCGATGCCGGCGGCACGCCAGCCGATGGTGCCGAAGCTGTAGATCACGGCATGGCCGGCCTGGGTGCAGCCCACGGCCACGAGAAACAGCACGAAGGCCGGCTGGCGCAGCAGATCGCGCGCCGTCACCCGACGCGGTGCCGCGCCGGGTGATGCCGCCGGCGCACGCTGCGGCATCGGCAGCCACAGGATGCAGGGCACCAGCAACACCGCGCCGATGATCGACAGATAGAGCACCCACGGCACGCCGACATGGGCCACCGCCAGGCCGGCCGCGACGGCGCCGCCAATGAAAGTGACCGATCCCCACACGCGCACGCGACCGTAGTCGAGGCCGCGCTGGCGCGTCACGTTCACCGCCACGCCCTCGCCCAGCGACAGCAGGGGATGCCACGATGCGCCCCATACCAGGGTGGTGAACCACAGCGGCCAGAAGCCGTAGGCGAATTCCTGTGTCGACAGGGTCGCAATCGCGACGGCGACCAGCGCCAGCATCAGGAAACGCTGCTGCTGTACCAGGCGATGCGCCAGCCAGCCGATCGTCAGGGTCGCGGCGACGGTGACGAACTGCCGGCTCATGTAGAGCGTGCCGATTTCGGCCGGATCGGCGCCATGCGACTGCAGCCAGACCGACCAGTAGCTCAAGCCGACGCCGCCGACGAAGAAGTATGCAGCACCAAACGAGGCGAGGCGCAGCGGGATCATGTATCCCCCTCCCCCCTTGTGGGGGAGGGTTGGGGAGGGGGCCCTTCACACGCGATGACTCGTCCGTAGCCCCCCCACCCGTCGGCGCTACGCGCCGCCGACCTCCCCCACAAGGGGGGAGGTGAAGACGGCCCACGCATGTCGTCACTCACACACTGAACTCGGCCCGCACCTTGTCGGTGTGCTCGCCCAGCGCCGGGACCTTGCCCAACGGCTGCACGGCGCCATCGACGGTGGCGGCTGGCGCCGGCACCGAGATCTCGCCCGTGCCGGTGGCAATGGTGGTGCGCCGGACCTGCGGGTGGCTGGCGAGATCGCGCAGGGCGCTCACACGCGCGTAGGCGATCTGCGCCGCATCGAGCTTGGCCGTGACAGCGTCCCATGTGTGGCGGCGGAAGACTTCACCGACGATGGCATTGGTCTCGTCGCGAATGGCGTTGCGCGCGGCGTTGGTGGCAAAGCGCGGGTCCTTCGCCATGTCGGGCCGGTCGAGCACGCCGGTGCACAGCCGCACCCATTCCTTGTCGTTCTGGATCGAGATCAGGATCGGCACTTCGTCGCCAGTGGGATAGACACCGTAGGGTGCAATGAACGGATGCGTCAGACCCAGCCTCGGCCAGTCATAGGAGTCGTACTCCCACGACATCAGCGGGATCGCCATCCACTCGGCCATCGACGAGAACAGCGACACGTCGATGTGGCGCCCCTGGCCGGTGTTGGCACGCGCCAGCAGCGCCTCGAGGATGGCGGCATGGGCATACATGCCGGTGCCGATGTCGGTGGCCGAAATGCCGACACGGCCCGGCGCATGCGCGGATCCGGTGATCGAGGCGAGACCCGACTCAGCCTGCACCAGCAGGTCGTAGGCGCGGCGCTCGCGATAGGGGCCGAAATCGCCATAACCCGAGACATCGACCGTGATCAGCCGCGGATGCTGCGCTCGCATCTCGGCGGCGCCGAAGCCGGCCCGCGCCGCAGCACCTGGCGCCAGGTTCTGGATCAGCACGTCGGCCTTGGCGATCATGCGGTGCAGCAGCGCCAGGTCCTCGGCTTGCTTGAAGTCGAGGCAGACCGACTCCTTGCCGCGATTGAGGAAGACGAAATAGGCACTCTCGCCGCGCACGTGATGATCGTAGCCGCGGGCGAAATCGCCTTCCGGACGCTCGATCTTGATCACGCGCGCACCGGCGTCGGCCAGGCGCGCCGCGCAATAGGGCGCCGCCACCGCCTGCTCGACCGAAATCACCAGGACGCCATCGAGCGCACCGGACATGCATCTACCTCCTCATCGCCGCTGTCATGTCGAGCGCAGCGAGACATCTTTGCCACACGCCAAGATTCCTCGCTGCGCTCGGAATGACAGGGAAGCCGCACCATGCCGACCGCGCGGCGGTTTGACAATTGCCGGCGGCGCATGGCCATAGTGGCCGCATGGTGCAGCTGACGGTCGAGGAGTGCGCCCGGCGCGACGGCAGCGACGGGCCTGCGGCGGCGCTGGCGCTGCGGGTGGTGGTCGAAACCGCACGCATGCTGGGCGCCGCGCGCCTGGTGCCGATCGAGTCGGCGCATATTGACGGCTGCCTCTACCATGGTGATTCGGGCACGCTGTTCGCCGAGCAGCTCGTGGCCGGCCACGGCCGCGTGCGCGTGCCCACCACGCTCAATGTCGGGGCACTCGACCTGCTGCACGCCGACCGCGCGCGGCTGGCGCCGCAGCCGGCCGCGATGGCACGGCGCCTGATGCAGGCCTACCTCGATCTCGATTGCCGGCCGACCTGGACCTGCGCACCCTACCAGGCCGGGCACCGGCCGGCACCCGGCACGCATGTCGCGTGGGGCGAGAGCAACGCGGTGGCGTTCTGCAATTCGGTGCTGGGCGCACGCAGCGAGCGCTACGGCGACTATCTCGACATCTGCGCCGCGCTCGCGGCGCGGGCTCCCGATGTCGGCCTGCATCGCGACGAGAACCGGCGTGCCACCGTGCTGATCGACGGCAGCGGCCTCGATCCGCGGTTGCTGGCGGAAGATGCGTTCTACCCCGTGCTCGGCGCCTGGCTGGGCGCCTCGGTGGGCAGCCGTATCGCCGCCATCGATGGCCTGCCGTTGAGTTTATCGGATGATCGCCTGAAGGCTTTGTGCGCCGCCGCCGCCTCGACCGGCGCTGTCGGCCTGTTCCATATCATCGGCGTCACGCCGGAAGCGCCCGATCGCGCAACCGCGTTTGCCGGTGTCCCGCCAATGGAGACCATCCGGCTGACGGGCGCCCTCCTGCATGCGGCACGTGATCGGCTGTCGACGACGGCGGCACTGCCGGACACCGCGATCGATGCCATCGCCATCGGCAGCCCGCATCTGTCGATCGACGAATTCCAGCGGTTGCTCGGCTTGCTGCGCGGCCGCCGCAGTCGCCTGCCGTTCTACGCCTGCACCGGCCGGCACACATTGGACAAGCTGCAGGCACTGGGGCTGACGGAGGCGGTAGCAGCCGCCAACATCACGGTGGTGGCCGACACCTGCGTGGTGGTGACACCGATCCTGCCGGCGGGCGGCGGCGTGCTGCTCACCAACTCCGGCAAGTTCGCGCACTACACGCGGCCCAACACAGGCTACGACGTCGTCTACGGCTCGCTGTCGGATGTCGCCGAAACGGCGGCGGCGGGGCGCCTGGTACGGGACGAGGCGCTGTGGCGATGAGCGTCGTTGCGCGTGCCCATGTCGTGCAGCCTGGAACCGCGCATGGCCGCGTGGTGAAGATCGCGACCTTGAGCTTCTGGGGCGGCGTCGATCCGGCAAGCGGCCGGCTGCTCGATCCGGCCGCCGCGCATTGCGGCGAGAGTATCGCCGGTCGCATCCTGCTGGTGGGCGAGCCTCGTGGATCCTCGTCGTCCAGCGCCGTGATGCTGGAGCTGCTGCACAACGGCCACGCGCCGGGCGCCGTCGTGTTGGGGCGCATCGATGCGATCCTGGGATTGAGCATCGTCGTGGCGCGCGAGATGGGCTGGCCGACGATCCCGCTGTACCAGTTGCCGGCTGAAGAGCACGACACGATTCCCGACGGCGCTGAGATCGCTATCGATGAAGGTGGTGTAATTCGGGTGTCGTGACCGAATCCCCTCTCCCGCAAGCGGGAGAGGGAGGGGCCCATTGTGCGCAGCACGATGGGAGGGTGAGGGCCTCAGGACTCGACGTCGTGTCCTTGGCCCCTCACCCGCCGAGCGCTTCGCGCTCGTCGACCTCTCCCGCTTGCGGGAGAGGTGAAGAAGATGCCTTCTCCCGCTCACGGGAGAAGGATCAAGGATTCAAGGCCGTACCGCGGTCACCTCGATCTCGACCAGCCAGCCGGGATTGACCAGGCCGGCGACCTGCATCACCGAGCGGGCCGGCAGGTTGGGCTGTTCGGCGGTGCCGAAGAACTGCTTGTAGCCGTCCATGAAGCCCGCGAAGTCCATGCCGCTCTTGGTCGGATCGCCGACCAGGAACACCTGCATCTTCACCACGTCGCCCATCGAAAGATTGACGCTCTTCAGGGCACGCTCGATCGCCTTCAGTACGCTGACGGTCTGCGTCTTGGTATCGCCGAACGCCGCGACGGTGTTCTTCGCCGCCTTGTCGTCAGTGACCGCCGGCACCTGGCCGCTGACGTACACCGTGGTCTTGCCGGCCGGGATCTCGACGGCCAGCGCGATCGGGAAATCCGAGTTGGGAATCTTATGGCGCTTGACGTCCTGCGCCAGCGCCGGCGCGCTCGCCGCACCGGCCAGCGCCGCGGCCAGGAAACCGGCCTTGATCATCGATCGTCCGAACATGGCAGTCCTCATCTGCTTTCGTCACACCACACTGTCATTCCGAGCGAAGCGAGGAATCTCCCAGCTATGGAGTTCCCGTTCGCAGAAGATCCCTCGCTGCGCGCTCGGGATGACGGCTCGGACTGACAGTGTCATCGCACGGCTTTTACATCGTCGGCGGTGATCTTGTCCTTGTAGTCGTTGCCAAAATGCGTGCGCACATAGTTGATCACGGCGGCCACCTGCTCGTCGTCAAGATACATGCCGAAACCCGGCATGCCCTGCAGGCCGTTCAGCACGATGAAGACCGGATAGCCGCTGGCCTCGAGCTTCTCGTTCTTGGCCAGCGCCGGATATTTGCCGGCACCGACGGCGCCCTTGGCGTCCGGCATGTGGCAGCCCTGGCAGATGCTGCGAAACAGCACCTCGCCGTCTTTCGGCACGAAGCGCTGATTGCTGGAGAACGTGCCGTCGGACGACTGCGCCACGGCGCCGGAGGCGGCCAGCGCGGCGACGAGGAAAGACGCCGATGAGATGATCCGCAACATGATGGCGACCTCCCCAACCTAGCGGCTGGCCACGACGCGCTGGTGCAGGCGCGAGATCGTGTCCAGCGCCGACAGCACCGCACCCTCCTGCCAGGCCGGCAGGTACGAGGCATGTTCGCCGGCCAGCGCAATGCGACCGTCGATCTGGCACAGGTTCTTGTAATGCGTCTTGCGGCTCTCCTCGGTCCACATGCCGTAGCAGCCGTTGACGCCGGGCACGCGGTGCCAGCCGACGGAGATGCCGTTCTCGAACTCGGCGTTGTACTGCGGGTGGATCTGCGCCCCCCACTCCACCGCCTTCTTCACACGCTCCGCCGGTGGCAACGACGTGAACTCGTAGGCATAGGGCCCGAAGGCATAGGTGCCCAGCAGCACCGCCTTGCCGGCGTCGTTGTAGCCGTTGTTGGGATAACCGATCAGCGAGATCGGCAGGTCGGTGTAGCTGATGCCGCCATAGATCGCATCGTCCTGTTCCCAGAAGCGGCGCTTGAACTGCAGGCCGACCTTGATCGAGGCATCATAGGGCACGGCGCTGATGGCGCTCGCCATCTCGGTGCCCACATTGATCTCCATCTGGCTCAGGATCGACAGCGGGATGGTGCAGATGCACCAGTCGGCGCTGGCCGTGCGCTGCGCGCCGCCGGGCTTGGTGTTCTGGTAGGTGACGGTGACGCGCTGCGCGTCCTGCTTGATCGACGTGACCTTGGCGTCGAGCTGAATCATGCCTTGCAGCTCGCGTGCCATCGCCTTGACGATCATGTCCATGCCGCCGACCGGCTGGAACAGCGTCGTGTGATACTCATAGGTGTTGCCGACCGATAGATGGCGCCACAGACCCGACTTCAGCAAATCGCTCAGCCCCACCGGCTGCGAGACCGTCGGCGCACCGGTGAGGCCGCCGCCGGGGTCGCGCTCATAGCCGCGGCGGTCGCTGGTCATGTCGCTGGCGCCATAGGTGTAGTTCTTGTCCAGCGCACCCCAGCGGCGCAGGGCAGCGAGCAGAATCTCCTTGTCCTCCTTGGTCACCATCTCATCGAGCTTGTTCTGGCTCACGGCCTTGCCCAACAGCTCGGCGACATTGCCGTTGAAATCCGACAGCACGTGACGCAGGCGCTGCGGTTTGCCACCGAAGGCGCGGCGGCTATGCAAGAGGGCGTTGTAGTTGACCTGCACGAACGGCTCCAACGCGACGCCGAAACGCTTGCAGTAGTCGAGCATCGCGTGGTGGTGATAGGGGATGCGCCACGGACCGGGATTGAAGTACAGGCCCTTGTCGAATTCGCAGTGCTGCTCGAAGCCGCCCATCTCGGTGTAGCGATCGCCGCCGCGCAAGGTCCAGCAGCGCCCGCCGATATGGTCGGCGTACTCCAGGATCTGGACCTTGTAGCCGGCCTTGCGCAATTCCAGCCCCGCCACGAGGCCGGCGAGGCCAGCGCCCAGGATCAGGACCGAGGCTCCCTTGGGATCGCCTTCCAGCTTGATCGGTCCGCTATAGGGCGAGTCGGCGGCGAAGCCGAGACTGGTCATCGCCTGGTACATCACGGCGCTGCCGGCCATGGTACCGATCAACGTCAACAGGTCACGCCGGCTGACGGCCGGCTGCTCCGTATCGCTCATCTTATTGCTCCCTCTCCCGGACGACAGAAACGTGGAAGGACAGAAGGAACGAACACCGTTGCCCCGACCGCCTTCCGCCTCTGTCCCAGATTCTCAGTGCCGCCACTGCGGATCGGTCTTGTCGAGCTTGCGCAGCAGAGCCGCGAACTCGAGATCGCCAATACCCACCTTCGATTCCTTTTCGGAGAACGAGTCGATGCCGGCGCCCGACTTGCGCGCCACGGCATCATCCAGCACGCGCAATCGGCCGGCCGCCGCGGCATCGACCTGGATCTGGCAGGCACGCTCCAGTCGCCACAGCCGCAGGAACGCCTCGGGCACGCTGCGGCCGGTCGCCAGCAGGCCGTGATTGCGCAGCAGCATGGCCTGGTTGTCACCCAGGTTCGCCTGCAGGCGCTGGCGCTCGTCGAGATCGAGGCTGGGCCCCTCGTAATCGTGATGCGACAGGCGGCCGGTGAAGCCGGTCGACACCATCGAGATCGGCAGCAATCCTTCCTCCAGCGCGCACACCGCCATGCCGGCGCGCGTGTGCGTGTGCATCACCACCTTGTGACGCGCCGAGTTGGCCATGTGGATTGCCGAATGGATCACGAAGCCGGCGTGGTTCACGGGATAGTTGGTGGGCTCGACGATCCTGCCGTCGACGTCGATCTTCACCAGGTTCGAGGCGGTAACCTCATCATAGTTCAGACCGTAGGGATTGATCAGGAAATGCAGTGCCTCGCCAGGCACGCGTGCCGTGAGGTGGCCGTAGATCAATTCCGTCCAGCCGAAGTGATCGACCAGGCGGTAGGCAGCCGCGAGTTGCCGGCGCAGGACCCACTCGCCTTGGTCGGGCGGCAATGCATAGACATCGATTCCGGTCAGCGGCAGGTTCATTGTTGTCCCCCAGTGCCGTCATGCCGGGCGCGATCGTACGCCGATTGCGCCGCACCGCAAGACACGCGCGCGTGGTGACACCCAGACATGCAACGCCGCGCGGCAGTGGCTGCAGTGGTGTGAAGGCATCGTCGGGTCTAACGTGCGCGCGCAGGAACATGAGGTGAGGCAATGCCCAAAGGAAATGGATCGTCCGAAATCCTCGACCAGCCAGCACCCGCGATCGCCGCCGCCATCCGCCACGGCAAGGCGACGGCGCGCGACGTGGCGGAGCAAGCCATCGCGCGGGTCGAGGCGCGCAATGCGACGCTCAACGCCATCGTCGACTTCGATCCCGCCGAAGCCCGGCGCGACGCCGACCGCATCGATGCGCAGCGCCGTGACGGGTTCGACGGCGCGCTGCTGGGCGTACCCTTTACCGTGAAGGACACGACCTGGGTCGCCGGACGGCGGGTGACCAACGGCTCGCTGGTGTTCAAGGATTTCATCCCGCCGCGCGATGCGCTCGCCGTCGAGCGCCTGAAGGCGGCCGGCGGCGTGTTCCTCGGCATGACCAACACACCGGAGTTCGCCGCCAAAGGCCACACCGAGAACAAGGTGTATGGACCCACGCGCCATCCGATGAATCCGGCCCTGACGCCCGGCGGGTCATCCGGTGGCGCCGCCGCGGCACTGGGCGCCGGCTTTGCGCCGATCGCGCTCGGCACCGACGGCGGCGGCTCGGGGCGGCGGCCGGCCGCACATGTCGGCGCCGTCGGCCTCAAGACGTCGGCCGGCGCCATTCCGTCGCCATTCGGTTTCGGCGGCTTCTATGGCCCGCTGCACGGCGTCATCGCGCCGATGGGCCGTACGGTGGCCGACGTGCGGCTGATGTTCGACGTGATGGCCGGCCCCGACCGCCGCGATCCGGTGTCCGTGGCGATGCTTGACGGGCCGCCGCCGGCGCGGCCCCGCATCGCCTACAGTCCGCGCCTGGGTCTGGACGTCGCCGTCGACCCCGACGTGCGCGCCGCCGTCGATGGCGCCATCGAGCGGCTGCGCGCGGCGGGCTGGGCGATCGAGCCGGCGGATATCGCCTGGCCTGATGGCACCAACGAGCTGGCGTTCGCGCCCATCACCATGGCTGCCGCGGTGCATATGTACGGCGATCTCCACAAGCGCCACCCGGGGCTGTTCGGCGACAACATCGCGGCGATGATCGACAATGGCCGCACGGTCACCGGCGCGGACGTGGCCGCCGCCATCAAGCTCGCCGACAAGGTGGCGCGAACGGTGGCCGAATTCTTCACCGACTACGACTACCTGCTGACCCCGACCACGGCCTGCGTGTCCTGGCCGGTCGAGCAGGTCTATCCGCCCGCCATCGAGGGCAAGCCCGCCTCGCCGCGCGGGCATGCCGCCTTCACGCCGCTGTTCAACCAGGCACTGGTGCCGGCGATCTCGGTACCTTGCGGCACAGGGCGTGACGGCCTGCCGGTCGGCCTGCAGATCGTGGCGCCACGGCTGCACGACCGGCCGCTGCTGGAGATGGCAGCACGGGCGGAAGCGGCGCTCGATGCGGGCTGATGTGCGGCCGTGCACCGGGTGCACAGTGCATTCCCTATAGTCCAAGATCGGTGAACGCGCGCGGCCTAGACCTTCGGTCCGGCCGCTGCGTGTCGAGCGTGAGGGGCCCTTCCAGCGGAATGGCCCATGAAGCGCTTCGAACCGTATCCGATCCACATCAACCATCCAGGCACGTATGAGCTGGTCCGCCAGAAGCAGCTGCGGCGGTTCGCGGCCAAGGGCGACAAGCAGATGGTCGCCTGGCTGAAACGGGCCGCTAAGCCCCTGTACGCGACCATCAACGACAAGACGCCGGACCTGGTGGTACGAAAGTACGAGGAAGACGTCCTCAGGCTGCTGAGACTCATCCTGGGAACCAAGGTCGGAAAGTTTCTCCTCGATTCGTTGGACAAGCGGCAGCAATACTGGATCGTGCCGTTGGATGCCGAGGACAAGGCCATGTGCAACGGCTGTGCCGCCTACACGTTCCCGGAGCAGGCCAAGCACGGCGGCGGCATCCGCGTCTATTTCAACCCCGCCGATTTCAAGGACAACAAATGGGAGACGGCCGACGACATCCTGTTCCACGAGCTGGTTCACGCCTACCGTTTCGGCCGCGTGGGTTACGATGGCATGAACCGTAAGACCGTCAGCAACTACGACGACGCCGAGGAGTTCCTGGCCCTGCAGATGCAGAACGTCTACCTCGCCCATCGCGGCAGCGCGTCTTTCTACCGGTCCTATCGCCAGCACGAGCCCATCAGCAAGGCGAAGGCGTATGAGTCGTTCGTTCTCGATCCTGATATCCTGAGCGCATTCCGCCACTTCGTCGACCGTGACCCCCTGGCCGCGACGGTGGCGACATGGCGCGACCAGCCGAACGCATTCAACCCATGGCGCGACCAGCCCGCCCTCGAGCAGGCGTTTCTGCGCAGCACGAACGGCGCCATCAAGCGCCTGCCGCCCTTCTGACCCGGCGACAGCGCCCGCCGGCACCCGCCCGCAAGGCAGATTTGCACGCAGCGACAGGCACGCGGTGCTAGGATTGTCGTGTCCTGAAAGGCGGTTCGTCACGGGAGGATGCCGATGGAACTGGTTCCGCTGGGACCCGGATTCGGGGTCGAGGTGCGCGGCGTCAGCCTGCTCGACGTCGCCAGCAGCGCGGCCGCCTATGACGCCGTCCGCGCCGCGTTCGAGGAACACTCGATCCTGCTGTTCCGCGACCAGACCGTCACCGACGACATCCAGTGCGCCTACTCGCGCGCCTTCGGACCGCTGGAACTCACCAAGGTGGCCTCGGTCGGCACCGGCACCTTCTATGCCCGCATCACCAATATCGGGCCGGACGGCACGCTGGTGCCGCCTACCCACCGCCAGTCGTTGACGGCGCGCGCCAACCAGCTGTGGCACACCGACAGCTCGTTCAAGACCACGGCGGCGCTGGCATCGGTGCTCTCGGCGCGCATCCTGCCCAACGACGGCGGCGAGACGCAGTTCACCTCCACGCGCCTGGCCTGGGAACGGCTGCCGCCGGCGATGCAGGACACGCTGCGCGACAGGGTCGTGACCCACAGCTACGCCAATTCGCGCGGCCAGATCGATCCGACCATGATGACGGCGGCCGAGCATGCATCCCTGCCGCCGGTACGCTGGCGCATGACCTGGCGCAACCCGGCGAATGACCGGCGCTCGCTCTACGTCGCTTCGCACGCCTATGCCATCGACGGCATGGGCGACAACGAGGCCAAGGCGCTGCTGGCCCGGCTGATCGAGGATGCCACCCGGCCGGAATACACCTACCTGCACCAGTGGCGTGCCGGCGACGTGGTGATGTGGGACAACCGCGCCACCATGCATCGCGGCCGCCCGTGGCCCGGCAACCAGACACGCTCGATGGTGCGCACCACCATTTCCGCTACCGACGCCGACGGCCTGGCCGACATGCGCCCGCCGACACCGCTGCCACGCGCGGCTTGATGTCTGGCATCCTCTGCCGCCTGGTGCCAGTGACGCATCGGAAGATTCACCACAGAGACACAGAGGTCACAGAGTGACACAGAGAAGAACTGCCGCGTGCCGCCGGCGCGCTATCTTTCATGTCTCTGTGTGTCTCTGTGTCTCTGTGGTGAATCTTCCTGCCCAGGACGACTGGCAGGCACGACGGGGAGTCACCTGGTGACGACGGCACGAAATCGGGCGCGGGTGTTCCTGACGCATCCGCCGGCGGCACTGGCGGGTTACTTCGGCGACCGGGCACTGGGCGAACTGCGCGCGTTTGCCGATGTTACGCTCAATACGGTCGAGCGCGAGCTGCCGATGGCGGAACTGGTCGCGGCGGCGGCCGGCCATGACGTCATCATCTCCTACCGCCAGACGCCGGGCGAAGCGGTGATCTTCACGAGCCTGCCCGATCTGGTGGCTTTCCAGCGTGTTGCCGTCGACATCCGCAACATCGATGTTGCAGCGGCCAGCGCGCACGGCGTGCTGGTGACGCGCGCCAGCCCCGGCTTCGTGCCGGCGGTCGTCGAGTGGATCCTCGGCGCCATGATCGACGCCGCGCGCCACATCAGCGACTACACCAGCACCTATCGCGGCGGCGCCGTGCCGGGCGCCCGCATGGGCGGGCAGCTGCAGGGCGCCACGCTGGGCGTGATCGGCTACGGCGCCATCGGCACGCGACTCTGCACGGTGGCCCAGGCGCTTGGTCTGCGCGTGCTGGTCCATGATCCGTACAAGAGGGTCGCGCCACCGCTGGAGCAAACCGAATTCGCGCATCTGCTGTCAGAGTCCGACTTCGTGGTGCCGCTGGCGGTGGCGACGCCCGAAACCGAGAACCTGATCGACGCCGCGGCCTTGGCCCGCATGAAACCCACGGCGTGGCTGATCAATGCCTCGCGCGGCAACCTGGTCGACGAGCAGGCGCTGGAACGGGCGCTCGACGCGCGCCGCATCGCCGGCGCCGCGATGGACGTCGGCCGCGCGCCCGACCAGATGCCCTCGCCGCACCTGGCGCGGCGGACCGATGTGATCGCCACGCCGCATATCGGCGGGCTGACGCCACAGGCCATCGAGCACCAGGCGCTGGAGGCCGTGCGGCAGTGCGCCATCATCGTGCGCGGCGACGTGCCCGACGGCGCCGTCAACGCCGACCAGGCGACACGGCTGGCGCGGTTGCGGGGTTAACTCTTCACCTCTCCCGTGAGCGGGAGAGGTCGACGGGCGCAGCGCCTGGCGGGTGAGGGCCTACGGACTCGGCACCTCGTCTGTGACCCCTCACCTTCCCATCGCGCTTACGCGCGATGGGCCCCTTCCTCTCCCGCTCGCGGGAGAGGATAGGTCAGTCACGCAGCAGGAGCGCCTGCAGCTTATAGCGGGTGGCGTCGTCCAGCGGATGCGGCGTCTTGCCGTTGAGGCGCACGATGGTCATCTCGGCGGTCGCGATGCAGGCGCCGTCCTTGAAGACGCCGGCGCCCAGCCGGATCGACGACGTGCCGATGGCCAGCACGCCACAGCCGATCTCGACGTCGCCCGGCCAGTGCGACTCGCGCAGGAAACTCACGTCGAGGCCGGCCGAGATCGAGCGCATCGGCGGCGTGTGGTTCATCAGCCCCGCGTCGCGGATGAAAGTGAGCCGCCCGGTTTCGAAGTAGGCGCAGATCGCAACGTTGTTGACGTGGCCGGCCGCGTCCTGGTCGGAGAAGCGCACGGTATCGCGCGACCAGTGCGGGTAGATGCGCCGGTCCTGGAGTCTCACATTGCGCGACAAGAGCGGTCTCCTGTTTGCGTTGTCCACCCGTCATCCCGAGCGCAGCGAGGGATCTCCTGCGGACAGAGTCTCCGCTCGCACGAGATCCCTCGCTGCGCTCGGGATGACCGTTACGCCGCGGCGTGCCGCTTGGCGGCATCCGACGCGTGACCTTTCTGGTGGAAATAGTTCTTGCGGTAGAACTCCAGCACCAGGTCGCGATAGACGGCGGGTGGATATTTCGCTGGATCGTCGGCGCTGCAGCAGGTCGGCAGCACGTCGATCGTGGTCGCCACGTTGGGGCTGTAGAAGAAGGCGATTGAATAGCGGTCCTTGCCCGAATCGTTGAGCACGCCATGCGGCGTTGAGAGATAGCGGTCGTTGGACCAGCGCCGCATCATGTTGCCGAGATTGACCAGGAACGTGCCGTCGATCACCGGCGGCGGGAACCACTCGCCTGACGGCAAACGTACCGCCAGCCCCGGCACGTCCTCGCGCGCGAGGATGGTCAGGAAGCTGTTGTCAGTGTGCGGCGCCTGGCCGAAGACGTTGTCTTCGTCGGTCTCCTGCGGCGGGTAGTGCAGGAAGCGCAGGTTGATGTGCGCCTCGTCGGCGAAGTGCGGCGCGAACCAGTCGGCCGGCAGGCCCAGCGACGTCGCGAACACCGGCAGCATGCGCTCGCCCAGCGACCTCAGGGTCTCGAAGTAGCCGGTCATGTCGGCCCGGATGTCGGGCAGACCCGGCGGCCACTGGTTGCGCCCGCGCAGCGGCAGGCCGGCACGCACGTCGCGATGGTCCAGCCCGCGATCATGGCTGATGAAGAAGCTCTCGTTCTGGTTCGGCTTGGTCGCCTTGTGCACCGTCGAGGCGCCCTGCACCGAGGCATTCATGGGCAGGTAGCCGATATTGTTCTCGTTGAGCTTGAGCGCCAGCTTGTCGGCCAGCGGCAGCGCATGAAAGCGTCGGGACGCGGCGAAGGCGCGCGCGACGATATCAGGCGCCACGCCATGGCCGGCGATGTAGAAGAACCCGACATTCTCGCAAGCGAGCTTGACCTGCTGCGCCAACGGCGTCAGCGCACCCGGATCGCCCGCGAAGTATCCGCCGAAATCGATGATCGGGATTCGGGCCGCGACGTCGGCGACATCGTGGACGGCATGCTGCTGGAAGAGATGCACGGCGGCCTCCCTCGGTTGCGGGCAGTCTACCGCCTAACGTTCCATTCTGTCTTCCTGGGAGCGCGGGCGTCCCGCCCGCCCATGACAGGCGAAAGCAAGGCTTTCGCCTTGATGCGGGCGGGACGCCCGCGCTCCCAGGAAATCAGCCATGCTGCCGGCGAATAGGTCGCCGGCGTACTCTCACGGCCAATAACGATGGGAGAAACGCCATGCAGCCTGTGTTCGATCTGTCGAGCGTGCATCGGCTGAAGTTCAGCGGCGGCATCGATGCCGATGGGCATGTGCTGGAAGCGCCCGACCTGTGGGATGCCTATATCGAAGGCCGCTACCGCGAGCGTGCGATGCGCCTGCGCCGCGATGCCGACGGGCTGGAGTACCTGGAGATCGACGGCAAGCCGTCGAAGATGACGCGCAAAGGCTATCCGGCAACCTTGGGCCGCATGGGCCAGAAGGAGCTCGAGGCGTTCACGCCGCATCCCGACAAGACCTATGCCGCCAACATGCCGTTCGGCGCCTGCGATGCCGACCAGCGCCTGAAGCTGCTCGACGCCGAAGGCCTCGACGCGGCGGTGCTCTATCCCACGCTGGGCATCCTGTGGGAGGCCGAGTTGGAGGACGTCGATCTCTCGCAGGCCTACTGCCGCGCCTATAACCGCTGGATCGCCGACTTCTGCCGCGACAGCGGCGGCCGCCTGGTGCCGATCGCACACCTGTCGCTGGGCGATCCGGTCGCGGCCGCGACCGAACTCGAGCGCGCCGTCAAGGACGGTTGCCGTGGCGCCTTCGTCGTGCCCTTCACGCTCGCACGCAAGGCGCACGGCGATCCCGCCCACGACCCGGTCTATGCCAAGGCGGTAGAGCTCGACGTGCCGATCGCGCTGCATCCCAGCTTCGAGCCCTTTGCCCTGCGCTCGATGCGCTTCGAGAACGGCCATCGCCTGCCGCTACTGTCGGCGGCGCGCGCCGGCGACGGCGTGCGGCATGCCTTCACCACGTTCTTCGATTTCGCGACGTTCGATCGCTTCCCGACCCTGAAGCTGGTGATTCTCGAGTCCGGCGCCGGCTGGATCGGCTACTGGCTCGATCGCCTCGATGGCGTCGTCGAGGCGACCTTCCTGGGCGGCCGTGCGCCGCTGAAGCACAAGCCCAGCGACTATTTCCGTCGCCAATGCTGGATCTCGGGCGATCCTGACGAGCGCACGGTACCGGCGATGGCGGCGCTCTATGGCGCCGACCGCTTCTTCTGGGCCAGCGACTACCCGCACCCCGACCACACCGGCGATTACCTGGCGGCGCTGGAAGCCATGGCCGGAACAATGCCCACCGCAGCGCGCGCCGGTCTGCTCGGCGACAACGTGCGGGCGGCGTATCGGCTGTAGCTGTTTCCCGCCCGATGCCCCGGGGCCGGGAAACACGCGCAGCACCTGTCTATCTTGTCTCCAACCGTGGACTCCGATACATCGGCGCGGCCTTGAACCACTGCGGGTGCCGCCGATGTCGATCATCACCAGCGTCGATCAACTGGAAGCGCTCTACGGCACCCCCAACGACGCCTCGACCGTCAAGGAAGTCGACTGGATCACGCCGCACTACCGCGCCTACATCGACGCGGCACCGTTCGTGGCGCTGGCCACCAGCGGACCCGAGGGCCTGGACTGTTCGCCGCGCGGCGACCTCGCCGGCTTCGTGCGCGTGCACGACAAGAAGACCCTGATGCTGCCCGACCGCCGCGGCAACAACCGCATCGACTCGCTGCGCAACATCGTGCGCGATCCACGGGTGGCCTTGCTGTTCATGATCCCCGGCGTCGGCAACACCCTGCGCGTCAACGGCCGCGCGCAGCTCAGCGTCGATCCCGAACTGCTGGCCTCGTTCGCCGTCGATGACAAGGCGCCGCGCTCGGTGATGGTGATGACGGTCGATACGATCTATTTCCAGTGCGCCCGTGCCCTGGTGCGCTCGGAGCTCTGGAACCCGGCGCGCCATGTCGATCCCAAGAGCCTGCCCAGCGCCGGCCAGATCCTGGCGGCGCTCAGCCAGAACCGCGTCGGCGGCGACGACTACGACCGCGCCTGGCCCGAACGCGCCAAGCAGACGATGTGGTGACTCGAGAGAAGACACACCACAGAGGCACAGAGGACACAGAGATCACCGAGAGACCGATGCCCGCGCGCCGAAGGCGCGTATCTCCTCTCTTCTCTGTGACCTCTGTGCGCTCTGTGTCTCTGTGGTGAATTCTTCTCTTCTAAGCCACCGCGGCGACGTCGCCGACGACGCGGATGCGCACGCGCAGCGCGTTGCCGGGCAGGTAGGCCAGCGGCATGTCCTCGCTTTCGATGGTCGTGAGCGTGGCGCGATCGGCGCCGGCGGCGGCGGCGCGGTCAGCGGCGATCTCGCGCGCCTTGGCGATGGCGTCGACACGCGCCAGGTCGCGGAAGATCTGGTCGCACTCGCCCGAGACCTGTGCGATGGCGGCGCCCACGGCGTTAGCGCAATCGCCGTGCGGCACGCGCACGACCTCCGATACGCCCTCGAGCTGATCGGGCACCAGGAAGGCACCACCGCCGACCGCCACCAGGGGCACGTTGCCGGCTTCGGTCTTCATGCGATCGACGGTCTCCTCGACCATGCGCCGCGCCTCGGCAAAGACCCGCGCGCAGGTCGCCGCATCGAGGTGCTTCACCTTGGCACGATCACCCAGTTCCAGCCTGCCGCTGGCGACGGCGATGTCGGTGGTGGTGAGCTGCCGGCCGCCGAAGGCGATGCCCTCCTTCAGCAGGCGATAGCCCACCGACAGCGGGCCGACCGACAGCGGATCGAGCGACACGTGGCTGCCGCCGCCCAGGCCGATCGACATCAGGTCGGGCATGCGGAACAGCGTGCGCACGCCGCCGACCTTGACCACGGCGTTGGCCTCGCGCGGGAAACCGTGGCGCAGCTGGCCGACATCGGTCGTGGTGCCGCCGACATCGACCACCATGGCGTCCTGCAGGCCCGACAGATAGGCACCGCCGCGCATGGAGTTGGTGGCGCCCGAGGCGAAGCTGTAGACCGGCAGGCGGCCGGCCTGCGCCGCCTCGACCACCGTGCCGTCGTTCTGGGTGATGAACAGCGGCGCGTCGATGCCGCTGTCGACGATCGCCTTCTGGAAAGCGGCGATAGTGTCCCGCGCCAGGTCGGCCAGCGCCGCGTTCAGCAGGCCGGCGTTCTCGCGCTCCAGCAGACCGATGCGGCCGAGATCGGACGAGCAGGTGATCGCCGCGCCGGGCAGTTCGCGCGCCACGATGGCGGCAGCCTGCTGCTCGTGCGAGGAGTCGAGCGGCGAGAAGCTGGCCGAGATCGCCACCGCATGCAGGCTCTTGGCCTTCATCGCGCGCGCCGCGGCCTCGATCGCAGCCACATCCAGCGGCATGAACGGCCGGCCGTCGTACTCATGACCGCCTTCGACCATCCAGACGCCGCCGCGCACGATCTCGGCGAGATCGTCGGGCCAGTCGCAGAACGGCGGCAGCGAGGCGCTGGCCGGCATGCCCAGCCGCAAGGCCGCGACCTTGGTCAGGTGACGGCGCTGCACCACGGCGTTGATGAAGTGCGTGGTGCCGATCATCACGCCGTCGATGCGCTTGGCCTGCACCACGCCGGTGCGGCCCAGCGCGGTGAGCGCTTCCAGGATGCCGGTGGTCACGTCCTCGCTGGTCGGTGCCTTCACGGCCCGCACGACCTTGCCCTCCTCGATCAGCACCGCATCCGTGTTGGTGCCGCCGACATCGATCCCGATCCGTCTCATCGCTTTATCCCTATAACCACGGCCTCATCCTGAGGAGGCTGCGCAGCGGCCGTCTCGAAGGATGGGCAACAGACACCGTACGATCCCCACCCTTCGAGACGCACCGCTGCGCGGTGCTCCTCAGGGTGAGGTGAGAGTCTCATCATGCGAACACGCTCCTGAAGTCGATGTCGTAGCCGAAGGCGCGCGGGCCGACGTGGCGCAGGCCCTTCTCGCTGAGAAACACATCCGGCGGCGGCAGGGCGATCACCGTGACGCGCTGGCCATAGCGGATGGTGTCGGTGCCGACCGCTTCGCCCGAGACGCTGTCGAGCACGCAGATCAGGTCAGGTGTCATGGCGATGGGTTCCTGATCGCGCCAGGCCACGATCCACTCGTTCTGGAAGCTGATCTCCATCGCCGAGCTGCGCCAGTCATCGACGCCGTCGAAGTGCACGCGGCCGCGCAGATAGCCTTCGGTGGTGCGCCGTTCGACATCGACCACCTTGCCCTTGTAGAGCAGCTTGCCGGGCTCGACCGAGAGAATGGCGGCGATCGGGTCGTCGTGCGTGCGTTGCGCCGCGCGCACGGCACGGCCGATGGCGATCGCCTTGGTGGTGGTACCGTGGATGGCCCACTGCTTCACCTCGGCACCGCTGCGCGGCGCCTGGCAGGTGGCGGCGACCGAGCCGTACTCGACACAGATCTTGCGCGCGATGCGCTCCATCCAGGTCCAGTTCGGCACCCTGTCGACGATGGCCTCCAGGCCGCGCACATCGACGGCGGCCAGCGGCCAGGGCCGCAGGTCGCCGATCGCGACGCTGGTCATCTGCGCCTCGGGATAGGCGCGGCCCATGGTGTCGGCGTCGATGACAGGCCGCCCCAGCAGCGCCGCCGCCATCAGCGGCCGCACGCCGTTGCCGCCGCCGATCTCGACACCCATGATGGCCGCGAAGCGATGCCCGATATGCGCTTCCATCACCTCGACGGCGCGCGCGATGGTGCGGCTGTCGGTCAGGCGCTCCAGGCCGACCAGCGGCGCGCCCACGCCGGCCACGACGGCGACCTGGTCGTCATCGGCCAGGTCACTCGCCGGCATCAGCTGCACACGGTGGCCGTCGCGATAGAGCTGGCGCATGTTGAGCAGCGACAGATAGGGATTGCCGCCACCGCCCGTGCCCAGAATCCAGGCACCGACGGCCAGCGACTCGATGTCGTCGAGGGTGATGTCGCGCATAGCTCAAATCATGTCCCCTCCCCCCTTGTGGGGGAGGGTTAGGGAGGGGGGTGCCCCATGCGCGACGCCTCGTGTGGAAAGCCCCCCTCCCCAGCCCTCCCCCACAAGGGGGGAGGGGGAAAGACGAGAGCGTGATGCGAAGCTCATCACCCGAACACGCTCCTGAAGTCGATGTCGTAGCCGAAGGCGCGCGGGCCGACGTGGCTCAGGCCCTTCTCGCTGAGGAACACCTGGGGCGGCGGCAGCACGATCACCGTGACGCGCTGGCCGTAGCGGATGGTTTCGGTGCCGACCGCCTCGCCCGACACGGTGTCGAGCACGCAGATTAGCTCGGGCGACATCGCGACCGGCGCACCGTCGTGCCAGGCCACGATCCACTCGTTCTGGAAGGCGATCTCCATGGTGCTGCCGCGCCAGTCGTCCATGCCCTCGAAGCGCGTGCGGCCGCGCAGGAAGCCCTCGGTGGCGCGCCGTTCGACGTCGACCACCTTGCCGCGGTACAGCACCAAGCCCTGCTCGACCGAGAGAATCGCCGCGATGGGATCCTCGTGCCTGCGCTGCGCCGCGCGCACGGCATGGCCGATGGCAATCGCCTTGGTGGTGGTGCCATGGATGCCCCACTGCTTCACCTCGGCACCGGTGCGCGGCGCCTTGCAGGTCGAGGCGATGGAGCCGTACTCGACGCAGATCTTGCGGCTCACCCGCTCCATCCACTTCCAGGTCGGCACTTTCTGCACCACCGACTCCAGGCCGCGCACGTCGACGGTGGCCAGCGGCCAGGGCTGCAGGTCGCCGACCGCGACGCTCGTCATCTGCGCCTCGGGATAGGCGCGGCCCATCATGTCGGAGTCGATCACCGGCCGCTTGAGGTGTACCGCCGCCATCAGCGGCTGAATGCCGTTCCCGCCGCCAATCTCCAGCGCCATGATACCGCGGAAGCGAATGCCGGTGTGCTCCTCCATCAGAGCCACGGCACGCGCGATCGTGCGGCTGTCGGTCAGGCGCTCCTGGCCGACCAGCGGCGCGCCCATATTGGAGACGGCAGCCACCCAGTCGTCGTCGGCGAGGTCGTCCGCCGGCATCAACTGGGCGCGATGGCCCTCCTTGTAGAGCTGGCGCATGTTCAGGAGCCCGAGATACGGGCTGCCGCCACCGCCGGTGCCCAGCACCCAGGCGCCGACCGCCAGCGACTCGATGTCGTCGGCCGTGATGTCACGCAAAGCCATCAGTCCAGCAACTCCCTCAACACCCGACCGGTGGCAGTGATCGCCAGCAGGGTCGGCACACCCAGCACGCGCTTCACGACCGCCTTGGTCTGCGGCGTGTAGCTCATGCAATCCATGGCCACGAGATCGGGCCGCTGTTCCTTCAGCCGCAGCGCCGCCGCTTCGGCCACGGCCTCATCGCCGCTGGGCACCAGCGCCTCGGCGATGATGTCGACACCCGGCCGTTCCCACTTGCTCTTCAGCTTGGCGGCCTGCTCGGGCAGCGGCACCAGCAACGCCAGCTTTCCCTGGGGCAACAGGCCCGCAGCAAGACCGGCCAGCACACGAGACGGAAAGAGCACGCCGGCGTCGCCCGCCATGGGCGGGAAGGCGCCGGTGCAGTTGAACACCAGCGCGTCGGCGCCATCGGCGCGTAGCTTGGCGAGAGTCTCCGGTGCCCGTGCGATCACAGCCCGCTTGGAGATCTTCGTATCGCGACCGCTGGGCAGCCGCGTGTAGAGCGTATCGGCGCCATCGACGGGTGGCAGCGCGTCGATCTCGGTGTCGGCGAGGCCATCGAGGCAACCGCGCATCACGACGCGCGTGCCGTCGGGCGCCTGCGCCGCGAACAGCGCCGCGATATCAGGCCGCGGCGCCTGGCCGATCACGGCAATGCCGAGAGTGCGGGGTGCCATTACCTTCCCCCGCTTGCGGGGGAAGGTGGCGCGTAGCGCCGGATGGGGGTGCCTCTCAGCAGACGGAGTGTGTGGAACCACCCCCCATCCGCCCTTCGGGCACCTTTCCCCGCAAGCGGGGGAAGGTAGTTACCGTGCGTCATCATCACCCCTCCAGCACGACGGCGTCGGCTTCGGTCCACAGCAGGCCGACCTCGGCGCCGACCGGGCGCACGGCGGCACCGATGTTGGTCTCCTTGGCCAGCACGTGGCGGTCGCCGGTGGCGGCGATGCGGTAGAGCACCTGGCCGCCCAGGAAGTTCGCGCTTTCGATGCGGCCGGCGATGGCGCCCTCCGCCGGCGTCACGATGCGCGCCTTCTCTGGCCGCACCGCCACCGCGCCGGCGCCCGGTCCGGCGCCATTCATGGTGGCCGGCAGCGCGCGGCCATCGCGACCGACGAAGCGGCCACCGTCCCACGTGCCGTCGAACAGATTGATCTCGCCGATGAAGTCGGCGACGAAGCGCGTGCGCGGGCGGTCGTAGATCTCGGCCGGCGCGCCGACCTGCTCGACGCGGCCGGCGTTCATCACGGCGATGCGGTCGGACATCGCCAGCGCTTCCTCCTGGTCGTGCGTCACGAACACCAAGGTGACGCCCAGCTCCTTCTGCAGCTGCTTGAGCTCGAACTGCATGGACTGGCGCAGCTTGCGGTCAAGCGCGCCCAGCGGCTCGTCGCACAGCAGCACCGGCGGGCGGATGACGATGGCGCGCGCCAGCGCCACGCGCTGCTGCTGGCCGCCGGAGAGCTGGCCCGGGCGGCGGTCCTCGTAGCCATCCAGCGCCACCTGCTTCAACGCCGCCGTCACGCGGCGCTGGATCTCCTCGCGCGGCAGGCCGCGCATGCGCAAGCCGAAGGCGACGTTCTCGGCCACCGTGCGGTGCGGGAAGAGCGCATAGGACTGAAACACCATGCCCATGTCGCGCTTGTGCACCGGCACGTCGGTGATGTCGGCGCCGCCGACACGGATGCGCCCGGCATCGGGCACCTCGAAGCCCGCGATCATGCGCAGGCTGGTGGTCTTGCCGCAACCCGACGGCCCCAGCAGCGAGAAGAACTCGCCGGGCGCAATGGCGAGCGACACATCGTCGACGGCCTTGACCTTGCCGTCGAAGCTCTTGCTGACGCCCTCGAGCCGGATGTCGGCGGAGGCTGGAAGCGAAAGATCTGTCATGCGTGCCCCTACCTTCCCCCGCTCGCGGGGGAAGGTGCCCGAAGGGCGGATGGGGGGTGGCTCCCACACACCGCGCCCGTTGATAGGCACCCCCATCCGGCGCTTCGCGCCACCTTCCCCCGCGTGGCGGGGGAAGGTAGTTGAACCGACAACACCATCCCTCACCCCTTCAGCAACCGTGTCACGCGCGTGTCGATCTCTTCCTTGCGCGCGTTGTACCACTTCCAATCCGGCTGGATGAGCTGCGCCACCTTGGCCTCGGTGTTGAACAGCTTCGCGTCGTATTTGGGATCGAGCTTCACCTTCTTGTTCGAGGGCGAATACCACACCGTCTCCGACAGCCGCTTCTGCACGTCGGGCCGCAGCATGTAGTCGATATAGGCGTAGGCCAGCTCCTTGACTTTGCTGCCCGGCGTCACGTTCAGCACCTGCTCCAGCGCCATCACGCCCTCGCTGGGAATGGCGAAGTCGACCGGCTGGTTCTGGCCCTCGTAACGCAGGACACCGCTGTCGTGGATGATGCCCATGCTGACCTCGCCAGCCAGCAGCATCTTTTCCATCTGGCCGGTGAAATCGACCAGCTTGATGGGCTTCAGCGCCTCGAGCGCCTTGTAGGCGGCATCGAGATCGGTGAAGCCCTTGCCGTAGATCCTGCCCAGCATCATGAGATGACACTGGCCCAGGCTGTTCACCGGGATGATGTAGCCGCCGCGCATGCCGGCCAGCGCCGGATCGGCGAGATCCTTCCACGAGGTCGGCGTCTTCAGTCCCTTGTCGGTGCGATAGCCCAGCCCGATGGCGCTGGTGAAGATCGACACGCCGACGATCTTGTCGCTGATGGCATAGGGATAGACATCGGCGATGTTGGGGATCTTCTTGTGGTCAAGCTTGGCCTCGACGACACCCAGGTCGAGCGAGTTCCATTGCTCGTTCGAGTTGGTGTGCAGCACGTCGTAGACCGGATTGCTCTTCGGGCTGGCCTGCAGCTTGGGCACGAAGGGGAAGGCCTGGTCGGCCGACACCGTGCACTTGAACTCCTTCTCGAAGGCCGGCAGCAGCTCGCCCTTCATGATCTCGCCCCACTTGCCGCCCCAGGTGGTGATCTTCAGGGTGGCGGTCTGGGCATGCAGGATGGCCGGCGCACCAACGGTGGCGAGCGCGGCGGCGGCACCGGCAGAAAGCGCAGCGCGGCGGGTCAGATGGTTGGCAGTCATGTCTTCTTCACTCCCTGTTTTGACTCCTTCTCCCCGCCTGCGCGGGGAGAAGGGACACTAGAGCTTCACGTAGGCCTTGAGCCCGATGACGCGTTCCAGCAACAACACGACGGACAACGCGAGCAAGATCGAGACCATCGAGGCGGCCGCGATGGCGCCGTCGAGATCGAATTTCATGTAGTTGAACAGCACGACCGGCAACGTCTCGCCCTTGGGCGGCACCAGGAACAGCGAGATCGGGAACTGGTCGAACGACACGATGAAGGCGAAGATGCCGCCGGCGATCACGCCGGGGCGGATCAGCGGCAGGGTCACCTCGAAAAAGACCCGCAGCGGCGAGGCGCCGAGGCTGGCGGCGGCCTCCTCGACCCGGGTGTCGAAGTTCGCCAGCACTGCCAAGGTCGTGCGCAGCACGTAGGGCACCGCCACCAGGGTGTGGCCCACGATCAGGCCCCAGACCGGCCGATCGAGCTCGGCGAGCTGGAAGACCTGGAACAGCGCCAGGCCGGTGAGGATCGCCGGCAGCATCAGCGGCGACATGAAGAAGGCGGTGAGCACGCGCGCGCCGGGCAGCCGGCCGCGTGCCAGCGCCAGCGCGCAGGCGCCGCCGATCAGCATCGACAGCAGCAGCACCACCACCGCCACGCGCAGGCTGAGCCACAGCGAGACCATGAAATCGTCGGTGGCAAAGAACTTGGCGAACCAGCGCCCGGTGATGCCCACCGGCGGGAACGAGATGTAGGGCGTCGGGTTCAGCGCGAAGACCGCGACGATGGCGATCGGCGTCAGCAGAAAGGCGATGATGGCGCCGTTGAGCGCATAGTAGGCGATGCGGCCGGCATCGATGCCGCGCGGGCTCATGTCAGCCCCTCAGGTCCGGAGAAGCGCGCCAGCACGTGATTGTAGGCGATCACCACGACCAGCGACACTGCCAGCAGGATCACGCCCAGCGCGCCGGCGAAGCCGAGATTGAACGACGAGCTGACCTGCTGGTAGATCAGCATCGGCAGGGTCAGCACGTTGGTGCCCCCCATCAGGAATGGTGTGACGTAGGCGCTGATCGAGAGCGCGAATACCAGCAAAGAGCCCGCGAAGATGCCGGGCAGGCTGAGCGGCAGGGTGACCTCGAGAAAGGCGCGCAGGCGCGAGGCCCCGAGATTGCGCGCCGCCTGCTCCAGGCGCTCGTCGATGCGGCCGATGACGCCGGTCAAGGTCAGCACCATGAACGGCACGTAGATGTGCACCAGCGCCACCACGGTGCCGAACTCGTTGTACATCAGCGGCAGCGGCTTCTCGATCAGGCCCAACCCGATCAGGGTCGTGTTGATGACGCCCTTGTCCTGCAGGATTGTCATCCAGGCGAAGGTGCGCACCACGATGCCGGTCAGCATCGGCGCGATCACCGCCATCAGCAGCAGCGCATGGCCCAGGCGCGACTTGATCCGCGCCATCCAGTGCGCCAGCGGATAGCCGACCAGCAGCGACGCCAGCGTGGTGATAATGCCGATGCGCAGGGTCGACCACAGCGCGTCGTGATAGAGATCGTCGCCCAGGAAGCGCTGATAGTGGCGCGCCGTGACGTAGACGTTGGGGTTCTGCGCCGGATTGCCGCTCAGCACCGACAGCACCGCCATGACGGCAAACGGCAGCACGAAGAAGATCACGAACAGCAACAGCGCCGGTCCGACCAGCCACGCGATCGGCGACACCGACGGCTGCGCCGGTCGCGGCAACGGCAGCGTGACGGCCTCGCTGAGGCTAGCCATGGGCCCTCCGCAACGCGCGGGCCGGCGACGCATCGCCGAACTGCGCCGAAAGCTGCGCCGCCCCTTCGCGCAGCAGCGTCACCAGTTCGCGCTGCTCGCGCTTGTCGACGTGCAGCGCCGAGAAGGCAAAGTATAGCGCCACGGCCTCGTCCGTGCGCGGGTCGGCCACCGAGACCGAGACCGCCGCCACGCCGGGCATCGATTCCTCCTCCGCCGCCTCCCAGCCCACGGCACGGACCTGCCGCAGGCGTTCCATCAGCGCCGACAAGGATCGCGGCGCGGCCGGCAACGGCGGTTTGGGGAAAACGGCAAACCGCCGCGCGATCTCGGCGTCGTCCAAACGCGCCAGCAGGCATCGTCCGGTCGATGTGGCCCAGCCCGGCCCGCGCTTGCCCGGCGGCGTCACGACGCGCAGCGGCCGCGTGCCGGCGCGGCTGCGCAACACCACCACATCGATGCCGTCCAACAGCGAGATGCCGGTCGCATGACCCGTGCGGCGCGTCAGCTCCGCCATCGTCGCGTCGGCCGCCTCGATCAGCGGCTGCCCGGCGCCGTAGTGCCGCCCTACTTCCAGCAGCAGCATGCCGACCCGGTAGCGCGCCGTCGCCGCATCGCGTTCCAGCAACCCGTGAACGGCCATGTCCTTGAGCACGCGCGATGCCGTGCTCTTGGGCAGGTCGAGCGCCGTGGCCACCTCCGTAACGCCAACCTCTGGCCCGTGCTGGCGCAGCCAGCGCAGGATGGTCACGGCATTCGACAGAGCGCTCATCGTTGTCGTTCCATTTTCCGGAACAATGTCCCTTTTTTCAGAACGATGGGAGCCATGGGCGGATTTGTCAATCAGCCTACCGCAGCTTCTGCCATGCGGATCAGACGTGGCAGGTGGATCACTTGAGACCAAGAGCTGGGGGCGCTAAACTCATCGTTGATCCGATCCCTTGCTGGACAAAACTCATGCGGTATTCGTCGCAGGTCAAACCGATCAGCTATCTGAAGTCGCACGGTGCGAAGATGCTGGAGAAGCTTGCCCGGCAACGCGAACCGGTGGTTATCACGCAGAATGGCAAGGCCAAGGCGGTAATCCAGGACGTTGCCTCCTACGAGGAAACTCAGGATACCCTGGCCTTGCTGAAGATCCTCGCCCTCGGCAACCAGGAAATCGAGGCCGGTCAAGTCAAGCCTGTCGCTGAGGTCGTAGCACGGCTGCGTGCCACGACGAGGTAATGTCGGCCCGTTACAAGGTCCTGCTCACGTTAGGCGCAGAGCAGGATCTCGAGGCGATCCATAGCTACATCGCCGAGTTCGATTCCCCGGCCAGAGCTGATGGCCTGTTGGACCGCCTGATAGAAGCGGTGGAGAGTCTCGCAAGATTTCCCGAGCGAGGCAGCCATCCGAAAGAATTGCTGACGCTGGGCATTCGCGAATATCGACAAGCGCACGTGAAGCCCTATCGACTCATCTACCGAGTGATCGACGGGCGGGTTTACATTTACATGATCATTGACGGCCGCCGCGATATGCAGTCCCTGCTGATGCGCAGACTGCTCAACCGCTGACGCGCCTGTTCACCGGCACCGGTTCACCGTAGAATAGGCCGTTGCCGTTGTACGGCTGTGCGCTGGGGCCAGGCGTTGTCGACCGATCTGAGCATTGTCGAGCGGTTGGCTCCCGATCAGGCGGCGCTGAAGGCCGCGGCCGGCACCGCCAAGCCCACGAAATGGCCATTGCTCGCGCGCAGTGCCGACGGCGCGCTGGTCTGGGGCGAGTGCCAAGGGTCCGGCGCCAATCCCTACCGGGTGATGGTCGACACGCAGGATCTCGGCAACAAATGCACCTGCCCGTCGCGCAAGTTCCCCTGCAAGCACGTGCTGGCGCTGATGCTGCTGACGAACACGAGCAGCGGCGCATCGTTCGACACTGCCGAACCGCCGCCGTGGGTGATCGAGTGGCTGGGCCGCCGGCGCAAGCCCGGCAGCAGCACGCGAGCAGCAACGGCGGCGCCCGTCGGCGAGAAGAACCTGAGCGCCGCGCTCGCCGAAGAGCTGCCCGCGGCGGAAGACCCGGCCGCTGCCCAGCGCCGGATCGCCGCCGCGCAAAAGCGCGCCGCCGACACGCGCGGCCTCGTCCTCGACGGCCTGGAAGAACTGGAGCAATGGCTGGCTGATCAACTGCGGCTTGGCCTGGCGAGCTTTCTCGGTGATCCGATCGCGCGCTGCCGGCGCATCGCGGCACGCCTGGTCGACGCCAAGGCGGCGGCACTGGCCGGCCGGATCGACGAGACGCCGGCGCGCCTGCTGGCACTGGCCACCGAAGAGCGGCCGCACGCGGCCGTGGCCGAGCTCGGGCGCTTGTTGCTGCTGGCGCGCGCTTTCCGCGCCGATCCCGGCGATGCCGAACTGAAGCGCCTGATCATCGGCGCTGAAAACCGTGACGAGCTTCTGGCCAATCCCGCGGCGCTGCGCGCCACCGGCCTGTGGGAGGTCGCAGGCGAACACGTCTTCACACGCCGCGATGGGCTGATCGCGCAGGAGACATGGCTGCTTGGTCTCGCCGACGCCGGACCGCGATTTGCCCTGCTGCTCGATTTCTTTCCCGCCGGCACCGGCCGCCGCGCCGCCAGTTTCGCCGCCGGTGACCAGTTCGAGGCGACGCTGGTGTTCTTCCCGGCCAGGGTGCCCGGACGCGCCATCATCGACCAGCGCCAGGGGGCAGGCGCGCGACCGCGGGCGCCATGGCCGGCGCTCGCGCCCGCCGATCCCCTGGACCAGTACGCCGCTGCACTCGCGGCAGCGCCGTGGACGCTCGATCATCCGATCCTCTTGCCGCCGGGCCGGTTGGCCGCCGACTCCCAGGGACGAGCCTGGTGGCGCGACGACCGCGAGACCGCCGCCCTGCCGCTGGTGGGAACGCCGTCCGACATCGCGCGCGGCGCGCATCTGGATGCGGCCGTCGCGATCTGGACCGGCACGCAGGCGCGCCTGCTGTCGGCCGAAACACCGTGGGGGTGCATTGATGGCGGCGCGTGACGACATCGATACCACCGACGCGATCGAGGCGATGACCGCGCGCTGGCTGATGGGTTCGCCGGCGCTCGAGGTTTCACCACCGGCATGGCGTGATGCGATGTCGGGCGTCGCATCACCGGACCAGGAACTGCAGCTTTTCGCGCTCGCCGGCCAGTTCGCGCAACGGGCGTTGCGCCCGGTGCCACCATCCGGTCTGGCCGTGACGGCACCGCTGCCGGCGCTGGCGCTGCCGACACTCGATGATGCGCTGCGCCCGATCTTTCGGCGCCTTGTCGCCGGCGCCGCCAAGGATCGCGCATCGCAACGCCAGCTCGTGAACCTGATGGCCCATCGCGGCGTCGTGCCTCATCCGGCCGACTGGCTGCCCGAGGCCAACGACGATGACCTGCCGGCCGTCTACACCCCCTGGGTCGCGTGGGCCGAACACCGCAAAGGCACGCTGTTGGACACGGCATCGGTGCACGACCTGACAGCGGAGAGCTGGGATGATGTCCCGCCGGCGATGCGGCGCGCGCGTCTCGATGCCTTGCGGCGAGCCGACCCGGCCGCTGCGCGGGCGCTGATCGAGCTCAAGGCACCTCTGGTGCCGGCAGAGGAGCGGGTGCGCCTGGTCGAGTGCCTGGCGCCTGGTCTGAGCGACGCTGACGCGCCGTGGCTCGAGAGCCTGCTGAGGGATCGGTCGACCAAAGTGAAGGCGGCGGCCCAGCACTTGCTGGGCCGCCTGTCGCGCAGCGCGGCGTCGGACGAGGCTGCCGAGCTGGCGGCGTTTCTCGAGACCTCGAAGAAAGGGCTGATCCGCCGCCAGTTCGTGGTGTCGCCGCTCGCGCTCAAGACCGCTGCACAGCAGACTCGGCGTCAGGCCTTGTTCGACACGGTCGGCTTCTCCGCTCTGGCAGCAGCGCTGGCCATCGATGCCGCGACGCTGGCGCAGGCCTGGGCGTTCGGTACCGATCCCCTGGCCGATCTGCGGTTCGTGATCATGGCGGCACAATCCGCGCCCGACTCGATCATCGATGCGCTGATCGACCGTCTGGTCGACGCGGCAGCCGACCATCGCGCGCTCATCGAGCGGCTGGCGCCGCGGCTCGAACCCACGGCACGCAGGACACTGGTGGAGATCCTGCTGGGGCGCACCGACATCGCCTTCGCGGCGGCGCTCGCCATCGGCGGCCCGGGCCTGGATGTCGATGACACACGGCTGCTGCTGGGCGGACCCGCCGGTGCGGCGCGCCAGGCATTGCTGGTGGCCGATGCCACCGACGCGGAAGCAACACCGAACGGCTTGCCGCCGTACATGGTGGCGATCGAAATCTTCGCGCTGGGCCTGTTGGCGGGTCCTGCCGCCGCCGCCGCGTTGCTGCAGCGGGCGGGCGATGGCGCCAGCCTGCGGCTGGCCGATCCACGACTGGACATGCTGCGCCTCAACGCCGCGCTTTCATCGAAGGGACAGTCATGACCGAGCATCTGAGACTGCCGGCGGAACTCACCTATAAGGCCGAGCTCGACGCCCTGAAGGCGGGCGACGATGGCCAGCGGCCGCATGGCTGGGTGCTCTCGCCACGCGCCGCCGTCACCTACATCCTGGGCGGCACGGCGCGCGACGGCACCGTCATTTCACCGAAATATGTCGGCAACCGGCGCCTGATCGAGACCGCCGTCGCGACGCTGGCCACCGATCGCGCCTTGCTGCTGCTGGGCGTTCCCGGCACCGCGAAATCCTGGGTCTCCGAGCATCTCGCGGCGGCGATCGCGGGAACGTCGACACTGCTGATCCAATGCACGGCCGGCACCGACGAGAACCAGATCCGCTACGGCTGGAACTACGCCCAGCTGCTCGCGAAAGGCCCCAGCCGCGAGGCGCTGGTGCCCACACCGCTGCTGCGCGCCATGGAGACCGGCAAGCTGTGCCGTCTCGAGGAACTGACGCGCATGGGCAGCGACGTGCAGGACACGCTGATCACGGTGCTGTCGGAAAAGATGCTGCCCATCCCGGAGCTCAACGAGATCACCTATGCCGAACGCGGCTTCAACGTCATCGCCACTGCCAACAACCGCGACAAAGGCGTGAACGAACTGTCATCCGCACTGAAGCGGCGCTTCAATGTGGTCGTCCTGCCGTTGCCGTCCGACATGGACGAGGAGATCGCCATCGTCGTCAGGCGCGTGGGCGAGATGGCGCGGGCGCTGGATCTGCCGGCGCCGCGCAACGTCGCCGACGAGGTCAAGCGCGTGGTGGCGATCTTCCGCGAGCTGCGCTCGGGCGCCACGCTCGACGGCAAGACCGCACTCAAGACGCCGACCGGCAGCCTGTCGACCGCCGAAGCCATCGCGGTGATGATCGGCGGCCTGAGCCACGCGGCCTTCTTCAACGATGGCGACCTGGCGCCGGAAAGCCTGTCGCACAGTCTGCTCGGTGCGATCGTGAAGGACCCGGTGCAGGACCAGGCCGTGCTCGGCGAATACCTCGAAACCGTGCTGAAGAAGCGCAGCGACTTCAGCCGCTACTACGCCGCGCTGACCGACGCGCTGTAGTGATGGCCGGCACGCCCTCCATCTTCGGCGTCCGCCATCACGGGCCGGGCTCGGCGCGGCGCCTGGTGGAGGCGCTCGATCGGCTGCAGCCGCAGTGCGTGCTGATCGAGGGACCGTCTGACGTCTCCGACCTGATCCCGTTGCTGGCCCATCCCGAGATGGTGCCGCCGGTGGCACTGCTGACCTACGCCGCGGACGAGCCGGCGCGGGCGCTGTTCTTCCCCTTCGCCGAATACTCGCCCGAGTACCAGGCGGCGTTGTGGGCCGTGCGGCGGCGCATCCCCGTGCGGTTCATCGACCTGCCGGCCGCCGAGCGACTGGCGCCCACGGCGGCACCCGCAGACACAGCGGACTCTCCAGCGCCGGACGGACCAGCAGACAAGAACCGTCTGGCCCTGGATCCCATCGGCGCCCTGGCCGCGGCCGCAGGTTACGACGATGGCGAATCCTGGTGGCGCGACGTGATCGAGGAGAATCCCGAGCCCGGGCCCGTGTTCGACGCCGTCGCCGAAGCGATGACGGCGCTGCGGGCCGAGGCCGGTGCGCTCGATACCGACGAAGCAGCGCGCGAGGCGCATATGCGTCTGGAGCTGGCGCGCGCCCTCAAGGAAACCGAGGGACCGGTTGCCGTGGTGTGCGGTGCCTGGCATGCGCCGGCACTGGTGGAGAAGCACGCGCTGAAGGACGATCGGGCGCTGCTGAAAGACCGCCCGAAGGTCAAGATCAAGGCCACGGTCGCGCCGTGGACGACACCGCGCCTGGCGCGCGCCAGCGGCTACGGTGCCGGCGTCCCGTCGCCCGGCTGGTGTGCGCATCTCTGGCACAGCCATCAGCGTACCGATGGCAATGCCCGGTGGCTGGCGCGCACCGCCGGTCTCTTGCGGGCGCGCGGTCACCTGGCGTCGACGGCATCGCTGATCGAGGCCGAGCGCCTGGCGCATACGTTGGCGGCACTGCGCGCGCGTCCCGCCGTCGGCTTCGAAGAACTGCGCGATGCGGTGATCGCCTGCCTATGCCATGGCGAACGCCTGGTGTGGGATGACATCGCGCGCGAGCTGCTGGTCGGCACCGGCGTCGGCGCGATTCCCCGCGAGACGCCGCTGGCGCCGCTGCTGGAAGATCTCCAGCGCCAACAGAAGGCCACGCGCCTGAAAGCCGAGGCGCTCGACCGCGAGCTGGCGCTGGACCTGCGCACCGAGGCCGGCCTGATGCGCTCGACATTGCTGCACCGGCTGGTCGCGCTCGACGTGCCCTGGGGCCGGCTCGATGACGCCGGCCGCAGCCGCGGCACCTTCCGCGAGCGCTGGGTTCTGCGCTGGGAACCGGAGTATGCGGTCCGCCTGGTCGAGAACCTCGTGTTCGGTGCCACGATCGAGCAAGCCGCCAGCGGCCGCTTGCGCGCCCAGATGCGCGAGGCTGTCGATCTCTCCGCGTTGGCGAGCCTGGTGCGCCAGGCGCTCACCGCCCGCCTGGACGAGGCCACGCGCGATGGCCTTGGCCGGCTCGACAGCGCCGCCGCCCGCACCAGCGATTGCCTGCAGCTGCTGAACACGCTGGCGCCGCTGGCCGATGCCGTGCGCTACGGCGAGGCGCGCACCATTGCCGCCGACAGCCTGTTCGACCTGCTGCGCCGGCTCGCCGTGCAAGGCGCGCTCGCCCTGCCCTACGCGGCGCGCAACCTCGACGCCGCCGCCGCGACGGCATTGCGACAGGCCATGCTGGCGGCGCACCAGGCCATGGCCCTGGCCGAACTGACGGCGGCGGACCGCGCACCCTGGTGGGACGCCCTGGCGGAGATCGTCGAGACGGCGTCAAGCGATCGCCTTGTCGCCGGCAGCGCTGCACGGCTGCTGTTCGAAGGCGAGCGGCTGAGTGCCGAGGATTGCGTCCGCCTGCTCGGGCGCATGCTGTCGCCCGGCGTGCCCATCGCCGAAGCGGCCGGCTTCTTCGAGGGCTTCTTCACCGGCATCGGCCAGCGCCTGCTGCACGACACCGGCTTGCGCGACGCCGTCGATGCCTGGTTGCGCGGCCTGGAGGAGCCGGATTTCGTGGCGCACCTGCCGATCTTCCGCCGCGTGTTCGCCACGCTGGATCGCAGCGAACGCCGCCGCCTGATGGATGCCCTGTTCACCGACAGGCGCGCCGAGGCTCGCAGCAGGCTCGCACCACACGCAGCCGATGCCTGGCCCAGCCACATGGCGCGACTGCTGGATCTTCTCGCGCGCGGAGCGCCGCGATGAGCCACGACACCGAACAGCGCCGACGCTGGACGTTGGCACTGGGCACCGACGATGAAGCAGGCTCACTGTCAGACTCCGATCAACGGCTGTCGGCGGCACTGTCGGCGCTCTATGGCGCCGGCGATGACGAGCCGAAGAAGAAGGGCAGCCTCTCCGGATCGGCGCCGCGGGTGGCACGCTGGCTGGGCGACATCCGCGAATTCTTTCCGTCGTCCGTCGTCCAGCTGGTCCAGAAAGATGCGTTCGAGCGCCTGGGCCTGCGGCAGATGCTGATGCAGCCCGAGTTCCTCGCCGCCGTCGAGGCCGACGTGAACCTGGTCGCCGACCTCGTCAGCCTGCGCGCCGTGATGCCGGAGAAGACCAAGGCCATCGCGCGCGAGGTGGTCGCCAAGGTGGTGCGCGATCTGATGGCACGGCTGGAGGCACGCACCGCCGAGGCGTTGCGCGGCGCCGTCGACCGCGCCCAGCGCACGTTCCGTCCCCGCCCGGCCGACATCGACTGGCGGCGCACGATCGTGGCCAACCTGCGCCACTACCAGCCCGATCACAGGACCGTCGTTCCCGAGCGCCTCGTCGGCTTCAAGCGCCGGCAACGCCGGCTGGTCGATCTCGACGAGGTGGTGCTGTGCGTCGACCAGTCGGGATCGATGGCCACGTCGGTGGTCTACGCCTCGATCTTCGCCGCCGTGATGGCATCGCTGCCGGTCGTGGCCACCAGGCTGGTGTGTTTCGATACGGCCGTGCTCGATCTCACCGACGATCTCGCCGATCCGGTGGACGTGCTGTTCGGCGTGCAGCTCGGCGGCGGCACCGACATCAACCAGGCCATCGCCTACTGCGAATCGCGGATCGAGCGCCCGGGCAAGACCCACCTGATCCTGATCAGCGACCTCTACGAGGGCGGCAATGCCGACGAGCTCGTCGCTCGCCTGGGCCGGCTGGTGGGGGCCGGCGTCAACCTGATCGCGCTGCTGGCGCTGACCGACCAGGGTGCGCCATCCTATGATGCCACCATGGGTGCTCGCGTTGCGGCGCTGGGCGCACCCGTGTTCGCCTGCACGCCCGATCAATTCCCCGGCCTGATGGCAGCCGCGTTGCGGCGGGAAGACATGAACACCTGGGCCAGCGCCGAAGACATCAAGCTGGTCCGCGGCGAAACGACCGCAACAGGTTGACGGTGGACCATCCGCCCACGCCAAGGATCACTGTTTGGTGATGCAGGGCCACTGTCAGCGGCCCGTCAATCGTCCGACCCATGTCCGGTTGGTAGGTGCCATGCACCTTTCAACGGAGCCTCACATGATCGTATCGCGTTTGCTGGTCGCCAGCCTCCTGACCATCGGCCTGACCACCATGGCTCACGCCGACAACGCCAACAAATCAACGGCCGACCCGGCACGCTGTGACAAGCTGGCCGCCTACTATGACGACCATGGCGGCGCGGTGGGTCGTCGCTACGAGCCACAGGGTCAGCTCAACCGCACCTTGGGAGAAGAGGCGTGCCACGCAGGTCGTTTCACCGAGGGCGTCGCGCTGCTCGAGCAGGCGATCCGCGAGAACGGCTTCAATCCACCGACCGACTGATCGTGCGCAAGAACGAAGGGCCCGGTCATAAGCGATGACCGAGCCCTTCGCATGCGGGCGCGCGTTACCCCAGCGTCTCTTCAACCCAGGCGGCGGCGTCGAGCAGATCGTCGTCCGCGCCGCGCGCCGCCACCAGCTGCACCGACAGCGGCAGGCCGTTCGGGCCCTGGCGATACGGCAGCGCCACGCACGGAACGCCCAGCAGGGTCCACGGACGGTTGAACATCGGATCGCCAGTGGCAGCCAGGCCTTCGGGCGCCTCGCCGGGTGCGGCAAGCGTGATCCAGACGTCGCCCGGCGGCAGCAATTCGGCGATCTCGGCGCGCAGGGCATCGGCCTTGGCACGTGCCGCCTGCTCGACCTCGGGCGTCGTCTTCTGGCCCTGCTCGATCTGATCGCGGATCGCGGCGCTGAGCTTGTCGCCATGATCGCGCAGTTCGCTCGCGAACTGTCGGCCCATCTCGGCAAACATGATGGTGATCTGGGTGGCGACGATGTCGGCCCACGATGCCGGCACCGGCGCCTCGTCGGTGGCGGCGCCGGCGTCGCCCACCATGCGCAACGCGCGCTCCACGGCACGGCGCCCTTCCGGTGTCGCCTGCTCCCACATCGGGGTCCGGAACAAGCGGATACGCGCCGGCTGGCGTGCGGTGATCGTGGCGCGCGCGCCCGGCGCCAGCACGGCGCGGACCGGCGCGATGTCGGAGACCCGGCGCGTGAACAGCCCGAGCGTATCGAGCGACGGCGCCAGCGGATGCACGCCGGCAAGATCGGTCCAGCCGTACGTGCCCTTGTAGCCGACGACGCCGCAATAGGCGGCCGGCCGGATCACCGACCCGGCCGTCTGCGTGCCCAGCGCCACCGGCACCATGCCGTCGGCGACGGCGGCGGCGGACCCGCTGGACGAACCGCCCGGCGTATGTGCCGGGTTATGCGGATTGTGCGTCTTGCCGGGGTGGGCCGAGGCGAACTCGGTGGTGACGGTCTTGCCCAGCACCAGCGCGCCGGCCTGCTTCAGCGCCACGACGCAGGCGGCATCGTCCTTGGGGCGATGACCGGCGAAGATGGGCGAGCCGTAGGCGGTCGGAAACGCCGCCGTGTCGATGATGTCCTTCACGCCGACCGGCAGGCCCGTCAGCGGCCCGGCGACCGGTGCCGAGTCCATCGCGGCGCGCACGTCGACCACCTCCCAGGCGGCGACGGAGGCCTCACGCTCGGCAATGCGCGCCTTGCACGCATTCAGCACCATCGCGGCGCCGGTGCTGCCCATCTGCAGCGCGCCGGTGACGGTCGGACAAAACGGCGCGGCCATGATGTTCTCCCTCTCGTTCGAGCGGCGCAGCATTGCGCAAAGCGCCGGCACAGATCAACCGCGCGATTGAGTCCTCTTGAATGCCCGCGTCGCGCCCCAGGCCAGCGCCAGCCAGCCGGCGATCAGCACCGTGCCGCCGATGGGTGCCACGGCACCCATCCACCGCGGTCCGCCGAAGGCAAGCGCATAGAGCGCGCCACAAAAGACGATCGTGCCAATCGCGAACAGCAGGCTGGCGACCACCAGCCAGGCCGCCTCGGCCGGCGGATGCTCTCGCCGCGCGATGTGGTCGAGAACGAGCGCCGCGATCATCGCCAGTACATGCCAGAACTGATAACGCACGGCGGTTTCCACCAGCACCACGGCACGGGCGCCATGAGCGGCCTCCAGGCCGTGCGCGGCCCAGGCACCCAGCGCCACGGCCGCCGCCCCCAGAATGCCGGCCAGCGCCAGCAGCACAGCGGTTCGCGTCATGGCGCCTGCCTCGACAACATGCCTGCCGCCGCGCCATCATGATCGTGACGCATCGGACATCACCCATGAAAGACAGAGCCACGCTGATAGCCGACATCGCGAGCGACCTGCAAGGCATTCGCCTGCCGCCGGCGCGCGCCACGGACCTCGCCGCCGAGGTGAGCCGCCTCAACGACGCCGTACGCGCCGCCACCGGCCAACTGTCCTTCGACGACGATCCGGCAGCCTATGCCGCCTTGCTGGCCAAGGCCTCCTCGTCGTGACCGATTGGACATCGCACGACCTCGTGGCGATCGCCGCCGCCATCACCGACGGACAGGTCTCCTCGGTCGCGATCACCGAAGCGTGCCTGGCCCGCATCGAGGCCTGGCAGCCGCACCTCAATGCCTTCATTCGCATCGATCGCGCGGCCGCCCTGGCGACGGCACACGAACGTGACCGTGAACGCGCAGCGGGCCGCCTGCGCGGCCCGCTGCATGGCGTGCCGCTGGCGCACAAGGACATGTTCTATCGCCGCGGCCGGATCTCGACCGGCGGCAGCGCGATCCGCCGCGACTGGATCGCCGACCGCACCGCGACGGTGATCGAGCGCCTCGATGCAGCAGGCGCCATCGACCTGGGCACGTTGAACATGGCGGAGTTCGCCGCCGGACCGACGGGACACAACATCCATTTCGGCGACTGCTGCAACCCCTGGGATCCGGCGCGCGTGACGGGCGGCTCGTCCAGTGGCTCGGGCGCGTCGGTGGCGGCACGCCTGGTATTCGGCGCCCTGGGATCCGACACCGGCGGCTCGATCCGCATGCCGGCGGCGATCTGCGGCGTGGTCGGCATGAAACCGACGTACGGTCGGGTCAGTCGCTTTGGCGCCCTGCCCCGCTCGTGGAGCCTGGACCATGTCGGACCGCTGACCCGCAGCGTTGCCGACAACGCACGGCTGCTGTCGATCATCGCCGGCGCCGACGCGCAGGACTCGACGGCGAGTGCACATGACGTACCGGACTACGAGGCGGCGCTGGGCCGCGCCATGGCCGGTCTGCGCCTGGGCTGGCCGGCGTCTCTCGATGGCATCGATGCTGGCACACTGTCGGCGCTGCAACAGGCGCGTGGCGCGTTGGAACGGCTTGGCGTGCGCATCGTCGATGTCCGCCTGCCCGAGCTCACGCCCCTGTTCGATACGGCCGAAACCATCATCAAGTGCGAGGCGGCCGCGATGCATCGCCCGTGGCTCGAGTCGCGCCCGCAGGATTACTCCAACCAGGTGCGCTGGCGGATGGAGGCCGGCTTCCTGATCCCCGCGACGCAGTACATCGATGCGCTGCGCCTGCGCACGCACCACACCGAAGCGTTTCTCGCCACGACGATGGACGGCATCGACGCCCTGCTGCTGCCGACCATGCCATTCGCCACCCCGACACGGGCCGAGACCGATGTCGAGCGCCAGCCCGGGGCCACGGCGCTCGCCATCCTGGCCCGCTTCTCACGCTTCACGCGGCCGTTCAACCTGCTGGGCCTGCCGGCGCTCTCGCTGCCCTGCGGTTTCGACGGCAACGGCCTGCCGATCGGCATGCAGCTGGTCGGCCGGCCGTTCAGCGAAGCGCTGCTCTATGCGATCGGACATGCGTATCAGCAGGTGACGGATCATCACCGGCAGGCGCCGTCCCTAGTACCCGGAATCACGCGTCCCTGATACAGCTGTCATCCCGAGCACAGCGAGGGATCTTCTGAAAGTGACGCACGGGGTGCGCCTGCATTGAAGATCCCTCGCTGCGCTCGGGATGACAATCGCGACGGCGCTGTCCCTGGATCCCTCGCTGCTCCCGGGGTGACAGTGCGCTCGAATAGCTATCGACGGAAAGCCGCCTTGGCGACTCGCTTGGCGATCCGCCAGCCTGCAGCGGTGCGCCGATATTCGTCGATGTACTCGCCCACCATCTCCGGTCCGCTCAGAGGCGCCGGCTTCGAGGCGTCGGTGCCGGCCTCGGCGTGATCGTGCCGGAACAGGACGAACGAGACGGCACCGGTCGCACGCTCGCCATCCACGACGTCGATGGCGATGTTGGCGCAGACGTGACGTGTCACCAGCGTCTTGGACCGCGCCAGCTGCGCAGCGCGAATGGCGGCGTGGCCGCGCAACACCTCGCCGCGACGCTCGAAGGTGGCATCCTCGGCGAAGACGCCGACCGCACCCTCGACATTGCGCTGATCGACATGGCGGGCGAAATCGATCGCCAGTTTCTGGCACTCCAGGATGATCGTCTGGTCGCGTTCGTTCATGGTTTCTGGTCCTTCTCTCAAAATCCGCCGATGGCCGAATGACGCCAGCTCATGGCCCGCTTCTGCGTCCGGTCGAGCACGGCATTCACCACCACGACGACGACCGTCACGACGATCACGCCGGTGAAGACACCCACGGTATCGGCCTGCGACATGGCGTTCTGGATGTAGGATCCCAGGCCGGTGTCGGCGGCAACGAATTCGGCCACGACCGCGGCGCTGATGGCGCGCGGCAGCGCGACCTTCAGGCTGGCGAAGACGAACGGCAGGGTTGTCGGCAGCATCACTTCGCGCAGCAGCATCAGCTCATGCAGACCCAGTACCCGTGCCACGGCCAGCAGCCGGCCATCGGCGCTGCGGATACCGGCCAGCGTGCTGAAGAACAGCAGGAAGAACACGACCAGTGCCACGAACACGACCTTGGACAACAACCCGATGCCGAACCACAGGATCAGCAGCGGCGCCAGTGCCAGCTTGGGCACGCCCATCGCGGCAGCGATGAACGGACGCAGCGCCACTTCCAGCCCCGGGACACGCGCAATCAGGAACGGCAGGGCAAAGCCCGCCGCGCCCCCCACGACCATGCCGATGCCGGCCTCCAGCAGCGTGACGCCGATATCGCGTACCAGGACGCCGCTGGCGCCGATCTCCCACAGCCGTGCTGCGATATCGTCGAGGCCGGCGACGAACTGATCGCCCAGCAGGCGATGCGCCAGCGTCCACAGGCCCACCAGGCCGGCGCCCAGCAGCACGCGTCCGGCCACGACGATGCCGGTGCGGGGCTTCACGCGCGCCTCGGTGCCTGGCGCGCCAGCGCCTGGCGGATACTCTCGTACAGGCGGGCGAACCCGGGCGCGGCAATCAGGCCATCGATATCGCGCGGCCGCGGCAGGTCGACCCGGAATTCGTCGATCACCCGCGCCGGCGCACGCGACAGCACCAGAACGCGGTCGCCCAGCGCGATCGCCTCGGTAATGTCGTGCGTGACGAAGATGATGGTCTTGCGCCGCAGACTCCACAGCCGCAGCAGGTCGGCATGCAGTTCGGTGCGCGTCTGCGCATCCAGCGCGCCGAACGGCTCGTCCATCAGGATGACCGGCGGGTCATAGGCCAGGGTCCGCACCAGCGAGGCGCGCTTGCGCATGCCGCCGGAGAGCTCATGCGGATAGAAGCGCTCGAAGCCCGCCAGGCCGGCGGTATCGATCAGCGCCGCCGCGCGCGCCCGGGCCGCATCGTCGAGACGGCGTTGCGCCCGCAACGGCAGCAGGATGTTCTCCTCCAGGCGGCGCCAAGGCAGCAGGTTGTCCTCCTGCGTGACGTAGCCGATCTGACAGTGCCAGCCCGGGGTCAGGGTGGACGTACTGGCATCCATGATGGTCTTGCCACGCAGGCGGATGGTTCCCGCCGTCGGCCGATCGGTCTGCGCGATCATGTTGAGCAGCGTCGACTTGCCGGAACCCGACGGGCCGGCCACGGTCACGAACTCGCCTTCGGTCACCGCCAGCGACAGCCCTTCGATCACATTGAGGCCGGCGGCGCGGCCATCACGCGCGCCGAACGTGCGTGCCAGATCGCGGACTTCCAGCAGTGGTTCGGCCCTGTCGGGCGCGATGTCAGAAACTGGTTTGAGCACGCTCAGCAATGCCTCCCGTGGGCCGCCACGACAGCAGCCGCTTCTCGCAGAAATCCAGCACGGCATTCAGGATCAGCACGATCCCCGCCAGCGCCACCACGCCGACGAACAGCTTCGCCGGTTCGAAGTTGGTGGCAGCGGCTTGGATGCTGTAGCCCAGCCCGCGATTGGACGAGATCAGCTCGCCCACCACCGCCGTGCCGATGGCATAGGGCGCCGCCACACGCAGGCCGGTGAACACGTAGGGAATGGCACCCGGCCAGATGATCTCGCGCGCGATCAGCGCCGGTCCGGCGCCAAACACCCGTGCGGCGGCGATCAGCTTCTGATCGACGCTGTCGAGCCCGGCCAGGGTGATGAAGAAAACCAAGAAGAACACGACGCTGGCGACCAGCGCCACCTTCGATTCGAGGCCGATGCCGAACCACAGGATGAACAGCGGCGTCAGTGCTACCTTCGGCGCGCCGTAGCCGGCGATCAGGTAGGGATCGAGGATGGCGCGCAGCGTCGCCAGCCGCCGGATCAGGAACGGCAGCACCGCGCCGGGGATGCCGCCGATCAGGAAGCCGATGACCGCGGCGCTGAGCGTGAAGCGCGCGTGGTACCACAGTTCGCCGTTCTGGACCTGCAGCCACAGCGCGCGCGCCGTCGCCACGGGCGCCGGGATCCACTGGGCGCCGAACCATAGGCTGGCACCCTGCCAGCTCGCCAGGATCACGGCCAGGATGACGATGCGCTGGACGGCGATCCGCATCGGGCTATTTCACGTAGTCGTTGCTGTAGATGCCGGTGAACGACTTCAGCACTTCGTCGGCCTGCATGATGCCGGCATTGACCATGTAGTCCTGCGCGTGCGTGAAGCCGATCTCCTGCACCTGCGCGGTGCGCGGCGTGCCGGCCAGCACGCCGTCGAAGGCGTCCTTCACCATCGCCGGATCGGTCTTGTCGAAGCGCTTGCCGAGAATGGCGAGCGTTTCGGCCTGGTTTTCATGCATGAAGCCGAGCGCCTGGTTGAAGCCTGCCATCAGCTTGCGACAGACCGACGGCTTGGCCTCGCAGAAACCCGGTCGCGTGACGATCAGATTGTAATTGAAGGGATTGAGCTCGGGGAAATCGCCCTGCGGACTGCTCAACACCGTGACGCCGACGCCCTCCTGCCGCATCATCGACGGCCATGGCCGCGACATGGCCAGTCCATCGATCTGGCCGGTGCGCATGGCGGCGATCATGGCGGGCGGCGCCATGGGCGTGATCGTGACATCGCGATCGGGGTCGAGTCCCGCCTTCTTCGCCGCGTAGCGGATGTAGCCGTGCACGATCGAGTTAGGCGCATCGACGGCGATCTTGGCGCCCTTCAACGCCTTGGCGCGGGCTTCGACGGGCGCCTGCGGATCGAAGGCCCGTCCTTGCAGGAACGTCTTGCTCAGCACCAATTCGATCTGCACACGCTCCAGCGTGTTGCCGATCGCCACCAGCTTCTGGCCGCGCGCCAGCGCGCGCATGAAGGCCGACGCCGCCGTGTTGGTGAAGTCGACACTGCCGGCCAGCACGGCATTGGTCGCGCCGACACCGGGGATGGATGAGAACTTCACCTCCAGTCCCTGGTCACGCCAAAAGCCCTTGTCGGCGGCGACATAGTTCGGGCTGAAGGTCAACGACAGCACCGGGATCGCCAGCGACGCAGTCTCCGTTTGCGCCCGCACGGTGGGCGCGAGGGCGGCGCCGCATAGCGCCAGCAGCACGACACTGATGATCCTGTTCACGGATTTCCTCCCACGCTCTCTTTTGATCTGGGAGCGCGGGACGCCCGCGCTCGCGGATACCCTGCGGCTTGCCGCAGCACGTCGGCGGCGTCACCGGCCTGCACACCGCGCCACGCCACATGGCCGTCCGGTCTGACCAGCACCAACGGTGCCGCGTAAAGCGCCGCCAGATCGGCGTCGTCAGCGTCGAACACCTGCAACGGCACACCGGCGTCGGCCGCCGCCGCCGCGAACGGCGCATCGTCCGCGCCGGCCTGCGCCACCAGCACGAAGCCGCGGCCAAACAGGTCCAGGGTCGAGCGGCCGGATGCCAGCCAGTGGTGCGGCGCGCGGACACCAGGCCAGGTCGACGGCTGGTAGTCGGACGGATCATCCGGCGGCTCGGGCGTGCCGTCCGCGACCACGATGGGCGACGCCGCGTAGCGGTAGCCCAGCTGCACGCCCAGGGTATTCCATTCCTTCCAGCGCGTGGCACGGATGATGTCGCCGACGCGCTGGCGCGCGGCGTCACCGTCGGCGCCCGCCGCCTCCAGCAGCGGATCGCTCGGCAGGTCGTGGTCGGCGGCGCGGTTGCTGGCCGCTTCGTTGACGTTGCGCACGCCAATCGGCCGGCGCTCGGCCTCGTAGCTGGCCAGCAGCGCATCGCCACCCCAGCCGTCGAGTACCGCAGCGAGCTTCCAGCCGAGATCGACGGCATCGCCGATCCCGGTGTTGGCACCGAAGCCGCCCTTGGGCCACAGCATGTGTGCGGCATCGCCGACCAGGAAAATGCGGCCGGCGCGATACGATTTCGCCACCACGCGATGTCCGGCCCACGGCTGGGCGCGGAGGATCTCGACATCGAGGTCGCCACCGAAAGCCTCGCGCACGCACGCCGCCGGATCCAGCGACTCGGCTTCACCGGCACTGACGTAGAGCGACAGGCGCCAGAGATCCTTGCCGTTGACCGTCGACAGCGCCGCGCGATGGCGCGTGCTGATGGTGAGGAACTGGCTGGCCAGGCCATGCGGCTGGCGCGCCAGCAGATCCGGCGCTCGCAGGTAGATGCCGAAATTGTGGCCTTCGGCGAAGGTGCCTTCGAACGCGATCCCGAGTTCACGGCGGATCATGCTGCGGGCACCATCGCAGGCGGCCATGTAGGCCGCATGGATCTGCCGGCGCACGCCGGTGACCAGATCGACGACCGTGGCGCGAACGCCGCCGTCATCCTGCTCGAACGCCTCGAGGCGGCAGTGGTCGCGCAGCGACACGGTGGGAAAACTTGCTGCATGCCGGCGCAGCAGCGGATCGAACCACTTCTTGGGACACCAGATGGCCGCTTCGGGACTGAAGCGACCGGCCTTGGCATGCGCCGACTCGTTGGAGTCGCGCTCGAAGCGCGCCAGCTGATGGCCCAGCAGCCGCGTCACGAAGACGACGTTGCGCGGATAGTCTTGCGGAAACTCGCTCTGCCGCGCCGCATCGGCGATACCCCAGCGGCGCAGATGTTCCATGGTGCGCACGTTGATGGCTTCACCGGCCGGAAAGACGACGTCGCCCTGTCCCTGCTCGACCACCAGACAGTTGATGCCGCGCCAACCCAGCTCGCAGGCCAGCGCAAGGCCGACCGGCCCCGCGCCCACGATCAGTACGGCGGTTTCGCTGACGGGCATCATCAGGCCGGGATCTTCACCAGGTCGGCCAGCGGCGTGCCGCGCCGGAAACGCGCGATGTAGTCGTTGGCATCGATCTCGATGCCGGACGGATTGCGCTTGTAGCCATCCGAGGTGAAGTAGGCCTTGTATTCCTCGACCGTGGCGAAGTTGTTGGCCGACAGCTCGACCACGTTCTGGTCCGGATCACGATAGTAGAAGCTGGTGCCCGGACCGTGGTTGGCGGTGCGATGCGGCAGGATGCCGAGCGCCTTCAGGCGGTCGTAGCGGGTGAACAGGTCGGTCATGGAACCGTTACGGAACTGCATGTGGTGCAGGCCCGGATCATTGCCGGGCACATCGCGCGTGCCGGGAATCTCGAAGATCGCCAGCATCTGCGCATAGGGGTGATCCAGATGCAGGCGGATGAAGCAGAGTCGGATATCGGTGGCCCGCTCCTGCGCGCCGGCCGGGCTGCTGCCGGCGGGATTGTGCTCGTAGAACGGCGCCACGCCGAGCACACCCTGGTACCAGATCTTCATGTCCTCGAAGCGCGATGTCTTGAGCACGATCTCACTGAGGCGGGGCGCCGACAGGTCGCTGTTCAAGGATGCCAGCTTGGCGCGCGCCGCCGCGTCGAAGGACGTCATGCTTGTCTCTCCCAGGTATGGAGGTGATGGCCGCGTCAGGCGGCCGCAATCGGATTGCGCAGCACGCCGATGCCGGAGATGTCGACTTCGATCACGTCGCCGGGCCGCATCCACAGCGGCGGCGTGCGGCGGGCGCCGACGCCGGCCGGCGTTCCCGTCGCGATCACGTCGCCGACTCGCAGCGCCGCGAACTGCGAGATGTAGCTGATCAGGCGCGGCAGCGGATAGATCAGCATGTCGGTGCCCGACTTCTGCACCTCGGTGCCGTTCAAGCGTGTGGTGAGGACGAGTCGCGTGGGGTCCGGGATCTCGTCGGCCGTCACGATCCACGGACCGATGGCGCCGCTGGCGTCGAAATTCTTGCCGGCCGTCACCGAGAACTTCTGGAAGTCACGCAAACTGCCATCGTTGAAGCAGGTATAGCCGCCGACATGCGTCAGCGACGCCGCTTCCGTGATGCGATGGCCCGGCGTGCCGATGACGACGGCCAATTCGCCTTCGAAATCGAAATGCTCGGACACCGCCGGTCGGATCATCGATGCGTTGGCACCCACGACGCTTTCGGCGGTTCGGATGAAGACCGACGGCTGCGCCGGCAAGTCGCGGCCGGTTTCCTCGACATGGGTCTTGTAGTTCAGGCCGATACAGAACAGCCGCGCCCCGGCCGCCAGCGGCGGCAGCAGCGTAACGGCGGCCAGCGGTACGGCCGCCACCGAAGCGCCCAACGTATTGGCCAATACGCCCCGGCCGTCGACGGTGAGCGCCGCACCGAGACTCTCCAGTGCCGGCGCCAATGTCGCCACGTCGACGACCTGATCGTCCCGCACCAGACCGGTTCGCGCCGCGTTGTCATGCCAATATCGGACTAGCTTCACCGGATCCCCCGAACGCACCGTGAGATTCACTGCATGCAGTGATGATCTATTGCATGCAATTCTGAAATACAATGACAAATGATAATCAAAAACATAGAATATCGGTTATGCTTTTCTGAAGAACCGAGTAAATTGCATGCAATCTACCGAACTGGAGCGCGTCACCCTTCTGCTGCGGCAGATGATCATGTCAGGCGAATTCGAGCCCGGCGCGCGCATCGCCGAGATCCCGCTCGCGAGCCGGCTCGGCGTGTCACGCACGCCCGTACGCCTGGCCCTGGGCATTCTCGAGCAGGAAGGCCTGCTGACCAGCGCGCCGCACAAGGGCTTCTGCGTGCGCGAGATCACGATCGACGAAATCGCCGACGCCTTCGACGTCCGCGGCGCGCTCGAAGCGCTGGCCTGCCAGCGCGCGGTCGAACGCGGCCTCGATACCGCCAGCCGCATCGCGCTGGAGGAATGTCTGGCGCTTGGCGACGCACTCGTGGCCAAGGGCGCCTTGACCGAGGTCGACACGCGCAACTGGTCCGAGATGAACGCGCGCTTTCACGATACGATCGTCGCGGCGTCGCGCAACGCCCCTCTGGCGAGCGCCCTGGCATTTGTCGGGCGGCTCCCCCTGGTCTCGCCGGGCGCGATCGCCTTCACGCAGGGCCTCGAGGCCGCCTTCCAGAACATGCAGAAAGTACAGGCCGAGCACCGCGACATTGTCGAAGCCCTGGTGAACGGACAAGCCAGCCGGGCCGCATCCCTGGTGCAGGAGCACGCCTACAAAAGCCGCGAGAAGCTGCGCCGGGGACTGGAGCGCCTGAGGGGCCGGCGGATCGTCTCGAATGTACCCGGATTGAAGCTGGTGGTGGGCTGACAGAAACAGCCGAGCCGTATCAGAACCGCCGTGCGATCGTATCGCGCACGCGTTCCCGCGCGCTGTCGATGACACCTGCTGGCGGATTGTCACGCGCGAGGAAATCGGCCCAGGCGGTGAGATCGGCCAATGCCGCCATCTCGCGCCAGCGTGGCGGCAGGACGCGCCCGACGCTGTCATAGCCGGCTGCCACCGCGGCGGCGAAGCCGGGCAACCGGCCCAGCGGCGGGCGCAGCAGGTTGCCGAGATCGAAGAACGGGCTGCCGCTGAAGGTGAATTCCCAATCCAGCACCGCGGCCAGCGCCCAGCCTTCTGTCGCCGGGCGAACCAGAATGTTCGAGCCGCCGAAGTCGGCATGGGTGAGGCACGGCGGGCCCGCCCACGAGTCCAGCAGGCCGGCCTCGGCATCGACAAAGGCCAAAAGCGCGCGCGCCAGATCGGCACCCAGGCGGTCACCGCCGGGACCGTCGATCAGGCAGTGCCGCAGGAATGCGCGCAAGCCGGCGCCGCCGACGTCGATCGGCGTTGCCACAGCCAGCGCACCGTCGAAGAAGCCTGATGTTGCGAACGTCACGCTGTGGATGCGGGCCAGCGCGGCGCCGACCGAAACACCCAGGATGTGCGCCTGCTGGCCGTGCAGCGTTGGCGCGACGGAGTCGAGCATTTGCCCGTCGACCCAATCGACGACGGCGTACGGCGATCCCGTCACCGGATTGTCGTCGGCGCCAAACCACAGGCGCGGCACCGGCAATCCATGCCGTGCCGCCAGCGCATGAACCGACCGCTCCTTGGCGGCCTGCGCCGGATCGCGCTGATAGAGCCGCAACACGACGGCGGGATGACCTTCCGCGAAATCCAGGCGCAGGTTGGTATTGGCCAGGCCGCCGGACAGCGCCGTGATGGACGACACGCGCGGCGCGCCCGGCAGCGGTCGCACCAGCGCCGTGGCTTCATCGAGGCCGAGGGAGGCCGCGACCGTTGCGCGCGTCCATTGCTGTCGCATCTGCACCCCTTCTATCCTTCGCCAGTCACGACGCGGGTAGCGTCCGAACAACGAGTATGCGACGTTTCGCGATGCCCATCACTTGGACCGCAGACCACAATCTCCGCTTTATCCGCCTCAAGGTGACGGGCGAGGTGACGCGCCAGAACTACGTCGACTTTCTGGCGGATCTGGCCGCGGCGGGCGCCAGCGGTTATCGGGTGCTCGGTCTCTTCCGCGCCGTGAATTTCGATATCAAGCCGGAGGATCTCGCCGCCTGGGCCCAGGAAGTGGGTGATCGGGCCAGGCCCACGGTGTCGGGCGGTCAGATGGCGCTGGTCATGTCGTCGGAGGCCGGGCGCGAGAGCGCCGACTACTTCATCAAGCGCCTGCGCGGCCGGCGGCCATGCGAAATGTTCGACACTGTCGCCGAGGCCCTGGCGTGGCTCGGGTTGCCACCCGACACGACGGTCGATCCGGATTGAGAAATTCTAATCCAAGCCGCAGCAAGCCTCAGCATCGGCCGACGGCGTGAGCCTTTCTGCCTACCTGTCCGCCGGTGATATAAGGGCGCATGGTCCCGATGTGCGGAGAGCGAAATGGCTGAGTCTTCGGAATATGTGCCGCCCCAGGTGTGGACGTGGAACAAGCCCAGCGGCGGGCAGTTTGCCAACATCAACCGCCCGATCGCGGGCCCGACGCATGACAAGGAACTGCCGGTCGGCCGCCACCCCCTGCAGCTCTATTCGCTGGGCACGCCCAACGGGGTGAAGGTCACGGTCATGCTGGAGGAGCTGCTGGCGCTGGGGCACAGCGGCGCCGAGTATGACGCCTGGCTGATCCGGATCGGCAATGGCGACCAGTTCGGCAGCGGCTTCGTCGCCGCCAACCCGAACTCCAAGATTCCGACGCTGGTCGACCGCAGCGGGCCGAAACCGATCCGGGTCTTCGAGTCGGCGGCGATCCTGATGTACCTCGCCGAGAAGTTCGGCGCCTTCCTGCCGACCGAACCCGCCGCCCGTGCCGAGTGCCTGTCGTGGCTGTTCTGGCAGATGGGCAGCGCACCCTATCTCGGCGGCGGCTTCGGGCACTTCTATGCCTACGCGCCGACCAAGATCGAGTACGCGATCGATCGTTTCGCCATGGAGGTGAAGCGCCAGCTCGACGTGCTCGACCGCCGGCTGGCGGAGAGCCAGTACATCGCGGGCAGCGACTACACGATCGCCGACATGGCGATCCTCCCCTGGTACGGCGGCCTGGTGAAGGGCTGGAACTACGGCGCCGCGGAGTTCCTGAGCGTGCACGAGTACAAGCACGTTCTGCGCTGGGCCGACGCGCTGCTGGAACGGCCGGCCGTGCGCCGTGGGCGCATGGTCAACCGCGTCTCCGGCAAGCCGGAGAGTCAGCTGCACGAGCGCCATGACGCCTCGGATTTCGACACCAAGACGCAGGACAAGCTCGCACCGGCGACGTGACCGACACTTGAACGAAAAAGCCCGCGATGACGGGCTTTTTCTCTTTTCCGGGAATGATATCTGCGCACCACGATATTGCATGATCGTGCATTAATTGCGTATCCTGCCCATAAACATGGGGAGGAAGCCGATGACTGCTTTCAACACTGTGCGTTTCCGCGTGAAGCTGGGACACGATCAGCAGTTTCTCGATGCCCACAAAGACATTGGGGCGACGTGGCCGGGCCTCGTTCACGCCAACATCATCAAGACCGGTGATCGCTCCTACTGCCTGATCGCGCAGTGGCAGGACATGGACGCATGCATCAAAGCGCGGCCCAATATGATCGCCACCCTCAATTCGTTTCGCGACACACTCGAAGACCTTGGCGGCGGCCTGGGCGTCACCGATCCGGTGGCGGGTCCGGTCGCCATGGCGCTGAAATAGTTCGGCGAAGTCGCCAAAGCCCTGTTTTCCTCAGACGGCGACCGCCGCGCGACCTGCAATCGCGCCCGCGGACGCTTGGGCCGGCTTGTCGCTGCGGGCGCACTGTCCGGCACGGCTGTTGCCGCAGTGTCACATCACGCTGCGCCGGCGCTCTGCACCTTATGACGGAAGTGCCCTGGTGGTGGCGGTGTTATTCAAGATGACACTCCATACGCAGGAGCCCAAGCGTGGCCTATTTCCATAGCGTGCCGGATGGCCGATCGATTTCGAACACGGAGATCACGGTCCAGGGAACCAGTATCACCGTAGGCCTCGCCGATGCCGGCGATCTGCAGGTGACCAACGCGGGCGACGGGCTTTCGATCTTCCCCGCAGGCAAACGGGGCAACAGCACCCTCTACACCATCCAGGTCAACGAACGGACGCGCAGCACGCAATCGGCAGGCTATGCCGACACGGTCATCGCGACGAACAATCTGGGCGCTGCGCCGGCGACGACCTTCAAGGTCACCTTCAACTTCAAGGTGGAGCCGGCCACCCATCTCGTCGTGCGCGACAGGACGCAGGAGCTTTTCGGCGTGGCGCAGTTCCACTTTCAGCTGACGCCGCCGCGCCTCGTGGACGTGACGACGTTTCGACCCGGCGATCAGAGCAATGTGCTCGATTTCGCCATCAAGTCGGCGCGTGTTGTGAGCCTCAGCCTGTTTTCGGCGAAGATCGGCATCACCGAACGTGCCTTCTGGCTGATGCTGCCCGAGGGCACCCGCGCGACCAGCCTGATGGTCGTCATCTCGCATGGATTCGGCCAGAACCATGCCTACTATTCGGGCAAGGGTTACGGCGATCCGCTGTCGAAGGATCTTCTGGTCGACGTACGCGACCGGTTCGTTCTCGCGCGCTGGGGCATGCAGGTGGCGGCCGTGCGCAGTGACATGGGCTTGCTGTTTCCGGTCCGTGCCAGCACCGGTGGGACGGAACTCGGGCCCTTCATATCGGAAGGGGGAGTCGGCGGCGCCATCATCAGCACGATCGCCGCGCAGGCCAATGCCGACTTCCTGCTCAATGCTGTCGACGTCTGTACGTTTTCGAGCGGCATCCATGATGCCAATACGTTCATCGCAACAGGCGGCAAGGGCCTGAACTACCGCCTCATGGTGAACCAGGACCCGGCCGGCGGCGTTCCCATCGCTGGCAAGAGCCGCAAGCAATACCTCAGTGGCTGGACAACCGGAGGACCCCGCCCCGGCTTCGAATATCTGCCCAAGCCACGCTGGGTCAAAGATCCGAAATTCGACGAGATGAACCGGGCGCTCGGGCGCGAATACCTGCACACCTGGGCGCTGCCGACCTACACGCTGGCGATGGCACTCAGTCAGATGTGATTGCCTTGCGGTGGTGTTATCCGAAACGTCCGGGATCGCAGCTTGCCAATGTCGCCGGCTCGACGGGCGGCCAGGCTACATGGGCCTGCGAGCACCGTGACGGGCGCGATTGCGGGCCCGCCCAGGAACGCGACGAGCGCGAGTGCGCCCACCGCCAGAAGACGGGTGCTCATCGTCGGATTGTCCTTGGATGATGCGCTGGGAAAATCGCGCCGGCGCGGCCGTGCTACCTGTTTGCTCCGTTAGTTGATAATCAGGCAGAGGGCTGTGGCATCGTTGATCGCGATGCGCTTGAGCCGATCCGCAGCGACAACCATGGCGTCAGGCACTGCTCGCCGAGCACGACCAATTTCCAGACCAAATTCCAGGAAATCCCACTAATTCCGCGTGTCTTCTCCATGCCTGATCTTGTGCAGCCATGGCTTGCAGCGCTTCATACGCACTCTACATCGCGGGAGCGCTCGCATGCCCTTTACAGGACGTCTCGCTATCTTGAACAGGCCAACGTACGCCAAGCACCAGGCCAAAGCCGATTTTCTCGAGCAGAACGGCGCAGGGCTGGGAACATGGGGTGTGACAGTGCCCCCAGCCCACTGCAGTTTGACGGAAGTGATTAGCTGGCTGGCGGAGGTTGACGCGGGTGACCAGCACGCAAGCGTAGCTGTGCCGTTGCGCGCATTTAAGACCGCTATCATGCCCCAGCTCATTGTGATGGCGGGGGTCGCCGGCGCCGGAAGGGCCGCGGCTGCTGTCTTTCTGGTGGAGGTACTTCGCATCTACAATAAAGCGCGCCACGAGGCTGCCGTGATCCAAGAAATTGTTACCGATCTCGGTCAGTGCAATGTGCCGATCGTCGGCAATGTGCAGGCATGCATTGCTCATACAACCTTCGGCGATTTGGCCTACTCGCCGCATCTCGCAAACGTCAGAATGAACCCTTGAAGGATGCCATGGGTGAGGTCCTGATCTGCGCCCGCGCGGGCCCATCACGCCAAACCCAACGTCTGCTCGCCAGCGATGCCATCGACGACACGGCCACGCCGGGCCGCGTGTGTGTGCGATCAATCTCGAGATGTGCTCCAGAAGTTGGACGCGTCCAACTCCGGACGTCCAACTTCGATCACCCTCTGTTCTCGACCGACGACGGGGTCCGAACACGAAAAAACCCCGTAGATACGGGGCTTTGTCATCCGTTCGGAAATGGTGGGCGCACCAGGGCTCGAACCTGGGACCCGCTGATTAAGAGTCAGCTGCTCTACCAACTGAGCTATGCGCCCATTTCCGTGCGTTCCGGCCCGAAAGCCGAAGCGGCGCGCGTTATAACCACGCGGTTCCGCCTTGTCCATAGGCCAGAATCGGCCTTCCGGGGGGCCTGGGGATCATCCCTTTCCGTCGCTGCCAAACAGCGGCGCACGCACGGCCACGGACGGCATGTACGACAGACTGTCGCGCAGGCCGCCCAGGTCGCCCCCCATGCCCAGCAGATGGGCGACGGCGCATGACGCGATGCGCGAGGCCAGGCGGTCGGCCGGGCATGCATGCACGCCGGCACCGAAATTCAGGATCCTGCGGTCCTGGCGAAGGATGTTGAACCGGTCGCAATCCGGGTTGGCGGCAGGATCGCGCCCCGCCGCGGCCAGCAGCACCAGGACGGTATCGCCGGCGCGCATTGCCTGGCCCGCCACGACGGCGTCATGCGCGAGGAACCGACGCGTGCTGTGGGTCGGCGGATCGATCAGCAGCACCTCGGCCACCGCGGCGTCGATCAGCGCCGGATCGCGCTGCACGGCGGCCCTGGCGTCGGCATGATCGGCCAGCGCCAGAAGCGTGCTGCCGGTCAGCGCCGCGGTCGCCTCGTAGGCCTGCGTCATGAACCCGATGCCGTTGGCGATGATCGGCTCGATCATGCCGTGGCCGGCCGCCGTGAACTGCCTGGCCACGATCGCCAGCAGCGCATCGCCCGCCATCCGCTGGGGATCATCCAGCAGATGGCGGAACAGATCGATGAGGTGCCGGGCACTCTGCGCGCCGGCCGCCAGCGCTGCCGCATCGGCGAGCGGGCTGACGGCGCCGACGTAGCGTTGTACCCCGTCGGCGACATCGTCGAGATGCGCATCGGGCACGCCCAGCAGGCGCGCAACCACGCGAACTGGAAACGCGAACATGAATCGCGTCAGGCCGCGGCGGTCGTGGTGCGGCGCATGCCGCGCGGCCAGCGTCGCCGCCTGCTCGCGCGCCACCGCCGCCAGGCGCATGGCATCGACGCTGCTCAGCGTCGCCGTCACGGCCTGCTTGAACGGACAATGGACCGCGCCGTCGTTCATGCGCACGAGATGGCGGAAGATGTCGGCCATCGGCAATGCCGCGATCGCCGACGGCACCGGCTCGGACGACGGCCGCACGCGACAGGCCGCGTCGGTCATGACCGCCGTCACCGCGGCGTAGCTCGACGCCACCCACAGGCCCAGCGACTCGTCGCGATAGAGCGGCCACTCGGCCACCAGCTGCGCATAGTAGGGATAAGGATCGGGATGCGTGACGGCGACAATCGGATCAGCCGGCCATCCATCGCGAAGTGCTGCCGCGGTCATGGTCGTCCCGTCACGACGCGAAGCTGTTGTTGATCTCACGAAACGGCGTCGCGTCGTCGGCGAACGCGAATGACCCCTGCTCCGCCATCTCGCGTGCCGCGTCGATCAAGGCGCCATAGGCGCGCCGCGCCAGCGCGCTGCCCAGGCTGATGCGCACGACGCCCAGCGCCGCCAGGTCCGCCACGGTGGTGAACTCGGCGCTCACTAACCCCATCACCACGTTGACCGGCCGGTCGACCTCGCTGACCAGCGTCTTCAGCTCCGCCTTGGTCGTGAGTCCCGGCGCATAGAGGACATCGGCACCGGCCTCCTGGAACGCCTGCAGGCGGCGGATGGTGTCGCGCAGGTCAGGCCGGCCGTGCAGATAGTTCTCGGCGCGGGCCACCAGCTGGAAGGGAATCGGCTGCGATTTCACCACGTCGACGGCCGCGCGCATGCGCTCGACGGCATGTTCGAAACCGTAGATCGGCTGCTGCGCGTTGCCGGTCGAATCCTCGATCGAGCCGCCGGCCAGGCCGGCGGCGATGGCGCGCCGGATGGTCTCGGCAACGTCCTCAACCGCATCGCCGTAGCCATGTTCCAGGTCGGCGCTCACCGGCAGGTCGGTGGCGCGGTCGATCTCGACGGCGTTGGCAAGGATTTCGTCCCGACCCGATCCGCCGTTCATCACGCCGCGGGCGAAGTCGCAGCCGGCGCTGGTCGTTGCCAGCGCCGGAAAGCCTGCCTTGGCCAGCAGCCGGGCCGAGCCGCGGTCCCACGGGTTGGGAATGATGAAGGTCTTGCCCTGCTGGTGCAGCGCCTTGAGCGCCACGGCTTTCTGCATCGCGGTTTTGCTCGGGGTGGTGGTCATGGCCTGGCTCCTGTGCCTGGTGTGTCGTCCGTGGCGCATCGATAGCGGGCGGCAGGCCATGCGTCGAATTTGTAGTTTTTCTCGGACCCATCAGTTTGTTGTATACCGTCGGGATGGACGCCGAAGCGCTCAGGACCTTCCTCGCGGTCTACCGCGAGCAAGGCTTTTCCAACGCCGCGCAGCGACTGCATCGCACGCAGCCGGCGATCTCCCGTCGCATCAGCCTGCTGGAGCGCGAGCTGGGCGCGCCGCTGTTCGAGCGCGGCGCCAGCGGCACGATGCTGAGCCAGGCCGGTCGTGTCCTGCTGCCCTACGCCGAGCGCGCGCTGGCGGCACTGCAGGATGCCGAGAACGCGGTGCGGACATTGGCCTCGACGGCGTCAGGCCCGGTCACCCTGGCGGTCGTCGGCACCTTGGCGAGCACCCGCCTGACCCGAATCCTACGCCGCTTCGCGCGCGCCCACCCCGACGTCGATTTCAGCCTGCGCACCGCCGCCAGCGCCGAGGTCTCCGACCTGGTGCGCCGCGGCGAGGCCATCATCGGCCTGCGCTACTTCGACGATGCGTCGGCCGACCTGAATTGCGAGACGATCTCGACGGAAGCCCTGGTCGTCGCATGCGCCCATCGGCATCCCTTGGCGGGCCGTACGATCAAGTCATTGGCGGCCTTGCGATCGGAGCGGTGGCTGGCCTTCCCCGAAGTGCCGGGCCGCCGCGAAATCGCCGCCTCGCACATCTTCGCGCTGTTTCTCGCGCACGGCCTGGGCGAAATCCCGTGGACGCCCGTCGACAGCCTGACGGCGCAGAAACGTCTGGTCGAGGCCGGCTTCGGTCTGGCCCTGCTGCCGCAGAGCGGCATCGGTGAGGAGCTGGCGTCGCGCACGCTGGCCACGATCCACGTCCGCGATCTCAAGGTCAGCCAGCCCATCACCGCCGTGACCCGCAACGGCGGCTTCCTCAGCCCGGCCTCGCAGCGCCTGCGCGACATGCTGCGCAACGCGTATCGGCGCGGGGACGGGTAAGGGCCGTCACGGCCGCGGGATCACCAGGTCGCGGTGGACGTTGATGCCCAGCAGCAGGCCGCAGGCGAACAGCACGGTGAGCATCGCGGTGCCGCCGTAGCTCACCAGCGGCAGCGGCACGCCCACCACCGGCAACAGGCCCATCACCATGCCCGTGTTGATGAACACGTAGAGGAAAACCGTGATGCCGATGCCCATCGCCAGCAGGCGGCCGAAATGGCTGCGCGCGCGCAGCGCCACGATGTAGGCGTAGAAGATGATGCAGACATAGAGCGCCAGCAGGATCAGCGCGCCGCGCAGGCCGGTCTCCTCGGTCCACATGGTGAAGATGAAATCGGTCTGCTTCTCGGGCAGGAAGTTCAGGGTCGACTGGGTGCCCATGCCGAAGCCCTTGCCCAGCATGCCGCCCGAGCCGATGGCGATCTTGGACTGCAGGATGTGATAGCCGGCGCCCAGCGGATCGAGATCGGGGTCGAGGAAGATGCGCACGCGGTTGCGCTGGTACTCGTGCATCAGCTTCCACGCCACCGGCAGGCTCGCGGCGCCCAGCGTGCCGGCCAGCAGGAACTTCCACAGCTTCACGCCGGCCACGAACATCATGGCCGCCCCTGTGCTCAGCAGCACCAGGGCGGTGCCGAGATCGGGCTGCACCATCACCAGGCCAACCGGCACGACGATGCCCATCACCGGCGGAATCACATAGACGATGCGGCCGACCTGCTCGCGCGACAGCCCGTGGAAATAGCGGGCCAGGGCCAGAATGGCCGCGATCTTCATCAGCTCGGACGGCTGGATCTGCACCGGGCCAAGATCAAGCCAGCGCTGGGCGCCCATGGCGCCCTTGCCGATCACGTCGACAGCCACCAGCAGCAGCACCGACAGGATATAGGCCGGGTACGCCAGCCGCATCCAGACGCGCAGATCGACCAGCGCCACCAGCAGCATCACGCCGGCGCCGATCGAGAACCGCATCACATGCTTGGCGGCCCACGGATCGGGCTTCATGCCGCCGGCGGAGTAGAGCGCCGCCGTGCCGACGCCGGCAACGCCGATCAACACCAGCACCAGCCGCCAGTCCAGCCGCCGGATCTTGCCGGCCAGCGTGAGTTCGGTGCGGTTGGCGGCCAGGCTCATGGCTCGCTCCGCTTGGGCGGCGGCACTTCGGCCACCGTGCCGCCGGCGAGAGCCGCGCTCTTGAAGCGCTCGGGCCGCCGGGACGGATCGATCTTCTGCGTCTGCAGCAGGATGTCGCGGGTGATCGGCGCGGCCGTGGTCGAGCCGCCCATGCCGTGCTCGACCACCACGGCGCAGGCGTAGCGCGGGTTGTCGACCGGCGCGTAGCCGCAGAACAGCGCGTGGTGCCGCAAGTGCCAGGGCAGCTCTGCCTGCGACATCCGCCGCGCGCGCTCGCTCTCGGTGATGCGCTTGACCTGGGCGGTGCCGGTCTTGCCCGCCATCGCCATGCCCTTCTCGGAGATGCGCGAGGCAAACGCCGTGCCGCTCTGGCTGTTCACCACCATGTCCATGCCGGTCTGGACCGCCTTCAGATGCTGCGGATTGAAGCGCAGGCTGGCCCCGGAGGGCTTGTTCTGCACCGCCGGCGGCTGCAGCGCGTCCCGCGCGCCGGCGCTGGCGGCGACCAGTCGCGGCTGCACGTCGAAGCCGCCGTTGGCGATGCGCGCCGTCATGACCGCCAGCTGCAGCGGCGTCGACAGCATGTCGCCCTGGCCGATGCCGAGATTGTAGGTGTCGCCGACACCCCAGGGCTTGCTCTCGCGATCCTGCTTCCACGCGCGTGTCGGCTGCAGGCCGCCCGACTCCTCCGGCAGCCCGACGCCGGTGGGCTTGCCGAAACCAAGCTTTGCCGCCACCTCGGCGATGCGATCGACGCCGGCGCGCTTGGCCGCCTCGTAGAAGTAGCAGTCGCACGACTGCTGCAAGGCCTCGACGACATTGAGCCAGCCGTGGCCGGCGGGATGGATCCAGCAGTATTTCTTGACGCCGCCGGGCATCTCGATGGAGCCGGCACAGGGGATCCGATCCCAGAGGCTGACGGTCTTGCTGTCCAGCGCCGCCAGCGCCGTCACCATCTTGTAGGTCGATCCCGGCGGGTAGACGCCCTGCGCCGCCTTGTTGAGCAGCGGTTTCTTCGGGTCGTTCAGCAGTTCCTGCCACTCGGTCTGGGTGACGCCGCGCGCGAAGGTGTTGTTATCGAAGCTCGGCACCGAGACCATCGCCAGGATGTCGCCGGTGATGACGTCCATCACGACGGCCGACGCGCTCTGGTCCTTCAGGCGCTCGGTCACGTATTGCTGCAGCTCCAGGTCGATGGTGAGCAGCAGATTGGCACCCGACTCGCCCTCGACACGATCAAGCTCGCGCACCACGCGGCCGACGGCGTTGACCTCGACCTGGATGCCGCCCGGCTTGCCGCGCAAGGCCTCGTCGGCCCCCTTCTCGACGCCCTTCTTGCCGATGCGCATGCCCGGCAGCTGCAGCACCGGATCGTCGCTGTCGCGCAGATCGTCCGGGGAGACGCGGCCGACGTAACCCACGATGTGGCTCATCAGCTCGGGGAAGAAATAGTCCCGCGTCTGGCCCAGGTCGATCGAGACGCCGGGCAGATCCGGCGCGTTGAATTCGATCTGCGCCACCTGCTCCCAGGTCAGGTTCTCGCGCACCGTCACCGGCACGAAGCTGCGGTTGCGCCGCATCTGCTCGATGATGCGCTGGCGCTCGCCGTCGCTGATGGCGATCACGCGATCGAGGCGTTCCAGTACGGTCTCGGCCTGCTTCATCGCCTCCGAGACACGCCCCTTGTCGGCGGTGATCAGGACCCGGAAATTGTTGCGGTTGGCCGCCAGCGGCTCGCCGGTGCGCTCGAAGATCAAGCCGCGCGAGGGTGTCAGCGGCCGGGTGTTGATGCGGTTGTCGTCGGCCAGCACCTTGTACTTGTCCGACTCCACCGTCTGCAGCCAGTACAGCCGGGCGCCCAGCATGCCCAGCAACCCCATCTTCAGGCCGCCCAGCAACAGCGCCCGGCGGGTGAAGAGCGTGTAACGGTCGGCGTCACGCCTCATGGCGCCCGCCTCGCAGGAAGATTCACCACAGAGGCACAGAGACACAGAGACAGCACAGAGATGACGTTTCGCGCGCCGCAGGCGCGCAACCACTTCTCTCTCTGTGCCTCTGTGTCTCTGTGGTGGCCTTTCATGGCGTCGCGCCTCATGACCGGTTCCCCAGCGTGTTGAGCGGACTGCGGGCACGGCCGCGGCCCAGAATCCAGCCGAAGATCGGATAGAGGAACAGCGACACGATGTACTGGAAGAACAGCGGCTGCGGATCGATGAAGCGCCATGACAGCAGGGTCACGACACACCACGCCATGGTGACGGCCACGGCCGACAGCATGGCATAGCCCAGCCAGATGAACGTGAACGACACCGCCACCAGGTACTTCTGGTTGCCCAGGATCACCTGGCGAATCATCAGGAACTGCAGGGCCGACAAACCGACAGGGGCACCCACGCCGCCCTGCAGCAGATCGTACAGCATGCCGAACACGAACAGCAGCCAGGCCGGCAGGGCCTCGGCGCGGAACAGGCAGAAATGGTAGACCGCCATCAGCGGCAACAGCGGCGCCGCGGCCATCACATCCGGCAGCCGGATCGGCGCCAGGGTCAGCAAGATCAGCAGCCCCACCAGCGCACCGGGCAGCGCGGCGTAGAGCGCGCGGTCGAGCTGGTGCAGGAACTCGACCACGTCAGCGCCCCTTGTTGACGGTGGGCATCGGTTTCGCTGCCGGGGGCGGCGCCGGCGGGCCGAAGGTCTCGGGCGGCGCCGCGGCCGGCCCGGTCACCAGGCCGGTAATGCCGTAGTCGATCACCCGCACGAACTCCAGGCGCACGACCTCGCCCAGCGGCTTGACGCGGATGCTGCCGTCGGCCGTCGACGCCACGACCCCGACCGGGATGCCGACCGGGAAGCTGCCGCCATGGCCTGACGTGATGATCCGGTCGCCGGCCTGGATGCCCACCACCGACTGTGTCATCACCAGCTTGGGCATCGGCGAGTTGTCGCCGGTCAGGATCGCCCGTTCGCGCGTTCGCTCGACCAGGACCGGCAGGCGGAAACTGAGATCCGACAGCAGCAGCACCCGCGACCAGCCCTCGCCCACCTCGGTGATGCGACCGATCAGGCCTTCGCCGGTGACGACGGCCTGGCCGCTGGCGACGCCGGCACGGCGGCCGACATTGAGCAGCATGCTGCGCACGAAAGCGCTGCCCGACTCGCCGACCACCCGCGCCGTGATGAAGGTCGCCTGCGGCCCTTCCTTGAAGTTGAGCAGGCCGCGCAGCTCGCCGTTCTCGACCTCGAGCCGTCGCGCCACGCTCTGCCAGGCCAGCAGCCGCGCGTTCTCCTCGCGCAGGCGCGCGTTCTCGGCCCGCAGGTCGGCGAGGTCCTCGATCGTGGCGATGAAATCGTTGACCGTCGCGACCGGCCGCGACATGGCCTCCAGCAGCGGCGTCACCAGATCGAGCGCCGCGGCACGCACGCGTTCGAGCAGGACCGTGTCAGCCTTGCCGACGAGCATCGTGCCAGCCGCAGCCGCCACCAACAGCGCCAGCGAAAAGCGCTGCACAAGGTGTCGTACGGATGCAGCCGTCTGCGCGACGCTGTTGCGCAAAGCCATGGGTTCCCCCGACGTGCCGTCCTATCCTACGCCGACGACAGCCAAAACGCGACCCGTCGGCGTCAATACATGCTGGATAGAACACCGCGCAGGCGCGTGATGTTTTCAACGGCGTGGCCGGTGCCCAGCGCCACGCACAGCAGCGGATCCTCGGCCACCGATACCGGCAGGCCGGTCGCCTGGCGCAGCACCTTGTCGAGGTTGGTCAGCAGCGCGCCGCCGCCGGTCAGCACGATGCCCTTGTCGACGATGTCGGCGGCGAGTTCGGGCGCGGTGTGCTCCAGCGCCACCTTGACCGCCTCGACGATGGCGCTGACCGGCTCGGCCAGACTCTCGGCAATCTGTCGCTCGCTGATCACCAGTTCCTTGGGCACGCCGTTCATCAGGTCGCGCCCCTTGATCTCGAGCGTCCGGCCCTCGCCGTCTTCCGGCACCATGGCGGAACCGATCTCTTTCTTGATGCGCTCGGATGAGGATTCGCCGACCAGGAGATTATGGTTGCGGCGGATATAGGCGATGATCGCCTCGTCCATCTTGTCGCCGCCGACGCGCACCGAGCGCGGATAGACGATGCCGCCCAGCGACAGGACGGCGACCTCGGTCGTGCCGCCGCCGATATCGACCACCATCGAGCCGGTCGGCTCGGTGACCGGCAGCCCGGCACCGATCGCCGCCGCCATCGGCTCCTCGATCAGCCACACCTTGCGGGCACCGGCATTCTCGGCCGACTCCTGGATGGCGCGGCGTTCGACCGCGGTCGAGCCGGACGGCACGCAGACCACGATCTGCGGGTGGGCGAACGAACGACGATTGTGCACTTTGCCGATGAAGTGCTTGATCATTTCCTCGGCGACTTCGAAATCGGCGATCACGCCGTCGCGCAACGGCCGGATGGCCTGGATGTTGCCGGGCGTGCGGCCCAGCATCATCTTGGCTTCCTCGCCCACGGCCAGCACCTGCTTCTTGCCGGCGACGGTCTGCAGCGCCACCACGGACGGCTCGTTGAGAACGACACCGCGGCCCTTGACGTAGACCAGCGTGTTCGCTGTGCCGAGATCGATACCCATATCGGCTGAAAACAGCCCCATCAGTCGCGAAAGCATGTGTGGCGCGATTCCTCAGGACGACGGCGGAGAAGCGAAGGCCCTGCAAGTTTGAAGGGGCCGACGGCACGAGCGCGGGTCGTCATAGACCGCCCGCCGGACGGCGGCAAGTATTGACCTTCCCGGTTTTACCCTGCACGCCGCGGGCCCGGTTTGTTCCCCACTACCTTCCCCCGCTTGCGGGGGAAGGTGCCCCGAAGGGGCGGATGGGGGACGCTCGAACGGAGGTGGTGCATCAATTCGACACGACCTTCGCCGTACCGTCCCCCATCCGGCGCTTCGCGCCACCTTCCCCCGCAAGCGGGGGAAAGTAAGTATGTCATGGCGGCGCGGTGGCGCTCAGCGCATCCAGGAAGACCCTGACCTTGGCCGGCATGAGGTGGCGGCCCGGCAGCAGCGCATAGATGCGCAGCGGATCGCAGGTGAAGCCGGGCAACACGTCGCGCAGCAGCCCCGCCCGCACGGCGTCGCGACAATACGACGCCGTCACCCGCAACACGCCCAGTCCGGCGATCGCAGCCTGGCGGCGCACCTCGGCATTGGGGCTGCGCATGCGCGGCACGACGGGTACGCGTTCGACCGAGCCGTCGACGGCGGTGAACAGCCATTCCGTATCGCCTGAGCTCGCCAGCAGCGGCACGTCGACAAGATCCTGCGGCCGTTCGACCGGCCGGTGCTGCGCCAGCAGACCGGGCGCCGCGAACAGGCCGCGATGCAGGGCAAAGACGCGGCGCGCCACGAAACTGGAATCGGGCAGCCGGTCCTCGACGGCGGTGAAGACGACATCGACGTGGCGATCCAGCGGATCGACCCGGCTATGCTCGACATCGATATCGATCTTCAGCGCCGGGTAACGCTGCAGCATGTCGCAGGCGACCGCCGCCAGGTGATGGGCGCCGAATTCGTACGGCGCGGCAATGCGCAGGGTGCCGAACACCTCGTCGCCCAGCGCCATCGCTTCGCTGCGCGCCTCGCGCAGGCGCAGGAACATCGGCGCGACGTTGCGGTACAGCGCCTCGCCCGCCTCGGTCAGCCGCAGGCGCCGTGTCGTGCGCTCCAGCAACCGCGTCTTCAGTTCCTCTTCCAGGCGCGCGACCGACGCGCTCACGCTCGATTTCGGCCACTCCATCGCCTGCGCCGCCGCGCTGAAGCCGCCATGCTCGATGACACGGCAGAAGGCGTCGAAATCGTCCCAGCTCATTGTTTTCATGGCCGAACAGTGTTTCCACCCAGACCGATTTATCCGCTCCGCCGTGCCGCCTACGCTTGGCCTGCCCACAACACGAAGGGAGGCCGACATGCAGGTCGGACACGCCAACGCCACGTTCCTGCGGAACTGCTGGTACGTCGCCGCATGGGACTATGAACTGATCGACGGCAAATTGCTGGCGCGAACCATACTCGACGAGCCGGTCCTGCTCTACAAGGGCGAGAGCGGCAAGGTGGTGGCGCTCGAAAACCGCTGCTGCCATCGCGCCGCGCCGTTGTCGCTGGGTCGCCTCGAGGGCGACGACGTGCGCTGCATGTATCACGGCCTGAAGTACAACCCGGCCGGCCGCTGCATCCAGATCCCCGGACAGGAAACCATCCCGCCGCGGCTCGGCGTCCGCAGCTATCCGGTCATCGAGCGCGATCGCCTGATCTGGATCTGGACCGGCGATCCGGCTGCCGCCGACCCGGCCCTGATCGTCGACTTCCCCTACCTGCGCGATCCCGCCTGGCGCGGCGTGCCCGACTACCTCCACTACAAAGCCAACTACCTGCTGATCGTCGACAACCTCAGCGACTTCGCCCACCTCGCCTTCGTCCACACCAAGACCCTGGGCGGCTCGGAGGAGTACGCCTACACCACCAAGCCCGTCGCGGTCGAACGGCTGGAGCGTGGCTTTCGCGTGAAGCGCTGGCACATGAACGCGCCACCGCCGCCCTTCCACCGCAAGGTGGTCCGTAACGACGATCGGGTCGATCGTTGGAATGTCGGGCACATGCACATTCCGGGAATCTTCTTCCTCGAGTCGGGCTTCGCGCCACAAGGATCGGGCGCCGAGACGGGCAATCTCGATGGCGCCAAGCAATACCGCAACTGCCAGTTCATGACGCCCGAGACCGCCAGCACCACGCATTTCTTCTGGAACTATCTGCACAACTTCGAAATCGACAACCCGACCATCGCGCTGTCGCTGCGCAACAGCCTGGTCGAGGGCTTCATGGAGGATAAGCACATCATCGAAGAGCAGCAGAAGGTGCTCGATGCCGATCCGTCGTTCCGCTTGCTGGCGATCGGCGCCGACGCGCCGCTGGCGCACTTCCGCTGGACGCTGACCAAACTGATCGCAGCGGAACAGAAGATGGCCGAACAGAAGACGGCAGCGGAGTAGCTGCAGCCTACCTTCCCCCGCTTGCGGGGGAAGGTAGGCTGTTACGCATCCAGCAGTTCGCGGATGCGGGTGGCGAGTTCGCCGCGGCGATAGGGTTTGTGCAATGGCGCCGGTGCTTCGTCGCGGCCTTCCGGCGCATCGAGCGCACCCTGCGGATAGCCGGCAGCGAACAGGATCCGCAGACCGGGCCGGACGCGCGCCGCCTGCTCGGAGAGTTGCAGTCCGGTGAGCCCGCCGGGCATGACCAGATCGCTCAGCATCAGGTCGATGCGCTCAGGGCCCATCAGGATGTCGAGCGCCTCGATGCCGTTGCCGGCAACCAGAACGTGGTAGCCCAAGCCGCTCAGATGGGCCTGGACCAGGTCACGCATCTGCGCATCGTCCTCGACGACCAGGATCGATTCGTTGCCGCCCGGCGCCGCCCCGGCACTGCGCACGGCGATCGGCGTCGCGGCCGCCTCCCGCGGTGCGCAGGGTAGATAAAGATGCACTTCGGTTCCGGCGTCGACTGCGCTTTCGATGCGCACATGGCCGCCGGACTGGCGCACGAAGCCATACACCATGCTCAGCCCCAGGCCGCTGCCCTTGCCGGTTTCCTTCGTCGAGAAGAACGGATCGAACGCCTTGGACAGCACCTCCGGCGTCATGCCGGTCCCGGTGTCCGACACGGTGATGACGACGTAGTCGCCCGGCATCACATCGGGCTGGTCGAGCGCGGACTCCACCGAGCCGTTGCTGGTCGACAGCGTGATCGAGCCGCCGTCGGGCATGGCATCGCGCGCGTTCACCACCAGGTTCAGGACGGCGGTCTCCAGTTGCGTCGAATCGATCAGCGCCGGCCGCAGGGTCGGGTCGGGCGCGAAGTTGGTCTCGATGTGGCGGCCCACCGAGCGGGTCAGCAGCGCATGCACCTTGCCCAGCAGTGCATTGATATCGACCGCATGCGGCGCCAGCGCCTGGCGGCGGGCGAAGGACAGCAATTGACTGGTCAGGTCGGCGCCGCGTTCGGCCGCCTGCGCCGCGACCGCCAGAAGGTCGCCGCCGGATGACCCGGCCGGCAGTTCCTCCTGCAGCAGTTCGACGCTGCCCAGGATGACGGCCAGCAGATTGTTGAAGTCGTGCGCAATGCCGCCGGTGAGATGGCCGATCGCTTCCAGTTTCTGGGCCTGACGCAGCTTGTCTTCCGCCTCGGCAAGCCTCGACTGGGCCTGCTGTTGTTCGGAGATGTCGCGCACGACCAGCAACCAGGCCGGCCGACCGCCGAACGTGATCGCCGAGGCGCGCACATCGCACGAAAACGCTTCACCCGATCGGCGGCGGTGCGTGGCCACGCTCACGAACGACACACCAGCGCCATGGGCCGGCGCCGGCGGCCGGGCACGCCGATCCTGCTCCTGATCGGGCTGCTGACCCAGAAAGGCCTCGCGCGTGGTGCCATAGAGCCGTAGCGCCGAATCGTTGGCAGCCAACACGTGAAAGCTCTGATCGGCACAGACGATCATCGGGCTGGGGTTCTGGTCAAAGAGGTAGCGAAACGATGCCTCGCGCTCGCGCAGCTGGGCCTGGGCCTGCTCGCGGGCGCCGACCGCCCCGGCCTGCGCGGCCAGGCGCCGCCGTTCCAGTTCCGCCCCCGTCAGGCGGGCCAGGGTCTGCAGCGCCGCGAGCAGATGCGCGTCCACGGCGACCCGCGCGGTCCGATCCATCACGCAAAGGGCACCCAGCGGCTGCCCGGTCGATGCGAGAATCGGCGCCACGGCATAAAAGCGCGCACCCAGCGCCATCGCCGGATCGTCGGCCCCGGCAGGGCCGACGACGGCGGCGCCACCGGCCAGCAACGCCGCGTCGCAGAACGCCCGCGCGCGTTCGATGTCGGACAGGTCGAGGCCGTGCGACGCGAGGATGCGAGCACCTGCGATGTCGACACCCAGCACCATTGCCATCGGGGCATCGAAGAGACCGGCCGCCGACACGGCAACGTCCGCCAGCCCGGACAGGTCGGGCAGCGCGGCCGCGCGGAGCGACCGCAGCGGGTTCAACCGGGCGGTCTCGACCTCACGTTCGCTGGCGGGTGTCGCGGACACCAGTTTTCTCTGTTCAGTGCGATTTCGGGTGTCCAGCTACACCCGGACGCAACATCGTGTGCGGTCGAAATGCACCAGAATGAACGTGCTCACGGTAAAAAGCGCCGGGATCACGCCGCCGCCTTCATTGTGATATCTGAGATAATTTCGTTAATTAATTGATTTTAATTGAAAAATTCTCTCAGAGAGCTAGCGACTGATATTAACCACCCACTACAAATCAATCCGTCAGTGCGTTGAATTCACGGACAAAGTGGGTCTTCTATGATAACGTAATCCTCGCGACGCGCGCGTGACTTTCCCACTGCGAGCCAGGGCGGACGGTCACGAATATTTCTCGCGTGTCGCGTTCATGTTCGTTGGGTTGGGTGTGATGTTTCATAAATTTTGGTTGGTGGCGAGCGTACTTCCGCTCGCCGGTTGCGTCACCGACACCAAGCGCGACTCGGTCGTGCTCTCGATGCCAGCGGTCAATCAGGCGGCGGACGCCCCGACGGATGGCGACGATCCCCTGGGGCTCCAGGCGGCGATCGCCCTCGTCCGCCAGCAGCCCTGGTGCGTGCGCAGCGCCCGGACGCGCTAGCGCCGACGGCGGCGCGCCAAAAGAAACAGGGAGGGCACCGCCCTCCCTGCTCCCGTTCGATCCGCCGATCGCAGCCTAGTTGCGGGTCTTGTCGACCAGCGCCTTCTCCTTGATCCAGGGCATCATGGCGCGCAGCTTGGCGCCGATTTCCTCGATCGGATGCTCCGACATGCGCTTGCGCATGGCCTTGAACGAGGCCTGGTTGACCCGGTTCTCCAGCATCCAGTCGCGCGCAAAGCGGCCGGACTGGATGTCGTCCAGCACCCGCTTCATCTCGGCCTTGGTCTCGGCCGTCACGATGCGCGGGCCGCTGCGGTATTCGCCGTACTCGGCCGTGTTGGAGATCGAGTAGTTCATGTTGGCGATGCCGCCCTCGTAGATGAGGTCGACGATCAGCTTCACCTCGTGCAGGCACTCGAAATAGGCCATCTCCGGCGCGTAGCCGGCCTCGACCAGCGTCTCGAAGCCGGCCTTGATCAGCTCGACCAGACCGCCGCACAGCACCACCTGCTCGCCGAACAGGTCGGTCTCGCACTCTTCCTTGAAGGTGGTCTCGATGGTGCCGGCGCGGCCGCCGCCGATCGCCGACGAGTAGCTGAGCCCGATCTCGAGCGCGTTGCCCGAGGCGTTCTGCGCCACCGCCACCAGGCAGGGCACGCCGCCGCCGCGCACGTACTCCGAGCGCACCGTGTGGCCCGGGCCCTTGGGGGCGATCATGAACACGTCGAGGTCGGGGCGCGGCGTGATCAGGTTGAAGTGCACGTTCAGGCCGTGCGCAAAGACCAGCGCGGCGCCTTCCTTCATGTTGGGTGCCAGGTCGGCGTTGTAGATGTCCGACTGCAGTTCGTCGGGCGTCAACACCATCACGATATCGGCCCACTTGGCGCCGTCGGCCGGCGACATCACCTTGAAGCCGGCGCCTTCGGCCTTCTTGACCGTGGCCGAGCCCGGCTTGAGCGCGATGCGAACGTCCTTCACGCCGCTGTCGCGCAGGTTCATGGCATGGGCATGGCCCTGGCTGCCATAGCCGACGACCAGGACCTTCTTGCCCTTGATCAGGTTCACGTCGGCATCGCGATCGTAATAGACACGCATCTCAGTCTCTCCACTACCGGTCAGTTTCTTGCGGCCGCGCTCACCGGTCGAGCGCCAGCCGAAGCCCCAGGGCTGCGAGCACGCCGCCCGTCAGCCGTTCGATCCACACGCGCGCGCGGCGATAGACCGCGCGCACGGCATTGCCTGAAAACAACAAAGCCACCAGCGTGAACCAGCCGCACTCGTTGACGAACACGATGGCCAGGACCGCGGCCACCATCCAGGCCGGCGCGGCCGCCGGCAGCAGGGTCAGAAACACGCTGCCGAAGAAAACCGCAACCTTGGGATTGGACAGCTGGACCATCAGCGCCTCGCGAAAGACGCGCGCCAGCGATGTCGTCCCGGGTGTCGCCGCAACCACGGCCATGGCATCGCCCTTGCCGGCATGCCGGACAAGCTGAACGCCCAGATACACCAGGTAGAGGCCGCCGGCGATCCGCAAGGTCAGGTACAGCCACTCGAACCGCACCAGCAGGGCCTGCAGACCGAACAACGCCGCCGTCGCCCACACCAGGGCGCCGATACCGACCGCGACGGCGGCGACCAGGGCGGCGGCGCGCGACCCGGTGGCGGCCGTGCGCGCCACCACCAGGAAGGTCGGCCCGGGGCTGGCCACCGCCAGCAGGTGGACCAGAGCGAAACCGATCAGCGGGTAGAGGAATTCCATGGCGACCTCCTTTACCTTCCCCCGCTTGCGGGGGAAGGTGCCCGAAGGGCGGATGGGGGACGCCTGCCCCATACGCCGTCTGCCCGCAATGCACCCCCATCCGGCGCTGCGCGCCACCTTCCCCCGCTGAGCGGGGGAAGGTATGAAAGTTGTGCCTTCACCACGGGTGCCTAGATCCCGTCCGGGCCGCGGCGCAGGGCGGCGACGCCGGTGCGGCAGACCTCGACCAGGCCCAGCGGCTCCATCAGCCCGACGAACGAGCCGAGCTTGGACGGCGCCCCCGTCAGCTCGAACACGACCGACTCGTTGGTCATGTCCACGACATGGGCACGGAAGACATCGGCGATGCGCAGCGACTCGACGCGCTTCTCGCCCGATGCGCGCACCTTGACCAGGGCCAGTTCGCGCTCGACCGACGGCCCGTCGAGCGTCAGGTCCGACACCTTGTGGATCGGCACCAGGCGGTCGAGCTGGGCCTTGATCTGCTCGATCACCATCGGCGTGCCCGACGTCACGATCGTGATGCGCGACAGGTGCTTGCGGACATCGGTCTCCGAGACCGTCAGGCTCTCGATGTTGTAGCCGCGGCCCGAGAACAGGCCGATGACGCGCGCCAGCACGCCGGGCTCGTTGTCGACCAGCACGGCGATGGTATGGCGTTCATGGTTGGGACTCACGGTGCTCACTCCCCTGGCGCCGGGCCCGGTGACGGGCCGCGCGGCGCGGCTGACAGATGGACGGGACGACAGAAAGGCGGTGCTCAGACGAGAACCATGCCCTCTTCCGAGATCGGCCTTTCCGCCTTGTCGGCGGGTCCCAGCAGCATCTCGTTGTGCGCCGCGCCCGAGGGGATCATCGGGAAGCAGTTCTCGGCCTTGTCGACGGCGACATCGACGATGACCGGCCTGTCGATGGCGATCATCTCCTTGATGGCGGCATCGACGTCGTCGGGCTTGGTGATCCGCATGCCGACCGCACCGAAGGCGTCGGCGAGCTTCACGAAATCAGGCAGCGCCGCGGAGTAGCTCTCGGAATAGCGCCCGCCATGCAGCAGCTCCTGCCACTGGCGCACCATGCCCATGTACTCGTTGTTGAGGATGAACACCTTCACCGGCAGGCGGTACTGCGCCGCCGTCGACAGTTCCTGGATGTTCATCAGGATCGAGGCTTCGCCCGCGACGTCGATCACCAGCTTGTCGGGATGCGCGATCTGCGCCCCGATCGCCGCCGGCAAGCCATAGCCCATGGTGCCCAGTCCACCCGAGGTCAGCCACTGGTTGGGCTTCTCGAACTTCAGGAACTGGGCCGCCCACATCTGGTGCTGGCCCACCTCGGTGGTGATGATCGGTTCCCTGTCCTTGGTCAGCGCATAGAGGCGCTCGAGCGCGTATTGCGGCTTGATGATCTCGCGCGAGTTCTCGTACCGCAGGCAGTTCTTGCCGCGCCATTCATCGATCTGCGTCCACCATGCCTTCAGCGCCTTCTGGTCGATGCGCGGCTGGCGCGCCTTCCAGACCTTGATCATGTCTTCCAGCACGTGGCCGCAGTCGCCGACGATCGGCAGGTCGACGCGCACGTTCTTGTTGATCGACGACGGATCGATATCGACGTGGATCTTGATGCTGTCGGGCGAGAAGGCGTTGAGCCGTCCCGTCACCCGGTCATCAAACCGCGCGCCGATGTTGATCAACACATCGCAGCCGTGCGTGGCGAGGTTGGCCTCGTACATGCCGTGCATGCCGAGCATGCCCAGGAACTGCGGGTCGGAGGCCGGATAGGCACCCAGCCCCATCAGCGTGTTGGTGATGGGAAAGCCGGTCATGCGCACGAACTGCTGCAGCAGCTTGGCCGCGTTGGGTCCCGAATTGATGACGCCGCCGCCGGTGTAGAACAGCGGGCGCTTCGCCTTGGCCATCAACTCGACCGCCTGCTCGATCTTCTTGATGTCGCCCTTGACCTGCGGGCGATAGCTCTTGTGCTGCACCGTCTTCTTGGGCGGCTCGTAGTCGTGCTGCGCCATCAGCACGTCCTTGGGCAGGTCGATCACCACCGGCCCGGGACGTCCCGACTTCGCGACATAGAACGCCTCGCCCAGCACCCGCTGCAGGTCGGCGGCGTTCTTCACCAGATAGTTATGCTTGGTGCAGGGCCGCGTGATGCCCGTGGTGTCGGCTTCCTGGAAGGCGTCGTTGCCGATCAGGTGCGTCGGCACCTGGCCGGTCAGGCAGACCACCGGAATGGAGTCCATCAGCGCATCGGTCAGGCCGGTCACGGCATTGGTGGCGCCGGGGCCAGAGGTCACCAGCACCACGCCGACCTTGCCGGTCGAGCGGGCATAGCCCTCCGCCGCATGCACGGCTGCCTGCTCATGCCGCACCAGGATGTGGCGAAGCCGGTTCTGCTTGAAGATCGAGTCGTAGAGCGGAAGGACGGCGCCGCCGGGATAGCCGAAGACGACATCGACGTCCTGGTCGATCAGGCTTCTGATCACCAAGTCGGCGCCGTTCGTCTTGCTCTCCGCAGTCATAGCTCCCTCCAAAAGACAAAGGTGCCGCGCAACCCATGTTGCGCGGCGGGCGGGACCATACTGACCGAGACGCGAGGAATCAACCCCATTCGACAAACAAACGCAAAGTTTCAAGGCGTCACTTTGTTCAAAAATTTCTCCACGTCCCTCAATTGGTCATTTTCAGTCGTTGTGACGGATAAATCGGACATAATCTGATGCCTTGCCCACGTCATTTGACGTTTTGCGTATTGGCTGGTGTTCAGCACCGCACGCTCGACAGCATCGGCGAGGCTCATCGTGCCATGCAGATGCGCGCGCAGTTCGGGAACGCCATGCGCCTTCAGCGCCGGCAGGGCGACCCCGTCCAGGGTCAGCCGGTCGAGCCGACCGCGCGCCGCCAATAGCGCTTCCAGGGCCCGTACCTCCTCGACCACGCCGCCCTGCACCATGGCGTCGAAGCGTCGCTGGTGGCGCGCACGCAGCCAGGCACGATCCGGCGCCAGCAGCACGGTGATGAACCGCCACGGCGCCGGCGGACCATCGCCGCGTTCCTGCTGCCAGGCCGTGATCGACCGTCCCGTCGCTTCCAGCACTTCCCAGGCCCGCACCTGTCGCTGCCGGTCGTTCACCGCCAACCGCGCGCCGGTCTCAGGATCGCGCGCCGACAGGCGGTCATGGAACGCCTGCGGCCCGAGCTCTTCCCACGACGCGCGGCTGGCCGCCCGTACCGAGGCGGGAATTTCGGGCATCGGCGACAGGCCGTCGGTCAGGGCCCGCAGGTAGAGCCCGCTGCCGCCCACCAGGATGGGTAACCGGCCGGCCTCATGCGCCGCGGCAATCTCGATCAGCGCCATCACGCGCCAGCGTGCCGCCGTGCCGACCTCCCGGGCCGGCAGCACGCCATAGAGCCGGTGCGGCGCGTATGATCGCTCGTCCGTCGTCGGCTGCGCCGTGATGATCGGCAGCTCGCGATAGACCTGCATCGAATCCATGTTGATGATCGTGCCGCCGCCGAAGTCGCGGCCGGCCAGCCGCAGCGACGGGCGCGTTGCGAGGGCCAGGCCCAGCGCCGACTTGCCGCTGGCCGTCGGCCCGATGATGACCAGCACCGGGTTCAACGGTCGACCTCGCCACGGATGATCAGCGCAGATTGGCGTAGTAGCCAGAGGTGCCCGGCGGCGCCGAAGGCGGCGCCACGCGCAGCCTGGACACGGCCCAGTACGCAAAGCTGTTGCTGTTGGCCGCGTTGAATTGCGCCTCGGGTGCCGGGGCATAGGGTATGCGCGAGCTGTTCAGCTCGCCGGCCAGGTCGCGCAGTCGGTTCACCAGCCATGCGCAGGTCTGGAATCCAGGCGAGGCGCCCGTCCTGACGATCGCGCCGGCTTTCAGCGGATCGCGACTCACGTCGCGCTGGCGGGCCACCAGCCAGCCCCAGCTCGGTGCTCTGCCGGTGGGATTGGCCTCGAAGGCCGCCACCCATCCGCCACCCTGCGCACTCACCAGCACGACGGCATGAAAGGGGCGCGGGGTGCCGACCCCGATCGGTTCGAAGCCGACATCGACGCCGCAGCGCGCGCCCGGCGGCGGCTGCCCCGCGGCCGGAACCGACGTCAGCAGGCCGGCCAGCAGCATCGGGAAAACACGCCACCGCATCGCGTCGATCATGACGGGAGCTCCGTTGAAGCGGGCACCATAGCACGATCACGGCAGCCCCATCTTGCAGCGGCCGGATGACGCGCGGCTTGCGCTTGTCAGTGCGGCGTCTCATTCCCATGATGCGCGCTCACCGCGAGCCCACCCACGAAGGTCGAAGACTGTAACGTTCATGGACCACGTTCTTACCCTGATCGCCGATCCCCGGCGACCTGCCGTCGATGCCGATGCGATCGCCGCGGTGCGTACGGCACTCGCCGCCGCCGGCGCAACCCCGGGCACGCCGGAGTCGCTGGCCGACGGCATTGCGGTCGACGTCCCGTTTGCGGGGCTGATGCTGGCGCCAGCGACGACGGCCGCGCGCACGGCGTTGGGCACGCGTCCCATTGACGCGATCGTCCAGCCGGCGGCGAGACGGCGCAAGGCGCTGCTGGTCGCCGACATGGAATCGACGATCATCGAGAACGAGATGCTGGACGAGCTGGCCGACTATTTCGGCCTGCGCGAACAGATCGCCGCCGTCACCGCCCGTGCCATGAACGGCGAGATCGACTTCGCCACGGCCCTGCGCGACCGCATCGGGCTGCTGAAGGGATTGAAGACAGGGCTGCTGGACGAAGCGGCGACGCGCATCCGCTACATGCCGGGCGCCGCGACCCTGATTGCCACCATGCGGGCCAACGGCGCCTATTGTGCCCTGGTCTCCGGCGGCTTCACCCATTTCACCGCCATCGTGCGGCAGCACCTGGGCTTCGATCTCGACCGCGCCAACCGGCTGCTGGCCGACGGCGATACGTTGGCCGGCGCGGTGGCCGAGCCGATCCTGGGCAAGGAGGCCAAGCTCGCCGCGCTGCAGGAACTGGCGGGTGCGCGGGGACTGACGCCGGACCAGACGCTCGCGGTCGGCGACGGCGCCAACGATCTGCCGATGCTGCAGGCAGCGGGCCTGGGCATCGCCTTTCATGCCAAGCCCACCGTCGCCGCCGCCGTCAACGCCAACGTGCGCCACGGCGACCTGACCGCTCTGCTCTACGCCCAAGGCTACAAGCAGAGCGCGTTCGTTTCTGGATAACCCGGGAGCGCGGGCGTCTCGCCCGCCCATGTCTTGGCGCTGCCGCGCCAATGCGGGCCGGAGGCCCGCGCTCCCAGGGAAGGACTACTCCACGCTCACCTTCACATCGATGTTGCCGCGCGTGGCGTTGGAGTACGGGCAGATCTGCTCGTGCGCCGTCTTCACCAGGTCCTCGGCCACGGCGCGATCGACGCCCGGCAGGCTGACGCGCAGTTCCACCTCGAGGCCGAAGCCACCCTGATCGCGCGGGCCGACGCCCACTGACGCCTTCACCGACGACTGCGGGATCGCGACCTTGCGCTGGCCGGCGACGAAACGCACCGCACTTTCGAAACAGGCAGCGTAGCCGGCGGCGAACAACTGCTCTGGGTTGGTGCCGGGCTTGGCGCCGCCGCCGAACTCCTTGGGCCGGCCCAGCTGCACGTCGAGCGCGCCGTCCGACGAACGGGCATGGCCATCGCGGCCGCCGGTGACCTCGGCATGGGCCGTGTAGATGATCTTCATGACGAACTCCTGTGGATGAGGACGTGTTGAATGCCTCTAACGCTCACAATTTAATTGTGCACAATTGAATTGTCAACCACACGATCGCGTGATAGTGATGTGGCTGTCCCGCAGTCTGCGGCCACACCATATGAAGACCATGGCGATCAAGAAATCCCTCGGCGCCGACGCACTGAAGCTCGACAGCCAGCTTTGTTTCGCGCTGTACGCCGCCTCGCGCGCGATGACGGCCGCCTATCGGCCGCTGCTGGAAACGCTGGGACTCACCTACCCGCAGTACCTGGTGATGCTGGTGCTGTGGGAGGCCGGCGGCAGCACGGTCAAGGATCTCGGCGTCGCGCTGCGTCTGGACTCCGGCACCCTGTCACCGCTGCTGAAGCGGCTGGAGGCCCTCGGCTTCATTGCGCGCCGCCGGTCGGCCGACGACGAGCGCGTTGTCGAGGTGGTACCGACCGAGGCCGGCACGGCGCTGAAGCAGCGCGCCCTCTCCATACCGCACGAACTGGCGTGCCGCGTCGGCCTGAACGAGCGCGATATCGCCGCCTTGCGCGCCGAACTGCATCGCCTCGAGAACACGCTTTCGGTGTCGTGAGACCGCCCGGCGCCCGGTGAGACGCGGGGTCAGGCGCGCCGCACGACCAGCGTCGCGGCGATCATGTCATGCAGGGCGCGCTTGCGGCTGGTAAACGCCGCCATGACATAGCCGATCGCCAGGATGAGGCCGGAGAGATACTTGGCGAACCGCCGGCCGCCGACCGCCCCAGGGTGAGGCGGCTGCCGTCGGCGGCGACGACACGCACACCGACCGCCATTTTGCCCAGCGTTGCGCCGCGGGCCGAGCGCAGCATCAGGACCTCATAGATCCAGCCGCCGATGATGGCGAGGGGCACGCCGATGATGGTGAGCGGAAAGATCGTGTAGAGCGCGAAGGCAAAGGCAAGCCCCGGCAGCTCGCCCCAATCGACGCGATCGGAAAGCTTGAGGGCGGCGGCGACGCCGTAGATGGCAATGAGAAGCGCGATGACGCCGCCGATGATCGCAGCATCGATAACTGCAGCCACGAACCGCAACCAGAAGCCGGCCGGCGGCAAATCGGCCGCGGTGGAGCCGGCGATTGCCGCAGTGGGCAGCTCGTGCCGGGCGTGCGACATAGCCTGATCACTTCCCCTTTCTTCCCGTACTCGATGTCTGAGCGGAGTGAAGGAGGCGATTCCACCCTGCCCCGCCTGCGCGAGGACAAGGAATGACCGTCATTGCTGCACCAGTTCTACACGGCGGTTCTTGGCGCGGCCATCCTCCGTCGCGTTGGACGTCACCGGCGCCAGTGGGCCCAGGCCACGCGCTGTCAGGCGCGCTGCGGCAATGCCGTACTGCATCGCCAGCGCCCGTACCACCGCCTCGGCGCGACGCTGCGAGAGGCCGACGTTGTAGTCCAGCGCACCCTGGTTGTCGGTGTGGCCGGCGATATACACCTTCAGGCCGGGATTGGCCTGCAGCAGCTTCGCCATCTCCTCCAGCTGCGGCTTGGACTCCGGCTTGATGTCGGCCTTGTCGAAGTCGAAATAGATGCCGTAGATCGCCTGCTTGCCGTCGCGACCCAGGTTCATCGCCATCTCCGGCGCCTGCACCGTCACCATGCGCTTCTCCATGGTGCCGCTCTCCACCACATCGACGAACACCGCGACGCGCCCGCCCGCCGTCGGGTTGGCGACGTTGTCCTGGTGGGCAGTAAAGACGATCACGTGCACTGGTCCCTGCGGACGGTCGAGCTTCACGACCAGCAGGCGTTGGTCGACGACGTTGGCGCTGAAGGCGAACTCCGTCACCTGGCTATCCGTCAGCTGCCGGCTGGGATTGAATTCCAGGAACGGCAATTCGATCGAGTCACCACACGTGTCGCGGCTGCATTCGAACAGCGTCTTGAAGCCATCGGCCAGCAGCGCTTCCTTGTAGTTGCGCATGACTTCCAGCGACGTGCGCTTCGGGGGCGCGACATAGAGCAGCCGTGTGCGCGCGCCCTCGGCGGCATCGACCCGCTCGAAGCGGCGTTTCTCCACGCCGGGATTCACCGATGGACCCATCGGGATATCCACCTCGGCGAAGCGATCGGTCTTGTAGCCGATGATCAGCGAGCCTTCGTAACGCGGCACCAGCGGGTGATCCTTCGAACCGGCGATGTCGCGCGTGATCGGTGCCGGCTGCGCCGACGCGATGACGGCCGGTATCGCCACCAGCAGCCCGGCGAGAACCGCGACAAGCAACCTGCGCTGCAAGGCAAAACCAGAGAACAACATCGTTCCGTACTCTCCATTGCGTTCACGCGTCATCCGCCCTGGCCTGCGCGAAGCCGCCCACCCGCAGGCGGCCGGCAGCGCATACGACTCTGTGAAGGCGCGTCACCTGAAGCCAGTCCATAGCAACCGGCCGCGCCTTGGGGCTCGGACTGCAGCGACACATTGCGGCGCTTTTCACCGGCGCCCGGACCGACTGGCCCTCTGCGACAGTCGTGGCAACGCCGATCACCAGCAAACAGTCCGCGCACCTCGGACGGTGTGACGCCATAGCGACGTCGGAAGGTCCGATTGAAGTACGACAAGTCGTTGAAACCTGCGCCAAAAGCCGCGTCGCAGATGGTGCGATCATCTGTCTTCGTACCGACGAGCAGCCAATAGGCGTATGCCAAGCGCCGGCCGAGCACGAAACCGGTAAACGTCAGGGTCTCTCGTTCAAAGAGCCTTTGCACAGACCGGAAGGACAGACCGTGCCGCGCCGCGACCGCAGACAAGCTCACGTCACCATGAATGAGATTCATGTCGACGTCCGCCTTGATCGCGATAAGCCGTGCCACAGCCACGCCACGACGACCGATATGCACTACCAAGTCTCCATCGCACCAACACGCGAATGCCGTGACCAACCGCACGGCGTGCCCAAGGCGCTCCGATACGTAGTGCCGGTGCGGGAAAACCAAAGCGGCGTGGGTGATCACTGTACGAATTTCAGCAGCCCTGATCGGGCAGCAGCAGGCTTGATCGGCGCCGCATCGCTCGACGCGACGTCGCCGCATTGCGGCGGATGCCCTGCGAATGTCGCGCCGGTCCAAGATCGCGACAGATGTTACGCATACCGTTGGTCGTGTCCGGATCTTCCAACCGGAACGCCACCAACGTCTGTGTTCGTGGCACGCGACGCCTGATCGGCGTGGCGCCGTCATATCGCGTTGCATATGGCATGTCGCATCCGTCCAAGATCGCAACGGGCAGCGCGCATACCGTTCTGTCGTCGCGTGTCCGGACTCTTTCTGGTCCGCAGCAGCGCCGGCGTCGACGACAGCGGCGAGCGCGGAACGCCAGGCTTTGTCAGGAGGTGTTCATGGATCGAAGATTCGCGTGGGCTGTTGTCATATCGCCTCCTGTAAGCGGCGCGTTGACGAACGTATTTCTTGAGATTCTCACCTTATTCACAACAGTCCGCGACTGTTGGGCTCCTGCTCCTCTATGCGACTACAACCAGACGCTGCACCTCCGCGTCGCCGCTCATTCGGCGATGATGGGGCTGGCCTTCGGTATGATCGTGGGCACTCCACTCATGGCGTCGCTGGGCAGGCTCCTGATCGGCCGGCTGCAGGCGATTGGCTACAAACGACTGCGGCACTATGTAATCACCGGTATAGGTTGCGGCCTGCTCGTGTCATTGGTGTTCAACTTCGGGATACCGGATCCATCGCGGACGCAGAGCAGTCTCATGGCGGGCTCTATCGTCTTTACCCCTCTCGCCTTCGCCGTGGCTTGGCTGATCCTGCGCCCCGACCGGGCGCGAACGACGCAGTGACGGACGTCCGGATTTCGGATGGACGCCAAGCCCGATCGCCATCAGATACCGCTGCTCATGATCATACTCCCCCACTTCGGCTCGCGGCTGCGCCGTATCCGGCGCCTGCGTGGCCTCAAGCAAGCGTACATTGCCCACCTCGCCGGCGTTGTCCAAACGACGGTTTCCCGTTGGGAAGCTGGTGAGATTCAACCCGATGAGCGTGTTGCCAACAGCATCCTGCTTGCGCTTTCCAGATCTTCGACCGATGACCGGGCGCTTCGAACGCTGGTTGAGAGCGCGACCATCGTCGCGCACCTCGTCACGGATGTGGATCATCGACTGCTTGCGGCGTCTCCAGGCCGGATTGCCGAATGGCAGCGAGACCCGGTCGACCTGCTGGGGCATTCGCTCTGGCGATTTGCCACCGAACCCATCGTCGCCGCCGAGACATCACTGGACAGCATCGGATGGTGGGAGAACCCGGTCCCGGCGCCGGTCGAGGTCGTGACCGGTACCCGCGACGAAGGCGACCTGCGGATCCTGCCGAGCCGAATGACCTGGGAGCGGATCTATCTCGCCGACGGCACGCCGGCGCGGCTCTGCATCAGCGTCCCCGTGACGGCGGCCCCCTGACGCATACGATATGCGCAGACTTGGACGGTTCGGTTCGTTACATCGGCGGCATGAACGGCCATCAGTCCCCTCATCCTCCTGACACATGGCTGTCGCAGATCGCGCCGCGTCTGGCGGCTCAGATGCGCTTCCTGATCGAAGCCGACCGCCTGAAAACGGTCATTCGAGGATCCCGGATCGCGGATGGCTCGCGGCACGAGAACGTGGCCGAACACTCCTGGCATCTTGCGCTGTTCGCCATGCTCCTCGGCGAGTGGGCTGCCGAACCCGTCGACGCGTGTCGGGTCATTCAGATGCTCATCGTGCATGACCTCGTGGAAATCGAATGTGGCGACACGCCGTTGTTCGATGCCGCGCAGTCGCAGACCCAGGCCGAGCGGGAAGCGGCGGCGGCGGAAAAACTGTTCGCCATCCTGCCGCGCGATCAGGAAGAACGGCTTCGTGCACTGTGGACGGAGTTCGAGGCCGCGGCGACCCCGGATGCCCGGTTCGCGAAATCCATTGATCGCCTCCAACCCATTCTCTTGAATCACCTGGTACAGGGCGGCACGTGGAGCGACTTTGATGTCGACGAGCGCCGCGAGCGCATGTTCGCGGCTCGCATCGCCCACGGCGCACCCGCTCTTTGGGACATGACGGACAAGCTTCTCGTCGAAGCCGTTCGCGCCGGCTGGTTGCGCACGGCACCGGAAGAGAGCTCCTGACCGGCGCCCTCTCATGTCCGACGTCCTGAACACCTTGCGCTGCCAGGTTGCAGCACATTGGCGGCTGCACGCCACGCCGATGGTCCACGGGCGACGGGATGACGGGGTCGCGGTCTGTCGCCTGACAGGGCCCAAGAACCACGGCGGTATCACCATATCGCCACCGCCCGGTTACGTCGTCATATCTCACTGGCTCAAGCGATTGCGAATGCGCATGCTGGTCAACGACGCGCTCGTGACCAGTGATCAGCTGGCCAGCGGTGCAAACGTCGTGGTCAGAGCCGGTGAGATTGCCCGGGCGACACTGTTTGACGCTTTTGACGTGGTCCAAACCTACATTCCGGCATGTCACTTTGATGAAATCGCATCCGGGCATGCGTCCGCGCCGGTGCGCCTGCCCAGGCTGTTCAACGACCACGAAACCTCCCGGGTGATGGCTCTGATGACAACGTCCATCGAGGCCGCCAACACGGATTGCTACACACCATTGCTCGTCGAATCGCTCGGCCGTTCCCTGACCATCCTCCTGGCGAAGCGGCTCTTCATCGAGCAGCGGCCACGGGGCGCTACACATCGGGGTGGTTTGACAGGGGCGCGATTGGAACGGGCAAAAAGCTTCGTGGCTGCACACTACGGGACAAGGATCACCGTGTCCGAGATCGCCCGCGCGGCCGGCTACTCGCCGTACCATTTTGCCCGATCATTCAAAATGACGACTGGAATGACGCCGTTTCGCTACATCCAATCGGTGCGGCTCGATAAGGCCAAGGAGATGCTGTTGAACTCGTATGCGTCGCTGAACGAGATTGCGGTCCGCTGCGGGTTTTCCGATGGCGAGTCGTTCTCGCAGTTCTTCCGGCGCGTTCAGGGGATTCGTCCCGGGATCTACCGACAGACGCTGCGCTAACGTCAGGTCATGTGAGGAAGCGGTGTGACTCGGGACTGTCATCCCGAGCGCAGCGAGGGATCTTTGATGCAGGCGCACCCCGTGCGTCACTCGCAGAAGATCCCTCGCTGCGTTCGGGATGACAGCTGTATCACTGACGAGTGCTTCCTATTGCTGCACCAGCTCCACGCGGCGGTTTTTGGCGCGGCCATCCTCCGTCGCGTTGGACGTCACCGGCGCCAGCGGGCCCAGACCGCGCGCCGTCAGGCGCGCCGCGGCGATCCCATACTGGGTCGTGAGCGCGCGCACGACGGCTTCGGCGCGGCGCTGCGAGAGGCCGACATTGTAATCCAGCGCACCCTGGTTGTCGGTGTGGCCGGCGATATACACCTTGAGCCCGGGATTGGCCTGCAACAGCTTTGCCATCTCCTCCAACTGCGGCTTCGACTCGGGCTTGATGTCGGCCTTGTCGAAATCGAAGTAGATGCCGTAGATCGCCTGCTTGCCGTCGCGTCCCAGATTCGTCGCCATCTCCGGCGCCTGCACCGTCACCATGCGCTTCTCCATGGTGCCGCTCTCGACGATATCGACAAACACCGCGACGCGATTGCCGGCGGTCGGATTGGCGACGTTGTCCTGGTGCGCGGCAAAGACGATCACGTGCACCGGCCCCTGCGGACGGTCGAGCTTCACCACCAGCATGCGCTGGTCGATGACGTTGGCGCTGTAGGCGAACTCCATCACCTGGTTGGCGGTCAACTGACGGCTGGGGTTGAATTCCAGGAACGGCCGCTCGATCGAGTCGCCGCACTTGTCGCGGCTGCACTCGAACAGCGTCTTGAAGCCGCCGGCCAGCAGCGCTTCCTTGTAGTTGCGCATCACCTCCAGCGACGTGCGCTCCAGGGGCGCGACATAGAGCAGCCGCGTGCGCGCGCCCTCGGCGGCGTCAACCCGCTCGAAGTGCCGCTTCTCCACGCCGGGATTCACCGATGGCCCCATCGGGATATCCACTTCGGCGAAACGGTCGGTCTTGTAGCCGATGATCAACGAGCCTTCGTAACGCGGCACCAGCGGGTGATCCTTCGAACCGGCGATGTCACGCGTGATCGGTGCCGGCTGCGCCAGCGCCGCACCGGCAAACGCCAACAATCCCGCGCTCGCCATGCTCAGGACACGGCGGACAGCGCGCAGGGTGAAAGGCATCGAGACCTCCAAGGTGAGCAATTACTCATCTGCCATAGATATGCGGAAAATTCCACTCCCGTTTGTGCCGCGATGCGACCGCCGCCGCGCGCCATGGACCCATCACGGCCCGGCCGCTATGACGGCGCACCTATCGGAGGACTCCATGACGCAGACAACCCAGATCGTGCTGGCCAAACGCCCGCAGGGCGCCGTGACGGACGATTGTTTCCGCATCGAACGACAGGCGCTGCCGGCACTCGGCGACAACCAGGTCCTGGTACGCTCACTCTACCTGTCGCTCGACCCCTACATGCGGCCGCGCATGACGGAGCTGCGCTCCTACACGCCGCCGTTCGAACTCGACCGGCCGCTGACCGGCGGCAGCGTGGGCGAGATCGTGGAGTCACGGAACCCGAAATTTGCTGCCGGCGACGTCGTGGTCGGCATGCTCGACTGGGCCACGCACACGGTTCACGACGGCCGCGGCCTGCGCAAGATCGATCGCGATGCCGCCCCGCTGCCGGCGCACCTGGGTATCCTCGGCATGCCCGGCTACACCGCCTATCATGGCATGCTGCGCATGGGCCAACCCCAATCAGGCGAGACGGTGTTCGTATCCGCCGCCACCGGCGCCGTGGGACAGCTGGCGGGCCAGCTCGCCAAGCTCAAGGGCGCCCGCGTGGTTGGCTGCGCCGGCGACGATGCCAAGTGCGCCTACGCCACGCGCGAGCTGGGTTACGACGCCTGCTTCAATCACCGCAGCGAAACCGACTACGGCGCGGCGCTCGACAAGCTCTGTCCCGGCGGCATCGACGTCGATTTCGAGAATGTCGGCGGCGCCATTTTCCACGCCGTGTTCGCGCGCATGAAGGATTTCGGCCGCATGGTGATGTGCGGCGCCATCTCGGAATATCAGGACAGCACGCCGCAACCCGGGCCGGAGAAGATGTTCGGTATCGTGCAACGCCGCCTGCGCATCGAGGGCTTCATCATCTCCGACCACACCGCCGGCATGGGCGAGTTCGTCACCGAGGTCGGTGCCCTGCTGAAGGCCGGCAAGATCCGCAACCGCGAGACCGTGGTCGATGGCCTCGAGCAGGCACCCCGCGCCTTCATCGGCCTGCTGCAGGGCACGAATTTCGGCAAGCTGGTGGTGAAGGTGTAGTCCCTCACAGCGAAGTGAGTTTCCTGGGAGCGCGGGCGTCCCGCCCGCTCATGTCAGGCGAAAGCGCCGCTTTCGCCTGATGCGGGCCGGAGGCCCGCGCTCCCAGGAATGATGTGTGAACCCGACAACCACGCAGTCGGGGTGCCCCGATGCGCGGGGCGGAAAACAAAAACGGCGCCGGAGGCCATCCGGCGCCGTTTTGCTGTACCTGTCGGGACTAATTCTGGAACCGCAGCGCGACGAAACGCGGATCGCCTTTGGACTCGACCAGCAGGACGGCTGCCTTCTTCTTCTGATCCTGCAATTCCTTGACCTTGTTCTGAACGTCGGTCGGCGAGGTGACCTCGGTCTGAGCGACCTCCAGGATCAGGTCGCCGACCTTGATGCCCTTCTCTGCCGCCGGGCTTCCCTCGGTGACCTTGACCACGACCACGCCCTTCTGCGCGTTCTGCAGGCCGTGCTTCTCGCGCAGCGTGTCGGTCAGGCGCGCCACGGTGATGCCGAACGGCTCGATGGTCCCGGGCGGTTCAGCCTCCTTGGGCGCCGGCCCCTTGCCGCCCTTGGCTGCGGCTTGCTGCTTGTCGCCGTCTTCCAGTTCGCCGACCTTGAGCTTGAGCGTCTGGCGCTTGCCGCCACGCATGACCACCACATCGACGGTCTCGCCGACCTTGGACTCGGCGACGATCCGCGGCAGCTTCTTGGAGTCCGGAACGTCCTTGCCATCGAAGCTCAGCACCACATCGCGCTGCTTCAGGCCGGATTTCTCAGCCGGACCGTTGGGCGTGACACCGGCGACCAGGGCACCGCGCGGCTTGTCCAGCCCGAATGACTCGGCCATGTCCTCGGAGATGCTCTGGATCTGCACACCGATCCAGCCGCGCCGCACGCGACCGAATTCGCGCAGCTGCGACACCAGCGGCGAGGCCATGTTCGAGGGGATGGCGAAGCCGATACCCAGGCTGGTCCCGGTCGGCGAGTAGATCGCCGTGTTGATGCCGATCACCTCGCCGTCCATGTTGAACAGCGGACCGCCCGAGTTGCCCTTGTTGATGGCAGCATCGGTCTGAATGTAGTCGTCGTACGCGCCGCCGATATCGCGTGAGCGTGCCGACACGATACCGGCCGTCACCGTGCCGCCCAGCCCGAACGGGTTGCCGATCGCCACCACCCAGTCGCCGATCCGCGACTTCTCTGAATCGCCGAATTTCACGAACGGCATCGGCTTGCGATTGGGCGGCTCCACCTTCAGGACGGCGATGTCCACCTTGCTGTCGCGCGCCACCAGCTTGGCCTTGAGCTGGGTGTCGTCATGCAGCAGCACGGTGATCTCATCGGCACCGTCGATGACGTGGTTGTTGGTGACGATGTAACCGGTCGGATCGATGATGAAGCCCGAGCCCAGGGACGTACCCCGGCGCGGACGGTCGGGTCGGTTGCCGCCACGATCGCCGAAGAAGTCCCGGAACAGATCCTCCAGGGGCGATCCCGGCGGCGGTTGCGGCATGTCGCCCCGACGGCGCTCCGCCGGCACCTGCTGCGTGGTGGCGATGTTGACCACCGCCGGCAACAGCCGCTCCGCCATGTCGGCGAAGCTGGCCGGCGCATCGCGCGCCTCAGCCGGTGGTGACAGGACCGGTATCGGCGCTGCCCACAGGACCGCAGCCGTTGCGAGGACGGCCATCCCGGGGCACGCCGCACGGACACTCCGTGCGATTCCCGTGAAGGAAGCCGCAAAAGAAGGAATTGCCACGCTCTTCACGATCTGCCTCCGAAGGTTTCCGGCCAAGCCGCGGGGTCTGGGCCAAGGCGGAAACGCGACGAAATCTGCTTCAACGATCATTTACATGCGGGGCGAGGATGGCGCAAATGCGGCGAGCGTCCGGATCGGTGGAAGACGATAAATACCGCGTGACAGTGACATTCCTGCAACGATGTGCCCCGATCACGCGATGGTCGCGGCACCGTTCATGCCAGATGCGACTTCGTTGCCCTGATTGAAACGCGACGAGGGACCCAGGGTTGCCCTGGATCCCTCGTTGCGTTCGGGATGACAAGAGACCAGGCCCTCCCTGTAAGCGGGAGGGCCGGATGCAATCACCCTATTTCGGGGCCTGCGGCGGCTGGCCGTTGATCGTCCCGAAGTACTTGAAAAAGTCACTGTCGGGCGTCAGCACCATCGTGGTGCTGTTGGCGCCCAGCGCCTGGCGGTAGGCCTCCATCGACCGGTAAAAGGCGAAGAACTGCGGATCGCGGCCGAACGCGTCGGCGTAGATCTTGATCGCCAGGGCGTCGCCCTCGCCGCGCGAGGTCTCGGCCTTCTTGCGCCCCTCCGACAAGAGCACGATCCGCTCGCGGTCGGCGCCAGCCCGGATGCGCTGGCTCTCCTCGTCGCCTTCGGCGCGCAGCTGACGGGCTTCCTGCTCGCGCTGCGTGCGCATGCGGCTGAAGACGGCCTCCGAGTTTTCCCGCGGCAGGTCGGCGCGCTTGATGCGCACGTCGACGATGCGCACGCCATACTCGCGCAGCGCCGGCTCCTGCACGAAGGCCGTAATGTCCTTCATCAGCTGGCCGCGGCGCTCGGACAGCACGGCCTGCAGCGGCACCGTGCCCAGCTCGCGCCGGATGTTGCCGTTGATCAGGTTGCCGAGCTGCGAACGGAAGGTCGCCTCGACGTTGCTGGTCGCCTGGTAGTACTTCAGCGGATCCTCGATGCGATAGCGGGCGAAGGCATCGACCACCAACCGCTTCTGATCGCCGGCGATCAGCTCGAATTCCTCGGCCTCGATATAGAGGAGCCGTTTGTCGATCTTCACGACGTCTTCCCAAGGCCACTTGAAGTAGAGGCCGGGTTCGACGCGCGGCTTGCCCTTGACGGCACCGAAGGCGGTCACAAGGGCCTGTTTGGTCGGGTCGATGACGAAGAACGACATCTGGACCAGCAGTGCCAGCACCACCAGCACCACGGCCAGAGCGATTGCTTTGGTGCTGTTCATCGCGAGGCTCCCGGGTTGGCCGGTGCCGCCGCCGGCGGCGTGGTGGCACGCTTCTGGAGTTCAGGCAGCGGCAGATACGGCACGACGCCGTTGCCGCCCTTGTCGAGCAGCACCTTGTTCACGCCGCGCAGCACTTCCTCCATGGTTTCCAGATAGATGCGCTGCAAGGTGACGTCCTTGGCCAGCGAATACTGCTGGTAGACCGACACGAAGCGCTGCGCATCGCCCTGCGCCCGGTTGACGACCTCGGTACGATAGCCTTCGGCCGCCTGCACCAGGGCTTCCGATTCACCCTTGGCCCGCGGCACGATCTCGTTGCGGTAGCCGGTGGCCTCGTTGATCTTGCGTTCCTTGTCGGCGCGCGCCGCCTGTACGTCGCGGAACTGGGCGATCACCTGCTGCGGCGGGTCGATCTGGCGCAGGGCCAAGCCGACAATCCGGATACCAGCGTCGTAGCTGTCCAGCATGCGCTGGATCTCGTCGCGCGCATCCTCCTGGATGCGGTTGCGGCCCTCGGTCAGCGCGAACTGCAGCTGCGAGCGGCCGATGACCTGGCGCATCGCCGATTCGGCGGCGGCCTTCACGGTCTCATCGGGATTGGGCGGATTGTTGAACACGAATTTGTAGATGTCCTGGACCTGCCAGAAGATCACGAAACCCATGTCCAGGATGTTTTCGTCTGATGTCAGCATCAGGTTTTCGGTGGTGACCGCCCGCGTCGGCCCGCCGCGCGAGCCCGGCAACGGGCGCGAATCGCCCCCCGATGCCGAGCCGACGGTGATCGAACGCTGGTTGGTCACGTCGACCTTGATCACGCGGCCGATCGGCGCCGGCAGGTTGTAACGCAGGCCTTCGCCCTGGGGCGGCCCGTTGGGCCGGCCGAACACCAGTTCGATCGCCTGCTGGTTGGTCTCGACCCGGTAGAAGCCGGTCAGCAGCCAGCCGACGACGACCACCAGCGCCACCAGGATCAGGCCGCGCGCCGATCCCATGCCGCCCGGCAGCAGATTCTTCAGGCGGTCCTGGCCCTTGCGCAAAACATCTTCGAGATCAGGCGGCCTCGATGGACCACCGCGACCGCCGCCCCGGCCGCCGCCGCCCCAGGGGCCGCCGCCGCCACCGCCGCCGCCACCCCATGGACCGCCGCCACCACCATTATTGCTCCAGGGCATCAGTACCTCTCGCTGTCGTCACCACCCGGCCCGGTTTCACGGTGTTTCCTTTTCTTTCCGGCCCGGCTGCATATATGACAGGCGCGACGCGGGCGCAACGCGAGGGCGTTCCGCCAAGCCGTTGCCCTGCCATCACATGTCGACTCGATGTTGGGGCTTTTCAAGCGTCGGGGGAAGCACCATGGCAGAAATTGACCGCAAGGCAGTGGAAGGGGCGTTGGCCGGCGTTGCCGCCCCCGATGGCGGCGGCAACGTCGTGGCCGCCGGCCTGATCGACGGAATCGCGACCCGCGGCGGGCATGTGCAGTTCGCACTCAAGGTCAATCCGGCCCTGGGAACCCGCTTGGAACAGTTGCGGCTGGCCTGCGAAGCCGCCGTCAAGGCGCTGCCGGGCGTGCAGTCGGTCACCGCCGTGATGACGGCCGAACGGCCGGCCGCCGCCGCGGCGCCGGCGCGCGCGCCCGCCGGGC
>NZ_VOHA01000020.1 GCF_007859315.1 Reyranella sp. CPCC 100927
CTCGGGGTCGTTACCATCGCCGCCATGACCTTGTGGTGGCGGTAAATGTCAACACAACCTAGTACCCACTATCGCTCAAGTGTGACTCGGAACCGTCATCCCGAGCGGAGCGAGGGATCTTTTGATGCAGGCGCACCCGTGCATCACTTGCAGAAGATCCCTCGCTCCGCTCGGGATGACAGTCGCGACTCGCATTCGAGCGATAGCCGGTACTAAGCTTCGGCCTCGGCCGCGAGGAAGGCACGGAACGCCGCCAGCCGCGGATCGGACTGCCGCGACAGGGGATACACCAGATGGAACTCGCGCCGGCTGCGATGGGTGAATGACAGCGACCGCACGAGGCGACCCAGCGCGAGGTCCTCCGCCACCAGGCAGCCCACGCCCATCGCCACGCCGACACCTTCGATCGCGGCCTGGAAGGCAAGACTCATGGTCTCGAAGCGCGGGCCGCGCGTGGCATCGATACCGCCGGCGCCAACCGCCTTCAGCCAGCGCGGCCAGTCGTCCGGCCGCGGATCGTTGTGGATCAGCACATGGCGGCGCAGATCGGCCGGCTGGCGCAACCGGGCAGCCAGTTGCGGGCTGCAGACCGGGAAGACCTCGACCGGCGCCAGCCACACCGCGCCATGACCGGGCCAGTTGCCGTCGCCGATGCGCACGATGGCGTCGAAACCGTCGCGCGCCATGTCGACCGGCGCCAGCGACGTGGTGAGTTGCAGGTCGATGTCGGGATGCTGATCGTGGAAGCGTCGCCAGCGCGGCATCAACCAGCGCATGGCGAAGGTCGGATAGGCGCAGATCGACAATGGACCGTGCCGATCGCGCCCGCGCACCTGCTCGGTGGCCAGCACCAGCCGGTCGAAGGCTTCGCGTACCTCGCGCGCATAGGTCCGTCCGCGCGCCGTCAGCTCGACATTGCGATTGCCACGCACGAACAGCGTCACATCAAGGATTTCCTCGAGCGCCTGGATCTGCCGGCTGACGGCGCCCGGCGTCACGGCCAGATCATCGGCGGCGCGCGCGAAGTTCAGCCGGCGCGCGGCCGCATCGAAGGCCCGCAGGGCGGTCAGCGGGGGCAGTTTGCCAGCCATGTCAGCGTTGATGTCAGATCAACTCAGACAGCGCAATAGTCGATTGTCGCGCCGCCGTCCGTGGGCCATGCGTGAACGTGGATTTCACCAGAACGAAGCCGAGGCAACGACCATGAACGCCATCGCCAAGCCCGCCGCTCCACGCCCGAAATCGGGCTCCGATTTGATCGCGCCGGATTGCCGTGGCCTCAACTTCTGGTCCATCGACCGTTCGCTGCGCGACCTGCTGGCGCTGCATCTCGATCAGGCGGCGCTGGCGCATTTCGCGCCGCACTTCGAGCGGCTGGGCGGCCTCGCCGGCGGTCGCCTCGACGAACTCGCAATGCAAGCCGACAAGCGCACGCCGATCCTGCATTACCGAGACCGTTTCGGCCGCGACGAGGACTGGGTGGAGTATCACCCGGCCTATCGCGAGATGGAGAAGATCGGCTTCGGCGAGTTCGGCCTGCACGCCATGTCGCATAAGCCGGTGCTGGGCTGGTCGACACCGGTGACGCCACTGGTGAAGTACGCCTTCCAGTACCTGTTCGCGCAAGCCGAGTTCGCGTTGCTCTGCCCGCTGTCGGTCACCGACACCTCCACCATGCTGATCCAGAAGTACGCCGATGAGTCGGTGAAACGCCGCTTCGTGCCGCGCATGACCACGCAGGACATGGACACGCTGCTGAAGGGCGCGCAGTTCATGACCGAGAAGGCCGGCGGCTCCGATGTCTCGGGCAACGCGCTCACGGCGAAGCCGGCCGGCGACCACTGGGAACTGTGGGGCGACAAGTGGTTCTGCTCCTGCGTCGATCATGACGTGGTGCTGCTGCTGGCGCGCTGTGAAGGCGCGCCGGCGGGCAATGCCGGCCTGTCGCTGTTCGCCATGCCGCGGCGGCTCGACGACGGCAGCCGTAACCGCTACCGCGCGGTGCGGCTGAAGGACAAGATGGGTTCGCGCTCGATGGCGGCGGGCGAGACCATCATGGAGGGCGCCGTCGCCTATCTGCTGGGCGAACAGAACCGCGGCCTGAAGCAGATGATGGACCAGGTGAACCTGTCACGGCTGTCGCACGGCTTCCGCGCCGCCGGCATGATGCGGCGCTGCCTCAACGAAGCGCTGCAGGTGGCACGCCACCGCAGCACGTTCGGCCGCACGGTGATCGAGCATCCGATGGCGCGCCGCCAGCTCTTGAAGCTGATGCTGCCCACCGAGCAGGCATTGACGATGGCGATGGCCGCCGCCGTGGCGATGACGCGCGGCGATGAGGGCCAGCTGCGGATCCTCACACCCATGCTGAAGTACCGCGCATGCCGCGACAACGTCACGGTGGCGACCGGTGCCATGGAGATGCGCGGCGGCAACGGCTACATCGAGGACTGGGGCAACGCCAAGCTGGTGCGCGATGCGCATCTGGGCCTGCTGTGGGAAGGCACCAGCAGCGTCAACGCGCTCGACATCGTACGCCGCGCCGTCGGCCGCGAGCGGGCGCACGAGGCGCTGGCCGAAGCCCTGCACAAGGATATCGCCGACGCGCCGATTCCCGGCCAGTTCCGCAGCCGCATCGCACAGCTGGTCGATCGCGCCGTCGCCTTCGCCGACACGGTGGCGCGCCAGCCCGATGCCGAGGCGTCCTGCCGACGCGCGGCGAGCGGCCTCTACCACACCACCAGCGCGGCATTGATGGCAGCCGAGGGCGCACGGCTGGGGGCGCAGGGCGGCGACGCGCGGCGCCTGCTGCTGGCGCGCCTGGTCATCGACCACCGCCTGGGCAACGCCGATCCCTTCAGCCTGCCCGACCATCGCTGGGAGGACGCCGTCACCGCGCGCCTACTGGATGATGCCGTGGTGACGCTGGACGACGCCCAGCAGCTGCTCGCCGGCTGAACAACGATCCTTCATCGCAAGCGAGCGTCATCCCGAGCGCAGCGAGGGATCTCCTGCGAACGGAGCCTCCTGTCGCGGGAGATCCCTCGCTGCGCTCGGGATGACGGCTTGCTCGCAGGACACATCAGCACAGGACCAGACTCATGACTCCTCCCCTCGCCCGTCGGCGACTGCTTGCCCGCGGCGCCGCCCTGCTCGCCACGCCCTTCGTCTCGCGCCCCGGCCTTGCCGCCGACGCCTATCCGAGCAAGCCGATCAAGCTCACGCTGGGCTTCGCGCCCGGCGGCATCACCGACATCCTGGCGCGCATCGTGGCGGTACACCTGGCATCCGCGCTGAAGACGCAAGTGATCGTCGACAATCGCCCGGGCGCCGGCGGCAACATCGCCGCCGCCCAGGTCGCGCGTGCCGCACCCGATGGCTACGCCCTGCTGTTCGGCACGCTGGGCACCGCCGTCACCAACCAGTTCATCTACAAGGACATGCCGTTCGACACGGCCAAGGACTTCGCGCCGGTCGGGTTGGTGGGCAGCGTTCCCAACGTGCTGCTGGTGCATCGCGACGTGCCGGCCGCGACCGTCCAGGAGTACATCGCGCTTGCCAAGGCCAAGCCCGGCAGCCTGAGCTACGGCTCGGCGGGACTGGGCAGTTCCACCCACCTGGGCATGGAACTGTTCAAGACCATGACCGGCATCGCCGTCGAGAACGTGCCCTACAAGGGCAGCGCGCTGCTGCTGCAGGACCTGCTGGCAGGCCGCATCCCCTCGGCGATGGACAGCATCTCGATCCACCTGCCGCACATCCGCAGCGGTGCCATCCGCGCGCTGGGCGTGACCTCACCGACGCGCGCGCCTGATCTGCCCGACGTGCCCACCATCGCCGAGGTCGCGGTGCCGGGTTATGACGCGGTGGTATGGCTCTACGTCTCGGCGCCGGCCGGCACGCCGCAACCGATCGTGAGCCGCCTGAGCGAGGCGATCGTGGCCGGCGTGCGCTCGGCCGACCTGCAGCGTCAAATCCGCGACGTCGGCGCGGTGCCGCTGCCCGGCACGGCCGACGATCTCGCCCGCCACGTCGCGGCGGAGACCGTGAAGTGGAAGAAGATCGTCGATGCCGCGGGGCTCAAGCCGGAGTGAGGCGGTAGCCTGTCATCCCGAGCGCAGCGAGGGATCTTCTGCGACGGAGTCTCCCTTCGTAGAAGATCCCTCGCTCCGCTCGGGATGACGAGCGTGTCTCAGTGAATCGCGGCGTACATGATTTTTTCTTCGGTGGCCTCGAGGGCAGAGTATTCCTCCACCACCTTGCCCTGGCGGCTCACCAGGATGCGGTCCGACAGCGCCATCACTTCGGGCAGGTAGGACGAAATCACCACCACGGCCTTGCCCTGGTCGGCAAGGTCATTGATCAGGCGGTGGATCTCGGCGATGGCGCCGACATCGACGCCGCGCGTCGGCTCATCGAAGATCACCAGCTCCGGTTCCTGCACCAGCGACTTGGCGATCACCATCTTCTGCTGATTGCCGCCCGACAGCTCGACCGCCTTCACGTCGGCGCTGATGGCACGGATGTTGAGCGCCTTGGCCCAGGTCTCGCCCAGCGCCTTGGCGGCCGAGCCCGAGATCAGGCTGCCACCCTTGGCGCGCAGCTTGGCGAGCTGGCCGATGTAGATGTTGCGCGCGATCGACATGGTCTCGAAGAAGCCCTCGATCTTGCGATCCTCGGTGATGTAGGCGATGCCGTCGCGCACCGCCGGCGCCGGCACGCGGTAGCGCACCGGCTTGTCGTGCAGCAGGATCTCGCCACCGTGGAAGAAGTCGCGTTTGATGACGCCTGACACGACCTTGAACGTCTCGGTGCGGCCGGCACCGACCAGGCCGAAGACGCCGGTGATCTGGCCGGCGAACACCGACAGCGAGTTGTTCTTCACCATCGAGGCCATGCGCAGGTTCTGCACCGAGAGCACGCGCTTGCCAGCCGGCCGCACGGTGGTCTTGCGCTGGCCGTAGAGCGTCTGCGACAGGTCGCGCCCGACCATGGCCTGCACGATGCGGGCGCGATCGAACCTGGCGACATCGTCGGTCACGACATGCTTGCCGTCGCGCAGCACGGTGATGCGGTCGGCGATCAGCAGCGCCTCCTCCAGCGCGTGCGAAATGAAGATCACCGACACGCCGCGTTTCTTCAGATCGCGCACCAGGTCGAAGAAGTATTTCTTCTCCTCCGGCGTCAGCGATGCCGTCGGCTCGTCGAAGATGATCACCTTGGCGTTGTGCAGCACGGCACGCGCGATCTCGACCATCTGCTTCTTGGCGGCGCCCAGCAGGCTGACGGTCGCGGTCGGCGCCACGTCGAAGTTCAGCGACTGCAGAAACTGCTGGGCCGCGATATAGATGCCGCGCAGGCGATTGAAGAACTTCTCCTGTCCCAGGAACAGATTCTGGGCCACCGTCATGGTCGGCACCAGGCTGTTCTCCTGGAACACCATCGCCACGCCCAGGTCACGGGCTTCGTTGGGCGTGCGCGGCATGGCCTCGCGACCCTCGACCAGCATCTGGCCCGACGTCAGGGTCACGACTCCGGCCATCACCTTGGTCAAGGTCGACTTGCCGGCGCCGTTCTCGCCGACCAGGGCGTGGACCTCGCCCTGGAGCAAGGTGAAGTCGACATCCTCGATCGCCGGCACGCCGGCATATTTCTTGGTCGCCTTGCGCAGTTCCAGAATGGGTGTGCTCATGCCTGGAGACTCCGCTCGATGTCGGCCACGTCCAGGCGCAGGACGCGCCGGCGTCCCTTGGACAGGACCGTCAGCGCGCCGCCGCATTCGACCGCCGCCACGACGCCATGGTGCGTACCATCGACGCGGCTGTGCAGCGAGTAGCGCACCAGCCCTTCGGTTGAGAGCCGCATCACCAGCCCATAGGAGCGCGGCGGCGCCCACGGCTTGAGGATGCCCATGGTCTTGATGTGGGCACCCTGCATCGGCTCCAGAAAGCTGGTGCTGGCACTGAGCGACGGCGCCATCCAGTAGCGCGGGTCGATCTCGGCCATCATGCGCTTGCGATAGGCCGGCTCGCGCAGGATGAACTCGATGAGCTGGGTGCGCGCCGTGAAGGCGGTCAGCCAGTACCCGCCGCCCGTTGCCGGCGTCAGCCGCGACGGATAGGCCGGCAGGCGATCGACAACGACGGCGCCCGCCCCGGTGCCGTTGTACCGCACGACGCGGTGCCGCCAGCTTTCGCAGACCCAGGCCGTACCGTCGGCGGCACAGGCGCCGAAGGAATAGGCCAGCCCGCTTGCGATCTCGCGGGCACCGCCGTCCGCCGGTGACAGTTGGATCAGCCGGCCACTGCGGCCCAGTTCCATCAGGTCATGCGACCATTGCCCATAGGGTCGCGCTTGCGATCCGTCGGTGGCCAGCAGGCCGCCATCCGGCGCCGCGCTCAGCGCGTTGACGGCCTTGAACGCGCGGCCGCCCGCGGCATCCCAGGTCCGCCCGTCATGCGCGCCGCCCATCAGGCGCACGCGCTCGCCATCCAACGCCACGGCAAAGCCGCCGCCCGGCAGGCAGGCCAGCGCCGTGATCGTGCCATCGGCCGCCGCCACCTCCGCCGGTCCGCCGGCATCGAGCCGCAGGATCCGGGCGCCATCGGCGACAAAGACCGCCTGGCCGTCGGTGGCGAGGTCCTCCGGTGCCTCGAGTTCGCAGACGACAGCCGCTTCCTCCAGCAGCTGGTTGGGCTTCAGCGCGCCGTCGAACGGCGGCACGGTGATGGCCGCATCGCCGCGACCGAAGACGCGATCGGTGAAGTCCTTCAGCGCGGCGATCACGATGCCTTCCCCCACCGCTTGTCGTACTGCACGAAGTTGGGGTCGGCGTCGGACAGCTTGTAGCGGCCGATGCGGTTGTTGAGGATGCCGCCGAGGTAGAGGTGACCACGGTGCTCGCGCATCGACGTGATCATCGGGTGGTTCTGACCACCCAGGTCCCACATCGACTCCAGCACCTCGCCCTTCTCGTTGAACTTGATGACGCAGCCGGTGTTGATGTTGGCGAACAGCCACTCGTCGACCGGCAGGCGCTTGGCCATGCGACGGCGGAAGCCGGGCATACGCCAGGCAAGATCGAGCGCCGGGCAGCGCATGCCCACCATGGCCAGCCAGTAATTGCCGTCCGACGCCAGGTTGATGTTGTCGGGATAGCCCGGCAGGTTATCCATCACCATCTCGACCTGGCCCTTCTTGGGGCCATCGAACCAATAGCGCTTGACGGTGCAGCCGAAGGTCTCGGCGAACAGGATGGATTGTCCGTCGCTGGCGATACAGATGCCGTTGGGGAACTTCAGGCCGCTGACGGCGGTATGCGTGGTGTTGGTGTTGGGGTCATAGCAGATGATGCGGCCGTTGCCGCGCGCCTCGACGCTCTCGACCGGCCATTCGTCCATCTCGTAGCGCACGGTGGCCTCCGAGAAGAAAACACGGCCGTCGTCGGCGATATCCAGATCGTCGGCCAGCCGCAGGCGGCTGTCGTCGTTGACCGAGCGCCAGCTGCGGTTGGTCTCGTCGGTGGCCTTCTCGACCTTGCGATCGGGCGTGATGCGATAGAGCCCCATGCCGCCGATGCAGACATAGAGGTTGTCCTGGCGATCGAACGCCATCCCCAGCGGCTGGCCGCCGATATGGGCATAGACCTCCCAGCGTTCGTAGTTGGGCGGAAAGAAGCGCACGACGTCGCCGTGCCGCGAGCCAGCGTAGAGATTGTCGTGGCGATCGAGGATCACATCCTCGGGCGCCTCGATCTCGCCCAGCCCGATCGCCGAGACGTTGCGCAGCTTGTCGTTCTGCGCGAACGGCGTGCCGCTGTCGGGCGCCGTGCTCGGGCATGGCGGCAGCGCATGGTAGGTCGGGCTGACATAGACCTTGCTGATGATGCGATGGCGGTTCTTCAGCCAGCGAATGTCGATCACCGCCGCCAGGATGAGGATGCCGGCCAGAACCATGCGGTTGATGCCGCCCGGCGCCGACAGCGACACCAGGCCGTTGGTGATGAAGAGCACGATCAGCGTCCCCACCAGCGCCTTGGCCACCGAGCCCTTGCCGCCGCCCAGGCTGATGCCGCCCAGCACCGCCGCGGTCAGCACCGTCACCTCCAGGCCAAGGCCGATGTCGCTCCCGGCTGTCGCCAGGCGCGCAGCGAAGAACAGACCCGCCACCGCGGTCAATACGCCGCAGGTGACGTAGCACATCGCCACGGTACGCCGCACCGCGATGCCGGAGTTATAGGCCGAGCGCCGCGACCCACCGATGGCCGTGATATGCCAACCGGCCCGCAGGCGGGTGAGGAAGACGTGACCGAAGATCGCGACTGCGGCGTACACCAGCACGATCAGCGGGACACCCAGGATGTCGCCGTCGCCGATGAAATTCCAAGCCTCGGAATCCGGCATGTAGCCGGCGATGGCATTGGAATATTGCAGGATCAGAAGATCGTAGATCGAGCGGTAGACGATCAGCGTGATCAGCGTGGTGATGAAGGCACGCAGGCGCAGGTAGCCGATCAGGATGCCGTTGACGGCCCCCAGCAAGGCGCCGAACAGGAGCGTGATGGGAATGGCGGCGGCGACCGGCCACTTCAGTACATGGATCAGGAACAGCGCGCAGAAATTCGTCAGCGCGAAGGTCGACCCGACGGACAGGTCGATGCCGCCCACGATCATGACCAGCGCCATGCCCAGCACGATGAAGCCGATCTCGCCGGCCTGGCGCGAGGCTGCCGTCAGGCTGGCCGGCGACAGGAAGCCGTCGATCGCCTGGTTGAGACCGAAGGCCACTGCGATCAGCACCATCACCGGGATCGCCGTCTCGGTCCAGCGCTTGGACAGGATCTCACCCAGCATGTGGTCGGGCCAGTAGCGATAGCGCAGGCGCGTGAGTGTCTCGCCCATGCTCTCCGTGGCGGCAGCGGCTTTCGTGCCCGCAGCACCGCGACCGCCCTGGAGGCCCGGTGAGTGGTCGGTCTCGGTTGCTGTGACCATGGCGGAGTCCTCGGTGTCCCACTCTGTCGGCCCTGCCGGCGCGCGCGCCGGCAGGCCTCACACGGTTGTCGTCTCCGCTACGCGGAGGCGGATGGGCTTACTTGCTCAACGTCCAGCAGGTGCCGGGCAGTCCGGCGTTCTCTTTCGTGATCGGAAGCAGCGTCGTATAGATCGAGGCCTTGGCCGTACCCGCCTTGATGCCCGACTGCAGCAGGAACTTGATCATCGTCACCATGCTGCCGCTCTGTGACGGCACGTCATAGCTGAAGTCGACGTCGAAGGCGCCGCTCTTCACCAGGTCGCACGAGCGCGTCTGCTCGCCGCCGCCCGACGTCGCCAGGAACACCTTGCCCGTCAACCCGGCTTCCTGGATCGCGGCCGCCGTGCCGACGTCCATGCCGTCCCAGAAGCCGACCACGCCGCACAGATCGGGATGCTGCTTCAGCACCGTCTGCATGATGCCCTTGGCCTTGGTGGCATCCCAATCCGCCGCCTGGCTCGACACCACCTTGATTTCGGGATGCTTGGCAAACACCTTCTCGACGCCGGTCAGCGTGTAGGCGCTGGCCGCAGCCGACAGCTGGCCCTGCATGATGGCGACCTTGTTCGACTTTCCCTTGCAGGCGTTCACGACCGCTGCCGCCTGCTTCTCGCCCATCTCGATCCAGTCGGCGCCGACATAGGCCGACGAGTTGTAGCTCGAGCGCATGTTGACCTGGATGACATGAATACCGGCAGCTTCGGCCCGCTGCAGCAGCTTGGCATAGGTCGTCACGTCAGGGTTCTGCACCACCATCAGATCGGGTTTCTCGGTGAGCAGCGTGGTCACGGCCTGGGCGCCGGCGTTGGTGCTCCAGTTGGCGTCGCGCAGGACGAACTTCACGCCCAACGGCTCGAGCTCGCGTTTCATGCCGGCGTACCAGCCCTGCATCAGGTCGACATTCATGGCCAGCGGCACATAGGCCACCGTCTTGCCCTGCAGCGCCTTCAGGTAAGGCTCGCGGAAGGGCTCGTCGAGCCCCTTGCCCTGCGCCAGGGCCTGCCCGGCACTCGTGATCAGTCCGGCACACAGCACGCCTGCGGCCAGCGACCGCGACAATTGACGATGATGATGGAACGGCATGGTCTTTTCCTCCTCCAGACGTTCGTTACACAGACGCGAGCCTCAGATATCGCCCTGCTGGGCCGTCTCTTCGTTGCGGGGATTCATGATGGAGTCGATCAGGATGGCGATCAGCAGGATCAGACCCTTGATCAGGTTCTGCGCCGAATAGGACATGTCCAGGATGGTCATGCCGTTGAGCAGCGTGCCGATGAGCAAGGTACCCGTGACGGCGTTGAGCACGCCGCCGCGGCCGCCGCTCAGGCCGATGCCACCCAGCACCACGATGAGGATGACATCGTAGATCATCGTGGAATTGTAGATGCGGGTCTGCATGGTGCCGATCGACGCCGCCATCACCATGCCGGCAAACGCTGCGATCAACGCCGCAAAGACGTACTGGCGCAGGATCAGCGGCCGCGTCGGAATGCCGATGGTGCGGGCGCCCTGAGGGTTGTCGCCGGTGGCATACAGATAGGTGCCGAAGCGCGTGTAGCGCAGCAGGAAGACGCAGATCAGGATCGTGATCCCGAACATCACCACCGGCAGCGGGATGCCGGCAACGGTGCCGCGACCGAACCAGGCCACGACATCAAGCTGCGGCGGCCACGGCACGAGATCGAGCGTGAACCAGGCGACCTGCCCCAACCCGGCCAGAAAGAGTCCCGATGCGAGTGTCGTGAAGAGCGACGGCACCTCGGCGTAAGCGATCAGCCAGCCGTTCACGAGGCCGAAGATCACGACCAGTGCGATCGCCGCGGCGAAGGCCACGCCCACCGAATAGCCGCCGTTCACCATCTGCAGCAGCAGTCCGGGCGGCACCGCGAGCGCCGCGATCATCGAAATGTCGATGCCGCGCCCGATGACCACGATCGCCATGCCCAGTCCAAGAATGCCCAGGATGGCCACGTTCTGCAGCAGCGCCACGATGTTGCTGGCGCTGAAGAAGCCCGGCAGGAATAACGAGAACGCGAGAAACAGAACGATGAAGATGGCGAAGACGATGGTCTGCTGTGACAAGCGGATACTGCTCATCGACGATCCTCACCCGATTCCTGCCCTACGCTATGAACGATCGTTCATATTCAGTCCGTTATGGGGTGCCGACGGCTGACCCGTCGTCGGCACCGATCGCGCCGCGTAAGATCCATGCGGTTGATGCGCTGCTTCCAGGCCGCAGTCGGGTTGCAGCGGGTTGTTGTCTGCCACCATCGATCGGAGTCGATGCCGACAGCAACAATGAACCGTAGAGCGTTCCTGTAAATGAATGCAATTCATTTTTAGAATCCACCGCACGTTCGCTGTGCGAACAAAAACATCGCACCACGTTTTGCGGTTTGATTCCTGACGGCGGACTGACAACAACCCACCGAAGCCGCATGGCGTCATCCGGCAATCGACATTGCGTCGAACTGATCAGCCCATTACATAGATCATCTATCTATTGACCGACCAGACAGTGATGCCCCGGGCGAAGGGACCCCAGACGAAAACAGAGGCCGCCGTGCTGGCGGACCAGTTGCGGCCGATCCTGCAACGCCTGCAACGCCACCTGCGACGCCAGAACCAGGCAGTGGGTGCTTCGCCGCTGCACATGGGCCTGCTGAACACGATCGCGCAGCAGGAGGGGGTTGGCATCGGCGACCTGGCGGCCCAGGAGAAACTGCGCGGCCCGACGATCACCGCCCACATCAACCAGATGGCGACGGAAGGCTGGGTGGAGCGCCGTCCGTCGGCGGACGACAAGCGCCGCGTGGGCCTGTTCATCACCCGCAAGGGCCGGGCTCTGATGAACGCGACCCAGCAACGACGTGCCGACTGGCTGGCCATGCGCCTGGCCGCCCTGTCGCCCGAAGGCCGCCGCGCCGTGGCCGCCGCGCTGGCACCGCTGGAGGCGCTCTGCCATGACTGAGCCCGGCCCGCCGGACGACAGGAACGACGACGCGCAGGCGCCGACGCACCGCGAGATCCGCACGGTCTATATCGGCCTGATGATCGTGATGGCGCTGAGCGCCATCGACCAGAGCATCGTGGCCACCGCCTTGCCCCGCATCCTCTCCGACCTGGGCGGCGTGCAGCATCTGTCCTGGGTGGTGACCGCCTATGTGCTGGCCACGACCACCACCATGCCACTCTACGGCAAGCTGTCGGACCAGTACGGACGCAAGCCGATGCTTTACACGGCCGTCGCCCTGTTCCTGGTCGGCTCGATCCTGAGCGGTCTGGCGCAAAGCATGCCGCAGTTGATCCTGTTCCGCGCCATCCAGGGCATGGGCGCCGGCGGGCTGCTGCCGCTGGCGCAGATCATCGTCGCGGACCTGGTGCCGCCGCGACAGCGCGGGCGCTACCAGGGCTGGATCGGCGCCGTGTTCGCGCTGTGCAGCGTGCTGGGACCCGTGGTGGGCGGCATCATCACCGATGCGCTCTCCTGGCATTGGATCTTCTTCTTCAATCTGCCCATCGGTATCGGCGCCCTGGTGGTGATCGCCATCACGCTGCGGTCCTCGCGCCGCGGTGTGCCCGGCAGTCGCCTTGACTATCTCGGCGCCATGCTGCTGTCGGGCGCCACCGCCTGCTTCCTGCTGACCCTCACGCTGGGCGGCACGCAACTGCCCTGGGGCTCGCTGGCGCTGATCGGGCTGGCCGCGGCGGCGGTCGTGCTGGCGGTGCTGTTCCTGATGTGGGAGCGCGTCGCGGCCGAACCGATTCTGCCGCTGCATCTCTTCCGGGAACGCGTCTACAGCGTCGGCAGCCTGGTGCTGGCGCTGACCTTCATGGCGCTGCTGGGCAGCAGCACATTCTTTCCGCTGTTTTTCCAGGTGGTGATGGGGCTGTCACCGTCGAGTTCGGGCCTGCTGATCGCGCCGCAAGCCGTCGGCATCTTCATCTCCGCCCGCATCAACGGTCGTATCCTGGTGGCCAAGGGCCGCTACAAGCCGTTACAGATCTGCGGCCTGTCCACGGCGCTGGTCGCTTTCGTCTGGCTGGCGTGGGCAGCCGGGGCGGCGCAGCCCCTGGTGATACTGGCGCCGGCCATCCTGCTGCTGGGCCTCGGGTTGGGCTTCGTCACGCCCAACATGAACGTCGCCATCCAGAACGCGGCACCGCCGGCCGACATGGGTGCCGCCACGGCATCGGCCAGCTTCTTCCGTTCATTGGGGGGCGTGGTCGGCGTGGCCGGCTCCGGCGCCATTCTCACCAATCATCTTCACACTGCGCTGGCCTCGGGCGCCTTCGCCGGAGTCCTGCAGCCCGACATGCTGATGAAGGGCGCCCTGCAGGACATCGCCAACCTGCCGGCGGCGGCGCACGATGCCGTGGCCGCGATCTACCGCCATGGCATCGCGACCACGTTCTCGGTCGGTGCCGCTATCGTGGCGCTGGCGCTCGTCGCCCTGCTGTTCCTGCCCGAACGGCCGCTGCGCACGACGCATCGCTGAACATCACCGCGCTGCCAGGCGCCGCAAGAACGCATCGACATCCGTCGTGTAGCTGCCGGGCAGACCCAGAGTCCGGTTGATCTCGCCGTGTGAGAGCGCCACCGGCAAGACCATCACACGGCCACCCATCCCGTTTGCCTTGGCGGCAAAAGCCCGCGCCTGCGGACAGGCATTGGCACGCTGGCTGGAGCAAACGAGCAGCATCGGCGATGGCGCCGAAGTGAGGCGATGGATCGGCGAGGCCTTGCGCCACACAGCCGGATCGGACCCGAACGCCCTGTCGTACAGCGGGAAATGGCGCGCGTTCATGATTTCCACGACATCGAGTGCCGCTGAGTCCAGAGCCACGGTTCCCCGCCACGGGGTTGCCCCCTGCCGGGCAGCGATAGCCGGATCCGCCGCCAGCAACGCGACAAGGTGGGCGCCGGCGGAATGTCCCATGAGCACGAGCCGCGCCGGATCGCCACCCCAGGACGGTGCCCGCGACTGCGCCGCGGCCAGCGCCCGAGCAACGTCATCGGCCTGTCCGAGCGGACCGGTGCCGGGCAGCAGACGGTAGTTGATCGAGACAAAAATGAAGCCTTCGGGCAACCACCTGGCAATCTTGTTGGCAACGACACCGGCCGACGCCTTGTCGCCGATCGCCCAGCCGCCGCCATGGACCATGAGCAGGATGGGCGCGGCGCGGGGTTGCGCCGGCAGATAGATGTCCATCCGCTGCGCCGGATCAGCGCCATACGCGACATCGCGCAGGAGGCGGCTGCCGGCAGGCAACGCGATTGGCCCGTCGCGCCCGCCCGCGTCATCGAGATCCGACGCCGGCGATACGGCCCCGGGACGAGAGCCTGTGCGACCTTGCGCCAGGGCTTGCGGGCCCGCCAAAAGCACCACCGCGATCGCCATGATCGTCCTGCGCGACAGACGGCGGTCACCGGCGAGAGGCGAAGGATCAACAGTCATGATACTCCAACGTCGGCTCACGCGATGGGTACGGACCGGAAGGACCGTTCATCCCTGGCCGCGGCATCGACTTGCCGACGCCCAGGGTGGTGCCTGATACAAGGAAGCCATGGCGGAAACTCTGCTGCTCACCCGCACCGACGTTGTGCGCCTGCTCGATCAGCAAGCCCTGCACACGGCATTGCGTGAGGCCTTCATTGCCTACTCGCTGCGCCGCAGCGTGGCGGCGCAGCGCTTTGTCGTGCCCCTGCCGGCGACTGCCCCAGCCGGTAGCAACGGCATGCTGCTGGCACCCGGCCTGATCGACGGCATCCCCGCGTACAGCGTCAAGGTCCATGCCAAGTTCCCCGCCCAGAAACCGGCCATCAAGGGTGTCCTGGCCCTGCACGACCTGCAGACCGGCGACCTGCTGGCGCTGATGGATTCGACGTACCTGACGGCGATGCGCACGGGCATCGCCGGTGCCCTGGGTACGGACGCGCTGGCCCGTCCCGATGCCGGTACCATTGCCATTATCGGCGCCGGCGCCCAGGGCGAGCTGCAGTTGCGCGCGCTGGCGGCGATCCGCCGCCTGGAGCAGGTGGTGGTCTACGACACCTACCACGCCGCGGCCGTCGCCTTTTGCACCAAGCTGGGCCCTGCCCTGGACCTGCCGATGCGGGCCGAAGCCGACCTGCGCAAGGCGGTGCTGGCCGGCGACATCGTCATCACCGCCACGTGGGCCGCCGCGCCTTTCATCGATGCCGCCATGCTGCGGCCCGGTACCCATGTCACGACCCTGGGTCCCGATCAGCCCGGCAAGGCCGAGGTCGCCGCCGATGCACTGCGCGCCGGCTTGTTCGTGTGCGACGACCCCGACCTGGCACTGTCCATGGGTGCGCTCGGCGGGGTTGGCCTGGGCCGCGACGCCATCCACGCCGAGCTGGGCGAGGTGCTGGCTGGCCATAAGCCGGGCCGCCCGCACGCGCGAGCCATTACCATCTTCGGCAGCGTCGGGCTGGCTTTCCAGGATCTCGCTGCCGGCTGGCTGGTCTACCAGCGCGCCCGAACGGAAGGTGTGGGAACAACCGTCAATTTCGCCCAGTGATATATCAAGAAATTGATTTAATTATTTGAAATATATGAAATAAATTTCGTTTCTTAAAGTTATTGATGAACTTTTTGCGACATCACTTCAAAATCTCCCTTCATCTCCGCACCGTCCCGGTGGTAGGGTACTGCATATTTTGGGGCGTCATGGGATGCCCGCCGATTTTAAAGCAAGCCATTCAGTCCATACATGGAGAGCCGTAGTGCGTCGGCATATTGTTGTGGTGGCTGATGATGATGTGGCCCGTCGTTGCGAAACTGTCGAGGCGCTGAGGGCAAGCAACATCGAGGCCTATCCGCCTCCACCGGATGACAAAAACCCGGATAGGCCGGTGATGGACCTGATCCGCGAGCTCAAGCCGCGAATCGTGGTGTGTCGCCAGAGCCTGAGCAGCATGTCGATGTTCTACCCTCTGCGGGCGCTGAAGGAACCACCGATGGTGGTCGTGCTGTCCAATGGCAGTTCGGCCGAGGACGAGGTCCATTACGTCGATCGTCTCATCATCGCATCGATCCGCGCGCCGGTGCGGATGGCCGCCCTGTCCCGCTTCATCAGGACGGCGCTCACCATCACCGCGCGCCTGGACGACCCCGAGGAGCAGGCTTCCGCCGAAGTCCTGATCCATCCCGCCGTCGGGCGCTATACCGACCCGGTCCTGCGCCTGGCGCGCCCGCGCACAGGCTCCGGATCGTAGCTCGCCCCAGAGCGACTCGACAGGGAACCAACGCTGCGGCAGGTTCGGCCGCTGCGTTGATCCTGATCTGTCCGAATGCCGCCGCCGACTTTCATCCGCGATTCGCGCGACGACGACGTCGCTGCCATCACCCGCATATACGCCCACCACGTCCTGCACGGACTGGCCTCGTTCGAGGAAACCGCCCCGCCGCCTGAGGAAATGGCCCGCCGACGCGCCGACTACCTGGCGCAGGGCTATCCCTACATCGTGGCCGAGCGCGATGGCCGAGTGGTCGGCTATGCCTATGCCGCCGCCTATCGCACACGGCCGGCGTATCGCTTCGCGGTCGAGAATTCGATCTACATCGACCAGGAAGACCGCCAGGGCGGCATCGGCTCGGCCCTGCTGCCGGCCCTGATCGAGCGCTGCGAGGCCCTCGGCTTCCGCCAGATGATCGCTGTCATCGGCGACAGCGCCAACGCTGCCTCGATCGGCCTGCATGCCAAGTTCGGCTTTCGCACCGTGGGCACCCTCGCCGCCATCGGCTGGAAGCACGGCCGCTGGGTCGACAGTGTCCTGATGCAGCGCGCCCTGGGTACGGGCGACAGCGCGGCGCCGGCGCACGGATCGCCCCGCACGTAATCTACACAGCCGTTGTCATAAGACTGTTACAGGCGCGCCCTAGGTTGCGCCTGCGTTGGAGTACCGCTTCGCACGTGGGCGCCCCGGGGAATCGCATGGCGCGTGATGCGTTGCGCGGCAGCAGCTGACCATCGTTGTTCGAGACCGGTCCCGGCGTTGGCTGGCTGAAGCGCAGCCGCAAACGAGACGGAGAGATCATGTCGATACGCAACCTGTGCACCGCAGCGGCCTTGGCGCTTTGCGGGCTGTCCACCATCGCCCGGGCGCAGGAGCTGACGGTCTATACGGCGCTGGAAGCCGACCAGACCAAGGCGTACCAGGCCGCGTTCGAGAAGGCCAACGCCGGCGTCAAGATTCGCTGGGTCCGTGATTCGACCGGCGTGGTCACGGCCAAGCTGCTGGCCGAAAAGAGCAATCCGCAGGCGGACGTGATCTTCGGCCTAGCCGCGACCTCGATCATGCTGCTGGACAAGGAAGGCATGCTGATGGCGTACGCGCCCGGCGGCCTCGACAAGATCAAGCCCGCCATGCGCGATGCGGCGCAGCCGCCGAAATGGGTGGGCATGGACGTCTGGGCGTCGGCGCTGTGCTTCAACACCATCGAAGCCGGCAAGAAGAAGCTGGCGGCGCCGACGTCATGGGCGGACCTCGCCAAGGCCGACTATCGCGGCCAGATCGCCATGCCGAACCCGGCATCGTCGGGCACCGGCTACCTCATGGTGTCGGGCTGGCTGCAGCTGATGGGCGAGGACAAGGGCTGGGCCTTCATGGACGCCCTGCACCAGAACATCGCCGCCTATACCCATTCCGGCTCCAAGCCGTGCCGGCAGGCCGCGGCTGGCGAATACACCGTCGGGCTGTCCTTCGAGTACCGCGCCAACCGCACCAAGAAGGACGGCGCACCGATCGACGTCGTGCTGCCGAGCGAAGGCCTGGGCTGGGACATGGAAGCCGCGGCGATCATGGCGACAACGAAAAAGGCCGACGCGGCCAAGAAGCTGCTCGACTGGTCGGTCACGCCCGAGGCCAACCAGCTCTATGCCCAGAATTTCGCCATCGTGGCCGTGCCCGGGATCCAGGCCAGGCTCGAGCACATCAAGGGCGACGTCGAGAAGATGCTGGTGAAGAACGATTTCACCTGGGCGGCAACCAACCGCGAACGCATCCTCAACGAATGGTCACGGCGCTACGGCGGCAAGACCGAAAAGCAGTGATCGCACGCGGAGGCACCATGCAGACGCAGACTCCATCTGCCGCATCGTCATCGCCCGAGCCCTATCTGAAGATCCGCGGTGTCACCAAGCGCTTCGACAAATTCACCGCGCTGCAGGCGATCGATCTCGATATCTATCCCGGCGAGTTCGTGTCGTTCCTCGGCCCGTCGGGCTGCGGCAAGACCACGCTGCTGCGTGCGATCTCAGGATTGGACGTTCAGTCGGAGGGCACGATCAGCCAGGGCGGCAAGGACATCTCGACGCTGCCGGTCAACCAGCGCGATTTCGGCATCGTCTTCCAGTCCTATGCATTGTTTCCCAACCTGCGGATCAAGGACAACGTGGCCTATGGGCTGGTGTCGGCCGGTCGCAGCCGATCGGAGATTTCCACCCGGGTGACCGAACTGCTGGCGCTTGTCGGCCTGTCGGACCAGGCCATGAAATTTCCGGCGCAGCTGTCGGGTGGCCAGCAGCAACGCATCGCTCTGGCCCGCGCGCTGGCGCTGTCACCCGGCCTGCTGCTGCTCGACGAACCCCTGTCGGCACTGGATGCCCGCGTGCGGGCACGCCTGCGCGGCGAGATCCGCGATCTGCAGCAGCGCCTGGGCATCACCACCATCATGGTGACGCACGACCAGGAAGAGGCGCTCACCATGTCCGACCGTATCGTGGTGATGAGCCGCGGCCGCATCGAACAGGTCGGCACGCCCGACGAGGTGTACAGCCGCCCCGCCTCGCCTTTCGTCGCCGATTTCGTCGGTCGCATGAATTTCCTCGACGGCCGGCTGGTGGCGCCCAACCAGGCCAACTGCAAGGGCGTCGATCTCACGTTCGCCGGCGAAATGACCTACGCCGCCGAAACGCAAGTCACCGTCTGCGTGCGCCCGGAAGATATCGTGGTCCGCAACATCAACGGCGCGAACACCAACGTCTTCGACGCTGATGTCGGCGTCATGGAGTTCGTCGGCAACCATTTCGCCACGACGCTGCATATCAACGGCACCAACCTCAATGTTGCCGCCGACCTGTCGATGAACGACGTGCGCGATCTGGGCGTCAAGCCGGGCGGCACGATCAAGGCCCTGCTGCCGGCCGACCGGCTGCGGGTCTTCGCGACCCCCGGTGCAGCCGCGCAATGACCTATCGCCGCGCGCCGTCATGACCGCCGTGGCCGTCGAAGCCGCGCCGGCGCGGCCCGTGCGCCAGCGCATGAGCCGCGACGACGTCATCATGCGCGTGGTGCTGACGCTGTTGGCAGCGTGGCTGCTGCTCACGGTGCTGCTGCCGTTATGGAGTCTACTGGCCAAGAGCTTCGAGTCGCCTGACGGCCGCTTCGTCGGGCTGGCGAACTTCGTCCAGTATTTCGCCAATCCTCAGCTCACCCAGTCGATCCTCAACAGCGTATGGATCGCCTTCGTGAGCACGCTGCTCTGCGTGTTCCTGGCCTTTCTCTATGCCTACGGTGTCACGCGCACCTGTATGCCCTGGCGCGGCGCCTTCAAGATCGTGGCGCAGATTCCCCTGCTCGCCCCGTCCTTGCTGCCGGCCATCAGCCTGGTTTACCTGTTCGGCAATCAGGGCTTTGCCAAGGACATCCTGTTCGGCCACTCGATCTACGGACCGATCGGGATCGTGATGGGGGAGGTGTTCTGGGCCTTCCCGCACGCGCTGATCATCGTCACGACGGCGCTGGCGACGGCCGACGCCCGGCTTTACGAAGCCGCCGACGCGCTCAAGGCTGGGGCATGGCGCACGTTCTGGACGGTCACCGTACCCGGTGCGCGCTATGGCCTCATCAGTGCGACGTTCGTGGTGTTCACGCTGATCATCACCGATTTCGGCGTGCCCAAGGTGATCGGCGGTCAATACGACGTGCTGGCCACCGATATCTACAAGCAGGTGATCGGCCAGCAGAACTTCCAGATGGGTGCCGTGGTCGGCCTGATCCTGCTGTTGCCGGCGGTGCTTGCCTTCGTCATCGACCAGGTGCTGCAACGCCGTCAGTCGGCACTGCTGTCGGCGCGCGCCGTACCCTATCAGCCCAAACCGAATCGCGCGATCGACACGGCCCTCTTCGCGGCCTGCGGGCTGATTGCCGTCGCCATCCTGGTCATCATCGGCGTCGCCTTCTTCGCCTCGATCGCGACCCTGTGGCCCTACAACCTCACGCCGTCACTCAAGAACTACAACTTCGACGATGTCGACGGCGGCGGCTGGGAGAGCTTCTTCAATTCGCTTCAGATGGCGGCGCTGGCGGCGGTCTTCGGCACCGCCGTCGTATTCCTCGGCGCCTACCTGGTCGAGAAAACCCGCGGATACCGGCCCGGACGGGCAATCTACCAGTTCCTCGCCTTGCTGCCGCTGGCGGTGCCCGGCCTGGTGCTGGGGCTGGGTTACATTTTCTTCTTCAATGCGCCGGGTAATCCGCTGAACCTCGTCTACGGCACGATGGTCATTCTGGTCATGTGCACGGTGGCGCACTTCTATTCGGTGGCGCACCTGACGGCGGTCACCGCGCTCAAGCAGATCGATCAGGAGTTCGAGACGGTGTCGGCGTCCCTGCGCGTGCCCTTCTACCGCACCTTCTTCCGGGTCACGCTGCCGGTCTGCCTGCCGGCAGTGCTCGACATCGCCATGTACCTGTTCGTCAACGCTCTGACCACGGTCTCGGCCGTGGTCTTCCTCTACGCGCCGCAGACCACCCTGGCGTCGATCGCGGTGCTGAACATGGACGATGCCGGTGATGTGGCCCCCGCGGCAGCCATGGCCATGACGCTGTTCTTCACCGCGGTCGTCGTGCGCGTTCTCTACACCGCCGCGACACGGCGCCTGCTGGCCCGTTCGCAGGCCTGGCGCTTGCGATGACCACGACCGCCCTTTCCCTCGGTACATTCGACGTCGCCGTTGTCGGCGCCGGCATCGTCGGCCTGGCCCATGCGCTGGCCGCCGCGCGGCGCGGCAAGCGCGTCGTCGTGATCGACCGCGACGCGCAGGCCAACGGCGCCTCGATCCGCAATTTCGGCTTCATCACCGTCACCGGCCAGCAGGCCGGCGATTGCTGGCGCCGTGCCAAACGCTCGAGTGAAATCTGGGCCGAGGTGGCGCCACAGGCCGGCATCGCGATCGAGCAGCGCGGTGCCTGCATCGTCGCCCGCCGGCCGGAAGCCTATGACGTGCTGGCTGCCTTCCAGCAGACCGAGATGGGACGTGACTGCCGGTTGATCACGCCGGCGCAAGCCGCCGAGCATGTGCCGGCATTGCGGCGGGATGCCCTGCAGGCCGCGTTGTGGTCGCCGCATGATCTGCGGGTCGAAAGCCGCACGGCAATCCCGGCGCTGGCGCGGTGGCTGGCCGAGGCACTTGATGTCACCTTCCTGCGGTCAACCCTGGTCAGGGACATCGCGCCGCCGCACATCGATACGACGCGCGGGTGGATCGACGCCGATGTCGTCATCGTCTGCCCGGGGACGGATTTCCAGACCCTGTACGCCGACCGTATCGCCGCCCAGGGCGTGCGCACCTGCCAGTTGCACATGCTGCGGCTCGAGCCGGCGCAACCCATTCCCCGCCTGGCCACGCCGGTGATGTCGGATCTCAGCATGGGCCGCTACCTGGGCTTTGCCGAGCTGCCCCAGGCGGCCGCGCTGAAACAGCGGCTGGCGGCCGAACAGGCGGCGGCACTGGAGCACGGCGTGCATCTGATCGTGGTGCAGTCTGCCGACGGCAGCCTGGTGGTCGGCGACAGCCACCACTACGGCGAGACGGTCGCGCCTTTCGCGCCGGCGCTGGTCGACGACGTCATCCTGGAAGAATTCGACGCCGTCTTCGACCTGCCCGGCAGACGCGTGCGCGAGCGCTGGGTGGGTTCCTATGCCTCGGCCGACGACAAGCTGATGTTCGTCGATCGCCCCAGCGACGACGTGCGCATCGTGATGGTCACCAGCGGCACCGGTGCCTCGACGGGCTTCGCGATCGGCGACGAGGTCATCGGCGAGCTTTTCGACTCGCAGAACCAGTAACGGAGCGTTCCATGCACCTGAAAGCGGTCGTCTTCGACTGGGCGGGTACGGTCGTCGATCACGGGTCGCGGGCGCCGATGGGCGCCTTCGTCGAGGTGTTCACCCGGTTCGGCGTGCAACTCACGATCGCCGAGGCGCGTGGGCCCATGGGACTACCCAAATGGGATCACATCAAGGCACTGACGGTGCAGCCCGATATCGCCGAACGCTGGCGCCAGGCGCACGGTGCGCTGCCGACCGATGCCGACGTCGATCGGATATACGAGGTCTTCGTGCCGTTGAACGCCAAGGTCGTCACCAACTACGCCGACCTGATTCCCGGCGTGCTCGAGACGGTCGCGGACGCACGCCAGCGCGGGCTCAAGATCGGATCGACCACCGGCTATACGCGCGACATCATGGAGCCGCTGCTGCCGGTGGCGGCGGCGCAGGGCTATGCACCTGACAACCTGGTTTGCGCCGGCGACCTACCCCATGGTCGCCCCACGCCCCTGATGATGTACAAGTGCTTTGTCGATCTCGGCGTGTGGCCGGCATCAGCGGTCGTCAAGGTTGACGACACGACACCGGGTATCGCCGAAGGTCTCGCAGCGGGCACCTGGACGGTGGGCCTTGCGATGTCGGGCAATGCTCTGGGTCTTTCGCGCGAGGAACTGGATGCGTTGCCGGCGCCGGAGCGCGCGACGCGACGCAGCCACGCAACGCGCGAGCTGATCCTGGCCGGCGCTCACTATGTCATCGACAGCGTCGCCGACCTGCCCCCCATTCTCGACCTGATCGAAGGTCGGCTGGCCCGCGGCGAGCGGCCCTGATCCTCGCCCCGTTGCGACGCGGGCTGGTCGGGTCATCACATGGCATCATGTTGCTCAATCAGGTACTGATATTGGATAGTCATCGTTAGTACCTTGAGGCCGCCCCGTGCCAAAAGAAGCTGTGTTCACACTCAAACTGGAAGCGGATCTGCGCGACCAATTCATGGCAGAAGCGGCTGCGACCGATCGACCCGCTTCTCAGCTTGTTCGCGAGTTCATGCGTGAATTCGTCGAGCGTCAGCAAAACGCTCGCGAACACGATGCATGGTTTCGCGCCGAGGTCACGCGGTCGCTGGATGAGGCGAAAGACCCGACGGTCGAACGCATCTCCCATGAAGAGATTCGGAGACAATGGCGCAGTCAGCGCGCTGCATTCGAAAAGCGTACTCGCCGGAAAACAAAATGAGAGTCGAGTGGCTGTCGGTTGCCGCCCGCAATCACACCAGCCAGCTCGTCGTAAGCAGCACGCCCTTTGTCATCGTCTATCGTATCGAAGGCAAAGTGATCATTATTTTGCGCCTTCTCCATGGTGCACAACAGTGGCCGCCTGCGTCGTAGCCCGCCCGCCGCGCCACGGTCTGCAGAGAGAGTTCCATCAGCCCCTTCCTCATCGGTTCACGTCGTGGCGCGCGCAATCAGCTGCACGCCAAGGTCGATGCGCTGGGCGCCGCTGGGCTTGCCGGCAACTGCCGCCAGCAGCAGGTCGGCGGCGCGGCTGCCGATCTCCAGGCCACTGATGCGCACGGTGGTCAGCGGCGGCACCATTTCGCGCGCCAGGTCCTGATCACCGAAGCCGGCGATCGCCAGACGCTGCGGCACGGTAACGCCGCGGCGCTGACATTCCAGCAAAGCGCCGATGGCCAGCACGTCGGTCGACAGGAAGACCGCGTCAACCGGCTGGCCGTCATCGAGGATCCGGCTCACGGCGTCGCGGCCGTGCGCGACCATGCCGGGACTGGGAACCGTGATGGCCGGCGGCGGCGCCACGCCGGCGGCGGCCAACGTGGCTTCGAATCCCTCCCGCCGAGCCTTCGATCGCGCATCGGCGCCACCCACGAACCGGATCCGGCGATAGCCCCGGGCGACAAAATGCTCGGCCACCACACGCCCGGCGGCAGCATTGGAAAAACCGACAACATGATCGATCGGACGTCGCATCATCTCCCAGGTCTGCACGATGGGAATCCCGGCCGCCGTCAGCATGCGCCCCGTTGCCGCTGACAACGGCGCGCCGACCAGCATCAGCGCATCGGGCCGGCGGCCCAGCATTGCGGTCACCAGGGCTTTTTCACGTTGCGCGTCGTAGCCGGTCTGCCCCAGCAGGATCGTGTATCCCGCTCCTTCCAGGCGGTCCGACAAGCCTTGGATCGTGTCGGCAAAGATCGAGTTGGCGATGGTGGGCACGATCGCGGCGATGATCCGGCTGCGGCTGCCGGCCAGCGCCCCGGCGGTCAGGTTGGGCACGTATCCAATGCGGCGGACCGCCGCCATCACCGCCTGCCGCGTCGCCGGTGTCACCGCATCGGGCGTGTTGAGCACGCGGCTCACGGTCACAAGGGACACGCCGGCCAGCCGGGCAACGTCTTCCATGCGTGGACGGCCAGGTGCAGCAGCTCGCGTTCGGGTTTTCGGTTTCATGGCGCCACTCAAGCACGACCGGCGACGGACAGACAGGGGCTGTTGCGCCGCTTGACAATGAAAGCGCTTCCACATGAATATGGAAGCGCTTTCATTCGGGAGGCCTCCGATGATCTCCGAACGCGACGTCGAAATCTATCGCCGGGAAGGCTACATCGTCGTTCCGGACGTGCTGGATGCCGACGAGATCGCACAGCTGCAGGCGGTGATCGACGGCCTGATCGCGCACGCCGCCACCATCGATACGCATGACGACGTTTACGACCTGGAGCCCTCGCACAGCCGGGCGCAGCCGCGGGTGCGACGCATCAAGACACCGCACAAGATCGACCCGCGGTTTGCCGCCCTGGCGCGCCACCCCAACGTGCTGGCGATCCTGTCAAAGCTGATCGGTCCCGACCTGCGCCTGCACGGCTCCAAGCTCAACATGAAGGCGCCGCACTACGGTTCGCCCGTCGAGTGGCATCAGGACTGGGCCTTCTACCCCCATACCAACGACGACATCCTGGCGATCGGCGTCATGCTGGACGACATGGAGCTCAGCAACGGTCCGCTGCTGGTGGTACCCGGCTCGCATACGGGACCGATCTACGATCATCACGCCGATGGCGTCTTCTGCGGCGCGATCGCGCCCGACGAGGTCGGACAGGAGGCCAGCCGCGCCGTGCCGCTCACCGGGCGCGCCGGTTCGATGTCGTTCCATCATGTGCGCCTGCTGCACGGCTCGGCGCTCAACACGTCCAACCGGCGGCGCCAGCTGCTGCTCTATGAGGTGGCGGCCGCCGATGCCTGGCCGCTGGTCGGTGTCTCGAGCCTCGCCGAGTTCGACGGCCGGATGATCGCCGGACAACCGACGATCACGCCTCGGGTGACACCGGTGCCGGTACGCATGCCGCTGCCACCCGCCGCACATCAGGGATCGATCTACGAGAACCAGACCGGCAGCCGGCAGCGGTTCTTCGCCACCGCCGACGCGGTGAATTGAACGCCCTCCCCTTCAGCCTTCGAGGGCCCCTCCCCAGCAAAGCTGGGGAGGAAAAAACGATCAGGAGGAAACGCATGGCCATAGCAACGGCGGGCGCCATCGCCAACCCCGAGGCGCAGAACCGAACCCGCGTGATCCTGGCGTCGGCGATCGGCTCGGCGCTGGAGTGGTACGACTTCTTCATCTACGGCATGGCCGCCGCCCTGGTCTTCGGCGAGCTGTTCTTCCCCAAGAGCGACCCGACGGTGGGCACGCTGCTGGCATTCGCGACCTTCGGCGTCGGCTTCTTCGCCCGCCCGCTGGGCGGCCTGGTGTTCGGCCATTTCGGCGACAAGATCGGCCGCAAGCCGATGCTGGTGATCACCCTGTTGCTGGTCGGCTTCGGCACGATGCTGATCGGCTTCCTGCCGACCTATGACCAGATCGGCATCTGGGCGCCGATCCTGCTGATCCTGCTGCGGCTGATCCAGGGCTTCGGCGCCGGCGCCGAATACGGCGGCGCCGTGATCCTGCTGGTCGAGAGCGCGCCGCACGGCAAGCGCGGCTTCTGGGGCAGCTGGGCACCGATCGGCGTCAGCGTCGGCAACCTGCTGGCGGCCGGCGTCTTCTACATCGTGTCGGAACTGCCGCGCGACCAGCTGCTCAGCTGGGGCTGGCGCATCCCCTTCCTGGTCAGCATCGTGCTGATCCTGGTCGGCCTCTACATCCGCGCCAACGTCATGGAGACACCGGTCTTCACCAAGGCGGTGGCCAAGCGCCAACCGGAAAAAGCACCGGTCTGGCAGGCGCTGCGCCGCCAGCCCCGCAACTTCTTCGTCCTGGTCGGCGCCCGCATCGCCGAAAACGGCCTGGGTTACCTGATCCCCGTCTTCGGCCTGAACTACGTCGTGAACAATCTCGGCGTGCCGCGCTCGACGGCGCTGACGGCACTGATGGTGGCCTTCGGCATCGAGCTTGTCGCCCTGCTCGGCTTCTCGATGCTGTCGGATCGCATCGGACGACGGCCGGTCTACATCTTCGGCGCCCTGTTCTCGGCGGCGCTGGCCTTCCCCTTCTTCTGGCTGGTGGGCACCAAGGAGGCCTTCTTCATCGCCATCGCCTTCATCCTGGCGCGCGCCGTCGGCACGGCGGCGATGTTCGGGCCGCAGGCAGCGTACTTCGCCGAGTTGTTCGGACCGACCCGGCGCTTCAGCGGTTTCGCCTTCGCCCGCGAGCTGGGATCGATCATCGCCGGCGGTCCGGCGCCCTTCCTCGCCGCCTACTTCGTTCTGCTGGCCGGCGGCCAGACCTGGGCGGTGTCGCTTTACATGATCGTGCTGTCGCTGATCACGGCCGTCGCGGTGTGGATGGGACCGGAAACCTACCGCGACGACATCAGCGAGGACGCACCATCGTCGCGCTAGGGTTTCAGGAAATCACCGACGCAAGGCGCCGGCGGACTCAACCAGAAGACGGGCGCGCTCGGTAACGTCTGCCGCCGTCGCGTCCGGCTTGTAGAGCGCCGAGCCGATGCCGAAGCCGTCGGCGCCGGCTGCCCAATAGTCCGGCATCGTCCTTTCGCTGACGCCGCCGACGGGGATCATCAGCACGTCGCGGGGGAAGACGGCGCGCAGCGCCTTCAGCACGGCCGGGCTCACCATCTCGCCCGGAAACAGCTTCAGCCCGTCGGCGCCGGCCGCCAGCGCCATGAAACCTTCCGTGGGTGTCGCCACGCCCGGCACGCAGGCCAGGCCACGCGCCTTGGCGTGGCGCACGATCGCCGGATCAGCATGCGGCATCACGATCAGCCGACCGCCGGCTGCCGCAACGGCATCGACATCGCCGCTGGTCATCACCGTGCCGGCGCCGACCACGGCGGTCGGATGTGCCGCCGCCAGCAACCGGATGCTGTCGATCGGCTGCGGCGAGTTCAGCGGCACCTCAAGCACGGTGAAACCCTGGCCGATCAGCGCCGCGCCGATGGCCGGTGCGTCCGCCGGCGTCAGGCCGCGCAGGATCGCGATCAGCGGACAGGCGCCGAGCGCGGCGCGAAGATCAATCGAGGTGTGCGACACGCGAACCCGTCCCTGCTTCGACATCATCCGATCATGCCCGCCGCCCGCGCCAGGCGCCACAGCCCGCGCGGCGTGACATCGCTGTCGGCTTGGCGGGCATCGACACCTGCCCGGTGCAGGACATCGGCATAGCGCTGGCAGAGCGTCGTTTCGCCGATCAGGACGACCCTCGAGGCGTCATGCCCGATCTTGCCGGCCGCTCGCGCTGCCGCCACTTCGGCGCCGATCAGCAATCCGGACAGGAAGCTGGGGGCCGCATCCGACGTCAACGCGCCGAACAGTCCTTGCGTGCGTACCCCGAACAGTCGGCGCAGCAATTCGCCGCCGCCGCTCAGACCATCGCGTGCGCCATGAGCAAACGCCGCAGCATCGTGCGTCATGGCGCCATCGGCTGCCATCATGCGTCCCAGGATCGAATGGGCCCGCAGAACGGCGAACAATTCACCGGTCATATAGGTCGCGAAGGCGACGACACGACCAGCCTCGACCCGCGCCCACTTGCTGTGGGTGCCGGGCAGAATGAACAGGCCATCCCGCTCGCCGTCGGCCAGCGCACCGAGGAGCTGCGTCTCTTCGCCGCGCATGACATCGGTCATGGCGTCAGGCGCCTGCCATGACAGGCCCGGCACGATGCTGAGGGATGCGTCGCGCGCCCCGGCCAGGACACAACGACCCGCCAGATCGGCGAAATCGGCCGGGCACGCTACGTAAGGTGCCTCGACCCACCCTTGACGGCTGCCGATCATGCCGGCGGCCAAAGCCGGCAAATTTGGCCGTGTTGTCCGCCAATCGGCCGTAAATGCACGGTAGACCGTGTCAAAGTCGCCGCCGGGTACCGCCATGATGCCGTGCGCGCTGGCGCGCCGATCGAGCACCTGTCCGTCATGCGACAGCAACCATCCCCGCAGCGCACTGGTCCCCCAGTCGATGGCGATGAGCGCCGATGCGATGCTGGTGGTTTCACCTTGAACAGTCATGCAAGCTCCCCAAGCAGTTGCTCACCAGCGGCATGCACCATGCTAGACTCAGCACCGGACTTTGCGGCACTTTGCGCGCCCGAGACCGGCCAGGGGAAGGTTGGGGGGTCGGCATGACCACGAAGAAGATCAGGAAAACTGCCGTGAAGAAAGCGGCGCGCAGCGGCAGCAAGGCTGCCCGCGCGAAGGCACCGCCGACCAAGCAGCAACGCGCAGCCAAGAAGGCAACACGGCCAGCACCAAAACCGGCGACACGACGCCCGGCGACAGCGGCCAAGCCCAAGGCCAAGGCCAAACGTGCCACGCGACGTCCTGTGGCGAGCGCCGCACCTGGATGGGCGCCGCAGGTTTCATGGGGCGCCCTGGTCGATTCCCTCAATGCCCGCGTCGCTATCCGCAGTGTATCGCTGGCCGAGTTTCTAGCCCGGCCCATGCCGTCGCTGACGACGCTGCCGCCGCCGCTGGCGCCGACGGGCAACGTGGACACGAACGCCCCTGACGCACAACGCGCCCGGCGTTTCCTGTCCATGGCGCGCGCCTGCGTTGGGGATCTGCACGGCGACCGGCCGCTGGCGGCCCGCGAAAACATGGCCCGCCTGCTGCTGCACATGGCATGGAACGGCAGCAAGTTGCGCTTTCGTCGTCAGGGCGGCGGACAGGTCGATGACGGCACCGGCCCAGGCCGCGGCCTGATACCGTTCGAGGCTCATCGCGCCAAGGACACGCTGATCCGCCTGACGCGGGCCTCCGCCGATCGCACCGTGCACCGGTTGGGTGACCTTGCCGGCTTGGGATGGCCGGGTCTTGTCCGCTGCGCCCTGTCGCTGCCCGAGTGGGCGCCTGGTGGACGCGGCGCCGCTTTTCCGGACGGACACATCCTGGCCGGCCTGCTGGAGCGTAACGACCAGTTCGCGCTTTATCTGGCACGGGCCGCGCTGCTGCTGCTGCCGATGGCGGTACCGGTCGGCAACAACAACCACGCCGAGTACTGGTACAAGTTCTGGCGGATTTCGGCGCCCGATCCGGCGGCCGCGTCGTTCGCGTTCCGCAGCGACGCCGACGAGGTCGACGCGCTGGTCGACGGCTGATTCCCGTCTAGATCTTCACCGTGACTTCCAGCCCGCCCTGAAACGGCAGGGTTTGCGTCGTGAAACCGTTCTTCGGGTCCTCCACGAACTCGAAGAAGTGGCGATAGGCGTGGCGGAACTGGGCGGTGTTGTCGGTGACGATCGTGGCTCCCGGGCGCAGGTGCGGCGCAACGAGTTCCACGGCGGGGCGTGCCATCTCGGTCCAGATGTCCATGAGGACGAAGTCCACCGGCCCATCGATGACCTTCAGGGTTTGGCGCAGATCACCCTCGCGCAGGTCGATGAACGGCGACAGTCCGGCAGCATCGAAATGGGCGCGTGCTGCCGCCGCCTTGGCGGGCTCGTACTCTGTGCCGATGACGGTACCGCCACCGTTCGCCCTGACGGCATCGGCCAGATAGAGAGTCGAAACGCCGAAGGAGGTTCCCACCTCCACCACCCGCCGGGCCCGCAGTGCGCGACACAGGAGCCAGCAGAACTCTGCCTTGGCGGGCTCGAGCGCGACCATCTTGTCGGCCATGAAGCGGTTGGCGCCCTCGTCCAGCCCGTCCCAGGAAAGGTCACCCTTCTTCGCCCGCTCGGCGAAGTACCGGGTGGTTTCCGCCTCCTGCGCGGCGCTCTGCGCCTGCAGATCGCTGAGCAGGGCCTGCAGTGCGGGATCGGCGATGACGTTCATGACCGCGCCCTACTCCGCCGGCTTGGGCGCCAGGGCCTGCGTGACAGCCCGCTCGTCAGGCAGGAATGACAACGCCACCAGCGCCACCGCGGCGACGCCGGCCAGCATCATCAGCAATGTGGGAAAGCCGGCCGCTTTCACCGATGGGCCGATCAGGGCGACGACGATCGAACTGATGCCGAAGCCGATCGCCAAACGCACGCCGGTGACGCGCGAGCGCAGCCGGTCGTCGATGTAACGCACGATCATGGCGTCGGTGAACGGGATGGCGCCGAAGACGAACACCATGAAGGCGACGACGGTCGCCAGCAGTGCCCAGCCGGTGGCATAGGCCGCCAACAGGAACAGCGGGATCTGGCAGAGCACGATCGGCAGGTAGATCCATTTCAGCGGATAGCGATCGATCAGGGCGCCCACCACGAGCTGCGCCAGCGACGCGACCGCGAAGACGACCAGCAGCGCGATGCTGAGCGCCAGCGGGTTGTCCGCCAGCTCCTTGACGCCGGCCTTGAGGAACTCGCCGTTGCCGTTGGTGGTGAAGTTGAACACGATGCTGCCGGTGACGGCGGTGATGGTCATGATCAGGAACACGCGCGCCATCACCGACGGCGGCAGATCCAGCAGCTTCTGCTTGCGTCGCGCCGGCGCCTCTTCCTCACGCGGCACCACGACGGCGAACGCAACTGCCGCCAGCAGGCAGATGATGCCGGGTACGATATAGGCCGTCTGCCAGCCGAAGCGTGTCGCGAGCCACACCGATACGCTGGCACCCAGCGCGACACCGAGGTTCCCGACCAGGCCATTGACCCCGATCGTGAAGCCGGGCTTCTCCGCCTTCTGAACCAGCATCGGGATGCCGACGGGATGGTAGATCGAGGCGAAGGCACCCATCAGCGTCAGCGCCACGCCGATCTGCCATTTGTCCTGGCACAGCGCGATCAGCAGGCTGGATACGCCCAGACCGGCGAAGAAGATGATCATCATGCTGCGCCGGCCCCACTGGTCGCCCAGTTTGCCCGACACGAGCGAGCCGGCGCCGAACATGAACGACGCGCCGAAGGCATAGGGCGTCAGCTCGCGCCAGTCGGTGCCCCAGACGCCGGCGAGCACGCTCACCGTGTAGAGGAAGATCACCAGGACCCAATGGTCCATGGCGTGGCCGAGATTGAGCAACAGCGCAGTGGGACTGGTGTTCTTCATACCCTCCTCCGGTCGCGACCTGAGGATTGCCGCAACTCGTTCGCAACGGACTGTAGACCGCACCGGCTTGTCGGGCATTCTGCAAAATGACAATGATTGTCGCGAATCGGACAAATCAGGCCTGACCGCATGACGCAGCGCGCGACAGCAGAAGAACAGCCGGTCCTCCGTCCTGGCGGAGCGCGCCGGGATGGCGCCAACCGATCCACCAACCCCCTGGACTACCAACAAGTGCCGCGGCCGGTCGCCGCGATGGCCAAGGAGTTCGCTGACGGCAACCACATCACGCCGCACAGGCACGAACGGGCACAGCTGATTTTCGCTGCCCGTGGCGTCATGACCATCTCGACGGCACAAGGCGCCTGGGTCGTGCCGCCGCAGCGGGCGTTGTGGATGCCGGCCGGCACCGTGCACGAGATCCGCATGGCGGGTCCCGTCTCCATGCGCACGCTCTACGTGCGCGCCGACGCCGAACTCGGGCGGCTGCCGGCGGCGATCCGCGTCATTGCCGTCTCACCGCTGCTGCGCGAGTTGATCCTGCGCGCCTGCGCGCTGCCCCTGCTCTACGACGAGCGCGGTGCCGCCGGCCATGTCATGGCCCTCATCCTCGACGAAATCGCTGCCCTGCCCTCGCTGGCACTCGACCTGCCCATGCCGACCGATGCCCGGCTGCTGGGCCTATGCCAGCGCCTGCAGGCCGAGCCCGGCGATGCCCGGACACTGGACGACTGGGCGCGCGAGGCCGGCGCCAGTGCCCGCACGCTGGCCCGGCTCTTCCACAAGGAGACCGGGCTGAATTTCGCCGACTGGCGCCAGCAGGCACGCCTGCTGGCTGCCATGGCACGTCTGGCCGAGGGTCAGCCGATCACGCGCATCGCGCTCGACCTCGGCTACGATTCACCGTCGGCGTTCGCCGCCATGTTCAAGCGCGCGCTGGGTACGCCGCCCAGCCGCTATTTCGACGCCGACCATCATGTCGTGACCGCGGATTGACGATTGCAAGCAGACGGTTCTACGCGAGAGACGCCAGCACTTCATCGACGGCGCGGTCGGCGGCCTGCACCGCGCCTTCGAGGAAACTGTTCCAGCACGTGGCCGTATCGGCGCCGGCCCAGAAGATATGGCCGACCGGCGCCGCGAACGCAGGGCCGAACGACGTCCAGACACCGGGCCCGAACATGGGCGTGGCGCCGCCACGCGTGAATTCTTCATCGCTCCAGTTTCGTTCGACGTACTCCAGGTAGCGGGCCGCAGCCGGGCCAAAGGCACGTACCAGGATGTCGATGGTCTGCTTTTCCCGCGCCTTGGGCGTCAGTTTCCAGGCCTGGCGACCGGCCGCGCCGTCGCTGTAGGCCGCCAACACGCCGCACGTCCCGTCCGCCGGCGAATTGTCGACGACCAGCAGCGGCGCCAGATGATCGGTCAGCGCCGTGCCGCTCAGGCCTTCCTGACGCCAGAACGGAGTTTCGTAGCGGACAAGGGCCCGGCTCAACGTCGGCAGGGCTGCCCGTTGAACGATCGCATCCCGGGCCGCCGGCATTGGCGGCACATAGCGAATGCGCCCCGTCAGATGAAGGGGCAATGCCACGATCACCCGTTTGGCGCGCACCAGCACATCGTCGGCGAAAATCCGCACGACGGCGCCGTCATGTTCGATCCGATGAACAGGTTTGCCCAGGATCACCCGATCGCCCAGCGCCCGAGCCATGGCATTGGACATTTCCTGAGCGCCATCGCGCAGCGAATAGTCCCAGCCACCGTCGCGGTTCGTGATCGCGGTCGCGAAGCTGTCGGTCGTGCCGTAGAACCAGGCTACGTGCAGCGCCGACATCTCGCTGGAAGCCACACCCAGGATCGCCGTCACCATCTTGTTGAAGACCCGCCTGCCGCCCTCGGTGTGCAGCGTACGCTCGATCCATTCCGCGAAGTTGATCCGGTCGAGCGTCTCGGCGTCGGGATGTTGCCACGGTGCCGTCAGGTCCATCGACTTGCCGATGGCATCGAGGCGCTCGAGTCCCTGAGCGATATCCGCCTCGGCCTCGTCATCGAGGTTTGCATCGTAGCTCGCGTAGCGCACCGCCTTGCCGCCGATCCAGGCCATGGAATCGCCCAGCCCCGGGTGCTTGTCCATGGCAAGACCGAGTTCGGCAACCAGCGCCATCAGCTTGTGGTGCGGACCGCCCAGGAAGGCGGCCCCCAGGTCGCCCACCGCGCCGTTGCCCAGCCGCACACTCTCGGTGCGCCCACCCACGCGATTGCGTGCCTCCAGAACGATGACCTTCTTGCCGCGGCCAGCAAGCCGCCGTGCCGCGGTGAGACCGGACAGTCCCGCCCCGACAACGGCCACGTCACATTCCCGCGAAACCGTCGATGCCATGAGTCCCCTCCCGAACGCGGCACCGCCGGAATTAAACACTGGGGTGTCCGCCATGCGCCTGTGTTGCAGGCATCGTAGGCGGCGCTTGCGGCATCGCTACAGGTTAGCGGTGGCCAAAGGCGAACAATTGGATGCGCGCAGCGGCCGTCCTGGTTCGCCTCGAAACGGACTCGAGGCGAACGGCACCGCAGCGAGGGATCTTTCGATGCAGGCGCACCCGTGCATCACTTGCAGAAGATCCCTCGCTGCGCTCGGGATGACAGCTGTCCGGATACTAGGCGGTCAGGTGCGTCAATGCCTGCTTGAGACGCGCGATGGTGGACAGCGCCTCCGCGCGGCGCTCGCGCTGCTCTTCGACGACCTCTTCCGGTGCCTTGGCAAGGAACTGAGCATTGCCCAGCTTGGCATCGATCTTGGTGACCTCGCCCTCGAGCTTGCGTATCTCCTTCTCGAGCCGCAGCCGTTCGGCCTTGAGATCGATGACGTCGGCCACCGGCAGCGCGTAAGTCGCCTCGCCGACCACCAGTTGCAGAACGCCCGACGGCACAGAGCCATCGATCTCGACACCATCGACGCGGGCCAGCCGCTCGATCGCGTTGCGGTGCGTCGCCAGTCGCGCGCGGGTCGCGGCGCTGGCATCGCGCACAATCAGCTTCAGCTTGGCGCCGGCCGGCACATTCACCTCGGCGCGCGCCGAGCGGACGTCGGTGATGAGCTTCACCAACCACTCCATCTCGTCGCCCGCCGCCTGGTCCGGTGACGGCAACCGGTCCGGCCACGCCTGTCCGATCAACGCGCCCTGTTCGGCGCGGTGACCGAGCTTGTCCCAGATCTCCTCGGTGATGAAGGGCATGATCGGGTGCAGCAGCTTCACCGTCTCGCGCAGGACGACGCCAGTGACGGCACGCGTTTCCCGGATCGCGGCCTCATCGCCACCCAGGAAGATCGGCTTGGTGAACTCGACATACCAGTCGCACACCGTGCCCCACACGAATGCGTAGAGTGCGTTGGCCGCGTCGTTGAAACGGAACTCCGCGATCGCCTTGTCGACCGTGGCCGCGCAATGCGCCAGTTCCCCCAGAACCCACTTGTTCACCGTCAGCGTCGCCGACGTGGGCTCGAAACCGGTCGGAATCGCCACGCCGTTCATCTGGCTGAAGCGGGTGGCGTTCCACAGCTTGGTCGCGAAGTTGCGATAACCTTCGACACGCGCCGGCGCCATTTTCATGGGCTGACCCGGCCTGCCCTGCACGGCAATGGTCGCCAGCGTGAAGCGCAGGGCATCGGCGCCGTATTTGTCGATGAGATCGAGCGGGTCAATGATGTTGCCCTTCGACTTCGACATCTTCTGGCCCTTCTCGTCCACAATCAGCCCATGCAGGTAGACCGTGCGGAAAGGCACCTCCTTCATGAAGTGCATGCCCATCATCATCATGCGGGCGACCCAGAAGAACAGGATGTCCCAGCCTGTCACCAGCACGCTTGTCGGGTAGTAGCGTGCCACCTCCTTGGTCTGCTCGGGCCAACCCAAAGTCGAGAACGGCCACAGCGCCGAGCTGAACCAGGTGTCGAGCACATCGGGATCGCGCGTCAGCGTCACATCGCGGCCATGCTTGGCGCGAGCAGCGGCCTGGGCATCGGCCTCGTTCAGCTCGACGAAGACGTTGCCCTGCTCGTCGTACCAGGCCGGGATCTGGTGACCCCACCACAGCTGGCGTGACACGCACCAGGGCTGGATGTTCTCCATCCAGCGGAAGAATTCATCCTTGCCATGCGACGGCACGAAGGCGACGTCGCCCGTGCGCGCAGCCTCGATCGGCGCCTTGGCCAGTTCCTTGGCGTTCACGTACCACTGTTCGGTCAGGAACGGCTCAATGGGAACGCCGCCGCGATCACCATACGGCACGCTGTGCGTATGCGGCTCGATCTTCTCGATCAGCTCGAGCCCCTCGAGCTCGGCCACCAGCTTCTTGCGTGCCGCGAAGCGATCCAGGCCATCGTACTTCGCGACCACCGCCTCGGCCGCGTCCGCCGGCAGGCCTTCGAGAAAGTCGGCATTGCCGGCGAGCGCCAGCTGTGCCGACCGATCGAGCACATTGATCGCCCGCAGCGCATGGCGGCGACCGACCTCGAAGTCGTTGAAATCGTGCGCCGGCGTGATCTTCACGGCGCCGGAGCCCTTCTCCGGATCGGAGTATTCATCCGCCACGATCGGAATTCTGCGGCCAGCCACCGGCAGGATGGCATGGCGGCCGATCAGGTGCTTCCATGTCGGATCCTCGGGATGCACCGCGATCGCGGTATCGCCCAGCATGGTCTCCGGCCGTGTCGTGGCCACGACGATGAAGCGGCCCTCGTCGCCCTCGATCGGATAGCGGATGTACCAGAGGCTGCCCTTGACCTCCTGCGACTCGACCTCGAGATCCGAGATCGCGGTCAGCATCTTGGGATCCCAGTTGACCAGCCGCTTGTCCTTGTAGATCAGGCCTTGCTTGTAGAGGTCGACGAACACTTTCAGCACGGCTTGCGAGAGGCCCTCGTCCATGGTGAACCGCTCGCGCCGCCAGTCGCACGAGGCGCCCAGCCGCCGCAGCTGGCGCGTGATGGTGCCGCCTGACTCGGCCTTCCACTCCCAGACGCGGGCCAGGAACGCCTCGCGGTCCAGAAGCTGCTGGTTGCCCTCCTTCGCAGCCTGCCCCAACGCCAGCCCAATGCCCTTCTCGGCCAATTGCCGGGCCACCACCATCTGGGTGGCGATACCGGCATGATCGGTGCCGGGCTGCCACAACACGTCGTCGCCCTTCATGCGGCGCCAACGGATCAGCACATCCTGCAATGTATTATCCAGCGCGTGCCCCAGATGCAGGCTGCCGGTAACGTTGGGTGGCGGAATGACAATGCAGTATGGCGGCTTGCCCGAGTCCGGGTTGCATTCGAAAGCACCCGACTGCTCCCACTCGGCGTAGCGTCGGGCCTCGATGTCCTTGGGGTCGTAAGTCTTGTCCAGCATGTCATTTTCCGCGAAAGGACCGGCCCTATAGCACAAATCGCGCGGGGTCACGGATGGTGTGCTGGATCGCCCTCCGGTGCCAAACGTGCAGCACCCCTGCGGCAACTCAACCGCCAGTGTCCAGTTTGAACTCTTCGATTCTTGGGGTTTTGGCACTCGCCTGTTAGATTTGGACGCTGTCTCATAAAATAATTAACCATCCGTCCAATAGACTAAAAAATGATTCGCAGTGGAGGACTGCCGGCCCGGATTTGTGGGCTTCCGGCAGCTCATAAACTCGCCCAGGCGAAACGTCGGCGCTGGTTGTCCGCCGTCACGTCGTTCCGCCGCGCGCAGGATGGCGCCAGCATGATCGAGTTCGCGCTTGTCGCGCCGATCCTGCTCCTGGTGTTGTTCGGCATCCTGTCGTACGGCCTGTATTTCGCCGTGATCCACAGCGTGCAACAGGTGACCGCCGAGGCTGCCCGCGCCTCCGTGGCCGGGATCACCCCCGCCGAACGCCAGCAGATCGCCGCCAATACGGTCAATGCGGCCATCGGTTCCTATCCGCTGCTGCGGCGGGATCGCCTGACCTTGAACGTGGTGCCCGCGGCCGGCGACCCCAGCCTGTACGACATCCGGGTGACCTACGACGCGCGGCATCTCGGCATCTGGTCGATGCAGGGCATCGTGCCGCTGCCGTCGTCGACGATTCAACGAACATCAACCGTTCGCCGTGGGGGACTGTGACGCCGCGAGCGGCGTCGTCAATCAATCAACAAGGGGAATACAAATGAACCTGTATGGGCTGCTGTCCGCCCACCTCCATCGCCTGCGTGATGACACGCAAGGCAATGTGATGATCATGACCGCCGCGTTCATGACGGTCGTGATCGGCTGCCTCGCCTGCGCCGTCGACCTGGGGAGTCTCTATTTCGAGAAGCGCCGCGCGCAGGCGGCCGTCGACCTGGCCGCCATGGCCAGCGCCCAGGCGCTGAGCAATGCCCGGCCGCGGGCGGTCGATACGCTGACTCGCAACCGCTATCCCACCCCGGCCGCGCTGACCGTGGAGACCGGAACCTACACGGCCAACATCGCCATTCCGGTCGCCAGCCGCTTCACGGCGGGCGCCACGCCCGCCAATGCCGCACGGGTTACCATGACCACGCGTGCACCGCTCTATTTCGGCAGCGCGATCCTCGGCCGCAACTCGACGGAGGTGCGCACCACGGCGGTAGCCGTCAACTCGCAAATGGCGCAGTTCTCGATCGGCACGCGGCTGGCGGCGGTCAACGGCGGCATCGCCAACGCCCTGCTGTCGCGCGCGTTGGGGACAACCGTGTCGCTGTCGGTGATGGACTATAATGCGCTGGCAGGTACCAAGGTCGACGTCTTCAAGTTCTCGCGGGCGCTTGCCACGCAGCTGAACCTGCAAGCCGGCACGTACAACGAGTTGGCCGCCACCGTGGTGCGGGCGAGCGATGTCTACACGGCGCTCACCGTACTGGCGCGCAACGGCGATCTCGGCCCTGGTCAGCAGCTGATCGATGCCCTCACGCGCCTGGCCGACGCGGCCGCCAACACGACGTCGTCCGTCACGCTGGGCCAGCTGATCGGCTACGGCCCCTACGGCAACCAGCCTGTCGCCGAAGGTCCCGGTGCCGGCGTCATCGCCAAGCTTGGCGCGCTCGATCTCGCGAACATGACGGCCTTGGTGGCCAACGGTCAGCGGCAGATCCAACTCGACCTCGGCGCCACGATACCCGGCCTGGCACGAACGGTTGTCACGGTCGTGGTCGGCGAGCGCATGGTGACCTCGCCATGGCTTACCCTGGGTGGCAACGATGCCGTCGTGCGCACGGCACAGACCCGGGTGTACCTCGACGTTCAGGTCGGCGGCACCGGCCTGTTGTCCATCACGTCGGTTTCCATCCCGCTCTACCTGGAGGTCGCTTCGGCCGAGGCACGACTCAGCAACGTCGCCTGCGGTAACTCTACCGCCGACACCAGCGTCGCGCTCGCGGTTCAGCCCAGCGTCGCCGAGGCCTGGCTGGGAACCGTCAACCCGGCGGCCCTGACGAACTTCCAGATCCGGCCGACCGTCAGCCGGGCCACGCTGGTGAATGTGAACCTGCTGCTGGGATCCATCAACATTACGGGTTCGGGCCACGTCCGCTCCGGCTCGCCCACCCCGCAAACGGTGAATTTCACCTATGACGAGATCCAGGCGCTGACGATGAAGACGGTCTCCAGCACCAACATCGCCGGCTCCCTGATCGGCAGCCTGCTGGGCAATCTCGATCTCTCGGTGTCGGTTCTGGGCCTGGGGCTGGGTGTGCCCGCCATCCTCTCGTCGCTCAACGGCGTGTTGGCGGCGGCGCTGACGCCGATCGATTCGGTTCTCCAGTCGGTGCTGACGCTGCTGGGCGTGAAGCTCGGCCAGGCCGATGTGGTGGTGAACGGGGTACGCTGCGACGGCTCGATCCTGGCGCAGTGATGCGCCCCGGAGTCACTGACCGATCCGGTCTTGCTGGCGCTCTTCCAGCGAACGAATGGGTTCGGGGTTGCCGGCCTGGTTGGCGGCACCGGAGACTCCGCAGCTGCCTTCCATCATGCGCCGCAGGAAGCCCGGGGTGATCGCCGTCGCGGCATTGACCTCGCCCTTGGGCTGATCGATGGGTCCGCGCACGGTATAGTTGATCGCGAACACGCCCCGGCCCTCGCCGCCGGTCAGGATCCAGCCGATGATCGGAATGTTGGACAGGAAGGCGTTGAGCACATAGGCCGGGGTCACCGCACCCGCCAGGCAGATCTCCTCGCGGTCGAGCAGGTATGTGCCCTGCGCCGTGATGCCGACCGAGTTGCCGCTGGTCTGTGCGTTGCGAATGATCAGCTTGTCCCCCGCCTTGTCGACGCGGGCTTCCAGCTTGTCGAACACCTGGCCGGCATTACCGGCCTTGTTGAGCTGTTCGACGACGCCGTCGAGAGTCGCGACATCCCGACCGGCGACGGCGGGCGTCTGGGCCATCCGGAACTTCTTCATCTCCACCTTGATGGCCATGGGTGGATCCGCTTTCGAATCGTCGATCTGGCCGACGACATCGAGATCACCGCCCACCAGACCGTCGAGCCACCCGGCAGCGCGCAGCAGTCCGCCGGCATCCGGTGATCTGACTTCCAGTTGCCGGCCATTGCCCTGCGCCTTGAGCGTCACGCGCGTCGGTCCGGCTGTGCCGGCAGTGAGCTGCAGGTCGGCCGCCAACGTGCGCTCGCCCCGACGAGTCACTGTGCCCTTCACGGCCGGCAATGCGCCCTGCTTCAGCAGAACCTGGCCGACATCGAGTGTCACGGCCACGATCGGCCCGCTCAGCGGCCGGGCCGGCGCGTTGGGATCGATGCGCGGCGCTTGCTTTTCCTCTTCGAGGAAGCGCGCGATGTCGAGTGCCGGCCCCTTGACGTCGACCGCGTAGCCGGTGTCGGTACGCCGCAGTTCGCCGCTGATGTTGGTGCGGCCCAGCACGACACGGCTGAGTGTCGCCCGCGCGAACTGGCTGTCGGGCGCGCGCAGCTCGACACGGCCGGCGACGGACAGATCAGCCGCGCGCACGTCGAAGTCGGTGGCCGCCGGCACCGGGCTGCCGCTGAAGCGGGCACTGACCGTAGCCTGGCCGTCAGCACCAATGGCCTTCTCCCACTTGATCTCGGGGATGGCGAGGCGGGCCTGCTTGAGGTCGGCTTTGACGGTGAGTTCACTGGGGCCCGCCGCCGGCACCTGGTAGACCAGTGGCGCCAGCATCACGGTGCCCGCGATGTAGGACGACATTGTCCCGATGCCGGCCTTGGACAACACGGCCTGCGAGATCGGTCCCTTGACCTCGTATCGGCGCCGGAAGGCGACCTTCGATCCGAACAGTTCACGCCACTGGACGTCCAGGACCTGCCCCTCGACCTTGCCCCTGCCGGTCACCTTCATTTCGCGCGGATTGACTTCCAGGCGCGCTGTCGCATCGCTCAGCGTCATGCCGAAAACAGCATTCTGCAGCGTGAAGCGCTCGATATCGGCGGTGGCCGAATAGTCGATCTCGCTCATGAGCACCGTTTTCACCAGCGGCAGCTTGAGGCGCAGCGTGGTTGACACCTCACCCGCCGTGCGCTTGGGATTGAACAGCAGATCCTTGGCGAGACCGATCTTGGGGTGCGCCAGGAACGCCATCGTGTCGGGTACGCCGGCGCGGGTCCGTACTTCGATGTCCGCGCTGTGATTTTCGGCCCCTTCCAGACCGAGAACATCGATACGGGCACCGACAAGCTTGATGGCATCGGCGGCGCCCGAGGCGACCTCGAAACGCATCAGCTTGCCGTCGAACGTCATGGTGCCCGACACGCCGCGCAACGGCGGCATCGGATCGAGATAGCGGACGGTGAGACCCTCGTAGCGCATCTCGGCCAGCGATCGCTCGACCTTCAGATCGTCCGGATGATCGAGATTGCCGAACACGGCGAAATCGAGCGTGATGGCGTTGATCGTCCCCTCGCTGATATTGGCCAGGGTCCAGGCGCGCCCGCCCTTGGCCAACGGCTCGAGCCAGAATTCCGGCAGCCGCCGCACCGGCACGTCTTTCAAAGCCGCCTTGCCTTCGAACTGGAAGGCACGATCCTTCAGATTCAGCAGACCGGTGAGGGTTGCCGTTGGGCCATGGAAGCCGACGCTGAATTCCTCGACCCGCACCTGGTTCTCGGCCGGCGCGAAGGACAGGCGCATGGCCACCTTGTCGACGTCGCGTGCCGGACTGAGCACGCCGGGGATGCCGACGCGGCCGGCGCCGCCAAAGAGATCGAGCTTGATGTTGCGGATTTCGCCCTGGCCGGATGCCGTGACGTGGATCACGCCTTCCATCGGCAGGTCGAGCTCCGCCAGCGGCGCCAGTTGGGGCGCCGCCGTGGCGAACGCAGACAGCCGCAGATTCTGACCACGCAAGGTGATATCGAGCTGTTCGCGGGAGCGGCCGTACAGCGCCGACAGCTGGAACTCGGCCTTGTGGCCCCCCGCCTGCACCGTCAGCGCGCCCTGCATGCGCACACCGGCCTGGTCGCGCACCATCACGCCGCGCGCCGCCGGGGCATCCCACACGAACCCGGTGGTCTTGTCGTCGATGCGCAGACGCGCCGAGCCGATGCGCACCTGGTTCAGTTGACCGAGAGGATGGTCCGGATCCGGTTCGCGCAAAAGCTGCTCCAGCAGGACCGGCAGCATGCGGGATGAGGAGGCTTCTTCATCCTGCGGCAGGAACGTTTCGATCAATCCTTCCCGGCTGATCACAACGTCGAGTCGCACATTGTCGATATCGATCTCCGTCGGCTGCAGGACGCCGCCGGCCAGGGCCCGGAGATTGAGATTGATCACCACCGCCGGCACGCTCGCCACCCGCACACCGTTGGCGTCGGTCGCCGCAATGTCGCCCAGCACCAGCTGCACGGGTTCCTGCCAGCCGCCCCAGACCAGCGATACCCGGCGCGCCTCCAGCGCCATGCGTCCTTCCGACGTCTCGAACGATCGGCTGGCATATTCGCGCGCGAACGGCAGCTCGAGCGGCCCCATCGACAGGCGCCAGAGCAGCAGCACGGCGATCACCGCGGCGCCGATCACGGTGGCGCCAATCCAGCGCAACAGGCGGAAGGCGAAGCGAACGTGCGTCATGCCGGCGACCGCCTGGTGCCAGGTGATCGCTGCGCGCCGACCGGCAACGGACCAGCCCGGAAGCGTTCACAGGGCCAATTTGCATGGCCACGATGCTTCGCGCAGGCCTCGTCCGGGTTTGAAGTCACTGCGATCATACTCTCACGGAAACCTTGACGCGGTGCGCCCAGGTGCGCACACGGTGGCGACGTTCCACGCACCATAAACCGTCCGCGTTGTCGATGACATTCCCCTGGCCAACGACCGCCCTGCCCCGCCCCCATGACGGCGAGCGCCGACGAACCTACCGCGAGCGCTGGCGCGAACGCGGCGAGCGTTGTGCCGACCCGAGCGTTGCGCGTGACATGGAAGCCGACAGCCAGGGAGCTGCCTTACTCGACACGCTGTTTGGCAACAGCCCGTTTTTGTCCGAGTTGGCGCTATCCGACCCGGTTTTCACGGCACTTTTGTGGCGCCAAGGTCCCAGCGCGGCGACCGGGGTCGCACTGGAGGGCATGAAGAGCAACAGCAGCGACACCTTGTCGCTGCGCACCAGCCTGCGCCAGGCCAAGCGGCGCGTCGCCCTGGTCACGGCGCTGGCCGACATCGCCGGCGTCTGGCAGCTGGTCCAGGTCACCGGCACGCTGTCGCATTTTGCCGAGCAGGCGCTGCGCCATGCCACCGACCGGGCATTGCTGGACCTCGAGGCGATGGGCCAGCTGCAGCTCGGCGGCGATGCGGCGGCGGCCGGGCTCACGGTGCTGGGCATGGGCAAGCTCGGGGCCGGGGAACTGAACTACTCCAGCGACATCGACCTGATCGTGTTGTACGACCGGGAGCTGCCGGCCGTGGTCGGCGACGACGGTCTGGGTGCCAAAATGGTGCGCGCCACCCGCGCCCTGGTCGGCAGCATGAGCGAGATCACGGCCGACGGGTACGTTTTCCGCACCGATCTGCGGCTGCGGCCCGACCCCGGCTCGACGCCGCTGGCGATCTCGACCATCGCGGCGGAAACCTACTATGAGAGCGTCGGACAGAACTGGGAACGCGCCGCGATGATCAAGGCGCGCCCCGTCGCCGGCAATATCGAGGTCGGCGATGCTTTCCTGCGCATGCTGCGGCCGTATGTCTGGCGCAAGCATCTCGACTTCGCCGCCATCCACGACATCCACTCCATCAAGCGCCAGATCGATGCCCACCGCGGCACGGGCACCGTCAAAGTCGCCGGCCACAACGTGAAGCTGGGGCGTGGCGGCATCCGCGAGATCGAGTTCTTCGTCCAAACCCAGCAGCTTATCTATGGCGGCCGCAACCCGGCGCTGCGGATGCGCGGCACGGTCGGTGGCCTCAATGCCCTGGCCGAAGCGGGCCTGATCCAGGACAAGGTCGCGCGCGAGTTGGCCGAGTGCTACGGCTTCCTGCGGCGCGTCGAGCATCGCCTGCAGATGGTCGATGACCGCCAGACCCATGTCCTGCCCGCCGACGAGGCCGGCCTGGCTGCCATCGCCACCTTCATGGGCTACGCCGGGGGCGAGCCGTTCGCGGCCGACCTGTTGCGCACCTTCCGCACCGTCGAAAGCCACTATGCACGCCTGTTCGAGGATGCGCCCAGCCTGGCGGCGCCGGGCGCCGGCAGCCTCGTCTTCACCGGCATCGATGCCGATCCGGAGACGCTGACGACGCTGACCGACCTCGGCTTCCGCGAGACTGCTGTTGCCTGGCAGATTGTCAGCCGGTGGCACCATGGCCGCTATCGCGCCACCCAGACGGCACGCGCGCGCGAATTGCTGACCGAGCTCAAGCCGGCGCTGCTGAAGGCGCTGGCCGCGACCGTCGACCCCGACCAGGCGCTGCTGCGCTTCGACACCTTGCTGGCCAATCTGCCGGCCGGCGTGCAGCTGTTCTCGCTGTTCAAGTCCAATCCGTCGCTGCTCGACCTGGTGGCGCGCATCATGGGCAGCGCGCCGCGCATCGCCAACCACCTGGCGCGCCGGCCGATCCTGCTCGACAGCGTCCTGTCGGCCGATTTCCTGGCGCCCTTGCCCGACGCCGAAATCCTCGCGGCTGATCTTGGCCGCATCCTGGACGGCGCCGGCGATGAACAGGATCTGCTTGATTTCGCCCGCCGCTGGACCAACGACCGGCGCTTCCAGGTCGGTGTGCATTTGCTGAGCGGCGCCGTCACGCCGCGCGATGCGGCACGCGCCTACAGCGACGTCGCGACAGCGGTGGTCGCCGAACTCACGACGCGGGTCGAGGCACTGTTCGCACGCCAGCACGGCGGCTTCGACGGACCGCGCATGGCCGTGGTCGCCATGGGCAAACTGGGCAGTCGCGAGATGACGGCAACGTCGGATCTCGATCTGATGTTCGTCTACGACATACCCGAGGGACTCGAGCAATCCGACGGCGCGCGGCCACTGCCACCGCCCCAGTACTACACCCGTCTCAGTCAACGCGTCCTCAATGCGCTCACGGTGCAGACCAATGACGGCGCCCTGTACGAAGTCGACATGCGCTTGCGGCCGTCCGGCAATTCAGGGCCCATCGCCTGTTCGCTGGCCGCCTTCGACGCCTACCAGGCCACCCAGGCCTGGACCTGGGAGCACATGGCGCTGTGCCGTGCCCGCGTGATCGCCGGCTCGCCCGCGATTCGCGAGCGCGTCGCGACTGCGATTGAAGGCACCCTTCGTCGGCCGCGCGATGCCGACAAACTGCTGCGCGACGTCGCCGACATGCGGGCCCGCGTCGCCACGCACCGGCCGCCCAAGGGTCCGTGGGACTTCAAGCTGATCCGCGGCGGCCTGTTCGACGTCGACTTCGTCGTGCAGTATCTCTGCCTGCGCCACGCTGCGGCACACCCCGGCATCCTGCGCCCAGACCCGCTGCAAGCGCTGGCACAGTTGGAGCAGGCCGACCTCGTCGCCGTCGACCACGCGGACCGCCTGTCGCGTGCCTACCGGCTGTTCACCGACCTGCAGGGCCTGATGCGCCTGGCGATCGACGGCTCGGAGGCTGACTTCGACGAGGCCAAAGCGCCGGAGGGTCTGCGCCAGTTGCTGGTCAAGGTCGACGGCGTGGCCCGCATCGAGGACCTCAAGCGACAGGTGATCCTGGCCGCCGAAATGGCGTATGACGTCTTCGTCGCGATCATCGAAAAACCGGCGGCGGCGCTGCCCGCGCCGGCACCAGCGGAGGACAAGGCATGAGCGTCGTGGAAGGCAAAAAGGCGCCGGATTTCACCGCGGCGACCGACGGCGGCGGCAAGCTGAAGCTGTCGGACCTGCAAGGCAAGGCCGTGATCCTGTATTTCTATCCCAAGGACGACACCAGCGGCTGCACCAAAGAAGCCTGCGGGTTTCGCGACAACCTGCCCGACTTCTCCAAGGCCAAGGCGACGGTGATCGGCGTCTCCAAAGACAGCGTCGAGCGTCACGACAAGTTCAAGGCCAAGTACGACCTGCCCTTCACGCTGGTATCCGACACCGATGGCAAGATCTGCGAGAAGTACGGCACCTGGATCGAGAAGAGCCTGTACGGCCGCAAGTACATGGGCATCGACCGCGCCACCTTCCTGATCGACAAGACCGGCACCGTCCGCAAGGTCTGGCGCAAGGTGAAAGTACCGGGCCATGTCGAGGCGGTGCTGGAGGCGGCGAAAGGGCTGTGAGAGAGTGTCCCTCCCCCAACGTTCGTTGGGGGAGGACGTTACCCCTCGCCCGGCGTCGCGCCGGTGAACGCCGCCTTCCACCGTCCCAGCTTTTCATCGGCGTCGTCCCAGTTCAGCATGCTCTCGTGCCCGCGATACATGGCGAACGGGCGCAGATCCTCGACATAGTAGTCGAGCATGGCGTCGGGCCGCTGCTGGCGGCGCTGGTAGCCATTCCAGTGCACCAGCTGATCAAGCGGCCGGCGATAGCGCGATCCGACGTCCTTCTCGGGATAGCCGACCGGGATCGTGCCAATCGCCTCGAGCGGCGCCGGATAGCCCAGCACGGACGCCAACTCGCGGTTGGTCGTGTCCTCAGCACCGCCGGAAAGCCATGCCGACGTCAGGCCGCAGGCCGTCACCGCCAGCTGGATGTTCTGCACGACGGCGCCGATGGAGGCGAGGTAGATGCGCTCGTTGTTCTCGGCATATTCGCGCTCCCACGCAGTGCTGGTGGCCTGCGGAAAGCACGCCTTCCAGCGCGGGTCGCCGAGCACGACAAAGATCGCCACGGTGTTGGCCAGGTACGTCTTCTTCACGGCCGGGAATCCCTTGGCGTGATCGACCAGACGCTGCGACTGGCGCAGAAAGACATCCAGCACCTGCTGCTTGACCTCGGGTTCATCAACGATGATCAGATCCCAACACTGGGCGTTGGCGCCCGTCGGTGCCCAGCGGCCGGCCTCGGCAATCTGCTGCAGCGTCTCGCGCGGAACGGTCTTGCCCTTTTCGAACCGACGCACGCTGCGGCGGCGACGGATTACGTCGATCAGGTGGTCATAACGCGTGGTCGTCGGTGTCGCGGTGTCCATGGCGCAGACCTCATGGCGTTCGATCGCCACCATAACACCACATCTATTCGCGACCGAGCCAGACGAGCGCCGCGCTGATGAAGCAGGCGTAGGCCACGATCGCCAGAGCGGTGCGCAGGTGATGATGCGTTGCCCACCGATCGCGCACCCGTGACCAGTCGGCAGGAATGGTGGTGATCGTCCATTTCTGGATCTGGTCATTGAGCGGCATCTGACGCGTCACCGTCAGCGCCATGTCGACCAACAGCGTCAGCGCGCTGATGCCGCCAAGCGTGCGGGCGGTGCCTGGCGCGAACAGCAGGATCGTGCAGACCATCACGAGAAGCCAGGTCATCATCCATAGCCCCGGCATGACGCGACGGAACGTGCGATCACGCATCTGATGCATCGCCACGTAGTGATTGGGCCGCAGTTCGCCGATCCGATGGTCGTGCAACAGGACGCTGACATGGATGCCTGTCACGATCCCGAGCAGACTGAGGGAAGCTCCCAGCAGAAGGCTGGGCATCATCGCCATGTGAATCTCCGACAACGGTAAGTCTGCTGCAGCGAACACCGCGTACAGCCGGCCATTCCCGGGATCGGATGTCACATGGCGACGTCGGTCTGCCAGCTGCCGGTTTCCAGGTTCATCGTTTCACACGGGTTCGGCTCGTTCGGGTGCACGTAGATCCGCACCCATTCGATCACCGCGTCCTTGTCATCGCCAATGGTGAACGTGAACACCAAGGTCGGATCGTTGAGCGTGATGCCGAGATGGGCGGCCACGTGCGGCGTCGGCATGCTCACGGCAACGCGGCGTGTCAGGCGCGCCAAACGATATCCGGCCTGGCGCAAGATGATCGGCATCGGCATCTGGCGCAGGCTCGACAACGAGTGTCGCTCGCCGACAGCAGCATGTTGCACGTTGAGCGTGACGCTGTGGCGACGCCCTTCAAAGCTGCGCAGACGGCTACACAGCCAAAGATCCGAGCCGGGCGGCGTACCCAGCGCCTGGCATGCCTCCGCCGGCGCGGTGCCGATCTTCCGCGACAGCACCCTGTAGGTGAAGGGCCGCAGGCGGCCGGTCGGAAACGTCTCGACCGGCACCTTCAGCGGCGGCGTCTCGGGCCGGGCCACCGCGATGGTACGCCGGCCACGCCCGCGATCGATCCAGCCTTCGGCAGCCAGACGCTCCAGCGCTTTGCGCGAGGTGATGACGCTGACATCGAACCGGTCGGCGAGCTCGATTTCACCGGGGAAATCGCGGTGACCGATCCACAGTCCATCTTTGATCTCGGCCCGCAGCTGGGCGTAGATCTGGTAGTGCATCGGAACATTCGCGTCGAACGCGATCCGCTCGCTCGCCGGCTGCGACTCGCTCTGTTTTCGTGGCGATGCATCGCCTGCGTCCGGCGCTGGCGCTTTCATGTCGCGATCGGGTCCCATTCATGCGGCCGCGGCCACTTAATCCCAGCTTCCGCCGACATGCAATGCGTGTCACTCGACGCCCGCCTTCACGCCGGCCGCTGCAATGACATCCCGCCAGACCTGATCGTCGCGCCGAAGCATCGCCGCGAAGTCATCCGATGTCGTCGACCATGGCTGCATGCCGTAGTCACCAAGCCGGCGAATCAGCGCCGGCTTTTTGAGCACGTCGGCCATCGTCGCGGCCATCCGACGGACCATGGCCGGCGGCGTACCGGTCGGCGCAAACAAGCCGAACCACCCCACCGTGTGGAACACGGGATGATCGAGCCCCACCTCGCCCATCGTCGGCACACCGGGGATGTCGGGCATGCGTTGCGGCTGGGCGACAGCAAGGATCCGCAAGCGCCCGCTGGCGACATGCGGCTGCACGGATGCGATGGCAAAAAAGCCGCAGGCGACGTGACCGCCCAGCAGATCCTGCACCGCGGGCGCCTCACCCTTGTAGGGAACGTGATTGAGGTTCAACGCCGCGATCTTGCCCAGAGTGAAACCCGCCAAATGAGTCGCCGTGCCGGTTCCCGCCGATGCGTAAGAGACCGCTGCAGGCTGCTGGCGCGCATGGGCAACGAATTCAGCCAGGGTGGTGGCCGGGTGGTCGGCGTTGACCGCAAACACCGCGAACGTTGTGCCGACCCCCGACACGGCCACGAAGTCCCTGAACGGATCATAGCCCGGTTTCTGATGGATGATGGCGTTCTGCAGGAAAAACGTCGGGGTCAGCAAAAAGGTACCGCCGTCGGCCGGCGCACGCGCCACCGCCTGCGTGCCAATCAAGCCGCCGGCGCCAGGCTTGTTGTCGATGATCAATGTGCGGCCATAGCCCTCACCCAGGCCGGCATCAATCAGCAGACGAACCATCGTGTCGGCCGGACCACCCGGCGGAAACGGCACGACGATGCGTGCCACATCGGCTTGAGCCGACGCCGATAGCGGTGGACAGGCCACCAGGCTCGCCATCGCCGCCATCAGAAACCGGCGTGTCGGTTTCATGTCTGGGCTGGTCATCTTGTCTACCTTTCGTCGCAGCGATTGCGGGCTGGTGCGCCCAGCGCCATGTTGCAATATCGATATAATTATATAAACATATATGATTATATTTTCCAGAGCAACCGCCTCTTAATGATGCAGCCACGGATCAGGCCGCGTTGGTCTTGGCTGTCCGTACGGCGGGTTCCTCGCCGGTCAGGCGGCGCAGGTGATCACGGGCCCGCGACAGACGGGACATCACTGTGCCGGGCGGCACGCCCAGAACCTCGGCCGCCTCGGCGTAGGCCATGCCTTCGATCGCGATCAGGATCAGCACCTCGCGATGATCCACCGAGAGCTGACGCATCGCCGCCAAGGTCTGGTTGGCCGCCAGTCGCTCGATCTGCCCGGCCGGCCATGACGGCTCGGGCACGTCCTCGACCGCCGTCAGCCGCGGGCGCGAGGCCCAGCGCCGGCAATTGTTGGCATGGAGGTTGTGCATGATGGTGAAAAGCCAGGCGCGCAGATTGCCCGGCTGGCGCCAGAGATGGGCCCGCGACAGCGCCCGCTCGGCGCAGTCCTGCACCAGATCGTCGGCAGCCGTCGCATCGCCCGTCAGGGCCCGAGCATAGCGTCGCAGCGCCGGCAGATGTTGTGGCAGCTGGTCGCCCACATCGCTTGCATCCACAGTTTGGTCAGCCATCGCCCTCTACTCCCGACCCAGCGGCGGCGCGCCGCGGCTTCACAGCCGCCCGGCACCCGGATTGCGGCCTTCATGCCGCGGGACGGCCACTACGCGTGGATCGTGTGAAGAGGCGTTGGAAGGTTCGTCGAAAATAATGGAAGAACGGAAGAAGTTGCGGATTTCACCGCGCATCCGGCCGATTGCACAAGAAAACGGCGTCGACCCTGGCCGACGCCGACGATCTGAGACGCTTGCGGGCGGATCTTATTCCGCCGCGCGCGCCGTTGGCCGCTTGGGCTTGAGATGCTGGACCTTGGGCAGGACGTCCTTGGACAGCAGTTCCAGGGACCGGCGCCAGGCCTGCGGATTCTCGGTGTAGTCGAAGCCGAACACCAGCAGACAGCCGAAGCCGCCCACCTCGTCGTAGATCTGCTCGATCTTGCGCGCGACGGTCGCCGGCGAGCCGATGATCCAATTGTGCTGCGCGCAGTATTCCGGGGTGACGTCGGAATCGGCCACGTCAGGCTTGTGCTTCAGGTATTCGAGGAACCCGAAATTGCCCAGCAGCGGCAGGAAGTACTCCCGCATCATGCGGCCCATCATGGCGCCGGCGGACAGTTTCATCGCCTCTGCGTCGGTATCGGCAACGAAGACCTCGCGCACCATGCGCCATTCGTTGCGATCGGGCGTGCGACCGGCCTTGGCGGCGCCGATCTCGACCGACTCCCAGTGACTGCCGACATAGGCCGGGTTGAGGTTCAGACTCATCGGGATGAAGCCGCGCTCGCCGGCGAGCTTCAGCGTGTCCGATCCCTTGCTCAGTCCGGCGACGCCGATCGGCGGATGCGGTGTCTGCAGCGGCCGGATGTGCGGCTTCAGGAAGCCGAACATCGTGTCGGGTGCCGTCACGTGCCAGTACTTGCCCTTGTAGTCGAACGGCTCGGTCGAGGCCCAGAGCTTCAGGATGATGTCGAGTGCCTCGCGGGTCATCTCGCGGTTCACGCCCGACATGCCGTCGACATTGAACATCGCCCAGTCGCTGGGCAGGCCGCTGGCGGCGACGCCGAAGTTCAGTCGACCACCGGAAATGTGATCGAGCATCGCGACACGATTGGCGAGCTCGGCGGGATGGTGATACGGCAGCAGGAAGCCGCCGGGCCCCAGCCTGATGTTCTTGGTCTGCAGCAGGCCCTGCGCCACCAGCAGATCCGGTGCCGGATGCGGCTCCCAGGGCGCGGTGTGGTGCTCGCCGATCCAGCACTCGCTGAAGCCCAGTTCGTCGAGCCAGCGGATAACCTGCAGATCCCACTCATGGCCGGCCTTCAACGACCGTTCCGGCGGGTGCGATGGCATGGTGAAATAGCCGAACTGCATGTTTCCTCCATCCCGATCGTTGATCATGTGTCGGGTCATGGAAGTGTTCCGCCGATACCGGCGTGAGTCACGCCAAAAACCGCCCTGAAACGACCGGGCATGGCGGTTTTACAGGTGCGCGGCGTGCGCCATCATTTCGCTGTGCAGGATTACGCAGCAGCGACGCACCAGGCCGCCGCGCACGCATCAGCTCTTCTGCGTCACCTGCACGCCGGCGTCACGGATCAGCTGCCCCCATCGCTTGTACTCGGCGTGGATGAAAGCGGCAAACGCATCGGGTGTATTTCCCACGGTGGTCGCGGCCAACGGCTCGAGCTGTTGTTTCACCGCCGGCATGCGGGCGATGGCGGCGATCTCGTGATTGAGTTGGGTCACGATCTGCGGCGGCGTTTTCGCCGGCGCCAGCACGCCATACCACGCCGCGGCGTCGTAGCTGGCGACACCGGCCTCGGCAACCGTCGGCACATCGGGCAGCCCGGCGAACCGTGTCGCCGTGGTCACGCCGATCGCCCGCAGGGCGCCGCTGCGCACGTGCGGCAGGAACGAGCTGGCATCGCCAAGGGACACGTTGACCCGGTTCTGCAGCAAGTCCGGGATCATCGGCGCGACGCCAGCATAGGCGACATGCTCGAACTTCACCTTGCCCAGGCTTTCGAACAGCAGTGCCGCCAGATGCGGCGAGGAGCCGACGCCGGCCGTTCCGCAGTTCAGGCCGCCAGGCGCCTTGCGCGCCAGCGCGACGAGATCGGCGATCGAATGGATCGGCTGACTGGGGTGCACGACGACCAGCATCGACACGACGGCGAACAACGTCACCGGTGCAAAATCGTTGAGCGTGTCGTACGGCATGTTGGGGATCAGGCTGGCGTTGGTGGCATTGGTGCCGACCGTCCCCAGCAGCAGCGTGTGTCCATCAGGTTCGGCGCGGGCGACGGCCGACGCACCGATCGTGCCGCTGGCGCCGATGCGGTTCTCGACGACAACGGGCTGGCCCCATCGCTCGCCCAGACGCTGCGCAATGATCCGGGCGCACGTATCCGTCGCAGCACCCGGCGCAAAGGGCGCAATGATGCGGACCTGGCGCGTCGGAAACGACGGCGTTGCGCGTGCCCGCGACATGCCGGCGATGGCCGGTGCCGCAGCGATCATGCCGCGTGTCAGTCGGCGCCTGGTGATCATCATGGTCCTCCCCTGTCGTTGTATTTGCTCAAGCGACCGCGGCCAGCGACTGCATCAAGGCCTCGCGATCGCTGATCGCCGATGTCGCGGTTTCCAGCACACGCCCTGTCGCCTCCCCCTTGAGCGAGCAGCGCAGCATGAGGCGCGGCTGCCTCTGGTCGAAATCCGGCAGGGCGATATGCTGCGTACAGCGATTGTCCCACATCACCAGGTCGTTCACGCTCCAACGGTGGCGGTAGACGAACTCGGGCGACTGCGCGTGCTCGTTGAGGAAGCCGAGCACCGCGGCGCTCTCGGCGTCGGAGAGCCCGATGAGGCCACGGATGCGCTGGCCGACCAGCAGCGACTGGCGGCCGGTTTCCGGATGCACCCGCACCAGGGGGTGCACCACCGGCGGGTTGAGGCGCTTCAACTCGGCGACCTTCTCCGGATCGCGCTGCTCCAACCCCTTGACCAGCGAGGCATCATGGATGGCCTCGAGGTCGTCGATGAACTGCCGCATGCGCGGTGTCAGCGTCTCGTAGGCCAGATACATGTTGGCCCACATCGTGTCGCCGCCGACCGGCGGCTTCTCGCGACACAGCAACAGCGCGCCCTTGGCCGGCCGCTGCGTGAACGTGAGGTCGGTATGCCAGTTGCGGCCGGTGTTGCGGGTGTCGGAGGGCTTGCCGTCGATCGGCTTGTTGGTGACGAGCAGGATCTCGCGGTGATCCGGATGGGTGTAGCGCGGCTGGAAGGCGTGATCGTCCAACTCGCCGAAATTCCGCGAGAACGCGATCTGCTCCGCGGTCGACAGGTCCTGGTCCGGAAACACCAGCACCAGGTGCTGCAACCAGGCGTCGTTGATCGCCTGTCGCGTTGCGCTATCGAGCGACCGACGCAAATCGACGCCCGTAACCTGTGCGCCCAGCGCATAACCCAACGGCCTGATGTCGAGCGACGCCATTCGTTTCCTCCTGCTTGTCCATCGTCGTTTAACCCGATTGTCGGGTGTCTGACAATAATGGATTGGACGGTCACGGAGAGGTCTGCCAGTGTGCAGACCCCTTGAGTGCCACCCCAGCGATGACAGTGACCGTCCCCAGCCCGACCGCGGACGCCCCCTTACCCCTTGGCAAAGCTGCGAAATCGCTGCCGGAACTGCTGGCGGAGCGGATCCTCGGTGAGATCATGGCCGGCCGGATCGAACCGGGTCATCGCCTCAAGGAACTGGCCCTGTCCCAGCAGCACGCGGTCAGCCGTGCCACAGTCCGCGAGGCCCTGATCACCCTGGCCAAGCGCGGGTATGTCGAGCAGATCCCCCGCTTCGGGGCGCGGGTCGCGGCTTTCGCCAAGGAAGACGTGTTCGATCTTTTCGAAATCCGCGCCGCCCTGTTGTCGGTCGCCGCTCGCCGCTGCGCGTTGGATCCCGATGCGCCGCGCGCGGCGCTGGCCGGTCTTGTTGCGGAGATGGAAACCATGGCGGCGGCGCCGGAGGTCGACCCGCAATCATTCTCCGATCGATCGGTCGCGGCGCAGAACCTGCTGATCTGCGCCAGCGGCAACCGCCGCTTGCCCGAGCTCTACGCGCACCTGGCCAACATGAGCACCTGGCGTCTGATCCGCGGCCGCGCGACCAGCTTCCTGCGGGCCGAACGCCGACGCGAGTCGGCTGCCGACTGGCGTCGGCTCGAAACGGCGGTCCGGCTGGGCGATGCCGATGGCGCCGAAACGGCTGCGCGCCAGCTCATTGCCCACTCCGCCGCCGGCGTGCGCGCGGAGCTGCAGAGCGCGACGCCGGCGTAGGCCGGATCACTCCTTCGGCAGGCCGAGGTCGGTGGCTAGTTTCGCGGCCCGTGCCGCGTCTTTCCTGAGGAAGTCCGTGAACTCATCCGGCCCGAGCGCGAACGCTTCATAGCCCTCACGCCGGAAACGATCGGCGATATCCTCGCTGGCGAGGGCAGCGCGAAGAGCGTGCGAAAGCCGCTGCACCACGTCCCTGGGCGTGCCGGACGGCGCCACCAGTCCCAGATAGACATAGAAACTGTAGCTGGGCAGTCCCTGCTCCGCGATGGCCGGAATGTCCGGGAAGGCCGCTGAACGCTGGGGCGACGAGATGCCGAAGGCCCGCAACCGCCCTTGCTGCACCAGAGGACCTGCCAGGTTGGTCCCGTCAAACATCATGTCGACGCGGCCCGTGAGAAGATCGGACAGCGCCGCCGAACTGCCTTTGTAGGGCACATGCATCAGCTTGATGCCGGCCTGGTTCATCAGCAGCGCGGCCGTGATGTGGGTTGTGGTGCCGACTCCGCCGGAGGCAAACGTCAACGCGTCCGGATTGGCTTTCGCGCGGGCAATCAGATCGGCAAGCGTCTTGTCCCGGCCGTTGGGCGCGCCCACCATGATGAGGGGCGCACGCAGCATCGGACCGACGCCGACGAAGTCCTTTTCAAGGTCGTAGCCGGGATCAAGTTTCAGCGACGGTTGCTGGGCGATGGTGTTGGCGGTGGCGAGCAGCGTGTATCCGTCGGCCGCAACGCCCCTGACGAAGCGGATGCCCAGCAAGCCGTCCGCACCGGTCTTGTTCTCGACGACGACAGGCTGGCCCAGAATGTCCCACATCTTCTGCGCGACGCGTCGTGTTGTGGCATCGAGCAGAGCGCCGGGCGCCGAGTTCACGATGATCCGGACCGGCTTGCTCGGAAAAGGTTCGGCGGCCACCACCGCGGCAGGACCGAACGCGAGCGCAACAGCGACCAGCACGCGTAGCGACCGCGTCGCATGCCAAAGCGGCTTCCAGTGTTCTGTCATGTCGCGTCCACCCAGTGTTCACGATCGCCCGGGAAGATCTGAAGCGCGTTCAGATCACGCCCTTGGCCTTCCAGGCCGCCAACCGCGCATCATCGAATCCCAGCCAGTCCCGATAGATGGCCTCATTGTGCTGGCCGAGCCGCGGCGCCGGCGCACCGTGACCATAGTCCGACGTCCGCAGGCGTGTCGGCAGCCCGATCGTCTTCAGGCCTGGCAGAACGCCGAAATCAGGGTGGGTCACCGCCATGACGTCTCGACGGTCATTGAGCGAAGGATCGTCAAGGGCGGCGGCTGGCTCACGCACCTTGGCGGCAGAGATGCCGGCCGCCACCAGCTGCCGTTCGACATCCTCGACGGCGCGGTCGTTGCACCAGGCATTCACCATCTGCACCAACTCGGCCTCACGCGGGATGCGGGCCGCCGTGGTGGCGTAACGCGGATCCGCGACCATCTCGGGCTTGTCCATGAGCCGGAAGAGGCTGTGGACGAAATGATCGCGCCCGCCGGCACCGATCGCGATATGGCCGTCCCGGCAGCGGAAGACGCCGAAGGGCGCCGCTCTCACCAACGTGTTTCCGGTACGGGTCGGCATGCCCAGCCCGCTCATGGCCTGCCAGTCTTCCACCGCCAGAAGCGCGGTGAGCGCACCGAGCATGGAGACGTCGATATGCTCGCCTTGCCCCGTACGCTCGCGACGATAGACGGCGGCATTGATCCCCATCACGGCAAACAACGGGGCGACGGCGTCGGCGATCGGCACGCCGATCCGCACCGGCGGTTCGCCCTCCTTCCCGCTCGCCATCATCATCCCGCTCATCGCCTGGATGACGGCATCCAGCGCCTTGCGCCCCGGCTCGGCGCCGACACCGAAGCCGTTGAGGGAACAGTAGATGATGCGCGGATTGACGGCGCGTGTGGCATCGAAGCCGATGCCCAGGCGGTCGGCGGTGCCGTCGGCATAGTTTTCCACGACGATATCGGCACGACTGACCAGCGCACGGTAGATGGTCATCGCCTCCGGCGCCTTGAGGTTCAACGTTATGCTGTGCTTGCCGCGATTGCGGTTGAGGACCGGCAGCGACATCGCGCCGGGATGCTCGCGCGTCATGGTCACGGTGCCGTCGGGATTGGCGAACGGAGCGTAGCCGCGCACCGAGTCGCCCTTGAGTTCCTCGATCTTGATCACCGTGGCGCCGAGGCCGGCAAGAAAGTAGGTCGCCAGGGGGCCGGACAGCTGGGTCGTAAAATCCAGGACGACGAGCCCTTCGAGCGGGCCGCGATTGGGAACCGGAAACGGCATGGACGCCTCGCCTCTGGGCCAGCTGTGCTCCCGATCAGGCCGCGGCCTGCGGGCCACGCACCAGTTTGCCCGGCAGAGCGCCGGTATGCTCGCCGTCGCGATAGGTGATCACGCCGGATTTCACGGTGACGCGATAGCCGCTGGCCTTCTGCAGCAATCGCTTGCCGCCCGCCGGGAGATCGAATTCCATCCGCGGGGGCGACAGCCTGAGCTTGCCCAGGTCGATGACATTCAAGTCGGCCTTCATGCCGGCGGCCACCACGCCACGATCCATCAGACCCACGCTGCGCGCGGCATCGGATGTCTGGCGCTTGATCAGCCAGCTCAGCCCGAAACCGTCCTTGCGACCGCATTCCTCGGCCCAGTGCGTCATCAGGAAGGTCGGGATGCTCGAGTCGCAAATCGTGCCGACATGGGCGCCACCGTCGCCCAGAGCGATCACAGTGTTCGGATCGGCCATCATCTCGCGACAGACCTGCAGGTCGCCGTACCTGTAATTGGCCGCCGGCGCATACAGGAACGCCCGCCCCTCGTCGGCCAGCATCAGATCATACGCAACCTCGTTCGGGCTCTTGCCGAGGCGTTGCGACTGCGCGGCCACCGAGGTGTCGGGATGCGGTTCATAGTCCGGCGGATCGCCCAGCGGGAAAACAAGGTTCAAATCCAGCCGGCTGCGCTTCCTGCCGTCCATTTCCCGGATCAGGCGGGCTCGGAACGCCGGATCACGCATGATCGCGACGCGCTGTTCCAGCGACTTGTCCGCGATCGCGCCATACGTTTCCGACCGCGTGAACGGATTGAGCGTCGCCTGCAAGCCCAGCAGCATGCCGACCGGACGCGGCGCCACCTGTCCCATCATTGGCAAGCCGTCTTTGACGGCCCCGTCGATCAGCTTCAAGAGCTTGCGCCAGCCTTCCGGATCATCGTGCTTCTGGATGACCGCGAACGACATCGGCCGGCCCGACTTCGCGACGATGCGGCGCATCATCGCGAACTCCTCTTCCATCGACGGCATGTCGAAATCCGACAGCAACTGGAACACGCCATGACCCGCCTCACGCAACGCCATGGCGATCGCCGTGAGTTCATCCTCGGTCGCGCGCAACGACGGCGTCGGATCACCCTTGATGGTACGATGATTGATCGACCGCGAGGTACTGAAGCCGATGGCACCGGCCCGCATCGCGTCGATGGTCAGCTTGCGCATGCGCTCGATATCATCTGGCGTTGCCGCTTCGAGGCGCGCCGCCCGCTCACCCATCACATAGACGCGCAGCGCACCGTGCGGCAGTTGCGCGCATATATCCATGTCATGCGATCGCCGTTCGACCGCGTCGAGGTAATCCGCAAAGCTTTCCCATCGCCAATCCAGGCCTTCGCGCAAGGCAACGCCGGGGATGTCTTCGACTCCCTCCATCAGCTCGACCAGCCGATCGCGATCCTGCACGCGGACCGGCGCGAAACCGACGCCGCAGTTGCCCATCACCACCGTGGTGACGCCGTGCCAGCTGGACGACGCCAACTGCGCGTCCCACACGGCCTGGCCATCGTAATGGGTGTGGATGTCGACAACGCCTGGCGCCACGATGGCACCTGAGGCGTCGATCTCCTCGCGGCCCGTACCCGCAATGCTTCCCACGGCTGCTATGCGACCGTCCTGCACCGCAACATCGGCGTCGAACAATGGTGATCCCAGACCGTCCGCGATGCGTCCGCCACGGATCACAAGATCATAGTCTGCCTTCGCCATGATGATCTCCATGAGGTCGTGCGCGGAGCCCAGCCAACCTGACGCAGCGACATTCCCTGGACCGTCACGAAGCATATCAGGCCAAGCCAACGCGGTGTCGCAACCGGTGTCTGCTTCTCCTCAGGCCAGGTAATCCTCACAAAGTCTAATTATATTTACAATTACAAATCACCTCGAAATTCCGAGACGCGCTGTCTGGCCTCATTTCTGCGAGCGACAGTTTGTGCCTTTCTAGACGACCTGGTTCTTCAGCACCGTCTCGCCGCGCCACAGCCGGTCGAGATTTTCCTGCAGCAGATCGAGAACGTTGTCCTCGTAGCGGCGTGTTTCACCGGCGGTGTGTGGCGTGATCAGCACGTTGGGCATGCCCCACAGCGGCGAGTCCTGCGGCAGCGGCTCCTCGACCGTGCAGTCGAGTGCCGCACCGGCGATGCTGCCGCTGCTCAGCGCCACGATCAGTGCCGCCTCATCGACGCAGCGACCGCGCGCGACGTTGATCAGGAACGCTGACCGCTTCATGGCGCCGAGCGCCTTGGCATCGACCAGCCGCTCGGTCTGCGGCGTCAGCGGGCAGGTCAGCGCCACGAAGTCGGCGCGCGGCAGTACGTCCAGCAGCTTGCTGTCGGGAACCACCTCGTCGGCGGCGCCCTTGCCCGCCGACACGTCGCGCCGCGTGCCGATCACGTGCATGTCGAACGCCTTGGCAAGCTGCGCCAGCCGACCGCCGATGCGGCCGAGGCCGACGATCACCAGCGTCTTGCCGCCCAGTTCGTCCTCGCGCTGGGCGAGATCGCCGATCATGCCGCGCCAGTGGCGCTGGTGCTGGTTGTCGCGCCCGAGATGGATCTGGCGCGCCATGGCGAGGATCAGGGTGATGGCGTGCTCGGAGACGGCCCGCGCATTGGCGCCCTGGGCGCTGGCCAGACGCACACCCGCCGCCTTGAGCGCGTCCTTGTCATACTGATCGACGCCGGCCGAGATCGACTGGATCAGCTTCAGCTTGGGCGCACGCTTGAGCAGCTCGTTGCGCCAGAGGCCCGAGACCAGCACCACGTCGGCTTCCGGGATGCGCGCCTGGAAGTCCTCGAGCGTGCGCACCTCGATATGGCGGATATTGGTGCCGCGCAGCGCGAAGCGCTCGGCCATGCGATAGGCGACATGGGCGAAGCAGATCGTAAGGTCCTCGCGCGACGGCAGGCCGGTGGCCATGAGCTGCTCCCTGGTGGCTGGTCGACGTCCCGGCTTAGCAGGCGGTGCGCACCGAGAGCAACGCCTGTTCATCCCGGCCGCCCATCGTGCGCCCCCAGCGGTCGTGCCGGCGCATCGTGCCAGTAATCCGGCCGGCCGCGGAATTCCGGGTTGACCGGATAGGCAATCCGGTCATCGCCGTGATTGTCGCCGACGATCAGCAGTCGCACGAGCGTATCGCTGTTGTTGATCAGGCAGTGCGCAATGCCGGTCCCGGCGGGAAAGGCAACGCCATCGCCCGGCTGCATCGCATGGAGCACGCCGTCGATCCAGACGTCGGGATGGCCGTCGACGACATAGACGAATTCATCCTCGTGGCTGTGTGCGTGCGGCTCGGACGTGCGGCAGCCGGGCGCTATGGTTTCCTGATTGACACCGACTCGATGCAGGCCCAGGCGGCGACCGAATGGCGCCAGCATGGCCCGCAGATCGCCGCTGCCGGTGGCCTCTTCGAGGTCGCTGTAGTGGCGAAGGAATGCCGGACGGGTGGCATCCTTTGTCATGACGGACTCCTGTTTTCCTGCGAGCAGATGCCGTCATCATGAACTTGAACTTGGTTCGCGAGGGGCGTCACACTGCCGCCCCTGTTCAACGGAGGTGTCATGCCGGAAGAGACGTACGCCGTTGTTCTCGGCGATCGCCGTTATGCCGTGCGACGCAAGTGGGCGCGCCTGCCGCCGGACATCCGCTTCGGTTTCATCTCCGACCTGATGGTCGATGCGGCGGGCCGCGTGCATGTGGCACAACGCGGTACCGACCTGCCGATCCTGACGTTCGAGCGGGACGGCACCTACGCCGGCGCCTGGGGTGCCGGCGTCGTCAGCGAACCCCACTACATGACACGCGCCGGCGACGGCTCGGTGCTGGTGGTCGATCGCGACAGCCATCAGGTCCTGCGCTTCGATCGGAACGGCAAGCTCGTCCAGACGCTGGGCCGCCGCCATTTCCCGGCGCTGGGTGCGCCCTTCAACCATCCGACCAGCGCCGCCATGGCCGATGACGGCGAGATCTATGTCGCCGACGGCTACGGCAACGCGAACGTCCACCGTTTTGCCGCCGATGGAAGCCTGCGCCAAACCTGGGGCGAGCCGGGTCAGGCTCCCGGTCAATTCACCACGCCCCATGCCGTCTGGGTCGATCGCGGCGGCCGGGTTCTGGTCGCCGACCGCGAGAACAATCGCATCCAGGTCTTCGATCGCGACGGTGGCTTCGTTGCCGCCTGGGGCGATTTCTACCATCCCATGAAAATCTGGGTCGACGATCGCGACCTTGTCTTCGTTACCGACCAGATCCCGCGAATCACGCTGCCGTCGGCCGACGGCAAACTGGTGGGCCGCTGTCGCGGTGCCATCAACGGCGCTCACGGCATCGGCGGCGACAGCGACGGCAACCTGTATCTTGCCGAGCTGCCGCCGCAGGAAATCACCAAGCTGGAGCGGATTGACTAGGTCCCACGGACCGCCGCCAGGGTGTGCGGCGCGCCCTGCATGGACTTGAGTCTCACCGCGATCGTGACGTGCACAAGCAGGAAAAGCGGCACCAGGGCTGCCGGTATCAGCGTCCAGGGCAGCGTGCCGATCGCTTGCGTCCCGGCCCCTTCCGTGAAGACGCGAAACGGCGTGCCGGGCGCCGACAACGCACCCAGCGATACGGCGCTCAGCAGATCCAGCGTGCCCAGCGCGTTCCAGGTGCCAAGCCAGATGGGACGCACGCTGCCGCGCATCATCGTCATCACGAGCACAATCGCGGCGATGCCGACTGCAATGTCGCCCCAGCCGGCCGATGGCGCAAACGGTGCCGACAGCCGTCCCTCGGCCGCCAGCAACAGGAAGAAGATGCCGACAAGCCGCGTCGCGTTCACGCCGACCAAAGCGGCAAGCGGCACGGCCAGCAGGGCCTCACGGAAGCCCGGCAGCAGCCGCCAGCCGCCAAACAACAGGGCGAGCATCGACACGAGCAGCAATACGGGCACAGGCACCGGTCCCGTTGCTCCCGGTGCGAGGCCGCCCGACACCGCGACCAGGATGATCGCCGCCGGCCAGAGCGCCGCGACCGCACAGGCAACCAGTTTTGTCGGTCGCGATAGCGGCGAGAGGCCGACCAGCAGGCCGACGATGGCTGCGTAGATCGCCGTGATGACGATCGCCCCGATGATATCGAGCATGTGACTCCTCCCGAAATCCATATATCTGTAGTTACAGATATATGCGCTTGATTGATGCCCGCGGAAAATTGACGTCCAACGATAGAGGATGCATATACAGATAAATCACTTGAACGGACGAAGTCAATGCCATCCCGGGACCGCAAGCCGGCCAGCGGCGCCATGAAACTCGATGTCGACCTGCGGCATCTGCTGGGCTGCACCTGCTTCAGCCTGCGGCGCGCGGCGCGGCAGGTTACGCAGATCTATGACCACATGCTGGCGCCGGCCCAACTCACCGCCAATCAGTTCACGCTGCTGGTCCAGCTCTACGGTTTTGCCGCGGCCGGGCGACCAGGCTTGTCGATCGGCATGCTGGCCGAGCGCGTCGGCATGGATCCGACGACGTTGACCCGCAACCTGCAGCCGTTGGAGGCGCAGGACCTCGTGGGCCGCGCCGCCAACCCCGACGACGGCCGCAGCCGCATCATCACCATCACCGACAAAGGGTTCCGCCGTCTACAGAAGGCGGTACCGCTCTGGCAGCGGGCGCAGACGCATGTCACGGAGGCCCTGGGCGAACAGAACCTGCTGGCCCTGAAAGGCTTTCTCGATCTGTCCTTCGAACGGCTGTCGGCTTAGCCGCGGCAACGCACCAGGCCGACGCTTCCACGTGCCGGCCGCTCTACCTCAGCGCGTGTAAATCCAGCCCGGCCCCGTCACGGGCCATTTGCCCTCGAAGCTCAGCCATTGCTGCGCAGCACCGGGCTTGTAGAGGCCGGGAATGTAGAGCTGGTTGAGGCGCCAAGCGCTGATGTCGTTGCGCGCCGCGATGTCGGTGCGCGTACGGTCGACAGCACCACGGGTTCCCTCCTGCATGCCCACGGCGCTGTTGGCCAGTCCGCGATAGGTCGCCAGCACACCCTGCGGGCGCGCCGCGATCAGCAGGTCCAGGGCCGAGCCCCACTCCGGCGGCACGCAGCACAGCACGCGCACCGCGCGGCTCAGTGCCACGCCGTGAACCTCGGAGAAGCGGATCAGGTGATCCAGTTCGCGGCGCTGCACCCACCAGCCGCCGCCCATCACCCGCTGTGGGCCGTCCGCCTGGGTGCCGAAGCGGTAGATCGTTTCGCCCGGATGAAGGTCGAAGCGCACCGGGTTGATCATGCCGCCGTTCTGCAGGGCCAGGGTCTGATTGCCCTTGGGATCCAGCCACAGGAACTTGCTGGGATTGCGTTCAAGCCCCAGCGCCATCCGGCGGCTGGTCGGGTCGGCAAAATCGCTTTCGTTCAATGCCGGCATGCCTCACCTCCATGAGCGCACGACGGCTGTGAGCGCGCCGGCGCCGTTGATCAGGTGACCGTATCGGCCTGCTGGCCCACGCGTTGCGCCAGACTCGCGGCCATGAAGCCGTCGAGGTCACCGTCGAGCACCTTCTGTGGATCAGTACGCTCCACGCCCGTCCTCAGATCCTTCACCATTTGGTAAGGCTGCAGCACGTAGGAGCGGATCTGGTGGCCCCAGCCGATGTCGGTTTTGGCCGCTTCCTGGGCGAGCCGCTCGGCCTCGCGCTTTTGCAGCTCGACCTCGTACAGCCGCGCCTTCAGCATCTGCATCGCCTTGGCGCGGTTCTGGTGCTGCGAACGCTCCTGCTGGCAGGCGACGGCAATGCCGCTGGGAAGGTGCGTGATGCGCACCGCCGAGTCGGTCTTGTTGATGTGCTGACCGCCGGCGCCGGAGGCACGGTAGGTATCGACCCGCAGATCCTTGTCGAGGACCTCGATCTCGATGTCGTCGTTGACCTCGGGGTAGGCCCAGACCGAGGCGAAGCTGGTGTGGCGTCGCGCGTTGGAGTCGAAGGGCGAAATCCGCACCAACCGGTGCACGCCGCTTTCGGTCTTCAGCCAGCCATAGGCGTTGGGCCCGTCGATCTTCATGGCGCAGGATTTGATACCGGCACCCTCGCCCGGGCTTTCCTCGAGGTAGGTCACCTTGTAGCCGTGCTGCTCGGCCCAGCGCATGTACATGCGCGCCAGCATCTCGGCCCAGTCCTGCGCTTCGGTGCCGCCCTGCCCGGCATTGATTTCGACGTAGCAGTTGTTGGTGTCGGCCTCACCCGACAGCAGCGACTCCAGGCGCATGTGCGCGGCCTCGTCGCGCACGGCGCGGATCGCCGCCTCGGCCTCGGCGACCAGCGATTGGTCGCCTTCAGCCTCGGCCAGCGCAATCATCTCGATATTGCTGGCGGTGTCGCCTTCCAGGCGCCGCACGGCGCCGACCGCCTTGTCGAGGCGGTCGCGCTCGCGCATCAGGCTCTGGGCCTGCTTGGCGTCGTTCCAGAGATTGGGGTCCTCGGCGCGGGCGTTCAGCTCGGCCAGACGATCGACGGCGCGATCGAAGTCAAAGATGCCTCCTCAGCAGTTCCATGGACTGCTTGATTTCATCGACCAGAGCTTCGATCTCGGCGCGCATGGTTCCGTCATCCCTGAAGGGAGCGGCGTCTTAGTAGGTCTCGCCGGTGCCCGTCAAGGTGGGGCGACCTGGCCGCGGCGGTGGCGGAATGGTGCCCGGCGGCAAGGTGGGGTCGCCGCCATCCGCTGACGGATCAATCGACCATGCCGGCGGCATGCCCGCGTTGGGGTCGACCGGCTCGTCCGATCCGGGCCCGCCGCCCGGCACGAAACGGCTCATGCCGTCGACGACGCGATAGTCGTAGCCGGTCGGCTCCGTACCCGGCTTGAAGACTTCCCAGATCGCCGACGGATCGCCCGGCGCCGGCATGCCATCCGCCAGGTTCACCCGCATCAAACGCAGGCCCGGCGGAATGCGAAACGGCGTCGGCGCCTTGTCCTTGTAGAGCTGGCGGGCGACGCGCTCGTAGATCGGGAGCGATACCGAACCGCCGGTCTCGCGGCCGCCCAAGGTCTTGGGATCGTCGAAGCCGACGAAAACGCCGATCACATATTCGGGCGTCGCGCCGATGAACCAGACGTCGCGCGAATCGTTGGTGGTGCCCGTCTTGCCCGCGATCGGCCGGCCCAGCTTGGCCAATCGTGCCGCCGTACCGCGCACGGTCACACCCTGCATGATGTGCACGATCTGGTAGGTCGAGGCCGGGTCGAAGAACGGCTGCCGCCGGTCGACCACGGTGGGGATCTTGTCTGCCGCTGCAGTCGTGGTGTCGCAACCGACGCACGTGCGCGGGTCATGGCGGAAGATGGTGCGACCGTCGCGGTCCTGCACACGGTCGATCAGGCTGGGCGTGATGCGCCGCGCGCCGTTGGCCAGCATGGCGTAGGCCGTCGTCATGCGCAGCAGCGTGGTCTCGCCGGCGCCGATCGCCATCGGCAGGTAAGGCTTGAGGTTGTCATCGACGCCGAACTGCTTGGCGACCGCAGCGACCTTGTCCATGCCGATGGATCGTGCGAGGCGCACAGTCATCAGGTTTCGTGACTGCTCGATGCCTTGGCGCAACGTCATCGGCCCGCCGGCGGAGCCGCCGCCGTAGTTCTGGGGCCGCCACGGCGCCTGGCCCGGCCCGCCCGGCAGTTCGATGGGCGCGTCCAGCACCAGGGTTGACGGCGTCATGCCCGCGTTCAGGCCGGCCAGATAGACGAACGGTTTGAACGAGGAGCCCGGCTGGCGCATCGCCTGTGTGGCGCGGTTGTACTGGCTGCGCTGATAGCTAAAGCCGCCGCTCATCGCCAGGATGCGGCCGGTCTGCACGTCCATCACGACGACGGCACCATCCACTGCCGGGACCTGGCGCAGCGAGAACGTGCCCGCCGGCTTCTGCCGCGGCTCCACGGCAACGATATCGCCGGCACTCACCGGTCGCACCCGGCCCGCCATGTCGCCGTGGGGGATGACCCCCTCGCTGCCATCTTCCAGGCCGATCTTGGCGCCGGCATTGGTGTAGCCCAGCACGACCGCAGGCCGCCATGTCTTGAGGCCTGCGAACGGGTGCTTTTCCAGATAGCGCGGCAGGGCGTGCTGCCAGTCGTCGATCGATGGCAGCTTGTCCTTCACGCCGCGCCAGCCATGGCGGCGATCATAGTCGACCAGCCCCTCGCGCAGTGCTTCGTCGGCCATGCGCTGGATCTCGAAGTCGACCGACGTGCGGACGGTCAGTCCGCCTTCGTAGACCCCCTTCTCGCCATAGGCCGCCAGCAGGTTGCGGCGCACTTCCTCGGTGAAGAACTCGGCCTGCGCGAATTCCGGCGCCGCCCGCTTGCGCAAGGTCAGACGCTCTTCCTTGGCAGCGCGCAACTCCTCGGCCGTGATGTAGCCGTCCTCGTGCATACGGCCCAGCACGTAGTCGCGCCGGTCATGGGCGCCCTTGGCGTTGCGCGTGATGCTGTAGCGGTTCGGCGACTTGGGCAGCGCCGCCAGGTAGGCCATCTCCGACAGCGTCAACTCGTCGAGCGACTTGTTGAAGTAGTTCAATGCCGCCGCCGCCACGCCGTAGTTGCCGCCGCCGAGGTAGATCTGGTTGAGGTAGAGCTCGAGAATATGCTCCTTGGTGAACGCCGATTCGATACGGATGGCCAGGATCGCCTCGCGGATCTTGCGGCGGATCGTGGTCTCGTTGCCGACCAGGAAGTTCTTCGCCACCTGCTGGGTGATGCTCGACGCACCTTCCGGACGGCGGCCCGGGTGTTGCAGGTTGGTCAGAAGAGCGCGACTGATACCGATGGGATCGACGCCAGGATGCCAGAAGAAGCGCTGATCCTCAGCCGCTACGAATGCGTAGATCAGCCGCTTGGGCATCTGGGCCGCCGGCACGAAGGCCCGCTTTTCCTTGGCGTATTCGGCCAGCAGGCGACCGTCCCCGGTATAAAGCCGGGTGGTCATCGCCGGCTGGTAGTCGGTCAGCTGCTTATGATCTGGCAGACCGGGTGCGAAATAATAGTAGACGCCCGCCACGGCGGCAACGCCGAGCACCAGGGCGGCAAAACCCAGCCGCAGCATCCATCGTACGATTGCCAGCACCGCGATCCCCGTCGCACGTTCACCGAACATACTCTACGCGTCGGCGGATTGCGTGGCCGGCCGACCAAACATCCCGCGACAGACAAGAGATGCCGCGCGACTACGCCTTTTTCGAGGCTGCCGGCGACGGCCGGGCCGGCGCCCGCGGCGGTGGCGGCGACACGCTGGGCGGCTCGACGTCCGGTGGCCGACTGGCGAAATAGCGGTCGACGGCATCGACCACCGCACCGGACAGGCGCCGCAGGTGAGCCGCCTGGATCAGCAGCCGCTCGTCCTGCGGATTGGAGAGATAGCCCATCTCCAGCAGGACAGCCGGCGTATCCGGCGCGGTCAGTACGGCAAACCCGGCGTGACGGTGGCTGCGTGCCAGCAGCCCGATGCCGCCATGTGCAAGTGAATCGATCAGCATGGCGGCGAACGTACGCGACTGGTTGATGGTGTCGCGCTGAGACAGGTCGATCAGGATGCTGGTGACATCCGCCGTCTTGTCGCGGAAATCGACCCCGGCAATGATATCGGACTTGTTCTCCTTGGCCGCCAGGGCCGCCGCTTCGCGGTCGGACGCGCCTTCCGACAAGGTGTAGACGCTCGCCCCGCGGGTCCACCGATCGGGGTGCGAGTCGGCATGCACGGAAATGAACAACTCGGCCTTGGCTGTACGGGCACGCGCCACCCGGTCCCGCAGCGGGATATAGGTGTCCCCATTGCGGGTGAACACCGGCCGGTAACGGCCGGTCGCCGTCAACTGGCGGGCCAGCTCGCGCGCGCCGGTCATCACGACATTCTTTTCATAGAACCCCGAGACACCGATTGCCCCCGGATCCTGGCCGCCGTGCCCCGGATCGATCACGATCACCCGCCGCTTGGGCGGCTGAGGCGCCGTTTTACGCGCCGGTGCCGCCCGCTTGGTCGGCCGGCCAGACTTCACGGGATCGGCCGCCCGGCTTGCCGTCGACAGCCCGAGAACCCCGACCAGGGCTGTCGTCATCAGCCACACGGCGCGCCTGCGAGTCAGGTCGAAATTATGCGACATGGCCTTGTAAATTACCGCCCAATCGCGGGCTATTCACCCATAGCGATATAATAACCGAAACATATCATATGATTAAAGGCCTTTCTTAAGGCAAAATAGCGGCAAGTGCCGACAGCTGAAGTTCAGGTTGTCGCGGACCGCCGCGAGGCGTATGGTCCGAATCGCGAACAGTCGTCGTCGTTCGGTATCGTTGCTTGATGCGACGCTGCCGACGGCGTCGGATACCAAGCCCTGCAACTTGCCGACTATCGGAAGGTGCGGTCGATGCGACCGCTCGGGGCGAGAAGGGTCCGGCGCTTTGGTGACGGCGGCTTGAAGAAACCCCCGAGATCGGCGCGGGCTCGTCCACGCCGAGGGGTGCCGACAACGTTCCCGTCCTGGCGTGCAAACGCCGTTCGACGGAAAACGCCGGCGCTGCCGATCTCGTGACAGAGCGACGGACGTCACGCCTGCCGGTTCGCACGGGCGTTTCCGCGGACGTCGCGGAGTCTTTTGGCAATGGCCAAGCGTATGCTGGTCGACGCCACACACCCCGAGGAGACTCGGGTTGTCGTGGTCGATGGGACCCGTCTCGAAGAATTCGACTTCGAAACCGCGAGCAAGAAACAGCTCAAGGGCAATATCTATCTCGCCAAGGTCGTTCGTATCGAACCGTCGCTGCAGGCGGCGTTCGTCGAATACGGCGGTAACCGCCACGGTTTCCTGGCGTTTTCCGAGATTCATCCGGATTACTACCAGATCCCGATCGCCGACCGGGAAAAGCTGCTCGCCGAGCAGGCCCGGCGCGCACAGCACGACGTCGATGACGGGCCCAACGGCGACCATCACGGACGGATCGACCGCAGCGACATCGAGGATGCCCGTGAAGAGCGGGCCCATTTCACCGTCGATCGGACCGAGCCGACGTCGGGCGATGCTCACGGCACCGAACCGGAATTGCCGCACCTCGATAGCGCAATCGAGGCGCCGAGTGAGGCCACGGCGGCTGAACCGGCCGAGGCGACCACCCCGCCCGCCATCGAACCGCCCACGGTCGCGGCAGATCAACCGGCAGAGTCCGAAGCCGTCAGCGCACCGTCGCTTCCGGCGGCGGCCGCCGCCGACAGCCTTGCCGGCCCGACGGTCGACGAAGCCCTGGAAGCCCATGTCACGGCCGGAAGCGATGCGGCGAGCGAGCCGCCCGCGCCGGAGAGCGAGGCTGGTCCTGCCGAAGCGCCGTCCGAGTCGCCTTCGGCGGAGGTGCCATCGGAGGCCACGAGCCCACAGGATCCTGCCGAGGCACCGCAGCCGGAGATTCCGGTCGAGACCCTGGGCGGCGACGACTACGAACCGCGGCCGCGCCGCAGCCCGCCGCCGCGCCAGTACAAGATCCAGGAAGTCATCAAGCGCCGGCAGATCCTGCTGGTGCAGGTCGTCAAGGAAGAGCGCGGCAACAAGGGCGCGGCGCTGACGACCTACCTGTCGCTCGCCGGCCGCTACGCGGTGTTGATGCCGAACGCTGGCCGAGGCGGCGGCATCTCGCGCAAGATCACCAATGCCGGCGATCGCAAGCGCATGAAGGACATGCTGGCCGAGCTCGAGGTACCGAGCGGCATGGGCGTGATCCTGCGCACGGCCGGCCTGGAGCGGTCAAAGGCCGAGATCCGCCGCGACTACGACTACCTGATGCGGTTGTGGGATAGCATCCGCGACCTGACGTTCCAGTCGAAGGCGCCGGCGCTGATCTACGAGGAAGGCGACATCATCAAGCGGTCGATTCGCGACCTCTACAACAGCGATATCGAAGAGGTGATGATCGAGGGCGATGCCGGGTTCGACCGGGCCCAGGATTTCATGCGCCAGCTGATCCCCTCGCACGTACCGAAGGTAAAACAGTACCGCGACGGCATTCCCCTCTTCCACCGCTACCAGATCGAAGCCCAGCTCGATGCGATGCATTCGCCCATCGTGCAGCTGCGCAGCGGCGCCTACGTGGTGATCAACCCGACCGAGGCGCTGGTCGCGATCGACGTCAACTCGGGCCGCGCCACCAAGGAGCGCAACATCGAGGAGACGGCGCTGCGCACCAACCTGGAGGCGGCCGAGGAAATCGCCCGCCAGGTGCGGTTGCGCGACCTTGCCGGCCTCGTGGTGATCGACTTCATCGACATGGAGGAGTCCAAGCACCAGGGCCAGGTCGAACGCCGCCTCAAGGAGGCGATGAAGTCCGACCGGGCGCGCATCCAGATCGGCCGTATCAGCCCGTTCGGCCTGCTGGAGCTGTCGCGCCAGCGTCTGCGGCCCAGCCTGCTGGAGAACGTGACCGAGGTGTGCCCGCATTGCGAGGGCACCGGGCGCGTACGCTCTGTCGAATCGACGGCGCTGCACGTGCTGCGCGGGATCGAGGAGGAAGGCGTCCGTCGCCGCGCCGGCGAGATCGTGGTCAAGGTGCCGGTCGCCGTCGCGCTCTACATCCTCAATCACAAGCGCCTCAACATCGCCGATGCGGAAGAGCGCTATGGCTTTCATGTGATCATCGCCGGTGACGACGATCTCATTCCGCCGCACTACGAGATCGAGCGCACCCGGCCACGCAGCGCCATCGAACCGTCGGCGGCGGCACGCCAGACCGCCTCGGCGCAGTATGACGAGTTCGAGGACGTGGCCGAGGCCGATGACGCCGGCGCCGGCGCCGGCGCCGATGTGGCCAGCGACGCGCCTGCCGGCGGCGACGACAGTGACGAGAGCCGCCGCCGACGCCGGCGGCGGAGACGGCGGCGGCGTGGCGAGGGCGACGTCGAGAACGGATCGACCGACGCCGTCACATCGGATGACGTGGGATTGCCGCCGGTGATGGAACTCAACGGTGATGCCCGCCCGCACACGGACGACGAGCCGCGTGACGAACCCGTGGCCGCGGGCGACGCGACCCCCGACACCGACCGTGAGGAAGACGCCGAGGCCGGTGGGCTCTCAGCCGAGGCAGATGACAGCGACGGACATCGCCGCCGCCGGCGTGGTCGCCGCGGTGGACGCGGACGGCGCCGGGATCATGACGGCCCGGCAGCCGAAGGAAGCGACGAAACCAGCACCGCTGCCGACGGTCATGGCGAGAACGGCGCGGAGGCACCATCCGTACCACCAGCGCAGCCCGAAGCCGTTGAGCTTCCCTTTGCCGCCCCAGCAGTATCGGAAGAGCCGCCTCCGGCGGTCATCACACATCGGGCCGAGCCCGAGCTGATCGCGGAACCGCAGCCGTCAACGATGCCGGAATCGACCCCGGAAGCACCGCCGGCGCCGGTGATCCCGTCCATCGCTGTCGAGGCGCCGCCGGAGAAGCCCAAGCGCGGCTGGTGGTCCCGGATCACGAGTTGACGCGACACTGCCAGGACATGCTCAGGGCCGTCATCGCAAGCGATGACGGCCCTGCTCTTTCGGCCGCCAGTGCCGTCGCTGGATACCCGACGTCCTGCTAGCGCACGAAATAGCAGCGCGCGATCGCCTGGATCTGGGTCTTCACGATCGTCGTGCGTTTCTGCTTCGCCGGCGAATCGTGCATGATATTGCCCAGCGTCGGCAAATGATTGGGCGAGTTGGTCGCGGCATGCCCGATCTCGTGGATCAGAACCGACTCATCGCCGTTGATGACGCCGCTGACCAGGCAGTATGGCAGCCACGGCGATCCCGTTGTTGTTCCCACTGGGCGGGTCAGAACCGTAAGGCCCACGCCGGTGTCCTTGAACTCGCAGAAGATCACTGGCAGGCGCTGGCGCTTGTCGGCCGTTTTCTGGTCGTCGAAGATGGCTCCCATCTTGAGACGGAGATCGTTGTAGTCCTCCGGCAGGAGCAGTTTGTCCGGCACCTGTATCGTGTGCTTGTCGGTGCGGGTTTTCCCGGGATAGACGTCAAAACCGATATTGTGCTCCGCGAGCAGCTTCTCCGCATAATCGAGCACGGTCTTGGACGTATCGATCTTGTAGTTCGACGCCCAGAACAGCGTCAGCCGCGCCTTCGCCGCACCGGGATTTTTATAGTTCGGATCCCAATCTGAACTGGCCATGATTCTCCCCCCAAAGACACTGACGTGAAGCGCCACTCCTTTCGATTTCAACGACTGCGCGAGGGCGCCCCCACACCCGCGCATGTCATTGCCATGATACCTGATACTTCAGGCCGCGACCTTGCTTGCGGTCAGCGACGGCCACAGTGCGTCCGGCCCGGCTTCGGCCAGCGCCCGCCCCAGCTTGGCGCCCCAATACGATTCGCTGCCGTAGTCCCGGCGCCACACCCAGAGGCGTCGCGTGTAATGGTGCAGCACGTGCTCATAGGTGAAACCCATCGCGCCCATCGACTGGTGGGCAATGGCGCAGATCTTGTGGGCCGCCTCGCCGGCCTGGGTCTTGGCCGCCATGATGGCGAATGACCCGTCACCTTCCTCCGCATCACGCGCCGCCGTGCGGGCCGCGGCACCGAGCACCGCGACGTAGGTCGCGAGTTCGGCCAGCATGTGCTGAATCGCCTGGAAGGTGCTGATCGCGCGGCCGAACTGCACGCGCTCCTTGGTGTATTGCGTGGCGATCGCCAGCACCCGGTCGGCGGCGCCGCTCATCTGGCTCACCCGGGCCAGCGCCGCCAGCTCGCTGGCGCGCTCCGGCTTGATGGCTGTGGCCGCCACGGCCGTCGCCACCGCACCGTCGAAGCTCACGTCGTCATAGGGCTCACCGCTCTGTCCCCGCTTGGCCTCGACCGTCGTCGCCGCGCGCGGCACGATGGCCACCACCGGCCCGCGCTCACCGGGTGCGATGACCACGATGTTGTCGACCACCGATGCGAACGCCACGCGCTGCGCGCGCCCCGTCACCTTGCCGCCGGCAATCCGCACCGACGATCCGGCGTCGGCGATCACCAGTGCCATCGGCCCGGCCGGCGGCGTCAGACCCGCCTGGGCGGCGATCATGGCACCCAGCCCGGTTTCAGCCAGTGGCAGCGGCACGGCATGACGGCCCGCCTCGCGCAAGACGGCAGCCAGATCGCCGATGGTGCCGCCGGCACCGCCGGCGCTCTCGGGTACCGCGGCCCACGGCAGACCCGCCTCCTCGACCTGGCGCCACAACGCGGTAGGCCAGGTTCCCTTCTCGAAGTCGTTGATCACCTCGCGCGTCGCCTGCTCCTCGAACAGGCGCGCGGCGGTCTCGATGAACATCTGCCGTGTTTCGTTTTCCGTTTCCGTCGTCATGGCTCGTGTCCCCTAGCGCAGGCCCAGGCCGCGCGCGATGATGCCGCGCAGGATCTGCGTGGTGCCGCCCTGGATGGAGTAAGCTGGCGCCTCCAGCGTCGCCATCTGGCACATGTCGAGAAAGTCGGCGATGTCATCGGCATCGGCGGCATCCGACTCCGCCAGGATACGAGCGATTTCCGGCAGGTCCTGCTGGAAGTGCGTGCCGAGATCCTTGGTCGCGGCGCCTTCCGTGACCGGTGATTTGCCGGCCTCCAGCATGCCAGCCACCGACAGCGACATCTGGCGCAGGCTCCACAGCCGCGCCACCAGCTTGCCCACGGTCTCCTGGGCCTGCCGTCCAGGCTGGCGCCCAACCAGTTTCGCCAGCTCCTTCAGCACGTGCACGTTGGTCAGAAAGCGTTCGGGCCCGCTGCGTTCGTAGGCCAACTCCGACGTGACCTGCATCCAGCCGTCACCTTCATTGCCCAGCAGCATCGTGTCGGGCACGAAGCAGTCGCGGAACACGACCTCGTTCCAGTCGTGCTTGCCGTTGAGGTTGATGATTGGACGGATGGTGATGCCCGGCGACGCGAGATCGATCACCATCTGGCTCAGCCCGCGATGCTTGTCCTCACGGGTGCCCGAGGTGCGCAGCAAGGTGATGACGTAATGGGCGCGATGCGCGCCGCTGGTCCAGATCTTGGTGCCGTTGACCAGCCAGCCGCCATCCACCTTGTCGGCGCGGGTGCGTACCGAGGCGAGGTCGGAGCCCGAGTCCGGCTCGCTCATGCCGATGGCGAAATAGCACTCGCCCTTCACGATGCGCGGCAGGATCGAGTCCTTCATCTCGTCGGTGCCGAAACGCAGGATGTTGGGGCCGCTCTGGCGGTCGGCAACCCAGTGCGAGCCGGCGGGGGCGCCGTTGGCCAGCAATTCCTCCGTGATCACATAGCGGTGGAGAAAGCTCTTTTCGCCGCCGCCGTACTTTTTCGGCCAAGTGACGCCGATCCACCCCCGGGCCCCCATCTTCTGGCTGAATTCCGGAGAGCGGCTGCTCCAGGTTTTATAACGGTCGCCGCCCTTGATGGTGGGCAGCGTTTCCTTGAGGAAGGCGCGGATTTCCGTACGCAGCGCCTCGGCATCCGGCGGCAGCCGGAATGGCGGAAAGTCGAGCGCAGGCGCAGTCATCGCGGGCATCCTCCAACCTGGGTGCAGGGCAGCCTGCCCCAATCTCACGGTTGGAAAGGCGGCCGCCGTCGATTAATCCTAGAGCCCGCACTGCCAAAGTAAACGCTGAACCAACCGGCCGAGGTGACGCACATGAGCGACAAACTGCTGTACGAAAAAAGCGACAACATCGTCACCTTGACCTTGAACGACCCCGACGTGCGCAACGCCATCTCCGATGAGGAGATGATCAGCGGCCTGGTCGACGCCCTGCATCGCATCAACGACGACTACGACGTGCGCTGCGTGATCCTGACCGGTGCCGGCACGGCCTTCAGCTCCGGCGGCAACGTCAAGAAGATGCAACGCCACGACGGTATGTTCGCCGGCGGCGTCTATAACGTGCGCGTCGGCTATCTGCGCGGAATCCAACGGATCCCGCTTGCGATGTATGAGCTGGAAGTCCCCATCATCGCTGCCGTCAACGGACCTGCGATCGGCGCCGGATGCGACCTCGCCTGCATGTGCGACATCCGCATTGCCGGCAAGAACGCCCGCTTCGCCGAGAGCTTCGTGAAGCTGGGCATCATCCCCGGCGACGGCGGTGCCTGGTTCCTGCCGCGTGCCGTCGGCAACTCCAACGCGCGGTTGATGGCCTTCACCGGCGAGCAATTCGACGCCGAGCAGTCGCTGCAGATGGGACTGGTCTCCAAGGTCGTCGCTGACGACAAGCTGATGGACGAGGCCCGCGCGCTGGCGCGCCGGATCGCCGTCAACCCGGCCTACGGCCTGCGCATGGCCAAGCGCCTGCTGCGCGAGGGCGAACGTACCGAATTGCAGACGCTGCTGGACATGTCGGCATCGATGCAGGCGATCGCGCACCAGGGCGAGGATCACAAGGAGGCCGTCAATGCCTTCGTCGAGAAGCGCAAGCCGGTGTTCAAGAACCGCTGAACATCGCGGCATGCGACGGGGAGCTGAACCGACATGCGTGGCCCACGCTTCACGCCGTTGATCGGCGGCATCGAGGACGAAGACCGCGACGGTGTCGCCGAGGCGAACCGGGCCTTCTATCGCGCCTTCATGCGCCGCGACCTGGAGGCGCTCGATGCATTGTGGGCCAGCGCGACGCCGGTGGCCTGCCTGCATCCCGGGCAGGCCCCCCTGTTCGACCGCGCCGCGATCATGGCCAGCTGGCAGGCCATCACGCGCAACCCGTCGACCCCGCACGAGATCAGGATCATCGAGGATCGGGTCGTCGTGCGCGGTCGCATGGGCATCGTGATCTGCCGGGAGGTCCTGCCCAACGCCCACCTGATGGCAACCAACATGTTCGTGCGCGAGGGCGACGCCTGGAAAATCGCCCATCATCAATCGGCTGTGGCACCACCGCCCAAGGATCGCCCGACCCAGCCGACCGCCGCCCCCAAGCGCGACCGGCGCCAGTTGCACTGAGCGTCGCGTCCCTGGGCCACTCAAAGAGCGCCTTATGGAACGGATGAGGACGTTTTATTGGGTGGACGCGGCGGCAAGGCATATCGTCCTCGCTGGAGAGCAGGCCACCATCGAGCCATAGCCGGCGCGCGCCCGCAGCCCTGTCGATGGGGCGGGAGCATGCAGCGATGTTCGAAGATGCCTTCAAGCTGAAGATCAGACCGGACGGCTTGGAAAAGGCTGCCGCCAGAACCTACGTGACGGCCGTCCGTGATGTTCTCGAAAAGATCCACCGGACCGCCTGCGGCAAGGCGCTGCTGCAATCGATCCGCTTCCACGGCTATGTCGTCAACATCATTCCTTATCCGGGCGCCGATGTCTGTGGCGCGGATGTCGATGGCGACTACGACGCGGCCACCGGCATCGTGATGCCGACGGTCCGTTACACGCCGGGCAACTTCGCCAAGGGCGGATCATGCTCGCACCTGCCCGGCCGCGGCTGGGCGGAATCGATTCTGTTCCACGAACTGGTGCACGCACTGCGGGACATCGCGCAGGGCAAGCGCCGTGTCTACAAAGGTGTCGTGATGACCGGCGGTCTCCACCGCTACGACACGTTCGAGGAGTTCATCGCCGTGCTCTGCGAAGACATCTACGTGTCCGAGCGCGGCAACCCGCACCGATTGCTGGGTGATCACCGCGGGATCGCCCCGCTCGATCCGGCGCTGGCGGACTCCTTCCGATTCTTCGCCACCGGATCCCAGACCTTTCGCTTCGTCGAACGCTTCTGCCGCGAAAATCCGGGTTTCACCAAGATGCTGTCGCGAGTGCCGGCCCGCTTCAATCCGATCGCGGCCTACTACAAAGACCCACGGAAGGCACAGAGCTTCTCCAATTCACCCGCCGCCCATGAGCGCGACGCCGACGGCGTCTGGGGCAAGCTGTTCGAACGCGAGCGCTCCCCGACACTGCCAACCGGAAGCCCGGCGAACCTGCCGCCGCCCCGCCCCGCCAGCACGCCGATACGGCGGCCTTAGTTCCGTAAACTATTGGACGAGGCGTTGGCTGAGCTGGCCACAGTCTCCTGCAGGCGCTGCCCGACCCAATCTATGCCCAGGCCGCCTCTGCCGATCAGTCAGTCGGTGGATTTAAGCCATTCTCGCGGATCGCCTGCTCCAGCAACGCGACGGCCTCGCTAAAACGACCCGCGTGGTAAGCCTCTTGTCCCAAGGCGCGATTGAGCTGGGCCTGCGGCGCGTGATGATGGTCCACCCTGCCACCGTGGCCGTCATAGTACGCGGCCAACTTTTCGTACCGTGCTGCGTCGGCCGACGAATGACTGATATTGTCGGCATGAGCCTTCGTGGTCAGGCCTAAGGTGAGGAGGCTCGCGACCAGCAAACGCGATATGATCATGTGAGGCTCCTTGCATAGGTACATGGCACCTACCAATCGGACATGGGGCGGGCGATTGACGGGTCTCTGACGATGGCCCTGCATCACCAGACCGTGATCAGAATCGAAGCTCCACCGCCCTGCGCCGATACGCCATCGCCAGGCACGCCGCAGCGATGCCGATCACACCCGCCGGCGCGCTCATGATCACCGCTTCCAGTTCACCAGCCGGCGGACGGCTTCCTCCATGTCCTCCGTCGAGCCCGCGAAGGAAAAGCGCAGGGTGCGCTGGCCACGCTGCGGATCGAAATCGACGCCCGGTGTTGCCGCCACACCGGCCTCGCGCAGCATGCGCTGGCAGAACGCCACGCTATCGTTGGTGAGGTGCGCCACATCGGCGTAGAGGTAGAAGGCACCGGTCGGCCGCGTCAGGTGATCGAAGCCGGCCCTGGGCAGGCCGGCCAGCAGGAGATCGCGATTGGCGCGATAGCGGCGGATATGCGCCTGAAGCTCCTCGGTGCAGTCGAACGCCGCGACGGCAGCGAACTGCGACAGCGTCGGCGTCGAGATCAGGAGATTCTGCGTCAGCCGTTCGATGGGACGCACCAGCTCAGGCGGCACGACCATCCAGCCGATGCGCCAGCCGGTCATCGAGAAGTATTTCGAGAAGCTGTTGATGACGATGGCATCGTCGGTCACCTCCAGCGCGCTCACGCCGCGATCCTCGAAGGTGAGGCCGTGATAGATCTCGTCCGAGACCAGCCGCACGCCGCGCTCGCGGCAGGCCGCCGCCAACGCCGCCATCTCGGCGCGCGACACCATGGTGCCGGTGGGATTCGACGGGCTGGCAACGATCAGACCGGCGAGATCGCCTGCGGCGGCCAACTCCGGTACGGTGGGCTGATAGCGTTCGGCCTCGGTCGTGACGATGTCGACGGGGACCAGGCCGAGCGCGGCCAGGATGTTGCGGTAGGGCGGGTAGCCGGGTGCCGCCATCGCCACACGGGCACCGGCATCGAACGCGGCCAGGAACGCCATCAGGAAGCCGGCCGACGATCCTGTCGTCACGATGATGCGTTGCGGATCGAGCGCCACACCGTACCACTCGGCATAGTGCCGCGCGATGCGCTCGCGCAGCGGCGGCATGCCCAGCGCCTCGACATAGCCGATGCGATCACGTGCCAGCGCCGCGTGCGCCGCCTCCAGCGCTCCCTTGGGTGCCGGCGTGCTGGGCTGCCCTACTTCGCAATGGATGACCCGCTCGCCGCGGGCCTCCATCTCGTTGGCGGCGCGCACCACGTCCATCACGATGAACGGCGGCACGATCTCGGCCCGCTTGGATATGCCCTTGGTCATGCGCGCCTCTTGCCGTCAGCGGCCGGCGGTCAAAGCGAGACCGTAGCTCTTCGGATCGACACCGAGCTGGCACAGCGTGCGATTCTCGCGCATGCCCCGCGGACAGGCGATCATGCCGATCTGCACGCCGCCGGTGGCCGCTAGCGCCGGCGACAGCGGTATCCCTTCGCGCATGACCTGCCGCGCCACGGTGCCCACCGCGGCAGGCGCCGCCGAGCCGCCCGAGGCGACGCCCACCAGCATGACATCACCCGTGTTGGGGTTGGAGATCAGTATCGGGCCCATCAACGGGTTGCTGCCACCGCCCGGCGCCCCCATCATGATGCCGGTCCCCGGCGCAACCTTGCGCGCACCGAACAGCTGGCCCATGCCGACAGTGCAGGCCACCGCATTGGCGCGACGATCCATGGCGGCGAAGCCGGCTTCGCCGCCGCTGTAGGCGCCGCTGCCGGCGATGCCCTGCCCTGTGAACGCTGCTTGCGTCACCGGCCCCGCGAACGGCGGCGGCGCGAAATAGGCGGTGTGGTCGCCCACCGGGGCCTTGATCGGTTCGACGACGCTGGCCAGGGACTCGCGCAGGTTCTGCTGCGTCAGGCCACCGCCGACCGACTGCACGGATTCGGCCAGTTGGCGCGCGAACACGCCCTGGAAGAAATCGACACCGCCACGGGCGCGAACAGCGGCCAGCGTGCTGGCGAGATCGCGCTGCACGAGAGGATCGCCCTCTCCGACCGCGACACCGCCGCTCTTCTCGTAGATGCGCCGAGCCGCCGGATCGAGGCCGATCTGCGACACGCCGGCCTGCAGGTCGCGCGCCAGGGCTCGCGATACCGACGCGCCGTCGCGGGCCAGCCGCTCGCCCGGCGCCACCAGCGCCTCCCATCGTGCCTGGCCATGCCGGACATGCAGCAGGGTCATGCCGCGAACGGCGGTCGGCGTCGCCACGCTGCCGGCCGGCGTCGACGGAAAGACGATGGCTTCGGCCTTGCGCGTCTGGGAATTATGCACGAGGCAGACACCACCGGCCCCCAGGCTGGCCGCCGACGGCAGGGTCGCCGACAGGGCGAAGTACATGGCCACGGCGGCATCGGCGGCGCTGCCGCCGGCGACCAGGATGTCGCGGCCGACCTCCGCTGCCCGCGGTTCGTCCGCCACAACTGCGCCAAAAAAGCCCTCCACAAATGCTGGTTGGCTGCGCTGAGGCGCGGAGTCGCAGGCTGTCAGGGCCAGGACGCCCGCCACCATCGCCGCGGCGGCGCGTTGACGCGGAGAACGCCTATCCCTAGCTTCGCGGGATAGTCGGGGAGTGACGAGATTGCCCGGACGCATCGTGTCTTCGATCCTTGCCGTGACGACAATTTCGCTGTCGTTGCTGGGATCGGTCATGCCGGCCGCCGCGCAACGGGGCGATCCCGTCGTTTTAGTGCGGGATGCCGAGATAGAAAACGCGATTCGCACCATGGTTGCCCCGATTCTGCGGGCGGCCAACCTGGATGCCAATGCGGTCGAAGTCCACCTGGTGCAGGATCGCCGCATCAATGCGTTCGTCGCGGGCGGCCAGCGCATCTTCATCAACACCGGCCTGATCATGCGTACCGAGAGCGCCAACCAGCTGCTCGGTGTCATCGCGCACGAGACCGGTCATATCCGCGGCGCCCATTTGGTGGCCCTGCAGGACGCGATCCGCGGCGCCACCGCCCAGATGATCCTGGAGACCATCCTCGCCGGCGCCGCCATGGCGGCGGCGTCATCCAATCGCCGCCCCGACGGCTATGCCGGCGCCGGCGGCAACACCAGCGGCAATGTGCCAACGCCGCCGGACGCACCGGGCGCGTTGAAGTCGCTGCTGGCCTACACCCGCGCACAGGAACAGGCGGCCGACCAGGCCGGCGTCACGTTCCTCGAGCGGGCCGGCATGTCGCCGCGCGGCATGCTCGAGGTGATGCGCATGCTGCAGCAGCAGGAGCGCATCTATGTCGGCAGCGGCGCCGATCCCTATCTGCGTAGCCATCCGATGTCGGGCGAGCGCATCGCCTTCCTGGAAGAAGCCGTTCGCCGCTCGCGGTCCGCCAACGCATCGGACTCGGCACCGTTCCGCGAGATGCACGCTCGCATGGTAGCCAAGACGATGGGCTACTTCGAGCCGCAACGCGCCATGCAAAAATACCAGAACGACAATTCGACCGCCGGCCGCTACGGCCGTGCCATGGCGATGTTCCGGTCGGGCCAGACCCAGGCTGCCGTCGCCTTGGCCGACCAGCTGATCCGCGAGAACCCGCGCGATCCCTATTTCCACGAGTTCAAGGGCGACGTGCTGCGCGACAGTGGCCAGCCGGCAGCGGCAGTGGGCGCCTACAGCCAGGCCGTAGCGCTGCTGCCGCGCGATCCTGCCCTGCGGTTCGGCCTCGGCCAGGCACAGTTCAATGCCGGCCAGCAGGCGGCCGCGACCAAGACCCTGGAAGCGGTGGTGCAGACCGAGCCGACCAACGTCGCCGCATGGGACCTGTTGCAGAAGGCCTATGACGCCTCGGGCAACACCGCCATGCGTGACCTGGCCGCCGCCGAATTCTTCTATCTTCAGGGCCACAAGAGCCAGGCTCGGTACAAGGCCGAGGCGGCCAGCCGCAGCCTGCCGCGCGGCACACCCGCCTGGATCCGGGCGCAGGACCTCAAGGTGGCCCTTGAAGCCGACAAGCCGCGGCGATGAACGACCGTGGTCGCATCAAGTTGATCGTCACGGGCCGCCCTCCGTGCTACGCCCTGCCCCAGCCCCTCTGTTGGAGACATCCATGCGCCTGACGCGCTTCCTGATCGCCCTTACCCTGGTCGCGCTGCCGGTCGCAGCCAGCGCGCAATCGACACCGCCGGACCGTGAAGCGATCGAAAAGATCATCAAAGAATACCTGATGAAGAACCCCGAGGTGATCATCGAGGCCGTGCAGGAGCTGGAGAAGCGCCAGGCATCAGCCCGTGACCAGGCGGCGCAGCAGACGATCGCCCAGCGCAAGGCCGAACTGGTCAGCGACCCCGGCACGCCGGTCGGCGGCAACCCGGACGGCGACGTCACTATCGTCGAGTTCTTCGATTACCACTGCGGCTATTGCAAGCGCGCGCACCCGACCATGCAGAGCGTGGTCAAGGGCGATCCCAAGATCCGTATCGCCTACAAGCAGATGCCGATCCTGACGCCCAACTCGCGCGTGGCGGCCGCCGGCGCGCTGGCCGCTGCCCGCCAGGGCAAATACATGGAGATGCACAACGCGTTGATGGAAGCGCGCGGTGAGCTCACCAAGGACCGGGTGATGCAGATCGCCGCCGGCATCAAGCTTGACACCGACAAGCTGGCCAAGGACATGGCGGCACCCGACATCGTCCAACAGATCGACCGTTCGCTGGAACTCGCCAAGGCGCTGGGGATCGACGGCACGCCGGCCTTCGTCATCGGCAACAAGGTCATCCCGGGTGCCGTGGATGCCAGCACCATCCAGGCCGCCGTCGCCGAAGCGCGCAAAGGCTGAGACGGAGCAGCCATGTCCGGGACGATGCTCGGCGCGACCCTGGTCGCGCCCGCGGGCGCCGTCCCGCTTTACGTGCGGCGGTTTCAGATCGACGTCGACTACGCCGAGGCCTTTGCCGCCTCGGACAGTTTCGCCGATCACCGCCGGACGGTCGCCGATGCCGTCAAGGAGATGCAGGGCGCGCTGCGGCTGGGATTCTTCGCATGGTCTTTCTTCGCCGAGCGCGCCTCGGCATCGATGACGGCGGATTGGTCGCGAGCGGGTGGCTTGACGCTCAAGGGAAAAGCTGACGGCCTTCATCACAATGTTCTGACGGCAAGCCTGCGGCTGATCATCGGCTTGCACCACACACCGCTGGCCGCCTTTGAAGAACTGCGGCGTTTGATCGGGCCCGGACCCGATGCCGATGCCCTGCCGCCACGCACGATCTTTTCGGAGATCGTGCGCGGCATCCGCTTCTCTCTCGTCGAGGGCGCGGACGAACGCACCACGACGCGCACCGATTTCACGGACTACGTGAAGGACGACGAGATCCGCCTGCCACGATCCGCGATGCCCCTGACCGACCTGACGGAGATCTGCGACGGCGAGCGCCTTGTCGTCACAGGCCAGGGCCTCGATCCCTTCCCTTCCGCTGCCTTCGGCAAGATCGAAAACCGCTTTCTTGAACTGGCCAATACGGGTTGCTTCCGCGGTCCCGCCCGAGTCGATGACGGCGTGAGCGACGAAGCCCAGATTTTCGCTCGCAACAAGAAGACGCCACAGGCCGAGGTCGTGATCGACGACTATGAGGAAGAGGCCTACGGTCTGGTCGAGTTCCTCAACTGCGTGTCGGACGGCCGCGTCGATGCGCTGTCCATCGCCGGCAGCCAGAACTAACGCAACGCGATAAGGCCGGCGTCCGTCGGACGGAAGCCGCAACGTTTCCAGTAGAAGTCGCGCAGGTGCGGATCGAAGTCGACGTGCAGCCACTCGCAGCCGGCAGCGCGGGCGTGCTGGACTGCCTCTTCAACCAGCGCCGATGCCAAGCCTTGTCGGCGGCACGCAATCGTCACCAGGGTATCGAGCAGGAAGGCATGCACACCGCCGTCCCAGGCCACGTTCACAAAGCCGATCAAGCGGCCTGACTTTCGCGCGCAAACCCAGCCGAGGCTGTGGCGGTTGACCTGCCCCCACCAGTCATCTTCCAGAACACGATGCTCGAAGCCCTCGGCGTGAAGAGCGTTCAACTCCGCATTGTCGAAGGCGCCACGCCATTCAATAGTCGGCGTTATGCTGGGATGGCTGTCGTCCGGCATCGCGCTGTCTTACAGCGTCGTCGCAACGGCTTCAAATCGCCCGCTCGACAGAGCGACGTTCCGATCTCGACGAACGGAACCAGTCAAGCACGCACGTCATGAATTCATCAGGTCGTTCCCGATGCGGCCAATGCCCCACATCGGGCATGACGATCCGCTTGTAGGGTCCCTTGAAGTAAGCTGCCTCCATCGCCGAATACTTCGCCGTGGGATCATGCGCGCCGAAAATGGACAGCGTGGGCACGCTGATCTCGGCCATCGGAAACGTGCGGGCGCCGGCTGCCTGATAGAGACCGTCATAGTACCTGAGCACGACCGGCAACACGCCTGGCGCCGCGAGCGTGGCTTTGACCGACACGACGTGCTCGCCGGGGTCGTAGCCGGGTGACCAGAGCTTCCATAGATAATCGACGATGGCGAGGTCGCTGGCCGCGAGTGCGCGGGCCGCGACGTCGGCCTGAAAGAACCAGAAGTGGAAGACCGACCGCACCTGGTCGGGATCAGTCGCGAACTTCGACAGTGTCGCCGGATGCGCGGCGTTCATGACCACCGCCGCTTCGATCAGTTCCGGGCATTGCACCAGCGCTGCCTGGATCGCGGTGCCGCCCCAATCCATGCCGATCACATACGCCCGGCCACCCGGGTTGAGCGCCGTGATCAGACCCTTGACGTCCTGCGCCAGGGTCTTTGGATCGCAATTCCCCTGCGACGGGATTTCGGTCGGCGCATAGCCGCGCAGGTACGGCGACACGGCCCGATAACCGGCGGCGGCAAGCGCATCCATCTGCGGCAGGTATGTATGGGCGTTGTCCGGGAAGCCGTGGAGCATGAGCACGAGTGGCCCCTCGCCTCGCTCCAGGTACGCGAATCTCAGGCTGTTGGCTGTCACGAAGCGAGGCTCGATCATCGTCGTTGTCCCATACCCAGGTCAGTGCGGCCCCTTGTGTAGCCAGGACATGGTTTGGCATAAATGACATACTTTCGCGTTTTCTTGCCAACCGGACCGACCGTGCGCACCGTTGTTTTTCTTGTCTATGAAGGCGCCCAGCTTCTGGATGTGAGCGGCGTGGCGTCCGTCTTTGCCGAAGCGGCGGAGTTCATGCCTGAGCCACCCTACCGGGTCGTGATGGTCTCGGAGGATGGCGGCCCCGTCACAACACGCGGCGGCGTAGCGCTGATGACGCTGCCCCTGGCGACGCTGACGGAAACCGATGTCGACACCGTGCTGGTGCCGGGTGGTCTGCTCCAGGCGCTGGGGCGGCTGATCGCTCGTCCCGCTGTCCAGGACTGGTACAAGGCGACGGCCGCCCGCGCGCGACGCTTCGGCTCAACCTGCACCGGGGCCTTCGCGCTCGCCGCCTGGGGACTTCTCGACGGCAGGCGGGCGGCCACGCACTGGCAGGCGGCCGACGAACTCGCGCGGCGCTTTCCGACCATCGCCGTGGATCCCGAGTCGCTTTTTGTCGAGGACGGGCCGGTATGGACATCAGCGGGCGTGTCGACCGGCATCGACATGGCGCTGGCACTGCTGGAGCGGGACCTCGGGCGCGACACGGCCGTGACAGTGGCCCGCCGTCTGGTGCTGCAGATGCGACGCGCCGGCCATCAGTCGCAGTTCTCTGCCGTGCTGGAGGCGCAAGGCGGTGGCTACGCCGATCTCGTCGCCTGGCTGGGCGATAACCTGAGCGCAGACCTGACGCTGGACGCGCTCGCCGCGCGCGCCGGTCAGGCGCCGCGCACCTTCCATCGCCGCTTCACGGCCGATGTCGGTGCGACGCCAGCGGCCTTCGTCGAGCGGCTGCGCCTGGATCGCGCGCGCACGCTACTGGAGGCCGGCCGCACGCCCAAGCGTGTGGCGATGGCAACAGGCTTCGGTTCGCTCGATCGGCTTGGCCGCGCATTTCGTCGAGCCTATGCGCTGAGCCCGTCGGCCTATCGCGCCCTGCACGCTGGTTGATCAGGTCGAGGACGTCTCCTGCGTTTCGGCGGCCGGCTTGCGTTTGCTGAACAGGCCGGCGGCCAGGCGCGCCTTGGCCTTCTCGCGACCAGCCTGGAATGTCACGTACAGCATCGGGATCACGAAGATACCCAGCAGCGACGCCGCCAGCATGCCGGTGAACACCGGCGTCGACACCGACCGTCGGGCGACCTCCGATGCGCCGCTGCCCCACACCAGCGGCACCAGGCCAAGAATGAAGGCGAACGACGTCATCATCACCGGCCGGAACCGCAGGCGCGATCCCTCGGTCGCCGCCTCCAGCAGCGGCACGCCCTTCTCGCGCTGTTCCTTGGCGAACTCCACGATCAGGATGCCGTTCTTGGCGGCGAGCGCGATCAGCACGACGATGCCGATCTGAGCATAGAGATCCAGCGTCAGGCCAGCGAGGATGATGCCGGCGAAGGCACCGAGGACCGCCACCGTGACCGACAGCAGGACCGGCACCGGGATGGTCCAGCTCTCGTAGAGCCCCACCAGGAACAGGTAGGCGAACAGCACCGCCATCGCCAGGATGGCGCCGACCTGGCCGGATGCGCGTCGCTCCTGGAACGCGATCGACGTCCATTCGTAGCCGTAGCCGGCCGGCAGGTAGCGGTCGGAGAGCCGCTCGACAGCCAGCAGTGCATCACCCGAGCTCACCCCGGGCGCCGGCGTGCCCGAGATGTTGATGCTGCGGAAGTTGTTGTAGCGCGTGATGGTCTGCGGTCCCTGCACCACCCGCAGCTCCGCCAGGCTGCGCATGGGCACCATCTGGCCGCTGGCGTTGCGCACCTGGATGCGGAAGATGTCGTCGATGTCGTCACGGTCCTGCGCCTCGGCCTGCAGCTGCACCTGCCAGGTGCGGCCGAACAGATTGAAGTCGTTGACGTAGAAGCCGCCCAACGTCGACTGCAGCGCCGCGAAGATGTCGTTGATCCTGACGCCCAAGGTCTGTGCCTTGTCGCGATCGACGTCGAGGAAAAGGCTGGGCGCCGTCGGCGAGAAGGTCGAGTTCACCCGTGCCAGCTGCGGATCCTGGTTGGCGGCAACCACAAAGGCGCGCATCACGGCCGCCATGTCGGCGGCATCGCGGCCTTCCAGGTTTTGCAGCTGATACTCGAAGCCGCCACCCGTTCCCAGTCCCGCGATCGGCGGCACGTTGAACGGAAAGGCCACCGCGACCCGCACCGACTGCAATGCGCCAGCCGTCTGGCGGATGGACGCAAAGACGGTATCGGCTGCCGTCTTGCGGTCGGCGAACGGCTTGAGCGTCACGACGAGGAACGCCGCGTTGGACTGTGCCGATCCGTCGATGAAGTTGTAGCCGACGACCGACAGCACGTCCTGCTTGGCCGGCAGGGCATTGACGATCGTCTCGATGTCCTTGACGGCGGCTTCGGTGCGGCCGGTGCTCACGCCGTCGGGCAGCTGGACGTGGATGAAGAACGCGCCCTGGTCCTCTTCCGGCAGGAAGCCGCTGGGAGTCATCCGGGCAGCGAAATACGTCACCGCAGCGAACACCACCGTCGCCACGAGGCTGAAGATGGCCAACCGCACGAGGCGGCCGACGACACGGCCGTAGCCGTCGCGGATGCGATCGATCCAGGTCTGGATGAAGCGGATCGGCGCCGGCTTGGTGCCGCCGTGCTTCAGCAGGACCGAACACAAGGCCGGCGACAGGGTGAGCGCGTTGACCGCCGAGAACAGCATGGCGACGCTGATCGTGACCGCGAACTGGCGGAAGAGCTCGCCCGTAATGCCGGGGATGAACCCGACCGGTACGAACACCGACAACAGCACCAAGGTGATGGCGATGATGGGCGCCGTGATTTCGCCCATCGCCTTCTTGGTCGCCTCGGCCGGCGTCAGCGTGGGCTCTTCCTCCAGCACCCGCTCGACGTTCTCGACCACGACGATGGCATCGTCGACCACGATGCCGATGGCCAGCACCATGGCCAGCAGCGACACGGTGTTGGCGGAATAGCCCATCGCGTTGAGCACGATGAAGGTCGCCACCAGGCTGACGGGCACGGCGATCGTCGGGATCAGGGTGGCGCGCAGGTTGCCCAGGAACAGGAACACGACCAGCACGACCAGGACGAACGCCTCGAACAGCGTATGGATGACGACCTCGATGGTCGCCGTCACGAACAAGGTCGTGTCGTAGATCGGTTTCCACGCCAGGCCTTCGGGAAACCGCCGCTTCAAGCCGTCCATGGTTTCGCGCACCTTGGCGGCGGCCTGCACGGCGTTGGCGCCCGGCGCCAGGTAGGTGCCAATCGCCAATGACGGCCCACCGTCCAGCCGCGTGGTCACGTCCTGTGACTTGGCGCCCAGTTCGATGCGTGCCACGTCGCGCACGCGCAGGAGCGATCCGTCGGCGTTGGCGCGGATGACGATGTTGCCGAATTCCTCGGCCGTCGTCAGTCGGCCCTTGACCTGGATGTTGAGCTGGAACTGCTGGTCGTCGGCAATCGGACGTGCGCCGATACGGCCGGCCGCCGCCTGGGCGTTCTGGCTCTGGATGGCGGTAATGACGTCCGCCGGCGTCAGGTTGAGTCCCGTCAGGCGATCGGTCTCGAACCAGATCCGCATCGCATAGTCGAGTTGGCCGAACACGAAGACATCACCGACACCGGGGACGCGCTTCAGGGCGTCGACGACGTTGATGACGGCATAGTTGCTTACAACCAGCGGATCGAGTTTGCCGCCGGGCGAATAGACGCCGATGAACTGCAGGATGGCGGACGATCGCTTCTGGACCGTCACGCCGGCGCGTTGGACCTCGGACGGCAGCCGCGAGAGCGCGGCCTGCACCCGGTTGTTGACGTTGACGGCGTTGATGTCGGGATTCGTGCCCAGTTCGAAACTGATCGTCAGCGAATAGGAGCCGTCGTTGGCACTCGACGACTTCATGTAGATCATCTGGTCGACACCGACGACCGCCTGCTCGATGACCTGCGCCACCGTCTCCTCGACAACCGATGCCGGTGCGCCGGGGTAGGCGGTACTGACTTGGACCTGCGGCGGCACGATGTCGGGCAGCTGCGAGACCGGGATGCGCGACATCGACAACAAGCCGGCGATGGTCATGACGATCGCGATGACGATCGCCAGCCGTGGCCGGTCGACGAACAGCGCGGCGATCATCGCGGTAGCCGTTCCTGACGAACGGCCGGCGTCACCGGTGCCGCCTGGACCGGCTGACCCGGCCTGATGCGCTGAATGCCCTCGACGACCACCGTCTCGCCCGGCTCGAGGCCGGACTCGATGGCCACGATCTCGGCCGTGCTCTGGCCCAGGCGTACGCGGCGGATCTGTCCGCGCGACTCCTTGTCAACCACGAACACGTACGGCCCCTGCTGATCGACCAGCAGGGCGCTGCGCGGGATGGTGACGACCAATGCAGGCTCCCGGCCCTCAAGCCGCACAGTGACAATCGCCCCGTCAATGAGGTCGCGTTCGTTGCCGCTGCCCTGGCGCTTCATCGGATTGGCAAGCGTCGCCCGCACCAACACCGTATCGGTAGCGCGATCCACCTGGCTGTCGACGAAGTCGATCTTGCCGAGGTGCGGATAGTCCGAGCCGTCGGGCAGCTTGATCCGCACCTGCACGTCGTTCGGCCCGGCGCCGGCGCCCAGGCGGTCCCTGATCGCGAAGCCTTCGCGCACGGAGATCGGAAAGGCAACCCGCATCGGATCCTGGCTCACGATCGTCGCCAGGGCACCGGAATCCGGCCCGACCACGGCGCCGACGGTAAAGATTGATCGGCCGATCTTGCCGGCCAGCGGGGCGCGGATATCCGTGTAGCCGAGATTGATCTCGGCCTGCCGCAGCGCCGCCTGCGCACTCTGGACCTGGGCGTCGGCTTGGCGCTCGGCCGCCTGGGCGTCATCGACGCGCGCCTGTGGTCCCGCCTGCGTGCGCGCCAGTTCCCGGGCGCGGCCCAGCTGGATCTTGGCGTTCTCGAGCGTGGCCTGGGCCGACGCCAGCTCGGCCTTGCGCCGCTCGACATCGGCCTCGAACTGCGCCGGTTCGATGCGAAACAGCGACTGATTCTCCGTGACCTCGGTGCCTTCCTCGAAGGTGCGCGCCTGGAGAAAACCAGTCACCCGGGCGCGAGATCGACCTTGCCGATCGCTTCGATGCGTCCCACGAAATCGAATGACGTCGTGATCGGCCGGCGCTCGGCCTGCACGACGCCAACGACCGGCGCCTGCTGTTGTTGTTGAGCTATCACGGCCACCGGCAACGCGGCGGCCACGCACGCCACCAGCACCGTGCGAACCAATCTACGGCGGCGGGACCCGCGACGCCTCGCCGGCTTCGAGGAATCGTTCAATTCGCCCCTCCCCCGTTGCGCGCGGCAGCTGCCGTTCGGTCAGCAGCATCCTTCGATATCGACAGATTGGCTTATCGTTGTTTCAGTATCAAGCACTGCCCTGGCGGCCATTTCGGTGGACGGGACCTGGCGCGGCCGACGCTACGGTGCATGCGCTCCTGTCAGTCCCAGCCGATCGGCAGCCACCGCGGGATCGGCCAGCAGGCCGAGATCGACACTACCGAGCGCGACAGGTGCGCCCGGTTCCAGCGCGATGGTCAGCGTGCCCGGGCGATCGATGAAGGCCGACACGGCATCCACGACCCGACGCACGCGCGGCGAACCGCCGCCATAGGCATCGGCGCCGTCGCGGATCTGCGCGGCCAGCGCCCGCCGGAACGCATCTTCGGGCTGGCCTGCCGATCGCGATCCATGGGCAATGGCGCGATCGGCCACGCCTTCATCCTTGAACGCAAGCCGGAGCCAGTCGAATGACGCGGTGGCAAGCGACTCCATCAGAGCCTCGGCGCCGTCCGCGCCGGCAGGCGCACTGATGTCGAGGCCCGAAAAAGCGTAGGTCAGGGACAGTGTCCCGGCACCGGGAACCGACAACGCACAGGGCTGCACCGTCCAGTTCTTGCGGCTGTTGTCGGAGTCGCTGGTGCACGCGATCGTGCCCGTCAGTGCCGGATAGCCCAGCGCCGAGAGGATGCGCGCCACCGGCGATTCTGCCTGACCAGGAGTCGCCAGCCGGATTCCATCAGCGTAAAAGCCGACCCGTTCGATCGCGCCGTCGACCGGCCGCGACACCGTCGCACCGACGCGCGCCAGGCTGAAGCCGTGCGCCGCCAACGCCCGACCACCAACGGCCAGCACTTCCCAGCGATCAAACCGCGGCCGTCGCTCGGGATCGGTCGCCGACACCGCACGGCCGGCTGCCATGTCAGGCAACGCCGGCGTCAGGTCAACGCCGGCGATCGTGATTGACCCGATGGTGACAGCGCCCTGCTCCCGCGCGTCATCCTTGTCGATGAACCGCAGGTCATCGACCCGGGCCTCGCCCACGCGGCCCGCATCGATGCCGCGCACCGTCACGCGCGCCGCGCTCGCGCCGCCGGAATCCTTGCGCGCGGCAACACCGCTGACGACGATTTCCGTCGCCCGAATGCCGGGCAGGATGACCCCGACGATCTTGCCGGCATCGTCACTGAAAAGCTGAGCGGTCGGTACCCGCGTGAATTGACGCAGCGCAACGGCACCGGTGGCCACCGTCGACACAGTCGCTTCGCCGTCGGTCGATTCGATCCCGATGTTGCGGGCCTCGATCTGACTGGCGACCTGAGCGAAGTCGCCTTGCCCTCTGCCGTCCTTGTAACGGCCCGGGTTGATGGCATTGTCGAGAGCAAACGGCTGCGGATCGACAACCGATACCGACTCGATCGTCACGCGCTCCGTATCCGGCGCACCTGTCAGTTCGATCTCAGCCACCGTGAGGCGGCGCGCTACCAGATCGAAGCGCACTGCACCGTACTTGAAACCCGTGAACGGCGCCGGCGGCGTGCGCACCCAGGCGTCGAGCAGGGCACGTGCCTCGCGCTCGACCAGGTTCTGCGCAACAGCAATCGCGCTCCAGACCAGCACAGCGATCGCCGACGTACCCACCACGAACCGCCGCCACCGCATCCCGGCCTCCGCCTACTCAGGGACATTCTCACGCCGGATGTCATACACGACCGACAAGCGCCCTTCTATTTCATCAGCGCCTGGACTTCCGCGCGAAACGCCTGGCGGGAGGCGTCGCGAGTATAGAACATGTGGCCGCCGGGATAGACCACGAGCTTGACGCGGTCGGGTGAAGCGTAGGCCGGCAACTGATCAAGCACGATCTTCGAGCCAAAATACGGCGTCGCCAGATCGAACAGGCCATGCGCCACCAGCAGCCTCAGTTTGGGGTCCAAGGCGAGAATCCGCCGCAGGTGACCGACCGACTCGGCCGGATCGATGCCGCGGCCGTAGTTCCAGGCCCGCAATACCGAAGGATTGAACAGGTGGTACGATCCGGTCGGCCGCCAGTTGAGCTTGCGCGTGTAGAGATCGACCGCGGCACTGGTCAACGGTGCCGCGAACGGATCCCCGGACGGATCATCGAACAGAAACCAGCTCGACCCAGGATAGGGGTCGATCCCCGACACCGACGCATCGTAGCGCCCCAGGACACGGCCGCTGCGGCGATCGAATTCACGGCGGAATTCGGCCTGGTCGAAACGACCGGCGAGGCGGCGGCTGACGGCCTGGTCGATCCCCGTCAGGGCCGCGACACGGTCGGCCAGCCGCGTGGTCGCCTCAGCATCGGCCTCGCCCTTGACGAGGTCGACAAGAAATTCAGTCCTGGCGAATTGCTCGACATCGGCCATGTCGGCATGCGTGACAGGCCCCTTCTGCTCGCGCGCGACGGCCGCCATGGTGGGCAGCCGCGCGACATACTGCAGGAGGCTGGATCCGGAAAAGTCGCGAAAGTCGAGTACCGGCGACACGAGGGCCAGGCCCTTCACGCCGACTCCCTGCTCCGTCTCCAGGGTGCGCACCACCCGCGGACCGCGGATGCCGCCATAGCTCTCGCCGACGACGAATTTCGGCGACGTCAGGCGGCCAGCTTTCTCCAGCCAGCGGCGGATGGTTAGCGCCACCGACGCCGCATCGCCGTCGACGGACAAGAACCGGTTGCGCACGGCATCGCCGCTGGCCAGGAACCGGCTGTAGCCGGTGCCGACCGGATCGATGAACACCAGGTCGGTAAAGTCGAGCCAGGTCTCGGCGTTGGGCAACAGGTCGGCCGGCGCTGACGGCACCGCGGCGTCCTTGCCCATGTCCAGGCGCCACGGACCGGCGGCGCCGAACTGGAGCCACGCGGACGCACTGCCCGGCCCGCCGTTGAACAGGAACGTCACCGGGCGGGCGCGCGGATCGCCACCGTCGAGTAGATAAGCGGTGAAGGCGACGTCAGCCTGCGGTTCGCCTTTGTCGTCATAGTGACGAATCGAGCCGGCAGTCGCCGTGAACGACAGCTTTCGATCGGGAAGATCAAGGACGTGCTGCGTCGAGGCATCGGCTGGCAGACGGAGCCGCTCGGCGGCTGCCGGTGCGTCACTGCGTCCATCCGGCGCCGCGGTCTTCCGGCTGGCTGATGGCGGCGGCGCGGCGTCCTGCGCGACGGCGATTGTTGACCAGGCGAGCCCGACACAGAAGGCGACGCACATTGCGCGCGCCGAGTAAGGACCAGCCATCGTTGCCCTGCTCCCCGTAAACCGACGCGTCATGTCCGCGCGTCATCACCCTGCGGTACGCCGCTCTTGGGCGCAAGCGCGCTCTGGGTCATCTCGTTGTGATCATCCGGACGAAGCGCCTCGGAAATCGCAGACGCCGTCAACCTCTGGGTTGACGCGCGGGAACGAGGGGAACCGCACAGTGCAGCAGCGCGCGCAGTGTCGACGGGCCATGTCGCCGAAGATTCCTGTCGTGTGCCGATACCTCTGGCAAGACGAGAGGAAGTGGCTCATGCCCTATGCTCAGCCTGTCACCGGCAATCCGGGCTTCACGGTCATCTACAACGTCGAGCAGGCCGTTGGACTGAACGCGCCCAATGCGCGCGATGACGTGAAGCTGGTGCAATACTTGTTGCGTGGCATCTACCGCGAACAGGCTGCGAGCCTGGCAATGGATGGGTACATCGGCCCCATCACCGTCAGCTGGATCAAGCGGTTCCAGATGGACGCGAAGAGCGCCGGCAACAGCATGCTGGTCGACGGGCGCGTCGATCGCGCACAGGGTTACCGATCCTCCGTCTCCAGGACGGTCTACGCCATCATGCTGATGAACATGTACCTCAAGCGCCACAACCCGGCGGCCTTCTCAAGCCTGCCGGCCACCGTTCCCATCAGCGCCCATCCCCGGCAGAACCCATACAACCCCAAGCCCGAAAGTCCGAAGAAGAAGGTGTGGACGATCTCCACCAGGGACAACAAGCGGTTCACCATCACCTACGACGACGGGAGTGAAGAAACCGTCATCGTGCAGGGCACGATGTTCATTGGCAGCGAGGGATGGGCGTGAGATCGACCTGGGCGTCCTGGCAGCGGGCCGGTACGCCCGCCATCACGGCTCGGCGTCGGGCTGCTGTGAGGGTTGTGCCCGGTCGAAGGCCGGATGCGCCATGCAGGTGTCGAAGATGCGCATCAGAGTCGGGTACTTCGCAAGATCGTTGCCGAAGCGCTTGGCATTGAAGACCTGCGGCACCAGGCACATGTCGGCGATGGTGGGCGTATCGCCATGCGAGAAGCGGCCGGTCTTCGGATGGCCGGCGACGGAGGCCTCGTACGCCGTGAAGCCGACATCGATCCAGTGCCGGGCCCAGGCCTGCTTGCCGGCCTCGTCCTGGCCACACGCTTGGCCCAGGTAGCCCAGGACCCGCAGGTTCTGGATCGGATGGACCTCGCAGGCCGGAATCATGGCGAGCGACCGCACGCGGGCACGGCCAGCCGGATCTTTCGGCAGGATCGGCGGTTCGGGGTGTGTTTCCTCGATGTACTCGAGGATCGCCAGCGACTGCGCCAGTGCCGTGCCATCATCCAGCACCAGGGTCGGCACCAGCTGTTGCGGATTGATGCGGGTGTAGTCCGGCGAGGTCTGTTCCTGGCGCCGCAGGTGGATGAACGCCAGGTCGGGCGTGATGCCCTTGAGATTCATCGCGATGCGCACGCGAAACGCCGCCGACGAACGGAAATAGCCGTAGAACTTCATCGTGCTCCCCATGGCTCACCTCTCCCGCATGCGGGAGAGGTCGACGAGCGCGCCGGCGCTCGGCGGGTGAGGGCCCAAGGACGAGGTCCCTCGTGTGAGATCCCTCACCCTCCCATCGCTGGCGCGATGGGCCCCTCCCTCTCCCGCATGCGGGAGAGGGACGTCAAGCCTTAAGCACGCCGCGGCGGATCTGGTCGAGTTCGATCGACTCGAACAGCGCCCGGAAATTGCCCTCGCCGAAGCCGTCATCGCCCTTGCGCTGGATGATCTCGAAGAAGATCGGACCGATGACCGTGGTGGTGAAGATCTGCAGCAGCCTGCCGCCGTCGGCGGTCGGCGCGCCGTCGATCAGGATGCTGTTGCGCTTCAACCGCTCGACGTCCTCACCATGCTGCGGCAGGCGCTTGTCGATGCCCTCGTAATACGTGTCGAGCGTATCCTGGAACACCACGCCCTGCGCGCGCAGCGCTTCGACAGTGGCGTAGATATCGTCGCTGCCCAGCGCCACGTGCTGGATGCCCTCGCCGTGATAGGCCGACAGATATTCCTGGATCTGTGACTTGTCGTCGGAGCTTTCGTTGATGGGAATGCGGATCTTGCCGCACGGGCTGGTCATCGCTTTCGACTTCAAGCCGGTCAGCTTGCCCTCGATGTCGAAGTATTTGATCTCGCGGAAATTGAACAGCCGTTCGTAGAACGCCGACCACTCGTCCATGCGTCCGCGATGCACGTTGTGGGTGAGGTGGTCGATATAGGTCAGTCCCTGGCCGGCGGGATTGCGCTCGACGCCGGGCAGGAAGTCGAAGTCGACGTCATAGATCGTGCCCTTGGCGCCATAGCGGTCGACCAGGTAGATCAGGCTGTCGCCGATGCCCTTGATGGCCGGGATGTTGAGCTCCATCGGCCCGACCTTGCCCTCGACGCCCCAGGCACCCAGCGACAGGGCCCGCTTGTAGGCATGCGCAGCGTCCTTCACGCGAAAGGCGATGGCGCAGATGCTGGGTCCGTGCACGCGCGCAAAGCCCTGGGCGAAGCTCGCCGGTTCGGCATTGACCACGAAGTTGATGTCGCCCTGGCGGTAGAGCGTCACGTTCTTCGAGCGGTGGCGGGCGACGGCGGCGAAGCCCAGGCTCTCGAACAGTCGGCCCAGCGCCGCCGGATCAGGCGCGGTGTACTCGATGAATTCGAACCCGTCGGTGCCCATCGGGTTGACCGTATCGGTGTCCTTGCGTGCAAGATCGGTGACGCTCGCAGCCATGTCGTCCTCCGGAAGCCGGGCGCCGCAACGGGTTTGACCGGCCGCCCGAATTAGTTTCAAATGAAACTACCAGCCCGCTTAATTGGTTTCAACTGCAACTAACTCATGGAATTGCGGCTCCAATGACCTCCCCCAAGCCCGCAGGCCCGACCCTGGCGCTCGAGCGCTTCCTGCCCTATCGCCTGTCGATCCTCAGCCAGCTCGTCAGCGCCTCGGTCCATGACCAGTATTTCGAGCCCTCGCGGCTTACGATCCCGCAGTGGCGGGTGATGGCCGTCCTGGGCCGCTACGCCCCGCTGTCGGCCAGCGCGGTCTGCGAGCGCACCATCATGGACAAGGTCACCGTCAGCCGCGCCACGGCCGGACTGTTCGACCGCGGCCTGATCGAACGCGCGACCGACGACAGCGACCGTCGCAAGTCGGCACTGCGCCTGTCCACCGCCGGCCGCCGTCTGCACGATCATATCGCGCCCCTGGCGCTGGGGTACGAGGCCCGCCTGCTGAAAGGGCTGACGCCCGGCGAGCGCAAGACCCTGGATATGCTGCTGGACAAGCTGATGGACCATGCCCGCGCACTCCGCGTAACGACGGCCTGAGTCTACTACCTTTCCCCGCTTGCGGGGGAAGGTGCCGGAAGGGCGGATGAGGGATGCCCACGCCAAACATTACCCCTCATCGACGCCCTGGTTCCGTCAAACCATCCCCATCCGGCGCTGCGCGCCACCTTCCCTCGCAAGTGGGGAAGGGTAAAAATCCCCTGCCGATCTCCCAGGCGACGCCACCCCGCATGCCTTGCCGGGCCGAAGCGCCATGCTATAAGGCCAGCGGCGGCTATACACGGCTGTCGGCAGGGAACCTCAAACGGTTGAAATGGCTGGACAAATCAAGCCCGTCCTGATCCTCAACGGGCCCAACCTGAACATGCTCGGCAAGCGTCAGCCGGAAATCTACGGCCGCGAGACGTTGGCCGACGTCGAGGCCGCCTGCCGGACCGAAGCCCAGCGCCTGGGCCTGGAGGTGGAGTGCTTCCAGAGCAACCATGAGGGCGCCCTGGTCGACCGCATCCAGCAGGCGCGCGAGACCAATGCCGCCATCGTGATCAACGCCGGTGCCTATACCCACACCTCGATCGCCATCCTCGATGCGCTCAACGCCGCCGAGCTGCCGGTGATCGAAGTGCACCTGTCCAACATCCATCGCCGCGAGCCGTTTCGCCACCACTCCTACGTCAGCCAGGTGGCGATCGGCATGATCGCCGGCCTGGGCAGTCAGGGCTACCTGTTCGCCTTGCAGGCGCTGGCGCGCCGGCTGATCCCTTCCTGAAAACAACCTGGCCACTTCCCCCCTCGAAGGAACCAACACATGTCGAAGAACCAGGACGATCTCGACCTCGTGCGCAAGCTGGCCGGAATGCTGAGCGAGACCGGGCTGAGCGAGATCGAATACGAGGTCAACAACCGCCGCATCCGGGTGTCGCGGACGATCACCCAGGTCGCGGCACCGATGATGCTGCCCGGCGCGGCGATCGGCGCCGCCCTGCCAGGTGCGGCGGCATCCGCTGCCGCGGCTGCCGACGACAGCAACCATCCTGGCGCCGTGAAGTCGCCGATGGTCGGCACGGCCTACCTGGCGCCGGAGCCGGGCAAGCCGGCCTTTGTCGCGGTCGGCGACAAGGTGGCGGCTGGACAGACTCTGCTGATCATCGAGGCCATGAAGACCTTCAACCCGATCAAGGCGACGAAAGCCGGCACCGTCACCAAGGTGGTTGTCGAGAACGCGCAGCCCGTCGAGTTCGGCCAGGTCCTGATGGTCGTGGAGTGATCGGAATGGCGCCGGCCGCCCAGTCCGTCCGCTAGCCCGCTCCGGAGACGATCGCATGTTCGACAAGGTGTTGATCGCCAACCGCGGCGAGATCGCGCTGCGCATCCACCGTGCCTGCCACGAGATGGGTATCCAAACGGTCGCGATCCACTCGACCGCCGATAACGACGCCATGCATGTGCGCCTGGCCGACGAATCGGTGTGCATCGGGCCGCCGCCGGCGAAGGACAGTTACCTCAACATCCCGGCAATCCTGTCGGCGGCCACCATCACGGGCGCCGATGCGATCCATCCTGGCTACGGCTTCCTGTCGGAGAACGCCCGCTTCGCCGAACTGGTCGAGGAGCACGGCTTCACCTTCATTGGCCCCACGCCCGAGCACATCCGCATGATGGGCGACAAGATCGTCGCCAAGCAGACGGCGGCCAAGCTCGGCCTGCCGCTGGTGCCGGGATCGCCCGGACCGGTCGACAACCTCGACGAGATCAAGGCGCTGGGCCAGGAGATTGGTTATCCGGTGCTGATCAAGGCGGTCGCGGGCGGCGGCGGCCGCGGCATGAAGGTGATCGACAGCGAAGCGCAGGCCGAGGAAGCCTTCACCCTGGCGCGCCAGGAAGCCACGGCCGCGTTCGGCAATGGCGCCGTCTATGTCGAGAAGTATCTCGGTAAGCCGCGCCACATCGAGATCCAGATCCTGGCCGACACGCACGGCAACGTGGTGCATCTGGGCGAGCGTGACTGCTCCCTGCAACGCCGCCACCAGAAGGTGCTGGAGGAGACGCCCTCGCCGGCGCTCAACCGGGAAATGCGCGAGCGCATCGGCGGCCTGGCGGCCGATGCGATCCGCGAGATGGGCTACCGCGGCGTGGGCACTCTGGAATTCCTGTTCCAGGACGGCGAGTTCTATTTCATCGAGATGAACACGCGCCTGCAGGTCGAGCATCCGATCACCGAGGCCATCACCGGCATCGACCTGGTGCGTGAGCAGATCCGGGTCGCCACCGGCGGGACCCTGGCCTTCACCCAGGCCGACATCAAGTTCGCCGGCCACGCGATCGAGTGCCGCATCAACGCCGAGAATCCTGAGACCTTCGTGCCCTCGCCCGGCCGGGTCACCGACTATCATCCCCCCGGCGGCCTGGGTGTGCGGGTCGATTCGGCTCTCTACGCCGGCTATCGCATGCCGCCCTACTACGACAGCCTGGTCGCCAAGCTCATCGTCGCCGGCACCAACCGCAACGAGTGCCTGATGCGCCTGCGCCGCGCGCTCGAGGAATACGTCGTCGGCGGCATCGACACCACGATCCCGCTGCACCAGCGCCTGATCGCGCAGCCTGATTTCGTCAACGGCGACTACAACATCCACTGGCTCGAACGGCTGGTGGGGCTGAAGAAGTAGTCCGCAGGGGCGGGCGAGAGGCAACGACCGTCCTGGTGACGGGTCGGACCGCGCCGCTCCAGCGGCGCCTCATGGCGCGCATCGACAAGAGCGCCGCTGGAGCGGCGCGGTCCGACCCGTCACCAGCACCACCGGTCGACGGACACGAGGAACGGCACGTTGTCGCTCGTCACCGCTTACGTCGGCTGGATCGTCATGGCACTGGCGCTGTGCGGTGGCATCTACACCGTGGCGACAGCGCTCCTTGCCAGCCGCCTCTTACGCCGTGCACCTGATCCCGCACCGACACCGCTGCCCGCCGTCACGGTCCTGAAACCCCTGCACGGCGCAGAGCCAGGACTGGAAGCGGCACTGGCCAGCGTCCTGACCCAGGCCTACGGCGCGCCGGTGCAACTGGTCCTGGGGCTGCACGCCGCCGATGATCCGGCTCATGCGGTCGCACAACAGATCAGGAACCGCTTCCCTGACCGTGACATCACGATCGTGGTTGATCCGCGCGTGCACGGCTCGAACCTCAAGATCTCCAACGTCATCAACATGATGCCGCACGCCAGGCACGATGTGCTGGTGCTGGCCGACAGCGACATCACGGCGGGCCCAGGCTGGCTGCAGGCTGTGGTCAGCGGCCTGCACCGCCCCGGCGTGGGCGCGGCCTCGTGTCTCTACATAGGCCAGGGGTTGACCAATGCCTGGTCGCAACTCGCTGCGATGGATGTCAGCTACCGGTTTCTGCCCAACGCGATCTTCGGCATCGCCAGTGGGCTCGCCCATCCCTGCTTCGGATCCACGATCGCGCTCACCCGCGACACGTTGTCCACCATCGGCGGCTTTGGGGCGTTCGCCGACTTCCTCGCCGACGATTTCGAGATCGGCCGGGCGGTCCGTGCCAAGGGCCTTACCGTGTATTACCCCGCCCTGACAGTGAGCCACGGCAGCACGGAAACCACCGTCGGCGCGGTGATCCGCCAGGAACTGCGCTGGGCCCGCACCATCCGGACCATCGATCCAGCCGGGCACTGGGGCAGTACGCTAACCCACGCCTTGCCGCTGGGCCTGGTGGGCGCCCTTCTCCTGACATTTTCCCCTGCTGCTTGTGTGGTTTTGGCGCTCATTGTGATCGCGCGGCTTTTCTTGAAGCGTCGGCTGGACCATATAGTCGGCGCGAGCGCCGGCCCGCTCTGGTTCCTGCCGGTGCGGGATGTGTTATCGTTCGGGTTGTTCATGGTGTCCCTGTTCGGGCGCACGGTGGACTGGCGCGGCAAACGACTCCGCATCGGCAAAAGCGGGGCGATGTCGTCATCATAGGAATGCAGGCAATGCGAACCCTCTTTCTCCAGGCCCCCTCTTTCGACGGTTTCGACGGCGGCGCCGGTTCGCGCTACCAGGCCCGGCGCGAGGTCAAATCCTTCTGGTACCCGGTGTGGCTGGCTCAGCCGGCGGCGCTGGTCGAGAATTCCAAGCTGATCGACGCGCCCTCGCACGGCACCACGCTGGATGAAGTCCTGGCCCAGGTGAAGGACTTCGACCACGTTGTGATCCACACGTCGGCCCCCTCGTTCTCGTCCGACGCGAAGGTCGCGGCGGCCCTGAAGGCCAAGAAGCCCGACCTGCTGATCGGCATGATCGGCGCCAGGGTGGCGGTCAATCCGGAAGGGTCGCTGCGCGACGGGGCGCAGATCGACTACGTCGCGCGCAACGAGTTCGACTACACCATCAAGGATGTTGCCGATGGCATCCCGCTGAAGGACATCACCGGCATCAGCTATCGCAACGACCAGGGCGTCATCGTGCACAACGCCGAGCGCGCCATGATCGAGAACATGGACGCGCTGCCGTTCGTGACACCGGTCTACAAGCGCGACCTCGAAATCGAGAAGTACTACAACGGCTATCTGCGGCATCCCTACCTGTCGCTGCACACCGGCCGCGGCTGCAAGTCGCGCTGCACCTTCTGCCTGTGGCCGCAGACCATCGGCGGCCATCGCTACCGCACGCGCAGCATCGAGCGCGTGATGGAAGAGATCCGCTATGCGCGCGAAGCCCTGCCCCAGGTGAAGGAGTTCTTCTTCGACGACGACACCTTCACCGACAACGCGCCGCGCACCGAAGCGATTGCGCGCGAGATGGGCAAGCTGGGTCTCACCTGGTCGTGCAATGCCAAGGCCAACGTCTCGCGCAAGACGCTCGAGATCATGAAGGACAACGGCCTGCGCCTGCTGCTGGTGGGCTATGAGTCGGGCAACCAGCAGATCCTGCACAACGTCAAGAAGGGCATGCGGGTGGATGTGGCCGAGCGGTTCACGCGGGACTGCCACGAACTCGGCGTCCTGATCCACGGCACCTTCATTCTCGGCCTGCCGGGCGAGAGCACGGACACGATCCGGGAGACCATCGAGTTCGCCAAGCGCGCCAACCCGCACACCATCCAGGTATCACTGGCGGCGCCCTATCCCGGCACTTTCCTGCACAAGCAGGCGACGGAGAACGGCTGGCTCGACGAGGCCAACGCTGAGTTGGTGGACGAGCACGGCATCCAGATCGCGCCGCTGCACTATCCGCACCTGTCGCACAAGCAGATGTTCGACTCGGTCGAGCACTTCTATCGGCAGTTCTATTTCCGCCCCAGCAAGATCGCCTCGATCGTGGGCGAGATGATGCGCTCGACCGACGCCATGAAGCGCCGCCTGCGCGAGGGCGTCGAGTTCTTCCGCTTCCTGCGCGAACGCCGCGACCAGGTGGTGTGATCCCTCCGGTGTCATCCTGAGCGAAGCGAAGGATCTTTTATACCGTCGCTTCGCACGGGAGAGTTCACTGAAGCGCAATGCGTCATCGGTAGGCCCGTGCGATAGGCCCGCTCAAGAGATCCTTCGCTTCGCTCAGGATGACAATTGGGGATGAAACACCTCATCGTCACCGCTGACGACTTCGGCGCCGCGCGCGAGGTCAACGACGCCGTCGAGCACGCCCATCGCCACGGCATCCTGACCGCGGCCAGCCTGATGGTCGCTGCGCCGGCTGCCGCCGATGCGGTGGCGCGCGCCAAGGCAATGCCGTCGCTGCGCGTGGGGTTGCACCTGGTGCTGGTCGAGGGCCGCCCCACCCTGCTGCCCGACGCGATTCCCGACCTGGTCGATGCGACAGGCCATTTCCGTACCGACATGGCGCGCGCGGGCGCCGCGATGTTCTTCCGGCCCACGGTGCGCCGCCAGCTCGATGCCGAGATCGCAGCCCAGTTCGAGGCGTTTGCCGCCACAGGGCTGCCGCTCGATCACGTCAACACCCACAAGCATTTCCACCTGCACCCCACCATCGCCGGATCGATTCTGCGCATCGGCACGGCCTTCGGCATGCGCGCGATGCGGGTGCCGCTGGAGCCGCGCGCCGTACTCGCCGCCGCCGAACCCGGCGCGTCGACGCCGCCCGCCGTCATCACATGGCCCTGGGCTGCTTTGTTGCGTCGGCGGTTGCGCAACGCCGGCCAGCGCGTTCCCGATGCCGTGTTCGGCCTGGCGTGGTCCGGCGCCATGACCCCCGCACGCATGCGCGGCCTGCTCGCGCACCTGCCCGATGGATTGTCCGAGATCTATCTCCACCCCGCTACCTCAGGCGGCTTTGAAGGCGCGGCGCCAGGCTATCGCTACAAGGAAGAGCTTGACGCTCTCAGCGACCGCGAGGTCGTGAGTGCGGCACGCCATGACCAGATACGCCTCGGCGGCTTTGCGGATTTTCTCGCCTAGTATCTATTCGGCGGCTTCTCTGCGAGCAGGTTGCCGAACGCGCGACTGGCTTCGGTACGGCTCGCAGTCGTCGGAGAGAAAGTCGAGCAGCGCCCGGATCGACGGCAAGAGTCCGCGACGTGAGGGGAAGATCGCACACACGGTGTCGGCACGCGGCCGCCAGTACGGCAGAACATCGACCAGCCGGCCAGCCTCGATATCAGCTTTGACCAGCAGGATCGGCAACTGCACGATACCGATGCCCTGCAGTGCCGCTTCACGCAGCGCCGACAGATCGTCGCTGACCAGCCGCGGGATATGCGGCACGAGCGCCGCGCGGCCGTCGGCATGCTCGAGGCACCATTTGTGATCATCCTGCGACATGCCGAAGGCCAGGCTCGGCAGATCCGAGAGATCCTTCGGCTCGACGGGTTCGAGCATGCCGTTCAACAGAGTCGGGCTGCTCACCAGGCACTGCGGATTCTCGCCCAGCTTGCGCATCATCAGACCACCCTGCTCCGGCAGCGAGCTGCCGACGCGGATGGCGAGATCGTAGCCCTCGGCGATGATATCGACACGGCGATTGAAGGCCTTGAGGTGGACTTGAACGCGCGGATGCTCAACCATGAAGCGCGCGATCAGATCGCCGAAGTGATAGTTCAGCAATCCCGGCGGGCACGTCATCTTGATCACGCCCTGCGGCTCCGACCGCACGGCGTCGATGACACCCTGGGCGGCTTCGGCGCCGGCCAGCATGGCAACGCACTGTCGGTAGTATTCCTGGCCGATCTCCGTCACCGAAAAGCTGCGGCTTGATCGCTGGATCAACCGCACGCCCAGCCGCTCCTCGAGCAGGTTGATGCGCCGGCTGAGCTTGGATTTCTGCATGCCCAGCGCTCGACCGGCGGGCGCGAAGCCGCCATGGTCGACCACGTGAACGAAGTAAACGAGGTCGTTCAGGTCCCGCATGGTCCTATGGATAGGACGCAGAGTGTCATTTGGCAATCTTCAGGCATCAGCGTCCGAGGCTTACTGTCTGTCCCGCGTCGCAAGACGCCTCACGGCCGTAGCGTCAATTCAACCACCGCCCCGCCACCGCGCTGGCCGGCAGCGCTTGGATTCCGGTTGGGCGGACATCCAACAAGAGGAACAGGACCATGACCAGCGAAGCCATCCGCGATCCCGTCAAGGATCACCTGCTCACGCCGCAAAACGCCGCCTTCATCATCATCGACTACCAGCCGGTCCAAGTGAACTCGATCGCCTCGATGGATCGCCAGTTGCTGGTGAACAACATCGTCGGCGCCAGCAAGGCGGCGGTCGCCTACGGCCTGCCGATCGTCCACTCGACGGTGAACGTGAAGACCGGGCTCAACAAGCCGCCGATTCCGGCGATCCAGAAGGCGCTGAAGGGATATCCGACCATCGATCGCACGACGATCAACTCATGGGAGGATGTCGAGTTCCGCCAGGCCGTCGAGAAGACCAGTCGCAAGAAGCTGATCATGACGGCGCTGTGGACGGAGGCATGTTTGACCTTCCCGGCACTCGATGCGCTGAAGGAAGGCTACGAAGTCTTTGTCGTCGTCGACGCCGTGGGCGGCACCTCGGTCGCGGCCCACGAAGCAGCGCTGCGGCGCATCGAACAGGCTGGCGCCCAGATGATCAGCGTGCCGCAGCTTTTCTGCGAACTGCAACGCGACTGGGCGCGCCAGGCAACGGTGCCGGCCTTCATGAACCTCTTCATCGAGACAGGCGGCACCGCCGGCCTGCAGTTCTCCTACGACCGCGCCGAGTCGTGATCGACCGGATGATGGCTCCAACACCAAGCAGAGGGAGAAAGGCTATGGCTGCCTTCCCGAACGTCGCCAATTTCAATGGCGCCGCGCCGATGATCGATGCCAAGGATGCGGCAATGCTCCTGATCGACCATCAGAGCGGCCTGTTCCAGACCGTCAAGGACATGCCGATGACGGAGCTGCGCGCCAACGCCATCACCTTGGCCAAGGTGGCGACCCTGGCCAAGATCCCGGTCATCACCACGGCCTCGGTGCCGCAGGGCCCCAACGGCCCGCTGATTCCCGAGATCCACAAGTTCGCGCCGCACGCCCAGTACATCGCGCGCAAAGGCCAGATCAACGCCTGGGACAACCCGGATTTCGTCGCCGCGGTCGAGGCCACGGGCAAGCGCACGCTGATCATCGCCGGCACCATTACCAGCGTCTGCATGGCGTTTCCCAGCATCAGCGCCGTCGCGGCCGGCTACAAGGTCTTCGCAGTGGTCGACGCATCTGGCACCTACTCCAAGATGGCGCAGGAGATCACGCTGGCGCGCATCGTGCAGGCGGGTGTCGTGCCCATCGACACCGCCGCCGTGTGCTCGGAGATCCAGCAGACCTGGAGCCGGCCGGATGCCGCGCAGTGGGCCGAGGCCTACGCCACCGTGTTCCCGCCCTACCAGCTGCTGATCGAGAGCTACGCCAAGGCGCAGGAAGTCGTGACCAAGCACGAGATCCTGGACTCGCAGCGCACATGAGACGGGGTGGGCATGGCACCCACGCGTGAGGCCATGCCCATCAGCCGAGGAGCTGTCCGCTTTCGGCATGGACAATAGGTGCTGCGACCCGCTAATCGCCGTGCGATTGCACAATGAAGGCCGGGACGACACCGTCATGTTACAGCGCGCCGCCAACCGCATACGCGGCCGCCCTTCCCCCGGGCCGTGCCCGGGCGACGTCGCCGGATGACTGACCTTGCCGTCTACGCCGGACTTTTCATCGCCGCGCTCGCCGCCGCCACGATCCTGCCAATGCAGTCGGAGGCCGTGCTCGCGGGCCTTCTCCTCACCGACGCCCATTCGCCAATCCTGCTCATCGCCGTGGCGAGTTTCGGCAACGTACTCGGCTCAACCATCAACTGGATGCTAGGGCGCGGGCTTGAGCGTTTCCGCGATCGGGCGTGGTTTCCCGTTAAACCCGTGGCGCTGGCACGCGCCCAGCACTGGTACCGGCGCTACGGCAGGTGGTCTCTGCTGCTCAGCTGGGTGCCGATCATTGGCGATCCTCTCACCGTCGTTGCCGGCGTCCTGCGCGAACCGCTCCCGGTGTTTCTGCTCCTGGTCACCGTGGCCAAGTCTGGACGGTACATCGTCCTGGCGGCCATCGTGCTGGGCTGGGTGTGACGGGCGTCCATCAAATTTTTCATTTTGAGATTATTTGAATTGATCTTCCAATAGGAACATTATATCAGGTGCGATGACCGCGAAGGCCCCGGGCTGGACAGTTCGACTTTCCGCATTTTCCGCAACCCAGTTGAGACAGCAACATAGAAACAAAATTGCCCAATGAAGGTAATTCACGCATTTTTCGGTATTTCCGCAATTCGCGCTAGTGCAAATGATCGAAAGAATCGCGCGTGGCCGGAGCGACTTTCTGTCGTCGTTGTCACTCAGTTCACGACGGCGACCTGTTTCCAGCTATATGGCGCAGCCGGCCGCCGCCCTGCGATGGTGTCGTGAGATGAGAGTGGAGAGAAGAACGTCGCCCTGTGCGAACCCGCCGCAGCGGACGCGCCCTCGAACGAGCGTCCGGGTCATCGCGCGAGACGCCGTGCTGTCATGAAACGAAGCGTGGTTCTGATCGCCCTCGCCGGTTTGCTGGGGGCGGCCTACCTGATCTATGTCGTGGGCTTCGGTGCCGTCGCCGACGCCGCCATTTCTGTCGGGTGGTTCGGATTCGCCCTGCTGTGGCTCTATGGCGCCGCCAATTTCGTGTTGCTGGGGTTCGCTTGGTGGCTGCTTGTGCCACCTTACGATGCGCGCGGTGCGGTCACTTTCGCCTGGGCCCGCGCCGTGCGCGACTCGGTGGGCGACGTCCTGCCCTTCTCCCAGTTCGGCGGCATGGTGATCGGGGCGCGCGCCGTCATCCTGCGCGGCGTCTCGCGAGTCGTCACCTTTGCCTCGCTGATCGTCGACGTCACGGTGGAGATGGTGGCACAGATCGCGCTCACCATCCTGGGCATCGTCATCCTGGTGGTCCACCTGCCCGGGCAGGCATCGAACAGCACCGTCGTGCAGACCACCATCATCGGCATCGTGGTCGCGATCGTGTCCGCTGGCGCCTTCGTTGTCCTGCAGCGTCGCGGCTTCGCGGCACTCGAGAAGGTCGCCGAACGATTTGTGCCGGCAGCCGCCGCGCCGGCGGCCGCCGTGAGCGAGGCGGTCGCCAAGATCCACGCCGCGCCCTGGCCGATGGCAGGCGCCTTCGTTCTGCACTTCCTGGGCTGGATCTCCACCGCCTTCGCGACATGGCTGGCGCTGAAGCTGATCGGCCAGCCGATCAGCTTCGCCGAGGCTATCGCCATCGAGAGCCTGTTGTGCGCCGCCCGCAGCGTCGCCTTCTTCGTGCCGGCCGCCATCGGCGTCCAGGAAGCCGGCTATGCCGTGATGATGCCGTTGTTCGGCCTGTCGCCGGAGATCGGCATCGCCGTCTCGCTGCTCAAGCGTGCCCGCGAGATCGCGCTGGCCGCCCCGGTTCTGCTGAGCTGGCAGATCGCCGAGGGCGCCCATGCCGTCGGCCGCAAGCCGGCCAATACGCCGACCGGCGACGCATGATGGACAAGGGCCGCGCCCTGGTGACCGGCGCCTCGGGCTTCGTCGGCTCGGCCGTCGCGCGCACCCTGGCGGCGCGTGGGTTTGCCGTGCGGGTCCTGGTACGGCCGTCCAGCCCGCGCGGCAACGTCGCCGACCTGGGTGGCGAGATCGTCGAGGGCGACATGCGCGACCCGGCATCCATCGCTGCGGCGATGCGCGATGTCCGCTACGTCTTCCACGTTGCCGCCGACTACCGGCTGTGGGCGCGCGATCCGCAAGAGATCGTGCGCAACAACAGGGACGGCACGCGCACGGTGATGTCGGCCGCGCGCGCGGCCGGTGTGGAACGCATCGTCTACACCAGCAGCGTCGCGACCTTGAAGCCGCGCGACGATGGCGCAGATGCCGACGAGCGTGACCGTGCCGAGGAGGCCGATGCCATCGGCGCCTACAAGAAGAGCAAGGTCGCCGCCGAACGCGTCGTCGAAGCGATGGTGGCGGACGGACTGCCCGCGGTGCTGGTCAGCCCCTCGACGCCGATCGGCCCCCGCGACATTCGGCCCACGCCCACCGGCCGCATCATCGTCGAGGCGGCGAGCGGCCGCATGCCGGCCTATGTCGACACCGGCCTGAACCTCGTGCATGTCGACGACGTCGCCGAAGGCCACGTGCTGGCGCTGGAGAAAGGCCGTATCGGCGAGACCTATGTCCTGGGCGGACAGAACGTAAGCCTGAAGGCGATGCTGGCGGACATCGCAGCGCTGGCCGGACGAAAACCGCCTCGCATCCGCCTGCCGCGCGGCCCGATCTATCCGCTGGCGTATGCGGCCGAGGCCGTCGCGCGCCTGACCGGGAAGGAGCCGTTCGTCACCGTCGATGCGCTCGACATGTCCCGGCATCTGATGTTCTTCAGCTCGGCCAAGGCGACGCGCGAACTGGGCTATGCCGCCCGTCCGCATGGTGCGGCGCTGAAAGACGCGCTCGCCTGGTTCAAGCAGGCCGGCTACGTCCGATGATCTGGCTCCTGCTCCTCGGCATCCTGCCGCTGCTCATCTGGCTCTATCTGTTGCTGGGCCGCGGTCTCTATTGGCTGACGCGCGAGTGCGATGATCGGCAGGGGCCATCGCTCGCCCTGCCGCAATGGCCGTCGGTCACCGCCGTCGTGCCGGCGCGCAACGAAGTCGACGTGATCGCGCGCACGATCGGCAGTCTGCTGGCACAGGATTATCCAGGCGCCTTCCGCGTGATCCTGGTCGATGACGAAAGTGACGATGGCACAGCCGCTACCGCGTCGGCGCTGGATGGCAGCGGTCGGCTGACGGTGATGACGGGTCCGAAGCGCCCGGTGGGGTGGACCGGCAAGCTGTGGGCGGTATCGCAGGGGATCGCGCGCGCGACGGAGACGGACGCGCCGGCGTACCTGTGGCTCACCGACGCCGACATCGCGCATGCGCCCGAAACGCTGCGACACCTGGTGGCGCGTGCCCAGCACGACAAGCGGGTGCTGGTCTCGCTGATGGCGAAACTGCATTGCACCAGCTGGACGGAACGCTTCTACATCCCGGCCTTCGTCTATTTCTTCAAGATGCTCTACCCCTTCGCCTGGGTGAACGATCCTGCGGCCAGGACCGCCGCCGCTGCCGGCGGCTGCATGCTGGTGCGGCGGGCGGCTCTCGAGGCGGCCGGCGGCATCGCGCAGATCCGCAGCGCCATCATCGATGACTGCGCGCTGGGCCGCGTGCTCAAGAGGCAGGGCCCCGTATGGCTAGGCCTCACCAACCGGTCCGTCTCGATCCGGCCCTATGCCGGCGCCCCTGAGATCCGCCGCATGGTGGCGCGCTCCGCCTACGCCCAGCTCGGCTACTCGCCGCTGTTGTTGCTGGGCACTCTGCTGGGGCTTGCCCTGGTTTTTCTGGCACCGGCGGCCTGGGCCGTGCTCGGGCCATCGGGAAGCTGGGTCGCCGGTGCCGTCGCCTGGGCCCTGATGGCGATCAGCTTCGTGCCGATGGCACAATTTTACGATCGCTCGCCGCTGTGGGGCCTTGCCCTACCCGCGATCGCCCTGCTTTACGCACTGTTCACGCTCGACTCGGCGATCCAGCACTGGCGAGGCCGCGGCGGGATGTGGAAAGGTCGCGTTCAGGCTATGAGACAGGCATGACATCGGCATCCGCATTGCAGTCGGGAAAGGGCCACCGGGACGAGAATTTCCCCGTGGCGTCGATCCTGATTCGCCCCCAGCACCGGCCGGTGATCCTGGCGTTCTACCGCTTCGCGCGCGCTGCCGATGACATCGCCGACCATCCGACGGCGTCCTCGGACGAGAAGCTGCGGCTGCTGGAGACATTCCGCGCCAGCCTGATGGGCGAGGCCGACAGCGCCGAGGAGGCCGTGACGCTGCGCACCGCGCTTGCCGCCCGCGCCCTGACACCGCAACACGGCATCGATCTCCTGGAAGCTTTCCGCCGCGACGTCACGGTTCAGCGCTACCAGGACTGGGATGCGCTGATGGACTATTGCCGTTACTCGGCGATGCCGGTGGGCCGCTTCGTGCTCGATGTGCACGGCGAGGACAGGAGCACCTGGCCAGCCAACGACGCGCTCTGTGCCGCGTTACAGGTGATCAACCACCTGCAGGATTGCCAGAAGGACCACCGCGCCCTCGATCGCGTCTACATCCCGCTGGACACGATGTGGGCACAGGGCATCGGACCGGAGGCGCTGATGGCAACGGCCGCCTCGCCCGAGCTCAGGCGTGTCATCACCGGCCTGGCGCAGCGCACGCGCAAGCTGCTGGATCGCGCCCGTCCCTTCACCGCGCAGATCAAGGACGCACGGCTCGCCTACGAGGTCACCGTGATCCAGCGTCTGGCAGAAGATCTGGCGGCGATGCTGATGCGCCATGATCCGCTGTCGCAGCGCGTGCATCACCGCAAGCGCGACCTGGTGCCGCTTCTGCTGGGCGCGACGGGCCGCTTCATCGGCACCCGGCTCGGCCGCCGCAAGAGCCCACAGCCCCTCGCCGCCGGTCAACGATGACAGCGGCGGACATCCGGTCCGGCGATATGGCGCCCGAAGTTCGCGCGGTCCAGGAACGCGCCGCGGGCAGCTCGTTCTATCTGGCGATGCGGCTGATGCCCAAGCCCGAGCGCGAGGCCATGTTCGCGATCTACGCCTACTGCCGGGCCGTCGACGATATCGCCGATGACGGCATCGGCGCGCCGGCCGAGCGACGCGCGGCGCTGGGCCGCTGGCGCACCGACCTCGATGCGCTGTACGGCGGCGGCAACCCGACGCTGACGGCATTCCTGGCTGCGATCGTCACGCGCTATGGCCTGCGCAAGGAAGACTTCGTCGCCGTGATCGACGGCATGGACATGGACATCGACGCGCAGACCCAGGCGCCAGACCTGGCGACTCTCGATCTCTATTGCGATCGCGTCGCCAGCGCCGTGGGCCGGCTTTCGGTCAAGATATTCGGCATGGACGAGGAGCCGGGATTTGCGCTCGCCCATCATCTGGGTCGCGCCCTGCAGCTCACCAACATCCTGCGCGATCTCGACGAGGACGCCGGCCTGGGCCGACTGTATCTGCCGCGCGAATATCTCAGTGACGCCGGCCTGCAGGATCGCGATCCGACAGCGACCATCGCCGATCCCGCCATCGACGGCGTCTGCCGCAAGGTGGCGGTCCTGGCGCGACAGCACTACGACGACGCCGATCGCATCATGCGCCAACGTCCGCGCGGCCGCATCAAGACGCCACGGCTGATGAGCGCCGTCTATAACGCCATCCTGCGGGAGACCGAAAAGGTTGGCTGGGCACCGCCCCGTCACCGCGTCAGCCTCGGCAAGGCACGGCTGATCGGCATCGCATTGAGCGTCGGATTGTTGGGATGACGCGCGCGACGGTCTATGTGGTGGGCGCCGGCCTGGCTGGCCTGTCCGCCGCCGTCACGGCGGCCGCCAAGGGCGCGCGCGTGACGCTGATCGAGAGCGCCGAGCAGGCCGGCGGACGCTGCCGTTCCTACTTCGATGCTTCGCTGGGCCACGTCATCGACAACGGCAATCACCTGGTGCTGTCGGGCAACCAGGCGACGGAAGCCTACCTGCGCACCATCGACGCTGCCGATCGATTAACCGGTCCCGATCACGCCCACTTCGCTTTCGCCGATGTCACCAGCGGCGAGCGCTGGACCATTGCACCGAACGACGGCTGGTTGCCCTGGTGGGTGTTGGCCAGATCGCGCCGTGTACCGGGCAGCGCGCTCGGCGAGTATCTGGCGATCGCCAAGTTGCGGAATCCCGGCCGCGGCCGACGGATCAGCGACGTCATTGCCTGCAGAGGCCCGTTCTGGGACAAGCTGCTGCGTCCCTTCCTGCTCGCCGCGCTGAACAGCGAACCCGAAACCGCCTCGGCTGACCTCGCCGCGGCCGTGATCCGCGAGACCTTGGTCAAAGGGGGACAGGCATGCCGCCCCCGCATCGCATCGCCCAGCCTGGACGCTGCTTTCGTCGCACCGGCGCTGGCCTATCTCAAGGCGCGCGGTGCCGACGTGCGCCTGGGCCAGCGGCTGCGCGGCATCGGGCTGGCCGAGCAACACGCCGCGCGCCTCGAGTTCGCAGACGGGCCGCTGGCGCTGGCATCCGGCGATCGCGTGGTGCTGGCGACCCCGCCATGGGTGACCCGTGACCTGCTGCCCAGCGTTTCAGCACCGGATGAATTTCGCTCGATCGTGAATGGGCACTTCTCGATCGCGCCGCCGGCCGGCGTCGCGCCGATGACGGGTGTTATCGGCGGCACCGCGGAATGGATCTTCGCCTTTGACGATCGCGTGTCGGTCACGGTCAGCAGCGCCGACCGGCTGGTCGACACCGATCGCGAGGCGCTGGCGCAAACCTTGTGGCGCGACGTCGCGGCGGTCTGCGGCCTGGGACCGACCTTGCCGCCCTGGCAGATCGTGAAGGAGCGCCGCGCCACATTTGCCGCCACGCCCGAGCAGGCGGCCAAGCGTCCGGCGGCGCGGACGGCCTGGGACAACCTTGTGCTGGCCGGCGACTGGACCGATACCGGTCTGCCCGCCACCATCGAGGGTGCCGTACGCTCCGGCCAGCGCGCGGCCGACCTGGTGCTGCGGGCATGAACCGGCCCGCTTCCCTTGATGTCAGCAGGAATGGCATGGATCAGATTTCGGCCCTGGACATGACGACCGTCGAGGACGTGATCGGCAAGGCGACCAAGGCGCTCCTGGAGCAATCGAAGGGCGATGGCCACTGGGTCTTCGAGCTCGAGGCCGACGCCACGATTCCGTCCGAGTATGTGCTGCTGGTGCACTATCTGGGCGAAACGCCCGATCTGACGCTGGAACGCAAGATCGGCCACTACCTGCGGCGCATCCAGGGCGATCACGGCGGCTGGCCGCTGTTCCATGACGGCGCTTTCAATATCAGCGCCACGGTGAAAGCGTACTTCGCCCTGAAGATGATCGGCGACTCGGTGGATGCGCCGCACATGGTTCGCGCGCGCGAGGCCATTCTCGCGCACGGCGGCGCCGACAAGGCCAATGTCTTCACGCGCATGCAGCTGGCGCTCTTCGGCGAGACCGCATGGCGCAACACGCCGACCGTGCCGGCGGAACTGATCCTGCTGCCGCGCTGGTTTCCGGTTCACCTGTCCAAGATGTCCTATTGGGCGCGCACGGTGATCGTGCCGCTGCTGGTACTGCAGGCGCTCAAGCCGCTGGCACGCAACCCGCGCAACATCCACGTGCCGGAACTGTTCGTGCCGGGTGCCACGACGGCATCACAACGCGCGCCGCATCAGAGCGCGGCGTGGTCTGCGTTCTTTGTCGGCCTCGACCGGGTGCTGAAGGTGGTCGAACCGCTGTGGCCCAGGGGCCTGCGCCGGCGCGCCATTGCACGCTGCCAGGAGTTCGTCGTCGAGCGGCTGAACGGCGAGGATGGGCTGGGCGCGATCTATCCCGCCATGGCCAACAGCGTGATGATGTTCGATGCCCTGGGCTATCCGGAAGACCATCCCGATCGCGCCATCGCCCGGCAGTCGCTGGAGAAGCTGCTGGTGGTCAAGGACGACGAGGCCTACTGCCAGCCTTGCGTGTCGCCGATCTGGGATACCGCACTCGCCTGCCATGCACTGATGGAGGCCAAGAGCGAGACCGCCGATGCCGCCGTCAACCAGGCGCTGGAGTGGCTCAAGGCCCGCCAGGTGCTCGATGTGAAGGGTGACTGGGCGGAGGAACGGCCCGGCGTGCGACCCGGCGGCTGGGCCTTCCAGTACAACAACGCCCACTACCCTGATCTCGATGACACGGCTGTCGTCGTCATGGCGCTCGACCGCGCCCGCAAGACGCCCGGTGCCGATCATGCGCTGGCGATCGACCGCGGCACCGAATGGGTCGTCGGCCTGCAGAGCCGCAACGGCGGCTGGGGCGCGTTCGACGCCGACAACAGCTATCACTACCTCAACAATATCCCCTTCGCCGATCACGGCGCGCTGCTCGATCCGCCGACCGAGGATGTCACCGGCCGTTGCATCGGCATGCTGGCGCAGCTGGGCGAGCCGGCCGACAGCCCGCGCATGAAGGCGGCGGTCGACTATCTGGCGCGCGTGCAATTGCCCGACGGCAGCTGGTTTGGACGCTGGGGCGTGAACTACATCTACGGCACCTGGTCGGCACTGGCCGGACTGAACGCCGTGCCGGTCGATCCGCAATCACCGATGATCCGTCGCGCCGTCGACTGGCTGGTCTCGATCCATAACCCGGATGGCGGCTGGGGCGAGGATTGCGAGAGCTACAAGCTCGACTACAAGGGCTATGAGCCGGCGCCGTCGACGGCGTCGCAGACCGCATGGGCGTTGCTGGGATTGATGGCCGCCGGCGAGGTGGATCATCCCGCCGTTGCGCGCGGCATCGCCCACCTGAAGCGCACGCAACAGGACGACGGGCTTTGGGCGCAGCAGCACTACACCGGCGGCGGATTCCCGCGCGTGTTCTACCTGCGCTATCACGGCTACCCCAAGATCTTCCCGCTGTGGGCCGTGGCCCGCTATCGCAACCTGAAGGCCGGCAACTCGCGCCATGTCGCGTACGGGCTCTAACCTTGGCCTGGCCACATCACCCGCCGTCAGCGCAGCGAGGGATCTCCTTGAAATGGAGTCTCCACTCGCGGGAGATCCCTCGCTGCGCTCGGGATGACGCTTAGTCCATGCTCATCGTCGTCACCGGCATGCATCGCGAGGCGCTGGTTGTGGGCCAAGGCGGCACGGTCGTGGTGGCCGGCGGCAGCAACGCAAGCCTCGCGGGCAGGATCGAAGCGGCAGCGCGCGGGGCACGCGCTGTTCTCAGTATCGGTATCGGCGGCGGACTGACGCGCGGCCTGCCGGCCGGCGTGATCGTCATCGCCCGCGATGTCGTGTGGAACGACGAGCGGTTCCTGGCCGATACACGCTGGCGGCAAGACCTGGCGGCGCGCCTGCCCGATGCACGCACGGATACGATCGCCGGCAGCGACGGGGTCGTGACCACGCCGGCTGCCAAGGCGGCGCTTCATCGCGCGACGGGCGCGGCGCTGGTCGACATGGAGTCGCACGTGGCTGCGCGCACTGCGGCGGCGTGCGACCTGCCCTTCGCGGCACTGCGCGTGATCTCGGACAGCGCCGATCGCACCTTGCCGCCGGCAGCGCTCGTGGCCATCGGACCAGACGGAAAGCTGAAGCTGGGCGCCGTGCTGCGGTCGATCGCGGCACGGCCGGGTCAGATTGCGGGCCTCATCCGCACGGGGCGCGACAACCGTCGCGCCATGGCGAGCCTAGGACGCTGCGCCGCCCTTCTGGGGCCCGGCTTTGCCTGCCCGTACCTTGGCTAGCGCCAGTTCGACATGGCGCGAGAAATTGTATTCGGCCGGCCGCTGGTTGGTCAGCGGGATGTCGGGTGCCATCGGCCCGTCGGTCTTCACGCCGCGCACCGCGATCGGCAGCATCTTCCACGGGCGCTTCACCGAGTCGGCCACCGCCGTACCCTCGAAGCCGCAATGGACCATGCAGTTGGCGCACTTCTCATAGTTGCCCACACCGTACTTGTCCCAGTCGGTGTCTTCCATCAACTCCTTGAAGGTCTTGGCGTAACCCTCCCCCAGCAGGTAGCAGGGTTTCTGCCAACCGAACACGCAGCGCAGCGGCATGCTCCACGGTGAGCATTCATAGGTCTGGTTGCCGGCGAGGAAGTCGAGGAACAGTTCGGACTGGGTGAACTGCCATTTCTTGCCGCCGTTACCACGGCCCAGGATGTCGCGGAACAGCTTGCGGGTGCGCTCGCGATCAAGGAAGTGCTGCTGATCGGGCGCCCGCTCGTAGGCATAGCCGGGCGACACGGTGATGCCGTCCAGCCCCATCGCCATCATCTCGTCGAAAAAGGCAGCCACCTTCTCCGGATCGGCGTCATTGAACAGCGTGCAGTTGATCTGGGTACGGAACCCCTTCTCCTTGGCCAGCTTGATGGCCGCGATGGCGACGTCATAGGTGCCCTTCTGGCACACCGACTTGTCGTGCATCGCCTTGTCGCCGTCGAGATGGATCGACCAGGTGAAGTTGGGGTTGGGTTCGTAGTCGTCGATCTTCTTGGCCATCAGCAAGGCGTTCGTGCACAGGATCACGAACTTGTTGCGCTCGATGAAGCCTTTGACGATGCGCGGCATGTCACGGTGCAGCAGCGGCTCGCCGCCGGCGATCGACACGGCGGGCGCGCCGCACTCGTCGATGGCCTCCATGCACTCTTCGTAACTCATCCGCATGTTCAGGATGTCGTCGGGATAGTCGATCTTGCCGCAGCCGGCGCACGCCAGGTTGCAGCGATAGAGCGGCTCCAGCATCAGGACCAGCGGGTAGCGTTTACGGCCCGTCAGATGCTGCTTGACGACATAGGCGCCGACGCGCGCTGCCTGTCTAAAGGGAATGGTCACGCTGTTCTCCGTTCCGGCCGGCAGGATAACGCGTCGACCGGATCAGGTCCTGAGTTCGGGGGGCAAGCGGAACGTAATGTTCTCCTTCTTGCCATTCATTTCGGTAATTTCAAGGTCGTTGTCGATGCGGCGCAGTGCCTCGATCACGTCCAGCACCAGCCGCTCGGGGGCCGAGGCACCCGCAGTCAGCCCGATGACCTCCTTGCCCTCGAGCCAGGCCACATCCAGTTCGCTGGCATCGGCGATCAGGTAGCTCGGCACCCCGCTCTCGTGCCCGATCTCGCGCAGGCGGTTCGAGTTGGAGCTGTTACGCGCGCCCACCACCAGGACCAGGTCCACGATCTTGCACAGCTCCCGCACCGCCGTCTGGCGGTTCTGGGTCGCATAGCAGATATCCGATGTGTCCGGTCCGACGATGTCGTGGAACTTGTTTTGCAAAGCCGCAATGATCGCACGGGTATCGTCGATGCTGAGTGTGGTCTGGGTGACGTATGCAACCTTACAATCGGCAGGGATATCCAGCGCCTGGACATCGGCCTCGGACGACACCAGGTGCGTCGGCCCACCGACCTGCCCCATCGTACCCTCGACCTCGGGATGGCCGGCATGGCCGATCAGGATCAGGGTCCGTCCCTGGCCGACATAGCGCTTGCCTTGAATGTGAACCTTCGTGACCAGCGGGCAGGTCGCATCGAGCACCGGCAGCTGACGCGACGATGCTTCGTCGATGACGGCCTGGGACACACCGTGGGCACTGAAAACCGTCACCGCGCCGTCAGGAATCTCGTCGAGATTCTCGACAAAACGGGCGCCTTTGCTCTTCAGCGTATCGACGACGTGGCGGTTGTGGACGATCTCATGACGCACGTAGACCGGCGCGCCGAACCGGTCCAGTGCCCGCTCCACAATTTCAATCGCGCGGACAACCCCCGCGCAGAACCCGCGAGGCTGTGCAAGCACTACGCGCATAATGGACTCCAGTGTGAGGCTTTTCCTTGAATTTGGGCCGGACGCCTAGCGGATCATCAGCCGTTTGTCACTGTCCCCAAGGTTCCGGTGTCATGCAACAGCTTTCTGTCACAACAATGCCATAGCGGCAGACCAATTACCGGATCAGGCGGCCCGTTGCACCATCGGGTTGCACGATATATTGGCAAACCGACAAGGGCGCCGTGGCTGCGGTCATGGCTCAACCCAGCCCGCGCAGGAGACGGCATAGAATGGGTACGACAGCGGAGCGGACGGGCGACAAGGCCGGCCCTCGAACCGCCACGCCGCCTGATTTCCGGACAGCTTTGGACGACGCAGCCGCGGCTGTCGCCGCCGCCCTCGAGCGGCTATTGCCGGCACCCGACGGCCTGCATGCGCGCGTCCATGAAGCGATGCGCTACGCCGTCTTTGCCGGCGGCAAGCGGTTGCGGCCGTTCCTTGTGCTGCAAAGTGCGCGACTCTTTGCGGTCGAGCGCGAACATGCCGTACGCGTCGCGGCGGCGATTGAGGCCCTGCACACCTACTCACTGGTCCACGACGACCTGCCCTGCATGGATGACGACGATCTACGCCGTGGCCGTCCGACCACCCACAAGGCCTTCGACGAGGCCACGGCAGTCCTGGCCGGCGATGCGTTGCTGACCATGGCCTTCGAGATCCTGGCCGACGACGCCACCCACACGTCGGCCGCCGTGCGTTGTCGCCTGGTGCGCGAACTGGCCCTGGCCGCCGGCAGCAACGGCATGGTGGGTGGCCAGATGATCGACATGCTGGCGCCCGACAAGACCTTCGGTGCCGACGACGTCATCCTGTTGCAGCGGCTGAAGACCGGCGCATTGTTCGAGTTCTGCTGCGTGGCCGGCGCGATCCTCGGCGAGGCCGGCGCCGCGGATGAGGCTCGCCTGCGCGACTATGCGCGCGACATCGGCCTCACCTTCCAGATCACCGACGATCTGCTGGATGTGCTCGGCTCGACGGAAAAAACCGGCAAGGCCGTCGGCAAGGACAAGGACCAGGGCAAGGCCACACTCGTCTCCCTGTGGGGCATCGACGCGGCGCGCGACAAGGCACAGACCCTGGCGCGGCACGCCGTCGAGACACTGGCCCCCTACGGCACCACTGCCGCGGCACTGCAGGCCCTGCCCGGCTTTCTGCTCGATCGCGACTCGTGATCTTGAGCCAAGCCTCTGGAGCTCTCATGCGAAGATTTGCGTTCATCGTCTCCATGCTGGCGCTGACGTTGTCAGTCGGCATCGACGCCCAGGCCCAGCGCAAGCCGTCAGCGCCGCCGCCGACCGCTGCGGCGCCGGCCTCACCCACAGCGACGATCCAGGCTTTTTACGACGCGCTGCTTGACTCGATGAAGCGCGCCAAAGAGCTCGGCGTCATGGGCCGCTACAAGCGGCTCGAGCCGGTAATCGACGCAACCTTCGATATTCCGACGATGACCCAGCTGATGGTCGGCCCGGCCTGGAGCACCATGTCGGCAAGCGACAAGGACATGCTGACCAGCCGCGTCCGGCGCATGACCATCGCGGGCTACGCCCAAAACTTCGACGGCTATAGCGGCGAGTCATTCAGCGTCGATCCGACGGTCCAGGAGCGTGACGGCGGGCAAATCGTCAGCTCGAAGTTGGCGATCCCGGGCAAGGAAGATGTCGCTTTCCTCTATCGCCTGCGTAACGCAGGCGGCACCTGGAAGGCGGTCGATATCTATCTGGACGGATCCATCAGCCAGGTGGCGTTCCGCCGCTCCGACTTCGCCTCGACGCTGCGCAGCGGCGGCGCGGCGGCGCTGGCCAAGAAGCTCGACGAGCTGACGGACAAGATGCTGAGCGCGTCTCAATAGCGCGGTCGATCCGACAGCGCCCACCCCAGCAGTGCCGGCAGCACCAGCAGCATCGTCGCCAGGATCCAGAACAGCGAGATCAGCAGGATCACGCCCATGCTCGCCGTGCCGGGATGGCTGGAGAATGACAGCGTGCCGAAAGCCGCCGCCGTGGTGCCGGCGCTGGTGATCACCGCGCGGGTCAAGGGCGACTGCAGCAGCTGGCGTTGCCCGTTGCGCCAGGCCATCACGAAATAGATGTCGAAAGCGACACCGACGCCAAACAAGAGCGGCAGCGCGATAATATTGGCGAGGTTGAGCGGGATGCCGAGAAGCACGCAACTCGCCAGGGTCAGCAGGCCGGCCAGCAGCAGTGGCGCCAGCGACAGCAGCACATCGGTAGCCCGGCGCAGCGCCAGGGCCAGGATGGCAGCGATCAGGAGCAGCGACAGCAAACCCGCCTTCAGGAAGGCGGCCACGATCACCTTGCCCGACTCCTCGATGATGATGGGCGTGCCTGTGGCATCCGGCGCCACCCGCAGGATGGCGTCGGTGAAGCGGTTGAGCACGTCGTTGTCATGGGTATCGCCGGATGGAAACACCTGCAGCCGGTATTGCCCGTTGACCGTGATCCAGTCGCGGACGAGGTCCGCCGGCAACGACTCGATCGTGATCGATTCGGGATGCAGTGCCAAACGCAACTGCTGCAGGATCGTCTGCAAACCTGGCAGGAACGCCTTGTCGGCCCGGGCCCAGGCAACCGGATCGGCGCCGGCCAAACGATCGAGAGTGGCGGCCAGACGCTGGGCCTGAGTTGCACTGCCATCGGCCGATCCGGCGGTGGTCGCGGCTTCCTTCAACGCCGCCGACGCCGCCTGCAGGCTGTTCACGATATCGGCGTCCGTCGGCGGCCGCGGCCTGACGAACGGATTGAAGACCGTATCGAGCAGACCCGCGGCGTCGGCCAGCAGTGCATGCTTCTCGGCCTGCTGATCGGGCACGAAGGTGTCGACCGTGAGCACATGGGAGACCTCGGGCAGCTTCGCGAGCTGGTCGGCCAGCGCCGCCGCCGCCGCGCGCGAGGGCTGCAGCACGTTGATGAAGATCGGCGACGTCTGCGGGTTCTGCATCAGGTCAAGCGCGGTCGCCACCGCCTCCGACCGCGGGCTGCGCAGATTCAGCGGGTTGGAATCGAAGCGTAGCGACGGTACGAGCACCAGGCAGGCCACGCCCAACGCCGCAGCCGCGGCCAGCACCCAGCGCGCCCGTCGCGCCAGCGCGTCGTCGAGCACCGCCAGACGGTGAAACCCAGGCTCCTCGGCTTCGCCGCGCGGCCGGAGCAGCATCAGCAACGCCGGCAACGCGGAAATGCTGAGCAGGTAGGTTACGATCATGCCCGCCCCGGCGATCATGCCCAACTGGGCCAGGCCGGCGTAGTCCGTCGGCAGGAAGGCGAAGAAGGCCGCGGTGACAGCCAAGGCCGCCAGAGTCAGCCCCGCCCCGATTCCGGCACCGGCCCGCGCGAGAGCCGGGGACAGATCGTCCACGCGGTGACGTTCGGCACGATAGCGCACGCAGAACTGGATCGCGAAATCCACACCCAGGCCCACGAACAGCACGATGAACGCGACCGAGATCACGTTGAAGGCGCCGTAGATCGCGAGCCCCAGCGCCGTCGTAATCACCAGTCCGATGGCGAGCACGACCAGGATCGCAGCGATCACCCGCGCCGATCGCACGGCCAGCCACAGCATCAGCAGCACAGCCACGATCATGAACAGCGCCAGCCACTCGCCGTTCTCCGCGATCGTGGCAAACTCCTCGTCGGCCATCGGCACCGGCCCGGTCAGGCGCACGCGTACGCCGTTCTGCGGCGACAAGGCGAGCTTCTCGGCGGCGGCGCGAATGGCGTCACTCGCCTGTTCACCCGGCATCAGGGCGTCATAGTCCAGCTTGGGTTGCACCTCGATGAACCGGCGAGTCGGCGGCGGACCCGGCCGCGAACCATCGATCAGTTCGCTCCAGCCGAAATATGCCGGCTTGCCGTCAAGCACGGTTTCCAGCGTGGTGGCGAAAGCCTTGATCGGCACCTCCAGCTCGGACAGCTTGATCTGGCCGTGCTCGACGCCCTGCAGCATGGTGGTCAGCGCCGTCATGATGCCGCGCAGGCTGGGATCGGCGGCCAGCACGCCGAGCAAAGGCTGCGCCTCGATCAGCCGTTCCGTGGTTTTTTGAACGTCAGCCAGCGGCAACAGCAGCAGGCCTTGCCGCTCGAACCACGGTCCACCATCCAGCTGGCGCACGGCGGTGAGCATGGGATCGGCAGCCAGCGCCTGCGTCAGCAGCCGCGCCGCCTCATCAGCCCGCTCGGCGGTGACGCCATCCACCACCACCACGATCTGATTGTTCTGGTGGGGAAAGGCCGCGTCATAGCGCACGACGTTCTGGCGCCATGTTGCCTTCGGCGAAACCAGGTTCTCGCTGTTGGTGTCCATCTTGAAGTGAGCAGCGGTGTAGGCCGCACTGCCGGCGCCCAGGATCACGGCCAGAGCGACGACAAGCCACGCATGACGGCTCGACAGACGGACAACAGCGGAGACGAGAGTGGCAAGCATTCGGGTGCCGTCAACAAGGGGGGCTGTGCCGGGACAGCAGAAACGTCACCGCGAGGGGCAGCGTCAACCCTTTCCCACAGGACCCCGGTGTATCGGAAATATTGCGTCGTTCGATGCGGCACGCCACCATGCCCGGATGTCCCGCCTGACTCCCGACATGCTCCTGCGCGCCTACTGCACGGGCATCTTCCCGATGGGAGAGACGCGCGAGGACCCTACCCTGTACTGGGTCGACCCGGACGAGCGGGCCATCATCGAGCTCGACCGGTTCCACCTGCCGCGCCGGCTGGCACGGACGGTGCGCAACGGCCCGTTCGAGGTCAGCTGCGATCGCGACTTCGCCGGCGTGATCAAAGCCTGTGCCGCGCCCCGCCCGCGCCAGCGACAGAGCTGGATCAACCAGCCGATCGTCGACCTCTACACGGCGCTCTTCGACCGCGGCTTCGCGCACTCCGTCGAATGCCGGATCGACGACGAGCTTATCGGCGGCCTGTATGGCGTCTCGATCAACGGCGCGTTCTTCGGCGAGAGCATGTTCAGCCGTGCCCGCGACGCCAGCAAGGTGGCCCTGGTTCATCTTGTGGCACGGCTGGTCAAGGGCGGCTTCCGATTGCTGGATTGCCAATTCATGACCGATCACCTGCGCCAGTTCGGCACGGTTGAGATCGGTCGGTCCGAATACCGCACGCGGCTTGGCGAGGCACTGGCCACGCCGGCGACGTTCTACTTGGAGCTGGGCGGCGCCGAGGCCTGCGAGACGTTGGCGCAGGCCACAACCCACACGTCATAGACCGAACTGTCGAGCGCCGAGAGGCCGGGCGAGGACGCGAACATCCAGCCGGCGAACAACGTCTGCGCGCTCTGCCCGGGCTTGTTGTCGACGACGGTCACATACGATGCGGCCTCGGCCGGCGCTTCCGGAACATTGACCATGCACTCCGACACCGTGATCCGCAGCGTCCCGAATTCGACCGTCTCGCCAATGGCGACGGGAAAGCGCCGCGTGCGGGTGGTGACCTTGTCCAACCCCTGCAGCATGACGGCCCGCCGCTCGCCGGCCGGCGCAGCAGGCGATGGCTGCAGCGGCTTGAAGGGCCCCGGTGGCATCTGCAGCGCCGGACTCGTGGTCGTGCCGCCGGGCTTCGTCTGTGGTTCAGACGCGGGTGGATCGGTGCGTTGAGCCCAGGCGCCCGACAGGCACAGCAGAGCTGCGGCTACGGCAACGGCGGTAGCCCGGCACAATCGATGGCGTTCAAGCAGCCTGGGTATCACGTGCGATCTGAGTACGGCTCTTCGATCGACTCAATCAACTCGCGAAATACGGCGCGAATTTGTTCGGGATCGCATCCCATCAGCACGGCGTCCTCGAATGCATCGGCGCAGAGCTGGCGAATCTCGTCGAGATTCTGGTTCAGCACCTTGATCTTCTCGAGGCATGAGACCGGCTTGCCGTCCGGCTGTTTCCAGACCGGGATGTGGGTCTGGCTGGACATCACTGCTTCTCCTTCGGCCCGCCACCGCTCGGTTCGCTCGAACCACCGGTGCCGCCCGGCTGGATGAAACGCGACAGCAGGTCGGTGAAGGGCACCGCGCCCTGCGTCTTGGTGATCACGCCGCCTGCCGCCAGAAGCTGATCACTGCCGCCGGGCTCCAGCGTGATCCCGGTGCCACCCAGCAGCGACTCGGTAATGATCTTGGCGAACGTATCGGTGCTCAGCTTGACGTCGTTGCGGATCGACATCCGCACGACAGGATAATAGTCCTTGTCGAGTTCCATGGCTGTGACCGTACCGACCTTGATGCCGCCTACAGTCACATCGGCACCGCGCTTGAGCCCGTCAACCCGCGGGAACCGTGCCGAAATGTCGTACCCCTTGAGCGTCGCCGCTTCGGTAGCGGTGAAGACATAAACGCCGAATGCGATCGCCACGCACAACACGATGGCGCCGATGATCGTTTCAACAATGGTGCGAGACACAATACGCTCCGCGCCGAGTCACCTGCGGGTTTTATACAGCCTGGGACCGCGGACGTCTCGCCTGCGGACCTACTCCGGCTTCCACGCCTCGTAATCGCCTGTCGCTTTGGGGCGGTGCCCCTCGCCCAGGGTCGATCCCGGCGGATGATAGGCCAGCGGCGTACCCGACCGATTTTCCTGGTGCGCGCGCTGCCACGGACGCTGTGTCGGCAGCCCTTCGGGCGGCGGCGGCTGGTCAGCGGTGTGGTGCAGCCAGCCGTGCCAGTCGGGCGGCACGCGCGAGGCTTCGACCTCGCCGTTGTAAATTACCCACCGTTTTTGTCGGCGGCCGGTCGCCGTCTTGCGTTCGCGATAATAGCGATTGCCCTGCGAATCGGTGCCCACAAGATCACCGTGGAGCCATGTGAACAGCCGGGTACCGATCGTCATTGCATCACGCTCTTTGGCCCGCGCCGCGCAAGCGGCATCGATAAATACAGGCGCGCTTGTACCGTTGCTGCTCCGCGCTGGCAACGCGCAAACCGCATGCGCATCACCGTTGGTGAGCGCTTCTACGTTTATGCGTGGCCGCTTCGAGGAGTGTTGCCATAATGCATCATGTAGTGTCGCCTGTGGGTTCTCTTACAAAATATTGTTGCGCTCTCAAGATTTTGTAATCTATCATCGACAGGTGGCTAGATGTGCCCATCGCGTTTGGGACGCGAACAGGTTCAGGGCATACGTTTGGGGGACGAAGAGCGGATCATGCGTATTCCACGTCGCTATACCCGAGAAGGCGAGTCGCCCTATGCGCGACTGGCGTTCCGGTTGGCTACGTCGGAAATCCGCAACCCCGATGGCTCCGTCATTTTCCGCCAGGCCGAGATCAACGTACCCAGCGACTGGTCGCAGGTTGCCTGCGATGTGCTGGCCCAGAAATATTTCCGCCGTGCGGGCGTACCTGCCGCCCTGCGCGCGGTGCGCGAAGACGATGTGCCGACATGGTTGTGGCGCCATGTCGCCGATGAAACCGTGCTGGCGACGTTGCCGGCCGACAAGCGCTTCGGCGGCGAGACCGACTCGCGCCAGGTTTTCAGCCGCCTCGCCGGTACCTGGACATATTGGGGCTGGAAGGCCGGTTACTTCGATGGCGAGGAAGACGCCCGCACTTTCTACGACGAGCTCTGCTTCATGCTGGCGGCGCAGATGGCCGCGCCCAACTCGCCGCAGTGGTTCAACACCGGCCTGCACTGGGCCTACGGCATCGACGGTCCGAGCCAGGGTCATCACTTCGTCGACTATCGCACCGGCCGCCTGACGCGTAGTGACTCCGCCTACGCACGGCCGCAGCCGCACGCCTGCTTCATCCAGAGCGTGGCCGACGACCTGGTCGGCGATGGCGGCATCATGGACCTGTGGGTACGCGAGACCCGCTTGTTCAAATACGGTTCGGGCACCGGCAGCAACTTCTCGCGTATCCGGGCCAGCGGCGAGAAGCTTTCCGGCGGCGGCAAGTCGTCGGGCCTGATGAGCTTCCTGAAGATCGGCGATCGCGCGGCGGGCGCCATCAAGTCCGGCGGCACGACACGACGCGCGGCCAAGATGGTCGTGGTCGATGTCGATCATCCCGATATCGAGGCCTTCATCGACTGGAAGGTGATCGAGGAGCAGAAGGTCGCCGCACTGGTAACCGGATCCCGCCTTGCCAACCGCCATCTCAATGCGGTCATGCGGGCCTGTGTCGATGCAGACGTTGAAGGCGATGCCGCCTTCGACCCGGTGCGCAACGCGGCATTGCGGCGTGAGATCGTGGCCGCGCGCAAGGCGATGATCCCCGAGAACTACATTCAACGGGTTATCGCTTTCGCCCGTCAGGGCTACCGCCACATCGAGTTCCCGGTCTACGACACGGATTGGGAGTCGGAGGCCTACGCCACGGTCTCGGGCCAGAACGCCAACAACTCAGTGCGCGTGACCGATGATTTCCTGCGCGCGGTGGCTGATGACCGCGACTGGAATCTGGTCTGGCGCACCGGCGGCGGCGTTGCCCGCACGGTGAAGGCGCGCGAGTTGTGGGATCGTATCGGCTACGCCGCCTGGGCCTGCGCTGATCCCGGCGTTCAGTACGACACCACGATCAACGACTGGCACACGTGCCCGGAGTCGGGGCGGATCAACGCCTCGAACCCCTGCTCCGAGTACATGTTCCTCGACGACACGGCGTGCAATCTGGCGTCGCTGAACCTGCTGCGGTTCCGCCGCGCCGACGGCACCTTCGATGTGCCGGGTTTCGAGCACGTCTGCCGGCTGTGGACCATCGTACTTGAGATCTCGGTGCTGATGGCGCAGTACCCGGCGCCCAAGATCGCGCAGCTCAGCCACGAGTACCGCACACTGGGCCTGGGCTATGCCAATCTCGGCGCCCTGCTGATGTCGGACGGGCAGGGCTACGACAGCGCCGAAGGCCGCGCGACCTGCGCCGCCATCACCGCCATCATGACCGGTGTCGCCTACGCGACGTCGGCCGAGATGGCGAAGGAACTCGGCGCATTCCCCGGCTTCCAGCCCAACCGGGATGCGATGCTGCGGGTTGTCCGCAATCACCGCCGCGCCGCGCATGGGCAGACATCCGGCTACGAACGGCTCTCGACCTTGCCGGTGGCGCTGGACGGCGTGCAGTGCACCGACCGGCGCCTGGTCGAGGCAGCCAAGCAGGCATGGGATCGCGCCCTGGCCCTGGGCGAGAAGCACGGCTTCCGCAATGCCCAGGTCTCGGTGATCGCACCAACCGGGACCATCGGTCTGGTGATGGATTGCGACACCACCGGCATCGAACCCGATTTCGCGCTGGTGAAGTTCAAGAAGCTCTCTGGTGGTGGCTACTTCCGCATCGTCAACCAGTCGGTGCCCGCCGCCCTGGCGCGCCTGGGCTACGACGAGGCCGCGATCACCGCGATCGTGGCCTATGCGGTGGGCCATGGCACGCTGGCCGATGCGCCCGCCATCAATATCGATACGCTGCGCGCCAAAGGCTTCGATGACGCCACGCTGCAGCGCCTCGACAAGGCCATCGCCGAGGCGTTCGACATCCGCTTTGCGTTCAACCGATGGATCCTGGGCGATGATTTCTGCCGCAGTCAGCTTGGCATGACCGACGCGGAACTCGCCGATGCCAAGCTCGATGTGCTGGCCCGCCTGGGATTCGACCGCAGCCAGATTGAAGCCGCGAACACCTATGCTTGCGGCGCCATGACACTCGAAGGCGCGCCCGGCCTGAAGGACGAGCACCTGCCGGTGTTCGATTGCGCGACGCCATGCGGTCGCAACGGCAAGCGCTATCTGTCGACCGCGGCGCACATCCGCATGATGGCGGCAGCGCAACCGTTCATTACCGGTGCGATCTCGAAGACCATCAATATGCCGACCGGCGCGACGGTCGAGGATTGCAGCCGCGCCTATGAGGAATCCTGGAAGCTCGGCCTGAAGGCGACGGCGCTCTACCGCGACGGCTCCAAGCTGTCGCAGCCGCTTGCCGCCATGGTCCTGGCAGATGATACGGCTGATGATGCCGATGAACCGATCGCGGCCAAGCCGCCGGTACAGCAGGCCGGTATCATTGCCGAGCGCATCGTGGAGCGGATCGTCGAGCGCGAAGTGGCCGGCCGACGCCAGCGCATGCCGCAGCGGCGCAAGGGTTACACCCAGAAGGCAATCGTTGGCGGCCACAAGGTCTACCTGCGTACAGGCGAATACACCGATGGCCGCATCGGCGAGGTTTTCATCGACATGCACAAAGAAGGCGCCGCCTTCCGCAGCCTGATGAACAACTTCGCCATCGCGATCTCGATCGGGCTGCAGTACGGCGTGCCGCTGGAGGAATTCGTCGAGGCGTACACCTTCACGCGCTTCGAACCGTCCGGCCTCGTCGAAGGCAACGATGCCATCAAGATGGCGACATCGGTGGTGGACTACATCTTCCGCGAACTGGCCGTGTCCTATCTCGGCCGCACCGATCTCGCGCATGTTGAACCCAGTGATCTGCGCGCCGACGCTGTCGGTGGCGGCGTCGCCCAGGCGGCGCTTCCCAGCGACGGACCGGCACCGGCGGTGAGTCCGCTGGCCAGCGTCGGCTTCGTGCGCAGCAATCTTTACGTGCTCAGCGGGCGCGGCACCGGCCAGCAGGCCGGCGCCGACAGCGCCGCCATCGGCAACGCGACGATGGTCGCGACCGTGGCGGCGGCGCCCCCAGGACTGATGGACGGCCAGACCGTCGCCCTTGCCGCCTCCGGCGGCGGGGCGGTCGTCCTCAGCGCCGCGACGGCCCACGCCGTCCCCGACAAGCTCGAACGGGTCCGCGAGGCCCGTCTCAAGGGCTTCGAAGGTGACGCGTGTACCGAGTGCGGCAACTTCACCCTCGTCCGCAACGGAACGTGCCTGAAATGCACGACCTGCGGCGGCACGAGTGGTTGTAGTTGAACGCGATCGCGTGGTTTCCCGCGCGGCGATTCAGAGGCGTAGTGGCGTAGAATGGCAAGCGTCAACCCGGGATCCGGCGGTCGCGATCCCACGTGAAACCAAGGAGATGATCATGGCTGCCAAGAAGAAAGCCGCCAAGAAGGCCCCGGCGAAGAAGAAGGCCGCGAAGAAGAAGAAGTAAGGCCTCTCTAGGGCTACTTGAGATTGGCCCCTCGAACTGATGCCAATCCGGCTTCCGGTCCGGCGTTCTGCGCCGGATCGGAAGCGACTTTTCCAACGACGGATCGGAAATGGCGCAACGCGTAGCGTAGAGCGCATTTTTCCCTGAGCTGGCGAACCGTGGGGCACACCGACGCCCCCTTCCCCATCCCAACGCCGGCCGCGGTACATTTCCGGACACCCCCGGGTACCGCACCCTTCGGGACAGCCGCCGATCCGTCACCTTCCTGTTATCGCGCGCAATGACCGGCTGCTGCCCGCCGATGGCAGGTCACGGACTCGTGCCGGCCTCGATTGGCCCCACTGGAACACGCGCCAATCAATGACCAAATTGTTGCCGCTGACCCCTACGCGCGGCAGCCCCGCGCAACAGGGGAGACGCGCGGCACGTCGGGTCTGCTACGCTGTGCTGCTGAACAACGTTGTGCGAAGTGGCCGGCGCGATCATGGACGGACAGGAAACACGCATCGAGATCCGGGTTGTCGACAGCGTCACCAAGGTGCCCGCCGCCGCGTGGGATGCCTGCGCGCTGGCGCCTGCGTCCGCCGGTAACCCGTTCCTGAGCCATGCCTTCCTGAAGGCGCTCGAGGACAGTCGCTGCCTGGGCCGCCGCACCGGCTGGCAGCCCCAGTATCTTGTCGCCAGCGATGAGCACGGCACGACGCTGGGCATCGTGCCGATGTTCCTCAAGAGCCACTCGCAGGGCGAGTACGTGTTCGACCACGGCTGGGCGCAGGCGCTGGAACGGGCCGGCGGCCGCTACTATCCCAAGCTGCAGGTCGCGGCGCCGTTCACGCCGGTGCCGGGCCCGCGCATCCTGGTGCGTCCCGGACCGCTGGCCGACGGCGTGTTCGATGTGCTTGCCGAAAGCATGGTGCGCATCGCGCAGGACAATCACGTCTCGTCGATCCACGTCACCTTCTGCAATGAACAGGAATGGCAGCGGCTCGATGGCCACGGTTTCCTGCGCCGCCTTGGCCGGCAGTATCACTGGTACAATCACGACTACGACAGCTTCGATGCGTTCCTGGCATCGCTCAACTCGCGCAAGCGCAAGGCGATCCGCAAGGAACGCGCGGCGGTCGCGCGCAACGGCCTGCGTCTTTATCCCCTGACTGGCGCCGAGATCACGGCCAAGCACTGGGATGCGTTCTTCGGGTTCTACATGGACACGGCCGATCGCAAGTGGGGCAGTCCCTACCTGAACCGGGAGTTCTTCCACTGCCTGGGTGATGCGCTGGCCGAACGTGTCGTGCTGATCTTCGCCGAGGCCGATGGTAAGCCCGTTGCCGGCGCACTGAACCTGCGCGGTGACGATGCACTGTTCGGTCGCAACTGGGGCTGCGTCGAGAACTACAATTTCCTGCATTTCGAGACCTGCTACTACCAGGCCATCGACTACGCCATCACCCACAAACTGGCGCGAGTCGAGGCCGGCGCCCAGGGCGAGCACAAGATCCAGCGCGGCTATCTGCCGACCGCCACCTACTCCGCCCACTGGATCGCCGAGCCGCGCTTCCGCGATGCCGTCAAACGCTTCCTCGACGAGGAGCGGCCAGCCGTCGAATCGAGCATTTGCGCCTTGATGGAATACTCGCCCTTCCGCCAGGAAGGCGACGGATCGCCCTGACGCCGCGACGCGCTCCCGGCCAGTCACCTGCTTTTTTCGCGATGAAGGCATGCGCACCGACACTGCCGGAGCGCATCGACGATGCGTGCATGCGCGGGGTATAGCTGCGGTTAATTCGGCCCATAACGATAATTTAATTGTGGGGTCCGCGGTGCCGATGCGGAAATGCACGGGTCGCCGAACGTTACGACGTCGGCGCTGACGGGGGCAGGCGATGAACGCGATCCCACGGACGATGGAGCGGTCGAAGCGCTTTGCGACCGCGTTGGTGGGTATCGCACCTCAGCCTCCGACGAGCTGCCCGGTTGCGACACAAAACGTAAGACAAAAAGACGTGGAGGAAACGACGTGGATATTGCGACGAGATCGCGATCGATCCTGGCGACGATGGCGGCTTCCATCATCATCGCCGGAATTGTCGCCACAGCACCGGCGCTCGCCCAGACGGTAAAAATCGGTGCCACCGGCGCCCTAACCGGCCCCTACAACGAATTCGGTGAAGGCGTGCGCCGCGGCGCACTCCTGGCGACCGAGCGATGGAACGCCAAGGGCGGCGTGCTGGGCCGGCAGATCGAACTCGCCCTGGCGTTGGACGATCAGCTGGTGCCCGACCGCGCGGTGCAGAACCTGCGGCGTATCCTCGACACGCCGGAGATCGACGTCATCATCGGGCCCGGCGGCAGCGGTCCGACGCTCGCGGTCATCGACATGGCGACGGTGGATGGCCGACCCTATTGCAATCCCCAAGCGCAGACCCCGACGATCGTCTACCCCGACGGCCTCGACAAGCCGGCGCGCAAGAACGTTATTTCGACGGCGATCCAGAACGATGTCGAAGCCAAGGCGCTGGGCAACTACGTCACGCCGCGGTTCAAGAAGATCGGCGTCATGCACGAAAGCACCGGCTATGGTGTTTCGGGTGCGCAACTGCTGTCGGGCCAGATCGAGCAGGCCACCAAGAGCAAGCCGGTGGCGGTCGAGTCCTACAACCAGCGTGCGCAGGACATGACGGCGCAGATCAGCCGCGTCCAAAGGGCCGGCGCCGACGTTCTCGTCGTCATCGGCCTTGGCGCCGATATGGCTGTAATCCGCCGCAACATGCTGCGGCTGGGCTTCGATGTGCCGCTGATCACCAGCGGCGGCGGCATCTCCTTGCCCTACAAGGAAGGCGCCGGCGAACTGGCGATCGGCACGCGTGCCACGATGGTCGGTACCTACGCACCGGGAACGCCGCCCCAAGGCGCTGCCAAGGATCTTGCGGATGCCTATGCGACAAAGTTCGGCAAGGATCGCTGGTGGGGCGACGATCCAACCGGCCCACAGGTATTCTTCGCAACCACCGTCGGTGCCGGTTACGACTGCGCCAACATGCTGCTGGAAGGCGTGCGCCGCGCCGGTGCCACCGACAAGGTGAAAGTCATCGATGCGCTGAATGCCCTGACGGGCTACGCCGTGGCGAACGGGACGGCGAACTTCTCGCCGATGCAGCACAACCTGCTGACCCCAGAGCAGCTGGCCGTCTTCGAATATGTGAAGGACGACAAGGGCCAACCCGTGTTGCGGATCACCAAGCAGTAGTCACTGCGCACCGCGGGCGGCGCCACGCACGCCCGTACGCGGCATGTCCCTGGAGCCTTCATGATTTTCGCCGGCCAGCTGATCTTCGCGGGCGTGTGCGTCGGCGCGGTCTACGCACTGATCGCATTGGGCCTCAACCTCACTTTCTGGACGACCCGCACGCTGAACTTCAGCCAGGGGTCGTTGATGATGTTGTGCGCCGTCGTCGCCGTCGCGGTGCTGGACGGCGGTTTCAACATCTACCTCGGGCTGTTGGCGGGTGTCGCGGTGACGGGAGTCACCGCTGCGGCCACGGAGGCGATCGCCATCCGGCCGCTCATCAAGTTGACGGGCAGCATGGGATGGGTGGTAACGACCCTGGGCGTCGGCATTTTCATGCAAGGCTTCGTCTCGAAATTCTTCGGATCGCAAGCCCTGGCGTTCCCGTCGTTCCTGTTCTCGCCGCGCGATCATGTCGAGATCTTCGGCGTCAGGCTTTCGGCGCAATACCTGATCATCCTGGTCATTGCCCTGGTCCTGGTGCTGCTGTTCGAGCTGTTCCAGCGACGGACCGCCTGGGGCCGTGCCCTGCAGGCCGTCTCCGCCGACCCGGACCTGGCCGCCGTGATGGGCATCCCGGTGCGGCTGGTGGTGACGCTGTCGTTCGTGGCCAGCGGCCTGCTGGCCGGCATCGCGGGCGTGCTGGTGGCGCAGATCACGGGCACGGTCGATGCGGCCTTCGGCTTCAACCTGCTGATCTTCGGTTTCGTGGCCGCCGTCATCGGCGGCATGGGCAGCACGTGGGGCGCGCTGCTGGGCGGCATCTTCCTCGGCATCATGGAGAAGCTGGTGGGCGGCTACATCTCGACGGCCGCCGAACAGGCCATCGCCTTTGCCCTGCTGATGATCATGCTGGCCGTACGGCCCGAGGGGCTGCTGGGCGAAAAGGAGTTCGTCAAAGTATGAACGTCTTTCGCCAGTGGATGGCGCGCATCCTGGGCCACAAGCTGCTGGGACTGGTGGCGATTGTCGTGCTGTGGTTCTGGGCCGGCGCGGCCGATCGGGCCACCGTGCAGCTGCTCTCCTTCCTGGTACTGAACGTCCTGCTGGCCCAGAGCATCAACCTGCTCACCGGCATCGCGGGCCAGATCTCGCTGGGTCATGCCGGCTTCTTCGCCATCGGCGCCTACGCCGCCGGCGTGCTGAGCAAGACCTACGGTGTCGCGGTGCCGGTGGCGCTGGTCCTGGCCATCGCCATGACGGCCGCGGCAGGCTGGCTGCTGGCCATCCCTGCCGGCCGGGTGAAGGAAATCTACCTGGCCATGATGACCACCGGTTTCGGCCTGCTGTGCTTCGAAATCGCCAAGGAGTGGTCGTCGGTCACCGGCGGCGTCGTCGGGCTGAGCGGCATTGCATCACCCACGCTGCGCAACCTGAAGATCCTGGGTTGGACCGTCGATGCCGTCGACCTGCTGCGCATCATGCTGGTCGCGACGGCGATCGTGCTGCTGCTGATGCGCAACTTCGTACAGTCACACCATGGCCGCGCGTTCTTTGCCGTGCAGGCCAGCGAGATTGCCGCCGGCAGCATCGGCATCCCACGTGGCACGGTGAAGCGGCGCGCCTACGCCATCAGCGGTGCCATGGCCGGACTGGCCGGCGCCCTCTATGCGCATCTCGTTGGCTATCTCGGCCCCGACAGTTTCGGCATCATGCGCTCCGTCGAAGTCCTGGTGATGGCCATCGTCGGCGGCCTGGGCACGATCATCGGCCCGATCCTGGGCGCGGCGCTCTTCACGTGGCTACCGGAGCGGCTGCAGGTCTTCGCCGAATACCAGTTCATGGTCTACGGCCTCATTCTGATGGTGATTTTCCTGGTGCTCAGGCGCGGGATTGCCGGCGCTCTCATCGAGCCCACCCGCTTCATCGCGCCACGCGCCATGACGGTGCACCGTGCTATCCACGCCGGGGCGGAAACCAAGCCGGCGTCGGGCACCGATGCAACCGCAGGCGATCCGCCGGCCCTGCTCGATGTTCACGACCTTGGCCGCAACTTCGCCGGCCTCGTCGCGCTCGATGGCGTGTCGCTGTCGCTGCGGCCAGGACGGATCACGGCACTGATCGGCCCCAATGGCTCGGGCAAGAGCACGCTGGTCAACGTCGTCAGCGGCATCTATCCGCCCAGCCGCGGCCGTGTCGTGCTGGCCAGCGAAGACGTCGGCGGCAAGGCTGATCACGCCATCGCCCGGCGCGGCCTGGTCCGTACATTCCAGGACCCGAGGCTGGTGCCCACGTTCACCGTCCGCGAAAACGTCCTGCTCGGTGGCCAGCGCCATTTTCGCAGCACCATGCTGGCGGCGGCGCTGCGCTGGCCGTCTTCGTTGCGCGAGGAGGCCGACATGGTGCGCCGCACCGAGACTGTCCTGTCGCTGGCGGGCCTCCAGGCCGTCGCCGATCAGACGATCGAGTCGTTGCCATACGGCTATCGGCGCCTGGTCGAGGTCGGACGTGCAATCCTGGCCGAACCGACCGTCGTGCTGCTCGATGAACCGGCGGCCGGTCTGTCGGAAGCCGAACAGAGCCAGCTTGCAGCCATGATCCGCCATCTGCGTGACGCCGGCAAAGCCGTGCTGTTGATCGAGCACCACATGGATTTCGTGAACGATATCGTCGACGACGTCGTGGTGCTCGACAGCGGCCGCGTGATCTATCGCGGCCACATGCGCGGCATGCGCGAGGATCCGGCGGTGATCGCGGCCTATCTCGGTGTCGGGCAGGACGGCCATGCTTGAGCTGAAGAACGTCAGCGTCTCGTACGGCAGCATCCACGCGCTGCGTGGCATCGACATGGTGGCGCAGGCCGGCCGGATCACGGCGGTACTGGGCGCCAACGGTGCCGGCAAGTCATCGCTGCTGCGCGCCATCGCGGGCATCGCACCGATATCGGATGGCGACCTGATCTACCGCAGCGCCAGCCTGAAGCAATATCCGGCGCATCGCCGCGCCCGCATGGGCATTTCATTCGCCATGGAAGGCCGGCGCCTGTTCCGCCACATGGCGGTGGAAGAAAACCTGCTGCTGGCGTGGAGCTTCGGCCCGCGCCGCACGCCTTTCGCGCAAGCCGTCGCGATGGTCTATGACGCCTTCCCGATCCTGGGCGAACGCCGTGCCGCCAAGGCCGGCATGCTGTCGGGCGGCCAGCAGCAGATGCTGATCCTGTCATCGGTCACCATCCGCGAACCGGACCTGATGCTGCTCGACGAGCCATCCCTGGGCCTGGCACCGATCATCGTGTCGCAGATCTTCGACTTCATCACCGGCTACGCCAAGGCGCGCGAAACGGCCGTGGTGCTGGCCGAACAGATGGCCGTCATGGCGCTGCGTGTTGCCGACTATGGCTATGTGCTGCGCGGCGGCCAGGTCGTGATGCACGGTGCCAGCAGCGACCTGGTGAAAGCCGATATCGTGAGCAAGCTGTCGGCTGCGTATCTCTAGAGCGCATCTCCGCTCAGCTGTCACCCCGAGCGCAGCGAGGGATCTCGTGGACCGGAGTCTCCGTTTCGCGGGAAGATCCCTCGCTGCGCTCGGGATGATGGTGTGGACGGCCCCCACCCGGCATCGATGTGCCAAACTGGTTGTGGTGATG
>NZ_VOHA01000021.1 GCF_007859315.1 Reyranella sp. CPCC 100927
TGGCTCAGCCCCCGGCGCCGCCGGCACCGTCACGGCCCACGCCGTCGGCATCCGGCGCGCGTCCGGCACCGGCTGCACCCGCCACGCGTCCGGCTGCGCCTGCCGCATCGACATCCGGCCGCACCACGACGTCGTCGCCACCCGCCCGCATTGTGCGTCCCGGCTCGCCTGGCGGCGGGTCAGGCGGTGCGTCTGGCCGACAGCTGCCGCCGCGTGCGCCGTCTGGCCGTGGTGTGGTGTTGCGCACCCTCACGAATGAGGAGAAGGAAGCGCGCGCCCGAGCCTTGGTCGAGGCCGGCAAGGAAGAAGTGCTGCGCCGGCAGCGTGCGATTGAAGAGGCGAGCCGGCGCGCCGAGGAAGAGGCGCGGCTGGGCAAGCAGCGCGAGGAAGCCGAGCGCCGCGCGGCCGAGGAAGAGGCGCGCAAGAAGCTGGAAGAAGATGCTCGGCGTAAGGCTGAGGATCAGCTCCAGAAGCGCCTGCGCGAAGCACAGGCTCAGGCGCCGCAATCGACAGCGGCAGCCCAGCGTGCGCAGCAACTCATGGATGCCGATGCTGGCCGCGACGAGCGGCCGGCAGCCCGGCCCGGTCCGGGTGCGCCGCGCCCGGCCGGCGGTATGGCGGCACGTCCGGCCGGTGCCGGCCCCGCCGGCGCACTACGCCGTCCGCCGATGATGCCGCCCAAGCGGCCGGCAACACCCGGTCGCCGAGAGGACCCCAAGCGGCGCAGTGCCGGCAGGATCGACGTCGGCGCCGCGCTCAACGACGAGGATACGGTACGCGGTCGCTCGATGGCTGCCCTGCGGCGCGCCAACGAGAAAGAAAAGCGCAAGATGTACGCCGCCGAGCCGGCGCAGAAGGTGTACCGCGAGGTGACTATTCCCGAGACCATCTCGGTCCAGGAACTGGCCAACCGCATGAGCGAGCGCGGTGCCGACGTGATCCGCACGCTGATGAAGATGGGCCAGCTCGTCACCATCAACCATGCGCTGGATGCCGATACTGCCGAGCTGGTGGTGTCGGAAATGGGCCACACGTCCAAGCGTGTCGCCGAGGGCGATATCGAGGTCGGTCTGGGTGCCGAACAGGACGCGCAGGACGCGCTCCAGTCGCGGCCGCCGGTCGTCACCATCATGGGCCATGTCGATCACGGCAAGACATCGCTGCTCGATGCCTTGCGCGCGACCGACGTCGCCGCGCACGAAGCCGGTGGCATCACGCAGCATATCGGTGCCTATCAGGTGAACCTGCCGTCGGGGCAGAAGATCACCTTCCTCGATACGCCGGGCCACGAGGCGTTCACCGCCATGCGCGCCCGCGGCGCCAAGGTGACGGACATCGTCGTGCTGGTCGTGGCGGCCGATGACGGCATCATGCCGCAGACAATCGAGGCCATCGCGCACGCCAAGGCCGCCAACGTGCCGATGATCGTCGCCATCAACAAGGTCGACAAGCCGGGCGCCGATGCCTCGCGCGTACGTCAGGCTCTGCTGCAGCACGAAGTGCAGGTCGAGGAGTTCGGCGGCGACGTTCAGTCGGTCGAGGTCTCGGCCCTGAAGAAGATCAACCTCGACAAGCTCGAAGAGGCGATCCTGCTGCAGGCCGAGCTGCTCGACCTGAAGGCCAATCCGAATCGTCCGGCGGAAGGCGCCATTGTCGAGGCCAAGCTGGACCCCGGCCGCGGTTCCGTTGCGACCGTACTGGTCCAGCGCGGCACGTTGCGTTCCGGCGACGTCTTCGTTGCCGGCGCGATCTGGGGCCGCGTGCGTCGCCTGGTCGACGATCGCGGCGCCAGCGTCGACAGCGCCGGTCCCGCCTTCCCGGTCGAGGTGCTCGGTCTCAACGGCACGCCGGAGGCGGGCGACGAGTTCCACGTCGTCGACACCGAAAGCCGTGCCCGAGAGATCGCCGAGTACCGCGCCCGGCGTGATCGTCAGACGCAGCTGGCCAAGGCGGCTGGTGGCCGCGGCACGCTGGAGGAGATGCTGGCCGGCATCCGCGAAGGCACCGCCAAGGAACTGCCGGTCGTGATCAAGGCCGACGTGCAGGGTTCGGTCGAAGCGATTTCCGCCTCGCTCGGCAAGCTGTCGACCGACAAGGTCTCGGTGCGCGTGCTCTACTCGGGCGTCGGTGGCATCAACGAGTCCGATGTGACCCTCGCGCGCGCCTCGAACGCGTTGATCATCGGCTTCAACGTGCGCGCCAATCCGCAGGCACGCGAGATGTCACGGCGCGACAAGGTCGAGATCCGCTACTACTCGATCATCTACAACGTCGTCGACGACGTGAAGGCGTTGATGACCGGCCTGCTCGATCCGACCTACAAGGAAAGCTTCCTGGGCAACGCCGAGATCCGGCAGGTGTTCAAGATCACCAAGGTCGGCAACGTCGGCGGCTGCTACGTCACGGAAGGCCAGGTCAAGCGCGGCGCCAAGGTCCGCCTGCTGCGCGACAACACGGTCATCCATGAAGGCACGCTCAAGACGCTCAAGCGCTTCAAAGACGAGGTGCGCGAGGTCGGCACCGGGTTCGAATGCGGCATGGCGTTCGAGAACTACGAGGACATCCGCCCCGGCGATATCATCGAGTGCTTCGACGTCGAGGAAGTCCGTCCGACGCTGTAAGGAGTGCCTTCCCCCGTCCGCGGGGGAAGGCAGGTAAGGAACGAGGCCATGTCCCGCCCCCGCCGCACCGAGCGGGCCCGCGGCGGCGACTCTGCCGCCGGGCGCACCAAGACGCCGCGCCAGCTGCGCGTCGGCGAGGAACTACGTCATGTGCTCGCCGCGGTTCTGGAACGCGGCGACATGCGCGACCCGGATCTGCGCGGGGCCTCCATCACCGTCACCGAAGTCGATGTCAGCCCCGACCTGCGACGCGCCACGGCGTTCGTGGTGCCGTTGGGTGGTGCGGATCGCGAGCGTTTGATGGCGGCGTTGCGGCGGGCGGCGCCTTACTTCCGCGCCCAGGTGGCGCAGCGCGTGGAACTGCGGAATGCGCCCGATTTCAGTTTCGAGTTCGACCGTAGCTTCGATCATGCGCATCGCATCGGCGAGCTGCTGAACTCGCCGGATGTGGCGCGTGACCTCGAGCCATCGGACGAGGCAGAGCGCAAGGAGTGACGGCGGGACTGCCAGCTTTCATCGCCAATCTTCGGGTCGATGAGACGCTGTTTGATCGCGGCGAAGCCAGCGTCACCTCGACCGCATCCTTGATCGGGTCCTCTACGAGAAGCCGGCTTTTCGGGCAGCCTGATTTTCCGGACCGGCATTTACCTCAGCGCTGATCAGAGCTTGGCGGTTACGTCGTCGACGGGTGCTCGCTCGGCGCGCGAGGGCCTGCACACGCGACGCGGCGCTCTGCATCGAAGCGCAAGAATAATAGCTGCACGCAGGCGCGAGCACTCCGAGATCGGAAACGTCGAGACAAGTTTTTAGCCCGGAACCGGTTGTGTCTGCGTGCTGTGTGTGGTCGGCGACAAGCCGTTCCGTAGAATGAGTCGCATTGTGAGGCACGAGCCCGCAGTCGATTTGCACGTACGGAGGGACGCGCCATGGCGGTGGGATTCGAATTCCAATCTCCGACGTTGAAGATCTACCGGATCACCCGCAAACAGGAAATCGACCTGTGCCGACTCCAGGCGGCCGAGGATTGGGTCGAGCTGAAACGACAAGCGGAAGCGATCACGGCGAAGCCGTCATTTTTCAGCAAGAGCGTCGTCCTTTCACGTTCAGCCGGCTGGTACGCGGTGCCGGATGGTGACGACGTCGAGTTCGTCGTCACGCATGTACCCATCGCCGGCGATGGCGCCGTCCACTTGGGCACGACCATGACGAACCTCGAGGCGACGATCGATGAGATCGAGACTCTGTTCACCATCAACGCGCGCAGGACGAACTGCCCGTGGGTCGTCCGCTCGGATGCGCCGGCGCTTTTTGGCCAATATCCGCCCTTTCTTCTGAAATGGGACATGCCCAACAGGACGGAAGTCATCGGCTTTCCGCAGATCACGGGTGGGATCGCCCTTGAGAAGCTGCGGAAGGTCTTCAAGATACTGGCCCAAAATACGGAGGCTTCGGACATCTTTCTGGGTGTGGAGAAGGCTCCCTACGTCAAGCTGCTGGACAGCATCTCCAACACTTTCGAGGCAAAGAAGACGCCAGATCCGAAGTGGCCCGATCATGTGCCGTCCAGAGAGATGCGCAGCCTCGTGAGCCTTATTGGCGCCTATCTCCATCGCGGTGCGAGCAATTCCGGCCAAGGTCTCGGCGCTGTCAAGCAACTGTGGTTCATCATGTCGCGGACGGACTTCGGCGCCCTGTTCCGGCAGCTGCCCGACGACGAGCGGCAGCGCTACCAACAGGCGCCTCGCGACTGGGTCGACTATATCTGCGCGACCGTCATGCCCGCCATCAACCCGGCGGCCTACACCCCCGCCATGAATCCCGACGGCTGGCTCATCGACCGCCTCATCACCGACTACAAGGAATTACAGGGGGACCAACGGGTCCAGATCGAGATCACCCGGCGGGACTGGTTGACCGCCATGACAAACGGCACGGATCTCCTGACCGCCGCCGCTCACCCCCACAGGTGGTGGAAGAGAAAAAATCTCAAGATGTACTTCGACGTCCACGGTGAGCCTCGGCTGCGTGGTTCCGGGGCGCTTGGCACCAAGATGGATGAGGTCGTGATCAGTGACCTCGTCACGGTCGACGCGCCGATCTTCGAGTTCCGCGCCCCCGGCGTCGGCGCCAACGTCATGCCTCACAGTGCCTGGAGCGCCTACGCCATCAAGGCCTATCGGTTCTTGAGTGCGTGCAATGTGGTCGACAAAAAAACACCCGTCGATGGGGCGGGCCCGTGGTGATGATCACTTCCGGCTCACGCCTCGTTCCTGTAGAAGCCCCCGCATGGCCAAGCGGCGCGGGAATAAGATCGATGGCTGGCTCGCTCTCGACAAGCCACTGGGACTGAGTTCGGCTCAGGCCGTAGCGCGGGTACGCCGCCTGTTCGGCGCTGCCAAGGTGGGCCATGGCGGCACGCTCGATCCGCTGGCCAGCGGCGTGTTGCCCATCGCGCTCGGCGAAGCCACCAAGACCGTGGCCTGGGTGATGGATGGGGCCAAGGAGTACCGGTTCACCATCCGCTGGGGGATCGCCACGGCGACCGACGACGCCGAGGGCGACGTTGTCGCCACCTCCGACGTGCGCCCTTCCGATGCGGCCCTGGTCGCGGTCCTGGACCGCTTTCGCGGACGGATCGAACAGCGTCCGCCGGCATTTTCCGCTCTCAAAGTGGCTGGCCAGCGGGCCTACGCCCTGGCGCGTGGCGGGGCCGAGGTCGAACTGGCCCCGCGCCAAGTGGAAATTCACGACATACAGTTTCTCGAGGGAACTGACGATTCGCCGATCTTGTGGGTACGCTGCGGCAAGGGCACCTATATCCGGTCGCTGGCACGCGATATTGCCCAGGCCCTGGGGACGGTGGGACATGTCGCCACGCTGCGGCGGACGGCCTGCGGGCCCTTCCATGAGACCGAGGCCGTGTCACTGGACACGCTGATCGCGGCGGCCGGCGATGCGGCGGGAAATGTTCTTTCCCCACCGGTGGATTTGGGGCATACATCCGCGCTCTTCGGGTACCTGCGGCCCGTTGTGACCGCGCTGGACGACATCCCGGCGCTGGCCTTGACGGATCGCGAAGCACAGCGGCTTTCCCAGGGAATGGCCGTGAAGCTGCCCGAGGAAGGCGGCCGCCCAGCGGCGCCGATTGGGACGATGTCGCCCGCCGAAGGATCGGCCGGACCTGCCACGGACGCCAGCAAGGGCGTCGTGCGGGCCATGGCAGGGAACAGGCTGGTGGCAATCGCTCGGATCGACGCGGGGCTGGTCCGGCCAGTGCGCGTCCTCAACCTTTGATCCGGGAGTCCCCGATGTCGATTACGGCTGAAAAGAAGACTGAGATCGTCAAGCAATACGCCGTCAAGGACGGCGATACCGGCTCGCCCGAAGTGCAGGTGGCCCTGCTGAGCGAGCGGATCAACAACCTCACCGAGCACTTCAAGGGCCACACGAAGGATCATCATTCGCGGCGCGGCCTGCTCAAGATGGTCAGCCAGCGCCGCCGGCTCCTGGACTATCTGAAGTCCAGGGACCACAAGCGGTACGAGGGTCTGATCGATCGCCTCGGCCTGCGTCGCTAGGAAACTAGGCCCCGTCCTCACGGCGGGGCCTTTTCGCGTCGGCAAGGCCGATTCCCCGAGGAAACGGTCGGCACTGCCGGCATTGTCAGCGCAACCGATGGGATGCGGGCGAGAGCGAATCATCCTGTCGGTCCCGGTTTCGCATGGGGCGGAGCCGGGCGGTCGGCGTCGCGGGGGCGTCCGGCCGGTAGGGAAAGGAAGAGAAGAAGATGTTTGACGTATACAGGAAGGAACTCGATTGGGCCGGACGCAAGCTGGTCCTCGAAACGGGCAAGATCGCCCGCCAGGCCGATGGCGCCGTGATGGCGCATCTGGGCGGCACCAGCGTGCTGGCGGCCGTGGTGGCCGCCAAGGAACCGCGGCCCGGCATCGATTTTTTCCCTCTCACGGTGAACTACCAGGAGAAGGCGTTTGCCGCCGGCAAGATCCCCGGCGGCTTCTTCAAGCGCGAGGGCCGGCCCAGCGAAAAGGAAGTCCTGGTCTCGCGTCTGATCGACCGGCCGATCCGGCCGCTGTTCCATGAGACGTTCCGCAACGAGACCCTGGTCGTGGTCACCGTGCTGTCGCACGACATGGAGAACGATCCCGATATCGTGTCGCTGATCGCCGCTTCGGCCGCGCTCACCATCAGCGGCATCCCGTTCCTGGGTCCGATCGGCGCCGCGCGCGTCGGCCGCATCGATGGCCAGTACGTGATCAACCCGACCCTCACGCAGGTCGAGCAGAGCGATCTCGACCTGGTCGTCGCCGGCACCAAGGAAGGCGTGCTGATGGTCGAGTCGGAGGCCAAGGAACTGCCCGAGGACGTGATGCTGGGCGCCGTCATGGCCGGCCATCGCTCGTTCCAGCCGGTGATCGACGCCATCATCCAGCTCGCCGAGCATTGCGCCAAGGAGCCGTGGCCGCTCAGCGAGCCGTCGGCCGATGCCAAACGCGTCGCCGAGAAGCTGAAGACCGACCTGCGCTCGGGCCTCGCCGATGCCTATCGCGAGGTGAAGAAGCAGGCACGCCAGGACAAGGTCGCCGCCGTGAAGGCGCAGGCCAAGACCCTGTTCGCCGAGGATGCGCCGGCACTGGCCGCGCTGGGCGAGCAGTTCGGCAACCTCGAGGCCGACGTGGTGCGCAACGCCATCCTCGACACCGGCCATCGCATCGACGGTCGCGACACCAAGACGGTGCGTCCCATCGTGGCCGAAGTCGGCATCCTGCCGCGCGCGCATGGCTCGTCGCTGTTCACCCGCGGCGAGACCCAGGCCCTGGTTGTCGCCACGCTCGGCACCGGCCAGGACGAGCAGATCATCGATGCGCTCGAGGGCGAGTACCGCGAGCACTTCATGCTGCACTACAACTTCCCACCCTACTCGGTCGGCGAAGTGCGGCGCATGGGCTCGCCCGGCCGCCGGGAGATCGGCCACGGCAAGCTCGCCTGGCGCGCCATCCGGCCGATGCTGCCGCCCAAGGAGAAGTTCCCCTACACGGTGCGTGTCGTGTCGGAGATCACCGAGAGCAACGGCAGCTCGTCGATGGCCTCGGTGTGCGGCGCTTCGCTGTCGCTGATGGACGCCGGCGTGCCGCTGTCGCGGCCGGTGGCGGGCATCGCCATGGGCCTGATCAAGGAAGGCGACCGCTTCGCGGTGCTGACCGACATCCTGGGTGACGAGGACCACCTCGGCGACATGGACTTCAAGGTCGCCGGCACCGACAACGGTGTCACCGCCCTGCAGATGGACATCAAGATCACCTCGATCACCGAGGAGATCATGAAGGTGGCGCTGGCCCAGGCGCGTGAAGGCCGCCTGCACATCCTGGGCGAGATGGCCAAGGGCATCGGCGGCGCCCGCGAGAGCGTCAGCCAGAACGCGCCGCGCATCACCGTGATCAACATCCCCAAGGACAAGATCCGTGAAGTGATCGGCACCGGCGGCAAGGTGATCCGCGAGATCGTCGAGCAGACCGGCGCCAAGATCGACATCGAGGACGACGGCACGGTGAAGGTGGCGGCGGTCGACGCCAAGGCCGGCCAGGCCGCCATCGACTGGATCAAGGGCATCGTCGCCGAACCCGAGGTCGGCACGGTCTACAACGGCAAGGTCGTGAAGATCGTCGAGTTCGGCGCCTTCGTGAACTTCCTCGGCACCCGCGATGGGCTGGTGCATATCAGCGAGATCGCACCGCGGCGCATCGCCAAGGTCAGCGACGTGCTGAAGGAAGGCGACCAGGTCAAGGTCAAGGTGCTGGGCGTCGACGACCGCGGCAAGGTCAAGCTGTCGATGAAGGTCGTCGATCAGCAGACCGGCGCCGACCTCCCGCGCGAGCCCCGGCCGCCGCGCGACGGCGTCGATCCGGCCAGCGCGCCCCAGCCGGTCTGACGGCAGGGCGACAAACCAAACAAACGGCGGCCGATCGGCCGCCGTTTTCTTTTCACCTCTCCCGCAAGCTTACAGGAGAGGAACCATGAAAGCGCTTAAGGGAATCTAATCCGCGCCCTGCTTGAACGGCCGGCCGTTCTGTCTTACGTCATCGATATGTGAAATGACCTGAACGTGAGGGGAACCGCCATGGCCGCAGCCCAGAACTCCGCGCCAGCTATCGAGTCCAAGCCGGAGTTTCGCGGCAAGATCTACGACAGCATCGTCGATACGATCGGTGCCACGCCGTTGGTGCGGCTCGGCAAGTTCGCCGCCAAGCACGAGGTTACCGCCGAGATCCTGGCCAAGCTGGAATTCTTCAATCCGCTGGCGTCGGTGAAGGACCGTATCGGGCTGGCGATGATCGAGGCGGCGGAAAAAGCCGGCCGCATCACGCCAGGCAAATCGACCCTGGTGGAGCCAACGTCGGGCAACACCGGCATCGGGTTGGCCTTCGTCGCCGCCGCCAAGGGTTATCGGCTGATCCTCACCATGCCGGAGTCGATGTCCATCGAACGGCGCAAGATGCTGCGCTTCCTGGGTGCCGAGCTGGAACTGACGCCACGCGAGAAGGGCATGCGCGGCTCGATCGCGCGCGCCGAGGAGCTGCTGGCCACCATTCCCGACAGCTTCATGCCGCAGCAGTTCCGCAACAGCGCCAATCCCGAAATCCACCGGCGCACCACGGCGGAGGAGATCTGGCAGGACACCGGCGGCAAGCTCGACATCTTCATCTCTGGCGTCGGCACCGGCGGCACCATCACCGGTGTCGGCGAGGTGCTGAAGCCGCGCCTGCCGAACCTCAAGGTTTACGCTGTCGAGCCGGAAGACAGTGCCGTGCTGTCGGGCGGCAATCCCGGGCCGCACCCGATCCAGGGCATCGGCGCCGGCTTCGTGCCTGACATCCTCAACCGCGGCGTGATCGATGGCATCCTGCGCGTTGCGAACAGCTCGGCTTTCACCGTGTCGCGCGAGGTGGCGGCCCTGGAAGGATTGCCCGTCGGCATCTCCTCCGGTGCAGCGATCGCAGCGGCGTTGGAACTGGCCCAGAAACCCGAGAACGCCGGCAAGCGCATCGTCGTGATCGTGCCGTCCTTCGCCGAGCGCTACCTGTCGACTTCGTTGTTCGACGGGTATTGATTTAACCCTCTCCGCCCACGACGTGGGGGGAGAGGGAGGGGCCCATCGCGTCAGCGATGGGAGGGTGAGGTGGGTGTTGAAGACGAACCGGGCGTTTCCAGTGAGATCGCGTTCGGGGCCAGCGCCCACCTCACCCTCCCATGCCTTCGGCATGGGCCTCTCCCTCTCCCCCTCGCCGCGCGGGCGGAGAGGGCTAAGAACATGAACCTCGATTTCACCGAGGCCGAGCTCCACCGCTACGCGCGGCACATCATCCTGCCCGAGATCGGCGGCACGGGGCAGGCGAAGCTGCGCGCGGCGCGCGTGCTGGTGGTGGGTGCCGGGGGACTGGGCGCGCCGCTGCTGCAGTATCTTGCCGCGGCGGGTGTCGGCACCATCGGCGTCATCGATCACGATACGGTGTCGTTGTCCAACCTGCAGCGGCAGGTGATCCATCGTACGGCCGACGTCGGTGTTGCGAAGGTCACGAGTGCCCAGCGGGCCCTGGCCGAGATCAATCCCGAAGTGCACGTGGTGGCGCATCAGGTGCGCCTGTCTCCGGGCAATGCGCTGGCGCTGGTGGCCGACTACGACGTGATCGCCGACGGCTCGGACAATTTCGCCACCCGCTATCTCCTCACCGACGCCTGCTTCCTGGCCAAGCGGACGTTGGTCGCCGCCGCCATCCTGCGCTTCGAGGGGCAACTTTCCACGTACAAGCCGCATCTGGGCGCACCGTATCCGTGCTACCGCTGTGTCTTCCCCGAACCGCCGCCGCCCGACGCGGTGCCGAGTTGCGCGGCAGCGGGCGTGCTGGGCGCCATGGCCGGCACCATCGGCACGTGGCAGGCGACCGAAGTGGTGAAGGAGATCCTCGGCATCGGCGAATCGCTTGCCGGCAAGCTGCTGCTGTACGATGCGCTGGATGCACGCGTCGAGCGTCTGACCGTGGCGCGGCGCGCTGATTGCCCGCTGTGCGGCACGAAGCCTGCCATCACCGCGCTCGATTCGCCTATGGCGCAGGCCAGCTACGCGGAGGCCTACTGTGGCGACTGACGCACCGGCGCTGTCGATCATCGCGCTGTCGGGCGACTACGAGCGGGTGCACTACGCGCTGGCCATGGCCAGTGCCGCCAGCGCCATCGGTCGCCATGTGACCCTGTTCTTCACCCAGGGTGCGCTGCGTGCGCTGACGCATGATGCTCAGGGCCAGCCGGGATGGCGAAGCCTGCCGGCCGATCCACTCGCGCAAGCCAAGCGTGGCGAGGAGACTGACACCCGGTTCAAGGAGCGTGGCGTCGGCGACTTCGAGACGTTGCTGTCGGCTTGCGTTGAGCTGAGGGTACGCGTCATCGTCTGTGAGATGGGCTTGCGGGCGCAAGGCATCGATTCCGCGGCCCTGCGCCGCGATGTGCCGCACGAGATTGCCGGCATCGTCACACTGCTCGATGCGACACCACCGGGTGCGCAGATCGTGACGCTGTAGATCTCAGTTGCTGTCGCGGCCCTGACGTGCCGCTGGTGGTGTTGTGCTGGCTTCGACCGGCCGATCGCCGTCGTGCCCGGCGCTCTCGAAGCGCTCGGGTCGTCGCGCTGGATCGATCTTCTGTGTTTCGCGCAGGATGTCGCGGGCGAGCGGCGCTGCCGTAACCGAACCGCCGATGCCGTGTTCGACGACGACGGCGCAGGCGTAGCGGGGCGCGTCGGTGGGCGCGTAGCCGACGAACAGCGCATGGTGGCGCAGATGCCACGGCAGATCGGCTTGCGCGACACGCCGGCGGCGCTCGCTCTCGGTGATGCGCTTGACCTGCGCCGTGCCCGTCTTGCCGGCCATGGCCAGGTGCGCCTCGGGGATACGCGCGCGGTGGGCCGTGCCGCTGGGGCTGTTGACCACCATGTCCATGCCGGTCTGAATGGCGCGCAGGTTCTGAGGGCGAAAGCCAAGGCTCCTTGATGCCGGCTTCGTTTGCACCGGCAGCGCCTGCAGCGTCCCGGTCGGGCCGGCGCTGGCGGCGATCAACCGCGGCTGCACGGCGTGCCCGCCATTGGCGATCCGCGCTGTCATCAGGGCCAGCTGCAGCGGCGTCGCCAGCATCGCGCCCTGTCCGATACCGAGATTATAGGTGTCGCCGACACCCCAGGGTGCCGTCCCGCGGTCGCGTTTCCAGGCACGCGTCGGCTGCAGTCCGTCGGCCTCCTCCGGGAGACCGACCCGCGTGGACGCCCCAAATCCCAGCTTGGTCGCGACCTCGGCGATGCGATCGACCGTGGCGCGTCTGGCGGCCTCGTAGAAAAAGCAGTCGCAGGATTGCTCCAAGGCTTCAGTCACGTTCAGCCAGCCGTGACCACCGGGGTGAATCCAGCAGTATTTCTTCTGGCCCTTGCCCGGCAGTTCGATGAAGCCGCCGCAGAACAGGCGCTCCGACAGGCCGAGCGTGCGACCTTCCAAGGCGGCGAGTGCGGTGACCATCTTGTAGGTCGAGCCGGGTGGATACTGACCCTGCACGGCTTTGTCGAGCAGCGGCTTGCGGGGATTGTTCAGCAGATCGCGCCATTCGGACGACGTGATCGTGCGCGCGAAGGCGTTGCTGTCGAAGCTCGGTGTCGATGCCAGGGCGAGGATGTCGCCGGTGATGGCGTCCATCACCACGGCCGACGCACTCTGCTCGGCCAACCGGTCAGCGACAAACTGCTGCAGCGGCAGGTCGATGGTGAGCTGGATGTTGCTGCCAGCCTCGCTCTCGACGCGATCCAATTCGCGCACCACGCGGCCGCGGGCATTGACTTCGACCTGCACGCCGCCGGGTCTGCCGCGCAGCATCGCTTCGGCACCCTTCTCGATGCCTTTCTTCCCGATGCGCATGCCCGGCAGTTCGAGCACGGGATCGTCGCTGTCGCGCAGATCGTCCTCGGAGACACGGCCGACATAGCCGACAACGTGGCTCACGGGCTCGGCATACGGATAGTGCCGGATCCAGCCGGGATCAATGGCAACGCCCGGCAGGTCAGGCGTATTGAACTCGATGCGCGCCACCTCTTCCCAGGAGAGGTTCTCGCGAATGGTGATGGGCACGAGTGCCCGGCTGCGTCGCACCTGCGCCAGGATGCGCTCGCGTTCCGTCGCGTTGATGGCGAACACGCGCTCAAGTCGCCGCAGCACCGTCTCCGCCTGTCGCATCGCCAAGGCCGCACGGCCTTCGTCGATCGTCATCGTTACCCGGTAGGTGCTGCGATTGGTCGCCAGCGGCGCGCCGTTGCGATCGAAGATCAGGCCGCGCGCCGGGGTCAGCGGCCGGGTGTTGATACGGTTTTCCTCGGCGAGGACTTTGTACTTTTCGCCATCGACGGCATGCAGCCAGTAGAGCCGCGCGCCCAGCACGCCCACCAGACCTGCTTTCAGTCCGCCCAGGATCAGGGCACGACGGGCGAACAGGCCATATCGCTCGGTGTCGCGTTTCACGGCTGCGCTGTCCCCAGCACGTCGGCGCTCGTGCGCGCCCGCTCGACCTGGGCGACGATCGTCTTGAAACGCGCCAGGTCGGCACCGGCCAGGCTGGCACGCAGCGCCGTGCGGGCGACGGTCAGCGGATTCACCGGCGTGCCGTTGCGGTGCAGTTCGAAATGCAGGTGCGGTCCCGTTGACAGGCCGGTGCTGCCGACAAAGCCGATGACCTGGCCCTGACGGACTCGCTTGCCGGCCCGCATGCCGCGGGCGACGCGAGACATGTGTGCGTAGCCGGTGGCCAGGCTGCGGCTGTGACGCAGCTTCACCCAATTGCCATACCCGCCGTTGCGGCCGGCTTGTACGACCTGGCCGTCGCCGGCGGCCAGGATCGGTGTGCCGGGTGGCGCTGCGAAATCGATGCCCCTGTGCATACGGCTGAAGCCGAGGACCGGATGGCGGCGCATGCCGAAATGCGACGAGATCCGGCTGAGGTTCAGCGGGGTGCGCAGCAGCGCCTTCACCACGCTTCGGCCGTTGGCGTCGTAGAACGAGTCGGCACCGCCGTGCGGCCGGAAGCGATAGATACTGTAGGTCTGTCGCCCCGCGCCGGTGGTCAGTTCGGCCCACAGCAGGCGGCCGGAATCCACCAGCCTGCCGTCGGTGGTCCATGACTGCTCGATCAGGATGGCAAAGCGATCACCGACCTTCATGTCGTGCTGGAAATTCACATCCCACGAGAAGGCACGCACCATCTCGGCCAGTGCCGCTCGTGGCACGCCGGCGTCGTCGGCGCTGGCGATCAGCGATCCGTCCACGGTGCCAGAGGCGCGTGCGAGCTTGGCGATCACCTCGAAAATCTTCTCCGCCGCGCTATAGGCACCTTCATCGTCACGCCGCAGCGTGATTTCGCGGCGCGCGTCGGGCCGGATGGTCAAAGCCTCCAGCACCGGTTTTGCGTCGTCGTCCGAGGGGGCACGGACTTCGAGGGTCAAGGCCTGACCAACCTGCAGGCGCGTGAGCTTCAGGCGGGACGAGAGCGCGCGGACCGCCTTGCCGACTTCCTCCGGTGCGAAATCGAGATCCTCCAGCACGCTGCTGACGGTGTCGCCTTTCTCCATACGCACGATCGTCACATACGACTCGACCGGTTGCGGCGTATCGGCGGCGCTGTCCTGGGTTGGTATCGGGGCGGCATCCGGCGTTGGTGTTGCAGGAGCGGTTTCCGCCGGGGCTGCCGGAACCTGAATGTCGGGGCCGAATGCAGGCTCGGGCGGTGTGGGTGCGGTCTGCGGTTGCGCCGTCGCCTCTGTCGTCGGTGCCGGCACGTCCTGCGGGTCATCATCGGCGGTGGGCACCGGCAGGTCGGCCGACGCCACGTCGCCGGCCGTTCGTGACGATGGCGGCGCCTCCTGGTCGAGTACCGATGCACCGATGATCGCCAGCAGCACCACGCCGCCAAGCCCGGCGAGTCGTTTCATCCAGCGGCGGGTCGATGACTCGGCGTGACCGATGACCACCAATGTCGGCTGCGGCGCCACGCTGCCGGCGACGCTGTTGGGCACATGAGTGCTATTTGAAGATTGTTCCGATGAAGTCGGCCGATGAGACATTCACGCATCTCGGAGAAACAGAAGGGGAGAACGGCGCTCCTCTTTCTCATACTCGCGAGACTGGTCGTGCGGTTGACCAGCCGATGCCCGGCACCGGGCGGCGAGCGGTGAGCAGTCGCCACGTATGTCGGCAGTCGGAAGGCCGCTGTGAACAGCCGGTATCATCCTGTCGCCGCGCGGCAGCATTGTCGCGAAGCCCACGTCACTTCGCAACGGCATGTTCTCGCTCACCTCATGCAAGAGGCAAGCACGATGATGTGCTGGCGACGCTACTCCGCCGCGGGGACTTGCACGCCGACGCCGATCGGGCAGGACACGCCGGTGCCGCCCAGGCCGCAATAGCCGTTGGGCACTTTGGCCAGGTACTGCTGGTGATAGTCCTCGGCGTAATAGAACGGCGGCGCGTCGAGGATCTCGGTGGTGATCTCCTCGAACCCACGCGTCTGCAGTGCCGTCTGGTACAGGCGTAGCGACATCTCGGCCGCCGCCTTCTGCGTCGGCGAGAACGTGTAGATGCCGGAACGGTACTGCGTGCCGATGTCATTGCCCTGGCGCATGCCCTGGGTCGGATCATGGCTTTCCCAGAACACCTTGAGCAGTGCGTCGTACGATGTCTTGGTGGGATCGAACCAGACCTTCACCACCTCGTTGTGGCCGGTGAGGCCGGAGCACACCTCTTCGTAGGTCGCATGCGGCGTGTAGCCGCCGGCGTAGCCGACCGCGGTGCTGTAGACACCCGGTGCCTGCCAGAACTTGCGCTCGGCGCCCCAGAAACAGCCCAGCCCGAACATGGCTTCCTCCAACCCGGCCGGGAACGGTGGCTGGATGCGGTTGCCATTGACGAAATGCGTGTCGGGCACGTCGAACGCCAGCGTCTTGCGGCCGGGCAGCGCGCGCTCCGGCTCTGGCATCTTGACCTTTTTGCCGAACAGCGACGTCAGCATGGCGACCTCCTGAAATCCTGTAACCCCAACTTGTGCCCGACCGGGCGTCGGGTCAATGGCGATGGGCTGGATTTGATGGCCCGTGAGCGGCTGAATCGGGACCCCGCGGCAGATGGGCGATGGCATTGGCGTAGTAGCGCAGCAGTGGCTTCTCGGCCTCGGCCGGGCTGTACAGCCCATCGTCGTTCACGGTGACGAGCCGGCGCAGGCGCAGCATGCGCAGACCGACATGAATGGCGTAGTCGCGATCGTCGCGCGGCACGTAGATCTGCGCGCCGCCGTCGCGCAGCGCGTCGGCCAGCACCTGGCAGCGCGCCTTCAGCTCCAGTTCGTCCACTGGCCGCTCGGCCTCCAGCAGCACGGTCGACACCAGCGACACCGGCAGCACCGGCACGACCGTGCCGATCGCCGTCATCAGATCCTGGGCCAGTAGCCCGATGGCCTCGAAGCGCCGCTCCTTGGGCAATGTCCGCAGGTCGCCGCCGAACTGCCCCGCATGTTGCGCGAGCCAGGCGCGGGTGGAGACGGGCACGCCGAAATTGACGCAGGCATAGCCGAAGCGATACCAGTTGCCGCTCAGCATCTGGCGCAGGTTGCGGCCGACAAACCGCAGGGTGGTGCGGATGGCATAGCCGCCGCTGCGACGTTCGGCGGCAGGATCGCCGGCACGCAACTGGGTGCGGTCTTCCAGCACGCGGTCGTAGTTGATGCCCACCGGCACGAACACGATGTCGCGGGGGCCGTGCGGGTCGAACGATTTCAGCGCGTAGTCGAGCAGGCCCAGCCGCGGCGGCCGCAGTTTGCCGTCGCGGGTCAGACCTGCCTCGGGGTACATGGCCTGCGCCACGCCCGCCTCGGTCGCCATGTGCACGTAGCGTTCCAGTACGCGGCGATAGAGCGGATCGTTGGAGTCGCGGCGCACGAAATAGGCACCCATGGCCTTGATCAGGGTCTGCAACGGCCAGACCCGTGCCCATTCGCCGACCGCGTAGGAGAGCGCCGTGCGCTCGGCGGCGAGGAACGCCACCAGCACGTAGTCCATGTTGCTGCGGTGGTTCATCACGAAGACCACGGTGGCGTCGTTGTTCACCGCAGCCAGTGCCTTGTCGTCGGCGATGCCCAGGCGCACCCGGTACAGCGCGCGAGCCAGGGCACGTGCCAGCAGGTAGCCGATGCGGAAGTAGAAATAGGCATTGAACGCCGGCACGATCTCGTTGGCGTAGCGGCGCACATCGTTCATCACCACTTCGCGCGGCACCTTGATGGCCTGGGCATGATCGTTGGCGGCGGTGACCACCTGCGGGTCGTAGATCAGCCGGTCGATCAGCACCTGGCGCTTGGTAAGCTGGAACGGGCGGATCTCGACCTGGAGTCGCTGGTTGACCCGATCGATCAGGCGGTTGACGCGCCGGCGCAGCACCCAGCGCGCCGAGGGGATCAGCAGGCGATCCAGCAGCGACCACAGCGCAAAGGCCGCGATCGGCAGGAACAGCCACAGCGGTACCGCGACCGGCTCGTGCATGACGCACTGTACGCATTGTCTCCTCTCCCGCAAGCGGGAGAGGAAGGGGCCCATCGCGCGCAAGCGCGATGGGAAGGTGAGGGGCCACGAACGCCCCACCCCGTCCTGAAGCCCTCACCCGCCGGACGCCGAGCGCCCGTCGACCTCTCCCGCTTGCGGCAGAGGTGGACACTGGAGTAGCGCGCGTCCGGCGGGCTATGGTCGGCCCGGGAGGTGGCTCGATGGCTTTCATTTCCGGTGTCGGCAACACGCGTTACGGCAAGATCGACGGCAGCACCACGATGGGCCTGGCGGCGACGGCAGCACAGGCGGCCCTGGCCGATGCCGGCCTGGAGCCCAAGGACATCGATGGCCTGCTGACCGGCTATGCGACCACCATGCCGCACATCATGTTGGCGACAGTGATCGCCGAGCGCCTCGGCATCCGGCCGGCCTATGCGCATGCGCTGCAGGCCGGAGGTGCCACCGGCGTCGCCATGGCCATGCTGGCCAAGATTCTGGTCGACAGTGGCCGCTGCCGCGCCGTGCTGATCGTGGCGGCGGAAAATCGCGCCAGCGGCCAGAGCCGCGACCAGTCGATCCAGACCCTGGCCCAGGCCGGCCATCCCGACTACGAAGTGCCCTACGGCGCGACCATCCCGGCCTATTACGGCCTGCTGGCGGCGCGCTACATGCACCAGTTCGGCGTCACGGACAGCGATCTCGCCGAACTGGCGGTCGTCATGCGCCGCCACGCCGGACGACACCCCGATGCGCATTTGCGCACACCGATCACCCGCGACGACGTGATGGCCTCCAAGCCGATCGCATTGCCCTTGCGTCTATTGGACTGTTGCCCGGTTTCGGATGGCGGCATTGCGGCAGTGATCACGCGCGATCCTACGTCGGCGGCACGGGTGCGCATCCGCGGCGCCGGCCAAGCCCACTTGCACCAGCATATTTCCTGCGCGCGCGACTGGGCCGACATGGGGGCCAAGGCATCAGCCGACCGGGCGCTCGCCGACGCCGGCATGGGGCTGGCCGACATGAACTACCTCGCGGTCTACGACTCCTTCACCATCACGCTTGCCATGCTGCTGGAGGAAATCGGCTTCGTGCGCCGGGCCGGTGCCGGCGAGGCGGCGCGCGCCGGCCGGTTCGAGGTCGGCGGCGACCTGCCGCTCAATACGCACGGCGGCTTGCTGTCATTCGGCCATTGCGGCGTGGGTGGTGGCCTTGCGCATCTGATCGAGACCCAGCGCCAACTTGCCGGCCGTGCGGCCGAGCGCCAGGCGAAGAACGCGACGATCGGTTTCGTGCATGGCGATGGTGGCGTGATGTCGTCGCACGTGTCGATGGTGCTGGAGCGGGTGTGAGGATGACGATGACGGACACAACGACGCTTTCCACCGATCCGCTCGCGCGGGACTGGTGGGCGGGCATCGCCCAGGGGCGGATCGGGTATGAGGTCTGCGCCGATTGCAGCACGGCCCAGTTCTATCCTCGCGGCCACTGTACGGCCTGCGGCTCGACACGGGTCGAGACGCGGACAGCAGCCGGCACCGGCACGATCTTTTCGATCACCGTCGTGCATCGGCCGCCGTCGGCGGCGCTGCAGCCGTTTGCGCCGTATGCCATCGCGCTGGTCGATCTGGATGAAGGCGTGCGCCTGATGGCGCATGCCGATCCGGCGCTGGCGATCGGTGCGCGCGTGCGGGCCATGTTCGTGCCGTTCGGCGATCGCACAGTGCCGCGCTTCGCCGCCGCGGCGTGAGGCGGCTGCGGCATGCTTCACCTGCTGAAGTCCATTGTCGTCGCGACCTGGAACGGCTTTTTCGAGAACCGCCTGACATCGATGGCGGCCGCCATCGCCTTCTATGCCCTGTTTTCCGTCGGGCCGATCCTGCTGGTGATGATCACCATCGCCGACCCGATCCTGGGCCACATGGCGGCCGAAGAAGCGATCATGGCGGGGCTGTCGGAGGCCATCGGCGTCGAGAACCTCGAGGTGATCCGCCGCGCCGTGCAGGAAGGCCTGTTCCGTGGCGGCTCGACATGGACGACAATCATCAGCGTCGCCGTGATCCTCTATTCGGGCACGGCGATTTTTGTCGAACTGGATTCGGCATTCGACGTGATCTGGCGTCCGTCGGGCGGCTGGCGGCGCCATCCCGTGCTGGCCGAGATCCGCTCCCGGCTGCTGGCGCTGGGGCTGATGGCCCTGATCGGTGTGCTGTTCATCCTGGTCTTCACCGCTACGGCCACTATTGCCGCCTACGATGGCGTGCTGCGCCGCCTGCCGTGGCTGGGCGAGTATCTCGGCTCGGCGCTGTCGGAGGGCTGGTCGCTGGGCGTCACCGCCGGCTTTTTCGCGCTGATCTACAAGTTCCTGCCCGATGTGCCGATCCGCTGGCGGTTCGCGCTGATCAGCGGCGTTGTGGTGGCCATGCTGTTCCTGATTGGTAACGCCGCCATCGCCTGGTACTTCGCGCACAGCGTGCTCGCCAGCGCCTTCGGCGCCGCCGGCGCGCTCGCCGCCGTGATGGTGTGGGTCTACTACTCGGCCATCATCGTGCTGGTCGCCGGCCAGGTCGGACGCGCCACGCGCGATGCGCTGGATGCGCGCGACGCTGGCATGCCGGGCACGGAAGGTGAGGGGTGATCTCGATCATATTTACAGACTGTAGGTCGGCAACTTCCTAACTGAAACGCATGGTGTCGTTGCGCGCAGGGCCGCCCGGGGCTATGGCGTTCGGTGATTCATCGAGGATCTGCGCATACGGGCGATCATGGCACGGCAATCAGAAAGATCAGCGGCGACGATCGATGCGATCGTGAGCGCAGCCCGAAATCTCTTCATGGCGCGGGGGTTCGACCCCGTGAGCATCGATGAGATCGCTGCCGCGGCCGGTATCGCCAAGGGCGGCGTTTACCATCACTTTTCATCCAAGCGGGCCATCTTCGAGATGGTGTTCGATCGCGTTCAGTCGGAACTGGCCAGTCAACTGAATGCCAGGCTCGACGCCAACCCGGGGCCGCGGACGCCCGACACCATCGCAACGAATATCCTGGCGTACTTGAAATCGGCCAGCGAGCCGGGATTGCATCGCCTGATCTTGATCGATGGGCCCGTCGTGCTGGGCTTGAAGCGCTGGCGGGAGATCGACGATCGCCACTTTTTCGCGTCCATCCACAGTGGCCTGGTCGCAATCATGGGACCGCAGGCCGATCCCCGCGAAGTCGATGCGGCGGCGCGGCTGGTCGATGGCGCCGTGATGGAGGCCGCCCTGGAAACCGGCGCGGCGGCGAAGCCGTTGGAGGTCGCGCGACTGTACTGCGCCATGTTGAAAGATATGCTCAGTGGCCTTCAGAAGGGTACGTCACGGGCGTGAATTTCAGGTGTGGTCAAGACGCTTGATTTACCGACTTAGAGTCTGTAACATCCTCCCACGACAATCAAGCGGAGGATACGATGGCGATTCCCAAGGTCGTTGAAGATAGCCCTGGTCTGAAGAGCGTCTTCGATCGGTATCACGTCGGGTGGGTAACGCGTGATCCCGATCTGATTGCCTCACTCCATTCGGACGACACCGTCTTTTGCGTTCACGACGGATCGGAGCCCGTCATCGGTCGGGAAGCGCTGCGCCGGCATTGCGTGGAACTCTTTGCCAAGTATGAATTCGGCATGGAGGAAAAGCGCTTCTTCGCGGGCGCCGACCACTGGGTGATCGAATGGCTCATGGTCATGGATCTGGTCGACACCGAGAAGAGGCCATTCACGGTCAAGATCGAAATGCTCGATGTTGTGACGGTCAACGGGGCGGACAAAGTCACGCGCAAGGACGTGTACGTGAACGGCAGCCAGATGCGGGCTGCCTATAGTCGCGCCGGCCTGCTGACGGGCGAGGGCGTTCGCCCCTAGCGTTCGCCTGCGTGCGCTGCTGCAGCCGTTGCTCTGCAGCGCACGCCTCGAAACATGGGAACGAGAAACGACACCCGGCGGGCAACGCTTCGGGGCGCGCTTGCGTGCGCCCGATGAAACACCAACAGGGATGATCTAAAATGTTTGGTCTGATGCAGGATTGGCCACTGCTGTGCCATCGGATCATCGAACATGCAGCGCGATGCCACGCGGAGCAGGAGGTCATCACGCGATCGGTCGAAGGCCCGATCCACCGCACAAGCTATGCCCAGATCCATGCCCGTGCCCGCAGGGTTTCCCAGCAGCTTGACCGCGCCGGCATCAAACGCGGGCACCGTGTCGCCACCCTCGCCTGGAACACGTGGCGTCACCTGGAAGTCTGGTATGGCGTCATGGGCATTGGCGCCGTGTGCCACACCGTCAACCCGCGACTGTTTCCCGACCAGATCGCGTGGATCATCGATCACGCCCAGGACAAGATCGTCGTCACCGACCTGACGTTTCTGCCGATCCTCGAGCAGATCGCCGGTCGCCTGCCGAGCGTCGAGCAGTACATCGTCCTGACCGACAACGCTCATATGCCGGACACGCAGCTGAAGAATGCCGTGGCCTACGAAGCGTGGATCGAGGCGGCCGACGGCGACTTCGTCTGGGACACGTTCGACGAAAACACTGCCGCGGCGATGTGCTACACGTCCGGCACCACGGGCGATCCGAAGGGCGTGCTTTATTCGCATCGCTCCACTGTTCTTCATACGCTGATGGCCAATGCCGGCGACTCGCTGGGTGCGGGCGCCAGCGGCACGATCATGCCGCTTGTGCCCATGTTTCACGCCAATAGCTGGGGCATTGCGTTCTCGGCGCCCTCGATGGGTACGCGCCTGGTGATGCCGGGCGGGAAGCTCGACGGCACGTCCGTCTACGAGCTGCTACAGGCCGAACGGGTCAACTATACGGTGGGCGTTCCGACAGTCCTGCAGATGCTGCTCGTTCACATGCGCGAGCGTGACCTCGAGCTGCCGGATCTGCGGATGGTGGCGTGCGGCGGCTCGGCCATGCCCCGTTCCATGATCAAGGCGTTCCTGGATCGGGGGATAGGGGTCCGTCATGCCTGGGGTATGACGGAGATGAGTCCGATCGGCACGGTCGGCGGCCTCAAATCGCCATTCCAGGACGCAGACGAAGAACAGCGGCTCGACATCCTGCAGACGCAGGGCTTCGCACCCTTCGGCGTGGAGATGAAGATCACGGACGATCGCGGCGGTGCGCTGCCCTGGGATGGCAAGACGTCCGGTCACCTCAAGGTAAGAGGCGCGGCAATAGCGAAAGCCTATTACCGTATGAATGTCAGTATCCTCGATGACGACGGCTACTTCGATACCGGGGATGTCGCGACCATCGACAACCACGGCTACATGCGAATCACCGACCGGGCCAAGGATGTCATCAAGTCGGGCGGCGAATGGATTTCGTCAATCGATCTGGAGAATTTGGCCGCGGGATATCCCGCCATCGCGGAGGCCGCGGTTATTGGCATCCACCATCCCAAATGGGACGAGCGACCGCTGCTGATCGTGCGCCTGAATGAGGGCAAGAGCGCCACCAGAGACGACATTCTGACCTTCATGAACGGCAAAGTCGCGAAATGGTGGATGCCTGACGACGTCGTTTTCGTCGATGACATCCCGCATACCGCCACCGGCAAGATCCACAAGACGGCGCTGCGTGACCGCTTCAAAGACTATCGCTTGCCGACGCCGGGTGCTTGAGCGGCGCAATAGATGCTCCGTCCGCCGATGAGGTGTATGATCTGCGCCATCGGATCGGGAGGCGCATGATGCAAAGAACGGCTTTGATCGTTCTGGTGCTTTTCCTCGGCATCGGCCGTACCGCGGGCGCACAGACGGTGGAGTCGGTTTTGCGCGACGCCGGAATCCTCGGTACATGGGCGGAGGTTTGCACGATGGCCGCCGGTGAGCGGGGCAACACGCGCACCATCTATGCCCGCGCGGCCAACGGTACCGTAACCCTCACCTACGACAACGGCCCCCGTTCCACGCCTACGGTCTATACGATCCTGAAGGCCGAACGCCGCGGGGCGGATCGCATCGCCTATCTCCAGGAGAATCAGAGCGACCGACGCCAGCTCGACATCGAGCTGCGACAGGCGGGTGAACGGATCAAGGTGTGGTCGTCGCGTCGCACCACGGGTGAAGTCCTCGTGGCCGAGGGCAAATTCGTCGCCGGCGGCAACGACAGTCCCTGGCAGGTGCGCTGCCGCAACTGACGCCGCCGCGCGCCGGCCTACAGCATCGCGGCGAAGACGCGGTCCGGCGGCTTGTGGCCGTCGGCGAAGGTCTTGATGTTGATCAGCACCTTCTCGCCCATCTCGATGCGGCCCTCGAGCGTGGCCGAACCCATGTGCGGCAGCAGCACCACGTTGTCGAGCTCCAGCAGCTTGGGGCTGACGGCGGGCTCGTGTTCGAACACGTCAAGGCCGGCGCCGGCCAGCTCCTTGGCACGCAGCATGCGGATCAATGCGTTCTCGTCGATCACCTCGCCGCGCGCGGTGTTGACCACGATCGAGGTCGGCCGCAGCAGCTTCAGCCGGCGTGCTGACAGCAGGTGATAGGTACCCGGCGTGTGCGGACAGTTCACCGACACGATATCCATGCGCGCCAGCATCTGGTCGAGGCTCTCCCAGTAGGTCGCCTCCAGCGCGCGCTCGATGTCGGGATGGACCCGGCGCCGGTTGTGGTAGTGGATCGTCATGCCGAAGCCGCGGGCGCGGCGCGCCAGCGCCTGGCCGATGCGGCCCATGCCGACGATGCCCAGGCGCTTGCCCCAGATGCGGGCGCCCAGCATCGCCGTCGGCGCCCAGCCGGTCCATTTCGAGGCCCGTACCAGCCGCTCGCCCTCGCCGACCCGGCGGGCCACGGCCAGGATCAGGGCCATGGTCATGTCGGCGGTATCTTCGGTGAGCACGCCCGGCGTGTTGGTGACGGTGATGCCGCGCTGGCGGGCGCTGTCGAGGTCGATGTGGTCGACGCCGGTACCGAAACTGGCGATCAGCCGCAGCCGCGGCGCCGATTGCGACAGGACCTTGCCGTCAATGCGGTCGGTCACGGTCGGCACCAGCACGTCGGCCTGTTTCACGGCCTCGACGAGCTGCGCCTGGCTGAGCGGCTTGTCATCCGGGTTCAGCCGGGTGTCGAACAGCTCCATCATGCGCGTTTCAATCGCGTCGGGCAGCTTGCGGGTGACGATCACCAGCGGCTTCTTCTGCGCAAACGGCATAGCGGCTCCGGCGGGCCCAGGGTGTCTTGGGATGCCGTTGCCTGCGTGCGGCACCCGCACCGGCAATAGCAAGGGGCGTGCCGCGAGTCCAGCCTGTGCGGCATTTGCCGGGTTGCGGTGTTTCGTCAACGATTCCGGCTGCTTGTCGGGCGGTCCGCGATGGCCGCGCGGTCCGTCATGCGGTATAAGGGGTCCATGTTGCGTTCCCGCGTGGTCGCGCCCCGCGCCGCCGTCAGAGCGGCCGTCGTCGCGGCGTCCCTGGCATGTCTTCCGATCCTGGCCGCGGGCCTGTCGCCCGCCCTGGCGCAGCAGGTCGGATCGCGAATGGCGGCCGATGTCCCGCCGCCCCTGCGCAAGGGAACCGGCCTGCCGCTGCCGCGTTTTGCCGCTCTGCGGTCCGAGGAGACCAACGTCCGGACCGGTCCGAACGTGCGCTACCCCATCGACTGGGTCTTCAAGCGCAAGTCCATGCCGGTCGAGATCGTCGCGGAGTACGAGAACTGGCGGAAGATCCGTGACTGGCAAGGCGCCGGCGGCTGGGTGCACCAGAGCCTGCTGACCGGCAAGCGCTCGGTGACGGTCTCGGCCAAGGAAGCGATCCTGTACAAAACCCCGGCCACCAACGCGACCGAGATCGCCCGCCTGCAGACCGAGGTGATCTGCCTGGTGAAATCCTGCAACGGCGAATGGTGCCGCGTGCAGGTCGGCCCCCATGTCGGCTGGGTCGAGCGCAGCAAAGTCTGGGGTGCCTACAAGGGCGAGATCGTGAACTGAGGCCGTTTGGCGTCAGGGCAGCACGTTGCGCGGGTCGGCGCGCAGCACCAGCTCCCAGGCCTCGCGGGCCATGGGCGCCTCCTTCTCCTCCAGGATATGGGCCAGCAGTCCGGCCGAACGGCCGACCAGCGACAGGCCGCGCGCGATCAGCGGATCCAGCCCCATGGCCGCCACCATCGCCGCGATGGCACCGACGGCGTTCACCGGCAGCTTCTTGCCATGCTCCGTGGCCAGCACCTCGGCGATCATGTCCATGATGCGCCAGTGAACGCCGAAGAAGCCGTTGGCGCGCGACACCGCGCGTAGCGCCGGCACCCGCGGATCGCCATCGACATGGATCGGGTGGCCCACGCCGTAGATCGCGCGGCGCTCGGCCTTGTGACGCCGGATCAGGTCGCGTGCCGCGTCGCGGATCGCCGCGTCGTCGGCATCGGCGGCCAGCGGCCGCGCGGCGTCGCGCAGCATCTCGGCGGCGTTCTGCATGGTGCCCAAAAACACGCTGCCGGCGCCCAGCAGGCCGGTGGCCACGGCGCCCTGCAGCGCCTCGGGCGCGCCGATATAGGTCAGGCGCGCCGATAGCGAGCTGGGGGTGATGCCGTGGTCGGCCGTGGTCACCAGCAGCGCGTTGACCATCGCCTTTTCCTGCGGGCTGGGCCGGCGCGACAGCACCGTGTGGAAGATCATATCGACGAAGTCGAAGGTGCCGATGATCTCGGTTGCGAGGTTGAGTCCGCGCACCATGATGGTGTCGGTGGTGGTATAGCCGATATCGGTCTTCACGACGGTGGCGGTCATGACGCCACCGCCGGGTTGCGGCGCTTCAGCAGGCAGGTCGCGCCGAGTTCGGCGGCCACCTCGTCGCGCTGGTTGATGGCCTTGCGCAGAAAGCCGATCAGGCCGCGGTCGGGCCGGCTGGTGGGCCGCTGTTCGACGACCTCGATCTCGACCCGGATGGTGTCGCCGATGAAGGTCGGCCTGGGGAATTTCAGCGTATTCTGCAGCACGCCGAAGAGCGCGCCCTCCATCAGCTGGTTGGGAATCGAGCGCGAGGTGAGGCCGGCCATGAACGACGCCACCAGCATGCCGTGCGCGATGCGCTGGCCGTAGATGCTGGCCTTGGCGTACTCGGCATCGACATGCAGGCGGTTGAAGTCGCCCGTCAGCGCCGCGAAGGCCGCGACGTCGCCTTCGGTGATGGTGCGCGACGAAGTGATGTAGCGGGTGCCGACCGGCAGGTCTTCCCAATAGATCGACGCCTGCGATACCGCGTCGATGACGGATGGGTTGCTCATGCTGTCTCCTACGTCAGCGCCGAAATGCCGAGAATCTCGCGGCCGATGATCAGGGTCTGGATCTCCGTCGTCCCCTCCGGGATCATGCCGCCGCGGGTGTCGCGGAAGATGCGTTCGATGGGGTAATCGGTGGCGTAGCCCATGCCGCCATGCACCTGCAGCGCCAGGTTGGCGACCTGATGCGCCGCCTCGGTGGCATAGAGCTTGGCGATCGAGCATTCCGAGCGCGCCTGACTCGCTTGCATGGCGTGCGCGGCGCGGTAGCCCAGCGCGCGCGAGGCCTGCGTCTTCATCGTCATGTCGACGATGTGCTTCTGCACCAGCTGGAAGGAGGCGATCGGTCGGCCGAACTGGGTGCGGGTGCGGGCGTACTCGATCGACAGGTCGAGCGCGCACTGCGCCGCGCCGACGGCACCCATGGCGACGTTCAGGCGACCGAAATTCAGGCCGATCAGGATCTGCTTCAGGCCTTCACCCTCGCGGCCCAGCAGATTGGCGGCCGGTATCTCGGCGCTCTCGAACGTGAAGGCGGCCGTGCCGGTGCTGCGCACGAACATCGTCTCCACCGGCCGATAGTCGAACGTCGTCTGCGCCTTCTCGACCAGGAACAGCGACAGCCCGCCGTCGCAGGTGTCGCTGAAGGTGCGCGCCACGACGATTCCGAAATCGGCGAACATCCCGTTGGTGATCCACAGCTTGCTGCCGTTCAGGACGTAGCGATCGCCGTGCTTGTCGGCGCGGGTCTTGATCTCGGCCACGTTCGAGCCGACGCCGGGTTCGGAGATCGACACGAACGTGCGGCGCTCGTTGCGCAGCAGGGGCCGCATGAAGCGCTCCTTCTGCGCCTCGGTGCCGCAGGCGTTGATGATGCCCGAGACGATGTTCAGGCCGCTCAGCAGCACGCGCAGCGACAGCCAGCAATATCCGGCTTCCTCCATCAGCACGGCCCAGGTCAGGTAGTCCAGGCCAAGGCCGCCGGCGTCCTCGGGCAGGTAGCCGCCGAAGTAGCCGAAGTCGGCGAGCCCGGTCATCGCCTCGAAGGGAAAGCGTTTCTCCGCCTCGCTCTTCTGGATGAGGGGCGCGAGATGTTCCTTCAGGTAGCGCCGCACATTGTCGCGCAGCAGGCGCTGCTCGAGCGACAGGCCGTCGGCATCGACCTCATCCATAGCGACCTCCGGTCACGAACAGGGTGGTGCCGGTGATGTAGCGGGCGTGCGTCGAGGCCAGGAAAGCCACGGCCGAGGCGATGTCGCGCGGCTCGCCGCCGAACGGCACGGCGTTCTTCGCCAACGCGTTCTCACGCACATGGGCGTAGTTGGGCAGGCTCTGGATGTACTCGGTCTCGATGAAGCCGGGTGCGATGGCGTTGACGGTGATGCCGTTGCGCGCCTGCTCCAGGGACAGCGCGCGCGTGAAGCCCACCAGGCCCGCCTTGGCCGACGAATAGTTGGCTTGGCCGGGGTTGCCGAACAGCGCCCGCGACGTGATGTTGATGACGCGGCCCCATTTGCGCGCGTGCATGTCCGGCAGCACGGCGCGGCAGCAATGGAACGCGCCTTTCAGCGTAACGTCGAGCACCAGGTCCCAGTCGGCCTCGTCCATCTTCAGCAGGCTGCGGTCCTTCACCAGGCCGGCGTTGTTGACCAGCACATCGATGCGCCCGAACGCGTCGCGGCCGGCGCCGGCCATGGCGCGCACGTCCTCCTCCCGGCGCACGTCGCAGCGCACCCCGATCGCCTTGCCGCCACCGTCCGTGATGGCCTTGGCCGCGGCCGCAGCGCCGTCGCCGTCGATGTCGCTCACCACGATCGCCATGCCCTCGCCGGCCAGCATGCGCGCCGTCTCGGCGCCGATGCCGCGCGCCGAGCCGGTGACGATGGCGATGCGATCCTTGAGTCCCAGATCCATGATCTCTCCTGATGGCGATGCGTGTCAGTCGTCCGCCAGCATCGTGCGGCGCACGTCCTGCAGGATCTGCAGGTAGGCCTCGCGGTTGCGCTCCATGCGCTCGGTGGGGCCGACCAGCGACATCGAAACCGGCTGGCCGCCCAGCCGGCCCGAGACGGCCAGCGCCGTGACGCCTTCGGTGCCTTCACCGCGGGTCTCGTACCAGCCGCGCTCACGGCCCTGCTCGAGCTGGGCAAGGATCTGGTCGATGTTCGTGATCGTCTGCGGCGTGACCTGACGCAGCGGTCGTCGCTGCAGTGCGGTCCGCGCCTCTTCGGGCGGCAGCAGCGCCAGCAGGGCTTTGCCCAAGGCAGAGGCATGCAGCGCGACCCGCTCGCCGACATCGAAGATGTAGCGCAACGGGTGCTTGCTCGGCTGAGCCGCCACCACCTTCACCGCCGTGACGTCGAGAATGCCGAACGAGGCGCTCTCGTTCGCCCGCTCGGCCAGGAGTTCCACCGCTTCGCGTCCGACCGTGGTGAGAGGGTCATTCTCGGCGATCTGGCGAGCGATCTCGTGCAGGCGTCCGGTCGGATAGAAGCGCCGCGTCCGCGACGTGCGCATCAGGTAGCCCAGCGAATGCAGGGTGTGCAGCAGGTCCGAGCAACTGCTGTCTGCGACGGACAGCAGCCGGGCCATGTCCGAATTGGACAGCTCGCGCTTCTCGCGCGCGAACACCTCGAACACTGCGAGCGCACGGCTGGCCGCTGGAATCAGGGTCGGCATGGCTGTCCTTCGATGGCTGCGTCACCGCCCTCTTGACGTCGGCGCCAATTAGGGCAATGAATCCGATTAGCCGTATAATATTCCGATATATCGGAGTAGTCAACCTGATTTCGGCGGCAAGCGCGGACGGATCATCGAAACGGGGATGGAAACATGCATGGAATCAAGGCGGTAACCTGCCGGGTCAAGGTTCGGTCGGGCATCGTCATGGCGATGCTGGCGGCGGCACTTGCCGGTGCGGCCGGCGCACCGGCCTGGAGCCAGGACGCGTTTCCGGCCAAACCGGTGACCTTCGTCGTGCCGGCGCCACCGGGCGGAATCACCGATCAGGTGGCGCGCATCATCGGCGACCGGGTATCGGAGCGGCTGGGCCAGCGGGTCCTGATCGACAACCGCGGCGGTGCCGGCGGCAACCTGGGGGCCGAGTTCGTCGCCCGATCGTCGCCCGACGGCTACACGGTGCTGGTGGGCACCCAGGGCACGCAGGTGTCCAACCCGTATCTCTACAAATCCCTGCGGTTCGATCCGGCCAAGGACTTCGTGGCGATCCAGGCCCTGATCTCGATCTCGACCGTGCTGGTCGTGAACAGCGAGCGGCCGTACCGGTCGATCAAGGACCTCATCGAGGAGGCGAAGAAGAATCCCGGCAAGCTGTCGATGGCGTCCGCCGGCAACGGCACATCGACCCATCTGGTGGGCGAGTTGTTCCAGACCGCGGCCGGGGTGAAGTTCCTGCACGTGCCCTACAAGGGCAGCGCACCCGCCATCGCCGACCTGCTGGGTGGCCAGGTCGATCTCAGCTTTGATTTCGCGGTCACGACCTTGGGGCACATCCAGGCCGGCAAGCTGCGCGCGCTCGCAGTCACTGGACCGACGCGGCTGCCCACGCTGCCCGACGTGCCGACAATTGCCGAGCTGGGCTACCCGCAGGCCGAGGCGGTGGCCTGGATCGGATTGTTCGCGCCGGCCGGCACGCCGGCACCGGTCGTCGCGCGCCTGCAGGCGGAGACCGCCCGCGCGCTGCAGGAGGCCAGCGTGCTCGAGGCGATCCGCAAGTTCGGCGGCACGCCGTTCAACATCGGCGGCCAGGCGTTCACCGCCTTTACGCAGGCCGAGCACGGCAAGTGGAAAGCGATCATCGAACGTTCGGGTGCCCGGCTCGATTGAGCCGCAAACAGCAGCAGCCATCACAAGGGGGAAAGAAATGCATCGTCTCGTTGCCGCGCTCTGTCGGCGCGCCGCAGGTGTCGTGTCCGCGTTGGTCGCCGCGATCGCTGGAGCCGCTGTTTCAGCGCCGGCTGCCGCCGAGGGGCCGTATCCCGCCAAGCCGGTGACGTTCGTCATTCCGGCGCCGCCGGGCGGCCTCACCGACCAGCTTGGACGCGTGCTGGCGGACCGGCTGTCGGAGCGGCTGGGCCAGCGCGTGCTGGTCGACAACCGGGGCGGTGCCGGCGGCAACCTGGCGACGGAGTTCGTCGCGCGGGCGGCACCGGATGGCTACACCCTGCTGATGGGCACGCAGGGCACGCACGTCGCCAACCAATACCTCTACAAGTCCCTGAAATTCGATCCGACCAAGGACTTCATTCCGGTCCATACGCTGCTGTCGATCTCCACCGGCCTGGTCCTGAAAGCCGATCGGCCCTATCGCACCCTCAAGGACCTCGTTGCCTACGCCCGACAGAATCCCGGCAAGCTGTCGATGGCATCGGCGGGCAACGGTACGTCGAGCCACCTGATGTCGGAGCTGTTCCAGCGGGCTGCCGGCATCAAGCTCCTGCACGTGCCGTACAAGGGCAGCACGCCGGCTCTGACCGACCTGCTGAGCGGCCAAGTCGATCTCAGCCTCGATTTCCCGGCGTCGACGCTGCCCTACATCCAGGCCGGCAATCTGCGTGCGCTGGCCGTCACCGGCCCCGTCCGCGAGCCCCTGCTGCCCGACGTGCCGACCATGGTGGAGGCCGGCTACCCCGACGTGCAGGCCATCGCATGGCTGGGGATGTTCGTTCCCGCCGGCACGCCCAGGCCGGTCGTCGATCGCCTGCAGGCCGAGGTCAGTCGCACGCTGCAGGAGCCTGACGTGGTCGCGACCATCCGCAGGCTCGGCGGCAACGCGTTCAACCTGGACAGCGCCGCCTTCGCCGCGTTCATCCAGTCCGAGCACGACAAGTGGAAGACGATCATCGAACAGTCGGGTGCCAGGCTCGATTGACGCCATCGCGCGTGAGGATCACATGGACATGCTCTATACGCGCGCACTGTTCCTGAACGCGCGCCGCTATCCCCGCAAGCCCGCCGTCGTATTCGCCGGCCAGGCGTGGACGTATACGCAGTTCTACGACCGCGTGGCGCGGCTGGGCGCGCTGCTGGCGGCACAGGGCGTGGGCGCCGGCGACCGGGTCAGTCTCCTGTCGGAGAATCATCCCGACATGCTGGCAGTGATGTTCGCCGCGCTCGGGCTGGGCGCCAGCCCCGCCCCGATCAATTATCGTCTCAAGGACGACGACATCGCCTTCATCGCCCGCAACAGCGCTGCCAAGGTGGTCGTGCTGGGGCCAGGCTACGGTGGGCATGCCGATCTGCTGTCGCAGGCGTTGCCACAGGCGCGCCTGCTGTCGATCGGCCCGGCGACATCCACGGCAATGCCGCCCGCGATCGATACGCTGATGGCCGATGCGCGCCCGCTGGCGTTCGATTGGCAGAGCGCAACGAACCTGGCGCTGTTGCACACGTCGGGCACGACAGGCCGGCCCAAGGGGGCGCTCCGGTCGCGCTGGGGGCTGAGCGCGCGCGCGATCGAGCAGGGGTTCGCGCCGGAGGACCGCACGCTCGGCGTCATGCCGCTGTGCCTGTCCTATGGCTACGGTTACAGCCTCCTGCCGCTCTATCTCGGTGCGACGCTGTATCTGGAGCCGGACTTCGATGAACGACGTGTCGCCGATCTGCTCGAGAATGAAGGCATCAGTTCCACCTTCATGATTCCGACCCTGGTGCAACGGCTGGTGGACTATGAAGGCTTCGCCCGGCTGCGCTGCCCGTCGCTGCGCCTGATCCAGAATGCTGCCGGCGCGCTGCCGTACGAAACGCGCGCGGCAGTGGTCGACAGGCTGGGCCATGTGCTGAGCACCTATGCCGCCTCGACCGAGTCGGGCCCATACGCCAACCTCAAGGGGCACGATATCCTGCGCGATCAGACCGCAAGCGGCATCGGCCGCACGTTCTTCGGCTCGGAAGTGCGACTGCTCGACGACGAAGGGCAGGATGTCGCGCCCGGCGCGGTCGGCGAAATCTGTGTGCGCGGTGCCTCGCAGTACGATGAATATCTGAACGAGCCGGAACTCACCGCACAGACCCGGCGCGGCGACATGGTGAGTGTCGGGGATCTCGGGCGCTTCGACGACGAGGGCTTCCTGTTTCTGGTCGGTCGCAAGCGCGACATCATCAAGACCGGCGGCATCAATGTTCCTGCCGCCGATGTCGAGGATGTCATCGCGCGCCATCCGGCCGTGGCCGAAGTCGCCTGTGTCGGGCTGCCGGATCGCGCCTGGGGCGAGATGATCTGTGCCGCCATCGTGCTCAAGCCCGCCGTCGCGGGTGCTGAGATCGACTTCGCCGGCTTCTGCGCCCAGCACCTCAGTCGGTTCCAGGTGCCGCGCAAGTTCGTCTTCCTGCCGGCGCTGCCCCGCAACCTGACAGGCAAGGTGGTCAAGGGCGACTTGCGTGAGTTTGTCCTGGGCCGGGCCGAGGCGCCCCATCTATGAAAGCGCTGGACCGTGTGATCATCCTTGATCCCCTAGGAAACCAACTCGGACGATGACGATGATCCCCTCTGAAATCGACCAGCAATGCCGGCTCCTGCGCGAGGAAGTCCGTGACTTTCTGCGCCACGAGATCCGCTCCGGTGCCATCACGCCGCAATGCGATGCGTGGCTGACGGGGTTCGATCCCGCGTTCACCCGACGGCTGGGCACCCGGGGCTGGCTCGGCATGACATGGCCGAAGGCCTACGGCGGCCACGAGCGCTCGCAGTTGGAGCGCTTCGTCGTGATCGAGGAACTGCTGGCGGCGGGCGCGCCGACCGCAGCCCATCACACCAACGATCGGCAGGTCGGACCGATGATCCTGCGCTGCGGCACCGAGCAGCAGAAGAAGACGGTGGTGGCGGGGATCGCGCGCGGCGAATGCATTGTCGCCATCGGCCTGAGCGAGCCGGATGTCGGCTCCGATCTGGCCTCGGTGCGCACCCGCGCCACACGCACGGACACGGGGTGGCGCATCACCGGCAGCAAGATCTGGACCAGTTTCGCGCACCACGCCCACTACCTGATCGCGCTCTGTCGGACCGGTGACGCTGACGCGCAACGTCACGGCGGGTTGACGCAGTTCATCATCAAGCTGCCCAATCCCCACGTGCGGGTCCGCCCGATCCGGCTTCTGACCGGCGGCCATCACTTCAACCAGGTGTTTCTGGATGATGTCGAGGTCTCCGACGATGACGTCCTGGGCGAGGTCGGCGGTGCCTGGGCGCAGATCAGCGCCGAGTTGGCACTGGAACGCAGCGGCCCGGAACGGTTCCTGAGCACGTTCCCGCTGCTGTCGCACGTTACCGGCGCCGCCGGCGGATCGGCGAACGACGAGATGCTCTGCGCGATCGGTGATCTCACGTCCCAGCTGTGGGCGCTGCGTGCGATGTCGATGGATGTCGCCGATATGCTCGAGCACGGGCAGTCGACCAATGCGGAAGCGGCGATGGTGAAGGACCTGGGGACCCGCTTCGAGGGTGACGTGCCGGAGCGGTTGCGTGCCTTCATCGCCGCCGAGCCGAGCTTGTCGTCCGCCGATTCCGCCCAGTCGCTGCTGGCGCAGGCCATCCTGCAGTCGCCGGGCTACACCCTGCGCGGTGGCGCCAACGAAATCCTGCGCGGCATTGTGGCCCGCGACCTGGGGCTGAGGTGATCCGATGAGCACCGACACGATGCTGACCGACACATTGGCCCGCCTGCTGACGGCGAAATCGGGCCCGGCGGACGTCCAGGCGGCCGAGCGCGCGGAAGGGTGGAATCGCGGGCTGTGGCATGAACTCGCGGCGCTCGGCCTGACCGACATCGGTAATTTCGACCCGGATCAGGCGCTTGCTGACCAACTGGCCATCCTCTATCAGCTCGGACGTCACGCAGCGACCGTCCCGTTCCTCGAAACGGTGATGATCGGACAATGGCTCGCTCAGCACGTGGGATTGCCGGCGGCAGACGGCGTGCTGATGGTGTCGACCAGCCCTTCGATCGGCATGACCGCCGTCAGGGCGGGGGCGTCATGGTTGCTTTCGGGGCGAACCGACAAGGTGCCGTTTGCGCGTATCGGTGACCGATTGTTGATCGTCGCGACGGGCGCCGACGGCCCGGTCATCGCGCCGGTGGGCGCGGCTGACTGCACGCTGGTCCCGTCGGTCAACATGGCCGGGGAGCCGCGCGATACCGTTCAGCTCGATGGCGTGCCCGTGCCGGCAGCGGACGTACACCGCCTGCCGGATACCGCGTCGCAAGAGGTGCTATGGGAACGCGGCGCGCTTGGCCGGGCCGCCATGATGGCCGGTGCACTCCAGAGTGCTCTCGATCTTTCGGTGCAGTATGCCAAGGACCGCAAACAGTTCGGCCGGCCGATCGGCGCGTTTCAAGCGGTGCAGCAGAACCTGGCGATCCTTGCGGCTGAGGTCACGGCGACCCGCGCGATGGTGACGCTGGCGGGGCGCATTCAGGGCGGTGCGCATCAGCGGGCTGCAGTTGCATCTGCCAAGGCCCGCGCCGGCCGTGCCGCAGGGATCGCATCGCGCCTCGCGCACCAGATCCATGGCGCGATGGGCTTTACGGACGAGTACCCGCTGCAGCTTTTTACCCGCCGACTGTGGTCGTGGCGCGACGAATTCGGCTCGGACCGCGACTGGATGGTGGTGCTGGGTGGGCTGGCGGCGCGGCAGGGTCCGGGCGGATTGTGGCCGATGATCACCGCGGCCGGCGACAGGACGCGCGACGTCGCCTGAGATCCTGCGGAAGGAAGCGTGCATGACCCGTGAAGACCTTGTTCTCTACGCGCGCGACGGGCACATCGTCACGATAACGCTCAACGAGCCGCGCACGCGCAACGCCCTGTACGACGGCGGCCTGATCGAAGCGCTGGCCGCCGCGCTGGTTCGCCTTGGCGCGGACGGCGCGGCTCGCGTGGCGATCCTCACCGGTGCCGGATCGGCTTTTTCCGCTGGTGCCGATCTCAAGCAGATGACGGGCGAACACGGAATCTGGAGCAAGCGGCCGCTCGATGTCATGGCGTTCTATCGCGGCGGCATTCAGCGCATTCCGCTAATCCTCGAGAAGATCGAGATCCCAATCATCGCCGCCGTGAATGGGCCGGCCTATGGTGCCGGCTGCGATATCGCCTGCATGTGCGACATCCGGCTCGCCAGCACCACGGCCGTCTTCTGCGAGGTCTTCGTGCGACTGGGCGTCGTTTCGGGTGACGGGGGTGCCTGGTACATCCCGCGTGTGATCGGCGCGTCGCGCTACGCCGAAATGGCGTTCACAGGCGATCCGATCGATGCCGAGGAGGCGCTGCGTCTCGGCCTGGTATCGAAAGTCGTGTCGCCGCAGTCCCTCATGGACACGGCCAAGGGTCTGGCGGGGCGCATCGCGCGCAACGCACCACAAGCGTTGCGGATGACCAAGCGATTGCTGCGCGAAGGCCGTCACCAGCGGATCGATAGCCACCTGGAGATGGCCGCTGCTCTGATGACCGTCTGTCATACGACCGAAGACAATCGCGAGGGCATGCTGGCCGCGCTGGAAAAGCGGGTGCCGTTCTTCAACGGCACATAAACAGGAACGGGGTGGAAGGCCTGCGTCTGTTCGCCGCGACAGTCCGGTCCATCCCTTCAGCGATCGCCGGAGCCGAACTCAACGGGTTTCGATGTATGGGCCGACGAGTCCCAGCATGCGGGACATCTCCTCGCCCGCGCTGAGAACGCAGGCCGCGAGGTGCTGATGGCTCTGCTTGGCGCGGTCAGTCGGTGCCGCGATCATCACGGCCGCCACCAGGATGCGGTCGGCGTCGAAGACCGGCGCGCCGAACCCCCAGACTCCGACACTGACCTGGTCACGGCTCTCGGCAACGCCGCGCCGCCTGGCGTCTTCTATCAGTTTGCGCAGCGTGTCCTTGTCGGTCGTCGTCTGCGGCGTGAAGGCCGTCAGACGCGTGTTGGCGAGGTAGGTTCGCGTGAAGGCCGGATCGCAAAAGGCGAGCATCACGCGGCCGGCCGCCGTGCAGTAGAGCGGCCGTCGCGCGCCGGCCGTCGACACATAGCGGACCGCCTGCGGTCCTTCGACAAGATCGACGTAGAACGCTTCTTTGCCGTCCTCCGTCGGTACCGCCAGCATCACGGTTTCGCCGGTCCGCGTTGCGAGCGCCGGCAGCAGCGCACCGATCTTGCGGAACTGCGGCACGCCGCCGCTGATCGTCGAGCCCAGCCTGATCGAGGCCATCCCCAGGCGGTAGAGCCCGTGTGCGTTCACCACGTAGCTGTCGCTCTCCAGCGCGCGCAGCAGACTGAACAGGCTTGTTTTGGGCAGGTCGAGCTTGCGGCTCAAGGCGGCCAGCGACAGCCCGTCGGGTTCACGCGCCAACGCTTCGATAACCGCCATGACGCGCGAGGGCGCGCGCGGCGTCATATCCGGCATGCGCAAGGCGCCGGCAGTTTGGGTTGCGCTCCGGGCCATGAGTCGGCATCCTTCCGTTACAAGAACGATATTCCGATATCGGAACAGTGTCAAGTCACACGGTGCGCGGAGGGAAGCATGAATCAGATGGTCGTTAATGAACCGAACCGCTGGCGCCTTGAAACGCCGGGTGTCGCCGGCTGGTCGCGGACGGCACGGCCGGGTGCGGCCGGCAAGTACTTCATGGTTTCAGCCGACTGCCACGTGAACGAACCGGTCGACCTGTGGCTCAAGCGGATGGACAAGAAGTATCACGAGCGTCTGCCGCGCGTGGTCACTGACAAGGACGGCGTGCAGTGGCGCATCACCGAGGGTCATCGGCCTGACCGGCTGCGCATCACCGAAATGGAAGGCGAGGACCTGCTGCGCACCAAGGTTGGCGCCCAGGCTGCCGGCCGCATCGCCGATCACGATCGTGACGGTATCGATGTCGAGTTGATGTTCCCCAACAAGGGACTGGCCATGTGGGCGACGCCGGATGCGGCGTTCGCGATGGCGCAATGCCGGGCGTGGAATGACTGGGCGTGGGAGATGTTCGGCGCCCACAAGGACCGCATCGTCATCGCCGCGGCGATCGCGACCGGCGATCTGGAAGGCTCGATCGCCGAGGTGCAGCGCCTGGCGAAGCTCGGCGTTCGCTGCCTGACGTTGCCGTGCAAGCCCGTCTGGGGCTCCCATGACGTCGGCCACGTCAACTACAACCTGCCGCACTTCGACCCGCTGTGGGCGGCGATCCAGGATGCCGACCTGCCGATCACGTTCCACGTCTCGACGGGGCGGGACCCGCGCGCCTCGCGCGGCAACGGCGGCGCCATCATCAACTACGTGTCGCACGGCATGGCGCCCAGCGTCGAGCCGGTGGCCAATCTCTGCGCTTCGGGTGTGCTGGAGCGTTTCAAGGGACTGCGCTTTGCCACCATCGAGGCCGGCATCGGTTGGATTCCGTGGCTGCTGGATGCCATGGACGAATCCTATCGCAAGCATCATTTCTGGGTGCGGCCCAAGTTGCAGGGCCTGCCCAGCGACTATTACCGAACTCACGGCTTTGCCTCGTTCCAGGAAGACCAGTCGGGCCTTGACCTCGCCGACTCGCATGGGCTTGCCGACAACTTCATGTGGGCCAACGACTATCCGCACCACGAGGGTACGTGGCCGCATTCCGCGGAAGCGATCGAGCGCACGATGGGCGGACTGCCGGACGACACGCGGGCGAAGATCCTTGGCCTCAACGCCGCGCGCTTCCTCAAGATCGACGTTCCGGCCCGGTATCGGGTGTAACGCGCCGGCGCCCAGTCGGCCTGTCGTCGCGCGCAGCGGGGGGAGCCCATCTGCGCTGGCGGCAGCGCACGTGACGTCGATCGCTTCGCTTCCAATCAAGATGTGCAGACACCAGGAGACAGCAATGCCGGGGCCGCTGACAGGCTACACGTTGATCGAAGTGGCGGGCATCGGCCCGGGACCGATGACCGCCATGATGCTGGGCGACATGGGCGCCAACGTCATTCGCGTCGATCGGACCAGCAACGTCATGGACCGGTTCGCCGATCCCAAGTTCAACGTGCACGGCCGCAGCCGCCGATCCATCTCGGTCAATCTGCAGAAGCCGGAGGGCGCCGAGGTGGTGCTGCGGCTGTGCGAAAAGGCCGACGGGTTGATGGAGCCATTTCGGCCCGGCGTTGCCGAGCGCCTGGGTATCGGCCCTGATGCCTGCCTCAAGCGCAATCCGAAACTGGTCTATGGCCGCATGACCGGTTGGGGTCAGGACGGGCCACTGGCCAAGGCGGCCGGCCATGACCAGAACTACATCGCGCTCACCGGCGCCCTGCATGCCATCGGCCGCAAGGGACAGAAGCCGCCGCCACCGCTGAACCTGGTGGGCGATTTCGGCGGCGGCGGCATGCTGCTGGCGTTCGGCATGGTGTGCGGCCTGCTCGAGGCACAGAAATCGGGCAAGGGCCAGGTGGTCGATGCCGCCATGGTCGATGGTGCGGCACTGCTGCTGGGCGCGATCTTCGGCATGAACGGCGCCGGCCTGTGGAACGACAAGGAGCGTGAAGTCAATCTGATCGATGGCGGCGCGCATTTCTACGACACCTACGAGACCAAGGACGGCAAGTACGTCTCGATCGGGTCGATCGAGCCGCAGTTCTACGACCTGCTGCTGGAGAAGACCGGCCTGAAGGGCCAGGAATTGCCCGCCCAGCACGACCGCAAGGCATGGCCGCAGATGAAGGCGAAGCTGGAAGCGATCTTCAAGACCAAGACGCGTGATGAGTGGTGCGCTCTCATGGAGGGCACCGACGTCTGCTTTGCGCCGATACTGACCATGAGCGAGGCGCCGCATCATCCCGCCGCCAAGGCACGCAATGCCTATGTCGACGTGGCGGGCTTCATGCAGCCGGCGCCGGCGCCGCGCTTCAGCCGCACCCGGGAGGCGGTGCAGGGCCCGGCCCCCAAACGCGGCAGCAACACGGCCGAGGTCCTGGGCGAACACGGTTTCTCGGCCGCCGAGATCACCGAATTGACCAAGGCGGGTGTCGTCGGACCGCAGGCGTGAGCAATGCAGGGAACCGCGCCGCGGTAGCAGCGCGGTTCCCGGAAAAACCCGAACATGCAGGAGGAGCCATGACCGAGCGGACGCTGCGCGGCAAGGTGGCCATCGTTGGTATTGGCGAAACACCCTATTACAAGCATGGCAAGTCGCCTGATCCTGAGTTCGTGCTGGCGCTGAAGGCGATTCTTGCCGCCTGCAGTGACGCCGGTATCGATCCGCGCAAGATCGACGGCTTTGCCTCCTACAGCAACGACCGCAACGAGCCATCGCGGTTGGCCGCGGCGCTGGGCCTGCCCGAGCTGCGCTTCTCCAACATGATGTGGGGCGGCGGTGGCGGTGGCGGTGCCGGCGCTGTCGGTAATGCCGCCGCGGCCGTGGCCGCCGGCATGGCCGATTGCGTCGTCGTCTATCGCGCGCTTGCCCAGGGTCAGTTCCAGCGCTTCGGTGCTGCGGCTCCGGGCGGTGCCGCCTCGGGTGAGGCAGCGCTGAATGCGCCGTACGGGGTGATGTCGCCGGCCCAGCGCTTCGCGATGCGGGCCATGCGCTTCCTCCATGACAACAGGATCGGGCCGGGCGCGCAGCGTGCCATCGCGCTTGCCTGTTATGCGCATGCACAGCGCAATCCGCGCGCGGTGATGCATGGCAAGCCGCTGACGGCGGAAGCTTATGATGCGGCGCGCTGGATCGTCGAACCGTGGCGGCTCTACGACTGCTGCATGGAAAACGATGGTGCCGCGGCGCTGATCATCGTGCCGGCCGAGCGGGCCCGCGATTTCCCGCATAAGCCCGCCTACCTGCTGGGCTCGGTTCAAGGCTCGGAGTATCGCAATGGCGCGCGCGGCCACAATGCGCCGCTCTATGCCACATCAAGCTTCACGACCCTGGCGCCGCGGCTCTACGCCATGGCCAAAGTGAAGCCGTCCGATGTCGATGTGCTGCAGGCTTACGAGAACTTCACCGGCGGTGTGCTGATGAGCCTGGTCGAGCATGGCTTCTTCACCGCCGAGGAAGCCAACGATTTCCTGGTGCCGGAGAACCTGATGGCGCCGTCGGGCAAATTGCCGCTCAACACCAGCGGCGGCAATCTTGCCGAGTGCTACATGCACGGGCTGGAACTGCAGGTCGAGGCGGTGCGCCAGCTGCGCGGCCAGTCGACGGCGCAGGTGCCCGACCCGCACGTATCGATGGTGATCTCCGGCCCGATGGTGACGCCGGTATCGAGCATGATCCTGGGCAGCGCGGAGACCTTGTGATGACCACCGCAACCTATCTCCGCCCGGGCCTGCCGGCGCCGGTGGCCGAGAATGACGGGCTGGACGCGCCCTACTGGGAAGCCACGCGGCGTGGCGTGCTGATGGTGCAGCGCTGCAAAGCCTGCGGTACCTGGCAGTGGGGCCCGGAGTGGATCTGCCACAAGTGCCTGTCGTTCGATGTCGGCTGGCAAGAGGTCGAAGGCCGTGGTCGCATCTATAGCTGGGAACGGCCGTGGCATCCGGTGCACCCGGCACTGAAGGAGCAGGGGCCCTATATCGTGGTCCTGGTCGAGCTGCGGCAGGCTGGCGGCATCCGCATGCTGGGCAACCTGCTGGGCGATCCGAAGCAGGCGGTGCGCATCGGTGCCGAGGTCGAGGCCGTGTTCGAGCCCCATGACGATGCCAAGCCAAGCTACACGCTGGTGCAGTGGCGCCACGCGACAACGTAAGCCCAATAACCGCCGTCCCATGCCGTTGGGCCCCCGCTGGAGGCATCGTTGAGTTACGCTGCACCGTTCGCCGGACTCAAGGTCGTCGACTTGAGCCAAGGTATCGCCGGTCCCTATTGCGCGATGATGCTGGCGCAGCAGGGTGCGAACGTCATCAAAGTCGAATCGATCGACGGGGGTGGTGACTGGGCACGTGGACTGGGCGTGCGCTATGGCAATCACTCGGTGTATTCGATCGTCGGCAATCTCGGTAAGCGCAGCGTTGCGCTCAATCTCAAGGCGCCGTCGGGTCGCGATGTGCTGTGGCGGTTGTTGCGCGACGCCGATGTCTTCCTCGAAGGTTTTCGGCCCGGTGTGATCAAGCGGCTGGGCTTCGACTACGAGACCGTGGCGGCGCGCGAGCCGCGCTTGCTCTACGTCTCGATCTCCGGCTTCGGCCAGACCGGCCCGCTGGCCGAGCGGCCGGCGACCGACCCGGTGCTGCAGGCTTACACCGGCATGATGGCGGAGAACCGCGGCGAGGACGGTCTTCCGCATCGTGTCCCTGTGATCGTCGTCGACATGTCGACGGCACTCTATGCCTTCCAGGCGGTATCGGCCGCGCTCTATGCGCGGCGTGACGAAACGCACGGTCGCTTCATCGAGGTCAGCCTGATGCAGGCGGCTGCGGCACTGCAGTCGGTCCGCCTGATCGCCTGCCATCTGGAAGGCGGCACCATGCGGCCGGGCGCCGTACCCGGCGGCGTCTTCAAGACCGCCGACGGCTGGATGTCGATCGTCGCCATCAACGACCGCGAATGGCAGGCGCTTTGCGGCGCCATGGACCTGCCGCAGCTCGCGACGGACGAACGCTTTGCGACCCCGTCGGCGCGTTCGGGCAATGACGTGGCGCTTTACGCGATCATGCGGCCGGCCATTGCCGCCAGGCCAAGTGCCCATTGGGCCGAGCGGTTCACGGCGGCGCGCCTCATGCACGAGCGCCTGAACAGCTACGCCGAATTCCTCGCCCAACCGCAGGTTCAGGCCACCGATCTGATTCACTGGCTGAACCAGCCTGGCTTGGCGCAGCCCGTGCCGATGCCGATCGTGCCGGGCGCCACGATGCCCACCGACGGCACGCCTGGCGCCACGGCACCCGTGTGCGGCCAGCACACGGATGTGGTCCTTCGTGAGCACGGTTACAGCGCCGAGGAGATATCGGATCTCGCGGCCAAGGGGGTCGTCTCGGGACCGCGGCAGATCTGACGGCGTTGGCGATCTACTCGTTGCGCAGCAGTCCCAGTGGGCGCTGGCGCAGCGCACTGAACGCGCCGGCGAGGCCGAAGGCCAAGGTCAGGATCATGGCGCCGAAGGCCGTGATGATGGCGACCTCGGGTTGAAAGGTCCAGTCCAGCGCCATCACGAAGCGCACCACCAGCCAGGCTGCCAGCGCCCCCACGCCGGTGGCAGCCAGTGCCGTGACCAGGCCCAACGCGGCGAACTCATAGGTGAAGACGCGCAGCACCCGCCCGCTGGTGGCGCCCAGCACCTTCATGACGACGGTGTCGTGCACGCGCCGCCGCTGCGTCGCCAGCATGGCGCCGGCCAGCACCAGCAGGCCGGCGACAATGCCGACCACGCCCACCACGCGCGCCGCCAGGCCGATGTTGCCCAGGATCTGGGCCGCGATCTCGAGCGCGTCCTTCACCCGCACGACGGTGACGTTGGTGAATTCGTCGGTGATCGCCTTGTAGGCCGCTTCCTCGGTGTCGCCCTTGGCATAGACGGTGGCGAGGAATGTCTGCGGTGCCTTCTCCAAGGTGCCAGGCGCGAAGATGAACGTGAAGTTCATCGCCAGCGTGCCCCAGTCGATGCGCCTGAGGTTGGCGATCGTGGCATCGACATCGCGGCCCAGGATGTTGACGGTGATGGTGTCGCCGACGCCGATGCCGAAGGCACGCGCCAGCTCGGCATCGAAACTGATCAAGGCCGGGCCGCTGTAGTCCGCCGGCCACCATTTGCCGGCCACCACCTGGCTGCCCTCGGGCAAGGTCGCGGCGTAGGTCAGGCCGCGGTCGCTCTCGACCGCCCAGCGGGCGTTCTGCGGGATGGCCAGCTCGCGCACCGGTTTGCCGGCGATCCTGGAGATGCGGCCGCGCAGCATCGGCACCTGATCGACGCGCTGCACGTGCTGGGCGGTCAGGTCGTCGCGGAAGCGCTGAACCTGGTCGGGCTGCAGGTCGACGACGAAGAACGCCGGCGCGTCCTTGGGCAGCCGCTTGCCGATCTGGTTCTGCAGGTTGCCCTCGATCAGCGCTGTCGCCACCAGCACGGTCAACCCCAGGCCCAGTGACAGCATGACCGTGGGTGTCGGCGAACCCGGCCGGTGGATGTTGGCCAACGCCAGGCGCAGGCTTGCCGAGCGCGGCCGGCCGGCCAGGCGCGCCAGCATCATCACCAGCCGCGCCAGCAGCGGAAAGGCGATGAACGCCCCCAGCGCACCGGCCACGAACCACAGCGCGATGCGCCGGTCCGGCGCCGTGAGCACGGTGAAGGCGGCCAGCAGGCCGACCACCAGCAGGATGGTGATGGCATCGCGCAGCCGCAGGCTGGGATCGTCGGTCGCCACCGCACCGCGCATCAGGGTCGAGGCCGGCACCTGGCGCGCGCGCATCAGTGGCCACAACGCGAACAGCAGGGCCACCAGCAGGCCGAAGATCGCGGCGCTGGCCAGTGGCTGGGCGTAGAGCGCAACCCGTGCCCGCACCGGCAGCAGGTCGCCCATCACGCTCTGCGCCGCGAACGGCAGCAGCGCGCCCACCACCAGACCGATCGCGACACCGATGGCGGCGAGAATGCCCAGCTGCAGGAAATACGTGCGCGTGATCAGGCCGGCCGGCGCGCCCAGGCATTTCAGGATGGCGATGGTGCGCGACCGCGTGCGCAGGAAGCTGTCGACCGCGTTGCCGACACCGACGCCGCCCACCAGCAGCGCCGCCAGTCCGATCAGCGCCAGATATTGCGTCAGGCGGTCGACCCAGGTGCGCAGGCCGTTGCCGGCGTCGTTCAGCCCGCGTACCCGCCAGCCGGCTTCGGGGAAGCGCCGTTGCAGGTCGCTGATCCAGGTGCGGTAGGGCAGCCCGGCCGGCATCATCACGCGGTATTCGTAAGTCATCAGGCTGCCCGGCTGCAGCAGCCCGGTGGCCGGCAGGGCGTCGCGGGCGATCATCAGGCGCGGGCCGATGCCGAACACGCCCAGGCCGCGGTCCGGTTCGCGCGCGATGACGCCGCGCACCTGCAGCGTCGCGTCGCCGACGCGGATGTCGTCGCCCACCGCGATGCCGAGCCGGCGCAGGCCGATCTCCTCGACCACGGCACCATAGACGCCGTTGCGCGGCTGCAGCAGCGCCTGCAGGTCGCCGCCACCCGTCAGCTCCAGCGTGCCGGCCAGCGGGTAGGCGCCGTCGACGGCCTTGATCTGCACCAGGGTCGGCCGTGCATTCGGCGTGTCGGCGCGTGCCATGCCGCGCATTTCGACCCAATCGGCGACCTGCGCGGCGCGTTCGCCGATGGCAGTGCGCTGCTCGGCGGTCACCGGGCGGTAGGATTGCGTGATGGCAACATCGCCGCCCAGCAGCAGGCGTGCATCGGCGCGCAGTCCTTCCTCGACCGCACGCGAGATCGACAGGATGCCGGCGATCGCTGCCACGCCCAGCGCCAGGCAGGCGAGGAACAAGCGGAAGCCGGCCAGACCCGTGCGCAGTTCGCGCACGGCAATGCGCGCCGCCAGTGACCAGGAGGAACCGGCGCCCGAGACGGCTCGCTGCGGTGCTTCGGTGCGCTCCAGGGCGAGGGATGGCGGCGTCATAGGGCGTGATCTCGTCCAGGTCGCATCACGCTGCGGCGGCCGTGTCCGCCGCGATCAGGCCGTCGGTGATGTGGATCACGCGGTCGCACTGCTCGGCGATGGTGGTGTCGTGCGTGATCAGCAGCAGCGTGGCGCCGGCGTTGCGCGTCAGGTCGAACAACAGGGACATCACCTGCCGGCCGGTGGCGCCATCCAGGTTGCCGGTCGGTTCGTCGGCCAGCAGCAGCTTGGGCCGCGTGGCGAAGGCGCGCGCCACGGCCACGCGCTGCTGTTCGCCACCCGATAGCTGCGCCGGGTAATGCGTCAGGCGGTGGCCCAGCCCGACCTCGCCCAGGGCCGCCTCGGCGCGTGCGAACGCATCGGCCACGCCGGCGAACTCCAGCGGCAGGGCGACGTTCTCGGTGGCCGTCATGGTGGGGATCAGGTGGAAGCCCTGGAACACGATACCGAGATTGTCGCGGCGGAAGCGGGCCAGCGCATCGTCGGACAGGTTCTGCAGGGTGATGCCGGCGACCTCGATGGTGCCCGATGTGGCCCGTTCCAGGCCGCCCACCACCATCATCAGGCTCGATTTGCCGGCGCCTGAGGGGCCGACCAGGGCCGTGCTGCCGCCGGTCGGGACATCCAGGTCGATCCCGCGCAAGATGTTGACCGTGCCGGCGGCGCTCGCCATGTCTAGGTGTACGTCGCGCAGGCGGATCATGCGGCGGCGGCTTTCGACGGCGGACACATCATGAGCAGCAGGCTCGCGGACGATTCAGGTGTTTTGGCGGCCATGAACCAGGGATATGGCGATTTCGCCGACCGGGTCAACGGCCCCGCCCGCCTCACGAGATCGTGGGGTAAGGAATTAAGCCTTGCTTTTCGGCACTTCTGGCTGATTGCGGCGTTGCTTTGCGCCAGCGTGACAGCGGCCCATGCCCAGACGGTGCGGATTGCCATGCTGGGCGACAGTCTTACGGCCGGTTTCGGCCTGCCGCCCGAGCAGGCGCTGCCCACCAAGCTGGAGCAGGCGCTGAAGGCGGCCGGCCGCGACGTGTCGGTCGCCAACCATGGCGTGTCGGGCGACACCTCGGCCGGCGGCCTGGCGCGGCTGGACTGGACCCTGGGTGACAAGCCGAAGCTGGTGATCGTGGCGCTGGGCGCCAATGACGCACTGCGCGGGCTGAACCCCGATGACACCGAAAAGAACATCGATGCGATCATCACGCGGACCAAGGCCGCTGGTGCCGTGGTCCTGCTCTGCGGCATGAAGGCGCCGCGCAATTACGGACCGGAGTACGTCGCCAAGTTCGACGGTCTCTACGAACGGCTGGCCGCGAAGCATGGCGTCGCCCTGCTGCCGTTCCTGCTCGATGGCGTGGCGATGATGCCGGAGCTCAACCAGGCCGACGGCATTCACCCCAACGCCAAAGGCGTCGACACCGTCGTGGCGCACCTGGCACCGGCGGTCACCAAGGTGCTGGACGACATGAAGAAGCCGAACGGATAGATGCCGTCGCCGTCCAAGCTCAGCGCCGGCCTGCTGGTGTTCCGGCACGTGAACGATGCGCCGGAAGTTCTGCTGGCACATCCCGGCGGGCCGTTCTGGGCCAGGAAGGATGACGGTGCCTGGTCGATTCCCAAGGGCCTGTGCGAGCCGGGCGAGGCTGTCTTCGCTGCCGCCCGGCGCGAATTCGTCGAGGAAACAGGCCTGCAGCCGGATGGCGATTTCATCGAGCTGACGCCGGTCAAACAACCTGGTGGCAAGGTCGTCGCGGCCTGGGCCGTCGACTGCGATCTCGATGTCAGCGGCTTTCGCAGCAACACGTTCCAACTCGAATGGCCACCGCGATCGGGAAAGTTTCAGGACGTGCCGGAAATCGACAGAGTCGCGTGGTTCACCGTGCCGGTTGCGCAGACCAAGATCCTCAAGGGCCAGAAACCGCTGCTGGATCAGTTGATGCACCTTTGGAGCATGAAGACACCATAAATCGTTTGCTCACCGTAACGTCCTTCATGCGTTTGTCATGTGGTGCGCAGATACCGTGAGACATGACCGACCTTTCGTCCGATAGGCGGCGCGTTCGACGTCATTTGGTCCAGATGGATGAGGCACGGTTGTCCGATACGGCACCTTTGCCTACTGTGCGCGCCATGATGCTTCGCGTGTTCTGCTGAGTGATTGTCACCGGGTTCCGATGAAGGTTGTTCGTTCGGCGCGGCTGGGTCTGCAGGAAGGATCGTCCGACAAGGTCTACGACGTCGACCTCATCGAGAACGACGCGTTGCCGGGCGAACAGCGGTTCGTGGTGAATTTCCGCTACGGCCGCCGCGGGCGGGCCTTGCGCGAGGGCACCAAGACCGCGACGCCGGTCGTCCGTGAGGCGGCCGAACGGATATTCGATAGCGTCGTCGTTTCCAAGATCAACGAAGGCTATCGCCGGCTCGACGGGGCGAGCGCGGCGCCGGTGGCATCGGCGCCGGACAGCCAGGGCGCCTCGGATGGGCGTGCCCGCGTGTTGCTGGAGCGGCTCGATCAGTGCCGGCGCAGCCCGCAACAGCCGCCTGGGCTTGATCGTCTGCTGTGGCGCGTCGGTGAGGTGCGGCTGACGGCGGCGACGCCGGCGTTGCTCGACATCGCCCGCCGTGTCGGGGCGGCCGACGCCAGCTACTCGCTGGTCTTTGCGTTGGCCCGTGCGGCCGGGGCCGACGCGGTGCCGGCCCTGCAGGACGTCGCGGCGCGGTCGACCAGCACGATGGTGCGCGACCTGGCGCGCTTCGCGCTGCGATCGCGGCTGGTGGGCGCCGCGCAGCAGGCAACCGACATCGACCAGGAACTGCCGGCGGCGATCGCCCAGGCTGTCCGCGCACGCGATGCCCATCAGCTTGCCGGCGCCATCATCGCTCTTGCCGAGCAGGATCGAACCAAGGTCGGTGCCATCCTGGCAACGTTGGCCGGCCTGGCGCAGCACGACACCGATAGCGCGCCCGTGCTGGCGGCGGCCGTCATGACGATGCCGGCGCGGCCGCCCTATCTGATCGGCCTGCGCAAGCTCTACAAGTATGCCGAGATGGCTGACGATGCCGCTCTCTTTGCGGCGGCGGCGCATCGTTTCGAAACCGCGCAGCCGATGTACCGCCGTCGCCCTGGCGGCGATGGACGTGTCTGGGTTCCGGCGCTGGGTGCGCGTGTGCAGGTCGGCTGGCAGCGCGGGACACCTGATCCCCGGGTCGGCCTGTCGCAAGCCACACTGTTCTATTTCAAGCGCCGGATCTGGCGCGCCCTGCGCAAGCGCGGCGACCTGGGTGATCCGCGTTTCGTCGAGCTGGCGGCGGCCTACCTGCTGAGCCTGCGTCCCGACGACATGACGCCGCCAGCCCGATGGACGGCCTGGGTCCGGCTGTCCAACGGCACATGGGGGCGCCAGCCACGCGCGATCGGGCCATTGGGACGGAACTGGACCGCAAGCCAGCTGCTCTATCGCCACGCACCCGAGATGACGGCGCGCAGTGGCAGCATGACGTTCATGGAAATCGGCGAGCATCCGGCGGCCGACGAGGCCCGCCGTGACGATGCCTTTCCCGCGTTGTGGGCAGCGCGTCCCGATCTCGCCCTGGATCTCGCGGCGCGTAGCGGATGCGAACCCGTGGCCTTGCATGGCTTGCGGGTGATGCAGGCGGATGCGGCCTTCGTGCAGGGGCTGGCGGGCGAGGCCCTGGGCCGGCTGCTGACATCGCCGTTCGCCGCCATCCTGCGCTTTGCCTTCGATGAAGCGCGCAATCGCCTCGCGCGGGGCAGCGTCGATGATGCACTGCTGGTGGCCCTGATCGGCGCCGATCTGAAAGAGGCGCGCCAACTCGCCGTCGATCGGATCGACCGCGAGGCGGCGCTGCCGTGGTCGAGCCCGGCCTTGGCACAGGCGGTGTTGACGGCGCGCCACGAAGACATTGCCGAACCGATCCTGCGTTGGGCACGGGACCGGCGACTCGCCGCCGGAGTCGGTGAGCCGCTGGCGCAGGGGATTACCGTATGGTTGCTGGCGCAGCCGGCCGAACGCGATGCGTCAGGCGACAGCCTGATCCGCGCCGTGCGGGCCCGCCTGTCGGCGCTGTGGTCGGCGCGCGACATGGTGGTGGCCCAGGACGTAGTGCTGCGCCTGATGGAGCATCCGTCGCCGGCCGTCGCCGCCGCCGGCGTCGACATGCTGGCGCTGACCGGCGTCGATCCGGCGACGCTGACGGATGATGTCTGGCGCCGGCTGCTGGGCGCGCCGTCGCCGGAGGTACAGGAAGCGGCGCTGGCACTGTTCGGCCGCAACAGCGACGAGACCTTGACCCGACACGCGCCGCTGGTGGTCGCCTTCGCGACCGCGCCATCGACGGGATTGCGCCAGGCTGCCCGCCCGCTGGTGGCACGGGTCGCGGCGCGCGATTCGGCGCTGGCGACGCGGCTGGCGCGCGAGTTGATCGATTCACTGTTCCTGACGCCGCCCGACGATGCCTATGCGGCCGACATCGTCGCCCTGCTGGACGCGGCGCTGCCCGATCAGCTCGCGGCGCTGGATGCGGGCACGCTGTGGCGCCTGCTTCAGGCGCGCGCCAAGGGGGCGCAACTGCTGGGCGCCACTGTGCTGCCCAAGCGGCCGTTCGACACGTTTTCGGTCCGACAGACCGCGCGGCTGGGCAACCATGCGCACCTGGCCGTGCGTCAATGGGTGATGGCTGCGTACGACGACGCGCCGGCTCGTTTCCGCGCCGAGGCGGCTGACGCGGTGTTGATCGTCGAGAGCGATTGGCCGGAGATCACCGATTTCGCGCGCCGCTATTTCGATGCCTGGCCGCCCGAAGCGTGGACGCCGGAAACGATCGCCGTGGTCACCGACAGCGTGAAGCCGGAGGTCCTCGACTTCGCGCGCCACCTGCTGCGCAGCCGTCTGGCACCGGCGGATGTGGGTGCGCAGCTCACCCGACTGCTGGAGCACCCCTCGCAATCCATGCACCTGCTGGTCAGCGAACTGCTGACGCAGGACGCGGTCGCCAGCGACGCGGCCTTCGACAAGCTGATGCCGCTGGCCCGCATCGTGATGCTTCAGGTTCACAAGGGCCGCGTCGCCAAGGACCGCATGAGCGCCTTTCTCCACGGCGAAGCGCTGCGCGATGCGGTGCGGGCCCAGCGCATCGCGCCGCTGTTCACCGACCTGACGCTGAGCGGCACGGCACGCGATCGCAGCCACGCCATCCTGGCGCTGCGCGACATCATGGAACGGCACCCGGGGATCGTCTCGCCGGTCCAGCGCCGCCCCGTCGCCGGGAAGGTCGCCTGATGAATTTCGTGCATCGCTATTTCGGGCAGACCGCGGCGTCCTCGGATGCCACCAGCACGACCCTGGGTTTCGCGCCCGACGTGTTGCGCACGCCGACCTTCTTCGTCGGCAAGGTGGCCCGGCATCTGCCGTTCCGTGAAGCCATCTCGGCGCTGCACCATGTCGTGGTCTCCGACCTGCGCTTCAAGCCGAAGGACCGGACAGCCTATTTCGCATGGCTGAAGGCGCACGAGCAGCAGCTGCTCGCCGAGGCGCTCGCCGGCAAGGATGACATTCGCGTCCGAATCGAGGGCCTGCGTCGCGAGCTGAACGATATCTCGAAGCGCTCCAGCGACATCATGGCGCCGTTCTACAAGGCGCGGCAGCGCTACTTCGACTACCTCTACCAGGCGAACCGCGATGCCTGGTTCGTGCTGGATCCCGTCATCACCGTTCATCCCGACGAGATCTTCTTCGAGTGCTTCAGCCTCGATGAATCGAGCTACGGCCGGCTGTCCTGCGACCACGATGTCTTCGAGCGTATCGAGGACATGGCCTTCGGCACCACCAACATCGACTACAGCCACGCGCTCTACGACGAGTTCCAGAAGATCCGCAGCTACCGCGACACGGCACTCACCATCGACCCGTCGGGCTTCGAGGTGCAGACGACGGGCGAGCAGTCCTACCGCGAGGACAAGATCGACCTGCCCGACAGCTGGGTGCGCGGCTTCCTGCAGGTCTCCAGCGCCATGACGCAGCCCACGCACGTGGTCGACCTGCACCCCATGGACATGCACGCGATCCTCTCGCGGCTGGCGGCGCGGCGGGAGCGACATGGCCCGCGCTCGCTGCGCTTCCTGCTCGAGCCGGACAAGCCGGTCGTGGTCGTGGTTGAGCCGTGGAACGAGCGCCTGACGTTCCGTCGCTCGATTTACACCGGCTCGACGGGTGCCGAGATCCGCGTCTGGGGCCGCCGACGGCTCATGATCCTGCAACGCGCGTTGCCGTTGGCGCGATCGGTGCGCCTGCATCTGCTGGGCACGGGCTTGCCGTCGTTCGCCGTGGTCGATTTCGGCGGCCTGCGTTTCACCCTGGGCCTGTCGGGCTGGACGGCCAACGACTGGTCGCGCGCCGGCCAGTTCGATCTGCTGGCGCCGCGCGCCCAGGTCGACCAGGCCACCGCCCAGCGCGTGTTCGCCGCACTGGAGACACATCGTTTCGCGACAGCGGAAACGCTCGCCGCCGACACCGGGCTGGATCGCGCCATCGTGCAGAGTGCGCTCGGCATGTACGTGCAGGGCGGCCGCGCCATGTACGACCTCGACAAGGGCGTGTTCCGCCACCGCGAGCTGGCGCGCGATCCCTTACCGATGGGGGCGCTGCGCTTTGCCTCCGAACAGGAAGAGAAAGCCGACCGGTTCGTCGCCGCGCGGCTGGCCACGATCGCCACGGTCGAGCGCCGCGATGGCCGGCGCATCGTGAGCGGCGAGGTCATGGACAACGGCAAGCCGCAGAAACCCACGATCGGCATCGATGATGATGATCGCATGGTCACGGCACGCTGCGACTGCGGCTTTTACGGCCACAACAAACTGGCGCGCGGACCGTGCGAGCACATGCTGGCGGTGCGCCGGCTGTTTCATGCCCAGGTCGAGGGCACGTCGATGGAAAGAACGGCGTGATGATGTTGCTGCCACACGCCGAACCCGCTAAGCATTCACAGACGAGGGGCGCCAGCCGGAGCGGACCTTGCAACCCGGGCGGCGTTTCGCCGTCCTTGCACCCTGCCTGGCAAAGCGTCACTGGCCCACTCTTCACTGGGCCGGCACAGACCACCGTCGCGCTTTTGCAATATGGGTTTCTAAAACCCAAAAGCGCGACGGTGGTCGTGCCGGCTTCGAGTGGACCGGGCCAGTCCTTGGATCCGACGAAGGCATCCCGGCCGGCGCCCCTCGATCATGAACCTCTCCCCGCCGGGGAGAGGTCGACGAACGCGCAGCGTTCGGCGGGTGAGGGGGCGCCGAAGCCGCACGCGGTGCCCGATGAAACGCACCTCGTGTGTACTGCGGCCCCCTCACCCGGCGCTGGCGCGCCGACCTCTCCCCGGTGGGGAGAGGCTGAGAGCGAGGCCGGTTCATGACTGAACCCGGCACGCTCACGCGCCAGCAGCTCTATGACCGCATCCGCGAAAGCTCCAAGGACGAGGTCATCCTGGAGGAGATGATCCGGCTCGGCTTCTGGCCGCCGGGCGCGGATCAGCCCGACGTGCCGGCCGACCTGATCCGCCGCCGCGCCGACCTGCAGCGCGAGATCGCCGATCTGCATCGCCAGGAGGCGCTGTGGCGCGATCCCGAGGCGGCGCTGAAGGAGATGCACAAGCGCCGCAAGAAGGCGGCCCTGCAGCGGCGGGCCGAGACCAAGCTGCGCAACGCCAAGGGCCGACACGAGCGCGCGCTGGCCTGGCACGAACGGCGCCAGCAGGAACTGCTCTATCTCGGCGACGGCGTGTCCACCGGTCTGCATCAGACGGGGACGGCGATGGCGCCCAAGGCCGGATTGCCGTCGATCGCCTCGCCCAAGGCGCTGGCCGAGGCCATCGGCGTCTCGTTGAGCGAGCTGCGCTTCCTGGCCTACGATCGTGCGGTCACGCGCGTCAGCCACTACCAGCGGTTCACGATCCCCAAGAAGGCCGGCGGTGAGCGCCTGATTTCAGCACCCATGCCGCGCCTGAAGCGGGCGCAGTACTGGGTGCTCGACAATCTGCTGGCCAAGGCCGTCGTGCACGACGCGGCCCACGGTTTCGTGCCCGGCCGCTCGATCCTGACCAACGCCACCCCGCATGTCGGCCGCGACGTGGTGGTCAATCTCGATCTCAAGGACTTCTTCCCGACCCTGACGTTCCGCCGCGTGAAGGGGAAGTTCCGTGGCCTGGGCTATAGCGAAGCCGTCGCGACGGTGCTGGCGCTGATCTGCACCGAGCCGGATGTCGACGAACTGGAGGTTGACGGCGAGCGGCTGTTCGCCACGCGCGGTCCGCGCCGCGTGCCCCAGGGTGCGCCGACCAGCCCGGTCCTGACCAACGTCATCTGCTTCAAGCTCGACGCGCGGCTCAGCGGTCTCGCCCGTGCGCTGGGATTCACCTACACGCGCTATGCCGACGACATGACGTTCTCCGCCTCGGGCGAGGCTGCCAAGAAAGTCGGTGCGCTGCTGAAATACGTGCGCGAGATCGTCACGGCCGAGGGCTTTGTCGTGCATCCCGACAAGACGCGTGTGATGCGCCGGGGTGCGCACCAGGAAGTGACGGGCCTCACCGTCAACGAGCGTGTCGCGGTGCCGCGCGACACGTTGCGCCGCTTCCGCGCGCTGTTGCACCAGATCGAGACGTCGGGCCCCGTGGGCAAGACCTGGGGCGCTGCGCGCGACGTCCTTGACGCGGCATTGGGCTTCGCCTTCTTCGTGCGCATGGTGACGCCGTCATCGGGCGAGGTGTTGGTCACACAAGTCCGTGCTCTGGCGGCACGTCACGGGGCGACGCCAGTGCCGGCCGTCGCGCCGCGTGATTTTCGCGTCAAGGCCGCGCGGGGCGAGACACCCTTGGGCCGCTGGTGGATTCCCCGGGAGCGACCGGCACCGGCGCCCGAACCGGTCATCGTGGCGCACGAGGCCGCCGCCCAGGCCGCTGCCGCGCCGGGAACGTCGCGTGCCACCAGCGCTGGTCAGGCACAACTACCACCTGCCTTCACGCCGGCGCCCGCCGCACCGGCTGCGAAACGCGGCGGCACGCTCGCCACCATTGGGAAATGGATCCTGGGCCTCCTGGTCTTCATCGTACTGATGGGCATACATCCGGTGCTGGGCGGCCTGTTTATCGCCGCCGTCGTCGGCTACATGGCCACCCGCAAACGTGGCGGGCGGGACTGAGGGCTGGATGGATTTCAGAACGAGGTTGCGGGGCGCCTGGTCGCTCCTCTTCGGACGCGGCGATAACGCCACCGTATGTTCATTCTGCGGGCAGAGCCGTCATGCCGTGGAACAGCTGATTGCTGGCCCGGGAGCGATGTCGATCTGCAATCGGTGCATTTTCCTGTGCAACCAGGTCCTGCTCGAGCATGCCGGGCCTCCCGGCTTCCGGCGGCATGCCGAGGGTGCGCACGCCAAAGCCATCAGCATCCAGCTTGGCCACGATGACGTGATCCTGGCATCTGCCGAGCGCGTTGCACTGGAGGCGCTGCTCGCGGCGCTTGTAGCCGCATTGCCGGACAGCCAGCTGATCGGCTGGAGTTACATGCACGGGCAGGATCGTTTCGATCTCCTGACGGTCGAGATCGTCACGACCGCGCCCATTGCGACCGATGACATGCGCGGCCTTGCCAACGACCTGTGGCGGCAAATGAGGGATGCCGCGGCGGCAGCGCGGCGGGCGGCGGCGAATGAAGGCACTCCCTCGCTCATCGATATCGCTGAATCCGCAACGCAGGCGGCGCGTGCGTATGCTCAGGCGGTTGCGCAGATGGCAACGCCCGCCGGTTCTCCGTCGGCCTGAACGGAGACGTCTGGTACTTGGAATCACGCATCCCTGATACAGCTGTCATCCCGAGCGCAGCGAGGGATCTTCTGCAAGTGATGCACGGATGCGCCTGCATCGAAAGATCCCTCGCTGCGCTCGGGATGACAGCCTGTATCAGCGACCAGCGATTCCACGTATCACCGCCCTTCCCAGTCCCAATCGAGTTCGAAGGCATCGCCCTTGGCTTTGATACGTGCCGCGTGCGGCGTGCCGAAGTGAGCCGGCATCAGCAGTGCGCCGGTCTCGGCGCAGTGCGCCAGGATGCCGTGACGCGTGCGGCGCGCCTGGTCGCGATCGGTACAGAACGCGCTGTTCCAGCGCCACAGCGGTACTTGTACCGGGTTGTGCAATGCATCGCCGGAGAACACCGCGCGGCGGTCCCGGGAAGCGAGGTCGACCCGCACATGGCCCGGCGTATGGCCGTCGGCGGCGCGCACCGTCAGGCAGTCGTCGCAGGCATGGCCGTCGTCGACCAGCACCGACTTGCCCTGTTCGACCACCGGCAGGACGGAGTCGTTGTAGGTGTTGCGTTCGAAGGCGGCCGCCTCGGGGTTGCGGGCGACGGTTTCCCAGTGCTGATGGTCGGTGCGCGACATCAGGTAACGGGCGTTGGGAAACGTCGGCACCCAGCGCCCGTTGTCCAGCCGGGTGTTCCAGCCGACATGATCGACGTGCAGATGCGTGCACATCACGAAGTCGACAGCTTCCGGTTGCACGCCGGCGGCGGCCAGCCGCTCGAGCCAGGGCGAGTTCAGCATGTCGAAACGCGGCATGCCCGGCCGCGGTTTGTGATTGCCGCTGCAGGTGTCGATCAGGATCGTGTGGTGCTCGGTCTGCACCAGCCAGCTGTGGATGCTGGCCACCAGCTTGCCGCTGGGCGGATCGTAGTAGCGCGGGGCCAGCCAGTGTTCCTGCGCCTTGAAGGTCTCGGCATCGAACTCGGGAAAGAACTGCGCGGCGGGAAAGCCCGGCCCCATCATTTCCTCGATCCGCGTAACCTTCACGGCGCCGATCGTGCGCTCCTGCATGGTGCTTCCTCCGGATGTGCGGCCCGGAGAGTAGCGAGGCACAGCGGCGCTTACAGCAAGAGATTCACCGGCGGCGCCGACACCGTCGGTGCTTGCGCGATCGCGTGCTCACCCCAACGGGTAGTTCTCGGCCAGCACCTTGGACGTGTGGAGGATCACCTCGTAGTCGAGTCCGATCGCGACACCCGAGCCCATGGCGCCGACCCGCGCGGCGAGCTTGTTGGCGTGCGCCTGGAAGTTGGTATTGGCTTGCCAGCCGTAGAACTTGAAGGTCGGCCACCCTCTGTGGTTCGCCAGCGCCGCGGCACTGGCGATCATGTAGCGATGGGCATCGCGCGCCTTGCGGATCGCCTGGGCCTGGTTATCCGGGCCACTGAGAACGATCGCGTTGATGTAGTAGCGGGTATAGCCGGTTGCGTCGGTGTCGATATACGCCATCAGGCCGCCGGGGCGTCCAAAGGCGCCGACACGGGCCTGCGGCGGGTTTGCAAAGACGCCCTGCGGGCGGACCAGTGGTGTTGCCATCGATCTCTCCGTGCCGTCGCCCAACGTCCCGATTACCGGCGCTGCTGGACCTGCGGGCGCTGCGGCTGGTTGGGGCGGGGCTGTTGGTTCAAACGCGCCTGGTCCTTCAGGCGCGTCAGGTCGCGGAAGGGGTTGAACGGCGTGTTGATCGCGGCGACTGCGGCGACGAACGGATCGTCCGAAAAGGACTCGAGCGCGGTCACGAAGTCCATTGACGCCAGCGTGCGCTCGACCTCCGCCTGGGTACCCAGCGCGCTCGTCATGTAGGCGTGGTTGAACAACTTGGCCTTCTTTTCCGAGCGATAGACGTTGGTCATCTGGACGGCGAGAAATTCCTCGTGGTCCTTGTTCATGCGCAGGGGGTCATGGTTGGTGCCCTCAAAGCCGAAGCGCGCCAGGCGCACGGCATGGACCATCTCATGCAGCAGCGTTTCGTCGGCGCGGTAGCCTGGCAGCTTGCCGCACGCCGTATAGGCCCAGGTCTCGGGCGAGAACAGGATGCGCACGCCGTCGCTGAGCCGGCTCGTCATCTGGCTGGTGATGGCATTGCATACGCCAAACGACGCCTGGGCCAGATCATCGAAGCGAACGATCCAGATCGTCATGTCCTTGGGCAGCAGCTTGAACAGCGCGGCACCGATTTCGGTCGGCAGGATATGGGCCTGCAGCAGCACCCGGACATGTTCCTCATAGAGCTTGGCTATCGGCCTGTTATCGTTGACGTAGTCGAGCTTGTTCGACCGCCGGATCAACCACTCCTTGCGATCGGCGCTGAGAAAAGGGCTGATCGCGTTGACCACCGCCCGGAAATCCTCATCGAGCGTCGAGCCGCTGATCTTGATGGGATAAGGCTTGAGATGAAGCACGATCGTCTCCGGTCCCGGTGCGCGCCACGAGATGCCGCACGGCCGCGCGGCGCGATATTCCCATTTGGGAGTGGCTGCCGGCGGCGCAGACCTGCCGCGCAGCCGCCGGGTTCATGAATCCGGGCAACCGGCGTATCATCACGGCAACAAACGGTGGAGGAAGCGGATATGGCGCGCACGGACTACGATCATCTGGTCGATACGCGCAACGGCCTGATCAGCCGCGAGGTGTTCGTCAACAAGGACGTCTTCCAGCAGGAATTGGAGACCGTCTTCACGCGCGCCTGGCTGTTCGTTGGCCACGAGAGCCTGATCCCCAACCCGGGTGACTACTTCATCTCACGCATGGGCGCCGAGTCGGTGATCCTGTGCCGTGACAAGACCGGCCAGATCCACGTCTTCCTCAACACCTGCCGACACCGCGGCATGAAGGTCTGCCTCTACGACGAGGGCAACACCACGCACTTCACATGCCCCTACCACCATTGGAGCTACGCCACCGACGGCAAGCTGGTGGGCGTGCCCCAGTACGATACGCTCTATGCCGGCATGGATCGCGGGCAGTGGTCGCTGATCGAGGTGGCGCAGCTGGCCAACTACAAGGGTACGATCTGGGCGACGTGGGACAAGGATGCGCCGCCGTTCCTGACCTATCTCGGTGATGCCAAGGAGCACCTCGATCTGGCGCTCGATTGTCGCGACGGGCGCGAGGGCGGCTCCGAGGCCTTCCTCGGCGTCCACAAATGGATCATCCCCTGTAATTGGAAGCTGCCGGCCGAGAACTTCGCCGGCGACACCTACCACAACCCCAGCCACCGCTCGGTCGACCTGATCGGCATCGGCCCCAGCGCCAAGTCGGGCATGAAGGGCCGTCGCGATGACGAGCTCAAGGGCGCCCAGCATGTCTGGGTGAGCTTCCCGGCCGGACATGGCATCCACAGCGCCATCCAACCCTCGATGCTGCCCTATGCCGAGGCGTTCAAGGACGACCCCGAGATCGAGGCCTATTTCCGCTACTGCTACGAGGAGCGCCAGCGCAAGCTCGGTGAGAAATCCCGCCTGCTGCCGTTCGTCGGCACCATCTTCCCCAACAGCTCCTATCACGGCCGCCAGCCGCGCTCGATCTGCATGTGGCATCCGCATGGCCCTGAGTCGACCGAGGTGTGGCGCATCTTCCTGATCGACAAGGATGCGCCCGCTGCGGTGAAGGACCTGATGCGGCACTTCTACATGCGCTACTCGGGCCCTGCCGGTATGACCGAGCAGGACGATATGGAGAACTGGAACTACGCCACGGCAGGCGCGCGCGGCGTGATCGCGCGGCGCTATCCGATGAACTACCAGCAGTCGATGGGCGCCTGGAAAGAGGGTGACCCGGTGCCCGGCCATGTCAGCGTGCAGGTCACCGAGGAGAACTCGCGCCGCTTCTATGCCCGCTGGGCCGACTACCTGGCCGGCCGCGACTGGGATGTGCTGATGGGTGGCCGCGACGGCGCACCGCGGCGGGCGGCAGCGGAATGAGTGTCGGGCGCGTCGCCATCGTCAGCGGTGGCACGTTCGGCATCGGCAAGGCGATCAGCGTCCTCCTGGCACGGCGCGGCTTCCGGGTGGTCGCCTTCGGGCTCGACGCGCCGCAGTTGTCGAGCTCCGCCGCCGGTGGCAACGCCCTGCTGCGCGCCGAACTGGAAACCCAGGGCTTGCAGGCCGATGTGCTGGAAGCCGACGTCTCGAAGGCGGCCGACGTCAATGCGCTGGTCGATGGCACCATCGCCCGCCATGGCCATGTCGATGCGCTGGTCAACAACGCCGCCATCGGTCCGCTGGGCACGGTGCTCGACACAGCGGAGGATGTGTGGGACCGCATCATCGATGTGAACCTGAAGGGCGCCTATCTCTGCTGCCGTGCCGTGCTGCCCCACCTGATCCGCCAGGGTGGCGGGTCGATCGTCAACATCGGCTCAGGCGCCGGCTGGGGCAAGCCGAACATGGCCGCCTACAGCGCCAGCAAGGGCGGGCTGTTCGCGCTGAGTGCGGCGCTGGCTTACGACCATTTCCATCAGCGCATTCGGGTCAACACCGTGGTGCCCGGCGGCGGCGGCATCGTCACCGGCATGAGTGTCGGCCGCGTCGGTGGTGATGTAGAGCGGTTCACCAGCCGCAGTGTGTCGGGCACGGCCGCGGGGCGGGTGGCGACCGGCGAGGACGTCGCGAACGCCGTGGCCTTCCTGTTGTCGGATGAGGCGACGACGATTTCGGGCACCGTGATCGATGTCGGCTGCTTCGCCCATCAGGGCGGACCCATTCCGCCCCTGGCTGACGCGCGCTGAAGGAGGCTGTGAACATGAACGATAGTGTCGCCAAGCCACGCCTGACGCGCAATCTGACGTTCTATGCCCTGAAGGACGCGGCCGAGGAATTTCTCTACGAGGAGGCCGAACTGCTCGACCAGCGCCGCTTCAGCGAGTGGCTCGACCTGCTGGCCGACGATCTCGCTTATGTCATGCCGATGCGGCGCAATGTGAAGGCCGGTGAGCACGCGGCGCGCGAGAATACGCGCGAAGGCCGTGACATCGGCTGGTTCGACGAGGACAAATGGACACTCACGAAACGCTGCGAGCAGATCATGACGGGCGTGCACTGGGCCGAGGAGCCGCTGTCGCGCGTCTGTCACATGGTGAGCAACGTGCAGCTGCTCGATGCGCTGCCGTCGGCCGACGCGCCGCGCGAACTCAAGGTGCGCAGCCGCTTCCTGGTCTACCAGAACCGGGTCGAATACGAGACGTACTTCTTTGTCGGCAAGCGCAACGACACTCTGCGCCTGATTGACGGCGCCTGGAAGCTGGCGCGGCGCGAGATCATCCTCGACCAGAACGTGTTGCTTGCCAAGAACCTGACAGTGTTCTTCTGACAGCGCCTTCCGTCATGTCGATCACCAGGCTGGCTCGACTCCTCAGCCTTTGCTGCGATGCGAGACGGCCGATGGACGCCGGCCGGCGCAGGACGTACATTAGTGTTCAACGATTAGTATCAATAATACAAATTGGGGCATCGAAAACAGAATGGCGAGTCTGCGCGCGACAACCAAAACGCCGCCACGGCGGCGGTCGACACCCATCCCCCGGCGACGCAAGCCGCGCGGCCTGGGCCATGAACGTCACGGCGAGATTCTGGCCGCCGCCAAGGCGCTGTTCGTTTCGGAGGGGTACGAAACCGTCACCACGCGCAAGCTGGCCGAGCGGGTCGGGCTGTCGCAGACCGGGCTCTACGTCTACTTCAAGAGCAAGGAAGAGATCCTCGAAGCGCTGTGCACGGCCACCTTCCAGGAGCTCGCCCGGCGATTTCGTGACACCGTCGCCGGTACGCGCTTGGATCTGGGCCTGCTGCGCCGCCTGATCGCCGGTTACGTCGCGTTCGCCCTGGAGAACCCGGACGAATATCAGCTCACCTTCATGGTGAGCCATGCCATGCTGAAATCGCCGCAGAACAAGGACCTCGACCAGCCTTTCGAGACGCAGGGTCCCGGTCTGCAGGCCTATCTGGCGTTTCGCGAACAGGTCGCGCGCCTGGTCGAGGCCGGTGTCGTGCGGCGCATCGACGTGAACGTGGCCACGCAGACCATCTGGGTCGCCTGCCATGGGTTGGCCGCGTTGCTGATCGCGCGGCCCGAGTTCCCCTGGGCCGACCGCAAGCAGCTGATCGACACCCTGGTCGAAACCCTCGTGCGCGGGCTCGAGAACCCGAAGCGATAAACCTCTCCCCTCCGGGGAGAGATCAGAGTCCCAAACGGTCGCGCAGGCGGCCCCAGACCACGACGCTCTTGACCGCGACCGGCCACAGCGCATGCAGCGCGATGGTCTTGGGCGTGGTGATCGGCAGGTCGATCGTGGCGCTGTCGCCGCCAATCAGCCGCCGCGCCAGTTGCCGGCCCATCGACGAGGCCAGCGCCACGCCGCGCCCGTTGCAGCCGAGATAGGCCAGCACGCCAGGCCCGGGTTCATGCACATGCGGATAATGATCGGCCGTCATCGCCAGCTGGCTGTTCCAGGCATGCGTCCAGCGGATGCCGCTCAGCGTCGGCCATAGTCGCGCCGCGTAGCGCGTGAGGTAGCTGATCTCGGCGGCATCGCGGATCGGTCGCATCGGCCCGCGGCCGCCCATCAGCAGGCGGTTGCCGCTGTCGATGCGGTAGTAGACCGTGATATTGCCGCTCTCGTACAGCACCGGGCGAGTCGGCATGATCGCGCGCGCCACGGCATCGGGCAGCGGTTCGGTGGCGGTAATCGCGCTGAACACCGGCACGATGGTGCGCCGCAGGTCGGGCCACAGGTCGTCGGTGAAGCCGTTGGTTGCGATCAGGATCTTGTCGGCGTGCACCGTGGCGCGCGGTGTCTGGACGTGCCAGCGGCCGCTGTCGCGCCGTACCGACAGCACCGGCGTCTGGCCGTGCACCGCGGCGCCTGCTTTGATCGCCGCCTGCGCCAGGCCGCGCGCATAGCTCAGCGGATGAACGTCGCCGCCGCGGCGGTCGAGCATGGCGGCGACATAGCGGTCGGTGCCCGTCATGCGTTGGATGGTGTCGCGATCGAGGAACTCGACCGGCATGCCGCGGCGGAGGCACTGCTGCGCCGTGCTCTCGACGCCGGCGGCGCTCTTGCTGTGATAGGCCGCGCGCAGCGTGCCGTTCTGTCGCGCCTCGCAGGCGATACCGTGGCGACGGATGATGTCGTGCGCCACGTTGGGCGTATCGTAGGCGAACGCGATCATGCGGCCGCCGAGATCAGGGCCGAACGTCGCCTCGATGGTGTCAGGATCGAACTTGAGCCCGGGATTGAGCTGGCCGCCGTTATTGCCCGACGCACCCCAGCCCGGCTGCTGGGCCTCCAGCACCACCGCCTCCACGCCTTGCTCGGCCAGATGCAGCGCCGTCGACAAGCCCGTGAAGCCGCCACCGATGATGGCGACCGACGCAGTGCGGTCACTGTCGAGCGGCGGTGTCGTCGCTGGCGGGACGGCGGTGTCGGCGTAGAGGCTGGGCGGCAGCGGCAGAACTTTGTGATCGGTCATCGCGGGAGTTTAGGGGCAACCTTGCAGTGACCACAAACAGTCTCGTTCTCATCTTGAATTCAGCTGCCAGCGATCATAATGTTCAACGAACACTGAACGTTGATTAGTATTGGGAGGACGCTGATGACCCAGGCACCGTCACAGCAAATGCGTGCTGTCGTCGTCGATGGCGGCGTCGCCGGCAAGTTGGCGCTGCGTCAGGTCGCGGCGCCGCAGCCAGGGCCATCGCAGGCGCTGGTGCGGGTAGCGGCGATCTCGCTCAATCGCGGCGAGACGCGCAATGCGCTGAATGGCGCCGCTGACGGCTGGCGGCCGGGTTGGGATCTCGCCGGCACGGTCGAACGCGCCGCGGCGGATGGTACCGGGCCGCGGGCCGGCGCCCGCGTCGTGGGCATGCTGCCGATGGGCGCGTGGGCCGAGTTCGCCGCCGTGCCGACGGCGGCACTGGCGACCTTGCCCGACGGCGTCAGTATCGCGCAGGCCGCGACTCTGCCGGTGGCGGGGCTGACCGCGCTGCATGCGCTGGCCAAGGGCGGCTCGCTGCTGGGCCGGCCGGTGCTGATCGGCGGCGCTACCGGCGGCGTCGGCTCCTTCGCGCTGCAACTCGCGCGACTGTCGGGCGCGCATGTGGTGGCGGCGATTCGTGATGCCAAGGACGAGGCGCTGGTGCGCCGCCTGGGCGCTGACGCCGTTGCCATCGGGCCGCACGCCGGCGCAGCGGCAGGGCAGGGGCCATTCGATCTCATCCTCGAGTCGGTTGGCGGGCCATCGCTGGCGGCAGCGTTGGGCATGCTGACGTCGGGAGGCACCTGCGTACTGTTCGGCGCCTCGCTGTCGGGCGAGACGACATTCGACGCCGGTCAGTTCTACCGCGGCGGCGGCACCCGCCTGTATGGCCTCTTCCTGGGGCAGGAATTTCAGGCGGAGCCCGCCAGTATCGGGCTTGCCCGCCTGGCGCGGTTGATTGCCGACGGCAAGCTTCAGCCGGAGATCGCGATCGAGGCGCCGTGGACCGAGATCGCCGACGTCGCCGCCCAACTGATGGCCCGCCGCTTTACCGGCAAGGCCGTGCTGCACCTCTGACGGACCGCCCTCACAAGAATCTGATCGCCGCCGGGGTTCCGGTCGCGGTTACGCGATTGAAATCCGACGGTGGCTGATTTAAATGTTCAATGATTAGTGTTCATTGAACATATTAGGGATAGTATGATTACCCTCAAGGTCAACGGCGCGACCCACGCGGTCGATGTCGATCCCGAGATGCCATTGCTGTGGGTGCTGCGCGAGACGCTGGGCCTCACGGGCGTGAAATACGGCTGCGGCGTCGCTGCGTGCGGTGCCTGCACGGTGCATGTCGATGGCGCGGCCGTGCGCGCGTGCAGCCTGCCGGTCTCCGCTGCCGCCGGCGCCGCGATCGTCACCATCGAAGGGTTGCCGGCCAGTGCCGGTCTGCCGGCCGGTGAGTTGCACCCGGTGCAGCGGGCCTGGGTCGCGGTGCAGGTGCCGCAATGCGGCTACTGCCAGTCCGGCATGATCATGACGACGGCGGCGCTGCTGAAGCACACATCCAAGCCGACCGACGCCGAGATCGACGCGGCGATCACCAATCTCTGCCGTTGCGGCACCTATCCGCGTGTGCGCCGCGCCATCCGTGCGCTCGCCGAGACAGCTTAGGAGATCCGCCATGAAATGCTTGAGCGCCGCCCTTCATTCGCCACGCGATGCCGCTGCGGCCTGGGTAGAGCATGCGCGCGAGCATGTGCGGGCGCGTCAGCGTCGCCGCCGCTTCGCGCGCGATCTCGCCGGCCCGCGCGATGCGGCAGTCCAGCGGCTTGTGCGCGTCGTGCACGACGACCGGCGCGAGTGGGCGCAAGAGCACCGGCCATGAAGCGCCGAACCCTGCTGATCGGCACCGCCGTTGTCGGCGGCGGCCTGGTGATCGGTTACCGAGCCTGGACCGACAGCGTCGCGGCGCAGGCCGCGGCCCTGGTGACGCGCCCGGGCGAAAGCCTGATCGGCGGCTGGGTGAAGATCGCCGCTGACGACACCGTCACTGTCTATGTCCCGCATATCGATATGGGGCAGGGCACGCACACGGCGTTGGCCATGATGCTGGCCGAGGAACTCGATGTCGACTGGTCCAAGGTGCGGACCGAACAGGCACCACCCGAGAAGGCGTTCGCCAACGGCTTCCTGGCCAAGGGCTGGATCATGCAGGGATGGCGCGTGCCGTCGTTCCTCGACGGTGCGGTGGATGCCACCTTCACCGAGGCAGCGCGCTTTCTCAATCTGCAACTCACCGGCGGTTCCACGGCAGTGCGTATCACCGGCCAGGTCGGCATGCGCATCATGGGTGCCGCGGCGCGTCAGGTGCTGCTCCAGGCCGCGGCATCGCGCTGGGAGGTGACGCCGCGCGAACTGACGGTGGCCGCCGGTGTGATCACGCATGTGCGTACCGGCCGGTCGCTGCGTTATGGCGAGCTCGCGGCGTCGGCTGCCGCGCTCGACCTGTCGAGCCATCCGCCGCTGAAGCTGCGCCAGGACTACAGGCTGATCGGCACCTCGGTGCCGCGGCTGGACATTCCGGCCAAGGTGACGGGCGCGCAGACGTACGGCATCGATGTGCGGCTGCCCGACATGCGCTACGCCGCCGTGATGTCGGCGCCGGTGCATGGCGGCAAACTGGTCGAGGTCGATCCGGCGCCGGCGCTGGCGATCAAGGACGTCGAGCACGTCGTGCCGCTGGAAAGTGCCGTGGCGGTGATTGCCCGCGGCTACTGGCAGGCGCGACGCGGGCTTGCCGCGCTACGGCCGCGCTTCTCGGACGGCGGCAACGACACGGTTACCAGCGCGCGGCTGGACGCGCAGTTTCAGCGCGCGCTCGACGGCAGCGACGGTGCCGTGCGTCGCAAGATCGGCGATCCGGCCCAGGCGCTGAAAGACGTTGCGCGCGAGAAGGTGGTTGCGGCGGCCTACCGGGTGCCGTTCCTGCATCATGCGGCCATGGAGCCAGTAAACGCCACGGCGCAGTTCAAGGACGGCAAGCTCACGCTGTGGGCCGGCGATCAGGCACCGCTGGCGGCCAAGCGCGAGATCATGCGTCTGTCGGGCCTGTCGGCCGATGACGTGACCTTCATGCCCATGCCGCTGGGCGGTTCGTTCGGCCGCCGTGGCGGCGCCAACGGCGCGACCGGTTTCTACTTCGCGCAGGCAATTGCGCTGGCTCGCAAGGTCGCGCCGCTGCCGGTGCAGATGATCTGGAGCCGCGAGGAGGATTTTGCGCAAGGCACGTACCGGCCGCAGGTTGCGACGCGGCTGCAGGCCGCGCTCGGCGCCGACGGCAAGCCGATCGCGTGGTCGCAGGCCTACATCGACGGCGTGCCCTCGCGGGTCGAGTCGTTCCACATCCCCTACGCGATCGCGCACCAGTCGTTCCGCGCCGTCGACAGCCGCCACCATGTGCGGCTCGGCTCCTGGCGCAGCGTGAACCACACCCAGCACGGCTTCTGGATCGAGAGCTTCATCGACGAACTGGCGCACGCTGCCGGCCGCGATCCGTTCGTCTATCGCCGCGACCTGCTGCCGGTGGGATCGCGCGCACGTATCGTGCTGGAAACGGCGGCGGCCAAGGCGAACTGGGGCAGCGCGCTGCCGGCAGGCATCGGCCGTGGCATCGCGCTGATCGAAAGCTATGGTTCGGTCGTGGCGCAGGTGATCGAAGCTGCGCTCGGCGCCGACGGCACACCCATCGTGCATCGCGTGGTTGCGGCCGTGGACTGCGGCGATGTCTGTCATCCCGACACGGCCACGCAACAGGTCGAAGGCGCCATCGTGATGGGCCTGAGCGCCGCCATTGCCGAGCGCATCACCATCGAGCGTGGCGTTGTCGTGCAGCGCAACTTCACAGACTATCGATTGCTGACCCTGGCCCGCACGCCGCCGCGCATCGAGGTGCACTTCGTCAGAAGCGATGGCGCCTGGGGTGGTCTGGGCGAGCCGGGTTTGCCGCCCGTGGCGCCGGCGCTGGCCAACGCGCTCTTCGCCGCCAGCGGTCGCCGCTTCCGCGACTTGCCGTTGATGCCGTGACTTTTTCTCTGGCGGGGCAGGGATCAACCCTCAGATGGTTCTCCCCGCAATGCTCGCGCAATCTTCGCCGTTCACTGTGCGCTCGACACGTTGCGGCAACCTTTGCCGCACACGATGCGACGTTGCACGGGCAGCCTGTGGTTGTGCCGCCGCGACGACGTGCCCCCTCGAGCCTGATCGTAGATTGGACCATGCGCGCGCTGCGTTTTTTTCGTCCCACGCTATCGCTTTGTGCGCATGCCGCCACGATCGCGACTTAGTTGCCATCGATCGTCCGCGTCGTCGCGCGCACTGCGCTGCGCGCCTGGCACGATGATCCCATTCAGGAGAGTATGATGTTGTCGTACCGCGTCACTGTCGCTGGCGTTGCCCTTGGCATGCTTGCGAGCAGCCCGGGATACGCCGCCGATCCGACATCGCGATCACAAGGCGGCACGAGTTTTACGGTCGGGCTGGGCGTCGCGATGACGCCGGACTACGACGGCTCGAACGACTACCGCATCTGGCCGGCAGGCTTTCTGCGCTTTTCCAACCTCTATCATCCGGCGACCTACGTTCAGATCGCCGGCCCCGGTTTCGAGTCCAACCTGATTCCCGACGACCATTGGCGCATGGGCGTCGTGGCGTCGTTCAACACGTCCTATCGCCATGTCGATGATCGCGCGGTCAAGCGGTTGCGGCGGCCGGAGAGCGGCCTGCAGGCCGGCTTCGTCATCGGCTACGACTTCTCCGGCCGGCCCGACGCGGAGCGTGTGCTGGAGGTGCGGGCAACCTACGACGTGCTGCACGGCAACGGCTTCCTGATCACGCCGCGTGCCCATGGCTCGGTGCCGCTCACCGCGGACCTGTCGCTCGGCGCCGGTGTGTCGGTGACGTGGGCCAGCAGCAACTATATGTCGAATCGCTTCGGTATCTCGGGCTCGGACTCGCTGCGCTCCGGCTTGCGGCCGTTCAAGGCCGGCTCGGGTTTCAAAGATTTCGGACTTGACGTATCGCTGACCTATTCGCTCAGCCAGCGCTGGGCGCTCACCGGTTTTGCCAGCTACCAGCTGCTGCTGGGCGACGCCGCCAAGAGCCCGATCGTGAAGGACCGCGGCAATCGCAACAACGTCACGTCGGGTCTGGTCGTGAGCTACACGTTCTGATGGCGGCCTGACACTCGCGATTTCGTGAAACATCGCCGCGATGCAGGGATTGCAGACGGCGGTCAGGCTTCAACCAGACTCATGACGCCCCATGCCGGACGGAGTCGCAGCACCGACTCCGTCCGGAGGAATCATGCAGTATCACCGTATCATCACCATCGGCGCGCTCGTACTGGGCGTGGGCATCGCAGGCGGGCCGGCCTTTTCGCAGAGCAGCGCGACAACAAGAGCCGACGATGTCGCCTACTGCAATCAGCTGAGCGGCATCTACAACCGCTTCCTGGGTGACTCGACACCCAGCATGTCGACCATGGCGGCCGAGACGGATTGCAGCACCGGCCGCGTCGCCGAGGCCATCCCGCAGCTCGAGAAGCTGCTGCTCGCCAAGGGCTACAAGCTGCCCGAGAAAGCGGTTGGCCATCAGCAGTAGAGCAGAAGAGCGGAAAGGGAGCGCGGGCCCGAGGTCCGCGCTCCCGGGATTTCCTTCGCGCGACCCTCACCCTAGAATGGCGCCCCCTCTTGCGGGCGCGAGCATGTGGCCGTTCAAGCGCAAGCCGATCGTCGATGATGACACCGCGCGGTGGCATGTCGACAATTTCACATGGCTGGTGGCGACCTTCGGCGGTAACAATGCCTTTGCCGATGCGGTCCTGGTCCTCCCTAAGCCGGGCTTTTTTCCCGTCGATGGGGAAGAGGGACACGCCAGGGCTCTGCGCATTTTCAAACAGGTCAAAGACTACTGTGGAATGGCCGAGTGGCCGGTTGAACTCGTGCCGGATCAGGATCCGGCCGTACTGCATGCGGCATCCATGGCGCGCTGGGCTCCGGTTTCTGAGAAGTACGCTCGAGGTACGTTCTCCGTCACCGACGATGTCGTACAGATCTCATATGAATCGACCTTGATTGCCAACCCCGAGCGCCTGATTGCGACCCTGGCACACGAAGTCGCGCACTATCTGCTGGCGATGGCTTCCACGGCGCCACCCTGCACCGACGAGGAGCACGAATTCCTCACCGATCTGACCGCCGTCTATCTCGGCTTCGGCGTGTTCATGGCCAACGCGGTCTATGACTACGAAGCCATCCACGACGGTGTAATGCAGGGCTGGCGCTCTGGGCGCTCCGGCTATCTGCCCGAGCAGGATTTCATTTTTGCAGTCGCCTTGTTCATCGCCGCGAAGGCGCTCGATCCGACTCCCGCGTACGAATGCCTGAAGCCCCATCTGGCGACATTGTTGAAACGCGCCTTGCGCGATCTCGCCGTGAACAAGCACTTCGTCGAACAGGTGAAGGCGAGCATTCCCGTCGTCGCGGGCGATGGCGAGCAGCAGTCCCCTGGAACGCGGCCTGAAGAGACCGCCTGACCGCCGCTGTGGCGATACGGTTGTTGTCGAGCGCAAATGCACTAGAATCGCGCTGTCGATGGAAGCGGAGGGCGCGATGACCGGCAAGCGCACGCCGGCGCAACATGCTGTGTGTGGCGTCATCGCCGCGGCGGGCGTGATGGCACGCGTTGCTGTCACGTTGGCGCAGAGCGATGAGTCTTCCGTTTATGGGGTCTGGCTCACCCAGGAGCAAAGCGCACACGTGGAACTCTATTCCTGTGCCGAGCAGGGGCGCGGGCCGGTATGCGGCCGGCTGGTGAAGCTGATCGACCCGACGGGTCCCGACGACGAGCCGGTGGCACCGGAGGATCTCTTCGACGTTCACAATCCCGATCCGGCGCTGCGCAGCCGCCAGATCCTCGGCATGGTGTTTCTCTACGACTTCAAGCCGACGCGCGAGCCCAACAGCTTCGAGGACGGCAGCGTCTACAATGCCGAGGACGGCAAAGTATATCGCGCCAACATTGCGTTGCAGGCCAACGGCACGCTGCGCCTCCGCGGTTACGTCGGGATTCCCCTGCTCGGCCGCTCCGAGATCTGGACCCGCGTGCGCTGAGCGCATCGCCTGGCGGCAGATCAGCCATGCACGTGAGATTTCCGCAACGATGGTTCCGCGACGGTGCCGGCTTGCGCTAGGATCGCTCCGTCGATGCAAGGCGGAGGGCGCGATGGCCAGGAAGCTCACGCAGGCGCAGATCGACCGGTACGAGCGCGACGGCTACGTTCATCCGATCGACGTGTTCCCGCGCGACCAGGCGCTGGCCTACGGCGCGGCGCTCGAGGCGTTCGAGCAGGGGCACGGCTTCCAACTCGGCAAGGGCCACAACTTCAAGCCGCACCTGCTGTTCACCTGGGTCGATGCGATCGTGCATCATCCCGCAGTGCTGGATGCCGTCGAGGATCTGATCGGGCCCGACATCCGCCTGTTCCATCTCTCGGTATGGCCCAAGAACGCGCACGATGCGGCGTTCGTGCCCTGGCATCAGGACGCGACCTACTTCGGCCTCGAACCGACGGAGCACGTCACCGCGTGGGTGGCGTTGTCGGACGCACCGATTGCAGCCGGTTGCATGGAGGTGATCCCAGGCTCCCATAAGAAGGGCCAGCATCTCCATCATGTCGACCCGTCGCCGCACAACCTGCTCTCGCGCGGCCAGACCATGAGCGCCGTGCCCGATCAGCCGCGCACCGACTTCATGGCGGTGAACGCCGGCCAGATGTCATTACATCACACATATCTGATGCATCGCTCGGGCCCCAACAATACCGACTATCGCCGGGTCGGACTGGGCATCAGCTATATCCCGGCGCATGTGCGCTGCCGCAGCACCACGCGATTGACCGCGATGCTGGTGCGCGGCACCGACCGCCACGGGCACTTCGACGACGAGCCGCGGCCGGTGGTCGATTACGGTGACGCCGAGCGCGCGTTCCACGAAAAGGCGGTGGCGCTGTTCCGCCAATCCAACACCGAGCAGGCGGCGCAATACGATGCCGCGACCTCTCCCGCAAGCGGGAGAGGTCGATGAGCGCGCAGCGCTCATCGGGTGAGGGCCTCGGAACGAGATTCCTCGTGCGTGGCCCCTCACCTTCCCATCGCTGACGCGATGGGCCCCTTCCTCTCCCGCTGGCGGGAGAGGACAGTCATCAGTCGTAGCAGATCAGCCGCACGCGATTGCCCCAGGGATCGACGAAGTGCACGAGGTGTCCGGGGACCGGCGTGACGCCGGCATCGGCCAGGGCGCGCAGGACGGCGGTGCGGTCGTCGACCACCAGCCCGATCTGGCAGTTGCTGCGCGGCGCCGGGCTCTTCTGCAGCACGATGAACTGATTGCTGAGATCGAGAAAGGCCGAGACGTCGGTCTTGTCGAGCAGCGTGAACTCGAACAGTCGGCCGTAGAAGGCCAGCGCCCGGTCGATGTCATCGACGTCGAGTGCGACGTGATGCAGGCCTAGGGCACGGGCTTTGCGGGGCGCCGGCATCGCGGGCTCCGATGGGCGGGGTCACGATGCGCGGCGGTTTCAGCGGCGGGCCTGGATCAGGCCTGCTGCGGCTCGGGCGGCGTCTGGTCCGACGGCGGGCTCGGCGGCTGCTGACGGCGGCGCTCGGCCATGAACTGGTCGAATTCGAACTTGTCCTTGGCGTGGCGCAGGCGCTCGAGGAAGTCGCGGAACTCCTTCTGCTCCTCTTCGAGGCGGCGCAACGTCTCGTCGCGGTACTCGTCGAAGGCGGCGTTGCCGCTGGAGCGGTAGTGGCCGCGGTACCAGCCGCTCATGCCGGCGTTGCGTTGCTGCTCATGCCAGCGGGGTGCGCGGTGTTTCCAGCAATTCATGCGTCGACTCCAAATCAGATAGGCCAGGAGTGCGGCCCCGACCGGCCAGAACAGAATGAAGCTCAGGACCAGCAGGCCGGCCCAGGCGGGCTTGCTGAGGTTGTCGAGAGCCGCGGTTACGCCCATCGGACAGGCTCCTCATGTTAATGTAATTAACATTCACATATTTGGCGGTCGACGCGCGCCTGTCAAGGCACTGCAATCGAAAAATCTAGCGTCCGTCGGCGGGACCGCCGGCCAAGCCCAGGCCGCGCAGATAGACCAGCACACCGGCCTCCAGCAGGTCCTCAGGCGCCATCGGCAGGCTGCGCCGGCCGGCATCGGCGCGTGCGAACAGCGAGGCGATGCCGTGCGACAGCGCCCATACGTGCAGGCTCATCATCAGCGCCGGCGGCCGGCTCTCGCGCGGCAGCGGCGCGCACAGCGTCTCCGATGCCGAGCGCAACACGGCGAAAGCCGCGTCGGCGGCCTGGCGCAATTCGGGTGTCGCATCGAGTGCCACGCCAGCTTCGAACATGGCGGCATAGTAGGCGGGCTCGCGCCGCGCGAAGGCGAGAAAGGCGCGGCCGATATTCTCGAACGCCTTGAAGGGTTCGGGGCGGCCGCCGTTCCAGGCCTGTTGCAAGGTCGCCTCGAACAATTCGAAGCCACGATGGGCCACGTCGGCCAGCAGCGCCTCGCGGTCGCGATAGTGCCGATAGGGCGCCGCCGAACTGACGCCGGCCATGCGCGCGGCGTCGGCGAAGGTGAAGCCGGCCGGCCCTTTCTGTCCGATCAGGTCGAGCGCGGCCCGGATCAGCGCCTCGCGCAGATTGCCGTGATGGTAGCCGCGCCGGCCGCCGGGATTGTCGCGTGACCACATGTGAAAAGTTCTTACATGAGTCGCGCGCGAAAAGCAGCGGGAATAGAGGCGTTGGCCGCCGTGTAATGTTCACAAAGGTGAGTGCGCACGTCGCTGGAGATGACCGATGGCCAAGCCGCCTCCTGTCCGCCCGACCGGCGTCGGCGGCAATCCGCCCAGCGCCCGAGTCGGGCCTTATGGCGCCCCCGGCAGCCTGCTGGCGCGCATCGAGACCGCCCATGACGGCGACATCATCTATCGTGTCACGGCCATCATCCTGGTTGGCCCGTCGCCGACCCTGGCCGATGCCCGCGCCGCGCATCGCTACATGCTCTGGAGTGCCGCGACCCTGGCGCGCCGGGCCGGGCGGGCGACCTTCACGCTCTACGGCGAGCAGGCCAACCCCAACTTCCGTGCTCATGCCGACAGGCTCGCCGCGCAGGTTGGTGTACCGAACTCGGGCCGCATCCCCCGTGCCATGACCGGCGGGCACCCCGACTATGCCGTCACGCTCGACGCGGTGAAGGTGCTGGCGTGAAGCAGATTCCTTCTGCCCGCGTCGGCGGGGAGAAGGAACGTGCTACGCCAGCGACTTCGAGGCGATCTCGTAGACGTCGGGCGACAGCTTGGGGGCAGCGAGGATGCGCTGCAGTTCGGCTTTCATCTTCGCCTGCCGCGCCGCATCGAAGCGCTGCCAGCGGCCCAGCGGTGCCAGCAGGCGTGCCGCCACCTGCGGGTTGATGGGATCGAGCGCCAGGGTGCGCTCGGCGTGGAAGGCATAGCCCGAGCCATCGGCGGCGTGGTAGCGCAGCGGATTGCTGGCGGTGAAGGCGCCGATCAGCGCCCGCACCTTGTTGGGCTTTTCCATCGCGAACGCCGGATGGCCCAGCAGTGCCTTCACGCGATCCAACGTGTCGGGCAGCGCCGACACCGCCTGCAGCGACAGCCACTTGTCGACCACCAATGGGTCATCGCGATAGCGCTCGTAGAAATCATCGAGCGCCGCCTGGCGCTCGGACCCCGCGACATCGACCAGCAGCCGCAGCGCCGCCATGCGATCGGTCATATTGTCGGCGGCGCGGTAGAGGTCGAGCAGGTGCGGCGCCACACCAGGGTCGTCCGCAGCCAGCGCCGCCTGATAGCTCAGCACCGCGTTGCGCAGCGCACGGCGGCCGGCGGACTCGGCGTCGGGCGAGAATGGCGCGCCGCTGGTGTTGGCGTCGAATATGCGTCCGAGATCCCGGCGCAAGGCCTGGGCGATTGTGACGCGCAGCGCCTCGCGTGCGGCATGGATCGCCTCGACATCGACGACCGCCATGCGCTCGGCGAGGTAGTCCGCGCCCGGCAGTGCGATCGCCTCGGCGGCGAACGCCTTCTCCAGCCCATCGTCGCGCAGGATCTGGCCGATCGCCTCAGCGAAGGCGGGATCGTAGGCGCTCACGGCGTGGCGCTGGATCTCGTCGACGCGCTTGAGCATCAAATCGGTGGCGAACTGCTGGCCTGCCTCCCAGCGCGCGACGGGATCCGAATCGTGGCCCATCAGGAAAGCGCGCTCGGCGCCGCTCTGTTTGAGGGTAATGTTCACCGGCGCCGAGAAACCGCGATTGACCGACAGCGCCCTGGGCTCGGGCACATTGCGGAAGCGGAATGTCTGCTGCGGCGCCGTCACCGCCAGCACGCGGCCCGGCGTGGCCGCCGATGTATCCTCGCCGTCGAGCTGCAGGCGGATGTCGCGGCCCTGGGCATCGAGCAGGCCGACCGCCAGCGGGATGTGCATCGGCTGCTTGTCGGGCTGGCCCGGCGTCGGCGGACAACGCTGCGCCACCGACAGCGCGTAGCTGCCATCACGCGCGTCATATTTGCCCTCGATCGTGAGCTCGGGCGTACCGGCCTGGCTGTACCACAGCTTGAACTGGCCCAGATCGACGCCGTTGGCATCGGCCATCGCGGCGGCGAAGTCATCGCAGGTGACGGCCTGGCCGTCGTGGCGCTGCACGTAGAGGTCCATGCCCTTGCGGAAGCCATCGCGGCCCAGCACCGTCTGCATCATGCCGATCAGCTCGGCACCCTTTTCGTAGATGGTGGCGGTGTAGAAGTTGTTGATCTCGATGTAGGAGTCCGGCCGCACCGGATGCGCCAGCGGCCCGCCGTCCTCGGGGAACTGCCGTGCCCGCAGGGCGCGCACGTTCTGGATGCGGGTTACGGGCCGCGAACGCTGGTCCGACGAGAATTCGTGGTCGCGGAATACCGTCAGCCCCTCCTTGAGGCTCAGCTGGAACCAGTCGCGGCAGGTGATGCGATCGCCGGTCCAGTTGTGGAAATACTCGTGCGACACCACGGTCTCGATGCCGGCGTAGTCGGCGTCGGTGGCGGTCTGCGGATCGGCCAGGATGTAGCGGTCGTTGAAGACGTTGAGGCTCTTGTTCTCCATCGCCCCCATGTTGAAGTCGCTGACCGCGACGATGTTGAACAGGTCAAGATCGTACTCCAGGCCGAAACGCTCCTCATCCCAGCGCATCGAGCGTTTCAGGCAGTCCATGGCGTAGCCGGTGCGCTCGACCTTGCCGTGCTCGACGAAGATGCGCAGCGTCACGTCGCGTCCTGAGCGCGTCGTGAAATGGTCCTCGTTGCAGGCGAGATCGCCCGCCACCAGCGCGAACAGGTAGCTGGGCTTGGGGAAGGGGTCGTGCCACACCGCCATGTGGCGGCCGCCCTCGATGTCGCGCTGCTCGACCAGGTTGCCGTTGGACAACAGCACCGGATACTGCGCGCGGTCGGCGCGGATGGTGGTGCGATAGACCGCCATCACGTCGGGCCGGTCGAGGAAATACGTGATACGCCGGAAACCCTCGGCCTCGCACTGGGTGCAGAACACATTATTGGAGACGTAGAGCCCCGACAGCTGCGTGTTGGCTGCCGGATTGATCCGGGTCTCGATATCGAGCGTGAACGTCGCCGGCGGCTTGGCGATGGTGAGGCTTTTGTCGGTGAGCGCGTAGTCGCCCGCACCCAGCACGCGCCCATCAAGCGCCACGCTCATGAGTTCCAGTGCATCGCCATGCAGCACCAGCGGCCGCACTGCGCCACCATCGTACGCCGCCGTGATCGCCAGCCGCGCCTTGACCCGCGTTGCTGACGGCTCGAGGTCGAACTCGAGATCGACCGTCTCGATACGGTAATCCGGCGGCCGGTAGTCCTGGCGATGGATCGCCGTAGGCTGGTCCTGTGGCATGCAAACCTCGATATCGTCCTGGTCGCTAGATAAGCATACGGGATCGCAAAGACCAGCACCGCACCCGCATCTGCGCCAGAAGAAAAGATTCACCACAGAGACACAGAGAAAGATTTGCCGGGAGCGCGCCACGCTCGGTGGCGCACCTCCGGCGAATGCCTCGCGTTCGCCGGTGCCCGAAGGACCGACGCATGATTTGGCGCTGCGCGCCGATGCGCCACTGGAGTGGCGCGCTCCCAGCGAAGACGACACCATTCTCCTCTGTGTCCTCTGTGCCTCTGTGGTGAATCTTCTCTTCTTCGCGTGCGACGACAGCGGCGCTAGGCTGGCGCGCAAAGTCCTGGAGGAGGAAATACGATGCTGCGCATTCCGCATCATGGGCGCTATGACTATTCGCCGATCGTCAATCGGCCGGACTATTCGTGGCCCGACGGCAAGCGACTGGCCGTGCACGTGGCGCTCAACATCGAGCATTTCGCCTATACCGGCGGCATCGGCCATGCGCTGTCGACCGAACTGCCGTCGCCCGACCCGCGCACCTTTGCCTGGCGCGACTACGGCAACCGGGTCGGCGTCTGGCGCCTGCTGGAGCTGCTCGACGAACTGGCGCTGCCGGCCTGCCACCTGGTGAACACCACGGTGTTCGACTATGCGCCTGACATCATCGCGCCTATCGTCAAGCGTGGCGACGAGTTCATCGGCCATGGCCGTACCAATGCCGAGCGCCAGGGCCAGATGTGGGAAGCCGACGAGGCCCGCCTCATCGCCTACGTGCGCGACCAGATCACGGAGAAGACCGGCCAGCGCCCGCGCGGCTGGATGGGGCCATGGATGTCGCAGAGCCATGTGACACCCGACCTCTTGAAGGAAGCGGGCTTCGACTTCCTGATGGACTGGCCCTGCGATGACCAGCCGATCTGGCTGCGCACACGCGCCGGCCGCCTGATGTCGGTGCCGTATTCACTGGAGATCAACGACTCGCCGCAGATCATCGTGCGCCATCACACGCCCGAGCAGTTCTGCGCCTTCATCATCGGCCAGTTCGAGGAGATGCTGCGCCAGTCGGCGAGGCAGCCGCTGGTGTGCGGCATCGAACTGCACACCATGATCTTCGGCCAGCCCTATCGCCTGCGCGCGCTGCGCGAGGCGCTACGCCACATCGTGAATCATCCGCAGCGCGACAAGGTGTGGTTCACTCGTCCCGGCGCCATCTTCGATCACTGCGCCGCGTTGCCCACCGGCACGGTGCCGGGCAGCGCCGGGTAGGGCCCCGTGCTGCTCGCGGTGCTCAGCCAGCTGCGATCGAACACCGCCACCAGCGCGCGGTAGGCCGAGGTGGCGATCTGGTCGACGCCGCCGCCGTTGCCGGCATTCATGAAATCGCTCATGTGCTGGTCGATCGCCGTGGGATCGGTCATCGGCACGCCCATCGCCGCGAGGTCCGCGGCGACCGACGTGTTCGGCGGCATGAAGGCCTCGGTCTCGCGCAAGTGCGCGTTGCTGGACGGCAGCCGCACCATGACGATGCGCGTCACCGACGGTTGGTCGTCCGGGCCGAGGAAGGTCGAGCCGAACAGGAAGCCGGCCAGGACGCTCGCCGGCGGCATCGGCGAAAACAGGTAGAAGGCCATCTGGGTGCCTTCCGCCGGCTCGCGCACATCGATGTGCATGGCGCGCCGGCTGAAGGTGGCCGCCCCGTCGAGCTCGATACGGCCGGTCGGCAGGACGCACCCGAAGTGCACCGCCAACTTCGGCGCCGCGCCAATCGACAGCTCGCTGCGCACCAGCCGGCCGCGGAAATAGGGCGACCAGGCGTGCGTGTAGCAGACATAGGTGCCGGCCAGCACCAGGCTGTTGGCCTTGGCGATGGGCGGGTTGTTGCCTTCGATGCGACGGCGCAGCGCGTAGGGATCGCACTGATGGCGGGCGCAGATCGCGGCCAGGAAGGCGTCGCTGTCACAATCGGCGACCCATTGGGCGGAGCAGTCGATATCGAGCAGCTTGACCCAATCCTCATAGACCTGCAGCTCGCGCGGCTGGGCCCGTCCCTGCAGCCACTTATGGGCACGGTCGAGATCGAACGGCGTCGATGCGTTGACGCGGCGAAACGCTGCCGCAAGGTCCTTGCGTGTGACGGCGCCGATCAGCGCGGCCGTCAGGCGTAGCTTTTGGTCGATATCGCGCGCCACCGTTTCCCCCAAGGCGACGGTGGTGCGACTACCATTTTCCATTTGGGATTTCCAGGAAAAGCGGTGGAAATCAGGCTGGCTCGGCGTCAGCGCGTCGATCCACAAAACCATTTCCATTTTGCGCTTCCAGGAAATGCAATGGAAATCAGTTGCCTTCCACACGGGTGGCCTTCCGTGCGGCGGTGTCCAGGCGCAAACCTGCGCGCGTTCCGGACTGATCCGGATAGCCCGTAGCCACGCATTGCTGAAGGAATCCCAAGGATGGCGCCGCTTTCTCCCCCTGGACCCAGCCTCGATGCAACAACCGTCGCGGCGGTGATTGCGCTGACCAAGATCATCAAAGTGGGGCGAGGCGGCGAGTCGCTCACGATCAAGATCGGCCCCACCGAGATCGAAATCAGTTCAAGGGGCGTCGAAATCGCATCCCGCGGCGAGATCGTGCTCAGCAGCGGTGCGACCTCGATCAAGCTGTCGGGCATGGCCGTCGATATCAACAACGGCGCGCTCGAGGTCAGGTAATGCCAGCGGGTCTCATATTGACGAACCGGTCCATCACCATGTGCCGGCATGGCGGTATGCTGACGCACCCGCTCGCTGCCACGCGCGTTCAGGTCATGGGTTCGCCGGCCCTGGTTTCTGGACGGTCCATCATCGTGCGTTGTCCGAACATCAACCCGGTCTATGGTCCAAAACCTTGTGTCTTCGCGGACTGGGCCATGCCATCCGTCAGGGTCAAGGCCATGGGTAAGCCGCTGCTGCTGTCAACCAGCGTCGGCCTGACTGAGAAGGGCGAGCCCGTGACCGTCGCACTCGGCGGCCAGAGCCGCGTGCGCGCGACATAGACTGCTGTCACCCCTCGCTCGTGAGAGCCCATGCCTACGGCATGGGTCCCTTCCTCTCCCCGCTCGCGGGGAAAGGAGATGCGGCAGCGGCCAGCCACGTGCGGTCGAACACCTCCTGCAGCGCGGCGTAAGCGTCCGCCCCGATCTGGTCGAGGCCGCCGCCCTGGCCGCCAACCAGGAACGCCTGCATCTGCCGGTCGACCAGCTCGGGATCGGCGACCGGTACCGCCTGCGCCGCCAGGTCGCTGGCCACCGACCCCTCCAGTGGAAGGTACGCATCGCTATTGCGCAGCCGCGCGCTTGCCGCCGGCAGGCGGACCATGGCGATGCGCGTCACCGAGGGCTGGGAATGCGGTCCGATGACGGTCGCGCCGCACATGAAACCGGCCAGCACGCTCGCCGGCGGTGTCGGGGGAAACAGGCAGAACAGGAACTGCGTGCCGCCGGGCTCGCGCAGGTCCATCAGCATGGCGCGCTTGCTGAGCGTGATCGGGCCATCCACCTGCAGCCGTCCCGTCGGCAGGGTCTCCGTGTAGCTGGCCGACAGCCGCTGTGCCGGCGCGATCGCGAGCGATCCGCGGATCAGCTGGCCGCGGAAGTACGGCGACCACGCGTGCGAGTAGCAGGCGTAGCTGCCGGCCAGCGACAGGTCCTGCTCGTGATGCAGGTTTGATGGCCCCTCGGCACCGTCGGCCTGCCGCCGCAGCGGGCCGGGGTCGCGCTGATGGCGGGCGCAGATCGCCTCGAGGAAGGCCTCGCTGTCGCACTCGGCGATCCAGGCGCCATCACGCCCGAGATCGACGAGCTTGGCCCAGTCCTCGTAGACCTGCCGCTCACGCGGCCGTGCGCGGCCTTGCAGCCATTTGTTGGCGCGCTCGACGTCGAACGTCGTCGCCGGGTTGACCCGGCGGAACGCGGCGGCAAGGTCCTTGCGCGTGACGGCGCCCAGCAATGCCGCCGTCAGCCGCAGCTTGCGGTCGATCTCCCGCGCCACGATACCCCCCTGGTCATCCGGCCGACCCCCACCGGCAGATTTCCAGACGGTTTCTTCCAGGAAAAGACGCGGAAATCCAGCCCCTTCCGAACGCCGGGCCTTACGCGTGGCTCGAAATGAGCAGCAGATGGCGCCCGCCTGCGCTGCGGCAGGAAATCGTCGTCTGAGCGATTTCGGAGGGAGACATGCAGCTGCTTATCCATCGCAATTTCACGGTCCTGGCATCCGACGGGCTGGTCTCCTCCGGGGACGGCGCGCGGCTGGCTGCCGATGGTCAGTTCAAGACCAAGATGAAGCGCATTCTCGACATGGCGAGCGAGATGGTGTCCACGACCTGTTGGGCGCTGTCGAGTTTCGACACCGCCTGCCGGCTCAATCTGTCGGGCGCGGCCAACGACCCCGATGTCAAGGTCGTTGCGCCGGCGCTGCTGAAGTACTTCCGCATCAACATCGACTTTGCCGACCAGGCTGCCGTACGCAAGCATCTGAGCCGTGTCGATCGCATCCGCATGGTCTATCAGACCATCAGCACCGGCCTGACGCTGCGTGAATGCAACATCATCATCGAGACCATGGCCGCCACCACCAAGGCGCGCGTGGCGCTGGAGCAGAAGAAGCGCGACGGTGCCAGCCCGATCCGCCGCGCCTTCGGCTTCACCGACGAGTTCGGTCACAAGCAGTGGCAGATGTCGATCGGCGATATCGAGCTCAACCTGAGCTACGTCAACGGCGAGCCACCCGATACCGTTGCCCGTACCGTCGTGCACGAGGGCTCGCACAAATTCGCCAACACCAAGGACGTCCTCTACAAGGACGGCTCTTTCGCCAAACTGCCGAGCGACCAGTTCGAAGAGGCCAAACAGTACGGCATCATCGGGGCCAACGACCAGCCCGAGTTTACGCTGCCGGGCCGCACCAAGAAGCTGCGGCCCATGGCAGGCACTGAGAAAGGCACCGAGAACGTCATCACCGACGAGCGCTGGCTGGAAAATGCCGACAGCTACGCCTGGGCCGCCCGCCGGATCTGGAAGCACAAGACCAACTTCAGGCGAGCCGCCTGACGCTTGATTGTCCTCCAGGAGCGCGTGCGTCCGGCCCGCGCTCCCGGGAGATGATCACGTCTTGGCAAGTCCGTCAGGGTACTTGTCCGCGATCAGGTTCAGCGTGATGCCGTGCTCCAGCCAGGCCTTGGCGCCGGCCAGCACGAACGCGAAGCCTTCCGTCGATCCGACCGCGGTTTTCACCTGAGTATCGCCGTCGCCCTGGAAGCCGCTGTTGCTGATCGATACATACGTACCATCGGCGCGCGGCGTGAACGTCCATGTCACTGTCGAGTCGCCGAAGCCGTCGATCACGATGCGCTTGTCCGGCTCGATTGCCGTCACGTCGATCGTCATCGCAAATCCGTACATCTCCCAGGTCCACTGCACCGGCCGTCCGGCCACCAGCCGCCCGCTGCTCTTGGTGAACCAGAAGCGCGTCGTCACGGCCGGATCGACGAAGGCGTTGAACACCTCCGCCACCGGTTTGCGGATCAGCATCTCGGCCGTGGCGACAGGCGCCTGGGTCAGGTCCGTCATGCGGTCCTCCTATTGATCAACCATATGGTTTACTATAGGAAGACCTGCGCTGCGGATCAATAGGCTGGGCGGTTGCCGCCGCCGTAGTGCGGTTCGTGTGGTTGCGATTGCAGCGATTGCAGATACTTGCCCGCCGACGGCCCATCGACCGCCACCACACTGCCGTCAGTGTAGACGATGCTGACTTCGACGCCGCCCGACGCCGGCAGATCGAAGGTGATCAGGCACTTCATGCGGTCGTCGAAGTTGCTCAGGCCCACCAGGTTCTTGAACAGGTTGATCGTGCCCTCGTTGTGCGCGAAGCGCGACGTCAGCTGCATCAGGCTGTCGAGACTCTTGATCTGCGAGCCGCGTACTTGAACGAGGGCCCGGATCAACGTCGCGAGGGCGCCGGCAGTCTTGGGGTTGGCGAGCCGCAGGCTCTTGAGCCAGGCTGACCAGCGCGCACCCAGGCTGAGGTTGAAGTCCCAGCCGCCCAGGCCGATACCCAAGGCGCCCTGCGGATTGTCGAAGCCGTAGCCCAGGCACAGCACGACACCGCCGCTGGCGCCGAGGCCCAGGCCCGACCGGCTTGCGGTTGCCGCGAACGGGAAGCCGAGATCGGGCGTGTGCAGGTTCCACAGCGAGCCGATGAGCGCTTCCTTGCCGCCGGCCACCACGGTCACGCCGCCCTTGAACCCGGCGCCGATCCAGGCCTTTGCCGGGTTAACCCGCGGCGCCATGCGGGCAATCACGATTTTGTCGCGCCAGCCGTCGGGCCGGATGATCACGCCGCTGGCGGTCTCGCCCACGGCCGGGAAACGGTCGAGCTGCATGATCTGGCGGTGGCTCTGGTCCTCCAGGAAAATCGTCGCCGTGAGTGCGCCGCCGCCGGGGATGCTGGCGCCGCCATAGGCCGAGCGCACCGGCGCGATGTGCGACCAGGTGCCGATAATGTTCTCCAGCAGGCTCTTGTTGAAAGGTGGCCGCTGGCGCCAGTTCTGCGTCGTGCTGATGGCGCCGGTGCGTACCGACTCGAATTCGATATAGCAGCAACGTCCGCCGTTGCTGATCACGTAGCAATCGCCCATGCCTGCCTCCAGCCCGGCGGCACAATAGGCAAGCCGGCCGCCCCTGGTTCAGGGCGTGTCGGGACACGCCGTGGCATCGCAGGGCGGGTAGGGGTCGGAAGAGGAAGGTTCACGCCCGCGGTGAGGCCTGTGGCGTTCCGCCAAACAGGTCCCTGCCGTGCGGCTGCCTTGCACACCGCCTGGGTGGCCCTATCATCGGACCAAACCAACCGGCAGATACGAGGAAGCACCATGACGCTCGATCTCATCATCCGCGGTGGCACCGTGGTCGACGGTTCCGGCGGCCCGCGCTTTCGCGCCGATGTCGCCGTCGCCGGCGATCGCATCGTCGGCATCGGTCGCATCAAGGCGCCGGCGCAGCGTGTGCTGGACGCTGACGGGCTGATCGTCGCGCCGGGCTTTATCGACGGCCACACCCACATGGACGCGCAGGTGGCGTGGGACCCGCTGGGATCATGCTCGTGCTGGCATGGCGTCACGTCGGTGGTGATGGGCAATTGCGGCTTTGCGCTCGCCCCCTGCAAGGCCGACGAGCGTGAGTGGTTCGCGCGCTGCCTCACCGCCGTCGAGGACATTCCGACGGAAGCCATCATGGCCGGCGTCGACTGGCGCTGGGAAAGCTTCCCGCAATATCTCGACGCCATCGACAGCTTCCCCAAGGCCATCAACTACGGTGCCTATATCGGTCACTCGGCGATCCGCATGTATGTCATGGGCCGCCGCGCCATGACCGAGAAGGCGACCGACGACGACATCGAGCGCATGCGCGTCCTGGTGCGCGAGGCGTTGGCTGCGGGTGCCATGGGCTTCTCGACCTCGCGCTCGCCCACCCACACCGCGCCGGGCGACGTGCCGGTGGCCAGCCGCATCGCCGACTGGCGCGAGGTCGAGCGTATCGCCGCCGTGCTGGCCGAAGAAGACGCCGGCATTTTCCAGATCGCACCCGACACCACCTCGGGCGCCCGCCAGCGTGCCTTCCTCGACCTGCTGCGCGGACTTGCGCTCGCCATCGCTCGGCCCGTGATGTTCGGCACCATCTCGACACGCCAGGGCGAGGCGCCCAACCCGTGGCAATACCAGACCGAATGGCTCGACGATGTTGCGGCCGCCGGCGGCCGCGTCTGGGGCCAGACCACGACGCGCTCCATCAACGCGATCTTCTCGCCCAAGTCCTATCTGCCTTTCGATGTGCTGCCGGCGTGGCAGGCGGTGCGATCGCTGCCCATCGCTGAACAGCGACGGCGCTTCGCCGACCCCGATACAAGGCGTGACCTGGTGGCGGCCGAGGCGCGCATGAAGCCGCGCGACAACGTCTTCCAGGGCGGTGGCGCGGCCACCACCGACCCGCGCAAGCCCGACTACGACAATCTCTTCGCGCTCACCGGCGTCGACTGGGACGAACCATCGGTGGCGGCGCTGGCGCGCACGCGGAACACGCACCCGGTCGAGGCGATGCTCGACCTGATGGCATCCAATGAAGATCAGGTCTTCGTGCAGCCGCTGGTGAACGAACGGCCCGACGAGGTGCTGGGCCTGCTGCAGCATCCGCGCACGCTCGCCACGTTCTCGGACTCCGGCGCCCATGTGGCGCAGGAGATGGGCTCCTCGCTGCAGACCCATATGCTGAACTACTGGGTGCGCCAGCGCGGCGCTTTCACGCTGGAGCAGGCGGTGCGCAAGATGACGTTCGATATCGCCTCGGCCTGGGATCTGCGCGATCGCGGCCTGCTGCGCCCTGGCATGGCCGCCGACATCGTGGTGTTCGACGAGAAGTCGGTGAAGCCGCTGCTGCCGGTGGTCGAGCGCGACCTGCCCGGCGGCGCCCGCCGCCTGGTGCAGAAGGCCCAGGGCATCGACGCCGTCGTCGTCGGCGGCGCCATCACGCAGGAGCGCGGCACCGACACCGGCGCCCGCCCCGGCCGCCTGTTGCGCCGCACGTCGTAGGCGCAACAGGCGCCTTCGGGAAACCGGTCGTGTCGCCTGCGGCCGCGCGACCGTAGGCTTGTGCGGCGCCGCCACGACAACCGATTTCCACCCATCTTCCAGGAAAAGACAGCGAAATCCAGCGCCTGCCAATCGCCGGATATTCCCCCGCGGCGAACCTTGGCTCAAAGGAGCGCGTGTCAGTTTGCGCCGGCGCATCGCCGCAGGGGCCGGGCGCGGACAGCCAGGGGAGTATCGGCGCATGATGACGCTGGCCCAGTTCAAGGCGAGCACGTCTGGAGGCCTGAAGGCGAAGAGGAGCAACCTCCTCATCCAGCAGATGGACGCGCTGCTGGCCCTCTACGAAGGCCTCGACTCGACCATGCGCCTGGAGGACCGACGGGATATCACCAGGAAGATCATGGATGTCGCGAACCGCTTCGTGGACAAGAAGCGCCACGTTCCCAGCAAGAAGACGGCAGGAGTCAAGGCGCTCGCCGATATGGCTCGGCGGGAATGGACCCGGCATTGCGCCGAGCTTGACCGGCTTGCCGCCGAGCGGAAGCAAAAAGCCCAGCAGCCGCACCTTTACTATGATCAGGCCCCGCAGCAGCCGCATGTGTACAATGATCAGGCCGGTGCGCCGCCGCGGCCGGTGTGGCAGCAATCAGCCCGGCCCAACATGCAGCAGCGTCGATACAACGACGGATTGGATGCACTGCTTCTGAACAGGCAGCCCAGGGCGGGGTTCAAAACGCAGCAACAGCAACCGGCAGCGCCGCCGGCGCCGCCGCATCAGGCCGCCGATCAGGCGCGCGCCAACTGGGCGACGGCGATGGCCAAGGTGAACGCCTTGCTCGGGCCCGAGGAATACAGGAGCGTGCGGACGAAGATCCTGGATCCGTATGCTTGGCCGGAATTCTTCGACCCGCAACATCGACCGATCCACGCGCTCCAGGGTGCCGTGACGCAATGGCAGCAGGCTAACAGCGCCAGCCCGTTCGAGGTGTGGCTGGAAAAGAGCTTCGTGCCGAAGCACCAGAACGACCCGGCCCTGGCGCAGCGCGTCACCTACCTCTCGCCGGAGGAGCGCGAGGAGTACCGCGTCGACATTGTCGGCGGCGTGTTCCGTTGGGCCGAATCCGGCGATCTGGTGCACACCGGCGGCATGACCACCCACTTCTCCGGTCGGGGGCATGCGATCTGGGTTTGCTCGGTCGAGCGGCACTTCTATTGCGCCAGTCACGTGGTCGGGTCCTTCCAACATTCCTCCTTCCTCGGCGGCCTGCCGGTGATGGGCGCCGGCGAGTGGGCCGTCGACCAGGGACGGCTGGTGGTGATCTCGAACAAGACCGGCCACTATCGGGCCGGCTTCGAGGAGATGTTCCGGGTCATGCTGCGACTGTCGGCGAACGGCGTCGACCTGAGTTCCGTGAAGGTGTTCTGGCCCTGGCCGAGCAACGAGGGACGCAAGTACTATCCAGCCGTGGAATTCATGCGTGCACGGTCGCCGGAGCGCTTCCGGGAACCGCTTGATCAACGCGGCAAGCCCCTGCTGGCCGTGCCCGCCCCGGTGGTGCCGCAGGTCGCCTGAGGTCGTCGCGTCCGTGCCGGACCGGACGCGCGCGTTGTGTTCGCCGCCTATCTGCCGCGTGCGCGCCGTTCGGCCAGAAACACCGCCGGGCTCCGCTTGGCGGGTGTTGGGTCGATCGTGCCGGCCGCGGACAGCAGCCAGCTGCGGTCCAGGATCTCCGCCAGCGACCGGTAAGCGGCGTTGTCGAGTTGATCGAGTCCACCGCCATGGCCGCCGCCCAGGAACGCCATGATGCGGTGGTCGACCAATGCCGGCTCGGCGATCGGCATGCCGAACGACATCAGGTCCGCGGCCACTGACTCCTGCGGTTCCATGACGCCGGGGATATCCCGCAGCCGTGCGCTCGCCGCCGGAAGCCGGACCATCGCGATGCGTGTGATCGAGGGCTGGATCTCCGGGCCGAGCAGCGGCGCGCACAGCATGAATCCTGCCAGCACGCTGCCCAGCGGCGTTGGCGGGAACAGGCAGAACACCGTATGCGCGTCGCTGGCGGTATCGTCGACGTCGATATGCAATTCACGCTTCAGCGTCGCATGGCCTTCGAAACGAAGGCGGCGCCCCGTCGCCAGGGTTTCCTGCCACGTCGCCGGCAGTCGCGACTGCCCCGGTGCGGCGGCAATCGTCATTTCACCGCGCACCAGCCGTCCGCGGAAGTAGGGCGACAGGGCATGGCGGTAGCAGGCATAGGTGCCGATCAGCGGCGGACCGCGGTCTGCCTGCGGGCTTGGCAGCACGGCCGCGTCATCGACCTGCCGGCGTAGCGCGTCGGGATCGCGTGCGTGACGGGTGCAGATCGCATCGAGGAAGGCCTCGCTGTCGCAGTCGGCGATCCATTGCGCTGATCGTCCCAGGTCGAGCAGCTTGGCCCAGTCGTCGTAGACCTGTGGCTCGCGCGGGTTGGCGCGGCCTTGCAGCCATTTGTGTGCGCGGTCGACGTCGAAGGCCGTGGCGGCATTGACGCGGTGGAACGCGCGCGCGAGCTCCTTGCGTGATGCGACACCGAGGAACGCTGCCGTCAGACGGAGCTTACGGCCGATTTCACGCGCCAAGAAACCTCCCGGTAGGGCCGATGGCGACACCAGCCACCTCACCTCATCATCCAGGAAAAATCTCGCGATTCCAACTCGCGTCGTGCGCGCGGAAAGGACCGGCCCCAATTCCTCCCGCAGCGCGGGAGGCGGGCCTTGCACCATTACTTTCAGTGAAGCAGCCACGCGAACGCGCGGCGCAATTCGGCAGCGCCGTCGCGATCGTACCAGCGTCCGTGCGCCAGGATGATGCGCACCGGATCCCAGCCGATCATGCGTTCCACCGCCGCCTTGAGCGCCGGCAGATGATGCCGGTATGTCCACCGCATGTCGCGCGGCATGCTGCCGTGTGGATCCTGCGCGCCGCCCAGCCGGGTCAGCCAGCGCGCCCAGATGCTGTGCAGACGCTGCGGCTCGAAGTTTTCGATCAGGTCGGTCAGCAGCAGCGTGGCGCTGGCGTGGTGGAAGAACGCGGCCTCGCTCGTAATGCTGCCGGTCATGGGCACGGTCGCGATGGCGTCGTCCCATGGATAGCCGTCGGCCGCCTCGAGCTGCAGCGTGTCGAAGTCGATGTGGCGGCCGGCACGGCGGCAGATGCCCGGCGCCAGGTAGACCGCGGCATCGGCGAACGCCGTTCGCCACTGCGGGATCCACCAGTAGTGGATGGTGTTGGGCCCCACGATCCAGCGCACCATGCCGATACGGTTGATCTCGGTACGCAGCGGGTCGACCAGTGGCGTCGGCGAATGGACGAACAGGCCGCGGTCGGCGAGGCGGATCACCGTCATGCGGGTGGGAAACCCCATGCGCAGCCCCGGCAGCCCGAAGCGGATCACCGGTCCGTCAACGACCCACACATCATCCGCTATCGGTTTGAGCGTGTTGAGCGGCGGGTACGTGCCGTCAGGCGGAGAGATCATCGGCAGCCTTTCTCTCCCTCATGGAAGCCTGTCTCCGTGAATTCAAAGGCACGGCGATGACGGTGCGCGCGTGGGCGCAGCTTCGCCATCTTCTTTGTCCTACGCGTCTCTGTCGCGAAACTCGTACCGTTGTGGCGCGCTCCCGATCGATCGGCCATGCTAGGCGGCCGCAACTGCCGCGCGGCTGCGCCGTTCACAGGCCTTAACGCACTGTGCCATGCCGGACGCATGGCCGATTTCCAGCGTCGATTTCCAGGAAAAGACGCTGAAATACGCCAACTTCCGCCCGCGCCTGCTTCCGTTTTGAGCGCGCTGCCGGCAGAAACTGTACCTGCAGCAAGACGAAGCGGCGACAGATCGTGCCAGCGCCTTGTCTGTCAGGAGGCAACGCGCATGGCTCAGACAAGTCCCGTCACGACGCCGCTGTCGGCGACGGATATCAAGCTGCGACGGCTCGCCGAGCTGATCAGCTTCGGCGATGGCGATACGCTGTCGATCCAATGCGGTCAGGCCACGGTCCGGATCGGACCGGGCGGCATCGAAATCAAGCACGCTTTCGCCTCGATCAATGTGGTCGACCGCACGGTCAGCATCAACCGCGATGGGCTGCAGGTGACCTGATGGCCAACCACTTTGTCCTGACCCCGCAGGCGATCATGGAGTTTGCCGGAGGGGCGGTTGGCGGCAAACTTGGTTTCAGGGCGCATGTGCGACACCTGGCGCCGCGGATCAAGATCGCCGGCGTCAATCCTCTCAAGGGCACCGCCGCCGTCCTGGAATGGTACCAGACGGGGAACCCGCGGCCGGCGCAGACCGTGGTCTCGCGCTCACGCGCGCGAACCCAGGGCGGGGAGTGGCTCCTGCTGGAGACTCGCTATCCGGCGAAGTCCGAACGCGTCCTGGATGCAGGGCAAGCCCGCGTGACCTCGAGGCCTTTCTAGCCGCCACCGACCCTGCCATGCGAGCAGGCCGGGGCGTCGCGCCGCTGTGCGTTCGCCGCCGCTAGTACCCGGAATCACGTGTCCCTGATACAGCTGTCATCCCGAGCGCAGCGAGGGATCTTTCGATGCAGGCGCACCCGTGCGTCACTTTCAGAAGATCCCTCGCTGCGCTCGGGATGACGATCCCGAGTCACACTCTAGCGACAGTCGGTACTAGGCAGCCTGCGGTTGCCGCGCCGCCGCGATCTGCGCCGGCGGGATGCGCGCCGGCCTGAACACCGTGATCGGGGCCTCGACGCCGCGCAGGCTCTCGCGGCCCAGCGCCTCCCAGGCGCCGCCGCAGTCGGCGGTGAACGACCGGCTGGCGATGATCGGCGTGGCGAATTTCTTGGTCAGCGTCTCCAGCCGCGCCGCCTCGTTGACGGCCGAGCCGAACACCGAGAACGACAGCCGCTCGGGCAGTCCGACATTGCCGAACAGCACGCTGCCGACATGCAGTGCCAGCCCATAGCCCAGCGCCGCCTTGTTCTGCGCTTGGCGTCGCCGGTTGGTCTCGCCCATCGCTGCCATCGCGGCCATCGCCGCGCCCAGCGCGCGCTGGCAGGCGATGCGCGATTCCTTCTTGCCGCGCGCGCAGGGAAAGATGCCAAGGAACCCGTCGCCGATGAAGGCCAGGATGTCGCCGCCGGCTGCCGCCACCGCGCCTGCCGTGGCATCGAAGAAGTCGTTGAGGTTGTCGATGTAGGCCTGCCGTCCCAGCCGGTCGGCCATGCGTGTGGAGTTGCGCAGGTCGCCCCACACAATGGCGGCGCGGGTCGTCTCACCGTCGCCGCGGCGGATCTGGCCGGCCAGCACACGGGCACCGGCGTTGTTGCCGAGATAGGTGCTGAGCGCGCTCTTGGCGACGCCGCCCAGCATCGCCATGCGGCAGGCCACCGCCAGTGGATACTGGATCGCCAGCAGTGCCGCGATTTCGCCGCTGCCGAATCCACCGGTCTGCGCCGTCGACCACGACCCCAGCATGCCCTCGCTCTTCGCCTTGGCGAAGCTGTGTGCGAAGGCGAGATAGTCGCTGAAGCCATCGCGGCGCAGGTCGTTCAGGATCGGGAACGCGCAGGGCATGTCGCTGTCGAGCCGCCAGCGCAGATGATCGACGTCGTGCTTCAGCAAATGGTGATAGGGCGTGCCATAGAAATAGTCAGGCTGCGCGCCGTCCGCCACGTGCGGATAGGCGTGTGCCTGCAGCGTCTGTCCTTGCCGCCACGTGAAGCCGATGGCGCGATAGAGCGGATGCAGAACCGAGAACACCAGGTTCACCCGCGCGATCGGCAGTCCAGCTGCAGCGAGCCGGTCGCAGCTGCCCTGCACCACCGCCTCGAGGCCGATATCGTTCAGCGCCTGGGCGCGCAGCCAGTCCGCCACGCGATCGACCAGTGCGGGAGAAGGAGAGTTTGCCATCGTGCACATAAGCATCCCGGATAACGCAGCAGTAAGTGTGTGAGCACTCATATTTTAGAGGTGCGTATATGATCTCTGGCGTCTTGCAGCACAAGCCGGAATCTTGTTGTCGTTGCGATAAGCTTTTCTTTGAAAAGACCTGAGCCGCGCGACGGATAGTCAGTGGGGCCGTGAGACCACGGACCGGCAGATAAAGACGTGATACGCTGGCTATATCCGGCGAGTGGTAGGCCTGCTCGGCGACGTGGTGTGATCAGGCCCTATCCCTGATATCCGCCCTCATCCAGATATTGCTGCTCTTCATCCCGCATCGCCCGGCCCAGGATCGGATTGCGGTGCGGGAATCGCCCGAAACGCAGGACGATGTCGTGGTGGCGCTGCGCGTGCGTCGCATGGGGCTCGCCGAGACGGCGGCAGAGGGCGACGGCACGTTGCTGGTCGGCAAGATGTTCGGAGTGGCCGAACGGCAGATAGAAGAATGCCTGCAGGATGGCCTCGACCGCGTGGTCATGGCCGGCGGTGATGGCGGTGTCGGCCATGGCGCGCGCCAACGCGTCGGTGGCGTACATGCGCGGCGTGCCGCGGAAGGCGTTGCGCGGGAACTGATCCAGCAGCAGCACCAGTGCCAGCGCGCCCTGGGGCGTTGCCAGCCAGAAGCGGCACTCGTCGCGCGCGGCGGCCTCGTGCAGGCCCAGGAAGTAGTCGCGGAACTTGCGATCGAAGTCGGCGTCCTTGGCGAACCAGAGCTCGCGGCCGGCCTCGCACCAGAAGTCGATCACCATCATCGCTTCGGGTGGCGATAGCCGTGGCGGGGTAGCAGTCTGCGTGCCGGAGATGGCGTTGCGCGGCTCAGTCATGAGCTTTCCAGGGCAGGCGGGTCAAAATCGTTCGCGACGCACGAATGACAGTCACGGAGCCGGTCATGCATCACTCCCGAGCGACGCGTTGGGTCGCGCGCTCAGGCGAACGGACACGCAAGGACGATTCCTATTCCCGAATCATGTTCCCTGCCGTTCCTTGCGGAGAAGGAGGGACGTCATTTCGGCGGCGATACTGCCTTGATGTGCCCGGCAGAATCGGCGACCACCGACACAAGCTTGCCGCTTCTTAGCGCGCGAGGCCGCACCTGCGCCAACGATAGCGCTTGCGTCGCTGTATCTATGACGTCCCAGCCGACCGGGAGTTCCCCCTGTGACCAATCCGCGGTCGCGCCGATGTGAGCACGCGGCGGGCAGCCTCGCGGCGTCAAGACCATTGTCACTGCGCCCCCTTGAGAGGACGTGCAATGAGCCCGACGGAAGAACGCCTGTTCAAGCTGGAGATCCGCATGGCGGCCACCGAATACCTGGTCGCTAACCTCTACGCTGCGATGTTCGGTCAGACGACAGACCCGGTGCGCGAGGCGAAAGTGGCCAACGACACCTTGCGCGACAATCTGCGCCGCCAGACCGTTCCCGGCACCGACCCGGTGTGGTCCGACCATGTTTCGGGCGAAATGCAGGATGCCATGGAGCGCGTGCTGCTGATGATGGAAGACATGACGGCGTGCCTGGTCCACGGCGAAGGATCGGCCACCGCCACCGTCGAGATTCCGCCACGGCGCAGCCCCATGAACGCCTGACCGTTCTTTTTAGAACTTTTAATAAGGACCGTGCCGCCTGATCCCCTAGGCTTCGGTCACCACAAACACGAACAGTCGGCGCGAACGGCGCCCGGTGGTGTTGTCTATCTCGACCCCACTCCGCCATCGGGTACCGGACCGCGCGGCGTCACCACGCCGCGCGGTCGCTTTTTTGGGGAAACGCGCAACCCGATCCTGAAGAAACTGATACACGACCGTGCGACAATCCAGCCGCGCGGCTTTCAGCCTCCCTGCGCTTGACCGCTGCTACGTGCCCCGGCATCAACCGGGGATGAACATCCTGCGTACGCCGGGCCCGGCGACGGCTTGGCGCCTGCTCAAGGCCGAATTGGGCTTGTTGATCGCGCTGCTGGTCGTTGCCGGCGGCCTGCTGGCCTTCCTGGCCCTGGCCGGTGAGGTGATGGAGGGCGAAACCGCTGCCTTCGATCGCGCCGTGATGCTGGCGCTGCGCCATGCCGACGATCCGGCCGTGGCGCTGGGCCCGGCTTGGCTCCCCACCGTCATGCGCGATCTCACGGCCTTGGGCGGCGTCGCCGTGCTGACCCTGATCGTGCTGTTCACGCTCGCCTACCTGCTGCTGGTGCGCAAACGTCAGGCCGCGCTCTTCGTGCTGGTCGCCGTGCTGGGCGGCTTGGCGATCAGCAACAGCCTGAAGGTTCTGTTCGGCCGCATCAGGCCTGACCTGGTGCCCGGCGCGCCGATCGAGTTGTCGGCGAGCTTCCCCAGCGGCCACACCATGCTGTCGGCCGTCACCTACCTGACCCTGGGAGCGCTGTTGACTCGCATCGAGGCCGATCGCCGGGTGCGCTCGTTCTTCGTCGCCGTGGCCGTGATCCTCACCCTGCTGGTGGGCTGCAGCCGGGTGTTCGTCGGCGTGCACTGGCCCACCGACGTGCTGGCCGGATGGAGCCTGGGCGCCGCGTGGGCGATGCTGTGCTGGGTGCTGGCGCTGTGGCTGCAGCGCCGCGGCCGCATCGAGCCGCAGCAAGGCGGCGATGCCTCTTCTTCGATCCGGACGTGAAGGCGTGACCCCGTTCGTCCGTCCCGATCGCATGACGCGAATCAGAATGTGCCGACGGCGCCAATCGCGAGATTCGGTCCCAGCGTTATCGTGGCATTCGTCAAGTCCGCGGTTGGTCCGATGGCGCCGCCGATGACCACACCGAACCGGTCGCCGAGAATGTCGACCTGCGCCTGCTCCCCGACGCTCAGGCCCAATTGGACGCTGCCGGGTCTGGCGTTGAAGACCAGGGTCTGCTGAAAGACCAGCGACAGCGGATGGAACTTCCATCCCAGCAAGGGCAGCTTCCAGGGTGCGATCAGGTCGGCGGCGACGAACTGCCAGCCGCCGGTGAAACTGACCTTCGGGTCGGACGGACTCGATTGGCTGTTGGAGGACACCTGCACGAACGCGCCGGCTTCGATGTGCCCCACATGGTCGCCGCCCTTGTAGACGACGGCGAACTGCAGGCTCCTCTGCAGGATGGTGTTCGGCTGCTGACCCGGCGGAAAGATCCACGGTGGCAGCTGTGCGGTGATGCCAGGTTGAAGTTGCAACACCGTCGTCCCGGTGGGTGGGGCGGGCGGCGCGAGGGTTGGCGGTTTGAGAGCAGGTTGAGATTGGCCGATGGAAGGAGAGACGGCCTGCGCCAGCAACAATCGCGACGTCCGGGTGGCAACGCGTGCGCCGCGCGCCACGGCCGGCATCTCGCGATAGAGCGTCCCTTCGATCAGGAACAGCCGGGTATTCAAGGCATCGCGCGTTCTCGGGCCCACAATGCCGTCCGGCTTGAGATGGTGCACCTTCTGGTAGTCCTTCACGGCGCAGTCGGTCTTGGGGCCGAAGATCCGGTCGACCGTGAGATAGGCAGACGTTGGTGGCATGCGTGCGTTCAGCATCCGCTGCAAACGCGCCACGTCGTCACCGTGGCAGCCCATGGAGAGATTGCGCAGCATTGCCTGTCTCCTGCTGAAAGCGATCGGATCGGCCAGTGCCGATGAGACGCGCGCAACAGCGCGCGAACCGCGCGTTTGCCGAGGTGGCCGAAGCGCTCCCGGCTGCCGCGTCAACGCCGAACCAAACGCCGAGCGAAGTTGTCAGGCCTTGCGATGCCACGTGATCCCGACTCCGATCCCTGGCTCGCCAGACGCAACGATGTCGATGATAGGGACGGTCCAGGGGGCCAACATCGGTCGTTCGGATGAGGCCCGGTACATGATGCGATACAGACGACACACACAGGCGCCACTCACGACATCGGCGCGATACGGCACCCCGGTAGGGTGCTCCCATCAAAGGACGGCAATTTTCCGCCGGCCATCACACAAGGGAGATACCGATGTTCCGCAAGACCCTGGTCGCCGCTCTCTTCGCCACTGCCGCTCTCGCAGTTGCCCAGCCCGCTAGTGCCGGCATGCAGCCCAACGGCATCCCCTTTAATGGCACGGCGCTGAACGGCATCGAGCCGAACGGCCTGGAACTGAATGGCAAGGTTATCAACGGTTCCAAGGTGAACGGCTATGCCTGGAATGGCTTGGCGTTGAACGGCATTCCGTTCAACGGGATGGCCTGGAACGGCAGCGCCGGGAACGGCACAGCTGCCGACGCGCGGCCCGCGACTGTGATCGCCATCGAGCTGCCGGCAGCCAAGTAGCAACGCGCCCCAACAAACGGCGGCCCCGCCGAAAGCGGGGCCGCCGTTTTCGTTGTGGAGCATGCAAGGCGGCTTCCGGGATCGACGAGGCTCACACTGCTGTGCGTTGTGGCCGCTTCATGGTCGAGACGGTCCGTGGCGAAGCCTCCTGTTCCATCGTGCCCGCGCAATACAGACGACACACACAGGCACCATTCACGACATCGGCGCGATACGCCGTCCCGATAGGGTGTTCCCATCAAAGGACGGCAATTTTCCGCCGGCCATCACACAAGGGAGATAACCATGTTCCGCAAGACCCTGATCGCAGCCCTCTTCGCCACCGCCGCTCTCGCGGTTGCCCAGCCCGCCAGCGCCGGCATGCAGCCCAATGGCATTGAACCGAATGGTTTGGCTTTGAACGGCTTGGCCCTGAACGGCATCCCGCTGAACGGCATCGCCCTGAATGGCATCGAGCCCAATGGGGTGGCCTGGAACAGTCTTGCGTTCAACGGCTATGCCTGGAACGGCTCGGCATGGAATGGCTATGCGTGGAATGGCTACGTATGGAACGGCACCGCTGCCGACGCCCGGCCTGCGACCGTGATTGCCATCGAACTGCCGGCGGCGAAGTAAGCCCGCACCGCATACGACAGAACGGCGGTCCTGCCGAGCGCGGGGCCGCCGTTCGACGTTTGGCGTCCGGTAGCGTATCCTGCTGGAAGAAAAATGCGTTAGGGGAGGGGGATATGCTGGAACTGATCGCGCTGGTGGCTGCCCTGGTGCTCTGCGTCTGGACGCCGATCGAGACCCGCAAAGTGCGCGATGGCTGGATGCGCAAGAACTTCCAGGGAACGCACGCCGAGTTCGTCGCCAAGTACCGTCGCCAGCTCACCGTGATCGGGTGGGTCGGCATGGTCCTGGGCACGCTGAATCTCGTGTTGGCGGCGGTCGCCGCCAGCGAGCCCGGCTTCATCGTGAAGCTGATCGCCGGCATCATCTGGCTGGTTGCCGGCGGCATCTCCCTGTGGTCTCGCCGCATCCTGGATGAACCGCGCCCGGCATGAACGCCTGGCGCCTCTCAGCGAGATGACACGGCGATCGCGGTCGTTTCGTCGACGGCGCGGATCCCTTGCCGTCGCAGTATCACGACGTGAAGGCCCTGGGATTCATCGGCGGCTGCATGATGTTGCCGATCCGGTTCAGGGTCTGCTGCGCCCGCACGAGATCCTGGTGGGTTGATTGATAGAACCAGCCGTCGTCGCCGTAGAACGATGTCCCGAATACCGATGTGTGCAGTTCATCGACTCGGTCGCGAATCGCGCCCCCCATCGTGTCGATCTTCGGCGTCTGGTACTCCGTCGTCGCCGGCCTGTTGGGCACCGCGCGGCTGGTTGGTCTGGGATAGTCCCTTGCATCCGGCAATTGGTCGATGGCCCTGCGCGCGCCGGTGGTCATCACGCCGCCGCCCCGCACCATGCCATGGAACGTCGATTGCTGAATGTAGTCGGAGTTCAGAATGGCGGCCATGTAGAAGGATAGTTCCATCTTCTGCGCCAGGCGGGCTTCGGTCACAACCGACGCTGTCGGTGGATTGGCGAAGGGCGCCGCCTCCAGCGTCATCGCGACCGTGTCCTTGACCGAGGTCGGTGCTCCGGAATCGCGCGCCAATGCGGCAGTGGTGTGTGCCAGCGACGCATTGATATCGATGAAATCTTCGATGTGGGTGAGGTAGTTGATGACGGACTCGGTTCTGAGAGCGGAGTTACCCTCAATGCTTTTCTTGATCGCGTCGTCGAATTTCGACTGAAGCGCTCCTTGCACTCGGGTCAGGATCTCGCCGACGGCGAAGTTCGCCCATTTCCGGCTCACGACCCAGTGCACGGCGTTGAACGTACGCTCCATGTTGCGGTTGCAGATGAAGTTCAACGCCTGCTGTCCCGCCACGGTGCGCACCGAGCTGGATGCGAAGGCTGCCATCAACAGGCTGCCGGTTGCGATCGACACTGCTGTGATCAGAAGCTGCGCGCGCGCGAGGTCGGCAGCACGCTGCTCGGCGATCTTCGCCTGAAATTTCGCATAGGCGTCATCATAGGCGCGGATATACGGACGCCCGACATAGGTCATCCAGTGCCGGCTCTTCTGCGGAATATCGGCAATGAAACGTTCCAGTCGCTGGGACATTGTGCCTCGCAATCAACTATGACGCGATGTTCCTAAGAGATCGAAGTGACAGGAATGTGGCTCTGTTTGATCGCCCACTCATTTTTGGTGTAAATTTGTAATGCACAAAACCGGCAGCCGCGCATCAACGCGACGCGTACCCGTTGGCGCACCGCGAGGGGAGACGCCGCTGTCCGAAATGGTCGCTGTCGTCGATTTCCGGTAAACGCAGTTTTGTCCGTTAGGCGGTTCCCCGAAGATCGGGTCCCTGTGTACGCAAGGAGTTGGTCGATTCCCGGAACTCTCGAATGGCCTTTGGCCGAATATCTCCGGAGCGGTGTTTGACCCGGCTGCAGCGTGGCGACGGCGCGGCGGAGGTGGCGTATACCGCCGGGCCGGACGGCGCCGTGCTGACCCATCTCTATCAGCGCGAGCCCTGCCGCATCCTGTTTCCGGACGGCGAACCCGGCGATCCGCCGCAGGCCGTGTTCATCACCATGTCGGGTGGCTTGACCGATGGCGACCGCCTGCGGCTGCAGGCCCGCGTCGCTGCCGGCGCCACCGTGACGGCCACCACCCAGGCGGCGGAGAAAATCTACCGCGCCTCGGCGCAGGCGCTGGACTGCACGGTCGATATCGATCTGTCGGTGGCGGCCGGCGCGAGCCTGGAGTGGTTGCCGCAGGAGACCATCGTGTTCGACGGTGCCCGTCTGCGCCGGCGTACCGCGGTCGATGTCGCCCCGGGTGGCCGGCTGCTGGCATGCGAAATGGTGGTACTGGGCCGCGTCGCCGCCGGCGAGCGCTTCACGTCGGGCCTGCTCCTGGATGCCTGGTGCGTGCGCCGTGACGGCAGGCTGACATGGGCCGACGCCCTGCGGCTGGATGGCGCGGCGCCCGGGGCGGCGGGCTTCGGCGACGCACCGGCGGTAGCGATGGCGGTCTATGTCGGCGACGACGCGGCGACCCATCTCGAGGCGGCGCGCACGGCGATCGACGCCGCCTGCGCGCTGGCGCCGGACCTGAAAGCGGGCGCCACCGTGGTCAACGGCCTGCTGCTGGCGCGTTTCCTGGGTGCACCGTTCGACGTGCGCCGCGCGCTGGTGTCATGGCTGGCGCACATGCGGACGGTATGCTTGGATTTGCCCGCACGCCTGCCCCGCGTGTGGCATGTTTGATGCTTCTTTTTGCTCCCCACGCCGTGGGGGAGGGAACGACCTGAGGACCTGATCTTGAACCTGACGCCGCGCGAGAAAGACAAGCTGCTGGTCGCCATGGCGGCGGTCGTGGCGCGCCGCCGCCTGGAGCGCGGCGTGAAGCTGAACCATCCCGAGGCGATCGCGTTGATCACCGATTTCGTGGTCGAGGGCGCGCGCGACGGCAAGAGCGTCGCCGCGCTGATGCGTGACGGCGCCACGGTGCTGACGCGCGACCAGGTCATGGACGGCATCGCCGAGATGATCCACGACATTCAGGTCGAGGCGACATTCCCCGACGGCACCAAGCTGGTGACGGTGCACAACCCGATCCGTCCTGCGGCGGGCACCGATGCAGCAACGGTATCGGCACCGGCGACACCGGTTGATGATGCCTTCGCTTCGCCGGGTACTCCCGCGGTGCCGCCCGTCGCCATACCCGCGCCACCGCCGCCGCCATCGTCACCGGTGCCGCCACCACCAGTGGCCGCCGCCGCGCCGCAGCCGGTGCCACCCGAGGCGCCGTTGCCGCTCTCGCCGTCACCGGTGCCGCCGCCGGTCGCTGCCGCGGCACCGCAGCCGCCGGCCGAACCCACGCCCGATGCCCCACCGACCGAGCGCCCCAAGGATGATCCCCCGCCGACGTGATTCCCTCCCCCGCGCAACGGGGTGGCCGCGCCCAACTGAACGGAGTTCCTCAATATGAAACCCGGCGAGGTCATGCCGCGCGACGGCGAGATCGTGCTCAACGAGCAGCGCGATACGCTGACGCTCTCCGTCGCCAACACCGGCGACCGGCCGATCCAGGTCGGCAGCCACTACCATTTCTACGAGACCAACCCGGCGCTGCAGTTCGATCGCGAGCGCGCCAAGGGCTACCGGCTGAACATCGCCGCCGGTACCGCGGTGCGCTTCGAGCCGGGACAGACGCGCGAGGTGAACCTCGTGGCGCTGTCGGGCGAGCGCGTGGTGTTCGGCTTCAATGCCTGGACCAGCGGCCGCCTGCCGCCGCCCAGCTTCACGCCCGGCGCCAGCAACAGCCCGGCCCGCATCTCGCGCGCCGCCTACGCTGGCATGTTCGGCCCCACGGTGGGCGACAAGGTGCGGCTGGCCGACACCGACCTGATCATCGAGGTCGAGCGCGACTTCACCACCTACGGCGAGGAGGTGAAGTTCGGCGGCGGCAAGGTGATCCGCGACGGCATGGGCCAGAGCCAGCGCACGCGCGCGCAGGGCGCCGTCGACACCGTGATCACCAACGCGCTGATCATCGATTACTGGGGCATCGTTAAGGCCGACATCGGCATCACCGACGGCCGCATCGTCGGCATCGGCAAGGCCGGCAACCCCGACATCCAGCCCAACGTCACCATCATCATCGGCCCCGGCACCGAGGTGATCGCGGGCGAGGGCAAGATCGTGACGGCAGGCGGCATCGACGCCCATATCCATTTCATCGCGCCGCAGCAGATCGAGGAAGCGCTGATGAGTGGAGTCACCACCATGATGGGTGGCGGCACCGGCCCGGCGCACGGCACCTTGGCGACGACCTGCACGCCGGGTCCGTGGCACCTCGCGCGCATGCTGCAGGCGGCCGAGGACTTCCCGATGAATCTCGGCTTCTTCGGCAAGGGCAATGCGAGCCTGCCGGCGCCGCTGGAGGAGCAGATCAACGGCGGCGCCTGCGGGCTGAAGCTGCACGAGGATTGGGGCACGACGCCGGCCGCCATCGACAACTGCCTCACGGTGGCCGACCGGTTCGACGTGCAGGTGGCGATCCACACCGATACGCTCAACGAGTCGGGCTTCGTCGAATCCTCGATCGCGGCCTTCCGCAACCGTACCATCCACACCTTCCACACCGAAGGTGCCGGCGGTGGCCACGCGCCCGATATTATCAAGGTCTGCGGCTTGCCCAACGTGCTGCCGTCGTCGACCAACCCGACGATGCCCTACACGGTCAACACCGCCGACGAGCATCTCGACATGCTGATGGTGTGCCACCACCTCGATCCCAAGATCCCCGAGGACGTGGCGTTCGCCGAGAGCCGCATCCGGCGCGAGACCATCGCCGCCGAGGACATCCTGCACGACATGGGTGCCTTCAGCATGATGTCGTCCGACAGCCAGGCCATGGGCCGCGTCGGCGAGGTGGTGATCCGGACCTGGCAGACCGCCGACAAGATGAAGAAGCAGCGCGGCCGCCTGCGCGAGGAGCAGGGCGACAACGACAACTTCCGGGCCAAGCGCTACATCGCGAAATACACCATCAACGTCGCGCTGGCGCAGGGCATCGGCCGTTACGTCGGCTCGATCGAGGTCGGCAAGCTCGCCGATCTGGTGATCTGGTCGCCCGCCTTTTTCGGCGTGAAACCCGATCTGATCCTGAAGTGCGGTTCGATCGCGGCGGCGCCGATGGGGGATCCCAACGCCTCGATCCCGACGCCGCAGCCGGTGCATTATCGCCCGATGTTTGCCGCGCACGGCCGCAATCGCATCCAGAGCGCGGTGCTGTTCACGTCGGCGGCGGCGATCGCCGGCAAGCTGGCACAGACCTGGGGCCTGCAGCGCACCCTGTTGCCGGTTCAGGGCACGCGCGCCGTGGGCAAGCAGCACATGATCCACAACAACGCACTGCCGCGCATCGAGGTCAATCCCGAGACCTACGAGGTGCGCGCCGACGGCGAACTGCTCACCTGCGAGCCCGCCACCGTGCTTCCCATGGCGCAGCGCTACTTCCTGTTTTGATGAACCCGTCTCCCCGCGCAGGCGGGGAGACGGTAAGATTGACCCATGCCCCCTGAACCCATCCTCGATCCATCGACGATCGCGGCGATTGACCGCCGGGCGATGGCGGCGCTGGGTGCGTTCCCCGGCCTGTCCATTGCGCTGGCGCGGCATGGACAGGTACTCTACGCGCAAGGTTTCGGCATCGCCGACCCCGACACCGGCGAGGCCGTGCAGCCGATGCATCTCTTTCGCATCGCCAGCCTGGCCAAGCCGATCACCGCGGTGGCGGTCGCGCAGCTGATCGAGCGCCGCCGCCTGCGTGCCGATAACAAGGTCTTCGGTCCGCTCGGCGTCCTGCGCCGGCTCCACGACGGCCGGCCGCTGCCGCGCTTCGTGGCCGATATCACGGTCGAGCATTTGCTGACCCATGCCGTGGGCGGTTGGCGCAACGACGGCAGCGATCCGATGTTCCGGCAGCCCGGCATGAACCACCGCCAGCTGATCGCCTGGACCTTGGCGCACCAGCCGCTGCTCGAACCGCCGGGACGACGCTACGTCTATTCCAACTTCGGCTACTGCCTGCTGGGCCGCATCATCGAGGCGGTAACCGGCGAGACCTATGCCGATGTCGTGCAGCGCGAGATCCTGGCGCCCTGTGGCGCCGGTGCGATGCGCATCGCCGGCAATACGCTGGCCGAGCGCGCGCCGGGCGAGGTTACCTACCACACCGGCGGTGATGGCGATCCCTACGGCATGAACGTGGCACGCATGGATTCGCACGGCGGCTGGATTGCTTCGGCATCCGACGTCGCGCGGTTCCTGACCTGGGTCGACGGTGTCGCCGATCCGGTTCAGCAACCCGAGTTGCTGCGCGTCATGACCGCCACGTCGCGCACCAATGTCGCCTACACGCGGGGCTGGCATGGCTATCGGCGGCAGAACTGGTGGCACGGCGGGGGCATGCCGGGCACCGCGGCCATGATGGTGCGCACGGGCGATGGCACCTGTGCCGTGGCACTGGCCAATGGCAGCCGCAACGAGCGCGGCCGCTATGACGGTGCGTTGGCCGAGACGATCTGGCAGATCGTCGATCGTGTCAGCCTGGCGGCAGGCAGCGGCACATGACAAAGGACCCAACCATGAAGCACGCCACCGCGGTGGCGCGTGCCGGCGCATGGGCGGTGGCCGAGCAGGTCGACACCATCACCCTGATCTACGACGATCGCTATCGTCGCCGTCTGCGGTTGCTGGGCGACAACGGCACCGACTTCCTGCTCGACTTGCCCGAACCGCGCGTGCTGCGCGACGGGGACGGCCTGGCACTGGCGGAAGGCGGCTACGTCAAGGTGAAGGCCGCCGACGAGCCGCTGGTGGAAATCCGCGCCCGCGATTCGGCCCTTTTCACACGGCTGGCCTGGCACCTGGGCAACCGCCATCTGCCCACGCAGATCGACGGCGATCGCATGCTGATCCGCGACGATCATGTCATCGTCGACATGCTGGCCGGCTTGGGCGCCGACGTGCGCCGGGTATCGGCGCCGTTCAACCCCGAAGGTGGCGCTTACGGCCAGCACAACCACGACCTCACCCACCCGCACCGCCATGGGCATACTTAGGACCGCGGGCGGCCGCGCCCGCATTCGCTCGCAGCGACGCGAAGAGCGGACGACAGTCGGCACCAACGCGCCACAGGCGAAAACGAGGCTTCGCTCGAAGAGGCGCGCGTGGACGCGCGCGGTCCAACAATCATGACCCCCGGTGCGCTCTACCGGCTGCTGGCGTGGCTGTCACCGTCGTACCCGATCGGCGCCTTCAGCTATTCGCATGGCCTGGAGACAGCAATCGAGGCTGGCCTGGTGCGCGATCGTGAGCAGCTCATCGCCTGGATCGCCGGTGTGCTGGACCATGGCACGGGTCGTGTCGACGGCGCCCTGTTCGCCGCCGCCTGGCGCGCGGCGCAAGCCGGCAATGACGTGGCACTCGATGCCGTTGCCGACCTCGCCGCCGCCTGGCGCGGCACTGCCGAGATGGCGCTCGAGCAGCGCCAGCAGGGTGCATCGTTCCTGTCGATCACCCGCACGGCCTGGCCCGACGGTCGCCTCGATGCGTTTGCCGCACGTCGCGACGGGCAGTGCGCGCTGCCGGTGGCCGTAGCGATCGCGGCGGCCTGGCAGGACATCACGCTCGAAGACGCATTGACCGGCTATCTGCATGCCTTCGCCGCCAACCTCTGCTCGGCCGCCGTGCGTGCCATTCCGCTGGGTCAGTCCGACGGCCAGCGCGCTCTGGCGGCGCTCGCCGCACCGGTCGAGCGCGCCGTCGCCGCGGCGCTGGCGGTGGAGTCGCTCAACGACGTCGGTACCGCAGCGCCGCTGCTCGACTGGTGCTCCATGCAACACGAAACCCAGTACACGAGGCTGTTCCGCTCATGACGCCGCTTTTTTCGGACCGCGGGCGTCCACGCCCGCATCGGCGCGCCAGCGCCGACAAGTCTTCGCCCTCCGCTATCGCTACGGGCGAATGCGGGCATGGACGCCCGCGGTCCGAAATAGGGAGGAAGCCATGACCCACGGTCCCTTGCGCGTCGGCGTCGGCGGCCCGGTCGGCTCCGGCAAGACGGCGCTGGTCGAGCGCCTGTGCAAGCACATGCGCAGCACCTACGACATCGCCGTCGTCACCAACGACATCTACACCCGCGAGGATGCGCAGTTCCTGACCCGCGCCGGCGCGCTGTCGCCCGAGCGCATCGTGGGCGTCGAGACCGGCGGCTGTCCGCATACCGCCATCCGCGAGGACGCCTCGATCAACCTCGCCGCCGTGGCCGACCTCAACCGCACGTTTCCGGCCCTGGAGATCATGTTCATCGAGTCCGGCGGCGACAATCTGGCCGCCACCTTCTCGCCCGAACTGGCCGACCTCACGATCTACGTCATCGACGTATCGGCCGGCGACAAGATCCCACGCAAGGGCGGGCCGGGCATCACCCGCTCGGATCTGCTGGTGATCAACAAGATCGACCTTGCGCCGCTGGTCGGCGCCGATCTCGGTGTGATGGACCGCGACGCGAAAAAGATGCGCGGTAGCCGGCCTTTCGTGTTCACCAACCTCAAGGCCAACCAAGGCGTGGCCGACATCGCGGCCTTTATCATCCGCCAGGGGGGGCTGCCCGAGCGGGCGATGGCTGCCGCCTTCCCGGGCGCGGCGACACAGCCACCGCAAATTGAGACTCCATAATTGGCAGATCCCTCGTTAGGCTCGGCACAAACGAACCGATCGAACCCCAGGAGTACCCATGACCCGTCTCATCTTCCTCGCCGCCACGCTGCTGGCCGCCACATCAGGTGCGGCGCAGGCGCATACCGGCCACGAGCTGGGGGGTGCGCTGGTCGGCTTCCTGCACCCGATCGGCGGGCTGGACCACCTGCTGGCGATGGTCGGCGTCGGCATCTGGGCGGCGCACATCGCCACCCGCGACCGCCGTGCGGTCTGGCTGGTGCCGGCTGCCTTCGTCGTGCTGATGGTCGTGGGCGGCGCGCTGGCGGTGAGCGGCCTGCGCCTGCCCATGGTCGAGGCCGGCATCCTGGGTTCGGTGCTGCTGCTGGGCGTGATCCTGCTGGCGGCGCCGACCTTGCCGGTGTGGGCGCCGATGATTGCTGTCGGTCTGTTCGCGCTGTTCCACGGCCATGCGCATGGCAGCGAGATGCCGTCGGCCGCATCGCCGGTCGCCTACGCCGCGGGCTTCGTTGTCGCCACCGTGGCGCTGCATGCGCTGGGCGTCGGCATCGGCATCGCCGCCCGTCGCTTCGGCGGCCTGGTCGGCACCCGCGCGTTGGGCGGCCTCGTTACCCTGGGCGGCGTCGCGCTGCTGGCGAGCTGATCATCGTCATCTCATTGTTCATGATGAAGCCATGGCTGGCGCCGCCCGCACCCGGCGCCAGCCGATGTAGAGCGCGGCGATGGCCAGCAGGTTCACGATGTTGAACAGCAGGCCGACGCCGAAGGCGATCTGGTATCGCAGGGTCAGGTCGAAGATCACGCCGGCGAGCCAGCCGCCCAGCGCCATGCCGCACAGCGTGAACAGCATGATGAACCCCAGCCGCCAGCCGGCCGGGCGGCTGCCGTAGAAGTCGCGCAGTGCCATGGCGTAGGCCTGCACGATGGCGATGAAGGGTACGCCCAGCAGGCCCGACAGCGCGAACAGGGTCGGCAGGTTGTCGACGACCATGAATCCGGCGAGCGCCAGCGCCTGGATGCCGGAGCCGACCAGGATCGAGGGCAGGGGACCGATGCGGTCGGCCAGCCGGCCCATCAGGAAGGCAAAGACGATCGCCATGGCGAGAATCAGCGACACCGCCTCGCTGCCGCGCGCGGCGGAGAAGCCGAGATCGCCGCAGAACGCCACCATGTGCACCAGCGGCATCGCCATCGGCGTGCAGCAGCACAGGCCCGCAATGCCCAGCAGCGCCATGACGACGGGTGAACGGAACGGCAGGCGGCCGCCACTGCTGCTGATGCCGCCGCCGGCATCGCGGCGCACCGGCGCGGCGCGCACGTAGAGGCTGAGCGGCACCAGGGTGGCGACGGCGAAGACGCCATAGGCGGTCAGGCTGTCGCGCCAGCCCCAGGCCGGCACGGTCAAGCGGAACACCTGCGGCCAGGCGAAGCCGCCGATGGCGTTGCCGATGGCGACCAGCGCGATGGCGGTTCCGCGGCGGCGGTCGAACCAGCCGGTGATGTTGTTGACCAGCGGCGTGAAGGTGCCGGATTGGCCCAGCAGCCCAACCAGCACACCATAGCCCGCCAGCAGGGTGATTTCGCCACCGCGTGCCACGGTCCAGCTGCCCAGCGCGATCATGATGCCGGCGATCATCACCGGCCAGCGCGGACCCAGTCGGTCGGCCAGCCAGCCCATGGCGATGCCGCCGACGCCGGTACCGATATAGGCCAGCATGTAGGCCAGCGACGGGACCTGGCGGCGGTTGCCGAACTCGGCGGCGATGTCGGTCATCGCTACCACCGTCAGATACAGGCCGCCGACGCCGATGGCGATGCATAGGCTCGACGCGACGGCGAGCCGCCACGCATAGGGACTTTCGAGCGACGGCGCGGACATGGGGCAGGTGCGGCGAGAGGTAACGGGCCCGCACCTTGCCCGATACCCTGTCGCGATGCATCAACGCCGATGGCGCCGAAACGCAGGTATGCAAGTCTTCATAGTTCGACCCAGTGAATGCGCCGCATTCACCTGTGCTCACCATGAAGCCACTGCGGACAGGGCTTTACGCACCCAGACGGTTGTCGATGGAGAACACGTCCTCGCCGAGATAGACGAAGTCGCGGTCCAGCGCGCTGACGCAGCGCAGGAAGGGCAGCGCCGTGCCCTGGCCAGGCAGCAGCCAGTCGTGCAGTTCGGTGATGATCACCGGCGTGCGTTCCACCCATTGGGTGTTGCGGCTGAAAACATCCGCCTCGGCGCCTTCGATGTCGACCTTCACCAGGAAGGGAAAGGCGTCGGTGTCGAGGTGTTCGGCGAACAGATCGTTGATGGTGAGGCACGGGATGCCGCCAGGTGCCGCGGCCCTTTCCGTGCGGAACGACCAGGATCCTTCGCCGCCGTCGTGCACCGTGACGTGCCCTGGTTCCGACGACAGCGCCGCGCGCAGGCAATGGACACCAAGCTCTCGGGTGTTGCGTACCAGCAACGCGAAGTTCTCGGCCTCGGGTTCGATCGCCACGACGCGTGCGGTGGGGAAGGTGAGCGCGAAGAACACGGCGCTGATGCCGATGTTGGCACCGGCATCGATGATCACCGGCCGCTGGCCCGCGGCGTGACGCGCGTCGACATAGCGGCGGATGTCGTCGAAGCGACGCAGTCGCGTGAGGTCATAATCGCCGCCGCCGAAGATCTGCCAGATCACATCCTCATCGGAGGTGCCGAAGCGATAATGCACGGTCTGCGATCGCGTCGGCGTACGCACGGTCATCTGGCCCAGGCCGTCGGGTGCCGTATGGAAGTAGCGGCGCAACCGCTTGACCGTGTTGCAGTCGGTGTTGCGCTGGCCCAGCAGACGGCGCGTGAGCTTTTCGAGCTTGGCGGGAAGGGTGCCGCCGAGCGCAAAGCCCTCGAGTGCCAGGGACTGAGGGGGAATGATGGTGGATGTGGTCATGCGCGCGCTTTGCGGGTGCCGAGCGCGAGGCGCGGCAGGTGGAGGAGGCCGAGCAGCGCCTGGCGGCTGCGCGGAATGAGGCTGAAGCACACCAGCGTGACGGCGACGGCGGCGCCGCCCGTGATCAGCAGGCCGGGCAGCGGGCCGATGGTCTGCAGCGGTGCCAGCATGCGCAGGCCCGACACCACCAGCAGCACGGCGATGGCCGCAACGGCGGACGGCAGCAGGGAAAGATAAAGATCCGCTGTCGTCACCGGCCCGCGCCGGCCGGCCATCCAGAAGCAAAGCGGGATGCGCAGGCAGGTCATGCCGATGGCAAAGCCGGCAGCGACGCCCACGGGACCGAACGGCAGGCCGGCCAGGATCGCGGCGATGCTGATGGCAGCGCCCAGCACGCCGACCTTGAACAGCTCGGCGGCGCGGTCCTGGGGCAGGAACAGCAGGCCGGTGATGGTGGCCACCGGCAACAGCGACGCCGCGAGTCCCAGCCAGGCCAGGATCGGTGCCGCGTCGGTCCATTGCGATCCCAGCATCACGGCAACGACCCAGTCCGCCGTGACGATCAGCAGGGCGGCCGCCGGCACCGTCACCATCGCCAGCCGCTCCGACAGCGCGAGATAGGCGCGGCGGTACCGTTGCGGATCGACGATCATGCGGCTGAGCGCCGGCATGCCGACGCTGTAGAGCGGGATGGTGACCTGGTTGATGGGACCCATCAGCAGCTTGTAGGCGCGCTCGTAGAGGCCCAACGACTGCGGGCCCCAGAACCAGCCGATCAGCACCTGGTCCAGGGTGCGGGAGATCACGTTGATGACGCCGTTGCCGGTCACCGAGCCGCCGAACAGCAGCAGCGCGCCGACACCGGCGCAGCGCCTCGGCAGGCCGGGCCACCAGCCGGCCATCCCCCACGACGCCAGCATCACCATGGCGCCGTAGACCAGGCGCTGGGCCACCAGTGCCCACAGCCCGGCACCGTGCATGGCGGCGATCACGGCCGTGGCCATCGCCAGCAGCTCGCAACTCAGGTCGATGGCGGCGACGGTGTTGAACCGCATCTGGCGGCGCAGTAGGGCCCAATGCTGTGTCGCCAGCCCGCTCATGACGAAACCCAGCGCCAGCCAGCGCGTGATGTCGGCAAGTTCGGGATGGCCATAAAACTGCGCGACGAGCGGTGCCGCCGCCCACAGCGCGACGGCGGCCGCGGCGCCGATGCCGGTGTTGATCCAGAACAGCGCCGTCACTTGCTCATGCGTGACATCGGGCTTCTGGATGGTGGCGGCCGACAGGCCGAAATCCTTGATCTGTTCCAGGATCTCGGTGATGGCCGCGACCATCGCCAGCAGGCCGAACGCGGTCGGCGGCAGCAGGCGGCTCAGGATCAGGATGGTGCCGAACTGGATGACGACCTTCAGCGCCTGGGCGCCGAACGTCACGGCGCCGCCGCGCACGGAGCGTCCTACCAGGTCCGACTGCAGGTGATCCACGCGCAGGGGCCGATCATTGTCGCGTCGCGCCACGGCGCCGATCCTCATGCCTGCTGCGGTGCTGTCGGCATGATCGGCCCGATGCCGCCGTGCTCACCAGTGATCAACATGTGGCGCATCGCAGCGACGGTGCAGCGACGTTCAATCGTCACCGGCAAACGTGCTCAGTGGCGTCGACGAGAGGGGCCCGCGGCGTTGGGGCCACACCGTGACCGACTCGAGCAGGCGCGGCGGCGACGCGAGCACGTAACGCACGCCCATGATGCAACCCAGCGCCAGCGGCCCCAGCGCCGGCAGGACGCCGCCGGCACCGAGGCGGTTGGCCAGCGTCAGGTATGTGCTGCGCGCCAGGTCGTTGGACGCCGTCTTGTCCAGTTTCAGCGTGAATGCTGTCAGCACGGCGCTGCCGCCCAGGATGTAGGCGCGCGCCAGCGCCGGGTAGTCCGCCTCGGAGAGCCAGTTGTCATGGTAGACCAGCGGTTCGGGCGTGTAGGCGAAGCGTAGTCGATGGCGCAGCGCTCGGTAGACGAATTCAGTATCTTCGCCCGAACGCATCCACGTGCCAGCGCCCAGCGTTTCGATGAACAGGCCGACGCTGCGGAAGACTTCCTTGCGAAACGACATGTTGTTGCCGGCGCCCAGCACGTGCTGCGGCGTGACGGGCTGGTCGACAACCCGCTGCTCCGGCCGGTCGATCAGGCAGGGGCAGAACATCCCCTCGCGGCCTTCGCCGTATGCCAGCACCTTGCCGAACACGCCCATCAGCGACGGATCGTCGCCATAGGCGCGTACGACCGTGGCGATCCAGTCGCGGTCGCACACGCAGTCGTCGTCGGTGAACAGGATCGTTTCGGTGCGGCTCGCGCGGATGGCGATGTTGCGCGAGCGCGACAGACCGACAGTGCTGGTGCGGATATAGACGAGACGGCCGTCGTGCAGGCTGTCGATGGCTGCCTGCGTGCGATCATCAGTGCTCTGGTCGACGACGATCAGTTCGAAGTCGGTGTAGCTGTTGGCGAGGATGGACTCGATGCAACGCTTCGCCTTGTCCGGTCTATTGCGGGTGCAGAGCAGAACGGACACGCGCCCCAGCATCAATCAGCCTCATTTTCCCAGTGGGTCGGGCGTGGCGCCCATGGCGACGCACACCCTGGCTGGAACATGTGACCGGTGTGAGGATGACTCAACAAGGACCACGATTTGATCACAACGAAAAACGGCGCGGCCCGCAGGCCGCGCCGTCCCCGTTCTCCCCCTCGCTGATCAGCGCCTGAAGATGCGGATCGTGTCGTTAATGGTCCCGAGGCCCTGGATCACGTCGCGCGCCGTCGTGCCCTGCTGTTGCTGCGGCTGTGGCGGCGGCGTGTTGGACGCTGTCGGCGGCTGTTGCGGTCGCGGTGCGGCCTGTTGCTGCTCTTGCTGCTGCTGGCGGATCCGCTGCTGCTGTGCCACCCAGTTGGCATAGACGGTCTCGGTCTTCTCGATCAGCGTGCGGTACTGCGTGGCGTTGAGGTAGCCCGACGCCGGCGTGAAGTTGTTCGCCGTCTGCCACCGCGAGATCGCATTGCGCGTCCCGGGGCCGAAAGCGCCGTCGACACCGCGGGTATCGAAGCCGGTCAGGGTCAGCCGGCGCTGAATGCCGCTGCGATCGCTCGGCGTGAGACCGATCTGCAGTTCGGCGGCCTCCTCGGCGGGCCGGTTTTGGCCCTGGTCGACCGAGCGGCCGGGGTCGGCGGCGGCGGTGTTGGTGGCGCCGGCCGGCTTGTTCTTCAGCGCCTCGAGCCGGTTGCGCGCCAGGCCGGAGAACTGGCCGTTGGGGTACTTCTTCAGGTACTCCTGATAGTCACCCGCCTGGCCGCTCTTGTCGGCCGCCTGCCACATCGCGAGTTCGAGCTGGCGGTCGTCGAAACCACCGGGCTGCGGTGGGTTGGCGGCCGAGGCCGGGGGCGGCGTCGGCTGCACGCCGCCTGTCTCACCGGCCTTCAGGTACAGTTCACCGGTCAGCGAGGCGTTGGTCCACGGCCGCTGGCGCTCGCCGGTGGACTCGTACACGTCCTTGGTCACGCGGCGCATCATCAGGCCGATCTCGACGCCGGGCGTTTCGATGTGCTTCAGCAGCGCCGTCGTGAACGGGCTGTGGCTGGTGTCGCCGTCGAGCGCCACGGAGCCGGGGTCGGTGGCGAAGGCGATCAAGGTGCCGCCGGCGGTGCTGATCTCGGCCAGGCCCTGCTTCACGGTTGCCGAGCGTGTCTTGCCCATGCTGCGCGACAGCTCTTTTTCGAACGGATTGTCGCGGCAGGCATCGAGCATGATGATCTTGACCTTGGTTTCGCGGTCCATCTGGCGCGAGATCAGGTCCATCTTCACCGCGTTGAAATCGAGGTCGGCCTCGGAGCGGATCGCGGCATCGACCGGGATCAGGTAGTTTTCGCCACCCACCTGCAGGCCGTGGCCGGCATAGAAGAACATGGCCACGTCGGCGCCGACCAGCTTGTCGGCGAAGGCGCGCACGGTCTTGCGCAGGTCGGCATTGCCGAGGTCGTAGCCCGAGACGACCTCGAACCCGAGGCGCTCCAGCGCCGCAGCGACGGCGCGTGCATCGTTGGCCGGGTTGGCCAGCGGTGTTGCCTGGGCATACTTGCCGTTGCCGATCACCAGCGCAACGCGGCGGTCGGCATGGGCGGACGATGTGAAGAAGAAGCCGAGCAGGGCCGCGACCAGCGCGACGATGCGGAACATGTGAGGCCTCCTGTAACGGGCACTGCACGTTTTAAGAAGTGAGTGATCGCTCGTCAACTGAATTGTGACGCGATTTTCATTTTGTTCGCTGGGTACGGACAACAAACCATCAACTAATGTCTGCATCATACAGCAAACAGCTGGAATTTGCAGTTCAACAGTTGATTGCACATGAAATGAACAAAATCCAGAGGGGCATCACAGCGCTCACTGGAAGAACACCCACGCGCTAGGTTGTCATCCGCCAGACGCTCAAACTTTTTTCAGGACCCATGCCCCAATTTCTCCTGACCCCGCAGGCGGCGCCGATCGTGCTGCTGCTGCTATCCAATGTCTTCATGACCTTCGCCTGGTACGGGCATCTCAAGTTCAAGACGGCGCCTCTGTGGACCGCGGTCATGGTGAGCTGGGGCATCGCCCTGGTCGAATACTGGTTCGCGGTACCGGCCAACCGCATCGGCTCAGCGGTCTACTCGGCTGCCGAGCTGAAAACGATCCAGGAGGTGATCACGCTGATCGTGTTCGCCGTCTTCTCGGTGCTCTACCTGAAACAGCCGTTCACCCTGAATTACGCCATCGGTTTCTGCCTGATCGGGGCCGGGGCGTTTTTCATCTTCCGCGGTCCCCTGGATTGACCGGCCCACGCAACGGCGGCGGATGTCAGCTCAGCGCCATCCAGATCAGGGACATGCCGGAGAACAGCATCACGCCGTCCATCAGGATGCGGAAGTGTTGCGGGTTCAGCCGCGTGACGATTCGCTTGGCGACGAGCGAGCCCAGCATCAGGCTCGCGCCGACGATGAGGCCCTTCAGCACGGCCTCGAGCGGCAGCGCGCCGAACTGTTGGAATGCCACCGTCTTGCTGGCGAAGATGGCGAGCGAGCCGGCGGCCTCGGTGGCCAGGAACGCGCCCTTCACCAGGCCGTAGCCGAGGAAGACGGGCACGCTCAGCGGGCCGGTCGAAGCGACGATGCCAGTGAGATATCCGATCAGGGCACCGGCCACCGCGAGGTGCCCGCGGTTGAGCCGCAGCGCCTTGCGGTCCGCCCATCGCCGCGCCGGTATCATGGCCAGGAAGAACGCGCCGAGCACGCCGTCGACGATGCGCGGCGGCAGCACCAGCAAGGTGCGCGCACCCAGCACGGCGGCGGGCACGCCCGTCACGGCGTAGGCAGCGCACGCCCGCCAGTCGATCTCGCGCCACCACACCAGCACGCGGGAGATGTTCGCCATCAGGGCGGCGACGGCCATGATGGGGATCGCCTGCTGCGGGCCGAACTGCAGGACCAGTGCCGGGATCAGGATGATGGAGGAGCCGGTGCCGACGACGCCGGCAATCGTGCCCGCCACGAGCCCCAGGACAAGAACCAGCATCAGGTCCACGCAGGCTCTCCCATGCTGCTCAGGCGAGATGGTCCAGCGGCAGTGGCCCGGCGGTCTTCAGCGTCTGGATGGCGAAGTTGCTGCGCACTTCCTTGATGATCGCCTGGTTGAGCAGCTTGCCGAGCAGGAAACGCTGGTAGTGTTCGAGATCCGAGACCACCACTTCCAGCAGGTAGTCGGACTCGCCTGAGACCAGGTGGCAGGCAACGACCTCCGGCATGGCGATGATCTCGTCCTGGAAGACATCACACCGTTCGTCGGCGTGGCTCTCGATGCGCACGCCGACAAAGACCGTCAGCCCCAGCCCGATGCGGTTGCGCCGCAGCGTGGCGCGATAGGCTTCGATATAGCCCTCACGCTCCAGCCGCTTCACGCGACGCAGGCACGGTGACGGCGACAGGCCGATGCGCTCGGCCAGCTCCACATTGGTCAGCCGGCCATCGGCCTGCAGGGCGGCGATGATGCGGCAGTCGATCGGGTCGAGGTCAGATTTTGGCATATATGCAAACTTCAGCGCGGCGATAGAGCTATAAAATGCCTAAATCATTGTCAAGATTGGTGTACTTCGCAAGGACGTGCTGGTGCCCTTCGGGCAATAGTTGCGTCCCCCATCAGCCGGAGAGCACCATGTCCGACACATCAAGCCTGACCCAGGCCATCCAACGCTATTTCGATCTCGTCTATGACGGCGACGTCGCGCGCTTCGATCAGGTCTTCCGGCCGACGGCCCAGCTGCACGGTTACTGGAACGGCGAGATGACCCTGCTGTCGGCGCAAGCGTTCAAGGAGTCGCTTGCCAGCCGGCCGACACCGAAGTCGCTCAACGCGCGTCGCGAGGATGCGGTCCTGCTGGTGGACTTCGCGTCCGACGATCAGGCGCTGACCAAGGTGCGCGTCCGCACCGCCGCCGCCGTCTTCATCGACTATCTGACCTGGCACCGCATCGACGGCGACTGGCGCGTCACATCCAAGGGCTTCCATGTCGAGCGCCTCGATCCGCTCGTGGCATCGCCGGCATAACGACGACTCCCTTCTCCCCGCATTCGCGCTATGGAGTGGACACATCTCTTGGAAGGGCACGCACCCTGTCATCCTGAGCGAAGCGAAGGATCTTTTAGACCGTTGATTCGCACGAGCGGAACTTACAGAAACACCGTACGCCATGTGACGATCCCGTGCGATAGGACCGCTCAAGAGATCCTTCGCTTCGCTCAGGACGACAAAATCCGGCTCAAAAAGATGCGTCCTCTCCATAGCGCATTCGCGGGGAAAGGACCCTCACTTGAAATCGGCGCTGAAGCGGATGTTGTTCTTCTCCAGGCCCTTCAGCACGATTTCGATTCCGCCGGATTTGACCATCCATTCCAGGCGGTGATCGCGATACTCGCGGCGGAACTTGCCGGACTCGATCAGCTGCGCGACCTGCGACAGGCTGGCGACCGAGGCCTTGGCCTCGCGTGCCGTCTCGGCCACTGACGGCCGTGCGTTCACGCGTTCGAGCCAGGCTGACAGCGCCGATCCCGGCGTCGGCGCGTTGCCATAGCTGGCGGCGTTGTTCAGGTAGGGCACCACCGACAGATCGCCGCGGCCGAAGGCATCGCCACCAAACCACGGCCGGTCGCCCAGCATGCGCTCCAGCCAGGCGAGGAAGCCCGACGTCTGCGTCGCCGCCGTGCTGATCAGGCTGTCGGCCAGCGCGCCATCGGCGCGGCGGAAGCGGCGGATTTCACCCAGGGCCCAGTTGATCGCCTCGAACTGGGTGTCCATGACGTCCTCGATCATGCGCACGCGGGCGCGCTCGGCCGGTGTCGCGGGCAGCAGCGAGGGTGATGGCCATTTGTCCTCGATATACTCGAGGATCACCGTCGAATCGAAGATGCGCACGTCGCCGTCGATCACGGCCGGCACCTCGGCACGCGGGTTGGCGTCGACGAAGTCGCCGCCGGCGCCACCCGCCCCGATCCCGGTCGGCGTCGTCACCTGGAACGGGATGGCCTTTTCGCGCAGCGCGATCTTGACCTTTTGGACATAGGGCGACAGCGGATGTTCGAAGAGCGTCAGCATGTTTCCTCCCGCGACCCACTTTAAGGATCTGGCCCATTATCCCCGCAGGGGCTGGAAAGGCCACGGCGGCTTTCCGGCCAGCGACGTGGCGGGCTCATTGCCTGCATTTCGAGCAGTTCCATTTTGCGGCACGGACATTGGTCTGTCTCTGACCACGTCACCGCCCAAGTCATGGGCATTTGAACGTTGGGAGACCCGCCGTCGCTCACTGTCGCGCCGGCATGCCTAATTTGTCGCCGCCATGGAGAATCAGAAGGCTGCGCGGTCTTTGATCACCCTGGCCCGGCGTGGCTCACGTCTTGGCCCGCCTCTTGCTTCACGCCTGTGCGCGTACGGCCCAGGCACGGGCCGGCGCCTGCGCCGAAGGGGGGCATGCATGGGAATCTGGAAGAAGTGGGCGTCAGCGTCGGCCGTACTGGCAGCGGTGACGGGGTGGACCTTGGGTGCCGAGGCCCAGCAACCGCCGATCAAGGTCGGTGTGCTGCATTCGCTGTCGGGCACGATGGCGATCTCGGAGACCACGTTGAAGGACACTGTCCTGATGATGGTCGACGACATCAACAAGAAGGGCGGGCTGTTGGGCCGCAAGGTCGAGGCCGTGGTGGTCGACCCGGCGTCGAACTGGCCGCTGTTCGCCGAAAAGGCGCGCGAGCTGATCCAGAAGGAGAAGGTCGACGTGGTGTTCGGCTGCTGGACCTCGGTCAGCCGCAAGTCGGTGCTGCCGGTGTTCGAGGAGCTGAACGGGCTGCTGTTCTACCCGGTGCAGTACGAAGGCGAGGAAAGCTCGCGCAATATCTTCTACACCGGCGCCGCGCCCAACCAGCAGGCGATCCCGGCCGTCGAATACCTGATGTCCAAGGAAGGCGGCGAGGTGAAGCGCTGGGTGCTGGCCGGCACCGACTACGTCTATCCGCGCACCACCAACAAGATCCTGGAAGCCTTCCTGCTCGCCAAAGGCGTGGCCAAGGAAGACATCATGATCAACTACACGCCGTTCGGTCACTCTGACTGGCAGACCATCGTGGCCGACATCAAGAAGTTCGCCTCGGCGGGCAAGAAGACGGCGGTGGTGTCGACCATCAACGGTGATGCCAACGTGCCCTTCTACAAGGAGCTGGCCAACGCCGGCATCAAGGCCTCCGACATCCCGGTCGTGGCGTTCTCGGTGGGCGAGGAAGAACTCGCCGGCATCGACACCAAGAACCTGGTCGGCCACCTGGCGGCGTGGAACTACTTCCAGTCGGTGAAGGCGCCGGTGAACGACGCGTTCATCAAGCAGTGGAAGACGTTCATCAAGAACGAGAAGCGCGTTACCAACGATCCGATGGAAGCCACCTACATCGGCTTCAAGATGTGGACGCAGGCGGTGCAGCAGGCCGGCACCACCAATATCGACGCCGTGCGCCAGGCGCTCTACGGCCAGCGCGTGGCGGCACCATCGGGCATGGAATCGGTGATGAACACCAACCATCACCTCAGCAAGCCGGTGCTGATTGGCGAGATCCAGGCCAACGGCCAGTTCGAGATCGTCTGGCAGACCAAGGGTCCGGTGAAGGCCGACGCCTGGTCGAAGTACATCCCGGAGAGCGCCAAGCTCACCGCCGACTGGACCTATCCCTGGGTCTGCGGCAACTGCGAGAAGCCGAAGTTCTCGCAGTAGCGCCTTGTGTTCCTCCCCAGCTTTGCTGGGGAGGTGCCCCGAAGGGGCGGAGGGGATCCGACGTGGTCTCAGTTGCTGAGATCTCGTCGGGGGTCCCCCTCCGGCCTACGGCCACCTCCCCCACTGCGTGGGGGAGGGAAGAGTTCGGAGCCGTCATGTCGCGTCTGAGGGTTATAGCAGCGGCATTGCTGTTGATGCTGGCCGCCGTCGCGTTGCCTGCGCACGCCCAGACCTTCGAGGACTGGGTGCGCAAGCTGGCCGCCGACGATTTCGGCGAGAAGCTGCAGGCGGCCGAGAAGCTCGGCGACCTGGGTGACGGCCGAGCGGTGCCGGCGCTGAAGGCGCTGTCGGATGGCATGCTCTACGCGCGCAAGTCTGATGGCGTGGCGCTGATCCAGGACGGCAACCGCTACTTCGACGCCGCCAGCGGCAAGGGCCTGGGCGAGCTGCCGGCGGCCGATGTCGACAAGGTGCGTGTCAACAACCGCCTGCGCGGCGTCATCTCGGCGTCGCTCTCCAAGCTGTCGCTGTTCAGCGACGATCGCGCCACGCGATTGGCGGCAGCGAAGGCCGCCTTCGCCAACCCGACGCCGGAAACGGCGGCGGCACTGGAGCGCGCGGCCAAGAGCGAGAAGGACCCCGAGGTACTGACCGCCATCCGCTTCAGCCTGGCGGCAACGCAGGTCAGTGCCGGGTCGGTCGCCGACCGGGTAAAGGCGATCGAGTCGCTGGCGGCCACGGCCGATCCTGCGGTGCGCAACCTGCTGGCCGGTCTGCGCAACGACAAGGGCGCGCCGCCGGAAGTGCTGAAGGCAGCGGAAGCGGCGTTGACCTCGATCGAACGCCGGCTGGCGATGGTCGGCATTCTGGAGAACGTGTTCCAGGGCATCAGCCTGGGCTCGGTGCTGCTGCTGGCGGCCGTGGGCCTCGCCATCACCTTCGGCGTGATGGGCGTCATCAACATGGCGCACGGCGAGATGATCATGCTGGGCGCCTACACCGCCTACGCTGTGCAGCAGGTGTGCCGCGCGCTGCTGCCGGCCGACCTGGTCGGCTTCTACCTCGTGCTGTCGCTGCCGATTGCCTTCCTGGTGTCAGGTGCCGTCGGCGTGCTGCTGGAGCGCGGCGTGATCCGCCACCTCTACGGCCGGCCACTGGAGACCATGCTGGCGACCTGGGGCATCAGCCTGATGCTGCAGCAGGCAGTACGCTCGATCTTCGATGCGCAGAACAAGGAAGTCGCCAACCCGGCATGGATGACGGGCGGATTCGACCTGATGGGCGGCTTCTTCGTCGCCTGGAACCGGCTCTACATCATCGCCTTCTGTCTGCTGATGCTGGGCATCATCGCGCTGATCCTGCGCCGCACCAGCTTCGGCCTGCACATGCGCGCCGTCACCCAGAACCGCGACATGGCGGCGGCGATGGGCATTCCGACGGCGCGGGTCGATGCGCTCACCTTCGGCCTGGGCTCGGGGCTTGCCGGCATGGCCGGCGTGGCGTTAAGCCAGATCGGCAACGTCAGCCCCAACCTCGGCCAGATCTACATCGTCGACAGCTTCCTGGTCGTGGTGTTCGGCGGTGTCGGCAACCTGCTGGGCACCCTGGTGGCATCGCTGTCGCTGGGCGTGATCAACAAGATCCTCGAGCCGTTCGCCGGCGCTGTGCTGGGCAAAGTGGCGGTGCTGGTCTTTATCATCCTCTTCATCCAGTGGCGCCCGCGCGGCCTCTTCGCGCTCAAGGGCCGCTTCGTGGAGTCGTGACGATGGGCAAGGGTGAACGTCCTGGGAGCGCGGGCGTCTCGCCCGCATCAAGGCGAAAGCTTGCTTTCGCTTGGCATGAGCGGGCCGGAGGCCCGCGCTCCCAGGGGAGCCTGCTGACACCCGGCGGCTGGGTGGTGTTCCTGGCCGTGGGCTTCGTGCTGATCGTGCTGCTGCCGGTGGCCAACCAGATGGTGGCGGCGGGCTCGGCGCTGCACCTGCCCGACTATCTGGTGCCGCTGATCGGCAAGTACTGCTGCTATGCCATGCTCGCCGTCGCCATGGACCTGATCTGGGGCTACGCCGGCATCCTCAGCCTGGGGCAGGGGGCCTTCTTCGCGCTGGGCGGCTACTGCATGGGCATGTACCTGATGCGCCAGATCGGCGATCGCGGCGTCTACAAGAATCCCGTGCTGCCCGACTTCATGGTGTTCCTGAACTGGAAGGAGCTGCCCTGGTACTGGCAGGGCTTCGACATGTTCTGGTTCGCCGCGCTGATGGTGCTGCTGGTGCCGGCGGCGCTCGCCTTCGTGCTGGGCTGGCTCGCTTTCCGCTCGCGCGTCACCGGCGTCTACCTCTCCATCATCACGCAGGCGATGACGTTCGCGCTGATGCTGGCCTTCTTCCGCAACAACATGGGTTTCGGCGGCAACAACGGGCTCACCGACTTCAAGGATCTGCTGGGGTTCCAGATACAGTCGCCGACGACTCGCGTTGGCCTCTTGATCGCCTCGGCGGTCGGACTGGGCCTCTCGTTCCTGCTGTGCCGTTGGATCGTCGCCTCCAAGCTGGGGCGCGTGTGCCTGGCGCTGCGCGATGCCGAAAGCCGGGTGCGCTTCCTCGGCTACTCGCCGACCGGCATCAAGCTCTTCGTGTTCGTGGTGGCGGCCATGATCTCGGGCGTCGCCGGCGCGCTCTATGTGCCGCAGGTCGGCATCATCAATCCCGGTGAATTCTCGCCTGCCAACTCGATCGAGATCGCGATCTGGGTCGCGGTCGGTGGCCGCGGTACCCTGATCGGGGCCATCCTCGGCGCTTTCATCGTCAACGCCGCCAAGACCTGGCTGACCGGCGCGATGCCGGAAATGTGGCTCTTCTTCCTCGGTGCGCTGTTCATCGTCGTCACCCTGTACCTGCCGCATGGCGTGCTGGGCATCGTGCGCGGCTGGCAGGCGCGACGTGCCGCGTCGCGGGTGACGACGCTTGCGGCCGCCCGACCGGCGGAGGCGACATGACAACGGCGGCGCTCGATCCCATCGCCGATACGGCCCAGGGCGACACCCTGCTGTATCTGGAAGACGTCACCGTCAGCTTCGACGGCTTCAAGGCGCTCAACACGCTGTCGCTGGCGATCGGCAAGGGCGAGATGCGCACCGTGATCGGTCCCAACGGCGCGGGCAAGACCACGATGATGGACGTGATCACCGGCAAGACGCGCCCGGACAGCGGCCGCGTGCAGTTCGGCGATCGCATCGATCTCACGCGGCTCGATGAAGCCGGTGTCGCCAATCTCGGCATCGGCCGCAAGTTCCAGAAGCCCACGGTGTTCGAGAACCTCACCGTGTTCGAGAACCTGGAACTGGCGCTGCGTACCAGCCGCGGCACCTTCGCCACGCTGATGGCGCGGCTCAACGGCTCGGCGCGTCGCAAGATCGACGACATGCTGACCCTGGTCGGGCTGGGTGATCGCAAGGCCAAACCGGCGGGTGCGCTCAGCCACGGCCAGAAGCAGTGGCTGGAGATCGGCATGCTGCTGCTGGCCGAACCGCAGCTGCTGCTGCTCGATGAGCCGGTCGCCGGCATGACCGACATCGAGACCGAGCAGACCGCCAGGCTGTTCAAAGATCTGGCCGGGAGTCACACCCTGGTGGTGGTCGAGCACGACATGCAGTTCGTGCGCGAACTCGGCGTGCGCGTGACCGTGCTGCACGAGGGCTCGGTGTTGGCTGAAGGCTCGCTCGATCACGTGCAGAAGGATCAGCGCGTGGTCGATGTGTATCTGGGACGGTGAGACGTGTTTCCTCCCCAGCTTCGCTGGGGAGGTGCCCCGAAGGGGCGGAGGGGAGCCGTGGTGATGTCAGTATTGAAGAGCACGTCGGCTCCCCCTTCGGCTCAGGCACTTCGACGCAAAGCGTCGAAGTGCCGAAACGGCCACCTCCCCCAACTGCGTTGGGGGAGGGTTGAGGGTCAACCATGCTGAGTGTCGAAAAGATCGACCTGTTCTACGGCGCCTCGCACGCGCTGCGCTCGGTCAGCGTCACGGCCGAGGTGGGCAAGATCGGCTGCGTGCTGGGCCGCAACGGCGTGGGCAAGACGTCCCTGCTGCGCGCCATCTTCGGCCTGCAGGCAGTCCGTGGCGGCAGGATCCTGTGGCAGGGCCAGGACATCGCGGCGCTGAAGCCGCACGAACGGGCGCGCCGCGGGCTGGCGCTGGTGCCGCAGGGCCGCGAGATCTTCCCGCGGCTCACGGTGCTGGAGAACCTGCAGACCGGCTTTGCGCCGCTGGCGCGGACGCTGCGCCACATCCCGGATGAGATCTTCACGCTCTTCCCGGTGCTGCAGGACATGCTGCACCGGCGCGGCGGCGATCTGTCGGGCGGCCAGCAGCAGCAGCTCGCCATTGCGCGGGCGTTGGTGACCCGACCCAAGCTGCTGGTGCTCGACGAGCCCACCGAGGGTATCCAGCCCTCGATCATCAAGGACATCGGCCGCGTGATCCGCATGCTGGCCGACCGCGGCGACATGGCGATCCTTCTGGTCGAGCAATATCTCGACTTCGCGCAGGCGCTGGCCGACCACATCAGCGTGATGGACCGCGGCGAGGTGGTGCTGTCAGGCCCCGCGACATCGCTGACGGCGGAGCAGGTGCGCAAGCATCTGATGGTGTAGTCGTGCGCTCTTGAGCCCTGTTGCTGGCGCCTTAATCCTTCTGGAAATAGCCGGTCAGCATCAGGGCAATGACCGGCTTTCCGCCAGCGTCGACGCGCCGCCAGTTCACGAAGGCAGTGCATTCGATCAAGGCCTGGTATTGCTCAGGGCAGCGCCGTTCCAGATCCGCTGCGTCGTCAATGCGAAGTGTAAGCACCTCGCCGACCCCTACGACAACGGTCGTCATGCCACTCGGTGGATCGTCAACATAGGTCATGCAGTCGATCCAGGCGTTCATGTTACGCCCATAGAAGTCTGGAAAGCCCAGCGCTTCCTGGAACACGTCATGGAAAGTGTCCCAATTCGTGATTCGACTGACAGGGATGTCTACGATGGTCGTCCTCATGTTGGCACCGATGGACAAGACTCGGCTGGATGCCGTCAGTAGTCGAGCTTTCCGCGCAGTTCGCTGAAGGGCAGCATGATGTGCTCGCGGAAGGCGGGGCGGTCCTGTAGTCGCTGGTACCAGGCGACGACGTGGGGAACGCCAGGGCGTTCGATGTCCAGCTCGAAATAGCGGTAGAGCGACGTGCCGGCCGGGATGTCGGCCAGCGTAAGATCGGCGCCGCACAGGAATGGCTGGGTCGCGAGCACCGCATCGAGCTGGCGGAAATGCTGGGCACAGCGTGCGATGCTCCGGGCGATGGCTGTTGTGTTGCGCTGCGCCTCGGGCGTGCGGTAGTAGCCCCAGAACACGCCGTTGAGGAAGTCGGGCTGCAGGGCGGTCTGCGACCAGTCCATCCAGCGGTCGACCTGCGCGCGTTCGGCCGGATCATCGGACCAGAACCGGCCCTGCCCGTAGCGCGCCGCGAGGTAACGCAGGATCGCCTGCGATTCCCACACGACGACGTCGCCGTCCTCGATCACCGGCACCCGCCCATGCGGGTTGAGCGCGCGGAACGATGGTTCGTCCAGCTCACCGAAGTCGCCGCCGGCGGGAATGTGCTCGTGCGCCAGCCCGAGCTCGCCCACCAGCCACAGCACTTTCTGGACATTGAAGGAACTGCGCCGTCCCCAGACTTTCAGCATGATCTACTCCTTGGCCCGCGCGCGCCGCGGCGGATGGATGGTCTCGCCACGCACCAGCATGGCAACATACTTCTTGATGCGCTCGGCGCGAGTCTCCGCTTTCTTGGCGTCGTGCAGGCGATGCAGGATGGCGTAACGATTGGCACCGTCGAGCGCGGCGAACATGCGCCGTGCCTTGGGTGAGCGGTCAAGCGCGCGCTGCAGGTCATCGGGCACCGTCGCCGTGCGGGGTGACGGGTAGGCGGCATCCCAGCGGCCGTCGGCCTTGGCGCGCTCGACTTCGGCCAGTCCGGACGGGCGCATGCGGCCTTGCTTGATCAGCGCCAACAACTTGGTGCGGTTCTTCTCCGACCATTTGCTGCGTGTCTTGCGCGGCGTGAAGCGCGCCAGCCAGTGCTGCGCGTCGAGACTCTGGCCCTGGCCGTCGATCCAGCCGTAGCACAGTGCGCTCTCGACGGCTTCCGCCTGAGAGACGCTTGCGATGCCGGACTCCTTTTTCGCCAGCTTCAGCCACAGGCCCGGCGACGTCATGGGCTGTGCCGCCAGCCACGCCTCCCAGTCCGCAGCCGACGCGAACGCCAGAATGGGAAGGCCGTCCTTGGTCTTGGGCATCACGCTTGCTCCGATAGGCGCCGCTGTTCGCTCCTGCTGCTGCCTATGGACATCAGGCACGTAGGCGGCGTCTAGTCTCGCAATCCTAGGAGGAGGGAACCATGGCAAAACGCACACGTGTGATCAGCCCGAACGTTGCCGAGCCGCCGCCGGAGCGGTGGTCCAACTGCATTCGCGTCGGCGACATGGTGTTCGTCTCCGGCATGGTCGCGCGGGTCGGCGACAAGATCGAGGGCGCTGACGAGTATGAGCAGTCGCGCATCATCTTCGGCAAGATCAAGGATCTCGTCGAGGCGGCGGGCGGCCAGATGAACGACGTCGTGAAGGTCACGATCTTCGTCGTCAACATCCGCAACAACACCAAGGTCTGGCAGGCGCGCCGGGAATTCTTCACCGGCGACTTCCCGGCCAGCACCCTGGTCGAGATCCGGGCGTTGGCGACGCCGGACACGCTGGTCGAGATCGAAGCCGTCGCCATGATCGGCTCCAGCAGCGCCTGACCCGCATAGTGAGACGTCAGGGCATCGCCCGCGTGACGCCGCGGCACCGCGTGATGCACCATCACGACCGCCACGGCAACGAGGGACCGATGAACGACGTCGTGAAGGACAGCCGACTGGCCGGCAAGGTGGCGATCGTCACCGGCGCCGGATCGCGCGCCGACGGGATCGGCAACGGCCGCGCCGCGGCGATCCTGATGGCGCGGTCCGGCGCCAAGGTCATGCTGCTGGATACGGTCAAGGAATGGGTCGGCCGCACGGCGCAGATGATCGCGGACGAGGGCGGCACCAGCATCGCGCGGGTGGCGGATGTCACGGATCCGGCCGACTGTGAGGCCGCCGTCGCGGCGGCGGTCGCGGCCTGGGGGCGTCTCGATATCCTGCTGAACAATGTCGGCATCGGCGGCCCGCCGGGCACCGCCGTCGATGTCGATATCGCCGCCTGGGAGCAGGCGATGCGGGTGAACGTGACGTCGATGGTCCTGATGGCGAAATACGCCATCCCGGAAATGCGCAAGGCGGGCGGCGGCTCGATCGTCAACATCGCCTCCGTTGCCGGCCTGCAGGGCGGCCATCCGCACCTGCTGTATCCGACCTCCAAAGGCGCGGTCGTGCAGATGACGCGGGCCATGGCCGCGCACCACGGCCGCGAGAACATCCGCGTGAACTGCATCGCGCCGGGGATGGTCTACACACCGATGGTCTATGCGCGCGGCATGGCGCCGGAGCTGCGCGAGGCGCGCAAGCTGCGCTCGATGCTGCAGATCGAGGGCGAGGGCTGGGACGTCGGCCATGCCGTGGTCTACCTGGCCAGCGACGCGGCGCGCTGGTTGACCGGCGTCATTCTGCCGGTCGACGCCGGCGCGTCTGCCGGTCGAGCGGAATCACCGTCGCCGCGATGAACGCGCCATCGGCGCTCGCGGTTCAGGACACTTCAAGGAGGAAGCACGCGATGACCACGACCGACACACCCATCCTGTACGAGACCCCGGCGCCGCACGTCGCGCGGCTGGTGCTGAACCGGCCCGAGACGCGCAATGCGCAGGACACGGCGTTCCTCTATGCGTTCAACGACGCGCTCGACCGCGCCGCCCAGGACGACTCGATCAAGGTGATCATTGTCGCCGCCAACGGGCCGCACTTCTCGTCGGGCCACGACCTGCGCGAGCGCGACGGCCATGGCGCCATGCGCCAGCACCGCACGGTCGAGACCTGGAGCGGCTTCGGCGGTCCCGGCGCCGAGGCGCAGTTCGCGCGCGAGAAGGAGATCTACATCGGCTTCTGCGAGCGCTGGCGCAACCTCCCCAAGCCCACCATCGCGGCCGTGCACGGCAAGGTGATCGCCGGCGGCCTGATGCTGATGTGGCCGTGCGATATCGTGATCGCGTCGGAAGACACGCAGTTTCTCGACCAGACCGTGGCCATGGGCGTGGGCGGCGCCGAGTTCTTCATGCACCCCTGGGAACTGGGCGTGCGCAAGGCCAAGGAGTTCCTGTTCACCGCCGACTGGCTTGCGGCGCGCGAGGCGCACCGGCTGGGCATGGTGAACCATGTTGTGCCGCGCGCCGAGCTGGAGGCCTTCACCCTGGCGATGGCCGAGCGCATCGCCAAGAAGCCACTGTTCGCGCTGAAGCTGGTGAAGGAAGCGGTGAACGCAGCGCAGGACGCCCAGGGACGGCGGACGGCGATGCAGACCTCATTCGCGCTGCATCACCTGGCGCACGCGCACAACATGCTGGCGCACGGCACGCTGGTCGATCCGTCGGGTCTGATGGGCCCGATGCAGACCAAGGCCAATGCCGCCAAGAAGGCGGCGGCGGAGTAATTTCCTCTCCCGCGAGCGGGAGAGGAAGGGGCCCATCGTGCGCAGCACGATGGGAAGGTGAGGGGTTAAGGACGCGGCGGCGAGTGCGTACCTCACCCATCAAGCGCGACGCGCTCGCCGACCTCTCCCGCTTGCGGGAGAGGTGAAATCCTACGCCAACGCCGGCGCGCCGAGATCGATCAGGCCGTGGCGATCGCCCTCGTTGATCTCGGTGAAGAAGCGGTGCATCCGGAAGGCGTAGTCGTCCCAGATCTTGAAGGGCAGGGCGGCCTGGCGGGCGCGGAACTCGATGATCGCCGCTTTGTTCTGCCGGCCGCCGTACTGGACGGCATCCATCTTGTCGCCCAGTCCGGCGAGGCCGCGCAGCCGGTGCCCCAGTTCGGGATTGCTGTCGTGCCAGGTCGCGTCGTCGGCCTGGCCTAGCGGATGGGCCGCGGCGCTGAGCAGGTCCTGATCGTTGAGCATGCCGGTGAGCCACGCCTTGCGCGTGATCGGTAGCTGGATCGGGTCCTTCAGATTGCCGCGGTCAGTGATCCTGCGCTCGATGAGCAGCCCGTCCGGATCGATGCCGGCCGGCGGAATCCCGGCGATCTGTGACATGACGTCCTTGCAGATGAAACTGATCCAGTCCGCCGGGGCATCCTTGTAGTGCTTGCGCTCGTCCTTGGGCAGGTCGTTGAAGAGCGCGCTGAATTTCGTGCGCGACATCAGGATGAAGAGGTACTTCACGGCGCCGACACCGTTCTGTGCCGGCGAATATCCGCGCAGGAGGTAGGTGGCGATCAGGGTGACCAGTCCACGCAGCTTGGCGCTGGGGGCATGGTCCTTCCACTTGGAGTCCTTGATGGCTTTCCAGTTCAAGGTCACCTTGTTGACCATGCTGGAGTAGATCGGGTCTCCGCCGGGCGTTTCGGCGAAGAACTGCTTGGCCGCCTGCGATTTCGGATCGGCCAGCAGGCGCCACAGCTTGCGGATCCGGGCCAGCCGGATGCCGCCGGTCACCTGCGGTATCGCCTCGACATCCTTGAAGCGAAGCTCGTTCTTGATATGGATGACGAACCGGTCATTCGGCGCCCGGAACGTGTTCGCTGGAAAATCGGCGGCGGTCACGAACCGGTTCACCTTGCGCGCGTTCATCATGCGAACGAAGGTCTTCAGGTCGGCCATCACCTGGGTCAGCTGAACTTCGCCGGCCTTGCTTTCCTCGACTTCGTCGACGACGTATTCGATCTCCGTGCCGTCGACCGTCAGCTTCCAGCCCAGTCCGCCACGGACCACGGCCGCCTTCGGGTATGATTCCGTGCAGTTCTTCAGATCGGCCTCGGTCTTGAGGCCGCCCGCCGGGATGTTCATGCCGTTCTTGAGTTTGTAGATGTCCCAGCCGGTCGCGAATTCAAAGCCAACAGCCATTCTCGCCTCCTTGGACAATGAATGTCGGAGACGACGGCAGAGCGTTCCTGGAGGATGCTTTGCAATCGTTTAGTTAGAAAATTGATTTTAGTCTATGTACGGACAGTCTTTTTCTACTATAGCGTTACTGACAACTTCAAGCAAGCACCTGTCATTACCTTCGGTCGATTTGCTTGCATCGCTCGCAGTGACAGTCGAGTCGTTAAGCCTTCACCGGGTGTGCCTTGATGGCGTCTTCGTTCACATCGGCACCCCAGCCCGGCCGCGTCGGCACCACGAGCTGGCCGTTCTCGATCACCGGTGGGTGGGAAACCAGATCGTCCTTCCACGGCACGTCGTCGATGTCGATTTCCATCACCCGGAAGTTGGGAATGGCGGCGCAGAAATGGGCGCTCATCAGGGTCGACAGGTGGCCGTAGAAATTATGCGGCGCGCAGTTGATCTCGTAGGGCTCGGCCATGGCCGCGATCTTGATCGACTCCAGCAGGCCGTTCCACGGCACGTCGACAATGGCCACATCCATCGCGCGGTTCTCGAAGTAGGGCCGGAACTGGCGGCGGCCGAACAACGATTCGCAGGACGCGATCGGCATGCTGGCGCGGCTGCGGATATAGGCGAGCCCCTCGGGATCGTAGCTGTCGATCTCCAGCCAGAAGAGGTCGTAAGGCTCGACGGCACGCGCCACCTTCACGTAGCCCTCGGTTTTGAAGTTGAAGTTCAGATCCAGCAGGATGCCGATGTCGGGTCCGGTGCCCTGGCGGAAGGCGGCCAGCTCGTCGCGGATCGCTGCCAGCAGACGCGCATCGGCATTCAGTTCGGGAAAGCCCGGCCCGCGCGTGAAGCCCGGCTGGTGCATGTAGGGCGGCTTGCCGTCGAAGCGGAAAATGTTGGTCTTCAGCGCCGAGAATCCGCGCTCATGCACATGGCGGCCCAGGCTCACCAGGTCGTCCAGCGAGCGCACGGGCTCGACCCCCATCACTGCGGCGTGGTTCAGCCGGTAGCTGCCGCAATGCGACCAGTAGAGCTGCAGGCGATCGCGCACCGGGCCGCCGAACAGGGCATACACCGGCACACCCAATGCCTTGGCTTTCACATCAAGCAATGCGTTCTCGATCGCCGCGATCGCCTGGGCGTTCATGCCGCCGGGTGCCTGGCGGGTGATGGCGTAGAGCGTCGAGCTGATGCGTTCGACCGGCCGCGGGTCCTGGCCGATCAATCCCTCGCCCAGTTTGCGGATGATGCCGCTGAGCCCGTAACTGCCGTAGCTCTCGTTGTACTCTGACCAGCCAACCAGCCCGTCATCGGTCGTGATCTTGAGGAAGGAGAAGACGCGCCAACCGGCGTCGCAATGCAGGTCCTCGATGCGTGCGATCTTCATGACGTTTCTCCCTGAACCTCTGATTCTGCATGTTCAGCCGAGTGACTGTCATTCCGAGCGGAGCGAGGAATCTTTCAGCTGTCGGCGGATTATGGACGGCAGAAAGATCCCTCGCTTCGCTCGGGATGACAGAGTCACAAGCGCGACCGTCACTCACCCGAGTAGTTGGGCTTGCGCTTCTCGACGAAGGCGGACACCGCCTCCTGGCGATCCTTCATCATGTTGCTCAGCATCTCGTAGGCGATCGCGGCATCGTTGACCTTGTTGGCGATGTCGCGCAGCACCACGTTCATGGCCGTCTTGGTCCAGCGCACTGCCCAGCGCGGGTTGCCCATGATCTTGCCGGCGATCTCGTCGACCTTGGCGTCGAGCTGGTCGGCCGGCACGGCGTGGTTGATCAGGCCCATGGCCAGCGCATCGCGGGCACGCAGCATGTCGCCGGTCAGCAGCATCTCCTTGGCACGCGCGAAGCCGATGAGCTGCGGCCACATGACGGCGCCGCCGTCGCCCGCCACCAGCCCGACCTTGACGTGCGGATCGCCGATCTGCGCCGTCTCGTCGGCGACGATGACGTCGCACAGCAGTGCCAGCGAGGCGCCTAGCCCGGCGGCGGCGCCGTTGAGCCGGCAGATGATGGGTTTCTCCAACTCCAGCAGGCCCATGATGATGCGCTTGGCTTCGGGCGCAATGCCGCGGAACTTGGTCGGATCGTTGATCATGTCCTGGAACCAGGCCATGTCGCCGCCGGCGCAGAACGCGGGTCCATGGCCGGTCAGCACGATCAGGTCGCTGTCGGGGTCGCGCTGCAGGTCGGGGAAGACGCGCGCCAGTTCCTCGTGCATGCGCGCATCGACGCCGTTCATGCGGCTCTTGCCGGCGATGGTGACGCGCAACAGGCGACCCCGATACTCGAAGCGCAGGGTTTCGTAGTCGTGAAATTCCATTGTCGTCGTCTCCGCCCAGGATGTTCTTGCTGCGACCATAACACCGGCACGGCGTCGCCCTCACGCGTCGGATGCATGCTAACCTTGCTGTCCGCGCAAACGGGAGAATGCGATGGCGTTGCGGGGCAAGGGCATGCTGATCACCCTCACCGAGGTGAAGCGGGGCGACGAGCGCGACTTCAACGAATGGTACAACCGCGAGCATATTGACGAGCGGGTGAACCTGCCCGGCTTCCATCGCGCCCGCCGCTACGTCGCCGCTGACGGCCGCGCCGACCCGCGCTACATGGCGACCTACGAGTGCGACGGGGTCGCTGACCTCGCCACGCCGCGCTACCTGAGGCTGCTGGCCAACCAGACGGCGTGGAGCCAGCGGGTGATGAAGCGGTTCACCAAGTTCCAGCGCCTGACCTTGCGCATTCGCGTTGACCTGGCGCACGGTGTCGGCGGCGTCATCACCTGCGTGCGCTTCGTACCAGATCCTGCCCGGGCGGCACGCCTGGCGGCCTGGCTGCGGCAGAAGGCGCTGCCGGCCGCGATCCGACGACCTGGCATGGTGGGCGGCTTCGCCGGTGCCAACGATCTCGACGTCGCCAACGCCCCGGCGCGTGCCCGCGGCATCGACTATCCGCAGGCCAGCGCTGTGACATGGGCCGTGGTGCTGGAGGGGGCTGATGCCGGCGCGACGGCGGCCGCGGCACGCACCATCCTGACGCGCCGGGCGTTGGCACCCTTCGGTGTGACGGCGGCGCCGGCGGTCGGGACCTACACGCTGTTGTTCGGCAACGAACGGTAGCTGGCGATCTCAACACGGGGTGGGAGTGAATACGATGGCTGGTAAGACGTCCGAGAAGGTCGCCACCACGACCAGGCGCAAGGCCCCCGCGCCGGCCGAGAAGCCGGTTCTCCTCTCGGGCGGCAACCCTCAGATCGCAAAGGCCTACGGCGAGGCGCCCGTACAGGCCTACATCGCCGCCATGCCGGGCTGGAAACACGATGTCGGCCGCCGCCTCGACGCACTCATCACGCGCGCCGTTCCCAACGTGCGCAAGGCGGTCAAATACAACACGCCGCTCTATGGCGTCGAGACCGAGCGCTGGTTCGTCAGCTTTCACTGTTTCACGAAGTACGTGAAGGTCGCGTTCTTCCGCGGCGCGTTACTCTCGCCCATGCCACCCGGCCCGTCGAAACAGAAGGAGGTGCGTTATCTCGACATCCACGAGGACGATCCGCTCGATGAAGCGCAGGTTGTCGACTGGGTGAAGCAGGCCAGCCGATTGCCCGGCGAAAAACTGTGAACCAGGACCCCGAACTGCTGCGCCGTCTGCTCCGCGCGAAGGACCGGATGGACGGCGCCTCGCACGAGGCATGGCCCGTCCCCCGGCTGGCGCGCGTCAGCGGTGTCTCGCAGGCCCACTTCGCGCGGTCGTTCAAGGAAGCCTTCGGTGTCCCGCCGCACCGCTACCTGCTGACGCGCCGGATCGAGCGCGCCGCGGCATTGCTGCGTGATACGGATCTGCCCATCACCGAGATCGCGTTCGAGACCGGCTGGAACAGCCTGGGCACATTCGGGCGCACATTCCGCGATGTCACCGGTGAAAGCCCGGGTGAGCTGAGGGCACGCGAGAAGGCCGCGTCGCACCAGCGCGAGCGGGTGCCGGGCTGCTTCCTCAGCGCCGCCCACCGGCCCGACCTCACAATCGCAGTTTCGGAGAAGCGGCGGCAGGCGGCGAGCGATAGGAGGGACGGGTCCCAGGAAACGGAGGTCCCATGAGTCAGCAGGGTGTCGGGGTGGTCGGTCTGTACGTTCGCGATCAGGACGAAGCCCTTCAGTTCTATGTCGAGAAGCTCGGATTTCGCGTCCATACCGACGCGCGTAACGGCGACTACCGCTGGCTCACGGTGCAGCACCCGGACCAGCCGTCTTTTCAGCTCGGCCTGTTCATGCCCCAGCCGCCGGCGGTCGATGCAGCGACGGCGCAGGCCGTGCGCGAAATCGTGGCCAAGGGTGCCATGCCGCCGCTGGTGCTCGTTGTCGACGACTGCCGTGCCGCTTACGATCGGATGCGAGCCCGTGGCGTGGAGTTCACGCAGGCCCCCGTGGAACGCTACGGCGCCGTGGACGCCGGCTTCCGCGATCCGTCGGGCAACGGGTGGAAGATGATCGAGGCGCGCTAGGATCGGCGACGAACACGGATGGGCGATGCATGAAGAAGGCGACGGCTGGCGCGGCGGCGGGAGGCGACTCTCCCTCCCGGCACATCGATGCGCGCATCAAGGAGCTGGGTGACTGGCGCGGCGAGACCTTGGCCCGGATCCGTACTCTCATCCGACAGGCTGATCCCGACGTGGTCGAGGAGTGGAAGTGGCGCGGGGTTCCGGTGTGGTCGCACGCCGGAATCATCTGTACCGGCGAGACGTACAAGGAGGTCGTGAAGATGACCTTCGCCAAAGGTGCCGCGCTGGCGGATCCTTCAGGCCTCTTCAATGCGAGCCTCGAGGGCAACACCCGCCGCGCCATCGATCTTCGCGAGGGTGACAGGATCGACGAGACGGCGTTGACGGCGCTCATTCGCGCCGCCGTGGCGTTGAACACGTCGGCACGCCCTGCGAAGAGGGCCAAGAGCGCATGAAAACATCCCCTTCTCCCCACCAAGGCGGGGAGAAGGGGACAAGCTTCAATCCTTGAAGGTCGAGATCGACACTTCCTTGGACGTGATGAACTCCAGCAGCGCCGGCTTGCCCTGCCGGGTCTGTTCGATGCCGCGCTTGATCGCGCCCGCGATGTCCTCGGGCTTGGTGACGCGCTCGCCGTAGCCGCCGAAGGCGCGCGCCATGGCGGCGTAGTCGCCGGAGATGTCGGTGGCGCGGTACTTCTCGGTCGAGACCTTCATGATGTGAAGCTCGATGGCCATCGAGAAGTTGTTGAGCAGGATCGACAGGATCGGGATGCGCTCGCGCACCGCCGTCTCGAAATCCATGCCGGTGAAGCCGATGGCGGCATCGCCCCAGACGTTGATGCAGAGCTTGTCGGGGCAGGCGAGCTTGGCGCCCATGGCCAGGCCCAGGCCGTAGCCCAGCTGCGTGGTCTTGCCCCAGCCGATGTAGGAGAGCGGCGTCGTGGTCTTCCAGAACGGCGAGAGCTGGTCGCGCGGGCTGCCGGCATCGTGCGTGATGATGGTGTTGGCGACGTCTACGGTCTTGTGCAGCTCGGCCAGCACGCGATAGGGGTTCAGCGGTGCGTCGTTGGACTCGCGCTTGGCCTTCCAGGCTTCCAGCCACTCGGCCTCGACGGCCTTGATCTCGGCCGCCGTCGCCGACGGATCGCGCTTGCTGCCCTTCAGCAGCGGCTTGCAGGCCTCGATCAGCGCCTGCAGTGTGAGCTGCGCGTCGCCTGTGAGGCCGTACTGCACGCGCACATCCTTGTTGAGATGGGCCGGGTCGAGCGTGGCGTGGATGATGGTCTTGCCCGCCGGCATGGCGACGCCGAAGTTGGTCTCGGTGAAGCTGCAGCCGATGCCCAGGATGACGTCGCTCTTCTGCAGGAAATGGTGCACCGGCTTGGGGATGGCGCGGCCGCCCGAGCCGAGCGCCAGCGGATGCGTCTCGTCGAAGCAGCTCTTGCCCTGCAGGCTGGTGCACACCGGGATCGCCAGCAGCTCGGCGAGTGCCTTCAGCTCGGCATAGGCGTTGGCCCAATGCACGCCCTGGCCGGCATAGATCACCGGACGCTTGGCTTCGACCAGCACCTTGGCAACCGTGCGCACGGCGTCGGGATCGGGCGCGCTGCGGGTCGAGAACACCGGCGTGTAGTCGATCGGCTCCGGCACGTCCTCGGCGAAGGCGTCGGTCGGCACCTCGATCACCACCGGCCCGCCACGCCCGTTGCGCAGCTGGGCGAAGGCGCGGCGCATGATGTTGGGCAGTTCCTTGCCCGACGTGATCGGCTCGGCGTGCTTGGACACCTGCGCCATGGCGATGGTGGAATTGAAGTTGGGCGGGATGTGCGCGATGCGCCGGGCATAGCCCATGGGCATCACCAGCAGCGGCACCGACTCGCCGAAGGCCTGGGCCACGCCGCCATAGGCGTTCTCGGCGCCAGGACCATGCTGCATGCAGAACACGCCGATCTTCTTGCCGCGCGTGAGCCGCGAGATGGCGTCGGCCATGTGCAGGCCGATGCGCTCCTGGCGCACGATGATGGGGCGGATATCGGCTTCCGCCGCATGCTCCAGGATATGGTTCACCGGATAGCCGACGACCATCTCGATGCCTTCGCGCTTGAGAATCTCGGCAATCGCCGGTCCGACTTTCATGGCGTTCCTCCTTTGTAATGTCATCCCGAGCGCAGCGAGGGATCTCCTGCGAATGGCGCACCGTGCGTCCGGCCGCGGGAGATCCCTCGCTGCGCTCGGGATGACGAGCTCATCAGTACACTACGACGCTGCGGATGGATTCGCCGCGGTGCATCAGGTCGAAGCCCTCGCTGATGCGCTCCA
>NZ_VOHA01000022.1 GCF_007859315.1 Reyranella sp. CPCC 100927
CCCATCGAGGGCAGGGCGGAGTAGAGCGACGTCTCCTGGCGGTAGTCCGGCACGACGGGCGCCGGCGGCGTCGGATCCGGTCCCGGGCCAGGACCCGGTCCTGGGCCAGGATCTGGGTCCGGGCCCGGCTTTGGAGCCGGCGGTGTGGGACAGCCGGCGGGCGGCGGGGATTGCGTGCAGTCGAGCACCGAGCGCAGGTACCAGTTGCCGTCGGCGGCGTCGGCACCGACGCCGCCGTGGTAGAGCGAATACTGGTAGGGCCCGGCGACCACGCGGCCGGCCAGCGCGAAGGCGCCGGCGGCGGAGTTGGGCTTGTCGCGCACCTCGACCAGCTCGATGCCGTTGCCGGGGGTCAGGGCGCCGGCGCCGCCGACATTGGTGACGGCGATCTGCGTGGCGCCCGACCCGAGCTGCGTGCGATCGACGATCAGCACGTCCGCGATGCTGCCGCCGTCGCCGTCGACACCGCCGTTGAGCACGACATTGCTCAGCAACTGGCCGCCGTTGGACACGAACACGCCCGTGCCGGGCGTGGCCGCGCTGGCACCGCCGGTGATGAGCAGCGTGTTGCCGACGACGGGGCCACGCAGGTCGATGGTGCCGGTGTTGTTGAAGGTGGCCAGGTTGATGAATTGTCCCTGCACGACGCCCTCGCGATTGAGGTCGTAGGTCGTGGTACCCAGGCTGCGGCCGTCGATGCCCGTGGTGGGGACATAGTAGTTGGCCGGGTCGACGGTCCTGGCGCCGCTCACCGGCGCGAATTTTACGGTGTCGGTCGAGATGTTGTTGAACGTCGCATTCGGGCCGCCGAAATCCGAGATGGAGACGCGCTTGGTGTCGCGCACGCCGTCACCGTCGGTGTCGGCGAAGTGGCGGATGTTGAACGTGCCGTTGTTGTTGAAGACATGTGCGGCGCCGGGCCAGAACGTGATGTAGCCTTCGACCACGCCATCATTCTGCACGTGCAGGGCCTGCACCGGCACGGTGCGCCCCATGCAGGTCATGCTGCCGTCGTTGACCGCTGCTGCGGCCACCAGAAGCCCACCGCTGCTGCCGCCGCCGGCTGCGCATGTGGTGCCCATGGTGATGGCGAGGTCGCTGAGCGCGCCGATCACCCCTTGGTTGTTGATCGACATGGCCGGCACGGTCGACGTTGCGCCGCTGAAAATGACAACGCCGGCAGCCGGCAGGTTGGAGCCGATCGAATGCTGAGCGCCGAAAGTGCCGTCGTCGTTATAAGTGCCCGTCTGCGCGATGGTGACAGACAGATCCCCCGGATTGGCCGCCCAGCCGCCCATGACGCTGACGCCCGCGGCGACGGTGACGGCGACAGGCGCTGTCGAGGAAGACGCCGCGACACCGGGCGCGTTCTGGCCGGACGCCGTGATGTTGGCGTTGGCATTGACCGTGACGGTGCCGGACGGTGCGCTATCGCCCGGGTAGCTGACGGCCACGACGCCGCCGGCTTCCGAGCCGGTGGCGCGGATCGGCGCCGTGATGGTGATCGTGATGGAGCCGGATCCCTCCGTCACGCCATCGAAATCGTTATCGCTGCCCATGGCCGCCGCCGCCACAGCGAAGGCGCCGGCGCCTGTGGTCGTGATGCCGCCCGTGCGAATATCGGCTGCGTAAGTGGGCGTGAAAGACCAGGCGTGAATGCCCGCTGAACCATCCCCGCTTGTGTTGATCAGCCCGGCCGTGCTGTCGATGGTGGCAACGCCGTCGTGGAGAGCGGCAATCCCGGGCGCACTGTCCCCCTGCGTTGTGATGGCTCCCGTCGTGATCGAGGCTCCACCATTGTAAACATTACTGTAAACACCAACGCTGCCGCCGCCCGTCGTTGTTGTCTGTCCACGGGTTGTGTCGATTGTCAGGGTGCCGGGGGCGGTATAGCTATTCAGGTATCCGCTGACGGCATTCGAGTTGATGCCGGATGTCGTGACGTCGCCGGTCGTGATGGCTATTGAACCACTCGACGATCCGTAGATCCCTGAGGCGGACTTGCCGGTGGTCGATATCGACCCGGCCGTCGTGTCGATGATGGCCGGGCTTTCTCCGTTGCTTCCCGACACGGCTCCGGCGTAGTCGCCGGTCGTCGAAACATCGGCAGTCGTTATGGTCAAGGCCCCGCTGGTATACGCCTGGATGCCGTAGCCATACGCACCTGTCGTCGTGACAGTGCCTTGTCTCGTATCGATCGACAGATCGCCATTGATGGACACATTGAGGCCGCCGGTTCCCGGTGGCGGACTGACCACGACGCCAGGATCGAACGTCAGGCTTAGTGTCGGGGGGGCGTAATAAGTAATTCCATCCGGATAGTTGCCTGGATCGACGACGCAGGTGACGGTCGTCCCCGTCCCACACTCGTTCTCGGCAAATGCCTGCCCTACCATGACGGGTGCGGGCAGGAGTGCCACCGCGATCGCAAGACGAGAAACAGTCGATCGGAAGTCAGCGTGGCAAGACATTGCTGACCATCCCGTTTTGGCGAACGTATTGTTTCGCATCGCTCAGGTGTTTGCTGGGAAATCGGATATCCGTGCTTCACGTGGGCAGTGAGATCGATCACGGATTGGTTTGAATTAGAATTCACCAGGCATGGAAGTCACCAAGAAAATAGATGATATTCCGCATGTCGGATTCAAACAAATGTCTAACAATTTTAGCATATTACAGATTATTTTGATGATAAATAAAATAAATATCCAAAATTAAAAAATCAAATTTGCTATTTTATTGTTTGTGATCGTAGTCAGCGCTCGCGTCGAGGTTGGCGCGATCTTTGGTGCCTCAGCGTAGTGGGCAGGGGAATGGCGGGGCGACTCGGCGCCTCTAGGCTCTCCGGTGCAGGGTGTGGTGGGTGCCGCCCTGTCCGGGACTCGCGTCGGGAGTGCTCCGGAAAGAGCAACCCGACGCGGGTTTCGGGCCCTGGCGCGATATTCGCTGCGGTCGTTTCAGAGGCCTCCCTTTATCCAGCTGTTCGCGGCTCGGTGCGTGGCGGCAATAAGCTCACTGCGTGCCATCGGCTTCTCGAGAAAGTCGAAAGCGCCGATCCGGATGGCGCGGATCACCATATCCACCGACCCCTGGCCGGTGACCAGTACCGTTCGCGGTCGCGAGGCTGCCGGAAAGCGGTTAGTGAGGGCCTCGATCAGATCGAAGCCGTTCATGCCGGGCAATCCGACATCGATGAGGGCGACAGCGATATCAGTACGGGTGGTGCACGCCTCCAGCGCGGCCGCGGCGCTCGATGCGACAAGCACGCTGAAACCCTCCCGGGTCAGCGCGACTTGCATCTCGTCGAGCAGGCCGACCTCGTCATCGACGATCAGGACAGTCGTTTGCTTCGGCATGGGCATGCCTGTCGGTTCACGTGCCGGTGACATGTGCCTCGGCTTGCACCCTGCGCAGGATCTGCATTGCAGCGCTGGGGGTCGCGGCGACGGCTTTGCCGCCATCATTCAGAGCGGCGTTGTAGCCAGAAGAAATTCGAGCTTCGGGCGTATCGTGGTTAAGTTGACGCCTGGGGATGACTTCATCTCGACAGCGACATCGACGAGCCACCGGGAGCCGGATCTTGGTCATAGGACACCGTCAATGGATTGGAACGGCTGTCAGTAAAGCTGCGAAGATTCCAAAAGGGAGAAACAGGCTGAAGCACCTCTATAATTCCACACATGGGTATTTAGTTAAATGCCAAAGTATATGCTGCCCCATGCAGGTCATCTATCAATAATGAAAACTAATGATGGACATTTAGAATTCAAATTTGCATTTCAGAAACCAGAAACCTTACATGTTGCGTCGCACCGTACCAGGCGCGTTCCTCGCACTTGGGCGGCTTGCCGGTCTTGCGTCGAACGCGCAAGCGACGACAAGCGGTAACAACCAAGGTCGTGGCGTCGGATGCGCCGACGCGGCGCTGGCGGCTTGTGCGGGGAAGGCTAGCAACGGCGCCATGCCGTCATTGCGAGCGCTGCGCGCGGTAGCCCCGGGGTGAGAGGCCGAAGCGATCACGAAAGGCGCGGCTGAAGTGGCTCATAGTGCTGAAGCCGCTGTCGAGCCCGACAGTCGTGATGGGCAATCTGGCCGGGTTGCCGAGCATGCGTGCTGCGCGCTGAAGGCGTTCCTCCCAGATGAAGCGTGCGACCGACGTGTCTTCACTGGCGAACAACTTGTTCAGGTAACGCGGCGAATCGACGGTAAGAACCATTGCGGATTGGGGCCTGAGGCGCTGTCCGGAGCCGCGGCGAGTGGGCCGCCCCGTTGTTGTTCCGCCTCTTCCGTAGATCGATTGCGGCACTCAGACAGCGGTTGGGCGTCCAGTGGATGTCGCTGTATCTCGTCTGCCGGTCATTGCGAACACCACGCTTGGCTGGGTCGAACAGTCCAACCGCGCAGATGGCGCCGAAGCGCATTCCTCTTTCTTCGGGAAAGCGCCACTTCGCGTGAAGATGAGGTACTGTTGTCAAATGGCCATCAATCTTGATCTTACCATCCTTCGGTCCTTTGTGCTGATTGCGCAGGGTCGTACGTTCGCTGAAACAGCGGAGGCTGTGGGGCGATCACAGTCCGCGGTGAGTCTGCAGATCCAACGACTCGAAGGCGACGTTGGTGCCTCCGTTTTTCACCGCAACCGGCAGGGTGTCGAGCTGACGACGGCAGGCGAGCGGCTGCTGGGCTACGCCCAGCGTCTTATTCAAATCAATGACGAGGCGATATTCAGCTTCAATGACACTGCACCGCAGGCAATTTCCCTCGGTGTCACGCCGGACTTCGCCGAATCGGTGCTGCCGGAGGTGTTTCAGCGATTCATGCAAGAGCACCCCGGTGTTGAAGTCACCTTGCGTGTGGACACGTCCAAGGCGCTCGTTGAAGCGTTGCATCGCGAGGAACTCGACGTCGTCATCGCCTTGACGCGCGACGACCCACTCAATCAAGGCGTTTTCACGGAAGCATCCATGATATGGATTGCGCGTCGGGGCTTTCCGGGACCGGGCGATCGGCCACTCCCGCTGGCCCTGTTCGAAGCGCCGTGCACATTTCGATCCGCCGCCCTGGATGCGTTGGCTGCTGCCAATCGCCCGTATCGGATCGCCGCGATCAGTCCAAGCCTCGGCGGTCTTGTGGCTGCGGTCAGAGTTGGCTTCTGCGTTACGGTCCGGACCAGGCACATGCTGGCTCCCATGCTGGCGGATGTGGGCGAAGAGCTCGACCTGCCGAAGCTTCCCCCAGTGACGTTCTGCCTCTATACGCGCCAGCGCGAGCGGCACCCGGCCCGCGATGACCTGATCGAGCTGTGCAGGCAGCATTTCTGACGGACCGTCCTTCTTCAGGGCGCGGTCGTTGTTCGAGAGTGGTCGGTCTTCGGGTCGCCTTGATGCGGTTCATCCGTCGCGCAACATTTCCGAAGCTCATGACGATGATTTGAAATTTCAATTTGATTTGGCTCTACCGCGACAGTAGTCGGAAGCGCCTGGCTCCCAGAATCTCTGGACAAGAACCGGGGCTATCTTCTCTTCCATACAGAAAATCTGCTCCGGTGGCGCGCGAAAGAACAGCCAGGCCATCAACATTAGATTGGGAGCGTGGATGCTTGATCTGACGGCAGTGAAAACTGCAGCGATCGTTGGCGGAGGGATCGCTGGCTGGTTTTCGGCGCTGATGCTGCGGCGTGTCCTGGGAGCGGACGTCAACGTGACGCTCATTGACACGCCTGGTGGAGGCGCGGGCGATATTGGCGTCAGTGCACATGTCAACCTTGTGGACGGCCTGCGCCGAAACAAGATCCCCGTTGACGAATTCGTCCGTGAAACAAGCGCAGTCTACAAGTTGGGGGTCGTTTACGAAGGCTGGCGAGGCGACGACCGCAACGACCGTTACTATCGCCTCTTTTGCAGCGCTGGAAGCCGTGAGTTGAGCTGGCGGCAGAACGGTTTCTGCCCGCTTTTGTCGGCCCGGATCGCTGCCGGATTGGATCTTCACAGTTGGATACCAGGCTTTGAGACGATCGCGCGAAATGCGCCGCAGAAGGACATACCGGCGCTGCTGAGAAAAGCGGATCTTGTGGCTTCCTATCATTTCGACGGTCGCCGGGCGGCAAACTACTTCCGCAAGGCAGCGCTCGCGCGCGGCGTCAAGTATCGGACGTCGCGCGTGAACGCGCTGGAGCTTGACGAGCGAGGCTACGTGCGAGCGCTGCGCATAACTGGAGACAGCTTGGGCGTCGACTTCGTGATCGATGCTTCTGGCATGGCCAGGATTGGCATCGGCAATACCTTTCGTGCGCCGTGGCGATCGTTCTCCGACCATTTGTTGGCCGATCGGGTGATTCCCTTTCACTGGCGTACTTCCGGAAACCCCGCGCTGTTGACGCACGCCGTTTCGATGAACGCCGGATGGACGTGGCTGGCACCGCAGATCGATCGGATTGGCGCCGGTTACGTGTTCAGTAGTGGTCATATTGACGAGCCGTCGGCTATCGCAGAGATCGCGACCCGGTTTGGACAGGCGATGACGCCCATGCCGATGCTCCGCTTCGAACCGGGCCACTTTGAAACGGCGTGGGTTAACAACGTCGTGGCCCTTGGGCTCGCCTCGGGCGCGGTCGAGCCCCTTGAAGCGACCTCGATGGGCCAGCTGCTGGAACAGCTCAGAAACTTGGAGCGGATTTTCCTCGGCACCGGCGGGATTATCGGCCATCAGACCATCGAGCGATTCAATCGAGCCAATGCGCAGTGTTGGGCAGGAATCCGTGATTTCCTGCGCATGCACTATGACTGCCAGAGGCGCGATACGGCTTTCTGGCGAGATGCCGCAACAGCGCAGCTCTCGGAGAGCTATGCCGAGATGAGGGCATGTCTTCAACGACGGACACCGCGCTTTCTCGATATCGAGGCTTACTGTGGGAGCGGCTGGCAGTCCCTGTTCCAGGTCGTCGACTGGATACTCGCTGCGGCATCGCTGGGGATCACGACCGCTGCTGCTGCGCGCGACGAACTCAGTCGTTTGCCGCCAGAAATGCGCGACGATGTCGAGGCGTATCTTGATGGGCAGCGGCGTGCAGTAGTGGAACGACGGCCGTCATCTGCAGTTCGATATGAGATCGTGGCGGCGTGATCGGACTCAAGAGAGTCGCGGGTGAGCCAAGTCACTCTGGAAATGGTGCACCATCCTAATGATCGTAACACTGGCGCACAAGCAACACTCCCATGCTCGCGGCTGCCCCCATCGAAACCACAAATAGCGCTAACATCACCAGTCGCGACATCCGCATCCTGCTGAGCCTGACTTCCATGGATTTTTTGGTAAGATCAATTGTAGCCATTATGCTTCCTCCAGATCCCCGTCGCGTTCCCTCCGGATGCTTTTTTGCTTGCTCTGCAGGCAGGATAGTCGTGGCGGGTTCTATCGGCTTGTCTGATTAGGTTGATTGATTTTGCTGCAGTGGCCCCGTTTCGCCTGGTCGGGTTGGATCCGATTGCAGAGAAAGAGCAAAAGAGAGCCGAAAGTGCGTCGCGGATCGCGCCATGACAGTTACTGCCGAAGACGGGTCCGGCATATTTCGATCAGGTCATCCCGGACAGGGTATGTCGCTTTCGGCGCATAAAAGCAGAAGCCCAGGTTGGGAAGTGTCGGCAGGTTGAGTTCAGCGCCAACGTCCGCCAGCGATGGTGCGAGCAGATGTCTGGTTCTGACTGTGATGCAAATGCCGGCCCGCACCGGAGCCAGGATCCCTTCCAGGCTCGAGCTGGTGGCAGCAACCCGAAATGGAAAGTCTATTCCGAGCGCGTGGAGTGCCGTGGTTCTAAACGAACAGTCTCTCTGGCAGAGCGCGAGCGGTAGCAGTCCATCCTCGAATGGCTCGAACCCCTGTTTTCCGATCCAAATCATGGGGGCTTCCGCAATGACGCCATTGCTCAGCCCGTCGTTCCCGTGGAGACCGATGGCGAGATCAAGCTGATCACCGCGAGCGGCTTCGATCAATCGGTTTGGATCATCAATGCACAGCGTGACATCGAGATCGGGATGCTCCAATCGGAACTCGGACAACACTTGCGGTAACACCGATTCTGCCAGGTCCAGCGTAATGCCAACGCGCAAGCGCTTCGATGCAATCTGGCTGGTGTTGAGAACGGCCTCGTCGTTTATTTGGATAAGGCGTTGCGCATAGGGGAGGAGACGTTGGCCCGCCAACGTCAAGGTCACGGACGAATGGCCGCGGTGGAAGATCGGTGCGCCGATGGAGGCTTCAAGACGACGAATCTGCAGACTGACCGCGGGCTGTGATCTGCCGACGGCGGTTGCCGTTTCTGCGAAGGTGTGGCCTCGGGCAATGAGGGCAAAAGATCGGAGCGTTGCGAGATCGAAATTGGTAAGCATGCAATGTTTGCTGAGGACGCGCCTCTTCGGGCTCAAAGTATCGTTGCTCCCCATTTTTTGCTGTGCCCAAACGGCCCATTGAGTTTTCCGAAAAGGCCCTCGCTCGAGGCATGCTAACAGGCCAATGCGAATTGATCGGGCGGGAGGCAGCCATGACGGCTCGGTACTTGGCCCGACGAACGACGGCGTAGTATCGCAACGAAGCCGAACGCGCTGCGAAACCGCGAGCCAATCGATCAGAACCGATGACACCAGTGTAGGGAACCGTGCCCGCTTTGCGCGAGATCGTCTCTGCTTCGATGAAAGCCGCGGAGGACCCAGCATCGCCGGGTGACGTTGATCAGGTGCGGACGGGGTCAACGCCTTGCATCGTTGTTCGCAATTCAAAACAATCTCTCGACGGCGGAAATAATCACATCATCCTGATCTTTGTTGTCAGGGGCAGGCTCACCGTCGAGCAGGATGGCCGCATGGCCATTCTGGGGCCTGGCGATGGAACGCTCTGTGTTGCGGACCGTCCTTACGCGGTGCGTCACGAGTCTGCGCCTGATCATTTTGCGATCAGGCTTCCACGGACGCGACTGTCGGATCCTTGCGATTTGCGCACCTTGACTGCTCTCCGATTCGCGGAGGCGCCCGGGGTCGGACGGCTGTTATTTGCATTTGCCTGCGATCTAAGAGAGCACGCGGCAGCGTTCGACAATATTCTCTTCGAGCGCCTGACGGAGCATCTTGCCGCGCTCCTCGAAACGCTTCTTTCGGAGCTGAACAATAGGGCGGTTTCGCTGTCATCCGCGTCACAGGAGGCGACAATCATCAAAGCGAAGGCCGTCATTCTGGCGCACCTGCACGATGCGGCGTTGACGCCGGCGCGGGTGGCGGCGGTGCTCAATTTGTCGCCACGCTACCTGAATAGGCTGTTCCAGCGTGAAGGCACGTCCGTCATGCGCTATGTGTGGGACAAGCGCTTGCGCAATGCGGCGTCGGAGCTTGTTTCATTCACGCACGGCGATGAGCCGGTCAAGCTGATCGCCCTGCGCAACGGCTTCAAGAATGCGAGCCATTTCAGCACCGCTTTTCGCGACGCATTCGGATGGTCTCCATCCGATTATCGTGACCGCGCGCTCGCGATGAACGGTGGACGTCAAAAACCGTCAACTTGAGTGGTGATGGGATAGGATCACGACCTTGACAAAGTGTATGGCCACAACTGCTGAGGTATCGTCGGTCGACCGTTGGCCGGCGTGCACACGTCTTTTGAATCGAAGGCGCAGATCGCAGTGAGCGAACTCGAGAGTTCAAATCAGCACATCGCGACAGTCAGCACGCTACACCTGCCGCGTCGCGACAAGTTCGACTATTGGCATGACTTCACTGGCAACAGTGTCATTGGATTACGCATCGCAACCCTGTCGGCTGTCCAGGCATTCGATGTCGACGCGACAATAGTGTTTCAGGATCGATTCGGCTTCATGACGATGACATCCTCGCCGTGCCGGGTCATTCGACAGCCGCGGTTAAGCGAAAACCACTGGTCCCAATCGGCGATCGTCCACTTTGTCGTTTCGGGCACGCTCGTTGTTGAGCAGGATGGCCGAACGGCGATCGTGGGCCCGGGCGACGGGACGCTGTGTGTGCCCGATCGGCCGTTTATTATCCACTCGGACCAGCCATTCGAGGTGATCGTTTTCAAGTTCGATCGGAAGATCTTATCGCGTGCATCGGATCTGCAACGCATGACGGCGCTCAACTTCTCCCGTGCCGGTCAGGTCGGCGCCATGCTGTTCAACTTTACCCTCGGCTTGAGCCGGGAAGCGACCAACCTGCATGCTCGGGTGAATGCCAGGCTGATGCTGCATTTGATCGACCTGCTCGAAACGGTTCTTGCTGTCATGACGGGCGGAGCAGCCTGGGCGCCGCCCGGCCACAAACGTGCGACGCTTGCACGTGTGAAGTCATTCATCCAGCGTCACTTGCCCGACACGGCTCTTGCGCCGGTTCGCGTCGCCAACGAATTCGGGCTATCGCCGCGCTATTTGAACAAGCTGTTCGCCGATGATGGCACTTCGGTGGCTCGTTACATTCGAAACATGCGCCTCGATAGCAGTGCAGCGGACCTCGCCGGCGCGTCGCTCAACGACGAAACAGTGACCGATATAGCGCTCCGGAATGGGTTCAAGGACCTCAGCCACTTCAACCGCTCGTTCCGGGCTCGGTTCAATTCATCACCGACTGACTATCGCTTCCTCGATCGGTCCATGGTTATCGCGCGATCGCGTCATTCGTCGTTGACGAAGGACGGGGTGTAGCCGCGATCCTGCGCTTAGTCCGCCCATGCGAGGTCTGCCGTAAAGACTACCGTGAGCCATCGATGCGGGTCCGCGGCGCCGATTGCCGTGCCGACCTCATCACGCAGAGCATCCCACTCGCCGATCGCTTTCGTTGGCATCGTCACTGGCACGATGAAGTAGAGCTCGATGATCTTCGATCGCCCCACCCTGGCTGCGTAGGCTCGATACGATCGAAATCCGTGTCGCTCGACGAAGGCGCTGGCGACCGCATCCACATGTTGGCGCAAATCATCCGGTGCGAGCAGGAGCACGTCGCCGAGCGCCCGCCGGAGTGTTGCGACAGGCAGCGGGATGATGAGTACACAGACCACGGCGAGCACCGCAGGGTCGATGTAAGGTGACACCCATTGCCACGGCGTACCCTGGACTGCATAGCCGATGGAGAACGCGACGAGCAATGCTGCGGTGATGCAGGTGGACATGATCCACCCCTTCACATCGAGGCGAACGAAATCGGAGCCGATCTTCCGATTGGCCCGCGCCTCGAGGAAAGCGATGGCTGCACAGACGGTGACGGTGGCCACTGCGTAGATGATGGCCCAGCCGAACTGGAGGTCGCGACCGCCATTGAGCAGGCTGTCGATGGCATTCACCAGTGCATAGACAGCGACTCCGATGAGCAGCGTGCCGTTCAGAAGGAGCACCATGGGTTCCAGATGCCAGAAGCCCATCGAGAAGCGTTGTCGCATCCTGTCGGGAAGGTCTTTGGACACCGCGTGGGACATGATGAGGTTCACGACAACCAGCGCCAACATGCTCATGCTGGCATCCACCAGCAGGTAGACACCGTCGAACACGATGGAAAAGGAGCCAGCCGCCAATCCGAAGCCGATGCCGAGCGCGGAGATGAGCAGTGTCGCCAGGATCGAGGCCCGCAGCACACCGCGCTCGTCCGCAAGATTGAGCAAACCAGCGCCTTGCGTCATTGAAATCACCCGTGCGTCTTGAGGCGGTCTCGGCGCAGGTGCGTGGCCGGCGCACACATCGAGCCGATGTGATGAGTTTTGTTGAATTTACTCATAAGTCTTTCTCGAAGAAGCTAAGTGAAGGATACATCGTTTCAGTCGTTGTGTCGGCGTCGCCGGAGGCAAACGTCGTGACCACTCTCGCCACGCCTGCCGCTTAACAGGAGCCGCGATGATGCTCGCCTGGAGGCCGATGACGGCAGCGGACTTGGACGCCGTCAACAGGATCGCCGATGCGGTTCACGCCGCCTATCCGGAAGATCCGGTGGTGTTCGCGGAAAGGCTGAACCTCTATGCGAAAGGGTGTTTCGTCGCGGCCAACGCTGAATACGCCGTTTGTGATGGGTACTGCATCGCTCATCCGTGGAGACTTGGGCGGATTCCGGCGCTCAACACCATGTTGGGCGACATTCCCAAGGATGCGGACTGTCTCTATGTCCATGACGTGGCGATCTTGCCGGCGACCCGAAAAGGGGGCCTCGGTGTCCAGATATCCGACCTCCTGAAGCGCGTTGCGAGAAGCGAAGGATTTAGCCGTCTCGCTCTGACATCAGTCCACAATTCACAGCCGTTCTGGGAGCGGCAGGGGTATCGAGGGGTGACGACGCCAGAACTGACGCCAGGGCCACAGTCCTACGGGGATGCCGCGACCTATATGGTGTGCGCGCTGGCGTAGGTCGTTGACGAAATGGTGCCCCTGGTCGACTCGAGCTGGCCGACCCTCGCGGGCAACAGATTTTGAGAAAATGGCGAAGATGCTGTTGACCCTTCCGCTATCTCATCCGGGAAGCGCTGGAAGGAGGCAGGGAAGTATATGTGCCTGCTCGCGCCGACTGTAAGCGCAGCCCTGTCTAGGCGTCGCGCAATCGCTGTTCGATGTCGCTCAACATTGCAAGGAAGACTTTGACCTTCTCTTCGCTATAGCCGGCCAATATGGATGCCTGCAGTACGGCCATTTCCTCCGACATCCGGGTGTAAAGTTCGCGTCCTTGCGCGCTCAGACTGATATTCACGGAACGACCGTCGATCGGATGCAGTTTGCGTTCGATCAGTTCGAGACGCTGCAGTTGCCGCACGGCACGCGATATGGCCGCCTTATCCAGCGTAACCCAGCGCAGAATATCGGACGCCGGCATCGGCTCGTGAGCGTACAGTACGCTGAGCACCTTCCATTGGTGAACGCTGAGATCTTTCGACCGATAGATGCTCGCAGTCACCTTCCCCATCAAGAAATTCAAGATAGACAGCTTGTAGGAGAGGTTGTTCTCCAGTTTGAGCGTCGCCCGTTTGGGCAGTCCGACCGCCGCCGTGGTCGCCAACCGGGCGTTTCTTCTCGCAGCTACAGTCCGTTGTGACGGCACGCCAGTCTCCGCATTCAAGCGTCACCACAATAGGATCAAAAATAATAGTTGCCAAGTACAACTAGATGACGAAAACTACTATTCGCGAGTCTGCGGTGGCGCGCGACGTTCAATCAAGGACGAGGCGATGAACGTGCGATTGGGGGAGCGATCGGGCGACACTTCGCCCGCCCGAAGCGGTGGAGAGAAGGTCAGGATCGAAGGATTGGGCAAATCCTTCGGCGCCGGATCGCGTCGGACTACCGCGCTGCAGGATTTCTCCCTCACCATCGACGATGGCGAATTCATCTGCATCGTCGGTCCCAGCGGCTGCGGCAAGACCACGGCGTTGCGCATCGTGGCCGGTCTGGAACAGCCGACGGTCGGCAGCGTGCGCGTGGTGCCGTCCAGCGATCAGGTCGGCCGGCCACTGAACGCCATGGTGTTCCAGGAGCACGGGCTGTTTCCCTGGCTCACGGTGATCGACAATGTCGCCTTCGGGCTCGAGGTGCGCGGTCTCTCCCGGCGCGAGCGGCACCGGCAAGTCGAGCCATTCCTGAAAACAATCGGGCTGCTGAAATTCCGCGATCACTATCCCGGTCAGCTTTCTGGAGGGATGCGTCAGCGCGTCAGCCTGGCGCGAGCGCTCGTCACCGACCCGGAAGTCCTGCTGATGGACGAGCCCTTTGCAGCGCTCGATGCGCAGAACCGGATCCTGATGCAGGACGAACTCCTGCGCCTCTGGGAAGATGCGCGCAAGACCGTCGTATTCATCACCCATTCGATCGACGAGGCCATTGCCCTCAGCGACCGCATCGTCGTGATGTCTGCCAATCCCGGCCGCATCAAGGAAGTCATCCCTGTGCCTTTCGCGCGCCCGCGCTCGGTGGCCGAACTGCGCGCCGATGTTCGGTTCGGCGAGTTGTCACTGCACATCTGGCGCAGTTTGAAGGACGAAGTGCAGACGGCACGGCAAACAGAGGGAATCGGCATGCCATGAGGCTGGCAAAGACCGCCCAGGAGCGCTTGCTCACCATCTTGACCCCGGTCGCTGTGCTGGCACTGTGGCAGATCCTGTCGCAGCTCGGCGTCATCAGCGCGCGCTACGTGCCCTCGCCGGCGCAGATCTTCCAGACCGGCTGGCAGCTGATATTGACCGGTGAGCTCCTCATCGATGTCGCGGCGAGCCTTTATCGCCTCGCCATCGGTTTTGCGCTCGGCGCCATCCCCGGCATCCTGATCGGCATGGTGATGGGGCTGAACCGCTTCGTGCGCGCCATGCTCGATCCACTCATTGCCGCGATCTATCCCGTGCCGAAGATCGCGTTGCTGCCGCTGTTGATGCTGTTCTTCGGCATCGGCGACGGCTCCAAGATCGCCGTCGTGGCCGTCGCCGTCTTCTTCCTCGTGGCCATCAACACCACGGTCGGCGTCATGGGCATCGATCGTGTCTATCTCGATGTCGCGCGCAACTTCGCGACGCCCTGGCCGAAGCTGTTTCGACGCGTAATCCTGCCCGGAGCGCTGCCCACGATCTTCGCTGGTTTGCGCATCAGCCTGGGCGTCGCCTTCATCGTGCTGGTAAGCGCCGAATTCGTCGCTTCGCGTGCCGGCATCGGGTTCCTGATCTGGACGTCGTGGCAGACACTGGTGATCGACAACATGTTCGTCGGCATCATCGCCATTACTGTGCTGGGCCTCCTGGCCAGCTTTGTCCTCAAGGAACTAGAGCGTCACCTGATTCCATGGCGCAGCGATGACCGCTGAGCCGCGGTTAAGTGACAAGGAGCCATCATGACGCTTGCCGCGCGGATATGCAGGACCATCACAGTTGGATTGCTGGGTTGGCTGGGATATGCGGCGACGGCGGTCGCCCAGCCGATTGTTGTTGGCGATCTGGGTATTACGGCCGATGCGCCCTTCTATATTGCGCTCGACAGAGGTTACTTCGCTGCAGAGAAGCTCGATGTGCGGCTACAGCGCTTCCGTTCGGCTACCGACGCCACTGCGCCGCTTTCGACCAACCAGATCCAGGTCGCAGGCGGCGGCGCAAGCGCCAGCCTATTCAACGCGTTCGAGCGCGACTGGCCGGTACGTATCGTCATGGCGCGCACGCGCGACATGCCGGGCTATTCCAGCGACACCCTGCTAGGGCGCGAAGACCTCAAGAACTCCATCAACGGTTTTGCCGATCTCAAAGGCAAGACGGTCGCGGTGAACGCGCCCTACGGCGCGCTGCACTACATGATGGGCAAGTTCATGGATTCGGCGGGGTTGAGCGTCACCGACCTGAAGATCGTCTATTTGTCATGGCCCGACATGGGGCCTGCCTTCGACACAAAGGCGATCGACTGGGGCGCCGTTACCGAACCGTTCGCAGCGCGCTATGCCGACCGCAAGTCGGCCTATGTCTACAAGCGAGCCGCCGATGTGCTGAAGAATCCGCCGCTGGAAGTCTCGGTGATTCTGTACAGCAAGGACTGGACCGATGCGAAACCGGACCAGGCCAAGGCCTTCACTGTCGCCTATCTGAGGGGCGTGCGCGACTACTACAACGCCATGACCGGCGGCGATCAGCGGGCCACGGTCATCGACATCCTGATCAAATACACCAGTCTCAAGGATCGACCGGTTTATGACCAAATGCAGTGGAGCTACATGGACCCGAATGCGGAGATATCCAAGCCCAGCCTGGTTGATCAGCAGGATTGGTATGCCCGCTACGGCGCGGTGAAGCGCAAGGCCGACGTCGACAGAATGATCGACACCACCTTCATCGACTACGCCATCAGCAAGACCGGTCGCGTGCGCCCCTAGTCGGAGCCGCGGCGAGAGACAACGATTCACAGGAGCCATTCATGACACAGGCGGCAACGATCAAAGGCCCGACCCTGCGTAAGGACGATTTCATCGCGACTGGTGCTGGTACACCGGCTGGGCGCTACATGCGCCAATTCTGGCAACCGATCTACCATGGCTGCGATCTGGTGCAGGGCAAGCCGGTGCCGCTTCGGATCATGGGCGACGACTTCACGCTCTATCGCGGAGAGACTGGCATCTTCCTGGTGGATGCGCGCTGTCCGCATCGCGGCATGCAGCTATCGGCCGCCTGGGTCGAGGGGGATGCGCTACGCTGTTTCTATCATGGCTGGAAGTTCGCAGGCCACGGCGCCTGCCTGGAGCAGCCGGCGGAGGAGAATGCCTTCTGCGGTAAAGTACAGCTGACCTCCAAACCGGTACACGAGTATCTCGGCTTGATCTTCGCCTATTTCGGCGAGGGAGAGCCGCCCGATCTGCCGCGCTACCCGGAGTTCGAGAATTTCGACGGACTATTGGAAATCGACTCGTACTTCCGTGATTGCAACTACTTCCAGAACCTCGAGAACGCATTGGACATGGCCCATGTCGGCTTCACCCATGGCGACAACCAGGCGGCCTTCAATGGCATCGGCCTGGGCCGCAGCCTGCGGGCTGAGGAATCCGACTGGGGTGTGACCTATACCTTTACACGCTCAGACGGCCAGCTCCGCGTTCAACAGTTTGGCATGCCGAACGTCTTCTATATGAACGCGTTGCCGACAGACCCGGATATCGGCTGGCAGGAATCGCTCTTCTGGTGGGTTCCGATCGATGACGACCGTCACATTCAGTTCAGCCTACATCGCGTGCCGGTCGTCGGTGAGGCGGCCGAGCGCGTGCACAATCGCCGCCAGAAGCGGCGCGAGGAGATCGACCTGCCGCACCAGGTCGTATGCGAACAGATCCTCGGCGGCATGATCAGCATCCGTGACGTCGACTATAAGCGCGTCGACCTCGTGCGCCTGCAGGACGATGTTGCCCAGATTGGCCAGGGCCGCCGCGCCGACCGTGGCGCCGAACGCCTGGGCCGCAGTGACATCGGCATCGCCGTGATCCGGAGACTATGGCGTCGCGAGCTTGGCTTCATGCTGGAGGGCAAGCGTCAGAAACACTGGATGCGCAACAACCGCATCATTCCCAAGACATGGGGCCTTGCCGGCAAGCCGGCACCGCGCATGGGCGGCATCGACGAGAAAGCCGGCGGCGCGCGTGTGGTCGACGCGCGGCCTTATGTGGAAATCGAAATGCAGCGCCAGGCGTTGCACGACATCAAGCGGTCATGAAGCCAGTCGAGGCTGGTCCGACTTTGCCGCTACGCGAGCGGGACCGCCGCTGGTCCGGGTTGCGCCGGATCATGCGCAGCCGGGCTATCGACGCTATCGTGGTTGGCAGTTTCCAGGGACGCGAACGACTGGAAAGCTACTTGAGCGACGATTTCCTCGATGCCGTCGTCGTGTTGCCGCTGGACAGCCCACCGGTCATGCTGGCTTTTTCCCCTTCGCGCGTGTCGCGCGCCTACGAAAGCGTGCGGCGCGGCTACGATTGCTGGATCGACGATATCCGCATCGGCTACGGCGGCGGCCGAATCGCTGCCATCTTGGCGGAGCGCGGTCTTGCAGAAGGCTGCATCGGCCTCGTCGGCTTTGGCCCTACTGCGCCGGGTGAGATGGAAGGTCTGCTACCGTTGGGCTTTCATGCAAGCCTGACCGCAGCACTACCGCGGGCCCGGGTGGTCGACTTTACGCAGAACCTGACCGACTTCATCTTGCTGAAGAGCGACGACGAGCTGCAGCTTCTGCGTTTTGCCGCGCGTGTCAGCGAGGAAGCATGCCAAGTCATGGCTGAAGTCTGCGCGGCCGATGTCAGCGAGGCCACGGTCTACGCTGAGGTGATGCGCGAGATCCATCGCTGGGGTTGTGACACTCGCTATCCTTCTTTCAGCCTGCAGTCCGGCCCGGACAACATTTCCTGGGGTGTACCGCGCTGGACCGTGCGGGCCGAGCCACCGCGCGTCCTGCAGGTTGGCGATGTTGTGCAGGCGGAGATTCATACGATCTATGGCGGCCAGGAGGCGCAGGTGCAGATGTGTATCGCGCTCGATCCGCTGCATCCCGATCTGATGAAATGCGAAAGCGTTGCGCGGCGCTCCTATGACGCTGGGGTGCGCGCCATCCGCCCTGGCATAACCTTCGGCGAGGTCGTCGCGGCGATGGAAGGGCCGTTCCGCGAGTCCGGCTGCTGGAGCAAGACGCCGCTGCTTCATACCTTCACCTTTGGCTCAACGGGTTTCACGCCGCTGAACCGCGACCAGCTTGCCAATACGCAGGAAGGCTGGATCGAAGGTCAAACAAAGGTTGGCATACGGCGCGCGGACTTGGTGCTTCAACCGGGCATGGCACTTGAGCTTGAACCCAACGCGTGCCTGGGCAATCGGCGCATCAACATTGGCGCCGGGGTCGTGGTGACAGAAGGGGGCTGCGAGGAATTGAACGACATACCGACACGGGTCTTCCATCGAGCCGGCAGGTAGATGTTCACGTGTCGCTGAGTGGTTTCTTAAAACGACTTTAGCTTGGGTAGCGATCGGACTGTTGGCGAAGGCGATAACCTTTTGCCCAAGCCCATCATCGTCGCTGCCGGAGCTTGGTACGGTCGAAACGTGACGGTAGCTCTGGAGCCAAAGCTACACCGGAGATCTGTCGTCCCGGCGGGTGATTGCTTCGGCGAGCTGATACGTCGAAAAACTCACAGGTATTCACCCGGGCATGCCAGACGCCCTGCCGTCCGCCGACCGTCGCTTCTTCGCGTTCGTTCCACCTCGGCGAGGACCGAAGACGGATCTAAGTCTTTGAAAAGAGTGGTGCCCCTGGTCGGACTCGAACCAACACGCCCTTGCGGGCAACAGATTTTGAGTCTGCCGCGTCTACCATTCCGCCACAGGGGCACACCGGTGGTAGGGGCGCGAATAAACCCGAACCTGTGTGTGCGGTCAATCGTAGTGCTGACGGTGCAGCGGATCTGTCGGTGGGTGCTGGCCCAACGGTTCCCTTATGGCGATTTTCATTGTTCTTTAGTCAGGAATTTTATGCCAAGGTATCTGAGGTTGGGTCCCTGCCGCCGAAGCGGGCCGCCGATTGTCCGCTCATCATGCCTCCGTGGCTCGTACATCTACGGGGGATGCGCTGTGTTTTGGCTGGGTGGACAGCACGCGATAGTGGCGCTAGTTGCGCCATCTCGGCCAGCGCAGTCAGTACAATCGCCAAGCCATTGGCATGACTGAAGAAAAGGCTATGCCCCAATCGGGCTAACGCGGCGCGGAGCGCCACCATTCAGATGCGTGAGGGATCGTTACCGAGGGCGGAGCTGCCCGACTATCGACTTGGCTGGAGGGCGGCTGTGTGCGGCCGATCGCCTCATAGGCGACCGCATAGAGCCCGGCCCGAGCGCAGCGAGGGACACGCCCTGACCGGTGCAGGGCTTATGCCTATTGCACTGGGACGCGGCACTGGCATCAGGTCATGCAGGCAGATCGCGGTGGCGAGATACTGATTTCACAACTGCGCCATTCAGAAGAGGGTCGAGGCTGTCGGCTTGCTCTCTTGCCCACGCAGCCCATTCGTCAAGAGCTTCCGAAGGTGCCTCAATCTCCGACGCGCGAGAAAGAACGGTCGAGACATATGTGCGGATCCGGTTCGCTCTCTCAAGCTCCCTGGCTTGCGCCAACAAAAGGGCGACGCGCTCACGCGCCTGCTTCTCGGCCAGAAGCCTTGCTTCGCGTTCCGCCTTCTCCGCGCGTTCTCTCAGTTCTTTCTCGGCGTCCGCCTTGCGCTCAACGAGCCATTCCCTGTGCCTGACCAGGTTTTGCCGGTGGGACTCCTCTGCCGCTACCAGCATCTCGACCAACACTGTCGTCAATTGATGATCGAGTAGTGTCGTGTCGTCGTCCTCCCAGAACTGTGAGAAGCCGGCCCGACTATGCGCCGTCCCCAGCGCAAGCCGAAGTCGTGTGCGTTGTGGCTCTTTCCGAGACGCAACAGCTTCAATGGTAAAGGGCACGTTTGTATCGCCAATCTTGATGTCTAGCGGACGGCCATCACGCTCGTCCTGATACTTGGACGTGCTCATGGACGGACGGCAATCAAGGCGGGCTGCTGCGAGAAAGATTGTATTGATCAGCAGGAGGCGACGTCGCTCGATACTCGTCTCGTATTTGGTTCTGGGGGAGCTCAGCTGCCATCTCAGGGCATAGTGCTTCTCCTCCTCCTCATGCGCCAGCAGCCGCGAAACGAGCGGATGCGCAAGCTCGAATGTCTTCTGGTAACGGACCTTGCCAACCAGTTTGGTGGCGCGATACCTCACGGAGTCCATGTCTTCGTCGAACTCCGGCGGCTCCGGCACGACCATTTTCACGAAGTGCTCCGCCCAGTCAGAGCCATATGCCGATGCGTCCCTGGAGTATCCGATCCGATCGGTCGCGCCAAAGAATCGTGGCGGCAGAGAGACTTTGCTGACGGGCTTTCCTGCCTGCTTCCGAGCCCAGTAGCCGCGTTCGGGCACTGGGATGTTCATTCGCTTGCAGTGCTTTGCGAGCGCAACGTCGGAGATTCCGAAGTCCGCGGCGAGCGTCCTCATGGGCTGTGACCAGACCAGGTCGTAGAACTCCCTGCGGGTATATGCGCGATCCATGGATCAGGTTCCTCGGCCAAGCGCCTTTTCAAGGTCCACTACAAGGGCAGCGCGTTTCTCTGGCGTCAACTTGTCGAGATTCTGTATCCGCCATCTGACAGCAGGCAGGTCGCTTGCGCCGGTCACGCCGAGCAGATCCCAGTCCGGTACTCCACGCTCGAATGACAGAAGAAATGCGCGGTGCCTGTCCGGCATCTTGCCGACCATCTCGCGAATGATGGCCTCACGCGCGGCAAGAAGCTGGTCCAGCGATATCGGCTCGTCGGTCATTCCGTCGAAGCCGCGCATGAACTCGTCGCCGATCGCCTTGCGTACTGGCGCAAGAACTTCGCTCATTGGCCGGTGATGGCTGAGTATGTAGACGACAAAGGCTGTACGCAGATCGTCGTCGATGCCTTCGTTCGCCAGCAGATCACGGACATCGAACAGGTCTCGCGGATGCTGCCGGTCAAGCGCCGCGACGATCTTCCCGGCATAGAGGTCGCCCCACGAGACGACCTGAATTTCCGCAAAGCCAAATTCATTCTCAACCTTTTCGGACACGGTGCGGCGTTCGGACTCGAAGACGCAGCCTCGCAGGACCGGCGTAACCTCGATCTTGATCTGGACGCCGCGGGCGCGGGCCTGGAGCCACGTCACCGCTCCTTCATGCTGCTGTTCGACCACCTTGACCTTGTCGATAGTATTGCGGATGCGCTCCGCGATGTGTTTCATGGCGGCATCGATCTCACTGAGGGAATCGGCGCGCGGTTTCACCGGCAGGTAGGTGAGATCGATATCGATCGATAGGCGCGGCATGTTGCGCACGAACAGGTTGATAGCTGTCCCGCCTTTCAGCGCAAAGCACGTCTCTTGCGCGACCAGCGGAAGGATGCGCACGAGCAGCGAGACCTGGCGTCGGTGTTGTTCGGAGAACGGCATTTACAGGTCCTCCGGAACGGTTATCTGGAGGACCGGATCGAGGCGCCCGCCTCTCACGAGCATGCGCTTTCCTTTGCCGAGGTTGAAGTCGTCGCGTTTGACGAACCTGATCCATGAATGCGCATGCCGGGCTGCGAAGAAGAAGAAGAGGCGTTTTACTTTGACGCTCTTGCAGTCGCCGAGGAGCTTCTGCAATCGGCGCGGTCTGAGCGACGTGAGCCCCTCGAACAGCTTGTCTGCCTGATGGAAGGTTTCTCGAGCAGGCAGCTCATCAAGCAGTTCCAGAATGGCGCGTTCCGGAGTCGAGAGAGTCAGCGGCCAATCCCACTGGCCCCAAGGCTGTACGGTGAAGCTGGTGGCTGCCGCTGCGTCGGAAAGCTTGTTCTTCGCCATATCCCACGCAAGGCTGGTCGTCCCGAAATGAACCGGCTCGTTGCGGAACAGCGTCCGGTCATTGTGATAGAGGAAGCGCACTTTCAACGGCAGCGTGTAGAGCCAGGATGGCGGCGGCTTGGAGCCGTACAGATGTATTTCGGTCTCTGCCTCCTTGAGGAAATGAGTGAAACCTTGCAGTTCAAGTGCGGTACGCCCTCCCACGGTGAGCGGGTTTCTGAGCAGCAGCGTTTGAAGCGAGATAACCACCTGTTGCCAGGACAGAGCGCCGCGCGGGCGACGGTAGACGCGCCGGGCGGGCTGTTCGAGGCGGCCTGTCGCGACGTAATGGCTGCGCAGGTTGGTCGCGAAGCCATGTTCAGTGAGCCAAGCCGAGTCTACCAGCAGACCTTCCGGTAGCTGTCTCTCAAGTTGGTTTAGCTTGCTCGTCCTGGGTTCATTCACGTTGAGTAAACCGGCACAATTTCAAACCGAACGCTAGTTTACTCCTTCACCCATTAACTCAATTCTACTGAGCTAACTCCGCAGATTGTAAACCAGAGCAGCGCGAAGCGCAATGTTCCTCTATTGTTCCAGCTACGCGTCGCAGCTACCATCAACCAAGGTGAGGTTTCATTCGATCGCATTTGCCGCCGGCTGAGGACGGTGCATGGCCAAATTATTCGGCTACTTGCCAGAAGCGCTTTTTCAACCGCTCGCCGGCCCGAAGAAACACGTCTACGCGAGACTGTTGATCCGGCTCTACGAGCGCGTGTTCACGGCCCGCATCCTCGAAACGCCCACCAAGGACGAGGTCCTCCGGCACATTGCGAACGTCCTGGCGGAGGCTGGCGTATCGGATCCAGATCAGCTCCAAGAGGAAGGGATCGAAGGCGATCCGCATCCTCATGCGCACTATATCGCCTACACCAGGCTCAAAACCACCGGCTGGCTCGTCGAGGAACAGGACAAATGGGACGTGCTGGTGGACATGCATCCGGACGCCTTCATGGTGATCGGTGCGATCGCCGATTTCGCCCATAGCCGCATTCGAGTCGCCGGCGCCGTTGTCGAAGTCAAAAGCAACCTCGAAGCTGCCCAGCGAGACCCGGTCACACTTGCGCAAGGTCTCGCCAATGCCTGCGAGACAGCTGTGCGGTTTGCCCGCAGCATGCGGCGCATCCTGGTGGGCATGCGCGATATCGAAGACCGCATCTTGGGAAATCCCGACGCTGCTTCCATTTTGCGGACTTTCTTTGGCGATTTCGTCGATGGCCTTCTGATTGCCGACTACAAGCAATTGAAGACATCGAACAACCCATACCGCTACCGCCGGCAGATCAGCACCCTCGCAGTCGAATTGCTCCATGACATGGCTTGGCGCGGGGCGTTGGCGCGCGCCTACATCGATCAAGGCGTCGTCTCAGCCAGCGTTTCGCTCGAAGCCGCGGAGGAGAGAGTCGTTAGCGAACTCGAAAAAATCCGCCAAGTCTTCGACGACGTCGGTCCCTTCATGGAGCGCATCGAAGACTTCCGGGATAGGCTCGAACGCCGCGTCCGGACGACCGTCTACTACATGGACGTCATGGGCGAGGGCTCCGCGGAAAAGCTGGTGCGCGTTATCGAGAGACTTGCCGCACTGCCGATCGTTGAGGCCGAGTTGCGCACGCGGGCGCCCCATGTCGGATTCCCGATATCCGAGAAAGCTCTCTACACGCCTCCTCCGCCGCGAGCGGCCCCAGCGAAAACACGCTTCCGCTTGCCCGGCCGCGACCGCTACCTCAGGGAGTATGTCGCGGCCACGACCGCGTTCGACCGGATGGTGCGAGTTACGCCGGCCAAGATGCTCCGCTTCATCGAAACAAAACTTGGCGAAAAGCACGACCTCCATTCGTCGCAAATATCGATTGAATCGATCGAAGAACTGCTTGCATTCCGGGCCTTGCCGGCGCTCGCGAGCGCGAACACGGAAGTCGAAATCGGCTCGTACCGCATCGTTCGCGAGCGCGACCGGACTGACAACGAGTGGATCAACGTCGTGTCCTTCCGCATCGAGCGAGTGGAGGCGGGAGTGAACTGATGCTCAGGGATCTCGAAAAAATCATCGATGAATGCGATGCCAACGGAGGCGACGGTGAACGCCTTGAAGTCGAGTTGCGCCAGGCGGCGCAAAATCTCTGGCGCGCGCAATTTCTGTATCGCGACGATTTCGGATCCAAGGGCAGCTATGACCTCCTACTCGAACATAGGGCGTACTTCGAGAATCTCTTTGGAGCACTGGGCTACCGCATCGTCGGCGGACGTCCTGACGATCGACTGCTCGGCCTGCTCGCAACGGACCTTCCCGCACGCCAGACGATGAAGCTCGATGAAAGCCTCGTGCTGCTGGTGTTGCGGCTTTACTATGAGGAGGCCTTTAAGCGTTACGAGATCAACGACAATGGCGAGGTCGAGGTCGACGGGGAAACGCTTTTGCAGGTCTATGAAGATCGTACGCGGCGCATCAGGCCGCTGGTCACGCGGCTGCACGAAATCCTGACAGGCTTCCGCCAGCGTGGACTGGTTAGAGTCGAAGACCAGGGCGATAGCCGGAGCTTCAAACTCTACCTGCGCCCGGCCCTGCCGATGGTCGTGGGCGAAGAGACGCTCGCATCTCTGGACGAATTCATTGCCAAGGGGACAGCCGCCCAGGCGGGCGGTCAGCAGGATCATTCAAACGCGGCGGCCGCCTCATGATCGAGCTGCGCCGTATCGTCCTGGTCGACTGGTACCTGTTTCGGGCCGAGCAAATTGACCTCGCGGGAATGACTGCCCTGATAGGGCCGAACGGCGCCGGCAAGTCCGCTATCATCGACGCGGTGCAGACGGTACTGAGCGGTGCCAACATGATGAGCATCCGTTTCAATCCGAGTGCCCAAAGCGGCTCGAAGAGCAAACGGTCCATCCGGGATTACTGCCTGGGCGTCGTCTCGTTGGATGAACGCGGCGAGCGGTCCCAGCCCACACGCGAAAACGCCTATACCTATGTGATCCTCGGCTTCGTCGATGTCGATAGCGGCGCGGCGGTCAACCTCGGCATTGCATTCTCGGCCACTGAGGGACGCGGCGAAGAACGATGCGAGGCGCGCTTCCTTGTTCGTGGCGGGCTGATCAGCTTGGACGACCTGCTCGAGCCGGTAGACGATGGCGATGTCGAGACGCGCCATTGGCATGCGGTGCGGACGATGCTCCGCGCACGCGAAGCGGAAGTGATCGACGACTTCGGCTCCGCGACCGAATTTGTCGAAGAGAGTTTGCGCACGCTGTCCCCGCCGGGCTTTCCGCTCGATCCCCGTCGCTTCATAAAGGCTTTTCGCAACGCCTTGTTGCTGCGGCCGGTGGAGAATCCAACGGAGTTTGTCCGCAACTATGTGCTGGACGAGCAGCCGATCAAGGTCGCTCGGCTCCGCCAAAGCATCGAACTCTATCGTTTCCTGACAGGCAAGATCGAGACGCTCAAAGCGCAAACGGCGAGTCTCGGGCAGATTCAGCGGATCGCCGGCCGTGTGATCGAGAACGAGCGCGCCATTCACGTCGGCGAATGGCAGATCGCTCGTATGCAATGGGAGACGTTCCGCCGCGAGGTCCGCTCGCTTCAAGTCCGACTGGGACAGTTGCGACACGAGGCTCAGGTCAAGGAGGCACAGGCAGTAGCAGCCGCGGCGCGCCTCTCGCGAGTCGATCTCGAACTCGCAAGAGTCGAGCTGACGCACAAATCGAGCGAAGGCGAACAGCTCGCGCTGATGTATGAGTCTGACAAGAACCTCGCGATCAATGAACGTGAGAGCGCTCTCGCCCCGCTGAAGTTGGTCGAAAGCCTTGTCCAGCGCGTCGACACGCTCGCGGAGCGGCGCGTCATCGCCGGTTGGGACGATACCTTGCATGGCCTTTTGAGCGCTGTGACGCTGGCGCATCGGCCCGTCGAGCTTCACAAGTGGGGCAAGGAGCTTGCAGAAGGCTGGGAGGAGAAGGCCACCCAGCTCGACGGCGCGCTGTCCGCCGTCACGGTCGAGCGTCTCGTGGACGTGCAGAAGCGCGCTGGGGACAACCTGTTTACCGCTCAAAAGGAAGTTCGCGATATCCAGGATCGGATGCAGCTGATCGATCGCAATCTGCAGCGTATTGATTCCGGGCAAGGCACCATCGAGCGCGGCACCGAAGCGCTGCTGCTGGCTCTTCGCCGCGAGGGCATTGTCGGTATTCCATTGTGCGACCTTGTCGAAGTGAAGGATCAGAAATGGCGTGTGGCTGTCGAAGCGGTGCTGGGTCGTTCGCGGGAAGCGCTGATCGTCGAGCCTGAGTACGCGGTTCGCGCTCTCGATACCTACCGACGCGGCACCGAAGAAGACTTCCGACAGGCTGAGATCATCAACACGACCAAGACCGCGCAAACACGGCCCGCGGACAAGGGATCGCTTGCGACGGTGCTGAGCACCGACAATCCCCATGCCCGCGCGTTTCTGAATTTCCGGCTGGGACGGCTGGCGATGGTCGAGACCATGGAAAAGATGGCCTCGTCGGAAGGTGCCATTACCGCTGATCGCATGATGCAGTCCGGCCGCACGGTGAAGCGTCTGTCTCATCCCGGCATCCTGAAGCTTGGACGCGCGAACGACGAGGAAACGCGGAAACTTCTGAAGGAAGAGCGTGCCGCGCTGATGATCCGTCTCGGCGACAAAGTCGCGACGGCGCGCCACCTGCAGGACGACAGCACGCTGATCAGCGATGTTGCGCGGGGATTCGAGGAGTTGCGGAGCAGGAAGGTATGCTGTGCTGCCGTCGGGCGGATGCTCGTGGAGTTCGACGCCAAGATCACGAGGCTCGCGAACCACGTCGAAGAGGCGCGACGCAGTGGCGATCCAAAGCTCCTGAAGCGGCTGGAAAATCTCAAGGATCAAGCCGCCTCGGCGCGCAGAGAGAAGGCGGATTCGGACCGGGTCTGGCGGGAGGCCGATGCCGCAAAAAACCAGCTCATTGGCGACTACAACAAAGCCACTCGCGATCACGAACAGCTCCGTAGCAGGCGCCGGTCGGGCGCACGGCTTCTCAGAGGATATGACGGCGAGGCGAGCAAATTCGAGCTCGTTGTTCGCGCGATGACGCTTGACCGGTTATCCGAAGAAATCCAGGTCCGGAACGACGATGTTCGGCGTCGAGCGGGCGACAGGCGCCAAAGTTTGCAGCGCGAGTTGACCTCCGCGCTGTTCAGGCATTGTCAGCAATTCGCCGTCAGCCTGCCGTTCACCGAGGAGGATGCGAAAGCCGATGTCGTCGGCACCTGGGCCGGAGGAGAGCGCCAGCGGCTCGAATCCCACGAGCTGGTCAAGTACGAAGAGCAGTGCAAGAGCGCCGTCAGCGAAATGACAACGGCATTTCGGGACGATCTTCTGCATCGTCTGCACGATGCCTTCGAGGGTATTCGAGAGACTCTGAACGAGCTGAACCGTCACCTCAAGGATCGGCAGTTCCACGGCCGCGACTACTACACCTTCCGGTCAAGTCATGATCCAGCGCACGCGGACTTGATCGAGCTGGTGAAGGAATCTCGCCGTCCTGACTTCCAGCTGCCCTTGTTCTCGCATGAGAAGCCGGTCGGATCCGATACACCGATGCTGCGCGCCATGCGTCGCATTGAGGAGATTCTTGCCGATCCCCAGGCCAAGACCGACGAAATCGAAGACCCGCGGAAGTATTTCACTTTTGAGCTCTATATCCACGACGAGGCCGGGAGGGTCCGCTCATCTCTCAGTAGCCGCGCTGGCACGGGCTCGGGCGGAGAAGGTCAGTTGCCGTTCTATATCGCCATCGGCGCCTCGCTGGCGGCGACGTATCAGAACCGGCGGACGGGACAGTCCGGCCTCGCCCTGGCCGTGTTTGACGAGGCCTTCAACCGACTTGATACCAAGGCGATCGGAGCGTGTTCCGAGTTCATGCGATCGCTTGGCCTGCAGGTGATTGTCGCGACTCCGGACGAAAAGCGGCACATCTTCATGGAAGTCGCAGACACGGTCGTGAACGTGAACCGCACCGGAAACGTGGTCCTCGTCGACAACGAATACCTAACCGAGAAGACGCACCAAGCGCTTGCCAGCGTCGATCCATACCGGAAAGGCTTCGACATCTTTAAGGCGGAATTGATCGCGGCCTCGACGAAAGCCGACATAGACGACACGCGTCGAGAGGCGGCGGAGTAATGGGACTGGAGGATCCTGGCATAGCTTTTCTCAAGCGGCTTCTGGTGCTCTCCGAACGGTCACCCGATCGCACACGTCAAGCATCGGCGGCTCCCGACTACGACAGTCTGCCGCGCGCCGAGGCGATTACGCGATTTCAGAGTCAACTCGCCGCGGCCGAGCGCGCAGGCGCCGTGGCGCTTCGCTACGGCAAGCGTGAGCGTAAACATCTGATTGAGCGCGTCACGGTCCGCGACCAGGTCATCCTGGCGCGCCATCTAGGGCGCACACCAGCGCCGGAAGCGGCCAGCGAAGCGCGTGGCCGTCTGAAGCCGGTCATCCAGGATGGCGAGCCCTGGCTCACCGGCATACTCGACGAGATGCAGGGACGATGGATGCGCGGCGAGCCGGCTTACAGGCTCGGAGCAGACGACATCGAGGGAGCCAAAGAGTTCCTCGCGCTGCTTTGCGCAATATCCAGAGGGCAGGCCCGCGGACTGGACGCGCGCACGTTCGCGCTAAGCGTCACGGGCGATACGAAGGCCTTTGACCGCAACGCCAGCCGCTTGCTCGCCGTGCTGGCAGCGCACTTCAACGAAACCTCAGCCGACGCGGTATGGACCTGCATCGGGCTCGACCGTTACCCGCATCCGGTCCATCTGCGCGGTCCCCTCCTAATCGAAGATGGGCAGCGCGTCCTTGTTGACGGCATGGGGAAGCCATTTGCATCGATCCATCCCGAGATGCTGTCGCTACTCAAGCTGGCCCTGCCACCGCCCTACATCCTCACCATCGAAAACTATGCCAGTTTCAACCGCCATGTTCGTGAGTTGGATGACGGCGGACTGGTCATTTATACAGGCGGCTTCGCCTCTGTCGGCGTCATGGCGCTATTGAAGTGCGTTCTAGGCTGCACGGATGCGGCCGTACCGTTCTGTCACTGGGGAGACATCGACCCGGGGGGCCTCAGGATATTCCGCTACCTAGAGGAAACCTTGCCCCGGCCGCCGCGGCCGCATCTTATGAGTCGCGAACTCGCCGAAGCCCAAGGTAGGCCGGCGTCGCCGGATCCATCGCTTGCGTCCATCGCCCAAACGCCGAGTGCCGTCGCACCTCTTGCCCAATGGCTCGCAAGAGGCGAAGGAATCCGGCATCTCGAACAAGAAGCGATTAATCCAACAACACCCACTGTGACAAGCACAGCCGCCTGAGATTTTTCTTGATCTTTTTATGAGAAAAATATAGAGTCCCATTTGAACGTGGGCAAGTGTTCTTGCCGCCGGATGTGGGCGTCATGCACGCGGTGTGCTTCTACAGGAGGCGCATGCGTCCGGGGGCAGGCGTCGCTGCCGCTGGTCGCGCAGCACCCGACACGCCCCATGAGAGGTATCGTCATGAGCGCACGACTTTCTGGCCGTAACTGGCCGCTTTCTGCCACCGACTGGCCGCGTTGAACCACATCGCCCAAGGCCCTGGGACATAACCCCAAACCGACTTTCTGGCCGTATCTGCCCTTTCTGCCAGCCCCTGTGCTTCAACGAAAAGGGCGCTCGCCATTTCGCGCCGCGCTCTGCGAGACGACCCGCGCGCTCTGCCTTGAGGTCCGGCAAAGCCGCATGCTTTGATCCGCACGCCCAGACGACCGCGCGACGTTTCGCGTCGCGGCATCCAAGAGGACGCCCGTGCATCCGTACATCCATGCCGCCCAAAACCCGGACAAGCCGGCCTACATCATGGCCGGCAGCGGCGAGACCGTGACCTATGGCCAGCTCGACGAAAGGTCCAATCGCATCGCGCAGATGTTCCGGGCGCGCGGCCTGAAGATCGGGGATCACATCGCGATCTTCCTCGAGAACCACGCCCGTTTCTTCGAGCTCTGCTGGGCGGCGCAGCGCGCGGGACTGATCTACACGGCCGTCAGCTCGCGGCTCACGGCGGCCGAGGTCGATTTCATTGTTGGCGACTGCGGCGCCAAGCTGCTGGTGACGTCGAAATATCTCGAGAAGCCGGCCGCCGAGCTGGTGTCGCTGATGCCTGATGTAACGTCGCGGCTGATGATCGACGGCACCATCGCCGGCTACGAGCCGTTCGAGAGCACGGTGGCCGCCTATCCGGCGACGCGCATCGCCGACGAGATCTCCGGCCACGACATGCTCTACTCCTCGGGGACCACCGGTCGGCCCAAGGGCGTGATGGTGCCGCTGTCGGGCGAGCCGATCGACGTCGTCGCGCCGTCGTTCCAGGTGACGCGCCAGATCTACGGCTTCGACGCCAACACGGTCTATCTGTCGCCGGCGCCGCTCTATCACGCAGCGCCGCTGCGCTTCAATCTGTCGATCATGCGCGTGGGCGGCACCAGCGTGATCATGGAGCAGTTCGACGCCGAGGATTACCTGCGGCAGATCGCCAGGCACAAGGCGACCCACACCCAGGTCGTGCCTACCATGTTCGTGCGCATGCTGAAGCTGCCGCCCGAGGTGCGCGGTCGCTACGATACGTCGAGCCTCACATGCGCCATCCATGCCGCGGCGCCGTGCCCGATCCCGGTCAAGGAGCAGATGATCGACTGGTGGGGGCCGATCCTGCATGAGTACTACGGCGGCACCGAAGGCAACGGCCTCACCATGCTCAATGCGCAGGAATGGCTGGCGCACAAGGGTTCGGTCGGCCGCGCCGTCGTCGGCAAGGTCAAGATCGTGGGCGAGGATGGCGCGGAACTGCCGGTGGGCGAGTCCGGCACCGTTTACTTCGCCGAGGGCCGCGAGTTCGCCTACCACAACGATGCCAAGAAGACCGCCGAGTCGCGCCATCCCAAGGGCTGGAGCACGCTGGGCGATGTCGGCTACCTCGATGCCGACGGCTATCTCTATCTGACCGATCGCAAGGCGTTCATGATCATCTCCGGCGGCGTGAACATCTATCCGCAGGAGGCCGAGAACGTGCTGATCAACCACCCGGCGGTCGTCGACGTGGCGGTGTTCGGCGTGCCCAACGATGATTTCGGTGAGGAAGTGAAGGCGGTGGTGCAGCCGCGCGACATGGCCGAGGCCGGACCGGCGCTGGCCGAGGAACTGATCGCCTTCTGCAAGCAGCAGCTGTCGCCGATCAAATGCCCGCGCTCGGTCGACTTCGAAGCCGAACTGCCACGCCATCCCACCGGCAAGCTCTACAAGCGCCTGCTGCGTGATCGCTATTGGGCCGGAAGACAGAGCCGGATCGTTTGACCCTGATACAGACTGTCATCCCGAGCGTAGCGAGGGATCTTTGGATGATGGCGTGCGACGCATCAAAAGATCCCTCGCTACGCTCGGGATGACAGCGGGTAGCGAATCACCTTTCAATGATCGTGAGTACTGGACTCAAGGAGACCACATCATGAAAGCCGCCGTCGTGGGCGAGTCGGGCGTCGAGGTTCGCGATATCCCGACGCCGCAGCCCAAACCGAATGAAGTGCTGATCAAGGTGCGCGCCGCCAGCCTCAACCGCGCAGACCTGGCTGTGGCCGCCGGTCGCCGCCACGGTTCGGTGGGCGGCGTCGGCGCCCGGCTGGGGCTGGAGTGCGCCGGTGAGGTCGCCGCCGTCGGCACCGAGGTGCAGGGCATCACGGTGGGCGACCGCGTGATGAGCTCGGCGCCGGGCGGCTATGCCGAATACGCCACCGCCGAGGCGGCGCGCGTGCACAAGGTGCCGGCCAACAACATGACCTTCGAACAGGCCGCCTGTTATCCCGTGGCGCTGCAGACCATGCACAACGCATTGGTGACGGCGGGTCGGCTGAAGGCGGGCGAGTCGGTGCTGATCCAGGGTGCCAGTGCCGGTGTCGGCCTGATGGGGCTGCAGATCGCCAAGCTGATGGGTGCCGCGGTCGTGATCGGCACCTCGACCAACGAGGCGCGGCGACTGCGTCTGAAGGAATTCGGCGCCGACCTCGCGCTCGATTCGCGCGACGCGGCATGGCCCGACGCGGTCAAGCAGGCGACCGGCGGCAAGGGCGTCGACCTGATCGTCGATCAGGTGTCGGGCGGCGTCGCCAACCAGAACATGCAGGCCGCCGCCGTGCTCGGCCGCATCGTCAATGTCGGCCGTCTGGGCGGCATGAAGGGCGAGTTCGACTTCGATCTGCACGCGCTCAAGCGCATCGACTATATCGGCGTCACGTTCCGGACCCGCTCGCCCGAAGAGGTGGCCGAGATCAACCGGCTGATGCGCGCCGACCTGTGGCCGGCGCTGGAGGCCGGCCAGCTGTCGCTGCCCATCGACCGCACGTTCCCGCTCGATCAGGTGAGCGAGGCGTTGGCCCACATGCGGGCCAACGCCCACTTCGGCAAGATCGTGCTGACGATGTGACGTGCGCGACATGTCATCCCGAGCGCAGCGAGGGATCTTTCCGCCATGACGGGTCCAGAGGCCGCCAAAAGAGTCCTCGCTGCGCTCGGAATGACAGTGCGCAGCGACCAGTCTCAAACGCTCAGCGTGCGCAGATAGGCCTCGGCGTGCGATCGCTTCATGTGGATGGCCCAAATCCAGCGCGGTACCGTTCCAGAGCGTGTCGCGGATCTCCGCGCGGGCGCCGTGCGCGACGAGCAACTGAAGCATGGCGACGTCGTCGTTGTCGGCGGCGGCGTGCAACGCGGTGCTGTGGCTGTGCACGGGAATGAATGCATTGACGTCGGTGCCGGCCTGCAGGCACAGGTGTGCGCACGTCGTCTCCTGGTTGATCACGGCCATGGCCAGGGCTGCCTGCCGATCCTCGGTGCACGCCGTGGGCAGCAGCGTCTGCAGATCGGCGACGCGGCCCAGCCCGGCCGCGATCGGCGCGGTCAGCGTCATGCCGCCGGCGAGCAGGGCTTCGACCGGTCCGCGTTCCTTGTGGCCCAGCGTCATCAGGATCGTCCGGCGGCTCGCAGTCGCGCCGGCGCGGGTGAGCCGGTCCATCAGTGCGATCTGGTGGCCCTGCGTGCGCGCCGGGGCGCTGGTCATGACCAACTCCAGTGCATAGTCGAGGTCGGCCGCTGCCACGCCGCGCGCGATCATGGCATCGGCGATGGCGGCGATGTTGGCCGGCATGCGCTCGATCAGGTTCGGGTTGTTGGCGATGAACCAGAACAGGCGCGGGTCGCGGAAGTAGTCGGCGGGATAGCAGTCCGGCTCGATGGCACGCTCGCGCAGCAGGCGGGGATGGGCATCCAGCAGGCGGCACAGCCCGGCAAGATCACCGGCCTGGATCGCCCTGACGGCTTGGCGGAACAGCGCATCGCGCAGCACCGGCCGGTCGAGCAGTTCGACGATCTGATCTTTGTCGGGGGCCGACCCGCGCCGGGCCCAGTCGAGTGCCGTAGCGCCGGTCGCATCCGTCTGCCACGACAGCGCGCCGCGGCGGATCAGCAGCGCGACCAGCGCGACCGGACCGTGCGATGCCGCGGCGTGCAGGGCCGTCGCCTCGCCATCGCCGGCGCGGCGAACGGCAGCGCCGGCCTGCAGCAACAGCGTGGCCACGGCCAGGCGGCGCTCGGGCGGCGCGTCACCGGCGCAGGCGTGCCACAGCGGTGTGCAGGGTGCGTGGTTGTCGCCGTCGACGGCTGCGCCGGCGGCCAGCAGGGCGCGAACGGCATCGTCGTCGGCCTGCTCTGCCGCCAGCGACAGGGGCGACGGATCGGCGTCATGTGTGGCAGCCATGGCCGCCAGCGTAAGCGCTGGACCCGGCCGCGGACAAGGCGATGCGTGTCAGGCCGGGCGCAGCCGGTCCGGCAGGATCGTGCGCGAATCGTCGGAGTGTTCGTAGAGTTCCGGCGGCAGGCGGCGCATGTTGCCCAGCGAGGCGACCACCATCTGCTTGCCCAGGCGGCGGGCATACTTCATGGCCGGCACCAGGTCGGTGTCCTGCGACGCCAGGATGATCTGATCGATGTCGGGCAGATGGGAATAGGAGGCGATGTCGAGCGCGATGCGCACATCGACGCCCTTCTGCTCGAAGTCGGGCGCGAAGTCCTCGTCGGTCAGCGCCTGGCTTGGGGCCGGGTTGATGCCGCGCCGCAGGCGGAAGCCGCGGAACTTCAGGACGCCGCGGCGAACGGCAAACCGCTCGCGTTGCGCCAGTTCGCGCAGCCACCCGTCGCCCGACTCGAAGACCCGGCGCTCGCCCGAGATCGGCAGGCTCACCTCGCCGGCGAACGGCGGGCAGTCGTAGTACAGGATGCGCAGCACATGCTCGCGGTCGTGATCGATGCACGACCATGCGAAACGCTCGACGAAATCGTTGTTGTACTGGAAGCCGATTTCTTGGGCGCTCTTACGGAGGTTGCCGCCGTCCAGCAGGATGACGGATTTCAACATGCCGGTGGCCATAGGTTACTCAAATTCCCTGACAGCGTTATGAGGCCGGGTCCGCGTAAATGGTCGCAGCCGGCAGAGAGATGTGTAGGCCGCCTGCTCGGCCGTTCGCAAGCGTCAATCGGTCCGACTACGCTACAACAATCCAGGTCGACAGGGCCTGGGCGCACAGCGTGCCGCTCCGGGTGTAGACCGCCGTGCCGGCCAGCAGCTTGCGGCCTTCGGCACCGACCTTCCAGCCCACCACCATGCAGGGCTCGTCCGGCCGCGGGCGATGGAAGACCTGGCCGGTCATGCGGCCGGTCATCGCCAGGCGCCAGTCGTCGGGATCCTGCACCGCCCACGCCCCGGGGCAGTCGAGGGCACCCCACAGAAAGGGGGCGTCGATCCGGCCGTCCGCCGCCGCATGGACGGCATGCGGTTGATACAGCGACAGCGACATCGGCCGGTCCTCGAGGCGCTGGCCGAACACGCGCAGGCCATCGCCGATATCCCGCGCCCGGCCGCACACCAGGCACCACTGGAAGTCGCTGCCCTCACCGCAGCCGCCATCGGCCGCCAGGCGCTCGGCCGCCGCCCAGTCCTGAATGCCGGGTGGATCCAGCGTCAGGGTCGCAGGCCGCGCCTCGGCGACGAGCTTGGCATCGTGCTGCAGCAATGTCCGGTCATCGCCATTGCGGGCCAACGTGAGCGGCGTACCGATGGGGATCGGCGCACGCAAGGTGACCTCGACGGCGCCATCGGGATCCACATGCCTGGCCAGCACGCCGGCCACGTAGCCGCCGTTGCCCGACAGGCGGGGGCCGTTGAAGCGGCGGTCGATGACGATCGTGCTGTCGTTATTCATGCGTACACTCACTTCCCCGCGCGGGGCGCAACCGTGTCTTGCGGCGGGCGGGAAAGCAAGCGCTCGCGATGCAATGCCTCCTTCACTAATCTGCACGACCCAGGTCATCGTTGGAGGAAAAACGCGTGAAGCACCGGGCTGGTTGGCTGCCCTACGGCCTGGTGGCGATGTGTTTCCTGCTCAACCTCGCCACGCGCGGTGTCGGCGAGTCGTTTGGCGTCTTCGTGCCCTCGCTGCAGGCCGCGTTCGACGCCGAGCGTGCCGTCATCACCAGCGTCTACGGCCTGGGCATGCTGGCGATGGGCTTCGGTGGTCCCGTCGCCGGCCTGTTGCTCGATCGCATCGGGCCGCGTGTGTTGGTCCTGGCCGGCCTGGTCTGCGCCGGCGGCGGCACGCTGCTCGCATCGCAGGCGGCGGCGGTCTGGCAACTCCATGCCACGCTGGGGATAGCGGCCGGCCTGGCGGCGGCGGCGCTGGGCAGCGTGACGTTCGCCGGGCTGCTCGGCCGCTGGTTCTCGGCGCGGCTGGGCACGGCGCTGGCGGTCGTGTGGTCGGCCGGCAGTGTCGGCGTGATGATGATCTCGCCGCTGGCCGAGGCCCTGATCCAGGCGCACGACTGGCGCTTCGCCTATGCGTGCCTGGGTGCTGCGGTCCTGGCCTGTGTCGTGCCCGTCGCCCTGATGCCGTGGCGCCGCATCGCGGCCGGCGACCCGGCGATCATGGCCACGCGCGGCCCCGAGCAGACGCTGGGCACCGGCCCCACGGTGGCGATGGCGTTGCGCGATCCGCCGTTCTGGGGCCTGACCCTGGCGTTTGCGATGACCTCGCTGTCGATCTTCAGCCTGGCGCCGCAGGCCAACGCCTACCTGATCGACAGCGGCCTCACGGCAGCCGCCGCGGCGCGGGTCTGGGCGTTGACCGCGATGCTGACGCCGCTGGGCATGATCGGCTTCAACTGGCTCGCCGATCGCGGCGGGCGCATGGTGGGGGCCGTCGCCGCCTACACCGGCACGGGGCTCGGCATCGTGGCGCTATGGCTGGTGCGCGGCCCCGACGACACGTGGTTGATCGGCGCCTTCATCGTGTTCTTCGGCAGCACCATGGGATCGCGCGGGCCGATGATCTCGACCTTGGCGACCCTGCGCTACCGCGGCGCCCATGCCGGGCGCATCTACGGCCTGATCACGTGCGGCATGGGCGCCGGCGGTGCCGTCGGCGCATGGCTGGGCGGCCTGGCGCATGACCTCACCGGCGGCTACCGCGGCACCTTCATGCTGTCGCTCGCCGCCCTGGTGCTGGCCGCAGTGCCCCTGGCGCTGGAGGCGCGGGCCCGCGAGCGGATGTGAGGCTTCTCAGAGGATGGCCGTGTGCACCAGGTTGGCGACGTGGTCGAGCCGCCAGCTGTGCCACGGATCGGGGATGCGGTTGTTGGTGACGTAGGCGAACGACACGCCGGAGTCGGGATCGGCCCAGCAGTACGATGTGCCGACACCGCCATGGCCGAATGTGCGCGGCGAGGCGACCGAGCCCATGCCGCGGATGGTCTCGGTGGTGCCGCGCAGGTGCGGGCCGATGCCGCGATGCATGGGCATGCCCATGAACTCATCGACGCGATCGCCGGTCCAGTTGCGGATCGCATATTGCAGGGTGCGCGGCGAGACCAGGCGATGGCCGTTGAGTTCACCACCGGCCAGCATCATCTGGTACAGCGCCGCCATGCCGCGCGCCGTGCCATAGGCGCCGCCGCCGGGAACGCCGGCGCGGCGCCACTCGGGCGTGTTGTTGTCGGGGTCGTTCTGCGGTGCGCCACCCAGCGGCGGCGGGTAGTGCATGTCCGACAGGCGTCCGGCCTGCGCCGGTCCGACGCCCATGAACAGGTCATCGCTCAGGCCCAGTGGCGCGATCACCGTCTCGCGCACGACGTCGCGGAAGTCCTTGCCGGTCACGGCTTCGATCACCACCGCGGCGACCCAATGCGCCGACAGGCCGTGGTAGTGGATCTTCGAGCCGGGCGTCCATTCGAGGCTGAAGTCGCACACCACCTCGCGCAGCTTGGCGTGGTCGTCCCACGCCTCCTTGCGCACGACAGCGTTGGGAAAGCCGCCCTGGTGCGTCAGCAGCTGCAACAGCGTGATGCTGCCTTTGCCGTTCTTCTTGAACTCGGGCACGTGGTCGGCCACGCGGTCGACAAAGCGGAAGGCGCCCTGCTCGGCTAGCGCCCACATCGTGGTGGCGAGGATGACCTTGGTGTTGGAGTAGAGCAGCCACAGCGTGTCGTCCTTCGCTCGCCGCCGGTCGGGTTGCGTCGTGGCGTCGCCGAAGCTCCGCACCATCGCCAGCTTGCCGTTGCGGGCCAGCGCGATCTGGGCGCCGGGGTAGTGGCCATCGGCGATCTGCTTCTCGATCAGCGCGATCAGCCGGTCGAGCTGATCGGTGCGCAGCCCCAGGGCTGTCGGATCGGCGCTCGGCAAGGGAAAGGGCATCGGTGTCTCCTGATCAAGGTGAACGAGCGTGTCACATCCACGGCGCCTTGGCCCACTGGAAGGCCTGCTCCATGCGGTCGTGGCCCCAGAACAGTTCCTTGTCGACCGTGAAGGAGGGCGCGCCGTAGATGCCGAGCGCAACGGCGGTCTCGGTCTGGGTTTTCAGGCGTGCCTTGTTCTCGGTGGTGTTGGCGCGTTCCATCACCGATGGATCCAGGCCCAGCCGGACAACGATATCGGCAATCGTCGCGGGATCGCCGATGTCGCGATCCTCGACGAAGTTGGCACGGAAGACGGCGCGCGTGAAATTGGCGATCCAGCCCTCGTCGGCGCCGACCAGCGCGACGCGGGCCGCAACCAGTCCGTTGCGCGGCAATGTCGTCGGCCGGGTCCAGGCCAGGTGGTACTTCGCCGCGATGCGCTCGACATCGCGCCACATGTTGGCGCCCTTGATGGGAAAAAGATTGAACGGCGAACTGGCCCAACCCTGCGCGCCGAAGATCGGCCCCAGCAGGAAGGGGCGCCAGCACACCTCGACGCCCATGACACGCGCCACGCCTTCGACGCGTTCGGCTGCAAGATAGGAGTACGTGCTGCCAAATTCGTACCAGAACTCAACCGTCGACATGAATTGGGGTCCGATTCATTTCAGCGCCATGACAGTTTGCGGCAGCGTTTGTCACGCGCCAAGGCCTGACTTCGGCATCTTTTCACTAGTCTTTCCCTTGCGGCGCGGCATCATGAACCTACGGCGAAGCGTGCGCCGTTTCTAGGCCGGGCCGTACCCGGCCCCCCAAGCAGCGGAGGACAAGTTATGGCGCTATTGAAGCTCGGCATGGCGGGCGAGCCCGTCAAGCGGTTGCAGCAGAAACTGGGTGTCGCCGCTGACGGGCAATTCGGTCCGGCGACCGATGCCGCCCTGAAGGCTTATCAGAAGGAGCACGGCCTCGGCGTCGACGGCATCGCGGGTCCCGACACGTTCGCGCAGATGGGATTGCACGAACTGATCCTGCTGATGCCGGGGTCGACGGGTGAGACCGTGAAGAAGCTGCAGACGTCGCTGGGTATTGCGGCGGATGGCCAGTACGGCGCCGGGACGGCGGCGGCCGTCAAGGCCTTCCAGGAAAAGAACGGTCTTGATGCCGACGGTTATGCCGGCCCGGTGACCCTGGCGAGCATGAAATTGTTCGCGGAGATCACACCCGCCGTCGTCGAAGCCTCGAAGGTGACCGACGAAGTCGCGTCGTCAAGCCCTGCCGATGCCATCGTCTCGGTCGGCAAGAGCATCTGGCAGACCGTCAAGGGCATCTTCAAGTAACGTCTGTTGTCATTCCGCCGGCTGCGCCGTGCCATCGTGCGGCGCAGCCGCCGCGGCGTCCTGATGTGGACGGCGTGTGCGTGCCAGATAGGTATAGGCCGTCGGCACGACGAACAGGGTCAGCAGCGTGCCGAGCGTCAGGCCGCCGACGATGACCCAGCCGATCGCCTGCCGGCTTTCGCCGCCGGCGCCGGTGGCGGTGGCCAGCGGAATGGCGCCCAGCACCATCGCACCGGTTGTCATGAGGATCGGCCGCAGGCGCAAGGTGGCGGCCTGCTGCACGGCCTCGATCTTCGATAGCCCGGTTTCCTGAAGCTGATTGGCGAATTCCACGATCAGGATGCCGTGCTTGGTGATCAACCCGATCAGAGTCACCAGGCCGATCTGGCTGTAGACGTTCAGCGTGTTGCCGGTGAAGTGCAATGCCAGCAGCGCGCCCGTCATGGTGAGCGGTACCGTCAGCATGATGATCAGGGGATCGATGAAGCTTTCGAACTGCGCCGCCAGCACCAGAAAGATGAAGATCAGCGCCATCAGGAAGAGTTCGTATAGTCCCTTCGACGAGATCTTGAACTCGCGGCTGACGCCGTTGTAGTCGATGCGGATCGAAGGTGGCAGCTGACCGGCGGCTCTTTCCATGAAGGTCAGCGCATCGCCCAGCGCACAGCCCGCCGCCAAGTTGGCCGATACGGTCGAGGCGCGCAGCTTGTTAAAGTGGTTCAGCTCCTTCGGCGCCACGGTTTCGTGGATGCTGATCAGCGTCGCCAGCGGGATCATCTGCCCGGAGCGGCCGCGCACAAAGATCTCGTTGAGTTGGTCAGGCCGCACGCGATCGGAATCGGCGACCTGGACCATCACGTCATACTGTTTGCCTTCGCGCTTGAAGCGCGTCACCTGGCGGCCGCCCATCAGGGTCTCGAGCGTTCGGCCGATGGTGTCGACCTCGACGCCCAGCAGTGCGGCCTTCTCGCGGTCGGGGCGGACGCGCAGATCCGGTTTGTTGAGCTTCAGGTCGGTATCGAGCGCCGTAAGGCAGGCGTTGGTGCGCGCGATCGCCATGATCTGGCCGGTGGCGGCATCCAGGACTTCGTAGGGCTGCGTCGTCAGCAGCACCACCTGCACCGGCTTGTCCGTCGAGCGCAGCCCGAACGAAGGCGGGTTGACGGGAAACGCCAGGATGCCTGGTATGCGCTGGGTCAGCGGTCGCGCCCATTCCGTCACGGCCTGCTGCTTGATGGTGCGCTCCTCCCAGGGACGCATGCGCGCGAAGGCGAGGATCCGGGTGACGTCCGGGAAGCCGACGATGACCAGAAGCCGGTCGACATTCTCGCTGATCTCCGGCCGCCCGTACTGAGCGCTGCGCAGATAGATATCCTCCAGGCGCTGCGCGTAGCCCATGCTGTAGTCGAGCGTCGAGCCCTCCGGCGCGAAACCGATGTTACTGACATTGCCGCGGTCTTCGGTCGGCGCCAGTTCCTGCGGCAGCATGCTGAACACCAGGCCGGCGCCGCCGGCGACGACGAGGCCGGCCACGACGACGAGGGGACGCACGGCGAGCGTCCAGCCCAGCAGCCGGCGATAGCCGCGGTTCATGGCGTCGAGCATCCGCTCGCCGAACATGTAGATGCGGCCATGCTGATGATGGTGCTTCAACAGCTGCGAGCACATCATCGGCGACAAGGTCAACGCCACGAAGCCGGAGACGATCACCGAACCGGCCAGCGTCAGCGCGAACTCCGTGAACAGCCGGCCGGTGCGGCCGGTCTGGAACGCGATCGGTGCGTAGACGGCGGCCAACGTGATCGTCATGGCGACGACGGCGAAGGCGATCTCGCGCGATCCTTTCAGCGCCGCGGCGAACGGGTCCATGCCCTGCTCGACGTAACGCGCGATGTTCTCGAGCATCACGATGGCATCGTCGACCACCAGGCCGATGGCCAGCACCATGGCGAGCAGGGTCAGCGTGTTCACCGAGAAACCCAGCGCCAGCATCATGGTGAAGGTGCCGATCAGGGACACCGGAATCGTCACCAGTGGCACAAGGGTCGCGCGCAGCGTGCGCAGGAAGACGAAGATCACCAGGACGACGAGCAGGACGGCCTCGCCGATGGTGTGGAACACGTTGGAGATCGAGCGGTCGATGAACACCGTCGTGTCGTAGGCGATCTCGGCACTGATGCCCGGTGGCAGGTCGGCGAGGATCTGCGGCAGGCGCGCCTTCACGTCCTTGGCGACCGCCAGCGGGTTGGCGGTCGATTGCTTGATGACGCCGACATTGACGGCCAGCTTGCCGTTGTAGCGGCTGATGACGCGCGTATCGCGCGCTTCGACCTCGGTCCGCCCGACGTCCTTGAGGCGCACCAGATAGCCGTCGTTGTCGCGCAGGATCAGGTTGTCGAACTGCTGTGGCGAGCGCAGGTCGGTCTCGGCCAGGATCGTGAATTCGCGTTCCGTGCTCTCGATACGGCCCGACGGCACCTCGAGGTTCTGGCGCCGCAGCGCGTTCTCGACATCCTGCGTGGTGATGCGATACGCCGCCATGCGGACACGGTCGAGCCAGATGCGCATCGCGAACGTCCGCTCGCCGAAGATGCGCAGCTGCGAGACACCGTCGATGGTCTGCAGCTGATCCTTCACGAAGCGGTCGACATAGTCGGTGATCTCGAGCTGAGACACCGAATCGCTGGTGAAGGCGATGTAGATGATCGGATTGGCGTCAGCCTCGACCTTGGCGATCACCGGTTCGTCGATTTCCGTCGGCAGACGCGAGCGTACGCGACTGACCCGGTCGCGCACGTCGGCGGCGGCGGAATCGACATTGCGCGACAGGCGGAACTTGACGGTGATCTGGCTGCGCTCGGCGCGGCTGAACGACGTCATCAGATCGATGCCGTCGATACCGTACAGCGACTCTTCCAGCGGCTGGGTGATCTGGCTCTCGATGATCTCGGCCGAGGCGCCGCGGTAGGTCGTCTCGACCGTCAGCGTCGGCTCGTCGATGTTGGGATACTCGCGAACCGACAGGCGCTGGTAGCTCACCAGGCCGAGCAGGATCAGCGCCAGGCTCATCACCGTGGCGAACACAGGTCGGCGGATGGAGATTTCAGGCAGCCGCATTGTCCTGTCCGTCTGCCGGCGGTCAGCCGCCGCGGTCCTGGCCGGCGCCCGGCGTCTTGGCATTTGCCGGTGCGCGCATGGCCGGTGACGGTCCGTCGCCTGCCGGCGCCACCGGGTCATTGGATGCCGCCGTACCGGCGGGCTGCGTGCCGGCGGCGGGTGTCGCGCCGGATTTGCCGCCGCCCGGCGGTACGATCGTCACCGGCATGCCGGGGCGTGACAGCTTCAGGTGGCCGGCGGTGATGATCATGTCGCTGGCGGTGATGCCTTCGAGGATTTCGACCTGGCCCTTCTCGCGCTGGCCGGCTTTCACGAAGGTCGGCACCGATTTGCCATCGACGATCCGGTAGACCTGCAGCCGGTCGCCCACGGGTACGATGGCCTGTTCAGGCACGAACATGGCGTTCTCTCGCGTCGCGAGCGTCAGGGCGACGCGGGCGAATACGCCGGGTCGCAAGGTGTTGCCCCGGTTCTCGACCTGGGCGCGCACGACGATCGAGCGGCCGGCTTCGTCGACCAGAGGATCGATCGCGTAGACGTGGCCTGGGAATTCGCGGCCAGCATAGGCGTCGACCGACAGCGTGATCGTCTGGCCGACACGGACGGCGGCGAGGAAAATTTCCGGCACCCGGAAATCGACCTTCAAGGGGTCGATCTGTTCGAGGTTCACGATGTCGGCGCCGGCCTGGAGGTAGCTGCCGATGGACACGCGTCGAAGACCGATGACGCCATCGAACGGCGCCACGAGCGTGTACTTTTCGACCCGGGAACGGCCCAGCGCCACCGCCGCTTCATCGCGCCGCAACGCCGCACGCGCTTCATCGACCGCTTTCTCGGTGCCGGCCTGGCGTGCCAGCAACGACATGGCGCGCTCGTAGTTGGCCTTCGAGAGGCCCAGGGCTGCTTCCGCCTGGGCCAGGACCGCATCGTCGAGCGAGGAGTCCAGCTTGACCAGCACCTGGCCCTTGGCGACCTTCTGTCCCTCGGTGAAGTTGAAGGCGATGACCCGGCTGGCCAGTTCGGGGCGCACCATCACCGCTTCGAAGGAGCGGAACGTACCGACCGCCGCGACGGTCTGGCGGCTGGTGCCGATCCGCACTTTGACAGCCTCGACCAATACAGCCGCCTGCGGCGCGGGCGATTTGCCGGCGGCCTGCGTCGAGCCTGCAAGCGGCGGGTCAGCGACGCGGCTGCCCGCAGCCAGGCTGCCCACACCGGGTCCCTTGTTGAACCACCACCATGCGCCGCCTCCCACTGCCACGAGCAGCAGCGACGACACGATCGTCACTATGTGCCTTCTCATGTCTGCGAGCCCGGCGGCGGCAAACGCCGCGAGCCACCCTGTAAAGTTTGGTTACTCACAGTGTACCGACAAAAGCCTGCCGGGAAATCGGAATCTCGCACCCGCGGGTCACGATTCACTTCGTTTTGCGCTGGTATCAGGGCCGCCGGGTCCGGTCTGCGACCGATTCGGGGCCCATCAGCGCTGTTCAGGACAGGGCAGGGTGGTCGTGCTATGACGGCCTGGAACACGTTTGTCCGGTTGCGATACCCCGTCTGCCATGTTCCGTCGCCTCTATGATTGGGTGATCGCGCTTGCCGGTCACCGCCATGCCGTCCCTGCCATGGGCGCGGTGTCCTTCCTCGAAAGCTCGTTCTTTCCGATCCCGCCCGACGTCATGCTGGTGCCCATGGTCCTGGCCAACCGGGCCAAGGCCTTTCGGATCGCCCTGGTCTGTACGATCGCATCCGTGCTGGGCGGGCTTCTGGGCTATGCCATCGGCTACTACCTGTTCGAAACGCTCGGCGCCTGGGTGGTCCGCGTCTATGGCCTGCAATCGGCCCGCGACGGCTTCCTGGCCGGCTTCGAGCAGTACGGTACGTGGATCATCCTGATCAAAGGTTTGACGCCAATCCCTTACAAACTGGTGACGATCGCCAGCGGCGCCGCCCACTTCGACCTGTTCACCTTCATCTGGGCGTCGATCCTCACACGGGGTGCGCGTTTTTTCGTGATCGCGGCCCTTCTCTGGAAGTTCGGTGAGCCGGTCCGCCACTTCATCGAGAAGCACCTGACGTTGCTGACCTGGATCTTCCTGATCGCCCTCGTGGGTGGCTTTGTCGCATTCCGGTACTTGTTCTGAGGGTCAATCGCTCGACAGGATGACGTTGCGCACGACCGGGTAGATCTGGCCGCTCCATTTCTTGCCGCTGAAGACGCCATAGTGCCCGACGCCCGGTTGCAGGTGGTGGCGCTTGCGGTAGGGGCGCAGGCCGGTACACAGGTCATGCGCCGCCAACGTCTGTCCGACGGCGCAGATATCGTCCTTCTCCCCCTCGACGGTGAGCAGGGCGGTACGCCGAATGGCGGCCGGATTCACCGCGCGGCCGTGCCAGGTCAGCGTGCCCAGCGGCAGGCGGTACTCCTGGAAAACGTAGCGGACCGTCTCGAGATAGAACTCGGCGGTCATGTCGAGCACGGCGAAATACTCATCGTAGAACGCCTTGGTCGCCGCCGCCCGGGCGTGACAGCCCTCAGCGAGATGATGGAACAGGTCGACATGCGCCTTCAGGTGGCGGTCGATGTTCATGCTCATGAAGGCCAGCAACTGCAGGAAGCCCGGGTAGACACGGCGCCAGGCACCCGCAAACGTGAGGGGTACCGGTGAGATCAGGTTCTGCTCGAACCATTCGATCGGCCGGCTGGTGGCCAGCTGGTTCACCGCGGTCGGGTTCACGCGGCAGTCGATCGGGCCGGCCATCAGGGTGAGGCTGCGCGGCTGGGCCGGATGGTCGGCCTCGGCCATCACGGCAGCGGCTGCCAGTGCCTGCACGCACGGTTGGCAGACCGCAACCACGTGTGCGCCGGGCCCCATGACCTCCAAAAACCGGATCAAGTGATCGACATATTCGTCGAAGCCGAAGCGGCCATGCCACACGCCGACGTCACGCGCATTGTGCCAGTCGGTGATATAGACATCGTGTTCGGGCAGCAGGGTCTGGACCGTGCCGCGCAGCAATGTGGCGAAGTGGCCCGAGAGGGGCGCCACCACCAGCACGCGGGGCTGCACCACGTCGATGTCCTTGGCGAAGTGCAACAGCGTTCCGAACGGCGTGACGTGGACGGCTTCCTCGCGGACGGCCATCTCGCGTCCGTCGACGACAACATGGTCGATCCGGAAAGGCGGGCGGCGGTGGCTCAGGCCGGCCCGCGCAATCAGCTCGCAGGCAGCGGCGAGGCGCTTGGCAGCCAGGCCGGGCGACATACCCGCGAACGGTTGGCGCAATGCCGGGGCTGCGGCGCGGGCCAGGGCCCGAAACGGTTGCATGAAGTCGGCTTGCGCCTGGTAGGCGAGGTACAACATCAGCGTCACCGGCGCGGTTATTGCAGGGCGTGCAAGGTCGAAAACCCCCAAGAAAGCCGGACGGGCAAAGGGATGACGCCTATGGCCGAGGCCTCTCTGACCATCAGTAGCAAGAACTATTCCTCTTGGGCCCTGCGGGGCTGGCTGTTGTGCAAGATGGCCGGACTCGATTTCGAGGAGCGGATCTTGCCGGCGGACGATCCGTCGACCCGGGCCGAGCTTCTGCTGCTCTCGCCCTCGTTCCTGGTGCCCTGCCTGAAGCATGGCGATATCTCGGTGTGGGACACTTTGGCGATCGCCGAGTATCTCCACGAGATCAGGCCGGAGGCAGGCCTTCTGCCGCAGGACCGTGCCGTGCGTGCCCACTGCCGGGCGATCGCGGGCGAGATGCATTCGGGGTTCAGCAATCTGCGCTCCGCCTTGCCCATGAACCTCAAGGCCTACCATCCTCGCTTCAAGGTCTGGGCCGGGGCGCAGGGGGACATCGACCGTATCACCGCCGTGTGGCGCGACTGCCTGGTCAGATACGGAGGACCTTATCTGTTCGGCACGCTGACAATGGCCGATGCCATGTATGCACCGGTGTGCACGCGACTGCGGACGTATGACGTGCCGGTCGACAGCCAGAGCGCGGCCTATTGCGGGCGCATCCTGAACTTGCCGTTCATGCTGGAATGGATCACGGCGGCACGCGCCGAACCGGAGGAAATCGAGGAGCTCGACGTCGAATTCTGACGTCTGCGGGCGCGACCAACTGTGGCAGCCTCCTCAAGACGACGTGTAGAGCCGTGCCCCTCCCGCCCACGCCCGTTCGGCGCTATATGATGCGCCATGAGTTCCATCACGGCCGTCGCCACCATCGACCCGCCTCGTTCGTCCGGCCTCGATCTGCCGGCGATCGCCGCCCTGTGCGGCAGCGGTGCCATTCTGCTGGGTGCTTTGGGTTTCCAGTACCTTGGCGGCTATCCCCCGTGCAGCCTGTGCTACTGGCAGCGCTATGGCCACGTGGCGGTGATGGCTTTGGCATGGCTGGCGCTGCTGCCGCTGGGTCGTAGCGCCAAGATCGCGTTCGCGACGCTGAGCGGCGTGGCGCTTCTCGCCACGGCCGGTATCGCCGTCTACCACGTCGGCGTGGAATGGAAATGGTGGGCTGGCCCCAGCGGCTGCACGGGTGCTGTCTCGGGCCTCGGCATGTCGGTCGAGGAACTGAAGCGCATTCTGATGGGCACCAAGATGATCCGCTGCGACGAGATTCCCTGGTCGCTGTTCGGGCTGTCGATGGCGGGTTGGAACGCGGTGCTGTCGGCGATCCTGGGCGGCTGGGTCCTGGAGCGGACCTGGCGGTCGGCGCCGAAGAGCGTCTAAGGAGGCAGTATGAGCACCGACGCGCCGCGGTCGAACAGCGACACTGCATCGACTCCCGCCGTACCTGCCCGTACCAACGAGGGATGGCAGCCCGGTGATCCGACGCCGCGTGCGTTTGTTGAGCAAGTGATCCGCGTGGATCAGGCCGGCGAGTTCGGCGCCGTGCGAATCTATGAGGGCCAGTTGGCGGCGTTGCGCTGGCGCGGGCAGGGCGCATCGCCGGCGGCGCGCAAGATCGAGCACATGCTGGCACAGGAGGTCGAGCATCGCCGGACGTTCGACAATCTGCTGGCCGATCGCCGGGTCAGGCCGACCGCGTTGTCGCCGTTGTGGTCGGTCGCGGGCTTCGCGTTGGGCGCGGCGACGGCGTTGATGGGTGACGCTGCGGCGATGGCGTGCACGGTCGCTGTCGAGGAGACGATCGACGAGCACTATGCGGCGCAGCGCGACAAGCTGGGCGAGGACGAAGCGCCGCTGCGCGAGACGGTCGAGCGCTTCCGTCAGGAAGAGGTCGCGCATCGCGACGAAGCGCTGGCCAGCGGCGCCGAGGGCGCGCCAGCCTACGAACTGCTGACCGCTGCCATCAAGGGCGGTTCGCGCCTGGCGATCTGGCTGTCGACGCGGGTGTAGCTACGGCCTGACGAGGCCATGCAGCTTGGCGTACTGCAGCAGCATGATGGTCTTGGCGTCGGCGATCTCGCCGCGGTCGATCATGGCGAGGGCTTCGTCGAGCGTTGGTTCGATGACATCGATCTCTTCGCCTTCGGCAGCATCACCGCCGCCGGCGCCGGCTCGATCGGCGGGATTGTACTCGGCCACGAAGAACACCAGCCGCTCCGTGATGCTGCCGGGACTCATGAAGGCGTTGAAGATGCGGCGGGGCTGGCTGACGCGATAGCCCGTTTCTTCTTCCGTCTCCTTGCGGATGCAGGTCTCCGGATCGTGCGCATCGAGCCGTCCGGCGGGCGCTTCGATGAGCGGCTCGGGATGATCGTTGACGTACGCCGGAAAGCGGAACTGACGGATCAGCACCACTGTCTTGGCCGTCCGGTTGTAGAGCAGGATGACGGCGCCGTTGCCGCGGTCGTAGGTCTCGCGATTCTGGGTCTGCCATGTCCCGTCCTTGCGCAGGTAGTCGAACGTTGTCTTCTTCAGCACGGACCAGTCATCCGACAGGATCTTGACCCGGCGGATGCGTATGCGATCGTGGATGGACAGGCTCATCAGGAGACCTCGGAAGCGGACAGCGGCAGGGGTCGCTTGACCACCGCGGACCATGGCCTATCGTGGTGCCCGTACCCAGACAAGAACAGACTGGATCACACGATGACCGACGACTACGCGAAGCGCAGTTATGGCGAGATAGCGGTCGGCGCCGGTGAAAAACCCGGCATCGTCGTCGTCGATTTCCAGAAGGGATTTACAGACCCTCGCTATCCACTGGGCGGCGCGCCGCTGGTCATGCGGGCGGTTGATAACACGGCAAAGCTGCTGGCCCTCGCGCGTCGTTATGGTGTGCCGGTTGCGGTTTGCAACACGGCCTATATGAACGAGCGGGAGATGCCGTACTGGAAGATCACGGCGGTGCGGGAGACGTTCCTGCACGACCACCCCAGCACGGCGCTGGACGAACGCATCCATGATCCCGCCTACGACCTCACCGTCTGCAAGAAGGGGCCGTCGATCTTCTTCGAGACCGGCGTCGGCAACTATTTCATCAAGGAACGTGTCGATACGGTCATCATCACCGGCTGCAACACCAGCGGCTGCATTCGTGCCACCGCCATCGACAGCTTCAGCTATCGCTTCCGCACACTGGTGCCCGAGGATTGCGTCGGCGACATCGAGGAAGGCCCGCATCACGACAACTTGCGTGATATCGGCCGCCGCTACGTCGATGTCACCGACCTGGCGTCGTGTATTGCCTATCTGGAAAACTGGGCGCGGAAGAACACGCGGACCTGATCACTTGGCAATGTAGCCGCCGTCGACCACGAGCTGGGTGCCGGTAACGAAAGCGGCTTCGTCGCTGGCGAGATACAGTACGGCGTTGGCGATGTCCTTGGGCTCGCCGAAACGGCCCATCGGTTCATTCTTCATCAGGGCGTCGCGTGCCGCGTCGGGCTCGCGGTAGGTGTTGATGACGCCTTCGAGCATCGGCGTTTGCATGTAGCCGGGATGGACCGAGTTGACGCGGATGTTGTTCTTCAGCAAGGCGAACTCCAGCGCCGCAGCACGCGTGAGCAGCGTGACGCCACCTTTGCTGGCGCAATACGCGCTGGCACCCTCGGCAATGCCGACCAGGCCCGCGACCGAGGAGATGTTGACGATCGAGCCGCCGCCGTTGCGTTTCATCGCCTCGGCGCCGTGCTTGATGCCGAGGAACACGCCGTCGAGGTTGACCGCCATGACCTTGCGCCAGCGCTCAAGGCTGAGTTTGTGAATCCAGCCGCCATCTGCGGTGCCGGCATTGTTGACCACGATGTCGAGCTTGCCGAACGCGCGCTCGGCGTGGACGACGGCATCCTGCCAGCTCTCGTCGCTCGTAACGTCAAGCGGATGCGCCTCGGCGCGTCCGCCCGCGTCACGGATGACGCCGGCTGCCGCCTCAGCGGCCTCGGCGCGGATGTCGGCGATCAGGACGGCGGCGCCTTCCGCGGCCAGCCGTTCGGCTGTCGCCTTGCCAAGCCCCGACGCAGCGCCCGTCACCAGTGCGACCTTGCTGGCGACCCGCCCTGTCCGTTCAACCATACGCAATTCCTCCCATGGGTAACCCTGGGAGGCTATCCGCCAGAAGCGTGCTGTTCCACTGTTCCTCGGCTTGAGGCGAGGACGTCACATGGGATCGAGCTCGGTATCCCAGTAGAGATAATCACGCCAGCTCTCATGGAGGTAGTTCGGCGGGAAGGCCCGACCGTTTTCCTGCAGTTCCATGGCTGTCGGTTCGTACGGCGAGCGCAGCGGGTGCATGTGCGCCTGGTGCGGCAGACGATTGCCCTTGATCAGGTTGCACGGGCTGCAGGCCGTCACGACGTTGCGCCAGACCGTGCGGCCGCCCTTCGACCGCGGTACCACGTGGTCGAACGTCAGCTCATGCGCCGGAAGATCATCGCCGCAATACTGGCACGTGAAACTGTCGCGCAGGAACACATTGAAGCGCGTGAACGCAGGCCGTCGATCGGCTGGGACGTACTCCTTCAGCGCAATCACGCTGGGCAGTTTCATCGTGATGCTGGGGCTGCGGATCGGACGGTCGTATTCGGCAACGACACTCACGCGATCCAAAAATACCGCCTTGATGGCGTCCTGCCAGGACCACAACGACAACGGGAAGTACGACAGCGGCCGAAAATCGGCATTCAACACCAGCGCCGGGCAAGCCTCAGGCGCCGGCAACATCGGAGATACTCCGCGCAACGAACCGCGCGTATGTCGCTTCGTTCGTCATGGCGCGGATAGTGCCAGTTTCCCGCCAAAACACAACGAATAGATTCCGTTTGCAGGCGTGCAGATATGGAATTTCACCGGCCGGTAACCGAACCGTTTTGCCGCTGTCACCGAGCAGGCTGCCTTTCAGGCTTGGCGAAGATGGCAGGCCACCGCATGGTCACCGCTGCCCAGCAGGGCGGGGCGTTCTTCCACGCAGCGCTGCGTAGCGAGCGGACAGCGCGTGCGAAACGCGCAGCCTGACGGCGGATTGATGGGGGAGGGAATCTCCCCGCGCAAGCGGGGACCGCGGCGTCTCGTGCCGCCTCGCTGCCTTCCGGCAGGATCGGGTACCGCCGCCAGCAAGGCCTCGGTGTAAGGATGCCGCGGCGTCGAGAAGATGCTCTCCACTGGCCCGATCTCGACGATTCGGCCGAGATACATCACAGCGACGCGATGGCTGATGTGTCGCACGACGGCAAGATCGTGTGACACGAAGAGATAGGAATAGCCTGCCTGGTCCTGCAACGTGCTCAGCAGGTTGAGCACCTGGGCCTGTACGGAGACGTCCAGAGCGGAGACAGGCTCGTCCAGCACGATCAGCTTGGGCTCGGGCGCCAAAGCCCGGGCGATTCCGATGCGCTGGCGTTGGCCGCCCGAGAATTCATGAGCGCGGCGGTTGACCACGTCGGCCGGCAACCCGACCCGCGCCAGCAGGGCCTCGACGCGTCTGGCAAGGTCCGCGCCCTGCGCGATCCGGAAGTTCCGCAGTGGCTCGGCCAGGATCCGGCCGATCGGCAGGCGTGGGTTGAGTGAGGCGAATGGATCCTGGAAAACCATCTGCAAGTTGCGGCGCAGCGGACGCATGGCCCGCGGCGACAATCTCTCGATCGGTTCGCCGAACAGCCGGATCTGTCCTGCTGTCGGTTCGATCAGCTTCAGGCATAGCCGTGCCAACGTGGATTTCCCGGAGCCGGACTCGCCCACCAATCCCAGCGTCTCGCCACGGCGGATCGAGAGGTCGACATCATCGACGGCGCGCAGGCTCTTGCGATGACGGCCGAACCATGAGCGCGCAACCGGAAACGATTTTCTCAGCCCTGAAACGGCGAGAACCGTTTCGCGATCGGATGTCTCATCACGCTGCATCACGATGCCTGCTGCTGGCCTGGATGATGGCAGGCGACGCTGTGGCTCGAGGCGTCCCGCGACTGCAGGAGCGGCGTCTCCGAGCGGCAGCGGGCCGTGGCTGCGGCGCAGCGCGGTGCGAAGGCACAGCCAGCCACGGGCGATCGCAGCGAGGGCACCATGCCGAGAATCTCGGTCAGTCGCCCGCGGCGGCCGGTGCCCGCAGGCGTCAGATGCGGTCGTGCCGCGAACAGGCCCTGCGTATAGGGATGCAGCGGGTTGTCGAAGAGGTCATCCACCGCAGCGTCTTCGACGACGCGGCCGGCATACATGACGATGACGCGATCGGCGACGTCACCGACAACACCCAGGTCGTGGGTTACCAGGACGATGGCGGTACCCATCTCGTCGCGCAGTTCGCCGATCAGGTCGAGCACCTGGGCCTGGATGGTGACATCCAGCGCCGTGGTCGGCTCGTCGGCGATCAGCAGGCTGGGCTTGCACGCCATGGCGATGGCGATCATCGCGCGTTGCCGCATGCCGCCGGACAGCTCGTGCGGATACTGCTCGAGCCGCCGGGCGGGATCGGGGATCTGCACGCGCTCCAGCAGGGCGATGATCTGCGCGCGCGCGTCGGCGCGCGTGAGCTTGCGGTGGCGCAGCAGGCCTTCGGTCAACTGGCGGCCGATCGTCAGCACCGGGTTGAGCGAGGTCATCGGCTCCTGGAACACCATGCCGATGCGATCGCCGCGCAATTGCCGCAGCGCGCTCTCGCCAAGCGTCGTGAGCTCGCGACCCTGGAACCGGATGCTGCCGCCCGCGAGCCGCGACGGCGGTGACGGCAGCAACCGCAGGATGGACAACGCCGTCACGCTTTTGCCGCAGCCGGATTCACCGACGATCGCCAGGGTTTCACCGGCGTCGACCTGGAAGCTGACATCCTCCACGGCGTGAACGACGCCTTCGGGCGTATCGAAGCGCACGCGCAACTGATCGATGCGAAGGAGCGGCTCGGTCACGGTGCTCTCTATTTCACGCGGCGGGCGAGGCGGGGGTCGAGCATGTCGCGCAGCCCGTCGCCCAGCATGTTGATGGCCAGCACCGTCGCCGAGAGGCACAAGCCGGGGAACAGCACCAACTGTGGTGCGACCTGAAAGACCGTACGGCCTTCGGCCATCATGTTGCCCCAGCTCGGCGTGCTGGACGGCACGCCGGCGCCGATGAAGGACAGGATCGCCTCTGTGATCATCGCCGAGGCGGCGATATAGGTGCTTTGCACCACCAGCGGCGCGACGGCATTGGGCAGGATGTGACGGAACAACACGCCGAAGAAGCCCGTGCCGGAAGCGGTGGCGGCCTCGACGAACGTCGCGTCACGCAAGGTGAGCACGATGCCGCGCGCCAGGCGCACGACCCGCGGCACTTCTGCGATCACGATGGCGATGATGACATTGCCCAGGCTGGCGCGGGTGAGGGCCATCAGGGCGATGGCCAGGAGAATGGCCGGAATAGCCATCAGGCCGTCCATGATCCGCATCAGAACGGCATCGACGGTGCGATCGAAGCCTGCCAGCAGACCAAGCACCAGTCCGATCGTGGTGGCCAACGCTGCCACCGACAGACCGGTGATCACCGAGACTCGCGCACCGTAGACCGTGCGGCTCCAGACGTCGCGGCCCATCATGTCGGTGCCGAACCAGAACTCCGGCGACGGCGGCCGCAGGCGTTTCGCGGGCGACAGCGCCGTAGGATCGAGTGTCGCGAGCCAGGGCGCGACGATCGCCATCACGCAGACCGCGGCCAGGATGATCAGGCCGATTGCGACCGTGGGGTGCCGGCGCCATGCGGCTCGCCGTCGCGGCGGGGTGTCTTCCTCGAGGGCAAGGGCCGTGGTCATCAGGCAAACCGCACACGAGGGTCGAGCCAGGTGTAGCTGAGATCGATCACCAGATTGATCAGCACGTAGACTCCGGAGAACAGCAGGATGACGCCCTGGATTACGGGAAAGTCGCGGCGGGCGATCGCATCGACGGTCAGTCGGCCCAGGCCGGGGATGGCGAACACGGTTTCGATGACCACGGCGCCGCCAACCAGCAGCGCGATGCCGATACCGACGACGGTGGCGATCGGAACGGAGGCTGCCTTCAGGGCGTGCAGCCAGACGATCTCGCGCGGCAGCAGGCCCTTGGCCTTGGCCGTGCGGATGTAGTCCTCGGCCAGCACATCGAGCAGGGCGGCCCGCGTGGTGCGCGCGATCAGCGCGGCATAGACCAGCGCCAGCGCCAGGCTCGGCAGGATCAACTTGCCGAGCCAGGACAGGAAACCCTGCGCCATCGGCGTGTAGCCCTGGACGGGAAGAATCGGCCAGGAAATCGCAAAGCCGAGGATGAGCAGATAGGCCAGAACGAAAATCGGAATCGAAAATCCGGCGACGGCCAGTACCATGACCACGCGGTCGGGCAGGCGACGCGCGAAGACCGCGGCCAGGACGCCGGCGGGAATGCCCAGCGAAAGCCCGAAGATGACCGTGACGATGGCCAGTGACAGCGTCGGTCCGATGCGTTGCGCGATCAGGCCGGCCACGGGCGTGTTGGTGAAGATCGAAACGCCGAGATCACCGTGCGCGATGTTCCAGCTCCAGCGCCCGAACTGAACCAGCAACGGTTGATCGAGGCCGAGCCGGTTGCGGATCAGCGCGATCTGCTCGGTCGTCGCGTTTTCGCCGGCGATGACGGCCGCCGGGTCGCCTGGCGTGAGGCGCGTCAGCGAGAACACGACCACCGCCACGACGATGATGACGGGGATCGTGGCCACCAGCCGGCGCAGAACGTAGCCCAGCATGCGCTAGCCCCGTTGCATCATGACGATGGTCGGTCGTGCCGCCCTACTTCTTGGTCAGGTTCCAAAATACGGGGATGCCGCTGGGGACAATGCCGTCCACCGATTTGCGGTAGGCGGTCGGAATGATGAGTGTGCCGGTGACGATGTAGGGCACCGCCTCGAAGGCGCGGGCCTGTACCTTGTCGGCATAGGCCTTTTGCTCGGCGGGGTCGGTCAGGGTGAGCCACTTGGTGCGCAGGCCTTCCAGTTCGGGATCGGTCGGCCAGCCATAGGCGGCGTTCTTGGCTCCGCCGGCGCGCAGGCCGGTGGCGATCGCCGGTGTCAGCACATCCATGATGGTGGCGTAGCTGTGGAACAGGCTCCATCCACCCTGATCCAACGGTGCCTGGCTGTTGATCTTGCCGATCGCCGTGCCGAAATCCATCGTCTGCAGATCGACATTGAAACCGGCCTTCTTCAGGTTTTCGGCCGTCACCAGGGCCGGCGCATGTGAATAGTGCACGTCGGCCGGATCCAGCACGACGACACGCTCGCCCTTGTAGCCGGCCTCCTTCAACAGGCGCTTGGCCTTGGCGAAGTCGGCTTGCTTGAGATGGCCCTCGGTGCCGGCCAAGCTTTCGTAGGGCGTGCCGTTGCAGCCGAAATAGCCCGGGCAGGCCTTGACCCAGCGCGGATCGGACGAAATGGCGTTCAGGTAGTCGGACTGGCCGATCACGGTGAGCAGGGCCTGGCGCACCTTGGGGTTGTCCATCGGTGCATGCAGATGATTGATGCGGATCGACAGCTGGCTGCCGATCATGTCGATGGGGCGCACGGTGATGGCGGCGTCGCGTTCGATGATCGGCACCAGGTCGGGTGACGGGACCTCCAGCCAGTCCACTTCGCCGGCACCCAGCGCGGCGACGGCGACGGCCGAATCCGGGACCGACATCCACTCCACGCGATCGACTTTCACCACCTTGCCGCCGGAGAGAAAGTCGGCCGGCTCGCTGCGCGGCTTATAGTCGGTGTTCTTCACATAGACGGCCTTGCCGCCCGGTAACCACTCGGCACGCACGAACTTGAACGGACCCGAGCCGATCGTCTCTTCGATCTGCTTGAAGGGATCGGTCTCCGCCACGCGCTTGGGCATCATGAAGAGCGCATTGTTGCTGGGCTTGGCCAACGCCTCGAGCACCTGGCCGAACGGCTGCTTCAGCGTCAGGCGGAACCGCTGCGCGTCCACCACCTCCAGTGTTTCAGCCGCCACCAGCAGGCGATTGCCGAGCACATCGCGCGCCCCCCAGCGCTTGATCGAGGCGACGCAGTCCTCCGCCGTCACCGGCTTGCCGTCGTGCCAGTTGAGCCCGGGGCGAAGCGTGAATTCCCACTGCATCTTGTCCGGCGTGACGGTCCAGCTCTCGACCATCTGCGGCTGCGGCCGCAGCTTGGAGTCGAGGCTGAAGAGCTGATCGTAGATCATGTGGCCGTGATTGCGGGTCACATATGCGGTGGTCCACACCGGATCGACCGACCGCAGATCAGCATGGGGCACGAACCGCAACACCGTCTGCGCTGCCACCGGCACGGCGGTGGCCGCGACGGAAGCGACGGCCAGAAGGCCAAACAGACCGGAGATCAGGCGGCCGCAGCGGCCTCCAAGACGATCACGCATCGAGAGCCCCATTTTCAGTATGGTGATGACTTTAACGTTATAGTTAAAATCATGCAATCTGGATTCAGGCTGATCGATTTCATACCGTTCAATTGACAATTATGAGATGAAATTCCTATAACGTTAAAGTCAAAATCAGTAAAATCAGATGGCGACCAGGATAGAAGCGCGGGTCGCCGTCCGTTCATCGTTCCGATGCCAGCGCTGTTCACTTGAAGGAGGCAGTGCCCATGAAACAGTTCAGCCTGCAGGAGATCGCGCAGCGATTCTTCGCTTCCGTGCTGTCGGATTGTCTCGACCAGGCCGGCCATACGCGCCAAGCGATGCAGGCAAGAATTCGACCGCTCGATGATGCGCTGGTGATGGTCGGCCGCGCGCGCACCGCGCTCTACGTCGACGTCTATGACGTTACGCCGGGTGAGAACCCGTATGAGCTGGAGATCGGCCTGGTCGACAGTCTGAAGCCGGGTGAATTGCCGGTCTTCTCCTGCGGCGCCACCGGTCGGATCGCGCCCTGGGGCGAGTTGCTGTCAACCGCGGCGGCGGCACGCGGGGCGGTCGGGGCCGTGATGGACGGCTGCGTGCGTGACATCCGCGCTATCCGCGACATGCGTTTCCCTGTTTTCCATGGCGGCATCGCCCCGCTCGACAGCAAGGGGCGTGGCAAGGTGATCGCCGTCGATGTGCCGATCGAATGCGGCGGCGTGCATGTGCGGCCGGGCGATCTCGTCTTCGGCGATGCCGACGGCCTGGTGGTCATTCCGCAGGCGGCCGAGGCCGAGGTGCTGGCGCTGGCCGACAAGAAGGTGTCCGGCGAGTCCAAGACCCTGGAGGAACTGAAGGCGGGTCAGAAGCTGGGCGATGTCTTCGCCCGCTACGGCATCCTGTGATGTCGGAGCCGTCCCCGTCGATGCCACAGAAGCACCTATGAGTCAGGAAGATCCGCGATGATCGTCGATTGCCATGTCAACGTGTATGAAGACAGCCAGATGCTGCCATTGCATTCGACGTCTATCGTCAGTGCGCGCCCGGGCGATGTGTCCCCGAAGTCGGATCCCGACACGGTCTATGCGGCGATGAAGGACGTCGACAAGGCCATCATCTTCTCGCTGCGCTATAAGGATTCGGTTGGCATCGACGGCGACGACGAGGTGACGGCGCGCGCCGTCGCCAAGTATCCCGACAAGCTGGTGGGGTTCGCGTGCGTCGATCCCCGCATGCCCAACTACATGGATCTGCTGGTCCACGCGATCGAGGACCTGAAGCTGAAGGGCGTCAAGTTCGGCCCCATCTACAATGGCGTCTCGCTGCTCGATCCGCGGCTTGTCCCGCTCTACGAGTATCTCCAGCGCAACAATCTGCCGCTGACCATGCACATGGGGACGACGTATGGCCGTCTGGCGCCGATCGACTACGGGCGGCCGCTCGATGTCGATACCATCGCCTCACGCTACCCGGACCTGAAGATGGTCATGGCCCACATGGCGCATCCCTGGTACGAGGAATGCATCGTCGTGGCGCGCAAGCAGCCGAACGTCTACTGCGAGGTCTCGGCCCTGTTCTACCGCCCATGGCAGTTCTACAACATCCTCATCGCGGCGCAGGAATATCTCATCACCCACCGCAACAAGATCTTCTGGGGAACCGATTTCCCGTTCTCCCAGGTCAAGGAATCGATCGACGGCCTGCGTGCGATCAACAACCAGGTCGAGGGCACCAACCTGCCCCGCGTGTCACAGGCGACGATCGACTATATCCTGCATTCCAATCCCTTTGAGCATTGGTGGCATGGCGGCTACCCTGGCTAGCAGGATAGGGCCGCCGCACAGACCGGCGGCCGGGTGAGAATGGCGATCAGACCTCGGAGCAACCCGACCAGACGCATTACCATCCGCGACGTTGCCGCCGCCGCCGGCGTGACGCCGATGACGGTGTCCAACGTGTTGAACCGACGCGCCGGCCAAGTCGGGCAGGACACCCAGGACCGCGTGCTCGAGGTCTGCCGCCAGCTCGGCTACAAGCCGCATGCCAGCGCCCGTCGCCTGCGCACGGATCGGCGCATGGCCGTCGGCATGGTGATCGTCGATCCGTCGCCGAACTACCTGTCCGACCCGTTCATCGCGGCACTCTTCGCCGGCTTGACCGATTGCCTGGGCCCGCAAGGCTATAGCCTCGTGCTGCACGGTACGCACCCCGACAGCATCGGGGCGATCCCGCTGCTGCAGCAGATCGAGACCGATGCGCTGTGCGCCGTCCTGTCCGGCAGCCTCAAGCAGCGCCGGGCCATGGTGCGCCGGCTGGTGGATGCCCATCAGCCGGTGGTCCTGCTGCAGGAGGAGCTTGCCGAGTTGACCCCAGGCGTGGCGACCGACGATGTCTGCGCCCTGGTGCAGGACGATCACGGCGGTGGTGTCGCCATTGCCAACCACCTGCTGAGCGGGCGATGCAATCACGTCGTGATGCTGGTGCCCGAGATCGAGTGGTCGGCCATGCTGCGCCGCGAGGCCGGCTTGCGTTCCGTGCTGTCGCGCGCCAAGCCCAAACGGACGTTGCGTATCGTGGCGTGTGGTGATGAGGGGTACACCGACACCCAGGCCGCGTTGGAAGCCTATGTCGCGCGCCATGGCGTGCCCGACACCGTCGTCGGCGGTAACGATCAGATGGCCATCGCGGCGATGAAATTCTTCATGGCACGTGGCCTGACCGCACCGAAGGATGTGCGCATCACGGGCTTCAATGGCTTCGAGGTGTGGCGGTACTCGTCACCCGAACTCACCACCGTCTTCTCGCCGGCGTACGATATGGGGCGCAACGCCGGCCAGGCGATTCTGGCTCGCCTGCGGGCCCACCGCTTCCCCTACAGGGAACAGAAGCTGTCCGTCGAATTCCAGGTCAACGGATCGTCTTGATTTGCCGTCTCCACGCTTGGCGGGGGGACGGCTGGAGTGCTGTTACTCCGCCGCCAAGCGCGTCGGCACGGGCTGGTCGGCGAACAGTGCATTGCGCGCCTGTTCGTATTCGCGCGCCAGGCGATCGACGACCTCGCCCGCCGGTGGCGCATCGGCGATCTGGCCGACGCCCTGGCCGGCGCCCCAGATGTCGCGCCAGGCCTTGGCCTTGGTATTGCCGCCCGAACCGAAGTTCATCTTCGACTTGTCGGCCTCGGGCAGGTTCTCCGGATCGAGCCCGGCGGAAGAGACGCTGCGGCTCAGGTAGTTGCCGTGCACCCCGGTGAAGAGGTTTGTGTAAACGACCTCCTCGCCGGCGCTGTCGATGATGCACTGCTTGTTGGCGTCGGTGGCGTTCGCTTCCTGGGTGGCGATGAACCGCGTGCCGAGATAGGCGAGGTCGGCGCCGACCGCTTGCGCGGCCAGCACCGAGGCGCCGTTGGCGATCGAGCCCGACAACAGGATGCAGCCGTCGTAGAACTGGCGTACTTCGGGCACCAGCGCGAACGGTGACAGCCGGCCGGCATGGCCGCCGGCACCGGCGCACACCAGGATCAGGCCGTCGACACCGGCCTGCAGGGCGCGCTTGGCATGCTTGACGTTGATGACGTCGTGGAACACCAGGCCACCATAGGCATGCGCGACCGGCACCACGTCGTCGGGCGCGCGCAGCGACGTGATCTGTACCGGCACCTTGTACTTGGCGCACAGCTCCACATCGTGCTGCAGACGGTCGTTGGAGCTGTGCACGATCTGGTTCACCGCGAACGGCGCCACGATCTTGTCGGGATGCTTGTCCTGATACTCGGCCAGTTCGCTGGTGATGCGCTTCAGCCAGTCTTCGAGAACCGGCGCCGGGCGCGCATTGAGTGCCGGGAATGAACCGATGATGCCCGCCTTGCACTGCTCGATGACGAGATCGGGGCTGGACACGATGAACAGCGGCGCGCCGACGACCGGAATGCGCAGCTTGCCACGAAGCTTGGCGGGCAGGGCCATGGAATCAGCTCTCCGAAGAACGGGACGACGATGATGAACGGTAGTTTACGCACAACGTCGATGCGGCGACCGAACTTGATGGCCGCCGCATCGGGATGCGGAACCCGAGATGATCAGAGCGGCCCGGGCCGCCAGTTGCCATGGAAGCCGGCGGGGACGCGGTGCGACAGGTGCGCCAGCGCCACGGGCCCGGCCGCGACATTGGTTGCATCGAGAACCGCGAGATCGCTGCGGTTCTCGCCGCCGCGATAGACGACGGCCAGCAGCCAGCCGTCGCCCTCGGGGGCGTTGTCGCTGCGTGGCACGAAGATCGGCTCGCCAGCGACGTCGTGGGGACCCGGATCCCAGATCTGGCTGCGGCCGTTAGCGAGATCGATGTGGACGATCCCGTTGCGGGACGCCCGCGGATTGTGCGGATCGGTCACGACACCGCCCTGGATGTAGCCGTGGCGGTAGGCGGACATCGCGAAGCGTTCGTCGAAGCGTGGGAATTCGCCGACATGATCGTCGAGCGGCTCTTCCTTGAACGTGTCGGTATTGCCGGCCAGATCGAACGTCCAGCGCACCAACGTGGCTGTTGGCGGCGTGGCGCTCGACGGTGTGCCGTCCGGCAGCGGAAACAGCGGCGCGATGGCGTATTTCATCATGTCGCAGACGACCTTGCCGTCGTCGGTGTCGAAGGCGTTCATCGGGTGGAAGACATAGCAGGGGTCACCCTTGAACCACCGGATGTCCGTCGATACGTCGCCGTCGCGCTTCATGATGCCAATATGCGAGCCCTTGTCCGGCTCCCAGGCAAACGGCGGCGCGCCTTTCATGGCGCGCTCCATCGATCCGGTCAGCGGGAAGATTGGGAAGATCACATGACGGCGCGTGACGACGAAATCATGCACCATGCTGGCGTAGGGACCCTGGAAGAAATCGCAGCGCTGCATGCGACCGTCGCGACCCACCACCTGGTAGCTGAGGTCCGGCGTGAAGCGGCCCTTGGCGGCGTAGCCGAACTGCACCATCTCGCCTGTGATGGGATCGATCTTGGGGTGCGCGGTGACCGGTCCCGCTAGCTTGCCGTCGAATGTGTGATAGCCCGTCGAGGCCAGGCTCTTGGGGTCCATTTCGTAGGGCGCGTGTGCTTCCTCCAGCGCCAGCAGCCGGCCGCCGTGCCACACGATGTTGGTGTTGGCGCTCGTGGAGTTCAGCGCCATGATCCGCGGGTCGCTATAGCGCGGATTGCCGAACGAGCCGGACAGGCCTTCGCCTTCCGCATTCTCGAGCTGCCACTTGGGCGTGCGGACCCAGCGGTTGAGATACGACACGCGGCCGTTCTGGACGTGAAAGCCGTGCACCATGCCGTCGCCGCTGAACCAGTGATAGGGCCCACGCGGTGCGAACTGCGGATTGGGGCCGTTGCGGTACAGCGACCCGCACAGGTCCTTCGGCATCTCGCCGGTGATCGGCAGGTGGTTTGCGTCGCATTCCATGTGCAGCGGCGCGTAGTAGCCCTGCAGGAACGGATTGTCGGTCGGAAACGCCTTGGCCATGCGGGCCCTCCCAGGGTCTGACGCGGTAGATTTTTAAGGGTAACACTGTGTATTTAAAAGACCCTATGCAATTTCCGCGCGCCGCGCAAGGGCGATTTGCCGTTAGTCAGGCCAGCGGCGTGTGATCAATCGGCGGCGGACGGTGATGCGGTCAGCATCACGGGTGGCGGTTCATCGTGCCGGCGGAAGGCGACGTGGCCCATGACGCCGGCCAGGAAGATGAACAACCCGCAGCCCAGCACGGTGACGGTGACGCCCAGCACGTCGAATAGCCAAGTCGCGGCGAGGCTCGCGACCAATTGCGAGCCCGCCATGATGGCCAGCCGCAGGCGCCAGACGCGCGCGATGTCGGCGCCGTCGAACACCATCTGCGTGCGGGTGATCAGCGGGATGAAGAACAACGGTCCGCCGCTGCCGGCGATGACGGCAGCCAGCATCATGGCTGGCAGCAACCAGCCGGCGGGAACGACCCAGGTTGCCAGCGCGATCAGGATGAACCCGCCGCCCATGGCGACATAGCCCAGGTACATGGTCGACAGCGGCCGGCGCAGCAGGATGTTGCCGACCACCAGGTTGGCGCACAGGTCGCCCAGCCCGTACGAGCCCATGACCAGGCCATAGGCGGCGAGATCCTGCACGCCGAGGAAGGTCGGCTGATAGGTCTTCACCAGCAGCGCGATGCCCAGCAGCAGCGTCACCATCCAGGGGCCGTTCACGGCAGCGTTGCTGAGAACCAGCACGGCCATGACACGGTTGCGGCGCAGCAGGCGGAAGCCGGCAGTCAGGCCCTCGATCGCGCCGGACCAGCCGCGCGCCGGCGCCGTGGTCTGCGCCGGGGCCGAAAGCCGTGACCGTACGCAGTAGATCGCGGCCGCGGCGGTGAGAAAGCCGCAGGCCGTGACCGACAGGAAATGGATCACGGGAATGAACTGGACCAGGATGGCCGCCGCCGCCGGGCCGGCGAGGCGCGCCAGCCGCCAGGTCGCATCGAACAGTCCGTTGATCGACTGCAGCATCGTGCGGTCCTTGACCAGGACCGGTATCGTCGACTGCAGGGCCGGCGCAAAGAACGTGCGCAGGCCGGCGACGCCGACGGCGGCCACCATCAGCGAGGTCAGCGACACGCCATACACATAGGCCGCCACGACCGGCAGCAGCACGACGGCCGCGGCCAGAATGTTGACCATCACCATCGTGCGCTCGGGCCGCCAGCGATCGGCCACGGCGCCGCTGGTCAGGCCGACGACCAGCATGGTGGCGTATTGCGCCGCCGTCAGCAGGCCGGCGAGGTTGCCGGCGATATCGACCGCCAGCCAGATCGCCGCGACGCGGAACAGATCCTCGCCGATGGTCGAGGCCGTGAGCCCCGACCACACGGTCGCGATGGCGCGGTCCTGCAGGGGCCGAAACACAGGAAGCATGACGTCGGCATCTCACCCGATCCGCCTCCCGGCGAGTAGGCCGCTTATTGAAATGCTGTGTTGCACCCGCGCGCCGCGCCGGTTTCCTCACGGTGCCAGGCGCTTTTCCAGCACCAGCTCATAGTCGGTGAAGCCGAACCGGGCATAGGCGCGCACCGCCGGCGTGTTGGCCGCCAATGATCCGATGCGCATGCGCCGCAGGCCGGCGTCGCGGAAATGGCGCTCCGCTTCGGCGAGAAGGCGTCCCGCGAGCCGTTGTCCGCGCGCCGGCTCGGCGACGAACAGATCCGACACATAGCCGAAGACATTCGAGTCGTCGGTCTCGGCGGCGTTGTCGTCGTGGACGGTTCGAAAGGCGATGCAGGCCACCCGCTCGTCGTCCTGCAGGGCGATGAGAATGGCACCGCCGTGCGCCGCGATCGCTTTCTCGACCTGCGTCAGATAGGCATCCGCGCACGCAGCGCCCGGTTGTCGCGAGTCATGCAGCGTCCGTTCATGGTCGTTGATGGCAGCCATGGCGGCGACCAGCCACGGACGGTCGGAAGCGGCTGCGGGTCGGATCGCGATATCGCTCATCGCAGCCAGACGCCGGCGTCTTTGGAGCGATAACCCAGTGCGCGGTAGGTGGCGTCGACCAGCGACTGGCCGCGCGCATTGAGCAGCAGGCCTGGCCCCATCTTGCTCATGGTGTAGCCGAACGACAGGCCGCACGCGGGATCGGCGAAGCCCAGCGAGCCGCCGGCGCCGACATGGCCGAACGCCTGTGGGCCCAGGATGGCGCTGTCGCAATTCTCGCCCCACAGGGTGGCCGCGATGCTGCGCTTGCGGTTGTCCATCGACTTCATGAAGCCGAGCGCAAAGCGCGTGGGAATGTAGAGCGTGGCGTCGAAGTGGGTGGCCATCGACACCTCGGCCATGCGCGCCAGGGTCGTGGTGTCGACCAGCGTCACGCCACCCAGCGCACCGCCGTTGGCCAGCGGCGCGTACATGCCGGCCAGCCCGCGGGCGTTGGTGATGCCGTTGGCGGCACCGATCTCGGCTGCGTGACCTTCGCGGCTGTTGGCGCCGCCCGTGCGCCAGCGTCCGTTGTTGAAGTAGAACAGCGAGGGGATCGACTTGGGTTCCTTGGCCAGCGCCGTCATGAACGGAGTCTTGGCCTCGCTGGCGGCATACACATAGGGCACGATCGGCGCCACGCGCGGCTCGATCTCTTCCGGCAGGCCGATCCAGAAATCGAGGCCCAGCGGCGTTGCGATCTCGTCCCGGAAGAACGTGCCCAGCGACTTGCCGGACACGCGCCGCACCATCTCGCCCACGGTCCAGCCGAAGGTGAAGCCGTGATAGCCGTTGCGGGTGCCCGGCTCCCAGAACGGCACCTCGGCCGCCAGGCGCTCGGTCATGTAGGTCCAGTCGTAGGGGCCGTCCGGTTTCACCGCGTCGCGCAGCGCCGGCACCGCTGACGAATGGTCGAGCATCATGCGCGTGGTCACGCGCTCCTTGCCCTGTTGCGCGAATTCGGGCCAGACCTCGGTGACCGGCGCATCGATATCGAGCTGGCCGCGGCTGGCCAGCACATGGGCGCACAGCGCCGTTGCGCCCTTGGTGCAGGAAAACACGGTCGACACGGTGTCGCGATCCCAGGCGCGCCCGGACTTGCCGTCGGCGACGCCGCCCCACAGGTCGACCTTGGTCGCGCCGTCGACGGTGACGCACACCGCGCCACCGAGTTCGCCGCGACTGCGGAAGTTCTCCATGAACTGCTGCGCCACCGGCTCGAAGCCGGATGCCACATGACCCTCGATGGCGACGCCGTCGCCGACGCTTTCCTTGATCGCCGTGGTCATGGCGCCTTGCCTCCCAGCGCACGCAGCAGGAACCGGGCGCAGAGCTGCAGGCCGGTCTGGTCGATGCCGTGTCCCACGCCGCGCGCAACGTGGGACTCGACCGGCACGCCGCAGGCCTTCAGCACCGTCTCGGTACGGTCCATCAATTGCACGGGGATCAGCTCGTCGGCGTCGCCGTGCACGAGCAGCACAGGCGGGCGCGAGCGGATCTCATCCTTCAGGCTGTCACCACCGGCCAGAACACCGGAGAAGCCGACGATGCCCGCCACCGGCTTCGCGCGGCGCAGGCCGACATGGAGCGACATCATCGTGCCCTGCGAGAAGCCGACCAGCGCCGTGTCGGCTTCGGTGAGTCCATATTCCTGCAGCATCGAGTCGAGAAACGCCTCGGCGAACGGCGCGGCACCGCGCGTGCCGGCCGCCATCAGCTGCGGATCGAGCTGGGAGATGCCGAACCACTGATAGCCGAACGGATTGCCGTCGCAGGGGTAGGGCGCATTGGGCGCGTGGAACACGGCGTCGGGCAGAAGCGGGGCCAGCGGTTCCGCCAAGCCGATCAGGTCGTTGCCGTCGGCCCCGTAGCCGTGCAGCAGGATGATCAGCTTCTTGGGCGGCAGGCCGGAAGCCGGTGGATGCGAGGGACCTTCGAGTTCGAACATCGTGCCTCTCAGGAACGGTTTGCCGGTCGTGGTGTTGCGCGTTTCAGTTTCTTGCGTCGGCTGGCGGCCACGGTGCGTTTCTTGGCGGCCGCCTTCTTCGCCGCCGCGGGTTCGGCTGCGGCGCGCTCGGCCGCTTTCGCCAGGCGGGCGGCCTTGCGCGCTTCCTTGGCCAGCCGTTCCGCCTCGCGTCGGGCCTGGGCGGCAGGGCTGCTGCTGAAATCCGGCATGTTGCGGCGGAAGTGCCACAGGAACAACGCCGCGACCGTGCGCCAGGGCCGCCATGGCGTGCTGAGCTTCAGCAGCCGCTCCGGCTCCGGCCGCTGCCGCAGTTTCAACAGATGCTGCGCCGCGACGATCAGGCCGAGATCGTTGATCGGCATCACGTCGGGACGGCCCAGCGCGAACATCATATAGATCTCGGCCGTCCACGGGCCGATGCCCTTGGCCTGGGTCAGGGTCGCGACCAGGGCGGCGTCGTCGAGCGCAGGCAGGTCCTCGAAGACGATGCGGCGCTCCACGGTGTCGAGCGCCAGCGATCGCGCGAATTTCACCTTGTTGTTGCTGAGCCCGCAGGCACGCAGCTCTTCGTCCGACAGACGCAGCAGGTTCTCCGGCGTCACCGGGTCGACCGCCGTGGCGACGCGATCCCAGATGCTGCGGGCGGCGAAGACCGACACCTGCTGGCCGATGATCGACCGCAGCAGGGCGCTGAAGCCTTCCTCGGCAGTGCGCAGCGGCGGATCGCCATAGGTGGCCCGCGCCGCGGCGAAGCGCGGATCGAGCGCAGCCAGGTAGTCCATGCCTTCGCGAACGCGCGCTTCGTCGAGACGGAATGGAATGCTCATGGCTGGGCACATAGCATGCGCGGGCACACGATGCTAATAGGGCTGCACGTGTCATGAGTGTTCCCCTCATCACCCGCTTCGCACCCAGTCCGACGGGCTATCTGCACCTCGGGCACGCCTTCTCGGCGCTGACGGCGTGGCGCCGGGCGCGCCATGACGGTGGCCGGTTCCTGTTGCGGATCGAGGACATCGACATCCGCCGCTGCAAGGCCGAATTCGAGACGGCGATCCTCGAGGACCTGGCCTGGCTGGGCATCGACTGGGACGGCGATGTGCGCCGCCAGTCCGAGCACTTCGCCGATTACGGCGCTGCGCTCGACCGTCTGCAGGCGATGGGCGTGATCTTTCCCTGCTTCTGTACCCGCGCCGACATCGCGCGCGAGATCGCAGCGGCGCAGAGCGCGCCGCACGGTCCGGACGGGCCGCTCTATCCCGGGACATGCCGCGCGCTTCGGCCCGCCGAGCGGCAGGCACGTGTGACGGCGGGAGTCGAATTCGCATTGCGGCTGGACCACGCCAAGGCCGCCGCGATGGCCGGTCCCTACCGGTTCTTCGAGGAAAGCCACGGCTGGGTCGACGGCGATCCGGCGTTGCACGGCGACGTGGTGCTGGCGCGCAAGGACACGCCGACCAGCTATCATCTCGCCGTCACGGTCGATGACCACCTCCAGGAAACCACACTGGTGTCGCGCGGCGAGGACCTTCAGCCCGCCACCCACGTGCACGGCCTGCTGCAGACGCTGCTGGGTTACGCGACGCCGCGCTATGCGCATCACCACCTGCTGACCGATGCACAAGGAAGACGCTACGCCAAGCGCGACCAGGCGCTCACCCTGCGGGCGCTGCGCGACAGCGGCGCGACGCCGGCCGAGGTCCGCCGGCGCGTGGGGTTCGATTGATTCATCATCCTCCCCAGCGAAGCTGGGGAGGTGCCCCGAAGGGGCGGAGGGGAGGCGACGTGGTATTGATAATGGAGACCACGTAGGCTCCCCCTCCGGCCTTCGGCCACCTCCCCCAACTGCGTTGGGGGAGGGTGTGGTTTACCCGGCCGCCATCGGTGGCGGTGGGATCGGCGTCGTCTCCTCGAACGCGTAGGCGGCGCGCAGCACGCGGGCGTCGGCGTAGAGCGGGCCGACGATCTGCAGGCCGATCGGCAGGCCCGCCTTGGTGGTGCCGCAGGGAATGGTCGCGGCGGGATGGCGCGTCAGGTTGAACGTCAGCGTGAACGGCGTCCAACCGATATCGAGGCCGTCGCCACCCCATGCCGCCGGTTCACCGACGTCGAATGCCGGCATCGGCATCGTCGGTGTCAGCAGCAGATCGTAGTCCTCGAAGAACTGGTTGAAGAGGGCGCCCAACTGGACGCGCTGCTGGCCGGCGCGCAGGAACGCTTCCAGCGAATGGCGCCCGCCATGCTCGGCGGCGCGCAGCAGGCCGGGATCCATCAAGGCCTGCCGCTCGGGCGGGAAGCTCTTGATCAGCAGGCTGAAATTGCTGGTCCAGTGGACGTTCTCGATGTCGCGCGGATCGAGGCCGTTCAGCTTGGGGCTCGCCTCGACCACCTTGGCGCCCAGCTTCTTGAAGGCCTTGGCGGCATTCGCCACCGATTGCGCCACCTCGGGATCGATCTTGTCCTTCTCGACAAATCCCAGATCGGGCGAGTAGGCGATGCGCAGGCCCTTGACGCCCTTCTCGAGACCCTTGAGGTAATCCTCCTGGTCGGTGGGAATCGCGTACCAGTCGCGGTGATCGGGCCGGGCGATGACGTTCATCATCATCGCCGCATCGCGCACGGTGCGGGTCATCGGCCCGGCGTTGGACAGCGTCCCCTGGGTCGACGGCGGATGGAGCGGCACGCGGGCGAACGTCGGCTTCAGACCGAACAGGCCGCTGAAGCTGCAGGGAATGCGCACCGAGCCGGCGCCGTCCGTGCCGACCGCGAGGTTGCCGATGCCGACGGCCGCCGCTGCCGTGCCGCCACCCGACGAGCCGCCCGGCGTCTTGTGGATGTCCCACGGGTTGCGCGTGATGCCGAACAGCTTGGAGTCGGTGACGCCCTTCCAGCCGTATTCCGGCGACGTCGTCTTGCCCAGCAGGACGGTGCCGGCGGCGCGCAGGCGCGCTGCCGACGGCGCATCGTTGTCCCATGGCCCGTCGGGGCCGATGGCGGCGCTGCCCATGCGCGTAGGCATGCCGCGCGTCTGGACCATGTCCTTGATCGTGGTCGGCACGCCGTCGAGCGGACTGAGCGGCTTGCCCTTGCTCCAGCGCTTCTCCGACGCACGCGCCTGCTTGACGGCGCTGTCGGCGTCGACGTGCTGCATGCAGTTCAGCACCGGGTGGAACTTCTTGATGCGGGCCAGCGCCGCCTTGGTCGCCTCGACAGGCGATGCCTTGCGTTTCTTGAACAGTCGCGCCAGCGCGTGCGCCGGCATCATCGCGAGATCGTCAGCCATGCTCGGTTCCTGGTGTCCTTATTTCGCCGGCAGCGCCGGCACCTTCAGGGGTGCGACCTGCTGGTAGTGGTGGGCGGCGCGCAGCACCAGCGCGTCGCGATAGTGGCCCGATGTGATCATCAGACCGACCGGAAGGCCGGCATGGGTAAGCCCGCAGGGTACGCTGGCCGACGGGTGGCGCGACAGATTGAAATGATAGGTGTAGGGCGACCAGCGCTGGTTGGGCGTGCCGTCGGCAAGATCCGGTGCCATTCTGCCGGTGTCGAACGCCGCCACGGCCAAAGTCGGGCACAGCAGCAGGTCGTACTGGGCGAAGAAGCGGTTCCAGCCCAGGGTCAGGGCGCGGCGGTCCGCCATCGCGGCCACGAGATCACCCGAACTGTATTTGGCACCGTCGCGCGCCATGGCGAGCAGCGTCGGGTCCAGCAGCTGGTGACGCTCCGGCGGGAAGATCTGCAGGACACGCTGAACGAAGCACAGCCAGTGGGTGACGAAGGTCTTGCGGCCATCGATCCCGCCGAGATCGGGACTGGCCTCTTCGACCTCGCAGCCGAGTTTCTGGAACGTCCGGGCCGCCTTGGTCACCAGCGCGCCGACCTCGGGGTCAAGCTCGTGGTCGCCGAACTTCATCACCAGGCCGATCTTCAGCTTCCTCACCTTGCCGTCGATCTTCTTGATGTAGTCGACATCGTCGGGCGGCAGGGCGCTGGGATCGCGCACGTCAGGCTCGGCAATGACGTTCATCATCAGCGCGCAGTCCTCGACCGTGCGCGTCATCGGGCCGGTATTGGAAAGATCGCCGTTGACGCTGGGCGGCCACGCTGCGACCCGGCCGAAGGTCGGCTTGTGACCCACGATGCCGCAGAAGCTGGCCGGCAGACGGATCGAGCCGCCGCCGTCGGTGCCGATCGCCAGTGGCCCCAGCCGCGCGGCGACCGCCGCGGCGGCCCCGCCCGACGAGCCACCCGATGTCTTGTCGAGGTTCCACGGATTGCGCGTGATGCCGCGCAGCGGGCTCTCCGTGATGCCCTTGTGCCCGAACTCCGGCGACGTCGACTGCGCGAAGATCACGGCCCCCGCCTCGCGCAGGCGCTGGACCGACGGCGCATCGCCTTCCCACGGCTGATGCGGGTCGACGGCTTTCGATCCCATCAGGGTCGGCCAGCCCTTCACGCGCACCAGTTCCTTGACCGAGACGGGAACGCCATCCAGCGGCGACAGCGCCTCGCCTTTCTTCCAGCGTTTCTCGGACGCCGCCGCATCCTTCAACGCCGGTTCGGCATCGATCAGGCTGAGTGCGTTGAGCACGGGGTTGACCGTGTCGACGCGCGCCAGGATCGCCTTCAGCGCCTCGACGGGCGAGGCCTTGCCCTTGCGATAGAGCGCCGACAGCTCCGTTGCCGTGGCCTGGGTGAGATCGGATTTCAACGGACGCTCCTTCGGCTCTGTCCTGTCACGCCGCGCGATAGCGGCGGGTCAACCGCTCGGCCTGCTGGCGCGCCGTCAAGGCATCCTCGGCGCGGCCCAGCCGGTCGTAGATCGTGGCGAGGTCGCGCTTGGTGTGGGCGATGTTGCCGCGGGCATGGTCGTTGGCCACCAGCGCGGCCAGTGCGCGGTCGTTCCACTGCGCCTTGATCAGGGCATCCAGCCACAGCGCACCGAACAGGGCGCGCTGGGCATGGCTGCCGCCGATCACCTGCAGGTGGGGCAAGGCGTCGCCCAGCAACCGCGCCGCCGTTCCCCAGTCGCCCTTGGCGTGCGCCACCACGCCGTGCGCCGCCGGCACGGCGGCTTCGACCCAGGCCGTGCGTTCGAACGGGCGCGCCCGTCCGGCGCGATCTTCCAGGCTCGCCAGCATCTCGGTGACGGCGGCGCCCTCGCCGGCGCGGGCAAGGCCGTAAAGATACTGCAGATCCAGGAACGGCGAGAAATGCTCGTGCAGGCGGGGCACCAGATAGGTCGCGATGTCACGCCAGCGGTCGCCGGCATCGACGCCGCGCAGCTCCAGCCGCGCCAGCAGTGAAATGGCGTTGATCTGGTCCTGGCAGAACGTCTTCCACACGCCCCAGACCCGATTGTCGTACAGCGCCAGCGCCTGCTCGGGGCGGTCGCTGTCGATGTAGAACAACGCCGTGTGCCACCAGTTGTGCGTGTACATGAAGGAGTTGCAGGCGTCCCAGGTGTCGGCCAGGCCTTCCATCCAGGCGATGCCGTCCTCGATGCGGCCCTGGGTCTCCATCACATGGGCCGCGGCATGGTGCGCCCAGGGATCGCTGCGGTTGATCGCGACGGCCCGGCGCGCGTCGGCCTCGGCCTCGTCGAGCCGGTTGAGTTCCTCCAGCGCGAACGCCCGCATGCCGTAGACGTAGCCGACATCGCGATTGGCCGGCCCGATGGCTTCGCTGATGCGCAGCATGCCCTCGGCGTTGCCGAGATTGAAATGCGCCAGCTGGCCCAGCTTGGCGGCGAACAGGTCGCGCGGCCAGGCCGACGCCATCTCTTCGAAAGCTGCCGCGGCGCCATCGAGTGCGCCGTCGTGCCAGGCCGAGATCGCCTGCAGCCAGGCCCGCTCGCGCGCCGTCATGTCGGCCTGGCGCGCCTGGGCCAGCGCCAGCTGCGCGCCGGCGGCCTGGTGCGCGGCGGGCTCGTCCATGGTGATGTTCAGCGCCGCCGCCTGCATCTGGACCAGCGGCACGTCGCTCGCGCGCTCGGCCATCATCATGAACGGCGCGAAGTCCTTGCCGTAGCCCAGCCATTGGCCAAGCACGTGATCGAGGGCCTCGATCGTCGCCGCATCGGCATTGGCGACGGGCAGCCCTTGTGAATCGGTGAGCATGTCGGCTGGGCGTTGTCCTTCCGGCGCGAACCTAACCATGCGCGGCGCCATGAGTCGAGATCGCCGGCCGGATGCCGGGCGTATACCGCTGTCATCCCGAGCGTAGCGAGGGATCTTTTGATGCAGGCGCACCCGTGCGTCACTTGCAGAAGATCCCTCGCTGCGCTCGGGATGACGGGTGCACTTACCGGGAAAGGACGATTCGGGCTGCGGCCGTTCGGCCGCTTCCCCAGGCTGCGCGCCGCTGCTAGTTTCCGGCCCAATCGAGGTGGTCCTGCGGAGGGAAAGATGGCCAGCCAGATCGGGCATTTCATCAACGGCAAGAACGTTCCTGGCGGCAGCGGCCGTTTCGGCGACGTCTTCAATCCGGCCACCGGCGAGAAGACGGCCGAGGTCGCCCTTGCCAGCACGGCCGAGGTCGACGCGGCGGTCCAGGTCGCCAAGGCTGCCCAGGTCGCCTGGGGTGCCATGCCGCCGCTGCGCCGCGCGCGCGTGATGTTCAAGGTCAAGGACCTGATCGAGAAGCGCATCGACGACATCGCGCGCCAACTGTCCCTGGAGCACGGCAAGACGTTCGACGACGCCAAGGGCGAGGTCGGCCGCGGGCTGGAGGTGGTCGAGTTCGCCTGCGGCATCGCCCATCACCTGCGCGGCGACTACACCGAGCAGATCGCCACCGACATGGACAGCTGGTCGATGCGCCAGCCGCTGGGTGTCGTGGCCGGCATCACGCCGTTCAACTTCCCGATCATGATCCCGTGCTGGATGGGTGCGATGGCCGTGGCCTGCGGCAACGCCTTCATCCTCAAGCCGTCGGAGAAGGATCCCAGCGCGCCGATGCTGCTGACCGAGCTGTTCGCCGAAGCGGGCGTGCCGGCCGGCATTTTCCAGGCCATCAACGGCGACAAGGAAGCCGTCGATGCGCTGCTCAAGCATCCCGACGTGCCGGCGATCAGCTTCGTCGGCTCGACCGCGATCGGCCGCTACGTCTACCAGACCGGCACGCAGCACGATAAGCGCGTGCAGGCCCTGTGCGGCGCCAAGAACCACATGGTGGTGATGCCCGACGCCGATCTCGACCAGACCACCGACGCCCTGATCGGCGCCGGCTATGGCGCCGCCGGCGAGCGCTGCATGGCGATCTCGGTCGCCGTCGCGGTCGGCGACATCGGCGACAAGCTGGTCGAGAAGCTGGCGCCGCGGGTGCAGAAGCTGAAGGTCGGCCCCGGGCTCGACCCGCAGTCGGAGATGGGCCCGCTGGTGACGCGCCAGCACCTCGACAAGGTGAAGGGCTACGTCGACCAGGGCGTCAAGGAAGGCGCCAAGCTGGTGGTCGACGGCCGCGACCTGCGCCTGCAGGGCTACGAGAACGGCAACTTCATGGGCGGCTGCCTGTTCGACAACGTCACCACCGACATGACGATCTACAAGGACGAGATCTTCGGGCCGGTGCTGTCGATCGTGCGCGCCAAGGGCTTCGACGAGGCCATCAAGATGGTGAACGACCACGCCTACGGCAACGGCACGGCGATCTTCACCCGCGACGGCGACTCGGCGCGCGCGTTCGCCAACAACGTCAAGATCGGCATGGTCGGCGTGAACGTGCCGATCCCGGTGCCGGTCGCCTACCACTCGTTCGGCGGCTGGAAGGCCTCGATCTTCGGTGACCATGGCATCTACGGCATGGAAGGCGTGCGCTTCTTCACCAAGCTGAAGACCGTCTCGGCCCGCTGGCCCACCGGCATCCGCAGCGGCGCCGAGTTCAACTTCAGGTCCCGGCACTGAGGGCAGGGGCTTGCTTCGCGTGGCGCGGGCTTCGTCCCGCGCCACCAGGAGCGCGACCTGGGCAAAGGGCGCGGCAGAAAGGGCAGATACGGCCAGAAAGTCCTTTTCTCCTTGATTCTGCTGCATTCTTTGCACCGCAAGCCGGCCGGCCAAGTGGCGGTCAAATAGAGGCAGATACGGCCAGAAAGTCTTTTGGTCACCGGTGAGCGCCGCCGTGCGGTCAAGCGGAGCGCGCTTGCGATCGGCGCTATCAGCGCCATCGCCGATGTGTGCGTGGTCTCTCTTGCAGCCAACATCACTCACGCCTGCGCGCGCCAGGGTCCTCTTGGTTCGATGTGGGGTTCGTTGGCTGGCGCCGCCTGTTTGGCGGCAGCCTGGCCGTCTCACGCTGGGCTCACGAGATGCCTATCCTGACGGTCGCATGCCCACGCAGTACTATCTATATAATGTTCTTTAGAAAAGAACAAGAAGAATTTCGGCTCGCGCCGATGGCGGACGATCTGTCCTGGTGGACTCGAGGCGCGTGCTCTGGGGCACGCTCGGCGTGCACCCTACAAGGGCGCTTCCAGTAGCTTGAACGTCTTGCGCTCGGGCAGCGTGTTCGTGTGCCGGCGGATCCGCTCGAATGTCTCGCGCACGACAGCCGGCACGGTGTCGGGCGGCACCAGCCCCTGCCATGATACGATGTGGTCCTGCCCTTGGCCGTTGATCAGGCGTCGGCGCTTGAGGCTGCAGACCATATCCAACAGCGGCGAGCCCGGCGACGCGGCGTAGTTCGCAGCGTCCAGCCGCGCGATCATGGCGGCGGCGTCCGGTATGGGAAACGCATCGAATGCAACAGGGACGGGAATGCGTTCCCAGCTCGCTCCGCCTGGCCGAACCGCATTATCCCACAGCGTGATGACGCCCGATGGATCCACCTGGGCTTCTATGATCAGTCCGCGCGTTTTCGGTGCCACGCAGGATGCGATCACGCTCTCCTGATTGAAGGCCTTGTGGACGTCTTTGATGGCCGGGCACGGCATGACGGACGAGTCGCGGCCTCCCGCCGCGGCCCTGAGCGCATCGATGACTTCCTTGATGACGGCACTTTTGCGGGTCGCCTCGGTTGCCGCCGGCGTGTCGTCCTGGTGCTGCCGCAAGGGCCAAGCGTAGACGCCGCCCAGGCGCCAGAGCTCTACCCGGACCGATTGCGCCTTGCTCCCGTCCTTTATTTCGAGCCGGCAGTTCGGGACGTGAGGTCCTGTGCTGCGCCACTCTCCTTCCGGCCGGATGTGGTCGAAGCCGATGTCATCAAGGCGTCGCCGCAGATCACGGAACACATCGGGTGAGAGACGGGCAACGTTCAGGCGCCAAGTGAAATCACCGGCCTGGCCGAACGTCTTGGGACAGATCCGCACGACACGCCCATCGGCCCACATCTCGGCTGTCGTGACACCCAATCCGCGACTGTTCCCACCGCCGCAGGTCGCCCGCATCACCGCCGGGTCGGCAGGCTGTGCGGCGGCCGGCGCCTGAAGCCCGACCATCGCCAGCGAGAAGGCCAAGCACGCAGGACCGTATCGCCGCGACAGCCCTTGAGACGTCGTGAGGTTGTGACCAGACCCGATCATGACTGCGCTCCGACGCAGGCGTACACTTCGGCTTGACGCCAAACTACGTCACCCGCAGCGCTGCCACATCCTTCAGATGATGGATATGGCCGGCGGCGGCCTGACAGGCATGCTGCATTTCGGCGAAACGTTTCGCGATCTCTCAGGTGGTGGCGCGGTCTTTCGCGATGGCATGCGGCATCAACCTTCAGGTTGACGTGCCATCGGTCAGGATTCGCTACACATCAGGAAGCCATCACCACTGAAGGGGTCAGCTGACCCTCGGAGGGCTTCCATGCCGGCGAAGCCGACACTACTGCTCGACGTAACGCGTGGTCCTTTGTTCGAGCAACGGAACGTGAATGCACCCGCAGGACTGAAGACCCCAGGCGTCTATAATCTGGCGCTTTTCTGGGAATCTGGAAAGTCGCGCCGCGGCGTTCTGACGGTCGACATCGCACCACGGTTTTCTTTCTTTAGGTCACGAAAACCCTACGGGTCCTTGCTGGAGTGGGCAGGCGACCAGCCCGATCTTTTCATGAAGTCGTTCTCGCGCACCATCGAATCTTGGTGGAGCCAAGCGCATCCCATCTTGCCGTCACGCAGGAACTCCTGGTTCGACGAAATCAACGTGGTGTTCGCCGTGGTGCCCTGGACGACAACGCCATTGGTCACGGAGACCCGCTGGTCGGTGACCGTCACCAAGGTCGATCCGGTAGATTACACCAAGGGCTTTGAGGGCAAAGTAAGCAAGGTGAGCATCGATCGTGCTGGCGCCGACTTGGAAGTAACATTGTACAGTCGCGACCTGGACCCTATTGTCAGAGACCGTATTGTTCGCGGCGTCTCTACGAAATTCGAACAACGCCCAGTCCTTCACGAGTTCGGTCATATCATCGGCCTAAGAGATGAGTACCCCGGCGGGCGCGCGCGAAACCCAAATTGGCCTGAAGATCTGGAGAGTGTCATGTTCTCCGGTGAAAAGATTCGCGAGCGCCACTACGCTCCTTTTGCCCATTGGTTGACCCGGCAGTTCGCGTCCCTCTCCCTCTCGGGAATAGGCGACGGTTCCGTCGTCTGGAAGGTTCGAGGCCGGACGGACCTGAACAATGCGCTGCTGTGATCGTGATGAGCCATTGAAAGCCCAGGCTCTCTTGCGGCGTTGCAGGTGACGGTGGTGTAGTTGGCAACACGGATGCGATGTCGGAAACGCGAGGCTCATTCAGGATGCCGCGCTCGAGCCGCCGCTATGGTCCATTGTGACGGGGCGCATCATCGACCAGCTCGGCGGTGTTGCCTGCGCGACACCATCATCTGTCGTTGGGGAAAGTGACTGATATGACCCCCGGCTTGCCGGAGCGCGCGACGATTCCCTTGAGGAGCATCGAACCGGATACCACGCGGCTGGGGCGTTGGTGTCGTCGGATCGCCGTGGTTGTCTCGCTCGTTGTGCTGGCGATTCTCCTGGTCGTCGGGCCCGGACGCCTGGGGGCGTCGACCTCGATTTTCCGGCACCAGCCCGTGGATCCCTTCATCGGCTGGCTGACCGGCGTTCTGGGCGCGCTGGCATGCCTGGTCGTTGCGTTGAACCGGTGGTTGGCGCGCCGCTACAGCCGCGTCGACGTCGATCGCAGCGCCGGTAGCGTGCGCGTTATGCACCATGGCCTGTGGAACCGACGCGATGAGGCGATGTCGCTCGGCAGCGTGCGCGAACTGGCGCTGGTCGAGACGCAGGATGACGGTGCGCCGTCGTGGCGGCTGGAGTTCCGCCCGACACAGGCCGCCGGACGGACGCCCCTTGTCGTGGCAACCACACACAATCTCGACCGCCTTCATCCTCTCGCGCAGCGCATCGCCCGGGAGGCGGGGCTCGAACTCGTGCGCGTGCGTCGGCGCGCCAGATCCTGACCGGCTGAAAGCAGGCCGGGTCCGCCAGGGATCTGAACCGGGGTCTTGAATACGGGTGCGCGCACCCAAATGTCTGAGCGCATGATGAAAAACGACAGACGCCGTGTGCTGACGGCAGGATGTGCTGCCCTGCTCGTGGGAGCGTTCATACCCGCGGCGCAGGCGCAATCGGCCCGCGATGACGAGATGGCGGTGATCCGGGTCACGAACGCCATCGACGTTGCGGTCGACCGCAAGGACTGGGTACAGGCGCGCAGTTTCTTCGCCGATGAGGTCCGAACGGACTTTACATCCCTGATCGGTGGCCAGCCTGCGGTCGTGACGGGCGACGACCTGATCGCCGGTTGGCGCCGCAACCTCGGCCCGCGCAAGAGCAGTCTCCATCTGCGCGGCAACCACCTGCCGACGGTGCAGGGCGATCGCGCCACGGTCTACTCGCATGCCTATGCCTGGAATCGCCTGGAGGGCAACGGCGAGCCGCTGTGGGAGGTGTGGGGCCACTACACCCACGAACTGGCACGCACGCCATCGGGCTGGAAGGTGATCGGCTTCACCTTCGTGATGACCCACGAGCGCGGCAACATGTGGGTGAAGACCACGCCGTCGCCGGTCAACTAAGATACTCTGGTGATGCCATCGGCCCGGGAGCGTGTGCTTCTGCCGGCTTGCATAACTGTCATCCCGAGCGCAGCGAGGGATCTTTCTATTCGTGAACGGTCCGCACACCGCCAAAGATTCCTCGCTTCGCTCGGAATGACAGCGGGCGGCGACAGACGGCGGCCGTGCCGAAATGTCGTCAACCTTTTTGTCTAAGGTTCGGGGCGGTCGGCGAAGGCCTTGCTCCGGAGATCCATGTATTTCGCAAAATTCCTTCACAAACCGCCGGGCGATGATGATCGCCTGGTGCTGCTGGCGCTCGGTTCCGACACGCTGATGGGCATCTACCTGAAGGAAGTCGACTACCTGGCGTTCGATTGGAGCAAACCCCTGCCACCGGGAGCCAACCTGCCGGGCGAATTCCTGCGCCAGGCGTTCGACACGGCGTCGCAGAGCATCGCGGCGTTTCGGCACGAAGTGGAAAGGCTGCGCGCCGCGGGCTACGTCGAAACACACCACACCGACTATACGCTGCGCGATCTCGGCGGCGATTTCACACCGAAACCGGCGTGGCAGCGGTTGCTGGACGATGCGATGATGGCGAGCTTCGCCGATCCCGTGGACGTGCAGGCGAACAGGCTGGCGGCGCTCGCGGAAACACCGGCGGCCGACGAACCCATGGCCTTGTGGCTTGCGGCACGCCACGCCGGCGCGATCAAGTCATCCGACGCCCTGGAACGCGCCGAGCGCGCTCGCGATACGCTGGTGCAGCGCGAAGCCGGCAAACAACCTTACTATACCTGGTCGCTGCCCGCCCGCGCCGTCAAAGGACACGTCTATGCGCTGCTGGCGCGCCGCCATCTCGATGCGCGCGCAACGCCCGATGCGTCGGCTGCCCTGGGTGCGATCGACGCTGCGTTGGACGCGTACCGGGACGAAGATCGGCTGATCCTTCAAGCCTGGATTCTCAGCACGCATTTCCCGGAGCGCGAAGAGGACGCCTACGACAGCATCTATCGCTACGCCGATCGCGGCGGCTACGAGTCGATCACCGCGCGCGCCTCCTGGGCAGCGTATGCCGCCCGCCGTGCTGCCGACACCGCTGCCGGGCGCGCGACCTGGCGCTGGAGCGGTGGGCATCAGCCTGCCGACGCGGCAGCGATCGCCGCGGCGGAGGCCGCGCTCGATGTCCGGTTTCCCGACGCCTATCGTGCGTTCCTGCAGGAGCGGGGTCGCTGCGACCTCTTCGTGCGGTTACCGGATGAGGACACGCGCCTGCGCTTCGCCGGGCCGGATCAGCTGTCGCAGATGCGCGAGGACTTCATCCATTTCGTCACGCTCACCGACAGCGAGGCGAATGCCGCGGCGTCATTCCGTGAGTCGTCTGGCGTTGCGCTGCGCCACCTCGTTCCGATCGCCGAGCCGTACGACGCCAGCAATCTCGTGCTTCTCCACACCGAGCCTGGCGACCGCTACGGCCGCTGCTTCGTGTGGAACCACGACGGTGCATGGGAGCTGGTCCATGAGCAGCCGGACTTCCCGGCGATGCTGGCCATGGTGCTGGATGGAATCGAGCGACAGGAGGCGGCTGCCCTCGATTTGTTCAACGTTCCCGTCGACCCACCTCATCCTGAGGAGGCCGCGTAGCGGCCGTCTCGAAGGATTGGCCACAGGCGGAGTCTTGAAAAAGCGGGTTCGCAGCGCTTGTACTGTTTGTCCACCCTTCGAGACGCGGCCCTGCGGGCCGCTCCTCAGGGTGAGGTCGTGTGTGAGCGAGCGCCTATGGACCGGAGGCCGGGGTCATCCCGCCGGGAAGCCGAGATGGGCGCGGAAGCGGTTCTTGATGTGCACGGCATCGCGCGCGGGCAGGGAGCGTGGCGGGTTTTCCGCTGCGACCTTGATGACGAACAGGCGCGGTCCATCCGACGCGGCGTGCAGGTGCTCGCCGGTATCCGCGATGTCCTGCGGCGTGCGCACGGTGCGGGTCGACGCAAAGCCGCAGGCCGCCGCGACGTTGGCGATATCGATGCCGCGCCCGGTATGGCTCGCCTGCATGCCGGTCTCGCCGAAATGGTGATTGTCGATGACCACGATGTCGAGATTGCGCGGCCGCGCCACCGCGATGGTGGCGAGACTGCCGAACGCCATCAGCTGCTCGCCATCGCCGGTAATCACCAGGACGCGCCGGGTGGGCTGCGCCTGCGCCAGGCCGAGGCCGACCAGCGCCGCACCGCCCATAGCACCCCAGAGATAGTAATTGTCGTCGCGGTCGCCGGCTGCGTGGACGTCGTAGGTGGGTGAGCCCAGGCCGGTGACGACAAGCGCGTCCCGCCGGTGCTGCAGGAGCGCGGCGATGGCGTCGCGGCGGGCGAGGGGGACGGGATGCACGGTATTGGTCATGGACATCACCATGTCTTCCGGCCCAGCAGACGCTGTCCGATCAGAACCGCGATCTGCTGGTCGGCCTCGTAGGCGAGCGCCGCGCCGGCCGCGACGGTGTCGACCAGATCCGCCGGTGTCTCGGCGCGCATGACGCGCACGCCCACCGCTTCCAGCGCCGGCTGCGTCGCGCGGCTCATGGGCACCTGCCAGGGATTGAACTCGGCCCACTCGCCGCGCATCGTCACCAGCATCAGCAGCGGGAAGCGGGCGATCGCCGGCAGCGACAGCATGTTGATGCAGTTGCCGACACCGCTGGACTGCATCAGCAGGACGGCGCGCTGGCCACCCAGCCAGGCGCCGGCGGCGATGGCGATGCCTTCCTCCTCGGTCGTCAATACGTTGGCGACGACATCGGGGTCGGCATCGAACAGTTTGATCAACGTGCTGTGGCCGGCATCGGGAACGTAGGCCATCTGGCGCACCTGCGCCGCCTTCAGCACGCGATAGACGTCCGACGGCCACGACGCTTCCGGCGGGGCAGCCGGCGGTGCGCCGCCGCGTGCCGGGTCAAGACCTGCTGCAACGCCCGACATCGTCGATCTCCGATCCGTTCCAGGAAAACCACGGGGAGACTAACGATCACATAATGCTATTGCTTCGAGCATTTTGTGTGAACAGATATAATGATATTCTATCGCTCATGGAGCTTTCACAACTTCGCACCCTGATCCAGGTCGCCGAACTGGGCAGCCTCAGCAAGGCGGCGGACCGAATGCGCATCGCCCAACCCGCGCTCAGCCGCCAGGTGCGCCTGCTGGAGGCGGAACTGGGCCTTCGCCTGTTCGTCCGCCACGGCCGCGGCATGGTGGTCACCGAGCAGGGCCGCGAGGTGCTGGGCCATGCCGAGCGAATCATGGCGGAACTCGAGGAGATCAGGGCGCGCGCATCGAACGCGGACGCACCGTTGAAGGGGCAGATCGCCATCGGCATGCCGCCGACGGTCGGCGACATCATCTCCGTGCCGCTGGTGGACCTGTTCGGCCGGTCCCATCCCCAGGCCGTGCTGCGCCTGGTCAGTGCCTATACCGGCTACCTGCTGGACTGGCTGCATCGCGGCGAGATCGATGTGGCGATCCTCTACGATCCGCGGCCGACCCGGTCGCTGCGGTCGCGTCCGCTGCTGCTCGAAAATCTGTTCCTGATCGGGCCCGCGGACGCCGGATTCTCGACCGTGCGCCCGACTCCGTTCAAGACGCTGGACGGCAAGCGTCTGCTGTTGCCCAGCGTTCCGCATGGCCTGCGGACGATCGTCGAGCGTTGCGCGACCGAAGCGGGGATCACGCTTGATGTCGCCGTCGAGGCCGACTCCTACGCCACGCTGAAGGACCTGGTGCGGCATGGGCATGGATGGACGATCCTGCCGCTGGCGCCGATCCGCGAGGACATCGCCAGCCGCCGCCTGACGGCCGCCGCGCTGATCGATCCGGTGCCGGTACGCCGGCTGGTCCTGTCCCACCCCGCCGATCGCCCGGTGTCGCGACTGGCCCGTTTCGCCGGCGATGCCATCGCCGGCATCGTCCATGATCAGGTCGAACGCGCCCAGTGGAGCGGACAACTGCTGGCGCCTGAAAGCCTGGATGCCGAAGCGCGTTCGCGCTGAGGGGGCGTTTGCCTGTGTCTGATCAACCGGCGTTCGCGCCGGCTCGGAGTATTGCCAATGACTGAACAGCCCGGCTCCCTGCGGTTTGTCGATGCGGCGCAGATCCGAAAAATCCTGACCTTTCCAGTCCTGATCGATGCGATCGAAGCGGCGCATCGGCGTCGCAAGATCGATGTCCAGGACGACGCCATGGGCAACGAGACGGCGTTCTATTTCGCGCGCAATGCCGTGGACCATGGGCGCTTCATGGCCAGCAAGCTGATCACCAGCTTTCCGGCCAATCTCGACACGGGCGTGTTGCCCGCGGTCCAGGCCGTGTGCGTGCTCTTCGACGGCACCAACGGCAGGCCGCTGGCGGTCATGGATGGGACCGAGATCACCTACTGGCGCACGGCTGCCGATTCGGCGCTCGGCGCCAGGCTTCTGGCGCCGCCGTCGCCGGAAACGCTGCTCGTCGTCGGCGCCGGCGAGATGTCGCGGTGGCTTGTGCGCGCGCATCGCACGGTCCGGCCATCACTGCGGCGGGTGCTGATCTGGAACCGCACGCGGCAGCGGGCGATGGCGGTCGCCGCCGAACTGGCGCGCGACGGGATCGCCGTCGAGGTCACGGAGGACCTCGATGCGGCAACCCGTGTGGCGGACATCATCACCACCTGCACCCGCTCGCACGTCCCTCTCGTGAAGGGCGACAACCTGAAGCCCGGTGTCCACCTCGACCTGGTGGGCGGCTATGTGGAGAAGACGCGTGAGGCGGATGACGCGGCGGCACAGCGGGCCCGCGTCTTTGTCGATCGCCGCGAGTCGGCTTTCGCCGGTGTGGGGGACATCCTGCAGCCGATCGCCAGCGGCGCCATCGCGGCGAGCGATGTGCTGGGAGACCTGTATGACCTGGTCGGCGGTACCGTCGCCGGCCGCCGCTCGCCTGACGACGTGACGTTTTTCAAGAACGCCGGCGGCGGCCACTTCGATCTGATCGCCGCCGAAGCCATCTTCCGCCAACTGTGATCGGGGTTGAGCCCTTTTGAAAACGCCCTTCCCCCGGAGGGGGAAGGTGGCGCGAAGCGCCGGATAGGGGATGTCGAAATCGATTCGATGCTGCTCAGTAGGCTCAGAAGCTGTTTCAACATCCCCCTTCCGCCCCTTGCGGGGCACCTTCCCCCTCTGGGGGAAGGGACGCTTGGAATGTGTGAACGCCATAGCGCCTCAGGTGTGCTTCCCTTCGCTGTCGGATCGGATAGATTTCGCGCGACGCACACCGAGGGAGGCCGCGCATGACCATCGCCACCATTCTGACGCCGCGCATGATCGTGATCGGCGGCGGTGCGATCGCACAGGTCGCCGACGTGCTGGGCCAGGTCGGCGGGACGCGACCGCTGGTGGTCACCGACAAGTTCATGGTGTCGAGCGGCAAGCTCGCGGCGGCGACCGATGTGCTGACCAAGGCCGGAGTCGCCTTCGACGTGTTCTCGGACACGATCGAGGATCCGACCACCGAGATCATCGAGGCCGGAGTCGCCCGCATGAAAGCCGGTGGTTACGACAGCCTGGTCGCCTTCGGTGGCGGCTCGCCGATCGACACGGCCAAGGCGATGAGCGTGCTGGCGGCCAATGGCGGCAAGATGCGCCAGTACAAGGTGCCCAACCCGATCCCCAAGCAGGGCCTGCCGCTGGTGGCGATCCCGACCACGGCCGGCACCGGTTCCGAGGTGACGCGCTTCACCGTGATCACCGATACCGAAACCGACGAGAAGATGTTGATCGCCGGCGTGCCGTGCATGGCCGCCGCCGCCATCGTCGACTATGAGCTGACGCTGACCAAACCCTATCGGCTCACCGCCGATACCGGGATCGACTCGCTGACCCATGCCATCGAGGCCTATGTCAGCAAGCGTGCCAGCCCGCATGCCGACAGCCTGGCGCGGGCGGCGATGGCGGCGATCTATCGCAACATCCGCACGGTCTGCGCCGAGCCGCAAAATCGCGCGGCGCGCGAGGCGATGATGCTGGCGTCGACCCAGGCCGGCATGGCGTTCTCCAATTCGTCGGTGGCGCTGGTGCACGGCATGAGCCGGCCGATCGGCGCCTTCTTCCATGTGCCGCACGGGCTCAGCAATGCCATGCTGCTGCCGGCCATCACCGCGTTCTCGGCCGGCGCCGCGTTGAACCGCTATGCCGATTGCGCCCGGTTCATGGGTGTCGCCGGCGACGACGTTTCCGACCAGACCGCGGTGGCGATGCTGCTGGACGCGCTGCGGCAGCTCAATGCGGACCTCAAGGTGCCGACACCGAAGGCCTACGGCATCGACGAGGCGAAATACATGAGCCTGATGCCGACCATGGCCGAGCAGGCGCTGGCGTCGGGCTCGCCGAACAACAACCCGCGCGTGCCGACCAAGGACGAGATCGTGGCATTGTATCAGACGGTCTGGGCTTGACCTTTCCAGCATTTCACGTCGGTTGGACGTGATGGGGCCGCAGGCTCGCGATGTCATCCTGAGCGCAGCGAAGGAGCCTGCGGTGTTGCCGTCAACACTGTCGGTGCTGATGATTGTCAGCGCCGACATGCTTTGCGCGATCCACCGCAAGGTCCTTCGCTGCGCTCAGGACGACAGGCGCCACTGATTCCATCAAACGATGAATCGCTCTAAGAAACCGGTGATTGGACCCGACCACCGGCCGGCGCGCGGGCTATGGGATGCATCGCGCAGCACGTACGTATGGGGTGCCGTGGCCGCCGCGGTCCTGTCGGCCTTGCTCCCCGCGATGTGGATGTGGTCCGACCTCTCCGGCAGCGGCCGGGGTGCCGGTCTGCTGGTCGTCGTCATGGCCTTGTGGGCCGGCGCGCTTCTTCTGCTTGTTCCCCTGGCGGCCTGGGTTGCCTGGTTCATGCCGACGCCGGGAATGCCGGCATCGCTGCAATGGCTGCGGCTCACGGCCGTTGCCTCATTTGTCTCGGTCGTGCCGCTGGCCGTGCTGTTGATGGTGCTCAATGCCATCGAATTCTGGCTATTGATGGCACCGCCGATCGCCATCCTGCATGGGCTGTGGACGGCCTTGTTTCTCCTCGGCGCGCGGCGCTGAAGCGCGCAGCTTCGCCATGACGGTGCGTGACACCAGAACGGCCGCCAGCGCCGTCGCGGCCAGTCCGACGCCGAACAGGATCCAGTTCAGCAGCCTGCCCTCGTCATCGTCGGCACCGTGGCCGAAGGCGCCGATGGAGATGAACAAGGCGGCGCCCGGCAGGATGCCGATGGCGGTGGCGACGGCGTAGTGCGTGAAACGGATGCTGGTGATGCCGAACAGGTAGTTCTGCACGTTGAAGGGGATCAAGGGGCTCAGCCGCAACAGCAGCACGACCTTCCAGCCTTGCGCGCTCACGGCATCGATCACGGCGGCGCCGCGCGGGTGATCCCGGGCCCAGGCACGCACGCGTTCCTGGGCGAGATGGCGGCCGATCTGGAATGCCAGCGCCGCGCCGGTCATGGCCGATGCGATCACCAGGGGGAACGCCCAGACGCCATAGGCCAGGCCGGCAACAATGGACAGCGGTGCACAGGGCAGCAGCGCGATCGTGGCAAGCACATACAGCACGCCGAAGACAACGACGCCCCAGACGCCGAGGCTCTCCACCCAGCCGCGGTAGGTATCGATCCACGTTCCCACCGGCGACAGGACGCCGGCCACGGCCAGCGCCACGATCGCGATGGCGGCCGCCGTCCACACCCACCAGCGGCCGCGGGCACGCCGCAGCCATGTGGTCGGCGGCGTGGCCTCCCTGGCGGGTGCTCCGCGGTGGGACATGCGGGCTCCTCCTCGCGATCGCATCATGGGCGCCGAGAGGGGAAACGTCAGCTTTTGGCGCGTGTTCCCGGGGTCGTACGACAGGCCGGCGTTGGCGTGGCGATCACGCCGCGACGCGGGCCATGTGATGGGCGCGGTTGGGCATGAACGGCAGGGCCCACATCAGACCGGCGGGCGGTGCCTGCTCGTCGAGCTGGGCGAAGGTGTAGGCGCCGACGCAGGTGTCCGCCGCGCCCCGCCGATCGGTGAACATCTCGACCCGTTCTGTCGGCTCAACAATCAGCAGGATGCCCGGCCCGTACCACAGCCCACCGCTGCGGGCGAAATACCCAGGTCGCAGGAAGAACGTCTTGATCATCGCGGCACGCACTCTTTGTTTCGTCAGGGACAACACGTGGTCGTTTTCGACCTACGCTTTCGATACATCGACTGCGAACAGTGGCGGCGTAGGGCAGCCGTCTGTCCATGTCTTCCACTCTTTGGTCCAGCCCGGACCGATGGTCCGGCGCGGACAGTGCCGTAGGCGCCGTACGGGAGGCCGGAAAGGCTGCGAATTCGTGGCGCCGACATGGCAAATTCGGGGCTGGCGGACTCGCGTGCGCGGCCGCTGTGGACAAAGGGTCCAGAACGATCGCATGCGACCCAAGGCGGTTCGATCAAACGCCGGGCGCGCGCCACGGCGTGGCGCGCGCCCGGCGCATGTTGTTGCGGCCCAGGCCAATGTCCCAGATCCGATGCGATCGCCCTGCTTTCCCAGGTGACGGGATGGCGGCCGATCAACTGCCGGCGACCCTGCCATGCGGAACGCGGCGATCCGGGCCGGGGCGCTGCTGTTGTGGGCTGCGCGCAACAGCGCTCATACTGCCGGGTGTGAGACCGGGCGCCGGCGCTCCCAGAAGGCGCTGACCGGCCGCAGGAGGAAGCGTCATGCAGTACAAGCGCATTTCGGCCGACTGCCACCTCGACCTGCCGTGGATGCCGCCCGATCTGTTCACATCGCAGGCGCCGCGCGCGCTGAAGGACCGCATGCCCTATGTCGAGGACAGCGCCGACGGTCCACGCTGGGTCGCCCGCAACGGCGCCAGCTTCGGCTACCTCAACGGCGTCGGTCCGGCCGGCCAGAAATATGTTCCCGGCAAGCATCACCGGGTCGACGTCATGGCGGAAACCGGCCTCTACGAGGACGGCAAGAAAGGCATCCGCCGCGTGTCGGACCCGCATCTGCGCATCAAGGACCTCGACCGCGACGGCGTCGATGCCGAAGTGATCTACGGCATCCTCGGTGCCGCCGGCCGGTTGAGCGATCGCGAGGCCGCCAACGAGATGCTGCGCATCTATAACGACTGGCTGAAGGAATTCTGCCGATCCTATCCGGACCGGCACATTGGCCTCGCGTGTCTGCCCTACGGCGACATCGATGCGGCGGTGACGGAGATCCATCGCGTCGCGCGCATGGGCATCCGCGGGCTCGAGCTCTCCTGCTCATGGGACATGGAGCCGATGTGGCACCCGATGTGGGAGCCGCTGTGGCAGGCCGTCAACGAGGTGCGGCTGCCGCTGCACTTCCACACCTTCCCCAACGTTCCGCCCGACATCATCCAGAAACACGGCGGGCGTGTCGGCCGCTCGATCTTCTTCACCGTGGTGTCCGGCTTCCAGATGAACCTGGTGAACATCCTGGCCGCCATCATCTCGGCCAACGTGCTGGAGCGATACCCGCATGTGCGCATCGCCTTCGGCGAAAGCGGCTGCGGCTGGATCCCCTATGCGCTCGATCGCATGGATTACGAGTGGGAGGATCGCTTCACGGACCTGGGCCTCAAGATGAAGCCCAGCGACTACTGGCGCCGCCAGTGCAAGGCGACCTTCCAGTTCGACCGCATCGGCACCAAGCTGATCGACGACATGGGGGCGGAAACCCTGATGTGGGGCTCCGACTATCCGCATGGCGACGGCGTCTGGCCGCAGTCCGACAAGTATATCGCCGAACAGTTCGGCCATCTGCCGGCCGACGTCACCCACAAGATCACCTGCGAGAACGCCGCCAAGTTCTACGGGCTGATCAACTGAGGACGTACCGTGGACCGCGCGCATTCACGCGCGCATCGGCGTGCCGCGCCGGCGCCGTTGACATCGCCTCGCGCTGACGCGACGGACGAGGGCGCGCGTGGACGCGAGCGATCCAAAGGAAACGACGGCCCCCCGCTGAATGCGGCGCGGCCGGTGCCGGCGGCGGTACGGCTGAAGCCGGCGATGCTGCTGGCGCTGCAGGCGTTCGATACCGTCATGCGGCTGGGCAGCTTCAAGGACGCAGCGGCTGCCCTGCACCTGACGCCATCGGCCATCAGCCACCGTATCGGCGCGCTGGAGCGCGCGATGGGCACGGTGCTGTTCACGCGCGCGCATCGTGCCATCCAGCCGACGGCCGCCGGCAAGGCCCTGGCGGCCGGCACAGGGCGTGCGTTCGCCGAGCTGGCACGCGCGGCGGCGCCGACGGAGGGATTGGCGGGTCATCGCCGCCTGCGGTTGGCCGTGCTGCCGTTCTTCGCCTCGGCCTGGCTGGTGCCGCGCGTGTCGCGCTTCATGGCAAAGCATCCCGAGGTCGAACTGGTGATCGAAACGGCGAGCCGCCACGTCGACCTGGACACCGAGACATTCGACGCCGCCATCCGCAACGGCAATGGCGATTGGCCCGGGCTGGTGGCCATGCGGTTGCTGGACATCCGCAGCACGCCGGTCGCCACGTCGGGTCTGGTGAAGCACCTGAAGCTGCGCCGCCCGGCCGATCTCGCGCGCGCCGCACTGATCCATGTCACCACGTTTCCGCTCGCCTGGCCGACCTGGCTGGAGACGGCCGGCGTCGGCGGGCTGAAGCCGCAGCATGCGATCTGGGTCGACGGGTTCAGCGCGGCCCTGCAGGTGGCGGAGCAGGGCGGCGGCGTGGCGCTGGGACTGGACCCGTTGTTCGCCGACCGCGAGCGCAGCGGGGCGCTGTGCCGGCCGCTGCCGATCTGCCAGCCGACCGGCGGCTACTGGCTGGTGCATCGCAAGAGCGACGCCGCCCATCTCGGCCTGCGGGCTTTCAAGCGCTGGCTGGCGACCGAAATCGTCGACGGGTGAAGGATGGGCGGGAGCGCTTGTGGCGGCGCACAACCTCATCCTGAGGAGCCGGCGCAGCCGGCGTCTCGAAGGATGGCTGCAGTCTCGTTCGTCCGTTCCAACTGCTGCCGCACCGGTCGTGCGGTAGCCCACCCTTCGAGACGCTCGCTGCGCTCGCTCCTCAGGGTGAGGTTGATGCCATCAGCGATTGCCCCGGCTTCAGGGCAATCAGCCGAACGCCTTGAACGTGATGTAGGTGTAGGTGTCCTTGATACCGGCCAGCGTCTGGATCTTGCTGGTGACGAAGTGCCCGATATCGGTGGCATCATCGAGATAGCACTTCATCAACAGGTCATAGGAGCCGGAGATCGAGTGCACCTCCGAGACCTGCTCGACACCCTGCACGGCTTCGTCGGCAACCTCGTAGGCCTTGCCCAGCTCGCATTTCACCAGGATGAAGATCGTCTGCATGAAGCCGCTCCCGAATGCGCTGTGGGGACAACCGCGCTGCGGGTCAGCCTAAAGCGGCGCGCACGCAAATGAAATCCCGGGAGCCGCATTCGCGTTGTTGCTCCTCTCCCCGCTCTCGCGGGGCGAGGGGCACACTCGCGCCCCAGGGGAAAACTCAGGCCGCTTCGTCGGTCACCGATTCGTCGGTGGTGCTGTTCGTGCGGCGGCGGCGCGGCGGGACGGGGCGCGACAGGAAGGCTGGCGTGAAGTCGCCGAAACCCACCACCGGCGGGCCGTCATCGCGGTCCCAGTTGCGATCGCGGCGCCGGTCGCGGCCATGGTGGCGGTCGCGATTGCGGTCTTCCCGCGGCGGGCGATCATCGTGGGGCCGGTCATCGCGAGGACGGTCATCACGACGGCGCTCGTCGCGGCGGGAGCCTCGACGTTCTTCCGTCTGGGCCTCGCGCTGCTCGCTGGCCGGCGGGGCGGGCGGCTGCAGGTCATCGACACCGTCGCGATCGGCATCGCGCGGCGGGCGCGCGCTGCGCTCGCCATGGCGATCGTTGCGCCGGCGCTTGTTGCGGCCGCGCTCGCCGGTGCGGCCGTTCTCGGCGCTGGCGGTCGCCGCCTCGGCCGGCGGCAGCAGGTCGTCCGTGCCGTCGGCATCGGCATCACGGAACTGTGTCGCCGGCGGTGCCTCGCGATCGCGCCGCGTGCGGTCACGACCACCGCGGCCACGGCCGCGGCGACGACGGTCGTCACCTTCCTGCTCAAGCTCGGCAGCATCCATGTCCGGCACCGCAATACGGGGAATTTCCTGGCCGATGATTCGTTCAATCGACCCAACCAGCTTGCCATCCTCGGGTGACGCCAATGTGAAGGCCACACCGCTGCGGCCGGCCCGGCCGGTGCGGCCGATGCGGTGCACATAGTCCTCGGGCTGGAACGGCACGTCGAAATTGAAGACGTGGCTCATGTCGTCGATGTCCAGGCCGCGGGCCGCCACGTCGGAGGCGACCAGCAGCTGGATCTCGCCCAGCTTGAAGCGCTCCAGCGTTTCGGTGCGCACCGGCTGGCTCATGTCGCCGTGCAGGGCACCGACGTTGAAACCATGGCGCGCCAGCGACTTGTAGAGAATGTCCACATCCTTCTTGCGGTTACAGAAGATCAGGGCGTTCTTGACTTCCTGGCTGCGGATCAGGCGGCGCAGCGCCTCGCGCTTGCCGAACTCGGGCACGATGGCCAGGCCCTGGGTCACGGTCGCTGCCGTCGTGGCCGGACGCGCCACGGTGATTTCCTTGGGGTTCATCAGGAACGCTTCGGCCAGGCGCCGGATCTCCGGCGGCATGGTGGCCGAGAAGAACAGAGTCTGCCGCATCTTGGAGACCAGCGACACGATGCGCTCGACATCGGGAATGAAGCCCATGTCCAGCATGCGGTCGGCCTCGTCGATGACGAGGATCTTCACGTCGTTGAGCAGCACCTTGCCGCGCTCGAAATGGTCGAGCAGCCGGCCGGGCGTGGCGATCAGCACGTCGGCGCCGCGGTCCAGCACCTTCTCCTGATCGTCGAACGACATGCCGCCGATCAACAGGGCCTGCGACAGTTTGTGGTACTTGCCGTACGTCTCGAAGCTCTCGGCCACCTGGGCGGCCAGTTCCCGCGTCGGCTCGAGGATCAAAGACCGCGGCATGCGTGCCTTGGCGCGCCCGGAAGCCAGGATTTCGATCATCGGCAGGGTGAAACCGGCCGTCTTGCCGGTGCCGGTCTGGGCACAACCCAGCACGTCCCGCCCCATCAGGACATAGGGGATGGCCTGTTCCTGGATCGGTGTGGGCTGCGTGTAGCCCGCGTCAGCGACCGCTTTCAACACATCGGGGCCAAGCCCCAGCAGATCAAAACCCATTGAAATTCCAAGCTATTTCCGCAGGGCCCCAAGCCTCTGGCGGCGCGGTCAGGCGTCATGTTGGGGGCACGGCCGACCGTCTGTTCGCGAACGGGGCGCATGATATGCAGTGCCGTTCGCCTGTCAATGCGACGCCGTGCGATTCGGACATGCGGCCACCGCGTCCCGAGCCCCTGATTTGAACATGGCGATGGGCCCGGCGCCGGTTGCCGGCCGTCGGCCGATCCGCCTAAGGTGGCCGGCACAGGAGGGGTTTGATGCTGATCGATCGCGCCAAGACACAGCTATTGGTCGTCGACGAGCAGGAGCGCCTGATGCCCGCCATGCACGAGGGCGGGCGGGTCATCGAGCGCACCGCCGTCCTTTTGCAGGCTGCACGCACACTGCAACTGCCGGTCACGGTGACGGAGCAGTATCCGCAAGGGCTGGGGCCGACGGTGCCCCAATTGCTGGACCTGGTGCCCGAGCGGGCGCATGTCTTCGCCAAGACGCAGTTCTCGGCCGCAGCGCAGCCCCAGGTTGCCGATCGGCTGAAAGCCGTTCAGCGTCCGCAGGTGGTGGTGGCCGGCGTCGAGGCGCATGTCTGCGTCGCCCAGACCGCCACCATGCTGCGGGCGTCGGGCTATGATGTCTTCCTGGTGGCCGACGCGATTTCCTCGCGCCGGACCGACAGCGTGGCGTTGGCGTTCGAGCGGCTCCGGCCGCAAGGTATCTGGATCGTGAACGTCGAACAGGTGCTGTTCGAATGCCTGGGCGAAGCCGGCACGCCCGAATTCCGCGAACTCAGCCGGCTGATCCGCTAGATGGCTCCCTCCCGTCCCGAACAGGTGATCGCATATGGCTCACAGCGCCGGTGATCCATTACCTTCCCCCGCTTGCGGGGGAAGGTGGCGCGTAGCGCCGGATGGGGGGCATTGCGGCGGACATGGTGCTCGCAATCGAGCATCGTCGCTGTTGCAGCACCCCCCATCCGCCCTTCGGGCACCTTTCCCCGCGAGCGGGGGAAGGTAGAAGATGTCCATCTCCTCCCGTCCCGAACGGCCGACGCTGGTGCTTTGCCCGGGCTTGCTGAACGACGCCCGGGTCTTCGCGCCGCAGATCGCCGCCCTGGGCTCGCGCGTCGACTGCCTGGTCGCCGACCTCGCGGCGCACGAGTCGCTGGTCGAGATGGCGGCAGCGATGCTGGCGCAGGCGCCGCCCCGCTTTGCCCTGCTGGGGTTCTCGATGGGCGGCTATGTCGCCTTCGAGATCCTGCGCCAGGCGCGGGACCGCGTGACCCGCCTGGCGCTGCTCGACACCAGCGCCCGTCCCGACACGCCGGAGCAGACGGCGCAGCGCCAGGCCATGCTGAGGCTGGCGCAGACCGGCGCCTTCAAGGGGGTCACGCCGCGGCTGCTGCCGCGCCTGGTGCATCCGTCCCGGCTCGATGATCCATCGGTCACCGAACCGATCTTCGCCATGGCGACCAGCATCGGCCGCGACGGCTTCCTGCGCCAGCAGGTCGCCATCATGGGCCGGCCGGACAACCGCCCGCTGCTGGCATCGGTCTCGGTGCCCACGCTGGTCGTCTGCGGCCGCGACGATCAGCTCACGCCGCCGGCGCTGTCGCAGGAGATCGCCGCCGCCGTGCCCGACGCCGAGCTGATCGTGATCGACGATTGCGGTCACGTCGCGCCGCTGGAACGGCCGGAGATCGTGACGGCGGCGATCGAGACCTGGCTGTTCAGCCATCCGCCGGCGGCGCGCTGAGCGCCGCCGCGATTCAAGAGGACCATGCCATGCCGGGACCGTTGCGCTATTGGGAGGATTACGAGGTCGGCGCGCGCTACGACCTCGGCAGTCGGGCGATCACCGAGGATGAGATCATCGCCTTTGCGCGGCAGTTCGATCCGCAGCCGTTCCACATCGACCCGGTCGCGGCGCGGCAGTCGATGTTCGGCGGGCTGATCGCCAGCGGCTGGCATACCGGCAGCATCGTCATGCGGCTGATCGTGGACAACTATCTTCATCCCGAGACCAGCCTCGGCTCGCCCGGCATCGACAACATCGGTTGGCTGAAGCCGGTGCGGCCCGGCGACGTGCTGAGCGGGACCATGCAGGTGCTGGACAAGCGCGAGTCGCGCAGCAAGCCCACGATCGGCATCCTGATCAACGAGGCATCGCTGCAGAACCAGAAGGGCGAAGTGGTGACGACGGTGCGGGCGACCAACCTGATCCGCCGCCGACCGGCGTGAGGCAGGCATGACGGGACAGGCGGTCACGGGCATCGACCACGCGGTGGTGGTCGTGGCCGATATCGAGGCGGCCCGGGCGACGTACGCCGGGCTCGGCTTCCAGGTGCAGCCGCGTGGCCTGCACACGCGGCTGGGCACGGCCAACCACCTCATGATCTTCGGCGATACCTATTTCGAGCTGATCGGTATCGTCGAGGCCAACCCGCTGAACGCCGAGCGACGCGCCTGGCTGGAGCGCTCCGGCGGCGGGCTTGCCAATGTCGCGTTGCGCACCGACGGCGCCGATATCGCGCATGCGGCGTGGACGGCGGCCGGCCTGCAGCCCGACCCCGTATTGGAGTTCGCGCGCGCCGTCGACATCGCCGGCCGGCAGGAGCAGGCGGCGTTTCGCACCGTGCGGCTGGCGACCCAGCGCGCCAAGCTGCTGGGCTTCTTCGCCTGCGAGCACCGCACGCCGCAGTTCGTCTACCGCCCGGAATGGGCGGCGCACGACAACGGCGTGACGGGTCTCGCCGGCGCCACCGTGATCGCCGCCGATCCGATGACCGACGCGGCCTATGTCGGCAAGGTGTTCGGCGATGCGGCCGTCCGGCGCGAGGGCGGTGACCTGGTGGTCGGCCGCGGCGCCACGTCGATCCGCTACCTGACGCGCGAGCGCTTCCAGGCGCTGTACCCGGGGATTGCGCCGCACCGCAGCGATGATCATCCGGCATTGCTCAGTTTCAACGTATCGGATACAGCCCGCACGGCCGGCGTGCTGCGCGCCGGCGGCATTGCCTGCACCGCCGACGGCGACGGGCGCGTGCTGGTGCCGGCCGCGGCCGCCGGCGGCGTCGGCATCGAATTCAGAAAGGGTTGAGTTTCAGGATGAATGCCATTCCCCAGCTGGTGTCGCCGGCTGTCGATCTCGCCGACCCGTCCGCGTACGGCCATCTCACCAACGAAACGCTGCGCTTCGCCGACATCGATTCCAACGGCCACGTCAACAACGTGGCGTTCCTGGTTCTGTTCGAGAACGCGCGGGTCACCTACATGGCGCAGTACATGGCGTTCATGCGCGCGCACGGCCTGTCGACGGTGGTGGCGCATCTGGACATCGATTTCCGCCGCCAGATGTTCTTCCCGGGTACGGTGCGGGTCGGCGCCCGGCTGATCGAGGTCCGCCGCTCGTCGTTCGTGCTGGGCCAGGCGATCTTCGATCAGGAAGGGCGTTGCGCCGCCGAAGGTCATGCCATCATCGTCGCCTACGACCGCGACAGCGGCCGCGGCCGGCCGATCCCCGAGGACATCCGGCACGCGCTCCAGCACCTGGCCCAGTCGCCGACCGGCATCGGCGCCGGCTGATCAGGGAGGTTTGACGTGAGCATCCCCGACGGTTTCGTGCGCCTCGACATGGCCGACGATTTCGTACGGCTGGTCGGGCCGCTGCACGTCAAGCTCGAGGCCGACGGCCCGCGCGTCGGGCTGATGCTCGAACCGCGCCACGGCAATCCGCTCGGTATCGCGCATGGCGGCTGCCTGGTGACGCTGGCCGACATGGTGATGGGGTTCGGCTGCGGCTACGCCACCAAGACGCCCGGCGTGCACCCGACCATCACGCTCAACAGCGATTTCGTGCGCGGCGCCCGCATCGGCAACTGGATAGAGGGCAAGGCCGTCATCACCCGCCGCACGCCCAACTTCGTTTTCGCCCGCTGCGATCTGGTCTGCGCTGGCGAGGTCGTGCTGTCGGCCTCCGGCGTCTTCAAGGTGCCGGGAAAGACGTCTGCGTCCTAGCGCTTCGATCACCGCCGCTTGTAGATGACGTAGCGGTCGACATCCATGAAATGCGTGTAGCGTTCGAAGGCGCGCGCGAATTTCGGGTTGCGCATGAAGTATTCGAGGTAGTCGAAGACGCGCCCCTGGCAGCGCGGCATGCCGGCGACGCGATCGACGATGACGAGGTCGGGCTGCTGGCGTTCCATGTCGTCGGACACCGACTCGAAGACGAAGCGTTCGGCTTCCGACATGTCTTCCGGCGCGTTGTACAGCGTCGGATACTCCTCGCAGTCGGCATAGATCCCCTGCAGCACCCACATGGTCTGGAAGCGCATCGTCATGCGGATGCCGCCGTAGTTGACCAGCGGATAGTAGGGATAGATGCCGGGCGACATGACCAGGATGCGCTTGTTGGCGGCGTTCTGTTCGACGATGTGCAGCAGCACGCCGGTGATGCTGTCCTCGAACTGGCGCTGCTTCTGGAACGGCGGCGTGAACAATGCGGCCTGGAAGTAGAGCAGGATCAGAAAGGTGGCGCTGATGGCGATCACCGGCAGGCGGTGCGCATCGCGGTCGATCGGCAGGTAGCGGTCGATCATCTGCGAGATCGTCACCGCGGCCAGCAGGATGGTCGCCGACAGCCCCGGCAGCACGTGATAGGGCCAGCCCTTGGCCTGCAGGGCGGCGGCCAGCGCCGCGCCCAGCCCGTAGGCGACGATGACGCGGGCCGCCACCGTGCGGGCCAGGAAGATGGCCAGCAGGCCGAAGGCGGCCAACGCCAGCAGGCAGGGGCCCAGCACCGGCCCGAACAGAACCCCCAGCCAGGTCACTTCGCCGAGATGGGTGTAGGAGTCCCAGATGATGGGCAACACGGTGGTGAGGTAGGCCGGCGTGCCGAGCACGATCAGCGCCGCATGCCCGATCGCCACCGCGCCGATCAGCCACGGCACGGCGTCGCTTATGGTGCGGCGCCAACCGCGGTGCAGCAGCAGATAGAGCTCGACCACGAACGGGATCACCAGGAAGTGCGGCTTCTGCGCCAGGCCGATGCCGGCCGCGATCGCGATCGCCCAGGTCGGGATCCGGCCCAGCGCCGCGGCGCGCCCCTCGGCGCGCTCGGCGGCGTGCAGCAGGTAGGGCGCTGTCAGCACGAACATCAGGTGCTCGCGTTGTCCGAAGTTCTCGTTGGGCAGCACGACGAACAGGAACAGCAGGGTCGGCGGCACCAGGGCTTCGGTCAACGGATGCGCCAGCGACGGAACCTTGTGGGTGAGCGCGCGACAGGTGAGGAACGAGCCGATGATCGCCACGTAGAAGGCAATCGTCATCCAGGTCGCGGCGTCCAGGCCGGTGAAGGCGAAGAGGCGCGCCAGCACCTCGGGCACGGCATAGAGGATGAAGACCAGCGGCAGGTTGATGTCGATGATGTCGACGTAGAGTTTTTCGCCGTCGAGCCAGCGATGCCCCACGTCCATCAACGCCGCGACATCGTGATTGATGGGCGGAAAGAGATAGACCACGGCCCAGGCGATCGGGATCAGCAGCAGCAGCACCTCGATCGCCCGCGCAGCACCGGTCGGCAGCCGGTCGCGCAGAAAGCGCGTAGGGTGGTGAACGACGTCCGGCGCGGCGTCGCCGGCGGATGCTGGCGGCGGCATCCGGCCGGCATCCGGGCGTTCGACCTCGTGATCGGAGGATGAAGGGCGATGATCGGGCAAGACGGGCTGTGAAAGCGTGGATCGGTGGCTCGCCGCGCGGCAACGGCGCGCCGGTACGATAGCAGAGCACCGGCGGTCCTGACCACCTGTGCGCTGCAACGGATCCGGCAGTGCGCTATAGAGCTTGCCATGGAGCGCCACGAGTACGATCAGATGCACGCCCTGGAGGGCCGCCTGTGGTGGTACCTCGGCCTGCACCGCTTGCTGGTCGATCAGGTTCAGGCGGCGGTGGGCCGTGACGTCGGGCCGCTGCTGGACGCCGGCTGCGGTACCGGCGGGCTGCTTGCGGCCCTTGGCCGCAGCCGGCCGGCAAGCCGCCACCTGGGGGTCGAGTACGACGCGGATGCCGCACGGCTGGCGGCCCGCAAGAGCAGCGCGACGGTGGTGATCGGCTCGGTCACGACTTTGCCATTCGCCGACGCGACGCTGGGCGCCATCGTGAGCGCCGATGTCCTCTCGCATGGCCTGGTCGATCCGGCACTGGCCCTGAAAGAAGCGCACCGGTGCCTCGAAAGCGGCGGAATCCTGATCCTGAATCTGCCGGCATATCCGTGGATGTTGTCGGCGCACGACCGGCAGGTGCACAATGTGCGCCGCTTCGTGCGCGGGCGGGCGAGGGCGCTGGTGGAGGAAGCCGGCTTCAGCGTGCGGCGTACCTCGTACTGGAACTGTTTTCTGTTTCCGCTGATGGTTGCGAGACGGGTGCTGCTGCGGAACACTGGCAGTGACGTGCAGGCCTTGCCGGCGCCGGTGAACGCGCTGTTCGCCGCCATCGTCGGGCTGGAGCGTCGCCTGATCGGCTGGGGCCTGTCGCTGCCGTTCGGCGGCTCGGTCCTGCTGGTGGCACAGAAGGGTGGAACGAAGGGATCATGAAACGGCCATTTGCCCTCAGCATCGTGGTGCCGGTCTACAACGGGGCCGCCAGCGTCGGCGAACTGGTGGCGGCGCTGCGTGCTCTGGAGGTGCCGGGCGGCCTCGAGGTCGTCCTGGTCAATGACGGCAGCCCGGACAACAGTTTCGAGGTCTGTCGCGCGCTGGCGGCACAGCCTGGTGCGCCGGTCACCCTGGTCGACCTGTCGCGCAATTACGGCGAGCACAACGCGGTCATGGCGGGGCTGGCCCATGCGCGCGGCGACTATGCCATCACGATGGACGATGACCTGCAGAATCCGCCGGAGGAAGTGCGCCGCCTGTTCGAGTACACGCGCGATAACGATTACGACGTCGTCTACACCTACTATGCGACCAAGCAGCATGCGGCGTGGCGCAACATCGGCAGCCGCTTCACCAATTGGTGCGCCGATCGCCTGATCGACAAGCCGCGCGGTCTCTACCTGTCGAGCTTCCGCTGCGTCAGCGCCTTTCTGCGCGAGCGGCTGGTGAGCTATGACGGGCCCTATCCCTATGTCGACGGCCTGATCTTCCAGATCACGGAGAATGTCGGCCGATTGCAGGTCATGCACCTGCCGCGCGCCGAAGGGCGCAGCAACTACACGCTGCGCCGCCTGGTGCGGCTGTGGTTGTCCATGTTCCTCAATTTCTCGGTGCTGCCGCTGCGCGTCGCCAGCGTCACCGGCATGGTGCTGAGCGGCTGCGGCCTGCTCGGCTTCCTCGCCGTGCTGATCGAGGCGCTGATCAACCGCGGCCTGCCGACCGGCTGGGCGTCGCTGATGTCGACGGTGGCGCTGCTGGCCGGCGTGCAGTTGATGATCCTGGGAGTCGTGGGCGAGTATCTGGGCCGCATGTTCCTGACCGCCAACCGCAAGCCGCAATACATGGTGCGCCGCATCTACCTGCACGACGGCGGATCGCTGGTCGCGCATGAACCGGCGGCCGGCAGCGCGGCGTCCGGGCGGCCCTACGCGGGCGGCGATCGCGCCCACATCTCGCCGGTCGAGGCCGCCCGCGCCCAGTGGTCATCGACACCGCCCCTGCCGCCACCGCTGCAGAATACGGCCGACCGGGCTGCCGAGTAGTCCCCATGTGGCTCTTCTATGCGGCATTGGCCGGCGGCATCGTCACCGGCATCGGCGGCCAGATCCTGCTGAAGGCGGGCGCCGACAGCGAGACCATTGTCCAGCAGCTGCTGCGGCCGCAGACGATCGTCGGGCTGATGCTCTACGGCATGGCGGCGTTCCTCTACATCATCGCCTTGCGCAAGATCCCGGTGTCGGTGGCATTCCCCAGCGTGTCGCTGAGCTACGCCATCGTGGCCGTGGTCGGCTACCTGCTGTTCAACGAACCCTTCGGTCTGCTCAAGATCGCCGGCCTGGTGCTGATCGTTGCTGGTGTGTGGCTGATCAACCAGGGGTAAGCTGCACGATCAAGTCGCGCGGGCTACCTTGGATGACGGACGTATCGCGGTCGTACTGGCAGGTGCTGCGGCTGGCCGACGTGCCCAATCTGCTGCTGTCGGCGGCCCTGTCGCGGTTGGCCGGGCGCATGTTCTCGCTGGCCATCGTGCTCTACGCGCTGAACGCCTTTCAGTCGCCCGTGCTGGCGGGCTGGGTGTCGTTTGCGTCGATGGCACCGGGGATGCTGGTCAGCCCGCTGGCCGGCGCGCTGCTGGATCGCCTGGGAATCGCCAAGGCGATCGTCGTCGACATGGTCATGGGCGCATTGCTGCTGACCGGCATCGTGGTGTTGCACGTCGCGGATGCGATGAGTCCGCCGGCGCTGCTGCTCCTGGTCGCGCTCTACTCGCTCACCAGTCCGCTGAGCTTCGCCGGCATCCGGACCCTCATTCCGCGCCTGGTGCCGGAGTCGGCACGGGATCGGGCCAATGCGCTCGATACCAGCAGCTACGCGCTGGTCGATGTGCTGGGCCCGGTGCTGGCGGGGCTTCTCTTCGGCGTCGCCGGCGCCACCACCACGCTGATGGTCGTCGCGGCATCATACCTCGCGGCGGCGATCAGCCTGATGCCGCTCACCCGCCGCGAAGAGAGCCGTCCGCCCGATCGGGGCACGTCCCTGATGGGCGACGCCAGGGCGGGTCTGATCTACGTGTTGCGCCATCGCGTGCTGCGCGGGCTTGCGGTGTCGTATGCCCTCTTCATGGCGAGCTTCGGCATTCTGATCATCGCCGTGCCGGTCTTTGTCCTGCGCGAGCTGGGTGATCGCGGCGCGGCGGACAGCATGGTGGGCGCGCTGTGGGCGCTGTCGGGTCTGGCCGGCAGCGTGGGCGCCTTGTACAGCGGCTCGGCGCGCGTTGCCGGGCGCGAGCGGCCATTGATGGTGGCGGGAATCCTGGCTTCCGCCGTCGCGATCTACCCGTTGAGCGCGCATTTCGGCCTGTGGGGACTGGCTGCCGGGATGATCGTCGTCGGCGCGCTGACCGGCCCGGTGGACGTGGGCTTGCTGACGTTGCGGCAGCGCCGCACCGATCCGGCCTGGCTGGGCCGGGCGCTGGCGGTGTCCATGAGCCTGAACATGTGCGGCCTGCCGCTGGGCGCGGCATTGGGCGGTGTGCTGGCGAGCCATTCGCTGGTCCTGGCCTTCGCCGTCGCCGCCGTAGCGGCGCTGCTGGCCGCCGCGGCGACCTGGCTTCTCGTACCGGACGATGCGGTGGCGGATCGGGCCGGCGGTCCCTGAGCCGACAATAAAAAGGCATCGACCCCTGGGGGACGATGCCTTTTTCGACGTCCGACGATGGTGTCAGAGGCCGCCGTTCACCACCAGGCACTGGCCGCTGACATAGTCGCTGTCGGGGCTGCAGAACAGGTAGACCGAGCCGGCCGCTTCTTCCGGCAGGCCGCCACGGCCCAGCGGAATCATCTGGTTCATGGCCGCGATGCGGCCACCCTGCACGCCGATCTTGACCTTGCGGCCCTGCACCTCGATCTCGCCGGCCTCGCCTTCGGAAAGCGGCTTGGTGAGGCGCGTCTGGATGTAGCCGAAGGCGACGGCGTTGACGGTCGCGTCGTAGCGGCCGAACTCCTTGGCCAGGGTCTTGGTCAGGCCGACGATGCCCGCCTTGCCGGCCGAGTAGTTCGACTGGCCGGCGTTGCCGTTGACGCCCGAGGTCGACGAGATGTTGACCACCTTGCGCACGATGCGCTTGCCGGCCGAGCGCTCCTTCTCGACCGCGCTGCGCAGATGCTGCTGGAAGGCGCGCAGGACGCGGAACGGCGCCGTCAGGTGCACGTCGATGATGGCGTACCACTGCTCGTCGGTCATCTTCTGGATGACGCTGTCCCAGGTGTAGCCGGCGTTGTTCACCACGATGTGGCAATCGCCGAAGGCATCGACCGCCGTCTTCACGATGCGGTCGCCGAAATCGGCCGCCGCGACGTCGCCGACGCAGGCCACGGCCTTGCCGCCCATCTTCTCGATGGCGGCGATGGTCTCCTTGGCCGGTGCGTCGTCGATGTCGTTGACGACCACCTTGGCGCCGTCACGCACCAGCCGGAAGGCGATTTCCTGGCCGATGCCGCGGCCCGAGCCGGTAACGATGGCGACCCGCCCGTCGAGTTGACCCATGATTTTTCTCTCCTTTTTCCGAAGTCTGTCATTCCGAGCGCAGCGCGGAATCTTGTGCGAACGGAGACTCCATTCCCAAAAGATGTCTCGCTGCGCTCGACATGACGAGATGAACCCCTACGCCAGCGCCACGGTGGCGTTGCCCTCGAGCGTGCTCTGGCCGTTCTGGTTGGTGCACTTCACGTCGAGGTCGACCAGCTTCTCGCCGTTCTCCTCGCGCTTGCCCGTCACCTTGCCCGTGACCGTGATCACGTCGCCGACCCAGGTGATGGAGGTGAAGCGGGTGCCGAGCTTGCGGACCTGCTTCTGCGGCACCCACGAGGTGGCCAGCCGGCCCAGGAACGCCATCGACAGCATGCCGTGCGCGAAGACGTCCTTGAAACCGAACTTCTTGGCGAAGTCGATGTCGACGTGGATCGGGTTGTGGTCGCCCGAGCCGCCGCAGTAGAGCGCCAGCTGGTGCCGGCTGATCGGCGCCAGCTTCAGCGCCGGCAACTCGTCGCCGACCTTCACGTCGGCAAATTTCGGTGCGTTTGCCATGTCAGTCTCCTAGGCCTTCTTCGCCGCATCCGGGTTGCGCACGACCGTGACGCTGCGCGCCTTGGCCACCGGCTTGCCGGATCCGGCGTCCTTCATCTCGGTTTCCGACACCACGAACCACAGGGCGCCGCCCTTCTTGTCGTAGATGTCGAGCACCTTCGACTGGCAGGTGATGCGGTCGCCGACATGGACCGGCGCCAGATACTCGTAGTGCTGCTCGCCGTGCAGGATCAGGCCGATATCGACGTTCAGCAGGCGCAGCAGGCCGCCCTTGTCGGGATCGTCGTTGGTGACGGCGGTCAGGAACGTGGCGGGCGCCGGAATGGCGCGGTAGCCGGCGGCCTTGGCCGCGGCCTCGTCCTGATAGATCAGGTCTTCTTCGCCGATCGCCTTGCAGAACAGGCGGATCTTGCCGGCCTCGACCGTCGTGGTGAACGGCTTGAAGGTGTGGCCGATGTGTTTCTTGTCGAGCATGGATTGGGCTTTCCCTCCGCGTGGTTGCTGAACTGAAGAGACAAAAAACCGCCCGGCTCCGTGCGGAACCGGGCGGTTTGTCGGGGTCGTTAAGCGTCGAGACGACCGATGATCGAGACCGACGACACGTTCTCACGCGGCAGGCCGCCGAGATTGTGGGTCATGCCGATCCGCGGATCCTTGAGCTGGCGGGGGCCCGCCTTGCCCTGCAGCTGCAGGTACATCTCGTAGAGCATGCGCAGGCCCGAGGCACCGATCGGATGGCCGAAGCATTTCAGGCCGCCGTCGATCTGGCAGGGGATCTTGCCGTCGGCATCGTAGAAGCCGTCGAGCACGTCCTTCCAGCCCTTGCCGGTCTCGGAGATGTGCAGGTCTTCCATGGTCACCAGCTCGGTGACCGAGAAGCAGTCGTGCACCTCGAACATCGAGACTTCGTCGCGCGGGTTCTTGATGCCCGCCTCTTCGTAGGCGCGCTTCGAGGCGATCCGCGTGGTGTGCAGGTAGCTGCCGTCCCACGAGTTGTGGCCCGACTCCGAGCCGTTGGAGACGGCGAGCTGCAGCGCCTTGACGCTGATCAGGTCGTGCTTGCCCAGCGACTTGGCGATCTCCGGCGTGGTGACGATCGCCGCCGCCGCACCGTCGGACACGCCGCAGCAATCGAACAGGCCGAGCGGCGCGGCGATCATCGGCGCGTTGAGGATGGTGTCCATGTCCACCGCCTTCTGGAGGTGGGCCTTGGTGTTCTTGGCGCCGTTCTGGTGGCTCTTCCACGACACATGGCCGATGGCGCGCTTGAGGTCGTCGTACTGGACGTTGTGCGCCGCCATGTAGGCCGAGGCGAGCTGGGCGAAGTTGCCCGGTGCCGTGCCGTTGGCATTCCACAGCGCCTGCAGCGGGCCGCCACGGCCGCCCGGCAGACCGCCGTAACCGGTGTCCTTCAGCTTCTCGACACCCAGCGCCAACGCGAAGTCGGCGGCACCCGAGGCCACCGCGTAGCAGGCGCCGCGGAAGGCTTCGGTGCCCGAGGCGCAGAAGTTCTCGACATGCGTCACCGGGATGTTCGGCAGGCGCAGCGTGACCGACAGCGGCACGCCGGACTTGCCGACATGCACCTCGTCGATCGCGGTCGAGAACCAGGCGGCCTGGAGCTGCTTCATGTCGATGCCGGCATCCGCCACGCATTCCTTGAAGGCCTCAACCATCAGCTCTTCGGCGCCGGCGTCCCAACGTTCGCCGAACTTCGAGCAGCCCATGCCGAGGATCGCGACCTTGTCCTTGATGCCCTTGGCCATCGCACGGTCTCCTTTCGTGCCCTGTACTCTCTGGAACTCTGTGAATTACGCGGGAAAGAGGGCGCCGGTCAGACCGGCGCCGCCTTCCAGAAGTAGCGCTTGAACCCGCCACGCATCGTGTCGTTGTCACGAATGCGGAACGTCATGCGCATCTTGGTGCCGACCTTGACCTGTTCCTTGTCGCAGTCGGTGAAGTCGGCCGTGAATCGCCCGCCCTCGGGGAAGGTGACCATGCCGTAATACGCCGGGGGGTCCGGCGAATAAGTGAGCGCGTCGGCCGTGAACGACATGATGGAGGCCTCGAGGCCGGCCATCGGGTAGTCGTCCTGGCTGTCCATCGCGTGGCAGTTCGGGTTGACGCAGATCTGCGCCCGCGGGAACTGGATGGTGCCGCAGACGCGGCACTTGCCGCCGACCAGGCCGTAGATCATGTCGCGCTTGCGCCATAGGACCGACAGCGCCGTCTTCTTGTCGAACTCGGCCCGCATGCCCTTTTCAAGCGGCAACATCTCGTTGAAGGCGAGGAACTTCATGTAGTTCTTCTCTTCCTTCCGGCGCGCCAGCCAGCCCGACAGGCCCAGGCGCTTGCCGAGCTTGCCGATCTCGGCCGTGACCTCGAGCGCGATGATGTCGACGCCCTGGCCGAAGCCGACGACCAGGATCTTGTCGCCCGGCTTGGCGTTCTCCAGCGCATCGACCAGCATGACCAGCGCATGCGCCGAGCCGGTGTCGCCGAGCTGGGCATTCAGCAGGTCACGCACCGCCGTCTCGGCGATGCCGGCCATCTTGGCCATCTGCTTGGGCACGGCGCCCATCAGGCTCGGCATGACGAAGTGGGTGATGTCAGCGCCCTTCAGGCCGAACGCCTGCAGCGCTTCCTTGATCGCCGGGGGCACGATCTTCACGTAGCCTTCGTCGCGGATCCAGCGCTCTTCCCAGCCGTAGTCGAAGTCCGATTCATCGCCGCGGAAATGGTCGACGAAGTCCATCGACACTGAGCGGGTGCCCAACAGCTTGGCGATCACCTTGTCGGTGCCCAGCATCAGCGCCGCCGCGCCATCGCCGTACTGCAGCTCGCCGGCCGAGGCCACGCGGGCGAGCCGCTTGTCGGCCGCGGTGACCAGGGTCGGCGCGCCCGAGCCGGCCGCGTTCAGGCCGGCGATCAGGGCCGAGGTGCCGGCCTTCTGCGAACCGCCGATGTCGGCCGCCATCAGGCCCTGCTCGACGGTGAGCGCCGTGCCGATGACGCCGGCGTTCTGGCGGTCCTTGAAGGGGTGCGTGGTCGAGGCGAAGTAGAGGTTCTTCAGGGTCTTCGGATCGGTGCCGTTGAGGCAGTCGCGCGCCGCCTCGACCGCCATGGTGAGCGAATCCTCGTCCCAGTTGGCCATCGAGCGCTCGCCCTTGGACTGGCCGCGCAGGCCAGGTGCGAACCACTTGTTCGCCTCGTAGACCGCCTGGCGGTTGAGCCGCAGCCGCGGAACGTAGGCGCCAAAAGCCGTGATGCCGACCATTCGCCAAATCCCTCCGATAGAAACGCTTGGTTCTGCTTACGTGAGCCGCGGCGCCCCGGCGGAAGCGCGGTCGGCTCGTGAATGCTGATTTACCTTAGACCCGGCGACTGGGGCGCGCGACACCGATTTTGCTCATCCGCCCCGCTTTGCGGTCATGGGTTTCGGATTGTGGAACATTGTGCCGCTGCAGCCTGCGCTGCCCACAAACAAGAAGCCCGGCACTGAGGCCGGGCTTCTGTCGCTTATGCCGCCATCGACAAATTGCCGTAGCGCGTCAGGTGATGCTGTGAACTGCCGAACAAGGTGTCGACCATGGTCAGACGCTTGAAGTAGTGGCTGACCGCCAGCTCGTCGGTGACGCCCATGCCGCCGTGCATCTGCACGGCGCTCTGGCCCACGAACTTGCCCGACTTGCCGATCTGCACCTTGGCGCCCGAGGCCGCCTTCTTGCGCACCGTCGCGTCGGGATCGTCGATCTTGAGCGTCGCCATCAAGGTCATCGAGCGCGCTTCCTGGGCATTGGTGAAGCAGTCGACCATGCGATGCTGCAGCACCTGGAACTTGCCGATCGGCACGCCGAACTGCTTGCGCGTCTTGATGTATTCCAGCGTCTGCTTGTTGAGCGCATCCATGCAGCCGACGGCTTCGGCGCACAGCGCCACGATGGCGCGATCGAGCACGCCCTCGAACAGCGCCAGCCCGTTGTCGACCTGGCCGACGACGGCGTCGGCACCGGCGCTGACGTTGTCGAACGTCACTTCCGAGGCGCGCAGCGCATCCTGCGTGGGATAGTCGCGCCGGGTGATGCCCTTGGCCTTGGCGTCGATGGCGAAGACCGTGATGCCCTTCTCGTCACGCTGGCCGCCCGACGTGCGGGCAGTGACGAAGATCGTGTCGGCCGAGGCGGCGTTGTAGACGACACCCTTGTGGCCCGAGAGCACGTAGCCGCCGCCGCTCTTCTTGGCGGTGACGGCGACGTCGGCCAGGTTGTAGCGCGACTGCTTCTCGACATAGGCGACGGCGAACTGCTTCTCGCCGCCGATCATCGGCGCCAGCAGCGCTTCCTTCTGCGCCGCATTGCCGCCTGATGCCAGCAAGCCGCCGCCCAGGATCACCGTGGGCAGATAGGGCTCGAGCACCAGGCCGGAGCCGAAGGCTTCCATCAGGATCGCCGTCTCGACCATGCCGCCGCCGAAGCCGCCGTCGTCCTCGCTGAACGACATGCCGAGCCAGCCCAGCTCGGCGAACTTGGCCCAGTTCTCCGGCAGCCAGCCACGATCGGAGGCGGCGATCTTGCGCCGCGTCTCGAACGCGTATTGCTCGCGCACGAAGCGCTCGACGCCTTCCTTGATCTGCTTCTGTTCGTCCGAATACGACAGATCCATCCGACTTACTCCCTCCGCATTCCCGTACCGTTATGCCCTGTTCTACAGGCCAAGCACCATCTTCGAAATCACATTGCGCTGGATCTCGTTGGAACCGCCATAGATCGTCGTCTTTCGCGCATTGAAATAGCGCGGCGCCGCGATGTGGGCATAGGCGGGTCCGATCGGCTCTTCGTTGGCACCATGCCAGAGCAGGGCAGGGTGATAGGGCATGGCGTAGTAGCCGACGGCCTCGACCGCCAGCTCGCTGATGCGCTGCTGGATCTCCGAGCCGCGGATCTTGAGGAACGATACCTCCGGTCCCGGCGCGCCGCCGGCCGCCATGGCCGAGAGCGCGCGCAGCTCGGTGTATTCCAGCGCCGTCACCTGGATCTCGAGGTCGGCGAGCTTGTTGCGGAAATCCTGATCCTCGATCAGCGGCTTGCCGCCCTGCGTCTCGCTGCGCGCGATCTGCTTCAGCGTATCGACGCCGCGCTTGGACTGCGGCACCGCGGCGATGCCCAGCCGCTCGTTGGCGAGCAGGAACTTGGCGTAGGTCCAGCCTTCGCCTTCCTTGCCGACCAAATTCTCGGCCGGCACCTTGACGTTGTCGAAGAACACCTCGTTCACCTCATGGCCGCCGTCGGCCATGATGATCGGCTTCACCGTGATGCCCGGCGTCTTCATGTCGATCAGCAGGAAGGAGATGCCTTCCTGCGGCTTGGCGCTGGCATCGGTGCGCACCAGGCAGAAGATCCAGTCGGCCCAGTGGCCCATCGTGTTCCAGGTCTTCGACCCGTTGACCACGTAGTGGTCGCCCTCGCGCACGGCGCGGGTGCGCAACGACGCCAGGTCCGAGCCCGAGCCCGGCTCGGAGTAGCCCTGGCACCACCACACCGACGATTCGCGGATGCCCGGCAGGAAGCGCGCCTTCTGTTCCTCACTGCCGAAGGTGTAGATCACCGGCCCGACCATCTTGGAGCCGAACGGGATGATGCCCGGCGCGTTCATGTCGGCGCAGACGTTCTCGAAGATGTAGCGCTGGGTGACCGTCCAGCCCGGGCCACCGTGCTTCTTGGGCCACGTGTAGACCAGCCAGCCCTGACGGCCCAGCGCCTGCTGCCAGCGCATGTGGTCGTCGCGCACTAGGTGCTTGCCGTGCGCGACCTTGTCGGCGATGTCCTGCGGCAGGTTGGCTTTGACGAAAGCTTTGACTTCATCGCGAAAGGCGATGTCTTGCGGCGTAAAGGCGAGGTCCATGAATCTCCTCCACAGGCGTCGCGCCAGTGCGCGTGACGCCCGGTTCACTTTGCCGGGATAGTAGCAGCCGCGCCCTGTCGGGCAAGACCGGCCGGCCCTGGCGTTCGCGGCGCGGAACCCTGCACGGGGTTGTGTCGTCGTCCAATCATCTTCATTGTACACAGATGATGATGATTGGAATTGATGGATGAACTTGCTGGCGCCAACGGTCTCGGTGGAGCCGGGAGTGGCACCGCGCCTGGTGTGCGAGGTTCGCCATCTCAGGCTCATTCAGGCCATCGCCCGCGAGCAGGGCGTCACGCGCGCGGCGGCGTGGCTGAACCTGACCCAGTCGGCGCTCAGCCATCAGCTGCTCAATCTGGAACGTGATCTTGACGTCAAGCTGTTCGACCGCGTCGGCAAGCGCATGGTGCCCTCCGCCGCGGGGCACCGGCTGCTGGCCGCGGCCAACCGCGTGCTGGGCGAGCTGGCCGAGACCGAGCTGGAGCTGCGTCGTGCCCAGGCCGAGCGTACGCCGCTGCGCGTGGCGGCCGGCTGTCCGACCTCCTATGGCTGGCTTGCCGGCGTGCTGGCGCGGTTCGGGGGCGAGCATCCGGCGCTGGATATTCAGGTCGGTTTCCAGGCCACGCGACGTGAGCTCGAGGCGCTGGCCGGCGACGAGATCGACGTCGCCGTGACCTCACGGCCCGGCCGTGACGAGCGTTTCGAGCGGCGCCGCCTGTTTTCGCTCGACATCGTGGCCGTGCTCGCCGCCGGCCATCCGCTGGCGGCGCAACGCACGTCGCGGCATCCCGGCGTGCGCTGGCAGGGCCTCGCAGGGCAGACCCTGCTCATCCACGACCTGCCCGACGACGATGTCGAACGCCTGCGTGCCGTCGTGCGCGGCGTCGGCAATCGCCACGCAGGCTCGGGCCAGATCTGGCGCGTGCAGCTCACCGAAGCCATCGCCGAACTGGCCCGCGCCGGCCATGGCGTCGGCGTGATCACGCGCTGGTCGGCGGAGCCGTTCAAGGGTGATCGCGGTCTGGCGACGATGCCGCTGCTGCCGCTGAAGAAGCGTGACTTCTGGGCGGTCTGGCGTCGGGCCAATCCGCGCGGCCTGCCGATGCGGGAACTGGCCGAGCATCTCGCCCGCTCGATGCGCACCAGCGGCTAGTGTGAATCATCTGGGAGCGCGGGCCTCCGGCCCGCACCGGCGCGTAGCGCCGGGTCATGAGCGGGCGGGACGCCCGCGCTCCCGGGTGCAATCTATCCGGCTCATCATTGTGATGACGACAATGAGCTGGCTGCATCGAAGGGCGGTGCCTAGCTTGACCGCGTGAGCCGGCCCCATCGGCCGTGCGGGATTGACGGTCGCAGCCCATGAAAGTGTATGCCTATGCCGAGCGCATCGCGCTCGATGATCTGCGAGTCATGGAACGGCCCGACCCGCAGCCGGGACCGCATGACGTGGTGTTGCGCATGCGCGCCGCCGCCCTGAACTATCGCGACCTCGCCATCGCGCGCGGCCACTATCATGTCGGCGTCCAGCCGCCGCTGGTGCCAGTCTCCGACGGTGCCGGCGAGGTGATCGCCGTCGGTGCGCGGGTCACGCGCGTGCGGCAGGGCGATCTCGCGTGTCCGGTCTACCTGCCGGACTGGATCGATGGTCCGGTCAGTCCGCGCGTGGCGCGCCGGCGGCTGGGCGGTCCCAGCGACGGCGTGCTCGCCGAGTTCATGTGCCTGAACGAGGAGGAGGTGGTGCGGGCGCCGTCGCACCTGTCGCCCGAGGAGGCCGCGACCTTGCCGGTGACGGCGGTCACGGCATGGCACGCGCTCTATCAGAACGCGACCTTGCGTCCGGGGGAGACCCTGCTGGTGCAAGGTGCCGGCGGTGTCTCCATGGCCGCCCTGCAGCTTGCCCGCGCTGGCGGCGCACGCGTGATCGCACTCATCCGCGGCAGCCGCCACGCCGAGCGCCTGCGCGCGTTGGGCATCGAGGACATCGTGACCACAGGCGATGTCGCCGACTGGCCGGCGCAGGTCCTGGCCCTGACCGGCGGTGTCGATGTCGCCATCGATGTGGCGGGTGGTGCGTCGCTGGCGCGCTCGATCGCCGCGACCCGCACCGGTGGTCGCGTCCACCTCGTGGGCTACGCTGCCGATACGGCGGCCAGCATCGACATCTTCGAGGCGATACGCCGGGCCACCACCATCCACGTCGCCACCGCCGGCAACCGACAGAGCTTCGAGGCGTTGGTGCGCGTGGTGCAGATGCAGGCGATCCGGCCGGTGGTCGCAAAGACGTTTCCGGTCGCCGCCTTCGGCGCGGCGCTGGAGCAACTGGCCACCGGCGGGCATGTCGGCAAGCTGGTGTTGACGTTCTAGTTGCGATCAATTATTATTCGCATGTGATTGCGGGGTGATCGTGCCCCGCACGTAGGCGTTAACGTCAGCCAACGCGCCGTTCGAACCGGGGGCCCGGATTCGACCTGCGTGGTTGTGCCTCGAGGTCGGTTCCGGCTCCGCAACAGGAGCCTTGCCATGTCGCAAGCCAGCGCGCCGATCCAATCCACAGTCGCCACCCGCCACGTCATCGAGCGCCGCCGTCATGATCTGAAGATGCGGCTGCTGACCGTGCGCCGCGTCGGGCGCCTGACGCCGAACATGGTGCGCATTACCCTGACCGGCGATGACCTGTCGGGTTTCGTGAGCGCGTCGTTCGACGACCACGTCAAACTGTTCTTTGCACCGCCGGGCCAGGACCGGCCGGTGCTGCCGCAGCCGGGGCCGAACGGCGCCGTCTTTCCTGAGGGCGCAACGCGGCCGGCGGCGCGCGACTACACGCCACGCCGCTATGATCCCGTCGCCAACGAACTCGATATCGACTTCGCCTTGCATGACGCCGGGCCGGCAACGGAGTGGGCCGCGGCGGCGCAGCCGGGCCAGATGCTGGGCGTCGGCGGCCCGCGCGGCTCCTTCGTCATTCCCGACGATTTCGACTGGCATCTGCTGATCGGCGATGAGACCGCCGTGCCGGCCATCGGCCGGCGGCTGGAGGAACTGCCGGCCACGGCGAGTGCCATCGTCATCGCCGAGGTGGCCAGTGCCGCCGAGGAACTGGCGTGGCAGAGCCGCGCGGCGCTGACGGTAACCTGGTTGCATCGCGGTAGCGAGGCGCCGGGCAGTGCCGACCGGCTCGAGGCGGCCGTGAACGGCCTGCGCCTGCCGGCGGGCGACGGCTACACGTGGGTCGCGGGCGAATCCGATGTTGCCAAGCGGCTGCGCCGACGGCTGCTCGATCAGCACGGGTTGCGCAAGGAGTGGTTGCGGGCCGCCGGCTACTGGAAGCGTGGCGCCACAGCCCTGCACGAGACGCACGACGATTGACCGCGCGCATGTCGGAAGGCTGACCCGGGGTGCTGTAGCGTCAGCGGCGCCTTGCTCATGACCGGCGGTGATGCAATTCTGCGGCCTCCTTTGAGGTTCGCAGGCGATGAACGAGGCTGTAGCGGCGCTGGTCGATCCGCGGGCGCGGCGTACTGCCGCCCTGCGACGCGCGCCGCTGTTCTCCGGGCTGGATGACGCCACCCTGCGGGCGGTCGAGGGGTCGTTCGAGGTCATCCCCATTCCCGGCGGGGCCACCCTGTTCGAGGCCGGCGATCCCGGCGATGCGCTGTACGTCGTCTCGTTCGGCTGCCTGGCCGTGTTCGACCCGCCAGGGCCCGAGGGCAACGTGCGGGTCATCGCCGAAATCCCGGTCGGCGACATCGTGGGCGAGATGTCGCTGATCGGCCATCGTCGGCGGTCGCATACGATCGCCGCGATCCGCGACAGCGAGGTGCTACGCCTCACGCGCAGTGAATTCGAGCGTGTCTGCGCCGAGCATCCCGAGGCGCTGATGGGCCTGCTGGCCAAGGTGGTCGAGCGCTACCGCGCCCCGCCGCGGCCGGACATGCGCCCGCCGCGCACCATCGCGCTGCTGCCGCACGGGCTCGATACGCCATGCGCACCGTTCGCGGCCGACCTGGCGGCGGCGCTGAAACGCATCCAGGCCACCGGCAAGGTCGAGGTCATCGGCCCCGAGGCGATGGGATCGCCGCCGGAGAATTTCTATCGCGCCGAGGCCGAGTCCGCCTTCGTCGTCTATCGCGCCGACCCTGGCCTGACGCCGTGGACCCGCATGTGCCTGCGCCAGGCCGACGCGCTGCTGGTGCTCGCCATCGTCGACCGGCCGCCGACCGGCCCGCAGCTGATCGATGCGATCCGGGCCGAGGAGATGTTCCGCGGCGGCCCGTTCCGCTCCCGTCGCGAACTGGTGCTGGTGCACGAGGACGGGCGGCGCGCCAAGCCGGGCACCACGGCGCAGTGGCTGCACGGCCAGGATTACGGCATGCACCATCACGTGCGCCTGGGCCGCGACAACGACTTCAACCGGCTGGCGCGGCTGCTGCTGAATCGTTCGGTGGGCGTGGTGATGGCGGGCGGCGGGGCGCGCGGCTTTGCCCATATCGGCGCCGTGCGGGCGCTGCGCGAGGCCGGCGTGCCCATCGATCTGGTCGGCGGCACCAGCATGGGCGCCATCGTCGCCGCCAGCGTGGCCGCGGGCTGGACGGTCGAGGAGATGCAGGAGCGTTTCCGGCGTTCGTTCGTCGAACACAACCCGCTGAACGACTACACGGTACCGTTCGTCTCGCTGTTCTCCGGCAAGCGCGTCACCCGCTTGCTGCGCGCCGCCTTCGGCGAAAGCGATATCGAGGACTTGCCCAAGCCGTTCTTCTGCGTATCGGCGAACCTGACGCGCCAGAACGCCGACGTGCATCGCCGCGGCAAGCTGTGGCATTGGCTGCGCGCCAGCGTATCGATCCCCGGCGTGCTGCCGCCGGTGCTGGCCGGCGGCAACGTGCATGTCGACGGCGGCGTGATCGACAACTTCCCGGTCACGGCGATGCGCAATATCGGCCGCGGTCCGGTGATCGGCATCGACATCGAGACCGGCGGCGGTCTGTCGGCTGGTGCCGACGTCGTCGAGTCGTGGTCGGCATGGGAGTTCCTGCGGCGCCTGGTGTGGAATCGCGACGAGACGTTGCCGATACCATCGATCGTGCGCGTGCTGTTGCGTTCGGCACTGGTCGGCAGCACGTCGCGGGCACTGACCGATCGAACGCAGGTCGACATGCTGGTCCTGCCGCCGATGCAGGACATCGACCTGCTCGACTGGACCAGCTTCGATCGCGCCGTCGATTCGGGCTACGCGCAGACCATGAAAGCGCTCGAGGTGGCGCGCGGCGAAAGCGTTGCCCGGCGGCTTTATCTGGCGTCGTGACGCCGGTCCCGTCGTCCAGAGCGCAGCGAAGGATGATGTCAGCACTTGGTGGCGCTGCTGATCATCGCCGGCGTTCTTGAACGATCAACCGCAAGATCCTTCGCTGCGCTCAGGATGACGGCTGGCCACTGTACGAATCGCTTCTTGCGGTGAGGGCAGAAAAGCAAACGGCCCGGGTTGTGCCCGGGCCGCCGCGTTGTGCGCTGTCGCGCGGATCAGTCCATGATCGGCCGATCCTTGGTCTCACGGACGAACAGCATGCCGATCACGAACGTCATCAGGGCGAAGACGATCGGGTACCACAGGCCGAAGTAGATATCGCCCTTCCAGGCCACCAGCGCGAAGGCGGTGGCCGGCAGGAAGCCGCCGAACCAGCCGTTGCCGATATGGTAGGGCAGCGACATCGAGGTGTAGCGGATGCGGGTCGGGAACAACTCGACCAGCATGGCCGCGATCGGGCCGTACACCATGGTGACGAAGACCACCAGGATGGTGAGGATCACCAGCACCATCCACCAGTTGCTGGAGAACGCCACCAGCGGGGCCGCCTTGGCCGGATAGCCTGCCGTGTTCAACGCGGCGGACACCGCCTTGGCATCGAACTTGTCGATCACGGTGCTGCCGACCTTGACCTTCACGTCAGCCGTGCCGGCGGGTGCTGCCTCGTTGTTGTACGGCACGCCGGCGCGGGCCAGGAGCGCTTTGGCCTGGTCGCACTGCTGGGTGAACTTGGCCGTGCCCGTCGGGTTGAACTGGAACGAGCAGGCGGCTGGATCGGCCACGACCACCACCGGCGCCTTTTCGACGGCGGCTTCCAGCTGCGGGTTGGCGTACTTGGTGAGCGCGCCGAACAGCGGGAAGTAGGCGAGAGCAGCGATCAGGCAGCCCGCCATGATGATGGGCTTGCGGCCGATACGGTCGCTGAGCCAGCCGAAGAAGATGAACCCCGGCGTGGCGATCGCCAGCGACAGGGCGATCAGGATGTTCGCTGTCGTGAGGTCGACCTTGAGCGTCTGGGTCAGGAAGAAGAGCGTGTAGAACTGACCCGTGTACCAGACCACGGCCTGCCCGACGGTGAGGCCGAGGAGGGCGAGGATCACGATCTTCAGGTTGGCCCATTGGCCGAACGAGTCCTTGAGCGGCGAGGTCGAGCCCTTGCCCTCGGCCTTCATCTTCTGGAACACCGGCGATTCGTTGAGCGACAACCGGATCCAGACCGAGATGGCCAGCAGCAGGATCGAGAGCAGGAACGGAATGCGCCAGCCCCAGGCTTCGAAGGCTTCGCCGCCCATCCACTCGCGGCAGCCCAGGATCACCAGCAGCGACAGGAACAGGCCCAGGGTCGCCGTGGTCTGGATCCACGATGTGTAGAGGCCGCGCTTGCCCATCGGCGCGTGCTCGGCGACGTAGGTGGCGGCACCGCCATACTCGCCGCCCAGCGCCAGGCCCTGCAGCAGGCGCAGGCCGATCAGGATGATCGGTGCGGCGATGCCGATGGTGGCGTAGCTGGGCAGGAAGCCGACTACGGCAGTCGACAGGCCCATGATCATGATGGTGACCAGGAACGTATACTTGCGGCCGATCAAGTCACCGAGGCGGCCGAAGAAGATGGCGCCGAATGGACGCACAGCAAAACCGGCGGCAAAACCCAGCAGCACGAAGATGAAGCCGGCCGTCTCCGAGACACCGGAGAAGAAATGCTTGTTCATGATCGCGGCCAGCGCGCCGAACAGATAGAAATCGTACCACTCGAACACGGTGCCGAGCGACGATGCGAAGATCACTTTGCGTGTTTCCGACGAACTGAGATCGACGTCGCCGCCGCCACGCATTGTACCTGCCACGGCCATTTGAATTCCTCCCAATCGTTGCCCCAAATAGCGGGTGTATGATCTCCTGCACACACCACCCGTCGATTCGACGGATCGTATTCCGTTGCACGAAAATTATCGAAAGTAGCCTGCGCGAATCCGCACTGCGTCAAATTGCACCAGGATTTGGCAATGATCTGTCGCAGCAACAGATATGCCATGCGGCTCCCGCGATGCAGAGCCCGCCTTATGGCGGGTGACGCCTGGTTGAAGAACCCACCAGGATTTCGTCTGAGCCGCCAGGAGGCGCCACTCGCGCCTGCCACTGCAAACGATAGCATGTTGCCGAGTCCGTCGATGCCGGTCACCTCGTCTCCTGAGGCGCTGCGACAAAACGCGCGTTTGTGTGCAGTGCAAAACCGCTGGCCGGGCCTCCCGGATCAAGGCACCGTTCCGGCAACAGCAAGAAGGTCGCTCACCGCGTCACAACCATCGGTCGCGGACGCAGGGAGCGTTGTTTGGGGAAGGAAATGGCCGATCCGGAGTCCGGACAACAGCGGGCTTACTGGCGGCGTACGCGTACCCTGGCACTGCTTCTCGTGAGTGCCTGGTTCGTCGCGGCGTTTCTGGTCCATGCCGGTGCGCCGGCCTTCAACCAGTTTCGGTTCCTGGGCTTTCCCCTCGGCTTCTACATCGCCGCTCAAGGGTCGCTGATCGCCTTTGTTGTGATCCTGATCGTCTACGTGCTGCGCCAGGATCGTCTCGATCGCGACTTCGGCATGAACGAAGACTGAGGGCGCGGCACATGTTCTCGCGCTTCTCCTTCGTCTCGCCGGGTAAATGGGTTGCCGGCTATGGCGTTGCCTTCTCGCTGCTGATCCTGCTGCTGGCCGGCCTGGAGATGGCCGGCGCCGGCCAGAAGCTGCTGGGCTATGTCATCGTGCTGCCGCCGCTGGTCGTTTACGCCGTGATCGGCATCGGGGCCCGCACCCGCAATATCCAGGACTACTACGTCGCCGGCCGCCGCGTGCCGGGTCTTTACAACGGGCTGGCCTCGGCGGCCGACTGGATGAGCGCGGCGTCCTTTCTCGGCCTGGCGGGCACGCTCTACCTGTTCGGCTATGGCGGGCTGGCCTTCGTTCTGGGGTGGACCGGCGGTTTCGTGCTGGTGGCGATCCTGCTGGCGCCCTATCTGCGCAAGTTCGGACAGTACACGATCCCGGACTTCCTCGGCGCGCGCTATGGCGGCCATGCGGCCAGGCTGTTCGGCGTGCTGGTCCTGGTCGTCGCGTCCTGCCTCTACATCGTGGCCCAGCTCGTCGGCATCGGCCTCATCACGCAGCGCTTCCTGGGGCTGAGCTTCGAGATGGCGGTGTTCGCCGGCTTGACGGGCCTGCTGGTGTGCTCGCTGCTGGGCGGCATGCGGGCCGTCACGTGGACGCAGGTGGCGCAGTACGTCGTGCTGGTCGTGGCGTTCGTGGTGCCGGTCACTGTGCTGTCGATCAAGCAGACCGGCTCGCCCTTTGCGTTGTTCAGCTACGGCTCGGCGCTGGAGGAGATCGAAAAGATCGAAGGCGGGCTGGGGCTGGCGCGCACCTATACCAGCGCGTTCCTCAATGAGGCCGGTCAGTTCGACATCACCGCCGCCATCAACTTCTTCATGCTGGCCTTCTGCCTGATGGTCGGCACCGCGAGCCTGCCGCATATTCTCATGCGGTACTTCACGACACCGACCGTGCGGGCAGCGCGCAATTCGGTGGCCTGGTGCCTGTTCTTCATCCTGCTGCTCTACCTGATGGCGCCGGCCTACGCCGCCTTCACCAAGCTTGAGGTCTATCGCAGCGTCATCGGCCATTCCGTGGCCGACCTGCCGGCCTGGATCAAGGCGTGGGCTTTGCCGTCGCCCTATGGCGGCATCCCCTGGATCGAGGTTGTCGACCTCAATGGCGATGGCTTCATCCAGGCCGGCGAATTCCGAATCCTGTCGGACGCCGTGGTGCTGGCCGCACCCGAGATCTCCGGCATGCCCTATGTCATCACCGGCCTGGTGGCGGCCGGCGGCCTGGCGGCGGCCCTGTCGACCGCCGACGGCCTGCTGCTGGCGATCGCCAATGCACTCAGCCACGACGTCTACTACAAGGTCATCGATCCCAACGCCGACGCACGGCGGCGGCTGATCATCTCGCGCGTGTTCCTGATCTTTGTCGCGGCCATGGCGGCGTGGGGCGCCGGGGCGCTGGGCGCCAACATCCTGTTCCTGGTGTCGTGGGCATTCTCGATCGCCGGGTCGGGCCTGTTCGCCCCACTGGTGCTGGGTATCTGGTGGAAGCGCTGCGGGCCGGTCGCCGGCGTGGCCGGCATCATCGTGGGATTCGTCGTCTGCCTGTTCGTCCTGATCGCCACCGAGTTCTACGGGCCGTGGGTGAGGAGCGCGCTGGGCTCGTGGGGCGAGGTCCACATCGTCGCCGCCCGTGGCCGCGAGGTGGCGCACGTCTGGGGCATCGACAACATCGCCATCGGCGTGATCGGCGTGCCGGCCTCGTTCCTGGCGATGTGGCTTGCAACCCTGTTCGCACGCCCGGCATCACCTGAGGTCCAGGAAATGGTGGACTCGATCCGCACCCCCAAGGGCAAAGTCGCCAATCTGGATCAGCTGCCCTGATCTGTTCACTACTGACCGGGATCACGCCGGTTTGGTCGCCGTCTGCCAGCTTTTCTCAAACCCGGCTCGCTGCCTCCCAGACGCGCCAGTCGACGCGCGCTCTCACGCTCGATCAACGCTTTGAGTGCTACGCGGACGAGCGCCGACTTCTGCCGGAAGCCGGTACAGGCTTGTGCCCTGGGCAGCAGATCGTCATCGAGGACGATGGTCGTGCGCATCGGTCGTCTCCCCTGTCGACGGGCTTGATGGCAGAGCGTCGTTCAATGCCGGCCCTGGAGCCTCGTCCTGATTTTGGAGCATCTCGCCTAACATCCAAGCGAGGAGAGGGACCTTGCGGGTCGGGATTCTGGTCAATCTGCCGCCGCGAACGCCAGCGCAAGCATCCGCGTTCGTGATACCTCCCGCCAAGGGCCTCCCCGGGGCTTCACATACTCCACGATGTCGCAGAGGCGACGGCACCTGGGCCATCGCATGCAGGGTGGGCGATTAGGTTGCCTGGCGCCAAGGAACCACAGCGATGCGCTTCAATTCAGCGATGGCGTCCTGGCGCCTTCTAAAACGCTTGTGGGGTTCGGCATGCATCGAGTCTTCGATAGCGAAAATGCGCACGGCGACAAGCTGGCTGCGATCCAGCACCAATGGTTCGAAGCAGGATGGTGGGCCCGGCAGGATTCGAACCTGCGACCTAACCGTTATGAGCGGCCCGTTCTAACCGCTGAACTACAGGCCCACGTCCCGCGCGCCGGCGATGTAAGGGTAATTGTGCTGTGGGGGCAAGGGGCACTGACACTGGCCCCTTACCGTGCCGTCAGCCGTCCAGGAAGCTGCGCAGCAGGCGCGAGCGGCTGGGGTGCTTGAGCTTGCGCAGCGCCTTGGCCTCGATCTGGCGGATGCGCTCGCGGGTCACCGAGAACTGCTGGCCGACTTCTTCCAGCGTGTGGTCGGTGTTCATGCCGATGCCAAAGCGCATGCGCAGCACGCGCTCCTCGCGCGCCGTGAGCGTGGCCAGCACCTTGGTCGTGGTCTCGCGCAGGTTGCCCTGGATGGCGGCGTCCAGCGGGATGACCGCGTTCTTGTCCTCGATGAAGTCGCCGAGATGCGAATCCTCCTCGTCGCCGATCGGCGTCTCGAGGCTGATCGGCTCCTTGGCGATCTTCAGCACCTTGCGCACCTTCTCCAGCGGCATGCCGAGCTTCTCGGCCAGCTCCTCCGGCGTCGGCTCGCGGCCGATCTCGTGCAGCATCTGGCGGCTGGTGCGCACCAGCTTGTTGATCGTCTCGATCATGTGCACCGGAATGCGGATGGTGCGCGCCTGGTCGGCGATCGAGCGCGTGATGGCCTGTCGGATCCACCACGTGGCGTAGGTCGAGAACTTGTAGCCGCGGCGGTACTCGAACTTGTCGACCGCCTTCATCAGGCCGATGTTGCCTTCCTGGATCAGGTCGAGGAACTGCAAGCCGCGGTTGGTGTACTTCTTGGCGATCGAGATGACGAGCCGCAGGTTGGCCTCAACCATCTCCTTCTTGGCGCGGCTCGCCTCGCGCTCGCCTTCCTGCACCGTCCTTACGATGCGGCGGAACTCGGCGATCGGCAGGCCGGAATGCGCCGCCAGCGCCGCCACCTCGGCCCGGATGTCGGCGACTTCGGTGCCGCGCCGGCGCGCCAGTTCCTTCCAGCCCTTGTTGGGCAGCTTCTGCACCTTCTCGATCCAGTTGGGATCGAGCTCGTGGCCGAAATAGGCCTCCAGGAACTCGTCGCGCTTGATGCGCATGCTGTCGGCATGCCGCATCAGCCGGCCCTCGGCGACCATCAGCTTGCGGCTGATGTCGTAGAGCTGGTCGCGCATCTGCTCGATGCGGTTGTTGTTGAGATGGATGGTGCGCACCATCTCGACGATCTTCTTGCGGAAATGCTCGTAGCGCCGCTCGAAATCCGGCGACGGCTTGTGGCCGCGCTGCAGGGTCGACAGCCGCCGGTTCTGCACCTTCGACATCTCGTTGGACGTCTTGGCGATGCGCGACAGCGTCTTGAGCACCTCGGGCTTGAGCTTCTCCTCCATGGCCGACAGCGACACGTTGACGGTGTCGTCGTCTTCCTCGCCACCTTCGGGCGCGGCCTCGACCGGGGTGCCGTCTTCCGACACCGCGGGCGGCTTGGGCGCCGCCGCCGGCACCGGACGCGGGGCCGGCGCGGGACGCGGCATCGGCGGCTTGCCGGCGCCGTTGGCGCCCTCCGGCGGCTTGGTGCCGTCGCCTTCGGGTACGCCGCCGTAGGTCGCCTCGAGATCGATGACGTCGCGCAGCAGCAGGCGGCCCTCGGTCAGGGCATCGCGCCATTCCAGCAACGCTTTGATCGTCAGCGGGCTTTCGCAGATCGCGCCGATCATCTTTTCCTGGCCGGCCTCGATGCGCTTGGCGATCGCGATCTCGCCCTCGCGGCTGAGCAGCTCGACGCTGCCCATCTCGCGCAGGTACATGCGCACCGGGTCATCGGTGCGGCCGTAATCCTCTTCCTCGTCTTCGCCACTGGCGGGCGCCGCGACCTTGCCGTCGGTCGGGGTGGCGGCGGCACCGGCCGGCTTTTCCTCGACGATGTCCTCGTTGTCGTCGGAATCGACCAGCGTGATGCCCATCTCCGACAGCATCGCCATCGTGTCTTCGATCTGCTCGGAAGACACATCGTCGGGCGGCAGCGCGGACGCCAGCTCAGTTACCGTTACGTAACCACGTTCCTTGCCCCGTTGCACCAGCTTCTTCAGGCCGGCGCCCAGCGTGTCCAGCAGAGGCGAGTCTGTGGTGTCTTCCGGCTTTTCGGGCGTTTCGGCAATCGTGGCTGGCTTTGTCGCCATCGCGTGGGATCCCATGGTCATGCGCCGCGGCGCGGTGTGCGGGCGTCCGCCTGACGGTACGCCATCCTGCACCCCTCAAACGGTATAAAGCCCGTCGCCGGGGGAGCGACAGGCACAGCCGATATATAGCGACGGCACGCTGGTGCGACCAGTCCAAAAGCGTCCGATGCGGCTGATTAAGGCCGGGCGGACATGCTTGCCAGAGGCTGCGACGACTTGACCGGCGATCTGCTCAGCCCTCCGGGCTCGATTTGGCACTGTGCAGCGTGCGTTCAATCAAGGCGCGCGTCTGCTCGATATTGTCGACCGCGTTGTCGGCCAGGTCGGCGGCCGCAGCCCGGCGATCGGCCGCATCGGCGACCGCCGCGCAGTGGCGTCCCGCGATGTGGTGCCACTGGGTGAGGGCTGCCTCGGGGTCGCCCGTGCCCAGCCATAATTCGGCCTCGCGGCGCAGCGTGGCCATGACCACCGACAGCCCGGCCTGTTCGACTTGCGTAGTCACGGCGCGCATTTCCACGGCTTCCAGGCTCTCGCCGGTACCATCGTCGGTCGACAGGGCCAGGCCGGCGACGTCGAGCATGATGGCGCGCAGCCGCGGCAAGTCGCCGCCGCTCAGCGGCAGCGCGGCCATGTCCTCGGCCAGCGGATGCAGCCAAGCCGGCCGGGCCAGGATCGCCCCCAACAGGACACGCTCGCGTCGGCCGGGATCGAGATCCGGGGCGACACGCAAGGCGGCGCCCTCGGCGAACCACGCGGGTGGGCCATCATCGAAACGGCCACGACGGCCACTTGTTCCGGCGCGCCGGACCGGCGCCGCGCCGCGGCCGGCCGGCCGCCGGCC
>NZ_VOHA01000023.1 GCF_007859315.1 Reyranella sp. CPCC 100927
CCAGCGAGATCAGGTAGGGCAGCGGTGTCAGGATATGGGCACCGTCGATGCCGCCGGCCGCTGCAGCCAGCAAGGTCGTCAAGCGCACGGCGCCGCAGCCCGGCCGGCGCGCCGAGGCCGAGCGTCAGCGGCAGTTGGCGCTGACCCAGGAATTTCAGCTGCCGGCGCTCGACATCCTGGCGGCAGCGCCGCGTTCGCCGGTGGCAGCCCAGATCGACGAAGAGGCCCTGGCGCAAAACGCGCGTCTGCTCGAGAGCGTACTGGAGGACTTCGGCGTCAAGGGTGAGATCGTGAAGGTGCGACCCGGTCCGGTCGTCACGCTCTACGAACTCGAGCCGGCGCCTGGCACCAAGTCCAGCCGTGTGATCGGGTTGGCCGACGACATCGCCCGCTCGATGAGCGCCGTCAGCGTGCGCGTGGCCACCGTGCCGGGCCGCAACGTGATCGGCATCGAGCTGCCCAACGGCAAGCGCGAGATGGTCTTCCTGCGCGAGCTGCTGTCGGCCAAGGACTATGAGGACGGCCGCCTGCAGCTGCCCCTGGTGCTGGGCAAGGATATCGGCGGCGGCCCGGTGATCGCCGATCTGGCGCGCATGCCGCATTTGCTGATCGGCGGCACCACGGGGTCGGGCAAGTCGGTCGGGATCAACACCATGATCCTGTCCCTGCTCTACCGGCTGCCACCCGATCGTTGCAAATTCATCATGATCGATCCCAAGATGCTGGAGCTCAGCGTCTACCAGGACATCCCGCATCTGCTGACGCCGGTGGTGACCGAGCCGCGCAAGGCGGTGGTGGCGCTGAAATGGACCGTGCGCGAGATGGAGAACCGCTATCGCGCCATGAGCCAGCTCGGCGTGCGCAACATCGCCGGCTACAACGAGCGGGTGACGGAAGCGCGTGAGGCCGGCGAGGAGATCCTGCGCCCGGTGCAGATCGGCGTCGATCCCGACACGCGCAAGGCGATCTTCGAAGACCAGCCGATGAGCCTGGAATCGTTGCCCTTCATCGTCGTGATCATCGACGAGATGGCCGACCTGATGATGGTGGCCGGCAAGGACATCGAAATCGCCGTCCAGCGCCTGGCGCAGATGGCGCGCGCCGCCGGCATCCATGTGATCATGGCCACCCAGCGTCCGTCGGTCGACGTGATCACGGGCACGATCAAGGCCAACTTCCCGACCCGCATCTCGTTCCAGGTCACGTCCAAGATCGACAGCCGCACCATCCTGGGCGAGCAGGGTGGCGAACAGCTGTTGGGCCAGGGCGACATGCTCTACATGGCCGGCGGCGGGCGCATCGTGCGTGTGCACGGACCGTTCGTCAGCGACAGCGAAGTGGAGAAGGTGGTGAAGCACCTGCGCTTCCAGGGCCAGCCGCAGTATCTCGACGCGATCACCGAGGAGGCCGAAGGCGGTGCGATCGGCGGCGAGGGTGGCGAAGGCGGCGGCGCCGAAGAGGGCGAGGCCGACGAGCTCTACGACAAGGCCATCGCCGTCGTGGCGCGCGAGCGCAAATGCTCGACCAGCTTCATCCAGCGCCACCTGCAGATCGGCTACAACCGCGCCGCGCGCATCGTCGAGCGGATGGAACGCGAGGGGGTCGTCAGTCCGGCCAACTCGGTGGGTAAGCGCGAGGTGCTGGCACGGGATATCGACGGCGACGCGGCGTGAGGCATACCAGGTCGGTCGCTCAAGCTTATGTCATCGGCGCCGCCGCGATTCCGCCGCGATCGACACCCATGTGTCGCGGTGATGGTCCGAAGGATCCTGTGATGAACCGGCCTCTGCTGTCCTTCCATCGCGTCGGCCTGGGCTTCGGCGCCCTGGCCGTGGCGTTGTCCGCCTGGCTGCTGACACCGACGCTCGGCAATGGAGCGGCCGCGCTGCGTGTCGCGGAGGCTCAGGCGCAGAACCAGCCCGGCACGCAGACGCCGCGCCGGCAGCCGCGCCGCAAGGTCGAGGAGACGCCGCCGCCGGTCGTGCCGGTCGATCAACAGGCCGAAGTCCAGCGCATCGAACAGTATCTCAACAGCGTTCAGACCCTGCAGGCGCGCTTCACGCAGACCAGCAGCAACGGCAACGTCGCCCCTGGCACGCTGTCGTTGCAGCGACCGGGCCGCATGCGTTTTGAGTACGATCCACCGTCGAAAATCCTGATCGTGGCCGACGGCTCGCAGATCACCATCGCCGACTTCAAGGACCGCAGCATGAGCCAGTGGCCGATCGGCTGGACCTCGGCCAGTTTCCTGGCGGCGAAGGAGGTCAAGCTGAGCGGTGATCTGACGGTCACCGGCGTGACCCGCAACGGCACTGACCTGCACGTGGCCGTGGTCCAGACCAAGCGGCCGCAGGAGGGCAAGGTCGAGCTGGTGTTCGCCGACCAGCCGTTGCTGCTGAAGGGCTGGGTGGTATGGGACGCCAAGAACGTGCCCGTCGCCGTCACGCTCAGCAACGTGCAGACGGGCGTCACCTTGTCGCGCGATCTGTTCCGCTTCGATGAATCGATGCTGAAGCGCGACCGCTTCCAGTAGTCAGGCGAACGCAGCCTCGGCGCTGGCGGCGATCCGCAGCAGCCGGTGGTCGTGGTTGCGGCGCGCCAGCAGCATGAAGCCGATGGGCTGCGGCGCCGGGAGCGGTAGCGAGATTGCCGTCAGGTCGAACTGATTGGCGATGATCGTGTTGCGCACGAGCAGCGCGTGCGTGCGCATGAAGAGCGCATCGTCCTCGAGCAGGGCCGCCATCGCCGGTGCCACGAACGGGATGGTCGGCAAGGCCAGAACGTCCAGCGGGCCTAGCCGCGCATCCATGGCGGCGATGAGCGACCGGCGCTGGCGCACCATGCGGATATAGGCAGGTGCCGATACGGTCGCGCCCTGGACGATCCGCCGATGGACGCGCGGATCGAAAGCGGCGGCCTTTGACTCGAGCCAATCGGCGTGGATCTCGGCGGCCTCGGCGAACACGATGGAGATCGGCGTCGTCACCGCTTTCATCCCGTCCAGCAGATCCTCGATGTTGTGATCGACAATCCTGGCGCCGGCGCGTGACAGGCGCTGCAGGCCGGCGTCGAAGGCCGCGGCGACCGCCGGCGCCGTGTCGGCAAGCAGTGGTCCGCGCGGTACGCCGACGCGCAGATCCTTCAACGGTAACGGAGCGGTCGTCGACGGTTCTTCACCGGCCATGACCGCGTCGGCGGCAGCGCAATCCTGGACGTTCCTGGCCAGCGGGCCGATCGAGTCGAGGCTGTAGGACAGCGGAAAGACGCCTTGCTGCGGGACGCGGTCGGCCGTCGGCTTGAAGCCGACCACGCCGTTGAATGCAGCGGGTACGCGCACGGAGCCGCCGGTATCGCTGCCGATGGCGATCTCGCTGGTGCCCTCGGCGACGGAAACACCGGCACCCGATGACGAGCCGCCCGGAATGCGCGTCGGGTCGGAGGCGCTGCCCGGCGTCCCGTAGTGCGGGTTGAGACCCATCCCCGTGGCGGCGAACTCCGTCATATTTGTCTTGCCGATGATCACCGCGCCCGCCTGGCGCAGCCGGCGGACCACGGTGGCATCGCTTGACGCCGGCGGGAAATCGCGGGCCAGGATCGATCCCGCCGTCGTGGGCTCACCGGCGACGTCGAACAGATCCTTGATCGATACGATCGTGCCGTCCAGCGGACCCAGGGAGACACCGCTGCGCTTGCGCGCATCAGCGGCGTCGGCCGCCGCGCGTGCCTGGTCGTGATAGAGGCGCAGGAACACACGCTCGTCGGCGGCGCGTGCCTCCAGGCGCGTCAGGATATTTTCGAGTCGATCGCGAACAGTGGTCACAGAGGATCCCTTCAAAGCAGGTCGGCTTTTTGCTTCATCTCGAGCCAGCCGTCGCGGATGTGCTGCGCCAAGGCCCGGTCGGCCGTCGGCAGATCGCGTGCTCTGGCAGCGTTGACCCAGTCGGCGTGGCTGGCGGCGACGATCTTGGGATCGGTATCCAGATCCGCCAGGCGCGAGACGAGAACCGTGAGATCGACCGCCAGGTCGTCGAACATGCGGGCCAACCGCGCGTTGCCGCTGCAGGCACACAGCGCCCGGTGCAGGGCGATGTCTTCCTCGACGACCTTGAACCGTGAGTCGGCGACCGCGGCTTGGCCCAGCGCCGAAAGTTGGGCCTGCAGCCGGTCCAGGTCGGTGTCCGACGCTTTCTGGATCGCTTCGGCAAGTGCGAAGCGCTCCAGGCACGAGCGCAGGCCATAGAGATCGTCCAGCTCCTGCGCGGTGTAGCGGCGGACGTAGAAGCCACGGCCGGGTTTGGTGACGAAAAGCCCACGCTGCTCGAGCAACCGGGCTGCCTCCCGTAACGGTGCGCGGCTGATCCCCATCTGGCGCGCGCACTCCGACTCGCTGACGCGGGCGCCGAGGGGAAGCTGGCCCTCCACGACGGCGCGCAACAATTCCCGCTCGATCTGCTGGACCAGCGTCGGCTGATTGGGATTGGCGAGAGACTGGAAAATCTTGGCGCTGCCGTCGGTGTGCATCTGTCCTCATCGCATGAACGGAGCGGCGCAACGATACGTGACCCCGTCGCCCTCTTCATTGATCGCGATCGATCTCTATTGACAGTGCTCTTTTACTCGGTAATCTGACGTCTGTCGACAGACGACAGACTGCAAAAGCAAATTGGGAGAGCGCCATGGCAACGAGCTTTTCGCGCAGGGGCGTGCTGGCAGGTGCGGGGGCGGCGGTTGTGGTGGGTGCGCCGGTCGCCCGTTCCCAGACGACACGGGAGTTCCGGTTCTCGACGGTCGCGGGTGCAAACCACCTGACGGGCCAGGCGATCCTGGCCGCCGATGCCGATCTCAAGGCCGCCAGCAACGGCCGGTTCGGCATCAAGCTGTTCCCGTCGAGCCAGCTGGGCACCGAGGCTCAGATGGTTCAGCAGATGCAGGCCGGCGTACTCGACATGGCCTCCATCACCAGCACCGAACTGGTCAATCACGTTGCCGATTTCGGGGCGCTGCACGCGCCGTTCCTGGTGAAGAGCATCGATCAGGCGGCCCGGCTGCTGCGGACGGCCGAAGCCACCGCCATGCTCCAGGGTCTGTCGCGTGTCGGGTTGGTTGGATTGGGCTACGGCATGTCGGGCATGCGCCACATGTACGCGCGCGACACCATCGCCAGTGTGTCCGACCTCAAGGGCAAGAAGATGCGGATCATCCCGTCGCCGCCCTTCCGCGACTTCTATTCGATCCTGGGCGCGGCGCCGACGCCGATCACGTTCTCCGAGGTCTATAGCGCGCTGGCCAACGGCCAGATCGACGCCATCGATATGGATGCCGACGGCTGTGTGACCAACCGCTTCTACGATCACCTGCGCACGATGCTGGTCACCAACCACAGCCTGCTGGGTGCCGTGCCGGTGGCATCAAAGCGCATCTGGGACGGTATCGCGCCGGACGACCAGAGCCTCATCAAACGGGTCGTGGGCAAGGCCTTCGACCGGCTTCTCGATACGGTCGTCGCCCAGGAAAAGAGCTACTTCGCCACGCTGCGCGGAACCAGGCTCCAGGTGCGCGACGTCGGTGCCGGTTTCTTCGGAAACGCCGTTGCCGAATGGGACAAGATGTGGACGGCGAAAGCACCGTCGCTGCGCAAGTTGCGCGATATCGCTGCCGCTGCCTGACCCGCCATCGGCGATGCATGGCGGTGGTCGCGGCCCATGTCGAACATCATCCTCACGCTCAGCGCCCATCTCTCCCGATGCGAGCGGGCGTTCGTGGTGGCCCTCACCGGATTGCTGGTGCTGATCATCACGGTCAACATGGTGACCCGCGCCGTCGGATGGTCGCAATACTGGGCCGACGAGGCTGCGATCCAGACGATGGTCCTCGCCTCGTTCGCGGGCGCCTCGCAGATGGCGCGGCAGCGCGCCGATTTCTCGGTCACGACTCTGCTCGATGTGTTGCCCTCACCGCTCGTGCGGGCGCTGCTGGTGCTGGTCCGCCTGATCTGCCTGGCGCTGTGCGTCTTTCTCCTGTGGCTCGCCTGGCAATGGTTCGATCCCGTTGCGCTCGCGCGTGCCGGCTTTGACCTCGGCGCGTTCGCCGCGGCCACGCAGAACTTTGTCTACATGGAGCAAACCCAGACGCTGGGTGTTGCCAAGTTCTGGTTCTATCTGATCCTGCCCTGGTTTGCGTTCAGCATGATCGTCCACGGCGCGGCGAACCTGATCGAGATCGCGCAGGGCGGCGCGGCAGACACATCCGGAGATCGGGCGCCGTCCGACGCCGACGTTGCCGTGTCCTGAGGCACGTACCGCAATGGCGACAACCGCATCGTTCTTCGTCTTCATGATGGTCGGCGTGCCGATCGCGATCGTGCTCCTGCTGTCGGCGATCGTGTTCGCCTTCGCGACGAACAGCCCGGCCCTCATGAACTCCTATCTGCAGCAGCTCTACGGCGGCATCGACTCGTACGGCCTGATGGCGTTCCCGTTGTTTCTTCTCGTCGGCGAGATCATGAACAAGGGTGGCGTCACGCAGCGTCTGCTCGACATGTCGGCGGCCTGCCTGGGGCCGGTGAAGGGCGGTCTCGCCTATATCAACGTGATCGCCAACGCGATCCTGTCGGCCATCCTCGGTTCGGCCTCCGCCCAGATCGCCATCATGGGCCGCATGATCATCCCCGAGATGGTGCGTCGCGGCTATGACAAGCCGTTTGCCGCGGCGCTGACGGCGGTTGCCGGCCTGCTCGGCCCGATCATTCCGCCGTCGCTGATGTTCGTCGTGTACAGCGTCATGACCCAGGTTTCGATCGGCGACATGCTGATCGCGGGTATCCTGCCCGGCATCCTGCTGGCCGCAGCCCTGATGGGCGTGATCTGGGTCATCGGCTTCGTCCGGGACCTGCCGCGCGAGCCGCGCCTGCGCTGGCGCGAGCGTGGCCGCGCCCTGGTCAGCGGCCTGCCCGCGCTGGCCATCCCGCTGGTCATGATCGGCGGCATCATGAGCGGCCTCGCCACGCCCACGGAATCGGCGGCGCTGGCCGTCATCGCGGCCTACCTCGCGGGCCGTTACTACGGCCACAAGCTCGCGTGGGCGGACCTGCGCCTGATGCTCCTGAACACCGGTCTCAACACAGGGCTGATCCTGTTCCTGGTCGCGGCGGCAAACGTGTTCACCTGGGTACTGATCTACGGAAATGTGCCGCAGACGGTATCGTCATGGATCGAGGGAGTCGCGACCGGCCCGATCAGCTTCATGCTGCTGGTCATGGTCGTTCTGCTCGTGATCGGTACGGTGATCGACGGCGTGCCCGGCCTGATCATGGTGGTACCGATCCTCTTTCCGATCGCCACCCAGGTCTACCACATTGATCCGGTCCATTTCGGCGTCGTCGTCTGCATCAATCTTGTCCTCGGGTTGGTGTCGCCGCCGGTCGGGATCGCGCTCTTTGTTGCCGCGCAAGCTGCCGAGATGAAACCGGGCGATATCTTCATGGCGGCGCTGCCGTTCTGTCTCGCCACCTGTGCGGTCCTCGTCATCCTCTGCCTGTTCCCCTGGTTCAGCCTGGCGCTGATCCGATAACCCCCAACCGCTGCCATCATAGGAGACCGGCCATGCCGTTCGTCACGTCGCTTGCGGGCAAGCAGGAGATTCTCGCTTCCGGCTCGCAGGGCAAGACACTCATCGCGCGCATCTGGCGCGGGTGCACCCGGGCGGCGCACGCCGACGAATACCTGCGCTACAGCTACGAGCACGGCGTGATGCCGATCGAGCGTAAGCCGGGTAATCTCGGCGTCCAGCTGTTCCGCAAGATCGTCGGAGATGTCGCCGAATTCACCGTGATCTCCTACTGGCCCTCGATGGAGGCCATGGCGGCGATGCACAGCGACCGGGGTGACGTCCGCCGGGTGTGGCCGCTCGAGAAGGACCCCGACTATCTTCTTGAGATGCCGGAATTCGTTGAAATCGCCGAGGTGCATGTCAACGACTGGCTGCTTCCCACTGCCTGAGTCCGACGATGCCGTCCCTCGACTTCCGCAGCGACAATGTCGGTGCGGTTGCGCCGCAGATCATGTCTGCTGTCATGCGTGTCAACGCCGACACAGCCGACGGCTATGGCCGCGATCCGTTCACCAAGAGCCTCGCGCACATCTATGCGCAGGCATTCGATGCTGACGTCGCGGTCTTTCCCGTGGCAACCGGGACCGCGGCCAACGCGGTCGCGCTCTCGGTCCTGACGCCGCCCTATGGTGCGGTGCTCTGCCACCCGACCGCGCATATCAACGTGTCGGAATGCGGTGCGCCGGAATTCTTCACGGGTGGCGCCAAGATCGTTCCGGTGCCTGGCCCGGATGGCCGGATTGACCCCAGCGAGCTGCGCCGGGCGTTGGACCGTGCCGGTATGGGCCAGCCCCACCGCGTCCAACCGGCGGCCCTGTCCCTCACGCAGCCGACCGACCTCGGTACGGTCTACGCGCTCGACGTGCTGGCCGAGCTTTGTGCGATTGCCAAGGATCATGGCCTGCGCATTCATATGGATGGAGCGCGGCTGGCGAACGCTGTTGCCGCGCTGGGCTGCTCGCTGGCCGACGCGACATGGCGCTGTGGCGTCGACATCCTTTCCTTCGGCGTGACCAAGAATGGCGGAATGAACGCCGACGCGATCATCGCGTTTGATCGGCGGTTCGGGGTGCCGCTGGCGTTCCGCTTGCGGCGTGCCGGCCAGACCTTCTCCAAGATGCGCTATGCCGCTGCGCAGCTCGCGGCCTATGTCGAGAACGATCTCTATCGTCACCTCGCATCGCATGCCAATGCGTTGAGTGCGCGCCTCGCAGGCCGTCTTGCAGATACCGACATCCCGCTCGTCGCGCCGGTCGAAGCCAACGAGGTGTTTGCATACATGCCGCCGCCCGTGGTGCGCAGCCTTGAGTCCGTGGCGCTCTTTCATCGCTATCCGGACGATGTCGTGCGGTTCGTCTGTCGCTGGGACTCCTGTGCGGCGGATGTGGATTTGCTGGCGCATGTGATCGCACAACGCGGATCGGCCGAGGCCTCGCCATGAAACCGATCGGCACGTTCGATTACATCGTCGTCGGCGCCGGCTCGGCGGGTTGCGTGCTGGCCAATCGCCTCTCTGCCGATCCGCGCAACAAGGTGCTGCTGTTGGAAGCCGGCGGGCGGGACACCTACCCCTGGATCCATATTCCGGCCGGCTACTTCAAGACCATCGGCAACAAACGCACGGATTGGTGCGATGAAACCGAGCCCGTTCCCGGCCTCAACGGCCGGCGGTTGCGCTGGCCGCGCGGCAAAGTCCTGGGCGGAACCAGCTCGATCAACGGCCTTGTCTACATTCGCGGCCAGGCCGCCGATTACGACACCTGGCAGCAGCACGGCTGCGCCGGGTGGTCGTTTGCCGACGTGCTGCCGTACTTCAAGAAGGCCGAGGACCAGGAACGTGGTGCCGACGATTACCATGGTGTCGGCGGGCCGCTGGCGGTCTCGAACATGCGCCACCGCCGCGCACTGTGCGATGCCTATGTCGCGGCAGCGCAGGAACTTCAGATCCCTGCCAATGGCGACTTCAACGGCAGCAGCCAGGAGGGCGCGGGGTACTTCCAGCTGACAATGCGCAACGGATTGCGCTGCAGTGCCGCGGTGGCCTATCTGCGGCCCGCGCGACAGCGTGCGAACCTCACGATCATCACGGATGCCAGCGTTGAACGCCTCACCCTCGACGGCAGGCGGGCGTGCGGCGTGATCATCCGGCAGTCGGATGGATTGGCCGTCGCGCGCGCCGAGGGCGAGGTGGTTCTGTGCGCCGGAACCGTGGGTTCGCCGCAGATTCTTGAGCTCTCGGGCATTGGTCGGCCGGATGAACTCGCGCGGCTTGGTATCGCCGTCCGGCAGGCGTCCCATGAGGTTGGTGAAAATCTCCAGGATCACCTGCAGGTCAGGAACACGTATCTCTGCTCACGCCCCACGCTCAACAACGACGTCAATGATGTCTGGCGCAAGCTCGCCATCGCGCTCGACTACGGGCTGCGGCGGCGCGGGCCGATGACCATGAGCGCCGGCCAGGTCGCCATCTTCACGCGCAGCACGCCGGCGGTGGATCGTCCCGACATCCAGTTTCATATCCTGCCGTTCAGTGCGTCGTCACCAGGGCGAGGACTCGATCGTTTCCCGGCCTTCATGGCGTCGATCTGCCAGCTTCGGCCGCAGAGTCGGGGACGCGTGACGCTGAGAACCGCCGATCCGGCGCAACCACCGGCGATCCAACCGAACTACCTTGCCGCCGACCATGACCGGCAGGTCCAGGTGGCATCTGTTCGCCTCTCGCGGCGCCTCGCCGCTGCGGCAGCGCTGAAGCCCTTCATCGTGCGCGAACTGGCACCGGGGCCGACGATCGACAGCGATGCTGACATCCTGGACTGGGTGCGGGAATATGCCGTTTCGATCTTTCACCCTGTCGGGACCTGCCGCATGGGAAATGATACCGCGTCGGTTGTCGATACCCGCCTACGGGTACGGGGCGTCGAGGGCCTGAGGATCGCCGACGGGTCGATCATGCCGAGCCTCGTGTCGGGAAACACCAACGCACCCATCATCATGATCGGCGAGAAGGCAGCCGACCTGATCCTGGAGGATCGGCGCGCAACCCCCACTGCGAGGGACTAGATGTCCAGCACCATCTTCATCGATGCGACCCCCGATCTGCTGCGGCTGTGGCGCCTGGTATGCCGGGATACCGATCCGGCGATCGCCGTCAACATGGTGCCGTTCGCGGCCGAGCAGGTGCCGGTGATCCTTGCCGACCATGACACCTGTATCGTCGATGCCACGTATTTCCCCCGCGAACTGCTGCAGCGCTGCGGCCAGCTGCGCCACATCGTTTTCCTCGGCACCGGCGCGGCGAGCTACATCGACCTGGCGGCGGCCAAGGATCTCGGCATCAAGGTCTCGACCATCAGCGGCTATGGCGACATCACGGTCGCCGAGCACGCGATCGGGCTGATGTTTGCCGCGGCCCGGCAGACGACGAAGATGGACCGCGCGATGCGCACCGGCACCTGGGTGCCGTCGGAAGGCATGCAGCTCTTCGGCAAGACCCTGGGCCTTGTCGGCATGGGCGGGATCGGCCGCGAGATGGCGCGGCTGGGCCGCGGTATCGGCATGGATGTCATCGCCTGGAACCGAACGACCCTCACCGATGCGCCCGTGCCCATGGTCGCCCTCGATGAACTTCTGCAGCGGGCCGATGTCGTCAGCCTGCACCTGTCACTCAATGACGACACGCGCGGATTCATGAATCGCGAGCGGCTGGCGCGCCTGAAGCCGGGCGCCATCCTGATCAATACGGCGCGCGGCGCTGTCGTCGATCAGGTGGCGCTGGTCGAATACCTGGCTGCCGATCGGATCCGCCACGCTGCCATCGACGTGTTCGATCCCGAGCCGCCGCCGCCGGGTGATCCGCTGATCGCGCTGGGGAACGTCACGCTGACGGCGCACGCCGGTTTCTTTACATCGGAGGCGACGATGGTATTGCTGCGCCGCGCCATCGACCTGGCGATCGCCGGCTAAACAGGAATGACGCCCGGCTTGCCGTTGTCGACGGCGAAGCGCGCCAGGGTGCGTCCCTGACTGAATCGGTCGTGCACGTCGTCGATGACCCGCAGGTCGGCGACCAGGCTCTTGGGCGTCATGCGGATGGCGAGATGGCCGCGATAGCGGTTGTTGAACAGCTTGAGGTGCGGATTTTCCGCCAGCCGGGCGGCGAACCAGGCATCGTCGCGTGGTATGCCGCCCGAGGAGATCGAGCTACCGACGAACTCGGAAGCGACGGCTGAACCGTTGGCGTCGTCAAACAGGTCACCGACGATGTGGGCGTGGAAGTCGCCCGTCAGCACGATCGGGTTGGACAGCCGCGTCGCGCGCATCGCGTCGTAAAGCCGCGCGCGGGCCGCCGGATAGCCATCCCACTGGTCGGTGCGCCACAACGCGCCGGCGCCGATCTGGAAATCGAGCGGTGCCATCAGGGTTTGGTTGCCGATCAGGCTCCAGCGCGCGCCGCCGTCGCGGAAGCCATCATAGAGCCATCGCTCCTGGGCCAGCCCCAGCATGCTGAGCGCCGGATCGAGGCGTAGGGCGCAGTCCGGGCCGACCAGGTTGGAGCCACCGCTGCCGGGGCGCGGACAGGGTTGCGGATGGCGGTACTGGCGGCCGTCCAGCAGGTCGATGCGCGCCAGGTCGCCGAACCGCACGCGGCGATAGAGTCTGGCATCGGGCCGATCGGGTCGCAGCGCCGGACTGACGGGCATGTGCTCCCACCAGGCGCGATAGGCCGCGGTGCGCAGAGCGAGGAATGCCGTGCGATCCATCAAGTGCTGGGACTGTTCGTTGGCGTAGTCGTTCTCGACCTCGTGGTCGTCCCAGATCGCGAGCCATGGTGCCGCGGCGTGCGCTGCCTGCAGGTCGGGATCGGACTTGTAGAGCGCATAGCGGCGCCGGAAATCGTCGAGCGTGACCGGGTTGTCCTCGACGTGGTGCTGCCGGCCCGGCCGGCCCCCGCCGTGGCTTTCGTAGATGTAGTCGCCCAGGAACAGGATCGCATCCAGCGGCCGGTCGCGGTCGCGAGTCGCGTCCCGCCAGGCGCCGTAGTAGCCGCCCTCGTAGTGCTGGCAGGAGGCGACCACCAGGTCGAGCTGGTCCACCGCGGCGCCGGGTGCCGGTGCGGTGCGTGCCCGGCCGGCCGGACTGATATGGTCGGGATCGAGCCGGAAGCGATACCAGTAGTCGCGCCCGGGCTGCAGGTCGCGCAGCACGACGTGCACGGTGTGCGCCTCTTGCGGCAGGGCCAGGACCTCGGCGCTGCGCACGATGCGTTTGAAGTCGGGGTCGTCAGCGATCTGGTAGATCAGCGGGTACGCGTCGGCAGCGAGCGGCGCCAGAGACAGCGGGTCGGCCATCACGCGGGTCCAGATCACGAAGCCGTCCGGTGCCGGATCGCCGGACGCCACGCCGAGGCCGAACGGGTTGCGGTCGAACCGGGGCTGCGCCAGCACGCGGCCGCCGGCTGACGCGGCCGCCACCCCCAGGGCGCCGCCGATCAGCAGGTGGCGGCGCGACAGCGCGGCGGTGGGAAAACGGCGCACGTCTCAGTGATAGGGATCGGCGGCGTCGCGCAGGCCGTCGCCGAAGAACTGGAACGACAGGATCACCAAGATCACCGGGATGACCGGCAGGATCAGCCACCAGTTGACGGCAACGACATTGATGTCGGTGGCCTCGTTCAGCAACACGCCCCACGACGTGATCGGCGGCCGCAGGCCCAGGCCGAGGAACGAGAGCGCCGTCTCGGCCAGGATCATCGACGGGATCGACAGTGTCGCCGACGCGATCAGGTGGCTCATGAAGCTCGGGATCAGGTGGCGCCCGATGATGCGCTGCGGCGAGGCGCCCATCAGCGCCGCCGCCGTGGCGAAGTCCTCCTCGCGCAGCGACAGCAGCTTGGAGCGCACGGCGCGCGCCAGGCCGGGCCAGTCGAGCAGGGCGAGGATGATGGTGATGCCGAAATAGATCAGCAGGGGCGACCATGTCACCGGCAGCGCCGCCGACAGGGCGAGCCACAACGGCAGATGCGGGAAGCTCTTGATGATCTCGATGGCGCGCTGGATGACGTTGTCGATCCAGCCGCCATAGTAGCCGGCGATACCGCCGATCACCAGGCCCAGCACGAAGCTGAGTGCGATGCCGAACAGGCCGACCGTGAGCGAGATGCGCGCCGCGTAGACGATGCGCGAGAACATGTCCCGCCCCAGCCGGTCGGTCCCCAGCAGGAACAGCGTGCCGTTCTGGCCCGGGCACACCAGATGGAAGCTGCCCTCGAACAGGCCCCAGAACTCGTAGGTTTCGCCCAGGCAGAGGAAGCGGATCGGGTTGATCTGGCTCTTGTCGGGTGTGTAGACGCGCTGCAGGGTGTCGGGATCGCGCGCCATCCTGTAGCCGTAGGTGAACGGCCCGACGAAGCTGCCCTCGTGGAACAGGTGGATGCCCTGCGGCGGCGCGAAGATGTGCTTGATGTGGCGGGTGTGCTGATCGTAGGGCGCGATGATCTCGCTGATCAGCGTCGTCAGGTACATGAACAGCAGGAAGCCGCCGCAAATCACCGCCGGCTTGTGGCGGCGCAGGCGCCACCACATCAGCTTCCACTGGCCGGCCATGTAGAAGCGTTCCTGTTCCGCCGTCAGCTTCTCGGCGACGTACGGATCCCACGGCTCCTTCGAGACGAAGTGGGGCGGCGGCGTGGTGGCGTCCGCGTTGGCGCGCGGGACCTGTCTCGCGTCGTCCATGTTACTTCTCCCGCCCGCCCTGCAGGCGGATGCGTGGATCGAGCACCGCCAGCAGCAGGTCGGAGATCAAGGTGCCGATGACGGTCAGCACCGCGACGAACAGCAGGAACGTGGCCGCCAGGTTGGTGTCCTGTGTCTTGAGCGCATTCAGCAGCATCGGGCCGGTCGTCGGCAGCGACAGGACGACCGAGACGATCACCGAGCCCGAGATCACCTCGGGCAGGATGTGACCGATGTCGGAGACGAACGGATTGAGCGCGTGGCGCAGCGGATACTTGATCAGCAGCTTCATCGGCGGCAGGCCCTTGGCCCGGCCGGTCGTGACATACTGCTTCTGCAGTTCGTCCAGCAGGTTGGCGCGCAGGCGGCGGATCATGCCGGCGGTGCCGGCGGTGCCGATCACGACCACCGGGATGATCAGGTGCTCCAGCACGGAGCGCACCTTCTCCCAGCTCCACGGCTGGTCGATGTATTGCGGGTCCATCAGGCCGCCGACCGAGACGCCGAAATAGCGCTTGCCGACATAGAGCAGCACCAGCGCCAGCAGGAAATTGGGCGTCGCGAGGCCAATGAAGCCGATGAAGGAGGCGATGTAGTCGCCCGGCCGGTATTGATGGGTGGCGGCGTAGACGCCGATGATGAACGAGACCACCCAGATGAAGATGATGGTCGAGATTTCCATCACCATGGTGAGCGCGATGCGCTCGCCGATCAGCTGCGATACCGGCTGGTTGTCCTGGCACGACAGGCCGAAATCCCAGGTCAGCGCGCCGCTGGCCCAGATCGCGTAGCGCTGCCACCACGACTTGTCGAGGTCGTAGAGCTGCTCGAGCTGTTTCACCTTCTCCATGGCGTTGGAGCCGCCGCTGGAGAGGATCTCGTCGATCTGCGCCGTCACGCAGTTGCCGGGCGGCAACGTGATGATGAAGAACACCAGAAAGCTGATGATGACCAGGGTGGGCACCATGATCAGGAATCGCTTGGCGACGTAGCGCAGCACTATCGCTGCTCCCGCGGCGCGCGGGCTGCGCCGTCACGGACGATCGAGGCTGCCGGCACTGTCACTTCTTCTCCTCCAGCCAAAAGCTGTCGGGCCGGTAGGCGCCAAAAAACGCGTAAGGCTCCCAGCTGTAGACCGCCTCCCGCGGCACGTTCTTGAGCTTGGATGCCACCACGACCGGCTGCTTGACGCCGGTGACGACGCCGATCGTGTACTGGAAGTCGGCGTGGATCTGCAGCATGCGGTGCCAGATGCGCTCCTGCTCGCGACAGTCGGCCGTGCGGCTCCATTTTTCGGCAAGCTCGCTCAGTTCCTTCACCATGGCGAGGCTGGCCGGAATCGACTCACCCGACTTGCCGCCGGTCTCGCGGTACTGGCCGAACTTGGGGCACCACAGCACCGCTTGCGACAGGCACGCCAGTTCCGACGGATTGGAGCGCGCGTCGGGCAGGCTGTTCTCCAGCCCACTCCAGATCGTCATCATCGTCTCGCCGCTATAGATTCGCCCACGCAGGATCTCGCGGGTCTGCGGCCGGGTCACCAGCTCGACGCCGATCTTCTTCCAGCTGTCGGCCACCAGGCGCAGCACGTCGGTTTCCTCGGTGCTTTCGCCAGCCGTCTCCAGCACGATGATCATCGGCCGGCCGTCGGGCAGCAGGCGTACGCCGCGTCCGTTGCGCTTGTTGAGGCCGCCTTCCTTGCCGTCGGGCATGGTGAAGCGCACCTTGTCGAGGACACGGTTGGCTTCCTTGTAGTCGAGCTGGGTGTACTTGCTGCGGTACTCGCTCTTGTACAGCGGCGACTCCGGGCGCACCGTGTTGTTCGACGGTGTCGCCATGCCGACATAGAGGATCTCGTTGATCTCCTCGCGGTCGATGGCCATCGACAGCGCGCGGCGCACATTGGGCTCGCGCAGCACCGCCTGCCACACCGGCTCGGCGTAGTTGAGGTTGGGATAGAGTGCGAGGTGGGCACCCAGGCCGGTCTCCCACAGCCGCACCTCGAAGCCGAACTGCTTGGCGCCCTGGCGCAGGAACGTGTAGTTGTCGAAGCGCAGGTAGCGGGCCTGCAGGTCGCTTTCGCCTGATCCGGCCTTCAGCGGGATGAGGCTGGGCGACACCAGGTTCATATGGACGCGGTCGATGTAGGGCAACTGCGTGCCGCGAACATCGACGCGGTGATAGTAGGGGTTGCGCACGAACGTGATGCGGTGCTGATACGGCGGCCGCGTTTCGACGATCCACGGATGCAGCGAGGGCAGGTCGGGGTTCTCGTTGCGGTACATGTCATCCATGCGATTGTGCAGCGAGGCCCAGTTGCGCTGGCGCAGGGCATCGATCTTCTTCTTGAGATCGGCTGGCTCGGCATACTTGGCATGGAACTGTTTCAGGTAGTGCGCTGGCCGGAAGATGAACAGCGGTGCCGGCCGCGCCTGCGCCGGCAGGAAATAGGGGTTGGGCCTATCCCAGCTGTAGCGGATCGTCGTTGCATCGATGATCTCGATCTTGGGCGGCTTGCCGTCGACCAGCATTTCGAGCGGCGGGCCGGTCGGGCTCAGCTCGGCGTTGTTGGCCACGTCCTCCCAGAAGTAGCGGAAATCTTCCGTGGTGAACGGCGCACCGTCGGACCATTTGTGGCCCGCGCGCAGCTTCAGCGTGAAGATCCGGCCGTCCTGGACGTCGACGTCCTGCAGCAGGTCGGGGTGCAGGTGGCGCCGGTCGTCGAACACGACCAGGCGGGCGTAGCCGTAGACCACCATCATGCGGACTTCGCGCGCGATGGCCATCAGGGTGACCAGCTCGCCGCCGGATCGACCAGGGCCGTCCGCGCCGGCGAAGCGGTCGACCACCAGCGGCTCGCGCGGCAGGCGCTCGGCGATCGGGGGGAGCTTGCCGGCGCTGACGCGCTCGGCCAGCAGCGGCGTCTCCTGCAGCGTGGGAACGCGGGCGGCGCTGTCGGCCACGTCCCGGATCGCCGGGCACGCATCGTCAGCCAGCGCCGCGGGTGCGCACGGCGCCAGGCCGACGGCAACCGCCACGACCAGGCGCTGCAATCGGCGCGCCGGCGGGGAACGCCACGCCGTCATGCCGCCTTCTCCGCGCCCAGCAGGCTCGGTGCGGCGCGCACGAAGTGACCGTTGCCGAGGTCGAGCCAGTCGAGCGGCGCGCTGCCGTCGTCGCGGAACGGGACCGGCCACTCGGCGGGAATCGACGCCTTGCCTTCCATCAAGGCGCTGAGGTCGAGCTTCTTCGACGGATCGGGCTCGGGCACGGCGGTGACCAGCGCGCGCGTGTAGGGGTGCACGGGATTGCGGAACAGCTCGTTGCCGGGCGCCAGCTCGACCAGCCGGCCGGCGCACATCACCGCGATGCGGTCGGCGATGTAGTCGACGACCGCCAGGTTGTGGGAGATGAACAGGTAGGTGAGGCCGAGCCGGTCCTGCAGGTCGCGCAGCAGGTTGAGGATCTGGGCCTGGATCGAGACGTCGAGCGCCGACACCGGCTCGTCGCAGATCACCATGTCGGGTCGCAGCGCCAGCGCGCGCGCAATGCCCAGGCGCTGGCGCTGGCCGCCGGAGAAGGAATGCGGATAGCGGTTGAGATGCCGCCGGTCGAGTCCGACCAGTTCCATCAGCTCGCCGACCATCTCGCGCCGGTGCGCCGCATCGCCGACGCGGTGGATCACCAGCGGCTCGCTGATGATGTCGAACACGGTCATGCGCGGATTGAGCGAGCTGAACGGATCCTGGAAGATGAACTGCAGCTTGCGGCGGAATTCGATCAGCTGGTGGTTGCGCAGCGCCAGCACGTCGATCTTGCGGCCCCAGTCGTCGTACACGACGCCGCCGCCCTGATCCGACATCGCCTGGTCGGCGGTGATGGCGCGCATCAAGATCTTGCTCAGCGTGGTTTTGCCGCAGCCGCTTTCGCCGACCAGGCCCAGGCACTCGCCGCGCCGCACGTCGAAGCTGACGTCGTTGACGGCGTGCACCGTGCGCGTGCGGCCGGCGCCCCACAACGCTTCGAACAGCGTATCGGCCTTCTTGATGGCGTAGGTCTTGTGCAGGTGGCGCACCGACAGCACGGGTGCGGCCGGGTCATAACCGCCGGTTGGCGCGACGGGCTTCTTCTCGGCCAGCAGATGGCCGGTCGCCGGCTTGATCTCGCGGATCGGCACCAGCCGTTCGTCGTCGGCCATGCCGAAACGCGGCACGGCATTGAGCAGCGCCTTCAGGTAGGGATGCTCGGCCTGGCGGAAGATGTCGGCGATGCCGCCGCTCTCGACCACGCGGCCGCGATACATCACCACGACTTCCTCGGCGACGTTGGCGACCACGCCCAGGTCGTGCGTGATCATCAGCATGGCCATGCCGAGCTCGGCCTGCAGATCCTTCATCAGTTTCAGGATCTGTGCCTGGATGGTGACATCCAGCGCCGTCGTCGGCTCATCGGCGATCAGCAGCGCCGGCTTGCACACCAGCGCCATGGCGATCATGGCGCGTTGCCGCAGGCCACCCGACAGCTCGAACGGAAACGTGCGCAGCGCGCGCTTGGGGTCGGGGAAGCCGACCATGCGCAGCATCTGCTCGGTGACCTCCAGCGCCTGCTTGCGGTCGAGTTTCTTGCCTGCCGCCGTCGGCCGTTGCTCGGCCATCGCCTCCACCTGGTCGCCGATGGTGCGCATGTCGGACAGCTGGGTGCCGTGCAGCTGTACGGCCTCGCCGATCTGGTCGCCGACCGTGTGCAGGGCCGACAGCGAGGTCATCGGCTCCTGGAAGATGATGGAAATGCGGCCGCCGCGGATGCGCCGCATCTCCGGGCCGTTGCGATCGAGCTTGGCGATGTCGATCGGGCCGTTGCCGCCGGAGTCGCGGAACAGGATCGAGCCGCCGGTGATCTTGGCCGCCTTGGGCAACAGCCCCATGATGGCCTGGCTGCACACCGATTTGCCGGAGCCGGACTCGCCCACCAGGGCGACGGTGCCGCCCGGCTTGATGGTGAAGTCGACGCCGTCGACGGCCTTCAGGATGCCGTCGTGCACACGGAAATAGACCTTGAGGTTCTCGACCCGCAGCAGCGCGCTCATGCCGTCGTCTCCGCCGCGGCGGCGGGAATGGCGATATCCAGCGCGGCGAAATTGGCCCGGGTCGCGTCGCTGATCTCGAGGTGGTTGGCAACGCCGGCCCGGGCGGCCATGCGCACGACATCGGTGAAGCCGTCGAGGGACGAATCGAGCCGCAAGGTCCGGCCCTCGCCCGCCAACGTCATGTGCATCCACCCTCCCTTCCGGTCGCGGCGGGTCGCATAGTAGGCGAGCTTGAGCCGCTCAAGCCTGTCCCACGCGATCCTGCCGCCGAACGGCCCCTGCGCCGCAACACCCGATTCGTCGGCCACGATCTCCGTCGCATGCCGAAGAGCGGTCCGGGCACCGAACAACAGGAACAGCACACCGAGCGCAGCTAAAATCAGTGTGACAGTATTGCGGGCCACGAACAACATCGGCAGGAAGCAGACCGCGACACCGACGGCGGCGCGCGCATAGTCGGCATACAGCGCCGGACGGGCATAACGCAGTGTCATGCTCATGAGCGAAGCGGTGCCAGGCAAAATGAAATAAGGCGAAAAACCATCATCAGGACCCGAAAATCGCTGCAGGCTGCACTATGCGGACTGCCGGATGGGCTCGCAATCGGTTCCAGAGCCGATCGAGAAATGTCCAGATGTCCTCGTCATGCACCAGGTGGTGGGTCAGCATCCCGGTGGGCTCGTCGGCAACCGGCGACGTCGCCGCTGCGTCGCGCCGGGCGCGCAACGCGTCGACCAGCGTCGTGATGATCTGTTCGTCGCCCAGGAAGCCCCGGCGGGGGCGCCAGCCGATCGGGCCGACATGCGTGTTGACCTGCAGCAGGCCGCGCACGGGTTCTACACGTGTTCTCGCGGTATAGGTCGACAGGGCCCGAAAGCCGATCTCCGGCAGCACCGGAACCAGAGCCGGCGCGATGCGGTTCCACGGCGGCACCATGACCGGCAGGAAGCGCGCGCCGAAAGTTTGTGACAGCGCCATCAGGCCGGTGCCCAGTTCGCCGATCACGACCGGCGCCGGCCGGTGCGGGCCCAGCTCGACGCTCTTTTCGCCGGCAGCGGCATGGTTCTGGTGGGCGTAGCCGTGCTGCAGGACGGCGACCGATGCCGGCTCGTCCTGCAGGCGCGCCGCCAGCGAGGCGTCCATGGTCGCCGGGACGACGGCTAGCGCCAGGCCCAGATCGTAGGCGGCGCGCATCGCCAGCAGACGATCCAGCGCCGCCGTCGCCGCAACTGCATCGTCGTCGCGCCACCACAGCGTGGCCGTGCGCCCGCTGTCGGCCCAGTGCGCCAGCTCGTCGTCGAGGAGTGCCCAGACAGTCATCGGGGCACGCTTCCCGCTCTCGCGGGGCGAAGTGTCGGCGGCGCAGTCCCTATCATCGCTTCTCCTTCAGCCACTGCGCCACCAGCGCCAGCGTCTTGTCGATGCCGTTGGCGTCGATGCGCGGGAACGTGCGGATGGAGGGGCTGTCCATGGCGTTGTCGATGGCGGTGGCCAGCGCGGCCGGCGACAATGTGGCCTCGGGAACCATCTGGAAGACGCCGCGCTCGGCGAGAAGTTCCGCCCGCAGCTCCTGCTCGGTCTCCAGCCCGCCGGCATAAGGCACGATCACGGCCCGATCCGCCACCGACAGGGTTTCGATCATGGTGTTGTAGCCGCCCTGCGAGATCGACAAGGTGCCGTTGCGCAGCAAGGTGGTGAAATCGCGCCGGGCGGGTTCGATGATCACGCCGTCACCGGCCGCCTGGGCCGCGGTCCGCAGTGCCGCGACATCGGGCGCGGGCATCGCCGGGCCGCACAGGAAACGCCAGCGCCGCTCGCGCAGCCGGCTGAGCGGCCGCGCGGCAAGTGCGGTCTGCAGCAGCGATGCGCCGACGGCACCACCGCCGGCCGACACCAGTACCTCGTCGCGGCCGATCTGCGTCGAGGCCTCGGGTGCCGGCAAGCCGTCGATGACATAGCCGGTATGGACCGTGCGATCCTCGATGTCGCGCCAGCGCGGGAAGGTGCTGGCGAACGGTATGAAAGCCGGGTCGCCATGCACCATGACGACATCGAAGTGGCGTTCGAACAGGTCGACCATCTCGTCGACCCGCTCCGGCTTGGGCGAGCGCACCAGGATGTCGCGGACCGACGACACCACCAGCGGCCGCCGCGGCAGCGCCCGCGCTGCCTCGACCAGGGGCACCAGTTCGAAGCGCAGCTGGCGGCGGCCGAACGGAAACAGCTCGGTGATCACCAGGTCGGGCTGATGCTGCCGCAGCGTCTCCAGCAGCATCGTCAGTCGGCGCTGTTTGAACGCGTCGTCGATCCGCACGTCGTTGCTGTCGACCAGCACCTTGAACCGTTTGTCCGTTGCGCGGACCGGCGGCAGCTGTACCAGCCGCGCGCCGCCGATATCGAGCCCGGGCACCGGCATGCCGCCCGACGTCAGGACCGTGTCGTGCCCCGCTGCCACGAAGTGGCGCGCCAGGGTGGCAGCACGGCGCAGATGTCCGATGCCAAGCAGGTGCTGCACATGGAACAGAATGCGGCCGGTCATGGATACGTCCTCCCGGCGTCGCCGGGGAGGACAAGCGGCACGTTCAGCCGTTCCGTTACGACGGAGCCGTCATCCTGGGCGCGGAAGAGGTGCATCGATTGCCAGTCCAGCTTCAAAGGTTGCCGGCCCTTCATATCCCATCCCGTGGCCATGGCGAGAACGACGCGGATGACGCCTTTGTGCGTGACCGCCACGGTGCTGCGCCCCTCCCGTGCCACCGACGCCAGCCACGGCTGCAGCCGCTCCATCACCTGGCGCGGGCTCTCGCCGCCCGGCGGTACCAGGTCGACACCGCGCGCCTCGTTGCCTTCCATCTCGGCGCCGAATTCGCGGCGCAGGTCGGCCAGCCGATAGCCCTCCCAGGTACCGAAGCTCATCTCGCGCAGCGCCGGTTCGGGGTCGGCATCGCGGCCCGCGCGCAGCAACCGCGCGGTCTCACGCGCCCGCGCCAATGGGCTGCACTGCCAGCGCCACGACACCATGTCGGGCGGCACGGTCCACGTCGACACCTGCGCCCGCCCGGCATCCGACAACGGCACGTCGGTCATGCCCTGCAGGCGCTTGCTCTCGTTCCACGCCGTCGGCCCATGGCGCAGGAAGGCGACGATGGTCATGCGTTTGTGCTCCCGGCAGCCCGGCGGGCCTGCATCGCATCGATGGCACCGCCGATGGTTCGCGCCGCCGCTGCGAGATCATGGTCGCGCGCGATGCGGGCCATCGCAGCGGCGCCCATCATGGCGCGCTGCGCCGGATCGTCCAGCAGCCGGCGCACGCCATCGGCAAACGCATCGGCCTCGCCCAGCGCGGTCAGCAACCCGGTGTCGCCGTCGGCGACCACGGCCGGCACGCCGCGCGTTCGTCCGGCGATCACCGGCAAGCCGGCCGCCTGGGCCTCCAGCAGGCTGATGCCATAGGCCTCGTTCATGGCCGGCCAGACATAGAGATCGGCGCCGGCATACAGGGCGGGCAGTGCGTCCGCGGCCTGGGCGCCGGCAAAGGCAACCCGCGGGCCCAACGGGGCGAACAGTGCCGCCACGGCGGCCCGCGCCGCGCCGTCCCCCACCAGCAGCAAACGCCAGTCGCAATCCATCAGCCGGCGCATCGCCGCGGCCAGCACGCCGTACGACGCCACCTTGTCGGGCGGTCGCATCATGGCGACGGCCAGCAGCACGGGCGTCTGCGCCGGCCAGCCGAAGCGCTGGCGCAGGGACGCCCGAGGCGCCGCGCGGTCCGTGGCGGCGCGGTGCCAGGGCTCGGCGTCGAGGAACGGCGGCACGATGGTCATCGCCTGGGGCGAGGCCAGCAGCGGCGCGAGGCAGGCGGCATCGTCGGGGTTGAGCGTCAGGACCAGATCGGCGGCGCGCACCGCCGCCGCCGTGGCGCGATGGCCGAGGTCCCACGGGCCGCCGGCGCGCTTGGGCGCATAGGACGCCTCGGCGATGATGTAGGGGATCCCCAGCGCGCGGGCCACCTCAGGCCCCAGCCAGTCGGGGCGCTTGTACCAGACATGGTAGGTGAACCAGCCGGTGGGGCGGTCCGGATCGTCGGGCGCCAGCCGCGACCAGCGCTCGATCAGCGCCGCCGCCCGCGCGCGCCCGGCAGCCTGTACCGCCGGCAGTGACTCGGCCGTCATCGCCACCCGTGCGGCGTCCGCATCATGGCGATCCACCGCCTGCACCGTGTGGCCCAGCCGTTCCAGCAGTGCCACCAGCGCGCGCGCCATGGCCCGGTCGCCCGACGGCGTCGGGTGATGGAGCGGCTTGAGCGGCGTGTGGAAGGCGAAGCGTAACATCGGCATGGCTGTTTATTCGCGTACAAGAGTATGAAAGTCAGTGCACGTACGAAAGAGGAACCGCCATGACCGATCTGGCCGCACTGTCCCTGCAATCGGCAGCGCCCTGGTGGCAACCGCAGGCCGGACGGGCGCTCGTGATCCGCGGCGGGCGGCCCCTGGCCGGCACCTACCCGATCAGCGGCGCCAAGAATGCCGTGCTGCCCTTGATGGTTTCGTCCGTCCTGACGCCGCATCTGGTGACGTTGCATAACGTGCCGGCCAGCCTCGATGTCGCGGTGCTGGCCGCGCTCCTGCAACGGCTGGGCGCCGACCTGCGCTGGTCGACCACGGACGAAGGGCTCAGCGTCACGATCTGCGCCGACCGCATCCAGCCCGGCCGGATCGAGACGGACCTGGTGGCGCGCATGCGCGCGTCGGTCCTGTTGCTGGGGGCATTGCTGGCGCGCAGCGGCGAGGCGCGCCTGCCGATGCCCGGCGGCGATGCCATCGGTCTGCGCGGGATCGACTTCCACGTCGCCGGTCTGCGCGCCATGGGTGCCCACATCGATCTCGCCGGCGGCATGATCCACGCGCGGGCACCGGCGGGCCTGAAGGGTGCCGATATCCGCCTGTCGCTGCCATCGGTCGGCGCCACCGAGAACCTGATGCTGGCGGCCGTGTGTGCGCGCGGTACGACGGTGATCCGCAACGCCGCACGCGAGCCGGAGATCGCCGACCTCGCACGTTGTCTCGCGGCCATGGGCGTCACGATCACCGGCCTCGATAGCCACACGCTCGTCATCGAGGGCGGTGCGCCGCTGACCGGCGCCGTGCATACCGTCATGCCGGATCGCATCGAGATGGGCACGCTGGCCTGCGCGGCGGCGATCACCGATGGCGCCGTTCTGCTACGGCATGCGCAGGCGGATCTGCTCGGCGCCGCCGGGCCCGTGCTGGCGGCGGCGGGCGTCGTCCTGGAGCCGGTCGACGGCGGTGTCGTGGCGCGCCGATCGCCCGACGGCCTCGCCGGCACCGATTTTGTGACGCAACCCTATCCCGGCTTTGCCACCGATCTGCAGGCGCCGGTGATGGCGTTGCTGGCGCGGGCCGGCGGTGCCAGCGCGATCACCGAAACCATCTTCGAGCAACGTTTCCGCCACGTCGACGAGCTGCGCAAGATGGGCGCCGACATCACCGTGCGCGGCCGGACCGCCTGGGTCCGCGGCGCCGCCGCGTTGAACGGCGCCGCCGTCACCTGCACCGACGTCCGGGCCGCCGCGGCGCTGGTGATCGCCGCGCTGGGCGCCCACGGTGAGACGGTGCTCGAAGGCCTCGATCACCTCGATCGCGGCTATGACCGTATCGCGGAGAAGCTCGCGGCGTGCGGCGCGGCGGTGGCCCGGGTGTGATGCCGGCGATCGCGGCCCTGCCTCAGCTGCCGGCTTTCGGTGGCTGCGCCGTCACCGGCATGCCGGGTCCGATCTTCTGCAGGTTGCCGCTGATGATCTGGTCGCTGTCCTTGATCCCCTTGATCACCGACACGAGCGGGCCTTGCGTCGGTCCCAGCTCGACCATGCGCATGGCAACCTTGCCCTGATCGATGACGTAGACAAACTTGCCGAGCTGGCTCGACCCCAGCAGCGCCTGCGGAATCAAGAGCGTGTCGGGCTTCTCGCCGACCAGCACGCGGATGTTGACGTACTGGCCCGGCAACAGCGAGCGATCGGCGTTGGCGATGGTGGCGCGCGCCGTGATGGTGCCCGTCGCGCGATCGACCGTGTTGTCGATGAACGTGACCGTTCCCGTCCGCGCCGGACCCGGGTCGCCGGGTACGGTGACCTCCACCGTGATGGGTCCGGCGTCGGCGGCGCGGCGAATCAGCGTGAGATCGCCTTCGCTGGGCGTGAACGTGACGTAGATGGGGCTGATCTGCACCAGGGTGTTGAGCGCCGCGCCGCCGACATTCACCAGGGTGCCGATCGGCGCCTGGTTGCGGCCGAGGCGGCCGGGGAAGGGCGCCCTGATGTCGGTGTAGGCGAGATTGATTTCCGCCGCCTGGATGGCGGCGCGGTCGGCAACGATGGCCGCTTCCGCCTGCTTGGCGGCACTGAGGCTCTGCGCATACGTGTCCTTGGAGAGCGCGCCTGTCTTGATCAGCTCGCTGTTCCGCTCCAGGCTGCCCCGGGTGTACTCCAGGGTGGCCATGTCGCGCTGCAGCTGCGCCTTGACCTGGTCGAGCGCAGCCCGGTAATCGCGCGGATCGATGCGGTAGAGAAGATCGCCCTCCTTGACGTCGGCACCGTCGGCGATGTCCTGGCTGAGGATGTAACCGGACACCTTGGCCTGCAGGGTGATGCTGCGGATCGAGTCCGTGCGTGCCGCGTAGTCGAGATAGATCGGGATCGTACGCTTGACCACGGCTGTGACGGGCACCGGCATGCTCTGCGCCGCCGCCTGTGGCGCGGCGGTGGCCGTGTGGCCGAACACGCTGGATAGGCGGTCGGGATCGCTGCCGACGGCGGCGATGAGGGCGATGGCCATCAGGGCAAGGCCTGCGGCAACAATGGTCCAGGGCCAGCGGCGCATGATGGGTTCCTCTAGTCGGCCGTGCCCGGCTGGGGCAGTGGTCCGGAAGGCGGTGGTCCGCCGGGTTCTTTGGCGTGGGGCACGGCTCCCGGGCGGCCTTCCCGCCAGCGTTCGATCAGGGCGTAGAACACCGGCACGAAGACGAGCGTGAGGATGGTGGCGGCCAGCATGCCGCCGAACACCGCCGTCCCCAGCGACTGGCGGCTGGCGGCACCGGCCCCCGTCGCCAGCATCAGCGGGATCACGCCGAGGATGAAAGCGAACGCGGTCATCAGGATCGGCCGCAGGCGCAGCCGCGCGGCTTCCGTGGCGGCGTCGATGATGCTCAACCCATCCTCGCGCCGCCGCCGCGCGAACTCGACGATCAGGATCGCGTTCTTCGCGGCAAGGCCGATCAGCATCACGAAGCCGATCTGCGAATAGACGTCCATCTGCATGCCGCGCAGCCAGATCGCGGTCAGCGCCCCGAACAGGGCGAGCGGCACCGACAGCAGCACCATGAACGGCATGGACCAGCTTTCGTACTGCATCGCCAGGATCAGGAACACGAAGACGATGGCGACGCCGAAGACCAGGCCCGCGACCGAACCGGCCTTGATCTCCTGGTACGTGATTCCGGTCCATTCGAAACTGAAGTCGTTCGGCAAGGCGGCCGCCGCGGCGCGTTGCATCGCCAGGATGGCCTGTCCGGAGCTGTATCCCGGCGCCGCGTTGCCGTTGATCAGGGCCGCTCCGTAATTGTTGTAATGCGTCACGGTTTCCGGCCCGACGACGGGCTTCAACGTACCGAGCGTACTGAGGGGCACCATGCCGCCCGTCGGATTGCGCACATAGAGGCGGGTCAGGTCGCTGGCGTCGGCGCGGGATCCTTTGTCGGCCTGCAACGTGACGCGGAAGGTGCGGCCGAAGAGATTGAAGTCGTTGACGTAGAGCGAGCCGAGATAGATCTGCAATGTGTTGAAGACATCCGGCAGGTTGAGGCCCAGCAGCTTCGCCTTGTTGCGGTCGAAGTCGTACGTGTATTGCGGCGTCGACGTCGAGAAGGTCGTGAACAATGTCTGCGGGTTGAGCTCGGGCTGCTTGCGGGCTTCCACCAGCAAGGCTTGCGTTGCGTCGTTCACGGCACGCGCCCCGCGCCCGCTCAGATCCTCGACCTGGAACTCGAAGCCGCCCGTCGTGCCCAGCCCCTGGATGGATGGCGGTTCGAATGCCAGGACCAGCGCGTCGGGATTGCCGAACAGCGTCGGGCGCACCGCGTTGACGATGTCGGTGGCGCCGAGGCCCGCGCCCCGTTCGGACCAGGGTTTCAGGATGGCGAACAGCGCCGCCGAGTTCGACTGGTTCGCGAAAGTCAGGAAGTTGAAGCCGCTGATGGCGATGACCGTGTCGACACCTGGTGTCTTCAGAAGCGTGTCCCGCACGTGCGCGGTGACGGCATCGGTACGCTCCAGCGACGCGCCATCCGGCAGCTGGACGATGGCGAAGAAATAGCCCTGGTCCTCGACCGGCAGGAACGCCGTCGGAATGCGGGTCGATATCAGGTAGGTGGCGGCCAGTCCCGCCGCGAACAGGCCCATCAGGAGCCACCGCAGCCGCACCAGCCCGCGCACGGATGCCGCGTAGCCGTGCGCCAGCCCGTGAAATCCCTTGTTGAACCACACGAAGGGCGCGAAGCGCGTGGGCGGCCGATGGCGCAGATAAGCCGCCGCCAGGGCCGGACTCAGGGTCAGCGAGTTGAAAGCCGAGATGCCCACCGAGATCGCCACCGTCAGCGCGAACTGGTTGTAGAGCTGGCCGGCCACGCCGGGGATGAAAGCCACGGGAATGAACACGGCCATCAGGACGGCCGTGGTGGCGATGATGGGCCCCGTCACCTCCTTCATCGCCAGTCGCGCCGCTTGCAGCGGCGGATGCCCGGCTTCCAGTTGGCGTTCGACGTTCTCGACCACGACGATGGCGTCGTCGACCACGAGACCGATGGCCAGGACCATGCCCAGCAGGCTCAGCATGTTGAGCGAGAAACCCAGGACGAGCATGACCACCAGCGTGGCGATCAGCGATACCGGGATGGCAATGACCGGAATGATGGTGGTGCGCCAGCTCTGCAGGAAGACGAAAACGACGGCCACGACCAGCACCAGCGCCTCGCCCAGGGTCTTCAGCACATCCACCATGGCGGCGGAAACGAAACGCGTGGTGTCGTAGCGCATGCTGTAGGCGATTCCCTGCGGGAAGCGCGCCGACAGCGCCTTCATCTTGTCCTCGACCCGCTTCTGCAGTTCCAGCGCGTTCGAGCCCGGCATCTGGAAAATGGCGACAATGACGGTGGGGTCCTTGTCGAGGAAGGCGGTGGAGTTGTAGAGCAGCGCCCCCAGTTCGATCCGCGCGACGTCGCGCAGGCGCACGACGGAACCGGCGGCCGGATTGGCGCGCACGACGATGTCGCCGAACGCGGCCGGGTCGCTCAGCCGGCCGACGGCATTGACCTGGACTTCGAAGCTTGTGCCGGCCGGCGCCGGCGACTGGCCGATCTTGCCGGCCGCGACCTGCACGTTCTGCTCGGCGATGGCGTTCTGGACGTCGATGGCCGTGATGCCGAGATTGGCGAGCTTGTCGGCATCGAGCCAGATGCGCATCGAGTAGCGTCGCTCACCGAACATCTGCACGTCGCCCACGCCGGTCAGCCGCTTGAGCGGGTCGACCAGCTGCAGGTAGGCATAGTTGCTCAACGTCACGGGATCGACCGAGCCGTCCGGTGACGTGAGGTTGATGATCATGACGAAGTTGGGGTTCTGCTTCTTGATCGTCACGCCGGCCTGATTGACGATCGCGGGCAGCGACGAGGCGGCCTGGGCGACGCGGTTCTGGACGTCCACGGCGGCGATCGCCAGCGGATAGCCCACGTCGAACGTGATGGTGATGCGCGAGGAGCCGTCGTTGGAGCTGGCCGAGGACATGTAGGTCATGCCCTCGACGCCGTTGATCTGCTGCTCCAGTGGCGTCGTGACCGTGTCCGCCACCACCTGCGCGCTGGCGCCGGGATAGGTGGCGCTGACGACCACTTGCGGTGGCGTCACGTTGGGAAACTGCGCGACGGGCAGCAGCACGTACGCGATCGCTCCCGCCAGCACCATGACGACCGCGATGGCCGACACGAAGATCGGCCGGACGATGAAGAAGTCGATCACGGCCAGCAGGCCGTGCGACGGCTGAAGATCCCGCTGGTGCGAAGCGCGGCAGGGCGCGCCGGTGCCGTGGCGTGCGGCAGGGTCCGCAGCCGCTGAGCCATGCTGTGCAGCATTGCCCGAACCGTCGCCGGATCGAGATGGTCCGCCTGCATCACGGCCTGGGTCATGGGGTCGTTGAGCAGACCGTCGATGGTTTGGCCGGCATAACGCGATGTCATCGGCTTTTTCCTCGGAGGGCTGACCGGCGGCTTGACAGGGTCTTGTCAGGGTGTTACCGGTCAGTCACATCGGAATAGTTACTGACCGGTCACACCTGTGTCAAGCCATGGCGCCTAAAATAGGAGAGAGCGAAGCGCGGACCGCTCCGGCCACCTCGCGGCCGCGGGATCGGATCGTGGCGACGGCGCGCGATCTGTTCTATCGCCACGGCGTCAAAGGCGTCGGTGTCGAGACGATTGCCGAGTCGGCCGGCACCAACAAGATGACGCTGTATCGCCACTTCGATACGAAGGACGACCTCATCGCCGAGTGTGTTCAACAGGCGATGGTCGAAGGCTTCGCGGAACTGGACCAGTTGACGGCCCGCCATGCCGGCGACCCGATGGGTGAGCTTCGGGCCTGGATCGAACACGCAACCCACCAGATCGTGTCGGAGCCGCGCGGATGCGCCATGGCCAATGCCGCCGTGGAGCTTGCGGAGGAGGATCATCCGGTCCGGCGGATCATCGAGGACGGCAAGAAGCGGTTCCGGGAGTATCTCGTAGAGCTGTGTCAGAGGGCAGGCTTGAGCCGTCCGGATCTTGCCGCCGACACGCTGATGCTGCTGCACGAAGGTGCCCGGATCAGCCGCCAGAGCGAAGGCGTCCAGGGGTCAAGCGAACGCTTCAAAAGCGCCGCCGAGGGGGTCATCGCCTCCTTCAGCGCGCGTCACGACAAATCCTGACAGCACAATCGGAAGTTTTTCAGTGCAACTCCACAGTCAAGGCTCATCCATGTCGAAAACGTTTCTCGAGCACATCAAAACGCGCCGGACTCAGTATGCCCTGGGCAAAGAGCTGCCCGGCAGTCAGCAGGAGATCGTCAGGCTGATCCAGGACGCGATCAAGCACACGCCGTCCTCGTTCAACTCGCAGAGTTCACGCGCCGTGATCCTGTTCGGCAAGGAGAGCGAAAAGTTTTGGTCTCTCACCAAGGAGATCCTGCGGAAAATAGTGCCCGCCGAGAACTTCGCGTCGACCGACGCCAAGATGAATAGTTTTGCCGCTGGTGCCGGCACGGTTCTCTTCTTCGAAGACCAGAACGTCGTGAAGGGGCTACAAGAGAAGTTCCCGCTTTATGCCGATGCTTTTCCGAGCTTTTCGGTGCAGTCGGGCGGCATGGCGCAGTTTGCCGTTTGGACGGCCCTGGCCGAGCGGGGCATTGGCGCCAGCTTGCAGCACTACACGCCGCTGGTCGATGACATGGTCCAGACGGAATGGCACGTGCCGGTATCCTGGAAGCTGTACGCTCAAATGCCCTTCGGCGTCCACAAGGGCCCCTTCGCCGACAAGACGTTCATGGACGACAACGAGCGCTTCAAGGTCTACGCCTGAGCCGTGGCATGGGCGGGGCGCTTCGCATTGCAGCGGCCCGCCTATAGTCTGACCGCACGGACTTCACTGCCCAGCATGGGGATCAGCCGATGTCGCGTGCACTGGTCGTGATCGACGTACAGCAAGGCATGTTCACCGTGCGGCCGCCGCTGCATCGCGGCGATGAGATCGTCGACCGCATTGCCGGCCTGCTGCGGCGCGCCCGTGCGGCGGCGATGCCCGTTTTCCATGTGCAGCACGACGGTGGGCCCGGTGATCTCCTCGCCAAGGGAACACCGGGCTTCGCGCATCATCCCGCGGTGGCGCCGCAGCCGGGCGAGCCCGTGATCGAGAAGCGGCATTCCAGCGCTTTCCACGACACGGGCTTTCATGCGCAGCTGCAAGCCCGGGGCATCGATCACCTGATCGTCGCCGGATTGCAGACCGAGATGTGCGTCGACTCGGCCTGCCGTCACGCGGTCGCGCTGGGCTACCGCGTCACGCTGGTCGCCGACGCGCACAGCACCTACGACTCGGCCGTGCTGCCGGCGCAGTCGATCATCGATCATCACAACCAGACGCTGGGCAGCGGCTTCGTTGCGTTGCGTGACACCGCCGACGTGTCATTCAGCGAACCCTGACAATCTCGCCATTCTTGGAGCCATTTCACCCCATTTTGGTGTCGGTTTGCGCTGAGCGGGAGTATCGGCTGCGCTCAGTGCGACGACAGGTGTGCAAAAAGAGCGCAAACGCAGCCCTGAGCAAGGCCTGAAACGTTGGCCGTTCGCTGCTTGGGGGCGTAGGCGTGTTTTCTCACAGAACAGGCAGGGTACGGTGCGTGGCTGTCGGTGCGCGCACACGTGCCGGTTTAGTATCCGCCATCCTGGTCGCGCCTGTCGCACTGGGTGCGGGTCCGTCCCTGGCGCAGACCGCGTCGCAGATCACGCCGCCCAGTTTCCGGCCGCCGCCGCAGGCTGAGCCGCCGGCGATCGTCATCCCGGACAAGCCCGGGCTGGAGGTACCGGCCGGCGCCGACAAGCTGTCCGTGCGCCTGCGCGGCGTCGAGGTCGACGGTGGTCTGCCGCCGCTGGCAGCGACCACCGCGACCATCACATCCGGGCTGACCAACCGCGTCGTGACGGCGGCCGAGATCTTCGCGGCGGCGCGGGCGCTGGAGAACGCCTATGCGCAGGCGGGCTATGGCCTGGTGCGCGTCGTGCTGCCGGCGCAACGCATCGTCGACGGCGCCTCGGTGCGCCTGGTGGTGGTCGACGGCTTCATCGAGCGGATCGAGACCAAGGATGTGCCGCCGATGGTGCGCGCGCGCATCGAGGCGTTGCTGGCGCCGCTGGTCGGCCAGCGTGGCGTCGCCTTGGGTCAGATCGAGCGCAAGCTGCTGCTGGCCAGCGACGTGCCGGGCACGATCCTGCGCTCGACCCTGGCGGCGGGAACCGCACCCGGTTCCAGCGTGCTGGTGATCGAGGCCCGCCATCGTCCCGTCAGCGGCCACATCGTTGCCGACAACACGTTGTCGTCGGGGCTGGGGCACTGGTCGATCGGCATCGGCGCCGAACTCAACTCGGTGGCCGGCCTGGGCGAGCTGATCTACTTCCGCACGTCGGGCTACCCCAAGGGCGGTTCCCACGGCTTCTTCGCCAGCCGTCCGCTCAACCGGACGCTGGCCGGCGGCTTCGTGGTGCCCCTGGGCGTCGATGGCCTGACGCTCAACCTTGAGGCCACCGACGTGCACGCCACGCCGCGGCCGCCGGCCGGCGGGTTGGGCTTCACGTCGGCATTCACCCGGCTGTCGGCGCGCCTGCGCTATCCCTGGATTCGCACCCGCGAACTCACCGTTAACAGCGAACTCGCCTTCGACGCCCAGAACGAGCGGGTCTCCATCATCAAGCCGGCAACATTGCGCCTGTCGCTCGACCGGCTGCGCATCGTGCGCGGCACCGGCGATGTGTTCTGGCTGACGCCGTGGGGTGCTCAGGTCAGCGGTCGCGTCACGACGTCATTCGGCATCAACGGCCTGGGCGCGCGCTCGGCCAAGGATGCAACGCCGCTGCTGCCGCTGTCGCGCCAGGGGGCCGACGCCGACTTCAGCAAGCTCGACGTGGCGCTGTCCTACAGCCAGCGGGTCGTCGAGCATCTGGGCGTCGACCTCAAGCTGCGGGCGCAGACGTCGTTCGGCAAGCCGCTGCTGCGCTCCGAGCAGATCGGTCTCTCCTCGCTCAGCGCGCTGTCCTCGTTCGACAGCGGCACGTTCCAGGGCGATGCGGGCTATGTCGTGCGGGCCGAGATCTCCTCGCCGTGGCGCATCGATATCCCGGCCGGCGCGATCGGGATCACACCCTACGTCTTCGGTGCCTACGGCGCGGTGCGCCTCGAGCGGCCGACAGCGCTGGAGCGGGCGACGACCCGCGGCGCTTCCTATGGTCTTGGGCTGAAGCTGGGCGGCATTCCCGCCGACGGCTCGTTCGGGGTGAGCAATATGAGCTTCACCCTCGAATGGGGCCGCCAGCATCGCAACGATCGCGCGCCGACCGAGGATCGCATCGTTTTCTCCGCGATCATCCAGTTCTGAAGGGCCTGGTGGGACATGAAACGAGTCGCATCTTGTCGTTCCGAGCGCAGCGGCGGACTTGTCGAGCGCGCCAGGCGCGGAAACCGGGGACGGTGGCTGCGGGGCGCCATCGATGTTTCCGCGCCAAGCCAGCGCTCGACAGGTCCCTTGCTGCGCTCGGGCCGCCGGAGCGTTGCGCTCAAAGCAATCCTCCTGGCGTCGACGGCGCTGATGGGCGTTGCGCCGGCCGTGGCGCAAACCTTGCCGACCGGTGGTGCCGTCGCCGCCGGCCGCGTGTCGATCGGCACGCCGTCACCAGGCCAGATGACGATCAACCAGTCGACGTCGTCAGCGATTGTCAACTGGCAGAGCTTCTCGGTCGGCGCCGGATCGAGCGTCACCATCGTGCAACCGTCGGCCTCGTCGGCCCTGCTCAACCGGGTGAACGGCAATACGCCGTCGACCATTGCGGGCTCGATCAACGCCAACGGCCAGGTCTACCTGGTCAATCCCAACGGCATCACCATCACCGGATCCGGCACCGTCAACGCCGCCGGCTTCGTCGCCTCGACCTTGGGCATCTCCGACGATGATTTCACATCCGGGCGGCGCAGCTTCGCCGGCAAGGGCGCCTCGGCGGCCGTCGTCAACCACGGCACGATTTCGATCGGCCGCGGCGGCTATGCCGCACTGATCGGCGGTAGCGTCGACAATGCCGGCACGATTTCCGTGCCGCTGGGCCGTGTCGGCCTGGGCTCGGGCGAGCAGGCCAGGCTCGATCTCTCCGGCGACGGTTTCCTGCAAGTGGCCGTGCCGACGAAGGCGAATGGCCAGGGCGCCCTGGTGAGCCACTCCGGCCGCATCAGCGCCGATGGCGGGCGCATCGAAATCCGCGCCGCCGCCGCGCGTGAAGCGGTGCGCCAGGCGGTGAACCTGTCGGGCGTCGTCGAGGCGCGGACCGTGTCGGGCCGCAGCGGCGAGATCGTGCTGGGCGGCAGCGACGGGCAGGTGAATATCTCCGGCCGGCTCGACGTGTCGGCGCCCAGCCAAGCCGAGGCACCGCCACCGCCGCCCGTCAAGGTCACGCCGGCACGGCTTGCCGCTGCAACACCGGCCAGCCGTGCCGGTGCGGTGACCGTCACCGCGCGCGCCATCGACCTGAAGGCCGCCACCATCGACGCCTCCGGCGTGCATGGCGGCGGCACAGTCAGGATCGGCGGCGATGTTCAGGGCACAGGCACCTTGCAGCGCGCCGAGGTGACGCGCGTCGATGCCGCCACGACGATCCGGGCCGACGCCATCAGCGTGGGCGACGGTGGCCGGGTGATCATCTGGTCCGACGCCGATACGCGGTTCGAGGGCAACATCTCGGCCCGCGGCGGCCAGGCCGGCGGCAATGGCGGCTTCGCCGAAGTATCCGGCAAGGCGCACCTGACCTACGTCGGCGTCACCGATCTGACCGCCGCGCACGGCCAGTTCGGTACCTTGTTGCTGGACCCCTACAACGTCACGATCTCGAACGGCGCCAACAGCAATCAGGTCGGCTTCACCGCCGTCGGCAACGATTCGGTGATCAACGTCACCACGTTGCAGACGGCCCTGGCGACCGCCAACGTCATGGTGACGACAGGCGCCAGCGGCAGCCAGGCCGGCAACATCACGGTCGCCGATGCGCTGACCTGGAGCGGCGGATCGACGCTGACCCTGCAGGCTGCCGGCGCCATCACGCTCAATGCCGGCATCACCGCCACCAGCGGCGGCCTGGCGCTGAGCGCCGGCGGCGCCATCACCACCGGGGCCGGCGGCTCGATCGATGTCGGCGCCTTCACATTGCAGAACGGCAACTGGACCCAGGTGTCCGGCACCTTGCCGGCGTTCAACGCCACGGATTTCCGCCTCGCCGGCGGCACCTTCCTGCGAGCGCTGGGCGGCGACGGCTCGACCGGCGCGCCCTATGCGATCGCGGACGTCTATGGCCTGCAAGGCATGGACGGCTATCGCGCGAGCAGCGTCGTACTGGCTAACGATATCGATGCCACCGGCACGGCGCGCTGGAACTGGGACGGCACCCGCTATCAGGGCTTCAATCCCATCGGTGGCGTTGCGTCGCCGTTTCGGGGCCGCTTCGACGGCAGCGGCAACACGATCGCCAACCTGGCGATCAATCGGCCGTCTCAGGACTATGTCGGGCTGTTCGGCGCCGCCAGTGCTGCCGTCATCACCGATGTCGGGCTTATCGGCGGCACCATCGCCGGCGCTTCGCGCACGGGCACCCTGGTCGGCATGGCGCGCGACGGCACCAGCATCAGCCGCGTCTACGCGACGGGCACGGTGAGTGGCCTCAGCTACGTCGGCGGCCTCGTGGGCACGCTGTGGATCAACAGTACCCTCACGCAAGCCTATGTCACCGGCGCGGTCAGTGGCGACTTTGTGGTCGGTGGCCTGGCGGGCCGCGTCAGTGTCGGCGCCTCGATTTCCCAGGGCTATGTCACCGGCGCGGTGAGCGGCCGACAGAATATCGGCGGGGTCGTCGGTGACATCAATGAAGGCGTCAGCCTCAGTCAGGTCTACGCGTCAGGCCGGGTCACCGGCACATTCGCCGCCGGCGGGATCGCGGGCTACTACGACAGGACCCTGCCGACGTCGGGCACGATCACGGCCAGCTATTGGGATACGCAGACGACCGGACAAGCCAATGCCATTGGTCAGCTCATCGGTGCGCTACCGCCAGCGGTCGGATTGACGACGGCGCAGGCGCGCACGTTGTCCAGCTATGCTGGTTTCGACTTCACCAACACATGGTTCCAGACCGCCGACATGCGCCCGATCGGGCGTTGGGAGGCGGCGCGGCCGGTCAACGGCGTCATTGCGATATCGACCCTCAACCAGCTCCAGTTGATGGCGGCCAATCCCGGCGCGTCCTATGCGCTCGACCGCGATATCGATGCCCGTGCGTCGAGCGGCAGCAACGCGGCCGGCATCTACACGTCAGCTGGCTTCGTCCCCGTGGGTGCGATCGCTGGCAGCGGCTTCACGGGCGCCTTCAATGGCATGGACCACATGGTCGATGGGCTCACCATCAACCGGCCGTCGGCGTCGGGGCTCGGCCTGTTCGGTGCCGTCGGCTACGGCGGCAATGTCAGCAACATCGGCCTGACGAATGTGACCGTCGTCGGTGGGACTGCGACCGGCGGCATCGCCGGCGTCAACAACGGTGTCCTCAACAGGGCGTATGTGACCGGGACCGTCACGGGCACCAATTCCGTCGGCGGTCTTGTCGGCATGAGCACCGGCGTCATCGTCTACTCGTACACCGACGCCGCGGTGCGTGGCACCAATGACACCGGTGGCCTGATCGGCTCGAACAACGGCGCCGTGCAGTACACCTATGCCATCGGTTCGGTCAACGGCAGCGGCGGCGCCTCGACCGGCGGTCTGGTCGGCCGCAACGCAACCGGATCCGGGGTGGTCGACCATTCCTATGCCAGCGGTGCCGTCACGGGGACCGCCGCCACCGGCGGCCTGGTCGGCACGAACGAGGCGACCGTCATCAATTCGTTCTGGGACATGGGCACCACGGGCCAGAGCACATCGGCGGGCGGCACCGGCCTGACCACGGCGCAGGCGCGCGTGTCGTCGAGCTATGCCGGCTGGAACTTCCTGAGCGTGTGGTTCCAGGCCGACGGCAGCACGCGGCCAATCGGGCGCTGGGAAATGGCGGCGCCGGTGAACGGTGTCACCACCATCTCCAACCTGCACCAGCTTCAGCTCATCGGCGGCCAGCTCGACGGCCGCTATGTCCTGGATCGCAACATCGACGCCACGCCGACATCAGGCGCCAATCCAGCCGGTATCTGGGACGCCTCGGGATTCAATCCGCTGGGCTCCGCCGTTGCCGTGGGGTTCAGCGGCACGTTCGACGGCCAGGGCCATGTCATCACGGGCCTCACCATCAACCGGCCGACCACCAGTCAAGTTGGCCTGTTCGGCTATACGTCCGACGCCACGATCCGTCGCGTCGGCCTGGTCGGCGGCCAGGTGACCGGGCAGGACTCGGTCGGCGCCCTGGTCGGGCGCGCCTACGGCAGTACGATCAGTGATACGTTCGCGTCGACAAAGGTCAGCGGCAACAACCGGGTCGGCGGCCTGCTGGGCGAGAACAACGGGACGTGGGGCGGCGGCGATGTGATGCGCAGCTTCGCCACGGGCGCCGTCACCGCAACCGGCCAAACCGTTGGCGGCTTTGTCGGTTGGAACAGCAACGCCACGATCAGCCAGAGCTATGCCACCGGCACGGTTACCAACACCAGCGGGACCGTGATCGGCGGCTTCGCTGGCTGGAACGCCGGCACGATCCGCCAGGCCTACGCCACCGGCGCCGCTGCCGGCGGCACGACGGTCGGCGGTTTTGTCGGGCTCAATTCCGGTGCGCTCGACCAGGTGTATTCCACGGGCGCCGTCACCGGGACCGGCGGCCTCGGCGGGTTGGTCGGCGCGCGCCAGCCCACCGGCACGGCCACCGCTTCCTACTGGAACACCGAGACCAGTGGACGCACAGCGTCGCAGGGTGGTACCGGCCGGACATCAGCAGCGATGCAGACCCAGGCGGGATTCGCCGGGTTCGATTGGGCCGTGTGGTCGGCCCCGGACACGACGTACCGGCCGGAGCTTTTCGGCGTCTCCGGCGTCGTCGGTGTGTCGGCCAACATGACGCGCTACTACGGCGATGCCAACCCGACCACACCAGGCTATATCGGCGCCGGCTACTGGAACACCATCACATCCGGTGGCAGTCTTTCCACCACCGCAACCGCCACCAGCGGTGTCGGCCTCTACGGCATGACCGTCAGTGGCGTGGCCGGCACCTTCACCGCCACCGGCGGCGCTTCACGTATCGTCTATCTGGGCAGCAGCCTGTATGTCGCGCCGCGCCCGATCACGGTCACGGCACGCGGACAGAGCCGCGCCTACGGCGATGGCAACCCGGCACTGATCTACGACATCATGTCAGGATCTTTGGTCAATGGCGACAGCCTGGCCGGTGCGCTGACAACGACGGCGACCGGCACGTCGAACGTCGGCCTCTACGGCATCACGCAAGGAACGTTGTCGGCCTCGTCGAACTACGCCCTGACCTACGTCGGCGCGGATCTCGAGGTCACGCGACGGGCAATCACCGTGGTGGCGGGCGCAAAGATGCGTGCGTACGGCGACGCGAACCCGGCGTTGACCTACGGCATCATGTCGGGATCGCTGGTCAACGGCGATATGTTGTCCGGCGGATTGACGACATCGGCCGACGGTAGGTCCGGTGTCGGCGCCTACGCGATCACGCAAGGTACGCTGGCCGTCTCGTCGAACTACGCTCTGACGTATGTCGGTGCCGACCTGGTCGTTGCGCCGCGCCAGATCGAGGTGACGGCGGATGCCCAGAGCCGGCCCTACGGCAACGCCAACCAGGTATTGACCTGGCGGATCACCGGCGGATCGCTGGTCAACGGCGATGCATTGCCCGGCGGGCTTGCGACGTCGGCCGACGGCAGGTCCGGCGTTGGCACCTACGCCATCACGCAGGGGTCTCTGGGGTCGGCGAACTATGACATCACCTATGTCGGCGCTGACCTGACGGTCACGCCGCGCGCCATCATCGTGACGGCGGATCAGCAGTCGAGGCTCTACGGCGACGCCAACCCGACCCTGACCTACACCGTTGCCCCGGGCGGGCTGGTCAATGGCGACACACTGTCCGGTGCGCTCACGACAGCGGCCGACAGCAGATCCGGCGCAGGCAGCTACGTCATCGCGCAAGGTTCCCTGGGATCGGCGGACTCCAACTACGCCATCACCTACTTTGCTGCCGCTCTGGCGGTCATGCCGCGCCCGATCGAGGTGACGGCGGATGCGCAGAGCCGCGCCTATGGCGATGCCAATCCGGCTCTGACCTGGCGCGTTACCAACGGATCGCTGGTCAATGGCGATACGCTGTCGGGTGGCTTGTCGACATCGGCCGACGCCAGGTCCGGTGTCGGCACGTACGCCATCACGCGGGGTATACTGGACTCGCCGAACTACGCCATCACCTATATCGGCGCCGATCTGACCGTCACGCCGCGGCCGGTCACGATCACCGCGGATGCGCAGAGCCGGCACTACGGCGATGCCAACCCGGCATTGACATATCGCGTAACGACGGGCGCGCTGGTCAATGGCGACACGTTGTCCGGCGGCCTTGCAACGTCGGCCGACATCAGGTCCGGCGTTGGCACCTATGCCATCACGCAGGGCTCCTTGGAGCAGGCGAACTACGCCATCACTTATGTCGGCGCCGATCTGACCGTCACGCCGCGGCCGATGACGATCACGGCCGATGCGCAGAGCCGGATCTATGGCGATGCCAACCCTGTTCTGACCTACAGGATCACGTCGGGATCGCTGGTCAACGACGACACGCTGTCGGGTGCGGTGACCACCGATGCCCATAGTGGATCGAGCGTCGGCGCGTACGCCATCACGCGCGGCACCCTGGCCGCGTCGGCGAACTACGCGCTGACCTATGTCGGCGCCAACCTCACGGTGACGTCGCGGTCGATCACGGTCACGGCCGATGCGCAGAGCCGCGTCTACGGCGATGCCAACCCGGGGCTGACCTACAGGATCACGTCGGGGTCCCTGGCCAGCGGTGACACGCTCGATGGCCAGTTGGCGACAGCCGCGACGCCGACATCCGGCGTCGGACGCTACAGCATCGAACGCGGCTCGTTGTCGTCCAACCCGAACTATGCCTTCACCTATGTCGGTGCCGACCTGACGGTGACGCAGCGGCCGATCACCGTCACGGCGGATGCCCAGAGCCGGGTCTATGGCGACGCCAACCCGGCATTGACCCACCGCGTCACCGAAGGATCGCTGGTCAACGGCGACACGCTGTCCGGTGATCTGGCGACAGCGGCCAACGGCACCGCCAATATCGGCGCCTACGCCATCACGCAGGGCACCCTGGCGATCTCGGCGAACTATGCGCTGACCTATGTCGGCGCTGATCTCGCCGTGACACCGCGGCCGATCACCGTGACCGGCGATACCCTCAGCCGGGCCTATGGCGATGCCAATCCGGCGCTGACCTATGCGGTCACGTCGGGTTCACTGGTCAACGGCGACAGCCTGACGGGCGCCCTGGCCACGACGGCCACCAGCACCTCCAGCGTCGGCGACTACGTCATCACGCAAGGCACGCTGGCGGCCTCGGCGAACTACGCACTGACCTATTCCAAGGCGACGCTGTCGGTCACGCAGCGGCCGATCACCGTGACCGCTGATGCCCTCAGCCGCATCTACGGTGACGCCAATCCGGCCCTGACGTACCGCATCACCGCCGGTTCACTGGTCAACGGCGATGGTTTGTCGGGCGCCGTGACGACGGATGCCCATGCGACCTCCAGCGTCGGCGCCTATGCCATCAGCCAGGGCACGTTGGCGGCCTCGTCGAACTATGCGTTGACCTATGCCGGTGCCGACCTCACCGTGACGTCGCGGGCGCTCACCATCACCGCCGATGCGCTGAGCCGCGTCTATGGCGATGCTAACCCGGCCTTGACCTACCGGATCACATCAGGGGCTCTGGTCAACGGCGACACCCTGGAAGGCCAGCTGGTGACGGGGGCTGGCGCGATGTCCAATGTCGGGCGCTACGGCATCGAGCGCGGCTCGCTGTCGCCCAACCCGAACTACGCGCTGACCTATGTCGGTGCCGACCTGACGGTGACGCCGCGGCCGATCACCGTCACCGCCGGTACCAGCAGCCGCGTCTACGGCGACGGCAATCCGGCGCTGACCTGGGCCATCACATCCGGGAACCTGATGAACGAAGATCGCCTGACCGGTGGTCTCGCGACCGCGGCGACGGGCACGTCGGGCGTCGGCGTCTACGCCATCACGCAAGGCACGCTGGCGGCGTCGTCCAACTATGCGGTGAGCTATGTCGGCGCCGATCTGGCCATCACGCCGCGGCCGATCGCCGTGCGCGCTGACGCGCAAAGCCGGATCTACGGCAATGCCAACCCAGTGCTGACCTATGCCGTGACTTCGGAGGGCGGGTTGGTCAATGGCGACACGCTGTCGGGTGCGCTCGGTACGACGGCCACCGCGACCTCTGATGTCGGCACCTACGTCATCAGCCAGGGCACCCTGGGCTCGCCCAACTATGCGCTCACGTTCACCGGCGCCGATCTCGCGGTCACGCCGCGATCGATCACCGTGACGGCGCAGGCCGCCAGCCGGGTCTACGGCGATGCCACGGCGTTCACCTTCGCCACCAGCGATCGGGGCGCCGGCGCGGCGGTCGTTGGCGCGCTGTCGAGCGCGGCCTCGGTGACCAGCGGCATCGGCACCTATGCGATCGGTCAGGGCACGGTGAGCGACATCAACAATCCGAACTACCGGATCACGTATGTCGGTGCCGATCTTACCATCACCCCCCGGCCGATCACCGTAACGGCGGACTCCCGGAGCGTGACTGCCGGCCAGGCCCTGCCGCCACTGACCTATGGCGTCGGCGGCCGCGGTTTGGTCAACGGCGACACGCTGTCGGGCGATCTTGCCACCGACGCGACCACCGCCAGCGCACCCGGCGCCTACGCCATCGGCCAGGGTACGCTCGCGGCATCCGCGAACTACCAGATGACGTTCGTGCCGGGGACATTGACCCTCGTGCCGGCCGCGGCCGGCACGGCCGAACTCGCCAGCATGATCGACCGCACGATCCGGGCCATTAACGTGCAGTGGCGTCCCTTCAGTTCGGGGCTGAACGATGTCGCGGCGGCGCAATCGTCTGTCGGCAACGGCGTCCTGGTCGAGGATCCGCGCTTCAGCGGCCTCTTCTTCTGCCTCGGCGCCCCGGCGCTGTCGTCGTGCGGTTCAGCGCCGCGGTGATGCCTTTCTCCCTCCCCCAGCTGACGTTGGGGGAGGGACTTAAAGCGAGGCGCGGTAGTCGCTGGGGGTCATGCCGTGCTGGTTGCGGAAGGCCCGGTAGAACGCCGACAGGCTGTTGAAGCCGCAAGCAAAGGCGATGTCCGTCACGGACAGCGGCGAGGACGTACCCAGCAGGCGCCGCGCCTCGGCCAGGCGCTGGCTCATGACCGTGCCGGAGAACGTCGTGCCGGTCGGCTCGAACAGCAGGTGGAGTTGTCGTGGCGAGACGCCCAACGCCTGGGCGATCAGCCCGGGGGACAGGTCGGCGCGGTGCAGGTGGGTCGCGATCAGGGCGTGCGCCTTCTGAAGCAGGCCGGCACGGACCGCGTCGCGACTGGTCTTCTCGGCCGGTACCGCCAGGCCCTGTGCCAGCAGGGCCAGCTGAGCCAGGGCCTGGACGGCGGCTCCTGCAACCGGCTCGGACAGCAGCGGGGCCTGCGCGGCAAACGCATCGAAGTACGAGGCGAGCAGTGCCGAAGGGCCCGGTTCGATCGGGATCGGCCGCCACAACAGGTCGAAATGCGACGGCCGCGAGGGCTGATAGCGGGCGAAGGGGATCCTCAGCAGGCAATGGCGAAAGCTCGGCTGGGATGCCGGGGTGCCGGCATAGGGCCGGTCGGAGTGGCCGATGACCAAGGTACCAGCCGGGATCGAGTTTTCGGCACCGCGGCTCACCATCATGCCGCCGCCCTCGATCTGGCGGGCGATGCACAGCGAATCGGCGGGGCGGTCGGCGATGTTGGCTTCCGTGCGGGCCACCCGATAGGAGGAGGCCTGGATGTCGACCAACGTCGCGCCACCCAGGGACCGGGCCGTGAAGCTGCCCTGGAACGCCCCCTGCTGGTCCTTGTCCATGTCGATGGTGACACCCAGGACCTTCCCGCGCTCTTCGCGCCAATAGGCGAAGCGGTCGCGGGCCGGCAGGGTCGCGGTTGAAAATGTCTGGACTGGCTCCATTACACACCCGAGAGGGCACAGACCTCCGCTTCGCTGAGGCCCACCAGCCGGGCAGTATCGCACAATTGGGCCCAGGTCGTCTCGTCGATGGCGATCCCCTTGGCCAGGCGGTCGGCGCGGCGCATCCGTTCGGGCTCGCCGGGCACCAGAACGGCCTCAACGCCGGGTTGTGGCCGCGACGACTTCACCCAGGCGACGAAATCCTGCGTGTCCTGCTGCCAGACCGAGTCGCCGCCCAGCTTCGCCGGGTCGATCAGGATCGACAGCATGTTGTTCACGATGTCGCCGGTATCGTGCTTGATCGTCTTGGGCGAATGCGTCAAGCCGCCGGTCAGGGCGCCCGCGAGGATGTCGCAGATCACGGCCAGCCCGCCGCCCTTGTGCAGGCCGAACGGCAGGATCGCCCCGAACGGGCCGTTGCCCCACATCACGCCGGGATCGGTGCTGGGCTTGCCGTCATGATCGATCAGCAGGCCGGGCTCCATCTGGTCGCGCTTGTTGTAGGCGACGCGGACCTTGCCCATGGCCACCTGGCTGGTGGCGAAATCGAGCACGATGTGCTCGCCGTTGGCGCCGGGAATGGTGCAGCAATAGGGGTTGGTGGTGAACCGCGCCTCGGCGCCGGCGAACGGCGCCACCAGCGACTTGTGCCCATGCACGTTGACGTAGTGGGTTGAGATCAGGCCGGCATCGGCGCACTGCTCGCCCCAGGCGCCGATGCGGCCGATATGGTGGCAGTTGCGCAGGCCCACGACGCAGACGCCGTGTTCCTTGGCACGGTCGATGCCGAACTGCATGGCCTCGCGCGCCACCACCTGGCCGTAACCCTTGCCGCCGTCGACGGTGATCAACGGGCCGTTGTCGACCACGATCTCGGCGTGCCAGTTGCGCTTGCAGCTGCCGGCGCGGGTGTTCTCGATGTAGCGCGGGACCATGCCGACGCCATGGCTGTCGTGACCGAACAGATTGGCCTGCACGAGGTTCTCGGCCACCAGCGCCGCCTCGGCCGGATCGCTGCCGTCCTTCTCGCAGATCGCCGTGACGAAATCCGTCAGCCGGTCGGCCCTGACGATCACCTCACCGACATTGGCCATCGTGCATATCCTCCATGACGAGCGGTCGAACGATCGTTGCGATGTTAGCCTGGATACCACGCAGGCTTGCGCTTTTCCTTGAAGCTGGCCAGGCCTTCGGTGGCTTCGGGCGAGCGGCGCTTGGCGGCGTGCTGGCGCACCAGGCCATCGTAGGCGACGTCACCGACGTCGAGGCCGGCATAGGCACGCGCCACCGCCTTGGTCTGTGCGTTGGCCTCGGCGGCGTTCATCAGCAGCATGTCGATGAAGGTCTCTGCCGTCTTGTCGAGATCGGCAGTGGCGCACACCTCATGCACCAGCCCCAAGCGCTGCGCCTGGGTGGCGCCGAAGCGTTCGCAGGTGAGCGCGTAGCGGCGCACTTGGCGAACGCCGATGGCGGCGTTGAGCTGCGGTACGATGATGCCGGCCATCAGGCCCCAGCGCGTCTCGGTGATGGAGAATTGCGCGTCCTCGGTGGCGATCACCAGGTCGCAGGCCGCGATCATGCCGGTACCGCCGCCGAAGCAGCCGCCATGCACCAGGGCGATCGTCGGCACCGGGCTGGCGTCCAGGCGCCGGATCGCCTCGGCGGTTTCGCGCGACACGGCCACGTTCTCGGCGTCCCCCTGGGCGGCCACGCTCTGGATCCAGGCCAGGTCGGCGCCGGCCTGGAAATGCTTGCCGTTGCCGCGCAGCACCACGACGCGCAGGCCGGTGTGCTGTTGCAGCGCGTCCATGGCCGCGTGCAGGCCCGCGATCATGGCGCCGTCATAGGCGTTGTTCACGTGCGGTCGGTTCAGCACCACGCTCGCCACGCCGCGCGCATCGACAGACCACAGGACGGGCTTCTCGCCACTCATCATTTCCTCACGGCAATCTGTTTTCGATCACGATGAACCATGGCCGTTCGATCGTGCGGATCGGACGGCCGCTGGCATCGATGGGCAGCAACGACTTCGACGTCGTGTCCTGCACATTGCCACCGATGACGCTCATGGTGCGGCGCCGCAGATCGACGGCGACGACGATATCGCAGTGGCCGAACGCCATGTCATCGAGCGCCGCATCCCAGTTGGCCTGGGCGCGCGGGCCGGTGGGCAGGAAGATGACGCGCAGCACGGCGTCGCTGTCGCGCCGGCGCGTGGCGCAGATCAGGTCGCCCGGCTGCGGCGCGCGCGCTTCCAGCGGATGCGGTACGAACAGCGGCATCTCGTGCTTGTCGGGCGCTGCCGCGTAGGTGCGATAGCGATGCTGGATGTCCTTGAGATAGGCCGAGTGCAGGGGATCGAAGCGGAAGTCGCGCGGCTGGACGCCGGCATTGCGCAGCGCCGACGAGATGAAGACGGCCGACCAGGCATTGGTGCAGGCCGGCGGCGTCGCCGGATCGCGGCGTGACAGTTCCGAGTGGTCGGGCGACCCCGTGACCGGCGTCCAGTAGGCGGCGCGAAGATGATCGCACAGCCGTTGCTCCGGCGTGACGCCGGGCCAACGCGGCGGCTCGGGCGGTCCGACGCGGCGCAAGTCGACAATGTGGCCGCGGCGGCCATCGCCGAAAAATTTCCATTCATGGTCGAGCCAAGCCAGCAGCGCCTGGTGTGTTCCCGGCGCATAGCGCTCGCGCGCATCGCCGGTTTCCGGCGCGGGGGCGGGCGGTGACGTCGTGGCGCAGGCTGCCAGCAGCAGCGTGATGACCAGAAGGGCGTATGTCGGCAGGCGGTTCATGTGCTGCGGGCGACCGTAGCATGTCATCGTGGCTGCTCGGGTTGCGAAAACAGGGTGCGGCATTGCATCCCTGGCGCGCCTACGCCATCGTGCGCGTCACCGCGGCAGCGGGCTATGGGAGCGACGCCAAGAGCGCTCCAGGGAGGACGGCGTATGCGTTTGTCGCGGGCATCGTTGCTGGCGTTCGTGTCTCAGGCGGTGCCGATTGCCGGCCTTGGCCTGCCGATCGTGGTCTACCTGCCGCCGTTCTATGCCGACGAGATGGGGCTGGGTCTGGCCGCCGTCGGCTGGATCTTCATGATCACCCGGTTCTTCGACGTTGCGATCGACCCGGTGTTCGGTCTGCTGGCGGATCGTTACGGCACCCGCTTCGGCCGGCGCAAACCCTGGATCGCACTGGCGTTGCCCATCCTCATGCTCAGTGTCTGGATGGTCTTCGCGCCGGCCGGCAGCGTGAGCGATTCCTATCTGCTGGTCTGGTTGCTGATCATGTATGTCGGCTGGACCTTCGCCACGATCTCGATCCTGGCGTGGAGCGCTGAACTCGCCACCGACTACGACGCGCGCACCCGCGTCCAGGGTGCCTACCAGGCAGCGCTGATGGTCGGCCTGATCACCGTCCTGGTGATTCCCGCCGTCTTCGAGCTGACGGGTACACCGGCCCTGCGCGACAAGATGCGCGGTATCGGCTGGTTCATCGTCGTGCTGCTGCCCATCACCTTCGTGGCGGCCTTGGCCTGGGTGCCGGAAACCAAGGTGGTCGAGCGGCCCGAAGCGCATTGGCGCGACGTGGTGTCGGCGCTGGTCGGCAGCCGGCCGCTGCGGCGCCTGCTGATCGCCGACCTGATGGTGGGGCTGTCCAGCGGCGTGTCGGGCTCGCTGATCGTGTTCATCGCGCGCGATGCCTTCGCGCTGGGTGATCGTTCGGGCGTGCTGATGCTGGCCTATTTCGTCGTCGGTTGCTTCGCCATCCCGTTCTGGATCTGGCTCAGCCGCAAGGCCGAGAAGCATACGGCGCTGATCTGGGCCCAGGTCTATTCTCTCGTGCTGCTGCCGGTGTTCCTGGTGGCGCCGCCGGGCAACTTCTGGGCGGCGCTGGTGATGATCGCCTTGTTCGGCCTGCCCTACGCCTCGCACCGGTTCCTGATGAAGGCGATGATGGCCGACATCACCGACGACGATCAGGTGCGGACCGGCCGCATGCAGGCCGGCGTCTATTTCGGCCTGCTGGCGATGACCGAGAAGATCGGCCTGGCGTTGGCGGTCGGTATCACCTACCCGTTGCTGCAATGGATCGGCTTCCGCACCGGCGTTCAGAACGACGCTGCCGCGCTGCACGGCCTGGTGCTGCTGTTCGTCCTGCTGCCGGCGGTACTGCATGTGCTGGCGGCATTGGCGCTGTGGCGCTTCCCGTTGGGCCGCGCCGCGCAACGCGATCTACGGCAGAAGATCGAGACCACAGCGTAGTCCGCCGAATTCAGGTGCCGCGGCGATAGACCCCGTCGGCCTCGATCCAGTGCAACACGTCGCGGTGATCGCGCAGCCAGGCACGCAAGGCGGCTTGTTCGGCCGAGCCTGCCAGCCAGCGACCTGTGTCCGCCAGGGTCGGGGGCAACGGCAAGGTGGCGGCCAGCGCGTGGACGGGCAGCACCCGGCAGCGCCCCGCGCCGTGATCCAGTTTGATCGCCTGGGCAGGCAGATGGTCGAGAATGATATCGGCTGCCGTCAGGTCGCCGCAGAGCAGTCGTCCGGCGGCAAGCAGTGACACGGTCATGGGATCGGTCTCGGCTGCCCATTGCTGCGACAGCTGCCCGACATGACGGCGAAAGGCCTCGAAGATGTCGCCGTCGGTGGCAGGCTCGAAATAGCCTGGCGTGCGCGGACTGTTGCCGCCCAGGCAGTCGAGCGCCCGCAGGCGCTGCGGTCCGAGCGGTTGAAGATGGGCCGTTCTATCCATGTCGATGTCGCCTATCGTCCCGGCACCAGCAGGCCGCTTTCGTTGACCATCAGCGGCGCCACCCGCTGCGCCGGAATCATGCGCACGATGCTGCCGGACGGTACCTGGTTCAAGATCACGAACTCGTTCTCCAACTGCAGGCCCTGCCATCCCAGCGGGCTGATGGCCTGGCTGCGCGGCATGCGGATCACATAGATCACGCCCTCATCGCCGAAGTTCGCCGCAATGCCCGGCAGGTTGGTGGTCGGGATGCCGGTTGAACCCAGCGGCAACCCCGCCAATCCCTCCGGCGCGGCGAAAGGCGGGATCGGCTGCGTATGCCATCGCGCCGTATAGCCGGCGATCTCGGCGTCGCTCAGGCCCAGTGTTCGCATGCGCGCGACCAGCTCCTGCGACGCAGCGACTCCCTCCTGTCGCGCCAGCGGGCTCAGGATCTGGCCGGTGGCGATGTCCTGGCCGCGATACAGCACGATCACGCCGCGACGGTTGAGCCACCATTGCGAGACCTGCCCGGCCATGCCGCGCGTCGACAGGATTTGCTGGGCCTGGACCGCCGTCAGCGGTGCCTGTGCGGCGCGCTCGGCCAGCACGCGCGTGAGGGCGATGTCCGACTGGCTGACACCGTAGGTGGCCAGACGATCCAGGCCATAGGTGCCGGCCCGTCCGATCAGGCGGAAACCGCCGGGGACAACAAAGCCGATCACGGCGCCGGTGGTGGCGTCGAACAGGTACATCAACGGTGGCGAGGCCTGGCCGCGTGCGACGTCGCTGGTGGCCCGGAGGCTGACGTTGGTTGCGGCACCGGCCAATGCCATGCGCCCGAGAAAACCCAGGCCCAGCCGGGCGCCGATGCCGATGGCGCCGGCTGGCACCACGAAGAGACACAGCGCCTCGGCGATGATCTGGCCCGGTGACGGACCGGGTATCGGCGTGTCGCGCGGACCGGGTGCGTTGGCGACGCCCGGACGCAGCAGCACATACAACCCGACACCGATGGCAACGAACCATACCAGCGGATGAAGCTGCTGTGGGTCGGCGCCATGGCGGACGGGTCGGGCCACGGGCAAGGCGCTGATGGCCTCGGCTTCGTGCTCGACGACGGCGGACGGGGCAATGCGGCCGGTGCGCGCTGCCAGCTGGACCTGGGCGAGGTGCACAAGTTCGTGACGCAGAACCGCGTCGAGGTGCTCCGGCCGGCCGTCATCCACAAAGATGCGATCGCCGTACACGAAACCGGCGGCGCCCAGCCGGCGGGCCGCGCGTTGCGCCGCCGTGTCCGTGTGCAGCCAGAACCGCGGCGGCAGCTGCGCTTCCAGGCCGCCGAGCCACCGCCGCGTGTCGGGCGTGAGATGGGTGTGCCCGTCGACTCCGCGCGACTGCGTCAGCAGCGTCTCGAATGCGGTCGGCTGCAACGATGATGTGGAGACATCGCCGGGATTGTACATTGCGAGTTTCCCAGATGGCGAACCGGAACGTGCAATTTCAACCCTGAATATGGCAAGCGGTTGACAGCGCCGCTGCGCTCACATCTCCCACGGCGGTGGTTCGAACTTGGCCGACAGGAAATCGACGAACGCCGTCACCTTGGGCGGCAGCAGACGGCGGTGCGGATAGACGGCGTGGATCGGGATCGTGTCGTCGGGTGTGAACGGCGTCAGCACCTGCTTGAGGCGGCCTTCGCGGATGGCCTTGGCGACGGTGAGGCGGGTCAGTCGCACGATGCCGACACCGGCCTCGGCGAGATGGAACAGCATGTCCCCGTCGTCGGCGCGGCAGTTGCCGCGCACCTGGGTCTCGCGCAACTCGCCGTCGATGACGAACGGCCAGCGGTTCATGTACATGCGATCGCGGAAGCCCAGGCAGTTGTGCCCGGCCAGGTCGTTGGGATGCGCCGGCTCGCCGTGGCGCGCGAGGTAGCTGGGTGCCGCCACCACGATACGACGATCCTCGCCGACCTTGCGGGCCACGAAGCTGGAGTCGGCCAGCACGCCGATGCGGAAGGCGACGTCGAAGCCCTCCTGCACCAGGTCGACCACCCGGTCGGTGAACGACAGGTCGAGTTCGATGCCGGGGTGCAGTTTCAGGAACTCCGGCACCAGCGGCAGGATCTGGTGCGAGCCGAACGCCAGCGATGTCGTGACCTTGAGCAGCCCGCGCGCCTCGCCGCCGCGCTGGCCGATGGCGGCCTCGGCCGCTTCGACGTCGCCGATGATGCGCGCGGCGTCGCGGTAGAACGCTTCACCGGCCTCGGTCAGCGCCAGCTTGCGGGTCGTGCGGTTGAACAGCCGCACACCCAGTCGTTCTTCCAGCCGCGTGATCAGCTTGCTGATCGCCGACGGCGTCAATCCAAGCTGCGGCGCGGCGGCCGAGAAGCCGTTGGCCTCGACCACCTTCACGAACGCCGTCATGTCGCCGATCCGGTCCATTACCCTGATTATTGACCGAAATTCACAACGGTCCCAATCTTGACGTCTATTCCACGCGAATCAATCCTGAATTAGCATGATGGTGGGAATAGGCGATGACCGAATCCGGCCTTTGGCGCCAGTACGCCCGCTACAACACACTGGCCAACGAACGACTGTACGATGCTTGCGCCGGGCTCGACGCCGCCACCCGCGAGCGCGATATCGGTGCGTTCTTCGGCAGCCTGCACGGCACCCTCAATCACCTGCTGCTGGGTGATCGCATCTGGATGGCCCGCTTCGCCGGTGAAACGGCGCCGTCGACCAACCTCGATGCGATTCTGTTCGACGCCTTCGATGCGCTACGCGCTGCCCGCACAGTCATGGATGCGCGCATCGAGGCGTTTTTTGCCACGGCCTCCGCGGACTTCTGGAATCGCCCGGTGCGCTACATCAACAACGAAGGCCGTGTGTTCGAGGACCAGCCCTTGCTGCTGGTGCCGCACTTCTTCAATCACCAGACACATCATCGCGGCCAGGCGCATGCGCTGTTGTCTCAGCTGGGCCTGGGCAAGCGCACGCCGGTTCTCGATCTGCACCGCGTGATCAAACCGCTGCCCGGCATCTAGAGGCCGGCGCTTCAGATCACGTTCTGGCCTTGCAGGCGCGCGACGTCGTCGTCGGTGTAACCCAGCTCGCGCAGGATCTGCGGACCATGCGCGCCCAGCTCAGGCCAGTGGGTGTTGATGCGCCCTGGCTCGTCGCGGAACTTGATGGGGATACCGAGGTGCTTCAGGCCGCGGTCGTCGGTCACCACCATCCGGCGGTGCGCCACGTGCGGATCGAGGGTCGCCTCGACCATGTCCCGGACCGGCGAGAAGCAGATGTCGCGGCCGGCGAACCAGTTCTGCCACTCGGCCAGGGTCTTCAGGCGGAACGTCGTGCGCAAGAAATCGCGCACCGGGTCCTCGACCGGGCCAGGGCCCTGTTGGCACAGCGCCACCAGGTCGGGTCGGCCGAGATCGGCCAGCAGGTTGCGGGTGAATTTCAGCTCCGAGCCGCCCAGCACGAGATGGCGGCCATCGCGCGTCTCGTAGATGTTGTACATCGCATGCCCGCCCCACGTGCGTTCGTGGCGCGGATTGGGCATGCGGTTCTCGGCGAACGTCGGGCCCATCACGTTGGGCATCCAGGCCAGCAGCGTGTCCATCATGGCGATGTCGATGTAGTCGCCACGACTGGTCTGCGTGCGGCGCAGCAGCGCCATCAGGATGCCGTTGAGCGCCATCAGCGAGGCCGTGGCATCGGCTGCCGGCACCGCCGGCATGGCGGGCGCGCCGTCCGATCCGAGATTGGCCGCCAGCAGGCCGACCTCGGCCTGGATGCCGAGATCGTGCGTGGGCCGGTCGCGCGACGGGCCGTCCTGGCCGTAGGCCGAGATCGAGCAGTAGACCACGCGCGGCGCCCGCACTTTCACCGCGTCATAGCCGACACCCAGCCGATCGACCACGCCGGGGCGGAACGACTCGACGATCACATCGGCGCGTTCGGCCAGCTGCATGAAGATCTCGACTGCCGCGGGTTGCTTGAGGTCGAGTACCAGGCTGCGCTTGCCGCGCTGCGTGTTGCGGAAATAGACGGTGGTGCCGGCCTCGCGCACGCCGATCTGCCGCGTCGGCTCACCGGTCGGCGGCTCGATGCGAATCACGTCGGCGCCGTGGTCGGCCATCATCATCGTCAGGTGCGGGCCGGGCAGGAAGGAAGACAGATCCAGGACTTTGATGCCGTCGAGCTTCATCGGGTGGTTCCTACAGACATGTCATCCCGAGCGCAGCGAGGGATCTCCCGCGGAAGAGACACGGCACGCCAATCGCAGAGATCCCTCGCTGCGCTCGGGGTGGCACCTTGGTCACACCGGATTCCGTTCGATGAGTTGCCGCGCGATGATCAGCCGCTGGATCTCGTTGGTGCCTTCGCCGATGCACAGCAGCGGCGCGTCGCGGTAGTAGCGCTCGACGTCCATCTCCTTGGAATAACCGTAGGCGCCGTGGATGCGCAGCGCCTCGGTGGCGTTCTCCAGCGCCGCCTCGGTGGCGAACAGCTTGGCCATGCCGGCCTCCATGTCGCAGCGCCGGCCGTCGTCGTAGGCCTTGGCCGCCTGCTCGACCAGTAGCCGCGCCGCCTCGACACGCGTGGCCATGTCGGCGAGCTTCAGCGCGATCGCCTGGTGCTGGTGGATCGGCTTGCCCATGGTCTTGCGGATCTGGGTGTAGCCGGCGGCCGCCTTCAGCGCCGCGGTGGCGACGCCGACGCCGCGGGCCGCGACGTTGATGCGGCCCAGCTCCAGGCCGCCCGCGGTGTGCACGAAGCCCTTGCCCTCGGCCTCGCCGATCAGGTTGGCGGCCGGCACGCGGTAGTCCTGGAAGATCAGCTCGGCCGAATCGATGCCCTTGTAGCCCAGCTTCTCGAGCTTGCGGCTGACGGTGAAGCCAGGCCCCTTCTCGGCGAGGAACATCGACAGGCCCTTGTGCCGCGGCTCGACGTCCTCGGTCTTCACCAGGATTGCGACGCAGTGGCCGTGGATGCCGTTGGAGATCCAGGTCTTGGTGCCGTTGATCACGTAGTGATCGCCATCGCGCACGGCGCGCGTGCGGATCGCCTGCAGGTCGGTGCCGCAGTCGGGCTCGGTCAGCGCCAGTCCGCCGCGCATCTCGCCGCTGGCGAATTTGGGCAGATAGCGGTTCTTCTGCGCCTCGCTGCCGAAGCGCTGCACTGCCGACGCCATGATCAGGTGCGAGTTGAAGATGCCGGACAGCGACATCCAGACTTCGGCGACCTCGGTTACGATCTTGGAATAGGTCGACGCCCCCAGGCCGAGCCCGCCATAGGCGCGGCGGATCGTGGCGCCGAACAGGCCAAGCGCCGTCATCTGCGCCACCATGTCGGCCGGCCAGACATCGTCGTGCTCGAGCTGACGGGCGTACGGCTTCACGTCGCGCGCCAACCACTTGCGCACGGAGTCGAGGATCTGCGCCTCCTCTTCCGGCGTCACGGCTTCGTTGTCGAGACGATCTGTCGATTGGGTCATGTCAGCGCTCATATGCCTGCATGGTGAGCTTGTCGAACCATGAGGGCCGTTCTAACCGCGGTGCATGGTTCGACAAGCTCACCATGAAGCTGATTAGTAGTTCGCCTTGTCGTCGACCGCATGCCCGCGCTTGGGGATCAGCATCTGGCGCGTGAACTCCATCACGCGGCTGCCGTCCTGCTTGTGGGCGGTGGTCTTCACCGTGACGATGCCGGCCGTCGGCCGCGATTGCGACTCGCGCTTGGCCAGCACCTCGCTCTCGGCGTACAGCGTGTCGCCGTTGAAGACCGGCGCCGGCATCTTGATGTCGGTCCAGCCGAGATTGGCGATGGTCTTCTGGCTGACGTCGGATACCGACATGCCGGCTACGATCGACAGGGTCAGGCACGAATTCACGATCGGCTGGCCGAATTCGCTGTGGCGTGCGTACTCCTTGTCGAAGTGCAGCGGATGCTGATTCATGGTCAGCAGGGTGAACCAGGTGTTGTCGGCTTCGGAGATCGTGCGGCCGGGCCGGTGCTCGTAGATGTCGCCGACCTCGAAATCCTCATAATAGCGCCCGTAGGATTCGCGGGTGCGCCGCGCGCCCACAGGCCGCGCCGTCGCGACCATGCGTTCCTCCATCCTGTATACTGGCGATTACGGCACCGGGTCGCGGTGAACGCAAGCGGCCGGGTCCGCCTGTCGAGAGGAGTGTCATGATTGCCGTCGAGTTGGCCATCGTCATCGTCCTGATTGTCATCAACGGGCTGTTGTCGATGTCGGAAATGGCCGTGGTGTCGTCGCGTCGGGCGCGGCTGAAGCCGCTGGCCGATCGCGGCAGCCGGGGTGCGCGCCAGGCGCTGGCGCTGGCGGATGCGCCCGGGCGTTTCCTGTCGACGGTGCAGATCGGCATCACCCTGATCGGCGTGCTGGCCGGCGCCTTCAGCGGCGCCAACCTGTCGGCCAGGCTGGCGGAAGCGCTCGTCGGCTACGGCGTACCGGCCAAGACGGCCGACAATGTCGCGCTGGGCCTGGTGGTGGCTGCGATCACCTACCTGTCGCTCATCATCGGCGAACTGGTGCCCAAGCAGCTCGCGCTGCGCTCGCCCGAGCGCATTGCCGCCGGCGTGGCGGGACCGATGAGCATCGTGGCGAAGATCGCGACGCCGGCCGTGGTGCTGCTCGACTGGTCGTCGGCCGCCGTGCTGCGGCTGTTCGGCCGCGCCGGTGAACGCCAGCACGTCACCCAGGAAGAAATCCGCGCCATGATCGCCGAAGCCGAGTCGGCCGGCACCGTCGACCCCGACGAGCGCCGCATGCTGGCCGGCGTCATGCGGCTGGCCGATATCTCGGTGCGCGCCATCATGACGCCGCGGCTGGATATCGAGTGGGTCGATGTGGCCGCCGCCGATGCGGTTCTCCTGGCGGCCATCCGCGACTCCGAGCGGACGCGGCTGCTCGCCTGCGAAGGCAGCGCGGACAATGTCGTCGGCGTGCTTCATGTCCGCGATTTCCTGCTCGACCGCCTGGGCGGCGGCGCCAAGCCGATCCGCGACATGCTGCACCAGCCCATCCTGCTGCCCGACACGTTGGATGCGCTGGAGGCGCTCGACCGCCTGCACGGTGCCGTCGACGCGCTGGGCCTCGTGATCGACGAATACGGTCACAGCGAAGGGGTCGTGACACCGGCCGACGCCCGCCGGGCCGTGCGCGGCGGTGCGGTGTCGGTCACCGCCGACGACGACCCGAAAGTGGTGGCGCGCGCCGACGGGTCGTGGCTGGTCAGCGGCGCGCTGGCCGTCGAAGTGCTGGAAGATACGCTGGGTGTGCCGCTGCCCCGGGACCGCGACTATCACACCGTGGCCGGCCTGATCCTGCATGAGATGCGGCGCATCCCGGCCGTGGCCGAGGCCATCGTGATCGACGGCTGGCGCCTGGAGGTCGTCGACATGGACGGCCGCCGGATCGACCAGGTGCTGGTGGCGAAGACAGGGTAGAAAACACGAAGGGCGGCCCGTGGGCCGCCCTCGCTGTCAGCCGAAGACGCGGCGCGCTTAGGCGGCCTGCTTCAGCATGGTGTTCAGCACGCCCTGCAGCTTCTGCGTCGCGGTATCCTTGTCGATACGCTCGACGGCGGCCAGTTCACGGGCCAGACGGTCCAGCGCCGCCTCGTAGATCTGGCGCTCGCTGTAGGACTGGTCGGGCTGGCCGGCATTGCGGTGCAGGTCGCGCACGACCTCGGCGATCGACACCGGGTCGCCCGAGTTGATCTTGGCTTCGTACTCCTGGGCGCGGCGGTTCCACATCGCGCGGCTGACGCGCGAGCGGCCCTTCAGCGTCGTGAGTGCGCTGTCCATGATCTTGCGGGAGCTCAGCTTGCGCAGGCCCGAGATCTTGGCCTTGGCCACCGGCACGCGCAGGGTCATGCGATCCTGCTCGAACGAGATCACGAACAGATCGAGCTTGTGGCCGGCGATCTGACGCGCCTCGATATCGACCACACGGCCAACGCCATGGGTCGGGTAGACGACGAAATCGCCCTTGTCGAACACCAGATCCGACGCCTTCGGCTCGGGAGCCTTGACGACGGGAACGGCGGGCTTGGCTGCCGCGGGCTTGTCTGCTGCCAACTTCACGGCGGGGGACTTGCTGCTCTTCATCTCACTCTTCACTTTGGTTGCAGTTATCTTACTGCGGGCGTCGCTCTTCCCTCGCGCCACGAGCCTTGTACGGGCGTCAGGCTTGGCTTTGCCGGCGCTCTTCGCCGACGCCCGGGCCGCGGCACGAATCTTGGCCGCAGTCACACTCTTCTTCGTGGCCATCTCGGGTCCCTCTTCACCTGCTTTGGCCGCCGTCGATTCCAGAACCTGCACGCCGCGTCCCAAATCGCGATTCCGAACTCTGATCTTGTCTTCAGCCACGCACCCCACTACACATACGCAAAGGACGAACGATCCCCTCCGCCTGTAGCGGTGTCTTCGTTCCCCCAGCAAACTCTGGCTGAGACCGACCGGTGAGATCGGGCGTGCGGTGGTCCCCTCGAACCGCCGTCATGCAATTGTTTTAATACCACAAAGTAACGCTGGAGTCGCGGCCAATGTTGCAAAATAGCAACGCTTGGCGCGCAGAGGGGCTCGTCAAGCCATGCAGGGCTTGCAGAGCTTGATAAAAATTGATGAGCGACTCACCGCTTCGGGTGATTAGCGCTTGGCCGGCTCCGGGCTGAACAACGTATCAAACTTGTTCGGTTGACCCTTGAACGTTTCGGCATCAGCCGGCGCGTCGCCTTTACGGGTAATATTTGGCCACTTGGCCGAATATTCGCGATTGACCTCCAGCCAGCGCTCCTGGTCCCCGTCGGTATCGGGCTTGATCGCCTCGGGCGGACATTCGGGCTCACACACGCCGCAGTCGATACACTCGTCCGGATTGATGACGAGCATGTTCTCGCCTTCGTAGAAGCAGTCGACCGGACAAACCTCAACGCAATCCATGTACTTGCACTTGATGCAAGCTTCAGTGACGACATAGGCCATAGACGGCTCCACGGAGACCGGAAGACAAGGCGTGCGCGCTCTTAGCCTGCGTTGTTGCAGTGCGCAAGGACGCTCGACAATTTGCATACGGGCAATGCTCGCCACCCGCAGGTCGCGCGCCGCAACCGACCAATCCCCGGATGTGCGGACATTCTAGAAATCCGTGACGCGCCCGTTGAACTGCCAGTCGCCGTAGCGCGTGGGCTCGGGACCGGGCGGACCACCGATTTCCGTCGGTCGGGGCGGCGTCGGGGATGCCGTCAGCTGCGGCTGCGCGGTCGCCGGCGTCGCACGGTCGCCCGCCGTGTTCTCGGCGGTGGGAAGAGGGGTCTGTGACGTTACGCCCATCTCTCGGATATGGCCCCCGGCGGCTGCCTTGCCAAGGCTTGATCGCGGTGGTGCTGTGCCCATGTCTGATGCTGTCGCGGGCGCCCTCCTGGTGACGGTGCCGCGATGGAGGGTTTTGATGAACTACATTCGTACCGGTCTCTTGCTGGCGGCGTTGACCGCGCTGTTCCTGGTTGTCGGCTACGCGCTGGGCGGCCAGAGCGGCATGCTGATCGCACTGGTGATTGCGGTGGTCGGCAACGCGGCGTCGTTCTGGTTCAGCGACAGCATCGTGCTGCGGATGTATGGCGCCCGCGAGGTCGGGCCCCAGGATGCGCCGGCTTTCTACGGCATTGTCCAGCAGCTGGCGCAGCGCGCCGGCCTGCCGATGCCGCGCGTCTACCTGATCGACACCGACCAGCCCAACGCCTTCGCCACCGGGCGCTCGCCGGAGAAGGCCGCCGTCGCGGCGACCACCGGCCTGCTCAACGGGCTGTCGCGTGAGGAGATCGCCGGCGTGATGGCGCACGAACTGGCGCACGTGAAGCATCGCGATACGCTCACCATGACCGTGGCGGCGACGATCTCGGGCGCCATCGGCGCCCTGGGCCAGATCTTCATGTTCCAGTCCCTGTTCGGGCGCCGTGACGAGGGCGACCGCGGCGGCGGTGGGCTGGGCATGATCGGCGGCCTGGCCGCCATGATCCTGGCGCCGCTGGCGGCGTCGCTGGTGCAGATGGCGATCAGCCGCAGCCGCGAATACGAAGCCGACCGCGGCGGCGCCGAGATCTGCGGCAATCCGCTGTGGCTCGCCTCGGCGCTGGGCAAGCTCGAGATGCTGGCGCGCGGTGGCGTCGTCAACGAACCGGCTGAGCGCAATCCGGCGACGGCGCATTTGTTCATCGTCAACCCGCTGTCCGGTGGCGGCTTCGCCAGCCTGTTCTCGACGCACCCGTCGATGGAGGACCGCATCGCCCGCCTGCAGCACATGGCCGGCGCGACGTCCGGTGGCGATGCCTATGCACCGCGTCCCACCGCGGCCGGTGCCGGCCCGTGGGGAGCGGCACCGCCGCCCGCGCGTGGGCGCGGCCGCCCCTGGGAGACCGGCCCGGTGCAGCGCGCACCGCGCCGCGGCCCCTGGGGTTGACGCCGGATCGCCGCCGTCACCGGCATTGATGCTCGGATGCCTCGGCCCCGCACGTCGCGGGACCGGGGCATCGTCGCACGTGCCGCTGGCCAACGCGGCAAGTCCCCTATAACGACACCCGCACGAGACCATTGATGCGCCGCGATGTGAGTCGCCGGCGCGAAGGGATAACCCATCGTCCATGCCGACTCCTCCGTCAGCCTCCGGACCAGGCGGTGATTTGATGGCCAGCCGGCGCGTGGCGCTGGCTGTCCTGCAGTCCGTGTTGCGCCAGGCCCAGCCGCTGGAAGAAACGATTACCCGCCATCCCGGCTTCGCGCCGCTGGACCCGCGGGATCGCGCGTTCGTGCGCCTGCTGGTCGCTACGGTTCTGCGCCGGCTCGGCGAGATCGATGCGGTGCTGGCGGGCTGCCTGGAGAAGCCGCTGCCCGAGGATGCCGACAAGGTTATCGACGCGCTGCGGATCGGTGTCGCCCAGTTGCTGTTCCTCGACACGCCGGCGCACGCCGCGGTCGATACATCGGTGCGGCTGGTGGCGGGTTCACCCCTGGACCGCTTCAAAAGCTTGGTGAACGGTGTCCTGCGGCGGCTGTCGCGCGAGCGCGCCGCGATGGTACCGCCGGCCGACGCCGGGCGGCTGAATACGCCCGACTGGCTCTGGCAGTCGTGGGTGGCAGCCTACGGCGAGGCGACGGCGCGGGCCATGGCCGAGCAGCATTTGCGCGAAGCGCCGCTCGATTTCAGCCTGCGCGACCCGGCATCGGCCGACGCATGGGCGCGCCGGCTGGACGCCGAGATCCTGCCCCAGGGCAGCCTGCGGCGGGCCGCCGGCGGCCGCATCGAAGACCTGCCGGGCTACGCCGAGGGCGCCTGGTGGATCCAGGACGCGGCGGCGGCACTGCCGGTGCGCCTGCTGGGCGATCTGCGCGGTCGGGTCGTGATCGACCTGTGCGCTGCGCCGGGTGGCAAGACCCTGCAACTGTTGGCGGGCGGGGCGCAGGTCACGGCCGTCGACCTGTCGGCCCGCCGCATGAAACGGCTGGCGGACAACACGCGCCGCGTCGGTGTCGCGGCGGACCTGGTGACGGCTGATGCGGCGCAATGGCGGCCGGCGGCGGCGGCCGATGCCGTGCTCCTTGATGCGCCCTGCAGCGCCACCGGGACCCTGCGCCGGCATCCCGATATCGCGCGCGCCAAGGGGCCGGCCGATATCGCGCGCCTGGCGGTCGTGCAGGACCGCCTGCTGGTGGCTGCCGCCGAGATGCTGCGGCCGGGCGGCACGCTGGTCTATGCCGTCTGCTCGCTTCAGCCGGAGGAAGGGCCGCAGCGCGTCGCGGCAGCGGTGCGGACGTTGCCGTTGGACCGTCTACCGGTCGAGGCCGACGAATTGCCCGATCTCGGTGAGGCGCTGACGCCCGACGGTGACGTCCGGACGTCGCCCTCCTTCTGGTCGTCACGCGGTGGCATGGACGGCTTTTTCATCGCCCGATTGCGTCGGCGTGGGTAAGTCGATTTTTGCAACCTGATATCACCAAGATTAGTAGCATTCAGGGCGTCGCTAACGGGGTTTTGACGTGGCCCAGTGAATTGATTTTGTTGCAATTATTGGGAAAACAGCGCCACGATCGGATGTTTTTCCGTCCAATTTGGAAACTTTCTTTGACATTTCAATCACGAAAAAGTACAACGTTTTCGTGTCCGAGATAACGGCACAGGCACCGACCGAACGATGCGGTGCACCCATAAAAGTGGTTGCGAGTTGATCGGGCGTACCGGACCCGTCCATTCGGTCCGGCCATTCAATCAAGGGTATGGGAGGATTGCGGTTTCGCTGATCGACGCAGTGGTGAACTGCGTCAGCGTCCCCTCACCGAAGCACCCTCGCTCGTCGCGGTTGGTTGGAACCGTCTGATGCGCACAGGGCGCCGAGCACAACCTCGACACCGATCGTCTCTCCTCTCTCTCTTCGACGGTGTGGCGGGTGGGTTCAGCGACGGCGGGCGAGGTGCCACCTCGACGGAGGGCTGCAGATCGGCGGCAACCGCAGCGTTCTTCCCTGCTTACGGCAAAACAATAAGTCAGGAACGAAAAGACTGTTGTGCGGCGGCAAACCGTCGAAACAGCAGTTCCGGATCGATCCGAGGAAGGGGAGCATGGCTGTCCGCAATCGCTCCAGTGTCGTGGATATTGAGATCGCCGACATGGCCATCGGCAACAGTGCCCATGGCCCGTGCATCGACGAAGACTGGTACTACGTCGGCAGTACCGACAATTACGCGCGCCGCATCGAGGGCGCGTCGCCAGCTGGCGGGCGTGTAAACCACATCGTGCTGTGGAACTGCGGCGATGCCGACGGTGACGCGGCGAACAATACGTGCCCGTCGCTGATCGGCTCTGAACTGGGCAGTCCTTCGGCGGCTGCCGGCGACGTTTGCGTCACCTATGGCGCCGGCGCGGGGCCGGCACTGGCCACGATTACCATCGGTACGGCCAGCATCGTCTTTGATCCCCGAACCATCGCTGACGTCGTTCTGTGGAACAGCGCCGCCAAGGCAGGGCAACGACGCCCCGAGCTGTTCACGTGGGACACCAGCGCCCGCAGCGGTGCCGGCGCTTTCGTCTTCGCCGGGTACACCGGATAGACACGGTCGCGGGGCGGCGGTGATCGCTCTGCCCCGCGCTCCACACATGCTGTCGGGTAGCAGGTCAGCCCACCGAGCCGTTTCGGTCATGCGCGGTTCGTGACGCCATCCCCTGTGGTCCGGAGCAGACAGTCCCGCGGCAGAGTTCAATGTGCGCTGCGGGTGGCGGGAGAGGGGCGATCGGTACCCCACAGCCTTCGCTCTTCTCCGCCAACCGAACAGGTCCAGTGCGCGTCGATTTTATCGCTTTTCCAAGCACTTGGATGTGCCTTGGCGTCGTCGGTCGGGAGCGCGTTTCATGCTGAAATGCGACTTATTTCACAGACATCTTTCACGTTGTATTGACGTTTAGCTTTGACGGAATTCGGGTCCTGCGTTAGATTGTGTCCATTCTGGATGTAAGCGTTGAGTAACGCTTGACGAGGCGCCGAACGAGGGTCCGGCGCTTACGATGAAGGCGTGTCTGGTTGTAGGGGTTGAGCGATCGGGCGGGGAGCGCGCAGGCGCGGCTGTTCCGTCCAACGGGTTTTGCGCCCGACGCCGATCGTCGAGAGACGATCATGCGACCGGGGAGATGAGGCAGGCGCAGCGAGGTGCACCGGGAAAGGCACCGGCGCGCGCGGCCCGTCACAATCAGGCGCAGACCAGGGTGAACCGCCCGATCGCTCGTTCGCGTGGCCGCAGCTTGCCGGTGGGTGAGAATGACAATGCGCAATTTGATCGGGCTGCACTGGGATACCGCCATGGCGATGGCGCTGCTGGTCGGCTGTGTCTACCTGGTCACGATCGGGTAGACGGCGGCCGGTCGGCATCGAAGCGGGACCGGCAAACCAAAACAGAAGAGCGTGCGGGATGCGTAAGACAGCGGTGGCAGTGCGCTTCGACTCCGCCACGCGCCGCCTGGCCACCATCACCTTCGGCTTTACCGCGGCGACCGCGATGGCCGTTCTCGCCTGGGTAAGCCTGCTGGCGCGTCTCTGACCGGCGTCAAATGGCGAAGGTCGCCAATACCGGGACGTGATCGCTGGCCTTGTCCCAGTCGCGCGTGTCCTTGGCGATGCGGTAGCCGGTGATCGCACCGCCCAGTGCCGGCGTTGCCAGGATGTGATCCAGTCGACGGCCCCGGTCCGACTTGCGCCAGTCCAGATTGCGGTAGCTCCACCAGCTGTAGAGCTTCTGGTCTGCCGGAACGAAGCGGCGCGGCACGTCGATCCAGTCGCGCGATTGCATCATCTTGGCGAACAGCGCGACCTCGGTCGGTGTGTGTGACACCACATCGAGCAGCTGCTTGTGGCTCCACACGTCGTGCTCCAGCGGCGCGACGTTGAGATCGCCGACCGCGATCGATCGCTTGCCAAGCCGCGCGCCCTTCTTCGGCGCATCGGCCGTGAACCAGTCGGCCATCTCGCGATAGAAATCGAGCTTGTGGGCGAACTTCACGTTCTGCTGGGGGTCGGGAATGTCACCGCCGGACGGGATGTAGAGGTTGTCGACCACGATCGGATCGCCGCCCGTGTCGAGCCAGGCACGGACATGCCGGCAGTCCTCCTTGCCGCAACGGTGGTGAATGGCCGTGCCCGTGAACGGCACCCGGCTGATGATCGCCACGCCGTTGTAGCCCTTCATGCCGTGCACCAGGCGGTGCGTATAGCCCAGCTTGTCGAAGGCGCCGTGCGGGAAAAGATCGTCCGGGCACTTGGTCTCCTGCAAGCACAGGACGTCAGGCTTCTCTTTTTTCAGGAAGCGGGTGACGTTGAGGATGCGCAGGCGCACCGAGTTGATGTTCCAGGTCGCAACGGTGAGGGGCATGGGGGTGTGATCGTCGGAACGGCGGGAGAGGTTGTGGTGGTGATACTACGGGCGTCGGCGGACACCCAGCGTATCGAGCTGCTCGCGCACCAGATCGATGCGATCGCTGCCCCAGAACAGTTCGCCGTCGATGACGAACATCGGCACGCCGAAGACCCCGGCCGCTTCGGCGTCGGCCCGGATCCGGTCGTGCGTCGTGCCGCCCTCGCTCGCCGCAAACGCGGCGAAGCCGTTCGCGTCGGCGCCGGCGCGTTGCAGCACCGAGGCCACGACGTCGACGTCCTCGATGTCGAACGCGCGCTTCCAGAACAGCTCGAAGGCAAGGTCGAGATAGGCGCGCTGGACGCCCTGTCCTTCGGCGTACAGCATGCCGATCTGGGCCGGCCGCGAGTTGAAGATCTTCTCCGGCCCCTTCAGGACAAGGCCCTGCTTGTTGGCGTAGCGCCGGGCATCCATGTACGAGTACCGCACCCGCCGCCAGTGGTGGGGCGAACGGTCATCCACGGCGCCGAGATAGGACGGGATGTCGAGCGTATACGGCAGCCAGCGCAGCGCGATGTCGTAGTCCTCGACCAGTTGGTACGCCGGCGCCTTGGCGACGAAAGCGTAAGGGCTCTTGATGTCGGTGTAGAGCAGAACCGTCTTCGCCATCGCCGGCACTAGTCCTGCTTGGCCAGGCGCGTTTCGATCACGCGGGCCCACAGGGTGGCGCCCAGCGGCAGGGCCGTGTCGTTGAAGTCGTAGCCCGGGTTGTGCACCTCGCAGCCGCCTTCGCCGCCGCCGTTGCCGATCAGGATGAAGGCGCCCGGCACCTTTTCCAGCATGTAGGAGAAATCCTCCGACGCCATGACATAGCTGCCGTTGCGGTTGACGTTGTCCTCGCCGACGATGCCGGCGGCGACGTCGCCGATCCATTGCGCCTCGGTGGGGTCGTTGACCAGGGGCGGGAACACGACGCGCACGTCGGCTTTTGCCTCGCCGCCCAGGCTGCCGGCGATGCCGCTGGCGATGCGCTCGATCTTCTCCTTGATGGTGGCCATCACTTCCTTGCGGAAGGCGCGCACGGTGCCGCGCAGCACGGCTGTCTCCGGGATCACATTGTACGCGTCGCCGGCATGCATCTGGGTGATGCTGATCACCCCCGAGTCGATGGGCGCGATGGTGCGCGAGATCACGGTCTGCAGCGCCGTGATGATATGGCCACCGATCACCACCGGATCGACGCCGCTCTCCGGCCGCGCGCCATGGGCGCCCTTGCCCTTGATATGGATGTCGAACAGGCCGCCGCCGGCCATCATCGGGCCGGAGCGGATCTGGAACTTGCCGACATCGAGCTTGGGCCGGTTGTGCATGCCGAACACGGCCTCGCAGGGAAACTTCTCGAACAATCCGTCCTTGACCATGGCCTCGGCGCCGCCGCGGCCTTCCTCCGCCGGCTGGAAGATGAAATGCACCGTGCCGTCGAAGTTGCGGGTGGCGGCGAGATAGCGCGCCGCGCCCAGCAGCATGGTGGTATGGCCGTCATGGCCGCAGGCATGCATGCGGCCGGCGTGCTGCGAGCGATGGTCGAAGGTGTTGGTTTCGTCCATCGGCAGCGCGTCCATGTCGGCCCGCAGGCCGACGGCGCGCGGGTTGTTGCCGACCCGGATGGTGCCGACGACCCCGGTCTTGCCGATGCCGGTGGTGACCTCGCAGCCGAAGTCCCGCAGCTTGTCGGCGACGATCCGGCTGGTGCGCTCTTCCTCGAAGCCGAGCTCCGGATGGGCGTGGATGTCGCGGCGCCAGGTGGTCAGGTCGTCGGCGAAGGCAGCGATGCGCGGATCGATGGTCATCACGAAATCCCGTCAGCGAGGGCAGATCGGCCGGCACTCTAGCGCACGCGCCGGGCCGTGCGACAGGTGTTACGCTGGCAGGGCGGATACGCCCCAAGAGCGCACCGCCCGGAGGAGCATGAAGACCAGGGCCATCGTCAATCTCTTGGCCAACAAGGGCAGTGCGCAGCGGCGCTGGCCGGTATGGCAGCAAAAACTCGAGGCCGTCCTGGGCCCGCTCGATGTCGTGTTCACGTCGAGCCCGGGGCATGGCACCGCGCTCGCCCGCGCGGCGGTGGCCGACGGTTGCCTGCGCCTGATCGCCGCCGGCGGCGATGGTACCGTGAACGAGGTGCTGAACGGCCTCGTTGCGGACGACCGCCTGCTGGCACCGGATGCGATGCTGTGCCCGGTCCCGCTCGGTACGGCCAACGAACTGTGCCGGGCGCTGGGTTTCCTGGCGGCGCCCGATGGCGCGGTGCAGGCAGTCGCCTCGGGGCACACCCGCCTGATCGATGTGTTGCGCACCGACTGCCGGGGCCTGGAGGGCGCACCGGCGACCCGCTACGGCTATCTCGTGGCGAGCTTCGGTGGTGCCGCTACCATCAGCCATCGCACGTCGGCATCGCGATGGCTCAAGAAACTAGGGCAGGTCGCCTACTTCCTCATGACACCTGTCGTGACGATGACCTACCAGCCGCGCCGCGTGCGCGTGCAGGCGGACGACGAGCCGGCGACCGAGCAGACGATTTTCACCGGCATGATCGCCAACGCCGAGAACGGCGGCGGCGGCATGAAACTGGCGCCTGGTGCCGTCATCGACGACGGATGTCTCGACTTCGTGGCGTTCGGTGCGCTCAGCCGCGCCGAGATCCTCTTCAAGGTCATGCCCGGCCTGTACGACGGTCGCCACATCCGGCATCCCAAAGTGAGCCTGCGGCGCGGGCGGCGCTTTCGCTTCGACTGCGATGTGGAAACCCTGGTCGACGTGGACGGCGAGACGATCGGCAATCTGCCGCTCACGGTCACTGTTCTGGAACGTCTGCTGCGCGTACCGGTGCTGTAGTGGTTGAGATCGCTGTCATCCCGAGCGCAGCGCAGGATGACAGTTTCAACTCAGCTCGCGCGGCCCTGCGGTTTGCGGGGCAAATGGTCATCGATCGCCAGCCAGGGCATGGCGCTGTCACACCACAGATGCATCTGCGGCGCCACGGCGGTGGAGTCGTCGAGCGTCGTGGCCGCGATGTCGATGCCGGGATCGTCACCCCGTGTCGCTACCGGCCGCCAGGCCAGCGGGCTGCCACACATCGTGCAAAAGCCGCGCTCGGCCTCAGGGCTGGAACGGTACCATTGCGGCGCGCCGCGGTCGAAGACGATGCCGTCCGACGGCACGGTCAGCCACACCACCGCCGGCGCGCCATGGGCGCGCTGGCACATGCGGCAATGGCAATAACCGGTCCATGTCGCGGGCGCGGTCAGCCGATAGCGGACCGCACCGCACTGGCATCCACCGGCCGCCGGCGGCGTCATTAGCGCCAGAAGCCTTTTTCGCCTTCGGTCCGGGCGGTCGCCCGGTCAAGGCCGACATCGGCCAGCATGCGATCGTCGAGCGTCAGCAGCATGCGGCGCGAGCGCGCCATCTCAAGCCGCGACTGCAGGCGATCCAGCCCGATGCCGGGCAGGGTGAAGATGCGGGCGAACAGCCGGCCAGCGGCTGCCGAGGTTTCGAGATAGGTGTCCGCCATGAAAGCCATGGCTCAACTCCACTGAGGCATTGTATCGGGACAATTCCCGGCTCATCACCGCCTCGTTATCGGTAACATGGTGCTCTTGCGCTTCCGTCACAAACGATGCTTTCTTGTCCTCTGACACAGATTTTCTCATCCAACGGGGTATCCCCATGGCGCGCACCCTGCCGCCGCTGAATGCGCTTCGCGCCTTCGAGGCCGCCGCCCGGCACGGCAGTTTCGTTGCCGCGGCCGACGAACTCAGCGTGACGCCGGCAGCCATCAGCCATCAGGTGAAGGCGCTGGAGGATCGGCTCGACGTGGCACTGTTTCGCCGCCTGGCCCGCGGCCTGGCGCTGACGGCGGAAGGGGAGGCCCTGCTGCCTGACCTGCGCGATGCCTTCGACCGCATGGCCCTGGCCCTCGACCGGGTCGGCCGCCAGGCCAGCGCCCGGGTGCTGACCATCAGCCTGGTGACGACCTTCCTGCTGGCCTGGCTGGTGCCGCGGCTGCACCGCTTTCAGACCAAGCACCCCGACATCGAGGTGCGCATGACCACGACGCGCGACGCGGTCGATTTCGGGCGCGAGGACATCGACGCGGCCGTGCGCTTCGCCGCCCGCCCGGAGGACGGCCTGTTCGCCATGAAGCTGTTCAACGACGTGCTGACGCCGCTGTGCGGCCGCCGCTACCGCGATCGGCTGAAGACCTTCGATGACCTGCGCAAGGTGCCGCTGATCGACACCGCCTTTCTGCCCGAATGGCCGATCTGGCTGGAGGCGATGGGTCTGCAGTCGCTGAAACCGCGCCGGTCGATGGCTTTCGACTCGACCAAGATCGCCGTCGAGGCGGCCATCGAGGGCGCCGGCGTCGCCCTGGGGCCGCCGGACCTGTTCCGCGAGGAGATCGAGGAGGGACGCCTGTTCCAGCCCTTCCCGCAGGTCGTCGAGAGCGGCAAGGCCTGGTGGTTCGTCTGTCCGGCAACCACGGCCGAACGCCCCAAGATCAAGGCGTTTCGTGCCTGGCTCGACGAAGAGCTCGAACGGGAGGCGAAGCTGGGCCCGCCGGCGTCTGGCCGGCAGCTCCAGGCGGTGGCGGGCCGATAGCGGGCCGCGCTACTGCGGGGGGAACCGCCTGAGATCGGCCGGCGCGAACTTCCAATCCGGCGTGGCGATCTCCTTTTCGCCCGCGATGCGGTACCAGACGCCACCCGACGGATTGTTCAGCACATGGATGTTTTGCGCCGGCATGAAACTCTGTGCCAGCAGGGCCCGCCGCTCGCCCGCGGCGTTCACGGCGACATCGACGATCAGGACGGCGTGGCCGGGCATGCCGGGCTGGATCAGCACGTCGCCGGGCTCGATGGCATTGGCGTCGCGTAGGATTGTGAGTTCGCGCTGCAGCGATACCGAACCTGCATAGGTGAAGATGATGTCGAGCCAGCTGCGAAACCCGCGGCGGGTGTCGGGCCGTGCGCCGACCGACATCCAGTTGACGAGGTTGCCCTTGACCAGGGGCCGCCGTCCGGCGAGCCAGTCGGCATAGCCGTAGAGATCGCCGCTGGTGAAATGGAAGGCGATGTTCGTCCGCTTGATCGCGCGCAGATATTCAGCGCGCAGCCGGATGATGGCATCGGCGCATTGCTGCAGGTTCGTGCGCCCGACATCGATGTCGATCACGGCCGCGACGCCGCTCTGGTCCGGCTTGACGCGCCCGTCATAGAGCCGGACCGACTCGCCGGCCGGCCTCAGCGGCAGTTCGCGCAGCCAGGCGCCGAAGCTCGTCTCGGCGATGTTGAGGCGCTGGAAACCGGGCGGCGGCGGAAACCGGTCCGTCAGCGCTTCCAGCGCCGGCCCGGCCAGCCACTCGGGGGCCGGCGCCGGATTGGTCCGCGACCAGGCCGTGGCGGGAAGGGCCGCCATGGCGGCGGCGAACAGCAGAAAACGACGTGAAATCATGGGGTTTGCTCTATGCCGCGCGGATGCGTCGGAAATACGGCAGCCATGCCCGGGTGCCGGGACTCGCGACTCGCCAAGGGGTAAACGCACGTTTACCATGATGCCCGAATCATGGAAATCGGGCGGAGGAACGCCATGCATGTCGGAATGGCCGTCATTTTTCAGAACACCAACAAGCACCTGACCGATCGGCAAATCTACCAGAACGATCTGGCGCTGGCTGAAATGGCCGAGCCGATGGGGTTCCAGTCGGTGTGGTCGGTCGAACACCATTTCACCGACTACACAATGTGCCCCGACGTGGTGCAGTTCCTGTCCTACATGGCGGGCAAGTCCAAGACGCTGCGCCTGGGGTCGATGGTGGTGGTGCTGCCCTGGCATGATCCGATGCGGGTGGCCGAGGAAGTGTCGATGCTCGACAACCTGTCGGGCGGCCGCATGATCCTGGGTCTGGGCCGCGGCGCCGGCAAGGTCGAGTTCGACGGTTTCCGCATCGATATGGGCGAAAGCCGGGAGCGCTTCGTCGAATACGGCGAGGCGCTGCTGCAAGGCCTCGAGCGCGGCTACATGGAATATGACGGCAAGTTCTACAAGCAGCCGCGGGCCGGCATCCGGCCGGCGCCGTTCAAGAGCTTCCGTGGCCGCACCTACGCCGCGGCGGTGTCGCCGGAGAGCGCCCGCATCATGGCCAAGCTGGGCGTTGGCCTGCTGATCATCCCGCAGAAGCCTTGGCGGGAGGTCGAGAAGGAGCTGGGCGAGTACAACAGGCTGTTCCAGGAGATCAACGGCGTGCCGGCGCCCAAGCCGATCTCGGCCGGCTGGACATTCGTCGACACCAGCGCCGAGCGTGCGCGTGAGATGGCGATGAAATACATCGGCGGCTACTACCGCACCGTGCTCGACCACTACCAGTTCGCCGGCGAGCACATCAAGAACACCAAGGGCTACGAATACTACGCCAAGATGAACGACAAGCTGGCGGTCTACGGCGACGAGAAGGCGATCGAGTTCTTCGCCGAACTGCAGGTCTACGGCACCCCCGAGCAGGTCTACGGCAAGATCATGAAGATCCACGAGCAGACCGCCAACAAGGGCTTTGTGCCGGTATTCTCCTATGCCGGCATGCCGCACGACGAAGCGGTGCACAACATGACCCTGTTCGCGCGCGAGGTACTGCCCGAACTGAAGCGGTTCGCGGTCGACGAGGACGTCGACTGCGCCGAGGCATTGCCCGACCTGCGCTTCGCACAGGCGGCGGAGTAGGGTGCAGCGCTGATCGTTCGCAGTCAGTCGGGCTTCGTCAGGCCGAACAGGCGATAGGGTGCACCGAACCTGTCGGGCCAGCCGGCGTAATAGACGTCGGTCGGTCCGACGGCGAAGTCCCTGACCGTCCATCGGCCGGCCTGGTTGTGCAGCAAGGCCTCGACCGTGCCACCGTCGAAGACGCCGTCCCGGATACGCTGCGCGTGGCGGGTCTTCCTGTAGTCGATCTCGCGGCCGTCCTTGGTGCGCGGCATGACCACGGCGAAGCCCCAGTCGCCCTGCACGCGCAGCGTGCGCACGACGAACTGCACCGGCTGCCCAAGATCCGTCTCCACTGTCGGGCGCAATGCGTCGAGCAGAACCTTGCGCAACGGGTCGCCCGGGCCGATGTCACGCGGCCCGCCGCCCTGCGCGAAAGCCGGCAGGCCGAGGGTGGTCGCACACAGCGCTGCTCCGGCAAATATCGCCCCAGACAGCCAACGCCGTGTCCTCGCTTCATGGTGAGCCTGTCGAACCATGAAGTCCCGTGTACACGGCGGTGATGCGAATCGCTTCATGGTTCGATAGGCTCACCATGAAGCTGTTCTTCATCATACGTAGCCATGTGCGATACCTCCCCGCGCGCTGGACACAGTGTGCTCAGCGCCGCGGCGTCGGGGGAAGGTAAATCGCACGCCGCCGCGTCAGGCGGTGTAGCCGCCGTCGATGGTCAGCGTCGCGCCGGTCACGAAGGCGCTCTCGGCGCTGGCCAGCCAGGCGACCAGGCCGGCGACCTCACCCGGTGCGGCATACCGTGGGATCGCCAGCATGCCGCGCAGCGTGTCGGCGAACGGCCCGTCGGCAGGATTGAGGTCGGTGTCGATCGGCCCGGGATGCACCAGATTGATGGTCACGCCCCCTGGCCCCAGGTCGCGCGCCAGCCCCTTGGTCAGGCCGACCAGTGCCGATTTGCTCATGGCGTAGAGGCCGGTGTTGGGTGCCGGTGCGTGATCGGCGTTGACGCTGCCGATGGTGATGATGCGGCCACCGTCGCGCAGGTGGACGGCCGCCGCCTGGGTCGCGACGAAGACCGCGCGCACGTTGACGGCGATGATGCGTTCGAAATCGTCCAGGGTGAAATCGCCGAGCGGCTTGGCGATGTGGATTCCGGCGTTGTTCACCAGGATGTCGAGCCGGCCGAAGTCGGCAACGACCCGCCCGATCCAGTCGTGGACGGCGGCGGGATCGGCGCAGTCCACCGCATAGGCCCGTGCGCGCCGTCCCATGGCCTCGATGGCGACCACCGCCTCCTGGGCCTTGTACGGCGAGCTGAGATAGGTCAGCGCCACGTCGGCGCCGTCCTCTGCCAGGCGGCGCGCGATCGCGCCGCCAATGCCGCGGCCGCCGCCGGTCACCAGGGCCACCTTGCCATCGAGTTTCGACATGTCGACGTCCTTCGTTGTCTGTAGGGACGTGAAGATGTCGATCGGAGGCGCTGTCTTCTCTCCGGCCTTTGCGCTCAATCCTTTTTTGATTCGGCAGCGGAAAGCGGAGTGAATCGTCAGGCGACCGGTGGTAGCGCAGCACCGGCAGGATGATCGACGATATACAGCCACGTGCCGTCAGGCTGGCGGCGCGCAATCTCGGCGGAGTTGCCGCGGGCAATCACTTGGCCATCATGGGCGATGATCCAGTCGGCGCGCAGCAGCGCGATGTCGCCATGCTCGATGCAGAAATTGTTGCGCGACGTCATCGCGCCGGGCAGGGCCAGCAGCGTCTCGAATTCGCGGCTGATGGCCTGGTGGCCGCGCAGCGTGGCATCGCCGATGCGCAGCGCCGCATCCGGCTCGAACAGGGACAGGACGGCCTGAAGGTTTCGGCTGTTGACAGCCCGGGCAAACGTTTCGTTCATCTGCGCCGGTGCGGTGACCTTGAACATCGGGTTCTCCGTGGTTCCAATCACCGGCCAGGAAATCACGCGTGTTCAGCACTTTCCAAACGGGAAGGACAGCAGCGATGTCAAGCATGGTCCGCAAGCTGGTCGTGGCGCGCGATGAGCCTTCGCCGCGGCGGCCTGTCGAGTGTCCGGTCGAGGATTGGCTCGAGTTTCTCGGTCACCGGTGGAACGCCCTGGTGTTGTGGCACTTGTCGATCGGCGCCAAGCGCCACGGCGAGCTTGCAGCGCTGCTGCCGGGTATCTCGTCCAAGGTCCTGGCGGAACGGCTGGCCGGGTTGGAGCAACGAGGGCTTGTCGAGCGCGAAGCGCTGGCGGTCTTTCCGCGAACTGTCGGCTATCGGCTGACGCGGCGCGGGCAAGGCCTCGTGTCCATTCTCGATCGCATCGAGGCGTGGAGCCGGACAGCGTCCTGATGAGCACCCGCGACCTCTTCGGCGAACAGGTCGGAGCGCCGGAATGTGAAGCCCTGGCGGATGGTGCTGTCCTGCTGCGTGGTCTTGTCGTGAAGGAGGCGCCGGCACTGCTGCGCGCGATCAATGGCGTCATCGCCCGTGCGCCCTTCCGCAACATGATCACGCCAGGCGGGTTCACGATGTCGGTGGCGATGACGAACTGCGGTCGCGCCGGCTGGCTGACGGACCGCAAGGGCTATCGCTACGATGGCATCGATCCCGAAACCGGCCAGGCATGGCCCGAACTGCCCGAGGCCTTCATGCGGGTCGCGCGCCGTGCGTCGGCGGCAGCGGGATATGGCGGGTTCGTGCCGGATGCCTGCCTGGTCAACCGCTACGAACCCGGCACGCGCCTGTCGCTGCACCAGGATCGCAACGAGCGGGATTTCACGGCGCCCATCGTTTCCGTCTCGCTCGGCCTGCCGGCGGTGTTCCTGTTCGGCGGCGCCGAGCGCAGCGACCGGCCACGCCGCTATCGCCTGGAGCACGGCGACGTTGTCGTCTGGGGCGGCCCGGCGCGGCTGGCCTTCCACGGCGTCGCGCCGCTGGCCGATGGCGAACATCCATCGACCGGCCGCCTTCGGTTCAACCTGACCATGCGCAAGGCGCTGTAGGTCGCTGCGGCCAACGATGGCCGGCGCGTGCGGCCGCGCCGCCGTGGCGCCCGGCGCGGATCGATGCCGACGCGGCCCATCAGTTGACGTGCAGCACTGTGCCGGGGCACAACCTGCGCGTTGCGGTAGTGGGTCGTGGGGTTGGCGTCGTGTGGCTGAGCGTGGTGAAGGGTCTGGCAGGGGCTGTCTGCGTGGCTGGGACGTTCTACGGGTTCCGCGTCGGGCCGATATGGCTCGGCGTGCTCGGCCTCGTGGGTGTTGGTGCCCTGATCTTGACCGTGGGGCAGCCGCCGGACATGCGATGAGCCGCCGGCCTGCCCATCGCGGGGCTATGGCGACACCGCAGTCCTGGATCCCGCGGCCACGGGCGACCGCCACAAGCGTCCCGATGCGATCTCGGCGCCCTGCACCAGCGCCTCGAGCTTGCGCCAGGCGATGTCGGGATCGACGGTGTGCAAGGTGGCGAAGCTGGCAAAGCCGCAGTCGGTGCCTGCGATGACGCGATCGCGTCCCACCACGTCGGCGTACTGCTCGATGCGCTGCGCCACCACCTCGGGATGCTCGATGTAGTTGGTGCAGGTGTCGATGACGCCCGGCACGATGATCTTGTCGTCGGGCAGCCTGGTGTCACGGAAGAAACGCCACTCGTGTGCGTGGCGTGGATTGGCGGCCTCGACCAGCAGCGCCATCGGGCGCACGAGCGCGATGAGATCGAAGATCTCGGCGAGGTCGATGTCGTGATGATGCGGTGATTCGTAGTTGCCCCAGCACAGGTGCAGGCGCATCCGCTCCGCCGGGATGTCGCGCAGCGCATGATTCAAAACCTCGATGTGCAATCCGATTTCCTTGCGGAACGACGCGACGTCGAGCGGCTTGGGGCGGAAATGGCGTCCCAGCGCCAGGTCCGGGCAGTCGATTTGCAGCAGGATGCCGGACCTGAAGATGGCGTCGTACTCGTGCTTCATCGCATCGGCCAGCGCAAAGAGGTAGGCTTCCTGCGTTGGATAGTGGTGGTTGGGCATGTAGTGCGCCATGATGCCCGGCGACGACGCGCACATGAACGCCTCGTCGACATGTGCGCGCGCCATCGCCTGCTTCAGATTATCGATGTCTGCCTGTAGCGCACGCTCGCCGCGATAGCGGACCGGACCGACACAGGCCGGAGTCTTGATTTCCAGCCGGATGCGCTGGGCGAAGGCTGGAAACTCCGCCAGTTCCGACAGCGCCAGAGGTTGATCGGCGCCGTCAAGGCCGGTCAGGCGATCGCGGGCATACGTTGCATAGGCGTATTTGCTCATCTCGCCGTCATCGACGACATCGATTCCGACCTGGGCCTGGCGCTCCACGATGTCGATCACCGCATCGCTGACCTGGGTCGGCAGCGTGCCGTGCCCGGTGTCGTCCAGCGTGCCCTGCTCGCGGGCAAGCAGCAGGGCCTCAAGGTCCGGCGGGCGCGGCAGGCTGCCGACATGGGTCGTAAGGATGCGGTCGCGGCTGCGTCGCATCGTCTCCTCCCGCAAAAGAAATTGGGTGTCGCCACCACGATTTTCTTAACGAAGGTGTGTGACGCTGCGGTGAAGCGCGACCGTGTTTGCAGGTGAATCAGCTCAAGTGATCGTCACGCTCACTGCCACGGCTGCGTTGCGGGCGCTGCCCAGCGGTTGAACTTGACCTGTGCTGTCGGTGGCGCGTGACAGCAGGCGATGATCTCCCGATGTGAGATGGGGCACTGTCACGGAGAACGCCTGCCATGAGAAGTCGACCCTCTTGGCGACCGTGGCGGCAAGCCATGTCTTTCCGTCATCGTGACTGACGTCGACCGAGACGATTTCCGCCGCCCCCCAGGTCCAGCCCTTGATGTCGAGCGGCCGGTCGGATGGCGATGCCGTGTCGTGATCGGGAGCGATGATCGCAGAATCCGGTGCGACCGCCCAGACTGGGCGCGCGATCAGGCCGTCGCGGGTGGCGATCTGGTCATTGTACCACCGCGTGGTGAAGGGGCCCGTGGCGCGGCGATCGGCGACAGTGATCGCCGTCAGCCATTTGACCGAGTTGGTGCCGTAGAAACCCGGCACCACGAGACGAACAGGCCCGCCGCGTTCGGTGCTCAAGGCATGGTCGTTCATCGACCAGGCAACCAGCACCTCGGGGGCCAGCGCCTTGGCCAGCGGCACGTCCTTCTGGTAGGCCGTGATGGGGTGGCCCTGGAACGTGCCGCCGTCGGCGCCGGTCGCCCAGATATGCGTTGCGTCTGCGAGAAGCCCTGCTTCTTCAACAAGGTCCCTCAATCGAACACCACGCCACATGACATTTCCGGTCCGATCCGGCGTCGGCTCGGGATCGACCGTCGGCGTGCCGGCGCACTTGTGAAACGCGGTCACGGCGACACTGTCCCGCCGGATCAGGTCGTCGAACGACAGGTGCAGTGGTCGCTCCACCAGCCCGTCAATGCGCAGACGCCAGGCCGACTGGTCGATGAGCGGAACGCTGACGTGGGCCAGCACGAAAAGATGCTCTTCAGGCGTGATGAAGCCTTGGAGCGCCTGGAGCCTGCAGCGGATATCCCGAACGCCCGTGGTTTGGGCGTAGCCAACGATCATGGCCGCTCTCCAACCAGTGTCGCCGTGATATCGGATCTGGCACCGGTCAGTTCAACCCGACGGTTCCATTCGAGGGAGGGTGACCGCATACGGTGCTGCACAACCTCATCCTGAGGAGGCCGCGCAGCGGCCGTCTCGAAGGATGGGCTACAAACGCGTCTGATCATTCCAGCCGCTGCCGCACCAGATGCGCGGTTGCCCACCCTTCGAGACGCTCGCTGCGCTCGCTCCTCAGGGTGAGGTGGGGACCCCATGTCAAGGCCGGCGGGCAATGGCGTATTTCGACTGGACGAGCCCCGAGGCGAATGCCGTCGTCTCGACGTGGCGCAGGGGAATATCCTTCTCCAGCGGACCAAAGAGCGGGATGCCTGTGCCCAGAAGCACGGGCAGGCGGGTGATGATCATGTCGTCGATCAGGTCCGCACGCAGGAACGACTGGATCAGCTTGCCACCGTCAACATAGGCGTGTCGCCAGCCTTCCTGCGCCAGCCGGTCCATCAGTGCCTTCGGGGACTCCGCACTCAGCCGCACTTTGCCCACGAGATCATGCGGCAACGCCGCTTCGGAAAGGGATGTGCTCATCACGATGACGGGTTTGGTGTAGGGCCAGTCGCCGAACGTCAGCACCTTTTCATAGGTGGCGCGTCCCATGATCAGGCCGTCGACCAGTGCCATCACGGCGGCGTAGCCATGGTCCTCGTTCGTGCCGGCGTGGGTGTCGAGCCACGCGATGTCGCCGTCGGGGCGGGCGATGAAGCCGTCGAGGCTGGTGCCGATGAAGACGTGTCCGCTGACCATCTGGCGATCCTCCTCGCGCGCAGCCCGTTCCTCGCTGTCATCCCAAGCGCAGTGCGGGATCCAGAGCCGGTTCCTGGAGCACGAGTGTCCCGCCCTAGTACCGACTACCGCTGGCGTGTGACTCAGGATCGTCATCCCGAGCGCAGCGAGGGATCTTTCGATGCAGGCGCACCCGTGCGTCACTTTCAGAAGATCCCTCGCTGCGCTCGGGATGACAGCTGTATCAGGGACGCGTGATTCCGGGTACTAGGCGTCGTCGATCCGGACGCCGCCGCGCACGGTTTCCGCGTCCAGGCCATGCAACGCGTCCATCAGCGCCACGCGGAGGCTGCCCGGGCCGCGCGCCTGTCGGGCGGCGATCTCGCCGGCCAGGCCGAAGATCGCCGTTGCGGCGGCGGCGGCGTGCAACGTGTTCTTCTCGATGGCGGCGAATGCGCCGGTGACCGCCGTCAGTGCGCAACCCAGTGCCGTGACGCGCGTCATCAAGGGATGGCCATTGGCGATACGCAGGGTCCGCTCACCATCGGTGACGAGATCGATCGCACCGGTCACCACCACGGTCGAGCCCAAGGTGCGGGCCAGCAGGGATGCCGATGCTTCAGCCTCGGCCGTCGACTGCGTGCTGTCGACGCCCTTCTGGCGGGCTTGGGCAAGACCGGCCAACGCGATGATCTCCGAGGCGTTGCCGCGCACGATCGTGGGGCGAAGATCGAGAAGTTCGGTCGCGGTCCGGCGGCGGAATGTCGTGGCGCCGACCCCCACGGGATCGAGCACCCACGGCTTGTCCAGCCGCACCGCCGTGCGCGCCGCCACGCGCATGCTATCGACCCAGCCTGACGACAGCGTGCCGATATTGATCGTAAGCGCATCGGCAACGGCGACGAACTCGGCCACCTCCTCGACGGCATGGACCATGGCCGGCGAACCGCCGATGGCCAAGACGGCGTTGGCGGCCGCGTCCATGGCCACGAAATTGGTGATGGTCTGCACCAGCGGCGCGCGCTCACGCACGCGGCGCACCAGATCCCAGGACTCGTCTGCAAGGTTCATGCGAACCGTCTCCCTTCGCTGGCATGATCCAGATCAGGTTCGATGGGTTTGTCTCAGCTCCCGCGACGGAGCACCCCAGCGGCAGCCGCGAAGCTAGGGCAAGGAGAGGGGTGTTGCAAGCGGGGCGGCTTTTGGACCGCGCGCGTCCACGCGCGCATTCGCTCGCAGCAAAGCGGAGAGCGAAAAAGGTCGGCGCTGACGCGCCGATGCGCGCGTGGACGCGCGCGGTCCAAAGATACTCAGTGTCGCTCGCGGGTCTCGGCGAAGCGGATGGCGGGGAAGCGCTCGCGAATGGTGCCGAGCTCCCAGGCATTGCGGGCGAGATAGACCGGGGCGCCGTCGCGGTCCTCGGCCATCGCCACCTTCTGGACGGCCATGAAGGCATCGAGATCGGCCTTGGTGTCGGCCGAGATCCAGCGGGCCGTCTCGAACGGCGCCTGCTCCAGGCCGATCTTCACCTGGTACTCGACCTCGACGCGGGTCAGCAGCACGTCGAGCTGCAGGGCGCCGACGACACCCACGATCCAGTCGCCGCCCAAGGTGCGGCGGAACACCTGGGTCACGCCTTCCTCGGCGAGATCCTCCAGCGCCCGGCGCAGCTGCTTGGATTTCATCGGGTCTTCCAGCCGCACGCGCCGCAGGATTTCGGGCGCGAAGCTGGGAATGCCGGTGATGCGCAGTTCCTCGCCTTCGGTCAGCGAGTCGCCGACGCGCAGGGTGCCGTGGTTGGGCACGCCGATGATGTCGCCGGGCCACGCCTCGTCGACGATCTCGCGCTCGCGGGCGAAGAACAGGATCGGGCTGGTGATGGTGATGGTCTTGCCGGTGCCGATCTGCTTCAGCTTCATGCCGCGCTGGAAGCGGCCCGAGCACAGCCGCATGAAGGCGACACGGTCGCGGTGGTTGGGGTCCATGTTGGCCTGGACCTTGAACACGAAACCCGAGACCTTGGACTCCGTCGGCGCGATCGGCCGCGGCTCGGCGGGCTGCGGCCGCGGCGGCGGCGCATACGCTGCCAGCGCGTCGAGCACCTCGCGCACCCCGAAATTGTTGTAGGCGCTGCCGAAGAACACCGGCGTCAGATGGCCCTCGCGGTACGATCCCAACTCGAAGGCGGGATAGCCGATGCTCACCAGTTCGACGTCTTCCTTCAGCTTGGCGTACTGCGCCTCGGGCAGCGCCGCCGCCAGCCGGGGATCGTCGATGCCGTCGCACTCGACCACGTCGCCGACCTTTTCGCGATCCTCGGCGCCGAACAGCAGCATGCGGTCGCGCACCAGGTCGTAGCAGCCGCGGAAGTCGCGGCCCGAGCCGGCCGGCCAGCTCATCGGCGTCACGTCCAGCGCCAGGGTCGAGGCGATCTCGTCCAGCAGCGCGAAGGGATCCTTGCTCTCGCGATCCATCTTGTTGATGAAGGTCACGATCGGCACATCGCGCAGGCGGCAGATCTCGAACAGCTTGCGGGTGCGCGCCTCGATGCCCTTGGCGGCGTCGATCACCATGATCGCCGAATCGACCGCGGTCAGCGTACGATAGGTGTCCTCGCTGAAATCCTCGTGGCCCGGCGTGTCCAGCAGGTTGAAGACGGCGCCGCCGTACTCGAAGGTCATCACCGAGGTGGTGACCGAAATGCCCCGCTGTTGCTCGATCTTCATCCAGTCCGAGCGCGCCCGGCGCGCCTCGCCGCGCGCCTTGACCGCACCGGCGGCATGGATGGCGCCGCCGAACAGCAGCAGCTTCTCGGTCAGGGTCGTCTTGCCGGCGTCTGGATGCGAGATGATCGCAAACGTACGGCGCCTGCCGGCGGGATGGCCGGCGAGCGGGTCGGTGGCGTCGGGTGACGGGGTGGCGGCGAGGGACATGTGGCGGCGCGGGGGTAGCGCGCACGGACCGTAAGGTCAAGACACGATACCCGAGCAATAGCCGCACGGCCAAAGGCTGCGGATCACGCTCCTGGTCACTACTTGTTTCAAAGATAGGCGTTGCTCGCGCATCGGTAGTTTGTACAAAATATTATGCTACCGGAAGGTCTTCAGATCGCATGCAAGTATCGTCAGCTAGGAACGCCTTTCCGTCGGCACTTAAGGATGATGCCGAGGCAGTAGCGATACGTCTCACGAACACCATGGGGCTGGCGAGCCCGAGTACGTTCACCGTCACGATCGACGGGGAGACCGTATCTATTCCAGACCGTGTCTATTTTGATGAGGTTACGACCCGCGCAGGCTACTCCGCCTTGCATCTGTCGGTGCTGGACTGTCTGCAGACGCGCCACCACAGTGGCTTTGTCCGCGAACGGGCCCTTCGTCGGATACTTGATCTGAACACCTCATGGTCTGCCCCATTCACTGTTCAGCTCATCTCCGAGTATGTTGTCGAGATTCTTGAGATAATTGAAGCCAACTGGGGTCAGATCGACGAACGAATGGTTGCGCGATTCCTCGCGGAAAATCCCCGTTTCCATGCGCTGGTAAAGCAACGTGTGATCAGCTACTGGAACACCTACTATCGGCGTCTTAGCCGTGAGAGCTACGTCGGATTCAAGTTGCTGAAAAGGCTGGAGCGCTTAACCGTGGATGTTGCGCGCGACAACTAGCAGATTCAGCGTGCGGGGGTGGCCTGCGGCCAGCCGGCCGGCGCGGCAGAGCCGTGCTGGCGCACCGTATAGAGGGCGTGGCGCTCGGCGTCGGTCAGGTCGATGCGGGTCAGTGCCTCGTCGACCAGGATCGGCGTGGGGCTGTCGCCCGGCAGTACGGCCAGGGCCTGGTTGGCGCCGAGGAAGAACGGCTCCTCCTTCTTGCCCATGCGTTCGGTAAATTTACGGGCGCGGCCGGTGCCGGCGTAGGTACAGGTGACGTTCTTGCCGAACATGTTCTTGGCGATCTGGCCCACGCCGACCATGACGGGCGTCAGGCGGTCCGTGCTCCTGGCAATCGACTTCAGCCGCATGTTGCGCACGGCATTGAGCGCCAGGGCGATGGCGCCGCCGATGAACAGCACCAGGAAGCCGACCAGCGTGCCGATACGGTTCCACATGCTCTCGAGCCCGATGTCCAGGGTGGCCAGTTCCGGCTTGTCGGCCGACCGTACGACGCTGGCGGTGTAGCTGCCGAAGTGCACGTCGACGAACGAGAACGCGACGTGGCTGGCATAGCGCTTGCCGGCGACGGCGTAGGCGATGTCGGCTTCGCACGACACCAGGACCAGCTTGGTCCGGCATTTGCCGTTGCTGATGCGTGCCTGCGGCTCCTCGACGGGATTCTTGCCGATCTCCAGGTCGCGCACGATGCCCGGTGCCATCCAGTAGGTCATGCCGATACCCAGCGCCAGCATGAAGAGGGCGAGCAAACCGAGGAAGATCACGCTGGGGACGCCGGTCCGCAGGATTCGCATCGGCCGGCGCGGGAACGCTGACAGGACATCGCTCATCGACTTGTCTCTCTCGTACGCAACTTGTGCTGGGATGTCGGCGGACGCGACCGGGCGGGGGTAGCCCGCGATGAAGGCACGGTCAAGGCGCGCGGCGGTAACTCAGGCGCCGGTATTGAGCGGCAGCGCCATCTCGAACGTCGCGCCGCGGTCGCTGGGGACCAGGCGGATCGAGCCGCCGAAGGCGGCCAGCCGGCTGCGGATGATGGGCAGGCCCAGCCCGGTGCCGCCGCCGTCGCGCGCCGTCGTGAAGAAGCGATCGAAAATGCGCGTGCGATTGCCGGTCGAGACGCCCGGACCATTATCGGCGATGGTCAGGACAATCATGTCGCCATCGGCATGCCAGCCGATATGCGCCGTCGCATGGGGACCGGCATGCTGGCGCACATTGTCCAGCAGGTTGGTGAGCACCGCCGCCAGGCTGTCGCTGTCGGTGCGCGCCACCAGCGTCTCGGCGGGGGGCGCTACCGTGATCGTCAGGCCGGCGTCGCGGTAGCGTTCGACCAATGACGGGATGATGGCATCCAACGCGGCGCTCTCGTCGCCCGAGGGGCGCAATGCATCGGCGCGCGCCAGATCGAGCAGGCGCCGGGTCAGGCGCTCCAGGCGTTCGATGTCGCCGGCCAGGTTGCCGAGGAAACGTTGCCGGTCTTCCACCGCCATGGCGTCAAGGTCTTCGCGCAGCAGGGCGACGGTGCCGTGCATGGAGGCCAACGGCGTCTTGAACTCGTGGCCGATCTCGGCGGCGAAATCGCGGATATAGTCGGCGCGCCGTTCCAGGGTCTGCGCCATGGTGGCGAGCGACGCCGACAGCTCGGCGACCTCGCGCGTATAGCGATGCGGCAGCGGCCGCACGGCATCGCGCTCACCGGCGGCGACCCGTCGGGCCTGGTCGACAGCGTCGCGCACGGGCCGGCTGACGGCCAGCGCCGTGAATGTCGCCAGCGCACCGCCGGCCAGCAGCAGCAGCGCACCCAGCGCCAGCAGATGGTAGCGTTTGCCCCACAGCGCGTTGATGAGGCTGCGTGGTGTACGCCACAGCACGACGGCGCCCAGGACGCGGTCGCCCTCGATCACCGGGATCGCCACATGCACCCGCACACCGGCGACCCGGCTGATCGACCAGTCGATGGGGCCGGGGTAGGGGTCTGTATTGCGTTGGCGCAGCACCGACGTCGGGTGCCCGCGCAGCGCCGCCGCCAGTTCCTGTTGCGCCGACACCGAGCGGCCGAAATCGCCCTCGGTGCTGGCGACGACGATACCGTTGGTATCGGCAATGGACATGCCGGCCAGCGTCAGACGCTGGGCCGTCAGCAGGATCGCGCGCAGCGGCGGTCCGATGCGCACCGCGACCGGTTCCGGCGCGCTTGTCGGCTCGGCGGCCGGCGGCAGCGGCGGCAGGATCGGGTCGTCGGCGAGGTCGAGGCTGGCCGGAATCGGTTGCCACTTCTCGTCGTTGGGCGTGCGTTCGGTGCGCGGCTGTCGGGCCAGCGCGCCGGGCGGTGCCGCGGCCAGCCATTCGGCGCGGAATTGGGCGGCGATCAACGCCGCCTGGCCGATCAGCTCGGACTCGGTCTGGCGCACCAGCGCGCTTTCATAGACGCGCAGGAACCAGATTCCGGCCAGCGGCAGGGCCAGCAGCGCGAGGTTGCCGGCCAGCAGCACCGTGCGCAGGCGCGGCCGCCAGCGTCCATCCGTCATGGCTGGGAGCGCGTCAACTCGCCGGTGCCGCGGCCGCCAACTTGTAGCCGACGCCGTGCACCGTCTCGATCGGTGCGCCGCCGGCGGCGGCCAGCTTGGCGCGGATGCGGCGCACATGGCTGTCGATGGTGCGGTCGCTGACAAAGCGGCGATCGTCGTAGGCGCGTTCCATCAGGCTGTCGCGCGTGAAGACCTTGCCGGGCCGTTCGGCCAATGTGCGCAACATGGCGAACTCGGTGGCGGTGAGGTCGATGGCGGTCTCGTTCCAGGTGGCGACATGCGCGTCGAGATCCAGCGCCAGCAGGCCGCGGCGCAGCACCCGGTTGGGCGGCAGTTCCTCGGGCGTGGTGTTGGTCGGCACGACACCGTCGCGCCGGCGCAGCACGGCCTTGACCCGCGCCACCAGTTCGCGCGGACTGAAGGGCTTGGTGACGTAGTCGTCGCCGCCCAGCTCTAGGCCGACGACGCGGTCGATCTCATCGTCCTTGGACGACAGGAAGATGATGGGCACCGGCGACGTCGCGCGCAGGCGGCGGCACACCTCCGTGCCGTCCATCTCCGGCATCAGGATGTCGAGGATCAGCAGGTCGGGCTTCTCCTGCTCGACGGCGTGCAGCGCGGCGGCACCGTCGCCGGCCTCGGCCACGGCAAACCCCTCCTTGCGCAGCGCGAAGGCGACCACGTCGCGGATATGTCGGTCGTCGTCGACCACCAGCACCTTGGACATGGCTGTATTGTCCTCGCGCTTGGCGGCGAAAGGAAGGCCGCCGGCACCGGTTGCACCCTATTTGCACGACATTTCCGGCCGCCCGTCACGGACTGCGCGTGCGGCTCGCACGACGCCACCCGATCTTGCGGCTTCCTGGGAGCGCGGGCGTCTCGCCCGCTTTCGCTCGGAGCGAGGCGAAGTGCGAAAAATGATCGACGTTTTGATGTCGATGCGGGCGGGACGCCCGCGCTCCCAGGGGCAACTTTCGGGATCGGAGCCCTGACATGAGCGACACGTCCGCCCCACCGCCCACCAGTCCCTGGCCGGCGCCGCCGAGGGGATCACTGCCGGGGAGCCGAATGGTTCGGACGCTCTTCAGCCGATTGCCGCTGAAAATGGCCGGTATGGCGCTGCTGGCCCTGGTCTATTCGCTGCCGCTGGCGCTGATTGCCGATGTTGCCGGTGACCGGTCGCGTTTGCTGGATCGCGTGCGCGAGGACATCACGGCGTCCTGGGGTGGCGCGCAGGTCCTGGTCGGGCCGCTGTTGCTGATCCCCCACGATTCGGCGCGCGGCAAGGACGAGGCCGTGCTTCTGCCCAATGTCCTCAACGTCGAGGCGTCGTTGACGCCGCAGGTGCGCTACTACGGCATGTTCGAAGCCGTGGTCTATACGGTCGATGCCACCCTGCGCGGCCAGTTCCGCCTGCAGCCGGGAACGGCAGGTGTCCCCAGCGGCCTGCGCTGGCAGCAGCTGAAGCTGCGGTTGAGCGCCGGCGATCTGCGCGGCATCCGGCTCGAGACCGTGACGGTCGACGGCCAGCCGCTCAGCTTCGAGCCCTCAACACGGAGCGAGAACACGATCGATGCCGATATCGGCGCCATCGATCCGGCGCGCCTGGCCGCCGGCGTGCCGTTCGAGATCCGTCTGCGGCTCAACGGCAGCGAGAGCATCGGCTTCGTGCCCGCCGGCAACCAGACCGACATCAAGCTCACGGCGCCATGGCCGGGTCCCGGCTTCTACGGCCGCTTCCGGCCGGTCGAGCAGCGCATCGGCGACAAGGATTTCGAGGCGCACTGGCAGGTGTCGATTCTCAGCCGCGGGTTCGGCGCCATGGCGACGTCGGCCGACGGTTCGCGCGAGAAGCTGCTGCAGCGCCTCGGCGATTCGGCCTTCGGCGTCAACCTCGTGCAGCCGGTGACGCCCTATCGCGGGGTCGACCGCATGCTGAAGTACGGGCTGCTGATCATCGGCTGCACCTTCGCGCTCTACCTGGCGTTCGAGATCGCCGGTCGTACGATCATCCATCCCATCCAGTACGCACTCTCCGGTGCGGCGATGGCGCTGTTCCCGCTGCTGCTGCTGGCGGTCGGCGAACACCTCGGTTTCGCACCGGCCTATGCCGCCGCGTCGGCCCTGATCGTGATCCAGACCTCGCTCTACACGTGGCGTGCCACCCTGCGGCCGGTGTTCGCGGCTCTCTTCGGTGCTGCCATCGCTGCCCTGTTCGCCTACCTCTACGTGCTGCTGCAGGCCGAGAGCCTGTCGCTGCTGGGCGGCAGCCTGGCGCTGTTCGTGATCCTGTCGGCCCTGATGTACGCCACCCGCAACATCGGCCGGCGCGAGAGCGCGTGATCTGTGTCATGCGAGCGACACCTGGTGCGCGTTGCCAGGTGTCGCTCGCTTCGCTAGTCTCCGGAGATCATTGGCGATCGGTTACCGATATGAACAAGCCCCTGCTGGCGGAGTTGTTCCGACTGAGTCCAGCTGAGCGGATCCAGCTCGCCGAGGATCTATGGGATAGCGTCGCTGCCGCGCCTGAGTCCATGCCGCCGCTGACCGAAGCGCAGCGGATTGAAGTCGAGCGGCGCCTTGCCGCGCATGCTGCAGATCCCGCATCGGCTGTTGCGTGGGACGACGTGCGCGCGAAACTGTGGTCCAGACCGCAGTGCACCGCGTAAGCCGGACATAGATTATTCCGTGCCCTGAGGGCGCCGGTCGCGGAGTATCGACGCGTAGTCGCGCCCCCCGTAGAAGACGTTGACGATTTCGACCAGTTGGCCTTCAACGCGGTAAGCGATGACGATCCGTCGTCCGACCGGGAGAATGCGAATGCCGCGTGCGATGTCATTCCGCAGCGGGCCGCGTCGTGGCATTTCCGAAAGACTCAAGCAGGCCGCCTGAATGCGTGCGACAAAGCGGTATGCGCGTGTTGTGCTGTCGATGGCGACGTGTTCGAAGATATCATCCAAGTCTTGCCGAGCTTCCGGCCTGAACTCGACGCGATATATCATCGCCCATCACGAGACGCGCGCTCCTTCAAGCCATCAATCCACTCACTGACTTCTTCAGCCGACAAATTAGGTCGTGGATCGTTGAGAGAGCGCTTTATGCGGCCACGGATCGCTGCCATCCGCTCGGCGTGTTCCTCTTCCTGGCGCTGCCACAGTCGCATGGCTTCGCGAATCACCTCGCTCGTTGAGGCGTAGGCACCCGACTCCACTTTCTCGCGGATGAGCCGGACCATGTCCGGAGGAAGCGTAATGCTGATCTTCTCGGCGGGCTGCATAACTGGTTCTCGGATGGTAGGATAAAATCCTACCTCCCCTGCCGGCCTGGATCAAGGCGGTCCTTACCCTGCCAATTCCTCCCGCAGCATCTCCAGCTCAAGCCATTCGTGTTCGGCGGCCTCGAGGTCGGCTTGCGCGGCCGTGAGGCGCGCGGTGTTGGCCGCGAAGGCGGCGGCGTCGCGGCGGTAGAGGTCGGGGTCGGCCAGTGCCGCCGACAGCGTCGCGATCTCGGCCTGCAGCGCCTCGATCTTCCTGGGCAGCGCATCGAGCGCGCGCTGTTGCTTGCTGTTGAGCTTGCGCGGCTTGCGCTCCTCGCTGCTGCGCGGTGCCGGTGCGGGTTTCGCCACCGGTGCGGGCGGTGATGGCGCCGCCGCGGGGATGCGCGGGCCGCGCTGCAGCAGGTAGTCGCTGTAGCCGCCGGCATACTCGATCGCCGTGCCGTCGCCTTCCAGCGCGATGGTCGAGGTCACGACGCGGTCGAGGAAGTCGCGGTCGTGGCTGATCAGCAGCACCGTGCCGTCATAGTCGGCCAAGGTTTCCTGCAGCAGATCGAGCGTATCGGCGTCGAGATCGTTGGTCGGCTCGTCGAGCACCAGCAGGTTGGACGGCGCCGCCAGCGCCTTGGCCAGCAGCAGGCGGTTGCGCTCGCCGCCCGACAGCGCGCCGACCGGCTGGCGCGCCTGCTCGTCGCGGAACAGGAACTGGCGCATGTAGCCCACGACATGCTTGGGCTTGCCCTGCACCAGGATGTGGTCGTTGCGCTCGGCCAGCGCCTCCCACACGGTCTGCGCCGGATCGAGCTGGGCGCGGCGCTGGTCGATCACGACCGCCTGCAGGGTCGGGCTGCGCCGCGTCGTGCCGGCATCGGGCTCCAGCTCGCCGATCAGCATGCGCAGCAGCGTGGTCTTGCCGGCGCCGTTGGGGCCGATGATGCCGACCCGGTCGCCGCGCAGGATGCGGGTCGAGAACGGCTTCAGGATCACGCGCTCGCCGAAGCGCTTGCTGATCGCCTTGGCTTCGATGGCGAGCGTGCCCGATGCGCTTGCCGCGCCGGCCTCCAGCACGGCCTGCCCGGTCTGGCCGATCAGGCTGCGCCGCGTTTCGCGCAGGTCGCGCAGCCGGCGCATGCGGCCCTCGTTGCGCGTGCGCCGGGCACGAATGCTGGTGACCGACCACGCCGTCTCGGTCTCGATCAGCCGGTCGAGCTTCTGCCGCTCGACCTCCTCGCGCGCCAGGATGTCCTCGGCCCAGGCGTCGAAGCGGGCATAGCCCTCGTCCAGGCGGCGCACCATGCCGCGGTCGAGCCACAGCACGGCCTGCGCCAGGTTGGTGAGGAAGCGCCGGTCGTGGCTGATCAGCACGAAGCCGCCGCGCCAGCCGTCCAATGTCGTTTCCAGCCATTCGATGGTGGGCAGGTCGAGATGGTTGGTCGGCTCGTCCAGCAGCAGGATGTCGGGGTTGCCGATCAGCGCCCGCGCGATGGCGGCGCGCCGGCTTTCGCCGCCCGACAGCGAGGCGGTGTCGCGCGCGGCGTTCAGCCGGATGGTCTCGAGCCACTGCGCAACGCGGTAGTCGTCGTCGCCGACGGCGCCATGCCCGTCGTCGAGGCCGCCGGCGAGATAGGCCGCCACCGTCGGCGCGCTGCCGAGGTCCGGCTCCTGCGGCAGGTAGGCGATGGTGGCGCCGGGCTGCACGAAGCGCTCGCCGCCGTCCTGCGCCAGCAGGCCGGCGGCGATCTTCAGCAGCGTGGATTTGCCGGCGCCGTTGCGGCCCACCAGGCACAGCCGCTCGCCGCGGCCGACGCCGAAGGCGGCGCCGCCCAGCACGGTCTGGTCGGCGAGGCTGTAGCGGATGTCGCGCAGCGCGAGCAGCGGCGGTGCGGCCATCGTCAGGCGTCCTCTTCCGGGCTGATCGTCACGCCCAGTTCCGACAGCAGGGCACTCTGTTGCGCCGGCGCGATGCGCAGGCGTGCGAACGCCTTCAGCACCAGCAGGTCGAGCCCGGCGATCTCGGCGCCGCGCACATCGGCATCGCCGAGGTCGGCGCTCACCCAGCGCACGCCCGCCAGGTCGGCGTCGCGCAAGACGGCGCTCGCCAGGTTGGCCTCCGACAGGTCGGCGCCGACCAGCGACGTGCCGGTGAAGTCGGCGCCCTCGAGATGGGCGCGTTGCAAATCGACGTTGCGCAGCCGGCACCGGCGGAACGCGATCTCCGTCATCACCACCTTGCGCGAATAGGACTTGCTGAAGGTGGAGCCGGCGAAGCTGCTGCCCGACAGGTCGCAGCCCTCGAACGCGGCGCCGTAGAGGCTGCAGCGCTCGAAGGCGGCGCGCGGCAGGCGGCTGTCCTTCACCGACGCGCGCTGGAAGTCGGTGTTGCGGAAGCGCACCGACTCGCGTCCCTCGGCCGCAAACGTGCAGCGCGTCAGGCTGGCGTCGGTGAAGTCGCAGCCATGAAAGGTGCAGGTCTTGAAATGCGTATCGAGCACGGTCGCGGTGGCGAACACGCAGTCATGGAAATCGACGCTGTCGAACTGGCCGTGCCGGATCGTGAGCTGCGACAGGTCGAGCCCGCTCAGCGCCGTCTGCCGTGCCGCGGGCGCGTCCAGGATCTTGTCGCGGGGCAACTGGGCCCGCTGCCAGTCGCTGGTGATCTCGGGCATGCGTCACGTCGATGGGTTGGTGCGGCAGGTCGCGGCGGTATCGCGGCCTGCCAAGGCCGGTGTCTCTACCTTATGTCCGAACGCCTGCGCCAGCCATTCGTCGGCGGCGCTGCGGCCGGCGTCGCGCAGGCGCGTCAGGAACGCCCAGTCCAGCGTCATCGGGCTGGTGCTGTCCAGCGCGGCATATTCGTCCTCGGCCGCGATGCGGTGCAGCCGCAGCCGTCGCAGCCGGCGGGCCGCGGGCGACAGCAGCGCCATCGTGCGGCCATACAGCGTGCCCAGCGTCGCCAGCGCTTCCAGCTCGCGCACCAGCGGCGTGTTGAACGTGATCTGGTTCAGCCGGCGCACGATCTGCGGCGACGCAGTCGGCAGCGCGCCGCTGCGCATCGGCGTCAGCTGCACGATCAGCACGTGCGCCGCGCGCGACGTGGCGATCAGCGGCAGCAGCGGCGGGTTCGCGGTGTAGCCGCCGTCCCAGTACCACTCGCCATCGACCGCGACCGCCTGGTGCAGCAGCGGCAGGCAGGTCGAGGCCAGCACGGCGTCGAGCGACAACTCGCGTTCATGGAACAGGCGCGTGCGGCCCTCGCCGACATGCGTGGCGGCGATCAGCAGGCGCAGCGGCGGCGCGCGGCGCAGCGCCTCGAAGTCGACCATCTCGGCCAGGATGTCGCGCAGCGGGTTGAGGCCCAGCGGGTTGGTCAGGTACGGCGAGAACAGCCGGCTCGACAGGTCGAACGCCAGGCGCGCGGCGCTCGCGAAGGGCGGCTGGACGAACGACTCGGCCAACGGGCTGAACGAGCCGCGCGTGCTCGTCTGGCGCCAGAAGCGCGCCAGCGCCGCGCGGGCGCCGTCGCGTCCGTCCCGCGCCAGGCCCGACGCCATCACCACCGCGTTCACGGCCCCGGCGCTGGCGCCGCTGGCGGCGTCGATGACGATGTCCTCGTCCTCGAGCAGGCGGTCCAGCACACCCCAGGTGAAGGCGCCGTGCGAGCCGCCGCCCTGCAGGGCGACGGCCAGGCGGCGTCGCGCCGGCGCGCGATATCGGCCCGACAGCTGCTGCAAGGCCTTGGACAGGCGCTGTCGGACCATCATGGCCGCCAATTTGTGCACTGCAACATGGCAGATCAAGGCACGGCGGCCGGAACTTGATGCGGGCGCGTGCTGAAAGTGCCGATAGGGATTTAAGATATTGATATTATTACAACAAAAAGAAACCCCGCCACATCGGGGCGGGGCGAGGTGCTTGGGGTTCGGGAGACACGGGGACCCCGGAGGGTGCCCGTCGTCGTAACGCGACCGTCTCCGGCGGGTTCCCGCGCCCGTGGCACGAAAGGTTGGGCCACCCGCGGAACCGGGCCTTGCGCGACCTCGTTGCCCTGTGTGCCGCGCGGAGGCCGGTATCATGAAGCAGGCGGACGGGTTCACGCGCTTTGCCGGGCGGGTCGCCCACTATGTCGGTCGTCCGATGGTGTTCGCGCTGGCGTGCGCCGCGGTCATCGCCTGGGCGGCGATCGGCCCGTTCGTGGGCTTCTCCGACGTCTGGCAGCTCACCATCAACACCGGCACCACCATCGTCACCTTCCTGGTGGTGTTCCTGATCCAGAATACGCAGAACCGCGACGCGGCCGCGGTGCAGATCAAACTCGACGAACTGCTGCGCGCCACCGCCGAGGCGCACAACTCGCTGCTCAACCTCGAGGAGCTCTCCGAGCAGGACATCGAGAGGTTCCGCCAGCGCTACGTCCGGCTGGCGACGATGGCGCGCAAGAAGGGCATCCCCGAGATGCAAGACGAGGCCGACGACAAGGCCTGAGGCGCGCTCGCTTCGACCCGCGCCGAATCGATGGCGCATGACCCGGCGGCAATCTTGGCGACAATGGCGGCCTTCCCGCGGTCTTGGAGACGCCGATGCCGCCGCCGTCAGATGCGATCGCCGCCGTCACCCACGCCGATCCCTATCCCTATTACGCCGCGCTGGTGGCACAGCGGCCGTTCTACCGCGACGACAAGCTCGGTCTGTGGGTCGCCAGCAGCGCCGCCGCCGTCGACGCGGTGCTGGCCTGCGCCAGCGGCCGCGTGCGGCCGCCGGCCGAGCCGGTGCCGCAGGCCCTGGTGGGATCGCCGGCCGGCGACATCTTCCGCCATCTCGTGCGCATGAACGACGGCGCCGGCCACTGTCCCTTCAAGCAGGCGGTGGCGGCGACGCTGTCCGCCGTCGACGACATCAGGGTCGCCGCCGTGGCCGATCTCCGGGCGCAGCGCCTGGTCGGCACGATGGCGCTGAACGACGTCGTCTTCGCCCTGCCGGCCCATGTCGTGGGCAGCCTGCTGGGCGTGCCGGATGATCGCCTGCCGCAGCTCGCGCAATGGGCCGGTGATTTTGTGCGCAGCATCGCACCCGGCGCCGACACCACGGCGCTCGCCCGCGGCAACGTCGCGGCGCGCCAGTTGCTGGCGATGTTCCATGACATGCTGGCCCGCGCGCGCGACAGCGACGGCCTGCTGGCGCGGCTGGCGCACGACGCCGGCAGCGTCGGCCGTCCGGCCGCCGACGTGATCGTGGCCAACAGTATCGGCTTTCTGTCGCAGACGTATGACGCCACGGCAGGTCTGATCGGCAACACGCTGGTGACGCTGGCGCGCCATCCCGAGCTGCAGGCGTGCGTCGAGGCCGACCCCGGCCGGGTGCGCGCCGTGGTGGGCGAGGTCCTGCGCTACGACCCCTCGGTGCACAACACGCGCCGCTTCATGGCCGCCGACACCGTCATCGCCGGCCAGGCATTGACGGCGCACGATGCCGTGCTGGTGGTGCTGGCCGCCGCCGGCCGCGATCCGGCCGCCAATCCCGATCCGGCGCGCCTCGACCTCGCGCGGCAGCATATCAGGCTGTTCACGTTCGGCGCCGGCGTGCATGCCTGTCCCGGCGAGCGCGTGGCCGCGACCATCGCCCAGGCCGCGGTCACCCGATTGATTGCGACCGGCGTGCGGCCGCCGGCGCTGCTGGACGGCTTGGCCTACCGTCCGTCCGGCAATGTCCGAATCCCGCTGTTCGCGGCGGATGCCTGACCCGTTCCCTCCGACGTGATTGGACCGCTATAGTCGGTGAATGCTCGAAGTGGTGACCGCGGCCCGGCCGATCGCTGAGGCGCTGCGCACGCTGCGCCGGCGCCTGGCCGGCATGACGGTGCCCGACGTCTCGATCTCATGGCATGGCGGCGGCGGCGTGCGCGGCGATATCGTCTGGCTGCGCGACGAGCGTTTCTGGTGGCGTCTCGATGCGGCGCGTCATCCCGGCCGCTGCAGCCTGATGTTCGGCCACGAGGCGCGCACGCCCTCGCACAGCGAGAGTGCCACCTGCGAGATCAACCTGCGCACCAAGGGCGCCGACCGCAGGCTGGCCGGTGCGCTGGTGCGCGACGAGGCCGGCAAGCTCTACCTGGCGCACAGCGGCAAGATCGGCGGCGGCCGCACCGGCCGGCGCCGCCCGGCGTTCCGCGCCTATCTCGCCGGCGGCAATTGGCAGACGGTGCGCTGGCCCGACGGCCGCGAGGGCGAGCTGCTGCTGATCGCGCCGCTCGACGGGCCGCGGCTGGGCCGCCAGATCGGCCGCTTCGTGCAGGCGGTCCATCGCTACAAGCGCCGCCATATCGATGGCGACACCCCGATGCCGGCGGCGCTGGTGGTGCCCACGGCCGCGGGCGGCGCCGCCAAACGCGGTTTCGCCGAGGAGGCGACGCCGTTCGCCGAACCGCCGTCGCTCGCCGCGCTGTGCGATCGCGGCCTGCTGCTGGATGCGCTGGGCGACGAATTGAACCGCCGCGGCCTGATCGGCGAGGGCGCGCCCAGCGCGCCGCTGTTTGCCACCCGCAAGCTGGCCGCGCGTCTCATCGAGCTGGAGACCGGCACCTCGGCGGCGGCGCTGGAACGCGCCGTCGGCCGCCTGCTGCTGCGCGGCGCCGGTGCCGGCGACGGCACGCGCGCCATCCTGGTCGCCCCCGATGCGGCGGCGCCGATGCTGGCGGCGCTGGCCCGCCATGGTGTCACCCTGGTGCGCTACCGCTGGCAGCGCGCGCGGCCGGTGTTCACGGGCCTCGACGCGGCATTGGGCTAGGGGATCGCGTCATGGCCATGGGGTTGACCACGGGTCTCTGGATCTCGGCCCAGGTGCGGCTGTGCGATCGGCGCAACATCGCCGCCTACGTCGCGCGCCGCGGCGATCCCGACGCCGGCTCGGTGCTGATCAAGGTCGTGCGCTTCGCCGCCGGCACCATCGTCTACGCCCCGGCCAACGCGCTCGACGAGGAGCCGACCTGGACCCGCGCCACCGGCCCGCAGCCGGTGCCGGAACCCGATGCCGACGCCTATATCGCGCGCCAGGTGGCCCGCGATCCCGACCTCTGGGTGCTGGAAATCGAGGACCGCAAGAGCGAGTGGGAGCCCGACGGCCGCGTCCTCTAGCGCAGACTGACCGCACGCTCCGTTTCGGCACAGAAAAATCCCTACCGAATCCGGGCGTTAGGGTGTATCGTTAAACCAACGAAAAGCGCGGTGCCCACCAAGGGCAACCGTACCTGGTGCCGTGATGAACGAGATCCCCTCCTCGGCCGTCACCGCCGCTCACGCCGTCGTCTCGTCCCCGTCCGGGGATGGTCTCGATGTCGCGGCGGCTTCCGCGATGGTCCGTCCCGATGGCGCCGCCGATCCGGTCGCGGCGCTGGCCCTCGATGACATTCCGCTGGACCTGCTGCTGCGCGTGCGCGGCCTGGTCGAGATCGCGCCGCGTGGCGATGCGCCGCTCTACGCCAGCGACGGTGTCGGCGACTGGTCGGGCGCCACGCACGACTCGGCGCGATTGGCCGGGCTCTCGCCGCCTGGCGTCGACATGGTGTTCGACGGCGCCGGTGCGGGCATGCACATGGCCGCCGATCATCCCGCGTTCTTTGCCGCGGCCGACGTCGTGATCCCGACCGCCATGGTCGATCCGGTGGTCGATCTCGGTGCGTTGTCGGGCGCGCCGGACTCGTTTGCGCCCACCGTCCACGATGCGCCGGTCCACGTCGACGTCGCCATCGACGATGCGGCGCCTGTCGGCCTCGAGGCGCCCGACGTGCGTGCGCCCGAACTGTCGTGGCTGGCCGGCCTCGACGGCGATGGCCTGCATGTCGGCGAAGCCTGGGCCTGGAACGACGTCAAGGGCGGCTACGTCTTCGACCACTACGTCTAGCCCCTTCTCCCCGCGCAGGCGGGGAGAAGGGGGACGCCGTGCAACGGCGGCCGGATGAGGGGCTTCGACAACGTCGTGATCAGACGAGGTTTTGCTGGCATCGCACGGCAATCGCGAAGCCCCTCATCCGGCGCTGACGCGCCACCTTCTCCCCGCCTGCGCGGGGAGAAGGGAAGACCCTACGCCCCGCGCAGCGCCGCGATGTTGGCGGCGTAGCGGTCGGGGCCGCCGGTGAAGACGGCGGTGCCGGCCACCAGCATGTCGGCGCCCGCCGTGATCGACTGCTGCGCCGTCTGCGGGTTGATGCCGCCGTCGACTTCGAGATCGATCTGCCGGCCCGATGCGTCGATCATGCGACGCAGGGTGGCGATCTTGGCCAGTTGGCTCGCAATGAAGCTCTGGCCGCCGAAGCCGGGATTGACGCTCATCACCAGGATCAGGTCGATGTCGCCGATCACCGGCTCGACCACGCCGGCCGGCGTCGCCGGGTTCAGCACCAGGCCGGCCTTCTTGCCCAGCGACTTGATCAGCTGGATGGTGCGGTGCGGGTGCGGCCCGGCCTCGGGATGGAACGAGATGATGTCGGCACCCGCCTGGGCGAAGTCGGGCACGTAGACGTCGACCGGCGAAATCATCAGGTGCACGTCGAACGGCAGCGCCGAATGCGGCCGCAGCGCCTTCACCACATTGGGGCCGATCGTGATGTTGGGCACGAAGTGCCCGTCCATCACGTCGACATGCACGACGTCGGCGCCGGCCGCGGTGATGGCCGCGACCTCGCGGCCGAGCGCCGCGAAGTCGGCGGACAGGATCGAGGGTGCGATGCGGACCGGCTGCTGCATGGCCGCTGGGTATCAGGCCGCGGCCGCCATCACAAGGCTACGCCCGCACCTCCTGGCGCTGGAAGATCACGTAGGTGAAGGCGAACACGCCGATCACGGCCGCGATCAGGGTGGTGATCGGCGGCCAGGCCAGCAGCAGGCTTTCGTTGAGCGGCAAGGCACCGCCGCGCACCATCCCCTGGGCCTGCGTCAGCATGCCGATGGTGGGGTTGCGCAGGATGGTGGCTTCGGGCTGCGGCTGCAGCACCACCAGGCTGGCATCGGTGAACAGCGAACTGGGCGACACGCGCGAGAGGCCGAGGAACCAGTTCAGCTGCGAGTCGCTCAGCAGCCCGACCCGCGCCGCCAGCGGATCGGGGGCCGCCACCATCTGCACGATGATCGGCACCAGCAGCGGCCAGATCAGCATCAGGAACAGCCACAGGCCCAGTGCGCACAGCGCCGCCGTCGCGGTCGAGCGGAAGACCACGGAGAAGAACATGGCGATCGCCAGCCACACGCCGGCAAAGGCGATGGCGATCATCAGGAACGCCACGCCGCGCGCCACTTCCTCGCTGCTGGGCGGCACGCCCATGGTGATCAGGCCCAGGCCGACGATCAGCAGCCACAGTGCCGTGAGGCCGGTCGCCAGCGTGCACAGGCCGGCCAGGAACTTGCCCAGCAGCAGCGCGTCGCGATAGATCGGCTGCGCCAGGATCCGGCTCATGGTGCGGCGGTTGAACTCGCTGTTGATCGCATCGAAGCCCAGGCCGATCGCCACCAGCGGCACCAGGATCGACAGTGTGCCCAGCAGCGAGGGCACGGCGCTGTCCTCCTGCTGGTACAGGAACAGGTTCAGGAACAGGAAGTCGTCGCGCTGGACGGTCTTGCGCACGTTCAGGATGACCATCACCACGACGCCGACGCCGGCCAGGACCATCAGCAGTTCCAGCACCCGCATGCGGATGCTGCTGAGGTGATCGGCGTATTCCTTCAGGAAGACGACGCCGAGCCCGGTAAAAGGCGAACCTTCACGCCGCATCCTTGTGCTCCTCGAAATACCGGGTGTAGATCGCCTCGAGGCTGGGTTCGGCCGTGGCCAGCCGCTGCAGCCGGCCGCCGCCCTGCACGATGGCCTGCGCCACGTCGGCCATCACGTCGCGATCGGCGGTCAGCTTCCAGCCGCGGCCGTCGGCCTCGACCTTGCGCACGCCGGCGATGTCCTGCAGCCGGGCCGCGACATCGACGCCGTCGGCTTCGACATGCGCCGCGTGGCTGGCGCCCAGCACCTGTTCGCCCAGCGCCTTCACAGTGCCCTGCATGGCGATCAGCCCGCGGTTGAACAGCGCCACGCGGTCGCAGATGCTCTGCACGCGATCCAGCAGGTGCGACGACAGCAGCACCGCCACGCCGTCGGCCTTCAGGTCGCGGATCATATCCAGCAGTTCCAGCGTCGCGTGCGGGTCGAGGCCCGATGTCGGCTCGTCCAGGATGGCGATCTCGGCGCCCTTGGCGATGATCTCGGCGATGCCCAGCCGCTGGCGCATGCCGCGCGAGAACGTGCGCACCTTGTGCGTGAGCACGTCCGACAGGCGCACGCGCGCCATGGCGTTCTCGATGCGCGTCACCGCCTCGGCGTGGCTGAAGCCGGCCAGGCGCAGCGTGTAGAGCAGGTTCTCGCGCGCCGACAGGTTGTCGTAGAAGCCGACCGCGTCGGGCAGGTAGCCGACGCGCCGCTTCACGGCCAGCGGGTTGCGGATCGGATCCTCGCCCAGCACCCGGACCGTGCCGCCATTGGACTCGGTGAGCCCCAGCACCATCAGGATGGTGGTGGTCTTGCCGGCGCCGTTGGGCCCCAGCAGGCCGAAGATCTCGCCGCGATGGATGTCGAGGTCGATGCCGTCGACGGCGGCCGCCCGCCCGTAATTCTTGCGCAGCCCGCGGATCGCGATGACGGGTTCGGTCATCTCTTCCTCCCCACGCAGTGGGGAGGTGCCCCGATACGACGTTTCGACGCCTCGCGTCGAAACGTCGGTGGGCGGAGGGGACCCTTCGGCCACCTTCCCCGCAGGCGGGGAAGGGAAGCAATATCCCTCATCACGCTCACCGCCGGCCGAAGTAGGCGACGGCGCCGACCAGGACCAGCAGGGCGGCGGCGATGATGCCGACGCCGGTGATGCCCAGCAGCGTCGACGTGCCGACCACGATGCGGAAGTCGGACGACACACTGTCGCCCTTGGTGTTGGCGCGCATCGTGCTCTGGTAGTCGCCGGCCAGCGCCTTGTTGAACGGCGTGATGGTGGCCACCACGTCCTTCTTCTCGCCCGGGCCCAGCTTGTCGACGGTCTTGGGGTTGAACTCGATCTTCCAGTTCTGCGGCACGGTGCCGGCCAGCTCGATCTCCTCGGCCGCCGCCGTGCCGTCGTTGCTCAGCACCAGCGCCAGCTGCGACTCGACGCCCGCCTGGGCCTCGCCCGACAGGCGGCCGTCCTTGCCGGCCAGCCGCAGGGTGGGCGTTCCCTGCACCAGCAGGGTCACCTGGGACGTGGCGTTGGCGCCATCGGCCTCGGCGCGGATGCGCGCCGGATAGGAGCCGGCGGCGATGTCGCGCGGCAGCTTGATGGCGACCTTGATCTCCTTGCTCTGCCCGGCCTCGATCGGGATCGAGCTCAGTTCGTTGGCGCCGTAGGCCTCGGTGAAGGTGGCGGTGAAGCCCTTCTGCATGTCGGCGCCGAAGCGCACGATGGCGTCCTTGCCCGAATCGTTGCTGACCGTGAACGTGTAGTCGAAGGTCGATTTGGGCGTGCCGCGCAGTTCGGGCAGCTTCACCTTCACCGACAGCTTGGCCGCCACCTCGCCGCCGATGGTGAGGCTCATCGGCAGTTCGGTCGTGGTGCTGGCGGTCTTGGCCTGGATCACGATCGGATAGCTGCCCGCCGCCGCCTTGCCCGGCGCCTCGACCCGCAGGTTCAAGGTCACGCTCTCGTTGCTGGCCGGCATCGCCGCGCTGATCGGCTGGCCGCCGCCCATCAGGTCGACCTTCCAGCCCTCGGGCACGCCCTTCACCGACAGCGCCACCACCTCGGGCGGCAGGCCGGCGTTCTGCAGCTTCAGCCGGATGGTCGAGACCTCGCCCGCGCGCGCCGTCGTCGACGGGAAATCGGTGGTCAGCCACAGGCCCTTGGGCGGGTCCGCCGCCAGCGCGGCGGGACTGGCCAGCCCCAGGACGGCGGCGAACAGCAGCGACAACGTGGCTCTACGCATGACGTCTCCCGACGGTTTTTACGGTTCGAACAACAAGGGGCGCGATCCACGGGGCGGGACCGGCGGCGCGAGGCAACGACTTAGGGAAAATGCATGCGAAGGATCAAGCCCGGACATGCGTCTGGCACAAAAGTTATCTCGCGCCTGCGAAGAGACCGTCTGTCTCCGTGGCTCGAGACCATGAGAACGGATCGGGAAGATGGAGCGGGCGACGGGATTTGAACCCGCGACCCTCGGCATGGGAGGCCGATGCTCTACCACTGAGCTACACCCGCGCGCCGCGCGCACTATAGGGAGCGCCCGCGCCACCGTCTACCGCCTGCACACCCTCATCCTGAGGAGCCGGCGTAGCCGGCGTCTCGAAGGATGGGCTGTGGTCTCGCTCGTTCGTTCCGTCCGTTGTCGCACCGCTCGTGCGGTAGCCCACCCTTCGAGACGCTCGCTGCGCTCGCTCCTCAGGGTGAGGTTGGTGCCAAGGGTAGATCGTCCTGCCGCGGCTCGCAGTGCGGCAGCCGGGTGGCGGCCTGCCGCCGCCGCGTCTCGCCTCTGCCGGATCGATCTGCTACAAGCCGCGGTCATTTTCGCGGGGCCATCAGGTTAACGAAAGGAAAACACCCATGGATGTGAAAGGCCATGCTGCCATTGTCACCGGTGGTGCTTCGGGTCTGGGCGGCGCCACGGCCTCCGCATTGGCGGCGGCTGGGGCCAAGGTTGCGATCCTCGACCTGCAAGAGGAACTGGGCCAAAAGAAGGCGGCCGAGCTCGGCGGCATCTATGTGAAGTGCAACGTGGCCGACGGCGCCAGCGCCGAGGCGGCGGTGAAGGCCGCGGTCGACAAGCTGGGCGCCCCGCGCGTCACCGTGAACTGTGCCGGCATCGGCCGCGCCGCGCGCACCATCTCCAAGAACGGACCGCATGCGCTGGAGATGTTCGCCCAGGTCATCAACGTGAACCTGATCGGCACCTTCAACATCATCCGCCTGGCGTCGTGGGAGATGTCCAAGGCCGAGCCGCTGGCCGGCGGTGAGCGCGGCGTCATCATCAACACCGCCTCGGTGGCCGCCTTCGACGGCCAGATCGGCCAGGCCGCCTATTCGGCGTCCAAGGGCGGCGTCGTGGGCATGACCCTGCCGATCGCGCGCGACCTCGCCTCGATCGGCGTGCGCGTCTGCACCATCGCGCCCGGCCTGTTCCTGACGCCGATGATGATGGGCCTGTCGGAAGAGGCGCAGAAGAGCCTGGGCGCCCAGGTGCCGTTCCCGTCGCGTCTGGGCGATCCGGCCGAGTATGCCGCACTCGCCATGCACATCGTGCAGAACGCGATGCTCAACGGCGAGGTGATCCGCCTCGACGGCGCCATCCGCATGGCCCCGAAATAGTCCATCCTACCTTCCCCCGCTGGCGGGGGAAGGTGCCCGAAGGGCGGATGGGGGGCCTTCAGGCACAACGTCTGTTGAGGCGCACCCCCAACCGGCGCTGCGCGCCACCTTCCCCCGCAAAGCGGGGGAAGGTATGAAGCCCCCATACCTGTCACCCCATAGTCACCACCGCCGTCACCGGGCCTTATGTGAAGGCCCTTGATTTTCCGCCGGTTTCGCTCTTTCTAGTGGCCGCCGCGCCGGGTTCCCGGCGGGGCCGCGGGGAGTTCGGGACCCCTTGCCGCCGCGTCACCACAGGCTAAGCGGTCGTACGGCGCTTGCCGGCCGATCACCCCGGTCCAGAACGATGAGCAAGGAGTGACGCGCCGTGGCGCTCAAGGATTACCTCTTCACCTCCGAGTCCGTTTCCGAAGGCCATCCCGACAAGGTCTGCGACCAGATCTCCGACGCCATCCTCGATGCCTTCATCGCCAACGACCTGAAGCTGGGCATCGAGGACAACAGCGCCGTCAACACCCGCCTGGGCTGCGAGACGCTGGCCACCACCAACAAGATCGTCATCGCCGGCGAGTGCCGCGCGCAAGATCCCTACATGCGCAAGTACCGCGGCCAGGCGGTGATGAACCGTGACCTGATCGCCCAGGTGGCGCGCGACGTGGTGCGCGACATCGGCTACGAGCAGGACGGCTTCAGCTACGACGGCGCCGACATCGAGGTGCTGCTGCACGGCCAGTCGCCCGACATCGCCATGGGCGTCGACGCCAAGGTGGGCGGCGACAACCTCGGCGAGCAGGAAGGCGCCGGCGACCAGGGCCTGATGTTCGGCTTCGCCTGCACCGACAGCGAGGTCTACGAGCAGGGCTCGTTCATGCCGGCCCCGATCTATTTCTCGCACAAGATCCTGAAGGTGCTGTCCGAGAAGCGCCGCTCGGGCGAGCTGCCCGACCTGCTGCCCGACGCCAAGAGCCAGGTCTCGGTGCGCTTCGTCGACGGCAAGGCCGCCGGCGCCGCCAAGGTGGTGGTTTCGACCCAGCACCGCGAGCACGACAAGAACGGCAAGACCTACACCTCGGCCATGATCCGGGAGATGATCCAGAAGGCGGTGGCCTCGGCGCTGCCCGACGGCTGGATGCCCACCAAGGCCGCCGACTTCCTGGTCAACCCGACCGGCAACTTCGTGGTCGGCGGTCCCGACGGCGACTGCGGTCTCACCGGCCGCAAGATCATCGTCGACACCTACGGCGGCTACGCCCCGCACGGCGGCGGCGCCTTCTCGGGCAAGGACCCGACCAAGGTCGACCGCTCGGCCGCCTATGCCTGCCGCTACCTCGCCAAGAACGTGGTCGCCGCCGGTCTCGCCGAGCAGTGCGAGATCCAGGTCGCCTACGCCATCGGCGTTGCCGATCCGATGTCGCTCTACGTCAACACGCGCGGCACCGGCAAGGTCGACGAGCGCAAGCTCGAGAAGGTGCTGGCCGAGATCTTCCCGCTGCGGCCGACCGCGATCCGCCGCGGCCTGAAGCTCAACAAGCCGATCTACCGCCGCACCGCCGCCTACGGCCATTTTGGCCGCCAGCCCGACGCCGACGGCGGCTTCTCCTGGGAAAAGATCGACCTCGTCCCCGAACTCAAGCGCGCCTTCGCCGCCAAGTAACCTGGGAGCGCGGGCGTCCCGCCCGCATCAGGAGCAGCAGCCGGGCATGTCCCGGCTGTTTGCGTTAAGGCTTGTCTCCGCTCGCACCGTCATCCCGAGCGCAGCGAGGGATCTCCTGCGGACGGAGACTCCATTCCCACGAGATCCCTCGCTGCGCTCGGGATGACAGCGCGGGGTGGCTGTTTACGTGGGCTATTGTCTATGGGTGGCGCGCCCCAGCGTGTGATCGAACTGCCGCAACCAACCGAGTAAGGACTGTGCGTTCGTAGCGCGCGGATCTTCTCTGTGCCCTCTGTGTCTCCGTGGTGAATCTTGTCTTGCGTTGGCGCCACGACCGAACCGCCCTATGCTCGCGCGCTGTCCCGCACACCGCGTAGTCGCGTCCGGACAATCCAAAAAACAAAACGCCGACGATCATCCACGCGCCCAAGAGGGAGGGACGCATGAGGACAGGGCTGCTGTTCGCCGCCGCGCTGGCGCTCGCCTGTGGCCAGGCATTCGCGCAATCGGCCTTTCCGCCGCCGCCGCCCAAGGTGAGCCCGGCGGCCGGCGTGATCGACATGCACGTGCACGCGCACCCCGACGTGTTCGGCCGCAACATGGACGACATCGATGTCGCCCAGCTTGCCAAGGCGCGCGGCATGCGGGGCATCGTGCTGAAGAACCACATCAGCGAGACCGCCAGCCGCGCCGCGCTGGTGATGAAGGTGGTGCCCGGCATCGAGGTGTTCGGCGGCATCGTGCTGAACAACGCCGTGGGCGGCGTGAACCCGGCCGCGGTCGAGTGGATGCACCGCGTCTATGGCAGCCGCGGCAAGGTGGTATGGCTGCCGACCTTCGAGTCCGACAAGCACGTGAAGACCTTCTCCAGTCCCGACGCCAAGGGCCTGGTGGTGGCGCCGGGCGGCCAGGTGACGCCGCAGACCGAGGAGATCCTGAAGATCGTCGCGCGCGAGAACCTGGTGCTGGCTACCGGCCACATCCACCCCGAGGAGATCCTGGCCGTGGTGAAGCGCGGCCATGAGCTGGGTGTGAAGAACATGATCGTCACCCACGGCTTCACCAACGTGCCGGGCCTGACGATGGAGCAGGCGCAGCAGGTGGTCGAGCTGGGCGCCATGATCGAGGTCTGTTTCCTGCAGTTCCTCGCCGGCCCCGGCGCGCCGCTGCCCTTCCTGCTGCACTGGAAGCAGGTCAACGCGCGCCATGTCGGCGACGCCGTGAAGGCGTTCGGCGCCAAGGGCATCGTGATCTCCTCCGACCTCGGCCAGAGCGCCAACATGACCCATCCCGACGGGCTCGAGGTGGCGATCGCGGCGATGAAGAAGGAAGGCCTCTCCGACGCCGACATCGACACCATGATGCGCAAGAACCCCGCCAAGCTGCTGGGATTGAACTGAAGCAGTTCAGCAGTGGGAAGCTGCGGTGGTTCGACCGGTTGCGAGCGGTGCTGGTGACGGCTGGGACCGCGCCGCTCCAGCGGCGCTCATGATGCGTCGCTGGAGCGACGCGGTCCGGCCCGTCACCAGCGGCATCGCGTCTCGACACCCCAGCCCGACATTGCCTCAAAACCGACACGAGCGATCGCGACAACAGCGCCATCGACCTGGATCGACGCCCCCGAATGACAACGACGCCTCTCAAGACCCTCATCCTCACCGCCAGCGTCTTCGCGCTCGCCGCCTGCGGCTCGCTTGGCGACATGCTGCCGGGCCAGGGCTCGCGCCGCACCGCGCCGCCGCCGCCATCGTCGGGCCCTGGGCCCGGCCTCACCCCGTCCGACCCGCCGGTGACCGAGGCGCGCATCTGCGATCTCGCCAAGCAGGCCGTGCGCGAGGCGATGAACGTGCCGCAGCTGCGCGGCGAGACCTGCTCGGCCACGCACACGCGCCCCGGCGAATGGCAGGCCAAGGTGAATTTCATGTCCGGCAGCGAGCAGCAGACCTACCGGGTCGCCCTGCAGCCGCACCGCCAGCGCCAGGAGTGGGGCGTGCTCGACCTCACGCCCGAAACCCGCAGCAGCTGAGCCTGGGCGCGCGGGCAGCCTGCCCGCATCAAGGCGAAAGCGCGAAGGTCAGTCGCGACTGTCATCCCGAGCGTAGCGAGGGATCTTTTCGGCCGCGAACGGCGTGAAAAACTGCTGAAAGATTCCTCGCTACGCTCGGAATGACAGCGCGCGGCGATAAGATCACAGCCTCTGAGCGCAGCGAAGAACCTCGCAGTGGATCGTTCAAAGAACGCTGGCACGGGTGATCATCAGGTCCAGCAGTGCTGATATGGGCACCGCGGGGTCCTTCGCGTCGCTCAGGACGACAGTGAGCTGCGCCATCTGACGTGACTCGGATCCCCTCGCGACGCTCAAAATGAAGGCGGTGCCCGCGACCAGCGCCGCTACTCGCAGACGAAGCTGTAGGTGTCATCGCCCAGCGGTCCGGTGATGCGGCCGCTCTTGCCGTATTTGCGGCAGTGCTTCAGGGCCGCCTCCTGGGCGCCCATGGCATCCCCGCTCTTCATCACGCCGCCCGTCGGTCCGGCCTGCACGCTGGGCCCGCCGCACGCCGCCAGCGACAGCACCAGGCCGCCGGCGGCCAGTACACCGGCCCATCGCCCCAGGCCGCTCGCCCTCGACATTCCCGCGGCATCGCCGCGACCGGCCCCGGCGCAGCCCCCGTGCAGCGACGTCGTGTGCAGCGATATCAGGGTGTCGTTGGCGCGATCGGGCATCCCGGTCTCCTGTTCGTGGTGGTGATCGGGACATAACGCGCGACGGCGCCGATGGATGCGGTGACAATCCTGGGACCGTGGGTCAGGCTCGGGCCGTGGCGGTGGCGGCCCCGGTCATCGTCCTTCCCCAGGAGCCCGCCATGTCCCCGCCCGTCGAGCGCATTGCCAGCGATGACCGTCTGCCCGCGGCGGCCGACGTGGTGGTGATCGGCGCCGGCATCATCGGCGTCTGCGCCGCCTGGCACTTGGCGCGCAAGGGCCATGCGGTGGCGCTGGTCGAGAAGGGCCATGTCGGCGCCGAGCAGTCCAGCCGCAATTGGGGCTGGTGCCGCCAGCAGCGGCGCGCCCGCACCGAGATCCCGCTGGCGCGCGAGTCGCTGCGGCTGTGGGAGTCGATGCAGGCCGAAAGCGGCACCGATGTCGGCTTCCGCCGCACCGGCATCCTGTTCCTGACCCGCGATCCCGCCGAGCTGGCGGCGTGGGAGAAATGGATCACCATCGCGCGCGAACAGCAGGTCCATTCCGCCATCCTGTCGCCGGCCGAGATCGCGGAGCGCCTGCCCGCCAACCGCGACACCTGGCTCGGCGGCCTGCACACGCCGAGCGACGGGCGCGCCGAGCCGTCGCTCGCGGCGCCCGCCTTCGCGCAGGCCGCCCGCCGGCACGGCATCAGCATCCACCAGGACTGCGCCGCGCGCGGGCTGGAGACCGCGGCCGGCCGGGTCAGCGCCGTGATCACCGAGCGGGGGCCGATCCGCACGTCGGCGGTGCTGCTCGCCGGCGGCGCCTGGTCGTCGCTGTTCTGCCGGCGGCACGGCATCGAGCTGCCGATCGGCCTGGTGAACGCCACCGCCTGCCGCACCACGCCGGCGCCGGAGATCACGCCGGGCGCGCTGGGCGGCGACACCTGGTGCATCCGCCGCCGGCTCGACGGCGGCTACACCGTGGCGCTGCGCGGCCGCGGCACGGTGGAACTCACGCCCGATCTCTTCCGGTATGCCCGCGCCTTCTGGCCGACCTGGCGGCAGACCCGCAAGGGCCTGAAGCTGTCGCTGGGCCGCGCGTTCGTCGACCAGCTCACGCGCGGCGCCGGCTGGCGTCTGGACCAGCCCTCGCCCTTCGAGGCCGAGCGCGTGCGCGATCCCGCGCCCGACATGACGCTGGTCAACACCGCGCTCGCGTCATTGGTCGTGTCCCATCCCGAACTGCAGGGCATCGCCATTGCCGAAGCGTGGGGCGGCACCATCGACTCCACGCCCGACACCATCCCGGTGATCTCGGCGGTGGACGCGCTGCCCGGCTTCTTCCTCGCCACCGGCTTCAGCGGCCACGGCTTCGGCATCGGCCCCGCCGCCGGCCGGCTGGCCGCCGACATCGTGACCGGCGACTCACCCCTGGTCGACCCGGCCAACTATGGCCACGCCCGCCTGATCGACGGCCGGCCGCTCGAGCCGGTGGGCATGCTGTAGAGGCACTTCGCGGTTCAGTGAAGAGGGTGCTGGTGACGGCTGGGACCGCGCCGCTCCAGCGGCGCTCATGGTCTTGAGCGATCGCCGGAAGAGCGTCGCTGGAGCGACGCGGTCCGACCCGTCACCAGCAGCATCGAGTCTCAATAACTGTCGTGAGGGCGAGCTACCTGCCGATGAGGCGCATCCTCTACTTGAAGGACGCCACAACCAGACCGTGGTGCCATGCTTCCCGCCGGACATGCGATCCGCATGAGGGCAGGGCATGGAACAACCATCGACACCAGCATCACCGGAGCATCGGCGGATGATGCTCTATATTCTGAAGGGGCCGGCCTGCCAGCAGATCAACTTCTCCATGCCGGGCGTGACGATCAGCGGGCTCAGCTTTGCCTGGGTGGCGAACGCGATACAGCAGGGAACCATCGGCGTGGTGATCGAGGCCCAGAAGCCTGGCGCTGGTGCATCCTACAAACCGGACCCGGATCAATTCTCCCTGCCGCATCCCACCTTCGGCGTGGCCATGAACGAGATGGCCGCCATCGTGCACGAGAGCGTGCATGCCTGGGTGGATCTGACGAAGACCAGCACGTCGCGCGTCACCAACGAGCTGTGCGCCTACCTGGCCGGTGCGATGTTCCGTGAATACATGCACGAAAAGCAGCCGCAGGATCCGCCGACATTCAAGGTCGCCGGGCTCGTGGCCCAGAGACTCATCGCCAGGAACGACCGCACGGTGCGCCGTGACGAAATAGAGATGATGCGGATCGAGCTGCAACGCCGGCCCATCTACGCCGACATTTTCAAGCCCGGTTTCGAGGACGGCGCGAACGGCGTGCGCGGGAACAAGGATTTCTGACCGCATGCCATCGGCCATCCCGCCGCTGGTCGGTTCAGTAAAGTAGGCTGCTGGCGACGGCTGGGACCGCGCCGCTCCAGCGGCGCTCATGATCTTGAGCCGGCCGGCGAAAGCCCGCGCTTTCGCCGGAAGAGCGTCGCTGGAGCAACGCGGTCCGACCCGTCACCAGCAGCATCGCGTCTCCACCTTCAAGCCGCCGCGCGCCGAAACGCCGCCAGCGCCCCGCCATGCAGCAGCTCGCTGGGCAGCGGGTGGCCCACGATCGTCTCGGCCATGCGCCCGACCTCCAGCAGCTTTTCGAGGTCGACGCCGGTGGCGACGCCCATCTCCTCGCACAGCATCACCAGCTCCTCGGTGCAGATGTTGCCCGCCGCGCCCTTCTGGCCGGCGAACGGGCAGCCGCCCAGCCCGCCCACCGTCGAGTCGTAGCGGCGCACACCCAGGCGCAGGCCGGCCATGGCGTTGGCCACCGCCATGCCGCGCGTATCGTGCAGGTGCAGGCTGATCTCCTTGTCCGGCCAGGCGCTGCGCACCGCACCCACCACGCGCTCGATGCGCAGCGGCGTCGCCCAGCCCATGCTGTCGGCCAGCGACAGCCGGTCGATCGCGATGTCGCACTCGGCCGCGACCGCGAGCCCATCGCGCACGGTGCGCACGACCTGCGCCGGCGCGATGTCGCCCTGGAAGTTGCAGCCGAAGGCCGCCATGACGCCGATGCGCCTGACGGGCACGCCCTTGGCCAAATGCAGCGGGGTCTGCTTGCGCATTGCATCGAGGTTCTCGGCGTGGCTGCGGTGCAGGTTCTTGCGGTTGAAGGCTTCCGAGGCCGACAGCGAGATCGTGCCCGACAGCGCGAGCTTGTCGTGGAACGCCAGCGCCCGCTCGAGGCCCTTGTCGTTGAACCACAACGCCGAGTAGGCGACCTCCGGCGTGGCGCGGAACGCCGCCACCACGTCCTCGGCATCGGCCCAGCCCGGCACCAGGCGCTGGTTGACGAACGAGCACACCTGGATCGATTTCAGCCCGGTCTCCGACAGCGCCTCGATCAGCCGGATCTTGTCGGCCGCGCTAATCGGCCCCGGCTCGATCTGGAAACCTTCACGCGGGCCTTCTTCGTGGATGTGGATGGCGGCGGGTAGGTCGGACATAGGGCCTCTCCATGCTGGCGGGAGACTATTGCGCCTCATTAGAGATCAGAGAAGGATGCCCTCCATTTGCGCATGGAGCTCCCATCACTCAGGTCCTGTGGGGGCTTCATAAGTGGCGGCAGGAGGTCTGGTATCGGGAGTGCACAGGGATTTGAGGTGGGAGCGTATCATTGCAGCGAGCAGCGTGAGAGAAAGTCAACTCGTCATTGGAAGATTTTCATTGCTGCGCATTCTCATGAAGGCAAAAGCTAGAGGTGAATGGCCGCGTCCACTACGCCGCAGCAGCCAACATGAGACGACTCGTGTCTTGAGCCACATAGCGACTGAGCGCGTTTGAAGCCGATTTACGTAGCCGATGGTTACTCCAGAGGCCTCCATTTTTACGGCACTCGAATCATACGGATTCGTAGGCTCCGGTATTAATTGAAGCTCCACTCCATCGCGCAGGAACGCTGTTTCAGTTTCCCGATACCGGAAGCCTGCGATCTCAAGAACCGTATCACAGGCTACGCTCTGTGGATCCAGCCGGTCCACGAGGGAGAATCCGTCGCTGGGAAGTTTTGCCGTAGTCAGCGCTAATAGCGACATAGGAGCAAGGGGAATACCCCGATAACGATACAATTCGAGGTATTTGGGGAAATCTGGTCTTGCTGCGGGAGGCATTCGTCTTAGGAAGGCTTCTAGAACACCCTCTGCGAAAATGCCATCTTTGCTCCTTCCGGCATCAAAGGTCGGGTATCCCCTAAAGCCAGACGCTGTTAGCTGAGCAAGGTTCTTTCCACGGTTTTCCGCCTTGAATTCGCCGTTTCTCAGATATCGAAAAGTAGCGGTGGGTCCGACATTCGACAATACACCGACGGCCCAGCGCATCCGATCTAGGACACCATCTGGTGCCCTCCATGCAAGGGTAAGTTCCGAAGGATTAGGTGGGTACTCCACCCAATGTTCCATGGCCCTGAACTCCCTCAGCTAGAGTTTTCAATATGGAGTTTCGCCGCGCCCGAAGTTGGGTTGCGACGAACCTAGCTCGAAGTGCACTAAACGGCACTGAATAGTTAAACTCTCTACACCATGAAACGATCTCATCAAAATTTGCGTCTGAAACGGTTGCTACCCGCCGCATCGTTGCGCGGGTACCAGTGACGTGCGCCACCAGGGAACGGCAGAGCGCCACGTGCTGGGCGCTGGCACGATCCGCCGATGTCCAGCCATAGTGATGACAACCTCGTTCGATGAACCGCAGGAAGCGAGCTTCCGAGAGCGCTTGCTCCAGATCCTGTTCGCGAGTGACAAACCCGAGGCTTGTTCCGTTGTCAAATGCTGGGGCCATTGAGAAAGTCATGCCGCCGTGCGGGCCAGTATTGGCGAGAAAGCCCCAGTTTTCGGAGTGCCGGTCTGTATTCCCGATCAGAGCATCAAAGGCAATTGTCTCAGCCCACCACGACCGCCAACTTGGAGCCGCCTGACCGCGGCAGACATTGATGTTGTCCTTGAGGCTCCCTCGTTTGTAGCTAATGGGGTAACCGCGTGCCTGAAGGCGGTCAATTCCACTGATCAAGCGAGCTGGAGGGCGGTCCTTATAGCCATAAAAAAACTCAATAAGGACACCAGGGCTTCCGTTGCCGGGCGCCCGTGCGAGGAATGCCGGGGGCACCAGAACGTGCACGCGCTTTGCCAACTCATAGGCGATCACCTCCGACCATATCTGCATGGCGTACGGACCTGACGGCTCTTTGAAAAGGTAGCGATGTCCACCGATCAAAAATCCGTGGGGTGCCGGCGATGGACAGATAAATATCCTCTTGGGTTTTGCGCCGGTGGGACCGATCGGAAACTCGTCGTCCAAGTCCCAGCCGTTCAAGTCCACCACCTCTGAGGGATGCTGACGCAGTAGCTTCATGTCGTCCAGCGTCATCATGCGCATCCGCCTCCGCATTGTGGCGCTTCCGGCAAGAGCCTCCGATCCCGCGAGGTTGGATCCGACTCACCCAGCACCAACAGTGGCGCTTTGTAATGGGGCAGTCCAGCTCCGCTGTTCCGTCGCGCACTGGTGGGCTGGCCGACTGGTGTGGTGCGTGATCTCACCCAGATGAATGCCGCGCCCGGTTCTGCGGGCGCGCGGTTTCCTGACAGTAAACAAGCTGGGCACCCTCATGAACGGGATCGTGCTGGCAGCGGCGGCGGCGACGCGCCGCCGCGCGGCTGGATGGGACTTCACACACCGCAGCGAGACCGGAGGTATCTCCCCGTCGGTTCGAGTAGACCGGTCCACAACCGGGTTACTGCGTCTCGACCTACGGGCTGCATTCCCGACGGTCAGCGCGAAGGCCCGGCCTTTCGCCGGCTTCGCTGAGAACCAATTCGAAACGTGCGAACATTTGTTCGCCTCACTATTCTGTCGCAAGGCTTCAGTGCGGTCGCGAACATATGAGTCCATAGGGGAAGCGCGTCGGAGAACTCGACTGGGCGTTTCAGTTATTTCTACAGATTGTTATTTCTTGGTGGTATTCTGATACGTCGGTGTGAATTGCAGTTGTGCAACACCGAAGGTGGTGGCAGCCGAGTCGTTGGATGAAATTTCGATGAAGCTTACTTCCTGGGAACCAGACCTTCTGACGATTGTTGACCGCATAGAAAGTGGTGACATCGATTTACAACCCGATTTTCAGCGTCAGGAGGTTTGGTCGCCATCGAAGAAGAAGCGGCTAATCGATACCGTCCTCAGGGGTTGGTCGATTCCCCCAATTCACCTTGTGGTGACTGAAGACAATCGGCTCGAAGTTCTCGACGGCCAGCAGCGGCTTGTGGCGATCAGAGACTTCTTCGCGAATCGCCTGGCGATAGATGGCAACGTAACACCACACGATGATTCCATTCGTGGGCTCCAAGGAAAATTCTATAGATCACTGGATACGACGACAAAGCGGCGTGTTAATCAGTATGCATTGCGATGCTTTCGTATCACTGACTATCAACCTGACGAGCCAAGCGAGCTATTTTACAGGCTCAATCAGCCGACAGTACTAACGGCGGGAGAACAGCGCAATGCACTGTACGGTCCGGCTCGTGAGCAACTCAAACGGCTTGTGCGCAGGTTTGAGGCAACCGGCAATGATAAGGGAAGCATTGGCTTTTCAAATGCTCGCTTGGCTTATGATGATATTCTTGCTCGGCTCCTGTTTTTCCTTGAGTCCGGCAACTTCGGAGTAAAAGGTACCGAAGCGCGCATCTCCGAGCGTTTCCGGCACAGAGCGGAGTTCCCTCAAGATGTGGTCAGTCGCGCTCGACGAAGCATAAGGCATTTTTCCAACGCTAGGGATCTTCGTACGTCTTGGCGATTCAACAAGGCAAGCCTACTTAGCTGGCTCATATTTTTTGCGCGATTTCAGACGGATGATCCAAACACCGCATTCATGGACAAATTTTTTGACGCCTCGAAGATATCTCGTGCGTACGTATCAGATGCAGTTGCAGTCTTTGACGATCGGGCCAGTCTTAGAGTTACGGACGCCTCATCGGTTATGCTTCGCGACTTTGCACTCTGGTACACTTACTTCCATCTCGGCAATACCCACTTGCCAGCGTCAATTCCGAGCCATCCTCTAGAGCAAGTTCTCACCGAGATGGCGACTGATCGCGATGCTAAATTTGAAGACAAAGTCTTCGATGCAGTGAGCGTCGAGGACTGGGGTGTGCTGTTGTGAGAGCAGCCAAGATCGCAGACTATCGCCGCCATCTTCGGGACAGGGGCGACACATGGAAATTTCAACTACAACGCTTCGCTTTCGAGGGCATCCCAAGTCTCGGACAGGCCGAATTTTCTTTCAAGTCACCATTGACTGCTATTTGTGGGCCCAACGGCGTAGGAAAAACCACCCTCTTGCGGGCCATCCGGGCCGCTGCTTTTCCAGAAGGCACTGACGATCCGATCTCGGTTCACAAGCTACCCAGCGGCGGGGCGACGCTCGAGTATCAATTCGCCGGCAATGCGAAGTCGTCAACCGTAGCATTTTCGCAAGGAAAGCCGGCGGGAGGCACCGCTGTGGATGTAGAAGTCATCCACTTGGATGTAGCCTCCGCGCTGCCCAGTCAGCAACAGTATCTTTGCACGTTCGACAATGCAGCCGACCTCATAAACGGTGTTGGCGACAAGGCCTTAGATGGCAGAGATCTCGCCTTGGTGAATTACTTGGCTAAGCGAGATTATCGGGAAGTCCGGATATATGAAGTTGAAGGACGTGATCATGACACCATTCCCTACTTCGAGGTAACGCTCGATGGGAGTTCATACGATAGTCGAGCAATGGGAGGTGGCGAATTCGCTATTTTCTATCTGTGGTGGGCGCTAATCCGCTCACCGGAGAATTCTTTAATCCTGATCGAGGAACCAGAGTGTCATCTTTCGCCCGGCTCGCAGAGCGCGCTCTGTGACTTCTTGGTGTGGGTATCCATTGCCAAAGCGCGCACCATCGTTTTGACGACGCACTCATCCAGGATTGTCGCTAAGCTAGATGATGATAACCTTATCTTTGTGTATCGCTCTGAGAAAGGGATTGAGGTGGTCAGAGGTCAGCCTTCGCCGGCGCTGCTGGAAACACTTGGTGTCGAAGCTATGACCGACACGGTTGTTTTTGTTGAAGACAGAGCCGGTGCCGAGTTCGCTCGTTTTTTGCTTCAGGCGTTCCGGCCGGACCTCGCTCGGCGCACGGAGATTGTTGATAAACAGGGCGACGGCAATATTGTAAATGCGATAAGAGAGTCAGCTGGAATAACTCATATTGGCATGATTGGTCTTTTTGACGGGGATGTCAGATTGAAGGTGCCCGAAGAAGTAAAAGAACGGGCCGTTTTTCTTCCGGGAGAGGAAGCAATAGAAGTAATATTTCGCAAAATGCTTGAAGAGAATCGAGACAGGATGAAGGAAATTCTCAACAGGCCGGACTTGGGCGAAGTACTCTTCCAATTGAAAGGTGCCGATCACCACGATTGGTACGCAGGGCTATGCCGGCATTTTGGACAGTCGCAAGAACAGCTCCTCACCACACTGATCCGGATATGGCTCCGGTTAGACGGCAATGAAGCGGCGGCGCGAGCGACCGTGGAGGCGATGGTGCCCCTCTACAAAGCGAGGAGGTAGAGGGTCATGCTCTTGCTCAGCTGCACGCGGGAAGAGATGCTAGGTATGCTTCAGGGCTCTCTGACCTGCAGATAGAGGTTCATGGCATTTGGATTAATCGGTTATTACACTCGCCATATTGGCTCTCGTCAAAAGAACGGGCCATCAATCTCTCCCAAGTAGGCCGAGGTCAGCCTTCCGCATCGCGGCCAGCACACCAGCCTTGCACTAGCGCCGGAGCACACCGCCGCCCGATCCTGTCTATCGTCACCGTGCCGCCGCTGCCGCGCGCGGCGTAACGCGAGGGAGGATCACCGTGCCGCTGCCGGCTGACACCGACACATCAAGCCCGAAATACCTGCGCGACAAGTACGCCATCGTCGGCGTCGGCGAGACCACCTACACGCGCGGCTCCGGCATCTCCACGCGCGCGCTCGGCACCTGGGCGGTGCGCAACGCCATCGCCGATGCCGGGCTGAAGCCCGGCGATGTCGACGGCATGCTGTCCTACCAGTCCGGCGATTCGACGTTCTCGACGTTCATCTCCGGCGATCTGGGGATGCGGCTGAACTTCTACATGGACGTCTTCGGCGGCGGCTCCTCGACCGAGGCGCTGATCGGGCTCGCCATCGGCGCCATGGAAGCCGGCATGTGCAAGGCCGTGGTGATCTTCCGCGCGATGAACGGCTTCTCGCAGGTGCGCATCGGCGGCACCGGCGCGCGCGCCGTGGCGCCTGTAACGGGCGACATGCTGCATGGCCGCGCCTATGGCTGGCAGAGCGCCGGCCAGATGTTCAGCCCCACCTTCCTGCGCCACATGTACGACTACGGCACCCGGCCCGAGCAGGTCGCCGCCGTGAAGGCGATCCACAGCGAGCACGCGTCCAACAACCCCAAGGCCTATTACAAGCAGCGCCTCACGGTCGAGGACGTGCTGTCCAGCCGCATCATCTGCAAGCCGCTGCACCTGCTCGACTGCTGCGTCGAGACCGACAACGGCACCGCCATCGTGATCACCAGCGCCGAGCGCGCGCGGGACTGTAAGAACCACCCGGTGCTGATCCGCGGCGTGGTGGGCCGCTGCAGCAAGCCGCGGCTGGATATGCACTACCAGGCGGGCCCGATCTCGACCGTCGCCGGCCACTACGCGCGCGAGATCCTGTGGCCCAACGCCGGTGTCGGTCCCGAGGACGTCGACGTCACCGGCTCGTACGACGCCTTCACCTTCACCACCATGCTGCAGCTCGAGGACTACGGCTTCTGCAAGAAGGGCGAGGGCGGCGACTATGTCAGCAACGGCACCATCCGCCTGGGCGGCCGGCGCCCCAACAACACCAGCGGCGGCCACCTGTGCGAGGGCTACACCCACGGCGTGAACATGGTGGTCGAGAACGTGCGCCAGCTGCGCCACGACGCCGACGATTCCTGTCCGGTCGGCCCCGACGGCAAGCGCCAGCACACCTACGATTACAGCGAGGGCGGCTGCCGGCAGGTCAAGAACTGCGAGGTGAGCGCCAATCTCGGCTGGGCCATGCCGGGCACCGGCTCGGCCATGGTCATGCGGCGCGGGTGATGGAACTACCTTCCCCCGCTTCGCGGGGGAAGGTGGCGCGTAGCGCCGGATGGGGGTGCCTGGCGGCCAGACGGAGTCAATATCAGGCGCCCCCCATCCGCCTCAGGTACTTCGACGCAAAGCGTCGAAGTACCGAAGCGGGCACCTTCCCCCGCAAGCGGGGGAAGGTATTGAAAATGCCCCCAACGGGGAGGAGAGACATTCCATGGCGATCCAGGCCAACTATCTCGGCATGCCGCTCGACATCAACGACCTCGATGTCGAGAACCTGGCGTACTTCAAACACTGCGCCGACCATCAGTTCCACCTGCAGCGCTGCGAGGCGTGCGGCCTGCTGCGCTATCCGCCGACCACGGCGTGCCCGTGGTGCGCCAGCCCCCAGTCGACGTGGGTGCCGGTCGACGGCCGCGGCGCCGTGCACTCCTATACCGAGGTGCACCACGCCATCCAGCCGGCGTTCAAGAAGCACACGCCCTACATGATCCTGCTGGTCGACCTCGATACCCAGAAGGGCAAGCCCAGCGAGCACGAGGCCCTGCGCGTGGTCGGCAACCTGGTGACGCCCGATGGCGTGCTGGCGCCGCCCGACATGGTGCGCGGCGTCGGCATCGGCACGCGCGTGCGCATGGTCTTCAGCGACGTCACCCCCGGCCTCGCCCTGCCGCAATGGACGATCGACGAGGCCGCCAAGCAACCCCCCAACCCCTGGCGCTACCCGGAGGAATAGAGACCACCTCGCCCCGCGAGAGCGGGGAGAGGGAGGAAAACCCTTCTCCCCGCGCAGGCGGGGAGAAGGTGCCCGAAGGGCGGATGAGGGGCCTCGCGGTCTCGATACAGATCGCGTTTGGTGCCAACGAAAATCGCGTCTGGTCGTAGCGCCGCGGAAGCCCCTCATCCGGCCGCCGCTGTGCGGCGTCCACCTTCTCCCCGCCTACGCGGGGAGAAGGGACATCTCCTCGGACACTCGCCGCTCCCGCCGGGCGAGCGAACTCCGGCGATTCACCCCATTTCGTCCGGACTCCGAACGCCGCGCTGGTCGCGGCGTTCGTCGTTCGTGAATCGACCGCGAAATCAGAATATCCGCGCCGGAATGGATGGTTTCAGACTTGAGCAACTGGATCAGGAAAGGAAAACTCTGACCCATATTGTTTGTGTAGGCATTTAAGCCAATGAATTCTTTAGTGTATTTGGTGCGCTCCGTGTGCACCGCGGGACTCGCTGCCCTGTTCGCCACCGCCGTCGGCAGTGTGGCATCGGCGCAGAACGTGGCGTCCCGCGCGTCGGAGCCCCTGGTCTATCGCTCGGCCGACCGCACCGCCGCGGCGCAGCCATCGTCCACCCAGTCGGCGTCGGCCTGGAAGGCGCTGCTGGTCGGCGGCAACCACCTGATCGACGGCTACAACAACGCCGCCAACGATATCGCCGCCCGCCTGCGCCAGCACGGCGTGCAGCGGGTCGCGGTGCTGCAGTCGCATGGCCCGGCGGCCGACGATCGCGTGCCCAGCGCGCGGCGCCGCGAGATCCGCCAGGCCATGAAGTCGCTGGGCTCGGGCGCCAACGACGTCTGCCTGTTCTTCATCACCTCGCACGCCAACAGCCGCGGCATCTACCTGTCGGCCGATCGCGGCTACCTCAGCCCGCGCGATCTCTCCAGCATGATCGACGCCGAGTGCGGCGAGCGGCCCACGGTGCTGATCCTGTCGGGCTGCGACACCGGCACGTTCATCACCTCGGCGCTGACCGGCGACAACCGCATCATCCTGACGGCCTCGGCGCGCGGCAAGGTCTCGTACGGCGCCACCACGACGGACCGCTACGTCAACTTCGACCGCTGCATGATCAAGGCGATGGACGCCGGCGCCCGCACCTGGCGCGACGTCTTCGAACGCACCCGGCTCTGCGTCGACGAGCGCGAGCGCGCGCTGGGCGTCGCGTCGTCGGAGCCGCAGGCCTGGTTCGGTTCGCAGGTCAGCCACCTCGCCCTGCCGGGCCGCCTCTAGTTCTCCCTGGGAGCGCGGGCGTCTCGCCCGCCCTTCCGGACGTTGTTTTCCCGAGCGCCCTCTCGGGGCCGCCCAGAGGGCCGTAGGGAACACAAGGCGCCGGAGCTTCTGCTCCGGCGCCTTTTCTATTGTCTGAAATGTTTATTTTCGTTCCGCTTGTCTTTGAAACGAGAACATCCCATCTCGCGCATACCCACCACTCTGAGGTGCCGCGATGACCCGACTTTCTGGCCGTAACTGGCCGCTTTCTGCCACCGCCTGGCCGCGCTGAGTCCCGCCGCGCAAGCCCTTGGCATCACACGCCCAATCGACTCTCTGGCCGTATCTGCCCTTTCTGCCAGCCCTTCCTGAACTGTCCCCCAAGGGGGCATGGCGGGCGCATGGCACCAACCTCACCCTGAGGAGCGAGCGCAGCGAGCGTCTCGAAGGGTGGGCTATCGTACGAACGGTGCGACAGCGGCTGGAACGGACGAACGAGGCCGCAGCCCATCCTTCGAGACGCCGGCTGCGCCGGCTCCTCAGGATGAGGGCGGAGCCCAATTTTGTTGCAGCCCCGATGGCTTGCCCCGGAGTCCCCCAGATGTTACCTGACACGACGGTGCCGCTTTGTTCGGCGGTGCCGGTCGTCGTCGGCTTCCCCCTGTCGGCGGCGGCGGTGATCTCCGAGTCGGAGTGGGTATGACCGGAGCGGCAAGCCTCATGGCCACAAGCGCGCCAAGTCCGCAGACGCCGGGCACGGATGGTGACAGCACCGTCACCCCTGTGCGCGCGCTGGGCCAGGCCGCGCGCGAGGTCTGGTACCGCTCCCCCCTCTACAGCCTGTCCCTGCGCGGCCGGCCGCCCTCGGCGTTCCTCGCCGTGGCGCCCGATCCGTGGCCCGGCGATGCGGCGCGGGCCGAGGCCCTGCTGGCCGGCAAGCTGGCGATCGCCGGCCGTTCGGCCGCGCTGGCGCCCGATCCCTGGCACCGGCCCGGCGCCGATCCGGCCTGGCTGGCCGGCCTGCACAGTTTCGACTGGCTGCGCGACCTGCGCGACCACGGCGGCACCGACGGTGCCCGGCTGGCGATGCGCTGCGTCGAGGACTGGATGGCGTCCAACACGCGCTGGTCGCCGATCGGCTGGCGCGACGACGTGCTGGCGACGCGGGTCGTGAACTGGATCCGTCACTACGATTTCCTGGCCGCCGAGGCGCCGTCGGACTTCACCGGGCGCTTCGTCGACAGCCTGGCACGCCAGCGCCGCCACCTGGAGCGGCGCCTGGGCGCCGGCATCGTCGGCGCGCGCGGGCTGGCGGCGCTGAAGGCCGCCACCGTCGTCGACGCCGCCTTCGTGCGCGGCGACCAGAACCGCGAGCGGCGCCTGGCGCGCACCATCAGCCGGCTGGCCGCGGCGCTGCCGCGCATCGTGCTGCCCGACGGCACCATCGCCGACCGCAGCCCGCAGGCCCAGGTGCAGGCGCTGCGCGACCTGATCGACATCCGCGCCGTGCTGGTGTCGGCCGAGCGGCCGGCGCCGGCGGCGCTGCAGGACGCCATCGACCGCGCCGCGCCGATGCTGCGCTTCCTGCGCCACGGCGATGGCGGGCTGGCGCTGTTCAACGGGTCCGACGCCGGCGATCCGACCGCCATCGACCTGGTGCTGGCGCGCTCGGGCAACGGCGCGCGGGCGCCGCTGGATGCGCCGCAGGGCGGCTTCGTGCGGCTGGCCGCCGGCCAGGCGCTGGTGGTGGCCGATGCCGGCACGCCGCCGGGCAAGGGCATGGACCTGGAGACCCACGCCGGCACCCTGTCGGTCGAGTTCTCGGTGGGGTCGGAGCGCGTGTTCGGCAACTGCGGCGCCTATGCCGGGCTCACCGACGACTGGCGCTACATGATGCGCTTCACGGCGGCGCACGCCACGGCGATCATCGCCGACACCAACTCCTCGGAGCTGATCCTCGGCGGCGGCCTCGAATATCCCGCCAGCAACGTGCAGGCGATGCGCGCCGAGCAGGACGGCGCCACGTGGCTGGAGGCCAGCCACGACGGTTATCGCTCGCTGTTTGGCGTCACGCACCGGCGCCGGCTGTGGCTGGCCGCCGACGGCGGCGACCTGCGCGGCGAGGACAACCTGGTGGGGGTCGACGGCAAGCCGATCAAGCCCACCGCCAGCGGCCGCAAGTTCGCCATCCGCTTCCACCTGCACCCCGACGTGAAGGCCTCGCTGGCGCAGTCCGGCGCCAGCGCGCTCTTGCGCCTGCCGTCGGGCCAGGGCTGGAAGGTGCGCGCCAGCGGCGCCACCATGACCCTGGCCGAAAGCGTGTGGCTGGGCGACGGCCAGCGCACCCGCCGCACTGCCCAGATCGCCCTGGTCGGCGGCCTGGGTCCCGAGGGCGCCAAGGTCAAATGGGCCTTCACCAAGGTCGAGGGCTGAAACCCCTCTCCCGCCTGGCGGGAGAGGGAGGGGCCCATCGCGTGCAGCGCGATGGGAGGGTGAGGGATTACGGACAAGGCGCCGCGTCCTTGGGCCCTCATCCGGCTACCGCTGCGCGGTAGCCACCTTCTCCCGCTCGCGGGAGAAGGGACCATGCCCCCCTCTCTTGCTCGTGGGGAATTCCTGTCACCCGATCGGGTGATGACGCCGCGATGCGCATGAGGGAAAGTACCTGTCTTCAGGGGAGGACGGCCGATGCTCGCGCGCTTCGATGCGCTGGTCGATCGCATCTACGACACGGTGGCAAGCCCACCGGCCTGGCGTGCGACTCTGACGGGAATCGCCGACGCGCTGGCCAGCAGCAGCGGCGTGCTGATGGGTGTTTCCTTTCCGCAGCAGCGCGTGCTGTGGAACCATCTCGGCCGCTACGACCCGGCTTCGGCGCGCACGTTCTGCGACCGTCACTTCCACAACCCTCTCATGAAGGTGGTGCCGGGGCGGCCGGCGGGCGACATCGTCTTCGTCGACGAGGCCCTGCCGGCGGATCGCCTGAGGCGGACCCCGTTCTGGGACGAGGTGCTGCATCCCTACGATATCGCCCACGTCGCGGTGGTGCCGTTGTCGACCCAGCCCGAATGCCTCGCGGCCTTCAACATCTTCCGCTCGCCGGCGCAGGGGCCGTTCACGTCGCACGACCGGTCGTCCCTCGAGCGGCTGACGCCCCACATGCGCCGTGCCCTGCAGCTTCAGCTACGGGTCGAGGGCTATCAGCAGCTGGTCACCGGTGCCTTCGCGGCGCTCGACCAGCTGGCGGTCGGTGTCGTCGTGCTGTCGGGTTCGGGCGCCGTCGCCTTCGCCAATCGCCGCGCGCGGCAGATGCATGCCGCCGGTGGCCCGATCCTGCTGCGGGACGGCACCGTGGTGGCGCGCGGGGCGGCGCCGTCGGCGGCGTTGCGTCGCCTGATCGCCGGTGCGGTGGACGGCGGGGCCGGCGGTGCGCTGCAGCTCGAGGGCG
>NZ_VOHA01000024.1 GCF_007859315.1 Reyranella sp. CPCC 100927
CCCCTACCTCTTTGAATCTCAACTCGTTCCCGCTGTCCAATGCTAAGTTAGCGCCTATGGGCGTCCCGCCCGCATCACCGGCGAAAGCTTTGCTTTCGCCGGCGCGTAGCGCCAAGACATGAGCGGGCGGTACGCCCGCGCTCCCAGGGTCAGCGCAGTTCGAGCGCCATCTGCGATGGCTCGGTCGCATCGGGCGCGCTGAGGTTGGACAGCGACACGCCCAGCAGCCGCACGTGCTTCTGCAGCGGGAAGATGCTGCGTACCAGGTCGAGGCTGATGCGCTCGGCCGTCGGCTTGTCGGCGATCGGCGCCAGGCTGCTGTGGCTGCGGGTCACGATCTGGAAGTCGGCGTACTTGATCTTCACCGTCACCGTGCGGCCGACGATCTTGGTGCGCTCGCAATAGGCCCATACATCGTCGAGCATGGCTTTGACGCCGGCTTCGACGTCGGCCGATTGGTTGAGGTCCTGGGCGAACGTCGTCTCCGAGCCGACCGATTTGCGCGGCCGGTCGGCCACCACGGGCCGTTCGTCGATACCGCGCGAGATGGCGTGGTACCAGGGCCCGGCCTTGCCGAAGTGCTCCTGCAGGAAGGCAAGAGTCTGGTTGCGCAGGTCGGCGCCGGTGAAGATGCCCAGTCCGTTCATCTTGGCGGCGGTGACCGGGCCGATGCCGTGGAACTTGCCGACGGCGAGGTTCTCGACGAAGGCGGCGCCCATCGCAGGCGTGATCACGTACTGGCCGTTAGGCTTGTTCTGGTCGGAGGCCAGCTTGGCCAGGAACTTGTTGTAGGAGATGCCAGCCGATGCCGTGAGACCGGTCTGCGCCAGGATGTGGGCGCGAATTTCCTGCGCCACCTGTGTCGCGGAGGCGATGTTCTTCAGGTTGGTAGTGACGTCGAGATAGGCCTCGTCGAGCGACAGCGGCTCGATCTGCGGCGTGTACTGGGCGAAGATGTTACGGATCTCGCGCGACACCGCCTTGTAGACCTCCATGCGCGGCGGCACGAAGATCAATGTCGCGCATTTGCGGCGCGCCGTGACCGAGGGCATCGCCGAGCGCACGCCGAACTTGCGCGCCTCGTAGCTCGCCGCCATCACCACGCCACGCTCGCGCGAGCCGCCCACCGCCACCGGCTGGCCGCGCAGGTTGGGATTGTCGCGCTGCTCCACGGACGCGTAGAACGCATCCATGTCCAGGTGAATGATTTTCCTGACGTCTTTCTCGGCCATCAGACCGCCTGGTGAAAGGAGCGCGGTAGCGCGCCGATTATTATCAACTAAACCCTGAGGGGAGGAAGCTGTCATCCCGAGCGCAGCGAGGGATCTTTCCGCGACGTGTGGGCCTGTCAGCGCTGAAAGATTCCTCGCTGCGCTCGGAATGACAGCCAGGAGGACGAGAGATGACCGATCGCCTGTTCGACTTCAGCGGCAAGGTGGCCCTGATCACCGGTGGCAGCCGCGGCATGGGCCGGGAGATGGCCAAGGCCTTCGCCGAGCGCGGCGCTGACATCGTCATCACCAGCCGCAAGCTCGATTCCTGCCGCGAGGTGGCCGCCGAGGTCGAGAAGCTGGGCCGCCGCGCATTGCCCTATGCCTGCAACGTGGCGCACTGGCAGGAACTCGAGGGGCTGGCCGATGCCGCGTACGCTGCCTTCGGCAAGGTCGACATCCTGGTCAACAATGCCGGCAGCTCGCCGCTGGCGCCCTCGTCGCTGGAGACCAGCGAGCAGCTGTTCGACCGCATCGTGCACCTGAACTTCAAGGGGCCGTTCCGGCTGATGTCCCTGGTCGGCAGCCGCATGGCGGCGGGCAACGGCGGCTCCATCATCAACATCAGCAGCGTCGGCGCCATCCGGCCACGACCCTCGATCGCGCCCTATGCCGGCGCCAAGGCGGCGCTGAACGCCATCACCACGGCCTTCGCCTTCGAGTACGGACCCAAGGTTAGGGTCAACGCCATCATGCCGGGGCGTTTCCTGACCGACATTTCCAAGGCGTGGACAGAAGAGGCACGCCAGAACACCGGCGTCGCCCTGCAACGCAGCGGCAAGCCGGAGGAGATCGTCACCGCCGCGCTCTATCTTGCCAGCGAGCATTCGGGCTTCACCACGGGCTCGGTGATCCAGGTCGATGGCGGGATAGCGTAATCGCCACACTGTCATCCGGAGCGTAGCGGTCATCCCGAACGCAGCGAGGGACCCCCTGGAAACAGAGTCTCCTCTCGCGGGAGATCCCTCGCTGCGCTCGGGATGACGGCCGCTGTGCTCGGGACGACAAGAAGCGGCGTGCAGTGACGACAGGGCTGCCCTGTCAGCGAACCTCCGCACACGGCGGCGCCCATCCACTACAGTGCGCCCAGGAGTAGACGCGCCCGCAATGCACGGGCGTGCTGGATGGGAGCGGGCGTGGCGCCGGAGAGTGGTGGACTGCGGGCGTTGATGGCCGACAGTGCGTTCCGGCGGCTGTGGCTGATCGGCGCGGTGACCGGCATCATGCGGTGGCTCGACGTCGTCGTGGCCGGCATCTACGTCTTTGACGTGACCGGCTCGCCGACCTGGGTGGCGGCCGTCACCTTCATCCGCGCCGTGCCCATGATCGTGGGCGTGATGTTCGGCGCCATGGCGGCCCGCTTGCCGCTGGGCGGCCTGATGCGGGTCGGCATTGGTACCGTAGCGCTGAGCTACACGATCCTGGCCGTGCTGGCTGTCTTCGATGCCCTGGCGGTATGGCACGTCGCGATCGGCGTCTGGATCGTGGGCACCTACTGGAGCTCCGAGAACTCGGTGCGCCGCACGATGATGTGCGCCGTCGCCGGGTTGGCCAACACCGGCACCGCGATCAGCTTCGACTGGGCCACCATCAACGCCCTGCGGTTGGCCGGGCCGTTCCTCGGCGGCGTGCTGTACGATGCCTACGGCATGGCGGCGCCCTGTGCCTTGGGCGTCGTGTGCTTCGCGGCGGCACTGTTCCTGGCGCTGGGCATGACCAGCGGCAGCGCGCCGGCGCTGTCGGGGCGGCGGCGCCTGTGGGAGGATATCGCTGACAGCCTCGCCATCGCGCGCCGCAGCGCGGCGATCAAAGGTGTGCTGGGCGTCAGCATCTGCCTCAACTTCTTCGGCTTTCCCTATTCGAGCATGATCCCCGTCATCGGCAAGGACGTGCTGCGCGCCACACCGGCCGATGTCGGTTTTCTGTCCTCGATGGAAGGCCTGGGTGCGATGGTGGGTGCGGTGACGCTGACCGCCTTCGTGCGGCCGTCATGGTTCGGCCGCGTGTTCATGATCGGCTCGTTCGGTGTTGCTGCCGGTGCCATCGCGTTCGGGTTGTCGCACATCTACGCTCTCTCGGCCGTGGCGCTGGTGGTGGCCGGCGCCGGCATGTCGTGGTTCGCCTCGATGCAGAGCACCCAGGTGCTGGCGCAGACGCCGGCGGATCGGCGCTCGGGCATCATGGGCGTGCTCACCACCACGATCGGAATCGGCCAGTTGGGTGCCCTGCCCATCGGCTGGCTGGCCGCGCAACTGACGGCACCCACCGCCGTCGTCATCTACGGCAGCTGCGCGGTGGTGACCCTGGCGGTGTGCGCCTGGCGTTGGCCGGCGATGTGGCGACCAGGCTGAATCCGGGGAGCGCGGGCGTCCCGCCCGCTCATGGCCTGGCGCTACGCGCCAGTGCGGCGGGACGCCCGCGCTCCCAGGTCTCCCGTAACCGCACGATCTCGTCGTCGCTGTAGCCCGCCTCGCGCAGGATCTCGTGCGTATGCTCGCCCAGCAGCGGGGCGCCGTGGCGGTACTCGGGCTGGGTGCCGCTGAAGCGGGCGGCGTTGCGGGTCTGGCGCAGGCGGCCGGCTTGCGGATGGTCGTTCTCGACGATAATGCCGGTGGCCGTGACCTGCGGATGGTCGATCATCTGGCCGCGGGTCAGCACCGGTACGCAGGGCACGCCTTCGGCCTCGAGCCGGCGCATCCACTCGTCGGTGGTGCGCTCGATCAGCGCCGACTGGATCAGCTCCAGCCGCGCATCGATGTTGACGTCGCGCAGTTCGGTGGTGGCGAAGCGCGGATCGTCGAGCCACTGCGGGCGTTCCGCGGCACGGGCGAGCGCCTCCCACTGGTCGTTGGTCATGACAGCGACACTCATGTAGCCGTCCTTGGTCTCATAGATCAGGTCGATGAAGCTTGCCGCCCGCTGGGCGCTGACCTCGCGCCCGACATAGGTCTGCGCGCCCATGTCGGACGACCACAGGAAGGCGACGATGGCGTCCAGCATCGACAACCGTACGTGCTGGCCCTCGCCGGTGCGCTCGCGCGCCAGCAATGCCGCCGTGATCGCCTGCGCCGACGTGACGGCAGTCAGCTTGTCCGGCAGGATCGTGCGCACCAGCCGCGGGCGCGCCGAGTCGGAACCGCCCTGCACCGAGGCCAGGCCGGACAGCGCCTGGATGATGGGATCATAGACCGGCTTGTGCGCGAACGGACCGCTTTCGCCGAAACCGCTGAGCGAGACGTAGATGATCTTGGGTGCCACGGCGCGGATCGCCGCTTCACCGACGCCCAGGCGGTCGACCACGCCGGGCCGGAAGTTCTGCACGAACACGTCGCAGGTGCGCGCCAGTCGCTTCACGACCTCGACGCCCTCGGGTCGGCGCAGGTCGACGGTGATGGAGCGCTTGTTGCGGTTGTTGTTGAGGAAGCTCGCCGACAGGCCGCCGCTCTTGTTGCCGGCGCTGCGTGTGAAGTCGCCGGTGCCCGGCGGCTCGACCTTGATCACGTCGGCGCCCTGGTCGGCCAGGATCATGGTGCCGTAGGGGCCGGAAATCACGGCGCTGAGGTCGAGGATGCGATAGCCGTGCAGCGGTCCGGGCATGGGGGCGAGTCCTCTCGTTTCATCTTGAATACCTTCCCCCGCTTGCGGGGGAAGGTGGCGCGTAGCGCCGGATGGGGGTTGCCCCGAACAGATGAGGTGTTCGGCGTCCCCCCATCCGCCCTTCGGGCACCTTCCCCCGCAAGCGGGGGAAGGTAGAAACTAAGGCCTGTACGTGAAGCTCGTCGGGCCCCGCTGCTGGTCGAGCAGGGGCCAGGTGAGCTCGATCCAGTCGCAGAGCTTGGCGCGCGTCTCGCGCGGATCGATGAGGTCGTGCACCGCCAGCGCCTCGGCGCGCGGGAAGGGCGAGCGGCGGGCGGCGAACTGCTCCTCGAGCTCGCGCCGTCGCGCTGCCGGATCAGGCGCCGCCGCGATCTCGCGACCGAAGGCGACGGCGACACCGCCCTCGACCGGCAGCGCGCCGGACTCGGCCGACGGCCAGGCGAGGATGTAGCTGTTGGGGGCGTAGTGCGCGGCGGCACCCAGCCCCATGCTCTTGCGCACCATGATCGAGGCCCACGGGATGCTGGCCATCGCCACCGCCAGCACGGCGGCAGCGCCGGCCCGCACGGTGCCTTCCGCCTCGGCTTCGGCGCCGATCATGAAGCCGGGCTCGTCGACGAAGTTCAGCACCGGCAGGTGGAAGGTCTGGCAGAACTCGACGAAGCGGCGCACCTTGCGCGCGCCCGCCGCCGTCATCGATCCGGCGAGCTGGCGGCAATCGTTGGCCAGCACGCCCACCGGATGACCGAGCAGGCGCGCCAGCCCGGTGATCTGGCCCGGACCGTAGCGGCGGCCGATTTCGAAGAACGAGTCCTGATCGACGATGGCGCGCACCACGGCGCGCATGTCGAAGACACGACGGCGATCGACCGGCACGATATCGGCCAGCCGCTCGTCAGCGCGGTTGCGGTCGTCGGTGCACGGCAGCGACGGCGGCAGCTCCCAGACATGCTGCGGCAGGTAGCTCAGGAAGCGGCGGATGGCGGCGAAGGCAGCGGCCTCGTCATCGACGACGTCGTCGATCACGCCGCTCTTCTCGTGCAGGTCGGCGCCGCCCAGCTCATCCTTGGAGACCGACCGGCCCAGCGCGCGCTCGACCAGCGCCGGACCGCCCACCAGCACCTGCGATGTCTCGCGCGTCATGACGCAGTAGTGCGCCGACACCAGCCGCACCGCGGGCAGGCCGGCGACGGCGCCCAGCGCCGCGGTGGCGACTGGCACGGTGGCCAGCGCGCGGCCGACCGAGGCGAAACGGTGCGGCGCATAGACCGGCTCGGGTGGCATGGGTGCCGCACCCTTGCCGGCGCTGCCGGTCACGCTGCCGCCCGAGCCTTCGTGCAGGCGCACCAGCGGCAGGCGGTACTGGCAGGCGACGTCCTCGGTGTAGATGCTCTTGCGCAGGCCGCCGATGTTGGGCGAGCCGGCCGCGATCGTGAAATCCTCGCCGCCGGCAATACAGGGGCGGCCGGCGATCTTGCCGAAACCGAGCACGAAATTGGCCGGCGTGAAGTGCACCGTCTCGCCGGCGTCATTGCGCTCGGACGCGCCGGCGATGGGACCGATCTCGCGGAAGCTGCCGGGATCGAGCAGCGCATCGATGCGCTCACGGATAGTCAGCCGGCCCTTGGCGTGTTGACGCGCGACGGCAGACTCGCCACCCAGTCTCTTGGCGGCCTGCCGGCGCGTGGCGATCTCGTCGCGCTCCTTGTCCCAGCCCATGCGCATCCCTGCAGATATTACCGCAGGCTTGTATCACGATCGCGGCGGTGGCGGCGGGGTGCTGGCATGAGAAGTTCCAATGCGATCATCAGGGAAATGCGTGGAATGCGGGTCGCCCAAACGTCCGCTGCCGATCCTATTGGTCGTGCATGGTCTGCATCAGGATTTTCCAGGCACCGTCGCGCCTGTACAGGTTGTAGGAATAAGTGCTGTGCCAGAGCGCTTGCTCCTCTGGATTCTTGTAGGCCCAGCGCAGTGTCGCCAGACCGCCGTTGGTGCCGAAGCCTTGCCAGTCGAACGAGACGTAGTCCGTGTGGGTGTAGCCGCGGCTGCGGTACTGCTGGTCAAGCGCCACGAACAGCGCGGCCAGGTCAGCGTGCGACGCATGGAGGCGCACGACGCCCGCCCGTGCCGTGATGCATGGTTCTGCGTAGAACGTCGCGGCGATGGCTGGCGTCTTGGCAAACGCATCCCCGTAAGCGCTGAAGAGCGATTTGATCTCGGCTTCCGTTGCTGAACGGTCGTCCGGCATGAATGCCTCCGTGTGACGGTAGTGGACAGCACCGTACCGGCGGGCCTGCTCTTGCGGAAGGGGTGGGGAATCGCACTTTCATATACGCGCCGGGGAGACCAAGCCCAGGGCCTCTCGGCATCCTGACAGGAACTGTCACCAGCGGGCACCACACTTCATTAAGGTGACGCAGGAGAATCCGAATGAACCTTCATGATGAATCGTTCGTCCAGAAGATGCTGGCGGCGTGGAACGCCCATGACGTGGATGGCGCCATGGCGCTGATGATGGAGGACTGTGTTTGGGAGATTCCCAGAGGTTCGGCGCCGCATGGCACGCTCTTCCAGGGCGCGAACGAGGTTCGTGCCGCCATCGCCGATGCCTTCCGCGCGATCCCCGATATCCAGTATCAATCGCTTCGCAGCTGCTTCGGCTCGGGGCATGTGGTGATGGAATTGCTGGTGACCGGAACGCTCGCCGATGGCACCGCGGCAAGATTTCACGCATGCGACATCCTCACCATGGTGGACGGCAAGATTGCCGCCAAACGATCGTACCGGAAGGTCGCCGGCTAGGGCGGATCTCGATTCATGGAAGCAGGTGTCATCCCTCGCTGCGCGCGGGATGAGGTCTGCTACCGTGGGATGGCTCGCGGCGTTCGACATGACGGTCTGAGCGCCCCAGCACCGCCGTCAGGCGTCGCGCACCCGCTGTCCGAGCAGCACGTTCCGCGCGTCGCGCGTCATGGTGGGCTTGCCCTCGCGCAGTGCGTTGCCGGCACGAAAGCCCGTGTTGACGGCCGGGCGGGCGGCGATGGCGTCGAACCAGCGCCGCAGGTGCGGGAAGGTGGCGAGGTCCTGTTCGTGATGGCGCCACAGCCTGATCCAGACCCAGCAGGCGATATCGGCGATCGAGTAGTCATCGGCAAGCCACGCGTGGTCGCGCAGCCTGGCATTCATCACGCCGTAGAGCCGATTGATCTCGTTCGTGAAGCGCTCGATCGCATAGGGAATGACCTCGGATGCATATTCGCGGAAATGATGAACCTGACCGGCCGTCGGCCCCAACGCTGCGATCTGCCATGCCAGCCATTGGTGGACCGTGTGCCGTTCTCGCAACACCGTCGGCAGGAACCGTCCATGCTTCTCGGCGAGATAAGCCAGAATGGCCGCCGATTCGAACAGCGCGTAAGGTGCGCCGCCGTCGACCGGCGCGTGATCGACGATGGCCGGGATCTTGTTGTTCGGGCTGATGGCCAGGAATGCCGGGTCGAACTGGGCGCCCTTGCGGATGTCGACGGGCACCAGGTTGTAGGGCTCGCCGAGCTCCTCGAGCAGGATCGTGATTTTCCAGCCGTTGGGCGTCGGCCAGTAATAGACATCGAGGGCCGCCGGCCCGTGCCGTCGCGGCGGCGCGGTCATATCCCGAACGCCGCGCCGCAGCCGGTCTCGCGCAGCAGCGCCATGGTCTGCGCCCGCGCCGCCCCCGATAACGCCTCGAATTCCTGCCGCAGCCACCGCAGGCACTTGGCCTGGTAGCGGAACGGCGCCTGGGCGTAGGGCATTCCCAGCATCGTCAGCGACACCTTCTCCCGGCCGTGTTCGATGGCTGCTTCGTTGGCGAGCAGGAACGGCAGGTAGGTTTCGCCCGCCAGGCGCAGCAGATCGGTGGTGGCGCCGCTCAGGTCGTCGGTCGAAGCTACCCAGGCGCCGTCGACGCCGGACGCCTCGTCGAGCGTCTGGATCCAGTCCAGGGAGGCCGGCGATCGATCGCGCATGATGGCGCCCGGCGTCGGGTCATTGCGGCAGGTGAAGAGGGCGCCGAACACGCCGAAGTCTCCCAGCGACGGACGCGTGCCGAACAGGAACGATGATGAGGCGCGCAGATCGGTCATCGCATCGAGCACCCGGCGATAGACCTCGGCAATTAGGGGCGCGTTCTGAGGCGTGCAGCCGACCAGGGGCATTCGCGCGATCTGGCGGTCGCGGAAGGCGCGGGACGCGGCCTCGATCCGATCCTGAGGGACGCCGCCACCGAGGACTTCGCTCATGACCAGCCGGTTGGTGAAGTTGCGGTCGACCTCGTTCGACCAGCGATAGTGGAACGCGACCTTCAGGAGCCACTCGTCACCCATGTCCTCGAGCAGATGAGAGAGGAAGGCGAGTCCGGGGTTGTCGGGAACGATCGACCGTGCCGGGTGATGGCGCTCCAGCCTGTAGGCGATGGCGGTGGAGTCGACGTGATAGGACTCGTCGCCGGGAAACCACACCACCGGAATGATCCGCGGCGTGACCTGCGCCAGCTCGGGCCGCACGAGGTCCATACCCGGCACCCAGTCGAAGCTGGCCGGTATCCAACTGAACGGAATATGGCGATAGCGAAAGATGGCCCTGAGCTTGGCGGCGTAGGGCGAACCCAACACGCCGTACAGACGATATCGGCTGTCCATGAAATGCCTCTCCTGCGGCCGTGCCCTGGCCGACATGCGCCTGCCGGCCCACACGCGGCAGCACCGGAGTCATTCTAAGGATTGGTGGTGGTGCTGCTTGCGGGCGCCGGCCAACCGATATCGCAAACGCGACGATCGCGTGGTTGCGCCCACCCCCCTTCTCCCCGCGCAGGCGGGGAGAAGGGGAAGACTCTAATGGTGCAGGGCGTCGTCGGCGAAGTATTGGCCGGGGGTCTGGCCGACGGTGCGCTTGAAGGCATCGATGAAGGCGCTGGGGCTGTTGTAGCCGACCTCGAGCGCGGCGGCGGTGACCGATTGCCGGGACCCCAGCAACACCATCGCCGACATCAGTCGCAACTGGCGCCGCCAGTGGGCGAAGGACACGCCGGTTTCCTTGACGAAGCGGCGGGTCAGCGTGCGGCTGCTGGCGCACGCGATGTCGGCCCAGTCGTCCAGGGTCCGTGGATCGGCCGGGTTCGCCTTCAACGCGATGCAGATGCGCTGCAGCCGGACGTCCCTGGGCATCGGCAGATTGACTGGCGCCGCCGTGCAGATCTCCATCTCGTCGAAGATCAGCTCGGCGATGCGCCGGCGATGGGCGTCGGATTTGTACACCGACGGCTGTTCGACGACGCGCAGGATCAGCTCGCGCAGTAGCGGCGTTACCCGCACCAGGCAGCAGCACGCCGGTAGCGGCAGGCGGATGCCGGGCTGGACCAGGATGTTGCGCAGGGAAATGCCGGTCACCGGCGTGAATTTGTGCTCGACATGCTGCGGCACCCACAGTGCGCGCTGCGGCGGCACCACCCAGGACGCGCCGCCGCTTTCGATGACCATGACTCCTTCGTTGGCGAACATGAGCTGGCCGCGCAGATGGCTGTGGGTCTCGACCACGGCGCCCGCGGGTACGTCCATCGCCAGCCCAACAAGGGGATGGCGCGCCATGCCAGCTTCGATCTGCTCGATCTCTCTGGCCGAAAGGACGGTTCTTTCCATCGTACGCCCTCCGCCACCCCTGGGGTGGGACATGTGAGCGTAGTGTGCACCGGCTGTTGGTTCGAGCGCTATCCCGGCGGCGCGCCGCGTTCAGTCGCCCTGGGCGTCGCCGAAGATCTGCCAGGATTCGCCGTCAAACCGCATCAGATACAGCTGTTTGATGGGTACGTGGCTGTCTGCACTCGTGTTGAGTGTGACGCCCGGCAGAAGCATCGGCAGTGCGACGTCGCGCAGGCTGGCCGCCTGCCGGCGCACGTTCTCGGTGGTCAGATCATCGCCGCTGCGCCGCAGCACCTCGACCAGCGTCTGTGCCGACAGATAGCCATAGACGGCGAAGATGTCGGCCTTGTCGCCACCGGGATAGTACTTATCCATCCACGCCGACCATTGCTTGTAGCCGTCGTCGTGGCGCCATTTCGGGTCGGTCGGATCCTTCTGGAACTGGGTCGAAATGATGCCCTTGGCGCTCTCCAGGCCGGCCGGGCGCAGCACCGCGCCCACCGAGCTCGAGTAGTTGCTGAGAAACTGCAGCGGATGCCAGCCCAGATCATGGGCCTTGCGGATCGCCTGTGCCGCGAACTTGCCGCTGGCCGTGTTGAAGAACACATCCACGCCTGACGCCTTCAGGTCGATGATCTGCGAATCCACCGTGGCATCGGTGGTGGCGTAGCTGACCTCGCGCACGATCATGTGCTGCGCGGCGGCGCCCAGGCCTTCCTTCAGGCCCTTCAGGTTGTCCTTACCGACATCGTCATCCTGGTAGAGGATGCCGATGCGGGCCTTGGGCTTCTCCTTCAGGACGAACCGCACATACGCCTTCATTTCGGCGTTGTAGTTGGGCTGCCACCCGAACGTCCACGGATAGGCGGTCGGGTTGTCCCACTGGGTGGCGCCACCGGTCGGAAAGAGGTGCGGGATCTTCTTGGCGTTCAGGTACTTGCGGATCACAGCGTTGGTCGGCGTCCCGAAGGTGCCGAAGATGGCGAGCACCTTGTCCTGCTCGACCAGTCGGCGCGTCTGTTCGACCGTCTTGGGCGGGCTGTAGCCGTCATCCAGCGAGAGCAGGTTGATCTTGCGTCCGTTGACTCCGCCTTCGGCGTTCAGCATGGCGAAGTAGGCGAGCTCGGCCTTGCCGATGACGCCGTACGACGACGCCGGCCCGCTGTAGGGCATCGTCTGGCCGACGGTGATCTCGGTGTCGCTGGCGCCCGGGCTGTAGCGCTTTTGCGCCAGCGCCGCCGGACAGGCGGCCATCAGCGCCAACACCGGTACCAGCCGCAGCAGCGGTAGAATGCCGTTCATGCAACGCCTCCCGTGCGGCCCACGCGACGACAGTCGGCATCGGGCCACGATTGATTGTCGACGATCATAGAGATGGCTGTCCGCCGGCGCTCTTGGTCGCCCGCCAATCGATATCGGGAAAAGGACAACGGCTGCCGGGGCGTCGGATGTCCGGCCCGAGATACCGATTGGCCCGCAGCCGGGAGAGCCGCCGCCGGTCGCCTCGTATCATCCCGGTAAGAACGAAGCCACAGCCAGCGAGGTGCACCCGTCATGGTCAGCGATGCCGTTCACTTTCCCACGACCTACGCCGACATGATGGTCACCGGTCTCGACCGCTTTCCCGACCGCGTAGCCCTGATCGAAGACACCGAACGCCTGACCTATCGCGCGCTCAAGGCGCAGGTCAGTCGGACATGCCAGGCGCTGCAGGAGCTGGGCCTGCGCCGCGGCGATGGACTGGCACAGCTGTCGAACAACCGCATCGCCGCGGTGGTGACCCAGCTCGCCGCCTATGTGCTGGGCCTGCGTTACACGCCGCTGCACCCGCTGGGATCGCCGGATGACCATGCCTACATCCTGCAGGACGCCGGCATCGCGGCCTTCGTCTACGACCCGGCAGCCTTCGAGACGCACGTGCAGACGCTGCTCGCCCAGAGCGTTCGGCCGCGGCACATTCTGGCCCATGGGTCCAGCGCCATCGCGATGGACTTGGCGGCGGACGCCCGGTTACGGCCGCCGGCGGAACTGATCGTCCAGGCCGGGCCACACGATGTCGTCGCGCTGCTCTACACGGGCGGCACCAGCGGCCGGTCGAAGGGCGTGACACTGTCGAACCGCGCGATGATCATGAACGTGTTCCTGACATTGACCGAATGGGAGTGGCCGACGTCGATCCGGTTCCTCTGCAGCACGCCGATCACGCACGCGACCGGCTGCATGCTGGTACCGATCTTCCTGCGCGGTGGAACGATCGTGCTGCAATCCGGCTTTAATGCCGCCGACTTTCTGACCGCGATCGACACGCACCGGATCACCGCGACGTTTCTCGTGCCGACGATGATCTATGGGCTGATCGAAGAGCAGAAGCGCCAGCCGCGCACCGTGTCGAGCCTGGAGACCGTCATCTACGGCGGCGCCCCGATCTCGCCGGCCCGGCTCAAGGAAGCGATCGAGACGTTCGGTCCCGTCTTCCAGCAGATCTACTCCCAGTCGGAAGCCCCGAACTGCGCCACCGTGCTGCGCAAGAGCGAGCACGATCCGGTGAAGCCGGGGCGTCTGGCGTCCTGCGGCCGGCCGATGGCCGGCATCACCGTGGCCATCCTCGACGAGGATGGCCAGCCGGTGCCGCGTGGACAGGTCGGCGAGATCTGCTTTCGCGGACCATCCCTGATGGAGGGCTACTGGCAGAAATCGCAGGAGACGGCGGATGCGTTCAGCGGCGGCTGGCTGCATACCGGCGACCTCGCCCACCAGGACGACGAGGGCTTCTTCCACATCGTCGATCGCCGCAAGGACATGATCGTAACCGGTGGCTTCAACATCTATCCGCGGGAGATCGAAGACGTACTGACGGCGCATCCGGCCGTCGCCGCGGCGGCCGTGATCGGGATTCCCGACGACAAGTGGGGAGAAGCCGTCAAGGCCGTCGTGATCAGGCGCGCCGGCGCCACCGTCGCCGACCGCGACCTGATCGCTTTCGTCAAGGAGAAGAAGGGCTCGGTGGCGGCGCCGAAATCGGTCGATTTCGTGCCGCGGCTGCCGACGACGTCCCTGGGCAAGCCGGACAAAAAAGCGATCCGTGCCCGCTACTGGGGCGACCAGCAGCGGCAGGTCAACTGACCGAGTTCACGTGAGGCTGCGCAGGCGCCGCCGGACGCGCTATCCTGGCGGGCATGACGCACAGCGGGCTTAACATCGCCATCATTGGCGCTGGCATGGGCGGGCTGACCGCCGCGGCGGCATTACGCCGGGCCGGCATCACCGTGACGGTCTACGAGCAGGCCCGGCAGTTCACGCGGCTGGGCGCCGGCATCCAGATCGGCTGCAATGCCATGCATGTGCTGCGCAGGCTGGGGCTGGAGGCGCGGCTGCGCGCCCAGACGTTCTATCCGCGGTCGTGGAACAACCGCGACGGGCGGACCGGCGAGGGGCTGTTCGATATGATCTTCGGCGAGCAGGCCGAGGACAAGTACGGTGCGCCTTATCTGCTGGCCCATCGCGGCGATCTGCACGCGGCGCTGGCGAGCCTGGTGCCGGCCGACGACCTGAGGCTCAACCATCGCCTGGTCGGGCTGACGCCGCTGGCCAGCGGCCGTGTCCGGCTGGCCTTCGCCGACGGCGGCAGCGCCGAGGCTGATGCGGTGGTGGGCGCCGACGGCGTCAATTCTGTCGTGCGCCACGCGCTGTTCGGCGCCTCCGAGCCGCGCTTCGCGGGGCGTATCGCCTATCGCACGGTCTTCCCGGCGCAGCTTCTGCAGGGCGTGGCCATCGACGACTGCGTGAAGTGGTGGGGTGAGGATCGCCACATCGTCATGTATCCGGTGAAGCCGGATCGCAGCGAAGTCTATTTCGTCACCAGCCAGCCCGAGCCCGCATTCAGCGCCGAGTCGTGGTCGGCCGAGGGTGATGTCGACGTGCTGCGCGCGGCGTTCGACGGCTTCCATCCGATCGTGCGTGGTGTGCTGGCGGCCTGTCCGTCGGTGCACAAGCGCACCCTGGTCGATCGCGACCCGCTGCAACACTGGGGCGAGGGCACCGTCGTGCTGCTGGGCGATTCGTGCCATCCCATGACGCCCTACATGGCGCAAGGCGCCGCCATGGCGATCGAGGACGCCGCCATCCTGGCGCGCTGTCTGGAGGGGATCGAACGCGCAGGCATCGCCCCGGCGCTGGCGCGCTATGTGGCGACGCGCCAGGCGCGCACGGCGCAGGTGCAGCTGACGTCGCGCCAGAACCGCTGGGGCAAGGGCGCGACCGACACCGACTGGGTCTACAGCTACAACGCCTGGACTGCGCCGCTGGCACCCACGCCAGCCTAGAATGGCTTCCCGTCGAGTTGTCGCGAGGATCCGCGGTGCGTCGATCGCCCGCGGGCTTGACCGGGATGGGGAATGCTGCTCGGTGTCACAACGTCCGCCCGATTGAGAGGAGACGCAGCATGGAGCGATTCACCGGCGGTTGCCTGTGCGGCAATGTTCGACTTGTGGCGTCAGGACGCCCCTACCGGGTCGGCCTGTGTCACTGTCTCGATTGCCGCAAGCATCATGGGGCGCTTTTTCACGCCTCCGCGGCGTTTCCTCAGGACGCGGTGACGATCGAGGGCGAAGCACGGGATTACGCCGGGCGGTTCTTCTGTCCCCGCTGCGGTTCGCCCGTTTTCGGGCGTGGCGAGGGCGTCGTCTACGTTAACCTTGGGTGCCTCGATGCGCCCGACCAGCTGACGCCGACCTACGAACTGTGGACCGTCCGTCGCGAGGCTTGGTTGCCGCCGTTTCCGGACACGAAGCGATACGACCGCGATCGTGACGCCACGAGCCGCACCGAGCCGTAGATCGCACTTGGAGCGGTTCATCGATTTACGGAATCGGCCATGGCTGTCGTCCTGAGTGCAGCGAAGGACCTTGCGGTGGATCGCTCAAGGAGCGCTGGCTCTGATGAAGATCAGCGCCGGCGGTGTTGATACCAAGACCGCAAGATCCTTCGCTACGCTCAGGATGACGGGGGCAGCCGACTTGGCGTCTTCATCAATCGATGAGTGGCTCTCGTCAGGGTGCTGTCGGGGCTTTGCTGTCGCTTATGGTCTCGTATTTCAAGCGCTAGAGCGCCTGGCCGAAGGTGATCCAGAACCGGTTGAGGTCGCGGATGATGAATTCACGCATGCCGTACTCGACGTCGTGCAGATCCTCGACGATCTCGACATGCTCGCCCAACTGGCGCCGGACGGCTTCGACGTCGTTGACGTGAACATAGAGATCGACATCGCGGCGGAAGGCGGCGCGAGACCGTCCGCCGGCATTGAACATGATCTGGCTGGCACCGCAGGACAGCAGCGCCCAGTTCAGCACGCCGGCGTTCGCGTTCACCCGTTCCAGGACAAAGCCGATGGAGACGTACCACTGGGCTGCCTTGCGCACGTCGGGGACATGGATCATCGAGACAACGCTGCGAAACACGGCTTTCTCCGGAACTGGCGTTTGTGCTTGCGCCTTGGGTGGGCCGGCGGCTGCCGACCCGGTGTGGGTATACGGTATCGACAACAAACAAAAATATCGACATTGTTTGATTCCCATCGATAATAAGAGCCAAGCCGTCGTCGAGCGGCGCCATACGGGAGAAAACGATGCGCAAGACTGGAGCCGTCAAACGGCGTTCCGTCCTGAAAGGCATGGCTGCGGCCGCCGCCACAGCGCCGATGCCGCTGGGGGCTGCGTTTGCGGCGCCGCGGACCTTGAAAATCGGGCTGGTGGCGCCACAGACCGGACCGATCAGCCTGTTTTCGGAGCACATCCCCTTCGTCCTGGAGCAGGTGAAGCGGGCGACTGGCGGCAACCTCGATATCGGCGGCACCAAGCGGCCGTTCGAGATCGTGGTCAAGGACAGCCAGTCCAACCCCAATCGCGCGGCGGAGGTGGCGAGCGAGCTGATCCTGCGCGACAAGATCGACATCATGTGCGCCTTCGCCACGCCGGAGACGGTGAACCCGGTCTCCGACCAGTGCGAGCTCAACGGCGTGCCCTGCGTGTCCAACGATGCGCCGCTGGAACCCTGGTTCTTCGGCCGCCACGGCGATCCCAAGAAGGGCTTCGAGTGGACTTACAACTACTTCTTCTCGGCCGACGCCGTGATCCGCGCCATGTTGGCGCTGTGGAACAAGGTGCCGACCAACAAGAAGCTAGGCGTGCTGTGGCCCAACGATGACGACGGCAACGCGTTCTCCAAAGTCATGCCGCCGCCGATCAAGGAAGCTGGCTTCTCCATCATCGATCCCGGCCGTTTCGATCTGCCGGCCAACAACTTCGACGCCCAGATCGCGGCCTTCAAGGCGGCGGGCGCCGAAGGCGTGTTCACCGTCACGCCAGCTGCGGAATTCACGGTGTTCTGGAATGCCTGTGCCCAGCAGGGCTACAAGCCCAAGATCGTCACGCCGGGCAAGGTCGGCGAGTTCCCGCCCGGCGTCTATCCCTACGGCGATCGCGGCATCAACATCAGCATCGAGGTGTGGTGGTCGCGCCACCACCCGTTCTCCTCGGGCATGACCGGCCAGAGCTCGGCCGAACTGGCCGACGAGTACGAGAAGGCGAGCGGCCGGCAGGCGTCGATGGGACTGGGCTTCCGCCACGCCCTGTTCGAGACGGCGTTCGACACGCTGCGCCGCGCCAAGGACCTCGACAAGCGTGAGTCGATCCGCGATGCCCTGCGCGACATGGACTACAAGTCGATCGTCGGGCCGGTGAACTTCAAGAAGGGCCCGTTCCCCAACACCAGCCTTACGCCCGTCGTGGGCGGACAGTGGCGCAAGAGCGCGAAGTGGCCGCTGGAGCTGGTGATCGTCGATAACACGCTGGCCCCGATGGTGCCGCTCGGCGGACAGCCCGAGGCGATGAGCTGAGTGTTGATAGAACTTCCTCCCCAGCTTTGCTGGGGAGGTGCCCGAAGGGCGGAGGGGAGCTGACGTGGTCTCAATAATGCAAACCACGTCGGGTCCCCCTCCGGCCTTCGGCCACCTCCCCCACCTACGGTGGGGGAGTGTATGACCAACATCCTCGAGATCGCCGGCCTGGGGCGGCGGTTTGGTGGGCTGGCCGTGATCAACGACCTGGACCTCGCGGTGGATGACCGCGAGATCCTGGGCATCATCGGTCCCAACGGTGCCGGCAAGACCACGCTGTTCAACCTTGTGGCGGGTGTGCTGCTGCCGTCGGCGGGCTCGATCCGCTACCAGGGCCGCGAGATCTCGCGGCTGTCGACCTGGGACCGTTGCCGCCTGGGCATCGGCCGCACCTATCAGATCCCGCGGCCGTTCGTGCACATGAGCGTGTTCGAGAATGTCCTGACGGCGGCGGTGCATGGCGGCGGGCAGAGTATCGCGCAGGCGCGCACGCAGGCCGAAACCATGCTCGAACTCACCGGGCTGGCCCGCGATCACAACAGGCCGGCGGGTGCGCTCACCTTGCTGGACTTGAAGCGGCTAGAGCTGTGCCGGGCGCTCGCGATCGGACCGCGCCTGCTGCTGCTCGACGAGATCGCAGGCGGCCTGACCGACGCCGAGGTCGACACGCTGTTGGCCATCATTCAGCGCGTGCACGCGGCGGGCACGGCGATCGTGTGGATCGAGCATGTGATCCGCGCGCTGCGGCGCTCCTGCCATCGCATCGCCGTGCTGCACGACGGCGCCTTCATCGCCGTCGGTGCGCCGGAAGACGTCCTGAGCAATGCCCACGTCAAGACCATCTATCTCGGCGAGTAACGCGGCCATGGCATCGACCGCCGCACCGCCGCTGCTCACCATCGAAGGCTTGTCGGTCCACTATGCGCAGTTCCGCGCCCTGCACGGCATCGATATCGCGGTCGGTGTCGGCGAGATCGTGTCGATCATCGGTGCCAACGGCGCCGGCAAGTCATCGCTGCTGAAGGCCATCGTCGCGCAGGCCGGGCCGCGCGTCGAAGGCCGCATCGCGTTCGACGGCATCGACATCCGCGGTCGCGCCACGCCCGCCATCGTCGCCGGCGGCATCGCGCTGGTGCCCGAGGGGCGGCGGCTGTTCGCCAGCCTGACGGTGGAAGAGAACCTGATGATCGGCTGGCACATCGGCCGTCGCGGCGGCCTGGACCTGGCCGGCATCTTCGATCTCTTTCCGGCGCTGCGCGACAAACGGCACCAGCCGGCGGGCCAGCTGTCGGGCGGCCAGCAGCAGATGGTGGCGCTGGGACGCGCGTTGATGGCCGATCCGCGCCTGCTGCTGTGCGACGAGATCAGCCTCGGGCTGGCGCCCACCATCGTCAACGATCTCTACGAATTGCTGTTGTCGATCAACCGCCAGGGTATCGGCATCCTGCTGGTCGAGCAGGACATCCGTCGCTCGCTCGCCGTGGCGCATCGCTTCTATTGCCTGCTGGAAGGCCGCGTTTCGCTCGGCGGCCGGCCCGATGATTTCGACCGGGACACCATCACACGCCACTATTTCGGGTCGTGAGCCTCATGGTCGGCACCTACCTCAACCTCATCGTTCAGGGCGCGCTGCTGGGCGGCCTCTATGCGATCTTCGCACTGGGCTTGTCGCTGTCGGTGGGCGTGATGCGCTTCGTCAACATCGCGCACGGTGACTTCATCGTGCTGATGTCGTTCCTGCTGCTGGTGTTGAGTTCGGTGCTGAAGCTCAACGTGCTACTGGTCCTGCCGCTGGTGATCCCGCTGGCCTTCGCCGCCGGCTACGTGCTGCAGCGCCTGCTGCTGCAGCGCGTGATCGGTGACAATGCGCTGCTGCCGCTGCTGGTCACCTTCGGGCTGTCGATCATCGTGCAAAACGGACTGCTGCAAGGCGTCGGCGCCGATACCCGCACCCTGTCGGCCGGTGCGCTTGATGTCGCCAGTGTGCAGATCGGCGGCCTCAGTATCGGCGTGCTGCCGCTGCTGACCTTCGCCGTCGCGGTGGCGCTGGCATTCGGGCTCGACTGGCTGCTCTATCGATCGCGCCTGGGCGCCCATATCCGCGCCGTCACGCTCGACGTTGCGGCGGCCGACCTGATCGGCCTGTCGTCGGTGCGGGTCTATGCCATCGCCATGGGCATCGTCGGCATCACGGTGGCGATCGCGGCCTGCTTCATGGGACTGCGCATGAACTTCGACCCGACCAGCGGTCCCAGCCGCCTGCTGATCGCCTTCGAGGTGGTGGTGCTGGGCGGGCTGGGCAGCCTGCGCGGCTCGCTGCTGGGCGGCATCATCCTGGGCATCGCCCAGACGATCGGTGGCCAGATCGACGGTGCCTGGCAGACGCTGGCCGGCCATATCGTCTTCCTGACCATCTTCCTGCTGCGCCCGCAGGGCCTGCTGCCGCGATACTAGGGGGCCGTCGCATGGCGTGGATTCACCTCCTGGGAGCGCGGGCGTCCCGCCCGCATCTCCGGCGAAAGCTTAAGCTTTCGCCTCTGCGTGTAGCGCCGACGTATGAGCGGGCGAGACGCCCGCGCCCCCAGGAGAGACCAGGTGCAACACGTGCCCGCTAATCAGCCTCTCATCATTGCGGTGAGCCGGATCGTGCTGCTGGGCGGTGCGTTGGCGCTGATGGTGGCGCCGCGATTCCTCGACCCCGGCGGGCTCACCATGCTGACTGAGTTCCTGTGTCTGCTGGTGCTGGCGCTGATGTGGAACCTGCTGGCGGGTTATGCCGACATCGTGACGGTGGGGCAGCACGCGTTTGTCGGCATCGGTGCCTACGCCTTCTATGGCGCTGCCGTGCTGCTGCGGCTCGATCCGTACCTTGCCATCGCCGCCGCGGGCGTGGTGGCACTGATCATCGCGCTGCCGGCGATGCTGATCGTCTTTCGTCTGCGCGCCGCCTATCTCGCGGTCGGCACCTGGGTGGTGGCCGAGGTGCTGATGCTGGCGGCCGGCAAGCTGCCCAATTTCGGTTTCGGGTCCGGCGTCAGCCTGCCGGTGGCCGTGGCGCGCGAGTTCGGCGCCCGGCCGGCCGAGCGCTTCGCCACCATCTACTGGCTGGCGCTGGCATTGGCGATCGCCGCGTTCCTCAGCACGTGGCTGCTGCTGCGCTCGCGCGTTGGACTGGGCCTGACAGCGATGCGCGACAATGAGGAGGCGGCGGGCGCCATGGGCGTCAACCTGCTGCGCTCGCGCATCGTGTGCTTTCTGTGGACGGCACCGTTCCTCGGCCTGGCCGGTGCGATCATCACCCTGCAGAAGCTGCGCATCTCGCCGGCGGCATCGTTCAGCATCATCGACTGGACGGTGTTCGTGATCTTCATCGTGGTGATCGGCGGCATCGGCAGCCTCGAGGGGCCGATCCTGGGCACGATCCTGTTCTTCGTGCTGCGCGAGCACCTGGCCACGCTGGGCACCTGGCACCTGATCATTCTGGGCACGCTGTCGATCGTCGTCATCCTGATCGAGCCGCGCGGGCTGTGGGGATTGCTGCGCAAGGCCTTGGGCGGCGACGTCATCCCCGTCTCGCACGCCGCGCGCGCCGACTTCGGCAAGGCCGAGGCACCGTAGTGTCTGGCCGCTGTTGCTGCGTCTGGCTCCGCGATTCCTCTCGCATGGAGACGTGATTTTTTTGCGCGTCCTCACCCGCCCGGATGACGGCACCGGGCGTCGCATCGACGTAGTCTCTGTGGAGCATCGCGGCACGCGCTGCGCACCAGTGCCTGCCTGGCGCGACCGCGCCGGTGGCCTGGTCAGCCCACGCGCAAGGCGTCCTCGTCACTGCGCGCAACGATCGAGCGGAAAGCGACAACCCTGTCGAGCAGCAGCTGCCGGTAGGCCTTGATCGAGAGCGTGCGGTCATCGACCCGGGTGAGGCCGCGCGACACCGGCACCAGCAGGTCGCCGACCGTGTTGCCCCGCAAGACGCGGATGATGTTCGCATCGCCGCCTTGAGCGCCCAGGCCCGGTGCGAGAATGATGGCGTTGGGCAGCAGCCGGCGCAGACGGTTGGCCTCCTGCGGCGCCGTCGCGCCGATCACGGCACCGATCGGGCTGAGGCCCGGTGCCGTGGGATCTGGCGTGCCCAGCGTGGTGATCAGTTCGGCCAGCCGGTCGGCGATGGAACGGTTGCCGGCGATCCTGTCCTGTAGCCAGCCGGCGCTCGGGTTGGAGGTCCGGCACAGTACGAAGATGCCCTTGCCGTACTGACGGACGCAGTCCGTGAAGGGTTCTAGTGTGTCGGGCCCCAGCAGTGGATTGACGGTCAGGCAATCGGCCTCGAAGTCGCCGCTGCCGCCGGCGGCCTGCGGCGTGAGATAGGCGCGGGCGTAGGCGGCCGCCGTAGCGCCGATATCGCCGCGCTTGGCGTCGAGGATGACCCCCAAGCCGGCGGCCTTCGCGCGCTTGATGGCGGCGGATAGTGCCGTCAGGCCGGGCAGGCCGCAGGCCTCGAAATAAGCCGACTGGAATTTGACGAATCCGACCTGCCCTTCAAGGGTATCGAGGACGACATCGACGTAGCGCGCAATCCAGTTGTCCGTCCCGGCCTCGAACGCTGCCGGGATATCGGGCAGATGGGGGTCGATCCCCGCGACGAGTTCGCCGAACCGGGCGGCATTCGCCGCGACCAGGGCGCACCAGGTCCGATCCGACATCGCCTCTCTCCTCGTCTGCGCAGGCTGACCGCGGCAGGAGATAACGTGGATAGGGTGGCGAGACAAATGCCGATGAGCCGGGCCTGTGAACAGGTCTCGACGACAGCCGCGCCTAGTAGGTCGCCCGGCCGCCCGAGATGTCGAAGGTGGCGCCGGTCGAGAAGGAACAGGCCGGAGAGGCGAGCCACAAGGCGAGTTCGGCGACTTCCTCGGGCTGCACCATGCGCGCCATCGGCACATTGGCGAGCAGCCGCTGCCGATAGGCATCCGTCAGCGGGCCGAAAATCGCGGTTTCCGACGCCGACGGCGCGATGGCGTTGACCAGCACGCCGCGCTGCGCCAGCTCCTTGCCCATGGATTTGGTGAGTCCGATCACCGCCGCCTTCGAGGCGACATAGCCCGCGACATAGGGATTGCCATCCTTGCCGGCGATCGATGCGATGTTGACGATGCGGCCGTAGCCGGCGGCAACCATGTCCGGCACGGCCGCCTGGCAGCAGCGGAACGTGCCGTTGAGGTTGATGTCGAGCACGCGCTGCCATTCGTCTTCCGGATAGTCGGCGAAGGCGGCAGAGCGGCCCAGGATGCCGGCGCTGTTGATCAGGATCGCGGGAGTGCCCAACACCGCCTTGGTGGCCGCCCAGCCGGTGCGTACCGACACGGTATCGGTGACGTCGACCGTGATGGCGCACGCCGCATCGCCCAGCCGGGACGCCGCGCGCGTCGCGCCCTCGGTATCGCGATCCCACAGTGCCACGCGCACGCCCTCGGTGGCCAGCCGCTGGGCCATCGCCAGGCCCAGGCCGCTCGCCGCACCGGTGACGACGGCGACCTGGCCTGCGAGACGGGGCGCTTCGGGTAGGGACATGTGGTCTCCGTTATTGCGGGTGAAGCGGCGTACGTCAGTGACGCGCGGTTGCACGCTTTGCGGCTAGAAAGCTTCACCACGGAGGCACAGAGAGCACAGAGGATCACAGAGAAGAGGAAGGGCGCGCCTTGGCGCGCAGTCTTTTCATCCTCTGTGTCCTCTGTGCCTCGGTGGTGATGTCTTCCTCTCAGATCCGCCGGATCGGATCGCTGCCGTCCCAGCTTTCGGCTTCGCGGGCGATCTTGTCGAAGAACTTGCCTTTGTTGCCCGAGATCTCCGACAGCTCGATCACCGTGCCGGGTGGGCCGTCGCTCTCGAAGTAGAGGAAGCGGCCGCGGGCGCCGATCTGGCCGCGATGGCCGATGCGCCAACCGCGCGCCAGGCACGTCGCCAAGGTCGTATCGAAATCGGTGGTCCAGTAGGCGATGTGCTGCAGGCCCTCGTGGCCGGCCTGCAGGAAGTCGCGATACATCGAGGGTTCGTCGTTGCGCTGCTGGATCAGTTCGATCTGCAGCGGCCCGGAGTTGGCGAGTGCGATCGAAATGTCGGGTTGCGAGGGCTGGCCCTTGTACTCGAATGCCTCGATCGGCGGCTTCGCGATGTAGTACCACGGTCCGACGCCCATGACGTCGGACCAGTAGGCCATGGCTTTCTCGATGTCGTGCACGACGTAGCCGTTCTGGCGCACCGGACCCAGCACGCGGCTCATGGCCGGATCCCTGACTGGCGTGCGAGCTTGGTCAGCGCCGCCACGTCGCGGCCGGTCTGTGCCTTGAGTTCGGCGGGCGTGATCGTGGAGGGCGTCATGCCGAACTCGGTCCAGCGTTCCTTGATGTCGGGCAGCGCCAGCACCTTCATCAACTCGGCGTGCAGGCGATCGACGATCGGCTGCGGCGTCTTGGCCGGCGCCATCAGGTCATAGCGCCACACGAAGTCGAAATCGACGCCCTGCTCGACATAGCCCGGCACGTCGGGAAAGTTGATCGAGCGCCGCGCGCAGGACGCCAGCACCTTCACCTTGCCGGCCTTGGCCATCGGCACCACGGACTGAACATCGGCGAAGCCCAGCCGGATGTGGCCGGCAGCGACGTCATTCAGCACCGGCGCGGCCCCTTTGTAGGGTACGTGCGTCATCTGCACGCCGGTGGCGGCGCGCACCATCTCGGCGCACATGTGACCGGTCGAGCCGTTGCCCCAGGTGCCGTAGTTGAGTTCACCGGGCTTGGCCTTGGCGAGCGCGATCACGTCGCGCAAGGTCTTGGCCGGGAAATCGGGATGGCCGACCATCACGACCGAGGCCGAGCCGACATCGCCGACATGCTCGAAGCCGTTCACCGGATCGTAGGGCAGCTCGGGCAGCACGGCGGGATTGACCACGACGGTGCTGGCCGACCCCAGCACCAGGGTATAGCCATCCGGCGCTGCCCGGGCCGCCGTTTCCATCGCGATCACGCCGGATGCGCCGGGCTTGTTGTCGACGATGATGGTCTGGCTCAGCGCCGCGCCGAGCTTTTCGGCCAGCGCTCGCGCCACCAGATCGGTGCCGCCGCCGGCGGCAAACGGCACGATCAACCGGATGGGCTTGCTCGGCCAGCCACTGTCGTTGCCCTGGGCGAACGCGGGCGTCGCCCAGGCGATCGCCAGGGCAAACGCGGCCGTTCTGCGCGTGATCTTCATGTCTTCCTTCCCCGTGATACGATTCAGATCGTGGGTGGCGGCGCGCAAGACTCGCGCAGCACGAGATCGACCGGCAGCAAGGCGCGCGACGGCCCGCTGCCGGGACCCTGGCGCAGACGCTGCAGCAGCAGCTCGGCCGCGGCGCGGCCCACCTCTTCGAGATTCCAGCGCAACGCGGTGATCGCCGGCGCATGCACGGCGGCCAGATCGGTATCGCCGATCGAGAGCATCGACAGATCACAGGGCACGGACAGGCGCAGTTCGCGCGCGGCGCGCAGCGCACCCGCCAGGATGCGGGTGCCGAGCGCGACCAGTGCCGTCGGCCGCGATGCCATGCCAAGCAGGGCCAGCGCATCGCCGTGCGCGAAATCCATCGACGATTCCTGCACGCAGACCTGCGCGCCGGCCGGATCGATGCCGGCCTCGGCGAACGCCGCCTGGAAGCCGTCGATGCGCTCGCGCCCGGGGCGCATCCTGGCGCCGGGCGTCAGCAGCGCGATGCGCCGATGGCCCAGCCCGATCAGATAGCGGGTCGCTGCGCGCGCACCACCGCGGTGATCGACCAGGACGGACGGCCACGGGACTTCGCCGTCTTCAGCCGGCGCGTCGCGATCGAGGATGACAACGGGCGCACCGCCGGCCGCGAGATCGCGCCAGGTCTTGTCGTTGGCGTTGCTGCCTGGTGCCACCAGGATGCCGTCCAGCCGCCGGCCGCGGAATGCCGCCGCCGCGGCGCGCTCGCGCGCGGGATCGTTGCCGGTGTTGGCCACCACCAGCAGGTAGCCGGCGTCACGCAGTCGGGCCTCGGCCGCCTGCACGATGCTGGCGTAGAGCGGATTGGCGACGTCCGACACCAAGCAACCGACCATGCCACTGGAGCGTGTCCGCAGGCTGCGCGCCAGGAAATCGGGCTGGTAACCCAGCCTGTCGGCGGCCGCCGCCACGTCGCGAGCAACCCGGGCGCTGACATGCTTGCCGCCGTTGAGCGCCCGCGAGGCCGAACCAAGGGAAACCCCGGCGGCCTGCGCGACATCGCGAATCGTCACTCCAGCCATTTGGAAACGATTTCTCAATAGGATCTTGAGTTCTTATTGACTCGGATGGTGCATTTGGCAAGAAGAATTAGAAACGTTTCCAGAAAGAGCCACATGACCCGATTGCCACCTCGGCCGCGTCCCTACGAGCCCGACATCGAGACGATGATGGACGGCATGCGCTTCGACGGTCCGGCGCCGCGACATCTCATGCAGGCGTTGGCCCATGCGCCCAAGTTCCTGATGCGTTTCCAGGCGATGGGCGGCACCTTGCTGTTCAGCGGCACGCTGCCGGCGCGCGAGCGCGAGATCGCCATCATGCGCACGGGCGCACGCACCGGCTCGGAATACGAGTGGGGCATGCATGTGCGGCTCTATCAGAAGCGCTGCGATCTGAGCGACGCGCAGATCCGGGCGACCCTGCACGGCAAGCCCGACGATCCGGTGTGGACGATGCGCGACACGCTGATCCTGCGTGCGGTTGACGAACTGCACGACACGTCGACAGTCTCGGACGCGCTGTGGACCGAGCTCGCAGCTCACTGGTCGCCCGAGCAACTGGTCGAGCTGGTCCTGACGATCGGCTACTACCACATGGCGGCGTTCTTCCTGAACGCGACGGGTGTGGCGCTTGAGGATGGTGCCGCGCGGTTCGCAGCCAAGGCAGAGTAGCCGCGCGCGTCCACATCGGTCGTGCCACAATGACGGGCTCGGCAGGAGTCCGTCATGAGCAGCTCAGCACCGCCCTTGTTGGCACACGCCACGCGCGATCTCGCACGCTTTGCGGCCGGCTTGCGATACGCCGACATTCCGGCGGCCGTCGTCGATCACATCAAGCTGAGCTTTCTCGACGGCCTGGGCGTATGCCTGCAGGGGGCGACCTTGCCATGGACCCGGATGGTGCGCGACCTCGTGCTGGAGGAGGGCGGCCATCCCATGGCTGCGCTGTGGGGCACGGGACGGCGCGCGTCGCTGGCGGGCGCCGTCCTGGTCAACAGCACCGCCGGCCACGCCTTCGAGATGGACGACATCCACAAGGAGTCGATCCTGCATCCGAACTCCCTGGCGGTGCCGGTGGCGCTCGCGCTGGCGGAGGCCGATCCGATGTTGACCGGCCGCGACATCGTGACGGCGCTGGTGGCAGGCTATGAAGTCGGGATCAGGATCGGCAATGCCGCGACGACGGCCCTGTTCCTGAACGGGTTTCATCCGCAGGGAACGTCCGGCGCCTTTGTCGCCGCCGCTACGGCTGGCCGATTGCTCGGGCTGAATGCTGGACACCTGCAGCACGCGCTGGGAATCGCCGGATCGCTGGGTGCCGGGCTGATGGCGGCGCAGGAGGGCGCCATGGTCAAGCGCCTGCACGCCGGGCGCGCGGCGCAGAGCGGCCTCAACAGCGCCCTGCTGGCGCGCAAGGGCTTCACGGGTATCCCCGATGTGGTGGAGGCTGGCTACGGCGGTTTCCTGAGCGCGTTTGCGCGTACACCCAACCCGGCGCGTCTCACCGACGGCTTGGCGACGGACTGGGAAGCCGCCAAGGTCGGCTTCAAGATGTACCCCAATGTCACGAGCATTCACGCTGCGCTCGATGCGTTGAAGGCGATCCTGATCGACGCGGGGTTGTTAGGCCGGGACATTGCCGCCGTCGATGTCGGCTGCGGCCACATGACGTTCGTGCATACGGCATGGACCTACAAGCCGACGGGCGTCACGGCGGCGCAGATGAACATGTACTATGGCCTGACCGTCATGGCGCTGCGCGGCGACTTGTCGGCAGCCGATTATGTCGAGGACCGGCTCGCCGATCCGGCGGTGCTGGCCTTCATCCCCCGCATCACCGTCGCTATCGACGACGAGATCGAGGCGATGGGCGTCGCCTTTCGCCATGCCGCGCGGGTCACGGTGAGGACGGTGGATGGTCGCACCATCCGGCATGAGGTCCTGCAACGACGCGGCAGCCCGGAGAATGCCGTCGACCGCCGTGACATCGAGCGCAAGTTCCGCGGCAACGTGGATGCGCTGTTGACGCCCGCGGCGGCGGATCGACTGCAGGGCCTCGCGGCCGATCTGGAGAGCCTGCCGAACGCCGCCGACATCTGCCGGATCCTGGCGGCGCCGGTTCGAGAGGCGTGATCGTCAATCTCTCCACGCCGCCAGACCGGTCAGCATCTGATCGGTGATGGTGATCCCGTCGTTCAACGTCGCCTGGCGCCAGCTGCCGTCGTAGGGGCAGAAGGCGTCCATCATGTCGGCCTGCAGCATGGCGCGCAGGTCGGGATCGAGGTCGCTCTGGCGCCGCAGCCACTGATCGAGTCGCAACACGCGGCGCATGCCCAGGCCACGGGTGCCGAATTCGACCACGGCGCCGCACATCGGCCGGTCACCCAGGAAGCGCTGCACGCCGTGAAACACCAGGCCGGTGTATTTCGGGTGCTCCATGCCGTGCGGGCGCACGCCGTCGATGTTCTCGCGACCCCACCACTGGCAGGCGCGCGCAAAGAGCGGGCCGCTCGGCTCGTTGAAGCTGAGGAAGAACGGCTTGCCGTAATCGCCGATGCCGGTGTGCCAGTCGATGAAAGCGACACGTTCGGCGCCGGCCAGCGTCTCGGCGACGACAGTCTCCAGCGTGTGGTTCGACCACTCGCGAGCGGTACCGCCGAAGATCAGCCCGTCGGGATGCCGATACTGCCCACGCGCCAGGGTGTCGAACAGCACATCGGGTCCGTGCGCTGCGGTGAAGCGTTCCAGAGCCGCATCGACACGCGCGTTCTCGGCCTCGGTCCACTGCGCCAGTACCAGATCGCCGTGCAAGGTCTCGTAGTGGCGGTTGTCGGGCGCGCCGTTGCTGCGATCGATGAAGTTGCGGTTGAGGTCAACGTTATTTTCGGTGGTGCGCGTGAAGTGGGCAAAGCCATAGGGGTTCAGCCCGTGCACCAGCACCACGCCAACTCCATCCGCCAGTTTGGCCGCACCGCCGCTCTTGAGCCAGCCGACCTGCACAGCCGAGCCGGAGAAACCTTCCTGGCCGTGGGTGCCGCTGACGATCAGCGCCTGCCGCGGCGCGCGGCGATCGCCAAAGCAGGCGACGTCGATGGCCAGCGGTCCGCCGTCCGGCGCCGTCTCCTCGGGGTGGGTGAAGGAACGGATGTCTCCCTGTGCAGCGCGCGCCGCCGCCAGGAACTTGCCTCGCGCGGTCTTGTAGGCCGCCGCGAAGCACTCGTGGTACTGCATGATCCCTCGACCAAAGGTTTACTGAATGAACTCCAGGGTGGCGTTGAATGCCTGCGCTGCCGGAACGACCAGTCGATCGTTGCCGTCGACCACGCCGGCGATGCCGCCGTCGCGCAGCGCCCGCGCCGATTTCGCCAGCGACGTCGTGCGCAACGTCAGGCCCGCCATGTAGGCGGTACGACCCTCGGCATGGGGGCAGGCGTCGCCGAACTGGCGTCGCAGCGTTGGTTCATTGACGATATCGACGCGGGCGTTGCCGACGATCAACGCCTTGCCGCCGTCGATGTCGCGGACCAGTTCTGAACCGAACATGTCGGCATAGAGCCGTACCGCCGCGGCGGGGTCGGGCTCGACGATCATGACGCGGGCGACGGCGACGACGCCGTTGGCGTGATGGCGCCACTCGTCGCGCCACACCAGATCGCGCGTGAAATGGTGGCAGAAATAGACGCGGCCGTAGGGCGGCACGCCGGCCTTCATGCGCACCGTGCGGAAGCGCGCGTCGCGGTCCTGGCCATCGATGCGCACCGGGCGCGTGAACTCGACGGGCGCATCGATCGGCACGCCGGCGGTGCTGACGGCGGCATAGGTTGCCGCCGAATCCTCGCTGCCGAACACCAAGCCGTTCAGCCCGGTGGCATAGGTCAGCAGGTCGAGCCGGCCGCTGGTGGCCCCCTTGGGAACCGCGATCAGCTCGAGATAGTCGGTGCCGAACATCGCCAGATGGTTCATGGAACCCAGCGAATGATAGCCCCGTTCGGTGAGCGTGAAGCCCAGGCGGCGATAGGTCTCGGCGGCGCGGTCCATGTCGTCGCGTGCGTTGATCACCACATGATCCAATGTCGCTGCCGGTAAAGCCATCTCGCCATCCTCCCAGGCCACGCTCACGCCATCACCATCGGCCATCGTGGCACGACGGACGCGCAAGAATTTCTCATCTTTCGTATCAAACCTTTCAACCATGAAAAAATGTTCTACAGATCACCGCACTGTTAGGACGCCGCGCTGCCCATGGTGTTCGCTCCGGTCTAGACTGTTGCCATGAAGTCCTCATCGAGGAGATATTGACATGGCATTGGGACGTCTTGGCGTTTGGTATCCAGTCGACCGGCTGGACGGGCCGGGATTGCGGACGCTGCTGAAACTGGTGGAAGGCAGCGGCTATTCGGCTTTCTGGTATCCCGAATCGGCGGGCTATGAATCGTTGGCTTTGGGCGGCTTCCTGCTGCAGAACAGCCAGCGGCTGATGGTCGGCAGTTCAATCGCGAATATCTATGCACGCGATCCCTATACGGCGCGCCGCGGGCTCGCGACTCTAAACGGTCTCTACGATAACCGCTTCATCCTGGGCCTGGGTGTGAGCCACATCCCCTTGGTCGAGGGCCTGCGCGGCCATCGCTACGACAAGCCGATTCCGGCGATGCGGGCCTATCTCGACGGCATCACCAAGGATCAACGGGGCGCAGAGGACTGGCCGATCGTGCTGGCGGCGCTGCGGCCCAAGATGTTGGAACTGAGCGCCAAGCGGACGCGCGGGGCAGTGCCCTACAACGTGACGCCCGAGCACACCGCGCAGGCGGCCAAGGTGCTGGGTCCGTCGAAGTGGCTGGCGGTCGAGCAGAAGGTCACCCTGGAGACTGACCAGACCAAGGCGCGCGCCCTGGGGCGCAAGGAGTTGGCGCGCTACCTGGTATTGCCGAACTACCGCAACAGCTGGCTGGAGCAGGGCTTCAGCGAAGACGAACTGGCCAACGGTGGCAGCGACCGCTTCATCGATGCGATGGTGCTGTGGGGCGACGCCGATACCGTCAGGGCCGGACTGCGCCGGCACTTCGACGCCGGTGCCACGCACCTGGCCATCCAGCCGGTGCACGCCGAGGGCGACATCGCCGCCCGCGACCGCATCCTCACGGCGCTGGCGGACACCTGATTCCCTTTTCCCGCGCTGTCTTCTACTTTCCCCTGCTTGCGGGGGAAGGTAGAAGAACACCGCTCAAGTCCACATGCGATAGCCCTGCCCCCCGAGGGCAGGGCTATCGCATGTGGCCCGAGGGTGTTGGCTCAAGCCGCAGCAACACATGCCGGGGGCGCGCCGTTCCGTGGCGCGTCATGGCTTGCGCTACCGCGCGCGAGACAACGACGAAGTCGCGATGAGTGTCGCGAGAATTTTTCTGTGAAGTCGATTTTTGGACTCTTGTCCACGCCGCACATGGCGCTGTAGACGGCCGGAAGGTCGCGTCCTCGCCGCCGGAGGTATCGGGCGTTTCGTGGGCCCCGCGTCATGGGGCAAAGCCGCCGCCGGGCTCGACGGGCGTTTCGGCCGCCACCGTTACAGGCACACAGAATGATCCGCTGCCGCCCCCCTGATTCGGCAGGCCCTTCATCCAGCGTCCCGCAGCCGAACCGATGCATGGACTTCCGCAATTTCCGCAACCCCTATTGCGTCTCGCCGAGGGCTTTCTGTCGCGTTTCTGTCAGGTCAAGAGAATCGGCTCACGCCTTGGAATCGCTGCCATCAGGCGTTTCTGTCGCTTCTGTCACCGTGGTCGCAGCCACACTCATTTCCCGGGAGCGTGGGCGTCCCGCCCGCTCATGTCAGGCGAAAGCGAAGCTTTCGCCTGATGCGGGCCAGAGGTCCGCACTCCCACGAACGTCGCTTCGCTCGCGACAACAGCGAAATCGCGATGAGATGTGTGAATCCGACAGCAGCGAAGCTGGGGAGTATCTCACAGCAGATCAGCAACGGCGTTGTGGTAGCGGCGCAGCGCATCGACGTGTTCGGCCATGGTGCGGCCGGCCATGCGCTTGTGGTGGTAGCCGCCGTAGGCGTTGTGCAGGGTGATGTGGGTTACGCCGGCCTTCTTCCAGTAGAGGAATTCCTCGCGCCACTGGGCTTCGGCGCCGGTGGCCGTCGACGTCCACACCTCGATCCCGACGCTCTTGGGGTCGCGGCCTTCCTCGGCGGTATAGCGGCGCAGTGTATCGAACGCGGCCAGTGCGTCGTCGCCCGGCGGATGTGCCAGCATCATCCAGCCGTCGCCCCATTTGGCGGTTCGGCGCAGGGTGACGTCCATGTGGCCCCCGAACCACAGCGGGATCGTGCCGTGCGGCGGTCGCGGGTTGATGCCGGCATCGGGGATGGTGTGCCAGGCGCCTTTGACGTCGACGAAGGGCTGCGACCACAGCGCCTGCATCACCGTGACCTGTTCCTCGGACCGCTTGCCACGATTGCGGAAGTTCTCGTTCAGGCCGACGAATTCCACCTCGTTCCAGCCCACGCCGATGCCGAACCGGAAGCGGCCACCGCTCAGCACAGCGAGGCTTGCGGCCTGCTTGGCCGCCAGCACCGTCTGCCGCTGCGGCAGGATCAGCACCTGTGTCGACAACTCGGCCCTGGTCGTGCTGGCGGCGATGAAGGCGAACAGCACGAAGGGGTCGTGATACAGGCTCGACGCCGTCGTGCGGCCCGTGGCCGTGGCCGGGTTGCTGCCCAGCACGTGGTCGGGCAGGGACAGGCCGTCATAACCGGTGTCTTCGGCAATCTGCGCGAATTCGCGCACGACGGCAGGCTCGCCGCCGATATCGCCCAGCGGCATTGCAACATCCAGATGCATGGGTTGCGTCCTCTCTATGAGGTGGTTCCAGAGCGCCGCTCAGTCTATAGACTGCGGCCCCGGAGGCCAGGGTCGCGGGGCACAGGTCGCGACGGGCGAGGGAGTACGTCATCGTGCTGAAACTCGGATACAAGGCGTCGGCTGAGCAGTTCGCGCCGGGCGCATTGCTCGACTTTTCCACTCTGGCCGAAACGGCGGGTTTCGACTCGGTGTTCGTCAGCGACCACTTCCAGCCGTGGAAGCACAACGACGGCCATGCGCCGTCATCGCTGGCCTGGCTGGGCGCGCTGGGCGCCCGCACGTCGCGCGTGGTCATCGGTACCAGCGTGCTGACGCCGACCTTCCGCTACCATCCCTCCATCGTGGCCCAGGTGTTCGGTACCTTGGGCGCCATGTTCCCCGGCCGCGTGGTGCTGGGCATCGGCACCGGCGAATCGCTGAACGAGGTGCCGGCCACCGGCGCGCCGTGGCCCGAGTTCAAGGAACGTTTCGCGCGCCTGCGCGAGGCGGTGACCCTGATCCGCACCCTGTGGCGCGACGAGCGGGTGAGCTTCGAGGGCCAGTACTATCGCACCGAGAAGGCGACGATCTACGATCGCCCGGCGACGCCGGTGCCGATCTATGTCGCGGCGGCGGGCGCGCTGGTGGCGAAATACGCCGGCCGTACCGCCGACGGCTTCATCTGCACCAGCGGCAAGGATCCCAAGCTCTACACCGAGACCTTGCTGCCCAAGGTGGCCGAGGGTGTCGCCGAGACGGCGGGCAAGGAAGCCACATATGACCGCATGATCGAGGTGAAGGTGTCGTTCGACACCGACCGCGAGCGCGCGCTGCAGGACACGCGGCACTGGGCGGCGCTGGCGCTGTCGGCCGAGGAGAAGATGTCGGTCGAGGATCCGGCCGAGATGGAGCGCCTGGCCAATGCGCTGCCGCTGGAGCGCGCCGCCAGCCGCTGGATCGTCTCCAGCGATCCCGACGAGCAGGTCGAGAAGATCGCGACCTACGTCAATCTCGGCTTCCGGCATCTGGTGTTCCACGCCCCGGGGCCGGACCAGCCGCGGTTCCTGAAGCTCTACGGCGAACAGGTGTTGCCGCGCCTGCGCAAGCGTTTCGGCTGATGGTGATGGCATCTGTCTTCCTTCGCTTCACTGAGGACGGCAGTGTGTTGGGTCCATAGGTCGCGCACATGAGTCCAATGACATCCGTCCAGCTCCTGGCACTGCCCGGCATCCCCATGGTGCAGGCAGGCGATGACCTTGCGGCGCTGATCGACGCAGGCCTGAAGCGCGCCGGCCTGACGCTGCAGGCGGGTGATGTGCTGGTGGTGGCGCAGAAGATCGTGTCCAAGGCGGAAGGACGCCTGATCGATCTCGCGACCGTTACGCCGTCGGCCGAAGCTGCGACGCTGGCGGCCGAAGTGCAGAAGGACCCGCGCGTCATCGAGCTGATCCTGTCGGAATCGGTGCGCGTGGTGCGCGCGAGGCCAGGGCTGGTGATCACCCAGCATCGCCTGGGCTTCGTCATGGCCAATGCCGGTGTCGATCAGTCCAACGTCGACTCGACGGATGCAGCGCCCAAGGCACTGTTGTTGCCGCGCGATCCTGATGGCAGCGCCGAGGCATTGCGCGTCCGCCTTGGCGGTGGTGTGCCGATCGGCGTGATCATCAATGACAGTTTCGGTCGCGCCTGGCGGCGCGGCACCGTGGGCGTGGCGATCGGCGCCGCTGGCCTGCCGGCGCTGCTCGACCTGCGTGGCACACCCGATCTGTTCGGCCGCGCGCTGCAGGTGACCATCACCGGCTTCGCCGACGAGATCGCAGCCGCTGCCTCGCTGGTGATGGGACAGGCCGACGAAGCGCAGCCCGTGGTGCTGGTGCGCGGTCTTACCTGGAATGCGCCGTCGACATCGGTGGTCGAGTTGGTGCGGCCGCCGGCGGAGGATCTGTTTCAATGAGCGGTGGTCTGGTCGTCGCGCTATCCGGCGGCGTCGGCGGCGCCAAGCTCGCACTGGGTCTCAGTCGCGTGCTGCCGGTCGACGAACTGCTGATCGTGGCCAACACCGGCGACGATTTCGAGCACCTGGGACTCAGCATCTGTCCCGACATCGACACGCTGAGCTATGCCCTGGCCGGTCTCGATAATCCGGTCACCGGCTGGGGCCGGCGCGACGAGACATGGTCGTTCATGGAAAGCCTGGCGGCGTTGGGCGGCGAGGACTGGTTCCGGCTTGGCGATCGCGATCTTGCGGTCCATGTCGAGCGCACGCAGCGCCTGCGCGCCGGCCAGACATTGTCGCAGGTCACCGCCGATTTCAGCCGGCGCCTGGGCATCGGGCCGCGCATCGTGCCGATGACCGACGATCGCCTGCGCACGCGGTTGCGCATCGATGGCGGTTGGGTCGACTTCCAGGACTACTTCGTGCGTCAGCAGGCGCGGCCGGCAATCCGCGAGATCGCCTTCGAGGGCGCCGTCGGTGCCCGCCCGCAGCCCGATGTCATGGCCGCCCTGAAAGGTGGCGGCCTGCGGGCCGTGGTGATCTGTCCGTCGAATCCCTTCATCAGCATCGGGCCGATCCTGGCCGTACCAGGCCTGCGCGACGCCATCGCCCACTGTGGCGCACCCGTCGTTGCCGTGTCGCCGATCATCGGTGGTCGCGCCGTGAAGGGCCCGACCGCCAAGATGATGACGGAGCTCGGTCTGGAGGCGACGTCGGCCGCGGTAGCGCGCCGCTACGGCGATCTGTTGGACGGCTACATCGTCGACACGGTCGATGCCGACGATGTGGCGGGCCTGGACCTCAAGATCACCGTCGCACCGACGCTGATGACGTCGCTTGAGGACAAGGTGGCTTTGGCCCGCGTGGCGCTGGCGGCCGCCGACGCCTTGCGATGAGGCGGCTTGGCAAATCTTCCCTCCCTCACTTAGTGGGGAGGGTGGCCGTTTCGCCGCTTCGACGCCTCGCGTCGAAACGTCGTATCGGGGCGCTTCCCAGCGAAGCTGGGGAGGGATCATGACATGACCACCGACATCTGGGCCGTGGTGCCGGTCAAGGAGCTGGAGGGTGCCAAGCAGCGCCTGGCGACGCTGCTGACGCCGGCGCAGCGCTCGGCGTTGGCCGAAGTGATGGTGAAAGAGGTGCTGGACGCCATCGCCGGTGCCCGGCGCCTGGCCGGCATCATCGTCGTGACGCTGGATCCCACGGTGGCTGCTTACGCCACACGCCTGGGTGCGCGCATCGTCACTGACGGCGCCCGCGATGGCCACACTGGCAGCGTGATGGGCGGCGCACGCTACCTGCTGCGTGAGAGGCTGGGTGGTATGATCACCATGCCGGGCGACATCCCGGCGGTGGCAGCGGCCGAGGTCGACGCCGTATTGGAAGCACATCAGGCAGCGCCATCCTTCACCATCGCGCCGGCGCACGACGAGCTGGGCTCCAACGCGGTCGTCTGCTCGCCGCCCGACTCGGTGCCGCTGCGCTTCGGGGAGAACAGCTATTTCCCGCACCTCGACGCGGCGCGCAGCTGCGGCATCGAGCCCACGATCGTGCGTCAGCCCGGCATCGCGATGGACATCGACCATCCCGTCGACCTGGCCGCCTTCCTGCGCCTGCCGCAATCGGCCGGCACGCGCACCCGTGCCTTCCTCGAGGAGGCCGGCGTGCCGCAACTGCTGTTGGCGCAGGCAATTCCCTAGAGCGACCGACCGGCTGAGCCGATCAAAGTTTCGGCACCCCAATACGTCAAATCTCGCGAACGGCAAGCCACCTAACAATTGCTGCCGAAACGGCTGCACATCCATACACGACAGCGGCCAATAGCGAGTAGGGCGATGTTATCAAGCGGCCCTCGACCATCTGCAAAACGAAGATGAAAGCGGGAGCAACTGCAAGCACGACACGAACCGTCAACGGTGATGCCAGCGAAATAGCGACTTGGTTAACATAACTTGATACGACGATAAGTGCGGTTGCGGCCAGCAGCGCACCATCAATCCAGCCAAGCCCCTTCGGCAGGCTGGCCGAGGAGTATGCAGTGGCGATAGTGGCGACAATAGCCGCGCCTGGATAGCGGAATGCCAGCACGGCGCATGGTGTCGCCCCGGCGTCGTTGAGTTTGCGACAGAGCATTGTGCTGACGGAGATGAAAACTCCGCCGGCTATAGCAAGCAGCACTCCTACTACACGCTCGCCGATCGGCTGAGGGCCGCTGCCAGAGCGCCCAGACAATACGACAACAGCGGCAAATACTAACGCTGTGAGCAAGACGCCGCAGGAAACTCGCTCCGCGAGCGTCAGGCCTACCGCGCGCTTGCCTCGTGTGCGATAGCCCTCGACCCAGATGACTGACAAAGGGCCGATGCCAGAATAGAGAATTTGTACGATTGCCGGCTCAATGAGCTTCAAGGCATAGAGAAAGGTGATCCATGCGCCTGCAGACGTCACGTTCACCCATAGCAGGTAGCCCGGTCGGCTCCGGAATGCAGTCATGCTCTGACGGCTATGGAGGCCGGTGGGTAGAAACACCAGGGTACACAGAGTGAAGGCTGTTGCCGCCAAGACAAGGGGCGTGATCCGCTGCACCGCGGCTCCGAGATACACATCTCGCAAGACAGACAGGCACACAAAGACGACCGCCGCCAGAAATCCGGTAGCTTCGTGCCCGTGCTCCGCTCCGCGAAGGTCATTCTTTCCCATAGCTCCGCCGATATGCGGTGACAGACAATCTCCTGCTCTGTGGCGGTGAGCTGCCTGCGAGTGGACGGGTCCGTCTTGACCTAGGGAGAAGCAGGAGTGTGCGCTCCTTTTCTGACAAGTTCGGACAGTGAAAAGCGCAGCACGATCTCGCCGGCCTGATTGATCAGTTCCGTCAGGTTGGTAACGATTCCCCGGTCGGGTTGGCTTTTTGACGGCCGCATCGCCGTAATAGTGATGCGAACGCGCAGGCGGTCGTCGGGCAGGACGGGTTTGAGCAGCCGGAATTCATCGATGCCCAGTCCGGCGATGGGAAGAATGTCGAAGAAGCCGGACTGATGGGCGAGCTTCATGGTGATTGCCAGGGAGTGGATGCCTGAGGCGGAGAGGTCGCCGGCGAATGATGCTTTCGCCGCCTGTTCATCGACGTGATAGGTCTGCGGATCCCATTCCCGAGCGAAAGTCAGGATCGATTCGCGCGTGATGTGAAATGAGCTCGGTGATTCGAACCTGTCGCCCACGGTGACATCCTCGAAGTATCGCGTCACGGCGTTCCTCCGGTGAACTGTCTGGTAGGATGGCCGCGCGGGTTTGGGTCCGACAACTACCTGAGATGTAGTTATGAACCATGAAGCGACATTCGCGCCGCATCTGCGTTGGTGGCGCAGACACCGTGGGCTATCTCAACTGGAGCTTGCGTTACGCGCAGACGTATCTCAGCGACATGTCAGCTTCTTGGAGTTGGGTCGAACACTGCCGAGTCGCGAAATGGTCCTTCGGTTGGCCACGGCTTTGGATGTGCCTTTGAAGCAGCAGAACACCTTGCTGCAGGCGGCGGGGTTTGCGTCCGTGTGGCGCGAAAGCGCGCTGAACGAATCGGCGCTTTCGATCGTCGATCGGTCGCTCGACTTCCGGCTGAGACAACACGAGCCTTATCCAGCCCTGGTGGTGGATCGGCGGTGGAACGTTCTGCGCGAAAACGAAGCTTCCCGGCGGTTAACCCGCTTTCTCAACGGCGTGCCGGACACACCGTCGGATTCCGCCTCGCCGGTCAATCTCGCCGACGTTTTTCTCGCACCACACGGTCTTCGCCCGTTGATCTCCAACTGGTCAGAAGTCGCGCGTGCCTTCGTACAGGTCGTTCAATCCGATGCGCTGATGGATGGGTCCAAGGAGACCGCCGCGCTGCTGGCACGGCTGTTACGCTATCCGGACGTCACGACCCTGGCAGACATGCCGCGACTGCGCGAGCCGAGGGAGCCGATTCTCACGATCGAAATCGTGAAAGACTCGGTTTCGCTCAAACTGTTCACCGTGATCACGACGCTGGGAACGCCGCAGGATATCACCGCCCAGGAGATCCGGATCGAGAGTTTCTTTCCAGGCGATCCCGAAACGGCGCAATGGCTGGAGCGTACATCTCAAAAAGACGAACCGAGACGATAGCGTCGACGTGCCGTACGGAGGCACTTTCCAGCCAAGCTGGAGCGATCGTGTAGGATGATGGGATCTCCTCTCCCCGCCCTCGCGGGGTGAGGGGTGATCACCCGCCCTAAGCCGCGACGCGCTTGCGGGGCGGAGTCTGGACGATCGGGGCCAGTTCGCCGGCGACGAAGGACGCGGCGCGGCGTTCTTCGGGCACCGGGTTGTAGAGCGTGTCGCGCTGCTGCGGCATCCGCCCGATGGAGCGGATCAGCTCTTCCATCGCGGCCGGCGGGAATTCCTGGCCGTGCTGCGTGCCGGCGGCGCGCGAGATGCTCTCGTTCATCAAGGTGCCGCCCAGGTCGTTGGCGCCGGAGTCGAGGCAGATCGCGGCGCCGGCCGGGCCCATCTTCACCCAGGACGTCTGGATGTTGGGGATCAGCGGGTGCAGCGCGAGCCGCGCCACGGCATGCATCAGCACGGCCTCGCGGAAGGTCGGGCCCTTGCGGGCGCGGCCATGCAGGTACATCGGCGCTTCCATGTGCACGAAGGGCAGCGGCACGAACTCGGTGAAGCCGCCGGTCTCGGCCTGCAGGTCGCGCAGCGCCAGCAGGTGACGCGCCCAGTTGAGAGGCGTCTCGACATGGCCATACATGATCGTGGATGTCGTGCGCAGGCCCAGCCCGTGTGCGGCGCGCGCCACATCGAGCCACTGCGCCGTGTTCACCTTGTCGGGGCAGATGATGGCGCGGATCTCGTCGTCGAGGATCTCGGCCGCGGTGCCGGGCAGGGTACCCAGGCCGCCGGTCTGCAGCTGGGCCAGGAAGTCGCTGACCGACAGCTTCAGCGTGGCGGCGCCCTGCGTCACTTCCAGTGGGGAGAAGGCGTGGATGTGCATGCCGGGCACCGCCGCCTTGATGGCGCGGCAGATCCCAGCGTAGGTCTCGCCGGTGTAGTCCGGATGGATGCCGCCCTGCAGGCAGACCTCGGTGGCGCCGCGCTCCCAGGCCTCGACGGCGCGGCGCGTGATTTCCTCCAGCGCCAGGTCGTAGGGCGTGCCGCGCAGTTCCTCGTGCGTCTTGCCCTTGGAAAAGGCGCAGAAGCGGCAGCGGAAATAGCAGATGTTGGTGTAGTTGATGTTGCGGTTGACGACGTAGCGCACGATGTCGCCGCTCACCGACGCGCGCAGTGCGTTGGCGGCGCTGGTGACGTGGCGGTAGTCGGCATCGCGGGCCGCGAACAACCTTGTGATGTCGTTCGTCTCGAGCCGCTCGCCCGACGTGGCGCGATCGACGGTACGGCTCAGCGCGACGTCGACCGCCGGCAGGAAGAGATAGGGTGTCGGCGGCGGCGTGGTGTTGCCCGGCGCCCAGTCATCATCCCGCGCCAGCCCATCGGCATCGCTCATGCGGCGCACGCGCGTGGCCACCTCGGGCGCGAGCCAGGTATCAGGCTGGCGCGCATAGGCGGGGTAGACCGGCAGACGGTTCACCAGCAGCTTGCCGGTCTCGGCGCTCAGCCGCGACAGCTCGGTGATGGCCGGCCACGGCGCTTCGGGATTGACGTGGTCGGGCGTCACCGGCGACACGCCGCCCCAGTCGTTCAGTCCGGCCGCGACCAAGCGCTGATAGACGCCGGGCGACAGGTTGGGCGGCGCCTGCAGGTTCATGTCAGGACCCAGGATCAGCCGCGCCGCGGCGATGGTCCACAGCAGGTCGTCGAGATCGGGCTCCGGCGCATCGGCACGCTTGGTGTCGGGTTTGGCGCGGAAGTTCTGGATGATCACTTCCTGGATGTGGCCGTGCTCGGCGTGCAGGTCGCGGATGGCGCGCAATGCGTCCAGTCGCTCGGCGCGGGTTTCGCCGATGCCGATCAGGATCCCGGTCGTGAACGGGACTTTCAGTTCGCCGGCCAGCCGCAGGGTCTCCAGGCGCACGGCCGGATGCTTGTCGGGCGAGCCGTAGTGCACGCCGCCCGGTTCGCACAGGCGCGTGCTGGTCGACTCCAGCATGATGCCCTGGCTCGCCGTGACCTCGCGCAGGGCGGCGATCTCCTCGCGCGTCATCACGCCGGGATTGGCGTGCGGCAGCAGGCCGGTCTCGCGCAATACCAGCGCACACATCGCACGCAGGTAGGCGATGGTGCTGTCGTATCCCAGCGCGGCCAGCGCCTCGCGCGCGGCGCGGTAGCGCAGCTCGGGCTTGTCGCCCAGGGTGAACAGCGCCTCGGTGCAGCCGGCGGCAGCACCGGCGCGGGCGATCGCCAGCACCTGCTCGGGCGACAGGTACGCGGGCTCGCCATTGCGCGGCCGTTGCGCGAACGTGCAGTAGTGGCAGACATCCCGACACAGGTGCGTCAGCGGGATGAACACCTTGCGCGAATAGGAGATCAGCCGGCCGTGGCCCTGGTCACGCAGGGCGGCGGCGGCCGCGAGCAGGTCGTCCAATGGCGCCTGCTCTAATCGCCCCATGAGGGGAATCTGCGACTCGGTCATGGCGGCATCGTGTAGCATCATCCGGCATGATGCAATCGACGGAGACAGCAATGCAGATCGGCTTTAATGCGCCGACGGCGGGGCCGCTGGCGGTACCGGAAAACCTTACGCGCCTTGTGGTCGAAGGCGAGGCCATGGGCTTCGACTACGCCACCTTCAGCGACCACGTGGTGATCCCCAACGACATCCACGCGAAATATCCTTATAGCGCTACCGGCGAGTTTCCCGCTGGCGCCCGTGCCGAACGCCACGAGCAGCTGACGGAGATTGCCTATCTTGCGGGCAAGACCTCGCGCCTGCGGTTCGTGACCTCGGTGATGGTGGTGCCGCACCGGCCGGCGGTGCTGACGGCCAAGATCCTGGCCACCATCGACGTGCTGTCGGGCGGCCGGCTGACCGTGGGCATCGGCGCCGGCTGGCTGAAGGAGGAATTCGAGGCGCTTGACGTGCCCGACTTCGCCGCCCGCGGCGCGGTGACCGACGAATACCTCGACGCCTTTGTCGAACTGTGGACCAAGGACAATCCGCGCTTCGCCGGCCAGCACGTGCACTTCGACAACATCACCTTCGCGCCCAAACCGACGCAGAAGCCGCACCCGCCAATCTGGGTCGGCGGCGAGAGCGGACCGGCGCTGCGACGCACGGCACGGATCGGCAATGCCTGGTATCCCATCGGCACCAATCCGGCGCATCCGCTCGACAGCCTGCCGCGCCTGCAGGCCGGCATCGCCAAGCTGCACAAGGTGGCCCGGGACGCCGGGCGCGATCCCAAGAGCATCGGGGTGGTCCTGCGCGTGGCGCGCCACGGCGAGGCGGCGCCGGCCAAGGCCGGCGACGGCGAGCGCTATCTGTTCAGCGGCGCTGCTGCCGACATGGCGGGCGACCTGCGGGCGCTGCGCGCGGCGGGTGTGAGCAGCGTCGATTTCGATTTCGCCGGCACTTCGGTGGATGGGGTGCTGGACAAGATGCAGCGCTTCCGGCGCGAGGTGGTGTCGCAGGTTTGATCCTCCCCACGCAGTGGGGAGGTGCCCCGAAGGGGCGGAGGGGACCCCACGTGGTCTCTGTATTCCGGACCACGTGGGGTCCCCCTCCGGCCTTCGGCCACCTCCCCCAACTGTCGTTGGGGGAGGGAAATACCTTGAACAAATCGGGTCCACGGGCCATCTAGTCGGGCGCCGAAAACAGCCAGGGAAGCCACCCGACATGACTGCCGCCGATGCCGCATCGACGCAGAGCCGCCCCTTCGAAGCTGACGTTGCCAAGCTGCTGCACCTGATGGTGCACTCGGTCTATTCCGACAAGGACGTCTTCCTCCGCGAGCTGATCTCCAACGCCGCCGACGCCTGCGAGCGGCTGCGCTACGAGGCCATCGCCACGCCCGCCTTGCTGGGCGACGATCCCAAGCCGCGCATCACGCTGATCCTCGATGCCGAGCAGCGGCGGCTGACCGTCGAGGACAATGGCATCGGCATGAACCGGGACGAGATGGTCGAGGCGCTCGGCACCATCGCACGCTCGGGTACCAAGGCCTTCCTCGAGCGCCTGCAGGCGAGCGAGGGCGAGGCAGGCACGAACCTGATCGGCCAGTTCGGCGTCGGCTTCTACTCGGCCTTCATCGTGGCCGACCATGTCGACGTGATCTCGCGCCGCGCCGGCACGCAGGAAGCCTGGCTGTGGTCGTCGGACGGCAAGGGGACCTACACCGTGGGATCGGCCGATGCGGCCGACGCACCGGCACGCGGTACCCGGGTCGTGCTACATCTGATGGAGGACGCCAAGACGTACACCGAGCGCGCGGCGCTGGAGCGTATCGTCAAGGCACAGTCCGGGCATGTCCCGGTGCCGATCGCCATCGTCGACAAGCCGGGCGACGCGCCGGCCGAAATCGCCGATGGTGCCGCGCTATGGACCAAGCCGAAGTCCGAAATCACGCCGGCCGAGTACACCGATTTCTATCGCAGCATCGCTGGCCAATTCGACGATCCGGCGCTCACCATCCACTATCGTGCCGAAGGCCGGCAGGAATACACCACGTTGGTGTTCATACCGAGCACGCGGCCGTTCGATCTGTTCGACGCGGAGCGCAAGGGCCGCATCAAGCTCTACGTGCGGCGTGTCTTCATCACCGACGATGTGGAGATCCTGCCGCGCTTCCTGCGCTTCGTGCGCGGGCTGGTCGATTCAGCCGACCTGCCGCTCAATGTCTCGCGTGAGATGATCCAGGAGAGTCCGGTTCTCGAGGCCATCCGCAAGGGCGTGACCACACGCGTGATCGGCGACCTGGAGAAGTTCGCGGAGAAGGAGACCGAGGCCTACAACAAGGTATGGGATGCCTTCGGCGCCGTGCTGAAGGAAGGCCTGTACGAGAATTTCGAGCGCCGCGAGGCTCTGCTGGGTCTGTCGCGTTTCAAGACGACAACGTCACCGGAGGCATGGCGCAGCCTCAAGGACTACGTCGCCGGCCTGAAGGAGAACCAGACCGCGATCTACTACCTGGCCGGCGACGATATGGCCCGCTTGCAGGCGTCGCCGCACCTGGAGGGCTTCCGCGCCCGCGACGTCGAGGTGCTGCTGCTGAACGATCCGGTCGACAGTTTCTGGGTCACGATGGCGCCGTCGTTCGACGGCAAGCCGTTCCGCTCGGTGACGCAGGGCGAAGCCGACCTGGCGTTGATTCCGCGCAGCGACAGCAGCACGGATCAGAAGCCGGCGGATGATGCGCCGACGGCCGACTTCGTGTCGTTCGTCAAAGCAACCCTGGGTGATGCCGTGTCGGATGTGCGGGTGTCGGAGCGGCTGACCGAGAGCGCGGTCTGCCTCGTGGCGCCGACCTCAGGTCCCGACCGCCAGCTCGAGAAGATGCTGGCGGGCTCGGGGCGGCTGCCAGCCGGCGCCAAGCCCGTGCTGGAGATCAACCCGCGCCATGCGCTGGTTGAGTCGCTCATCGGCCTGAAGGACGACGACGCCATCAAGGCCGACGCGGCACACCTGCTGCTTGACCAGGCCCGCGTGCTCGACGGCGAGCCGCCCAGCGACCCGCGCGCCTTCGCCGACCGGCTGGCCCGCGTGATCGGTCGCGCGTTGCCGTCCTAGCTTCCTCCCCACGCAGTGGGGGAGGATCAATCCTTCGACTCACCGAGCATCGGGTTCGGCACCGGCGGTGAGATCCGGCGCAAGGTGTTCGTGTCGTGGTGGTTGAACGCTGGTTCCTTGCCGCGAACCGCGAGATCCGTCCGCGTCACATAGGTCCAGCTGCCGTCATCGTTGAACGTGATGTCGATGCGGTAATAGTCGGTGCGGAACGCCTCTTCGAGGAACGTCGTCGAGCAGATCCCGAACCGGGTATCGCCGCGCCGTGCCTCCACCGAAATGCGCTTGTCGTCCGGCGCCGCCGTTCCGCCTGCCAACACCGCCTGGCCGCGCGGGATGGTGATGGACTGCATGATCAGTCCGGTAGCCGGTTCCCACAACCAGTAGCCGACCTGGTCATGGAAGGTGATGGCTTCCTCCGCCGTGTTGATGTGGATGTGATAGCGCAGCCCGTAGAGCAGCTGAGGGCCGTTGGGCTGCGGATCGATGGGCTCCATCCGGATATGCTCACGGTACACGCGCCGCTCGGGGCCTTCCGCCTTGGGGCTGACGTCCACGCCTTGATCGGATTGCCACACGCCGGCCAGCCGACGCAGTGGGCCCAGGTTGGCGAGCGTATCCGGCGAGAAATCCTCGGGCTCGGTGAAGATGTCGTCGGGGATGGGCGGCATGGGGCTCCCTGTGCGTGGTTGGACGAGCCCAGAGTGCGTGCTGGCCATTGCGATGACAAGCATTGTACCTGGGAGCGCGGGCGTCCCGCCCGCTCAGGTCTTGGCGCTTCGCCAATGCGGGCGGGACGCCCGCGCTCCCGGGTCAGACGTTGCGCACGATTTCGGCCCAGCGGTCGAGGACCGGCAGGACGACATCAGCCTTGGCGGCTTCCAGCTGTAGAATGACGCGATCAATGCCGGCATCGCGGTCGCGCTTGACCTGATCGGCATCCTTGGCGCCCCAGACCGTGACCGGAACGGTGTCCAGTGGACGGTTGGCCTCGGCTGCCATCTGCTTGAACTGCGGCAGCAGGGTGGTGACGTCGTCGTATTGCTTGCGCCGGCGATGGGGCATCCAGCCATCGCCATAGCGCAGGGCCCGGCGGGCAGCGAAGGGAAACGCACCACCGACAATCACGGGCGGATGCGGCTTCTGCGTCGGCTTGGGCCACGTCATCATGGGATCGAAGTTTACGAATTCACCGTGATACTCGGGCTTCGACTGGGTCCAGATCCGCTTCATCGCCTCGACGCGCTCGCGCGCCAGCTTGTGCCGGGTCTCGAACGCGGTGCCATGGTCGGCCATCTCCTCCGCGTTCCAGCCATTGCCGATCCCGAACAGGAAGCGACCGTTCGAGACCTGGTCGATGGACGCCACCAGCTTGGCGGTCTGGATCGGATCGCGCTGTGCCACCAGGCAGACGCCGGTACCGACACGCAGGGTGGTGGTGACGGAAGCCGCCGCGGTCAGCGACACGAAGGGATCCATCACGTCGTAGTACGCCTTGGGCAACTCGCCGCCCTGCGGGAAGGGCGTCTTGCGCGACAGCGGGATGTGCGAGTGCTCGGGCGACCATACCGACTCGAAGCCACGTTCCTCCAGTGCACGTGCCAGGTCGGCCGGAGTCATCGAATAGTCCGTGAAGAACATCGCGGCGCCGATTTTCATGGTTCCTCCCGAGGGTTCGTATGTCGCGGGGATGGTGCCGCAGATGCGCGCTGCCTGTCACCCGCACGCCGCCGCCATACACAGCCGGCATGAGTCCCGTGCGTTCTCCACATGGCTGGCGCGCTCCAATGCGTGCAGCATCGAACCGACCTGCGGCACGCGACCGGCGGCTGCCGTTGCAATGATGATCATGGAAGCATCTAATTTCTTTTAGAAAGAATGGCGTTCCGGTGTCGGAACATCGGTGGGAGCGACGTCATGAAGAACCGGATGTGCGAGATGTTCGGAATCGATGTGCCGATCTTCGCATTCTCGCATTGCCGCGACGTCGTCGTTGAAGTGTCCAAGGCCGGCGGCCTGGGCGTGCTGGGCATGGCACGCATGAGTCCGGAACGCCTGCGGCGGGAACTGGCGTGGATCGACGATCACATCGACGGCAAGCCCTACGGCATCGATATCCTGATGCCGACCACCTACCAGGAAGCGGGTGACCTGAAGTTTGATCCTGACCGTCTCTTTCCGAAGGAGCATCTCGATTTCGTGCGCGGCCTGCTGGACGATGCCGGCATTCCGCCGCTGCCGGCCGCCGATGCCGACACGATCGTGCGTGACCTGTTGAGCGAGCTTTCCTTCACGCCGGCAGAAAGCGCCCGCATGCTCGAGATCGCGATGCAGCATCCGATCAAGCTGATCGTGAACGCGCTGGGCTCGCCACCCAAGGCGCTGGTCGAGGCCGCGCATGCCAAGGGCATCAAGGTGGCGGCACTGGCCGGCCGGCCCAAGCACGCGCTACGCCACAAGGAGAACGGCTGCGACTTCGTCATCGCCGTGGGCACCGAGGCGGGCGGCCACACCGGCTCGGTCACCTCGATGGTACTGTGGCCGCGCATCGTCGATGCGGTGGCGCCCTTGCCGGTGCTGGGCGGCGGCGGGGTCGGCCGCGGACGCCAGGTGGCGGCGGCGCTGGCGCTGGGCTGCGAGGGCGTGTGGTGCGGCTCGATTTGGCTCAAGACGATCCAGAGCGAAGTCATTCCCGAGATCAAGGCCCGCATGTTCGCCGCCGACTCCGACGATGCCGTGCTGACGCGCAGCGTCACCGGCAAGCCGTGCCGTACGCTGCGCTGTGCCTTCACCGACGCCTACGACAAGCCCGGCGCACCGGCACCGCTGCCGGCGCCGTTGCAGAACATCCTGTGGTGGAGCGAGGGGCGGGTGCGCGTCGAGCGCGTGCGCGCCCGCGATTTCCTGACGTATCCCGTAGGCCAGATAGTGGGTGACATGACCGAGCAGGCGGCGGTCAAGGACGTGGTCTACGAGATGATGAATGAGCTTGTGGAGGCCCAGCAGCGGCTCAGCGCAATGTTCGAGTGAAGCAGCGAGGAGGATGAGATGAGCGCAGTCGTCGTCAATCCACCCAACCAGTGGCGCCTGCAGACGCCGGGCGCCGAGGGCTGGCCGCGGACGGCCCGCCCGGAGGCGGCACGCAAGTATTTCATGGTGTCCGCCGACTGCCATGCCAACGAGCCGGTCGACCTGTGGCTCACGCGGATGGACAAGAAGTACCACGACCGCCTGCCGCACGTGATCACCGACAAGGACGGCGTGCAGTGGCGCGTGTCGGAAGGCCATCGGCCGGACCGCCTGCGCATCACGGCCATGGAAGGCGAGGATGCGCTGCGCAACAAGTCCGGTGCCACGGCTGTCGGCCGCGTCACCGACCATGACAGCGATGGCATCGACGTCGAGCTGATGTTTCCCAACAAGGGCCTCTCGATGTGGGGCACGCCCGACGCCGAATTCGCCATGGCGCAGTGCAAGGCCTGGAACGAGTGGGCTTGGGAGATGTTCGCCGACCACCAGGACCGCATCGTGGTCGCGGGCGCGATCGCCACCGGCGACCTGGAGGGCTCGATCGCCGAGATCCAGCGCTTGGCCAAGCTCGGGTTCCGTTGCCTGACCCTGCCGTGCAAGCCGGTCTGGGGATCGCACGACGTCAATCATGTGAACTACAACCTGCCGCATTTCGACCGGCTGTGGGCGGCGATCCAGGATGCCGACCTGCCGATCACGTTCCACATCTCGACCGGCCGCGATCCGCGCGCCTCGCGCGGCAACGGCGGCGCGGTGATCAACTACGTCACGCACTCGCTGTCGCCCACCATCGAGCCGGTAGCCAACCTCTGCGCCTCGGGCGTGCTGGAACGCTTCCCGCAGCTGCGCTTCGCCACCATCGAGGCCGGTATCGGCTGGATCCCGTGGCTGCTCGACGCCATGGACGAGGCCTACAAGAAGCATCATTTCTGGGTCCGTCCCAAGCTGCAGGGCCTGCCCAGCGACTACTACCGCGCCCACGGCTTCGCCTCGTTCCAGGAGGACCAGGCCGGCCTCGACCTTGCCGACTCGCACCGGCTGGCCGACAATTTCATGTGGGCCAATGACTACCCGCATCACGAGGGCACCTGGCCGCACTCGGCCGAAGCGATCGAGCGCACGATGGGCCACCTGTCGGACGCGACGCGGGCCAAGATCCTGGGACTGAACGCGGCGCGCTTTCTCAAGCTCGACGTTCCGGCGCGTTATCAGGCCTAGGTGGCATCGCCAGCTGAAACGGCCGCTTCATGGTGACGTGAGGCGGTTCGCATGGCGGTCGTGTGCGGCCTTCGTGGTTCGACAAGCACGCCACGAAGGCTATGTCTGAAGGGTGGCTGTCATCCCGAGCGCAGCGCAGCGAGGGATCTTTTTTTGTGACGAAAAGAGTCCTCGCTGCGCTCGGAATGACAGAACGACGTTGGATGAAGAGGAGGCGCAATGACCGAGCGCACGCTGCGCGGCAAGGTGGCTATCGTCGGTATCGGTGAGACGCCCTACTACAAACACGGCAAGTCGCCCGATCCCGAATTCAAGTTGGCATTGAAGGCGATCCTCGCCGCCTGTGCCGATGCCGGCATCGATCCCCGCAAGATCGACGGCTTCGCCTCCTACAGCAACGACCGCAACGATCCCTCACGCCTGGCAGCGGCGCTGGGGTTGCCGGCGCTGCGCTTCTCCAACATGCAGTGGGGTGGCGGCGGCGGCGGCGGCGCCGGCGCCGTCGGCAACGCAGCAGCCGCCGTGGCCGCCGGCCTCGCCGATTGCATCGTGGTGTTCCGCGCCCTGGCGCAGGGCCAGTTCCAGCGCTTCGGCGCCGCACCGCCGGGCGGCGTGGCCACGGGTGAGGCGGCGCTGAACGCGCCCTATGGCGTAATGTCGCCGGCGCAGCGTTATGCCATGCGCGCCATGCGCTTCATCCACGAGAACAAGATCGCGCCCAGTGCGCAGCGCGCGATTGCGCTGGCGTCCTATCACCACGCTCAACGCAACCCGCGCGCGGTGATGCACGGCAAGCCGCTGACGGCGGAAGCCTACGATGCGTCGCGCTGGATCGTCGAGCCGTGGCGGCTGTTCGACTGCTGCATGGAGAACGATGGCGCCGCAGCGCTGATCATCGTGCCGGCCGAGCAGGCGCGCGACTTTGCCAAGAAGCCGGCCTATCTACTGGCGTCGGCCCAGGGCTCTGAATACCGCAACGGCGCACGCGGGCACAACGCGCCGCTCTACGCGACGTCGAGCTTCACCACCGTGGCGCCGCAGCTCTACGCCATGGCCAAGGTGAAGCCGTCCGATGTCGACGTGCTGCAGAGCTACGAGAACTTCACCGGCGGCGTGCTGATGAGCCTGGTCGAACACGGGTTCTGTACCGCCGAAGAGGCCAGCGACTTCCTGGTACCGGAAAACCTGATGGCGCCGACGGGCAAGCTGCCGCTCAACACCAGCGGCGGCAATCTCGCCGAGTGCTACATGCATGGGCTGGAGCTGCAGGTCGAGGCGGTGCGCCAGCTGCGCGGCGAGTCGACGGCGCAGGTGCCCGACCCGCACGTATCGATGGTGATCTCCGGCCCAATGGTGACGCCGGTATCGAGCATGATCCTGGGCAGCGCGGAGACCTTGTGATGACCACCGCAACCTATCTCCGCCCGGGCCTGCCGGCGCCGGTGGCCGAGAACGACGCGCTGGATGCTCCCTATTGGGAGGGCACGCGGCGTGGCGTGCTGATGGTGCAGCGCTGCAAAGCCTGCGGTACCTGGCAGTGGGGGCCGGAGTGGATCTGCCACAAGTGCCTGTCGTTCGATGTCGGCTGGCAGCAGGTCGACGGCCGCGGCCGCATCTATAGCTGGGAGCGGCCCTGGCATCCGGTGCATCCGGCGCTCAAGGAGCAGGGGCCCTATATCGTGGTGCTGGTCGAGATGCCGCAGGCAGGCGGTATCCGCATGCTGGGCAACCTGCTGGGCGATCCCAAGCAGGAGGTGCGCATCGGCGCCGAGGTCGAGGCCGTGTTCGAGCCGCACGACGAGGCCAAGCCACCGTTCACCCTGGTGCAGTGGCGGTACGCCGCCAAGTGAGTCTCTGTCATTCCTCGCTACGCTCGGGATGACAGGCTTAGCTCGCCGCAGCCGTTTCGATCGACGCTGATTCGCGCGGCGTCGACAGCACGGTCCGTTCGGCTTCCTGCGCCATCCAGCTGACGAACAGATCGACGCGGCGGTCGCCGATCAGGCGCGGTGTCCAGCGCGCGACATGCAGCTTGCTCGATGTCATGGCGATCGAGGTGTCGGCCAGCGCCGGCACCAGGCGGCCTTCGGCGAGCGCATCGTGCACCAGCAGCGAGCGGCACAGCGCGACACCGATGCCGTTCAGCGCCGCCGTCAGGCTGAGACCGATCTCGCTGAAGCGCAACTCGCCGTTCTTCTGCTCCGGCCGCGACAGGCCGAGCCGCTGCAGCCACACCGACCAGCTCCACTCGCCGGCGCGGCCGTTGTCCTTGTGAAGGAGCGGCAGGTGCAGCAGTCCACGGGGATCAGCCAGCGGCCGCCCATTTGGCAGCAGCGAGGGGGCGCACACCGGGAAGACCCGCTCGGAAAACAACGGCCGTTGCGTCGTCGTGCGATGCGCCTCTTCGGTCGGCACCCAGAAGATCCTGATGTCGACCGGACGGGGTGCGTCGTCGCCGGTCTCGCTGGGCGCCAGCTCGATGGCGATGCCGGGATGCGCTGCGGTGAAGCGCGGCAGGCGCCGGATCAGCCACCAGTTCGACAGCGCCGCACCGGCACTGACGGTCAGGGTCGATCGATCGGCCGCGCGGCGCCGATGGCCTTCCAGCGCGCCCAGAGCGTCGAGCGCCGCACTCGTATCGGCTGCCAGCGCCCGGCCGGCGTCGGTGAGCCTGATGCCCGGGTTCAGCCGCTCGACCAGGCGCGCATCGAGATGCTGCTCCAGCCGCTTGAGCTGATGGCTGACCGCGCTTTGCGTGACGCCCAGCTCGGCCGCGGCGCGCGTGAAAGAGCCGTGCCGCACGACGGCATCGAAAGCCAGCAGCGGCGCCAGGGGCGGCAACGTTCGGACCATCCTGTCCCTCCGAACGCCATGATATCGAATCATGGGTTTTCAAGCAGCCTTCATTGGCTCGGCTGGTGGCGCGCGGGCAGGGTGACGCCACAGGCGTGAATGAGGATCAAACCCCAGTGAGCGAGTTACCTAGGCGAGGCGAGCCTCGGGTATTGCGGGTGAACGGACGCGTTCACACCGTCGATGTGCCCGATGACACGACATTGGCGACGGTGTTGCGCGACCGACTGGGGCTGAAGGGCCTGAAGGTTGCCTGCAACCAGGCGGCCTGTGGGGCCTGCACCGTGCTGCTCGACGGCCGGGCCGTGTTCGCCTGCCATACGCTGGCGGCTCAGGTCGGGGACCGCACCGTGACGACCGTGGAGGCATTGGCCACCGGTGAGACGCTGCATCCGCTGCAGGCGGCCTTTGTCGAGCATGACGCCCTGCAGTGCGGTTTCTGTACGCCCGGCATGCTGGTGGCTATCCTCGGGGCCCGCAACGCACAGGGTACCCTGGACCGCGAGCAGCTGGTGCGGGCGATCAGCGGCAATCTCTGCCGCTGCGGCGCCTATGGGCACATCATCGACGCCGCTCTCAGTGCGATGGGCGAGGCGTGGGACTGTCACCGATGAGGGCGACGACACCTCCGGCGCCATGGCCGTCGGATCGGCCGCTGCGGGTTGTCGGCCATCGCGCGGTGCGGGCATCGGCACTCGCCAAGGTTACGGGCCGCGCCCGTTTTGCCTCGGACATCGCGCCCGTTGGCATGCTGCATGCCATCCTGCTGCGGGCGCGTATCCCGCGCGGGCGCGTGCTGCGGATCGATACGGCAGCGGCTGCCATGGTGCCGGGCGTCGTGCGCATCGTGGGGCCGTTTGATTTCCCCCAGCCACCCGGCCCGCTCTATCCGGGATCGCGCAGTCGTCCGGCCATCGATGCCGAGGTGCGTTTTGCCGGCGAAGAAATCGGCGCCGTGGTCGCGCAAACGTCTGCTGCGGCCCTCAACGCGGCGCGGCTGGTCCGGGTCGACTACGAGGCCCATCCGGCGGTCCTGACGATGGACGACGCGCTGGCGCCGGATGCGCCCATCCTGGGTGGCGAGAGCAATATCGTCAGCGGCGTCGACACGCTCGCCTGCGGTGACATCGATGTCGGCATCGCGGCGGCTGATGTCGTGATCGAGGCGCGCTACGCGACTGCGGCGCAGCACCACAACGCGCTGGAGCCACACGGTTGTGTCGCGGCCTGGCAGGATGATGTGCTGACGCTGTGGGACTCCAACCAGGGCTGTCATGGGATCCGCGAGCGGTTGGCCATGGTGCTCGGGCTGCCCCACAACCAGGTGCGTGTCGTCAGCGACTATGTCGGTGGCGGCTTCGGCGGCAAGATCCACCTGAAGCCCTACCATGTCATTGCCGCGCAGCTGGCCCGCCTGACCGGTCGCCCGGTCCGCCTGTTCATGGACCGCCGCGAGGAATTCATTGCCAGCCACCAACGCGCACCGACCGCGCGCAGCATTCGGCTGGGTGCAACCCGCGACGGCCGTCTGACTTTCATCGACCAGGTGGTGCGGGGGCAGGCCGGGCCGACCGACCTGTTTGCACGCAACGCAGCCGGTGCCGCCAACGGCATGCGGCTGCACGGTTGCACCAACATGCGCGCTGAGATCCGGCGGGTTCACACCAACACGCCGCCGCCCATCCCGTTTCGCGGACCGACCGCCGCCGAGGACATCTTCTGCCTGGAGCAGGCGATCGATGAAATGGCGCATGCGCTTGATCTGGACCCGCTGGAATTCCGCCGGCGCAATATCGCCACCGTCGAGCCGTTCGCGCGGTTGCCCTATGCCGGCAACGGCTTGCTGGCCTGCTACGAGCGTGGCGCCGCGGCATTCGGGTGGCGGTGGCGGCCGCCGCGCCGTTGTGGCGAGCGCGACGTCGTCCGCGGCATCGGCGTGGGGGCCGTCGCTTATGACGGCACGCTGTTCGAGGAAAGCCATGCCGAGGTTGCCGTCCGGGCTAACGGTCGGATCGAGGTCCGCGTCGGGTTAACCGAGATCGGCTGCGGCGCCGATACCATCTTTGCGCAGATTGCCGCCGAGGCTCTTGATGTGCCGCTGCGCCTGATCGACACGCATTTCGGCGATACGCACACGACACCGCGCTCGATCGACTCGACCAACCATAGCCGTACGACGACAGTCGTCGGCCCGGCGGTACGCGCCGCCGCGCAGGCGCTGCGACGACTGTTGCTGGAACACGGCGCTCGCTTGTTGCAGGCGGCGCCGGATCAGGTCGTTCAGCACGGCGCTGCCATCGCCCAGCGCGACGATGCTGGTATTGCGATCACGTTCGGCGAGATCGCCGCGGCGACCGGCGGTGTGGTGGTCGGCGCCGGTGAACGCGAGCGGCCGCCCGACGGCGTGTTCCAGGCCATGTTCGGTGCCCATTTCGTCGAGGTCGAGGTCGATACCGGCACCGGTCGCGTGCGGGTCCTGCGTGCGGTATGCGCGCACGACGCGGGCCGCGTGGTCAACCCGCTGCTGGCCGAGAGCCAGGTCCATGGCGGCTTCTTGCAGGGCATGGGCATGGCGCTGCTCGAGGAGCCGCTGGTGGATCCCATCAGCGGACACCTGCTGAACGCCACCATGTGGGCCTATCGCACGCCGGGGTTCGCCGACCTGCCGGCTTCGATCCGTTTTGTCGATGGCTCGGTGCCCGACCGGTCGAACAGCCTCGGCGTCAAGGGCCTGGGCGAACCGCCGCTGATCGCGGCGGGCGCCGCCATTGCCAACGCCATCTTCAATGCCACTGGCGCGCGCGTGCGCAGCTATCCCATCACACCCGACAAGGTAATGGCTGCTCTCGCCGAGAGGAGCCGCGCGTGACACCGTTCCGATTGATCGACGCCCGGTCAGCTGCGCACGCCATGACGCTGTTGGCCGAGCATGGTCCTGCCGCGCGGCTCATCGCGGCAGGGGGTGATCTGCTCGACCTGCTCAAGGAGGGCGTGGCGGGTGCACTCCAGCCGGCCCCGGCCGTGCTGATCAACCTCGGCACCGCTGACATGGCCGATGTTGCCTGGTCGGATGCCAAGCTGCGGCTGGGCGCGATGGCGACACTGGCCGATCTCGCCGCTCATGGTGATGTCCGGGCGGCGGCACCGATGCTTGTCGAGGCGATCGGCCGGATTGCCTCGCCACAACTGCGCAACGTCACGACGTTGGGCGGCAACCTGCTGCAGCGGCCGCGTTGCCTCTTCTTCCGCCATCCCCTGATCGATTGCTTCAAGAAGGGCGGGCGTGGGTGTCCGGCGGCCGCCGCCGGTGATCCGCGTCTTCAGCCCGTCCTGGTTACGGCAGGGCCATGCTGCGCGGTGCATCCATCGGATCTGGCGCCCGTGCTGGTGGCGCTCGATGCCGTGATGGAAATCACCGGCCCGTCGGGACTGCGGGCGATCCCGATGGACGAGCTCTATGCCGGCGCCGAGCGCAACCCTCGGGCCGAAGCCGTCATTGCGGCCGACGCGGTCGTCACCGCCATCCAGATCGCCACCGATGTCTTCTCGGGGCAGGCTTTCGAGAAGTTCACGGTGCGTGGCGCCAACGACTTCGCCAGTGCATCAGTGGCCGTGGCGGTCGCCGTGACGGACGGCGTCGTCCGCGACTGCCGCATCGTCTTGGGTGGTGCCGCGCTGAGGCCAGTGCGCAGCCGCGAGGCTGAAACGGTTGTGATCGGCCGCAAAGCGGCGCAGATCGTGACGGCCGACATTGCCAACGCGGCTCTCCCCGGTGCGTGGGCATCGGACGCAGCCGGGCGTATCGAGGTCCTGCGCACCCTGATCGCGCGCACCTTGGCCCGGGCCATCGCGGCGTAGCCTTGGCGCATTCCGTCAAATGTTTGGCGGGAAATGTCAAATCTCCCTTGAGAGCGCCGGCTAAGAGAACCGGCATGGGCGAATCGCCTTGGGGGAGGAAAAGATGACGTTTCGTGTCGCCGTCGCAGCCCTGATCGCTGCCGGCATCCTTGCCACAACGCCGGCCGTGGCGCAGAAGAAGTACGATCCGGGCGCCAGCGACAGCGAGATCAAGATCGGCAACACCGGCCCGTATTCCGGTCCGGCATCAGCCTTCGGCACGGTCGGCACGGCGATGTCCGCCTATTTCAAGATGGTGAACGACAAGGGCGGCGTGCGCGGGCGCAAGATCAACTTCATCAGCCTCGACGACGGCTACAGCCCGCCCAAGACGGTCGACCAGGTGCGCCGCCTGGTCGAGCAGGAACAGGTTCTGATGCTGTTCAGCAACCTCGGTACCGCCACCAGCGTCGCCATCCACAAGTACAACAACGCCAAGAAGGTGCCGCATGTGTTCGTTGCCAGCGGTCTTCACAAATGGTCCGACCCGCAGCACTTCCCGTGGACGATCGGCTGGGTGCCGTCCTATTTCATCGAGGGCGCGATCTACGGCCGCTACGTGCGCGAGAACGTGCCCAACCCCAAGGCGGCGCTGCTGAGCCAGAACGACGATGCCGGCAAGGAGTTCGTCGCCGGCTTCAAGCATGGCCTGGGCGACAAGGCCAAGGCGATCGTGGTCGGCGACGTGACGTATGAGTCGACTGACGGCACCGTCGACTCGCAGGTCATCATGCTGGCGGGCAGCGGCGCCAATGTTTTCTTCAATGCCGCCAGCCCGAAATTCGCGGCCCAGGCGATCCGCAAGGCCGGCGACATCGGCTGGAAGCCGGTTCAGTTCCTGATCAACACGGCCGCGTCCGTACAGGCGACCTTGCAGCCGGCCGGCTTCGAGAAATCTATCGGTATCATCACGGCGCAATACCTGAAGGACCCGTCGGATCCGGCATGGAGCAACGATCCCGAGATGAACGCGTGGCGTGCCTTCATGGACAAGTATTACTCGAACGGCAGCAAGGCTGATTCCTTCAATGTCTATGCCGCCGCCGTGTCGGCGTCGCTGGTCCATGTCCTGGAGCAGAGCGGCGATGATCTGACGCGCGCCAACATCATGCGCCAGGCCGCCAGCCTGAAGGACGTGCGGGTGCCGTTGCTGCTGCCGGGCATCCGCCTGAACACCACACCCGCCGACTTCTCACCCATCAAGCAGGTTCAGCTGGCGAAGTTCAACGGCAGGAACTGGGAGCTGTTCGGCGAACTCATCAGCAGCCCGAAGTGATCCTGGGAGTACGGGCCTCCAGTCCGCTTGTGTCAGGCGAAAGCAGACGCTTTCGCCTTGATGCGGGCGGGATGCCCGCGCTCCGGAGAGCCTTCACCGATCATCGATCGCGCCGATCGGCCGAACTGCGTCTTGATGAAGCGGCTGGCGGCGCTGGGCTCGGAGTAGCCCAGCAGATGACATAGCCTGTCCAGCGACGGCGGTGGTCGCTGGGCAAGGTGGTCCTTGACGACCTGCACCCGTACGAACGCCAGGATCTGGCCGAAGTCGGTGCCCTGTTCCGCCAGCCGTCGCTGCAGGGTGCGGGACGACATGGCGAGCAGGCAGGCGATCCGCTCCAGCGATGCACCACCGCCGGCCAACTGGGCGGCGATCAGGTTCTCGACCTGTTGACGCAGGTCGGTGGGCCACTGCGCCTCCTGCCCCGAAAGGTGCTTCTCGAGAAACACGATGATCTGCGTGTCGCCGCTGGGCAGCCGGCGATTGAAATCGGTCCGGCTCATCAGGATGGCGTCGCGATCGGCCTCGTAATGGATGGGGCAACGGAAGAGACGCTTATGCACTGCGATCGACGGCGGCGGCGCGTGCGCGAACTCGACGCGTACCGGCGCCCAGCCGGCGCCCAGCATGGCACGTGCGTTCTTGATACTCTTGCCGACGATGGTCTCGGTGTACTGCCGCGCGTAGGGGCGTAGCGCCGGGTGCATGCCGCAGATGATGGCGACGTCGTCGCCCTCATACCGGCGCTCGAACGAGCGCGCGTTGTTGTGGGTGTGCACGTAGCGCTGCGCCAGCCGGAAGCGCTCGGCAAACGTGACGCAATGGGCGCCCAGCAGGCTCAGCGGACTGACGCTGCGTGGATCGAGCCATTCGGCGAAGCGCACTCCGATATCGGGCTGCCGCAGCGCCGCCGCGGCAGCCTCCATCAGATCGAGGATCAGCCGGGCGGAGACGGCCATCGGCGCCGCCGATGCGCGCAACGCCGGATCGAGGCCGCCCACCTTCAAGGCGCGTTCGTCGAAACCGACATGATCGAGATAGGCGAGGAATTGCCGTACGGTCGCGGCCTGCGCGATCAGCTCCATCCGCCAATCGTACCGTCGTGGCGCATTCTGTCAAATGATTGGCGGCGATCGTCAAAGGATCCCGGCATGCGCTGACTAAAGTGCCGCCGCCTGCGCGCAGTCCGCGCACCAGGGGGCAGCAGCCGATGAAGACGATCTTCTTCCATATGCAGGGTTATCGCGACCTGCCAGACGACTTTGCGACGCGCTACGAGAGCATCTGGATCACGCCACCCAACAGCGCGCTGTGCGATCCGGCCGCTGTGGCACGGTACATGCGCTGGAACGTGGAGGAACTCGAGCTTGCCGACGAGCTCGGCTTCGATGGCCTGGGCGTCAACGAGCATCACCAGAACGGCTACGGCTTCTGCAATTCGCCGAACCTCATCGCGTCGATCCTGGCGCGGCGGTCGTCGGATGCGGCGATCGTGGTGCTGGGCAACACGCTGCCGCTGTACAACCCGCCGATCCGCGTTGCCGAGGAGTTCGCCATGATCGACTGCCTCAGCGGCGGCCGGCTGGTGGCGGGCTTCCCGGTCGGCTCGCCTCCGGACTCGATCGGCAACTACGGCGTGCCGCCGACACAGATACGGCCGCGCTATTACGAGGCGCATGACCTCATCATGCAGGCGTGGACGCGGCCCGGGCCGTTTCCATTCAACGGCGAATTCACAAAGCTGCGCTATGTCAATCCATGGCCGCAGCCGCTGCAGAAACCGCATCCGCCGGTGTGGTTGGCCGGCGGCGGTTCGGTGGAGACGTGGAAGTTCGCTGCCGACAACAACTATACCTACAGCTATCTCAGTTTTAACGGGCACCAGTCCGCCAAGGGGATGATGGACGGCTATTGGGACCAGATCGACAAGGCCGGCCTGGACGATAATCCTTATCGCGCCGGCTTCGCCCAGCTGGTGGTCGTAGGGGCTACCGATGCCGAGGCGGAGCGGCTGTACCTGAAGCACATCCGGAACTTCTACGCCAAGGCGCTGCATGTGCCGATGCACCAGGCCGCGGTACCGGGTTTCATGACCAAGACGAGTGTCGAATTTGCCCTGCGGCAGGGCGCGGCGCGCGGCGCCTACAAGAACCTGATCGGTGATCCGCGCACGGCGTCGTGGAAGGACTTCACCGAGACCACCCGCATGGTGATCGGCGGTAGCCCGTCGACAGTGGCGCAGCAGCTCGAGGCGGCCATCCGTAACCTGCGCATCGGTCACCTGATGGTCGTGATGCAGATCCAGTCGATGGACCGCGAGCTGACCGAATACAGCATGCGCCTGTTTGCCAACCATGTGCTGCCCAGGATTCGCGGGATCTGGGACAAGGAGGGCTACCAGGACCACTGGTGGCCACAGGGCGCGACGCGACATCGCGCACCGGCCAGGACTGCCGCTGGGGTGGAGATGGCCCGATGACCGCCTCCATCTGCTCCATCGACGTCGCCGACGGTTTTCAGCCCAACCCGGTGCTGGTCAAGGGTGAGGGGGCGCCATTGGTCTATCTCCATGGCCTGCTGGGCCAGGAATGGAACGGCCTGGTCGATGGCCTGTCGGCGACGCGCCGCGTCTATGCGCCGGCGCATGCCGGCGCCGATGAGCCCGACGAACTGCGTCACCTCAACGGCATGCATGACCTCGTCCTTTACTATGACGATGTGCTCGACGCACTCGGGCTAGACGAGATCGATCTGGTCGGTCACTCGTTCGGCGGCATGGTGGCGGCCGAGATCGCCGCTGTCCGTCCCGACCGCGTGCGACGCCTGGTCCTCATCGACGCGCTGGGGCTGTGGCGTGACGATGCGCCGGTGGCGGACTTTCTTCTCGTGCCGCCCGACCGGCAGACGGCGCTGCTGCTGGGCGATCCGGCGACCAGCGCGGTACGCGCCCGGCTGGCGCTGCCCGACGACCCCGAGCAGCGGATTGTGCAAACCCTGCGACGCACCACGTCCATGGCCAGTATCGCGCACTTCCTGTGGCCGATTCCCGAGCGTGGCTTGGCGCGGCGGCTGCGCCGAATCAAGGCGCCGACCCTGATCGTGTGGGGTGGCGAGGACAGGCTGGTGCCGCCCACCTACGCCCAGGATTTCGCCGATGCGATCAGGACAGCCACCGTCGAGGTAATTGCCGGCGCCGGTCATACGCCGCACTTTCCCGACTGCCAGACCGTCCTGGACAAGGTGACCGCTTTCCTTGCGTAGCCTCAGTTCGCCTGCAGCCGCACGCCTTCGGCGTTACGGATGTGGTCGTAGTTCTGACTCTGGTACCATTCCATGAACTTCAAATAGGTCGTCGGCTCGAATTTCGGTGGATTGTCGGGGCCGGCGCAGGACGGCAGGCACGTCATCTCATGCTCGAGCGCACAGTCGAAGAAGAACGGGATCGCATAGCGATCGCTGCCTGACCTGTTGACGACCCGATGCGGCGTGGCGCGGAAACGGCCGTTGCTCCAGCGGTTCAGCATCTGGCCGCTGTTGACCAGGAAGGCACCTTCGATCACCGGCGCATCGATCCAGCGCCCGGATGCGGTACGGAGCGACAAGCCGGGGATCTTGTTTTGCGCCAGCAAGGTCATGAACGAGGTATCGGCATGCGGCGCCAGGCCGTACTCGTTCTGCGCCAGGCTGGGCGTGTAGGGATAGTGTGACATGCGCAGCGTGTACTGCGGATCGGCGAACGCAACCGTGAAGTAGTCTGCAGGCAGGTCGAGCGCGGCGGCGTAGATCGGCAGAATGCCCCGCGCCAGATCCTCCATGGCATCGCAATAGGCGACGATGGTCTGGCGGAAACCCGGCAAGTCCGCCGGCCACAGGTTGGCGCCGCGGAAGCGCTTGTTGGCGCGCACGTCGGGATGGTCCGGCGGCAGGTCGCGCTTGACGAAATAGGCCTCGTTGAGGTTGGGGCGGTTGTTGGTACTGACGTCGGAGTGGCGCGTGGTCGCGGCCTTCATCGGCAAGTAGCCGATATTGTGCTCGTTGATCTTGAGCTTGAGCTTTTCCACGAGCGGTTGGGCGTGGAAGCGCGCGGCTTCGGCGAACACCCGGTCGACGAGAGCCTGCGGCACGCGATGGCCGGCCAGGAACCAGAAGCCGATATCCTCATAGGCGTGCCGCAGCTGCGCGGCGCACGCGGCAACAGCGGCCGCATCACCGCTCAATGCGCCTGCGACGTCAATGATCGGTATCTCCTCGCTGACATCGGAACGGCCGGCGGCAGTGGAAGCATGGGCTGGATCGGGCATGGTGGTTTCCGTGCAACAATCGCCGACACTCTAATACTTTCCGCTGCGGCAGTCCGGCCGGAATCGCAAAGCTTCCCGTCATCTGCAGCAAGGCCCTCGCCATGGCTGTCGTTTCGCTGCCGGGCCGCTATAGTGCCGCGCGAAGGAGATCCGCGGCATGCAGGACGAGAAGCTCTACGGACGACGCGACGGCGCGGTGGGCCACGTCGTCTTCAACAACCCGGCCAAGCTGAACGCCGTCTCGCTCGACATGTGGGACCGGCTGCTCGACATCCTGAAGGATTTCGAGGCCGACAGCACCGTGCGCTGCGTCGTCGTCAGCGGTGCCGGCGGCAAGGCGTTCGTCTCCGGCGCCGACATCTCCAAGTTCGAGAGCGAGCGTGCCAACGCCGAGGCGCAGGAGCGCTACAACGCCATCTCCGGCCGCGGCTACGAGGCGCTGTACGACTTTTCCAAGCCGACCATCGCCAAGATCACCGGCTATTGCATCGGCGGCGGCATGAACCTGGCGGCCTGCTGCGACCTGCGCTTCTGCAACGAGGGTGCCCGTTTCGGCGTGCCAGCGGCACGGCTCGGGCTGGGTTACGGCCTGCTGCGGATCGAGCGCCTGGCTACCATCGTTGGCTTGCCGCGGGCCACGGAGATGTTATTCACAGCGCGCCAGTTCTCGTCTGCTGAGGCGCTGGACATCGGATTGGTGCATCGCGTCGCCGGCGATGCCGAACTGGATGCCGTCGTTGCCGAGGCGACGGGGCAGATCGCCCAGAATGCCCCGCTCACGATCGCGCTCGCCAAGGCGGCGGCGCGCGAGATCGCCAAGCCCGATCAGCACCGCGACCATGCCCGGCTGGAGCGCATGACCCAGGCCTGCTTCGACAGCCAGGATTATGCTGAAGGTCGCCGCGCCTTCATGGAAAAGCGCAAACCGGTATTCCAGGGGAAGTGATCATGTCCGCTCTGCCGCTCGCCCATATCTCCGTGCTCGACCTGACGGCGCACCGCGCCGGCCCGACCGCCGTGCGCCAGCTCGCCGACTGGGGTGCGCAGGTGATCAAGATCGAGCAGCCTGGACCGGAAGTGCCCGACGCCACCGGCAGCCGGCGTGATGGGTTCGACTTCCAGAACCTGCACCGCAACAAGCGCAGCATGACGGTCAACCTCAAGAGCGACGAGGGCCGCGCCATCTTCATGAAGCTCGCCGCCAAGGCCGACGTCGTGGTGGAGAATTACCGTTCCGACGTGAAGTTCCGGCTGGGCGTCGACTACGAGTCGGTGCGCGCAGTCAACCCGCGCATCATCTATGCCAGCATCGCCGGGTTCGGCCAGACCGGTCCCGACGCGACGCGGCCCGGCGTCGACCAGATCGCACAGGGCATGGGCGGGCTGATGTCGATCACCGGTGCGCCGGGGCAGGGGCCGATGCGGGTCGGCATTCCGATCGCCGACCTGACGTCGGGCCTGCTGCTGGCGCAGGCCATCCTGCTCGCCATGCTGCAGCGAGAGCAGACGGGGGTGGGGCAGTGGGTGCACACCTCGCTGATCGAGGCGCAGATCTTCATGCTCGACTTCCAGGCCGCGCGCTGGCTGATCGACGGCGAGGTGGCGAAACAGGCCGGCAACGATCATCCCACGGGCATTCCCACCGGCGTCTTTCCGACGTCCGACGGCCACATCAACATCGCCGCCTCGGGCGATGGCCTGTGGAAGCGTTTCTGCGAGGCGATCGCCGCGCCCGAGCTGCTGGCGCATCCAGACCACGCCACCGGCCAGCTGCGCTCGCGCAACCGCAAAGCGCTCAACGAGCGCATCAGCGCCATCACCCGCACCAAGCCCAGCGGCCATTGGATTGCGGCGCTGAACAAGGCCGGCGTGCCCTGCGGGCCGATCAACACCATCGACCAGACCTTCGCCGAGCCGCAGGTGCAGCACCTCGGCATCGCCCGACCGGTGCGTCATCCCAAGCTCGGCGACATCAAGGTCGTCGGCCAGCCGATCAATATGGGCGCAGCCCCACAGCCGGCCGAACTACGGCCGACCCCGGAGCTGGGCGAGCACACCGACGACGTGCTGCGCAGCCTGGGCTACGATCAGGCGGCGATCGACGGGTTGCGCACGCGCGGAGTGGTCTGAGACTGCATCCGCTGCCATCCACTTACAGCCGCGGATCCGTTTGCGCTTTGCGATTACTTGATATGCCCACGTAATCTCGCGCATTCGGTATCATGCATCACTGGGAAGACAAATGAATCTATCCCTATGGGCGCGATCTTTTCATGCTTCCCCGTTGGATATGTCACGGCGCCGTCGTGCGGGGATCATAGACTGACCTGACTCAACCCTAGATAGAGGGCGTGGTCATGGCTGTTTCCAGCGACATTGCGAAGAAAGTCATTACGGGCACCAACGGCGACGATTATATCGATGGGACCGCCGGGGACGACATCATACGCGGCCTGGACGGTGCCGATTTCGTGTTCGGCGGCGACGGCAATGACGATATCTCCGGCGCCAATGGCGATGACTATCTCGAGGGCGGCAAGGGCAACGACAGGCTTTTCGGCGGTGCCGGAGACGATTTTCTCGACGGCGGTACCGGCAACGACGCGCTCTACGGTGGTAGCGGCAGCGACTATGGCGCCGGCGGTGCGGGCGATGACCGTATCTTCGGCGATCGCGGCAATGATTCCCTGAGCGGCGGCGACGGCAAGGACACGGTGCACGGCGGCACCGGTGACGACCTTCTCGACGGCGATGCGGGTGACGACCTCGTCTATGGCGACGACGGGCATGACTCGCTGAGCGGCGGCGACGGCAAGGACACGCTGTACGGCGGTATCGGCAACGACTTCATCGACGGTGACAAGGGTGATGACCAGCTCCATGGCGAGGCTGGCAATGATGCCCTCGACGGCGGTGCCGGGAATGACCTGCTGAGCGGTGGTGCTGGCAACGACGACCTCGGTGGTGGCATCGGCAATGACCGTCTGTCGGGCGGTGACGGCAGCGACTGGCTGTCCGGCGGTGCCGGCGCGGATGTGCTCGATGGTGGCGCGGGCGCCGGTGACTGGCTCGACTATGGCGGCTCGGCTGCCGGCGTGCGCGTCAACCTGGCGACCAGCAAGGTCTCGGGCGGCGATGCGCAGGGCGATACGATTCGCGGTTTCGAGAATGTCGCCGGCTCCGAGCAGGCCGATGTCCTGATCGGCGATGCGGGTCGCAATGTCCTGCACGGCGGTGACGGCAACGACACGCTCACCGGCGGTGCCGGTGCCGATATCTTTGATTTCGTTCCCATCCTGCAACAGGACGGATTGGACCACGTCACCGATTTCAATTCGGCCAGCGGCGACCGCCTCGCCCTGCACCTGCCGTCGCCGGGTGGCATCTATCAGGTCCAGGCGCAGCAGGTTGGCGACGACGTCCTGGTGACGATTGCGTTCGGCAACGGGAGCGACCCGCTGAACGTCGCCATGCTCGATGATATCCGGGTCTCCGACCTCGGGGATGCCTGGTACATCTAAGCTGTGAAATCCGGCCTTCCTGTCATTTCCGCCGTGGAGCGGCGCCTGTGTTTCGCGCTAAACTTGACCGAACGATCAGGTTTCGCAGCGGACACAGGCCAGGAGGGAAGCATGCCCACGCTCATTCGTGGCGGTACCGTGGTGACCGCCGACCACAGCGTTCGCGCCGACGTGTTGTGCGCCGACGGCAAGATCCAGGCGATCGGCGACAAGATCGACGCGCCGGCCGGCACGCAGGTGGTGGACGCCGGCGGCCAGCTGGTGATGCCCGGCGGCATCGACCCGCACACTCACATGGAACTGCCCTTCATGGGCACGACGGCGTCGGAGGATTTCTACTCCGGCACCGCCGCCGGCTTCGCCGGCGGCACCACCATGATCATCGACTTCGTCATTCCCGACCCGCAGGAGCCGCTGCTGGCCGCCTACAAGAAATGGCGCGGCTGGGCGGAGAAAGCGGCTGGCGACTATTCCTTCCACGTCGCCGTCACATGGTGGGATGACAGCGTGCACCGCGACATGGGTACCCTGACGAAGGCGCACGGCGTCAACAGCTTCAAGCACTTCATGGCCTACAAGGGCGCCATCATGGCCGAGGACGAGGTGCTGGTGAACAGCTTCTCGCGCGCCCGGGAGTTGGGCGCCCTGTGCACGGTGCACGCCGAGAACGGTGAACTGGTGTTCCACCTGCAGCAGCAGCTGCTGAAGGCCGGCATCAACGGTCCGGAAGGCCATCCGCTGTCGCGCCCGCCCGAGGTCGAGGGCGAGGCCGCCAACCGCGCGATCCGCATCGCCGAGGTGCTGGGCGTGCCGCTCTACATCGTGCACAACTCGTGCCGGCAGTCGGTGGAGGCCATCACGCGGGCGCGGCTGGAGGGCCAGCGCGTGTTCGGCGAGGTGTTGGCCGGCCACCTGCTGGTCGACGACAGCGTCTACCGCAACCCGGACTGGGCCACGGCGGCGGCCTACGTCATGAGCCCGCCGTTCCGGTCCAAGGAGCACCAGGAGGTTCTGTGGCGCGGCCTGCAGTCAGGCGTGCTGCAGACCACGGCCACCGATCATTGCTGCTTCTGCGCGCCGCAGAAGGCGGCCGGCCGCACCGACTTCACCAAGATTCCCAACGGCACTGGCGGTGTTGAGGACCGCATGTCGGTGCTGTGGCACCATGGCGTCGGCAAGGGCCGGCTGACACCCAATGAATTCGTGCGCGTCACCTCGACCAACGCGGCACAGATCTTCAACATCTACCCACGCAAGGGCTCGGTGAGCGTCGGTGCCGACGCCGACCTGGTGGTGTGGGACCCGACCGCCAGTCGCACCATCTCGGCCAAGACGCACCACCAGCAGATCGACTTCAACATCTTCGAGGGCATGACGGTGCAGGGCCTCGCCACGCACACGATCTCGCAAGGCAACGTGGTGTGGGCCGACGGCAAGCTGAATGCGGTGAAGGGGGCCGGTCACTACATCAACCGCCCGACTTTCGCGCCGTACTTCGAAGCCGCCAAGCTGCAGGCCGACGCCAAGCGCCCGCACCCGGTGCCGCGCGCAGCGGCGGAGTGATTTCCTCCCCAGCGAAGCTGGAGAGGTGCCCCGATACGACGTTTCGACGCGAAGCGTCGGTGGGCGGAGGGGATCCGACGTGGTCTCAGTAACCTGGACACGTGGGGTCTCCCCCTCCGGCTCAGGTACTTCGACGCAAAGCGTCGAAGTACCGAAACGGCCACCTCCCCCAACTGCGTTGGGGGAGGGAAAATTACTTCTTCATCGAGGCGTCGATGACGCTGTGCGTCCAAGCGCCGGCAGGCTTCTTGGTGATCACCGGGTCGGACTTGCCGCCCAGCAGAATACCCACGGTGCGCTCGAAGTCGGCGGGGTCGAGATAGCCGATGCCCTTGGGCTGGTCGGCGACCAGCTTGGCGACCTCGGCCATCATGCGGGTCTGGTGCGCCGCCTTCTGGGCGCCGGTGGCGTCGTTGGCCAGCACGATCTTCACCGCCTCGGGCTGGTTCTTGACGGCATAGTCCCAGCCCTTGGCTGTGGCGCGCACGAAGCGGGCCAGCTTGGCCACCATCGCCGGGTCCTTGAGCTTGGCCTCGGTGGTGTAGAAGCCGTCCTCCAGGGTGGCGACGCCCTGGTCCTCGTATTTAAAGACTAGCAGCTGCTCGGGCTTGATGCCGGCGTCGATCACCTGCCAGTACTCGTTGTAGGTCATGGTCGAGATGCAGTCGGCCTGCTTCTGCAGCAACGGATCGACGTTGAAGCCCTGCTTCAGCACCTTGATGTCGGCGTTGGCGCCCGAGGTTTTCAGCCCCAGCTTGTCCATCCAGGAGAGGAAGGGATACTCGTTGCCGGAGAACCAGACACCCAAGGTGCGACCCTTGAAGTCGGCCGGCGTCTTGATGCCGCTGTCCTTGCGGCAGGTCAGCATCATGCCGGAGCGCTTGTAGATCTGCGCGATGTTCACCAGCGGCACGCCCTTCTCGCGCGAGGCCAGCGCTGCAGGCATCCAGTCGATGATCACGTCGGCACCGCCGCCGGCGGCGACCTGCGGCGGCGCGATATCAGGGCCGCCGGGCTTGATGGTCACATCAAGCTTCTCGTCCTTGTAAAAGCCCTTGTCCTTGGCGACGTAGTAGCCGGCGAACTGCGCCTGCGTCACCCACTTGAGCTGCAGGGTCAGCTTGTCCTGCGCCTGCACTCCCGTTGCCGCCAGCGTCAGCGCGGCAGCGCCGGCCAGCACTCCGATCACTCTCATGTCTTGCTCCTCTCCCTGGTTGATCGCACGCGTTTGCACTCATTGCCGATAGGATGGATGCCAGAAGGTCAGCGCGCGCTCGGCCAGCGCGAGGGCGCCGTAGAAGAGCGAGCCGGCCAGTGCCGCAACCGCAATCGTGGCCCAGACCATCTCGATGTTCATGCGGCCCACTTCGGTCGAAATGCGGAAGCCCATGCCAACGATGGGCGTGCCGAAGAACTCGGCGACGATAGCGCCGATCAGCGACAGCGTCGAATTGATCTTGAGCGCGTTGAAGATGAACGGCAGCGCCTGCGGCAGGCGCAGGCGCAGCAGGGTCTGCCAGTATCCGGCGGCATAGGAGCGCATCAGATCGCGCTCCATGTCACCGGCAGCGTGCAGGCCGGCCAGCGTGTTCACCAGCATGGGGAAGAACGTCATGGCGACGATGACGGCAGCCTTGGACTGCCAGTCGAAGCCGAACCACATGACCATGATCGGGGCGATGCCGACCACGGGAATGGCGCCGACCAGCGCCCCCAGCGGTAGCAGGCCACGCTGCAGGAAGGGCGAGCGGTCGATCAGGATGGCGGCGAGGAAGCCGCTGCCGCAGCCCAGCGCGAAGCCGATCAGCACCGACTTCAGGAACGTCTGGCGGAAATCCAGTGCCAGCACATCGGCGCTGGCGACGATGACATGGCCGATCTGGCTGGGGCCGGGGAGCAGCACACGGGGGATGGCGAAACCGCCAACCACCACTTCCCACAGATAGAGCAGCCAGAGACCGAACAGGGCGGGCACGAGCACGTTGTGCACGAACCGGTTCGCTGCCGTCCCGGCCAGCAGGTCGAGCGCCCGCCACACGAGGCAACCCAGCCCGACGACGGCAAGCCACAGCCCCGGCGCATCCGTGCCTAGCGTGAAGCCGCCCGCCAGGAGCAAGAGCGGCGCCGTGGCACCGGCGGCGACGGCTGCGGCCAAGGTCAGTCCGGCGGCCAGGCCGCGTGGCCGCAGTGCCGCCGACCAGCCGGCCGCGGCACAGGCGGCGACCAGCCCCACGATCGTGACGCCCTGGCCCGACCAGTACACCGGTCCGGCATCGTCGTTGCCGGCGGGCAGGACCAGAGCCAGCAGCAGCAGGATCAGGGCTGCGATGCACAGCCAGTCGCGCCGCCGGATCATGGGCGCGCGCCCATGCGGCGCAGGACGGCGCGCTCGATCATGCCGACCAGGGCCACCAGCACCATGCCCAGGATAGCCGCCATCGCGAGCGCAGCCCAGATCTGTACGGTCTGGCCGTAATAGGATCCGCTCAGCAGGCGGGCGCCGATGCCGGCCTGGGCCCCCGTCGGCAGCTCGCCGACGATGGCGCCGACCAGGCTGATGCCGATCGCCACCTTCAGCGAGGTGAACAGGAACGGCACCGATGCCGGGCTGCGCAGCTTCCAGAACACCTGCGCCGGCGAGGCCGAGTACGTGCGCATCAAGTCGAGCTGCAGCGGGTCGGGCGAGCGCAGGCCCTTCACCATGCCGATGGCGACCGGGAAGAAGCAGAGATACATCGAGATCACGGCCTTGGGCAGCACGCCGGTGAAGCCCAGATTGCCCAGCACCACGATGATCATCGGCGCGATCGCCAGGATCGGGATTGTCTGCGAAGCGATGATCCAGGGCAGCAGCGAGCGGTCGAGCGTACGCACATGCACGATGCCCACCGCCAGCAGGACGCCCAGCGCGATGCCGAAGAGGAAGCCGACCAGGGTCGCCGACGCGGTGACCATGGCGTGGTAGACCAAGCTTCGGTTCGATGTGATGTCGTAGCCGAATACCGATTCGTAGAACTCGATCGCGACCTGATGCGGCGCCGGCAGCACGGGTCGCTCCATCGACCACGTGGCCTCGAGGAGATCGCTGACTGTCCAGTCCGGTTTGTCGCTGAAGGCGAGGTCGATCACTTGCGGCGCGTTCAGCCAGACCGCGGCGGCATACCAGATCACCAGCAGCGCCAGCAGCACGGCGGTGAGCGGCAGGGCATGGCCCTCGCGCCAGGACCGCAGGAAGGTCATGGCTTGAGCCCTAATCATCGTAGCTGTGCCCTGCCCGCAGCGCGACGCGCACGCGGTGGGCGATCTCCAGAAAGGCCGGCGTCTCGCGCACGTCGAGCGTGCGGTCGGGCGGCAGGTCGCTGTCGATCACCTCCACGATGCGTCCGGGCCGCGGGGACATCACCACGATGCGGTTGGACAGGAACACGGCCTCGGGGATCGAGTGGGTGACGAAGATCACCGTGACCTGGGTGCGCTCCCACAGCCGCAGCAGATGCTCGTTCAGGTGATCGCGCGTGATCTCGTCGAGCGCCCCGAAGGGTTCGTCCATCAGCAGCAGCGCCGGCTCGAAGCCCAGTGCGCGGGCAATCGAGACCCGTTGCTGCATGCCACCCGACAACTGCCAGGGAAACTTGCCTTCAAATCCCTTCAGACCCACCAGTGCCAGGTATTTCTCGACCCGGGCTGCCTGCTCGCTCCTGGACATGCCCATGATCTCGAGCGGCAAGGTGAGGTTGCGCCGCACGGTGCGCCAGGGATAGAGCGCCGGCGCCTGAAAGACGTAGCCGTAGGCGCGCTGCAGCCGCGCCTGCTCGGGGCTCATGCCGTTGACGGTGATGATACCGTCGGTCGGATCGACGAGGTTGGCGATCACCCGCATCAGGGTAGTCTTGCCGCAGCCCGACGGTCCGATGAACGAGACGAACTCGCCTGTTCGGATCTTCAGGTCGATGTCCGACAGTGCGATGACCGGGGCGTCCGCCGTTTGGTAGGTCAGTGACAGCTTGCGGATGTCGATGGCAACCGCGGTGTCCTTGGTCTTGGGCCGTTGGGCCGGTTCAGGTGCTGGCATGCGTCCAGTCTGCACTGCTTGGCGTCTCGTATGAAGCCGGTAGCGCCCCCCTTTCCTGGGAGCGCGGGCGTCCCGTCCGCATATGCCTGGAGCGTAGGCGGAAGGCGACATTTTCATCCCTCAGCGCTGACGCGCCGATGCGGGCGGGACGCCCGCGCTCCCAGGGCGCGCCTCCGTCGATCATTCCGCCGCCTGGCGCATCGGGTTGTTGGGATGCTGCGTCCAGTTGAGCGGCGGCTTGCCGGTCGGCACCTCGACCATGGTGATACAACCGGTCACCGGGCAGGCATGCATGCAGAGATTGCAGCCGACGCACTCGGCGTCGATGACCTCGTAGCGGCGCGTGCCTGAAGTGCGCAGCGCCGCGATCGCTTGGTGCGAGGTGTCCTCGCAGGCGGCGTGGCACAGGCCGCACTTGATGCACAGATCCTGGTCGATGCGGGCCAGGATCTTGTGGTTGAGGTTGAGGTACTGCCAGTCCGTAACGTTGGGCACGGCGCGGCCGACCACCGCCGCGAGATCGGCATGGCGCTTCTCGTCCAGCCAGTTGTTGAGGCCGTCGACCATGTCGTCGATGATCTTGAAGCCGTAATGCATGGCGGCGGTGCAGACCTGAACCGAGCCGGCACCCAGCGCCATGAACTCGGCGGCATCGCGCCAAGTGGAAATACCGCCGATGCCCGAGATCGGCAGGCCGGCACACTCGGGATCGCGCGCGATCTCCGCCACCATGTGCAGCGCGATGGGCTTCACGGCCGGTCCGCAATAGCCGCCATGCGTCCCCTTGCCGTCGACCGTCGGCGTCGGCGCCATCTTGTCGAGGTCGACGGCGATGATCGAGTTCACCGTATTGATCAGCGACACGGCATCAGCGCCGCCTCTCTTGGCGGCACGCGCCGGACCCAGGACATTGGTGACATTGGGCGTCAGTTTCACCAGCACCGGCATGCGGGTGTGCTGCTTGCACCAACGCGTCACCATCTCGATGTATTCCGGCACCTGTCCGACCGCGGCGCCCATGCCGCGCTCGGACATGCCGTGCGGGCAGCCGAAATTCAGCTCGACGCCGTCGCAGGCGGTGTCCTCGACCACGGCGAGGATCTGCTTCCAGCTGTCCTCGACGCACGGCACCATCAGCGACACGATCACGGCACGGTCGGGCCAGTCACGCTTGACCTGCTTGATCTCACGCAGGTTGACCTCGAGCGGCCGGTCGGTGATCAGCTCGATATTGTTAAAGCCCACCATGCGCTGGCCGTTGACTTCCAGCGTGCCGTAGCGCGAGGCGGTGTTCACGACGGGCGGCCCGGCTTCGCCCAGGGTCTTCCATACGACACCGCCCCAGCCGGCCTTGAAGGCGCGCACGACGTTGTATTCCTTGTCGGTGGGCGGCGCCGAGGCGAGCCAGAACGGGTTGGGCGACTTGATCCCGGCGAAGGTGCAGCGCAGGTCGGCCATGGCGGTCCTCCCTCAGGCGTTTCGCAGAAAGTGGTCGATCGCATGCGCGGCGCGCTTGCCATCCTGCACGGCGCTCACCGTCAGGTCCTGGCCGCCGCTGATGCAGTCGCCGCCGGCCCACACGTCGGGCAGCGACGTGCGGTGCGCGTCATCGACGACGATGCGACCCTGCCGCAGGTCCAGCAGCTCCCGGCCGCCATCACGGACGGGCGCCGCCACGAAGGTCTGACCGATGGCCTTGAACAGCATGTCCGCCGGCAGCGCAAAGCGCGTGCCAGCGCCGACCAGCTTGCCATCGGCGTCGAGCGTGGTGGACTCGCATTCGACGCCGGACAGGCGCCCACCGTCGCTCAACAAACGCACCGGGCGTGCCCAGTGCTTGATCTTGACGCCGTTGGTCTGGGCAAATTCCTGCTCATGCGGCGTGGCGCTCATGGCGTCGGCCCCGCGCCGGTAGGCGATGGTGACATCCTCGGCGCCCAGGCGCTTGGCCTGCACGGCAATATCGATCGCGGTGTTGCCGCCGCCGATCACCACCACGCGGCGGCCGATCGGCAGCCGGGACTTGTCCGCTGCCTGGCGCAGCCGCTCGATGTAGGCGACGGCGTCCTCGACGCCAGGCAGCGTTTCGCCGTCGAGCGCCAGCGCGTTCACGCCGCCCAGCCCGGTGCCGATGAAGACCGCGTCATAGTCGCGGCGCAGCTGCACCAGGGACACGTCGCGGCCCAGGGCCTGGCCCGGCCGCAGGTCGATACCGCCCAGCGACAGGATGAAGTCGACTTCGCGCTGCGCGAAATCGTGCGGCACCTTGTAGGCGGCGACGCCATACTCGTTGAGGCCGCCGGCCTTGGGGCGCGCGTCGAAGACGACCGTGTCATGGCCCAGCAGCGCCAGGCGATGGGCGCAGGCCAAGCCGGCCGGGCCGGCGCCCACGATGGCGATGCGTTTGCCCGTGGATGCGGCGCGCGTGAACGGCTGGATATCGTGCTCGAACAGCCAGTCGGTGGCGTAGCGCTGCAAAGCACCGATATCGACCGGCTTGCCTTCCTGGGCGGTGCGCACGCAGGCCTGCTCACACAGAATCTCGGTTGGGCAGACGCGGGCGCAAGCGCCGCCCATGATGTTCTCTTCCAGGATGGTGACCGCCGAGCCTTTGACATTGTCGGTCGCGATCTTGCGAATGAAGCCCGGGATATCGATGCCGGTGGGGCAGGCCTCCAGGCAGGGTGCGTCGTAGCAGAAGTGGCAGCGGCTGGCCTCGACCAGCGCGCGCTTGCGATCGAGCGGCGGTTCGACGTCGTCGAAATGGCGTTGGTACTGCTCGGCCGACAGCCGATTGGCCGCGATATCACCGATGTCAGGCATCGTCGCCCTGGCCTTCCGGATGGCGTTGTCCGCAGGGCCGGTCGATGCCAGCGTGCCATCCATTCGAAAATCACAGTAGCGAGAATCTGACCAAACGGTCAAGATTTCACGAGGTAGAGTCCGGGAAAACGGGTGATGGCCAAGCAGGTGGCAGGGCAGGGCGGCCGTATCCGTGCCCGCAACCAGGCGCGCATCCTGGTCGCGGCCGAGGCGGTATTTGCGGAGGCTGGCTTTCAGGGCGCCACCACCGCCGCGATCGCCGCGCGGGCCAAACTGCCCAAGGCCAACCTGCATTACTACTTCGGCACCAAGCGGGCACTCTACCGCGCCGTGCTGGCCAACATCCTTGATCTGTGGCTGGGCACGCTTGATGCCATCGATCGCGAGCGGCATCCGGCCGAGGCATTGGACGACTACATCCGGGGCAAGATGTACTGGTCGCGCGCCAGGCCCAATGCTTCCAAAGTATTCGCCAATGAGATCCTGCACGGCGCGCCGCAACTGGGCAGCTATCTCGCCGACGATCTGCGGCGACGCGTGGCGCAAAAGGCAGCCGTCTTCAAGCACTGGGCCAGCCGCGGCCTCATGGCGCCGGTCGATCCTGTTCATCTGCTGTTCAATCTCTGGGCCATGACCCAGCACTACGCCGACTTCGACGTGCAGGTGCGCGCCGTGCTCGGACGCAAGCGGATGTCCAACGCCGATTTCGCCGCCGCCACCGACGCGATCGTCAGGATGACGTTGATCGGCTGCGGTGTGGTCGCCTCTGTACCTTTCCCCGGTGGGGAGAGGAGGTCTAAGGCTTAAGCAAATCGCCGTAGGTGTCCGGGCGCCGATCGCGGAAGAACTGCCAGAGGTTGCGCACCTCGCGTACCATCTCCAGGTCCATGTCGGCGGTGACCAGCTCGTCTTTGTCACCGCTGGCCTGGGCGATGATCTTGCCGCGCGGATTGACGAAGTAGCTCGAGCCGTAGAATTTGCCGATGTTCCACGGTGCCTCGGTGCCGACGCGGTTGACCGCACCGATATAGCAGCCGTTAGCGACAGCCGCGGCTGGTTGCTCGAGTTCCCACAGATATTGACTGAGACCGGCGACAGTGGCCGAAGGGTTGACGATGTATTCGGCGCCATTCAGCGCCAGCGCGCGCCAGCCTTCGGGGAAGTGGCGGTCGTAGCAGATGTAGACGCCGAGCTTGCAGTAGGCGGTCTGGAATACGGGGTAGCCGAGATTGCCGGGCCGGAAGAAAAACTTCTCGTAGAAGCCGGCGACTTGCGGGATGTGGTTCTTGCGGTATTTGCCCAGGTATGTGCCGTCGGCATCGATCACAGCGGCAGTGTTGTAGTAGACGCCGGTGATCTCCTCCTCGTAGATCGGTGCCACGATGACCATCGCATGCTTGCGCGCCAGCGCCTGCATGAGCTTCACGGTGGGGCCATCGGGGATGCGCTCCACGGCGGCGTACCATTTGCTGTCCTGGCTGGGACAGAAATAGGGCTGGGTGAATACCTCCTGCATGCAGAGCACCTGCACGCCCTGCTTGGCGGCCGCCTCGATGAGCGGCACGTGCGCCGCGATCATGTGCTCGCGGATGGCGGCTGGCTCCAGGTCCGTGCCGCCCTTGAGTTGCATTTGGATCAGCCCGCCTTTGAGCGTGGTCATGGTGCAGCCTCACCGTCCGCTGTTCCTTGAAGGCTGCATGAATCTACCGGACGACGCGTGTCTCTGCGCCGGCGACGCCATGACTTGGACAAGCAAGTCCGCTTGAGAAGGTCAGTAGTTCTGACTGTTTTGTCCTAAAGGGCCGTTGTTACAGATGAACCGAACAGGAAAGTCGAAACGAGACCCGCAAGAAGGATCCCCAGAATCACGAGGCCTGCCAAAGTCGTGTAATCGAGAACGCGCTGACCGATTTCGCTGCGTTGCCGTTGCCCGTTGATATTCTGAGAGGAATTGACGGTGTGATAAGTGTCCCGCTGCGCCATGGGACTGTCTCCGAGGAAGTGGGAGGGCATGCGGCCGTGCTCATGTCGCGCCGAGCAGATCCATCCTGACCGCTATGGACATAAATGCTGTGGCCCGGGATTGGTTGCCAGACGAGGATGCGTCGCGCCACATGTTTGACACGGCCTTGTGGCGAGGGCGCATAACGCTTTCAATGCATTGCGGCCATGTTCGAGCGGCACAGCGAAACTGTCGGGCCGTTCACGGATGGAGCGACCGACTCATGGCGAGAGACAAGGAGCTTCGTGCACTCAAGCGCACTGCCGAGGATATCGATGACGCGCTTGAGCTATACCGGCCATTCATCGCGCCTGCCGAGTCGGATGCCTGGCGCCAGGTCCACGCCTTGCTGCAGGTGATCGGTCGGTTTGCCCAGGAGGCGAACGCACCGGAAGCGGTCTGGCAGGACGTCGAGGACACGCTGCATGAAGTCCACGAAGCGTTGCTGGCCGCCGTCGCGCGCGGCCGCAAAGGCGGGCGCGAGGCGACCGATCCGGCGCCGCCGCCCGGCTGATCTTCAATGTAGTGCACCTGCCGCGAGGTGAATGTCGGTCGTGACCTCGAGTGAGGTTTCGATGGCGATGCGCATCGCAGCGACGAGCGTGTCGAGGCCCAGGCTGGCGCTACCGGCATTGCGAGCAGCCTGTTCCGGCAGGTAGGGAATATGGATGAATCCAGCCCTTCGCACGGATAGATGCGTCGTCTCCGCCAGGTGTCGCAGCATGTAGAAGGTGTGATTGCAGACGTAGGTGCCGGCCGTGTTGGATACCTGTGCCGGCAATCCGGCTTTGAGCAAGCGCTGCAGAATCGCTTTCACGGGCAATGAGGTGAAATAGGCCGAAGGGCCACCGTCGACGACGGGACGATCGACGGGTTGGGCGCCGTCGTTGTCGGGAATGCGCGCATCGTCGACATTGATCGCGACGCGCTCCAGGGACACGTCGACCCGGCCGCCGGCTTGGCCGACACAGATGACAAGATCGGGCGCAAGAGCCGTGAGTTCGCGTGCGAGCGTCGGACGGATCGCACTGAAGACGCAAGGTAGCCGCCGCGCTGCAACGACGTGCCGGCGGCAGCGCCAACCATCGAGTGCACGCGCGACCTCCCAGGCCGGGTTGACGGCATCACCATCGAACGGCTCGAACCCCGTGACCAGAACCCGCTTCACGTTGTGCATCCTTTCCGCGCGCAGCGGATCGCATCGTAGACCCGCGCCGGTCATGGCTGTTACGATTTTATCGATTGAAGGTCGCCGCTCCAGGCCCATTACCAATGAGAGGAACGCGCAAAGATGATTCAGCGTAAACAGGCGATGATCGTGGCGCCGCAGCCGGAAGCCGTCGAGGCCGGCGCCGATATGCTCAGGGCGGGCGGCAATGCGGTCGACGCCGGGATCGCCTGCGCCCTGGTGCAGGGCGTCGTGGATCCGATGATGTGCGGTATCGCCGGTTTCGGCAGCTGCGGCATCTACATGCCGGCCAAGAAATTCCACGGCTACATCGATGCCCACGCGCCGGCCCCTCTGGCGGCGCGTCCGGACATGTGGGCCAACCTGATCGAGGCCGAAGCACGTGACGGCTATGGCTTCATTCTCAAAGGCCGGGTCAACGATATCGGCTATCGTTCGATCTGCGCGCCCGCCAATTTGCGCATGTATTACGCGGCGCAGCGCGCGCATGGCGCACTGCCCTGGGCGCAGATCGTCGAGCCGGCCATCCACTGGGCGCACAACGGTTGGACAGTGCGACCGCATGTGCATTTCTGGTGGGCCGACGACGGCGCCATGGGGCGCGCGCCCAATCACGAACGGCTGCGCTTCACGCCGGCGGCGCGCCGCCTCTACTGTCGGGACGATGGCTCACCCAAACGTGTCGGTGATACGGTGGTCAACCGCGACTATGCCGAGGTGCTGCGCCGTATCGCCCAGGGTGGCGCCGATGTCTTCTACGAAGGCGAGATCGCACAGGCGATCGCCGCGGATATGAAGCGCCACGATGGCCTCATCACGGCGGACGATCTCAGACAGTGGCAGCCGACGCACAACGCGCCGCTATGGGGCACCTACCGCGACTGGCGTGTCTCCAGCAACCAGCCGCCGGGTGGTGGCGTGATGCTGATCCAGATGCTGAACATCCTGGAGAACTTCAACCTTGCCGGGCTGGAGCACAATACGGTCGAGTACATTCGCGTGGTGTCCGAGGCGATGAAGCGGGCCACCATCGACAAGGATCGCCATGTCGGTGACCCGAAGTTCGTCGATGTGCCGCTCGCCAAGCTGATCTCCAAGGACTACGCGTGCGCGATGGCCGACGAGATCAAGCAGGGCGTGAAGGCGAGCGTGCCGCGCTTCAACAGCGGCACGCCGACCAAGGATACAACCCACATCTCGGCCATCGACAAGGACGGCAACTGCTTCACCATGACCCATTCGCTGGGCATGCCCTCGGGCGTGATCACCGAGGGCCTGGGATTCATGTACAACGGCTGCATGGGCGTGTTCGACCCGCGGCCGGGGCGTGCCGGCAGCATCGCGCCGGGCAAGGCGCGTTTCAGTTCCGTGGTGCCGTCGATCCTCTTCCGCGGTGAAAAGCCCGACCTGATCATCGGTGCGCCGGGTGCGACACAGATCGCCATGGGGGTCCTGCACGTCGTGCTCAACGCGCTCGACCACGGCATGACCATGGTCGAGGCGGTGTCGGCCGCGCGATTCTCGGCAACCAGCGATGCCATCGACGTCAGCAACCGCATCCCCTGGGCCACCGAACGGGCGCTGCAGGGCCAGGGATATGATGTGATGCGCAGCCCCTATACCTTCGGTTTCGCCGCTGTTCACGCCATCCGCGTGCATCCCGAGGGCCTCGACGGTGGCGCCGACCCGGGCCACGACGGCATGGTGCTGGCGGTCTGACGGATCAGCCGGCGCGCCGGCTGATCATCGCGCAAGATAGAGCGCATCCGTGAGCGCACTGTAGGTCCACGGAATCTGGCGGTTACCCGTCGCGTCCGACACATCGCGCCGAACGCGACGGAGCATCTGTCCAGCCTCAAGCCTGGGTGTCAGCAGATGCTTGAGAAGAGCGGTCGTGAGCGGCCTGTGCGGCCCCTCGCTGTCGATGATGGAGCCGCCAGGCTCGGTCGCGAACACGATCAGTGTGTTGCTACCGGCGGAGTCGACAATGTTTGTCGTCGCGCGCGGGCGTTGGCGCTGCCTGGCGAACGGGTCGTCGCGGGGAGCGTCGATGACCATGATCTTGACCTTTGCGCCACGCATCTGGCGCAAGACGCCGTCTACCGACAGGGTGGCGGCATCAAGGTCGGTATCGGCGCCAGGCGCGGCATCGATCGGGACCAGGTAAGCTGCGCCGGAACTTCCCAGGCCATGGCCTGCATAGAAGAAGAGGGCGATATCCGCCGAGGCTGCCTTGTCGGCGAAGTCCTGCAGCGCCGTGCGCATCGGGGCTGTGCCAAGGTCGAAGCCTGAAACAACCTCGAAGCCGAGCTGGCCCAGAGCAGCCGCGATGGCGTGCGCATCACCGACGGATTTGGCCTGTGCGGGTATTTGTTGGTAGGCGCCATTGCCGATCACCAGCGCAACGCGACGCTCGGCAGACGCTGTGCTCGTGATTGTCAGGCAGAGAATGGCAATAACCAAAACCGCGATCCGGCGCATGGCTCCCCCAGAAAACCGGGAACACGAACAACCGACCCAACGCGCTATGAAGTGCGAAACCGTACCTGGAATCGTCGATTGCTGGTACAGCTGCCGTGACGCTCCGTCGGGCAGCGCTCGCCATGAAGTCAACTCATCGCGAAGCGGGACCCTGTGGAGGCAAGGAATTGGTCGCCCGATAGCGGAGCGTACATCGCTGGTGTCGTGCCTACATTCGACCTGCAGCACACCGAAGTGTGCGTTTCGAATGGAGAGGACGATGTCCATGATCAACGACACAGGCCGCGACACCATCCGGTACGCGACCGGTCGGTGCTGGCTGGGCGGCATTCTCGTCGCGTCGAGCGCCAGCGGCGTTTGCGCCATTCTGCTGGGCGACGATACGGATGCGCTGGCGCGCGATCTGCGGCAACGTTTTCTCGACGCCGACGTGATCGAGGATGACGGCGATGCGGTCCGGCATCTCGCCGACGCCATCGATCTTGTCGAGGCGCCGACACGACCCGTCGTGCTGCCGCTTGACCCACGGGGCACGGCATTTCAGCAGCGTGTCTGGGAGGCATTGCGGGAGATCCCCGCCGGCAGCACGGCCAGCTATGGCGATGTCGCCCGGCGGCTGGGGGAGCCCAGGATGGCGCGCGAGGTGGCGGAAGCCTGTGCCGCCAATGCCCTCGCCGTGGCCATTCCATGCCACCGCGTCGTCAAAACCGGCGGCGCGATCTCGGGCTATCGCTGGGGCGTGCGGCGTAAGCGCGCCCTGCTGCAGCGCGAGGCAGCTTAGGTCACGGACACGCGCACGGTGACCTTGAGCTACTTTCCAACGGCGGGAGATGTCGTGCCTGTCAAGGGCGCGGCAGCCCTGCGGGCTGGCGCCGGGGGGCGCCACGGTGTGAACGCCAGCACGGCGCCAGCGAGCAGACCATAGGCGACCATGGCTGTCGCGATGACCCAGCACAGGGTTGCGTAGTCGCCGCCCCAGCGGATCGTGATTGCGGCGCCGGCGAGGACCAGCACCAACCGGGCGGTGGCGGCCAGCACGGGTTCAACGACGCGGCCCGAGCCTTGGGTGGCGAAGTACAGGCAGATGCCGAAGCCGAACAGCGCGAAACTCGGGCCGACCCGCTGCAGGTATGTGGCCGTTGCCGCGCGCAAAGCCGGATCGACCGTATAGAGACCGCTCCACCAGTGCGGCATCACGGCGAAGACGGTGCCGATGATGCCGCAGATCGCCGCCGCGACCAGCGCGCCGATGAACGTGATCTGTCGCGCCCTGGTGATCTGGCCGGCGCCGACATTCATGCCCACCATGGGCACCAGGGCTGCGCCGATGCCGAACACGATCGAGATCTGCAGCATCTCCAGCCGTGCCCCGATGCCGTAGCCGGCGACGATCGCGGCGCCGAAGCCGCCGACGACGCCCGACAGGACCATCACCGCGAAAGCGTTCTGCAGCGAGAAGAAAATCGCCACGCCGCCCACCCGCAGGATATCGCGGAACATCGGCCAGGACGGCCGCACGCCGTCCACGGCGGGCCGGACGCGTGAACGCGACGAGCAGAGGAAGGCGAGGGTGGCCAGCGCCCCGAGGCCATTGGCCAGAATGGTCGACCAGCCGATGCCGGCGATACCGAACGACGGCAGCATGCCGAGCCCCTGCGTCAGGGCGTAGGCGATCGCCATCTGCACCGCGGACGTCGTCAGCAGGATGGCGGTCGGCATCGCCATGTTGCCGGTGCCGCGCACGATGCTGAGCAGGGTGTTGGCCAGCCAGATCGTGGTGACGCCGGCGAACAGCGTATCCGAATAGTACAGCGCCAGGTCGAGCACGATTCCGCGAGCTCCCATCGCGCCATAGATCACCGGGCCGAACCCGCGCATCACCAGCGTGAACAGCAAACCGAAACCAAGTGCGATCAATATCGCGTGCAGAACAAGCGCGCGCGCCCGGGCCAGATCGCCGGCGCCCAGCGCCCGCGCCACCGATGACGACACGCCGCCGCCCATGGCGCCGGTCGACATGGTCTGCATCAGGACGAGAAAGGGAAAGACGTAGGCGTTGGCGGCCAGCGCGTCGGCCCCCAGCGTGCCGACAAACACCGTCTCAACCACGATCACCAGGCTCTGGACGATCACGGTGAGCGCGTTGGGTGCCGCCAACCGCAGGATCGTCGGCAGAATCGGGCCAGTCAGGATCGCCTGTTCGCGGGCGGTACGCGTGGGAAGCGGCGACAACTCTGATCCTCGCGATCGTGTGGTGTGTACCTACACGCATCCGGATGCCGAGGCACCCGAGAATGCCGGTCCATCTGATAATTTTTCCTCATGGATTGCGCGGTCACCCATCCCACCGGCCCGGCCCTTGACAGGGTGGGGAGCGCCCGGAAACTGTGCGCCCCATGAAAATCGACGGCAAACCGTACCGCACGATCTGGCTCGCCGATGATGGCCGCTCGGTCGATGTCATCGACCAGACGCAACTGCCGCACGCCTTCGTTGTTCGCCGCCTGACGTCGATGCCGCAGGTCGCCGATGCGATCCGTACCATGGTGGTGCGCGGCGCGCCGCTGATCGGCGCGGCCGGCGCCTATGGCGTGGCCCTGGCGATGGCGGAGGACCCCGGCGACGGCATGCTCGATCACGCCCACGCGACCCTGCTGCAGACGCGGCCAACGGCGGTCAATCTGCGCTGGGCGCTGGACGATGTACGCGGCCGGCTGCGGCCATTGCCGCCCGGCGCGCGTCGCGATGCCGCGTACGCCCGGGCCGCGGCGATCTGCGATGAGGATGTCGCGATCTGTCGGGCGATCGGCGACAACGGGCTGCGGTTGATTCGCGACATCGCGGCGCGTAAGCAAAGCGGCGAGCGGATCCAGGCGCTGACTCATTGCAATGCCGGATGGCTCGCCACGGTCGATTGGGGCACGGCTCTGGCGCCGATTTATCGCGCCCACGACGAAGGCATTCCCATCCACGTCTGGGTCGACGAGACGCGGCCGCGCAATCAGGGCGCCAGCCTGACGGCCTTCGAGCTGGGGCGGCACGGCGTGCCGCACACCGTGATCGCCGACAATGTCGGCGGACACCTGATGCAGCACGGCATGGTCGATTTCTGCATCGTCGGCACCGACCGTACGACCCGAGGCGGCGATGTGTGCAACAAGATCGGCACCTATCTGAAGGCGCTGGCGGCGCACGACAACAACGTACCGTTCTATGTCGCCTTGCCCTATCCCACGATCGATTGGACTCTGAGCGACGGTGTGCGGGAGATCCCGATCGAGCGCCGCGACGGTCGCGAGGTCTCGCATATTGCGGGCCGCACCGCATCCGGCACACTTGAAGAGGTGTTGCTGGTGCCCGATGGCAGCAACGTTGCGAACTATGCCTTCGACGTGACGCCGGCACGGCTGGTCACCGCCCTGATCACCGAACGCGGCATCTGTCCAGCCAGCGAAGCCGGGCTGTTGTCGCTCTATCCGGAGCAGCGGGAGGTTCGCCGGGCATGACACGACCGCCGGCGGGAAAAACGGCGGAAGCCGGATTGCGTCGTGCCTTGATCGATACCTGCCGGCGGATGAATGCGCTGGGGATCAACCAGGGCACGTCGGGCAACGCCAGTGTCCGACTGGCGGGCGACCGGTTCCTGATCACGCCCAGCGGCGTCGTCTATGACGCGATGACACCGGCCCAGATCCCCACGATGACCTTGAGCGGGCGATGGTATGGCGCACGGCGGCCTTCGTCCGAGTGGCGTTTCCATCGCGATATCCTGGCGGCGCGACCGGATGCCGGTGCCGTGATCCATACGCATGGTCCATTGGTCACGACCTTGGCCGTGCTGCGCCGGGATATCCCAGCCTTCCACTACATGGTGGCGGTGGCCGGCGGTGATTCAATCCGCTGTGCGCCTTATGCCACCTTCGGCACCCAAGCGTTGAGCGACCTGGCGCTCGCCGCGCTGGACGGGCGACGCGCCTGTCTGCTGGCCAATCATGGTCTGATTGCCATCGGCGCCACGCTCGAGAAAGCGTTGGCGCTGGCAGTCGAGGTCGAAGCGTTGGCCGGCATGTACCTGCGCGCCTGTGCCATCGGTACGCCGGCCTTGTTGAACGATGCGCAGATGGCCGAGGCCCTCGACCTGTTTCGCGCCTACGGTACGCCGGCTTTCCCCGACTCCGACCTGGTCCACGCCGGAGCACGTGCGCCGCGCACCTAGCTCGCAGTCTGCCCATGGGGCGCAATCAGCGTCGCCCGATACCGTCATCGAAATAGACCGTGCCGGGATTGGCCTTGAGGTCGGCATAGGTCGGTGAGTTCTGAATGGCGGTGTAGAGAGGTGCGGCATCCGCAGCGGAGACGGTGGCACCCGGCGTCTTCCAGATCTTCTCGGCGACGGTCCACGACGAACCGTCGGGATCGTTCAGGTTCATCGCCCAGTACGGCCGCTTCGGAGTCATGTTGTCGGCTGGCGTCTGTGAGTGGATGTCGTAGAGCGCGTCGGCGATATAGGCGGACGCCTCGTTGCGGATGCCCAGCGACCCGATGGCAGGCCTGATCCGTCCGGAGCGCGGTGGTTTGAAGCCGCGGGCATCGTAGAGGGCGTGGACGCACTCGTGGATGATCGTGGCGCGATCCCCACTATTGCGGCCAAATGTGGCGATCGGTTCAGGAAAGACCAGCGTGTTGATGTCGGGATCGTAGTACGCACCGACATTGGGCGGCATCCTGGCGGCTCCCACCCTGATATGTCCCATACGGCCCGAGTTCGGACTGAGCGCCTGGGCGATGGCGGCAAATGCGAAGCCGTGAAACTCCTGGTTGTCGTGCCGGAAATGGATCTTTTGGGTTTCCTTGCTGATCAGCAGAGACTGCACGAATTCCCGCAGGTCCTTGAGTTCCGCGAACGTTGCCACGCGCCTCTCCTCGCCCAGGTACCAAGGACACGAACGTCGCTCCGGGCGGCCGTGCGGTCCGCTCCATCAACACCACGGCGCTGACCTCATTCCCCGGACAGAGGAGGGAATAATGTCCGAAAACCGCGAGACGACGGCGCGGAAGCGGGCGATGATGCGGCCATGGACCTCGACCATGATGCCTGCTACCGCGCCATCCAGACGCGCGACGCCCGCTTTGACGGACGACTGTTCATCGCCGTCAAAACCACCGGGATCTACTGCCGGCCGATCTGTCCGGCACGCACGCCCAAGCGCGAGAATGTCGTCTTTTTCGCCACGGCCGCGGGTGCCCAGGACGCCGGCTTCCGGCCCTGCCTGCGCTGCCGGCCCGAGACATCGCCCGATCTTGCTGCCTGGCGCGGCACGTCCAACACCGTATCGCGGGCGTTGGCGCTGATCGAAAGCGGGGCGCTGGATGCCGCTGACGTCGACGCGCTGGCCGATCGCCTGGGCGTGGGTGAACGCCAGTTGCGGCGGCTGTTCCGCCAGCACCTCGGTGCCTCGCCGATTGCCGTGGCGCAGACGCGACGCGTGCTGCTGGCCAAGCAGCTGATCCACGACACCCAGCTGTCGATGGCGCAGGTCGCCCTGGCGGCGGGCTTCGGCAGCGTCCGGCGCTTCAACGAAACCTTCCAGCAACTCTTCGCCCGGCCGCCCATCGCCCTGCGGCGCGCCCGGGCGGCGCAGTCCGCGGGCGACAGTGCCGGTGCTGTTTCCCTCACGTTGGCCTACCGGCCGCCCTACGATTGGCCCGCTATGCTCTCGTTCCTGGCGGCGCGCGCGATCCCCGGTGTCGAGGTCGTGGCGGGTGAGCGCTATGCGCGCACGATCGCGATCGGCGGCGGCAAAGGCACGTTGATGGTCGAACCTGCCGCCGGGCCACGCGTCAAGGTCACGGTGCGATTTCCGCACCTGCGGGCATTGCCCACGATCATCGCGCGCGTGCGCCGCGTGTTCGACCTGGCGGCTGACCCCGTCACCATCGGTGCGCACCTCGCGCACGATCCTGCCCTGGCGCCGCTGGTCGCGGCCCGACCGGGTTTGCGGGTGCCCGGCGCCTGGGATGGCTTCGAGTTGGCGGTGCGCGCCATCCTGGGCCAGCAGATCACGGTGGCGGCTGCAACGGGGCTTGCCGGCAAGCTGGTGCGGGCTCATGGCGAGGTGTTGCCGCCATCGGACGGCGCCATGCCCGGATTGACGCATGTGTTTCCCACATCGCAACGTCTGGCCTCTGCCGACGTCGCCGCGCTGGGCATGCCGGGCGCGCGGGCGGCTGCACTGCGATCGATGGCCGCCGCGGTGACTGCCGACCCGATGCTCTTCGGCCCGCGCCGTAGCCTCGATGAAGCGATCACACAGCTGCAATCCCTGAGCGGCATTGGCGAGTGGACGGCGCAGTACATCGCCATGCGCGAGTTGCGCGAGCCCGACGCTTTTCCGGCGTCCGACATCGGCCTGTTGCGCGCCATGGCCGATGCGGCCGGAACGCGGCCATCGCCGGCGCAGCTGCTCGCCCGCGCCGAGGCGTGGCGGCCCTGGCGCGCCTATGCCGCCCTGCATCTGTGGGCGGCCGATGCCTCCAGTACACCCCTTGATCGGGAGATTGCCGATGACCGCCGTGCCGCCTGACCATTTCCGAGTCGACCGCCTGAAGACGCCGATCGGCGAGGCGTTGCTGGTCACCGATGCCGACGGGCACCTGCGCATGCTGGACTGGAGCGACTTCGAGGCGCGCCTGGAGCGCCTGCTGCGTCGCCAATACGGCGCTATCAAGCTCGTGCCGGGTCGCGCACCGGCGGACATGCGCCGTGCGATCGACGACTATTTCGCGGGCGATCTCGCGCAGCTGAGAACCATCGCATGGCGCACTGCCGGCACGCCGTTCCAGCGCAAGGTCTGGAAGGCGTTGTGCAGCATCCCTGCTGGCAAGACGCTGAGTTACGGTGCGCTTGCGGTGAAGCTCGACATGCCGCGTGCCATGCGCGCTGTCGGTCTTGCCAACGGCGCCAACCCCATCAGCGTGGTCGTGCCGTGTCATCGGGTGATCGGTTTCGATGGCTCGCTGACCGGGTATGGCGGCGGCCTCGACCGCAAGCGCTGGCTGCTGACGCATGAGGGTGCTGCGTTCCGCGACAAACCGCTTTCGCGGGCGCTGGCGGCGTAGCGTGCGCATGTTCCGTCCGGAAGCCGCCAGACTGCGGCGGCCATGACCGGTAGCCTCCCTTCACATCGAAGGGAGCGTCCGATGACTGATATCGAGATCCAGGATTTTGTGACCCGGTTTGCTGCTGCCTGGGCAGCGCGCGATGGCGAGGCGTTTCTCGCCTTGTGGCATCCCGACGGGGTCTTGCATTATCCGCTGGTCGACCGGCCGATCGCCGGCAGCGAACTGGGACGTCTCAACGACGTCCAGAAGGAAGCGGCGCCGGATCTCGTCTGGCAGCTGCTCGACTGGACGTCACGCGGCGATGTCGTGATCATCGAATGGCAATCGACGCGCATCGTATCGGGCCGGCGATTCGACTGGCGCGGTGTCGACAAGTTGCGGCTGAAGGACGGCAAGATCATCGAGGAACGCGTGTACATGGACACGGCGCTGCTGCGCGCCGCGCGGACTGGAAGCGCGCCCGAGCCGTTGATCCGTCTGTGACGTCCGGTATTCCGACCTGCGGTCAAGATCGACATCGGAGTCGACGACGCGGACGGGGCACGCTTAAGTCTCCGGCCTGAACTACAGGCTGACGACCGTCGAGGAGACAAGTACCCATGGATCCGTTTCGGGAGAATCTGTTCGCCGGCAAGACGGCGTTCATTGCCGGCGGCACGTCGGGCATCAATCTTGGCATTGCCAAGCGCCTGGCCGGCCTGGGTGCCAAGGTTTCGGTTGCCGGCCGCGATCCGCAGAAGGCGACCAATGCCGCGGCCGAGATCGGCGGCACTGACGTCGCCGTTGGTTTGTCGTGCGACGTGCGCGTTTATGCTTCGGTCGAGGAAGCGCTGGACAAGGCGGTGGCCACCTTCGGCAAGCTCGACATCGTGATCTCGGGAGCGGCCGGCAATTTCGTGGCGCCGGCACTGGGCATGTCGGCCAACGGCTTCCGCACCGTTGTCGACATCGATCTCAACGGCACGTTCAACGTTTTCCGGGCATCCTACGCTCACCTCAACCGTCCTGGCGCATCGCTGATCGCGATCACGGCGGGACAAGCGGTGAACGCCCGCATGCTGCAGGCCCATGTCTGCGCCGCCAAGGCCGGCATCAATCATCTCGTGCGCGTGCTGGCCATGGAGTGGGGGCCGACCGGCGTGCGGGTCAACGGCATCTCGCCCGGGCCCATCGCCGATACCGAAGGCATGGCCCGCCTGACACCGACGCCGGAGTCGGTGAAGGCGCTCACGGACCGCATCCCGCTACGCCGTTACGGCACCAAGGACGAGATCGGCGACGCAACGGCGTTCCTGTGCAGCGCGGCGGCAAAGTATGTGACCGGTACGATCCTGGACTGCGATGGGGGCTCGCAACTCGGTGATGCCAGCACCCGCGACGGTGCGCATGGCCTGATGTAAATGTTGGGTGCCCGAGGGCACCCAACATCGACAGCTCAGAAGCGCACCAGGCCCCAGTCGCCGATGGGCTCGAACCCCAGGGCGCGATAGGCGCGCTGGGCGGCATTGTTGGCGACATCGGTGAACAGCACGGCGCGGCCAGCGCCGGCCTGGCGCGCCCGCAGCAGGCTGCCGGCAACCGCCATCCGGGCAAAGCCGCGGGCGCGCCCGAAAGGTGGTGTATAGACGCCGCCGACCTGCACCACGTCGGGCAATGCCGCGTTGAAGCCAGTGAACGCTACCGGCCGGCCCTGCGCCTCGACCACCCAGGCGCGGCCTTCGGCGTGCAGGGACGCCACGTCTTGGCTCGCTGCGTCCCAGGTCGCGCCGTCGCGCGGCAGGTCGAACATTTCGACAAGGTATTCCAGGCGCCACGCCGCCAGCAGCGGCAGATCGTCATCGTCCGTAGCGCGCACAGTGATGTTGTCGGTCGTCAGTGCCCGCGGCACGACCAGTTCCGTGAGCGGTAAGGCGAAGAGGATCTCGCGCGCGCAGCGCTTGGCAACGCGGCCCTTGAGGGTGCGATGCATCAGGATCGCGGCAACCTGGTCCCAGCTGCCCACAACGCCTACGACATCGCGACCGGATGCCGCGATCGCCGCGTCGAGCAGCGCCCGCGCGGCATCGCCGCCGGCGGGAGCCAGCGGCATCACGTTGCCGTTCCAGTAGTGGGCGACGACACCCACGACCTCGTCGTTGACCAGGGCCGCGGCGTAGGTGCCGCCGTAGCGGCGCCCATCGTCGACCGCGCCGGCGTGGCGAAGGTTCGAGCGTTGGAACAGGGTCAGGTCAGGGCAGCGGGCGAAGAACGCCTCCAGACGCGGCTCGTCCCCGGCACCCAGAATACGGATATCGAACGCACACATAGGATCCCCCTTTGCGAAACCGGTCGCCGGGGGTCGCTTGGGGATGGCGAGTCCCCAAAAAGCGAAACGCCCGGCGCAACAGCCGGGCGTCGATGGCTGAGATTCGGCGACCGTTACTTCTTGGCCGCCAGCCCGATGTTGCCGAATTTTTCCTTGAACCGCGACATGCGGCCGCCGCGATCCACGATCTTGTTGACGCCGGTCCAAGCCGGATGGGTCTTTTGATCGATGTCGAGCCGCAAGGTCGCGCCCGCCTGTCCATAGGTGGAGCGGGTCTTGAACGACGAACCGTCGGTCATGACGACCGTCAGGTCGTGATAGTCAGGATGAATGCCTTGCTTCATGGCGGCTCTCCGCGTGCGAGGGGCGCCTTATATAGGAGGCAGTGCCGGGGGGCAAGCTATTGCTTGCGGTTTGTCGTGGGCGCAAAAGCCGCTGCGATTTGCCTCGACCGGCGCCGCTTGTTGACGTCGTCCTGGCCTGCTATAGGGCGCTGCAAGGCCTTGATTTTCAAGGATTTGCACCCTCCTGCCGTGACTCCGCCCATGACCGCCAGTTTCGACGTGACCGCCACGCGCCTGCTCGACCGTGTCGCCGACCGGCTGGAGGAGGCGCTGGCCGATGTCGCCGAGGTCGACTACGAAGGCGGGGTCTTGAACGTTACCCTCGAGAGCGGCGGCACCTACGTGATCAACAAGCACGCACCCACCCAGCAGGTGTGGCTGTCATCACCGCAATCAGGCGCCTGGCATTTCACGCAGGATGCAGCTTCGGGCGCCTGGCGCGACACCAGGCAGGGGCGGGACCTGTTGGAACTGCTGGCGGGCGAACTCGCGGCGGCCACCAGCATCGCCGTCAGCCTGGATTAGGGTCGGCCTGAAGCATGAGCGTCGATACGGCCGAACCCGGCAAGCAGCGCAACCTGCGGCCGCTGAGGCTGCTGCTGCCCTACCTGCGGCCCTATCTCGGACGCGTGGCGTGGGCTCTGCTGGCCCTGTTTGTCGCCGCGAGCACAGTCCTGGCGTTCGGCGCCTGCCTGCGGGCATTGATCGATCGCGGCTTCGCCGCCGGTCGCACCGATGTGCTGGACTACGCGCTGGCCTCGCTGCTGGTCGCGGTCGGCGTGCTGGCGCTGGCCTCGGCGGGGCGCTTCTATTTCGTGTCCTGGCTGGGCGAGCGGGTCGTGGCCGACCTGCGCCGCGACGCCTTTGCCCATGTGCTGAAGCTCAGTCCGGCCTGGTTCGAGACCGCCCGTACCGGCGATGTGATGAGCCGGCTGACGACGGACACGACCCTGATCGAGCAGGTGGTGGGCTCGTCGGTCTCGGTGGCGGTCCGCAACACGCTGATGTTCCTCGGCGGCGCGGTCATGCTGGTGATCACCAGCCCGCGGTTGACGCTGCTGGCGCTGGCGGTCGTGCCGCTGGCGGTGGTGCCCATCATCGTGCTGGGCCGCCGCGTGCGCCGCCTGTCGCGGTTGTCGCAGGAGCGCATCGCCGACGTCACGGCTTATGCCGGCGAGCGGGTCGATGCGATCCGCACAGTGCAGTCGTTCGGCCACGAAGAGCGCGAAGCGCAGCGTTTCACGGGCCTGGTCGAGGCAGCCTTTGGTACCGCACGCGACCGGATCTTCCAGCGTGCCGTCATGACCGGCATCGTCATCCTGCTGGTCTTCGGCGCCGTCGGCGTGTTGCTGTGGATCGGTGGCCACGACGTGCTGTCGGGGCGCATCACGGCGGGCGATCTCTCGGCCTTCGTGTTCTACGCCGTGGTCTCGGCCGCTTCAGCTGGCGCCATCAGCGAGGTGATCGGCGATCTGCAGCGCGCCGCCGGTGCCGCCGAGCGCATCGCGGAACTGCTGGCGACGCAGTCGCCGGTGGCCGATCCCGCCGCGCCCGTGGTGCTGGCGTCATCGGGCGGCGGCGCCATTGCTTTCGAGGATGTGGGCTTCTGCTATCCGGCGCGGCCCGACGCGCCCGCGCTCGAGCATTTCGGCCTGCAGGTGGCGCCGGGCGAAAGCGTCGCGCTGGTTGGTCCCTCGGGCGCCGGCAAGACCACGGTCTTCAGCCTGTTGTTGCGTTTCTACGACCCGCAGACCGGGACGGTGCGGCTCGACGGTGTCGACATCAGCCAGGTACGGCTCACCGACCTGCGCGCCCGCATGGCGATCGTACCGCAGGAACCGGTGCTGTTTTCCGCAAGCGCACTGGACAACATCCGCTACGGTCGGCCCGAGGCCAACGATGCCGAGGTGCGCGCCGCCGCGGAAACGGCCTATGCCCTGGAGTTCCTCGAGGCCTTGCCGCAGGGCCTCGATACGTTCCTCGGTGAACGCGGCGTGCGGCTGTCGGGCGGCCAGCGCCAGCGCATTGCCATCGCGCGCGCCATCCTGCGTGATCCCGATGTGCTGCTGCTTGACGAAGCCACCAGCGCGCTCGACGCCGAAAGCGAGCTTGCCGTGCAGACGGCGCTGGATCGGTTGACCCGCAACCGCACGACATTGATCGTGGCGCATCGCCTGGCCACGGTGCTGAAGGCCGACCGGATCGTGGTGCTGGACCAGGGCCGCATCGTCGACAGCGGCACGCATCGCGAACTCGCCGCCCGCGGCGGCCTCTACGCCCGCCTCGCCGAACTGCAATTCGACCGCGCCGCGGAGTAGTTTCCGGTTGTCGGCGTATGATGTGGGACCTGCGGTTGGATAGCTACGCACCTCTCTTCGGACCGGCGTCTCCGTTGGCGTTTGGGGCTTCCTTTGCGAGTTCTTGGTACAGATCCGCTATCTGACGCTTAAGACTGGGCAGGTCGACAGTCACGGTATTCCAGACCTTGGATGCATCGACGGACCCAGTACACATGAACAAGGAAGTTCCGCAGGCCTCTGGGTAAGTGCCCCGGTATTTCCGGGTGGGCTGCGGCAATCTCGGGCGCCACCCTCTGAAGGTTGCCCGCGGCTTCCCCGATAATCTCGAAGTTGCGGATCACGGCATCTTGCACAAGCCGGGATGCAAGGAATTCCGCTTCAGTCATCGCAGCGGTGTAAGTTTCGATGCGCTCAATTGCCTGGAGCATATGAGAGGCATAGTCGGGCGCGCGTAGTCCCCTTCATACAGGCTGCGCCTCTCGTTCGATCCGCTCTCGAATTTCAGCGGGCATTCCTCCTGTCGTCTGTACGTCGACCGGAATCTGGAGCAGATCCTCGATTTCACAAAACATTGCCGATAGGTCGAAGAGCGTCATCTGGTGCCCAGGATGCGGGTCAACCAAGAGGTCGAGATCGCTTTCTTCGGTATCGGTTCCGTGCAGAACTGAACCGAATACACGGGGGTTGGTGCCCCGGTGTCGAGCGACGATCGCGCGAATCGCCTCACGGTGATGGTCGAGTTGGATCGACGGACGGACACGTCGGCGTGGCTTGCCGCTGGTCAGTATTGCCAGTGACCCAGAATGCTGCGTGTTGGTCATGGCCATTGATGTCTCCACGGCGTGGCCATCATGGAGTTCCACTGGTACCTTAACACAGAACCGCTATGCCGTGCGCTGCGCGAGTAGCCTGTCGCAGTTTATACCGGCACCAACGCGGCGGCGACACGGCGGCCTTCGGCCAGCAGGACGTTGTAGGTGCGACAGGCGGCGCCGGTGTCCATGACCTCGAGCACCAGTCCGTGGACCTTGAGCGCGTTACGCCTGGCGGGCGGGATGAAGGCGGCCTTGACGCCACAGCCGACCACCAGCACCTCGACCGGCGGCGAGGCCTCGATGATCACGGCGAGATTGTCCGGCGCGATATCGGTCGCCGCGGCGACCGCCCATGCCGTCGTGCGCTGCGGCAGCACCAGCACCGCGCCCTGGTGGTCGACGTCGCTGATGCGGAAATGCCCTGGCCCGTAGGTCTGGATCAGCTGGCGATCGCGCGGGTCGGGCGTCGGCAGGGTCTTGTCGCTGGGCAGGGACATGGTGTCCCTCCATCCGAAGTTAACGGGTCAGCCGGACCCGGGAACGCGGGCCTCTGGCCCGCCAAGCTCCCGGGCGCTAGGGGCGCACCTGAACGTCGGTGGCGCCGCCCTTTTCCTTTTCGTCATCGTCGGCCCGCGCGCGATCGGGCCGGAAGTTCATGTAGACCAGGCTGGCATTGGCGATCCAGATCGACGAATAGGTGCCGACGATCACGCCCCACAGCATGGCGATCGAGAAGCTGTAGAGCACCGGGCCGGCGAACAACACCAGGGCCATCACCGCGAGGAACACGGTGCCCGACGTCATCAGCGTACGGGCCAGCGTCTCGTTGGTGCTGACATTGAGCAATTCGATCAGCGACAGCTTCTTGTAGCGCCGCAGGTTCTCGCGCACCCGGTCGAACACGACGACGGTATCGTTGATCGAGTAGCCGGCGATCGTCAGCAAGGCCGCCAGCGCCGTTAGGTTGAATTCCAGCTGGGTGATGGCGAAGAGGCCAACGGTGGTGAGCACGTCGTGCACCAGGGCGACCAGGGCGGCCACACCGAATTGCCATTCGAAACGCACCCAGACATAGATCGCGATCGCCAGCAGGACCAGCCCGACCGAAATGATGCCGGTGCTGAGCAATTCGCCGCCAACCTTGGGACCGACCGATTCGGTGCGCCGGAACTCGTAGGTGCCGGTCAGCGCGTCTCTGGCCACCAGGATCGCCACCTGTTGGCACCATTCGTCGCGCTGGTCCTGCTCCAGAGCGATAGTGATCGGCGAGGTTCCCGCACGCACCAGGTTCTCGGACAGGCCAACCGCGGCAGCAACTTTCGCGGCCTGGTCATCGCTGACCCGCGCCGGTGCCGCGAGTTCGAGGTTGCCCGATTGCGTGTTGGCTACCGGCTTCACGCTCCAGCCCGCGCCCATCGCCTTGCTCAGCAGGCGGCTGGCATTGGCGACGCAGGCGGCATCGCCTCTCTGGCGCTGGATGCGGATCAGGATCGTGTCCTTGGCGCCAAATTCCTGCAGGGACACCTCGCCCAGGCCCAACTCGCCGGCGACGCGGCGGGTCTCGGCGAGGTCGGCGTCTCCCTTCAGGGTTTTCGCTTCGATGGCGATGCCGCCCTGGAAGTCGATGCCGAAATTGAGGCCGACGACGAACACCAGCACGATCGAGGCGATGTTGATGATCGTCGACAGCACCAGCGCCAGCTTGCGCTTGCCGAGGAAGTCGAAGTTGGTCTTGGTCGGCAGCAGGCGAACGGGTTTGAACATCGATGCCTCAAATCACCAGTTCGCGCGGACGACGCCAGCGCAGCCACAGGCCCAGTACCATGCGGGTGAAGATCGTCGAGCTGAACATCGACGTCAGCAGGCCCAGCGACAGCGTGGTGGCGAAGCCTTTGATCGGTCCCGAGCCGAAGCCGAACATCAGGATGCCGGCGATCAGCGTCGTGAGGTTGGCGTCGATGATGGCCGACATGGCGCGCTCGTAGCCGGCGGTGAGGGCCGAGATCGGCGGCCGGCCCAGACTCTGCTCTTCGCGCACGCGTTCGTAGATCAGCACGTTGGAGTCGACGGCCATGCCCACCGTCAGCACCAGGCCGGCGATGCCGGGCAGGGTGAGCGAGGCGCCCAGCACCGACATGCCGGCGAACACCATGATCAGGTTCACCGCCATGGCAAGGTTGGCGAAACCGCCGAAGATCGGCCCGTAGGACAGGAACATGAAGAACACGACCAGCGCCGTGCCGACGGCGGCGGCAATGGTGCCGGCGCGGATGGCGTCGGCACCGAGATCGGCACCCACCGTACGCCGCTCGATCACGGTCAAGGTCGCGGGCAGGGCGCCGGACCGCAGTTGCAGCGACAGTTCGTTGGTCTGCTGCGTGGTGAAATTGCCGGTGATGATGCCGCTGCCGCCGCAGATCGCCGACTGGATCACCGGCGCGCTGATCACGCGCTCGTCGAGCACGATGGCCAGCGGCTTGCCGATATTGTCGGTCGTCGCGCGGCAGAAGGCGCGGCCGCCCGTGGTCGTGAACCGGAAGCTGACGATCGGCCGGTTGGTCTGCTGGTCAAACGTTGCCTGGGCGTCGGTCAGCTCCTCGCCGCTGACCACGACCCGGCGGCTGACCGGCATGCAGGCGGCGGCCTGGCGACGGCAGATCTCCTCGGCGATCAGCGTCTTGTTGCTTTCCTTCTGCCAGCGCTCGCTCTTGGCGAGGTCGGGCCAGACCTGGTCCCAGCCTTCCTTGGTCGGGCGCAGGATCGTGGCGCCGACACCCTCGAGGCGGAATTCCATCTTCGCCGTTGTACTGATCAGCTTGATCAGATCGTCCGGGTTCTCGACACCCGGCACCTGTACCAGGATGCGCTCGTCGCCCTGGCGCTGGATCGTCGGCTCCTTGGTGCCGGTCTCGTCGACGCGCTTGCGCACCACTTCGATCGACTGATCAAGCACCTGTTGCCGCCGCAGCGTCAGCTCCTGCTGCGTGTAAGCCACGCGCAGGGTTCCAGGCGACGGGCTGGTGACATCAAGCACACCCGCTTCCAGGTTGCGGATCGCCTCGATAGCCTTGGCCTGGTCCGTACCCTCGCGCAGGCTGACCGTGATCGCGGTGCCGTCGCTGCTGATCTCGCGCAGCGCCAGCTGCTGTTTGCGCAATTCGGCACGGATACTGTCCGACAGATCCGTCAGGCGCTGGCGTACAACGCTGCGCACATCGACGTCGAACAGCAGGTGGGCGCCGCCACGCAGGTCGAGGCCCAGGTTGATCACGCTGGTGGCGTACCAGTGCGGCAGGAAGCTCAGGACCGATGCCGGCAGCAGGTTGGGCAGCGCCAGCAACAACGAAACTAGCGTGATCCCGGTGATGGTCCAGGTCTGCCAGCGCGGGAGGGTCAGCATGCGAGGTCTCGCCGTGCGGTCGCTGTCATTCCTTCTTCTTTCCGAAGCCGAACAGGCTACCGAGCAGGCCGCCACCGCCCGAGCTGACCGGGCCGTCGCTGGACTTGCTTTCGAGCAGCGGCTTTTCAGTGGAATCGTCGTCCTTGGCGCCCTTCACCGGCTCGCCCCGGGCCAGGATGTTCGAGATCGTGCTCTTGGCTACGCGCACGCGCACGTTCTCGGCGATCTCGACCTGCACCTCGTTGTCGCCGATCACCTTGGTGACCAGCCCGATGATGCCGCCGCCGGTGACCACCCGGTCGCCGCGCTTGACGCCGCCCAACATCTCGCGGTGCTCGCGCATCTTCTTCTGCTGGGGACGAATCAGCAGGAAATAAAACACCACGAAAATCAGGATCAGCGGCAGGATCTGCTCAAATCCGCCAAACCCCCCACCGCCGCCGCCGGTTGCCTGGGCGTGCGCCTCCGAAATAAACATGCCGCGCTCCTGTCTGTGGGCGGTGATCCCGGCCTTATGGTGGCGGGGGTGCGAAAAGGACGCCGGACTATACCCACGCGTAACCGCTTTGCAACGCGCAAGACGGTCCAGCCGGGAGCCGAATGAACCGGCGAAATCGCTTTCGGCTTCAAGGGTTTATCGTTAGGTTGCCGGCCCTTCGCCGACCCCCATGCACAGGCCTCGACATGACCGAACCGCTGGAACCGCTGCTGCTGCGCATCGCCGAGGCACTTGAACGGCTGGCCCCGCCGGCCAAGCCGCCGCTCGACGTGATGGCCGCCGATGCGTTCGTCTGGCATGCGAGCGGCGTGCTGGAGCCGATCCCCGACGTCAATCGCGTCGATATCGGTCTGCTGCAGGGCATCGAGCGGCAGAAGGATATCCTGCAGGACAATACGCTGCGTTTCGCGCGTGGGTTGCCGGCCAACAACGCCCTCCTGTGGGGGGCTCGTGGCTGCGGCAAAAGCTCCCTGGTCAAGGCTGTGCATGCTGCCGTGAATGCCACGCTGGGCGGCACGCCCGGTCCGTTGGCGCTGGTCGAGATCCATCGTGAGGACATCCCGTCGCTGCCGGCGTTGCTGAGCGTGCTGCGCCCGGCGTCGCGGCGCTTCATCCTGTTCTGCGACGATCTCAGCTTCGACGGCCAGGATGCGGCCTACAAGTCGCTGAAGGCGGTGCTGGAGGGCGGTGTCGAGGGGCGGCCGGACAACGTGCTGTTCTATGCCACGTCCAACCGCCGCCACCTGATGCCGCGCGACATGATCGAGAACGAGCGGTCGACTGCCATCAATCCCAGCGAGGCGGTGGAGGAGAAGGTCTCGCTGTCGGACCGCTTCGGCCTGTGGCTGGGCTTCCACAACGCCGATCAGCCGACCTATTTCGCGATGATCGAGGGCTATGTCCGTCGCTATGGGCTGGACATCGATCCCGAGACCCTGCGCAAGGAAGCGGTCGAATGGTCGGTCACACGCGGCGCCCGCTCCGGCCGCGTCGCCTGGCAGTACATCCAGGATCTCGCCGGTCGGCTGGGGAAGCGGTTGGATTAGGTAAAGGCTTCGAGGCTGAGGCTGATCCTACGACGTCGGGTCGAGGAGTCCATCGGCTCGCTGGGCGCAAAGTGCAGCCTGCTCTGGCGACATATCGGTCCTCCAGGCATCGATCCGTTCCTGTAGCGGCGGGAAACCCGTTCGCCATTGCTGTTGTAACCGCTGTGCATGGCTGACGATGAGGGCGCCGTCCGCTGCGAATCGGTCCCCATGTTCGCTCAGGCGGTCGGCCGACCGTCGATAGTACGACAGCATCTCCCCGGCGTAATCGAGTTCGATAAAGCGACAGATCCGCGCCAACGTCGCTGCCGGTTCTCGAATCAGGTCTTCGTACCGTACTTCCAAGTAAAGAAGCCCGTCCGCTTCAGCGCGTGCGTGGCGGATCATGGCGGCCCAGCGACCAACCAACTCGGGCAGATCCCGGCTGGGAGCAAACCAGGTTTTGCTCCACGACAGGGCGACATCGCGGCCGTCGCGCACGATATGGACGAAGCGCGTTTCGGGCAGCACAGCGGCGACGGTTCGCATGTGCATCACATAGAGTGGTGTCTTGTCGCCGCTGCGCGGCTTTGCGTGTTTCTCCGCGTACAGCCGGTAGAAAAGCCGCAAGATATCGGGCAGGCGAGCTCCGGCGTGAAGGCGTTGTACCGACCTGAGGAAGATGTCGCGTTCGATGCCGAAATCGCGCCAGGCGGATGCTCCAACAGGATAGTCCATCATCAGCCGCGCGATGACGTCCGCTGCGGTGGCGCCCGCAATTTGCGGCTCCATGAGAAACCCCGTTTCCGGGGGAATTGCCAGTTCGGGGTGCGCATCCAGCATGAGGCGCAGCAAGGTCGTGCCGGACCGCGGAACGCCCACAATGACGGGAAAGGGCGGAGCACGGCGTGGGAGTGCATCGCTCATCGGGCCAGCCGGTCCAGTATCGCAACGAGCGTCGAAGCAACGCGTTCCTGCTGCGCCTCTGTCAGAGTTGGGTATATCGGCAGACAGAGCGCGCGTCGGGCCACCAGCTCCGCATTGGCCAGCGTCGTGAAGGACACCCGGTCGCGATAGGCGGGTTGTTGATGCAGGGCTTTGGGGTAGTGCACTGCCACCTGAATGCCGGCCTGCAGCATGTCCTGGATGACGTCCTCTCGGCGTTCGATCTGGACTACGTATTGCGCGCAGGCTGACTCGCCGTCTTCCAGAACGGGCTGAAGCAGCAGCTGTCCGCGTCGGGCAGCCCCTTGGAAGAGGACGTCGTAGCGTCGCGCAATGGCCCGGCGCTGCGCGATTGCTGGCCGTGCAGTATCCAGACGCGCCAGCAGGGCAGCGCATGCGATGGAATCGAGGCGGCCGTTGATCCCCAGGCGGACATGGTTGTATTTGCCGCACTGACCGTGGTCGCGGATCTCACGGCTGCGCTGCGCCACCGCCGAATCATCGGTGAACAACGCGCCGCCATCACCGGCGGCACCGAGTGGCTTGGTCGGAAAGAAGCTCGTGCATCCGATCATGGTGAGTCCGCCGCTCGATTTGCCGTGCAGCGAAGCGCCAAAACTCTGCGCGGCGTCTTCGATGATCGCGATTTCACGGCGCGCGACGAGAGGTTGGAGCGGTGTGAAATCGACTGGTCGTCCGTAAAGCGACACGCCGATCATGGCACGGGTCTTGGGACCGATCAGGGCTGCGACCGCGTCGAGGTCGATGAGGCAGGTATCCGGATCGATATCCGCCAGAACAGGCGTTGCGCCCAGCAACAGAACGCATTCCAACGGCGCGGCGAACGTGAATGCCGGCAGGATCACCTCGTCGCCTGGGCGCACGTCGAGCGCCATGAGGGCGATCTGCAGGGCCGTGGTGCCCGAACTGCATGAGATGGCGTGGCCGACGTTGATCTCCGTGGCCAGGCGATCCTCGAGTTCGGCGACCTCGGGGCCCATGATGAACTGACCGTGATCGAAGATCCGTGCGATACGGCTCAATGCGTCCTGCTTGATCGGGGACCAATCCGCGACAATGTCGGCGAACGGGATAACCGGCGCCGTCATGGGGTTACCCGAGCGTTTCGGCGCCGGCGCATCTTGTGCCCTCGCAGTTGGCTCTGATGCTGTCGCTCAGCGCCATTGCCGAAAGGATCTCCCGGCCGGTGGCGATACCGGATGTCTTGCCGTTGATGGCGGCAAGGAACGCGCGTATCTGCAATGTCAGTGCGTCGGACCCTGTTGGCATGGCATCGAGATTGATGGTGTCGATGGCGCCGTCGTCGAGGTAAAGCAGGGCTTCGCGCAACCGGGCTCTGGCGAGGTGACTGGCTGTCAGGCCCACTCGTCTTCCGCTCGCAAAGTCCAACGTGCAGCTCACGCAGGCCAGTTTCCCTTTGTGCCACTGGGCGTTGCGGATTTTGACGTTCCGTGGAATCTCACCGAGGCCGTGAACGACCCAGTCAAGATCGTGGATCATCAGGTCCTGGACAACGTCCACGCCGACCGCGCTCGCGGCCGACCATGGTGCCATGCGAAAGACCTCCATGTGCCGGACGTTGGTCGCCAGGGCCTTGCGGGCATGGCTGACGCCGACGTTGAAGCGCTCGCTGTGGCCAACCGCCAATACGACCCGGTGCTGGGCGGCGATGGCGACCAGCCGTTTGCTGTCCGCGACGTTCATTGCCAGCGGCTTCTCGACCAGACAATGAATTCGCGCCGCCGCCAGGAACGTGGCGCAGGCGACATGTTCGTTCGCCGGCGTCGCAACGATTGCGGCGTCGACCTGGCCGGGAAGGTCATCGCAAGTCCGGAAGAAAGGCACGCCGCGTGATTGGGCGACGGCTTCTTTCTGTGGATCGCTGTCGACGACGGCGCTGACTGATAGTCCGGGAAGCCGCTGACAAGTATGCAGATGGAGCGTGCCCATCTTGCCCAGGCCGATGATCGCGACGCGAATCGTGTCGCTGGGCATGGTTTCTAGGATCGGCGAAACCATGCCCGTATCTTCCCGTACCGGTTGGCGACTTGCCATGTACTGGAGGAAAGGATCGCCTTGAGCTGCGCATCGAGCGCACTCAGATCGGCTTTTGCTGTGACGGCTTCTTGCTCCTTGGCGCTGAGGCGCTGCAAGAGATCTGCCTGAGCAGCTGCTGCCTCGTGCGCTCGGGCATTCAGTTCGGCATCGCGGACAGCAAGCTGTTGGGCCAATTCGGCAGCCTCATGCGTCCGCGCCGCCAGTTCGGTCTCGCGAGCCGATAGCTGCTGGGCCAGCTGGGTCTGCGCCAGAGTCGCCTGCCACGATCGATATTCAGCGTCGTTTCGCGCCTTGAGCACCGTCGCCAGTGACCGCAGATACCGCGATGCCGCAACGGACTGCTCCTGAAAGTTGGCGGAAAGCGCACAATGGTGCGCGGCCTGCCAGCGCGCCATGACGGTCTCGTAGAGCGACAGCCAGCGCGTTACCGCCGATGACATGTCCGCCTCGGCGCGAATCCAGGCGCTGACTTGGCGTGCATCGCGTGCGTCATAGCGCTTCAACTCATCGAGCACGGTCTCTTCGGTGACAGGCGCTGCTTGCATGGTGCGCACCCCGAAATTGAGGGACCGCATCTGCGCGACATTGGCCATCGTCACCATGCCGCCGAGGCCGGCATGGTCTGCCACGATCACGGCGGCACCGGAGGCCATCGCTTCCAGAGCGCAGCGGGCCTTGGCGAACACGACGTCGTAGTCGCCGAGAATGTGTTCAGGATTGGGTATCGAGTTGCCGGCTCCCGAACCGGCAATATCGACCCGCTCGATTCCGGCCCGAGCGCAGGCCGACTTGATGGCGTGCGTGCGTGGGTTGTCTCCGGCGGTGTTGCCGAAGATCAATGCGGACCGGGGGCTGTCCCGCCAGGTTGCCCGAAGTGCAAAGCGCTCAAGATCGACGAAGTTGTAAATGACGGACAGATCGACAGCGGACAGGCCCATCGTCGTCGCCAACCGTTCGCGGCACAAATCATCGACGCCCACGTAGTGCATGATGCTTGGAAACACTGGCGGCAGCTCTTCCCATGGAATCCAGCCGTGACAGACGAAGATCGCTGGCGTCGTCGGGAAGTGGAGAACGGCGGTCATCGTGTCGAGATGATGTTGCCCATGGATGATATCGGGCGGCTCTCGCAGCGCCGTCAGATCATCGATGACTGGCACCGTCGCCCGCTGCAGCTCCTGCGCGACGTCTCCCAGGATGGAACTGTAGGCAACCGGGAAGTGTCCGCGCTTCATCAGCGCAAGAGCCATATCCCGGACGTACATCTCCGAGCCTGCCCGCCACGCCAATGTGTTGTTGGTCAGTAGGATCCGAAGACGGCGAGACTGAGCGTCGGGCATGAAGCGCACTACTCCGGCCAAGCGTTGGTCTACTCTGATGTCCTTGCCACGGAACGATGTGCTCCGCTGCGGACGATGTGCAGGGGGCTACCCAATACCGTCTTGCCCGCCGGAATGTCGCATCTGACGACACTGCCGGCGCCTACGATGGCTCCCTCTCCGATCGTCACTCCGGGCAGAATGACGGTGCCGCCGCCCACTTTGGCGCCGCGACAGATGCGAGGGTAGGCCATCGGATGATCACCTTTCAGCGTATCGTTCAGGGTGATGACGCCCGGACCCAGAAAAGCCTCATCCTCGACCACCACGCCGCGCGTGATGTGACAGCCCGTTTGGATGGAAACGCGGTCACCGATCCTGCTGGCGCAAATGTTGCAGTGCGACCCGATTGTCGTGGCGGATCCGATGACGACCCCTTGGTGTATCAGAGTGAAGGAACCGACGCGGGTGCCGGCGCCGATCGAAACATCCGCTTGCACCTCTGTCAGAGTCGGGTTGTAGAATCGCACCCCAGGAAAGCGCTTTTCCAGGTCGTTCATTCTGTTGGGCTTTCACAAAGATGTACGCGTGACGCCGCAACGCGCTACAAAGTGATGCTACGCAAGCATATTCAGGCAGTACATGTAGTCTTCGTATATTTTGGAATATTGCAAGGAGTATTGTCGATGAACTTATTCCCGGAATCGGGGGTATGGTGGTGAGCTTCCTAAGTACCGTGGCGTGATTTCATAAGATCTCGAATCTTTGTGGCCGATATACTTTCTATTTTGGCGTCAAGTTCGATCCGCTCAACGACATAGCCCACGTCGCGGCCATAGAAGACATGCGTGATATTGGGCAACGGCGTGATGATGAAGCGCCCTTCATACATCCGCAGAGCATGCTCGATGCGTGCGCGTACCTGTTCGAAGTCGAATGGATTGCTGTCATCCAGACCACCGGTATTCCTGACGGCGACGCACGCCTGGCCGACGCGGTGCAATCCCTCGCGGACAAGCGCCAGATGACCGCCGTGGAAGGGCTGGAATCGCCCAATGAAAAGAGCTGTCGGCTTCCTGGGATCGAACACAGGGCGGACGCGTTCGGCGACCCGCTCGGCCCAGTACTCAGCCGTTCCGCTCGGCGTGACGCGGACGTCGCAATGGTCGGGCGGGACAAAGATCTGGTTCGTATCGCTGAAACGTCCGGCTTCGATGCGATCCACCCATACGATAAAGGCGTCGCCGCCTGCCAGGAACGCGGCCCGCGTCTCCGGCGTGGGGCAGATGAAATCGGCAATCGCGTAGGCACCTGTTGTCGTGACCTGATCGCAAAGCCATCCCATGCGTCGCGCATGCTCGATCCGATCCTCCAGCGAGAACCCGAGATCGCGATTGATGTTCTGACGAATTTCGTCCGCATTGAACAGAACAGCATTCAGCCGGGCCTTGAGGGCCGTTGCCAAGGTTGTCTTGCCGGCTCCCGGCAAGCCCATGATGAGGATTTTCTTGAGGCGATTCACCCGAGTGATGTCTTGATCTGCGGACACGCGATCCCCCAAAACACAAGCTGCCAGTTTGTTTTTGCGAGCACTCCGAAACCGTGGACAAGAAGTACGGCCGGCTCGCTTGGTCGGCATGGTTGATCTTGCGGCCTACGATTGCAAGGAGTGGTGGATAGACGGTGCCGGGGGCAGTCCACTAGCCACAATAAAACGTGATCATCCGCCATGCGCATGGAGCGGATATCGTGCTGATGCGAGTTTCGGAACCGCGGCCGTTGCTGATGTTGCGTCGCGCGGGCATCGTACTCAGGAAGTCCAGGAGGTTTCCGTGCGCCTCACCTATGCCCGCTCCATGTTGGCCTGTGCGCTGGCGGTTCTTGCTGTCGCGCTGGCGCCGGCCGCGTTGGCCAGATGCACAAAAAACGTCGCACAGGGTGCGCCGCTGATCCATCAGGCCGGTCTGGGAAACCTGCTGGTACAGAACGCTGCCGCAAGCGCGGCACGGATCACTTTCGTCGGTCACGCCAGCTTCCTGATCGAGACCCCGCAAGGGGTGCGGGTGATCACCGACTACAACGGCCTGAACGGCTATGGCCGGCGGCCCGATATCGTCACCATGAACAATGCGCACGGCACGCACTTCACCGACGATATCGAACCCGGGGTCACGCACGTGCTGCGCGGCTGGGCCGAGGGTGGCCGGGACCTGATGACGCACGACGTCACGCTGCGCGATGTCCAGGTCTGGAATGTGCCGACCAACGCGCGCGACTATGGCGGCGTGCGGCAGAACGGCAACTCGATCTTTGGTTTCCGCATCGGCGATCTGTGCATCGCCCATCTCGGCCACCTGCATCATCGCCTGGAGAAGGAGCATCTCGAGCAGCTCGGCCGGATCGACGTGCTGATGGTGCCGATCGACGGCTCCTACACCATGGGCGTGCCGCTGATGGCCGAGGTGATCAAGCAGATCCAGCCGCAGGTCGTGCTGCCCATGCACTACTGGGGCAGCCTGCAGGTCGATCGCTTTTTAGGTATCGTGGCCGACAGCTACGCGGCGGTATGGCCCGACGGCCGCACCATCGACGTCAGCAAGGCGACATTGCCGGCCAAGCCGACGGTGATCGTGATCGGCGGCCGTGGCGGCGATTGAGCGCTACAGGAACGGTCCCCTCGGTTCGATGCCCAATAGGATCTGGCCGACCGCCTCGAAATGCGACGGGCGCGACTGGATCTGCTGGGAGAGCGTGTGCATGTCGCGGAAACGGCGCTCGAAGGCGGTGCCGAGGAAGATCGCGTCGGTGCCGGCCGCCTTGTAGGCATGGTTGGCCACCGCTTCGGCGGTCTGGATGGCGTGCGTGCAGGCCAGCCGCACGCGTGCCCGGGCGGGCACGTCGATGGGCGCTTCGGTGCCCGCCGTTGCCCAGATCGACGACAGCGTCTCTGTCAGATAGGCGCGCGCCGCGCCCAACCGGGCCTCCATCCGCGCGACGCCGGATTGCACCGTGGCGCTGTCGGCCAGCCGGCCGAGGTTGCGCGGTGCCTTGCGGGTGGCGAGGTCGACAAAGGCGTCCAGCATGGCGCGCGCGATGCCGAGTCCGACACCGGCGACGCCCACGGCGTAGAGACCCTGCATGGTGAAGGCGTAGAGCCGTCCGGACTCGGACCGCAGCGCCGGATCCTCGCGCGTGCCGCTGAACGCCTCCGGCACGAAGATGTCGCTGATTGTGTAGGAGTTGCTGGCCGTGCCGCGCAGACCGATCACGTTCCAGGTGTCGAGCAGTTCGGCCTGTTCGGCCGGGAAGAGCAGGGTGCGCATCGTCGGCCGCCCGGCCCGGTTCAGGCGCAGCGATCCGTCGGCCTCCTCGACCAGGCAATGCACGCCCATCCAGTTCGCCTGCCGGCAGCCCGAGGCGAAATCCCAGCGGCCGCTGACGCGGTAGCCACCGGGCGCTGCCTGCGCACGGCAGCTGTTGGGCGGCCCCCAGGCGATGATGGTGCGCGGGTCGGCATAGATCGTGTGCGCCGTCGCCAGGGGTACGAAGGGGGCGATCAATGCCGAGCTGTTGCCGACGAAGATATTCCAGGCGACCGAGCCATCGTGGCGCGCGACTTCTTCGACGGCGCCCAGGTAGACCCAAGGCTCGACCTCATCGCCGCCGACCGAGCGCGGCAGCAGCATGCGGAACAGACGCGACTCATGCAGCGCCGACAGCAGCGGTTCGGGGATGCGCTGCGTACGCTCGATCGCGTCGGCGGCGGCTGCCAGCGCGGGCGCCAGCGCTGCGGCCCGTGCGAGAGGGGCCGGACGCTGATCTCTGGATGCGTGTTCATTCATGCGCAGGCCGTGCGATGTTGCCCCGATTAAGGCGCGGCAGGCCAAGACCGGTCAACCGGCAGGGACAGAACGGCAGGCATGCGGAACCGAGGCTCGCCATCTGGCATTGAAGCGTTGGGCACCGGACTTGTGCAACCCGCACTGACGGCACGCCACCGCCGCGTTCCGATCCGAGAGACCGATGATGGCGTTCGACTGGATGGCCGATCCCACGGCCTGGTTCGGCCTTGGCACTCTTGTCGTGCTCGAGATCGTGCTGGGCATCGACAACCTGGTCTTCATTGCGATCCTGACCGACCGCCTGCCGCCGGAACGCCGCCAGAAGGCGCGGCTCTTGGGGCTGGGGTTGGCGCTGTTCATGCGGTTGGCCCTGCTGGCCGGGATCGCCTGGATCGCGTCGCTGACGGCGCCACTCTTTCACGTGCTGGACATCGCATTCTCCGGCCGCGACCTGATTCTGATCGGCGGCGGGCTCTTCCTGCTGTTCAAGGCGACGACGGAGCTGCACCAGCGCCTGGAAGGGGCGGCCGAGAACCGGCCGTCGGGCACGGCACCCGCTGTTTTCTGGCAGGTGATCGTGCAGATCGTCGTCCTCGATGCGATCTTTTCGCTCGATTCGGTGATCACGGCCGTCGGCATGGTCCGGGAGCTTTCGGTGATGATGACGGCCGTGGTCATCGCCGTGCTGGTGATGATGGTGGCGAGCCGCCCCTTGATGGATTTCATCGGTGCGCATCCCACGGTGGTGATCCTTTGCCTGGGCTTTCTGCTGATGATCGGCTTCAGCCTGGCGATCGAGGGCGTCGGTTTTCACATCCCCAAGGGCTATCTCTATGCGGCCATCACCTTCTCGATCCTGATCGAAGCCCTCAACCAGATCGGCCGCCGCAACCGACGACGCCAACTGGCGACGATCCGGCCGCGCGAGCGCGCCGCGGCTGTCGTGCTGCGCCTGTTGGGCAGCCGAAGCCCGGCGCCGGGCATCGACGATGCCGTCGCGCCGCTGGTCGCGGCGTCAGACGCCGCTCAGGTCTTCAAGCCGCAGGAGCGCGCGATGGTGAAGAGCGTGATCATGCTGGCGGACCAGCCGGCGCACAGCATCATGACGCCGCGTGATGAGGTCGTCTGGCTCGACATCGAGGCGCCAGAGGCGGACGTGCGTCGCATCGTGCTGACGGCTGGCCGTTCCCGCTTTCCGGTGGCACGCGGCAGGCTCGATGCGGTGCTCGGGATGGCGCTCACCCGGGACATGCTGGCCGGCCTGATGGAGCGCGGCGCGGTCGATCCCGCTCGCACCCTGCACGAGCCGGTCGTCGTGCCGGATACCGCCAGCGTGCTCGACGTGATGGAACGCCTGCGCCGCGCGTCGGTGCAGATGGCGTTGCTGGTGGATACGGCTGGGACGATCACCGGTCTGGTCACGCCCGACGACATCCTGCGGGCGATTGCCGACTTTCCGGCGGCGCCGACGGCCGGTTGATCAGGATGCGCTGAACCCGCGCAGCGCGGCCATCAAATTGTCGCCCAGCTCGGGCCCGAGGTAGCCGCCTTCCTGCACCAGCACCGTGGGCAGCTTCAGCGCCGCGATCAGCGCTGCCATGCGGCCGAAGCCTGATGTGGTGACCTTCAGGCCCTGCAGCGGATCGTGCTCGGAGGCATCGAGGCCCAGGGCCACGACCAGCGCCGTGGGCGCGAAGGTGCGGATGCGCTCCAGCGCGCGTTCGCCGGCAGCGAGCCAGACGGCATCGCTGCTGCCCAGCGGCAGCGGCAGGTTGAAGTTGCTGCCTTCACCGGCACCTTCGCCGCGCTCGTGCGCATGCCCCCAGAAGAAGGGATAGTAGTCGGCTGGATCAGCGTGGATGGAGACGGTGAGCACGTCGCTGCGGGCATAGAAGATGCCTTGCGTGCCGTTGCCGTGATGCACGTCGATATCGAGGATGGCGACGCGCTGGTGCTCGGTGCGCAGGTGCTGGGCGGCGATCGCGGTGTTGTTCAGGAAGCAGAAGCCGCCGGCCATGTCGGCATAGGCGTGATGGCCCGGCGGCCGACACAGCGCGTAAGCCATCGGCGTGGCGGCACCGGTGCGGGTCTCGTCCATCACGATCTGCGCCGCGGTGACGGCGACCTGAGCGGCTGCCAGCGCGGCCTCCCAGGTGCCGGAACCAATCGGGCAGGCGCCATCGACCTGGTGCCAGCCGGCGCGACCGGCGATCGCGCGCGGGTAGGTGCCGCGATAGCGCACCGGATGCACATTGGGGATCACCTCGGGGCCGGCGCCCTCGAGCGCGCGCCACTCGCGCTGCGCCACCTGGAGGAAATCGACGTATTCGGGCGTATGGATCGCCAGCACCGGCACCAGCCCGGTATAGGCCGGGGCCACGATTTCGTGGCCGTCCTCGCGCGCGGCCTTCAGCAGGATGTCGGCCCGTCCGGGCTTCTCGGCGCTGTCCCGGCGCTCACCACGCACGAGAAAGAACGCCGGATCGTGCAGCGCGTGCTTGTCGGAATAGACAACCTTCATCGACCGCTCCCCCTCGCGACTACCGTAGCGGTGATCTCGCCATCGCTGCAACCAAGCTCTCGGGCCATTTCGCCACACTTCATCACGAAAACACCCCGGAGCCGCCGCGGGATGCCCCCGGTTCGACACAACACCAGTCGTATCTGACATGGGGAACTGGCTCTTTGCGGTGACGTTTTCACGTCGAGGCCGGTCTCCAGGAGGCACCATGCAGCGCTGGTTGCGTGCGGCGTTTGCCGCTTGTTTCGGGCTTGCCGTGCTGGCCATGGCCGGCAACGCCCTGGCCCAGGCCGATCCGCCGGCCCGTGTCGGCCGTATCAGCTATGTCGCCGGCACGGCGTCCTATCACGACGGCGACGAGGCGCGCTGGTCACCCGCGGTGCTGAATTATCCGTTCACCACCGGCGGCGCGTTGTGGACCGAGCCCAACGGCCGCGCCGAAATGGTGGTGGCCGGCATGCGCGTGCGCCTGCAGGGCGCCACTGAGATCGATGCACTGGCACTGGACGATGATCAGTTCCGGCTGCGCCTGCCACAAGGCCGCATCGACGTGCGGATGTCGGGCGTCGCATCGGAGCGGCCTGTCGACATCCTGACGCCGCGCGGCACCGTGCGGTTGATGGCGGATGGCGACTACCTGATCGAGGCCGGCACCACGGACGATCCCACCCGCATCGGCGTGCGCAGCGGCGCGGCGCAGTTCGTCGACGCCAACGGCAGTGTCCTCGCCGTGCAGGCCGGCGAGATCGGGCTGGTGACGGGCACGACGCCCGTCGTGTTTTCGACCCAGCGCCTGGCGCCGCCGCCGATGCCGCCGGAGTGGGCGGCGCGCGACCGCCAGATCATCTATCGCCCGGCGTCGCAATACATTGCCAACACGGTCACGGGTTACGAGGACCTCGATGCCTACGGCCAGTGGGTCCCCGGCGGCGACTACGGCCAGGTCTGGGTGCCGCGTGCGGTGCCGTCGGGTTGGGCGCCCTATCGTCATGGCCATTGGGCGTGGGTGCGCCCCTGGGGCTGGACCTGGATCGACGATGCGCCGTGGGGTTTCGCGCCGTTCCACTATGGCCGCTGGGTGATGTTCAACAACCGCTGGAGCTGGGTGCCGCCGGCACGCACGGCGCGGCCGGTCTACGCCCCGGCGGTCGTGGGCTTCGTTGGTGCGACCATCGCCGAGTTCACCGTCGGCAGCCGCGGTCCGGCGGTCGGCTGGTTCCCGCTGGGGCCGCGCGAAGTCTATGTGCCGCCGTACACGACCAACCGCACGTACATCCGCAACATCAACGTGACCAACGTTACCAACGTCACGGAGATCGAGCGTCGCACCGACTATGTCGCGCGCTGGAAGGATCGTCGTGACGACCGGCGCGATGATGAACGCTGGACGTACGCCAACCAGCGCTACGCCACCGTCGTGCCGACCGAGGTCTTCGAGAAGGCGCGGCCGGTGAACCGCGCCGCGCTGAGAGTGCAGGGTGACCATCTGGTGAAGGCGGATGTGGCGCCCGTGGCGGCGCCGCCGGTGTTGCCAAACCGCACGCCGGACAAGCGCCTGCCCGATGCCAGGGGCCCCGATACCAAGGCGCCGGCGCCTGTCGTAAACCGCACGACGTTGGGCGACATGCCGACCCTGGGCCGTCCCGAGCGGTCCGAGCGTCCGGCCGCACCGGGCCCCAAGAGCGCACGCGTGCCCGATCGTCCGGACAGCCCGCCAGCGTTACCCCCGGCTGCGGGTCCCAGGCCGGGCCAGCCCGACGACAAGCGCTTGCCGCCGACCGGCGCGGTGCCGCCGGCCAAGGGGCCAGGCGTGCCGCCGCGGCCGGAGGAAAAAGTAAGCCCGCCGGGGCGACCCGATCTGCCGCCGCTGCGCGAGCGTGGACCGGGCCCGCAAGCGACACCGAAGGAGCCGGGTACACCCACCGCGCCGCCGAGTGTTGGCCCGAAAGCGCCTGAGCGTGTGGGGCCGCCGCCGACTGCGCCGGCGAAACCACCAGAGAAGGTCGCGCCGCCACCGACGGCTATGCCCAAGGCGCCGGAACGCATGGCGCCGCCGCCGCGGCCGGAGACGCCACCGCCACCCGCCGCCGCACCGCGGCCGGCACCCGAGCGCGTGGC